>NZ_CP192585.1:0-5324143 GCF_050632225.1 Flavobacterium sp. P21 | reverse complement strand
TTATCACAAGATAGAGGGTTTTTTATTAAAAATTTTATCTTTTATAGATAAGGTACCTTAGCTCAGATGGTAGAGCAATGGACTGAAAATCCATGTGTCCCTGGTTCGATCCCTGGAGGTACCACATAATGCTCGGATGGTGAAATTGGTAGACACGCTGGACTTAAAATCCAGTGAACAGCAATGTTCGTGCGGGTTCAAGTCCCGCTCTGAGTACTAAAACTTCAATTGGCTTTTGCTAATTGAAGTTTTTTTTGGAATAAGGATTCCATTTTTTATTTTCTCTTGCTTAGAGGTGCTAATTTATATTTTATAATCTTTTTTCTCTGAGCATATTCTCTTTAAATTTTCTTCTTAAAAATATAATGATAAATTTGATTCTTTTTAAATTACATTATGGACAAGCTAATAGAGGTTATAAATGGTTTTCAGGAATTAGATGTTGTAACTGAAAATGCCATTCGAAGATTTTTATAGAGGAGAAATTTGAGAAAAATGAATTTCTTGTCGAAGAGAATAAAATTTGCCATAAAGTTTACTTTATCAAGTCTGGTGCTGTTCGAAGATTTTGCTTCGAGAACGGTGAAGAAGTCACAAAGTGGATTTATACCGACAATCAATTTGTAACTTCGATGAGTAGTTTTTTTGAACAGAAACCTTCTTTTGAAATTTTTCAGGCTTGCGAAGAAACATTTGTCTATTCTTTATCATATTCTGATGAACAGTTATTATTAGAATATCCTTTATTTTTAAAATTTCATCTTAATCAACTTCGACATTATCTTTCTAAAATAAATGAATTCCATCATCTGTTTCGTGTAATGACAGCAGAGAAAAAGTATTTATTTCTTTTAGAATCATTTCCTCAAATTATTCAAAAAGCTAAGCTTAAACACATTGCTTCGTTAATTGGGGTGAGTCAGGAAACCTTAAGCAGAATTCGAGCTTCAGTTATTTGATCTTAGGTCAAATAAATAGTTCTAGTTTTTTTCAATATTTGGCATATTATTAAAATAAGTAATTTTGAAAAATACTGTAATAGACAAAACTGCAATTATTGGAAAAAATGTTTGCTTTGGCAATTTCACTACAATTGAAGATGATGTAATCATTGGTGATAATACATGGATAGCTAATAACGTTACGATTTTAAGCGGTTCGAGAATTGGGAATAATTGTCAAATTCACTCGGGAGCTATAATTGGCGGAATTCCAATGGATTTGAAATTTAATGATGAATATACTTTGCTTGAAATAGGTGATAATAATATCATTCGTGAAAATGTGACTATAAACCGCGGTACTTCTTCAAAGGGAATAACTCATATCGGAAATTCAAATTTAATCATGGCAAATGCTCATATTGGTCACGATTGTTTTATTGGCAATAATTGTATCATAGGATTTAGTGTGGGAATGGCTGGTGAGGTAGTTACTGGAGACTGGGTAAACGTAAGCGGATTAACTGCGATTCATCAATTTTCTAAAATAGGTAGTCACAGTATGATTAGTGGATTGAGCAGAATTGTGAAGGATATTCCTCCTTACGTAACTGTCGCGCATGAACCTTTACGATTTGCCGGTTTAAATATTGTTGGTCTTCGAAGGAGAGGTTTTTCTTCTGAAAAAATTGAAGAGATCAAAGCGATCTATAGAATAATCTTTCAGGAAAGGAGAAATACTAAAAACGCGTTAGAATTAATTGAACTGAATTTTGAGCCGACTTTTGAAAGAGATGAAATTTTAAATTTTATTAAATTATCAAAACGTGGAATTATAAAAGGAATTATAGAATAAACGAAGCCTCCAATACAAAATATTGGAGGCTTCGTTGTTATACGAATTATAATTAAATGAAAAATATCTTTATAAGCATTCTATTCATATTTGAGGTATTTCAAGACATTTGCTTCAGTTGCAAAATAAGCTCGTGACAAAACAATTATTAAAGTTAGAACTAATAGGATAATAAATCCTGCAATGAATGGTATTACGGTAATGTCGATTCTAAATGCAAAATTTTGAAGCCATTTGTTTAATAGAAAGTAAACGGGGAAAAGTGCAATTAAAAAGCCGATAATGCAATATAGAATATATTGTTTGGATAATTCTTTGAGTAAAATATTGGTTTCGGCACCTAATGTTTTTCGAATCGCAATTTCCTTCATGCGTCTTTGAATCGAATATGATGCTAAGGCAAACAATCCAAATAGTGCAATTAGAATTACGATAACATTCAGTAATGAAAACAGATTCTTTTGTTTTACGTAAGATTCGTAAGTTCGTGCGTATTCTTTATCTACAAAATCATATTTAAACGGATATTCGGTATCAACTTTAGTTTTCCAGAAATTTTCAATGTCAGAAATTGTGTTGTTTATGTTATCAGCTTTTAGTTTTACATATACCCTATTCATTTCTGTGGACATACCTAGAGTTTTTAAATGATAAAATGTCATTGGCGGAACATTAACTTCAGGGCTTAGTAAATTAAAATCTTTTACAATTCCTATAATACTCAGTTTTTGATTTCGAATCAAAATTTGTTCTCCAATAGGATTTTTCATGTTCATCAACTTTACAGCTGTTTCATTTATTAATATGGAGTTTATAGTATCGGAGGCAAGTTTTTTGTCGAGTCCTCTTCCTTTTGCCATTTTGATTTTTAGCATTTCGAGCATTCCAAAATCTATCCCAATATGTTTTGCTTTAAAAAGTACATCGTGATATAAAAGCGGTGCTAACGAATTGTCTGTACCGTCAAAAGATAGAAGTCCGGTTGAAACGTTTTCAACTCCTTCAATTTTGCTTAAATCCTGCTTTATTCTATTGTATTTGTTGAAAATATTTTTGTCGCTATTTTCTCCTTCATAATCTGATGGCTGAAGATTTAAGTCTATAGCAATTAATTGATCTCCTTTGAAACCGAGATCTTTATTGCTTAAATATTTTACTTGTTGATACACAATACTTGAGCCAATGATAAAAAATGTGGCAATTGAGAATTGAAAGACTAACATTCCATTGCGGAGCCACACTCCATTTTTACTTCTTGAAAAATTGCCTTTCAAAACCTTTAATGTTTCAAAATTAGAAACATAAACGGCTGGAAATATTCCTGCAACAAAAATAGTTATAACAAAAATTAGAATTAGTTGTAAATAAAATTGGCTTCCAATAATCATTAAGTTTTTATTTAAAAAATTATTGTAATAAGGCAAAGTCAGTTCTACAAGTACTAAAGCCAATAAAATAGATAATAAACTAATTAAGGTTGTTTCAAATATAAATTGGAGTACAATATTGTTTTTTGATGCGCCAATAATTTTTCGGATTCCTACTTCTTTAGCACGTTTTATCGCATTGACTGTAGCCAGATTTATATAATTGACGATAGATAAAATGAGAATCAAAATGGACAGTCCTGCCATAATAAGCAAAAACTGATAATTGCCTCGTCCTTCAGGATAACCATCCGTGATAGATTGCAACCTTGCTATTGATAACGGTTCCATGAAAACAGTAAAATGTCCCACTTTTTTTGTCATTTCTTCAGGAGTAAAGCCGGCTTGTTTTGCCTCTCTTACAATAACATCATCATAATATGCTTTTTCGAGCATTTTGCGGGTTTGTTCTATTTTTGCAGGGTCTTTTACCTTTAAAAGTATTTTTAAAGCAAATAAGCTTCGACTTTGTGCCGGATCAGCAAGATCTTTCATTCGATTTACCACAATGTTTGGAGCAATCGAAGAATTGCCAGGAATTTGATATACGGCACGAACGACAAACAAATTATCAAGACAATTAATTTGTTTTCCAATTGGATTTTCATAACCAAAAATGCGCTTTGCAAGATTTTCAGATATCGCGATACTTGCGCCATCTTTTAATGCATTAACAGGATTTCCATGAATAATTTTAAAAGGAAAAAGAGAAAAGAAATCTTTTTCAACATTGATTATTTTATCAACGAATTCTTTTTTACCCTTATAAATTAATTTGCTTTTTTGATACCAACTATCAGCAAAAACGATGTTTTGGACATTTGGATCTTTTTCCAAATGTGATTTTAATAGTACTGTATTATCGGTGCCAACTGGCGTATCAGTCAGTTGCACTAAAACTTGATAAACATTGTCTTTTTCAGGATTCCAAGCATTATAACTATTTTCGTCGTTCCAATAAAGTAGGGCAAAAATCAGCCCGGCAATTCCAATCGACAATCCTAAAACATTTAAAGCTGTAAAAAGCTTGTTATTTTTAATTTGGTAAATAAATATATTGAGCCAGTTTTTCAGCATCTTATTCGTATTTTAAATATCGTAAAACTTCCACTTTTGTTACTTGATAGGCTTTTGCCAAAACGATTGTTAGTGTCAGAAACAATAAAGACACAAAAGCAATTATAAAAGGCAAAGCCGGAATGTCAATTCGGAAGGCAAAATTTTCTAGCCATTTTTGCAATAACAAATACGCTGGAATAATTCCGATTAGAAAACCAATCACACAAAAAATCACATATTGTCTAGATAATTCTTTGAGCAAAATATTAGTTTCTGCACCAAGTGTTTTTCTGATGGCGATTTCTCTTAATCGTCTTTCCATTGAGAAAGAGGCGAGAGCAAACAGTCCAAAAACAGCAATCAGGATTACGATGATATTTAATAAGGCGAATAAGTTTCTTTGGTTTTCATATTTCTTAAAATTTCGGGCGTAATTTTTATCCACAAAATTGTATTCGAATGGATATTCAGTATCTACTTTTTGTGACCAGAATTTATTGATGTCAGCAATAGTTTGAGGCATGTCGTCAGATTTGATTTTTATAAAGATGTGTCTAATGTCATCTTTCACACCATTAATTTTTGTGACATAAAAGAAAACCATTGGTGCAATTTGACTCTCAAGTCCGAAATAATTGAAGTCTTTAACTACACCAACAACTTTGACTTTTTCTTCTCTCCATAAAATAATTTTGTTGAGAATATCTTTCTCTCCAATTGTTTTTGCAGTTTCTTCGTTGATCAAAACAGATGAAATCGTATCAGAAGAAATGGCAGGATTTAATTTCCGCCCTTTTATTACTTTGATATCCAAGATGTCTAGCATATCTAAATCCATTGCCATTTCTTGGACCAAAAATGGTTTATTGTTTTTGTAACTCGCACTCGACCATGAATTTTCCTGAGACCCCATTGCAAACAATGCAGTCGAGATGGCTTCGACACCTTGAATTTTTGAGGCTTCCTGTTTTATGACTTTGTATCGCTCAAATTGCGTTTTCCCTTTTTTAGGTTTAAAAGTGATATCGATTACTTGCGAACCTTTAAAACCTAAATCTTTTGAAGCCATAAAATTTACTTGTTTGTAAACAATAAAAGAGCCAATGATAAAGAAAGTTGCAATGGCAAATTGTAAAACCAGCATTCCGTTGCGGAGCCAAATTCCTTTTTTACTTCGGGAGAAATTTCCTTTCAAAACTTTTAAAACTTCAAAATTTGCTACATAAATTGCTGGCAAGACTCCCGAAACAAGAATGACAAGCAACGTAATTAATATTAGTTGAGTATAGAATTGAGCACCAACGAGAACCAAATCTTTATCTAAAAATGAATTGTAATAAGGCAACAAAACTTCAACAAGTACTAATGCCAATAAAGCAGAAAAAATCGTAATTAATGCCGTTTCAAAAACAAACTGAATTACAATTTGTCCTTTTGTGGCGCCGGTAATTTTTCTGACCCCAATTTCTTTGGCTCTTTTTATGGCATTTGCTGTCGCCAGATTGATATAATTTACAATAGAAAGTGACAAGATTAAAATCGACAACCCCATTAAAATCAATAGATATTGCATGTTTCCGTTTGGTTCAGAAAATGGAGTACTTCCCGTATATAATTTCGCTTCTGGTAATGGCAATAAACTTGCTTTTACAGGATCGCCGTACTTTTTTATAAATTCAGCCACGGTCATTCCTTCTTGCTTTGCGTACACCTTTGTGCAATTTTCAAAGAATAAATTATCTAACGTTTTTATAATTCTGTCCGTGGCATTCGGATTCTTAATTTTAAGAACAAGTCCGTAATGGTAACTCCATTCATTTTTTGTTCGCTCGATATCACCGTCAATAACGGTTGTAACGGCTTCGGGCATTACAGATGATTTTTCAGAAAGGTCATAAACGCCTCGAACAGTGAAAAACTGACCATTATATTTCACTAATTTCCCCATTGGATTTTCTGTCCCAAAAAGTCGCTCGGCCGTTTTTTCAGATAAAGCAATACTGTTTCGATCTTGAATCGCGGTTTTGCCGTTTCCATGAATAAATCGGTAAGGGAAAAATGAAAAGAAGTTTTTTTGTGCGGTAAAAATTTTATTAAGCACTTCTTTTTTGCCATTATAAGAGATTACATCTTTGGCATATTCGGCATAAAAATAACAGTAGCTTTCTACATCTGAAGAAACAGTTTTTAGCAGTGGTCCGGTTGTTGCGGCATTTGTTGTCCAGATATTATGGTTTCCAATGTCATTCAAAACCGAATAAATCTTGTCTTTTTCCGGATTCCATTGGTCATACGAATGTTCGTCGTTCCAAAAAGAATCGCAAAAATCAAAGTCGCCATTCCGATTGACAATCCCAAAATATTCAGAATCGAAAACAGTTTGTTGTTTTTGATGTGATAAAAAAATGTGTTGACCCAATTTTTTAACATGGCTCTAGTTTTTAGAAGTTACTAAAACATCGACATTTCTATGATTTAATTTTTCAGAAAGAATAATGCCGTCTTTCATTAAAATCGTTTTTTGCGAAAAAGAAGCATCATAATCCGAGTGCGTAACCATCAAAATCGTTGAACCGCTGGCATGAAGATCAGTCAATAATTCCATTACTTCATTTCCGTTTTTACTGTCTAAGTTTCCGGTTGGCTCATCGGCTAAAATAATTTTCGGATTATTGATTAAAGCTCTTGCAACCGCCACACGCTGTTGTTGCCCGCCCGAAAGTTGTTGTGGAAAATGTTTCAAGCGGTGAGAAATTCCCAGAATTTTTGCCATTTCATTTACTTTATGTTTTCTTTCAGAAGATGGAACATTGTTGTAAATCAAAGGCAATTCGATATTATCATAAACTGACAATTCATCAATTAGATTGAAGTTTTGGAAAATGAAACCAATATTTTCTTTTCTGGCTTTTGCTCTTGATTTTTCTTTTAAACCAACCATTTCCTGATCAAGCAATTGGTAACTTCCGTCTGAAGCGCTGTCCAGAAGCCCGACAATATTTAATAAAGTAGATTTTCCGCTTCCGGATGGTCCCATGATTGAAATAAAGTCGCCTTGATTTATAGTTAATGAAATTTCGCTTAATGCTCTGGTTTCTAGTTCCTCAGTTCTAAATACTTTTGAAAGATTTTTAATGGTAATCATAATGGGTTGTTTTTAGTTTTGATTGATTTTCTCTTTTAAAATTTTTCCCTTCGGAAGTAAAAGAAACGCGTCTGAAAATTAAGATAATTAACAATGCAATTTTTTGTTATTTTTACTTTTGAAAGGGCTTAATAATTAATGATTTACCAGTACAATTGTGATTTTTATGCCAAAAATTTAAACCTTGTAACTGCTTTATTTTTAATATTTTATTTTCCGAAAAAAACTTCACTGTCCATAAGTGGACACCTTTCGTCCAAAACCGAACAAAAATGAAAAAAACGAACGCTTCAATTTTAATTATCGATGACCAGGAAGACATTCTTTTTGCGTCGAAAGTGTATCTGAAAAAGTATTTTGAGAACATTTATACGCTCAATAATCCGAAAAATATTGTCGAATTATTGGCAAAAAATACCATTGATGTTGTTTTGTTGGATATGAATTACAGAATTGGTTTTGAAGATGGGAGAGAAGGTTTGTATTTATTGAAAGAAATAAAAACGCTTTCGCCAAAAACGGTTGTGATTTTAATGACCGCTTTTGGAAAAGTTGAAACCGCTGTTGAAGGATTGAAATCGGGTGCTTTTGATTATATTTTGAAACCTTGGGAAAATAAAAAATTATTAGAATCGGTTAAACAAGCTGTTGACAAAGCCAGAAAAGACCAAAAGAAAATGAAAAACCCAGAAATTGCAGATGATTTTTTTATTGGCAATTCTGAAATCATAAAAAAAGCGTATTCTCTTGCTGATAAAGTGGCAAAAACGGATGCCAATGTTTTGATTCTTGGTGAAAACGGAACTGGGAAATTCGTTTTGGCACATCATATTTATGCACAATCTGAAAGAAAAAATCAGCCTTTTATTAATGTTGATTTGGGTGCTTTGAATTCAAATATTTTCGAAAGCGAATTATTCGGATATGCAAAAGGCGCTTTTACGGATGCAAAAACCGATACGCCGGGACGTTTTGAAATGGCGCAAAACGGAACTATTTTTTAGATGAAATTGGCAACGTTCCGCTTCATTTGCAATCAAAATTATTGCAGGTAATTCAAACCAAAACTGTTACAAGATTGGGTGAAACAAAACCAAGACCTTTAAATGTGAGAATTATTACGGCAACTAATTTGAATTTAAAAAACGAAGTTGCTGATAAAAACTTCCGTGAAGATTTGTATTACCGAATCAATACGATGGAAATTGTTTTGCCTCCGCTTCGCGAAAGAATCGAAGATAAAATTCCGTTAGCCGAATATTTATTGGAAAAAATCAGTGAAAAATACGGAAGAAGCCAAATTATTTTTGACAAAAAAGTTTTGGAACAAATCGAAAAACACGCTTGGAACGGAAATATCCGCGAAATGGAAAATAAAATCGAGCGCGCCATTATTCTCTGTGAAAACAATAAAATAACAGTTTCCGATTTAGATTTGGAACAAATCACCGAATATGAAAATCCAGATGATATTCAGCTTTCTTCGGTTGAAAAAGCTACGGTCGAAAGAGCACTTTTAAAACACAATAATAATATCAGCAAAACGGCTGAAGAACTCGGTTTGTCAAGAGGTTCATTATATCGCCGTTTAGAGAAATACAATATCAGCACCAATTAATATGCTTAAATCTTTAAAAACATATCAACTTCTTTTTTTGCGGTTAATTTTGATTTTATTCGGAATTGAATTTTCTATTTATCTGCATAAAATCAATTTTGTTTTTGCACCTATTTTTGGTTTTCTGATCGTTTTTCTGTTGATAATTGAATTGTATAATTATGTAAAAAGCATCATTTTGCTTTATGACAAAACGATTTCTTCAATTATTCAAAACGATTTTAGTTCTGATTTTTCCAAGCATAAATCAGAGAAAAATGATTTGTTTCAATTGTATGATATTTTAAAAAATAAGCAAAATGAACAGGTTTCGAAAGATATTATTTATAGTTCGATTTTAAATAATATCGAAACCGGAATTATTATTCTGCAAAAACAGGAAAAAGATTGGAATGTTTTTTTGATGAACGATTATTTTTCGACTCATTTTAATGTCCCGAAATTTTCAAAATGGAAATACTTAAAAAGTCATTTGCCATCATTATGTGAGATTATCGAAAAAGACGATTTTCAGGAAATAAAAACGTCAATTGAAATCAGTATCAATCAGCAAAATTCGCAGACATTTGTTTTGCAGGCGTCAAGAACGGAGATTTTTGAGCATGATTATTTTATTGTTTTATTAGATTCGATTCAGAATGTAGTCGAGAAAAAGAGAAAGATGCCTGGATTAATTTGATGAAAGTGATTTCGCATGAACTTTTGAATTCGATAACACCAATTCGTTCTATTTGTCAAAATTTGCAGGATTTGGTCGAACAAGATTCGCTGTCTTCAGAAGATTTGGAAGACATAAAAAACAGCGTTGAAACCATGCTCAGACGAAGTAATCATTTGCAAAAATTTGTCGAAGGTTATCGAAAATTGGCAATGCTTCCTTCGCCTAAAAAGCAAAAAATAGAATTGAAAGATTTGGTGGATAATAGCCTCGATATTATGGAGCCAATGTTTAAAAAGGAAAATATTGAAATAATAAATTCAATTTCGCGTCATTATTTCATTACGGTTGATGCCCAGCAAATTGAACAAGTTTTAATTAATCTTTTGACGAATTCGATAAATGCGCTTAAAAAGACAAATCAAAAACAGATTTTCATTTCGGCGGAAGCCAAAGAAAACAGAACTTTTATAAAAATTGCAGACAACGGAATTGGAATCGAAAAAGAAATAGAAAACAAAATTTTCCTTCCGTTTTTCACCACCAGAAATGAAGGCGCCGGAATTGGTTTGACTTTATCCAAAAACATTATTGAAGCGCACGGCGGTTACATCAATTATAAAAATGAAAACGGAAAAACGGTTTTTGAAATTTGTTTGATTGGAGATTGATTTAATTTTGCTCAACCAAATCGTGTTACGAACTGAATGGTCTTATATCTTAAAAATAGACTGAAAGTCTATAGGTTAGTGGCTTAAGTTTAACCACAAATTACGCAAATTTTCGCAAATTAATTTGTGTGAATTTGCGTAATTTGTGGTTTTTAGAAGCTGAAAACTAAATGCAGTAAAGTGCATAGTTTTGAACTATTTTTGAGACCAATAAATTTTATTAGCATAAAACTAATTCCTTTATGATATTAGCCTTCGATACGTATTATTACGACAATAAAGCCAAAACAGTCTGCTTAGAATTTACAGAATGGAATCAAGAAAAAGATTTTAAAGTTCACACCGAAATTATTGACAATGTCTCAGAATATATACCCGGCGAATTTTATAAAAGAGAATTGCCATGTATTCTTAGTTTGTTGAATAAGATTGATTTAAAAGAAGATGCAATTATAATTGTCGATGGTTTTGTATATTTAGACGACGATAAAAAATACGGTTTAGGCGGACATTTATATGAAAAGCTAAACAAGAAAATTCGAATTATTGGTGTTGCCAAAACGAATTTTGCCAGCATCGAAAAAGATAAAAAACCGTTGTTGAGAGGTGACAGCAAAAAGCCTTTGTATGTAACTTCTATCGGAATTGATTTGGAAGATGCTTTTCAGAAAATTGAAAGCATGGCCGGCGAATTTCGAATTCCGACTTTGTTAAAGGAAATGGATCGTTTGACGAAGGAAATATAAATTCAATTGAATTGAGAAAATGAATCTAACAATCCAATCCCTTTTGCCTGACGATTCTATTTCGCATTTTGTTCACAGCTTTTGGATGGTGGAAAACAAATCGGGAAAGGATATTCCTGGAACGATTCTCCCAAACGGAATGGTGGATATGACACTAATGAAAATGAATTCAGAAGAATGGGAAATGTCAATTCGCGGATTGGATACAGTTCCAAGTCAGGTGAATATTGCTAAAGATGCCAAAATATTTTCTGTTGGTTTTAAGCTTTTAGCAGTAGAATATTTATTCGGAGATTCTATAAAAGATGTTTTAAACGCAGGAAAAGAAATTCCGAATGACTTTTGGCAATTTGAAGAAACTGATACAGAAAGTTTAGAAAATTTTCAGAAAAAAGTAACGCAGAAAATCAATTTAATTTCTGTAAAACCAATAGACGACAGAAAGAAAAAACTGTTTGAATTGATTTATACTTCGCACGGAACCATTACGGTAAAAGAACTTTCAGAAAAAGTGTTTTGGAGCAGTCGTCAGATCAACCGTTATTTTAATCAGCAATTCGGAATTTCGCTTAAAGAATATTGCAAGATTTTGCGTTTCGGATCTTCGTTCAAAGATTTAAGCGAAGGCAAACTTTACCCTGAATTAAATTTCACAGATCAAAATCATTTTATTAAAGAAATAAAAAAATACTCCGGCGTTACGCCAAAAGAACTCAGTAAAAACACCGATGATCGTTTCATGGATATTTTGGCGATTAAAAAACTGCCTCCACAAAACGACTGATTTTTACTATTTCAGCAACTGCTTTCTTCGCAATTTTGTATCACATTAAACGATACAAAATATGTTACTTCAAAATAAAAAAATAGCCATTATTGGCGCTGGGCCAGTTGGTTTAACCATGGCAATATTACTACAACAAAAAGGAATCGATGTTAAAGTTTACGAAAGAGACAAAGATGCCCAAACCAGAATTTGGGGTGGAACGCTCGATTTACATAAAGGTTCGGGGCAAGACGCGATGCAAAAAGTAGGACTTTTAGAACGTTATTTTGAATTGGCAATTCCGATGGGAAGAACTATTGCAGATGAAAAAGGCAAGATTTTAAATTCTAGAAAAGTTACTGTCGAAGAAGCTCTGGACAATCCCGAAATCAACAGAAATGATCTTCGAACTTTATTGCTAGAAAGTTTAGAAGAAAACACGGTTGTTTGGAACAGTAAGGTCACTGAACTCGAAGTAAAAGACAAAACATGGATTTTGCATTTTGAAAATAAAGAAACCGCAATCGCAGATTTTATCATTGGAGCAAATGGCGGAATGTCGGCGATTAGAAAATATATTACGGATGCCGAAGTCGAAGAAACTGGAACCTATATGATTCAAGGTGAAGTTTCTCAAGCCGAAATAAATTGCAAAGATTTTTTGGATTTGTCTGACGGCAATATTTTAATGACGTCGCATAACGGAAATTTATTAGTGGCAAATCCGAAGAATAAAGACTCTTTGAGCTATAATGTCATTTTTAAAACACCTTCAAACTGGATTCCCGAAAACGAATTAAATTTTAAAAATCTTAAAGAAATTGTTTCTTTCCTTGAAAATCGTTTTTCAGATTGGAATGAAACCTACAAACAATTATTCAGTGCAACATCATTTTTTGTTGGATTGCCAACGCGCAAAATTTCATTAGAAAAAGAATGGAAAAAAATCGCATTTTGCCTATAACGCTTATTGGCGACGCAAGCACATTTAATGCCTCCTTTTGCTGGACAAGGAGCGAATATTGGTTTAGTTGATGCAATGATTTTAGTAGAAAATTTGACAAATGGAAAATTCGAAACTATTGAAACGGCAATTGCAGATTATGAAAAACAAATGTTTGTTTATGCCAAAGAAGCGCAAATTGAAACCCGCAAAAATGAATTGATGATGCGTGAAAAAGATTTTTCTTTTAGTCGATTTGCAGATTAGACCAGGTAGCATTTTTATAGTTATTTATTTATTAATTATTGCATTAGGTTAAAGTTTTGACTTTATTTGTATAACTAAATTTAAATTTAATCCTAAAACCACGACCAAATTATGGTCGCCAAAAAACCAGAAGAAATGAGCAATGAAGAATTGCTTAAAAATGAAAAACTAATAAAAACAATGCTTTACATGTTGATATTTTTCGCCTTGATCTTGTTTGCGGCGGGAATTTGGCTCACAATTGTAAAAGGAAAATTTAGTGCGTTAACGGTTGTTCCGTTATCATTAGGAATAATCGCATTGGCAAATGCAAACAATTTAAAAAATTTGCAGAAAGAGAAAAAAGCAGAGGATTGTAAAAATAATATTCTCTATAAAAGTAAAACTCCTTAAGAAATTAAGGAGTTTTTGTTTTTATAACTTTATTGGAAATCTCTAAGAATTAATTTCAGGTTTCAAGTTTCACGTTAAGTAACTTGAAACCTGAAACTTGAAACAAAAAAATATTTTTTTTAGTGAGAAACCGCTTTTAAACCCACAATAGAACCAACTAAAGTCGCTAAAAAGAATAATCTCCAGAAAGCGACAGGTTCTTTAAAAATAAAGATTCCAACCAATACAGTCCCGACTGCTCCAATTCCTGTCCAAACCGCGTAAGCAGTTCCAAGAGGCAGTGTTTCAGTCGCTTTCATTAATAAAAGCATACTTACAGTTAAAGATATGAAGAAACCAATGTACCAATAATACATTTCCGTTCCAGTTGTTGCTTTTGCTTTTCCAAGACATGATGCGAAGGCTACTTCAAATAGACCTGCAATGATTAAAATAATCCAGTTCATAGAGTTAAATTTTGAGGTGCAAAGTTCCTTCATGGAAATCAGAAATTATTTAACAAATGATAAAAAATGAAATTATTTTTATCGTTTCGTTCAACAAGCAAAATCTAATTTAATCTGCTAAAATCTTTTATAATCCGCGTGAAATACTTTTTGCGTTGAATTTTTTTCACGCAGATTTATACAGATTAAAGCGGATTTGCTCAGATTTAAATATAATCTAATGGGCGAAATTGAAAAAAATCTCTTAAAAAGGTTATTTTAATTCTGCTCGAATTCTGCTTAAACTCACTTGAGTAATTCCTAAGTAAGAAGCAATATGTCCTAATTGTACTCTTTGCAATAATTCGGGATGATCTTTCATTAATTCTAAATATCTTTCAGAGGCATTTTTGAATTGCTTCGAAATTAATCTTTCTTCGGTTTTGATCAATTCTTTTTCAGCGAATTTCCGACCCCAGTTTGCAATATGAACATCTTCATTAAAGAGTTTTCTAAGATTTTCAGTTTTGAGTTCGTATAATTCACAATCTTCCAGAAGTTCAATATTTTCATATCCGGGTTGATCTTCCACATAACTTTTCATTGAAATGACGGTTTCGCCTTCTTTTCCAAACCAAAATGTGACTTCATTATCTCTTTCTACAAAAGCTCTAACCAATCCTTTTTTTATAAAATAAATATTAGATTCTATTTTGTTTGCTTTTAATAAAATATGTCCTTTTGAAAAGGCAATTTCGGAGACATTATTTTGCAAAGCCAATTTTGACTGTTCAGGAAGTTCATAAATAAGATCAAAGATTTTGAAAATATCCATCAATGGAATTTTAGTATTTTAGAATAAAGGTAAAAAGTAAACGGGAAATGAGCGAAATTTTAATAAAAAAATCCCATTTCGATTTGAAATGGGATATAAAACAACCTCTGCGATGAGCTATTATAAACAGAAGCGATTTTTGACCAAAAATTAAACTAATTTATTTCTCCGCCTAAAGCTTTGTAAAGCAATATTTGCGAGTTTGCATTTCGAAGTTGGATATCGACAAAATCCAATTCTGCCTGCAATTTATTTTTTGTGCGTTAATGATTTCCAGATAATTGGCATAACCGCTCAAATACAAATCGTTTGAGACATTTACAGCAATTTCTAGATGATCAATTTCGTTTAGTTTGTATTTTAAAACATCTTCATAAGCTTCATTTCTATGCAGTAAAGCACTTAACTCGTTAAAAGCTGTTGTCACTGCATTTTGATATTGAAGAAAAGAGATTTCCTGTCTTCTATTAGAAACATAAAATTCCTGTTTGATCTGTCCTTTATTGAATACAGGAGCGGTTAATCCACCCAATAATTGCCAAGCGAAAGAACCAGCATCAAAAAAAGTATTGAATGAAAATGAATTGAAACCAGCATATCCGCTCAGATTTACTGTTGGGAAAAAGGCGGCTCGAGCTGATTTTGCATCGGCATTGCTGGCTAATAATTCGAAATACGCTTCAGATACATCGGGTCTTTTATGAATGATAGAATCTACGCTGATTTTTTGGTTTAGAACTTCTAAATGGCCGGCTAGAAAATCGTCGCTTCGGTCAATTTTCCCGCCATATTCACCCAAAAGAGTCAATAAAGCTTTTTCAGTCTGATCGATGCTTAATTTTAATTCTGAAGCTTCGGCATGAATGTTATTGTTTTGCGCATTAAATTGCTGTACAGCCAATTCTGTAGCTTTTCCAACTGATCTTTGTGCCGAAACAATATCTAACGCTTTTTCTTGCGTTTTTAAGTTGTTATCGTAAATCGCGACTTGTTTGTCTAGAGCAATCAATTTAAAATACAAATCGGCAACATCGCCCAAAAGACGTGTCTGTAATAAACGCATTCCTTGTTGAGAAGCAAAAAAACGTTGCTGAGCGGCTTTTTTACGATTGTTTAGTTTTCCCCAGATATCAGCTTCCCAAGAAACTTTTGCTCCTAGAAAAAGTTAGGAGAAACATTCTCGTTGATTTTTTGTTTGTCTGTAATATTCTGAGAGAAGTTGGTATCAAAGTTACCAACTCCTTCCATCGTATATTTCCCGAAATGTGTTCCAGATGCATCGGCAACAAAATCTAAAGAGGGAAGAAGCGCCAGTTTTGCCACTTTTAAATGTGAATTGGCAATCAAAATTCGTTCCTGCATAATTAAATAATCAGGATTTTTGGCAATAGCTTTCTTTAATAAAGCTTCTAGTTTTGGATCTTTAAAAAGGTTTCTGTTTTTAATGGGATAAAAGTTTCGTTGGAAGCTACTTTTCTTTTTGCATCAAAATTTTCTGGAAGCTTTGCCGCGTCTAGTTTTGTACTGACTTTTGGTACTGAACAAGTCGCCAAAAGTAAAATTCCGGTTATTACAACGGCACTTTTGATTGTCCTTAGAAAATGCATATCAGCATTTTTATATTGATTTAATATTTCTTTCATTGTTTAATTTAATTTGTTCTATCTGCTAAGCATTTTTCAATCGTATTCGTTAGCTTAGATTAATCTGTCTAAATCTGCTTTAATCTATATTAATCTGCATGAAAAAATCTATGCGCAAAAAATATTTCACGCAGATTTTAAAAGATTGTTGCAGATCAAATTAGATTTATTTAATCTATTTTGCTCAACGAATTAATTGTTTGACTTACTCATTCGTTTTTCCAATTTCGCAAACAGTATGTAAAGTCCAGGAATAATCAAAAGACCAAACACGGTTCCGATTAACATTCCACCCGCGGCGGCAGTACCGATCGAACGGTTACCAATTGCACCCGCACCAGAAGCGATACAAAGCGGAATCAATCCTGAAATAAAAGCGAAAGAGGTCATCAAAATAGGACGGAAACGAAGTCTTGCTCCTTCAATTGTCGCTTCGACAATGTCTCGCCCGAGTTTGTTTTGTGCCATGGCGAATTCTACAATCAGAATGGCGTTTTTGGCGAGCAGACCAATCAGCATGACGAGTGCCACTTGAGCATAAATATTATTGTCTAGTCCAACCATTACAAGGGCAAGGTAAGAACCAAAAACTCCAACCGGAAGACTTAATAATACAGGGAACGGAAGCAATAAACTTTCGTATTGAGCGACCAATAATAAGTATACAAAAAGTATGCAAAGTGCAAAAATGTATGTTGTTTGGTTACCAGATAAAATCTCTTCACGCGTCATACCAGACCATTCTACTTCAAAACGGCTTGGCAGTTTTTCTGCGGCTATTCTTTCAACAGTAGCAATGGCATCTCCAGAACTGTAACCTTCAGCTGGTTCACCATTAATCATAGCCGACATGTACATATTATAACGCGTTAGAACCTCTGGACCGTAAACTCTTTCTAATTTGATGAAAGTAGAGAACGGAACCATTTCGCCTGCATCATTCTTCAAATACATATCCAAAATGCTTTCTGGATTTTGACGGAATTGCGGACTTGCTTGAACCATCACTTTATACATTTGAGAAAAACGGATAAAGTTGGTGGCATAAAAGGAACCCAACATAGTCTGTAAAGTCGACATGGCATTGTCTACCGAAATTCCTTTTTTAGCTACCAAATCATAATCAATATGAATTAAATATTGCGGGAAAGTGGCATCAAAACTCGAGAAAGAATTCTGAATTTCTGGTGAAGCGTTTAATTCTTTGATAAACTCTTTGGTTATTTTATCGGTATTTGTGATGCTTCCTCCAGATTTATCCAATAAACGAAGCTCGAAACCACTGGTGTTACCAAAACCAGGAACGGTTGGCGGCGCAAAAATCTCGATTTGAGCATCGGTAATGTTTTTGGTTTTTTCTGTAAGTTCCGCCATAAATTCGGTAACCGAAATATCACGTTCGCTCCAGTCTTTTAAGTTGATCATTCCCATTCCGTAAGAAGCTCCAGCGATTTCGGTTACAATACTGTATCCGGCAAGAGTTGTTACGTTGTCAACACCTTTAATTCCTTGGGCAATTTTGGTTACTTCGTCCAAAGCTTTTTCTGTACGTTCTACCGTTGCTCCTTGTGGCGTTGTAACACTTACGTAAACCATTCCCTGATCTTCAGTAGGGATAAATCCTGAAGCTAAGAATTTTGTTGTTCCCCAAGTTAGAACACAGAAAAGCACTAATAAACCAACGGTTACAGTGTTGCGATCAGCAAATTTTACTAATATTTTGATGTATTTTGAAGTAATATTATCAAACCAATGATTGAATCTATGGAAGAAACGGTCTAAAAGCGATTTTTTCTCTTTGTTAGGATCGTGCGCTTTTAGCATAATAGCACAAAGAGCAGGAGTAAGGGTAAGTGCGTTAATACCAGAAATTACAATACTAATCGCCATTGTTAAAGAGAACTGCCTGTAGAAAACCCCAACAGGACCGCTCAAGAATGCAACAGGAATAAATACGGCGACCATTACAATGGTAATCGCTATAACGGCACCTGTAATTTCTTTCATGGCGCTAATGGTAGCTTCCATTGGCGACATGTGTTCTTCGGATATTTTTACGTGGACGGCTTCGACAACGACAATCGCGTTATCGACCACAATTCCGATGGAAAGTACTAAAGCGAAAAGCGTCAATAAGTTGATTGAGAATCCCATCATTGACATAAAGGTAAATGAACCAATAAGTGCCACAGGAACTGCTAAAACTGGAATTAAAGTCGATCTCCAATCTTGAAGGAAAATGAAAACCACAAATGCCACTAAAATAAAGGCTTCAACCAAAGTTCTTAAAACCTCATGAATAGAAGCGTCAAGGAAGCGTGAAACGTCATAAGCAATATTAAATTCCATTCCAGGAGGAAAAGAAGACATTTTCAGTTCTGCCATTTTTTCTTTTACACTTGCAATTACCTCAGAAGCATTCGAACCTGGACGTTGTTTCAACATGATTGACGCAGAAGGTTTTCCGTCGGTTTTAGAAACCATTCCGTAACTCATCGCACCAAATTCGATTTTTGAAATGTCTTTCAATCTTAAAATCGTTCCGTCTGGATTGGCTCTCAACGGAATTTCTTCGTATTGTTTTGGTTCAAAGAATTTTCCGCCGTACTTAATTACGTATTGCGACTGATTGTTCATTTGTCCAGAACCTTCACCGACTTTACCCGGTGCGGCCGAAATGTTTTGTTTTTGAAGTGAAGCAATAACTTCATTTGCCGAAATATTATACGAAAGCATCTTTTCTGGATCCAGCCAAACGCGCATCGAATATTCTTTCTGCCCCATGATTTCGGCACGTCCGACACCATCAATACGTTTTAATTCCTGAAGAATATTAATATCGGTAAAGTTGAAGATAAACTGCTCATCTTGAGTTTTGTCGGTACTTGTAATGTTCAAGTACATCAACATACTGTTTACCTCTTTTTCGGTCGTAACTCCGGCACGAATTACCTCTTCTGGAAGTTCGTCCAGTATTGTGGTTACACGGTTCTGCACGTTTACTGCGGCTAGATCGGGGTCGGTTCCTACTTCAAAGAAAACCTGAATTAAAGTCAAACCATCATTAGAAGTTACGGTTGACATATACGTCATTCCAGGAACTCCATTTATGGCTCTTTCTAAAGGTAGGGCGACGGCATTGGCAGAAACCTCTGCGTTTGCTCCTGTATATTTTGCTGTAACGGTTACAGACGGTGGTACAATATCTGGAAATTGGGTAATAGGAAGCTGAAACAACGCCAGCAATCCTAGAAGGACTATCATAACCGAGATGATTAATGACAATATTTTCCTCCTGATAAATAACTCTATCATTTTAAATGTTTTAGATAAATAATTAAATAACTGTTTTACAGATCGATAATCTACATTTGTTTCATGTTGATTTTATCGCCGTCTCTCAATGATTGTGTGCCTTCTTGTACAATTAGGTCGTCGCTTTTTAGACCTTCGTTCAAGATGTAAACATCATCCAGAGTCGTTTCAATTGTAACATTCGTCATTTTAACTACTCCATCTTTGTTCACGCGGAAAACGTATTGTTTGTCCTGAATAGAAAAAACAGCTTTCTGTGGAATTAAAATTGCATTGGTTTTTGGCTCTGAAATAATCAGTTTTCCAGAAGTTCCGTGTTTGATAAACCCTTGCGGATTGTGAAATTTTGCTTTGTATTGAATAGAGCCCGTTTCTCTGTTGATTTCCCCATCGGCAGTTCTTAATTCTCCTTTTTGATCGTAAACCATTCCGTTTGGCAATACCAATTTGATGTCGCCTTGCGTGTTTAAGGTTTTGTCTTCCATCATTTGAAAATAAGTGTCTTCAGGAATTGAGAAATACGCATACACATCGTCTAATTGAGAAATAGTGGTCAGTAACGAACCATTTTCAATAAGACTTCCTTCTTTAAACGGAATTCTATCTACTGTTCCATCAAAAGGCGCGAGAATTGTCGTAAAACTAATTTGTTGATTGATCGCTGTTTTTTCAGCAACTGCGTGTGCTACTTTCGCGGAAGCGGCTTCATATTTTGCTTTAGATAATTCTAATTCTTTGTCTGCAATTACTTTTTTATTGAAAAGGGTTTGAGCTTGTTCTAATTCTACAGTTGCGATCCTTAAATCGGCTTTCGTGCTTTTGAAAACGGCTTCGGCTTTTAAAAGCTGAATCTGAAGTTCAACATCGCTTATTTTGAAAAGGATTTGCCCTTTTTTTACTTTTTGTCCTTCGCTAACATAAACTTTGTCTAGTAAACCCGGAATTCGAACGTGGATTTCTACATTGTTTTTAGCATGCACATCTGCAACAAATTTGCTCGAAACTATGGTATCTTTTAGAGTTACCTTATAAACAGGAACCGTTTTTATGTTATTTGAATCTTTTTTTGATTTATCGCCGCATGAGACTAAAACGAATAAAGTCAAGATGAATAAAAGAAATGGATTTTTATAATTATTAATCATTAGGTTTTAATTTTTGAATAAATAGATCTTCTCCCTTTTAGCTTGAATACAGGGAGTATGAATTTGGAATTGAAAAATAGAAATGTGTTCGGATGCTTTTCTTTTTTCGAAAAGTTCCGATTTAGAAAATGTTTTTACAGCGGTAGCTATTCATGTACCATAAAGGCATGAAAAATTATCCCAGAAATACATCTGAAACTGAAAAAACAACGAAATTTGGTAGTTTAGAAAAGTTGGTACAAATGCAAATAAGTATGCCTTTGAACCTGGTATATTGAAGCGATACCATATATTAAGCTTTTTTATAAAGCTTGAAATTTATTAAGTTGCTAAAATACGGAGCCTTGATTGTGCTTTGTTGCGAAATAGTAGCTCTGGATTTTATTTTCTTCTTGATGATATAATGAACTTCTAGATTTTTTGAAGAAGAAAAATCAGAAGAGGAAAGTGAGTCGTCTGCGGCAACACTATCCAATGTAATACAATTAGAAAAAGGAATGGATTGCTGAACCGTTTCGGCGCCTCTGAAAAAAGAGAGCGACGATAGCAAAACGATATATATGAACTTTACAGGTTTCATTTACAGCACAGCAGATTTATAAAGTTTTATTCCTTAAATCGAGGATTTATAATTGTTCAAAGTGCGCCAAATATACTAATTTGAAAAATAAGGTTTCTTAAATTTTTTTAAAACCGACGAGATTTAAATATTTAATAATATTTTCTAGAAGGCCATATAAAAAATAAAGCTCCATTATTTCTGATGGAGCTTTTTAATTGGATGCAGTGGTTACATTCCGGGCCAATATAAAAAATTAAATTTATGTCCGTCAGGATCGGTAAATCCAAAAGTATAACCTTGCTGAAAATTTTCGGGTTCTGAAAATATTTTTGCTCCAGCTTTTTTTACGATTTCATACCATTTATCTACATTTTCTCGGCTTTCTGCAGATAAAGAAAAGATGATCTCATTTTCATTTTTAGCATCAGCAACTTTTCCTCGCATGGCATTGTCAAATCTTTTTGGAATAAAAAAGTTGATCACAAAGTTGTTGTCTCCATAAGTAAAACTTACCAATTCTTCTGTTTCTTTTCCGTTTTGCTTGAATCCAAGCTCCGAATAAAATTGTATTGTTCTTTGCAAATCATGCGAAACCAAGTTTGCCCATATCATTTTAGTTTTCATAAACTTTAGTTTTTAGAATAGTTAATAAACTAAGTTAAACAAATTAATGGTTTAATACTTTTAATGAAATTGTAAAGTTTTGCCTTAATTTTGTACGATTGCTGAAAGAGGCAAAAAATACTGAAATAAAGGAAAAGTGAAAAACGAAGCAACAAACTGGAAAATTTGTGAGGTATGCGAAGGACGTGGCAAAAAAAGCCAGCGACTTAGTAAAAAAGTACGACTCCAATTCCAATTCGAATTAGAACAATTTGAAAAATCTAATGGAGAAGGAAATGTTCCCGTTCGACCAAAAGCCCACAAAATCATATGTTCTAATTGTGGCGGAACCGGAATAATTTCGTCTGCTTTTTTTCCTGTGGCTGATGTTGAAAAATATCCTCATGTTGCCATTATCGGTGGCGGAATTGGAGGTGTGGCTTTGGCTGTAGCTTGTCTTCATCGTGGTATTCCTTTTACGATTTATGAGCGCGACCAAAATTTCGAAGCACGTTCGCAAGGATACGGACTTACTTTGCAACAAGCCAGCAAAGCGATTGCAGGTTTAGGAATTTTAGATTTAAAAGATGGCGTTGTTTCAACTAGACATTTGGTCCATACGACCGATGGAAAAGTAATTGGAGAGTGGGGAGTAAGAAAATGGATTCCAGCTGAAGCCAAAACATTTAAAAAACGTTCCAATATCCATATCGCCCGTCAATCTTTGCGTTTGGAATTGCTTCATCAGCTTGGAGAAAATGAAAATATAAAATGGGGACATCAATTAATAGATTTTCAACAAAACGATGATCAAAGTTTTACGCTGAATTTTTCGGTAAACGATGAAATAAAAAGTGAAAAAGCTACTCTTGTAGTAGGAGCAGATGGTATTCGAAGTTCAGTTCGAAAATTATCGATTGACGAAGATATTGCTCCTTTGCGTTATTTGGATTGTATAGTGATTTTAGGCATTTGTCCTTTGAGTGCGCTTGAAGGAGTTGAAAGTTCATTATTGGATTCGGCGACAGTATTTCAAACCGCAAATGGAAACGAGCGAATTTACATTATGCCTTATAAATCAGATTCTGTAATGTGGCAATTAAGTTTCCCGATGCCAGAAAATGAAGCTAAAGATTTAAGTTCAAAAGGTACTGAGGCATTAAAAGAAGAAGCAATTAAGAGAACAAAATGGCACGAGCCAATTCCTCAAATTTTAAAGGCGACGCAAGAAGCTCAAATTTCTGGTTATCCCGTTTACGACCGCGAATTGCTCAACGCCGAAGTATTAAAAAAGGAGGGAATGTAACGTTAATTGGCGACGCAAGACATCCAATGAGTCCGTTTAAAGGGCAAGGAGCAAATCAGGCTTTGCTAGATGCGCTGTCGCTTGCTCGAGCGATTACAAAAGGTTGCAAATCATTATCGCATTGGAAAAAAGTAGGACTTCGAGAAAGTGTCTTGAATGAATTTGAAGCCGAAATGCTAAAACGCAGCGCCGTAAAAGTAAAAGATTCGATTGCTAGCTGCAGAATTCCTTCATTCTGATATTGTACTTCGTGAAGGTGACAAGCCGAGAGGAAGTTGCTTAAAGTAATATTTGGTTTACACTTGTAATCTATTTCTTTAATTGTTAGTTTTGAGTAAACTAAGACAAAACAATTAAAATGAAACATTCCAAATATTTGCTTTTTGTTTTCATGGCGCTAATAAGTTTGACTATAAAGGCGCAAAATGTAACTCAACTAACTTGGACAGGAACACTCAACAATAAAATACCAATTTCTTTATCGTACTCGATTTCTAAAGGAATAATTACTGGAGAAATCATATATCTTGATACAAAAAACAAAACTCCAATTAAAGTGATTGGATCCGTGAAAGATGATAAAAGCTATAGAATTCTAGAATTTGAAAAAAGCGGGAATATTTCAGGAATCATCACCGGAAAACCAACAGAAACTGAATTTGTTGGAGATTGGTTTTCACCAAAGTCTAGAAAATCATTAAGCCTGAAATTAGCAAATCCGATTAAGAAGCAAAAAATGCTTTCTCAAAATGCTTTCATAACGACTGCTGATTACCATTATGGCTATAGCGAAAAAGGATCGCAAGGCGATTTTCAGATTGAAAAGCTTAAAAATGGTAAATTCCGATTCAGTATTTTCTCAGTAACAAGCGATCCAGCTCGAAATATTGCCAATATTGATGAAACTGAAGTCAATATTGCCGGAAACAGTTTTGTTTACAGTCTTCCCGAAGAAAAAAACAATCAATTTAAAGTGATTTTCTATCCTGAATTTGTAGTTGTAAAATATACAAAAGGAGATTTTGAAGGACAATTTGGGCACAATGCAACTATTGAAGGGATTTATTTGAAGATGGTTAAATAAGCAAAACAGTTTAAATTTTAAAAAAAATCATTTTTGAAAATATGAAAAGAAAATTGTCAATAGTCTTGTTCGTCATTTTGTTTCCTATTTGTAATTCCATTGGGCAAAATAAAACAGAAACGAATTCTCAAAACGTTTCGAGAAAAATAGATTCACAATTAACACTTGAAATAGGAGGCATTAAACAAGTCATAGAAATCAAAACAGATGATTCGAATAAACCGATACTTCTTTTTTTAGCAGGTGGTCCGGGAGGGTCAATGATGAATAATGCACGCTCTTTTACTTCTATTCTGAAAAATAATTTCACAATTGTTCAATGGGATCAGCGTGATGCGGGGAAAACTTTAAAATTAAATCAGTCACCGGTTCAACCTACAGTGGAACTAATGGGAGCGGATACTTATGAAGTTGTCTGTTTTTTGATAAAAGAATTAAATCAAGAAAAAATATACTTGTTGGGAAGTTCCTGGGGGAATGTTTTGGGTTTTTATATGGTTAAAAATCATCCCGAACTCCTGCATGCTTACTTTGCTGTAAATCCTGTTATCAGTCAATTAGCAAGTGAGCAAGAATTGTTGCAGATTTTAAAAACTACTTTGAAAGACAATCCAGATGCTAGTCAAGAGTTGGCGAAAATAAATATTCCTTTTACAAATGATAAAGATTTGTTTTACCTACGAAAGTGGCTTTTTTATAAAGAAGGGCAAAAAATGGCATTAAGTAACAATTTTAAAACTATTTTTTCGCAATGGTCAAAAACCTGGTGGCCGGTTTGGCAAGAAGTTATGAATATTGATTTGCCAAAGACTTTAAAGAAAGTAGATTGTCCCGTTTACTTTTTTGTTGGTAAAAATGATATTCAGACATCAACAAAAATAACAGAAGCCTATTTTAAGGAATTAGAAGCACCAAAAAAGGATTTGTTTTTGTTTGAAAATTCAGGACATCAAATTCATCAAGATGAACCTGAAAAGTTTCAAAAGACAATAATTAAAATATTGGAGAGTAAATTTTAGGAAATAATCAAGAATTGAAATGAGCTACAAAAACATAAAAAGGGTTTTGTCTACATTCGGAATATTGATTTTCTTTCTTCCTTTTTTTCAGATGTGTTCACATGATTCTCTTAAGTCGCCATCTGAAATTTTTAGAACGCATTCTGATTCTCAAGATCCATTGAAGAAAAATGAAGCTTTTGAAAAAGCTGAAAACAGTGCGTCTTTAACGGGTTATGATTTAGCGTTAGATTTTGAAATTTCGGTGTTGTCGATTTTTACGATAATTATGTTTCTAAATTTCATTATTTGGGTTTTTACCTTACGAAATTTCGAAATATCGATGCTTGCATTTTTAAATACATTCCTCTCTTTTATTGCTTTTGTTCTATTATGCATCGCTATTCCATTTGGACAATTCAGATATGGAATGTTTTTATTTCAATTGAATTCGTTGGCTCTTTTTTATTTCGTTTGCAGAGAGACAAGAAAAAACTAAGCAGATAGGATTAGCAAAAAATGGAATCATAAAAAAAACTCCAAAATCAAATGACTTTGGAGTTTTTTAAATTTTGTGGGGAGAGCAGGATTCGAACCTGCGAAGTTCACACAGCAGATTTACAGTCTGCCCTCGTTGGCCGCTTGAGTATCTCCCCAAATTAAAAGATTGGATTTAAAATCCATCAACGCTTAGTAAGGCGTAAAAAAAACTCCCTAATTTCTTAAGGAGTTTTTTGTGGGCGATGAGGGGTTCGAACCCCCGACCCCCTCGGTGTAAACGAGGTGCTCTGAACCAGCTGAGCTAATCGCCCTATTTTACTAGGTTGCTATCATTTTGTGATTGCGAGTGCAAATATACGCTAGTTTTTGAGTTCTGCAAAGAAAACACACTAAAAATTTAAACTTTTTTTAATGTGTTTTCTATCTTGTTGAGGCAGAAAATGTTATAAGCGTAAATTTTTTAGGTATTTTTTACTTTGAAAGCGTCGGAACGTTTCTGTAGATGTAATCACTGTGTTTTCCAGTGAAAGATTTTTCCAATTCATCAAAAAAAGCATCGGCATCTTTTTCATTTGGCCAAGTTGATTTAATGAGTTCGTCTATTTTTTCACTTGATTTCTCCATATCGGCTAAGGAATCATAGAAAAAGGCTTCCATAAAATCAGTGCTTGCTGGAACCCCAAGAATGTCGGAACGGATAATATGCTTTTATATACGGATCCTTAAAAGTGATTTTGTCATTAAATTCTTTAAGATTCTGTCCTTTTCCTTTTCCACTCATTTCTGATTTTCGAATGTAAATAATCATTGGTTTTTTAGTAACATCTTTATAGGCTTTTTCACCAATAGAAGTGATGCTCTGATAAATTTCATCAGAATGTTTTTGGGTATAAAAAGCATCGTATTTTTCAAAAAATGCTTTTCTAGCTTTTTCATCTGGCCAAGCTTTTTTGGCAAGTTCGTCGCTAATGGCATTTGCTTTTTCGATGTCTTCCCAATTTTTGTAAACACTTACTAAAACAACTTCAGTATTGTCATCCGTATAATAATGAGTCAGAAGCTCTGAACCGATAATAAGATCATTTTTGCTGGTAACTTTGTCAAAATATTCCTGTTCAGTGGCCTTCCAGTCTTTAGCTTTTCCATCCAAACTCCGATGCAGGGTCGTCATGGTGATAAAGACTGGTTTTTCTTTTTCGGGGGCTTTGTCTTGTGCGTACGTGGCTACGCACCATAAGGTCATCCATAGGACGAGCCCTAAAAGTGTACTTCTTGTTTTCATGATTAAATTTGTTTGGTTAAAAAAAAGTAAACAAATTTAACTCATTAATAAACAGGTAGTTGTAAAAGTGGTGTTTTATCGATAAACGTTAAATTTTTATGTTTAACGGCAACTCTGCGACTACAAAAGTACTGCCACCAACATATATAAAGTCGCTTTTTGCGACCTTTTTCTTCGGCTGCCGAAAAAGCATTTTCGACAGAATCGTATTTTTCACCTATCAAATCATACTTTTTAGCTGTATCTTGCAGAATTTCAGTGTTTAATCCCCTCGGAGAATCGGGTCTGCAGAAATAATATTTAGCTTTTTTAGGGAACAGTGGCAAAATTGAATCCAGATCTTTGTCGTTTACAACACCCAAAACAATATGCAAATTTTCATAAGTTTCCTTTTGAAGCTGATTCATAACAATAGCAAGACCGTGTTTGTTATGTGCAGTGTCACAAATAATTTTCGGATTTTCGCCAAGTTGTTGCCATCTGCCTTGAAGCCCTGTATTTTTTACAACTTTCAATAATCCTGATTTCAGACTTTCTTCATAAACTTTAAAATCGGTGGTTTCATTTAAAATCTGAATCGTCTGCTGTACCGTTTTTTTATTATGAAATTGATAATCGCCAATTAAATCAGAAGGGAAAACTTCTGAAATCAAATCAGAAGCAAAATAAATCGGAGCTTTATTTTCTTCGGCTTTCGCCAAAAATACAGGTTGCGTTTCATTTGTATATTCGCCGATAACAACTGGAATATTTGGTTTTATGATTCCGGCTTTTTCTCCAGCAATTGCTTCAAGTGTATTTCCTAAAAATTGTGTGTGATCTAAACCAATATTGGTAATAACAGAAACCAAAGGTTTAATAATATTTGTAGCGTCTAATCTTCCACCCAAACCAACTTCGATAATAGCAATATCCACTTTTTCGGAAGCAAAATAATCAAAAGCCAATCCAACAGACATTTCGAAGAAGCTCATAGCATTAGCCTCAAAAAAGCTTTTATGTTTTTCAATAAATTCAATTACAAAATCTTCCGAAATTTCTTGGCCGTTTATTTTGATTCTTTCTCTAAAATCTTTTAAATGTGGAGAAGTGTACAATCCAACTTTATATCCAGCTTCTTGTAAAACGGATGCAAGCATATGTGAAGTTGAGCCTTTTCCGTTTGTCCCAGCAACATGAATGCATTTTAACTTGGTTTCTGGATTATCAAGATGCGCTACCAATAATTTAATATTAGTCAAATCTTCTTTGTATGCCGAAGCGCCCTGCGTCTGGTACATTGGAAGCTGATTAAACATCCAATTTGTAGTCTCTTGATAGTTCATTTATTCAGATAAAATAGTGGTTGATTGAAATAAATTTCGATTTTTGTAGTTTAATATTACAGCGAAAATTATCTTTAGTGCAAATTTCAAATAATTTTTAGAATTAATCATAAAAACAAGAATTAAAATATGTTTAGCTTCATTCAATTACAAACAGATACCATCGCAAACGCAAGCATCTAACGTAGTTATCGAAAAAATCGCTCCAGAACAAGAAATTTCAATGTTTGGGTTCATCATGAAAGGAGGAGTTTTTCTTATTCCAATCGCTATTTTATTGTTTTATACTATTTATGTCATTTTTGAACGTTACATGTATATCAGCAGAGCGTCAAAAATTGACAGCCGATTGATGCAAGATGTTGGCGATAAATTGAATGCTGGTAATATTGAATTGGCAAGAACAATTGTAGAAAGAAGCAACACTGCGGCAGGAAATATATTAAAAGAAGGCGTTTTAGTAATTGGAAGGCCAATTGCAGAAATTGAATCAAACATGGACCGCGTCGCTGATATTGAAATTGGCGAAATGGAAAAACATTTAGGTCATCTTGGACTTATTGCGGGTATTGCTCCAACGCTTGGTTTCATCGGAACAATTTCTGGAGTTATTAAGATTTTCTACAGTATTTCGGTGACAGAAAATATCAGTATCGGAAACATTTCTGGAGGTTTGTACGAGAAAATGATCAGTTCAGGTTCTGGATTAATTGTGGGTATTATTGCATATTCAGCTTACCACTTATTAAACGGAAAAATTGATAATTTCGCCTTGAAAATTCAAAAACAAATATTAGAATTTGTCAATATAATTCAAAGAGCATAAGCTATGTCGATCAAGAGAAAAAGAAGATTTCATGCTGAGGTGGCGACTTCGTCATTAAGTGATATTATGTTTTTCCTGTTGTTGTTTTTCCTAATTATTTCAACGCTGGCAAATCCTAATGTGATTAAAATGACGTTGCCGAAAGCTAAAGCAAATGAAAAAACGAATAAGCAATTAATAAGTTTATCGGTTACTGAAGATAAAAAATTCTACATTGACAAAGAACCAGTTGATTTTGAAAATCTAGAAACGAGTTTAATGTCTAAAATAGGAACAGACAAAGAACAAACAGTTGTAGTCCGAATTCCGTTTAATTTACAAGTACAGGATTTAGTTGATGTTTTGCAGATAGGAGTGAAGAACAATTTGAAGTTTGTAATTGCTACTAGTCCGAAGTAAAATGATCATTAGGGCGTGACCACAATAAAAAAATGGGCTAATCAACAAAGTGTTGATAGGCCCATTTTTTTATTGCGGTCGGGCTATCCGCTCCGCCGTGGCGGATTGCTTCTATCCCTCACGCGGAAACAAGGCGATTTTAGTATTCGAGAAATAAAGTAACTTCAACACAATCTTGTCATTCCGAGGAACGAGGAATCTCCGCAAGTAGCTCTACAAAGATTGGTGATTCTCTTTACGTAATTACTGGTGTTTTTAGAGTTGACAGGTTTTGTTCGAAATAAACTTTACGCAACAGTTTTGTCATTCTGAGGAACGAGGAATCACACCAGAAACTCGACAAAGATTGGCGACTCCCTTTGCAGAATTACTTGTGTGATTCCTCGTTCCTCAGAATGACAAACAAAACGAAAAAAGGCTTTCAGAATTTCTGAAAGCCTTTTTTATGAGAATATATTTTCGTGTAAATCCGTGAAATTCGTGTTTTTTAATTCAAACTAAAATTATAAATAATCTTCCCAACTTGTTTTGCAGGAGCGTCACTGTCAGATTCCCATTTGGTGTTCATTGCGGCAATTTTTGCCTGGTCTAGTAAACATGGAGCTGTATTAGTTGTCCCTTTTATTCCGGCAGTTGCGCTTATTGTTTTTCCGTTTTGATCAACAGTAACTTCAACCACAACTTTTCCTTCCTCATTGCAAGTATATTTTGGAGCAGGTTTAGATAAAGCTTTTCGGTTTCCTAAAGAATATCCTGATCCTCCGCCAGAACCACCGCCACTTCCGGCTCCATAACCACTTCCTGTGCCAATTCCATGCCCGGTTCCGTTGCCGCCTCCGGTTCCTCCGCCAGAGCCACCGCTTCCATAATAGCCATTTGAATTCAAACTTCCGTTTGATTTTCCTTTATTTCCAGCCACTTTATCATCTCCATCGCCACCTTTATTTGAGCCTTTTAAAATGCTTGATAGAGCGTCGTTTGTAGAGTTGGAAACTTTCGGTTTCTCAGGTACTGGTTTTTGTATTGGTTTTTCAACTGGTACAGGTTTTTTAGGTTTTTCCTTTGTTGGAATAACTACGTCATTATCTGCAGTTGTGTTTTCCTGCGAAATTATAGCTTCCTCTTCAGGAGTTGCTTTTGCAGGCGCTTGTTTCACATTGTTTTTTACTTCTAAAACTTCACTTTTATAATTTGCTCCGGAACCTAAATCACTATCGCCAAAGTTTACCGTTACTCCGCCACCGCCGCCACCGCCATCAGCAAGGGCAACATTGTTTTCTGGATTGTATGGGGGCCAAAAACGTATAAAAAACAGAAGTAAAATCAATATTCCGAATATTATACTAGTCATTATAAAAGATTTCTTTTTGTCGGAAAGAGAAGATTTTAATATAAAGCCAAAAAGCAATCCAAAAAAAGAAATGTAAGACGACTAATATTTCTTGACGTAACGCTCATTATTCTGTAATTTATTATTTCAATTTTAAACGTTTAAAAGTAGTAAAAATTGTTTAAAATCAAAGAGAGGATTTTACCGCAAAGAGCGCTAAGATTAACGCAAAGTTCGCAAAGTTTTTTTCACGCAGATTTTACAGATTTAAGCAGATTTTTATTTTTAAAATGAATCTGCACTAATCTGCTTAAATCTATTTTAAATCTGCGTGAAAATAAAACCACAAAGTTCAAATCCAAATAATCTTTTAATCTGTGGCAAAAAAAACGAGCTAAATAATTTAGCCCGTTTTAGAAATGAAGTATAAAAAGATTACACTAATTGTTTCAATGCAATCTCAAAAGCAGTTGCACTGATATTTGTTTTTGATGAGCTTAAAGCATGCGCTTTAACAATCGCATTTTTAATCGTTTCAGAAGTATCATTAAAAATAGCCTCATCTGTCATTTGAACTTTTTTCTCCATGAAATAAGCAAAAACTCTCGCCATTCCGCAGTTTGAAATGAAATCAGGAATTAAGCTTACTTTATGATCCACTTCTTCCATAATTGATCCGAAGAAAATTTCTTTGTCTGCAAAAGGAACATTTGCACCACACGAAATAACTTCTAATCCATTTGCAATTAAATTATCGATCTGCGCTTGAGTAACTAATCTTGAAGCGGCGCAAGGTGTGAAAATTTCAGCACCAATTGTCCAGATTTTAGAATTGATTTCTTCAAACGGAATCATATTATCGGCAACTAATTTATTTCCATCTTTATTTAAAAACAACGTTCTGATTTCTTCGAAAGAAAAACCTTCTTCCTTAATCAATCCCCCGTCACGGTCAATAATTCCGATAACTTTTGCGCCCATTTCGGCTAAATAAAAAGCAGCGAGCAGATCCAACATTTCCAAAACCTTGAACGATTGCTTTTTTCCTTTAATGTCACCTCCATAAATAGAATAAAAATGACGAACCGCTTCAGCAACGCCGTAACCTGTGATCATATCGGCAACAGTATATTTTCTAGTTACATCTGGAGAGAATTTCGGGTTTTCAATTACTTTGATAACACCTTGGCGCAATTGTCCAATTCTATTGATTTTATCAGCTTCAGTTGGTTTGAAATGTCCGTTGAAAACACCTTCCTGCGGATGCCAAACACCACATTCTTCTGTCATTGGAATTACTTCGTGAATCTCATCAACATTTAAATCGCCTCCAGTTCCGTAATAGCTTTTTAATAAAGGTGAAACAGCTTTGTACCAACGCTGTAAAACGCCTTTTTTGCGAGGATCATTTGGGTCAAAATTTATTCCAGATTTAGCGCCTCCAATTGCTGGTCCAGAAACTGAAAATTTAACTTCCATAGTTTTAGCCAAAGATAAAACTTCGTTCATATCTAAGCCTTTTCTCATTCTAGTTCCTCCGCCTGCCGCACCGCCACGAAGTGAATTAATCACAGTCCATCCTTCTGCTTCTGTTTCAGAATCTTTCCAGTTAAACACAATTTCAGGTTCCTTATTTTCAAATTGTTGTAATAAATCTTTCATTTTGTTGAGATATGTTTATTTTGCGTAAAAGTATAAAATAGAATAATGCGAATAATGTATTTTATTGCAAATTTAATGAAAGAAAAAAAGAAAGCCGAAAACTATAAGGTTTTCGGCTTTCGATATTCGAATATTTTTAAGAAATTCAGAATTATATTCCTAATAAGTGTTTTTTCAAAGTTTCGTCAACTGGTTTGTCTGAAAGCCAGATTCCGAATAATGCTTGTTTGAAATCAAATCCTGTGATTTTTCCTTTTGGAACATCGTTTTTGATTACGTTAACTGTTTGATCAAGCGGATTGTAAAACAAAATAAATACGTCTTTCTCGGTAATAGGATCACTTAATAATGTTTTGAACTGCTCAATTCGTGGGCGCAAAGCTTCAAGATTGCTTCCAGCAGATTTTTCAAAACCTGTATTCATTGCTTTTGTTAGTTTGTTTGAAGATACCATAGAAGAGGTGATTTCGATTCTCACAGCCATTTCAGTATCACTATCAATAATGAATTTTGGATCTTGGCTTAATTGTGATAAATAAAGTGCTTGAACATAAACTTCCAACCACATTTTTGATCTTCCTCCAGCACCATTTAGCCGCATTGTTTTATTTTGAACTTCAATTTTTCTCGGTACTGTAACGCCGTTTACTTCTAACTGAGTTTGCGCCGAAACAGTCGAAAACTGCACACTAAATATAAGTGCAAATAATAGTAAAATCTTTTTCATACTTCTATCGATAATTTTTGTTTTTTGGCAAAAATACTTTTAATTTCTAAATTTTGCTCTCTAAAAATACATGTTTTTTATTAAAGTATATTAATTTTTTAAAATGTATTTCTTTCATAATCAATTTAGTAAGACTTGCTTTACGTACATTTACGTGTTCCCGAACCGGTTGCGCTTTTTTTAGTCAGTAATTTTCTAAAACTTTAAAAAAACGTCTTTTTTATGTGCAATTATATTCTTAAATTTTAAAGAAAACGTTGCAATATTGATGCTTGTCTGTTCAAAATCCAGAATAATTACGAAAACGTTATCGTAATTATTGATTATCTATTAATTTTATATGCACGCATTGTTAATTTGGGTTTTAAAAATTATCTTTGGAAGCCTTTTTAAGCAAAAAACAAAAAAAATACAAAAACAAATTATTTTCATTTTCAACAATTTGATTATGGATTTAGAAAAACAATAAACTAACTACATTATGGATTTTAATCTTACCGAAGAGCATTTGATGATTCAACAAGCGGCAAGAGATTTTGCTCAAAATGAATTATTGCCTGGAGTTATTGAACGTGACGAAAAACAAATTTTTCCAACTGAGCAAATCAAAAAAATGGGTGAGCTTGGATTTATGGGAATGATGGTTGACCCAAAATACGGCGGAAGCGGACTTGATGCTATTTCATATGTAATTGCTATGGAAGAAATCTCTAAAGTTGATGCATCAGCTTCTGTAGTGATGTCTGTTAACAATTCATTAGTTTGCTGGGGACTTCAAGAATTTGGAACCGAAGAGCAAAAACAAAAATATTTGCCAGGTTTGGCTTCAGGACAAATTCACGGAGCATTTTGCTTAAGTGAGCCAGAAGCTGGAAGTGATGCTACTTCTCAAAAAACAACTGCTGTTGATATGGGAGATCACTATTTGGTAAACGGAACAAAAAACTGGATTACTAACGGAAATACAGCTTCAGTATATTTAGTAATTGCTCAAACGCATCCTGAATTAAAACATAAAGGAATCAATGCGTTGATTATGACGAAAGATATGCCAGGTTTTTCTATTGGTCCAAAAGAACAAAAAATGGGAATCCGTGGTTCTGATACACACTCTTTAATGTTTAGTGATGTAAAAGTTCCAAAAGAAAACAGAATTGGAGAAGATGGTTTCGGATTCAAATTTGCAATGAAAACTTTGGCTGGAGGAAGAATCGGAATTGCTTCTCAAGCTTTAGGAATTGCTTCTGGAGCTTATGAATTGGCTTTGAAATATTCTAAAGAACGTAAAGCTTTCGGAACTGAAATCTGCAATCATCAGGCAATTGCTTTCAAATTGGCCGATATGGCTGTAAATATTGAAGCGGCACGTCATTTGTGTATGAAAGCGGCTTGGGATAAAGATCAGCATAAAAACTACGACGTGAGTGGTGCGATGGCAAAATTATTTGCTTCGCAAGTAGCAATGGATACAGCTGTTGAAGCGGTTCAAATTCACGGAGGAAACGGATATGTGAAAGAATATCATGTTGAACGTATGATGCGTGACGCAAAAATCACTCAGATTTATGAAGGAACTTCTGAAATTCAGAAAATTGTAATTTCAAGATCAGTTATCGCAGGATAAATTTAGATTTTCATCAGAATAGATATAGAAACCCTTTCAGCTTATTGAGCTTCGAAAGGGTTTTTTGATTTTTTTGTTACTTTTCAAAAACAAAATATTTAAAAGCAATTGTCTTTTGTTAAATGAAAACCATCATCTTTATGAAAAAGCTTTACTTTCTTTTTGTTCCGTTAGCTTTATTAGGCTGTAAATCGAGCCCTTCTCCCATTAATGAAACTGCTGAAACTTCAAGTCCGAAAAAAATAGAAATTAATTATAAAGTAAGTGAATCTGAAGTTTCAGATTTCTTGAAATATCTTTCTTCGGATGAATTAGAAGGACGCGAAACAGGGACAAAAGGAATTGAAAAAGCGGCGGTTTTTTTAGAAGATTTCTTAAAAAAGAATAATGTTAAACCTTATTTTGCTTCGTATCGCGATACACTGACTAATTTTAAATTGCCAGCGTATAATATTGTTGGAGTTTTAGAAGGGACAGATCCTGTTTTGAAAAAAGAATTTGTGGTTTTGAGTGCACATTATGATCATATTGGAAAAGAGAAAAAACAGCAAGCCGATGTTATAAATAATGGTGCTAATGATGATGCTTCGGGCGTGACAGCAGTGGCTCAGATGGCGGAATATTTTGCGAAAACAAAATCGAATAAACGAAGTATTCTTATTGTGTTTTTTGCAGGTGAAGAAAAAGGATTGCTAGGCTCTAAAAGTCTTGTTCCAAAATTAAAAAAGAGAGATTTTAATTTATACACACAGCTGAATATTGAAATGATAGGCGTGCCGATGAAGCGCGATTTTTTGGCCTACGTTACTGGTTTTGACAAATCAAACATGGCACAGAAAATCAACGAATACACAGGGAAAAACACCATTGGATTTTTGCCGAAAGAAGCAGAATATAAATTGTTTTACAGATCAGATAATTATTCATTTTTTGAAGCTTTTGGAAAACCTTGCCAATCGATAAGTACTTTCGATTTTGAAAATTTTGAATTTTATCATCATGTTTCAGATGAATTCAAAGTAATGGATATTCCTCATATTACTGCATTTGTGCAAGAATTATTGCCGGCGGTGACTCAGATAGCGATTACTTCAACGAAGGAAATTACAATGAATTAATAACGCGACCTTTTATTGGTTTTGTTTATTTTTGCAACATGAAAAATATTATCGTTACAGGAACCAGCCGAGGAATTGGATATGAATTGGCATTACAATTTGCAAATGCTGGCCATCAGGTTTTGGCAATTTCCCGAAAAATACCGCAATCTTTATTAGAGCATCAAAATGTTACGTGTCTTTCAGTTGATTTGGCAGATGAAAGTGCTTTGACTGAAGTAAATCATTTTCTGTCGTCGACTTGGAAAAAAGTGGATGCAGTTGTTCATAATGCCGGAGCTTTAATTTGGAAACCTTTTGCAGAAACTACCCAAGCCGATTTTGAAAATATATATAAAGTAAATGTTTTCGCAGTAGCAAATCTTACCAGAATTTGTCTTCCCTATTTGCAAAAAGGAAGTCATGTCGTGACCATAAGTTCTATTGGCGGTGTTCGAGGAAGTTTGAAATTTGCCGGTTTGGTCGCTTACAGTTCTAGTAAAGGCGCTGTAATCACTTTAACTGAATTATTAGCCGAAGAATATAAAGAAAAAGGAATTTCATTTAATGTTTTAGCTTTAGGTTCTGTACAGACAGAAATGTTGAATGAAGCTTTCCCAGGTTATCAGGCACCAATTTCTGCCGAAGGAATGGCGAATTATATTTATGATTTTACGTTGAACGGAAATAAATATTTCAACGGAAAGGTTTTAGAAGTTTCTTCTACTAATCCTTAATTAATTATGAATTATGAGTTATGAATTATGAGTTATGAATTATGAGTTATGAATTATGAGTGAAAGTATTATGAAAACCAAAAGTTTTGAATTAGCTATAAGAGGAGTTAATTTTTATAAATGGTTGGTTGCTGAAAAGAAAGAATTTGTAATGAGTAAGCAGTTTTTGCGTTCAATTACATCGGTTGGTGCAAATGTTCGGGAAGCCGTGAATGCTCAAAGTAAAGCTGATTTTATTCATAAATTATCAATTTCTCAAAAAGAATGTGATGAGTCTATGTATTGGCTGGAAATATTAATTGCAACGAATTATATTTCTAAAGCTGAATTTGAATCGATGCACAATCAATGTGAGGAAGTGCTAAAAATCATAAAAAGCATAATTATAACGTCAAAGAAGAAACTTATAACTCATAACTAAAAACTCATAATTCATAATTACATTGAGCGAAACTTTAGCAAAATACATTCCCGAACACGCTGTAAAGCCTGTTTTTGATTTGATTGTTTCAAATCAGGTGCATTTGAAAATTGTAAATGAGCGTCAGACGCGTCATGGCGATTATCGAAGAGGACCGAGTGGAAAACATGAAATTACCGTTAATGCAAGTTTGAATAAATATCGCTTTTTAATTACGCTTATTCATGAAATTGCGCATTTAGTAGCATTCGAAAAATTTGGGCGAAATATAAAACCACATGGCAATGAGTGGAAATATACTTTTCAGCGTTTGATGGTTCCGTTTATTCGTCCAGAGATTTTTCCGAGCCAGATTTTGCCTTTGCTGGCAAGGCATTTCAAAAATCCATCGGCGAGCAGTGATACTGATACTACTTTGTCATTGGCATTAAAACAATATGATTCAAACAGTGACAAAAATTATATTTTTGAAATTCCATACGGAAGTGTTTTCCGAATTAAAAATGGTAAAGTTTTTAAGAAATTAGCCGTTCGCACAAAACGTTTTGAATGCATCGAAATAAGCACAGGCAAAACCTATCTTTTTAATCCAAATGCTGAAGTTGAGCTTATAGATTAAAGGTTTACATATATCAAAATAGAAATTCCAAATTCCAATTTTATGTAAGATTGGAATTTGGATTTTTTGTTGGAATTTGTCATAAGAAATTTAATATTAATTTCAAGTGTATTTTGTTCTACATGTGTAGAATTAGTATATATTTGAAAAAATTAATTTTTTATGAAAAGAATATTACTCAGCTTATTTTTTGTGTTGGTTTTTTCAAATTTTGTTTTAGGACAAGAGACTTCTAATTTGGAAAAAGAAGAAAAAACGAATCCGATTATTTTTTTTGAAGGTTTTGGCGGACCATCAGTAGTAAAGAATCTTGGCGTTTCTGGCGGTGTTGGACTCAATTATCAATTGGGAGAAAGCCTGTTTACTTTTAGATATATTAATTCGGCTGGATACAGAAGGAAAAATGATGGCGCGGTTATTATTGCGCCATCCGTTTACAAGTCAGAAGATAATGTTGAGCTTGCCTTAATGTACGGTAGACGTTGGGTAAAAGAGCATCATTCCTATAGTATTTCAGCGGGAATTAGCCGAAATAATTTGGAATTAGAAAGCCGTGATCTTGACGGAATTCGCACAGTCTCAACTATAGGTTTTTATGGATTTCCTTTTGAAGCCAATTATAAAAGATTTTACTCAAAAAAAAGATCTAATTTGATATATAATGTTTTAATTCCGAGTGTCGGTTTTAAGCTTTTTGGCGATATTGGGAAATATACTTTTGTAGGTGTTGGTGTATCAGTAGGTTTTGGATTGTGTAAACACTACTAAAAAGAAAATCCCAATTTCCAATTAAGATAGTTGGAATTTGGGATTTTATCCCGAGGCTTCGGGATGAGATTTAAAAGGTTTTAGCCTTTCAAATAAGCTTCTCTTACTTTTTTAAATAGGTTTGAAGAATAAACAAACTTCACAATGTCTTTGTTGTCAGTTCTAAAGATTTCTTCTTTATTTCCTTGCCATGCTTTCAAGCCTTTTTTTAGAAAAACGATATTTTCACCAATTTCCATTACAGAGTTCATATCGTGTGTGTTGATAACGGTTGTAATGTTGTATTCTCTAGTGATTTCTTGAATTAAGTTGTCAATCAAAGTTGAAGTATTCGGATCTAGACCAGAGTTTGGCTCATCACAAAATAAATACTTTGGATTGTTTACAATAGCACGTGCAATAGCAACACGTTTCTGCATACCTCCAGAAATTTCAGAAGGTAATTTTTTATGAGCATCGATCAGATTTACTCTTTCTAAAACAAAATCAACACGTTCTTGAATTTGAGCTTTGTTTTTGTTAGTGAACATTCTTAGTGGGAATGCCACATTTTCTTCAACGGTCATCGAGTCAAATAAGGCACTTCCCTGAAATACCATTCCGATTTCAGTTCTTAACTCACGTTTTTCATCTTTATCCAAATCTGAATAAACTCTTCCATCAAATTCAATTGTTCCCGAGTCTGGCGTGTGAATTCCCAATAACGTTTTCAATAAAACTGTTTTTCCAGATCCACTTTGTCCGATAATCAAGTTGGTTTTTCCAGTTTCAAATACCGTCGAAACGCCTTTTAAAACTTTGCTGTCGCCAAACGATTTTTCTATGTTTTTTACTTCTATCATTATCCTAATAATAATTGAGTTAATATATAATTTAGAAGAATAATAGTAACAGATGTCCATACAAATGACGTTGTACTTGCCTTACCAACTTCTAATGCGCCACCTTTCATGTAATAACCATGAAAAGACGGAATCGTTGCCAATAACATGGCGAAAATTAAAGTTTTGATAAAGGCATACGTAATATGAAAGGGTATGAAATCTTTTTGAGCTCCCATAATAAAATCGGCACCAGTCGAAAATCCTCCGTAAGCACACGCAAGCCATCCTCCAAAAATTCCTAAAAACATACTAATCCCGATTACAAATGGATACATTAATAAAGCTATAATTTTTGGGAAAACAAGATAATTTACTGAGTTAACTCCCATAACTTCTAAAGCATCAATTTGCTCTGTAACGCGCATTGTTCCAATACTTGAAGTAATGTAAGATCCCATTTTTCCGGCCATAATTACCGAAATAAAAGTAGGAGCAAATTCTAATACTACAGATTGACGTGTAGCGAAACCAATTAGGTATTTTGGAATTAAAGGGTTTGTTAAGTTCAGCGCTGTTTGAATGGCAACAACTCCTCCGATGAAAAAAGAGATAAAGCAAACAATTCCAAGAGAGTCAATAATTAAATCGTCGATTTCTTTGAAAATTAAATTTTTCATAACAGGCCATTTGGTCTGTTTATTAAAAATTTCTTTCAGCATTAAAAAATATTTCCCTATTTGGGATAAATAACGAATTAGCATCATAGTTTTTGAAATATTGGCTAAATTAAGGATTAGTTTACAGTTTACAGTTTCAGTTTACAGTTTTTTAATTTTTTTAAGATTAAAAAAGCTTCTGTTTCATTTTTTGAAAACGATAGTTTCTAATAAATTTAGCTTGTTCCGGAGTTACTAATAAAGGTGTTTTGGCTTTTTTTGCTTTCCAAAAACCTCTTATATAATCTAAAAATAAAAATGGTTTTTTCTTCATCATGGCCAATTTTGCCGATGCAATTGCCGTAATCCAAAAACCATATCCTATTGTGTAAAAAGCTTCGCCTTGTTTATAACGAGCTGTTTTGTTGTAATTTGCGCCTGTTGGTTTTAAATGTTTTACATGTAAAGATTCATCGGTAACGATTTTCCAGTCGTAATATTTGCAAAGTAATTCGTCAACGGTATCCCAGCCCATTGCAGGACGTAAGCCACCAATTTGCTTAAAAGTTTCTTTTCGATATGCTTTTAAAGCGCCACGAATATGATCTTTATCGGTCAAATTTTCCAAAACCCATTTTCCATTTTTATCAATGTAGCAGAATCCGCCAGCCATTCCAATTCTTGAATCTGAATTAAAATGTTTGATGATAGTTTCAAAATAATTTGGAGGAAAAATTAAATCGCCGTCTATTTTTACAATAATATCATAATCAGAATCCAGTGTTTCAAAGCCTTTTTGAAAAGCCTGAATGACTTTGCTTCCTGGCATATGAATTGCATCTGAAGTTTTATTAACAACAGAAATGTATGGGTTTTCCTTTGCAAAACTTAGCACAACTTCTTCTGTTTTATCAGTCGAATTATCGTTTACAACGACAACTTTTGAAGGCAAAACGGTTTGAGAAACTAGAGATTGTAAGGTCAAGCCAATTAAATCTTGCTCGTTGTGCGCGGGAATGACGATGTAATATTTCATTAAAAAAGTTTAGTCCCGAAGCTTCGGGATTAGATTTTAGATTTTAGATTTTTACTTTATCTAAAATCAGAAATCCAAAATCGTTAATCTGCAATCTTATTTCTTTACTTTTTCCGCAACAACAAGATAATATCTCGGAGTGAAATATCTTAATAATGGTCTAAGTCCAAGTTTTTTTACTGGATGTGTAAATTGTAAACGATCTGTAATTTTCCAGCCTGTTTTTTCTAAAAGCCAGTCCAATTGCCAGTCTTCAAATTCGTGATAATGTCTGTCCCACATATCTGTTTTAGAACGATATGCCGGAGAAAACCATAAACGTAACGGAATCGAAATTAACAATTTATCACATTTTACGTTTTCTAAAACCGTGTACGGATTCAATAAATGTTCGAAAATTTCAAATGCTGTAAAAACAGTATATTCTTCTGTTTGTAAAGCAGTGTGGTCATTATCTAAATCTTCGCCTTTTGTATTTTTTACGGTATAACCATTTTCTTCCATTATTTTAGAGAATGGATTTGGAACTCCAAAATCAAAAATGGTTTCAGATGTGCTAACGTGTTTTTGCAAAAATTCTAAAGTAAGTTTGAATCTTTTATTCGGAAATGTTTTTTCGTACATTTTATAGTTTTTAACAACAAGGCGCAAATATACAAAGTTATCTTCTTTCTTGTTTTTTTAATTGGAATGAAAATAGAAGTGTTTTAATGGAAGTTTGCAATCAATCTCTCGCAAAGACGCGAAGTCGCAAAGTAATTATTTTAAAACTTTGCGACTTCGCGTCTTTGCGAGATTAAACTCGGCTTAAAAAAGCTTAATTTATTTTAGTACTACTTAATATCGATACACAAAAGCATTAATATTCATTCCTGCCCCAACTGAAGCAAAAATTAGAACATCGCCTTTATTTATTTCTTGACCTTCGATTTTTCCTTGAAGGATTAAATCGTATAATGTTGGAACAGTTGCAACACTGCTATTTCCTAAATCATGAATGCTCATTGGCATAATATCTTTTGGTGCAGTTTTATCATAAAGTTTGTAAAAACGTTCGATAATAGCTTCGTCCATTTTTTCGTTTGCTTGATGAATAAGAATTTTTTTGACTTCGCTGATATCGATTCCGCTTTTGTCAAGACAGCTTTTCATGGCGCATGGAACGTTGCTTAAAGCAAATTCATAGATTTTACGGCCGTACATTTTGATGTATTTTGTATCTGGATCTAAATCTGGATTGTATGATTTTCCGAAGAAAAGGAAATTTGCTTCATCAATAGCAAAAGTAGCGCTTTCGTACGCTAACAATCCAGCCTCGTCCGTTGAAGCTTCTAAAATTGAAGCGCCAGCACCATCAGAGTAAATCATTGAATCGCGATCGTGATCATCTACAACTCTTGACAAAGTCTCAGCTCCAATAACTAAAACTCTTTTTGCCATTCCCGATTTGATGAATGCATTGGCTTGCAAAACACCTTCAATCCATCCTGGGCATCCGAAGATAATATCATAAGCAACACATTTAGGATTTTTGATTCCTAATTTATGTTTAACTCGTGTTGCCAAACTTGGCAACATGTCAGATTGTGTAGTTCCGATTTTTACATCTCCAAAGTTATGAGCAATGATAATGTAGTCTATAGTTTCGGCATCAATTCCGGCGTTTGCAATTGCTTTTTCAGCCGCAAAAAACGCTAAGTCAGATGCTGTGTATTGCGGTTCGGCGTAACGACGGTTTTGAATTCCGGTAATGCCTTTGAATTTTTTAATAACAACTTCGTTCGGATAACCAAAAGGAGTTCCATCTTCATTTAAAAAAACATGTTTGTCAAAATCTGTGTTTTTTACTTCTAAATTAGGAATATAGCTCCCAATACCAATAATTTTTATTTTCATTTTTCCCGTAATTATCCGATAAATTTGGTGCTAAAATAGAAATAAAATCATGATAACTATCATAAAAAATACTATGCATGCATATAATTGTGAAATAAAAGATTTTTCAATGATAAACTGATTATTTTCTAATGATTTTTTAATTTTTCCGAGATTTCAAACGTTTGAGATTGATTTGGAAGCTTATTTTTATTTTGCTCTTTTATTTTGGAATGTTATAAAAATAAGTAAAGTTGTAGTTAATGTTATAAAAAGAGAAAGTGTCGTTTTTTTGGGGTTCAGGTTTCAAGTTTCACGTTATGTGTAGAACTTGAAACCTGAAACCTGAAACAAAAACAAAACCCGACAGGTTTTTAAAATCTGTCGGGTTTGAATAATATGTAAAGAAAACTAATTCTTAGTTCTCCATATAAGCTTCAATAGGAGCACAGCTACAAACTAAGTTTCTGTCACCGTAAGCATCGTCAACGCGACGAACAGATGGCCAGAATTTATTGTCAGCGATGTAATCTAATGGATAAGCCGCTTTTCCTCTAGAATAAGGGAAATCCCAAGAATCAGAAGTTAACATTGCTAATGTGTGAGGAGCATTTTTCAATACGTTATTTTTGTCATCAGCTGTTGCGGCTTCTATTTCTTTTCTAATTGAAATAAGTGCATCACAGAAACGGTCTAACTCAGCTAAATCTTCAGATTCAGTTGGTTCAATCATTAAAGTTCCAGCAACTGGGAAAGAAACCGTTGGAGCGTGGAAACCATAATCCATTAAACGTTTCGCGATATCACCAACTTCGATTCCGTTTTCTTTAAATGCACGGCAATCTAAGATCATTTCGTGAGTCGCTTCTTCCACATTCTCCAGTATAAAGAATAGGGTAATGACCTTCGAAACGAGCTTTCATGTAATTTGCGTTTAAGATCGCATGCTCTGTAGCGCTTTTTAATCCTTCAGCGCCCATCATTGTGATGTAGCCGTAAGAAATTAAACAAACCAAAGCAGATCCGTAAGGCGCAGATGAAATCGCAGTAATCGCTTGCTCGCCACCAACATTTAAGATTGGGTTTGTTGGCAAGAACGGAACTAATTTCTCGTTCACACAAATTGGCCCAACTCCAGGTCCGCCACCACCGTGAGGAATAGCGAAAGTTTTGTGTAAGTTTAAGTGACAAACGTCAGCACCAATTGTAGCAGGATTTGTTAATCCAACTTGCGCGTTCATGTTTGCACCATCCATATATACTAATCCGCCGTTTTCGTGGATTAATTTTGTGATTTCGATAATTGAAGATTCGAAAACTCCGTGAGTAGAAGGATACGTTACCATTAAACAAGATAAATCGTCTTTATGCTCAATCGCTTTTTCTCTTAAATCTTCTACGTCAATATTTCCTTCTGGAGTCGTTTTCGTAACAATGATTTTCATTCCAGCCATCGCGACGAGAAGCAGGGTTTGTTCCGTGAGCCGATGATGGAATCAAACATACATTACGGTGTCCTTCGTTTCTTGACATGTGGTAAGCACGAATCGCCATTAAACCTGCATATTCTCCTTGAGCTCCTGAGTTTGGCTGTAGTGTTGTTCCAGCAAATCCAGTAATTACATTTAATTGTTGCTCTAATTTTTTAAGCATTGTTAGGTAACCTTCAACTTGGTCAACTGGTGCAAATGGGTGAATGCTGTTCCAGTTTGGCATTGAAAGAGGCAACATTTCTGAAGTCGCGTTTAATTTCATTGTACAAGAACCTAATGAAATCATCGAGTGATTCAATGATAAATCTTTACGCTCTAATTTTTTGATGTAACGCATTAACTGACTTTCTGAATGATGATTGTTGAATACATCATGCGTCAAGAAAGAAGATGTTCTTTCTAATGAAGCCGGTAATTGACTTCCAGTAGATAACTCAGAAACCGTAACAGTTTCTTTTCCTAAAGCTTCAGCAAAAATTGCAATGATTTGGTTGATGTCTGCAACAGAAGTTGTTTCGTTTAATGAAATTGAAACTGATTCTGCATCAGGATAGAAAAAGTTTACTTTGTTATTCTCAGCAACTGCTTTCACTTTTTGAGCGTCAGCTTTTACTAAAATAGTATCAAAGTAAGCAGTGTTGATTTGGTAAACTCCTAATTTATTTAAAGCTTCAGCAGTAGTAACTGCAGAAGCGTGAACTTTATTTGCAATGTATTTTAATCCTTCTGGTCCGTGGTAAACTGCGTACATTCCAGCCATAACTGCCAATAAAACTTGAGCAGTACAGATGTTTGAAGTCGCTTTTTCACGCTTGATGTGTTGCTCACGAGTTCCTAAAGCCATACGTAAAGCACGGTTTCCGTTTGCATCAACAGAAACTCCAATGATACGGCCCGGCATAGAACGTTTGTATTCGTCTTTAGTTGCAAAATAAGCGGCGTGAGGACCACCGTAACCCATTGGTACACCAAAACGTTGTGTTGTTCCCACAACTACAGCAAGCACCCATTTCTCCAGGTGAAGTTAAAGTTGCAAGTGATAAAATATCAGCGACAAAAGCAACTTTGATTTCGTTTTCTTTTGCTTTAGCAACAAAGGCGCTATAATCGTTTACTTGACCGTATTTTCCTGGATATTGTAAAATCGCTCCGAAAAATTCATTTGAAAAATCAAATGTTTCATGGTTTCCAACAACTAATTCAATTCCAATTGGAGTTGAACGTGTTTGAAGTACAGATAAAGTCTGAGGTAAAATTTCTTCAGAAACGAAGAATTTGTGTGTATTGTTTTTCTTTTGATCTCTCGTACGAACGTCAAATAATAACGCCATAGCTTCTGCGGCGGCAGTTCCTTCATCAAGTAAAGATGCGTTTGCAATTTCCATTCCAGTTAATTCGATAACAGTAGTCTGGAAATTCAAGATTGCTTCAAGACGACCTTGAGCAATTTCTGCTTGGTAAGGCGTGTAAGCTGTGTACCATCCTGGGTTTTCAAAAATATTTCTTTGAATTGGAGCCGGAACGATAGTTGGGTGATACCCCAAACCAATGTATGATTTAAATGTTTTGTTTTTCTTTCCTAATTCGCGAATATGATTTGCAAATTCGAATTCTGTCATTGCAGGATCTAAATTCAAAGGCGCTTTTAAACGAATATCGTCCGGAAGGGTTTCATAAACAAGTTGTTCAATCGAGTCAACACCAATTGTTTTCAGCATGTGCTGAAGATCAGTTTCTCTTGGACCAATGTGTCTTAAAGCAAAAGCATCTGTTTTCATGTAGCTATCTAAATTTTTTAAATTAATGTGTTCGTACACCATTTTGACATACGAATCACATTTAAAAGTAAATGTGTTGTTTTTTTGTGGCGCAAAATTAAGTATTATTAATAATTTAACGGGTATTTTTAACTTCATTTTTTATCAAATTTCTAACTAATGATATGATTTGTTAATAAATGATTAGATTTGAGATATGAAACTTCTAAAACAAATATTCGATTTTTATTTGAACAGCAGTATTCACGTGGCTTTGTCGTGTTATGCTTTGGTGCATATTACGTTTCATGTATTTCATATTCAGTACGATGCACCAATGGCATTGTTTGCTTTTTTGGAACAATTGTAGGATATAATTTCGTAAAATATGAAGCTTTGTTTCGTGCAAAGAAACTTCAGGTTAGAAAACAGCTCAAAATTATTGCCGTTTTAAGTTTCATTTCGCTCATTTTGGTTGGCTATTATTTTTTCCATTTAAAACGAATTACGCAAATTGTCTCTGTTGTTATTTTTTTGATTACAGCGCTTTATACACTTCCTTTTTTTCCAAATAGAAAAAATGCTAGAAATTGGGCAGGTGTAAAAATTTACATTGTAGCACTTTGTTGGGTTGGCACTACTTTAGTTTTACCGCTTATAAATGCCGAAATGCTGTTTACATTTACCTTCTTCATCAAATGTATTCAGCGTTTTGTATTGGTTTTTGTTTTGATTTTAGTTTTCGAAATCATCGATTTAGCCAATGACGATCCGCATTTGCAAACTGTTCCGCAGACAATCGGCGTAAAACGAACTAAAATTTTAGGACTTTCGCTTCTGGTTCCGTTTTGGGTTTTGGAGTTTTTTATTTCGACCTTTAATTATCATGATGTTTTTATTAATTTGATAATGGTCATCACGCTGATGCTTTTTATTGTTTTTGCCAATCCGAATCGTTCCAAATATTATACTTCTTTTTGGGTTGAAGCTGTGCCGATTTTTTGGTGGCTGATGGTGGTTTTTCTATAAAATGCTTTGGGCGTGCCACCATCCCGATAAAAGGGCAAATTCTCTTTGCGTTTATACGCCCTTTTATCGGGATGCTGTCGGGCTATCCGTTTCAAGTCCTCGCACTTCCTTCGTCAGGCTGTGGGCTTTCCACTGCTATCCCTCACGCAATTCGGAAATGAGAAAATTCGTTTTCATAATTTAATATTTTTTATTTCGATAAGCATTGCCAATGGTTTCAAGCATTGGGACGCTTTCCTTACCTAACGTTTCGCGACGTTTCATAACGTTTCCCTCGGTTGAAACCGCGGGCTATGTTTGAAATTTGGAGTTTGAAAAAAATGAATTTTCATCTAATTGGTTTTCTGAATTGCCTCAAGCTTTAGCTGGAGGTTAAAAAAAATGCCTCCAATAAAGGCTTTAGCCAAATGACAAAGTTTGGCTGAAGCCAAGAATATTCAATTCTGATTTACCTCCAGTTAAAACTAGAGGCAACTGAACTTGTTTTTTTATTTCGATAAATATTGCCAATGGTTTCAACCATTGAGATGTTTTCTTCTCACAACGTTTCCTGCGGTTGAAACCGCAGGCTATGTTTGGAATTTGAAACGAAGAATTTTCATTTAATTTAGTCAAATGACAAAGTTTGGCTAAAGCCATGAATATTGAATCCTTAATTCACCTCCAGTTAAAACTGGAGGCAAATAAATTTGATTTTTTTATCTGCTAAAATTTGTAGAATCTGCGTGAAATAAAATCCAATCAAATATTTTTCTCTGAAATCTCTTTCAAAACCTTATTTCTTTCTAAAAGAAAATTCGTCAAATGTCTCTTCAAGAACAAAACATCAAATAACTTCCCGAAAATCCCAAACGGAGTTGCATATTGCAATTTATCTTTCATAATGGTAAAACCATTTTCTTCCTGAAAAAAATGTTCATGTTTGAACGATTTGAATTTGCCTTTTTCCATTTCGTCAACAAAATAATCATAAGGATTCATTACTGTTATTCTACTTTTGTGTGTGAAATAAAATCCAAAATGCTTTCCTTGCCAAGTTACGGTTTCTCCAAAATTTATTAAACTAGAAGTTACTCCAGCAATTGCTTTTTCTTTTGAAGGACTTGCTGATTGTTGATGAATATCGATATTTCTTGAAGCATCAAAAACGATTTGTTTTGATGCTTTTATTTTGGTAGTTAAGTTTATAGTGGTCATGATTATTCTTCAGGTCTATATTTTAAATCGAACACCAATCCACTAATAATTGATGAAATTGAATAAGATAGAGCAATGAAGTATGAAATATTTCCTTCTATAAATGCTGTTGTTATAAATATTCCAATTATTGTGAGTGATATTAAAATGATTTTTAGAGTTAAACTTGATGTATTTTTGCTAGAGAAATGATGATAAACGAAAGCGTATGCAATATAAGTTGGTATTGAAAAGATAATACTGACAACGAATATTATTGGAAACATTTCCAATAGACCAACTGATTGATAATTCAAAAGAAGGGCTAAAAGTGAAATTATTTGTGCAATTATGGGGCCTATAATCAAAGTAAAAATCCAATGCTTGAAAAAATAACCCCAGTTTATATTTTGTGTTTTCATTTGTTTAATAAATTTTTAAATGCTTCATCAATATCCCCAAACTTAAATTCAAACCCATTTTCTAAAAGTCTTTTAGGAATCACATTTCTACTTTTCAAAACCAATTCCGTTTCAGTTCGAATGAAGAAAGATCCAATTTCCAGAAAGAATGTATTCAACGGAATTCCAAAAGGAAAACCAACAGCTTTTCGAAGTTTTTCCATAAAATCAACATTTCGAATTGGAGTAGGAGAAACAATATTGATAATACCAGACATTTCTTTTTCAATTATAAAATCAACAGCATCGGCAAAATCATCTTCGTGAATCCAACTTACAAATTGATTCCCTTTTCCTTGTTTTCCTCCAAAACCAATTTTTGCCAAAGTCTTTAACGGAATAAAAGCGCCACCATTTTTCCCTAAAACAATAGAAGTCCGCAAAGCTGTTTTTAAGGTATTTGGAGTTTCGGTTTTAAAGAATGCTTTTTCCCAGGAAAGCGCTACGTTTATAGAAAAATCATTTCCAATTTCGCCATCAACTTCATCCATTTGTTTGTCTAATGAAAAACGATAAATAGTGGCTGTTGATGAATTCAGCCAATGTTTCGGAGGATTCTTGCAATTCAAAACCGCTTTATTCAGGATTTTTGTACTGTCAATTCTCGACCAAAGAATTTCTTTTTTATTCTTTTTCGTATAACGGCAATCAACCGATTTTCCTGCTAGATTAATTAAAACTGTAGCATTTTCCAATTCCATTTCCCAACCAGAAAAAGTTTTGGCATTCCAGTTTACATATTTAATTCCGTCAATTGTCTGTGATTTTTCTCTTGTTAGAATTACAATTTCTTCAAATTTATTTTTGAAATGATTGATTAAAACCTGTCCGAGAAAACCGGTTCCAGATGCTATTATAAGTTTGCTCATTGGTGTAATTTTATAGCCACAAATTCACGAATTATTTTTTAGATTCAGTTTATATTAATTCGTGAATTCGTGGCGGACTTTTTTAATTAAGAATAAAAACTAATGCAAGAATTCTATATAAAATCCAGTGTAAGATAAGTAAAAAGGAAGTTTTAAAAGTTTTACCCTTCTCAAATGTTCCAAAAACATAATCAAAACCGTTACTCCAAACCAACCCAAAATAATCATTTCTGGAAGTGGAACAAATTGGCTTAAAATCAAAATCGGACTTAAAATTAAACTTCCCATCAAAGAAACCGTCATTAAATTTCCTGCGTAATTAAGAATCGTTTGTTTGTCAAATTTCGTCAGAAGTAAACCTTGAAAAACAATTTGTCCAAAAGCTAAAATGAATTCTCTCAAAATATTTGTTTTCGGTAAAATCGGAATCAAATTTGAAAATCCGAACAAAACAAAAGTTGTGATTGTTAAAGCAAATCCGATAAACAGAAATCTGTATTTGTAATTGAAATCGGGAGTGCATTGCAATTTGTTTTCCTCTTTTACATTTCCCGGAATAATTACTTTTCTATTATAAGAAACAAAAGAGTACATTTTCTTCAGAACATAATGGACAGGTTTTATAGTTGCAATTTTTTCAATTACAGGAAAAGAAAATCCAATGACTTTTATAAGACTGTCAATTCCGTAAATCACCGTTTGAGTTTTATTATCAATCAAAGCAATTTCGTTTGGAGCACGTTTTAAATCCACAAAACTTTGCTCTTCGGCAGATAACTGACAGTAAGATTTTCTTCCGTTTTCATCGAGCATTCCGCTTTTGACAAATCCAGTTGTATACAAACTGCAAAGCGGACAATCTTCATCATAAAGCAAGGTTTGGTTTTCTAACGTTTTCATGATTTTTGGTTTTAAAGATGAATAGTTTTATGCGTATAATTCTTCTTGTGCAGGAATCAACTCAATTTTTCTTTTATTCTTTACTGTAATTTTTGATCCTTTAGCCAAGAAAACTGACGCTGGTTTTTGAGTTTGAAGAAATCCAAAATCGCGTCCATAATTTTTTTCGAAATCAATATCAATTCGGTGATTTAAAACCTCAAATTGTTCCCATCTTGGGTGCGTCACTTCGTATTCAAAAGTTGTTTCTTCGTCAATTTTGGTATATCCGAAATAATGTTCTGTGATAAATTCAGCTTCAGAGTCAATTTCAATTTTGCTTAAATCTTTTTTGGTTTCAATTTCAATTGTATTCCATTCTTTGTCATTCTTCCATTGATAAATGAAAGTACTGCTGTTTTCGTTTTCAATAATTTCATGTCTCATTTTCTGAGTTTCATAATGTTCCTGATACAAAGTATTGGCAATAAAAGTGATGGCTTTTTTAGGAACAATTTCTTTGATGAAAACTACACCGCGTTTCCATTCACCATTTTCGAAACGTTTGACATAAAATCTCAAATTTACTTCTTCAAAATGGACATGAAATGGAACTTTCAATCCTAAAACTTTGGTGTTTTTAAACATAAACCCAACCAAACTGACATAACATTTGTTGTTCCAAATATCTATTTCAGTTCCTACAGGAAGATATTTTTTTAATAGTTTAGCATCAACTCCATAATTGAAAAGTGCTAAGTTTTTCCATTCTGCTTTTAAGAAGTTCATTGGTGTGCTTTTTTATAGATTATAAATTCAGAATTCTCGGCTGAGTTCATATTCAGCAACTATTTTTCTCATTATTACATAGAAATAAATTGCAATTGACATAGGAAAAACTACCATTAAAGACCATTCTATTGCATCATTTGAAGTTGGAAAATAGTTATGTTGTACATAAAATAAAACAAGTTCAGAAATTGTTACGATCCAATAAATAGATAAGTTTCTTTTTGCATAATCTGATTTATGGTACATTTTGACTGTTAAATAAATAGCTGAAATTACCTGAATAATTCCCAAAGGGATTTGTGCTAACATTCCAAGATATATTGTTAGGAATAAAACTAAGGTTGTACACAATGCAATTTTGTTGATTTTTTTAAGTGTTTTCATAACTGTTTGTTGTTTTTAAACTTTCAGAAAAAAATGAAAGTTTTGATTAAATTTTTTATTTCATCATTTTGATGACTAATTTTCCTAACCAATTTTCGTTAAATTCAGTCATTTTATCTAACATATTATCCGCTTTTAAAACGAAATCATACAATTTAGTAGTCTGATCTACAAAGTGTTTTTCCTCAGCTGATTCACTAGCTTCAATTGTCGAAACTTCTTTCAAGATTTTAAGCGCTGGTTTAATTTCTCTTTTGCTTCTTTCTCTGGAAATTTTTGATGCCAATTCATCTAAATCTTTTTCGGCAGTAAAGAATTCTTTTCTTTCGCCGGCTTTAAATTCTTTGTAAACAATTCCCCAATCCATTAAAGCTCTTAAGTTCATGCTCGCATTTCCTCGGGAAATTTGCAACTCTTCCATGATGTTTTCCATAGAAACAGCTTCGTTTGAGACCATTAATAAAGCGTGGATTTGTGCCATCGTTTTATTAATTCCCCATTGAGAGCCTAATGCTCCCCAAGTCTGAACAAACTTATTTTTTGCTTCTTTGAATTCCATAGATCAAATGTAAGTAAAAGTTTTTAAACTTTCAAAAATAATTGAAACTTATTTAGCGAATTATAAAGTTATGTTAATTCAAGTCACGTAATTGTTGATTAAGTAATGAGAAAATTATTTTTGTAAAAATCACATTTATGGAATTATACTACACATTTTCGGTGCTAATTGTATTGGCATCATTCTTTGCCTATTTGAATTTAAGATTTTTAAAACTTCCAGGAACTATCGGAATCATGATTATTGCCATGTTGGTTTCTGTTGGAATTCGTCTTTTGGGAGATTCTTATTTTCCTGCAACGACAAAGCATTTTTTTGATTTGATAAAAGAATTTGATTTCAACGAAATCCTGATGGGAGCAATGTTGAACTTTCTTTTATTCGCAGGAGCTTTACACGTAAACATGTTTGATTTGAAAGAACAAAAAGTTCCTATTATGATTTATTCGACGGTGAGTGTCGTTTTATCAGCTTTAATTATATCTGTTCTGCTTTATAATATCGCACCATTTTTAGGAATCAATATACCTTATATATTTTGCTTAGTTTTCGGAACTTTAATTTCACCAACCGATCCAATCGTTGTTTTGGGAGTTTTAAAAGAAGCCAAAGTTTCTAAAAGAATAGAAACTAAAATTGTTGGTGAATCACTTTTTAATGATGGAGTAGCGGTAGTAATGTTTGCAGTGGTTCTTAAAATGGCAACTGATCCAACATTTGATGCTACGTTTGGTTCAATTAGTTGGTTGTTTATCAAAGAAGGAATTGGCGGACTTTTATTGGGAACAGTTTTCGGATTTACTGCTTCGAGAGTCATGAAGAAAATAGACGACTATAAAGTTTCAGTTTTAATTACACTTTCTATCGTCACAGGAGGATTTTTGGTAGCTCAGGCATTACACGTTTCTAGTCCGTTGGCAATGGTTGTTGCTGGTTTGATTATTGGAAATTATGGTAAAAAAGTTGCCATGAGCGAAGTCACAAAAGATTATCTGGGTAAATTTTGGGAACTTATCGATGAAATCCTGAATGCCGTTTTATTCTTATTTATAGGTTTTGAATTGTTGTTACTTCCAAATTTGGACAAACAATTATTGACAGGTATTGTTGCCATTTTTATTGTGTTGTTTTCAAGATTAACGTCGATTGTTTTACCGTGGAAATTCTTTGATATTTTTAAGTTCTTCGGAATCAAATCGGCTTACAACAAAGGTTCTTTGATGGTTTTAGTTTGGGGTGGAATCCGTGGTGGAGTTTCAATTGCTTTAGTGCTTTCTATGCCGGAAGGAGAATATAAAAACCTTTTACTTGAAGTAACTTATATTGTGGTATTATTTTCAATTGTGGTACAAGGACTGACGGTTGGTAAATTAGCAAATAGAGTTTTAGAAAAAGAGTAAAGGAATATCATAGGAAAGAGTTTCAAGAATAAAGATTTTATTTTTTGAACCATTTAATAAAAGACTTGCAAAAAATATTTGTAGGTCTTTTTTTTGATCTGTCTTCGATTGAATATTTTTTTAAACACATTGTTTTTTGAAAGATTTTTCTTGATTTTAATCTTTAGTTTAATTTTGCGACTAAATAATAGTTGCAAAACTAAAATTTAATGATAAATTTGTATGAGTAAGATTGATAAACTTATTGAAAGGTTAAAATCAAAACCAAAAGATTTTTCTTGGGATGAAATGCTGAAAATTTTAAATCATTTTGGTTATAAGCAGATTTCACAAGGAAAAACAGGTGGTTCAAGAAGAAAGTTTGTAAATGAAAATAAACAGATTATAAATCTGCACGAACCACATCCACAAAAAGTGCTGAAAGGATATCAGCTTGATATTATTATTGAATATTTAGAATTGTAAGATGAAGAATTATTTAGAATATAACGGATACATTGGTACATTAGAATTTTCTGCAGATGATAAAATATTCTTTGGAAAAATTCAAGGTATAACCGATTTAGTAACTTTTGAAGGATCTTCTGTTACCGAATTAGAAGAAGCTTTTAAAGAAGCTGTTGAAGATTATTTAGAGACATGTAAATTATTGAATAAAGTCCCAGATAAAACATATAAAGGTTCTTTTAATGTGAGAGTTTCACAGGAGTTGCATCAAAAAATAGCTCTATTAGCATCAAAAAAAGGATTAAATTTAAATGAAATTGTAAAAGAAGCTTTGTCATATGTTGTGAAACATGAAGAAATTTTAAATTAAAAAAGGCGAAACTGATAAGTTTCGCCTTTTTTATCTCTTATCTTCTTTCGAATAATTCGATTCTCCATTAATATTAATTTCTCCACCTAAAAAACGAGGTTCACGATTTCTTAAAACATCAAAAAACGATTTAAAAACCGAACCATATTCTCTAAAGCGTACATAATTATATCCTAAATATTCTCCTCGATTTGCAGAATATCCAGCCGATTTAATTCCGAGTTTTTGGCCAATATAAATGGCACGATTTAAATGATATTCTTGAGATATTAAAGTTGCTTTCCTAATCTTAAAAATATGTTTGGCGCGATACATTGTCGAGTAAGTATCGAAACCTGCATAATCAATAAATATTTTGGTTGTATCAACTCCGTGATTAAAACAGTAGTTTTTCATGACCGTTAATTCGTCATATTCGTCACGGCCGTTATCTCCTGAAAGTAAAATTTTATTGATGCGTTTTGCTTTCCAAAGCATAATTCCCGCATCCAAGCGATCTTTTAAATATTTGCTTGGCTGATTTCCGTTGATTCCAGCTCCAAAAATAATTCCCACATCATTTTTAGGAAACTTTTTTATGGAATAATAAATATTCTTTTTGGTTGAAGACTTTATATAATAATTTACCGAAACAATGGCAATTACTCCAATAATTGCAAGATAAAGGGCGATTTTAAAATATTTTTTCACGGCTTGTATTTGTAAGATTAAGATTTAAAAACACGAAGATAGCTAAAGTAAAACCAAATAAAAAACCGAAGCAGAAATGCTTCGGTTTCAAAATTCGGTTCTCTAAAAAGCTTAGCAACTTAGAACCTTAGTATCTTAGAATCTTTACAATAATCCTGCTCTTTTCAACAAAGCTTCAGGTTTTGGTTCTTGACCTCTAAAACGTTTGTATAAAGTCATCGGATGTTCTGTTCCTCCTTTAGAAAGCACATTATCTTTGAATTTCTTCGCTACTTCTTCGTTGAAGATTCCATTTTCATGAAAATATTCAAAAGCATCAGCATCTAGAACTTCAGCCCATTTGTAGCTGTAATATCCAGACGAATATCCACCTTGAAAAATATGAGAGAATGCTGTACTCATCGCATTTTCTTTTACATCAGGATACAATTGCGTATTGGCAAATTGTTCTGTTTCGAAAGCTTTAAGATCTGTAATATTAGTTGGATCTTGTCCGTGCCAAGCCATGTCTAATAATCCAAAACTTAATTGGCGTAATGTTGCCAAACCTTCCTGAAAACTTGCACTTTCTTTAATTTTCTGAACATACTCAATCGGAATAATTTCTCCCGTTTCGTAATGATTCGCAAACAAAGCCAAAGCTTCCGGTTCGTAACACCAATTCTCCATAATCTGACTTGGTAATTCTACGAAATCCCAATAAACAGAAGTTCCTGATAAACTTGGATAAACTGTGTTTGCTAACATTCCGTGCAATCCGTGACCGAATTCGTGGAATAAAGTCGTTACTTCATTAAAAGTCAATAATGAAGGTTTTGTTTCAGTTGGTTTTGTAAAATTACAAACGTTCGAAATGTGCGGTCTTTCGTTCACGCCGTCTTTTACATATTGCGATTTGAATGAAGTCATCCACGCACCGTTTCTTTTTCCTTTTCTCGGGAAGAAATCAGCATAGAAAATCGAAACCAAATTGTTTTCGGCATCACGAACTTCATAAGTCGTAACTTCTTCGTGATATTTATCGATATCAAAAACCTCGGTAAAAGTTAAACCGTATAGTTTTTGGGCAACTGTAAAAGCACCGTCTAAAACTTTTTCTAATTGAAAATAAGGTTTCAGTTTTTCATCGTCTAAATTAAAAAGCTGTTGTTTTAATTTCTCAGAATAATAAGCGCCGTCCCATTTTTCTAATTGTTCAATTCCATCTAGTTTTTTTGCGAAAGCAGTCAATTCTGCAAATTCTTTTTGAGTCGCAGGTTTTGCTTTTGCCAATAAATCATTTAGGAAAGAGAAAACTTTTTCCGGACTTTCGGCCATTCTTTCTTCCAGAACAAAATGCGCGTGCGTTTTGTAACCTAATAAATTAGCTCTTTCATGACGAAGTTTAGCGATTTTCAGAACGTTTTCTTCATTGTTGAATTCGTTATTTTGAAATGCTTTTGCGCCAAAAGCAATTGCCATTTTTTTACGCAATTCACGATTATCAGCATAAGTTAAAAACGGAATATAACTTGGATGATCTAAAGTAAAAATCCAGCCCTCTTTTTCTTGATTTTTGGCTAATAATCTTGTCGCTTCAATTGTTCCTTCTGGTAAACCAGCTAAATCTTTTTCATCAGTTAAATGCAATTCGAAATTGTTGGTTTCTGCCAAAACGTTTTCACCAAATTGTAAACTCAATTTCGATAATTCTTTGTCGATTTCTCTTAATTGATTTTTCTTGTCTTCAGGCAAATTAGCTCCGTTTCTAGAAAAGCTTTTGTATTTTTTATCTAATAAAGTCGTTTGTTCCGCGTTGAGGTTCAAACTTTCTTTTTGATCATAAACGGCTTTTACTTTCGCAAACAAATCAGCATTCAAACGAATGTCGTTTCCAAATTCTGAAAGCCAAGGCGAAACTTCCTGAGCAATTTTCTGCATTTCGTCATTCGTTTCAGCCGAATTCAAATTGAAGAAAACACTTGAAAGACGATCTAAAATATCGCCTGAATAATCCATCGCAACGATTGTATTTTCAAAAGTCGGAGCTTCCGGATTGTTTACAATTGCATCAATTTCGGCTTTAGCCAAAGCAATCCCTTCCTGAAAAGCAGGAACGTAATCTTCGATTTTAATTTGCGAAAAAGGCGCAGTGTTATGTTTGGTGCTAAAGTATTGTGTTAATACGCTCATAGTGTTATTGTGTTACGCAAAGTTTCGCTAAGAAGACACAGAGCTTCGCAAAGTTTTTTAAATATTCTTTGCGAAGCTTTGTGTTTATTTTGTGAATCTCTGTGGAATTAAACTTATTTATTAAGTCCTTCAGCGACTTTATTAACTGTTGCTTTCAGTTCTTCTTTATAAGAAATAATAGTATCCAAAACTTTTTTATCGTGGCTTCCGATGATTTGTGCTCGCTAAAATTCCAGCATTTTTTGCTCCGTTTAAAGCTACAGTTGCAACAGGAACGCCACCCGGCATTTGTAGAATTGACAATACAGAATCCCAGCCATCAATTGAGTTGCTTGACTTTACTGGAACTCCAATTACTGGAAGGGGAGACATTGAAGCCACCATTCCAGGTAAATGTGCCGCACCGCCCGCACCAGCAATAATTACCGAAATACCGCGAGTATGTGCATTTTTGCTGAAATCGAATAATTTCTCCGGCGTTCTATGTGCCGAAACAATATCTACTTCAACTTCTACATTAAATTGTTTTAATATGTCGATTGCATCCTGCATAACTGGCATGTCGGAGATGCTTCCCATTATAATAGCTACTTTGCTCATTTTGTTTTTTGTTTCAGGTTTAAAGTTTCAAGTTTTGTTGTGACTAAAAACTGTTTTTATGCTTTTTGGTTTTATGATCTTAATTTAAGCAGAATTGTATAAATAAGAAATAAAATGAAAATTATTAATGCTAAAGAAAATACGACAAGAATTATAAATAAAATAAAACTTTTTATTCGCTCGCCTTTATATTCGTATTTATCTGTAAATTTTTCAAAATGAATTTTAAACAAATTTGATTTGTCGTCTAAATTCAAAAGATTCATAACTATTTCTACAAAATCATCCATTAAACTAATCACTAAAAATTACTGACCACTGATCACTTTAATAGTATTTTTAACTTCCTCGGCAATACGTCTTGCTTCCTGCATATCTTCATTTACAATCGTAACGTGGCCCATTTTTCTGAAAGGACGCGTTTGTTTTTTTCCGTAAATATGAGGTGTAACGCCATTCCATCCCAAAATGGTTTCGATATTTTCATAAACAACATTTCCAGAATGACCTTCGGCACCGACTAAATTGACCATAATTCCGGCCACTTTGCTGTCTGTGTTTCCTAAAGGAAGATCTAAGATAGCACGTAAATGATTTTCGAATTGTGAAGTATAACTTGCTTCGATAGAATAATGTCCAGAATTGTGCGGACGCGGTGCAACTTCGTTTACCAAAATTTCGTCATCTTGAGTCTGGAACATTTCAACAGCTAGAAGACCAACGTGATTAAAGTTTTCTGAAACCTGCAAAGCAATTGCTCTAGCTTTTTCAGCAACTTTATTGTCGATTCTTGCTGGGCAGATTACGTATTCAACTTGATTGGCTTCTGGGTGAAATTCCATTTCTACAACTGGATAGGTTTTCATTTCACCTGACGGATTTCTAACCACAATTACCGCCAATTCGTTTTTGAACGGAACCATAGTTTCTGCAATGCATTCTACATTTGGAAGCGTATCTAAATCGGATGCTTGACGAACTATTTTTACTCCATTTCCGTCATAACCAAATTCGGTGCATTTCCACACGAAAGGCAATTTGATTGTTGATTGTTGATTAACGAGTGCCGATTTTAGATTTTCTAAATTTTCAAATCTTTCGAAAGGTGCAGTTGGGATATTATTTTTAGCGTAAAATTCTTTTTGAACGCCTTTATTCTGAATTCCTTTTAAGGTTTTTGGAGACGGATATATTTTTAAACCTTCATTTTCCAATTGCGTTAAAGCTTCAAGGTTTACCAATTCGATTTCGAAAGTCAGAACATCGACTTGTTTCCCGAAATTATAAACCGTTTCATAATCCATTAAATCGCCTTGAAAAAACTTGTTGCAGGAAATTTTACTCGGCGCTTCGTCGCTTGGATCCAGAACGTAAGTTTGTATGTCAAATTTTCGGGTGTCGAACAAAAGCATTTTGCCTAATTGTCCTCCGCCTAATATTCCTAATTTAAAATCAGAAGAAAAATAATTCATTTTGTGTTGTGTTTTTGCAAAGATACTTTTTAATCTTTTTTTAGCCAAAATTTAGTTTTTCTGCTATGGATTGATAAAGTTTTGCCACAGATTTAAAAGATTAAAATGATTTTTCTCTTTGTGGGTTTTGGGTTGCCACGAATTACACGAATTTGCACTAATTTTTTAGGTGGAATTTGAAAAAAATAATTCGTGGAAATTCGTGTAATTCGTGGCGAAAAAAAATCCTTTCTAATCCATTTAATCTGTGGCTATCAAAAAAACTATTTTATTTTCTTCAAAACTTCTTTGGCGACGGCTTTGTATGCGGGTGAATGATCTCCGAAATCTTTATCAATGATTACTTTTAATTCAGGATGAATCCAGTCGTAATAATTTCCTAAAATATATAAAGTACGAATAGAATAGGCTTTTGTGGCGACTTTGGTATCGTTAATCAGCCAGTCGAAAGAAGCTTCAATGCAATCTTGAAGATTTTCTTCGGAGAGTTTTATGCCGTTTTCGTTTTTCTTGTAATGCGATTTTACCAAAAGCTGAACCACTTTTGCAATCGGACGCATCGAACTTTCGTCTTTTAAAACTTTTAGATTCGAACAGAAAAAATCAAGATGAGGCTGGAGCCAATGCAATTCTTCGTACGAAACAAATTCAAGAATCCAGCAGGCTTTATGATTGTTTTTGTCTTCGGGCGAAAAGCAAATCGAAACCAATTCACTAAAAAGTGAAGGGTTTTCTAAAACATCTTTTGCCGTTTTGAGACGATTTTCTCTGTAAGCATTGACATAATCCAGTTTTCTCTGCAGTTCGGAAAGCATTGTTTTTGATGTTTAATACAATGCTAAAATACGTAATTTAATGAGATAATTCCGTAATAGTTTATCGGCAATCCAGGGTAATAAAATCTCGGTTGTGCATTTCCAACCGCTGTAGCATTGGTCAAAATCATAGAAGCGTATTTTTCGTTCATGACATTATTTATTCCCGCATCAAAATGAGCTTTTAAACCCGATAAAATTTCAAATTGATAACCCGTTTTTAAATTCAAAAGAGAATAAGAATCTGAAAAATTAGCGTTTGAATCATTCATCGGAATTTTATCAGTAAACTGAAAATCGGCTGAAAAATAAAATCCTGAAATCATGTTTAAATTAAAACCTGCACTTGTAGTATTGGCAGGAACTCCGGTTAATTTGTTTCCAGAAAAATCATTTCCGTTATCGACAAATTCTTTGAATTCATAATTTCCGATTGATGTTCCAACATAAGAATTTAAATTAAAAATCCGATTTATGGGCCAATTATGGTTTAGCGAAATTTCGATTCCTTCATGAAAAGTTTTTCCAGCATTTACGCCTTCATATTGATCATCGCCAATTCTTTCGGCAACCAATAAATCGTTAATTTCCATTCGATAAACAGCAATTTCGGTGTAAAGTTTTTTATTGAAAAAATGCAATTTTCCTCCTAATTCAAAGTTATAACCGGTTTCGGGTTTTATGTCTGGATTGATATTTCCCGTTGAAGTTAACGTTTCTTCGGTTGCAGGAAGAGAAAATCCTCGACTTACAGAAAAGTAAAAAGTTTGAACTTCATTCGGTTTAAATAAAAAAGAAAGCTGTGGCGAAAAAATCCCGTCATAACTATATTTCTCCTTCGGATTATTCGCGGAAGCGGGAAAATCATTCTGCAATTCAAATTTTGTTTTGTTATAATTTAAACCTGCCTGAATTTCAAATCGATCGGAAAGTAAAGTTCTGATTTGCGAAAAAATATTATAAAAATCTCTTTTTTGATCGGTTGCGGTAAGTTGATCGCCTTGCAGACTTCCATTTCCATTATTCTGCTGATATAAGTTCTGAAAAGTATTTCCGCTGTAATTATCTCTGAAATATTCTAATCCCGCAATGAACTGATTTTTGATTTTTCCAATTTTAAAATCTCCTGAAAACTGAGTTCTAGCGCCCGAAGCAAAAGTATATTGGCGCAAAATATCAAAAGGTCGCGGTTCGTTGCTGTCTTTATAATTGATGAAAACCGAAGTCGAATTTTTTAAATTTTCATTAATTGAAAAATCATAAGCCAATCCTGCCAAAGTCGAATTGTATTCTTTAAACCCTTTTGAAGCAACCCAAGTCGGCGCACCCGCTTGCGGATTATTTTCGAAAGTGGTTTTATTAATCGAACTCGGAATGTATGCTTTTAAATAAGTATAATTCGAAAAGTATGTCAGTTTGCTGTTTTTCTTTCGGAATAATTCTCCGCCAAGCGTAATTCCTTCCCGATTGTAAGCGCTGTTTTCACGCCAGCCGTCGGTTTTTAAATTATGATAACTCAGATTTAAAGAAGCACTTTTTTCATTCAAATTAAAACCGACTCTGTTTTTCAATAATCCAAAAGATCCAAAAACAGAACTGACTTCGGTTTGATAGTTGGATTTATTAAATGTTTCGGGTGAAATTAAAATCGCTCCGCCCAAACCCGCGCCGTAAATACTCGAAAGCGGACCTTTAATAACTTCAACCTGATTGATATTTTGAAGATCAATATCATCAATTACGGTTTCGCTGTTTCCAGAAGTTAGTGGAATATTTCCATAAAAAGCTCTGATTTTATTAGTTCCGTACGGAGTTCTCGCGCCAATTCCGCGAATCGAAATTCGGGTTGTGGTAATATTCGACGATTGCATAAAAACACCCGGAATTGTGTTGATGACATTGCTAATGTCTGTGGTATTATTTCGAAGTAATTCTTTTTCAGATAAAATGCCAATTGAAGCCGGACTATTTTGTAAATCACGATTAATATGAAGCGGACTTATTAAAACTTCGTTTAATTTTTCGGTTTTTACAGAATCAATAGAGTTGCTTTTTCCATCTTGTGCAAAAATGTTTTGACAAACAATTAAAATAAGAAGAAAAAAACAACAATTTTTTGAAAGCATAAAAAGTTTCTTAAACATGAAAAAAATAACTGCAGAAAACGAAAAGGTTTCGTAGAGAACACAAAGATTAACCACAATCTTGTCATTTCGACGAAGGAGAAATCTTCGCGAGTAGCTCCACAATCAAAATCGTCAATCTTTGTAGAGTTTCTTGTGGAGATTTCTCCTTCGTCGAAATGACAAAAATGACGAAAACGGCAAAAATTAAATTTGCGAAAATTTGTGCAATTTGTGGTTAAAACCAAGCTTGTCGATTTATTTGGCTGAAACTCTCCAAATCGTATTTCCGCTGTCATCATTTACTAAAAGCGATCCGTCACTCATAACAGTTACGGCAACTGGACGCCCGTAAACTTCTGCTTTTTCATCATTAGAAATAAAACCAGTTAAAAAGTCCTCTGGTTTTCCTGAAGGTTTTCCATCTTTAAAAGGAACAAACAATACTTTATAACCTGAAATATTAGAACGGTTCCAAGAACCATGCTGACCTACAAAAGCGCCATTTTTGTATTTTGCGGGAAAAGCATCTTTAGTGTAAAAAGCCAATCCAAGAGAAGCGGTATGCGGCCCAACTGGAACATCAGGAACAATAGCTCTTTTTATCAAATCTTTTCGTTCGCCTTTTAATCTTGGATCAGGAATACTTCCAAAATACGAATAAGGCCATCCATAAAAACCGCCTCTTTTTACACTTGTGATATAATCCGGAACTAAATCATCGCCTAGTTCATCTCTTTCATTTACCGCTGTCCAAAGTTCTTTTTTGTTGGCTGGATTCCAGTCCATTCCCATTGGGTTTCTAAGTCCGTCAGCATAAATTTTTTCGCCAGTTCCGTCGGGATTGATTTCTAAAATTGTCTGCGCGACGAATTTCTTTATCCATTCCGTTTTCGCCAACATTACTTCCTGAACCAACACCAATATAAATTTTTGTTCCTTCAGGATTTGCAAGCAAACTTCTTGTCCAGTGATTGTTGTATCCGCCGGCTGGCAGTTCAACAATTTTAGTTCCTTGAGTTTCTAATTTTAAAGGCGCATCTTTATAAGGATAACGGTAAAGTCCGTCAGTATTTGCAATGTAAAAAAGTCTTTAAGAATTAGCATTCCTAAAGGTCTGTTTAATCCAGAAATAAAAACTTCGCGAGTTTCATATTTTCCATCTTTATCCTTGTCGCGTAAAATGATAATTTGGTTTTTGCTTGTTCTTGTGCCACTTTCAACAACAAAAATATCATTGTTTGGACCAATATAACTCCAACGCGGATTGCTAAAACCGTCAGCAAATTTTGTAACTGTAAAACCTTCGGGGGCAATTGGCGTTTTTCCTTCTGGCCAGCCTAAAACTTTACTGTTTTTTGTTTTTGATTCGGTTGCATACGGCGGTGGCAAAGTAATGTTGCCTATAGCTGTTTTTACAACATTTGCAGGTTGTTTCGAAAGTGCTTCTTTTTCTTCTTTGCTTACTTGTCCGTGACATGCTGTAAGGATCAAAAAAGCTGAAAAAATTTGTATTGTGGTTTTCATTGTCGTTCGTATTAAAGTTTAGAAGGCTACAATTTACTAAAATTAAAAAGTTTTTTTCCGAAAAGATGTGCTTAAAGTGTTTAAAAATGCTCAGACAGTTTATTTTGATATTTAGAGTTAAGTTGTAATTCTGTATCTTTGTCCATTATTTTAAATTTAAAAATAATGATACAACTTCACGATAAACAATTTGTTCCGTTTATTTCGGCTAAAGAAATTGATTTTGCTTTAACTAAATTAGTCGCTCAGGTAGAAGATGATTTTGGAGATGATACGCCAATTTTTATTGGAGTTTTGAACGGCGCCTTTATGGTTGTTGCTGATTTTCTGAAAAAATATAAAAAACCGTGCGAGGTTTCATTTATCAAAATGGCTTCGTATGAAGGTACAGAAACTACAAATTCGGTTAAAGAATTAATCGGTATTAATCAGGATTTGTCTGGTAGAACTGTTGTTGTTATTGAAGATATTGTCGATACCGGAAATACGATTGAAGAATTAAAGCATTTGTTTAAAGCGCAAAATGTAAAACATTTTAAAGTAGCAACATTGTTCTTTAAGCCTGAAGCGTATAAAAAAGACATGAAAATAGATTATATCGGAATCAGAATTCCGAATAAATTTATTGTCGGTTACGGATTAGATTACGACGGTTTGGGAAGAAACCTTACTGAAGTTTATAAATTAGCAGAATAATTAAAAACAAACACAACTAAATATTCATTTAAAGACTTCTGAAAAAGAAGTACAACACTCATTTCAATTATGATTAACATCGTTTTATTTGGAAAGCCTGGTGCAGGAAAAGGAACGCAGGCAGAATTTTTAAAAGAAAAATACAATTTAACGCACCTTTCGACAGGAGATATTTTTCGTTTCAATTTAAAAAATGATACTGAACTAGGGAAAAAAGCAAGAGTTTTTATGGACAATGGAGAATTAGTTCCTTGCGAAGTAACAACTGCAATGTTAATTGATGAAGTAAAAAAACACCCAGAAAGCGCAGGATTTTTGTTCGACGGATATCCAAGAACGCTAGATCAAGCACAAGCTTTAGATAAATTTTTGCCAACAATTGGATCAAGCGTAACAGCAACAATCGCTTTAGAAGCTGATGACGAAATTTTGGTAAAACGTTTGTTGGAAAGAGGAAAAACAAGTGGAAGAGCTGACGATCAAGACGAAGAAAAAATTCGTGTGAGATATCAGGAATACAATGAGAAAACAGCTCCATTAATTGGATATTATAAAGAACAAGGTAAGTTTTATGCCGTAGATGGTATTGGAACTATTGAGCAAATTACAGAAAGATTAACGTCTGTTATAGATAATTTGTAGAAAATTCCCGGTGGCTATCGGGATTCCTAAAGGCTATTTTTCTAAGCATAAAACCAGCTTCTGATAGATGCAGTTTTTTGTTTAGAAAAATTAGTTTTTTAAAAAATAGCCAAAACAAGAATACCTAAACACAGTGAACCAAACAAATAACGAATCTACTAAACATTGGAAATACTAATAATATTTTTTCTAATACTATTAAACGGAGTGTTCTCTATGTCTGAAATTGCACTGATTTCGGCCAGGAAAAACAGACTAGAAACTGCCGCAAAAAAGGAAATAAAAGCGCCAAAATTGCACTCGATTTGGCAAATTCACCAAACAAGTTTTTATCGACAGTGCAAATCGGAATTACTTTGATTGGGATTTTAACAGGTATTTATAGTGGCGATAAAATTACATTAGATGTAGAAGGATTTGTTGGCGGATTTGCAGTTTTAAAACCATATGCGCATTCAGTTGCAGTAGGAATTGTAGTTGTAGTACTGACTTTTTTCTCATTGGTTTTGGGAGAATTACTTCCAAAACGAATTGGATTAAATTATCCAGAATCAATTGCAAAAATGGTGGCAATGCCAATGAAAATCATTTCGATCATCACGGCACCTTTCATCTGGCTTTTAACAACTTCGACAGATTTTTTATTGAATATTTTTCAAATAAAACCAACGGCTGACGGAAAAGTTACCGAAGAAGAAATTAAAGCCATCATTAAAGAAGGAACCGAAGTTGGTGAAGTTCAGGAAATTGAACAAGATATTGTGGAACGTGTTTTTCACATTGGAGATCGAAAAGTGAGTTCATTAATGACGCATCGAAAATCGGTAGATATCTTGCCTTTAAAAGCTGACAAAGCCAAAATTAAAGAATTGGTAGTTCAGGATTTGCATGCAGTTTATCCGGTTTACAACGATAATTATGATGATATTGTGGGAGTTGTAACGCTAAAAAATATTTTTGCCCATATCGAAAATGATAATTTTGATTTGGCTTCAATAATGTATGAAGCACCTTATTTGATGGAGCAAACGACGGCTTATAAAGCATTGGAAAATTTCAAAAAAACGGGCGTACATTATGCTTTGGTTTCTGATGAATATGGCGTTTTTCAAGGTATGATTACGTTGAATGATATTTTGGAAGCTTTAGTAGGCGATGCATCAGAATTTTATAGAGACGAGTTCCAGCTTATAGAAAGAGAAGATGGTTCATGGCTGGTTGACGGACATTATTCGTTGCACGATTTCTTGACGTATTTCGAGTTAGACGAATTGACAAACGATTACGAAGTAAATACCGTAAGCGGAATGATTATGACGGAGCTTTCGCATATTCCAAAAGAAGGTGAGAAATTAGTTTGGCAAAAATTTGTCCTTGAAGTTATCGATATGGATGGCGTAAAGATTGACAAAGTGCTTGTAAGAGCATTAAAAGAATAGATAAAATAGTTTTCAGTCTCGGTTTTCAGTCTCAGTTTGGTACTGAAAAGTGTGACTGCAACTGAAAAATAAATAAAATAGAATTTAGAAATAGAAGTTAGAGAAATCTAAAATCTAAAATCTGAAATCTGAAATTCAGAAAAATGACAGAAGGAAATTTTGTAGATTACGTTAAAATATATGTTTCGTCCGGAAAAGGAGGAAAAGGTTCGACGCATTTACATAGAGAGAAATTTATTGAAAAAGGTGGTCCAGACGGTGGAGACGGTGGCCGTGGAGGACATGTGTATTTAGTTGGGAATAAAGGACTCTGGACATTATTTCATTTAAAGTTTGCGCGTCACATTAAAGCTGGTCATGGTGGAGACGGAGGTTCTGATAGAAGTACAGGTGCAGACGGAGAAGATAAAATTATTGAAGTGCCACTAGGAACTGTTGTAAAAGACAAAGAAACTGGTGAAACACTTTTTGAAATTACAGAAGACGGAGAAAAAAGAATCCTTGCAAAAGGAGGAAAGGGAGGTCTAGGGAACTGGCATTTTAGAAGTTCAACAAATCAAACGCCGCGTTATGCACAACCAGGTTTACTTGGGGTAGAAATGGATGTGATTCTAGAGCTTAAAGTTTTGGCAGATGTTGGTTTAGTTGGTTTTCCAAACGCAGGAAAATCTACTTTGTTATCTGTATTAACTTCAGCAAAGCCAAAAATTGCCGATTATCCGTTTACGACTTTAAAACCAAATTTAGGAATTGTGGCTTACAGAGATTTCCAATCGTTTGTAATTGCTGATATTCCTGGTATTATCGAAGGCGCCGCCGAAGGTAAAGGTCTTGGCCATTATTTCTTGCGTCATATTGAGCGTAATTCAACTTTGTTGTTTTTAGTTCCGGTTGATACGCCAGATATTAAAGCTGAATATGATATTTTGGTTAACGAATTGACGAAATATAATCCAGAAATGTTGGACAAAGAACGTCTTGTTGTTATTTCAAAATGCGATATGCTAGATGATGAACTAAAAGCAGAATTGAAAGCTGAATTAGATGTTTCTTTCAAAGATGTTCCATACATGTTTATTTCGTCTGTTGCACAACAAGGTTTGACAGATTTGAAAGACAGGCTTTGGAAAATGCTTAATGAATAAAATTCTGAGTCGCTAAGATTCTAAGTTCAAAGATGACGACTTAAAATCTTAGTGTCTTAGTAACTTCTCAAAAAGGTATTCTATTTTTAGAATACCTTTTTTGTTTGCAAGAATGTTAAATTCGTAATAAACATCCAAAAAAGCGACATCATCTTTAATTTTAAGATAAGTTAAGATTATATAATTGCGAAAAAGGCGTTATATTCGCATCACTTAAACAAAATAACATGAAAAAAGTAATTTTATTCTTGACCATGTGCCTTGTGGCTTTCCCTATGAGAGCCGATGAAGGAATGTGGTTTTTGATGTTTATCGAAAGATTGAACCATAGAGATATGGAAAAAATGGGCTTGCAATTGACAGCCGAAGAAATTTACAGTATTAATCACCACAGTTTAAAAGATGCTATTGTACAATTCAATGGAGGATGTACTGCAGAAATCGTTTCTAATACTGGTTTGGTATTGACAAATCACCATTGCGGTTATAGCGCAATTGCGGAACTTTCTTCTGCAGAACAAAACTATTTAAAAGATGGTTTCTGGGCTAAAGATCGTAGCCAGGAAATGAAGCCAAAATCTTTGTTTGTTCGTTTCTTCGTTCGTATGGATGATGTTTCTAAAAGAATTTTATCTAAAGTAAACGATCAAATGACGGAAACGGAAAGAAACAAAGCAATTCAGCAAGAAATCAGTTTGATCGAAAAAGAAAACAGCGAAAATGGAAAATATACGGTTTCAGTTCGTCCTTTCTTTCAAGGAAATGAATATTACTATTTTGTTTATCAAGATTACACAGACGTTCGTTTAGTGGGAACACCACCAGAAAGTGTTGGTAAATTTGGTGGAGATACAGACAACTGGGAGTGGCCTCGCCAAACGGGAGATTTCTCAATGTTCAGAGTTTATGCCGATAAAGACGGAAATCCTGCGACTTACTCAAAAGATAATGTGCCCTTACAACCAAAACACTATTTACCAGTAAGTATTAAAGGTGTAAAAGAAAATGATTTTGTAATGATCTTAGGTTATCCGGGAAGAACTAACCGCTGGATGCCAGCTGGAGGAATCGAGCAAAATGTGAAATATGCGTATCCTGCTTGGGTTGAAGGTGCTAAAACCGGAATGGATGTAATGAAAAAGTATATGGATAAAGATGCGACTGTTCGTTTGAAATATGCTTCAAAATATGCTTCGACTGCAAACTACTGGAAAAACCGCCAAGGTATGATCGATGCTTTAACAAAAGCTGGAACAGCAGATACAAAAGCAGAACAGGAAGATAAATTTTATGAGTGGGCGAGCAAACCTGCTAATAAAGATAAGTACGAGAATGTAATTCCGACTATCAACGATTATTACAGAGAAACGAACTTAAAAGCGCGCCACGATAATTACTTGACACAACTTTTACGTACTTCTAGTTATGCAACTGGACCAGCTAATTTAGGAAACGCATTAATTGCATATTACAAAGAAAATGATGCAAAGAAAGCTGAAATGCTTCCTAAAATCAACGCAATGGTTGAAACTATTTATGGGGATTTTTATGCGCCATTAGAAAAAGATGTTTTAACTGCACAATTGAACTTATACGCTTCTAAAGCTTCGGAATACGGACTTGCTCCAGAAGTTGCAAAAATGAAAGCCGCTAATAATGGTGACTTTACTGCTGATGTTGCAAAAGCAACTGAGGTTAGTTATTTTACTACTAAAGAAAAAGTATTAGCATTTTTAGCAGATCCAAAACCATTGGCAATTGTACACGATCCGTTGTATATTATTTCGAATGATTTAATGACAAAATTCCGAGCTAAAACAGATGATCAAGCAAAAGCTGACGATGGTTTTGCAATTGCTTACCGTAAATTGGTTGAAGGTTTAAGAGAGTCTAAATTAAACGCGATTAAATATCCAGATGCTAACTCTACTTTAAGATTGACTTATGGAAAAGTTCGTGCATTGCCTGCAGATCCTCGTAACGATGCTAAAATCAACAACTATACAGATATGACGAGTATGGTTAAAAAATACAAAGCGGGAGATCAGGAATTTGATTTGCCAGCTCGTTTATTAGAATTGAATAAAGCAAAAGATTTTGGGCAATATGCTGATAAAGCAGGATATATGCCAATCAACTTCTTGACAGATAACGATATTACAGGAGGAAACTCTGGTTCGCCGGTTTTGAATGGAAAAGGAGAATTAATCGGTATTGCTTTTGACGGAAACATCGAAGCAATGGCTGGAGACGTTATTTTTGATTCTAAATTACAAAGAACAATCAACGTTGATATTCGTTATGTACTTTGGATTATCGACAAATACGCTGGAGCTAAAAATATCATTGATGAATTGACGATTGCTAAATAATCTCAATTTCTACAATTTTATCCGCCACGAATTCACGAATTAATTAAATAAAATTCGTGAATTCGTGGCGGATTTTTTATTGAACTTTCACTCGAATTCCTTTTGTATGGCTTGTAAATTCTGGAGCGTACATGCTTTGGATCGTGGTAATTCCGTTGGAGAATTCTCCAATGTTATTTACTCGAATATCATATTCTAGAACATAAGTTCCTTTGTTTATTTGATTGAAGAAGAAATGTGTTGCGAGCATCTTTTGTACTCATGTAATAACCTAAGCGATCTTTGTATTGATATTCAGAAAGAACATTTACGGGTTCAAAACAAGAAGCTCGCATATCTTTTAAATGAACGTATTCCATATCTTCTTTCGCACTAATAATTAAACGGACAGTTACTAAATCGCCAATTTTTAAAGAATTTTGTCTTGTGATTTTTTGTAATTCGTCGCCTTTTAAAGTATTTTTCTTCAGATATAATTCTTTTGAAACAGATAAAACTGCACCCGAATTGTTTTTGATTTTATCTAAATCTTCAAAATATTGCCAGTAAATGCCACCAAATCCTGGAACTTTAGATTTGTTTTCGATTTTGATAGACGCCATTTCTTTTTTATTTCTTCAGGTTTCCAGCTTAATTTGATGTATCCGGTTTCAGCCTCTTTTTCATTTTCAGATAATTTTTTGGTCATGATTTTTTCATCTCCCAATTTGATGATGGTATTATCTTTTACAGAAAGCCAATCAGTTCCTTGCATCAATAAAGCATAAATGGCTTCGGTTGTTGATTTTGTTGTTGGCCAGTTTTTGGTTTGTTTGTTTTTCAAAAGCCAGACTTTCATTGCATCGACTGATTTAGTGTCGTTTGTCACTTCGGCGAAAGCCTCAATTAATAAAGCCTGAGTTTCAATTGGCGCTTGATACCAATACCAACCCGCTTTATTCGAAATCCAATACATTCCCCAATCTTCGTTGTTTGAAGAAGTTTCTTTTAGGCTTTCAAGAATTTTTTTAGCACTTTCTTTTTCTCCAAAACGATTTAAAGTCAAAGCTGTCAATCCTTTTTCGTAAAGAGAATATTGTAGCCAATCTTTTTTAGCCATTTCTAAGTATAATTTTGAAGCCTTTTTCAATTCATCAGACAAAGGGTATTTTTTTAAATAGAAACTTCTGGTATAGAAATAATGCAAATCAGAATGAGGGTTGATCCAGATTAATTTGTCAGTAGGCTTTAGGTTTTTAGTTCGGTTTTTATGATATTCTAGGAATTTATTGTCTAAGAATGATATTCCAGTTTTAGCAATTTCATCTATTTTTTCTTCATTTTCTTCAGATTGGCTAAGCTTTGCTAAATGTCCCAGACCAGCAAGAATATGTCTTGTAATATATTCGCTTTCGTCGTAGCCGTCAAACCATGCAAAACCTCCAGACGATTTTTGTTTCTTTTTTAATTTTTCGAAAGTGGCCTCCTGAGAAGTTTTCATTTTTTCCAAATCAAATAAAAGGGCTAGGTTTTTCTTTTTTCATCTTCGCTTTTGGCATCGTTTAGCCAAGGTGTTTCGGCAAGAATAATCGATTTTAATTCTTCGTTTTCTTCTAGCTTTGAATGCAGTTTTCCCTTTTTTCTCCAATTTTCAAAAATGGTTGCGATTTTAGGATTACTCGAAATAATTTCTGATGCTAAAGCATTGGCATAAAATCTAGCAAAAGTCTGTTCGGCACATTCGTGTTCGTATTCCATTAAATAAGGAAGCGACTGAATCGCAATCCAAGTTGGGTTTGAAGTATATTCTAAAGTAAACTGATGATTTCTTAAAGTTGTTGAAGTGTTATTTTTTAAGTTTTCAAAAGTGTATTCTTTAGTTGAATTCTCACGAACCCAAAGCGGAATGCTTTCTGTAACCAACATATTATTCGTTAGAACAGGAATTATGTTTTCTTCGCCATCTGAGAAATTACCAGCTTTTGCTACAATTTTATATTGAACGCCTTGTAAGCCTTCGGGAATTGCAATCGTCCAATTTGCGGTTGTATTGCCAAAAGCGGGAATAGTAAAGTTTTTTATGTTTTTTGTGTTCAACATTTTGGCATCGATTGGTCGCATCGTTGTCGCATCAAAAAACTGTAAACTTGCGATTCCGGTTTTTGTTTCATTGGTCACATTCGAAATTTTAGCGCTAATTACGATTGTATCTTTTTCTCTCAAAAAGCGAGGAAAATTTGGCAAAACCATTACTTCTTTTTGAGTAACGACGCTTTTCTCCAAATAACCAGAAACGGCATCTTTATTATGCGCTAATAAACGAAGTTTCCAAGCGGTCAAGGCCTCAGGCGAAGTAAAGTTGAAACTTATATTTCCTTTTTCATCTGTTTTTAAATGAGGAAGAAAGAAAGCGGTTTCAGATAGATTTTTTCGTGCTTTTACCTGACTTAATACTTCTAGTGATTTTTTGGTTGTAATAAGTATTGTTCCTTTTGAGCCTTTGCTTCCATAAAGTTTTGTTGCTTTGTCTTGATCTAAAAAGTCAATGTCAAGCAAATCTTCTGGATTTATTTTTTGAAGTTTTCTTCAGATGAAATTTCGCCGTCAATAACATATAATGTTTCTGCATTTATAGCCATTGACGTTAGGCCGTTGACAATTTTTTTCCTGGAACATAGATTAATTTTTTAGTTCGAAAATAATACTCAGGATTATTTATATCTCCAGGAACTATTTGCACTCCGCTTGGAACTGCACCATCTATGCGTGAAGCATTATAAACAGCATTATCTTCTTCAACTACCATATGTGCGGCTGAAAGCTGTATTACAGAGCCAGTAACAGATTGTTTTTTTTGAATGCCATAAGCCGTAACGACAACTTCTTTTAGACTATTAGAATCGTCTTCTAAAGTTTGATTTATAATTTTAGTCTTGCCTACTTTTGCTGAAGTTGTTTTTGTGCCAATATAAGAGAAAATTATTTCTTCGCCAGCAATGACGATCAATTTCGTAATAACCGTCAAAACTTGAAATTGTAGTTCTTTTTGTGCCTTTTACCGTTACTGAAACACCAGGAAGTGGTAATCCGGTATTGTCTGTTATAATGCCTGAAATCAGTTTTGCGTTTGACGGTTTTCGTACTTTTTTAGTGAGTTGTTTTAAATATTGACTTTGCTGATATGCATTGGTTGGATTATTAAAATCAAAACCAAACCAAATTAAGTTTGTCGACTCATTCGTGTACGGTACTTTTGAAATATAGCTGTTTAAGTTTTTGATTGTTTGATATATTTGACCAAAACCTAAGACCGTTTTCCTGTTGCCAGAATTATAGTTGTAACTATTTATTTCCGGCGCCATCCATTCCTTAGTTGTGAATTTATCCAAAGAACTGTCGTACATAGAGGCAAGAACTTCGGCTTCTTTTTTAGCGTTTTCTGCTTTTAATTGAAACGACCAAGTTTCATTACTTCCTGGCTCAATTTTGTTTCTCAAACTTTTCGCTTTCCATTCTAATTTTGGGATTTCACTTTTTAGCGTAACACTTAATTCGTCATTAAAAACTTGGTTTTCAAAAACACTTTCAAATGTTAGTTTCAATATCTTTTCAAATTCAGATTTAAGAGGAATTTTAACTATAAGTTCTTTGTTTTGAAGATGATAGGTTTCTTCAAAAAAAACAGTGCTTTTGTAATTTCCTGCAGTGTTAATATATAAGTCAGAAATTGGTGAAGTTACTTTTAATTCAAGAAAACCATCTTTTTTTGGATCGTCATTAATTTGCTGTACGGTAAATAATTTACTCGAATCGTATTTGTCGTTGCTTTGCGTAAGCTCGAAATTTGTTGTAGCCTCAATTGAATTTTTAAAACTGTCATTTGCGCTGAAAACAATTTTATAGTTTCCAGATTTATAATTTGAGATAAAATCCAGCGGAATCATTTTATCTTTTTCGGTATCCACTTTTTTTGAATATACTAAAGTTTCTTTCGGTTCTTCTAAAAACTCTTTTCCTGTGATTTCAAAAGGGAATAATTTCTCGAAATCTTCATCTGAAATGGTTTCGATTTCTGGTTTTTCCAATTCTCTAGTTTTAAACTTATTCAAAAACGGACGAACAAAATACATTTTTACTTCGCCTTTTATAGCTTTAAATTCGCCGTTCAGGTTTGTGCTGGTTAATAGAATGTTGTTTTTGTCTTTAGTTTGAATTTTATTTGGCAATGAAGCTTCCAAAATCAAATCATGATAACCAACTTTTACAGAAGTTCCTGAATCATGAGTTTCGCCATTAATATCAGTAACAGAAACCTCAATCTCATAAGTAAAAATGGGTAATTGTGCTTTATTTGCATCTTCAGGAGGCAAGGCAACAAAGTCAATTGAGAATTTTCCAGAAGCATCTGTTTTTACCTCGCCTTGGGCAATTTCTTTTTCATCTTCTTTTCCAAAATAATTTCTTGTGTAGCTTGTATAACGAGTGACAGTATAATTTACTGTTGCATCTGAAACGTTGCTTCCAGCAAACGCTTTTGCGGAACCTTTAATTTTTACGGATTGATTGACTTGAAAGCTTTCTTTTTAGGGTCAAACAAAACTTCAAACTTTGGACGTTTGTATTCTTCAACCTTGAAATTTGTTTGTGAGTAATCGAAATCAGTGTTTACCCAGAATGGATATTTCTCCTTTTCTTTTTCAAAATCGGCAGGTTTTTCGGCTGTAATTTTAAATGAACCAGTTAAACCTGTTTTGGGCAAAGTGAACTCTCCAGAAAATGAACCAAATTCGTTTGTGGTGATATTGAATTCTTCGACTTTATTGTAATTGGGGTCTTTAACATGAACTTGAAAAGCAGTGTTCGGAACTATAGTTGTTTTATCGTTATTTTTCTGAATCGCAATTCCTTTGAAATATACAGTTTGACCTGGACGATAAATCGCACGATCCAAATAAAATTCTACTTTCGCTCTTAAGTTTTCTTGCTGATTTGCTGAATAAGAATAAATTCGATTAATATAATTATTGTCAATTGTAATAGTATCATTTTCAGAGGCAACTTGGAGTGTTTCGTAATTTCGGTTATTACTTTTTTGTTGATAAGAAACTTTGCCGTTTTTATCTGTTATAGCAGTAAATCGTGGTGAATTGAAAGTTGCATTTTTGATTGGGTTACCATTTTTTCGATCTAAAACCTGGTATGTTTCAATTCCGTTAGTTTCAGAGGTCGCTATTGTAAAATTGGTTACCGTTAAGGTTTCATAAGCGGTTGCTTTTTCTCCTTCGGTATCTTTTGTAGTTTCAAAGTATACAAGATAAGAACCTGTTTTTAAATGAGGCACCAATACCTCTGTGGAGTACTGAAAATAGTCTTTTTTATTTTTTAGTGTATAAGTTTCTGTGATTTCGGGTTTTTTGTTTTTTGCAATTTCCTCGGCGTAAGCATCTCTAGAAAAGCTATAACCACTGAAAGATAAAACTTGTTTCTGGTTGATTTTATAGAATGAAATTTTTAAATTTTCTACATTTTTGTACTTAATATGAGCACGTGTATTTTCGTTGTTGTAAATGTATTTTTGAAGTTGTACCGTAAGTGATTTTGAAAGTAGATTCTGTTTTTGGCTGAAAGCATTTTCGCGTGCATTTGAATTGTTGTTGACTTCTATAATGCTGTCTAAAATTGCAAGTGCTCTATTATTGTAATCAGGATGCAGGTTTTTTGATGCTGATGAAATTAAATACTCTGTTTTTTCAAGTTGAATCTTTTGAATTAAAGTTTTGCTATCTATATTTTTCTGTATTTTATCTAATGCTTTCAAATAATCATCATCTGTCTGAAATAAATAATTTTTGCAAAAAAGCAAACGTTCGAATTGATTTTGTGATGATGGATTATCTCTTTCTTTTTTTGATAAAGCGAGATGACCAAGTGAAGATTTTGGTCATTTATAAAGTCTAAATTCAGTTTTGTAAATGCCGAAGAATTTCCAAAGAAATCTTTTTTATAAGGAATAAAAATATTTTTAGGAATTTGCCAAGTAGATAATTTTTGAGTGTAAAAATTGATATTTTCGGCTAAAACATAATCATACAAATTTTCGGTCTTGAATTTTTCTGAAGAGCTATAATCAAATATCTTTTCATATATGCTTATCGGTGTATTTTTTAAAAGATTTTCATTTTGCAATGTTTCGGCCATTGCCTCATTTATTTGATTTTTAAAATTCTTTTCAGTCCAAGTCAAGAAATCAGCATCGGCAGTTTCAATATTAGTTCGGCTTCTGATTTGATAATTGTTTTTGTTGAAATAATCATTCAGACATTTTGCATAGACTATTTTTAGAATAGCTTTAGAAGGCACAGAAATCTGGCTTATAGTCAGTTTTAAGTTGTTTATAATCTTAGTTTGTGCATCTTCTTCAAGAATTTGCATGTATTTCGATTGGTAGAAAAAGCATTTTATGATTTGTTCTTCGTCTTTTTTTGCTTTTGCATTTTTGTAAATATCCACGACAATTTCATTTGCAGATCTTATTTTTCCTTCGGTTTCAAGAGCAATAATTTTATCCCATTTTTTGTCATTTTGCTGTGCGAAAATTGCTGTCGAAAGAAATAAGAATACAAATAATATATTTTTCATAAATCGGTTTTCTTGTATAGAGTATTGTTTTGTGGAAAAGGTTGGTTTGCGATTAAAAATATTTTTCGTACAAATTACTAATTTCTGTTCAAAACCAAATTATGCATTTTTTATTTCCTTATTTTTGATATATGAAAAAGTCGCTAATTTTCTTTTTAATTGTTCCAATATGCTGTTGGTCACAGTCTAATTTTGAAAAAGCAGAAAAATTATTTCAGTCTAAAAAATACAGTGAAGCCCAATTACTTTTTGAGGGAATTTTAAAAAATAACCCATCAGATGTAAAAACTTTGGAGTATTTGGGTGAAATTTCGGCGCACCAAAAATCTTGGGTAAAGGGCGCGGAATATTTTAAAAAATTAAAAGAATTAAAGCCAACTGTAGCCGACTATTTTTTTAAATATGGAGGATGTCTCGCAATGCATTCTTTAGAAGTGAATAGAATCAAAGCTTTTGGAATGGTGGGCGATATGAAAGAAGCTTTTGAAAAAGCAATTGAACTCAATCCGAAACATGTTCAGGCCAGATGGGCATTAATAGAAATTTATTTGCAATTGCCTGGGATTCTCGGCGGGAGCGAATCAAAAGCACTCGCATATTCAAATGAATTGGCACAATTTTCTCCAATTGACGGTTATTTGTCAAAAGGAAGAATCGACGAATATTTTAAAAGATATGATTCGGCTGAAAAAAATTATAGAAAAGCACATGAAATTGGCAATTCAAAAGTCACGTTTCAAAAATTATATAATTTATATTTGAACAAATTAAAAGACACAAAAAAAGCGCAGGATTTGAAACGAAAATTCGAAGCTTGAAATAAAAATCTCGAAAGACAAATTCTGTAATATATTGGAATTTGTAATTTAATAATTGGAATTTAAATGAAAACACATTTCATCGCGATAGGCGGAAGTGCAATGCACAACTTAGCATTAGCATTGCATAACAAAGGATATCAAGTTACTGGAAGTGACGATGCTATTTTTGAACCATCAAAATCAAGATTAGAGAAAAAAGGAATATTGCCAGCTGAATTAGGATGGTTTCCAGAAAAAATCACTGCTGATATTGATGCAATCATTCTTGGAATGCACGCAAAAGCAGATAATCCAGAATTGCTGAAAGCACAAGAATTGGGATTGAAAATTTATTCGTACCCTGAATTTTTATACGAGCAATCTAAAAATAAAACACGCGTTGTAATTGGCGGTTCACACGGAAAAACAACAATTACTTCGATGATTCTGCACGTAATGCATTATCACAATATTGCAGTTGACTATATGGTTGGCGCGCAATTGGAAGGTTTCGATACTATGGTTCACTTAACTGAGGAAAATGATTTCATGGTTTTAGAAGGTGATGAATATTTGTCTTCGCCAATTGATAGACGCCCGAAATTTCATTTATATCAGCCAAATATTGCTTTGATTTCTGGAATTGCTTGGGATCATATTAATGTATTTCCAACATATGATAATTATGTAGAGCAGTTTGAAATTTTCATCCAAAAAATTACAAACGGTGGTATTTTGGTATATAATGAAAATGATCCAGAAGTAAAACGTGTTGCCGAAGCGGCGACGAATCCAATTCGTAAACTGGCTTATTCAACTCCAAATTATACAGTTAGTGATGGCGTTACTTTATTAGAAACTCCTGAAGGAGATATGCCAATTGAAGTTTTTGGCGCTCATAATTTGAATAATCTAGCAGGAGCAAAATGGATTTGCCAAAATATGGGTGTTGACGAAGCTGATTTTTATGAAGCAATTGCAAGTTTCAAAGGTGCATCTAAACGTCTAGAAAAAATTGCTGAAGGAAAAGGAAAGGTAGCTTATAAAGATTTTGCGCATTCGCCAAGCAAAGTTGCGGCAACTACTAAAGCAGTAAAAGAACAATATCCAAACAGAACATTAGTAGCTTGTTTGGAATTGCATACGTATAGCAGTTTAAATGCCGCATTTTTGAAAGAGTATGAAGGCGCGTTAGAATATGCAGATGTTGCAGTTGTTTTTTATTCGCCAGATGCTGTAAAAATTAAGCAGTTAGAAGAGGTGACTTACGAACAGATTGCTACAGCATTCAACAGAAAAGATTTAATCATTTATACAAATCCAGCTGAATTCAAAGAGTATTTGTTCAATTTGAATTTAGATAATTCGGCGCTTTTATTAATGAGTTCTGGAAATTATGGAGGTTTGAATTTTGATGAAGTAAAAGGATTGATTGAGTAAATTAGTCAATTAGAAAATTAGATAATGTGTCAATTGCTTTGCAGTTGGCACTTTTTTTGAATTATCTAATTGACACATTATCTAATTTTCTAATTCTTTTTTGAGCGATTTTTCTTTCTTTTTGATATATTCGCTTTTCAAAAATCATCTAGTTTATGGAACAATCTCATTTCCCAATTACAAATTGGTCAGAAGACGACAGGCCTCGTGAAAAATTAATGCTTAAAGGAAAAAGTGTTTTAAGTGATGCCGAATTAATTGCAATTTTGATTGGTTCAGGAAGTCGAAATGAATCGGCTGTTGATTTAAGCAAAAGAATTTTGAAGAATGCTGAAAGTCTCAACGCTTTAGGTAAAATGTCGATTTCACAATTAATGAATTTTAAAGGGATAGGTGAGGCAAAGGCGATTACCATTATCGCGGCTATGGAACTCGGACGTCGTCGTCGGGCTGAAGATCCAGTGGAGTTGATTAAAATTACATCGAGCAAATTAGTTTTTGAATTGATGGTTCCTATTATTGGTGAATTGGCTCATGAAGAATTTTGGGTGCTTTTTCTGAATAATTCTAATAAGGTTATTTCAAAGTCCCAATTAAGCAAAGGTGGTATTACAGGAACCATTGTTGATGTTAGGCTGGTTTTTAAACTGGCACTTGAAAATGGAGCTACTAGCTTGATTTTGTGTCATAATCATCCGTCAGGAAATTTGTCCCCAAGCGAAGCTGACAAACAGATTACCAAACGCATAAAACAAGTAGGCGAAAGTTTAGATGTTAAAGTTTTGGACCATTTGATCATAACTGAATCAAAATATTATAGTTTTGTAGATGAAGGAATTTTTTAGATTATGAATACCACTATTACCGACGTCTTTTTTGATTTAGACCATACACTTTGGGATTTTGACAAAAACTCAGAAATGGCTTTTGATCGTATTTTCAAGACAAAATATCCAGAAATCAAAACTGAGGATTTTATTGAAAAATATATTCCTATCAATCAGTCTTGTTGGAAGTTATATCAAAACAATGAAATAACTCATGTTGAATTGCGTTACAACAGATTGAAGCTTTCTTTTGATGCATTGAATTATGAAATTTCAGATGAAAGTATCAATGAAATTGCAAATGATTATATTGAATATTTGACAGATAACAATTATCTTTTTGATGGAGCGATCGAGGTATTGGAATATCTTAAACCCAAATACAGGTTGCATATCATCACAAATGGCTTTGCAAAAGTTCAAGATAAGAAAATAAATAATGCATCACTTTCGGGTTATTTTGATACGATTACAAATTCTGAATTAGCTGGTGTAAAAAAACCAAATAGTATTATCTTTGATTACGCTGTTAATTTGGCTCAAGCTTCAAAAGAAAACAGCATCATGATTGGCGACTGTTTAGATGCAGATGTCAATGGTGCATTAAATGCAGGTTTGGATGCCATTTTCTTTAATGAGAAAAAATTGATGTTGCTCAAAATATTAAACAAATAAACCATTTATTAGAACTTAAAAAATATTTATAATGATGAAAATTAAATTTTTGTTGACTGTACTTTTTGTTTCGGTTGTTGGGTTTGCACAATCTGCACAATCTTCGCAAGCTGTTAATGATTACAAAGCAGTTATCGTGCCTTTAAAATATGATTTCTTAAAATCAGACAATCAATACAGAATGGCAACAATAAGCAAAGGAAATTTGACTAAAGCAGGTTTTCAGGCTTTTTATGCAAACGAAGAACTTCCAGCTGAACTTAATGATCGTTGCCAACTTTTATACATGGATGTAAAAAAAGATAACGGTTTTTTGGTTACTAAACTTTTTGTGGAGCTAAAAGATTGTTATGGTACAGTTGTTTACACTTCTGAAGTTGGAAAAAGCAAAGAAAAAGATTATGAGGTAGCTTATAGAGAAAGTTTGAATATGGCTTTTGTTTCAATCAACAACCTTCATTATAAATATAGCGGAAAAACAGTTACTCCTAGTGGAAAAGCAGGCATGATTACGGCGGCTCCAGTTGCTGTTGCGGCAACAGCTAGACCTGCTCAAACACAAGTACAAACAACAGTTGCGACTCCAGTTCCAGATGTTACAGATCCAAACTTGCTTTACGCACAACCAACAGATAACGGATTTCAATTAATTGATAAAACGCCAAAAGTGGTAATGAAATTATTGAAAACGTCACGTCCAGATTCATTCATTGCTATTAAAGATGGAGTGCAAGGAACTTTGAATGCGAAAGACAATCAATGGTTTTTTGAATACTACCAAAACGACAAATTAGTTTCTGAAAAAATTTCAGTTAAATTCTAAAATAAAATTTGGCTTAATAACCATATTTATCTTTCCAGCGGTTCTTTAAAAATTCGCGGGTGCTGTTCTCTCTAGAATTGTTCCCTGGATTGTAAAGAACCGTTTTTTTATGGCATCTGGCAAAAATTCCTGATCCGCAAAATTATTGGCATAATCGTGAGAATATTTGTAATCATCGCCATAGCCCAGTTCTTTCATTAGTTTGGTTGGGGCATTTCTTAAATGAAGCGGAACAGGCAAATCTCCTGTTTGTTTTACCAGTTGCCGCGCATTTCCAATTGCCATATATGAAGCATTGCTTTTAGGAGATGTTGCCAAATAAATTGCACATTGGCTCAAAATAATACGGCTTTCGGGATAACCTATGGTTGTTACGGCTTGAAAAGTGTTATTAGCCATTATAAGTGCTGTTGGATTAGCGTTACCAATATCTTCGCTTGCCAAAATCAGCATTCTTCGAGCAATAAATTTTACATCTTCACCGCCTTCAATCATTCTTGCAAGCCAATAAACAGCTCCATTAGGATCACTTCCACGAATCGATTTTATAAATGCCGAAATAATATCATAATGCTGTTCACCTGTTTTGTCATATAGAACAGTATTTTGTTGCACAAGTTCAAAAACGCGATCATTTGTGATTGTAATTTCATCACCTGCAGAAGCATTTACTACCAATTCAAAAATATTGAGCAGTTTTCTGCCGTCTCCGCCAGAAAGTCGTAGTAAAGCTTCAGTTTCCTTTAAAATGATTTTTTTGGACGCTAGATAAGTATCTACTTTCATCGCACGATGCAATAAAGCTTCCAGGTCTTCTTTTGTAAACGCGTTTAAGATGTAAACCTGACAACGCGACAATAATGCCGGAATAACTTCGAAACTTGGATTTTCTGTCGTCGCACCAACTAAAGTGATCCAGCCTTTTTCAACTGTCGCTAAAAGCGAATCTTGCTGTGATTTGCTAAAACGATGGATCTCGTCAATAAATAAAATCGGATTTTTGGCAGTAAATAAGCCACCGCTTTGTTTTGCTTTGTCAATTACATCACGAATGTCTTTTACACCAGAATTTATGGCGCTAAGGATATAAAACGGACGTTTTGACTCCTGTGCAATAATTTGTGCCAAAGTGGTTTTTCCCGTGCCTGGAGGTCCCCAAAAAATTAATGACGGAATAATTCCCTTTGAAATTTGTTGTGTTAAAGATCCATTAGGGCCAACTAAATGACTCTGACTTACATAATCTTCTAATTTTTGTGGGCGAATACGCTCTGCTAACGGTGCTTCCATTTTACAAAATTACTGTTTTTTAATTATAGATTTTGTCTCTTAAAAGTTAAAACAAGTGATACAGAGAAGGATTGTTACAATCTGAGACATGTTTTAGAATATGACAAATTATCAGTAAATTAGATTTGGACAGTTTTTTGATGCCATCAACAGAACAGATTTTTCAAATATATGAATGATAAAGATTTCAAGTTTTCGACCGCTGTAATCGGGCTTCCACTTTTTTTGTCCTTTTCTTGTGGATCATTTATTGGCTTCAAATTCGATTTGATTTTGATTTTTACCAAAACGGAATTTATCCGAGGGATTTTTCGGGTTTGCAAGGTGTTTTGTTTAGTCCTTTCATTCACGAAAATTTGGAGCATTTGTATAATAATTCGATTCCGCTTTTGGTTTTGTTGGCGGCCTTGCAATATTTTTATCCAAAACAGGCTATTCCGGTTATTGGTTATGGAATTTTGTTTTCGGGTTTGATTACTTGGATTATTGGCCGTGAAAACTATCATATTGGCGCAAGCGGTTTAATTTATGTTTTGGTCAGCTTTATTTTTTTCAAGGGAATTCAAACTGGGTATTATCGTTTGGTCGCACTTTCACTTTCAGTAATTTTACTATACGGAGGAATGATTTGGTACGTTTTCCCAGATGTCGATGCGACAATTTCTTGGGAAGGACATTTGGCAGGTTTGATAACTGGGTTTGTACTTTCATTACTTTACAAAACACCAGAATATGCCAAACCTATTGTTTACGATTGGCAAAGACCTGATTTTAATCCGGAAGAAGATCCTTTTATGAAACATTTTGATGAAAACGGAAATTTTGTTAATACTGAAAAACCTGAAGAAGAAATAGATTTAAGCAATTCTTATTTTAGTTCAAATTTTCCTGTTTATTATGTTGTAACCAAATCAGAATCAGAGGATAAATCGTAAATATGAATTCCTAATTAATTTAAAAAGAGTATTTTTGTTAGGAGTATTTTAATTTGGTTTGGTATGAGAATGATCAGTTATACAATTTTGATTTTTTTGATTTTAATCAGCTTTGAGACGACCGCACAGTGCGATGTAAAGAATAGGGTACTCGCAGATGGTACAATGATGTATTATTTTGACCCTGCAGTTTTTTACACCACAAACTCAAAATCACTAAAAATAAATATTGTTACTGACAAAGAGCATTACTTTATTGCGTCTGCGATCAACACCTTTTCCGTCAAAAAAAGAAGGAAAAAAATCAAAGATGATTTAATCATGCATTTAGCAGATAATAAAATCTACAAATTGACGCATTATGATACACAGTATATTCGTAATGATTCGGTTATGCAAGTGCTTTATTTAATTGATAAAAATGATGTAAATTCATTTTCTCAATTTGAAGCTGTGAGTGCTGAAATCAATATGCAGGGAACTGAATTTGTACGCGGCTATAATTTTAAACTTCACAAAAAAGCTATTAAGGAACAGCTTGAGTGTTTCTTGAAAAAGAAGATTGATTTAATTTTCGTCTTTAACTTCAGCTGGCTTACTGTTTTTTATCTTCTTTTGAAGATTTCTAATAAGGTTATTAAAAGTAATCGTAACCGAAGCCGCATTTGTAGTTTGATTACCGCTGTTTCTCGGAAGATATTCATTGCAGTATGTTAGTTCAAGCTGAATGTCATCTGTAAATAAATAACCAGCCCCAATATTAAATCTATTTCGATCAAAAAAACTTTCACCAGTAACTTTTGCTCCAGATTTTAAGTAAATTTCGTCTGATGCCACTGCATAAACAACACGCGATCTTAGTACTTTACTGTTTAGTGGTTGCATGTATTTTACTTGTTGTCGGTACCGGAAAACGTTTTCATACTCATCATCTTTATTTCGTAAATGACGAAATTCGGTACGCATCCTAGTACTTAAAGTATAACCTGTCTTATGAAAGTAGTAAATTCCTTGAAGAGCAAAACGCCATTCGGGCGATTCGAATTGACCAATTTCAGGAACATCTCTGTTGTTGAAATAAGCTACGAAAGTTGAGAATTTCCATCTTGGAGAAAAGTAGTAATGTCCCCAAGCTCTAGCTGATCTTTGAATGGTGTTTTCAAATAGGTTTGATGAAGATTCTGCTCCACTGTATGTCTGCAGCTAAATCTAGTTCAGTTGACCATTTTTTGTTTATGGTTTGATTGAATTGAATTTCATTCCAAAATTGATTGTAAGTAGTGTTTTGCCCGTAGCTGTTTGTAGTTAGTAAAAGAACAAACAGCCATAGGAGAAAAGTGAATTTTTGTATTGAATTAGATTTTGAAAGCATTAATTAAGTCGGTTTAATTATTCATTCTAATCCTAACTTTAATGTGGTTTAGCTTCTTTGGCGAACCGTTTCGTATAAAAATGCACCACAGGCTACAGAAACATTTAATGATCCAATAGAGCCAAACATTGGCAGTTTTGCTTTTTCGTCTACAATTTTTAATACTGACGGATTTATTCCTCGATCTTCAGAACCCATAATAATTGCAATAGGTTCGTTTAATGTAATATCGTAAATGTTTTGATCTGTTTTTTCGGTTGCGGCAACCGTTTTGACTCCTGATCCTTGTAAATAAAATATAGCATCTTTGATATGTTCCACTTTGCAGATTGGAACATTAAAAACAGCTCCAGCCGAAGTTTTGACCGTATCTCCATTTACAGGAGCTGATCCTGCTTTTTGAATGATAATGCCATTTACGCCCGTACATTCAGCAGTTCTGATGATAGCTCCAAAGTTTCTTGCATCAGAAATTTGGTCCAAAATTAAAAATAAAGGTTTTGCGCCAGACTCAATTGTTGATTCAACTAATTGTTCTAATTCCATAAAACCAATTGGTGAAATTGTTGCCACGGCACCTTGATGGTTATTTGGCGTCAAGCGATTTAGTTTTTCAACAGGAACGTAAGAGAAATTAATGTTGGCACGTTTCATTACCTTCATTAAGTCTTTCATTAATTCTCCAGAAATATCTTTTTGTATAAATACTTTGTCAACTTCTTTTCCGGCCTGAATTGCTTCTATAATGGCTCTAATTCCAAATATTTGATGTTCTTTTTCCATGATGCAAATATAGGTATATTGTTTATATAAAAAAAGCCACTCTGAATGAACAGAGTGGCTTTAGTATTGTGTTTTGGTCTAAAATTAGAATTTATCCCAGAAAATTTTTGTAGTTAACAAATCTCCACCGATAGCTGTAGAAGCGACTTTCCAGTTTGTGTTATTTGTTTGTTGCTCAAGAACTGGGTAAGTCATTCTTACTGGAACTTTTCCTCCAGCATTGTTAATTGCTGTAGGAGGAGCTAGTAACACAGGGAAATCTAATCTTCTCCAGAAATTCCATCCAGTTAAAGCTTGATTGTACATTGCTACCCAAGCTTGCTCTCCAATTGATTTTTTCCAGTTAACTGGATCGTATGGTTTTGTAGCAAGGTAAGCTGTAGCTTCTGCCGCTGTACCACCCCATTCTAAGATTGAAGCAGTAACTGCTCGCATTGTAAGCTGCTGGTGCTGCAGACTGTATTCCAACGTGCATTTGCCTCAGCAACATAAAAAGCAACCTCTGTAGCAGTGATGATGTTTCCAGGAGTATCAGGTGTATATGCATAATCTCCAGCGTGAGAATATTCTGCAAATTCACCACCTTCACCAATTGGAAGACCAATATATTGACCTCCTACAGTTGTGAAGTAACCAGGTCTTCTTGGGTCATTAGATGCATTCATGTAATCAACTAAAGTTTTTCCACCTACGAAATCTTCTCTACCACTAGCTTCTAAGTTTTCATACAAAGGATTGTAGTTTGGTGAAGCTGGTAAGTATGGAAAATGTGCATTACTAGCAGGAGATGTCATTACTCCACCAGCAATAGCCGCAAGCGCAGTAGTCTGTGCTAAAGTTGGGTTTGAATCAGCGATTCCAATTGCAAGTTTTAATTTTAAAGAGTTTGCAAATGTTTTCCAAGAAGCTGGATCTCCTCCGTAAATTTTGTCACCATCAGCAAATGTTGGGAAGCTATTTGCTGTTCCACTGCTTAAAGCAGTGATGTCAGCGTTGATTCTTGTAATTAAATCAGCATAAATAGTTGCTCCATCATCATAAGCAGGTAATGGGTATTGAGCAAGGTTTGCGGCTTGAGTGTAAGGGATATTACCAAACGTATCTACTAAAAGCTGAAAAGTATAAACTTGCAAGATATCAATAATAGCTAATTGAGTCTTTTTGTTTGCTGGCCAAGTCGCTAGTTCATCTGCAGTTGGTTCGTAAGCACTAATGATCGTTTTAGCTTTACCAAGATTGTTCAATACGTTTACGTAGTTGTCTGAGTAAATTTGGTTAGAAACGTTACGGTTTGTAAAGTCATAGTTACTTTCGTTTACATAAGTTGTTTCTTGCCAGTATTGCATTGTCAATCTAAAGTTGTTCTCATTTACGCTTGGAGTATTAGTGTAATCGCTTAATTCTTTTTGCGCGTAAGTGATTAGCGATCCTGGTACAGTGCTATAAGCACTATTTGGATCGGTATTTGCATCTTCATTAACACAAGCTGTCATCGACAGACCTACTGCTAATATTGCTATGATTTTTTTCATTTTCATTTTTTTAAAAATTAACTTTGACATTAAAAGAAATATTTCTTGTTGTCGGCATAGGTCCTGATTGGTAACCTTGAGTGTTTCCTGAAGACAATCCAGCTTCTGGATCAGAATAAGGTAAGCTTTTGTCAATGATCCAAAGGTTGTTTCCTATTACGCTAAATGAAGCTCCTTTAATTGCACTTCCTAAAATGCTTGAAGGAAGATTATAAGTCAATACAACCTCTCTTAATTTTACAAATCCAGCGTCATAAACAAATGCGGCAGCAGGTGGGTCTGTACCTAAAACTTGGCTAGATTGAGATCTGTCTAATCTTGTAGTATTTGTAACATATTGTGGTTGTCCGTTTGTTGGAGTGTAAGCAGGGTTTGCCATCACACCTTGTAAAATTTCACCACCACCGTTAGCTAATGTATTTCTTACTGGGTTTCCTAAGTCGTTGTTTCCAACAGAGTTAGCATAGATACCAGTTCCATATCCATAGTATTGGTCAAGTGAGAAAACACTTCCACCTTTTTTCATGTCAATTAAGAAACTGAAAGAAAGGTTTTTGTAGTTGAATTTGTTGTTGATACCCCCAATCCAATCAGCTTGGTAAGTTCCCAATTTGTTGTCAGTAGTTGTAGAAACTTCGTATGCACCGTTAGCACCGATAATTCTGTTACCAGCATCATCTAATACGTAAGTTGTTCCCCAAATTTGACCATAATCTTGGTTTAATGGAGCATTGATACTGATACCTCCTTGTAAAGAGTTGATGTTGATGTTCTCAATACCTGGCGCCAATTCTGTAACTTTAGTATTAGGGTTAGACCAGTTAACGCTAACATCCCAAGAGAAGTTGTCAGTTTTAACAGGAGTTCCTGTAAGAGTAACCTCAAAACCTTTCGTAGTTAATGTACCAGCATTAACAGTGTTGAAGTTTGATCCAGTAGAAGTTGATACTGGTAATGGTAAGATTTGATCGAAAGCTTTGTTTTGGAACCAAGCAACATCAAATCCAAGTCTGTTTTGTGCAAACTGCATGTTCAAACCTATCTCCACGTTGTCTAATCGTTGTGGTTTTAAGTTTGGATTTTTAGCAGTAGTATTGAAAGAATATACTGGAGTTCCGAATGGAGTTCTAGCAGTATAGTTGTCTAATAATTGGTTTGGATCTGTATCAGAACCTACTTGAGCATAAGCGACTCTGAATTTACCAAAGTTGATGAACTCAACATCTTTTAACCAGTTTGAGAAAACAACAGATCCAGATATTGCAGAATACCAGTATGCATTGTTGTCAGCTGGAAGAGCAGAAGACTCATCTCTTCTAACAGAACCCTCTAAGTAGTAAGTTCCTTTGTATCCTAACGTAGCTTGTGCAAATAAACCTAATACTTCTTTTCTAGTATCTACGATTCTAGGAAGAGCAGGTGCAGAAACTGAGTTAGAGATTGTGTATAATCCAGGGATGTATAAACCTCCTGAAGTCATTTGTTGGTTAATGAATCTGCTTTGTACGTTGTAGTTTGTACCAAGTAAAAAGTTAAGATTCAAATCCTCAGTTAAGTCTTTTTTGTAAGTAGCTAAGAAATCATAGTTTTGCTCACTGAAGTTATACAAATCTAATGCATATCCAGATGGTTGAGCAGGAAGGTTTTGAAGGTTTGAGTTAGAACCTAGAGTTGCTGGAGTTGAACCTGGAGCAATTCTGTCTTCTGTTTTTAAGTTGAAACCGTCAGTACCAATTCTACCTGTAAAGCTTAAGTTTTTATTTACGTCGTAAGTAATACTAGCGTTAGCGGCAACTCTTTGTCTGCTATCGTTGTTGTAGTTCTCGTATCTTTGGAAGTAAGGGTTGTCCCAGTATGCTGGAGTAATGTCTGCGAGCACTTTTGATATTCCAAGTATAGTTTTGACGGCTTTGGAAATAAAGATCTCTTTGCTCGTTAAGGTCAACGTTTGTTGCCCACCATTGTCTGAAACCAGCTAATTGGTTTCCTCCGTATCCAGTTGAGTTTCTGTTTCTTGTGTTTTGTGAAACATAAGTCGCGTTGAAAGTAGAGCTTAATTTGTCATTGAATTTGTAACTACCAGCAAAGTTAAAGTTGTTTTTGCTTAATAATGAGTTTGGCAAAATGTCTCTGCTGTCTGTGTTTGCGTAAGTTAATCTGTAAGTAGCTTTTTCAGTACCTCCATTTAACGAGATGTTGTTGATTGTAGATGTTCCTGTATCAAAAAATTCGATTGGACCATTTGCGGCAACTTTCCATGGAGTTTGTTTTCCATAATTAGGAGAGCCTGGAGTAAAAGCATCATATTGCCATACTAAAGAACCATCATATTTTGGTCCGTAAGAAGCATCGTCTCCAGATCTAGATCTTGGCTGTCCATTGTAAGTTGAGAATCTTTGTCCAAAATAACCTTCTCCGTACTCTTGTTGGTATTTAGGGAAAGTTGTTTTGTCTACTGTAGACATTGTGTAAGAAGAAGAGAATTCAACTGATAAATCAGTTCTTGATTTTCCTTTTTTAGTAGTAATGATAATCGCACCATTTTGAGCTCTAGATCCATAAAGAGCTGTCGTCGCAAAGCACCTTTTAATACGTTGATCTCAGCAATGTTGTTAGGGTTGATATCAGATGCTCGCGTTACCGTAATCGTATCCACCTCTACCACTTTTTTGGTCATTACTGTTTACGTTATTGTTCAAAATTGGCACTCCATCAACTACGAATAAAGCCTGGTTGTCACCCAAAAGAGATTTGTAACCTCTAAGAACCACGTTAGTAGATCCTCCAAAGTTAGTACCTTGAGTTACACTAAGACCAGCAACTTTTCCTGATAAGTTATTTGTGAAGTTTCCTGTAGGAACAGTTCCAACTTGCTCAGCAGATACTGTTTGTGCAGAATAACCAAGAGATTTTTCTCTCTTTTAATACCTAATGCAGTTGTAACAACAACTCCTTCAAGTTCTTGTGCAATTGCTTGCTAATTTTACGTTTAAAGAAGTTGAGCTTGCGGCTACTTCTTGGGTTTTCATCCCGATGTAGCTAAATACCAAAATTTGGCTTGATGATGCTTTGATGGTAAATTTACCGTCAAAATCAGTTTGCGTTCCTGATTTTGTTCCTTTTACTAATACACTCACACCTGGTAGAGGCATTCCTGCATTGTCAGAAACAGTACCCGAAACGGCTCTTTCTTGCGCAAAAGTAAGTTGCGCCACTAGTACTAAGAAAAGTACTAAGAATCCATTGAACTTTAGTTTCATTTTTAAATATTTTGAATTAGTATCGCAAAACTCTTAATAATTTGTTAACTATCCTAATATTACTTTAAACTTTTTTCCGTTCCCACTAAAATTTAACATTATAACATATGTTTACGATAGTGTTATATAATTGTATTTCTTGAATGTCTTGGCCTCCGTTTGTAAGATTAATCTTCAACAATCCGTTCGGCGTCTGCAGGACAGAACCAATACCAACGCCAAATAACTTTTTTGTTTTGTTTGGGTCGATGGTAGATGTTAAGTCTTGATAGATGCCGTAATCTGTGATAGTGTGGATATAAATGTTTTTTGAAAATTTATATCGATACTCCGTTAAAATTAAAAAATTGAAGTTGCATTGTAGACTGTTTTCTAAAAAACCTCGGATAGAATTCATGCCTCCAAAACGGTATAATTCATTCGAAATGTAATTTTTGCTAGAGAGATAAAAATTTTGTGAATTTATGTTAATGAAATTTTTGTCGTTTATTTCAAAATTATATGATGCATTAAGATTTGTATAAAATTGTGTGCTTGTTCCGGCTGTTTCAGGATCGTTATTTGTGTTTCTCTTTCCGTAGCCAACAATCCAATTGATTAATGCCTTTCTTGGGACAAGATTGTTTTTGTGGTCAATTTTCTTGTAATCAAAACTAGATGTGAAATAAGAGTTTTTGAAGTCACTAATAAATGAATTGTTTGCATTTTGAATATCGCTCGACTCAGTTGATTGATATCCGGCATAAATTCGGGAATTGTAATTTATGTAGTAACCAAGATCAATCGCGGTCTTTGTGTTTTGAAATGTACTGTCTTGTTTAAAAATGTTTAATTGAGCTTTTATTCCTAAAGATGACTGAAATATATATGGGATCTCAACTTTTGTATTAAAGGTTTTTTGTTGATTGCCGTCGCTTTTCCAGTATAGCGAAAATTGTTCTCCAGCATGAAGCGTGTTTAAAAGTGAAATGTCTACATATCCATTTATATTCATTTTTTCATCTTTGTCATTTGCAAAGCCTATGTATCCATCAAAAGTATTTGCCTTCCTTTTTTCTATATAAGTGTAAATCTTGGTTGAGTCAGTTGTGAATAGTATTTCTGGATATTTTGTTTGAGAAACAAATTCATAACTGTTGATGTCCTCGTAAAGTTGTTGTGTGGTTTCTTGGTTAAATGTTTTGCTAAGATATTTTTTGTTGAGTTGCTTTAAGTGTCCCTTAGGGAAAAAGTTTTTTCCTTTTGGATCTGCATAATTAAGAATGATTGAATTTATTATGCGTTTTTTTCAGATTTAAAATTTAAATCTGCATAAATTATTGAATTCTTTTTTTGATGTTTTCCAATTTGATCTTGCTTAAAGCGAAACCTTGCTTTTCAGCATCAATTATTTTTTGAGTCAAATAATTTTCGACTTCTTTATAAGGAAGGATTATGGTATCGCTTTTTGTCTCTTCAGAATAAAAAACGGATTATTTATACCTATATATATATGTATAGATTTTGTTTGTCGTTTTAATTGAATTTCAGAGCTGTAAGTGCTGTCGTTTATTTGGATGGTGTTTTGAATGTTGTTTTCTAAATATCCAATTTTTGATAATTTTTCAGAAGTCAATTTTATTTCGTCATATATTGCTTTTACATTGCTATGGTCGGTTTTATAGGTCAATGAATCAATTATTTGATTTTCAGATTTGTTTGTCCCGTTAATTGTTAAATGAAAATTTTGGGCATAAGAGGAGAGGCTGATGAAGCAAAGAAGAAATATTTGTGAAAGATGTTTCAAAAGTTGTTTTTTCATTTGTTAAAAGTATTGCAAATATCTATTCTTTGTTTGTAAAATCATAAGCTTAAATAATGTTGTTGAAAATTAATGATTTAACGTTTGTATAGTGAAAAATATTTTATACATTTGCAACCCCGTAAAAAGCGGGAATTTAATAAACATAATAATTTTTAGTATTAATTATGCCAACAATTCAACAATTAGTAAGAACAGGAAGAACTCAGATCACTAAGAAGAGTAAATCGGTTGCTTTAGATTCTTGTCCTCAAAGAAGAGGGGTTTGTACGCGTGTTTACACTACTACACCAAAAAAACCAAACTCTGCAATGCGTAAAGTTGCGCGTGTACGTTTGACAAATGGTAATGAGGTGAATGCTTACATCCCTGGAGAAGGACACAATCTACAAGAGCACTCGATAGTATTAGTGCGAGGTGGAAGGGTAAAAGATTTACCAGGTGTTAGATATCATATCGTTCGTGGAGCGCTTGATACGTCAGGTGTTGCAGGAAGAACGCAAAGAAGATCTAAGTACGGTGCTAAACGCCCAAAAGAAGCAAAAAAGTAATTTAAAAACTTTTAAGAAAAAGACATGAGAAAAAGAGCGGCAAAGAAAAGACCACTTTTACCGGATCCAAGGTTTAACGACCAATTAGTAACACGTTTTGTGAACAACTTAATGTGGGATGGTAAGAAATCTACAGCTTTTAAAGTATTTTATGATGCTATTGACATCATCGAGACTAAAAAGCAAAATGATGAGAAAACTTCATTAGAGATCTGGAAAGATGCTTTAACAAACGTTATGCCTCACGTAGAAGTACGTAGCCGTAGAGTTGGTGGAGCGACATTCCAAATTCCAATGCAAATTCGTCCAGACAGAAAAATTTCTATGGCAATGAAGTGGTTAATACTTTATTCAAGAAGAAGAAATGAAAAATCTATGGCACAACGTTTAGCTTCAGAGTGTTTAGTCGCTGCTAAAGAAGAAGGTGTCATGCGGTTAAGAAAAGAATGGATACTCACAAAATGGCAGAAGCTAACAAAGCATTCTCTCACTTTAGATTTTAATTCGTAAGAAATGGCTAGAGATTTAAAATATACAAGAAATATCGGAATCGTCGCTCACATTGATGCTGGTAAAACAACAACAACTGAGCGTATTCTTTTTTATACTGGAAAGTCACACAAAATTGGTGAGGTGCACGATGGTGCCGCAACAATGGACTGGATGGCTCAAGAGCAAGAAAGAGGTATTACAATTACTTCTGTCGCTACAACTTGTACTTGGAACTTCCCAACTGTACAAGGTAAAGTTATTCCAGAATCGTTACCGTACCACTTTAATATTATTGATACTCCTGGACACGTTGACTTTACTGTAGAGGTAAACCGTTCTTTGCGTGTACTTGATGGTTTAGTTTTCTTATTTAGTGCTGTTGATGGTGTTGAGCCTCAATCAGAAACTAACTGGAGACTTGCTGATCAATATAGAGTTCCTCGTATGGGATTCGTAAATAAAATGGACCGTCAAGGTGCTAACTTTTTAGCTGTATGCGGACAGGTTAAAGATATGTTGAAATCGAATGCGGTTGCAATTACTTTGCCTATTGGTGATGAAGCAGACTTCAAAGGTATTGTTGACTTAGTGAAAAATCAAGCTATTGTATGGCATGATGAAACTCAAGGAGCTACTTTTGACGTTGTAGATATCCCAGCTGATATGGTTGATGATGTTAAGCATTACCGTTCTATTCTTATCGAAGAGATTGCGACTTATGACGAGAATCTTTTAGATAAGTACATGGAAGATGAAAATTCTATTACTGAAGAAGAGATCAACAACGCTTTAAGAGCGGCTACTATTGATATGGCAATCATTCCTATGCTTGCTGGTTCTTCTTTCAAAAACAAAGGTGTTCAATTTATGTTGGATGCAGTTTGTAAATATTTGCCATCTCCATTAGATAAAGAAGGTATTGAAGGAATTCACCCTGATGATGCTGAATTATTAGAAGAAGATCAAACTAAAATTATCCGTAGACCAGATGTAAAAGAGCCGTTCGTCGCTTTGGCATTTAAAATTGCTACTGACCCATTCGTAGGTCGTTTAGCTTTCTTCCGTGCTTACTCTGGACGTTTAGATGCTGGTTCTTATGTTTTAAATACTCGTTCTGGTAACAAAGAGAGAATCTCTCGTATTTACCAAATGCACGCTAACAAACAAAATCCAATCGAATTTATTGAGGCTGGAGATATTGGAGTCGCTGTAGGGTTTAAAGATATCAAAACTGGAGATACTTTATCTGATGAGAAGCATCCAATTATCTTGGAATCTATGAAATTCCCAGAGCCAGTAATCGGTATCGCTATTGAGCCTAAAACTAAAGCTGACGTAGATAAAATGGGTATGGCTTTAGCTAAATTAGCTGAAGAGGATCCAACATTTACTGTAAGAACTGACGAGGCTTCAGGTCAAACTATTATTTCTGGTATGGGTGAGCTTCACTTAGATATCTTAGTTGATCGTATGAAACGTGAGTTTAAAGTAGAGGTTAATCAAGGTGAGCCACAAGTTGAGTACAAAGAGGCGTTTACTAAATCTGCTCAACATAGAGAAACTTACAAAAAACAATCTGGAGGTCGTGGTAAATTCGGTGATATCGTATTTAGAATCGAGCCTGCTGATGAAGTTGATGGTAAAGTTCCTGTAGGATTACAGTTTGTTAACGAGGTAAAAGGTGGTAACGTTCCTAAAGAATATATCCCTGCTGTTGAAAAAGGTTTCCGTGAGGCTATGAAAACAGGTCCATTAGCTGGATATGCTGTTGATAGTTTGAAAGTAACTTTATTAGACGGATCTTTCCACCCTGTGGATTCTGATGCTCTTTCTTTTGAATTAGTCGCTAGAATGGGTTATAAAGAATCTGGACGTGCTTGCTGGAGCTGTTATTCTTGAGCCAATCATGAAAATCGAAGTTATTACTCCTGAAGAAAACATGGGTGATATCGTAGGTGACTTGAACCGTCGTAGAGGTCAGGTTAATGATATGGGTGACAGAAATGGTGCTAAAACTATCAAAGCTGATGTGCCTTTATCAGAAATGTTTGGTTATGTAACTACATTAAGAACATTATCTTCTGGTAGAGCTACTTCAACAATGGAGTTCTCTCACTATGCAGAAACACCTTCTAATATTTCAGAAGAGGTAATCAAAAAAGCAAAAGGTAACGCTTAATTTTAAGAAAATGAGTCAAAAAATCAGAATAAAACTAAAATCTTACGATCACATGTTGGTAGATAAATCTGCTGAAAAGATCGTAAAAACAGTAAAAACTACTGGAGCAGTTGTAACAGGTCCAATTCCGTTGCCAACTCACAAAAAACTTTTCACTGTATTGCGTTCTCCGCACGTTAACAAAAAAGCGAGAGAGCAATTTGAAGTAATGTCATACAAGAGATTGATTGATATTTATTCATCTTCATCTAAAACTATTGATGCTTTAATGAAACTTGAATTGCCAAGTGGTGTTGAAGTAGAGATAAAAGTATAATTTTTTTATATTTTTTTATATAAAAAGCGAGTCAGAAATGTCTCGCTTTTTTTTGTTTGCAGAAATTTTATTTGTTGCATGTTTTTGCGTGATTTTTAGTTTTAATTTTTTTTGTGAATTTTCTTAAAAGCCTTTGTTTTAAAGTGATGCGAGACTTTTTTGTTGTGATTTTATTAATTAATTGTTAAGCGTTGTTTGTTTGAAAAGAGAAAAAATAAGATCAAAATTTGGAATAAAGAGAGTTGTTTTTGATGTAGGTTTTGAGCTTGGATTTTGATTATGAGCGATTTAATTTCTGTAACTGTTTGGTATATTCAATTTTAATAACTACTTTTGCACTCCCTGTTTGGAAATTTCTGTTATTTTCAAATTGAAGGGAATTTTAGTAATTAATAATTAATATTTATGTCTGGGTTAATTGGTAAGAAAATCGGCATGACTAGTATCTTCGACGAAAACGGGAAAAACATTCCTTGTACAGTAATCGAAGCTGGACCATGCGTTGTTACCCAAGTCAGAACCAACGAGGTTGACGGGTATGAAGCGTTGCAACTTGGTTTCGATGACAAAAACGAGAAACATTCTACTAAAGTCGCTTTAGGGCACTTTAAAAAAGCTGGAACTGTTGCTAAGAAAAAGTCGTTGAATTCCAAGATTTTGCAACTGAACAAAAATTAGGAGATCTTATTGATGTTACAATTTTTGTAGAAGGAGAATTTGTAGACGTACAAGGTGTGTCTAAAGGTAAAGGTTTCCAGGGTGTTGTTAAACGTCACGGTTTTGGTGGTGTTGGACAAGCTACTCATGGTCAGCACAACCGTTTAAGAGCGCCAGGTTCTGTAGGAGCTTCTTCTTATCCATCTAGAGTATTCAAAGGAATGCGTATGGCTGGAAGAATGGGAGGAGAAAATGTAAAAGTTCAAAACCTTAGAGTTTTAAAAGTAGTTGCTGAAAAGAACCTACTTGTTGTTAAAGGATGTATTCCAGGACACAAAAACTCTTACGTAATCATTCAGAAGTAATGGAAGTAAAAGTATTAGATTTCAACGGAAAAGATACTGGTAGAAAAGTTCAACTTTCTGATTCAGTATTCGCAATTGAACCAAACAATCACGCTGTATATCTTGATGTTAAGCAATATCTTGCTAATCAAAGACAAGGTACTCACAAAGCTAAAGAAAGAGCTGAAGTAACTGGAAGTACACGCAAGATTAAAAAGCAAAAAGGAACTGGTACTGCTCGTGCAGGAAGTGTTAAGAATCCTTTGTTTAAAGGTGGAGGAACAGTTTTCGGACCAAGACCAAGAAGTTATTCATTCAAATTGAATAAAAACTTGAAGAGATTGGCTAGAAAATCAGCTTTCTCAATTAAAGCAAAAGAGTCAAATATTGTAGTTCTTGAAGACTTTAATTTTGAAGTGCCAAACACTAAAAATTTCATTAACGTTTTGAAAGCTTTAGGGTTAGAGAATAAAAAATCTTTATTTGTATTGGGCGAGTCAAATAAAAATGTATATTTGTCGTCACGTAATTTAAAGGCTTCAAATGTCGTAACTAGCTCAGAATTAAGCACTTACGCAATATTAAACGCTAATAATTTAGTGCTTTTGGAAGGTTCTTTAGAGTTAATTGAAGAAAATTTAAGTAAATAATAGGAATATGAGCATCATTATCAGACCTATAGTAACAGAAAAAGTAACCAAAGAAAGTGAAGTTCTAAACCGCTTCGGATTCGTTGTTGACAAAAAAGCAAACAAAGTTGAGATTAAGAAAGCTATTGAAGTCGCTTATGGAGTAACTATCGTTTCAGTTAACACAATGAATGTGAGACCAGATAGATCTACTAAATACACTAAAAGTGGTTTAATCAGTGGAAAGACAAATGCATACAAAAAAGCAATTGTTCAAGTACAAGAAGGAGAAACAATTGATTTTTACAACAATATCTAAGATAGAAAAATGTCAGTAAGAAAATTAAAACCTATTACCCCAGGTCAGCGATTTAGAGTTGTGAATGGTTATGACGCCATTACAACTGATAAGCCGGAACGCTCTTTGATAGCGCCGATAAAAAACTCTGGAGGTAGAAATAGTCAAGGAAAGATGACCATGCGTTATACGGGTGGTGGTCACAAGCAGAGATATCGTATTATTGATTTCAAAAGAACTAAAGATGGAATTCCAGCTACAGTGAAATCAATCGAATACGATCCAAATCGTACTGCATTTATCGCTTTATTAGCTTATGCTGATGGAGAGAAAACTTATATTATCGCTCAAAACGGATTGAAAGTTGGACAGAAATTAGTTTCTGGGCCAGAGTCTCAACCAGAAATCGGTAATACATTACCTTTAAGCAGAATTCCTCTTGGAACTGTTATATCTTGTATTGAGTTACGTCCAGGACAAGGAGCAGTAATTGCTCGTTCAGCTGGAACTTTTGCTCAGTTAATGGCAAGAGATGGGAAATATGCAACAATTAAAATGCCATCTGGTGAGACAAGATTGATCTTGTTAACTTGTTCGGCTACAATTGGAGCTGTTTCTAATTCTGACCACCAATTAGTTGTATCTGGAAAAGCGGGTAGAACAAGATGGTTAGGAAGAAGACCTAGAACTAGACCAGTAGCGATGAACCCAGTTGATCACCCTATGGGAGGTGGTGAAGGACGTTCTTCTGGAGGGCATCCACGTTCAAGAAAAGGATTGCCAGCTAAAGGTTACAGAACTCGTTCTAAGAAAAACCCGAGTAACAAGTATATCGTAGAACGTAGAAAGAAATAATAAGATATGGCACGTTCATTAAAAAAAGGACCTTTCGTTCATTATAAATTAGACAAGAAAGTTCAAGAAAACGTAGAAAGTGGTAAAAATAGTGTAGTTAAGACTTGGTCTAGAGCTTCTATGATTACACCAGATTTCGTTGGACAAACTATCGCAGTTCATAACGGTCGTCAATTTGTACCAGTTTACGTAACAGAAAACATGGTAGGTCACAAATTAGGAGAGTTTTCACCAACTAGATCTTTTAGAGGTCATGCTGGAGCAAAAAATAAAGGTAAAAAATAAAAGAAGCAATGGGAGTTCGTAAAAGAGAAACAGCAGATGCGAGAAAAGAGGCTAATAAGTCTATCGCTTTCGCAAAATTGAATAACTGCCCTACTTCACCTAGAAAAATGCGCTTAGTAGCGGACTTGGTAAGAGGTCAGAAGGTAGAAAGAGCACTTAACATTTTAAGATTCAGTTCTAAAGAAGCTTCAAGAAAATTAGAAAAACTATTATTATCTGCAATCAACAACTGGGAGCAAAAAAATAGTGAAGGTAATTTAGAAGAAGCTGGATTATTTGTTAAAGAGATCAGAGTAGATGGTGGAATGATGTTAAAAAGACTTCGTCCAGCTCCACAAGGTCGTGCACACAGAATAAGAAAACGTTCTAATCACGTAACAATCGTGCTTGGGGCTATCAATAACACACAAAGCAATTCTTAAGCGACATGGGACAAAAGACAAATCCAATTGGAAATAGACTTGGTATCATCAGAGGATGGGACTCAAACTGGTATGGTGGAAATGATTACGGCGATAAATTAGCTGAAGATCACAAAATCAGAAAGTATATCCATGCTCGTTTATCAAAAGCTAGTGTATCTAAAGTAATCATCGAGAGAACTTTGAAACTTGTAACCGTTACTATCACTACTGCTAGACCTGGTATCATTATCGGAAAAGGTGGACAAGAGGTAGACAAGTTGAAAGAAGAACTTAAGAAAGTTACTGACAAAGAGGTTCAAATTAACATCTTTGAAATTAAAAGACCTGAGCTAGATGCTTATCTTGTGGCTACAAGCATCGCTCGTCAAATCGAAAGCCGTATTTCTTACAGACGTGCAATCAAAATGGCTATTGTCGCTTCTATGCGTATGAACGCTGAAGGTATCAAAGTTTTGATTTCTGGTCGTTTGAATGGTGCAGAGATGGCGCGTTCAGAAGGTTTCAAAGAAGGTAGAATTCCTCTATCAACTTTCAGAGCTGACATTGATTATGCTTTGGCTGAAGCTCACACTACTTACGGTAGAATGGGTATCAAAGTATGGATCATGAAAGGTGAAGTTTACGGTAAGAGAGAGCTTTCTCCACTTGCTGGAATGGACAAAAAACAATCTGGTACAGGTGGTGGTAAAGGTGGAGATGCTCCTAGAGGCAAATCTAACTTTAACAAAGGCGGTAAACCAGATGCTCGTAAAAGAAAGTAAATTTTTAAACTAAAGAAAAATGTTACAGCCTAAAAGAACAAAATACCGTAAGGTACAAAAAGGTAGAATGAAAGGTAACTCTCAAAGAGGGCATGAACTTTCAAATGGAATGTTTGGAATTAAATCTGTGCATGAAGATGGAATGTTCTTAACTTCTCGTCAAATCGAAGCCGCGCGTATCGCCGCAACTCGTTACATGAAAAGAGAGGGACAATTGTGGATCAAAATTTTCCCGGACAAACCTATCACTAAGAAGCCTCTTGAAGTACGTATGGGTAAAGGTAAAGGAGCAGTTGAATATTGGGCCGCTGTTGTTAAACCAGGAAGAATTATGTTTGAAGTTGGAGGGGTTCCATTGTCAGTTGCAAAAGAGGCTTTACGTCTTGCGGCTCAAAAACTTCCAGTAAAAACTAAGTTCGTCGTTGCTAGAGATTTCGAAGCATAATTTATATTTATTATGAAACAATCAGAAATAAAAGATCTTTCTGCGGCGGAGTTGCAAGAAAAGCTTAGTCAAACTAAGAAAGTATATGCTGACCTGAAAATGGCTCACGCTATTTCTCCAATTGCAAACCCACTTCAAATTAGAAGTGTAAGAAGAACAGTTGCTAGATTAGCTACTGAGTTAACTAAAAGAGAGTTACAATAATTGTATTCTGCTGAAAGATGGAAGAAAAAAGAAATTTAAGAAAAGAAAGAATAGGTGTTGTTACTTCAAATAAGATGGATAAATCTATCGTTATTTCTGAAGTAAGAAAAGTAAAACACCCATTATACGGTAAGTTCGTGTTGAAAACAAAAAAATACGTTGCACACGACGAAAAAAACGACTGTAACATTGGAGATACTGTAAGAATTAGCGAAACGCGTCCTTTAAGTAAAACAAAATGTTGGAGATTAGTTGAAATCTTAGAAAGAGCTAAATAATTATGGTACAACAAGAATCAAGACTAAAAGTAGCAGATAACACGGGAGCTAAAGAAGTTTTAACTATTCGTGTTTTAGGAGGTACTAAAAGAAGATATGCCTCTGTTGGTGACAAAATTGTAGTTTCTATCAAAGATGCAACTCCAAACGGAAACGTGAAAAAAGGAGCTGTTTCAACTGCAGTTGTTGTACGTACTAAAAAAGAAGTGAGAAGAGCTGATGGTTCTTATATCCGTTTCGATGACAATGCATGTGTTCTTTTGAATGCCGCAGGTGAAATGAGAGGGACTCGTGTTTTTGGTCCGGTAGCAAGAGAACTTCGTGAAAAACAATTCATGAAAATTGTATCATTAGCACCAGAAGTGCTTTAATTCGTTTTAAGATGATAAAGCTAAAAATAAAATCAGGAGATATCGTAAGAGTTATTGCTGGAGACCATAAAGGTGCTGAAGGTAAAGTTTTACGTGTTTACCGTGAAAAAAACAAAGCGATCGTTGAAGGTGTAAACATGGTTTCTAAACATACTAAACCAAGTGCTAAAAACCCTCAAGGTGGTATCGTTAAGAAAGAAGCTTCTATTCAAATTTCTAACATTGCTTTAATTGATCCTAAAACTAAGGAAACAACTAGAGTAGGTATTAGAGTAGAAGGAGATAAGAAAGTAAGATTTTCAAAAAAATCTAATCAAGTACTATAGTAATGGCATATACACCTAGACTAAAAGAAGAATATAAGAGTAGAGTAATTGTCGCTCTTAAAGAAGAGTTCGGATATACAAACGTGATGCAAGTTCCTAAACTTGAAAAAATCGTTTTGAGCCGTGGAGTTGGTGCGACTGTATCTGATAAAAAACTTATTGACTATGCAGTTGATGAGTTAACAAAGATCACTGGACAAAAAGCAGTTTCTACAATCTCTAAAAAAGACGTTGCGTCTTTCAAATTGAGAAAAGGAATGCCTATTGGAGCAAAAGTTACTTTACGTGGAGAAAGAATGTATGAGTTTTTAGATAGACTTATCACTTCAGCTTTGCCACGTGTTAGAGATTTTGGTGGTATTAAAGCTACTGGATTCGACGGAAGAGGTAACTACAATCTTGGAGTTTTAGAGCAAATCATTTTCCCAGAAATTGATATTGACAAAGTAAACAAAATTTCAGGAATGGATATTACTTTTGTTACTACTGCAAAAACAGACAAGGAAGCAAAGTCATTATTGGCTGAATTAGGATTACCTTTTAAAAAGAATTAAGACATGGCTAAAGAATCAATGAAAGCCCGCGAGGTGAAAAGAGAGAAAACGGTAGCTAAGTATGCTGAGAAGAGAAAAGCTTTATTAGAAGCTGGAGACTACGAAGGTTTACAAAGATTGCCTAAAAATGCTTCACCAGTTCGTTTACACAATCGTTGTAAATTAACAGGTAGACCTAGAGGTTACATCCGTCAATTCGGTATTTCACGTGTAACTTTCCGTGAAATGGCTAACAATGGATTAATTCCTGGTGTGAAAAAAGCATCTTGGTAATCTGGCAATAAGTTATTACTTTTGCAAACCAAAAAATAATTTTTAATTGATTAAAGGTTCGGGAGATGAGTATCTCCCGAAAACCATAATCGCAATCAAATACATATGTATACAGATCCTATTGCAGATTATTTGACTAGAGTTCGTAACGCTGTGGCCGCAAACCACAAAGTTGTTGAAATTCCAGCATCTAATCTTAAAAAAGAGATAACTAAGATCTTATTTGATCAAGGTTACATCTTAAGTTACAAATTTGAGCAGAACACAGTTCAAGGTTCTATCAAAATTGCTTTAAAGTATGATAAAGATACTAAAGAGCCTGTAATCAAAGATATCCAAAGAATTAGTAAACCTGGTTTACGTAAGTACGCAGGTGCTCGCAAAATTACCAAGAATCCTTAACGGATTAGGAATTGCTATTGTTTCTACATCAAAAGGTTTGATGACTGGAAAACAAGCGAAGCAATTAAATGTAGGTGGTGAAGTAATTTGTTACGTATACTAATTTAAAACACTAGATAAGATGTCAAGAATAGGTAAAAGCCCAATTGTAATCCCTGCTGGTGTAACTGTAGAAGTTAAAGACGGTATCATTACAGTAAAAGGAAAAAAGGTCAACTAGTACAAGAGTTTTCGGACGTAAATGTAACTGTTGAAGGCGATCAAGTTTTAGTAGAAAGATCGTCTGATCATAAAGACCATAGAGCAAAACACGGATTATTTAGATCTTTGATCAGTAATATGGTTGTTGGTGTATCTGAAGGTTTCACAAAAGAACTAGAATTAGTTGGAGTTGGTTATAGAGCTTCAAACCAAGGTCAAAAATTAGATTTAGCTCTTGGATATTCTCACAATATTGTTTTGGAAATTGCTCCAGAAGTATCTTTAGAAACAATATCTGAAAAAGGTAAGAACCCTATCGTAAAATTAACATCATTTGATAAACAACTTTTAGGTCAAGTTGTCGCGAAAATCAGAGGTTTCCGTAAGCCAGAGCCATATAAAGGTAAAGGTGTTAAATTTGTGGGTGAAGTATTAAGAAGAAAAGCAGGTAAATCAGCTTAAAATATAAGATTATGTCATTAACAAAATCTGAAAGAAGACAGAGAATTAAATTCAGAATTAGAAAATCGGTTAGTGGTACTGTCTGCAAGACCTAGACTTTCTGTTTTTAGAAGTAACAAAGAAATTTACGCTCAAATCATTGATGATGTAAATGGAGTTACTATATTAGTCAGCATCTTCAAGAGAAAAAGAAATAGGAAAAGGTACTAACGTTGAAATCAGCTGCAGACTGTTGGAAAACTAGTTGCAGAGAAAGCGTTAAAAGCTGGGATAGATACTATCACTTTTGATAGAGGTGGATATTTATATCACGGTCGTATTAAATCATTAGCAGAAGGCGCAAGAGCCGCTGGACTTAAATTCTAATATATTATGTCTAAATACAAAAATGTAGAATTGGTAAAACCTAGTGGTCTTGAACTTAAAGATCGTCTAGTTAGTGTTAATCGTGTTACTAAAGTTACAAAAGGAGGTAGAGCTTTCGGTTTTTCTGCTATTGTAGTTGTAGGTGATGAAAATGGAGTAGTTGGTCACGGATTAGGAAAATCTAAAGATGTTTCTGAAGCAATTGCGAAAGCAGTAGAAGATGCTAAGAAAAACTTGGTGAGAATTCCTTTGAATGGTCAATCTGTTCCTCACGAACAAAAAGGTAAATTTGGTGGTGCACGTGTATTCTTAATTCCTGCTTCTCATGGTACAGGAGTTATTGCTGGTGGAGCTGTTCGTTCAGTTCTTGAATCAGTAGGTATTCACGACGTATTATCTAAATCTCAAGGATCATCAAATCCTCATAACGTAGTGAAAGCAACTTTTGATGCTTTATTACAAATGAGAAGCGCTCACACTGTTGCAAAACAAAGAGGTGTTTCTTTAGAAAAAGTTTTTAAAGGTTAATTCAAGGAAATTATGGCTAAATTATTAGTAAAACAAGTAAGAAGCAAAATCAACTGCCCTCTTTCTCAAAAGAGAGGTTTGGAGGCTTTAGGTCTACGTAAAATTGGACAAGTTGTAGAGCATGATTCAAATCCTGCTATCCTTGGTATGATAAACAAAGTTAAACACTTAGTTTCTGTAGAAGAAGCTAAATAACAAATACTGTTATGAATTTAAGTAACTTACAACCTGCTGAAGGATCAACGCACAATCAAAATAAAAGATTAGGTAGAGGAGAAGGTTCTGGAAAAGGTGGCACTGCCGCAAGAGGTCACAAAGGAGCAAAATCTCGTTCTGGTTACTCTAAAAAGATTGGTTTTGAAGGAGGGCAAATGCCACTTCAAAGACGTGTACCTAAGTTTGGTTTCACAAACATCAATCGTAAAGAATACGAAGGTGTTAATTTAGATACGCTTCAATTATTAGTAGATAAAGGTGTGATTACTGATTCTGTTTCTATGACAGATTTCGTAGCTAACCGTCTAGCTTCTAAGAATGAAATCGTTAAGATTTTAGGAAGAGGAGAATTGAAAGCAAAATTAAAAGTAACTGCTCACAAATTTACTGCTACTGCAAAAGCCGCTATCGAAGGCTGCTGGTGGAGAGGCTGTAACAATATAATTTTTCTATTGTATGAAGAAATTTATTGAATCAATTAGCAATGTTTGGAAAATCGAAGAACTAAAGAATAGAATTCTAATTACTTTAGGATTACTTTTAGTATATCGTTTTGGAGCACACGTTACGCTTCCTGGAATTGACGCAACTCAATTGATGGGGTTAGCAGGACAAACTAAAAATGGTTTAGGATCTATCCTAGACATGTTCACCGGAGGTGCTTTCTCTAAAGCTTCAGTTTTTGCTTTAGGAATTATGCCTTATATTTCTGCGTCTATTGTTGTACAGTTAATGGGAATTGCGATTCCTTATTTGCAAAAACTTCAAAATGATGGAGAAAGTGGTAGAAAAAAGATTAATCAAATTACACGTTGGTTAACTATTGCTATTACATTGGTTCAAGGTCCAACTTATATCTACAATTTATACAGAACATTGCCTGGTAGTGCTTTTCTACTAGGCTTTAACTCACCTGAGTTTTTATTCTCTTCTGTAATCATTTTAGTTACTGGTACAATTTTTGCTATGTGGCTTGGTGAAAAAATTACTGATAAAGGTATTGGAAATGGAATTTCATTATTGATTATGGTTGGTATTTTAGCTCGTTTACCGCAAGCTTTTATGCAAGAATTTAAGTCTGTAGTTACAAACAACACTGGAGGCTTAATGTTAATGGCCATTGAGATTATTGTATGGTTATTAGTAATTATTTCTTGTGTATTGCTTACAATGGCAGTACGTAGAATTCCAGTTCAATACGCACGTCGTACAACAACTGGTGACTACGAGCAGGATTTGGCAGGTGGTAATAGACAATGGATTCCTCTTAAGCTTAACGCTTCTGGAGTTATGCCAATCATTTTTGCTCAGGCAATTATGTTTATACCTGCGGCTGTAGCTGGATTATCAAAATCAGATACATCACAATCTATTGTTGGAGCATTTAGTAATATGTTCGGTTTTTGGTATAATTTTGTATTTGCAACTTTAATTATTGTATTTACATTTTTCTATACTGCAATTACTGTTCCTACTAACAAAATGGCTGATGATTTGAAAAGAAGTGGTGGTTTTATTCCTGGTGTTCGTCCAGGAGCAGAAACTTCAGACTTCCTTGATAAAGTGATGTCTTTAATAACTTTCCCAGGATCTTTATTCCTTGCTTTGATTGCTGTGTTCCCAGCTATTGTTGTAAGTATTATGGATGTACAACAATCTTGGGCAATGTTTTTGGAGGTACCTCATTAATAATTATGGTTGGAGTTGCAATAGATACTATTCAACAAATCAATTCATACTTGTTAAACAAGCATTATGATGGTTTAATGAAGACTGGTAAAAATAGAAAAGCGGTAGCTTAATATTATTTATGGCAAAACAATCAGCAATAGAACAAGACGGATCAATCATCGAAGCGTTATCAAATGCGATGTTCCGTGTAGAGTTAGAAAATGGACACGTTGTAATTGCTCATATTTCTGGTAAAATGCGAATGCATTACATCAAATTATTACCTGGTGATAAAGTGAAATTGGAAATGAGCCCTTACGATTTGTCAAAAGCAAGAATTACTTATCGATATTAAAAGATAATTACTATGAAAGTTAGAGCATCAGTAAAAAAGAGAAGTGCCGAGTGCATTATCGTGCGTAGAAAAGGGAGACTATACGTTATAAACAAAAAGAATCCTAGATTTAAACAAAGACAAGGATAATTATGGCAAGAATAGCAGGGGTAGATATCCCAAAAAACAAAAGAGGTGTTATTGCACTTACCTACATCTTCGGATTAGGAAAAAGTAGAGCTATTGAGATTTTAGAAAAAGCTCAAGTAAGCCAAGATAAAAAAGTTCAAGATTGGAATGATGATGAGATCGGAGCAATTCGTGATGCTGTTTCATTTTACAAAATTGAAGGAGAATTACGTTCTGAAATTTCTTTAAACATTAAGCGTTTAATGGATATTGGATGTTACAGAGGTATTCGTCATAGATCTGGTCTTCCTTTAAGAGGGCAAAGAACTAAAAACAACTCAAGAACAAGAAAAGGTAAAAGAAAAACTGTTGCTAACAAGAAAAAAGCAACTAAATAATAAGTAATATGGCTAAAGCAACTGCAAAAAAACGTAAAGTTATCGTTGAATCAACGGGTGAGGCTCATATTTCTGCCACTTTTAATAACATTATTATTTCTTTGACTAATAAGAAAGGTGAAGTTATCTCTTGGTCTTCAGCTGGTAAAATGGGTTTCAGAGGTTCTAAAAAGAACACTCCTTATGCGACTCAAATGGCGAGCAGAAGATTGCGCTAAAGTAGCACTTGAGGCAGGACTTAAAAAAGTGAAAGTTTATGTAAAAGGACCAGGTAACGGACGTGAGTCTGCTATCCGTTCTATTCATAATGGTGGAATTGAAGTTACTGAAATTATTGATGTTACTCCAATGCCACACAACGGATGTCGTCCTCCAAAAAGACGTAGAGTTTAATTTTTTATTTTTATAGTATAAACAAGGTAGAACATAGATTATCGAAGGATTAGACCTGAATTCATAATTTCTACCTTAAAATTTTTTTAAAATGGCAAGATATACTGGTCCTAAAACCAAAATCGCTCGTAAATTTGGCGAGGCAATCTTCGGAGATGATAGATCTTTCGAAAAAGAAATTACCCACCTGGACAACACGGGATGGCTAAAAAAAGAGGAAAAAAATCTGAGTACGCTGTTCAGTTAATGGAAAAGCAAAAAGCTAAATATTCTTACGGAATTTTAGAAAAACAATTCAGAAATTTATTCGAAAAAGCATCAGCAACTAAAGGTGTTACTGGTGAAGTATTATTACAATTATGCGAAGCAAGATTAGATAATGTTGTTTTTAGAATGGGAATTGCTCCATCTAGAAGAGGTGCGCGTCAAATCGTTTCTCACAGACACATTACTGTAAATGGAGAGGTTGTTAATATTCCTTCTTACCACCTTAAGCCTGGTGATAAAGTTGCAGTTCGTGAAAAATCTAAATCTTTAGAAGCTATCGAACGTTCTTTATCAAATTCAAGTCATGTTTATGAATGGATTACTTGGAATAATGATCTTAAAGAAGGAACTTTTGTTTCTGTACCTGCGAGACTTCAAATTCCAGAAAACATTAAAGAACAATTAATCGTAGAGTTGTACAACAAATAATAATTGACTTAGTCGAAATTTATGGCAATATTTAATTTTCAAAAGCCCGATAAAGTTATCATGATCGATTCAACCGATTTTGAAGGTAAATTCGAATTTAGACCTTTAGAACCTGGTTATGGATTGACAGTTGGTAATGCACTTAGAAGAGTTTTGCTTTCAGCGTTAGAAGGTTATGCAATTACATCTGTTCGTATCGAAGGTGTAGATCATGAGTTTTCTACTATTTCAGGTGTTGTTGAGGATGTTACCGAAATTATCCTTAATCTAAAACAGGTACGTTTCAAACGTCAGATTGAAGATATCGATAATGAATCAGTTACTATTTCTGTTTCTGGTAAAGATCAATTAACAGCAGGTGATTTTCAAAAATTTATTTCAGGTTTTCAAGTTTTGAATCCAGACCTTGTTATCTGTAATTTAGATTCTAAAATCAAATTGAATTTCGATTTAACAATTGAAAAAGGTAGAGGATACGTGCCTGCTGAAGAGAACAAAAAACAGAATGCCGCAATTGGAACGATTTTTACAGATTCTATTTTTACTCCGGTAAAAAATGTAAAATATGCAATCGAAAATTTCCGTGTAGAGCAAAAAACAGATTACGAAAAATTAGTTTTTGAAATTAAAACTGATGGTTCAATCAATCCAAAAGATGCTCTTACTGAAGTCGCTAAAGTTTTAATTCACCATTTCATGTTGTTTTCTGACGAAAGAATTACACTTGAGGCTGACGAAATTGCACAAACAGAATCGTATGATGAAGAGTCATTGCATATGAGACAATTGCTTAAAACTAAGCTTGTTGATATGGATTTATCTGTAAGAGCATTAAATTGCTTGAAAGCGGCTGAAGTTGATACACTTGGTGATTTAGTATCGTTCAATAAAAATGACCTAATGAAATTCCGTAATTTCGGTAAAAAATCTTTAACTGAACTTGATGAACTTGTTGCAGTGAAGAATTTAACTTTCGGAATGGATCTAGCTAAATACAAATTAGATAAAGAATAATTTACTTCATATTTTGCTCTCCATGGTGGATCGTAGCAAGATGAAGATAAAAAAACACGTCATGAGACACGGAAAAAAATTCAACCACTTAAGCAGACAGACTGGACATAGAAAAGCTATGTTAGCTAATATGGCTTGTTCTCTTATCGAGCACAAACGTATTAACACTACTGTTGCTAAAGCTAAAGCGCTTAAACAATTTGTTGAGCCTTTAATCACAAAATCAAAAGAAGATACGACTCACAATCGTCGTATTGTTTTTGCTTACTTACGTAGCAAATATGCTGTAACTGACTTGTTCAGAGACGTAGCCGCTAAAGTTGGAGACCGTCCAGGTGGATACACTCGTATCATTAAAGTTGGAAATCGTTTGGGAGATAACGCTGATATGGCGATGATCGAACTTGTTGACTTCAATGAACTTTACAACGGAGGTAAAAAAGAAGTTAAAAAAGCGAAAAGCCGTCGTGGTGGTAAAGCTAAAAAAGCTGAAACTGTCTGCTCCAGAAGCTCCTGTTGCTGAAACAGAAACGACTACTGAAGCTTCTGAATAATTATGAAAGTAATCATTCTATAAAAATCAAGGATAAACTAATTTTTAGTTTATCCTTTTTTTTGATTTTTTTCAAACTGCAAAAATGTAACTTATTTAAAATGATAGGTTTTATTTTTACGAATGAAAGTTTTAAAAAATCTTGGAAGGGCTATTTTAAAGAAGTAAATTTGCAAAATATCTAATTATACTTAAAACCTTTATTTCGGTTTTACAACTTGATTAAAAAAACAATACAAATTAAATAATGAAATACACAACACGACAAAGCGCCATTTTATTACTTAGTGACGGAACAATCTTTCACGGGAAATCTATCGGAATTAGCGGTAAAACTTTCGGTGAGGTTTGTTTTAATACTGGAATGACAGGGTATCAGGAAATCTTTACTGATCCTTCTTACTTCGGACAAATAATGGTTGCTACAAATACACATATCGGAAACTATGGCGTTAATGATTCTGAAGTTGAATCTGATAGTATTAAAATTGCCGGTTTAGTTTGTAAAAACTTTAGTTTTAATTATTCTAGAGAAAATGCATCTGGAAGTTTAGAGGATTATTTTGCTAAACAAAATTTAATCTGTATTTCTGATGTTGATACACGTGCACTTGTAAGTTACATTCGTGATAATGGTGCAATGAATGCAGTTATCTGTACAGATGGAACTCCAATCGAGGATTTGAAGAAAGAATTGGCAAACGTTCCAAATATGGAAGGTTTGGAGTTGGCTTCTAAGGTATCGACTAAAGAGCCATACTTTGTTGGTGACGAAAATGCTACTTATAAAATCTCTGCTTTAGATCTAGGTATCAAAAAGAATATTTTGAGAAATCTTGCAAAAAGAAATTGCTATATTAAAGTTTATCCTTTTGATTCAACTTATAAAGACATGTCTGAGTTTAATCCAGATGGATATTTCTTGTCAAACGGGCCTGGAGATCCAGATCCTTTATTCGGAGCAATTCAGGTTGCAAAAGAAATTTTAGCGGATAATAAACCTTTATTTGGAATCTGTTTAGGACATCAAGTAATTGGTTTGGCAAATGGTGTTGAAACTTACAAAATGTTTAACGGACACAGAGGAATTAACCATCCTGTTAAAAATATTATCACAGGAAAAGGCGAGATAACTTCTCAAAATCATGGTTTTGCAGTTAAGAGAGAACAGTTAGAGAATCACCCTGAGTTAGAGATTACTCATGTTCACTTAAATGATGGTACAGTTGCGGGGATGAGAATGAAAAATAAAAATTGTTTTTCAGTACAATATCATCCGGAAGCTAGTCCAGGGCCACACGATTCGTCATATTTGTTTGACCAATTTGTAGAGAACATAAAAAGTAGCAAAGTCTAAAACGATGTAGTTAATAAATAAAGGTGTTTAATGGCTAGAATGCGTTTTTAGTATTAAATATTTTTATAATTTCGAAAAAAAATATAATTTATTAATAAAAAACAAAAATAATGAGTATTATAATTAAAGTTCACGCAAGACAAATTCTTGATTCTAGAGGTAATCCTACTATTGAAGTTGACGTAGTAACTGAAAATGGAGTTTTAGGTAGAGCCGCTGTTCCATCTGGAGCATCAACTGGAGAGCACGAAGCTGTTGAATTACGTGATGGAGGTAAAGCTTATCTAGGTAAAGGTGTTTTGAATGCAGTGAATAATGTAAATACTATTATTGCTGAAGAATTAGTTGGGACTTCTGTTTTCGAACAAAATACAATTGACCAATTAATGATTGATTTAGATGGTACTCCAAACAAGTCTAAATTAGGAGCTAATGCTATTTTAGGTGTTTCTTTGGTCGCCGCAAAAGTCGCCGCTAACGAACTTGGTTTGCCATTATACAGATATGTAGGTGGAGTTTCTGCTAATACATTGCCTGTTCCAATGATGAACATCATCAATGGAGGTTCTCACTCTGATGCGCCTATCGCATTCCAAGAGTTTATGATTTTCCCAGTAAAAGCAACTTCTTTTACACATGCAATGCAAATGGGAACAGAAATTTTCCATAACTTGAAAAAAGTATTACACGATAGAGGTTTAAGTACTGCTGTAGGTGATGAAGGAGGTTTTGCTCCAAATTTGGCTGGTGGAACTGAAGATGCTTTAGATACTATCAAATTAGCAGTTGAAAAAGCTGGATATTCTTTTGGTGACGAAATTATGATCGCTCTTGATTGTCTTGCTTCTGAATTTTATGTAAACGGTAAATACGATTACACTAAATTTGAAGGTGAAACTGGAAAAATCAGAACTTCTGAAGAACAAGCTCAGTATTTGGCTGAACTTGTCGCTAAATATCCAATTATCTCTATCGAAGACGGTATGTACGAAGATGACTGGGACGGATGGAAAGCTTTAACTGAAAAAATCGGAGATAAAGTACAATTAGTAGGGGATGATTTATTCGTAACTAACGTTGCTCGTTTGTCAACTGGTATCGAAAAAGGAATTGCTAACTCAATCTTAGTAAAAGTAAACCAAATTGGAACTTTAACAGAAACTATTGCCGCAGTAAACATGGCTAAAAATGCTGGGTATACTTCAGTGATGTCTCACCGTTCTGGAGAAACAGAAGATAATACAATTGCTGATTTAGCAGTTGCTTTAAATTGTGGGCAAATCAAAACTGGTTCGGCTTCTCGTTCTGATCGTATGGCTAAATACAATCAATTATTGAGAATCGAAGAAGAATTAGGAAGTACTGCTTATTTCCCAGGTTTAAACGCTTTCAAAATTAAATAATCATACTAGTTATATATTGATTTTAAACCATCCGCCACGGCGGATGGTTTTTTTTGGAGTTTTAACAAATTCATAGCAGGATTCTTTTTTTAGTTAGTCTTAAATTCCTTAGATTTGATAAATTATTATTTTATAGAATTATTTCCGATTATATTATGTCAAAAATAGCTACATTAGAGGTAGATGGTAAGAAAATTGAACTTCCGGTTATCACAGGGAGCGAAAATGAATCAGCTATCGATATTAACAAATTACGAGATTTAACAGGTATTATTACAATTGATCCGGGTTACAAAAACTCTGGATCTTGTACAAGTGAAATTACTTTCTTGGACGGTGAATTAGGAATTCTACGTTACAGAGGATATTCAATCGAAGATTTAGCTGAAAAAGCTAGCTTTTTAGAAGTGTCTTATCTTTTGATTTTTGGAGAATTGCCAACAGCGGCTGAATTGGAGCAATTTGAAAATGGTATTAAAAAACATTCTTTGGTAAACGAAGAAATGAAAAATATCATTGACGGTTTTCCAAAAACAGCACACCCAATGGGAGTATTATCTGCATTGACAAGCGCTTTGACTGCCTTCAACCCAAAAGCAGTTAATGTTGATAATGAAAAAGAAATGTATGAGGCAATTTGCAAAACAATGGCTAAATTTTTAGTTATTGCAACTTGGACTTATAGAAAATCAATGGGCTATCCATTGAATTATTATGATAATACAAAAGGATATGTTGAGAACTTTATGCAATTGATGTTCCAATTGCCTACAGGCCCATATAGTGCAAATCCTGTTGTTGTTGCTTGCGTTAGATAAATTATTTATTCTTCACGCAGATCACGAGCAAAACTGTTCTACATCTACGGTAAGAATGGTTGGTTCATCTCACGCTGGTTTATTTGCCTCTATTTCTTCTGGAGTTTCAGCGCTTTGGGGACCTCTTCACGGAGGAGCAAATCAGGCTGTGCTTGAAATGTTGGAAGAAATCAATAAAGATGGTGGAGATACTGATAAATTCTTAGCAAAAGCAAAAGATAAAAATGATCCATTCCGTTTAATGGGATTCGGACACAGGGTTTACAAAAACTTCGATCCAAGAGCAAAAATCATCAAAAAAGCGACTACTGAAGTTTTAGAGACTTTAGGTGTTGAAGATCCGATTTTAGATATCGCAAGAAAACTAGAAAAAGCGGCTCTTGAAGATGAATACTTCAAATCAAGAAATTTATACCCGAACGTTGATTTCTACTCTGGAATTATTTACAGAGCTTTAGGAATTCCAACAGATATGTTTACAGTAATGTTTGCTATCGGAAGATTGCCAGGTTGGATCGCACAATGGAAAGAAATGCGTGAAAACAAAGAGCCAATTGGAAGACCAAGACAAATTTATACTGGACATCCTTTAAGAGAGTTCAAGTCTAATAAATAAAAAACGAAAGCTTCACTTAACTGTGAAGCTTTTTTTATATTTGCTCAAAATATAATAGAGTTATGTTGCAATTAAATGTAAAGAACGAAACATCGCGGCTTCGCGCCGTAGTTTTGGGTTCTGCTGTTCATAATGGGCCGACTCCAACACTAGAGGAAGCTTATGATCCTAAGTCATTGGAACATATTAAAGCAGGAACTTATCCTGTTGAAAAAGATATGGTTGCTGAAATGGATGCTTTTAATGCTGTTTTTCAGAAATACGATGTAACTGTTTATCGTCCGAAAATGATCGAAAATTACAATCAAATATTTGCTAGAGATATTGGGTTTGTAATTGATGATGTTTTTGTGAAATCTAATATTCTTCCAGATAGAGAACGTGAGTTAGATGCAATTCAATATGTAATAGATCAAATTGACCCGTTAAAAGTGGTGCGTCCGCCAGAAGAAGTTCATATTGAGGGAGGGGATGTAATGCTTTGGAACGATCATATCTTTATTGGAACTTATAAAGGAAGTGATTATAAAGACTACATTACAGCAAGAACCAATATGCATGGTGTAAATTATATCAAAGAATTGTTTCCGAATAAAATTGTTAAGGAATTTGATTTAGTGAAATCTAAGTTGGAAGCTCGTGATAATGCATTGCATTTAGATTGCTGTTTTCAGCCTGTTGGAAAAGATAAAGGCATTATTTATAAAAGAGGTTTCCGTGAAGAAGCAGATTATCTTTATTTGGTGAAGCTTTTTGGAAAGGAAAATTTATTTCATATTGAAAGAAATGAAATGTATAACATGTTTTCAAATGTGTTTTCAATTGATGAAAATGTAGTAGTTTCTGAAAAGAATTTTACAAGATTGAATAACTGGCTTCGCGAAAAAGGCTTTACTGTCGAAGAAATTCCGTATGCTGAAATTGCGAAACAAGAAGGATTGTTGAGATGTTCAACACTTCCGTTAATTAGAGACTAAAAATAGTTTTTTAGTTTTACGTTTCAAGTTTTATAAAACGTGAGACGTGAAACCTGAAACAAAAAATATAAAATCATGAAACAAACAACTAATGCTATCGTGATGATTCGTCCAGTTGCATTCAGAATGAATGAACAGACGGCTGTAAATAATTATTATCAAAAAGTATTAGACGGACTTTTGCCAAGCACCGTTAATGCTAAAGCACAACAAGAATTTGATGCTTTTGTTGAAAAGCTTCGTGCTGTAGGAGTTGATGTTACAGTTATAGAAGATACATTGGAAACAGATACGCCAGATAGTATTTTTCCAAATAACTGGGTTTCATTTCATGAAAATGGTGATGTGGCTCTTTATCCAATGTTTGCTGAGAACAGACGTCTAGAACGTCGTGAAGATATCTTAGATATACTAGAAGAGAAAGGTTTTGAGATTTCTAATATAATGGATTATACATCTGCAGAAGATGATGGCTATTTTTGGAAGGAACAGGAAGCCTGCTTTTAGATCGTGCCAATGCAAAAGCATATTGTGCATTATCGCCTCGTGCTGATGAAGAATTGTTTATCGAATTTTGTGAAGATTTTGATTATGCTCCAGTAATTTTTGAGGCCTTTCAAACAGTTGATGGAGAGCGAAAACTAATTTATCATACGAATGTGATGATGTGTTTGGGAGAAACTTTCGCTGTTATTTGTGCAGATTGTATTGATGACAAAAAAGAACGTAAAATGGTCTTGGATAATTTGAAAGATGATAACAAAGAAATTATTTTGATTACAGAAGATCAGGTGAATAATTTTGCAGGAAATATGCTGGAAGTTAGAGGAACAAACGATAAAAAATATATTGTTATGAGTGCTTCTGCGCATCAAAGCCTAACTCCAAAGCAAATTACACAATTAGAAAAACATGCCGAAATTTTGAGCTCAAGTTTAGATACGATCGAAGCTTGCGGAGGCGGAAGCGCAAGATGCATGATGGCCGAAGTTTTTTTGCCAAGAAATTAAAATTAGGTTTCTAAATAAAATAAAAATGGGATAAAGCTTAAAGTTTTATCCCATTTTTTTATCTCTCTGTAAAGATTATCTACATTAAATTTCCTTTTACAATATTGATGATGGAGCTCACTATGTATTGAATTCCGATAGAAATTACAATAAAACCAACGATTCTGGAAATGGCTACAATTCCCGATGCACCAAGTATTCTTGCCAAATAGTGAGCGCTTTTTAGAATTGCAAAAATGACAATTGAAATAGCTAAAATAGCAAGACATGAAAAAATAATTTCCTCCATTTGATGGTGTTCCTGATAGAAAGCAATTAACAATGACATTGATCCAGGACCAGCAAGCATTGGTATTGCTAGTGGTGTCAATGCAATGTCATTTCTTTGTTGCGCCTCATTTTCAATCTTTTTGTTGATTCCTCGTTTTTTATTGAATTTTCCAGAAAGTAAAGAAAAACCTGAATTTACAATGACAATTCCGCCGGCAATTCGAAGCGCATCAATGCTGATTCCGAAAAAAGTTAAAACATATTGTCCTATAAAATAAGAGACCAATAAAATTATGCCCACATTAATAGCTGTCCAAAGTGAAATTCTGGATCGTTCTTTTTGTGAATCGTGTTGCGTCAATCCAACAAAAATTGGTACTGTGCCAATTGGGTTTAATACTGAAAAAAGTGCGGCAAATAAATAAATGAATAAATCCATAAAGTTTTGATTGGTCAAGTAAAAGTAGACAAATTTTCACATTGACAGGCAAATTTGCATTAGCTTCTTTGTTTTTTTTAGAGTTAATATTCTGAATTATTAAGACAAGCTAAGCTCAACCTTTTTGATTACTTTTGTGAAATATTTTAAAAAGATGAAAAACAAAAAAACTTTGCTTCTTGGTGCTACAACAAAACCAGATCGTTATGCATTTAGGGCTATAAATATGCTTACTCAAAAAGGGCACACCGTTTTGGCAATTGGTCAAAATGCAGGAGAAGTTGGTGGCGTAAAAATTCACACAAAAGCAATTCCTGTAAAAAATATTGATACTGTTACTTTGTATTTAAATCCGGCGCGTCAGCGTGATTATTATAATTATATCATTGAGGCACAGCCAAAAAGAGTGATTTTTAATCCCGGAACTGAAAATCCTGAATTATATCAATTATTAGAATTAAATAATATTGAAGTTGAAGTTGCTTGCACGTTAGTTTTATTGGCAACAAACCAATATTAATTGAAAAAACACGTTTTTAAAACTTTCCGATCATATTGGAAAGTTTTGTTTTTTATGGGCAGATAGAAACAAGATTAATTTCATTTGTTTTGGGATTGAATTTAATTGTTTCAAAGTCTTTGATACCGTTAAAAATGTTACTTTTGTCGTCATGGAATTTTCATCAAAATTAATAGAGAAAGCGGTTAACGAAATGTCGCAGTTGCCTGGTATTGGCAAGCGTACAGCTTTGCGACTAGTACTTCATTTGCTAAAACAACCAAAAGAGCAAACTGGTTTTTTGTCGCAAGCACTTTTGAATATGCGTGAGGATATTAAGTTTTGTGAGAACTGTCATAATATTTCAGATACTAAAGTCTGTGAAATTTGTGCTAACAATTCAAGAAATCATCAAACTATTTGCGTTGTCGAAGATATTCGCGATGTTATGGCTATTGAAAATACCGGGCAGTATAAAGGAATTTATCATGTACTCGGAGGGAAAATTTCGCCAATTGAAGGTGTGGGTCCAAGTCAGTTGAATATTTCAAGTTTGGTCGAAAAAGTCAAATCTGGAAAAGTCGTAGAAATTATTTTTGCGCTAAGCTCAACTATGGAAGGCGATACGACAAATTTTTATATCTATAAACAAATTGCTGAATCCCAAATTGTAATTTCTACAATTGCGAGAGGAATATCGGTCGGTGATGAATTGGAATATGCAGATGAAGTCACGCTTGGAAGAAGTATCTTGCACCGTGTTCCATTTGAAAAAACATTTAAAAATAATTAAACAAAACCCCAAATAAAATATAGATTTTCTGAAGAATAAATGAAAAGCTATATTTGCGATAAAATTTTAACAATGACAAAAAAAAGCTTTTATATTCTGCTGTTGGTCAGTACACTTTTTACTTCATGTATCCCTATAAAAGATTTAGTATATCTGCAGGATAAAAATACTTCAGAGGAATCAAATACAGTTGCCGCAGTAGGAACTAAGCCTTATAGGCTACAGGTCAATGACGTTTTAAGTATTAATATAAAAGCAATAGATCCTAAATTGGTTTCTATTTTTAGCAAGTCAGAAAATGCCACCAGTACAACTGGAAGGTCTGAAGCCGCATTATATTTTGATGGTTTTACAGTTGATGATCATGGGAATATTAGAATCCCAATTTTAGGCGAAATAAATGTAATTGGATATACTTTAGAAGAAGTTAGAGTAATAATTGAAAAAAATTACTTGAAGAATATTTTAAAACAGAAGCAAATCTTTTCGTAACAGTAAAATTAGCAGGTTTCAGATATACAATTAATGGTGAAGTTGGAAGCACAGGGACAAAAACATTGTTTCAAGAGCACGTGAATATTATGGAAGCTGTTGCAAATGCAGGAGATATAAATACTGTAGGAAATAGAAAAGCCGTGACGATCATTCGTCAGACACCTACAGGTGTGCAAATGAATGAAATTGATCTTACTGATGTTAATGTAATGAAATCACCCTATTACTATTTACAGCCTAATGATTATATCTATGTAAAACCATTGAGGCAAAAAACATGGGGAACCGGGCAGACAGGAATTCAGTCGATAGGAACCATCATTACTTTATTATCATTGGCAACTACTGTTTATTTAATTCTTAAATAATTTATCAAAACTATAATTTAGACTTAGAAAATGTTAGATATAAAAGATTTTTCGATTTTTGAAAATCAGTCAAGTTTTGATTTTAAAGGTTTGTTGCTTAAAATCCTCAGTTATTGGAAATGGTTTTTAGTAAGCTTGATTATTGCATTTACAATTGCGTATCAAGTAAATATCCGTAAAGAAAAAATTTATGGAATGCAGACTTTGATTTCAATTAAAGAAGAAAGCAATCCTTTTTTTACTTCAAATACAAGTTTGGTTTTTAACTGGGGTGGAATTTCAGATCAAGTTAACGGAATTAAAACCGTATTACAGTCAAGATCTCATAATGAGTTGGTTGTTAGTAAATTGCAATATTATATTGATTACTTGACTATGGGGAAGTACAATTTGATTGACTCCTATGGTGTAGTGCCTTTTTATGTTAATATTGATAAGTCTAGAGGGCAATTAGCAAATACACTAATTAAAATTAAATTCCTCAGTGAAAATGTATATGAAGTTCGTATACCATTTGAAAGTAATTCTGTTTCATTGATAAACTATGCTGAAAATTCGTATTCTAATACAGCTGTTCAACCGATAGAATTTGTAAAGAAATATAAGGTGGGTGAGCAAGTTTCTCTCCCTTTTTAAACTGGAAGCTTCAAATTACTGATAATCCAGGCTTGTATAAAGGAAATGAATATTATGTTAAGTTTAATGACTTTGACGGAACTGTGTCTCGCTATAAAGGGGTCAATGTGAGTTCTGACGATAAAGGAGGTTCGATATTAACATTGAGCATGCAGGGGACTAACAAGGCAAGACTTGTGGAATATCTGAATTCAACAGTTAAGATGCTGATCAAAATTCAACTTGATGGAAAGAATCAATTTGCAACTAATACAATAAAGTTCATTGACAGTACACTTATTGCAATGGAAGCGCAATTGAAACAAACTGGAAACGAGTTGAAGTCATTTAGAAAAGACAAGAATATCTATGAAATAGAAGGGGGACTGATAAGTTTTCTAATAAGATAATGGATTTTGATGCTCAGAAAGATATGGTAACTAGAAAAATTACCTATTATAATTCTTTAAAGGCTTATCTTAATAATAGTGTTGATTATTCAAGATTGCCAGCTCCATCTGTGGCGGGAATTGATGATCCTAATATTGTGGCAAATATTTCGAAACTAATTGCCCTTTCTGCTCAAAGGTCAGAAATGGCTTATGCTGTAAAAAGTGATAAGATTTTTAAAGATTTTGATAATCAAATGGAGGCATTAAAAAGCGTTTTGCTAGAGAATATTACTTCTGCAAAGGCTTCGTTATTATATGATTTGTCATTGGTAAATGCTAAAATCAATGAGGCTGAAAATACAGCAAAGAGTTTGCCGGAGGATCAACAGGAATTATTGAAAATCAAAAGAAAATATGATTTAAATGATAATATTTATACGTCGTTTTTGCAGAAACGAAATGAAGCAGAAATTGTAAGGGCATCTAATTTGTCCGATATTCACTTTATTGACCCAGCAAAAGGGATTAATGGAGTTTTGGTGGGGCCAAAAACCTCAGTAAATTATATATTGGCGTTGTTTTTAGGGATTCTGATTCCGCTTTCATTTATTTTGGTGATCTTTTTTATTAATAATTCCATCCAAAATACCGAAGAGGTTACTAAACTTACTCAAATACCAATAATTGGAGTAGTTGGAGTAAATAAGGGAGGTGTTAATCTGGCAGTTTTTGATAAACCAAAATCAGCTCTTTCCGAATCATTTAGGGCAATACGATCTTCGTTGCAGTTTTTGTATAAAAAACAGCAGGTTAGTGGGGCAAAAACTTTGATGATTACGTCTTCAATAAGTGGAGAAGGAAAAACATTTTGCTCTATAAATATCGCTACAGTTTTTGCGTTAAGCGAAAAGAAAACTGTTATTATAGGCTTGGATTTAAGAAAACCAAGACTGGCAGACGAGTTTGGTTTAGTCAATCAAACTGGAGTTGTGAATTATTTGATTAAACAAAATAGCCTTGCTGAAATTACGAATTCAACTCAAATTCCAAATCTCGATGTTATACTTTCTGGTCCCATTCCGCCAAATCCATCAGAGTTGATATTAAGTGATGCTATGCGCGAAATGATTGAGGAATTAAAAGCAAAATATGATTATGTCATTTTAGATACACCGCCAGTTGGTCTAGTGTCAGATGCTCTGGAATTATCTCAATATTCAGATGTTACTTTATACATTGTAAGGCAAAATTACACTAAAAAAGACATGATTAAGTTGCTAAACACAAGGGTTAAAAGAGGTGAGTTGAGTAACGCGAGCATTGTTTTAAACGGCTATGAAAATAAGGCAAAATATGGGTCTGGGTACGGGTATGGTTATGGTTATGGAGATTATTCAAACGGATATCTTGAAGATGAAAAAAGCCAAAATCAGTTAAAGGCTTCTTTGATAAATTGATGAAGAAATAAATCTGATTTAAATGGAAACATCAAGTCAAAATACAATTTTAATTACTGGAGGTGCAGGATTCATTGGCTCAAATCTATGCGAGTATTTTTTGGCGCTTGGAAATAAAGTAATTTGTCTCGATAATTTTTCAACTGGTCATCGTCATAATTTGGATGGTTTTATAGAAAATTCAAATTTTAAATTAATAGAAGGCGATATCCGAAATTTAGCTGATTGTATTTTGGCTGTGCAAGGAGTTGATTATGTTTTGCATCAGGCGACTCTAGGATCTGTTCCGAGATCAATTAATGATCCCATTACAACAAATGATGTAAATGTTTCTGGATTTTTAAATATGCTTGTTGCATCCCGAGATGAAAAAGTAAAGCGCTTTGTTTATGCGGCAAGTTCTTCAACTTATGGAGATTCTGAAGGATTGCCTAAAGTTGAAGAAGTTATAGGCAAACCCTTGTCTCCATATGCCATTACAAAATATGTTAATGAATTGTATGCTGAGATTTTTAGTAAAACATATGGTTTGGAAACCATAGGTTTGAGGTATTTCAATGTTTTTGGAAGGCGGCAAGATCCAAAAGGAGCGTATGCTTGCGGTAATTCCAAAGTTCGTAATGCAGTTGATGAAATATGAAAGCCCAATTATAAATGGTGACGGAAATTATTCAAGAGATTTTACATACATTGAAAATGTAATTCAAATGAATGAATTAGCAATCAAAAGCAAAAATGTGGTCGCTGTCAATACCATTTACAATACGGCGTATGGTGAGCGCAATACGTTAAATGATTTAATGGGATATTTAAAAAAATATCTTTCAGAATTTGATCCAAAAATTGCTGACGTTCAAATTGTTTATGGCGAAAATAGAGCTGGAGATATTCCGCATTCATTGGCCAGTATCGAGAAAGCAAAGAATATTTTGGATTATAATCCAAAATATTCTTTGCAAGAAGGTTTAAAAGAAGCAGTAAGTTGGTACTGGAATAATTTAAGAGAAAAATAGACTAAGATAATAGTAGAATAAATGAAAATTACAAAAATTTGTTGCATTGGTGCTGGTTATGTTGGAGGACCAACTATGGCAGTTATTGCTCAAAAATGTCCACATATTGAAGTGACAGTCGTTGACTTGAACGAACAAAGAATTAAAGATTGGAATGATCCTAATACAGAAAATATTCCAATTTATGAACCAGGTTTGTCTGAAATCGTAGCAGAAGCTAGAGGGCGAAATCTATTCTTCTCAACCGACGTTGAAAAAGCAATTGATGAAGCTCAAGTAATTTTTATATCGGTAAACACTCCAACCAAGACTTTTGGAAAAGGAAAAGGTATGGTCGCTGACTTAAAATATATTGAGTTATGTGCTAGGCAGATAGCCAAAGTTGCAAAAGAGAATAAAATAGTTGTAGAAAAATCAACTTTGCCTGTTAGAACAGCAGAAGCAATAAAAAGTATTCTAGACAATACTGGAAATGGAGTTCAGTTTCAGATTTTATCAAATCCTGAATTTTTGGCAGAAGGAACCGCGGTGACTGATTTGCTAAATCCAGACCGAATTTTAATTGGAGGAGATACAACACCTGAAGGGGAAGATGCGATTAGTGCTTTGGTTGATGTTTATGCAAATTGGGTTGAAAAAGATAAAATTTTGACAACAAATGTATGGTCATCGGAATTATCTAAGCTTACAGCAAATGCATTTTTGGCACAAAGAATTTCTTCAATAAATGCAATGTCTGAATTGTGTGAAAAGACAGGAGCCAATGTAAATGAAGTTGCAAAAGCAATTGGAATGGACAGCCGAATTGGGCCAAAATTTTTAAAAGCTTCTGTAGGCTTTGGAGGATCGTGTTTTCAAAAAGATATTTTGAATTTAGTATATATCGCAAAATCTTATGGGCTAAATGAAGTGGCTGATTATTGGGAACAAGTAATCATAATGAATGATCATCAAAAAAGAAGATTCTCTAACAAGATAGTTCAGACTTTATATAATACAGTTGCAGATAAGAAGATAACATTTTTAGGTTGGGCCTTTAAAAAGGATACCAATGATACTAGAGAATCAGCGACTATTTATGTTGCAGATGATTTAATTAATGAGCAGGCAAATATTTCAGTATATGACCCTAAGGTTTCGCAAAGCAAAATGTTAAGTGATTTAGATTATTTGCAAACAAGATCAAGTGAAGATAATAGTAAAGCTTTAACTGTATTTGGGGATCCTTATGAGGCTTGTAAGGGCGCGCATGCGATTTCAATCCTAACGGAATGGGATGAATTTGCGACATATGATTGGCAAAAAATATATGACTCCATGCATAAACCGGCATTTTTGTTCGATGGAAGGAATATATTGGAAGCAAAAGAATTGGAAGCAATCGGATTTGTTTATAAAGGAATAGGTTCTTAAAGTTGAGATTTGTATTGAAATGGAATTTAATATTAAATTAATTAGGTAGGAAGATGTCGAAAATTTTATTTCAATAAAAGAGTTATGAATTGGTATGTACTTTATACAAAGCCCAAATGGGAGAAAAAAGTTGCTGAAAGACTTACTCAAATAGGTATAGAATGCTATTGTCCATTAATTACTCAAGTTAAGCAATGGTCAGATAGGAAAAAGAAGGTTGAAGTGCCTCTTTTTAATTCTTATGTATTTGTTCAACTTTCAGAAATTGACCGAAATTCTGTTTTCAATATTCCGGGTGTTGTGAGATATTTGTTTTGGCTTGGAAAACCTGCAATTGTTAGGGAGGAAGAGATTAACATAATTAGAGCTAGTTTGAAAGATACAAATGTCAGCGATATTTCAGTGTCTTCAATTCAAGTAGGTGATAGAATAAAATTAGAATCAGGAGCTTTTAGTAATCAAGATGCAATTGTACAGGAAGTTTCAAAAACACATTATATTTTGGTTTTAGAGTCTATGGGCTGTGTTCTCAAGATAAAATACAAGTAGTTTTAACTAAAAAAATAAAAGCAGAAGATAAAAATGCTCGGATTTGAGATTTTATTTTCTGTTTTTTTTATAGTGTATTTTTTTACATGCTGATAAATAGCGAGTTGCGGTTTTTAAAATTTTTCTTATTTTTTGTTTTACTAGTATTACGGGAAACCGTATTGAATAAATTGAGTTATTATGTTATATTTGCCGAGAATACACTTTTTTTAGTAAACCGAGCAAATAAATGGGACTTGGAATGGCGAAGCCATGTGTTGTTATGATTAATGCTAATATTTTTTAAATGAACGAAAACATAAAAATAGCTATTATAGGGTTAGGTTATGTTGGTCTTCCTTTAGCACGATTGTTTGCTACAAAATATCCAGTTATTGGATTTGATATTAATGAATCGAGAGTTGCTAGTTTAAAATCTGGAATAGATTCAACTTTAGAGATTGATCAAGATACCTTGAAAAAAGTATTGGTCGATAAGCCCACAAAAGAGGTAGGTCTTTATTGTACAAATATCTCAGAGGATATTGCAGATTGTACTTATTTTATTATTACAGTTCCAACACCTGTCGATAAAAATAATCGTCCTGATTTAACTCCATTATATAAATCGAGTGAAACCGTTGGCAAGGTTTTGAAAAAAGGAGACATCGTAATTTATGAATCTACAGTATATCCTGGTGTAACAGAAGAACAATGTGTACCTGTTTTAGAAAAAATTTCAGGACTTAGATTTAATGTTGATTTTTATGCAGGATATTCGCCAGAGCGCATCAATCCGGGAGACAAGGAACATACTGTTGAGAAAATTTTAAAAGTCACTTCTGGATCTACTCCAGAAATTGGTTTAAAAGTAGATGCTTTATACAAAACTGTAATTACTGCAGGAACGCATTTAGCGCCAACAATAAAAGTCGCTGAGGTTCGCCAAAGTTATAGAAAATTCTCAGAGAGATATTAATATTGCTTTTGTAAATGAGCTAGCTAAAATATTCAATTTAATGAATATAGATACGCAAGAAGTATTATGCAGCAGCCTACGAAGTGGAATTTTTTACCGTTTAAACCAGGTTTAGTAGGTGGACATTGTATAGGTGTTGATCCGTATTATTTGGCACAAAGAGCACAAGAATTTGGATATCATCCTGAAATAATTTTAGCAGGACGACGTTTAAATGATAGTATGGGTGAATATGTAGCTTCGCAAATAGTGAAGTTGATGATTAAAAAGGGTATTTCTGTTAATGGGGCACAATTATTAATGCTTGGAATTACTTTCAAAGAAAATTGTCCAGATGTTAGAAATACCAAAATTGTTGATGTTGTAAAAGCTTTAACAGAATATGGGATTTTAGTAACAATATTTGATCCCCTAGCAAATGCAGATGATGTAATAAAAGAGTATAATTTAGTAACATTAAACTCTATTCCAAACAATAAATTTGATGCAATAGTTCTAGGAGTCTCACATGTTGAGTTTTTAGAATTAGAATTTTCGAATTTGCAGAAGGAAAAAAGTTTAATTTATGATATAAAAGGAGTTTTAGGTACTGTAGCTGATAACAGATTATAGTTTCCTAGGATTCTTTTTTTTAGTTAGAAATATGAGCACAAAACAAACAATTACACATGTAATTTTAACTGGTGGAGTAGGTAGCAGATTATGGTCGCTTTCTCGTAAAAGTCAGCCAAAGCAATATTTAGAAATATTTGAAGGGAAGTCTTTATTTGAAATGACTGTAGATAGAAATAGTCATTTAGCAAATAAAGTTATGGTAGTGGGAAATGTTGATAATCATCATTTAAGTGGAAAAGTGATGGATAAATCCAAAACTTTATATACAAATATTGTTGAAGCAACTCCTAGAAATACTGCGAGCAGCAATTGCATTTGCCGCTTTTGCATCTGATCCGGAAGATGTATTAATTGTAACTCCTTCAGATCATATTATTGATTTAATGGATAATTACAATGATGCAATTAAAGAAGCTGTTTCAAAAGCAAATGATGGTTTTATTGTAACATTTGGGGTTATTCCAACAAAACCTGAAACAGGATATGGTTATATCGAGTCAAAAGGAGACAAAGTGATTTCATTTCGCGAAAAACCAAACGAAACGACAGCAAAAGAGTTTATTGCTAGAGGAAATTTTTTATGGAACAGTGGAATGTTTTGCTTTAAGGCAGGAGTCCTTTTGGATGAATTAAAACAATTTCAACCTGATGTGTATGAGAAATCTAAAGCTGTGTGGGAATCAAGCAAAGACGGATTTTTAGATTTAGATTTATCACTAGAGATACCATCAATCAGTATTGATTATGCTGTAATGGAACGTAGTAAAAAAATTAAAGTGGTACCGGCATCATTCTCTTGGTCAGATCTAGGATCATTTGAATCGGTTTATGATTATTTAGTTTCGAAAGGCCATCCCATAGATCAAAATGGAAATATGGTAATTGGATGTGATTTGCATACTACTTTTTTAGGATTAAAAAATACAATATTTGTTCACACGGATTCTGCTAATTTGATTTTGCAGAAAGAAAACTCGCAAGATGTAAAAGATATTTACAGCGAACTTGAAAAGCAAAATTCAGAATTATTAAACTAATAAATTTAAAATGAAAAAAATTCTTATCACAGGTGGCGCTGGCTTTATTGGTTCACATGTTGTTAGACGTTTTGTTAATAAGTATCCAGAATATCAAATTTTTAATTTGGATGCATTAACTTATGCTGGAAATCTTGAAAACATTAAAGATATCGAAAATCAGCCCAATTATACTTTTGTGAAAGGAGATATAGTAGATGAAACTTTTATAAATGAGCTTTTTGAAGCAAACAATTTTGATGGAGTTTTGCATCTAGCCGCAGAATCTCATGTAGATCGTTCTATTGAAGATCCGCTTGCATTTGTGAAAACAAATGTTATCGGGACAATGAATTTATTAAATGCCGCAAAAAAACAATGGAAAGATAATTTCGAAGGAAAGAGATTTTATCATATTAGTACAGATGAAGTTTATGGTTCGCTTGGCGCAGAAGGATTGTTTGCCGAAACAACACCGTATGATCCAAATTCCCCATATTCTGCGTCGAAAGCAAGTTCAGATCACTTCGTGAGAGCATATGGTGAAACTTATGGACTACCTTATGTTTTGACAAATTGTTCAAATAATTATGGGTCATACCATTTTCCTGAAAAATTAATTCCACTTTTTATAAATAATATCATAAACAATAAGTCTCTACCAGTATATGGAGATGGGAATTATACACGTGATTGGCTTTTTGTTGAAGATCACGCTATTGCGATTGATTTAGTTTTTCATGAAGGTAAAAATCATGAAACCTATAATATTGGAGGTTTTAATGAATGGAAGAACATTGATTTGGTGAAATTATTATGCCAAATTATGGATGGGAAATTAGGAAGAGAAAAAGGAACATCTGAAAAGTTGATTACATATGTAAAAGATAGACCAGGACATGATTTGCGTTACGCAATTGATGCTTCAAAAATTAATAAAGAATTAGGATGGAAACCATCTGTAACTTTTGAAGAAGGTTTGGAAAAGACCATTAATTGGTATTTAAATAATGAGGAATGGTTAAAAAATGTAACTTCTGGTTCTTATAAAGATTATTACAAAAAACAATATTCATAATCTATAATATTTGTTTTTTAAGATATAAAAAGTTAAAACTATAGTTGAAATGAAAAAGATAACTTACGTTCTTACACTAATTTTTGTTTTATTAATGTCTTACAATGGGCATGCTCAGGATCTGCTTAAATCTAAAGACTTAAGTACTGTAAAGGTTGATTATTTGTCAGATGATGATTTGGCAAAAATCAGTGCTCAGCTAAAAAGTAATAATGCAACTCTTGATGAAGTTGAACAAATGGCATTGTCCAAAGGTATGACTCAAACGGAGTTTAATAAATTAAGAGTTAAACTTACGGAATATGAAAAGAAAATTGCAAAAGACTCTGATAAAAATAAAAACACAGAAAAAGATAATAAGTTAAAGAAAACAGATAAGGATTCAGAGTTTGGTAGAAAACAAGAAAAAATCAAAAATGACAAAGTTAAAGACTCATTAAATGCTTTGATTTTTGGTTCTGAACTTTTTGATAATCCTACTTTGAATTTTGAGCCAGATTTAAAGTTGGCAACTCCAGTAAATTATGTTTTAGGGCCTGGAGATGAGTTACAAGTAAGCGTGTATGGAGTTCAGGAGTTTAACGCAAGTATTCCAGTAAGTGTTGAAGGTAGAATCACTATTGATTATGTAGGACAAATTGCTGTTTCAGGAATGACAATTGAAGTCGCCACTCAAAAAATAAAAGCCGCAATTGCTAGAGTTTACAGTACAGTAAGATCTGGACAATCTCAAGTGAGCGTTAGTTTGAGTGGAATAAGAACGATTAAAATTACAATTGTTGGAGGAAAACAACCTGGTAATTATTCAATTTCGTCATTGTCAACAGTTTATAATGCATTACACTTAGCCGGTGGTCCAGGAAAAAACGGAAGTTATCGAAATATAGAGTTGTTAAGAAATAATAAGGTTTATCGAAATATTGATATTTACAAATTTTTAGTTAAAGGAGATCAATCTGATAATGTTACATTAAAAGATAATGATGTAATTAGAATCCCTTCTTATACCGATAGAGTTGTAGTTGAGGGTGAAGTTAAACGTCCTGGAATCTTCGAAATGAAAAAGGGAGAAAAATTCTCTGATTTATTGACTTTTGCTTCTGGATTTAATGAGTTTGCATATACAGCTTCGGTAAATGTTTTACAAAAAACAGGAAAAGAATTTAAAGTTCACGATATTAATGAAAGTGAATATAATACTTATATACCACAATCAGGAGATGTTTTTAAAGTGACTAAAATTTTAAATCGTTTTGAAAATCGTATCAAAATTGAAGGAGCTGTCTTTAGACCAGACTATTATTCGTTTAATGAAGGAATGCGAATTTCCGATCTTATTACAAGAGCAGAAGGACTTAAAGAAGATGCCTATACAAAACGCGCAAGAATTATTAGATTAAAAACAGATTTAACTACTGAAATTGTAAATGTTGATTTAGGTGGGGCATTGTCAGGGGATTTAAATGCTGATATTGAATTAAAACGAGAAGACATTGTAACAGTGTACTCTATATTAGATTTTAGAGAAGAGTATAAAGTAACAATTGATGGTGAAGTAAAAAATCCTGGAGAGTACGAATATTTTGAAAATTTAACTTTAAATGATCTCGTAGTTCAAGTTGGAGGCCTAACTGGCTCAGCATCAAAAAGAGTAGAAATTGCTAGAATGGTAAAGTCAGATGAAATTGATGATGCCGACCCAAAGCGTGTAGAATTAGTAGAGCTTGAAATTACTGCAGACAATAATGAGCAGGTTAAAAATTTCATCTTAAAGCCTTTTGATGTAATCAATATTCGTAAAATGGCAGTATATGAAAAACCTCAAATGGTGATTGTTAGTGGAGCAGTCGGATATCCGGGAAAATATGTTTTGGCGAACAAAAAAGAAACGGTTTATAATGTTGTTATGCGAGCTGGAGGGTTGACATCTATTGCAAATTTAGATGGAATGAAAATTAAAAGACCTATAAAGCAGGAACAAATTGAAAAAATTGAAAGCATTGATTTGAATTTATCTAAAAATGATACTTTAAAAGAAAAATTAGCAAAAAAATTAAAAGAAGAGCTGAAATATGCCACTATTCCAGTTAATTGGGAAAAAATTGTAAAAGATAAAAATCACTATTCTAATGTAACTTTATTTCCAGGTGATGAAATTGAAGTTGCTGTTTATAATGAGGGGGTTAAAGTTACAGGAAATGTACTGTTAACTTCTGAAATTCCATACAGAAGTGGTAAAGGATTTAAATATTATATTAATGCAGTTGGAGGAGTGGACCAAAAAGGCTGGAAGAAAAAAGCATATATTATTTATCCAAATGGGAAGGCGGCTGTAACTCAATCATTCCTTTTTTTAGATCATATCCAACTGTTGAGCCAGACTCACAGATTGTAGTGCCTGAAAAACCAGAAACTAAGAAAATGAGCACTGGGGAATGGGTTAGTATTGGAAGTGTGCTTACTAGTTTAGCCTTGTTGATTGTAACGGCTTTTAAATAATTTCTTAATGGAAAAAAAACTATTGAAAACGATGGGATTTCGTTAAAAGATTTAATAGATCAGACAAGAGAATGGTATGTTTATTTACTCTCTCAATGGAAAATTATTTTATGTGTTGGAATTATAGGGGCAGTATTGGGGTTAACATACTCGATTTTTAAAAAACCTGTTTATACAGCAACATTGTCATTTGCTTTAGAAGATGATAAGTCAGGAGGAGGTGGTTTAGGCGGAGCTTTGGGCTTAGCTAGTTCTTTCGGTTTAGATTTAGGAGGAAGTGGAGGTGGAATCTTTACAGGTACTAATTTAACGGAGTTGTTTAAGTCAAGATCAATGGTTGAGAAAACACTATTGTCTCCAATTAACTTAAATGGTAAAGAGATTTCCATTGCAGAGTTATATATTAAAAATAATGAATGGCGTGAATCTTGGAAAGATAAACCATCCATATATAAAATACAGTTCTTACCTAATGCTAATCGAAAAAACTTTACAAGAGTTCAGGATAGTATTTTAGGAAAAATATATGGAAAGCTATCTAAATCAGACTTGTCTGTTTCTCAAAAAGATAAAAAAGCCTCAATCATAACTATGGATGTTAGTTCTACTAATGAATTATTTGCAAAAATTTTTTGTGAAGCTTTAGCAAAACAAGTTGGAAAATTTTATGTAGAAACAAAAAGTAAAAAAGCCAGAATGAATATGGCGATTTTAGAACATCAGGTAGATTCAATACGTGGAGAACTAAATGGTGCAATTACAGGCGTAGCAGTCGCAAATGATAATACATTCAATTTGAATCCAGCTTTAAATGTCCGAAGAGCACCTTCAGCAAGAAGACAAGTGGATGTACAAGCAAACACGGCAATTTTAACTGAATTGGTTAAACAGGCCGAATTGGCAAAAGTAACATTACGTAAAGAAACCCCATTGATTCAAGTTATTGATAGGCCTATTTTTCCATTACCTAAAGAACGTTTAGGAAAATTGAAAGGAATTGTTTTTGGAGGCGGATTAGCAGTTTTTCTTGTTTCGTTGTTTTTAATTATCAAAAGATTATTAGGAAATCTCCAATAGTAGTTTTTAGTTATGATGAAAAAATATACTTTAAAAGTTCAAGAAGTTAGAAAAGAGACTGGAGATACAGTAACCTTATGTTTTAAACAACCGGGCCTAAAAAAATTAAATACTTAGCAGGCCAATATCTTACACTTCAGTTTCGAATCAATGGCAGAAGATATGTTAGACCTTATTCATTCTCTTCCGCACCAGGAATAGATTCAACGCTTGATGTTACTGTAAGAAGAGTGCCGGGAGGTATTGTTTCTAACTATATTAATGATTTTATTAAGGCTGATGATGTTATTGAAGTTCAAGAACCTATAGGGGACTTTGTATTTGAATCTGATGAATCTACTAAAACAGTTGTGTTTTGGGGTGTTGGAAGTGGTATTACACCTCTTTTTTCCATGATAAAACACTTATTGTTTGCTGAATCATTAATTAAGATACATCTAGTTTATGGTAACAAATCAAAGAAATCTATAATTTTTCATCATGAATTAGAAAAAATAAAATTAGCCTATCCAGAGCGTTTTAAGGTCTATTATTTTTACTCTAAAGAGGTTTTTTTTGATGATGAGTCTCATAATTTTACAGGAAGAATTAACTCAATTTTTGTTCAGGAATTGATGCAAAAGATTGAGCATCCTGTAAAGCATTATGTTTGTGGTCCGATCGGACTCAAGAATACAATTAAGGAATCTTTATTAGAATGTGAAGGGCATTTAAAAAATTTATTTTCAGAGGATTTTGAAATAGTAAAAAATCCCGAAGATTTTAAAGATATTTTTGATCAGGAAATTAGATTAGATTTTCAAGGTATTGAAAATAAAATTACAATTAATAAAGGAAATTCTATTCTTGAAGAAGCTTTGGAACTTGGGATTGAATTGCCTTATTCTTGCCAAACGGGAAACTGCAGTACATGTAAGGGTAGATTACTTTCTGGCAAAATGAGAATGATTGGCCTAGAAAAGCCTCGAACTGATTTAACTGAAAATGAATATTTGCTTTGTTGCAGTTATCCTTTGACAGATAATGTTTATGTTGAAATATAATATATAAAAAAAATGAAAGTAGTAATTTTTGCAGGTGGTTTTGGAACCCGCCTTATGGAAGAAACCGAGGCGAGACCTAAACCTATGGTTGAAATAGGGGGAAAACCTATTTTATGGCACATCTTAAAAATGTATGAGCGACATGGTTATAACGAATTCGTTATTTGCTTGGGATATAAAGCTACTTATATAAAAGAATATTTTTATAATTATTATCTACATAACTCTGATGTTACCATTGAATTAGCAAATAATAATATTAATGTTCATTATTCAGAGACGGAATCTTTCAAAGTAACTTTGATAGATACTGGTTTGTACACTAATACGGCAGGAAGGCTAAAGCGTATTCAAAAATATGTAAAAGATGAGACTTTTATGTTAACATATGGAGATGGTGTAGCTGATGTAAATTTATCGGAATTACTTAAATTTCATAAATCACATGGAAGATTGGCAACACTAACTAGTATTCAGATGCCTGGTAGATTTGGAAATTTAGATATCAGTGAATCTGGCGAAGTTGGACATTTTGAAGAGAAACCTATGGGAGATGGTATGTGGATTAATGGAGGTTTTTTTGTGCTTGAGCCGGGGATATTTAACTATCTGGATTATGACGTAGAGGATGTACAATGGGAGAAAGGACCTTTAGCCGCTATTGCTAAAGATAATCAATTAGTCGCTTTCAAGCATAATGGTTTTTGGAAATGTATGGATGCCCTACGTGATCGACAAGAATTGGAAGCAATGTGGAGTTCTGGTAATGCAAAATGGAAGACATGGTAGAATCATTATTTCAGAAATTGGAGAAAACCTATAAAGGAAAAAAATTTTTTTAACAGGACATACTGGTTTTAAAGGTTCTTGGATGTTAAAAACATTGTCTTTGTTAGGGGCTGACATTAAAGGTTATGCTTTGCTACCAAAAACAAAGGATGATTTGTTTTATCTGATTAATGGTGCTGAAATTTGCGATTCGGTTATTGCTGATTTAAGGGATAAAGAAAAAATAGAAAAAGAAATAGTAGATTTTCAACCCGATTTTATATTTCATTTGGCGAGCACAGCCATTAGTTCGTTTATCTTATGAAATTCCAACTGAAACTTTTGAAGTTAATGTTATTGGCACTGCCAACGTTTTAGAAGCAGTTCGTTCATTAAATAAAAAATGTGACGTAGTATTGATTACGACAGATAAAGTATATCATAATAATGAGTGGATTTATCCTTATCGTGAAAATGATAGATTAGGGGGTATGATCCTTACAGCGCCAGTAAAGCCTGTACAGAGTTGGTTATTGATTCATATCGTAATTCTTTTTTAATATTGAGGATTATAATACACATAAAAAGGGTATCGCAGTTGGTCGTGCTGGTAATGTAATTGGAGGAGGTGATTGGTCTAAAGATCGATTAATACCGGATATTGCGAAAGCTTTTGGTGTTGAAAAGCCTGTCATAATAAGAAACCCAAGCTCAGTTAGACCTTGGCAACATGTATTGGAGCCCATAGTAGGTTATTTACTATTGGGAGCAAATTTAGGTGCGAAACCTGATAAATTTAGTCAAGCCTATAATTTTGGTCCCTATTTATCTGATGCGCTTCCAGTTGAGGAAATGCTTCAATTAGCTATAGAAAGTTGGGGTAAAGGTGAATATATTGTTGAAAAAACCGAAAATCAACCACATGAAGCTGGACTTTTGAAACTAGACATCAGTAAAGCAATTTCGGAATTGAAATGGAAACCTAAATTAAATGCAGAAGAAGCTGTTAGTATGACAATGGATTGGTATTATTTGTTTTTCTTGAATCCAAATGAAATGGATCAAAATACAACAAAGCAGATAATCGATTTTTTATCTTAAAATTATGACTAATAATATTATTGTAAAAGAAGATCTCCAAACTATTTATGAATCTAGCATAGATTGGTCTAAATTTTACAACACAACTACCCTCATTACTGGTGCTAGCGGTTTTTTACCTGCTTATATTGTAGAATCACTTTTGTATTTAAATTATATTAATAAAAATAACAATGTAAAAGTAATTGCATTAGTTAGAAATATAGAAAATGCAAAAAAAGATTCGAAGATTATCTTGATGATAAAAATTTAGTTTTTTTACACCAGGATGTTTCGGATAAAATTGTAATAGAAGGAAAAGTTGATTATATAATACATGCGGCTAGTCAAGCAAGTCCAAAATTTTATGGAGTTGATCCGGTTGGAACTTTGAAGGCAAATGTATTAGGGACAATTAATTTGTTAGATTTCGCAAAAACTAAGGAACTAAAGTCTTTTTTATACTTTAGTTCTAGTGAGGTTTATGGAGAATTACAAACTCATCAAATTCCTATTGAAGAAAATACTTTTGGTTATGTTAATCCAACTAATGTAAGAGCATGTTATGCAGAAAGCAAAAGAATGGGCGAAAACATATGTGTAAGTTATTTTCATCAATATAAAATACCAAGTAAAATTGTTCGGCCTTTTCATACATATGGACCTAAAATGAAATTAGATGATGGAAGGGTCTATGCAGATTTTGTTTCAAATGTTCTGAAAAATGAAAATATATCAATGAAGAGTAATGGTTTAGCAAGTAGAGCTTTTTGTTATTTAACAGACGCAACTTTCGGTTTTTTTAAAATATTACTTGAAGGAAATAATGGAGAAGCTTATAATGTTGGTAATTCAGAGCAAGAATATAGCATTTTGAATTTGGCAGAAATTTTGGTTAATCTTAATCCTGAAAAAAAATTAAAAGTCATAAAGGAAATAACACAGGAAAACAAAAATTATTTGGTAAGTCCATTACTAAGAAATTCACCAGACATTTCGAAGATGAGTCAATTTGGGTGGAAACCTAAAGTTAGTGTTGAAATAGGATTTAAAAGAACTATTGAAAGTTATAAATAGTAATATTATGAAAGTTTCTGATTTTATTGCCCAATTTTTAGAAAGAAAAGGTATTTGTAGTGTTTTTGAATTATCGGGAGGAATGATAACTCATATACTAGATTCTTTAAATCAAAAAACAGATATTAATATTGTTACAATGCACCATGAGCAAGCAGTGCTTTTGCTGCAGAAGGATATGCTAGAATTAAAGGTTTGCCAGGTATTGCCATGGCAACATCTGGACCTGGCGCTACAAATTTATTAACAGGAATTGGGAGCTGTTTTTTTGATTCAACTCCGGCAATATTTATAACTGGACAGGTAAATAGACATGAATTAAAAGGGAATCTTGAGATTAGGCAATTAGGTTTTCAAGAAACTGATATTGTTTCAATGGCTAAACCTATTACTAAGGCATGCTTTCATGTTAGTAATCCAAATGATATTCCATATGTTTTCGAAAATGCTTTTAAAATTGCATCAGAAGGAAGACCGGGGCCTGTTCTAATTGATATCCCAATGGATGTTCAACGGGCTCAAATTGAAGATGATTTACTTAATATAGATTCTCTAGAATTATCAAAAATAGATTCTAATATTCTGTTAGAATTAATTGAAAATATTAAAAAAGCAGAAAGGCCACTTATATTATCTGGAAGAGGAATAAGGGCAAGTAAGAGTCAGGAATTATTCGATGACTTTATTTCAAAAACAAAAGTACCAGTTATTACTACTCTTTTAGGATTAGACACTATAAAATACGATAATTCGCGACGTGTAGGCTTTATTGGTAGTTACGGAAATAGATGGGCAAATATTGCATTTGGAGAATGCGATTTATTAATTGTTCTTGGAAGTAGATTAGACATCAGACAAACTGGCGCCGATGCAAAATTTATTGAGAATAGAAAAATTTATCATATAGACTGCGAAAAAGGAGAGGTGAACAATCGTGTCAAAGGCTGTAAGGCTATTATTGCCGATTTGAAATCATTTTTTTATGAATTTAAAAACTGGCAGTTGATAAATCTTTTGGATCTAAAGATGAATGGTTAAAGAATATTACTAATTTGAAAGAAACTTGGCCAGATACAAAAGAATTAGATCCAAAAGGGATCAATCCAAATGTTTTTATGCATATCCTTTCTAACAAATCAAAAAGAGCAAAAGCTTATTTGGCAGATGTAGGAAGTCATCAAATGTGGGCCGCACAATCTTTAGAGCTTTATAATGATCAACAATTTTTGACCTCAGGAGGAATGGGAGCAATGGGTTTTTCTTTACCAGGAGGTATTGGTGCAAGTATTGCACTTAAAAATGAACCAGTTGTTGTTTTAATAGGAGATGGATGTATGCAAATTAATATTCAAGAATTACAGACAATTGTTCGAAATAAACTACCTATAAAAATTATTGTTTTAAACAATAAGACATTAGGAATGATTAGACAATTTCAGGATAGTTACTTTGAATCACGCTATCAATCCACCTATTGGGGATATGATGCGCCAGATTTTGCAAAAGTTGCATTAGCTTACGGGATAGAAGCAAAAACAATTGAAGATTCTGACTCTATCGAAAATGCAATAGATTGGTTTTGGACTAAAGAAAATGAAGTTAAACCACAATTATTGCAAGTGATGATAGATCCTCATACAAACACTTATCCAAAAATTGCTTTTGGCAGACCGATTACTGAAATGGAACCATTTGCTAAGCCAATAGCTATGGAAGCTACATAAATTAATTAAAATTACTGTTAAATATAAACGTATATGTTACAAAATTTAAAAGAAGATTCGCTATTAAATAATTTAAGAGAAATTGCAAAAAAGAAAACTACTCAAGTTATTGTTGCAGGTGAAAATTATATTCCGGTTACTGGAAAAGTATTGGATGAAGAAGATATTTTATTGGGAGTTGATCTTGCTTTAGATGGATGGTTAACTGCAGGCCGTTTTGCGAATAAATTTGAGGCTGATTTTGCTCAATATTTTGGAGCACACAGATCTTTATTGGTTAATTCAGGTTCTTCTGCAAATTTAGTTGCATTCTATGCTCTAACTTCTCCAAAATTAGGAGAAAGAGCTATTAAACCAGGGGATGAAGTTATTACAGTAGCGACAGGTTTTCCAACAACGATAAATCCAATTATTCAATTTGGAGCTATTCCGGTTTTCATTGATATTGATGTCGCGACACATAATGTAAAATCAGATATGATTGAAGCGGCAGTTAGTTCTAAAACTAAAGCAATTATGATAGCTCATTCACTAGGAAATCCTTTTGATTTAGATGAGGTCATGCGCGTGGCCAAAAAATATAATCTTTGGGTTGTTGAAGATGATTGCGATTCATTAGGGGCTACATACAACGGAAAGAAAACGGGAACTTTTGGTGATATTGCTACTTTTTCATTTTATCCAGCGCATCATATCACGATGGGTGAAGGTGGTGCTGTTTTAATAAATAATCCTGTTTTGTCAAAATTAGCAGAAAGTTTTCGTGACTGGGGACGTGATTGTTATTGTGAACCGGGCAAAGATGATACATGTGGATGCCGATTTGGTCAGCAATTAGGTACATTGCCTTATGGTTATGATCATAAATATACTTATTCTCATATCGGTTTTAATTTGAAAGTAACTGATATGCAAGTCGCATTTGGTGTTTCTCAAATTAAGAAGATAGAACAATTTGTACAACGTCGTAAAGAAAATTATGTTGCTCTATATCAAAGAATGAAAGAATTTGAAGAATTTTTTATTCTTCCTGAGCCAACTAAAAATTCTGAGCCATCTTGGTTTGGTTTTTTATTGACATTGAGAGAAGGTGATGCTAATGATCGTCACATGCTAGTACAACACCTAGAAAAAAATAAGATCGGAACGCGTTTACTATTTGGAGGAAATCTATTGAGACAACCTGCTTATGCAAATATAGAACATAGAGTAGTGGGTACTTTGGAGAACACTGACATTGTCATGAATCAATCTTTTTGGTTAGGTGTTTGGCCTGGATTGAATGAATCACATTATGACTATATAGCTAATGTTATTCGTGAATATTTAAACTCTTAATGTGGTCAAACTAATTAAGACAAGCGCCAAAAAAATAGGAATTGATGGCGCAATTGCGTTCACAATTTTTTCTCGGATAATACAAGCTGGCGGCGGAGTCATCTCATTAATGATGGTAGCAAAGTGCTTGACAAAAGTAGAGCAAGGTTATTATTATACTTTTGGTAGTATTTTAGCAATTCAAATTTTTTTGAGTTGGGTTTGTCAGGAATTATTACTCAATTTGTAGCTCATGAAAATTCAAGCTTAATTTGGCAAGATAAAACTAGTTTTATTGGTTCTATAGAATCAAGTTCTCGATTAAGCTCATTATTGCGTTTTACATTGAAGTGGTTCGCAGTAATTGCGATATTATTGTTTTTTGGATTGTTAATAGCGGGGTACGTTTTTTTAACAAATTTGGAAAAGAAAACATTAATGTAGATTGGCAAATTCCATGGCTGATATTATCTATTACAACTTCTTTATCTTTAATGGTTTCTCCTTTATTGGCTTACTTTGAAGGACTTGGAAGGGTTAAGGAAGTTGCAAAAATTAGATTTATACAACAGTTGATACAATTGACATTACTGATAAGTCTGTTTTCTTTTGGATTTAAATTGTATTCGTCGCCTATAGCGACCATTTTGGCTTTTTTAATAGTTCCAATATGGGTATTATTTGGTTCTAAAATTAAAATGTTAAAATTTATATGGAAAAAAATGATAAATGGAATATCAATTACAGGTTAGAAATTTTTCCTTTCCAATGGAAAATAGCTTTGAGTTGGATAAGTGGTTATTTCATATTTCAGCTTTTTAATCCTGTTCTTTTTGCTACAGAAGGAGCTGTTGTGGCGGGACAAATGGGAATGACATTAACTGTTTTGAACTCCATTTTTTCATTAGCTTTTAGTTGGATTTCGACAAAAGTTCCTGTTTTTTCAAGTTTAATTGCACAGAAGAATTATAAAGACTTAGATGCGTTATTCGATAAAACACTTTTACAGTCAACAGCATTAAATATTTTATTTTTGATAGTTCTATTTGTGATTATCTTTTTTTACGTCATTTCCATGTTGAAGTAAAGGGCAAAAATTTTGGAGATAGATTTTTGGATTATTTACCGATGTTTTTTATGATGATTCCTATAATCTTAAATCATATAGTAGCATCTTGGGCTACTTATTTGAGATGTCATAAAAAAGAACCAATGTTGATACAAAGTGTAGTTATGGGTATTCTATGTTGCATTTCGATATTAACTTTAGGGAATTATTTTGGAGTAATTGGTATTACATCTGGATATTTAGTTTTGACAATTATAGGATTTATATGGACTTATTTTATTTTTAGAAATAAGAAAAAAGAATGGCATAATGAAGAATAAATTATTATCGATTTGTATTCCGACATATAATAGAGCAGAAACTTTAGATTTAACACTTAATAAACTTTTTTCTAATCCTGAGTTTGATGAAGATCTTATAGAAGTAATAATTTCTGATAATTGTTCTACAGACAATACGTTTGAAGTAGTTAATAAGTATCCTTTAGCACATTATTATTGTAATAAAGAAAATGTACGAGATTGTAATTTTTCAATAGTATTAGGATATGCAACTGGGAGCTACATCCGACTTTTTAATGATACCCTTTCTTTCAAGAAAGGCGGGTTAAGAACAATGTTAGAGAAAATAAAAAAACACAAACAAGATGATTGTAATTTGTTTTTTTATGAAAATATATTTTTGAATCAAAATATAAGTAAAGAAATTTCTAGTAAAGAGGATTTCTTAAAAACAGTTAGTTTTTATACTACTTGGATAGCCAATTTTGGAGTTTGGAGAGATGAATTTGCAAAGTTAAAAGACAAAGACAGGTATGCACAACTTATGTTTGTGCAAGTAGATTGGAGTTATAGAATTGTTGAAAATAATAAGAATTCAATAATCTATTTTGAGGATTTGTTTGATGTAGTAACACCAAATAAAAAAGGCGGATACAATAAGTTTGATATTTTCGTAAATAAATATCTATTTTTAATAAAACAAGAAAAAATTTCTTTGTTAACGTATGAAAAAGAAAAGTATAGATTGTTTCGATATTTTATATTTCCATGGTTAAAGAAACTTTTTATCGAAGAAAAAGAGAAATACAGTTTTGATACAAGTAATGTGACCAAAATAATACTAAAAAAATATTGGTATGAACCTTATTTGTATCCTATGTCACTAAGTTTTTGTCTTAAAAAGATTAAAGAACGAAGCAATAGATAAAAAAATATCGGGTCGTTTCCTTTTTTACTTATTAGTATCTCTAAAATTATTTAATTGGTTGAATATTCAATTGTATTCTTTATACAAAATAATGTAGGGAAATTGTTATTTTCAATTTCTTATGTGTTTGCATCAAGGCAAATTTATAAGCATCGGCGAAAACAGTATTATCGATGCAAATTCGGTTATGACAAAAGATATACCTAAAATTCAGTTGTTGGAGGAAATCCAGCGAGAATAATAAGAACTTTATGAATAAAAATGTAGCATTTACAATTTGTGCAAAAAATTATTTAGCACAAGCTTATACTTTAAAACAATCATTTAAAACATTTAATCCAGATTGTGATTTTTTCATTTTTTTGTCTGATGATTCTAAAGATGTAAAAGAGGAAGAAAATAATTTAATTTTACTAGATGATAGTTGGATTCCAAAATGGAAACAAATGGCTTTCAAATATAATGTGATTGAGTTTTCGACATCAATAAAGCCTTTTTGTTTTAAAAAGCTCTTTGCTCAAGAATATGAAAAAGTTATTTATTTAGATCCAGATATTTATGTAACTCACTCTTTGGATGAAATATATCATTCCTTAAATGAAAAGTCAATCATTTTGACCCCTCATTATTGTAATATACAAACAGAATATACTGGGTCTATTACAGAGGAAGAAATTCTCTTTGTCGGTATATATAATTTAGGATTTACAGCTATAAGCAACAATAGCATCGGTAATAAAATAGTTAGCTGGTGGATGAACCGTCTAGCTAATAAATGTTATGCTGATAAAATTGATGCTTTACATGTGGATCAAAAATGGATGGATTTTATACCTGCTTTTTTTCCAGATGATACATTAGTTTCTCATCATATGGGAATGAATCCTGCTATCTGGAATCTTCATGAAAGAGAACTGATTATTGATTCAAAAAATAATTATCAAATTAAAAATCTTGAATCGAACATAACATTTCCTTTACTGTTTTTTCACTTTTCGGGATTCGACCCATTTAAGCCTACATTGATCAATAGAAGACATCCTAAATATAATACAGGTGTTTATCCTTCATATATTCCTCTTTTTGAAAGCTATGTTAATGATGTATATAAAAATGGATATAATAAATATTCAAAAATGGCTTATTCATTTAATTCATTTGAAAATGGAGAAAATGTAATTGCTTTACAAAGAAGAATATTTAGAAAACTTGAAAATGATTTTTCAGATATCGAAAACCCATTTGCAGATGGCAGATTTTTGGCTGAATTAAAAAAGAATAAACTTTTAACAGGAATAAAATCGAATGCATTTTCAACATATACTGAAACACAAAAGTCAAGAAAATCAACTCTTGAAAAACTTATCGTAAATGGACTTAAATTCGTAAAAATCTGTGTTGGGATACGTTATTATTCGTCTTTTTTAATGTTTTTAACTGAACAGATTAGATTAGAAAATCAAGTGTTTTTGATGAAAAACAATGGAAAAAATCAATAAAAACATTGTCATAGTCGCTTTAGCGCGTGATTGCGGAGATAAGTTGCAGACGCTCATTCCATTTATTGAAGAATTACGAAATCAATTTGTTTGGTCGCAAATTGTTGTCGTTGAAAATGATAGTAAAGACAACACGAAAGAAGTGTTGCAAAAATGGAAAGAAACTTCATTAAATATAGAATGTTATATCTCAAGATTTTGGCACAGTAACAATTCCTACTGAATCAAAAAATATGATAAAACCATTAGTTAGTTTTCATAGGATAGAAAAAATGGCTAAATATAGAAATATTTATATGGAGTATATTAAAACCCTTAGTCATGATATTGACAATGTAATTATTATTGATGTTGATGTTAGGTCATTTTCTGTAAATGGTGTAGTCAATTCAGTTTTGAAATGTCAAGATAAATGTGGAAGTATTTTTGCCAATGGGGTGACTGTAAAATCAATAATGGGGAAAATTTATTCGAAAATTTTTTATGATTCTTTTGCAGTTTATGAATATCCTTTAAAGGAAAAATTTGGATTTACAGATGATTCTCTGTTTTTTACAAAGAAAAATGTAAGCAATCAGCTTAGAAAGAATAAAATGTATCCTGTAATTTCTGCTTTTGGCGGTTTAGCGGTCTATAATTATAAGGCAATACAAAATTTGCAGTATAACGTTATGCTAAATGATTTCAATAATAATGAAGCAATTTGCGAACACATCCCATTTAACATAGGAATAATTAATTTGGGTTATAAAAACTTTATTTCAAGCGAAATGCAATTAATTTATGGAAGTCATTCTTTTGGAAGCATTTTGAAATGTTATTTAGATAAAAGAGTGTTTGATTTTTTATTTAAAGTTTCAAGATTATTTAAATTTTGATTCATAATCAAAGAGAATGTTAGTTTTTGTTTTAAAAATGGGGTTTTCTATATCAGATAATGAGAATGCAAAAATCAGAGAAAAATACTTTCGTTTCTTAATCTAAGAAAATACTTTAAATTTTTAGTAACTTAATTATGAAAAAAAAGGTTTAGTTTTTCTTGGATTCAATAATTTAAAGTCCCATAAACGTGGTGTTGAAAATGTAGTTCATTTTCAATCTTTAGCAAGTCCATTTGATCAAAATTATTACTTTCATTGGGATTCGAAAAATCATGTATATAAATACGATAAACTTATATGTATTGGTATTAAAAAAAATAAATTTTGGTTTTTGGTATTAAATATTATTCTTTTAAAATTAAAAATCAGAAAAAAATATTTATACATTCTCATAACCCATTAATGAGTATTGTGTCTTTGTTTCAAAGTGATCTATTTACTGTTCATGACGGTATGTATTATCTTAGTAATGCTATGAACCATAAATTTTCAAGAATTTTTTGGTTTCTTGAAAAGATACTTTATATGCGTTGCACATACGTCCATTTTATATCTAATTATGCTAAGAAAATGAGTTTACTTAATGGGCGTAGTAAAAACTGGGAGATTATTTCAAATACATCGCACTTTGAAATGCTTAAAAACGAGATTTCTTTTCATAATAGTCATTCTAAAAAATTCAATAATGAAGTTATAAAGGTTTTTACAGTTAGAAGTATTGAAGAGAGAGCATTAATAAACTTAATTATTGATGTTGCAGAGAAATTGAAAGGAGAAAAGATCGAATTTTTTATTGCTGGAAAAGGGCCATTGTTGGATTTTTATCGAATGAAAATTGAAAGTTTAGGATTGGATAATATTTCTCTCTTAGGTTATGTTTCAGACAAAGATTTATTATACTACTATAATACTTGTAATTTAGTCCTGGTCACAGCGGCTTATGGAGAAGGTTTTGGTTTGCCAATAATTGAAGGTTATCTATTCAATAAACCTGTAATTTCTTCAAATGTTTGCGCAATACCTGATGTAATTGTTTCTAAAAATTTCCTTTTTGAAAATAATGTTGATAGTATTATATCAAAACTTGATTTTGTAAAAACTGGAATAAATACTGATTATAAAAATTATTATGATACCTATTTTTCTAATGAGGTAATTATAACAAAAATGAATGAGTTGTATAATAAACTATTTTAATGGAAGTTTACTTTACTACACTTTTGTTGATTTTTTTCTGTGCGGCATTAGAATTGAGATGTACACTAACTAGTTTACAACGAAATATATTCTTGCTAACGCTATATATATTTATTGTTGTTCAAATTGGATTGCGATGGGAAACAGGAACAGATTGGAATACTTATTTGGATCACTTTAACGATGTTGATGATATATCACTAGTTTTTCTTAATGCATTAATTGGTTTTGAAATCGGATATGGTTTTTTAACCTTTGCAATTCATAAAATTTTTGAGAATTACTCTGTATTTCTTTTTCTTCATGCTTTATTTTTTTATGGAGTTATTTTTAAAGCTTGTAGGCAATTTAGTCCTTATACCTTTGTATCCCTACTCTTTTTTATGCAACGAGTTTAGGTGTAGTTGGGAGTAATCGTCAGTTATTAGCATTGGCCATTTGTTTATTAGCACTTCCATTTGTTGAGAAGAAGAAACCAATTTATTTTTTTCACTTATTATTCTTGCTTCCTTGTTTCATACAACAGCAATTCTATTTAGTGTATATTATTTTTTAAATAGGAATTTTAAGTGGCAAACAGCAATTGGTATATTGTTAATTGCTATGGTGATAGGAAAAACTTCTTTACCCTTAAAAATTTTTTCATTAGGGGGTTATATAAGTCAGTCTGCTAGCGCAAAAGTTGACGTGTATAGCGAAGGTGGTACTGAAGCAAGCCTCAGTTTAATTGGTCTCTTAAAGCGAATTTTATTACTTATTTTGTTTACTTATAATTATTCATTTTTAACTAAAAAGCTCTCATATTATAAGATTATTTATAATGGATATGCTTTTGGATTATTTTTATATTTTTTATTTTCTTCCTCTCTTTTAATTATTGTAAATCGAGGGAGCCTTTACTTTAATGTAATGGAATCGTTTCTAGTATCTTCTCAATTATTAGTCTTAAAACTTAGAATAGATAAAATATATATATTATTCATTATTCTTATCATCTCTACCTTATTACTTATTCAATCAATATCACCATATCTTGATTTATTTGATCCTTACAAAAGTTTATTTTACAATTTCGATTTACAAAAAGAAATGTATTAATTAATGGAAACAAAAATGATTTTAATTGACGCTTTATATATAAATAATGGAGGAGGTAAAATTCTATTAGATTATTTAATTTTAAAATTAAATGAATCTAGCATCAACGTTCATTTTCTTTTAGATGAAAGAGTAAGAGGAAAACACTCCGAAATAAATTCAAGCAAGGTAGAATATTTGGAAGGAAACTTTCTGAAAAGACATTCTTTCTATTTAAAAAACAGAAATAAATTTTCTAAGGTATTATGTTTTGGTAATTTACCTCCAAATGTGAAGATTAATGCATTAGTTTTTACATATTTCCATAATCCTATGTATTTAGATATTCCTAAAGAATTTTCTGTTTTAGAACACTTAAAGTTCAATCTAAAAGTCTTAGTGCTAAAATGTATTTCTAAAAATACCAATTATTGGATTGTTCAATCTGATTTTATTAAAAATAAGTTACAGTCAAAGTTTAATTTTAAGTCAAATCAGGTTAAAATTTTACCTTTTTATCCTGAATTTGAAAAATTGGATCTAAAAATTTTGCGAGAAAGTAATACATATATATATGTAAGTAATGCAAATCCACATAAAAACCATGAGAGACTTATTTCTGTATTTTGTGATTTTTATGATCAATACAAACTTGGTAAATTGATTTTGACAGTTAATGATTCATATCCACTTGTTTTGAAGTTAATTGAAGAAAAAGTAAAACATAATTATCCGATTGAAAACATTGGTTTTGTAGATAGATTAACTTTGTATAAAAAATATTTGTCTAGTGAGTTTCTAATTTTTCCCTCATTAACTGAAAGTTTTGGATTAGGCCTAATTGAGTCAATCGAGTGCGGATGTAAAGTAATTTGCTCTAATTTGCAATATAGCTATGAAGTTTGTGAGCCAACTTTGACTTTTGATCCCATTGACAATAAAAGTATTTTTAACGCTCTAGAAAGAAGTTTAAACAAAGATAAACTACATCCTAGTATACCCCAAATTAAAAATAATATTCATGAAATTATTGATTTATTAAAATAAAAAATAATGCGACAAATAAAAAATAAAATATTACTAATTACTGGAGGAACTGGTTCTTTTGGTCATGCAGTTTTAAATAAATTTCTGAAAACAGATCATTTTAGCGAGATTCGTATTTTTTCACGTGATGAGAAAAAACAAGATGATATGCGTAATCAATTAAAAAATGATAAGCTTAAATTTTATATTGGAGATGTGAGAGATTACAACAGTGTAGAACGAGCAATGAGAGGGGTAGATTATGTATTTCATGCAGTTGCGTTAAAACAAGTTCCGTCCTGTGAGTTTTTTCCTTTGGAAGCAACTAAAACAAACGTCTTCGGAACACAAAATGTAATTGATGCGGCTGGTATTAATAAGGTAAAAAAAGTCATTTGTTTGAGTACAGATAAAGCGGCTTATCCAATTAATGCTATGGGAATTTCTAAAGCCTTAATGGAAAAAGTTGCTGTTGCGGCATCAAGGAATTTAACAGATACTACAGTTTGCTTGACAAGATATGGAAATGTGATGGCTTCTAGAGGTTCAGTAATTCCTTTGTTTTTGAAACAAATAAAAGAAAATAATCCCATTACAATTACTGATCCCAAGATGACACGTTTTCTAATGTCTTTAGATGAAGCAGTAGAATTAGTATTATTTGCATTTGAAAATGGAAATCCAGGAGACTTGTTTGTAAATAAAGCTCCGGCAGGAACAATTGGCGACTTAGCAATGGCTTTGAAAGAATTATGCCAAGCGAATACAGAAATTAAAATTATTGGGACACGACATGGAGAAAAACTGTATGAAACGTTATGTACCAGAGAAGAAATGATTAAGGCAGATGATATGGGAGATTTTTATCGTATTCCAGCTGATAATCGGGACTTAAACTATGCAAAATATTTTTCTGAAGGAGAAGAAGAAATTGCTACTGCAGAAGATTATCATTCTCACAATACAGAACAACTTAACGTGGAGGGGATGAAAAAGTTACTATCTAACTTACCTTTAATTAGAAAAGAAATTTTTGGAGAAGATGTTTTTGTTTCTGCAAGCTGAAATTTCTAATCTCTATAAACATATCAAATAAAACAGATGAAAAAAATTAAGTTGGCAACAATAATGGGTACCCGCCCAGAAATTATAAGATTAGCAGAATGTATCAAATTATGTGATCAATTTTTTGATCATATTGTTATACATACTGGGCAAAATTATGACTATGAATTAAATGAAATATTTTTTGAAGATTTAAATCTTCGAAAGCCTGATTTTTTCTTAAATGTTGCAGGAAATAATTTAGGAGAAACCATTGGTAACGTAATTTCAAAATCCTACAATATACTCGAAGAAGAAAAACCGGATGCTTTGTTGGTTTTAGGAGACACTAATAGCGTTTTAAGTACAATTGCCGCAAAACGCTTAAAAATCCCTATTTTCCATATGGAAGCAGGTAATAGATGTTTTGACCAAAATGTTCCCGAGGAAATTAACCGAAAAATTTCTGATCATATTTCAGACATTAATCTTACTTATACAGAGCATAGCAGAAGATATTTATTAAGCGAAGGTTTTAGAAAAGATCACGTATTTGTTACTGGATCACCTTTGTTTGAAGTTTTAAAGAAGAATGAATTCAAAATCGAAAATTCAAATATTGTAGATAAATTAAAACTGGAGAAAGGAAATTATATTGTTGTTAGTGCACATAGGGAAGAAAACATTGATTTAAAAGATCATTTTGAAATCTTAGTAGATTCTTTAAATGCTGTAGCTGAAAAATATAAAATGCCAATTATTTTTTCAACGCATCCAAGAACACGAAAAAAATAGAAAATTCAGGTGTTATTTTTAATCCTTTAATAAGAAGTATTGCTCCATTAGGCTTTTTCGATTATGTTAAACTGCAAAAAGAAGCTTATGTTGTTTTGTCTGATAGTGGGACAATTAGTGAAGAAGCGGCCATGATGGGATTTCCGGCTGTAAGTATTAGAACAAGTACCGAAAGACCAGAAGCTGTTGATGCCGGAACTATTGTTTTAGGCGGAATCAATAAAGAAAGTATGATTAACTCCATTGAAATTACTAAAGGACTTTCTATTGATGACAATTCACAATTGCCATTGGAATATCAAATTAAAAATACTTCAGAGAGAATAGTAAGAATAATTCAAAGTTATACTCCAATAGTTAATAAAGTTATTTGGGACAAATAGTATTAAAATTATTTAAATGAAAAAAGTATTAGTAATCGGAATAAAAGGAATGGCAGGACATGTCCTGTTTAAACTATTGCCAACTTTAGGAGAATATGATGTTTACGGGATTGCTAGAAACATTGAAGCAACTGACCGAGTTTTTAATCTTGATGTATCCAATACAGAAGAACTAAAAGAAATTATTAAAAAAGATTTCGATATAATAATTAACTGTATTGGAATCTTAAATAAAGATGCAGAAGATAATGCTGATAAAGCAATTTGGTTCAATAGTTATTTCCCTCATTTATTAGAATCAATAACAAAAAATACCAAAACTAAGGTAATAAGTATTAGTACAGACTGCGTTTTTTCAGGAAAAAAGGTAATTACACTGAAACAGATTTTAAAGATGGAGAAGGCTATTATGCAATGTCAAAATCTTTGGGCGAAATTGTTAATGATAAAGATTTAACAATAAGAACATCGATTATTGGGCCAGAACTTAATAAAGATGGAATAGGATTGTTTCATTGGTTTATGCAACAAAAAGAGCAAGTTTCTGGATATTCGCAAGCATTCTGGTCAGGAATCACAACTATAGAATTAGCCAAAGTTATTAATCAAGCCATTTTACAAGATTTAAAAGGCTTAATAATTATATCAAACAAAAATAAAATAGATAAATTAAGCTTATTGAATATTTTTAATAAAGTATTTAGAAATGATTCACTATTTATTTTAGAAAATCCTAATTATAAAGTAGATAAAAGTATGTGTAGTTCTAGAAAAGATTTTGTTTACAATGTACCATCGTACGAAGAAATGATTGTAGAGATGAAAGAATGGATAACAAAATGGAAATATAATTATTAAAAAATTAAATACTTTTATTTAGTTTAAAATTAATGAGAGCAAAAGAAAAAATTTGGATTGTTTCAGAATATTATTACCCTATCATTACATCTACGGGATACTATATAACTGAAATCGCAGAGTATTTAGCAAAAAAAAGGATAATGTTAATGTAATTTGCACAGATGCAAAATATAATGAAAAAGATGATTTCAGCTTTGTTAAAAAAGAAGTTAGACACAATGTAGTAATCAACAGAGTTAAATCTGGGAATATAGATAAGAATAATTTCATTTATAGAATAATAAGGTTGTTCTATTCAAGTATATTGTTGTGGTTTAAGCTGTTTTTTTCTGTAAAAAAAACGATCAAATTTTAATTGTTACCAACCCTGCATTTCTTATTTTGTTAATGCCCTTGATGAAGTTAATAAAAGGAATCAATTATACGATATTAGTTCATGACATATTTCCTGAAAATTTAGTTGCTATAGGAAAAATGAAAGAAAAATCTTTGCTGTATAATGTGCTAGAAACAGTTTATAATTATTCATACTCAAGAGCAACTAGATGTATTGCAATTGGTAGAGACATGAAAGAAGTTCTAGAAAGCAAAACTAGCAGTAAAGTAGAAATTATCGTAATTTCAAATTGGTCAGATATTGATGATGTATTTCCTGTGCAAAAAGAAGAAACTAAAATAGTTAACAAATTTGAGTTGAAAAACAAATTTATTTTTCAATTTGCAGGAAATCTTGGTTATGCTCAAGGACTTGATAATATAGTAGAAGCGATAAAATTGGTTGAAAATGAGAATATCCATTTTTTGTTTATAGGCTCGGGAGCTTATGAAATGAAGATAAAAGAATTTGTTGCATCGAATACATTAAAAAATGTTACTCATTTAGGTTTTCAAAATAGAAGCGAGCAGAACGACTTTTTAAATGCTTGTGATGTCTCAATTGTAACCTTAAGCGATGGTATGTATGGCTTAGGCGTTCCTAGCAAGTCATATAATATTATGGCATCGGATAAGCCGCTCTTAGTCATAGCTCATGAAAAATCTGAAATTAGCTTATGTGTAAAAGAAAATAATATTGGATGGGTTGTAGATCCAGAAGATTTTAATTCATTAGCAGTTACTTTTGAAAATATTTATAGAGAAAAAGTTCAAAATAATTTTATTAATATTAAAAGCTCGCGAGACATCGCTGTGAATTTATACTCTAAAAATATTATTTTAGAGAAATTTGCAAATTTGTTTTACTAATTTCAGATTTAAAAATGGTTTTGTTAACAGGTTGTAGTGGATTTTTAGGAAAAACTATTATGGAGACCTTAAGGAAAGATTTCGAAATAATAGGTTTGTCAAGAAACTCAGGTCAATATCAAATTTGCTTAGAGAATAAGGTTCCCGTTTTTTCTCACTTTTTTGATCTAGTGATTCATAATGCAGGAAAGGCTCATTCAATTCCAAAAACAGAGTTTCAAAAAAAACAATTTTATGATGTTAATTTTGAAGGAACATTGAATCTTTTAAAAGGTTTAGAAAAATCTAATTTGCCAAAGTATTTTGTTTTTATAAGTTCTGTTTCTGTATATGGACAAGAGGCTGGAAACAATATTAATGAAGAACACCCCTTGATGGCTAAAGACCCATATGGATTAAGCAAAATAGATGCGGAAAACTTAATTTTAAAATGGTGTGAAAAAAATAATGTTGTAGCTACTATTCTGCGTTTACCTTTATTAGTAGGAAAGAATCCGCCAGGAAATTTAGGAGCTATGGTTCGAGCAATAAATAAAGGATATTATTTTAATATTGCAAACGGAAAAGCTAGAAAAAGTATGGTTTTGTCTAAGGATGTAGCTTCCATAATTCCAACGGTTTTTTCAATCGGAGGAATATATAATCTAACGGACGGTTTTCATCCTAGTTTTGATGAATTAAGTACCGCGATTTCAAAAAATACACAAACTTATTTTAATATTCCTCTCTTCATTGCAAAAATTTTTGGAAGAATTGGTGATATACTAGGAGATAAAGCTCCAATTAATTCCTTAAAAGTTTCAAAAATTACGTCAGATCTAACTTTTGATGATTCTAAAGCAAGGAGATTGCTAAAGTGGAAACCTGAATTAGTTTTAGATTATTTGAAAAAAGAGCAAATTTAGATTAAATTTTTGTAATAAAAATTAGCATTGGAAATGGAATATATAATTTTAGGAATTCTTTTAATGATAATTATGTTGCTTTACTTTAAGGTAGCAGATCGTTTCAATATCATTGACAAACCAAATCAAAGAAGCTCTCATAAAGAAATAACGCTACGTGGAGGTGGAGTTATTTTTTGGTTTTCAGCCTTGCTTTATTTTGCACAAAATATCCATAGTAATTATTTTTTCTTTACTGGTGTAACTTTAGTTAGTTTGGTTAGCTTTTGGGATGATATTCAGAGTTTATCAAATAAAATTCGGATATCAATCCACTTTTTCGCTATTAGTTTGATATTTTATGATTTAGGAATTTTTAATTTAATTCCGATTTGGCAAATTATCCTTGTTTATATCCTAGCTATAGGAGTAATAAATGCTTATAATTTCATGGACGGAATAAATGGTATCACAGGGCTTTATACTTTAGTAGTAATGGGCTCTTTGCTGTACGTAAATACAAAAATCCAACTTTTTACTGATGGAGCATTTATAAAATATGCAATAATCGCAAGTTTAGTCTTTTTATTTTTTAACTATAGAAAAAAAGCAAAATGTTTTGCTGGAGATGTTGGAAGTATTGGTATCGCTTTTTGGATAATATATTTAGTTTTAAAACTTATTTTAATTACAGAATCAATGATTTGGCTATTGTTTTTGGCTGTTTATGGAGTAGATGCCATATGCACTATCATACATCGTTTATATTTGAAACAAAACATATTTGAAGCACATCGGTTGCATTTGTATCAGGTATTAAGTAATGAATATAAGATACAGCACAGATTAGTTTCACTGCTATACGCCCTAATGCAAGTTGGGATTTCTATTGTAGTTATATTTCTTTATCAAAAAGTTCAAGATATAATTATTTTCTCTATTATAATTTTGCCTTTGGTGTGTATCTATTCTTCAAAATTTTATTTGTTAAACAAAGTTAATTTACGTTTAAAACATGAAGCCTAAAATAATTCAGGGTGGGAAATTTTCTGATCAACGAGGCAGTATTTCATACGTAAATGATTTCAGTTTTAAAGATATTGAAAGGTTTTACATAATAAGTAATTCTGTCGAAAATCCAATCCGCGCTTGGCAAGGGCATAAATTGGATGCTAAAAATTTTTATTGTCTCTCAGGATCTTTTAATATTCATTTTATTAAGATTGATAATTGGGAAAATCCATCTAAAGATTTGATTATTGAGACTATTTTTGTGTCAGAATCTGACAGCAAAATTGTTCACATTCCATCTGGTTACGCAAATGCAGTAGAATCATTAGAAGAAAATTCAAAATTAATTTCATTTTCTACATTGCCATTGACAAATATAAAAGAGGATGATGTTCGTTATCCTTCAGATTATTGGATTATCAGAAATGAGTAGTAAAAGAATTTATTTATCATTATCCGAAAAAAGCGGTTTTGAACAAGAATATATTCAAAGGGCTTTAAACTCAAATTGGATCACTTCTGGAGGACCAAATGTAAACGAGTTTGAGGATGAACTGCAAAATTATTTCGCTCAAGATAATTTTGTAGTGGCATTGAACTCTGGAACATCAGCAATACATTTGGCTTTGATTTTATTGGGCGTTGAAGAAGGCGATGAGGTGATATGTCAAAGTATGACATTTTCAGCATCAGCAAATCCTATTTTGTACCAAAAGGCAATTCCTGTTTTTGTAGACAGTGAATCAGAGACATGGAATATTTGTCCAGAACAATTAGAAATTGCTATTAAGGACCGACTTAAGAACGGAAAAAGGCCTAAAGCAATTATTGCTGTTCATTTATATGGCATGCCGTATAAAGTTGATGAAATCCATGCTATTGCTGATAGATATGAAATTCCAGTAATTGAAGACAGTGCTGAGGCACTTGGAAGTTCTTATAAAGGAAAAAATGTGGGAGTTTTGGCTCTCTTGGAGTTCTGTCATTTAATGGAAATAAAATTATTACTACTTCAAGCGGGGAGCGCTAATCGCCAATTCAAAAGAAATAAAAGATAAAGCTATATTTTATGCCACTCAGTCAAAAGACAAGGCAACGCATTATCAGCACAGTCAAATAGGTTATAATTATAGAATGAGTAATATTTGTGCAGGGATTGGTCTTGGGCAAATGAAAATATTAAAAAATAATATCCACTCAAGGAGAAACAATCATTTGTTTTATAAGGACCTTTTTGCGAAAATTCAAAATGTAGAACTTTTTGACAATTTAAATGAAGATTATTTTTCGAATTATTGGCTAAATACAATATTATTAGAATCAGAAGAGCAAAGAGAAAATTTGCGAATTGCTTTTGATAATGCTAATATAGAAAGTCGGCCATTATGGAAGCCGATGCATTTGCAACCACTTTTTGAAAAATATCCTTATTACGGAAGTAATATTGCTGAAGAATTATTTAAAAACGGCTTATGCCTACCATCAGGATCAAATTTAAAAAACGAAGATAAAATTAGAATTAAGGAAGTTGTACAACTTTTTTTAAGTAAAGTAAATATGAAAATCGAAGAAACATTTATAAAAGATTTAGTAATTGTAGAGCCAGCCGTTTTTGGTGATGAAAGAGGCTATTTTTTTGAATCGTACAGTAAAATTAAATTTGAAGATTTAGGAATTAATATTGAATTTGTACAGGATAACCAATCTTTTTCTAAAAAAGGGACCTTAAGAGGATTGCATTATCAAAATCCTCCTTTTGCTCAAACAAAATTAGTTCGTGTTTTAGAAGGTGAAATTATTGATGTAGCGGTAGATTTAAGGAAAGATTCGCCTACTTATGGTAAATCTTTTAGTATTTTATTATCAGCGGAGAATAAAAAACAGTTATTAGTGCCCCAAGGATTTGCACATGGTTTTTCAGTTATTAGCGAAACAGCCTCAGTGATGTATAAATGTGATCAGTTTTATAATAAAGCTTCTGAAGGTGGTATAAAGTATGACGACCCATCTTTAAATATTGATTGGGGAGTGGACTTAAAAGATGCTATTGTTTCTGAAAAAGATCAAATTTTGCCTTTTATTGAAAACTGTAATAGTCTATTTTAATGAAAAAGATTCTTGTAACAGGAGCAAATGGACAATTAGGATCAGAGTTAAATGTTTTGTCTGAGAATTATAAGCAATATGAATGGTTTTTTGCTGATCGAACTAAAATAACTTTAGATGATCTAGGTTTGCTAAAAACTCAATTAAGCGATATTCGTCCAGATGTGATTTTTAATTGTGGGGCTTATACGGCGGTTGATAAAGCAGAAAGCGAGAAAGAATTAGCTTTTGTAATAAACCATTTAGCAGTTGAAATAATTGGACAATACGCTTCAGAAAATAAAGTCAAATTAATTCATATTTCAACAGATTATGTTTTTGATGGATCATCATCAATTGCTTTAAATGAAGAAGCCCAAACAAATCCAATAAATGTTTATGGTGAAAGCAAAAGAGCGGGAGAAATTGCTTGCTTAAAGGCAAATCCAGATTCGATTATTATTAGGACATCATGGGTATATAGCAAATTTGGAAACAATTTTGTTAAAACCATGCGGCGATTAATGCAAGAAAGAGATTCGATTAATGTTGTAAATGATCAAATAGGTTCGCCTACTTATGCCGCAGATTTAGCTCAAGCAATGATTGATATTTTAGAAAATCCAAAATGGATTCCTGGGATTTACAATTATTCGAACGAAGGTGAAATAAGTTGGTGTGATTTTGCGTTGAGCATTAAAGAATTAGGTAAGTATGATTGCGTAGTTGAAGGAATTCCATCGTCTTCATACCCAACTCCAGCTAGACGCCCAGAATTTTCATTATTAGATAAAAAGAAAATTAAGGAGACCTTTAATTTAAATGTTCCACACTATAAAGAGAGTTTGAAAAAAATGATTGGATAATTTGTTTCAATACGTTTTAGGAGATATTCGAAATTTAAAAAATAAATTAAAAATATGAAAGGAATTATACTAGCAGGAGGTTCTGGTACAAGATTACATCCCTTAACATTGGCAGTTAGTAAACAATTAATGCCAGTATATGATAAACCTATGATTTATTATCCATTATCAACCTTGATGATGGCTGGTATTAGTGAGATCTTGATTATTTCAACACCGCATGATTTGCCTCATTTTAAAAAACTTCTTGGAGATGGAAGTACGATTGGATGTAAATTCAGTTATGCAGAGCAACCAAATCCTAACGGATTAGCGCAAGCTTTTGTAATCGGAGAAGAATTCATTGGTAAAGATAAAGTGGCTTTAGTACTAGGAGATAACATTTTCTTTGGAACAAATATGCAACAGTTATTAAAGGACAATGCTGATCCGAATGGTGGTGTTGTTTTTGCTTATCACGTTTCTGATCCTGAAAGATACGGTGTGGTTGAATTTGATGAAAATAAAAAAGCAGTTTCTATTGAAGAAAAGCCTTTAGAGCCTAAATCAAATTATGCTGTTCCAGGATTATACTTCTATGACAATTCTGTTGTTGAAATAGCAAAAAATATTAAACCAAGTGCACGTGGTGAATATGAAATTACAGATGTTAATAAAGTTTATCTTGAAAAAGGAAATTTAAAAGTTGGTATTTTAAGTAGAGGTACAGCTTGGCTGGATACAGGGACATTTAATAGTTTAATGCAAGCGGGACAATTTGTTCAAGTATTAGAAGAAAGACAAGGTTTAAAAGTAGGTTGCATTGAAGAAATTGCTTGGAGACAAGGTTTTATAAATGATGAACAATTAGAAGAATTGGCTTTGCCACTAGTTAAATCAGGTTATGGAACTTACTTAATAGAATTTTTAAAACAAAAGAAAAAAGGAGTTAAGTTTTAATTTACTTATAGAAATAAATTTTTTAAACCGTTTAATTTGTATTTTTGTAAGACCTACAAAATTTGCAGAATCAAAATCATTGAAATTGAGTACAGATAAAGAGTCTAAAATAGCCGATGTGCTACATAATTCGCTGTCGCCTAGAAATCTAAGAGCACATATTAATAATCTTAGTTATTTGCCTAGGTGGATTATTGTGGCAATAGATGTAATGGTCTTGATCTTTTCATTTACTTTCACATATATGCTGTTTGAAGGAACAGCTTTAGGATACATCATAACTTCTCATGATTTTTATTTTGTTGGTAGTCTAATACTTGTAAATATATTTTTCTTCTGGCTTTTTAGAACTTATTCCGGAATTATTAGGCATTCATCTTATATAGACGCTATAAAACTTTTGTTTTCACAAATGTCCGTTTTAGTGTTCTTTTTGTTTTTCAATTTAGTTTTTGAATTATATACAGGACATAAGGCATTTTTGAATACTGCTCTTTTTATTAATCTGGTTTTGTCGTTTTGTGGTTTGTTTTTATATCGTGTGATTGTAAAACAAACATTTGAATTATATTTTTCAGAAAAAGCAAATACAAAATTGATCAGAACGGTGATTTACGGTACAGATGCTAACGCAATTTCAGTAGCTAATGCGTTGAAATTTGAAACGCCCTCTCGATTTAAAATTGTAGGTTTTGTTGATAAAAACAATCAAAATGCTTCTAAAAGAATGTTGGATTTGCCAATCTTGATTCTTAGAAAAAAATTGCCAGCTTTAATGCGTTCTGTAGCGGCTGAAGGTGTTATTATCGCAGATAAAAGTTTGTCCAAAGACGAGCAATTGATTATTGTAGATCAATGTTTGGAATTCAATTATAGAGTTTATACTGTTCCATTGATTTCAGATTGGGAAAATCAAAAAGAGATTTCTCAAAAAGTAAAAAATATTCAGATTGAAGACTTGTTAGAAAGAAAACCTATCGTTTTGGATAGTAAATCTATTTCTAAGCAATTAAAAGATAAGACGATCTTGATTACCGGTGCGACTGGTTCTATTGGTAGTGAAATCGTAAGACAAGTTCTTGGGTTTAATCCGAAGGTTGTTATTATTTTAGATCATGCTGAAACACCTTTGCATAATTTATGTTTAGAAACCTACGCAATGAACTCTGAAACGAAGATAGTTGCTGTAATTGCCGATGTAAAAAGCAAAAAAGCATTAGAAAAGGTTTTCAAAAATTATAATCCGCATGTGGTTTTTCATGCGGTACGCTTACAAACATGTTCCTTTAATGGAAGAAAATCCTTCACAGGCTATTTTGACTAACATAAAAGGAACTAAGAATTTAGCCGACTTGTCTTGTAAATATCATGTCAAGAAATTTGTAATGGTATCAACAGATAAAGCGGTAAATCCTAGTAATGTTATGGGAGCCAGTAAGCGTATTGCTGAAAAGTATGTACAGTCACTGTTCCTTAAAAATCAAAGCGAGAATAATCAGCAGATTACCAAATTTATTACTACTCGTTTTGGGAATGTTTTGGGGTCCAATGGTTCCGTAGTGCCTTTGTTTACCAAACAAATTGCAGAAGGTGGTCCGGTAACCATAACCCATCAAGATATTATCCGTTATTTCATGACGATTCCTGAAGCTTGCCAATTGGTTCTTGAAGCCGGAGCGATGGGTAATGGAGGCGAAATTTATATTTTCGATATGGGCAAGCCAGTCCGAATTATAGATTTGGCTAAAAAGATGATCAAATTGGCTGGTTTTATCCCAGACAAGGAAATTAAGATCAAGATTGTTGGTTTGCGACCGGGAGAGAAACTTTATGAGGAATTATTAAATGATACTTCTAAAACGTTGCCGACTTATCATAATAAAATCATGATTGCGCAGGAAATTCAAGATGAATACGAAAGCCTTCATACCGACATTGATGAATTAATTGGTATTGCTGATTTTTATGATAATGATGATATAGTAGCTAAAATGAAAAAAATTGTTCCAGAGTTTAAAAGTATGAATTCTGCTTTTGAAGTTTTGGATAAATAATTTACATTTGACGAGAATTTAATTAAAAGGTGTTTTTTTAAAAACGCCTTTTTCTATTTTTAAATAATTCTTAAAAGGGTAAAAATCCTGTTAATTAACTCGGTTTTGAACTTTAGGACATTAAAAGATTAAGCCTAAACAAAATGAATAATTCCCCAAATTTTAATGAGTGGCTGTTTGAAATAACACCGAAAAATAAGTTCTTTACTTTAAACCTTAAAGAGGTTTGGCAGTATAGGGATTTACTGTTTCTTTTTGTTAAACGTGATATAATTACGGTTTATAAACAAACAGTCTTAGGGCCACTTTGGTATTTAATACAACCTTTGTTTACTTCAATAACATTTACAATAATCTTCAATAATGTTGCTGGAATTAATACGGGAACAGTTCCTCCATTTTTATTTAATTTGGCAGGAATTACGGTGTGGAATTATTTTACAGCATGTTTAAATGGAACATCGAATACATTTGCTGGTAATGCTGGGATTTTTGGGAAAGTATATTTTCCTAGACTTATTACTCCATTGTCAGTGGTTATTTCTAATTTAATAAAATTTGGAATTCAGTTTTTAATTTTTATTGTATTTTATATTTATTATTATTGCAAAGGTGCAGTTATTGGAGTTAACATAGCTGTGGTGTTTTTTCCTGTTTTGGTTGTATTAATGGGGATTTTGGGATTAGGGTTAGGAATGCTTATTTCTTCTGTAGTCACAAAATATAGAGATTTTAGTAATTTGGTGGGTTTTGGTGTTCAATTACTAATGTACCTTTCTGCGGTGATGTATCCAATGGCATTGATTAAACAAAAATTACCAAAATTTGGCTGGCTTGTAGCTTATAATCCATTAGCCTATATCATCGAAACCTCTCGTTATATGCTTTTAAATGTTGGTAAGATATCGCCCTTGGGAATACTTTTTACTTTTGTTTTCACTTGTTTCGTTTTTTTTATGGGAGTTTTAGCTTTCAATAAAACAGAAAAAACTTTTATCGATACAGTCTAAACATTTAGTCTTCGAAAATACTTCTTTAATTAAACTTCAAAATTGGAAAAAGATATAATTTTAAAAGCTGAAAATATTTCTAAACAATATCGTTTAGGACAAGTAGGCACAGGAACAATTAGACATGATTTAAACCGTTGGTGGCATGAAATTCGTGGCAAAGAAAATCCGTATTTAAAAATTGGAGATATAAATGATCGCTCTACAAAAGGTACATCTGAATATGTATGGGCATTACAAGACATAAATTTCGAAGTTGAACGTGGAGAGGTACTCGGAATTATTGGTAAAAATGGGGCAGGAAAATCGACATTATTAAAGATACTTTCAAAAGTAACCGCTCCAACTACAGGAAGCATTAAATCACGTGGAAGAATAGCATCATTGTTAGAAGTTGGAACAGGTTTTCATGGAGAAATGACTGGCCGTGAAAATATTTTTTGAACGGTGCAATCTTAGGCATGACCAAAAAAGAAATTTCATCAAAGTTGGATGAAATTATTGATTTCTCAGGATGTGAAAGATATATAGATACGCCAGTTAAAAGATATAGTTCAGGTATGACAGTAAGATTAGCTTTTGCTGTTGCGGCTTTTTAGAACCTGAAATTTTGGTCGTGGATGAGGTATTAGCGGTTGGAGATGTTGAATTTCAAAAGAAAGCAATTGGAAAAATGCAGGACATTTCTAAGGGTGAGGGAAGGACTGTTTTATTTGTGAGTCATAATATGTCAGCTGTTAAGCAACTCTGCAACCGAGGAATTGTTATGGAGTATGGGAGGGTAAAATTTGATGGCAATATTGATGATGCATTATCAAAATATTTGCAGATAAATTCAATAGAGGAAAATCTTAGTAAAATAATTTATGAGGAAGATAATACCAAAGAAGCACAAATTTTAGAAGTTGAACTCAGAAATGAAAATAATGAGAAAGTGATAGAATATTTCTCCAATCAGGATATTTTTATTAATGTTACTCTTAGAAATAATTTTGTGCAAGAAAATTCTCGATTAAATTTTTCCATTTTAGATAAATACGAAAATGTAATTTTTATAAATCGTAGATTATTAGACTTTGTTGGTATAGTTACTTGGGTAATTAAAATACCTGGTAATTTTTTGATTGCAAATTCATATAGTATTGGTTTTGCACTAGATATACCAAAAATTAAACTATTAGACCTTCCTCAGAAAAAATTAAATTTAAATATTATAAATCTTGTTCAAGAAGAATTCAAAGATGGGGATACAGAAAATGGGATTTTCAAAATACCAATAAAATGGGAAAATTAAGTAAAAATATTCTGCTTCTTTCTACTGGTGATGTAAATGGTGCATATGAATCAATTTATAAGCTTGCGTATTTTTTAAAAGATCAAGGGCATACAGTATGTTTAGTAGTAAAAAACAAAACAAGAAAAGACGATTTTATTGTCAAATATACAGCAGAGCAAAATAAAACAATAAAAAAAACATTCGTTATACGATTAGGGTTTAAAATTAAAAACAAGATATATAGGAGGGAAAAAAGCTGAAACAATCGTATTTGACGAAAACTATTGTTTTATGAGTAAAGATGAAACTTCTGAGAATATTTCTGTTAAAAATCTAATCGCTCAGATAAATTTTACACCTGATTTTATAATTACAGGCATGACTGATGGGTTTATAAATAGCACAGATTTATTAAACTTATATAAAATTACGAAAGCAGAGATATTTAACGTAACTGTAGATATGAATCATTTTACTGGAGGTTGTCATTATGCTTGGAATTGTAAAGGATATATAGATGGGTGCGACGAAAAGTGCCCCGCAATTATTGAAGGAAAAAAGATTTAGCTCAAATAAATTTTCAAACAAAGTTGCGAAATGCACAGGAAGGAAAATTTCAAATAATTACAGGATCGGGTTGGACATTAAAACAGGCACAAGAATCTAAAATTTATAAAGAACAAAGGGTTTTTCATAATATAAATAGTTTTATCGATACGAGTGTATTTAATGTTAGAAATAGAGACGTAGCAAAAAAATTTTTGATTTTGATGATTCCAAGTTTTATATATTAGCGGGAAGTCAAAATTCAAATGACCCTAGAAAAGGCTTCGCCTATTTTATAAAAGCGTTAAAAATTTTAGAATCTAAATTATCCTTTGAACAAAAAAATAAAATAGTAATTCTTGTTGTTTCTCGAGAAGTAACAGAAGAGTTTAAATCCTTAAATTATGCGAAGCATAAAATCGATTATATTACCGATTATCGATTGTTGGTCCTCCTTTATCAAGCTGTAGATTTATTTGTAAACTCCTCTATAGAAGATTCCGGACCAATGATGGTGTCAGAAGCAATGGCTTGTGGTACACCAGTAGTTGGATTTGATATGGGAGTGGTAAATAATATGGTAATCAATGATTTTAATGGCTATAAAGCTGTATTGAAAGACAGTGATGACCTTGCGTTTGGTATTGAAAAACTATTTTTATTGTCTAAAGAAGAATACAAAAAATATTCTTTAAATTCCTTTAAGCAGATTGAGAGTTATTCTTCCTTTAATTCTGCCAGTAGTATTTTTAATCAGATTTTTTAAGTGAAAAATATAGTTATAACTCAGTCTAATTATATTCCATGGAAAGGATATTTTGATTCAATTGCAATAGCTGATGAATTTGTTTTTTACGATGATATGCAGTATACTCGGCGAGATTGGAGAAATAGAAATTTAATTAAAACTGTTCATGGTCTACGTTGGCTCACTATACCTGTTGAAGTAAAAGGTAAATATCTTCAAAAAATTAACGAGACTAAAATTTCTTCTAAAAAATGGAATTTAGATCATTGGCGTATTTTAAAACAGGCCTATAGCAAATCAGATTGTTTTAGTGAGACGAAAGATTTTGTAGAAGACCTATATATGACAATTAATTCGGAATTCCTTACCGATATCAATCTTCATTTTATTATAGGGATATCTAATTATATTGGGATAAATAAAAAAATTAAACTTTCAAGTGATTTTGATTTAAAAGAAGATCGTAATGAGCGCTTAATAGATATTTGTTTACAATTAGAAGGTACTGACTATTTTTCCGGACCAGCCGCAAAGTCATATATCGATGAAAAAAGTTTATAGACAAAGGAATAAATATTCAATATTTTGATTACTCGGGATACAAAGAATATGATCAGCTATTTCCTCCTTTCGAACATGGAGTTAGTATTTTAGATTTAATTTTTAATATGGGTGATAAAGCTAAGGAATTTTTAAAATCGAACAAGTGAAAACATTGGCTATAATTGGTTCTGGAGAGTTAGGACAGCAGATGGCATATTATATTTCGACAGAAAAAATATTCAAAGATTGTTTTTTTTGATGATTTTTCGATCGAAAATGAGATTAATGGTATGAAGATTTTAGGTAAAACTAATGAAATAGAAGAAAATTATAAAGAAAAAAATTTGATGAATTGCTAATAGGTATTGGCTATAAACATCTTGAGGCAAGAAAAACAATGTTTGAAAAATTTTCGAAGTTTATTCCTTTTGGTACTTTTATACATTCAACTTGTTGGATTGATCCCACAGCAATAATTGAAATGGGATGTTTTATTTATCCAGGATGTATTATTGACAAAAAAGTTATAATAAGGGCTAATACAACAATTAATATCTCAACTACAATTTCTCATGACAGTGTTATTGAAAGCCACTGTTTTTTATCACCAAGAATCGCTATTGCAGGTTTTGTTAAAATTCACGAACTATGCTTTATTGGTATAAACACTACAATCATAGATAATTTAACAATTGCCAAAAATACATTTGTAGGCGCTGGAAGCGTAGTGATAAAATCAATAGAAAAAAGGGATTGTATGTTGGAAATCCGGCAAAATTTATAAGATAGTTATGATTCCTTTCAACAAGCCATTTTTAATAGGACATGAATTAAAATACATAGAGCAAGCTGTCCATTCTGGTAAAATCTCGGGAAATGGGAAGTTTACTAAATTATGCCAACAATATTTTGAGGAAAAATATGGTTTCAAAAAAGCACTGTTGACTACATCCTGTACCGATGCATTAGAAATGACGGCAATCTTGGCTAATATCAAAGAAGGAGATGAAGTAATTGTTCCAAGTTACACTTTCGTTTCAACTGCATTGGCTTTTGTGAGACAGGGAGCAAAAATTGTATTTGCAGATTCTTATTCTGATAATCCTAATATTGACGCAGATAATATTGAAAACTTAATTACTTCAAAAACAAAAGCGATTGTTCCGGTACATTACGCTGGTGTAGCTTGTGATATGGACAAAATAATGAATTTGGCTAGTAAGTATAATCTTGTAGTTATCGAAGATGCCGCCCAGGCTATCGATAGTTTTTATACTGGCATAGATGGAGTAAAAAGGCCTCTAGGGTCTATTGGGCATATGGTCGCGTTTTCCTTTCACGAAACCAAAAATATAATTTCTGGTGAAGGAGGAATGATTGCAATTAATGATTGCAGATTTAGTGAAAGAGCAGAAATAATTTGGGAAAAAGGAACTAATCGAGCTCAATTTTTTAGAGGTGAGATTGATAAATATGGCTGGGTTGATACTGGTTCGAGTTTTTTACCATCTGAAGTTATAGTCGCTTTTCTCTGGGGGCAACTTGAGAATTTAGATGTAATTCAAAATAAAAGGAAAAAACTTTGGGAATACTATTATAAAAAAATCAAACCTTTGGCAAAGAAATTAGAAATAGAAATACCTTATGTGCCTAATTACGCTACTAATAATGGACATATGTTTTATTTAAAATTTAATAGTTTGGCACAACGAACAAAATACATTGAAAAATTAAAAAAACAAAATGTTCAAGCTGTTTTTCATTACATTTCGTTGCATTCAAGTGTGTTTTATGCGTCAAAGCATGATAACAGAACGCTGGAAAATTCTGATAAATTTACAGATTTGCTATTAAGATTACCAATGTATTTTGAATTAACGGAAGATGATATAGATACTATAGTTGATTGTTTTAAATAATTAGGATATGATAAAGAAATTAAAAAACAGGATATTTTTGGCTTATCTTAACTTTTTAGAAAATAAGGAGAAATCTGAGGTTAATGATTTAAAAAAGAGTTTTAAAAAAATAGGAAAGAACTTTAATTTGATGAAAGATTATTCTATTAAAAATCCACAATATATTGAAATAGGTGATAATTTTTCAGCAGGATATAGATTTAGAATTGAAGCTTGGGATAAATATAGAGATAATTATTTTGAACCAAGTATTAAAATTGGAAACAATGTAATATTCAATACTGATATCCATATCGGATGTATAAATTCTATAAAAATTGGAGATAATTGTTTATTTGGAAGCAGGATTTATATTACAGACCATCATCATGGAGATACAACAGCCCAAATGATTAAAATTGTACCTGCAAAGAGGCAATTAATTTCTAAAGGTCCAGTTGTAATAAAAAATAATGTCTGGATTGGAGAAGGAGTTGCTATAATGCCAAATGTGACAATTGGTGAAAATAGTATTGTAGCAACTAATGCAGTAGTAACTAAAGATGTTCCTGATAATTGCATTGTTGCTGGAGTTCCAGCGCGAATTATAAGAAATATTTCTTAGATAATAATCCAAATATGTCTCAAAATAAAATAAAACCCATTGCCATTTATTTGCCTCAATTCCATCCAACAGATGAAAATAATGAATGGTGGGGAAAAGGTTTTACAGAATGGACGAATGTTACTAAAGCAAAACCTTTATTTAAAGAACATTACCAGCCTCATTTGCCTGCAGATTTAGGCTTTTATGATTTACGCTTAGATGAATCCAGACTTGCCCAAGAAGAGCTGGCTAAACAACACGGTATTTATGGTTTTTGTTACTACCATTATTGGTTTAACGGAAAGCGATTATTACACGAGCCTCTTGATAGAAAAATAAAAAATCAAAAAGAAGATTTTCCTTTTATGCTTTGTTGGGCAAATGAAACATGGAGCAGAAGATGGCTTGGTGAAGAAAAAGAAATTCTGATTGAGCAAACTTACGGCGAGGATGATGATTTAAAACACATTTCCTGGTTGATTGAAATTTTTAAAGATCCAAGATATATAAAAGTAAACGGCCGACCAGTTTTTATTTTTTATCGTCCTTCATATCTTCCTGATGCAAAAAAAACAATTGCTCTATTTAGAAGTGAATGTTTAAAAAATGGCTTAAAGAATCCTTATTTGATTGCTTCAAACTCTCATTCAAGAATAAATTATCATGATTTAGGTTTTGATGATATATTGAATTTTCAGCCAAAATTAGGTCTTTTGCCTAATGCTTTTGTTGACAATAAATCGTTTAAAAAATGGTTTGCCAACTTTAAAATAGATATTCTTAGCGCAACTTTGAAAATTTATGATTATAAATATGCCAAACAAAAAATGAAAGTTACTTTTGGTTATAATTATATTCCCTGCTCATTTGTAGGTTGGGACAATACAGCTAGGCGTGGTAAAAAGGAATTATAATAAAAAATCAAAATGTTGATTCCTTTATTAAGGAGGTAGAGGAAAACATAATGGATATTCAAAAACAAGAAAGAGAAAAGGAAAGCCAATTTGTTTTTATTAATGCGTGGAACGAATGGGCAGAAGGAAATCACCTTGAGCCAGATATTAAAGATGGATTAACATATTTAAAAGCATTGAAAAATTTATTTAGTAAATATGCAAAAAATTAAGCCCATAGCAATACATCTTCCACAATTCCATCCAATACCAGAAAATGATTTATGGTGGGGAAAAGGTTTTACCGAATGGACAAATGTAACCAAAGCGCAACCAAGATTTGCAGGTCATTATCAGCCTCATTTGCCAGCAGATTTAGGGTTTTACGATTTACGGTTAGAAGAGGCACGATTAGCTCAAGAAACGCTGGCTAAACAATATGGGATTTATGGATTTTGCTACTATCACTATTGGTTTAACGGAAAACGTGTTATGTACGAGCCTATTGATAGAAAAATTCAAAATCCAAAAGAAGATTTTCGTTTCATGTTTTGTTGGGCTAATGAAAATTGGACTAGAGCATGGGATGGCAGTATGGATGACGTTTTATTAGAACAAAATTATTCGGCAGAAGATGATCGAGAACATATAAAGTTTTTATTGTCTTTTTTTAAAGATGAAAGATATATTCGTGTAAACAATAAGCCTTTTTTTATTTTTTATAAACCAGATCTGTTTCCAGATATGGCAAACACAATTGCCATTTTTAGAGAAGAGGCAAAAAAAGAAAATATAGAATTGTATCTAGGATGTTTTGAACGCTGGATAGGATGGAATAAAGAGAAAATATCAGAATTCGATTTTGATGCCATAATTGAATTTCAGCCTCTTTCCAGATCGATGAAGAATTTTAGAATTCAATTAGAAAATAGAAAAAAACTATTGTAAAGCGTATCGAAAATAAACTGCTTAAAAAATTAAATATTAAAGCTAAAAAAAACAAAGATTTTAGAGTAGATTATAAAGAGTTTATTGAATTTGATCTTAAAAATAGTGATTACGGCGTATATCCTTGTGTTACTCCAATGTGGGATAATTCTTCAAGAAGAGTTGGGCAAAATGCAACAATGATTAGAAACAGTACTCCTGAATTATTTAGATATTGGTATAAAAATAAAACAAAAGCTAAAAATTTCGAAAAGTTAGATGACTCGTTTGTGTTTATAAATGCATGGAATGAATGGGCAGAAGGAAATCATCTAGAGCCATGTCAAAAATGGGGTAGATCTTATCTTGAAGCTTTGTTATGATAGCAGTGGTTGTAATAGTAACTTATAATCCTTTAAAATGGATTGAAAAGTGTTTAGACAGTTTACTGCTAAGTACAATTCCTGTTGAGATTTTGATAATTGATAACAATTCTACAGATAATTTTCAAGGAATTTTAAAAAGAAATATCCTCAGGTGGAACTTATACAATCTGAAATTAACTTAGGTTTTGGAGTAGCTAATAATATTGGTATTGAAAAAGCATATAATAATAATGCTGATTTTGTTTTTTTATTAAATCAGGATGCATGGGTACAATCAGATACAATTGAAAAATTAATTTCTGCGCAGAAAAATGAGCCAGAATACGGAATTGTAAGTCCAATGCATCTCAATGGAAATGGAAATAATTTAGATTTAAATTTTTCTAATTATATAATTCCATCTAGATGCAAAGAATTGTATTCGGATATTTATTTGAATAATCTAAAAGCTACTATCTACAAAGCTGATTTTGTAAATGCCGCTGGTTGGCTCTTATCGCGCAAATGTATTGCGACAGTAGGAGGATTTAATCCTTCTTTCTTTCATTACGGCGAAGATGATAATTACTTGCGCCGACTACATTACCATAAACTTAAAATAGGTGTTTTAGCAAATACTGCCTTGTATCATGATAGAGAAGAACGAAATGAAAATGTCTATTTTCAGGATTTAAAATTAGTTTATAAACGAAAAATTATACTCGAAGCTTCTAATCCTTTCAATGAGTTTTCATTTCGAAAAGAAAAATACAAACTCTATAAATTTGCACTTAAAGCGATTCTTTCTATAAGGTTTAATTTATTTGTAAAAATTGTAAAACAGATAAAAATATTGAATGGACTGCAAGAAAAGGATATTTTAAAACGGAGAGATGAAAGTAAAATTGCGAAACCCTCATTTTTAAATTTAATTTAGTTTTTCTTTTGATAAAAGTGGATTTAATAGTTAGAATCCTTTAAATGTGTATTAATCCAATAACTGAAAAGCATAATAAATAAGAGTCATGAATAGATTTGATGTACTTATAAACATATTGACTCGTACTTCAAATAGACCAATAGGTTTTTATAATTGCAGGAAATCAATTACAAGTCAAACATATAAAAATATCAGGCAATTCATAAGTTTTGAAAATGATGTTGACCTTGGGTATTTGAATGACGAAGAAATTTGCAAAGTAAAAGTTGAGAAATATGATGGTGAAGTATTGATTAATCCTGAGGGACATTTGCATGCTCCCTATAATTTATATTGCAATGAATTGCTTGCCCAAATTGAAGATGGCTGGATTTTATTTTTAGATGACGATGATCATTTGTTGCATAATAATGTTATTAAGGAAATTGTTTCTGAAATACACAAAGCCAATGAAGACACACTTTTTATTTGGCAAATGAGATATCCTAATGGAAAAGTATTACCATTGAAAAGGCATTTTAATGAAAGACAGGTAGAATTTAGAAACATTGGAAGTCCTTGTTTTCTTTTCCATTCAAAATATAAGGAATTTGCAAAATGGGACCATTGGAAGGCTTCTGATTATAGAGTTGTCAAAAATTTGTATGAAATAATTCCTAATAAAAGATGGATAGAAAAAGTTTATATTCAGATTAATAATTATGGTGATTTTGGAAATAAGAATGATATTTTAGAAGATGTTGTTACTAATAAATTAATATTTAATAAAAATTGGTTTTGGTTTTTAATCCCTAAATATCATACTCAAATAAAAGGACAATACATATTTCAGATTAATACTTATCAAAATTTAGCAAAAAGATATATGCGAAAATTTAAAAAGAAAATACTATTTAAATAATTTCGCTTCATTTTCAAAATATGCTCGCTATTATAATCCCATACTATAAATTAACATTCTTTGAAGCTACTTTGCAATCTTTAGTTGATCAAACTGATAAGCGATTCAGAGTATTTGTAGGAAATGACGCTAGTCCAGAAAATCCCTCAAAATTAATTTGTGAGTATCAGGATAAATTAGACTTGGTTTACCACAACTTTGAGACAAATATTGGAAGCAAATCTCTAGTACAGCAATGGGATCGTTGTATCGCCTTATCAAATGAAGAACAATGGTTGATGATTTTGGGAGACGATGACATTTTGTCTCCAACATGTGTTGAAGATTTTTACAATTATAAAGATGAAATAGAAAAAAATAAGTGCTCTGTAGTTAGATATGCGACAATAGAAATTGACGAGAATAATGAGGTCATTTCAAGAGAATATACACATCCCACTCTTGAAAAGGCTACCGATTTTTTTTATAGAAAAATAAGAAATAAAACAAGAAGCTCTCTTTCTGAATATATTTTTTATAAAGAAAAGTATAAGAAATATGGTTTTTTTGATTATGATTTAGCTTGGTACTCAGATGATAGAGCCTGGCTAGAGTTTTCGGAATCTAATTTTATTTACTCAATAAATTCTTCAATTGTAAAATTTAGATTGAGTCCTGAAAATATTTCGAGGAAAGAATATAAAGAATATAATAAACAACAAGCTAAAATTCTGTTCTTTAATTTTTTAATTTTCAATTTCCTATCTAATTTTAATAAAGAGCAGAGAAGATATCTATTGCTTCACTATGAACAAATGATTTACAGAACAAAGAAAATTACACTTTTATTTTGGCCAGCTTTATTTTGGTTATACTTGAGTAATTTATATTTTTTGCAATCCATTAAGTTTACTAGGAGATTTTTAATATATGTAAAGAATAAATGTTAAACAAACCTGAAATTTCCATAATTATTCCTGTCTATAATCGTCAAGATTTATTGCCATATACCTTGGACAGTATTCAAAAACAAACGTTTGAAGACTGGGAATGTATTTTGATAGATGATCATAGTTCAGACGCTTCTTTCTCTGTTATGGAAAGTTATGAAAAAAAGACAGTCGCTTTAAAGCTTACAAAAGGCCGGTTGAATTAATTAAGGGAGCCAATGCTTGTCGCAATTATGGCTTTTCTAAAACAGTAGGGGCTTTAATAAAATGGTTTGACAGTGATGATATTATGCTTCCTGAACATTTGGAAATATCATATAAAACCCTCCTGACTCGTGGTCTGGATTTTGTAATCACTGATGTTCAGAATTTTGATCATGAAACGGGTATTCTTTTAGGAAGGCCTTTTGAATTTAATAAAACAGATGCAGTTATTTCGGATAAAAATGTTGCTTTACAGCGTATAGGTTGGATTACAGATGATTTTTTAGGTAAACGTCAGATAGTAGAGGATATAAAATTCAATGAAAATATTGTTGATGGGGATGAATATAATTTTTTTATAAAAATGTTGCAACGCTCTCCAAAAGGGGAGTTTGTAGATCATGTTTTGACACACAGAAGGATGCATTCTAATTCGATTTCACTCATAAATAGAGAAAATGAAATAAATTATTTATCAATCGTAGCTACTATAAAATATCAAACGGCGAAGGACTTAATTGTCTTTGAAAATAGAGAATTAATTCGGTGGTTTCTTTCAGGTTATATGCAATATGCGTTTAAATTGGCACTAAATAAACAGAAAATCCCTTTTTGTAAAGATGCCTATTTTTTAATTTGTCAATACTATTCTTTTTCAAAAGGAGTAGCTTTTTTTATGGCTTTAAAATTTGGGAAATATTTTAGAAAAGGATATAATATTATGAAATATGCAAGAAAATAGTAGCATGAAAGAAAGTATAATGATTTCAATCGTTATCCCTTGTTATAATGATTGGCAATATATTGAACAAGCTATAGATTCTGCATTAAACCAAACCTATAAAAACATAGAAGTTATAGTGGTTGATGATGGTTCAAATAGTAAGACTAAAGAAATTTTAAAACAACATGAGCCAAAAATAGCAAAGCTAATTACGCAAGAAAACCAAGGTCAAAGTACAGCGAGAAATGTTGGTATTGAAGCTTCGAAAGGAGATTATATTTTAGTGCTAGATAGTGATGATTTTTTTGAACCAACTTTTTGCGAAAAGGCTTTACTAGTATTAAAAAATCATTTAGATCATAAATTAGTAAGTTGCTTTGCTAATTTAATTTTTGAAGATAAAAAAACGAGACTTTTTAAACCTCCTGGTGGAAGTATTGTTGATTTTTTATTTTCAAATGCCGCGCTTGGTACCTCAATGTTTAGGAAAGAAGATTGGGAAAATTGTGGGAGATATGATGAAACAATGAAGCAAGGTTTTGAAGATTGGGAGTTTTTTATTCGTCTTTTGAAAAATGGTGGTACCGCACATATAATACCGGAACCATTATATAATTATAGAAAAAGAAATGATGCAACAACTTCTAAAGCAAACTTAATTAAATACGAACTTTTAAATTATATATTTATCAAGCACAAAGATTTATACACGAGTAATTATGACCTTCTTGTAAGTAATTTGCTTTCCCGGGTTAAAAAAGAAGAAGAAGGGAAGCATAAAATCTTAAAAAATATAGAATTTAGAATAGGAAATCTTGTTCTAAAACCAGTCCGTTTTATAAAATCATTATTATAATGAACCCTAAAGTATCCATTATTATGGCGACTTACAATAGAAGCCATTTCATACTTGAAACTTTAGTTTCAATCGAAAATCAATCGTATAAGAACTTTGAATGTTTAATAATTGACGATGGTGGTATTGATAATACTTTTGAAATAATTGGTCCCTTAATAGAAAAGGATCAGCGTTTTAAATATTTTAAGCGACCAGATCAATATGTAAAAGGATTACCAGGTTCACGAAATTATGGTTTAGACTTGGCAAAAGGAGAATACATTATTTTTTTTGATGATGATGATATTGTGCATCCTCAAAACTTAGAATTATGTATTAAAGAATTATCGGATACGGATATTTATTTTTGCCGCTATATTCGCAGTGTTTTTTTTGAAAATTTTCATTATAATTTTGATTATTCTAAAGAATACGGTTCTTTCTATATTGATGTAAAGGACATAGAAAGAATGTTGAAGAACGAGCTTCCTTTTAATTCTTGTGCTGTCATGTGGAAAGCACTTTGTTTTGAAAACAATCGCTTTACAGAACATTTGATGTACGCAGAAGAATGGGAATTATATTCTAGAATTTTAACCTCGGGTTATCGAGGAATTTCTATTGAAAAGTGCTTATTCTTTGGACGAAAGCATCCGAATTCTAATACTGGAGAATTTTACAGGAATAATCAAATACGAGTAGAGTCAAAGCAAAATGCAATTTTATTAGTGGTCGAGAATTTACAAGCTAAAAAACTATTAAATTACTCGCTAATGAGATATTTTATGCATTTATCTATGGCGTATAAAAAATTTAAATTGTTTTCAAAAATACTCGAAACAAGTAAGTTAAATTTTATTACAAGGGCAAAATGGATTGTTTTTTATAACCTTTTACCAATTAAAATCTTGTTGTATAAATTTCGCAAGAAATTAAGAACTAACACGAACTATGAGAATTGATATTATAGCGGGAGCCAGACCAAATTTTATAAAAATTGCATCTATTATTTCGGCAATTAAAGATTTAAAAAATAATGAAATAGATTTTAGACTCATTCATACCGGTCAGCATTATGACAAAAATATGAGTGGAACTTTCTTCGAACAATTAAATATTCCCTTGCCGGATTATAATTTAGAAGCTGGAGGAGGATCTCAAGCTGAGCAAACCGCCTCAATAATGGTGCGTTATGAAAAACTATTGATTGAAGAGTCGAAGCCAAACATTTGTCTTGTAGTTGGCGATGTAAATTCAACAATGGCATGTTCTATTGTAGCGACCAAGATGGGAATAAAAGTAGCACATGTTGAAGCTGGTATTCGTTCAAATGATTGGTCGATGCCTGAAGAAATTAATCGAATAGTTACAGATAGTATTACCAGTTATTTCTTTACAACTTCAAAAACCGCCAATAATAATTTAATCTCACAAGGAGTTCCTTCTGAAAAAATTTTTTTGTAGGCAATACAATGATTGATACCCTTGAGAAATATAAAACAAAATTGATTAAACCAGATTTTTGGGATTCTATAAATTTGAAAGAAAATAGATATCTCTTGTTAACGATTCATAGACCTTCAAATGTCGATGACGATAAAAAAATAAAAGGATATTTAGAACAAATTTTAGAGAATTCAAATAATTTACCAGTAGTTTTCCCAGTACATCCCAGAACTCAAAAAGTAATTGATAAATTAGGAATGGTTAGTGAAAATCTTTATTTAGTAGAACCAATGGGATATTTGCAATTTAACTATTTAGTAAAAAATGCAAAAGTCGTAATAACTGATTCTGGAGGAATAACAGAGGAAACAACAGTAATGGGAGTTCCTTGTGTCACTTTGCGAGATAATACAGAGCGACCAGAAACAGTTACTGTAGGCACAAATGAGTTGATTGGTACTGATCCCAATGCAATTAAGCCGGTTCTTGAAAAGTTATTTTCAGGAAATTGGAAAAAAGGGAATATACCAGAATTATGGGACGGAAAGACAGCCCAAAGAATAATCGATATTCTTAGTCAAGAAAATTAATCTTTAACTTCGAAATTTGAATGAATATTAAAATAAAAAGGATATTAGTAATTTCAGAGTCAATTGATATTAATGATAGTAGCGGAACAAAAGGACGTGTCGCTTTGATTAATAATTTGGTAAAGGCAGGATTTGATTTAAAAGTACTTCATTACACTCCGAAAGATGTTTTTTTAGAAGGCATCGATTGTTTTAGAATAAAAGAAAGGAAATTCGCAGGGCTGTATTTATTAAGTAGGTTGGAAAGAGTTTTTACTCGAGTTACAAAAATCAGTCTGAATCCTTATTTTGAAAGTTGGTTTGGATTTTCTTTTACCTTTTTTAATGATACCCAAAGTATAAAAAAAGCATTAAAGAGAGAAATTGTAGATAATTACGATTTGGTTTTGACTTTAAGTAAAGGAGCCAGTTTTAAACCACATTATGCCATTCTAGATGTTCCCGAATTACATGATAAATGGATGGCTTATGTTCATGATCCATTTCCTTACCATTTTTATCCAAGACCTTACAATTGGATTCAACCAGGATTTTTTCAGAAGGAAAAATTTTTTCAGAAGGTTTCTGAAAAAGCAAGATTTAGTGTTTTTCCTAGTTTTTTACTAAATGAATGGATGGGCAGTTATTTTCCTAATTTTCTTAAAACGGGGATTGTAATTCCTCATCAGAATGCAGAACAAGATATTCAAAAACAAGATTTACCAAATTATTTTGATCCGTCAAAATTTAATCTTCTTCATGCAGGAAATTTAATGAAGCAACGCTCTCCAGAAGGTTTGATAGAGGGTTTTAAAATGTTTTTGAAACAAAATCCTGAGGCTAAAAAAGACGTAAGGCTTTTGTTATTAGGAAACGCTTTTTATTTTAGTGAAATGTTGGGAAATTATAGTGCAAAAAATCCTGAAATTTATATTTATAATGGAAACAAGCCTTTTGCAGAGGTTTACAATTTACAGCAAAATGTATCTGTTAATATAATACTCGAATCAAAAAGCGAGATAAGTCCATTTCTTCCTGGGAAATTTCCACATTGTGTCGAGGCTAATAAGCCAATTCTTTCTTTGGCACCCTATTATTGTGAAGTGAAAAGATTATTAGGAGAGGAATATCCTTATTGGTCAGAAGCAGATGATGTTAAAAAAATAGCACATTTAATAGGGCAAATGTATCAGCAATGGAAAATCAATCCAGATGATTTGTTGTTAAATAGAAAAGATTTGGAAGATTATCTGTCTGTAAAATATTTAAAAGAAGTTATGGATAATTTAAAAAGAAATGAGTAAGTACAATGCAAAAATCTAGTTTCTCGATTTTAATAACTACTAAAAACCGTAAGAAAGATTTGATATTTACTTTAGGTAAAATCCAGTACTTATTAGACCAAGAAAATGTAGATTGTATTATTTGCGATGATGGTTCAACAGACGGGACATCATCATATTTACAAGATAATTTTCCTAAAATTCGATTGATTAAAAATTCTGAAAGTAAAGGATTGATATATAGTAGAAATCAATTGATGAGTTTGGTAACTACCGAGTTTGCTATTTCTATTGATGATGACTTGCATTTTATAACACAAAATCCTTTAGAAGTTATTCAAGAAAAATTCAGTGAAAATTCTAAAATAGCCTTATTAAGTTTTAGGATTTTTTGGGATTTAAAAGAACCAACAGCAACAGACTGCAATGAAATTAGTTGTAGGGTTAAAAGTTTTGCTGGTGGTGCAAATGTTTGGAGAATGAAAGCATGGAAAGAAATTCCAGACTATCCATCTTGGTTTTTGTTTTATGGAGAAGAAGATTTTGCATCCTTTCAATTATTCAAAAAAATGGGAAGTACATTATTTACCCGAAGTTTTAGTAAATCATAGGGTTGATCTTAAATCTAGAAAAAAAATGCCGATTATCAAATTCGCTTGCGTCGTTCTTTAAGATCAGGCTGGTATTTGTATTTTTTATTTTATCCAATTAGTCAAATACCCAGAAGATTTCTTTATACTTTATGGATTCAAATTAAAAATAAAGTTTTAAAAGGAGATATTAAAGCTACTTTTGCAATAATACAGGCTCTAGGAGATGTCGTTATTAATTTTCCTAAATTGTTAAAACAGTCAAATCGTTTAACAAAAATAGAGTTTCAAAAATTTAATAAATTACATGAAACTAAATTATATTGGCGTCCGGAAAATATAAATAAAAAATTAAAACCTTAAGAGAAGAGCTAAGCGAATTTAAATTGATTGAAGTATTTTATCGAAGTGTCAAAATTTAATACTTCATTTAAGTATTTGAAAGGATCAATGTATTTTGATTATTTCATTTTTAGACCTTGGTTAGAGTCCAAATACAAGCATTTTTTGTTGTGGAAGAACTAAAAGTTTTGATATTTACATAAAATTTTAAAGACAGCTGAAAAGATTTATTCGTATTAAAAAACAAAGTCAAATTATATGAAAATTGGCGCCTCAAATAATCAGCCTTATATAATTGCTGAAATCGGTCAAGCCCATGAAGGCAGTTTAGGAATCTTATATTCCTACATTGATGCACTTGCAAAAACGGGAGTTGATGCCATTAAATTCCAGATGCATATAGCTGAAGCAGAAAGTAGTGTGCATGAACCATTCAGAGTGAAATTTTCTTTAGAAGATAAAACAAGATTTGATTATTGGAAAAGGATGGGGTTCAGTTTGGAGCAATGGAAGGGAATCAAAGAACATTGTGATGAAGTTGGTTTGGATTTTATATGCTCGCCTTTTAGTAATTTGGCGGTAGAATGGCTGGAAGAAATTGGAGTGAAATACTATAAAATTGGTTCTGGAGAAGTAAATAATTTTTTGATTTTAGAGAAAATTGCTCAAACAGGAAAACCTGTTATTTTGTCTTCAGGCATGAGCTCTTATGTTGAATTAGACGAAACAATTAGTTTTTTAAAGCGACGAAATGTTGATTTTTCAATTTTACAATGCACCACGGCGTATCCAACAGAACCAGAGCAATATGGTTTGAATGTTATTCAAGAATTATATAAACGCTATAATGTTCCTGTTGGTTTTTCAGATCATTCAGCTAAAAAAGAAGCTTGTATAGCGGCAACGACATTGGGAGCTTCTATATTAGAATTTCACGTCGTTTTTGATCGAGAACTTTTTGGTCCTGATTCAAAAGCGTCATTAACCATTGCTGAAACAAAAGAACTTGTGCAATCGGTTCGAAATATTGCAACAGCAATTGCAAACCCAATAGATAAAAATGATATTGAAGAATTAAAACCTTTAAAGCAAATTTTTGAAAAATCATTGGCAATTAATAAAGATTTGCCTAAAAATCATATTCTGAAATTTGAAGATTTAGAAGCTAAAAAGCCAAAAGGATTTGGTATTTTAGCCAGCCGATACAAAGAAGTATTAGGCAAAACTCTTAAAACAGATATGAAACAATGGGACTTTTTAAATGAAGAAGATCTAGTATGAACGAAAAAAGGAAAATTGCTGTAGTAATTACAGCCCGCCCATCATATAGTCGTGTAAAAACAGTTTTAACAGCGATAGACAATCATCCAGATTTGGAACTTCAATTGATTGTTGCGAGCATCGGCATTGTTAGATCGATATGGTTCTGCAGTTAACTATATTGAAAAAGATGGTTTTAAAATTGCGGCGCGAGTGTTTAATGTTTTGGAGGGTGAAAATTTGGTCGCACTGCAAAAACGACAGGAATTGGAATTTTAGAATTATCTAGTGTTTTTGATAATCTGAAACCCGATATTGCAGTCACTGTGGCAGATCGTTTCGAGACAATGGCTACAGCAATTGCGAGCATCATATATGAATATTCCTTTGGCGCACATACAAGGAGGAGAAGTTACCGGTAATATTGATGAGAAAGTACGTCATTCAATCACAAAATTGGCCGATTATCATTTTGTTGCGTCTGAAAGTGCTAAAGAACGTGTTATAAAATTGGGAGAAAACCCTGAAATGGTTTTTAATACAGGATGTCCCTCAATAGATTTAGCAGAGGAAATTCTTAATAGTAAAGCGCTTCCATTTGATCCATATGAAAAATATGGCGGTGTTGGAGCAAAACCTGATTTGTCAAAAGGGTATCTTGTAGTAATGCGGCATCCAGTGACTAATGAATACAAAGATTCCCGTAAACATATTGAAGTAACGCTAGAAGCAATATACAAATTGAATATGCCAACTTTATGGTTCTGGCCAAATGTTGATGCTGGAGCTGATGGAACTTCGACGGGTATACGTGCGTTTAGAGAGCAACATCAATTGAAAAATGTTCACTTTTTTAAAAATATGGAAGGAAAGGATTTTTTGCGCTTGCTTTATCATAGCAATTGTTTGATTGGAAATTCGAGTGTTGGCATTAGAGAATGCGCTTTTTTGGGAGTTCCTGTAGTTAATATTGGATCAAGACAAAACAAAAGAGATCGAGGTAATAATATTATTGATGTTGATTATAATCAGGATAAAATTGAAGAGGCGATTCTTGAATCGATTGGAAAAGGCAAAATAAATTCGTCCTTTATTTATGGAAATGGAAATGCAGGAGAAAAAATTGCAAGTCTCTTACGAGAATTGCCTTTAAGATTTCATAAAACAATAACTTATTAATTTACAAACATGTATAAAGAAACATTTTCATTGTTTTCAAAGAAAGAAGGTTGCCAACATATTGCGAAAGAATTTGCTTTAATGGGTATAGAAAAATTGGCAAAAAAAATCCGTTAATTCCGTTTTTGAATTTGGTATTGGCATTGGTACCATTCCATATTTATTAAATGGTTTAAATAAAAAAATGGACTATTATGGAACAGAAGATAATGAGTTTTGTATTAATGCGTTTCGAGAAAATTTAAAAGGCATTAGTGAGAGTTTCAATTTTAATCACATAAAAAGTTACTTGGATTATAATAGCACTATTAAGTTTGACCTTATAATTATTGATGGCTCATTTGAGAATGAGTCTTTTTTAAAAAAATTGTAAAACCAAATACAATTATTCTTATTGAAGGCGACAGAGAAAATCAGCGAAAATTTATAACTAGAGTTTTTCCTAAAGCACTGATAAGTCGAAAAATTTCATTAAAAAGAAATTCAAAAAACTCACCATTCTATAATGAGGTTAATAATAGTTTTGAGGGAGGATACACACTTTTTAGATTAAAGCCATCAATTGAAAACAGAATTAATTGGTTTATAGAGAAAGCATTTACATCTTTGAAATATAGAATTCGAAAAATTAAATGAAAATTTTAGCTATAATTCCAGCCAGAGGTGGATCAAAAGGTGTTCCCGGTAAAAACATCAAAAACTTAGGAGGGAAGCCATTATTGACTTACACGGCTGAGGTTGCAATTAAGTCAAGTTATTTGTCAGAAATCATTTTGTCCAGTGATGATGAAAACATTATAGAAATAGGTAGAAAATTAGGAATAAACATTCCATTCATTCGTCCAGAACATTTAGCTCATGATAATACGCCAACTATTGATGTAATAATCCATGCATTAGAGTGGTATCAATCTCAAAATATATTTTTTGATGCTGTTTGTCTTCTTCAAGTTACAAGTCCATTTAGAACTGTTGCTTTTATTAATCTGGCAATTGAAAAATTTATAAATTCTAATTGCGATTCTTTGGTTTCGGTTTTGCAGGTTCCTCACGAATATAATCCGCATTGGACATTTGAAGTAAACTCTGATGGGAATTTAAAAATAGCCACTGGAGAAGATGAAATAATAACTAGAAGACAAGAACTTCCAAAAGCATATCATAGAGATGGAAGTATTTATATAACAAAAACAAATGTTCTTTTGGAACAAAAATCATTGTTAGGAAAAACAACTGCTTTCATTGAATCGGATGCCAATTCATATGTAAATATTGATACATTGAAGGATTGGGAAAAAGCAGAACAATTAATTAAAATTCGCAAGTAGTTTGATAAGTTGACTTGTGAAAAAGCAATTATATACAATAAAAATTGAAAGAAAAAATTAAAGTATTTGTTGTTCTCCCTGATGGAGTGGGACTTAAGAATTTTGCTTATTCAAAGTTCTATAACATTGGTTCGGAAAATAATTTTGAGATCGTATACTGGAATAATACCATTTTTGATTTAACTGAATTAAATCTTAAAGAAATAAAAATTAAATATTCAAAGCCTCATCCACTTACAGAAATATATAAGAATGCTCGTAAACATATAGACTTAAATCTTTCCATTAAAAAAACAAAAGATAAGGTCTATGATTCATATAGATTCCCATTTTCGTATTCCAATTGGAAAAAAGCAATAAAAAGTATAATTACCCAAACTATTTTTATTACTCATTCATCTAATGTTGGGTTGAGCAGAGTTCGAGAAAAAATAAAACAAAATGAAAGGAAAACCTTGTATTATAATCAATGTTTAGAAACGTTGCAAAAGGAAAAACCTGCAATTGTTTTATGTACAAATCAGCGACATACAACAGCAATTGCGCCTTTATTAGCGACTCAAGATTTGGGCATTCCTACATCAACCTTTATTTTTTCATGGGATAATTTACCTAAAGCAACTATGGTTGTTGAAACAGATTATTATTTTGTATGGAGTGAGTATATGAAAAAGGAGTTACTCTTTTATTATCCATACATACAAGAATCACAAATTTTTGTAACAGGAACCCCTCAATTCGAATCTCATTTCGATAATAATCGAATAATCTCTAAGAATGAATTTTTTAATGAACATAAGTTAGATATAAATAAAAAATACATCTGTTATTCGGGGGATGATATTACGACTTGTCCCGATGATCCACAATATTTGGCTGATGTAGCAGAAGCTGTCCGACTGTTAAATAATCAAGGATGTTCACTGGGTATTATTTTCAGACGTTGTCCAGTTGATTTTTCTAATAGATTCGATGTAACTCTTGAAAATTATAAGGATGTAATAGTTACTATTGAGCCACTTTGGAAAAAAATAGGAAATGAATGGGATGCTATTTTGCCTACTCAATCTGATATAAATTTACAAATGAATACGATACATCATACGGAAATGGTTATAAATTTAGGTTCTTCCATGGTTTTTGATTATGCGGCTCACAAAAAACCTTGTGCTTTTATCAACTATGATGTGACTAATAAAAAAACAAGGATTGGTCTGTTTTAAAAATTTACAATTATATTCATTTTCGTTCAATGTTTAATAGTGACTCCGTAATTTGGTTAAATTCTGCTGATGAAATTGCAGAAAAAATAAGCGCAGGATTAAATAATCCTGAGGATATAGTTTTATATGCTCAAAATTGGTTTGATATAATTAATCAACAACCAGCAAATGCGACTTGTGAGCGTATTTGGAGTTCAATGAAAGAGATTTTAAATACATAAATATGATAAGAGAGATTATTTTATCAGATTATAAACGATGCGATATTCATTCTATTGGATTTTTTGTTTTAATTAAAACTTTTGTTTTGATGCCCAATCCAGGTCTTAAATTTTTAACTATATTCAGATTAACCCAACATTATAGGAGAAAAAATCGCTTCTTATTTTATTTTTTCTTTCTTTGGTTACGTCGCTTAAAATTCAAATATGGATTCGATATTTCTTATAGAACTCAAATAGGAAGAGGTTTTTATATAGGGCATTTTGGAAATATAGTTATACATGGAGACGCTGTTATTGGGGATAATTGTAATATTTCTCAAGGAATAACCATAGGGGTGAGTAATGCTGGGTTAAAAAAGGATTGCCAAAAATTGGGAATAATGTTTTTATGGGACCTGGAGCTTGTGTTTTTGGGAATATAACAATTGGTAATCATGTTACTATTGGAGGCAACGCAGTGGTTACAGATGATGTCCCAGATTTTCATACTGTTTTGAGCCCTGAAAGTACAGTAATAAATAAAGATTTATCTTCATTTTATATTCACAATATAGATAACTAAAATTTTTTTAAAAAAACTGGCTATCAGTAGTTTTCAATATTTGTGATAAGGAATTAAAACTACCATTTATGAATAATAATTCTTTTCTTTGTCCATTAAAAATAGAATGAAATTTTTTAAAACAAATTATGCTTTTTAATTCCTTGGCTTTTGCCTTTTTTTTGCCAATAATTTTTTTTTATATTGGTTTGTTTTCAATAAGACTACGAGAACGCAAAATGCTTTACTAATTGTCGCTAGTTATTATTTCTATTCTTGTTGGGATTGGAGATTTTTATTTTTGTTGATTTTTTCTACATTTTTAGATTATTGCACTGGAATTCAAATTGAAAAAGGAAAATCTGAAAACAATCGTAAATTTTGGTTTTGGTTGAGTATAATAGTTAATCTAGGTTTTTTAGGGATTTTTAAATACTATAATTTTTTTGCCACTTCTTTTGCAGATTTACTAAATAATGTAGGATTCAAAGCGAGTCCTATTTTATTAAAAGTGATATTGCCGGTCGGAATTTCATTTTATACTTTTCATGGACTTTCATATGTTATTGATATATATTATAAAAGAATAAAAGCTGAATATAATTTTGTCGATTATTCACTTTTTGTAAGCTATTTTCCGCTTTTAGTTGCTGGTCCAATTGAAAGAGCGACGCATTTATTGCCACAGGTAAAAGTAAAACGAGAATTTGATTATAAAAAGGCGGTCGATGGACTCAGACAAATTCTTTGGGGGCTATTTAAAAAAGTTGTAATTGCTGATAATTGCGCAACTGTTGTAAATATGGTTTTTGATAACCCCGAACAATATTCAGGAAGTATTTTGGTATTAGGAAGCGTTTTTTTCGCTTTTCAAATTTATTGTGATTTTAGTGGATATTCCGATATTGCTTTGGGAGTTTCTAGACTATTTGGAATCGAACTTTTGAAAAACTTTAATTACCCTTATTTTTCGCGAGATATTGCTGAGTTTTGGCGACGTTGGCATATATCTTTATCCTCATGGTTTCGTGATTATCTTTATATTCCTTTAGGCGGTAGTAAAGGCAGTATTTGGACAAAAGTCAGAAATGTTTTTATCATTTTCTTAGTTAGCGGATTCTGGCATGGTGCAAATTGGACGTTTATTGTTTGGGGCTTTATTAATGCTTTGTTTATTTTGCCATCAATTTTGATCAATACCAATAGGAATAATCTAAATAGTGTTGCCGATGGTAAAATTTTACCAAGCTTGAAAGAATTTGGACAAATGATACTAACATTTGCTTTAACATGTTTTGGGTGGATATTTTTTAGGGCCAAAGACTTAAACAGCGCTTTTTGTTATATTAAGCAAATTTTTTCAAAAAGTCTGTTTACGATTCCGAAATTCGATTCTAATGAAATGTCAGTAAAAGTGTTGTTAATTTTATTATTGTTGTTTATAGTAACAGAATGGGTAGGAAGATCAAAAAACCATGCGTTAGAAATTAAAGGGGCACTACCCGCGTATCTCAAAATGGCTTTGTATTTTTTTATTTTCATGTCAATAATGATATGGGGAGTAACGGCTAAGACAGAATTTATTTATTTTGCTTTCTAGATTTTATTATGATAAAGAAAATTGTATTTAAGACTTTATGTGTCTGTCTTTGTTTTTTGGAATATTGACTCTTGCTCTCTTATTGACATCGAAATATGTAAATGATAGAAATTTTAAAAATTCTCAGACAGAGAGTAATACTTTAATAATAAAATCATATCATAAATATGATTTAATGTTCATGGGGATTTCACACGCCCGCACTTTTTCTAGATGGGGAAATCATGAAGTTGTTGAAAAAATACTAAATAAAAAAATAATCAATATTGGTCAAGGCTCAGGTATTTGTGGTATAAATGAACAATTATTTTATCTTCAATATTTTTATTCAAAAGGCAATAAAGTTAACACTATTGCTTTGGTTTTAACACCTCCAATGTTAACGTCAGAAGAGTCGCCAATTGCGTCAAATACTTTTAATTTAGAAGTTTTTGATTTGAATTTTCTTTATCAGTATTTAATGTTTGATTCTGAAAACAAGAGTCAAAGAATCATCGAATATTCTCAAAGCAAACTCAGGTCAAAATGGATAGATTTGATGCCAGATCATAAAATTGGAAAAATTGATTCTTTGACAAAGATTGATAGAGCAAAAGTTGATGGGAATCTTTTATCATGGCAAAAAAATATTAACGTTGAAAGATTTAAGAAGTCTTGTTATCAAGTTGAGAAGATTATCAAACTCGCAGAAAGAAATAATTCAAAAGTTGTCTTGACGATTCCTCCTGCCTTATTTGGGAAATGGCCAGGACATAACCAAGCCAGTGATTTTGCAAAAAGAATGATGAAAAAGCACAAGATAAATTTTTACGATTTTTCTGAAGCGGTTTTAATACCAGGTTATTATTCTGACCATCATCATCTGAATACCAAAGGAATCAAATATTTTACAAACATTTATTTGAAACCCATACTATAATACTATTTAAAAATAGGATATTTGATCCTAAATAATTTAAAAGATATTTAAAAATACCCTTCTACAATATACTATGTTTTTTAACTCATTAGCATTCGTAATTTTTTTGCCAATCGTTTTTTTCTTGTATTGGTTTATTTTCAATAAAACTAAAAGCTCGCAAAATGCTTTACTAATAATTGCCAGTTACTACTTTTATTCTTGTTGGGATTGGAGATTTTTGTTTTTGCTGGTTTTTTCAACATTTTTAGATTATTATACTGGAATTCAAATTGAAAAAGGAAAATCTGAAAACAATCGTAAATTTTGGTTTTGGTTAAGTATAATTGTTAATCTCGGATTTTTAGGAATTTTTAAGTATTATAATTTTTTCGCCACTTCTTTCGCGGATCTTTTTAATAGCGTTGGATTTAAGGCAAGTCCTATTTTACTAAAAGTAATACTTCCAGTTGGAATTTCATTTTATACTTTTCATGGACTTTCTTATGTTATCGATATCTATTACAAAAGAATCAAAGCCGAATATAATTTTGTCGATTATTCGCTTTTCGTGAGTTATTTTCCATTATTAGTTGCCGGTCCTATTGAAAGAGCAACACATTTATTGCCTCAAGTAAAAGTAAAACGAGAATTTAATTTCCAAACTGCAAAAGAGGGGATTTGTCAAATTATTTGGGGGTTAGTCAAAAAAATAGTTATTGCCGACACTTGTGCAACGTATGCAAATGCTATTTTTGATAATTACACTTCAATGAATTCATTTTCATTGATTTTAGGGGCCATTTATTTTGCATTTCAAATCTATGGAGATTTTTCTGGATACACTGATATAGCATTAGGAGTTTCAAAGTTGTTTGGTTTAGATTTATTGCAAAACTTTAATTATCCTTACTTTTCACGAGACATAGCTGAATTTTGGCGTCGCTGGCATATTTCGCTTTCATCTTGGTTTCGTGATTATTTATACATTCCTTTGGGTGGAAGTAAAGGAGGACTATGGATGAAAATCAGAAATACATTTATCATTTTCCTAGTCAGCGGTTTTTGGCATGGAGCAAATTGGACCTATGTAATTTGGGGACTAATAAATGCAGTTTACTTTTTGCCTCTTCTTTTGTCTAATAGTAATCGCAACAATCTGGATGAGATTCATGTTAAATTTAATTATGATTCTTTTAAAGTTGTGCTTAGCATTTTATATACGTTTGGATTGACTTGTATTGCTTGGGTATTTTTTAGAGCAAAAACAATTACTGATGCTGTTTCGTATTTAAAAAGGATTTTTACGAATCACGAATTTAAAACTCAGTTTTTAGTAAATGACAGAAATAATTACGAAATACTTATAATGATTTTTTTATTTGTTTTAGTAGAGTGGAACAATCGTAATAATATTGAACCTCTTTCAGGAAAAAGAAGTTTGTTGAAAGTAAGTTTGGCAATTGCGGCAATTATGGCTTTAGGTACTTATTCTGATTATAAAGAATTTATATATTTTCAGTTTTAATGAAGAAGTTTATTATATACGTCACAAAAATTGTGACAATTGCATTTTTGATTGCCATAATGTTAGACGGATTTTATACTTATGTTTTTTTCCAATCTAAAACTAGAGGTAAAATAGAAAATGTATTTAATTCAAATGCTACAAATTATGATGTTGTGATTTTAGGTTCGTCTAGAGCAAACAATCATTTTGTGTCACAAATGTTTGAAGATAAGGGATTAAAAACTTTTAATTATGGAATGAGTGGCGGACATTTATATGAGGCATCTCTTATGCTGAAATTAATGATTGAAAGAAAATATGAGATTAAAAACATAATTTTGGAGGCTGATCTAAATCTTTCCAATGATAAAGAATCGGAAGGAGTATCAGCCAAATTTTTGCCTTACATTCACAACTCCGAAATTATAAAAAAGCAATTTGAATCGCATGAAAATTTTAATGAATTATACTATATCCCATTTTATAGATATATAAAGTATGATTCAAAAATCGGATTCAGAGAAATATATAAAATCGCTACAAAGGAAACTACTAACACTTTAGATAATTTAGGATATTACCCTTTGCAAAAACATAAAAATGGCAATATGAAGAATAATATTGTCAATTTAAATCCGCTTCCGCATAATAAATATTATGAAGAGATAAAGAATATTTGCAAAGCGAATAATATTAATTTTATTGCGGTAATGACTCCTATGTGTGAAAATGTAGTCGGAATGAATTATTTTGAAAAAGTAAAAAAGGCATATCCGGAAATTTACAACTATGAAAATGTAGTTATGGAAAATAAATATTTTTCATCATGCGGACATATGACAGACGAAGGAGCAAAGCTTTTTACGGCAAGAATTTTAAGCGATTTTTTTTAATGGTTTCAAGTAAATTTGACTTATGAAGAATTTCTTATTTTTTATATCCAAAATTATTCTGATTTGCATAATAGTGGCAGTTTCATTAGATTTTTTATATACAACTGTTTATTTGCAATCGAATGCTAGACAAAAAGTAAGTTATGCATACACTTCGGTTCCCAAAAAAATTGATGTTGTAATATTAGGTTCGTCAAGAGCCGATAATCATTTTGTGTCAGAAATGTTTATAGCTAAAGGTCTTAAAGCATTTAATTTTGGAATGCAAGGATCAAGATTATTTGAATCAGATTTGGTGCTCAAATTATTACTTGAAAAAAAGATTGTAATAAAAAATGTTATTGTTGAAGTAGATTTAAATATAAGGTCAGACCTCAATAAATATTCCACATCAAATATCTTATGGTTTATGCCTTATTTATATGATTCTGAAAGTATTCAAAATCATTTCAAAGATTTGCCAGGATATAAATGCGAATATTATATACCTTTTTATAGATATGTGAAATATGAATCTAAAATTGGATTTAGAGAAATGTTTTTTACTGCTCTCAACAAAAAAAGTAATGTAGTAGATCAAGGTGGTTTTTATCCTTTAATGGGAAGCGGAGAGAAATTAAAAAGCAATCTTTCGAGTTGGTACCCAAGCCGAAACATTTATTATGAAGAAATAAAAGAATTGTGTAAACAAAACCACATAAATCTTGTTGCGATAATGACGCCGATGTGTGAAAATTCAAAAGGCATTAATTACTTTGAAAAGGTAAAAAAATGTATCCAGAAATTCATAATTGTGAAAGTGCTGTAAAAGAGGATAAATATTTTTATTCTTGCGGGCACATGAACGAGTTGGGCGCAAAGAAATTTACAGCAATAATCTTAAAAGATTTATTTAAGAAATAAATACATGACTATAGCTTTTTTAACACCAGAATATCCACATGCTAAAACTGGCAATTCAGGAGGAATTGGAACAAGTATCAAAAATTTAGCAATAGGGCTTTTGGCACAAGGTGTTTCAGTGCGAATTCTTGTTTATGCACAAAAAAAGATGCTTGCTTTGATGATAATGGTGTTTTGATTCAACAGATTAAGAATGTTAAAGTTAAAGGATTATCGTGGTGGTTTACTAGAAAAAAACTAGAAAGGATTATAAATGAGTTATATTCGAATAGAGAAATTGATTTAGTTGAAGCGCCGGATTGGACAGGGATAACGTCGTTCATCAAGCCAAATAAATGCCCAATAATAATACGATTGCATGGTTCTGATGTTTATTTTTGTCATTTAGATGATCGCCCTATAAAATGGAAAAATAAATTTCATGAAGAAAGAGCTTTAAAAAATGCTGATGCATTATTGGCTGTAAGTAAGTTTGTAGCAGATAAAACTAATTCAGTTTTTGGTTTAAATAAGAAATTCGTAATTATTCCGAATCCTATTAATTCGAAATTGTTTCAAAATGACAATGAAAATAATTATACAGATCAAACCATACTATATTTTGGAAGTTTAATAAGGAAAAAAGGACTTTTAGAATTGCCCTTAATTTTTAATAAGGTTTTAGAGAAAAATCTAAATGCTAAATTAATTTTAATTGGTAAAGATGTTCCAGATATTATTTCGGGAAATGATTCAACTTGGGGAATGATGCAAAAGCTTTTTTCAGAAAAAGCATTAAAAAATGTGCAATACCTAGGAAGCGTACCTTATGAAGAAATAAAACAAAAAATTCAGCAGTCAAAAGTATGTGTTTTCCCTTCTTTTGCTGAGGCTTTTCCTGTTTCTTGGCTTGAAGCAATGGCATTAGAGAAACCTATTGTTGCTTCAAATATTGGTTGGGCGAATGAAATGATCGATGATGGCAAAAGTGGTTTTTTAGTAAATCCTAAAGATCATGTTTTATATGCAAAACGAATAATTGATTTTTTAGAAGATGAAAATTTATGTGTGAAAGTAGGAAAACAGGCTCGAAAAAAGGTTGAAGAATCTTTTGATATGGGAGTTTTGGCCAAAAAAAATATTGAGTTTTATAAAAAGATAAAAGTATAATTTAGATAAAAATGCAGTTAAAGGAATTCAAAACAATTACAGGAGAAAGTATACTTTATATTGGTCAGCCAGATTTTGCTAAACTTGAAATTTTAGCAAGTGGAGGAGGGGATATTTGGCATAGTTCGTTTGAGCAAGGATATAAAAATGCCTTTCCAGAGCTTGTTTATCAAACAGCTGTTTTTTTTATGTTTATTAATGATTTTGATAATCTCGATGAATGTGTAAGTTGGAGAATCAATCCAAATCAATTTGCTGTTCGTAAATCGGTTTGGAATCAACTAAATGGTTTTGATGTCGAATATCAAAATGTTCAATTACAGGCACTAGATTTTGGATACAATGCGTTGCGTAATTCTGCGGCAATTCCATTATATGTAAAAGGGCTTTTTGAACAAAATTTGAATGAAGAAGTTAAAATTTCAGTGAAAGACAGATATGTTTTCTTTAGAAAAAACTTCAAAATAGATCACTCTATTTTTATGTTATATAGAGAAGGGTTTTGGAAATGGAATGAGTGGAACGCCTTTTTTTATGCAAAAAAAATTTCAAGAAATCGCCGAAAAAACCTGTAATAGCGCCTCGTGAATTATTACCAATAGAAGGAAAACCGACGGTGAGTTATATTATCCCCACAATGATGCGTCAGGATTTTACTTTGCGTTTGTTGCAAGATTTAGCAGTTCAAACTTATCCACTGTCTCAGGTTGTTATTGTCGATGCAACTCCAGAAAATGCAAGAGATGAGGAATTGTATCTAACACAAGATTTTCCTTTTGAATTAATAGTCAAATGGCAAGAAACCAAAGGAAGCTGTCGAGCTCGTAATGAAGCAATTGAATTATGCAAGGGAGAGTATATTGTTTTTGGAGATGATGATGTTCGTGTACTTCCAGATTTTATAGAAAATCATATAAAAATATTGCAGACTTATCAAGTAGGTGCTTGCAACGGTTTAGATATCAGAGCAGATAATCAACAACAAGATTTGAGAAATTTGCAAGAAAAATTGAATAAAATTGAAAAAGAAAGATGGAAAGTGGGAGCTAGTCTTACTTTTAGCAATGCAAATTCTTGTGTTAAAAATGAATATGTTAGGAAATTGGTAGGGAATGATATTAATTTTGATGGAGGCTATGGAGAAGACGGCGATTTTGGATTATCACTTTTTAAATTAGGGCAAATTGTTTTGCACAATCCTTTTTCTGCAAATCTGCATTTAAAGCCACCAGTTGGAGGGTATCGATTTTGGGGAAAGCAAGCTCGTGTTATAGGGAAAAAAGAAAAACACAACCGTGGGAATTAGATACTCCAGTAAAAAATATTAGGCCAGTGCCTAGTCCAACTGTAATGTATGGGTTTGTGAAGCATTTTACAGAACAGCAAGTTCTTGAGTATAAATACAAACATTTCTTTCTCTATCTTTTTAAAGGATCAAAAAAAGGTTTTATATATCGTTTTTTACGAATTCCGTATAAAAATCTTCAGTTTAAAAAATCACTTTTTTATGCTAAAAAATTAAACGATTTAGGAATTAGACACAAATAACATATGAAATTTTCCCTAATCATTTGTACTTATATGCGCCCTGAGCCATTGCTAAAACTATTACAATCGGTTCAATTACAAAGCGCTTATCCTGACGAGATTTTAATTGTAGACGGGTCTTTGAACAATAAAACGGAAACAGTTTTACAAAAAGGTCAATTCGAAAATTTAAAATATTTTTTAGTTGATAATGAAAATAGAGGACTTACACGGCAGAGGAATTTTGGAATTAAAAAAGTTAATGACGAAAGTGAAATTATTTGCTTTTTAGATGATGATACTGTTTTAGAAACAGACTATTTTCAGAAAATAATAGAAACGTATAACATATTTCCTGATGCTCTTGGAGTTGGAGGTTATATTTTTAATGAAGTAAAGTGGGAAAAAACGCCTGATAGCTACATTCCAAAAACTTTTGAATTCTACTTTGATGGGTGGAAGCGTTTAGATGGAAGTCGTTTCGTTCTTCGAAAAAAACTTAACCTAGATAGCGATTGTTTACCAGGTTTTTCACCGAATTTTTCTCATGGACGTAGTGTTGGTTTTTTACCACCAAGCAACAAAATTTACAAAGTGGAACAATTGATGGGAGGGGTATCATCTTTTCGAAAAACCGTTTTTGACAAACTTTATTTTTCTACTTATTTTGAAGGATACGGCCTTTATGAAGACGCAGATTTTACAATAAGAGTTTCAAAAATTGGAAATTTATATTTGAATACAGCGACAAAATTATCCCATTTTCATGCCTCTTCAGGGCGTCCCAATCAATACAAGTATGGGAAAATGGTTGTTAGAAATGGCTGGTACGTTTGGAGAATTAAAAACCCTAATCCAAAATTCGAGGATCGATTTAAATGGAATACAATTACTATTTTGTTGACATTAATCAGATTTACCAATACATTTACTGGCAATAACAAAAAAGAAGCTTTTACTGAAACAATGGGAAGAACAATAGGCTGGTGGAGTTTATTATTTAGTAAACCAAAAATAGAAAAATGAAAACAAAACACGCAATTTTAGAAACTAACATAAAGCAAAAGGAATTTTATAATCATAAAAAGAAAAATTTTGCTACTAGTGTCTGGTCAAAAATTAGAAATGGACTTTTAAACCGAATTAAAAAAAATATTGGTGTTCAAGATCAAGCTTATGTTTTGCATAAAGAATGGTTTGGGGATTTATCTTCTAAAAAAGTATTAGACTTAGGTTGTTTTTCAGGAAATTATTGGTCAATGTATTTAGCAGAAAATGCAAAGGAATACCTTGGAATCGATTTAAGTGACGTTGCAATTTCGAAATTGAGTGAAAGAATCAGATATTTTCCAAATGCAGAAGCACAAGCAATTGATTTTCTCTCGGATGAATTTACAGCAAAAGATTTTGATTTGATTTACGCTTATGGTGTATTGCATCATTTTGAAAATACATCAATCTTGATCGATAAATTAAATGAAAAATTAGCGAAAGATGGTGAAATTATTAGTTATGATCCTCTTGAAACGAGTTTTCCTGTCAAAGTTTTAAGGACTTTGTATAGGCCTTTTCAGTCTGACGCGGCATGGGAATGGCCATTTACAAAAAAAACATTCTATTTGTTTCAAAAATCTTTTAATATTGTTGAAAGAAGAGGTTTGCTTGGTAAATCAAAGTGGGTTGCACTTGCAAATATACTGCCAATTTCAAGCGAAAAGAAAAATGAAATTGGACGGCAGTGGCATAAAGATGACTGGGATGGCTCAAAAATATCAGATGTTGTTTTATTTCGTTGTATGCATGTAACAATGCTAATGAAAAAGAAATAATAAAACAACCTATTAGAAAAAAATAGCTGGAGCAATACAAAATAAATAAAATGTCATACAATGAAGACAATTTTAATTGCACATAATTATGATGAAAATTCTTTTGCCGCAATGAGTTGCAATTTAGCGAACCATTTGGCAGATAAAGGGAATAGAGTTGTTTTCATTTCACACAAACCTTACTTTAACGAAATTCAAACAATAAAAAAACAAAAAGGAGAAATAATTATATGCTCATGGCCTACTGAAAATAGACCTACTTCATTGAAGGATGTTTTTTGGTATTGCAGACTTTATTTTAAGTATAAACCAGATGTTGTACTTGGTCATTTTGTGGGGGCTAACATTGCCATTTCATTATCTAAATTACTATCGTTTAATAACACAAAGACATTTAACTATTATCATACCTTGACGGGTCAAATTAGTGCAGATTGGAGAGGGTCACGTCTGAAAAGTACATTGCTACGCTACAGGAAAAGTATATTTTATAGGTTTTTCTGCGATGCGATTATTTGTCCATCGGATTTAGCAAAAGAAGATTTAAGGATTAATTTTAACTTAAAAAAGGTATAGTTTTTCTAAATCCTATGAAAGATAGGTTTCAAAATAGAAATGTTCAAATTGAAAATAAGATTGTAATCTCATATTTAGGAAGACTTGATCCTTCAAAGGGAGTATTAGAATTAATAGACGCTTTTAAAAAATACAGATTAAAAAATAAATTTTCAAATATAGTTTTGAATATTGCTGGTACGGGGAGTTTGAGTAAGGAAATAAAAAGAATCATTATTAATGAAAGCTCTATAGTATTTTTTGGTGGACTTTCTTATGATAAAGTTGATGATTACTTATCAAAAAGCCATTTTACTATAATACCTTCAAAGATTGATAATTTGCCTACAGTTGGATTAGAAGCCCTAATGAATTGCACGCCATTATTGATTTCTAATGCTACGGGATTAGCAAATTATTTAAAAGATGGTAGTGATTGTTTTAAATTTGATCCAAATTTAGAATCGATGATTGCACTATTTAATCGAGTTGAAAATAATTTTTCAAAACAAGGAAATATTAGTGAAAATGCCAGAAAAACTTTCTTAGATAAATTTGGGATGGTCAATTATTGTAATAGTATTTCTAATGTCTTGTTGCAATGAAATTAGCCATTATTACGCATGTAATTCATATCAAGGAAAAAAACAAGTATTATGGTTATGCACCATATATTCGTGAAATGAATATATGGTTAAAGTATATAGACAATATAATTATAGTAGCCCCATTAGAGGAAAATATACTCGGCAAAATTCATACTTCTTATGAATTTTCAGATGTTGATTTTAGAAGCATACCAAATTTTAATTTTACAAATTTAAGTAATACTTTTTGTTCCATATTTAAGTCGCCAGTAATTTTTTGGAATATCTTTTGGGCAATGAAAGAAGCAGATCATATTCATTTACGTTGTCCAGGAAACGTAGGTCTGATAGGATGTTTTATTCAGTTACTATTTCCTAGTAAACAAAAAACTGCAAAATATGCCGGAAATTGGGATCCAGAAAGCAAACAACCTGTATCCTATTGTTTGCAAAAATGGATTCTTAGTAATACTTTTTTAACTCGAAATATGCAAGTTTTGGTTTATGGAGATTGGAAACATCAGTCTAAAAACATAAAGCCATTTTTTACGGCAACTTATTCTGAAATAGAAAAAGAAGTTTTTTCAGAGAATAAATCAAATGAAATAATAGAATTTATTTTCGTTGGAAGTTTAGTTGTCGGTAAAAATCCTCTTTACGCAATCAAATTAGTTCAAAAGCTAATTGAAAGCGGAAAAAAAGCACACTTGAATTTGTATGGGAATGGTATGGAAAAAGATAATCTAGATTTATACATCAAAGAAAATAAATTAGGAGACTTTATTGTTTTACAAGGAAATCAAGATAGAGAAACAATTAAAAAAGCCTATCAGAAAAGTCATTTTGTGATATTGCCATCAAAAAGTGAAGGTTGGCCAAAAGCAATCGCTGAAGGTATGTTTTGGGGATGCGTACCTATTGCGACAGAGGTTTCCTGTATTCCATTTATGCTTGACTATGGAAATAGGGGTATTTTGTTGGAGAAGAATTTAGAAAAAGATTTTGCTCACATTCTTGAAGTACTTGATAATCATGATGTTTTTGTGATGAAAAGTAAATTAGCACAAAATTGGTCGCACCTCTATACAACAGATTTTTTTGAGAAAGAGATTAAAAATTTACTGTAAACAATGAGAATTGTACAAATTATAGATTCCCTAGAAGCTGGTGGAGCTGAACGTATGGCAGTAAATTATGCTAATGCTTTGGCAAGAAAAATTGAGTTTTCAGGGTTAGTAACTACAAGGAGAGAAGGAGCTTTGAAGCGTGACTAGATTCAGGCGTCGAATATCTTTTTTTACAAAAAAAAGACAGATTGATTTTGGTGCAATTTTTCGATTAAGAAAATATATTACTAAAAATAAAATAGAGATTTTACACGCACACAGTTCTTCATTTTTTATAGCAGTTCTGGTAAAATTAATTTTGCCTAAAATAAGAATCGTTTGGCACGACCATTATGGAAATAGAATTAATCAATCGTATAAAGAAAATCGAATTTTGATATTTTTATCAGTATTCTTTTCTTCGATTTTAGTAGTTAATCTACAACTAAAAGAATGGAGTCAAAAATATATGAGATGTCCGCAAATAATTTTTATTCCTAATTTTGCGACCATAAATAATATTTCTAATCCTGTTACAATATTAAATGGTATTGAAGGCAAAAGGATTGTCTTTTTAGCGAATCTTAAGAGACCTAAAAATCATATTTTGATTTTGAAAACGTTTCTAGATTTAAATTTGAATGATTTAGGTTGGAGTCTTCATTTGATAGGTAAAGATTATTGTGATGACTATTCAAATGTTTTAAAAGATTTTATAACATCAAATTCTCTAGAGCATCATATATTTTTATATGGCGAGAAAAATGATATAGGAAACATTTTGTCACAAGCTGATATTGGAGTATTGGCGTCAACTGATGAGGGGTTTCCTGTAACATTATTAGAGTATGCTCTTCAGTCATTGCCAGTGGTTTCAACAAATGTAGGTTATTGCTCTTCAATTATAAAAAATGAAGAAACAGGATTGTTATTTGATCCGTTTTTAACAAAAGAAGTGGCTGAGAAATTAAGCAAAATGATTGGGAATACTATATATAGAAAGCAAATGAGTGAAAGTCTGAAAAGATTTGTAGAGGAAAATTATTCGGAGGATATTGTGATAGATAAAATAGTTTCTATTTATCAATTTAATTATTAAATGAAAAACTTTAAACTTTCATACCCATATTTAATATTGATTCATGTATTAATTGCATTTGCAGTTTTTACTTTACCAGTGTTATCTAAAGTGTACGCTTTTGCAATTCCAGCATTTGGGTTTTATTTAATAGCAAAAACTAGAAATCGAAATAATGAGGTTCTTTTAGTTTGCGCATATCTGATAGGAGTAGAAGTTTTTTTGCGAATGACAGGAGGAAATTTTAATAATGAGTATGTAAAATTTAATCTCATTTTTTTTATGCTTTTAGGAATGGTCTATAGCAGTTTTTCATCCGTATCATTTATCTATTGGTTTTTTCTGATTTTGCTTGTTCCTTGTATTCTTGTAACATCAACTGTTGATGATGTTAATATTGATGTCAAGAAATTATTGTTTTTTAATCTTTCTGGTCCAGTTTGTTTAGGTATTTGTTCGATATATACTTTTGGAAGACGCATACAGTTCTCTATTCTTCAGAAGATTCTTTCTATAATAGGGTTGCCAATTTTAAGTATGACAGTTTATCTATTTCTGTATAATCCTAGTGTGAAAGATGTAGTAACAGGGACAGACTCCAATTTTGAAACTTCCGGCGGGTTTGGGCCTAATCAGGTTTCAACAATTTTAGGTTTAGGAATTTTTATTTTTTTACCCAACTCGTATTGTTTTCAAAATCGATTAAAGAAATTGTTTTAAACGCTAGTCTTTTATTATTTGTAAGTTATAGAGGAGTCGTAACTTTTTCCAGAGGAGGGGTTATAACAGGAATTGTAATGATTATTTGCCTTTTGTTTTTGGTGTATCAATTTTCGAATGCAAAAGGGAAAAAGAAATTTGTGCTGGTGGCTATTTTAAGCATATTAATGGGAATTGGAATTTGGACCTATAGTTCTATTCAAACCAGTGGACTTATAGAGAAACGTTATGCAAACAAAGATGCTTTAGGAAGAGATAAAAAAGTAGATTAAGCGGTCGTGAGGAAATCATGGATTCCGAAATAAAACTTTTTTAGATAATCCGATATTAGGTATAGGGGCTGGAATGGGGAAAGAAATACGAAAAGAAACTGGAACTGAAATCGCCTCTCACAATGAAATAACAAGAATGCTAGCAGAACACGGTTTGTTTGGTGTTTTTGGACTTTTAATATTATTTGCAACGCCACTAATTCTTTTTATAAATAACAGGCAACATCTTTATTGTTTGCCTTTTTACCTCTTTTGGTTATTAACCATAAATCATGCGGCAATGCGTATTGCGGCGCCTGCATTTATTTATGCCTTGTCATTACTTTCTGTGCGTATTACTTTCCCTGAAAAAGCTGAAAAATCAGAGGGTTAAATTATAATTTTTATAATACATTTGCGTTGAAGAAAAAGTCCCCAACTTTAAAACTTACAACTTATTATGGCACAAAAAAAATGCATTTCGAGATTTCGGAACGGAAAATATTATTGCGCTTTTTTGATGCTCGCTTTTATTTTAACAGGCTTGTATGTATTGCATTTTTTGTTTGATAATCGCTATTATATTTTAGATTGGAATTATTTTTATAGACCAATTATCCTCATTGCTTATATTTTTATTTTCGGAGTAATCTTTGAAATGTATAATCTCCAAGTTTCAAGTAATCAATTTCAAATAATTCGAAGTGTTGTTCTAACTGTTTCCGCTTCTGTTGTTGTGTATTTATTTACACCTATTTTATCACCAGAACTCCCAAAGAAACGTTTGGTAATTCTGGTTTTTTATTTTGCAGTGCTTGGCGCATTATTACTATGGCGATTTTTTTATGCTATTTTTTTAGCCTCGCATCGTTTCTCCCAAAATGTTGTTTTAGTATGCGACAAAGATCAAGTCGAAGGATTGGTGTCAGATCTTGAAAATGTTGATCCGCATTATAATATAATTGGTTTTGTGAATTCTGACTCTGAATCTAATGAAGATAGCAATTTTAATTACGTCAAAGAAATTAAAAAACTAGACTTAGAGGATTTTGTACAGAAAAACAATGTTTCTGAAATAGTTATCGTCGCTCAAAAAACTGACGGAATCACCGCAGATCTTTATCAACAATTACTTCATTTATTAGAATCTGGAAATATTATAAAAGAGTATACACAAGTTTATGAGAACAAAACGCGGCGTATTCCGGTACATTATATCGAGCGTGATTTTTATCGCTTTTTCCCGTTCAGTCGAAGTAATAGCAACAAATTATATTTGGTTTTAATCCGATTGATGGAGTTTGTTCTTTCTTTTGTTGGTCTCTTATTATGCGTTGTTTTTATTCCTTTTATTTTTATTGGTAATCTTATTGCAAATAAAGGCGACTTATTTTACACACAAGAGCGTGTGGGTAAAAACGGCGTTATCTTTAAAATATATAAGTTTAGAAGCATGATTGAAAATACGGATGTGAACGGTCCTTTTGCGCAATCAAATGATCGAAGAGTTACGCCATTTGGACGATTTATGCGCAAATCCAGATTAGATGAACTTCCACAGTTTTTCAATGTTTTGATAGGTGATATGGGCGTAATTGGACCCCGCCCTGAACGTCCTTATTTTGTTACAGAAATTGCTAAAATAATGCCTTTTTATGAAACAAGACACGTAATCAAACCTGGATTAACCGGTTGGGCTCAGGTAAATTATTCTTATGGAGAATCTATTAATGAGAGTTTGGTAAAACTTCAATATGATTTGTACTATATCAAGCACCGAAGCGTTTTTCTTGATTTAAGTATTACATTCAAAACCATAACAACAGTTTTGTTTTATCGCGGACAATAAATCTTAGATAATAATCGGGATACGTTTTTTGTTTCTGATCGCTACTCTTACTAAGACAAATCCGCTGGTAATAATCATTGGTAAGACAATAAAAAAGTGCGCTTTGTTGATTAGGAATAAAGTATAGGCCAATAAAAAAAGCAGATGTAAAACAGCAAATCGATACGTCCATCTTTTGTTTTTTAGAATTGAAAAAACAAGTAAAATCAACAATAGCGGATTAAACAAAAGCACATTGTAATTCATCGCTAATTCGTGGTGAAAAGAATAAAACCCTACTGCCACAAAAAATACTCCCATTAACGACAAAATCAAAAGATAGATTTTATCGACTACTTTGTTTTTTGCCAAAACTATAAAGCCAAGTATAAAAAGATACGTATAAACATTATTCCACCATGATGAAGGCGTTTCTTTCTCAAAACTCAAAAGGGTTTGACTTTCTTTTGTTAAAGGGTGATTTTGAAAAGTAGTTTTTGCTAAACTGTTTTTCAATTCAAAAGGCAAAAATATTTTGGTACCTAATTGATCTACTTTGGTGCCGAAAATAATGCTGGTTCCTAGTTTGTCATAAAAATGTCCGTCAAAATACGGGAATAATATCGAACGATATGTTTTGTCAGTATCTCCTTTTTTAGTGATTATATTTCCGTTTAAACTTTTATTGATAATATCGACCACCATAGAAGTACAGTTTTTATCAATAAATTTATAAGTATAATAACGATCTTCAGAAAGCAAAGTAGCATTCAAATTATCAAACAGCTTTTGTTTTAAGTCTTGTGAGATTAGTAATTCTTGTTCAAAAACGCTTCGTTTCTCATAATTGTATTCATTCATAAAATCAATAAATGGATGCACAATCACAAAATATTGAAGATCTCCTTTTGCAAATTTGGCAACAAAATTCGGTGTTCTGAAATCAAATGCGCCGTAATTATAAACGTAGTCAATATTGTTTACAGGATCAGCAACACGAATGGCAGTATGGCCAAAATAAGAGTAAGTTTCGTTTCCAAGTCCGCAGGTAAGAACGCTTATTTTAGCATCTTTTGATAAAGGCAAATTTTGGCTGTAGCCAATGAAACTCATTAAGAATAGTAAACAAAAAAGTGTTTTTTTGAAAAGGACATTTTTCATAATTTAAAATTTTTAAGAAGTTTTATTGAGTTGTAAAAATTATCTAAAGATACCTAAATCTACTTTTAGGGAAAAAATATTCGAATACAGTGCAGTACTTTGGTTTCCTAAATCGGTCAAAGCATAATCAACTTGGATCCCTTTGTATCTAAAACCAAGACCAATATTGGGTTGGAAATTGACTTTTTCAGTATTATCCAATTGCATTACATTTTGGAAGTTTCCGGCTCCAGCTCTTAAAAATACAAGATCTGTATAGCCAAATTCAAAACCAATTGCAGGATCAATACTCACGGCTTTTGAAGAAATAATATCGTTTGTTTGCTCAAATCGCATGTTCAAATTTACAGCTGTCATAAGGCTGTAATCATTGTGAAAATCAAATCTTCGAGAAACTCCTAATTGTGCTTTTGGCAAAGTAATTTCGGTACTTTCAGGTAATTCGTTGTTTTCGCCCGGAATTGCATTGGCAATTTTGGCATACTCTTCTTCGTCAATATTCCAGATATTATAAGTAGTCGTAATGTCGCGAAGCATCAATCCAAATTTCCAATCATTATGTTCAAATTGCAAGCCGAAATCAAAACCAAAACCCCAGGAATTGGCAAATTTTCCAATAATTCTTCGAATCACTTTTGCATTTACGCCATATTGAAAACCTTCGACAGGCAATTTTCTTGCGTAAGAAAATGTAAAACCATAATCTGCAGTCGAGAACAAACTTATTCTGTTATAATCGATATTTCCTTGGTTGTCGATTAATTGAGTCGTGTCCATAATATCATCAACACCAAAACGAATCATCGAAATTCCCCAAGCGCTTCGATCATCAATCGGGCTAGCATAGCCAATGTAATCGTACTGCGCGATATTGGCGAAATAATTCGCATGCATTAATGAAATTTGATGATCTTCAAGATGTGTTAATCCTGCAGGATTCCAGTAAACGGCGTTCACGTCATCTGTAGAAGCTACAACCGCGCTCGACATTCCTAATGCGGTCGCATCAACACCAATATTCATAAACTCATTCGAATATTTCCGAACGGTTTGTGCATACTGTGAAGCGAAACTCCAAAACAATAAAAACGCAAAAAGTTTTTTCAACGGCTATTTATTTGCAGACTGAGGCCTATTTTAATTTTTTCCAAAAATAGAATATTTTACTCATCTAATTTTCGTCCTTCGGATAAATATCGACAAAGTTGCGATTTGAAACTTCTTTTTAACGGACTCGTTTTCTATCTACTATAAGAATTCAGGCAGATTGTTTAAATAATTTATCATAAATGTAAAAATGGCATGTTATTTTATACGAAATTTGTTCTCACCATTATCAAATTTTATAAAGATGAATATCAAAAAACACATTCCTAATTTAATTACCTTAATAAATCTTTTTTGTGGCTGTGTAGCCATTGTTTTTATTTCCGAAGCCAATTATGAAATGGCTTTTTATATGGTTTGTTTAGGAATCTTCTTTGATTTTTTTGATGGTTTTTTCGCTAGATTATTCAAAGTTTCTAGTCCGCTTGGTTTGCAGTTGGATTCTTTGGCAGATATGGTTACCAGTGGTGTTGCGCCGGGCTATGTAATGTATACTTTGTTTTCAAACAGCGCTCACGAATTAGGAACAAATCCTGCGATTCCGTTTCTTGGATTTATTGTGACTTTGGGTTCTTGTTATAGATTAGCAAATTTCAACATTGATACACGCCAAACCGATTCATTTATTGGTTTGCCAACTCCTGCAAATTCATTGTTTATTTTGAGCTTGCCTTTGGTTCTGAAATTTTCAGATTCTTTGATGTTGCTTGAAATCTTAACGAATCAATATGTTTTATTGGTGATTACGTTATGTAGTGCTTATATTTTAAATGCTGAAATTCCTTTGTTTGCTTTAAAAATTAAAAAATTCACTTTTAAGGATAATGTACTCCAAATCGTGTTTTTGGCAATTTCTCTTGTTTTGCTTTTATTGCTTCAGTTTGGGGCGATTCCAGTTATCATCATTTTTTATGTATTGTTGTCAATCGTAAATAATATGTTTTTGAAAAAGTAGTTGTATCCGAATGGCAAGAAAAACAACTTACCGTAAAACATATGCAAGAAAACCGGCCGGAAGATCTTTTCTAAGCAAGCTGATTCGGTTTATTGTATACTCCTTCTTAATAGTTCTTTTCATTGGGACAATATATCATTATCGTGCCGGATTAGCGTATTACCTCGGATTTAAATCGGATAAAATTTTAGATGAAAATGAAGTTGATAAGCATCTTTCTGATGTTCGAAATATTCGCGTTCTCGAAAATCACAAAGGGAAAGTAGTCGGATTTGATGTATCCGAATTTCAAGGAAAAGTGGATTGGGAAGAAGTTGAAATTTTGGATGAAAAATATCCAGTGCAATTTGTTTTCATTCGAGCAACTGCCGGAAATGATTATGTAGACAGACAATTTAAAAGAAATTGGGAAGGAGCAAAAGAAAATAAAATCATGAGAGGCGCATATCATTATTACCGCCCAAATGAAAATTCTATTGAACAGGCTAATCTTTTTATTAAAACTGTAAAATTGCAAAAAGGCGATCTTCCTCCTGTTTTGGATATTGAAAAATTGCCGAAAAATCAGCCTTTGGACAGTTTGAAAAAAGGCTTGAAACGTTGGTTGACAAAAGTTGAAAAACATTATCAAGTTCGCCCAATAATTTATTCGGGAGAACGATATTATTCGGATTTTCTAAAAGAAGAATTTAGCGAATATTTATTCTGGATTGCCAATTACAATTTCTACAGAGAAAAAATTGAAGACGATTGGCTTTTTTGGCAGTTTACAGAAAAAGCTTCTCTGCCGGGAATCAAACATCGAGTTGATGTGAATATTTATAACGGAGACTTAGAACAATTGCAGTTTATTACCGTGGAGTAAGTTTGCAGTCACAGTCACAGTTTACAGTTTTTTTGTAAGGGATATTTGGTCGCAGTTTTCACTATTCACTGAGACTGAAAACTGCGACTGAATACTTTTTTAAAACTCAAGTTTCTTTTTACGAAGTTCGAAGTTTTGCCCAAGATAAACACGGCGAACCATTTCATCTTCTACCAATTCTTCTGGAACTCCGGCTTTCAGGATTCCACCTTCAAACATTAGGTATGTTTTGTCGGTAATTGCTAATGTTTCCTGAACGTTGTGATCGGTAATCAAAATTCCGATGTTTTTATTTTTTAATTGCGCTACAATTCGCTGAATATCTTCAACCGCAACTGGGTCAACTCCAGCGAAAGGCTCATCCAATAAAATAAATTTTGGGTCAGTTGCCAATGCGCGTGCAATCTCCGTACGACGACGTTCTCCTCCAGAAAGTAAATCGCCTCGGTTGGTGCGAATATGTTCTAAGCTGAATTCTTCAATTAAACTTTCCATTTTGGCAATTTGCGCTTCTTTCGAAAGTTTTGTCAATTGTAAAACGCTCAGAATATTATCCTCAATGCTTAATTTTCTAAAAACGGAAGCTTCTTGTGCTAAATAACCAATTCCTTGCTGTGCACGTTTGTACATCGGATAATCGGTAATATTCAAATCATCAAGATAAATATTCCCTTGATTTGGTTTTACCAATCCAACAATCATATAGAAAGAAGTGGTTTTTCCAGCACCATTCGGACCCAATAGCCCTACAATTTCCCCTTGATTTACCTCAACAGAAATTCCTTTTACAACACTTCGTCCTTTGTAGGTTTTGATTAAATTATCGGCTCTTAGCTTCATTTTTTAATTAGATAATTAGATAATTTGAAAATGAGATAATTGAAAAACTAACTCAATTTTTAATTTAAAATTTGTTTTAAGTGGCAAATTAAAAGCAAAATAATCAATCAGATAAATGAATTAACAAATTATTGCGTTTTCAAAATCAGATATTTACGTTTTTAAGGTAATTATCTAATTATCTAATTGACACATTTTCTAATTACTTCCCAGCTTCTTCTAAAGCTTCCCAGAATTCGTAAGCTCTTCTTAAATGCGGAATAACAATTGTTCCGCCAACAAGAGTTGCGATTCCCATTGCTTCCATCATTTCTTCTTTAGAAATGCCTTCTTTGTAGCTTGTTTCTAAATGGTATTTTACGCAATCATCACAACGCAAAACAGCAGATGCCACTAAGCCTAAAAGTTCTTTTGTTTTTACGTCAAGTGCTCCAGGAGCGTATGCGTTTGTGTCAAGGTTAAAAATTCGCTTTACAATTTTGTTATTGTCAGCCAATAATTTTTCGTTCATTTTAGAACGATAGTCGTTAAATTCTTGAACTATATCAGACATTTTCTTTTAATTTATTTCGATAAACAATTTTTGAAATAAGGATACTTACTTCGTAGATAATCAACATCGGGATTGCCACAATAGTTTGGCTCACTACATCCGGTGGTGTTACGATTGCGGCGATAATCAAAATGATTACTACAGCATATTTCCAATATTTTCTTAAGAAAGTAGGAGTTACTAATCCTAATTTGGTTAAGAAATAAATAGCGATTGGCAATTCAAAAAAGATGGCACTTCCGAGAATACTCGTTTTTACCATTCCCATATAAGATTCTAGCGTAAATTGATTTTTTACAATATCACTCACTGAGAAAGTAGCAACGAAATTCACCGACATCGGAATTACTACAAAATACCCAAACAATACGCCTAAAAAGAAAAGCAATGATGAAACGAATATGAATAGTTTCGCATTTTTTCTTTCTTTTTCATAAAGCGCCGGACTAATAAATTTCCAGATTTCCCATAAGATATAAGGGAAACTTAATATGAAACCTGCCAAAAGACACATCCACACAAAGATATTTACTTGCCCTTCCATTTCGGTATTCTGAATAATGAAATTCAGCTCTGTAATGCAAATGCTGTCTGCAAATCCTAATGAATGCGATAAGTCGCAAAACCAAACATAGGTAAAGAATGTTGGTCGAATTGGACCTAAAATAATTTGATCAAACAAATAATCACTAATAAAATAAGTAACAAATGCCATAATGCATGTTGCAAGTGTACTTCTAACCAATAACCATCTTAGTTCTTCAAGATGATCCAAAAATGACATTTCGCCAAGATTTTTCTTTGCCATTATACGATTCCTTCTTTTAAAATGTCATGTAAATGTAATACTCCTTTATATTCGCCATTATCGGCAACGATTAGCTGTGTGATTGAAAAATCTTCTAAAATATTCAAAGCATCAACAGCCATAGTTTCTGACGAAACTAATTTTGGGTTTTTCGACATAATATCTTTTGCAGTTAAGTCAGCAATAGTATCTACGTCATTTAGCATTCTTCGGATGTCTCCGTCCGTAATAATTCCGATAATTTTATCATTTTCGATAACAGCTGTTACACCTAATCTTTTTTCAGAAATTTCAAAAATTACCTTTTTAACAGATGTTTCCGGAGTAACTTGAGGCTTCAACGAGTGCTCAATCATATCTTTAACTCGAAGCAACAATTTTTTTCCTAAAGCACCACCTGGATGATAAATTGCAAAATCTTCGGGTTTAAAATCACGCATTTCCATTAAACAAACTGCAAGTGCATCTCCCATGACAAGCTGTGCTGTTGTGCTGTTTGTTGGTGCAAGATTTATTGGGCAAGCTTCGATTTCAACAGTTGTGTTGAGAACAAAATCTGAGCCTTTTGCTAGAAATGAAGTTATGTTTCCTGTCATAGCAATTAAAGTATTTCCGAAACGTTTTAATAATGGAACTAAAACTTTAATTTCAGGACTGTTCCCGCTTTTTGAAATACAGATTATTATGTCGTCATTTTGGATCATTCCTAGGTCGCCGTGAATGGCTTCTGAAGCATGCAAAAACATCGATGGAGTTCCGGTAGAGTTAAATGTAGCCACCATTTTTTGTGCAATAATGGCGCTTTTTCCGATTCCTGTAACGATCAAACGGCCTTTGCATTCGTAAATACGCTGAACGGCTTCGTAGAAATTTTCATCAAGAAAATCAATTAATTTTGTAATTGCCTCACTTTCAGATAGTATTGTTTTTTTGGCAATCGCCAATATATTTTCTTTTGAGATCAAAACAGAATATTTAAAATTTGTATGTATAAAAGAAAGTTGTATCTTTATGTGTTGCAAATTTATACAAAAATATCCATTAAAATAAAGAATGAATTCAAACGAAATTGAAATACACAAGGAATTAAAGAAGTATTTCGGCTTTAGCCAATTTAAGGGCTTGCAGGAGCAAGTCATTACGAGTATTTTAGGTAAGAAGAATACTTTTGTAATTATGCCTACGGGCGGTGGAAAGTCTCTTTGTTATCAATTACCCGCTTTAATTCAGGAAGGAACGGCAATTGTCGTTTCACCCTTAATTGCTTTGATGAAAAATCAGGTTGATGCGATTCGAAGCCTTTCTTCAGAAAACGGAATTGCCCACGTTTTAAATTCCTCGCTTACTAAAACTGAAATTGCCCAGGTTAAAAAAGATATCAGCTCTGGTTTGACCAAGCTTTTATATGTAGCGCCCGAATCATTGACAAAAGAAGAATATGTGGCTTTCCTGCAAAGTGTGCCAATTTCTTTTGTTGCGATTGACGAAGCGCACTGTATCTCAGAATGGGGACATGATTTTAGGCCAGAGTACAGGAATCTTAGAAGTATAATTAAGCAATTAGGAAAAGTGCCAATTATTGGACTTACCGCAACTGCAACCCCAAAAGTTCAGGAAGATATTCTGAAAAACCTTGATATGTCTGATGCAAATACTTTTAAAGCATCATTCAACAGACCGAACTTGTTTTATGAAGTTCGCACAAAGACGAAAAATATTGAGTCGGATATTATTCGATTTATCAAACAACATAAAGGCAAATCTGGAATTATTTATTGCTTAAGCCGTAAAAAAGTAGAATCGATTGCCGAAGTTTTACAAGTTAACGGAATCAGCGCAGTTCCTTACCACGCAGGTTTAGATGCTAAAACACGAGCGAAACATCAAGATATGTTTTTGATGGAAGATGTAGATGTTGTTGTTGCAACAATCGCCTTCGGAATGGGAATTGATAAACCAGATGTTCGTTTTGTAATTCACCACGATATTCCAAAATCACTCGAAAGTTATTATCAAGAAACCGGACGTGCCGGACGTGATGGTGGAGAAGGACATTGCTTGGCATACTACTCTTATAAAGATGTAGAAAAGCTAGAGAAATTCATGTCTGGAAAACCAGTTGCGGAACAGGAAATTGGTTTTGCACTTTTGCAGGAAGTTGTGGCTTACGCCGAAACCTCAATGTCACGCAGAAAGTTTCTTCTTCATTATTTCGGAGAAGAATTTGACAGCGAAACCGGCGAAGGTGCAGATATGGACGACAACGTTCGTAATCCGAAACATAAAGTGGAAGCCAAAGATCAAGTGGTCAAATTGCTTGAAATTGTTCGGGACACTAAACATATTTATAAATCAAAAGAAATTGTGTTTACTTTAATTGGACGCGTAAATGCTGTGATTAAAGCGCACAAAACAGATACTCAGTCTTTCTTTGGATCAGGTTCTGATCACGATGAAAAATATTGGATGGCATTATTGCGACAAGTTTTGGTTTCAGGTTATTTGTCAAAAGATATTGAAACTTACGGCGTTATAAAAATCACAAAAGAAGGTTTAGATTTTATCAAAAATCCAGTGTCATTTATGATGTCTGAAGATCATGAATACACAGAGGCAGATGATGAAACAATTGTAACAGGAGGCAAATCTTCTGGTACTGCAGATGAAGTTTTAACCGGAATGCTTCGTGAACTTCGTAAAAAAGTAGCCAAAAAACTTGGAGTCCCTCCATTTGTAGTTTTCCAGGATCCTTCTCTTGAAGATATGGCTTTAAAATATCCAATAACCATACAAGAATTGTATAATATTCACGGTGTAGGTGAAGGAAAAGCAAAAAAATACGGCGACGAGTTTGTAGCTTTAATTAGCCGATATGTTGAGGACAATGATATTATTCGTCCAGATGATTTGGTTGTAAAATCTACTGGTGTCAACTCAGCAAATAAACTTTATATTATTCAAAACATTGACAGAAAACTGCCGTTAAGCGATATCGCTTCTGCAAAAGGACTTTCGATGGATGCTTTGATCAAAGAAATGGAACAGATTGTTTATTCAGGAACAAAGCTGAATATCAAATATTGGCTTGATGATATGCTGGATGACGATCAACAAGAAGAAATTCACGATTACTTCATGGAATCAGAATCAGATAAAATTGAAGATGCCTTAAAAGAATTTGATGGCGACTATGATATTGATGAACTGCGTTTAATGCGTATTAAGTTTATTAGTGAAGTTGCGAATTAAAAAGTTTACAGTCGCAGTTTACGGTCTCAGTAAACTGTGACTTAAAATTAGTCTCAGTGCAAAACTGAAAACTGTGACCGAAAACTGAAAACTACTCATAGAGTTCTCCACGATGCGGTTTTAAAGCATCTCGTACCTGAATCATGTTTTCATCGGTTACAACCATAAAAGCGGTCGCATGCATATCGTTTAGGATTGTAAAACCCGTAATGTTTATTGGAAGCTTTTCAATAACAATATAATCTTTAAGATGAATTTCGTGATGTTCTGCTGTTTTTGCAGAAGCTGGTCCGCGGAAATCCCAAATTAGTTTTATTTTTCTAGACATTTTTTTTAAAGGTGCAAAGGTTCAGAGTTGCAAAGGTACAAAGTCTTTTTAAAGGTTCTAGGTTTTTCTGTAGAGACGCACGGCAGTGTAACGTATTGTGGATACTCGTTGCGTAGACGCACAGCTGTGCGTCTCTACGATATGCTTTGTGCTGAAAATCTGTTTAGATTTGTGTAATCTGTTTGCAAAATTCACAGTAAAGTAGAGGCGCACTGCGGCGCGTCTAATCGTTCTGAAAAGAAATCTTTTTAATCATAATAATCTGTGGACAAAAAGAAATAATATAGGTTTTGCGAAAGATGCATTAATCATAAAATCTGCTTTGATCTGTTTTAATCTGTGTGCAAATTTTTCATTAAAGTTAAAATCTCATTACAAAATTGTACTTTTGCATCTTCTTTTCATAGAAAGAAAAGCTAATATATAAGATACAATGCCAAGAGAACTTTTACTTCAGGTAACTCCAGAAACTGCCGCAAACGAAGTGTTGCTTAAAGATTATTTGTCCAAACAAATTAAAGTTTCTCCAAATGAAATTCAGCATATTTCTATTTTAAAACGATCAATTGATGCGCGCCAGAAAGCGATCAAAATCAATTTGAAAGTTGTAATTTATTTAAAAGGAGAATCTTTTCAGGAAACTAAAATTGAGCTTCCTATATATAAAGATGTTTCTAATGCGCAAGAAGTTATTGTGGTTGGAGCAGGTCCTGCCGGACTTTTTGCCGCATTGCAATTAATAGAATTAGGCTTAAAGCCAATTGTACTTGAGCGTGGGAAAGACGTTCGAGGACGTCGTCGCGATTTGAAAGCAATCAATCGTGAGCATATCGTAAACGAAGATTCGAATTATTGTTTTGGAGAAGGCGGTGCAGGAACTTATTCGGATGGGAAATTATATACGCGTTCTAAAAAACGCGACGATGTAACCCGAATTTTAGAACTTTTAGTTGCTTTTGGTGCTTCAGAAGATATTTTGGTGGAAGCGCATCCGCATATTGGGACTAATAAATTGCCAAAAATTATTGAAGACATCCGAAATAAAATTAGGGAATTTGGCGGTCAGGTTCTGTTTGAAACTCGTGTAAGCGATATTCTAGTAAAGAATAATGAGGTTGAAGGAATTGTAACTCGAAACGGAGATAAAATTCACGCTAATAAATTGATCCTAGCAACGGGGCATTCGGCGCGTGATATTTTTGAATTATTAGATAGAAAGAAAATTTTAATCGAAGCAAAACCTTTTGCTTTGGGTGTTCGTGCAGAACATGCGCAAGAATTAATTGATAGTATTCAATACAGTTGTGATTTTCGTGGGGAACATTTGCCTCCAGCACCTTATTCAATTGTAAAACAAGTTAACGGACGCGGAATGTACTCATTCTGTATGTGTCCGGGTGGTGTAATTGCGCCTTGTGCTACAAGTCCGGGCGAGGTTGTTACAAATGGTTGGTCGCCATCAAAACGTGATCAGTCAACGGCAAATTCTGGAATTGTGGTGGAATTGAAATTAGAAGATTTCAAACCTTTCGCAAAATTTGGAGCTTTGGCCGGAATGGAATTTCAAAAAAGCATCGAGCAAAAAGCATGGCATTTGGCTGGACAAACTCAAAAAGCGCCTGCGCAAAGGATGATCGATTTTACGCAAAGCAAAGTTTCGACAGATATTCCGAAAACGTCATATGTTCCGGGAACTACTTCGGTAGAATTGGGTCAAGTTTTTCCAGGATTTTTAACGCAGATTATGCGTCAGGGATTTCAGGAATTTGGAAAATCAATGCGAGGTTATTTAACCAATGAAGCTATTTTGCATGCACCAGAAAGCAGAACTTCATCACCAGTAAGAATCCCAAGAGATCCAATCACTTTAGAGCATTTGCAAATAAAAGGATTATACCCGTGTGGAGAAGGAGCAGGTTATGCTGGCGGAATTATCTCTGCGGCAATTGATGGCGAAAAATGTGCTTTAATGATTGCAGAGGCCTTGAGATAATTTAGCACGTTTAAATATATAGTTCCTACGGAACAAATTGTAATACGTAATTGTTTTTTCTACCAATATTTAATCTCTACGAGATATTAATTTTGCTAATTACAAACTCCGTTAGGAGTTGAATATTGGTAGCAAAAAATGTGTTAAAGATTGAGAATGTCCTGTAGGGACTATATATTATATGCAAAATGTTTTTCGCGTGAGGGATAGGAGCAAGTCGCCGAAGTAGCGCGGATAGCCCGACATCAATAAAAAAGGAGCCGACTAAGCGTTTTGCATAGTTGGCTCCTTTTTTATTGATGGCACGCCCAGATTATTAATTACGGAATCAAAATAATTTTTCCTGTACTTTTTCTGCTTTCAAGATAGTCATGCGCTAATTTTCCTTCTGATAATTTGAAAGAGGTTGGTTCTGAAAGTTTGATTTTTCCTTCAGTAATCCAATTGAATAATTGAGTGGCGCGTTTGATTCTTTCTTCTTTCGAATTTAAATAACTCCATAAATCGCCTCCGGTTAAGGTTTTTGAGCCGTCCATAAGCATTCTTGGATCTACAAGCGCAGGATCTCCTCCGGCCATTCCGAAGAAAACAACTTGTCCGCATTCTTTTGTGACTTCGAAACTTTCAGCTAAAGTGCTTCCGATACTGTCGTAAACAACATCAACACCTTTTGGGGCAATTTCGAAAACCTGTGATTTCCAATCGTCATTATAAAGGAAAACATAATCTGCGCCATATTCTAAACCAACTTTTGCTTTTTCTGCAGATGAGGTTAAACCAATAACAGTTGCGCCAAAAAGTTTGCTGATTTGAGTTAGAATTTGCCCAACGCCACCTGCAACAGCATGAATTAATACGGTTTCGCCTTTTTGAGTTTTATGACTGTCGGTTGCTAAATAATGTGCGGTTAAACCTTGTAATAAAACTGAAGCGACCGTTTCGAAAGAAATTGCTTCAGGCAAAGGCAAAACATGATTTGTATTAACTGTGACCAATTCTGCATTTGCGAAAGGAACATCGGCGAAAGCCACGCGGTCACCTACTTTATATTCAGGATGATTATTGGCGTCAACGACAATTCCAGCGCCTTCATAACCTGCAATAAAAGGCGGATTTCCTTTTAAATGATAATTTCCTTTTCGTCTGTAAACATCGGCAAAATTTAGTCCGATGGCTTTCATTTCGACTAAAATTTCATCGCTTTTTAACTGTGGATTAGGAATTTCGATATATTTTAAAACATCTGAATCTCCGAAAGTGGAGAAAGTAAGTGCTTTCATTTTTAGTTTTTTTAAGTTTACAAAGAACGGAAAATATATTGGCTCCATTTTAAAAATAATCTTAAAAAAAAGTAACAACTTGAATTCAGGTTGTTACTTTGAGTTAAATTAAAAAGGTTGGGACATCGTTCATGGTTTATTTTTTAGTTTTTATTTCCGTTACAATCAAATTAACAGTTGTATCTCCTAAATTTTTAGCCATATGTGTAACAGCTGGTATGTACATGGCATCTCCGGCTTTAATATCCATAACAATGGGAGCTTTGCCTTTATCGGTTATTTCAATTTTTCCATCAGCCAATGCATAGATGGTGTGATCAGGATGATGATGCCATGGTATTGTTTCTCCAGGATTAATCTCAACTTGCAATATTCTTACTCTTTCATTCTCAAGAAGCACCTTTTTATATGCATTAGGCGCTACTTTTAAGGGGTCTTGTGCATAGATATTCACACTTAACATCAAAAGTAATAGTAGGAACAGAGGCATTAAATTCTTTTTAATTGTTTTCATTTCATTTCTTTTTATTGGTTAAATTTTCCCAGAATTGTTTATTACGTGTTCTTTTTGAAAACTTTGTCACGGTTGCATTTTGTGAAAAAGACAAAGTTCTCTTGCAGTGCATTTTTTTTAAAATTAATGCGAAGAGGAGGATTTTTCCTGATTCGAAAAATTACGGTTAGGATATTCAGCTAGAAAAATTGGATTTCATTTCGCAGATGTGGGATCTTCGGATTTCGGTAATGCAGATCTCCATGTCGCTTGTTTGAATCTGTCATTTTTTTTCGGCTTATCTTCACTGGTTTGGGAAACTGAAGTGCGATAAATAGTGTCTATTTTGGGACTACTAATTTACAAAAAAAGAGATGTGGGATGTTTTAAAATCAAATTATTAGTCTTACTCTTGCCTGTAGTGTATTTGTTTTTAGTTATTTGTATTTGTTTTAATCCGAATATTCGTGAAATGATACAACAACAAAGCCATTAGTAAATACTTTTTATTTACAAATGGCTTTGTTTTTAGGTTGCTTTTAAAAACTTTTCGGTTTTATATTTTAGGCAATTTCATATCATTAAAAGTGCTTTTCTGTTTGGCCATCGCCTCGACATCTTGCCATTTTCTTGGCGATTCTGCAGAAAGGTTTTCGTATGAATCTTTTTTCATTAAAATATCATCTTCGATACGAACGCCAATGTTCCACCACTTTTTATCGCATTTGCTGTTTGCTGGAATATAAATTCCTGGTTCAACAGTTAGAATCATGTTTTCTTTTAAAGTTCCCATGTAGTTTCCTTTGTCGTGAACATCTAAGCCAAGAAAATGCGAACAGCCATGAGGGTAATAAATTCTGGCATCTTTAGGATCTGTTATAATTCCTAATTTGATCAGTCCGGTCGCGACTACTTCTCTGGATCTTTTGTTTAAATCTTGAATTGGAGTCCCTTCTTTGCAAAGTTTAAAAACTTCTTCTTGAGCTTCATACACTATTTGGTAAATGGCTTTTTGCTCTTCGGTGAATTTTCCGTTTGCAGGAACTGTTCTGGTAACGTCTGCAGAATACCCATGATATTCAGAACCAACGTCCATTAACAACAATTGATTTTCCATTTTTGAAGCATTGTTTTCTCCGTAGTGCAAAATACAACCATTTGCTCCAACGCCAACAATTGGAGGATAGCCTTCGTCTTCGGCACCATAATGTCTGTGAACATACATGTGAATTCCGTCGGCTTCGTTTTCGCTCATATCTGGGCCAACAGCTTTCATAACTTCATTGTGCGCAATGCAAGAAAGTTTTACGGTTTTGCGCATTAAATCTAGTTCTTCGGGAGTTTTTATTTCGCGAAGAGAATTGGTGATATTGTTAAATAAATCTGTAGAAGATTCGTTTTCTTGTGTAATTGAAGCTTTGGATTTAAAAATCTGAATTAACCCAAAAAGATCAAATCCACTTTTGTCGTTGGTTAGATCTGTCGGGATTTTATCGTAAATTATTTTGTCGAACTTTTGAAAATCAATTTTAAAAGCATTAAAATCTTTTCCGTTGTAAGCAGTTGAAAACCCTAGTTTCGATTTAGCGCCTTCAACACCTAAACGTCTTCCTGTCCACATTTCACGATTAGCGTTTCTTTCTCTCACAAAAAGGATTTCATTGTATTTTTCATCTCCCTGTGGCTCTTTAAAAATCAATAAAACCCCATCTGCTTCTTTGTAGCCTGATAAGTAATACATATCTGGGTTTGCGTGATAATTGTAATTGACATCTTTTGAAAAAATTCTTTCTGGATACGAAAAAATTACAGCGACAGAATTAGCAGGCATCAAGGCTCTAAAAGCTTCGCGACGACCTTTATGGAATTCTTTTGAAAGATAATCTGTTGGAAGGTTTTCCTGTGAATGAATTTGGTTGATTGTAAGTAAGAATGCAAAGAATACGAATAATTGCTTCATTTTGTGGTTTTTTATTGATGATTTTTAGTTTTATGATACTGCAAATTACAAAAAAAATACAATCACAAAATGTAATTTAAATGTTTGATTAATATTGTTTTAAACAAAATGATGTAACTTAGAGATTAGAAAATTACAGTTTCCTGAGGAATTCAAACTTTAATAAATCGCGTAACTGGGCACGAATATTGAGAAAAGAATGTTTATAGAATAATTTTAATCTTCAAAAAACAATTATAGTAATCTTTAAAACACATTTTTTATGAAAAAATATACACTCGCATGACCGTTTCGGTTTTAATGGTATTATTAACTTCTTGTAAGGCATCAAAAGACGCTTCAAGCGGAGGAAATTTATTTGGTACAACTTGGGAATTAGAATATATTTCAGGAGCAAGAATTGCTTTTGAAGGTCTGTATCCAAATAAAAAACCTGAAATTACTTTTGATCAAAAAGAGACAAAAGTTTTTGGAAATAATGGATGCAACGGATACAGCGCGCCTTATACATTAAAAGGGAATTCTTTGACTTTTGGAGAGCCAGGACCATCTACATTAATGTTTTGTGATGGAGGAGGAGAACAACAATTTTTGCAACAAATGAAAAAAATCACAAGCTATTCTATCGATAAAGATGGAAAATTGATTTTGAATGAAGGCGATGTGGCAATGATGCGATTCAAAAAAGTAGCAAAGCAATAATTTCAACTTACTCAACTTTGTCAAAGTTTCAGACTTTGACAAAGTTCAATAGTATAAAAAAGGGAAAACGAAACTGATTCATTTTCCCTTTTTTTATGACTTCTTTTTTAGTTTGTCTTTAAAGACTTTCTCGAATTTTTCTATTTTCGGCTGAATGACCATTTTGCAATACGGCTGATTTTTATTGTTGGCATAATAATTTTGATGGTAATCTTCGGCTTTGTAAAAAACTTTGAAAGGTTCAACTTTAGTTACAATCGGATTATTATAAACTTTTGCTTTGTTCAGTTCGGCAATAATGCTTTGTGCGACCTTTTTTGTTCTTCGTTTTTATAAAAAATCACTGAGCGGTATTGCGTTCCAACATCTGCGCCTTGACGATTTAAAGTTGTAGGATCGTGAACGGTGAAAAAGACTTTGAAGATTTCATTAATATCAGTTTCGTTTTTGTCGTATGTAATTTGAACCACTTCGGCATGACCGGTTTCTCCCGTGCAAACTTCTTCATAAGTAGGATTAGGGACATTGCCTCCAGAAAATCCAGAAACCACAGATTTTACTCCGTCTAAATTTTCATAAACTGCTTCAACGCACCAGTAACATCCGCCACCGAGCGTAATAGTTTCAAGATTTGAAGGTTTTTTGTTTTGTGAAAACCCGTTCAATGATAAAATAGACAAACAAATTAAGAATATATTTTTCATAGTATAAATTATTTAGAATCGGGAACAAAATCTAAAGCAATTGAGTTCATGCAATAACGTTTTCCAGTTGGTTCAGGACCGTCATCAAATAAATGGCCCAAATGTCCACCGCAACGCCCGCAAAGTGCTTCGATTCGTTCCATTCCGTATGAATCGTCATTTTTAAAAATTATGCTGGTTTTGTTTTCTTGTTCAAAAAACTTGGCCAACCGCAACTGCTTGAAAATTTAGCGGTCGATCTAAAAAGTTTGTTGCCGCAAGAAGCGCAATAGTACGTTCCTTTTTCATCAGTATTCCAATATTTTCCTGTAAAAGGCCTTTCGGTATCCGCTTTACGCATTACTGCAAAAACATCTTCTGGAAGAACCTTTTTCCATTCGGCATCACTTACGTTTAATTTGGTTGTATCAGTATTCGAATAATATGGGTTTCCAGGTTTGCTGATTTTGTTTTCCATAGCAATTGTTTTAGCAGACTGTTTTTTTGTGTTTTGACCGCAGGCTTGTAGAATAAAAAGCGGTAGCAAAAAACAAAGGCTTAAAATTAGATTTTTAGATTTCATAAGTTCTTGGGTGCTTTAATCTGTATTTCAAAGATACGTCGAGATTTAGCTTCAAATTACAGTTGGAGTGAGTATTGAGATTTTTTTAAGTGTGTTTTAACTTTTTATTAGTTACGTAAAATAGGGCAATGTAGTTTTTATGTCTTAATTTTAACAGCTTTTAATTTTTAATATAAAATATAATGCTGTAAATCAATAGAATAGAAAATGGGTTTTGAGCTTAGATTTTGACTAGCTTAATTAGCATTTTTAAGCCATTTCTTTTTTCGTATTTTTGTTTGCTTAAGAAGCCTTATGATAGAAGAAAACGTAATACTAGTTAATCAAAACGATGAACAAATTGGCTTAATGCCAAAATTAGAAGCACATGAAAAAGCGCTTTTGCACCGTGCCTTTTCAGTTTTTATTTTAAATAGTAAAAACGAAATCATGCCGCAACAGCGTGCGCATCATAAATACCATTCGCCTTTGCTGTGGACAAACACTTGCCGCAGTCATCAAAGAGAAGGAGAAACCAACATTGAAGCGGGAAGCCGAAGATTATTTGAAGAAATGGGGTTTGAAGCCGAATTGAAAGAGCTTTTTCATTTTATTTATAAAGCGCCCTTTGATAACGGTTTAACCGAGCATGAACTCGACCATGTTATGATTGGTTATTATAATGATGAGCCAAACATAAATCCAGATGAGGTCGAAGCTTGGAAATGGATGAGTATTGAAGATGTAAAAGCTGATATTGAAAAACAGCCCGAAATTTATACCGTATGGTTTAAGATAATTTTTGATGAATTTGATCATTATCTTGAAGACCATAAATTATAACCAAAGCAACCAAAAACCTAGATGAGAGTAACCATATCAAGAAAAGCACACTTTAATGTCGCGCATCGATTACATAGGAAAGATTGGACAGATGAAAAAAACAATGCTGTTTTTGGAAAATGTAATAATCCCAATTTTCATGGTCACAATTATGGTTTGACAGTTAGTGTTACAGGTAAAATTGACCCGGAAACTGGTTTTGTTTTAGATGTGAAAGTATTAGCGGATATTATACTGGAAGAAGTTGAGATTCCGTTTGATCACAAAAACCTGAATCTGGATGTTCCAGAATTTCAGGATTTGAATCCAACAGCTGAAAACATTGCTGTTGTGATATGGAATAAAATTAAAAAAAGAATTCAGCCTGATTTTGATCTAGAAATCGTGCTTTATGAAACGGACCGCAATTTTGTAACTTATAAAGGAGAATAATAAATGTCATTAAAAATAGGAGATATAGTTCCGAATTTTACTGCAAAAGATAGTCATGGGGAACTTTTTGAAAGCAAAAGCGTTTTAGGGAGAAAGCCACTCGTAATTTATTTTTATCCGAAAGATAACACGCCGGGTTGTACTACCGAAGCCTGTAGTTTTCGCGATCAATATGAAGATTTCAAAGATTTAGGCGCCGAAGTTATTGGTATCAGCAGTGATAGTGTCAAATCACATCACAAATTTGCCAATAAACACAAGTTGCCTTTTATTTTGTTGTCAGATCAAGATAAAAGATTGAGGCAATTGTTTGGGGTGCGAAATAACCTTTTTGGACTTTTGCCAGGAAGAGTAACTTATATCGTGGATCGCAATGGTGTCGTAATCTTGATTTTTGATAGCATGAATGCGACAGAAACATATTCCGAAAGCTTTAGAAACGATTAAAGAATTAGTATTATAAATTAAGAAAATAGTATTATTTAGATATTTAAATAATAAAGATATTAGCTAAAACAAAACAATAATAAACATGCAATTTTATCCATTACAATTTGAGCCTATTTTAAAAGAAAGAATCTGGGGAGGAGAAAAACTTAAGACTTTATTAAATAAACCAATTACTTCTAAAATTACTGGCGAAAGCTGGGAGCTTTCGACAGTGGAAGGCGATGTTAGCGTAGTTTCAAATGGCGCTTTAAAAGGAAAATCATTAATGCAATTAATTGATGAAACTCCAAATGAAATTCTTGGAAGTAGAGTTTACGAGCGTTTCGGAAAACAATTTCCGTTGCTTTTTAAATACCTTGATGCTCGCGAAGATCTTTCAATTCAGGTTCATCCAAATGATAAATTGGCAAAAGAACGTCATAATTCTTTTGGAAAAACAGAAATGTGGTATGTAATGCAAGCCGATGCTGATGCAAGAATTATTGTGGGATTTAAAGAAGACTCAAGTAAAGAGGAATATTTAAAGCATTTGCATGATAATACATTGGTTTCGATTTTGGATGGTGTAAAAGCAAAATCTGGCGATGTTTTCTTTTTGGAAACAGGAACAGTTCACGCAATTGGAGCTGGATTAGTTGTTGCCGAAATTCAACAGACTTCAGATATTACCTATCGTTTGTATGATTTTGACCGTGTAGATGCACAGGGAAATAAAAGAGAATTGCACGTAGATTTAGCGCTTGACGCAATCAATTACAATAAAGTTGATACTCAAAAAAATACGAAACAAAAGAAAACGTTTCGAATACAGTTGTCGATTGTCCTTATTTTACAACAAATTTAATTCCGTTAGAAAATAAAGTCGAAGTTTCTAAATCTGGAGAAACATTTACCGTATATATGTGTGTTGAAGGAAGTTTTGAAATCGAATTTGATGGCTTTAAGCATACGTACATAAAAGGAGATACGGTTTTGGTTCCAGTCGCGATAAATGCATTTGTTTTGAGCGGAAAAGCTTCAATTTTAGAAATTTACATTTCATAGCACTTAATATAAAGAATATGTGTATTTTTGCAGACGCAAATTAAAATTATAATAAAAATGGCAAACGTTAAAAATTTAAAGAAAGACATCAATTTCGTATTAGGAGATATTATTGAGGCAGTTTACTTGTTTGAGATGTCTACAACAGGAAATCCTACTCCAGAAACGAATGCTTTGATCGATGAAGCTATTGCCGCATTTGATACTTTGATTACAAAAGTGAACGCTAAGAACGTTGAAAATAAAAAAGCACATTTCAAACAAATCAATGTTGAATTAGAACAAACTGCTAATCAATTGATTGAAAAAATCAACGCACTTTAAGCAAAAAAAGTGTAAAAAAGTGCAAATTTATTTTGGGAAATTGAAAAACCGCTTTATATTTGCACCCGTAATGAGGCCGATGTAGCTCAGCTGGCTAGAGCGACTGATTTGTAATCAGCAGGTCGTGGGTTCGAGTCCCTCTATCGGCTCAACGGAAACCATCACAGAAATGTGGTGGTTTTTTTAATTATAGAGAGAGGTGCGAAATTTTTTTGGAATATTAAAAAACATTTTTATCTTTGCACTCGCAAAATAGGCCGATGTAGCTCAGCTGGCTAGAGCGACTGATTTGTAATCAGCAGGTCGTGGGTTCGAGTCCCTCTATCGGCTCAAAAACCATCACAGAAATGTGGTGGTTTTTTTTTGCTCAAAATTAAAAGTTTGTGTTTTTGAAGTTTCAGGTTTCAAGTTGGAATTTGGATTTTTTTAATTTAAATCTTCATGTTTATTTAATTTTAGAATTTTTCTTTTTGGTTTTTTTAAACAATAAATTTCTTATGTTTGTTTTTTAACCAAAAACATACTAATAATGGAAGAAACTTCAGTGTTTGAAAATTTCGAGATGCGACTCGATCAATCTGCAAAAGATTTTTTGAAAGAAACCGCAAAGTGGGCTTACTTTTTGTCAATTCTTGGATTTATAGGTGTTGGGCTTTTTGTTGTTTTTGCGATTTTTGCAGGAGCAATTTTTGCGTCTCTAGGTAATACAATGGGGGCAGGCCTTTTCGCAGGTTCTGTAGGAGCATTTATGAGCTTTATTTATTTAGCTTTTGTTGCTCTTTATTTCTTTCCAGTGTATTATTTGTTCAGATTTGGTTCTAATGCAAAAAGAGCTTTTAAAGAAAACGATTCTGAGGCATTGACATCTTCATTAGGATATTTGAAATCGCATTATAAATTCATCGGTATCTTAATGGTTACAATATTGTCGCTTTATGCACTTATATTTGTGCTTGCAATGCTTGGAGGTATATTAGGAAGATAATTTCTAGAAATAAGATTTATATAAGCATAAAAAAACGTCCGAAAGGACGTTTTTTTGTTTTAGGTTTTATTGTTTTTGCTCTTGTTTTTTGATGTCAGCAACATATTTAGTCAACTTTTTTCCATAAAGTGATTGAGCTACTTTTGGAGTCATCGACTTTTGAATGGTATCTAAAAATTTGACATTGATGTCATAAATCTCTGCTAAAGCAATATAAGGTGCGATTTCGTGATCTTTATTGTTAAGAGCGAAGTTTGTAGCAAATAAGTATTTTCTTTTCGTATTAGAGTCATCTTTTGCGTTAATGCTGTCTACAGCTTTTTGATCATTTCTTTTCATCGCTTTAAATCTTGGCTCCACCAATGCTAGACTTTCATCATTAAAACGGTTGTTTATTTTTTTATACTCTTCGTATAATTCTTGGTTTTTTGATCCTGTGATTTTGGCACTATAAATAAAGTTGTCTAGGTTGGTGTCGATATTAATGTTTCCAGGCTCTGCGAAAAATAAAATATTATTGTCCATAGAGTTGCTAACTCCTCTGTCTAAAAACAAATAAAGCATTTCTGGAGATTCTAATTTGATATCTCTTTCAAAAGCCGAGCTTCCGTCAATTTTAACACTGTCGATTGCCACAAGTGATGTGTCAACAATTCTTTGAATATATAAAGTTCCTTCTTTTAATCCTTTAATGTTTCCTGTAAGGTGTACGTGGTCAGTAGGTGTTTCTTTTTTGTCGCATGATGCTAGTAGGGCAATTGCTCGCAAAGGCAATAATCGATTTTTTCATTGGTTTTTAGATTTTGGTGCAAAATAAAGAAAATAGTTTGAATGTAGTAGGTGTGATTAAAATTTTAATAAAAAATAAATCCCAATCTATTTCTAAATTGGGATTGCTGTATTTTTATAAAAATGAGACTTTTACATTTGCAAATTGTAGCTCACACCACTCTCGTGTGTGTAAGTGAATTTGCTGTCGCAGTCATTGTTTCCGTAGTCGATAACACCTTTTAGGAATCCGCCTTCGATTTTCAATTTTCCTTTTGAAATGTATTGGCAAGAATATTTTTTAACCAAAGATTCTTGAACAGTCAATGTCAAAGTTGCTCCTTTATCTGTAGTTACAGTGTGAGTTCCTTCAGTCATTTCGTAAACGTTGTCTTCAAGAACAAATGGAGTGTCGACACCTGCAGTTTGTTTTACTGTATAGCTTCCAGAGTTTGTGTACACTCTGCCTAATAAATCAGTAAATTTTCCATTGGTAACTTTTCTAGTGAATTGTGGTACAGTCGCAACTGTTGTAGTGTTTGTGTATTCAATTGTTCCTTCAAGCTTAATTCCATTAATCGAATAATCAATTCTTTCAATTGTCAATTTGCTTCCTGTAGTAGTTACTGGTCCAGTAAGTGTAAGTTTTAATTTTCCTTTTCTTGTAAGCTGGTTATCAACGCATCCTGTAGTTCCATAATCTACTGTGTATACTTTAGGATAAGTTCCGGCGGAAACGGTAATTGTTGCGCAAACCAGCTGCCGCAGGTTTTGATGTTGTTGAGCTGTTAGTTACAGATAATCCTGTGTTGACGTCCATTTCGTTAGCGGCATCGATAGAAATTGAAGCGCCAACAGCTGTAGTGTCTGTTTGGTTGGCAATGTCGTCACCGCCTGAGCATGAAATGTAAGTAAGTGCTGTAGCACAAACTGTTGTGACTAAAATGGCAATTTTTTTCATAGTAGTTTTTTGTTTAAGATTAGATTTTAAAGGTCTTCAAATGTAACAAAAAAAATGAATTGCAATAAAAAAATCCTGTAAGCAAAACTTACAGGATTTTTGAGGTTGTTTTAGGATGAAAATCTTATTTGATCATCTCGAAACTTCTTTTTACAAAAGCAGTCAAAGCTTCACCTTTTAAAAGGTTTTGTGATAATTTAGCTAGATCTAGAGCTTGTTTTACCAAATGTTCTTGGTGTGTTTTATCTTCAGTATTCAAAATGCTTGAAGCCAGGTCAGAATTTGTATTTACAACCAAATTGTACATTTCTGGCATATTACCCATTCCGAACATTCCGCCGCCGCCAGTTTGACTCATTTCTTTCATTCTTCGCATAAATTCTGGTTGCGTAATAATGAATGGAGTCGCTTGCGAATCCATAGCCTCTAGCTGAACGCTGTATGCTTTTGGAATATAAGCTTCTAAAGAAGTTTTTAAAGTCGCTTTTTCGTCATCAGATAATTTCGAAATTGCATTTTCTTCTTTTTTGATTAAGTTGTCAATGTGGTCAGAATCAACACGAACAAAAGTCAATCCGCTATTGTCGTTTTCGATTTTTTGAATTAAATGCGAAATAATAGGAGAGTCTAACAGCAATACTTCGTAACCTTTTTCTTTTGCGGCCTCAATATATGAGTGTTGAGCATCTTTGTTTCCTGCATAAAGAACAACTAATTTGCCATCTTTATCAGTTTGGTTTTCTTTTAGTTTTTCTTTTAATTCTTCTAAAGTGAAATAAGTGTCATCTACAGTTGGATACAAAACAAATGCTCCGGCTTTTTCGTAGAATTTGTCTTCAGAAAGCATTCCGTACTCCAAAACGATTTTAATGTCGTTCCATTTTGCTTCAAAATCAGCACGGTTTTCGTTGAATAATGATTTTAATTTATCCGCAACTTTACGAGTGATGTAGTTTGAGATTTTCTTAACCGCTCCGTCAGCCTGTAAGCCAGAACGAGAAACGTTCAACGGAATATCTGGAGAATCAATCACACCTTTTAACATCGTCAAGAATTCAGGAACAATTCCTTCTACGTTATCTGTTACGTAAACTTGGTTTTGGTACAACTGAATTTTGTCTTTCTGGATCTGCATATCAGTACCCAATTTTGGGAAATACAAAATACCAGTCAAGTTGAAAGGGTAATCTACATTTAAATGAATGTTGAATAATGGTTCTTCAAATTGCATTGGATACAATTCTCTGTAGAAGTTTTTATAGTCTTCATCAGATAATTCAGAAGGCTGTTTTGTCCAAGCTGGATTTGGATTGTTGATGATATTGTCGATTTCAACAGTTTCATTAACGTAATCTTCAGGCGCATCTTCAGGTTTTGGAAGGGTTTCTGTTCTTGTTCCAAATTTGATTGGAATAGGCATGAACTTGTTGTATTTGCTCAACAATCCACTGATTTTAGAATCTTCTAAGAATTCTAAAGAATCTTCAGCAATATGAAGGATAATTTCTGTTCCGCGTGAAGTTTTGTCAGCTGGTTCTAAAGTGAATTCTGGGCTTCCATCACATGTCCAGTGTGCTCGCAGGCTCATCTTTGTATGATTTTGTAATGATTTCTACTTTTTCAGCAACCATAAATGCAGAATAGAAACCAAGACCAAAGTGCCCAATAATTCCAGAATCTTTAGCAGAATCTTTGTATTTGTCCAAGAATTCTTCTGCTCCAGAAAAAGCAACTTGGTTGATGTATTTTTCTACTTCATCGGCAGTCATACCCAAACCTTGATCGATAATGTGGATTTTTTTGCCTTCTTTATCGATTTTGATTTCGATGATTGGATTTCCATATTCAACTTTAGCTTCGCCAATGCTGATAAGGTGTTTTAATTTTAAAGTAGCATCAGTTCCGTTTGAAACCAGCTCGCGCAAAAAGATTTCGTGGTCGCTGTATAAGAACTTTTTGATTAAGGGAAAGATGTTTTCTACTGAAACATTAATTTTACCTGTTGTCATATTTTTTTAATTTTTGAGTTTAATCTGATGATTTTCATTTATTCAAATAGAATACCAATTATTTTCTGGGTGACAAAATGTCGGAAGTGTTAATTTTGAAAGAAAATAAATAGATTTTGGAAGAGAAATTATCCTAACGAATCGTATATTTGTGGTATAATAATTGTTAAACGTGTAAGTATTAACTTAAATAATGTACAAAATGAAGAAAATAATTTTCATTTGCATGATCGCCACGATGTTTTTTGCGTGTAAATCAGCTTCGTCTACAACTGCTTCAACTGAAGCGCAAGCGCCAACACTTTCAACTAAACTTGACAAATCAACTCAAGTAGCACTTAAAGGAAATTGGGTATTAACAAATGTGTCATATCCAGGTTCTGACTATATTAAAGTAAATTCATTTGATCTTGCCGATTCAAAATGTTTTGTTGGCGAGCACTTGGAGCTTTATTTCTAATAACAACAAAGGAACAATGGCTTTGAATTCTCCAAGCTGTACAGCATTTAATTCTCCAATTGTTTGGAGTATTAACAATCAGGGCATGTTTATTCTTAAAATTCTTAATGCAGGTGAAAAAGCTAAGAAAGTAAGAGATGGTTATTTGCTTAAAGTTGCGGGAGTAACTGAAAGTTCTTTTCAGTTAATCGACAACATTAATGTTGGTGGTCAGACTAAAGATGTGGTATACCAATTTCAAAGAGCTAATTAATATTAAAAAAATATAGAAAATGAAAAAGATAACTGTTTTAGGTATAAGCTGTTTAATGGTTGTAGCTAGTTTTTTTACTAGCTGTGAATCTGTACAAAATGCAAACAACACACAAAAAGGAGCTGGAATTGGTGCAGTTGCTGGTGGGGTAATTGGAGGTATTTTAGGAAATAATTTAGGGCACGGTGGTAATGCTCGCCTTAGGAGCCGCTATTGGAGCCGCTGTAGGTGGAGGAACTGGAGCTCTTATTGGGAATAAAATGGACAAACAAGCACGTGAGATCGACCAAGCGCTTCCAGGTGCAGATGTTGAAAGAGTTGGTGAAGGAATTCACTTGACTTTGAACGAAAATGCTGTTCGTTTTGATACCAACAAATCAACTTTGACGGCTACTGCAAAAGCAAATTTGGATAAATTAGTTCCTGTGTTTAATGAATATGGAGATACTAATATTGAAATTTTCGGTTATACTGATAATACAGGGAAACCAGATTATAACTTGACATTATCAGGACAAAAAGCGACTTCTGTTCAAGCTTATTTAGTTTCAAAAGGATTAAAATCTAGCCGTTTCAAAACTTCAGGTTTAGGAATCGCTGATCCAATTGCAACAAATGATACGCCAGAAGGAAGAAGCCAAAACCGTCGTGTAGAGTTTGCAATTACTGCAAATGACAAAATGGTAAATGATGCTAAAGCCGAAGCTGGAAAATAGTTCTAAAAGGCAATAAAATTTATTAAAAGCTGTTTCTTAATTGAAGCGGCTTTTTTTTGACTTTAGAAATTAAACATTGTAAATTTGAACTCTCAAATTCAACTCATGCTCGACATTCAAAATATTTCTTTTTCGTACACCGATAAACCTGTTATAAACAATGTTTCTTTTACTGTAAATAAAGGAGAGAATATCGCTATCATAGGCGAAAGCGGCTGTGGCAAAAGTACATTGCTTAAACTTATCTACGGTTTATATGATTTAGACGAAGGCAAGATATTCTATGATGAAAAACCAGTTTTGGGACCAAAATACAATTTGATTCCAGGAATGCCGTATATGAAATATCTGGCTCAGGATTTTGATTTGTCTCCATATGAAACCGTTGCCGAGAATGTTGGGAAGTTTTTGTCGAATGGATTTGCCAATATGAAAAAACTCCGTGTTCAGGAACTATTGGAAATGGTCGAAATGGAAAATTTTGCTAATGTAAAAACGAAATTTTTGAGTGGAGGCCAACAGCAAAGAGTCGCGCTAGTTAGAGTTTTAGCATTGGAGCCTGAAGTAATTTTGCTAGATGAGCCTTTCAGCCAAATCGATGCTTTTAGAAAAAATGCTTTGCGTCGAAATTTGTTTAGATATTTAAAGCAAAAAGGTATTACATGTATCATTGCAACTCACGACAGCACAGATGCTTTGTCATTTGCAGATGAAGCAATTGTAATGCGAAATGGCGAATTGATCACAAAAGGCGATCCAACAAAAATTTATGAAGATCCTCAAACTAAATATGTGGCTTCATTATTTGGTGAAGTGAATGAAGTTGCAACACATTTATTGTTGGATTATGAAGATGAAAGCCACAAAACATTGGTTTATCCTCACCAATTTAAAATGGTTTCAGAATCAAAGCTTCCGGTAAAAATCAGAAGGACTTATTTTAGAGGAAATCATTATTTGATTGAAACCGTTTTTAAAAGACAATTGATCTTTTTTGAAAGCGAAATTGATCTGCCTCTTGAACAGGAAATTTTCCTTGGCTTAAATTATCTTTAATTAGAAAATTCTGAATCCCTAGAAAAAAATTAAACCCGACAGATTTTTAAAAATCTGTCGGGTTTAATTTTGGAATCAAATTAGGGATTTAGTTTTTCAAATATTTTTCTAAAAACTGATCTTGCTCCCAAAGAAGGTGCAAAATGTTTTCTTTAGCAACATAACTGTGTGCTTCTTTCGGCAAAATCACCATTCTAGCATTGGCTCCTAATCCTTTTAAAGCTTGGAAATAACGTTCTGTTTGTAAAGTGAAAGTTCCAGGATTATTATCGGCTTCACCGTGAACCAATAAAATTGGAGTTTTCATTTTGTCAGCATTCATAAATGGAGACATAGCGTTGTAAACTTCCGGAACTTCCCAATAATTGCGTTGTTCTGTTTGGAATCCAAAAGGGGTCAAGGTTCTATTATATGCACCACTTCTCGCAATTCCGCAAGCAAAAAGATTAGAATGCGTCAATAAGTTAGCGGTCATAAAAGCACCGTATGAATGTCCGCCAACAGCTACTTTTTTACGGTTGATGTATCCTAAAGCATCAACAGCATTAATCGCGACTTCGGCATTGTCAACTAATTGTGTAATAAAATTGTCATTTGGTTCTGTTGTTCCTTCTCCAATAATTGGGAAAGCGAGCATCATCTAAAACGGCATATCCTTTTGTAACCCAATACACAAATGATCCATAATACGGAACCGTAAATTCATTTGAGTTTTGAGTCACTTGTCCAGCACTGTTTTTGTCTTTGTATTCTGCAGGATAAGCCCAAATTAATAAAGGCAATTTCTCTTTTTTAACTTTGTCGTAACCAGCAGGCAAATACAAAGTTCCAGAAAGCTCGACACCATCTTTACGTTTGTATTTGATTACTTCTTTGCTAACATCTTTAATGCTTTCGAAAGGATTTTTAAAAGCAGTAATTGGAGTCAGACTGTTTTGTTTTTTAATGTTTCTGAAATAATAATTCGGATATTCGCTTTTAGATTGAATCTGAACTAAAACTTTTCCAGATTTAAAATCTTCAATTTCCATTAGAACTTCTTTTTTATCTTTATATGAAGAAGTATAAATGCGTTTTGATTTTAACGTTTTTAGATTGAATTCGTCGATGAAAGGAAATTGGCCAGCTTTAGTAAACCCTTCACCAATACGAAACGCATTGTCGTTTTCGATCGCTAAAACATATTTGTTGTAGTCATTTTTTCTGGTTTCAAATACACCTGGATCAGAGTAAAGATCTTGCGAATTTCTATCCGTAATCAGTTTTGGATTTTCACTTGGATTTGATGGATTAATTAAATATGTTTTTGTATTGCGTGTATCGTACCATTCGTCCGAAACAACCGCAACATTATCATTCCCCCAAGTTATATCACTGAAACGTTGGGGTAGTTTCACCAATGAGGTTGGATTGTTTGTAAAAGGTGCTTCCCACAGAAAAACTTCATCTCTAAATTCTACTTTGTTTGCTGGATCTCCTTCGTCTAAAGCAGTTACAAATGCTAATGTAGCAGGTTTATCGTTTCTCCATGCCATTTCACGTTTTCCTTTTCTAACGGCCATAAAACCTTTTGGCATAATTTCGCTCAATGGCACTTCATTTACGGTTTTAATTTCTTTTCCTCTTGAATCATAAACAATTGTTCTTGAAGGGAATCTGTACAAGGGAACTACATATGAAAATGGCTTTTGGATTGTAGTAAGCATAATGTAATTGCCGTCAGGAGAAATTCTTTCGCCTGAAAACATTGCGACTTCTTTAAACAATGTCGCGTTTCCATTAAGATTTACTTTGTATAATTCAGAAGTAATAATGTTTTCAAAATTTACTTCATCATTTTTGTTTTTCAACATATCTGGATAGGTTCTGTTTTGAGATTTTTCTCCAGAAGTATTTGAGATAATTGGTCCCGTTGGCAAATCTTTTTTAGCATCTAATAACGCTGGTCTGTTTTTTGGAAGCATTTTTACTAGAATCGTTTCATTGTCTGAAAACCAGTTGAAAGGATTCCCAAGATTTGCGTTTACAGTAGCATCTGTAAGTTTTGTAGCGCTTGCAGTTGCAACATCTAAAACCCAAAGTTCAACTCCTGTTGCTGTAGTATGCGAAAACAATATTTTTTTGTCATTTGGAGACCATAAAATATTACTGATTTTAGGATTTTGCGGCAAACCAGTTACTTGTACTTCGGCAGTACTATTTATTTTGCGAACTTTTAAGTTGTTTAAATAGGTTACTGTACTTGAAATGTTAGTTATAGGATTGATTCTTAATCCGCCCAAGCGAAGTTCTTCTTGATTTAAGTCATCTAATGTTTTATAAGTTGGTCGGTACATTAGCAACATATATTCCTTTTTAGTATCCATTGATACTGTCGGAGCTCGTTCGTAATCGGCTAAATCTAAAATAGATTTGGATGGTTTTTGGTAGGTTAAATTTTCTTGGGCAGAAGCAAAAAAGCCGAAGCTTAGAAATAAGAGCGACTGTAACCTTTAATTTCATAATTTGAATTTTAGGGGTTTGAAAAATGGTATTCGTAATGTTTGACTAAAGTACTTTAATCTTGTTACATTTTAAAGCATAATTTAAAGATTTTTCATTGTTTTTGGCAAAAAGCTGATTTTTTTCAAAAGAAATAGTTTTGATGAACTTTAGAATTAAACTATATTAAATTGCTAATAACGAAAAAAATAGTAATTTGGACGCTTATGTTTTAAACTATACGTAAATTTGCAATCCAATTTTTAACAAACAATAAAAGAATATGTATCATTCAAAAATAGCGGGCTTAGGATATTATGTTCCTTCAAATGTTGTAACCAACGATGATTTGTCTAAGATTATGGATACTAACGACGAATGGATTCAGGAAAGAACTGGAATTCAGGAGCGCAGACATATCATTCGCGGAGAAGACACTACAACTTCAATGGGAGTAAAAGCGACTAAAATTGCAATAGAACGTTCTGGCGTAGCCAAAGAAGATATTGATTTTGTAGTTTTTGCTACATTAAGTCCAGATTACTATTTTCCAGGGCCAGGAGTTTTGGTTCAGAGAGATTTGGGATTGAGAACTGTTGGAGCTTTAGATGTTAGAAACCAATGTTCAGGTTTTGTTTATGCAATTTCTGTTGCTGATCAATATATTAAAACCGGAATGTATAAAAATATTTTGGTTATCGGTTCTGAGGTTCACTCGACAGGATTAGACATGACAACACGCGGACGTGGTGTTTCGGTAATTTTTGGAGATGGAGCTGGAGCGGCTGTTTTGAGCCGTGAAGAAGATTTAACAAAAGGAATTTTGTCAACGCACTTGCATTCAGAAGGACAACATGCTGAAGAATTGGCGTTGCAAGCACCTGGAATGGGCGCGCGTTGGGTAACTGATATTATTGCAGATAACGACCCGAATGACGAAAGTTATTATCCGTATATGAATGGACAATTTGTATTTAAAAATGCAGTAGTTCGTTTTGCAGAGGTTATCAACGAAGGGTTAGAAGCAAATGGTTTGCAAGTTTCGGATATTGATATGTTGATTCCGCATCAGGCGAATTTGAGAATTTCACAATTCATTCAGAATAAATTCAAATTATCTGATGATCAGGTTCATAATAATATTCAGAAATATGGTAATACTACTGCGAGCATCTATTCCAATTGCTTTGACTGAAGCTTGGGAACAAGGAAAAATAAAATCTGGAGATACAGTTGTTTTAGTCGCTTTTGGAAGTGGATTCACTTGGGCGAGCGCTATTATTAAATGGTAAAATAATCATCTTACATTATATTTTTTGGAACCTGCTTCATTTTTGGAGCAGGTTTTTTTATATCTCGTTGATAAGTTAGGTTGTATTGTCAGGCTGAGCGGAGTCGAAGCCCACGTGCCAATAGGAACGCCCTTCGACTTCGCTCAGGGTGACAATTGGAATGCTGAAATCTATATTAAAAAAAAGAATATTTTTCTTACTTTTATTTAAATAAAACTTTTAAATAAAATGAAGCTATATTATGTCTATATACTAAAATGTTCTGATGATAGTTATTATACAGGATTTACCAATAACATTGAAAGAAGGTTAAATGAACATAATTACGGTCTAAACAAAGAATGTTATACCTTCAATAAAAGGCCACTCGAATTAGTTTTTTATACAGAATTTAATGATGTGAATCAAGCTATTGCATTTGAGAAACAGGTAAAAGGCTGGAGTCGTAAAAAGAAAGAGGCAATAATAAATGATAAATGGGAAGATTTGAAAAAATTATCGGAATGTTTAAATGAATCAAGTCATAAAAAATTTAATAAAAAAGAACTTTAATTGTAATTTAGCCTTCGACTTCGCTCAGGATGACAATCGAGTTAAAAGTCAATTAATTAATTGTTGTCAGGCTGAGCGAAGTCTAAGCCTTTTTAGATATTCACAATGAAAAAAATCAACTAGAAATAGCATGTTTCAATTATGAGTCGGCAATAATTGCTCAGGAAAGCGGTGCGGACAGAATTGAACTGTGTGAAAACATGGAATTAGGAGGGACAACCCCAAATTCTATTTTAGTAGTGAAAGTCCGCGAAAGCGTAAAAATAAAAATGCATGTCATTATAAGGCCTCGTGGCGGTAATTTTGTTTATTCTGATGAAGAATTGACAGAAATGAAACAAGATATCAAACAGTATAAAAAGCTAGGGGTTGATGGTTTTGTTTTCGGAATTTTAAAAGAAAATGGAAAAGTCAATAAAAAGCAAAATAAAGAATTGGTGCATTTAGCACATCCTTTATCATGCACTTTTCACCGCGCTTTTGATGTTGTAGATTCAATTGAAAAAGGACTTGAAGATGTTATTGAATGTGGTTTTCAGACAATCTTGACTTCAGGCACAGGAAAAAATGTTGAAGAAGGAATTTTTGATTTAGAAAAAATTCAAAAATTAGCTAAAGACCGAATTGAAATCATGCCGGGCGGAGGTTTAAGATCTTCAAATATAAAATTACTGCAAGATAAATTGACACCAACTTTTTATCATTCATCAGCAATCACAGACAAGTCCGAAATTGCAAATCCGGAAGAAATTAAAGAATTAAGGAATTTTTTATAATCTAAAATAAAAAAGCCTGGAGTTGGCATACTCCAGGCTTTTCTTTTCTACAAGAACTATTAAAATCTACTAATCAAAGTGGGATTAAAACATTCCGCCACCACCTTTATTAGTGTTATCTTCTCTTTGTTTACGTTGCAGGTTTTTGATTTTTGCTCCACCAAAGTTGTAAGTCAAACCTAAATAAACTGTTCTGCTTTCCCAAGAAAACTGACCTGTTTGAGGATAAGGATAAATTCCATCAAAAGCATATTTCATTGTTTTGAAAACATCATTGAAACGTAAGCTAATGTTCATTTTGTTGTCTAACAATGTATAACGTGAACCAATATCCATTTTGTACATTTCGTGTCTGTTTTGTTGAATATCTTCAACAGGTCCTCTGTAAAAACCAAATAATAAAAAGCTTAAACGTTTTGTTGGTTTAAAGTTAGAGTTCATACGTCCATTGAACGCTGTTGTTGTAACACTGCGTTCAAGAGGCGAACTTGTATTTGTTATTGGGTCGTATTTAAAAACTACACCTTGCTGTTTGATGCTTGAAAAGTCAATAGATGGCTGAATATCCCACCATTTAGTGATCTTGTAATTCAATGAAACATCAAAACCATACGCACTATTATGATCAAAGTTCGTATAACTTAAAATCTGTTTTTGTGCTGGATTACTTGGGTCTGGACTTAAAGTTCTACCTATTTGATCATTAATGCTTCTTACAAAAACTCCAGTAGTTACACTTCCTTTTTCAAGAGTTTTAGTGTAATTTACTTCAACAGAGTTTGTAAACTGAGGCCTTAATTCAGGATTTCCGTATGAAGTTACTAACGGAGTTGAGAACTCACGAATTGGTTTTGTTTGCTCAATACTCGGGCGGTCAACACGACGGCTGTAGCTAAATTGAAGAACATTTTTCTCATTCAAATTATAAGTCAAATAAGCTGATGGATATAAAGTAATATAGTCATCATTGAAAGTTTTAAAGCCGTAATTTAAATTAGCTTGAACTTTATAGCTTTCAAAACGAGTTCCTAATTGGTAGCTGAATTTTTTGAATTTTTGTCCAAAAGTCACATAAGCTGAGTAAATATCAGTGTCGTAAGTGTAGTTTGAAACTCTTTCATCAACAGGAACTAGTGGATTACCAGTGTTGTAATCGTTGTTTGTTCTTGTAAGTCTAGCTTCAGCACCAGCTTCAAGCGTAGTTTTGTCATTCAACGGATTTACATAATCAACGTTTATTGTGCTCAATTTTCTTTGGTCACCAATTTGATCGCTGTAAATTACATTATTTGAAGTATTATCAGGTCTTGTTGTTGTTGTGTTGAAACTCGCATTTTGATCTGCTTTAGTGTCGCTGTAGTTACCTTCAAAATCTAAAGTATGTCCTTCTTTTTTGAAAATATGTTTGTAAGCTAAATTATAAGTTCCAGTTTTTGTTGGCCCTTTATAGTGCGAATCTTGGTAAATATTAAAAATATTTGGATCAGCATTATTGTAATCAATATCAGTAATTACATTTCCGTTTCCAGTCGATTTGTTTTGATTTGTATAGAATGACAAAGTATTTTTGTCATTGATCAAATAATCCATTCCTAACTTGTACAAGTAATTGTCATTTTCGTTAGAAATTTTCAAGTTTTGTTCAATATCTTGATCTAATCTTTGGATTCTTCCTTTGTTGTAATATGTACCAAAGTTTTGACCTCCGTTTCCAAAAAAGTTTACTTTTCCAGTTTTGTAGTTCAAATCAAGTGACTGATTGTACTTTGCAGTTTCTCCAAAAGTAATACCTCCACTATAGCTTCCGTTGAAACCAGTGTTTGCGCTTTTATGTAATACGATGTTGATGATTCCAGACATTCCTTCTGGATTGTATTTAGCACTTGGATTTGTAATCAACTCAATTTTTTTGATAGAAGTCGATGGAATTTGTTTCAATAATTGAGCAGGATCAATGTTAGACGGACGTCCGTCAATTAACACACGTACATTGTCATTTCCGCGAAGCGAAAGTTTTCCATCCTGATCAACATTTACTGATGGAATGTTACTCATGATATCAGAAGCAGAAGCTCCAGCCGTTGTCAAATCTTTACCAACAGTGATTACTTTACGGTCAATTTTTTGTTCAATTGTCGAACGTTCAGCAACAATATTTACACCTTTTAACTGTGTTGCTTCTTCTTCAAGAGAAACATTTACTGTAGCAGTTTTTCTGTTTTCGCTTAAAATTAATGAACCAACATATTTTTTGAAACCAATATATTGAATTTCGATAGTGTAGCTTTTTAAAGCTAAATTTTTGATTGTAAAATCACCATTGTCATCTGTGTTAACACCTGATACTACTTTTCCGTTTTCTTTGATAGAAACAGTTGCATAAGAAATTGGTGCGTTATTCGATTTCTCGATAATTTTTCCCGAGACTGTCCCGGAATTCTGGGCCTGTGCTGTTGCAATTAAACTAAACAATGCGAACAGAAAAATTTTTAATTTCATAATAATTAATTGATTATTTGATTTGATTGATGATGATTGTTTCTTTTGTTTTTGTTAGATTTTTTTGCTTCAAATAAATTTGAAGTCACTATTAAGACTCTTTTACATTAGATATGTTACAAGAAAAAACGAATTATTTTTATGATTTATTTATGATCTCCTGTTTTGTAGGATATTAGCGTTTTAATTTTTTGATAATTTTAACATTATTATAAAAGGCTTTTTTAAGAAATTCTAAACGTTTTGTTCGATTTTATATGTTTTTCATTTTCTGTAATTGATGAATAAGCTGTATCTTTGCTCACTTTAAAATAAGTTACATGTCATTATCACAAATTCTTACACCTTCTATACAAAAAGCAATACAAGCATTATTTGATGTTTCAGTTGATAAAATCGAGTTTCAAACTACCAGAAAAGAGTTTGAAGGCGATATTACAATGGTAATTTTCCCATTGCTGAAAGTCATCAAAAGCAATCCAGCAGAATTAGGAAATAAAATTGGAAATTATCTGGTTGAAAATGTTTCTGAAGTGGCACGCTTTAATGTAGTTTCAGGTTTTTTGAATATTGTAATTTCAGATAGTTATTACTTGAATTTCTTTAATGGAATTAAAGACCAAAAACAGTTTGGATATGTAGCACCTAATCCAGCCGAAAAAGCGGTTATGGTAGAATATTCTTCTCCAAACACAAACAAGCCTTTGCACTTAGGTCACGTTCGTAATAATTTATTAGGATATTCGGTTGCTGAAATATTAAAAGCTTCAGGAAAAAAGTGTACAAAACTCAAATCATCAATGATCGCGGAATTCATATTTGCAAATCGATGTTGGCTTGGGAAAAATTTGGAAATGGAGAAACTCCTGAAACTTCTGGTTTAAAAGGCGATAAATTAGTTGGTAAATATTATGTGGAGTTTGACAAAGCTTACAAAACAGAAATTAACCAAATCATAGAGAGTGGGAAAACTGAAGAAGAAGCTAAAAAATTAGCGCCAATTATTATTGAAGCACAAGACATGCTTAAAAAATGGGAAGCTGGTGATGAAAAAGTAATTGAGCTTTGGAAAATGATGAACCAATGGGTTTATGCAGGTTTCGAAACTACATATACTAATCTTGGAGTTAATTTTGATAGATATTACTACGAAAGCAATACCTATTTATTAGGAAAAGATGTTGTTCAGGTAGGTTTAGATAAAGGCGTTTTTGAAAAAGATCCAGATGGTTCAGTTTGGATTGATTTGACAGACGAAGGACTTGATCGTAAAATTGTATTGCGTTCTGACGGAACTGCGGTTTACATGACACAAGATATTGGAACTGCAATTCAACGTGTAAAAGATATGCCAGATGTTGGAGGAATGGTTTATACAGTTGGAAACGAGCAAGATTATCATTTTAAAGTTTTATTCTTGATCTTGAAAAAATTAGGTTTTGACTGGGCTTCAAGTTTATATCATTTATCATACGGAATGGTTGATTTGCCATCTGGAAAAATGAAAAGCCGTGAAGGAACTGTTGTAGATGCCGATGATTTGATGCAAGACATGACCGATACTGCAAAACAAATTTCTGAAGATTTAGGGAAATTAGACAGTTATTCTGCTGATGAAAAAGCCAAATTATACAAAACAATTGGTCTTGGCGCTTTGAAATATTACATTTTAAAAGTAGATCCTAAAAAACGTATTTTGTTCAATCCAGAAGAATCTGTTGATTTTGCTGGAAATACAGGTCCGTTTATTCAATATACATACGCGAGAATTCAGTCAATAATCCGCAAAGCCGATTTTGATTTCTCTGCCAAAATAGAAATCGAAGAACTTCATGAAAAAGAAAAAGAATTGGTAAAACAAATCGAACTTTTTCCAGAAGTAATTCAAAATGCGAGCACAAAATCACAGTCCTGCTTTAATTGCAAATTATACATATGATTTGGTAAAAGAATATAATTCATTTTATCAATCTGTTCATATTTTAGGTGAAGTTGATTTGACGAAAAAGATTTTTAGAGTACAGCTTTCTCAGAAAGTTGCCGAAGTTATTAAATCTGCATTCAGTTTGTTAGGTATTGAAGTTCCAGAGAGGATGTAATTTTTTAAAAAATATAATAGAAAAGAGTCGATAATTTAATTATCGACTCTTTTTTTACTAACGAATCCATTATGGCTGTTTTTTTTAAATGAAAAATTGAAGTAACTATTGTTATAATGTATAAAGAATTAAACGAATGAATTTTCGTATAAAAAATGAAAGGTAAAATTTATAACTATTGTTTTTATGTGTATGTTTGCAGTAAGAAAATTTTTATTAATAATAATTCATAAGGCTAAAAAATATAAATAGTTTTTTAGAGACAATAATATTCGAGGAAGCCGAAAATCGAGAGAGTAGGCAAAATTTTAAAACCAAAATAATGATTAGAAAACTTTTACTATTTATGATGATTCTTTTTGCATTTACTGCTATGAAAGCGCAAGATTTAATTGCTCCATCTTATGGATTTTCACACAGTAAAACAGCTTATATTACTCTAGTAGACGGAACAGAGATTAGTGGGACTATTCGTGATATTGACAGAGACAAAGGATTAATTGAATTTATTAAGTTACAAGACGCAACTGGAAAAAAACACAAACTAAAACCAGAAGATATTAAATATATGTATTTGCCACCAAGCGGACTTGATAATTTAGGCAAAAATTTGAATTTTATCTCCAATTATAACAAATGGAATGATGATAAATTGAATCAAGAATACATTAAAGAAGGGTATGCTTATTTTGAAACTGCCGAAGTGAAAGTAAAGAAAAAACTTCAAAGCTATTAATGCAGTTATTAAATCCTGCATTTAGTAAAGAGTTTAAAATTTACTGTGATCCTTATGCAAAAAAACAACATCGCTAGGAGTTGGTGGAGTTAAATTTGTTGGAGGTGATGCTAAATCTTATTACGTTGCTAAAAAAGACTCACCAGCATTTTTATTAAAGAAAAAGAGTATAAAAAAGAATTTGCTCCGTTATGGGGAAGCTGTGAAAAGTTAATTTCCGCAAATCCAGAACCAAAATGGACAGATTTAACAAAACATGCTATTGCTTATTCTGAATGTGCAGAATCTAAATAATATCATGAATTAGGTTTAGAACCTTCTTAATATAAAAGCCAAAAAAAAACATTGGCTTTTTTTATTGTTTTTTAAACTTAAAGAGGTTTTTTGTAGTTCAATTCCTATGTAAATTTGTTTCAGTAAAAATATTGAAATTCATATATAAAAAATCTCTTATTCATTTTTATCTATTTTGAATTAGTACGCTTTTAGTATAAATATTAAGAGAATTAAACCGTCTAGACATGATCTAGGCGGTTTTTTTATTTTTAGGAAGTTCGTTTGTTTTATTAATGTTTTGGTAAAAGCTTAAAAAAGTGACTTTTATATAATTTTTTGTTGATTTAAAAACTTTTCTGATTCTTACATTTTTATTTATTGTCTTGATTAAAAATGAATTAAAAGTAGGTTATATCTTAAAAAACATTATATATTCTATTTAATTGTAGTAATAGTATTATATTTAATAATGTTAATTAAAATAAATTTCTTGTTAAAATTGTTTTAATTTTATAAGTTGCACCCAAATTCAAATAAAAATAGAACAGATGAAACAAAAATTTACAAGATTGATTGTACTGTTTTTTATTCTAATGATGCAAATATCATTTGCTCAAGAAAAAAAATTACAGGAACAGTTACAGATAATGCTGGGATTCCTTTGCCGGGGGTAAGCATTTTAGTTAAAGGCACAAAATTAGGAGCGCAAACTGATTTTGACGGAAAGTATGTAATTAAGGCTTCACCAGATCAAACTCTGGTATTTACTTACATCGGAATGAGAACGCAAGAAATTGCGACAAGCTCTTCGGTAATTAATGTAAAATTGACTGATTCGTCTGTAGAACTTGAAGGCGTAGTAGTAACTACCGCAATGGGAGTTAAGAGAGAAAAAATCGTTAGGTTATGCAACCCAACAAATTTCAGGTAAAGATTTAGATGGAGGAGCGGGAAATGCGAATGTCTCGAATCTTTTATCTGGAAAAGCGACTGGTGTTGAAGTTTCAAGAAATACAAATTTTGGTGGATCTACAAATGTTGTGATTCGTGGAAATAAATCTCTTACGGGAAATAATCAAGCGCTTTGGGTAATTGATGGTGTGCCAGTTGATAACACAAATAATAATACTACTACGCAAACAACTGGTCGTGGAGGTTATGATTATGGAAACAGCGTATCTGATATAAATCAAGAAGATATTGAGAGTATTAATATTCTTAAAGGTGCTGCTGCAACAGCTTTATATGGATCGAGAGCGGCAAATGGAGTTGTAATGGTTACTACTAAAAAAGGGAAAAAGAAGATAAAAAGGTTGGCTTCACTTTTTCGAGCAATTTTACAGTTGGAACGGTTGATAAATCTACATTTCCTAAGTATCAAGATAAATATGGTTCAGGTTACGGGATCGGAAGTTCATTTTTGGATCCAGAAAGCAAAATTCCTACAGTAGATACGTCTAACGATGCTTCATATGGAGATGCATTTACAGGGCAACCAGTATATCAATGGGATGCTTTTACTCCTTATTCAAAAAACTACAATACTGCTACACCTTGGCAGGTCGCTAAAAATGGACCAATTACTTTTTTCAAAACAGCACAAACAAATACAAATAGTTTGTCTCTTGAAAAAGCTACTGAAAAATCTAGTCTTTCATTGTCTTATGTAAATACGCTTCAATCGGGTATTTTGCCTAATAGCGAATTGAAAAAAATCAATTAAGCGCTAGATTTAGTCAGAACATTACAGATAAATTAACTGCAAATGCATATGCGGCTGTGACTTTGCAAAACACTAAAGGTAGAAACTCGACAGGATACAATGATAATATTCTTGGTAATTTCAGACAATGGTGGCAAACTAATACTGACTTAAAAGAATTGCAGAATGTTTATAATGCTTCGGGAGGTAAAAACATTACTTGGAACTGGGCTGATCCTAGTTCACCAGAAGGATTAGTGCCTGCATATTGGGATAATCCATATTTTACTCGTTACCAAAATTATTCTTCAGATAGTAGAACACGTTTGTTTAGTTATGCATCTCTTAATTATAAAATTACAGATTGGTTAAGTGCAATGGGACGCGTGTCATTAGATACTTATAAAGAACTTCAAGAAGAAAGAAGAGCTGTAGGTTCTATTGCTTCAGGTTTTGGATTGTCTCCAGTTGATGAAAATTCTGGTTATCAAAGAAATGATAATAATTTTCAAGAAGTTAACTATGACTTCATGTTGAATTTTAATAAAAAATTTGGAGAAGATATTAGCTTGACGGGAGTATTGGGAGCAAACCTACGAAGAGATGATAGAGAAAGTGTTCTTTCATCAACAATTGGGGGTCTAGTTACTCCAGGAATTTACGCATTATCAAACTCTAGATATGCTTTACCTTTTCCGCAAGAATCAAAATACACAAAACAAGTAAACGGAGTCTACGCTCAAGGGTCTTTAGGATATAAAGATACTTACTTTTTGGACGCTTCTGTTAGACGTGATGCTTCTTCAACACTTCCAAGTGGAAATAATTCGTATGTATATCCTGCTGTTTCAGGGTCTGTTTTGTTTTCAAATTTGATGAAACAAGAGTGGTTGAATTTGGGGAAATTTAGAATGAATTATGCTGAAGTAGGAAATGATGCAGATGCTTTGCAACTTAGAAATACTTATGTAAGAAGTTCAAATTTTGATAATCAATCGATGTACACTTTGCCAAACATCAATAAAAATCCAAATCTAAAACCAGAAAGAACCAAATCTTTTGAGGTAGGTCTTGAAACTAGTATGCTTAACAGACGATTGGGATTTGATGTTACTTATTATAAAACAAATTCTGTAGATCAAATTGTTTCTCTTTGCGGTTTCTTCTGTATCTGGTTATACTAATGCAATAGTAAATGGTGGAAATATTGAGAATAAAGGTTTAGAGGTTCAAATAACAGGAACACCTATTAAAACAAAAGATTTTAATTGGGATGTTACTTTAAACTGGTCTAATAACAGAAGTAAAGTTATTTCATTACCAGGAGGAATTGAAAATTTACAGTTAGCTAGTTTTCAAGGTGGTGTTACAACCAATGCAACACTTAATGAAGCATACGGAAGTATAAAAGGAACCGATTATGTTTATACAAATGGCCAGCCAACAATAGATCAAAAAACGGGTAAATATATGATTACCACAACATCTGATAATACAATAGGAAATGTTACTCCAGATTGGATTGGCGGTTTGAGAAATAGATTTACTTATAAAAATGTTTCATTTAGTTTTTTAATTGACACACAAAAAGGAGGAGATATTTTTTCTTTAGATATGTATTATGGTCTGGCTACGGGATTGTATAAAGAAACTGCCGCTGGAGATATTCGTGAAAAAGGTATTTTAAATCCAGGAGTTGCTCCTGATGGTACTCCAAATAAAGTAATGTCACAAAATCCAGGAATTTACTCTAATAATTATGGTTATTTAGCAGAGCCTGCAAAAGCATTTGTATATGATGCTTCTTATGTAAAATTAAGAGAAGTTTCAATTTCGTATAATTTTCCTAAGAGCATGTTTGAAGGAACATTTGTCAATTCTGCAACTTTTAGTTTGCTAGGATCTAATTTATGGATCATAAGTAAACATTTGCCTTATGCTGATCCAGAAAGTGGATTGTCTTCTGGAAATAATTCTAGAGGCTATTCTGTTGGTTCATTGCCAACTACGAGAGATATAGGCTTCAATTTGACATTTAAATTTTAATACAATATCATGAAAAAAATAGTTTATTTTTTAAGTGTTTTAGCACTTACAAGTTCTTGTAGTGACTTGACTGACTTAAATGTGGATAAAAAAATCCTTCAGAAGTTCCGGCTTTTTCCCTTTTTACTAGTGCAGAAAAAGGTATTGCAGAACAAGTTGTAAATACTAGCGTTAATAAAAATATATTTAGACTTGTAAATCAGCAATGGACAGAAACCACTTATATTGATGAATCGGTTTATCAATGGACAACAAGAAATATTTCAGGCAATCACTGGAATGCTTATTTTGCTGGTACAACAACTAACGACGGATCTTTGTATGATTTAGTAATGGCAAAATCATCTATAGAAAAAGAAGTGATTTTAGATTCTGATCCTGAGTTTGCGGCTAAGACTGCTACTAAAAAAATCAGCTTGCTTTAATTGATATTTTAACGGTCTATTCATACCAAATTTTAGTTGATACATTTGGTGATATTCCGTATTCTGAAGCATTTAAAGGCTCTGGGAATTATCTTCCAAAATATGATAAAGCTGTAGATATCTACAAAGATTTGATTGTTCGAATAGACGAAAGTATTAAAAACATTAAGCCTGGATATGCTCGCTTTCGGGAGTGCCGATGTTATTTATGGGGACAATATGACTTCTTGGATCAAATTTGCAAATAGTGTTAAATTAAAACTAGGAATAAATCTGAAAGCTTCTGGTTTGGAAAGTGCCATTGCAGATGCGGCGATTCTTTCTGCTTCAAAAAATGTGCTTTCGTCAAATGCTGACAATGCAAAAATATCGTATGAAACGAATGTACCTAATACTAATCCGCTTTATGTTGATTTGGTTTTTGGAGGAAGACATGATTTCGTGCCTGCTAAGCCATTTGTAGATGCATTGGTAGCTAAAAATGATCCTAGAACAAAGGCATATTTTGCACAAAATTTACAGGATGAAAACGGAAATCCTTTGCCATATAAAGGTGGTGTTATTGGAGTTAAAAATAGTTTTGGAAAATTTACTCATATAAATGATAACATTCAAGCGCCAGATTTTAAAGGAACCTACTTGGATTATGCTGAAGTAGAATTTTTATTAGCCGAAGCCGCTGAGAGAGGAATAGCTATTGACGGAAGTGCAGAATTACATTACAATAATGCGATTAAAGCTTCGATGCAAGATTGGGGAATATCTACGACAGAAGCCAATGCATATTTATCACAGCCTTCAGTAGCTTATACATCAGCAACTGGAACTTGGCAACAAAAAATTGGTGAGCAGGCTTGGTATGCAATGTTTAATAGAGGATTTGAAGGTTGGACTTTTACAAGACGATTAAATTTCCCAGCACTCGTGCCTCCAACAAATGCTGATGCAATTGCAAACGGACAAATTCCATCAAGAATGGCATATCCAATTAGAGAGCAAACTTTGAATGTTACAAATTATAATGCCGCAGACAAATGCTATTGGTGGTGATAAATTATACACAAAATTATTCTGGGATAAAGATTAATTTAGTATTTATAGTTTAAATTATAAATTAAAGCTCCAGGGCCGTCTGAATCAAATTTCAGGCGGTTTTTTGTTTTAATAATCATTGTTTTTTGTAAAAATAAATGTCTTATATCATTTTTTTTAAATAATTATATTTTTAAGTTAATTCTTACTTTTTAAATGATATTTAACGAAATATTAATTAAAAGTATTTTTTATTTAACATAAAAAGTTAATATTTAAAATCAAATTTGTAGTATAAATACTAAAATATAAGTATAAATGGTTAGTTAATTCTTGTTAAAATTATTTTAAATTTTTAAGTTGCACCCAAATAACTCAAAAAAAAATAATGAAACAAAAAATTGTAAGAATGATGTTGTTGTTTTTGGTAACAGGAATGCAATTGATTTTTGCACAGGAAAGAAAAGTTTCGGGTGTCATTTCAGATGCTTCAGGTCCAATTCCAGGAGCAAATGTTATGGTAAAAGGAACAAATAATGGGGCACAATCTGATTTTGATGGTAAATACACAATTAAAGCCAAGACAGGAGATGTTTTAATATTTTCTTATGTGGGAATGAAAGATAATGCGATAACAGTTGGTCCGGCTTCTGTTATTAATGTGAAATTACAAGAAGAAGGAAAAGAATTGGATGAGGTTGTAGTAGTTGCATATGGTACAGCAAAAAAACTTCATATGTTGGTTCAGCTTCTCAAATTAAATCTGAACAGCTTGAAAATAGACCTTTGACAAATGCACTTTCTGTTTTAGAAGGTTCAACATCAGGAGTTCAAATTCAGAGTTCAGCCGGTCAGCCTGGCGCGGCTCCGGAAGTTCGAATTCGTGGTTTTAGTTCTATCAATGGATCAAATACGCCATTATATATTGTAGATGGTGTTCCTTATGCGGGAGATATCAGTAATTTGAATTCAAGTGATATCGAAAGTTTGTCTGTGTTAAAAGATGCTTCATCAACATCTCTTTATGGTTCAAAAGCGGCAAATGGGGTAATTATTATTACAACAAAATCAGGAAAATCACAAAAAGATAAATTCTCACTTAATTTAAGCACAGGTATGACTTCTCGATCAATTAAAGATTATAAGAGGGTAAATGCTTTGGATTATTATCCTTTAGAATGGGAAGCAATCAGGAATAGCCGTCCAATGGGCAATCAATCAGAAATTGATGCGGCAAATATTTATGCATCAGCTAGAGTTCCAGTTGTATTGGTAACAAATCCATTTAATGTTCCAAATGGAAGCATAGTTGGAGCCGATGGTAAATTAAACCCTGATGCAAAATTATTATATCCGCAAGACCTAGATTGGGCTAAGCAGTTAGAAAGAGCGGGAGTTCGTAAAAATGTGGATTTCTCGTATCAAGGAAAATCTGAAAAATCAAATTATTTTGCTTCTTTAGGATATTTAGATGAAGATGGTTATATTCAAAATTCTGGTTTTCAAAGAACAACAGGAAGATTGAATCTAAATACAAGTTTAAAACAATGGTTTAAAACTGGTGTAAATATGTCGGGAACTTTAACTAATTCTAAATTAGGTACAGATGGAGTTCAAAACACAAGTTCGTTTAAAAATCCATTTAGAACTATGAGAACAATGGGGCCAATCTATCCAGTTTTTGACCACACTGCAAATGGAGATTATGTATTAGATGAAAATGGTAATCGTGTATATTCAACTGTACGTGCTTCTGGAGCTTCTAATGGACGTAATGTTGTTTATGAAACGCTTAACGATACTGATGTAGTAAAAGGATTGGCGCTTTCAGCTAGAACATTCTTTGAAATTTCTTTTACTAAAGATTTAAAATTCACTACAAATGCTTCTATTGACAAAACATATTCAAATAGAACATATTCTTATAATACTGAAATTGGTGACGGAGCTCCAACAGGATTAATGGGTAAAGATGATAAAATTTTAACTGGAATTACATACAATCAGTTATTGAATTATTCTAAGAAAATTGGTGATCATTCTTTTAATGCTTTATTAGGTCATGAAAGTTTTGATTATGAAAGAAATTGGACAAGTAGTAGCAAAATGGGGCAAGTAGCACCAAATATTATTGAATATGTTAATTATGCTACAACAACAGGATTAACTTCTTATACAAGAAATTATGCAACAGAATCTTTCTTCTCAAGAGTTGGGTATGATTATATGAATAAATACATTTTTTCTGCATCATTAAGAAGAGATGGGTCTTCAAAATTTGCTGAAAATAATCGTTGGGGTAACTTCTGGTCATTAGGTGGAGCTTGGGTGCTTTCTAAAGAAAATTTCCTTAAGAATCAATCTTGGATAGATGATTTAAAATTAAGAGTATCGATAGGGCAAGTTGGAAATGACTCGCACACTATAAGTGATACTAATGATTATGGTACAAAAATAAATGGTTTAAACTATTACGTAAGCCAGCCTACTTTTAGTTTGGGTAATGATAATGGAAGTGAGGGAGGTATTTTAACTTATGCAGTCACTGCTCCAGATTTAAAATGGGAGGTTAATACTCAAAAAGATCTTGCGTTAGAATTCTCATTATTTAAAAGCAGATTAAAAGGAAGTGTAGAATATTATAACAGAAATACTGATGGACTAATTTTTTCAGTTCCTAATCCATTGTCTTCTGGTTTAGATTATAGAATTGAAAATATTGGTTCTATGGTTAATAAAGGATTTGAAGTAGGTTTAGATGGTGCGATTATCAAAACAAAAGATTTTTCTTGGAACTTAAATATTAACGCTTCAACTATTAATAATAAAATTACAGATCTTCCTCAAGGAGAAATTATTGATGGAACTAAAAAACTTTCAGTAGGTCATTCAATCTATGATTACTGGTTAAGAGATTGGTATGGTGTTGATCCAGCTGATGGATATGCTTTATTTGTAGCAGATCCAAAATTTGTTAATCCGAGTGATTCTTCTATGCGAGTTGTAAATGGTGTAAATGTTACAACTGACCAAAATAAAGCAATGTATCATTATGCTGGTTCAGCTATTCCAGATTTGTTTGGAAGTTTTGGAAATACATTCAAATACAAGGGGCTTCAGTTAAATGTAGTATGTGCTTATCAAATTGGAGGTCAAATGTACGATACCAACTATGCAGTTTTAATGCATACTGGAAATAATTATGGATCAGCTTTAAGTACAGATGTCTTTAGAAGATGGCAAAAACCAGGTGATATTACTGATGTGCCTAGATTAGATATTAATAGAAATACTGCACCTTCATCAGCTTCGGACAGATGGTTAATAGGTTCAGACTATTTATCATTGAGACAAATTAACTTATCTTATAAAGTACCTTCTGAGTTTATTTCAAGATTCGAAATTGATAATGCTTCAGTTTATTTAAACGGCGAAAATTTAATGTTGTTTACGAAGCGTCAAGGAATGGATCCTACTCAAACTTTTGATGGTACAACTCAAAACAGATACATACCTTCAAGAGTAATATCATTAGGATTGAATTTAAATTTTTAACATTATGAAATCGAAATATATTAAATTAATATTCGCAGTTATAGCGATAGCTGTTTTTGGCTCTTGTTCGGATGATTTTTTAGATAAAAAACCAACAGAATTTGTTGATTATGAAGGAGCAACGGCAACAACAGAAAACCTAATGACGCTTTTGAATGGTATTCATAGATCATTATATATTAGTTATGAAGATCAAAGTCAAGCAGGTTTAGGAGGATTAATGCAACAAACTGACATTGCAGGTGATGATGTGGTTTTTCCAATTACAAACGGCTGGTTTTTGTCAGTATATAATTGGAGTGCAATGAATAACGAAAATTCGACAGAATTGCGTTTTGCTTATAGAACATATTATAGAATTATAAGAAATGCAAACACAATAATAAATGCTACAGATGCTCGCTACTGGAAGTATTGCCGATAAAAAAATGTAAAAGGACAAGCTTTGCTTTATAGAGCATTTTGCAATTATCAATTAGTGCAGTTATTCGGGAAAAGATACGAAAATGGAATTACTAATTCTCAACTTGGCGTGCCAATTATTTTGACGGTTGGCGATGAGAGTAATCCTCGTTCAACGGTTGAAGAAGTTTATAATCAAATTAATAAGGATCTTGATGAAGCAAATGTTTTATTAGTTGATTATAAAAAGCCAAATAATTCGCATTTAGATTTAAGAGTTGCACAAGGTTTAAAGGCTAGAGTGGCTTTGACCCAAGGAAATTGGTCAATTGCGGCAGAATATGCGAATAAAGCTAGAAATGGAAAAACGTTAATGTCAATGGCAGAATATGCATCAGGCTTTAATGATTATAACAATAAAGAATGGATGTGGGGAAGTCATGTTAATGAAGTTCAAACTCAATCTTTTGGTAATTTCGGTGCCTACATGTCTAGAAATTTTAGTTCGACAGTTATTCGTTCTTGCCCAAAAGCTATTAATAGCAAACTATATAATATGATTCCTGAAAGCGACGTTCGTTCTACGATATTTGATAAAACAGGAAAGCATGTTGCTTTAGAGCTTCCTTCAAATTTTTCTAAGTTTCCTTACACAAGTCAGAAATTTTTAGCTGTAAGTACTGGAGATAGTAGATGCGATATTCCTTACATGCGCGGCTGCTGAAATGTACTTAATAGAAGCAGAAGCAAAAGCAAGACTTGGAAATGCAGATGCGACAAATATTCTTTTTGACTTTGAAAAAACTAGAAATCCATCTTATACTTTGTCAACAAATACAGGACAAGCTTTAGTTGATGAAATTTTGCTTCAAAGAAGAATTGAATTATGGGGAGAAGGATTTAGATTTTATGATTTAAAACGTACAAATTCTTCACTTGACAGAACTGGTGCAAACCATGATTCAGGAATTACAAATGGAGTTATGAATGTTGCTCCTAAAGATAAAAGATGGCAATGGCTGATTCCAAGAGCAGAAATCAATGCTAACCCCTAATCGAACAAAACGAATTATAATCAATGATTCAAAATAAATTCATTATATCGTTTTACTATTTTAATTAGTAAAACACTATTAATGAAAAAAATATTTAAGTATAAACCGTCTAATATTTTAGACGGTTTTTTTATAAGTAAAAAAGCCGGAAGTTTCTAAACTTCCGGCTTTTTTTACAACTAACATAAACAATTTTATTTTTTAACGAACTTGTCGATAATTGCATCAGATTCTGCTTTTGTAGCATCTGGTTTTAAATCAAATAAGAGAGAATACAAAGCTTTACGATCAACTTTTGCCTCTAGGTTTAAATCTATACGTCTGTCAAAAAGAGTTTGCCATTTATCGCGAACGTTTTTCCAAAGAATTTTATTTGTTGCCCACCATTTTTGGGCAAGCAACACATTTAGAATCTGGAACTTTAGTGTAAACATCAAATCCTTTTTCTTGCGCTAAAAGAACATCTTTTCCAGCGTCATCACGAACTAATTTGTCATTGTCTTGCTCATGATTCCATCCTGTAGAAGTGATTTCGTGTATGTTTCTTCTTTTAAAACATTATAGTCATTACGTTTTGTTTGCTCTCTTCTAGGAAGCGGCGCATCAGCAACATTTGCCCAATAATCGTTTCCGTCAACATGTACCCAAGTTGATGATCCTTCGTAACGTGGACTATCATCTACTTGATATACTTTTTGAGTCCATTGTCCTTTAACGGCTTTTTTGTCTAGTTTTTTATATTTCCAAGAAGTGCCTTTGTCAAAAGAATATAAGTCTGTGTTTTCATAAAGCCAATCTTGTCTCCAGTGTTTGATAATCATATCATCGCTCACAATCAATAAATGCTGCATTACAATTTTGTTTGGAGTGTCTTCTAGCAATTCAACCCATTCTAAAGCAGATTCATGTTTAGTTTCTGATGGCTTATAAGTAAGAGAATCTTTAGGGTATGAAAACGTTTCTGTGAAATTGAATTTTACTTCGTAGCAACCGCACATTGATTTTATTGATTTAATGTCTTGTTGTTTTTTGTCCTGACTGAAGCCAAGAGCACAAGTCAAAGCCATTACGGCCGTTAAATAGAGGCTTTTTGTAATCATAACTTATTGTTTTGTTTTAAAATTTTTTGCAAATATATATAATTTATTTAGAACAAATAAAAATAGTTTATATATTTGCGCCATTATTAAGACTGAATAAAAATAATGAAAATTAAAATTACCCTTTTTGCTGGACTTCTTTTTTGTGCTTATTCTTTTGCTCAGCAAAAAGATAGTATTGTATCTCAGGAAAAACTTTCTGAGGTTGTTGTAACAGGACAGCTGGAGCCACAATCGATTAAGAAATCGGTTTTTAATGTTCGTGTGATTTCTAAAGAAGATATCAAGCAATTAGCGACAAATAATCTTTCAGATGTTTTAAATCAATATTTGAACATCACCATTCAAAATAGTGGAAGCGACGGGCGTTCGACGGTTTCGATGTTTGGATTAGATTCACAGTATTTCAAAATTTTAGTAGACAATATTCCATTAGTAAGTGATACAGGAATGGGAACTAATGTTGATTTAACGCAGGTAAATCTTGACGATGTAGAGCGTATCGAGATTATTGAAGGTTCAATGGGAGTGACTCATGGAGCGAATGCTGTCAGCGGGATTTTAAATATTATCACAAAAAAAGGCGGACCTCACAAATGGGATATCAGCGCAACGGTTCAGGAAGAAACAGTTGGAAATGAATATTCACTTACTGATAAAGGTCGACATATTCAGTCTGCAAAAGTTGGACATAATTTTAATGATAACTGGTTCATTAATGTTGGCGGAAACCACAATAATTTTGAAGGTTTTTATAATGATAAACAAGGAAAAGATTACAGCATTAACGATGGTTTAAGAGGATATAGCTGGCTTCCGAAAGAGCAATGGGTTGGAAACGCCATGTTGGGATATCAAAAATCTAATTTTAAGATTTTTTACAAGTTTGATTACTACGGAGAAAATGTAGATTATTATAGTCCAATTTTAGTTCCTCAAGATAATTATCCTTTTCCTGAAACTTATTTTGCAAGAGATAAACGATATCTGACAAATCGTTTTTACCACCATTTGAATGCAAACGGAAAACTTTTTTCGCAACTAAATTTTAATGTTTCTTTATCTCATCAAAAGCAAGAACGTGATGCTGAATTGTTTGATTATCAATTAGAAACAGGGGAAGAGTCTAATGATAACAGATTTACGTATCAGTCTAAAGAAGTTCTTTATTCTACAGGAACTTTAAGCAACTTCTTTAACAATAAAAAGGTTGATTTTCAATTGGGTTATGAGATCACGAATGAAAATGGTTTTTATAGCGGAGCCGCAGGAACTTTTCTAGATGATGTTCTTCAATCTGTTGATGTTAGAAAGAGATTAGAAAATTACGACATTTTTACTGTTGCCGAAATTAGCTTATCAGATAAATTCTCGATTCGTCCAGGACTTCGATACTCGATTCAAACTGCTTTTAAAGATCAATATGCTAGTTCTTTAGGATTAAGATATCTTTTCAAAAAAGGGTTGGAAGCAAGAGCTTCACTTGGGAAATCATACCGTACACCAAATTTTGATGAACTCTACACTTATTTTGTTGATTCTAATCATAATGTACAAGGAAACCCGAACCTTGTTCCAGAAAATAGTACTTCTTATGAAGTGAGTTTTAAAAGACTTTGCAATTTTAAGTCAGGCGCACAGGTTGCTAATAATGTAGCAGTGACTTTCTTAGATGTTGATGACAGAATTGATATGGTATTGACGCAAATTATGCCTTCGAAATACAAATACATCAATATTAATAAATATAAAATGTGGAATATTTCGACAACCGAACAATTTGCATATAAAAATTGGAATTTGAAAGTGGGAGCGGCTTTAGTTGGAATTTCTCAAAAACTTGATCTGGCTGAATTGAATATTACTTCAGATGATAAATACTTGTATTCACTACAGTTGAATTCTAGTATTTCATATAATATTCCGAAATGGAACACGCTATTTGCTCTTTATTATAAATATAATGGACAACAGCAACAGTATGCTCGCAGGAACTGATGGAAACGGTAATGCTCGCATTTTATTTAAACAAAATAAATCCTTATAGCTGGATGGACGCTTCGGTTCGAAAAAATTTCTTTAGCAATAAATTTGAAGTGACCGTTGGGGCGCGCAACCTGTTCAATGTTACGAATGTGCAAATTACACAAGGTGGCGGATCAACTGGTGGCACACATGGTGGCGGTGTCTCAGATATGATGCTTGGCTATGGGCGCTCTTATTTTCTTAAACTTACGTATAACCTAAATTTTAATTAATATATAAATACCATGAAAAAGAACTTTGCTTTAATTCTTTCTTTCGTCTTACTAGCTTTTACAGCTTGTAATAATGACGACGATCAACACGGAGATGTTGCTGTTGCATTTCCTGAAGCATCATACAACTTGACAAGTGACGCTACACCAGTTCAAATAAAATTCTCTAAAGCGGCTCCTGTTGCTGGTACAATTACGCTTGATATTACTGAAACTGCAGTCGCTTATACTACAGATTATACTACAAGCCCTACGGCGACTTCAAAAAAACTTGTTGTTCCTTTTGCACAAGGAGCAACTTCGGTTGAATTTACTTTTAATAAAATTAAAAATGCAACTGGAACTGAAGTTAAAAATGTTGTTTTCACTATCTCAGGAACTTCAATGGGTGCTCAAATTTCGGGAAACAAAACGATTCAGTTGAACTTTAACGAAGCGGCTTCTTTAGGTACTGCATTAGCGCCGGAAGTTGGTGGTCCATTACAGCCAAATCAAGTATATGTTGATTTGAGCAGCCGGAAAAATGACAACAGCAGTAAGAAATTCATGGGATTTAGGATTCTATTCTGGTTCTGATTTTAGAGTAGTATTGAATAGTTCTGTGAAAATGGCGGCTAAACAATTAACAACTACTAATATTGATGAAGTTCAGGTTACTGATGAAACTATGATTATTTCTCAAGGAACTGGAATTGCTACTCAAATTGATGATCCAACTGGGGATATTACAAAAACAACAATTGCGGCAGTTTCTGTTACTGATGCTGATAACAAAGTATACTTGCTTTACTTAGGTAATAAACCTGTTGCTACTGCACCTGCTTTAGGAAAGGAAGGTGCTGTTGGTGGTGATGCAAGAGGATGGAAAAAAATTAGAGTTTTAAGAAGCGGAAGCGACTATAAAGTTCAATATGCTGATATCACATCTACTACTCACGAAGAAATTGTGATTTCTAAAAATAGCGCTTATAATTTTACATTCTTAAGCTTAATTGATAAAAAAGTAGTGAGCGTTGAACCACAAAAAAATCAGTGGGATCTTAACTTTACAACTTTTATAAACATTATTCCTGGAACGACTCCAACTCCATATTTCTACCCAGATTTCGTTACTAGCAACTTAAATGGTAATGCAAAAGCATACCAAGTTCTTACTTCTGCATTTACTTATGAGGCTTTTACATTAGCAAATGTTGACAATACTAAATTTACTGCAGATCAAAGAAATATTGGTTCAAACTGGAGAGGTACTAGTGTTACAGGTGCTGACGGAATTCCAGTTTCTCAGTTTGTATTAAGAACTGACCGTTTCTTTGTAATTAAAGATCCAGCAGGAAATGTTTATAAATTGAAATTTACAGGTGGTGCAAAAGCTGATTTAGAAAGAGGTCATCCATCATTCCAATACACTCTTTTAAAATAAAATGATTTTTTATACCTCGGATAATTTATTATTCGAGGTTATTTTTTAATTTTTAATTTGTTTTAACATGAAAAAATTTACTTTAAGTCTTTTGTTTAGTTTATTTAGTATATTTTCTTTTGGTCAATTTACTACATCTGTTCCCTTGATGACAGTAAATGGAGCAATATCTTCCTCAATCAATTTTGGGACAAATGTTTCAACATTAAATGTAACCTTATCTGTAGAAATTACATCAAGTGTAATCCCTGACGATAGTGCGGCAGGTGGAGATCTGACAATATATTATAAAAAGAATCCCGTTGATACTCCTATCATTCCTACAGGAGGAAGTGCTAAGGTCGTTTTCTTTTTAGGAAATACCAAAGTAACAAAACCAACTGATATTACTCTTAATGCAAGTCAATTTGATGTAAGTGGAGGGGTTTTATATGCTGAATATAAAAGTAGCTCTAGCAAAATTTTTAAGAGTCCTGATATAAATATAACAAAAACCGTAACTCCAACCAATCCAACCAATCCAACCAACCCGACGAATCCGACTAATCCGACCAATCCAACTGAAAATTTGAATAAAATTGTTTTTAATGGCATTCCTGCTAATTCTGTTTACAAAAACGAAGGAGATAACTCTGGTCTTATCGTTGGATCGGATATGGGAATAAACGTAAAATATCAATGGTATAAAAGATACTGGGTTGGGGATCAACCCGATGTTACGATCATTGGAGCTACATCTAAAGATTATTTACCTGTTGATTTTGAAACATTTAACTATTGGAGAAGATCGAAAGATTTATCAACAGGTGAAAATAGAGTTAGTAATATTATTGAAATAAATGTAATTCCAGCACCGGCTTTGCAAAATAATAATATTACTTCGAGTAAATATATGATCAATGGTAGCGTACCAACTGGAGGTATCAACTCCTACACTTATTCTTGGATGATTTGGGGAGCGGAAGACCCTTATACTTTTCCAGACACAGGACAAAATCTAATGCTTGATGAAGCAACATATAATTATCTAAATTGGTATCCCAATGCTTATATAGTGAGATATGTAAAATCAGGACGTCAAACTATAGCAAGTAATCATGTACGACTTTTGCCTATTTCTTTACCTATTCCTGAAATACAAAATAATGTAATTTCAGTTGATGGATATCAAGTCATAGGAAGTCAGCCGACTGGAGGTGGAGGGGAATATACGTATTCATGGTTTTTGGGTAGTCAAGAAGATCCAATTTGGTTTGAGGAAACGAGTAAAGATTTAAACTTAAACAAATATCCACGTGTTATAAGTATTTTGGAAACTGATCCATCAGCATCATTACATAGAACTGTAATGTCTTTAAAAAGATCAAATAGCAATAATGTAAATTTATATAAGGTACCTACTTTTAAACAGCAGTCTGTTGATAGAGGAGATTCTTCATTGATGTATCCTAATCCAGCATCCGAAACAATAAATTTTACGACCAACTTTTCTTCTGATAAAGAAATTGAAATTGTACTTTATTCAGAAAAAATAGGAAACGAAAAATCAATTTTTAAAGGCAAAGTAACACCTAATCAAGTCATAAACTGGAATATACCTTCAAGCTATAGCAAAGGACTTTATTTCTATAAAATATTATCAGACAATAAAGAAGTTAAATCAGGAAAAGTAATTTTCAAATAACATTTACAAGACAGTTAGTTAATCATTAGCTTTGTTTTTTTTATTTTTTTGATAAAGAGGCCAGATTCATCTGGTCTCTTTTTTGTTTTTTACTTTATTTATAAAAACAATTATTAATTAAGCTTTAATCTTATCTTTGCACATATTTTTTCATAATAAATTAGAGGAAATTTCGTTCAAATTAGTTTTCAGAAACAATCCTTTAAAATTTAAATTTTCAAGTGAATACAAAATCATATTTTTTTCAGTCTTTTGTCATTGTTGCATTAGCATTAGTTGCCTTTATTGGATTCAAGCAAATTTTGCCAGATAAGATTTTTTCTGAAAGCAAAATGAATTCAAAAAACGTGCTTGTCGACAGTTTACTTCTAGAAGCAGTCGCTAAAGATTCATTAGGTACAAACGACAGTCTTGATGCAATTGAAGAGGCTGATGCAAAAGAAGAAATCGTTTATGAAAATGTCGAAGGAATTGAATTTCCATCTGAAACTTTTGATAATTATAAAGGTTACCAATATCTGATTTCGTTTTACGAAAAATTATATCAATTAGAGAAACATCCGGAATCAAATGTTAGAATTGCTTATTATGGTGATTCAATGACTGATGGTGATTTAATTGTTCAAGACGTTAGAATGAATTATCAGGAACGTTTTGGTGGAAATGGCGTTGGTTTTGTACCGATTACTTCAGAGTCGGCGAGCATCGCGCGGGTCGGTGAAATCTTCTTATTCTAAAAACTGGAAAACACAATCGTATTTGAATGTCAAAAAACCGTCAAGTCCTTTTGGAGTAAACGGACATGTCTTTTTTGCTAATGATAAAACCAACCCAACTTGGGTGCAATATGAAGCTGGAACGAATAAATATTCTACAACTTTAGATAATCCGACTTTATTTTACGGAAGAGCTTCTAAAAACGGAAAAGTGAATTTCATTATAGGAAAAGATACTTTGAAGAAAAATCTAAATCCGAATAATTTGGTTAACACTTTAAAAGTAAGTTCAGGACATCTAAAAGCCTTCAAAGCTAATTTCATAAGTGCAGATTCTATTCCAATTTATGGATTCAATTTTGATAATGGAGTCGGTGTTCACGTTGATAACTTCTCCCAAAGAGGAAATTCTGGTTTGCCAATTTCAATGTTTAACGCCAATGTAATGCAAGGCTTCAATAATAATCTGAAATACGATTTGATTATCTTGCATTATGGAACAAACGTATTGAATTACGGAACAAAAAATTATAATTGGTACGAACGAGGAATGACCAAAACAGTAAATAAAATAAAAGAATCTTTTCCTGGGGTTTCTATTTTAATTGTTTCAACGGCAGATAAATCGACTAAGTATGATTTAGAAATGAAAACAGATTCGGCTGTTGTGCCTTTAATGAGATCTCAAAAAAGATATGCATTGGATACAGAATCTGGTTTTGTGAATTTATATACTTTGATGGGAGGCGACGGATCGATGGTGAAATGGGTTGACGAAACTCCGGCTAGAGCCAACAAAGATTACACGCACTTTAATCAGCGTGGCGCAAAAGCAATCGGGAATTTATTATATACTCAATTAAATAAAGGTTACGAAGAATATAAAATATTGCGTGAAAAACGTGAAGCTGTCGCGAATCAGCAAAGAGCGACTCGAAAAACCAAAGCAGATTCTACTTCTGTCAAAAATGATAGTGTAAATGAATAAACTGATTATTTTTTTCTGTTGTCTTTTTTCTCTACTAATGAAAAAACGGTAAAAACAGATTCACTTCCAATACCAAAAAATATGATTCACAAAGTCGATTCAATAGCGGCCGATCCTGTTTCTGATGATCAAATTTATAATGCGAAAGTATTAACAGATTTCTTCGAAAAATTGAAGGAGAATGAAAGCTACAACAATCAGAAAATAAATATTGTTCATATTGGAGATTCGCATATTCAGGGTGATTTGATGACCAATGAAGTGAGAAAAAAATTGCAGCAACAATTGGGGAATGCTGGTAGAGGTCTGGTTTTTCCGTATCAGCTGGCTAAAACAAACGGATCTTATAACGAACGATTTTATTCAAACAGAACTTGGGAAAGCTACCGAAATATTCTTCCGACAAAAAGCGTTCCTGTTGGTTTGAGTGGAATTGGGCTTTGGAGAGACAATGGCGGTTTTGCTGTTGAGCTGAGAGTGAAAGATATGGCGTATAAATTCAATACAATAAAAGTGATTACGCCACAAAATCAAAATATGTTTGATTTGGCAACATCATCTCAAGTTAATTTGATCCAATCAACGGAGAAAAAGTAATTACACATAAAATCAAAAAAGGAGAAGCAATTTCTACTATTGCGGATAAATATAATGTCTCAGTTGCAGAGATTAAAAGAGCTAACGGATTAAAATCAAATAATATCCGTTCGGGAAGAACCTTGAAAATTCCAACAAACGAAACGAAACAAAAAACAATTAAAAGTTCAGAATTTGTTCCGTTGAATGTAGAATCAGATTCGTTTTGTCATTATTACAATTCTGATAAAGCGTTGGAAAAAATTTATTTGATTCCGAATAAAGAGGCTTCAAAATATGAATTGAACGGAATTGTTTTGGAAAAAGATTCTCCAGGAATATTGTACAGTAATATTGGCGTAAACGGAGCAAAATATTCCGATTATAATAAATATCCTTTATTTTTTGAGCAGTTAAAAGCATTGCATCCGGATGTGTTGGTTTTTTCACTCGGGACAAATGAGAGTTATGATCATTTAGAAGTTGAAGGTTACATCAGGCACTTGAGGGAATTTATAAGCAATATCAAAGCTCAAAATATAAATGTTCCGATAATTGTAATGACACCACCGCCGTCATTGCTTCGAAGAAAGCCCAATACATATATTAGAGATTATACAAGAGAAATTTTGGAAATCGCACAAAAAGATGGTTTTGCCGTGTGGGATTTATACGATGAATTTGGAGGAATGGACGGAATTCGAAAATTAAAAACTCAGGGAATAATTGGCCCAGATTGGGTTCATTATTCAAAAAAGGGTTATGAAAAACAAGGAAACTTGTTTGCGAAGGCAATTTTAAAAGCATACGATAATTTTAAATTAAAGAATTAAGTTGACAACAATAGATAGCATTAATAATTGGTTCATTCAAAATTTTGGTGCAATTACTACAGAACAAATTGAAAGCTGGTTTGTTTATAATCCAGACGAAAAGCTTTTATTCAATACCGGTTTATTCTTAGGATTGTTTCTGGTTTTTTATTTTGTGTATGCCTTTTTACGCAAAACATTTTATTTGAGATTGACGTATGTGATTCTCTTCTCGCTTTTCTTTTATTACAAGTCAAGCGGTATTTATTTTTTGCTTTTATTGCTTTCCTCTGTTGTGGATTATGGTTTGAGCCAAATCATTTTTAGAGCAACGAAGGATAGTACTAAGAAAATATATCTTGTTATAAGCGTAATCCTAAATTTGGGATTATTGGGTTATTTCAAGTACATGAACTTCATGATTGTGACTTTCAATGATATGTTTCATGGCAATTATCAGCTTCATGATATTTTTCTTCCTGTCGGAATTTCGTTTTATACTTTTCAGTCGATGAGTTATATCATTGAGATTTACCGCGAAGAAATTAAGCCGACAAAAAATTATATCGAGTATTTATTTTTCGTTTCATTTTTTCCGCAGTTAGTAGCCGGGCCAATTGTCCGCGCAAAAGATTTCTTGCCTCAGATTTATCAAAAATTAAATCTTTCGAGACAGGACGTTAATAATGCTTTGTTTTTGATTATTGGCGGATTGATTAAGAAAACGGTAATCTCGAATTATATTTCAGTAAACTTTGTTGACCGTGTTTTTGATACGCCGTTGAGTTATACTTCTTTCGAGAATTTGATGGCTTCATACGGATATGCTATTCAAATTTATTGTGATTTCTCAGGATATTCAGATATGGCAATCGGAATCGCATTATTGCTCGGATTCAAATTGCCAGTCAACTTTAGAACTCCGTATAAATCAACTTCGATTACTGATTTCTGGAGAAGATGGCACATTTCGCTTTCAACTTGGCTGAAAGATTTCTTATATATTTCGATGGGAGGAAACCGTGAAGGTTCTTTCGCAGGATATTTATTCCCGAGTTTATTCTTCTTCGGATTATTGCTTTGGGGAATTACGAGTTATAATACCAGTATAATTCCATTAATCGTTGCTTCGGTTTCGATTTTACTTTTCTGCTTATCTTTTCTGCTTTCAAGCAAAAAGAAACAGACTTTAGTAACGAATTTGAATTTATTCACCACAATGCTTCTCGGAGGATTATGGCATGGAGCAGGAGCCCAGTTCATTGTTTGGGGAGCTTTACACGGATTGGCTTTGGCAATTCATAAAATTTTCGTGGAGCTTTTTCCATCCAAAAAAGATAAAAAACCGAACTTCTTGTGGAGATTCTTTTCAATAGTAATCACATTTCATTTTGTAGTTTTCTGCTGGATATTTTTCCGCGCCAGAGATTTCGAAACGGCATTACAAGTAATCAATAATATTGGTCAATTAACATTTGAACCAGAACTTTGGAAAACAATTGTTATTGGTTACAAAAACGTATTCGGATTAATGTTATTCGGTTACGTTTGGCATTTCTTGCCAGAGACTTTCACAAACGGAATGAAATCTGTTTTTGATAAAACGCCAATTTTAGTAAAAGCAATAATTTTAGGATTCGTTTATTGGATTGTTTACGCAACAGCGGTAGCAGGTTCACAGCCATTTATATACTTTCAATTCTAAAATAAAGTTACAAAGTGACATAGTTACAAAGGCGCAAAGGTTTTTCTCTGCGCCTTTTTTGTTTGCACGAAAGCGCAAAGACGCGAAGTTTTTTTTCTCGCAGATCCCCAGATTAAGGGGATTTTTTATTTCCACTAAAAAAATAATCTGCAAAATCTGCCGGATCTGCGAGAGAAAAATAACAGTTAAGCAAGTAGAGAAATTAGTATAATTCGTGGCAAAAAAACTTTGCACCTTTGTAACTTTGTTCCTCTGAACCTTAAAAATAAAAATTGCCTGAAATATCTAATTAGATTATCTTTGCACTTCAAATAAAGAAAATAATATGTTTGATAATTTAAGCGATAAGTTAGATAAAGCGTTCCATATATTAAAAGGACACGGTAAAATTACAGAAGTAAACGTTGCCGATACTTTAAAAGAAGTGCGTCGTGCATTGCTTGATGCCGATGTTAACTTTAAAATTGCTAAAGATTTTACAGCTAGAGTAAAAGACAAAGCAATTGGACAGGATGTATTGACAACACTTCAGCCAGGACAATTATTGGTGAAGTTGGTTAAAGACGAACTTACCGAATTAATGGGTGGAGACGTTGCTGGTGTTAACCTTTCAGGAAATCCAACTGTGATTTTGATGTCAGGTTTGCAAGGTTCTGGTAAAACGACTTTCTCTGGAAAATTAGCAAACTTCTTAAAAACTAAGAAAAACAAGAAACCACTTCTTGTAGCGTGTGATATCTACCGCCCAGCGGCGATCAATCAGCCGCATGTTGTGGGAGATCAAATAGGTGTTGAGGTTTACTCAGAACCAGAAAACAAAAATCCTGTAGAAATTGCTCAAAACGCAATCAAACATGCAAAAGCAAACGGATTTAATGTTGTTATCGTCGATACAGCAGGACGTTTGGCAGTAGATCAGGAAATGATGGACGAAATTGCTCGTGTACACAAAGCAATTCAGCCACAAGAAACATTGTTCGTTGTCGATTCTATGACAGGACAAGATGCTGTAAATACAGCAAAAGCTTTCAACGATATCTTGAATTTTGATGGAGTTATCTTAACAAAATTAGATGGTGATACTCGCGGTGGAGCTCGCGCTTTCAATCAAATCGATTGTAAACAAACCAATCAAATTTGTTGGTACTGGAGAAAAAATGGAAGCAATTGATGTTTTCTATCCAGAACGTATGGCTGAGCGTATTTTAGGAATGGGAGACGTTGTGTCTCTTGTTGAAAGAGCTCAGGAACAATTTGATGAAGAAGAAGCAAGAAAACTTCAAAAGAAAATCGCTAAAAACGAATTTGGTTTTGATGACTTCTTAACGCAGATTCAGCAAGTGAAGAAAATGGGTAACATGAAAGATTTGGTTGGAATGATACCAGGAGCTTCAAAAGCCATGAAAGATGTTGAAATCGAAGATGATGCTTTCAAACATATCGAAGCGATTATTTATTCGATGACGCCAGGAGAAAGAAGCAAGCCAGCCATTATCGACGTAAAAAGAAAGGCCAGAATCGCTAAAGGTTCGGGAACTAAAGTCGAGCAAGTAAATCAGTTAATGAAGCAGTTTGACCAAATGAGCAAAATGATGAAGATGATGCAAGGTCCGGGCGGAAAAAACCTGATGAAAATGATGGGAGGCATGAAAGGAATGCCAGGAGGAATGCCGAGATAAAAATATTAAAAGTTTCAAGTTTCAGGTTTCAAGTTAGAAACTGAAATTTGAAACTTTTTTAATTACATAAAAATTTAAGTTACTTAAATAACTTGAAACTTTAAACCTGAAACAAAATAAACACAACACATGCAACTACTAGACGGTAAAAAAACATCTAACGACATTAAAAACGAAATTGCGACCGAAGTTCAATCTATAAAAGCGGCTGGTGGGAAAGTGCCTCATTTAGCGGCAGTTTTAGTGGGAAATAACGGGGCGAGTTTAACTTACGTAGGAAGTAAAGTAAAATCTTGCCAAGAAATTGGCTTTGATTCAACTTTAGTTGCTTTACCAGAAACAATTACTGAAGATGAATTGCTTGCAAAAATTAAAGAATTGAACGAAGATGATAATCTAGACGGTTACATCGTTCAGTTGCCTTTGCCAAAGCATATAGACGAGCAGAAAATCTTATTAGCAATCGATCCAGATAAAGATGTAGATGGTTTTCATCCAACTAATTTCGGAAGAATGGCACTTGAAATGGAAAGTTTTATTCCTGCGACACCATTCGGAATTATGGAATTGTTGGAACGTTACAAAGTAGAAACTTCAGGAAAACATACTGTTGTAATTGGAAGAAGCCACATCGTAGGACGTCCAATGAGCATCTTAATGAGCCGTAAAGGAAATCCGGGAGATTCTACTGTTACATTAACACACAGTCGTACTAAAGATTTGGCTGAATTCACTAAAAACGCAGATATCATCATCACAGCTTTAGGAGTTCCAGAATTCTTAAAAGCCGATATGGTAAAAGAAGGAGTAACAGTTATCGACGTTGGAATTACTCGTGTTGATGATGCATCAAATCCAAAAGGATATGTTATCAAAGGAGATGTTGATTTTGATGGCGTAAGCAAAAAGCCTCGTTCATTACGCCTGTTCCAGGTGGAGTTGGGCCAATGACAATTGCAATGTTATTAAAAAACACGCTTTTAGCTCGTAAAATGAGAAGCGCAAGAAAATAATACAAAAAATAAAAATCAATACAGAAAGTCCATCTCGTAAAGATGGGCTTTTTAGTTTTACAAAGCCATATAAAATATTCGGAATTTGAAATGAAAACATTTTATAAAAGTAATGACGGATTATTTGAAATTCCTGAATGGAATTCGAATTGTTGGATTAACGTAGAATCACCAACGTTAGAAGAAAAAAATATTTATTAGAAGAACTTCAAATTCCCGAAGCTTTTTACAATGACATTGAAGATATCGACGAAAGGCCCCGTATTGAAACGGAAGATGGCTGGACATTAGTAATTTTGCGCGTTCCAATAAAAAGAGAGGATATAAAATTACCATTTTACACCATACCTTTAGGATTTATTTTTAAAGATGATATCAAAGTAACCATCAGTTTTTACAGAACCGAAATTATCTGTGACCTTGTTCGTTATTCTCAAAAAAAACACATTCAGATCAACGATAATTTTTGTCTCGTTTTAAGACTTTTGCTTTCGTCAAGCGTTTGGTATTTGAAATACCTTAAACAAATCAATCAAAAAATTAAACTGGCAGAAGATAATTTAGAGAAATCGATTAAAAATGAAGAATTACAGGGATTGCTTCAAATTGAGAAATGTCTCGTATTTTTTATCACTTCATTAAAAGGAAATGATGTTTTATTTCATAGGATCAAAAACCTAAAAATTCAAACCGAAAATTACGACACAGATTTGGTAGAAGATGTCGAAATTGAATTAAGTCAGGCGCAAGATACAGCAAATATTTATAGCGATATCTTGACAAGAATGGTAGACTCATATGCTTCTGTAATTTCGAACAACATGAATAATATCATGAAGCAAATGACTTCGATTTCTATTATTCTGATGATTCCAACATTAATTGCCAGTTTATACGGTATGAATGTTCCTAATGGACTGGAAGAAATTAAATATGGAATCTGGATTCTTCTTTCAATTTCGATCGTTTTATCGGCTATCGGCGTATTTCTTTTTAAAAGAAGACGATGGTTTTAAATAACAGAGAGCTTGTTCATCACGAACAGGTTTTTTTGTTTTGATATGCTTTGGGCGTGACCGTCCCAAGACAAGAAGGCAAATATACTTTGCGCATATACGCCTTCTTGTCTCGGGACGGTCGGGCTATTCGCGCTACTTCGGTAGCTTGCTACTATCCCTCACGCAATGTTGTAAAGGAGGTAAAAGGTCTTTAGAAACTGTTGGAGCTATTCATAAAAAAACTCTTTTTTATTTGCCAATTCAAAATAAATAATAACTTTGTACTGCAAAGTACTTTTATTATGAATCAGAAACACCAAGAAGATTTAGCACATATACGTTCCATGATGGAGCGTTCTTCACGATTTATATCATTAAGCGGACTTTCAGGAGTTTTTGCTGGGCTTTCAGCCTTAATTGGCGGTTTGTATGTATATCAGTTGTTTAAGATAAATGGTATTGAGTATTTTACAGATGATCATATTTTGTTATCTGGAGATTTGGTTGCTCATTTATTCCTAACTGGAGTTGTAATTTTAGTTTGTGCATTTGTATTTGGAGCCTTTTTTACAATCAGAAAATCCCGAAAATACAATTTGCCAATTTGGACATCGGCAACAAAAAATATGTTGTTTAATCTAGCTGTACCTTTGGTGTCAGGAGGCATTTTTTGCTTGGCTTTAATCTATCACGGGTATTTTGGACTAGTTGCGCCATCTACTTTAATTTTTTACGGACTTGCAGTTATAAATGCCGAAAAATATACTTTTTCAGATATTAAATATTTAGGCTTTTTAGAGCTTATTTTAGGAGGTATTTCGCTTTTTTTATAGGATATGGTTTGATATTTTGGATCATCGGATTCGGAATTCTGCATATTATATACGGATTAGTGATGTTCAAAAAATACAAATAACCCAATGGGAATTATTGATAAACTAAATAAAGATTTTGAAAGCCGTGTCAGATTGGGTATTATGTCCGTTCTGATGGTTAACGACTGGGTAGATTTTACCGAGATGAAAACCCTTTTGAATATCACTGACGGTAATTTAGCGAGTCATGCATCAGCTCTTGAAAAATCGGAGTATATTGAAGTTAAAAAAGAATTTGTGGGCAAAAAGCCAAAAACATCCTACCAAGTAACTGCTTTAGGACGCGCGACTTTTAAAGAACATCTTTCTTATCTTGAAAAATTAATGAAATCTTAATAACTATATTTTTTTGTCTAACGACTTTGAATTACAAAGTACTTTTAATTAAATAACCATGAAAAAACACCACATTATTTTCGTTTGCAGTTTTATTTTTTTACTGCTTTTTTATAGAGAAGATCCAGGACTTAACTGGTCTATTTTTGGACTTGTCTTAACGGGCTTTATTTGTTATTTATTCCAAGATCGATTTACTGAAAGAACACATTTAATTTTGGTAGTGACATCGGTTTTGTCTGCTCTTGCTTTTGGATGGTACGGAGATGCTTGCTTCTTTCTTCGCGATGGCGCTTTCAATTTTATTTTTGCAATTCAAAACACAGGAAAACAAATTAAAAATCATTCAGATTTTTCCATTGATAATTCTAAACGGAATAACTTCTTTAGGACGTATTTGGATTTTCAAACAATGGCTTCCAGAAAAGCAAATTCATAATAATTTTGCTAAAAAGTTGATTGCTTTTGTTTTGATTCCGGCAATTTTTCTAGGATTGTTTTTCGTTGTCTATTCTTTTGGAAGCACACATTTTTCTTCTCTTTTTACAGATTATCAATTAGATATTGACGTGCCCCAGTTTTTGCTGTTGAGTATTGCTGGTTTTTATATTTCATTTAGTTTTTGGAATTATTGGGTTCCTGAAGTTTGTTATGAAAAAAATGAACTTCTTGATAATGAATTTAAGAATATTGCCGAAGTCAAAAACCAGAATACATTTTCATTTTTGGATTTGGATTTCGAAAGAAAAAGCGGTGTGATCACTTTAGGATTATTGAATTTGATGCTTTTGGTTTTCATTGCGACTTATAATTATGAACAGTTTTTTGAAGTAGTTACGGCGCAGGCTTCTAAACTGAGTGCTGATACGCATGAAAGAGTAAATTCTGTTATACTTTCAATTCTAATGGCGGTTGGTGTAATTATGTTTTATTTCAAAGGCGGATTCAATTTTGACAAAAAAGCGACGCTTCTTAAAACATTGGCTAAAATCTGGATTTTTTTAAATGGAATTTTGATTATAAGTACGATTATTAAAAATTCTGAATATGTTTCATTTTTTGGTTTGACCTACAAACGTCTGGGGGTCTATGCTTTTCTTGTTTTGGCAATTATTGGTTTGGTTTACACATTTTTGAAAATCACAAAACAAAAAACAAACGCTTATTTAGTCAATCAAATGGTTTGGTATTTCTACGGAACAGTTCTTATTTGTAGTTATGTAAATTGGGGAAATATCATTACCAATTATAATATTTCTGTAAACAAAGGAGTAACGCCACAATTTTTAAGTGGTTTGAATTTTAATGAAGAGGCACGCAGAGCGTATTTTCAAAAAAATCATTTAGATGGTGGCAAAACCGAAATGGAGCGAGAAGAACTAGTCGATTTTTACCAAAATTCTACATTTTTGTCTAAAGCTTTATATTATGATTTTCTAACAGAGGAAAAATAAAAATAAAAAATCCGAACTTCAAAAGTTCGGATTTTTTATGAATTCAGTTTAATTATCACCTCTTTTTCGGAATCTAGGATCGTGTTTTGAGATAAAAGTTTTTCTTCGAGTTGGAGCAGGAGCTTCAACTTTTGGTAAACTTGCTTCTTCGGTTTTACTTGAAGGCTCAATCAATTGATTTAATTCCTTTATTTCGTCATCAGTCAAATCGCGGTAACGCCCGACAGGAACGTCTAATGAAATATTAATAATTCGGATACGCTTCAACGCTGTAACTTCATAACCCAAATATTCAGACATTCTTCTAATTTGACGATTTAAACCTTGTGTCAAAATGATTTTAAAAGTGTATTTACTGATTTGCTCCACTTTACATTTTTTGGTAACAGTATCTAAAATCGGAACTCCATTTCCCATTCTTTGAATAAAGCGCTCTGTAATAGGTTTGTTTACTGTAACCGTGTATTCTTTTTCGTGGTTGTTTCTTGCACGCAGAATCTTATTCACAATATCGCCATCATTGGTCATAAAAATCAAGCCTTCACTGGCTTTATCCAATCTTCCAATCGGGAAAATTCGTTTTGGATAATTGATATAATCCACAATGTTATTTCGAACTTCAAGATTAGTTGTGCATTCAATTCCAACAGGTTTGTTGAATGCCAAATAAATCATTTTTTCGTGCTTTTCAACTATCAATTTTCCATCTACGCGTATTTCATCTTCTGGCGAAACTTTGGTCCCCATTTCCGGTACAACGCCATTTATTGTCACACGTCCTTCTTCGATAAGTTTATCGGCTTCACGACGAGAACAGAAACCCGTTTCGGCAATAAATTTATTCAGACGTTTTAAATTCTCTTCCATATTGCAAAAGTAGGCAAAATTTAAGATTTTAGAATGCAGATTTTAGATTTTAGATTTTCCACAATCTTGTCATTCTGAGGAACGAAGGATCACACTAGAAATTCCACATGCAGAATCGCCAATCTTTGTCGAGTTACGAGTGTGATCCTTCGTTCCTCAGGATGACAAAAATGTGGTTACTATCAAAAAAAACTTAGAACCTTAGCACCTTTTTTTAAGAATGAAATTCAGAACTATCCTGAGGCGTTTCTTTTCGATCAAACATTCCATAATCGCGAACAACACTTGCAATTCTTAGATGATAATCTTTAAAAACTTCATTTCTTCCTTTTGCTTGTGCGTGGCGATGCATTTCTAGATTTCTCCATTGCTGAATACTTTCTTCATCTCTCCAAAAAGACAAAGACAAAACCTTTTCAGGATTGGTAAAACTCTGAAAACGCTCAATCGAAATAAAACCTTCAATGTGGTCTAATTCTGGACGCAGACTTAAAGCAATATCCAAATATTCTTCTTTTTTCCTTCATTAGGAATAACTTCAAAAATTACAGCTATCATATTTTTATTTTTTATTGTAATGAAATCCAGATTTTTTTGGCAATCTGGCGTTGATCATGGGTTCGTATTGAATATTATTGTCTAAAAGTTCTATCGTTTTATAATTATCAAATAAAAACCATAAAGCTTCAGTTGCTAAATGAATTGAAAAATGTTTCGCCAAGCACATGTGACCACCAATTCCGAAAGTTAGATTTTCAGCATTGCTATTTCTTTCAATATCAAATTTTGATTCGTTTTCAAATTTCTCAGGGTCGCGGTTTGCCGATGCAAGTACAATTAAAATCACATCGTTTTTTTTAATTAGGCTTTCGCCGATATATAAATCTTCAGTCGCAATTCGTCTGGTATTATGAATGGGCGGATCATAACGCAAAGTTTCGATAACCGATTTTTGTATTTCAATTTTATTCGAAAAAGTTTTATGATTAAGAATTTGCAAAAGCGAATTACTCAAAATTCCTCTTCCAGCGTCAAAACTCTGAATAAATAATCCAATTAAATTGCTAATGCTTATTATTTTGATTTCGTCAAGCGAAAGAGAATTTGGCTTCGAAATTTTATTTGGTAAAGATTCATAAAAATTTAGTTGAAAAAGCTGTTTTTCTACAATTGAAAAGATGGTTTCTGAAATTTCATTAATAGATTTTACTTGTGCTTCAGTTTTTTGCGGAAGCATTATTTTAACCAAAGATTCAATATGATCTGAAATAAATGCGCAATCTTTTTCCTCAAAATCAAAACTTTTCAAAATAACCAAAACCGGCAATTTTTTGCAAACCGAATTTATCCAATCCATTTTATTTTCAGTCAAATCATTTTTTATTAATTGCGAAATAATAGAATTAATACCAACAGATTTCATTTTTGAAAACAACAATATTGCAATTTCTTTTGAAATTTCATGCTGAATTCCGTTTGACAATCGGGTTAAATTGGTTAGAATTTTTTGAGCATGTTTATTCAGTTTTTGTTCGTTGTTTGGATTTACTGCTGGAATCTCGGCTTTTGGATTTTTCAAAACAGCAACACAATCTTCATAAGAATATATCGCCCATATTTTATCTGTCTCATCCCAATAAACTGGATTGTTTTGCAACATGTTTTTGTAGTTTAAGTAAGGATTTTCGATATCAGATTGAAGGAATAAAGTCGAAGTCATTTGGGATGTTTTTAGCAAAGTTATTTAACTTTACAAGATGATACTTCATTCTGCGCTTAACTATGAATATTTAAAATGGAAGATCAATTTATAAAAACGGCCTCTTTAATTGGCGATCCAACACGCGCCTCAATTTTGTGGACTTTAATGGACGGAAGAGCTTTTACAGCAACAGAATTGGCAGTAAGCGTAAACACTTCGCCACAAAATATAAGTATGCATTTAGGCAAACTTCTTGATGCAAATTTGCTTTGTGTAGAAAAACAAGGGCGTCATAAATATTACCGATTTTCAAATAAAGAAGTCGCGTACGCGCTTGAAGCAATGGCAAGTTTGGTTCCGAAACCTGAAGTTTCTTCAAAAAGTAAAACCGAAAAATATCCTCCAATAAAATTCTGCAGAACTTGCTATGATCATTTGGCAGGAAAAATTGGCGTTGCGTTAACGGATAGTTTATTGGAACAAAAAATAATTGTAGATCAAAATAATACTTTTGAAATAAGTCCAGAGGGGAAAAGATGGTTTTCAGATTTTGGAATTAATTTGGAAGAAGCGCAAAAACAAAAACGAATTTTCTTAAAACCGTGTTTAGATTGGAGCGAACGCAGAAATCATATTGCCGGTTCTGTCGGAACTTTGCTTTTTAATAAAATGATAAAAGAAGACTGGCTCAGGAAAACTGAAAATTCCCGAGTAATAATTGTTACAGGAAAAGGAGAGAAGGAATTGCTGAAGCATTTTAGGATTGTTGTTTAGACAACTTAGACTTCTTAGATTATTAGAATTTTAGATTTTCGCGTAAAGTTTGTCATTCCGAGGAACGAGGAATCTCCGCAAGAACTCGACAAAGATTGACGATTTTAGGAACGGAGTTTCTTGCGGAGATTCCTCGTTCCTCGGAATGACAATATTGTGGTCAATGTTCTATAAAAAAACTTAGAGTCTTAGCGACTTAGTGGCTCAGAATCTTTCGAAGAAAAAGAAACTCAATCACTTTATCGTACAATTCATCATCGTGCATTCCATGGCCTAAACCAGTTGTTTCAATAAATTTGCTATTTTTCCAATTGCTGGCTATTTTTTTCCTTCTTCAAAAGCAACAATTTTATCTGAAACATCATGCGCAATTAGTCCTGGGATATTAAATTCGGAAGCAAATTTCTGTCCAGAAAAATCTTCCAGTTTAAAATTAAATCGATCTAAGAATTTGCTTTCTAAAAGCGAAAACATCTTGCTATTCAAACTCAACATTGACACATAATTATCAATCAAAGTTTTCAATTCAGATGGCGCTCCTAAAATCACCATTTTATTGATGCTGGTATTCGGAAATAAATATTGATGATATACAGATGCCGCACCACCAATAGAATGTCCGATAATGATTTCTGGCTGGTATTTCTCGACCGCTTTATTGATAAATTCGGCGTAAAGAGGTACGTTGAATTCTTTTCCACTGCTTTGTCCGTGTGCAGGCGCGTCAATGGCGATTATGGTGCTTCCAGATTTTTGAAGATGTGGCAAGGTTTTTTCCAGCGTGAAGCATTGCTTTCCCAGCCGTGAACTAATAAAATCTTAGTTTCATTTCCTTTCCAAATATAAGTTTGAAAATGATGTTCGTTATGATGAAATATTTCTGTTTCAGTATTTCTCAAAACCTTCGGAAGCTCTTCTTTTTTAATCTGCCAATTCGAGGCTGACTGAAAAGCGCATAAGAAAGCTCCATTGCTTTTTGTGGACGCACGTAACTCAAAAAGTTAATATAAGATCCAACTGATTTTAATGTAATAAAACGAATGCTTTTTTTAATTCCCAAAACAAGTAATTTAAATGTAAAATAATATGCGGGAATCGATTAAAAAAGTTTCGCCACGAATTACACAAATTTAGCACGAATTTTTATTCCATTTAGAAACAAATTAAAAATTAGTGGAAATTAGTGAAATTAGTGGCAAAAAAATATTTAACAAAAAAAAGTCCCGATTTAATCGGGACTTGATATTTAGAATTTTGCGAACAATTGTTCCATTTTTTCTTTTTCTTCTTCAGCTAATTGAGTATCAACTAAAATTCTTCCAGAGTGCTCATCAGTGATGATTTTCTTTCTTGAAGCAATTTCAACCTGAGTTTGTGGTGGAATTGTGAAGAAAGATCCAGCAGAAGCTCCTCTTTCGATAGAAACTACAGCTAATCCGTTACGAACACTGCTTCTGATTCTGTTGTAAGCCGCTAATAATCTGTCTTCGATTTGTGCGGCATATTCAGCAGATTTCTCAGTTAAGAAAGATTCTTCTTTCTGAGTTTCAGCCATGATAGCGTCTAATTCAGATTTTTTATGTTTTAAGTGAGAGCTTTTAGCATCAAGTTTTTCTTTTAAATTAGAAATAACTTCTTTTTTGTGCTCGATAGAAGCTTTCATCTCTTTGATTTGCTTTTCAGCCAATTGAATTTCTAATTCTTGAAATTCAACTTCTTTTGTCAAAGAATTAAATTCTCTGTTATTACGAACTGATTCTTGTTGTTTTGTGTATTTTTTAATAACCTCTTTGTGCTCCTCAATAGCAATTTTCTTTGCTTTGATTTGCTCCTCAATTACCTCAAGTTCACCTTTCAGTTTCTCTGAACGAGTGCTCAAACCTGCAACTTCATCTTCTAAATCTTCAACTTCTAAAGGAAGTTCTCCTCTAACGTTTCTGATTTCGTCAATTCTAGAGTCAATAAGCTGTAAATCGTATATTGCTCTTAACTTGTCCTCAACACTTAATTCTTTCGTATTCGCCATATTCTATAAGTACTTAACTGGATTTGTATTTTCTTCCGATAAAATGATTGCAAAATTAAGAATTTTTTTCGAAGAAAATCAACAATATAGTTTTTTGTATAGCGTTCGCTCTCAAAATGACCAATATCGGCTAAAAGAAGCTTGTTTTCGGCTTCATAAAATTGATGATATTTTAAGTCGGCAGTCAAAAAAGCATCTGCTCCGGCGTGTATTGCATTTTTTATGGCAAAACTTCCTGATCCGCCTAAAACGGCAACTTTTTTTATTTTTTTGCCTAAAAATGCCGAATGACGAATTCCATCTGCAATCATTTTATCTTTTACGAAATGAAGAAAATCTTTTTCATCCATTTCATTTTCAAATTCACCAATCATTCCCAAGCCTATATTCTGATGTGAATTTTCAAGATTATAAATCTCATATGCCACTTCTTCATAAATATGATTTTCGAAAAGCGCTTTTAAAATTCGGGATTGAAGATGCTTTTCAAACGTAACTTCGATTTTGATTTCTTGAGTTTCAGTCAATTCATGTCGTTCACCAATTACAGGATTGCTTTCAGAATTTCCTTTGTAAGTTCCTATTCCTTCTGAATTGAAACTGCAATTGTCATAGTTTCCAATTGTTCCTGCGCCAGCATCAAACAAAGCTTGACGTACTTTTTGAGCATTTTCTGGGACGGTATAAGTCACTAATTTTTGAATGAAACTTTGCTTCGGAATCAAAACCTTGGTGTTTGTCAAACCTAATGCATCGCAGAAAATTTTGTTCACACCAGCCGAATGATTGTCAAGTGCAGTATGAACGGCAAAAATAGCGACATCATTTTTAATAGCTTTTAAAATAGCTCGCTCAACATAATTTTTGCCTGTGATTTTTTTGATTCCAGAAAATAATATCGGATGAAAACAAACTACCAAATTGCAATTTTTAGAAATTGCTTCATCAATCACATTTTCTAAGGCATCGTGGCAAACTAAAACGCCAGTACTTCCAGTTTCTGAATTTCCAACTAAAAGTCCGACGTTGTCAAAATCTTCGGCGTAAGCCAAAGGTGCCATTTCTTCTAGAACTGATATTATATTTTTGATTTTCATTTAATTTTTTGTTTCAAGTTTTGGGTTTCAGATTTTTTCTTAGAATCAAAAACCTTTAATGCTAAAACAAATTAACGAAGAAACTGATCAACTTTAAAATATTTGGATAATATTGTGTTGTACAATTTAGTATTGCCAGTAATACATAGTATTACTAATAGTATCAATTTTGTATCTTTGTTTTTAAATCAAGAACTATGAAAACGCTAACTGTAAAAATAAACGAACGTACTAAGATAGGAAAAGCTTTTATCGCCATGTTTGATAGTTTTAAAGGTTTTGAAGAAATTGAGATTATTGAAACAGATTCTAAAAAACTTAAAGCGGAAAAAAGCACCTATAATCCCGAATTTGTAAAAATGGTATTAGAAGCAGATAAAAGAGGTGAATATAAAGAGGTTGATCCAAAAGATGTATGGGGAAGTTTAGGCTTAAAATAGAAAAATTAGCAGAGTCACATTTAAAAAAACATTTCAAAGCAGGTAATCAAGCAAGTATCAAAAAAATTAATCAAATTTTAGAAGAGCTTAGCGAAACACCTTATGAAGGTGTTGGGAAACCTGAAGCATTAAAATATGGATTGAGCGGGTTTTGGTCCAGAGAAATAAATTCTAAAGACAGGATTATATATAAAGTTCAGGAAGATATCGTAACCGTTTTTGTAATCTCTGCAATGGGGCATTATTCTGATAAATAACTTCTATGAACTTACTTCGAAAATTACTTTTTCCATTTGCCATTTTATACGGATTCATAACTTCGATCCGTAATTTTCTTTTTGACAAGGGAATTTTAAAATCGACTTCATTTGATATTCCTGTTATTGCCGTTGGAAATTTAAGCGTTGGCGGAACTGGAAAAACGCCTCAAATTGAATATCTAATTCGGTTATTATCTGATAAATATAAAGTTGCAACTTTAAGTCGTGGTTATAAAAGAAAATCAGAAGGTTTTGTTTTGGCTGATGAAACTTCAAATGCTGAAATTTTGGGAGATGAACCTTTTCAATTCTATCAAAAATTTCCAAATATTCAGGTTGCTGTTGATGCGGACAGAACAAACGGAATCCAGCAATTGCTTTCGCAGAAAGAAAAACCAGAAATTGTATTGCTTGATGATGCGTATCAACACCGAAAAGTAAAAGCTGGTTTTTATATTTTATTGACTTCCTACGATGATTTGTACGCAGATGATTTCATGCTTCCGACAGGAAATTTGCGTGAAAGTAGGAGCGGGGCAAACCGTGCAAATATTGTTGTTATAACAAAATGCCCGAGGAATTTATCTGAAGAAAAACAAGCTGAAATTCGATTGAAATTAAATTTAAGTTGTTCGCAACAAAGCTTTTTTACTTTTATAGATTATGATGATGTAATTTATGGAAAAGAAAAAGTTTTGGTTAATGAAATAAAATCAGAATCAAAATTACTTCTTGCCGGAATTGCAAAACCAAAACCATTTTTCGATTATCTAAAAAATGCAACAGACGAATGTCTGACTTTTCCTGATCATCACCATTTTTCTGAAGCCGATTTAGACTCCATTCAGAATAAAGCAAATGGGAAAAAATCATTACCACGGAAAAAGATTATGTTCGATTAAAAGATTCAAAACTAGTTTCGCAATTGTATTATCTACCTATAAAAAGTTCGTTTATAAATCATCAACAAAATTTTGATGCGACAGTTTTGGAGTATGTCAAAAGAAGCTTAGAATCTTAGCAACTTAGAACCTTAGCATCTCAAAAATCAATCAAAAAACTTAGCAATTATGCTATAAAATTCATCTGGAACAAAAGGTTTTGTAATAACGTCATTCATTCCGAAAGACAAAAGCATATCTCTGTTTTCGTCAAGAGAAATTGCTGTTAGCGCAATAATCGGAGTTGTTTTGTCAAACTCTCGAATCATTTTTGTCGCGGTTGTTCCGTTAATTCCAGGCAAATGCACATCCATTAAAACCATATCAAAACGTTTCACTTTTAAAAGTTCGACAGCTTCTTCTCCATTATCGATTATTTCGCAAGAAATTGCTTTGTTTTCCAACATTTTACGCGTAATCATCTGATTGATTTTATTGTCTTCAATCAATAAAATCGATTTGTGCTCTAATTGTTTGTCGCTGTAAAGTTTGGTGGTTTCTTCAACAACTTCCAATGGTTCAGTATTAATATTGAAATTCAGTTTAAAGGTAAACGTCGATCCTTTGCCCACTTCACTTTTAAGTTTTATTTCTCCTCCAAGGAGTTCAATGAGTTTTTTTACAATAGTCAAGCCTAAGCCTGTTCCGCCATATTTGCGGTTTACTTCAATAGAACCTTGAGAAAAACTCTCAAAAACAGTTTGCAGTTTGTCTTCAGGAATTCCAATTCCGGTATCCACGATTTCAAAATAAACGGTTGCATTTTCTTCTTCAATTGCATACAATTTTGCGATCACATTTACATGTCCGTTTTGTGTGAATTTTAAAGCGTTATTGATTAGGTTGAGAATGATTTGAGATAATTTTGTTGGGTCGCCAATCAAATTGTCAGGAATAGCTTCGTCGATTTCAAGATTGAAATAGTTTTTATTGGCGTGACCAATTCTTTAAGAGAGCTCTGAATGTTGAATAAAAGCTCTTTTAAATTGAAACTGATGTATTCAACTTCAACTTTTGTGGAGTCGATTTTGTTGATTTCTAAAATCTCGTTGATAAATGTAGTCAAGTAGTTGCCTGAAAATTTCAAAGATTCCAAGTACTTTAATTGATTCTTTTTTGGATTGTCTTCTAAAAGCAAATGCGTAATTCCGTTGATCGCATTCAATGGTGTCCGGAGTTCATGGCTCACTGTTGACAAAAATTCAGATCTGGCTTTTGATGCTTTTTCTGCTTTGTTCTTGGCAAGAATCAATTCTTTGTTTTTTTCTCTTAAAAGCAAATTATTCTGATTTCGAATAATGTTGTTTTTATATAAAGCCAAACTTAAAAGCGATAAAATCGAAATTAATGCAATGGCTAAAATACTTACCAATTTTGAATAGCGATAGGTTTTTAGCTGGATTTTTTGATCACTTTCGCGTTTCAGCGTATTGTTTATAGATTGTGTTTTTTTGAATTTCTCAAAATCATTGAAATCTAATTTTGCATTTTTCAGTTTTAAAATATAGTTTTCGATTTGGTAATGCTCATCGAGATACGAATAGGCGAGATCAAAATTCCGATTCTTTTTGTAGTATTGACTAATAGCAAGTATGATTTTAGATTTTTGAGCCAAGTTGTTGTTTTTGGCGCTATAATCTAATGCGTTATCAAAATGAACTAAAGCAGAGTCATTTCTTTTCAGCGTTGTTTCAATCAATCCAAGCTGATAATACGAATCGGCTTTGGTTTTGATTATTTTTGGGTTGTCTGGTTTGTTTACTATTTTTTGGAAAGTCTTTGCTGAAAGCGGTAGATTTTTACCAATTTTTAATGCCATTGCCTTTTGATAATCCAAAATTTCAGCATGATCAACAAGTTTTAGCTCTCTTAATAAACTATCTGCTTTTTTGTAATAGATATTGCCAATTTCAAAGTTTCCTTGTGCAGTGTTTGTGGCTCCAATATAATGAAGTGCCAAAATTTTAGTGCATGTTGGTTTTACTTTGTCAAATAAGGAAACGCTTTTGTGAAAGTTTTTTAGCGCCTCATCATATTTTTGCTGGTTGTAATAAATTTTTCCCAGCTTGAAAGTTTGATTGGCTAAGTTTTCGGTTTTATTATTGGTTTGGCAAAAGTCAATAGATTTTTTAGTGTAAAAAACGGCTTGTTTATACTTTTGCTTATCAAGATTTGAGTTGGCTAATTTATTATAATAGGAAACGCTATCTGTATTCTTTTTAGTTTGAGAATACAAAAATGAATTTAAAAAACAAATAAGAATAAGAATGTGGTATTTCATGTATTGCAATGCTTTTACAATGAATCTATGTTTTTCTTATCAGTAAAATCAAATCTATTAATCTTGATGAATAGCCAATTTCATTATCATACCAACCTACAACTTTTACCATTTTATCAATAACTGATGTAAGTTGAGCATCAAATAAACACGAATGCGTATTGCCAATAATATCAACAGAAACGATAGGATCTTCTGTGTAATCTAATATTCCTTTTAAATTTGTTTTTGAGGCTTTTTCAAAAGCTTTATTAATTTCTTCAATAGTAACGGCGCGCTTTACATTGAAAGTAATATCTGTTAATGAGCCATCGGGAACAGGTACACGAATGCCGCATCCTCCGATTTTTTGATGCAATTTAGGAAAAATTTTTGTTAATGCCTTAGCCGCACCTGTAGTTGTTGGAACAATTGACTGACTTGCACCTCTCGCTCGGCGTAAATCCTTATGTGGCTGGTCGTGAAGGCTTTGGTCAGTAGTGTATGAATGTATAGTTGTAATGTATGCTTGCTCGATGCCACATAGTTCATCAATGATTTTTATCATTGGAGCAAGCATTATTTGTTGTACAACTTGCATTTGAAACTATATTTTCATTTCCATCCAGAATGTTTTCATTTACACCTAAAACTACAGTTTTTATTGTATCAACTTCTGAAGGAGCCGAAAGAATCACTTTTTTGCTCCAGCTTCCAGATGCGCATTTAATTCTTCGTGTGTTTTGTATTTTCCAGTTGATTCTATTACAAAATCAATATTGTGGCTTTTCCAGTCTAAATTTGAAATGCTTTTTTCGTGAAAAAATAAATACTGCTTGTTGTCCACAATAATTGATTCTTCATCATGGCTCACTGCATAGGGCAAAACACCATGTATGCTGTCGTATTTTATTAAATGTGCCATCGTTTTATTGTCGGCAATATCGTTGATTGCAACAACTTCAATTTCAGGATGGTTTAAAAGCAAGCGGAATAAATTTCTTCCAATTCTTCCAAAACCATTTATAGCAATTCTTGTTTTCAATTATTTGGTTTATTCGTTTAATCGTTAAAATCGTTTACTTGCTCGAAACCGTTAAACCTCTTTGCGATTAAACGATTAACCAGTTAAACGATTAACCTAAAATTTATAAAATATGTTTTTGTGCTTTGTATGAAGAACGAACTAAAGGACCGCTTTCGACATGACGGAAACCTAATTCAAGTCCGAATTTCTCGTATCTTGCAAATTGCTCAGGAGTAATAAATTCTTTTACAGGCAAGTGTTTTTTACTTGGTTGAAGGTATTGGCCAATAGTAACAACATCAACATTTGCATTGCGCAAATCTCTCATAGTCTGAAAAACTTCTTCTTCAGTTTCGCCAAGACCTAGCATGATGCCAGATTTGGTTCTGTTGATTCCTTTTTCTTTTAAATAGCGCAAAACTTCAAGACTGCGATCGTATTTAGCTTGAATACGAACTTCACGAGTTAAACGACGAACTGTTTCCATATTGTGTGAAACTACTTCTGGATTTGCTTCAACAATTCGGTCAATATTTCTTTCGATTCCCTGAAAATCCGGAATTAAGGTTTCAAGTGTAGTTTCAGGATTCATTCTTCGGATTGCTTTTACTGTTTCAATCCAGATAATAGATCCTCCATCTTTCAAATCATCTCTGTCAACACTTGTGATTACAGCATGTTTAATATTCATGATTTTTATAGAACGCGCTACTTTTTCAGGTTCGTCCCAATCAACGGTTTCTGGTCTTCCGGTTTTTACACCACAAAATCCACATGAACGTGTACAAATATTTCCAAGAATCATAAAAGTTGCGGTTCCTTCACCCCAACACTCTCCCATATTTGGGCGACTTCCAGAAGTACAAATGGTATTTAGGCTGTATTTGTCGACTAAACCACGAAGTTCAGTATATTTTTGTCCAATTGGAAGTTTAACCTTTAACCATTTAGGTTTTCCAGTTGGTATATTTTCAATGACTGTTTCCATATATCAAAATTCAAAACACAAAGATACGGAATGTAGTTTATTTGAAGATGCTAATTTGCTTTTCGTTTGCTTTTGATGTTTGTTTATTCAATTTAATGCTTCAAGTTCAAATAAGAATGTTTTTTCTTTAGATGTGTTTTTAGTTTCATCTTTCAATTTTTTACTTAAAAAGTTGATTTTTAAGCTAACTTTTTCGAAATATTAAAATTTGCCTTATTCTGATGCAAATTTGCCTTTTTAAGATATTGTAAAAATAATAGTACAATAATTTTACTGCCAAATTTATAGCTTAAAAAAAACATGAAAAAGAAATTTATTGTATTAGGGGTTTTATTCGCAGTTTTTGGTTTTACTAAAATGAATGCGCAAATACTTTCAGATAAAGCAATGGGAGCCTTAGGTAAAGGTGTTTCAGGATTTACTTTTAGTGATGCCGATGCAGTGGCTTTGGCCAAACAATCAATTGCAGAATTAGATGCACAGAATACTGTAGCTGGCCCAACAGATGGTTACACACTTCGTTTAAATCGTGTATTTGGTAAACATGCTTCGACAGATGGAGTTACGTTGAATTATAAAGTGTATTTAGTAAAAGACATCAATGCTTTTGCTTGTGCAGATGGGAGTGTGCGTGTATTTGCAGGATTAATGGATATTATGGATGACAATCAATTACTTGCTGTTATTGGGCATGAAATTGGGCACGTTGTAAATCATGATACAAGAGATGCGATAAAAGCGGCTTATAAAAAAGAAGCTTTATTAGATGCCGCATCATCGCAATCTGGAAAAATGGAAACCCTTACAAGTTCTCAATTAGGACAATTAGGAAGTGCTATGATTGATAGCAAACACAGCAGAAAACAGGAATCTGAAGCAGATTTATTCTCGTATAATTTCATGAAAAAAATGGATATGATGTGAATGCAGTAGAATCAGCTTTTAGAATTTTGCAAAACTTAAGCGAAGGAGTAGAGTCATCTTTTATGACCAAGATGATGAGTTCGCATCCTGATTCTGGCAAAAGAGCTGATGATGCTAAAAAAAGAGCAACAAAAGACGGTTTGTATAATGCTTACACGCAACAAAAAATAGATAATTCAGCGCCTGTAGCAAAAGCGACAACTACCAAAACGACTGCTAAAAAGACCGCTACAAAAAAGAAATAATTTGGGCAAATATTAAAACCGGCAAATTCTTAAGATTTTGCCGGTTTTTTGTTTGGTCTAGTATGAATAATAGTCAAGGGCGGTTATATAACTCATTTAAAATTTATATCTTTATTTGTTGAAAAAACAAGCTTTGTATGAAATGATAAAGCGTTTTGTTGTGTTAAATTTGTTGTCAAATTGTAATAAATAAAAACATGAAAAAGAAATTACTAGTTTTTGGAGTTTTATTTGCCACATTGAGTTTTACTAAAATGAATGCGCAAATAAATTTAGGAGATAAAGCACTAGGGGCTCTTCAAAAAGGTGTTACGGGTTTTACATTGAGTAATGCCGATGCGGCAGCTTTGTCAAAAGAAGCAGTTCGTAAATTAGATTCAACAAATGAAGTGGCAGGGCCAAATGATGGTTATACTTTGAGATTAAACAGAGTTTTTGGAAAACATAGTACAGGAGAAGGATTTACGTTGAATTTTAAGGTTTATAAATTAAAAGAAGTAAATGCATTTGCAACCGCTGACGGAAGTGTGCGTGTGTATTCTGGTTTGATGGATATCATGGATGACAATGAATTATTGGCGGTTATTGGGCACGAAATTGGTCACGTAGCAAACAACGATTCAAGAGATGCAATGCGCGCTACTTATCAAAAAGAAGCTCTAATTGATGGTGCTTCTTCGCAATCTGCAAAAATTACTGCTGTAACTGATAGTCAGTTGGGGAAAATTGGAAGTGCTATTATTGATAGCAAATTCAGCCGTAAACAAGAAGCTGAGGCCGATTTGTTTTCGTATAATTTCTTAAAGAAAAACGGTTACAATGTAAATGCTGAAGAATCTGCTTTTAGAATTTTGGCTAAAATGAGTGAAGGAAGTGAAGCTTCTTTTATTGATCAAATGATGAGTTCGCATCCAGATTCGAAAAAAGAGCTGACGATGCTAAAGCAAGAGCAGAGAAAGATGGTTTATACAAACCTTATGTGCAACAAAAAATTGTAAATACTGCTCCAGTTGCAAAAACAACGACAACTAAAAAAGCAACTACTACAACTAAGAAAACGACAACAACTAAAAAGAAATAGTGGTTTTGTAAAAATAAAAAAAGCGGCAAATTTTAAAATTTGCCGCTTTTTGTTTATGAAATAAATTATCCTAAAACGTGATGTGCCAAAACTTTCTGAACATCATATACGTTTACAGATTTGTTGAATTGTTTTACAATACTAGGGTTTAATTCGCTAGAAACCCAGATTTTCAATTCGGCATCCAAATCAAAAGTTCCGGCAGTTTCAACACTGAAACGAGTAATGCTTTTGTAAGCAATCGATTTGTATTCTGTTTTGCTTCCTGTAATTCCTTGTACGTCAACCAGAATCAATCTTTTATTTGTAAAAATAAAAGTATCACGAATCAATTTGAAACCCATTTCGATTTCTTCGTTATCGGTTAAAAGTTGTCCGTATTTTTTAAGTAAATCTTCTTGACTAACAGTGCCTGCGTTGCCCATAAGAGCAGAAAATATTCCCATTTTTTAGTTTTTAGTTTTAGTGTAAATGTTTTGCCTTTTTTAGGAAGGACAAAAGTAACTAAAAAGAAGCAGAGCTTAAATGCTAAATAAATGAGATTTAAATTATTTGGTAAAAAAAGCAGAACCTAAGTTCTGCTTTCTGTATTTCGATTATTATTTTATTCCGGTTGCGTTTTAATTGTAATCGGAAGATTATATGCTGTTCTTACAGGTTTTCCGTTTAAGATACCTGGAGTCCATTTTGTTTTTAAGGATTTTAAAACTCTGATAGCTTCTTTGCCCATTCCATAACCTGGATCTTTTTGTACCATGATGTCAGTTATTGAGCCGTCTTTTTCAATTACAAAAGAAACATACACTTTAAGAGTCATTTCGGCATCTAGCTCTGGTCTTCTAAAGTTGTTTCCAACATAACTGTAAAATTTATCCATTCCGCCTGGGAATCCTGGCATTTTGTCTAATATAGCCGAATTTACAGGAGTGTTGTCTACCGGAGCAGGATCGGAAACGTTTCCTTCTCCACCACTTCCAGGTAATACATTTGTTATAGTTCCATCTCCGCCTGTAGTATTGTCTACAACGGCATGATTTTCAACATTTGTTGCAATATCTGGCGTAGCTTGAGCCGCAGTTGTAACAACAGGATTTGTCAGTTGCGTATTAATTGATGGAGCAGACTGGAGCACTTTGTGTTGGAGGTGCCACTGGTGCAGGCGGTACAGGTCTTACCAAATCAGGTGTCAGATTAACCGGTGTTAGTGGTTCATCGAATGGAGCTGGCTCAATAGCTACATTTGGTCTTAATTTATTAATCAGCATCGACGCGCTTCCCAAGGCGGTTATTAACAACAATGCAATAAATAAAGCATTAATTGTTGTTCTCGGATTTTCTTGGCGTAATTGATACGCTCCGTACTCTTTGTTTTTGTTTTCGAAAACAAGATCGGTCCACTTGCTTTCATAGATGCTTGATTTTGACATGATTTTTGGATTTTAAGGTTAAGTAACTTTAAATCATACGCGAATAGGGTTTGGGTTTTAGCAAACAACGTAGAAGTTGTTGTTTTAGTGTGTTAGATAATTAGTTTTTTAAGAAAAAATATGATTATATTTTATTCTTTTCTTAAAGATAGTAAATTATCTGTTACGTTCGATAATTTCTGCCAATAATTTTTTAGCACGCAAAAGCTTTACTTTTACATTGCTTAGAGGCTCGTCAATTTTTGTTGCAATTTCCTGATAAGACATCTCTTGAAAATAACGCAACTGAATAACTTCTTGGTAGTGGGGTTTTAATTCTTTGATGCATAAAAGCAAACGAGAAAGATTTTGCTCTTTAATTAATGCATCTTCAGCAGATGGAGTAGGGTCGGCGATATTGTATGCCTGTTGATCTTCGCTATCGGTAATTTCAATAAAAAGGCTTGATTTCTTTTTTCGAAGAAGATCGATGTAAACGTTTTTTGCAATGCTGATAAGCCAAGTATTGAATTTGAATTCAGAATTATACGTGGCAATTTTGTCAAAGGCTTTTGAGAAAGTTTCAATTGTAATGTCTTCAGCAATGGTTTCGTTTTCGGTGCGTTTCAGCATAAAGCCGTAGACTTCATTCCAATAAAAATCTAATAAAAAAGTAAAGGCGATCTGATCGCCTTTTTTTGCTTTTTCTATTTTAGAATTTATTTCCAATGTACTGGTTTTGAAAAGATATTAGATATAAAGATATTAATTTGTGTGAATATCAGCACTATCTCTACAACAGGAAACCAAATTTTTAAATCTTTTTCTTTAAGTTTTCCAGCCGAAAATCCCATTACTGTCCATGCAACGGTGTAGCGTGTCGCCAAAATAGCCAATACTGCAATCCATTGAAATTGGAAAGACAATAAAAGAATAACTAATAAAAAGAAGAATAATTGTGAGGTATAAAAAATGCCTAATTGCATTTTGTCAAAAAACTTATAATACTCCGCTGTCGAAACATGTCTTCTTTTCTGGCTGAACCATTCCTTATAAGATTCTTTTGGTTTTGAATAAGTAAAACTTTCTGGATTATATGAAATTGTAGTGTTTTCTTTAGTCGCGACTTGGTTTATAAATAAATCGTCATCGCCAGAACGCACTTGAATATGATCGATAAAACCGTTTACCTTAAAGAATTCATCTTTTTTATAAGCTAAATTTCTTCCAACTCCCATATAAGGCAAGCCAATTTTTGCCCAAGACAAATATTGAACTGCTGTTAAAACTGTTTCAAAACGAATGATTTTGTTTAATAACGAACGTTCGATTTTTTCATAACCACCATAACCCAAAACAATAGTTTTGTTCATGGTAAACTGTGAAGTCATTGATGTAATCCAGTTTTTTGATGTTGGATAACAGTCGGCGTCTGTAAATAATAGATATTCTTTTTTGAAGCTTTGATGCCTAAAGTCAGCGCGTATTTTTTGTTTCCCCAGAAGGCTTCGTTGTTTTCAACTTTAACTAATCTAATATTTGAATATTGTTGTTCAAATTCTTCAAATACTTCCAAGGTTTCATCTCTCGATGCATCATCAATCAAAACAATTTCAAAATCTGGATAATCTTGTTCGGCTAATAGCGGTATAAATTTCTTTACGTTTTCTTCTTCGTTTTTAGCACAAACAATTACTGAAACTGGAAGTTTTTTTGTGTAACTTCTTGTTGTTTAGCGAAAGCAAACTTTCCAAATACACCTAAGTAATAAAAAAGTTGTACGACAACGATAGCAATAAAAACGTAAAATAAAATTGTAAGCATCTGATTTTAATATCTTTTAATTTCTGAATCTTGCGAGTGCAAATGTACTTATGAATTCCTAATTTTCAATGTCCAAAACCAATTTACTTTCGGCATTTTGACATTTCTTTTGCAACAGCAATAGCCTGAGGGGTTTCGGTTTTTTCCAATTCCGAAATTATGTTTTTATAATTGTGATCATCGCGGTTTTGTGAGAGTTTTTTAGTGGCTTGAATCTCTTCAATTTCAATCTCAAAACCATAGATTCCTCGAGCTTCACGCATTGTTTTGGCTGATAAATCTTCAACTCGGATTGGCCTTTCAGAATTTGCTTCGTATTTGTCGACAAGTTTCTTCAATTGCGCTACCGAAGTTTCATAATCTACAATTTTGATTTTTCCATAAACATGTACGGCTATATAATTCCAAGTTGGCACATTTTCGTGATCGTACCAAGACGAAGAAATATAACTATGCGGACCAGTAAAAACGGCTAAAACCTGATCATTTTCTTTAAAACCTTCTGCCTGCGGATTCAATTTTGAAATATGCCCTTGCAGAATTTCTTTTCCTTCAGCATTAATTTCAAGTTCTATCGGAATATGAGTTGCGCATAACTTTCCGTTAGTTTGATTAATCAAGATTCCGAAGCTGTTTTCTTTTAGAAAAGCTCTGATTTCTTCCTGATTTTCGTTTTTGTATAAGTCTGGAGTGTACATCTGTGTTTTTTTTGCCACGAATTTCACGAATTTTCACTAATAAAATTCGTGCTAATTTTTGAAATTGCTTCGCCTGTTCCCTATCGCTCGAGTCGTGGCGAATATTTATTTTAAATCACATTCACTTCCGCTTCAATTTGAATACCAAATTTTTCAAAAACAGTTTTTTGAACTTCTTTTGAAACGGCTAAAATTTCTTGTCCAGTTGCATTTCCGTAATTCACTAAAACCAAAGCCTGATTTTTATGAACTCCTGCTTCTCCAAAACGTTTTCCTTTTAATCCGGCATGCTCAATCAACCATCCAGCAGGAACTTTAACTTCAGTATCTGAAACTTCGTAGAATTTCATTTCTGGGAATTTTTGGTGAATTTTCTCAAAATCAGATTTCAGTAAAATCGGATTTTTAAAGAAACTTCCGCTGTTTCCTAATTCTTTCGGATCTGGCAATTTGCTTTGTCTGATGGCAATTACAGCATTGCTGACATCTTTTAATGTTGGTTCAGAAATGTTGTTTTTTGCCAATTCAGCCAAAATATCTCCGTAAGAAGTATTGATTTTATGATTGCGTTTCGTCAATTTGAAAATAACCGAAGTAATAATGTATTGGTCTTTTACTTCATGTTTGAAAATACTTTCGCGATAGCCAAAATTACATTCGGCATTGGTGAAAGTTTTCATTTCTTGAGTTGCAATATTCATCGCTTCGCAAGAAACGAAAGTATCTTTAATTTCGGTTCCATAAGCGCCTATATTCTGAACTGGCGTTGTGCCAACATTTCCGGGAATTAATGACATATTCTCTAAACCGCCAAAATTATTGTCGATTGTCCAAAGAACGAAATCGTGCCAAGTTTCGCCAGCCTGACTTTCAACCCAAACAAAATCATCATCTTCTTTGATTATTTCTTTTCCTTTTAAATCGATATGAATCACCAACGCATCAATGTCTTTTGTTAAAAGCATATTGCTTCCGCCACCAAGAATAAATTTTTTCTCGTTTTTGTTTTCTTCTAAAATGGTTTTCAATTCAGCAATAGAATGTACTGCGACAAATTGTTTTGCTTTGGCTTCGATACCAAATGTATTGTGGTTTTTTAAAGAAAAATTGGATTGGATTTCCATATATAAAAGGCTTTTTAATATGAGTCAAAAGTAAGGATTATAATTTATTTGGGATATTATTTTACCGCAAAGACACAAAGTTTACGCAAAGTTCGCTAAGCTTTGTGTTCTTTGCGTAAATCTTAGCGAACTTTGCGGTTAAATTATTTTCTCGAATCCAACAACTCATTATACTTCTCCGAAATAACCTTCATATTAATATCATAATTGGCATTCTCTTCTACAAATTTTCTATTTCGAAGAATGGCGTTATTCCTATATTCAGCATTTTCAAACGACCAAATTAATTCTTCGGCCAACATTTCGATATTATCAATTTCGATTAATTGCCCATTTTCGCGGTGCGTAATCCAGCTTTGATTTCCAGGGATATCAGAAACTACAGGATAACAATTACAGGCCATTGCTTCGAATAAAGATGCCGAAACGCCTTCGGTAATGGGCATGCTAATGTAAATATTGGATTGCTGTAATAATTTAGGAAGTTCTGTGTTTGGAATTCTTCCTGTAAAAATCACTTTGTTTTCGATTTGTAAATCTTTGGCTAAATCTTTTAGAAATTGCAATCTCGTTCCTTCGCCAACAATCGTCAATGAAAAATCAATTCCTTTTTGATTCAAAATTCCAAAAGCTTTTAATATTGAATCATGTCGATATTCTGGCTGAAGCGAACGTGTTACAATGGCTTCAATTTTGTTTGAATTATTTGTTGAAGGAGTAAAAAGTGATAAATCGATTCCTTTTGGAAGAACTAAAACTTTGTTCATGTCAACGCCAGATGCTTTCATGTGAATTGCCATAACTGGTCCCCAAGCATGAATTAAATGCGCTTTTTTGAAAGCATATTTCTGAATGAATTTCTTAAAAGGATACAATTTAGATTCTTCTGGCCATAAATCAGTTCGTCCTTGTTGAGCAATTGCTATAGTTTTTGAACCTGATAATGCGACTAGGAAACCGTAACTTGTGGTTCTTTCAGCAATTACCATATCTGGTTTTTCTTTTCTAATTATTTTTCGAATAGAAATCGGAGCAAAAAAATACTCTAAGATGCGTTTGAATCTCTTATTGTTTGAGGTTTGAAGTTCCCAAGTAATAATGTCGAAATCGCCAAATTCCTTCAGGCCTTTCATCCAAGTGATAGCATCGGCACGGTAAGATTCTCCAAGAAAAAGTATTTTCCTATTCATTGATAAAAGTTTTTCCGCCACGAATTTCACAAATTTTCACTAATTAATTCGTGTCAATTTGTGAAATTCGTGGCGATCTAATCTTTTTTAGAATTCTTCAGTATCTAAAGCACGATTAATAAATTCATTCAAAGGTTTTAAAGCAATTAGTTTTTTGCTCATTTTTGAAACGAAATCTTTCTGGGTGACTTCCGAAATATCATATTTTTGAGTGGCTGTAAAGCTCTTCAATTTTAAGAACTCCCATGACTGGATGGTCTTTTTCGTAACCACGCGGCATGCTTTTTAAAGAATTATTTTCGTTAAAATCTAAACTTCCAAATTCCTTTTTAAAGTTCTTGTCGTTTAAGATTTCTTGTAAGTCATCATAGAAAAACGCAATTTCTTTACGAACTTTTTTCAAATCTTCTGATTCAGGAGAGTAAAATCCGCCAGCAATAAAACTTGCGCCTTTTTCGATATGAACGTAATAACCAGAACGATTTGCGCCTTTTGCTCCAGCCGACATCCAAACGCCTAAATGTGCTTTGTAAGGCGATTTGTCTTTAGAAAAACGAATGTCGCGATTGATTCTGAAAGTACAATTTTTAACTTCTAAAAATTCTAAAGAAGGATCAAGCGGTTTCATAACATCAAGAAAGTCACTAACCAATTGATGATAATCTTTTTTGAAGATTTCGTATCGTTTTTTATTGTCCTGAAACCAATCTCTATTGTTGTTCTTTTTTAAATCGTCTAAAAATTGCAATGATTCTTTCGTTAGCATATTCTGTGTTTTTTGATTGCAGTTGTTTTTAAGGTTGCCACTAATTGCACGAATTTACACTAATTTTTTTATTGCATATCGATCAACTTTGACAAAGTTCTAATTAGTGAAAATTAGTGAAATTTGTGGCAAAAAATCACAAGTTAAATATCTTATAACTCTGATGCGTAGATTTTACAATCGTTTCGGTTCTTTCCGGATGAGTGTCTGAAATAAAAAGTTGTCCGAATGTTTCGCTGTTTACCATTTCTACAATTTTGGCAACGCGCGTTTCGTCTAGTTTGTCAAAAATATCATCAAACAGAAGGATAGGTTTTACGCCACTTTGTTTTTTTAAAAATTCGAATTGAGCCAATTTCAAAGCAATCAAAAAAGATTTCTGTTGTCCTTGCGATCCGAATTTTTTTATAGGATGCCCGTCAATTTCGAAAGATAAATCGTCTTTGTGAATTCCGACAGTTGTATAATGCAATGCTCGGTCTTTGTTGATGTTTTCCTGTAGAAGAGTCAAAAGATCTTTTTCAAACAAATGACTTTCGTAAACCAATTGAACATTTTCTTCAGATCCTGTTATGGCTTGATGATGTCTATTAAATATAGGTATAAACTGCTCGAGAAAATCTTTTCGTTTTTCAAAAATTGATTTTCCGTATTCATTCAGTCAGCTCATTATATATAGATAAGGTGTCGTTGTCAAACGTGTAATTGAGCGCAAAATATTTCAAAAGTGCATTTCGTTGTGTGATCACTTTTTGATAGTTGATTAATTCATGCAGATAAGTAGAGTCGAGTTGCGAAATCACGCTGTCCATAAATTTTCGACGTGTTTCGCTTCCTTCCACAATTAAATCTCTATCAGCAGGTGAAATAATAACAAGTGGGATAAATCCAATATGATCTGAAAATTTATCATACGGTTTTCCGTTTCGTTTCAAAATCTTTTTTTGCCCTTTTTTTAAACTGCAAACAATTTGTTCTGTTCTCTCGTTTTTGTCTAATTCGGCGTCAATCACAAAAAACTCCTCGCCGTGTTTGATATTTTGAACAGCAAGCGGATTAAAATAACTTTTCCCGTAAGCCAAATGATAAATTGCGTCGAGAACATTGGTTTTTCCAATGCCATTTTTCCCCACAAAACAGTTGATTTTGATGTCGAAATCAAAACTAGCTTCTGAAAAGTTCTTATAATTGAATAAAGAGATTTTGTTTAAATGCATTTTTAGGGACTCCAAGTATGAAATTTGCTGTTTTTGAACAGTAAAAATTTGAGGCCGCAAATTACCGAAAATTATTGATATAATTGGCTTTGGGGCAACTGCTAGCTGATTTATTTTGGCGCTTCCGCGAAAGGACAAGTCAGCGAGAAAAATATTTTTTTTAAAATAGTGATAAAATTGATTTTTTTTGCCTCAGTTTCAAGAAAAATTTTATTTTTGCCGTTCACTAAATTATTTTTAAATGGCAACTTACAATAAAAGAGGATATAAGACACCAAAAGAGAAGGAAGTTAAAGAAGTTACTGAAGAACAACAAGTAATTATTGACGAAAAAGACAGCACAACTGCTGGTGTTTTCTCAAAATTAGATGAAACAGCTTCAAGAACTGAGGATTGGGTGGCTAAAAATCAAAAAATCATTATTGGTTTAGTTGCTGGTATTGCAGTAGCTACAATTGGTTATTTGGCTTATCAAAAATTTATTGAAAATCCAAAACAAGACGAAGCCGCAAACGAAATGTTTGTTGCACAGCAAAACTTTCAAAAAGCTGTTGACGGTGTAGAAAGTGATTCATTATATAAATTAGCATTAAACGGTTCTGAAGGTAAATTCGGATTCATTAAAATTGCTGACGAATATTCTGGAACAGATGCTGGAAATTTAGCTAACTACTATGCTGGTATGGCATATTTGAATACAGGAAAATTTGATGAAGCTATCAAATATCTTGGAGAATTTAAGTCTCAAGACGCAATTTTAGGAGCTTTGGCGACTGGAGCAATTGGTGATGCTTACTCTCAAAAAACAATCAAAAAGAAGCTTTAAGCTATTATGTTAAAGCGTCTGAGGTTAACAAAAATGATTTTACTACGCCTCGTTTCTTGCTGAAAGTCGCTAAAACAGCAATCGCTTTAGGTCAAAAAGAAGATGCTTTGAAATATTTAAACGATATCAAAGATAATTTTGATGCAACTCCAGAAGTCGCTTCTGTTGATGTATTGATTGGATTAGCGCAATAATTATACTTTTTGAGTTGAGATTTTAAATTTTAGATTTGTATTTTTACAATCTTAAATCAAAAATCTAATATCTTAAATATAAAAGATGGCTACTGAAAATAAAAATTTATCAGAATACGATAAAAACACAATCCCAAATGCGAAAGACTTTCGATTTGGGATTGTTGTTTCTGAGTGGAACGACACCATAACAGAAGGGCTGTATAACGGTGCTTTTGATGCGTTAGTTGATTGTGATGTTCCTGCGCAACAAATTATCAGATGGAATGTTCCTGGAAGTTTTGAGCTTATTTATGGCGCAAAAAAATGTTGCAGACACAAAATGTTGATGCTGTAATTGTAATTGGATGTGTAATTCAAGGCGAAACAAAACATTTTGATTTTGTGTGTGAAGGTGTAACGCAAGGAATTAAAGATTTGAATGTTCAGACTGATATTCCAGTTATTTTCTGTGTTTTGACAGACAATAACATGCAACAATCAATTGATAGAAGCGGTGGTGCTCACGGCAACAAAGGAACTGAAGCCGCAATTGCCGCAATCAAAATGGCATATATTCGTCAGCAGGCATCAATGGCTCATGCTTTCAATCAGCCTTTATTAACTTCTGGCGCGCTTCAAATCGAAGATTCGCCTAGAAAAATTGAGAACGAATAAAACACAATTGTTTTAAAAATACTAAAACCTATACTGTGTAAAATAGTATAGGTTTTTTGTTTTTTTATGACAGAGACTATTCCAAATCACAACCAAAATTCATTAAATTTGTACAGCTTGGTTTTTTAAAATCAAACGAGAACTAACATTTTCAATCTAAGATTTTTAACGATAAAATCAAGGAGAAACCTTTAACCCAAATTTCTTAATGTCGAGTATAATTCAATTACTTCCTGATCACGTTGCTAACCAAATTGCCGCTGGAGAAGTGGTTCAAAGACCAGCTTCTGTGGTAAAAGAATTGTTAGAAAATGCTGTTGATGCAAAAGCAACTGATATCAAATTGATTATAAAAGACGCTGGAAAATCATTGGTTCAAGTTATTGATAATGGTGTAGGAATGACAGTTACCGATGCCCGTTTGTGTTTTGCGCGTCATGCTACTTCAAAAATTCGTCAGGCCGAAGATTTATTCTCTCTTGGCACAAAGGGTTTTCGTGGAGAAGCTTTGGCATCAATTGCTCGCGATCGCGCACATGGAAATGAAAACAAAGCAAGATCAGGACGAACTTGGAACGCATATCGTGATTGAAGGAAGTAAATTTGTGTCGCAGGAAGTGGCTGTTTTGCCAAAGGGGACATCATTTGCAGTTAAAAATCTGTTTTTTAATATTCCGGCGCGTCGTAATTTCTTGAAGTCAGATACGGTTGAGTTTCGTCATGTTATGGATGAATTTCAGCGCGTGGCTTTGGCACATCCAAATATCCATTTTAGTTTTTATCATAACGGAAGCGAATTGTACAATCTTCCAGCGGCGGGATATCGTCAAAGGATTGTCGGAATCATGTCGGGCAAAACCAATGAAAAATTGGTTCCTGTAAATGAAGATACTGAGATTATAAATATCCAAGGGTTTGTATGCAAGCCTGAATTTGCAAAAAAAGTAGAGGAGAGCAGTTCTTTTTTGTGAACGATCGTTTCATAAAAAGTGGTTATTTGCATCACGCTGTTATGGCGGCTTATGACGGTTTATTGAAAGATGGAATGCGACCAAGTTATTTCTTATACTTGCAAGTACCACCAAATACCATCGATATTAATATTCATCCAACAAAAACTGAAATTAAGTTTGACGATGAATCGGCTTTATATGCCATTTTAAGAGCTTCGATCAAACATAGTTTAGGTCAATTTAATGTAGCTCCGGTTTTGGATTTTGAGAGAGATGCCAATTTAGACACCCCATATCATTATAAAGATTTAGAAGCTGAAACCCCAACAATTCAAGTTGATGGAACTTTTAATCCTTTTACAGATGATAAAACGAATCAACACTATACAAAAGGAAGTTCTGGATCTGGTTATAGCTCAGGTTTGTCTTCTTCCTCTTCTTCTGGTTCTTCTTATTCAGGATCATCATATTCAGGTTATTCGAAAAGAGTTGAGCCAACGGTAAGCTGGGAAAGTTTATATGTTGGTTTGGATACCGATAGCCCAGAAGCGATCGAAAGTTCGCCATTTACATTCGAAAACGAGGAAGTAACTTCTTCATTATTTAATGATGACGAAATCGAGCAAGCGAGTCAGAAAACGTATCAAATTCATAAAAAATATATTGTTTCACCAATTAAATCAGGAATGATTATTGTGGATCAGCAACGAGCGCATCAGCGTATTTTGTATGAACAATTTTTGCTGAATATGACTGTCAATCAAGCTTCGAGCCAGCAATTGCTTTTTCCATTGGATTTATTTTATTCGACGGTCGAAATGAAATTGATTGAGGAATTAAAACCTTCGCTAGAAACAACAGGATTTATTTTTGATGAAGCTAAAACAGATCATATTGTGATTTCGGGAATTCCGGTAAATATTACCGAGAGTGAAGTTTCAATTGTTATTGATCAATTATTGAGCGATTTGCAGGACGGGATTCCAGCGAGCAGTTACAGTCAGAATGATACAATTGCCAAGTCAATGGCTAAAAGTTTAGCGGTTAAAACTGGATCATATTTAACCGAAAAAGAGCAGGATAATATCGTAAATGGATTATTTGCCTGTAAAGATCCAAATATTTCACCTTTTCAAAAACCTACCTTTATCACCATGCGTGTTGAAGATATAGATAAAAAGTTTGCCTTATGATGAATATCACTCCAGTTGTTAAACAACTGCTTATTATTAATATTATATTTTTTATTGGTGCACAATTAGTGCCAGCTTCTGAGCATTTTTTGGCATTGTATTTTCCTGAAAATCCATCTTTTGGATTTTGGCGACCTATAACACATATGTTTATGCATGGAGGATTTGCTCATATTGCTTTCAATATGTTTGCATTGTATTCGTTTGGATCGACGTTGGAACATTTTTGGGGTGGAAAGAAATTTTTGTTTTTTTATATTTCATGTGGTTTAGGAGCGGCATTAGTCAATTTTGCAGTCAATTATTATTTCTACCAAGATGCTTTAAATATTTTGCAAGCTAATGGTTTTCAGAAAACTGAAATTTTGCAATTAATTAATGAAGGCAAAATAAATACAAGATGGAATGAATTATTGTCAGTGTCTCAGCTAAGACATCTTTTTGAAGCCTATTCTATACCTGTAATTGGCGCGTCTGGTGCAATTTATGGTTTGCTTGTGGCATTTACTTTTATGTTTCCTAATGCTGAACTTGGAATTATGTTTATCCCAATTCCGATAAAAGCAAAATATTTTGTTCCAATTTATATGCTTTTGTTCGATGGTTTTTTTGGAATTTTCGGAAGTTCGGTAATGGGAATCGAGTCAGGAATTGCGCATTATGCACATATTGGAGGAGCTTTCTTTGGTTTTATGATTATGTGGTACTGGAAAAAAATCAGTTTAATAACAATCGTTGGAATTAGCTTTTAAACAGTGGTCGAAAGTCAAAAGTCGAAAGTTTAAAAGTTGTTTTCGATGTTGATTTCGCAATGTTTTTGAAATTAAATCAAGTTAAAAATAGAAATTTGTAAGAGCGAGAACGCTTAAGGCTTTAAAAACTTTATGACTTTTGACTTTTGACTTTAAGGTTTAACTTTAATTTATTAACTTTAAAAAACGAAACGAAGACTTTATGAATATTCTTGACGATTTAAAATTGCAATATAAATTGGGAGGCATCGCAATGCGTGTGATTTATTGGAATATTGCTTGTTTTCTTATTTCTTTGATATTTTTCTATCAGTTTTCAATTGGCCAGTTTGATTTTCCTAATTGGCTTGCATTGTCATCAGATCCTCAGGTTTTTATGTTCAAGCCTTGGACATTTTTAACTTATGCTTTTTTCATTACGGACCAATGCATCTGTTGTTTAATATGCTGGTTTTGAATTTTGCTAGCAATTTATTTTTGACGTTTTTTACTCCGAAACAATATCTAGGCCTTTATATTTTAGGAGCGATCTTTTCAGGAATTATATTTGTACTTAGCTATTACATTTTAGGAAACTCTGCTTTAATAGTTGGTGCTTCTGCGGCAATTATGGCCATTTTAGTTGCGGCAACTACTTATTCGCCATTGATGAATGTTAGACTGTTATTTTTTGGCAATGTCAAGCTTTGGCATATTACTGGAGTTATTTTGCTTTTAGATTTAATGCGGCTTCGATTAGAGAATACCGGCGGACATATTTCGCATCTTGCTGGAGCATTTTTCGGATTTGTTTACATAAAATTGCTTCAAAATGGTACCGATTTGAGTATCATAGTTTCTAAAGTATTAGATTTTTTTGCTAATCTTTTTAGAAAATCCCCAACGACCCCATTTACTAAAGTTCATAAAAATTACAAAAAACCTACGGAAAAAACTTCGTCGAGAATTGTTACGAAAGACAAAACGCAACAGCAAATTGATGAAATTTTAGACAAGATTAGCCAATCTGGTTATGATTGTCTGACAAAAGAAGAAAAAGAGTTTCTATTTAGAGCTGGAAAATAATCCTTTTAGCAAATAATATGAAAAACCTTTCGTGGTTTAATAAAATAATGTTCTTTTTGAATATAGTGCTTACCGTATTAACGTTTAGTATCTATATTTTGCCTTTTCTAGCACCTAAAAGTTTTCCGCTTTTATCGGTGCTTACCCTGTTTATGCCTGCTTTTTTTGTCGCAAATGGTTTCTTCTTTTTGTATTGGGCAATTCAGTTTAAAAAACGCCTTATTTTGTCTGGATTGGTTTTGTTGATGGGAATTACCTTTATCAGCAAGTTCTATAAATTTTCGGCAAAGGAATATGTGGAAGATGAAAGAGACTTTTCTATAATGAGTTATAATGTCCGTCTTTTTAATGTTTTTAAATGGCTGGATCGCGATGATATTCCGGAGAATATTAAAACCTTTATAGATGAAAAAGATCCTGATATTTTATGTATTCAGGAATATTCAAATTCAGCGCATTTGGATTTGAAAGTATATCCACATCGTTATATTTTCATAGACGGAAATCAAATTAAAACGGGTCAGGCCATTTTTTCAAAATTCCCGATTATCGATGAAGGAAACATTGTTTTTCCTAAATCAGACAATAATGTCGTGTATGCTGATATTAAACGCGGAAAAGATATTATTCGTGTTTATAATATGCACTTGCAATCTATTAAAATATCTCCAGATGTAAGTGAGATTTCGAATGATATTGATAGCGTAAATCAGAAGAAATCACAGCGTATTTATGCTAGAATCAGTAAAGGATTTACTCAACAGCAAGAACAAGCTGAGATTTTTAAGGAGCACATCAAAAAATGTAAATATCCAATTATTATTTGTGGAGATATGAATAACAGTCCATTTTCATACGTTTACCGAAATATTAAAGGGAAACTTAAAGACGCTTTTGAAGAGGCTGGAGAAGGCTTTGGAGCAACTTATAAGTTTAAATATTATCCAGCAAGAATTGACTACATTTTTACAGACACTAAAATGAAAGTAAAACAGTTTGAAAGTTTTCCGGATTTCGAAAATTCAGATCATTATCCAATCATGACAAGGCTTTCGATAGATCAGTTTTAGTGGAAAGTGGGGAGTAATTCGCCAAAGTGCCGTGAGCTAAAGCTAATGGAGAAAGTGAAAAATGGACAATACTAAAAACAAAACGACTACATAATGAAGTTAATACGGGTTCTAATTATTTTTCTTTTTATTGCCACTGTTTCTTGTATGGATGAGTCTAATTATTATAAAAGGGGAATAGAAAAAAGTGAATTGGAAAACCATGAAGGAGCTCTTTCAGATTTTTCTAAAGCAATAGAATTAGACAAGACTTTTGTAGAGGCTTATCGTCGTAGAGGAATTGAAAAACATATTTTAGGAGATTATAATGGAGCAATGATGGATTTTTCTAAAGCAATAGAAATAGATTCTCATAGTTTCTACTCTTATTACCATCGAGGGCTTGTAAAAATTGATTTAGCTAATTATCAAGGAGCAATAGATGATTTTACAAAAACTATAGGGTTTCAGCCAACTTCATGGGTGGCTTATTCTGATAGAGGATTGGCTAAATATTATTTAAAAGATTACAAAGGTGCAATCAGCGATTGTACGAAAGCAATAGAAATACATAGTGATATGGCTTCAGAAGCTTATTATAATAGAGGAATAGCTAAATTAAGAATAGGAGATAGAGATGGGGCTTGTTTTGACTTAAATAAAGCGGATGAACTATGGGTTATAAATGGACAAAAGTGTCGGGATACTATAGAAAAATATTGTAAATAAAAAACTACACCAACAATCTCTATAATAGATTTGGCAATTGAATTATTGTGAAGTCGGTTTTGTATTTGAGATGATTTGATAAATCCGAATAATGGGCTTAATTTAATCCCTAAGCGATGGTAGGAAAAGAATGTTAGTTAAATGAAACAAAACTTATAACTCCTTAGTCTAAACTTATATCAATTTCTGAGTTTTTAAATAATCCATTGCAAATTTCCCTTCGTTGAAAAGCAAATCCAAAACGCTTAAGTTGTTTATAAAGCCATGTTTGTCATCAAAAACTTGAGTGTATTTTTCAAATGAATTCTGATCTTTTTTGCCATTTGCCAAATATCTGAAATCGGCGAAATCTGGCGTTTCGTGAAAATATTCAACCGTTTTTCCAAATTCCAATTTCATTCTAAGGCATTTCGTCACAATGTCTAAGACTTCGAAGTTAAGATCCATTAAAAAAGTATGTTTTTTCTCGAAAATCGGCACGATATCATCTTCAAAGTACTCGAAGAAAGGCGAGCTTCTATATGCGGCTTCAAGTGATTTAAAATGCTGTTTCTGCCAGTCAAATTCGTTCTCGATCAAAATGTCTTTTGTTTTTTGATGCGTTGCTTTTGAATGCTTTACAGGAATATTTAATAATTGAATTCCGTTTGGACTATAGATATAAGTTCTGTTTCTGTTAGTCTGCTTCTGAAAATTATCCTCCATTTCAAAAGTAATAGTCTCAGATTGAGCCATAACTGCAAAATGGCTTATTGATGGAAAATAGGTAGGAAGTATTAAAGAGTTCATGATATTCTTGTTTAAACGTTTCAGGTTTCAAGTTTCAAGTTTTGTGTGAACTTGAAACTTGAAACCTGAAGCAAAAATAACTTTTTTAATTATGCTTTGTTTTCTTTTCTTTTTCTCCAGAAGAATTCTCCAACGAAATAAAGAGCAAGAAGGATTAAGAAGTATTTAAAATACGATTGCGGTTGTCCTTCGCCATCAACAGTGGTGAAAACTCGGCTCCAACGAATTTTGTTGATTCCGCTTCCGTTTGTATCCCAGCTTAACCAGATGAAAACAGGTTTCCCAACAATATGATTTTCTGGAACGTAGCCCCAGTAACGGCTATCTTCAGAGTTATGACGGTTGTCTCCCATCATCCAGTAATAATTCTGTTTGAAGGTATAGCTATTGGTTTCTTTGCCGTTTATGATGAATTTAGAGCCTTTTAATTCTAAAGTGTTTCCTTCATAATTCGTGATGATTTCTTTGTAAAATGGCAAAGATGTATTGGTCAAAGCAACTGTTTTTCCTGCTTGTGGAATATAGATCGGGCCAAAATTGTCTTGACTCCATTTCTCAACATGTGGAAATATTCTATTGTCGCTTGTATTGTCGATTATTCTTGTAACTGAAAGAACTCCAGGAGTGCTTCTGAAACGTTCTGCGCTAGCTTCTGTTAAAGCTCCTAAAACAAGAGTATCTCTAGTTTTCTCATTTTTGAAATAACCTCCGTCAGTGATGTCTAATTCTTTAACTAAAGATTGTAAGTCAACTGGAGTCTTTCCGTCAAAAGCAATTGTGTAAGAGTATTGTGGTTTTGCGCGTTCCGGTAAAATTAATTTTGTGCCGTTGATAAATACAAATCCGTCTTTTATAGACAAGCTATCTCCAGGAATACCTACGCATCTTTTTACGTAATTTGATTTTTTGTCAATTGGTTTGATAACGCCTGGTCTTCCTTCTGGCTCGTGAAAATAACGTACGGTATCTACTGGCCAGTTAAACACAACAATATCATTTCGTTTTATAGCTTCAAAAGCAGGAAGTCTGAAATAAGGCAATTGTGGCCATTTTAAATAAGATTTGCTTTTTGTTAATGGAATAGAGTCATGAACCATTGGCAAGGCAACAGTTGTCATTGGAACTCTTGGTCCATAATTTAATTTGCTTACAAACAAAAAGTCTCCTACAAGTAAAGATTTTTCAAGAGACGATGTCGGAATTGTGTATGGCTGAACAACATAGGTGTGCACCAATGTAGCAACGATTATTGCAAAAAGTAATGAACTAACCGTGTCTGCAGTTTTGCTTTTTGGCGTTAAATCTCTATTGGCGTGATATTCTAATTTCTGAGTGTAATTAACATAATAGATGTAGAATCCTAAAGTAAAAATTCCAAGAAAAGTATCTAAAGTTGATTTTTTTCCAAACGTTCTCAAAGTTTCAACCCAGATAACAGGAAACATAATTAGGTTGATAATTGGAATAAAAAGCAATAAAGTCCACCAAGTTGGACGGCTGATGATCTTCATTAAAACAATTGAGTTGTAAACCGGAATAGCGACTTCCCAGCTTTTTCTTCCCACTGACTTGGTACAATTTCCATGTTCCAATAAAATGAATCACTTGAACTGCAAGGAAAAAAACAAACCAAAAATATAGTGTCATAATGTTTTTGTTTAAAGTTTGAAGCTTAAGACTGTTCCGATTTAAAATCTTAAACTTAATTCAGTTTTATTATAGGCTTAATACGTCTTTCATGGTGTAGATTCCTGTTTTTCCAGCTAACCATTCAGCGGCAATAACCGCTCCAAGAGCAAAACCTTCGCGATTGTGAGCAGTATGTTTTATTTCGATGCTGTCAATTGCTGAATCGTAGTTTACAGTATGTGTTCCAGGAACTTCTCCAATTCTTTTTGCTTCAATTCGAATTTCGTTTGATTTCGCCTCGTCTAAAGTCCATTTCTCATAATTGCTATTTTGAATAACACCTTGTGCCAATGAAATAGCAGTTCCGCTTGGAGCATCAAGTTTGTGGATGTGGTGAATTTCTTCCATTGTGACTTTATACGAATCAAATTGATTCATGATTTTGGCTAAATATTCATTTAATCCAAAGAAAATATTCACACCTAAACTAAAATTTGAACTTGAGATAAAGCCTCCTTTTTTTCATTACAAAGAGCAATCATTTCATCATAGTGCTCTAGCCAGCCAGTAGTTCCAGAAACTACAGGAACATTTGCGTGAAAGCAACTTGAAATATTATCAACAGCCGCAGTAGGAACACTGAAGTCAATTGCAACATCAGCATTTGAAAGTCCTTCGTAAGTGTTGAATTCGTCTTTCTTTAAAATAATTTCATGGCCTCTCTCTAAAGCAATTCTTTCTATTACTTTACCCATTTTGCCATATCCTAAAAGCGCAATTTTCATTTTTGTGTGTTTTTTGAGTTTTCAAACAGCGTTAGTTGCTATTTAAAAGTGTAATTAAAAGTTAGTCCAACGTTGGGCCTAAATGTTGCATCGTTGGGGTAAATCTCTGGACGCATTGATAATCTTTCGTTTACGTTAAATTGAATCAAAGCAAGCATCAACGTTCGCGTCTATAATATTAAGGACGTAAAAGCCAACAACAAATAAGGCAGATAAATCTCTGTTTCGCTGATAAAATTTTTGTCCAGCAATAAGTCTGCTGTCGTCCAAAAATTGATAGTTGTCATCATTATAGCCTTCAAGTCTTCGTTTGTAGGCGTCGCGATAATCGTGGTATTTTTTGTTGTTGTCAATGTAGAAATAAAGGCTGGTACCAATTGCTCCGTAAACGAGCGGAATTTTCCAATATTTTTTGTTGTATGCTTGACCTAAACCAGGTAAAATTGCTGAATAAAATGCGGCTTTTGCTGGTGTAAGCGGGTCTATTTCTTCCAGTTTAGTAGTGTCTTTAGCGACTAAAACCGCATCTGATTTTGCTTGAGCAAAAATAGAAGCGGTTCCTATGAGAAAGAACAATAAACTTATGGGGACAATCTTATTCACTATCCATTAATTAATTTTATAATCCTATTAAAGTCGGCTTCAGAATTAAAAGGAATTGTAATTTTTCCTTTTCCGTTGCCAGCCACTTTAATATCAACTTTCGAACCAAAATAATCGTTGAAAGTATTTTTTTGTGTTTCTCTAACCACAAAAGAAGCATCTGCCTTTGGTTTTCCTTCGGCTTTTGGCTGTTGTCCTTCGTGGTAATTTTTAACTAAAGCTTCAGTTTCACGAACAGATAAATTCTGACTTACGATTTTTTGGTAAATATCAGTCTGAACGTCTAAATCTTCAATGTTAATAATTGCTCTACCGTGTCCCATGCTGATAAAACCATCACGAATACCAGTTTGAATAATCGGATCTAATTTTAAAAGACGCAGATAATTGGCAATTGTAGAACGTTTTTTTCCAACGCGCTCACTCATTTGCTCCTGTGTCAATTGAATTTCGTCCATCAAACGTTGGTAAGAAAGAGCGATCTCAATTGGATCTAAATCATGACGCTGGATATTCTCTACTAACGCCATTACTAATGATTCATTGTCATTAGCAATACGAATATATGCAGGAACATGTGTTAATCCTACTAAAGTTGAAGCACGCAAACGACGCTCTCCAGAAATTAGTTGGTATTTGTTGAAGTCTAATTTTCGAACAGTAATAGGTTGAATTACACCAAGTTCTTTGATAGAGGTGGCTAATTCACGTAATGATTCTTCATTAAAATTGCTTCTAGGCTGAAACGGATTTATTTCGATAGCACTTATTTCAAGCTCAATGATGTTTCCAACAACTTTGTCAGCATTCTTATCGTCAACTGATTTTATGTCGTTTTCCGGATCTTTTAATAATGCTGATAATCCTCTTCCTAAGGCTTGTTTTTTAATTGCTTTTGTCATAAAAACTATTTGCTGTTTTTCTTTATAATTTCTTGAGCTAAATGAATATAGTTAACTGCACCTTTGCTTGTCGCGTCATAATTAATGATGCTTTCGCCAAAACTTGGAGCTTCACTCAACTTAACATTTCGCTGAATCACAGTTTCAAAAACCATATCGTTAAAGTGTTTTTGTACCTCTTCAACAACTTGATTAGATAAACGTAATCTTGAATCGTACATAGTTAATAATAAACCTTCGATGTCAAGATCTGGATTGTGTATTTTTTGAATACTTTTAATAGTGTTCAATAATTTTCCTAATCCTTCAAGAGCAAAATACTCGCACTGAATTGGGATTACTACTGAATCGGCGACGGTTAAAGCATTCAAGGTTAACAAACCTAAAGATGGCGCACAGTCAATAATGATATAATCATATTCTTGTTTTGCTTCTTCTAATGCTTTTTTAAGCATGTATTCACGGTTTTCTTTGTCAACCAATTCAATTTCGATCGCAACAAGGTCAATGTGAGCTGGAATCACGTCAACATTTGGCGATGTGCATTTTAAAATGGCTTCTTTTGGTGTTACAGTATGTTCAAGAATTTGGTAAGTTCCTGTTTCTACTGTTTCTACGTCGATTCCAAGGCCAGATGTCGCATTGGCTTGAGGATCAGCGTCGATCAATAATACTTTTTTCTCTAAAACACCTAATGAGGCCGCAAGATTTACTGATGTAGTAGTCTTTCCAACGCCTCCTTTTTGATTAGCAATAGCAATGATTTTGCCCATTTATTTTCTGAATTTTGAACCGTAAAAATACAATTATTTATGGTTTTTGAAAATCTATTTTGTTAACATTTAAGAAACTTTGTTTAATCGTTGTACGGTGGGTGTTCGGCAGAAAATAATTTTAATAATGAATGAAATTATCAAAAGGATTTTGATGAGTTACATCCATAATTGAGCTCAAAAAATAGTCAGATCTAGTTTTTCTTGAAAAAAGTTCTTGTTTCCGAAATTCAAGATAGAAACATTCGGTAGCTTGTTTTTGATTAGAATTAATTTTTTGGGTTGGTTCTATTTTTAGTTTAGTATGAAAAAACCTCAATAAGCCTTGTAAATTGGGATTTTGTATAGTTTTTGATAAGAAAATCGAAACCAAAAACGGACTTTTAGGTTGAAGATTATCGCTATTTTTCAGATCTCAAAAAACTGTTATTACTATTAAAACCAAAAAAAATTTTTATGATTAAGAAGGTAATCTCTTTATGTTTCGTATTTGCATTTGCATTGATTTTATGCGGCTTCGCGACACCTTATTCGTCTGATGAAAAACCGGAAAATAAGATTGAAGGCAAGATTGTTTACAACAAGAAAAAACACAGTATCACATTGTCATGGCCGGCATTTGGCTCGTCTGGGAATTATACAATAACAAGAGGAGGAAGTCATTTGGCATCGGATTTTGTTGCAGTTGGGAGTACTTCTAAAATGGCCTTTACTGACAATAAACCAAACTCAAATAAATATGAGAATTACTATAAAGTTACTCGTAATGATATCACTATAGTGATTTCGCTTGAAAACCAAATTTTTGGAAGCAACATGTATTTCTATGACAGAAAATACGAAAAAGCCGAAACTGCAAAAAACGAAATTAATTCGCATTTTAGTAAAATTGGTTTAGGCGGACCAAATGGCGAATGGACAACAAAACGTCAAGCTTATTATTTTAAGCCAAATGTTAACGGACAAACTTATGATGTTGGCGGATCTGGTTCTGCGTCTTCGCCAGAAGCTAATTCTATTGAATTAGGGTTTTATTCTCATATTGGAGGTTTAGGAAGAGTACCTTCAGATGTTAAACTGGGTTCGATATTTACGAGGCCTCATCTTTCTGGAGGAGCAAATGCTACTTGTACTTTTTGGCGTTCAGTAGAAAATGTTGAAGTAATGCGCGATTTTTCTTGGACGGTTTCTCAGTCAACTAGCGCACGAAGATTATTGATCGAAAGCACATCAAAATATATTTCAGATATTGGAAATACAAACTTTTGGGGAAGTGGTGGTTTTATTGCCGATACTCATTACACAAGTGACCGACCAAACTGGAAAGGACAGCGACAATGGTACACCAGAAATACTGTTTTTCCTTCGGGCTCTGGAGATATGGGAGGGTCATATAATATGGTTTGGCAAGGTTGCGTAAATCCACCGCAGTCAGACGAAAAGAATTCTCCAGTTTTGACTGCACCTATTATTAGAGAAAAGCCTTTTCTTTTTATAGATAAAGATGGCGAATACAAAGTGTTTGTTCCTGCTTGGCAAAAAGATAGAGTAGGAGTCTCTTGGTCGGCAACAGATATGGGTAAAGGAAAAATTCAAGATTTGGTTGCTGAATGGTATGTGGCTAAAGAAGGCGATACGGATGTGGAAATCAATAATGCTTTAAAAGCTGGCAAGAATGTATTTTTCACCCCAGGACATTATTCGTTAAATACTCCAATACAAGTAAACAGGAAAGATGCGATACTTTTAGGGGCAGGTATTGCGTCTGTAACACTTGAGCCTACAGAAAAAAATACTTGGGGATGCATTTACGCAGATGATAAAGATGGAATTATTATTGCCGGACTTTTAATGGATTCATTTAATAGTACAACTTATCAGGTTAGAATTGGAGCAGAAGGCGCAAAAGCTGACCATGCTGTTGATCCAATTTTGCTTACTGATATTACTTGCAGAGTAGGTGGTGTTCAGTCAAAAAATATTCAGATTCAAGTGGCAATGCAGATAAACAGCAACAATGTAGTTGGAGATCATTTTTGGTTATGGCGTGCTGATCATGGTTCGCAAAAAGGAGGAGATTTACGTTGGGTAAGAGATCGATGCAGAAATGGACTTATTGTTACAGGAAATGATGTGACGCTTTATGGTTTGTTTGTAGAGCACTTTCAAGAATACGAGGTGTTGTGGTTGGGCGAGCGTGGCAGAACGTATTTCTTTCAAAATGAACCGCCATATGATGCGCCAAATCAAGCAAGTTGGAGTAGTCAAAACGGAAAAGTTGACGGTTATGCCGCTTTTAAAGTAGCAAATACAGTAAAAGAACATCATAGCATCGGAATGGGGTCTTATGCTGTTATGACAGGAACCGACGGAAATGTCAATAAGAAAAATGGTTTCGAAGCGCCAAATAAGCCAAATGTGATAGTAGAGAAAATGTGTACGACTCGTTTTGCTGGTTCAGGAAACATTCAAAATGTTATTAATGGCACTGGCGGAAGTACAGCAACAGGCGTAAAACGCGTTGCGGTATATAATAATGGCGAAGGTGCTCAGCCTTTTGATGAGGAATTTACTTTGCCGAGTAAAGAGTCTTATCCTGTTTATATTAGTATGGAAAAATAGTAAAATATAGACATTTTGAAAATAAAACCTCTAAAGGCAAATTTGATCTTTAGAGGTTTGTTTGGTTTTAAAATATAGCCCGTGGTTTCAACCACGGGAAACGTATCGGATGTTTTATAATGCGTCCCCGTGGTTGAAACCACGGGCTATGTTGTAAATGCAGTTGTTTTATTAGATTTTATAAGTTGAGTTTATTGCAAAAAAAGTCTTTCCAAATAAATGAAAAGACTTTTGTCGGGGTGGCAGGATTCGAACCTGCGGCCTTCCCGCTTTAAGGCGGGACGCGATAACCGGGCTATTCTACAAATGATATTCAAAATTTATGTCTTGAAGATATCTTTTTGCACCTCGTTTTTTTATTTTAGTTTCTAAAGCTATTGCCTCAGATCTTGAATTTAGTTGAATTGTATAAATAACTTTCCATGGTGCACCATTTTTTGTAGATAACGATTGTCCACTATTGTGTCGTCTAAGTCTATCTTCGATATTATTTGTTTGACCGATATAAAACTTTTCTTTTGTATTGCTGTAAAGAATGTAAACGAAAAACATAAAAGTGCAAATTTAAAGAAATGAAAAAGCCGAACATTTCTGTTCGGCTTTTGTCGGGGTGGCAGGATTCGAACCTGCGGCCTCCTGCTCCCAAAGCAGGCGCGATAACCGGGCTACGCTACACCCCGAAGATGTATTTTGTTGTAGTGCCCGAAAGCGGATGCAAAGATATAAATAAATTTCGTTTACAAAAGGAAAAAATGAAAATAAATAAAACTTATTTGAACATAGTTATTTCGGATTTATTTTAGCCTGTATTTTTTATAATAAAGTTTACATTTGCATCACAAAAAAACGATACACATTATGTCAGATACAATCGAAAAAATTAAATGCCTTATTATAGGTTCTGGTCCTGCAGGTTATACTGCGGCTATTTACGCAACCAGAGCAAACATGAATCCGGTTTTATATCAAGGAATGCAACCTGGCGGTCAGTTGACTACAACTAACGAAGTAGAAAATTTCCCAGGTTATGTTGATGGAGTTACTGGGCCAGAAATGATGATTCAGTTGCAAGAACAAGCAAAACGTTTTGGTGCTGATATTCGTGATGGCTGGGCTACAAAAGTTGATTTTTCAGGAGACATTCATAAAGTTTGGATTAACGATACAATCGAATTACACTGTGAAACTGTTATTATTTCAACAGGTGCTTCGGCTAAATATTTAGGATTGCCATCAGAACAACACTACTTAAATATGGGTGGAGGAGTTTCTGCATGTGCAGTTTGTGACGGATTCTTCTACAGAAATCAAGAAGTTGTAATTGTTGGAGCAGGAGATTCTGCTTGTGAAGAAGCGCATTACTTATCTAAACTTTGTAAAAAAGTAACAATGTTGGTAAGAAGCGAAAAATTCAGAGCTTCAAAAATTATGGAAGAACGTGTTCGTAAAACAGAAAATATCGAGATTTTAATGAATCACGATACAGTTGAAGTTTTAGGAGATAATAATGTAGTTCACGCTATTAAAGCTTTGAACAAAACAACTGGTGAAGTTATCGAAATTCCAGCAACTGGATTCTTTGTAGCTATTGGTCATAAGCCAAACACAGACATCTTCAAAGATTATATCACACTTGATGAAACAGGTTATATTGTAAATACTCCTGGAACATCAAATACAAATGTTGCTGGTGTATTCGTAGCAGGAGATGCTCGCAGATCACGTTTATCGTCAAGCAATTACTGCCGCAGGTACAGGATGTATGGTCGCGCTAGATGCTGAAAGATATTTGGCTTCAAAAGAGTAATTTCTAGTATTCAGTCACAGTCTCAGTTTACAGACTAAAAAACAAAAGTCCCAATCTTATGATTGGGACTTTTGTTTTTTAGATTCTTTTCAGACTGCAAACTGAGACTGATTACTGCGACTAAATTATTTCATTTTCTTAAACAATTTAGCTTCTTCAGAAAAGCGTGTCAATTGAATGGTTGGGCTTCCAAATAATGAAAGTTCAGCTTTGTCGCTAACAGCTATTGAGATAGCGGTTTCTGCCAGGATGGTTCCGGTAGAATAGCTTTCTGCAGTAACACTAGCATCTTTCAAGGTGAATTTTGTTCCGGTGAAAACAGAATTGTTGTCTAAGCGAATAGTTGCTTTTTCAGCAATTCCTTCAATAGTCGCAGTTCCTTTTTGGTATAAATCACATTTAAATTTGATTGCAGAAACCAATGATTTTAATGCTGAATTTTTACTTAACTGAATATTTGCCTCGTCTGCTTTCAGGTTTATTTCAGATTTTGATTTGTCATCGGAAATTAAACTGAATTTTTTTGCATTTACATTTAAATATAGCTTTGAGTAATCAACACTATTAAAAGTAATGTCGTCTAGTTTAAGTTCCTGAATAGCGTAGATTACCGCTTCGTTTTTTGCAATTACTTTGTTTAGTGTTCCAGTATAAGTAACACGTACGGCAAGTTTTTTGAAAATGGTACTTTCTTTAGATGTATATAAACGAAGGGTTCTTTCTCTTAAATCCATTGCAACAATTTCGTGCAGATTATCGTCGGCTTCAATCTTGATTTCGTTTTTTCTCCTCTTTCTAAGTAAACTTCTAAATTGTCATCTACTTCAAGTCCGTCAAAACTTCCAACTTCTTTTACTGATGTGGTAACTATTTTAGTTCCTTTAATTTTTTCTCTTCGTTGCGCAAAAGTTAATGTTGTAACTAATAGGAACAAAATCAGGGCAATATTTTTTTCATTATTCGAGATTTGATTTTGACAAATATAAAAAAATCATCCACTTTTGATGAATGATTTCTTTTATATTTAACAGATAAATTCGTTTATCCTTGGCTGATGCTTCCTCCAGAATTTGAAGTTTTTTCAACCGTTTTCGGATTTGAATCGTAGTTGATGGTTCCGCCGCTTGATGCTTCTGCTTTTAAGCTTACAATCGGGTGTACATTTACGCTACCTCCACTTGACGCTTCTGCATGAACTTCATTTGCTAATAATTTTTCAGCATTAATATTAGATCCGCTTGATGCCGAAGTTTTGATTTTCAATGCTTTTCCTTCAAGAGAAATGGTGCTTCCGCTTCCAGAATCAGCAGAAATATTATCAGATTCTACATTGACATTCATTGATGCGGCACTTGAAGCTTCCAAATCAATACTTTCTGCTTGAATTGTATTTTTGCTTTGAATAGACGATGCACTAGAAGCTTCCAGTTTGTCAATAACAGGCATTTTTACTGTCACTTTTTTAGCAGTTACATTTCTGAATGAGCTGAATTTGCATTTGATTATCAATGTTCCATTTTCCACCTTTGTGATAATGTCTTTTTGAATATTATCATCAGCTTCCACTACAATTTCTGTCGAATCAGACTGTACGATTACTAAATCGATGGCATTGCTTACAGATACTTTTTTGAAATCACCCTGAACAATTCTTTTTTCAGTTGTTACATTTCCGCTTCCTTCAACTGAATTCACATTAAAGTTACATGAGGCAAACAATAATGCGGTAACAGTTGCAATAATAAATTTTGTAATATGAATGATTATCTTGATCATGGTCTTAGTTATTAGTTGATTTTAATTATAACTCCGTTTTTATCTTTAACTAACTTTCCTTTGGTTTTTTTCCGTTTAAGATTTCTTTTCCGTTAACTTTAATCGAAACTTCCTTTACAGTATCATTTTCGATAGTATTTATTTCACTATCATTGTCGTCATCATTATACTCGTTTTCATCTGCAGGGCAGTTTAAGCATTTTATTTTTGAACCTTCTACTTTATAGTTGTAATCACCGCTAAAGTGCAAGTTGAAAAAATCATTTTCAGAGCGATCATAATCTTGTACTGAAGCGTCTGGCTTAAACAACTGCCCTTCTGGCAAGTACAAATATACATCAACTTCTTGTCCTCTGAACTTATTTTTCACATCTGTCAGAAAATAATTATCCAAAATTAAATGATTTCCTTTGATTTGTAAATTGTAAGTAATCTTTTCTGCTCTTTGTTTTGCACTTGAAAATGAATTTCCTCTTGCACTTTTCTCGATTTGCAAATATGCCGTTGCGTTGTCAGTGTGAAGAACGTGCAAACGAACATCATTTGAATAAATCAAGTTATTGTTTGCAGAATCTTGTACAAAAGTAAATTCATGATGATGACCTAAATCTTTTGCATAATAATCGTTATATCTGAATTTTACATAAAGCGTATCTTTTGGCAAAATGTTAAGTGTCTTTTTCTCAACCGATTTATTGTCATAAGATATTTCAGTAGCTTGTTTGATTCCGATGCTGATTGCAATTGCTACAGCAATGATCCAGATGGCAAGCAAAGTATATTTTGTAATATTTCCGATTGATTTTAAATTCGGAGATAACAATTTAAATCCTAACAGAGTCAAGAAGAAAAATGGAATTCCAACCGCAAAGAACATTAGCAAGCCAAATGACCAAAGAGGATAATCTGTAAAGTTTCCAGCGTCAACGAAATTCTGCCAAGGGAAATCAACAAAAATATTAGTTCCCAAAGTAAAAATTCCGATTAATAACATGATCAAAACACTAATTCCAGACATGATTAAAATTACGCCTAAAAATTTAGCGAAGATTTTAAAAACCGTCATGATAAAGTCTCCAAATGAACTACTTATTCTCTCAGCTCCCGACTTTACCTGGTTTCCCATTTTGTCATAATCTGCATTTTTGAATTTGTCAGATAGTGAATCAATTTCTTCACGAACTTTTTTTCGATGTTTGAAATCGTTACCGGCTCTCCCGTCATTTCTAACTTTTCTGAAGTCGTTACCGCCTCAGGAGTAACAATCCAAAGTACGAAGTAAGCTAAGATTCCAGTTCCAAAACCAGCGAAAACAAAGATTAAGAAAAGGATTTTAACCCAAACTGCATCTACTCCAAAATAGTGACCTAAACCTGTCGCTACACCTCCAATCATACCTTTTTCTTTGTCACGGTATAATTTTTTGTGTTTTCTTTCACTATAATTATTGAAAGATTGACTTTGGTTTTCCTCGTCTTCAATTCGGTAATCTTCAGGTTGGCCCATCACCGCAATCACTTCGTCAACGTCTTTTAAGCCAACAACATGTTTCTCGCTTTTTTGTTTTTCTGTTAATAATTCAGAAACGCGCATTTCGATATCTTTAATGATTTCATCTTGTCCAGATGAGTTGCTCAGAGATCGTTTTATAGCGTCAAAATAGCGTGTCAATTTTAAATATGCATCTTCATCGATGTGAAAAAACATACCGCCTAAGTTAATATTTACTGTTTTGTTCATGACTTATTGATTTTGATTGGTGATTAGATTTACGGCGCCCGATAATTCATTCCAGGTTCCGCTAAGTTCGTTTAAAAAAGTTTGTCCTATTTCGGTTAATCCATAATATTTTCGTGGTGGCCCTGAGGTCGATTCTTCCCAACGATAATTTAATAAACCGTCGTTTTTTAGCCTAGTTAAAAGTGGGTAAACTGTTCCCTCAACAACTAGTAATTTTGCGTTTTTTAAAGTGTCTAATATTTCAGATGTATATGCGTCTTTTTCTTTTAATACTGATAAGATGCAAAACTCAAGAACACCTTTGCGCATCTGTGCTTTTGTGTTTTCAATGTTCATAATTTCATTTTGTTTTTTTGATTGAACAATTCGTTTTTTGATTGATGATGATGATTGATGATTGATTGTGTCTATAACCTTTAACCGATTTTAGATTACTTTAAAAAAGGAATCGTGAGCGGATATTTGTATAATTCTCCGTTTGAAGCTTTTATTGAAGCATAAATCACTAAAAAGAATTCAACAAATTTTAAAACTCCAAAAAGTAAAACCGCAGTTGCTCCAATACTTAATAAGGCAATATTTCCTTGAAAGTTGAAATTTCTGATTACGAAATCTTCGTCATTAAAAACAGCTTCCATCGGAATGTTTTGTAATACTACTGATACGAAAATCGGAATTGCGATTAAAGCTAAAATCAAAGTGTAAAGCAATAAACTCAATTGAAAATTCAAGGTCTGTTTTCCGTGGTGATTTACAAATTCTGATTTGTCTTTGTAGCTCGACCAAAAAATGATTGGGAAAATATAATTCCCAAATGGAATAATGTACTGACTTAATGTACTTAAATGCGTAAATGCCGCAGTGTTTCTTTCTGATGTTGTTTCCATGATGAGTGGTGTTGTTGTTTCCATGATTAAAAGTATATAGTAATTTCTTATGCAAATATATTGCTAAAAAACAGTATCTTGTTTTACATAGTACCAAATATTAACAAAATTTTAACAAGTTTAAAATTTGTAGGAGAGTGATAATTTATTGAAAATCATCCGGGAATACTTGATTTTATTGACGTTTCTCGAAAGTATATCAAATTTATTGTGCATGCATAGTTTTTTTGTATTTTTACATAAAAAAATAAATCTATGGCAGTATCAGTTTCCAAACTCAACAAATTTGTATTGTTCAAATTACCATCAGCATACTTTTGCGGGGTGCGTGTAAAAGCTATCGATAAGGACAGCCGCATTGTCAGTGTCAAACACCGCTGGATCAATCAAAATCCTTTTAATTCGATGTATTTTGCCGTTCAAGCTATGGCGACAGAGTTGACAACTGGAGCCTTGGTTATCTCTCAGATTCAGGAAAGCGGACGAAAAATCTCGATGCTGGTTGCCAATAACAAAGGAAACTTCACTAAAAAAGCAACAGGTAGAATCACTTTTGTTTGCAACGACGGGCATTTGATTGCCGAAGCGATTCAAAGAACTATTGAAACAGGAGAAGGACAAACTTTCTGGATGAAATCTATTGGAACAAATGAAGAAGGTGTTCAGGTTTCTGAAATGGATTTTGAATGGAGTGTTAGATTGAAATAAAATTATTACTGCATTATATTATAAATGACCTGCACTATGCAGGTCATTTTTTTTGCTTTTTTCAATGTGAAATATTATAATTACCTGTTCTTTAGTGAGTTTGTTCTTTTTGTTTGTTTCTTTTGAAGTTTTTTCTTTTGTAATTTTATTGACTAATAATCATTCATCAAAGAAATAAAAATTTCATTCTACCTTAATTTAATAGTAATAATTTTACTTAAAATAAAGTTTGTGTTTACATTTGCCGAAAATAAAGTAAGAATATATGGACGATAAAAAACAAATATTTCAGACGGTTACTCAAAAACGCTGGAAAACTTTTCAATGGTCAAGCCGACTTATTTTATTTCTTCTGGTTTTAATGGTTCCAATTTTCTTTATTACTTTAAAGAAAGGATTAAAACCGCCGCTTCCCCTTTTAGCTGTTCATAGTCGAACGGGACATAGTTTGGACAATCCTGTTGTTCCCAGTAATTTAAGTGAAAAAGACCTCAAACAATTTAGAGGTTTTGATTATTTTTTAAGAGAAAAAACAAAAATTGATAAACTAAAAAAACAGCCAGCAATACCTAAAACAAACGAAGAAATTCGTGCGGCATTTTACGTTGATTGGGATCCGCAGAGTTTATTTTCACTAGAAAAAAATATCGATAAACTCAATATGGTGGTTCCAGAATGGTTTTTTATTGATCCAAAAACCGATTTGCTGAAAACTGATATTGATACGTTAGCATTAAAAGTGATGAAAAAAGGAAAAGTAAAAATCCTTCCATTAATCAATAATATAAACGAATCTTTAGGCGAAGGCGAATTTGACGGCGATCTTATTCATAGAATTCTTCATGATAAAAACAAAAGACAAAGGCTTATAAATGATATTGCTAAAACAATAAAAAAATATGATTTGCAAGGAATAAATATTGACTTTGAAGAATTTAAAGAAAATAGTGATGAACCTATAATCACATTTCAAAAAGAATTATACGAAAAACTGCATCCGCTGGGATATCTTGTTTCGCAGGATATAATGGCTGGAGACGATGATTTTAATATAAACGAATTGGCAAAATATAATGATTATATGTTTCTTATGGCTTATGATCAGCATTATGCAGGAAGTATTCCCGGAGATATAAGCGACCAGAAATGGATAGAAAGAATTGTAGATAAAACGGCCAAAGAAATTTCGTCTGATAAAATAATTCTTTGTTTTGCAGGTTATGGCTACGATTGGCCGGAAAAACAGGAGGGAGAAACGGTAACTTATGACCACGCAATTGCGATTGCAAAACAATATAATGCCAATATAAAATTTGACAATAACAGCTACAGCAACTCATTTAGTTATAAAGACAGCAATGGCAAAAAACACGTAGTTAATTTTGAAGATGCGACAACTAATTTTAATACCATAAGATTTAGCGATGAATATGGTTTGGCAGGAACGGCTTTGTGGCGTTTGGGCAGTGAAGATCAGCGTTTATGGAGTTTTTACCATCGAAGTTTAACAAACGAAAGTTTATCTAAAAAACCTTTCGATTTTAATGTGATGAAAAGCGTTAATACCCGAATCGAAAGTCCGGCTTATATTGGCGATGGTGAAGTATTGAATGTTATTGCAAGTCCTGCTCCAGGAAAAATCGAACTGGAAATCAACAAAGATGAAACTACGATTACAGAGCAGAAATATGTAGAATTACCAACTAAATATGTAATCAGCAAATTTGGAAACGTAAATAAACAAGTTATTTTGACCTTTGATGACGGGCCAGATCCTGTTTATACGCCTGAAATTTTAGATATTCTGAAAAAAGAAAAAGTTCCGGCCGTGTTTTTTGTTATTGGTATTCAGGCAGAAAACAATATTCCGATATTGCAAAGAATTTATAAAGAAGGTCATGAAATAGGAAATCACACTTTTACACATCCAAACATTGCATTGGTAAGTCCGGATCGTGTCGCAAAAGAAATGGAAACGACACGATTATTAATCGAAGCCGTTACCGGAAAAAGCACTGTCCTTTTTAGAGCGCCTTACAATGCCGATGCTGAACCAACAACAGAAGCCGAACTAAAACCAATTGCATTAAGTAAAGCACAAAATTATTATAGTGTTGGCGAAAGTATTGATCCAAATGATTGGGAAAAGGGCGTAAGTGCCGATTCTGTTTACATTAGAACTGTACAACAATATGAAGCAAATCCTGATAAAGGAATTATTCTACTTCACGATGCCGGAGGAAACAGAAAAGCTACAGTCGAAGCTTTGCCTAGAATAATTAAATATTTTAAAAGTAAAAATGTTGAGTTTACAACTGTTTATCATTTGCTTGGCAAAACCAAAGATGAAATTATGCCAAAAGCAGAAGGGCCTTTTATTACAGTTGATAACGTAATTTTTGATTTCGGATATTGGTTTGGACAATTTATTACCGCGACATTTTGGGTAGCTATTTTTCTTGGGTTTTTCAGAATTGCATTAATGGCGATTATGGCTTTCATAAAAAAATGGAAAGATCATAAATATCCGCCTGTTTATAAGCTTAGTAACGGAATTGTTCCAAAAGTAAGTATTATTGTTCCGGCTTATAATGAAGAAATAAATGCTGTAAAAACAATCGAAAACTTATTGAGTCAGGATTATCCAGATTTTGATATTGTTTTTGTTGATGACGGATCGAAAGACAAAACTTTTGCGATGATTAATGAAGCTTTCGCCAATAATCCAAAGGTAAAAATTCATACCAAGCCAAACGGAGGAAAAGCATCTGCCTTAAATTACGGAATTGCTTTAACCCAAAACGATTACGTTGTTTGTATCGACGCCGATACGCAATTAAAAACCGATGCGATTTCGCAATTGATGAAAGGTTTTAGAATTCAACTAAAAGATAATGCAGAAGTAGGTGCGATCGCCGGAAATGTAAAAGTCGGAAACGAAAATACAATGCTTACTAAATGGCAGAGTATTGAATATACAACAGCACAAAATTTTGATCGAAGAGCTTTTGATTTAATCAACGGAATTACGGTTGTTCCAGGCGCAATTGGCGCATTCAAAAAAGAAGCAATAGAAAAAGTAGGAGGTTTTACAACCGATACACTTGCCGAAGATTGTGATTTAACGATTCGAATTCTCAGAAACGATTATCACATTATAAATTGCATCGAAGCCATTGCAATTACCGAAGCTCCAGAAAGTTTGAAAGAATTTATGAAACAGCGTTTCCGTTGGAGTTACGGTATTATGCAGGCTTTTTGGAAAAACAGAGACGCATGTTTTAATCCGAGATACAAAGGTTTAGGAATGGTCGCTTTGCCAAATATTCTTCTATTTCAGATCGTATTGCCAATTTTCGCTCCTTTGGCTGATTTGGTTCTTATTTTGAGTTTGTTCTGGAACTATAATGATCCAGACAGTCTTCATAAAATAATGATTTATTACATCGCATTTATGTTAGTAGATATGCTAGTGAGTGTTGTTGCTTTTATTTTTGAAAAAGAAAAACTGACGAAATTAATATGGCTGATTCCACAGCGATTTGTGTACAGACAATTAATGTATGTGATTTTGTTTAGAGCATTAAGAAGAGCCATAAAAGGCGAAAGCCAAAGTTGGGGAGTACTCACAAGAACAGGAAATGTCGCGACAGTAAAATGATTTTTTTGCCACAGATTAAAAGGATTAACACTGGTTTTTAAAAACAATCTTTGACAAAGTTTTAAACTTTGTCAAAGATTTTCGTGAAGAAATCTTTTTAAATCCTTTTAATCAGTGGCAAAAAGACAAAAAAAGGCTTCGATTATTCGAAGCCTTTTTTACTGAAATTAGCATTTCAATTATTTTTTTATGCAACAAGATTTCTTGTCTTTTTTATCTGTTGACGTTTTTTTACAGCAAGATTCTTTTTTAGCTTTTTCTTTTGTTGCAGGTTTTGTTTCCTGAGCATTTACACCAATTGTAAATAAAGCAACGGTAACGATTGTAATTACTTTTGTCATTTTGATTTAATTTATTTTTTGTTAGAGAATTGTAATTGATGAATGAAATATAGAAGTATTTCTTAAGGTTGATTCTTACAATTTTGTTAATGTTTTGTCAATAATGATTTAACAAAAAGCAACATTATCTAAAAACCAAAAGCAATTTTTCGCTCTTTATATTTTCCTTTTTCTATAACCCAAACAATTTCATAACCGCCAGCTCCATCGCTATTGCTTGATGTGATATATAAGATATCGTTCTTTTTGTCGTAATTAATTTTAGTGCTATAAAGACTAGGTTCGTATAAATCGTCAAAAGAATTTTTAGGAAGTTCAATAGTCTTGTTGTCAATCACAACGGATATGCTTTTATAAGTCTTTTTGGAATCCCTCCATCGGTTCCCCAAAAATCTTTTCCGTTAATCTTTTTAAGTACAGATTTTTCTTTTTCAAGAAAGGTTAATTTTGCAGAATTTGATTCAAAATTTTTACTTTCAATATTAATATAAAACCCATCTTTCTTAAAAATAACTTGACTTTGAGTTTCTTTGAATAAAGGGATTTTTGTGAATTCAGATAAATATTGAATTCTGTCTTTATATAAATACCCATTTCTATCTTTGTTGTTTTTAGAATAATCAATATTGATCCAATTGTTTTCTGGTTCAAAGCAATACACTACAAAACCATTATTTAGTTGGTCAGAAATATTATTTCCTGTTTTTGCTTCTTTTCTAATATTAACAAAACCATCTCGATCTGAAATTATGGCAAATTGAGCAAATGAAATATTTGAAAAGAAAAAGAGTAGAATTGAAATTAACTTCATTTTTTACTTATTACGATCGTATGATCTCTTTATTAAATATTGAATAAGAATGATAACAAATATAATTATGGCTATCAAGATTTCTAAACCTATTAATCCAACAAAAGGCATTCCGCAGTGAATTTGTCCGTTTGATTCTTCTCGTAATCTGTATGAAAGTACTTTAAATGCAATGATAAAGAATATAAATTGAGCAAGAAAGGTAATTAAACAGACTTTAAAAAAGTTAGTTTTATGCTTTCGGCAATTGCTTTTCTCCCGAATATAATTTGAAAAATGATCGGTAAAGCCAGTAATAAAAGGAAAAGAGTTTGGTTCATAAAGTTAAGAGTATAATATGCTTATTCCAAAAGTAATGCCATTATGCAATCCATGCTTTTTCTATTTTGTCATTTACCCTTTTTAAGATGAACTTAAATCACTTAAATGGTGAAAAAAATAAATCAATAATTCAAATTAACCCCAAATCCAATTCCCATATCGCTGTCATAATGCGTTGTGACTCCGAAGTTTCTGGCGACGATATATTTCAATCCTGCCATATATTCTTTATCGGTATTCCACATTAAATTCATTCGAAGCCTCTGCGAAAGCGGGATATCTTTTCGTTCAAATTGCAAACGAACATTTCCATCGGTGTAAACCTCAACTTGCGCTTTTATGAGCATTGGCAAAGTATATTCGGCTCCTAAACTGAAAACCGAACGATTGTCTTTGGTATTTTTTTGTCCCCAAAGATTTTGTTCCTGTTCGTCCATTCCCATTTTACGGTATCTCCAATCAAAACCAATAAAAGGCATTAACCATTGATTTTTTCCAATGTAGCGACCAATATGAGTTTCAGTTTCATAACCATGTTTGTCGTTATAACCCAATCTCCATTCCGTTCCAATGCTCCAACGTGTGTTGCTGAACATCGCTTCACCGTCATTTCCATTAGTAGCAAAATCATTTTCTGCCATAAAATGAAACATGCGATCATCCATTTTTAGCATTTTAAAAGCCATTTCAGGATGATGAATCAACGGATTTGGAGCGGAATTTTCATAACTAAAAATTCTCCCCATTCCAGCCATCATGTGATATAAAATGTGACAGTGAAAAAACCAATCGCCATCTGCGTTTGCCTGAAACTCGATTGTATCGGTTTCCATTGGCATAATATCAATCACATTTTTTAATGGAGAATAATCGCCGTGTTCGTTTAGAATTCGAAAATCATGTCCATGTAAATGCATCGGGTGACGCATCATCGATCCGTTGTATAAAACAATTCGAACATTTTCTCCTTTTTTAATTAGAATTTTATCGGTTTCAGAAACTACTTTATTATCCAGACTCCATACATAACGATTCATATTTCCAGATAAAGTGAAACGCAATTCTTTAACAGGCGCATCTTTTGGAAGATTGGTTTTAAAAGGAGATTTCAGCATTCCGTAATTTAAAGTTACAATTTCAGAAGTTTCCGTGCTGTCATTTTCCATTTTCATCTCTTCCATATTATGATTGGAATGATCCATCGCAGGTTTTGCATTTTCATCTTCACCTGAAATTTCAGGATACATTACGGCATTCATATCCATTTTATTCAAGGACATATTCATGCCCATATCGTTCATTTCTCCGTTCATTTTCATCATGTCGTTCATCATTTTCATGCCTTCAAAATATTTTAATTTCGAAAGATGATGAACAGGCTGTTTTTCTCCACTTCCTAAAAACAAAGACGCAGATCCTGTTCTGTCTTCGGCTGTAGCCAAAAAAGCAAAAGATTTGTTGTCTTCAGGAATTGTAACCACAACATCATAAGTTTCAGAAACCGCAATAATCAAGTGATCTACTTCTACAGGTTCGACATCATTTCCGTCGCTGGCCACAACTGTGATTTTTCCTCCACCATAAGTCAGCCAGAAATAACTTGAAGCGCCACCATTTGCAATTCTTAACCTAACTTTTGAGCCTGGTTTAAGGTCTGAAAACTGTTGTTCGTTTTTTCCGTTAATTAGAAACTTTTCATAATAAACATCGCTAACGTCCATCGCGTTCATTCGTTTCCACTCGTTGGTCACTTTGGTAGAAAAATGTCCCTGTTTTAAAGCTTCAAAATAACTTTGTGTTGTTCCTTTTTTTATGGCAAACCAATCGTTGGCATTATGAAGCATTCGCTGAATATTCTCCGGTTTCAAATCCGACCATTCGCTCAATATGACTGGAATTGTCGGTAAATCGTCAATTCCTTTTCTGATAGTCGAATCGTCTTTTTTCTTGTTGATGATAAAAAGTCCGTACAAACCAATTTGTTCCTGCAACCCCGAATGACTGTGATACCAATACGTTCCGTTTTGAATAATCGGAAATGAATATTTATGAGTAGTTCCAGGTTCAATTGGCATTTGTGTTAAATACGGAACACCGTCTTCTTTATTAGGAAGAAACAATCCGTGCCAGTGCATCGAAGTGGTTTCTTTTTTAATTCGTTATGAACATAAATTTCTGCAATATCGCCTTCGGTAAAAGTCAGAGTCGGCATCGGAATTTGTCCATTTACTGCAATCGCTCGTTTTTCTTTACCCGAAAAATTGACAATTGTATCACGAACATATAAATCGTAACGTACGACTTTCTGCGCTTTTAGCTGAAAAGCAATTAAGAAAAGTATAAGGATATATTTGATTTTCATGATTATAATTTTAGATTTCTCAATCGCAAAGCATTTACGATTACAGATACAGAACTCAAACTCATTGCTACCGCGACCAACATCGGCGAAAGCAATATTCCTAAAAACGGATATAAAATTCCTGCCGCAATTGGCACTCCCAAAGTATTATAGATAAAAGCAAAAAATAAATTCTGTTTGATATTTGACATTACAGCATGGCTGAGGTTTTTCGCTTTTACAATTCCGTTTAAATCGCCTTTTACCAAAGTAATTTTAGCACTTTCAATAGCAACGTCAGTTCCTGTTCCCATTGCAATTCCGATGTTGGATTGTGCCAAAGCAGGCGCATCGTTGATTCCGTCTCCAGCCATGGCAACAACTTTTCCTTGTGCCTGAAGACGTTCAATTTCTTTTAATTTATCTTCCGGAAGGCAATCTGCCTTGAAAGAACTCAAATGCAAATGTTCTGCAACTGCTTTTGCAGTATTATGATTGTCTCCTGTCATCATGATAACCTCAACGCCCTGAGAAATTAACTCTTTAATAGCTTTTGCGCTATTTTCTTTAATAGCATCGGTGATGGCTACGAAACCTAAAACGCTTTTTTCAATAGCGATGTACGAAATAGTTTTTCCTAAATTCTGCTCAGAAATTACTTTTTGTTCTAAATCAGAAGAAATAGTTGCACCAATTTCATCCATTAATTTTTTGTTTCCTAAAGCAACTTTTATATTTTCTATAGTTCCTAAAACACCTTTTCCTGCAATAGTTTCAAAACCTTGGACTTCTTTTAATGAACTATTTTTTGCTTTCGCGAAATTTACTACGGCTTGTGCCAATGGATGTTCACTATGTTGATTTAAAGATGCAATATTTTGAAGCAGAAAATCTTCGTCATTATTTATGGCATAGATTTTTTCTACAGATGGTTTTCCTTCAGTAATTGTTCCGGTTTTGTCGGTGATCAAAACATCTATTTTATTCATGTTTTCCAATGCTTCAGCATTTTTAATCAGAATTCCGTTTTGAGCGCCTTTTCCAACTCCAACCATTACCGACATCGGAGTTGCCAATCCAAGTGCGCAAGGACAAGCTATAATTAAAACAGCAATAGCATTAATTAATCCGTAAACATAAGCGGGTTCTGGACCAAATTTTGCCCAGACAAAAAAGGTTATAATAGAAATGATAACAACTGTCGGAACAAAATATTTAGAAACGCGATCGGCTAATTTCTGAATTGGAGCGCGAGATCTGTTGGCATCATTGACCATTTGAATAATCTGCGAAAGCATAGTTTCTGATCCGACTTTTTCAGCAATCATTACAAATGATTTTGTACCGTTTATAGTTCCAGAAATCACGGCATCGCCAACTTTTTTATCTACCGGAATAGGTTCTCCCGTAATCATCGATTCATCAATGCTCGCTTTCGCCAGTTGTTATTTTTCCATCAACAGGAATTTTTTCTCCGGGTTTTACACGAAGCAAATCGCCTTTTTTAATGTTGTGAATGGAGATTACTTTATCTACTCCGTTTTCTACCAAGGTGGCTTCTGTTGGCGCTAATTTTAATAATTCTTTTATGGCACCGTTGGTTTGTCCGTGTGCTTTGGCTTCCAATAATTGTCCTAATAAAACTAAAGTTATAATTACTGTCGCGACTTCAAAATACAAATGAATCGTTCCATGATGCGATTTAAATTCGGAAGGGAAAATATCAGGGAAAAACATTCCGACAATACTAAATAGAAAAGCAACGCTGGTTCCGATTCCGATTAATGTAAACATATTTAAATTCCAAGTCACAATTGATTTGTATGCGCGAACGAAAAACATCCATCCTGCATAAAACAAAACGGGAATCGAAAATAAAAGCTGAACCCAATTCCACTTTTCAATAGACATTATATTATAAAGCGGATTATTCGGAATCATTTCTGACATTGAAATAATGAAAATGGGAAGCGTAAACAAAATTGCAATTTTCATCTTTTTCAATAAATCAGAATAGGTTTTGTTTTCTTCACTTTCTGAAGCCTGCATCGGAACCAAATCCATTCCGCAAATCGGGCAATCTCCCGGCTCGTTTGAAACAATTTCTGGATGCATCGGACAAGTAAATTGAGTTGCAGTTAAGACAACTTGTGGCACTAAATCCATTCCGCAGACTGGACAATCTCCGGGTTTGCTGTATGTTTTGTCGCCTTCGCAATGCATTGGACAATAATAAACGCCATTTGCATTGTGTTGGTTTACTTTTTTAGTTTCTGTTTTATGATGATTGTGATCGTGATGTTCTTTTTTGTGACTAGAACAGCAAGATTTAACGGCAGTTTCTCCGTGATTTTTAGGAGAATCCATTTCGATAGTATAATTTCCCACAGCAGATAAAACTTCTTGAAATTTTTCTGTTGAAACGTGCTTATCCATTGTTATGGTTGCTGTTGGCGGATTCAAACTAACTTCTGCATGAACGCCTTCGACTTCATTTAAAGTTTTTTCTACTTTGGTTCGGCATCCGTTGCAAGACATTCCTGAAATTATATATTGATGAGTCATTGTATTGGTTTTTAAGTATTACAATGCAAATTTCAGAAGTAAGTATGAGTTCGGTTTGTAGAATTTTGGGAATGATTTGTAAGATTTACTAAATGCTGTTTTTTAACGCAGAGGACGCAAAGATTTACACAGAGTTCGCTAAGTTTTTATTTAGTTCAGATTTTTAAAAGTTCGCAAAGCTTTGTGTGAATAATTCTGCGAGCTGTATTTAAACATAGCTCAAGGTTTCAACCTTGAGAAACGTGTTGTGATAAATTCAATGTGTGTTAATTATTAGATGCCAATCGTTGCGTTCCAATGGTTCAAACCATTGGTTATGTTTTACTTTTGCAATAAAATTTTCTCGCAGATTCCGCAGATTGAGCAGATATTTTTTTAGATTATTAAATCAAATCTGCTCAATCTGCGGAATCTGCGAGAGAATAATTTTTTGTGTCGAGATTAAATATTCTCAATCTGAATGCGCAATTTATCTTTTGACTGTTTGAAAGAAGTAGGAGTAAAGCCCGTAATTTTCTTGAATTGATTGCTCAAATGCGCTACATTGCTATAGTTTAAAATATCCGCAATTTCGCTTAGCGAAAGTTCGTTGTAAATCAATAATTCTTTTACTTTTTCGATTTTCTGGCTAATGAAATACTTTTCGATTGTAGTGTTTTCGATTTCAGAAAATAAGTTGCTTAACGAATTATAATCTTGATTTAGATTTTTGGCTAAATAATCAGACAAGTTGATTTTGAGATCATTATTTTTATGATGTACCAAATCGACAATCAGGTTTTTAATTCTTTCGACTGTTTTTGTTTTTTTATCATCGATTAAATCAAAACCTAAAGCTTGAAGGTTTTCTAATAGAATTTCTTTTTGCGAATCGCTGATTTCTTCGTTCAGTTCGACTTCTCCCAATTCTACAGCAGTAGGTTGAAGTCCGAGTTTTTCGAACTCAGACTTCACTACCATTTTGCATCGGTCGCACACCATATTTTTGATGTAAAGCTTCATATTTATTTGATCGTTTCTACCACATTTCCGCAAGTCAGCATAGAAGAACCGTAGTAAGGGTTTTTAACTGCTTTTTCTTTGCTTAACCAATCAGCATCTGCCATTGGGCAATATTGTTTGTAAATTGGTTCGGTCGGGCTTGAAACTTTTATTAAATCGTAAGTGCTTTTAGATAAAGATTTAAAAGACTCACGCTGTTTTTTAAGATCTGTTGTTGACGAAATACTTTTGGCATCGGCAGTTAATTTTTTTACCACTTTCATCCAAACTGTATGTTCGTTGCTTTTTAGCTTGTCCATTTTTACTGCCGTAATTGCGGTAAGTAAATCTTTGGCTTTTGCCGAAGTCAATTTGCTGTCACTTTTAATAAGTGCATCTTTTACTGAAAAATAAGCATCGTAAACAGATTGTAATTGAGCATCTGCAATTTCGATTGTTGTTATTTCAGCATTATTGGTTTTTGCCTGAATTGTATTTGCGCTAAATACCACTGTAAGTGCTGTTGCTAAAGCTATAATTGATTTTTTCATTGTATATATTATTTGGTAAAGGAATTTATTTCCTTTAAAATTAATTAAAAAATTTGATTTCAAAAAGACCCAATATGGGCTGTCACAAATGCAATAATTATATTTTCGGCTTCAGCCAGATAGAAGTAAATCCAGAAGAAATACGAGAATTACTGTAAGATGAAATGGTGTTTTTTAAAGAAAAATTAAAAACGTCGTTTTGCAAATCAAAATCATTTGAAGTTAAAAAGATGTTTAATGTTGAGGTATTACAACCTGAATGACTGCACTTTCCATCACAATTGTGTTTTTCTTGTTTTGAAGTTTTCTTTTCGCGACATTTTTTAGAACAACTGTTTTCTTCTTTAGTAGCAATTTCTTTAGACTGTCCAGTATGACATGCGTAAGTATTACTCGAGTTCAAAAAGAAGCTAAGAGTTATAAAAAGCATTATTATGTGGATTTTCTTTTTCAAAGAAATTGTTTTTAGTAGCACAAATTTAGCTAAAAATGTTTGAGGAAATTACTTTTTAAGATTTCGCTAACTAGAGTTTTTTGAAATCTGTCGGTTTCATGTTTTTACGTTTCTTGAAATAATTGGTCAAATGACTTTCATCGGTAAAACCAAATTCGTATGCTATTTGTTTAATCGGCAATTGATTGTTGTGAAATCTCTTTTCGATTAAAGTCAATCTCAAATTATGAATGTATTCACGATAACTAATGCTGAAAGTTCTTTTGAAATAAGCACTAAAATAGGTTTGAGCAATATTAAAATGATCTGCAATCACTTTTACCTGAACCAATTTAGGCTGATAAATATTCTGATGAATATAATTCGCAATTTGCTCATTATCCAAATGCGTCGATTGCATCTGCAGATTCATACATCGGATAGTTTCTTTAATTAAACCAAAAATCGAAAGAATCTGATAAAAAACAATTGGAGAAGAAGTCACATCAATATACTTACCATAAGTTACAATGTTTTCTACTGTGTTTTTGAGAATCGTTTTGCAAGGTTCATCAAACTTTAAAACAGTTTCTTTTAAAATTTTATCGCGCATGAAATTTTCGGGAGTATTTACGAGAAATTCATCGCAGGTCAGATTTTGTTTTGAATTGAAATAATTATCTGTGAATTTAATGAAAATGAACCCCGTACATTTCTTGATGTCAAAATAATGTTCATCGTCTGGCGAAATCACAAATAAATCTCCAGCTTTATAAGGCAAAAGGTTGTTATTTAAATGATGAACACCGGTTCCTTTCTTAATATAAATGATTTCGTAATATGTATGCGTATGTGGAGGAAGATGAAATTTTTCTTCTTCAAATTCGTCAAGAACTAATGTTTTAAACTGATTTAACTTAGGCATAACTTAAATTTACAATTTTATATCGTAAATGTACAACTTTTTTGACGGTTAACGGTGTTAAATTTGCATCGTAGAAATTAATTTCCTTTCTACTAAAATCAAAATGAAAAAAAGTCTTATTGCCTTGTCTTTAGGAGGCTTAACTATAGGAATAACCGAATTTGTAATGATGGGATTGCTTCCTGATATTGCTTCAGATATGAAAGTCTCCATTCCGGTTGCGGGATATTTAATTTCATCATATGCGCTAGGCGTTGTTATTGGTGCACCTTTGTTAGTAATTGCGGGAAGAAATTATCCGCCTAAAAAAATGCTTTTAATATTAGCATTGATGCTGACCGTTTTTAATGCACTTTCGATAATTGCGCCAAATTATAATTTCTTGTTTGCTTCAAGATTTCTTTCTGGATTGCCACATGGAGCCTTTTTTGGAGTAGGAGCGGTAGTGGCAAGCCGTTTGGCCGATAAAGGAAAAGAAGCGCAGGCAATCTCTATAATGTTTGCCGGTTTGACGATTGCGAATTTAATTGGTGTGCCAATTGGTACTTATATAGGACACCATTTTATTTGGCGTTATACCTTTATATTAATTGCAATTGTTGGTTTATTGACATTTGTGTTTATTTCTTTATGGATGCCAAAATTAGAGAAAGCCGGTGATGTAAATATGAAAACGCAATTGCAATTTTTCAAAAAAACTGAAGCTTGGTTAATCATCGGAATTACTGCAATTGGTTTTGGAGGATTGTTTGCTTGGATCAGTTACATTGCGCCACTATTAATTAATATTTCTAAATTTTCGCCAGAAGATGTTTCTTCAATCTTAATCTTGGCAGGATTAGGAATGGTTGTCGGAAATTTTCTCGGAGGCAAATTGGCTGATAAATATTCGCCAGCGCCAACCGTACTTGCATTATTGTTTGTAATGGTGCTTGATTTGTTGATGGTTTATTTTTTCTCTTTTAATCAATACATTTCATTATTTCTAACATTTTTGACAGGAGCAATTTCTTTCTCGGTTATCGCGCCAATTCAAATGCTTATGATTAAAACAGCCAAAGATGCTGAAATGATTGCATCAGCGAGCACTTCAAGGAAGTTTTAATATTGGGAATGCTTTGGGAGCTTTTCTTGGCGGACTTCCGTTGGCGACAGGTTATGACTTTGCTTCTCCAAATCTTATTGGTATTGCGATGGCCATGACAGGAATGATCATTACATTTACTTTAATGCAAAAACACAAAGCAAATTTGCAATTGCGGCGCGCTTAAAAAAGCAGATACATCTTTTGAATGCCCTTAAACTTAATTGTTTAAGGGCATTTTTTTTGAATTTTTTAAAGTCAGGAAATAGCTTTAAAGAATGTTGTAAGAATTAATTGGTTTTTTTAATTGCCGTGAGGTCTTTTGTTTTTAAACTTCTTCAAAAATTGATTGAATAATTTTTTTCATGTAATCGATTGTTTTTTTGATAAAAACGAAAGAAATTAATATTTGGCAATAATATAATTGGCATTTATTCATAATATAAATTGCATATGTGGTATAAAAAAGTGCTTTTATTTTTGATATGTAATTTTTTTTAGCAAATTTTTATGAAAATTAATTTTTTATATAAAAAATATCTATGTTTGTGTAATCGATTACATGATTTGATTTTTGTTGATTCCAACGTATTTTTAAAAAACGAAATCGATTGAAAAACCTTGTCATTATTGAGTTTTTTGAAAATTTAAAATGGCAAAAACATCAAAAATTAGAATTTCAAAACCACATAAATTACCATTAACCAATTAATAACTTAAACAATAAACCATGAACTTTAGAGAATTATTAAACAAAGGAGCAAACTATTGCTCTGTACTTGTTTTCTTATTGTGCTTGCTTATGAGTAGTCAGGTAAATGCACAGACTACAACTATAGAAGGAACAGTTAAGGACGTCGCCGGACTTACTTTGCCGGGAGTAAATGTGCTTGAAAAAGGAACGAAAAACGGGGTTTCTACTGATTTTGACGGACGTTATAAGATCAAATTGACTAATCCTAAAGCTGTTTTGACTTTTTCTTTTATCGGATTTGGAACTAAAGAAGTTTCTGTTGCAGGAAAAACCAAAGCCGATGTAGTTCTAACAGAAGATTCTAATAACTTGAATGAGGTTGTTGTAATTGGATATGGAACTTCAAAGAAATCTGATTTGACTGGAGCAGTTGCGACATTCTCTGGAAATGAGGTGCGCAAAATTCCGGTTCCAAACGTTGCAGAAGCTTTAACTGGACGTATTGCTGGGGTATCGGTAACTTCTTCTGAAGGTTCGCCAGATTCGAATATTCAAGTTAGAATTCGTGGAAACGGGTCTTTAAGCCAAGATGCATCTCCATTATATATTGTTGATGGATTTCCGGTAAACAGCCTTAATGATATTTCTGCTTCTGATATTGAAACTATGACAGTCTTGAAAGACGCATCATCTACAGCAATCTACGGTTCTAGAGGAGCTTATGGAGTTATTATTGTTACTACGAAAAAAGGTAAAGATGGTAAAATTGCAGTAAACTTTAATATGTTCTACGGAATGAAACAGATGACAAATACGATTCCGGTTACATCTCCTGAAGATTATGTAAAATGGCAATACGAGTATGCATTGCTTGATCAAACAGATAAAACTATTTTAAGTAATCCAAGTTCTTACACAAAATATTTTGGTAACTGGCAAGATTATGATCAATACAAAGGTATGAAAGGTAACGACTGGCAAAAACAAGTATTTGGACGTACAGGCGAAGTTCAAAGCCGTGACTTGTCTATTCGTGGTGGATCTGATAAAATCAACTATAATTTCAACTATGCGCATTATGATGAAAAAGCAATTATGTTGGGATCAGATTTCAACAGAAACAACTTATCTCTTGCGTTAAACAGCAAAGCTTCTGATAAAATTGATTTAAGTTTTACAGTTCGTTACTCAGATACAGAAATTAATGGTGCTGGTATGAATGAGCAAAATGAGGTTTCATCAGCAGATTCTCGTTTGAAAAATATTGTTGGATATGCTCCAATTCCGGTTCCAGGTTTGACTACTGATGATACAGATGAAGCTGTTGCGGCAAATTTGACACATCCTTTTGTGGCTATTACAGATAATAACCGTCAACAATTCAGAAAAAACTTTAATACATTAGGAAGTTTTTCTTGGAAATTGACTCAGGATTTGGTTTTTAAATCAGAGTTAGGTTTAGACAACTATAATTATCAAGATTATCGTTTCTACGGACGTACAACTTATTATGTAAAAAATAATCCAGTCGCAGAAAGACAAAATATGCCTGCGATGATTATGATGGACAGAAAAGATACTCGTTTTAGAAATGCGAATACTTTAAATTATGATTTGAAAAAATTGGTTGGTGAAAATCATAATTTGAAATTCCTTTTGGAGAAGAAAGTATCAATTATCAAAGAAATGACCTTACAAGTACAATTCAAGGTTATCCATTATCTTTTGAATTAGATGAAGCAAAAAAATTAACTTCTCAAGGTACGCCAATTTCAGTTGATAATTTTTATTATCCAGATGACAAACTGCTTTCTTTCTTTGGACGTGCAAATTATGACTATAAAGACAAATATCTTCTTACAGCGACTTATCGTGCCGATGGATCTAGTAAATTCTTAGGCGGCAATAAATGGGGATTCTTCCCAGCGACGTAGCTGACTTGGAAAATTTCAGGAGAAGAATTTATGAAAGATGCCTCATGGATCAATTTGCTTAAATTAAGAGTGAGTTATGGAGAAGCTGGAAACAATAATATTCCGACAGGACAAATGGTTCAAAGCTTCATTTCGTCTACATCAACTTGGATTAATGGTGTTGATAATTTCTGGGCGGCTTCTAAAACAATGGCTAATCCAGATTTAAAATGGGAAACTACAGTTACACAAAATATCGGTTTGGATTTTGACCTGTTCAAAAACAAAGTAACAGGATCTGTAGAGGTTTATAAAAATAAAACAAAAGATTTATTGATGCTTTTCCCAATCTCTGGAGGTTATGACAACCAATACAGAAATATGGGTGAAATCCAAAACAGTGGAGTTGAGGCAACTTTGAATCTTAATCTTATTGAAAGAGAAAAATATGGTGTAAGTTTATCTTTCAACGCCGCATTTAATACTAATAAAATCAACTCGCTTGGCGTAATGAACAACTTTACTGCATCATCTGGATGGGCTTCTTCATCAATTACAGGGGATTATTTAGTTAACGTTGGACAGCCATTAGGTATCATGTATGGATATAAGAGCGATGGACGTTATGAAGTAAGCGACTTTGATTACGCCGCAGGAGCTTACACTTTAAAAAGTGGAGTGCCAGACGGTTCAACAGTAGTTGGTAAAATGCAACCAGGTGCTATGAAATTAAAAGATATTGATGGTGACGGAAAAGTAAACGCTAACGACTTAACTGTTATTGGAAATGCAAATCCAAAAAGCACAGGTGGTATGGTGTTGAATGCAAATGCTTACGGATTTGATCTTTCTGCTCGCTTTCAACTGGAGTATTGGAAATGATGTTTACAACGCAAATAAAATTGAATTCGCTTCTTCAATTCCGAATGGGCAATATAGAAATTTAAGTACTGAAATGGCTGATGGAAAAAGATGGACAAATCTTGATCCTAATACGGGACAATTAGTAACAGATCCTACAGCATTGGCGGCTTTAAATGCAAATACTACAATGTGGTCTCCTTACATGCCTCGTTATGTATTTAGTGATTGGGCAGTTGAAGACGGATCTTTCTTAAGACTTAATACGTTGAGTTTGGGTTATACTACTCCAAATGCTTTGACTTCTGCTTTAGGAGTTTCTAAGTTGAGATTTTATTTTACCGCAAGTAATGTTTTTGTTTGGACTAACTATTCAGGCCCAGATCCAGAATCTTCAACTAGAAGAAGCACGCCTTACACACCGGGAGTTGATTATTCAGCTTATCCGAGAAGCAGACAGTTGATCTTTGGTCTAAACCTTAATTTTTAATTCAGTAAAACTTTCACAAGATGAAACATAAAATATTAATAGCAGGAATATTTGTTGCAAGCCTTTTTGCTTCTTGCTCAGACGATTATTTAGATGCTCCGGCAAAATCAACCTTAGACGAATCGGTTATTTTTTCTAGCCCAGATTTGGCTTCAGCGAGCAATTGACGGAATTAAAATTCCATTTGCTGAAACCAACTCTTACAGAGGACGTTTTCTTCCTTTTTACGGATTGAATACAGATACCGAATGGTACAACTCTTCACAAACTGTAAGTGATGCTTCTGATTTGTGTACGTATGATGCAAAACCGAATAACTCACAAATGAATACAGCGAATAATTCTTGGGCAATGAGCTATTCAGGTATTGAGCGTGCTAACATTTGTATTCGTGGTTTGCGTGCTTATGGCAATCCAACTCCAGGATCTCAATTAGGATATTTATTGGGAGAGGCTCTGACTTTAAGAGCAATTTATTATGCTGATTTGGTAAAAGCTTGGGGAGATGTTCCAGGAAGATTTGAACCATTAAACAATGCAACTATTTATGTTGGAAAAACTAGCCGTGATGAAATTTATAAACAGCTTATTGCTGATTTAGGTGAGGCGACAACATTAGTTCCTTGGCCAGGTGAAACTAAAGAGACAACTAGCGTAGAAAGAATTAATAAAGCTTTCGTAAAAGGTTTCCGCGCTCGTTTAGCTATGGCGACTAGTGGTTATCAGCAATATCCTGATGGAATCAGAAGAAGTACAGATCCTGAATTATCAGTTGCGAATATGTATGCTTTGGCATTAGCTGAATCGCGTTCGGTTATTGCAAGTGGATCAGCACATTTGGAATCTTCATTTGAAACATTTTGGAAAAAATACAATCAAGAATATATAGTTGCAGGTGGAGAGTCATTGTGGGAACTTCCTTTCTCAGATGGTAGAGGACGTATGTTATTTACTTTTGCAGTTCGCCATACAACAAACGACCAGTTCCACGCAAATGGAGCAAACCGTGGAGGAACAGCAGGGCCGCTTCCAACTGTTTTCTATGACTATGATCAAAAAGATACAAGAAGAGATGTTACTTGTGTTCCTTATAAATATGGAACTGCTGTAAATAATATTGCGAAACAAGAATTAGGAGCATTAAATACTTGGTATTTTGGGAAATACCGTTACGAGTGGATGACACGTTTTGTTACTTCAACAAATGATGATGGTGTTAATAAAATCTACATGCGTTATGCTGAAGTCTTATTAATTGCCGCAGAAGCCGCAAATGAAATAGAAGGTCCAGCAGCAGCAGCGCCATATTTAAAAGCTGTAAGAGCAAGAGCATTTCGTCTGTGACTGATCAAGCTGTTAAAGTTGATGGTTACGTGAATGCTTTGACAACAAAAGATGCTATGTTTAAAGCGCTTGTTGATGAAAACAAATATGAGTTTACAGGAGAAATGGAGCGTAAGCAAAATCTTATTCGTTGGAATTTACTTAAAGCAAAAATGGATGAAGCTAAAGCGAACATGAAAGATTTGTCGACTCGTTCAGGAAAGTATGCTGATGTTCCATCTACTTTATATTATAAATTTAAAGCTGATAACGTAAGCCTTGACATTTATGGTTTGAACCGTGGAGAAACTACAAATCCAGGTACAGGTTATAGCAGTTTTGTTTGGACATGGACTGGTGCAGTTGCAGATACTAAAATCAATACTTTGTACAAACCAGGAGTTAATCCTGATAATAGACAATTCTGGCCAATATGGCAAGTATTCCTAGATGGAAGCAACGGAAAATTGACTAATGATTATGGGTATTAACCTTTTGTAAATTAATTAAAGTAAGCGTATGAAAACAAAATATATTATAAAAGGAGCAATTGCGGCATTAGTTCTCGCATTGACTTTTTCTTCTTGTGAAACTTTTCACGATGAAGTGATTGACACTTTGGATGTAAACAGAGCGTTTTCTCCAATAGAACTGAAAGCAACAGTTAGAAATGAGACTTCAGTAGAGTTAAACTGGACTGTAAAACCAGATGCAGATCATTATGTAGTTCAATTCAGTGCAGATGATCCTGAGTTTAAAACTATTTATAAAACAATTAATGTTGCTCCATCTGAATTGCCAGTAAAAGTGCAACTTGAAGGAGAAACGGTTTATTCCATTCGAGTAAAAGCAGTAAGTTCAACAGGTTTAGAAGATTCTAAATGGTCAGTTACTACTGCTACAACTTTGTCTGAGCGACTTTTTGTTTCGCCAGTACCGGCATCAGATATTGAAGCAACGCAAGTAACTTTAAGATGGGTTCCAAATAGTAATGTAACTCAAATTACTGTTGAGCCAGGCGGAATTTCTCAATCAATTACAGCGGCAGAAAAAACTGCTGGAGTTGCTGTTGTTAAAGGTTTAACAGGAGAAACTAAATATACTGCAACTTTGTTAAACGGAACAAAAAAACGTGGTACAGCAACTTTTACAACTGGAATTGATATCGGAACTGGTATTTTGGTTAAAGCAGAAGATAATAATTTAATTCAAAAAATTACTGATTCTCCAACTGGTTCTGTTCTTGTACTAATGCCTGGAGACTACACAGCTCAAACGGGATTAGTAGCTATAAATAAGACAATAACCATTAGAGGTCTTAAAACAGAAAATAAACCAAAATTAAAACTTAATTTCACTCTAGCTAATAATCCTGCAAACGCAAGTGAAGTGGTAAATTTCTCTTTGATTGATGTAGATATGAGCGGAAGCGGTTTAACAGGTGTCGCAATAGCAATAAGCACTGCGGCTCCAACACAATTAGGAGATGTTTTAATAAGTAATTCTAATGTTCATGATTTTCCTTCTCAATTAATGTATGGAAATGCTACAGCTAAATTAAAATCATTTACTGTTGATGGCAGTACTATTAAAAATGTAAATACAGCTGGTTCGGCTGATTTTGTTGACTTTAGAGCTACTTTTGTTGCAAATGTTTCTTTAACAAAAAGCACATTCGATACCTGTTCATCACGCGATTTTGTTAGACTAGATGCTGTTCTTCCTGCTAATGGAGGTTTTTCAGGAACAGGTTTGACAAGTAATGTGTTAATTGATCAATGTACAATATATACTCCTACATTGCCGCTTGCAAGTAGAATCTTGTATTTACGTTTTGTTTCAAATAACTCAATAGTGCGTAATACATTGTTTGCGGTTGGATCTGCAGTTTATACAAACTCAACTGCGACTGCTCGCGCCGACATTCTTAAACAATAACAATTTCAATTCGCCTAATTTAGCGTTAGTAGGAAGTAATAATAGACCAGATGCTTCTGCAACTACTTTAGATCCTCAATTTGCAAATGCTCGCAGGAGGGAATTTTACAGTTGGAAATCAATCGATAAAAGATAAAAAAATCGGAGATCCACAATGGCTTAAATAAATATTTTTATAGTTAGTTTGAAAAGGGATGCAGTAATTAAACTGCATCCCTTTTTTATTTTTTGAAGAAGAATTATTCCAATTCAACACATTCAAAAAGGCCATTGTTTAAAACTAAATTAGTTATTTCGTATTCGCTGTCAATTCGTAGAATATTATCACAATCTTCGAGGTCAAAATTCCATGAAGTTTTAGGCAGTAGTTCGTCAAGAAGGGCAGAAGCTTGTTCTAATTTTGTTTGACTATCAACAGTAGTTTTGAAAACATAAATCATAATTAGCAGTATTTGATGGGCAAATTTCTGAAAATGTATTTCGATGAAGTAGGATTCTATAATCTAAAATTAGGACTTATCAATCATTTTTCGATATTGGATAGGAGAAACTCCTTCATGTTTTTTGAAAAAACGACTAAAATATGATTGGTCTTCATGGCCTACCTGCGCCGCAATTTCATTGATAGAAAGCGTGGTTTGAAAAAGTAAATATTTGGCTTCCAACAATATGTTCTCGTCAATCCATTTTACTGCCGATTTGCCGGTTACGGTTTTCACACATTTGTTTAAATGATTAGGCGTGACACTTAACAAAGAGGCATAGTGATTGACTTGATGATGTGTTTTGATATGAAGATGAATCAATTCTTTGAATTTGCTTGTAATGATTTCTGAAGCCGAAAGACTCTTAGGAGACTTAACAGCATTCTTGTTCATTTCATAAAACAAAGCAAATAAATATGTTTGAACAATATTTAAATTTGCTTGATCATTGTCTGAATACTCTTTTTGCAATCTTTTAAAAATAGTTGTAATCAACGGAATATCTTCAGTGGATACTTGTATTTTGGGACTTCCTGAAATTTTTAAGAAATCAAAATCATTAAGAAGTTCACGGTCGCCATGTTTTCCAACCATAATTTCTGGATGAAATTGACAAACATAACCGCTGTGAATATTATTAACATTATCAAGCGAGAAAATTTGGCCTGCAGGTACCACAATTATTTCATTATCGGTGGTGGTAAATTCCTGATATCCCAATTTCATAACGTGCTGGCCTGATGAAATAAAAATCAAGGTGTGGCAAGAATGTTTTGAAGGAGGAACAGGATGCTCGCATATGCATTATTTCCTCAATTTCAAGACAGAAAAAATGATCAGAATTCGATTTGAAAAGCAAATGAATAGGATTGTCCTCTCCTAAAAACTTCTCTCGAAATCCTTTTGGGCTATAGGTTTTTATTTTTTCAATCGGCTTTGATTTCATAACTAATAATATAATCTGAAATCAAGCAATTTGCAGAGCGCATAATGTTTTTGGTACAATTCTTCGACTACTTCAGTAAGGTCATCATTTTCTTGATACAAACTAAAAAATGCTTTGTCAATTGTACTACAGCTTGCTATTTTGTTATAAGTAGATCCGTAACCAGAAATGGCGCGCGCACCAGTTATGTCTAGGAAATATTGTGCTTCTTCGTCATTTAGGTCAAGTCTTTTTTTATTGGCAAAATGAATAATTTTTCCTTTCATTTTTCCTTCAAAAAGCTCTGCTATTTCTTCGATGCTGTAATAATAATCATGAAGACAAATGTTGTTTTCCTGTCCAGGCATTACTAAATAAATGATTTCATAATCTTTAAAATTATGATCATCATACAATAAGGTGTTTAAACTTTCCTCAAGACCTTCAATAGTGTCGCAGGTTTTATGAATGCTGGAAATACCTTGGTCAATTGCGATTTCTTCAAGATTTTTGACCACATCAGTTGCAGTAACATCATCTACATCAGGAACGCCTTCAAGGCAGAAAATAAATTTTTCATTATCCATACAAATGTCTTTTGGATTTCGCTTTCAAAGCAGAAATGTGGTTTTAGACAAAAGTATTTTTTTATGCGGAAAAACAGCTATTTAACACTGATTTTAACGTGGATTTTTGATTTGATTAAAGTTTAGAAATGCTATAGAAGTAGTTTATCAGCTATTTTTTAAAGCAATTAGCAATTCGCTTAGATTGACAGTTGCGTAAGTCGAAGAATAATCAGAAACGGCATAAGGCAAAATCAGGCTGTTGTTGTGAATAATCGCGCCACAAGAATAAACCACATTTGGCACGTAACCTTCACGTTCATCTTCCAGTGGAGCAAGCAATGGTTCTTGAAGTCTTCCAATTTCTTTTGAGGGATTATCTAAATCAAAAAGTGATGCTCCTATGCAATAGCGTCGCATTGTTCCTACGCCATGAGTGATAACAAGCCACCCTTCTTCTGTCCATAAAGGCGAACCGCAGTTCCCTATTTGTGTCAATTCCCAAGTATAGCGTGGTTTCTGCAAAAGAATAGGATTGTTCCATTGCGTGGCTCGTTCAGAATACATAATGTAATTGTTGACGCCGTCAATTCTGGCAAGCATGGCATATTTTCCGTTGATTTTTTTAGGAAACAATGCCAGATTTTTATTCTGCGCACCGTCGCCATGCAAAGGCAATACTCTAAAACTATAAAAGTCTTCGGTTATAATCAGTTTTGGCAATATCGCATGTCCATTGTATGCGGTATAGGTTGCCATAACGCGCGAGGAACCGTCATCGTCAGTAAAACGAACAAAACGGGCATCTTCAATACCGCGACTTTCTGATTCGGAAATTGGAAAAATAACACGTTCTGTAATATCAGAATCGTGGCTGAACTGTACATCATAAAATGAATTCGCAAGCCAGATTATTTCTTCAAGTGCCGTCCTTCTTTCCTGACGAATTGAAGGATCGCTCAAAGCGGTATTGACCATGTTTTTTAAAACAACAAACTCAAACGCATCAGGTAAATCTTGCATGATTTGATCAATATACTTGTTTGTGGTGTGCATTTCAGACAACTTAGTTAGAAATCGCTCTTTATTTAATAAAGTTTTATGTTCTATTTCAGCTTTATCTATTTGATTTCCAATCTTCATTATTTGCAAATTATTGTCTTTATCGAGAATTCCTCGTCTAAAAACAATAGAAGAAATATGCCCTTCGCCCGTTGCTCGAAACGAAATAATAACTCGTTTTTCACCAATTTCAAGTCCAGATTGATCAAAATCTTCTATAATTGAAGGATTGAAAATTGTCGCCGATTCGATTGCATATTCCATTGTGCAGTAAGAACCTATCAGCATTTTGCGATTAAGTGAAAGTGCTTCATAGTCAATTTGCATTGCTTCAATAAGCGGTCTTATTTTCTCGCAGTGTTTAAAAAATATAGCTGAAATATTTCGGTGCCTTCTGGCAAATTCACGAAGTGTTTGTTCTAAAGTGTCATAAACTTGTTTTTCATCAAGCATCATTATCCGTGCTACCATCTGCTGGGTTCGTTCGTCGCCATTCATAAAATATCGGGCAACAACTCTTCTGGAATCTGGGGTAAATTTTATGTTTTTTCGGATAACTGATACTCGCATAGTTTTATTTTTTTAATTGTAATAAAATAATTGCCTTTAGTAAAATTTATTTCGGGGAATTTAAATTTGCTACAGAAAATATAGAATTAAAGCGTTTAAATAAGTAAATTATTGTGCCATATTCTTTAGCATAAACAAGTTAGTGATTTTGTTAACGAAAAAAAACTTTATTATTAAAAATTTTGCATTTGGGCTTAAATGATTAAGGCAAATGGGGATAAAAAACAAGCTCTAAAAAAGAAGAAAAAGTGAAATTTATTCTTTATTGGAAGAAGTAAATTTTTAGAATGGTCAGTTTTTTGTAAAAATTAATGATTTCTTGCTCAAAACCTATCAAAAGACGGTTTATAGCCTATAACTGATAAGTATTTGATGGGGTGTTTTCAAGAAAATCTGAACTTTTGTATCCCTAATTTTTAGGATAAAAATTTAACTTTAGCGGTTAAGAATTTCGAAAAAAATAAATGATTTTAGTTATGAGAAAAATTATAATGCTGTGCTTTGCTTTTTTGTTTATTGGAAAAACAATTGCGCAGGAAGTACCACTGTTGTCAAATATTTCGGCAAGAAACAATATTAACTTAAATGGGCAATGGCGTTACATTGTCGATCCGCTCGAAAACGGATATTATGATTATCGTTTAATGCCGTTAAAAAACAATGGATTTTTCGAAAACAAAAAATTCAATACGACAGAACTTTCAGAATATAATTTTGCAACTTCAGCGGTGATGCAGATTCCGTCAGATTGGAATTCAAAAGATGAAAGATTGTTTTTCTATGAAGGAACAGTTTGGTTTGAAAAAGACTTTAATTATAAAAAAGATGCTAAAACAAAAGGCATTCTTCATTTTGGAGCCGTAAATTATGATGCAAAAGTATATGTAAACGGAAAACTGGCAGGAACTCATATTGGTGGTTATACGCCTTTTAATTTTGATGTAACCAATTTGCTTGTTGATGGAAATAATTTCGTAGTAGTAAAAGCAGATAACAAACGCCACAAAGACAATGTTCCGACCGTAAATATGGATTGGTGGAATTATGGCGGAATTACGAGAGATGTAAACCTAGCTCAAGTCCCGAATACGTATATTGAAGATTATTTGGTTCAATTGAATAAAAATGAAAAGGGAAAAATTTCGGGTTGGATAAAATTAAATAATGAAACAGCAAATGAATCGGTTTCGGTTTCAATTCCAGAATTGAAAATCAAAAAAGACATAAAGACTGATGCGAAAGGAATGGCTTATTTTGAAATCAAAGCCAATCCAGTTTTGTGGACACCAGAAAATCCAAAATTATATGAGGTGAAAATAAGCAAAGCTGATGAAAATTTAGTGGATCAAATTGGCTTCAGAACTATTGAAACAAAAGGAAAAGAAATTCTGTTAAACGGAAAAAAGTCTTTTTGCGAGGCATTAGTATTCACGAAGAAGCTCCTTTTAGATCTGGAAGAGCTTGGTCAACAGAAGATGCGCATACTTTGCTGACTTGGGCAAAAGAATTAGGTTGCAATTATGTTCGTTTGGCGCATTATCCGCACAATGAAAATATGGTGAAAGAAGCAGAAAAAATGGGATTGATGATTTGGTCTGAAGTTCCGGTTTATTGGACCATTTCATGGACAAATCCAGATACTTATGCTAATGCAGAGCATCAATTGCATGACATGATTTACAGAGATAAAAACCGTTGCGGTATCGTGATTTGGTCGATTGCAAATGAAACACCGCATGGTGATGACCGAGATGCTTTTTTAAGCAAATTGGCAAAATATGCTCGTACGCAAGACAATTCTCGTTTAATAAGCATGGCGATGGAAGTGACCAAAAGCCCAAACAATATCAATACATTGCAAGACAATATGAACGAATATGTTGATATCGTGAGTTTCAATCAATATCTCGGTTGGTACAGAGGAACAAACGAATCTTGCAAGGACATGCAATGGGTAATTCCGTACAACAAACCCGTTATTGTTAGCGAATTTGGGGGTGAGGCTTTACAAGGTTTACATGGCGACAAGAAAGAACGTTGGAACGAGGAATATCAAGAAGAATTATATATTCAGAATACGCAAATGTTCAATCGTATTGAAGGTTTAGCAGGAGTATCGCCTTGGATTTTAGTTGACTTTAGATCACCAAGAAGACAATTGCCAGATATTCAAGATTTCTTTAACAGAAAAGGTTTGATTTCAAGTGGCGGAATTAAAAAGAAAGCTTTTTATGTCATGAAAGATTGGTATGCGCAAAAAGAAAAAGAATATAAGGATAATTAAAAACACTTATTTATTCTAACACATCGAAACATAGATTTAGGATGGTTAGAAAGGCGTTTCACTTGTTTAAAATAAACATAGTGGCTATGTGTTAGAAACTAGTTTCTTTCCAATCCCTATTATTTATTAAATAAAATCTATGTTTCTATGTGTTGAAAAAACTAAAGATTACATTTACGCTAAATGAAAATTTAAAATAAAGTTCCAAACCTTCAGAATCTTTTTTGATTTTGAAGGTTTTGTGTTTTTTCCGTAATTTTAACTTGAAAAACAAAAGACTTGAATGGAAATAGAAATTGTAATCAGATTGCTTTTAGCCGCATTTTGGGGAGCATTAATTGGAGCTGAAAGAGAATATAGAGGAAAAGCGGCAGGTCTACGGACTACAATAATGATTTCTGTGGGGGCTTGTTTTTTTACATTCATGTCCATTTGGATTGGAGGATCGGGAAATCCGGACCGAATTGCTTCTAATATTGTAACCGGTTTAGGTTTTCTTTGCGCGGGAGTAATTTTTAGATCAGATAGTCATGTCAGCGGTATTACAACCGCGGCGACAATTTGGTCAGTTGCGGCTGTGAGTATGGGAGTGGGAGCGGGTTATTATTTTGCTTCGGCTTGTGCGGCATTAATGATTCTTCTGATTTTGACAATGCTTACCGTTTTGCAAGATAAGATTGACATCAGCAATGAACATAAAATACTTCGTATTACATTTAAGCGTGGTGAAGACGGCCACAAAAAATGCAAAGAACTTTTTTCGCAATATGATATAAAATCAAAATTGATTATTCAGCGTTGTAATCAAGATCATGTTACTTTGGAATGGCAGGTTCATGCTTCCAAAAAATCAATGGAATTATTATCTGCGAGCACTTATGCAAGATCCAATTTTTGAAGAATTGATTTTGTGATTTAAGATTGGTTTCGGAATTAAAAAGAATTATTCTTCGATTGAATTTTAACGTATTTTTGCCAACTGAAAATTAAAATCAATCATGATAAAAATTAATAAAACGGAATCTTTTGCCGTTGAAGATATATTATTCTGCTTTGCCCTTGAATCTGAAGCGAGCAGAAGTTTTTAAAGAAAATAACACTTTATTTACCGGAATTGGAAAAGTAAATGCGGCTTATGAATTGACGAAATCGATTCAAAACAAAAAGCCTTCTATAATCATAAATCTTGGATCTGCGGGAAGCAGTAGTTTTCAAAAAGGCGAAGTAATTTGTCGCACCAAATTTGTACAACGAGACATGGATGTTCGCGGTTTGGGTTTTGCATTATATGAAACGCCATTATCTGGTTTGCCTCCAGTTTTAGAATATGGTTTGCTGATGGATGATATGAAAGAAGGAATCTGCGGAACGGGAGATAACTTCGAAATGGAACATTCTTCTCACGTTTATAATGTTGTTGATATGGAAGCCTATGCTTTGGCCAAGATTGCAATGAAAGAAAAAATTCCGTTTTTATGCCTAAAATACATTTCTGATGGAGCTGATGATAATGCCGCAGAAGATTGGACTGTGCAAGTGCATAAAGCGGCGATTGCTTATGGCAGAGTTTTAGGATTGATTTAAATATAAAGTGCGGTCTCAAAAGGGCAATTCTTTTGGTTTGCCAGAATATTTATAAAAATATTTTGCAGATAAAAACCCCAGCGGGGTAAAATATTTATAGCATTTTAATAAGATAGATAAAAAAGCTCCATCGGAGCGACATCTTTTTTCATAATCTAAAAGTATGTCGCTCCGATGGAGCTTTATATTGTAAAACGTATATTCTTTACTATAGATATTTAGCTTCTCTGAAGCTTGTAAAAAAGGAGCTATTCTTTTGAAACAGCCTTTTGTGTTTTTAGGAAAAAATCTATTTCACCAAATAATTAACCTCATCAGCTTCACATAACCTAAAATAACCAAATGCATAATTATTAACATTGTTTGTATTTACAATGTTTCCTCTAATATTTCCTGGAGGAACCTGAAAAGGATTTGAGTTTGAAGCTTCCAAAATCAATTTCATATAATTGAAAAAGTTTTTAGAAATACCGCGATGCAAAATCTTTAAAGTATTTCCTGGCTTCATATCTTCATGGGAATATCTCGTGCTGATTTCGTTTCCATTATAAAAATCATCGTTTGTGATTTCGTATTCCGGAAAAATTAAAAATTCGCTTTGATAATCGGTTAAATAAAAATTGACTTGATCTGCTGGATCTTTGTAATAAAAAGTGACTTCAATTACATCTTCTCCGCCAAAATCTGGAACAATTTTTTGCTCCACTTTATCAATTGGCGTTACCGAAGTCAGTTTTTCTAAAGCAGTATAACTTTGTCCTTCGGCCTGAACAAACAATTTGTAATCCATGTTGATTACAGGAACAAAATTGGTGCATTTGTAAACTCCTGCTTCAGCTTCGGTAAAAGTAAAAACATCGCCATTGCTGTTTTCAACACGTACTTGTGCGCCAGAAACTTTTGGCGTTGAGCCATTATAATACGATGCTGTTTTGCTGATTTTTATCGTTTGTTCGTTTCCGGCAGTTCCTTTTTTCCAAACTATTTCGGCATCAATTACAAGTTTAGTTTCGCCAGTTTCCAAATCGAGATTTACGACTTCTTCGCACGAACTGAAAAACAAAACTGAAAAAAGGCTCAATAATGCCAATGCTTTATTCATGATGCTGTATTTTTTTAGTTTTTTCATAGCATTAAAATTTAAAATTATAAGAAACCCCAGGCACAATTCCGAAGATTGAAAGTCTTCTGGTTTCATTCATTCCCGTATCTTCATTGGTTGTAAAATTCATCGAAGCGAGCATTTTTTCGATTATAAATATTGTAAATGCTGAATACCCAATAGCTTTGCCATCCTTTCTTTTTCTCAGGTCTTGGCGTATAAGTTGCGGCAACATCTAAATGGTGAAAAAGCGGCAATCTGTTCTCGTTTCTCAAAGAATAATTAGGAACGTGAATACCGCCAAATTCATAATAACCGTTTGCATACGTTACCGGCTGACCTGACTGCAAGGTGAAATTGCCATTAAAAGACCATTTTGGACTTAATTCATAACTTCCTACAACGCTCAAATTATGCATTTTGTCATATCCGGATAAATACCAGTCGCCGTTTGCAATTCCTGGTTCATCTGGAGTTCTTCCCGGTGTTTTTTGCTCAGCACGCGATAAAGTGTAAGAAATCCATCCGGTGAAATTGCCTGTGTTTTTTCGCGACAATAACTCCATTCCGTACGATCTGGCTTTTCCGTTCAGGATAACTTGCTCAATATGGTTGTTGGCCAAAACATCGGCACCATCGATGTAATCAATTCGGTTTTGAACATTTTTATAAAATAATTCTCCTTCAAATGAATAATCTCCATCTTTGAAATTTTTGAAATAACCCATTGCATATTGATCCAGCATTTGCGGTTTGGTAAATGGTCCGCTTGGCGTCCAGATACTCATTGGAAGAGGCGACTGCGTATTCGATAAAATATGAATGTATTGCGCCATGCGGTTATAACTTGCCTTTACAGAAGTGTTTTCATTGAAAGCATAAGACAAAGCGACTCTCGGTTCAAAATTGTTGAAACTGCTTATCTTTTTTCCTTTTCCATAATATACAGAACCTGTTGGAGTTCCTTCCTGATAAATATTATAAAGCGGATTAAAAACGACAGCTTGATCATTTTCATAAGTACTTATTTCTTCTGAACCTAAACGATAAAACATACTGTAGCGAAGGCCATAACGGAAATTCAGTTTCTCTGTAATCTGATTTTCAAAATCAATAAATGCCGAAGTTTCTAAAGCATATTTTTTGTCCAATTGCTGATAATTAAATTGAGAATCAGAGCTCGTTGGCTGAACAACTCCGGGATTAAAATTATAGTACAAACCGTCAATTCCGTAGTTTATTTTGAATTTTTCCGATTTCTGATAAAACCAATTATACTTCAATCCGTAGCTTTTGATGTTGCTGTCCCATTCAAAATTTTCTGAAGAAAGCCCCAAGTTGAATTTATAGTCACTGTAAAAAGCAGAAAGATTAGTGTTCAAACGATCTGAAAACTTATGTTTCCAACTCAAGATTCCCATTGTATTTCCATATTTGCTAGAAAAACGATCATTGATGTCAAAGACGTCATTTCCGAAATAGCCAGAGAAAGCTAAGCTATTATTCGCATTAAAACGATAATTGAATTTCGCATTCAAATCATAAAACATTGCCGAGTTTTTATTGTCAGCCAATTTCAAAAATAAATGTGCATACGAAGTTCGGCCTGAAATAATAAATGAACCTTTATCTTTTTGAATTGGCCCTTGAACTAAAAGTCGGCTCGAAATTAATCCGATTCCTCCATTGACTTTATAATTTTGAAAATCTCCCGTTTGTTGCGTAACATCCAAAACAGAAGAAACACGTCCTCCATATTTAGAAGGAATTCCGCCTTTATACAATTCTAAACCGCTGATTGCATCGGCATTAAAAATCGAGAAAAACCCGAACATATGAGAATCTGCATAAACAGGAGCGCCGTCTAAAAGAATCAAATTCTGGTCGGCGACACCTCCGCGAACATTAAAACCTGACGAAGCTTCTCCGGCATTTGTAACTCCAGGCAAAGTCAAAATTGATTTTAAAGGATCTGGCTCGCCCATTGCAACCGGAATTCTTTTGATTTCCTGCATCGAAAGCTTGTTGACACTCATTTGAGTGTTTTTGATATCAGTGGCTTTGTTTGTGGTTACAATAACTTCGCCCAATTGCTGACTATCTGATTCGATATTGAAATTAATAGTCGCATCATTAGAGATCGTGATTTCTTTTTCTTGATTTTTAAATCCCACGTAACTGATCACAAAAGTGTAAGTGCCGTCTGGAACTTCTATATTGAATTTTCCGTTATAGTCCGTTACGGTACCGGTTTCTAATTCTTTAATAAAAACATTGGCACCAATAACGGGCTGTTTTTCATCATCAATAATCTGTCCTTTCAGCTTGTTTTTTTTTAGCCGTTTTATGAGATTGCGATTTCTGTTTCACAAAAATATTATTGCCAACAACAGAAAATTGTATAGTTGCCGTTTTGTTTAATTCAGAAATGAGCTTGTCGATTTCGATTTGCTTGTAGGTGTTTTTCTTTGTGAAATATTTTTTGTCAGTATCAATTTGATCTGTAAAGGCAAACTTGAAATCGGTTTGATTTTCAATCTGTTTGAAAAATTCTTTTAAGGTCATATGCTGGTCTACCGTAACATTTACCTTTTGTGCAGACATACTTAAGCTGAGTAAAAAAAGCATGCTGAAATTATATGCTTCATGAATTTTTGTATTTTTGAATATTATTGAATGGAATAACTTCGCGTTATTCTGACTATATAAGGAGGATGTGTAGTTTCGCGGCTTGCATCCTTTTTTCTTTTCTACTGAAAAGTAATCTGTTTTAAATCTTCATTTATTTCAAAGTTTAGGTTATACATTTCTGATATTAATTGTACAATTGTTTTTAAATCCTCTTTTTTATTGATTCGGATTGTGATTTTTTGATCTAGATTTTCAGAAGGAAGAATGACTTTATAGCCATAATTTTTCTCAATATATTGGCTTAAAACAGAAAGTTTTTCATTGTCAAAATCTATAAATCGGCTGAATTCTTCTACTGAAGCAATTTGATTTCCGTAAGTGAATTTCTCGCCGGGTTTTAAAATCCATTTTTGATCTTTTCCTTTTACATTCATTTGAACGCTTCCTTCATAAAGTTCAACAGTTACTTTTTCGTCTTCTGTTTCGTTAACGATAAATGAAGTTCCTAAAACTGTAGTTGTAGTTTCATTGCAAAAAACCTGAAAAGGATGTTGTTTGTCTTTTTTGACTTTGAAATAAACTTCGCCATCAATTTCGATTTTTCGGTTTAAAGCAAAATTTGTTCCGTATGAAATTTTAGAATTCGGACTTAATTCTAGTTTTGAATCATCCGGCAAAACCACATATTTTATTTTCGAAGTTCTATTTTCAATTACATTTTCGGCCAGAACAATATTTTGCTGTTGCGGTTTATTGTTGAAATAAATCCCAGTTCCGATAAGAACAAAAAGCAAAACAGCCGCCGCCGAATAGTAGCGCCATGGTTTTAGTTTTCGTTTTTCTGTGGCGAAAGTTTTAGAATGAAATTGTTCCCATGAAGCTTCTTTTTCATTATCTGAATAAGAAAGCGGAGATTCATTCCATAGTTTTTTGAACTCTTCGTCAAATTTTTTTATCCATTTTTTAAGGTTAAATGATTTGACACTGAAAACCTTGTTTGGTAAAAACACCGTACACCATTTCTTTGATGTCGCGATTGGTTTCGATTTTAAGAATGTTTTCTTGACCTTTTCGATCAAAATTTATGATACAGTCAGAAATGACGAATTGCAAAAGTGCCACAAGTAAATGGGCTTCTTTTTTAGTTCTGACATTAGTTTTATACGCTTCGATGTGCATTTTTTGTCCTTGTTTTTAGATATAACAAACGAGAACAAAAAAGTTCCTAATGGTTTTCGATTTTTTTTCGAATAAATTTACTGGCGAGATAAATATGATTGGCAATAGTCTTTTCAGAAAGATCTGTAAGTTCTGCAATCTCCTTATAGCTAAGGTTTTCCAGTTTATGTAAAGTAAATATTTTTTGTTGTTGTTCCGGAAGCTGATTGATGAAATTGTGTAATTTTTCACTTCTTTCATCAAAAATTGCCGTGTCGACTTCTTCTTGTGCAACCTCAACTTGAAAATTGTCAAGCTGAATTATTTTGTTTTCTCTGTTGATGTGATTAATGATGATATTTTTGCAAATAACAAACAATTGTTTGTCCAGCAAAACATCTTCGTTGAGCAATTCTTTTTTATTGTAAAGTCTTATGAAAGTCTCCTGAACAAAATCTTCGGGAGTTAATACGGAAGAATTGAATCGTTTGGCAATATTTTTCAGTTTGTCGTAGTAATTGAAGTACACTTCCTTAAAAGCTTCTTCATTACCTTTTTTTAACTTTAAAATAAATTTCTTATTGTCCATAACGAAAAATATCGCGACTAGCTTTTAACTAGTGAAAACTCATCAGAGTCAATATTATTGTATTCAAGAATTGATCAATTTCAATTAAGAATGTAACAAGTTGCAAAGAACCGTAATTTAATTGAAGATTTGTCGTCGTTATCGGAAAATGTTACAAAACCGAATTGTTTTTTGAGAAAGAAGTTTTGTGTTTGTTGATAGTTTGGTGGTTTTGGCAAAAAATGAGCATAAAAAAACCGCTAAAAATAGTAGCGGTTTTTGTGAAATTCTATAAATGAATTTAAAAATTAATGTTTCCCATTTCCATGCCCATTTCCATTATTTCCGTGCCCATGGTTTCCATTGTCTTTTCCTTGTTTGTTATTTCCTTTTCCAGGTTTTGGACCGATAGTTTGTTGAGGTTTTCCTTTATATCCTTTTCCATATTTCACTTTATGCGTTTTGAAATTGTCATAAGGCGAATTTCCTCTGTAATCCGTTAATACAACTTTGTATTCGTTGTAAAGATCGTAATTTCTATAAACGCTAGGCAATGATCTTGCTCTAGTCCATTTTCCATTATTGATGTAAATATAATTCGCGGTATTTATATCATAATAAGTTTCAAGATCTGGCAAATAGTAATAACGCACATCTGTATATCCTACGGGTCCCCAAGCGGGAGGCGTTCCAATATTTACATTCACATTTACTTGTGCATTTGAAAAGTAAACGGTGAAGAATAAAATTCCTGTTGCTAAATATTTAAATGTTTTCATACTATTTAATTTTTAAATGATTATTTATTAATGCTTCCAAAAAGTGTACCTAAAATTAACATTAGAGTTATTTGACAATCTGAGCTTCAGGAAATTTCCAAGTGCCATTTAAAACTTCTTTATGCGGACGATAAAGTCTGATCCAATAATTCCAGCCTTCAATAGTTGGAATGCAATTTGGCGTTTTTCCGTCACAGCCACCAAATTGGATAGTTACAGACCCATCAGCATCTTTTTTTGCAGTAATATTATTCAATGTATAGGCATTAAGATCATTTTTTTCAAAATAGCCTTCTTTATTGTAAACACTCACTGACCAAAAACCATCTACCGGGACATTTTTTACTTTTAATTTATAAATAGTTTTTCCGTCATTTTTAGCTGGATTGACCGAAAGATAAAGTGCATCCTTTTCAGGATTTCCGCCCCATCCTGTAGCGCTTCCTATCAAATGAAGCGTTTCGTCCACTTTTCCTCTTGGACCAAACATTCCTTTTGTGTCAGCTAATTTTTTAGATACTTCAATAAGCGAATCTCTAACTTTCTTTTGGCTTGCTTTATCCCAATTCGGAATTTCAAAAGTTCCTTTTGCTTTTTGGTCAACTTTAATTGCATCTTGTAAAGCCGTTACAATTGGCAAATCTTTAGGATCATTTGGATTGATAAAGGTTCTAATTCCTAGCATTAAGTAGCGTGTGCCGACTTTTTCTTTGGTAAAAGTAAAAGTTCCCGGCGCATAATAGGTTTCAGAATATTGATCTTGATCAATTGTTTGCATCGACATGAATCGTTTCCCTGGATTAGGTAATGTAATGGTTACTGGTCCAGCATCAAGATCAAAAACACCAGATGAATATAGAACATCACGATTAGCGCGAATAACTGTTTGATTATCTATAGGCATTAAAGTTCTGAAATGAAAAATAGCTCCGGTACCATTGGATTGTTTAACAGAAGTGTTAAAATACAAATCGGTTTCTGCTCGATTAAAATTGGTCGCTGTTACACGATCACCTTTTTTGAATTCAGAGAATCTGTTGTTGTTTGTACAGAATCTTTTTTTGTTGAATCAGAATCGTTTGTTGGAGTTTTTTTGCAGGCAAAAGCCAAAAATGATAAAACTAATAAAAATATTCCTGCTGATAATTTCTGTTTGATTTTCATACAACTTAAGTTTTGATGAGAAATAAAAAGGCTAATTATTTATGGGATTTCTTTTACTAAGTTATGAAAATATTTTAAGTTTTGATGTTGTAATTGTTTGATTACGTGTTTTTTGCTTTTAAAATTAGTATTAGATGATGTAGTTGAAACAAAAAGCCCTTAAGTAAATTGCTTAAGGGCTCCTTTTTGAATATTCAGATATTAAATTTGTATTGCTTTGATAGCAATTAGTCTTTATTCTCGTTTTCTAAACTTGTAGCGACAGAAATTTGATCCAAAATATTAGTTTGGTTCGGCGAAATGTAGTTTTTTATTTCAGGAGCATTTTCTTTCTTAAAAAGAAGATCCAAAGCATTATATAGTTTCAGTAAAACATCTCGATCTGCCTTTTCAATTTCTAAAGCAGTGTTAAAATTAAAAACGTAATTATTGGAATTACGTACCTCAACTTTTATCGTTTTCGATGTAATTTTAAATTTAACTATATCCATTTTTCTGTGTAAATTAATTTAGTTGCAAAAATGAGATTTTAACGTCAATTAGCCGTGCAATTTTTTATGTTTTTTTTAATCTTAAAATTTAATAGTACTAAAAATACAAATTTATTTGAATAATATCATATTCAATCCGTGTTGGTATTCAGATATTAATTAAAATAATTTAAGAAGATTAAATTGCTTAAAATTTGTTTTTAAAAATAAGTCCATATTTTAATTACTTATTAAATGTAAAATTCTTATAATTGTAGAGAATTTTATTTAATATTAACGATAAAAAAATCATTTGTTTAAATATAATTTTTACAAAATCGTTTTAGTTGCTATTTTTGTTTATATTTGTGATTACGATTAAAGATAACCCAGCAAATTAACTCCTTACATGAAAAAGATAACAATAAAAGATATTGCGACAGAAGCTCAAGTTTCAGTGTCTACAGTATCTTTTGTTATTAATGGTAAAGGCGAGAAAATGGGAATCAGCGCGACTGTCATTAAGAAAGTGCAAGATGTAGCGGAAAAGCTCAATTACAGACCGAGTATGATTGCAACCAGTTTGCGAACTGGAAAAACGAGATCAATCGGACTAATTGTTGAGGATATTTCGAATCAATTCTTTTCTGATCTTGCGCGTGTGATCGAAGACGAAGCAAAAAATATTGATTACAGGGTTTTTTATTGTAGTACAGGAGATGATGATGAACGTTCTGAGGAATTGATACATAGTCTTTTGCAGGCAAATGTGGACGGATTTATTATTACGCCAACCAAAAATCTTGAAGAGAAAATCGATCTTCTCCTAAAGCTTAAAAAGCCGATGGTGTTGATTGACAGGTATTTTCCAGGACAAAATGTGAGCCATGTCGTGATGGATAATTACGAAGCGAGCATATTCGGCTACTAAATTTTTGATTAAAAAAATCGAAAAAATATTGCTGTCGTTAACAATACTTCTGAAATGATTCAGATGAAGTTGAGGGAAGATGGCTATAAAGACGCTTTGAAAGAAGAAGGAATGTACAAGGAAAAACTTGTACTGCATTTGGATTATCACAGCGATGAAGAAACGAGAATTACTAGTCTTGTGAAATTTTTTAAGAAAAACACAGAAATTGACGCTGTTTTATTTTTGACAAATTATATGGGACTTTCTGGACTTCAGGCTTTAAGAGGAATGGGAATTAGTATTCCTGAAGATATTTCGATTATTAGTTTTGATGATCATGACAGTTTTAAATTGCATACTCCGACAATTACTGTTATCGCGCAACCAATAGTTGATATTGGAGTGAAAGCAATAGAATTGTTAATGAGCCAAATGACAAACATGGAATCGTTTGAAGTTGAAAAAAGTTTAAAGAAGGGTGATTTAATTATTAGAGAGTCCGTCTGATTTTTAAAATTCAAGAAAAAAGGAAAAAAACGTTTCGTTTTTTTTTGAAGTTTTACTAAATCGTTTTAGGGTAGAAATAAGGGTTCAAGGCCAATAAAAGCCCGCAAATAGAGAAAATATTTAAAATAAAATATATCAAAAAGTTAATTCAGAGCAGGGACTTTAATAGTTTTTAATGGTTGAATTTTGGTTAGTTAAGTTGAATTAAGCCGGGAAGTATTCCTGCGGTTCCCGGCTTATTTTAAGTATAATGTGGTTTGCTGATTTTAGCATTAGAAAAAGAATCAGAAAAGAAAAAGAAAATAAGAATAATTGCTTTTGCAATAAATAATAAGAAATAAGTTAAGCTTGGCGACCGTAAAAAGAAAATGATTTCAGTGATATTTTGTTAGTTACTATTATTCTGATACATATATAAGAGAAGGAAATAATTGTATTATCAATTGTCCTTCTCGACCTGCCGGCGATCCTTTGCGATAGAAATTAACTTAGCGTTTAGTTGAAATGAATTATAAAAAAAGAGTTTATTGGTTTTTGGGCATTTGTGCAACAAGTTTTTCATTTGTTGCCAATGCCCAAAATATAAATATAAAAGAAGGCTGGCAATTTCGTGAAACGAAAACTGCAAAATGGTTTCCTGCAACAGTTCCAGGTGAAGTTCACACTGATTTATTGAACAACAAAACAATTCCGGATCCATTTTACAGAGATAACGAAAAAAACTGCAATGGATCGAAAAAAAGACTGGGAATATAAAACCACTTTTCAAGTAACACCAGCTTTATTAAAAAAGAAAAATGCCGAATTGGTTTTTGACGGATTAGATACTTACGCTACCGTTTATTTGAATAATAAACAGGTTTTAAAAGCCGACAATATGTTTCGTCAATGGCGAGTTGAAGTTAAACAACTTCTGAAATCTGGAAACAATGATTTGGTAATCGTATTTAAATCGGCACAAAATGTAGCGGATTCATTAGCCAAAAAAGATTTGCCTTTTGTTATTCCGGACAATCCGCGTGCTTATGTTCGAAAAGCGCAATATCATTTTGGATGGGATTGGGGACCAAAATTTACCACTTGCGGTATTTGGAAGAGACCTCGCTTAGAAGTTTATGATAAAAAAACACCAGAGAAGCCTTATGTGTTAAATCGCAAAATAGAACTGATTCAAGAGCCCGACAGCGTTGGCAAATCATTTTATTTCAAAATTGATGGAAAGCCAGTTTATATGAAAGGAGCCAATTATATTCCGTCAGATGCTTTTCTCTCGAGAGTGACAAAAAAAGAATACGAAAAAGTGATTTCTATGGCGAAAGATGCCAATATGAATATGCTTCGTGTTTGGGGAGGCGGTATTTATGAGGATGACTATTTTTATGATTTATGCGATAAAAATGGAATTTATGTCTGGCAGGATTTTATGTTTGCTGGAACGATGATTCCTGGAGACAAAGCTTTTTTGATAATGTAAAAGCGGAAGTCCAATATCAGGTAAAACGTCTTCGTCATCATCCAAGTATTGTTTTGTGGTGCGGAAATAATGAAGCTGATGAAGCTTTCAAAAGTTGGGGATGGCAAAAAAGCATGAATATGTCTAAACAAGATTCTACACGTTTGTGGCATGATTATGTTCGTTTATTTCATGATAGTATTCCGAAATGGGTAAAAGAAGTTGACAATAAAAGGCCTTACATTACTTCATCGCCAATGCTTCATTGGTCAAAAGCAAATAGTTTGACAGTCGCTGATAGCCATTATTGGGGAACTTGGTGGGGATTAGAAGATATTGAGGTAGTTCAGAAAAAGACTGGCCGATTTGTAAGTGAGTACGGAATGCAAGCCATGCCAAATTACTCTTCTATTGAAGCGTTTACATTGCCGGAAGATCGTTATTTATATTCGGATGTTTTAGAAGCACATCAAAAAGCCGGAAAAGGTTTCATGAAATTGGATTCGTATTTGAATCGCTATTTTATTGAGGAAGCTAAAATTAAGAAAATGAGTGTCGAGGATTATACGTATCTCACGCAGTGTCTTCAATATTATTCTTTAAAAAATATTATCGGAATTCATCGTTCAAAAGCACCTTATAATATGGGAACTTTGGTTTGGCGACTCAACGATTGCTGGCCAGTAGCAAGTTGGAGCGTAACCGATTATTATGATCGCCAGCCAAAAGCGGCATGGTATGCCATGAAAGAAGCTTATAGAGATGACAAAAAACCAGAAATCGATTTGACGCGACCGATTAATTTGAAATTAGAAGATCCAAAAATCACGTATAAAATTACAGGAAACAAAGTCACTCTGAAAGCTTTAAAGGCGACAAAATATATATACGTTTCCATAAAAGGCTATACAGGAAAGTGGAGCGACAATTATTTTGATCTGAAAGAAGGAGAAGAAAAAGTAATCATGTTTGAAGGTAAAATTGAGAAACCAGAAGTGAAGATTGTTTCTCTATATGAGGTTTTGAAAAGATACTAAGGTCCTAAGTTTTAGAGGAACAAAGGTTCAAAGTGACATAGTGACAAAGGTTTTTCTGTAGAGACGCACTGCTGTGCGTCTAAAACAAAGAATGTAAATTTTAAATACAGCGTAAATTAGTTTAACCCGTATCATCCGTGGGCCAAAAATTACGCAAGCCAAAATAAAAATAATATATGTTTACAAAATACACCAAAATAGCTTTTAGCGGTATTTTCGCTTTAAACTTGTTTTTTGCAAATCCTGTTGATGCACAGAAAAAAAGCGCAAATCAAAATAATGCTGATTACACAAAATATGTAAATCCGCTTATCGGATCGGCGGGGCATGGCCACGTATTTGTGGGAGCGAATGTTCCTTTTGGGGCAGTGCAACTTGGACCAGTAAATATTTTTGAAGGCTGGGATTGGTGCGGCGGTTATAATTATGCAAGCAACACTATTTTAGGTTTTACCCATACACATTTAAGTGGTACCGGAATTGGCGATTTGAATGATATTCTATTGCTTCCAATTATAGGAAAAGTTCCTCTTTTTAAAGGCACAAAAGAAGATATGACAAATGGTTACGGCTCGTATTTTTCGCATGCAAACGAAGTGAGCAAGCCAGGTTACTACAGTGTCATTTTGGATAAATATAAAATCAAAGCCGAATTGACAGCCAGTGAAAGAGTTGGCTTTCATAAATATACTTTTAACTCAGCGTCCGATGCTCATGTTTTATTAGACTTAGCTGATGGAGTTGGATGGGATAAACCGGTAAAAACTTTCATCAAAAAAATAAATGCAACTACGCTGGCAGGCTATCGTTTATCGACAGGATGGGCAACAGATCAACGTGTTTATTTTACAATGGAGTTTTCTGAACCAATTTCCAATATAGCTTTATACGACGATAAAACGCCAGTTTCAGGAAATGAAGCTGAAGGTTTGAAAATGAAAGCAGTTTTAGATTTTGCAACATTAAAAAACAAACAGGTCTTAGTTAAAGTCGGGATTTCTCCGGTAAGCTCTGAAAATGCTTCAGCGAATATAAAAGCCGAAATCCCGAATTGGGATTTTGATCAAACAGTCAAAACGGCTTCTTCAAAATGGAATAAAGAACTAAATAAGATTCAGATCACAGGAAACGATAAAACAATGAAAGTTTTTTACACTTCATTGTACCACACGATGTTTGCGCCTTCCATTTTTAACGATGCCAACGGAGACTACAGAGGAACTGATAAAAAGGTTTACGAAAAAGCAAATTTTACAAACTACACTACTTTTTCACTTTGGGACACGTACCGCGGACTTCATCCATTATATACATTTACGCAACCCGATAAAATCAACGACATTGTAAAATCATTTTTGGCGATTTACGAACAGCAAGGAAGATTGCCGGTTTGGCATTTAATGGGTAATGAAACTAATACCATGAATGGAAATCATTCGATTGCAGTAATTGCAGATGCTTACTTGAAAGGATACCGCGATTATGATGTGAATTTGGCTTATGAAGCCATGAAAAAAACGGCAATGCAAACTCGCGACGGAATGGATTATGTTCAAAAACTGCAATATATTCCGGCAGACAAAATGTTGGAAAGTGTTGGAAATGCTTTGGAATATGCTATTGATGACTATTGCATTGCACAAGTGGCAAAAGCTTTAAACAAAACTGAAGATTACGAATATTTCTCAAAAAGAGCGAATCTGTATAAACTTTATTTTGACAAAGAAACGACATTCATGCGCGGAAAATTAACAGATGGAAATTGGAGAACGCCGTTTAATCCGCTTTCATCGGCGCATCGAAAAGACGATTATGTTGAGGGAAATGCGTGGCAATATACTTGGTTAGTTCCTCAAGATCCGTATGGCTTAATTGATTTGTTTGGAGGCGAAAGTAATTTTTTGGCTAAATTAGATTCTCTTTTTCAAATAACAGATAAAGTAGAAGGAGAAGAAGTTTCACCAGACATCAGTGGTTTGATTGGGCAATATGCACAAGGAAATGAGCCAAATCATCATATTCCATATTTATATGCTTTCGCTGGACAACCTTGGAAAACGGCAAAATTAATTCGAGAAATTGATGATAAATTCTACTCAACAAAACCTGACGGATTGTGCGGTAATGAAGATTTAGGCCAAATGTCGGCTTGGTATGTTTTATCTTCAATGGGATTTTATTCGGTTAATCCGGCAAATGGAATTTACGTTTTAGGAAGTCCATTAGTAAATACGGCAACAATTCATTATAAAAAAGGAATTTTATTCACGATAAATGCAGTCAATAACAGCGCCACAAATATTTACATTCAAAAAGCAGAATTCAACGGAAAACCCTATACAAAATCCTATATTACGCAAGATATGATTGTAAAAGGCGGTGAATTGAAATTGTTTATGGGAAGTAAACCTTCAGCAACTTTTGGAGTAAAAAAAGAAGATAGACCTAAGTAAATTTTAGATTTTTAGAATTAAGATTTTAGATTTCCTCAAAGTATTAAAAATTTATAGATATTAATTTAAAGCGTATAGCCAGCGGCTTATAGCTTAAAGCATAAAAAGACTATGAAAATAAAGAGCTTAATTTTTTTAGGATTAATACAGTGCGGTATTGCTACAGCACAAGTAAAACCTTTAGATCCGGCAGAATATGTAAACCCATTAATGGGAACACAATCTGTGCATAGTTTGTCAAACGGAAATACTTATCCAGCAATTTGCAGGCCTTGGGGAATGAATTTCTGGACACCGCAAACCGGGAAAATGGGTGACGGATGGGCTTACACTTATACGGCAGAAAAAATTAGAGGATTTAAGCAAACGCATCAGCCATCGCCATGGATGAACGATTACGGACAGTTTTCGATAATGCCTGTTACGGGGAAAATAGTAGTTGCCGAAGCTGATCGAGCAAGCTGGTTCAGTCATAAAGCAGAGGTTTCAAAACCTTATTATTACAGCGTTTATCTTGCAGATTATGATGTTACGACTGAAATTACTGCGACTGAAAGAGCAAGACATTTTCAGATTACTTTTCCTGAAAACGAGCAATCTTCAATTGTTGTTGATGCATTTGACAAAGGTTCTTATATCAAAATAATTCCTTCAGAAAATAAAATCATTGGTTACACAACGCGCAATAGTGGAGGAGTTCCAACCAATTTCAAAAATTATTTTGTACTTGTTTTTGACAAACCATTTGCGACAAGCAGTACATGGAATGAAAAAGGTATAGAAAAAGATAAATTAGAATTACAGGACAATCATGCTGGAGCAGTAGTAAGTTTCAAAACTAAAAAAGGTGAAATTGTAAATGTAAAAACAGCTTCTTCATTTATAAGCCCAGAACAAGCAGAATTAAACTTGAAAACCGAATTAGGAAATGCTTCTTTTAATGAAACTGTAGCAACTTCTAAAAAGGAGTGGAATAAAGTTCTAGGAAAAATAACTGCCGAAAGCAACGACGCAGATCAATTAAAAACTTTTTACTCTTGTTTATACCGTGCAACTTGTTTTCCTCAAAAGCAATATGAAATAAATGCTAAAGGTGAAACGGTGCATTATAGCCCTTATAACGGAAATGTTTTGCCAGGTTATATGTATGCAGGAACAGGATTTTGGGACACTTTTCGTGCTTTGTATCCTTTGTTGAATTTGGTTTATCCTTCTGTAAACAAAGAAATGCAGGAAGGTTTGATCAATGATTATAAAGAAGGTGGCTTTTTGCCAGAATGGTCAAGTCCTGGTTTCAGAAATGTAATGGTTGGAAACAACTCGGCTTCTGTGGTTTCAGATGCTTATATCAAAGGTTTACGAGGATATGACATTAATATTTTATTTGAAGCTTTAGTTCATGGAGCAAATAATGAAGGTCCGATGGATGCCGTTGGAAGAAAAGGAGTTTCGTATTACAATACTTTAGGATACGTTCCTTACGACGTAAAAATCAATGAAAATGCTCGCACGAACGCTAGAATACGCTTATGATGATTTTGCAATTTGGAAATTGGCGAAAGCCTTAAATCGTCCCAAAAAGGAAATCAGTTTGTTCGAGAAACGAATGATGAATTATAAAAACTTGTTTAATCCTGAAATTGGATGGATGAGCGGCAGAAATAAAGACGGAAGTTTTCCGAAAAACTTCAATCCATTAAAATGGGGAGATGCTTTTACAGAAGGAAATGCAATGCATTACAGCTGGAGCGTTTTTCATGATATTCAAGGATTGATTAATTTGATGGGCGGACAGAAAAAATTTGTAGAGAAATTAGATGCTGTTTTTACAACTCCTCCAGTTTTTGATGACAGTTATTACGGATCTGTTATTCATGAAATCCGCGAAATGCAGATTATGAATATGGGCCAATATGCGCACGGAAACCAGCCAATTCAGCACATGATTTATTTGTACAATTATGCAGGTGAACCTTGGAAAACACAATATTGGTCAAGAGAAGTTATAAATCGTTTGTACAAACCAACTCCAGATGGTTATTGTGGTGATGAAGATAACGGCCAGACTTCGGCTTGGTATATTTTCTCTGCAATGGGATTTTATCCAGTTTGTCCAGCAACAGACGAATATGTTTTGGGCGCGCCGTTATTCAAAAAACTGACTTTGCAGTTAGAGAACGGTAAAAAACTGACTATCAATGCTCCTAAAAATTCGGAAACAAACAAATATGTTCAGGATCTAAAATGGGACAATGCGAGTTATGCCAAAAATTTCATCAATCATTCGGATGTCTTAAAAGGCGGAGAATTGAATTTTGAGATGTCAGCCGAACCAAATTTACAAAGAGGAACTTCATCAAGTGCCTTTCCATATTCTTACTCAAATTCAAAATAATACTATGCAGTCACGTAGAAAATTTATAAAAAATGCTGGAATTTTTTCAGCTGGACTATTGGCGATTCAAACCGATGTTTTTGCTTCACAGTCAAATGCATTTGATTTTGCGTTAAAAGATTTTATCAGCAAAAGACCTCCTTTAGCTGAAAGAAAATTTACAAGTCCTGCAATTGAAGCGGCAATTACACGCATCAAAAAACAAATTGCGAATCCAGAATTAGCTTGGTTGTTTGAAAACTGTTTTCCAAATACGTTAGACACCACAGTCGATTTTGAAGTTATTGATGGAAAACCGGATACGTATGTAATTACGGGAGATATCGACGCGATGTGGCTTCGCGATAGTACAGCTCAAATTTGGCCCTATATTCCATTTGTAAAAGAAGATAAAAAACTGGCTGAATTGGTAAAAGGAGTAATCAATCGTCAGACAAAATGTATTTTGTTGGATCCTTATGCAAATGCTTTTTATAAAGATTTTTCTAAGGTAAGCGAATGGAAAAATGATTTGACAAAAATGAAACCGGGAATTCATGAACGCAAATGGGAAATAGACAGTTTGTGTTACCCGATTCGTTTGGCGCATGGATATTGGAAAGAAACTGGCGACTTAAGTTTGTTTGACAAACAATGGAAAGAAGCCATGCTTTTAGTCTTGCAGACTTTTAAAGAACAACAAAGATGGACCGATAAAGGACCATATACTTTCCAAAGAGAAACGGCTTGGGCAACTGATGGCGTGCCTTTGAGCGGTTACGGATATCCTGTAAAACCTTGCGGTTTGATTGTTTCAACTTTTAGGCCAAGCGACGATAGTACTTTGTTTGGATATTTGATTCCGAGCAATATGTTTGCCATTGAAGTTTTAGGTTATTTAATCGAAATTTTCTCTTTGCCAGCTATGTTGGATAAAGATTTGGTTGCCAGAGCAAAAGAATTACGAGACCAAGTTCAGAAAGGATTAGAAGAAAACGGAATCATCGAGCATCCAAAATTCGGAAAAATAATTGCTTTTGAAGTAAACGGATATGGCAGTTTTCATATGATGGATGATGCCAATGTTCCATCATTATTGTCGCTTCCGTATTTAGGAGCAATTGAGCCAGATAGTCCTTTATATCTGAATACGCGAAAAGTGGTGCTTTCAGAAAATAATCCGTTTTTCTACAAAGGAAAAGCAGGCGAAGGAATTGGCGGTCCGCATACAGGCGCTGATACAATTTGGCCAATGAGTATTGTTTTGAGAGCCATTACAAGTGTCGATGAAAAAGAAATCAAAGCCTGCATCAGCAATTTGATCAAAACAAATGCCGATACCGGCTTTATGCACGAATCGTTTCATAAAGATGATGTAGCCAAGTTTACCCGAAAATGGTTTGCTTGGGCGAATACGCTTTTTGGAGAAATGATTGTGCATACCAGCATCAAATACCCACAAATTTTAAAAGATAAAAATTTATAAAATCCCCGAAAATTAGTAACGAAATTTAAGGGAAAAATTAGTTATAGTTTCAAAATGCTATTGGAAAAGTTTATGAATGAAATGAATATTATTGAGCTAAAGCCAGATTTAAAGAAAATAGATAAAAGTGAAAAAATGAATAAAGAATATGCCGTTGGAGTTGACATTGGAGGAACACATATTACCGCAGACAATTATAGATATTGCCAATATGAAAATGATTGACTTTTCGGTACATAAAGAATCGTTTGATTCTAATTTGCCAGTCGATCAGGTTATGACTATTTGGGAAAAAGTGATTCGGATTTCAATTGAAAACTCAAAAGTACAAGAAGTAAAGGGACTTGCTGTGTGCATGCCTGGTCCGTTTGATTATGCCAATGGACTTTGCTGGATAAAAGATCAATCTAAATATGAGCATTTTTATGGCCTAAATGTTCGTTATCTGTTTCAAGGAACCCTTAACTTGTCTAGTGATTTTCCGATTCTTTTTGAAAATGATGCAGTTTGCTTTGGAAAAGGCGAAGTTTTTAAAGATGCGACTAATCTTTCTAAAAAAGTCATGGCAGTAACATTAGGTACAGGACTTGGAGCGTGTTTTATTGATAAAGGCGTTTCTGTTTCCACAGGAGAATCAGTCCCAACTGACGGAGAAATTTACAATTTGCCATTCAAAGACGGTATTGCTGAAGATTATGTTTCGGCGCGTGGACTTTTAGGAGGCTATAAAACCTTATCGGGCAAAATTCTTAACAATGGTTTAGATCTTTATAATCTGGCACTTGCCGGAGATGAAATTGCAATTAAGGTTTTTGAACAAATGGGCGAGGATTTGGCTGAGGTTGCAATTCCTTGGATAACTAAATTTGGTGCAAATCATTTTATTATTGGAGGAAAAATTGCCAATGCAGGCGAATTATTTCTTTTAGCTTTCGATAAAAAAATTAAAGAAAACGGCCTAGAAGTTAGCGTTGTTGTTTCTACAGATAATGAAGGAGCGACTTTATTGGGAGCGGCTAGTATGCTTTATAAATCGTAATTAGAATTTAATTTATATAAAAAACACCATTCTGTACTTTGTAGTATTGAATGGTGTTTTGTTATTCAATTTCTGGTTTTAATTAAGTCGAAGAATTTAAAATTCTTTGCTTGACATGTTCCATATACGATCTTCCAATAACATATCTAAGGCCTTCAATTTCGATGCTATTTCCTTCAACAGCATCGATTTTGTCAATGGCAACCGTAAAAGAACGGTGAATTCTTAAAAAGTTTTTTTCCGGCAATAAATCGGTAAAATCAGATAAAGTACTGTGAATAATATATTTGCTGGTAAGCGTGCTGATTTTTAGATAATCTTTTAAGCTTTCAATTACCAAAATTTCATTCAGGAAAATCTTCTTCATTCTTTTTTTATCAATTTTGATAAAAATGAATGGATTGTCTGCAGTATTCTCGGGTGTAATGTTATTTATTGTTTCAAGACGTTTGCTGACCTTGTTAAGCGCTTTCATTAATCTTGGAAATTCAATTGGTTTAACTAAAAAATCCACAACATCAAGTTCGTAAGTTTCAATAGCAAATTGGCTGTAAGCACTTGTAATGATGACTAACGGAGGATTTTCAAGACTTTTTATAAAATTTATGCCATCAAGAACCGGCATATTTATATCTAAAAAAATGACATCAACTTTATTGTTTTTTAAAAAATTTAAGCCTTCAATCGGGTTGCTAAAAGTATTTAGAACCTCAAAATCTTCAAGGGGTTCCAAATAATTTTTAATAACATTGATTGCCAAAGGCTCATCATCAATAATCAAACAATTTATTTTCATTTTTTTATTATTATTTTTTGCGCAAAATAATTTAGCGGATACAGTTTTTACACAGCAAAAGTCGTGCTAAGTGACTTTAATTTTAAGCTTTACAACAAAAATATTCTTTTTCTTTTTAAAAGAAAGATTATACTCGTTTTTATTGTAACCTAATTCCAGTCTTTTCTTTACATTTTCAATTCCGATGCCACTTGCAATGTTGAAATTGTCTTCATGAAGCGTAACTTCTGGTTGCGGATTAGAAACACTAAAATGCAGAAAATCTCCCTTTATTTTGAAATCAATATCAATAACTACTTTTCCGGTGTTCTTGTTTACTCCGTGTTTAAAAGCATTTTCGATGAAAGTCAGAAGTATAATTGGCGCAATTTCTTTATCATGAATATCGCCCGAAATAGACATATTTATTTCCAGACGATCATCATTCCGAATTCGTTCCAAATCAAGATAATTTTGAATGCAAAGTATTTCGTTTTCTAAGCTTTGTCTTCTGTTTTTTGTTTCATACAACATATAACGCATTAACTCAGAAAGTTTTGTTACTATTCTCGGCGTTTTGTTGGATTTTTCTACAGATAAAGAGTAGATATTATTAAGAGTATTAAAAAGAAAATGAGGAGAAATTTGAGATTTAAGGAAAAGCAATTCGGTTTCCAATTGTGATTTTTCGAGATCAACAACTCTTTTTTGCTCTTTCATGAAATCCAATGTGATCTTGATTGCCGTTACAAATGTGATCACATACAATTCGCCAATCATCATGTCGATCGTGTAGGTAAGTGTCAGTTTATCGATTTTAGTTGGACCTTCTGGCCAAACGTCATGATTAATAAGCAAATAAGTAAGATTGAATTTCAAAATCACCATTAAAAATATCGAAGTAAGAACGGCGAGTATGTATAAAACATATTTTTTTCGGTAAACCAAATACGGCATAAAAAGCAAAATATTCAGGTAACACAACGTCATGTGAATAGGAAACCCCAATAAATTACTCTTGAACGAATAAACATAATCGTTGAAGTAAATTCCCCAGCGAAAAGTATTGAATAAAAAATACGTCAGCCAGAAAAATACGTGGTAACGCCAAGGAATTGAATAAAATCTGCTGAAACTGAAATTCATATTAATACTACGTTTTATGACTTTTTTGGTGTTTGTCTTCGTTTAGATGTCGTTTGTCTAAATTACTTTAAGCAAAAATCAATTTTATATAAATTTAAAGTTAAATTATTATTGTTTATAGCGTTTTGCCTTGCTGTCTTAATTGCGCTTTCGACTGCAAGTTGTAAAATAAAGAGATACAAAAATAATTGTGATCAAGTTTTTTTGTCTAACGGCTTATTTATTGCAAACAATAATAAAAGTCTTTTTTAAAATGGAGATTATGCTTACCAAAAGTCAATACCGCATCATTAACAGATTCTTCTTAAGAATTCTAAGATCAATGTAGAATTTCTTCTTAATCAGAATTTAAATTGCCCCAACCAAAATCAATTAACCAACTAATACTATAAAATTTAATGAATATCATTGACATAGCGATCATCATTGCCTACATTGTGCTTTCTGTAGGAATAGGAATTTGGATTTCAAGAAAAGCGTCAAAAGGCTTGGATGATTATTTTCTCGGCGGAAAAACAATCAAATGGTATTTTTTAGGATTGAGCAACGGATCTGGAATGTTTGACGTTTCAGGAACTTCATGGATGATTGGAGTTTTGTTTTTATACGGTGTCAAAAGTTTTATGTTTATGTGGCTTTGGCCCATTTGGAATCAGATTTTCGTAATGATGTTTCTCGCCGTTTGGATCAGAAAATCAAAAGTGATGACAGGTTCCGAATGGATTTTAACTCGTTTTGGAAGTGACAGAGCCGGAAAAGCATCACATATTATTGTGGCCATCTTTGCCATTATTTCTACAATAGGTTTTATTGCTTATTTTTTGAAGGAATCGGGAAATTTGTAACCATTATTCTTCCGTGGGATTTAACGCTTCATTATGGCGATTTAGTTCTTCTGACATCAGAGCGTTCTTACGCATTGTTAATTATCTTTTTGACAACAATTTATACCGTGAAAGGCGGCATGTTTTCTGTAGTGGCGACTGAAGTGGTTCAGTATCTTATCATGATTACAGCAGGAACACTAATTGCAGGTTATGCTTTTGTTAATTATACTGATATTCAAATCAATTCGGTTATTACAGAAGAATGGAAAAATGTTTTTTTCGGCTGGCAATTTGAAACGCAGTGGAGTGATAAATTTCAGACATTTAATAATTTGATTGATTCGGAAGGCTATAAAATGTTTGGCGCTTTCATCGGAATGACATTGTTCAAAGGATTTTTCGCCAGTGTTGCCGGACCAACTCCAAGTTATGATTTGCAAAGAATTCTTTCGACAAAATCGGTTAAAGAAGCGGCTTATATGAGTGGTTTTACAAACTTGATTTTGTTTATTCCAAGATATTTATTGATTACAGGAATCGTGGTAATTGCATTGGTAAATCTTGCGCCAGAATTAAATGCAAACACGGGTTTAACAGGAGCTGATCTAGAATTGCTAATGCCAAAAGTGGTTAATTTATATATTCCTGTTGGAATAAAAGGACTTTTGCTGGCGGGTTTATTGGCGGCGTTTATGTCTGGATTCTCCGCTTTTGTGAACGCTGGGCCGGCTTATATTGTAAATGATATTTATAAAAAGTATTTCAAGCCTGTTGCAACAAATGCGCATTACATTAAAGTGAGTCAGATTTCTTCATTTTTGGTTGTGGGCTTAGGCGTTTTTATGGGCTTTTTTGCAGATTCTATCAACTCTCTAACTTTATGGATTACCAGTGCACTTTACGGAGGTTATGTCATGACCAATTTCCTAAAATGGATTTGGTGGCGTTTTAATGGCTGGGGTTATTTCTGGGGAATGTTTGCCGGATTGATTATCGCTTCATTGCAGTTTATTTTAGGTCAGAATCAAGCCAATTTAACGGAAGGTTCATTTTTATATAACTTATCACATGTACAAGCCATTTATCTCTTTCCGTTAATTTTTGGCTTCTCGATTTTGGGTTGCGTTTTAGGAACTTTTTTAAGCGAACCAACAGAAATGGAAGTATTAAAATCGTTTTATTCGAATGTTAGACCTTGGGGTTTCTGGAATCCGGTTTATAAAGTATTAAAAGCGGAAGATGATACTTTCGAAAAAAATAATGATTTTGGAAGAGATATGATGAACTGTGCAATCGGAATTGTATGGCAATCGAGTATGATTTTGCTTCCGATATTCTTTATCATCAAAGATTATCCAAAGGCAATAGTAGCATTAATCGTCTTTTTAGTGACAACAACCATCCTGAAATTTACATGGTTGGATAGAGTTCGAAAAATTGCCGATTAAATAAATTTGGAATGCGTAGAAACATAGATTTTTATTTTTAGAAAAGAAGAGTACAAAAGAAAATTCCACACACACATATATCTTTTGGACTAAACCGAAACCAATTTTTTTAATTTTAAAAACTATGTTTCTAAGTGTTTCAATATTAGAAAGCTTTCAGAAAGTTTCGCGACGCAGTTTGTCATTCTGAGTCTACTTTTAGTCGAAACGACAAAAATGAGAATAACAATAAACAAAAAACAATAAACAAAAAAACATAAAAATGAGCAGTATTCCTTGGCAAGACAGACCCGAAAACAGTAATGATGTAATGTGGAGATATTCAAATAATCCTATTATAGAAAGATACGCGATTCCGTCATCAAATAGCGTTTTTAATAGCGCTGTAGTTCCTTTTGGAGATGGTTTTGCGGGTGTTTTCAGATGCGATAATAAAGCAGTTCAAATGAATATTTTTGCTGGTTTTAGTAAAAACGGAATCGATTGGGAAATCAACCACGAACCAATCGAAATGAAAGCTGGAAATACTGACATGATCGAGTCTGCTTACAAATACGATCCGCGTGTGGTTTTTATTGAAGACCGTTATTGGATTACGTGGTGCAATGGTTACAACGGACCAACAATCGGAATTGGTTATACTTTTGATTTTAAAGAATTTTTCCAATGTGAAAATGCGTATTTGCCTTTTAACAGAAACGGCGTTTTGTTTCCGCAAAAAATCAACGGAAAATATGCTATGTTGAGCCGTCCGAGTGATAACGGGCATACACCTTTTGGAGATATTTGGATCAGCTATAGTCCCGATATGAAATATTGGGGAGAACACCGTTTGGTGATGAAACCAACTCCTTTTGAAGACAGTGCTTGGCAATGTACCAAAGTTGGAGCAGGGCCAATCCCAATTCTTACTGACGAAGGCTGGTTGATGATTTATCATGGTGTGATCAATACTTGCAATGGTTTCCGTTATGCAATGGGAGCAAGCACTTTTAGAAGTTGATTCGCCAGACAAAGTAAAATACAGAACACAACCTTATTTATTAGGGCCGGCAGAACTTTACGAAATGGTAGGCGATGTGCCAAATGTTGTTTTTCCATGCGCCGCTTTGCATGATACTGAAGAAGATAAATTAGCCGTTTATTATGGCGCGACCGATACTGTCGTGGCTATTGCTTTTGGTAAGTTAAGCGAGGTAGTTCAGTTTACGAAAGATAACAGTTTATAGAAAAAGATGGAATTTAAATTTAAATGGTTACCTATCGCTTTAGGATTTCTTTCGGTTATGGCGTTTTCGCAATCGAAAAAGACAATTGTGCCTAAAACCTATGTAGCAACCAAAACAACAACTCCAATTGTAATTGATGGGGAAGATACGGATGTCGCATGGAGTAAAGCCGAATGGACTGAGCTTTTTGAAGATATTGAAAACGGCATAAAACCAAAATATGCGACGAAAGTAAAAATGCTTTGGGATGAAACCAATTTCTATATTTTGGCAAAAATGGAAGAACCTCACGTTTGGGCCAATTTGAAACAGCGCGATACCATCATTTTTTATAATAATGATTTTGAAGTTTTTATTGATCCCGATAATGATACGTACAATTATTACGAATTAGAAATAAATGCCTTAAACACCGCATGGGATTTGTTTTTGACAAAACCATACAGAGAACCAGACATTGTAGTAGCAAACGGCTGGGATATTCCAGGACTTAAATCGGCAGTGAAGGTAAATGGGACAATCAATAATCCGAATGATACTGACGAAGGCTGGGTTTTAGAAATGGCGATTCCCTGGGCGTCTTATAAAACGTCTTATTTTGACAAAGTTGTTCCAATAGATAAATTCTGGCGAGTGAATTTTTCAAGAGTTAATTGGCAACATTCTATTAAAAATGGAATTTACGAGAGAAAAAAGATGCCAATGGAAAGTTCTTGCCGGAATACAATTGGGTTTGGTCGCCAATGGGCGTCATCAACATGCACGAACCAGAAAAATGGGGCTATGTCTATTTTTCTTCTAAAGAAGGAAAAGACACTTTTGTAATTCCGCAGGATGAAAAAGTAAAATGGGAACTTTATACATTGTATAGAGCGCAGAAACAATATGCTGAAAAAAATAAAACCTGGGCAAAATCAATTACAGATCTTACGAAAGAACCAATCGTAGTCGATACTAAAATTTTGAAATTGGTACTAGAAAACCATGCTTCGGGATATAATATTTCAGTAAAAAGTCCTTTTTCAAACCAAACTTATATCATAAGGCAGGACGGCAAAATAATCTCAAAATAAACCACCTATGAAACTACCAAAACTATTACTTTTTTTATTAGCCTTTAGTATTTTTTCATGTGCTAAAAAAGAAGAACCAACCACTTTTAAATTTGCCGTCTGGACCACCGCTGACGCTAAAAAATCGGATGCAGATTATACAAAAGAATTCAAAAAGTATAAAGACGGCGGCATCGATGAGGTTTTGATCAATACTGCTACAGATCCAAAACTTTTAAAAAGATTAGTTCCTCTGGTTACAAAAGAAGGCTTAAAAGTTCATGCTTGGATTATGGCAATGAACAGGCCGGGCGATTCGATTGCGTTGCAACATCCAGATTGGTATCAGGTAAGCAAAGAAGGAAAATCATGTTTTGACACGCGTCCTTACGTTGATTATTATCAATGGCTTTGTCCGACCAGAAAAGAATCTAGAGAACACGTTTTGCATTTGGTTGAAGAACTGGCAAAAGTGGAAGGCATCGAAAGTGTTCATTTGGATTATATTCGTTTCCCGGATATCTTTTTGCCTATTAGTTTGTTGCCAAAATACAATTTGGTTCAAGATGTAGAATTGCCACAATTTGATTTTTGTTATTGCGATGAATGCGTAAAAGCATTTGAAAAAATACATCATAAAAATCCAAAACAAAGCCACAACACTTCTATCGATATGGAGTGGAAAAACTTTAGGTTAAATGCCATTCAAGCTGTAGTTAACGATGCTTATGCAATTGCGCACAAACACAACAAACAATTAACAGTCGCGGTTTTTCCTTATCCAGAAATGGCCGATCATATGGTTCGTCAGCGTTGGGATAAATGGGATATCGATGAAGTTTATCCAATGATTTACCACAGCTTTTACGATGAAGAAATTGATTGGGTTGGCTATGCTACAAAACAAGGCGTTGCCGATTTAAAAGATAAAAAAACAAAAATAAACACCGGAATTTATGTTCCGGGAATAAAGAATGACAAAGAATTAAAAGAAGCCATTTTATTAGCGAAAGAAAATGGAGCAATTGGAGTTTCCTTTTTGACGGAAACGCTTTGTCTGAAAGTAATTTCAAAACCATAAAAGAAACAAAAGCAAGTCTGAAATAATATTCAGAGAGAAAGAAAACCGTATTTCTGTAATGCGGTTTTTTCTTTACAAATTAATACCATGACTGTTTATTTGGCTTAAAAGAAACATCGTTTAAAGCTTTTGCTTAATTTTAAAAATTATGTTTTTGTGCCAAAAGCAGTAGAGAATAAAAACAAAGAATGAAAAAAACAATATCCATATTATCCCTATTATTTTCTTCAGTTTTAACGATAAATGCTCAGGAAAAAGTTCCGTTTTGGCAGAATGAGAAAATCAACGAAGAGAATCGTGAACCGATGCATGCTTCCTATTTTGTATTTGAAAATGAAGCTTTAGCAAATAAAAACAATTGGAGAGAATCTAAAAATTACCTTGACATTAACGGGCCATGGAAATTTAAATATGTCGACAGTCCAAATGATCTTCCAAAGGATTTTGAAAAAACGGATTTCAATGACAATTCTTGGGATAATTTTAAAATTCCTGCAAGCTGGGATGTAAACGGATATGGTTTTCCGGTTTATGTAAACACCACTTATGATTTTGATTATTTAATGGCGCCAAATCCACCGTTTGTTCCAACAAAATACAATCCGACTGGAGTTTACAGAAAAGAAATCACAATTGATAAATCGTGGGAAGGAAAAGATATTTTTCTTCATATCGGAACAGCAAAATCAAATCTTACGGTTTGGGTAAACGGTGTTTATGTGGGTTATGGCGAGGACGGAAAACTGCCTTCTGAATTTAAACTGAATAAATATGTAAAAACGGGTAAAAACTCAATCGTTCTAAAAGTCATGAAATGGAATGACGGTTCTTACTTGGAATGTCAGGATATGTGGCGTATGAGCGGAATTACAAGAGATTCTTATTTGGTTGCCCGAAATAAAGCGCACTTAAATGATTTTGAAATTATTCCGGATTTAGATGCTAATTACATAAATGGAACTTTAAAAATCACAACAGATTTCTCTGATTTAGACAAAAGAGAAAGCTACAATTTTGAAGTGCAATTGAAAGATAACGGCCAGATTATTGACTCAAAAAAAGCGATACTTTCAGGCGATTCAAAAAGGTTGAATTTTGATTTCGCCGTAAATAATCCGAAAAAATGGAGTGCTGAAATTCCTAATTTATATCAAGTTAGTTTTCTTCTAAAAGATAAAAAAGGAAACTTGATTGAAGTAATCAACCACAATGTTGGCTTCAGAAAAGTAGAGATTAAAAACGGACAGCTTTTAGTAAACGGAAAAGCGATTTACATAAAAGGGGTAAATCGTCATGAAACGGATCCTGTAACAGGACAAACGATTTCAAGAGAACGAATGGAGCAGGATATTAAATTGATGAAAGAATTTAATCTCAATGCAGTGCGAATGTCGCATTATCCAAACGATGAATATTTTTATGAATTGTGTGACAAATACGGAATTTATGTTGTTGATGAAGCCAATATTGAATCGCACGGAATGGGTTATGATATTACTAAAACGTTAGGTAATAAACCAGATTGGGAACTGGCGCACATACAGCGTATGCAACGTATGATTGAAAGAGATAAAAATCATACTTCGATTATTATTTGGAGTATGGGTAACGAGGCCGGAAACGGTTATAATTTTTACCGAGGTTATTTATGGATTAAAAACCGTGATAAATCAAGACCAATTCAGTACGAAAGAGCAACCGCGGGAGCGTGGGACGGAAAAGGTTTAAAATTTGAATGGGATTCGGATATTATTGATCCGATGTACAGTTCTCCGGATAAAATGGAAGAATATATTCTGGCAAATCCAAATCCGTCAAGACCTTACATTCAGTGCGAATATGCACATGCAATGGGAAATTCAATGGGGAATTTCAAAGATTATTGGGATGTCATCCGAAAATATCCAAACTTTCAGGGAGGCTTTATTTGGGACATGATCGATCAATCGGTTTATAAAAAATTGCCAAACGGAATTACGGTTTTGGCATATGGAGGTGATTTCGGACCAAAAGATGTCAAGAGCGACAACAATTTTGTCAACAATGGTGTATTTACTGTAGATAGAAAACCGAATCCGCATGCGCTTGAAATGCGAAATGTATTGCAGAATATCTTGACTTCTTGGGAAAATAAAGAAACAGCAACAATCAAAGTTTATAATGAATTTTCATTTAAAGATTTGAGCAATGTGAAACTGCATTGGAAATTGATTTTGGATGGAAAGACTGAAGATGCAGGCGATATCGCTAATTTAGATATTCTTCCAAATCAATCTAAAACCTATGCTTTGCCAATTAATTTGGGAGACAAAAAGTTCAAAGAAGCATTTGTAAATATTAGTTATACATTAAAAGATGCTGAACCTCTTTTGCCGAAAGGTTTCGAAATTGCAACGGAGCAATTGCCTTATAAAGGCGAATGGAAAAACGACATTAAAATTGTTGGAGAAGGAAAAATAACAGTTGATAAAAAAGGAAATAGTACGGTTTTTAAAAGTGAAAATGCCGAAATTGCTTTCGATAAAAAAACAGGTTTCATAAATGGATATTCTTTCCATAATTTGCCAATTATTAAAGAAGGTTCTCAGTTACGTCCGAATTTATGGAGAGCACCAAATGATAATGATTTTGGAGCAAATTTCCAGAAAACATTGGTGGCTTGGAAAGAAGCAACAGAAAATCCGACTTTAGTAAACTGGACATTTTCAGCAACAAAAGACAATAAAATTTTGGTAAAAGCAACTTATAGTTTACCTCAAGTTTCTTCTACTTTAGAACTAAATTATGAGCTGAACAGCAACGGAGAGTTGAGCGTAAAAGAAGAATTAAATATTGACAAAACTAAAGAACAGCCGATGTTGCCTAGATTTGGAATGGAAATAATTGTTCTAAAAGATTTTAGCCATATGACGTATTACGGAAAAGGCCCACACGAAAATTATATCGACAGAAATTACAGTTCACAAGTCGGACTTTACAATCAAACAGTTTCTGAGCAATATTATCCGTACATCCGTCCGCAGGAAACAGGAAATAAAACCGATATTAGATTTTTGGAATTATCGGGAAATCAATTAAAATTGACAGTAACTTCAGATATTTTACTATCAGTTACAGCGCTTCATTATTTAAACGAAGATTTAGATGATGGCTTAGAAAAAGATCAAAGACACGCCGCCGAATTGCAAGAAAGAGATTTAACAAGTTTAAAAATCGATTACAAACAAATGGGAGTTGGAGGTATTGACAGCTGGCAAGCGTGGCCAATGAAACAATATCTTTTGCAAGACAAAAATTATCAGTATCAATTTAAAATAACACCATCTTTAAAATAATAGTTATGAGAACATTAAAATCTTTATTCCTCTTAATCTTCTTAGCAGTTTTAAATTCGGGTTATAGCCAGAAAGTTTTTACTGAAAAAGATATTCAGATTGTGCCTAAACCAAATCAGTTGGTGTTGCAGGCTGGATCTTTTGAGTTTTCAAAAAATACCGTTTTTGTTGCAACTAACGATTTTCAAAAGGATATTTCAAATGCCTTGATAAGTAAATTTGAAACTGTCGCTGGCTTTCGTCCTGTTCTGGGAGCGAAAGCGCCAAAGAGCAATTTTATTCAATTTAAAGTTGATCCAAATTTTCATAAAGAAGCTTATAAACTCGAGGTAAACAATAATAGCATTACCATTACAGCAAATGGAAATGCTGGTTTTATCTATGGATTAGAAACGATCAGACAATTGCTTCCAACAGCTATCGAAAGCAAATATGCCATTACATCTGCAAAATGGCAGATCCCGAATGTGACGATTATAGATGAGCCACGTTTTCAATATAGAGGCCTAATGCTGGATTTGTCGCGCCATTTCTTTGATAAAAACTATATTTTATCGACTATTGATCGTTTGGCAATGCACAAAATGAACGTTTTGCATTTGCATTTAGTGGATGATCAAGGCTGGAGAATTGAAATCAAAAAATATCCAAAATTAACCGAAGTCGGCGCATGGAGAGTTGATCAAGAAAATTTAGCTTGGAATGCCAGATTGGTTACAAATCCAGATGAAAAAGGAACTTACGGTGGTTTCTTGACACAAGAAGAATTAAAAGAAATTGTAAAATATGCTGTTACAAAAAATGTTGAAATAATTCCTGAAATCGAAATGCCAGCGCACGTAAGCAGTGCTATTGCGGCGTATCCGGAATTGGCTTGTTTTGATCAGAGAATCGGCGTTCCATCAGGCGGTCTATGGCCAATTACAGATATTTATTGTGCTGGAAAGGAATCGACATTTGAATTTCTTCAGAATGTAATTGATGAGGTAATTACTATTTTCCCTTCAAAATACATTCATATTGGAGGTGATGAAGCGACAAAAACCAATTGGGAAAAATGCCCGAATTGCCAAAAACGAATGAAAGATCATGATTTGAAAAACGTTCATGAATTGCAAAGTTATTTTGTTAAGCGAATGGAAAAATACATCAATTCTAAAGGCAAAAAACTAATCGGCTGGGATGAAATTTTAGAAGGAGGTCTTGCGCCAGAAGCAACCGTAATGAGCTGGCGAGGAACCAAAGGCGGAACTGAAGTATGAAGACAAGGACATGATGTGATCATGACGCCAGAATCTCCTTGTTATTTTAATTTTTACCAAGGACCTCAAAATGAAGAACCATTGGCTTTTGATGCTTATAATCCATTAAATAAAGTTTACGAATTTGATCCTGTTGTTTCAACTATGTCGGCAACAGAAGCAAAGCATGTTTTGGGCGGACAAGCAAATTTATGGGCCGAATTTCTTCCGGGACCAAAGGATTCTGAATACATGATTTTTCCAAGATTGGTCGCTTTATCGGAGGTATTATGGAGCACAAAAGAAAACCGCAATTGGAATGATTTTACAACAAGACTAACTTCATTATTCAAACGTTACGATTATTTGGGAATCAATTATGCAAAAAGTGCCTATTTGGTTACCGCTTCTTCAAGTGCAGATTTAGAGAAAAAACAAGTGAACGTGACGCTAAAAAATGAATTTCCAAATCCAGATATCCGCTATGTTTTCGGCCATAATAATATTGGTCAGAATGCAATAAAATATACAAATCCAATTCAGTTTAAAGAAACGACGGTTTTGAAAGCTTCTCTTTTTCAGGATGATAAACCAGTAGGGAAAACATTTACAGATACAATCGTATTTCATAAAGCAGTTGCGCATAAAGTAAATTATTTGACGCCGTATAATAAAAACTATACTGGCGACGGGCCTTTTACGATGGTAAATACCATTCGCGGTTCTAAAAATTTCCATGACGGACAATGGCAGGCTTGGCTTGTAAATGATATGGAATTGGTGATTGATTTTGAAAAACCAGAAAGTATTCAACAAGTTACAGTTGGAACATTAGAGAGTCAAGGTGCAGGCGTATTTTTTCCGATACAAATAAAAATTTTGCTTTCTAATGATGGCATTAATTACAAAGAAGTTGGAAAAGTTTCGCGTCCGTATGCGGCAAATCCAATTTCTGAATTGAAAGATTTTAAAATCAATTTCCAACAGCAAAATGCCAGATATGTAAAAGTGATTGGGATGAATTTGAAAAAAGCCCAAGAGGCGAAAGCTCATGGCTGTTTGTAGATGAAATTTTAGTGAATTAAATAAAATAACAAAATCATAGTATGAAAAAGGGAATATTCATTTTAGCATTATTATTTTCTGTGCAATTGTTTTCGCAGGCGATTTATGAAGATGAACGTTATGTACCAGAAACAGATCCTGCCGTTTTGAAAAATTTAGAAGAATGGCAAGGAAAAAAGTTTGGTCTTTTAATGCACTGGGGAACTTACAGCCAATGGGGAATTGTGGAATCTTGGTCGATTTGCCCTGAAGATTATGGCTGGTGCGAACGAAAAAAGGAAGTAATCCGAATAATTATACGGAATATGTAAAAGAATATGAAGGATTGAAAAAAACATTCAACCCAACAAAATTCGATCCGACGAAATGGGCGAAAGCGACAAAAGCGGCCGGAATGAAATACATGGTTTTTACCACAAAACACCATGACGGATTTACAATGTTCGATTCAAAATACACTGATTATAAAGTAACAGATGCAGACTTGTCCTTTCAGCACCAATCCGAAAGCGGATATTTTAAAAGAAGTTTTTAATGCTTTTAGAAGCGAAAATATTTCGACTGGAGCCTATTTTTCTAAACCAGATTGGCATAATGAAAACTATTGGGATCCTTATTTTCCTCCTTTTGACAGAAATGTTAATTATGATCCATCATTATATCCTGAAAAATGGCAGAAATATGTTAATTTTACACACAATCAAATTTTAGAGATTCTGACCAATTATGGCAAAGTTGATATTTTGTGGCTAGATGGTGGCTGGGTAAAAAAGAGAGATTTACAGAACATCAAAGAAAACTATGCCTCAAAATTTGAAGAAAACGAATCTAAAAACGGTTTTATAAAACATAGAGTTGTAGATCAGGATCCTAAAATGGATGAATTGGTGGTAAAAGCACGTCAGAAACAACCAGGGTTAATAGTTGTCGATAGAGCCGTTCATGGCAAAAATCAAAATTATTTAACTCCTGAAAATAGAGTTCCTGAAAAAACATTGCCTTATCCGTGGGAATCTTGTATTACCTCAGGTGGTGGATGGTCTTATACCCCTGATGCAAAATACATGACGGGAAGACAAGGAATTCATATGTTGATTGATGTGGTAGCAAAAGGCGGTAATTTATTACTGAATATTGCGCCAAGCCCAGAAGGCGAATGGCGACAAGGTGCTTATGATTTGTTGGTCGCTTACGCAGATTGGATGAAGGTAAACAGTACAGCAATTTATGATACAAAACCAATTGCTCCTTACAAGGAAGAAAATATTTGCATGACGCAAAATAAAGCAGGAAATGTATTTTTGTTTTATTTGGCAAAAGATGGAGAGGACAAAATTCCTTCAGTAGTGACTGTAAAATCTATTAGTCCTAAAGAAGGAACCAAAATTACAATGTTGGGTTCAAAAACTTCTTTAAAATGGACTAAAGAAGCTAAGGGCTTTAAAGTTGTGATTCCGGAAAGTCTGAGAAAGAACCTTCCTTCAAAAGAAGCATGGACTTTAAAAATTGAAGCGATTAACAAATAATATGATATTAAGAAAAATGAGAATTTCACGAGCAAGCATGTTTAATCAACATGTCGCTTTTTGGTATTACAGTTTCTGCGCAACAACCAGCAGAGTTTGTGAATCCATTAATTGGTACTTCAAATTATGGAGCGACTTTTCCCGGACCAATTGCGCCACGCGGCATGGCGAGTATAAGCCCATTTAACGTTGCAGGGACTAAAAACAAACCTTTAGAAAAAGATAGTCAGTGGCTGTCTAATCCATACGTCAATGAAAATACATTTTTGACGGGATTCAGTCACGTCAATTTGAGCGGAGTAGGCTGTCCAGATTTGGGCGTAATTTTGTTGATGCCAACAACAGGAACTGTTGAGACCAATCATTTAAAATATGGATCCACTTATTCTAATGAAATTGCCAAAACAGCTTATTACAGCGTAGATATTGACAAATATAAAGTCAAAGGTGAATTTACAGCATCAAAAAGGGTAGGAGTAAGCAGATTCACTTTCCCGAAAGGGCAAGCTAATATTTTGCTGAATCTCGGTTTGGGATTAACCAATGAAGAAGGCGCGATGATTAAAGTAGTTTCTTCGACAGAAATTGAAGGAATGCGTTCTGTAGGCTCATTTTGTTATAACAGTCCTGAAGATGCTTATCCGGTATATTTTGTAGCGAAGTTTTCAAAACCAGCTTCTAATTATGGTGTTTGGAAAAAAACACAAAAATATGATGGCGTAGAAGCACAATGGATGGGCTACAACGGGAAAACGCGAATGATGAAAAATACCATCAAAACGGTGGTTGGAGATAGTATCGGAACGTATTTTTCCTATCAGTTTGATAAAAAAGAAACAGTTGAGGTAAAAATTGGAGTCTCTTATGTAAGTATAGAAAATGCTCGCGAGAATTTAGAAAAAGAAACAGCAAATAAGCCATTTGATACAATTTACAAAGAAACTTACGACGAGTGGAATAAGGAACTTTCGAAAATTTTGGTCGAAGGAGGTTCTTATCAGGATAAAGTGATTTTTTATACTGCCTTGTATCACACTTTGATTCACCCAAATGTTTTAAACGATAGTAATGGAGAATATCCAGAAATAAAAAGAAGTGAGATTGGTAAAACAGAAGGAACACGTTATACAGTGTTTTCTTTATGGGATACCTACAGAAACATGCATCCATTAATGTCTTTAGTGTATCCGAAGCAACAATCTGATATGATAAAAAGCATGTTGGAAATGTATGATGAAAACGGCTGGTTGCCAAAATGGGAATTGAATTCGACAGAAACATTTACCATGGTTGGAGATCCGGCAAGTATTGTTATAGTTGATGCTTGCTTAAAAGGAATTCAGGATTTTGACATATATAAGGCTTACTATGCCATGTTAAAAGGTGCAGATCAAGTTGAAAATAATCCGTTGCGCCCTGGACTTAAGGAGTATTTGGAAAAAGGATATTTGTCAACTAATTATTCTGGTCCTGTTTCTACTACACAAGAATATAATATGTCAGATTATGCGATTTCACTTTTAGCGAAAGCTTTAGGTGAAAAAGAAGATTATAAGCGTTTTGCAAAACGTTCATTATCGTACCAAAAATTATTTGACAAAGATTTGAAATTACTTCGACCAAAATTAGCTAACGGAAAATGGTACGAGCCTTTTGATCCTGAAGCAGGAGCTAATTTTCAGGCAAATGTTGGTTTTGTTGAGGGCAATGCTTGGCAATATGCCTTTATGGTGCCACATGACATTAGGGGATATATTAAATTAATGGGCGGCGACAAACCTTTTTCTGAACAATTGCAAAAAGTTTTTGACACCAAACAATTTGATATGGCAAACGAGCCGGATATTGCTTATCCGTATTTGTTTAATTACATAAAAGGAGAGGAATACAAGAGTCAGGAACTAGTAAGAAAATTAGTGAGAGAACATTTCAAAAATTTACCAAATGGACTCCCAGGAAATGACGATACAGGAACCATGTCTGCATGGCTGGTATATTCAATGATGGGATTTTACCCGATAACGCCCGGAGATCCAAGTTATACAATTACAACACCAATGTTTGATAAAATAACGATTCAGTTGGATCCAAAATATTACAAGAGAGAAAATATTGTAATTGAACGAGAAGTCAATAGTGACGGAAAAATCAAAGAAATTCAGTTAAATGGCAAAAGCCTGAACAGTTATTTTATTTCACATGATGATTTTGTAAACGGAACAACATTGAAAGTGATTCAGGAATAAGAACACAATATGATCTAAAAAAATAGGCCGTTCATTTGAGCGGCCTGTTTTTTTATAAAAGCTTTAGGAAAAGCAATATTTCTGTTTTATTAGTTTTTTGTTTTTACTCCCAATTCAGCAACTGAAATATAATTTCCATCTTCACTGCTCTTGCCAATAAATTTAATAAATCTCGCTTTCTCCGAAGTTTTTAAAGTAATAATTTGCTCGACAGGATTGCTTTTGATATTCGAAAATTCGCCCTCAGCAACTGTTTTCCAGTGTATGCCATCCGTGCTTACTACCCATTGGTAATTTTTTACAATACCGCCTGTACCATTTTGACGTGGCAAATAAGATAAAGATGAAATTTCCATTTCTTGTCCCATATCTATTCCAATGGATTGTGGGAAAGGTGTTATGGACGTATTTTCGGTTGTACTCCAAAAAGTCATTTCATTATCATCAATAGCATTTGACGCTTTTTCTTTTTCTGGATTTTCAAAAGTAGCGGTAACTATTTTCCAATCTTTTTTGCAGACATTGAAAGATTGAATCACAGTTTCACTTGATTTTAAATCTGCACCAAAAGATTTTGCTTTGATATCGCCTGACAATAAAAATGAAAATGCACTTTCGTAAATCGGAGATTGAACTGTTGGTTCTGTTCCATCAATTGTATAATGAATTTGATTTACAGGGGTTTCTGTAGAAATAGAAACGTTTCCATCCTTATCTCTTTTAATCTTTGGAAGCGCTAATTGTTCTGGTTCTCTAAAAACACCTATATCACTCAAAGCAATACAAACTGGAGATTCTTCAATTCGGATTCTCAATTTTGAAGTTGAAATGTAATTTGGTAAACGAATAAGACGATTTGCTCCGATACTAGTTGCTTCTCCGACTTTTTTCCATTTTCCATTAAAAAAAGCATCAAATTCGACTTTTTCAATACGTTGGCCAAGTTTGATGTTTTCTCTTAGACGAATGATATTAAAAGTTTGTTCTTTATTCCATTCTAAAGTTACGAACGCTTTTTTTACCTCATCATTGGTTGCCCAATACGTATAACGATCATTGTCGGTAAGATTTTTGGTTCCGAAGAATATTTCATTATCGCCTCTAATTTCCGAAGCTTTGATCACAGCTGATTGGGCAAGATTATCGGCAAACAATTTCTTTAGAAAATCGCCAAAATCTTTTAGCGCTTTAACATCATTTGGATGCAACAAACCGTCTGTAGTAGGTGAAATTCCCAAATCCAGACAAGCGCCTCTTCCAACAGATTTCAAATAAATCTCAAATAACTCAGAAACCGATTTAACATGATTATCATCGGTAGTGTGATAAAACCATCCATTTCTTAGCGGGACATCACATTCTGCAGGTTTCCAGAATTTCCCATTTCGAGTTCCTTCCGGTGCTTTATCCGAATTTGTTTCCCCTGGAGCGGCAACTAATTTTCCTGCAGTTGGTTCTGGTGTAAAGGTCGCCCAAGACGTTTCTCGTCGCAAAACCTTGTTCGTTTCCTACCCAACGCACATCGCCATTATCTGCAAAAATAACTGCTCCCGGTTGTAGTTTTTTTGAAATTCCCCAAGTTGTATCCCAACCGTAATAAGTTGAGCGATCGATATTTCGTTTTTCTCTTTTTCCTCCATAATACCCGTCTCCACCATTGGCTCCATCAAACCATGTGATGAATAATTTTCCGTAATTCGAATATAATTCGGTTAATTGCTCACGAAATTTAGTTACATATTGAGGTGTTCCATAATATTCATTATTTCGGTCCCAAGGAGAGCAATAAAGTCCAAATTTCATTCCGGCATTGCGTGTGGCAACTTCAAATTCTTTGACCATATCGCCTTTTCCATTTCGAAAAGGGCTTTTACTGATGTTATAATCTGTAGTTTTTGTTGGCCATAAACAAAATCCGTCATGATGTTTTGCTACAAGAATTACTCCTTTAAAACCGCCAGCTTTTGCCGCATTTACAATTTGGCTGGCATCGAATTTTAAGGGATTGAAAATTTTAGGGTCGGCATCTCCATATCCCCATTCCTTATTTTGAAAAGTGGTTGGCGTAAAATGGACCAAAACATATTGCTCTAATTCTTGCCATTGCAAATGAGCTTCTGTTGGCAAAGCTCCATAAGGCGCTGGAGGACCAATTTTTTGAGCGTTCATCGACACAAAAACAAAACAACTAAAAAGCGTTAATAACTGTTTTTTCATTTTTTTAACTTTGATTCATTTGTCAATATAGGAATCTTAATTTATTTTTAGAACAATTGCTTCCGAAGATGCTAAAGAAGTTCTAAGATTTTGTGGAATGCTAACGATAACTCCACCTTGAGTTTTCTTAGTAGCCAATTTTTGTTTGGTAGCCAATAAAATAACTTTTGGGCTCTTTAAGTCTGTTTTAATGGTAATTTCTGCGGGTAATTCTTTTTCCTCTTTTTCAGGCATATAAATTACGTAGACAGCATTTCCTTTTTGTGTATAACCCACTTTTCCGTCTAAATAGGGAGCGACAGGTTTGGTATCATAAATTGCTTCGCCATTTGCAGAAAGCCATTTTCCTACGTTAGCTAAAGTGGTCTCAATTTTTGGATCAAATTCTCCTTTAGCATCCGGCCCAACTCCTAATAACAAGTTACCTCCTTTTACCACGATATTGGTCATCAATTGAATAACTTCTTTTGATGATTTGTAATGATCATTCGGCACCCATCCCCAAGCGCCACCAAGCGTAATGCAACTTTCCCAAGGCACTGTCAATGGTTTCTCCGGAGTTTTTTGTTCTGGAGTCAAATAATTTTCATATTCGCTAGGAACCCAACGATCTACGACAAGCATTCCCGGTTGTTTTTTACGGGCAGTTTCAGCAATATGTTTCATGTCGATATCCATATCGTATGGATATTTGCAAAATTCTTCAACCTTTTTATTTATTGTAGAAAGTGGTCGAACCCAGCATCCGTCAAGCCAAAGAATATCTACTTTTCCATAATTTGTTGTCAATTCATTTAGCTGGTTTTGAGTGTACTGAACATAGCTTTTCCAACGGTCTGGAAACTTTTTAATGTCATAAGTCGGATTTCTGTCTTTTGGCGGATAGTATGACCACCAGAAATTTTCAGTAGTCCAGTCTGGTTTTGAGAAGTAAACACCAACAGCCAGTCCTTCTTTTCTTGAAGCATCTAAAACATCTTTTAGTACATCAGCTTTTGGATTTTTTGCATAAGGCAATTCTGGATTTGTGATTTTAAAATCAGTAAATTTTGAATCGTACATGCAAAATCCGTCATGATGTTTTGAAGTAAAAATCATGTATTTTGCTCCTGCATTTTTGAACATTTTTGCCCATTTTTCAGAATTCAAATTCGTTGGGTTTAATTTGAATTTTGTATTTCTGTAATCACTGGCATATTTGTAATAATCATCATAGCCGTCTCTGGTTACCCAGTCTTCTGGCGCCAATCCCCAAGATTCCACAGTGCCTAATTGCGTGTAAAGTCCCATGTGGATTAGGACTCCAAATTTATAGCCTTGCCATTTGTCAAGGTTGGCTTTTACTTGAGGGTCTTTTGTCCATACGTAACCGGCTTCTTCTGATTTGTTTGCTTCCATACTGAAATCGCCTTGCGCGTGAACAGAAAGCGAGCCCGCCAAGACAAATGCAGTATATAGTAACTTGAATTTATTTTTCATTTTGTTTTTGGTTAAGTCTTTATTGATGTTGTTGATTTGATTACTTAATGTAAAAATCAGGATCAATTAATCGGTTTCCGGTTTCGTCGTAAACAGCATAGTTAAAACCACTCTGAACACAATACGAGACCGTAATCTCCTTTTTTGTTCAAAGCAATAAAGCCAACCTGAATATCTTTTAGGTTTTTATTTCTGTTTTTCATCAGTTTTACGACGCGCTGAACGGCTTCTTCACAAGCTTTTTGAGGAGATCTTCCTTGGCGCATTAATTCTACAACCAAATGGCATCCCGCAATTCTGATTACTTCTTCACCGTGTCCAGTTGCGGTTGCGGCTCCAATTTCGTTATCCACATATAAACCAGCACCAATGATAGGAGAGTCGCCAAGACGGCCGTGCATTTTGAAAGCCATCCCACTCGTTGTACATGCACCAGAAAGATTTCCGGCCGCATCCAAAGCGATCATTCCAATCGTATCATGATTTTCGATATTGGCAATTGGCTTATATTCGGAAGTTTTTAACCATTCTTTCCATTCTCTTTCAGAATCGGGAACTAATAAATTTTCTTTTTGAAAACCTTGTGACAATGCAAATTGAAGTGCTCCATCGCCAACCAGCATCACGTGAGGCGTTTTTTCCATTACGGCACGAGCTACAGATATTGGATGTTTGATGTGCTCCAAACAGCCGACTGAACCAATATTCGACATTTCGTCCATGATGCAGGCATCTAAAGTCACGCGTCCGTCGCGATCTGGTCTTCCGCCGTAACCAACGCTTCTTTCTTTTGGATCAGCTTCTGGAACTTTTACTCCAGCTTCTACGGCATCTAAAGCTCTACCGCCGTTTTTTAATACTTCCCAAGCCGCTTCATTTGCTTGTAAGCCAAAACGCCAAGTTGAAAGTACTATTGGTTTTCTAACTTTTCCTTCTGGAAGTTCATTTTGTTCCTCTTTAAGTTCTTCCGCATTTCCGGTGAAAGAATTCAATACAACGGCCGCCGATGCGATTGCAGTTGTTTTTAGAAAATTTCTACGATTTGTCATGTCTTGTTTATTTTAATCTGACTGAATTCAATCAGAAAGTAGTTTGTTTTTTGGTTGTAAATAACGCAATTTCAATAAGATTGTTTTTTTCTGTGAGAATAACGCTATTGGTTTGATACTCTGTCTTTATTTGCTAAAAATAGGTGTTTTTATTGAAATACTAAATCGTATTAGTAAAATTAACGTAACTGCTTATTCTAAATTTATTTTTTTATTCTAATTAGAAAAACTCTAAAGTTTTGGCAGACCAATTGTTATCAAAGAAACCTGTTACTTTCATATCTGGCAAACCATTTAAGAGCAAGTCGGTTTTGAAAATCATTACGTCAGGAAAGCCTGTAATTCCTGAAATGTAATTGTTAGCCCAAGTTGCTTTCATTCCTTTTTCAGAAGTTCCAGAAACGACGCCTACCATTGCTGTTTTACTGTCGGATCTTGGTACAACAAAATATGTCGCCAAATCATTTCCTTTTAATGTTCTGTTGTCAATTTTTACTTGCTGATTGTCAATTTGGATTGGAGAATTTTTCAGCAACAATTTCCATGCGCTGTTGTTCGAAGCATTTCCGTAGATAATCACATTTCGGTCTTTGTATTTCTCTAATGAAAATTCCTTGTCAGAAATGACATCGATGCTTCCGTTTCCTCTGTAATAGAAAGTTTCGGCATCAAATCGGGCTCTGTTTTGGTACCATTCTTTTTCCAAAGCCGAACCGCCCGTCGCATAAACGAAGACGACATTATTATCAAATGCAAATTTAAAACCGCCTTGGCGTTCTGCATATTTTTTAGCAGTATTGATTTCGTTGATTAGTGTCCATTTTTCATCTTTTAAAGCTAAAATGGCTTTTTTATCTGAAGCAATCCTCAGAATTTGATCGTCAATGTTGATTGTAATTTCTTTGTTTATTTCCAATGAAGGCAAATCCAATTCCAGTATTGAAGCATTTTTGGTTTTAACAGTAATTGCTCCTTTATCGATTTTGGCATTAATATTAGAAAAATCAAATGGGCGAATTTGTTGTTGCAATTTGATCCAATAATCCGTTGAAGAAACCGCTGGAGTTGCCGTATAGAAATCAATTTCTTTCACATTTTTATTTGCTGGAATGGTTTGGCGTTTGAAAAATTCAAAAATCGGGAACCAGTCTACAGAATGATCTCCGTACCAATGTTCTCCACCAGGATATTCGTAATAACAGAAATTTGGATGAAAAGTTCCCAAAATCTGACGCATTTCGCGCACTTGCGAAATCGGAACAGTCGAATCGGCGTCGCCATGAAGAATATACACTCCGTCTTGTTTTAAATTTTGAACAAGACTTTTTACACGTCCCGAATTTGCAGAACGTTTGATGGGTTCATAAGCTTTGAACATATCATGCATTTCATCTCCTTTATCAAATCCGTAAGTTGAAATATCAGGATAAGAAGCACATGGTGCAATTGCGACAAATTTTCCTGGATAAGTAGTTCCTAAAAACCAAGTTCCGTGACCGCCCATAGAGTGGCCTGTTAAATAGGTTTGCTCTGGAATTGTTTGGAATACTTTTTTGGCTTCTTCCAAAACTTCCAAAGCGTCGATTCTTCCCCAATCTTCCCAATTAAATCCAAAAGGACGACGGTTTGTCGCGGCAACAATAGTGACCCAATCTTTTTGTTTGTAAGCACGCGACTGATTTCTAGCTTCAACAGAAGCACCGTGAACCGATAAAACTAACGCTTTTGGTCCGGTTCCTAAAGCAGGAGCAATGCTGTAATATTGTACACTGTTGTCAACTTTACTAAGAAAAGTGCGTTCATGATGAACTGTAGCAGAACGTTGCTGAATTGGGAATTCTGTTTTGTCCAATACTTTCCCGCTTTTGTCAATTAGCGTAAGTTCTAATTTTAGCTCCCCACTAAAGTCTTTTTTGCGGCTGGAACTTTGAATTTTACTTTTCTTACAAACATCGGCATAATGGCGTCAGTATTGTATGATGCGGTTTCTCCGCTAGATAAATTCGCAACGATTTTTAAGTCTTTCAAATCCTTTTCAGTTGCATTGATGACACGAACTGAAGCCCATTTTTCGTCTTTTTCTCCATTGATAACATCCGGAAGGGTCAAGTCGCGTTTGGTAAATTGAATGTTTTTTGAAAGCGCAATAATTTTTGATTTTACGCGACCAAAACGTCCTTTTGTATAAACAAATTCGTTAGTTCCTTTGCGGAGTTTAAAGGGAATCAAAGTATATCCAAAATCATAATGATCTCCTTCATGAGGCATTCCATTTATATAGGTGCGCGTTCCGCCTGTTGTTTCTAAAAGTACGATTTGTTCTTTTGGAGAATTATATTCGGTAAACAAAAAAGCAGATCTCAAATCCTTTCCGCTAAAAACTCCAACTGAATCTACTTTAATCGTTTGCCAATCTCCTTTTTGCTTGTTCGGATTAACAAATTTTCCTGTTGCGTATTGCCAAGCTATCGGATCTTGTCCGTTGAAAAGCGTACCGCTTTTTTTGTCGGCAGGCAGAAAATAACCTTCAGTGAATTGATGCAAAACACTTCCTTCAGCGGTTGTTTCTATTTTTTCTTTGCCAAAATATTCCACAACATTTCCCGTAGTTTTAGTTTGCGCAGTCAAATTTGAACCGAGAGCAAGAAGGAAAATTAAGAGTTCTTTTTTCATTTGTTTTTTAGTTTTAGTTTTTTGTTCCTGTTTTTCCAATTAAGCTGTCGTTAAATAATTTTTAAGTTTAGAATAAAAAAGGAACATTTGTAGATTTTTAAAACGCTTTTAAATTTTGCTTAAAAACGTTTTGTAAAATTGGTTTTTAATCCAGATATGTATTTTTATCGAGAAATCACTTATTAATTCAATTCTATCATTTTGTCCCAAAAATGGACTTGGTTTTTGGGTTTAATTTTAGCTCTACTTTCAATGTTTTTAGGACTTTCGAAGTAAAAAGCAAGTCGGTTTTTTAGTTTAAAATAAGAGGTAAAAACAACTTTTTTTGATTTTTTTATCTTATTAAAACGATTTAGTATTGTGGAATGCATTTTTATATTATTTTTGTTTTTAGGGTAAATTAAAATTATATCTAAATCAATTTAATAATTAATTCAATTTTATCATTATTTAATTATTAATTATCATTATTATTCGGAAAATGAAAATCGTTAAAACTACTATTGCTTCTTATACAAATACATCGCTATCTGTATTCTCTCGTGAAGAGTCGTTTTTTCAGTCGCCTTTTCATTCACATCCAGAATTTGAATTGGTTTATATATTAGAAAGTCATGGCAAAAGAATTATCGGGAATTCTGTAGAGTCTTTTCAGCCGGGCGATATGGTTTTCCTTGGAGATGATATACCGCATGTTTGGCTCAACGATGAAATTTTTTATAAAGGAATTAATAGCCTTAAAGCAAAAGCCATTGTAATTTATTTTAGCCGAGATCTTTTTGGAAATTCTTTTTATGAATTGCCAGAAGCACAGGAAGTCAAAAAGTTTTTTGCTCAGGCAATAAAAGGCGTTTCCATTACGGGCGAAACCAACGCTTTGATCGCAAAAAAAATGAGTAAACTGCTTAAAAAGAAAGGTTTTGAAGTCGTAATGGGACTTCTTGAAATTTTATTTCTTTTGTCAAAAAGCAAAGATTTGCGATACATTAATGATAATTCATATGTGCCGGTTAATGAGGACAATAAAAATGATCGTCTTGCCGAGGTTTTTAAATATGTAAAATCAAATTACAAAGAAGAAATCTCGCTTGATGAAATTTCAAAAATCGCTAATCTGACACCGACTTCTTTCTGCAGAATGTTCAAAGCTAAAACCAAAAAGCCTTTTGTAGAATATTTAAATGAAATCAGAGTTTCAAATGCCTGCAAATATTTGATCGAAACCGATTTGGGTATTTCTGAAATCGCTTATGAATGCGGTTACAAAACGGCTTCAAACTTCAATAAACTTTTCAAGAAATTAATAGGTACGACACCAAAAGAGTACCGCAAAAATGCTTTGGTATAAGCTACAGCCTCCAATTGTAATTTTGTTAAAAAATAGGTGTTGGATTTTACTCAAAATTGAAATCATAGTTTTGAGGATTTTCTTTTATAACGTACTATTTTTTCTTATCTCATAATTTATTCCAAAAAAGTGAGCTAAAAATCTGTCTTTTTACTGGGTTTATTAAAAAGATAATAAATGCTTAATTAATGATAATTTTGAGCTAAAATAAAAGATTATAATGCAATAATTTTATTTTTTTAAGATTGCGATAAAACTCTGTTTCAAAATATAAAACGATTTAGTTGATAACTTGTACAGAAAAAAGAAACGATAATCAGTAATTTTAGGTCTCAACCTTAAATTTTAAATATAATACTATGGTAACTCAAAAATATTGTCTGGCATTAGATTTACATGAAGATCCGGTTTTAATGGCGGAGTACAAGAGATATCATGAAAAAATTTGGCCAGAAATAACAGAAAGCATTACCAATTCAGGAATTGAGAATCTTGATATTTATTGTGTTGGAAACCGAATGTTTATGATTATTGAAGCCAATGAGACTTTTACTTTTGAAAGAAAAGGTGAAATGGATGCTAATAATCCTGTTGTTCAAAAATGGGAAGAATTGATGTGGAAATACCAAAAAGCTTTACCATGGGCAAAAGAAGGCGAAAAATGGATGATGATGGAAAAAATATTTGACCTGCATGAAAATCGATAGCCACCAACATTTCTGGAAATATGAACCAGTGAAGGACGCTTGGATTACTGACGAAATGAACGTAATCAAGCGTGATTTTTTGCCTGCTGATTTAGAGCCCATATTATTCGAAAATCAGTTTGGAGGTTGTGTGGCTGTTCAGGCTGATCAAAGCGAAGAAGAAACACTTTTTTTGCTGGATTTAGCAAAAGAAAATCATTTCATAAAAGGAGTTGTGGGCTGGATCGATTTGTGTTCCGACAATATTGTTGAGCGTTTGCAATATTGTGCCAAATTCGAAAAATTGAAAGGTTTCAGACATATTATTCAAGCAGAAGCCGATATTGATTTTATGTTGCAACCAAAATTCCAAAATGGAATTTCGCAATTAACAAAACATAATTTCACGTATGATATTTTGATTTTTCCGAAACATTTGGAAAATGTCTGCAAAACTTGTGTCAAATTTTCCAGAGCAAAAATTTGTTATTGATCATTTGGCAAAACCAGATTTTAAAAATAAAGAATTCATAGATTGGGAAAACGGAATTCGAGCAATTGCAAAATTCCCCAACGTGATGTGCAAAGTATCGGGCTTGGTAACAGAAGCCGATTGGAACAACTGGACTAAAGCAGACTTTACACATTGTTTAGATGTGGTTACTGAGGTCTTTGGAATTGACCGCTTAATGTTTGGCAGTGATTGGCCTGTGAGTTTGTTGGTCGCTTCATATGCCGAATCGTGTGAAATTGTAGAAGACTATTTTTCAAAATTTTCAAAAATAGATCAAGATAAATTTTGGAGCAAAAATGCCATCAATTTTTATCATTTATAAAAAAAACGACCGTGATTGTGAGTTCAAATGTATTTGCAATCAAAAAACTATCTAACTAAAATAGCATACAAAATGAATCTTAACCTTACTGATAAAATAATTATTGTAACCGGCGGAGCAAAAGGAATCGGACTTGGAATCTGTAAAGTTTTGGCGGGAGAAGGTGCAATTCCAGTAATTGTAGGAAGAAGCAATGCAGATAATGAAAAAGCAATCAGAGAAATAGAATCTGAAGGAGGAAGAGCATTAGCAGTTTCTGCAGAGCTTACAAATCCTGAAGCTTGTAAAGATGCAGTCGATCAAGTTGTTGCATTATGCGGAAGAATTGACGGATTGGTTAATAATGCCGGAGTAAATGACGGCGTTGGTTTGGAAAGCAGCGATTACGAAAAATTCATGGCTTCGATTCATAAAAATCTCGTGCATTATTATTTAATGGCGCAATATGCATTGCCTGAGTTGAAAAAAACAAAAGGACCGATTGTTAATATTGGTTCAAAAACGGCTGATACCGGACAAGGAAATACATCGGCTTACGCGGCTTCAAACGGAGGCCGTAATGCGTTAACTCGCGAATGGGCTGTTGAATTGCTGAAATATGGAATACGTGTAAACGCTGTAATTGTAGCCGAATGTTATACACCACTGTATGAGACATGGATTAATACGCTTGAGAATCCGGAACAAAAATTAAAAGAAATAACAGCAAAAATTCCGTTTGAAAACAGAATGACAACTGCCGAAGAAATCGCTAATATGACAGTATTCTTATTGTCTGATAGATCAAGCCACACTACAGGGCAACTGATTCATGTAGATGGTGGTTATACACATTTAGATCGCTCATTGTAATCTGAAGATTAAGTAGCAAACAAGCTCAAATAAAATTGTAGCCACTTAAGATTTATATAAGTTGGTATTATAATCATACTGCACGGCAAAGCAGAAAGTAAAGATTTGCCATCACAACAATCACCATAAAACAGTTAAAACTACATAAAAATAAAAAAATGACCAAAAAGATAATCTTAGCGATTTTAGTAATTGGTACAACTATCGCAGGCTATTCGCAAAATAAAATTGAAGCAAAAGATATTGCTGAAAAAATGAAATGGTTTGAGGATGCGAAACTAGGAATCTTTATTCACGCTGGAATTTATTCAGTTGCGGATGTTTCTGAATCATGGAGTTTTCATAACGGAAAAATCTCTGTTGAAGATTATATGAAACAACAAAAAAGTTACACTTTAAGCAATTATGATCCTGCGACTTGGGCGGATATGATTAAAGATTCGGGAGCAAAATATGCTGTAATCACAACCAAACATCATGATGGTGTAGCGATGTACGATACTAAGTTGGGTAAATTGAGTTCAGTTAAAACGTGTCCTGCAAAAAAAGATATGATCAAACCATTTTTGAAGAATTGCGTAAAAGAGATGTAAAATGTGGTGCCTATTTTTCATTAATCGATTGGACTCACAATGATTATCCGGGATTTTTGAAAGACAAAGCACGATACGATATCAAGAAAGAGCCAGCACGTTGGGAGCGTTTTCAGAAATTTTTCCAAGGCCAAATTAAAGAAATTTCAGATTGGTACAATCCAGATTTGTGGTGGTTTGATGGCGATTGGGAACACAGTGCAGAGGAATGGCAGGCTGAAAAAACACGCAAAATGATGTTGGACAGAAATCCGAATACGATCATCAATGGACGTTTGCAAGGTTACGGAGATTATGATACTCCTGAACAAAATTTTCCAGTAGTGCGCCCAGCCTTCAAATGGTGGGAATTGTGTATGACAATGAACGAAAACTGGGGTTACCGCGTGAGCGACAACAATTGGAAAACACCTTATGAAATTGTAACGATTTTTGTAGATGCCGTTTCAAATGGCGGAAATTTATTGCTTGACATCGGGCCAAAACCTGATGGAACTTATCCTGAAACGGTTGTGTCAACTCTAAAAGAATTGGGAGATTGGAACAGAAGAAATGGAGAAGGGATTTTTGGAACTATTCCTGGAATTCCACAAGGGCATTTTTATGGGCCAACAACACTTTCTAAAGATTCAAAAACGCTTTATTTATTTGTTCACGGAAAAACTTCAGGTCAATTGATGTTGAAAGGTCTTGATAATAAAATTCAAGATATTACGGTTTTGGGTTCTAATGTAAAACTGACTCATAAAGTGGTTGGAAAAATTTCATGGAGCGCCGTTCCGGGATTGGTTTACATCGATCTTCCAGAAAGTGCAATCGATAAATATGTGACTTGTATCAAAGTTACTTTAGATGCGCCGATTAAATTATACAGAGGTCATGGAGGATTTCTGACAAACTAATAATTCTAAAATGTCATTTCCTAGATGGGGATGGCATTTTTTCATCTAATTTTTGAATTGATTTCATATAAAAGCCAATAAAACTAATGCCTTATAGGCGTTTCAATAATTTAAGCATGAACAAAAAAATATTTTTACTAGGTCTGTTTCTGGGATTTCAATCATTATTTTCTCAAAATACGCCAAAATATAAAAACCCAAAATTGCCTGTTGAAGAACGCGTTCAGGATTTATTGTCCAGAATGACGACAGAGGAGAAATTTTGGCAAATGTTCATGATTCCTGGTGATTTGTCTGATGGTGAAGCAAATTATAAAAATGGAATTTTTGGTTTTCAGGTTAGTGCCAAAGGAAGTTCTGATGCGAGCAATCAAATTTTAGATTACAGCGCCGCAAGTAATGCTAAAGAAACAGTAAAACTAATTAATAAAATACAGAAATATTTTGTTGAGAAAACACGTCTCGGAATTCCAATTATTGCTTTTGATGAAGCTTTGCACGGATTGGTAAGAGATGGAGCTACCGCTTTTCCACAATCTATTTCATTAGCGACAACTTTCGATCCCGGATTAGTAAAGAGGGTTTCAACAGCGATTGCATTGGAATCAAAAAGTCGCGGAATTCGCCAGATTTTATCGCCAGTTGTCAATCTTGCTTCAGATGTTCGTTGGGGTAGAGTGGAAGAAACGTATGGAGAAGATCCTTTTCTTTCTTCAAAAATGGGCGTAGCTTATGTTTCCTCGTTTGAAGAAAGAGGAGTAATTACAACTCCAAAGCATTTCCTTGCCAATAGTGGCGATGGTGGTCGTGACAGTTACCCAATTGATTACAATGAACGTTATCTGGAAGAATATCAGTTGCCACCTTTTCGTGCATGCTTTACAGAAGGAGGAAGCCGAAGTGTTATGACTTCATACAACACAATAAATGGCAGTCCATGTACAGCAAATGATTGGTTGTTGAATAAAAAATTAAAAGGAGAAATGAATTTTAAAGGATTCATTATTTCTGATGCGAATGCTGTGGGCGGCGGAAATGTACTGCATTATACCGCAAAAGATTATCCAGAATCGGGAGCAAATGCTATCAATAATGGATTAGATGTGATTTTTCAAACAGCTTATGATCATTATAAATTATTTCAACCGCCTTTCCTTGACGGAAGAATCGATATGAAAAATATAGACGAAGCCGTGGCTCGGGTTTTAAGATTGAAATTTGAATTGGGATTATTTGAAAATCCGTATGCGGATGAAAAAGAAACCAACAAATGGAATGGAAATCCAGCCCACAAATTGTTGTCAAGAGAAGCGACCGAAAAAGGAATCGTTTTGCTGAAAAATGAAAACAATGTTTTGCCGTTAAAAAAATCAATCAAATCCATTGCTTTAATTGGAAATGATATTACCGAAGCACGTTTGGGAGGTTACAGCGGACCGGGAAATGGAAAAGTAAATATGCTTGATGGAATAAAAGCAAAGTTAGGAGCATCGGCCCAAATAAATTTTGCAGAAGGAGTTGCAAGAAGAAGCAAAGAATATGTTCCGGTTCCATCTATTCAATTGGCAAGTATTGAAAATGGTAAAACCAAAAATGGCTTATTGGGTGAATATTTCAATAATGTACAATTAAGCGGAAGCCCTGTTTTGACTAGAGTAGATCAGGCAATTAATTTTGATTGGACACTTTATTCTCCAGATCAAGAAAAAATTAATTATGATTTTTATTCTGTCAGATGGAGCGGAAAAATAAAATCCCCAGAAACGGGAATATATAAAATTGGTTTTGAAGGTAATGATGGCTTTCGTCTATATCTGAATGGAAAATTAATTATTGACAATTGGAAAAGTCAAACTTATTCAACTAAACTCGTTGATTTCAATTTTGAAAAAGACAAAGAATACGATATTAAAGTTGAGTTCTTTGAATCGCAAGGGTATGCAAAATTTAAATTGGTTTGGAATGTTGGCGTTGCCAATGATTGGCAAAATAAAATAAATGAAGCAGTCAGCTACGACTAAAAAATCGGATGTTGCAGTAATTGCGACCGGAATCGAAGAAGGAGAATTTAACGACAGAGCTTATCTAGGTCTGCTCGGACATCAGGAAGAATTAATAAATGCAGTCGCCGCTACAGGAAAACCGGTCGTGGTAGTTTTGGTAGGCGGAAGTGCTATCACTATGGATAAGTGGATTAATAATGTGCCATCAATTTTGGATGTTTGGTATCCGGGCGAAGATGGAGGTCATGCTGTTGCCAATATTTTGTTTGGAGATCGAAATCCTGCGGGTCGTCTGCCGATCACTTTTCCAGTTTTTGAAGGACAATTGCCATTGGTTTACAACCATAAGCCAACAGGTCGTTCTGATGATTACACCAATTTAAACGGAGCGCCATTATTTCCTTTTGGCTTCGGATTGAGCTATTCAACGTTTGAATATAGCAATCTTCGTTTTGACAAAAAACAAATTGGAAAATCAGAATCGACAAAAGTGTATTGCACCATAAAAAATATAAGCAATGTTGATGGCGATGAGGTTGTTCAGTTGTATGTGCGAGATGTTTTGGCATCTGTTGCTCAGCCTATAAAACAGTTGAAAGGCTTTCAGAGAATTTCGCTTAAGGCTGGAGAATCAAAAGAAATCTCATTTGATATCAATAAAGAAACGCTTAAAATGTTGAATAAGGAAATGAATTGGGTTGTAGAACCTGGCGATTTTAGAATTATGATTGGCGCTTCTTCAAGAGATATTCGATTAAGAGAGATAATTACGGTTTCGGAATAGCAAAAGCGACTCAAAAAAGGAAAGGTTTTAGAATTAAAGACAAAAGAAACCAAATGAATTTGTGAGTTTTAGCGCTCAAATAAAAACGAATGCAATAAAAAGCTTACAACTTTGAAAATCAATAAAAAAGAAGGCATAAATAGAAGAAAAGGGATTTTCTCTTTTTGATAAAAAATACAAAAAACAAAAAGACAATTATTTATGAAGTTAAAAACAGAATGTGCAAGTAAAGCAATTGTTATATGAATATTAGTTAACATATATTTATGTTAAAAATGTCGCATTTTTCACGATTTTAAAGCATCATTTTTTGCAATATTGATTTTTATTGAATTTTTGCCCTGTTTTTTCGTTTTGTGAGAAAAATAATATTTCGATTTGTGTTGTGTAGTGTTTTATTTTCAAGCGGTTAGGCTTAAAATTTAGTTTTGAGTTTTTTAAATGTTAAAAAAAATAATTTAGCATAAAAAAAATACTAAAACGTTTTTGTAAATCGTTTTATTAAATATATATTTGTTTAAACATATTAACTAAAGTTTAAGATAAGCTTAACGTTTCATGAAAAAAACATCACCATTAAAGATATCGCCAAAGCGACAAATGTATCAGTTACAACTGTTTCATTTGTTTTGAACAACAAGGGCGAAAAGATGGGGATAAGCAAAGAAGTGATTAAGAAGGTTCTTAAAATTAGTGAAGAAATGAAATTCAAACTCAATATGATCGCCAGTAGTTTGAGAACAGGCAAAACAAGATCGATTGGGCTTATTGTAGAAGATATATCAAATCACTTTTTTCTGATTTGGCGAAAGTTATAGAAAGAGAAGCGATAGACTCTAATTACAGAGTATTTTATTGCAGTACAGGAGGAAGTGATGAACGTGCGGTGGAGTTAGTAGATAGTTTGTTGCAGGCTAATGTGGATGGATTTATCATAACGCCAACCGAAAACATGAAAAGTACGATTGATAGACTATTGGAACTTCAATGTCCAGTTGTATTAGTCGATCGTTATTTTGAAGGTCAAGAAGTAAGTCATGTAGTGCTTGATAATTTTGAAGGAGCAGAAAAAGCAACACAATTTCTTTTAGAAAAAGGATTTAAAAAAATTGCTTTTGTTACCAATTACTCACAGTTGATTCAAATGAATCTGAGGAAGCAAGGTTATGTTCATGCATTGAAAGAAGTCGGTTTATATGATGAATCAAGAATTCTGGATATGGATTATCAAATATCAGAAGATAAACGAATAGAAAGAATTTCTGAATTTTTGAATGCCAATACTGATATCGACGCCATATTGTTTGGAGCCAATTATTTGCTGTTGGCAGGATTACAATCTTTAAGGAAACTCGGGTTGAAAATTCCAATAGATAAAGCAGTGATTAGTTTTGATGATCATGACAGTTTCAGGCTTAATTCTCCTTCAATTACAGTGCTCGCACAACCAATTGAAGAAATGGGAAAGAAAACAGTAAAACTCCTAATGCAACAAATGACAGATGGAAGTGATTACGAGATTATAAAAGAAAAGAAAAAGGGAAGTTTAACTATAAGAGAGTCGGTATAGCATAATATTCCTTTTTTTAAAAACCAATTGCTAAAACGTTATAGTAGTAAAGAAAATAAATAACACAGAAAACTCAAACCAATTATTAAACAAAAAAAAACGCGTATGATATAAAAGAAAAAATAGAGATGTGACAAACAAGAAACTCAGTTGTTGCCAGATTGAGAAACTGGTAATATGAAAATTAAAGGTTTTAGTATCCAATGTTTTTTTAAATAATCAGAACCTTTTAATTTAAAAATAAAATTTAAACCAAACCAAACTAATATTAATTATGAGAAAACTGTTATACAAATCATTGTTAGTTTTTCTAATGATGTTGTGTTACCAAGGAGTAAATGCACAAAACAAGACAATCTCCGGTGTAATTACAGATAATACGAATTTGCCGGTTCCTTATGCAAATGTGAAAGAGAAAGGAACAAAGCAAGAGACAATTACTGATGAAAACGGAGGATTTAAAATTTCAGTAAAAGAAGGAGCTACACTTATTATTAGTGCAGTAGGATTTAAAACAGTAGAATTAAGAGCTACTGACGGAATGGACGTTAGATTATCTACTGCTACTAATGAACTTGATGGTATTACGGTTACTGCTTTGGGGCAAACTAAAAAGAACAAATCTATTGGATATGCCACAAGTATAATTAAAGCAGATGCGATTACTAAAACTGCATCGCCTACAATTGCAAACTCTTTATATGGTAAAGCGCCAGGTGTACGTATTACATCTGCTCCAGGTGGATCTGGGCCAATCAATATCCAGATTCGTGGATTGAATAGTGTTTCTGGTAAAAACCAACCACTTATCGTTATGGATGGTATTCCAATTCGTGATGGTGATGTTAACAATGGTGATTATTGGAACCAACCACGTATGAAAAGCAATGGTTTAGCAGATATTAACCCTGAAGATATTGAGAACATCTCGATTCTTAAAGGAGCTTCTGCTTCGTCGCATTATACGGTTCTGAAGCTGTAAATGGAGTTGTTTTGATTACTACAAAATCAGGTAAAGGGAAAAAAGGTTTAGGTATTGATTTCAGTACAAGCTATTCAGGAAATCAAATTGCTTACTTGCCAAGATTTCAATATGAAAGAGGTCCAGGTTGGACAAATGCTAACTACTCTTCAGGATATTTAGCACCAGATGGTTTTGCACATTATGATACTAATGGTGACGGTGTTGCTGATATGAGAGGAGTTTCAGCTAGTAGTAACAACTTCGGTCCTTGGTTTGATGGTCAGCCAATTATGTCTTGGGATGGTGTGGTTCGTCCATATTCTGCACAAAAAGACGGTTATAAAAACTTGTTCCAAAATGCATGGGATGCTACAACAAACGTGGCACTTACAAATACTACTGATAACAGTAATATTCGTTTTTCTTACACACATATTGAATCAGATGGATTGTCTATGGGTAACAGCAATAAGAAAAACAACTTAAGCTTAAATGCATCATTTAAAACAGGTAAATTCTTAAAAACTGATGTTATTGTAAACTACATGAACCAAAAGGTTAACAACCGTGCTTATGCTATGGACCGTTTGGTGAATAATTTTACAGGTATGCTTAGCCCATTTGATAATGGAGATTGGTATAGAGCCAAATACCAAACAAGTTTAGGTTACAAATATGTTCAAGGCGTAAATGGTCAGAGTTTAACTCCATCTGAAAACATTATTCGTAATGGATTCAAAGCGGATATTGGAGATTATTTTTGGAATACAAATGCTAAGCAACAAGATGAGATTACAAACCGTTTGATCGCTAGTGTTACAGAAACACTTACGTTTGGAGATTTTTCATTACGTGGTCGTGTTTCGACAGATTTATCTTCAGTAAATATCGAAAATAGAGATCCTGTAGAAGTTCCTTTAATTTATCAATTTGGAGGTGACAGATCTGGTGCTTTTGGAATGGAATCTCAAGATTACAACATTCTTTATGGGGAGGTATTGTTAACGTATAACAAAAAACTTAACGACGATTTTACTGTAGGGGCGCAAGTTGGTTTCAATGGTTCTCAAGAAACAGGTAAATTTTTAACTCGTTCTACAAATGGAGGATTGAGTGTTGAAGGATGGTACGATATGAATGCTTCTATCAATATGGCAAACAGTACTTCTAAAAGATATGAAATTTTGAAAGATGCTGTTTTTGGAACTGTTAATGGTAGCTACAAAAATTATTTATTCTTAGAAGGCACACTTAGAAGAGACCGTACTTCTACAATGAACCCAAACAACAATTCATTTACATACCCTTCTGTTAACTCAAGTTTCGTATTGTCAGAAGCAGTTAAATTACCAGAAGTTGTTAGTTATGCAAAATTACGTGCTTCTTGGGGAATTGTGGGTAGCTATCCAGAATCTTATTTAGCAAACGTTGCATTTAACCAGACTACATTGGGTACTCAAGGAACAACTACTCCTGTTTTGATTACAACATCTAATGCATCATATGGTAACGAAGGAATTAAGCCTGAAATGAAAAATGAGTATGAGCTTGGTTTTGAAACTAAATTCTTTGACAGAAGATTAGGTTTAGATTTTTCATACTATAATGCAAAAATTAAAGACCAAATTCTTCCTTTGACATTAGCGCCTACTACAGGAGCGAAATCTATCTTGGCTAACGTTGGAGAATTAGCTAACCACGGTTTTGAAGTTTCGTTAACAGGATCTCCTTTTAGAACAGAAAGTTTTTCTTGGGATGTAACATTCAACTGGGCTAAAAACGTAAACAAGCTAGTATCATTGTCTGATGGTTCAAAAGAATATTTGCATGCAGATTATGATGGATCAGCGACTCAATTGAAATCAGTTGTTGGTGAGCCAATGGGAGGTATTTATGCACACCCTGTTAAAACAGATGCTAACGGAAACAAAATGGTTGATTCTGACGGATACTATATGATCGATGGTGATAAATGGGTGAAATACGGATCAGCAATGCCTAAAGGTGTTGGAGGTTTGATCAATACATTTACTTACAAAAACTTCACATTAGATGTGAATATTGATTACTCTTACGGAGGTTATTTAATGCCGACTGGTGTTAACTGGATGACTTCTAGAGGTTTGACAGAAGAAAGTTTGAACTTCAGTACGAATGAGCGTGGTGGTTTAACTTACTACATGGATAATGGTAAAGGAGTTCAGGTTCCTAACAGTGCAACTGCAGGACCAGCTGGTCAACAACTATTCCGTGATGGTATGTTGATGGACGGTATAGCTCCTGATGGTACAAAAAATACAAATGTTATCTCTCAAGCGGGTTACTACAACATGACTTACAACTGGGGTGGACCTCAATACAGCGGCTCTCGTTATGAATTGTATATTCAAAAGAATGATTATGTTAAGTTAAGAGAATTATCATTGGCTTATAATGTTCCGTCTGCTTGGGCCGCAAAAATTGGAGCTACAAGATTAAGCGCTTCTTTCTTCGGACGTAACTTGTTTTTTATCTATAGAACAATTAAGGATATGGACCCTGAAGCAACTACTGCAGGAACAAGATGGGCTCAAAACGTAAACAACGCAGGTTTATCTCCAGCGACTAGAAGTTATGGAGTATCGTTAAGAGCATCATTCTAATTTGATAAATTCTAATTTAAAAAAATACAACATGAGAAAATTATTATATATATCATTAGCGTCAGCAGGACTTTTCTAGGTTCTTGCTCGCAGGATGATTTCGCAGATGCATATAGAGATCCATCTAAGATTGAAACTACAACTGTGCCTAAACAGTTCGCTGGATTCTTAAAAGTTAATTTTGAGGATGTAATTCCGTCATATTGGAACTATTTTACAGTTCTTAGATCAACTTCTCTTACGTACACTCAAGCACACGGATTTACCAATACTACAGGACGTTATATTCCTGGAGCGGCTACAGTTTACAGATGGGATAGATATTACAACTTTATTACACAATATAGAGAGTTGGAAAAAGCATTCGTCGCTTTGCCTGATGCTGAAAAAGCAGATAGCAGAATTTATACTATTGCTTCAACAATCTATTTGTATGATCATACACAAAAAATGATCGACAACTATGGTGATATTCCTTTTTCTGAGGCAGGTAAAATCAGTATGACAGGTGGTGATTATACTAAAGCAATTGCGAAGTATGATAGCCAAACTGAGATCTATGCAAAAATGTTAGATGATTTGAAAGGTTTTTCTACTGAATTGAACACAATTACTTTATCTACAAAAACGGGAGTAGAGTTCAAAAATCAGGATTTGATCAACAAAGGAAACTTGGTAATGTGGAAAAACTATTGTAACTCATTGCGTTTAAGAATCCTAAACAGAGTATCTGGAGTTTCTTCTTTAGCTTCGAGAGCAAATACTGAAATCGCTGAAATCATTGCTGAAGGAAAAATTGTTGATGAGAATGCAGAAAACATTGCTTTCAAAGTATATACTCAGGATACAGATTTAGATACTTCAGGCTTCTTCGATGCTTTAGAAACATCTAACAACAACGTTGCTCCAAAACCTATGATTGACCACATGAATGCTAATCTAGATCCTCGTGAGCAGTGGTTGTTTGAAAAAGGAGTAAATGCAACAACTTATGTAGGACTTGATCCATCATTGACTTCAGGAGCGCAAGATCAATTGCTTACTGATGGTAAAATTGCAATCTACAACAGATCTGTAATAAGTAGAAATGATTGGTTGCCTGGTACATTAGTTAACGCGGCTGAAATGAACTTGCTTCTTGCTGAGTACTACTCAAGAAATGGTAATGGAGCTACGGCAAAAATACATTTTGAGAAAGCAATCAGACAATCTATCGAATACTATGTAAGATTAGGAGATAAAGCAGATGATTTAACTTGGAAGCCAACTTCTGAGCCAACTGCGGCTGAAATAGATGCTTATATTCTTAAAATCAACTTTGCAGGCGCTACTACAGCGGCGGCTCAGTTGCAGTTAATTGCTTTCCAAAAGTACATTCACTTCAACATCATGCAAGCTGACGAAGCTTGGGCAGAACAAAGAAGATTGAAACTTCCAGCATTAACTTTCATGGAAGATGAAACAAGTTCTGTTAGAAAAACACCTCCTACACGTTGGACATATCCAAGTTCAGAGAGTGTTTATAACACTGCAAATTACAATACTGTAAAAGCAAATGATAATTTAAGTACCAAAATTTTCTGGGACGTAAAATAATTTCATTTTTAATGTTTGGTTAGTACTTGGTAAGCCCCAGATTCAGGAGATCCTGAGTCTGGGGTTTTGTTTGTGAAAACCTAATTTCAACAATGTGACAGTTGTTGAAACTCAACCAAACTAATATTGATCGAGTTGAGAAGACTCGATACTTTTAGAGACTTTGTTTTTTAGGAACTGTTACACTCTTTGTAAAATTTATTAAAAGAGATTTTGTTGTAAGAGGTTGATTTTTAAGTGGAAATAAAAGAATAAAGGAGCACAAAAAAAGGCGAATCTACTTTGATTCGCCTTTTTTAATCTGTATGATCTATGAAATATGTGATAAATTTGCATTCTCACTTTTCTAATTCTGCTTGATAAAAGTCAACGGTTGCTCATAATTGGCAATAGCCGTCAGAGCATTGTAAATGTATTTTGAAACCAAAATAGCTCCCTCGCTATTAATTAAAGCAGTGTCATCTTCTGGTGTATGATATTGCGGATGTCCGCCTGTATGCAGTCCGATCACTGAAATATTGTTTTTGTAAAAAGTAACATGATCAGAACCGCCTACATCTCCCGCAAACACAATTGAATTAAGTCCACTATTTTCGCCCAATTTTTTCATCAATTCTACACCGTCGGGAAAAGTGCCGGCGCCTCCCATATAAAGTTCTTTTTTATCGTTTAATCTTCCAACCATATCCATGTTGATCATCACTTTTACGGCATTTTTATCTACTGGCAAATGATTGACAAAATATTTAGAACCTAATAAACCTTCTTCTTCGGCACTGAAAGAAATAAAGATAATGCTTCTTTTTGGAGCAGTTTTAGCATGATGCAATTCTTCTAAAATAGATAATAAGGCAGAAACTCCAGAAGCGTTATCATCAGCTCCATTGTGAATCGCAAGCGTGTCTTTTTTCTTGCTTCCTGAGCCTTTTCCGCCCCATCCCCAATGATCATAATGCGCTCCAATGACGATGAATTCTTTTTTAGTTTTTCATCAGAACCTTCGAGATAGCCTACAACATTTTGCGTCGAAACACTATCTGATTTCATTTTATTGATATCTGGTTTTATGAATATTTTGAAAGGCTGGTAATAGTTGTTGTTGAATTCTTTAAGTCCGAATTTTTTGAAATATTTTTTGATGTAAGTCACGCTTCGTTATTGCCTTTTGTTCCGGCCAAACGACCTTCTAACTTATCTGATGCAAGATAAGTGTCATGTTTCAGAAATTTTTCTGCTGAAAATGTTGATTGTGCGTTTCCTCTTTCAGCAGTAATAAAAACAACAGCAGAGAAGAAAATAATTTTTTTAAACATTTGAAAATTAATTTATTGTATTTGCATTTCTATTATGGTATCGATTGTGTCCATTTTGATTCCGTTCAAATAAACAAAAGTCCCTTCTGGCTGTTGTTTGAATTTGATTTTCTTCTTGCTGTCCATCAAATAGCATTTTTTAATTTTTTGCTTCATTTTTGGAATAAAAATATAATCTGCTTGTTTTGGAGTATTGATGATGTGGGCAAACAGAGTTTTGTCTTTTGCCGTAAATACACCCCAATCTTGTGGTTTTGTAATATTGCCTCTTGTTCCGTAAATGCTGTTTCCGTTTTTGTTCATCCAAATTCCTATTTCTTTCAAAGTCTCAACAAATTCGGGTTGAATTGTTCCATCGGCCATTGGACCAACATTCAGCAAGAAATTCGCATTCAGACTTGCGGCGTTTATCATGTAATGCAATAAGTCTTTTGTCGATTTGTATTTTCTGTCATTAATATTGAATCCCCAAGAATTATTCATGGTTTCACAAGTTTCTAAGGGCAACTGAGAAACAGATTGTCCTCCAAATCCGGTAGTGTTTCCGCCTGGTAAATCTTTTTCAAATGCTTGGAAATCTTCTCCTTGAATTGGCAATAAATGGTGATTATTTGAAATCAAACAGTCGGGTTGAATCGAGTGAATCAAAGAATAAATTTCATCATAATGCCAATTGACTTTTGAAGTTAATGTTTTATCGGTGTCATTATCCAGCTGATCCCAATGACCATCAAACCAAATGCCACTAATTTTTCCATAGTTTGAAAGTATTTCAGTCAATTGTCCTTTCATAAAACGGATGTAGCTGTTCCAGTCACTTTTTTGCGTTCTGCCGGTTCCTTTTCCAGTTTTTCCGGTTTCGTATTGATAATCAGTTCTGGTCCAGTCTAAGAGAGAATAGTAGCAAAATAATTTGATGTTTTCTTTATGACATTCATCTGCGAGTTCTTTCAGCAAGTCTCTTTTGAAGTGTGTATTAGTAATTTTCCAGTCTGATAATTTGGTATCAAAATTACTAAAACCATCATGGTGTCGTGTGGTAAAAGTAATGTATTTCATGCCCGTCGCTTTGGCAATTCCAACCCATTTTTTGGCATCAAAATCTTGCGGATTAAATACATTAATCAATCTGCCATACTCTGTAACTTTGATGTTTTGGTTGTTCATAATCCATTCGCCATTTCCCAGAACACTATAAGGCCCGAAATGAATGAACATTCCAAATTTATCATCTTGAAATTCTTTTCGGTTTTTTAAATTTCCTTCCGTTGGTGTGTAATTTTGAGCAATTATTGGTGTTAAGCTCAGCGAGAAAAACAGCAGACAAAATGTGATTTTTTTCATGTTCTTGAGTTAAGTGGTTTGATAGTTAGATTTCAGAAAAAAACGATAATCAAATAAGTATTTTTGGTGAGAATATAATTCGTTGGACTTGATTTGGTTACGTCTCTTTTCTGAAATTTAAAAATAGAAAGACTTACGTTTAATAAATAAGTCGATATTATCTAAATTTAATTATCAATTACCTTTCTCCGATTAGAAATCCTGAAACATTCCAAGCACTGCTCGCTGGTTCCTTCTGGTTTTCCAAGCGGAATCATAACGCGAATGGTATGCTTTCCCGGAGTTAAATTTCCTAAGTCAATTAAATTTGGATTGGTAGTCGTTCCCGGACACCAGTTTGAACGGCTTAAGTCAGATGATGATAAACCGTTGCCAAAATTCCCCGAAGCCGGATTGCTCAATCGGTAAGAACCACAGTCGGTGCGCCAAGGTGTAAATCCAAAAACTTCTTTTCCATCAATAAAAATGGTATTTTTTTCTGCAGAAATTCATCGCCATTTCCCCAACCTCCGTGACCGGTTGTAGTATAACTCAATTTAAAATTTTTGTATCCCTCTGGCACTTCAAATGACATTTCTAATCCTTTTTCATTGTCAAACATAGTTCCGTATTCTTGACCTGCCATTTCCATTACATTGAGTGTGTTGAAAAGAGGAAGAATGTAATCGGCTTTTGTATTGTTGTCTTCGCCTTCGTGAATGGTAATATTCAAGCTTGCTTTATGTCCGCCGGCATCATAGTTCCCGATAAACATTCCGATATAAACTTCTTGATTGCTTAATTTTGGTTGCAACAGCGAAATATCTTGGCGATAAGAAACGCTATCCTGCCAAACTTTATTTTTTAATTGCAGATAGTTGAAATGTTTTACACCAAAAGGAGTGAAAAAACGCATCAATTCCAATAAAGGGGTGAAGTCCTCTGTTGCGGCAACTCCTTGATATTTTTTTCCGTTTCCATTTTCGTAGGTTGGTAATGATTTAACTCCGTCTTTCAATCCGTCAAGAAATGACATTTTTTTGTCCATCGGAATCATAAATACAGATCCTGTTCTGTCGTACGCATCACCATTCGATTGTTGCATTACGTCAACAAAAATGGCACTTCCTTTTTTGATTTCTGGAAGTTTTACTTTTCGAACGATGACTGTTCCACTTGCAAATCGCAAAATGCTGTCGTTCGATTTTGCATCAGAAACAAAATGAATCTGTTCTTTATTAAAAATAGGAATATTGATAAAACGGCTTTTCCACAATAAATCTTTATAAGTCAATTGATCGACAGTTTGTACATTCGGAATTTTTAAAAAAGATGGAATCGTTTTTAATGTTTCAATTTTTGATGCCGTAACAACATTATTTCCATTGCGGATTGTTTCTAAAACCAAACCTAAATCCTGTCCTAAAACTGAAGGCCCGCCTTTTAAGCCTAAATCGGTTGTGTACCAGATTTCGATTTTATTGGAATTTACCGAAGTTGTCGCTTTTTTGCACGTATAATTCAGGATTTTTTTGGTTTCATTGCTGAATTCAAATTTTTGTTTTCCTAAAGCTTCAGTATCATTATTAAGAATCGATTTGTCTTTAAGCTGTGCCCATTGCGAAATGGTTTTGGTATTGAAATCAATAAAAGTCTGCTCGTAAGGAAATGTTGCCTTTTGCTCTAAAATTTTAGAGGTACTAGTCAGACTCAATTCTTTGGAAGTGAACAAAATTAATGGATCTTGGTTTTCAGCAATTTTTCCGTTATAACTTCTTTGATAAGTAATTTTGATGGCCTTTGGCGCTTTTTGCCCAAATGACAATGTAATAACGAAAATGGCAAGTAATGTTAAGGAAATTTTTTTCATATTTGGTTTGGTTTTATGATTGCCTCTCATGCAATAGGAAGCAGTTCATACATAATTAGTTAATAAGAATATCCGAATATAGATTAATTTACTAAATCGATTTAATAAAATAAGATCAAAAAGGGATAAAACAATCAGAGAGTGTTTTTCATTGGGCGTTTAAAAAATTAAAAATGGGATTTAGACTCGAATCTCAGTACGAATTTCGTAAAAAGCTAAAGTAGAAAATTTTCAGTTGTGATCGAATTTAATACGGTCTTTTTTCTTAAAAAATTAGCTTTTTGTTTCTTATCAGCTATTTTATAAAGGTAATTGTTACTTAAATTTAGATAAAATCGAAGTATTATTTAAAGAAAAGATATTATATCTTTAAATTTCCGAAATTACACAGATTAATTAACTGTTTTGAAAAGACTTTATTTCTGTTTTACAGATAGTTGTGTTTTTTTTGAAATGTTTTGGATGGCTTTAGGCCTTTCTTTTTCGTTTGAATTGGTAAAACGTTTTAGAAGAAAAAAATAGATTATGAAATTTTAAATATTGCGATAATGAATTGTTTCAACACTTACCGATTTATACTGTTTTTTTGCCTTTGTATGGGATTTGCAAATGCACAAAAAACTCCAGCTTATAAAAACCAAAGTTTGCCAATTGAGAAAAGGGTAGATGATTTATTGAAACAATTGACTATTGAAGAGAAAATATCTTTATTAGGTTTTGAAAGCAAAGCAGTAAAACGATTGGATATTCCGCAATACAATTGGTGGAATGAATCGTTGCATGGTGTGGCAAGGGCTGGAAAAGCAACTGTTTTTCCTCAGGCTTTAGGAATGGCGGCTACTTTTAATGATCCTTTGCTAAATGAAGTAGCAAATGCAATTTCTACAGAAGCCAGAGCTAAAAATAATATGGCTGTAGCCAAAGACCGTCGCCTGCAATACATGGGATTGAATTTTTGGTCTCCAAATATTAATATTTTTAGAGATCCGCGTTGGGGAAGAGGTCAGGAAACTTACGGAGAAGATCCTTTTCTTACTGGAAAAATGGGAACGGCTTATGTTAAGGGATTGCAAGGAACTGATCCTAAATACATGAAAACGGCGGCTTGTGCCAAACATTTTGCCGTACACAGCGGACCAGAAAAAACAAGACATTCGATTGATGTAATTGTTGATGAAAAAGATTTGAGAGAAACCTATTTGTATGCTTTTAAAAAACTGGTTGATGCAAAGGTTGAAACGGTAATGTGCGCTTATAACAGAGTGAATTCTGAACCTTGTTGCACAGGAAAAACGCTTTTGCAGGATATTTTAAGAAAAGAATGGAAATTCGGAGGACATGTAGTAACCGATTGTTGGGCATTACAGGATATTTACGAAGGCCATAAAACGTTGCCAAATAGTGTAACTGTTGTCGCCGAAGCAATTAAACGTGGCGTAAACATGGATTGCGGCGGATTATTGCAAAAAGATGCCATCAACGCATTGAATCAAAAATTAATTACGGCACAAGATATTGATAACGCATTAGCGCCAACTCTGAGAACGCAATTCAAATTAGGATTTTATGACAAAGCCGAAGATAATCCGTACAGGAAATATGGTATAGACAGTATTGCTAATACGTACCACAGAAAGCTGAGTTTGAAAATGGCAGAACAAAGTATGGTCTTGCTGAAAAACGGTCAATTTGGCGACAGCAAAACAAAAGTATTGCCACTGAAAAAGAAGATTATAAATCAATTATGGTTGTTGGGCCAAATGCAGGCTCATTAGATGCGTTATTAGGGAATTATCATGGAATTAGCGACAAGGCAGTAAACTTTGTTGAAGGAATTGCAGGCGCCGCCGATCCAGACACGCGCGTGGAATATGACATGGGTTGCGATTTTACAAATACGACAGATTTTGGTGGCGTTTGGGTCGCTTCGATGGCAAATGTTACGATTGCTGTTATTGGTTTTACACCTGTTTATGAAGGCGAAGAAGGCGACGCATTTTTAGCCGATGGAAAAGGAGACCGAAAAAACATGGATCTTCCTGCTTCACATATTGCCTATATCAAAGCACTTAGAAAAGGAACAAAAACACCTCTTATCGCAGTAGTAACCGGAGGAAGTGCTGTTGATATTTCAGCAATTGAACCTTTTGTAGATGCTATTGTTTTTGCTTGGTATCCGGGCGAGCAAGGCGGAACTGCTTTGGCAAATCTTCTTTTTGGCAAATCTTCTCCTTCAGGACATTTGCCTGTTACTTTTTATAAATCTTTCAGTGATTTGCCAGATTACAATAGCTATGCAATGAAGGGCAGAACGTATCGCTATTTTGACAAAGAAGTACAATATCCTTTTGGTTTTGGATTAAGTTATTCTTCTTTTGGTTACAATTGGGTTCAACAGCCTAAGGAAGTCAAAATGAGCTCAGATAAAGTTTCAATGCAAATCGAAATCTTTAATACCGGTCAATATGATGCAGATGAAGTAGCTCAGGTTTATATTGAATATCCAAATATGGATAGAAAGCCAATAAAAGAACTAAAAGCTTTTAAACGTGTTTCTTTAGTTAAAGGAAAATCAAAAACAATAACATTGGAAATTCCATTAGAAGAACTTCAAAAATGGGACGATACGACAAAACAATTTAAAATCTATGAAGGAATTTACAATTTAAAAATTGGATCGAATTCAAGAGATACAGTGTTAGAAGGTAGTTTTGAAATTTCAAAGTAAGATAAAAACAAAAGCAAAAAACAGCGACTTGATTCTTTTGTCGCAAAAACAAAAAAAAACAAAAATGAATAAAAATATTAAAGCAAGCATTTTTTACACTTTTGGGCCTTTGCTGTCTGCAAATGCACAGTCAGACCAAACAAAATTTGACACAATATGTAGATCCTTATATTGGGACAGGATTTCATGGTCATGTTTTTATGGGGGCCAATGTTCCTTTCGGAGGCGTTCAACTAGGACCCGTAAATATTTCGCAAGGTTGGGATTGGTGTTCGGGTTATCATTATTCTGATCAAACCATTATTGGATTTTCACATACGCATTTAAGCGGCACCGGAATTGGTGATCTTGGCGATTTTTTATTTATGCCTGCAATTGGCAAAGTGAATTTGAAAAAAGGAACTGCAAAAGATATGGCAAACGGATATATCTCAGATTTTGATCGTAAAGATGAAACGGCAAAGCCAGGATATTATTCGGTTATTTTAAAGAAAAACAAAATCAAAGCTGAAATGACTGCTACCGAGCGAGTAGGCTTTCAGAAATATACATTTCCGGCTTCAGATCAATCACATGTTGTGTTGGATTTAGTAGAAGGAATTGGCTGGGATCGAGCGGTTGATACGTATATCCGTATAAAAAATGATACTTTGATCGAAGGTTATCGTTTTTCAAAAGGATGGGCAAATGATCAGCGAATTTATTTTGCGACCATTCTATCAAAACCAGCGAAAAAATCCAATTGTATGAGAATACAAAAGAAATGATCAACAAAGTAGTTTCGGGAGACAGCGCAAAAGCTGTTATTCATTTCTCCACTTCGAAAGATGAAGTTATTAAGATTAAAGTTGGTATTTCGCCAGTAAGTACTGAAAATGCTTTAATGAATATCAAAAAAGAAATTGCAGGTTGGGACTTCGAAAAAGTAGCAACTCAGGCAGATGAAAAATGGAATAAAGAATTAGGCAAAATGGCTGTAAAATCAGCTGATCCTGCCAAAATGAAAATCTTCTATACCGCTTTGTACCATACTATGATTGCGCCTTCTATTTTTAATGATGCTAATGGCGATTATTACGGTACAGATAAACAAGTTCACAGAGAAGCAGGATTTACCAATTTGACCACTTTTTCTTTATGGGATACATATAGAGGCGCAAATCCTTTATTTACATTGACACAGCCAGAAAAAGTTTCAGATATGATCAATTCGATGTTGGCAATTTATAAAGAATCAGGGCATCTTCCGGTTTGGCATTTAATGGGAAATGAGACTTATTGTATGCCGGGAAATAGTGCTATTCAGATTGTTGCTGATGCGTATTTAAAAGGAATAAAAGGTATTGATGGCGACTTGGCTTTTGAAGCTGTAAAAGCAACCGCAATGCAGGCTGATCGCGGGGTTAATTTTGTAAAAAAGCTAGGATATATTCCGGGAGATAGCTTGAGAGAATCAGTTTCTTATGGATTAGAATATGCAATTTCTGATGGGGCAATTGCCGCAATGGCAAAAAAATGGGAAAGACGGAAGATTATAATTACTTCTTTAATCGTTCAAAAGCCTACAAAAAATATTATGATCCTTCAGTTGGTTTTGTACGAGCAAAGTTAAGCGATACAGCATGGAGAACGCCTTTTGATCCGTTTAAATCCATACATGAAAAAGGTGATTTTTCCGAAGGAAATGCGTGGCAATATACTTGGTTAGTACCGCAAGATGTTGAAGGACTTATTGCATTGCTAGGCGGAGAAAAACCATTTGCAAAAAAACTGGATACTTTATTCACGATTTCTGGTGATATGGGGAAAGAAGCTTCAAGCGATATTACAGGTTTGATTGGGCAATATGCACACGGAAACGAGCCAAGTCATCACATTACATACTTATACAATTTTGTGGGTCAACCTTGGAAAACTGCTGAAAAGGTGCGTTACATTGTCGACAATTTATATACTGACAAACCAGATGGATTATGCGGAAATGAAGATGTTGGACAAATGTCGGCATGGTACGTTTGGAACGCTATGGGAATGTATTCTGCAAATCCTTACAACGGAGTTTATTGCATCGGAAGCCCTTCAATGGATGAATCAGTTTTAAAACTGGCCGATGGAAAAACGTTTACGGTAAAAGCTTTAAACAACAGTTCAAAAAATATTTATATCCAAAAAGCGACATTAAACGGAAAAGAATACACAAAAAGTTATATTCTCCATTCTGATGTTATGAAAGGTGGTGAATTGGTATTTACGATGGGAGCAAAACCTTCTAAAACTTGGGGAGTTTCTGCTAAAGATAGACCATATTCGGCACAGTAAATTGCTTTCGAAAACAAAAAACAAAAAATCCCAAATTCCAAATTTAACGATTTGGATTTGGGATTTTTTTATTGCCTGTATTCTTTTCAGAAAGCAATATTTTTTCATTCGATTTTTTTAGAATTGACAATTACTGATTAAACAAGGACAATATTGAATTAATACATATACCTCAGATATAGTATTTTTATATTTCCAATAACCACAAATTTTAATAAAAAACATATGGCTTTACTAACCGAACTGGATATGCAAAAAAAGTATCTTCTCAAGAAAATAAGAAATGGTTATTTCCTTTTATATTGGTTACCAGTCTTTTCTTTTTCTGGGGTTTTGTGCACAACCTAGACCCAATACTTATTCCACATTTAAGAAAAGCATTCAATCTTACCGATTTAGAATCTTCTTTAATCGATTCTTCTGTATTTGTGGCTTATTTTTTCATGGCTTTGCCTGCAGGATATATTATGAGGAAATACGGTTATAAATCAGGTATTATGATTGGATTGGTTATGTTTGGTATTGGCTCCATTTTATTTGTGCCGGTCGCTAATTCATTACAATATATTTACTTTTTGGGAGCCTTATTTGTTATTGCGTGCGGACTTACTTTTTTAGAAACTGCCGCAAATCCATATGTAACCATTTTAGGCCCATCTGAAACAGCAACAAAGAGATTAAACTTCTCACAATCGTTTAACGGACTTGCCGCTTTTATTGCACCTGCCTATGTGGGACCAATGATTTTATCGGGCAAAAATTTGACAAAGGCAGAAATGGATGCAATGGCTCCAGCAGATTTGCATGCTTATATTTTAGAAGAAGCGACAAGTGTAAAAATGCCTTATTTAATTTTAGGATTGATTATTCTTTCAGTAGCATTGGTTTTCTATTTTACCAATATGCCCGATGTAAAAGATGAAGATAAAGAAGGAGCAGAAGGCGCTAGTTTTTCAGGAGCTTTAAAATCGATGCGCTTGCGTTGGGGAATTTTAGCACAGTTTTTCTATGTTGGAGCACAAGTTTGTGTAGGTAGTTTTTTTATAAAAATGGCGACTACTTCTGCAGGTCTTGGCGAAGATGTAGCGGCTAAATATTTAGGTTTCTTTGGTCTGGCTTTTATGTTAGGACGTTTTGCAGGGACATTTTTCATGCAATACATTAAACCAAGAAAATTATTAATCATTTACGCCATCATTAATATTTTGTTATCCTTAGTGGCCATTTTTGGTTCGGGAATGATTGTGGTTTACACTTTAATAGCAATCGCCTTTTTTATGAGTATTATGTTTCCAACTATCTTTTCAATGGGAATCGACGGGCTTGGTCATAATACTAAAATAGGATCTTCATTGATTGTAATGGCTATTGTTGGGGGAGCTTTACTTCCTCCGGTTTTAGGATTGATTTCAGATATCACAGGAAGCATTCAATACGGTTATGTAGTGCCGCTGACTTGTTTTTCGGTGATACTATTGTTTGCATTTAACGGACATAAAACAAATAAAGCATAAATTCTATTTATATAATATGTTAGAAAACGGAGTTAAAAGATTGGTTATAAAAATGCACCCGGCAGATAATGTTTTGGTTGCCTTAACTGATTTAGCAAAAGGCGAAACAGTAACTTTTGAAGGGCAAGACTATGTTTTGACTGATACTATAAAAGCAAAACATAAATTTTATACAGCTGATTTAAAACAAGGTTCTGAAATCACGATGTATGGGGTTTTGGTTGGAAAAGTGCAAAGTGATGTTGCAAAAGGAAGTCTCATGACCACCGAAAATCTTAAACATGCTCGCTGAACCCTATCACTATCGAGATGTAGATTTCGAATGGCAAGCGCCGGATGTTTCGAAATACCAAAACAGAACTTTTAATGGATACAAAAGAAGCGATGGCCGTGTTGGAACAGCAAACTACTGGTTGTTTATTCCAACAGTATTTTGCGAAAACCGAAATTTGGATGTCATTCGCGAAGCGCTTCACAATGAATTAGGATATTCTGTTAGTGATAAATACACGCAATACACACATTATTTGCTTGAGGCTTATAAGAATGGAGAAGATTTGGACGCAATTGATGTTCAAATGACGCCGACTGCAAATGCAAATAGAATATTTAAAAATGTTGACGGAATCAAATTCCTAAATCATCAAGGCGGTTGCGGTGGTACGCGTCAGGATGCGGCAACTTTGAGCGCTTTATTAGCTTCTTACGCGAATCATCCAAACGTTGCTGGAATTACTTTATTAAGTTTAGGTTGTCAACATTTGCAGATTCAGGATTTTGTAAATGACGTTAAAAAGCAGAATCCGGCTTTTGATAAACCATTATTGGTTTTTGAACAGCAACAAGCCAAAAGTGAAGAACAATTAGTTGCCGATGCAATCAAAAAAACATTTGAAGGATTAGTCGAAATCAACAAATTCGAAAGAACTCCAGCGCCTTTAAGCGAATTGTGTTTGGGAGTAAAATGTGGAGGAAGCGATGGTTTCAGTGGCGTTTCTGCAAATCCTGCTGTTGGTTATACTTCTGATTTACTGGTGGCTTTAGGCGGAAAAGTACTTTTGGCCGAATTCCCTGAGTTATGTGGTGTAGAGCAAAATCTGATCGATCGTTGTACAAACGAAGAGGTAGCGACAAAATTCATTGATTTAATGCAATCTTACGATGCACTTGCACACAAAGTAGGTTCAGGTTTTCACATGAATCCATCGCCAGGAAACATTAAAGACGGATTAATTACCGATGCTATAAAAAGTGCAGGAGCCGCAAAAAAAGGAGGAACAGCACCAGTTGTAGATGTATTGGATTATACAGAACCAGCAACAAAAGCAGGTTTGAGTTTAGTTTGTACACCAGGAAATGATGTTGAAGCAACAACTGGTAAAGCGGCGTCTGGAGCTACATTAATATTGTTTACAACAGGATTAGGAACGCCAACAGGTAATCCGATTTGTCCGGTTATTAAAGTGGCGACAAATTCGGTATTGGCAAAAAAATGAGCGATATCATTGATATTGATTGCGGGCCAATTATTAGCGGAGAAAAATCAATCGAAGAAATGGGAGAAGATATTTTGGAATATTGCATCAAAGCGGCAAGTGGCGAAATTATTCCAAAAGCAGTTTCTTTAAATCAGGATGATTTTATTCCGTGGAAACGTGGTGTATCTTTGTAAAAATGAATTTCTTTTAAAGAAAATTAGATGTATAAAATGCAGGTTTGAAAAAGGTTAATGCTGAATTTTCAAATCTTTAAAAATAAAAAATATGTTTTCATTACAAAATAAAAAAGCAGTAGTTACAGGTGGCGGAAGCGGAATTGGAAAAGCAATTTCTGCTTTATTTGCAAAACAAGGAGCTGAAGTTCATATTATCGAACTAACGGAAGAAAGCGCTAAAGGCGCTGTTGCTGAAATTAAAGCGGCAGGAGGAAAAGTATTTTCTCATGCTTGCAATGTAGCAAACCAAAAGGAGGTAGTTGCAACATTTGAAAAAATTGGAAATATTCAAATTTTGGTAAACAATGCCGGTATTGCTCACGTTGGAAAAGTGGATAATACGTCAGAAGAAGATTTTGACAGAATTATGAATGTCAATGTAAAAGGTGTTTACAATTGTCTTCATGCATCTGTACCGCATTTAAGAGCTTCAGGTGGCGGTGTGATTTTAAATATGGCATCAATTGCTTGCGTGGGTTGGTATTCCGGATCGTTTTGCTTATTCAACAGCGAAAGGAGCAGTAATGGCTATGACATTATCTGTCGCTAAAGATTATATGGCAGAAAATATTCGTTGCAATTCAATTTCGCCTGCAAGAGTTCACACGCCTTTTGTAGATGGATTTATTGCTAAAAATTATCCAGGAAAAGAAGCCGAAATGTTCGAAAAATTGTCAAAAACACAGCCAATTGGCCGTATGGCTAAACCAGACGAAGTAGCGGCTTTAGCTTTGTTTTTGTGCAGTGACGAATCAGGTTTTGTAACTGGTTGTGATTATCCTCTTGACGGTGGTTTTATTAAATTGAACAATTAAGTGAAATGAGAACCGCTTTAAGATTTTAGAATTCAAAAACTTATGCAATCGAATAAGAAAAGTATAATATAATAAAGTAATAAAATGAAACTAATACGATTTGGTGAAGCTGGAAAAGAAAAACCAGGTGTTTTAATAGGCGAAAAAAGATTTGATGTATCCTCACTAGTAACAGATTATAATGAAGCTTTTTTGAGGAAGATGGATTAGAAAAATTAAAAAAGGCTTTAGAGAGCAATCCTGTCTTGCCAGAAGTTGATGCTTCGGTTCGTTTGGGTTCTCCGGTTGCACGACCTTCAAAAATAATTTGTATTGGATTGAATTATGTGGATCATTGCCTTGAAACGAATGCTCCAATTCCGACAGAACCAATTATTTTCTTTAAATCAAGCACCTCTTTATGCGGACCAAATGACAATTTAATCATCCCGAAAAACAGCGAAAAAACGGACTGGGAAATTGAATTGGCTTTTGTAGTTGGCAAAAAAGCAAGTTATGTAGAAGAAGCCGATGCTTTAGATTACGTTGCAGGTTATGCGGTTGCTGAATGATTACAGCGAAAGAGCTTTTCAGATAGAACGCGGCGGACAATGGGCTAAAGGAAAAGGATGTGATACTTTTGCGCCTCTTGGGCCATTCTTGGCAACTCAAGATGAAATAGAAGACGTTAACAACATTCCAATGTGGTTGACAGTAAACGGAAAAACATTCCAAAACAGTAATACTTCTAATTTGGTATTTAAAATTCCGTTTTTAGTGCATTATCTAAGTCAATTTATGACATTGCTTCCTGGAGATATTATCAGTACAGGAACGCCTCCTGGTGTTGGTTTGGGAATTAAACCAGATCCTATTTATCTTAAAGCTGGAGATGTTGTTGAATTAGGAATGGACGGTTTAGGCGACAGTAAACAGCTTGCTGTAGCTTATTCAAAATAGATTAGTTCAATCTTTTGATTTGATTAATAAAAGACACATAGAAACATAATTTTTAAGTTTCTATGTGTTTACAAAATTTATATTGATTTGAGCTAAAAATGTTGTCGTACACACTTCGGCATTTTTAGTTTTTAATGTTAATTAATAAAATTTAAACATGGTAAAATCATTTCTTTTTTCGCTTCTTTTCTGCAGTGCTATGTCTTTTGCTCAAGAAGTAAATATCATTCCATGACCGGTAAAATTGGTCAAAAATGCTGGAAGTTTTGCGATTAATTCAAAAACGAATTTGGTTGTTGCAAATCCAGAAGATAAAGCAACGGCAGACTTTCCTTAATAAATATTTGACCGATTATTATGGTTTTGCTTTGCCTATATCGAAAAATGCCAGTAAAAATTCAATTAAATTAATTAGTAAAAAAACATCAATGGACTTAAAGGCGAAGGATATGCTTTAAAATCGGATAAAAACGGTGTCGTAATAACTGGAAACTCGACTATCGGTACTTTTTATGGAATGCAGACGCTTATCCAGTTGTTGCCTACTGAAAAAAGCAATAATCTTGTTATTGCTCGCTGTAGACGTTAACGATGAGCCTCGTTTTGTTTACAGAGGCGCGATGTTGGATGTTGGACGTCATTTCTTTCCGGTTTCATTTGTGAAAAAATACATTGATTATTTGGCTTTGCATAAACTGAATTATTTTCATTGGCATTTGACCGAAGATCAAGGTTGGAGAATCGAAATCAAAAAATACCCAAAACTTACAGAAATAGGTTCAAAAAGAAATGGAAGCATCATTGGGAGATATCCAGGTACCGGAAGCGACAATACTGTAGAACAAGGATTTTATACGCGAGCAAGAAGTAAAAGAAATTGTGAAATATGCTTCAGACCGATTTATTACCGTAATTCCGGAAATTGAAATGCCAGGACATGGAAGTGCGAGCAATTGCCGCTTATCCTGAATTGAGCTGTTTTCCAAACGAGAAAACAAATCTTCCAGACAATATGATTTCTGACCTAAGCAAAAAAGAAATGGCAAATGGCAGGAACAAAATTGTTCAAGAAACGTGGGGAGTTCACGCCGATATTTTTGTTCCGACTGAAAATACTTTTAAATTTTTAGAAGATGTTATTGATGAGGTAGTGACTTTATTTCCGTCAAAATATATTCATATTGGAGGAGACGAAGCGCCAAAAGATGCTTGGAAAAAAAGCGAATTTTGCCAGCAGTTGATAAAAGAAAAAATCTAAAAGATGAACACGGTTTGCAGAGTTATTTCATTCAGCGCATGGAGAAATACATCAATAAGAAAGGAAGAACGCTCATTGGTTGGGATGAAATCTTAGAAGGAGGTCTCGCGCCTAATGCAGTTGTTATGAGCTGGAGAGGTGAAGAAGGCGGAATTGCGGCGACTAAAGAAAATCATCAAGTTATCATGACACCGGGAAGTCATGTTTATTTGGATCATTCTCAAACTAAAAATGAAAAAGAAGTTACCATCGGTGGATTTTTGCCGTTAGAAAAAGTCTATAGCTACGAACCGATTCCAAAAGAATTGAATGAGCAACAAGCGAAATACATTTTAGGAGCTCAGGGCAATGTTTGGACAGAATATATGGCGAATCCAGCTAAAGTTGAATATATGATATTTCCACGATTGAGTGCGTTAAGTGAAGTGTTATGGTCTCCAAAAGAAAACAAAGATTGGACTCAATTTCAAACTAAAATTGAAACCATGAAAAAACGTTATACGATTTGGGGAGCAAATTATTTCAAAGAGTAATCAAAATAAAAAAAGACAGTTCAAAGTGAGCTGTCTTTTTTTATAATTGAAAAGGCCACAATCGCATAAAAATTAAACTTTAATCTTAGCGGAAAAGCTTAAAAAAAAGACAATTTAGGGTTTAGTTATTTCTTCTTTATTGTATAAAATTCAGAATTGTTTATTCCATACCCCAAATCATTCTCAGGAAAACAAGTTAATCCCAAATAGATTGAGTTATTTAATTCTGATTTTGTCCAAGAATCTCCGCTATTAAAAGTTTGGAAACTTTGACTTCCTTGGAAGGTTGGGAAATCTCCACCTTTATAAGCTGAAACGGTTTCGATATTAAAACCCTCCGACTCGCTATTGAAATGTAAGGTGCCAAATGATGAAAAAGGAAACTTTACAATTTGCCAATTTAGCCCACCATCAGTCGTTTTATATATTTCTGTTACACCATCCATAAATCCAACAGTTTTATTGTAGAAGTATAAATTTCGTATAAAATTAGAAGTTGATACAGGTGTATTTATTGTTTGCCAATTGTTGCCATAATCTATGCTTTTATAGATTTTCTGATTTTCACCGCCTATAAATACGACATTGTCAATGCAGTAAAATTTATCATACACTGGCTTGATCGCTAGGTTTATAAATTCCCAACTTTCACCACCGTTTTCAGTTTTAGCAATATGATAGTTTGTAGAATTAGGAAGATCAGGAGTATATATCAAGGCTAAACCTTTGTTTTCATTGAAGAAATGTAATGATTTTATGCCAATATAATCTGCAAAAAGTTTTTTTGTCCAAGTCTTACCACCATCAGCAGTTTTTAAGAATACACTTCCTTTATCGCAATCTTTGCCAAGACAATTAGTCATTGCTTGCCCAGAAATAAATCCTACGTTTGGATTTATAAAATGTACCGAATTTAAATGCAAGTCTGTTCCTGAGTCTTGTTTTTCCCAAGTTACGCCTGAATTGTTGGTTTTGTAAATAGCGCCATTGAAACCAACTACAAATCCAATTTGAGGATTTATAAAAAACAAATCACGAGGATTTATATCAAAACCAAGCGGTGTTTTAGTAATCTCCCAATTCTTTAGAATTGTAGTGTTCTTAATTTCATTATTTTCCGAGCTATTATCACAACTTGTAAATGTAAAAAATGAAATTATCAAAAAAACGATATAATGTTTGTTCATAGTTCTTTTTTTAACAAAATGGTTATTGTTAATAAGATGGTAGTTATATTTTTTGGTTGCGTCCGAATTGAATGTTTTTTTATAAATACATGAAAAATAGCATTAATCTGTTTTTTTAAGTGGGAAATAAGATTATTAGAATACTTATTTGATCTTTTACTTTCTATTCTGTGCAGATCTTAGAAATTTAATTTTTTTGGTTGTTAGATTAGCTTTCGTAATCTTTAAGTGCGCAAGTCTTTTAGTTAAACTTTTGAGATAGATTTCGATAATTCCTCACTTGAGTTGTTTAAGTAAGATGTTTTTTTAAGCAAAAGGTAAATAAAAAACCCTTAAACATTTCTGTTTAAGGGTTTTGCCTTTTGTAGCGAGGACGGGAGTTGAACCCGTGACCTCAGGGTTATGAATCCTGCGCTCTAACCAACTGAGCTACCTCGCCTGGACTGCTATTAGGAGTAATTCCTGATTGCGGGTGCAAAGATAGAAATAATATTAAAGCATACAAGTATAAAATGAAGAAAAAAAATATTTTTAAAAACGCATTGTTTTTGGACATATATTCTTATATTTCGAAAAAATTAAACGCAAGCACATGGATTCAAAAATACGTTACGAAATCGAGTTCCCGATCAATTCTTCGCCGCAATTATTGTATCAATATATATCAACGCCGTCAGGTTTGTCAGAGTGGTTTGCAGACAATGTAAATTCAAGAGGCGAATTTTTTACTTTTATTTGGAACGACTCGCAGGAAAAAGCGCGTTTAGCATCTAAAAAAACAGGAGAAAAAGTGAAATTTAAGTGGGTTGACGAAAGCAGTAAAGACACTGAATACTTTTTTGAACTGCATATTTTAGTTGATGAATTGACTAAAGATGTATCATTGATGGTGGTTGACTTTGCTGATAAAGAAGAAGTAGGTGAGGCTAAACAACTGTGGGAGAATCAAATCTCAGATCTAAAACATCTTATAGGATCAGTTTAGTATAAAATTATTTTATCCCTTATATTTGCCCTGAACAAAATTCAGGGTTTTTTTATGATCAATTTTAACGGAAACATAGCGCAGGAAGAAAATATACTAACTCAAAACCGTGCTTTTTTATACGGAGATGGCGTTTTTGAAACAGTAAAGGTTTTAAAGAATAAAATTTTATTTCTGGAAGATCATTATTTTCGATTAATGGCTTCAATGCGAGTGGTAAGAATGGAAATTCCTATGGATTTTACAATGGAATATTTTGAAGAGCAAGTTTTGAAATTAGTGCAACAAAAAAATATTTCAGCATCAGCAAGAGCGAGAATTACTGTTTTTAGAAACGATGGCGGATTGTATTTGCCTCAAACTAATAATGTTTCGTACCTAATTAATGCGACCCCGCTTGACAATAGTGCTTATGTTTTAAATTCGAACGAATACGAGGTTGATTTGTATAAAGACTTCTATGTGGCCAAACAATTGTTATCGTCGATTAAAACGACTAATAAGATGGTAAATGTTACGGGAAGCATTTTTGCGCACGAAAATGGCCTTGCAAACTGTTTGCTGATCAATGACACTAAAAATGTGATTGAAGGCTTACAAGGCAATTTATTTATGCTTACGGGCAAGAAATTAGTAACGCCTCCTGTTTCTGAAGGTTGTTTGAATGGTATTATGCGCAAACAGATTTTGGCTTTAGCCAAAAAAGTTGAAGGCATAGAAGTGTCTGAAGAAATAATTTCACCATTTGACCTTCAAAAAGCGGATGAGTTATTCTTGACAAATGTAATCACAGGAATACAGCCGATTACTAAGTATCGAAAAAAGAGTTTACAAGCAGTCTAGCTCATTTATTAGTGCAGAAACTAAATGAATCCATATCTGAAAATTAATTCAGATACGGATTTTCAGGTGCATTTGACCAAATAAGATAATCACCTCCCAGCTCAATTATTTGTTCTTTCCAAAAATGAGTGGTGGATTTCCCGATAATTTTGTTCTTATAATTATTATCGGCGATGATCCAGGAGTTTCCCTGCATTTCATTTTCAAGCTGATTTTCATCCCAGCCGGTATAACCTAAGAAAAAGCGAATGTTATTTTTGCTAATAGATCCGTCGTTTATTAAGTCCTTCGTGGATTCAAAATCACCACCCCAATAAATTCCATTAGAAATCTCGACACTATTCGGGATCAGTTCAGGAATATTGTGAATGAAATATAGATTGTCCTGCTCTACAGGGCCTCCATTGTATATTTTAAAGTTGGCATCAATCTCAGGTATCAGGTCATTAATAGTGTATTTCAAGGGTTTATTAATGATGAATCCTATTGATCCTTCTTTGTTATGGTCTGCTAATAAAATTACCGATCTGTTAAATGATAAATCTCCAATTATTGAAGGCTCGGCAATAAGCAGGTGTCCTTTTTTTAATTTTTCTGAAATCATACGGCTACAATTTTTATTAAATTTAATCATAAAAAAATTAAAATCCCAAATAAAATCGTTAAACCGCACAAAAAAACCCTCCATGAGGAGGGTTTTGATTATAATATAAGTTTAGAGAACTTTCTTACTTAGTTCACTGCACCTTCTAATTCAGCACCAGCTTTGAATTTTACTACATTTTTAGCGACAATTTTGATAGTTTTTCCTGTTTGAGGATTTCTACCGTCTCTTGCGACTCTAGATGATACTGACCAAGATCCAAAACCTACTAAAGAAATTCTTCCACCTTTTTTCAAAGTAGCACCTACATTTCCTAAAAATGACTCTAAAGCTAATTTTGCCATGACTTTTGTGATTCCTGCATCAGCGACGATAGCATCGATTAATTCTGATTTGTTCATAATAATTAGTTATTAATTGTTGGTTAAAAAAATTGTTAATACACAAATTTAGTAGGAAATCCGTTGCGTGCAAGTGTTTTCTTTAATTTTAGCAATAATTGTTAATAACTTGCTTTTTTTGTTCATAAAGCAGGTTGTTCATCGACCAAAATCAGGTAGAAACCCCTGTTTTACTGAGTTTAATACACCTTTGCATCATCAGAAAAAGTGATGCCGTTTAAGATTTCTACTGCTTGCATTCTCTTTTTCCTGGAAATTGCAAACTTAAAAGTTGAATAAAGCCATCTTTTACTGCGATTTTTATTTCTTTTTTGTCGCTAACCAGTTTTCCAGATTCGTACGAATGCGCTTCTGCTATAAGTTTCGCTTCGTATATTTTAATGTTTAATTCTTCATTTTTGTCTTTCAGAAAACACCAAGCTGAAGGATAAGGACTTAGACCGCGAATCAAATCATTGATTTCTTGGCCTGATTTTGTCCAATCGATTTTGCAATTTTCTTTGTTTAGTTTGTAAGCAGTTTTGATGTCATCGTTATCTTCTTGAATTGTAGTGGTTACATTTCCGTTTTCAATAACTTTTAAAGTGTCGATTACAGTTGTGCTTCCAAGATTCATTAGTCGATCGTGAAGTTGTCCAGCATTTTCGGTTGGTTCAATTGCAATTTCCGAATTTAAGATCATCGCGCCCGTATCAATTTTGTCATCAATAAAGAATGTTGTAACGCCGGTTTTATTTTCGCCATTAATGATAGCCCAGTTAATTGGCGCCGCACCGCGATAATTTGGCAATAAAGAAGCGTGAAGATTAAAAGTTCCTAAACTTGGCATTTCCCAAACTACTTTTGGAAGCATTCTAAAAGCAACTACAATTTGAAGATTTGCATTTAAAGCTTTTAATTCGGCTAAGAAATTTTCATCTTTTAAATTGGTTGGTTGCAATAAAGTAAGATTATTTTCAAGCGCATATTCTTTTACCGCCGAATATTTTATTTTTTGTCCGCGTCCTGCAGGTTTATCTGCGGCAGTAATAACGCCAACCACTTCGTAATTGTTTTTGATAATGGTGTCCAAAATGCCAACGGCAAACTCTGGAGTTCCCATAAATATAATTCGTAATTTTTCCATTATGTTTTTAAAGTGTATTTATTGTTTGCCAGTATAATGATATGGTTGTTTTCTAGAAGTTCTTGAATGACTTCTATAACATCATTTGCGTCTAGCTTAATTTGATTTTGAATTTCGCGCGAAGTTAAGGCAGTTGCTTTTAATAAGTGAAGAATTTTATCAGCAATCGAATCGGCTTCTGTGATTTTTCCTTTTTGAGTAATGCAATATGAGCATACGCCGCAATTCTCATTTGTTTCTTCTCCAAAATAATCCAAAACCAATCTGTTCTTGCAGGTTTTGTCTTCCTTTATATAATAGAGTACAGACGAAAGCTGATCGCGTTTCAGTTTATTTTGTTTTTCAAGATATTTCGAAACTCGGTTTATCGTTAAATCATCTTCTCTGACTTCATTAAATAGAATTGTCGCATCGTTATTTTTTGATTTATATTCGATGATTTCTTTCTCTTTTAATTTCTCTAAAAGTGTAGTAACCTGTTCTTCTGTATGATTTGATTTTTTTGCAATTAGCGAAAGATTCAGTGGTGTTTTCATTTCATGAATTCCGGGATAAGTTCTTAAAATCGCCAAAATGATTTCTTCGTCATTCGGATTCAGACTCATGTATCGAATGACTTCTTTTGATTCAATCAAAAACTGCATCGTAACTTTTTCAGAAAATTCCTGAGACATCGTAATAATTCCCTGCTGATTCAAAAACTGCAAAGCATTGTATGTTTTTAAAGTAGGGAAGTCGTATTTGTTGCAAAAATGATTCATTTTAAAAGAATACGAATCGTCTAGACCTTCGCCATAAGCAATTTGAAAATAATTGCACAGTTTGATGTACATGGTTTTCAAAAACTTCTTATCGGGTAAAATATTTATGAATTGCTGTTCGGTTTGTGTCGCATCCGAATTATTATAAAGTAAAACGGAAAATGCTTTTTCGCCATTTCGTCCCGCTCTTCCAGATTCTTGATAATAGTTTTCAAGATTTTCTGGCAATTGCGTGTGAATAACTGTTTTTACATTGTCCTTGTCTATTCCCATTCCAAAAGCATTTGTAGCCACAATAACCTGTGCTTGTTCCGACATCCACAATTGCATGTTTTTATCTTTTTCTTGAGCCGAAAGTCCGCCGTGATAGTATGTTGCTCGAAAGCCTAAAGATTGCAATTGTGTCGAAATATTCAAGCACGATTTTCTATTGCGTACATATATAATAGAAGGTTGCGGATTTTTCTTCAAAATCTGCTCGACACGATATAATTTGTCTTCGACTTCAAATACCATGTATGCAATATTCTTTCTCTCGAAAGATTGCTGGAAAAGTTGGGTGTCTTTTAAACCTAATTCGGTTTTGATATCTTCTACAACTCTTGGCGTCGCCGTTGCAGTTAAAGCTAAAAAAGGAATTTTAGGAAAGAATTTTTTAAGTTCCGAAATTTTTAAATAAGCAGGCCTAAAATCATGACCCCATTGCGAAACACAATGCGCCTCGTCAATAGCAATTAAATTGATAGGAAGATTTTTGATGCGCTCCAAAATCCAATCCGATTGCAAACGCTCTGGCGAAAGATATAAGAATTTATAATTCCCGAATTGGCAATTATCTAAAAGATCAATAATTTCTTCAGTATGAATTCCTCCAGTAAGTGCAATGGCTTTGATATCTCTTTTTTGCAAATTCGCTACTTGATCTTTCATCAAGGCAATTAAAGGCGAAATCACAAGGCAAATTCCCTCGCGCATCATGGCGGGAACCTGAAAACAAATCGATTTTCCGCCACCAGTTGGCAAAAGCGCAAAAGTATCTTGGCCTTCTAAAACCGAATCAATAATTTCTTTCTGCAAAGGTCGGAAACTTTGATGTTTCCAGTATTTTAAAAGAATCTCTTGTGCTTCCTGCATGGCCAATGTGTTAAAGTTAAAAATTTAGAAATCAGTTTCTAGTTTTGCAACTTTAAAACCCGCCACTAAATTTTATCTAAGATATAAAGAATTCTGTTTTCAACCGTATCTTTTGGAACTTCAATCAAATTGTAACCGTATTTTTTATAGGTTTCAATAAGGTGATTTTGAATTTCCACTGCCTGTTCAAAATTTTCATAACGTTCTGTGTCGCTCTGATAAATTTCTTCCCAAGGCGGTAAAATAAAAGTTTTAGAATATTTGAAATCTTCGCATGCTTTTACAAAACTCTCTGGATATTCGTCGCCAATATAATCCATATAAGCCACAACATCAGGAATTCCGCGATCAATAAAAACTACATTATCTGGTTCTTCTTTGGCATTTTTAAATTGCTGAATGCGTCCTTCTAATAACATTTCGCTAAACAATAATGGCTGTTCCAAGAACAATTGCTCGATGCCTCTTTTTTGGGCTTCGAGAGTAACTTCTCTAGAAATTTCAGGGTAACAGCAGTAGCCACGAGCTACTAATTCGTTTATCAGCGTAGATTTTCCTGTACCAGGACCGCCAAGGAGAACTATGATTTCTTTTTGCACTATTCTAAAAATAAAGGGCAAATTTACCTAAACTTATTCATAATTAAAAAGAATATTTAGCAGAAACGAGAAATTTGGTATTTTGGGTGGACATTGTTTGTCACAACTGGACTTCAGTCCAGTTTAGGGATGTGTTTTGAAGTCTTGGATTTGTTTTAGGTTTTTTTAAAGTAATTTCAAATTATTGAAAAATAGAATTTTATGCTTAAATGGTTTTACTTCTTTAAAATATGCGATCTCACAGTTTTTTCCATTTTCAAAAAAGGTGTTTTCCTGGATAATTAGGTAATAGTATCTATTTTTCTTGTCAATTACCAAATAGAGATCATAAAATATGTAGCAAGTTTTGATGATTTCTTCTGAATCAAGTCTGGAAAAATCATATGGTTCTTGATTTCTTTTTAAGGCTAAAGCTATATTTTTTTGCGAATCGATAATTGATTTTAGATATGATAAAACATGGTTTTTGCTCGTTTCTTTCAATGTTTTTAAATAGAAAATACAATCTCCATTTTCGAATTCATGGTATTCTTTAGATAAAGATATTACTTGTTCTAATCTTTTTCTTTTGTTGAATTCTTTAATTTCATTTGAAGTAAGCATTTTTTTCTGAAAATTAATTACTCACAAAAAGAATATTTCCCAGAATCCTTCCCTTTTTTATTAGAAGGAATAATCAAATGCGATTGAAATCTTTTTCCTTTCAAAACATCATTCACAAAATCCAAAACATATTGCTGTCCTTGATGAAAAAGATAACCAGAGAATTCATGCCCGCCTCCACAAAAAGTAATCAGTTCAACATCTTTATGCAAATCATTCATTTGATTGTAAACTGCATAAGATCCAAAAAGAATCAACCAGCCCGAAGCATTTGTCGGGCAAGAACGATGCGAGCCCGCGGCATATGGAACTGTTTCATCACTATTTCCATGCGCCAATAACATCGGAATTGCTTTTTCTTTCGTAATTAAATTAATATCCTGAATTGCTCCCGAGCCTCCAATTAAACCTTTGTATTTGAAGCTTTCTGGAAGATTGCTTTTGTAAAGATTCATTAATTTGTAATCCCAAAAAGTCGCATGGTAGCTAATTTCTGCTCCAGCACTTATTCCCGAAATAAAGATTTTAGAAGTATCAAGGTTGTATTTATCTGCATTTTCGACTAAATAACCAGTCGCTTGCCACATATCACTAACACCAATCTGAATTGCTTTTATTTTTTCGGTCAAAGTTCCTTTGCAACCAAAATCTTTTCCTTTCATATACAAACTATACGAAATGCTGGCAACCGCATATCCATTTTGCGCCATGAATAGTGCGAATTCTTTTTCGCTGGTACGCTCTCCTCCAGAAAATCCTCCGCCAAAAGCAAACATGATCAATGGAGTTTTTTCGTTCGATTTTTTCTTTGGCATATATAAATCTAAATCCAGTTTTAAGGTGTCGTTTTGGAAATAAGTTAGGGTTTTAACTTCTTGTGCTTGGATGTTGTTGGTTATAAGCGCGATAAAAAGTAAAAGAATTTTTTTCATTGTAATGTTTTTTAATCTCGCAAAGACGCAGAGTCGCAAAGAAGTTTAAAAACTTTGCGTCTTCGCGACTTTGCGAGTAAATTTTGTAGTAATGCAATCTCAAATATAAGCGTAAAATTTACAATGAAATAATCTTCTAAATCTTTTTTCTCTGCACCTTTGTAACTTTGTAACTTTGAACCTTTTTTCGAAAGAAAAAATATAAAAAATCTAAATTCAAAAAGCGTATATTTGCGTTTATTTTTAATTACGAATGGAGAACGATAACGAAAAAAATACAGCCGAATTTTACGAAAGATTAAAATTAGAGCTTGACAACGCAAATACTTGGCCAGCAGAATATTTGTACAAGTTCATTGTGCCTTCTGTTGCAGATAATGTGGAGCGTGTTGAAAAAGCTTTTGATAGAATGGGAGCGGTGATTAAAACAACAAAATCAAAAACAGGTAAGTTTACCAGCGTTTCTGTAGATGTTACCATGCACAGTTCTGATGATGTAATCAGTAAATACAAAGAAGTTTCTACTATTGAAGGTATAGTTTCATTATAAACTTATGATCGAAAAATATAAAAGAGAAGCCGCAAGCGACGTTGTCTATAATTTAGAATATAATTCTGAAAGACAGCGATTAATAATTCCCGAATATGGTCGTCATTTACAAAAATTGATCGATCAGGCTACCGCTATTGAAGACGATGAAACGCGTAACAAAGCGGCAAAATATATTATTCAGGTTATGGGAAGCTTGAATCCACATTTACGTGATGTGCCAGATTTTCAGCATAAATTATGGGATCAGCTTTTTATCATGTCTGATTTTAAATTGAATGTTGAATCCCCATATCCAATTCCGTCAAGAGATGTTTTGCAGTTAAAACCAGATGCTTTGCAGTATCCGCAGAATTTTCCGAAATACAGATTTTATGGAAACAACATTAAATATATGATTGATGTTGCCAATAAATGGGAAGAAGGCGAAATGAAAAACGCTCTTGTGATGGTTATTGCAAATCACATGAAAAAATCTTTCTTGAGTTGGAATAAAGACACTGTAAAAGACGATGTGATTTTTGAACATTTGTACGAGCTATCAGGCGGAAAAATCAATTTGTTGCACAGCACCGAAGAACTTTTGAATACTACAGATTTGATGCGCACCAACAAACGTGTGTCAAACAAAACAGCTTCTGGCGGACAGGCAAAAACACAAAACAACAAAAACAATAAAGGAAGTAAACAGAAAAACTTTCAAAAAAACAATAATCAGAAATAAAAGGGGCTAAGATGCTAAGGGACTAAGATGCTAAGAATTTTACCTTAGAACCTCAGAATCTCAGAACCTTAGAACCTTAAAAAAATCTATGGGAATTTTTAAAATCGAAGGAGGAACTCCTTTAAAAGGAGAAATCACTCCGCAAGGAGCAAAAAATGAGGCATTACAAATTTTATGTGCCGTGCTTCTAACAGGAGAGAAAGTAAAAATTAATAACATTCCTGATATTATAGACATCAATAAATTAATCACTTTGTTGGGTAATTTAGGGGTGAAAATTCAACGCAATGAACCAGGTTCAATCACTTTTCAGGCTGATGAGGTTAATGTTGGATATTTAGAAACTGAAGCTTTCAAGAAAGAAGGTGGAGCGCTTCGTGGTTCTATTATGATTGTTGGGTCGCTTTTGGCTCGTTTCGGAAAAGGATATATTCCAAAACCAGGAGGTGATAAAATTGGTCGTCGTAGATTAGATACGCACTTTGAAGGTTTCATTAACCTTGGAGCAAAATTCAGATATAACAGAGAAGATCATTTTTATGGAGTAGAAACTCCTGAAGAAGGTCTTAAAGGAACAGATATGCTTCTTGATGAAGCTTCTGTAACTGGAACTGCAAACATTGTAATGGTCGCAGTTTTAGCGAAAGGAACAACTACAGTTTACAACGCCGCATGCGAGCCTTACTTACAGCAATTATGTAAGATGCTGAACTCTATGGGGGCTAAAATCACAGGAGTTGGATCCAACTTATTGACGATAGAAGGTGTTGAAAGCCTTGGAGGATGTGAGCACAGAATTCTTCCTGATATGATCGAGATTGGTTCTTGGATTGGTCTTGCGGCTATGACAAAAAGCGAAATCACCATCAAAAATGTAAGCTGGGAAAACCTAGGTTTGATTCCGAATACTTTTAGAAAACTTGGAATTACGGTTGAGAAACGTAATGATGATATTTATATTCCTGCTCATAAAGATGGATATGAAGTAAAAACAGATATCGATGGTTCTATCTTAACTATTGCTGATGCACCATGGCCAGGATTTACACCTGACTTGCTAAGTATTGTTTTGGTAGTGGCAACACAAGCAAAAGGAGATGTTTTAATTCACCAAAAAATGTTCGAAAGCCGTTTGTTCTTCGTGGATAAATTGATTGATATGGGAGCTAAAATTATGTTATGTGATCCGCACCGAGCAGTGGTTATGGGACATAATTTCGAATCTCAATTGAAAGCAACTACAATGTCATCTCCTGATATTCGTGCAGGAATCTCATTATTGATTGCGGCGCTTTCTGCAAAAGGAACAAGTACAATCCAGAATATCGAACAAATCGACCGTGGATATGAGCGCATCGATGAACGTTTAAGAGCAATCGGAGCAAAAATCGTGAGAGCTTAAAAAGTTGATTAGCCACGAATTCACGAATTTTTATTTTCAAAGATTATAAAAAATAATTCGTGAATTCGTGGCGAAAAAAATAGTCTAAATGACAAACGAACAAAAAGCTATAAAAGCTACTATTTTTAGTATAATAGGAAACACCTGCTTGGCACTTATAAAAGGTCTCGCAGGTTTTTTTGGCAATTCATATGCCCTGATTGCTGATGCAATAGAATCAACGACAGATATATTTGCGTCTTTATTGGTGCTGTTCGGAATCAAATATTCGAATAAGCCAGCTGATGAAAACCATCCTTACGGACACGGGCGCGCAGAACCTCTAATTACTTTTTTGGTTGTTGGGTTTTTAATTACTTCAGCAACAATTATTGGTTATGAAAGCGTTTCCAATATTGGAACTTCACATGATTTGCCAAAATCTTGGACATTATATGTACTTGGCGGAATAATTATCTGGAAAGAATATTCTTTTCGATTGGTAATGAAGAGAAGCAGGCAGACAAATAGTTCGTCCCTAGCGGCTGATGCTTGGCATCATCGAAGCGATGCAATTACTTCTGTTGCCGCTTTCATCGGAATTTCGATTGCGCTCATAATGGGAAAAGGCTATGAATCTGCAGATGATTGGGTCGCACTTTTTGCGACATTTTTTATTTTGTATAACAGTTACAAAATTTTCAGACCTGCGCTCGGCGAAATCATGGACGAAAATCTTCATGAAGATTTAGTAGAAGAAATTCGTGTAAAAGCTTTATTGGTTCCTGGAATTCTTGGGACAGAAAAATGCTTTATACGTAAAGCAGGAATGAAATACCATGTTGATCTGCATGCGATTGTTTCTGCCAAAATTTCGGTAAAAGAAGGGCACGATTTAGCGCACTTATTAAAAGATACTTTAAGAAAAGAGATTCCAGAACTTGGGCATGTTTTGATACATGTTGAGCCAGATGATTATAGTTAAAGATGCTGAGGTTCTGAGATGCTAAGATGCTAAGTTTTTTTCCTATTGGAAGCGAATGCCAATTTTGTCAGGCTGAGCGAAATCGAAGCCCATTCAAAGAAAGTCATTTTTTTTAGATCTTAAGAAGAGAAAAAACTTAGTATCTCAGAACCTTAGCAACTTAATATCTTTTTAATCTAAAACATTCAAAATCTTCAATCCAAATACGACACCATTCTGCTGTACGCCACCTTGATAAGAATGAACATAATCAACTCGGAATAATTTGAATTTTCCAAAACCTAGATTGTCTAAACCGACTGTGAATTCAGAATATGGTTTTCGGTCTGGAATTGCCAAACTATGAAATCCGATATTCATAGTTGATTTTAAAAGATTGATGAGTGGAATTTTATTGGTTACAAATCCCATGTCGTTGTGCTCTAAATGCATTTCAAAATAGCTGTCATTTGTTGAATTTGCATAATATGGCATTAGATTGAAAACATTCAAATAACGGTCTGTTGTGCCAATGTGAGTCTGATTTCCGTTGAAATGCCTATAATCCATAAAAGCGATGTTTTCGGCATTATAGAATTTTCCTGCTCTGAAATTTGTTCCTAGAATTCCTTTGTTTCCTAACGATAAATCATATTGGACAGAAGCGCCAATTCGCTCAAATTCATATTTTTTCTCGCTGGCGACGAAAGGCTTTTTCAAAAATTAAATATACGGTCGGGTATTTATCGTTTTTGACATTAAACCTTTCATTTGGTCTTGAAATGTATTTGTTCGCAAAATTAATTCTGGCACTCAACGCAGTTTTAAATAAATGATGTTGATCAAAGGCTGGTGTTGTGAAATCATTTGGCGCCAGTGGATTATTGGACGAATAAATATCATCCTGCTTGAAGAAAGAATAATCGGTTGTGTTGAAAAGTGGTTTTCGTTGTTCGTAAGCAATTTTTGCGTTGAGGTTTATTCCGTTTGCAACATCTTGACCGTAATTGATTTGGGCAAATTCCAAATTATACAATTTCATATAATTGTCTTTGAAAAATAAAGAACTTATCGAATTGACAAATTTTGTGATAGGTTCTGCATTATTAAATTGTGCTGTTTTTGTTCCTCCAGAAACATAAATCGAAGCGTAATTTATAGTGTTGAATCGATGGCTAAATTCACCTATGACGCGTAAACGATCGTCGGAAAAGCCGTAATTGAAAGTTGTGCTTATAGATGTGCTTTTCCCTTTTTCTTCATTCCATTTTCTAAATGAAAAGCCAGAATCTAAATTGAAGCCTTGAACAGTATTGAAACTTAAAGAGCTTATGTTTAATAATCCTTTGTAATTGAAAGAATAACTTTTGAATGTATTCTTATAATCATAGCCCATTAAAACATCCCAAACTTTAAATTTATTGTTTTTTGCGTCAATGGAATCCGTATATTTTCTTGATTTTCTAATGGTTAACAGACTGTCTTTTTTAGTATAATCGTTGCTTTCTTCAAGGGTTAAAGGAATTGGACGAATCGAATTCCAGAAAGCATCGTCTTTTTTATTAGCAAGCGGTTCGAAAGCCACAATTTCATTTCCGAAGGTTTTCTTTTCGAAAGAAGCTGGGAATTCATAATTGGAATACACATAATTAAATGTCCCAGAGAATTTAATTCCAAAAACACCAGCATTAAAAGAGAGCGATTGCGCATTTTTTGACCATATTTTATTTGCCGAATTATAGCTGAAGCTTTGTTTCAAGTTCATTATTTCGGTAAATTCATTTTTCATACGATAACCTTTGATATCTAAATCAATAGCATAAATCGCAAAACTATCATCAATAATATAGATGTAGCCTTCAAAAACGGGTTCTTTGTCTCGTTTTGGAGTAACTTTAATTTTGTTGATTTGATGGTTGTTATCGTCAAAAAAAGTACCTTCAAGTTTGTATTTATAATAACTGAAAGCATTATCGGCAATCGGAGAAATGAGTTTGATATCAAAATCTAAAGTGTTGTCGTAAAAATCATAAGTTGACAATGCGGCCGTATTGTAGCTGTATCCTCGATTGTTTCCGGAGATTTTCGAAGCGATTATTTTCTCTTTTAATTTATCGGGTTTCTCAAAAGAGATTTTGGACACGGTTTCAGATAAATATAAAATTCCTGTTCCAGTTGAATCTAAATTTGAAGCCATATCTTCGCCAAGATCAACTTTTTGGCCTAAGATTTTTTTGGCAAATCTTTTACTTTGAACATTCCTTTCGAATAAAAATCGGCTGTGTAGCGTCCTGTTTTATCTGAATTGTCTTTTTTGTTTGCAATCGCACTTTTTATGATGGCGTCTGCGGGATTGTTTTTAGGATCAATGACCACTTCATTTAACGCAAAACTTTCTTCAAACATTTTTACATCAAGAGTGATCGTTTTCGAGTCTGAGGAAACAACAATTTTTTGCGTTTTAAAGCCTAGATACTGAAAAATGATTTTGTTTTTGCCGGGCTCTTTTACATTTAATTGATATTTTCCGTGTTCGTTTGAAGTCGTTCCAACATAAGTATTTTCTTCAAAAACAGAAACAAATGGCAACGGATTTCCTTTTTCATCGGTTATTGTTCCTTTGATTTGGGCAAAGGCAGAAAATGAAAAAAATAAAAGGGCAGATAAAATAAAGTTTCTCATGTAAGTGGTTTATCTTACAAAAATAGAATAACTTGAATCTGAGGGTATTAATAATTTGTTAAATTCTAAACTGTAAAAAACAAATTAATTCGTTTGTCAGGCTGAGCGAAGTCGAAGCCTATTTTGTGCAGATGACTACGCTCAGGCTGACCGTATATTAAAGAAAAGATTGAATTGCCAATTCGTAGCTTTTTAATCCAAAACCTAAAATAACGCCTTTGGCATTTCCAGATAAATACGATTGGTGTCTGAAGCTTTCACGGGCATACGTATTCGAGATATGAACTTCGATTACAGGAGTTGTAACCGCTTTCATTGCATCTCCCAAGCCTATAGAAGTATGTGTATAGGCGCCTGCATTCAGAATAATTCCATCAAATGAAAATCCGACTTCCTGAATTTTGCCAATCAGTTCGCCTTCAATATTGCTTTGATAATAGTAAAGATCGATGTTTGGAAATTTTTCTTTCAACGTTTCAAAATAATCTTCAAAAGTTTGGCTACCATAAACTTCTGGTTCTCTTTTTCCTAAAAGATTTAAATTGGGCCCGTTGATAATACAGATTTTCATGTTTAAATTATTTATGTTGAGGTATTACATTTTTTGATATTGCGATTGAATTTTGGCATTGCCATTGCATTCTGTAAAAATAAAAAAACCGCACTAATTAATAGAGCGGTTTTTATAAAAGTATGTGATATTCTTTTTAGAACATGAATCCTGCAGAAAGCTGGAATACTGAGTTTTTAAGATCAGCATGCGTTGAAACTTCAGTCAAACCTAGACCATAACGCGCCTGAACAAAAAGCCCTTCAGTGATTTTTAGGCCAAGTCCAGCATTAACTGCAAAGTCAAAAGTTTTAGGATCTTGAACATCAAATTCTTTTTTATTACTTAATAAAAATGATGCCTGCGGACCTACTTCTAAACTTAAAGATTTAGTCATGTAGAATTTAGCCATTACTGGAATAGATAAATACCCAAGTTCATTTTTAAATTCGTCAACAGCATTTTTGTAAGTTGCTCCTTGTGTTGAATATAAAAGCTCCGGTTGGATTGAAAATTTTTCTAACAATTTTAATTCTGCTACTAAACCTGCATGATAGCTTGTTAAGCCTTCTTTGTCAACAGAAATTCCATCAAAACTAGCGTCCCCATGCTGATTGGCAAAGTTCACCCCAGCTTTTACCCCGATTTTTAATAATTGTGCGTGTATTGCAGTTGATGCTTGCCAGGAACATTACAGTCGCTAAAAATAATTTCTTCATAAAAATGTCTTTTAAAAATTGGTATTTTATATGTTATCTACAATTCAAAACTACATTATTTAGAATTTATTGTTTTACATGTTAGATTATAATATTATTAAAATTCTCACTTTTTAGAGGTTTTTCTCTTTGTGTTTGCTTTAAATATATGATTTTCAGTTGATTATTTGTAATCTAATTCTGTCTTATTTTATTGTTTTCTGATCTTATAAAGGAGTTTATTTAGTAAGTATATTTTTACTTTCGTTTTCGTAATTAAAAAAAATATATTATGAAAAAAGTTATTTTGGTCGCTATTGCAGTTTTGACATTCGGTTTTGCAAATGCACAAGAACAAACAGCAAAAGGAAAATGGTTAATTGAAACTAATACTTCTTTTGGAGCTACTCACGTTGGGAATACAGGCTTTCATTTGGAGTCTACAGATGGAGAGACAACTTGGGGAGCTGGTGCAGAAGGTGGATACTTTGTAGCAGATAATTTAGCGGTAAAAGCTGGTCTAGGTTATGAGGATTTTGGCCATAGTGCAAATGCTATTTCGTATAAAGTTGGAGCGAAATATTATTTATTAAATAAATTTCCTCTTGAGGCTTCTTATACAGGGATGAGCGTAAAAGGTTTAGATGAAAATCCTTCTTTTATTGGCCTACAAGGTGGATATGCGTGGTTTGTAGGTAAAAATGTCTCTGTTGAGCCAGGGCTTCGTTACAATATTTCTTTAAACGATGACTATTACAAAAGTGTTTTCCAATTCAATATTGGATTTGCATTACATTTTTAAACAAAAAACATTTAGTTAGTTTTTGTTGGCCTTCCTTGTTTTTTGAGGAGGGCTTTTTTTGAGTACTAATTTATTTGTTAAAAACCTAATTTGTTTTTAGTAAGGATAATTTTATATTTGATCAATTAAAATTTTAACCCAAAACAAATTAGAATGAAAAAAATAATTTTATCAGCTATTGCATTAATGGCTTTTGCATTTAGTAATGCTCAGGATACAAGATTTGGAATAAAAGGAGGACTTAACATTACAACCTTTGCAGGAGGAGATTATTGGGATGCCAATTCTCTAGTTGGTTTTCAAATCGGAGGTTTTGCTGAAATTAAAATCATTGACAGATTATCAATACAGCCAGAGGTTTTGTTTTCTACACAAGGAGCTAAACTTGAATTTGCTGGAGACGATTTCGACGAAAAATTAAATTACATCAATGTTCCTGTTCTGGCTAAATTTTACATTACAAAGAAGTTTACGGCTGAGGCTGGCCCGCAGTTAGGCTTTTTGGTTTCTGCAAAAAGCGAAGGTGAAGATGTAAAAGATAGTTTTAAATCTGTTGATACAGGGTTTAACTTTGGACTCGGATATAATTTCACTGATAATGTGTCTGCAGGAATTCGTTATACAGTAGGTTTATCTAATATTGCTGACTATGATGTAGACGATATTGATGAATATTACGATAGTCCAAAAAACAGTGTTTTAGCTTTGACTTTGGCATATAAGTTCTAATTTGATTTTTTAAATCAAAATTTTAAAAACTTCCTCATTTTTTGAGGAAGTTTTTTTTGAAAGTGATCATTAAAGTAGATTTTGTTTTAATGTTATATTTTGCATTTAAAAAAATGATCAAATTTATTTCGCAAGCACTTTTGTTGTTACGTTTTCCCGTAAGGTTTATGATTATGTTGCTCTTATATTTGGTCTATTAATTTTAACCCAAAACAAATTAGAATGAAAAAAATTATTTTATCAGCGATTGCACTTATGGCTTTTGTATTTAGTAATGCTCAGGAAACTAGGTTTGGAATAAAAGGAGGATTGAATCTTACAAGTCTTACGGGAGATTCAAGTTCTGATGCGCTTGTTGGGTTTCAAGTTGGTGGTTTTGCTGAAATTAAAATTATTGAAAGATTAGCTATTCAGCCAGAGATTTTGTTTTCTGGACAGGGAGCTTCCTATGAATCGGTAGGTGGTCCTGATGGTTCGTCCGAATTAAAACTGAATTACATTAATATTCCTGTATTAGCAAAGTTCTACGTGACTAAAAAATTTACAGTTGAAGGTGGGCCACAGTTAGGGTTTTTAATTTCGGCTAAACATAATAGTAAAGATGTTAAAGACCTTTACAGAACGGCAGATTATGGGTTTAATTTTGGTGCAGGTTATAATTTTACAGATCATCTAGCAGTAGGTTTGCGTTACACAGTAGGCCTGTCTGGTGTTTTTGATAAGGATTATGATGATATTTATGATTACTATGATAGTAGAAAAAATAGTGTTTTAGCATTGACTTTAGCTTATAAATTCTAATCTGAGTTTTTAAAATATTTTTAAACCCTTCTTCACAATATGAGCAAGGGTTTTTTATGTTTTGTAATTTCAAAAGAAATGGTTGTCAAATATTATTTGCAACGTTAATCGATAAAATTTGTGCAATTACGTTTTTCCGTAAGTTTTTTCATTATAGTGCTCCTATATTTGGCTCATTAATTTTAACCAAATAAAAAAGAATTAAGAATGAAAAAAATTATTTTATCTGCAGTTGCAGTTATGGCATTTGGATTTGCGAATGCACAAGATGTTAAATTTGGAGTAAAAGGAGGTTTGAACTTTGCTAATCTAGGCGGTGATTTAGATGGCGATGGTGTAACAAGCTTTCACGTTGGCGCTTTAGCTGAAATTAAACTAAGTGACAAATTTGCAGTGCAACCAGAGGTATTGTTTTCTGGACAAGGAGCAGATTTTAGTGAAGATGGCTTTGACTCTACATTGAAACTTTCTTATTTGAATGTTCCAGTTATGGCTAAATATTATGTAATTGAAAAGTTAAGCATTGAGGCTGGACCTCAAGTAGGATTTTTGTTATCTGCAAAAAATGAGGATGAGGATATTAAAGACTCTTTCAAAAGCGTAGATTTTGGAATTAATTTTGGAGCAGGATACGACTTTACAGAACACTTTTTTGCGGGAGTGCGTTACAATGTAGGTTTGTCAAATATTGCTGATGTTCCAGACGAGGCAGATTTCAAAACTAATAACGGTGTTTTCTCGGTATCTGTAGGATATAAATTCTAATAAAATAAAAAGAAAACAAATTAGCCTTTCGTTTATAATGGAAGGCTTTTGTGTGAAAAAAATAATTAAAAAACAAAGAAATCAAAAAATGAAAAAAATTATTTTATCTGCACTTGCAGTTATGGCATTTGGACTTGCGAATGCTCAAGATGTTAAATTTGGAGTAAAAGGAGGTTTGAATCTTTCTAACTTTTCTGGTGATACTGAAGGTGTAGATTTGAAATCTAAAGCAGGATTCCATGTAGGGGGTTTTGCAGAAATTAAGTTATCAGATAAATTCGCAATCCAACCAGAGCTTTTGTATTCAACTCAAGGTCCAAAGGCAGTAAATCAAATGGGAGAAGATGAAAACGGGATAACTTATACAGGTGATGTCTGTTTTAATTTATCTTATATAAATGTTCCGGTAATGTTTAAATATTATGTTGCGGAAAAGTTTAATATCGAAGCAGGTCCGCAAATCGGTTTTTTAACTTCTGCTAAAATGAAAACAACAATTGATGGTTTTAATGGTTCAAATGAAATGGATGTTAAAGATATTTTTGAGTCGATTGATTTTGGTTTAAACCTTGGAGCGGGTTATGATTTTACAGATCATTTTTCGGCAGATATTAGATACAATCTTGGATTGGCAAACATTGCAAAAACAGAAGATGGTGATGATTCAAAACTTCATAACGGTGTTTTTTCATTATCTGTAGGCTACAAATTCTAATTTTAGAAAATCTCATATTTTAAAACCTTCCTAAATTTCAGGAAGGTTTTTTTATATCCAAAAAGTATTTACTTTGTAAGTATGAATTGGAACCGATATATAAAAGATTATCAATCGTATTTGCGAATTGAGAGAGGCTTGTCTAAAAACACAATCGAAAACTATGGATTTGATATAGAGCGATTATGCCTTTTTTTGGAACAAAATAAAATTGAGGTTTCGCCGGTGAAAATTTCAGATGAAACTTTGCAACAGTTTATTTACTCGGTAGCAAAAGAAGTGAATCCGCGTTCGCAGGCCAGAATCATTTCGGGGTTGAAAAGCTTTTTTAATTATTTGATTTTTGAAGATTATAGAAATGATAATCCTCTGGAATTAATCGAGAGCCCAAAAACTGGGAGAAAATTGCCTGATACATTATCTGTCGAAGAAATAGATGCCTTAATTGCAACAATTGATTTGAGTTCCAATGAAGGAGAACGCAACAGAGCAATTTTGGAAACTTTATATGGGTGCGGTCTTCGTGTTTCAGAATTGGTTACGCTTAAAATATCGGATCTCTATTTTGATGAAGGTTTTATAAAAATTACTGGAAAAGGAAATAAAGAACGCTTTGTTCCAATTGGAAAACTGACTAAAAAATATATTGAGATTTATAAAGATGAAGTGCGTCCTGATTTGAATATTAAAAAAGGTCATGAGGATACATTATTTTTAAACCGAAGAGGAAATCAGCTTACACGTGCGATGATTTTTACAATCATAAAGGACTTGGCAGTAAAAGTTGGTTTGCATAAAAATATCAGTCCGCATACATTGCGTCATTCTTTTGCAACGCATCTTTTAGAAAACGGGGCCGACTTAAGATCCATTCAATTAATGTTGGGGCATGAATCAATTACCACAACAGAAATTTATGTGCATTTGGACAGAAGTTTTTTAAAAGAAGTAATGCATACTTTTCATCCAAGAAAGTGATTTTTTTTGCTTTAAAGTTAATTTTTATTTCAAAAATTAATATATTGTATGATAATTTCTACTAAAAGCAAATAAAATCGACAAACTGCACGTTTTTTGATTTGAGAGGTAAAAATGACTCAATTTTGCATAAATGTTATTATATGGTTTTTGATTTGTATGGAAATGAAGATTGCCTTGAAGTAAATAATTTTTATAAAAAATTATTGGCTGAAATGCCTGATTTGCTTTTTCAATTTGTAATCGATAACAATAACAACTATTCTTTCCCACTTGTCAGCAAGTCTGCTGATGATATTTTCGAAATTTCTGCTAAAGAATTTACGAATGATATTAAATTCATAATCTACGATAGAATATTTCCGCAGGATCGAGATTTGTTTTTTCAGTCTTTAGTTAAAGCGCGAAAAGAAATTAAACCTTGGGAAGTTGAATTTAGGGCAGTTTTGCCAAAGAAAGGACTTCGCTGGTTTAAAGTAGCTTCAAAAACAGAATTGTCTTCAGATGGAAATGTTAGCTTCTTTGGCCATGTTTCTGATATCACAGATTTAAAAGATAAAGAAGAAAGGCTTCGTATTTCTGAAGAAAGATTTCAGTTTGCCCTAGATGCCTCTACAGTTGGAATTTGGGATTGGGATATGGTGACCAACCAAGTTTTTTATTCTTCGCTTTCTCTCAAGATATTAGAATTAGAATCAACAGATATTTTTGATGATCCAGAACGTTGGGACAAAATTGTTCATCCGGATGATCTTCCTAAGTATTATTCAGATATTCATGAGCATTTTGATAACAAGATTCCTTATTATGAAAATTACCATCGTGTAATGACGTCAAGTGGCAATTACAAATGGATTCTCGATCGCGGAAAAGTTATAAAACGCGATGAAAACGACAAGCCTTTGCGAGTAATAGGAACACATACTGATGTTTCTCAACAAAAAGAAAAAGAGCTTGAGCTGTTAAAAACAATGAAATTATACAGCGATCAAAATAGTAGATTGTTGAATTTTTCGCATATCGTTTCTCATAATCTAAATACGCAGGCAGGAAACATAAAATCGATATTAGATTTTATCGATGCTGATGTTGACAAGCAGACTGTAAGCGAAATGCTGGTGCATTTAAGAACCGTTTCGAATGATTTGAATGATACGATTTCAAACTTAACCCAAATTGTAAAAACGCAAAGCAATATCAATATTGCTGTTGTTCCCTTGAAGCTTTGTGAATACATAGAAAAAACTATTTCAGCGATTAAAGGTTACGACAAACGCAAAAATGTGACCATCGTAAACAATGTTCCAAATTATTTGACGATAAATTTCAATCCGGCTTATCTAGAAAGTGTTTTGTTGAATTTTACCACAAATGCAATAAAATATGCGCATCCTGATCGTGATCCTCTGATTGTTTTTGATTTTGCAATTGAGCCAGAAGGACATAAGTCATTAAAAATTACAGATAATGGTTTGGGGATTGATTTGGCGGTTCACGGCGATCTTTTATTCGGAATGTATAAAACGTTTCATAAGCATGAAGATGCGCGCGGAATTGGCCTTTATATCACGCGAAATCAAATCGAGGCAATGAAGGGGACTATTTGTGTTGAAAGTAAAGTAGGAGTGGGCACAAGTTTTAAAATTATATTCGGCGATTTATAATTTCGTTTTTCGAATAAGAACATAAAAACAAAAAAGGCTATCTGAAAAGATAGCCTTTTTTGTTTATTTGAAAAGAGAATTACTTTGCAATGTTCACTGCTCTCGTTTCTCTAATTACTGTTACTTTTACCTGACCTGGATAAGTCATTTCAGTCTGAATTTTTTGAGAAATTTCAAATGATAAGTTTGCGGCATTATCATCAGAAACTTTTTCACTTTCTACAATTACACGAAGTTCTCTACCAGCCTGAATTGCATATGCATTTTTAACACCGCTGAATCCGTAAGCAACATCTTCAAGGTCTTTCAAACGCTGAATATATGAATCAAGAACTTGGCGTCGTGCTCCCGGACGAGCTCCAGAAATCGCATCACAAACCTGAATAATTGGTGATAATAATGATTTCATTTCAATCTCATCGTGGTGTGCTCCAATCGCGTTGCAAACTTCTTCTTTCTCACCATATTTTTCAGCCCATTGCATCCCTAAAAGTGCGTGTGGCAAATCACTTTCTGTATCTGGCACTTTTCCAATATCGTGTAATAAACCAGCTCTTTTTGCAAGTTTTACGTTCAAGCCTAATTCAGTCGCCATGATACCGCAAAGTTTAGAAACTTCTCTAGAGTGCTGTAATAAGTTTTGTCCGTAAGAAGAACGGTATTTCATTCTACCTACAACTTTGATCAATTCAGGGTGTAACCCGTGAATTCCTAAATCTATTACAGTACGTTTTCCAACTTCAATAATTTCGTCATCGATTTGTTTTGCTGTTTTTGCAACAACTTCTTCAATTCTTGCTGGGTGAATACGTCCATCAGTTACAAGTTTATGTAATGACAAACGAGCGATTTCTCTTCTAACTGGATCAAAACAAGAAAGGATAATAGCCTCTGGAGTATCGTCAACAATAATTTCTACACCTGTAGCCGATTCTAAAGCTCTGATGTTTCGTCCTTCACGTCCAATAATTCTACCTTTTACATCGTCAGACTCAATGTTGAATACAGAAACACAGTTTTCAACTGCTTCTTCAGTTCCAACTCTTTGAATTGTATTAATGATGATTTTTTTAGCTTCCTGTTGTGCAGTAAGTTTAGCCTCTTCAATAGTATCTTGAATGTGCGACATTGCTTTGCTTTTAGCTTCGGCTTTTAAGCCTTCAACTAATTGCTCTTTTGCTTCTTCAGCAGAAAGTCCTGAAATTACCTCAAGTTGTTGTAATTGGCTTTTGTGAAGTTTGTCAACTTCAGCTTGTTTTTTGTCCAAAAGCTCAATTTTATTTTGATATTCAGCAGTTTTAGCCTCAAAATCATCATTTACTTTTTTAGCTTTCGAAAGTTCATTCGAAACTTGAGATTCTTTATCACGCACTCGTTTTTCTACTTCAGCAACTTTTTTATCACGTGCTAAAATAACTTGTTCGTGTTCCGATTTTAATTCGATAAAACGCTCTTTTGCTTGAAGAATTTTATCTTTTTTAATATTTTCAGCTTCTAAATTAGCATCTTTCAAAATTGAAGTCGCTTCTTTTTTAGCGTTTTTGATTAGATTAGAAATATTGCTTTTCTCGATGATTTTAGCAATTGCAAAACCAGTCGCAATTCCTACAATACCAATAATGATCGTTATGATGCTCATGTTTGTTAGGGTTTATATATAAAAAAAGCCTACATTAATTGCTTGTATAAACTCGTAAAGACAAGTTTTGAGCTAACTCACTGTTCAAGTTTCCCAGCCAAAAGGAGGGCATACTATAGTAGCGACGATTTGCTCATTCTAAATTGTTAGTGTTGAGTTTACCAATTGTGAACTAATGTAGGCAGTATCTTAGTTTCTGTAAAGAACGTTTATTTTTCGAGATATTGATCTAATAGCGAATTTAATTTTTTAATTCTTTCGATGGTTTCTTCTCCATCGATTGCGTTATCAATTTGTTTTTGTTCAACTTGTGATGCAAATTGCAATGCACACATAGCTAATACATCTTGTTTGTCACGAACTGCGTAATTTTCTTCGAATTGCTTAATCATTGTATCAATTTTTTTAGAAGCACTTCTAAGTCCTTCTTCCTGAGCAGGTTCAACCGTTAAAGGGTAAACACGATCTGCAATTGATATTTTGATTCTAAGCTTTCCGTCCATGTTTTTACTAATCTGATAGTTGCGCTATACAGTAATCAATTTCGCGAATTAATGAATTTATTTTAAGCTTTGTCTCTCTCTTGTTATTGTCGTCGCCGAGCAACGAATTGGCTATTTTAAGTGTCTCATATTGCTTTTTCAAAGCTTCAATTTCTTCAGATTGCTTCTGGATAATTTGCACAGCTTTGGCTAGTTCTAATTGTAAATCCTGATTGTTTTTCTCCAAACCTTTTGACTTCTCAAAAAGCTTCTCGACTTTATATTCAAGAGTATCAATTATTTCGGCAATTACACTCATTATAAATCCTATTCATTACTTAATCATACAAAGTTAGTATTCCTTTTTATTAATGCAATTTTTTATCGATTTTTTTGTAGTTAAAATAACCAAATAGATGAAATTCAGTCAATTGTATTTTTGTAGCTAAATACTCGGTTTTGGCCTCATATTTTTTTATCTTAGCAAAAATGTTGTTTATGAAATTTACCTTGTTCACCTTATTATTTAGTCATTTTATTTTTGCTCAAAGCCAGTATCCTAAAGATTATTTTCGCGCCCCACTTGATATTCCGATGCAACTTTCTGGAAATTTTGGAGAGCTGAGGCCTAATCATTTTCACGCGGGTTTTGATTTAAAAACAAATCAAAGAGAAGGCTTGAATGTATATGCTGTGGCTGATGGATATATTTCAAGAATCAAGATTTCGACTTTTGGCAATGGGAAATGCATTTATATCACACATCCAAACGGGTATACTTCTGTCTATGGACATTTACAAACTGCAGTTGGCGCTGTTCAGGATTATATTCAAAAAACGCACTATAAAGAAAAAGCTTTTGAGATTGAAATGTTCCCAAAACCGGATGAATTGCCTGTAACAAAAGGCCAATTGATCGCGCTTTCTGGAAATACAGGATCGTCTGAAGGGCCACATTTGCATTTTGAGATTCGTGATACAAAGTCAGAATTTGTGATTAATCCAATGTTTTTTGGCTTTGATAAAAATATAAAAGATACCAAAAAACCTACTTTGTCAAGTTTGTATGTTTATCCGTTGTATAATTCTGTAGTCAATCAGTCAAAACAGCCACTGATGCTTAATTTGGTTTTGCAAAAAGATGGAACTTATCTTGCAGGAAAAGTTAAAACAAACGGGAAAATTGGTTTCGGAATTAATGCTGTCGATACCGATGATGTTTCTTTTAATAAAAATGGCGTTTTTAATGTCTCGACTTTTTTAAACGGAAATCAGAATTATAATTATCAGTTTAATACGTATTCATTTGATGAAATGAGATTTATCAATGCCTTTATCGATTATCCGAGATATAAAAAGACAAGCCAGCGTATTCAGAAGCTTTTTATGAAAACGCCTTATGCGCTAAGCATTATTAAAACGGATTCTGTTAGAGGAATAATTTCGGCGCGGCCAAATTTAGCTTCAACTTACAGAATTGAAGTTTCAGATTACAGTGGCAATATGAATTCAATCACCGTTCCAGTTGAATATGATGCCGAAACACCGCTTATTCCAGAGGAGCCAATTACGTCAAAATATTTTGTGAGATATAATAAAGATACCAATTTTGAAAAAGATAATATGTCTGTGTTTTTTCCGGCAGGTACTTTTTACGAAGATTTTAATTTGAATTTTGATGTGAAAAACAACAAAATATATATTCATGAAGATGTTATTCCGGTACATTCAAATTTTACGATTACAATTAAAGATGATACTTATGATGAAGCTTTGAGAGACAAACTTTTCATAGGAAGAAGCGGTAGTTATAATGCAACTTCCAGAAAAGGAGATGTTTTTACAGCGAAATCAAAAACTTTAGGTCAGTTTGGATTGGTTTTGGATACTATTGCGCCTAAAATTTCAATCGCAAAACCAATTCAAGGAAAATGGATTAGCGATGTAAAGAAAATACAACTTACAATAAGTGATGCGGGATCAGGAATTAAATCTTATAATGGTTACTTGAACGGAAATTGGATTTTGTTTGAATATGATAATAAAACTAGAAAAATTACACATACTTTTGAGGATGCGTTTTTGCTTGAAGGTGAAAATAATCTAAAAATCGAAGTGGCTGATAATGTTGGAAATATCGGTTTCTTTGAAACTAATTTTTTTAGAAGTCAACAAAAATAAAATCTAAACGTTTGAATAAATATAGGCTAATACTTGTTTTCTTTTTTTATGCATCGGATCTATTGCATTTTCTCAAAATGCTCATGTTAAAGGTGTTATTTTAGATACGGAAAATCATCCAGTTGCAGATGTTAATATTTCGTATCTAGGAAATGTTGTTCAGTCAGATCAAAATGGAGTTTTTGATATTGAAGTGTCAGCAAATAAAAAAGTGTCTTTGATTTTTACCCACGTTTCTCTAAAAATGATGAGCCTTGTGGTAAGTTTGAAACCAAACGAAGTTTTTCTTTTTAATCCGGTAATGAGCAGTTCGGCCGAGCAAATGGGCGAAGTTTTTGTTTCTTCTAAAAATAAAAAAAGAGTTCAAGGCATTGTGAATGTTGAACCCGAAACGATCAAGAGAATTCCTGGAGCAAACGCTGGAATAGAAAATATTTTAAAAACTTTGCCGGGAGTAAACTCAAATAATGATTTGAGTACGCAATATGCAGTGCGTGGTGGGAATTACGATGAAAATTTAGTTTATGTAAATGAAGTCGAGGTTTATCGTCCTTTTTTGATTCGCTCTGGCCAGCAAGAAGGTTTGAGTTTTACCAATACTGATTTGGTGCAAAATGTCGATTTTTCGGCAGGAGGATTTCAGGCTAAATTTGGAGACAAATTATCTTCTGTTTTAGATATTACTTACAGAAAACCAACTCAGTTTGGCGCCGCTTTTGAAGCTAGTTTTTTGGGTGCAAGTGTTGCTGTTGATCTAGTTTCTAAAAATAAAAAATGGTCCGCCGTTACTGGAATCCGTTACCGAAATAATAGTCTTTTGGTAAATAGTCAGGATACTGAAACAAACTATACTCCAGTTTTTGCTGATATTCAAACGAATATTAATTATGATATTTCTGAAAAATGGCAAATGAGCTTTTTAGGGAATATTTCTCAGAATAAATATTCGTATCAGCCATTATCTCGTCAAACGAATTTTGGAACAATTGATCAGCCAATGGCTTTGACGGTATATTATGACGGTCAGGAAAAAGATAAATATGAAACGTATTTTGGGGCTTTAAAAACTACTTACAAAGCTTCTCCAAGTTTGACTTTAAAATTAATTGGTTCTCTTTTTCATACTACAGAACAGGAACATTTCGATATTTTGGCACAATACCGTTTAGGAAATGTTGATGAAGATGGAAATGTTGAAAATATCGATTTTACGCGCGGTATCGGTTCTCAATTAAATCATGCTAAAAATGATCTGGATGCTTTGATTGCTAATGCAGAAATAAAAGGTTTTAAAGAATGGATGAATGATAGTGAATTGGAATTTGGCTTGAAATATACTCGAGAATCGATTCGTGATCGCGTGGTCGAGTGGGAGGTAATCGATTCGGCTGGATTTTCAATTAATCCGCCATTGGTAATTTTGCCTAAAAACAATCAGCCGTATCAGCCTTATACAGGGCCGTTGTTGCCTTACCAAGATGTTAGAGCGACAAATTTTAATACAATAAATAGACTTTCCGGCTATATGCAGTTCAATAAAAAAACGGCTATTGGCTCTAGTCAGGCTTGGTATCATGTTGGCGCGCGTTTTCAGAGTTGGAATGTCATGGGCGCTTTAGAAGAAGGTAAAAATCAGTTTGTTTTAAGTCCGCGCGCTCAATTTGCAATAAAACCTGATTGGGATATGGATATGGTTTTTAGGGTTTCAGGAGGATTGTATCATCAGCCACCGTTTTATAGGGAGCTTCGTGATCTAGATGGCGTTGTTCATCCAAATGTAAAAGCGCAGGAATCAGTTCACATTGTTTTAGGGAATGACTATAATTTTAAAATGTGGAATCGTCCTTTTAAGTGGGTAACCGAATTGTATTATAAATCACTTTCCGATGTCAACGTATATTCAATAGATAATGTGCGAATTCGATATATTGCCAATAATAATGCAAAAGCCTACGCGCAAGGTCTTGATTTTAGATTGAATGGGGAATTTGTTCCAGGGACAGAATCTTGGGTGAGTTTTGGATATTTGAAGACCGAAGAAAATTATGAAAACAAAGGATATATTGCCAGACCAACAGATCAACGTTTGAAGTTTGCGATGCTATTTCAGGACTATATGCCAAATATTCCGAGTGTGAAATTATATCTGAATTTAGTCTATAATACTGGGCTTCCAGGCGGAGCACCTGCATATTCAGATCCATATTTATATCAAAACAGGTTGAATGACTATAGAAGGGCTGATGTAGGTTTTGCAAAAGTTTTTGTGGATAGCAGTACAAAAGTTGCCAAAGCAAAATGGCTGAAAGATTTCAAAGAATTATCAGTTGGATTAGAAATTTTTAATCTTTTCAATAATCAAAATGCAATTACAAATACTTGGGTTCGCGATGTGTATTCTAAAAATGAGTATGCGATTCCAAATTATATGACTTCGCGAGTTTTTAACGTTAAGATTAATGCGAGGTTATGATAGAGAAACGTGAAAAAAGAAAAAGAATTTTTTACGTTCCGGGGATGATTTCTTTGGTTTTGATTCCTTTGTTCTGCTTGTATCATTTTTATAAAGTTGATGCCTTTAAGGTTTATACGTCGATAGAGCTAAGTATTCCTCTTGGGAATGAATTTGAAAAGTATAAATTTTCGACTCTAAGAAAATATAAAGTGTTTAGTTTTGACGGAAGTCAATCTGAAAAGAAAAATTTAAATGAAATGAGACTTTATCTTAGAAAACTTAGAGTTGAAAAAGATACTGTAAATGGCATTAAGGTACATTTTGGTATAAAATCAAATTATCAAACATTTATCACGACTCTTGATATTTTGGCAGAAGAAGAGGCTCCTACTTGGATAACAGATAAAAATGATATTTATATTTTAGGAAGCAGTAATACCTATAAAAAAGTTAAAGATGCAATTGATCATCGTAATATGAATTGTGGTACGGGAGAACTGATGAGGAAACAAGCTTACTGGGCACAAAAAGAAGCAAAAGAAGAAGAAATGCATAATTTTCAAGTTTCTTTCTTTAAGCAAAAATGGAGATCACTTTCTTTAGGTTATTTAGGACTTATATTCTTAAATATCTTCGTTTTAGTAAAATTCAATAAAGCCAAAATTTACAATCAAAAATAGTATATTTGATATTCTAATATAATTGCCACAAATGAAAAACTATATAAAATATATCGCCTTAGTAATTATCGGAACTGCAATGAGTTGTAAGGACGAAGTGAAGAAGCCGAAAGTGATTTATGATGCTTCAAACAAAGCTAGTGTTGTGGCTAAAACCGATTCAACTCAAATTGAGATTGCTGATTTGCCGATTCAAATGGAAGGAACAAATTATTTGATTCATCCTGTGGGCGATTTGAGAGTATATGAAAAAGGCTCAAAAGCACGTTATGGTTCATCTAGTGTAAATGATGTAAGTTTCACAATTTCGAATCTAGGAGAATATGAAATTACAGGATATCTTCAGAATTTAAAATTCCAAAAAGTAGATTCAGATTCTATTCGACCTTTATCAGATAAACCTGTTTTGATTTTAACGGCAACTTATTTGAAAACAGTTGCAGATAAAACTCAGAATAAAGTAATGGTTTATACGCTAACAGATTCTGATACCAACAAAGATGGTAAAATTGATACTGGAGATATTAAAACTTTATATTTGAGTAATATCAGTGGTGAAAATTTCACAAAGGTTTCGCCAGATCTTCAGGAATTAGTAGATTGGAGTTTAATCGAATCTAAAAACCGTTTGTATTTTAGAACAATTGAAGATACTAACCAAAACGGCCAGTTTGATAAAAACGATGTTCTACATTATAATTATATAGACTTGACTTCTAAAAAATGGGAAGTTAAGTCCTATAAACCGATCTAAGGTTCTGAGATACTAAGATTCTAAGTTGCTAAGATTTTAAAAGCCGTTTAAAAGTATTTTTAAACGGCTTTATTGTTTTTAGAATATAGAATCCTTTTAATCTGTACAATCTGTGGCTAAAAAAAACTTAGCATCTTAGTATCTTAGAACCTTAGCAACTTTTAAATCAAAATATCGCTTTCAAGATCAGATTTCTCAATTTCAAAACCAAAATCCAAACGTTCAACTAATTCAATTACCAGTTTTTTATACCAGTTTTCAGATTTTGGATGAATGTAAATCTTCTCGATCAATTGATTGATGTCAACATTGATTTTTAATCCGTCATTTAACTTTAAAGTGCTTTTAGAAGTGTCGGTAATAATACGGACTTCGCGTTCGTATTGAAAACTTTTTCGTTTAAACAAAAAAGGAAAGAACAAATCATCAAACGGAATATATTCTTTTTTGTAGTCGATGTAGTTTACTTCGCCGATATATTGGTCAAAATTATTTTCGGGTTTTAGTGCCTTTTGCAATCTTCCAATGGTGGATTGAATAGCAAGGCCTTCGCTGTTTTGTGTAAAAATCTGCCACATGGCAAAGGATTCATATTCGTTGATATGCCAACTGCTTATTGCAACTTTTTCCCGATGCGTTTTGTAATAATTTAAAAAGTCAGGATTATCGACGGCCAGTTTTTTGATTTCTTCATAAGTCGGTTCACTGAAAGTCCCTTCATATTGGTCTTCAAATTTGTCGGAACGCGACATGAATAATTTTTTCGAAAGCAATAAATCAAGAAATTTAGATAAGTCAAGATACTTCCAAACGATAGTATCTGGATCTTCGGGCAATTTTATACTCGGATTATTGATGTACATTTTTTAAAGAATTATCAATAGCTACCTAAAGTTATAAAAATAAAAACAGATTAAGGAAAATTAAATGGTGTTTTAATATTTCCTTAATCTGTAAAAATGATTTATTTCTTTTTATGAATCTTAAGATTCGAAAGACTGCATTGTAACTAGTTTGTTGTAAGTTCCGTTAAGAGCAATTAATTCTTCGTGAGTTCCTTGCTCAACGATTCTTCCTTTTTGCATCACTACAATTAGGTCTGCTTTTTGAATGGTTGAAAGACGGTGTGCAATTACAATTGAAGTCCTGTTCTGCATCATGTTTTCAAGCGCAACCTGAACAAATTTTTCGCTTTCGGTATCGAGCGCTGACGTTGCTTCGTCCAAAATCATAATTGGAGGATTTTTAAGAACTGCTCTGGCAATAGACAAACGTTGTTTTTGTCCCCCTGAAAGTTTGTTTCCGCTGTCGCCAATGTTAGTGTAGATTCCTTGAGGAAGATCTTTTACAAATTCATAAGCATTTGCAATTTTTAGAGCCTCGATAATTTCATCATCTGTCGCGTCAAGTTTTCCTAATGAAATGTTTGCTTTGATTGTGTCATTGAATAAAATACTGTCTTGAGTAACTAATCCCATTAAACTGCGCAATGACTGCAGATTCATATCTTTGATGTTGATTCCGTCAATTGAAATTGTTCCGTCGTTAACATCATAAAAACGGGTCAACAAATTAGCAATGGTACTCTTTCCACTTCCGGATTGGCCAACAAGGGCAACAGTTTTTCCTTTTTGAATTTGAAGAGAAAAGTCTTTTAACACAGTTTCATCTTCATATTTGAAATTGATGTTTTGAATGTCTATTTGTTTGTCAAAAGAAGTTTTTTCAATTGCGTTTTCTTTGCTTGTAATAGGGTTTTCCTGCTCTAAAACTTCTAAAACACGTTCTGCTCGCGGCATTTCCTCTTTTTACTCCGTAAGATGCCTTAGAAATTGCCTTTGCAGGAGTTAGAATATTGTATGCCAATCCCATATAGGCAATAAAAGAAGCGCCGTCAAGAGTTTTATCGATCAAAACCATTTGACCACCGTACCAAAGCAAAATTGCAATTACGGTGATTCCCATAAACTCACTTGCAGGAGATGCCAAATTCTGGCGATTACCAATACTATTTGATAATTTGAAAAAACGCTCAGTTGAATTTTGGAAGACATTATTAAAATAATTTTCAGAATTATAGCCTTTAACGACTTTTAATCCGCCGATAGTCTCTTCAATAGTAGATAAGAAATGTCCTTGTTCCTGTTGTGCTTTAGAGGATTGCTTTTTAAGCTGTTTTCCGATCAAAGAAATAATATAACCTGAAACCGGAATGAAAATAAACACAAATAAAGTCAGTTTTGGACTTATGAAAAGCATGGCTCCAATCGTGAAAACAATCGTTAAAGGCTCTTTTACTATAAGTTCTAAAATAGCAAGAAAAGAGGTTTGCAATTCGTTTACATCTGCAGAAATTCTTGAAATTACGTCACCTTTTCTTTTTTCAGAATAGAAAGATAAAGGCAGTTCTAATGTTTTTTTGTACATCGCATTACGAAGGTCTCTCAAAACTCCATTTCGTAAAAAATTGATGAAAAACATAGCCAGGTAATCTACTAAATTTTTCAATAAAAAGATAGTGATAACTCCTGCTACCATTATAGATAGTGTACGTCCTACGCCATATTGATCAGTCGTTTGTGTTACAAAATAGCTTAAATAATTTTCAGCATAAGTTTTAATGTGTAATAATCCTTCGTAAACTGGCTTAACAGTATTTCTTTTGGTTTGGTCGAATAAAACCTGAATCATAGGAATTAATGACATGAATGAAAGTGTGCTAAAAAGTGCGTACAATACATTGAAAAAGATGTTGAGATACGCATATCTTTTATAAGGATATATAAAAGGAACTATTTTTTTGAAATTACTCATTTATGTTTTTTGATGTTATTTTCTTTTTTGTTGATGGCTTTACTATTATTTAATTATTTGGTAAAGCAATTTTCACTGCACAAAATTAATCCAATTGAGGTGTTTTCAATTTCTTTTTGCTTTTTTTTATAAAAAAAACTCTGACTTGCATTTCAAGAATGCAAATCAGAGTTCATTATAATGTGTTTTTTCAATTGTGCACAATCGTGCGTAATTGGAAAAGGATTCAAATTTTATTTCAATTGCATATCAGCAATAATATTCTGTATTTTTCCGTCTAAGAATTTCTCTGCTTCTTCGAATTCTGAAACTGATTCGATTTCTGCATTTACACTGATATAGAATTTGATTTTAGGTTCAGTTCCACTTGGTCTTGCGCAAATTTTAGAACCGTCTTCAGTATAATAAATCAATACGTTAGATTTTGGGATATCCATTGTAGATTCTTCCCCAGTCAATAAATTTAAAGCAATTGAAGAATCGTAGTCTTCAACCATAATCACTCGTTGTCCATTGATTTCTTTCAAAGGATTTTGACGCAAATTGATCATCATTTGGTTGATTTCTTCTAAACCTTCCATTCCTTTTTTGGTTAAAGAAACTAGATATTCTTTGTAGAAACCATTTTCAACATACAGTTGTAAAAGCTCTTTGTAAACTGAACTTCCAGTCGCTTTTGCTTGTGCGACAACTTCACAGATTAATAAAGTAGCGACAACGGCATCTTTATCTCTTACAGCATCGCCAACCATAAAACCAAAGCTTTCTTCTCCGCCTCCAATAAATTGAAGTTCAGGGAAATCTTTGATCATTTTTGCAATCCATTTAAATCCTGTCAATCCCACTTTGCATTCAACACCATAACTCGTTGCCAATTCCATGATCATTGGAGTCGAAACGATTGTTGAGCCTACAAATTGTTTTCCGTTGATTTTACCAGCTTTTTTCCATTGTTTTAATAAGAAAGAAGTCATTAAAACCATTGTCTGATTTCCATTAAGCAAGATTAATTTGCCTTCATTATCTCTAACTGCAACGCCTAAACGGTCACAATCAGGATCTGTTCCAACAACAATGTCAGAGTTTGTTTTTTCTGCTAGAGCAACAGCCATTGCTAAAGCTTCAGGTTCTTCAGGATTTGGAGATTTTACAGTTGGGAAATCTCCATCTGGAATAGCTTGTTCAGGAACGATGTGCACATTTTTGTAGCCTGCCTGCGATAAAGTATCAGGAACTGATTTTATAGAAGTTCCATGCAAAGAAGTAAAAACAATATGTAGGTTGTCTTTTGCTTCAGCAGGAGTATTGAAACTTGCATTTTCAATAGATGATTTTACAAAAGCTTTGTCGATTTCAGTGTCAATGTATTTGATCAGGCTTTCGTTGGCATCAAATTTAATTTTGTCGTAGCTTAAGTTTTCAATTACATTGATAATAGCTTTGTCTTGCGGAGGAACAATTTGTCCGCCATCTTGCCAATATACTTTATATCCATTGTATTCTGGCGGATTGTGAGAAGCCGTTAAAACGATTCCGCATTGGCATCCTAAATATTTAAGTGCAAAAGACAATTCAGGAGTTGGTCTCAAATCTGAAAACAAATAAACCTGAATTCCGTTTGCAGAAAAAACATCGGCAACAACTTTTGCCAAAGTGTTACTATTGTGACGACAGTCGTAAGCAATAACTACTTTTAAAGACTCATTTGGAAAAACTTCATGTAAATAATCAGATAATCCTTGAGTGTTTTTTCCTAGCGTATATTTATTGATTCTGTTGTTTCCAATACCCATAACGCCACGCATTCCACCTGTTCCAAATTCTAGGTTTTTATAAAAACTTTCCTCTAGTTCTTTTGGAGAAGTTGTCATCAATTCTTTAACTGCGACTTGAGTTTCTTTGTCAAATGTTGGTGTCAGCCATTCATTTACGGCGCTTAATATGTTAGGTGCTATATTCATGTCAATTTTTTTATTTAATTATTATGCAGGGTTTGTATGTCGCATTAAAAGTTAACTTCGCGAGCTACTTTGTATCTTGCTTCGTTGCTTTTGGTTCTTAAAATGATTTCGCCTAAAAATCCAGCAAGGAATAGCTGAGTTCCTAAAATCATTGTGGTCAAAGCGATATAAAACCAAGGATTGTTTGTAACAAGCGTATATTTCATTCCTTCGTACATGTGATACAATTTAGAAATACCAATATAGCCTGCTGATAAAAATCCTATAATGAACATCAGAGATCCAATTGCGCCAAATAAGTGCATTGGCCTTTTTCCGAATCGTGATAAAAACCAGATTGTAATTAAATCTAAGAATCCGTTTATAAAACGTTCCATTCCAAATTTTGTTTCACCATATTTTCTGGCTTGATGGATAACCACTTTTTCGCCAATTTTGTTGAAACCTGCATTTTTGGCCAAAACCGGAATGTATCGGTGCATTTCACCTGAAACTTCAACGTTTTTGACAACCGCATTTTTATATGCTTTTAATCCGCAGTTAAAATCATTCAATTCTACTCCAGAAGTTTTTCTAGCGGCCCAGTTGAATAATTTTGAAGGCAGATTTTTTGCTACAACAGAATCATAGCGTTTCTTTTTCCAGCCCGAAACCAAATCAAATTTTTCTTTGGTAATCATTTCATACAATTCCGGAATCTCATCAGGACTGTCTTGCAAGTCAGCATCCATTGTGATGATAACATCGCCTTGTGCTTTTGCAAAACCAGCATGCAAAGCCTGAGATTTTCCAAAGTTTTTCATAAAACGAATCCCTTTTACATTAGGGTTTTCGTTAGAAAAACTTTCAATAATGTTCCAAGAATCATCTGTACTACCATCATCTACAAAAATGATTTCATAAGAGTAATTGTTAGATTGCATCACTTTAATGATCCATGCATAGAGTTCTTTAAGTGATTCCTCTTCGTTTAGAAGCGGTATAAGTATAGATAAATTCATTTATATTTTTATTCTTGAGTAGTTTTGCTTTTGAAAAATGCGACCAAAATTAATCCTAAAATAGAGTAAAGGGCAAGACTGAAGGCTAATCCTTTAAGTTGTTCTAGAGTTGAAAACGGGCTGGTTTTTCTCATTTTGTCCAATGCTTCATTTATAGCAGAAGCTGGGGTTCCGAACTTTTGCAATGTTTCGGCCATATATTTTATAAGATATTCTCCTATAGTTTGTTTTGCGTCCGGATCAATAACATTAAATAATAAAATACTGAAAGATGTTGAAATTAATAGAGCAATAAGCGTGGTAATGAAATAGGTTGTAAATGCATCTTTGAAAGAGAACAGGCCATTGATTTCTTTTTTGGTTTTTGTCAGTAATAGGATTCCAATTACCAAATAAATGACAAAGCTCATTGCGCCAATCCATCCAGAAACAAATAATTTAAGATCTATTGAATAGATGCTTGCTGTAATTAATGCTAGAATAACTCCTAAGACAATTCCGTAAGTAATACCATTCTTTTTTATAACTTCATTAATCATATTTCTATATGTTTTAAAATTAATCCACAAATATAGTAATTCCCACTATAATCGTAGATAAAAAAAGCTTTTCGAAATAAACTAAAAAAAGTGAGTTAAGTATTTGTTTATTAAAAAAGAATTGTAAATTTGCACACTCAAAAATAATTAAATTTTTAAACAAAAAAGAGTATCGTTTGTTTATACCTTTTTCTAATCGCGAAAAAGCTTCAAAATAAAAATGCTCTAAACAATAAATAAAAAGAAAGATGAAAAAAGGAATTCACCCAGAAAATTACAGATTAGTTGCATTTAAAGACATGTCAAATGACGAAGTTTTTATCACTAAATCTACTGCAGATACAAAAGAAACAATTGAAGTTGACGGAGTTGAGTATCCAGTTGTAAAAATGGAGATTTCTAGAACATCTCACCCTTTTTATACTGGTAAATCTAAACTTATCGATACTGCAGGACGTATTGATAAATTCAAAACTAAATACGCTAAACACGCTAAAAAATAATAGCTGTTTTAAATTATACAAAAGCCTTCCAGATTTGGGAGGCTTTTTTTGTTGTTATGGTAATTGGTTTGGTTTAGAATGCGTAGTTTATGAATTCATTATGAACTACTAAAACAAGTTTAGTGAAAACATAAATATTTGTAACTTTGACCTCGATAACCAAATCAAGATTTTAACAAGTACCAAATTTTTTTATTTATGAATTACATTCTTTTTGACGGTCCCGTTCGGAATGCTTTATTACCTTTTACTTTTACGAGGCCTGTGGCTGATATCCTAATCGGAATTATGACAATTCGCCAAAAATGGGAAATGCGCCTTGGCTCAACAATAACAACAATTACTGAAGAATATTTGTCTGAAAAATTTCCGATGGTGGAAATGGAAGAAAACGTAATGATCAACGCGGCTTATTTGCCAAATGATAAGCTTGCCGAGATGGTTTCTGATTTAACTGCAAATCAGGCAATTTTTAAAGGTGAGGATGTAATTGCTTTTTTCGCATCTGAAAATCAAGAAGAAGTTGATTTTGACTCTTATGAAATTATTCAGTATAATGACGATTGTTTGACTGTCGAACATACTTGGGATATTTTTTCTAAAAATGATGCCGCAATCCGAGCTGATTTTGCCTTTTTGACTGAAGATAGAAAATCACAGCCAATTCCGAAAAGCGTAAATGTTATTTCACCTGAGAATATTTTTATTGAAGAAGGAGCAAAATTGGAGTTTGTAACTTTAAATGCTTCAAATGGTCCTATATATATAGGTAAAAACACCGAAATTATGGAAGGAACCGTAATTCGTGGGCCATTTGCTTTATGTGAAAATGCAATGGTGAAAATGTCAGCTAAGGTTTATGGGGCAACAACTGTTGGACCCGGATCCAGAATTGGCGGGGAGGTTAAAAATTCAGTTCTTTTTGCTAATTCGAATAAAGGTCATGAAGGATTTTTAGGTGATTCTGTTTTAGGTGAATGGTGTAACATTGGTGCCGATTCAAATAATTCAAACCTGAAAAACAATTACGAGGAAGTGAAATTATGGAGCTATGAAACAGAAGGTTTTGCAAAAACCGGGCTTCAGTTTTGCGGTTTAATGATGGGAGATCACAGTAAATGTGGAATTAACACAATGTTTAATACAGGAACTGTGGTTGGCGTAAGCGCGAATATTTTCGGATCTGGTTTTCCGAGAAATTTTGTTCCGAGTTTTTCTTGGGGCGGTGCTCGCAGGATTTACAACCTATGTAACAAAAAAGCTTTTGAAACTGCAAGATTGGTAATGAGCAGAAGAAATATTGAATTTGATGCTACTGAAGCCGCAATTATGGAGCACATTTTTGAAGAAACAAAAAAATGGAGAAAGGATTAATTAGATAATTAGTCAATTTGAAAATTAGATAATTTTTCAAACCCGACAGGTTTTTAACACCTGTCGGGTTTTGTTTTTTATATGTCTTTAAACTGGACTGAAGTCCAGCTCTACAATATAAATCGTTCTTGCGGAATTTTAAATGAGAGCCAAAGGCTCGAACCTTATTGTAGGGCTGGACTTCATTCCAGTTTAGGAATAGAATGAAAAAAATGTTTTGAGATTTAGGTATTATTTAATTGGCATATTTTCAATTTTAATTTATTTGTCAATCTTGACGAAGTCTTCTTTTAAATTGAATTTTAATTCTAATCCGTTGCTCAATTTTGTTTCATAACCTGAACTGCCAATTTCTATTTTGGTTACTTTTTCTTTTGGAAAATTTGCTTTTAAGTAAGAAGCAATCTTTTTAGGAACAATAGATTTTGGGATTTTATCATTTTTTCCGTCAACTTCTTTCCAATTTCCTTTCTTGTCAAATTCAATTTCAATCTGGTTGTCATATTGAACTTTGTATTCTGTAGAAAGGATTTCTTTGTCTTGTAATATATAGCTCGGTTTTTTAGATCCAAAATGGGTCTTTAAAAATGTTTGCGCGTTCGCTGGCAAAGCTTCTTTTTTAATGACGTTTTTTTGTGCAATTGCAGAAAAACCAAATAGTAATCCTGCAATTAGATAAACAGTCAGTTTTAATTTCGTTTTCATATTTTGCTGATTTTTAAATTCTTATACAAGGTAAGATTAAAAATTTGAAATAGGAAAAGACAATTAAGGTTTCGTATACTGAAATCTAGCTCTGGAATATAGCCACCGAGCCAAAGGCTTTCTTATTGTTCCGCAAGAACCTATTATATTGTAGGGCTGGACTTCAGTCCAGTTTAGGAATAGAATGTAAAAAAAATGTTTTGAGATTTAGAGATTGCCTAATTGGCACATTTTCAAAATTATCTAATTATCAAATTGGCACATTATCTAATTAAATCTATCTTTGCGGCACGAAAAAAATGGATAGTCGGTTAAACGATTAACCGATTAAACAAATTAACAAGAACAAATGATTACAGTTAACGATATTTCGGTTCAGTTTGGCGGAACTACACTTTTTAGCGATGTTTCTTTTGCTATAAACGAAAATGACAAAATTGCCCTTATGGGTAAAAATGGTGCGGGGAAATCGACACTTTTAAAAATAATTGCAGGAGTAAGTAAGCCTTCGACTGGAAATATTTCTGCTCCAAAAGAAGCTGTAATTGCATATCTTCCGCGACATTTGCTTACTGAAGATGGCGCTACAGTAATGGAAGAAGCGTCAAAAGCTTTTAGCGAAATTTTCACAATGAAAGCTGAAATCGACGAAATCAATGAGCAATTGACCGTTCGTACCGATTATGAAAGTGACGAATACATGAAATTGATCGAAAGAGTTTCAGATTTAAGCGAGAAATTTTATGCAATTGAAGAAGTAAATTACGAAGCAGAAGTTGAGAAAATATTAGCAGGTTTAGGTTTTGTGCGTGAAGATTTCACTCGCCAAACTTCTGAATTTTCTGGTGGATGGAGAATGCGTATCGAATTAGCTAAAATTTTATTGAGAAAACCAGATTTGATTTTGCTGGATGAGCCAACAAACCATATGGATATTGAAAGTATTCAGTGGCTGGAAGATTTCTTGTTAAACCAAGCAAAAGCAGTTGTGGTAATTTCGCACGATAGAGCGTTTGTAGATAATATTACAAACAGAACTATCGAAGTTACGATGGGAAGAATTTATGATTACAAAGCAAAATACACACATTACTTAGAATTAAGAAAAGATCGTAGAATCCACCAACAAAAAGCATACGATGAGCAACAAAAGATGATTGCTGAAAACCGTGCTTTTATTGAGCGTTTTAGAGGTACATTTTCTAAAACAGACGCTGTTCAATCTCGTGTTAAAATGCTTGAGAAGCTTGAAATAGTAGAGGTTGATGAGGTTGACACTTCTGCATTACGATTAAAATTCCCACCTGCGAGCACGTTCTGGGCAATATCCTGTAATTGTAAAAGAGATGTCTAAAGCTTATGGCGATCACGTTGTCTTTAAGGATGCAAATATTGTAATCGAGCGTGGACAGAAAGTGGCTTTTGTTGGGAAAAATGGAGAAGGAAAATCAACAATGATCAAAGCGATTATGAAAGAAATCGGTGTTGATTCTGGAAGCGTTGAAATTGGTCATAATGCTCAAATTGGATATTTTGCTCAAAATCAAGCGGCTTTGTTGGATGAAAATGCAACGATTTTCGAGACAATCGACAGTATTGCGGTTGGGGATATCAGAACACAAATCAAAAATATCTTAGGAGCTTTCATGTTCCAAGGTGATGATATTACGAAAAAAGTAAAAGTGCTTTCTGGAGGAGAAAAAACACGTTTGGCAATGATTAAATTATTGTTGGAACCTGTAAACTTGCTGATCCTGGATGAGCCTTCGAATCACTTGGATATGAAGACGAAAGATATTATTAAAGATGCTTTGAGAGATTTTGATGGAACTTTGATCTTGGTTTCTCACGACCGTGATTTCCTTGACGGATTGGCAACTAAAGTTTTTGAATTCGGAAACAAAAGAGTAAAAGAACATTTTGAAGATGTTGCTGGTTTCTTGGCACACAAAAAAATGGATTCTATGCGAGAAATCGAAAAATAAAATTCATTTCATATTAAATACAAAAGCACAAGTTGATTCTTGTGCTTTTTTTATTCTGGTATTCATAACAATATTTTAATGCAATTTTTTTTACAATGATTGTTTTTTTAGTATTTTAGTAATCCCATTTCGTGTTGATTATTAAGTAGTTTGCTTTTTTGTTTTTAAAAGCATAGTACTGATTTTGAATTTAGTTAAATAATAACCTTGTTTTTATCTATTTGAATTCTATGAATAAAACACTACTAATTCCACTATTTTTTTCTTTCTAACCGCTTCCTTTGGGCTTTATGCTCAAGGAGATGTAAATCAGGGCGAAGAAAATGATAAAAAAGAAAAACAGAAGGTGAAGTAAAATATCCCCAATACCAAATTAAAGGCCTTTTGCAGGCAAGATATCTAAAAAGTTATGGAGAGAATGTCGATGTGATGGGGGTTCATCATTCTACTGGTGATGTTGTTCAGGAGTCTTTTGATATTAAAAGAATGCGTGTTGGTTTGAATACCAAATTAAGCGAAGCGACAGAGGTTGTTGTTTTAGTAAATCTTGCTGATTTTAAATCTGATACAAAGGGAAAAGTTCTTGAAAATGCTTACGGAAAATATACTTTTAGTAAATACATAGCTTTAACGGGAGGCCAGTTTCGACCAGCATTTGGAATCGAGGAGCTTGTTCCTGTTGATATCATTAAGTCGTTTGATTTTTCTAATCAATATTATGAATTTGGGAAAAATGGCTGGACCAGTTTTCAAATTGGTGCATCCGCGACAGGGTCTGTTGATCTTGGAAAAATCCCTTTAAGCTACGCTCTTTCTGTTTTGAATGGAAATGGCAAAAATGTAGAAATGGATAAAGATAACGGAAAACAGTATTCTACAAGAATGGTTTTTGGATTGTCTAAAAAATATAAAATCAATCTGGGTTTGAATGGTGGTTTTGGGCAGGTTTTTAAAGAAGATGTTTTTGCAATAGGGGCAGATTTCACCAGTGATTTTAAACTTACAGACCGATTTAGTTTAGATCTTCAAATTGAGTACAAACAAGGTACGAATCATAATTTGTATTATTCTTTGCCAGTCGCTTCAAGAATTGGAAGTGTCGATGGTTATCAAATGCGAGGTATTTATTTTCTGCCAAATTTGAGATATATTGTCGATTATAAGAAATTAACTGCTTTTGAATTTTCTTGCCGATACGAAACTTTTAATCCGAACTATAAAATTGATCCTAATGTTAGGCAGACTTATACGCCAATGGTGAGTCTTGAGTTTGGAAAAGCGTACACGGGCCGAATCGAGTTAGGTTTTCAAATTGATCGATATGATCATGAAATTCCAGATACATCAACATACAATAATGACTTGTTTTTACTACAACTCCAGCTTAGACTTTAATTAATTTAAATCTCGTTTTTATGAAAGAAGTACAAATCCCCCAGACCCTGATCACACTTGCTGTAGGAATTGCAATTTGGTTGATTCCTGCGCCAAATGGTGTTGTTGTTGAAGCTTGGCATTTGTTTGCCATTTTTGTTGCTACAATTTTGGGAATTATTCTAAAAGCGGCGCCAATGGGAACCATGTGTATGATTGCGATTGCGCTGACAGCTTTTTCACAGGTTTTAGCTCCAGGTGATGCTGGAAAATCAATAACATTGGCTTTGAAAGGATTTGGAGATAAGGTAATTTGGCTTATCGGAATATCATTTTTTATTGCACGAGGATTTATTAAAACAGGTTTAGGAAACCGAATTGCTTTTTTGTTTATTCGAATTTTTGGAAAAAGCTCACTCGGACTTGCGTATGGTTTAGGATTTGCTGATTTAGTTTTAGCTCCAGCGGTTCCAAGTAATACTGCTAGAGGAGGAGGAATCGTATATCCAATCATGAAATCAATGTCAATGAGTTTTGGCTCTATGCCGGATCAACCAGAAACACATCGAAAATTAGGATCTTACCTTACATTGAGTAGTTATAATGCAAATTTGATTGCTTCGTCAATGTTTTTGACAGGTACAGCAAGTAATCCAATGTGTCAAAAGTTTGCGGCTAATCTAGGAATAAAAATAAGTTGGATTTCTTGGGCAATTGCGGGAATTGTTCCGGGGCTTGTCGCTTTTTTTGTGATTCCGTTTGTGTTGTATAAAATATATCCGCCAGAATTGAAGAAAACTGGAGATGCGCCTCAGATTGCGGCTCAGAAATTAAAAGAAATGGGGCCAATCACCCGAAATGAATGGATGATGTTGCTGACATTCTTTATTTTATTGTTTTTATGGATGACTGGCGATTTGTTTTCTATAGATGCAACAACAACGGCATTTATCGGTTTGGTTATTTTGCTTTTGACTTCAGTTTTGACTTGGGATGATGTAAAAGCTGAAAAAGGTGCGTGGGATACAATTGTTTGGTTTTCGGTTTTAGTAATGATGGCGAGCTCGCTAAATGAACTCGGGTTCATAGCTTGGTTCAGTGATTTGATCAAAGCTGAAATAGGCGGACTAAGCTGGCAAATGGCTTTTCCTATAATTATATTGGTTTACTTTTTTAGCCATTATCTTTTTGCAAGTGCAACGGCACACGTAGCGACCATGTATGCGGCTTTGTTAGGAGTAGGAGTTTCACTTGGAATTCCAGGCTTGCTTTTGGCTTTTATGCTTGGTTTCGTAGGTTCGCTATATGGAACTTTAACGCATTACGGACATGGACCAGCACCAGTTTTCTTCGGAAGCGGTTATGTCGACCTAAAAAGCTGGTGGGTCAAAGGCCTGATAACTGGATTAGTTATGCTCTTTATCTATATGGTAATTGGAGGTTTGTGGCTCCGATTAATTGGTGATTTTTAAATCCTGATTCCAGGAGGAAGCAATTCTTTGTATTTCGGATTTTTTTGAAAAAAGTCACAATTTTTGGGTGGATAGGCACAACTCTGAATTTCTTTTCGGTATTGAGTTCCATGATGCTTTTCAGCATCTTGTCAATTGCAACTTGATTGTCAAAGCCTTCTGGTGTGTTGATTTTGGTTAGAAAGATTTTCTTTTCCTGAAATGAATATTCGACAGAAAGCATGCCTTCTGGCGCGATAGTTTCAAATTGTCTTGCAAAAGCATTGTCTTTGACTGGGGCAGTAATTTCAGTTGATTCCATAATTTGTCATTTTTTTAGTAGGTTAAAATATAAAACGATTTAGGCAGTGCTCAGTTTAAAGACTTAAGTAAGAATGTTAAACGTGAACGATTTGGACTGCAAAGTTAATCATTTGATTTTCAATATAAAATTATTTTTTGCAGACTTGGTTTTTTGCATATTTTGTAATTTAATTTGTTTTAATATATAATTATGGTGTAAGATTTGCAGTGCATATTGTTTAAAAAAGTAAATTTATCTTGAAATTTAGATTTGTAATTAAATTACCCTTTTTGGACAAATGAGTAAAATTCCTGTTTATTTTATGCCCGGCCTGGTCGCTAGTCCAGCCATTTTTGAAAGAATTAAATTAGATGAATCTGTTTTTGAAACTCATTTGCTTGAATGGGAAATTCCAAAGCAAAAAGAATCTTTGTCTGATTATGCGCTTCGTATTGCTCAAAAAATCAAACATGATAATCCGATTTTGATAGGAGTTTCATTTGGCGGGATTTTAGTGCAAGAAATTTCGAAACATATAAAGGCTCAAAAAGTAATCATTATTTCTAGCGTTAGAAGCAATGCTGAGTTTCCACGAAGAATGAAAATCGGGAAAACTACAAAAGCATACAAACTCATTCCAATGAAGCTGATTTTGAATATTGAAAATCTGGCAAAATATTCTTTTGGAGAAAAAGTAAATAAACGTATTAAATTATACGAGAAGTTCTTAGCAGTTCGTGATCTTAATTACCTGCAATGGGCCGTAGAATCAGTAATTTTATGGGATAGAAATGAAGTTGATGACAATGTCATTCATATTCACGGTGATCAAGATGATGTTTTTCCAATAAAATACATCAATAAATGCATTGTTGTAAAAGGAGGTACTCATATTATGATCCTTAATAAATATAAATGGCTGAATGAAAATTTACCTTCAATAATTTTAGAAAGTTAATTATCAACTTATAAATTTCAAATTCCGGTTCTTATAATCATTGTCAAAGTTTTATACGCATTCTTGGATTTGCTAAAACAGCAATTTTTATAGTCGTTATTTAATGCTTTCTGCTTGATTTTCATAAAATTAAATTTCTTTTTCTAAATAAAAACTTTCTTTTGCAGGCTTTTTATGGTTTGTTTTCTTGATTCTGCAAATTTATCTTCATTGTCTTTTTTTATTTTTTGTAGATAATTGTCATCTATTTTATCTTCTGTCATTTATACCTCAATTTTAAGCCACTATTTACTGCTGTATTTGAGATAAATTTCAATTAATTTCAATATATATTTATTTTGGATGTCACTACCGTTTTGCTATTGCATGAAGCAAAGTTCTTTTGTTGGCATCAAGAATTTTCTCTAGTTGTGCAGTTTCTAAATTGGAGGAAATTGCTTTTAATTTTTTGGTTGAAAAATATCTTCTGTTTTTATTATCGACTTTAAAATAAACTCCATAATCGACAAGAGTAAAGCAAAAATCTATAAATCTTAATACTCTAATATTTTAGATCCCTTGTTTTTTAAATAAAATGTGGGTCAAAATATTATACAAGTTAGAATATCGATTACTCAATTCATGGAGTTAATTTAAATGATATTAAAAGAGAATATGTTAAAATAGAACACAGAAAAGAAAAGCATACTATTAAAGTTTATTTAAACATAAGTTTTTAATAACTAAAAGTCGTTGGGTGTTATGTCTTAAATTATTACAGCAAAAACTTTTACTGGCAAGTGGCTGATTATTTGAGGGTTAATTTTATGGTTTTTTTAACATTAAAAAATAACAACTAAAACAATGAGTATGAAAAAGAGTGTAATTATGCTTTTATTGATCCAGAGCGGATTTGTAATGGCGCAAGCCAAGATTGTCGTCACGATGAATGGCGAAAAAGTAACTATACATCCTAATGCAGATAACGGATTAACTGCAAATGAAGGTTTTATAGAATTGGGAGGGGCTTTGATCAAACCTACTACACTGACGACAACAGATGTAAATACACTTGCAATAAAAGGGTTGCAGAATGGCGGCGCTAGTGATAATATAGTAGTTGTAGATGCAAATGGTGTTTTGAAAACTTTTTCCGCGGAGGCTCTTTCCAGTGCAAAAGGAGTTAAAATTATCAATGATAATTATACAATTGTTCCTTCTGATTATACTGTAATAGCTTCTAAGCTTTCGGGTGATATTACTATTGCACTTCCGGATGCTTTAGCAAATAAAGGCAGGATTCTAATCATCAATCAGGATGATATAACAAACGATTCTGGAAATGAGGTTACGGTTAAATTTAATAAAGACGTAATTTATTCAGACAATTTCAAAATAAACGAATTAGCGAGCACCATTTTATTCTGCAACAGGAGGAACGCTTAAAATTACCCTGCAGTCAAACGGTACAGACTGGTACGCAATTTCCTCTTTATAATTCAATAAAAAAACAAAAAATATCATTTTATCAGGTGTTTAATTATGCCTGGAGGTTTTTATTCTAAAAATTTAAATTTTTAGAATAAAACTGAATAAAATAATTCAATAAAAAATATAATGAAAAGAAATCTATTCTCTTTATGGCTTGTTATTATAGCCATATTATTTTCGATAAGCACGCAGGCCCAGATGACCGTAGGCGGGAAAAAGGCTCCAGAACCTTTTTCGGTTTTGGAGTTGCTTAATAAGGGCGGACTTCGATTGCCACAAATGACAACTTTGCGGCGTAATGCTTTTGCAGTACAAAACAAAGTACAAGGAGAAGGGCTTACAATTTATAATATAGACACAAAGTGTGTTGAATATTGGAATAAAGTGCGCTGGGTGTCTTTATGTGAAGGAACGTCGCAAATAACAATTAGTCCTGAGCCTTGTATTAATGTCCCTGCGGATGCTTCAGGATGTAATAATACATTTACAGTTACTGATCCTGGTTGTCCAAGTGGACCGTTTAATATTAGTATTGTTGCCGGTAGTGAGTATGCTTACCTAACCAATGTAGATAATACAAATGGAACATTTAAAATAGCTTTCAGACCAAATGAAACTGTAAATCAGCGTACCGTATTGGTACGTGTAAAAAGTAATTGTTCAAATTTATTCAAAGACTTTTTATTTTCTCAAAACGGGGTAGATTGTAGTTCTGCGTATTATGCTACACCAAACATAACACCATCAAGTAGTACCTTGTATTTGTGTGTAGGTGGTGCAGTGTATTTATCAGTTCCTTCTAGTACACCTAATCTAGATAAATTAATCTGGACTCGTAACGGTATTGAAGTAGCTCGCGGAGTTTCCTATTATGTTGCTACTCAAAAAGGAGTATATAATATTTCTATGGGCGCCGTTGGTTGTAATACCCAATCATCAAATGAGCGCAATGTTGTAGAATCAGGTACAGTTATACCTGTAAACCTTTCAGCTGTTGCCTCTAATAATGGTATTATTTGCGGTCCCAATTCGGTTACTCTTACCGCATTCGGAGCCAATCCAAGTGGTATTGTTTGGTTTCATAATGGAGTAGAAGAAAGATCAGGTAGCCCTATAGCTATAAGTGGTGCTAGTAGTGTTGGAGAATGGTTTGCAGTAACAAAAAGTGGAAGCTGTTATTCTAGACCTTCTAATAGTGTTATGATAACTAAAAGCCAAGCTACAGGACAGGTAAGCCTTCCAGCATCAGATGTACTGGTAAATGGAAAACAGTTAAACAGCTATAGTTCATTTTGTGGAGGTGCTAGTTTAGATTTAAGTATTGCCAATAAAATCAATAATGTTACTTATACTTGGTACAATGGAACAGATGTTATTTATACCAATCCGTTTATAGTACCTACTTATCAAACTAAACTGTCGTTGCGTTTAGTAGCTACAGATAATACCGGCACATCCTGCCCGGCTGAAGCAAGCGCATTAGATAAAAATATTACTACTGGCAACGCTCCAACACAGCCTACTATAACAAGTACAACAAATGGAACAATTTGCGATGGCAATGCCACATTAAAATTAGAGCCAGCAGTAGCAGGTAACTATACTTATATTTGGTATCAGGATGGCGTAAAAATGAGCCAAACTAGTCAAGAAATTACAGTTTCTACACCAGGGGCAGTATACAGCGGTAGCGTTACAAACGATACAGGTTGTACAAGTCCATTGGCTGTGGCATTTACAATACCAGCAACTGTATCTAGCAAGCCTGTACTTACATGGGGATATAAACCAACTTCTGCTAATTATGGTACAACGGTAACTGTACAAACTAACATCAATTTTGGACCAGCAAGTTCTTACACATGGACTGTAGACAAAGGATCAATTATTGGTTCTGGTGCAAGTATTGCAATCGCATTACCACCTTCAGGAACTGATGGAGCTAATTTAAATGTTAAAGTTATTGCCAAAAATAACTGTGGCAATTCAGCTGAATTAACTGGAGAAATTGTAATGAATAGTGTATGTCCAATACCTATTGTTGAGGCTCAGTCTTTGACTACTCAAAATATTACAGTTGGGTCTTCTGCAAGTGTGTCAGTATCTGTTTCAAACGGAGTTTCACAAACATATCAATGGTATAGCAATACAAGCGCTAGTACATCTGGAGCTACACCAATAGGTTTTTCTAATTCACCAAGTTATAGTTATACTCCTCCTCAAACAGCAGGTACCTATTATTTGTATTGTGTTGTAACTAACAATTGTGGCAGTAACCCAAGTGGGGCATCGCCTATATTTACAATTAACAGCACAGTAAGCCCGGCTGGTATACCTTCAGGAACAGGTTCTTTAATTGGTAGAACTTGTTTTGATATTGCAGAAACAGAAGGAGGGGCCACTTGTGGTTCGCTTTCATCTCGCGCGACAAATAAGGCAGATTTTAACAAACCTGGTATTAATACACAAACGTATACATTCACACCTTCGGGAACTGTAAGTAAAGTTCGTTTTGCATACGTAGAATCAATTAAAGGAATTGTGACTTCGTTTAATCCTGTTGTTGATAAGTCACAAACCCTTAACATATCTACACCTGTGACAGCAACGTTAGTTTACAGTACGTCATTAAGCACCGGTTCTCAAGGTGCGGGTAAGGCAAAAGGGAATGCATTCACTGTAGATATATATGTAATTTATAATGATAATGCTAATGGAACAGGTACAGACAAAACAGTAAAACTAACAGCACAAATAAAAGATTGTGTATGTTGTGGAGCATTTGTGGGACCTTTGGATTGGAGAGAATTTATGTGCCATAATTTAGGTGCAAATACAGCTACACCCCTTTTTCGCCGTCACCTGGTTTGGTTGGAAATTATTATCAATGGGGGTGAAAAACCCTGGATTTGTGACTAATCGTGCCGCTAGAAGTAGTACCGCTTGGGTAGATGATTATGGTAATAAAACTGACAATGATCCTTGTCCTCAAGGTTATCGTGTACCAACGAGATCAGAATGGTCCGGAGTAATATCGAACAACGGTACCCTCACTTCTACAGGCACAATAGGCGATGCTTCAACCTTAGGACAAGGTGGTCTGAAAATTGGACCAGCTTTATTTTTGCCAACTACAGGACTTTACAGTTGGGACGGTAGTGGTCTAAGCTCTGGTCTTGTCTATGTGTATTGGTCTTCTACTTATATTCAGACCAATAAGGCTGGGGCCGCGGTTAGTAGTTCTCTAAATTCATTATCAACTGCAAACCCTGCAGACCCAAATTTAGGTGCGAATATACGTTGTATTTCTAGTTATAAACCATAAACATAGCTGAAAAATAATATAGCCTGCCTTTATTGAGACTAAGTATTTTCTCAATAAAGCAGGCTAAATTGCCAAAACAGAAACTAGAAAGCTATGCTTTTCGCTCATAATCATTTACATGAGATAAAAGCATAGCTTCTTTTTATTTTTTAGTTCATTATAAAATTAAAAAAGAATATAAAAAAACAATTGCAGAGCTAAGTTTGATAGGAAATATTGTTACGTTCCAAGATTAACTAAAGCTCAGAAATTAACTAAAAAGACTTTTGCGATTTTCAATTTTCTATCCCAAACAGGATTGAAATGTGAAAAAGTCATTTTATAAAATCTGGAATATAAAAAAAATAAAACATGAAAAAACTACTAACAGGGTTTGCTCTTTTGGGTTTTGTTGCGGTTGCACAGGCACAAACTATAAGTGTACAGTTTTCGCGTTTTGCAGGAAAACAATATGTGTATGTTTTAGAGCGAGGTGAGAAAAAAGACACCATTAGCAATGGTAAACTAGATGAGCAAGGCAAAGCAGTGTTTGTAATTCCTAAAACGCAAAAAGGCTATGCGGGAATTTCTCATTTTGTGCTTATAGATGGGGGAGGAATGGATTTTATAGTTAACAAAGAAAACTTTTCTGTAACTTGTCTGGAAGAACAGCCCAATTTTGAGAACACAAAATATACAGGTTCTGCAGAAAATGATTTTTTAAATCAAAAAATTAAAGAGCAGAAAGTAATTTTAGACAAAGTTGGTTTTGCAGACTACGGTTTTAATTTGTATAAAAATGATGAGCCATTGTATATTGCTTTTCAAAAAGAAAAAGAAAATCTGCGGCAACAGTTTACAGGTTTAAAAAAAGAAATAGCGAAAAGCACATTGTACGTCGCTCGTTTTGTAGAAATATACCAATTTTTAATTGGTATGGGTAGCAGTTTTGACAAAACGCAAGAAGAAAAAGCAAAAGAATTTAATCTTTTCGTAAAAGAAAAACTCGATATGCAGGTTTTATACAACAGCGGTTTCTGGAACCAAACTATCGAAGGCTGGGTAAACATGCAAAAAGAAGTTTTAAAGGATGATGTAGCCTTGCTTGCAGACGCCAAACAGATTATGTCAAGAATAAAAAGCAAGGAAGTTTATGCTCGCTTTTACAGAAAAAATAATAAAAGAATTTACTAGAGCTGGAAAAGATGATTTGGTGGATGAGATTACGGCATACGCCACAAAATCTGGAAAGATTGAAAACCCTAGCAAGAAATTTCAAAATGTGATCAACGGTCCTGTTGTTGGTGCAAGTGCTCCATCGCTTCAAATTGGTTCTGCAAAAAAGACAATTAATAAAAAAACGATCTTATTATTTTTCGAATCGGGTTGCAACAACTGTGAAAATGAAATTCACCAATTGTTAGGAAATTATCAGATTCTAAAAGATAAAGGTTATGAAGTAATAAGCGTGGTCGCAGACATGACTAAAGAAGCCGGAGACGGTCACAATCATGAATTTCCGTGGAAAGAGCAATTGTGTGATTATAAAGGGTTCTCAGGGCCAAATTTCCAGAATTACGCAATAATAGGCACGCCAACTTTTTCATCATAAACGAAAAAGGAATAATTACAGGTCGATATGCGAGATTAATCGATACAGGAATTCTTAATTAATGAATTTTAAATTATGAATTACAAACAAAAAAAGCAGTTCGAAAGAACTGCTTTTTTTGTGCTCAAATCTGTCATTGTGAGTAACGAAGCAAACACACGACTTTTAAACTTTATTAAAATTATAAGCACTAAGTGAGATTGCTTTGTTCCTTGCAATGACGTTAGATAAACAGCTTAAAATAAAAAATCCCAAACTCACATTGGAATTTGGGATTTTCAATATTATAATTTAAAGAAAATTTAGATTTTCTTCATTTGCTCTTTCATCATAGAAATTTGCTCTTTCAGCATTCCTTGCTTGTCTAATTTCTTAGCTTCGTTTAATAAATTAGTCGCTTCAAGTTTTCTACGTCGTGACATTGCAACTCCTGCAAGGTTTAATTTGGCTACAGCCAAATCCATATCCATTGATAATCCAAGCTCGATTGCTTTTTTGAAATGTTTCTCAGCTTGATTGATATTAGTTTGAGATAACATGATTCCGTGAAGGTAATTGAAGTATCCTTGTTGTTTTCTTACTAAAGTCGCTTCAGGATTTTTGATGTATGCAAGCCATTTTTGAGCTCCAGCAAAGTCTTGTTTTCTTAATTTAAGGAAGGCTAAAAGGATGAATTCATTTTTGAAATAAAGAAAAATTGGAATTGCAGTCAGTAAAATCAAGAATATACCATTTCCGATATTACTTTCTGTAAATTGCCAAATGCCCGCCACCACTAGAAGTGCGGCCAAAATAAGTTTAATATTTTTGTGAAACATAATTAATGTAAATTTGTGATTGCAAATATAGTAAAAGGAATTAAAAATATTTTTATAAAAGTACTTGCCAGAAAAAAAGTCTTTGTATATTTGCACTCGGTTTTTGAACAACGATATCCAAAACCAAATAAACGAGTTAATAGATACCATTTTTAAAGATACAAAGCAATGAGCAAAAGAACATTTCAACCATCGAAAAGAAAAAGAAGAAATAAGCACGGATTTATGGACAGAATGGCTTCTGCGAATGGAAGAAAAGTTCTAGCGCGTAGAAGAGCAAAAGGAAGACATAAATTAACTGTTTCTAGCGAGCCTAGACACAAAAAATAATGTTTGTATAAACATACATAAGGCGATTACTTTTTTAGTATCGCCTTTTTTTATACCTTTTCGGTAATAAATTTGTAACTTTCTAGTTTAGAATACACTATGAAGGTTTTTTAAAGCACTTATATAACTACACAATACATACAAAATGCCTAAAGACACATCAATAAAATCAGTTTTAATAATAGGTTCAGGACCTATTGTTATTGGTCAAGCTTGCGAATTCGATTATGCAGGATCTCAATCTGCGCGTTCGATTCGTGAAGAAGGAATTGAAGTTATCTTGATTAACTCGAACCCAGCAACGATTATGACCGACCCATCTATGGCCGATCATATTTATTTGAAACCTTTAACTACAAAATCGATTATTGAAATTCTTAAGGAACATCCGCAAATTGATGCTGTTTTGCCTACAATGGGAGGGCAAACTGCTTTGAACTTGTGTTTGGAAGCTGAGGAAAAAGGAATCTGGCAGGATTTCGGAGTAAGATTAATCGGTGTTGATGTAAATGCAATTAATATTACTGAGGACAGAGAGCAGTTTAAACAGCTTTTAGAAAAAATTAATGTACCAACTGCACCTGCAAAAACAGCTACTTCTTACTTAGAAGGAAAAGAAATTGCTCAGGAATTTGGTTTTCCACTTGTAATTCGTCCTTCGTTTACTCTTGGAGGAACTGGTGCGACTGTGGTTTATAAAAAAGAAGATTTTGATGAGCTTTTAACTCGCGGACTTGAAGCTTCTCCAATTCATGAAGTTTTAATTGATAAAGCTTTGATGGGATGGAAAGAGTACGAGTTAGAGCTTTTAAGAGATAAAAATGACAACGTGGTAATTATCTGTTCGATCGAAAACATGGATCCAATGGGAATCCATACTGGAGATTCGATTACAGTAGCGCCAGCGATGACATTATCTGATACAACTTTCCAAAAATTACGTGACTACGCCATCTTAATGATGAGAAGCATCGGAAATTTTGCTGGAGGATGTAACGTACAATTCGCAGTTTCGCCAGATGAAAAAGAAGATATCGTAGCAATCGAGATCAATCCTCGTGTATCTCGCTCTTCTGCTTTAGCATCAAAAGCGACTGGATATCCAATTGCAAAAATCGCTTCTAAACTGGCTTTAGGATACAACCTAGATGAGTTGCAAAACCAAATTACAAAATCTACTTCGGCTCTTTTCGAACCGACTTTAGATTACGTAATCGTAAAAATACCACGTTGGAACTTCGATAAATTTGAAGGTTCAGACAGAACTTTGGGTCTTCAGATGAAATCTGTAGGTGAGGTTATGGGAATCGGACGTTCTTTCCAAGAAGCGCTTCACAAAGCAACTCAATCTTTAGAGATCAAGAGAAATGGTTTAGGTGCTGACGGAAAAGGATACAAGAATTACGAACAAATTATCGAGAAACTAACTTATGCAAGCTGGGATCGTGTTTTTGTAATTTATGATGCAATTGCAATGGGAATTCCGTTGAGTACAATTCATGAAATTACAAGAATCGATATGTGGTTCTTGAGACAATATGAAGAGCTTTATATTTTAGAAAAAGAAATTTCGAACTACAAAGTTGCTGATCTTCCAAAAGAATTATTGCTTGAGGCGAAACAAAAAGGTTTTGCAGATAGACAATTAGCTCACATGATGAGTTGTTTGGAAAGCGAAGTGCATACTTTACGTACAAATATGAATATCAACCGTGTGTTTAAACTGGTTGATACTTGTGCGACTGAGTTTAAAGCAAAAACACCATACTACTACTCAACATTTGAAGCTGAAATCGAAAAAGCAAACGGAGAACGTTTTGTAGATAACGAAAGTATTGTAACAGATAGAAAGAAAGTAATTGTTTTAGGTTCTGGGCCAAATAGAATTGGACAAGGAATTGAGTTTGATTACTCTTGTGTACACGGAGTTTTGGCGACTAAAGAATGTGGTTACGAAACGATCATGATTAACTGTAATCCTGAAACGGTTTCTACTGACTTTGACACTGCTGATAAATTATACTTTGAGCCAGTTTTCTGGGAGCATATTTATGACATCATTCAACACGAGAAACCAGAAGGTGTAATCGTTCAGCTTGGAGGTCAGACTGCGCTTAAATTAGCGGATAAATTATCTAAATACGGTGTGAAAATCATCGGAACTAGTTTTGACGCACTTGACTTAGCAGAAGATAGAGGAAGATTCTCAGACTTATTGACTGAATTAAACATTCCTTTCCCAAGATTTGGAATCGCTGAAACTGCTGACGAAGCTTCAAAATTAGCTAATACTTTAGATTTCCCACTTTTAATTCGTCCTTCTTATGTATTAGGAGGTCAGGGAATGAAAATTGTAATCAACAAAAAAGAGCTTGAAGAGCACGTAATCGATTTGTTGAAAGCAATTCCTGGAAACAAATTATTACTAGATCACTATTTAGCTGGAGCGATTGAAGCTGAAGCTGATGCAATCTGTGATGCTGATGGAAATGTTTACATCATCGGAATTATGGAACACATCGAGCCTTGTGGAGTTCACTCGGGAGATAGTAACGCAACATTGCCTCCTTTTAACTTAGGAGAATTTGTAATGCGACAAATTAAAGACCATACGCATAAAATTGCTAGAGCTTTAAAAACAGTAGGTTTAATCAACATTCAGTTTGCGATTAAAGATGATACAGTTTACATCATCGAGGCAAATCCAAGAGCTTCAAGAACGGTTCCGTTCATTGCAAAAGCTTACGGAGAACCTTATGTAAACTACGCTACAAAAGTAATGTTGGGCCACAATAAAGTAACTGACTTTGATTTCAACCCACAATTAAACGGTTTTGCAATCAAACAACCAGTTTTCTCTTTCAGCAAGTTCCCGAACGTAAACAAAGCGTTAGGGCCAGAAATGAAATCAACAGGAGAAAGCATCTTGTTTATTGATGACTTAAAAGACGATCAATTCTACGAATTGTACTCTAGAAGAAAAATGTATTTGAGTAAATAATCTCAGATTCTGTTATAAAAGAAAAGCTCCAATGAAAATTGGAGCTTTTCTTTTATATTCAGTCACAATAATACATTCCGATTTTCCGTAGAGACGCACTGCAGTGCGTCTACGTCCAGTATTCATCGCAATTGATTTTGTGTTTTGTTGATATATTTTGCGTATAAGACGCACTGCCGTGCGTCTCTACAATATGCTTTGTGTGTTTTTATGGATAAAAAAAGCTCCAAAATTATTTGGAGCTTTTTCTGATTAAAGTAAGATTGATGATTTTATTTTATCAACTGTTGCAAAGGCTTCAGTTGTTCCATATTGATATTCGATTTTTGTATTACCGACATCAATGTCATAATGTTATTCGGATTCATGTTTTTTCCTAAAACGCGTATTACAGCAAAGCCATTTTCTTTTCTGTTGGCAAAAACTACAAACTCTTCGATATTTTCATCTGTACCAACATAACTTATTGAAGCGCCGTCTTTGCCAGAACCCACTTTCATCAATTGCTGATATTTTGGGTCTTTTAAAATGGCATTTACTTTTGTGCGTTCTGTTTCAAATTCGGCTTGATTTTTATCTGTCGCTTTAAAAGCTAAAATATTCATTTTGTCAAATGATTTGATAGCTTCATTTTGTTCCGCAGTTAAATTTGTTTTGTCTAAATTCAAAATATTAGAAGAAACATCAATTGCGATAAAATCCTTTTTTCGTTATGTTCAACAAAATATTTTTGCAATGATGGTTCAGAATTACAACTAACTAAAGTCAGTAATACTAAAAGGGCTGAGGTAAAAACACGAACTTTCATGATTATTTTTTGCCTTTAGAGGCTTTTTTAAGTCGCTTCCGCCAGGAAGTTGCATCTTGTCTGTCAATACTGAAATTTCATTTAAATCAAAATTACCAGTCAAGGATAATAAAACTGTTTCATCTGTTTTTGCACCATCAACAAACATCAGCAATTCTTTTATTTGAGAGTCGCTAGCGCCTGATTTTACCATTATTCGAACATTTTTTCCACTGTCGTTTACTCGCATTAATTCTTCAAGACCAGCAGTTTTAATGTATTTGTCAGCAGAAGCTTTCATATCAGCTTCTATTTTAGGATTCTTAGTCGTAAACACTTTTAAGTAATCTAATTTTTTGATCAGATTGATGTATTGTTGTGTTTCTTTGTCAGAAGCATCAACTTTTACTTTGCTCATTAAATCGAACATTTTTTTGTTTACAATTACCGATGTTACGTCATCTTGACCGTCAAATTTGTCAAAAGCGCCTTGTGCATAGAAAGAATGAGTGAAAAAGGCGAAAACTAGTGTTATGATTAAATTTTTCATTTTTGATTGAATTTAATTACTGTTTAAAAATTTTGTTTTTTGATTGTTCATATTCGTTAATGTATTGCACACTTTCAATACCTACATTAACATTGTTTGATAAAAGTGCCAAGGCCTTTTGTGTTGCTTTCAGCGCTTCTTCAGGATTGTCATAGGTTCCTAATTCTGACTGCGCTACAGCTGGAGCCGCAGTTTTTTCGCTTACAAAGAAATAAGTCCCAATTCCTAGTAAAACAACAGCTGAAGCCGCAATTGATAACCACGCCACATTTCGTTTCTTAGTTTGTAGTGGAATCTTTTGCGTTGATTTTTGTTGTTTTACCTGAGAGAAATAACCAAACATTGGCTGATATTGCTCTAAATGTCGCGCAACATTTGGAGATGAGAAGTATTCTTTTAGTTCCTTTTCTTCAGCAATAGTGGTTTCTCCCTGAAAGTATTTTTCTAATATATTTTCTATTCTATCTAATTCCATAACTGTGTGTGTTAACCATTGATTCTCTAATTTTTTTCTCGCTCTAGAAAGTGCTACTCTAATAGCGGTTTCATTCATGTTGACAATTTTTGCAATTTCATCAAATTCATATTGCTCAACATCGCGAAGCTGAATTAATATTTGAAGCTGTTCTGGCGGCTCATTTATAATTTTCTCAACCCATTCTAAGCTATCAGAATCTTCCAGTTTTTTGTCTAATTGAGGCTCACGGTCTGTAAAATTGTTGTGTACAATTTTAAGGTTTCCGGTTCTTTTAGATTTTAATTGATCCAGACAATAATTTTTTGTCATGGTCATGGCAACTGCTTCGATATTATTGTAGGAATCTAAACTTTCTTTCTTGTTCCATAATTTTACCATCACTTCCTGAGTAGCATCTTCAGCTTCTTCGGTGCTGATGAGCAATCTTTTTGCCAGACGAAAAACTTTGTCTTTAAAAGGATTAATTAATTCTATAAACACATTCTGATTCATAAAATTGGTTGGTTATTCGTTAGCTTATATAGTCAAGACGAGGCACTATTATTTTTGTTACAGCCACTTTGAAAAAAATTACAGAAAAAATGAAATAAACTTAATAGAGTTAAAACTAAAGGTAGTATTTTTACGTTAATAGATTACCAAGAGCATTTATTTATGAAAACAATATTAAAAAGTTTATTACTAATTTTTTTGCTAGCTTTTGCTTTGCAATCTTGTGAAGATCAAGATGATGTCGAAGCTCCAGCAACTTTGCAAGTAAATGATTTTATCTGGCACGGATTAAATGAAGTTTATTTGTGGCAAGCTGACGTGCCAAATTTAGCAGATGATAGATTCAGCACCAAAGCTGAATTAAACTCTTATTTATCTGGATATTCTGATCCGGAAGAATTATTTCAAGATTTATTAAATAAACCAATTAGTAAATATCCTGCAACGGCAATTGACCGTTTTAGCTGGATTGTGGACGATTATACTGTTTTAGAGCAAGAACTCAACGGAATCACAAAAAATAATGGTGTCGATTTTAAATTGACCCGAGTATCATCTGGATCTAATGATGTGGTAGGTTATGTGCGTTACATTATCCCAAATTCGGATGCTTCAGGTAAAGCTATAAAAAGAGGGGATTTGTTTACTTCTGTTAATGGTACAAAACTTACAGTTTCAAATTATCAATCTTTGTTGATTGCTCCAGATACCTACACTTTGGATTTGGCTGATTATAACGGATCAGCATTTGTTTTGAATGGTAAATCGGTTACTTTGACTAAAACAGTTTTAGAAGAAAATCCTATTTTGATCAATAAAGTAATTGCATCTGGAGGCCATAAAATTGGTTATTTGATGTATAACGGATTTTATTCTGATTACGATGCTAGACTGAATCAAGCTTTTGGGGAATTAAAAGCACAAGGTGTTACAGATTTGGTTTTAGATTTAAGATACAATGGTGGAGGATCTGTGCGTTCTTCAACTCGTTTGGCTAGTATGATTACTGGGCAGTTTGATGGAAAAGTGTTTTCTAAACAGCAATATAATCTTAAATTGATGGCTTCAATGACGACAGATGATTTGGAGACTTTAAATCAGAGATTTGTGAATAGTATTGACGGAACCGCTTTAAATAGTTTGAACTTATCAAAAGTTTATATTTTGACGACTTCAAATACTGCTTCGGCAAGTGAATTGGTTATAAACGGATTAAAACCATATATCAATGTTGTTCAAATTGGGGAAACCACAATAGGTAAAAATGTGGGTTCTTTTACGGTTTATGATTCGCCAACTTTCACAAAAGAGAAAGTAAATCCAAACCATAAATATGCTATGCAACCATTGGTTTTCAAAATTACGAATGCACAAGATTTTGGAGATTATACATCTGGATTGACCCCTACGTATGTTCAGTTAGAATATATCAACAATTATGGTGTTCTAGGAGATCCTTCTGAGCCATTATTGAATTTAGCAATTTCTAAAATTACTGGAGCTACAGCTAAAAAGATTCAAACCGACAAATCTTTTATTTTGCCTTATTTAAACGATTCGAAAAAAATCAACGGATTACGAGACGAAATGTATTTAGAGAATGCTCCAAAAGGATTTTCGAGATCATTAAAATAAAAAAAGGCTTTCAGAAATGAAAGCCTTTTTTTCAAAAAAATCCAAAAACTAATTTAAAAATAAAGGTATATTAGTTGAAGTAAAAACCATTTGGTCCAACTCCTACCGTTAATTCTTTTTGTGATACACCACTTAAATTGTAAATGTAAGCTTTGCTATTTGAAGCGTAATCTCCTGCATCGGCAATGAAAATTTTGTCATTGTTTACCGCAAATCCATAAATAGAGCCACCAGTAGAAAGCGTTGCTGTAAAGATTGGAGCGGTTGTAGCATCAGTAGCTGTAGTGTTAATAGCGTATACAGCTTTGCCTGCAGTGTAGTAAATTTTATCATTGTAAATGTCCAAATATCCTGCACGTCCTTGCGCTTGTGGAATTGTAATTTTTGAAGCTGTTTTATCAGAAAGTTTTACTTTGATAATTTCGCTATTAGTTCCTGAAAGGCCTCTTAGAATGTAAAGTATGCCGTCTTTTACTTCCATAGTGTCAGCATTGTATCCAATAGTTACAGGTGTCTCCAATGCTTTTGTCGCTGGATTTACAACTAATAATTTATCGCTTGAATAAGGTTCTGTAATATATAATTTGCCATTTTCTAATAAAATTCGGTTTGCAGTAGCATTCAATTCAATTTTAGACTCTACTTTGTTTGTAGCCAAATCAATTACAGCGATGTAATCGTCAGTATCACCAGTTGCTGGATTGCTGTACGAATAAGTATTTGCGTTAGTTACATAGGCTTTTCCGTCTTTTACAACACCATATCTTGGGTTTGCTAATCCGCTATCAACTTTTGCAATTAATTTAAATGTGTATCTGTTTACAACATCAATTACATTAGAGCCGCCAGCAATGATATACGCTTTATCTCCGTCAAAAAAGATGTTTTGAAGATATACTCCCGCAAAATCTCCAGCATTTGCAGTTTTGTAAACGTCAGCAGTAAAGTTTGATAAATCATCACTCGCAAAAGAAACAGATCCACCACCAGAATTTCCTTCGTTTAAGATGAAAAAACCATTATCATAAACTCCTTTCGGATCATTGTCATCATCGTTAGAACAAGAAACAAAAAGCGAGACGCTGATTGCTAATAAAAATAATCTAGTTAATTTCATTATATTTAAAATTTAAGGTTTAAGTACATATTAAAATTTCTTCCAGGCATTGGCCTGTTTTCAAGACTTTCATAATTTTCGTTCCAAATATTCAATACTTGAAATCCGAGTTTGAAGGAGTGCAGAAGTTTAAAATCATAATCGATTCCTATATTTGAAACCATATAAGCATCAACAATTTCATTTGGATCATTATCTGCCTGCGTATACACAAAACCATTATACAAAAATTGATAATAAGCTGAAATTCGGCTTCTTGAATACGAAACAGAAGCAGTTACTTTATTAAAAGGAACAAAAAACAACTGTTTGTCAGTTTCTGTGTTTTCTGAAACCGTGTATGCATAAGTAGCATTGGCTCCAAAATAATTTTTGCCATACTGTTTTTTCCAGCTCAGTAAAGTTTCGGCACCATAACTGTTGACTTTATCTGTGTTTTCGGGTCTCCAGATGCCCCCGCTTCCTGGGACCCATCGCAATAAATCGGTAATTTTGATGTAGTAAAGTGTTTGCGTAAGCGAAATATTTTTGAAAGTAAACACATTTCCAATTTCCGCTTGATACGAACTTTCTGGTTTTAAATCAGGATTTCCGCCTTCTTCCCAATACAAATCATTGAAAGTTGGAATTCTGAAGTTTCTAGATAAATTCACTTTCAAATTATACAGTTTTCCAAATTGATAAGAAGAACCTAAATTGAATAAAACTGGTGATTTGTAATTATCTGTGAATTCTTTTCGAATGCCAAATTCAGTCTTCCAGTCTTTAGAAAAATCTTGTTTTACTAATAATGCGACAGAGCTTATTTCTCGCGTATTATCCCCAAAACCGCTTCCGAATCCTTTTGTTCGATTGTAATCTAAAATCCCGTTTAATTGTGTTGATTTGAAAAGTGTGTATCCTAAATCAGCTTTCGTAATCAAACTTTCTGTTTTTCCAAAAGTGTATTGATTAAGAGAATTGTTAGGGTAATATTGGTAATTTTCAAAAATGTATGCCGTTTTGAAATTGGCTTTAAGCTTGCCAAAATCTCCGTCATATTCAAGTAAATTTCTATTGAAACCGTTTACATATTTGCTTGGAGTTTCAGATTCAGTTATTAAAGAAGTATTTCGGTCCGTATTGGAAGTTTGCGTGTATAATTTTAAACTGTTTTTTGCATCAAATTTATAGCCCAAATTTGCACTCATTGTGATGACGTCATATTGCCCGTTTTGATTCCAACGCTGTTCACCTTTCCAAGTATATCGGTTCAAATATTTATAGTCGTTTGTCGAACTGTTTTTTGAAAAACCAATTTGGGCGCTCCACTTTTGATTGGAAATATTAGTTTTATAATTAATCCCAATGGTATTAAAACTTCCGTAATCAAGTTTTAAATTATTCTCAAAACGATTATAAAATGCCAAATCGTTGTTTAAATGGACAGTTCCGCCCACAGCTCCACTTCCGTAAATAACACTTCCTCCACCAGCTTTTACACTGATTGAATTGTAATCTGCTCCAGAAATGGTGTTGAAATCAGTGCTTCCATTCATTTGCGAATTGATATTAATTCCATTCCAGATAACCGCGGTTTGAGAAGAAGTTGTTCCTCTAAAAGCTACTGTCGAAAGCATTCCGCGACCGTATTCTTTAAAATAAATTGTAGAATTGAAGTTTAATAAATCAGTTAACAAAGCCTCATTTTTATTGATAACAGAATCATTGAGTTTTAAAACTGATTGTGATGTAGAATATTTTTTAAGATTGGAATCAGAAACTAAAACTTCTTTTAAACTAGTAATAGAATCTTTCTGCGCCCAAATCAATTGGCACAACAACAATAAACTAAAAGCGAAATATTTTTTTAAAGTCATAATTTCTACACTCTTTTTCCCGAGAGTTCGATCTTTGTTTAAAAGGCAGGTCTCCTGGCTTGCGTCTTGTTGTTTGCCTTCCCATCACGCAAGGCGTGACAGTGGTTTGTAGATAACAACAAGCATTCTTTTCAGAACTAAGCTTACAGTTGCGGGTACAGCTCAAGATTTTACTTGATTCCCTTTTAATGTGTTTTTTTATTAAAACACAACCTTAATTTTGCGCAAAGATAAAGTTAAAATTATTGAATTTTCAAATTTGTTTTACCTTTTCTGATAAATTCTGAACAAAAGCGTTGTCAAAGCTCAATTTTAATGACTTGACCAAAATCAACTTTATTTTGAAAAGCCTCTTTCAAAGGCAATGAAGTTTGATGGCATAAGATACTTCTGATGATTCCAGCATGCGCAACAATAACAATTGGATGTTTTACATTTTTGGAAATATTGTTCAACAAAAAGTTACCAACGCGATCATGTAATTCCACAAAAGATTCTCCGTTTGAAACTTTAATATTTACGAAATCTTCCATCCACGGATTGAGTTGTTCAGGCGGAATTTCATTCCAGTTTTTGAGTTCCCAATCGCCAAAATTCATTTCTTTCAATCGGTCATCTTCGTGATAGGAAATGGTTTTGATATTATTTTGAATATGTTTTGCCAAAGTCACACAACGCTTTAACGGACTAGAAAAAATAATTGCTTCAGAAGGCAATTGCAAAACGATTTCATTAAAAATAACATCAAAAGGAACAGCGATATCAACATCAGATTGGCCATAACATATTCCTTTTTCGCAGATGGTTTCAGTATGGCGAACTAGATAAATTTCCATATAAAAATAAGGCTTAAGTAAAAAATAACTTCGCAGACTTGCTGTGTGGCGCCAAGACAATCGCCAGTATATCCGTCAATCCATTTTTGAAAATATCGTGCTAAAAAATATCTTGTCAAAAAAACAGGAATTAAAACTAACAGGATTTTTATCTGAAAAGAAAAGTAAGCGAGCATCAGCAACGGAATTAACCCGAAGAAAAAAGATCCAAAAATTTCTTTCCAAGTATGTTGTTTTGCGATCGGTTTGCTTTTGCTTGTTGCATCATCTCTCGAATATTCATGAGTGAAAATGATACTGATTGCAGTCAAACGGCTTAAAGAATGCACTGAAATAAAAAACAAGAATAGCAGAAAATAGTTGTTGTCATTTTTGAAAATTAGAATAGATTCTGAAAGCAATTTAAATTTAGCTAAAAACAACAAAACCAATCCAATTGCTCCGTATGCGCCAATAGCGCTATCTTTCATAATCATAAGGATTTTTTCTTTAGTCCAGCCACCGCCAAATCCGTCGCAGACATCTGCAAAACCGTCTTCGTGGAAAGCTCCTGTTGTTAAAATCGAAGCGATTATAGCAAAAATTACAGCGGTTTCTGTTGAAAGAAATAAAGAGAAAATATAGAAGGAAAGAAATGAAATACTCCCAACAATCCATCCGATAAAAGGAAAATAACGGGTTGCTTTGTTCAAATAATCAGGATGATGCGTAATGTTTTTTGGACATGGGATTCTTGTATAAAACATTAAACAGGTGAAGAAGATGTGTAGTTCTTTTTTCATTTAAAATTTTGATGTTTATTTCTTACTTACTCCAGCACTTTCAAAACTTGCCATTTCATTTAGAAAAGCCTCCGCCGATTTTAAAATTGGGAAAGCAATTGCACAGCCGGTTCCTTCGCCCAAGCGCAAATCTAGATTTAAAATTGGTTTTGCCTCAAGGTAATCCAAGAGTTTTAGATGTGCTCTTTCGGCAGAACAATGACAAAAAACGGCATTTTTTATAATTTCAGGATTCATTTTGGTTGCAATTAAAAATGCAGTACTGCAAATAAATCCGTCAACAAGAATCAGCATTTTATTTTCGAAAGCAGTTAGCATTCCGCTTGCCATTTGCAGAATTTCAAAACCACCAAAGAAAGCCAATTGCTCTTTTAATTCGGCTTGGCCGGAATAATTTTCAATTGCTTTTTTTAGAAGATTTTGTTTCTGAATCAATTTTTCATCGACAACTCCCGTGCCTTTTCCTACACATTCTTCAATCGGAAAGCCAGTCAAAAGGCTCATTAAAACCGAAGCTGTTGAAGTATTTCCAATTCCCATTTCGCCAAAACCAATACAGTTTGAACCTGTTTTAGCGATTTCTTCAACGATTGATTTTCCTTTTTCAAAACACAATTGAAGTTCGGTTTGGCTCATGGCCGGTACATGCAAGAAAGACTGTGTTCCTTTACCAATTTTAGCATTAATCAAATTTGCATTTGTTGGAAAATCATAATTGACACCAGCATCGACAATTGATAATTGAATGTTATTTTGTTTGCAAAAAACATTAATTGCCGCGCCTCCGTCTAGAAAATTAGTAACCATTTGGCGTGTTACATCTTGCGGATAAGCGCTTACACCATGATTTGCAATTCCGTGATCAGCGGCAAAAACAAACATATATGGATTTGTGATTTTCGGAGTTAAAGTTTCAAAAACTGTTGCTATTTGAAAAGCGAGCGTTTCTAAAGTTCCTAAAGCACCAATTGGCTTTGTTTTTGAATCTATTTTTTCTTGAAGAAGTTTATCAAAATCGGTTGCAATTTTATTTTTTGATGTGAAATTAGTTGTGATTTCTGAAACAGAATTTTCGTTTACATTTTGAATTTCTGTACAAATTGGAGCTTCCGATTTTTGTTTCCAATGCAATTGCCGCAACATGGGTTGATTGTCATAGTTTGTTGCAGGTTTTCCTATGCAGAAATATCCTAAAGGCTCAATGTTTTCAGGTAAATCTAATATTTTTTTAAACTGATAATAATTTAAAATGGAAACCCAGCCCATGCCGTAACCTTGTTCTGTAAGCGAAAGCCAAATATTTTGAGCCGCACAAACCGAACTGAATTTTACAGCTTCATTGCTTCCGACAGTTCCAATAGTAAACTGATTCAAAACCGAACGATCATAAGCAATTATCAGTCCGATTGGAGCTTCTTCAATTGCCTCTAATTTCAGGGATCTGTAAAGTTCTTTTTGCTCCGGATTGGCGGTAAGTTCTTCGGCTTTTTTGTTGTACTCTAAAAACAGATTTTTAATGGCTGTTTTGACTTCAGAAGATTTTATAAGGTAATATCTCGTTGCATCTGTAAGCCCGACAGAAGGCGCCCAATGTCCAGCCTGCAAAGCTTTTTGGATTACTTCATCAGGAACTTCATCGGCAGTAAAATGTCGGGTATCACGGCGTGATTTTAATATATCATCTAAATGGCTCATTTTCAAAAATCAATAGCAATTTCAAAAATCAATTTCAATATCAATGGCAAAAGTTTATGCCCATTTCAAAAATCAATTTCAATTTATTCTTTGTGTAAAGATACTTTACGATATTGGAATTTTAGGATTTAAAATTTAGAATTTGTTCTATTGATTTTTGCCATTGATATTGAAATTGAATTTTGTTAACCTTTGATTTTGACTGGAATTCCCGAAACCATCAAAACTACTTCATCAGCATTTGAGGCTAAAAACTGATTCATCCAGCCTTGTAATTCAGTAAATTTTCTGCCAATGTGTGTATCCGCGTGAACACCCATTCCAATTTCGTTGGTAACAATTATTAGAGTTACATTCTCTTGATTGGCAATCGAAAGAAATTCTTTTTTGGCTTCTTCTAAAGATGCGGCGACATCATTTTTAGTGTCAACAAAAAAGTTAGTCAGCCAAAGCGTAACACAATCAATAAGTGCAACTTTTCCTGAAAAGTCAATTTCACTAAGATATTTTTCTTTCTCAATATTGGTCCAGCGTTCGTCGCGCTCTTGCTGATGGCGATCGATTCGGTTTTGAAAATCGGAATCCCATTTTCTGGCCGTTGCAACATAAAGAGGCGAATCAGAAAGTTGTAAAGCTAAGTTTTGGGCATAATTGCTTTTTCCTGATCTTTCACCACCAGTTATCAAGTATATCATTTTTTTGTTGAGTTATAAATTATGAGTCATGAGTTTCGTTTGGCAAGTTATGAATTAAATGAAGCAACAACTCATAACTCATAATTCAAAACTCATAATTATTAATAAGGGCAATGACGACAACCGTTTCCGCAACAGTTTCCTCGTTTGAGATGGTACCAAGTTTTAAAAACCATATTGCCATTTTCCATATAATAGTCAATTCCTTCGATAAGTTTGTCTATTTTTGGTAATAATGTCGCCTTGTTTTTTGTTGCTTTTTCAGGAGTTATTGTTTCTATATAGGCATCAATTTTATCTTCACAGGCTTCTTTAAAACAAACTGGGCACAAACAGTCGCCTCCTTCTGAAAGATTAAAAATTGGTGGGTAATCGTTGCACCAGCATTTTTGTTCAACCGAAATATCTCCACAGCTGAAAGAAGCCTCACAGCTTGAGCAAATTTTTGTTTTTGTGGTATTCATAATGTAAAGATACAATTTGTTGAATTTTGTAAGAATAAAAGTAAACAAAAAAATCAGAAAATGATTTACCTTTGTCCCTATCCAAAACGTTAAATATGAAATTTTATTTACCTAAGTTAGTATTTTTTCTTTCTTTTTTTATTCTTACAAGTTGTAAAAAAAGTGAGAATATTGAAACCGTAAAATCAGAAACTGCAAAAAATAGCATCGAGTTTGCTTCAGGACTTTCTATCGTAAAACAAGAAGGTTATTCTGTAGTTACAATCTCAAATCCTTGGCCTAATGCAAATAAGGATTTTAAATATGTACTAAAAGAGAAAGATGCTAAAGTTCCGGACAGTCTTCAAACTTATACAACAATAAAAGTGCCATTAGAGTCAGTAGTGGTGACTTCGACCACTAATATTCCGTTTTTGGAAATGTTGGAAGTTGAAGATAAATTGGTTGGTTTTCCACACACCGATTATATTTCGTCTGAAAAAACAAGAGCACTTATTGATAAAGGTTCGGTAAAAAATGTTGGACAAAATGAAAAATTAAATATTGAGCAACTGATTGAATTATCACCAGATTTGATTGTGACTTTTGGCGTTGACAACAACAATCCGATGTTGGATAATTTGAAAAAAGTGGTTTGAATGTTTTGATTCAGGGCGATTGGATGGAACAGTCTCCACTCGGAAAAGCGGAATGGATTAAGCTTTATGGCGCTTTATTTGGTAAAGAAGACAAAGCAAAAGAATTGTTTGATAAGATTGTGGAAAGTTACAATCAAGCTAAAAAATTAGTAGCAGATAAACCGGCAACAACAAAAGTTTTATACGGTTCTATGTATGAAGATGTTTGGTATGTGGCGAAAGGAAATAGCTGGGTCGCACAATTTATGAAAGATGCCAAAGCCGATTATTTATGGAGTAATTTAAAAGGAACAGGAAGCGAAGGTTTGTCTTTTGAAAAAGTGTTGGATAAAGCGAAAGAAGCAAATGTTTGGGTGGTTTCAGGTTCTTTTAAAACTTTAGAAGAATTACAAAAAGCAAATCCGCATTATGGTGAATTTGATGCTTTTAAAAATAAAACAGTTTATTCGCTGGAAAGTAAATTTGGAGCAACTGGAGGAACTATTTTTTATGAATTATCACCAAGTCGTCCGGATTTGGTTTTAAAAGATTATATCAAAATTTTCCATCCGGATTTATTGACGGGTTATGAATTTACTTTTGCATCAAAACTGAATTAAATTGGCAAACAAAAAGCGAAATACCATTTTATTTGTCGTTTTGTCTCTTGGACTTTTGCTGATGTTTTTCGCGAGCATTAGTTTAGGATCTGTTACAATTCCGTTAAAAGAAGTTTTTAGTAGCTTAACAGGCGGACAGGCGACAAAATCAACTTGGGAATATATTATTATTAATTATCGTTTTCCAAAAGCCATAACGGCGGTTTTAGTAGGAACTGGACTTTCGATAAGCGGACTTTTAATGCAGACTTTATTTAGAAATCCGTTAGCAGGTCCGTATGTTTTAGGACTGAGCTCAGGCGCAAGTTTGGGCGTTGCTTTTGTAATTTTGGGAGCAGGATTTTTGCCTTCCTTTTTGCAGATAATTGCGCTGTCGTCGTACGGAATTGTGATTGCATCTACTTTTGGAAGTACCTTAGTTTTGCTTTTGGTTTTAGTAGTTTCGCAAAGATTGCGTGATACAATGGCAATTTTGATTGTTGGATTAATGTTCGGAAGTTTTACGACTGCAATTGTAAGCGTTTTGACGTATTTTAGCACTGCAGAACAGCTTCAGAAATTCACTTTTTGGTCAATGGGAAGTCTCGGAAATCTTTCTTGGGGAACTATCGTAATTTTGACTGTTTGCGTCGGAATTGGTTTGATTTTAAGCGCAAGTAGTATAAAACCCTTAAATGCATTGCTTTTGGGAGAGAATTATGCAAAAAGCATGGGATTGAATTTTAAAAAAGCGAGGCTAATAATCATATTTGCAACGAGTATTTTATCAGGAAGTATTACAGCTTTTGCAGGACCAATTGCTTTTATCGGATTAGCTGTTCCTCATATCGCAAAACTGGTTTTTCAAACGAGCAATCATACAGTATTGTTTTGGAGTACTTTGTTTTTCGGATCTATAATAATGTTGTTTTGCGATATCGTTTCACAAATGCCGGGATTTGATGTGACGCTTCCAATCAATGCCATAACATCGATAATTGGTGCGCCGGTTGTGATTTGGCTTTTAGTCCGAAAAAGGAATTTTCAATGATTTGTTTGGCCACAGATTACGCAGATTAAACGGATTATTTTTAAACTTAGAAGCTTAGAATCTTAGTAACTCAGAATCTTTAAAAATGAAAAACATTTTAACTACTTCAAATTTAAATATTGGATACAAATCCAAGAAAGGAGTTACGACCATTGCGGAGCATCTAAATCTAAGTTTGGCTTCTGGAAAACTCATTACTTTGATTGGCGCAAACGGAATTGGAAAATCCACTTTACTCCGAACAATTACCGGAATTCAAAAACCATTGTTTGGAAATGTTTATTTGAATGAAAAGAATATTTCGGCATACAAACCTTTAGAATTAGCGCAGAATCTAAGTTTAGTTTTAACGGAGAAATTACCACCAAGTAATCTTTCAGTTTTTGAATTAGTCGCGCTTGGTCGTCAGCCTTACACGAATTGGGTTGGAACTTTAACACCCGAAGATATTGTAAAAGTTAATGAAGCTTTAGCGTTAACTCAAATTACTCATTTAGCAAGCAAAAAGCATTTTGAAATAAGCGACGGACAATTACAGAAAGTTCTAATTGCGCGAGCGCTAGCTCAAGACACACCTTTGATTATTTTGGATGAACCCACAACACATCTTGATTTGCTTCATAAAGTTTCGTTATTCAAATTATTGAAAAAATTGACTCAGGAAACCGAAAAATGTATTTTGTTTTCAACGCACGATATTGATTTGGCCATTCAGCTTAGTGATGAAATGATCATGATGACCCCAGAAAATATAGTACAAGACGAACCGTGTAATTTAATTTCAAATGGAAGTTTCAGTAATTTGTTCAAAGATGAACATATTGTTTTTGATGCTGAAAAAGGGAAGTTTATTGTGAGTTAGTTTTTGTTGTTTTCCATTCCTTGATTTTCTGATTAATCATGCTAAAAATGCCAGCAGAAATTAGAAAAATTAAAAATTTGATTAACAGTTCAAGAAATAAATTTGAAGAATAAGAACTTGAAGTCATTGTCCAAGAGCTTGGCAAATAGTCACGATGAAAAGAAGTGATAATAATGACTATTTTTTCAATTGAAACAATAAAGAAAAAGCTGAAAATTAATTTTAGAAGGATGTTTTTTTGAATTGATTTAATTCGAAGAAGCTGGCTCATCGAAATCCAAAGTAATGGTTGAAGCCAAAAGCCAAACCAATATTGACCAAACATTCTGTTAAGCAAATAATTTTTACTTTCTTCATCAGAAATGTTTAATTCAACAATTGTTGTAAGTGGGAAGATGATTAAATAAACAATTCCAATGAATGAAATGAAGAGGTTTGATTGACTGTTAATTTTTTGGAGAATCTCATTTTTTAGAAATATTGAAAGAAATAAAGAAATGATACTAATTATTCCATAAGTAGAAAAAAATCTACTAATATAAATTCTGTACTAAACAATAATCTTTCAATCATATATAAATTTCTTAACCCTCGATTAAACAGTTAAACAAATAAACAATTAAATTTTCTTTAATCCAATTTGCCTCTTAGCCTCACCAACCACAAAAGCAACAGAATTTGCAATATTAAAAGAACGAATCAGCGGAGACATCGGAATAGTCAAATGATTCTCAAATCTAACCATAAATTCTTTGCTCAAACCGACACTTTCTTTTCCGAAAACCAGCCAGTCGCCATCTTGAAATTCATTTTCCAAATATGATTTTTCAGAATGCGAGCTCATCAAAAATACACGAGAATGATCTGGGATTTGTGCAATCCATTCTTCTACATTTTGATATTCGGTTACGTCAAGATGTACCCAGTAATCCAATCCAGAACGTTTCAGGTTTTTGTCATTAATTACAAATCCGAAAGGATGAATTAAATGAAGTCGGCTTTCTGTACCAACGCACAATCTTCCAATATTTCCAGTATTATTTGGTATTTCAGGTTCTACAAGAACAACGTTTAGCATTATCGTTTATTTGTTAATTTGTTTAATCGTTTAATCGGAAATCTGAGACTTCAAGAACTTCTCCGGCTTTAAGGTTTTGCAAATATACATTTCCAATTCGTACACGCACTAATCTCAATGTTGGAAATCCTACTGCCGCAGTCATTTTTCGAACTTGGCGAAATTTTCCTTCTCTCACTGTGATTGATGCCCATGAAGTTGGTCCGTGGCGTTCATCTCTGATCTTTTTTGCTCTTGGCCCAAAATCAGGAATTTCGGTAACTATAAATGCTTTACAAGGTTTTGTTTTGTATTTACCGCCATCAAGTCCAATTTCGACACCTTTTTGCAATTGTTCTATAGCTTCTGGAGTAATTAATCCATCGACTTGAACATAATATTCTTTGTCAACCTTTTTGCTTCGAACAAGTTCGCTCATGCTTCCGTCGGTTGTCAGTAACAGCAATCCTTCAGAATCTTCATCTAGCCTCCCAATCGCCATTGTTCCTTCGGGAAAATCATGCAATTCGCCCAAAAGCTTTTTCTTTCTTTTTAATTCATAAATAAATTGGCTCAAATAGCCGTATGGTTTAAAAAGAATGAAGTGTCGGTGCATGTTTTAATTTTTTACAAAGATAGTTTCTTTGGTAAAATTAATTGGCAAAGATTTATGCTTTCATTTTTTTCAGCCATTGGTACACAAACCAAATTACAGTAATTGCAAAAATGACAATTAAAATAGGGTAGTAATTTTGAAAAAACTCATGAAAATAGCTTCCAACCAAAATATAAATGGAAGCCATGCATAATTTGATCAGAATAAATTCGGCATTTGACCAGCTGGTTTTGATTTTAAAGAAATTCATGATTATAAACGTTTTTAAGTTGCTTTTACTAAAGGTAATAAAATAAAAAAAGATGGCAATTATAAAAAAGAAGGACTATAAAGCGATAAATTTTTCAGCTCTAGAATTCGTAATATTATGCTAAGAATTTTAAATGGAAATAATATGGAAACGAATAATTTAGGCTCAAAAAAGATAAACGGAATCCAGAAAAATATAGACGAAACGAAAGGTAAAAATGTATCGCACGACATAAAATATGACAAAGTAAATCTGGAACAAGAAATTGTATCTGACGAAAAGGGCGAAAAAGAAATTGTAGATCGTGCACGAAACGTCAACGAAGAAATCGACAAAGTCGCTGATAGCATAAATCCTGATAATCCAAATGCAAATCGTGGTGTGGAGACAGATGAAGAAGCCAGTAAAACAGTAGAAAATAAAGACCGAAATTCTGATATAACACCAAATCGTTATCCAAATTCAAATCCGGAAAGTCATGAAGATCGCGGCAATATGAAATTGGATGAAGAACAATAAATACGGATTTTTTTGCAGACAATCATCAATTTATCGTCAAATAACATTTGATTAGCATATCAGGTTAATGTTATGCTAAACTCTGTTTTTAAGGCTTCTAACCATTAATATCTTCGTAAATTGTAGGAGCAATTTAAAATTTTTACAATATGGCACTTTTAGAAAACAAAGTAGCTTTTGTATCTGGCGGTGGTTCCGGAATTGGACGCGCAGTTGCAGAAGCCTATGCACGAGAAGGGGCAAAAGTCGTTCTTTCAGATATCAATGTTGAACATGGTGAAGAAACCGTAAAAATGATTAAAGACAGCGGAGGCGAAGCTTTTTTTGTAAAAGGCGATTCGTCGAGTGCAAGCGACAACAAACATATGGTTGAGGTTGCAGTTTCAAAATATGGACGTTTAGATATTGCCTGTAATAATGCAGGGATGGGCGGACCAGCAAAACCAACTGGCGAATATGAGCCCGAAGCTTGGGATCGCGTAATTGCACTTAATATGAGTGGTGTTTTTTATGCTTGCAGATATCAATTAGAGCAAATGGAAAAAAATGGTGGCGGAAATATTGTGAATATCGCATCGATTCATGGGCAAGTCGCCGCGCCAAATAGTCCAGCTTACACTGCCTCAAAACATGGAGTAGTTGGTTTAACTAAAAATATCGTCGCGGAATACGCTTTGAAAAACATTCGCTGTAATGCAGTTGGTGCAGGTTACATTGAAACTGCTTTGTTGAAAGATAACCTGACTCAGAGTTTAATGGATGCTGTTGCGGCAAAAGCGCCGATGAATCGATTAGGAACTGCTCAAGAAGTCGCCGATTTGGTTGTATTTCTAAGTTCTGAAAAATCGTCGTTTACAACAGGAAGTTATATTATCGCAGATGGCGGTTATACTGCAATTTAAAGTTTCAGACATAAAAAGAAAAAAGGCTTTCTAGAAATAGAGAGCCTTTTTTGTATTAATAGGAAATCAATTTTTTAAAAGCGTCAAAATCAGGTTCAGGCACTATCGGATAAAAATATTCCAGTTGCCATTGCTGTGATTTTTTTGCTTGTTTGCTTTCAGTTTCATCCCAAGGAGGATAAACTCTGATGGCTCTTTTTCCTTCTTCAGTTTTAGAAGAAAAAACAGCTTTTTCCAGCAAAACATTTTTTGGAAAGATAAATTGTCCCAAAAGATCATCTTTGCGAACGCTTACGATTACAAAATCGATAGCATCACTATGATCAAAAGGTTCAATAACTCCCAGTCTGCTTCGTTTCCACAAAGTAACAAACTGTCCAGTTTTTGCTGGGGTAATTTTGGCCTCGCGATAACAAATATGTTTTTCATTCATCAGGAAACGGTAAGCACTATAATCAATGCTTTCGCTTTCCTGTTGAGGTCGCGTGCAGTCAAAATCAAAACAATCATAAACCAGTTCCTTGGCTAAAATTAAATCCTGGGGGAAAGATTTGTGGTTAGACCAATGGTTTTTTACGATCATTTTGAGAAGACTTGCTTTTAGGCTTGTTTTCAAAATTATGTAGGTTTAGGGGGTTACGTGGTTTGGGGTTTAAATGGTTAATAATTTATTTAAAATGAAACATTCAATCCAAAATTCAATCCCCATTGGAATTGATTGAAAGACTGGCTGTTCAAAGGATTAATATAATAATTCATTGCTGGTTCTACAAAAACATTTGTTTTTTTATAAACGCGATATTGTAGCGTACTGCTTAAAGTGGAACCGTATACAAAATCATTTGCATTTGCGTTTTCACCAATGGAATTTCCGTCAAGAGCAATATTGTTTGCAATTAATTTTCCAACAAAGCCTCCAGTATTTAAACTGATGCTTGCTTTGTTTTTAGAAAAAACAGCATATGAAACCTCTAACGGCATTTCGATATATTTTAAGCTTTGATCTATATTTCCGGTCTGAATGTTGTCACTTTTTAATGCATTCTTAGTGGTATTAGATACAAGTACATAACCATCGTTTGTTGCAATTTGAGGAACAGTCGCATTTTGAACAAAATAATCACTGCTTCCTAAAAATGCATTATTTTTCGTGCTAATATAAGAAACATTTGCAACACTTTGTCCTAATTCATTTATTTTAAACCCAGAACCTACAGCCCATTTTTTGTTAAGCTTATATTTTGTTTTTACCCCAAAACTATTGCTTTGTTTTGAATCGTTGACATTGCCTAGCGTTTTGTCGTTTTTATAGTTTTCAGAATTGGCAACTCCTGCAAAAACTTCAAGAGCCCATTTTTCTCCGTTTGTAGTTTTTGGATTTTTCTTTTTTCAGTTTTTACCTCAGGCGTTATAATTCCTTTTTCTAGATTTTGAAGCTCTGCCAATTGTACAGAATCCTTTTTGCTTAAAGCATCATTGAATTTTGAGTTGTTTTTTTGCGTATTGGCGGCAATTGCTTTTTCTGATTTTTGATCTTTGATTATCGATTCATTTTTGTTTGCCGAAACGCCATTTTGTTTGTTGCTTTCAGTTGTATTTGCCGAGTTAAAAGCAATATTGTTGTTATTCGGATTTACATTGTTTTCAAAAACAGAATTTGGAAGCTGATTTTTTGAAGACGTGCTAAATGAATTTGTGTTTTTGCCTGTAAATGTTTTTTCAGCCAATACTTTGTCAAGATTTTTCTTTTCATTTTCAGAAAACTGATTCTTGCTTGCAGTATTGAAAGCATTCTGTTTTTGTAAAGAATAATTTTTTACCGCTAAAGCTTGATTTGAATTTCTCTTTTCAGCATTCAAATTTTGATTTCCGGCAGTCGTAAATTGGTTTTTGCCCGATGAATTAAAACCATTCGATTTTTCTGAATTGTAGCTTTTAGCCGCAACTGCTTGATTTGATTTTTGATTTCCAGAGGTAGAAAACTGATTTTTATTAGATGAATTAAATGATTTTTGTTTTTCTGAATCGTAATTTTTAACCGCAACAGCTTGATTTGGTTTTTGAGTTCCAGAAACAGAAAATTGATTTTTCTTTTCTGTATTCATAGTTCCTTCTGCGACAGCTTGGTTCGAATTAGTTGCTCGCATTTGATTTTGAAACTCCAGTTTTTGAATTGTTTTCTGTTTTAGAATCAACATTTGCAACCGCAGTTTTTTCAGCGGCATTTGCGTCTGAATTAGGAACAGGGTTTGAAATGTTTTCAGAATCTGGTTTTACAATTCCGTTTTTATTTGTTTCAGAATTCTGATTTTCTTTTGAAGTTGCGTTTTTGTGATTTTCACTATTTTTATTTTCGTCAAGAACTACATTGTTTTTTTCTACGGAATTGCCAGTACCAATTTTATTGCCAGAATCGGACAAAACCGCAGGAAGTGATAAGCATAATAACAAACATGCCGCCGCCGACCACCAAAGAATAGCCCGCTTTTTCTTTTTAGGTTTATCTAGTTTTTCCTCAATACCAGCCCAAAGTTCTGGTGGCGGAACACTCGAAAAGTCTTCCATTGATGAAAAAATATCTTCTATTTTGTGCTTTTTCATGCTGTTTTAAAATTTTTTATGCTCAAAATCCTTTTCTGCAAAATGCCCTTGGCCCTATTTAAATTTGATTTTGATGTTCCTTCTGAAATCTTCAATAATTCGGCTATTTCCTTATGTTTCATATGTTCAAAAACATATAAGTTAAAAACCGTCCGGTATTGATCGGGTAAATCCCGTATGTATTCTAATAATTTTTCTTTCTCTATCGGAATTGTTTCTAATTCTTCTTCTTCAATAAAATCAGTATCAGGATCAAAAACATCTAAAAAGAAACTTTCCTTTTTCTTCTTGTTTAAAGTTTCGATAAGCTTGTTGATGAAAATTCGCTTCATCCATCCTTCAAAACTTCCTTCAAATTTATATTGGCTTATTTTCTGAAAAACGATCACAAATGCTTCCTGGAAAACATCTTTTGCGTCATCTTCATTTTTCATATACTTTAAGCAAATACCATATAAAACCGGAGAAAACAGCTGATAGATTTTCAGCTGTCCTTCTCGGTTATTCTGCATGCATTGCTTGATGTATTTTTCTAAATCGTCTTTCAAAAAAGTGGTATTGTTTGGTTTGGCAAAAATAGTTTTTTAAAACTTAAAAAGCTATCTTTTAAAGATGCTTCGCGTAGCATCTTGATTGTTGCTTAGAATGGTTAAGTTTTGACTGTCAAGGTTTTCTATGACGTAAGTTTTACCTTCAAAGGTAATTAGGTCATGTTCCAAATGATCAGAAAAACCAATTCCTTTTCCTATTTCATAACTGCTGTTTCTGATTTCTACATCATTTTTATAGGTAATAACTCTTCCATTTGAGGTAAAGACTACCTTTTTAGTAAAACCAGCTGTTTTTGGTGTTGCAGTGTATGGATTACTCGCGCCTCCAACAGATTTTTCCCAAATCCATGTATTTACAATTGATGCCGAATTTATTTTTGAAGCATCTATCGAATAAGCATTTGAAAAAGTCCAAAAACAATAAGAAATAAAAAATGTTTCTTCATGATCCGATTATTTTAAACTTGTGATTTTATCTTTAATTGCTTTTTTGAAAGTCTTAATATCTTCGCTTTGATCTGGTGTATCGTTGTTGTCAATAAAGATTTTTGTTGTTGATGCGCCTTGTTTCAATTGGAAGAAAATACCACCTTGGTCTGCGGCATCTGGAGAACCATAAGTTTTAGTTTGTCCTTTTAATGCATAAATTTCTGCCGGAATGAATTTTGTGAAAGTTGTATATTCATTTCTTTTTGTCTTAGCAAAATAAGCAGATTGGTCAAAATTGAAATTTCCTGGTGCAGTGCTAACCAATTTCAAAATATTGAAATCATTTAATTGAAAGAAGTTTTGACAGTCAGAGCCAGTACATTCGCCATAATAACTTCCAATAATAATATTGTCTGGGCTTTCACTAGTTTTATTGAAAATGATTGTTTTATTTGATTTTGGAATCAAAATAAAATCCAAAGGATATGTTGGAGTTGAAGATGTTGTTTCTCCAGATTGAGGACCACTTTCAAAATAATTGATTACAATTTCGCATTTGTTTTCAACTATTGAAGTCATTTTTATAGAATAACCGCTTGTTGATTTAACGCCTGCAAAAATACCAACTAACATGTTTTTAGTAAAATCAATAGTAGGATCTGTAGCTACAGGACACGTATTTTCATGTTTAGTAAAAAGAGAAGTCATTTTATCCTCGCTTGTCACCACAACAGCAACAGGATTATTAGGCATTGTTTTAACTGCATAATTACATAAAAGCGGATAACCTGCAAACTGCACTTCTGTATTTGCGCCGCAATCCATACTTATATCATCATTTCCAAGCGAACATGCGCTCAATCCAAAAGCTATAAACAAGCTCAACATTAATTTTTTCATTATATTATTTTAATAGGTTATATACTGTAGATGGCTGGGGTTTAAAATGGTTGCGTCGAAAATATTTTTTTCTTCAATTTTTTTAAAATGTTTGTTTAATTTAGAATGCGCACGAATTAGTGAAATTTTAATTTTAAAAAATCAGAACTACGTATTATTGCGTACTTTTACTTAAAAAAAACTTAGTTATGTTTGACTTTCTTCCAATTTTACTGGCTTTTATTGTTGCATTGTTTTTAGGTATTTACTTAGGAAAGCAATTGATGACGGCAAAATCGCAGACCGAAAAAGTAAGTTTGGAGGAAAAATTAAATGCCAATGCAAATCAGCCGCAGTTGCAAAAGGAACAATTTGAAGTCGAAAGAAATAATTTTCAGAAGCAAGTTCAACTGATTAATTCTGAAAAAGAAAATATCAGAACAGAGAAAGATAGTTTAGCGATTCAGCTTTCAAAAAAAGAAGTTGATTTTGAAAATTTGTGGGAACGTCATAAAGAACAGAAAGTTGAAATAACCGAACTTCAAGAAAAATTCACCAAAGAGTTTGAAAATTTGGCAAATAAAATCCTCGAAGAAAAGTCGGCTAAATTTACTGAACAGAACAGCGAAAACATGAAAAGCATTTTGTTGCCGCTACAAGATAAAATTCAAGGATTTGAGAAAAAGGTCGAACAAACGCATAAAGAAAGCATCGATTATCATGCGGCTTTGCGCCAGCAGATTATAGGTTTAAGCGAAATGAATGCGCAAATGAGCAAGGAAACGCTGAATTTGACCAAAGCTTTAAAAGGCGATACAAAAATGCAAGGAAATTGGGGTGAGCTAGTTTTAGAACGTGTTTTAGAAAAATCGGGTTTAGAAAAAGGAAGAGAATATGAAGTCCAGCAAAGTTTTACCAATACGGAAGGAACTCGAGTTTTGCCCGATGTTGTAATTAATTTGCCTGATGGAAAAAAGATGATTGTCGATTCAAAAGTTTCACTGGTGGCCTATGAAAAATGGATCAACGAAGAATCTGAAATATTGAAAATCGATTTTCTGAAAGAACACGTAAGCTCAATAAAAAGGCACGTAGAACAACTCGGAAATAAAAATTATCACGATTTGTACCAAATGGAAAGCCCAGATTTTGTGTTGCTTTTTATTCCGATTGAACCTGCTTTTGCCATTGCTCTAAACGAAGATTCGACTTTATATAATAGAGCTTTCGACAAAAATATTGTGATTGTTACTCCAAGTACTTTATTAGCTACTTTGCGCACAATCGATAGTATGTGGACCAACCAAAAACAACAAGAAAATGCTTTTGAAATTGCAAGACAAGCCGGAGCGCTTTATGATAAATTTGAAGGTTTTGTGACAGATTTAGTCCGAATTGGAAATAAAATTAAAGACACCAAAACCGAATATGAAAACGCGATGAATAAATTGGTTGACGGAAAAGGAAATCTGATTTCTAGCGTAGAAAGACTTAAAAAAATGGGAGCAAAGGCAAAAAAATCACTTCCAGAAAATATTATTGCAAGAGCGTCAAATGAAGATGAAAATCAATTTTTGAACTAAAAAATATTTAAACAGATAGAAACATAGGTTTAGTTTGTCTTTAAAAGAACAAAGAAAGAAACTTGTTTCTCACACATAGAAAGTTATGTGAATTTATGCAAGTGAAACTTTTTTTTAACTTTCCAATGAGCTATGATTCTATGTGTTTAAAATAAATGATTACAAACAATACCAAAAACAAAAACATGGCTACAGATTTTAAACCCGTTTCTTCATCAAAAATTAGCATATCCGAATTAATGTCGCCTTCGCATACCAATTTTAGTGGCAAAATTCATGGAGGATATATTTTGCAATTGCTGGATCAGATTGCTTTTGCGTCGGCATCAAAATTTTGTGGAAATTATTGTGTAACTGCTTCAGTAGATACAGTAAACTTTTTGAAACCTATTGAAGTAGGTGAATTAGTTACTATGAAAGCTTCTGTAAATTATGTAGGAAGAAGTTCAATGGTTGTAGGCATACGAGTAGAGGCAGAACATATTCAAACTGGAGTTGTAAAACATTGCAATTCATCTTATTTCACGATGGTAGCCAAAGATAAAGATGGAAAAAGTGTTCAGGTTCCGGGACTAATTTTGTCGAATCTTGATGAGGTGCGCCGTTTTAGAAAAGCTATCAAGCACATCGAAATCAAAAAAGAAATCGAAGAACACGAGAAAATCGCCAATATAAGCTCGATTGAAGATTTGGCAAGTCTTGAAAAATATAATGTGCTTTTAGAAATTAGTTAAATTTTTTGAATATGCAAGGTGTAGTCCCTACGGGACATTTCTTCTTTTGGATAATTTTATTTTCTACCAATATTTGATTCCTAACGGAATATTTTACGTTGATTATTTTGATCAAATAATAAAATATCTCGTAGAGATTAAATATTGGTAGTTAGATTTTTTGAATATTGAAGGTGTAGTCCCTAAGGGGCATTTCTTCTTTTAGATAATTTTATTTTCTACCAATATTTAATTCCTAACAGAATATCTCGTAGAGATTATATATTGGTAGAAATATAATAGAACACAATTGTTTTGTCCCGCAGGGACTTCACAATTCACAATTCAAAACCCAATTTTAGGCCCAAAATATTCACAAATTTTTAGGAGTAGTTCAAGAACTTTGTACTGAGAAATTTCGTAACTTTAAGTATGAATTATTAGTTTATGGAATATTTCACGGAGTACTGCCATTCTTTTTTTAGTTATTATCTTAAGTTCTGATTTTTCTCTTCTTAAAATAAAAAAATCGAATGACATAATTGTTTAATGCTGACGATTATGAAAAGAACTACTTTATTAATTTTACTTTTTACTGCATTTTCTTTGTTTGCCCAAGAAAAATTTAAAACCAATTCGGCGGTTGTAAATTTCGAAGCTTCGGTTCCCTTTTTTGAAGAAGTAAAAGCGGTAAATAAGCTCGGAACGCTTGTTCTTGAACCTGAAAGCAGTACGCTCATTTGTACTGTTGTAATCAAAGATTTTCGATTTAAAATGGATTTGATGCAAGAGCATTTTAATGATAATTATATCGAAAGCCATCGCTATCCTAAAGCTGTTTTTAAAGGCAAAATCGAAAAGTTTGATTTGAAAAATATCGACGAAACCGAAAAAGAATATGATATTAAGGGGAAATTATACCTGCACGGGAAATCAAAAATGATCGCAGTAAAAGCATTGATGAAAAGAGTTCCCGAAGGAATTCAGATTGTCTCAAGTTTTCCAATTTCAGTAGAAGATTTTAATATTGAAATTCCTTATGTCGTGGCAAACAAAATATCAAAAACAGTCAATACTGATTTAGCGGGAATCATGAAATAAAAAATGACTCAGATTTCACAAATTCTTTAGACTTTAAAATAAATGGGTAGCGAGCATATCGGCCTCAAGAATTTATAAAATCTGAGTCGTTTTTAATGCAAACAACTTAAAAGTGTTTTTTCTAAATCAGTAAATTGAAATTCAAATCCTGTTTTTTGGATTTTTTGAGAAGAAACGCGTTGTCCTTTCAAAACGGCTTTGCTCATTTCTCCAAGAGTTAATTTTAGGATAAAAGCGGGAACTTTCGGCAACCAGATTGAATAGCCTAAAATAGTAGCCAATGTTTTTGAAAATCCAGAGTTTGTAGTATTGTCCGTAATGCAGGCATTATACGCTCCATGCATATGTTCGTCTGTAATTGCTTTAAGATAAATTTCGGATAAATCATCAATATGAATCCAAGGCAAATATTGTTTTCCTGTTCCTAAAACGGCTCCAAAACCTGCTTTAAAACTCGGAACAACTTTTTCAGAAAACCTTCGTTTTTTCCAAAAACAATTCCGGTTCGCACTTTTACAGTCCGAATTCCTAATGTATTTATTTTGTCTACTCGACTTTCCCATTCTTGGCAAGTTCTTCCCAAGAAATCATTTGCTGGAGGTGTTTCTTCAATACAAATTTTATGGCTGGTAATTGCACCATAAATCCCAACTGCAGATGCCGAAATAAAGCCTTTCAAGGTTTTATTGTTTTCTTCCAAAATTGAAAAAATAAGCTCAATAGGTTTTGTCCGACTTTCTAAAATTGCTTTTTTGCGCTTTCTGGTCCATCTTTTTTCCACAATTCCTTCGCCGGCGAGATGCACAATATAATCTGCATTTAAAATGGCTTCTTTTTCAATGAAATTCTTTTTCAAATCCCATTTGTAGTACGTTATTGAAGGCGTATTTTTTTGTTCTGTTCGACTCAAAACAGACACCGAAAAGCCGTTGTCGATAAGGACATCCGTCAGATGTTTACCAACAAATCCACTTCCGCCGGTCAGTAAAATATTTTGAGCCATAAGAGTTTATAATATATTTAACAGTGCATATTGTTTAAGGATTAGTAAAGGTACTTAAACAATGCTTACCTTTAAGGCAAATTCTAAATTTTAATAAAATGGCGACTAAAAAAAGGTAATTACCAAGGATGATATCGTTTCAATATACATGAATGAAATTTTAGAAAAAGGTCAAAAACCAAAATCAGTTTATCATTTTGCGAAAGAAAATGATTTTACAGAAGCTGAGTTTTATGCTTTTTTTGGAACATTAGAGGGTTTAGAAAAAGAAATATTCCGACTTTTTTTGAAAACACAGTGAATCTGCTTCATAAAAATGAAGAATATCAGCAATATGATATGAAGAATAAAATGCTGAGCTTTTATTATACTTTCTTTGAAATTTTAACTGCCAACAGGAGTTATGTTCTTCAATCACTTAAAATCGATAGAAATCCGCTTAAAAATTTAGTACAGTTAACTTCACTCAGAAATAGTTTTAAAGAATATGTTTCTGAAATTCTGACGGATGATTATAGATTAGAACAGGAAAAACTTCAAAAATTTCAGGAAAGCGCCATTAAAGAATCAGCTTGGCCGCAATTAATGCTTACCATAAAATTCTGGATGGATGATGAATCTGTCGCTTTTGAGAAAACCGATATTTTTATCGAAAAATCAGTTAATGCTTCATTCGAATTAATGAATGTCGCACCAATGAATCATTTGATTGATCTTGGGAAATTTCTGTTCAAAGAAAAAATCTACAGCAAACAATGAAAACAATCGATTATATTCCAACCTCAAAAATAGAAAGAGCCGGAAAACTGGTTCAAACCGGAGCAAAAATTGGTGTAAACTATGTAAAGCATTATGCCGAGAAAATTGTAAATCCAGATTTGACCCGAGATAAATTAAATGAAAACAACGCCGAAGATATTTATGACGGATTGAAAAGCTTAAAAGGAAGCGCTTTGAAAGTTGCCCAAATGCTAAGTATGGATAAAAATTTCCTGCCTCAGGCGTACGTGGAGAAATTCTCTTTGTCGCAGTTTTCTGTTCCGCCACTTTCAGCTCCTTTGGTTTTAAAAACTTTCAAAAGCAATTTCGGAAAAACGCCTTATGAAATTTTTGACGAATTCAACCCAAATTCTGTAAATGCGGCAAGTATTGGCCAAGTGCATTTGGCTAAGAAAAATGATAAAAAACTGGCAGTCAAGATTCAGTATCCCGGCGTTGCCAATAGTATTTCCTCAGATTTGGCTTTGGTTAAACCAATTGCCATCAGAATGTTTAATCTTCAAGGAAAAGATTCTGATAAATATTTTAAAGAAGTTGAAGACAAATTGATTGAAGAAACTAACTATTTATTGGAATTAAAACAAAGCCAAGAAGTTGTAGATGCTTGCAGTAAAATAGAAAATATCATTTTTCCGAATTATTATCCAGAGTTTTCATCAGAGAAAATCATTACAATGGATTGGATGACGGGAATTCATCTTTCTGAGTTTACAGCAAAAAATACAGATCAAGAGGCAGGAGATAAATTAGGGCAGGCGCTTTGGGATTTTTATATGTACCAAATTCATGTTTTGCGAAAAGTGCACGCAGATCCGCATCCGGGGAATTTTTTGGTTGACGACCAAAATCAGTTGATTGCATTGGATTTTGGTTGCATGAAACAAATTCCAGATGATTTCTATACGCCATATTTTGAGTTGATCAATAAAAATGTGATTACAGATGAAAAGCTTTTCAATAAAAAACTTTTCGAATTAGAAATTCTTCGTGAAGATGATTCGCCAGCAGAAATTGAATATTTCACAGAGATGTTTCACGATTTATTGTCGCTTTTCACAAGACCTTTTCAAAACGAAACTTTCGATTTTGCCGATGAAACTTTCTTCAATTCAATTGCCGAATTAGGAAAACGTTTTTCAGAAGATACAAACTTGAAAAAAATGAACGGAAATAGAGGTTCTAAACACTTTATTTATATGAATCGTACTTTCTTCGGTTTGTACAATTTAATGTTTGATTTGAAGGCGAAAATTGTTGTTGAGAATTATTTGAAATATTAGGTTTTTGTTTCAGGTTTCAAGTTGGCTGAACTTTACGTATAGAACTTTGTCAAAGTTTTAAACTTTGACAAAGTTTTTTTGTTTAGTTTGTCATCCCGAGGAACGAGGGATCTCCAGGAGAAACTCTACAAAGATTGTCGATTCTGATTGCGGAGCTACTTGCGAAGATTCCTCGTTCCTCGGAATGACAAGATTGTGGGTAAACGTTCAGTAAAAACCTGAAACCTGAAACAAATTATTTCAAAATCCCTGCCTTGTAAGTCGCAATTGCGCGATCTCTCGCAAATGCATGATCAATCATAGGTTCATTATAGCCAAAATCAAACTCAGGAATCCATTTTCTTATGTATTCGCCTTTTCCGTCGAATTTTTGTTGTTGAATTTCAGGATTGAAAACTCTAAAATAAGGCGCTGCGTCGCAACCTGTTCCTGCCGCCCATTGCCAATTTCCTACGTTTGAAGCCAATTCAAAATCCAAAAGCTTTTCGGCAAAGTACGCTTCGCCCCATTGCCAGTTGATGAGCAAATGTTTGCATAAAAAACTTGCTACAACCATCCGAACGCGATTGTGCATATAACCAGTTTCATTAAGCTGACGCATTCCTGCATCGACCATCGGGTAGCCAGTTGTTCCAGAACACCAGCGTTTGAAATCTTCTTCGTTATTGCGCCATTGAATTCCGTCATAATTAGATTTGAAGTTGTGGTTGACACAATTCGGGAAACTAAACAGAATTTGAATGAAGAATTCTCGCCAAATCAATTCGCTCAAAAAAGTCTGATTTTTTCGGTTTGCCCAATTTACTAATTTCCGAATACTCACAGTTCCAAAACGCAAATGTGGTGAAAGATAAGAAGTGCTGTCTAAAGCAGGAAAATCTCGAGTTTCTTTATAATTTGAAATCTGAGATAAATTATGTGGAAGTACTTTTATGGAACTTCTTTCAAAACCAATTTTTGATAATTCAGGAAATTTAAAATTGTTTTTTGCAAAATTGGAATGCAATGAAATCGAATCATATTCAGGAGCTGTTCCTAGAAAATGATATTTTTCAAGCCATTTGTTTTTGTACGGAGTATAAACAGTATAAGGAAGTCCGTCGGCTTTTGTGATTTCTTTTTCTTCGAAAATTACGTGATCTTTAAAAGAGAAACACTCGATTTTGTTTTCTTTTAAAAGAGAACAAATTGCGGTGTCTCGTTTGATGGCAAATGGTTCGTAATCTTTGTTGAAGAACACGTTTTGAACATCAAATTCTTCAATAAGAGATTTCCAAACGTCGGTAGTTTTTCCTTTTTTGATTAAAATTGAAGATTCAAAAGAATTTAATTCTGATTTTATTTTTTCAAGTGAATCGTATATGAAACTTACTCTGGCGTCATTTTTTGGAAGATGGTCTAAAATGTCATCATCAAAAATAAAAAGAGGCACAACAGGAAAATCAGATTGCAAAGCGTGAAATAATCCGGTATTGTCTTCTAATCGCAAATCGCGTCTGAACCAGAAAAGAGTAATTTTTTGTTTTGCCATTGTCATTGTTTTTGCTAATCGAATTTTGAAGTTTTTTTTTAATGCTGAAAATTGCTCGCAAAGACGCGAAGTCGCAAAGCATTTCTTTTTAAAGTTTTTCAACAAAACTTTGCGACTTCGCGTCTTTGCGAGATTAAAAAAACATTGTATTTTATATTTTAAAAACTTTTTTGTTTGCCATTAAGTTGCACAATTTGTGGCTGTGGTTTCGAATTAAACAATTCTTCGATTTTGTTTCGTCTGAAATCGAAAATGGTTTTGAGTTTGTTTTTTACAATTAATGTATTCATAAATCGGCCTAGAATTCCTAGGGGTAGCGCGTAATGAACAATGTCAGTCATTTTTGTTCGGCCATCTTTTGTGGGTTCAAAAAAATGTTTGTGATGCCATAATTTATAAGGGCCGAAACGCTGAATGTCGACGAAATATTCATTTTCCTTGCAAGCTGTAATTTCGGTAACCCATGAAATTTTGATCCCGAATAGTGGTTTTAATGTATAGGTTATGATTTGGCCATGATACATTCGCTTGTCATCGAAATCTTGGATTTCAAAACTCATATTGTCGAGCGTTATGGTTTGCAGGTTTTTTGGGCTGGAGAAAAATCCCAGCAATCCTCAACGCTTGAATTTACATACTGAACGGTTTCTATTTTGTATAATTTCATTTTCTCGTTGAATCAATTGTTACAAATTAAAAGCTACATTTTATAATACTTAAATGGTACAAACAACATTCCGAAACATTCTCCTTTTTCCTTATTTAAGTGTTTATGATGTATTTTATGCGCTTTTCTGAGTCCTATGAGATATTTGTTTTTGGTGTTTTTGAACCATTTAAAACGCTGGTGAATGAGAACATCGTGAATCAAGAAATAGCATGCACCGTAAAGTGTGATGCCACATGCTATAAAAAACAGATAATTGAACCCGCCCTGAACACCAAAGTAAAACAAGACAATACTCGGAATCGCAAAAATGACAAAGAAAATGTCGTTGCGCTCAAATGTATTATCATATTTTGGCTGATGATGATCTGCGTGAAAATACCACATAAATCCGTGCATTACATATTTGTGCGTAAGCCACGTAACACATTCCATGAACAGAAAAACGCTTAAAAAGATTAAAAAAGAAATCATTTTATAGATGTTGATGTTTTAAAATTATGATTTTATTTTTTTTGATTTTAGCTTTAAATTAAAAAAGATTAACTCAAATGAATTTTTATTTTACTCTTGATTTTTAAACACATAGAAACATAGATTTTGTTATCCTAGAGATTGTAGAAAGAAACTAGTTTCTAACACATAGCACTATGTGCATTTATGCTAGTGAAACGCCTTTTATCAGTCCGAATTCTATGTTTCTATGTGTTTAAATTATACCAACTTCAATTTATAAGTCACAAAAGACTGCGCCAAAAGCCCGGCTTTTGTATAATTAGAAACCCGAATTCGAGAATTTCTAATTTCATGTGAAGGCGTATTCTTCAGTTTTTTCAGTAACTTTTTATAATAAACATAAGCCGTATAAACCCCAAATTTTGCTTCCATTGGGAGTTTGACGATTCCTTGATAAGCAATTTTGAAATCTTCTTCGATTTCTTTTATGATTTGCTCTTTTGAATCTTCATTGAAATTTTCAAGATTCACTCCAGGGAAATAAGTTCGGTTTAAAATGGTATTGTCATCTTTTAAATCTCTTAAAAAATTAACCTTCTGAAAAGCAGAACCTAATCTCATGGCTTCATTTTTTAATTGTTCGTATTTATGCTGTTTTCCAGCAACAAAAACTTTCAAACACATTAAGCCAACAACATCGGCAGAACCATAAATATAATCGGCATATTCGGTTTGTGTGTGGTATGTTGATTTGATGAGGTCGAGTTTCATGCTCGCGCAAAAAAGCCTGAACTAAATCGTCTGTGATATTGTATTCTTTAACGGTATGCTGAAAGGAATTTAATATCGGATTTAGGCTGATTCCGAGCTCCATTGCTTTGTAATATTCTTTTTCGAAATCATCTATTAGGTATTCTTTTTCATAAGCATGAAATGAATCTACAATTTCATCGGCAAATCGAACAAAGCCATAAATGCTGTAAATGGCATCGCGAATACTTGGCGAAAGCATTTTTACCGCCAATGAAAAAGAGGAGCTGTAATTTTGCGTAACGAGTTTACTGCATTTGAAAGAAACGGCGTCGAATAGTGATTTCATTTTTTAAGATCTAAAAGATTTTTGAATTAACTCAGCAACCAATTTTCCCGAAATTAAAGCAGGCGGAACCCCTGGACCAGGAACAGTCAATTGCCCTGTAAAATATAAATTACGTACTTTTTTGCTTTTTAGTTTTGGCCTTAAAAAAGCGGTTTGCAATAGCGTATTGGCCATTCCGTAAGCATTTCCTTTGTACGCGTTGTAATCTGTTACAAAATCATTTTTGCAGAATGATTTCTTAAATATAATGTTGTTTCGGATGCTCTGTTGTGTAAGTGCTTCAAAGCGTGAAATTATTTTTTCAAAATGTTTTTCTCGAAGTGCTTCGTTATCTTTAATTCCGGGCGCCAAGGGAATTAAGAAAAATCCAGATTCCATTCCGTCTGGCGCGGCAGTCAAATCTGTTTTTGATGGAAAATTGGCATAAAACAAAGGTTCGTTTGGCCATTTAGGTTCGTCATAAATGTCTTTTGCATGTTTGTCGAAATCAACATCAAAGAATAAAGCATGATGCGAGATATTCTCTATTTTTTTGTTGAAGCCAATAAAAAATAGGAGCGAAGAGGGCGCAAAAACTCGGCTTTGCCAATATTTTTCAGAATACGCACGATGCTCTTTTTCAAGCAGAGTTTCGGTATGCTGATAATCGGCGCCACTTAAAATAATGTCTGCTTTTATGATTTCGCCATTGACTACAATTCCGGTTGCAGTTTTGTTTTCAACGATGATTTTTTCAACTTGCGAATCGGTTTTGATTATAACTCCCAGCTCTATAGCCAATTTTTCGATTCCACGAACGACGTCAAACATTCCTGTTTTTGGATGCCAAGTTCCTAAACCAAAATCGGCATAATTCATGAAATTGTAAAATGAAGGCGTTTTGTTGGGTTTTGCTCCAAGAAATAAAACAGGAAATTCTAAAATCTGAATTAGCTTTTCATTTTTAAATTTCTTGCGGATATCCTGACTCACATTGCTTAAAAACTGATTTAGTTTTAATGCGGTTTTTGGCGTAATCAATTCTAAAGGAGAAACTCCAGGACGATAAACCAAATCTTTAATTGCAATATCATAATTGCTTTTTGCTTGATCTATAAAGTTTTGAAGTTTTTCTGCGCTTCCTTTTTCAATTGTTTCAAAAGTGGTTTTGATTTCTTCTAAATTATCACAAATTGTGATAAAATCATTTGCTCCAAAATAAACCCTGTAAGCTGGATTTAGTTTGATGAGCTCATAATAATCAGAAGTCTGTTTATTGAAATCCTGAAAAAAACGTTCAAAAACATCGGGCATCCAATACCAGCTTGGACCCATATCAAAAGTAAAACCATCTTTTTTGAATTGACGCGCACGGCCTCCTATAGTTGAATTTTTTCATAAATAGTAACCTTGTTACCTTGTTTCGCCAAGTAACAAGAAGCAGCTAACGAAGAAAAGCCAGAACCTAATATGATAATCGTTTTTGTCATTTGTTTAACAAATATACAAAAACTTTAAACAAAATTATTGCATTTCTTCTATAGTTTCTTCCATCGAATCAAAAATACGAATACGCTCAGGAAGATTAGATTGATCAATATGCTCAACCATGCTTCCCATAAGCCAGATTTCGTTGTTTTTTAGAAGCAACTTCTGTCCCATAGATTTCACATATTGATTGATAACCGTTCTATCTGGCTGTACTGTCATAAAGGAAACGAAGGTGATGTTTTCAAAATGGCGCGTAAGATCCTGAAGGTTTTCAATTGGCATGCTTTCGCCTAGATAAATGGTTTTGTATCCTCTTGACAAAATTTCATACTGTAGATATAACAACCCAATTTGATGAATTTCGTTCAATGGTAATGAAAGGACAAAAATTCGATCCGTTTTGGTTGGTTTTAATATTTGAAGGCTTTCGGTATAAATTAAAATCTTTTGCTTGATCAAATGACTCATAAAATGCTCATTTGCCGGCGTAATAGTTTCAGATTGCCATAACAATCCTAGTTCCTTCAACAATGGAAGAAAATGTTCTTTGAAAACTTCTTTAAAGCTTTTTTCTGAAATAAGCCAATCGAAAGTATTGAAGAACAATTCTTGGTCAAAATTCATCATCGCCATTTTAAATGACGTGATCGCATAGTTTTGCGAATTTTTCTTGGAAATGATTTCACGTACTAGTTGTGGAATTTTGTCCTCAGGATAAGTAGCAATTTTAGATATTTTATACCCGTACTCGTGCAGTAAGGTAATATTTAAAAGCTTCTGTAAATTTTGTAAATTATATAGTCTGATATTGGTATCCGTTCGCATAGGTTCAAGAATATTATATCTTTTTTCCCAAATACGAATAGTATGCGCTTTAATTCCAGATAAGTTTTCAAGATCTTTTATGCTGAAAACTGTTTTTATATTGTTTACCATTTTGAATTGTTGAATAAACAAAAATAAAATAAAATCTGAAAAAACCTTTAAAACTTTATTAAAATGATCGATATTTAAGAGTTTGTAGTAACATACTGATTTAATTGGGTTAAAAGAGGCTTTTTTCTGTACGATTTTACTTTTTAACAAATAATTCGCAACTATTTAGAGTCAATCTAAGATGATTTTTAGCGCAATCTATAGAAAAACAAACAGCCTGTAGATGAATTTCTACAGGCTGATTTTTATTTAATGCTTCAATTACTTGCAAAAAGTGGCTTTGTTTTTTATAGCGCTTTGGCTTCCTAATTCAACTGCTTTCGAAAAATCTTTGCAAGCATTTTTCTTGTCTCCAATTTTATTATAAGCCAAGCCTCTCAAATTGTAGGCAATATAATCTTTTGGGTTTAAGCCTAATGATGAAGTACAGTCGGCAATTGCTTCGTTATAGTTCATCAATTTGTAATTTACATTTGCTCTTCCTGTAAAAGCATCGGCGTTCATACTGTCTAATTCGATGGTTTTGCTAAAGTCTGCCAATGCCCCTTTTAAGTCATTAAGCTTAAGTTTTGCTACACCACGGTTTTGGTAAGCTTCAACAAATTTAGAGTTCATGCTGATGGCTTTGGTGTAATCAGCGATGGCGCCTTTTGTGTTTCCTGCTTCAGCTTTTTTCATGGCTTTGTCAAAATAAGCCGTTGCAGATTGCGCCCATGAAGAGCAAGTAATCATAATAAATGATACTAATAGTAGGTTTTTCATAAACTAATTTGGGATTAGTGATTAATTATTTCCAAACGAATTTAATGAAGTTTTGTTTTGTAAGAGAATTTCTTTTGTGAAATAATCGTGATTAAATTAAATTTTTAGACTACCTCGAAATCCTCTCGCGACATAATAAGATTCGGCCCCATTATGATAAAGAAATACTTGTCCATATCGATAATCACAAAAAACGGCGCCACCAAGTTTGCGAACATTTTCTGGAGTCGCGACCCAGCTTGAAGTCTTGGTGTCAAAATTTCCTAGTTCTTGCAATTGTCTGTATTGTTCTTCGGTCAAAAGCTCGATTCCCATTTCTTCGGCCATATCAACGGCACTGTTTTTTGGTTTATGTTCTTTTCTTGAATCCAAAGCTTTTCTGTCGTAGCAAAGACTTCTTCGTGATTTTGGGCTCTCGGCGCCGCAATCAAAAAAATATATTCGTTGGAGTTTTTGTCATAACCGACAACATCTGGCTCGCCTTCCGTTTTTTCCATTTGCAAAAGCGACCAAAGTTTTTCTGGGTCAGCGATAAGTTTTGCTTCTACTTTTGGCCATTCAATGTCCTTGTGTCTGTTTTTGTTTTTTTCAAAGCGAACTTTCAAAATACTGATGAGCTGTTCTTGTTCTTCTTGCGAAATCTTATTTTTCATGATGTTGTTTTTTGATTTTTACTCTTGTCGGCGAACCATTTCGTTGATCCAAATTGGGGCAAAAGGAGAAGTACAACCTTTTGAGGTTGGATAATCTCGATAAATGCCCAATTTTTCTCCAATTGCTAACGCGCGAGCTCGATATTCGGGAAATTTAATCCCGATTTGTGCCAAAGTGCTGTTCATTGTCCATTGTACTTCTGGAGCCGCAGTAGGCATTTCGTTTTCAATTCTGTCAAGCAAAGCTGGCAAGTCTAGAATATCGGGATTTCTTGCAACGCATCCGCTGGTGAGGCTCCATGCCGCACGTCCGTGCATTACGTCGGTCGAATGCATCCATGCTTGTCGCAAAGTTTCACGATCTGAATAATCTTTTATAATATAAGAATAAAACCAATCGGCAATATGAACGAATTTTTCCGAAGAAACCATTTTGGCAATTTGTTCCTTCGAAAGTTTTTCAGGTTCTATAATTAGTATGGCTAAAAAACGTGCGTCAGCATTTCCAGTTTCCCAAAGTTCCAAAGCCAATTCATGATTGGTTTTGATTTTTTTGCCAATGTTCGAATATCGCCCATTTTTACGCCAAATTGATTTTCGCTGGCGCCTCGTTTTTTATTTTGAGCAAATACTTTTGGATCGCCAATAGCTTTAAGTTTTTCTAAAATATCGTTTGCTGTCATATTTTGTGGATTATTTTAAAAACAGATTAATCATTTAAACCTTTTCCGTCAAGAATGTTTTGTGTGTGTTTTTCAACTCTTGCTTCTCTTGTTTTGGCTTGTTTTGGTTGAGAAAAGTGTAATAAATATGCTCTTTGTCTGCCAGGAGTCAAAGCTTCAAAAGCTTTTTTGAGTTCTGGATCTGAATCTAGTTTGGTTTGAAATTCTTCTGAAACAGGAAAATCTGAAGTTTTTTTCAAGATGACTTTTAAACCTGCTTTTTCAATTTCAATGGCTTCATAGATGTAAGTTTTTAAAATTGGCTTCAAATCGATAATCTCCTGCAGATTTGTAAATCGTATGTGACGCGCCGCTTGCACATTTTCAGATTGCTGGATCAAAATTCCGTCGGTGTCATTTAGCAATGCGCCTTTAAAGAATAAAAAAGCGCAATACTCCTTAAAAGCATGAATTAAAACAACATTGCTGTCTTGGTACATATAACAAGGATTTCCCCATTTTAATTCTTCGGTAAGTTGGCATTCAAGAGCAATGATACGCATTTGTTCTAGCTCTTCCTGCCATTTTGTGGCTTTGTCAAAGAAAAAATCAACTTTCGGATTCATTATTTATTAGTTTAAGCGTTAATCAGTTTTCGTTCCGCTGGTCTAAAATACCAAGAAATCACGGTGAGAATTAATAGTAAAGTTGGGCCAAAGAAATCTTTAGCGTCATCATTTGCGGCAAAATGTGAAAATATCGCGCCAGACATTGCAAAGAAAAACCCGGCATAAGCCCATTCTTTCAACAATGGAAATTTTGGAGCTAAAACGGTTACGACACCTAGCAATTTCCAAACTCCTAATAAAATTAGTAAATAAATTGGATAACCCAAATGCGACATTCTATCTGTTTCGTCTTTTGACTGAAGCAATTGTACAATTCCTGTCGCTGTCATTCCTAGTGCTAACCAAAGTGTAGCAACCCAATAGATAATTTTGTTTCTTTTTGTCATAATACATTTATTTTAGTTTGTTACAAATTTCTTCTAATCGATTATGAGCCATATTAAGACCTTGTTTAAATGGCAATTGTAGCATTTGATCTCGCAAATCTGTCGATTTATAAACGATCTGCATAGTGAGTTTGCTTTTGGAATCGCTTACTTTTTCAAATTCTAAAAATTCCAGCTGAACGGCAAAAGGTGAATTTTCCATTTCAAATGTTCTCGTAATTTTTTCATTTGGAATAAATTCATGAATAACACCATTCATTTGAACAACTACATTTCCTTTGGCGTCGCTGGTTTCAAATTGATAACCGCCATGTTTTTTGCTTTCAAGTTTTAAAACTTTGGTTCCCATCCATTGCGCTACAATTTCAGGTTCGATGTATGCTTTAAAAAGCAATTCGACAGGCAAATCAAAATCGCGTGTAATTACAAGTTCTTGTTTGTCTTCTTGAGCATTTATTTTCGTTTTTAATTCCATAACGGTTAATTTTCAGGTTTGTAGTTTTTCATTATATCTTCCAGTTTGTTGAATCTTTCATCCCACATTTGGCGAAACGGTTCTATAAAATCAGCTATTTCTCTCATCTTTTTCGCATTAATTGTATAATGAACTTCGCGTCCGTTTTGCGTTTGTTGCAGTAATTCACATTCTGTCAAAATTTTCAAATGTTTAGAAACTGTTGGTCTTGCTGTGTCAAAATTTGAGGCTATCGCACCGGCAGTCATAGAATGTGAAGTCACCAAAAGTAATATAGCTCTTCTCGTAGGATCGGCTATTGCCTGAAATACATCTCTTCTTAAATTCATAATATGAAGTTATTTGGCTACAAATTTATATGAAGTCATTTGGCTACGCAAATTTTTTAACAACTATTTTTGTAATTATTTGATAACCTGACTGTTTTATTGGGCTTAAGGGTTTTTGTTTTTTGGAAGAATTGAAAAAAAGGAATTATAGCACTTGAAAGATTGTTTTTGATGAGTTTGTTTTATTTTTAATGAAAATTAGAAAGTCAAATGCTACTTTGAAAAAAGTACCGATTAATAAATTTAGATATGAAAAAAGTCCTAGTATTGTTTTTATTGAATGTTTCGATTGGAGTTTTCGCGCAAGCGGCAAAAGATTCGGAATTGTTTTTAGCACTAAAGAAACACGACAGCATTTTCTTTGAAAAGAGCTTTAATCAATGCGATATTGCTTTTTTGGAAAAAGCGATTCATCCTGATTTGGTTTTTTATCACGATCAAGGCGGCATTCAGAATAAAAAGATTTTTTTGGAAAATGTCAAAAAGAATATTTGTGGAAAAGGTGCTCAAAAGCCAATCAGAAAAGTAAAATCAGAAAGTTTAGAAGTTTATCCGCTTTACAGTGAAGGAAAACTTTATGGAGTTGTCCAAACTGGAATTCATGATTTTTATTTAAGAGAAGCAAACAAACCGGATGTTTTTACCAGTGAAGCCAAATTTACTCATGTTTATCTTTTAATCAATAACCAATGGGTTTTGAAAGAAGTTTTGAGTTTTGATCATCAGAGTAAATAAAAGGAATATTTGGAATTGTGGAGATATTATTTATTTCCAAATCGGGATTTTTATGAAACTGTCATTGTACCATTTTATTTTTAATGGTTCTTTAGCATCTTTGATCGTTTCGTCGCTGACTTCTTTTCCTGTTCCGTAATTTAATTGTGCAAACGCATTTTTATTGACATTTATGACAACAAGCAAACGGCTTCCTTTGTTTAATTGCTTACTGATCAAATGTGTATTTGAGAAAGAAATCGTTTCTATTCCGTTTGGGTCTAATAAAATTCTTTTGGTACTATCTTTTGCATAACTAGCGCGACCAATAAAATAAGATAAATGAAAATATTCTCCATTAGGCAGTACTTCATAAAGCGTAACTCCTAAATCCATATCTTTTTTATTAATGCTTGCTTTTATTTCTCCTAAAAAAGAACCATTTATCAAGATTGGATTTTTTAGAGGTTCACTAATAAAAGCATAACCATTAGTGGTGTCAATTTCTTTTCTAATTATAGGATCCGGATAATATTCGTTGTTGAATGTTTGTCTGTCGGCAAAATCTACTTCTTGGTACAACGATCTTTTTTGACTTGGTTTTTTGTTTTCCAAAGCATAAAATTGGCCTGACTTTTTATCGGTTAAATAAAGCTTAAGAAAGCTATTGTGCATTTTATCAAGTGAGGGCGCGCTTCGCCATTCGTTTGTTCCTAGGACTTGATAGTTGATTTTATCTTTCAGCATTTCGGGTTTAGTGCCATTTTTTAAAATGTAATCGAACCATTCGTAGGTGGTTTTTTTGATATTGAATAGCGCAGTTGGATCAACAGTATAACCATACAGATTTTTTTCACCGCCCATTTGAGTTCCGAAATGTCCGTAAGGACCAATAACCAAATAAATAGGCGCTTTTGGATTATACTTTTGAAGTTCTCTTAAATAGTATAAACTAGAATTTTGAGAGTCGTTATAATATCCGTCAAAGGCTAATACTGGAATATTTATTTGAGCAAAATCTTTTTCAAAAGGAGCCATTTTTTGCCAATATTCGTCAAATGAAGGATGCGAAATCCAGCGTTGAAATAATTTGTTAGGATGACCGTCTATGCTATCTAGTTTTTTATAGGCAGTACCTGTTTCCCACCATTTGAACATCATTTTTCTGAAACGTTGTCTATCATTTCCAGCAATAGTGTCCAAATATTTGTTATTGCCTACATAAAAAGACCATTCATAATTGGGATTTATAAAAACATTATTTTCCATAGGAAGGCCCATTCCTGGTCTATTAGCAACAGCTGGAACTATAGTTTTGAGTGCAGGATGCATTTTTTTGCAAGCGACCCATTGCGTGAAACCATTATAACTGCCGCCGTACATTCCGATACGTCCGTTGCACCATTCTTGTTTGCTGATCCAATCAATAACATCATAGGTGTCATTGGCCTCATTTTCGTAAGGGAATATTTCTTCAGGACTAAATCTTTTGCCTCTGCTGTAAGCTATAACGCCAATATAATCTTTGTCTGCGGCTTCTTTCAAAGATTTTAGATCTCGGCCTTTGTCTCTGACGTAAATTGTAAATTGGAGAATAATGGGTTTTGGAGTATGATTGCCTTTTTTCTGAACGATCATTGCCGAAATAAGTGCGCCGTCTCGAGTTTTGATCATCACGCTATCCTGAATATCATAAGCGCTTTTAAAATCTTCTGATTTTGTAGCTTGCGTTTGTTGCGAAAATGCTTTTGCAAATACGAGAACTAAAAAAGCTATGTTGTAAATAAATTTCATGGATATTTTTTGTTTTAGGAGTTTAAAGCCCGTTGCTGTTTTTGAATTTAACCGATTGGCGATTGGAAGCTTCTAGTAATTCTCCTGTCTTAAGTTTAATTTGTAATCTTCCGCCATTTATTTTATTTACTTCTTGAATGTATTTTACATTAATAATTTCGGTTCTGTTTATTCTAAAAAAGTGTTTTCGTCAAGCAGTTCTTCCCATTGTTTAAGCGAGCGTCTTTGTAAAGCTTTTTTGTCCCGAAAAAATAGTCGGGTGTAGTTTTCGAGTGATTCGATTAAATAAATTTCGTCAGTGCGGATAAAGAATCGTTTTTCGCCATCTTTAATAAAAATCTGTCGATCTTCTGATGCAATTGTTTCAGATTCCGATTTAATCGTATTTCTTATTTTTTCAATTGCTTTTGCAAAACGTTCTTCTCGTATGGGTTTCATTAAGTAGTCTAAAGCATTGACTTCGAATGCTTGTACGGCGTATTGATCATAAGCTGTGGTAAACAATATTTGTGGTATAATGTCTAAAGATTCTAATAAATCAAAACCGGATTTTTCTGGCATTTGAATGTCTAGGAAAACTAAATCGGGTTGCTCAGATTCGATCAAGCGTTTTGCGTCATCAGCATTTTCAGCTTCGGCGATAAGAACAAAGTCGTCGTAAGGTTTCAAGGCTCTTTTAATTCCTCTCTTGATAATCGCTCATCATCTACTATTATAACTTTTATCTTTTTCATTTTGATGGAATTAAAATTGTTGCCAAAACAGTTTCGTTTTCGGTCTCTTTAATTTCAAAAGAAGCATTTCCGCTGTATTGAAGTTGAAGCCTTTCTTTTAAATTATTCAATCCGATGCCTGAATTTTCACTATCGATATTTAGTCTTCCCGAATTTTGAACACTGATTTTTATGAAATTGCTTTCTATTTCGACTTTTGCATTTATAAATCCGCCAATTTTTCTTTTTTCAATTCCGTGTTTTATTGCATTTTCAACCAGCGACTGAATGCTCAAAGGCAAAATCAAATGTTCTGATGCATCTGGATTCATTTCAATATTTATTTTCAGCCGTTCTTCAAATCGCATCTTTTCTAATTCCAGATAATCTTTGACAAGGCTGATTTCATCATTAACAGAAATGAATCGTACAAAATTATTGTTTAACGAATTTCGTAATAGCTCAGATAAAAGGTCAATTGCTCTTCTTGCTAAATCTGGATTTTCTATAATGAGGTATTTTATGTTATTCAAAGAATTGAAAAAAAGTGCGGATTAAGTTGTGTGCTGAGGTTTTGCAATTGTGCTTCTTTTATGATAAGTGACAAGCGTGCATTTTCTTTTACAGTTTCTAGTTCGAGTCTTGAATAATGGTAAAGATGATATGCTAGCAACCATACGGACATCAATCTAGTTCCGGTAATGAAAACTTGCAGTTGTGTCGATTTGAAAAAAGCGGAAAAAGAAAGCGTCATGCTTTTTAGAACAAGAAGGCGAATCAAATAAAGTTTGACAACAATTGCAACCGTGTACAACACAGAAAGAACTAAAACGCTTAGTATAATTCTTGGAATCAATTTTTTTAGATTGAGTTTGTGCCATCCTTTTCTGATTGCAAAATTTCGGTAAAGATGTGTCAATGCAATACCAATCGCGATATCGAAAATGAAATCTAGCAAACCCATTTCCCAAATGAAGTAATCGCTTAAAACAAAGCCCGAAATTCCCCAATACAAAGCGGCAGAAGTCCATCCGATAAGTTGTATTTTCCAGTAATTTGATACAGATATATTCATTTTAAAAGCGATGATTATTTTAATGCTTTAGTAAAGATATTTCTCTATTACAGATTGAACAAATAAAAGTAGAGGAACGGAAAATAATAAGTGATGAGTGTGGAATTGATTAGAAAGATTGTATGTAATAATTGAAAAGGAATTATTAATGCCGAAAATCTTCAAATTAGAAACGGTTTATTTATAAAAATGTAGTTTGATTTTTTCTCTAGTTTTTGTTTGCATATCTATGTCTGATATTAAAAAAGAGAGCTATTTCTAAATAGCTCTCTTTTTGTTTTTGGAGATTTTCTAAATTATCTTAATGCTACTCTTAGTTTAAGACCATAAGACACTAATCTTCCATTTATGGCAAAACCTGAACTTGAAACACTATTGTATTTTAAGACAACAGGTAATTCTGGGTTGTACTGAACAAGATTATTAGTAGTGTTTTTGTCGTAAATATCGTTTAATCCGTAATCTAAATACGCTCCAATATAGATTGCGTTTCGAGTGCTTATGATTTGTTTCCAACCTGTTTCAAAAGTTGCCGAGTAGGAAATTTTGTTATTGAGATCTTGCTCTGGCGTTTCGACATTATCTGTGCTGGCAAAACCAGCAAATGCTGGACCAAATAACTCTACATTGTATTGTGGATAATATCCACTAGTAGTAAGATTTGAAATCGTTGACTGATAATTTCCGCTTGATGCAAAACCAATTTTTGCGCCCGCCGCAACATACAATTTTGATGTTCCTGGAGTTTCAAATTGAATGCCAATAGGAACATTGATATAGCCTAATTTTTGTTCTTCTCTATAATTTGTTGCTTTATATCGAAATTGGAATGCTTCATTTTCGGCATCGACTGCGTTATATTGACCTGAAAGTTGACCGAATTTAAAATCAGAACTATATGTTTGGTATTCTACGCCAATGCCTACACTAAGCCCTTCATTTAGATAATATGAATAACGAAGACCAGCGCTAATACCGTTTCCTTCTACAGTTTGTCCTGCTGATTGGGCTTTTACAAATGAAAATGGTCCTCCTATCGAAATTGAAAATTCGTGCTTTTTATCCTGACCGTAACTATTAAAACACGCCATCAAAAATGTCGTAATTACAGCAAGTGATTTTATATGTTTTTTCATCTTTAACTAATTTATGCCAGCGCCATTTTGAGATGACACTGGCAGGTTTATTTATTTTACAATTACTTTGAAAGATTTTTTGGTATTTGGAGTTTCCAAAACTACAAGGTACATACCGCTATCAGTTGTGTCAGGTAATTGTATTTCAGTAATGACTGTAGATGATGATACAGTTTTGATCAACTTGCCTGATACAGAATAAAGACTAATTTGCATTTTCTCTAATTCTTCTTGAGGGAAATCAGCTTCTACGGTGATTGCTTTTCCTGTTTCGGCTGGGTTAGGATAAAGTTTAGCCTGAAGCGAATTTGTAAGTTTGATTTTTGTTGAACATGTTTGTAAAACTTTACCATCTTTAGTGGTCATTTTTACACTATAATCTGCCGTAGGATCTAATGTTGAACCTATGTTATCACTAGCAGAGTAGTACTGGCCAGTTCCAACTAATTGTCCGTTTTTAAACCATTGGTAAGCAACAAATTCATAACCTCCGTTTGTTTGTGGATTATTGTTTACAAGCAATACGTTGTTGAATTTTTGATGTACGATATCGTAGAAACCAAATGGTTTTTCAACTGTAATGGAGTAAGTAGCTGATACACTTCCATCTTCCGATGTAATTGTTGCATTTTGCGTGTAAATTCCAGGTTTAGGAGTTTGTATTGTAAAACTAGCAGATGGTGTGATAGTCGCATTTGATTCGTTTACAATCGTAACCGCTGGATTATTTTCTCCGCAAGGCAACAGATAGTTGATTGTTTTTCCTGGTGTTTCAAAAACTTTAGATCCTACAGTAATTCTCTTAACATCAATATTGTTGTTTAAGATTATTAACAACTGCGAAACATTTGTAGCAGGAAGATAGTTGCTATCTCCGGCTTGTTGAGCCGTAATTAATATCTGACCAGATCTTAACATAGTAACAGTACCAGTTGCTGAAACTGTAGCAGGAGGAAGTGGTGAACTGAATGAAGATGTATAAGTTATTGGCAAACTTGCACTTGAAGTAGCAGTAAGATTAAAAGTATTGTTCGCCCCAAGTATCTTAACCGCAATTGGACTGAACGTAATTTGTTGTGGCGCTTTCTTAATTACAAGATTTGCTGTTAACACTATTGGTGAGCAATTTGGTGTGCTAGCTGATGGTGTAATTGTAGCTGTGACAGCATAAGTTCCGGCATTTGTCGAAATGTTGTTTGCAGAATATGCTACAGTAGCTCCAGCTGGTAAATTCGCAACCTGAAGAGAATGCGGATTTCCATCATAAGTAAATTCAGCAGTGCTTAACGTGGTTGCACTAATTGGAGAAGCTAATACGTTTACAGTTTGTGGTTGCGAAGTGATATTTCCGCTTGCATCAGTATATTTCCAAATAATAGTATAAGTTCCAGTCGCTGTATAAGTTAAAGGGTCGGTTGTAGTTCCGTTTAGAACTCCTGAACAATTATCAGTAGCTGTTGGAATAGTAATTTGCGCGACTAAAACAGAACAATAGTTTGAAATTACAGGAAGTGTAGCTACAGTTGGTACTGGAGCAGTTACATCTGGAGTAGTAATTACATTTACTGTTTTAGTGATGAAACATCCATTAGCATCTGTAATAGTTACAGTGTAAGTATTTGGACTTAATCCTGTTGCAGTTGCGGCAGTTCCACCAGAAGGAGACCAAGCATAAGAATAAGCTCCAGTTCCGCCAGTAACATTTACAGTTGCAGTTCCGTCATTAGCACCATTACAAGTAACATCAGTTTTAGAAGTTGTTGCAGTAAGTAATGTAGGTTGAGCAATAAGAACAGTTGCTGTTGTCTGGCAAGAATTTGCATCAGTAACCGTAACAGTGTATGTTCCTGCTAATAATCCTGAAGCAGTTGCAGTAGTTCCGCCAGAAGGAGACCAAGCATAAGAATAAGCTCCGGTTCCGCCAGTTACATTTACAGTCGCAGTTCCGTTTGAACCACCATTACAAGAAACATCTGTTTTAGTTGTTGTCGCAACAAGAACATCAGGTTGAGTTATTGTTATACTGTTTAATGTCTGACATGAATTTGCATCAGTAACTGTAATGCTATAAGTTCCCGGAGCAAGCCCCGTTGCAGTAGCGACAGTTCCACCAGAAGGAGCCCATAAGTAAGTGTAAGCACCAGTTCCACCAGTTGTACTTACAGTTGCAGTTCCGTTATTTACACCATTACAAGTAACATTTGTAGCTGTCACTGTTGATGCAAGCAAAGTTGGTTCTGTAATAGTTACATTAGCAGTAGTTTGACATAAATTGGCATCCTTAACTGTTACAGTGTAAGTTCCCGGAGCAAGACCAGTTGCAGTTGCGGCTGTTCCGCCAGAAGGAGCCCATGAATAAGTATAAGCACCAGTTCCGCCAGTTGCATTAACAGTAGCAGTTCCGTTATTTGCGGCATTACAAGTAACATCTGTTTTGGATGTTGTTGTAACAAGAGTGGCAGGCTGTGTAATTGTAACGCTGGCTGTAGTTTGACATAAGTTTGCGTCTTTAACGGTTACGATATAAGTTCCCGGAGCGAGGCCAGAAGCTGTAGCCGCTGTTCCGCCAGAAGGAGCCCAAGAATACGTATAAGCGCCAGTTCCGCCGGTGACATTTACAGTTGCAGATCCGTTTGTGCCACCATTACAAGAAACATTCATTTGAGTTGTTGTTGCAACAAGGGCAGTAGGTTCTATAATTGTGAAACTTTTTGTTTGCTGACATAAGTTGGCATCTTTAACGGTTACGGTATAAGTTCCTGCAGTAAGACCTGAAGCCGTTGCCGCAGTTCCTCCAGTTGGAGCCCATTGGTAAGTATAAGCACCAGTTCCTCCAGTTGCTGTAACACTAGCAGAACCATTGGCTCCCCCATTACAAGAAACATTTGTTTGTGGATTTGCTGTTACCACAAGTGCACTTGGTTGTGTGATTGTAAAGTTTTTTACAATAGAACAGCCATTAGAAGAGGTAATTGTTACTGAATAAGTACCCGCAGTAAGGTTAGTTGCTGTATCGGCACTTCCTCCAGATGGAGACCATACATAAGTAAAAGGTCCCGGAGCACCACTTGGAACTACTGAAGCAGATCCTGTTGCTGAACCATTACATAATATATCAGTTTGTGAAGTAGTAGCAACTAATGTATTTGTAGTACCAATAACAAAGTTTTTTGTTAGAGTACAACCATTAGCATCAGTAATTACTACAGAATTACTTCCTGCACTTAATCCAGTTGCTGTTGCAGTTGTTGCGCCAGAAGGCGTCCATAAGTAGTTATACGGCGAAGTACCACCACTTACATTTACGCTTGCCTCACCACCAGCAGAACAAGTTGCATCAATTTGGCTTGTTGTTGCTGTTAAAGCTGATGGTTGTATAATGGTGAAGTTTTTTGTTATGCCGCATCCATTGGCATCTGTAATAGTACAACTATAACTTCCTACTACTAATCCTGTAGCTGTGGTCGCAGTTCCTCCGGACGGAGCCCATAAATAGCTATAAGAACCAGTTCCTCCACTTGCAGTTACTGTAGCAGTACCTGTTGCACCACCATTACAAAGCACATTTGTTTGAGACTGCGTAGCTGTAAGAATAGAAGGTTGGTTTATAGTAACACTTTGTGTTTGAGTACAGGTATTAGCATCTGTAATGGTTACTGTATAAGTTCCGGCGACAAGACCTGAAGCTGTTGCCGAAGTTCCTCCGGTAGGAGCCCATGAATAAGTATAAGCACCAGTTCCGCCAGTTACATTTACTGTTGCAGATCCATTTGTTCCTCCATTACAAGAAACATCAGTTTTTGTAATTATAGAAGATATTATTGCAGGCGTATTAACTGTGAAATTTTTTACGAGAGTACATCCGTTGGCATCTGTGATAGTACAAGAATAATTTCCTGCCGCTAATCCAAAAGCTGTAGCGTTGCTTCCTCCAGAAGGAGCCCATGAATAAGTATAACCCGGAGTACCACCAGAAACTGTTACGCTTGCGGCCCCATTTGCTCCTCCAAAACAACTAACATTTGTTGTTGATGTCGTTGCTGATAAAGTCTGCTCCAGGTTGTGTGATGGTAAAACTTTGAGTATCCTGACATCCGTTTGCATCAGTAACGGTCACCGTATATGTTCCTGCGACAAGCCCGGTTGCTGTAGCCGCAGTTCCTCCGGTAGGCGCCCAAGAATATGTGTAAGCAGGCGTTCCTCCGCTTGCTGTGACAGTTGCAGATCCTGTGGAGCCACCATAACAGGCAATATTGGTCTGGGCTACAGGTAGAGCGTTTAAAACAGCTGGCTGGCTGATTGTAAAGCTTTGGGTGGCCTGGCATCCATTTGCATCGGTAACCGTAACAGTATATGTTCCAGCAGTCAGTCCAGAAGCTGTAGTCGCTGTCCCTCCGGAAGGAGCCCAAGAGTAAGTATAAGCTGGCGTGCCTCCAGAAACTGAAACAGTCGCAGATCCTGTTGCGCCGCCATTGCATAAAACATCAGTTTGTGCTCCGGCTGTAGCTGTCAAAGCGCTTGCAGGAGATCCCACAACAATATTGTTTATAGTGGTTGAACAGGAATTGGCATCTGTAATAGTTACACTGTATGTTCCTGCTACTAATCCTGAAGCCGTTGCAGAAGTACCTCCAGAAGGCGCCCATGAATAAGTATATGCTGGTGTCCCTCCGCTCGCTGTAACAGTTGCGGTACCATTTGCACCTCCAAAACAGGACACGGCAGTTGCTGAAGCAGTTCCGGTCAATGCGGCTGGTTGGGTTATTACAATATTATTTACTGTTTTTGTACAAGAATTTGCATCAGTGACAGTTACGCTATAAGTGCCAGCAGTCAATCCTGTTATTGTTTGTGTTGCGGCTCCATTGGACCATAAATAAGTATATGGGCTGGTGCCGCCAGATGGAGCAATAGTTGCAGTGCCATTTGCGCCATTATTACAAGAAACTGAAGTTGTTGAGGCTATTGCATTAAGTACAGGTGGTCGCGTTATTGCAATATTATTTACAGTAAAAGTGCAAGAGTTGTTATCCGTAATCACAACACTATATAATCCCGCAACAAGGCCATTTGCAGTTTGTGTTGTCTGATTATTAGACCATAAATATGTGTAAGGAGATGTACCTCCAGAAGGAGTTACAGTAGCTGTACCATTCGCTCCTCCGTTACATGAAACCGAAGTTGTAGAATTTGTGGCAGAAATCGCTGTTGCAGGACTACCAACAACAATGTTGCTTATAGTTTGAGGACAGCCTAAATTATCTGTAATGGTCACACTATATGTACCAGCTACAAGACCTGTTGCTGTTGATGCAGTTCCGCCTGATGGAGCCCATGAATACGTATAAGGACCAGTACCTCCACTTGCAGTAACAGTTGCAGTACCATTATTGCCCCCAAAACATGAAACAGGAGTAGTAGAAGTTGTTCCTGAAATTGCAGAAGCAGAACCGCTTACTGCGATATTATTTACAGTAAGTTGACAGTTATTAGCATCTGTAATTGTTACGCTATAGGTTCCAACAGCAAGACCAGTTGCAGTTTGTGTAGACTGGCCATTCGACCACAGATAAGTATAGGCAGGAGTACCGCCAGAAGGTGTAACTTTAGCAGTACCATTAGAACCTCCAAAACATGTAACTGGAGTTGAAGAAGGGGTTGCACTTAATGCGGCGGCAGGACCTCCTACATTTATATTATTGATAATTTTTTGACAACCGTTAGCATCTGTAATTGTTACGCTATATGTTCCAACAGCAAGATTAGTTGCAGTTTGAGTTGTTTGTGCATTAGACCATAGATAAGTGTACCCAGGAGTACCGCCAGTTGGATTAGCTGTAGCATTACCATTCGATAATCCGAAACATGAAACCTGAGTGGTTGATGCAGTACCGTTAAGTGCGGTACGCAGGTTGATTTATAGTGACATTCCTGGTTATTTGTGTTCCTTCATTATCTGTCACAGTCACTGAATAAGCCCCTGCTGTAAGACTGCTAGCTGTAGCATTACTTCCTCCAGAGGGTGACCATGAATAGGTATAAGGAGTTGCTCCTCCTGATATACCACTAACAGTGGCGGTACCATTATTGCCTCCAAAACAACTTACATCTGTTTTGCTAAGAGTAGCAGGCACAGTTAATGCTCGCTCCGGTAGTAAATGTTAAATCGTTACCATAGCTTGTTCCTGCACTATTTGTTGCATAAGCTCTAAAGTGAATTGTTGTAGCAACAGGAAGTCCGGTTATTGTAGCACTATAAGTACCAGTGCCGGTTCCGTTTGGAACTGTTGTATTAGTAGTAACAACCGGATTTGCAGTTGTTGCCCAGACAATTCCTCTAACTACAGAATCACCACCATCAGCAGTTACATTCCCACCTAATGTTGCAGAAACTGATTTAATATTTGAAGTCGCTGTAGAAGCCACAGTTGGCAAAGATGCACAAGTTATATTTGGAGTATAATTACTAGGTAGAATTCCGGAATCAACCGTCCCAATATCCCAATTAGTCGTATTAACTGTATTAATACTTGTTCTTATAGCAGAGGATGTACCTGTCAGATTACCTTTGTATTTTGCAAAAAATTGACCCGTTTCGGTTGTTCCCGGAAACAGGGAGATACAATTAACGCCATCCGTCAATCCTGGTGGTATTATACTTTCTGCACCACCTCCAGTAGATGTTACAGCGAGCACTATTCCAATGTGTAGTACTGTCATAATTTAGAGAATTGTAATCGCCATGAATTCCCGCTATAAATGTTATAGTACTTGGAGAAATTGCAGGCCTCATCGAATTATTAGCACTTTGATAGGCAAGCATTTGGTCTCCTGCAGATAAATTAAAATTATAAGCAGTGCCTTCAGGATTAATAACAAAATCACTAGCTGATCCGCCTGTCACAGTAAAAACATTTGGTGTTGCACTTTCTATGACAGAAATAATTTTACCGCAGGTTACGCCGGGAGGAACAGTCCATTTTATATGAGGTTCAAAACTGTTTACCCAGCCACCGCTATATAAACCTTCTTCAGTAAAATAAATTATTTCACCAGCAGGAATATTTTTCAAAGCAATAAAACTAAAGCCATCTGGACCTCCGATATTAAAGCCTATAAAGGCTATATCGCCAGTCGCTAAAGTCTGCGCTTTTGCATTTTGGAACATGCCAAGACAGCAAAAGAGCGTAATAAATAAGAGTAATTTTTTTCATAACATAGGTTTTAGTTAATGACATAGATAAGCATTCTGCCAACCGCTTAAGTTATCAGGTCTTGTAGTTGAAGTAAAAGCCTTAATAAAATGTCCGTCATTTATCAATGTTTCAATTTTTCTAAAGCTTATATTATTAAGAGAATCTAAATTTAATTCGTAGATGTGATGATTAAATATTGTCCTGTTTGTTTCCTCGTCAAAGTGAATAGTCCCCCTTGGCCCGGCAATATTTAATTTTGCAGTGGCTTCAATTAAAGAGTTTATATTAAGATTGGTTGTATTCTCAAGTATATTCTTTAATATAAGTCCGTTTTCATATCCTAAAACTGAAAAGGCAGATGGATTCTCTGAATAGGTATTGAAATATTCATTAGTAAAGTCTAATGTTTCGGTATCATTTAGCATCCATGAACTCACTACATAAAGATCGTAAGGATTGCTTTTGTACTCTTCTAAAATTTTATCATTGATGAAAAAAGGAGTAACATAAAACGGATACTTTTGTGTAATTTGATTTTTACTTATAAAATCGGCACTTTCCTCGGCGTATAAACCACTATAGAAAGCAAAAACGGCATCAGGTTTTTGATTGTCAATGGAATAGTTCATATGTATAGCCTCGTTTTCTCTAGGGATAAAAGGAGTGATATAATGACCTGAAAAATTAGTGCTTTTTCTAAATGCAGACTCAATTGCAGTAAGAAGACCATAGCCAGAATCATAAAAAGAAGTTGCTGTAGCAATTTTTTCATAATTCTTGTTTGTGAAATACGTGCCTAAATGAAAGCACGATTCATTTAATCCAAATGAATTGATATAAACACCCTTTTGAGCTGTGCTCTCATACGGTAGAGTTGCCCCAAGATCTGCGACTAAAAGTAAAATATCATTTTTTGAGGTATAATGGTATACTTCTGTTATTTTATAATGTCCAAAAAAACCAATGATAATTGAGATATCTTCCTGATAATGCATTTTCTGAATTTTCTCAATTATGATTTTCTCGTCTGCACCAATACCAATATTTTCGACAAATATCTTTACATTAAGAGCATTAAGTTTTAATCCTCTCATAAAGTCTTTATCGAGTCTAGGATACTGTTGTGACTTTGGAATTAAGATTCCTATTTTGATGTCGTTATCCATGAAATGAGATTAAAAAACAGAGGTAAAATTTTTTCACCTCTGTTTTATATTTTAAATATTAGTCTCTTGAAGGAAAAATTCCTTCCATAGCAATACAATAATTAATACCCAAATAAGGATCTCTAACACTAAATGGCTGTGAGCCTCCAGCTATAGCTGTAGAACCAGATATACTTGAAGTTATACCTCCAACTTTAGTAGTATTTGCAGTTGGTTCGCTATAAATATTTGGAGTTGCACCAGCTCACTGCTAAAAAGTTAGTACCGTTATCAGTCTCATTAGTATTTGCTCCACCAGTATAAGCAAGAGCATTAGTGGCTAAATTTACCTGGCCAGCGAGCAACTCCAGGAACAAGTTGGTGATTGTGCTGTGGCATATTGTTGATCGTTAGTGTAGTATTTTCAACTCCACCAACTTGACCCCAAACAACAGGGCTTAAGCCAGGTCCATTACCAGCGCCAATCATGCTTGCGTCCTCTTAAATCTGGCAAAGCAAAAGTTGTTTGCCCATTTCCTCCATAAGTAGTGCCAAGTAATGAAAAAAGAGCAGTGTTTTGAGCTATTGATATCAATTGACCACTACATGTTTGCCAGCCTCTAGGATTGAAAGTAAATCCGAAAGCCATAATTGCTCCTAAGAAAGGTTCATTCATAATTTTTAATTTTAATTGATTAATGTTGGTTTTTTTTTGATTTGTTAATAATTAGTCAGACAGAATAATGAACCGACTATTCTTACAATAAAACAAAATTAGTTGATTACTAGTGTTTTAAAGCAGGTATTTATACCCGTTTTTAAAGTAAAACAGTACATTTCAATCAAAGGATAGATTCTCAGAAGTTCTAGTAGGATATTAAATGTTATATAAAAAAGAATATGCAGTTTTGTAGATGAGCTGATTTAGCACGGTGTTCAGTTAAGAACTAAATCTTAAACTTTAGAAGGCGAAAGAGAATTGTAAAATTTATGATCAGAATTATAAAAAGAAAGCAACTCAATTAAGTGACCATGAAATGATTTGAAGCCTAAGGGGTACCCCGTCAAAATCTCGGGTCTAGCGTTTTCCAGTTGGCCTAAAAAGAAAAAGGCCAAGTAAATTAATACTTGACCTTTTGTGACCCGACTGGGGCTCGAACCCAGGACCCCATCATTAAAAGTGATGTGCTCTACCGACTGAGCTATCGAGTCATTGTTTTTCTCGAATGTGGGTGCAAATATAAGCACTTTATTTAGGTTTTGAAGCCTTTTTTTAATGCTTTTTTGCAATAATTTATTAAAAGTCTATTTTACAACAAAATAGGTTTTCAAATTTTATTGTGACCATGGAGGGATTTGAACCCTCACGCCCTTGCGAGCACCACCCCCTCAAGATGGCGAGTCTACCGTTTCTCCACATGGCCTAAAAGAAAAAAGGTCGAGTAAAATAATTTACCCGACCTTTGTGACCCGACTGGGGCTCGAACCCAGGACCCCATCATTAAAAGTGATGTGCTCTACCGACTGAGCTATCGAGTCATTGCTTTCAAGAAACTTATTTTGTTAATCACAAATTTTGTGACCCGACTGGGGCTCGAACCCAGGACCCCATCATTAAAAGTGATGTGCTCTACCGACTGAGCTATCGAGTCATATTCGTTTCTTGAATGCGGGTGCAAATATAAGGAGTTATTTTCGAAGTTTCCAAGCATTTTTATTATAAATTTGTCTTTTTTTACAAAAAGTTCCCAATGTCTTAGTTTATAAGGTTTTATTAATATGAAAAAAATAGTGTTATTAGGTTACATGGGTTGCGGAAAGTCAACAATTGCCCAAAACTTGTCAAAAATTACAAATATTCCGTTTCTGGATTTAGATACTTGCATTGAAAAAAGAGCAAATTTGTCCATAAATGAAATTTTTTCTAAACATGGAGAGGTTTATTTTCGAAAATTAGAACACGAAATGTTTGTCGAATTATTAAAATCTTCAGAAAATTATATTATTGGTCTTGGTGGAGGAACTCCATGTTATGCTAATAATCATTTATTACTTCAAAACAATGATATCGTTTCTATATATTTAAAAGCATCAATCGATACATTGTATAATAGATTAGTTCACAATAAGAGCAAACGACCGCTTATTGCAGAAATGAATGAAGAAGAAATGAAAGAGTTTATCGCAAAGCATTTGTTCGACCGAAGTTTTTACTACAATCATGCACAGCATAAAGTGTCGGTTGATGATAAATCAGTCGAAGATACTGTTGAGGATATTTTAAAGATCTTAGCTTAAAAAAGCATAGTTGTCGCCATTTTCATCAAAAACAACTTGAACGTGCTCCAATAAAGAAGTAGATAGAGAGATCCCTTTAAAATCAGCTTTTACTGGATATTTTTTATGGTTTCGGTCAACAAGTACTGCTGTTTTGAATTTCTTAAGAGGAACGTCTAAGAAATGACGAACAGCATATATTAATGTAGTGCCCGAATTTAAAACATCATCAACTAAAACCAATCCTTTGTTTTGATACTCTTCTTTAGTCAAAGAAGTCTGTATTGGTGATTGTGGATTTTGTTTGTCCACTTTAACTTCGCAAGTCGAAACCTTTAGTGTTGAAATACTGCTCAGGGCAGTGGCGATTTTTTGTGCAAAAACAGATCCGTTAGAAGCGATTCCGGCAATCACGACTTCTTCTTCGTCAACAAAGGTTTCGTAAATTTGATAAGCGATACGTTTGATTTTGTGTTCGATTTCTTGATTGGTCAAGATGATGTTTTTGCTCATGATTTTATTTTTTGCTAAAGTACAAATTTATAAAATTTAAAATCCCAATTTTTGAAATTCCAAATTCCAAAAGTAAATAGATGGATTTTCCAAGATTGGAATTTGGAATTTTGTTGTTGAAATTTAGATGTCATCTTCTTCGTCGAAAATTTCATTTCCGTAGTCGTCAATATCCCTTCTGTCTTTTTTAGTTGGTCTTCCAGTGCCGCTTTTTCTGTAATGTTCTTTTGAAAGTTTTAATAACTCTAAATGAGCATAAGCTTCTGGTGGAGTTTCGTTCTTGCGATATATATCGACAAGTTTTGCTCCCACGCGACTTTCAGGAATATCAAGTACGGTAATAATTTGAGTAATTTGGTCTTTTCTAAACGTGATTTTGTCTGTAGGAAAAACTTCTTTAGAAGGTTTTGCAATCTGCCCATTTACAGTAATGTGGTTCTTTTTGCATGCCTCGGTGACCATGTTTCTGGTCTTATAATAACGCACGCACCAGAGGTATTTATCTATTCTCATAATTTTTCTAAAATCGAAGTTAAATTCTTTACAAAAATAAATCAATATTGTATCTTGCGCACCTAAAAAATTAACAATAATGAATAAATTTAAATATTATTTTATTTTATTACTAGCTGGTATTGCTATGGTTTCCTGCAACAAGGGTGATGATGATGAAACTACAGTTGAGGTAAGGGATTATAAAGAGCAGTACAAAGCAGACAAGGATTCTATTGAAAATTATTTAAAGACGAATTATATTAAAGAAGTAACCGCAGATTATGACATTGTAATCGAGAAAATTCCTGCTGGCGGTACACAGACTTCAATTTGGGATCAAAAAACGTATCCATTAGAATCTAGAGAAGTTTATAATCGCGATGTTTATTATACGGTTTATTATTTGACATTAAGAAAAGGAACTGGTGAGGCGCCATGTAATACAGATAGGATTTACGCTTCGTACAAAGGTAATTTACTTAATGGGACTCAATTTGATACTTCTTATGGTTACGGTACAACATTTGACTTATTTGTATATACATCGGGAGCTGTAATTGATGGTTGGGGAGAAATTTTTCCAAAGTTTAGAACTGGTACATCTACAACAGCGAGCAGATGGTGTAATAACTTATGACAATTATGGAGCGGGTGTAATGTTTCTTCCTTCAGGATTGGCTTATTATGCAAGTGCACAAGATAAGATTCCTGCTTATTCTTGTTTGGTCTTTAGCTTTAAATTGTTTGGTCTTTTAAGATTGGATCATGATACTAAAATTGTGGGTACAACCGTAACTGCCGAGCCAGATGGTATTCCTGATTATTATGAAGATGTTAATAAAGATGGCAATGGTAATGGCTATGTTTATGATTTAAGAGATTTGGTAAGATATCCAAATCCGCCAGCATGGATGAAAGACGATACAGATGGAGACGGAATTGCTGACTTTTTAGATGTTGATGATGATGGTGACGGTTATACTACTCGTTATGAAATTACAAAACCTACAGGTGCTCCTTTTACAGGAATAAGCAAATATTATCCTTTTGATCCAATTCCGGATAATCCTAGCACTCCAAATGTTGATGAAACTGAAACATGGGGTATTCCAGCTTTTGGGGGTGATTATACTTCTCCAGGAAGATTAAGAATACATGTTGATAAAGATCATCATTCGGCTAAATAAAAGTCGTTTGTTTATAGATAATAAAAAACCTCGAAATGTGAATTTCGAGGTTTTTTTATAAAGTAAGAAAAGTAAAAAAAATTATTTTCTTTTGATCACTCTTTCTACAGCTTCAACAATTGCTTGATTGTTTAATTTGTATTTTTCCATTAATTGCTCTGGAGTTCCAGATTCTCCAAAACTATCTTTTACTGCTACGAATTCTTGCGGAGTTGGATTGTTTAAAGCCAATACTCCAGAAACGCTTTCTCCAAGACCTCCAAGGTAGTTGTGCTCTTCTGCAGTAACTACACATCTTGTTTTGGCAACCGATTTTAGAATAGCTTCTTCGTCAAGTGGCTTAATCGTGTGAATGTTGATTACTTCAGCAGAAATTCCTTTTTCTTCTAATTTTTCAGCGGCGATAAGCGCTTCCCAAACTAAGTGTCCTGTTGCGATGATTGTAACATCAGTTCCTTCGTTCAGCATAATTGCTTTTCCAATTACGAAAGGCTCATCAGCAGGAGTGAAGTTTGCTACAACTGGACGTCCAAAACGTAAATAAGCTGGGCCATGGTGGTCAGCCAATGCTAAAGTTGTCGCTTTAGTTTGGTTGTAATCGCAAGTATTGATTACTGTCATTCCTGGCGACATTTTCATCAAACCGATGTCTTCTAAAATTTGGTGTGTAGCTCCGTCTTCTCCTAAAGTCAAACCAGCGTGAGAAGCACAGATTTTTACATTTTTATCTGAATAAGCAACAGATTGACGAATTTGATCGTAAACTCTACCTGTCGAGAAGTTAGCGAAAGTTCCTGTAAAAGGAATTTTTCCTCCAATTGTCAAACCTGCGCCGATTCCAATCATGTTAGCTTCCGCAATCCCGATTTGGAAAAAACGCTCTGGGTGATTTTTCTTGAAATCATCAAATTTTAATGATCCAATCAAATCGGCGCATAATGCCACAACATTTTCGTTTTTTTGACCTAGTTCAGTCATTCCCGCTCCAAAACCAGAACGAGTGTCTTTGCTTCCTGTATTTTCGTATTTTTTCATTTTATTTTTTTGAGATGCTAAGCTTCTAAGTGATTAAGTTTCTAAGCTGAAATTGTACACTAAAGCTGTACATTTTTTAGTAATCAACTTGATCTTTAGAATAATTTTGAGCTAATGCAATCGCCAACTGATCGTTGTTTGGCGCTTTACCATGCCAAGCGTGTGTATGCATCATGAAGTCAACTCCGTGCCCCATTTCTGTGTGCAATAAAACACAAACTGGTTTTCCTTTACCTGTTCTTGATTTAGCATCAGTTAATCCAGCAATGATGGCGTCGATGCTGTTTCCTTCTTTGATTTCCAAAACATCCCAATCAAAAGCTTCGAATTTAGCGCGAAGGCTTCCCATTGCTAAAACTTCGTCAGTTGTTCCGTCGATTTGTTTTCCGTTAACGTCAACAGTTGCAATAAGATTGTCAACCTTTTTGGCAGAAGCATACATGATAGCTTCCCAGTTTTGGCCTTCTTGCAATTCTCCGTCTCCATGTAGAGTGAAAACTAAATGTTTGTCTCCGTTTAACTTTTTTGCTTGAGCAGACACCAAGAGCAACAGATAAACCTTGTCCTAATGATCCAGAAGCCATACGAACTCCAGGTAAACCTTCGTGAGTTGTTGGGTGTCCTTGTAAACGAGAATTTAGTAATCTGAAAGTTGCAAGCTCCGAAATTGGAAAATAACCGCTACGTGCTAAAACGCTATAAAATACTGGTGAAATATGACCATTTGAAAGGAAAAAGATATCTTCTCCAATTCCATCCATATCAAAACCTTCTTTGCGGTCCATAATATTTTGATATAGTGTTACCAAAAATTCAGTACAACCTAATGAACCACCTGGGTGTCCAGAGTTTACAGCATGTACCATTCGAAGAATATCTCTTCTTACTTGGATCGTTAAATCGCTTAATTGTTGTGTGTTAGGCTTCATTTTATATGTAAAATTTTAAACTGAAGCAAAAGTAACGGATATTTTGTGGGGAGACAAATGATTTTCTGCTTTAGTTCGCCTCAATTGTTAAATTTTTTTGACTTTTTTTCATCAGATTTGGCAAAAATTCGTGATTTTGATAATTGCGCATAATTTGATGCCACATATCAAATGTTTTATAGTGTAAAAAATACACTTAATATGTGGCAAAAAATATTTGTGGAGAATTTTATATGAAAATTAATTTGTGTCGCTTTCACTATAGAAATTGTTTTCTTCATCTTCTGATCCAATTTCTTCTTGTTCATCATCGAGTTCTGAGCCAGGAATGTCTAAATCATTTCCGATTTTGTCACTATTTTGTTTCCATTCATGGTCATTCTGAGTGATTGTTTTATCACTTGAAATGTTTTCTGGATCGATATCTAAATTATCTTCTTGATTGTAAATGTCTTCACCTGCAGGATAATTTAGGTTTTCTAAATTTCTTTCGATTTCATTTTCTTGTGCTGAATTTTTATTTTCTGAATTTACCATGATTTCTAATAATTAATGTTTTGAAGTATTAAAATTAGAAAATCAGATGCGTTGGTGAGTTATATTATAATAGCTTGAAATTGTAAATTTTACATTTGATTTTGCGCGAATTTTAATTTCTTGAGAAACTATATTTCTTTAGCGTTAGGGATAGAAGCGACATATCCTGAGTTAGAAAAACAAGGCTTTTTAGCCATAGTTTTTGTTAATCGGGAATATAGGGGATAGCCCGATCTCGTCAGCGACGGAGAGTGTCCAAAAAAAGTTATGAGTTATGAGTTTTTTATGTTAGAGTTTTTGGGTATTATCTAATTTTCTAATTGACAAATTATCTAATTAATTTTCGTGAAATTAGCTTATCTTTGCGCTCTGAAAAAAGAAACAGATGAAGTTTGATTTATTACAAAAAGATCCGCAATCGAAAGCAAGAGCGGGAAGTATAACTACTGATCACGGCGTAATTGAAACGCCTATTTTTATGCCTGTTGGAACGGTGGCTTCTGTAAAAGGGGTGCATCAGCGTGAATTGAAAGAAGAAATTAATCCAGATATTATTCTTGGAAATACCTATCATTTATATTTACGTCCACAGACAGAAATTCTTGAAAAAGCAGGAGGATTGCATAAATTCATGAATTGGGATCGTAATATTTTGACTGATTCTGGTGGATATCAAGTGTATTCTCTTTCCTCAAACAGAAAAATTAAAGAAGAAGGAGTAAAGTTCAAATCGCATATTGATGGTTCTTACCACTTTTTTACGCCTGAAAATGTAATGGAAATTCAGCGTACCATTGGTGCTGATATCATTATGGCTTTTGACGAATGTACACCTTATCCTTGTGATTACCGTTATGCGCGGCGTTCTATGCACATGACGCACCGTTGGTTGGATCGTTGTATTAATCATTTGGAAAAAGTTCCTTATAAATATGGTTACGAACAAACGTTTTTCCCGATTGTTCAAGGAAGTACATATAAAGATTTGCGTCGTCAATCGGCTGAATATATTGCAAATGCAGGCCAGCAAGGAAATGCAATTGGCGGACTTTCAGTTGGGGAGCCAGCGGAAGAGATGTATGCAATGACAGAAGTGGTTTGCGAAATTCTTCCGGAAGACAAACCGCGTTATTTAATGGGTGTTGGAACTCCTATTAATATTTTAGAAAATATCGCATTAGGAATTGATATGTTCGACTGTGTTATGCCAACGCGTAACGCGAGAAACGGAATGTTGTTTACAGCAAATGGAACAATCAACATCAAAAACAAAAAGTGGGAAGCTGATTTTTCCCCAATCGACGAAATGGGGCACACTTTTGTAGATACAGAATATTCAAAGGCATATTTACGTCATTTGTTTGCGGCAAACGAATATTTAGGGAAACAAATCGCTACTATTCATAATCTTGGTTTTTATATGTGGTTGGTTCGTGAGGCGAGAAAGCATATCTTAGCTGGAGATTTTAGACCATGGAAAGAAATGATGGTTAAAAACATGAGCCAAAGACTTTAAAATATGTTGATTTGTTTAATCGTTTATTCGGTTAAACGATTAAACAGATAAACGATTAAACCTTACTATGTTAACAATAATAGATAAGTATATTTTAAAAAGATATTTAGCCACTTTTTCGGTGATGATTTTGTTATTTATTCCGATTGGGATTGTAATTGACGTTTCTGAAAAGGTGAATAAAATGTTGGAGAACAAGATTCCGTTTATGGATATTGCGCTCTATTATTACAACTTTACTATTTATTTTGCGAATTCTCTTTTTCCGATATTTTTGTTTTTGTCGGTGATTTGGTTTACTTCAAAATTGGCAAACAATACAGAGATTATTGCGATTTTGAGTTCCGGGATTTCTTTTACGAGATTTTTAAGACCTTATATTATTGGAGCTTCTATTGTTTCGATTTTTGTGCTTTTGATGGGGTTTTTTATTGTTCCTGTCATGAGTGAAGGATTTAATAATTTTAGATATACTTATTTAAAAGGAAACGGAAAAGAGCTGATGCGAGGCGAAAACACAAATGTGTATCGTCAGCTTAATGATCACGATTTTATTTTCGTAAATAGTTTTAATGAAGAATCTAAAACGGCTTTTAATTTTACGTTGGAACATTTTGAGAAAGAAAAAATGACCTATAAAATTTCTGCTAGCCGAATTAAATGGGATCCAAAAAGAAGACGTATGTTTTATACGATTATGTAAAAAGAACGGTTGGAGATTTGAATGATATCATTGAAAAAGTTCCAGAAAAGGAAGTTAAATTCAAATTTGAATTGGCTGATTTGACACCGGTTGTTTATATCGCTGAAACACTTTCTCTTGGAAAATTGATCGATTTTATTGAAAAAGAAAGAAAAAGAGGTTCTGGAAACATCAATACTTATTTAGTTGTTCTTTATAAAAAATATAGTGTTCCGGTTTCCGCTTTTATTTTGACAATTATCGCCGTTGCGGTTTCTTCTATGAAACGCCGTGGCGGAATGGGGACTAATTTGGCTATCGGAATAGCAATTGCATTCTCATTTGTGTTTTTTGATAAAATATTTGGAACACTTGCCGAAAAATCTACATTTTCACCTTTATTAGCTGTTTGGTTCCCAAATATTGTTTTCGGAACTCTTGCAGTTTACCTACTACGTAATGCGAAACGATAATTTAAAAAGTTATTTAAATCTTCATTTAATTGTTTTTATCTGGGGTTTTACTGCCATTTTAGGCGCCTTGATTACTATTGATGCTGAAAATTTGGTTTGGTTTAGAATGCTTCTTGCCATGATTTTTTTGGGCGGATTTATTTTGTACAAAAAACAATCTTTTCAAGTTCCGATAAAAGAGCTTTTTAAGCTCATTTTTGTTGGATTGCTGATTGCCCTGCATTGGATTTTCTTTTTTAAAGCGATTCATGTTTCAAATGTTTCGATAACACTTTCTATATTTTCTCTAGGCGCTTTTTTTGCTTCTTTGCTTGAGCCTCTTTTCTACGGAAGAAAAATATTGTTTTATGAAGTTTTCTTCGGATTGGTCATTATTGCTGGCCTTGCGATGATCTTGCAGGTTGAAATAAAATATCTTACAGGTGTTTATTATGCGTTGGTCGCGATAATCCTTGGCGTTTTATTTACGCTAATGAATGGGAAGCTGATTTCAGATCATGAGCCTTCGGTAATTACGTTTTATGAATTTGGCGCAGGCGTTTTTTTATTACCCTATATTTTTTATTTCAAGGAAAATTCACTGCTGAATTTTTTACTTTATCATTAAATAATTGGATGTGGCTTTTTGTTTTGGCTTCGATTTGTACAGCATATGCTTTTACGGCATCTGTGAAAGTAATGCAGAAATTGACGCCTTATACGGTGATGTTAACGACTAATTTAGAGCCAGTTTACGGAATTATGTTGGCGTATTTTATCCTTGGCGGAAAAGAAAAAATGAGCACCGAATTTTATATCGGAGCCGTAATAATTATAATTACAGTTATCTTAAACGGGGTTTTTAAACATTACAAAAACAAGAAGGAAGTGTAATAGTTTACTTATCTTTTAAATCACAATTTGATACTTTACTAACAATTAACTATGCCAATGATATAATATTTTTATATTTGCGGTTCGATTTAAAAACAAAATTCAAAAATCCATGGAATATTTAGATTTTGAGCTTCCAATCAAAGAACTTGAAGAACAGTTGCAAAAGTGTGTTGTAATTGGAAAAGAATCTGAGGTTGATGTAACAGCAACGTGCAAGGAAATCAACAAAAAATTAGAACAAACTAAGAAAGATATATATAAAAACCTTACTGCTTGGCAACGCGTCCAATTATCAAGGCATCCAAATAGACCTTATACTTTAGATTATATCAGAGCAATTTGTGGTGAGACTTTTTTAGAGCTTCATGGAGACAGAGGTTTTAAAGATGATAAAGCGATGGTTGGTGGTCTTGGTAAAATAAACGGGCAATCGTATATGATTATCGGGCAACAAAAAGGTTTTAATACAAAAACACGTCAATACCGTAATTTTGGTATGGCAAATCCAGAAGGATACCGTAAAGCTTTGCGTTTGATGAAAATGGCAGAGAAATTCGGAATTCCGGTTCTTACTTTGGTAGATACTCCGGGTGCATATCCAGGTTTAGAGGCAGAAGAAAGAGGACAAGGAGAAGCAATTGCAAGAAATATTTTTGAAATGGTTCGTCTTCAAGTGCCAATTATCACTGTTATTATTGGTGAAGGTGCTTCTGGAGGAGCTTTAGGAATTGGTGTTGGAGACAAAGTTTACATGTTAGAGAATACTTGGTATTCTGTAATTTCTCCAGAATCTTGTTCTTCAATTTTATGGAAAAGCTGGGAGTACAAAGAACGTCTTGCTGAAGCTTTGAAATTGACTTCTTCAGACATGAAAAAGCAAAAATTAGTTGATGATGTAATCCCTGAGCCACTTGGTGGAGCGCACTACGATCGCGAAACTACTTTCAAGACTGTAGCGGAATATATTACTAAAGGATATAATGAATTGAAAGACTTATCAACAGCCGACTTAATTGCCCAAAGAATGGACAAATACAGTAACATGGGCGAGTTTAAAGAATAAATTCAAATAAATTGATTAAAAATCCGAAGCCCTGCGGTTTCGGATTTTTTTTGGTTATCAACAAAAAAACTTATTTATAAACATCGTAGTAGTTATAACTCACTGACAATTTTTTTTAAATTTTGTTACTTTCGCTATATGGAAAATTTCAAAAATGTAAACCCTGTAAAGGTAGATAAAACCACAATTATTAATCTCGAAAAAGGAAAGCTTCCTCCACAAGTGATTGAACTTGAAGAGGCTGTTCTTGGCGCAATGATGATTGATAAAAAAGGTGTAGATGATGTAATTGATATTTTGCGGCCTGATGCTTTCTATAAAGATGCGCACAAACATATTTTTGAAGCGATTTTGCGACTTTTTACAGAAACACAGCCAATCGATTTGTTGACTGTTTCGACGCAATTAAAGAAAAATGGAAAGTTAGATGTTGCTGGAGGTGATTTTTATTTGATTCAGCTGACGCAGAAAATTGCATCTTCTGCTCACATCGAATTTCACTCACGTATTATTCTTCAAAAATTTATTCAAAGAAGTTTGATCAGAATTTCTTCTGAAATTATTGAAGAATCTTATGATGAAACTACAGATGTTTTCGATTTGCTGGATAAAGCCGAATCAAAATTATATGAAGTAACTCAGGGAAATATCAAGCGTAGTTCTGAAACTGCACAGAGTTTGGTTCTTCAAGCCAAAAAACGTATCGAGGAAATTGCAGGAAAAGAAGGTTTGAGTGGAATCGCAACAGGTTTCGAAAAATTGGATGAAGTAACTTCTGGATGGCAACCTTCGGATTTGATTATTATTGCGGCTCGTCCGGGTATGGGTAAAACAGCATTCGTACTTTCGATGGCGCGTAATGTTAGTATTCAGTTTGGTCATGCAGTGGCAGTTTTCTCTCTTGAGATGGCTTCAGTTCAGTTGATTACGAGGCTAATTTCTTCGGAAACTGGATTGTCTTCTGAAAAATTAAGAACAGGAAAATTAGAAAAACACGAGTGGGAGCAATTAAGTACTAAAGTAAAAGATTTAGAAAAAGCGCCATTATTTATTGACGATACGCCTTCGCTTTCAATTTTCGATTTACGTGCAAAATGCCGTCGTTTGGCTTCGCAACACAACATTAAATTAATTATTATTGACTACTTGCAGTTAATGACTGCCGGAGGTAATGGTAAAGGAGGAGGAAACCGTGAGCAGGAAATTTCGACTATTTCCCGAAACTTAAAAGCTTTGGCAAAAGAGTTGAATGTTCCTGTAATTGCACTTTCGCAGTTATCGCGTGCGGTTGAAACCCGTGGTTCGAGTAAACGTCCGTTGCTTTCGGATCTTCGTGAATCTGGAGCGATTGAGCAGGATGCCGATATTGTATCGTTTATTTATCGTCCTGAATATTATAAAATTGAAGAATGGGATGATGATGAAGCATCTCCAACTACTGGACAAGCTGAGTTTATTATAGCCAAGCACCGTAACGGTGGATTAGAAAATATTCGTCTGAAATTCTTAGGACATTTAGGTAAGTTTGACAACCTTGAGGAATTTACCGGTGGATTTGATGATTTGCCTTCAAAAATGAATCATGACGACAATCCGTTTATTACTAAAAATTTGCCGTCTGCTAATGAAGCTTTTGGTAGCAATTTGAATGATGACGATGACGACAGCGATGTGCCATTTTAAAAACATTTTAAAAACCTTTTTATAAGGTTTTTTTATTCCTTATTGTTAAATTTATTAATTAAATTCAGTAGATTAGCCAAACGATTGCCAAACAATCGTAATATTAACTGTAATCAATAAACAAATTTATATTATGGCAAATCAAAAATTACCTGAAAGAGACACTAACATCCCTTTAGAAGTAGCGCAAACTTGGGTTGCAAAATGGAAAAAACAAACTGATGAAGAAACTGCAAAAAAACGTGTTAACTCGTTTTTAATCCCAAAAGTTAATTTAGAAAAAGTTCTAGCACAAGGAATCGATGTCGCAAGAGCTTATATCGGAATAAATGACGAAGGTTTGCAAACATTGATGATCGTTGGAACAACTTATAACGAGAAAACGGGAATTTATGAAGATCAGATTCCTAACAACAAAGATGGAGTAGCTGAAGACGGTGCAGGTATTTATGATTTTTCAGAACCAAGCCCTCCTGGAACTCCAGATCCTAATAGCCCAATGAACGAATAAAAGATGCATACGTATCTTGTAAATACAGGACATATACTTTTATTGATAAACTTTATCTTATATTCCTTAGGCTTTTTTAGAAATAAATCGGCTTATAAAATTTTTACTGTTTATTTGTTTGTGATAATAGGTGTACAGCTTAGTTCTCGCATTATAAGACAAATGGGACTTAGCAATCTTTATTTATCTCATGTATATTTTATAGGACAGTTTATAATTTTAAGTCTTTTTTATTTACAATTAGTAAAAGACCCATTTCAGCAAAAAGCAATTAAGATTGGTTTTGTGTTGGTTTTATCAACATTGATCATTCAATATAGCTTAAAACCTGAGATGTTTTTTAAATTCAATTTATATGAAATTTTTATTACTTCGTTCTTGTTGATTATTTATGCAGTGTTTCATTTCTACAATATGCTGGATGAGAAAAAAGAATTTTACTATATCAACATGGGGCTTTTATTGTATCTCTTTGCGAGTACAATTTTATTTCTGATAGGTAATTTGACAACAAAATTCAGTAAAGATTTTAGCATGATTACTTGGACTATAAATGCAATTTTGGTAATAGTGTATCATATTTTTTTCTTGTATGAATGGAAAGTAAGTTATTTCAGAACGAAGACAATTAATTCTAACTGATAATTTAAATAATGATAAAAAAACAATTTTATTTGGGCTTGCAGGAGCAGCGCTTATTGTGTTTTCTTGTCAAAAAGATAATTCGCAAGAAAATAGTTCTGCAGTTTCAGCAACAGAACAAGAAAACTGGTTGACAGCAAAATTAGATGCTGACTTCGCTAGTTCGCAAGAACAAGTTACCGCTTATTTGTTTTCCTCAACTGAACTTTCAGCACTAGTGAAAACTCCTAATGTCGAAAATGTGCAGTTTGTTCTAGGTTATAGCGACAAAACGTTGCAAATAAAAGTAATTGGCGTTGATAAATCGGGCAAAGAGCTTGGCAGTTTGGACTCCAAAATTTTAAAAGATCCATCTTATGCTCGCTAAACTAGCAAAATTGGAAACTGGAGAAACTAGCAAAACTGACAAAGGTTCTGCTCTTTTAAATGAACATTTGATGTTGTCACAAGAAGCTTATGACGGAATTGTGGCATGGCAGAATAAATTAAAAACGGTAACCGATTTAAACGAAGTAACTTCGTATGAAGGAGCACGTTTTCAGCATTACAGTTTGGAGGTCATGGTTGTGGCCGAAATGCTTAAAGGCGACAATACGGCAAATATTGGTTTGTTCCTTGGATTAAACGGAAAAGGAAAAGTAACCACAATTTTAGTTGAATTGGATAAAAACAATGCCATCAAATCTAAATCATCTGTAACAGGAAAAACGATGGATAATCCTGAAGATGTTTATGATGGCTCACGTCCTTCGCCTCCCTATTAAGATTAACTGCTTAAAATAATAAGCCTTTATCAGGATTTATATTCTGATAAAGGTTTTTTAATGTTTTAAGTCAATAAATTTCTAGAATAATATTTAAAAATTTATCCCTAAATCCTTAATAATGAAAAAAACAATTTTATTTGGGCTTGTAGGAGCCGCGCTTATAATGTTTTCTTGTCAAAAAGATAATTCGCAAGAAAATAGTTCTGCAGTTTCAGCAACAGAACAAGAAAACTGGTTGACAGCAAAACTAGATGCTGACTTTGCTAGTTCGCAAGAACAAGTTACCGCTTATTTGTTTTCATCAACTGAACTTTCAGCACTAGTGGAAACTCCTAATGTCGAAAATGTGCAGTTTGTTCTAGGTTATAGCGACAATACGTTGCAAATAAAAGTAATTGGCGTTGATAAATCGGGCAAAGAGCTTGGAAGTTTAGATTCCAAAATTTTAAAAGATCCATCTTATGCCGCTAAACTAGCAAAATTGGAAACTGGAGAAACTAGCAAAACAGACAAAGGTTCTGCTCTTTTAAATGAACATTTGATGTTGTCACAAGAAGCTTATGACGGAATTGTGGCATGGCAGAACAAATTAAAAACGGTAACGGATTTAAACGAAATAACTTCGTACGAAGGAGCACGTTTTCAGCATTACAGTTTGGAAGCCGCTGTTGTGGCCGAAATGCTTAAAGGGGAAGATACGCCAAACATTGGTTTGTTTTTAGGTCTTAACGGAATTGGAAAAGTAACTGGGATTTTGATAGAATTGGATAAGAACAATGCCATCAAATCAAAATCATCTTTAACCGGTAAAACGATGGATAATCCGGAGGATGTGTATGATGGTATCCGTCCGTCCCCTCCATATTAAAATTAACTGTTTTTGATTAAACAAACCTCTCTCAAAATTTTATTTTGAGGAGGTTTTTTTTGATTTTTCGAATAACTTCAATCTTTTGAAATTCAAAAGGCAAAAATTCTTAAATATATGACAACAAAAGCAATCTCAGAATCCGAAATTGTTGCAACCGCGATATTCAGTTGTGTTTCTTTCTTTTTGATGGGGCTTGTTTTGATCTTGTTTTTTTATTTCTCAAGAAAAAAATTACGCAGAAAGAATTAGAAAAAAGAGATTTAGAAATTCAATACCAAAAAGAACAATTACATGCGATTATTGTAACTCAAGAAGAGGAACGGAAACGAATTGCGCAGGATCTTCATGACGATATTAGTTCGAAATTGAATATTGTTTCTTTGAATACCCATTTATTATCTGCTCCAAATTTGACCGAAGTTGAAACGAAGGAAATCACAGAGAATATTATTAGTTTGACGACTAAAGCTTTGGAGAATTCTCGAAAAATTGCCCACAATTTATTGCCTCCAGTTTTCGAAAAATTTGGGCTTAGTGCTGGTGTAGAAGAATTGTGTGCAGAATTCGAATCCAGCAAAGCGGTAAAAGTTCATTACAAAAACACTGCTGAGTTTGATGAAAATGATATTGATCGTCATTTGCATGTGTTCAGAATTCTTCAGGAATTTATGAATAATTCGCTCCGACATGGAAAAGCAAGTGAAATCAAAATTGAGTTCTTGGATGATAACGGAATTTTTACCTGCAATTATGAAGATAACGGAATTGGTTTTGATAGCCAAAATGCCGAAAATCAAAAAGGTCTCGGAATGAAAAATATTGATAGCCGTATTTCTTTCCTTAACGGAACTATTCGCATTTCTTCAGAAATAAATAAAGGTTTCGTTGCAAATTTTACATTTTAAGTTAATTTGTTGTATTAATTGTAGATTTAAAGCGATATATTGGATTTCTTAGGTCAATGTTTGCTACATATTTTGTAAATTCGGCATACCAAACGACCAAAAACAATAAATAAAAATGAATGCTTGCTATTAAAATTGCTTTAGTTGATGACGAAGTTTTATTTCGAAAAGGAATTGCCTTTTTATTGCAGAGAGAAGAAAATATCGAAATTATTTTTGAAGCATCAAACGGCGAAGAACTTCTTGCTAACTTAGAAGAAAACGAAATCAAGCCAGATATTATTATCATGGATTTGAAAATGCCTGTCCTTAATGGTGTTGAAGCGACAAAAATTATTCGTAAATCCTATCCAGATATTAAAATAATAGCACTAACAAGCTATGACACTAAATCATTTATTGCTAATATGATTCAGGTTGGCGCAGTGGCATATCTTATAAAAAATACTACTCCAAAAGATTTAATACTTACTATTAATGAAGTCGCAAAAAAAGGATTTTATTACAATGAGAGTGTTTTAAAAACAATTCAAGATACTATAGTTTCATCAAAAACCTCTAAAGTGCATCTTGAAACAAGTTTTCTTTCACCTCGTGAAATCGAAATATTGCGGCTTATTTGTCAGCAAAAAACAACTTCTGAAATTGCTGAACATCTTTTTTTGAGTCCGAGAACTGTTGAGGGCCACAGAAACAATTTGCTTCTTAAAACAGAATCTAGAAATATTGCAGGATTAGTTGTGTATGCGATTCAAAACGAAATTGCTGTTTTGACACTATAAATTTCTAGGCAGTCAAAAATTGTATAGAGAGGACATAGTACAAAATAATGGTAAGGACAAGTACACAAATACCAATTTTTTGAATAACATTTAATCCTTTTGGTTGGTTATTACTTTCGTTAAATTTCATAATTTTGGCTTTCATTGATTTATTGCTCAATGATTTGAGTTACCAAATGTAGTTAGAATTTGCTTTTGCAAAATACGTGTTTTTACCTGTTTTTAGATATTAGGATAAAAACAGTGAAAATTTTTAACTTTTCGTTCAGTTATAAATCAGCGATAACGTTAGTGTTTTTAACTGCTTACTTCATATCTTTACTAAAATAATTTTTTGAATGAAGAAGAGTTTAGTATATATCTTTATCATATTGTTTTCGTTTTCAGCAAAAGCATCATTTATTTTGTTGCCAATGGACGAAACGACACAACAAAATCATCTTAAAGCTTACGGAATTACTTATTGGTGTTTGAGCAAAGACTATAAGGCAAGCTGGCTTCTCAATTATAGAGGCGGTTCATTTTTGTTGCCTGATGCCGAAGAAATTAGAAAAGAATGCAAAATAAGAGGAGTAAGTTTTGAAATTTTATCGGATAGCGAAGAAGTCGCAATTTTGAATGAAATTTCTAGTCCATCTCAAAATATGGAGTCGGTTGTTTTGGAAAAAGCACCCAAAATTGCCGTTTATACTCCAAAAGGAAAACAACCCTGGGATGATGCTGTAACATTGGTATTAACTTATGCCGAAATTCCGTTTACACCAATATATGATGAAGAAGTCTTAAGCGATCAATTGTTGTTATACGATTGGCTTCATTTGCATCATGAGGATTTCACTGGTCAATATGGGAAATTTTATGCCGCATATAAAAATACACCTTGGTATATCGATCAGAAAAAGGATGCCGAGGCTTTAGCCGCAAAATTAGGCTATGCTAAAGTTTCACAAGAAAAAGGTGCAGTTGCAAAAAAAATAAGAGATTTTGTGATTGGCGGCGGTTTTATGTTTGCGATGTGTTCTGCCACAGATAGTTTTGATATTGCTCTTGCGACTGATGGAGTTGATATTTGCGAAGCCATGTTTGATGGAGATCCAAGCGAATCAAATTACCAGTCCAAATTGGATTTTGGAAATTCTTTTGCTTTCAAAAATTTCACTTTAGAAAGAAGACCAGAAGTTTATGAGTTTTCCGATATTGATATGACCTTGAAACGCAAAGTTCCAATGGAAAAAGATTATTTTACTCTAATGGAATTTTCGGCAAAATGGGATCCAATTCCGAGTATGTTGTGCCAAAACCATACACAGCTTGTTAAAGGTTTTATGGGACAAACTACTTCGTTTGATACTTCGTTGATTAAATCAAATGTTTTGATAATGGGAACTTGTGAATTAAATGGCGAATCGAGATATATTCATGGCGAGAAAGGAAAAGGAATGTTTACTTTCTTTGGTGGTCACGATCCTGAAGATTTTCAGCATCAAGTTGGTGATCCGCCAACAGTTTTAGATTTGCATCCAAATTCTCCTGGCTATCGCTTAATTTTAAATAATGTTTTATTTCCTGTCGCAAGAAAGAAAAAGCTTAAAACCTAGTTTAACGAAAATTCCATCCAGATTGGTAAATGATCGGATATTTTTCTTGCTTCAGATAAAGAATTGAATTTTGCATAAAAATGAATTACACCTGATTTTTTGTAATTCAATGTATTTGATTTGTAAAAAATATTGTCAAATTCAGATGCTAGACAAACATTGTTCCTGCATTCTTTCTTTAAAGTGGTTTTTTGATTTTGCAAAATAGAAGTGTAGCCCATTTTCTTTAAAGGAAAAAAACAGTATGCGACTGCGGACAGTTGAAATCTCCAAGAAAAATTAAATTTAATTCAGGATAAAGAGCAGGTAGAAATTTAAAGTATTTAATTTCTGTCTCAGGATTTCTGTTTTTGGTAATTGCGTGAAAGTTGCTTAAAGTAACAGTCTTTTTGCCAATTTCAAATGTGGCATAATAAGGTTCACGATCAATTTCCAGACTAAATTTTTTTCCAGCGAAGGTTTTCCTTTTAACTTTGCTTTACTTGTTTTCCAGATAAAAGCATAACGTTCTGCTTTATAGCTACTGTCGCTTGTTGGTTCACTGATTGTATAATCCCATTTTGTGCCCTTTTCATTTAATATAGCCGCAAGTTTAGCTATTGCTTGTGCACCGCCGTAGCCAGCAACGACTTCTTGAATAGCCACAATATCATAATCAACAACAGTTGAAGCGATAAAATTTATCTCCGAATCTGTTTTTGATTTTCCAAAATTTTCCAGATTCCAGGAAAGAATTTTAGTTTGTGAAAAGGAAAAGAGTGTAAAAAAATAAAGAACAATGGTAATAAAAGTGGTTTTCATTTGAAATTTAAAAAATCAAATATAAACAATACAAAATTGGATTGCAGTAACCTTAATTTTTTTGTATCTATTTTTTAGCGCTGTTGAAATTATGATAATTTGCAATACAAGTAATGCAGGAATAAAAACCATTTTCCATTCAATTTCAAAGCCACCGGCTTTTTCTGATACGAATGCAAAACTCACTGATAAAAAAATACAAAGAAGCATTGTTTTCATAATAATTCTGTTTTTAGTTGTATTAATTTTGCGGATAAAATTAATGCGATATTTAGGTTTCATGGTTTAGCTAATAGGATACTAGACAAATTTATGAGTATAAAAGAGCATTTCATTACGGAAAACCGTAAAGCAAATGTTAATTTTAAACTAAACCAAAATCTTTAGCGATGGCAATTAAATGAACATTGTTGTTCGCTTTAAAATATATTTTCAATTTGTTGATTCGTTTTTCAATGTCGCTAGTCCCGTTAGGAGTTATTGACATTGCTTTAAATTCATTTGAAATATGCTCTAAAATATAGCCTTTTGCTAAAAGTGATAAAATAGAAATATCGTAAGATTCAATTTCAATTAAAGATTTATCGCTGAAACTAAAAGATAAATCAGAGGATAATATTTTTTCTTCATTTCGACAAACCCCTTCTATGGCTTTTCTTAATTCTTCAATACTGTTGCGTCCTTTGGAAACATAAGCATTTATGCCTAAATCATTAAAAAGTGATTTTATGCGAAATGATTTGTCTTCTATTGAAAAAACAATCTTTTTTAAATCTGGTTGTACTTTATTAACCGCTCCAATGAGATCTTCGCCACTGTTAAGTTGATTTTTACGATAATCTGATTTGAATGATAAATCAGTGATCATTAAATCGTATGGTGCATTTTCTGCAAGTGCCTTTTTGATTTTTAATAAGCCGTCGTCACAGTATTTTACGTGGTCTATTATAGGAACTTTTAAGTCTTCAAGTACTTGAATTACAGCGATGCTAATGCTGTCTAAATCTTCGGCAACTAAAACTTTTTTGAACATATAATTTGTTTTTAAATAGGGAAAGTGAAACTTAATTTAAAACCTTTGTCAGAATTTTTGTCAAAAGTAATAGTTCCTTTTATAGTTTTAATACGGTTTTCCACATTTTGGAGACCATTTTTTAGAATTAGTGCATTATTTTTTGTTCCAATGCCATTGTCAATATATAAAACGGTCAAATTATGGTTAGATATTTTTAATATGACACTTACCAAACTAGCTTCACTGTGTTTTTTCATATTCAGAAATAATTCTTGCATCACACGGTAAAGAATTATTTTTTTGTTTTTCTCGATTTGATTCCATCGAACAGTGTCAAAACCTTGCAATAAAATATTCACTTTTTGGGTTTTGTATCCTGAAATCATTTCTTTTAGTTCAGAAATGTAATTTTCATCAGTGTTTATTAAGCTATTTTCTTTAGAAATATTTCTAGCTTTTGAATATATATTTTCGAGATTATTTAATAATTGATCCTTATTTTGGCTTAATTCCAAATCTTCCTTTTGTACCAAAACTATAGTGTGATACAAATCGTTGGCAAGTTCAGCATCTAATTTTCTAGAAATTCTGGCCTCACTAATATAAATTGCATCTTTTTTTCTTTCTTGCCTTTTTTGGAAAGATGAAAGAATAAAAAAGGAATGCTGAGAGAACAAATACTATAGAAATATATAAAATGATATTTCGATTTTTTTGTCTTTCTAATTGTAATTCTTTTTCCGCTTTTTGAGTTTTCAGCTCTAAGTTTTCTTCCCTGTCTTTCTTGGAGTTGTATATAGCATCGGCAAATTGATTTTTTGCTTTTTTTCTGCTGACAATTAAACTATCAACCTTTCTACTGTAAATTTTCCAATGTTTTCTGGAATTTTCGGCATTATCAGCCTCAATAAACTGAGCCAACATATTAATTTCATATGTTGTTGCTTTTGCTCTTTTTGCGCAATAGTAAGCTTTCTCGGCATTAATTTTCTTTAATTCTGGATTGTTGTATTTTTTATAATACTTATAAAAAGCATGATAGTTGCCAACAAGTTCATAATCATCATTTAATGTAAGTGTTAGTTTCAAGCTTTCGTTAAAGCATTTGAATGCTTCTTCTTTATGATTTCCGAGATATAAATAGGAAAGGCCTAGATTATATAATATAGTCGCGCGCTGAGGAATTGTATTTGAGGGCGTTATTTTATCTTCAATCTTATTTCTAACTCTAGCTAATGATTCTAATATATTTATTGCCTCTTGATATTTTTCTTGATGCATGTAAACAAATGCAATTTCGGATAATATTCGAGCTTTTCTAAATGTAGAGATTGCTTTTTTCAGTGCTTTTTTATGATAATATAATGCTTTCTCGTAATCATATGTATATAAGTAGTTATAGGCCATGAATGTATATGCATTAATGGCGTATTTTCCATTGGTTGTTTTTTCTAGGTATGGGAATGCTTTTATAAGAGTAGCTTCTGCTTCGTAATAATTGCCGTGTCGTTGCTGGATTTCTACCATATGATTTAATGAACCAACATAATAATCTGCATAATCTTCTTTTGGTTCACATAACAATTGTGTTTTATTGAAATAAAAAAAGGCGCTATCAAATTTTCCCGAATCAAAGAAAGCAAATGCTTTTTTGTGCATTTGTTCTATTTCTGCAGTACGATCTTTTTTGATGTGCAATATTTGTCGCTCTTTTGCTTCAGAAAATTGCGTAAAAAAACTAAATGCCAATACTATGATAAAGATTGGAAAGCAAAGAAAAATATAGTTTTTTCGAAAAAAACGGAATAAGTTCTTCTTTATCATAATGGGAGTTTAATTAGAACTTTAAAACCTTTTCCTAAATCAGAGTGAATATCAATTTCACCATGGATTTTGTGAATTGTATGCTCCATGTTATGCAATCCGTTTTTTAAGGTCATTTTGGAAGAATCAATTCCCTTTCCATTATCAGTATAATTGATTATAAGGGTATTGTCTTTTTCTTTAAAAGTTATTGCAACTAAACTGGCCTCACTATGTTTTTTCATATTTACAAGTAATTCCTGTATGGCTCTATAAACCGATATTTTTTTGATCTTGTCAACTTTATCCCATGAAATTGTGTCCAAACCATTAAGCAACAGATTTACATTAGATGTGTTAAATCTCGAAATCATCTCTTTGAGCTGAAAAGTATAATTTTGATTGCTTAAAATCGGATTGTTTTCCTTTGAAATATTTCTTGTTCTTGAATAAATATCATTAAGCTTCGTTAGTAAGTGATTTTTATTTTCTTCGCTAGAAAGATTTTTGCTTTCAACAAATGCTAGAGCATGGTAGACATCATTTGCTAATTCGTCATGAAGTTTTTTTGAAATTCGAGTTTCGCTCTGATATGTTGCTTCTATTTTTTGACGATTCATTCGAGCGGTTAAATAAAAATAAATTATAGTAATTAAGCACAATGCTAATATGATAATGATGTAAGAGATGATATTTCTACGTTCCTGTTTTTCTAATTGAAGTTCGTTTTTTATTTTTTGAGCTTTTAGTTTTAAGTTTTCTTCTTTTTCAGTTCTGGAATCATATTTCATTTTTGTAAATTGATTTTTAGCTTTTTGTCTGATTTCATAAATGCTGTCAATCGTTCTTATATAAAGAAGAGCTTTTTCTTTTGACTCTTCAGCCGAATCAGTATTTTCTATAATGAATTTTAAGGCAAGTAAACGATCATCGGTATTGCCGGATAGCGTGTAATTCTCGTAGCTTAGTTTGGCATATTTCATTGATAGAACCTTATTGTTCTTATAGTATTCCGTAAGATTATAATATGTTTTGCCCAAGCCATCTTCGTCTTTTGCTTGAGACTTTATTTGAATACTCTTTTCAAAAAAACTCAAGGCTTTAGGATTCTGGAGTTTGAAATAACAATAACCAATATAATTGAGTATTTTTGAATAGTAGGTTGGTTTTTGCTGAAGAAATTTCTCTTTACTTATTGATAGAAAAATCTGGAGAGCTTCATTGTACTTGTGCTGTTTTATATAAATTGTTGCTATATTATTTTTTGCTTCAAGTATATTGATTCTGTCAACTTTTAAAATAAATGCTTTTGAGTAATAGGAAATGGCATTTGGATAATCGTAAGTATAATAATAGTTTCTTCCCAAAACACTATAGATATTCCAAACGTAATTTGGATCTTTAATTTTATTTAAATAAGGAATTGTTTCTGTTGCGGTCTTAGTGCTTCCAATAAAATCTTCATGATCTTGTTGAATTTCGGCCATGTAATACATGCAATAAACGTAGGTCTTAGCATCTTCATTAGGATCGCATTTTGTTCTCGCTTTATTGTAAAAATAAAATGCACTATCTAATTGTTTATTCTTGTAGAAAGAATCAGCAGTATTTATTATCTCTTTTATTTTGACCTTATTATTTGTAATTTCCTCTGTAGAATATTTTTTCTTTTGACAGGCAAAAAAGACTGTGAAAATGAGAATTATATAGAGAGAAAATTGTATTTTTTGAAACCATGCGCCAAAAATAGAAAATTATATTTCTTACAACCACGTATAAATACGGTATTTTGTTTTTGATTAAAAAAAATATAATTCGAAATCTCATTTACAGGTATATACAAACAGACCCTCGAATAGGAGGGGCTGTAGATATGAAATTTATTGTAAAATTTATCTTTATAAAATTATTCTGCTCTCATTCCGGTTGCAATTCCTATTCTGTTCCAAGCATTAATTGTGATGATGGCCAAAATGATTTCGGCAAGGTATTTTTCATCAAATAATTTGGTCGCATTTTGATAAACTTCTTCAGAAACATGATTGCTTATTAAAGTAATTTCTTCGGTCAAAGCTAATATTGCTTTTTCTTCTTCCGAATAAAAATCAGCTTCACGCCATGCACTCAATAAATAAATTCGTTGTTCAGATACGCCATATTTTCTTGCATCTGCTGTATGCATGTTAATACAGTAAGCACAGCCGTTTATTTGCGAAGCACGAATTTTAATAAGCTCTTTATGAACTGGAGTTAATGAAGTTGTCGCCATATATTTTTCTAATCCTAACATGGCTTGATAAGCTTCTGGGGCAACTTGCGGGATAACAATTCTTGATTTCATTTTTATATGTTTTAAAAGTTCATTACAAAGGTCAATAATGTATGCTTTTAAAAACTTGAACTACTTCAAGAAATTCAAATCAGACTTTTCCGGCTCTGATCTTACTCATGAATTCAGCAGAAAAATCCAAGTAGGAGGCAAGCATATATTGCGGAACTCGCTGAACAAATTCTGGAAAATGATCATTAAAATGATGATACCTCTCTTCGGCCGACATTGTAAACAAGAATTTAATTCGCATTTGCATTGCACCAAAAGTCTTTTGAGTAACGACTCTAAAATACCTTTCAAGATTTGGAATTTCAATTAGTAGTGATTCTAAAACAGTTTTATCAAGTGCAATAACTTCTGAGTTTTCTACCGCCTGCAAATAAAAACTAGAAGGGATGTGATTATGGTAGCTCAAATAATCAGTGATCCACCAGTTTTCAATACCAAATTGTAATGTTTGTTCGGCTCCTTTAGGATTAATGATATATTGTCTCATACAGCCTTTGACAACAAAATACATCGTATTGCAAACCTGACCTTCCTTTAATACATGTTCTTTCTTTTTTATTTTGGAAACTTCTAAGCATGATTCTAATTTATCAATATCTGAAGGTTCGAGAGAAATGAATTTTTCAATATGATCAAAAAGTGGTTTGTACATAAGAAAGTTTTGGTTTTATACAAAGTTACTTTTTAAATTTTGTTTCTGAAGGAAGAGATTTGAAACTTCTTTAAAACAAAAAACCATCCCGTTTTGACTGGATGGTTTTTCTATGATAAGTAAGTAATCTTAAATTGAGTTTATAAAACGTTTATTTTACTTTATTAAGAATAGCTTTGAAAGCTTCTGGGTGGTTCATAGCTAAATCAGCAAGAACTTTTCTGTTCAATTCGATTCCGTTAGCTTTAACTTTCCCCATGAATTGAGAATAAGACATTCCTTCTAATCTAGCTCCAGCGTTGATACGTTGAATCCATAATGAACGGAAATTTCTTTTGTTTTGTTTTCTATCGCGGTAAGCGTAGCTCATCGCTTTCTCTACTGCATTCTTAGCAACTGTCCAAACGTTTTTACGTCTTCCAAAGAAACCTTTGGCTTGCTTCATTATTTTTTTCTTCTTGCTCTTTTAGCAACTGAATTTACCGATCTTGGCATAATTTTAATGTGTTTTTGTAGCAGGCGTCCTGAATTGAATCAAAGGAACTTAATGGCCGTACTCCAAGGTTATATAAATAATTTTTTAACCTAAAGAATTTTAGTCAAAATCAAAAATGACTTTAGACTTTATAACTTTCGTCTTTCGACTTAATTAGATAATTCTTAATTGTTGTTTGATGCTTTTCATATCTGTTTGGTGAACTAGCGCTGAGTGTGTCAAAGCTAATTTACGTTTTTTAGATTTTTTAGTCAAGATGTGACTTTTAAAAGCATGCTTTCTTTTAATCTTTCCAGAGCCAGTAACTTTAAAACGTTTCTTAGCGCTAGATTTTGTTTTCATTTTAGGCATTTTTCCTAGTGTTTTAATTTATTCTTACTTACTTATGTTTTTTGTTTCAAGTTTAAAGTCTCAGGTCCTAACTGAACACTGAGACTGTAAACTGAGACTATTTTTTCTTCTTCGGAGCAATGAACATGATCATTCTCTTTCCTTCCAGAACTGGCATAGCTTCAACTTTACCATGTTCTTCTAAATCTTGAGCAAGACGCAATAACAGAATCTGACCTTGATCTTTGTAAATGATAGAACGTCCTTTAAAGAATACGAAAGCTTTTAATTTAGCTCCCTCTTTCAAGAATTTTTCAGCGTTCTTTCTTTTAAACTCGTAATCATGCTCATCAGTCTGAGGACCAAATCGAATTTCTTTTACAACAACTTGAGAAGATTTAGCTTTTAATGCTTTGTCTCTTTTCTTTTGTTCGTAAACAAATTTCTTGTAATCCATGATTTTACAAACTGGCGGTTCTGCATTTGGCGAAATTTCAACTAAATCCAATTCAAATTGGTCAGCTAAACGTAACGCATCTGCGATTTTAAAAACGCCAGGCTCAATATTTTCACCTACAAGACGTACCTCTGGAACACGAATAAGATTGTTTATTCTGTGTGCATCTTTTTTCTACTCGAGGTTGAAAACCTCTGTTGCTTCTTATTGCTATGACTTTCTAATTTAAGTTAAACTGTAAATACTTTTAATGTCTTTTTTATTTCTTCGTCCACAATCGCGACAAATTCTTCGATTGAAACTGTGATATTACCTTTTCCTTCTTGTCCGTGACGACGAATCGAAATTGTACCGTTTTTCTCTTCTTCCTCGCCTACAATAAGCATAAATGGAATTTTTTGCATTTCTGCATCTCTAATTTTCTTACCGATAGTTTCGTTTCGGTTGTCAATTAGGGCGCGAATTTCGTGATTTTCTAGCAAATCTAAAACTTTTTTAGCATAATTTTCGTATTTCTCGCTCAAAGACAAGATAATAGCTTGCTCAGGCATTAGCCAAAGTGGGAAATTTCCTGCTGTATGCTCTAGTAAAATTGCTATAAAACGTTCCATAGATCCAAAAGGAGCTCTGTGAATCATAACAGGGCGATGTAATTCATTATCAGCACCTTTATAAGTCAAATCAAAACGCTCAGGCAGGTTGTAATCTACTTGAATTGTTCCTAGTTGCCATTGTCTTCCCAAAGCGTCTTTAACCATGAAATCTAGTTTCGGACCATAGAATGCGGCTTCACCATATTCTACAACAGTATTAAGACCTTTGTCTTTTGTCGCATTGATGATAGCGTTTTCTGCTTTCTCCCAGTTTTCGTCTGTACCAATATATTTATCTCTGTTTTCTTGGTCTCTTAATGAAATTTGAGCAGTAAAGTTTTCAAAACCTAATGAACCAAATACATATAATACTAGGTCGATTACTTTTTTGAACTCTTCATCTAATTGTTCTGGAGTACAGAAAATATGTGCGTCATCCTGAGTAAATCCTCTAACACGAGTTAAACCATGTAATTCGCCAGATTGCTCATATCTATAAACTGTACCAAATTCAGCATAACGTTTTGGTAAATCTTTGTATGACCAAGGTCTTACATTGTAAATCTCACAGTGATGAGGGCAGTTCATAGGTTTCAATAAAAACTCTTCCCCTTCTGCTGGAGTATGAATTGGCTGAAAACTATCAGCGCCATATTTAGCATAGTGTCCAGAAGTAACATAAAGCTCCTTTTGTCCAATATGTGGACTCACAACTTGCTCGTATCCTGCTTTCTTTTGTGCTCTTTTCAAAAATTGCTCTAAGCGCTCTCTAAGTGCGGCTCCTTTTGGAAGCCATAAAGGCAAACCTTGACCTACTTTTTGAGAGAAAGCGAACAATTCAAGTTCTTTTCCTAATTTACGGTGGTCACGACGTTTTGCTTCTTCAAGAAGTTCAAGATATTCAGTTAAGTCTTTTTGTTTAGGGAAAGATGTTCCGTAAACGCGTGTCAACTGTTTGTTTTTCTCATCGCCTCTCCAGTAAGCACCGGCGACACTCATGATTTTTACAGCTTTGATAATTCCAGTATTCGGAATATGTCCACCGCGACATAAATCGGTAAAAGTAGAATGATCGCAGAAAGTAATTGTTCCGTCTTCAAGGTTAGAAATCAATTCAGTCTTGTAAACGTTGTCTTTGTACATTTCCAATGCTTCTGCTTTAGTTACAGGACGCATTTTAAAATCAAATTTCCCTCTTGCAATTTCAAGAATACGATCTTCGATTTTTTTGAAATCAGCCTCAGAAATTTTCTGGTCTTCAAAATCTACATCATAATAGAAGCCGTTAGCAATTGCAGGTCCCAAAGTTAATTTAATTCCAGGATACAATTCCTCAAGAGCTTGAGCCATCACGTGCGAAGTTGAGTGCCAGAAAGCTTTTTTGCCTTCAGCATCATTCCAAGTATATAAAATAAGATTACCGTCGGTCGTTAATGGAGTCTCGGTTTCAATAGTTGTACCATTAAAAGATGCAGAAATAACATTTCTTGCAAAACCTTCGCTAATGTTTTTAGCGACCTCCATTGGAGTTACGCCCGAAGCGAACTCTCTAATTGACCCATCGGGTAAAGTAATCTTGATCATTGTTTATAATTTTGTGAATGCAAATATACATGATTACAAAAATACATACAATATATATATGTATAAGATTGCTTTATTATGTAAGAACCTAGACATATCTATATATAAGAGTAGATTTCATTCGTACAACCCGCCAGTTTTCCAAAACCTGTCGGGTTTGTTTTTTATACATATATATGTATGCACAGTTTGAATTGGGTCCCAATCTTCCGTAGAGGCGCACAGCAGTGCGTCTTATGCACATGGTTGACATACATATTAATATATTAACAGACTGCTTAGTGTTTTTTTTAAGACAGAGCGAATTTGGAATTTCAGTATTGCAGTCTTGATATATATAAGGAGCTGATCCCGCTATCCGCTCCAATCTTTTGTGCCGAACCCCGGCACAAAAGGATTTCAGCCGCTATCGGGGCTATGGCATAGGTTTTCAGAAGAAGAATCAGGGATAAAAGGGATAAAACTTGGCGTCTTGGCGTCTTTGTGGCATAAAACCGGCTGATGAAAACTTAATATCTCTTCAGAAAATTATCAAAAAAGCTGAAAACCCATCAAAAACGGAATCCTAAAAGAGGCAGAAACTGCCGAAACCGCGCATAAAACAAGAAAATTCCTGCATGGGATCAAAAAAATACGAAATGCAAGTTGTATGTTATCAGCGAGTTAGGAGAAAAATAAAAAAAGACCGAAAAAACATTTGGAAAAGCCTTGCACAACTGGAAAAAGGTGCTACTTTTGCACCCGCAACAGCGAAAACGTTCACAGAAATACTGGCAGGCAATACGGACCAAGCGGGAAGAGATTCCTGAAAAAAAGTTCAAAAAAAGCTTGCAGGTTTTGAAAAAGCGTTCTACATTTGCACCCCGCAAAACACGGAAAGTTCCTTGAGAGATTGAAAGAAAAATGAGAAAATGGAAGCGAAAAAAAGTTTCAAAATTTTTCAAGTTTTTCTTGCGAGAAACAAAAAGAAGTTTTAGTTTTGCACCCGCTTTGAGAGACAAGCGGAATACAAGAAATTACGTTCGTAGACATATTGAATTGACAGCCGTTCCGATGAGAATCGGAACAAACAGAATAAGAGTAACGGAATCGGAAGATCCGAATATAACCACTAGATAAGCGTCGAATATACATTATTAAAATATACGATGAAGAGTTTGATCCTGGCTCAGGATGAACGCTAGCGGCAGGCTTAACACATGCAAGTCGAGGGGTAGAAGTCTTCGGATTTTGAGACCGGCGCACGGGTGCGTAACGCGTATGCAATCTGCCTTCCACAGAGGGATAGCCCAGAGAAATTTGGATTAATACCTCATAGCATCGTTTTCCGGCATCGGGAAGCGATTAAAGTCACAACGGTGGAAGATGAGCATGCGTCCCATTAGCTAGTTGGCAAGGTAACGGCTTACCAAGGCGACGATGGGTAGGGGTCCTGAGAGGGAGATCCCCCACACTGGTACTGAGACACGGACCAGACTCCTACGGGAGGCGACAGTGAGGAATATTGGTCAATGGGCGCAAGCCTGAACCAGCCATGCTGCGTGCAGGATGACGGTCCTATGGATTGTAAACTGCTTTTGTACGGGAAGAAACACTCCTACGTGTAGGAGCTTGACGGTACCGTAAGAATAAGGATCGGCTAACTCCGTGCCAGCAGTACGCGGTAATACGGAGGATCCAAGCGTTATCCGGAATCATTGGGTTTAAAGGGTCTGTAGGCGGTCTTGTAAGTCAGTGGTGAAAGCCCATCGCTCAACGGTGGAACGGCCATTGATACTGCAGGACTTGAATTACTGGGAAGCAACTAGAATATGTAGTGTAGCGGTGAAATGCTTAGAGATTACATGGAATACCAATTGCGAAGGCAGGTTGCTACCAGTGGATTGACGCTGATGGACGAAAGCGTGGGTAGCGAACAGGATTAGATACCCTGGTAGTCCACGCCGTAAACGATGGATACTAGCTGTTGGGGGCGACCTCAGTGGCTAAGCGAAAGTGATAAGTATCCCACCTGGGGAGTACGAACGCAAGTTTGAAACTCAAAGGAATTGACGGGGGCCCGCACAAGCGGTGGAGCATGTGGTTTAATTCGATGATACGCGAGGAACCTTACCAAGGCTTAAATGCAGACTGACCGTTTTGGAAACAGAACTTTCGCAAGACAGTCTACAAGGTGCTCGCATGGTTGTCGTCAGCTCGTGCCGTGAGGTGTCAGGTTAAGTCCTATAACGAGCGCAACCCCTGTTGTTAGTTGCCAGCGAGTCATGTCGGGAACTCTAGCAAGACTGCCAGTGCAAACTGTGAGGAAGGTGGGGATGACGTCAAATCATCACGGCCCTTACGCCTTGGGCTACACACGTGCTACAATGGCCGGTACAGAGAGCGACCACCCCGCGAGGGGGAGCGAATCTACAAAGCCGGTCACAGTTCGGATCGGAGTCTGCAACTCGACTCCGTGAAGCTGGAATCGCTAGTAATCGGATATCAGCCATGATCCGGTGAATACGTTCCCGGGCCTTGTACACACCGCCCGTCAAGCCATGGAAGCTGGGGGTGCCTGAAGTCGGTGACCGCAAGGAGTCGCCTAGGGTAAAACTGGTAACTAGGGCTAAGTCGTAACAAGGTAGCCGTACCGGAAGGTGCGGCTGGAACACCTCCTTTCTAGAGCCTTAGTGTTGGTAGCAATACACGCTGAGGAAAAAAGATGCGGACCGGATGGTTTGGGATCCAAGACTGCGCTACTCTTGCTGTCGATTTAAAAAAAATGATAAAACTTAAGAAAAACAGAGTCTCGTAGCTCAGCTGGTTAGAGTACTACACTGATAATGTAGGGGTCGGCAGTTCGAGTCTGCCCGGGACTACTATTTGACTTGAGCAAAGGAAATTCTGGAAGCTGGGATTCGCCAAAAGAGATTAGAGAAGAATCAAGGGATCTAAAATCTGAATTCTAAAATCTGAGATTCAAAATGGGGGATTAGCTCAGCTGGCTAGAGCGCCTGCCTTGCACGCAGGAGGTCAACGGTTCGACTCCGTTATTCTCCACAATCCCGATGGATCGGGAAAAAGTTCATTGACATATTGAGATAAGAAAAATACAAAAAGTAGAAAGCGTTTCTGCCAGCGATGGCGGAAACAAAAAAACGGTCTCGTTTTGAAAACGAGATTGGTACAATAAGCAAAACAAGGGCGCATGGGGAATGCCTAGGCTCTCAGAGGCGAAGAAGGACGTGATAAGTCGCGAAAAGTCGCGGGGACTGGCACACACAGATCGATCCGCAGATATCCGAATGGGGCAACCCGCTATGCTGAAGGCATAGCACACCGATAGGTGGGCAAACCCGCTGAACTGAAACATCTAAGTAGGCGGAGGAGAAGAAAACAAAAGTGATTCCGTAAGTAGTGGCGAGCGAACGCGGATTAGCCCAAACCAGGCATGTTGCGGCATATCTGGGGTTGTAGGACCGCGACATTTCATGCACAAGGAACCGGAAGCTTCTGGAAAGGAGCGCCATAGAGGGTGACAGCCCCGTATGGGCAACGAGTGTAATGGATAGCGGTATCCTGAGTAGGGCGGGGCACGTGAAACCCTGTCTGAATTCGGCGGGACCATCCGCTAAGGCTAAATACTCCTGAGAGACCGATAGTGAACCAGTACCGTGAGGGAAAGGTGAAAAGAACCGTGAATAACGGAGTGAAATAGATCCTGAAACCATGCGCCTACAAGCGGTCGGAGCCCTTAAGTGGGGTGACGGCGTGCCTTTTGCATAATGAGCCTACGAGTTAACGTTGCCGGCAAGGATAAGTGGTTAAGCCATGGATCCGCGGCCGAAAGCGAGTCTGAATAGGGCGCTTTAGTCGGCAGTGTTAGACGCGAAACCGTGTGATCTACCCATGGGCAGGTTGAAGCTGTGGTAACACACAGTGGAGGACCGAACCGGTTGACGTTGAAAAGTCTTCGGATGACCTGTGGGTAGGGGTGAAAGGCCAATCAAACTCGGAAATAGCTCGTACTCCCCGAAATGCATTTAGGTGCGGCGCTGATGATAGTTATATAGAGGTAGAGCTACTGATTGGATGCGGGGGCTTCACCGCCTACCAATTCCTGACAAACTCCGAATGCTATATAATGTTTCACAGCAGTGAGGGCTTGGGTGCTAAGGTCCAAGTCCGAGAGGGAAAGAACCCAGACCATCAGCTAAGGTCCCCAAATATATGCTAAGTTGAAAGAACGAGGTTTGTCTGCCCAGACAGCTAGGATGTTGGCTTGGAAGCGACCATTCATTTAAAGAGTGCGTAACAGCTCACTAGTCGAGCGGACGAGCATGGATAATAATCGGGCATAAGCATATTACCGAAGCTATGGATTTTGCGGCAATGCAAAGTGGTAGGGGAGCATTCCGACAGGGCTGAAGGTGTGTCGCAAGGCATGCTGGACCGGTCGGAAAAGAAAATGTAGGCATAAGTAACGATAATGCGGGCGAGAAACCCGCACACCGAAAAACTAAGGTTTCCACAGCTATGCTAATCAGCTGTGGGTTAGTCTGGTCCTAAGGCGAACCCGAAAGGGACAGTCGATGGCCGACGGGTTAATATTCCCGTACTACTAATTACTGTGATGGGGTGACGGAGTGATGAAAGCGCCGCGAACTGACGGAATAGTTCGTTGAAGTACCTAGCTATATTCTCTATAGGCAAATCCGTAGAGAATGGTGAAATACGATAGTACTCGGAGTCTTCGGACAAAGAGATAGTGCGCCTAAGGGCTTCCAAGAAAAACCTCTAAACTTCAGGTAATTAGTACCAGTACCGCAAACCGACACAGGTAGTTGAGGAGAGAATCCTAAGGTGCTCGAGAGATTCATGGCTAAGGAATTAGGCAAAATAGACCTGTAACTTCGGGAGAAAGGTCGCCCCGCCCACGGCGGGGCCGCAGTGAAGAGGTCCAGGCGACTGTTTATCAAAAACACAGGGCTCTGCAAAATCGCAAGATGAAGTATAGGGCCTGACACCTGCCCGGTGCTGGAAGGTTAAGAGGAGATGTTATCTTCGGAGAAGCATTGAATTGAAGCCCCAGTAAACGGCGGCCGTAACTATAACGGTCCTAAGGTAGCGAAATTCCTTGTCGGGTAAGTTCCGACCTGCACGAATGGTGTAACGATCTGGACACTGTCTCAGCCATGAGCTCGGTGAAATTGTAGTAACGGTGAAGATGCCGTTTACCCGCAGTGGGACGAAAAGACCCTGTGCACCTTTACTATAGCTTAGTATTGACCTTGGATAAATGATGTGTAGGATAGGTTGGAGACTATGAGGCGGCGTCGCCAGGCGTTGTGGAGTCATTGTTGAAATACAACCCTTTGTTTATCTGAGGCCTAACCCCGCGGCCGCGGGGGACATTGCTTGGTGGGTAGTTTGACTGGGGTGGTCGCCTCCAAAAGAGTAACGGAGGCTTCTAAAGGTTCCCTCAGCACGCTTGGTAACCGTGCGCAGAGTGCAATGGCATAAGGGAGCTTGACTGAGAGACATACAGGTCGATCAGGTACGAAAGTAGAGCATAGTGATCCGGTGGTTCCGCATGGAAGGGCCATCGCTCAAAGGATAAAAGGTACGCCGGGGATAACAGGCTGATCTCCCCCAAGAGCTCATATCGACGGGGGGTTTGGCACCTCGATGTCGGCTCGTCACATCCTGGGGCTGGAGAAGGTCCCAAGGGTTGGGCTGTTCGCCCATTAAAGTGGCACGCGAGCTGGGTTCAGAACGTCGTGAGACAGTTCGGTCTCTATCTACTGCGGGCGTTAGAAATTTGAGTGGATCTGATTCTAGTACGAGAGGACCGAATTGGACCAACCTCTAGTGTATCTGTTGTCCCGCCAGGGGCACCGCAGAGTAGCTACGTTGGGAAGGGATAAGCGCTGAAAGCATATAAGCGCGAAACCCACCACAAGATGAGATTTCTTTTAAGGATCGTGGAAGATGACCACGTTGATAGGCTACAGATGTAAAGGCGACAATGTCACAGTCGAGTAGTACTAATAATCCGTAAGCTTATGTACATCCCTTTTCCCTCCGAGCAATCGGAGGGAGAGAACTTTCTATAATGGATATTGTTTCTTTGTCTCAGTATGTTAAGATATTAGCTCGCGCAAGAGCAGTGACTAGTAAAAAGTAACTAGTGATTAGTCCAAAGCTAATTGCTAATCACTAAAAGCTAATCACTTAAAACCTTAAGGTGGTTATTGCGGCGGGGCTCACCTCTTCCCATCCCGAACAGAGAAGTTAAGCCCGCCTGCGCAGATGGTACTGCATCATTGTGGGAGAGTATGTCGTCGCCTTTCTTTTGAAAACCCTGTCCAATTCGGACGGGGTTTTTTGTTTTATATGGTTTGCGGGGAATCATTAAAACCGGAACTTTCTTTTATGGCCGGAGCCGCGTTAGTGATGGGAGCGGCATCCTTTTGCGGGAACCCGCAACTTCCATCCTCCGTTGAAAGCTCTTCCGCAAAAGATACAGCGGACAGCACGGCCCGGAGGGAAACGCCATAATTATTCTTTCTACTTTATAAATCATTTATATATTGTCAATGTGTTTGATGACAGAATTCTGTTAAATTAAAGTCAATTTTAGGTTTTAAACTTAGCTGTATTAGCCTTTTTAAATGTGAATCTGTATTTTTGTTTTTAATAATATAATTTAAAGTATGAAAAAAACTATTGTATTGTTGGCATTGTTTGTTATTGCAAATTTAAATGCTCAGCGGCGCCCTAAGTTGGTTGTAGGTATTGTTGTAGATCAGATGAAAATGGAATATTTATATCGTTTTTCAGATGATTTTACGCAAAATGGCTTTAAGAGGTTAATGAATGAAGGATTTACTTTTCAAAATATGCATTATAATTATATGCCAACTTATACTGCTCCGGGTCATGCTTCAATCTATACTGGTACTACGCCTGCCACACACGGAATTGTTGGTAACGAATGGTTTAGTAGAACTTTAGGTAAAGAGACATACTGTACAGATGATGCCAGTGTAAAAACTGTTGGTGATGGAACTGTGGAAGAAGGTGCAATGTCTCCTAAAAATCTTCAAAGTACTACAATTACTGACGAAGTGAGAATGGCTACTAATTTCGCAGGTAAGGTAATTGGAATAAGTCTGAAAGATCGTGGTGCGATTTTACCAGCGGGCCATTTTGCAAATTGGGCATTTTGGTACAGTAAAACTGGTTCTTTTATTTCGAGCACTTTTTATGGTGAAAAATTGCCAGATTGGGTAACTCAATTTAATAATGAAAAGCATTATATGCCTTATATTAATAAAGGATGGGATTTATACAAACCAGCTTCAACTTACAATGAAAGTTTGCCAGATAATAATCCTTATGAAGGCAAATTATACGGAAGTGCGGCGCCAGTTTTTCCTTATGATCTAAAAACAATGTATGAGAAAAATGATGCAGGTGTTTTAAGATCAACTCCTTTTGGAAATGATTTATTAGCTGAGTTTGCTAAAAAAGCAATCGAAAATGAAGAACTTGGAAAAGATAATGTTACAGACTTCTTGACTGTAAGTTTTTCGTCAACAGATTATGTTGGACATTTACTTGGACCTCGTTCAATGGAACTTCAAGATACTTATTTAAGATTAGATCAAACTATTGCTGATTTTCTGGCTTATTTAGATAAAACTGTTGGTAAGGGGAATTATCTTTTGTTTTTAACTGCAGATCATGCTGGTGCTGAAAATGTAATTTATTTAAAAGATCGTAAATATAATGTAGATAATTATCCGTCTAAAGATGTTCGTAAAAGTCTTCAAGATTTTTCAGTAAAAACTTTCGGAGTTGATTTGTTACTGAACTATTCTAATTTTAATATTTTCTTCAATAAGCAAATTATTAAGGACAAAGGTTTAGAGTTGACTAAAGTAAAACAAGCTTTTAAAGAATTTTTGATTGCTCAACCACAAGTTAAAAGAGTTTATACTGAAGAAGAAATTCTTGCGAATAGTGGAAATGATTATTATTTAAACTTTGTAGCAAAAGGTTATGATGTAACTCAGGATGGTGATATGGTTGTTATAAATAAACCTGGTGATATTGAGTATTCACCTACGGGAACTTCTCATGGAACGCCTTATACTTATGATACTCACGTGCCAGCTATCTTTTTCGGATGGCATATCAAAAAGGGTGAATCATACGATAAAAAAGCGATTACGGAAATTGCTCCAACAGTAGCACAAAAAATCAAAGTCACTTTTCCTAATGGAACTGAAGCAAAAGTAATGCAGGAAGTTTTAGACGAGAAAAAGAAGTTGTGAATGCAAAAAAATAATTCAGAATAAATATAAATTTAAACCAGTCGATTGACTGGTTTTTTTGTGCTAAAAAAAAGGCTTTTCAATTAAGAAAAGCCTTTTAGTAGTGTTTTAGTAAGCACTTATTTTAATGTCAGCACTATGCGTTTGCCAACACTAATTCTTCGTTGTAAGGAAGATTCCAAGCTTCAGCAACTCCTTTGTAAAGGATTTTTCCATTCGCTACGTTTAATCCTTTTCTTAATTCTTCGTTTTCTGCACATGCTTTTTCCCATCCTTTATTTGCTAATTGTACAGCATATGGTAAAGTTGCATTTGTTAAAGCTAAAGTAGAAGTGTAAGGAACAGCTCCTGGCATATTAGCTACACAATAGTGAACAATATCATCAATAATAAAAGTTGGGTTTTCGTGTGTTGTAGGAGTACAAGTTTCGATACATCCTCCTTGGTCAACAGCAACGTCTACAACAACAGCTCCTGGACGCATTAATTTAAGCATGTCACGCGTAATCAAGTGAGGTGCTTTTGCTCCCGGAATCAAAACAGCACCAACAACTAAATCAGCATCTTTAATTGCTTTAGTAATGTTGTAGTGATTTGACATTTCAGTATTTACGTTTGCTGGCATAATATCGTCTAATTGACGTAAACGTGGCAAACTTAAATCCATAATAGTAACTTGTGCACCTAAACCTGCGACCATTTTTGCGACTTGAGTTCCTACGATTCCTCCACCTAAAACTAATACTTTTGCTGGCGGAACACCTGGAACACCACCTAAAAGAATTCCTCTTCCTTTTAATGGTTTTTCTAGATATTTTGCTCCTTGTTGAATTGCCATACGACCTGCAACTTCAGACATTGGTACTAATAATGGTAAACTACGATCTGTTTTTTCAACTGTTTCATAAGCTAAACAAACTGCACCTTTCTCAAGCATTGCATGCGTTAATTCTTCTGATGAAGCAAAGTGGAAATAAGTAAATAATAATTGATCTTTTTTAATCAATGGATATTCAGATGCAATTGGCTCTTTTACTTTGATGATCATTTCTGCAATTGCATAAACTTCTTCAATAGTTCCTAAAACTACTGCACCAGCATTTGCATACTCTTCATCGCTAAATCCACTTCCTAAACCTGCAGTTGATTGTACATAAACAACATGTCCGTGTTTTTTCATTTCAGAAACACCAGCTGGAGTTAATGCTACACGATTTTCATTGTTTTTGATTTCTTTTGGAACACCTATTATCATAATTGTTATATTTTTTGTTTTCTAGAATTTGTTTTACAAAGCTACTCATAGAGAATATATTATTGATAATGGACTTATAAATAAGAAAATATTATTTTATTTTATATTTTTACAGAAATATTTTCTGTTTGAGTGTCTTTAAGTTTCTCAAAAGAGAAAAAATGACTAAATTTTTATTAATTAAAGAAAACGTTTTCGCTATGATTTTAGATGATATTGACAAAAAAATCTTACGTCTTTTGCAAGAAAATGCACATTATACACTAAAAGACATTGCTAATAAAATAAACTTGTCTCTTACGCCAGTTCATGATAGGGTAAAACGTCTTGAAAAAGAAGGTGTTATAGAGAAATATGTTTCGATTTTAAACAAGAAAAAATTAGGAAACAATCTTACAGTTTATTGTCAAGTTACTTTGACAAAACAAACTTATGATACTTCTGAAGGATTTAATCAAGCTATTTTAGAAATGCCTGAGGTTGTCGAATGCAATTATGTTTCTGGGAATTTTGATTATATGTTGAAGATTATCATTCCTGACATGGAAAGCTATCATCATTTTCATCAAAAAAATTATCTGTTTTGCCTGAAGTTTCGTTAATCAATACTGTTTTTGTCATTTCTGAAGTAAAAAGCACAACGGTTCTTCCTATTTGAAAAGAAGCAAAAAAAGCCACCAAGAAAACTTGATGGCTTTTAGAAATAGTTGGTTTTGGTTTTATTTAATGGTTGGTTTTTTATTAATAGTATGTAAAGCGTCTTACTTTTGCGATATATTTTGCAAGACGAATTACTTGATGACTGTAGCCATATTCATTGTCGTACCAAATGTAGAGTACGATGTTTTTTCCATCTTTTGAGACAATTGTAGCATTGCTGTCATAAATTGAAGGCGCAGATGTACCTACAATATCTGATGACACTAATTCATTATTCAAAGAATATTTAATTTGCTCAACAAGTTCTCCTTCAAGAGCGTATTTTTTCATGATTTTGTTTACTGCCGAAATCGAAGTTGTTTTTTTAACTTCTAAATTTAAAACTACAAGAGATCCATTAGGAACAGGAACGCGAATAGCATTGGAAGTTAATTTTCCTTCTAATGATGGCAATGCTTTTGCTACAGCGCTTCCTGCGCCAGTTTCAGTAATTACCATGTTTAAAGCAGCAGCTCTTCCACGACGGTATTTTCTGTGCATATTGTCAACCAAATTTTGGTCATTCGTATAAGCATGAATAGTCTCTAAATGCCCTTTTGCAACTCCCAATGTATCTTCAATCGCTTTCAAAACTGGAGTGATTGCATTAGTCGTACAAGATGCTCGCAGAAAAAATATCAATTTCGTCTGGATTAAAATCATTATGATTTACGCCATGAACAATATTTGGAATGCCTTTTCCAGGAGCAGTTAATAAAACTTTACTTGCTCCTTTTGAAGATAAATGTCTTTTTAAAGCTTCTTCAGTAGTGAAAACACCTGTATTGTCAATAACTAATGCGTCATTGATTCCGTATTGGGTATAATCAATTTCTTCAGGAGAATTTGCGGTAATGACATGAACTGTAGTTCCGTTGATGATTAAAGCATTATTTTTCGTATCGGCAGTCACAGATCCTTGAAAATCTCCGTGAATTGAATCATAACGTAATAGAGAAGCTCGTTTCTCTAGACTCGAGATATCATTCTTGTCACGTGTAACAATTGCTCTCAAACGTAATTGATTTCCTTTTCCGGTTTTTGACATTAATTCTCTCGCTAACAAACGTCCAATTCTCCCAAAACCATACAAAACAACATCTTTTGGCTGAATTTCTTCTGAAGATTTAGCTTTCTTTAATTTATCCATTACAAAATATCTTGCGTCTGGATATTTTTCATCTTCTAAACGATATTCGTAAGTTAATTTTCCCAAATCTATTTTTGCAGGAGGCAAATCTAATGATAAAACAACTTTTGCAATTTCAACCGAATCAAAAATGGTTATTGGTTTTCCAACAAATTCACCAGCATATTGATGCAGGTTGATTATATCGCTGACATTTTTGTCCAATAATTGGTTTTTAAATAAAACCATTTCAATGGATTTGTCATACCATAAATCACTTATAACTTTGATTAATTCGACACCAGCTCTTCTTCGGTCGACTTGTAATGATACCTCTTTTTGGTACAAGGATTTTTTGCTCATAATTGACTAAATTGAAAAAATAAAATGCTCACTATTTTAAAATTTTGCGCAAAAGTATCTATTTCAATCGATTTCGTAAACTATTTTAGCATTTATTTTTGAAATAAAAAAAGCCACCTTATTTTATTAAGATGGCTTTTTTTGAAGTTTTCAGTCACAGTCGCAGTCACAGTTTGCAATTTTTAGTAGCTGAAAACTGAGACCGAAAACTGAGATTTAAATTATAATTCTAAAGATTTCTCCGTTTCTGTTTATCATTTCAATTCGAACACTTTGGCCTTCGTCTTTTTTGCTCAACAGTTTTGAAACGGTCTCAACGTTTGTTGCTTTTACATTATCAATACTTAGAATAATATTTCCTTGTAACTCATTTTGATACTGCATTAAATTTTCATTCGTGATGTTCTTAATTTTAACACCATAATCTATTCTGAATTTTTTCTTATCAACAGCATCAATATTTTCTAATTCGATACCTTTAAATTCTGCACTATAAAATTCATTTTTGCTTAAAGTTACAGGAACTGTTTTCGTTTTTCCGTCCTTAATATAAGTAACTTTTACAACGTCATTTGGTCTTTTTGTATTGATATATCCTGAAAGATCTGCATAAGTCGAAATATTTTGATCATCAAGTTTTACGATAATGTCGCCTTTAGTTAAACCTGCTTTTTCGGCTCCAGAATTTTTAGAAACTCGGTTAATATAAAACCCTTGCGTTTCTGTTACTCCTAATTCTTTTGAAGCAGTTGCATTTAATTCGCCTCCTTCAACTCCAAGAATACCTCTTTGAACATTTCCATACTCCATTATATCTTCAATAATTTTTCTGGCAATGTTTGAGGGAACTGCGAAAGAATAGCCAACATAAGAACCTGTCATTGAAGAAATCATAGTGTTAATTCCAATCAATTCGCCTCTTGCATTTACTAACGCTCCACCGCTATTACCAGGGTTTACCGCCGCATCAGTTTGAATGAAAGATTGGATGCCGCTTTGGTCTAAATTTCTGGCTTTCGCCGAAACAATTCCTGCAGTTACAGTTGAAGTCAAGTTATAAGGATTTCCAACTGCCAAGACCCATTCGCCTACTTTTACATTGTCAGAATTTGCAAAAGCAGTGTAAGGAAGTTTTTCATCAGCATTGATTTTCAAAAGGGCAATATCCATTTTTGAATCGGTACCGATTAATTTCGCTTTGTATGATTTTTTATTGTTTAAAGTAATTTCGATTTCTGTAGCGTCTTTAATTACGTGATTGTTTGTAACAATATATCCGTCTTCAGAAATAATTACACCAGAACCAGTTCCTACTTGTTCTTGTTGCTGTTGTCCGCCGTAACCGTAGAAAAACTCAAGCATTGGATTGTTGACAGTTCTTCTAGAAACATTTTTTACGTGAACAACGGTATGAATAGTTTTGTCTGCGGCTTCGGTAAAATCTAATGTTTCAGCTCCTAAACCAACATTTTTTCCATAAGAATTAGGAGCGAGAGTTACAACAGAATTTCCTTTACCAAAAAAGAATTGTTGCTTTCAAATAATAACTTGTAAGCACCAAGAGTAATAGCACCACTCAATAATGACACTAAAAATAAGGCTGAAAATCTTTTCATATTAGAATTTGTAATTAAGTTATTAGAATTAAAGTTTCATGTTTATTAACGTAAAATTACTTCAAAAAATTATTTGGAAAAATGGTTTAACGCTCTTTAACAATGATTAACATTTCATTAATTAATCTTCGCAGTTTCTTCGTACTTTTGCATTTCTTAACCACTAAAAAATGCAAATAGAATTTTATAAATATCAAGGTACAGGGAATGATTTTGTGATGATTGACAATCGTTCTAATTTTTTTCCAAAAGAAGACATTCAACTAATTGAACGCCTCTGCGACAGACGTTTTGGCATTGGTGCTGATGGCCTTATTTTATTAGAAAATGATTCTGAAACTGATTTCAGAATGGTTTATTACAACTCAGACGGAAATGAAAGCTCAATGTGCGGAAATGGCGGTCGTTGTCTCGTAGCTTTTGCCAATCAGCTTGGAGTTATAAACGACAAAACAACTTTTATTGCTACTGATGGACTGCATCATGCTTCTGTAAATAAGGATTCGATTGTTTCATTGCAAATGATTGATGTTGACGAAATTCAAAAACACGATTCGCATACTTTTTTGAATACAGGTTCTCCGCATCATGTTCAGATTGTTGAAAATTTAGAACAATACAATGTGAAAGAAAATGGAGCGGCTATTCGTTATGGCGCTTTATATGGAGAGAAAGGAAGCAACATCAATTTCGTTAAAAAAATTGATGAAGATACTTTTTCGCTTCGTACTTATGAAAGAGGTGTTGAAGATGAAACCTTGGCATGTGGAACCGGCGCAACAGCAGTTGCAATCGCGATGAATGCAATTGGGCAAACGGATAAAACGTCAATTAATTTAAATGTTGAAGGAGGAAAGCTAGTTGTTTCATTTGATAAATTAGGAGAACATTTTTCAAATGTTTTCTTAACTGGACCAGCAAAATTTGTTTTTAAAGGTACGATAGAAATATAATCAATAATGTCAGTCTGAGCGAAGTCTAAGACAATTTTCAAAAGCAACAATCCAAAATCCAAATTCTAAAATCTAAAATTGTCAAATGATAACACTCAAAGGCGAAAATATTTATTTGCGTGCATTAGAACCAAATGATTTGGAGTTTGTGTATGAAATGGAAAATGATCAAAGCATTTGGGAAGTTAGCAATACAAATACGCCTTATAGTCGTTATTTGATTAGGCAATATCTCGAAAACGCGCAACAAGATATTTATGAAGCAAAGCAATTGCGTTTGGCAATTTGTCAAGACGAGGATTTTCCGGCAATTGGATTGATCGATTTATTTGAATTTGATCCAAAGAATAACCGAGCTGGAATTGGAATTGTGATTCAAAAAAATGAAAATAGAGGGCAAAATATTGGTTCTGAGGCATTAGAACTTTTAATTAAATACGCTTTTTTTAATTTAAATCTGCATCAGCTTTATGCAAATATTAATGTAGGAAATGTAGCTAGTACAGCTCTTTTTACTAAATTTGGTTTTGAGAAAATAGGAATTAAAAAAGATTGGATTTTGCTAAATAACCACTATCAAGATGAAGCAATTTTTCAATTAATTAACAAACAAATTTAAATTTTAAACTTTGAGCTTAAAAAAATAATCACCATAACTGCCGTTGCAATAATCTCAGTATTATTAATTTACGGATTCATCTTAATCAGCAGAATTTTTAGTTCTAATACTAAATTTGAAGAAAAAGAACTTTATGTTTATGTTCCAACTGGAGCAAACTACACCGACGTAAAAAAATATTAGAGCCTTATATTAAGAATTTCGATAATTTTGAATTGGTAGCAAGCAAAAGAAGCTATCCAGAAAATGTAAAATCAGGTCGTTTTTTATTAAAAAATGGTATGAATAATATCGATTTGGTTCGCGCAATGCGTTCAAATGTTCCTGTTAAATTAGCTTTTAATAATCAAGAGCGTTTAGAAAATTTTGCAGGAAGAGTTGGTTCAGAAATCGAAGCAGACAGTTTATCTTTATTAAAAGCGATTAAAGATTCTACTTTCATGGCGCAGAATGGTTTCAATGAAGACAATGTATTTGCCATGTTTATTCCAAATACTTATGAAATTTATTGGAATACTTCAGCTGAGAAATTCCGTGATAAAATGATTAAGGAATACCATAAATTTTGGACTGACGAAAGAATCGCGAAAGCTAAAAAACAAGGTCTTACTCCAGTTCAAGCTACTATTTTGGCATCAATTGTACATAAAGAGTCTGTGAAGAAAGATGAGAGACCACGTATTGCTGGAGTTTATTTAAACCGTTTGCGTTTAGATATGCCACTTCAGGCAGATCCGACTGTAATTTATGCTTTGAAATTAAGAGATAATAATTTTGACCAAGTAATCAAGAGAGTTTTTTATAATGATTTGGTTATGAGATCTCCATATAACACATATGTAAACACAGGGCTTCCTCCGGGACCAATTGCAATGCCTGATATTACAGCTCTTGACGCAGTTTTAAATCCTGAGAAAAACGATTATATTTATTTTTGTGCAAGCGTTGATCGTTTTGGTTATCATGAATTTGCTTCTACTTTAGCAGAACATAATATAAATGCTAAAAAGTATTCTGACTGGATTGCAAGTCAAGGTGTAACAAGATAAAAAATCATTACAAAAAAATGAATCAAGACCGATGCAAAAATGCATCGGTTTTTTTATGTTTTTTTCTCGAAATCGTAAAAAATATGATTTTTTAGAATAGTGTTTTTTCGTACAAATAAGCTTGTTTCTCAGAAGTTTTTTGATCTATGAAAGCAGTTTTGCGTTCAAAAAAAGCTTAAAAAATCCTTTTTTGTAGCTTTTATCTTGTGAATTTTATGTTAGTTTTAGAAAACAAAACTAAATTTAAGCTACTAAATTGCAAAATAACATAAGTTTTATCTTATAAATTTAACGAATTTGATAAAAAATTGATAAAAATGACGTTTTTTGGATTTTTATTTTGGTTGTATTTCCGCGCTATTTAGTTTTTGCGAAATCTTCCGAAAACTGCATTATCACAGGGGGTTCGAAAGATTTTAAAATTTGCCAAAACTCGTAAAGTGTTGATTTACTGAGTTTTTTTGTATTCCTTATCTTTGCATCGTAGAAATTTCAAAAAGGTGACAGCGTTTTGAAGAAAAACATTTTATGATAAAGAAGTGGTATTTTTATGCGAGTTTAGTCGTTATTATTACATTTTTAAGTTTGGGTTTTAAACCCTTCAAAGTAAAAACCGAACCTTGGTTTTTAACAGAAAAAACAGATGGAACCGAATACATATTTCCATCACAAGAAAAGGATGATTATCCTAATACCAATGTCCCATACACAGGAAATCATTTAATAGGTTTTAAAGAAGCAGTTGCTTTCAAAGAATCTCAAGGAAAATACCGATTGGTAAATTCACTTGGTTATATGGGAAAATACCAATTTGGTTCTGAAGCCCTAAGAGCTATCGGTATAAAAAACAACAAAGCCTTTTTAAAGGATCCTGCACTACAAGAGAAAGCTTTCATTGCATTATTATCCAAAAACAAATGGATTTTGCGTTATGAAATTGCAAAGTACGAAGGAAAAGTAATTAATGGTATTGAGATTACCGAATCCGGAATTTTAGCAGTAAGCGCATCTTGGTGGAGCTGGTTCAGTAAAAAACTTTTTTAAGAATAAAGGGAATAGGCATTTTAGAGATGCTTACGGAACGTCATTAAAAAGTTATATGAAGGACTTTGGAGGTTATGATCTTTCTTATATTGTGGCAGATAGTAATGCGACAATACATAAGATCTAATAAAAAAGCATAAAAAATCCCGAATTCAATTTCAATTCGGGATTTTTTATGCGATTTAATCAATTAATATTTCTAAAATTTGAATTGTTGCTTCGCTGATTTTGGTTCCTGGACCAAAAATGGCAACAGCACCAGCATCAAACAAATATTGATAGTCCTGGACCGGAATTACGCCACCTACAATAACCATTATATCTTCGCGTCCATGTTTCTTCAATTCTTCAATTACTTGTGGCACTAAAGTTTTATGGCCAGCGACCAATGATGAAACTCCTAAAATATGAACATCATTTTCAACGGCTTGTTTTGTCGCTTCGGCAGGAGTTTGAAAGAGGGGACCTATATCGACATCAAAGCCAACATCTGCATAACCCGTTGCTACCACTTTTGCACCACGGTCATGTCCGTCTTGCCCCATTTTGGCAATCATTATTCTTGGACGTCTTCCTTCTTGTTTGGCAAAAGCATCAGCTAATTGTTTTGCTTTTTCAAAATTCTCATCATTTTTTATTGCCGCACTATACACACCGCTAAAGGATTTAATTTGTGCTTTGAATCGGCCAAAAATACTTTCCAGAGCATCGCTAATTTCACCCAAAGTAGCTCTTTCACGAGCGGCTTCAACAGCAATTTCCAGTAAGTTTCCTTGTCCAGTTTTGGCACAATGAATTAATTTTTCCAGTGATTGATTTACTTTTTCAGTATTTCTTTTTGCTTTTATTTCGGTAAGACGCTCAATTTGCTGTTTACGCACCATCTGGTTGTCAACATCTAAAATATGAAGCGGATCTTCTTTTTCTAATCTAAATTTGTTTACACCAACAATAATGTCTTGTCCACTGTCTATTCGGGCTTGTTTTCTTGCCATGACTTCTTCAATTCGAAGTTTTGGAATTCCAGCTTCTATGGCTTTTGTCATACCACCTAATTCTTCAACTTCTTCGATCAGTTTCCAAGTGTTTTCCAAAATTTCATTTGTCAAACTTTCAACATAATAACTTCCTGCCCATGGATCGACCGTTTTGGTAATCTTTGTTTCTTCTTGTAGAAAGATTTGCGTATTACGAGCAATTCTAGCAGAAAAATCTGTTGGTAAGGCAATTGCTTCATCTAGTGCATTTGTATGCAAAGATTGCGTTCCTCCAAAAGCGGCAGCAGTGGCTTCGATACAAGTTCTGGCAACATTATTAAACGGATCTTGTTCAGTTAAACTCCAACCACTGGTTTGGCAATGTGTTCTAAGAGCTAATGATTTATCGCTTTTTGGGTTGAATTGCTGTAATAATTTTGCCCAAATCATTCGGCCAGCTCTCATTTTAGCAATTTCCATAAAGTGATTCATTCCGATAGCCCAAAAGAAAGAAAGGCGAGGGGCAAAATCATCAATTGTCATTCCGGTTGATAGTCCAGTCCTAATATATTCTAAACCGTCTGCCAGCGTATATGCTAATTCAATATCAGCAGTTGCGCCAGCTTCCTGCATATGATAACCTGAAATGGAAATCGAATTGAATTTTGGCATTTTTTTGCTCGTAAATTCAAAAATATCAGCAATGATTTTCATCGAAGGCGCTGGCGGATAAATATAAGTATTACGCACCATAAATTCCTTCAAAATGTCATTCTGAATCGTTCCTGACAGTTTATTTAGAGGAACTCCTTGTTCTTCAGCGACAACAATATAAAATGCCATAATTGGCAAAACAGCGCCATTCATGGTCATGGATACCGACATTTCATCCAATGGAATCTGATCAAATAATACTTTCATATCTTCGACAGAATCAATGGCAACTCCGGCTTTTCCAACATCGCCAACTACGCGTTCGTGATCGGAGTCGTAGCCGCGATGTGTCGGTAAATCAAATGCAATGGATAATCCTTTTTGTCCTGCGGCTAGATTTCTTCTGTAAAAAGCATTGCTTTCTTCTGCGGTCGAAAATCCTGCATATTGACGAATGGTCCATGGACGACGAACGTACATTGTTGCGTACGGCCCACGTAAATTAGGCGCAAAACCAGCTCCGAAATCAAGAAATTCCAAATCTTCAATATCTTTTTCAGAATATCTTTTTTGACTTCGATTCCCTCAGCAGTCATGAAATTGTTTGTCAAATTTTCTAGCTTTTGTCCCGAGGCTTCGGGATCAATTTTAGACTTTAGACTTTCAAGGTTAATATGTTTAAGGTCTTTTCTTATCATAGACACTTTTTCTTTTTAAATTTAATTACAATTGAAAACTATTCTAATTCCAATCTTTCTTGTTCCAGTTTTTCAGCTAATCGTTTTTCAATTATTGGCGTAATTAATGTTTTTCTTGGCTTGATTTTTACAAAAGGAAACAATTCTAAATCATGTTTCATCTTGTCTTCCTTGTTTGGATATTTATTTGTTCCGAGTAAAACCTCTTTTTGGAATCAAATAATTCTTGCTCTTTATTGGCACTTTCTTGGATTTTCTTTTTTACGGTTCCCTCATTCAAAAGTTTTAAGAAACCGCCATCAGCTTCAATTTCTTTGAATAATTTCAAGCTTTTTTCTGCCAATTGCATTGTCAAACTCTCGATATAATAACTTCCATCTGCCGGATTATTTACTTTGTCAAAATAACTTTCGTGTTTTAAAACCAATAATTGATTTCTAGCAATTCGGTCGCCAAATTCATTGTCCTTATGATATAAAGCATCATAAGGCAAATTTGCTACAGCATCGGCTCCGCCTAAAATGGCCGACATACATTCTGTAGTAGTTCGAAGCATGTTGACATTATAATCGTAAATTGTTTTGTTTCGTTTGGTTGGCGTCGCTAATAAATGGCAATCTAAATCTGGATTGTATTCTTGTGCAATTAATTTGAAAAGCATTCGCAAAGCACGAAGTTTTGCAATTTCAAAAAAGTAATTGGTTCCAACGGAAATTTGAAAAACAATAGGTTTCGATAGAGTTGGAAAACGATTCAAATATTCATTTGCGTGAGCTAAACTATACGCAATTTGCTGTGTAATATTGGCTCCTGAATTTTGGTACAAACCTAAATCGACACTAATTAGTGAAAGATTTGTAGTTTGATTTGCCATTTTTTCAAGTGTCTCGAAATTGTTTTTGTCTGAAGTCGTAAACCAATTTCCGTCTCGTGCTAATTGTCCAATTGGATCTAAATTACAGAAAAAAACAGCTTTTTTCTCGGTTGCAATTTTGTCTAATTTTTTAACGAAATCGATTGAGAGAAAAGTCAAATTAAAGTAAATGATTTTGCCTTCTAAAGGAAGATTTTCCAATAAAGAAACAATATCTATATTTTCGTTTTGAATCGTAAAACGCAGACTTTCGGCACCTCTTTCTAGAGTGTTATTTGCTCGTTTGATTGATTTTTCAATGTCATGGACAAAAATATTTTGGCAGATTTTAAAATCAGAAGCATGAGTTTCAACCGTCGCCGATTTTGTAAACTCATCTATATGATAAAAAGGTTTCACCTGAATATCTTCGGGAGAATTCCAAATTACAGTTTGATTATAATCGGCGCCTTCTAATTCAAACTGAATTTTTTGTTTCCATTGTTTGGATGAAATCGGATTAAAATCTTCGAATAGGTTAGTGGCCATTAGGTATTTTTTCTGATTATTCTTTATCTTGAATAGTGTCTCCTTCAAAGTGAATGATGTAAATATCTTCGCTATCTTTTTTCATAAAGTATTTTTCGCGAGCGTATTTTTCTATTTGTTCAGGATTTTTAAGTTGTTTGATCTGTTCTTGATCTTTTTTTATTTCGTCCTGATAGTATTTTTTATTGTCTTGAAGCTCATTGATTTGTTCGTCAAGAAATCGATGATCAAAATAAGAGTAATTGTCTAAAAATAGCATCCAAACTATAAAAAACAACAAAACCCAAACATATTTGTTTCCAAGATATTTGAACCATTTTTTGTCCTTGTATGGATTTTTGAATTTCATATAAGATAATTTCTTTTGAATTGTATTGCTTTTTTAGACCTCATTGAGAGCAATCCCGACCAGGGCCGGGTTGCTTAAGATTTTATGGTTTAAATTTACGATAAAAATTATGAAATTCGCTGATTAATTACGGCGCGAACTACATCAATAGCTACCGTGTTGTATTTGTCGTTTGGTATGATAATGTCTGCAAAAGCTTTTGATGGCTCTATAAATTGCTCGTGCATAGGTTTTAAAGTAGTTTGGTAACGGTTTAAAACTTCGTCGATATCACGTCCGCGTTCTGAAATATCTCTTTTCAAACGACGAATTAATCTTTCGTCAGAATCGGCATGGACAAAGATTTTGATATCGAACATATCACGAAGTTCAGGATTTGTTAAAATCAAAATTCCTTCAACAATCATTACTTTTCTCGGATGCGTCGAAACCGTATCGTCAGTTCTGTTGTGTTGAATAAAAGAATATACAGGCTGATCAATTGTTTCACCAGCTTTCAAAGCTTTTAAATGTTTTACCAACAACTCAAAATCAATCGCACGAGGATGATCAAAATTGATTAATGCTCTTTCGTCAAATGATAAATTATCGGTTTGTTTGTAGTATGAATCCTGAGAAATTACACCAACTTCTGTGTCTGGTAATTCGTTCATGATTTGGTGTACTACCGTTGTTTTTCCACTTCCTGTTCCTCCTGCAAGTCCAATAATGAGCATAAAATTTTTGTTTGATATTTGTTTGACAAAATTAATAATTTAACTGAATTGTTAAACATATTATGTGATTTAACCATATAAGTAATGTAAGTAAATTTAAGCTACAAAATGTTTAAGCGGTATAATACTTAACTGAACTTATATTACTTATATGGTTAAAAATATGATGAAAAACATAAAAAAATCCCGAAAGTAAACTCTCGGGATTTCGTGCAATCAGTATAGTTTAAAAAAATATTCTGAATTTAGTAAGCACTTGTAATTATTTATTCTTTTTTGCTTTTATCATCATTTCAAGCTGATCCCAAAGTTCTTCTGGAATTGCTTCTAATAAGTTGAATTGCCCAGCGCCTTTTAGCCATTCGCCTCCGTCAATTGTGATGACATCACCATTCACATAAGCTGAAAAATCAGAAACTAAATAAGTCGCTAAATTTGCCAATTCTTGGTGATCTCCAACACGTTTCAAAGGCACTTTTTTGGCCATATCAAACTTTTCTGAAAGATCGCCTGGCAATAATCTGTCCCAAGCACCTTTTGTTGGGAATGGTCCTGGAGCAATTGCGTTTGAACGAATTCCGTATTTTGCCCATTCTACTGCAAGACTTCTTGTCATTGCCAAAACGCCTGCTTTTGCAGTTGCGCTTGGCACCACATAAGCCGAACCTGTCCAGGCGTATGTAGTTACGATATTTAAAATCGTTGCTGATGTCTGTTTCGTATCAATCCAATGTTTTCCAAAAGCTAGTGTGCAGTTTTTAGAACCTTTTAGTACGATATCTATAACAGTATCAAATGCATTTGCTGATAAACGTTCTGTTGGTGAAATAAAGTTTCCAGCGGCGTTATTTAAAAGAACATCCACTTTTCCAAAAACTTTTAAGGTTTCCTGAAGCATATTTTCTACTTCTTCATAATGGCGAACGTCACACTGAAGTGGTAAACACTTTCCTCCAGTTTCACTTTCTAATTCTGAAGCAGTTGTTTTCAATTTTTCTAAATCTCTAGAAGTAATCGCTACTTGAGCGCCTAATTCTAAGAAATATTTTGTCATTGCTTTTCCTAAACCGCTTCCGCCCCCAGTAACCACAATGACTTTGCCTTTTAAGGCATCATCGCGCAACATTTTATCTGTATAGCTCATACTTTTCTTTTTTTACAATATTAATTAAAAAAATAGGATGCACGCATACTATTGTTATAAAATTTTGATAAACTTTATATTTCGCACAGTTTTTTTGCGGCTGATTCGAGAGTGAAATTATCTTTTGCGAAACAGAAACGAATCAATTTCTGGTCTTTATGATCGGAATAAAAAGTTGAAATAGGAATTGCCGCAACGCCATGATTGATGATTAAATTTTTGCAGAATGTTACATCATCTTCATCTGAAATACTAGCGTAAGAAGCGACCTGAAAATATGTTCCTTCGCAAGGTTTTAATTCAAATCGACTATTTTTAAGCAGTTTTTGAAAATAGTCTCGTTTTTCCTGATAGAATTTTCCAAGTAAATTTACATCAACAACATCTAAATATTCACTGATGGCAAATTGAGAAATACTGTTGACGCTGAAAACCAAAAACTGATGCACTTTTTTGATTTCGTTCATCAAATATTCCGGTGCAATGGTATAGCCAATTTTCCAGCCCGTTATGTGAAATGATTTCCCGAAAGAGGAAACCATTACGCATCGATCAATAAGGAAATTTTTGGTATGTGCCGAAATATGTTTTTCCTCAAAAGTGATGTATTCGTAAACTTCGTCAGATAAAACAATAATATCAGGATATTTCTCAAGAAGATTTTTTAGCTGAATAAAATCATTTTCGTTTAATATTTTCCCAGTCGGATTATGGGGATTATTGATAATCATCATTCTGGTCTTAACCGAACATGCTTTTTCGATTCTTTCCCAATTAGGCGTATAATCATCATTTAGCGCCACTCGAACTGGTTTTGCTTTACAGAGTAAAACAGGAGATTCATAGGAATCATAACTCGGATCAAGAATAACTACTTCATCATTTTCTCTTACCAAAGCCAAAATAGTAGTAAAAATTCCTTGTGTTGCACCGGCAGTAACTAAAAGTTCAGTGTCAGGATTGATTGTTCTGTTATAAGAAGCTTGAGTTAGCTTCGCAATTTTGTTCATCAACGGCGGATAACCTGCCATTGGTGTGTATTGATGGACGTTTTCCTTTGATAATCGGGCGACAATATCTGTTAATCTTTCATCAACAGGAAAATTTGGAAATCCCTGAGAAAGATTGATAGCATTATATTCGGATGCCATTTTAGACATTACCGTAAAAATGCTTGTGGTTATGTTTGGAAGTTTACTCATTATAAAGTTTGATTTTGGGAAACTTGTGAGTAATTAGTTTGAAGGAATATTTATGTATAATGGAGCAGAATAAAGAACTCTTACTAGTTTATTGTTCTGTTTTCCTGGTTTCCATTTCGGAGATAGTTGCAAAACACGGATCGCTTCTGAACCTGTTTCATATCCAATATCTCTTAATACTTTAATTCCGCTTAGAGAACCATCTTTTTCTATAACAAAAGTGGTGTAAATTTTTCCTTTTAAACCGTCTTTTGGAATTTTGAAATTCTGTTCAATAAATTTATTAAATTCAATTATTCCTCCAGGAAATTCGGGTCTAACGTCTATGCCTGCTGTATTGTAAACAGTATAATCATCATTTGGGATATCTCCTTGTGGATGATTTTTAGTAGTAGGATCGTCAATAGTCAAAATGTCATTTGATTTTTTGCTTTGAGAAAATATATTCTGCGTCGTACAAATTAAAATCAGGATTAATATTTTTTTCATAATTAATTGGTGGTTTTGAAGTTAGTTTACATTTTATGAATAATGAAAATCGTTGGCCAATTGTGAAGGTTAAATTTTGATGACTTGCGAAAGATTTGTCGAATTGTATTCATCTGTCATTTTAGAAGTAAACAAAGCTTATAGTTGAATAAAATAAGCTTAATTTATTACCATTGGAATAGAGTAGAGGGCTCTAACAGTTTTATTGTTTAGTTTTCCCGGACTCCATTTTGGAAATAGTTTTATAACTCTTATAGCTTCCGCGACTGTTTCGTATCCAATGTCTCTTAAAATTTTAATATCGCTTAATGATCCGTCTTTTTCAATAATAAACATAGCATATACCTTTCCTTTTAAACCTTCTTTTGGGCTTTTAAAATTTTGTTTTATAAAGCTGTCCATTGCTTCTTTTCCTCCCGGAAATTCAGGTTTTACATCTATACCTGCTGTATTGTAAACATAATTTCCTTCAATAATAGCTCTTTCAGCATCGCTTATATATTCTCTAGGTGGTTCAATTTGAAAAAAACATTTTGAGCAAAACAAATTACAATCAGAATTAGAAGCTTTTTCATAAGGTGGTTTTAGAGTTAGTTTACATTTTATGAATAATAAAAATAGTAGGACGTTTATCAATATCAATTTTTAATTTTTTCCAATCCGAAACTTTCAGGGTTTTGATGAATTCCGTTGGCAAAGTGATATCTGTCGCAATACATAAATGCGTCGACGGATTTAAAATCTGCAAAAGATCTTCAATCAATTTATTGTTTCTATATGGAGTTTCAATAAATAACTGTGATTGGTTTTTGTCCTGAGACAATCTCTCAAAATGACGTATTGCCGATTTTTTCTCGTCTTTATCAATTGGTAAATAACCATTGAAAGTAAAACTCTGGCCGTTCATTCCTGAAGCCATCATTGCCAGTAGGATAGAAGATGGTCCAACCAACGGCACAACCTGGATTCCTTTTTCATGCGCCAATTTTACAATAACAGCTCCGGGATCAGCAACTCCGGGACAACCGGCTTCACTCATTAATCCCATGTTTATTCCTTCTAATAATGGTTTTATGAAATCTGAATGTTCGCTGGTTTCTGTACGTTTGTTAAGAGTAAAAAGTACTAATTCTGATTGTTTTTTTCAGGATAAACCGCTTTGATTGATTTTCTGGCAGTTTTGTCGTTTTCAACAATATAATGGTCAATAACTTCGATTGTTCTTCTAACAGTTTGCGGTAAAACATCCATCGGATCGCTTTCGCCCATTGTGGTTGGAATAAGATATAATTTTCCGAAAGATTTCATGTGCTTTTGTTTAAAATTAAAAAATTCAATTATCTCTTTTTTAGAAACAATTGAATTGAATTAGGAATGCTTTTCAAGTAGCTGATCTGCAATTAAGTCAGTTACTTCATCCAGCATTTGGTAAACGTTGTCAAAACCGTTTGCAGATCCATAATAAGGGTCTGGTACATCGACATTTTCATCTGGGAATAATTCGTTTAGAATCAAACGAACTTTATTTTTATGTTCTGGAGTTTTGGCTAAATGAACTACATCGCGAAAATTTGAATTATCCATTACATAGATATAATCGAATTCATCAAAATCAGAAACTTGAATTTGTCTGCCTTTTTGTGTGCTGATATTAATTCCGTTTTTTCGGGCAACTTCTATGGAACGCTTGTCAGGACAATGTCCAATATGCCAAGATCCCGTTCCAGCTGAATCTACAATAAATTTGTCTGCGGGTAATTTTGATGCTAAAATTCCTTCGGCTAAAGGCGATCTGCAAATATTTCCCAAACAAACCATTAAAACTTTTACAGGCATGATTCGCGTTATAGCGTTAATTTTTTGTTGATGTCTTCGACAAATTTTTTGAATTGTTTGTCTGTGGAAACTAAATTGTCAACAGTTTTGCAAGCGTGTAAAACAGTAGCGTGGTCGCGATCTCCAATTTGAGAGCCAATGTTTGCCAAAGAAGCTTTAGTGAATTTCTTTGCAAAAAACATAGCCAATTGTCTCGCTTGTACAACGTGCCTTTTTCTGGTTTTCGATTGAAGCGTTTCAATATCCAATTGGAAATAATCAGATACAATTTTTTGAATATAATCGATAGAGATTTCTCTCTTTACGTTTTTAACAAATTTCTCCACAACGCTTTTCGCCAGTTCGATTGTAACTTCTTTTTTATTGAAAGAAGATTGAGCGATCAACGAAATAATGGCGCCTTCAAGCTCACGAACATTGGTTTTGATGTTTCGGGCAACATATTCAAGAATATCTTCTGGCATATCTACACCATCGCGGTACAAAATATTTTTTAAGATCGAAATACGTGTTTCGTAATCTGGCTGATGCAATTCAGCAGATAATCCCCATTTGAAACGAGATAATAAACGTTGTTCGATATCCTGCATGTCAACAGGTGCTTTATCTGAAGTTAAAATTACCTGTTTTCCATTTTGATGCAAGTAATTAAAAATATGGAAGAAAACGTCTTGAGTTCCAGATTTTCCAGATAAGAACTGAACATCATCAATAATCAATACGTCAATTAACTGGTAAAAATGAATGAAATCATTACGATTATTCTTTTTTACAGAGTCAATATATTGTTGTGTGAAAATTTCGGCAGAAATATATAAAACCGTTTTTTCAGGATATTTGTCTTTTACTTCAACACCAATAGCGTGCGCCAAGTGTGTTTTTCCTAAACCAACTCCACCAAAAATCAATAAAGGATTAAACGAAGTTCCGCCTGGTTTATTGGCAACTGCCATACCTGCAGAACGCGCCAAACGGTTTGAGTCTCCTTCAAGGAAATTGTCAAAACTGTAGTTTGGGTTTAACTGCGATTCAATTTTTAAGTTTCGGATTCCCGGAATTACAAAAGGATTTTTAAGCTCTGGATTTAAGTTTTTAAACGGAGCATCAACCTCTTGTGGTTTCATAGGCACTCTGTTGGAACTTGGCAACTGCTCGGTAAACGGTTGTTTATTTCCATAAGTGTTTTCCATTTTGATTTTATAGAGTAACTTTGCGTTTTTTCCTAGTTCTTTGGTAAGCGCAACTTTCAATAATTTAACGTAGTGTTCCTCTAGCCATTCGTAGAAGAATTTACTTGGTACCTGAATATATAATGCGTTGTCGGTTAGCTCAACTGATTTGATTGGTTCGAACCAAGTTTTATATGCTTGATCTTGAATATTGTCTTTTATAAAGGACAAACAGTTTTCCCATACCGATTGAGCAGTTTTAGTCATAGATTCAGATAAGTTTTTTATTATTGATAAAGATTCTCCTAATAAAAATGGAGCAAAATTTTTCCGTATTTCGGGATAACAAATATGTGAACAAATTTCTGTAAAAAAAATATTTTGGGTCTAATTTTGTAAAAAAAAGTTGTAAGTGAACTTTAGGAATTTAATTTTTTTTAATCTATAAATAATGAAAAATCATCAAACGCAAGTGCGTGTTCGTTACTCAGAAACTGACCAAATGGGAGTTGTTTATCACGGAAATTATGTGCCTTATTTTGAGATTGGACGCGTGGAATGGCTTAGAAATAAAGGGATTTCGTATGCTAGCATGGAAGAAAGCGGCATTGGACTCCCGATTGTTTCGATGCAAATTAATTATAAAAAATCAGCGCGTTATGATGAACTCTTAACAATTCATACAACCTTCAAAAGTCAGTCATCTGTTAAGATTGAATTCGACTGCGCTATCTATAATGAGGCAAATGAGTTATTAACAACGGCAGTGTTTATTTTAGTATTTATTTCGTTAAAAACGGGTCGTCCAACAGCACCTCCAGATTACATTTTGGAATTGTTTAAAACACTAGAATAATTGTTAAAATGAGGTGTGTTTTAATGTTAATTTACACAATTTTAATATCGATTTCAAACATTAAATCAAAAATGTCGAATATAGATTCGGCATTTTTTTTGCGCGTTTTTGTCATTATTTTGCCAATTGGAAGCCCAGAATTTTCATCAATTTCCATTTCCTGAGAAGTAATTTCGAGTTTTTTTCTTTGATGACGCGCATTACTTTATTCATGTTTTTATAGTCAAAAGAGATTAAAAAATGAACATCAATTGTTTTTTCGACAATTTCACAAACCTCAAGCGTCATTTGCGCGGTAGTTCTGTAAGCCGTAATCAAACCCCCAACACCTAGTTTTACTCCGCCAAAAATACGAACTACAACTACAAGAACATTAGTTAATCCAAAAGATTGAATTTGTCCATAAATCGGTGCGCCTGCAGTATTGCTGGGTTCGCCGTCGTCATTTGCTCTATAGGATATTTTTGGAGCAGTTCCTAATTGATAAGCGTAACAATAATGAACAGCATGTGGATGCAGTTTTTTTAAGTCTTCAATTATTGGTTTAACTTCGTCTTCGCTTTCAATAGGAAATGCGTAGCCAAAGAATTTGCTTCCTTTTTCTTTAAAAAGAATCTCTTCAGATTCGAATGCAATGGTTTGGTATGTATCAGGATATTCCAAAAGTAAATTTTCTATAATTAGGGCTAAAATTTTTCTCTCGCAGATTTTGCAGATAAAACAGATATTTTAAATTTCTTATAAAAACAAATCTGCATTATCTGCAAAATCTGCGAGAGAAAATATTTTTATAATAAGCCTTTGCTAAATAAATCGACAACATCTTCTTTTCCGACTTGTAAATTCCAAACTTTAAGTCCTAAAGCGGTGGCGACATCTGTGTTTTCTTTTTTATCGTCAACAAATAACGTTTGTTCAGGAACTAAATTATGTTCGTCAATTAAATGTTGATAGGAATTGGCATTTGGTTTTCTTTTGCCAATCTCATATGAAAAATGAACTTTTTCAAAACAGTTGTAAAATTCTGTGTAAAAATCTACACCAGTTCTGTTTTGGAAAGTATTAATATGAATTGAATCTGTATTGCTTAAAAGAAACAAACGGTATTTTTTTGAAAGTTCTTTTAAAAAATCTAATCGATATGATGGGAAATCGGCTAAAACGGCATTCCAAGCTTCAAGAATTTCTTCTACAGAAGCATTTGGAAGTTCTTTCTGAAATCCGCCTACAAAATCATCGTACGATACATCTCCGGTTTCAAACAATAAATTCAAACGATCCATTTCGGAACTCCATTCGGTCATGCCTAATTTTTTCAATCCCGAAATTGTTCCTTGTTTATTTAAATTGATGAAAATATCGCCAAAGTCAAAAATTATCGTATCAATCATGGTTTCTAATATAAAGTAATTCGTCGTTTTGAATAATTGTTTTTGAAATAGTGCTTTTCTGAATTATAGGTGCTTTAACACCTTTTTCAAAAGTAGTTGTTCCAATGAAAATTCGTGCTTCATCCCATAAATCCGAATCTATAAAAGCTTGCAAAGTTTGTCTTCCGCCTTCAATAATTACAGATTGAATTTGATGCTGATATAAAACATTCAGAATTTGAGAAATCATACTTTCATTAAAATGAATTTTCTCAAAAATGGTATTTTCTGTTGAAAGGTTATTTTCTGATTTCGAGAATACAATCGTTTTTACGCTGTTATCAAAAACAAAACTGTCTTTTGAAATTCGGTTATTCTGATCCAAAACCACTCGCACCGGATTATTTCCTGACCAATCTCTAGTATTCAATTTCGGATTATCGTCAATAACCGTTTGCGTTCCTACTAAAATAGCCTGTTCTTCACTTCGCCATTTATGAACCAATTGTCTCGAATATTGATTCGTAATCCAAATTGGTTTGCGTTCCTGGTCGGTTTCTTTTTCAGGTGCCAAAAATCCGTCTTGGCTTTCGGCCCATTTCAGTATAATATACGGTCTCTTTCTTTGATGGAAAGTAAAAAAGCGTTTGTTGAGCTCGTTGCATTCGTCTTCTAAAATGCCAACAGTAACAGTCGCACCAGCTTCAATTAATTTTTTGATTCCTCTTCCTGCTACTTTTTCGTTTGGATCTACGGTTCCAACAACAACATTCGGGATTTTATTTGCAATAATTAAATCACAACAAGGAGGTGTTTTTCCAAAATGAGAGCAAGGTTCTAAACTAACATAAATGGTAGCTTTTTTTAGCGACGATTTGTCTTTTACAGATTGTACAGCATTTACTTCGGCATGTGGTTCGCCGGCTTTTTTGTGCCAGCCTTCGCCAATTATTTTTCCTTCATGAACAATTACGCTTCCTACCATCGGATTTGGATAAGTGGTTCCAAAACCGTTTTGAGCAAGTTCAATGCAACGTTTTATGTATTTTTCATGTGTATTCACGGTGCAAAAATAAACATTTTTGATTTTAATCTCGATAGTTAACAGTATAGTTGGAGAACTATCGGAAAAGTATTTTTACTTTTGTAGTTATAGTACACGAATAAACAATTATGAAAAATTATATTATCCGAGCGATTAAAAAAGAAGACAATAAGGCAGTTGCACAATTAATACGATCTGTTTTTGATGAAATGGAAATTCCAAAAATAGGTACAGCTTATGCGGACCCTTATCTTGATTTGATGTTTGAAGAATATGATAAGCCGAAATCTGCTTATTTTGTAGTTGAAAATGAAGGTGAAATTGTTGGTTGTTGCGGCGTTGCGCCATTGGAAAATGGTGCTCCAGAAGTTTGTGAACTACAAAAAATGTATTTTTTGCCAAAAACTAGAGGTTTGGGAATTGGTAGCCAAATGATGGAGAAATGTCTTGATGAAGCAAGAAGTTTTGGATTTGAAAAATGTTATATCGAGACGATGCCTTTTATGCATGCCGCTCAAAAATTATACAAAAAATCAGGTTTTGAATATTTAGATGCACCTTTGGGATGTACTGGGCATAATTCTTGTCCGGTTTGGATGTTGAAAGTTTTGTAAATCTTGTAACAAATTAGATTTTTCAATACTTATTTGAAAGAAAAATCAGCTTTTGCTGAAAAAAATACTCATACGCAGAAATGAAAATCAAACAATACCGGACTCAGTTTATAAAAGAATTATCACCTCTATATGATGCATATGAGGCAGAGAGTTTTTTCTATTTAATTTTAGAAGACAAACATAAATTGCGTCAGATTGACTTGGCGTTGAACCACGAGTTGAATTTTTCTGAAAAGGATTTTGTGGTTTGGGATTCATTATTGGATGATTTGAAAAACGAAGTTCCAATTCAGTATTTGCTCGGGAAAACCAGTTTTTATGGTTTGGATTTTGAAGTAAATGAAAATGTCTTGATTCCGAGGCCCGAAACCGAAGAGTTAGTGGAGTGGATTATTAATGAAAATAAAGGAAAATCTAAAGAAATCAAAATATTGGATATTGGAACTGGTAGCGGTTGTATTGCTATTTCATTAGCTAAAAACCTTCCAAAAGCCAAAGTTTATGCAATTGATGTTTCGAAAAAAGCATTAGATACAGCTAAAAGAAATGCGGTAAACAATAATGTCGAGGTTACTTTTATGCTAAAAGATATTCTGGAATTGGAAATATTGAAATCCGATTATGATATTATTGTTTCAAATCCGCCATATGTTCGAAATTTAGAAAAAGCTGAAATCAAAAAGAATGTCTTGGATTTTGAACCTCATTTGGCCTTATTTGTTGACGATAACGATGCTTTGATTTTTTACAGGAAAATTGCTGAATTGGCGAAAAAAATCTTTTAGAAAATGGACAATTGTATTTTGAAATCAATCAATATCTAGGAAAAGAAATGGTTGATCTGCTTGAAAAAATGAATTTTAAAAATATCGAACTCCGAAAAGATATTTACGATAATGATCGCATGGTAAAAGGGAATATTTAAAGTTTTCGGTCTCAGTCACAGTTTGCAGTCACACAAATAACTGAAAACTGTAACTGAAAACTGCGACTAATTATTCATATCGCAAAGCCTCAATAGGATCTAATTTTGAAGCTTTAATCGCAGGATATAGTCCAGAAACTATGGCAACGGTAAAACTGGTTGCAAAAGCCGCGAAAATAGCGCCCCACGGAATGACAAAGGCAAACTTCATTGCAGTTGCAATCGCAAATCCAAGCAAAATTCCGATTATAATTCCAACCAATCCACCAATTTGCCCAATCAACAGTGTTTCGATAAAAAACTGAGTAGAAATAGTTGTTTTTGTTGCGCCCAAAGCTTTTCGGACACCAATTTCACGAGTGCGTTCCGTAACCGAAACAATCATAATATTCATTAAAGCAATTGATGAGCCTAGAATTGTTATGATTGAAATAATCCATGAAGCCCAACCTAAATATTGTGTAATTCCAAGAATACGATTTATCAAATCATCGCTTCGGCCCATTCCGAAATTATTGTCCCGAACCGGATTTAATTTTCGAACTCTGCGCATTACGCTAGTTGCATTGTCAATTGCAGGATCTAAAAGCTCTTTTTTAGAAACCATGACGCTAATCGTATAATTGATATTTGGTGCTGTAAATAAAGAACGCGCAACTTGAATTGGAATCAAAACACGTAAATCCTGGCTATTTCCAAAAGTGGAGCCTTTTTCTTTTAATACGCCAATTACTTTAAAACGTGCTCCTCGAATCGAAATAATTTTGTCAATTGGATTGACATCTTTCAATAAGCCTTTTTCAAAATCAGAACCTACAATACAGGAATAGGTATTGTTGTCAATATCAAATTGATTGAATGAACGCCCTAAAGTGGTTTCAAGACCAGAATTTGAAATGAAATGTTCATCTACGCCAAGTATTTTAATTTCAGGATCTGTTTTTTCGCCTAGAAATTTAACTTCGGCTTTTGAGGTCGCAGTAAACGAAAGTGAGGTTTCAGTAAATGGATATTTGTATTTGTTTTTGAAGGCAACGGCTTCTGGATAGGAAATAATAGGGTTTATGATTTCGCGTTCTTTTCCGCCGCGATTTTTGAGATTGTTTTCGTATTGGTTGATGTTGAAAGTATTGGCGCCCATCGAAGCAAAATTGGTCGAAACGGTATTTTCCAAAGCCGTTACAACGGTCAAAATTCCAACCAAAGCGGTAATTCCGATAGCAATAATTAATACGGTAAGAATGGTTCGCAGAATTTGTGTTTTGATAGAACCAAAAGCAATTCGGATATTTTCTTTAAATAATTTTAGCATCATGACCAATTTGTCACGAAAATACGGTTTTTGTTACAAGTTTGTTTTCCAAGTGTTATTATTTATTTTAAAAAGTAAGATATTTGCAGACTTATTTAAGTCGAAAGTTGGAAAGTCATAAAGTCGAAAGTCTGAAGATCCAACAATCTAAAAGAAAATCTAGAAATAAATTAATTTTAAAAGTTTAGATTTTTAGGTTTCAAAGAAATCTAAAATCTAAAATCAGAAATCTAAAATAAAAAGAGATGGCTTCAAAACCAAGCGTACCAAAAGGAACCAGAGATTTTTCACCTGCTGAGGTGTCAAAACGCCAATATATTATGCAAACCATAAAAAGTAATTTTGAAAAATTTGGTTTTCAACCGATAGAAACACCTTCGTTTGAAAATTCAGATACTTTGATGGGAAAATATGGCGAAGAAGGAGATCGTTTGATTTTTAAAATATTGAATTCAGGTAATTTCTTTTATGATAAAAAGAAAATTGAACTGCCGCAATCTATTGAGGAATTACTTGTAAATTCTGCTGAAAAAATAAGTTTAGATCAAAGAATCGAATTAAATAAATTCACAGGGAAAATTTCTGAGAAAGCATTACGTTACGATTTGACAGTTCCGTTTGCGAGATACGTAGTACAACACCAAAGTGAAATAGTGTTTCCTTTTAAAAGATATCAAATTCAACCGGTTTGGAGAGCCGATAATCCACAAAATGGGCGCTACAGAGAGTTTTATCAATGTGATGCTGATGTTGTCGGTTCAAAGTCACTTTGGCAGGAAGTAGAATTAGTTCAGTTATACGACACTGTTTTTACTTCTTTAGGTTTGGAAGGTGTTACCATCAAAATCAACAATAGAAAAATTTTATCTGGAATTGCTGAGGTAATTGGTGCATCAGATAAATTAATCGATTTTACGGTTGCGCTGGATAAATTGGATAAAATTGGAGAAGACGGAGTAAAAAAGAAATGATCGAAAAAGGAATTTCTGAAAATGCTTTAGTTAAAGTGCAACCTCTTTTTAGTTTCTCAGGAACTTTTGCAGACAAAATTGCACAGCTATCGGAATTATTGGCATCTTCTGAAGAAGGGATGAAAGGTGTTGAGGAACTGAAATTCATTTGCGACAATGTGGCCGATTTAGGTTTGTCAACTGCAATTTTAGATCTTGATGTGACTTTGGCACGTGGATTAAATTATTATACAGGGGCTATTTTTGAAGTGGCGGCCCCAAAAACGGTTTCAATGGGGTCTATTGGCGGTGGCGGTAGGTACGATGATTTAACGGGTATTTTTGGTTTACAGAATATGAGTGGTGTTGGAATCTCTTTTGGATTGGATAGAATCTATTTAGTTTTAGAAAAATTACAATTGTTTCCGGAAACTGTGGCGACGACATCAAAAGCAATTTTTATCAATTATGGCGACAAAGAAGCTTTGTATGCTTCAAAAGCGATTCAGAAATTGAGAAAAGAAAATATAAAAGTAGAATTATATCCTGATAATGTAAAAGTTGGAAAACAATTTCAGTATGCAGACAAACGATTGATTCCGTTTGCGGTAATTGCTGGTGATCAGGAGATTGCATCGAATACTTTTGCACTTAAAAATTTAGTGACAGGAGAGCAGGTTTCTGTTGATTATGACGGATTGAAAAATGCACTAAGCTAATAATCAGATTTAAAAGATTTTATTTCACGCAGATTTGAGCAGATTAAAGCAGATTTAATTTGATTTTTATATTAAGAAATCTGTGCTAATCTGCTCAAATTATTTTTAAATCTGCGTGAAATAAAAAAAAGGTTAACTGTTTGAAATAAAGGTTTTTGCTCTGGATTGCTTGTATTTAAAGAGATTTCTTTTAAAATCTCTGCCTGAAATAGTTGCTGGAGAAGAAAAAATACTTTTAATTTGCGACCTCAAGTTACGGGCGTAGTTCAAGGGTAGAATAGCGGTCTCCAAAACCGTTGATGGGGGTTCGAATCCCTCCGCCCGTGCAAAAATGTAAATGACTTTTTTGTCATATAAAAGCTCAAACAAAAAAAGCTTCGTCTCTATAGGCGAAGCTTTTTTTAATATAAGGTAAATTTGAATTAATAATTATTTTGAGGCCTAAGCCAACCCTTAAATTCAATTTTGGTGTAATAATTTACGTTTTAACGACATCAAAGATAAAACAAACTATAACGTAATAGTCTTAAAATTATACTAATTTTTTTTGAGGTATATTTGATTTTTAAAGTACTCAGTTTTAATAAAGTGACAATTTGACATTTTAGAAATTTTGGCAGTACTTTTGCAATCCAACAGAAAGAAATAAAAATGAAGTTTAAGAATATTTTTAAAAATAAAAGTAATATGACTACGGAAAATACAGAATTCGATCAGGAATTAGATGATGTAACGTTAGAGAACAATGCCAACGGAGAGCAGTTAATTGTTGAAGAATTAAGTGTTGAGGAGCAATTAGCTAAAGACTTGGCTCACGAAAAAGATAAGTTTTTGAGATTATTTGCTGAATTTGAAAATTACAAAAAAAGAACTTCAAAAGAACGTCTTGAATTGTTTAAAACAGCAAACCAAGAAGTTTTGTTGGCTATGCTTCCTGTTTTAGATGATTTTGACAGAGCGGCAGTAGAGATCAACAAGTCAGATGATGAAAATTTGAAAAAAGGTGTTGAGTTGATTCACGATAAACTTAAAAACACTTTAGTTTCTAAAGGTTTAGAGCAAGTTGAAATTCAAGCAGGTGATGCTTTCAACGCTGATATTGCTGAAGCAATTACCCAAATTCCAGCTCCGTCTGACAAATTAAAAGGGAAAATTGTTGATGTTATTGAAAAAGGATACAAATTAGGAGACAAAATTATTCGTTTCCCTAAAGTTGTAGTAGGAAACTAAAAAAAATGCAATAAGAATTTCAAGTGCATTTTTTTGGATTTTGGAATTTTTAAGATTTGGAACCTAATCTAATTATGAAAAAAGATTTTTACGAAATATTAGGCATTTCAAAAAATGCTGATGTCGCCGAAATTAAAAAAGCGTACAGAAAAAGTGCTTTAAAATACCATCCTGATAAAAATCCAGGCGACAAAGAGGCAGAAGAAAACTTCAAATTGGCGGCAGAAGCTTACGAAGTTTTAAGTGATCCACAGAAAAAAGCGAAATACGATCAATATGGGCATCAAGCATTTGATGGTTCTGGTGGATTTGGCGGTCACGGTGGTATGAATATGGATGACATTTTCAGCCAGTTTGGTGATATTTTTGGTGGCGGATTTGGCGGTTTCGGAGGCGGAGGCGGAGGCCCTCGTCGTGCAAAAGGAAGCAATCTTCGAATTAAAGTAAAATTGACTTTAGAAGAAATTGCAAATGGAGTTGAGAAAAAAGTAAAAGTAAAACGTAAAGTTCAGGCAAAAGGTGTAACGTATAAAACTTGTACAACTTGTAACGGTCAAGGTCAAGTAATGCGTGTAACCAATACCATTTTAGGAAGAATGCAATCTGCATCTACATGTCCTACTTGTGGTGGTTCTGGACAAATTTTAGATAAAAAACCTTCTGAAGCAGATGCTCAAGGAATGGTTCAAGAAGATGAAACAGTATCAATCAAAATTCCTGCGGGAGTTGTTGACGGGATGCAGTTGAAAGTTTCTAATAAAGGTAACGATGCACCAGGAAACAGTATTCCAGGAGATTTAATTGTTGCAATTGAAGAAGTTGAGCACGAATTCTTGAAACGTGAGGGTGAAAACGTTCACTTCGATTTGTACATTAGTTTCCCTGAAGCAGTTTTGGGAGCTTCAAAAGATATTGAAGCAATCAACGGAAAAGTGCGTATCAAATTGGAAGAAGGAATTCAATCTGGAAAAATCTTGAGATTAAAAGGAAAAGGAATTCCAAGTTTGAATGGTTACGGAAGTGGTGATTTATTGGTTCACGTAAATGTTTGGACTCCAAAAACATTAAATAAAGAGCAAAAACAATTTTTTGAAAATGCTTTAAACGATGAGCATTTCGCTCCAAGTCCAGAGAAGTCAGAGAAATCATTTTTTGAGAAAGTAAAAGATATGTTTTCATAAATCGGAACTTTTTCGGAATATTTAAATATAAAACCCATTCTAACATAAAATTAGAATGGGTTTTTTGCTGAATATTACGCAGATTCGCTACGAATTATTTACTTTTACAGTCGCTGAACCAGAATGGTAATAGTGACGCAGAAAATCTTTAAAACAGCATGAGCAACTTACTAGAAGTACATAAAGTCGTAAAACAATACGGTGATTATGTAGCGCTTAACGAGGTTTCATTAAATGTGCCAAAAGGTACTATTTATGGACTTTTAGGTCCGAATGGAGCAGGAAAAACTTCCCTTATCAGAATCATAAATCAAATTACATTGCCCGATAGTGGCGAAATAATTTTGGACGGAGAAAGATTGCAACCAAAACATGTGCAAACTATTGGCTATCTTCCAGAAGAAAGAGGCTTGTACAGCTCGATGAAAGTAGGCGAGCAATGTTTGTATTTGGCACAAATGAAAGGTCTTTCTAAAGCTGAAGCCAAAAAACAATTGGATTATTGGTTTGATCGTTTGGGAATTCAAGGTTGGTGGAACAAGAAAATCCAAGAACTTTCTAAAGGTATGGCGCAAAAAATTCAGTTTGTTGTTTGTGTTTTGCATAAACCAAAACTGCTTATTTTAGATGAGCCTTTTTCTGGTTTTGATCCTGTAAATGCGAATGTTATTAAAGATGAGATTCTGGCATTAAAAGAGCAAGGTTCAACCATTATTTTTTCGACACACCGAATGGAAAGCGTAGAAGAACTTTGCGAGAATATAGCTTTAATTCACAAATCAAATAAGTTGATAGAAGGAAAAGTTGTAGATGTAAAACGTCAATTTAGAACCAATAGTTTTGAAGTTGGAATTTTGACAAGCAATGTTGAAGGTTTGATGTATGACATTACACAGAAATTTACGGTTTCGCCGGCAAGCTTTAAATCGTTAAATGATGATTTGAAATTAAATATTCAAATTGGAAATGCCTCGCCAAACGAATTATTGAATATTCTGACACAACGCGGACAAGTAACTCACTTTGTTGAAAAAATTCCAAGCATAAACGATATTTTTATTCAAACAGTTACTGAAAATAAAGTTTAGATTTCAGATTTTATAATAAACATCTAAAATCTAAAATCAACAATCTAAAATCTAAAATTATTTATGAGTATCATCTCGTTGATTATAAAAAGAGAATTTATTGCCAAAGTCCGCAATAAATCTTTTGTTGTTATGACTTTTTTGAGCCCGCTTTTGTTTGTGGCGATAGCCATTTTTATTGGTTATTTAAGCTCCATGAAAGCCGAAACAAAAAGAATTGCTATTCATGACGAAACAGGACTTTTTGCTTCTGATTTTTTGAAAAAAATAAAAAAGGAGCGGAGTTTAAATATCTTAATTTGTCTGAAATTGATGTTAATGCTTTAAAAGACAGTATTACAAAAGAAAATTTCAGCGGATTGATTGTCATTCCGAAAACAAATAATACAAGAGATTTAGAAAGTAAAATCGAGTTTATTTCAAACAATAGTCCGAGTATTTCTTTTGTTGAAAAAACACAAGATATTATTGCTTCAAAAATCACAAAACTGAATTTGGAAGAAGCAAAATTAGATACTTTGTCGATTCAAAAAGCACAATCAAAAGTAAATATTCATTTAATAAAAGCTTCTGGAGAGGAAAGTCTGAAAGGATTAAATGAAATTAAAATTGCAATTGGAGGAGCATTTGGTTACTTAATTATGATGTTCATTATCATTTACGGAAACATGGTAATGCGAAGCGTAATCGAAGAAAAAACAAACCGAATTATTGAAATCATTATTTCATCGGTAAAACCATTTCAATTGATGATTGGAAAAATTGTCGGAACTTCATTGGCAGGAATTCTGCAATTTATGATTTGGGCGATAATCGGTTTAGGATTAATGTTTGTCGCTTCGGCGTTTTTTGGTGTAAACGTTGGCCCAACATCAAGAATTTCACCAGAAATGATGCAAACGGCGCAACATCAATTGTCAGGATCAGCACAGATGTATATTACTGAATTATGGAATTTGCCGATTGCAAGCATTATAATTGGTTTCGTAATTTATTTTATAGGAGGATATTTCTTGTACAGCTCATTTTACGCAAGCAATTGGAGCGGCGGTTGACAATCAAACCGATTCGCGACAGTTTTTATTGCCAATCTTAATGCCACTGATTTTGAGTGTCTATATCGGGTTTTTTACAGTAGTAAACGATCCACACGGAACAATTGCTGTTGCATTTTCGATGATTCCGTTAACGTCGCCAATTGTAATGTTAATGCGTATTCCGTTTGGGGTGCCGTGGTGGCAAATTGCAATTTCGGTATCATTATTGTTTGCTTCATTTTTCCTTGTGGTTTGGTTCGTCGCAAAAATTTACCGAGTAGGTATTTTAATGTACGGCAAAAAACCGACTTGGAAGGAATTGTATAAGTGGCTGAAGTACTAGTTGTTTAAAGTTGCAAAGTTACAGAGGGACAAAGGTTCAAAGGTTTTTTATTTGAATTTTTTATAACTTAGAAAAGCGACTTTAAGATTGTGGATGAAGCATAAAAGAGATATTACTAATAACAGGTTAATAGGTAGCATAGCGATAAAGATTTTAAACTTTGTCACTCTGTAACTTTGCAACTTTGAACCTTAGAAAAGAATGAGTAAAATACTAATTGTAGAAGACGAAGCGGCAATCAGAAGAGTTTTGGTAAAAATATTATCAGAAGAAAATGATTCGTATCAAGTTGATGAAGCTGAAGATGGTGTTGCGGGACTTGAAAAAATAAAAAACAACGATTACGATTTGGTTTTGTGCGATATCAAAATGCCAAAAATGGACGGTGTTGAGGTTTTGGAAGAAGTAAAAAAGATAAAACCAGAAATCCCGATGGTGATGATTTCAGGCCACGGCGATATGGAAACGGCAATTCAAACAATGCGTTTAGGAGCTTTTGATTATATCTCAAAACCACCAGATTTGAACCGCTTATTGAATACAGTTCGTAATGCTTTGGACAAAAAACAATTAGTTGTTGAGAATAAAATCTTAAAGAAAAAAGTCAGCAAAAACTACGAAATGATAGGCGACAGCGAGTCAATTAACCATATCAAAGTGATGATTGACAAAGTGGCGCAAACTGAAGCGAGAGTTTTGATTACGGGGCCAAATGGAACTGGAAAAGAATTGGTAGCGCATCAATTGCATGAAAAAAGCGAGCGCTCTAATTTTCCTTTAATCGAAGTGAACTGCGCCGCAATTCCGAGTGAATTGATTGAAAGTGAATTGTTCGGTCACGTGAAAGGTGCCTTTACATCGGCGGTTAAAGATCGTGCTGGAAAGTTTGAAGCCGCAGATAAAGGAACTATTTTCTTGGATGAAATTGGCGATATGAGTCTTTCGGCACAAGCCAAAGTTTTGCGAGCGCTTCAAGAAAGTATGATTACGAGAGTTGGAGCAGATAAAGATATCAAGGTAGATGTTCGAGTTGTTGCCGCAACTAATAAAGACTTAAAAAAGAAATCGCAGAAGGTCGTTTCAGAGAAGATTTATACCATCGTTTGGCTGTAATTTTAATTAAAGTACCTCCTTTGAATGAAAGACGTGACGATATTCCGGCTTTGATTGCGCATTTTTCAGAAAAAATTGCTTCGGAACAAGGAAATGCCGTGAAAGGATTTTCGGCGCAAGCCATAAAATTACTGCAAGAGTATGATTGGACAGGAAATATTCGTGAACTGCGAAATGTAGTAGAAAGATTAATCATTTTAGGAGGAAATGAAATCTCTGAAAGTGATGTGAAAATGTTTGCGAGCAAATAATGATTTAGTTTTCAATCTGAAATCTAAAATCATAAATCTAAAATTTAGATATGAAACTAAAAAAAATAAACGAGAAATTACAAGATGCCTTAATTGAGAATGGTTTGACAGAAGCAAATGTTTTGCAGATGGAAACTTTTTCGACTATAAAAAGTGGCGCGGACTGTGTAATTGTTTCGCCAAAAGGAAGCGGGAAAACCACGACAATTGTTTTGAATGTAATTCAGCAATTGGCTGGAAAAAATGAAGAATCACCTAGAGCCTTGATCATTGTTGAAGACAAAGAAAAGGTTTTGGCAATGGAAGCGCTTTTTGATAAGTATAACAAATATACTAATCTTGAAGTGTATGGAGTTCACGACAAAGGCGATATGGATTACGATAAAAACTACGTTTCTACCGGAATCGACGTTTTGATTGGAACACCAACCAAATTAAATGACATGTTCAGTACGGCAGGTTACAATGTGAATCGTCTTAAAATGTTTATTGTAGATGATGCAGATCCGATTTTAAAATTGCGCCATGATCCAAAAATTACTCGTATTTCTAATAGTATTGCCAAAGTGCAACGCATTATTTTTGCTGAAACTTTGACAGAACGCATCGAAATTTTGGCAGACAAAATTATGATTGAACCGTATTTGTTTGATATGGATGAAGAAGGTGAGGAGGAATTGGATGAAGAGGAAGACGACGTAGAAGAAGAATAAAATCCTGCAGTATATTTTATGGAAATGATAAAAACGTTAAAATTTTTTACAATTGTGCTGATGGCATTTTTTGTAATTATTTATATCGTTATTGTTTCGTATGTATATTTCAATCAGGTTGGTATGATTTTTCAGAGTTCGTCACTTCCTAAGGAATATCAATTTGATTATCAGAGTCCGTTTGAGGAGTTAAATATTAAATCTTTTGATGGAGTAAATTTAAACGGACTTTTATTTAAGGCCGAAAAATCTAAAGGCCTTGTTTTTTATCTTCACGGAAATGCCGGTACGCTACAAACCTGGGGCAGTATAGCGAAAAATTATACCAATTTAGGATACGATATTTTTATTTTAGATTACCGAAGTTTTGGAAAAAGCGAAGGCGAAATCGAAAACGAAGAACAACTAAATAAAGATATTACAACAGCTTACAAAAAATTAAACCAAAGATATCCTGGAAATAAAATTATTATTGCGGGCTATTCCATTGGTTCTGGATTAGCGACAATTTTGGCTTCAGAAAATAAACCTAAAGCGTTGATTCTTCAATCGCCTTATTTTAGTTTTACTGAATTATCAGGAACCAAAGTTCGGTTTTTTCCTGATTTTATGAAGAAATTCCATTTTGAAACCTATCAATATCTTCCAAAAGTTAAAGCTCCGATTTATATTTTTCATGGATCAGACGATCAGTTGATTCCGGTTGAAAATTCGGTCAAATTAAATGAAATTTTAGGTTCTAGAGGGTATTTATATGTTTTGAAAGATCAGGGACATATTGGAATGAACGAAAATGAAAATTTCCAAGAGGAATTAAAAACAATTTTGAAATAAAGAATAAAAATAGAAATGCCATGGGATTAATGAAAGTGTTTTCAGGAAGTGAAGTATTAGCAATAGCTTTGCAGGAAAGATTAGAAGAAGCGGGAGTAGAAACAGTAAAAAAAGATAATATTCAATCGGCTAGATTGGGAGGTTTTGGCGGAACAGATTTAGCTGTTGAGGTTTTTATTCAGGAAACCGATTTTGCAAAAGCAAATCCAGTGATTGAAAACTTTAGAATGAGCCTTTAATAAGTCGCAGTTTGCAGTCGCAGTTTTCAGTATTCAAACTGTAAACTGCGACTGTGACTGAAAACTAAAAAAATATGCAATACAAAATGTTAGTGCTCGACATGGATGACACCTTGTTGACAGACGATCATAGAATTTCAGATTTAAACAAAAAAGTTTTATTAGAAGCTCAGGCAAAAGGAGTTTATGTGGTTTTGGCTTCTGGCCGACCAACTACAGCAATGACTGCTTATGCTAAAGAATTAGAGCTAGATATAAACGATTCTTATATGATTTCGTTTAATGGAGCTATTATCAGCCGTGTTAAAGATGATCTTGTTTTGTTTGAGCAAAAGTTAACTGTAAAGCAAATTCATGATTTATACGATTACAGTGTAAAAATGAATACGCATATCATTACTTATGTAGATGACGAAATTATAAGCGAAACTGATTCTGAATTCATCGAAATCGAAAAAGAGATTACAGGAATGCCTCATCTTATGGTTTCTAGTTTTAAAGACTATGTCGACAAGCCTGCTGTAAAATGTATTCTTTTAAAAGAACCGTCTGAATTAAAGGAATTAGAAGAAGATCTAAAAGCCAAAATGCCAGATTTAAGTATTTCAATGTCGAAACCTTTCTTTCTTGAAGCGACCGCGACAAGGAATTGACAAAGCGGCAAGCTTGAAATTTCTTGCAGATAAATTAGGGATTCTTCAAGAGGAAATAATCGCTGTTGGAAACGCAGGAAACGATTTGACAATGATTGAATATGCAGGTCTTGGTGTTTGGGTTGATAATGTTACGCCCGAATTGCGTGATCGAGCAGATTTAATTGTAGCGTCAAATAATGATGATGGAGTGGCCGAAGTAGTGCAGAAATATATCTTAAATTAAATTTTGATGAAAAATCCAATTGAAACAGAACGTTTGCTATTAAGAGAATTTCTTCTTTCTGATGCTGATGGAATGTTTGAATTGGATTCAAATCCAAAGGTGCATCTTTTCTTGGGTAATAATCCAGTAAAAAAGCCCGAAGAGAGTATCGAATATATTCATTTTGTTCAAAAACAATATAAAGATTTTGGAACAGGACGCTGGGCAGTGATTCTTAAGGAAACTAATGAGTTTTTGGGTTGGTCTGGGATTAAGTTCATTACAGATGAAATTAACGGACATAAAAACTTTTATGAAATTGGCTATCGTTTTATAGAAAAGCATTGGGGAAAAGGATATGCCACAGAAGCCGGAAAAGCTTTTGTAAATTATGCTTTTAATGAAATGAAGGTAGATGCGCTTTATGCGTACGCAGATGCAGGGAATGAAAACTCAAGAAAAATTCTCGAAAAACTAGGCTTGCAATATGTAAACTCTTTTGAGTATGAAGGAGAAACTGAAGTCTGGTACGAAATAAAAAATCCAAACTTATAATTGAGAAATGCGCTCCAAATCTTTGTAAGCTAATAAAAACCTGCAAAGATTTGGAAAACGTAATTTCTTAATTGCTTATTTTTTAGCTACAGAAACAAAATATTTGTTTCCATCACCCATTGTTAATTTTACACGCTCGTCGCAAAGATCGATTGCAAAAGCGGCACTTTCGTAGCTAGTTGCAAGTTGTGTTTTTGTCTTTAGACATTTCAGTTTTGCAATTGTTGTTTTTGAAAGTTGCTAATTGCGGTGTGTACAAGCTTACTAAATCTGTAGAAGCTGTAACCAAAGAAATAATACTTGCAGAATTATTATTCGTAATTCTGTAAACAATTCTGTCTGTATAGTTTACGTCATTTACAGTTACTTTACGAATATAAGTGTAGGCAGTAGATTCTGCACCTGGTTCTTTAACCTCAAATTTAAAACCAACGGCACGAATTGCAACATCAAATTGTTGTTGAGAGTTTAAACTTGCCCAAGTCGTTAAAGTGCTAATAGATGGAAATGGATTTGCGGCTGGGGCATTAGTTTGCGCTTGCGAACTAAAAACGGTTAAGAACATCAAGCAGATTGTGGGTAAAAATGCTTTCATAAAGTGTGGTATTTGTAATTTTATTTTTGCCTACTCTCTTTGGTTTTCGGCTTTCCCATTTCATTTTGTTACACAAAACAACAACATAACGATTGAAAATCAAAATTGTTATGTCCGATTTATTATTAAATTAATTAATACTTGCGATAATTTTAAAATCGGAATAAATTCTACAAGAGAATTTAGTTCTAGTAAATGTAAGATTTTTTCAGTTTAAATCGTTAAAAAATGTATTTAATCGATGAAATTTGCACTTAATCGATGTTTTTGTCATTTAATTCTTATTGAATTGTATAACGTAAAGTTCGAAAAAAATATTGTTTTTCAAAATTTTTGCAATCATTAAGTGCATTTTATTTTTATTAAAACTCTAATTTACGCAAATTGTTGAAACGAAGTCAATTATTGATTTTCTTTTACAAATATTGTTTGTAAATTTGCGACCTTAAATTTTTTGACAACGATTTCATTAATTTAAGAAAATTATGGAAAATAGAAAGAAAGTTGCCTTTTATACGCTGGGTTGTAAACTGAATTTTTCAGAGACTTCTACAATTGCCAGAAATTTCAATGACGAAGGTTTTGACCGCGTCGATTTTGAAGAAATAGCAGATATTTATGTGATCAATACTTGCTCTGTTACAGAAAACGCTGATAAGCAGTTTAAGCAAGTAGTCAAAAAAGCAATGAAGCTGAATGATAAAGCATTTGTTGCCGCTGTTGGCTGTTATGCACAATTGAAGCCAGAAGAATTAGCCGCAGTTGATGGTGTTGATTTGGTTTTAGGTGCTACTGAAAAGTTTAAAATTACCGATTATATTCACGATTTAAGCAAAAATGATATGGGTGAAGTTCACTCATGCGAAATTGCTGAAGCTGATTTCTATGTGGGAAGTTATTCGATTGGAGATCGTACACGCGCTTTCTTGAAAGTTCAAGATGGCTGTGATTATAAATGTACGTATTGCACCATTCCGTTGGCGCGTGGAATTTCTAGAAGTGATGCTTTAGAAAATGTTCTAAAAAATGCTAAAGAAATTTCGGCACAGAATATTCGCGAAATTGTTTTGACTGGAGTAAATATCGGAGATTATGGAAAAGGGGAGTTTGGAAACAAAAAACACGAACATACGTTTCTGGATTTAGTTCAGGCTTTAGATCAAGTCGAAGGAATTGAGCGTTTGAGAATTTCGTCAATTGAACCGAATTTGCTGAAAAACGAAACTATTGAGTTTGTTTCTAAAAGCCGCACTTTTGTACCGCATTTTCATATTCCGCCGCAATCAGGAAGTAATGATATTTTGAAATTAATGAAACGCCGTTATTTGCGCGAAGTTTATATCGATCGCGTAAATAAAATTCGCGAAGTAATGCCGCACGCTTGTATTGGTGTTGACGTAATTGTTGGTTTTCCTGGTGAAACAGACGAACATTTTTTAGAAACCTATCATTTCTTGAATGAATTGGAGATTTCTTATCTGCATGTATTTACCTACTCAGAAAGAGATAATACAGAAGTCGCTGAAATGGAAGGTGTTGTTCCGGCAAATGTTCGTGCAAAACGAAGCAAAATGTTGCGCGGATTATCAGTGAAAAAACGTCGTGCTTTTTATGAAAGTCAATTAGGAACCAAAAGAACAGTTCTTTTTGAAGGTGAAAACAAAGAAGGTTATATTCATGGTTTTACTGAAAACTACGTAAAAGTGAAAACGCCTTGGAATCCAGAATTGGTGAATACTTTGCAAGAAATTAATTTGACTAAAATTGATGAAGACGGAAGTGTTCGAATGGAGTTTGTAAATAAATTAGCAGAAGCTTAACGAGCGTTTTTAGGAACTTTGTCAAAGTTTGACAAAGTTTTACACGTACTTTATAAAAATGAGAAAGCCCTTTTCAAAAAGGGCTTTCTCATTTTTATAATTATTTCTGATCTTCCGGAATCACCAGTTTCAAAGAATTAATATAATCGGTATCAAATTCAATGACTCTGATTTTTTCGGGAATAAAATTTAATTCTCCGCCAAATTGACCTCTTGTGTCCAGAAAATCAATCAAAAGTTCCTCATCAGTAAGTGAAAGCAATTTGCCCAAATAGGCAGATTTAGCTGACTTTTTTGCAATTTGAAAAATTCCGTATTTATTGCTTATATAATTTAAAATCGAATCTAAATCTCTAATCGGAATTATATCTTCAGAATTGATTTTTAAGCCTTTTAACCGAATTACTTTTTCTGTAAAAGCCAAATCATGATCTCTGTTGACCGCCAAGATGTTTTTGTTTCTTAAAATCACAAATCCATCCAAAATAAAATCAACAGGATTATTTCGAAGCAAAATCCAATCATCAGAATAATCAATAAGAAATCCAGTAAAAATTTGCTTTTTATCTACAAATTCTATTTCGACTAATTGTCTTAAATATTGTTCCATTTAACGCTTTTTTTGCGATTTGAACTTTGTCAAAGTTTCAAACTTTGACAAAGTTTACGAGATTAGTTTTATGGGTTGGTTGACCAAATACTGCTGTTTTTCACAAAAACTCTTCGGTTCAATTTTAATTGCGAAATAATCAATTCGGCCATATCTTCCGACTGCATTACCTTTTCAGGATTTCCGTCAGTTAAGTTTAAATCCTTTGCCATATCAGTTGCAACTGTACTTGGCGTCAGAGCAGTTACACGAATGTTGTGTTTTCTCATTTCCTGCATCAAAGAATCGGTTAAGCCCAAAACAGCAAATTTTGAGGCGCTATACGCACTTGTCAAAGCATTTCCGTTCAAACCCGCAGTCGATGAAATATTAATAATGTCACCAGTTTGTCTTTCAATCATATTCGGTATTATGGCGCGCGTTGTGTAGTACGTTCCCATTAAATTTACCTGAATAATTCTTTCCCAAGCTTCTGGTTCCAATTCTAAAAATTTTCCAAAAGAAGCAATTCCAGCACTGTTGATCAAAATATCTATATGTTTGAATTCGGCTAGAGCTTTTTCTGCAACTGCATTGATAGAATTGATGTCTGAAACATCAGCGGTAATAGCCAAAGCTTTTACGCCCAAATTTGAAGCCTCATCAGCTAATTGTTCTACATCTTTTTGTGTTCTTGAAACTAAAATCAGGTTTGCGCCTTCTTTTGCTAAAGCAATTGCAACGGCTTTTCCTATTCCTTTTCCTGCTCCTGTAATAAAGGCAGTTTTATTTTTTAAATCGGTCATGATTGTATTTTTAGAAATGCAAAAAGCATCATTATAAGTCTTACAAAAATAAGCTTTTGCAAACTAAAATCATGCTTTAAGATGTTTTCTTAATCTAAGTTTAACAAGTTTTTGTTATTCTTTCAGAACCATATCGATGCACATTACAGCTCCTAAGATTAATTGTCTTAACGGACTTTCAGCGACAACAGTGTTTTCAATTTGAAGAACATAATTGTCCGCACTTGTAAAAAACTCTTTGCCAATTCCTGCCCATTTTTTACTTACTTGTGCCAATTGGTTGTTTTCGTGTGAAAATTTAAAATCCCAGCCTGTCCATTTTCCTTGAAGTGTTGCAACTGGTTTTTCATTTTTATCCAAAATTTCAAATCTTCCTCCAATTGAAAAGAATTTTTGTTTGAATGTGCCAACCAAACGATCTTTTTCGTCCAAAACTTCAACAGTCGATCTGAATATTGCAATTCCTCTTCTTACAGTAATTAACTTTTCGCCAGACGCAGTTGAGATTTCAATATTAAATGGTGTTGCTCTTTTAAAGTCTGTGAAACGTAGCATTTTAGTGAAAAAACTTAAATTTTTTTCACGGCAGTTCATAATTATTTGATTGCTTTCAGGATTATAAATATCGTAATTGTTTGAGGCTTTGAACATTCCGATATGTTCTTTTACTAAAAATAGATTTTGGCTTAAAATTGAGTTCATATGCGTGTAAAATTGATTTTTAAAACGAAGCGCAAATGTAGTAAAACGTTTATTAATTATTAGGTTTTTGTGTTTGTTTAAGGATGATAAAATTTATAAAATTCATTTTTTAGTAATGATTAAAATTGCTCCATTTGCTCCTTGTTCACCATAAATTAATTTTGCTTCATCTGGGTGAAGTATTTTCATAGATTTAATGTTGTTGGGATTAATTTTGCTGAAATCCAGTTGATTTATAATCTTTCCATTCAAAATATATAAAATTTGCATGAGAGAAGATCTTGACGGACCACATATTATTACTTTAGCACTTTGAGTTTGCTCTGGATCAGTAACGGTTGCAACTTTCATTTTCTGAACTGAATCTTTTGTTTGAGTTGAAGTCGCTTTGTCTTGTGCCTTTGCAATAAAACTTAGTAGAAATAAGAATGGAAAAAGCTGGATTATTTTCATAATTTCTAATTTAATTATATTGCTTAGCACCTTCTACGAGACGAATAAACTCTGCTTTATAACCTTCGCCATCATTTGAATTTCCTTGCCTTGCGAGTTTTACAATGTCTTCAGAAGACTTATCAGCAATCAATTTAGAATCTCTCAATTTCAACCCAAACCAAGCTACGGCATTACTAAACTTCATATCGTCACTCGCTTTTTCCAAAGCAACTGATTTGTTTTCAATTGTCTGAACCATTTCGATGCTTTTATCGCCATCCGGTTTTTTGTAACGGAATTTTATGGTTGCTAATTCGTTGCTGTAATTATTTGAATTTGGTTCTGTTTTAGTGTATTTTAAATCATCAGGTTGCTCAGCTAAATAATTGCTTTTTACACCAGTCGGAATAATTTCATATAAAGCCGTAACTGTGTGGTTGCTTCCTAATTCACCTGCATCAATCGCATCATTTTTAAAATCTTCTGGACGAAGTTTTCTGTTTTCATAACCAATCAAGCGATATGCCTGAACTTGTTTCGGATTAAATTCGATTTGGATTTTTACATCTTTAGCAATCGCAAACATCGAACCTTTGAATTCTTTTCCTAAAAAACGATTCGCTTCTTGAATATTATCGATGTAAGCATAATTTCCGTTTCCTTTGTCGGCAAGGATTTCCATTTTGCTGTCTTTGTAATTTCCCATTCCGTAGCCCAGACAAGTCAAGAAAACGCCAGTTTTTCTTTTCTCTTCAATCAATTTTTCCATATCAGAATTTGAAGCGCTTCCAACATTAAAATCTCCGTCTGTTGCTAGAATTACACGATTGTTGCCGCCTTTAATAAAGTTTTCAGTTGCCGTTTTATAAGCCAATTCAATTCCTGCACCACCGGCAGTGCTTCCGCCAGATTGTAATTTGTCAAGGGCTTCAATAATTGTTTCTTTCTCATCTCCAGAAGTTGGAGGCAAAACCATTCCAGTTGCGCCAGCGTAAACTACAATAGCCACTTTATCCTTAGGTCTTAATTCGTTTACCAATATTTTTAAAGATTGTTTCAATAAAGGCAATTTGTTCATGTCGGCCATAGAGCCTGAAACGTCAATCAAGAAAACAAGATTTGATGCTGGCAAATCCTCAGTCAGAATATTTTTTCCTTGTAAACCAATTTTCAAAATTTTAGTATTTGAATTCCAAGGAGAATCGCTCACTTCTGTATTAATAGAAAACGGATTTCCATCTTTTGGTTGCGGATATTTGTATTTGAAAAAATTAATCATTTCTTCTACACGCACAGCATCTTTTGGAACTTGCTGGCCATTGTTTAAAAAACGTCTGATGTTAGTGTAAGAAGCATTGTCAACATCGATCGAAAAAGTAGAAAGCGGGGCAGTCTCTGGACTTTCGAACGCATTTTCTACAAAGGCATCATAATCTTCCTGCGTTGGTTCTGTTGGAATTGGAGTAATATTTAATTTTTTGTTTAATTCATTTTCCGAAAGGTTTTTATAGATTTCATTTTTAGTTGAGATAATCACAACTCCATTTGATGCTTTGCTTCCGTAAACAGAAGTTGTCGCTTCATCTTTTAAAACTTTCAAATCCTGAATATCATTTGGATTAATTTTTGCCATTTGATTGGCTTTTGCTGGAACTCCATCGATAATATACATTGGTTCGTTTTTTGGCGAAATTGATGGAGATTCTCGCGGCATTTGAAAATTTGAATTTGCTACATATCCAACATTGTTTTGAACCTGAAGTCCCGCAACTTTTCCTTGTAAAGAAGCCGCTTGAGAAGCTTGCTTAGCTTCTTTTTTCTCTTCTTCTTTCCGCTCGCTCGTAACTTCTTGCACTGTAATCTGAATCGCTTTCACTTGAGCCATAACCAACAACTACAACTTCACTTAAAGTATTGTTATATTCTTTTAGGCGTATATTAATCGTATTTGAGTTTTGAACTTTTTGTTTTTGAGTTTCGTATCCAATAAAACTAAAAACTAACATATCTCCTGTTTTAGCTTGGATACTGTATTTTCCGTCAAAATCAGTTGTGGCAGATACTTTTGTATTTTGAATGTAAATCGATACTCCTGGAAGAGGCTGTTTATATTTATCAGAAACAATTCCAGTTATAGTTCTTTCTTGTGCCATGGTTACGAAACATATAAGCATAGCAATGGCTGATGAAATAAGTTTTAAACTTTTCATGATAATGAGTTTTAAGAATTAATGTTTTGATTTTGCTTTGTCAAAGCCGCAGACTTTGACAAAGCTTAGATTATTTTTTAGGAGTTGGTTTTCCTGTTTTTGTGGTAATGATTACAACTCCTTTTTTGCCTTTTTCGCCATATTTTTCAGTAGCTTCAAGGTCTTGTAAAATGGTAATAGTTTTAATGTCCTGTTTGTCTAAAGGCGCGTATGGACTCGTTGGGTTTTTTCCGAATAAATCATTTTCCGAATAATATATGCCGTCAATAATGTAAAGTGGCTCTTCTAGAATTACTAATGATTCTACGTTTTCAGGTTGCACATTCGGAAGTTCCGCCTGCATCATTTTATCTCTTTTTGTATCATCGCTGTGCGCTATTGCATTTCCATTCATAATAATTAGTGGCGCACTTTTTTTCGCTTTTGTCGCTTGTTTGTCGGCCAAAGCAACTTTAGCAGATTCTCTTTCAGGATAACCAATATATCCAACTTGCGTATTGTTTTCTTTTTTGAAAGCATGTCATCACCTTTGTCTTCAGTGTTTTCTTCATTTACTGGAACAATTACTTCTTGAGTTCCTGCGCATATTGGCAATGACGATTCTGCTTGAATGCCTGAGCCTGTTGTTTCTTGAATTGCAACGCTTTCTTTATGTTTTGTTTTGTTTTCTAAAATTTTTTCAGCTTCTTCATTTGGAATGAATTGTGAATCTGATGAAGCTGGAGCATTGTTTTTTTCTTCTGAATTGTTTTTAATTGTTTGGTTTTGTGTGTCATTGGTTACAACTTGATCGTTAGTTTCTAAAGTTGATTTTTTATCTGTTTTCAGAAATTGATAACCTAATGAGATTACTAATAAAAGTGAAGCCGCAACTGCAATTTTTTTCCAAAGTGAAATCGTTTTTTTGTCTTCTTTTTTGTCGAGTTTTTGTTCAACGCGCGACCAAACTTTTTCCATTCCGGGAAAATCTTGTGCTGGGGCATTTTCAGTCGCTTCTTTAAATTTGTCGAATATTTTATCTTGATTGTCCATGACTATTTTGCTTTTTGATAATATAATTTATTAACCAGATCTTTCAGTTTGGTTTTGGCGGCGTTCAATTGTGATTTCGAAGTGCCCTCTGAGATATTCAGCATTGTCGCTATTTCCTTATGTCCAAAACCTTCAATTACAAAAAGATTGAAAACAGTTTTACAGCCATCCGGAATATGGTTTAATAAATTGAGTAAATCCTCTTCTTCCAGTGCGCTCATTTCGTCTGTAAAAGGCTGTGAAAGCACTTTTACATCATCAAGATACATGTTGAAATTGGTGTTTTTCTTGATGGTTGCCAAGCAGTGATTAACGGTAATTTTTCTGGCCCAGGCTTCAAAGGCTTTGTCTTCTTTGAGCTGTTCTAGTTTCGTGAAAATGGTATAGAAGGCATCAGCAAGAGCTTCTTCAATTTCTTCTTCTTTCTTGAGGTATCGTTTGCAAACGCGATACAATTTTGGAGCCATATGCTCATAAACCTGACGCTGGGCATCACGGTTCATTTTTTTGCAGTTAGAAATTAGCGTTTCGTTTATCACAATGTTGGTCTTTATTTATAAAGAGAACTAAAAAGATAAAAAGGTTGGGACGGTTGTAAAAAAAATATTTTTTTAAGGTTCAAAGTTGCAAAGAAACAAAGTTACAAAGGTTTTATTGTAGAGGCGTACAGCAGTGTTTGTCTTGTCAAGATATTATTACGATAATTTTCTTTTATACAAATATACTTTTTACGTTTTTGCCGTCAAAAGAAAAAGATCCCAAAGAAAATGACAGACAATCAGTATTTTAATGTTTCTGTATTTTTCATACTGAACAGCAAATACCGGCCCTATAACAATTGACCCAATAACATTCAGTAATGTTCCATAACCAATATGCAGTAATCCAAACAGAATGCTGGAAATAATAATTGCCACGATTTTATTTTTAAAAAGAAGTTCTAATCTTGGCATTAAATAACCTCTGAAGATTAATTCTTCTGTGATGCCTGCTGTTAGACAAGTAAAGAAAAGCAAAAAGTAACTCTTTTTAAAAAGCGCCAAAGCTTTTTGCAACACTGCGCTTTCTGCAGTTATTTTAAATAACATGATTAAAAGCCCTGTAAAATATACCGCAATAAATAATTTTACGAATGTTATGAATATCGCTTTTGCGAAATCAGGAAAAGAATATTTGGTTTCTGGCCAAAGCAAAAAAGGCTGTTTTTCTAATTTTATCGAATATAAGAATAACAACAGTAGTGAAATCCAGATGGCAAATCTCGAAATGTAGAATTGAATTTCCTTGCTGATTCCAAGATCTTTGAATAATAAAGAAGAATAAATCGCGAGAACCGGAAGAAATACAGAAAGTATGATGCTGATAATTAGAACTGGTTTCTTAGCTGAATCTGAAATGTTGAGCATTTATTTTGGTTGTAGGTTTTGTTTAAATAGATGTGAATTTTCCCAATCTTGTCATTTCTGTAAAGGTTAGATATTTCGGTAACAAAATTTAAATTTAATAAATTTTGTTACGATGAGAAATAATAGTCAAGATTGTACATTAGAGAGGAACTATTTAGAGAAATATCGTTTCTTGATAAAAGAATATGAGCAGGTGAAAAACAAAACTCATCCACTTTATAAAAAGGCGATGGATTTTTACACAGCAAATGACACGTGCAGAAAAAGTTTCTTAAAGTATTATAATCGCTATAAACAGAGTGGGAAATCTCAGGATCTATTGCCTCAAAAGCGAGGTCCAAAATATAAAACCCGACGTCCTTTGCCTTTTATAGAACAAAAAGTAATCGAATTAAGAGAAAAAGGAAACAACAAATATGAAATTGTTAGTATCTTAAATCCCAAATTAGGAAAACATGCACCATCATATTCTGGAGTTTATAATATTTTAAAAAGGCATAAAATAAATAGATTAACTCCGAAGATTAAAAAGAATCATCAGAAAATAATCAAGGAAAGAATGGGACAGCTGGGTCATATTGATTGTCATTATTTAAGTAAAAGCATAATTCGTGGAGAAAATAAAAAACTCTATTTAGTCTGTGTAATTGATGATTACAGCCGAATTGCCTGGGCAGAATTAGTTCCAGACATTACCAGTTTAACAGTGATGTTTGCGTCATTAAAATGCTTAAACATCCTAAGCAGTCATTATGAAATAAAATTTGAAGAGATATTATCTGATAATGGGGCTGAATTTGGACCTAAAACAAGCAAAGTCAAAAATAACCATCCATTTGAAAGAATGCTGATGGAATTAGGAATCGTGCACCGATATACAAAACCTTACCGTCCACAGACAAATGGTAAAGTAGAGCGGTTTTGGAGAACTCTGGAAGACGATTTATTAAGAGACACGGATTTTGATTCTCAAGAAGAGCTAAAAGAAGAATTATTACAATATTTATATTATTATAATCACGAAAGACCACATCAGGGAATCGATGGAAAAAAGCCAATTGAAATGATAAATCCGTTACCGAAATAAGTGACTTTTACAATTTCGACTAAGGAGAAATCTTCACGAGTAGCTCCCCAATCTTTGTCGAGTTTCTTGCGAAGATTTTTCCTTCGTCGAAATGATATAAAATGCGGTTAATTTTATTTTTTTGTATTTCGATACCAATTTTCAATTTTTCTTACAGATTCCTTATCTGTTTTCGGATTGCAATTCAAACCCATATTAATTTGTTTTTTAGAAATATAGGAGTTTAGAAAAATTATTGCAAAACCGCCAACTTCGCCATTTTCAGTTGAAATAAAAGAAGAAAATGTATTCATGTATCCACAACATTTTTCTTTAGAGTTCATAATTGAAATTAAATATTGAACATCATTTGGCTTTACCCAATTTTCGGGAAAATCTCCAAGCATTGTTACAAAATTTAGCTTAGAGTTTTTATTATATTTCTCTTTAAAAAGTTTGATAAATGATTTTGGATTTAAATCTTTTGGACGTAATGTTTGATAGTATTTACCTTTTGTTTCTTCAAATTTCAATTCAAAAGTTTTAGAACTTGAAATCTCGTTATCATTAATTTTAAAATGATAATATAGATAACTGCTACCCAAAAGAATAAAAACGATTAGTGATGAAAAAAATATTTTTCTCATAAAGTTTACATTATTTAATCGGCAAAGCCAATTTATAAATCTTAGTTTCTAAGACCTCCGTATCATTATCCTCGCAAAGTAAAAACTCAATTTTATTATTTTCTTTTTTATAAAAAGTCAAACCTTCAAATTTATTGGTTGAAGTTATTTTTTGTGTAAAATCAATTTTCATGGTTTTAACATCGATTCTTCCAATAAAACTTCCTAATATTTCGCCGTCGTCGTAAGTTGATTTTGTGTCTTCGGCAGTTGAAAGAAAATAGATTTTGTCTTCGACTAAAATGGCGTCAGTAAAACTGGAACGAACGCCTTTTATTTTTGGCAGTTTATAATTGACCGCAATCAAAGCAAATTCCTGATCCAGTTTTTTTGCATGAATAGTGAAAATGGTGTTTTTGTTTGAAATTCCATTTCCACGATTAAATAAATACCAGTTTTCGCCATCGAAAATAGCGCCTTCTAAATTGAAATCTTCTGGTTTTATTTCGCCGAAACTTTGCATTAAAGCATATAAATCGACTAAATTATTTTTCTGTAAAACACTTTTGGATTTAAGATCAAACTCAATCATTTTGTTTCGGTTTTCCGTGGAGCCGGAACCAAAAACATAAAGTGTATCATTATGATGCGTAATTGATTCAAAATCGGGTTTTAGGTTTTTAGGAATATTTTGTGTTGGATTATCAATTAAAGCATGCTGATTCAATTGCTGATTCTGCATATTGTATTCGTATAAAAATCCGCTGTTGTCGCCAATTACGTAAAGCGTATCATTGTTATAAAATAATCCAGATGCCGAACCGATTCCGATGATTTGAAATAATATTTCTAATGTGAATTTTTCCATGAATTTTATTTTGAAACTTCTTTTGTTCTATTTTTTTGTTTTACTGATTTAGAGTTATTAATTAACTCCATTGTCGCGTTATTTACGGCTTCACTTATTTTTATTAAAGACTGCGAAACAATACATTCTGCCACGCTTATGTATACTATTTTGTCATCATCTGTTAAAATTTCATTATCCCAATCAGCTTGGCTTGAACTATTCATTCCATAGGTTAAGTACACAGGTGTTCCTTCGCTATATAGTCTAACAGTTATTTCTACAGCTCTTTTTAAAATTGAACTTTCAATTTCTTTTTTGTTTTCTGCGTAACCAATTCCTCTAACACATTGGTATAATGAACAGAATCTTACATTTTCCTTTTCGGGAATTAAATTTATTGTACCTTCAATCGGTTCCAGATCTTTATAGCATTTTCCAAATACTTCGATTATAGCTTTTTCGGGATTCGAATAATTTCTATCCTGACTAAAAGCTTGATTTATGAAAAACAATAATATAAATAGAATTCTTTTTGTCATTGTGAATTTTTGAGATAACGAAAAAGTTCATATGAAAACCAATGCCTAGCCCTGATAGTAATGAAAATACTTTGAAAAGAAATTGCATTTTTTCCTGACAGAACAAAGCGACTCCCGATGCATCGGGATAAGCTCTTGTTATGGCTTTGGAAAAAAGCAATTTATTGAAAAGTATTGCAATGAATAGCAGGAATATGCTTCGTAAAATTAGACTATTTATTAGTATAAAAAAATGAAAATTATGGAGATGCGAGAAGAATTGCGAGCATCAAGTTCTAAAATTCGTTTCTTTTTTTGACAGTAATGTTAATAGAAGTTTATGTGTATTTTGTATTACTAATTTATTGTTAAATTTTTATTCAACAAAGGTTGTTTGTGGTAAAAGTCTTGTTTTTTTGATAATATGGAAGTCATTTTAAGTTAAAGTGCTCGGATTTACTTTGTAAAAAAATAAAACCAATTTTAGCTTATGAAACGAATTATTCTACCTCTAATGATTATTGGGTCGGTGCTTACATCTTGTAACAACGATTCTAAAGATGACACGCCAGCCACAAGCGTTGTTTTGAAAGACCAATCTGTAACGCCAAGTTTATTAAAAGCGCAAGCAGGTTTTGAAAATTTAAAAATCTACTCTCTTTTTAGCTCAGATGATGTATTTGCAGATAGTCCAAATTTTGTTTTTGGAGGTTCTGCCGATGGTTCTGGTTTGTTGAAAAACACTGACGGAACATTTACATTTTTGGTAAACAATGAAGATAACTTTGCAGTTTCAAGAATTACATTAGACAAAACATTCAAACCTACAAAAGGGGAATATTTATTGAATTCAAGCGGAGGAACTTGGAGATTGTGTGGTGCGACAATGGCTACACAAGCAGAACATGGTTTTGGTCCAGTTTATTTGACTTGTGGAGAATCTGGTGAAGAATCTCGTACGCACGCTTTAGATCCTTATGGAAGTGCTGGAAATGCATCAGTTTCAAAAGAATTATCAGGATTTGGACGCTTAAGTGCTGAAAATGCTTTGCCATTGCGTTCGACTGCCTACAAGGGAAAAACGGTTGTAGTAATTGGCGATGACGATTCTGGAACTTATGGAGGTCAAGTTTTCATGTATGTATCGAACACCGTTGGTGATTTGACTGGCGGATCTTTATATATGTTAAAAAGAAACGATGACAATCAAAGAGAAAAAGATATGGAAGTTAGCAAGACATATCCTGTTTCTTTCGTAAAAATCGACAATCATACAACAATGACAGGTGCACAGATTAATGTCGCTGTTAATACTTTGAAAGCAATCAAATTTGGTCGTGTTGAAGATTTGGATTACCGCAAAGGCGGAAATACTGCAGATCGCGAATTGTATTTCAACGTGACGGGACAAGCAACAACTGGAACAAATGCTGATGGTTCAAGAACGAAATACGGAAGAGTTTACAGATTAAATCTTGATCTTGCTGATCCGCTAAAAGGAACTTTGGAAGTAATCCTTGATGGAGATAACAGAAGCGGAATTGCTGGAAAATTCCAAAATCCAGATAATATCTGTGTGACTAAAAACTATGTTTACGTTCAAGAAGATGCAAACGGTTACGGAGACGAAACACACGATGCATACATCTATCAATATAATATTGCTACAAAAGATTTAAAAGTTGTAGTTGAATTAGATCACCGTCGTACTGCGGCGAGATGCTTGCAAAATACAATGTAGGCGGAACTTCTAAATTTGGTGACTGGGAATATGGTGCTTTGATTGATGTTTCGGAGCAAGTTGGTATAAATGATACTTTTATGTTAAGCGTTCAGCCACATACTTGGACGGGAGCAAAATACAAAGGTGTTGACGGCGGAACAAATCGTCCGAATGAGCAACAAGCAAGCCAAATTTTGGTACTTCAAGGTTTAGCGAGATAAATTTTTAAGTCTTTATAAAACAGTATCCACTATTTCAATTTTGAAGTAGTGGTTTCTGTTTTTCTAAATATTCCTCTTTTATAATTCTAATAAAATCATGAAAAAAATATATTGTTTGCTGTTCTTAATGGCTCTTGTTTCTTGTCAGAAAAAAAGCAAACATCAGGAAGTAAATGAATTGTTTCAAAAAGATATTACTTCACTTATTGAAAAAGTTGCCAAACTGAAATATTCTGTTGAAGAAGATTCGACCGAAGCTCAAATTCAGAGGCAATTTCTGGAAGCGCATCAAAACTACAAGAAAGTCGAATTGCTCAGCGAATATTATTCGCCGTCAGTTTCTAAGGCAATCAACGGTCCAGCAATACCTGAGTTCGAAGAAAATGATAAAGTAACTGTTTCACCCGAAGGTTTTCAGGTTATTGAAGAATTGGTTTTTCCGAAATACAGCAAAGTGAACAAACAAGAATTGATTCAGGAATTAGGAGTTCTGGAAGCAAATTTAACTCGTTTGGAAAAAGTTTCAGGTTCCAATGAATTGACAGATGCCCATGTTTTTGATGCGATGCGATTAGAAGTGTACCGAATTATAACTTTGGGAATAACCGGTTTTGATTCGCCTGTCGTTCTAAACTCGCTTCCGGAGGCATTAGTATCTTTAGAAACGATTGAAAAATATTATCGTGTTTATCTTCAAGATCAATCGGTTTCAAATTCGAAACAAGTACTTCAGATTTTCGAAAAAGGGAAAAATTATCTGAAATCAAATACCAATTTTAATGCTTTCGATCGCGCTTATTTTATCAAAGAAATTTTGAATCCGCTAAGCAAAGGACTTTTTAAAACGCAATCTGAATTGGGAATTTCTCTGATGAAAGAACAGCGCGGATTAAAAGTTACGGCTCAAACTTTATTTGATAAAGATGCTTTTGATCCAGAAGCTTTCTCTGGTTTTCCAGATTATAAAACTACACCAGAAAAAGTTGCATTAGGCAAAAAGTTATTCAATGATCCTATTTTATCAGGAAACAATACACGTTCTTGCGCATCGTGTCATCACGCCGAAAAAGCATTTACAGACGGATTAGAAAGAGCTGTTTCGTTAGACGGAAAATCGATGTTGCAACGTAATACGCCAACGCTTTCAAACATTGCTTTTCAACGCGTATTTTTTGCTGATTCTAGAGTGAGTTATCTAGAAGATCAGGCTATTGCAGTCATTAAAAACGAAAACGAAATGCACGGATCATTGGAAAAATCGGCTTTGGAAATTCAAAAAATGTTGAATACGTCAAGTCTTTCAAAAAAGCTTTCCCGAAAGGAGAAATAAATGAATTTGCAATCAAAAATGCCTTGGCATCTTATATACGTTCGTTAAGTAAATATGATTCTAAATTTGATAATTATATGCAGAACAAAACTGCTTTTACAGCTGATGAAAAAGCAGGATTTAATTTATTTGCCGGAAAAGCAAAATGCGCTACCTGCCATTTTATTCCGCTTACAAACGGAACTGTACCACCAAATTTTGATCGCTCAGAAAGCGAAATTCTAGGAGTTCCAAATAAAGATAAAAAGCTTGATGGAGATTTGGGCAAGTTTGTTATCACGCAAGCGGCCATTCATAAAAATTCGTTTAAAACGCCAACAATCAGAAACATTGAACTTACAGCGCCATACATGCATAATGGAGTTTATAAAACGCTCGAAGAAGTTATTGATTTTTATAACGAAGGCGGAGGTTTAGGAAAAGGATTTGATGTGCCAAATCAGACTTTGCCTGAAGATAAATTGAACTTGTCTGAAAAAGAGAAAAAACAATTGATTGCTTTTACGAAAACATTGACGGATGAAAAATATTTTAAAATTAACAATTAACAATTAACAATTAACAATTAATAATTAATAATTAACCATTTTATAAAACACCAAACCCGGCAGACTGTGCAATCTGCCGGGTTCATACCAAAAACAAAAAAATAAATTAAACCTTAACTTTTATAAGTCAAAACCGTAAGCAACGCGCAAGGCTACTTGATTGGTTCTGAAATCATGATAATCTTCGTAACGTACGCTCAAATCAATGTATTTGTTTGCGTATCCTATTCCTGGCGCCCATAAAAAAGTCGTTTTGTCATAACCGTTTGTTACAGCAAAACCGGCACCAACTTCACCTAAAACATAGAACTGATCTTCCCAAACAAAGGCTTTAAAACCAGCTTTTGCAGGAATAAATCCAAGGTCTTTTACGTCATTTCCAAGTTCATCTTTTCCCATAAATAAATTGGTGAATCCCGTTGTCAAGGTCAATGATGTTCTTTTTGACAAATCATATTGTAAACGAACGTCTCCGCCAAGTGACCAGTCATAATCGTTATCTGTTGGAATTCCTCCATTGATACCGAAACCTAATCTAAATCCCTGATCGTAATTTTTTGTTTCACTTTCTTGTGCGAAAGTTGTGTTGGCGAATAAAAATGCAAAAGCGGCTAGGCATATCATTTGTACTTTTCTCATGGCTTATATATTTGAATTATTAATAATGTAAAAGTATAATCAAGGGCTTTGGAGCTTGTTATATAATTTTTAAAAATCGTTACATAATATTAGGGTGTGCTTAATTTTGCCTTAAAAATGGGATATCTTTTTATTGATAGGACAGAATTCGGAGCTTCTGATTATCTTTGCCCACAAAATAAAATAGAAGTGAATTTAAAGCAGTACACAAAGGAGTTTTCTTATAATTTAAAACTGGCATATCCTGTAATTTTAGGAATGGTCGGGCATACTTTAATTGGTATCGTCGATAATATTATGGTTGGAAAATTAGGAAGTACTGAACTGGTCGCGGTTTCATTAGGAAATAGCATGATTTTTATCGCAATGTCGTTAGGAATTGGTTTTTCTACTGCAATCACTCCAATTGTTGCCGAAGGTGATGCCGAGAAAAACGATGCAAAAATTCGTTCAGCTTTTCATCACGGATTGTTTTTATGCACCATTCTTGGTTTAATTCTTTTTAGTGTCATTATGTGTGCCAAACCAATAATGGAATTATTAAAACAGCCTGCAGATGTAATTGTTTTAGCGAAACCGTATTTAGGTTGGGTAGCTTTTTCATTGATTCCGTTAGTGATGTATCAAGGATATAAGCAATTTGCAGACGGAATGTCATTGACCAAATACTCTATGTACGCAATGGTGATGGCAAATGTATTGCATGTCGGAATTAATTATGTTTTGATTTACGGAATTTGGATTTTTCCAAAAATGGGAATTATCGGCGCGAGCACTTGGTACTGTAATTTCAAGAATATTTTTGGTAATGTTTATGCATATTATGCTTTCGCGAAGAGACGATTTGAAACGTTTTTTCAAAGGCTTTAGTTTCGACGAAATTAAAAAAGCGACTATCAAAAAAATTATCAGCATCGGATTTCCATCAGCAATGCAAATGCTTTTTGAAGTGGTTTTGTTTACAGCCTCAATTTGGCTTTGTGGAAATATCGGAAAAACGAGTCAAGCGGCCAATCAAATCGCATTGAGTCTTGCTTCACTTACTTTTATGTTTGCAATGGGACTAAGTGTCACTTCAATGATTCGTGTAAGTAATCAGCGAGGTTTAACAGATTATAAAAAGCTTCTTGTTGTAGCAAGGTCCATTTTCTTGCTCGCTATTATTCTGGAGGTTTTCTTTGCGATCATTTTCATTGTTTTTCATACAGTTTTGCCAAATATGTTCCTAAATATGGAAAACACGATTCAGCTAACAGATAATACAGAAGTAATAGCAATTGCTTCTAAATTATTAGTGATAGCGACAGTTTTCCAAATTTCTGACGGAATTCAGGTCGTTGTTTTGGGTGCTCTTAGAGGATTGCAGGATGTTAAAATCCCAATGTATATCACATTTGTGGCTTATTGGGTAATTGGTTTTCCGATTTCCTATTATTTAGGAGAATATACTGAATTGAAAGCTCAAGGTGTTTGGATAGGGCTTTTGGCAGGTTTAACGGCAGCGAGCAATTATGCTTTACTTGCGTTTTAATTATTTAACTAAGAAATTGATTACAAATTCAGTTTCTAAATAACTAATTTTGGAAAAAAATAAGCTATAACTTGAAAATATAAATTAACAATTAATAAAAATAAATATGGAATTACCTAAATTTTTACTTGGAGACAATACTGATTTTCCAGATGATATTTTCATCATTCATCTTGATTATCCTCGATTTATTATCAATTTAAAAGATGATGAGGTTGAATTTTTAGAAGAAGCAGAAGATCTTGACGAAGCAGAATTAAACGCTGAAATGGAGAGCTTGATCGAAAAAGCAAATGATTTTTACGACAGAGAAGTAAACCGTTACGAAGAGTAGAGGCACACCGCAGTGTGTCTTCTAGATACCTGTCTTTTATTTAACGCCAGAATTTTTCACAAAGCATAATGTAAAGATTTATTTCATGCAGATTTTAGCAGATTTAATTTTAAAATTTGCTATAAAAAATCTGCGTGCATCTGCTTAAATCTTTTAAAATCTGCGTGAAAAAACTTTGTGAATCATTATTTCCCTCTTTGAATCAAAAATTAATGCCATATCAATAATGAAAAAATTAAGTTACCTAAAACCCATTTTTAATTTTATACTATTTGGGTTGCTGATCACAACTTTAAGCCGTTTGTTTTTATTTTTCCTCTTTAAGGAAAGAGTAGTCGAAACGCCAAATTTCTGGTATATTTTTCCAATTGGTCTTCGAATGGATATGATTCTGTTATGTTATTTGTCATTTCTGCCAGCAGTTTTGATTACTTTTTTGCCCAACAAATCAATCAAATTCACCAATAAATTTCTAGTAATTTATAGTTTTCTCTTTCTGTTTTTGATTCTTTTTGTAGAAATAGCATCGCCAGATTTTGTAAAGCAATATGATACACGACCAAATAAGATTTTCTTGGATTATCTTATTTATCCAAAAGAAGTTGTCGGAATGCTTTTAAAAAGTTACCTAATTTCAATTATTGTGGCGTTTCTAATTTTGGGAACTGTTCTTTATTTGGCATTAAAAAAAGGAAAAAAATATTTTCATACAGTAACGACAGATTATAAATTTAAGCTGATGGTTTTTCCGTTATTAGCTTTTTTATTGTTTTTGGAGCGCGTTCAAGCTTGACTTCAAAACGACCAATTAATGCTAGTAATGCTGTTTTTTCGACAGATCAATTAACCAATACTTTAGGTTTAAATTCTTTTTATACAGTTGCGTTTGCGGCTTATTCAATCAAGAATGAAGCAAATACAAAAATGTACGGAAAAATGGATGAAGCCGAAGCAATCGCTCGTGTAAAAAAATACATGATTGCCGGGCTAAAAGATTTTACAGATCCTGAAATTCCGTTTCTTCACGTTCAGCAACCGGATTCAGCTAGGCAAAAACCATATAATTTGGTGATTTTTCTGCAAGAAAGTTTAGGAGCAGAATATGTTGGAATTTTAGGTGGAAAACCTTTAACGCCAGAGTTTGATAAATTATCAAAAGAAGGTACTTTATTCACTAATTTGTATTGTACAGGAACCAGAAGTGTTCGCGGAATCGAGGCAGTTGTGACAGGATTTTTGCCTTCACCATCAGAAAGTGTTGTAAGACTTGGAAATTCTCAACAAGGTTTTTTCACACTTGCCGACGCTTTAAAACAAAAAGGATATGACACAAGTTTTATTTACGGTGGAATGGCGAATTTTGATAATATGGCCTCGTTTTTTAATGGAAATGGTTTCAGTGATATTGTTGATCAAACCGATTTTGAATCTGATGGAAATAAATATGCGTTCAAAGGAACTTGGGGCTATTCTGATGAAGATTTGGTTACCAAAGCCAATCAGTATTTCAAATCAAAAGGAGACAAGCCGTTTTTCTCTTTAATGTTTTCGACTTCAAATCACGAGCCTTTTGAATATCCAGCAGGAAGAATAAAACCTTATGACAAAAAGCCTGCAACAGTAAATAACGCCATGAAATATGCTGATTTTTCAATCGGGAAATTCTTTGAAATGGCTAAAAAAGAAGCGTATTTTAAAAACACGATTTTCATCGTAATTGCCGATCATAATACAAGAACGTACGGAAAAAATTTAGTGCCAATTAATAAATTCCATATTCCGGCATTTATTATGGGACCTGGAGTTGCAAAAGGTGCAGTTTATGACAGATTAGCAAGTCAGATAGATATTCCGCCAACGTTATTGGGTTATTTAGGACTTCCATTCGAAACGCCAATGGTTGGAAGAAATTTAACAAAATTAGATCCAAAAGTCCAAGGAAGATCAATCATGCAGTTTAATGATATCAACGCATTTAGAGTAGAAAATCAAGTGGTAATCATGCAACCAAATTTGAAACCGCTTCAATTCGAAATCAAAAACGATACGACTTTAATTCCTGTAAAATTAAACGAAGATTTAGCAAAAGATGCTTTGGCACACGTAATTACAGCAGGAAATTTGTATAAAGAAAGTAAATATAAATTAAGACGCTAAGATTCTAAGTTGCTAAGGTTCTAAGTTTTTTATTTAGAGAACGAGTGGTCTTTTTTTTAATTGACAAAAGCGAGAAAACTTAGAGTCTTAGAATCTTAATCACTTAGAATCTTTATTAAAATAAAATTTTAATAAAAGAGAAGCAGTACAAAAGGTGAAATTTCATCATTTTGCACTGCTTTTTTATTTTTTCCAATAATGAAATAATTTCTGGCTGATTATAGAAGTTTTGTTTTAATTGCTCATTGATCGTTTCCATCATCCAAAACTGATTTTGTTCGTGTCGTTTTTCTTGGAAAAATCCCGTTTCTTTGGTCATTTCGAAATAATCAGAAATAGTATTCCAGACTTCCGAAATGCCATCTTTGGTAATAGCGCCGCAAGTAGTAACTTTTGGTTGCCAATTTGATGGTTTTGGAGGAAATAAATGTAAAGCTCGATTGAATTCTAATTTTGCCTGATTGGCTTTTTTGATATTGTCTCCGTCGGCTTTATTGATTACGATGGCATCAGCCATTTCCATAATGCCTCGTTTAATGCCTTGAAGTTCATCGCCTGCGCCAGAAATTTTTAATAAAAGAAAAAATCAACCATACTGTGAACAGCAGTTTCGCTTTGTCCAACACCAACGGTTTCAATAATTATGGTATCAAAACCAGCGGCCTCGCATAAAATAATCGATTCGCGGGTTTTTCGAGCCACACCGCCCAAAGTGTCTCCAGAAGCGCTGGGTCTGATAAAAGCATTTTCATCTTTCACTAATTCTTCCATTCGGGTTTTATCGCCCAAAATGCTTCCATGCGAAATAGAACTGCTTGGGTCAACTGCCAATACAGCCACTTTTTTGCCAATGCTAGTAAGAAAGGTTCCAAAAGCTTCAATAAAAGTACTTTTTCCAACACCAGGAACGCCAGTAATCCCAATTCGGATTGATTTATTGGCATGAGGCAAACATCCCTTTATGATTTCGTTTGCTTTTTCTAAATGTTCAGGATTGGTGCTTTCGATAAGCGTAATTGCTCTGCTGAGAGCTGTGCGATTTCCAGATAGAATTCCAGATATTAATTCAGAAGCTGAAGGTTGTTGTCTGCGTTTGTTTTTAATTTCATTTATAGCAGAAGCACTGGTGATTTCAGGGGATGAAATTCCAGCTTTTTCAGTTAAGCTACTCGATTGTTTCTTTAAACTTGACAAAATACTTTTTTAGTATCGTAAAAGTACAGAAAACAAAAACAGTTTCAAAAAGTTTAGTATGCCACGAATTACGCGAATTTTCACTAAGTTGTTGGCTAATTTTTGTCATCCTGAGCGAAGTCGAAGGACACGATAGAAACTCCATAATCAAAATCGACAATCTTTGTCGAGTCGCTTGCGCGTCCTTCGACTTCGCTCAGGATGACATGGAAAATTCATTAAAAAAAAGGAATTAGTGAAAATTAGTGCAATTCGTGGCGAAAAAAATTAGTATCCAGCTGTAAAACGAACTTGGTGATGTTTTGGAGTTTCAACTTCATCAGCAATAACCACTGCTAGATCTTCAACAGATAAAATACTTCTTTGTTCGTCGTTGAAAACAGGATTTTCTAACCCTAAACGGTATTTTCCTGTTCTTCCTGTCGTAATTCCTTGGTGCATTTCAAGAGCTGGACTAAAAAATGCCCAATCCAATTCTTTTTCTTCTTTAATAACATTTAAATAATCTCTTGCGGCAGAAGCGACTGTGTAATATTCTTTTGGAAACTCTGGAGTATCAACTGCTTGCACGCCTGGCGCAACATATAAACTTCCCGCACCTCCGATTGTGATAAAACGTTTTACACCTGATTTTTTTGCGGCTTCTTGAATCGATTTTGAGCCGTTTTCGAAATCAGAGGCGTAATTTGTATTTGTCCAACCTGGATTATAAGCGTTGATGATAACATCATGTCCTTTTAAAATTTCGGACAAAGCATCTGCATTAAAAATATCTGCTCGCAACCCATTTTGCATTGTCAGTATCTTTTGGGGTTCTTGCAATTGCTGTAATTTCGTGTTTTCTGTTTGCCAATTCGTTTAAAATTGCTGAGCCTACAAATCCTGTAGCTCCAATAAGTGCGATTTTCATAATATATATAAATTTATTTAGTAATAAAAAATGTTACAGTTTTGGTTAAAAAAATAGTTCTAAAACTGATTCGAAAAATCTTCCAATGAAATTTTTTCAAGTTGTGCACTGACTTTTTGATTCATTTCGCTGTATAAAGCGTCCAAATTCTGATTTATTTTTTTCCAACAGGACAATCAGGATTTGGCTGATTTTTGGCATAACCTAAACCAATAGTTTCAAAAGTCATTTCGAATATTTCTTTCAAAGTCAGTTTTGCGAGCATCTACAGCCAATTTTGTACCGCCATTTTTCCCTTCTTTACTTTCTACAATATGATGCGCTTTTAGGTTTGCAATCTCTTTTCTAACCAAAACAGGATTGAGGTTCATACTTCCTGCAATATATTCCGATGACAAATAATCATTTGGGAATTTATGAAGCAAAGTAAGAATGTGAATCGTTATGGCAAATTTACCTGAAAGCATACTGTAATAAAATATGTTACAAATATAATGAGTTTTGCAATACGAAAATAAATTTTAACTAACTTTTTGGAAATAAGTGATTAGTAATTAGTGAAAAGTGATTAGCAAATTATTTTTGGTAAAGTGTTATAAGTGTAACAAAATAAAATAAGTAGTTGCTATTCGTTCGAAAAGCTAATTACTAATCACTTTTCACTAATCACTAAAATATAAATAACTATTTTTGTCTCGATCTTATGATATGAACAACTTTCTTCTAATATTTTTATTTCTTTCGTTAGGCTTGGTTTTACAACATGTAAAACAATTTCCTACTCATATTTATAAGACGCTCAATAAGATTGTCATCTATTTTTGTCTTCCTGCGATTACTTTATATCACATTCCGAAAATAAAATGGAGCGACGAATTGCTGTTTCCAATAGGAGCAGGGTGGATTACCTATATTTTGGCTTTTATCTTTTTTCATTTCTTAGGAAGAAGAAATGGCTGGTCCAATAAACTCATTGGTTGTTTGATTTTAACTGCTGGATTAAGCAACAGCTCTTTTCTGGGATATCCAATTATTGAAGCTTTATTTGGAAAAAAGGTTTGGAAACTGCTGTTTTGGTCGATCAGCCTGGAACTTTTGTGGTAGTTTCTACACTTGGCGTTTTTACAGCGGCTTTTTATTCTAAAGGAAGCCCAAATGCTTTAGGGATCTTCAAAAAAATCATCACGTTTCCGCCATTTCTGATGTTTGTTTTAGCCTGCCTGATGAATATTTTTGATTATAATTTAAATGAAAATTTTCAATTAGTATTGCTGAAAATTGGAAGTTTGGTGACACCTTTGGCTTTGCTTTCTGTTGGTTTGCAATTGACTTTTGATCGAAAAAGTCAGCATTGGAAATTTTTACGACTCGGACTTTTCTTTAAATTGCTTTTAGTTCCTTTTATCATTTTTGTGCTGTACGTGTTTGTTTTTAATCAGCATTCTGAGGTCATAAAAATTACCTTGATGGAAACTGCAATGGCACCAATGATTACAGGTGCAATTTTAGCTTCAACTTACGGATTAAAACCAAAATTAAGCAGTATGATGATTGGTTTTGGTATTCCAATTTCTTTTGTAACTCTTGCTTTTTGGTACTTCATTCTTAGTTTTATTTAATAGTAAAATAGTAATTATATCGACAAAGTAGAATTTTAACTTTTTTTACCTTTTTGATGTTTTCTTAATGTGTTTTTTGGTTAATTTTATTGGAACTAAAAAATATAAATTATGTCAACATTAAGATTAGGCGATATAGCTCCGGATTTTCATGCAGAAACCACACAAGGACCAATCAATTTTCATGAATATTTAGGTGATTCATGGGGCGTTTTATTTTCGCATCCAGCAGATTTTACGCCGGTTTGTACTACTGAATTAGGAACTGTGGCGAATTACCTTCCTGAATTTACAAAAAGAAATACCAAGGTTATTGCTTTGAGTGTAGATGGATTAGAGTCTCACAAAGAGTGGATTAAGGACATCAATGAAACTCAAAATACAGAAGTCAATTTCCCGATTATTGCTGATGAAGATAAAAAAGTAGCGACTTTATATGATATGCTTCACCCAAATGCAAGCGATAAATTTACAGTTCGTTCGGTTTTCGTGATTGGCGCCGATAAAAAAATAAAACTGACATTAACATATCCAGCTTCAACAGGAAGAAATTTTGACGAATTGCTTCGTGTAATTGACAGTTTGCAATTAACGGCAAATTATAGCGTAGCAACGCCGGCAAACTGGAAAGATGGTCAAGATGTTGTAATCGCGCCAGCAATTCCAGATAGCGATATCCCAGCAAAATTCCCAAAAGGACACACACCAATCAAACCTTATTTAAGATTGACGCCACAGCCGAATAAATAATTAAAGATACTAAGATGCTGAGATGCTGAGTTTCTAAGTTTTATTCTCAGCACTCTTTGGCTTCTGTCAAATAAAAAGCGCTAAGATTTCATAATTGAAATCTTAGCGCTTTTTATATAAAAAAACTTAGAACCTTAGCCCCTCAGAACCTTAGTCCCTTTAGTCAACTCATTCATTTTTTCTTGTCGCCTACAACCCAGATAATATCATTTTTCTGTAAAATAATAGGAGATTCTGGGTTCAAAATTCTGTTTCCGTTTCGTTCAATTCCAACGACTAAACCACCAGTTTTTCCTCTAAATTGTCCAATGCTTTTTTGGATGAAATCCTCCTGAGAAACCTCTAACTGACGTAGTACAATTTCAGATTCTTGAACTTCTGTTGGAGGTTCAATTTCATTTTGATTTAGATATTTAGCAAATTCGGTTACTTGAGCATCGGTACCAATTACACAAATTTCGTCACCCGGAAACAAACGTTCATTTTTAGACGGAATTGGAATGGTAATATCGCCTCGTTTTATTTCAGCAATATTAATTCCGAGTTGTTCTCTGAATTTTAATTCTTCAAGTGTTTTTCCTGCCAAGTTTGATTCTTTTCCAATGTCAAAAAACGACATGTGGCCGTCCCAAGGCATCAAATTAGCGTAACGTCTGTCGATTTTTTTGTTTTCACGATCGTTAAGATTTTTCAGAAAATGATTTTCAATTTTATGATATTGTTCGTTTAATTTTTTAGGGAAAATTTGATAAGCGCAAATGGCAATAATCAGCGCGACAAAAGCAACCAAAGGCGAGAAGAAAATATTCAATAAAAATCCAACGAAAAACAGACCAAGACTCATTCTGATTAAAATCAGCATTAAAAGTGCACCACGGTATTTTCGCTCTTCCCATAAAGTTTCAACTTCATCAACTTTTACTCTTCGCAAAGAAAGCGCCCATAAAAAAGGAGCAATAATAACCAAAGTAATTAAGGCGGCAAGCGTATTTCCAAATCGGGTATCAGCCACTAACGGAGCCACAAATTTTGATGATAATAATATGATTGCCGTAATGATGATGGTATGAAGAATAATTTGTGTTACAGAAGCTCTCAAAACAATTTGCCAAGTGCTAACCGATTTAATTGCTTGCGCATTCATACTATAACGGTTGATGTTTTTGACCCATCTTTTTGGCATTTTTGATTCCAAAAACAAAGCAAATTGTTCCGAATATTTAATCAAAAATGGCGTTGTAAATGTAGTAACTGCTGAAACAGCCACAATTATTGGATACAAAAAGTCACTTGTCACTTTCAATGACATTCCGAGTGTGGCAATAATAAATGAGAATTCCCCAATTTGCGCCAAACTCATTCCGGTTTGCACCGATTGTTTTAAAGGTTGACCCGAAAGCAAAGCTCCAAATGCAGAGCTTAATGCTTTTCCAAAAACAGTTACCAAAGTGATAATCAAAACGGGAAGCGCAAAATCAACTAAGGTTACCGGATTAATCAACATTCCTACCGATACAAAGAAAACAGCTCCAAATAAGTCTTTTACAGGTTGAATCAAATGTTCAATTTTTTCGGCCTGAGTGGTTTCGGCAATAATAGAACCCATTATAAAAGCACCTAACGCTGGCGAAAAACCAACATTGGCGACAAACATTACCATCATTAAACAAAGGGCAAGCGAAATAATAAGCAACATTTCATCGCTCAATAAATGTTTCGCCTTTTTCAATATCGTCGGAATAATGAAGATTCCGCCTAAAAACCAAATAATCAAAAAGAACACTAATTTTAAAACAGATTGCAATAAAGCGACTCCAGAAACCTGATCACTCACCGCAATTGTGGATAATAAAACGAGCATCAAAATCGCAACAATATCTTCGACAATCAATGCGCCAAATACAATTCCAACGAACTTTTTTCCTTTGACGCCCAATTCATCAAACGCTCGAATGATAATAGTTGTAGAAGAAATAGAAAGCGTGGCGCCAAGAAAAATACTGTCCATTTTTCCCCAGCCCATCCATTGACCAACTAGATAACCAATTAAAGTCATAAACATAATCTGAGTTATCGCGGTTATGGAAGAAGTGCCTCCCACTTTCATCAGTTTTTTAAAACTAAATTCGAGACCTAAGCTAAAAAGCAAAAAGATAACACCAATTTCGGCCCAAACTTCGACACTTTTCATATCTGTAATTGATGGGAAAAAGTCAAAATGATTTCCAGCCAAAAAACCTGCAATCAAATACCCTAAAACTAAAGGCTGTTTCATTTTTTTGAATAAAAGCACAGCAATTCCGGCGGTCATCAGGATTAATCCCAAGTCGCTGATTAAAGGTTGTAAGTGGTGGGTGGTTTCGGCGTTTAATGCAATCATATAAAATGTGGTATTTTTTTCAGGAGCTAATCCAGCTTTCCATTTCAAGCTTTTGTTCAAAACGCCTATTTTTTAAGCAGTTCCAGGAGCTTCCTCTGGTCGCTCTGTACCTGCAAAAAAATATGGCGTTTTGAACAAAAGGCTTTTCATTTCAATCTGGGCTAAAAAGAGTCTGAGTTAAATAAAAAAAGCTATCTCGATAAAGATAGCTTTTTTTGGGAAAATATTTTAGGTTTTCTTTAAATTCCTGTGTAATTGCTAGGTGTTATCGCTAATAATTCTGCTCTAACAGAATCAGAAACCTCTAAAGTTGCAATAAAATTATGGATTGCGTTTTTATCAATAGCCTCATTAGTTCTTGTCAAACCTTTCAAAGCTTCGTATGGATTTGGATAAGCTTCGCGACGTAAAATCGTCTGAATTGCCTCAGCAACAACCGCCCAGTTTTTCTCCAAATCTTCAGCAAATTTGCTTTCGTTTAAAAGCAATTTGTTCAAACCTTTTAAAGTCGCTTCAAAAGCAATAATGGTGTGACCAACAGGAACACCAACATTTCTTAGAACCGTACTGTCAGTCAAATCACGCTGTAATCTCGAAATAGGCAATTTAGCGACCAAATGTTCAAAAATCGCATTTGCAATTCCTAAGTTTCCTTCAGAATTTTCAAAATCAATTGGGTTTACTTTATGTGGCATTGCAGATGAACCAATTTCGCCCGCTTTGATTTTTTGTTTGAAATAATCCATTGAAACATATGTCCAAATATCGCGATCTAAATCGATAATGATATTGTTGATTCTTTTTAAACCATCAAAAAACAGCCGCAAAATGATCGTAATGCTCGATTTGTGTTGTTGGGAATGAATGTTGCAATCCTAAACTAGTTTCAACAAATTTAGTTCCGAATTGTTTCCAATCAATTTGCGGGTAAGCAACATGATGGGCATTGAAGTTTCCAGTTGCACCACCAAATTTAGCGACAAACGGAACATTAAATAACAAACGCATTTGCTCTTCTAAACGCTCAACAAAAACCAAAATTTCTTTTCCTAAACGAGTAGGAGAAGCTGGTTGTCCGTGCGTGCGTGCCAACATCGGAATATCCTTCCATTCAACGCTTAATTCTTTTAATTTAGAAATTACCGAAATTAAAGATGGCATATAAACTTGCTCAAAAGCTTCTTTTGTAGAAAGCGGAATAGCAGTATTATTAATATCTTGAGATGTTAATCCGAAGTGAATGAACTCTTTGTATTGAGATAAACCTAATTTTTCAAAAGCATCTTTAATAAAGTATTCCACCGCTTTTACGTCGTGGTTAGTTACTTTTTCGGTTTCTTTAATCCAAAGCGCATCTTCAGTCGAGAAATTTTTGTAGATGTTTCTTAAACTGTCAAATAAACTTGAATCAATGCCTTTTAGTTGTGGCAACGGAATTTCGCATAAAGAAATAAAGTATTCCACTTCAACCAAAACACGGTATTTTATCAAAGCTTCTTCAGAGAAAAAAGGTGCTAAATTTTGAGTTTTATTTCTATATCTTCCATCAATTGGCGATATAGCATTCAATTCGTTTAGAGTAGTCATTGTTATGTTGTTTTTCGAAAGGTGCAAATATAAACAGAATTTAGCGATTTGAAGTAATCAAAAACGTCATTTATATGTGTTTAAAGTGATTTTAGCAGATCTCTCATCTCAGCAACTCCTTCGGAAGCAAATTTGGCAATTGTTTCTACTTTGTTTCGAATATTTGGAATCGCAATTGGTTTTGGATCAATATAAAAAACAGGAGTTGTACTTGGCGCGTAAGAAATCAAGCCTGCGACAGGATAAACCTGCAACGAAGTCCCAATCACCGCAAAATAGTCTGCTGTTTCAGTGATGTCGATCGCTTCTTCAAGCGCGGGAACTTCTTCACCAAACCAAACAATATGTGGTCGCAGTTGATGTCCGTTTGTGTCAAAATCGCCTGTATGTAAATCTTCAGTCCAATCTAAAATTAAGCTTTTGTTTTGCGTGCTTCGCACTTTTAATAATTCTCCATGCAAATGCAAAACTTTTGTACTTCCGGCGCGTTCGTGCAAATCGTCCACATTTTGAGTGATTACATGAACGTCGAAATCTTTTTCTAATTCGGCTAAAATGATATGGCCTAAATTCGGCTGAACTTCTTTTAGTTGTTGGCGTCTTTTATTGTAAAAATCCAAAACTAATTCTTGATTTTTATGCCAGCCTTCTGGCGTTGCAACTTCCATAACGTCGTGACCTTCCCATAAACCGTCGCTGTCTCGAAAGGTTTTTATACCACTTTCGGCACTAATTCCAGCACCAGTCAAAACTACAAGTTTCTTTTTCATTTTTTAAATTATATTATTTCGGCAGTTGATTCACTTCTAAAACTCTCACCATTGTAGGTTCAGATTTTGCAAGACCTTCGCCATCGACCTGATTTACATTTTGAAGAAAGATATGAAGTTTTTTTGTTTTTCCCAAAGAGAAATGTCATAATTGGGTTCCCATTCGCCTATAGATGTTGAGGTTAAATCGGTTACTTTCCAAGGATTGTTTTCGCCTAAATTGGTATAAGCTACTGAAACTTTGTTTTCTCTTTCAGCATCTCTGAAAAGAAGATACAAATAGCGTTTTTTCCCTTCTTCTTTGATTAATAAATCGGGTCTGGAAATTGGAATTTTTTGGTGCCTCCGCCTCCTAAATAAAAAGATGTTTTTCTGAACGCTGTATTTGATTTTTTCCAAATTCCATTTTCTAAATATACAATTTGAAATTGCGGGATATTGTTTTCACTCCAATAATTGGCAATGTATGGATTTCCGTTTTTATCAGTCGTCATTGAAGTTTGGTTAATCAAGCTTGATTTTTCTGGAATTTTCCAAGCAATTTCTGCTGATGCTACAGTGATTGGCAAGTTGTATTTTTCCCTGTTTGATTTTTCCCAAGTCAAACCGCCATCAAAAGAACGAGCATAACAAATGTCGTGATTCGTCGAAACATCCCAGCTTTCTCTCCAAACCCATGAGAGATGGATTGTGCCTTTTTGATCAACTTTGGCCTGCCAGTAAGCGCTTCTTTGCTCTTCGCCGTTTAATAAATTGCTTTGTAACTGCGACCATTTTTTGTCTTTTACCGAATATAAATTGAGAATCATATTTCCTCGTCCCGAAGCCCCGGAGCGGTAAAAGAACAATAAATTACCGTTTGGCAGATTATGAAATTCAGGATATGTTACTTTTTGTTCCGCAATTCCCGTCATTGATTCTTCTTTGTCCAAGTCTAAACTCAACGGATATTTGCTTCTTGCGTATCTAAGTTTTGTGTCGTGATGATCCCAACTGACATGCAAATAGCCATCGCCATCAATCGCAATACTGATTGTGTTATGTGCATCTTTCACATTTCCGGAGTAAGGTGTTTTTACAATTTCCCAATTCGCCGAATTCAATTTTCTTTTGCCCAAAACAACATAACCGACATTATCGTAATAGGCTATAAACTGAAAATTTTTAAAAGTCGTCAAAGCATTTTTTCTGAATTTTACTGTATTGACAGAATTGTCATGCTCCAGCCGTTTCCTACCGGAATTTCTACGTTTTGTTGTGCGATGCAGAAAAATGAACTAAAAAGAAGAAAATAAAGGATTTTGTAAAAATGTGGTTTCATTAAAAAGTTGCTGTTTGGTTGTAGTTAGTGAGAAATGAAAATTGGTTGAATTTTCCGAATTAGTAAAAATAACCGATTTAAATATAGCGAGGACTTAAACCATACCAGTTTAAATCTGTAAATGAATGGATCTCCACAAGAAGACGCTTTGTCCAATATGACAATTATTGTTATTTTTGCCGCAAACAGAAATAAAATGATTGATTTAGATTACCTCGCATTTCTTGAGAATATATTAACAGACAACCGTAAAGAAAGGTTTTTGGAAGTATTAGGAAACCGCACCAAACATTTTACAGTTGCTGTAGAAGATGTTTTCCAAATGCATAATACAAGTGCAGTAATGCGAAGCTGTGAAGTTTTTGGAATCCAAGAACTTAATGTAATCGAACAGCGTTTCGGAAAGAGAATCGACAAAGAAATTGCACTTGGTGCTCAAAAATGGGTAGATATCAATCGATTTGATTCTGTTTCAGGATGCCTTTCAGATTTAAAAAGCAAAGGTTACCAAATCATCGCAACTACGCCACACGAAAAAGATTCGATGTTGGAAGATTTCGATATTTCTAAACCAAGCGCCTTATTTTTCGGAACAGAAAAAGAAGGCCTGTCGCAAGAAATCATGGACAATGCCGATGGTTTCTTAAAAATACCAATGGTTGGTTTTACTGAGAGTTTGAATATTTCTGTTTCTGCCGCAATTGTTATTCAGAATTTGACCAACAGACTTAGAAGATCTGACGTTAAATGGCAATTATCAGAAGAAGAAATTCTAGTAAAGCGTTTAGATTGGGCTAAAAATTCAATTCGAGATATTAAAAGAATCGAAGCAAGATATTATCAAGATAATCCGAGATAAAGTTTTTTTAAAGGTTCTAAGGTACTAAGGTTCTAAGATGCTAAGTTGTTGGATCTAAAAAAAACTGAGCTAGAAACTCCATAGTGTGTCTAGCTCAGTTTTTTTATAAAACAATGTATAAAATCTTAGAATCTTAGAATCTCAGCGTCTTAGCGTCTTAGTATCTTAGTACCTTAGAACCTTTTTCAAACTATCTTCCAAAAGATTCGTAACTATCTGTTGCGTACTTTTCAAAACGTTTTAATAATACAATATTTTCTTTTTCAAGGGCAGTTAATTGATCATTTACATTGGTTGAAACTGGAATATACCATTCTTGATCATTAAAAAATTGACGTATAGTTTTAGTTTTAAAAGAAAGTCCATGTCTGGCAAAAATTGTATTTCTAAGAATTTCTAAATCTAGTTTTTTCAAATTCTTTAATTGGCTTTCTTTTAATTTTGTTGTTGAAGAATTAATCGTGTAAACAACATCTGAGGCTCCCCTATAAAGTGGTGAATCAGAATCGTCATACTCTTCGTCTTCATTGATTGTATCTTTTTTAATTTTTTCTTCTTTCTGTTCAGGTTCTTTAGGATTTTGAAAATCCATATATATGTCTTCAGAAAGCATTGCATTTGGATCGTATTTAAACTCTTTTTTTAATAGCTTAAATTTTCTCTTTGTAACTTCTTTTTTAGAATTGTAAGCAGTCCATGTTCCAATCAAGAGTGTATCTTTTTGAATTTCAAAAGTAAAAACGCCATCATTTTTATCATCTCCAGGTTCTTTAAGAGTAAAATAAAATGTATTGCCTGTTCTTTTCATAAATCCTTTAAGAGGCCTGATATTTCCAGCAACAATACTTTGTCCGATAACTTCTGTAGAGGTGATTTTTTTGATAAGGATATTGATTTTATTGCTGTACATTTCTGTTACAGGTCGGGTTGTGTCACGTTCTGCAACAACAAAGCCACCAACCCACGAACCATATAAATCTGTTCGGATTTCATCGGTTACTAAATTGTCTGCAGTATTTTTATTGTCTTTTTTTCTTTGGAATTACATGAAAATAATAAAACGGCAACAAATAAATAAAGAAGGTTTTTCATTTTTTGGATTGGTTATAAAGATAAAATTCAACGATTAATAAATTAGGAATCCAGCCAAGCCAGGCTATTATTTGATAAACATCCATTGGTGAAGGCTGAAACAAATATACAAGAAAAACCTTCCAAAAACGGAGTGTCACAGCAGAAAATGTTAAAGCAAAACTTCGATACATAAATACGTTGTGAAGCACTATATTTTTGTTTTTTATAGCCAAAAAACCTTTCAAAGTAAAGTAAAACCATAAAATGGATAAGGTCACAAAAGATATTTTAGAATAAAAACCGCCATTCGCAAAAATGCCAATAAACAACCCCGAAGGAGCACTAAAAAAGAGAATAGTGAAAACGTATAATTTCCCGATGTTTCGATGAATAATCGGGCGGTTTTTTAGTAAACCCGAATTGAATTGCGTAAATCCGGCAAGCAAAACAAAAATCGCTGAATAGACATGCGTGTAAAAGAAAAAAAGATAAAACGGAATTTCTGAAACTTCGGTTTGTTTTATTTGAAGAAAAGCCACATCATTTCTAAACGGAATGTATTGCCAAGTAATTTGAATCATCAATATGAAAAAATAGCTAAAGCACAATGTCATTAAGAATGGGAACGAAAGCTTTAAGTACTTTTTCAATTTATTTGTGACAGATGATTTGAGAGTCAAATGTAAGAAAAAGATTCTGAGCTTCTAAGATTCTTATAGTAAAAACTTAGAATCTTAGTAACTCAGAACCTTAGAATCTTTTTTACTTTTTCAGAAAAAGAATAAAACCTAAAACACTCACAATTAAAATGGATAGCGCGACAAAAACTGTTGCTAAATCACGAATGTTTTTTCCGGCCCAATCCATAAATAAAAATTTATGCAAAATGGCAAAAGAATAACCTTCGATTTTGTCTGAATTATTGACAACTGCGGCTAATCTTGATGTTGAGGTTTCAATAAAATAAGTTGTTTTTTCGGGCGTGTCATATGCCAATTTTACAACCGGAAGCCTTTTGTTTACAAAGCCGTATTCTCGACTATCAAAATCGGTTAAAACTTTTGATTCAAGCAATTTTATATTTTCGAAAGAGGGTTGAGAATCATCTTCTGAAGTGTCGATCATTTCGCAACATGAAGCTTTTGGAGCTCCATCGGTAAAGTAATACGCTAAAAATTGGGCATATTCTAAATCGAGATTTGGTGCAATTTTATTTGTTGTGGCGTTAATGTAAATCACTTCAGATTTTGGATCTTCTTTTTTATTCCATTTCGAATCTGATTTTGGCATTTTGAATCTTTTTGTGTCTTTTTCAAGCAATTGGCATCTGTAATACGTAGAGTCATTTAGCGTAATTAAACTGATGTTTTGAAAACGGTTCCAATCTAAATTTAGATTGTTGTTTGCGCCAGGAATTTCTTTGGTTACAAAAGTGGGTTCATAAACCATTTGTGACAACGTATAAGGCGCCCATTTTGTAGTTGCGTGATACGCACCGCTGAAAGCGAAAGTCAAAGTGAAAAGTGAAATCCAAATTCCAATTTGACGGTGGTATTTTCTCAAACCTTTTTTTGGTGCTAAACTATCTGTTTTTTTGAATTGTTTCCAAAGCAAGCCATAAATTAAAATCCCGCTCAAAGCAGAAAATCCAATAATTGACAACAAGAAAATCATCGTAATAATTCGGATACTGTTGTTGCTGATTGCATCTATAAGCGACCAATTGTGGAACGTATCAAAAAACCAGATGAAAAATTGTCGTGAAGTTGGATTATAAGTTGCTAATTTGCTTGAAGAAGTTTCTACATAGACCTGCATGGCATCTGGACGATCAAAACTTAATTTGTAAACTGGCAAATAGCGATTTACATATTTGTATTGAGAGGTAAATTCGGTTACTACTTCGCTGTTTTTTATCGGACTTTTTTGGTCATCCAAGAAATAGCGCGAAAGCCATTCGGCATATTTTTGATCTCCACTTTCCAGTTTTTTGGCTGTGTTCGCATCATAATACCAAAGCTCACCAAGAATTGTTTTTACTTGATAATAAGTCGCATTATTGAAAGTGACGATTCTGAAATTTTTGAATTGCGATATTTCATTTTTCAACAAAACTTCCTGAATTGAATAATGCAGTTGACTTTTATCAATAATTGATTGTTCGATTTTATCATGAGCAATTTCAGGTTTGAAAAAGTGCGCCATAAAAGGATGCATTAAACCAGAAAAAGTCCAGAAAATTACTGGAACAATTGTAATCAACCCAATAACACGATGCCATTTGTACATGTTTTGTTTGACTTTTTTGATGAATTTAGAATCTTTCTTCTTTGAAGATTTATTATTTGTTTCTTTACTCATTGGTTGCTTTTTTTTGGCCACAGATTTAAAAGATTAGAAAAGATTATTTAATCTGTGTTAATCATTTTAATCTGTGGCTAAATATTATTTTTTTAATGAAAAATTATATTGTATTCCGAATACAAAAGTTCTTGTAGCTGCAGACTGTATAAGTAGGCTGGGCATTGGCAACATTTGTTCTAGAAACATTATATGCATATAGTTTATCAGTAAGATTTAGTACGTTTCCGTAGATCTCAATTTTTTTCCATTGATAACCAATTCGAGCATTGAAAATATTATAACCGTCATATTTTACAGTGTTGATCTGATCTTGGTAATAACTGCCAACAAGTTGCCATTCTAAAGACGTTCTCAAATTTGGAAGCCAATTTGGGTAATAACTTACTTCTGAATTTCCTGACCATTTTGGTGCTGACGGCATTTCTTTTCCATTCAAGTCCTGAATCGGATCTGATGGTTTGTCCGAAAGTTTGAAATCAATATAAGTATGTTGTGCATAAGTTCCCCCAATGCGAATATTGAACTGTTTTGAAGGTTTGTATGAAGCGCCAAACTCAATTCCTTTATGACGTGTTTCTCCAGCAGAACGATAATCGGTTGAATTGTCTGGAAGTTTGATGTTCAGCAACTCATTTTTGCCTTCCATATAATAGAAAGCGTAATCAAAATTTAGTTTATTTTGAAAAAAGAAAGCCATCCGCCAACTTCATAATTATCAAAATCTGCAGGTTTTAAGTTATAATAAAATTCAGCTGGAACGCCCGATGTACCTCCAGTTCCCGGTTTAGCTCTAAAAATAGAAGTAATTCCCGGAGGCGCAAAACCTTGTGAATAATTGCCATAAAAACCGGCAAACTCAAACGGATTATAATTGGCTCCAGCCTTAAAGGTAAATTTGTCATACACTTTGCTTCCTGTAGAAAGATCAATGGCATTGTCATAATTCACTTTCATGTTGTCATAACGTCCACCAATTGTTACAACTAATTTTTCGATTGGGTTAAAACTGATTTGTGCATAACCAGCTGTGTTGAAAATGTCAGCCGTATAATCAGAAAGTTTAGAATCTGGATGTTCAGCAATGATTTCATACGAATTTACGGTTTGTTTTCCTGGATCTCCCGGATTTAAGTTCGCTTTCAAATCAATTACGTACGACAAATAGGTTACTGGCGAATAATCATATAAAGCTCCTGCAACAATTTTAGTGTTCAGAAAATCAAATTTTTGAGTGTGTTGCCCAATCGCTCCGTAACTTTTAAAGTTGTTCGAATTTACTTCGCCTTTTGCCGTAGTCGGATTTACGGTTGGACTCCATTTGATTCCGTATGAAGGATTTTGCCCCAATTTATTATCACGCAAATAAGCCGTAATATAACTGCTCGAATTTTCGTTCCAGTCATGTTCTAAAGTCAATCGAGTTCGCAAAGCATCAGATTTTCTATAAGTGAAATCAGAAGTGCTTTTGTATGTTCTGTTGTTAAAATCGTCTTCATTGACCGTACCGCTCATGTCTGAATAATATTTTCCGTACATGGTATTGCTGATCAATCGGGTAGTAGCAGAGATGTTGTAATCAATTCTCGCATTCAAATTGTCTTTGTTGTAATCAGAATAGGTCATCCAGCCATTTTCTTGCAAACTTGAAATTCCTGCAATATGAAAACCTACTTTTCCGATCGTTGCTCCGCCCGTGACTTGAAATCTTCGATAGCCATAATTGTCCGCTTGGATACCGAATTTAAATTCAGGATCAACAGGTGGTTTTAGAGAAATTAAATTAATAGTTCCACCAACAGCTTCGGGCCCGTATAAAGAAGAAACCGGACCTTTTACAACTTCGATACTTTGCAGATTGTATTGATTTATTTCCAATAAGGCATTATGATTGAAAATTCCCATCGGGCGAATTGGCAATCCGTCTTCTAGATATAAATAATAAGCATTTGTGGTCATAGGTTGACGAATAGACATCATATGTTGTTCGTTTCCTAGATTTACCATCAAGACTCCCGGAGTTTTATTTATGATTTCGTAAACCGCTGTAGCCTTGGTTTCGTTGATTGTTTTTACTGTTAATTTGCTGATTGCAACTGGAGTTTCTTTTCTTAAAGTTGCGGTGCGATTAGCGGTTACAAAAACATTTTCAAGTTCATGTGATTTTGTTGTGTCTTGCGCTGTTTTGTTTTGCGCAAAAACACATTGCCCTATGACTAATAGGGTAAAGTATATCTTTTTCATTTTGAATTATATAAATTAAAGCTGTAAGCTATAGGCTTTAGGCCATAAGCTAAACTGTAAGTCTTAAATTTTGACTTTTTAAAATTTATATAAAATAGGATGGAGGGTGAAAAATTGAATTTGCGATTGCAATAGGTTTTTTATCGAATGAAGCATAGATTTTTGCTTTTGATTCGATAATCCCTGTCAATTTGAAGTTGTTTAAAATAGAAGTTTGAATGTAAACAACATCTGTTTTTTCTTTCAGATTGTTTTGCATTCTTTTTTCGTTGTCTGCGTATTTTTTTAAGCTTTTTTGAAGTTCACAACGACCGTTACAGGTATTAAAAACCATTTTGCGCTGTACACAGATTGTTTTTGAAATCTCTTCCTGATTTAATTTGAATGAGGTATAAACAAAGAAACTGCCAAAAGAAGGAACTAATAGCATGCAAGAAAGAAATATGACGAAAAGTCGTTTCAAAGTGTGTTTCGTTGTTTTCGAACGCAAAAATACATTTTAAATATTATTTACAAGAATGATTTTTGTCATTTTGTGCAAAAAAGTCTTTTTTAGTATTCAGTATCAGTCTCAGTGCGGTACTGGATTTTTTTAAATAAATAAACCCGACAAGTTTTTTAAACTTGTCGGGTTTGATATGTAATTTAAGTACTAGTCTGAAAACTTAGACTGGGACTGAAAACTATTATTTAACTAAAACCCAAGCGCCTGAAGCTAATAAAGCTTCTGCTTTTTTGAATTTCATTTCTTCCGTTTTTCCAGTTGCAACTTCTTGAACAGTAACTGTATCATTTCTGTTGATTTTTGGCATATCTCTAACGATAGTTTCAGTAACTTGACGTTGCTGTGTTTCTCCAGCTTCGCGGTTCATGCTTTCGCTGTTTGGAATTTCGTCTTTGCTCAATTGCAAGTTTTCTTGTTGGCGAACTTCTCTAGCTTCGTGAATTTCTGGAGCGTTTTGAGCAGGTAGATCACCTTTGAATAAGAATGAAATAACTTCTTTATTAACGTTGTCCAACATTCCTCTAAACAAATTGAAAGCTTCTAATTTATAGATAAGCAATGGGTCTTTTTGCTCGTGAACAGCCAACTGAACAGATTGTTTCAATTCGTCCATTTTGCGTAAGTGTTTTTTCCAAGCTTCATCAACAATTGACAATGTGATGTTTTTCTCGAAATCAGCAATCAATTGAGCACCTTGGCTTTCGTATGCTTTTTTCAAATCAGTAACTACATTCAAAGTTTTGATTCCATCTGTAAAAGGAACTACAATTCTTTCGAAATGATTGTTTGGTTCTTCAAAAACACCTTTGATGATTGGGAAAGCTTCTCTTGCGCTTCTTTCTGTTTTTTCTGTGTAGAATGCTAAAGCTTCTTTGTATACTTTTCCAGTAACTTCGATATCAGATAATTTTGTGAAATCTGCTTCTGAAATTGGAGATGTAATTCCGAAATAACGAATTAAATCAAACTCGTATCCTTTGAAATCATTTGTTACTTTATTGTTGCTTACAATTAATTCGCAAGTATCATAAAGCATGTTAGCAATATCCAGTTTCAAACGCTCTCCGAATAATGCATGACGACGACGTTTGTAAACTACTTCACGTTGAGAGTTCATAACGTCATCATATTCCAATAAACGTTTACGAACACCAAAGTTATTTTCTTCTACTTTTTTCTGAGCACGTTCAATAGATTTAGTCATCATAGAATGCTGAATAACTTCACCTTCTTTCAATCCCATTCTATCCATTACTTTCGCAACTCTTTCAGAACCGAATAAACGCATCAAGTTATCTTCAAGAGAAACGTAGAATTGAGAACTTCCTGGATCTCCCTGACGACCAGAACGACCACGTAACTGTCTGTCAACACGACGAGAATCATGACGCTCTGTACCAACGATTGCTAGACCTCCTGCCGCTTTTACTTCTGGAGATAATTTAATATCGGTACCACGACCAGCCATGTTTGTTGCAATAGTTACAACTCCCGCTTTACCAGCTTCCTCAACGATTTGTGCTTCTTGCTTGTGCATTTTAGCGTTCAATACGTTGTGTTGGATTCCTCTCATTTTAAGCATACGGCTTAATAATTCTGAAATCTCAACAGAAGTTGTTCCAATCAATACCGGTCTTCCTGCTTGTGATAATTCTGTAACATCTTCAATTACTGCGTTGAATTTCTCACGAGTTGTCTTGTAGATATAATCTTCTTTGTCAATTCTTGCAATTCCTTTATTTGTTGGAATTTCAACAACATCTAATTTGTAAATCTGCCATAACTCACCAGCTTCAGTAACAGCAGTACCGGTCATACCTGCTAATTTGCTGTACATTCTGAAATAATTCTGTAATGTAACTGTTGCAAAAGTTTGTGTTGCGGCTTCGATTTTTACATTTTCTTTTGCTTCGATCGCTTGGTGAAGACCGTCAGAATAACGACGTCCATCCATGATACGACCTGTTTGCTCATCGACAATTAAAATTTTGTTGTCCATGATAACGTACTCAACATCTTTTTCAAACAAAGCATATGCTTTTAAAAGTTGAGTTAAAGTATGGATACGTTCGCTTTTTACTCCAAAATCTTGGAATAATCTTTCTTTAGCTTCCGCTTCAGCGTCTTTGTCTAATTTTTGTTTTTCAATCGCGACGATTTCTGTTCCGATGTCTGGTAAAACGAAGAAATCTGCATCAGTATCTCCAGAAAGGTATTTGATACCGTTATCTGTTAATTCTACTTGATTGTTTTTTCTTCAATCACAAAATACAAAGCTTCGTCCACTTTATGCATTTCGCGATTGTTGTCTTGCATGTATTGATTTTCAGTTTTTTGAAGCAATTGTTTAATTCCTTCTTCACTTAAAAATTTAATTAATGCTTTATTTTTAGGTAAACTTCTGTAGGCTCTTAATAATTGGAAACCTCCGTCTTTAGTATTTCCTTCTTTGATCAATTTTTTAGCTTCAGCTAAGAAACCATTCGCTAATTGACGTTGTTGTGCAACTAAGTTTTCGATTTTTGGTTTCAATTCGTTGAATTCGTGACGATCTCCCTGAGGAACTGGTCCAGAAATGATAAGCGGCGTTCTAGCATCATCAATTAATACGGAGTCAACCTCGTCGACAATCGCAAAATTGTGTTTTCTTTGAACTAGATCGCTAGGAGAGTGCGCCATGTTATCTCTTAAGTAGTCAAAACCAAACTCATTGTTTGTTCCGTAAGTGATATCGGCATCGTAAGCTTTTTTCTTTGTTCTGTACTTGGCTGGTGATTGTCGATACAGTCTACAGATAAACCGTGGAATTCGAATAAAGGCGCTTTCCAAGTACTATCACGTTTTGCCAAGTAGTCGTTCACCGTTACTAAGTGAACTCCGTTTCCTGTCAAAGCGTTTAAGTAAAGTGGAAGAGTAGCAACTAAAGTTTTACCTTCTCCCGTTTGCATTTCGGCAACTTTACCTTCGTGCAATACCATACCACCAATCAACTGAACATCATAGTGAATCATGTCCCATGTGATATCTTTTCCTGCGGCATTCCACTTGTTAGCCCAAATTGCTTTATCGCCTTCAATAGTAATATAAGGTTTCTGTTGCTGAAAATTCGCGGTCTTTTGGAGTTGCAGTAACTTCAATATGTGAGTTTTCTTTAAAACGACGAGCCGTTTCTTTAACTACAGAAAACGCTTCCGGAAGAATTTCTAATAAAGTTTTTTCAGAGATTTCATAAGCTTCTTTTTCAAGAGCATCTATAGCATCATAAATGTCTTCTCTTTTATCGATGTCTTCGATGTTTTCTACTTCAGCTTTTAGTGAAGCGATTTTAGCATCTTTATCAGCTCTAGCTTCTTTAATTCTGTCTTTAAAATAAACGGTTCTTTCTCTTAATTCGTCGTTTGACAGACTCATTAATGGAGCTTCGAATGTTTTGATTTTATTTAAATAAGGTTGTAAAGCTTTGACATCTTTCTGTGATTTATCACCTACAAAGACTTTAATAATACTGTTTATGAAACTCATGATTTATTGTATTTCTTTATTATATAATATGTATTTGAACCAAAAAAAAGTCTCTATGATGAGAGACTTTTTCATTTGGTTTATTTTTTTAATATTCATCCTCATTCCAAAGATAATCTTCGTCTGTTGGATAATCTGGCCAAATTTCTTCCATTGATTCATATATCTCGCCTTCATCCTCGATTGACTGAAGGTTTTCTACTACTTCTAATGGAGCACCAGCTCTAATAGCGTAGTCAATAAGTTCATCTTTGTTAGCAGGCCATGGCGCATCACTTAAATAAGATGCTAATTCTAATGTCCAATACATCTGTTATCTGTTTAGTTTGTGCAAAAATAAATTTTTTACTGAAAAAGACAAGTAAATTTTGATTTATTTTAATAAAATTTAAGAACGTCCCTATTAGTAATCAGTTTTCAGTGGCAGTTTGCAGTTTGAAAACCGATGTTTGCTACTAATTACTGTACTTTAAAGTATTCAGTTTTCATGTTAGTTTTCAGTATGAAAACTGAAAACTGAGACTGTTTACTTACGCGGAATCCATTTCACTTCCTCCGCTTTTAAGTCAAACGACAACTTCCGTGCCAAGACAAAAAGATAGTCAGAAAGTCGGTTTAAGTACTGGATTGCGATTTCAGGAACGTGCTCATTATGGCTTAAATGTACTGCCAAACGCTCCGCACGACGACAAATACAACGTGCTATATGACAATGTGACACAGTTGGGTGGCCACCAGGCAAAACAAAATGAGTCATTGGCGGAAGGCTTTCTTCCATTGTATCTATTTCGTTTTCGAGCAATTCAATATCTGAATCAATAATTCCGAGATTTTCTAAGCGAAGTTTGCCATTTTTTAAGACTTCTTTTTCCTGTGGTGTTGCCAAAATGGCACCAACGGTAAAAAGACGATCCTGAATTTCGATTAAAATAGTTTTATAATGTGGATTCATTTCCTGATCGCGAATCAATCCTATATAAGAATTCAGTTCATCAACAGTGCCATAACTGTCAATTCTGATATGATCTTTAGGAACACGCGTGCCTCCAAAAAGTGCCGTTGTGCCTTTGTCGCCTGTTTTTGTATATACTTTCATTGTGATTTTAGATTTTAGATTTTAGAGTGTAGATTTTAGATTTACAGGATTTAATCTGAAATCTAAAATCTACACTCTAAAATTATTTTCTCGTGTCGCTTTCAATTAAACCATCTCTTAAACGAATAACTCTGTGCGCATAAGCGACAATATCTTCTTCGTGAGTTACTAGAATTACCGTATTTCCTTGTGCGTGAATATCGCCGAAAAGTTTCATGATTTCTACAGAAGTTTTACTGTCTAAGTTTCCTGTTGGCTCATCGGCTAAGATTATTGAAGGTTTGTTGACCAATGCGCGAGCAACGGCAACACGTTGACGCTGTCCTCCAGAAAGTTGATTCGGTTGGTGATCCATTCTGTCTGCAAGATTAACTTGTGTTAATACTTCTGTAGCGCGTGCGATTCTTTCGGATTTTCCGTACCCAGCATAAATCATAGGAAGTGCAACATTGTCAAGTGCAGTTGTTCTAGGCAAAAGATTAAAAGTTTGGAAAACAAAGCCAATTTCTTTGTTTCTGATTTCAGCTAATTCATCATCTCGCATTTTGCTGACATCTTTTTCATTTAAAATATATTGACCAGAAGTTGGAGTGTCTAAACAACCCAGCAAGTTCATTAAAGTAGATTTTCCAGATCCCGAAGGTCCCATTAAAGCAACATATTCGCCTTTGTTTATTTCGAGATCAATTCCTTTTAAAACATAAACGATTTCATTTCCTAGCGTAAAATTTCGTTTTATGTCGGTTATTTTAATTAATGGATTTGCCATTTTGGTTTATAATTTTGGATTTAAAAGTACAAAACACTTTTCAATAAAATGATAAGTAGTTCAGAATTGGATTTTGTTACAAAAGCCTTTTTATAAATAAAGGGCTAAAAAGAATATGCTTTTGAAGTATAAAAGCGTTACATCTTTCTGAGATAAAGTTGCATAATGCTCATTATTTTACGTGTTTTATAATTTTAAGATGTTTTTAATTTAAAAAATGTGATAATAATGTAAAATTTTTAGAGTTGAGTAGTAGTAAATTTGGTTATCTATTAATTAAATAATCAAGATTATGAAAAGCATAAAAATAGCCGCAGGAATTGCATTACTAGTATTAGGGTTAGCATCTTGTAAAGATGAAAAACAAGAAAAAGCACAAAAGACCATTGACTCATATGTAGTGTATGTTGATTCAGTAAAAAATATCAAATCAGATGAGTTGAAAGCAAACTGGGAAAGTGTAGATGCTGAACATAACAGAAGAGCTGAAAATGCACAAATGGCTTTAGCAGATTTAAAAGATAATACTGCTGAAACCGCAAGGATAAATGCAAGCAAAGTCAAATATGAGGAATTTAAAAATGAAATGACTGTTGCTCTTGCACCACCACCGGCTCCAAGTCCTAAACAGCAATTGAGAAATGCTTTGTTTGGAGAAGGGAAAATTGGAGACGATATGAGTTTTGCTTGGGTAAATGCCCAAAATATTCACAGTGTATATCAGCAATTTGTTCATACGGTTGAAGACAATAAGGATCGTTATTCTAGAGAAGATTGGGATGAAATCAAAGTATTATATGAAGCCTTAGACAGCCGAAAAAACACAGTTGAAAAAGAAGGTTTGACAGCTGAAGACAATAGAAAAATTGCAGGTTTGAAAATTAAATTTGCGCCTATGTATAAAATAAACAGAATGGGAGCAAAAGCAGAAGAAAATAGAGAAGCTAAAAAATAGGTTTTAAATATTTTGAATTAGTAAAAAAGACAATCAGAAATGATTGTCTTTTTTATTATGCTCTTATTATAAAGTGTTCTTTTGGTTGTTCGTATCTGAAGAAAACAAATCCCCATTGAAAAGTATCAATTGTAACTTTTACTTTTGGATGTTTTTTTATAGCCTCCCAAGCTTCTTCCATATCTTTTGACCAATGAATATCGTCGAAAATCCAAACCGAATCGTTGTTGGTTGTTGGAAGCAAAAGTTCAAAATATTCTAAAGTCGCTTTTTTAGAATGATTTCCGTCGAAATATATTAAATCCCAATTACAGATATTTGCTGAACCATCTTTCAAAAAATTGCTAAATTCTGAATTTACAAAGTCAAAATTAAAATTTGGGAATTGTTCATTAAATAAATTTTCAGCAACTGAGAGCGTGTTTTGACAGCCCTCAAGACTTAGTAAAAAAGAATTTTTATTTCCCAATGCGATAGCTGAAGTTGCCAATCCTAAAGAAGTTCCAATTTCCAGAACATTTTTTGGTTGAAAATAATTCGCAACACGAAACAATAATTCCGCACGTTTTGATGAAATTCCTGCGGTTTTGGCAATTTTAGAAATTTGTCTTCGGTTTGATTTGAAAACTCGAGAACCCGCACCAAAATCGGTTACTTCAATGAAGTTTTGATTTTCTAAAAGTGATTTTCTGTAATTTTTAAGAATGCTGTATTCCGGTTTTCTTTTTCTATCATAAAAACATTTTGTCAATAAATTAAAAACAAATGGCGAATGTACCGCATGTTCATTTTTAGATTTCCAAAGGAATTTGAGATATGATTTTATTTGAAAAAGCATTTTTGAATTTTACTAAGAAATATAAATTAATTTACAGAAATTAATTTCACATCAAAAATTAGAACAGAACCTGCTGGGATTGTGCCAACGCTTTTATCTTCATAGGCTAAATGAGCCGGAATTAAAAGCATGCCACTTCCGCCTTCTTTAAATAACGGAATTCCTTCTGTCCATCCAGCAATGACTCTGTTTAATGGAAATGTTGCTCCACTACTTGTACTTTGATCAAATACTTTTCCGCTTGTTAAATATCCTTTGTAGGCAACAGTTACTGAAGATGTCGCTGTAGGCTGTTTTCCAGTTCCTGGTTCTGTAATGATGTAATATAAACCTGTGCTCGCTTTTTGTTGCAGTCAAATTGTTTTTGGCTAAATAATCTGTGATTTCTTTGTCGTTTTCTGCAGAATAATCCTTTGGAGGAGCCGTGTTAATGTCTTTGTCAGAGCCTGTGCACGAAATAAAAAGTGTTAATGTAAATAATGTGGCTAATAATTTTTTCATGTGTTATTTATTTTAAACTTCGTAAATATAGGGAAATTAGTTTTAGTCGCAGTCTCGGTCTCGGTCTTCAGTTTTTTTTTAATATTAAAGCAAAACCTGAAATCTGAAACCTGAAACCTGAAACTTGAAACTTGAAACAAAAAGACTATCCTTCTAATTTAGCAGAAAGTTCAAACCAACGTTCTTCTTTTGCGTCGATTTTATTGATTATGTTTTGAAGTTCGTTTGCTTTTTTCTCGATATCGGCATCGGCAACTTTTCCGTCAGAGAATAATTGTTCAATTTTAGATTTTTCGGCTTCAAGATCTTTAATTTCTCTTTCGATTTTTTGATATTCTTTTTGCTCGTTAAAGCTCAAATTCCCTGTCGGATTATTTTGTTTCCAGTCTTTCTTTTCCGCTTTGTTTTCTTCTTTTTGAGCAACATCGGCACTGTCTTCATAAGCTCTAAAATCAGAATAGTTTCCTGGGAAATTTTCGATTTCGCCCTGACCTCTGAAAACAAATAAATGATCGACAATTTTATCCATGAAATAACGGTCGTGCGAAACTACCAAAAGACATCCAGGATAATCCAAAAGGAAACTTTCTAAAACATTCAAAGTCACAATGTCCAAATCATTTGTAGGCTCATCTAGAATCAAAAAGTTTGGATTCTGAATCAAAACGGTACATAAATACAAACGTTTTAATTCGCCACCACTTAATTTTTCTACATAATCATATTGTTTTTTGGCGTCAAAAAGAAAACGCTCTAACAATTGCGAAGCCGAAATAATTTTTCCTTTCGCCAATGGAATATATTCTCCATATTCTTTGATAATGTCAATAACACGTTGTCCCGGTTTTGGATTAATTCCTGATTGCGTATAATAGCCAACTTTTATAGTGTCACCTTTCACAACGCGTCCGCTGTCTGGCGGAATTGTTCCTGTCAAAAGATTTAAGAAAGTCGATTTTCCAGTTCCGTTTTTACCAATAATCCCAATACGTTCTCCACGTTGAAAGTCAAAACTAAAGTTGTCCAGAATAACACGATCTTTAAATTTTTTAGAAAGTTTGTGAAGCTCAATAATTTTGCTTCCCATTCTTTCCATATTGATTTCAAGCTCAACTTTGTTTTCCTTACGTCGGCTTTGAGCTTTTTCCTTAATGATGTAAAAATCATCCTGACGTGATTTAGATTTGGTTGTTCTCGCTTTTGGCTGGCGGCGCATCCATTCTAATTCTTTTACAAATAAGTTTTTAGCTTTATCTATACTCGCATTTTCAGAAGTAATTCTTTCTTCTTTTTTCTGTAAGTAATAAGAGTAATTTCCTTTGTATTGATATAATTTTCCATTATCAAGCTCAAGAATTTCATTGCAGACACGCTCCAAAAAGAAACGATCGTGCGTAACCATAAACAATGTGATGTTTTCTTTGGCAAAATAACTTTCAAGCCATTCGATCATTTCAAGATCCAAATGGTTGGTTGGCTCATCCAAAATCAATAAATCAGGACGATTGATTAAGATTATGGCTAGTGAAAGACGTTTTTTTGTCCACCAGAAAGATTTTTAACTTTAAGTTTAAAATCTTCCAGTTTTAGTTTGAAGAGGATTTGTTTATACTGTGTTTCAAAATCCCAAGCATTATGCTGATCCATAGCATCGAAGGCTTTTTGGTAAGCTTCTTCGTCAGAAGGGTTTTCTAACGCCTTTTCGTATGCTTCAATGACCTTAAGTGTTTCGTTGTCTGAAGCGAAAATGCTTTCTTCGATTGTCAATTCATCTTGCAGATTATTATCTTGAGAAAGAAACGCCATTCTGATTCCTTTTCTTAAAACAACTTGTCCAGTATCGGGTTCGTCCAAACCATTAATGATGCTCATAATAGTGGTTTTTCCAGAACCGTTTTTTGCTATAAAAGCAATCTTTTGATCTTTGTTGATTCCAAAAGAAATGTTGTCAAAAAGGACTCTTTCACCAAATGACTTTGATATATTTTCTACAGATAAGTAATTCACAAGAATAAAATTTTTTGCAAAAGTAAACTATTATCTCCCGATTTGCGAATTATTTATGAATGTAGGAATTTAGAATTGAGCTTAAATCAAAATAATGAATTTGCGCCGGAACATTTATAATTGGTTTCCGAATCAATGTTTCATTTGTTAGATAATAGTGAAGTCCGTCTGTAGTTGCAATTCCTTCGATTTGATGAAAAGAAAGCTGAAGGTCGATTCGGCGTTTGTTTCCTGAATCAAATTCATGATTTTTGAAATCATAGAGCAAATACAAAAAAGGTTTCCCGAGTTTGGAATATCCACAAAGCACAACCAGTTTTTTTGACTCCAAATAAGTGGCACCGGTGACCAAGCCTTTGGTGTCGATTGTTTGTTTTAATTGCGCAATATGATTTCCAGGTTGATTCGGCAAGGCATAAATGTTTGTTTTGGATAATTTCCATTGTTTAGTAAACAGATAAATGCTGTCTTTAGTTACTATAAAAGCTTCGCAATCAAAATTAGTTGTATTGGGTTTTTGTGGAGAAAAGTCAGTTTGATCCGAATATTTGAAAGAAATAGTTTCTATAGTGGGTTTGCCATTCAGAAAATCTGCTTTATTGATTTTTAAGATACTTAAATCAACTCTGTTTCCGGAAAGGTTATTTCCAAAATCACCAATATAAATGCTGGAACTGTCTTGAGAAATTTCTTCCCAATCGTGATTTATAACTTTGTCTGGAATAATTTTTTTTGAATTTTTCCTAAAGTGTCTATCCCATAAATATTTTTGTCATGATCGTCATTATGCGTCCAAAGTAAATCTTTAAAAACAATTAATCCAGAAGTTTCCTTTATAGAATCACTCAGTTTTACAGAATATTTAGGCCTTAGTTTTAAATTTTCATATTGGCAACTGCCGTTATTTTCAAGAGCATTTTGATCGTAATTTTTAGCCAGTAAATCAGTACAGCCAAATGATTGCGAATAAGTTGAGTTAAATATTAAGAATAAAAAGAAAGCTAAATTTTTCATGTATAAACTTTTCTCTCAATGAGATAGATAAAAGTAATTTTAAATATTGAGAATTTTATCGAAAATTACTTTATAAAAATATTTTTAGAGATACAATTTTTTAAAAATTAAGATGTTATTCCTGAAGATGAAAATACGTTTAAGATGTATTAAATTAAGACATTTCTTTCTTTGTGTGTTTCAGTATTCATTTTAGAAATGTATTTTTGCAAAAATATTAGAGGGCTATTCTTACGGTTTTGTGCTTATGTTGTTGATAAGCAGTGTTTTGTAGCTGATAGTCGTTATTTTGACATCTTTTTTAAAGTATTGTTTAATAAAAAAACTTAAAATTTGTCAATATATTTGCCGCTAATGCAAATTTTTCTACTTTCAAATTTTGGGAGTTGGAAGGGCGAAGCCGTGTGTTGAAAGTAACTGTAAATTTCGAAAAAACAAAAAAAGATATGAAAATAGGCATCACATTCAGTGCATTTGATCTTTTGCACGCTGGACATATTAAAATGCTAGAAGAAGCAAAACGTCAATGTGATTATTTGATCGTTGGCTTGCAAACGGATCCAACAATAGATCGTCCTGAAAAAAATAGTCCAACGCAAACCGTTGTTGAAAGGTATATTCAATTAAAAGGATGTAAATTTGTTGATGAAATTGTTCCTTATGCAACAGAGCAGGATTTAGATGATATATTACGTGCTTTTAAGATTGATGTTCGAATACTTGGAGATGAGTATAAAGATAAAAATTTCTCAGGAAGAACCTATTGTGAGGAGAAGGGCATTGAATTGTATTTTAATACAAGAGATCACCGTTTTTCAAGCAGTGGCTTAAGGAAAGAGGTTGCGGTTAAGGAATTGAAAAAAGTGAAGTAATTACTGCCATTTATAGATAGGATAATGGTTGGAAATGTATCCTTATAGTTTGTAAATGATAGGTTATAATAAAAAATATATGAAAATACTAGATTGTACATTACGAGATGGGGGTTATTACACCAACTGGGATTTTGACAAAAACTTAGTTGATACATACATAACGGCAATGAATGATTTGCCGGTTGATTATTTAGAAGTAGGTTATAGAAGTCCTAAGTTATCAGGATATTATGGCGAATATTTTTATTGCCCCGATTTTGTATTGAAAAAGCTAGCTCTGATATCAAACAAAAAACTGGTAATTATATTAGATGAGAAAAATATTGACATAGAAACAGTTGAGGAATTGTTAAAACCTTGCCTTGGAATAATCACTATGGTTCGAATTGCTATTGATCCAGAGAAATTATTAAGAGCAATTGATTTGGCCAAAAAGGTTAAATCAATGGGATTTGAGTTGGGATTCAATGTTATGTACATGTCAAAATGGAAGAACTTGCCGGAGTTTCTCTCTAATTTAAAATATGTTGATGGTGTTGCAGATTACTTTTATATGGTAGATTCATATGGTGGTGTTTACCCTAATGATGTAAAAGAAATATATGCTCTCGTACGCTCTCAAATGCAAACTAAAATTGGTTTTCATGGTCACAATAATCTAGAATTAGGTTTGATAAATACTCTTACTGCGATTGAGTGTGGTGCCGATATGGTTGATGCAACGATAACAGGCATGGGACGTGGTGCGGGAAATTTAAAAACAGAATTGTTACTTACTGCGTTGAATCAAAAAAACAATTTAGAAGTTGATTTTAATGCTTTGAGCTCAGTGACTGATGCTTTTTCACAATTGCAGAAAGAATATGAGTGGGGAACAAACTTGCCTTATATGGTTTCAGGGGCAAATTCATTGCCTCAGAAGGATGTAATGGATTGGGTTGGGAAACGTTATTACTCGTATAATAGTATAATTCGAGCTTTAAGCAATCAATCGAAAGGAATAAAAGATAACGAAACATTGAATGAATACCATCCAGTTGAAGTGTTTAAAAGAGCTTTGATTGTAGGGGAGGTGATAGTGTTAGAGAGCATATAGATGCACTTAAAAGCTATTTATCGCTGAATCCGGATGTTGTTATAATACATTCTAGCTCAAGAAATGTAGCTTATTTAAATGATTGTGATAATAAACAATTTCATTGTTTAGCCGGAAATGAGGGACATCGTTTAGAAAAAGCTTTTAATTCTGTGCCGAATAATAGAGTTGCAATACTACCACCTTTTCCTAGAGCAATGGGAACTTATATACCAGTTAATTTTAAATCAAGTTCTTTTCAACTTTCTGAGATTAATATAACAGAAAAATATAAAAACTCAATTACGGCTTTAGTTCTTCAACTAACAAAAGAAATGAATGTCGAAGAGTTGATATTTTGTGGATATGATGGATACAATGGTGAAATTACGCAAGCATAAATTGGAGTTGTTTAATGAAAATGAATACTTGTTTAGAAATTTTTCAAAGAACAATTATATTTTAAAATCTGTTACTCCTACAAAATATAAAGGTTTGCGTCAGGAATCTGTTTATTCTGAACTTTATAAATAATTGTATGGAAACAGTCAGCGTATTCTTGCCTACTCGAAAAGGCAGTGAAAGAGTTATAAATAAAAATACCCGAATTTTTGCAGGTGTTTCTAATGGACTATTAGAAGTTAAGTTAGGTCAGCTTTTAAAGACCAAATTAGTTGATGAAATAGTTTTGTCCTCTAACGATGAAGCATCTCTGGATTTCGGAAATGATATAGCTAAGAAAGAGAGTAGATTAAAAATTATTGAGCGTCCAGATCATTTGGCATTAAGCAGTACAAATCTAATAGATTTAGTAAAGTATGTTCCTTCAATCTGCAGTAGTTCAAATTTTTTATGGACTCATGTCACTTCTCCTTTTGTAACTGGCGAAGACTATGATAAAGCAATTAAAACATATTCTGATAGACTGACAGAAGGTTATGATTCTCTTATGAGCGTTAAAACCATCCAAAATTTTTTATGGTCCAAAGAAAAAAATGATTTAATAAATAGATTGACAGATGTTAAATGGCCAAGAACGCAGGATTTAATGTCGTTATACGAAATTGATAGTGCTTTTTTTATTGCTTCTCGAGATATTTATGTAGATAATCAAGATAGAATTGGAGAGCGACCTTTTTTAATGGAACAATCTGGATTTAAGTCGTTTGATGTTGATTGGGAAGATGACTTTGAATTGGCTGAATTAATTTATAAGCATTTGGATGGAAAATTTTAAAACAATTCTATGGGATTTTGATGGTGTTATAATGGATTCAATGCCTGTTCGTGATAAAGGTTTTGAAATTGTTTTGCAAAAGTATCCTCAAGAACAAGTTTCTCTTTTGATGGATTACCATCGAAAAAATGGAGGTTTATCAAGATATCATAAGTTTAGATATTTTTTTGAAGAAATAAGAAAAGAATCAATAACTGAAGATGAAATTCAAGGATTGGCAAAACAATTTTCTACTGTAATGTTGGAAAGTCTTTTAGATGAAAGTCTATTGATAAAAGATACAGTAATTTTCATAGAAGAGAATTATACAAAATACAATATGCATATTGTTTCTGGTTCAGACGGGAATGAACTTAGATATATTTGCGAAAAATTGGGATTGTCAAAATATTTTATTTCGATTCATGGTTCACCAACTCCAAAAAAGAATTAGTAAAAGATTTATTGGCTGAAAAAAGTATCAAAATGATGAAACATGTTTAATTGGAGATTCATTTAATGATTTAGAAGCGACAGAGGTTAATGAAATATCTTTTATCGGTTATAACAATCCAGCGTTAGGTAATAAAAGTGGTTACATAAATAAATTTGCTGATTTAAATAAATTTGCTGATTTAAATAAATTTGCTGATTTAAATAAATTTTAGTTAAAGATTTTTTTTTTTTTCAATAGGAATATTTTAATAAAAAGTGTTATATAGAAGCTCTAATAAAAGAGTAAAGCGTTTATTTATAAGGCTTTAAATAATAAGAATTAATTGTGAAATCGAATATTACAAAAAACACCATGTTTCTGTATGTCAGGATGTTGGTGTTAATGGGGGTAACACTATATACTTCCAGAGAAGTATTAAATGTTTTAGGCGTTGTTGATTTTGGAGTTTGGAATTTGATAGCAAGCTTTATTTTATTATTTTCTTTTATTCAGAACTCCCTATCATCCACTACACAACGATTTATTAGTTATGAACTGGGAAAGGGGAACTCTAAAGGGATCAAAAGCATTTTTTATAATAGTAATATGCTATACTTGGTAATTTTTTTAACCGTAGTTATTTTATGTGAATGCTTTGGACATTATTTAGTATGTAATTTAAAAATACCCGATAACAGAATTGATGCTGACCTATGTGGCATATCATTTTGTTATTTTGGATTTTTCTTTTAAGATATTGAGATTGCCATTTGAATCAATAATTCTTTCTCATGAAAAAATGAAATTCTATGCTTACATAAGTATTTTAGAAGGAGGAATTGCTTTAATTGCCGTATTTATTTTAAAGTGCTTAAATTTTGAAGGGGATCGACTTATCTTGTATGCAATGCTTTTAGCATGCTCAACTATTGTCGTTAATTTGGTATACTATAGATTTTGTTTTAAGGAGTTTGGAGTTCTTTTTTTAAATTTCATTATGATAAAGAGGTTTTTAAATCACTATTTTCTTTTACAAGTTGGGCCTTGCTAGGCGGGATGGCTACAGTACTTTCAATACAAGGGGCTAATATTTTAATAAATCTTTTCTTTGGTGTTGTAGTTAATGCCGCAATGTCAATTGCAAATCAGGCAAGCACAGCTGTAAATAAGTTCGTTTATAATTTTCAATTAGCATATATTCCTCAGATTACAAAAATGTATTCAATGGGCGATGATCTAAACTTGAAGAAACTAATTATAAGCTCTTCAAAACTTTCTTTTCTATTATGCTGGATTTTGGCATTTCCTTTAATATTTAATATTAATTATCTTTTTAATTTATGGTTAGTTACACCTCCTCTTTATGCTAAAGAACTTTGTAGATTAATTTTAATTACTTTCCTAATAGAAGGAGCTTCAACTCCTTTGTGGATTACAGTACAGGCAGAAGGTAAAATTAAAAGATATCAAATAGTTTATAGTTTAGTTATGTTGTCTAACATTGCACTCTCTTACTTTTTTTATCTTTAGGATATAATGTTTATTGGGTACTCTATGTGAAAATTTTTATTTCTTGTTTGTCTTTGTTGGTGAGGCTTTTCTATGCCGCGAAAACTAAAATGATTGAATTCGAGACCTTTTTTATTCAAGTGGTACTTAAGTGTTTCGGATTGGTGTTTTTTTCATCGACTTTAATTATTTTTTTCTTTCTCAATTAGAAGACGGTATTTGGAAGTTAATTCTATCGTCTGGTTTATTTTTTATAATTACATCTCTCATTAGTTTTTATTTCTTTCTTGCAATAGAAGAAAGAATTTGGGTGAAAAGCTTTATAAAGAAAAAATTGACTTTATACAAGTATATGCTGGTAAGTAAGAGTGGACTGTATACTTTAGCAATATTATTGTTCCCAATAGCAATATTGTTAAAGTTAGATTATTATGATGAGATGGTCGTTAGTCTGCTGACGTTGTTTTTTTTGTTTAAGTCCGATAAGCAAATAAAAAAGAGCGATAAGATTATTTTTAGTTTACTCATTATTTCCTACTTAATAGGTTTCTTGTCAAATATTGAAAGTAAACTTATTAAACGGGTTGATTCAGTTTTTATTGATGCATTTGTAATTTATAAGCCATTGTTGGCTTTTCTTACAGTCCGATATCTTATAGATTATGATATGCATATACAGGTAATTAAGAAACTTCAAGTTTGGTCAAAGTTATTTATTGTAATAGGGTCAGTATTGGCTATTGTATCGCAAGTAATTGACATAGGAATGACTACGACCGAAGTACGTTATGGAATAAAAGCGGTTTATTTTTTATATGATACTCCTACTGTTTTTGGCTTATTAACAGTTATGGCAATAATTGTTCTTTCTTATTCTAATAAAACTGCTATCATTTATTATATACTTGGATTTGTTTCTTTGATACTAACAACTAAAGGAGTTTTTTACTCATTCATAATTTTTTCAATCGCTATTTTTTTATTTAATAGACGTAAAAAGATAAAGAAACGAAGTTTGATATTATTAGCATTATTGCTCGCTCTGGGTAGTATATTTCAAATTGAAACTTATTTTAAGGATTTGACATCTCCCAGAATGGTTTTTTTAGTTACAGTTTTAAGATTGCAAATGATTATTTTCCTTTGGGTTCAGGCTTTGCAACATATGGTAGTGAAGAAGCTAAACAGCATTATTCTGAATTGTATAAAAAATATGGTTTTGATTCATTCTGGGGCATGAGTGAAGACGAAAATCAATTTTTAAATGATAATTATTGGGCAATGATTATTGGTCAGCTGGGTTATATTGGGTTTGTCCTATTTATAATTATACTATATCTAATTTTCAATACGACAAATTCACATAAGTATCAAAATTCGAAAACACGATCATTTGTTATTGCGGCATTATTAATGATGTGTGTTACAACTATTGCGACTGGTATAGTGAAATCCTCCATGGGGGTCTGTCTTTTTTCTTTTTAGGGATCGTTATTAATAATGGAAGAAGAGTAAAATATATATTCAAAAATGAGTAAGTTTATAGAGAAAGTAAAGGATGTTAAGCTATTATTTTTTATTGGTGTTACAATTAAAAGTATTTATTATAATCATATTTTAAATTCATTAAAGTATTTTAGATGTGTTTTAGTTCGCAAAGGACTCTTTTCTAAAGGAAAGTATAATGAAATTGAAAAGTTTAAAAATATACACTCAGGTGAGCGTTGCTTTATTGTTGGAACGGCACCGAGTTTGACTATTAGCGATCTGGATTTATTAAAAAATGAGACCACTTTCAGCGTAAACTCTGTTATTAAGCTTTACGATAAAACAGATTGGCGCCCGACTTATTATGGAATTCAGGATCCTTTTGTTTATGAAAAGCTGGAAGACTATATCAGTACTACAAATATTCCAGTTGGTTTTGTTGGGGATTATATTTATAATAAATATTCTTCCGCAAAAAAGTTTACTCCATTTTTTTATATGAATGTGGTCATGTAAGCCACCCCGAAAGGATGAAGTTAAGATCAGGATTTTCTTCAGACGTTTCTGAGATTGTTTATGATGGATACTCAATAGTATACTCTTTAATTCAAATTGCAGTTTATATGGGATTTAAAGAGATTTATTTATTAGGAGTTGATTGTTCATATAGTGTTACTGGGAAACAACATATTGTAGATTCTGGTTTTACTGATAAACAGTCCGCCACCGTAGGTGAAAGAATGATTTTTGCACATTCTATTGCTAAAGATTATCTAAATAATTATCAAGTTGAAGTAAAAAATGTAACAAGGGGGGATGTTAGAAGTTTATCAACGTGCAACTTTAGAAGATATTCTTAAATAATTATAATATTTGGATGCCTTTAGAATCTGTATACAAAATTTGTTTAATATTGTCTTTTTGAAAATTATTACATTTAATACTGTTTTTTATGATTAATGGCTTACGAAAAACTTCAATCAAATTAAGCAACGCCATCGTTGTATTATTTTTATGCAGTTCTGTAGCTCTTTTTTTACTTTCATGTGATAAGGAGGAATCAAAATTTTCTCAGTCTGTGTCTACTAGCAAGCCAGTTTCTTTAGAAGGCGTTGATTTTAATTTATTAGAGACAACTCAAAAAAGTGATACCACTTATTCAGAGGGTGTGATTCTTCAAGATCAGAGTAAGAATGATTTATTTCAAAATCGGAAATGGCAGGGAACAGCTTCTATTGGCATGGACAGGTATAAAAATTTATTTGTCGGATGGATTTCTGGTGGCGATGGAGAGGGAAATGATAATTATATCACAGTATCCTTAAGTAAGGATAATGGTCAGACATGGACGCATGACAAATTAGTAGTATGTGTTAAACCAGCCGATAGTACACGATTAATGGATGTAAGCTTTTTTAACGATCGATTTAGTAATTTGTATATGGCATGGTCTAAAAAAGTGGAAAAAAAGGTGTTAAAGAGTGGTCAGTAGTTTGGTATTCAAAGCTCAAGTTAAATAATGATAATATTATTGAGTTTACCAAACCAAGACGCATTGCAGAAGGTTCTATGTTAAATAAGCCATGTTATTCAAACATAACTAAAAAACTATACTTTCCAATCGCTGTTTGGTTTTGGGGTGATGCATCTATTTATGAAGCACAATATGATTCTTTAAATAAGAGAAGTTTAGTAGGATTTAAGAAGGATGGTTATTTGCCAATACCAAAGGCAATTAAACAAATACATGAGCATATGATGGTAGAACTATCTGATAGTACCTTTTTGGCAATGGTACGAACAGCAGATGGTATTTATTATTCAAAAAGTAAAGATGTTATAAATTGGGATGAAGTTAAAAAGTTTACAGGAATAGGAGCTACAACTTCGTCACGATTTTTTTAAAGAAATTGCGATCAGGAAGACTTTTGTTAATTGCTAACAATAGCACTATCCGTCGAGACTTAAAGGCATTTCTTTCTGATGATGATGGCAAGACCTGGAAGTATTCTTTAAAGATAGATTCACGATATTGGGTTTCTTATCCTGATGCAGTAGAGGACGAAGATGGAGTATTAAAAGTTGTATACGATTTTGAAAGAAAACCAACAGGGACTATTTATTATTTGACCTTTAGTGAGAATGATATTTTAACTGGTAATGAAAAAAACATTAAAAAAGTTGTAGTAAACACTTTGTTGTAAATAGTTTAGATTTTCGGATTTTTTTAAATAATCAAGAATATTTATAGGAATTAGTAATTATTTATTTTTTATCAAAATAAGATAATTATTTACATACAGCATGATGTAAATAGACAGCGTATGATTATAATTAAATACAAATAAGAATAAAGAGTATATTTTATTGAAATTTCTTGATTTTCAGCTTCTAAAGTGAATCTATAGACTTTCAATACATTTAGTCAGACCAAAAATGTTATAATGAAAATACTTCAAATAAATAAATACCACTATATAAGGGGCGGTTCAGATAGTGTTTATTTTAATACTACAAATTTGTTAAGAGAACGCGGGCACGAAGTTATTCATTTTGCAATGGATTTTGTTGAAAATGAAACATCAAATGAAGCTAATTATTTTGCATTAAACAATGATTTTACAAAGCAAAATTTAATGCAAAAAATAATTGGGATTCCTTCCTTTTTTTATAATAAAAATGCAGAGAAAAGGTTGAAAGAGCTAATTGTAGCAAGTAAACCTGATTTAGCACATTTGCATATCTTTTATGGAAGCTTAACGTCTTCAATCCTGGAAGTATTGAAAGAATACAAGATTCCAATTGTGGTAACTGTACATGATTATAAGTTTGTTTGTTCTTCTTATTTATTCCTGAATAATAAAAATGAAATTTGTGAAAAATGTGAAGGTAAAAAACATTACCATGCAATTACAAATAAGTGTGTTAAAGGAAGCAGATTGTTTAGTGCTGTATTTGCGCTAGAAGCTTATTATCGTGATGCAGTTTATCCTATACATAAAATGTTTGACAGGTTAATATTTGTAAGTAAATTTTCTGCAAAAATTCATAATAAATATAAACAAGAATTTGAACCCATTACTTCCCATCTTTATAACTTTGATCCTTTCCTAGACGCTAAAGTTGCAAATAATAAGAAAGGAGATTATTTTTTATATTCGGGAAGATTGTCAAAAGAAAAAGGATTAAAGACATTAATACAGGCATTTTCTAGATTACCGAATATTAAATTAAAAATTGCTGGTACAGGTGAGGAAATGGAAGCATTGAGATCAATAGCTACTGATAATATTGAGTTTTTAGGTTTTTTAAAGGGAGAAGAATTACAAAATGTGATTTTAAATGCATCGTTTGTAGTAACTCCGTCTGAATGGTATGAAAATAATCCTATGGCTGTGATTGAGGCTTTAACCTTAGGAAAACCTGTAATCGGTGCAAATATTGGCGGAATACCAGAAATAGTGATAGAAAATACCTCTGGATTTCTTTTTTCTGCCGGTTCCGAGCACGAGTTGAGATCAACGGTTCTAAAAGCAGAGCAATTGAGTGAAAATGATTATTCCAAATTGTCAGCAACGTCAAGAAAATTTGCTGAGGAACATTTTTCACCAGCAAAACACTACGATGGCTTAATAAAAGTATATAATGACGTGCTTGAGAAGTAATATCGATAAAATACGAAGTACAAACGATAGAATAAGAGGATTGTAAGGATATTCGCCTAATAGTTGTTAAGAGGTATAAATGGTTTTATAATTTATTGTTGGATTGAAGGGGATTGATCTTACAGTATAAGACCATTTTTTGACTCACTACAACTATGATTTCTTGATAAAAAATATATAGTGATCTAATTATATGAATCAGATTAGCGGAATAATACTCAAAATTTATATGGAATAATTCATATAACAATTGGTAAAAAAGATTTTTTAAAGGACTATTGCGATTCAATAAACTATAAATTCCGCTTGAAGTATTAATCTTTATCAGATTTTCTTCCTTATTTTTTATGTTTAATTATATACGCTTAGTTATGAGATTTTTTCTTTTGCTAATATTTGTAATAAAGGGATATTCCCAAAAGATTTATTTTATTTCTCAATCTGGAAATGATTTAAATACGGGGACATCGGCTAAAATCCCATGGAAAACCCTTAAAGACTTTAAGCAAGGGAACACTTATTTATTCCATGCCAATGATACATTTTATATAAATATTCCTAAAATAAATATTGAAGACAGTTTACCAACAACAATATCTTCATATGGAAAAGGTGCTAAACCTTTGATATGTGGATATCGGATCATATCTCCAAATATGATTTTTCCAACTAATTTTCAAAATGTCTGGCAAGTAGATATAAATAACAATTTATTAGGAGGATTGAAATCCAATCAAAATGAAAATGTAGGATTTTTAATTATTAAGGGGAAAATTTATGGTAATAAGTGTAAAGCGTTAAATTTGCTAAAAAAAGAAGGCGATTTTTATGACGAGAATGGAGTATTATATATTTATGCATTATCAAAACCCAACAACAAAATATATTTTGCCTGCAGGGGAAATATCATAACTTTAAGTAATAACTTGACAATATCAGATTTAAGAGTAGAAGGGAGTGGTAGTCATGGTGTTCAAGGCGTAAATGTGAAGAATGTAAGAGTGAAGAATCTCGATATTAGTAATATTGGAGGTGCTTATCTTAAAGGATTTGGTAATGGGTTTATTAGATATGGTAATGGAATTGAATTTTGGGAAAGCGCTACTAATTGCTATGTTGAATATTGTTCTATTAAAAATGTTTATGATGCCGCATTTACTGCACAGGGAAGAAGTCCTTTAAAAGTGTTTTCTAATATTGTTTTTAGGCACAACAATATCTCTTACTGTGAACAAGCAATAGAGTTCTGGCAGGAGCATTCTCCTGATGGATTTAAAAATTGTTCTTTTTCCAACAATAAATCCATGTATGCTGGTTATGGATGGTCGCATGATGTAAGACCAGATACTAGTGCAGGGGTTCATGTATTAGTTTATTTTCCACTACTTGGTAGATCAGATGTTAAAATTAATGATAATACTTTTACAAATGGTCGAACAGCCTCTTTAAGATTACCGGTCGATTTTAATAAAAATAATTGTTTGTCTTTTGATAATAACTCTTATTATGGCAATAACGATAATTTTATTTATTATAATAACGGAGAGATTAAGAGTATAATTGACTTCAAGTCGACCGTTTCAAAAGAGTAATTCAAACTTAAGAATATATTGATGAAAATAGCAATTTTAGGAACAAGAGGTATTCCTAATCATTATGGAGGCTTTGAACAATGCGCTGAATATCTTGCATTAGGTCTGGTAAAAAGAGGTTTTGAGGTTGTCGTTTATAATTCACATAATCATCCTTATCAGGAAAAACAATGGAATGATGTTCAAATTGTACATTGTTACGATCCCGAACATAAACTAGGAACTGCAGGTCAGTTTATTTATGATTTGAATTGTATTTTGGATGTTAGAAAACAGAACTGTGATATCATTTTACAGTTAGGTTACACAAGTAGTTCAATATGGGGTTGGTTGATGCCCAAGAAATCTATTGTAACTACAAATATGGATGGGCTTGAATGGAAGAGAACAAAATATTCAGAAAAAGTTAAAAAATTCTTGCGTTATGCAGAGTCATTAGGGGTTAAGTATAGTAACTATCTTATTTCAGATTCTATTGGTATTCAAAATTATCTTAAAGAGACTTATAAAGCAGATTCTACTTATATAGCTTATGGCGCAACTCTTTTTGAAAAGAACAATCCAGAGGTCTTATTTGATTATAATTTACAACCTCAGAGTTATGATATGTTGATTGCCAGATTAGAACCTGAAAATAGTATAGAAATTATTTTAGATGGCGTTGCCAAAGCAAATCTTTCTCGTTCTTTTTTGGTAGTTGGTAATCACGAAACGGAATATGGTAATTATTTAAAAAATAAATTTTCTGTTTCTCCTCAAATTAAGTTCATAGGTGGAATTTACAATATACAAGTATTAAATAATTTGCGTTATTATTCTAATATTTATTTTCATGGTCATACTGTTGGAGGTACTAATCCTTCACTATTAGAAGCTATGGCATCAAATAGTTTGATTTGTGCTAACGACAATGATTTTAATCGATATATATTGGGTGAAGATGCCATCTATTTTAAAAATGGAGATGATGTAGCTAATCATTTGTTAAATGTGATATATGAAGAAAATCAATACCAAGTAATGTTGACTGAAAATAAAAGAAAAATAGCCGATGAATTTGAATGGGAACTTATTGTTGATCAATATGCAAATCATTTTAGAAATATTCTAAAAGTTAAAAAAAGCAAAGCATAAGTATGAAAATTTTGCAAGAACTCTCAGAATATCGTTTTTCCCGTTATTTTAAAGCGATATTTTTAATATGGGATGTGATATTATTGAATATCTCTATTGTATTATCTGCATTATTGCGATTTGGAACTCTAGATAAGCTTTTTTGAAAGAAGTGCAGACTATTTCTTTATTAGGAAATCTAGTTTGGATTGGACTTTTGTTATATAAAGATTCCTTTAGAATTGTTAGAATTGAACCTATTGAATCCATATTAAAAAGAACTATAAAGAAAGTAATTATCCATGTTTCTATAACCACTTTTTTTGTTGTTGTTTTGAAATATAGTGATATTTCAAGATTACGTTTAATTTACTTTTATTGTATATTCTTTGGATTGTTAATGGTTTCTAGGTTTTTATCAATGAAGCTTCTTAAATATATTAGAGCTAAAGGCTATAATTTTAGAAGTTTTATAATCATTGGTGCAAATGATACTGGTGAACGTATGCGAAAAATTTTAGCTAAAGATTTAACGTATGGTTATCGTTTTCTTGGTTTTTTTGATGAAAAAGTAGATCCTTTTGCGTTTATTTCACATCCTATATTAGGTGGGTTTAACCAAATAGAAGAGTTTATAATTAATGAAGAAGTAGATGAAATGTATGTAGCGTTGCACATTGACAATATTGAAGTTATAAACAAATTGGTAAAAATTTGTGAACATCATATGGTACGCATCAAGTTTATTCCAGATTTTCAGTTGTACACAAAATCAAATAAAGTCGAAATGACTTTTTATGAAAATACTCCAGTATTAATGTTTCGACGAGAGCCTCTAGAAGCGACTGTAAATAGAATTTTAAAGAAAGTATTTGATATTTGTTTTTCGTTATTCGTATTAGTTTTTATATTTCCATGGCTATTTCCTATAATAATGCTCATTATTAAAATTGAATCTCCAGGTCCGATTTTTTTCAAACAAGAACGATCTGGAAGAGATAATAGATCATTTACTTGTTTAAAATTTAGGAGTATGCGCCTTAATGGAGCCGCCGATAGCAAGCAGGCTGTAAAGGGAGATAGTCGCGTCACTAAATTTGGAGCCTTTATGAGGAAAACAAGTATCGATGAGTTACCTCAGTTTTTTAATGTTTTCTTCGGAGATATGTCGGTTGTTGGTCCAAGACCTCATATGGTTAATCATACTAAACAATACAGCGAGTTGATTAATAACTATTTAGTTCGCCAATATGCAAAGCCAGGTATAACTGGTTGGGCTCAGGTTAACGGTTTTCGTGGTGAAACGAAAGAACTTATTGATATGGAAAATAGAGTAGAATATGATATATGGTACATTGAAAATTGGAGCTTATTGCTAGATATCAAAATAATAATAAAAACGGTTATTAATGTATTTAAAGGCGAAGAAAATGCCTTTTAATATTTATTCAAATTTTGTATAAACTTTTCTGGATTTAAATTGGAGTTATAAGACACTTTAGAACTTAAGTTTTTTCTGTAAATAAAATATTTTAATCCTTATATTTGCCCCCGTAAATTGTAGACCTGATGAAATTGAACCCTTCTTTTTTTATTAAAGCTTGTAGCTTTTTATTGCTTTTATTTTTATGTTTTTCCTGTGGATCAAAAAAAGATATAGTATACTATCAGAACATTGATAATATGGTCGCACAGCAAAATGCAAATTCTTTCGAAATTAAACTACAACCAGATGATTTGTTGATGATTTTAGTTTCAGCCGATGATCCTGAAGTCGCAATTCCTTTTAATTTAAGAACTTATAGCACAACAAATAATAATAGGTTGGATATTACTAGAGGCCAAGAAACTGTTCAACTTTATTTAGTAGATCAAAGTGGCAATATTGAATTTCCTATTATTGGGAAATTACATGTAGGCGGGTTGACTCGTACAGAGGTGCTAAAATTGTTGCAAGATAAAATTGGTACGTATATTAAAAACCCCATTATAAACCTTCGTATAATGAATTTTAAAATTTCAGTACAAGGTGAGGTTAATTTGCCAGGTACTTATCCTATTGCGTCAGAGAGAGTCACTTTAATTGAAGCTTTAAGTATGGCGAAAGACTTGACGATTTATGGAAAAAGGGATAATGTTTTAGTTATTAGAGAAACTAATGGAGTGAAATCATATAATAGAGTTGATATTACTAAATCTGATTTTATTAATTCTCCATTTTATTATTTGGCTCAAAATGATGTGGTTTATGTTGAACCAAATCAGACTAAAATAAACGCGTCTGCAGTAGGTCCTAATACCTCAGTAATTATTTCGGCGATTTCTATTCTAGTGTCGTTGTCTGTCCTAATCTTTAAATAAAATTGAAATAGAAAATGCAAAAGCAAGGTTTTTATAATGATGTAATTGATGATGAAATCGAGGATGTTAATTTAAGAGAACAGTTAGATAAATATTTAATCCATTGGCGTTGGTTTTTAGTTAGTGTTGTTATTGGTCTATTTTTAGCCTTTATATATTTGCGTTATACGACGCCAAGTTATGAAGCTACAACTTCTATTTTAGTTAAAGACGAGAAAAAAGGAGGAATGCTTTCAGAATTGTCTGCTTTTGCTGATTTGGGGTTAGGTGGTAGCATGATAAACAATGTTGATAATGAAGTTGAGATTTTAAAATCGAGAACATTAGTAGAAAATACAATTAAGAAGTTAAATTTAGATGTATCGCTTTATGTTGAAGGGAAGGTAGTTGACCGTGATGTCTATGTTGATACACCAATTAGCGCGCATTTTACGAATAAGACTATCTTATTCGATAAAACAGAAGTTGTTTTAAATTGTAAATTTTTAAATTCAACTACGTTTTCATTAGAAAATGAGGAAGAAGAAACAGAAAAAGGAAATTTTATTCTGTCTACCAAAAATGAATTTAAATTTGGAGAAAAAATACCTACAGCAGTAGGTGTTTTGGTTGTTCAAAAAACAGCTTTTTATGCTAAAAATCATACCGGTAGATTTGAATCAATTCATATTGTCATCAATCCATTAGATGAATTGACTGAAAGCTTTAAGAAGAAACTAAAGGTAGAGCCTATTAGCAAAACTAGTAGTGTCGTTAACGTGTCAATTTCAGATCCTGTTGCTAAAAAAGCGGAAGATTTTTTAGATAACATGATTCAAATTTATAACGAAAATGCGACTGAAGACAAAAACTATATTTCAGAAAACACATCTAAGTTTATTGCAAGCAGATTAGCATTAATAGCTCAAGAATTAGATGGTGTAGAGCAAGATGTGGAAACATTTAAAAAGAGAAATAAACTTACAGATATTGAATCTGAAGCAAAACTTTTTATTGAAGGTTCGACAGAATACGATAAAAAAGGCGTTGAAACTGAAATCCAATTGAATGTGGTTTCTTCACTTTTGGATTTCATGAAAAAAGCACCAATTCAGATTTATTGCCTACTAACATGATTTCTGATAATGCTGATGCAAGTGGATTGATCTCTTCGTACAATCAGTTGGTTTTAGACCGCAACAGAATTTTGAAATCTGCTACTGAAGAAAATCCATCTGTAGTAAAGTTAGATCAGCAGATTACCTCTTTGAAGTCTAATGTGGCTTCCAGCTTAAGACGTATGCAGGCTAATTTGCAAATACAAAATCGTGATATTAAAAGTCAAGAAAGTCTTTTGAATAATAAAATTGGTAAAATTCCAGTTCAAGAACGTCAATTCAGAGTAATTGCAAGACAGCAAAAAGTTAAGGAGGAATTGTATTTATATTTACTTCAAAAACGTGAAGAAACGGCAATTTCACTATCTGCAACAGAACCTAATGCTCGTGTGATTGATGCCGCAAAAGCAGAGAAAGATCCAATCAGCCCAAAGAAAAAAATCATTTATTTAGCTGGAATGTTACTAGGACTTGTGGTTCCATTTGGGGTAATTTATGGAAATGATCTTTTAGATACAAAAATTAAAAGTAAATTGGATCTTGAAGGAAAAACACAGATCCCATTTATTGGAGATGTGCCAACTTCAGATGATATTGCTGAATTAATCAAATCAGAAAGTAGAACAAGTTCTGCTGAAGCTATTCGTATTGTAAGGACTAACTTGGAGTTCATGCTTACAAAAGTTCCAGACGGAATTGCGAAAACTATTTTTGTAACTTCTACTTTCCCTTCTGAAGGAAAAACGTTTATATCTGTAAACTTGGTCGCAACTTTTGCTTTGTCTGGAAGAAGAGTTTTGTTGATAGGTTCGGATATTAGAAATCCGAAATTTGGTGAATATATAAATGTACCGGGTGTTGGTTTAACTAATTATTTGTCTTCAACAGATAAAGATGTTAGAGACTATATCATTAAACATGAAGGTTATAAAAATTTCTTTATTCTGCCTTCAGGTGTGATTCCGCCAAATCCAGCTGAGTTGTTGATGAGCAATAAAGTAGATCAGCTTTTCGAAGAACTTAAAAAAGAATACGATTACATTATTGTAGATACGGCTCCAGTAAGTTTGGTTACTGATACATTATTAATAGCTAAAAATGCTGACACATTTGTATATGTAATGCGTGCAAATGTTCTTGAAAAACGTATGCTGAATATTGCCAATACATTCTATAAAGAGAAGAAATTACCTAATATGTGCATCGTACTTAATGATACCGACTCTACAAAAGGCTATGGTTATGGTTATGGCTATGGTGTTAGAGTTGAGAAAAAACCTTGGTACAAAAGAATAATCTCTAAAAAATAAAAAGAGATTTTCATAACATAAAAAAACGGCTCAATTAATTGAGCCGTTTTTTTATGCAATATTTTTAATTTAATTAAAACTTGAAAAATTGATTATTTGCAATAATGTCTTTTAAAGCCTTGATATTATTATTGTCAATTTTAAGCTTTTGATTGAAAGAGGCAATATGATTATTATGGTGGACATCTGTTCCAACAAAATCATACATTCCTTTTTAAGAAGCTCGTCTGCTACTTTGGTGATTTCAGCACCATAATATCCAACTGTCGCCAACAAATTAAGCTGAAATAGACATCCTGCTTTTTTTAATTTATCATATTCATTAAAATTTTTATGATAGAATAAATAGCGCTCAGGGTGTGCTAAAACCGGAATATAACCTGCAACTTGAAGATCAAAAAGAATCTTGTATAATTGAACTGGTGCATTCATGTACGACATTTCAACTAAAACATAATTGTCTTTCAATGTCAAAAGTTTTTCGTTTTGAAAATGACTTTCAAACCAATCATCCATGAAATATTCTGCGGCAGCTTTGAAAGGTGTTTTAATATTTTCAGCTTCTAACAAAATTTGAGTTTCTTGCTGTTTGGCAATAATTTCTTCGGGCGAATTATTCCAAATGTAATGGCTAATATGCGGTGTAGCAATAAATTGAACAACACCCATTTCTTGAAAAGACTTTGCAAGTTTGCTAGTGTCTGCTATTGTTTTGGCACCATCATCAATTCCTGGTAATAGATGTGAATGAATATCAACATAATTTCCAGCTAGAAGGTCCTTTAAATACGGTTTTGATTTTAAGAATGATAACATGCCGCAAAAGTAAGTAAACTACCTTATATTTTACATCATAAAAGATAAACTTTTTAGTACAGATGAATTTTGAGTGGTAATCTAATTTTTCTATCTCAACTATTAGTTTATATTTGTTTCTGATAATAATTTAATGATTTATGATAATTAAAGAGAATTTATATAACCAAAGAATTGTTTCTATAGATGCTTTGCGAGGAATTACGATTTTTGTAATGATTTTTGTAAATGAGTTGGCAAGCATAAAAGATGTACCGCAATGGATGAAACATATGCCAGCTGATGCAGATGCAATGACTTTTGTAGATGTTGTTTTTCCGGCTTTTTTGTTCATTGTGGGAATGTCGATACCATTTGCTTTTAACGCTAGGTTGATAAAAGGAGATAGCCCCAAAACGATTTGGACGCATACTTTGAAAAGAGCATTGGCTTTGATTATCATTGGTGTTTATATGGTTAATGCCGAATATGGTTTTGATGCTTCAAAAATGCTTATTTCTCCTGCCTTTTGGGGACTTTTGGCTTACGCAATGCCAATTCCAATTTGGAATAAATACTCTAAAGATTTTCCGGTTTGGCTGAAAAATATACTTCAGTATGGTGGAATGCTGGTCCTGATAGCTCTTTATTTTCTTTATATTCAAGATACTGGCGAGAGGGGAATGACTCCAAAATGGTGGGGAATTCTTGGCTTGATTGGTTGGGCATATCTTTTTACTGTTGTTTATTATTGGCTAGTTTGCGGTAGATTGTTTGCTATGATCACTTTTCTAGTTTTATGCGTTATTTGTAATTCAATCAATTTGACAGAAGGATCTGCTTTGCATCAACTGCCTTGGTTTAACTTTATTGCAGGGCATTTGACGCATGCTTCCTTAGTAACTGCCGGAGTAATAATTTCTCTTTTATTTTTTGATCGAAAAACACCAATCAAAATTAATTGGCCTGTAATTGGTTTTGCCATTTTGTTTTTTACCGTTGCATGTTTGTTGAGGCCTTATTATGGAATTTCAAAAATTAAAGGAACACCATCTTGGACTATGTTTTCGGCGACTATTTGCACGGTTTTGTTTTATTTCCTGTATTGGTTTATGGAAGTTAAAAAACAGACTAAATGGAGCGAGTTTTTTATGCCTGCGGTAACAAATCCGTTACTGATTTATATTTTGCCGGGAGTTATTTATTACTTCTGTAAAGTTTTTAATTTTCATATTATTCCAGGGTATTTTCGAGTTGGAGTTCCTGGCATTGTTTGGTCGTTAATTTTTTCGACCATTATGTTATTTGTAATGAAAATTTGCAACAAATATAAAATTCAACTGCATTTGTGAAAAAAGTTTCAGGTTTCAAGTTTCAGGTTTTTAACCTGAAACTTGAAACCTGAAACCTGAAACAAATTTCATCGAATTCTTTTAAATGCAATTGAACCTGTTCGGTTTTTATTGTCTTTAAAAGTGCCTTCAAGTTTGTTTCCGTCTTCAGACAAAACTAAAGTGTGAGTTCCTGCTGTAGCCCAGCCTTCAATAGGCAAAGTCACATTTACGTTGTATGTAATTGAATTTCCTATTCTTTTTCCTGTGCCACTTTCTACAAATTTTTGGCCTTTCCATTCTAAATAATGAGTGAAAATAATTTTTTCGTTTTGTTCCGATATAATGGCAACAGCATTCTGGACTCCAGAATTAATATCTTCCCAAACTCCATTAATATCCATTTTTGGAACAGATTTTTGTTGGCTGTAGCCAAGATTAAAGAAAAGTACAGCAATAAAAAATAAAAGTCTTGTTTTCATATTTTAATTTTGAATTAGAACGGATTTGATTTCTAAAGAGGCGCCAGGTACTGGATTATAATTCACAAAATTGAACTTGCAAAGATTGTGGATATTCAAAAGTTTTCCGTTGGCAAGGCCATCTTGTCTAAAGCTTTCCCACGGAATTTTAACAGTCATAAATTTTTTAGGAGAAGCGGATAAATCAACTCTTGGGTGAGAACCACCATGCACACAACCTGTTCCGTTTTCATTTCCTTCTCGGGCTTGAAGTTTTATCAAATGAGAAGATTTATAGGTAATACTGACAAATTTTGAATCTTCTGATAAATTTGTAGGTTTTCCGTCGTTTGAATCAGAAGGTGTAATCATCACATTCAATTCAATTTCTCCCTGCGGATTTTCATTTGCAGTAACTTTTACAATGCCATTTTCTAGCCTGACCTTATTTATTGTTTCTTGACTTTCAACTACAGGTCCGGCAATGTACCAAGTAGAATTTTTGACAAGATCTAAAGCTAATTTTTGTTTGTTTTCTTTTGATGAAAAACCAAAGAGAAAGCAACAAGATATAATTAGTAAAAGAAATAACGGAATCGAGGCTTGTTTTTGATCTTTCATAGAAATAAATTATTTCAGGATAAAATTAAAAATATCATTTTTTATGATAATTAGCTCTTTTCTTGATTTTTATTATTTTCTAAAATCAACTTCTGTTCCGAATAAAATTTTAAATTTGTAAGAAGTTGTTTCTGAAAGCCTTATACGATGAAAAATACGAAATGTCTGATTGTCTTGTTTTTCTTTTTTTAATGCCGTTTTGTTATTCGCAAACTGATTCAATTACGAATAATAAAAGAGATATTCTGGATGTTTTGTATAAACTTTTTCATAAAAACGATTCTGTGAGAACTGGGTTGGACAAAAAGATTGCTTTCTCGTTATTGCCTGTGCCTATTAATGCTGATAAAAGTGGTGGATTAGTGATTTCGTTTTTAACATCTTTTTATTTGGGAGATGAAAAAACGACCAATATGTCGCAAATTTCATTTTCGCCTTATTTCAGTTTTACGAATCAATATGTTTTTCCCATTCAATCTTATATTTATACAAGAGATAACCATTGGAATTTTATCGGAGATTACCGATTTATGATTTATCCGCAAGACACTTATGGTTTGGGCGGAAATAATACAGATGATAAAATGTCGACTCTCGATTATCAGCAATGGCGTTTTTATCAATTTGCAACACGAAAGATAGTTGGGAATTACAGGGCGGGTCTTGGTTTGTTGTACGACAATTACCAGAATATTTCTGAAGAATCTTATATTGATGGCGAGACGGATTATTACAAATATATGAACGGCGATTTTTCTAACGAAACTTCTTTTGGAGTTGCGCTTCAAGGGCTTTACGATTCTCGTGAAAACAATGTAAATCCCGAACAAGGCTTGTATGTTGAGGCCGATTACAGAATAAATACAAGTGGCGTTGAAGGAAAAAAATGGAATTCAATTTATATAGACGCAAGAAAATATCATTCTTTTAGTAAAGTAAGGCACAAGGTTTTGGCTTACAGGGCTTTTTATTGGTCAACTTTTGGAGGAAAACCTCATTATTTAGATCTTCCCAGCATTGGTTGGGATCGTGAAGGGAAAACGGGTAGAGGTTTTACCCGAAATAGATTTCGAAGCAATGCCCTTTTGTATTTTGAAGGTGAATACAGAATGGATATTTCAAGAAATGGATTTTGGGGAGCTGTTTTTTTACTAATATTTCTTCGGTTTCAAAGTTTGAAACTTATGATTTCGCAAAATGGAATCCTGCTGTTGGGACAGGATTGCGCATTAAATGGAACAAAAAAAACAACAGTAATTTAGTATTGGATTACGGAATTAGTAAAAACGATTGGTCATTGCGACTAGGTTTGTCTGAAAATTTCTAACTTCCCCAAAAATAAATTTCCTGTTTTTTATGCGGCTTTCGGTTATTATTTTAAATTACAATGTGCGTTATTTTCTGGAACAGTGCATTTTGAGTGTTCAAGAAGCTGTTTCTGCAATGGATGCTGAAATCATTGTAGTCGATAATAATTCTTCTGATGATTCTTGTTTGATGATGCAAGAGCGATTTCCGTCGGTAAAACTCATTCAAAACAAAGAGAATTTTGGTTTTCCAAAAGGCAATAATATTGGAGTGCAAGAAGCGCAAGGAAAGTATGTATGTATTTTAAATCCTGATACTGTTGTTGCCGAAGATACTTTTGCTAAAATTTTGGCTTTCGCCGAAGAACAAAAGGACTTAGGAATAATTGGATGCAAATTAATTGACGGTAAAGGGATTTTTTTGCCCGAAAGCAAACGCGGAATTCCGACACCTTGGGTTGCTTTTACAAAAGTTTTAGGCTTGTATAAATTCTTCCCGAAATGGAAAATCTTTAATCAATATTATGCCCAGCATATAAATGAAAATGAAAACGGGAAAGTTGAAATTCTTGTTGGTGCATTTATGCTAATGACACGAGAACTTTATAACGATTTGAATGGTTTTGATGAAAATTGTTTTATGTATGCTGATGATATTGATTTATCGTACCGAGTATTGCAAAAACAAAAGATAAATTATTATTTTTCTGAAACGACAGTTTTGCATTACAAAGGTGAAAGCACTATAAAAGATGAGAAATACATGAAACGCTTTCAAGAAGCAATGAACTTTTTTATAATAAGCATTTCAAGAAATCATTGTTTTTCAGTTCGTTTATTCAAATCGGAATTTGGTTTTTTTCTTTTATAAAAATGTTTCAAGGAAAACCAAAGCAAAAACCGCATGACCTGAAAAGTATATTTTTTACTCCTCAAATAGTATTTTGTCTGAAAAATTACCCTCCATTCTAAAAAATAAAGTTCAGTTTTTGGATTTCAAAAAAGAAAAAATGGTAAATTCGTCCCACGTTTTTAAGGGTAAAAGAGTTGAGATTATTTTAGATAATCAGTACGTTTCATTCAAAAAATGTATCAAAATCATAGAAACTCTTAAAGATAAGAAGGTTACTTTTAAGATTTTCCCCAAAAAAGCAAATTTTATTATTGGAAGCAATTCGCGAAATGACAGAGGGCAAATTGTAAAAATTGAGTAAAAAATTATATTAAATGTAATTTATATTTAAAAAATTCGGTAATTTCGCAATCTGTAAATCAAAATCACCCTTGAGGTTAACAATATGGCAAGATTTGAATTAAAACTTCCAAAAATGGGAGAAAGTGTCGCTGAAGCAACTATTACAAACTGGTTGAAAGAAGTTGGAGACAGAATTGAAGCTGATGAAGCTGTACTGGAAATTGCAACTGACAAAGTTGACAGCGAAGTGCCAAGCGAGGTATCAGGAGTTTTAGTTGAACAGTTATTTGGTAAAGATGATTTAGTTCAGGTAGGGCAGACTATTGCAATTATTGAAACAGAAGGTGATGCTCCAGCTGAAGCAAAAGCTGAAGAAACAGTAATCCCGGCGCTTACCGCAGAAATTGAAAAAACAATTGAAACAGTAAAAGAAGCAGTAAGCACTCCGCAGGATTTTGCTTCATCGGATAAATTCTTTTCTCCATTGGTTAAAAATATTGCCAAAGAAGAAGGGGTTTCTATTGCTGAACTTGATAGTATTCAAGGTTCAGGAAAAGATGGGCGCGTAACTAAAGAAGATATTTTAAAATATATTGAAGATCGCAAATCTGGAATAACAGCGCCTGTTGCAACAACAGAACCTGTGAAAGTAATAGCTGAACCTGCAAAAGTTGCTGAGCCAGTAAAAGCAGTAGAACCTGTTGCTCAAAAAAGTCATCAAGCCGTTCCGGTTTCTGTAAATGGAGGTGATGAAATCATCGAAATGGACAGAATGCGTAAACTGATTTCAGGATACATGGTGGCTTCTGTGCAGACTTCGGCTCACGTTCAATCATTTATTGAAGTCGATGTAACAAACATTGTAAAATGGAGAGATAAAGTTAAAACAGCTTTCGAGAAAAGAGAAGGCGAAAAACTTACTTTTACTCCTATTATGATGGAAGCGGTTGCGAAAGCTTTGAAAGATTTTCCAGGTATGAATATTTCTGTTGATGGCGAATATATCATCAAAAAGAAAAATATAAACTTAGGAATGGCGTGACTTTGCCAAACGGAAATTTAATTGTTCCTGTAATTAAAAATGCAGATCAATTGAATCTTGTTGGAATGGCAAAAGCAGTTAATGATTTAGGAAACCGTGCAAAAGCTGGAAAATTAAAACCAGACGATACACAAGGCGGAACTTATACAGTTACAAACGTAGGAACTTTTGGAAGTGTTTTTGGAACGCCAATTATTAATCAGCCGCAAGTTGGAATTCTGGCTCTTGGAGCAATTCGTAAAGTGCCGGCGGTTATTGAAACTCCTGAAGGTGATTTTATCGGAATTCGCCAAAAGATGTTCTTGTCGCACTCTTATGATCATAGAGTTGTAGATGGAGCTCTAGGCGGTAGCTTCGTAAAAAGAGTAGCTGAATATTTAGAGGCTTTTGATGTAGATCGCGATTTTTAGTCGATTCAATAAATAAATTTAGAACCCGGAAAATCAATTCGTTTTCCGGGTTTTTTATTAACAAGAAAATTAGAAATTAAAGTTTTAAGACCATCATATGGGGCTCTTTTTTAAAGTTAAAATCTAATAAATAGCCTTTTTTTAGGCAAAAAAAATAGAAATAGGGGCGGAAAATTCGGCTTTAAAATTTACATTTGTAATCTTATAAAAATTAAAATGGAATTAAAACTCAACAAACCAATTTGCTTTTTTGATCTTGAAACAACAGGAATAGATATCGGTAAAGATCGAATCGTAGAAATTTCAATATTCAAAGTTTTCCCAAACGGAAATAAGGAAAGTAAAACATGGTTGGTGAATCCTACAATTCCAATTCCTCCTCAAACAACCGCTGTGCATGGCATTACTGATGAAAAAGTAGCAAATGAACCTACTTTTGCAGAGCTTGCGCCTCATATTTATAATATGATAAAAGATAGCGATTTGGGAGGTTTTAACTCAGATCGTTTTGATATTCCGTTGCTTGCTGAAGAGTTGCTTCGCGCGGGAGTAGATTTTGATATGAAAAACAAAGTTTCTGTAGATGTCCAGACTATTTTTCATAAAATGGAAGAGCGTACTCTGAGTGTCGCCTTGAAATTTTATTGTGGAAAAACATTGGATAATGCGCACTCGGCAGAAGCAGATACAATGGCAACTTACGAAATTTTAAAAGCGCAATTAGATCGTTATCCTGAATTGGAAAATGACATGAAAGCTTTGTCTGAATTTACTACACGTAAAAAAATTGCTGATTTTGCAGGGATGATTGCTTTTGATAAAGATGATGAAGAAATTTTTACTTTCGGAAAACATAAAGGGGCCAAAGTTGAAAAAATTCTCGAAACTGAACCTGGCTATTTCAGCTGGATTCAAAACGCAGATTTTCCTTTATACACCAAAAAGGTTTTAACTGGAATTAAATTAAGAAAATTAAATACGAAATAAGGTTCTAAGATGCTAAGATTCTAAGGCGGTAAGTTCTTAGTATCTTAGCATCTCAGCTTCTTAGCAACTTAAAAGAAATGAAGATTATTTGCATCGGTAGAAATTATACCAATCATATTGAGGAATTAAAAAATGAACGCCCAGACGAACCGGTTATTTTTATGAAACCAGATTCGGCGGTTTTGTTGAAGCAACATCCTTTTGTAATTCCAGAATTTTCTGAGGAGATTCATCACGAAATTGAGATAATTGTTAAAATCAATAAAGTAGGAAAGTATATCGAGCCTAAATTTGCCAATAAGTATTATGACGAAATTAGTGTAGGTATCGATTTTACTGCCAGAGATTTACAAGATAAACTAAAAGCAAAAGGGTTGCCTTGGGAAAAAGCAAAAGCATTTGACGGTTCTGCTGTCATTGGAGATTTTTTGCCAAAAAGTGATTTCGTTTCTATGGAAAATCTTACTTTTGAATTGAAAAACAATTCTAATACAGTTCAGAAAGGCAATACAAGTTTGATGCTTTGGAAAATTGACGAACTTGTTGCTTATGTTTCACAATTTTTCACATTAAAAATTGGAGACATAATTTTTACAGGAACGCCTGCGGGTGTTGCGCCTGTAAAACCAAATGATGTTTTAGAGGGCTTTTTAGAAGATAAAAAATTATTCAGAATACAAGTAAAATAATGGCTTTAAAGTACAACCTTTCGAAAGTATATGCGCTTTCAGACAATGATCCGGAATTTGTAAACGAAATTCTTAAATTATTTGTTACTGAAGTTCCTGAAGATTTAAAGCAAATCAAGGAAGGAATCAAGAAAAAGGATCATAAATATGCTTATTCATATGCGCACAAAATAAAGCCTACGCTGGATTTGATGGGCTTGAATGTCGCTTTTGAAGAAATTCTTCAGGTTGAAGCATGGACAAAGGCTGAAGGCAAGAAAAAAGATATTATTGAGACTTTTAAAAGTATCAGAGTACAAGTAAAAGAAGCAATAAAAGAAATCAAAAAAGATTTTGATTTGTAGTAGTATAACCAAACCTTGCTTTGTTTTTTAGGAATAAAAAGATAGAGCAAGGTTTGTATTTTTCACCGATTTAAAATACTTCGTAAAATAAGTGGCATCTTGAAATGATATAAAAATAAAAGAAGCCAATTCTGCCCCTCCCATAAATCAAAACTTCCACAGCCTACTTTCCTTTAATAATAGCTTACAGATTATTTAAGCAAAAAATAAAATTTGCATGAAAGCAACCATTATAACTATTGGAGACGAAATTTTAATAGGACAGATTGTCGATACAAATTCTGGATTTATTGCAAAAGCATTAGACCGTATTGGGGTTGAGGTTACAGAAATGATCTCAATAAGTGATGATAAAAAACAGATTTTAGATACGTTTGCACAACTTCAGAATAAAGTTGATATCGTAATTGTGACTGGAGGTTTAGGCCCAACAAAAGATGATGTCACTAAAAAAACATTCTGTGAATATTTTGATGATGAACTTGTTGTAAATCCTGAAGTTCTGGCGCATGTGACACAATTGATTGAAGGTTTTTACAAAAGACCTATTTCGCAATTGAATAAAGATCAGGCGTTGGTTCCGTCGACTTGCACGGTTTTGCATAATAAAGTGGGAACTGCACCGGGAATGTGGATGAAGAAGGAAAATACTGTTTTTGTTTCGCTTCCAGGAGTTCCGTATGAGATGAAATATTTGGTGGAAGAAGAAATAATTCCAAAAATAGTTCGCGAATACAAACGTCCATACATTATTCATAAAACCATTTTGACTTACGGTCAAGGCGAAAGTTTAGTTGCAGAGCGTATTGAAAACTGGGAAAATAATCTCCCAGAGTTTATCAAATTGGCTTATTTGCCAAATCCTGGACGTGTTCGCCTGCGTCTGACTGCTCGAGGAACTGATAAAGAAGAATTAGAAAAAGCGATTGAAGACAATGTTCGGTCTTTAGATGCTATAATTCATGATATAATAGTAGGTTACGAAGAAAATGAAACAATCGAAACCGTAATTGCAAAGTTTTTGACGAAGCAAAATAAAACGATTTCAACGGCGGAAAGTTGTACCGGAGGAAGAATTGCATCACTTTTATCCTCTGTGCAAGGTGCTTCAAAATATTTTAAAGGAAGTGTTGTTTCGTATGCGACAGAAGCGAAAGTCAATATTCTTGGGGTTTCGCAGAATTTGATTGATGAATATTCTGTAGTTAGTGCCGAGGTTGCGACAGCTATGGCTTTGAGTGTAAAAGAGATGCTTAAGACAGATTATGCGATTGCAACGACAGGCAACGCCGGGCCGTCAAAAGGCGACTCAGATGCTGAGATCGGCACTGTTTTTATAGCTTTGGCAACGCCAAATGAAGTAATTGTAGAAGAATTTAACTTCGGACAACCGCGTGAAAAAGTGATAGATAGAGCGAGTATTAAGAGTTTGGAAATATTACAGAAAGAAATTTTAAAAATTGTGCAATAATTTTTTGCTACAATGGTTTATTTTTCTTTTCTTTGCACCCTGATTTTGAATAACGATAAAAGATAAGTATAATGTCAAGAGTTTGTGACCTTACAGGTAAAAGAGCGATGGTAGGAAATAACGTTTCTCACGCTATGAACAAAACTAAGAGAAAGTTTTCTGTAAACTTAGTTAAAAAGCGTTTTTATCTTCCAGAAGAAGATAGATGGATTACTCTTAGAGTAGCGACATCTACGATAAAAACAATTAATAAAAATGGAATCACTGCAGTTTTGAAAAAAGCGCAGTCAGAAGGATTTATCAAATAATCTTTTCCTAAATAAATATATAGCAAGATGGCAAAGAAAGGTAATAGAATCCAAGTAATTTTAGAATGTACTGAGCACAAGACTTCTGGTGTTCCAGGAACTTCTAGATATATTACAACTAAGAACAAAAAAATACTCCAGACAGATTAGAGATTAAAAAATTTAATCCAATCTTGAAAAGAGTAACTGTTCACAAAGAAATTAAGTAATAATTAGAGATTTTTATAAATCTCAAATGGTTTGGCCATTCGAGTTTTATGAAAAGTTCAATAACATTTGAATCATGGCAAAGAAAACCGTAGCATCGTTACAAACATCTTCTAAGAGATTATCAAAAGCCATCAAAATGGTGAAATCTCCTAAAACTGGTGCATATACATTCGTAGAATCTATTATGGCTCCTGAAGAAGTTGATGAATTCTTGAAAAAGAAATAATTACAATTACATTATATAGAAAAGCTACTTTCTTTCGGGAAGTAGCTTTTTTATTACCTATATTTGTCTAAAATTTAAAGAATCGCAACAATTGCTCTTTTTTTGAAAAACAATTACGCTTTCTTTAATGAAATTGGGTTTCTTGCCTGAAAATCGAGAAATCTAGTAAAACTAAATAAACTACAAAAAATGAGTTTTTTTAAAAAATTATTCTCTACCGAAAAAAAGAGACTTTAGACAAAGGTCTTGAAAAAACAAAAACTACTTTTTTCTCGAAGTTAAGCAAGGCCGTTGCTGGAAAATCTAAAGTCGATGATGACGTTTTAGATAATCTGGAAGAAGTTCTTGTAGCTTCAGATGTTGGCGTAAACACTACTTTGAAAATCATAGAAAGAATTGAAAAACGTGTTGCGGAAGATAAATATCTTGGAACTGACGAATTAAATCAGATTCTTCGTGATGAAATAGGAGCTTTATTGTCTGAAACGAATACAGGCGAAGCGACCGAATTTGAAGTTCCTGCAACTAAAAAACCTTACGTTTTAATGGTTGTTGGGGTAAATGGTGTTGGAAAAACAACGACAATTGGGAAATTAGCTTATCAATTCAAAAAAGCGGGACATAAAGTGGTTTTAGGTGTCGCCGATACTTTCCGTGCGGCGGCGATCGATCAGTTGCAGGTGTGGGCAGATAGAGTTCAAGTGCCAATTGTAAGACAACAAATGGGGAGCGATCCAGCTTCTGTCGCTTTTGATACCTTGCAATCTGCAGTTGCTCAAGATGCTGATGTTGTGATTATTGATACTGCTGGACGTTTGCATAACAAAATTAACTTGATGAACGAGCTTACAAAAGTAAAACGTGTAATGCAAAAAGTAGTTGCTGATGCTCCTCATGATGTGCTTTTGGTTTTAGACGGTTCAACAGGGCAAAATGCTTTTGAACAGGCAAAACAGTTTACTGCGACAACAGAAGTAACATCATTAGCCGTTACTAAATTGGACGGAACTGCGAAAGGTGGCGTTGTGATTGGTATTTCAGATCAGTTTAAAATTCCGGTAAAGTATATTGGTGTTGGCGAAGGAATTGAAGATTTGCAAGTCTTTAATAAATATGAATTCGTAGACAGTTTCTTTAAATAATATATAATGAAAAATATATCAGCTCTAACTTTTTATTTTGCGAGCATAATATCTTTTGTTCTGGCAAATGTTTTAAAGGATAAGAATCTCTCCGTATATTACATTTTACTGGTTTTGGGAGTTGTTTTGTTCTTTTTGGGAGTTCTTAAAAGAATAAAAACTAATCGCTAGTTTTTCTATCTTAAAATATTTGAGCTTTTAAATAAAAGTGTTTTTAATAACCTTTATTTAAAAGCTCTTTTTTTATTGATACAATGCATTGATTTTTTCCCAAAGCGTTTTATCGAAATCAGATAAGGCTAGATTTACATTATCTGTCAGCATCTCCCATTCTAATTACAACCATTTTCTTGCTTGGAATTACGTAGATTTTCTGATCATTTTTTCCTAAAGCCATAAACATATCGCTTGGACCAGTTGGAATTACGCTTCCTTGAAAAGTAAGTTGTGATTGTGGTAAATGATAAGAAGCTTTTCCGTTCAGCCACCATAAGTAACCGTATCCTAAATTAATGTTTTGGGAAGTTGTTGTTGCGTCATTAAAATAAGCTTCGTTCAGAATGGTGGTGTTTTCCCATTTTCCTTTATTCAGCATTAACAATCCAAAACGCGCCATATTTCTTGTGTCACTGGTGTAAACACTGTTTACGCCAAGCTGAACCCAATTGCCATTCATCCCGATTTTGTCTCTTAATTTGCTGTTGAAATACGTTTCCCATTTTTGTCCGCTGGCTTTTTCGACAACATCTTGCAGTTTTACATAAACATTATGATACGCCCATCGTGTGCCTGCATCAGCCTTGTAGATTAAATTGGATGGTTCTATATCGTCTGTGCTGTCGTCTAATCCTGATGTCATGGTCAGTAAATGTTTGCAGGTAATTAGATTTTCCTGTGCTAATGTTTCGCTTGTCCAACCAGTGCCTAGGTATTTTGAAACTTTATCGTTTATATTTAATAGATTTTCTTGCTGTGCAATTCCTGTTACGGTCGATGTTAGTGTTTTTCCAGCACTAGCCCAATACCATGGTGTTGTTGCTGAATGTCCGTTGAAGTAATTTTCTAAAACGATTCGGCCATTCACTAAGATTATGAACGATTTGGAGTTTTTAAGTTGCAAATAATCTAAAAGAGGCTGAACAGCATTTTGGTTCCATTTTAAATCGGCTATTGATTTTGTTTCCCAAGTATTCCCTGTTAATGGCGGGAAATACATACTTTCTGAAGGAGTTGTCTCAGGTTCTGTAGAATCTTTGTCGCAACTTACAAACAATAAGATTGTCAGGATGGTGCAAATAGTTTTGGTCATGGTTTTTTGGTTTTAGTTTGGGGTTTGACCAAAAATATGTAAAATAGTTTAATGGGTTTTGCAAATTTTTATTTCTTTTGAGATTTATAAGTTTACCTTTGTACTTGACTAAATTTACTTTTGAAAACGGATGCCCTAGCCCTGCTGTCCGCTGTATCTTTTATGGTGGGGTTCACCATAAAAGATACAGCGGACAGCAGGAAATAGCTCCTAATTAATACTATAAATTATTATGAAAAACACTTTTATGATTTTGGTTTTGTCACTTTTGTTTGTGGGTTGCAAACAAGAGATCAAACCGGCAGATATTGCTAAACTTAATGGCTACTGGGAAATTGAAAAAGTTGTTTTTGATAAAGGTGAGGAGAAGGCTTACGGAATGAATGAAAACTTTGATTTTTTTAAAATTAAAGGGACGAAAGGAACGAGGACGAAAGTAATGGCGCAATTGGATGGGACTTTTTTGACTACGAATACTTTTGAGAATTTTTCGGTTAGATTTACAGATAAAGGAACTTTTTTGGATTACAAAACAGATTATGCGAAGTGGAGTGAGGAATTGATCTCGATTTCGGATAAAGAGTTTGTGGTGAAAAATGACCAAAATAAGGAGTATCATTATAAAAAAGCAGGACCAGTTAATATTTTAAACGATGGCAAAGAGACTAAATAACGAAAGTACGATTGGGGCTGTTTTGAAGCAAATTATTCAAACGAATAAGCTTCAGTCTGGAATGGATGAAATTGATGTTCGTGACGCTTGGAAACAACTAATGGGAAGCGGTGTGAATACTTATACGAGAAATGTTGTCTTGAAGGGAAGCACGCTTTATGTTGAATTGGGTTCGGCTGTTTTGAGAGAAGAACTAAGCCACGGGAAATCTAAAATCGTTAAAATGATTAATGAAGAATTGGGGCGAGATGTAGTTACAGACGTTGTTTTGAGATGATATTGTTTAAGTGTTTTTAAAAACAGCAATGATGATTCCATTGAAATCTAGATTTAAACTTCTGCCAATTTTGTTAATTTCGTTTTTGAATCTTTTTCCATTTTTGGCTATTTATATATATGTTATCTCTCCAAAGGAAACTGTTTTTTTCCTCTAGTAATGTTCGCAATTATTGCTTATTTGTGGTTTGCTCTAGTGAGGACAAGGATACATAAAGTAATAATTGAAAAAGATAATATAATAGTTAAACGTTATTATGGATTAGGGAAAACTCTAGTTTATAACTTTAGCAAATTAGATGGTTTTGTGACATTACTCGAAAATGGAAAACTGGGTATTTCTGAGTCTCTTTTTATTCTTGAAAATGGAAAAAGAGTTGTTTGTGTCTGTAGTTATTACCTAAGTAATTTTAGTAATTTGAAATTGGTTATAAAAGAAAATTTGCCTGATTTAGGAGAAATAAAAGGGCATGATAATATTTCCGAATTTTTAAAAAGTCATAAAAAAATCCATTCGCTTCAACGAATGGATTTTTTTATTTTGATAATTAAGTTCAAAATCTAAAATCTGAACTCTACAATCTATATTTATTAGAATTGCTCTCTTCCTGCAAAGTGGAATGCACTTTCGATAGCGGCTGTTTTCGTCGCTGTCAGATCCGTGAACTGCATTTTCTCCAATTGAAGTAGCGTATGCTTTACGAATAGTTCCTTCAGCGACTTCAGCTGGATTTGTAGCTCCAATTAAAGTTCTGAAATCTTCTACTGCGTTGTCTTTTTCTAAAATTGCCGCAACAATTGGTCCGCGTGACATAAATTCAACTAATTCTCCGTAGAAAGGTCTTTCTGCGTGAACTGCGTAAAATGCTTTTGCATCAGCTACAGTTAATTGAGTTAATTTTAATGAAACGATTTTGAAACCTCCATTAGTAATCATTGCTAAGATATTCCCGATGTGTCCGTTTGCAACAGCATCTGGTTTAATCATTGTAAAAGTTCTATTTGTTGCCATTTTATTGTGCTTTTTAAATTTTGTGCAAAAGTAGACTTTTTTTATGAATTGATTTTAATAAATTCATAATTTAAACATAACAGAATGATGTTTTAACCAATAAAAGCCTTTTGTGAAACCGTATTATGTAGAGATGCACAGTAGTGCATCTAACGCAAAGTTGATTTTGAAATAAAAAAAGACGCACTGTAGTGCGTCTCTGCATAATATGGTAAAAAAATTAGACCTTGAATATTAATTTATTTCTGTAGAAAATCCATAAAATAAATGTCCAAATACAAACATAAACTAATGCGCCAGCTAATGAAGCTGTCATAGGATTGGTGAAAAATGGTGCAATCCAAAAGTTGTATAAATAACTTAGTAGATTGATTTTTTCTTCAGGCTTATCTGGATTTTGAAATTCAATCATTATTAATGCCTGTGGAATAATTTGAGAACTAAAAAATACAATCATAGGGTTTACTCCCCAAATCAAAAACGGTTTGAAACCTTTTTTATAATCGGCAATGTCAATTATGTAATATAAAATAGTCAGGAATACGGTTGCCAGACCTGTTGTATATAAAACGTAACTGCTGGTCCAGATTGACTTGTTGATTGGGAAAACAAGATCCCAGATTAGTCCTAAAAATATTAGTGTAGTTCCAGCGATTCCCATTTTTTGTGCTTTTTGAATTTTAGTTATATCAAAAAGCAAAAGCTTTCCAAGTAATAAACCAATAATTCCGTTAACAATTGACGGAATTGTACTTAAAATTCCTTCGGGATCCCAAGTTACTGTACCATGATACATATGTCCTTTTAATAAAACACTATCCAGCCATGCGGCTAAATTTGTCCCTTTTTCAAGATTTGCCTCTCCAATTCCAGGAACTGGAATTAAAGTCATAAAAGCCCAATACCCAAACAATAAGATGATTCCAGTTAAGATTTGTGTTTTTTGAGATGTTTTTAAATATAAAAGTGAAACGACAAAATAAACAACAGCAATTCTTTGCAAAACTCCAGGAAGTCTTACGTCTTGATATGCTTCTATACCACTATAGGCTAAAAAGAGATAGATGAACAAAATCGAGAAGGCTAAAATATTTTTGACCTTTGAACTGAAACTACCCATTAATGCGTATCCGACAGCAATAGTTATGACCAAGCGCCCAATCAAAAGCGGAATACCTTCAAGTCCAAACAACTGAATTTTCCCGAAGAAGTTGAAGAAAATTCCCAAACAAAGCATTCGTAAGGAACGAATCAAGATTTTGTTGAAAGTGGTTCCGTCATAAAATTTATCGGGCATTGCGAGCGGAACCGCAACTCCCATAATAAATACAAAAAATGGAAAAACTAAATCGGTTGGGGTACAGCCATTCCATTCGGCGTGGAGCAGTGGCGGATAAACATGGCCCCAGTCTCCAGGATTGTTGACGATTGTCATTAATAAAATTGTGAGTCCGCGAAAGACATCTAGCGAAATTAAGCGTTCTTTTACCATTGGTTTTGGGTAAATAGGTTAGTTAATAATTTTAAAAATCGCTATTTGGTTTGGAGAATAATAATTTTGAGAAGATAGGTGGTTATTTGGTCCTCAAGAATTATTATATGTTTTTTTGCCACGAATTGCTTCGCCTGTTCGCTATCGTTAGGGTCACGAATTAATTAAATGAAAATTCGTGAATTCGTGGCTATTTTTTAAATTGTTATGATGTTAAAATTCATTTCTAATGGTTTCAGTTTTTGGATTAAAAGCGGAATCAACTGATCGCCTTTTTCCATATAAAATTCAGAAAAATTGCTTTGACGTTCTTGCAAACTATTATTTGGGAACAATTCGCATTGCAAATCTATAACACGTTGCAGTTGATCATTTAGGTTTCTTTTTTGGGCTTTTAATAAGCGTTTCTCTAAATTTTCTAAACCCTTTGTTTGCTTGGCTTCTTGTGCTTTTACGGCGCCAGAAAAAGATTTGTCAGTTTGATTTGCTAAGTTGTAAAGATATTCAAATTGTGTTTTTAGTGCTTCTTTTTGAGGTGTTAAATCAATTGGAAAAGCAGAAATTTTATGCGTAATCGCATTTACTAAATTCTCTTGTTTTGTAAATAAATCTTTCCAGCTTAAATTTAAATTATCGGCTTTTTTAGCTTGTTTTTCAGTTGTCAAAAGCACAGAATTTCGAACTAAAAGGATTGGAAAAGTAATATTTACAGCATCAAAAAAAGATTTCAATTCCAACCAATAGGCAATTTCTCCGCCTCCGCCAATGTAGCATAAATTAGGAAGAATAATTTCTTGATACAGCGGACGCATAATTACATTTGGACTAAATTTCTCTGGATTGCTTTCTAGCAAATTGAATATTTCGTCTTTTGAAAAAGCAATTTTAGTATTGTTTACATGGTATTTGTCGTTCTCAAAAATGATTCTTTCACGCAAATCATCTTCAATATAAAACAAATTAATCTCGCGCGGATTTACCTGAACGGTATAATCTTTTAGTGATTCAATTGTTTTTTGAACCGCTTTGTATGAAGTGTTTTTTTCTAATTCTTCTTTAGCAAACGGAATAAAAGCTTGCTTCAAAGTATTATCATCTGCATCAATAATAACTAATCCATAATTTGAAAATAAGCTGTCAGCCAAAAAGCGTGTTGCGTCAGCCAAATTATCATGCTTCAAATAAGCATCTTCAAAAAGCTTTTTTAGCGTATTTGCATTTGTGCTCGATCCTAATTCTAATGAATATATTTCTAAAAATTCAGCTAAACCTTCAGTTGAAAGTCGGCCCACAGGGCCAGTACTTTCTTTATTCCATCTGAATTTTTTTCCTTTAAAATTAAAATAATTGATTTCTTCAAAATCATGATCTTCAGTCGCCATCCAATAAATCGGAACAAAATTATTTGAAGGATATTTTGACTTTAATTCTTTGGTCAAATTAATTGTTGAAATGATTTTGTACAAGAAATATAAAGGTCCGCTAAATAAATTTAACTGATGCCCGGTTGTAATTGTGAAAGTATTTTCGAGTGCTAAAAGCTCAATATTTTGTTTTGTTGAATCTGAAATCTCAATATTTTGATATTGTTTTTTTAATGTTTCAACCAATGGGATTCGGTTTTTATTATCAAAATTGGATTTCTTTTCTTCGATTTGTTTTTCGAAATTTTCCAAAGTTGGAAAATTATTATATAAAGATTGAAGTGCTGGTTTTTGATCTAAATAATCTTGTATCAAGGCAGAGAAATATCCTGAGGTTTGATAGCTGATACAGTCGGTAGGCATAATTTTAGATTTATTTTTGATAGCTGTAAATTTAATGAAAATATACAGTTAAAAATGTTTTTAACGATAGCTTATGATTTGATTTTTTGTTAATGATTATTAAAGGTCATAAAATCAAGTTTTTAATTTTAGCCGAAATAAAAATCTGTAAAATGTAAAATATATGAAATTTGTTAAAATGCAATTGTTGTTTTAAAACTATTTCTGTTAAATATGAATTATTAATAATGAAACTATATTTTTGTAATCAAAAAAAGTTATATCTATTTTACATGAAAAATAACCCAAATCAAAAGAACTCATTAAAACACGTTCTTTTTGGAAGTCTTATAGGCACCACAATTGAATTTTTTGATTTCTATATTTATGCCAATGCCGCAGTATTGGTTTTTCCTCAATTATTTTTTCCAAGTGCCGATTCGACTATGGCGACTCTTGAATCGTTAGCTACCTTTTCGATTGCTTTTTTATCGCGTCCGTTGGGTTCAGCTTTTTTGGACATTATGGAGATAAAATTGGGCGTAAATTTACCTTGGTTGCGGCTTTACTAACAATGGGAATTTCGACCGTTGCAATTGGATTTTTACCGAGTTATGCTAGTATTGGGGTTGCGGCGCCTTTATTATTAATGCTTTGCCGATTTGGCCAAGGAGTTGGTTTAGGCGGAGAATGGGGCGGAGCCGTTTTGCTTGCGATCGAAAATGCGCCACCGCATAAACGAGCTTGGTATGGAATGTTTCCGCAATTAGGCGCGCCAATTGGGTTGTTGCTTTCTGGCGGAACCTTTTTATTGCTGACAGATTCTATGAGTAATGAGGATTTTATGAATTATGGCTGGAGAATTCCGTTTATTGCCAGTGCGCTTTTAGTGGTAGTAGGTTTTTATATCCGAACAAAAATTACAGAAACACCTTCTTTTGAAACTGCTAAGAAAGAACAAGAAGAGATTAAAGTGCCTTTCTTTGAGTTGGTTAAATCATATAAGAACCAATTGATTTTTGGAACTTTTGTCGCAATTACAACTTTTTTGGTTTTTTATTTAATGACCGTTTTTACGCTAAGTTGGGCAACATCAGATTTAGGAATCGTTAAAAGAGATGGATTGTTGATTCAATTGTTCTCAGTATTGTTTTTTGCGCTTTTTATTCCGGTTTCGGCTGTAGTGGCTGATAAAATTGGACGCCGAAAAATGCTTATTTTGGCTACAGCGGCGATTGCAATTTTTGGATCTTTCTTTTCATTCTTTTTGAGTACAGGGAATATTGCGTTAGTGGCTACTTTTGCTTGCATCGGAATGGCTTTAATGGGATTCACTTATGGCCCGTTGGGAACCTTTTTATCCGAGTTGTTTCCTACGAATGTTCGTTATTCTGGCGCCTCTTTGACTTTTAATTTAGCAGGAATTCTTGGTGCGGCTTTTGCGCCAATGATTGCTATCTGGCTGGCTAAAACATACAGTGTAAGTTATGTTGGTATATATTTAATGATAGCCGCTTTTATTTCGTTGATTTCTCTATTCGTGATTAGTAAGGACGAGCATAAGTTTTAGTTTAATTTTCAATTATATAAAAAAGCGAGCAATAAGAAAATTGTCGCTTTTTTTGCAAATTAAAAAAGTATTTAGATATTTGTCTAAATGTTTAAATAATGAATGAGATTTTTAAAGCATTAAATGATGCAACCCGAAGAGAAATTCTAGAACTTTTGAAAGAGAGAGATTTGACAGCGGGAGAAATTGCCGATGCTTTTAATATTTCGAAACCCAGTATTTCTCATCATTTAGATATTTTAAAACGAGCAGATTTAATTACATCTGAAAAAAACGGGCAATTCATTATTTATTCCATCAATACCACCATAATGGAAGATGTTTTGCAGTGGATACTAACCTTTAAGAAATAAAAAAATGAATTTAGAATTTAAAAAAGAGCTTCCAATTATTGGAATTGTTCTTATTCCGTTTGCGTATTTGGCATTTATTTGGAACAGTCTTCCGGAAAAAGTACCAATTCACTGGAATATGAATGGCGAAATTGATAATTGGGGAAATAAGTTTAGTTTGTTGCTTTTAGTTTTTATGCTTCCTGTTTTAATGTACATAATACTATCAGTGGCGCCAAAAATTGATCCTAAAAAAAGGATTTCTTTAATGGGGAAAAAGTTTTATCAATTAAAGTTTTTTTAGTGTTGTTGATGTCTTTGCTTTCTTTGTTTCTTCTGTATGTTGCAAAAAATCAATCTACTTCTAGTCTAAATTTTATGCACATATTAGTCGGACTTTTAATAATGGTTTTAGGGAATTATTTTAAAGTTATTCAGCCTAATTATTTTATCGGGATTAGAACACCTTGGACGCTGGAAAACAAGGAAGTTTGGAAAGCTACTCATACGTTTGCTGGTAAGCTTTGGTTTTTTGGAGGCTTTTTTATTGTTCTTGGAGGTATCCTGTTTTCGGGCTTTATTTTCGCGAAAGCGTTTGTTGGTATCGGAATTACTTTGGCTTTAGTGCCAGTTGTCTATTCTTTTTTCAAATTCAAGCAATTGGAGAAAAAGAAGGAAATCATAATTCTTAATTATTTAAAGCATCTAAAAAATGATAAAAACAATACTTATTATAATTACAGCTTTAATTTCATTTATAATGAATGGGCAAGAAATAGAAGGACAATGGAATGGACTTTTGAAAGTGCCCGGAACGCAATTAATAGTTGTGTTTAATGTCAATAAAACTGAAACCGGATACAGTGCGACAATGGACAGTCCTGATCAGAAAGCTATGGGAATTCCGATGGAAAAAGCGAGTTTTGAAAATTCAGTTTTAAAATTGGAAATGCCAAAAGCTCTAATTTCCTATGAAGGAACTTTGAATAAAGACAATACTATTATTGGGAAATTTACGCAAGGCGGACAATCTTTAGAATTGAATTTGTCTAAAGAATTGCTTCAGAAACAAGTTTACGGGAGACCTCAAGAACCTCAAAAACCATATTCATATTATACTGAAGATGTCAAATTCGAAAATAAAACAGATAAAGTAGTTTTGGCCGGAACGCTGTCTCTTCCTAAAAAAGAGGGTAATTTCCCGGCTGTGATTTTAATTTCAGGAAGCGGTGGACAAAATAGGGATGGAGAAACTCTAGGACATAAACCATATCTTGTTTTGGCCGATTTTTTGACCAAAAATGGTTTTGCAGTATTGCGTTTTGATGATCGTGGTGTTGCACAATCATCAGGAGATATTTCAAAAGCTACAACTGCTGATTTTGCGCGAGATGTTCAGGCCGGAGTTGATTATTTGCAAACCAGAAAAGAGATTAATAAAAAGAAAATTGGATTAATAGGTCATAGCGAGGGGGAATAATTGCTCCAATTGTTGCTGGAAATTCATCTGCAATTGATTTTATTGTTTTGCTGGCAGGACCGGGAATTCGAGGCGAGAAATTATTGCTTTTGCAAAAGGAAGCAATTGAAAAAGTAAGTGGTGTTCCAGAAAGTGAAATTCAAAAAGCACAAGAAATTTTTAGAGGTGCTTATGATATTATTATTGCCTCTTCTGTAAATGATGAAAATTTGAAAAAAATATCATGGCTTATTTTACGTCGAAATATAATGTTGATTTTGCAAAAACATTGACGCGACAAATTACAAATAATTGGATGTATTATTTTTTAAAAATGGATCCAGCGGTAAATTTAGCAAAAGTAAAATGTCCAGTTTTAGCACTTAATGGCAGTAAAGATTTGCAAGTTCCTGCTACTCTTGACTTAGAAGCTATTAAAAATGCGTTGTCAAAAGCAGGGAACAAAAATGTAACAACAAAAGAACTTCCTGATTTAAATCATATGTTTCAGGAATGTCAAACAGGTTCTCCCGAAGAATATGAAAAAATAGAGCAGACTTTTTCGCCTATAGCTTTAGAAGAAATTTCAAGCTGGATGGTGTTGCAGACGAAATAGATAAATTTTGAATTTATGAATTGAAGTTCGCATTGATTTAAATCTTTATTTAAATCAATGCGAACTTTGTAATTAAATCTATCTTTTCAAGCTAAAATGTCCTCTAAATTCTTTTCCATTTGCTCTGGTCACAATAAACCAATAATCTGAAGCAGGTTGTTGTTGGCCTAGATAATTTCCATCCCAAGCAGTACCGTTGCTTAATTCTTTAATAAATTTCCCGTATCGGTCAAATATTCTAATTGCGGTATTTGGTGCCAAATAGGCAAAATCTATTGTCCAATGATCATTGTAACCATCGCCATTTGGCGTAAAGAATTTAGGAAAAGGAAGCTCGTCTACAAAATTGATGCAATTTCCAGCAGTTGCTTCAAGAACATTGATAGAAACAGGAACTCTGCCACTTTCACAATTATTTATTTCTTCTGATGCATAATAAGTCATCCCGTTTTCAAGTAAAGTTGATTCGGACAAACTTATTGTCGAAGTTGGACTTTCAAACCATTTTAAGTTTTCGCCTGAAATAGTAATGTCACTAATTTTTGCCTTCTGTTGCACACAGAAGGTTTGAGGAGAAGAAGCGATAGGGTTTTGAGGATCTTGAATTTTTACAGAAACAGCAAATCTTTGGCTCTCGCAATTATTAAGTGTTTGGCTTGCATAATACGTCTGATTTTGCAATAAAGTTGTTGTTGGCAAAAGCGCCCCGTTTGTTGAAGAATTGTACCATTTGATATTTGTTCCAATGATATTAAGATTTGCAATTGTAGCATTTTCATCAATACAAAAAAGCTGACTGCTATTTCCTGTTGGCATAGCAGTGTCATAAACACGAACTAAAACTGGAGTTCTGTCGCTTTCACATCCAATAGTTTGTGAGGCATAATACGTTCTGTTGTTTTCTAATAAAGTTGTGTTAGGCAAAGTTGATGCAGACATTGCAGTATCAAACCATTTTATGTTTTGTCCAGAAATTTGAATGTTGTTTAATGTTGCATTTTCGCTTTTACAGAATGTCTGATTTGCATTTGCAGTAGGTGCAGGCGGTGTATTTACAATCGAAATCGTAACTCCAAATCGAGGTCCTTCGCAACCATTTACAGTTTGTGAAGCGTAATAGGTTTTTCCGTTAACAAGACTTGTTGTTTCTGATAATAAAGAACCATTATTTTGCGCATCATACCATTTTATCGTGGTTCCAGTAACTTGAATATTAGCGATTGTTGGAGTTTGGCCTGTACAAAATGGTTGATTTGTATTTCCTGTTGGTGCAGGAGTGACTTGGATATTAATTGTAACTGGAATTCTATTGCTTTCGCAACCGTTTATAGTTTGCGAAGCATAATAGGTTGTCTTATCTTGAGCTACAGTTGTAGGTGAAACAAGTGTTCCGTTTGTTAAGTTACTGTACCATTTTATGTTTTGACCTGTTATTTGAATTTCATTTAAAGTTGCATTTTGCTGAACACAAAAAGTTTGTGGAGAATTTGCTGTTGGCAATGGCTGACTTGTAATGGTTACAGTTTGGTTTTGCGTAGATGAATTTCCGTTCCCATCGTTATAATTCCAAACAATTGTATAATTTCCTGGCAAAGCATAAGACAACGGACTTGTGGTTGTTGCATTGATTACTCCTGCACAAGCATCATTAGCTGTTGGAATTGTTGTGACCGTCGTATTGCAATCTCTTGTTATTGTTGGAAGAGTTGCTAAAACTGGAATTGGTGGTTCAATATCTCCTATTATTACTTGAATGTCATATTTTTTTCGCATCCACAATTATCACTTGCTGTTAAATGATATGTACCACTATTTGCATTTGTTACATTTGTGATAATTGGATTTTGTAAGTTGCTTGAAAAGTTATTAGGACCAGTCCATACATAATTATAACCAGGATCAGCATTTAAATTTAGGGTTTCGCCAAGACAAACTGGTGAATTGCTGGTTGGATTTGCATTAATATTACAATTCGTTTCTTCTGAGAATTTCATTAGATAGAAATTTTTAGGGCCTAAAATGTTGGATTGATATGAATCTTGATCCGCAATTCCATCATTAATCATAATAGATGTTCCGCCAACGACAATTTGATTGTTTTTAATTGTTATTCCGGTTTGACTATATTGGTCGAATCCTCCAATATAGCTCCCCCAAATAAATTCTCCATTTTTTGAAAATTTACCAATATATCCTCCAGAATAACCTGTTCGTTTGTATGCACATAAACTTGTTATTGAATTGTCATACCCACCATTTCCTCCAATGTATAATGCATTATTTGTAAAAACAAGGGAATAGATTTCGGTATCAAGCCCTAAATATGATCCCCATAATCTCTGTCCATGTTGATCCAATTTAGCAAAAAAGCCAGTATTGCTATATATGCTATAATCATCAAAAGAATTTGGAGTGGCAATGTTTTTTGAACTATGTGATTCTCCTCCTATATATATATTATTTTCATCGTCAATTTCAATTGCGTGAATTTTATCAATAGACTCTCCTCCATAATATGTGCTCCATATTCTATCTCCATTTAAATTTAATTTAAATACTATCCCGTTACTGGAAAAATTATTTTTGTCGTAAAGATCTTCTTGAAAAACACCAGGTGTTGAAATATTATCTGCACCATTGGAAAATCCTCCAACCGCTATAAAATTTTCTCCTACTTTAATTGCTCTAAATTCATCTGTTCCTTTTCCGCCATATAATTTTTGCCAAAGAAGAGTTCCATTAGGATTGTATTTAGTTATAAATCCATCACCTATTGGCGAGTTAAAAATATTCTCATAATGATTAATTGCAAAACTACCAACCATGAAAATGTTATTGTCTTTATCAATATCAATACTATACGCGACATCATCATAACTTCCTCCAAAATAAGTACCCCAGAGTCTCACACCCGACTCATTAAATTTTACCAAAAATGCATCATCATATTGGTTTTGGTAAGAAGGAGTTATTGGTCCCATGGTGCTAATGTTTTTTTTGCTTTCAGTTTGACCTGCAATAATAACATTGTTTTGGAAGTCAGTTTTAATTGAATAGATCTTGTCCAATTTTTCTCCTCCATAATACGTTGCCCATATTTTTTTCCCGTGGGAGAAAATTTTACTATTATTCCATCGTAATCCATCGTGCCAGGATTTCCAATTGTGACTTGATGAGCACCTGATGTTGCATATGATGAATTAGAAATCGAAGTAATTCCGGCTAAATAATTATTGCCAAGTAAATCCGTTGCGATACCAGCAAAAGCATTTCCACCATAATTTTCTTGATCACCATAGAATGTTCCCCAAAGACGAACTGGCACCGGATCAATAACAACAGTTTTCCCATTTACAGTATTAGAGGAACCAAAGCCATAAACATCTTTCTTTATCTTTCGATACTCGACAGCAATTTCCTTTTTTGTATTTCCATCTTCAATCCAACTGGCTGGCAATGTTTCCTCCATTTTTCCAAAACGAACATTCATTAGGATTTTGTTGTCAACCAAATATGTTTCAGCACCATTAAATTTCAATTGAATGTCTGAAATTTTTCCTTTCGGATGAATTACGAAATTATACTCAACGGTTTTCTGAGGGTCAGCAGGAATTGTAAAAACAACATCAATGTTTGGATAAATGTTTTTATAAGTAACTTGTTTGAATTGATAAACACCGAGAACTCCTTCGGGTTTGTTTGGAACATTATAATAGTTGTCAAAATCAGTTGATTTTTGTTCGGCAATTAATTCAACTTTAGAATTTGAATTTACAAAGTCAATATCGATTCTGTGAAAAGTATATTCTAGTTTAAAATTAGTTTCTTGTTCATTTTTGTTATTTTGAAAATGTGAAGAATTTTCTCGTTCATTTCTAGGATCTTTAGTTTCTGTTAAAGGAATCTTTTTTACTTCATAAATATCATATGAAAATCCAGTTTTCTTCAATTGTACATTTAATCCGTTGGAATTTAATAAATACAAAACTGAAGTATTCAGCTTTCCTTTTTGATCAACAATCTGACCTTTATTCTCTTTGAAACCAATAGATTGGTTTTTGTTTTGAGAAAATAATTGGGTGCCAACTAAAAAGAAAATTAAAAGTAGTTTTTGATTCATTTAAACTGATTTGCATTGTCGCAAATGTAATTAAATATCTACAAAACAAAACCAAAAATTCAAACCCCAGAACATTAAAATCTTTTCCTGAAAAAGTCCCCAATAACCCGTATTTTTGCAAAAAAATAATTCCCTTTTGAAAACGAAACTTTTTGTAATTACACCGCCTTTTACTCAACTGAATACTCCGTATCCGGCAACGGCGTATATAAAAGGTTTTTTAAACACTAAAAATATCGAATCAGTTCAGGCTGATTTGGGTATTGATGTGATTCTCGAATTGTTTTCGAAAAAAGGACTTGTTGATTTGTTTCACGTTTCACGTTTCAAGTTTGAAGTTCACTCTGAAATCTCGGATAATTCGAAACGTATTTTTGCTTTACAGGATGAATACATCAAAACAATTGATCCAGTAATCCAGTTTTTGCAAGGGAAAAATCCAACTTTGGCATTGCAGATTTGTCAAGAAGATTTTTTGCCCGAAGCTTCTCGTTTTGCACAATTAGAAGAGCTTGATTGGGCTTTTGGAACAATGGGAACGCAAGATAAAGCAAAACATTTGGCGACTTTATATCTTGAAGATATTTCGGATTTTATTGTGGAATGTGTCGATGAGAATTTTGGCTTCAGCCGATATGCCGAACGTTTAGGACGAAGTGCAAATTCGTTTGACGAATTGTATTTGGAACTTCAAAAAGAACCAACTTATATCGATTCGATTTTGATCTCGCTTTTAAAAGTTAAAATTGAAGCTGTAAAACCAACTTTGTTTTTAATTTCAGTTCCGTTTCCAGGAAATTTATATAGTGCGTTTCGATGTGCCCAATGGGTAAAACAACATCATCCTGAAATCAAAATTTCGATGGGCGGTGGTTTTCCAAATACCGAATTGCGTTCACTTTCTGACAAACGTGTTTTTGAGTTTTTTGACTTTATCACTTTAGATGATGGAGAAGTACCAATCGAAGAATTAATTTTCAATTTAGAAAACCCAAATTCCAATTCTTTCAAAAGAACTTTTTTATTAGAAAATGGAGAAGTTGTTTACAAAAACAATTCTTTAAAACACGATTACAAACAATCACAAGTCGGAACTCCAGATTATTCAGATTTGCCTTTGGACAAATATATTTCAGTGATTGAAATTGTAAATCCAATGCATCGAATGTGGAGCGATGGGCGTTGGAATAAACTCACGATGGCACACGGCTGTTATTGGGGGAAATGCACGTTTTGTGATATTTCTTTGGATTATATCAAAGTGTACGAACCTGTTGCCGCAAGTTTGCTTTGTGATCGAATGGAAGAATTGATCGAACAAACTGGCCAAAACGGATTCCATTTTGTTGATGAAGCCGCGTCGCCTGCATTAATGCGTGCCGTAGCTCTTGAAATTTTGAAAAGAAAACTGGCGGTAACTTGGTGGACGAATATTCGTTTTGAAAAAGTTTTTCAAAAGATTTGTGTTTATTGCTAAAAGCTTCTGGTTGTATTGCTGTTTCCGGCGGTTTAGAAGTGGCCTCTGACCGTTTGTTGAAATTGATTGATAAAGGCGTTACGGTTGAGCAAGTTGCTAAAGTTACACGAAATTTTACCGAAGCTGGAATTATGGTGCACGCCTATTTGATGTACGGATATCCAACACAAACGATTCAAGAAACAGTTGACAGTCTGGAAATGGTGCGCCAATTGTTTGAAGCTGGCGTTTTGCAATCTGGATTTTGGCATCAGTTTGCGCTTACAGCACACAGTCCTGTTGGATTGTATCCGGAGCAATTTGGCGTGACCAAAAAAACTGAAGCAATCGGAACTTTTGCTAACAATGATATTGAATACACTGATTCTACAGGAATCAATCATGACAAATTCAGTTTCGGATTAAAGAAATCGCTTTTCAATTTTATGCACGGAATCTGTTTTGATTATGAATTGCAAGATTGGTTCGATTTTAAAATTCCGAAAACAAAAATCGATCCCGATTTTATTTTTAATGCTTTAGAAGAACAAAACGATTTCAACACAAAACCAAATGCAAAAGTAGTTTGGTTAGGAGGAAAGCCTTCTGCAGAAATTTTTACAAAATCAAAAAAAGGAAGAAGCTGGGAAATGATGTCCCTGACTTTTCATGACAAAAAGAAAGCTTCACCATTCAAACCAGTAAAGATGAAGGCGAATGGTCGCTTTCGATTTTGACAAATATCTCGGTTTCGGGCCCTAAAAATTACACTTTTCAGGAAGTGAAAAATGATTTTGAAAATCAGGATTCTTTAGAGGATTTTGAATTGTTTTGGTATTCAAAACCTGTGAATACGTTGAGAGAATTTGGATTATTGGTTTTATAAATCAATACTCTACAAAAGTTCCATCACTAGGAATTGCAGTTTTTGATAAAAGATCATTTTCCGAAAGTGCTCTTTTTAATTCCTCACGAGTTGTCGGGCAATGATTTAAGGCTTCAAGATGATTGGCAAAAACTTTTCCTGGCGCAAGAGCGGCAAATTTCAAAATGTCATTCATTCGCATTAATAATGGTTGTCCAAAATCAAGTCTGGCGGTTCCGCAGGCAACAGTGGCAATATCTGGTTTGAGTTCTATAAGGACTTTTTGAACATCATCAGTAAAAATAGTGTCAGAACTTATGTAAATCGATTTTTCATCGGCAAGTTCAATATAAAACCCCATTACATTGCCCATAAGTTTTGCAATGAATCTGTAGCCATGAAGTGCAGGGATACCAATAATTCTTCCATCAAGAAAAGGCTGAGGTTCCCAATAATTTAAAGTTTGAACAATTTTTAAGCCTCGTTTTGTCAGTTCTTTTTCATCTTTCGAACTGCATATAACTGGAATGCTTTTTCGTCTTAAATAAACTTCGCCTGCTTTGTCGATATGATCTGGATGCAAATGCGTAATTAAGCAATGCGTTACGTTGCTTAAAATTTCTCTGCTGTTTTTGGGTAATGCAACTAGAGGATTTCTTTTTGGTTTATAACGGAAAATGGTGAATGGCGGGATTGTTTTTCTTTTTCCCAACATTGGGTCAACCAGAATTACATGTTTTTCGGTTTCAATTACTAAAGTCGCATTTCGCAAATGATGTATTTTCATATCTGACAAAATTAGAACTTAAAAATACAAAGATTTTTCAAAATCTATTTACAGATTTTTCTTTATTTTTAATGGAATTGTTAGGAATTAAATTACGCAATAGAAAAACGAAACCCTATTCCATGCAAGTTTTCAATAGAAATATCTTTTTCGTTTACCAATATTTTACGCAGTCGCGAAATAAAAACATCAAGGCTTCGCCCCATAAAATAATCATCAGTTCCCCAAAGTGCTGTCAAGATTTGTTCTCTTTTTAAAACGAGATTTTTGTTATCAAGAAAAAGTTTTAGCAGTTCGGCTTCACGTTGCGTAAGACTGATTTTTTCATCTTTATTAAAAAGAATAAAATTATTGATATCAAAATTATACTTCCCAATCTCATAAACCGATTTTTCTAATGGAGCATTTTTCTGCGAACGTTTTAAAAATATTTCAATTTTCAAAAGCAATTCCTCAATACTGAAAGGTTTTACCAAATAATCGTCGGCGCCCAAACGCAAACCTTTGATCCGGTCTTCTTTTAATGTTTTTGCTGAAAGAAAAATAATCGGAATATCAGTATTTAATTTTCTGACTTCGGTAGCTAAATCGAAACCGTCCATTTTTGGCATCATAATATCAAAAATGCAAATGTCAAATTTTTCTTTTTTGAAATTTTCCAAACCAGACAATCCATCGCAACAATGCACAACAGTATAGTTGTTTTGTTCCAAATTATCTTTGGTTAAAAACGCTAAAGTTTCATCATCTTCGGTATAAAGTATCTTGAATTGTTTCATTTTTTATAAGGAATTGATAAAGTTATAGTGATGCCTTTTTCTTGATTGTTTTCGGCTTTAATTTTCCAATTTTGAAGACTGCAGATTTCTTTCACATAATATAAACCAAGTCCGAAACCGTTTACTTCATTGCTTTTCTCGTTTTTTACGCGATAAAACTTATCAAAGATAAAGGAAATGTTTTTAACAGGAATTCCAATTCCGTTATCAATAAAAGCCAATTTTAGGATTTGATTTTGCTGTGTAATCTGAACTAAAATTTCTGGTTTTTCCGTGCAATATTTTATGGCGTTGTCAAGTAAATTGTAAACTAAATTATGAAAATGGAAAACATCTGTTTCAATTTTGAAATCTTTTGAAGTCGTTTCGATTTTAACTGAAGCTTCAGGATATTTCAATTGAATGTTTTCAATCGTTTCTTCAATAATCGGAACAATTAAAACAGTTTCTTTTTTATTTCCAAAGGAGCATAATCTGACTTAGCGATATTCAGAATCTTTTCAATATGATTGTTCAGTTTATTGCTCTGATTGATAATAATATCGGTATAGGTATATAGTTTTTTATCTTCTTTAATTGGGTTTTGCTCAATTAAATATTTCGATGCAATTAAAATGGATGATAAAGGTGTTTTAAATTCATGTGTCATATTATTGATGAAATCTCTTTGAAGCTCGGAGTATTTTTTTTGCTGTAAAAGCTTAAAAATAGAATATACATAGATGAGCAAAATCAAAATCAGTGCGGTAGAAAGCACAAACCAAAAACGCATTGAACTAAATAAATAAGTCGTTTCATTCGGGAAACGAACCGCAAAATAATACACTAAATTTTTGTGTTTCGGGAAATAGACCGTTTTGTTTTGTTTTCCTTTTTTTGACAAAGAAACATAATCGCCATAAACCATTTCATCACTTTGGCAATTGTACATTGCATATTCAAAATCGGTCGTAATATTCATTTTTTTGAATTCCGATTTTAGATAAAATTCTAAAATATCGGGTTCAAAATCATTCTCGATGTTGACAATATAATAATCGTTTGAAATTTTTTGAACAGGATTTTGGCAAGAATGTTCATGATCTGTTCCTTCATATAATTTTCGGGAAACTTCAAGCAAGGCAATATGAGCTTTTTGGCTCAGCTTTTTTGTTCTAATGTAAAAGCCTCTTTTGTCCAAAGCAATTGCGCTACCAAGATGCTAATAATGGCAATTAATCCGAGGAGGATAATACTATTGAGTCTGTTTATTTTCAAGAAAAATGGCTTTTTAAAAGTGTAATATTAATCAAATTTATTCTCAAAAACAGCACTTAACAAGTCGTTAACAAAGATTTGAAAGCGGTTAACAGCGATTTGATTTATTCTGAAATACTTTTGAAATACAAATTTAGAACTATAAATCACTAAAAATATTTAACTATGAAAATGATCAAAATCTCCATGTTAGCTTTGGCATTAGGTTTAATGTCTTTCTCGGCTGTTGCGCCAGTAAAATCATTAGTTTCAGAAACTAAAACTGTAGAAACAGCTTCAACAATTGTTTGGAAAGCTGAAACAATCGATGTTGGACAAATTCCGCAAGGAACTCCAAAAGCAATTGTTTACGAATTCAAAAACACAGGGAAAACAGCAGTTGTAATTACAAATGTTCAAGGATCTTGCGGTTGTACTGCAACAGATTACACTAAAGAGCCAATTCAGCCAGGAAAAACAGCTAAAGTTACTGCGACTTATAATGCGGCAAACAAAGGTGCTTTTACAAAAACAGTAACCGTTACGACAAGTGCTGAAACAACTCCAAAAGTTCTGACATTAAAAGGAACTGTTATTTAATTAGAATTTTAATAGGTTGGTTATATCGTGAGCCTCAAATACGCACTGTATTTGAGGCTTTTTTTATTTGTTTTGAGAGGTTAGATTTATTAAAAATTTCATTTTAGAAAGGTTTGCTTTTATGAAAACTTTCCTATTTTTATTAAAAATTTTATTATGAAAATCTGGTACCAGTTTATTGCCGCCGTTAGCCTTTTTGCTGTTGTTTCATGTAATTCAAAAGGGGATAAAAAAGAAGAAAATCAAATAAAAGCCAAAGTCGAAATTCCAGAACTTCATCTTACAATTGATAGTTCTAAAATTGCTTCTTTTTATGCAACATATCCAAAATTAGCCAAATTTCAAGATCAGGTTTTTACTTTATACAAGAAAAATAAATCAACGCAATTGTGGCAGGATAATAAAGGAATTGATGAGTTTGCACATACTTTATTCAATAAATATAAAGGTCTTGATGAAGAAGGTTTAAAAGCAAACTTTCCTTATAAAGAAATCAATTCTGTATTTGAAACCATTACCGACAATAAGTTGTCGAAGGAAAATACAGATTTAATGATTTCAAATTTGTATTTCTATTATGCCGAAAAAGTATATTCTGGAGTTGACGAAAAAACTAGTATTTCGCTTGAATGGCTTTTGCCGAGGAAAAAGCTCAATTACCGCGCCTTAACCGATTCTATTTTTCAAAAATCGACTATAAATGATGACCACAAAAACAAAATGTTCAGTCAATATTATAAGCTTCGAGATGTTTTAAAACAATATCGTGATATTGAAAAAAATGGAGGATGGAAAACTATTGAAACAGGCGAGGATTATAAAAGCTTGAAATTAGGCGATTCATCAAATATAGTGGCTCAAATTAGAGAAAGGCTTTTTATTACAAATGATATCAAAGAAGACAATAAAAGTGCGGTTTGTGATACGGTTTTGATTAATGCAGTGAAAAGCTATGAACTGCATCACGGATTAACCCCTAAAAATATAATTCTGCCAGAGCATATTGCAGAAATGAATGTTCCAGTTTCTGACCGAATCAAAACCATTATTGTCAATATGGAGCGATGCAGATGGATTGATCCTGAATTGGAAAAAGGGAAAAAATACATCGAGGTCAATATTCCTGAATTTAGATTGTATATAATTGAAGACGGAAAAATTGCTTTTATTTCGCCAGTTGTGGTTGGAAAAGCGATGACGAAAACGGTTATTTTCAGCGGGATGATGAATAATATTGTTTTCAGTCCGTATTGGAATGTTCCGACAAGTATTATCAATTCAGAGATCAAACCTGGAATGGCAAGAGATAAAAACTATTTGCAAAAGAAGAATCTAGAATGGAATAATGGCGCCGTTCGCCAGCTTCCAGGGAAAAATAATTCGCTTGGTTTGGTGAAGTTTTTGTTTCCAAATTCAAGCAACATTTACTTGCATGATACGCCAGCAAAAAGTTTGTTTGAAAGAGAAAGCAGAGCCTTCAGCCACGGTTGCGTGCGTGTCGCAAAACCTCGTGAATTGGCTATCGAATTATTAAAAGATGACCCAAAATGGACTCCCGCTCGAATCGACAAAGCGATGCACGCAGGAAAAGAAAATTGGGTTAGCTTAAAAAAGAAAGTTCCAGTTTATATTGGATATTTTACTGCTTGGGTTGACAGAAAAGGCCAAATGAATTTCTACAAAGATATTTATCAAAGAGATGAAAGTCTGCTTAAATTATTGACCGAAGAGTAAATGTTTGATTTGATGTTTCACGCAGATCTTGCAGATTTCAGCAGATTTAATTTGATTTTTATAAACAGATTATGCAAAATAAATCTTCGTGCATCTGCTCAAATCTTTTTATCCCGATAGCTATCGGGAGCCTGAAAAATAAATCAGTGGCAAAAAACTACTCAGACAAAACATCAATACACTTATAAAAGCGTTTGGTGTAATGTTCTGTATCAAGTGCAGTGATAGTCACGCATTGTGCTTTTCCAGACGAGGCATGAATAAATTTTGATTGCATACCGTTGGCTTCACAAATAATTCCGAGATGCCCAATTACGGTATTGTTTTTATAACCATAAAAAACCAAAATATCACCAACTTTAAATTCTTCGGGATTTAATTTTTTACCAATGTTTTTATATTCGCCAGAACTTCGCGGTAAAGTCACTCCATAGTTTTTGAAAACATAATTCACAAAACCAGAGCAGTCGAAACCTTTTTCGGGATTATTGCTCGCGTAAACATAAGGAGTTCCTAAATATTTTTTTGCAAAAGCAATAATTGAATCACGGTCAATTTCTGATTGGATTTGAGTTTTATAAGTTATTTTCTTTTCTTCTTTTTTGAAGGAAGAAAAGAAAATAATGGGTAGCATTAAAATTAATAGACGCAATTTCATTTTTGTAAAAAAAGTAATAATTGATTTAAAGATAAACCCTAGTTATTGAAAAACAAAGTAAAATGTAAGAATTGACATCTGTAATTCGAGGATTGATGTGCTTGAGTGGTATTTTTTTATTACGTTTTGACGTTTTAGTATCTTTCTATCTAAGAGATTTCAAATATATTTGTGAATCTAATTTATATTTTAACAAATAATGTATGTTTCTTAAAAAAATACCTTTTTTAATTTCGTTTTTACTAGTTACAACCGCTTGTGTGTCGCAAAACCAAAGTAAAAACAAAACTTTTTTATACGCAGGCCGAGTTGAAAAACTTCAAAATGATAATGTTATTTTAATTGGAACTGCCTCTTCGGTTTCATTCAATTTTATAGGAAATGAATGTTCGATTTTACTTCAAAGCGTTGATTCATATGAACACCATAATTATGTTGCTTTAGTTTTAGATGGGAAATATCTTGGGAAAGTCAGAATTGAAAAAGGTGGTGCGCAATCTTTTCCAATAAAAACAACTTCAAATAAAAAAGAACATAAACTGGAAATCTACAAAAATACCGAAGCACATACGGGCGGTGTTTTATTTGCAGGAACAACTGCAAAACTGACTACAATTTCATCTAAAAAGAAAAAGAAAATCGAATTTATAGGCGATTCTATAACATGTCTTCACGCAAGTGATTCTGTTGATTGTGACAAAGGCGAATACATGGATCATCATAACGGATATTATGCTTATGGGCCAACACTTTCAAGAGCAATTGATGTTGATTATTTGACTAGTTCTGTTTCAGGAATTGGAATGTACCGCAACTGGAATGATGAGAACAAAGACGAAGCAATAATGCCAGATGTGTATCAGAATTTGTATTTGACAAAAGACAATTCGAAACCTAAATATGATTTTGCTTTTCAGCCAAATATCATCAGTATCGCTTTGGGAACTAATGATTTTTCGGGAGGAGATGGCAAAAAAGAAAGATTGCCTTTTAATGCAGAAAAATACGTTTCGAATTACATCAATTTCATAAAAATGCTTTATCAGCATAATCCAAAAGCACAAATAGTAATTACAAATAGCCCTATGGTTGGAGGCGAAAAGGCCGCTGTTTTTGAAGATTGTCTGAAAAAGTTAAAAACGCTTTCGCGGATGATAAAGCGCACAAACCAATTTTGATTTTCAAATTCAAACCAATGAAACCAAATGGCTGTCTAGGTCATCCTGATGTTGCAGATCAAAAAGTGATGGCAAATGAATATGGTCCTTTTTTAAAGAAGTTGCTAAATGAAAAATAATATCTATAAGTTTGTTTTCTTTTTATTGATCTCCAGTACTATGATGGCAAACGTTTCGCTTCCGAATATTTTTAGTGACAATATGGTTTTACAGCGCAATTCTGAAGTGAAAATTTGGGGCTGGGCAAATCCAAAAGAAGAAATCAAATTGGTTTCAAGCTGGAATAATCAAGAATATAAAACGGTTGCAAACAATCAAGCAAAATGGGAATTGTTGATTAAAACTCCAGAAGCGGGCGGACCTTTTTCAATTTCAATAAAAGGCTACAACGAAGTGGTTTTAAAAAATATTTTGATTGGCGAAGTTTGGCTTTGTTCCGGACAATCAAATATGGAAATGTCCGCAAGCTGGGGAATTGACGATGGTGAAGAAGAAATGAAAAACGCGACGAATCCTAATATTCGTTTTTTTACTGTTCCAAAGTTAACTGCAACAACGCCACAAAATAATTTACTTGGAAATTGGACAGAATCGACTCCAGAAACGATGAAATATTTTAGCGCAATTGGTTATTTTTTTGCCAAACGTTTAAGAGAAGATTTGAAAAATGTTCCAATTGGATTGATTTCTTCCAATTGGGGCGGAACTCCAGCTGAAATCTGGATGCCGGAAGATGTCGTAAACGGCGATCCAATTTTATTGGAAAATGCCAAAAAACTTAACGAGCAAGAATACGGCCCGAGACAACCTGGACGCGCTTACAACGCTATGATTTATCCAATTGTTGGATTTAAAATTGCAGGAACGCTTTGGTATCAAGGTGAATCTAATGTTGGTTCTTTGGTTTATGATAAAACGTTAGGAGCTTTAATTACTTCTTGGAGAAAAGAATGGAAAGATGATTTTCCGTTTTACTATGTTCAGATTGCGCCTTTTAAAACAGGAAGCAATAATTTCTCCAATGTTACGGTTCGAAATTCTCAAAGAAAATTATTGAAAGAAATTCCAAAAACCGGAATGGTTTTGACTTCGGATATTTCGGATACAATTGATATTCACCCAAAAAATAAAAAGTCAGTCGGAATTCGTTTGGCTAATTTGGCTTTGGCTGAAACGTATCCCGAAGCTTCGGGACTAAATTCTAATTTGGTAAATGGGCCACTTTATAAAGACTATAAAATTGAAAAAAACAAAGTAATCGTTTCTTTCGATTATGCTGACGGACTTTATTTTAAAGACAAAGTTTCGAATCAATTTGAATTGGCTGGAGCCGATGGGATTTTCTTTCCTGCTGAAGCTTCAATAAAAGATAATAAGGTGATTTTGACGAGTAAAAAAGTCGCTCAGCCAGCAAAAGTGAGATTTGCGTGGGGAAATACAATTCAATCAGATTTGTTTAATAAAGTGAATTTGCCGGCTTCTTGTTTTAGTTCTGAATATTGAGATTTTAGAAGAAAGAGGAAAGAACAAAGGGTAAAGATTTTAGATTTTTCCGCATTTTATGTCAGACTGAGCGGAGTCGAAGTCCCGCAAAGATTGGCGATTTTGTTTGTGGACTTCGACTCCGCTCAGTCTGACAAAACTTTGTATTGAAAAATAAAAACCGAAAAAGTTCTTTTGAAACCGTTCGCGTGAGGGATAGCAGTGGAAAGCCCACAGCCTGACGAAGGAAGTGCGAGGACTTGTAGCGGATAGCCCGACCCGCCTTTTTCGGCGGGACACGCCCAAAAGAAAAAACTTAGCATCTTAGTATCTCAGCATCTTAGTAGCTTTTAAAAAAACTAACCATGAAAAATAAAAAAATAATAATTATTGGGGTCTTTTCCCTTTTTACGATTGGAAATATGAATGCACAAAAAAAGCCGTATCTGGATAAAAATAAAACTATTGAACAGCGTATAGATTTGCTTTTGCCTTTAATGACTTTGGAGGAAAAAGTAGGGCAAATGAATCAATACAACGGTTTTTGGGATGTGACAGGACCTGCTCCAAAAGGCGGAACAGCCGAATTAAAATACGACCATTTAAGAAAAGGATTAGTCGGTTCAATGCTGACGGTGCGCGGTGTGAAAGAAGTGCGTGCTGTGCAGAAAATTGCGGTGGAAGAAACTCGTTTGGGAATTCCGTTAATTATTGGTTTTGACGTAATACATGGCTATAAAACGTTAAGCCCTATTCCGTTGGCTGAAGCGGCGAGCTGGGATTTAGAAGCGATTAAAAAATCGGCGGCGATTGCGGCTGATGAAGCTTCGGCATCTGGAATTAACTGGACTTTTGGACCAAATGTTGACGTTGCAAATGATGCACGTTGGGGGCGTGTGATGGAAGGTGCAGGAGAAGATCCGTATTTAGGAAGCAAAGTGGGTTATGCTCGTGTGAAAGGTTTTCAAGGTGAGACCGTTGCTGATTTGGCCAAAGTAAATACGATTGCTCGCTTGCGCGAAACATTTTGTCGCTTACGGTTATGTTGAAGCGGGATTGGAATATAATATTGTAGATATCAGTAATTCGAAATTGTACAATTCGGTTTTGCCACCTTTTGAAGCGACTGTAGAGGCAGGAGTTCGTACGTTTATGAATTCGTTTAATACTTTGAATGGTGTACCAGCAACGGGAAATGCCTTTTTGCAAAGAGATATTTTAAAAGGAAAATGGAAGTTTGACGGATTTGTGATTTCTGATTACGCTTCGATTCGTGAAATGATTGTGCACGGTTATGCAAAAGATGAAGCTGATGCAACAACAAAAGCAGTAATTGCAGGTTCTGACATGGACATGGAATCGTATTTGTATGTGGCGAAATTGGTTGATTTGGTAAAATCAGGAAAAGTAAAAGAAGCTTTGGTCGATGATGCTGTTCGTAGAATTTTAAGAGTGAAATTTGAATTAGGATTATTTGATGATCCGTATAGATATTGTGATGAAAAACGCGAGAAAGAAGTTGTTGGCAGTAAGGTCAATAATGATGGTGTTTTGGACATGGCGAAAAAATCGATTGTTTTATTGAGGAACGAGAAAAACTTGCTTCCGCTAAAGAAATCGGGACAAAAAATTGCTTTGATTGGCGCTTTGGCAAATGATAAAAACAGTCCGTTAGGAAGCTGGAGAATTGTCGCCGATGATAATACAGCTGTTTCAGTTTTAGAAGGAATGCGAGCAATATAAAGACAATCAATTGGTTTTTGAAAAAGGAGCAGAATTGTTAACACAAAAAGCGACTTTTTTAACTGAAACCATTTTTAATACAACTGATAAAAGCGGATTTGAAGCGGCAAAATCAGCGACGAAAAATGCTGATGTTGTGGTAATGGTTTTAGGTGAATATGGCTTCCAAAGTGGTGAGGGAAGAAGTAGAACAGATTTGAATCTACCGGGATTGCAACAAGAATTATTAGAAGAAATTTATAAGGTAAACCCAAATGTAGTTTTGGTTTTGAATAATGGTCGTCCGTTGAGTATTCCTTGGGCGGCTGAAAATATTCCGGCCATTGTTGAGGCTTGGCAATTAGGAACTCAAACTGGAAATGCTGTAGCGCAGGTTTTATACGGAGATTATAACCCAAGTGGAAAACTGCCAATGTCGTTTCCTAGAAATGTTGGGCAAGTGCCAATTTATTATAACAAATACAGCACTGGAAGACCAGTTGACAGCGATAAAAACGTTTTTTGGTCGCATTATATGGATGTGGAGAAAACGCCTCAATTTCCGTTTGGGTTTGGTTTGAGCTACACAACTTTTGATTATAAAAACCTGAAAATAAATAAATCAGATTTTGCAAAAGGAGAAAAAGTTCAAGTTAGTGTTGAGGTCACAAATACTGGAAATTATGATGGAAAAGAAGTCGTTCAATTATATATTCATGATGAATACGCAAGCATCGTACGTCCAATAAAAGAATTGAAAGGTTTTGAATTGGTTAATCTGAAAAAAGGAGAAACTAAAACGGTAAACTTTACTTTAACGGATAAGGAACTTGGTTTTTATAATAACGAAGGAATCTATTTAGTTGAACCGGGAACTTTTAAAATCATGGTTGGAGGAAGTTCAGATAAAGGTTTGCAGAGTGGTTTTGAAATAAAAGAGTAACTTTTTTTGAGAGGCAAAGTGACAAAGTGACAAAGTGACAAAGATGCAAAGATTTTTTGAATAGCCCCTAGCTTTAGCTAGGGGAATAAGATTTGAATAGAAAAAGGCTTTAGCCGAGCTTTAAAGTTTGGCTAAAGCCTTTTTGATTGTGTTTATGTTTTCATCCAGCTAAAGCTGGACGCTATTGACTATTATTTTAAAAAAACTTTGTGCCTTAGTGCCTTTGTGGCAAAACAAACGTGCAACTTAATTATTTTTTTACCTTTAAAATCTATTAAAATACCAACCTTAAACTAAAATAATGAAATATAACAGATGTGGAAAAAGCGGGTTATTACTGCCTGAAATTTCTTTAGGATTATGGCATAACTTCGGGTCAGTTGATAATTTTGGAAATGCTGAAAGTATTGCTATTGAGGCTTTTGATAAAGGGATAACTCATTTTGATTTAGCGAATAATTATGGACCGGTTCCAGGTTCTGCTGAAGAGAATTTTGGTAAAATATTATGGCATAATTTTCAGGGGAATCTGCGTGATGAAATCGTAATTTCGACAAAAGCAGGTTATACAATGTGGAAAGGACCTTACGGTGACTGGGGGTCACGAAAATATCTGCTTTCGAGTTTAGATCAAAGTTTGAAACGAATGAATATCGATTATGTTGATATTTTCTACTCGCATCGCCCAGATCCTGAAACTCCGATTGAAGAAACTATGATGGCTTTAGACCATGCGGTAAGAAGCGGAAAAGCTTTGTATGTTGGAATTAGTAATTATTCGGCTGAGCAGACTCGTGTTGCGGTTGATGTTTTGAAACAATTAGGAACGCCTTGTTTGATTCATCAAGCAAAATATTCGATGTTGCAACGTTGGGTTGAAGATGGATTATTAGATGTTTTAGAAGAAAAAGGAGTAGGCTGTATTGCTTTTTCGCCTTTGGCACAAGGACTTTTGACAGATAAATATTTAAACGGAATTCCAGAAAACTCGCGCGCTCATAATCCGAATGGGCATTTGAGAGAAGATGAGGTGACGCAGGAACGCATTCAGAAATTGATTCAGCTGAATGAAATTGCTCAAAATAGAAATCAATCTTTGGCACAAATGGCTTTGGCTTGGTTGCAAAAAGACAAACGAATTACATCAGTTTTAATTGGTGCGAGTTCGGTAAAACAATTGTGTAATAATATTGATTGTTTGCAGAATACGGAATTTACGCACGATGAATTGAATGCGATTGAAAAAATATTAGCTTAATTTACTCTCATAATCTAAAATGGACTGAAGTCCAGCCCTACAATATAATTCGTTCCTTCGGATCGATAAGAGAGCCTTTGGCTCGATCCATATTGTAGAGCTGGACTTCAGTCCAGTTTTTGGAATTTTGGAATTTTGGAATTTTGGAATTTTGGAATTTTGGAATTTTGGAATTTTGGAATTTTGGAATTGAAAATTGTTATTTTTATTTGATAATCATCGCCAATCCTCCACCGCTAGCTAAACGATATTTTAATTTTGTTGTCGAATCAATGGTTATGATTTCTTTTTTATAATCAGTTGCGGCTTTGTCTGCGTTTAGGCCGTCTGAGAAAATTTCGGCTTGGAATTTTTTGCCTTTTTCGAGGAAAGAAAAATCAATTGTAATTTCTCTTGAATCCCAGTTTGTAATTGCGCCTAAATACCAAGTATTGTCTTTTTTCTGGCAATTGAAACGTATTTTCCAACTTCACCATCAAGAGCAACGGTTTCATCAAAAGTCGTTGGAACTTTAGCGATAAAATCGGTGCTTTCTTGTTCCTTCATAAAAGCTGTCGGACTGTCGGCCATCATTTGTAAAGGAGCTTCAAAAATGGTATAAAGTGCCAATTGATGACATCTTGTTCCTTGACTCATTGGGTTCGAATGGCTTGGTTTGAATTCACTTTTAGTTGCATTTCGCATTGCGCCCGGCGTATAATCCATTGGGCCTGCCATCATCCTGATAAATGGAATTGTACAATCATACAACGGAACATCATCATTTGGTGTCCATTTATTGTTTTCTAAACCTTTAACGCCTTCAAAATTTAGGATGTTCGGAAAAGTTCTTTGAATTCCGGTTGGTTTGTACATGCCGTGGAAATCCAAAAGGAGTTTGTGATTGCTGGCTTTTTGTGCAATATCGTAAACTGAATTTACCATTTTAGCATCGTCACGATCAATAAAATCAACTTTAAAACCTTTTACACCTAATTTTGCATAATTGTCAAAAACGGCTTCTATTCTATTATTGATTGCCATCCACGAAGCCCACAAAATAATGCCTACTTTTTTCTTTCGCGTAAGCAATCAAATCCTCCAAATCAACATTCGGATTGTGTTTCATAATGTCGGTTTCAACACTCCAACCTTCATCTAAAACCACATATTCGACTTTGTTTTTAGAAGCAAAATCAATATAATATTTATAAGTCTGCGTATTGATTCCTGCTTTGAAATCAACATTGTAAATATTCCAGTCGTTCCACCAATCCCAAGCCACTTTTCCGGGTTTTATCCATGAAATATCTTTTAATCTTGACGGTTCGGATAATTTCTGAACCATATCATTATTGGCTAAAGCTGAATCATTTTCAGAAATTATAATCGCTCTCCACGGAAAAGTTCGCGTCCCTTTGGTTTTGACCAAATAATCGGCTCTTTCGGTAATTAATTTGTTGAGATAATTAAATCCGCCGTTGGTTTCTTGAGTAGGGTATTTAGAAAAACGGGATTCAAAACCTGTTTTGTTTTTATTATTAGTAACAAATAAGCCTGGATAATCTTCTAAATCAGCCTCCAGGAAAACCGCTTTTTTATGGTTTTTATAATCAACTAAAAAAGGTAAAAATGCTAAAGTATCTTTTGAAAATTCACTTATTTTTTTGTTTTCATAATGCGATTCAAACGAAGAAATAAATTGATCTTTTGGGTTTCTTAAATCACGAACGTAAGGCATTAAAGTGTTGTAGTCTTGATCGAAATTCAAAACTACTTCTTCTGATTTAACTGTAATCTCTTTTTCTTTTTGATTAGAAATCGATAAGCCGCGCCATCATCAAAAACGCGAAATTCAATTCCGAAATCATTTTTAAAATTGATTGTCAATTTGTTGTATTGATCTTTTACGGATTTCTTTTTGTATAAAGGTGTTTCAAAAGAACTGTTTACACTTCCTTTTTTTGAATTTAAAACGATTGGATTTTTTCCTAAAACCTGATTTTCGTCCAAAGTCAAAGACATTTCTGAAGGTGCCAGAATCAAATCTTTTTCATGCGAAATCGACCATGAAATTTTATCGTTCACAGTAATTTTAACTTCAATTTTCCCATCTGGAGAATTTACTGAGAAGTCTTGTTTTTTCTGTGCAAGAGAAAGATTTATAAACAATATTGTGAAAAAGAAATACAATGCTTTTTTCATAATGTAGTAATTTTAACTTTTGCGCCTTTGTGTCTTTGCGAGCAAATTTCAGCCCAAATAATTAAAGCTTAAATTGTTTAATCTCGCAAAGACGCAAAGGCGCAAAGACTTTTTAGTTTTTAACATTAACCATTTTTACAACCATCTTTTTATCTAAATCCAGATTTGTTTTTGTACCATTTTCTAATAGAACGGGAACTGCTGTTTTATTAATTGTCGATCCGGTTCCTTTAAAATTAATAATTCTTACGTCACTAAAATTATTGATTTCGATTCCGTTAGTAAAATATGGCATTCTGGGTTTTGTCCACGTTAATTTAAAATCTTCAATAGTTAATCCGTCAACATATTGGCCATAAATTCCCGGAATATCACGTTGAAAAAGTTGTTGTTTTTCGTCCAGACAACCGCGAAGATCAATATTTCCGCCAGCAACATCATTTAGTTTGCTGTCGATAAATTCGAAAGTTATATTTTTAAAATTAATGTTTTGCAAAATACTTTCTTCAGAACCAAAAACTAAAATTCCGTTTTCGGCTTTGCAATTAATATTACTGAAAGTCACATTTTTTACGACGCCCAATTTCTCAGTTTCTGTTCCGGCAACTTTCACTTTTCCTCGAACTGCCGAAATGTGAATTGGCTCGCCATTTCCCCACCAATCACCGGTTCTCAATTTGGTTTCGATATTTACATTTGAAATATTAATGTTTTCTAAAGATCCTTGATCTCTTAGGAAAATCCCAATTCCTCTGGTTGAATTGGCGATGTTGCAATTTGAAATATTGATATTTCGAACCGAATTATGATCAAAATAACCAATTCGAATCGCACTCGAAGCCGACTGCAAATTGCAATTGACAATATTGATATTTTCAGAAGTGTGACGTAAATCTTTAAAGCCCGGAACTTCAAAATGCGAAGCGTAACCGACAACAATAATGGCGTCGTCACCTGTACGAATATCACAATTACTGATCGTTATATTATTTCCAGAGGTAATATCAATTCCGTCTGCGTTGGGAGTCAACATATTTGTCCAAAGTCTTATTCCGTCAATTAAAACACTATCACAATCTGCAATCAGAATCGTCCAGAAAGAAGAATTAGAAATAAAGACATCTTTAATCGTGACTCTTTTGCAGTTACTAAAAATCAATGTTTGATATGGTCTTTCTTTTGGGACAATTGGTCCGTCGCCAATGCCGCCATCTGTAACTTTCCTGAAATTTTCTTTTTGACGAGTTCCTGAAGTTCCGCCCCATTCAATTTTTTTAGCTTTAGTTGCATCAAAAAAAACTGCTCCATTTGCATCAATATTTCCGCTTCCGGAGATTGTAATGTTTTCTGAATTTTCAGTAAAAAACATACCATAATGAACGCCGTTTACAGGAGTGTAATCGTTAATGTTTGAACTTCCTTTTATGACAGCTCCACTTTCTAGATAAAGGTTTACATTGCTTTTTAGATTCAAAGTTCCGGTCAAAAAACTCCCGAAGGCACGTAAACAGTTCCACCTCCATTTTTAAAGCAAGTATCAATTGTATTTTGAAGTGCCTTGGTATTTATGGTTTTTCCGTCACCAATTGCGCCATATTTTGTAACATCACAAGTCTGGGCATTTGCGATCATCGAAAAAAAATAAATAATATAGAAATGTGTTTTTTCATCAAATTTAGATTTTGTTATTCCGTAGAGACGCATTGAAATGCGTCTACGTTCAGGATATTCTTTGCGCATAAGACGCATTGAAATGCGTCTCTACGGAAAATTGGAATGAATTCTATTTTTATTTTTTCAATTGTAAATTATATTTTTTCACAATATCCAAGGTCGATTTATCCGAAGAAAAAACTGAATTCAATCCTTGTGGTTCTTGTGGCGGATCTGTAGTTAAAGGATCGCCTGGATTCCATTTTCCAGATTCATTAACCGCTTTTCCTTCGCCACCAAATCCCCAGAAATTTGTCGCTTGTAACGGACCATTATTTTTATGGCTTTCGGCAACTCGGCCAAAAATATAATTGTAAAAAATATTTCTGTTCGCTACTGATGTCGTTGGTAATAAACTTTCGTTTTCTCTTCCCAAACCAAATTCTTCAATAATAATTGGACGCTTTAAACGATTGGCAACAGCTACATGTTTGTCAATATATTTTCCAGCATTTTCTAGTGTTGGTGTCAAAGTTTTTTCAGCGTTATCGGCTTTAAACCAACCCCAGTTTTTTGGCCAAATGTGCATGGTCAAATAATCAATATTCGGATTTTGATGTGTTCTTTCAAAAATCCCGATGTCATCATTCGAACTATTCAATCCTTCAGAACCCGTTGAAATCAAATGATTTTTGTCTAAACTATCCATTAAGTTTACAATGTTGTTCAGCCATTTTGTGAACTTTGCTTCATTTTCTGGAGTAAAAGTTCTCGGTTCATTTCCAACTTGCCACGCCATAATGGTATTATCTTCTGTGTATTTTTTATGAGAATATGTATTTGTTCTTCCCATTATAAATTTTACATGATTTTCTAAAGCTGTCATACAAGGCTCACAACTATGAAATTGTTCTGTATAAGCCATAAACTGTGGCCAAGTATTTGGCGCAATTCCTGGAACCGGAACAGGACCTTTGCCGTTCCACTCCAAATATTGCGACATTCCGCCAGACCATTCCCAGTTATTGGTTAGATATAAAACTGCATACATTTTGCGTTTACGCATTTCGTTAATCAGGAAATCTAATCCGTCAAGCAAATCTTCGTCATATTTTCCTTGCTCGTATTGCAAAGCTGGACGAACGGTAAAATCGTATTTTCCGCCATCGCCTCCAACTAAAATTCTCAAATTATCGATTCCGTTTTTCTGCATCAAATCCAATTCGCGGAGCAATCTTTTTCTGTCGCCCACTTTTTTAGAAGCCAATAAACTTCCGTACCAATAATTTGTTCCAATGTAAGCGTACGGTTTATCGCCTTTATAAAATTGTGTTCCTTTTACTGTAATTCGTTCCTGCGCCTGACAAGCAATTGCAGAAAAAATTAAGGTTAATCCAAGGGTTTTTAGAAATATATTTTTCATTATTTATGTTTTGAGAGGCTAAACCTAACAGGTTTTTAAAACCTGTTAGGTTTGTTAGGCTGTTTTATTTTGGTAATTCATACATTTTCGGCAAAGAATTCACTAAAGCCGATTTTGTTTTTGCACTATAATTTTTAAAGTCCGTTGTGTTTGAGACAGAACTATTTGGAACATAATAACCGTCTTTATTATTGTTCCAAAACATCACATAACTTATTTGAATGTCATTTTTAGTCAATACGCTATATAAAAGTGTCGAAAACCAATCGGTAATAGCAGGTGTTGTACTTGTTACGCGATAACCAGTTTCGGTCAAAGTCGCGATTTTTACTTTTGTTTTTGCATAGTCTGAAAGTATTTTCAGTTTGCTATTAGCTCTGTCAGCTCCCGTTTGACCTTGATTATTAAAATCACCATAATTATCCATCCCGATAATATCCACATAATTATCACCTGGATAACGGCTTAAATAATCGGCTTGTGTAGTGTATGAATTGTCAGGAGAAAAGGCATATAAAATATTGTGTACGCCTTTAGTGTTTTTTAAATAATCAACTGTGAATTGATATGCTTTTTTGTATTCATCGGCAGTAGAAAAATTAGCTCCCCACCAAAACCAGCTTCCGTCAAATTCATGAAAAGGTCTGAAAATGATCGGAATCAATTCGCCATTTGAGCCTTTTAAATTTGAAACAACGCTGGCTACTTTATCGAGCTTTTTCTTATACCATTCATTGTTCACTCCTCCTGGTAAAATGCTTTTAAAGGCGGTAGTTTTTTGCTCTGAAGTCATATCGGTGGCATTAAAAGATTCTTCTTTATTAGGTTCTCTCAGATGCCAGCAAAAAGTATTTATTGCACCTTTCGCGTAAGCGGCTTTTACATCAGCAACAATTTTTTGTTCCTGTTGATAAAACCAATTATTTGCTGTACCGTCATTGCTTTTATCGGTAATAAACATAAAATCTGAACCTAAAATTGCAGGATCATAACCTGTGTTTTTTTTAATATCAGAATCGCCACCTGCATCTTGATAAAAACTATTAAAAGCATCTTGCTGTCCAATTGCGGTTTTGGTTTTTGCTAATTTTTTCAAATTATAAAACAATGCTACAGTTTCTTTAGTTGCATTTGGATCCACTAAATAAGTTGCGGCATTTGTGGTCGTCAACGGATCAGTGTCAACCACGACCGGCGGATCAACTATCACTTTCGGTTCTGAATCATCATTGCTGGAACAGCCTCCGAGCGTTAAAATTAACATGCTTATGAAAGCTGTTTTTAGAATGTTTTGTTTCATTTCCTTGATTAGTTTTCTGCATTAGTCGGGCTTGCTTTGAGATATTCTGCTTCTGAAAGAGCGATGACTTTAACATCATCAAAAAAGACAGTTCCGTTTGTTTGTGCTAAGGCCAGCATGATTCTTATTTTCTTGGCTTCGGCAGGAACTTTTATGTTTTTTTGAAAAAGGTCCAATTTGTAGAACCAGTTGCTTGGGCAATTCTTTCTGCAATGATTTGTTTGTCAGCTGAGTTCGTAAATTCAACGATCATCGCGCCACATTTGTAATCTTCTTTTTGAGTTTCAATAGCATCAGATTTTATCCAAACACTGAATTCCAAAGCGAAAGTGTTTTTAGGCAACGTAATTATTTGATCTAAAGCTTTCCACTCGGCACCAACAAATTGATTGATTGCTCGCACTGTTTTTTCCGAATTTTTTTCAAGTGGAGAAAGCGTGGCATTTTCTTCACCTCTCCAATTAAGAAGCTCGGTTTCAAATCCTCCATTTTTTATTAAATTGGTTTGTGCATTTGTTATTGTAATTAGAAATAGCAAGTAAAAAAAGAATAGTGTTTTCATAACCAATATTTTAATTCAATACTAAATTTGGAGTGCGAAATGTCTTAATCTTGTATTCTTTGAATAAGCTCCAAACAGGCTCTGCTATTATGATACGGACATTTCCAGAAACCTGCTTTGTCTTTTTCAATCAACGAATAATCTCGGTAAATTCCCCAAAACCATTCTCCGTTTTGTTTGTCGATAATATAATTTTTAATGAAATCCCAATTTTTAAAAACAATGTCTAAATACGTTTCGTCATCTGTTAATTGGTAGGCATTATAAAAACCAATCAAAGTTTCCGCTTGAACCCACCAATGTTTTTCGGCGATTAATTCATTGTTTTTTGGGTCTAATTCGTACCATAAACCGCCATCAGAATCCAAACCTTCTTTTGTAACTTCTGCCATTAAAACAGCGTGTTTCTGATAGCGTGAAATCAAGCTTTTGTCTTCAGATACTTCCGCGCATTGCAATAAAAGCCAAGCGGCTTCAATATCATGACCATATGAAATTACATCTGGTTTTTCGACCCAGTTTTCATCAAAAAACAAACGTAAATGCCCAGTTTTGGTGTTGATGAAATACTTGTGGATAGTTTCAAGCAATCCAATAATATCACTTTGGAGCGTTTTATCTTTCCAGACTTTGAACAAATTGGCATAAGCTTCGACAATATGCAAATGTGTATTCATTGTCTTTTTTTCGTTGGCGTCTTTTTCACTTAAACGCAAATCGTCAATATTTTGCCAATCGCGTGTGAAGGCTTCAAAATAGCCTTTATTTTCAGGGTCAAAACTATTTTCTTGAATTTTTAAGTATAAATTGATGGCTATTTCTAAAGCTTTTTCATCTTTAGAAATAGCATAATATTCAGATAATCCGTAGATCGCAAAAGCCAGCGCATAAATTTGATTTTTAGTGTCTTTTGGAGTTTTGTCTATATTTATGCTCCAAAATAATCCTCCAAATTCGGCATCATAAAAATATTTTGAAAGAAATTCGAAGGCTCTTTTAGCCAATTCTTTATGTTCTTCTTTTTTAGTAACCTGATAACTGGCAGAAAAAGACCATAAAATTCGGGCATTTAAAACCGCACCTTTTTCAGAATTAGCGAGGATGTGATCGTTGAAATCAATTTGCCCAATAAAACCGCCATTTTGATTATCGATCGTATGTTTTGACCAATATTTTAAAATAGCATCAAGTTCTGCTGAAAGTTCAGATTTTAATTGCTTTAGTTTTGCTGACACGACGAATTATATTGCGTTATTTTTTTCAATTTGGCTGATGATTGTTTTTACTGAACCTGCAGAAATAAAAGTATCTTCTGGGGTATTTGTAACATAATCAATTAGTTTTGCGACTGATGAAACTGCCACATGCATTCGCGTATCTGATGATGCATAATAAATGTAAACTGTTCCGTCAGCATCTTCGATCCATCCGTTTGAAAACAATACATTTGATACGTCGCCAACTCTTTCAATTCCTTCTGGGCCCATAAAATGGCCAGCTGGAACGTGCGTTACTTTTGTAATATCATTTAAATCGGTCATGAACATGTATAAAGTGTAACGCAAACCTGCTCGCAGTATTACGAACGCCATGTGCCAGATGCAACCAGCCTTTTTCAGTTTTGATAGGGGCAGGGCCAAGACCATTTTTTAGTTCGTAAATAGTGTGGTATTGTTTTCCGAAAATAATTTTTTCTTCTTTTACAACTGGATTGATCATATCTTCAACATATCCTAAACCGATTCCGCCTCCTGAACCTACATCAATAAAACCATCTTGTGGACGCGTGTATAAAGCATATTTTCCGTTTACGAATTCCGGATGCAGAACTACGTTTCGTTGTTGTCCTGTGTTCGAAATTAAATCTGGAAGTCTTTCCCAATTCACTAAATCTTTAGAACGCACAATTCCTGCATTGGCTACAGCCGAACTTGTATCGCCTTTTGGAGCTTTTGGATCTTTTCTTTCAGTACAAAAAATGCCGTAAACCCAGCCGTCTTCATGATTAATCAAACGCATATCATAAACGTTTGTATCTGGATCTTCTGTTTGCGGAATTACACATGGTTTTTCCCAAAACTTGAAATTATCGATTCCGTTTGGACTTTCTGCGATAGCAAAAAATGATTTTCTGTCGATTCCTTCAACGCGCACGGCAAGCAAATATTTTCCATTCCATTTCATTGCGCCGGCGTTGAATGCGGCGTTCACTCCGATTCTTTCCTGTAAAAACGGATTTGTTTTTTCGTTTAAATCAAAACGCCAGTTCAAAGGCACGTGAGCCGCAGTAACAACAGGATTTTGATAACGCTGATAAATTCCGTTTCCTGCATTTTCTTCGGGAGCATTTTTTTGCTCGATGAGTGTTTTATGTTCTTTTTCTAATGTTGCTTTTCGGTCCTGAAAAACAGCTGAAGATTGTATTGTTGCCATATGTTTTTATTTCTGTCTGATTTGTTTTTTTAAAGTTTTTGGTCTCTTTTTTCGTTTAAATCTTGTTCTATAGTTTGCAGTTTTTCTTCTGATAAAGGATAGAATAGGATAAAAGCGACTGATATTGATGTCGCGATTGCAGGAAGGATGCTTAACATTAATTGAATTCCGTGTTGCGCTGTGGCAGTTTGTTCGACATTGGCTTGAAAACCATAATAACCCAAAAGCCATCCAGCTCCAGCGCCACCAATTGTCCATCCGAATTTTTGTGACATTGACGAAGCAGAGAATACTAATCCAGTAGCTCTTCGTCCTTGTTTCCATTCTGAATAATCAGCGCTGTCTGCATACATTGACCAGATTAATGGGAAGATGCAACCTGCACAAATACTGATTAAAAGTTGGAAGGTCATAATCAAGAAGATGTCTTCTTTTCCGAAGAAATAGAAAATGATGCTTAAAATCGAAGCCAGAGCCATTGCGCCAAAAAAGGTTTTTTTCTTCCCAATTTTGTTTGCAATTGGCGTTGCCAAAATCACTCCGATAATATTTGCCGCTTGACCCAAAACCAAATAGATGGATGTTGGTGTCATGTGAAAATCAGTTCCAAAAAGTGAAAAATCGAAATTGATAGAGTCGCTTACATAATATTTGAAATAGTAAACGGCCGCGCCATCTCGGATAGAGTTAAAAACTAAAGTTCCAATTCCTGCGCCTAACAAAATCCACCAAGGGCGGTTTTGCAGTAAATCTTTTAAATCCTCTTTTAAATTTGATTCTTCGTTTTCAATTGGTTTTACTCTTTCTTTTGTAAAGAAAAAACAAGCCCAGAAAAATGCTGTTGTAATTAATCCGAAAACGGCAATTGTGATTAACCAGCCCGTTTTTGAATTAAGGCTTCCGCCAAAGTAATTCACTAAAGGTTCTATCAGCCAAAGTGCCAAAAGACTTCCTCCAAAGGCAAAAACCATTCTGTAAGATGATAAAGTGGTTCTTTCCTTTCTGTCTGATGACATTACACCCAAAAGTGAAGCATATGGAACATTGATTAAGGAATAAATCATCATCATTAGCGAATAAGTCACGTATGCGTAGATGATTTTCCCTTTTTCATCAAAGTCTGGTGTATAAAAAGTCAAAACTCCAATTACGGCAAAAGGTACGGCAACCCACAGCAAATAGGGTCTGAATTTTCCCCATTTTGTTTTTGTTCTGTCGGCAATGATCCCTACAATAGGGTCAAAACAGGAATCCCAGATTCTTGTAATTAAAAACATGGTTCCTACGACAGCAGGCGCTAATCCGAAAACATCGGTGTAGAAAAAGAGAAGATACATGCTGAAAATTTTCCAGAACATGGATGATGCAGACGTCTCCAAGACCGTAGCCGATTTTTTCTTTTAAGTTAATTTTGTCGTGCATTGAGTTTCTTTTAATGGTTGTAATTTAGATTTGGTTGTTATTTTGAAGCTTTTTGAATGTCTTTTTCAAACAGCGTTTTGTCAAGATTGTAAAAATCTATAAAATCTTTTTCACTCGCTTGTCCTGAAAACGGAGCGTAATAGTGCATTTTTTGTTCTTTCTCCTGCCAACCGTGGTTTCTCCACAATAAAACATATGATATTTTGTAATCGCCAATGGCTTTGTTTAAAGTTCCAGTCCACCATTTAGGATCGGGAATTGCTTCGTATCCGGCTTCGGCAACGGCGATTAATTTGTGTTTTTCAAGACCAATTTCGTTTACAATTTTAAGCTGTTTTTGAACTTCGTCAATAAATTTTTTGCCGTCTTTGTCATCATTGTTTTGATAACTGTCAAAGCTCAAAATATCGGCATAATTATCGCCTGGATAATTCGCAAGAAAATCTTCTTTTGTGCCAAAACTGCTTGTGTTGTAAATGTAAATTAAGTTGTGAACGCCCTTTTTTTGAAGGTATTCAAAAGTGAATTTCCATAAAGCTTTGAATTCTTCAGGAGTACAATTTCCTTTTCCCCACCAAAACCAGCCTCCGGTAAGTTCATGATAAGGTCTAAAAAGTATCGGAATGTTTTTTCCTTTTTTATCTTTTAAAGACAAAAAGAAAACGGAAGCTTTATCAAGCCAAGAAGTGAATTTTTTATGATTTTCGCCACCTGGCAAAACCGTTTTTAGAGAATTTGGAGTATTGTCCCAAGCATTTTTTCCTGTTGCAGGATTGTCAAAATGCCAGCTTATTGTTGAAATTCCTCCACGTTCATTTGCTTCTTTTATGTATTGTTTCATTTTGTCAAAAGGAACGCCGTCGATATTTTTAGAATCGTCTTTTTCCAAACCTGCAATATCCCAGCCATAAACTGCTGGATAATCTCCTGCTGTTTCTTTTACATCGCTTCGGCCGTTTTCATACTTCCAGTTTACGCCGTAAGCAAGGTCATCCTGATGTCCGAAAAGATACCCTTTCTGAACCAATTGGTTTAGTTTTTTGAATAACAAAACCGTTTCAGGTGTCGCTTTTTTATCTGAAAGTGACAAATTAGTATTACTTACAATGCTTTTTGAAGAGCATGAAGTTCCTATAATTACGGTTATAAAGACAGCAAGTATGTTTTTTTCATTTGGGTTTTTTATGTAATCTGCACAGAATTAGGCCTTGAACACGTGATTTTTACAGTGTGAATTTCAATCGTTAATTCAGCATGGTTTTATAGATAAAATTATTAAAACTATAAAAAGATATTCTAGAAAAAATGATTAATGTTTATTATTAATACAGTTTTTATAAAATTGATAATTCTATTTTTCAAAGATAATTGGATGTTTATTCTGTAATTAATATTATTTTATCAATTATATATCATATTATTGCAAACAAAAAATGACCTAATTATTTCATGAAATAGTTTTTAAGATATGAGCAACGCTAAAAATTTTTATAGAGAAATCGCGCCACTTTCGGCTGGAGATAGTTTTTTGGTTTTTGATAGAGTTAAAGATAGTTTTGATTTTCCTGTTCATTATCATCCAGAATTTGAGATCAATTTTATCTTAAATGGAAAAGGAGTGAAGCGTGTAGTTGGAGATAATATTGAAGAAATTGACAATGTTGAATTGGTTTTGATTGGCCCAAATTTATATCACGGATGGGAATTGAATAAATGCACCAGCAAAAAAATCCACGAAATTACAATACAGTTTCATAATGATTTGTTTCATGAATCTTTGCTTTCAAGACGAATCATGAATCCGATCCGAGATATGTTTAACAGATCTATTCACGGGATTCTTTTTTCAAAAAAAACAGCCGAAGAATTGACGCCAAGGCTTGTTAGGCTTTCTAAATTGGACGGGATGGATTATTTTTGGAAATTACTTCCTTATTATATGATCTGGCAAATTCTAGAAATCAGCGTTTGCTTTCTACATATACAGTAGATTATGATACGTTTGATGATTATGATAAAATGAAGCTGGTTTATGAATATGTTCAGAAAAACTTTGCGGACAAAATTACTTTAGAAGATGCTCGCAAATGTTGCAAGCATGTCTATAATTTCTTTTAACCGATTTATTAAAAAACGTACCGGAAAAACTTTTGTCAATTATATTAATGATATTCGAATAGGATATGCGGCGCGCTGGCTGGTTGAGAAAGATATGAGTGTTTCTGAAGTCGCTTTTAAATCGGGTTTCAATAATATCGCCAACTTCAACCGCAGTTTTAAGGCTACCAAAAATTGTACTCCTAGTCAATATCGTGAAGAATTTTCAGGATTGAAACGCATTTTATAGTGATACTTTTTTTCACAAACAAATATTATTTTTAACGAAATCGTTTGCTTTTTGCAAATTCGTTCATTTTTATTTATAAGAAGTAGTGATTTAAGAGGTGTCATTGCGAAAAATGCAATTAAAGTTTGGTTTTATTTTCATATGTGTTTTTTTAAACTGATATAGTAAAAATATTATCATTAAATGATATAATATTATCGATTTGATGTTTTGTTCTGTTATAGATTTGTTAAATAATTTAGAAAATAAATCACACCCTTTTTATTACTTAATTATGAGTAAAACAAATTTAAACTAACCAAACATTTATTATGAAAAAACTAATGACTAACTTCATTCATTGGAATGCTAACCACAGAGCAGTTCCTTTGATTTTATTCTTGTTACTGACTAGTAATTTTATTACTGCTCAGGTTAAAATATCAGGAGTAGTTTCTGATGACAAGGGATTGACCATTCCTGGAGCCAACATTTCTGTTGTTGGTACAAAAACTACTGCCTCAACAGATTTTGACGGTAAATACACAATCGACGCTCCTGCAAACGGAACTTTATTAGTTTCATTTATTGGATTTGATTCTCAAAAAATAGCTATTGGTGGTAGAACAAAAATTAATATTACGCTACAATCTAGTTCAGAAGATTTAAAAGAGGTAGTTGTAATTGGTTACGGAACTCAGAAAAAGAAAGACGTAAACGGTGCAATATCTTCAGTAAAATCAACAGACATTGAAAATTTAAAACAAGTTTCTATTGATCAGATGCTTCAGGGTAAAGCGGCTGGGGTTTCGGTAACAAACAATTCAGGACAGCCTGGGGGTGCGGCTTCTGTACGAGTTCGTGGAACTACTTCTATTACAGGGACAAACGAGCCTTTATATGTAATTGACGGTGTGCCAATTTCTGGAGATGCTACAGGAAAATCAACAAGTGGCCAGACTTTAGCAGGAAAAGATGGTTTTTCTTCTTCAGGAGGAAGCGGAAATAATGCAATGAGCCCACTTTCTATGATTAATCCAAATGATATTGAATCTATGGATATTTTGAAAGATGCTTCTGCAACAGCAATCTACGGGTCTAGAGGTGCAAATGGTGTAATCATCATTACTACAAAACAAGGTAAAAAAGGAACAGGAAAAGTATCTTATGAAAACTATACTTCATTCGCTACTGTTGCAAATAAATTAGATGTTTTGACTTTGCCTGAATATGCGACTTTAAAAACAAATTTGGCAAAATTATGGGGTTTTCAAACGCGTCAGGAATTTTCTCATCCTGAATTGTTGGGGCCTGGAACAAATTGGCAAGATGAGGTTTATAGAACAGCAATTTCAAACAGCCATCAGTTATCGTTTTCTGGTGCTAAAGACGGAACGAGCTATTATTTGTCTGGAAGTTATTTAGATAACGAAGGAACTATCATCAACTCTGGATTAAAAAGATATACAGTAAGATTGAATTTAGATTCCAAAATCAAATCTTGGTTGAGAGTAGGAGGAAACCTTACAGGAGGTATCACAAATGAAAGAATTACTGTAAACCAAAGTTTCTCTGGTTTGATTTCAAATACTTTATTGCAATCTCCTGATATCCCAGTTAGAAATGTAGATGGAACTTTTGCCGGACCTCCATCATCAGAACAAAGTGTTACATATTATAATCCAGTGGCTGAAGCTTTAACTAGAGATAATAAATTGATTAGAAAAAATTTCCTTGGAAATGTTTATGCTGAAGCTGAAATTGTTAAAGGTTTGAAATACCGTATCGAGTTAGCCGCAAATACTGAGTTTTCTGAAAACGACGATTTTAGACCATCGTACAAATGGGGAAGCCAAACTAATTTATTAGCCGATCTTGATGTAAGAAGACAAAATTGGTATTCTACAAACATCAAAAATTTATTGACTTACGATAAAACTATTGGGAAACATAAATTCACAGTTTTAGCAGGTCAGGAAGCTAATGATTCTCATTGGGAAGGTTTGATTGCTTCTGCGCAAGGCTTTAAAACCAATTCAATTCACACTATTAATTTAGCTGATGTAGATAATAATACAGTTACTCAATATAAAGGTAGCGCATCACTTTCGTCTCTTTTTGCTCGTATTATTTATGATTTCAATGATAAGTACAGTATTACGGCTTCAATCAGACAGGACGTTTCGTCTAAATTTGACCCAACTACAGACAATCAAAAAGGTGTTTTCAATGCGATTTCTGGTTCTTGGAGATTATCTAGCGAGCCTTTTATGGAAGGAACACGCAAATATGTTGACAATATTAAATTTAGAATTGGTTACGGAGAGACTGGAAATCAGCAAATTCCAAACAACAGTTATTCTGCAATGTTAGGAACTCAAAATTCAGGATTAGGAAGCGGATTTTTACCGTCAAATTATCCAAATCCAAATTTAGTTTGGGAATCATTAAACCAAACCAATATTGGTATCGACTTTACGTTGTTTGACAGCAAACTTTCTGCAAGTTTTGATGTTTATGACAAAAAATCAGAAGGTTTCTTGTTCCAAGTGCCATTGCCGCTTTACTTAACTGGAGGTGGAGGTCAATACGGAGGAGTTTCTGCACCTTATTCTAATTTAGGTACAATGAGCAATAAAGGTTTTGATTTGACTCTTGGTTATGATATGAGATCTACAGGGAATTTCAATTGGAATGCTTCAATGGTGGTTTCTCATTACAAAAATAATTTGGATGAAATCGCAAACGGAATTGTCTTGACTCAAGAAGTAAATACTAACGGATATCAGCCTGTTGTTGTTACTAATACTACAGTTGGAAATCCAATTGGATTGTTCTACGGATATAAAACAGACGGAATTTTTAAAGATCAAGCTGTTTTGGACAAAGCGCCACTTCAATTTGGTCAAGCTGTTGGAACTGGAGCTGGAGAAACTTCGCTTGGAGATGTGAAATATGTTGATGTAAATGGCGATGGAAAAATTGATGCTCGCTGATAAAACGTTTATCGGGAATCCGCATCCAAAATTCACTTACGGTTTTACAAATAATTTCAGATATAAAAATGTAGATCTTTCTATTTTCCTTCAGGGATCTTATGGAAATGATGTTATGAACTTGACAAAAAGAGCAGGAACAACTAATGCTTCTTTGTATGACAATCAGTTAGTTGATGCAATGGATTATTATTCTTCTACAAACACGGCAAGTAATAATCCAAGACCACTTGCTGATGCTTCAAATACTAACTTGCTGATTTCTGACCGTTATGTTGAAGATGGTTCTTATTTGAGAATTCAAAACGTTACGTTAGGATATTCTTTGCCACAGGATGTTATTTCAAAATATAAAATTTCAAGATTAAGATTATACGGATCTGCTCAAAATTTATACACGTTTACTAAATATTCAGGTTACGATCCAGAGATTGGTTCATTTAATCAAAATGTGCTTTTGTCAGGAATTGACAACGGAAGATATCCAATTGCAAGAACGTTTTTAGTTGGTCTTAACTTAGAATTTTAAAAATTTAAAAAAATGAAAAAGAAATCTTTTTTAACTCGATATAGTTTGCTTTTAATAGCAACAGCATTTCTGACTTTTGCGTCATGTTCAGATGATTTTACAGACAGACCTTCTGAAGATGGAATAAGTTTAGATTCATATTACAGTACAAACGATCAAGTTTCATCGGCTACAAATGGTATGTACAGCAGGACTTGGTTTCAAATGTATAACAAGTTTTGGTGGGCGCTTGAAGTGGGTTCTGGAAACATGTATTCTGGTTCTCCTGACGTAAGCGGATTAAGAACATTTTCACTAAACGGGAGTGATCCTGAACTAGTAAATGGTTGGTCGTCATTATGGGCAAATGTGCAACAGTCTAATATGATTATTAACTTTTTGGTCGCCAGAGTAGGTCCAGACGTTGATAAAACAGTTTTAGATAATACAATTGGAGAAGCATATTTCATGAGAGCTACGGCTTATTTTGATTTGGTAAGGCTTTGGGGACCAGTGCCAATTATTGAAAATCCGCTTGATTATACCAGCAACCCTTATGTAAATACAAATACAGTTGCTGATATTTATAAATTAATCACAATGGATTATCTAAAAGCAATTGAATTGTTGGCTACTAAAACCAGAGGAACTAATTATGCTAATAACGGACACGTTTCTAAAGGTTCTGCACGAGCAATGTTGGCTAAAGTGTATTTGTACCAAAAAGATTATGCAAATGCAAAAGCAATGGCAGAAGCTGTAATCAGCGACGGAGAATTTAAATTGTTAGGAGGTGATCAATTGCCGACGAAAAGTTTTGGGGATTTGTTTACTTATCCAAACAATAATAACGAAGAATCTATTTTCGCTATTCAATGGAAAGGTGATGGAGCGTATGGTTCTGCAAACAACTGTAACACACAGTTTGGATTCCAAGACGGAACATTATCTACATCAAATGCTTCTTATGCGGGAGTTTTTGGTCCAAGTCAAGAAGTGCTTCTTTCTTTATATGGAGCTGGAGATGTGAGAAAGCATGAAACAGTTATGATAGGCGGGGATTCTTATCCAAATATCAAAACTACACAAGGTATCGGTTTTACAGTTCCAACTGGAAAAGATTTGGCTCAGGCATCTGGCGGTGGAATTAAAAAATACTGTATTGGTATTGTAAACGGAAGCGCTACCGGTCAAGCCGATGCATGGGCGATGATGGATAATAATACGTATGTAATGCGTTATGCTGAGTTGCTTCTTATTCACGCTGAAGCAATTTTAGGAGCAAATGCAAGTACTACAGATGCTAGCGCTTTAAGCTCAATTAATGCTGTGAGAAAGAGAGCTGGTTTGGCAAATTTAACGTCAATTACTTTTGATGATATCTTTTTAGAAAGAAGAAAAGAATTGTGTTTTGAAGGTGATTATTGGTTTGATCTAGGCCGTATTGACAAAAACAAAGCTATCGCAATTATGTCGGCGCAAAATAGAGGAGACAGATATGCTGAGCGTCATTACACGCCAGTTTATAGTGAGGATCATGCAACAAATGATTTCTATATGGATTATCCGGACAATGAGGTGGCTAAAAATCCTAAGTTATTGCAAGCGCCAGTTCCGTACACTTTTAAATAATTACTTAAAATTTGACAACTATGAAAAATATAAAAATAAAATACCTTTTGCCTTTTATCATGGCATTTATGGTACTGGGAGTGTTTTCATCTTGTAGTAATGATGAAGCTTCAAGTAGTGGAGGTGGACCTGTAATTACAAGTGTTTCGTTATCAAAAGAAGGAACTTTGGTTCCGGTAACGGTGGGTGATCCTAAAAATTACTATATCATTCAAGGAACTGGACTTTCAACTGTGACAAAAATCTATTTTAATGATTTTGATACCTATTTCAATCCAACATTAGTGACAGATACTGCAATATTTGTATTGATTGACGAGAAAACACCTTATGCAAATTCTAGCAATAAATTAAAATTGGTTACTAAGCAGGGAACAATTTTATACGACTTTGTGGTGGCGCCACCAACGCCAAAATTCAACAGCTATAATTCAATTAATGCAGCGACTGGTGATATTGTAACGGTTTATGGTGATTATTTCTTGAATCCAACAGTAAAAGTAGGAACAATAGATGTGCCGGTTATTTCTTCAACATTGACAGAAATTAAATTTAAAATGCCTGCAAATGCTACAGATAAATATGTGACCGTGACAAATATTTCAGGTTCTACAACTTCTGAAGAGGCTGTTGGGTCAGCTTTGTATGATGATATCTTGCAAGGAGATGCTGGACACTGGATGTGGAATGGCGCAGATACTTTTGATACAAATTTCAAAGACGATAAAGTTCAGGGTGAAGCGGCAATTAAATTTGTTTTTGGAGGATGGAATGGAGCTGATATGAAGTTCAATTCGAGAGATATTTCAAAATATAAAGCATTCAGAGTGAAAGTGAAGAGCGTTTCGACGAATACTGCCGCAAGTGTGATATTTGTTTTTGGAGGTTGGGCATATCAAATCAAAAAAACAATAACATCACAATGGACAACAATTGAGATTCCATTCTCTGATATTGGAAATCCAACAACTTTCGATCAGTTGACGCTTCAGGAATCAGGAAATTTTGGTGGCAACACAATTCTTATGGATGACATGGGATTTGTTTTGAAATAGTAAGCAATATTTTGGTTTGAGTTTTGTTGAAATATTCCCTAATTAAGTGATTAGGGAATATTTTTTTAGAATAATTAATTTTTGAAATTTTAATAATGAGAAAGATTATTTCAATACTTTTTTTGTTTGTTTCGTGTCTGGGTTTTGCGCAAGGAAATACACATAATCAAACAGGAGGGAAATTTGAAGGTTTGGCAATGACGCCACCAATGGGGTGGAACTCTTGGAATACCTTTGGAACAGACATCAATGAAAAGCTGGTAAAAGAAACGGCAGATATTATGGTTTCATCTGGATTGGCGATGACGGGTTACAATTATATTGTTTTGGATGACGGCTGGATGACACACGAGCGTGATGCAAATGGTGATTTAATTCCTGATCCAGTTAAATTTCCTAGCGGAATGAAAGCAATTGTTGATTATGTACATAGTAAAGGTTTGAAATTTGGCTTATACAATTGCGCCGGAACTCAAACTTGCGCGGGATATCCAGGAACGCGTGGCTATGAATATCAAGATGCTCGATTTTATGCTAAATTAGGAATAGATTTCCTTAAATACGATTGGTGCAACACTAAAGGAATTACAGCTCCCGAAGCTTACACAACAATGAGCAATGCGTTAAAAACTGCTGGAAGGCCAATTGTTTTCAGTTTATGCGAATGGGGAGATAATCAGCCATGGGAATGGGGGAAACCTGTTGGAAATCTTTGGAGGATTTCGGGCGATATTTATCCTTGTTTTGATTGCGAATTCAAGCATCCGGAAAATTGGTCGTCTTGGGGATTTATGAAAATTGCAGAAATGCGAAAAGATATTCGTAAATATTCTGGTCCGGATCATTGGAATGATTTTGATATGATGGAAGTTGGAAACGAAATGAATGATACCGAAGATAAAGCGCATTTTGCAATGTGGTGCATGCTTTCATCGCCATTGTTTACAGGAAATGATTATCGAAAAATGTCAAAAGAAACATTGGCGATTTTGACTAATAAAGATCTAATTGCTGTAAATCAGGATAAATTAGGAATTCAGGGTTTTAAATATTTGGCAGAAGATGGTTTGGAAGTTTGGGTTAAGCCTTTGTCAGATGGGAGTTGGGCAATTACTTTTTTAAATAGAAGCGATGTTGCTAAGAAAGTCAATTTCGATTTTAAAAAGAATATAATCAAGGATGCAGATTTTGGCTATGAAGCTGATTTTAATAAAGTGACTTATAAAATAAAAGATCTTTGGAAAAACAAAGAAATTGGGACGACTAAAAAGAATTTTATTTCAGATCTTGCTTCTCATGATGTAATTACACTTCGATTAACGCCTTAAATCTTAAATTATGAAATTAAAAGCATGTTTTATTCTTGTTTTGTTGGTAATTGCTGGCAATATACAGGCTCAGTTTGTAAAAAAACACGGTCAGTTAAGTGTCAAAGAAACTCAATTAGTCGATAAAAATAACGATCCAATTGTCTTGCGCGGATTGAGTTTTGGCTGGCATAGCATGTGGCCGAGATTTTATAATGAAAAAGCAGTAAGCTGGCTAAAGAAAGATTTTAATTGCAATGTTGTCAGGGCCGCAACGGGAATTGAGTTGGGGGAGTGGTCTTACATGAAGGATCCGCAATTCGCAAAAGAAAAGATTGAAGCGGTTGTAAATGGCGCCATCAAATCAGATATTTATGTAATTATCGATTGGCACAGTCATAATATTAATTTGAAAGAAGCTTCAGCTTTTTTTGCAGAGATGTCAAAGAAATATGCTAAATATCCTAATATAATATACGAGGTGTTTAATGAGCCGGATTATGAAACTTGGTGGGAGGTTAAAACATATGCAGAAGAAATAATACGTGTAATTAGGGAAAATGATCCTAATAATGTCATTTTAGTTGGGTGTCCACATTGGGATCAAGATATCAATCTTCCTGCAGAAGATCCTATCATCGGATATTCTAATATAATGTACACCATGCATTTTTATGCGGCAACTCATGGAAAAGAATTGCGAGATCGAACTGATGCGAGCAATCAAAAAAGGATTGCCTGTTTTTATTTCTGAATCTGCAGGAATGGAAGCTTCAGGTGATGGGCCGTTAAACATGCAAGCCTGGCAAGAATACATTGACTGGATGGAAGCCAGAAAGCTTAGCTGGATTACATGGTCAGTTTCGGATAAGGACGAAACTTGCTCCATTCTAAATAAATCGGCAAAGTCTGAAGGGAAGTGGAAAGATGAAGATTTGAAAGAATCGGGAATCAAGGTTAGGGAGTTTTTGAAAAAATATAATACGCACGAGTAGTGCAATTATCTTGTTTCTTTTATAAGCCTGTTCATTTTTTGAACAGGCTTTTTTCTGTTTTAAAATCAAAAAAATGCCCATAGCGATTAAGAGGTTTTGATTGTTTTTGTAAGTCTATTTTTGTAGGAATTTTGTTTTCAAAAAACAAAGGTTTTCTAAAGGTGCTTATTTTTTGTCTAAAAAATATATTTTATATGTTTTTTAGTTATACCCCTAAAAAAATGGGGTTTATGGTTTTTTGATGCATTTTTTAGTGCTTTTTTCGATGTATTTTTTGTTTGTATTTCATTTTTTATACAATTTTAGGGGTGTAAATGGTAAAATAGCATTGTTGAATTTTCAAAAATGAATCCGTATAAATATCAAATAACGATTATTGCTTGCTTAATTTTTGTAATCCATAATTCTGCTTCTAAAACGTCAAAAAAGTACTTTTGGATTGTTCTACTCATACAAAAGTTAATAAATTCGCTAATGAAAATGAAGGGGTTTTTTGAGGGTGATGAGGGATTTTAGAATTGACATATACTATTAATTACAGCTATATAAAGATTAACTAACCAGAATCAATTAATAACCAAAAACCAATTAAAACATGAAAAAAGTATTACACATTTTTGCCGCGATGTTAACGAGTTCTTTTGCTTTTGCTCAAGATGATACAGAAACAGCAACTTCACCAGCGACGACATGGGGCGGATCAGCAGATGCGTACTATAAATACGATTTTTCGAAACAAATGAATGGATTAACGAGCTTTACCAACTCTCAGAATTCATTTGAACTAGGAATGGCGTCTATAGAAGCTGGTCACACTTTCGGAAAAGCTTCTGTTTTTGTAGACTTAGGATTCGGAAAAAGAGCCGGCGAATTTTCATACAATGAAACAACAGATAAAGATATAAATGCAAAATTCTTGATTAAACAATTGTTCTTTACTTATAATGTTACTGAAAAATTTAAATTTGTTGCCGGTAGTTTTGGTACTCATATAGGATATGAAGTTCTAGACGCTGTCGATAATAAAAACTACAGTATGTCATATGCTTTCTCTTATGGACCTTTCTTTAATACGGGGGTAAAAGCGCAATATACTTCAGGGAAATTTACAGCAATGTTTGGAATCACTAATCCAACAGATTTTAAATCGGCGATGGATGCAGGTTCTACTCAAAAAACATATATCGGGCAAGTTGGATACATTGGTGAAACAGGAAGTGCTTATTTGAACTTTACTTCAGGAAGCGCCAACCCGGCATCTGACGAAAATAAAACGCAAATCGATTTTGTAGCGTCTAAAACAATAAGCGATAGTTTTGGTCTTGGATTCAATGCTACTTATGCTAAAACAAAAAATGATTTTGACAGCGATTTAGATGGAGAATGGTTCTCATTAGTAGGATACGCAAATTACTCATTCTCTCCATCATTATTATTAGCTTACAGAATGGAATATTTTGATGCTAAAGATCTTGCGCCAAGTTTAGGAACTTTAACAGGTTCAAGTGTTTTTGCAAACACAGTTTCTTTAAATTACAAAGTTGGAAAACTGACTATAATTCCTGAGTTAAGATACGATGCTCGCATCTGAAGATATCTTTTTAGATAGTGATGCAATGCCAACAGGTGGATCTTTCTATGGTCTTATAGCTACAACATACTCTTTCTAGAGATAAAGATTGATATTTTTTTTTTTTGGAGCTGTCGAAACAGATTAATGTTTTGGCGACTTTTTTATTTTAACAGGTTTCAAGTTCCAAGTTTCAGGTTTGAACTTTGTTGTCGTTATTGTTGGAATGTTTGTTGGGGTAGAGGCGTACAGCAGTGTGTCTTTTTGTTTAATAAAAGATATTTTCGAATAACACATATTGAGATGGCATGCAAATGACGCAGATTAAACGGATTTGTACAGGTAAAAAAACAACAGTGATAACCTGTGACATCTGTTTGATCCGCGGGCCAAGCAAGCTAAGGGGATAAAAAAAGAGGCTGTTTTTGTTGTAAAACAGCCTCTTTAATTTTGTGTGGAACTATTACTGAACTTGTTTTTTGTAAATCGAGTAAATAGTATCTATTGTTTTTCGGTCTAGCGTTGGAGTTACATCAGTTTGAATATAATGCAACTTAAAAGCCATAATTGCGGCTGAAAGATTTTTTGTGTTGTAGCCAATGATTCTCAGAGCCGGCTCGATTTTAAAATCAAAAGGAGCCTCTTCTAAAACTTCATCCGGCCAAATTCCGAAACCTTTTTCAGCTAATGTTTTCCATGGAAATAAAGCGCTTGGATCTTGTTTTCTTCCAGGAGCAATATCAGAATGACCTATTATATTTTGAGTCGGAATATTGTAATCTTTTTTCAGTTTTGTCAAAAGAGCAACAAGACTACTGATTTGGCTTTCTGTAAAAGGTTTGAATCCATTATTATCTAATTCAATTCCGATTGAGCTTGAATTGATATCCGTATTTTTTCCCCAAGTTGATGCTCCTGCATGCCATGCTCTTAAATAATCATTAAGCATTTGCACAACTTTTCCGTTTTCCGAAATAATATAATGAGCGCTTACTTGTGTTTTGGTTTTTGTAAAAGTATTTATGGTCTGTTTAAGAGAATCCTGAGCTGTATGATGAATGATGATAAAGCTTGGTTTTCTTAAATTGAAATTTACAGTTCCAATCCACTCAGTTGTGATGCCGTTTACTAAATGAGTAGAACCTGTTTTTGATAAAGTATCTTTTACAATGCCTAATTGAGCGACGTAAGTAGTGTCAATTACAACTGGACTAATTGCCGGAATTGCTTGAGGATCTTTACTCGTGATTTGGTTTTCTAAAGTCTTAAGCTGTTGATCGTAAACCTTTTCAGTGCTTTTATATGGATTTGTAGAGCAAGAAGTTATTATAATTGCTAAAACCAAATAACATAAATGTTTTTTTATCATGGTCATTTACATTTTGAGATGAAGTTTTTTTAATGTTATTCTTCAGCTTTTTTTGTTTTTTCTTCTTCGGTTGCTTCTTTATGATCTTTAGAGTCTTTTTTCTTTTTTGATTTTTCTTTTTGAACTCCTTTGAAATTGGCCATAAATTCTTTGTACTTTTCTATTTGCTCAGCACTCAAAAATGCATTTACTTTTTTAGTAGTACTTTCTCTTAAAGCGTTAATTTGTTCAATTTTTTGTTCTTGGCTACTGCTTTCATTTTTCAAAAGAACACCTTGTTCTCTAATACTGTCTGCTAAAGCGTTAGTGATAGCGATAGCTTGAAGATCATCAAGCTTAAGTTCAGGTCTCATTTGTTCAACGATTTTCGCAACAGTTTCTTCTGCAGGAATTTCTTTTGGCTTGCTTGGAGTGCTTTGTGGCCCAGCCATCATGCTTCTGTCCATACCCATTCCGCCACCGCGTCCGTAACCTCCATAGCCTCCGCCATAGCCGCTATTATAACCACCATATTGAGCTGATGCTCGCATTAACACAGCACAAAGCAAAAATCAAAAGAAAAAAATGTTCGTAGGTTTCATAATTAGTTTTTATCTAAATTGATAATAGTTAGCGTAAATTTAAGCAGGTTCTCCGTATAAATCAAATTCTGTTGCTTCAATTATCTTGATATTAACAAATTCACCAGTTTTTACATAATGTTTAGAGGCATCAATCAAGACTTCGTTGTCAACATCCGGACTGTCGAACTCAGTTCTGCCAACAAAATGTGCGCCTTCTTTTCTGTCAATGATGCATTTGAAAACTTTGCCAACTTTTTCTTGGTTTAAATCCCAAGAAATTTGTGATTGTAATTCCATTATTTCGTTTGCTCTGGCCTGTTTTACATCATCCGGAACGTCATCTTCCAATAAATAAGCATGCGTATTTTCTTCATGCGAATAAGCAAAACATCCCATTCTGTCAAATTTCATTTCTTGAACAAAATCTTTCAGGATTTCAAAATCTTCTTGAGTTTCACCTGGATATCCCACAATCAAAGTCGTTCTGATAGCCATTCCTGGTACCGAAGCGCGGAAATCTTTCAATAATTGAGTCGTTTTGGCTTGAGTTGTGCCGCGACGCATTGATTTTAAGATAGAATCAGAAATATGTTGCAACGGAATGTCAATATAATTACAGATTTTCGGCTCGCGTTTCATGATTTCCAAAACATCCATCGGGAAACCAGTTGGGAAAGCATAATGCAAACGAATCCATTCAATTCCTTCAACTTTGACTAATGCTTCTAAAAGTTCTCCAAGATTTCTCTTTTTGTAGAGATCAAGACCATAATAAGTTAAGTCTTGAGCAATCAAAATTAATTCTTTTACGCCATTTTTTGCCAAACCTTCAGCTTCTTTGACCAATTTTTCAATTGGCTGAGAAACGTGAGAACCACGCATAAGCGGAATAGCGCAAAAACTACAAGGTCTGTCGCAACCTTCAGCAATTTTTAAGTAAGCATAGTTTTTTGGAGTTGTTGTTAAGCGTTCTCCTAATAATTCATGTTTATAATCGGCGCCTAAAGCTTTTAATAATTGTGGCAATTCAGTTGTTCCAAAATATTGATCTACATTCGGGATTTCTTTTTCTAAGTCTGGTCTGTAACGTTCAGATAGACATCCAGTAACAAAAACTTTGTCAACTAATCCCTTATCTTTTTTATCGGCATATTCCAAAATCATGTTAACAGATTCGGCTTTTGCATTATCAATAAAACCGCAAGTGTTAATTACAATAATGTTTCCTTCTTTTTCTGCAGGAGCTTCGTGTTCAACTTCTTTTCCATTTGCACGCGACTGTCCCATAAGGACTTCACTGTCATAAACATTTTTTGAACACCCAAGAGTGATTACGTTAATTTTGTTCTTTTTTAAAGACTTGGTTCTCATACTTTTATAAATTGGAGTGCAAAATTACACTTTTTTATTCAATCACCGCTTATTTCGGTTTCTTTTAGGTGTTTTTTATGAAGCTGATCCTGCTGTTTGTCATGTCTTTTGTAATCTCGATAGTTCTCAAGAGGATATAAAAGATGTCACTTTTGTTACAGCTAAAAAAATCCGTCAAGAAAAGAACTTGACGGAAATCTTCAATCATCTATTTTGATTTTTAATTACAATTCAAATAATAAAGTAAGAGTTACATTGTTTAGTTTTGAAGTAATGTTGGCTCCATCGGTGAATCCTGTTGCGAAAAATCCTTGATTTGATTTTCTTTCCATATAAGAATAAGCTAAATCTAATTTTGTGCCGCCAAAGCTATATCCCAAACCTCCTGAGTAGCTTTTTAAATCACCAATTGTAGTTCCGTCTTTGTAAGGGCTTCCTTCAAAACGGTAACCTCCACGAAGGCTTACTCTTTGGATTTTGTATTCAGCACCAATTCTTAATTCTCCATTTGATGTCAATTGATTGCTCATATCTGCATTCAATCCTCTGAATCCTGGGTCGCTTGTTGGTTTATATTTTGTGTTTCCGTAATTTTTAATAGAATAATCAACACTGATTAAGCCTGATTTTCCGAAAACATAAGCACCACTGAAAGTAAATTTATCAGGTGTTTGCAAAGTATATCGATCATAAACGTTAATCAAATTCGGATTAACATTTTCACGTATTTCTGGACCGCCTGCGGCTTGTCTTGTTGTTGATAAACTTTGTGCAACTTCATCATATAGATCATACCAGGTATTTGATTCGTATGCAACACCAAGTCTTAAGCCATCAGTAACTTTAGCAATGGCTCCTAATTGAAAAGAAAATCCGTTTCCGTAAGTATATAAGTCATTGTTGAAACGTAAATTCGATATTGTTTCACGAGCTTCTAACGGGTTGCTATTGTCTTCATAAAAACTGCTCGATCTTCTGTAGTCTGTAATGTGTACATTTAAGTTAGCTCCAAAATATATTCTATCCTTATATGAAGTAGCAATGTTGAAAGTCAATTTACTATTGTATCCAGAGGTATAAATTTCGTTCTCTTGATAATAATTACCGCCCGCAGGAACGCCAGAAACATACTGAGTGTTGTTGTTGTCATTTGGATTAACTGGATAAATTACTTTGCCTCTGTATCCAAAATAGGCTTGTTGCTCGTCATAGTACTGATCTCGATATGGGATAGTGGTTATATTTCCTAATGGAATTCCATTTGCGTAAGTCAAAAAGTACTGATCAATCGAATTTCTCGGATTTGTTCCGGCAGAAAAGATGTTATTATTGAAATTATTAGTGTTTTCGTAAGTTGTTCCAATGGCAATTTTTTTCCAATTATTGTTTGGATTATGGTCATGGAAAACAAAAACAGCTCCAGCTTGATTCAAGATAAAGGAATTGTCTTTGTCGCTGGTTTCGGTTCCGAAATAATTGGAGTTGTTTTTCTTGGTTTGATTACTAAAAGAAACCCCAATTTGATTGTTGTTGAATACAGCAGATCCAGCCGGATTGACATTTAGGGCTGACAAATCTCCTCCAACTGCTCCAAATGCACCGCTCATGGCTCGGTATCTTGCTGTTCCTGTTAAGTTGTCTTGGGCATAGCGTACAGCATCAGATACTTCTTGTGAATGTAGCGCGCTAAAAGATAGTCCTATAGTAAAAAGGAAGAATATTTTTTTCATCTGTTTTGGTTTTTAAAGTGATTGAATGGCTTGTTGAAAGAGTTTTATCTTCTTCCGCCACCGCCACCGCCGTAGGATCTTCCTCCGCCGCCGCCACCACTGTAGCCGCCACCTCCACCGTCGCTTCTCATGCTTCCGCCGCCACTGTTCATTGAACGAGATGGACTAGGAGAGTAAGTTCTCGATGAACTACTGTTTGGCGTGCTGTAGCTTCTGTTTGTGGCTCCTGCGCTTGATCTTCTGTTAGCGTAATCATAACCACTGCTTTGGCCTTGAGCAGTGCCTCTTCTGTCTGTAAAAGTCGGACTTGAGTATGTTCTGCCGTTTACAGATGAGCTTCTTCTGTAGTCAGAGTAGCTTCTGCCGTTGTTTGTGCTGTAGCCGCTTCTTCCTGCGTAATTTCTTGTTGTGAAATCGTTTCCGTAGCTTCTTCCGGCATAACTTCTGCCAGCATAATTTCTTCCTGCGTATGATGAGTTTCTGTATGCATAACCTCTAGATCCGTAGTAAGTCGCAGATCCTCTTCTTCCGTAGCTGTAAGAATAATTGCCGTAATATCCGTAACATGGATATCCCCATCCTGGGTAACCCCAGCCTGGATATCCCCATCCAGGATAATAACCCCAGCCATAGTATGGGTATCCCCATCCATATCCATAATAAGGATAACCCCATCCAAATCCGATTCCAAAAGACCATACTGGATCAGAATAATAAGTTACCGATGTTTCTGTAGTTCCGCTTCCCCAAGCAGGATAAGCAACAGATGCTGTTTGAGTGCTGTCGTTTACGGCATAATTGCTGTAATTATCTACATCAGTAAAAATTTCAGTTGGCTGATTTTCGTCTTGAAGTGATTTAAAATAATCTTTATATTGGTTGTTTACACCTGTCGTGGTCGATTGTGCGTAAGTGTTAGTAGATTTGCCGTAAACTCCATCATTGTCGTAATAAGAAGTGTTTTGGTAAGAGCCACACGAAGCAAGCAGAAAACTCAGTAGTCCAATTAAGTAAAAGTAACTCGAGTTTTGGCGGAGATTAGTATAAGTTTTCATATCTGTGGAGTTTTTTATTGTTGCACATTACAAAAATAGTTAGTTTTGTCAAACTATTTAGTTAAAATTATTAAAACAAAATTTGTGCCAAACTATATAATATGAGTAAGAACCTTACTACAAGATCAGAAGATTATTCTAAATGGTATAATGAACTGGTTGTAAAAGCGGACCTAGCTGAAAATTCAGGAGTTAGAGGATGTATGGTAATCAAGCCATACGGATATGCTATTTGGGAAAAAATGCAGGCTGAGTTAGATCGAATGTTTAAAGAAACGGGACATCAAAATGCTTATTTCCCTTTGTTCGTGCCGAAGAGCATGTTTGAAGCGGAAGAAACAAATGCGGAAGGATTTGCAAAAGAATGTGCTGTTGTAACACATTATAGATTGAAGAATGATGAGGAGAGACCGGGAAAACTTATGGTTGATCCAAATGCAAAGCTTGAAGAAGAGTTGATTGTTCGTCCTACAAGTGAGGCGATCATTTGGTCTACATATAAAGGATGGGTACAGTCGTATAGAGACTTACCTTTGCTAATTAACCAATGGGCAAACGTGGTTAGATGGGAAATGCGTACACGTTTATTTCTAAGAACTGCTGAGTTTTTATGGCAAGAAGGGCACACAGCGCACGCTACAAAAGCAGAAGCTATTGAAGAGTCAGAAAAAATGATGAACGTTTATGCTGATTTTGCTGAAAATTTTATGGCAATTCCTGTTGTAAAAGGTTTTAAAACAGAAACAGAACGTTTTGCAGGTGCTGATGAAACCTATTGTATTGAAGCCTTAATGCAAGATGGTAAAGCATTGCAGGCTGGAACTTCTCACTTTTTAGGTCAAAATTTCGCAAAAGCATTTGATGTGAAGTTTGCTAATGCAGAAGGAAAACAAGAGCATGTTTGGGGAACTTCTTGGGGAGTTTCTACTCGATTGATGGGAGCATTGATTATGACGCATTCTGATGATCAAGGATTGGTATTGCCTCCAAATTTGGCTCCGATACAAGTTGTAATTGTGCCAATTCACAAAACAGACGAACAATTAGCAGAAATAACAGTCGCGGTTAATGAATTGACGGCGAAACTGAAAAAGCTGAAAATTTCAGTGAAGTATGATGATAGAACCACTCAGAAACCAGGATTTAAATTTGCTGAATGGGAATTAAAAGGAGTTCCTGTTAGAATTGCTGTCGGGCCTAAAGATTTAGAAAATGGAACTTTTGAAGTTGCAAGACGTGATAATTTGTCGAAAGAAGTTGTAGCCGCAGAGAAAATCGTCGATTATGTAAATGATTTGTTAGAACAGATTCAAAATGATTTGTTTGCTAAAGCGCTAAATTATCGTAATACGCATATTACGCAAGTAAATAATTTTGAAGAGTTTAAAGAAGTTTTAGAAGGCAAAGGAGGATTTATTTCTGCTCACTGGGACGGAACTGCCGCGACAGAGGAAAAGATAAAAGATCTAACAAAAGCGACGATTCGTTGCATTCCTTTAGATGCTGTTGAAGAGGTGGGAACCTGTGTGTTTACTGGGAATCCTTCTTCTAAAAGAGTGCTTTTTGCTAAGGCATATTAAAAAATAATATATTTTTTTGTGTTAGGTGTTGCGCAAATAAAAAATAGATGTATCTTTGCATCCGCAATACAGAAGCGCGGTCCGTTCGTCTATCGGTTAGGACGCCAGGTTTTCATCCTGGTAAGGGGGTTCGATTCCCCCACGGACTACAAGTTATATTACATATTGAATAGTTTCCAACTTAGGAGAATTTAGGTCCGTTCGTCTAGGGGTTAGGACGCCAGGTTTTCATCCTGGTAACAGGGGTTCGATTCCCCTACGGACTACAAAATTAGTTGTAAATAAGTTTTGTAAAACAAAGATTGGTGTCTCGGTTTTTGTTTTATTAGTTAAAACCAAAGTGATTGTTTTTTCAATTGTGGGAGGTTTTTCTTTTTTAACTAGTATTTATAATAATTATTACATCTAAAATTAAAAGAAATGGCAAATCATAAGTCAGCTTTAAAAAGAATCAGAAGCAACGAAAAAAGAAGAGTTCTTAACAGATACCAACATAAAACTACTCGTAATGCTATCAAAGCATTAAGATTAGCTACTGATAAATCTGATGCTACTGCAAAATTATCAACTGTAATCTCTATGATTGATAAATTAGCTAAAAAGAATATCATTCACGATAACAAAGCTTCTAACTTGAAGTCTAAATTAACGAAACATGTTGCTAAATTGTAATTAAAACAATTTAATAGATATTAAAAAAGTCCTCTTTTAGAGGACTTTTTTGTTCTATATCGGATTCCAAATTCCAAATTCCATCCCGAGGTTTCGGGACCAAATTCCAAATTCGTTTTTGAAAAATAAAAAATCCAAACTCCATTAGTCTTAAAGTTGGAGTTTGGATTTTTGGTATTGAAATTTAGTTTATTTATAGATCTATTTTCTTTTTAAGGTATTCCAGCATTGGCTGTGTAATTGGTTTTGAAAGGAAATCTATTATTATAGGGTATTTTTTTGCTTTGGCTAAATCTTCAGGGTCTATTGTAGAAGATAAGACTATTACATTAGCGGTATTAAATTCTTTATAATCGGCGGAAGTAAAATGGTCTAAGAACTCCCAGCCACCCATAACTGGCATATTAAGGTCTAAAAGGATTAATTCAGGTTTTTTATTGTCTTTGTTTTTGTTATTCGTGTATTTTAAAGTGTTAAAGTGATGAAGGGCTTCTTCGCCATTTTGAGCTGTAATAATTTCATGGCAAATTTGTGACTTCGAAATTACTTTTTTGCATAACATCAACGTGATTGGGTCATCGTCAATGCATAAAATCTGCTCGAGCATGATGTTAATTTTTAAATGTTATTGTAAAGGTGGTCCCTTTGTTGACCTCGCTTTCTATGCTGATTGTTCCTCCCATAGTTTCCACCTGAGATTTTACAAGATATAAGCCAAGTCCTTTGCTGTCTGGATAATTATGAAATCTTTGATATAAGCCAAAAACCTTGTCGCGGTTTCTTTCTAAATCAATACCAATTCCGTTGTCCTTAAATGTCAATATCGCTTTATTGTCGATTTGTTCTGCAATAATAGATATTTTTAGCTTTCTGTTTTCTGATTTGTATTTTATAGAATTGGTGAGCAAATTAAGCAAAATGCTTTCAATATATGCCTTGTTTGTGTTCAATAAAGGAACGCGTTCAAATTTAAGCTTTATTATTGGTTTGTGCAGTTCGATTTGAAAAGATAATTGACTGAAGACATTTTCAAAGACTTCTTTCAAGGATACTTCTTCTTTTTGCATCGAAGGATTGTCTTTGATGATGATGACTTTTACAAGGTCATTAATGGTTTCATTCAATAAATGGGTCGATTTGGTAAAGCCTGATAAAATTTCTTCCAGCTCTGGATTTTCAATTGGAATATCTTCAATTAAATTCAAAAGCCCAATTAAATTTGATAATGGAGCTCTTAAGTTATGCGAAGTAATGTATGAAAATTGTTTTAAGTCTTTGTTGTTTTGTGTTAGTTCTCGAATAAGGTGTTCTTTTTCGGTTTCGAGCTTTTTTCTTCGGTAATATCTCTTTGTATTGAAATCCAGTGTGAAATTGATCCTTCGTTGTTGAAAATAGGGATCATAGAAAAACGAACCCAATATTCTTCTTTTTGCTTGGTATAGCTGATGGTTTCAATCAGGCATTCTTCTTCATTTTTGATTGCTCGCAATAGTTTTTTTAATTCTTCAGAATCTGATTTTGGTCCTTTGAAGATATTTGGGGATTTGCCAACAATTTCGTTTGATAAGTATCCTGACATTTGTGAGAAAGCAGGGTTTACATAGACAATTCTCGGGATTTTTCGGGCCTGAGAGTTGGCTTCTGTAATTAAAATGGAATCTTTGGATTGAGTGATTACCGTTTCTAGTAATTTTAATCGCTGTTCTTCTTCTTTTTGTTTTGTAATATCTTGAATAGCTCCAATCATTCTAATGGCTCTTCCATTTTCGTCTTTCAGTAAAAAGCCTCGGTCCAAAACATATTTGTAGCTTCCATCGGCACATCTAAATCGATATTGATCTTGCCATTTTTCGGTTTTTTGCTCAATAAAAGAATATAATTTTATAGACATTCTGATGCTGTCTTCCGGGTGAATTTTGTCAAACCACCACTTAGAAGTTTTACCAACTTCGTTTGGATTGTAGCCAAAAACACCCTCAATTCCTTTGTTCCAGTTTATGCTGTCTTCCTGTATTTTCCAGTCCCAAATGGTGTCGCTTGTTGCTTTTGCTACAATGTCATATTTTTCGTTGGATTCTTTTATTTCTTCGTTTGTTTCTTTTAATTTTTTAAAAACAGTCACGTTGTGTTTTTCATTTTTTGAAACTATATATTTGAAAAACAATGCGGTAGTTAAAATGAAGAAAATGTCTTTTAGAAAAAAAGATAAAAATATTTAACGTCTGAAAAATAAGTGGTAAGTATTTTATGACAGAGTACCGCCATAAATAATGATACTAGAATGTAAACTAGAGTAATTTGGAGAGTTTTACTTTTCATTACTTCAAATATAGTTAATTTAACTATAATTAAACAATAAGTAAAGTTCAATTTAAGGGCTTTGTTATGATGTTTTGTATTAACTAATTGATTGTATATACGCAAACTATGTTAGAAACGTTTTTTTTAGAAAATAAAGTGTACCTTTGCGACCATTAAAAATCACAGATGGAATCTATTAGAAACATTGCAATTATTGCCCACGTCGATCACGGTAAAACCACTTTGGTTGATAAAATTATGTATCACTGTCAATTATTTCGTGAAAACGAAAACACAGGTGATTTAATTCTAGATAATAACGATTTAGAGCGTGAGAGAGGTATTACTATTACTTCTAAAAACGTATCAGTTCAATATAAAGGAACAAAAATCAATATTATTGACACTCCAGGCCACGCGGATTTTGGAGGTGAAGTTGAACGTGTATTAAACATGGCCGACGGTGTATGCTTGTTAGTAGATGCTTTTGAAGGTCCAATGCCACAAACACGTTTCGTACTACAAAAAGCTATTGATTTAGGTTTGAAACCTTGTGTAGTTATCAATAAAGTTGATAAAGAAAACTGTACTCCTGAAGAAGTTCATGAAAAAGTTTTTGACTTAATGTTTGAATTAGGTGCTACTGAAGAGCAATTGGATTTCCCAACTGTTTATGGTTCTGCTAAAAACAACTGGATGTCTGATGATTGGAAAAATCAAACGCAAAACATTGAGCCATTATTGGATATGGTTATCAAAAATGTTCCTGCTCCAAAAGTTGCTGAAGGAACTCCACAAATGTTGATTACTTCTTTAGATTTCTCTTCTTTTACTGGTCGTATCGCTATCGGGCGTCTTGAAAGAGGTACTTTGAAAGAAGGTTCTCCTATTTCTTTAGTAAAGAGAGATGGAAAAGTGATCAAATCAAGAATTAAAGAATTGCATACTTTCGAAGGTTTAGGCCGTAGAAAAGTTGAAGAAGTTGTTGCTGGTGATATTTGTGCTGTTGTAGGTATTGAAGGTTTTGAAATTGGAGATACTATCGCTGATTTTGAAAATCCTGAAGCTTTACAAACAATTGCTATCGACGAGCCTACAATGAGCATGTTGTTTACTATTAACGATTCTCCTTTCTTTGGTAAAGAAGGTAAATTTGTTACTTCTAGACACATCCGTGAGAGATTAACAAAAGAGTTAGAGAAAAACTTAGCGATGAAAGTTGGAGAAACTGATTCTGCTGATAAATTCATGGTTTTTGGTCGTGGTGTATTACACTTGTCAGTTCTTATTGAAACAATGAGAAGAGAAGGATACGAACTTCAAATTGGTCAGCCTCAAGTTATCATCAAAGAAGTTGATGGTGTTAAATGTGAGCCAATTGAGGAATTAACAATCGACTTGCCAGAAAACCTTTCAGGTAGAGCGGTTGAATTCGTAACTATCCGTAAAGGAGAAATGCTTTCTATGGAAGGTAAAGGTGAGCGTATGATCATTAAATTCAACATTCCATCTCGTGGAATTATCGGTTTAAGAAATCAATTGCTTACTGCTACTGCTGGTGAAGCTATCATGGCACACCGTTTCATTGGATATGAACCATACAAAGGAGAAATTCCTGGACGTAACAACGGTTCATTAATCTCTATGGAAAACGGAAAAGCTATTCCTTACTCTATCGATAAGTTACAAGATCGTGGTAAATTCTTCGTTGATCCAAACGAGGATATCTACGAAGGACAAGTAATTGGGGAAAACACTCGTAGCGACGATATGACGGTTAACGTTACTAAAACGAAAAAACTTTCTAACGTTCGTTCTTCTGGAGCTGATGATAAAGCTAGAATTATTCCAGCTATCAAATTCTCTTTAGAAGAAGCTTTAGAGTACATCCAAAAAGATGAGTATGTTGAAGTTACTCCAAAATCTTTACGTTTAAGAAAGATTTACTTAAGTGAAACTGATAGAAAAAGATATAAAATCTAATTAGTTTTTAACTTTCAATATAAAAATCCCAAATTCCAATATGGAGTTTGGGATTCTTTTTTTTCAGTGTTTTTTTAGTTTGGAATTTGGATTTTTTTAATTGGAATTTTAAAAGTTTTATCTTTTTAGGCTAAAATGCCCTTTGACGCTTTTTCCATCCACAAAAATAAGCGTAAACCAATAATCGTCAGATGGCAATTGTTCGCCATTAAAAATTCCGTTCCAGCCAGTGCTGTTTTGATTCATTTGTTTCAAAAATTTTCCGTAGCGATCAAAAATGCTTATCGTGTAATTTGGCATTTGATCTATGTCTTTTATTGTCCATAAATCATTATATCCATCGCCATTTGGTGTGAAGAATCTTGGATAATCTAAGACGTAAAATAAAAATCTGTTGGAAAGTCCGCAACCATTTTTATCCCGAGCTACAGCATAATATGCTCCCGGAGCCACTCCTGTAAACTGTGGGTCATCTTGGAAAATATTTCCATCCAATGAAAATTCGTAGTTTCCAAAACCAGTGTATTTTATTAAAACCGAATTATCAACTCCTGAGAAATCTTTTACGACAGCTTCTGTAATGGTAGCTGGTTCAGATTGAATTACTTTGAATTTTTTTGTTTTCGGGCATCCATTTGCATCAGTTACAGTGACTGAGTAATCTCCAGGTGCATTTACCGTCATGGAATTTGAGGTACTATTTCCTGGAGTCCATACATAACTACTGAATCCAGTTGCTACAGAAAGAGTGACATCGCCATTTTTGCAGATGTATTTTGATTCGTCTTCAAAATTTGGCGGATTAAAAGTGTTTACAACAAGGGCAACAGGTGAAATGTTGTAGCAATCAGCTCCATTTATAATTCGGGCATAAATTGTTTGAGTAAATGCGACAGTGTTTTTGAAGATATTTGGCAATGCATCTGTTTCTGTTACTGCGTCGTTGCTATTTAAAAAATAATGCACTTCCATACCTGCCGGTAAGCCTGCAATTAATTGCGGTGTAGCTTGAGCGTTAAGGTCAAATTGATAAAGGCCGTCTTGAACGCCATCTTCGTCACACGTTTTAACTGGATTTTGAGATGCAATTGTATTATTTGAAATCTGAAGTTTTACTTCAGCAATTTTAAAACAGCCAAATTTATTTTCAATTCTTCCAAAAACAGTTTGATTAGTAATTTTATTCGTGTATTTCTCAGGATTTGCAATAACATTTGTTTTGGCTTGTGCATCGGCTAAAGTTTCATAATAGCCATTATTTGTAATATCTGAAGCATTATTTTTGATGATATTATCGGCTTTTTTAAATTGAAAATGCTGATTCCATCAGTATTGTCATCGCATTGAAGCAAAGTGGTATTTGTTGAAAGAATCTCAGGAGCATAATCAATTTTTATTTCTCCTTTAGCGACGCAAAGTGTACCAATAACAGAAGCCTCTACGTTGTAAGTTCCTGCATTAGTTACCTCAAAAGTAGAATTTGTACCAAGTATAGATGCTGGGTCATCTTTTTTGTACCATTTAAAAGTATAATCACTAGCACTTAATTTAGTGTCTAAAAGTACTTTTTCTCCAAAACATGCTGGATTATTTCCTGCAATTGTGCGGTCTTCGCCTAAGGAAATACTAGAAGTAAAACTTCCTGCTTCAAGGAAAATGGCTGATTCTAAATTTCTATTTCTATCATCAGCCATTACCATTTTTACATGATATGTTTTTCCAGCGGTTACTGTAGTTTGAGCTGTCATTATTTTTGTTTGACCAGCATAATTTACAGGACTTGTATTATTGTTTAAGCCATTAAAATAAGCTTCATTTGAAGCTTCGCAACCTGTGTACGAAATACCGCCTGGTCTTGTTCCAGGAGTAATTTTAGGACGGATGTTTACTGACGAAACAGGAGTATTGGTTTTTGGTATTATTGCTAGATTTTTATACGGATCTGTTGTTCCAACTTCTTTTATCAAAAAGGCAAAACCATCTGAATATTGACACGGGTAATCGTATTGGTATTCATTTGAAGCAAAAATATAATTGAAACTCAATGAATTTGCCGATGCAACAAAATCAAATTCTAATACTGTAGCATTTATGGAATGAATGCCTAATATTTGGTCAAGATCAGCATCTCCAAGCCAATCTGGACTATCATTGCTAACAAGTTCGCTGACAAATGGCCCAACAGCTGTTGATGCCGTCGATGATGCTAAAACTATTCCTTCTGAAAATGGGAAACTGCTTCCATTGCTGTTGAAATAAGCAAAACTTTGCTTTCCTGCTCTAAAAGTATCTCCTTTTCCGGTAGAATTTGAAGCAGTACGCGCAAGAACTATTTACTAAAACATCTTCAATGAGTTGTTTTGGAGTTCTTTGATCATCAATGCTAATATATTGGGCATTCATCGTTAAAGATGAAATGCATAAAAATAGAATAATAAAAAAACTTCTTGTATAATTCATAATATAACAAATATACTACAAATCTCGCTTTTTTAATAGTTTGTAAGAAAAGTATATGAACAAAAATGTCCAGATTAAAACAATTAGAATTGCAAAATAACTCACACTATAATCTATATCAGTATTAATTCCCATTTGCGAGCCAATATTTTTAACAACAGACAATCTTGGGCCAGGATTAACTATTAAATTAGACATAGATTCTAGTGGTAGAAACTGTGTAATTTTCTCATCGGTATCGCTGTTTGGAAAAATTTTAAATGCCAATGTACCTCGTATTATTGCTTCGATTATATTCCAAACCAAAAGAAAACCTAAGGCAAAAGCCGAGCGTTTCACCAAAATTCCCAAGAATAAACACAATGAAAAGAAACCAACAAGTTTTACAAAAAAGGCTAAGAGAAAATCTAAATCAGAAAATATGATTCCGATTTCATTGTAAGATGAAAAAGACAATCCAAGAATCAAGCTCATTATAAAAACAAAAACGGTCGATGCAAATGCAAAAAGCACAACCGTCAGGAATTTTGACAAGATAAATTCCTTTTTGCTCAATCCGTCAATCAAGTTTTGTTTTAATGTTCCGTAGCTATATTCATTAGCCATCATCGAAACAATTACAATAGCAAGAAACAATTTGAGAATAGTCGCTATATAAGTATTAAAATGCCAAATGAAAGGGAAATTGAAAATCCCCATTTCAGCTAAATGAAATTTAAATGGCCCAATATCAAATTTTATGGAAGCAATTAATGCTATAAAAGAAAGCAGAATGAAATAAGCCAAAGTCAGTATTTTGCTGGCTTTGTTTTTCCAGATTTTTTGAAGTTCTATAGAGATAAGTCGGTTCATGGTTTAGTTTTTTTGGATGGTGGCGTTTTTGGTTAATTCTAAAAATTGTGCTTCAAGGCTGTTTCTGCGTTTTACCAAATGATTTAAAACGATGTTTTTTGAGAATAAAAACTGATTTAAATCTGAGGTCGCTAACTCTGATTTTAGGTAAACCAAAATTTTCCCATCTTCTTCTTTAATATGATCGACATTCGGATGATTGCTTAAAATAGATTTCAAAGTGAAATTGTCATCAGAAGAAACTTCGAAAAAGCCTTCATTGGCAGACATTTCATCAACTGAACCAGAGTATAGAATTTCGCCTTTTCGCAAAACTACAACGTGAGAACAAACTTTTTCAACTTCATCTAATAAATGGGAAGCCAATAAAATGGTTGTTCCCTGTGATGCAATTTCTTTAATAATATCACGAATTTGATGAATTCCCTGTGGATCTAAACCATTCGTTGGTTCATCTAAAATCAGGATTTCAGGATCATTCAGAAGCGCCGATGCGATTGCCAAACGCTGTTTCATTCCGAGTGAAAAGGTGCTGAATTTGCTGTCTTTTCTTTCGGTTAAACCTACAAGATTTAATTTTTCCTCGATTTTAGAGTAATTGATGCTTTTGATTTTGCAGACTAATTTTAGATTTTCTTCTGCCGTCATGTAAGGATAAAAGTTGGGGCGTTCGATAATTGCGCCTACTTTTTTCAAGGCATCATGAGTTTGCATTTTTCCGTCAAACCATTTATAATTGCCTGATGTTTCGTTTACAACATTCAAAACAATTCCTAAAGTAGTTGATTTTCCGCTTCCATTAGGCCCAAGAATGCCGTAAACATGTCCTTTTTGAATGCTGAATGATACATTTTTGAGCGCTTGAATGCGTCCGTATCTTTTGCTGAGATTTTCGATAGTAAGAATGGTTTCCAAGTTTTTCGGTTTTAGTTTTTAGTAAGACGAATCAACTTTAATATTGTTACGCTAAATTTTATTTAATGTAAATTTGTAATAAAGATATTCAAAATGAGCGAGCCTTTAATGGTTTTGAAAAAACCGTCATACCCTTTAACACAACCACTTTTAAGTTATTTGGACAGATACGAACGCATTTCGAAAGTTTCTGTTTTTTATGATGACTTATTGCGGTTTTCTGGCTCAATCAATGTGTATGATAAGAATGAAACGGATACTTTATGGATTCGTGTTTATTACAGTGAGTTTGAAAGAAATGAAATCGACCTCAATTTAAAGAAAATTTATTCGCTTTTGCATTCTGATGGAAACAGTGAAATAATTCAGTTTTTAAATATTGATGCCATTGATTATTGTACTTTCGGAAATTCAAAGCCATTCAGAATTAAAGTTCGAAATATTCTCAACGACAACTATGTGCATTTTTACATCAAAAAAGCCGATGCTTCCAGAATTTACGGTTTGGAATTAGAAGATATTCTTTCGCCTGACAAAATCAATTTTTTGGTTTATAATGATACTTTAATTGAAGAACATATTATAGGAATTCCGGGTGATGTTTTTATGGATACGCTTCTTGATAAATGTACCGAAACAGAAAAAGCTCAAATAGCAAAAGAGTTTGTAAAGTTTAATGAGCGCTGTATGATTCGGCTTTTGGGCGATATGCGTGCGTACAACTATGTGATTGTTCCCATTCACGATTTTGACCAAGTGGTTTATAAAATTCGCCCAATTGATTTTGATCAGCAATGTTATGAAGGGAATTTTAAAGTATATCGTCCGCAGTTTTTCAAGGAAAATTATCCGATGATCCAGCTTATAAAAGAAAAACTAGAGGAACGCTCGATTATTCAATATAAGGATGAAGAAAGAGCGATTTTAGCAAAACGAATCCATTCGGCCGAAACTAGAATCAAAAAATTGCTGAATATAATGTGCCACGATACCATTTCGACACCAGAACATCTGAATCAGCTCAAAATGGAATTGTATCGTTATACCAATGATATGAAATTCAAAAACGCAAAATCAATGGGACATATCATGCACGCGGCATTTGAGTTTATTACGCGTAATTTTAAAAATACTAACTTAGTTTAAAAGTTTTAGCCACAGATTAAAAGAATTAAAAAGATTTTTTTGTCATTTTTTAATCCTTGTAATCTGTGTAATCTGTGGCTAAATAAAAAAATAATATCATGAAAAAATCATTTTTAGTAGCCGTTTCTATCGTTTTATTAGCTTGCCAGAAACAATCCGGTTCTGATTTAAAAGAACTTTATTCACTTCCGAAAAAATTAAAAGAAGTTTCGGGAATTACCTATTTTCCAGAGACAAATATGATTTATACTTTAGAAGATAGCGGAAACAAAAATGCTATTTATGCAATTGATTCGAAAGGAAAATTAGCCAAGACCATCACAATTTCAAATGCCAAAAATGTGGATTGGGAAGATATTACAAAAGATAAATCGGGAAATATCTATATTGGTGATTTTGGAAACAACGACAATGAACGAAGAGATTTATGTATTTACAAAGTTGCAAAGAATCAGTTAAATAAAGATTTGGCTTCCGCCGAATATAAAATCTCATTTTCATATCCAGAACAAACCGAATTTCCTCCAAAGAAAAAAGAACTGTTTTATGATGTTGAAGGTTTCTTCGAGCAAAACGGCTATTTTTATCTTTTTACAAAAAATAGAAGCAAAGGTTTTGACGGAACTGCTTTTATCTATAAAATAAAAAATGCAAAAGGAACTCAAAAAGCAGTAAAAATAGGAGAGTTCAAAACCTGCGAGCAATTACAATCATTGCGTATTGACAAGTGCGACAATTAGTCCCGATGGAAAAAAGTTGCCTTGTTGAGCCATGACAAAATTGTTTTGTTCAAGGATTTCAAGGGCGATCTATTCCATAAAGGAAAACAGACGGAATTAAGCCTAAATCACTTTTCTCAAAAAGAAGCAGTAGTTTTCAAAGACAACAACACCCTGCTAATCGCCGATGAAAAAGTCGATAAAATAGGAGGGAAGGTTTATGAGTTTAAGCTCTGAGGTTCTAAGTTGCTAAGATACTAAGGGACTAAGTTTTAAATATAATATAAAAAAAACAGCCACGAATTCACGAATTTTTATGGCAAATAATTCGTGAATTCGTGGCTGTTTTTCTATTCGGTCACTAATAAAAAACTTAGCATCTTAGAACCTTAGTATCTTAGCGTCTTTTTTTAAAAGCTATATGCCGCTCCAAAAATCAACCTTCCTGGTTCATCAGGAGATTGGAAATAGGAAATTCTTGCCGTTACAAGATTAATCGCGTTTAGCCATAAGCCACCACCATAATCTTGGTGCCATTTTCTTGAGCTTTCGCCATCGAGCCAGATTCTTCCATAGTCAAATCCGCCAAGAATTCCGTATGTTAATGGAGCAACAGTTTTGTGAATTTTTCCAAGAGTAAAACGTAGATCAGAGCTTTGTGAGAAATAGGAATTTCCTAAAAAGCGCTCGTTTCTATAACCGCGCAAGTCTGTGTCGCCACCTAAACTGGCACCATGGTAAAAATCAAAATTGTTGTTTAAGATTGCTTTTCCTTTAAGAAATGTAGCCAAAACTAATTTTCCGTTATGATCAATTTTATGCGTAAAACCTAAAATACTTTCCAGCGTTGGGAAATTCTGTTTGGTGTCGTTCAAATTTGTAGCCCACATTCCTGAAAGCATAAAATAGATTCCAAGGGTTGGCTTTGCTACAAAATCAGAATTTTTGAAAACATATTTTGCCTTTAAAGCACCATAAGTTTGGCTGTCAAAAACATTTGGATTTATAATTCCTGGAATATCGATAAAACGATTTTCAGTTTCTTCAACTGTTAATCTTTGAAGAATTGGCTGTATGCTGAATTCGCTTCCAAAACGACCAACATGTCGCGCCGCACCTGCAACAGTAAATTTTCGAATTCTGACTCTGTTGTAATCCATTCCAAATTCGTCATCATTATTTACAGTTTCGTTTCCGTAACCAAAATAATTCATTGCAAAATTTGGTGTAGTTAGTTGTGAGTCAACGTCAATAACCCATTTTCCTAATAGTCCTGGAAAATGCGCAACATATGTCAACTCAAATCCTCCAGTTGCAAAATAATAGAAACCGTTTAAAATATGTTTTTGAGTATAAGGATTCTGTTTGAAATTGTTTACAGTATAATTCAAATTAAAACCAATTTTTACACCGTCATCAGGATTATAGCCAATGTTTGGCAGACCAGCAATAACATTGTATTTAGGCTTTTCGTAATTGTATAAATTCACATCATAATCGTCTGTTAGTTGTGTTTTGGCTTTAGTCCCGAGGCCTCGGGATAAGTTATATGTGTTTTCTTTTGATTTGAAATCATAAACAATCACTTTTCGACCGTTTTCAATATTATAAGTATCGTTGTTTTGGCCACCAATCAAACGAATTTTAATATTTGATTTATGATTTCCTTTTACTTCAAAAACATCATTATCATCAAGTCCATAAATCCATAAATTGACAGTTTTGTCATCGGTTACTGTTTTGGTATAAACCAGATCATCGCCTTCTTTTTTAACGCGATAAACTTGAATTTCGATGCTTTTTTTGGCGTTATGATTGATTACGAACTTGTCTTTTTTATCTGTTCCAGCAATCATTACGGTACGGCTCAACACATCAAAATATTCTGCGAGCATATTTTTGAAGATCTCTTTTTCTGTGTTTTAATTTCTGCTTGATTTCATCGACAGTTTCGTCTTGCACTTCTTTTGGCATATTTTTAAAAGCAGTGTCAATATCAGCATCAGATAAATTCTCTTGGATATATTTAGCTTGTTCAATCCAATCTTTTTCTTCGGCTGTTCTTAAAAATGCCAAATCAAGAGGATAAGGTTCTCTTCCTAGCCATTTTACATTAATTCTGTCACCCTTAAAAGTACGCATATGACGTAGCGGAGGCATGTTCATTATAAGCGAAAGCAAAGCACCATCATATTTCACAAATGCTTGATCGCGGTCGCGCGGAATTGGTTTGTAAATAACTTTTCCGTCTTGTTTATATTCGCCCCAGCGCCATTGATCGCTGTGTCTGTCCCAATCGCCAATCAAAATGTCAAACAAACGCGCTTTGATATATTCTTTTTCATCAACAGAATATTTTTCATCTTTATGAAGATTCAGCATCATATCATCAGTACTGATAATGTCTGAAGGATTTCCAAAACTCTTTGCATCCAAATGATTGTCTGCTGGGCGTTCTTCAACCATATATAGTTGATCTCCATAACCAGCGTTAAACTCTTTTAAGCCATTTTGTTTCGGAACGTAATATAAAATTGGGTTTGTATGCGCAAGCCCAATTTGGTCAGACATACTTCCTGTTACAAATGAAGCATAGGGATGAGAGGTCGTGTAAAAATCATATAAAAAGTTTTCTGTATATGTTTTTTCAAAATCGTTTACGATATATTGATCTTTAAAAGCGACAGATTGCAAAAATACCGTTGCGCTTTTTTTCATGGCACGCATGATATATTCACGGCCTTTTGGATCAGACATTCTTAAAGAAACCGATTGGTGACCACCGCCTTCGCGAATAGGTTTCAAACCGCCCATCAAGGTGTCAACAGTTGCAACTCTCGCTTCAATTGGCATGCTGTAGTATTTTCTGTAATGTTGCCCGAATAAAAATCTGTGAAACATACTTTTATCGGTCATGTCTTTCGTGTAAATCAAAGTCGTAATTTTTGAAGGGAAATTGTTTGGAATATCAGATCCCCAATTAATTTCTTTGGCTTTTATGATTTCACGTTCAAAAAGCAGTTTTTCTTTGTTGTTTTCATTTCCAAAATAAGAAACTTTTGCGTCGCCACTTTTGTATAAAGTCAGTGTTGCATAACCATTTCCTCCATACGAAAAATCATTTTCGCTGATTGCTCTTGCGGCTTCAGATTTTGAGCCTGCACCACTGATAATTTGCTGAATGTTTTCCTTGCTGATATATTGCAGATTATGATCATGGCCAGAAACGACAATGACATTTTTCTGCTTTTGCAAAAGTGTTTTAATTCGTTTTGCATAGATAGTATATTGTTTGTTTTGAATGTCTTGCGGATTTGCGCCAGAGGTTTTTCTCAACAAATTAATGAAAGAACCTATAACTGGAAGCGGAATTTTGTTTTCCAAAGGAAATAATTGTTTTTCGATCGAAAATTGTCCGCCGTGTGTTCCGTTGCTTAATAAAGGATGGTGGATTGCAATGATGACTGTTTTTTCTTGATTTTTATTTAAGATGCTTTCCAGCGCGTCAAAAAAATCTTCTCTGGTTTTGATTTCGCAATTGTCATTTATTGTCGGATGATTGTTCCAGTCTTCAAGGAACCATTCGCTGTCAATTGTAACTAACGTTGCAGTACTGTCAATTTTTACATCTTCAATAGGACACGCTTTTCTAGGCAGGAATGCTTTTTTGTCATTTAGATATTTCGTTACAAAATCGGCTTGACGTTCTAGGCCTTTGATACCGCTATACCAGTCGTGATTTCCGGGAATAAAAATGGTTTTTCCTTTAAAACCTTCGGCTAATTTTAATTGATTGGTCAGTTTTGTTTCAGCTAAAGCCTTGTCTTCGGCATTTTTATCTGCAGGAAAACCTTTCGGATAGATATTGTCTCCAAGAAATAAAAGGGTTGATTTTTTGCTGGATTTCTTCAGTTTTTGATGCAAAAGCTCCAGTGTTTGCTGAGCTTGCGCTTCATCGGCATTTCCCGCATCTCCTACTAAATAAAAGGTATGCGCAATTTTTATGGTATCGGTTGCGTTTTCCGTTTCGTTGGCGCTTACATTTTTTCCGTATTGCGCTTGGCGAGTTGCACAAGAATAGAAAAGAACTATAGCGGTTATTGCCAAAGAATAGTTTTTAATCTTGGCAATAAAATGATTATCCAAAAACAATTTCATATTTTAGTGGTATTAAAATATTCTCTTATGAATCTAATAGAACAGTCCGAAGATTTCGTTAGTAATTTACTCAAAGATAAACTTTCTAATTTATATTCTTATCATAATTTTAACCATACTTTGACAGTAGTTACTGCGGTAAAAGAGTTATGCAAGAAAGAAGATGTGGATGATGATGATAAAAAGGCACTTTTAGTCGCCGCATGGTTTCATGATACAGGATATATCGAGGGTTATGAGAATCATGAAGACAAAAGTGTAAAAATCGCTACAGCTTTTTTGAAAGAAAAAGGACAATCAGATGAATTTATAGTAAAAGTTTCAAGTTTGATCTTGGCAACGACCAAGGAATATGTGCCGAAAACACATTTAGAAAAAATCATAAAAGATGCTGATTACGCGCATTTAATGGGTACAGAATATGTTACAACTTGCGAATTGCTTCGTTTAGAATTAAAAAATACTGGGATTGTGACGTTTTCAAATTCAGAATGGACAAAAGAGAATTTAAATTTCCTATTGAATAAACATCGTTTTTATACCGATTATGCGTTAAGAAAATGGCAACCTTTGAAAGAAAAAAACCTCATTTTGATTCAGAAGAAAATAAACAAACAGGAATTGAAAGCGGCTTCGGCAATTGAAGATGAAAATAAAAAGAAAGAAAAAGCCGAAAAAGCTGATAAACCAGAACGCGGCATTGACACTTTATTTCGCGTGACTCTTGGAAATCATACTCGTTTAAGCGGCATTGCCGACAGTAAAGCGAATATTTTATTGTCTGTAAATGCCATTATTATTTCGATTGCACTTTCATCTATTATTCCAAAATTAGACAGCCCGAAAAATGCGCATTTGGTTATTCCAACATTTATAATGCTTATTTCGAGTGTTGTGACAATCATTTTTGCCATTCTTTCAACGCGACCAAAAGTGACTTCAGGATTTTTTACGCGTGACGATGTTGAAGCTAAAAAAGTGAACTTGATGTTTTTTGGGAATTTTTATAAAATGCCTTTTGAAGAATATGATTGGGCAATGAATGAAATGATGAAAGACCGAGATTATTTGTATTCTACAATGATCAAAGATTTGTATTACTTAGGATTGGTTTTACAGAGAAAGTATAATTTACTGCGAATTGCTTACAATCTTTTTATGATTGGAATTATTATAACAGTGATTTCGTTTGTAATTGCTTTTAGATCGATTTAATTTTTAGAAAATAACCTTATTACCGAATAAGCTTTGTCAAAGTTACAAACTTTGACAAAGCTTTACTTGAAAAAAAGCTCAACTGTTTAGTTGAGCTCATCTAATAAATCTTGGTATGTAATTTTTTTTGTTGCTGAATTGGTCGTGTTATTGATCACTTTTACGCGAATGGCTCTCAATCCCGAAACACCTTGAAGATCTTCTACTTCAAACTGCTCAATTGCAGGTTCAAGTATTTTTTTGTGTTGCAAATACTTGATGTATTTTAAGTATTCTGTTTCTTCATTGTTTTGAGAATAAACAATTGTGATTTTCTCTTTCTCGGTAATTCGTTCGTTTGTTCCTTTAATATGCGATTTGTCGATTCGTTTTTTAACGACCTCATATCTTGCATTGTAAGTTCCGTCAACATCAAAACGTTTTTCATCCATTCTAAAACGGATAGAAAGTGGTGCGCTAAAAACTAATATTAAAGACGTAACATCTAATTCATATGGAAGTGATTCCTTAAGCTGATGATGTTCTAATTCCATTTCGCATAAAGTCTGCAATTGCCATAATCTTAAATTATGCAAATACATGATGTCGAAAGGCTTAGTAGGCGAAATTGATGCGCCAATATATAAATTATGTTCTACTCCGTCAGTTTTAAAACGCTCATAATAATGCGGATAAATTTGTTGCGCATCTAATTGTTTTTTATCTAAAACCGAAGCCAATTTTTTGTTGATGATAGACATTGCGTTATCAAACTTCTTTCTTTCCTGATAAAACAAGCCTGTTTTTTCATCCAGACTTTCAAAATACAAAGCTTCTAATTCTTCATTTTTGGCGTTGCCTTTTGTGTTTTTTAATATCGGATGAATTTCTTCTTCAATATAACGCTGAATATGTTGCTCGGTATCTGCTTTTAGCGGAAAATCCAATTCGCTTCGAAGTGATTCCAGTTCAAATTTTCTTTGTTCCAAAAGCACCAAATTAGAATTCGGTTTTTGATTATCAAAAATTTCCAAAAGAGCAGTCAATTGATTTTTCAAGTCAATTTTTACGGTTTCGTTTCGATGTTCTGAAGAACCTTTGATATCGATTTGTCCGTAAAGCGGATATACATTTTTAAACACAATTTCTTTAAAAATATAATCTTTTGTATGATTGATATTCTGAAAATAATTCTGAGATTCTTTTCTGAATTTCCAATAAACGCTAGGGTGAATCGTAGTATATTCACGTTGAATAATCGCTTCAATTTGATGTTGCATATCGGTATTGTAGCGATCAATCGTATCCGTTAAATACGGAAGAATCAACTCCAGTTTTGTCGCATTGACACTATTTAAGTCTCTAGGATGCTCAGAAACCAATTCTACAACTCCCAATAATTGTTCGTCTTTCATGACTGGGGCAAAAACACAGCTTTTAATACCTTGTTTTAGTAAATGCTCGCCGAGTCTTTTATTTGGAGATTCCTCAATGAATTTTTCAACATTGGAAATCACAAAAGGTTCTTTATTGTGCAAAAGATTTTCAAATGAACAGCCAAAAAAAGCATTTTTACAATCGACTTCTTCATCTGTATTCAAAAGAAAACTTTGCATCTGATTGTCAAATTTAATTGGCCTGATGAATTTTTCTTCTTCTGGATTGTAAATAATGAAACCAACTTTTAAACTCGGAATTTTAAATATCGATCTAAAAATATCTTCAATAATGTCAGTTGAAGTAACACGAGTTGAATCAGGTTTTAATAAATTGCTTTTTAGATTTGAAATGGCACTTTCTGTAGTGGCGTCAAATAAAGAAACAATTCCAAAACCTTTTAAAACCCAACTTCTAGGCGGAAATTTAGATTTCCATAATTCGATATCATTATAATTGTCAATTAATTCGTCAATATCGTTTTGTGTTAATTCTACTGCTCTTTCCGTTGGCATGATTTCCATAAAATCAGCATTGTAAAGAATCCTGTAATGCCTTTCTATTCCTCTTTCGTCTGGAATATCGTAGAAAAAAGGTCGGTTGAAATCAATTTGCTGATTGTAATAATAGCTCAAAATCAAACAGCAGTTGTTGATGTAAAATTGGTGATCATCAAAATCACGAATTTCCATGTAGAATTCATCTCCAGCATTGCGCAGAATTTTTTTGAAGCGTTCTGTGTAATTGAATGAAATATTTTGAAAAGGAATAGTGATTGCCTTTATTTCGTTTTGTGTCAATGCAGTAGGAAATAAATCGGCAACTATATTTTTTATTAAACCTTCGTTGTTTTTGATGATATTATAGTCATGAATTCCAGTTCTGAATTCCGGAAAAGCTTCAACTTCTTTTAAAATTGCTTTGGCGTAATTAGATCTATAATCAACATTAGATAAAGCAATTTCCTCAAAAGATTCAATTAACTTATGAAATGAGATTATGGTTTCGAATGGACTTTCATGTGGTAAAAGACGTTCCATCTATTTTTGTTTTAGGAATACAAAATTAAGCAAATATTAAGAATTGCCGACATTTTATAATTTCTTTCGTTTATGGTTTGATAGTTATTTCCTTTATAAATAAAGGGTTGGAATTAAATGGCTTTAAATTTAACAAAAAATTAACAACGATAATAACGGAACGATCGTTCCGTTATTATATCTTTGTACCATAATAATTGAATAATCAATAACTTAAAAAACAAATAAAATGAAAAATTTAGAAAACAAAGTTGCCATAGTAACAGGTGGAAACAGTGGAATTGGATATGCAGCAGCGACTGAATTAGTGTCAAAAGGCGCAAAAGTAATTGTAACAGGAAGAAATGAAGAAGCTCTTGTTAAAGCAGAAAAAGAATTAAATGTTACCGGATTTGTTGCAGATCAATCTGATTTGAAATCGATCGACAATTTAGTTGAAGAAGTAAAAGCAAAATTTGGAAAAATTGATATCGTATTTTTGAATGCAGGTATTGCTTCATTTGCTCCAGTTGAATTAGCTCCAGAAGATCATTATGATTCTATTATGAATGTAAATACAAAAGGAGTTTATTTTACAGTGCAAAAATTATTGCCAATTTTAAACGACGGTGGTTCTATTATTTTTAATACTTCAGTAAATGCTCATTTAGGAATGCCAAATTCAAGTGTTTATGCGGCAAGTAAAGCGACAGTTCTATCTTTTAATAAAGTATTTGCCGTAGAATTGGCTTCAAGAAAAATCAGAGTAAATGCTGTATCTCCTGGTCCAGTTGAAACTCCTTTATATGGAAAATTAGGTTTGCAGAAAGAAGAAGTTGAAGGTTTTGGAACTGTTCTTGGTGAAAAGATATTATTGAAACGTTTTGCTCAATCTGCTGAAATTGCAAAAACAGTAGCTTTTTTAGCTTCAGATGATTCATCATTCATTACTGGAACTGAAATTGTAGTTGACGGTGGACTTACTGTTAATGCTGTTGTATAATTTTTTTGACTAATTCAGGAACGATTGTTCCGTATTTTTGATATCTTTGCAAATGAATTTAATTTTGAAGCGATGGCTAGAACAAAAGAATTTAACGAAGATCAGGCTTTAGATAAAGCAATTGAGATTTTTTGGCACAAAGGTTACAACGGAACTTCGGCTCAGGATTTGGTGAATCATTTAGGATTAAGCCGTTCGAGTTTGTATGATACTTTTGGAGATAAGCAAAAACTTTTTGTAAAATCATTAAAAAGATATCAGCGACAAAATCATGACATTCTTAAAGAGTTTTTAGGAAATGTCGCAAATATAAAAACGGCTTTTACTGAAATCTTTAAACAAGCAGTTGTCGAAAGTCTGCAAGACCGAATCACAAAAGGCTGTTTTATGGTAAATTCATCAGTCGAATTGGCGATGCACGATCCTGAAATTGCAAAAATTGTTCACGATAATCAGAAAACGGTCGAAGATATTTTTTGCCAAGCGATCAAAAAAGGGCAAGATTTAGGGCAAATTTCTGATAAGCAAGAAGCGCGATCATTAGCTCGTTTTATCTTTAATAATTATTCGGGAATTCGAGTTTTGGCGAGAGCAGGCGAGAGAGACAAGCAAGTTTATGATGATATTTTAAAATCAATTTTCGCTTTGTTTTAGAAAGTCGGATGCAATAAAAAACGGCAGTTACATTTGTAACTGCCGTTTTTTATATGGATCAAAAATTATTTTAATTGTATGGTAACGTTTTCTAGGACTGACATAACGTTTCCTTCTGTGTGTTTGTTGCGCATCTTTATAAAATATTTGTCGGTTTCGTATTGAATACCGGTAGAGTCTTTCAATTCTTTGATAACATGTTCTTTTGGTATTTTAAAATCACCTAATACAAAATCTCGATCATGTACATAAAGCAACAGTTTGCTTGATGGATGAACAAAAACAAGTTCTTTTTTAAGGTTATTGATGAATCCGAATCCACCAATTTCACTTTCTTGTGGTTTCCATCCGCCACTAATTTGTTTCAGAGATTTTTCTAAATTGGTCGCATCTTTTACAGTAATAAATTTTTCTAAATCCTTGAATTCTAAACTTCTGTTAGATATGTTTTTAAAATTTTTGATGCTTTCGTCATCAACCAAAACCCTGAAAATTTGTGGATTTTGCGGTAAATAAATAATTTCTACCTCTAATCCAACACCCACTTTTCGATACGCTTCTGATGAAATATCGGTTACAACTTTATTTACTTTATTATCAGCAGAGGTAAAAGTAAGTGAAAGCGTATATTCGGTATGAGAACCACTACGAGACGATTCGGTTGTTTCAGAAAAACCGCTGTCAATAGTGGCAGTTCCAAAAACACCTTCCTTTTTGATTTTTTCTCCAAACGACCACTAAAATTACTATTGATGATAATTGATCCGAAAAGAAATGTAGCAATAGGCACTATATACATCAATGGATTGCCTGCATTTGGATTTTCTGAATTAAAATAGGATAATTCAGAAAGGGAATTAATCCCGGCGATGCCAAGAAAAATAAAAAATGCAACTAATAGAGAAGTTACAATTCCGATTGCCCATCCACTCGCGTTGTACTGAGTTTCAGGAATTAAATAAAAACAAAGAAAAACTGTAATTACTGCGAATAAATACCATTTTAGGTTGCTAAAGTTCATGATTTTGGGGTTTAAGTTTTTTCGATTGAATTCATGGTGCCTGTTCCACTGATTAGGTAGGTGTATTCGATATTATTCGAGTCCAGGATTTTTATTTCGGCACTGTATCTATTGTTTCCGTAGAAAGAGAATTTGCTGTTTTCAGTATTTTCCAGAATGAATTTAGTTGGTTTTGATGCTGTTCCGGCACTTATTTCCATGGGTAATTTTGCATTCCATAGTATCGAATTTGAGATGTTCTTAATAGATAAAATTTTAAAAGCACTGCTACTGTTCGTTAATTCGATTTGAATTATTTTATAATCAATATAGGTTTGCGTGATGTTGATTTTTGGTTCAAATTTCTTTTCGATTGAAGTTATCGCATACATTTTTTTGAACCCAACAAATCTTGACCTTTATAACTATAATCTTTTGAAGTTTCATAATCGAGATTCAATGCTTTTTTTAAGAGCGCTTTTGAGATAGAAATCGTGTCTAAGTTGCCTTTGTTGTCATTATAACATTCTTCTAATTCTAATTGCGATGAATTAAGAAAGAACCCCGGAATGAGACTAAACATAATTTTATCATGATAGATTTTTTCAACCTTCAGGTACATTATCGCATCCGAAGAGTTGTCTTTTGTATCTTGAAGTGTATAGAATTGATTTGTGGTAGGATCATCAATGTCTTTAGTTAATTTCACGACATTTTGCGAAAAATTTTCAATATTCTGTTTTTCATAATTATGTTCCTTAATTTTTTCATTTAGGTAATAAGCAAAAAATCCAAAACAGACTAATAGCGGAATGGAATAAGTGTACCAAGGACTACGTACCTTGATATTTCGCCTTTTTATTTCGCGAATATATTCTACCGGAAGTTCGTATAATTCTCCATCTTTTCTTATTCCCCAAATTTTTCCAGTTCCGAAAAAAGGAATCCAGTAAATGTGAAAATATTTTTGGCGAATTTCAATTGTATAGCCAATATTGTTGCTGAGGCCAATTTCGTGAGGATAAATATCTTTGATTTTAAAATTTCGAGTGCCGAAAAATATTCTCATATTGAGGCTGTAGGTTTAAGTAGGTGATTTTGGGTTAAATATTGTTGTTGGCGAATATATAAAAACTTGTTAAATAACCTACAATTTTATAATCAATAGTTTTGAAAAATCTTAGTGCAATAAAAAACGGCAGTTACATTTGTAACTGCCGTTTTCTGTTTTAGTAAGTAAGTAATAGAAAATGAAAACCCTTAGTTTTTCTCTTCTTTGTTGAAGTAAACTAAGTAGTAATACATTTGTTTTTCTTCATCCCAGCCTTTTTCAACAAATTTTTCTGCGCTTTCTGGATTAATAAAATCCATTTTAATTTGAATATGAGTATCCAAATTAATTACGTTTTTAATCGATTTTCTAGCGTCAGAAACTGCTGCGTTGGCAATAGGGAATGAGGTAACATCTTCGATGCTGTATTTTTCTCCTTTATCAACTTTATAGTTTTTAAATTCAGGAATCAAATCAGGATTGTCTAGTACTTCATTCAAGAAATTCTGCTCTTCAAACTGATCATTTTTAGCGAAATAATTCACAGATCGGTTCATAAACATTACTTCCTCTTTCTTGTCTTCTGCTGGCAAAACAACGTCTTTTGCGAAGTTTTGACAGAATTTTAAATATTTTTTTGTGATGAAATTTTCATCTTCAAAAGCATCAACAGATAAAAAGTGCTCTAACCAGTAACGCGCATCGTAACGGTTGCTATCTACAGTTAAGATTTTGTATCCTTCTTCTTTTTTATAGTTGAAAATCAAACATCCTTTGTCTAATTTGCTCAAGTTGATTCCTTGTTGTAGAATCATTTCAAGGTTACTTCCGTTTTCTTCAAACTGTAAAAAGTCTGCTTGTAATTCGCTTTTGAAAATTCCAATTGCATCAACAACATTATTATCAATGCTTAAGTTGGTCAAATAAGTTACATAAACTTCTCCGTTTTTAATATGCGGATGATTTGACTGCTCAAATAAATGTTTTGTGATGTTTTTAGAAACCTCATGAACATTTGACGGATTAGCAAAAATCTCAGTTGCATATTTAAACATGTCGTTGTAATCCAAGTCCACTTCGTGCGCAAACTGATAATAGTTTTCTTCTTTTTCTCTAAAGGGCTTAAAAAGAATTCTTTTATCAAAGGAACAATTTCATCATTAAGATTAAATGGTTGCTCTGATAAAAAAATAGCTTCGTTACGGCTCTTGTTTCCTACGCGGTGTATCGAAAGCGTGTCGATGTGGGTGTTGAAAAGATTTATCATGTGTGTAAAGGTTCTGAGGTTCTGAGAAGCTAAGGTACTAAGGTTTAGTTTCGTTCTTTTATTTTTTTAATAAAAGAAACTAACATTCTTTCAACTTCGCGACTGTCCTCATATAAGTTGTTAAAATCGTCTTCTTTTAAGTAAGATATATTTTTTGCAATTTCTAGCTGAGTCTGCATTTCGAATAATGATCCTATAGAAATGTTTAAAAAGCGTAAAAGTTCTTTATCACTTTCTCTGCCAAATCCTTCTGCAATATTACTCGGAATAGAAATCGAACTACGTCTAATTTGTGAAGTTAATCCGAAGACTTCTTCTTTGGGAAATTTGTTTGTTAAGGAATAAATTTTGGTAATCAAGGTCATAGATTTCTGCCAAACCAATAAAGTTTTAAAATTGCTCATGCTTAATATTTTTAATTCGAAGAATTAAAAATAGGAAAAAACTTTCAAAAATAAAAACCTTAGAACCTTAGCGTCTCAGAACCTTAGAACCTTAAATTAATTCCAATTCTCCTCAAATCCATAATCTTCGAAGCTGTCATCGCCTTCGAACATGTCAAGATCGTCTTCGTCTAGGTCATCTTCAAATTCTCCGTAGATATCATCGTGCATGTCATCAGCTTCAAAGTTTTTTTCGATAGCGTCTGCTGGCATTTCACCGTGAGAATATAAAGTTTCTGGGTACGTTGCTCCAACAGCTTCATCTTCGATAGCGACCAATTCGACTAAGAAAGTCCACATGCTGATGAAGTCATAAACGTAGATAATCTTAGTATTCTGTTTGTCTAAAATACTAGATAATGGATAATCGTTCATGGTTCTTATTTCGCCAGGAACATCTCCTGTATCAAAAAGCGGAATTTCATCTTCTTGGTTCCAAGTATCATCACAAGTATAAAATGAAGCTACTTCTGAACCGTCAAAGCCAAAAGAATTGAAGATTGCATTGTGTAAATCCTCAAGTGTATCATCTTCAAGAATTGCAATGTCTCTGAAAATATCTTCTTCGGCGTCTAGAATAACTCTAAATTTATAAACCATAATCTTTGTTTTTATTGAGAGGTCAAAGGTAAAATATAAAAAACGAAATACGAATTTTGAATTACGATTTGTTGAAAAGATTTTAAAATATTAATTGTCAGGTAGTTTGTCAGGCTGAGCGAAGTCGAAGCCCGTACCGATAGGAAAGTCCTTCGACTCCGCTCAGGGTGATAGTACGACAAAAAATAGAGATTACTTCCCAGTCAATCTTTTTCGAATCTTATGATAATGTTTATGATAAGTACTGTGGCTAGGATAACTTCTGCTGGAAGTCATATTATTAAAAATAAGAGCCGTTACAAATAAAATTAGAACTCCGGTTAAAACAGGTGAAATCACATACATGTATCCCAAGCCTTTAATTTGTGCAGAACCTGTAACAGCAATTAAAGCCGTTGCGCCTCCTGGCGGATGCAGTGTTTTGGTAATCTGCATAAAAATAATAGAAAGCGAAACAGCAAGCGGAGCCGTTAACCAGACAATATCAGGAACGAGTTTGCCAACTGTAACGCCAATAAAAGCTGAAATCAAATGACCTCCAATTAAATTGCGAGGTTGCGAAAACGGACTTTGGATGATGCCATAAACTAAAACACTTGATGCTCCAAAAGAGCCAATTAAGAAAACAACATCCGATCCGTAAAAGTGGGAAGACTCAAGATAAGCCAGAATTCCAATGCCGACAAAAGACCCTAGAAATGACCAAAAATGTTCTTTATAATCTACTAAAGTTTCTTTGTATAAAATGTAGCGTGTCTTTCTGTAGCTTCTTTTTATTTTTTGAACAGGCATAGTATTGCGGTATTATTTTGCTCGTTATGTTTTTAAATATACTTTGCTAGAGCTTATTTTTTGCAAATGCTTATTTTTTAAGATTATTTCGTCAAGCTTGGAGTGTAACTATATACGGTATAAGGATAAATCATTTTTGCAGTGTATTTTGAAATCAAGCAAACTACAAGAATTGGCAAAAACAAAGTATAGTCATTTGTCAATCCGCAAACTAGGAAAATTGCTGTAAACGGCGCATGAATACTGGCGCTCAAAACCGCGACCATTCCGATAATCATAAAGTTAACTGGAATTACATTTACATGGAAAAAGCTGTTCAAGATGGAAGCTAATAATAATCCTAAAAAAGCTCCAATAAATAAACTCGGTGCAAAAACACCTCCATCACCTCCAGAAGCCAAGGTTATTGAAGTTACAATTGGTTTTAAAATCAATATTCCAATAAAAGTGAAAGCTAAAGTTATTGTTAACTGAATTTCTGATGCATTTCCAAAAATCCCCTTTATCGCGTGATAACCTTCTCCATATAATTGTGGAAAAAAGAAAAGCGAAATACTTAAAACGGCAGATCCAATTAAGATTTTATAATAATGTGTATCTATTTTTCCGAATTGTGATTTAATGAATAGAACGCATTTAGTCAAATAAACAGAATTTATTCCGGCCAAAATTCCCAAAAGAATAAAATACGGAATTGCTTTTAAATGCCAAGTTGTAATAGATACTGCAAATAATGGTTCTTCTTTTAAAATGGTCAATAAACCAAATGCAATTGAAACCGCAATGACATTTGAAATAACAAAAGCACGTGTAACTTTTCTAGAAATAACTTCAAAAGCAAATAAAATTCCCGCAATTGGACTGCTGAAAAGTGCTGTAACACCTGCCGCAACGCCCGCGCAGATTAATTCGGTTTTGTATTGACGGAAGACATTTTCTTTTTCATGAGCAACTGAACCAATCGTCGCTGTAGCAACAACTGTAGAAACTTCGATTCCAGTTGAACCTCCAAAAATAACAGTCAATAATCCGTTTATAAAGTGCGATGGAATTTTGTATGAAGGAAGATTTTTAGATTTTGATGCTGTACTTTCAAAAACTTCTTTTATCCCTTTGTTTTCTTTTTTCTTAAAAAGGTATTGTCTTAAAAAATAAATTACTGACAAACCAAAAACTGGAAAGATGATGTAAAATATAGGGTGAACCGATACTTCGTGAAAGAAAATGTGTTCGTAGTATTCTGTTATTCTTTTTAAAGATATTCCAAGGAAAGCGGAAAGAAAGCCAATTAAAAGAGAAACAATAACTAATTTTCGAAGTTTGATTAATTGATGATTTTTTTGATTTGCGCCGTTTTGTTCATCATTTTGAATTTGAAGATTCCGCATTTTTTTCTGCGGATTACAAAATTAAGCATCAAATTCGGTTTTTTATAGGAAATCTTGAATTTAGTGTGTTAAAATGGTTATTAGTAAGAAAAGCTTTCGTATCGAGGTTTTGACACAAAGGCGGTAAGACGCAAAGTTTTTTAAGTTTTCTTCTACGGCGAATTGAATTGCCTCCAGCTTTAGCTGGAGGTATAAAAATTGAAAAGTAAAAGGCTTTAGCCAAACAATTTGTATGTTTGGCTAAAGCCTTGTTAATATAATTCTTGTGATCATCCAGCTAAAGCTGGACGCAATTCAATCTTTAAAAGTAAAATATCTTTGCGTCTTAGCGCCTTCGTGGCATAAAAAAAGCCTAACGCTCATAAAACTCAATCGGCAATAAATCAGGATCAGCAATAAAAGTAAAACGCTTTTCAGTCGTTTCATCAATTCTTATCGGTTCCGATTCTATATTTTTTGAATTTAAAAAAGCAATCGTTTCTTCTAGATTAATTACTTCAAAAGCCAAATGGCGCAAACCAACCGCTTCAGGTCGAGAAGGTCTTTGCGGCGGATTTGGAAATGAAAATAATTCGACAACATAAGAACCATTCAAAGCCAAATCTAATTTATAAGATTGGCGTTCTTCACGATAGATTTCTCTGATAATCGTTAAACCTAAAATCTGAGTGTAAAAGTGTTTCGATTTTTCGTAATCGGAACATAAAATGGCAATATGATGGACTTTATTAAGGGTAAGCATTATTTTTTGGATTCAGGTTCTTGATTTAATTTTCGAATAACTTTTGCTGGATTTCCAACAGCGAGCGAATTGTCTGGAATGTCTTTTGTGACAACAGATCCAGCGCCAATAACACAACCTTTTCCAATTGTAACGCCTGGACAGATAACTGAGTTTCCGCCAATCCAGCAATCATCGCCAATTGTAACAGCATAAGCATTTTCCAGGGATTTTCGTAATTCAGCATCAAGCGGATGCGAGGCGGTATAAATTTGAACATTTGGCGCAATAAATACATTTGATCCAATAGTTACAGGCGCGCAATCCAGAACAACACAATTCACGTTGAAATAAACGTTTTCTCCACAGAAAATATTATAACCGTAATCGCAATGAAAAGGAGGTTCGATGTAAAAACCAGCTCCAGCATTTGGAACCAGTGCTTGCCAAAATTTCTTTTGCTTTTTTGGTAACTCGATATTCTTTTACGTTTAAGCTGTGCAAAAGGTTTTTTGCGGCACGACGGCCTTTTACCAATTCAGGATCAAAGGCATTGTAATATTCGCCAGAGATCATTTTTTCTTTTTCTGTTTTCATATTTACATTTTCGTCTTGGCAATTTTTTCATGCATTTTCGGAATTTCCTGTAATGCTCGCAGAACAATACCAAGGCGTTAATTCGGCTTCGAGTAAATTTGCTTTTATTGCCGGATCAGTGGCAACAAGCGCTTTGGCTTCTTCAATAGTTTCAACATTAAAGATATAGATGCCGCGATAATTTCGATCGTTTTTCATGAAAGGGCCGGCTACAGCAAGTTTTCCTTCTTTGGCCAATTTGTTGATATTAGCCATATGGCCTTCAAAAAGTTTTTGGGTTTCTTCTTTAGAAGCCGTCGTATTGCTTCCTGATTTTAAAAGGCAAAAAACGTATTTCTTCATTCCGTATTCATCGGCGTTTAGAGATTTTGCCAGTTTTTCGTCATATTTGACTTCGGTTTTCTGAGAAAATCCAATTGCGCTTATCAGGAAAAAAGCGAAAATAAAAAGTGAATTTTTCATATGACAATTCAAGTTTAAATTTATAATATCTTAAAATTATTCTCAATATCGTCATTCCGCGTCTCCTTCTTCGGAATGATATAAACAATGTATTAAAGCAACTTCTTCAAAATAACAATCTGTCCTAAGTGATAAACATCATGCTGAATAATTCCGTGAAGATGTTCATAGTAAGTATGACCGTTATTGATGTAAATTTTAGACAAATGTTCATCACTAAAATCTTCAAAAAAAGCATTCCAAGCTTCTTGTGATTTTGCTAAAGTTTGAAGCGACTGCTCCCAAGCGACTTCAGAAGGATCTAAAACAGGGACAAAATAATTGTGATCTGGAGTAATAATGGTTTCGCCCTGCATACGCTGTAAAATATTTCTTCTCCATTGAATTAAATGGTTTACAATTTCCCAAATGGTGTTCAAGTTTGGGTTTATTTTATGGTAAGCCTGTTTTGCTGTCACATTTTTTAAAGTGCCCGCAAGAGTAACCTCTAAAAAAGGATTTCCGTCATAAACAGATTGATATAAATTTGAAATTCTTTTATTTTCTGACATAATTAGGTGATTTTGGAATTCCTAGCTAATATACAAATTAGTATTTTACAACTCATCCTCGAAATTCTACAATTGGGTTATTATATATTTTTTAACGTTAATTGTTAAAATACATTTGCTTCATCAAAAACCAAAGATGACATGAAAACCAAATTATTTTTTACAATAAGCTTTTTATTTTTTACAGCTTTAACTTTTGCTCAAAATACGATTTCAGGAAAAGTAGTAGATCAAAAAGGAAAACCAGTTGCTGGAGCAAATATTTATATTGATGGAACTTATGACGGAGCAACAAGTTCTGAAACTGGAGATTTTTCTTTTCAAACCAGTGAAACAGGAAATAAATTTATCGTGGTTAGTTTTTTACTTTTTGAAACTTTCAAACAAGAAATTGACGTTGCAAATTATAAAGATCAAGTGATCAAATTAAGAGAAAATGTTAACACGCTAGATGCTGTTGTAATTACGGCCGGAACACTAGAGTCTGGTGACAAAGCGAGAGTTTCGGTTTTAAAACCTTTAGATATTGTAACAACTGCAGGTTCTGCAGGAAATATTGTTGCCGCTTTGCAGACTTTGCCAGGAACACAGAATGTAGGCGAGGATGGGCGTTTGTTTGTTCGTGGAGGTGAAGCTAGCGAAACGCAGACTTTTGTTGACGGAATTCGAGTTGCACAACCTTACGGAGCAACCACAAATAATTTGCCTACAAGAAGCCGATTTTCTCCTTTCTTGTTTAGCGGAATTGCATTTTCTACCGGAGGTTATTCAGCAGAATATGGAGAAGCTTTATCCAGTGTTTTGCTTTTGAATACTCAGGATGAAGCAGATCACGAAAAAACTGATATTTCATTTATGACTGTTGGTTTAGGATTAGGAAATACACAAAAATTCAAGAAAAGTTCGTTGAGCGTAAACATGATGTATGTAAATCTAGCGCCTTATCAAGCTGTAATTCCTCAAAATGTGGATTGGAATAATCCGTATCAATCACTTGGTGGAGAAACGGTTTACAGATACAATTTTACAAACGGAATCTTCAAATTATATGCTTCTTTCGACTCAGAAAAATTTGATTTGAATCAGAAGAATGTCAATTTCGAAAATCCGATAAGAACGGATATGAACAATAATAATTTCTACCTAAATTCTTCTTATAAAGGAACTTTTGGAACAGGTTGGCAATTGACTTCTGGAATTAGTTACGGTTACAGCAAAAATAAAATCACTTACAATATCACTGATGTTGACAACAACGAAAACAGTCAGCTCAACTGAAATTAAAATTGCAGAAAAAAGTTTCAAACTATTTCAAATTGTCTTTTGGTACTGATTATTTCATTACAAAATTCAATGAAAATGTCGATGATGATATTTCTATTAATGTTGCAAACGGTTACGATTCTAACATTTTTGCGGCTTACGCCGAAGGAGATATTTTATTTTCTAAAAAACTGGCAATGAAAGTTGGTTTGAGATATTCAAACAATAGTTTGCTGAATGAAAACAATTTTGCGCCAAGAGCTTCATTAGCTTATAAAGTTTCAAAAAGTAGTCAGTTCTCTTTTGCTTATGGAGATTTTTCGCAAACGCCTGTTGTCGATTATATCAAATATTCAAAATACCATCAGTTTGAGAGCGAAAAAGCGAGACATTATATTTTGAATTATCAATTTACAAAACCAGGACAAACTTTTAGAGCCGAAGCTTATTATAAAGAGTATGACAATTTAGTTCAGTATAATACGAGAGATATCCAATACAATTCGGTTTTCAATAATAACGGTTCAGGATATGCAAAAGGGATCGATTTGTTTTGGAGAGACAGCAATTTGTATAAAAACTTAGAATATTGGATTTCGTATTCGTACATTGATTCAGAGAGACAATATAAAAACTTTCCAACAATGGCAACACCGAGTTTTATCGCCAATCATAGTTTGTCTGTTGTAACAAAATATTTTATTACGGACTGGAAATCACAAGTTGGTTTTACAAACAGTTTCAGTTCAGGTCGTCCGTACAATGATCCAAACCAAACACAATTCATGAACGGAAAAACAAAATCATATAATAGTTTGAGTTTCAACTGGGCGTATTTATTGACAACACAAAAAATCCTTTATTTCTCGGTTTCAAATGTTTTAGGAACACAAAATATTTTTGGATACGATTACGCAAGAACGCCAGACGCAACTGGAAATTATCAAAGACAAGCCGTAGTGCCAACTGCTGATCGATTTTTCTTCGTAGGTTTCTTCTGGACCATCAGCCAAGATAAAAAAGAGAATCAGTTGAAGAATCTTTAAAAAAGGTTCTGAGGTTCTAAGATACTAAGGTTCTAAGGGAAAAAGCTCAGAACCTTAGCCCCTCAGAACCTTAGCATCTTAAAAAAACAATTCAGTAACCAAATTCGACAACTCGGTATCATTTAATTTTAAAAGACTAAAAACCAACATACTTTTGAAGTGTAAATTAAAAGGAACAAAGAAACAAAGTAACAAAGGTTCAAAGTTTTGAATCTTAAATAAATTAAAAAAATAAAACCTCTGTCACTTTGCAACTTTGTCCCTTTGAAACTTAAAAAAGAGTTTTAATCATCAACAAAAAACTTAGAACCTTAGCAACTTAGAACCTTAGTAACTTAAAAACTAGAAATCATGACCAAAATTATTACAATAACTATTTTATTTATCTGCGGCTTAATGTCTGCACAAAATGTAAAATTAACTGTTGCTGTTTCAGGCTTAAAAAATGATACAGGAGTTGTTAAAGTAGGATTATATAATTCAGACGGGACGTTTCTTAAAACAACTTACAAAAGCCTTGCTTCTGAAATTAAAAACAATCAGGCGATTGTAACTTTTGAAAATCTTCCTGCGGGAGAATATGCGATCTCAACATATCACGATGAAAACATCAACGGAAAGCTTGACAGAAATGCAATGGGAATTCCATCAGAAGAATATGCGGCTTCAAACAATGCAAAAGGATTTATGGGGCCTCCAGCTTATGCAGACGCTAAGTTTAATGTCAGTAAAGATTCAAAAGTCGAAATAAAATTCTAATAAACAAATAACTAATCTATATAAAACCATTAAATAACTTATAAAATGAAAAAAATCATCACTTTAATCGCATTATTTGTAGTAGTAATAACTTCAGCACAAACACAATTTGAACAAGGAATGGGAAAAGCTTTCGGGCTTTGGAAAGAAGGAAAAAATGCAGAAGCTTCGGCAATGTTTGAAAGAATCGCGATGACGGAGAAAAATAGTTATCTGCCAAATTATTATGTAGCTTTGATCAATACGACATCGGCTTTCAGTGAAAAAGATAAAACGAAAATCGATTTGTTGTTAACTAAAGCGCAAGATGCTCTAGATGTTGAATTCATAAAAGATCAAAATAATGCAGAGCTTTATGCATTGCAAGCCTTGATTTATACAGCGTGGGTAGTTGCAGATCCAATGACAAACGGAATGAAATATTCGGCTAAAGTAATGGAAGCTTACGCAAAAGGAAAAGCGATCGATCCAAATAATCCGAGAATCGTTTTTGGTGAAGCTGATTATCAAATTGGAGGAGCAAAATGGTCAGGAGTAGATACAAAACCATTATGTGCGCAAGTTGACAGAGCTATCGAACTTTTTGCTACTTTTAAACCTGCAACGCCTTTTTCTCCAAAATGGGGATTAGAAAGAGCTTTGGAAACTCAAAAAAATTGTAAAAAATAAATTTAATTTAAGCTGATTTAGAATGAAAGACTATAGAAGTAGCTTTGCGGATGTAAGAAGTGGAACGATAACTTGTTTCAAAATTTCTATGGTCTTTGCAATTATATTTTCAGCATTTTTAGGAGACGATTTTAACGTTAAAAATGTCCTGGTAACCTTTTTTGTAAGCTGTCTTTATTCTTTCGGACTCGGTTTCGGGAACGGATACATCAGTGTATTTCTAGATAAAAAATGGGACTGGCTGGAGCAAACGAATCTGAGAGTTTATTACGGAATTCTTTGTACAGTTCTTTACACAGTTCCTGTAGTTTTAGGAATAAATTATTTCATTTTTGTTGTCTTGCGGCATGTGACTTTAGATGTGTTTTTTAGCGCTAGAATGCTTTGGGTGCATTTATTTTATATTGTAGTTTCTCTAGCAGTTTCAACTTTCCTGCAAGCCAGAAGTTTTATGGTAAAGTGGAAACAAGCTTCAAAATTTGAAATAACCCAGCAAAAGATTATCGCCGGAACCGCAAATGCACAATTCGAAAGTTTAAAAAATCAGATTGATCCGCATTTTCTTTTTAACAGCTTAAATGTTTTAAGTTCTTTGATCGAAGAAAATCCAGACAATGCGCAACGATTTACAACTTCGTTATCTAAAATCTACCGTTACGTTTTAGAGCAAAAAGATAAAGAATTGGTCTCTGTTGAAGATGAATTATCGTTCGCAAAAACGTATATGAATTTGCTGAAAATGCGTTTCGAAAATAGTCTTTTTTATGAATTGCCAGCTGGAGATATAAATCCAGATGCAAAAGTAGTTCCGTTGTCGCTTCAGCTTTTATTAGAAAACACAGTGAAACACAATGTTGTAAGTGAGCAAAAGCCCTTGCATATCAGAATTTTTATTGATGGAGATTATCTGGCGATTCAGAATGATTTTCAAAAGAAAGAAGTTTTGCAGGATCGAAAAGGTGTTGGACTGCAGAATATTGTAAACCGATACGGAATTGTAACGAACCGAAAAGTAGTGATCGAACAAAATGAAGAAACGTTCACCGTTAAAATTCCGATTTTAACCAAACAAATTACAGTTATGGAAACAAGTGCAGACTATAGCGACGAAAATAAAGCTTATTTCAGAGCTAAAAAAGAGTAGAAGAATTAAAAGGATTTTACGGAAATGTAATTTCATATTGTTGTGTGATTCCATTTTTAATTTTTATAAATTTGAGGTATTCTCCTGGATTTCAGTGGTTTTGGTTTTCGGCTCTAGGCTGGGGATTTGGAGTTGTAATGCATGCTTTTAAAGTTTTTGGTTACAGCTCAGATTGGGAAGAGAGAAAAATTCGCGAGATTTTAGAGAAAGAAAACAAACAAAAAACCTGGAAATAATGAGAACTAATTTCAATAATGATCCTGAGGATTATGATTTACAGCAGTTTGCCAAGAGAAAAATAGAAAAGCTTAAATCGTTTTATTCACATGCATTTATCTTTTTTATTGGATGGGTAATTTATATTTTGAAAGCATATTTTGGAGTGCCGTTTAATTTTTTGCCCTTAAAATATATTAACGGTTTTGTTATGGCAATTTGGACAACAGCCTTTTTAATTAACGCGATCGATCTATTTGCTTCGTTTAAAATTTTTGGAGCAGAATGGGAAGAACGTAAAGTGAAAAGTATCTTAGAAAAAGAAAACGAAAAACAAAAATGGGAGTAATTATGGAACCAGATTATACGGAAGCAGAACGTTACTACGAAGCCCAAAAAAGAGTAAAAGAGATTAAGGAATTTTATCAACATTTGACCGTGTTTCTTCTTTGCAATCCAATTATAATAGTGGTAAATCTTATGACTTCTCCAAGTTATTTATGGTTTATTTGGTCTGTTTTGGGATGGGGATTTGCAATCGTTATGCATGCAATGAAAGCTTTTAGAATTTCACCAGCTTTTAGCAAAGAATGGGAAGAACGAAAAATCAAAGAGCTTCTAGAGAAAGAAAACAATAAAAAAATCTGGGAATAATCATGGAAACTGATCGTACTGAAGAAAAACGTTATCATAAAGCTCAAAAAAAGTAAAAGAGATTAAAGGATTTTACGAGCATTTAACCGTTTTTATTCTGGTTACCGTAATCCTGATCGTTATAAATTTAATGACTTCGCCAGAATATTTATGGTTTTTATGGTGTGTTTTTGGCTGGGGAATAGGAGTTGTAATACATGGTCTAAAAACTTTTGAAATTTCGCCTGCTTTCAGCAAAGAATGGGAAGAACGAAAAATCAAAGAAATTTTAGAAAAAGAAAACAATAAACAAACTTGGAAATAATTATGGAAACAAATTGTAATAATGACCAAGGAAAATTTGAGTTTGAAAAAATTTTCAGCAAAAAATCTGTTCAATTCAGATCTTTATATGTTCATACATTTATTTATACAATTGGATTGACAATCTATCTTTTAAAAGAATGTTATGGAGTTTCACTGAATTTTTTTCCTCTGCAATATTTGAATAGTGTTGTAATGGTAATTTGGACAAGTGTCTTTTTAGTATCTGTAATTGATTTGTTTGCTTCTTATAAAATCTTCGATGAAGAATGGGAAGAGCAAAAGATGAAAAGCCTTTTAGATAAAAAAGTAAAAAAACAAAAATGGGAGTAATCATGGAAGTAAATTTTAATGACGAGGATAAATATTACTTGGCAAAAAAGAAAGTCGAGAATATTAAAGGTTTTTACGGAAACTTAACGGCCTTTATTTTAGTAAACATAATTCTGATTGTTATAAATTTAATGACATCGCCAAATCATCTTTGGTTTTATTGGCCATTACTGTGGTGGGGAGTTGGCGTTGTTTTTCACGGATTAAAGGTTTTTGAAGTTTTCCCGGTTCTAGGAAAAGACTGGGAAGAGAAAAAAATCAAAGAATTCATGGAAAAAGAAAAAGAGAATAAAAAGAAATGGCAATAATCCTTAAATAAAAATAAAATGGGACGTTTAAGAAGACGCATGTACGAAGAATACAGACAAGAATTTTCGAATGATGAACACTTCGATATAGCATACAGAAAAGTTAGAAGAATAAAAGGTTTTTATTCGCACTTGAAAGTATTTTTAATTGTTAATGCAATTATTATTATCTCGAGTTTAAACCGAGAATTTATTGGCACTCATTTTACTGAAAGCGGTTTGTTTGAGTGGCACACTTATTCAACAACTTTTTATTGGGGAATTGCATTATTGATGCATGCGAGCATCAGTTTTTGGACGAGATATTTTCTTTGGTGATGATTGGGAGGAGAGAAAGATTAAGGAATACATGAATCAAGAATCGCAAAAGAGCAATAAATGGCAATAACTTTAAAAAAGTAATAAAATGAGACGTTTTGGACAAAATATTTTTGAAGATCACGACGAGCAATTCAGTACTGATGAAAACTTCAATATTGCATACAGAAAAGTAAAAAGAATAAAAGGTTTTTACTCGCATTTAAGAGTTTATATTATTGTAAATGCAATAATTATAATCACAAATTTGAATCGTGATGTATTTGGAAAAGATATAATTTACAACGGTTTATCAGATTGGCATACTTATTCTACCGCTTTTTATTGGGGAATTGCACTTTTGATTCATGCATTTTCAGTATTCGGGCCAGATATCTTTTTTACCAAAGATTGGGAACAAAAGAAAATCCAAAAATTTATGGAGAAAGAAGCTCAAAATAAAAATAAATGGGAGTAATTTTAACCTAAATTTCCAAAACCTTAACCAACAAAATGACCACATTAATTATAGAAGACGAAAAACCGGCGAGCAAGATTGCTGCAACGAAAGCTTGAAAAACTTGATATTGCAGTAAAAACCATGCCGCATTCTGTTGAAGAATCAGTAGATTGGTTTGCAAACAATGAACATCCAGATTTGATTTTTTTGGATATTCAGTTATCTGACGGGTTATCGTTTGAAATTTTCGAAAAAATTGATATAAAAAGTGCCATCATTTTTACAACTGCTTATGATGAATATGCGTTAAAAGCGTTCAAATTAAACAGCATCGATTATCTTTTAAAACCAATTGATGAAGATGATCTTGAAGTTGCTGTTGAAAAATTCAAGATGAGACTTCCTAAAGCAGTTTCTGAAACTTCTAATCTGCAATTGGATTTTGAACAAATAAGACAAATGTTGTCAAATCCTTTTGAAAAGACTTATAAAAAGAGATTCACCGTTAAAATTGGTCAGCACTTAAAAGTAATTACTACAGATGAAATCGAATGTTTCTTTAGTGAAAACAAAGGAACTTATATTCATACTTTTGATAACAGAAATTATCTAATAGATTCAACTCTGGAAATTCTGGAACAGGAATTAGATATGAAGAATTTCTTCCGCGTAAGCAGAAAATTTATCGTTCCGCTTCAAGCAATAAAAGAAATTCAGGTTTACACCAATTCCCGACTTAAAGTTATTTTGCCAACCTATAAGGAAGATGAGGTAATTGTAAGCCGAGAAAAAGTACAGGATTTTAAAACCTGGCTGGGATAAAAATTCAAATAAAAAAAGCTGTCTCAAAAGGATAGTTTTTTTATAAGCTTCGGAGAAGCGAAATATTTATAGAAAAAAATAATCGTTTACAATCTAAAGCTCCAGAGGAGCGACATACTTTTTTCACTAATATATGTTGCTCCTCCGGAGCTTTTTTGTTTGTCTTATTGTAATTCTATAAATATTTTACCCCGCTGGGGTTTCACTTAGAATAAATTTTATAAATACTCCGGCCATCAAAAAAGCCGTCATTGTAAGACAGCTTTTTTATTTTTATATATATCAATTTTATTTGCTCAATCTATGCAAAGTATAAGTCATTGCACTCAAAAGGAAAAACGCCATAATTTGGTGAATCAATCCTAAAGCCAATGGAACGCTATATAATAAAGTGAAAACGCCTAAAGTAAATTGAATGAAAACAAAAACAACTAATGTTTTGATTCCGTTTGCTTGAGTTTGTGTAAGTGTGTATTTTTTACTTTTGAAGAAAAGAAAAAGAATCATTGCTACAACAACATAAGCAAAAGTTCTATGTACAAATTGAACACCGCTTTTTCCTTCTGTCAAGTTTTTTATTAAAGTTGATTGCTCAATAAAAACCGATTCGTGAATAAATTCTCCGTCACTCATCAACGGCCAGTGATTATGAATTAATCCTGCATTCAATCCGGCTACAAATCCGCCATAAATAATTTGGATTAACAATGCCACCAAAGCATAGCGCGCAATATTTCGAAGCGGTAAAATCTTATTGATATTTCTTTCCGGATAAATCAAATCTAAGGCTACCCACAGGGTGTAAGCAAAAGTGATAAACGCAAAAGTCAAATGCAATGAAAGTCTGAAGTGGCTCACATCAGGATTATCGATTAATCCGTCGCGAACCATAAACCATCCAAGAAAACCTTGAAAAGCACCCATTCCTAAAAGCACAACACATTTTTTGATAGTCTCTGTGTCTAATCTCTTTTTCGCTAAAAAGTAAACAAATGGTACAAAGAAAACCAAGCCAATAATACGCCCGATGAAACGGTGAAACCATTCCCAGAAATAAATGAATTTATAATCGGCTAATTGAAAATCGTTGTGAATATTGATTTTTTGGTATTCAGGGAATTTCTTGTATTCGTCAAAGGTCGCTTGCCATTTTGCTTCTGTTAAAGGCGGGAAAGTATCGGTTACCAAATGCCAGTCCGTCATTGATAAACCTGAATTGGTTAAACGTGTGATACCGCCCACGACAACCATTAAAAATAATAAAACACAACCTGATAGCAACCAAATGATTACTGATTTATTCTCTTTTTTCATTTTATTAAATACTTATTTCTCTATTTTTTTCAAGCCTAATTTTTCAGCTCTCTTAATCACAAAATCATAAGCGGCCTGATATTCATTCGGAATAATGCCTTCTAAAATGGCCTCTTTCACCGCTTCTTTTAAAACTCCAATTTCGCGTGAAGGTTTCAAATCAAACATTTCCATAATTTCTTCCCCAGAAATTGGCGGTTGGAAATTACGAACATGATCGCGCTCTTCAACTTCAACAATTTTCTTGCGGACAAGCTCGAAGTTTTTATGGTATTTCTTGAATTTCGATGGATTTTTGGTTGTGATATCGGCTTCGCATAAAGTCATTAAATTTTCTACATCTTCGCCAGCATCAAAAACCAAACGGCGAACTGCGCTGTCGGTAACAATATCTTGTGCCAAAACAATCGGGCGTGAACTCATGATGACCATTTTTTGCACAAATTTCATTTTGTGATTCAATGGCATATGCAAACGTTCGAAGATTTTTTTAGCCATTTTTCCACCAAGAAACTCATGTCCATGAAAAGTCCATCCTTGTTTTTTGTTGAAACGTTTTGTTGGCGCTTTTCCAATATCATGCAATAATGCCGACCAGCGTAACCAAACGTCATCAGTATTTGGGCAAATATTATCAACCACTTCTAAAGTGTGGTAAAAATTGTTTTTATGGGTGTGGCCTTCAATTTCTTCAACCTGATTCAAAGCGGTCAATTCAGGCAAAATTAGATCTAAAAGTCCTGTTTTGTATAAAAGCAAAAATCCTGTTGAAGGTTTATCTGTCAAAAGAATTTTATTCAATTCGTCTACAATTCTTTCTCCAGTAATAATCTTGATGCGTTCTGCATTCTTTGTGATTGCATTTAATGAATTTTCTTCAATTTCGAAATTCAGTTGTGTTGCAAAACGAATTGCGCGCAACATTCGCAAAGGATCATCAGAATAGGTAATATCTGGATCCAAAGGCGTCTTGATTGTTTTAGTTTCTAAATCGGTTAAACCATTAAAAGGATCTAAAAGATCCCCGAAATTATTTTCATTTAAAGATAAAGCCAAAGCATTAATCGTAAAATCACGACGATTTTGGTCGTCCTGTAGCGTTCCGTTTTCTACGATGGGATTTCGGCTGTCACGGTTGTAAGATTCTTTTCTTGCACCTACGAATTCAATATCTGTATCTTCAAAACGAAGCATTGCCGTTCCGTAAGTTTTAAAAACTTGAACTTTTGGTTTGTTCGGAAGTAAATCTGAAACTTTAAGCGCTAATTCGATGCCGCCTCCAACAGCAACTACATCAATATCTTTTTTGAACCTCGGTTTAAAAGCAAATCACGAACAAATCCGCCGATTACGTAAGAGTCAACGTATAGTTCCTGAGAAGCTTTCGAAATAATATCGAAGATTTTGTTTTGTAAAGCAGTTTTATAATTTGTTTGTATCGCCACGAATTCAATTTTTGAATAAAAGGTGCACTTAGAATTTCAGTAGAAATAAAATGCATGCAAATTTACAACATAGAAAATGCCTATTATAATCTGAAGCTTACTTTTTTGAACAATTTCACATTTTGTAGCGTCGATTTTTATGAATTGGGAAAGGGTTGCCACGAATTTCACGAATTTTCACGAATTATTTTTTTTTGCCACAGATTAAAAAGATTTGCACAGATTTTTTTAATCCTTTAAATCCTGTAATCTGTGGCAAAAAATATAACAATTTGCGCAAAAGAATAATTCGTGGAAATTTGTGTAATTTGTGGCTAAAAACATTTATGCAACAATAAAACAAATCAATCACGATAATCAATTTTTAAAATTTCAATTTGTATTTTTGAATCATAGAAAAAAGCACACATGAAAATTGTTATATCGCCAGCGAAATCATTGAATTTCGAAAAAGAATTACCAACATCTCAATATACAGAACCTTCATTCTTAAAAGAAGCAAGAGTGGTTCATAAAGTAGTAAAAACAAAAAAGCCAGCTGAATTATCAGAATTAATGTCGATTTCAGACAAACTTGCCGATTTAAACTGGAAACGTAATCAAGAATGGAAAACTCCTTTTACAGCTGAAAATGCACGTCCAGCGGTTTATACTTTTGATGGTGATGTTTATACAGGTTTGGATGCCTATTCAATTCCGTTAGAAAAATTAGATGTTTTGCAAGATAAATTAAGAATCTTGTCAGGACTTTATGGGCTTTTAAAACCATTAGATTTAATGCAAGCTTATCGTTTGGAAATGGGAACCAAAATGCCTGTTGGCGAATCTAAAAATCTCCATGATTTCTGGAAACCAACAGTTACTAAAGCTTTAAACAAAGAATTGAAAAAAGGAGAACTATTCGTGAATTTAGCTAGCACAGAATATTTTTCTGCTGTTGATGTAAAAGCTTTAAAAGTGCCTGTAATTACTCCAGATTTCAAAGATTATAAAGACGGAAAACTTAAAATGATCAGTTTCTTCGCGAAAAAGGCGAGAGGGATGATGGTTCGTTATATTATTGATACCAATGCAGAAACTATTGATGATTTAAAAGGTTTTAATTACGAAGGATACCGATTCGATGCAAATCTTTCAAAAGGAAATCATTTGGTTTTTACAAGATAATTTTGTTAAGATGCTAAGATTCTGAGTTTTTTAACCGCAAAGACGCAAAGGTTTACGCAAAGTTCGCAAAGGTTTTACACAAAGCTTTGCGAACTTTGTGTTTTTAACGATTCTCGGAATTAAAATTCTTTGCGTCCTTTGCGGTTAAATAAAAATGCTTCCAAAAAATAAACGCCGAATTCTAAATGATGAATTCGGCGTTTCTGCGTATTATAAAATTATTATTATTAATGCATTGCGTCGGTCGCACTAATCTTGTTCTTCCCTTTCTTGATGAAAAGGATAATCGGTATACAACATAAAAACATAATTCCGAGATACATGAAAATATCCATGTACGACAATACCGTACTTTGTTTTAGGATTGAATATTCTAAAGCTTGATACGCCTTTTTTAATGCAACATCTGCGCTGTAGCCTTTCGCCATAAAGGCATGTTGCATTCCTGCTATACGTTGTTGAACATCAAATTTTGCAGGATCTAAATTGTTTATTAAATCTACTCTGTGCGATTGGGTGAAACGTGTAATAAAAGTGGTAATAATGGCAATACCAAATGAACCACCTAATTGTCTCATCATTCCGGTAAAAGCAAGCACCTTCACCAATTTGTTTTCCTTTTAATGTTGAAAGCGAAAGAGTTGTAATAGGTACAAAAAGCAATCCTAAACCAATTCCTCTTAAAATCAACGGCCAATACATATGTTCTACACCAGTGTCTGGAGTCATTCGAGTGTACATCATAAAGGTGAAGAGGAAGAAAATAAAAAATCCTACTCCAACCATATAACCTTGAGGAACACCTTTTTGAATCATATTACCCACAAATGGCATCATAATCGCGGTTGTAATCGATCCCGGAATCAATAATAAACCGGCATCAGTTGCGGTCCATCCTAAAATAGATTGCGTGTAAATTGGGATAATTAATGTTGATCCGTATAATCCAAAACCAAGAATAAAACATAGAACGGTTCCAATTCTTAAATTTCCATCTTTTAAAACACTTAAATTTACAATTGGATATTTGTAAGTTAGCTCTCTCCAAATAAACAATACCAATCCAAGAACGGTTACAACACTTAATGTTACAATTAATGAATCATTAAACCAGTCGTCTTGTTGTCCGTGTTCTAATACGAATTGCAATGAACCAATAAAGGCACTTAATAATATGATTCCCCACCAATCAACCTGATTTGCTTTTAGTTTTTCACCATATTTTGGACTTCTTACAAAAGTAAGCGCTAAAATTGTAGCAATAATTCCTAATGGAATATTGATGTAAAAAATGTAAGGCCAAGAGTAATTATCTACCAAATATCCTCCTAATGGCGGACCTAAAGTTGGGCCTACAATTACACCCATTCCGTAAATAGCTTGCGCCATACCACGTTTCTGTCGCTGGGTAACTTTCGGTGATAATGGTTTGTGCAGTTACAAGTAATGCACCTCCACCCATTCCTTGAAAGAATCTAAAAGCTACAAGTTCCCATATATTGCTAGCGTTCCCGCATAAAAAGGAACAAACCGTAAATAATATAATCGAAGCCACAAAATAATTGCGTCTTCCAAATTGCTGGGAAAGCCAGCTTGTCATCGGAATTACAATAACATTCGCAATTGCGTATGCTGTAATAACCCACGCCACATCAGTCAAGGTCGCACCAAGACTTCCGCGCATGTCTGTCAGCGCTACGTTTACAATCGTTGTATCTACAATTTCCAGCAGTGCACAAAGTACCGCTGTTATCGTAATGATAACACGTCTGAAGCCGTATTCTACTAAATCGTCATCTGCTTGTACTGCTGTTGCCATTTATCTTATTTCAAATGTACATCTACGTCAACATTCATTCCTGGACGTAATAATTTTACTTTTTCTGGATCGTTTGAAGGATCTAAACTAATTTTTACTGGTAATCTTTGAATTGTTTTTACAAAGTTTCCTGTTGCATTATCAGGAGGAAGTAAAGAAAAACGAGATCCAGTTGCAGGAGAGAACGAAGTTACAATTCCTTTGAATTCATAGTTTGGATACGCATCTACTTTTAAGCTTACTTTTTGTCCCACAACCATTTTGTTTAATTGTGTTTCTTTAAAGTTTGCTACAACCCAAGCTTCATTATTATTGATGATGTAAAACAAAGATTGTCCTGGTTGCACTAATTGTCCTGGCTGAATATCAACTTTAGAAACTTGTCCGTCAATAGCGACTGTTACTACAGTATAAGTAAGATTTAATTTTGCTACATCAAGCATTGTTTGCGCTTTTTTGATGTTAGCAGTGACAACCTCAGTTTGTTTGTCTGAAACTTTTGATTTAGATTGAATTACTGATTTTTGGTATGAAGTCGCTTTTTGTTGTTGTTCTAAAACACGTACTTGATTTTCAGCTTCTTCTTTAGCAGTCAAAGCTTGCTCATATTGTTGTTTTGTAATTGTATGTGTTTTGTACAAATTATTGTAACGGTTGTAATCGTTTGTAAGCTGTCTTAATCTGATTTTAGCGCTTTCGATAGAACCGCTTGCAGATTTCATTTGAGCATCAGAAACATTAATGCTTGCGTATGCACTTCCAATATCAGCTTTTGCGGCTTCATATTGACTTTCAGCTCCTAATAATGCGACGTTTGCTTCATCAATTTTTAATTGATAATCTCTTTTATCGATTGTAAACAAAGTATCTCCTTTTTTTACAAAATCATTATCTTTCACATAAACTTTGCTGATATATCCTGATACTCTAGGAATAATAGGATTCATTTTTTTCTCGATTTGAGCATCATCCGTTTCTTCGTGAGCTTGAGAGTGCAAGTATTTAGATATCCCGTAAGTTCCGCCTCCTAAAATAAGAACTGCAAGTATGATGATGAATTTTTTATTTGTCTTTTTCTTTTCCATGAGAGCTATCGATTATATTTTAGAAAGATTGAATGATTGTGATAATTGTCCTGATACTGAAAGTAATTCGTAATATTTTTGAATAATTGTTGCTTTTGATAAAGCGGTTTGAATTTTGGCATTTAAATGTTCTACATCGGCTTCAACCAAATCATTAGTGTCTGAAAGTCCGTTGTCAAACTTGTCTTTTACTAATCTGTAGTTTTCTGCGCCTTGTTGCAATGCTTCGTCATAAACTACACTTTGATTGATTGCTAAGTCATAATCTTCGATAGATTTTTGAACTTCAACCTTAATGCGGTCTGTCATAATTGCTTCGGTATTTTTTACTTCCAAAGCTTTGCTTTCGGCTTCTTTTACGTGAACATTATTTTTCAGAATTCCTGATAAGTCATAAGAAAGACCAATTCCAAAATTCATTGCATATTTTACCGTAATAATGTCTTTAAGGTCAAATGCGGTATAACCTCCCAATAATGAAACTGAAGGATAATAACCAGCTTTTGCGATTTTTACATTAGCTTCTGAAGCTTTGCTTTGCAATCTAATCGCTTCTAAATCTTTTCTGCTTTCAAGTGCAACTGCATCAGATGTTATTGAGTTGGTTGTTTTCAGATTAAAGAAATCCTGCTCATTAACTTCAATTTTTACCGAAGGATCTAATTTTAATAAAGTTGTCAGGTAAAAGTTGATATTGTTGATGTTATTATTCGCTTCATCAATTGACAATTGTGTTTTTGAAACTAATAATTGCGCTTTCAACAAATCATTTCTCGGAATAATTCCGTTTTTCTCCAATTCAGTAAAATCAGTAACACGCTGTTTTGCGCTTTTTTGATTTTCGTTTAAAACGTCTAAAGTTTTTTGAGCTTTGTATAATGCTGTATAATAAGTGATTACTTTTAAAGCAACATCTTCTTTTGTTTTTTCAGCATTTGCGCTTTCAGCTTCATATAAGTTGTCGTATGCATCAATGCTGTTTTGAATTTTAAATCCAGCAAAAATTGGAAGACTTAAATTTGCCATTCCAAGCATTGCTCTGTCTGGAGAAGCTAACGAAGCACTTTCGCCTTGATTTGGCATATCAATCGATGCTTTTGTAAGACGCTGATATTGACCAGAAACTTTAATATCTGGATATTGATTGTTCTTTACGGTTTTTAATTCGTATTTTTTTGTGTTTACCTTAGTGTTGGCAAGCGTAACTTCGTTACTCTTTTCCCAAGCCATTTTCACGGCTTCGCCCAAGGTTAAACTTGTTTTTTCTTGTGCCTCTATTGAAGATATTCCGATAAAGAAAACTCCAAAGAGCATTAATTGACTAATTTTCATAAACAAGTAGCGCTTTTATAGTTTGTTGAATGTGCTTTGTAAGATTGTTTTTAATGTAATTGTTGAACATTTCTTCCGTTTTTAAATCCAATAATTCTTCGAAGAAAGAGCGATTCATATGAAAGTGAAAAAAGGTTCCAATAATCGTTGGCGTAATCAATGGGATATTTAAATCTTTTCTAAAAACCCCTTGATCTTGTCCTTGTTTGATAATGCTTTCTACAGATTTTAAATTTCCTTTTTTAAGTTCTGTAAAAGCTTGAAGGCTTTTTCTCTCTTTTTATTATAAAGTTCGAAATGTAAAACCCTGTAAATCCCTTTGTTAAGGCAAATTCGGTTAATGTAAATTTCGATTAATTTATTGACTTTTTCAAGCGGTTCAATATTTTCCTGCAATAAATTTTCGAGTTGTAATTTTAAATCGGTGGTTTTATGGAGAATCAAAGCTTCAAGAAGACGCTCTTTTGATCCAAAATAATACGACACCATGGCAATGTTGATTTTTGCCTCTTTTGAGATGTCCCGAATGGACGTCCCTTCAAATCCTTTCTCAGAAAACAGCTTTTCCGCAACCTCAAGAATCTGAATTTTTTTATCGTTTAATTCGATGTTTGACATGGTATTGTTTCTTATCGAGTACAAAATTAAACAGTTGTTTAATTTAAACGCTTGTTTAATTTTATTTTAACATAATATTAACATAAAACGGTTTCGGTAATTTGTGTTAATTTTATGGTTTTGAAATCAAAAAAAGCTGAAACACGTTAGTATTTCAGCTTTATCAAATTTTGACACTCTCAGATTATCTTTTGTAATTTCGATATGAGATATAAAGAATAAAAAAACCAGCAATTAATCCAATATATAAAAGACTGCCTTCTTTCTGTTCGTATTCAATTTTGTCAATTATAATCTTTCCATCTTTCTCAAGTTGAATAAGATCAATATTTATATTTTCATCTTCATTAGAATTTGCTTGATAATAGACTTTAACCTTGTCTCCAATATTTATTTTTTGCAGTAAATCATTATAGTCTTTAGACATTCTGTAAACTCCTAAATCTTCATCTAAATTTTTTAGAGATATGAAAAATACATCTGATTTTTGACCTTTACTTCCATAATGAATATCAATTCCTTTATCGATTATTATACTTTCAAACTGATCTTGTTTTGATAAATCAATGTTTTTTTTTCGTAACCTATATAAGCTAAAAAGAAAAATAATATAGAAAATAATCCCGCAGTAATTGAGTTTATCAGCCGTTTAGTTTTCTTAGTCATGAAAGATGTATTTATCGAATCCCTCCAACAAATTCCTCAATTTTTCCGCTTCCGCTTTCGCTTAAATGTTTGATAAAAGCACTTCCAATAATAGCGCCTTTCGCATATTTTGTTGCTTGGTTGAAAGTTTCTTTATTCGAAATTCCAAAACCAACAATTTGAGGGTTTTTCAAATTCATTTCGGCAATTCTTTCGAAATACGTTTCCTGAGTATTTCCAAAACCACTTTGAGAACCCGTAACACTTGCAGAACTTACCATATAAATAAATCCGTTTGAAACGCTGTCAATAAAACGAATTCTTTCATCTGAAGTTTGAGGCGTAATCAAAAACACGTTTATTAATCCGTATTTTTCGAATATCGCTTTATATTCATTAGCGTAAACATCAACAGGAAGATCTGGAATAATCAATCCGTCAATCCCAATTTCGGCACATTTCTGGCAAAAAGCTTCAACGCCGTATTGTAACATCGGATTAAAATATCCCATAATAATCAACGGGATTTTTACGCTTTCGCGGATGTTCTTTAATTGGTCGAAAAGAATTTGAGTTGTCATCCCGTTATGAAGTGCCTGTGTAGAGCTTGCCTGAATAGTTGGACCATCTGCCAAAGGATCACTAAAAGGAAGTCCAATTTCAATTAAATCAACTCCATTTTTTCTAAATCCTGAATAATCTGCACGGTATCGTTCAAACTTGGATATCCTGCAGAAAAATAGATCGAAAGGATCTTTTTGTCTTCTTGTAATTTTTGAGTTATTCTGTTCATTTTGATATGTTTTTCCCTTGCAAGATTTTCAAAACCTTGTAGGTATATTAAGTTTATTTGAAAATTATTTCACGCAGATTTAAATTGATTTAAGCTGATTTGCGCAGATTTTTTTAATGAAGATCTAATAAAATCTGTTTGAATCTGCCAAATCTGCGTGAGATGTTTTTTTAAATCCTTGTAATTCTAATATTCTTTTTAAAAAGAAATAATCTTGCTTGTCCAAGTATTATTTTTATTCTCAACCAATAATAATCCAGAATCTGAATCATTCATTTGGGCAATCAATTCTCCTTTATTGTTCCAAAACGCGCTTTGTCCTGCCGATGGCGAACCCCAAGATTCTCCACTGAAATTCGACATTAAAACATTCATTTGATGTTTTTCGGCATAATTTTGCAAACTTCTGTACGCATTCGGAATTCCGTTTGGCGAAAAGAAAATGCTGGCAATATAAATATCAGTTTCTTTTTTCTTGGCATTTTCTGGATGTTTCGGATTATCAATATCCGCACAAATCGCAAATGAAATATTCTGATTTTCAATCGTAATCATCGGATTATAATCAAATGTTGATTGAAAAAATTCATCTTCACCTTCATGCAAAAACTGCTTCGTATATATTGAAGCTGAATTATCAGGAGAAATTACAAATTCGCCAATAAACATCTCATTTTCAACTTGAATAGGCGCTCCAGCAATAACGATAATATTGTTTTTGACAGCCAATTCTTTTAAATGGTCAATTCTATAATCGTCTTTTGTAAAAGCTAGCGATGCCGCATTTTCTCTTTCATAGCCTGTGATAGACATTTCAGGAAAAGCAATCAAATTGGCACCATTTTGCGCTACCAATTCAATAAGCTGATAATGATTTAATAGATTGGAAGATATATCTCCGCGTTTTGGTTTTGTTTGTGCAGCTGACTAAAATCATTTTACCAATATTAATTTTCCATATAAACCCAAGCTACAGTTCCAGACTTCAAGGTTACCTGAATTCTTCTGTAAGCATTCGATTCAAATAAATCTACTTTGGCTAAATCTGTGGCAGTAACATTATAAACAACCCCGTGAATAATCTCTGAAGCATTTTCGCTTGCTACTGCAACAACGTAATCTGCCATTCCAAATTCTTCTTCAATCTGAAGGCTTTTTAGCTTATAGCCAAGCAGTTGATCTGCAGTTCCAGTTAATACTTTATTGAAAACCTGCATTTGAATTTGCTTTGATCGTAATGTTCCGTATGAGAATAACTTTTCCATAAATTATTACAATTTAAAATATTCGATATAATTATCTAAATCTTTATCGCCGCGTCCTGAAAGACTGATTACTACAACATCAGTTGGTTTGAATTTTTCTGATCCAAAACCGCAAAAGCGTGTGCGCTTTCAATTGCCGGAATAATTCCTTCTAATTTTGTCAATTGCAAACCTGCATTCATTGCATCATCATCGGTTACAGAGAAAAATTCACCTCTTCCAGTTTGTGCCAAATGTGCGTGCAAAGGCCCAACTCCTGGATAATCTAATCCCGCAGAAATAGAATACGGTTCTGTAATCTGTCCGTCGGGAGTTTGCATTAATAAGGTTTTGCAACCATGAATAACGCCTACTTTTCCTAATTTGCTTGTTGCCGCGCTATGACCGCTGTCAACACCTTTTCCAGTCGCTTCAACTGCAATAATTCCCACTTCTGGTTCATGCAAAAAGTGATAATAGGTTCCAGCGAGCATTACTTCCCCCGCCAATGCAAGCTACAACATAATCTGGATTTTCGCGTCCTTCTTTTTCTTTTAGTTGCCATTTAATTTCTTCCGAAATAATACTCTGAAAGCGCGTTACCATATCTGGATAAGGATGTGGTCCAATTGCAGAACCAATAATATAATGTGTATCAACCGGATTATTGATCCAGTCACGAATAGCTTCGTTTGTTGCATCTTTTAAGGTTCTTGAACCCGAAAGTGCCGGACGAACTTCTGCACCCAACATTTTCATACGAGCTACGTTTGGCGCCTGACGCGCAATGTCGATTTCGCCCATATACACAATGCATTCAATTCCCATTAAAGCACAAACTGTTGCTGTTGCAACGCCATGCTGACCAGCGCCGGTTTCGGCAATAATTCTTTTTTGCCTAAACGCTTTGCCAACAAAATTTGGCCAATTGTGTTGTTTACTTTGTGCGCTCCGGTATGGTTTAAGTCTTCTCTTTTTAGATAAACTTTGGTATTGTATTTTTCAGATAAACGTTTTGCAAAATACAGTGGACTAGGGCGCCCCACGTAATCTTTCAATAATTGATTGAACTCTGCTTTAAAATCAGGTTCGTCCATTATGCTTAAATACTTTTGACGTAATTCTTCTACATTTGGATACAGCATTTCAGGGATGTAAGCTCCTCCAAATTCTCCGTAATATCCTTTTTCGTTAACGTTAAAACTCATTTTATTTAAATTTTAAAAGTTGGCAACATCAAATTTGCGTTTGAAATTGCTAAATAGATTTTTGTTTTTCAGCCCCGGCTCGATTTCAAATTTACTATTTACATCGACAGCATAAATAGGTAATTTGGTTTTTGAAATTTCTTCAATGGCTTTTAATTCTTTCATTCCGATGCCTCCGCTCAAAAAGAAAGGCTTTTTCGAATTGTATTTTTTTAAGATGCTCCAGTCGAAAGTTGTTCCGTTTCCGCCTGGAAGTTTTCCTTTTGTATCAAACAGAAAATAATCGCAGACATTTTCAAAAGGTTTTATAACTTCAAAATCAAAATTTTCGTCAGCCGAAAATACTTTAATAATTTCAATTTTCTTCGGAAGCTTTTCTTTTAATTCTGAACAAAATTCAACCGATTCTTCTCCGTGTAATTGAACAGCTTGCAAATTGAATTTTGCAACTTTTTCCAGAATTTCTTCCTGACTCTGATTGACAAAAACACCCACTTTTTTGATTGTTTCTATAAGTTCAGGAATGATTCCGTTGAAATATCGTGCGGATTTTTCCCAGAAAATAAATCCCATATAATCGGGCAGGAGCGCGCCTACCTCGAGGATATTTTCTGGATATTTCATGCCGCATATTTTGAGTTTCATTTTTTTATTTGTTTTGCCACGAAGGCGCTAAGACACTAAGTTTTTTGTTGCCACAAATTGCACTAATTTTCACTAATTCAATTTGTGTTAATTTGTGTAATTCGTGGCAAACTACAATTTAAAGTTGTTTAATAAATTCAGTTGCGGCTTCGCCAGCGTTATCAGTCTTCATAAAGTTTTCTCCGATGAGGAAACCTTTATAACCGTAAGGTTTTAGTTCTTGAATGGCTTCAATTGATGAAATACCGCTTTCAGAAACTTTTACAAAATCATTTGGGATTTGAGAGGCTAATTCTTTGCTGAAATCCAGACTTACTTCAAAAGTTTTTAGGTTTCTGTTGTTTACGCCAATCATATCTAAACTTGGCATAATTGATTTTTCAAGTTCTTCCTGATTGTGAACCTCCAAAAGAACTTCTAAACCTAAATTTTTTGCAAATTCAGATAATGATTTGATTTCTTCGCGAGTCAAAACCGCGACGATTAACAAAATCAAATCGGCTCCGTGCGCTTTTGCTTCTAAAATTTGATATTCGTCAACAATAAATTCTTTTCGCAAAAGCGGAATATTTACGGAAGCTCTTGCTAAAAGCAAGTCATCTAAAGATCCGCCAAAATATTTTCCGTCGGTTAAAACTGAAATTCCGCAAGCGCCTGCGTTTTCATAACCTTTTACCACTTCTTCAACTGTAAAATTATTGTTGATGATTGATTTTGAAGGAGAACGGCGTTTGTGTTCTGCAATAATTCCAGAATTGCTTTCTTTTAATTTCTGACTCAGAGAAATAGTTTCTTTTCCAAAAATACAGAAGCTTCCAACTGAGAAACCGGAATTATTGATTTCTTCAGAATTACTTCTCGTTGTTTATCTATTATTATTTTATCTAAAATGTTCATTTTTTAAGATGCTAAGTTTCTAAGGTACTGAGGTACTAAGTTTTTGTTTTAAAGAGATAATTCTTGTAATTTTTTTAAAGCTTGAAGCCCTTTTCCTGAAAATAAACTTTCTTTTGCCAGTTCAAATCCTTCTTGCGGAGTACATTTATTGACTGTTGCAATTGCCATTGCCGCATTGGCTAAAACAACATTATTCTGCGCTTCGTTTCCTTTTCCGGAAATAATATTTGTAAAAATTTCCGCTGATTCTTCGATGGTTTTTCCGCCTTCGATTTCAGTTTGAGATAAAAGACGAACGCCAAAATCTTCTGGTTTTATCATGCCTTCCATATGGCTGGTGATGATTTTTGTTGGTCCAGTTAAAGAAATTTCGTCATAACCGTCAAGCGAATGCAGGATGGTGAAATTTACATCGGTGTTTTGATATAAGTAAGCGTACATTCTTGCTAACTCCAAATTAAAAACTCCAACTAATTGATTTTGTGGAAATGATGGATTTACCATTGGCCCCAACATATTGAAGAAGGTTTTTACCGCCAATTCTTTTCTGATTGGTCCAACATTTTTCATCGCTGGGTGAAATAGGGAGCGTGCAAAACGCAAATTCCTGCTTGATCGATACATTTTTCTAAGAAATCTGGATCGTTGCTGAATTTAATTCCCATTTGTTCCATTACGTTGCTCGAACCTGAAATCGATGAAACGCCGTAATTTCCGTGTTTTGCAACTTTTATTCCTGCTCCAGCTGATACAAAAGAAGCTAAGGTCGAAATATTGAAAGTATCTTTTCCATCACCGCCCGTTCCGCATAAATCGATTGTGTTATAAGCTGATAAATCAACACGAATACATAATTCTAATAAAGCTTCGCGAAAGCCCGAAAGTTCATCAATCGTAATGCTTCGCATCATATATACAGTCAAAAATGCCGAAATCTGGCTTGGATTGTATTGACCGCTTGAAATATTAATCAAAACATTTTTTGCTTCTTCTTTTGAAAGCACTTCGTGGTTGATTAATTTGTTTAATATAGTTTTCATTGTTTTTAAGATTCTAAGTTGCTAAGGTTCTAAGATGCTAAGTTTTTTACTGAGACTGAATACTGAGACTGAATACTGAGGCTGAATACTTTTAATTAATGTTCATTCCCTTGATAAATCCACATCGGTTCTGTTTTTCCTGCTCTTTCGAAACCATTTTTTTTGTAAAAGTCAACTGATTTTCCGTCTGCAGTAAGCATTTGCATGTGAAAATGTTTGTATTTCTCCTGCATTTTATCCAAAATCAATTTTCCAATTCCTTTTCCTTGATATTCCGGAAGCACTAATAAATGCGGATAATAAACCGTCAAGAATCCATCAGAAATCGCATTCCCAAGTCCGACAAGTTTTTTCTTCCCAAGCCGTTACCAATGTTTCTGAATTTAAAAGACCATTGTAAAGTTCGTTTGGTTTGCTTGCAGAACTCCATTCGTTTGCTTTGTATAAAACTAAAATATCTTCAATATTGATTTCTCGGGTTTCTGAAATTGTAATCATTTTTTAAGTTGCTAAGGTTCTAAGTTGCTAAGATTCTGAGTTTTTTTACTGCGACTGCGACTGGATACTGTAAGCTAGCTCTTTATCCAATTCTCTAAAATCCTTTTTCCGTTTGGAGTCAACACACTTTCTGGGTGAAACTGAACGCCTCTTACATCATAATTTTTGTGTCTCAATGACATAATTTGCCCGTTTTCATCAACTGAAGTTGCTTCTAAATCGGCAGGCAAATTGGCATCTACAACCCATGAATGGTATCTTCCAACTTCAAATTCAGATCCTAAACCTTCAAATAAAATTTCGTCTGAAACTACTGTTTTTACATTCGTTGCAACGCCGTGATATACTTTATCAAGGTTAGAAAGAGTTCCGCCAAAAACTTCTCCAATGGCTTGTTGTCCCAAACAAACACCAAGAATACTTTTCGTTGGGCTGTATTTTTCAATAACTGCTTTTAATAAACCTGCTTCATCAGGAATTCCAGGTCCTGGCGAAAGCAGTATTTTTTCAAAAGAAGCGATTTCGTCAATTTCGAATTCGTCGTTTCGGTAAACGGTTACTTCGCAATTTAAATCTTCTAAATAGTGCACTAAATTGTAAGTGAAACTATCGTAATTGTCTATAACTAATATCTTTTTCATTTTTTCTAAGGTTCTAAGTTGCTAAGATTCTGAGGTTCTAAGTTTCAATAACCTGAAACTTGAAACAAAGAAAACTTGAAACTAAATTTTTATTTTTCTCGAACGTACTTTTCGGTAATAATGCGATCGATTCCTAATTTTTCTACTTTTTCTACTCCTTTTTGAGTCAATGTGTCGTTTTTAACTTTTACCACAAACTCAAATTTTCCATTTTCCCATTGACGGTTGTTGAAATATTCTAAATTTTCGGTGTAAACACTATCTTTTAAAGTGTATTTTCCGCCTCCGCCAAAAAATACGGCATTTGTTGAATCTTTTCCGTTTACTAAATCATGATTGAAAAAGGCAAAATGTGTTTCATTTATAATTTTAATCATTTTTGTTTTTGGATTGAAAGTTGAAAAAGTGGAATCTTTTTCTGTTGTTTCAGCTGATATAAGACGCCAGGTTCCTTCAATTTGATTTTTCTTTTTTTCAGAATTACAAGATGTTAACGTAATGATTAAAATTAAAATTGATACTGCTTTTTTCATGGTTTTTAATAGTTTATGGTTTGTTGTTTATGGTTTATGGTTTTGTCAATCTTTGCCTCCAGCGGTTGAAACCGCTGGCTATGTTTACTTAGCGTTCATTTTGCGTTCGTTTTTCAAATATAACCCGAGGTTTCAACCTTGGGAAACGTTTCGCTGATCAATCTTTGCCTCCAGCGGTTGAAACCGCTGTCTATATTTACTTAGCATTCTTTTTAGGTTCGTTTGTTTTCAAATATAACCCGAGGTTTTAACCTTAGGGACATAACGTTAATTATTCTGCATTACTGCGACTTAAAACTGCGACTGTTTACTAAATATTTTCTGCCATTTCAAGTGCTGTATTTAACGCTCTTAACTTGTTATAGACTTCTTGCATTTCGCTTTCTTCATCAGAACTTGCTACGATTCCCGCGCCGGCCTGACAATGCAATTGGTGATTTTTAGAAAGGAAAGTTCGGATCATAATTGCGTGGTTAAAATTTCCATCAAAATCCATTACACCGATCGCTCCTCCGTAGAAATTACGATTTGTTTTTTCGTAATCTTCAATCAACTGCATGGCTCTGTGTTTTGGAGCACCGCTCAAAGTTCCTGCAGGGAAAGTATCGGCAACTACTTGCATTGTCGTTGCTTTGTCATGTAAATGTCCTGTCACTTTTGAAACCAAGTGAATTACGTGAGAGAAAAACTGAACTTCTCTATATTTTTCGACATTCACATCGTGGCCGTTTCGGCTTAAATCATTTCTTGCCAAATCAACAAGCATAACGTGCTCACTGTTTTCTTTTTTGTCTTCAGAAAGTTCTTTGGCTAAAAGTGCGTCACGTTCGTCATTTCCAGTTCTTTTGAAAGTTCCAGCAATTGGATGAATCTCGGCTTTTCTATTTTTTACGATAATTTGTGCTTCAGGAGAAGAACCGAATATTTTGAAATCTCCATAATCAAAAAAGAATAAATATGGCGACGGATTAATGCTTCTTAAAGCTCTGTAAACGTTGAATTCATCTCCTTTGAAACCTTGCGTAAAACGACGAGAAAGAACTAATTGGAAAACGTCTCCTCTAAAACAATGTTTTTTTGCCAAAGCCACATTATGCTTGAATTCTTCATCGGTTAAGTTTGAAAAACCTTCACCTTCTTTCGTGAATTTGTATAAAGCGATATTTCTTGATTGCAATAATTGCTCGATTTCAGAAATATTATTTCTTCCGTCAACGCTGTGGCAGAAAATATAAGCTTCGTTTTTGAAGTGATTGATTGCAATAATGTTTTGGTAAACTGCATAAAACACGTCCGGAATAGAAGTTGCATTGTCTTTTTTTGCAATTGAAACTTTTTCAAAATAACGAACAGCATCATAGGAAATGTAACCGAACAATCCGTTGTTAATGAATTTAAAATCGTTTTTCTCCGATTTGAATCGGTTTGAGAATTCCTGAATCACTTCTGGAATGTTTGTCGAAGAATCAATTTTATTTTGTTCCGAAGTTCCGTCAGGAAATGTTTTTGTGATTACTTCGTTTTCAATTTTTATTGTTGCAATCGGGTTGCGAGCAGATGTAAGAAAAACTATTGTCATTTCCGTGATAATCACTACTTTCCAATAATAAGCTATTTGGAAATTTATCTCTGATTTTAAAATAGATGCTTACTGGCGTAATTGTATCTGCCAGGATTTGCTTGTAATGTGTATTGAGTATAAACGGTTTCAAAGTATGTTGTTTTTTAGTTTTTAATATATTTTTCAGTTAGAATTTTAATCAAAAAAAGGGCTTGTCGTGATGACAAGCCCTTTAAATTTATAGTTTTGAAAATACCATAGGAAGCTTCGTTCACGACGTTTGACGTAAATTCTTCCACCACCAAGTATTGTTCATTAATGTTTTCATTTCTTTATTTTGATATGACAAAGATATAAATGTAATTTGAATTAAAAGACATAAAATCTCAAAAAAAACTTTTCAAAAATTGAAATTTTGTTAAATTTTAAAATTCAGAAATGCAATAAAGTCTTAGTTTCCAATGGCTAACGTGTTGTTTACGTTTGCTCTAAAATCTGGGCTTCCTTTAATGTTTGGTGTAGTAAACAACTCTGTATTTTTCATTTTCGTGTACTCTATATTTGCATTTTGTGCAGTATAATAACTTTCGATAACAGGATTGCTTGCCGAAGATTCACTTGTAATACCACCATTGCAATTGTTGGCAATTATATTTTTGAAAGTGATTTTTGAAAGATTTTCATTCCCATTTCCTATATTTCCTTCCAATAATACAAATGGAGAAAAACCTGAAACAATACTATTTGATAAATTGAAGAAAGTGTTTTCGCGTACATAAACTGACTCACGAACTAATCCTTGATTGTTTTCTTCCAAATTAACTAGAGTAATGTTTGAAGCATTAATTTTTGTCATTTTTTTAGACATATCAGTATTCCCGATTTTGTCGTATGAATCGACTTCAAAACATCTTGAGCCTGAAATATCCGATGAAAATGGGTGACGAATTGCTATGCTGTTGCTGATATTAATTTGTGCACCTTGTGTAAAGTCGAAATCATCATCAGTAGTTCGATACGAAATTAAGTTGCTCAAATTCAAATCGCCGCCATAGCACTCAAAAGAATCGTCATTTGAAAAACTGATTTGGATATTGTTCAAAACCGTTTTTCTTCCAACGCCAGCCAATGAAAGTCCGTTCAATTCTTTTAATGAACTTAATTTTCTTCCAGCATATTCAATACGAACATATTTTAAAATCCCAGAATTGTCTTCAGCATCTTGACCTCCATAATGATTTAGTAAAGGTTCAAGATCAAATGGCAAAGTATGTAGTCCGCCTAAATTGTTTATCGGCGCTTTTCCTAAAACGATAATTCCGCCCCAATCACCGGGTTTTCTTTCTGTTTTTTCTTTATTTGATGTAAAAACAATTGGATCGGTTTCTAAGCCTTCAGCCATAATTTTAGCGCCATTTGTAATTACAAGAGTTCCGCAAGTTTTGTCGTCGTCGCGGATAACAGTTCCAGGTTCAATAGTCAAAGTTGCATTATTAGTAACATACACAACACCAACTAATTGATAGGTATTGCGTTTTAGTAATTTCATGTCTTTGTCGATTGTTCCTGCAATTATATTGGTTGCTTCGTTATATTCGTTTGCAGCAGGTTTAAAATTGGTCCAATTGTTCATCCAGTTAGAAGTTCCAATAATTCCTTTTGTTGCTTGTTGTGCTTGTAGAAAAAATTGCTCAAAAGGGCAAGAGCAACAATTTGTAGTTTTGTTTTCATAACTATAATGTTAATTTCTAGTTTTTGATTTTTAATAGCTCAAAATTAGAGTCCGAATGTTAATCAATTTGGTTATAGTTATTATGAAAGCGTTACTTTAGTATTAAGAACGTTATTTTTTTGAAAAGAAATAAAATGAAAAACCCCAATAGCTCACTCTATTGGGGTTTTTCGTATAATGAATTAGTAAGTCTAAAAATTAGAATTTTAAAGCTACAGTTAATTCAAATTCGTCATAGATAGTTTTGTCTCCTAAACCTTGGAAGAAACTTCCTGAACCATATTTGATGTCATATTTAGTTCTGTCAACTTTGAAAGCAGTTGTTGCAGTGTTTCCAGCTACAGTAATATCAAAAGTTACAGGTTTAGTGATTCCTTTAATAGTCAAATCAGCAGTTACAGTATAAACGTCAGCAGATTTAGCACCGATAGTTTTGAAAACTAATTTTGCAGTTGGGAATTTGTCAGTTCCAAAGAAATCGTCAGCTTTTAAGTGACCGTTTAATTTTCCTTGGTATTCTCCAGTTAAATCTGTAGAAGTTAATGAAGTCATATCAACAGTGAAGCTTCCTCCAACTAATTTTTTCCTTTGAAAACTGCGGCTCCTTCTTTGAAGTTTACAGTTCCAGAGTGCTCTCCAGTTACTTTTTTACCTACCCATTTGATAGAAGATGCTTTTACGTCGATTTTTTTAGTTTGTGCGTTTACTGAGATTCCAGCTACTGCTACGAATAATGCAATTGCGATTGTTTTTAAATTTTTCATGTTGTTAAAATTGAATTTGGATTAATAATAATTAAAGAGTGATAAATAATTCTTCTTGTGATTTTCTAACTTTTTTGTAGTGCTGAGCGTCGTCCTCATCATGTCTGTAACCTACAGCGACGATAACAGCGACATTTAAGCCTAATTTATCGAAACCTAAGATTTCATTGAATTGTGCTCGCATTGAAACCTTCCATTGGAGTTGCATCGATTTTTAATTCGGTGCAGTACTGCAAGTAAAGTTCCCAAAGCAATATAAGTTTGTTTTGCTGTCCAGATATTTTTAGCATCTTGTGATAGGTTTGAAATTACGCCATTCATCATATCTGCAAATCCGCTTAAAGCTTCAGTAGGAACGCCTCTTGTTTCGCTAATGTTTTTAATGTAAGCGACCACAGATTCTGGTCCAGCGTTCAAGTCATTTGCAAATACAAATATTTGAGAAGCATCTGTAAGTTGCGTTTGTCCCCAAGCAGTGACTTTTAATTTTTCTCTAATTTCTGGATTTTCAACTATGATTACTTTATATGGTTGTAATCCGTATGAAGAAGTCGCTAATCTTACCGCTTCTTTTAATGTATTCAAATCTGCCGCAGATACTTTTTTAGTTGCATCATATTTTTTAGTTGCATATCTCCAGCTTAAATTGTCTAATAATGTGCTCATAAATATTTAATTTTTTTGGGTTCGGTATTTTTCTAATAACTGATTTAATAATTCTAATTCTTCTTGGCTTATATTCTGGGCAAATACGCGCTCGTGCTCATCTACCTTCGGGTCTAATTCTTTTAAAACATCTAATCCTTTTTGTGTAATCAAAACCTCAATTTTTCGTCGATTGTCCGGACAGACATTTCTGGTAACGAATTCTTTCAGTAATAATTTATCCACTAATCGGGTTGTGTTGCTGGTTTTGGCCAACATGCGTTCTTGTATCACACACATATTAGCGGGATTTCCTTTTTGTCCTCTTAATATACGTAGTACATTATATTGTTCTCCAGATAAATCATACGGTTTAATTAACTCGTTGAAATGATCCTGAATCACATTCTGCGTGTACATGATATTCAGAATAACTTTTTTCGCATTATCCATCTTAACTGTACTTTTTATAACCTCTTCAATTGTCATAGTCGTAAGTGTATAATTTGTATATACAAATGTATAACTTTTAATAGTTGTATATACAAATGTTGTGTTAATTTTTTGTTAATTGAATTAAGAGAGGAGGATTTATATCCAAAAATTAAGTGCAAAAATAATCTATTTTTAAATGTAAAATATTGATTTATTGATATTTAACGATTTGTTTAAAATGGAGTTTGATTTTTTGTAATTCTGATGATGATACATATTTGTTTTGCCAAATTATGCTTAAAATTACAGCATCAAACATCTCATTTTGGTCCTGAAAAAGATAATTTAAGAGATAAAAAAGAGAATATTTGACCGAAAAAGATCTTTATGGAGAAAAAACTATTGAAATTCTGTCAAAAGAAAGCCTCTTGCAATTTTCTTGAAATTCAGGATTTCTTTATTTTTCCAAGTTTCATTATGTCCAAGTTCTTCCGCAAGAAGTCGCGCTACTTTTTCAGAAGATTCAATTGCGGCTCTCGCATCTAAGAACAATAAACGAACACGTCTCGCCAGAACATCATCTACCGTTCGAGCCATTTCATATCGAATTGCCCAAACAACTTCGGCCATTGTAAATTCATGATTGTGATGTAGTTTCTCTTTTAATTCTGGATTGTTTTGTTGCAATTCAATTATTTTCGAAATATCCGTACCATATATATAAAGGTGATTTTGTCTATCTGATTCAGAAGTAGTTTTGTTTCCATGAATGGAAAGATGTTCTGTTACACATGATTTCGCAGAAAGTTTACCGGTTTTAATTGCTTTGTCTATAATGTCTTCAGCAATTTTTCGGTATGTTGTCCATTTTCCTCCGGTAATAGTGATTAAACCAGTTTCCGAAATAATAATTTTATGGCTTCGCGAAACTTCTTTGGTACTCATTCCTTCTTCTTTTGGCGCCGCCAACGGACGCAAACCTGCAAAAACAGATAATACGTCGGCTCTGGTTGGTTTTTTTGCTAAATAATGTTGCGCAGTTTCGAGAATAAACTGAATTTCATTTTCTAACGCAATAGGTTCTAAGCTATGTTTTTTAATTAACGTATCTGTAGTTCCAACAACAATTCGGTTATGCCACGGAACAGCAAACAAAACACGCCCGTCGCTGGTTTTCGGAATCATCAAGGCATTTTCACCCGGCAAAAAAGATTTATCAAACACAAGATGAATTCCCTGACTAGGAACTATGTATTTTTTATAAACGGCATCATTCAGTTTCATTATAGCGTTTGTAAAAACTCCCGTAGCATTAATTACAACAGAACCTTTTATGCTATGTATTTCTCCAGTTTCATGATCTTGAACCTCAACACCAATGATTTGATTTTTTTCGTCTTTTAGGAGATCAATAACTTTTATGTAATTTAAAATGCAAGCTCCTTTTTCAACCGCAGTCTGAGCAATATTGATTGCCAGACGAGAATCATCGAATTGTCCGTCATGATAAATAACGCCATTCTTTAAATTATTCTCTTCCACGTTAGGCAACATTTCGATGGTTTTATTCTTCGAAATGTATTCAGAACTGCCCAAACTCAAGCTTCCGGCCAATAAATCATAAATCTTTAATCCGATAGTATAAAAGTAACCGCCCCACCAATTGTAATTCGGAATTACAAAAGATTGGTTCTTGACCAAATGGCCAGCATTTTGAGCCATTAACCCTCTTTCTTTTAATGCTTCTTTCACTAAATGAATATTTCCTTGTTCCAAATAACGTACACCACCGTGAACTAATTTGGTGCTTCTGCTTGAAGTTCCTTTGGCAAAATCTACAGCTTCAAGTAAAATGGTTTTGTAGCCTCGGCTTGCCGCATCAAGAGCAGTTCCGAGTCCGCTTGCACCGCCGCCAATAATTATTACGTCCCATTTTTCGGTATTCTGTAATCTGGATAACTGCTCTGAACGATTCATAAAGTATACGGCTTTTATAGGCTAATTTGTTTTAAACAAACTTAACGAAACGAAATTAGATTTAGATGAAGAACTTCGAGCTTTATCAAAAGTTTTTAGTTAGAAAATATCATTTCCAAAATCATCAGGGCGTGCCACCATCCCGATAAAAGGGCTAATTCTCTTTACGCTTATTCGCCCTTTTATCGGGATGCTGTCGGGCTATACGCGCTACTTCGGTAGCTTGCTTCTATCCCTCACGCAAATATCGGAAACAAGAAACCCGACAGGTTTTTAGAAACATGTCGGGTTTAAATATAATTTTGAAATTCGATATTTAGATCAATCTTTTCTCATAAGCTCTTCGTGCCGAACCTCTAAAATAAACTTCACCACAATAGGTATATTTTAATCGGTCCAAAATTTTCAACATCGGAATATTGTCGAAGTTCGTGTCAACTTTTATGCTGAAAACATTATTTGCCCGACTTAAATCTTCAAGACTTTCAAATAGTTTAGTCGCAATTCCTTTCCCTTTTGCCAATTTCGAAACAGCAACTCGATGTACTACAACATAATCTTCATTGCTTAACCATTTGCCTTTAATAGTTTCATAAGCAGGTTCTATATCAAAAATAATTGCGGCATAAGCCAGAATCGATTCGTTTTCTGTAAAAACGTACCCAAAACCATTTTCGATATCTTTTTCAATCGAAACTTCATTGGGATATCCATCTTGCCATTGCGAACTTCCATCTTGTCGTCTTTGCTCAATTGCATCTTGAATTATTTCCCAAATTTGTGGTATTTCAGAAAGATTTGCTTTTCGTAATAATAATTGTTCTGTCAAGCTCATTATAATCTAAATAAAAGGAATTAATGAGGCAATTTATCTTTGATTAAGCCATAAAACCAAGTTCCGGCAATAGCGCTTAACAAAGTAACAGTGATCACAGTTGCACCGGTACCAATTTGAGCAAAAAGTGGGCCCGGACAAGCTCCAGTAATGGCCCATCCAAAACCAAACATCAGTCCGCCATAGATTTGCCCTTTGCTGAAAGTCTTTGGCTGGATTTCGATTTTTTCGCCATCAAGTGTTTTGATGTTGAATTTTTTAATCAATTGCACAGATAGTAATCCAACAGCAACAGCACATCCAATTACGCCATACATATGAAACGACTGGAAGTGAAACATTTCTTGAATACGAAACCAACTGATGATTTCTGCTTTTACGAATACAATTCCGAAAAGGATTCCAACGATTAAATATTTAAGGTTTGCAAATCCTGCTTCTTTTTTTGGCTTGCGTTGATTCCTTCGCCATCTATATTTTTATTTTCTAAACTCATTTTCGAAATTTTAAAGTGAAAGAATATATGGCAAGATCAAAAGTGACATTACAAAACCGCCAATCATAAAACAGATTGTAGCGACTAATGATGGCCATTGTAAATTTGAAAGTCCCATAATCGCATGTCCGCTCGTGCATCCGCCGGCGTAACGCGTTCCGAAACCAACTAAAAATCCACCCACAACAATCATGATAAAACCACGAAGCGTCAATAAACTTTCCCATGAGAATAATTGTGCCGGAACTAAACCAGAATGATCTGTGATTCCGTAAGTCGCCAATTGCTCTGAAAGTTCTGGAGCAATTTCAACTGGATTTGGATTCGATAAAAAGTAAGCGCCAATAACGCCTCCAAAAATATTCCTAAAACAAAGAATAAATTCCAGCTTTCTTTTTCCAATCGTATTTAAAAAACGAAATATTTGCTGGAATACAAGCCGCGCAAATATGACGAAGCGAAGAACTAATCCCGAAAGATTTATTTCCGATTATTAATAAAATTGGAACAGTTAATCCAATCAAAGGGCCAGCAACATACCAAGGCCATGGTTCTCTTATAATTTCTAATATACTCATTTTTTAAAGGTTCAAAGGTTCAAAGGGGCAGAGGTTCAAAGGGAAAACTTTGTCGCTTTGCACCTTTGTATCTCTGTACCTTAAAAATTATGCTTTTAGTATTTTGCTTTGACAAACGAAATCTGATTTTGGAACATTGGTTTTTGAAATGGCTCCAAAACCTCCGTCGACTTCAGAGAAATTTCTAAAACCGCGTGCTTGTAAAATTGAAGCCGCAATCATACTTCTGTAACCGCCTGCACAATGCAAATAAAAATGCTCATTTGGATTAATATCTTTTACCCAATCATTAATATAGGCTAAAGGTTTGCTGTAAGCGTCTTCAATATGTTCTGCTTCGTATTCTGATTCTTTTCGAACATCAACAACTTTATCTTCCTTGATATTGAATTCTTTCGAGAATTGTTCTGCTGAAATTCGGTTTACAGTATCGATTTCAAAAGTGGCTTTTTGCCAAGCATCAAATCCGCCTTCAAGATGTCCAATAATCGAATCAAAACCAACACGGCTTAAACGTGTAACGGTTTCTTCTTCAAGGCCAGTTTCGGTTACTAATATAATAGGCTGTTTTACATCGCCAATCAAAGTCCCAACCCACGGCGCAAAATCACCATTGATTCCAATATTAATCGACTGCGGGATAAACCCTTTTGCAAACTCACCGCTTTTGCGAGTGTCTAAAATTAAAGCTCCAGTTTCTTCGGCTACAGCCTCAAATTCAGTTGCTTTAATTGCTTTCATTCCGTTGTGCAGAACCGTTTCAAAACTTTCGTAACCGCTTTTGTTCATAGCAACATTCATGCTGAAATAGGCTGGAGGAGGCAATAAGCCATCAGTAACTTCCTTAATGAATTCTTCTTGCGTCATATCAGCACGTAAAGCATAATTGGTTGCTTTTTGATTTCCGATAGTCGAAACCGTTTCTTTGCTCATGTTTTTTCCGCAAGCGCTTCCTGCTCCATGTGCAGGGTAAACAATTACGTCATCAGCCAAAGTCATGATTTTATCTCTTAAAGAATGAAATAAAATTCCGGCCAACTGATCTTGCGTCATTCCAGCGACTTTTTGTGCTAAATCAGGACGGCCAACATCTCCTATAAATAAAGTATCACCAGAAAAAATAGCGTGATCTTTTCCGCTTTCATCAATCAATAAATAAGTAGTGCTTTCCATCGTGTGGCCAGGAGTATGCAACGCTTTAATCGTTACATTCCCGATTTTGAATTCCTGTCCATCTTTTGCAGAAATGCAGTCAAATTCGCAGGCAACATTTGGTCCGTAAACGATTGGCGCTCCGGTTTCTTTGCTTAAATCGACATGCCCTGAAACGAAATCAGCGTGAAAGTGTGTTTCAAAAATATATCTCAGCTTCACTCCGTCGCGTTCTAAACGATCCAAATAAGGCTGAATTTCTCTGAGCGGATCAATGATAACAGCTTCTCCGTCAGATGTTATATAATATGCACCTTGCGCAAGGCATCCGGTGTAAATTTGTTCTATTTTCATGATTCAGTTATAAAAATAATGGAAGACAAAGGTAGCTTTGTTTTTTAATAAAATAGGTGACTAATGTTACAGAAATTTGATTTTTAAACAAAAAATAACTGATTTACCATATAAGCTATATAAGTTAATTTAAGCGCGATGTTTTAGTTCAAAACTAAAATATACTTATATAACTTATATGGTGAAAAACTGCGTAATTTTGCAACTCTACTAAAATTATGGCTATGAACACAGAAGATTTATTAGATCAAATTGCTTTTATAAAAGAAATTGATAAAGTAAAATACATTCAGCGCAAGACAAAATTATTCAACAGCGACAGATGCGAAAATGATGCTGAACACAGCTGGCATTTGGCTTTAATGGCAATTGTTCTAGCAGAGCATTCGAATGAGCAAATTGATGTGTTGAAAGTGGTAAAAATGGTTTTGATACACGATATTGTAGAAATCGATGCAGGGGATGTTTTTATTTACGACACGGTTAAAAATCATTCAAATACCGATGAAGAACGTTTGGTCGCCAATAGAATTTTTGGTTTACTTCCAAAAAACAAGCTGAGGATTTTATTGCTATTTGGGAAGAATTTGAAGCCGGAGAAACTAATGAAGCTAAATTCGCAAGATCAATGGACAGATTAGAACCATTACTGCAAAATACTTCTAACAACGGAGGAACTTGGAAAGAGTTTGGAGTGAAATACGATAAAGTTTATGAAAAGAAAAGTATCATTAAAGAAGGTTCAAATTCTATATGGAATTACGCGGAAGGTTTGATTAATGATAGCGTAGAAAAAGGGATTTTGGAGAAATAATCAAACAGAATCACATAATCAAATATAGCCTGCGGTTTCAACCGCAGGAAACGTATAGTGATGTGCATTGTGTTCCCGTGGTTGAAACCACGGGTTATGTTTGATCATGTAAATCTATACGCAATCTTGTCATTTCGACGAAGGAGAAATCTCCACGAGAAGCTCGACAAAGATTGGCGATTTTCTTTGCGGATTTTCTAGTGTGATTTCTCCCTTCGGTCGAAATGACAAACTTTGCGAAGTATTCTAAAAATAAGTGTAATCTATACTCTTTAAATTGTTGAAAAGTTTCACAAATATCAAGCGATAAACTTTTTTTAAGAGTGACATTTCGGGTTGTAATGGTTAAATTTGTTGAACTTCATAAAACAAATACCACTTATGGAAGAAATGCTCTTTTACGACCGAATGCAATTTGCCTTCACGATTACTTTTCATTACCTTTTTCCGCAACTTACAATGGGCCTTTCGCTCATTATTGTTTACTTCAAGTGGAAATATCTCAAAACTAAAGACGAACAATACAATCACGCCACTCATTTCTGGATGAAGATTTTTGCCCTCAATTTTGCAATGGGCGTGGTAACTGGGATTCCAATGGAGTTTCAATTCGGAACCAATTGGGCGAAATTCTCCGAATTAACGGGAGGAATTATCGGGCAGACTCTTGCCATGGAAGGTATGTTCTCTTTCTTTCTTGAATCTTCGTTTTTGGGAATCTTTTTATTTGGAGAAAAACTCCTTGGACATAAATGGCATTTTGTAACCGGATTATTAATCATGATTGGTTCTTGGGCCAGCGGATTTTTAATCATCGCAACGCATTCGTGGATGCAGAATCCTGTTGGTTATGAAATCCTTGAAAACGGGAAATTTGTTCTGAATAATTTTCAAGCTTTGTTTTTAAATCCTTGGCTTTGGCCTTCTTATTTGCACAATCAAGCGGCTTCTTTGGTGACAAGTTCGTTTGTTGTTGCTGGAATTGGAGCTTTTTATATTTTAAGCAAAAAAAATGTTTCTTTCGGGAAATTGTTCTTAAAAACAGGAGTGATTTTCGGATTGATTTCGAGTATTATTGTTGCTGTTCCAACTGGAGATTTAGCGGCAAAAAATGTGGTAAAATACCAACCAGTAACTTTTGCGGCGATGGAAGGGATTTTTCATACAGAAGAAAAAGGTTCCGAAATTGTTTTAATTGGACAACCCAATGTAAAAGATAAAAAACTGGATAATAAAATCGCGGTTCCTAATATTCTGAGTTTCCTTACTTATGGAAATTGGAATCAGGAAATAAAAGGTTTAGACCAATTTGAAGAAGATTTGCATCCAACAAATATTTCGGGATTATATTATGCGTATCATATTATGGTGGGTCTCGGAACTGTATTTATTGGTTTAATGATTCTCTCGCTTTTTCAATTAATAAGAGGGAAATTATTTGAAACCAAATGGATTTTATGGTCTTTAATGTTTATGATGCCTTTTCCGTACATCGCCAATACAACAGGCTGGTACACGGCCGAATTAGGAAGACAGCCTTGGTTGGTTTATAATTTAATGCGAACTGTCGCCGGAGCTTCACCAACAGTTTCTTCGGGAAATACTTTGTTTACTTTGTTAGGATTCATTGGGTTGTATCTTTTGCTCGGAATGCTGTTTTTGCTTTTGGTTGGAAAAATTATCAATAAAGGACCTCATCATGTGGAACTTTCAACAGAAAAAATATAAGTATGGAATTTTTTTGGTACATAGTTTTAATGGGAATTCTGGCTGTTTATTTGGTTTTAGACGGCTATGATTTTGGCGCAGGAATTATTCATTTATTTTTTGCCAATACAGAAAAAGACAAAAAAGCGATCACAAATTCGATTGGCCCGTTTTGGGATGCCAATGAAGTTTGGTTGATTGCGCATGGGAGGCGTTTTGTTTTTTGCTTTTCCAACTTTATATGCATCGTCTTTCAGCGGATTTTATTTGCCTTTGATTATGATTTTATGGCTTTTGATTTTCCGTGCAATCGGACTCGAAATGCGCGGACAAGTGCATAATCATATGTGGGAAGCGATTTGGGATAAGGCTTTCGGAATTGCGAGTTTGCTTTTAGCACTTTTCTTCGGAATTGCCTTAGGAAATATCGTTCGCGGAGTAAATCTGGGAATGGTAGAAAATGGAGTTTCGACACAAGAACCGCATTTTTTCTTTCTGCCGTTATGGAATCCAACTTTTAGTCCGCAAGCAAATGAATTGGGAATTATAGATTGGTTTACGCTTTTCCTCGGAATTGTGAGTACAGTTGCTTTGACTATTCACGGTGCAAATTGGATTATTTATAAAACAAATTCTGCCCTAAATCCAAAACTTAAAAATGTGGTTTTTAAACTGAACTTTGTTTTACTGGTTTTGGTTTTTATTTCGCTGGGAATTTGGCATTTTATTGAGCCAAAACCGTTTCATAATTTTATTGAAAATCCAATTTTGTGGTTTTTTCCTTTAATGACTTTCGTTGGAATTGCTGGATTATTTAAAGTTCGTTCGTTTAAAAAAGACGGCCACGGATTTTTGTTTTCGACTTTGTTTTTAGTCGGTGGATTTGCTTCGACTGCTGTTTCGATTTTCCCGAATGTTTTGCCTTCTACGAATAAAGTAAATCCATCGTTAACAATTTATAATACAGCGACGCATGAATATGGATTGAATGCTGGATTGAGTTGGTTTTTTGTGGCTTTGTTTCTTGTGATTATTTATTTTATTATTCAGTATCGCGTTTTTAGTGGGAAAATGGATGATGTTGGGTATGGGGAACATTGAGATTTTTTGTTAACCACGAATTCACGAATTTTTATTTTAACATACTTGAATTTCTATTGTTGGATTTTATAGCTATAAATTACACAAAATTTTAAAATCAATATAAATGAATTGCCTCCAGTTTTAACTGGAGTTTTTTTGTTTATTTGAATCGGGCTTTAGCCAAACTTTGCGGTTTTGGCTAAAGCCTTTTTTGTATAAATTTGTTTACCTCCAGCTAAAGCTGGAGGCAATTGAAAAATGATATGGAAATAGTACAGTTTAAAAATTGGAAATTTGAAGTTGATAAATCTTTAACAATTAAGAATTATTCCAATGTTATTAAAGGTGGAGCAGAATTATGCCTATGTAATGATTGTAGAAACTACATTCAAAATCGTGAAAATGTTTTTCCTGAAGAAGTTAAAATCTTGTTTTTAAATCTAGGGATTGATTATAAAAAGGAAGTTGAAATTTTATCGTATCAAATTTTACCAGATGGATTGCATCATATAGCAGGATGGTTTCATTTTAAAGGAAAAATTATTGATGGTAAAGATTGTAGAAGAAATATTAGGAATGAAAGTTTTCAAATTGAATTAGTAAATGTTTGTGATAATTTTTCAATAGGTTTTTGTGAACAAAATAGTCTAACATTTTTTGAAGATAAGGAGGGATTAATTCAGGTAGAATTTGAAGCTTATATTCCTTGGAGTATTGACAAAAGTTTAGAAACTAAATAGAATTTTGGATATCATTATAGTAACGAATTTTCACGAATTAATTATATCAATTGCCTCCAGTTTTAACTGGAGGTTTTTTTGCTTGATATAGGAGTGGCTTTAGCCAAAAAAAGTATTTTACGATTATTTTACGATAAAAGATTTTAAAGTTTCCTGACCCTCTTTTATTTTGTTTTTTGGTGTAGCTTGTTCTGAATAGACAAAAGATAAACAATAAACATTACTGTGATCAACATAATAAATTTCTTCGCAGATACCGGGTCTTCCATGAGTTTCATATTTTACTTTATAATACTTTTTATTCTGTTTATCAAACTCTTCGAATTTTAGAATATTTTCCCAAGACTTAATATTATTAATATATTTTTCTCCCCCTACTGAATCAGGAACTATGTTTAGATGAAATTCGACATTTGCATAAGCATGAGATTGAATGTCAATATAATTATATGTGCTTAAGGATTTTTTTCCCAGCTGTTTGGGTATTTGAAATTATATTCGGGTTCATTAATAGTTATAAAATGTGTGGTTTTTGGTAGTTTTAATTCAGTATCATTGTTTTTAGAATTACAAGCAAAAATTAAAATAAATAAAGGAAGGAAAATTAGGTTTTTCATTATGTTTTAAGTTCTATTTGAGTTTTGATGTGTTTATAAAATTACAATTTAATGTAATAAATTAACTTAATTTTGAATTGAATTTACTCAAAATTTAGCGGATAATCTATTTGTCCAGGTGAAAACGCCCAAAAAAAACACAAATCCGTTCATTCCCCAAAATAAACGGATTTTTTTAGTTTTCGTCTACAAGTAAAACTAAATTAGAATAAAACCTCTTTCGTAATAATATAAAATCCCATTACAAGCACAAACCAGCCAAAAAGCGGTTTTAATTTGGCTCCGTCGATTTTTTTAGAAAGCTGACTTCCAATGAACATTCCGAGAAGTGCCATTGCAGAAACTCCAAATAAAAATGGATAGTTTATTGGAGTTCCAATGTATAAATCGCCTGCAAAACCAATTGAGGAATTGATGGTAATAATCAATAACGAAGTTCCGACGGCTTGTTTCATTGGTAATTTGGCAAAAAACAAAAGTGCGGGAATAATTAAAAATCCGCCTCCAGCTCCAAGAAATCCAGTTACAATTCCAACAATGAAACCAATTATGCTTAATTGAATGTAATTAGTTTCGGAACTTTGTAATTCAGGTTGAGGTTTTCGAATCATTGAAATTGCCGCCGTGATCATCAAAACCGAAAAGACAATCATGATTAGAAAATCTTTTGAAACCGAATACGAAGCAATTGAAAATAAAGTTGAAGCAATTTTCGGAAAAATAACTTCACGAATAATCAAAATCGAAATCACAGAAGGAATCGCAAAATACAATGCCGATTTCAATTTTAGATTTCCCATTTTATAATGGCTGTAGCTTCCGGAAAGTGCAGTTAGTCCAACAATAAATAAGGAATAAGATGTAGCTTGCTCCGGATTTACTTTAAATAAATAGACTAAAATAGGAATAGTCAAAATGGAACCGCCACCACCAATTAGTCCAAGCGAAATCCCGATTATGATTGAAGCAAAATAGCCTAAATATTCCATTGCATTTATTTTGATGCAAAGTTGCTTCGTAAATTAGAATTCTACAGTAACATTTATCACAGAAGAATCTTTTTTGCCCACAGATTTTACAGATTAAACCGGTTTGCACCGATTTTAAATTAATTTAAGCTTGTCACATTGAGCGGAGTCGAAATGCTTTGTGGGCTTCGACTTCGCTCAGCCTGACACACTTTTAATAATTAACCTGTGGAAATCTGTTTAATCAGTATAATCTGTGGCCAATATCACTTTAACAACTCAATCTGGTTTCGGTTGAGTTTGACCAGACCTCTTTGTTCCATCTTTTTTAATAATCGGGAAACTACTTCTCTCGATGTATTTAATTCGGTTGCGATTTCTTGGTGCGAAAGTTTGACTTCAGAACAGCCGCAAGCATCAGAATGTCTTTTTAAATAAAATTCCAAACGTTCATCCATAGATCGGAAAGCAATATTATCAACCACTTCCAGAACTTCTTCAAAACGGCTTCGGTAGGTTTCGATAACAAATTCGTACCAAGAACGGTGTTCCATCATCCATTTGTCCATTAATTGTAACGGAATCATCATTACGGTAACATCTTCAACAACTTTGGCCATGATTTGGCTTTTTTCGCTTTTTGCGGTACAAATCATCGAAATGGCGCAGGCTTGTCCGGGTTGCAAATAGTACATTAAAAATTCGCCACCATCTTCGCCTTCACGGTAAATTTTGATCTTTCCTTTTAGGATCAAAACCGTGTTTTTGATGTATTGTCCCGTACGCATTAAAATGGTTCCGGCCTCAAAGCTTTGTTGGCTTCCATTTTCTTCAATCGTAGCAATAAGTTCGTTTGAAAAATTAGGAAAAATATTTTTTAAGGAGTTTTGCATGGATTATTTTTTTGCCACAAATTGCACAAATTTTCACTAATTTATTTGGTGTCTGCGTTGCATTTGATAGCGAATATTTTTTTTGAAATACTTTATCTTTTTCGGTGTGTTGATTTTTTTGCCAAGACATTAATTTCTACACTTTAATTCGTGAAAATTAGTGCAATTCATGGCAAAACATTTTGTCAAAATCGAATTAAAAATTATAATTTTTTACAAAGATAATAGATTCGTGTGGTATAAATTAGCAGGAATTGGTATTTGAGTTGTATTTTATGCAAATGAATAAATCCTAATTTTCTATCGATTTTGTAGAGTGAATTTTTAAAAATAGTAACTAAATTTGTAATTCACTGATTATAATCCTTTCTCTAAAACGTTTTCTGAGAATAATAATCGAAATCGCATTTGGTACGTTTTTTATAAATAGAAACGTCGTAATTTTACAAAAACACATAATACTATGAATTTATCACAAGAAGATTGGGTTGCTCAGTTAAATGCTGACGAAAATGCAGTTATACTTGATGTAAGAACTGAAGACGAATTTAATGATGGCTATATTGAAAATGCTTTAAACATTGATATCAATAAAGGTCAGGCTTTTATTTATGAAATTGAAGAATTAGATAAAAACAAAAATTATTATGTGTATTGCCGTTCTGGTGCGAGAAGTGCCAAAGCATGTCAGATAATGAACGAATTAGGGATTGAGAATGCCTACAATCTGCTTGGTGGTATACTGGACTGGGAAGGAGATACCGTACAACCATAAAATAGAAGAAGAGGCGCATAAAAGCCTCTTTTTTCGTTTAAAATGCTATTAATAACCAAACTATAAATTACCAGATCATGAGTTTAATACCAGAAGAATATCAGATCAAAAGTCTGATAAACCAAGATACCTATCTTGTAAATGGAGAACTGAAAAAATGGACAGGGCAAACTACGCCAGTATTTTCGACAATTTCTTCTACAGAAAAATATACGCCAACTTTATTAGGATCAATTCCGTTTATGGCAGAAAAAGAAGTCGCCGAGGTTGTTGAAGCCGCAAATGCGGCTTATGATAAAGGACAAGGTTTATGGCCAACAATGAAAGTGGCTGACCGCATCAAATGCATGGAGAATTTCGTTAAGCAAATGAAAGAAACTCGTGAGGAAGTGGTTAAACTTTTGATGTGGGAAATTGGAAAAAACCTTGGCGATTCGCAAAAAGAATTTGACAGAACCGTCGAATATATTTACGATACCATTGCCAGTTATAAAGAATTAAACGGACGCAGCTGCACATTTTGAGAAAGTACAAGGCGTAAATGCCATGATTCGTCGCGGGCCTCTAGGAGTTGTTTTGTGTCTTGGGCCATATAATTATCCGTTAAACGAAACGTTCTCGTTATTAATTCCTGCTTTGATTATGGGTAATGCCGTAATCTTCAAACCTGCAAAACATGGCGTTTTATGTATTTCGCCATTGTTGGAAGCTTTCAGAAGCAGTTTTCCAAAAGGTGTTATCAATATTGTTTACGGACGCGGAAGAGAAGTGGCTTCGCCAATTATGAAATCTGGAAAAATTGATGTTTTGGCATTAATTGGAAACAGCAAATCGGCAATTGCTTTGCAAGATCAGCATCCAAATAAAAACAGACTTCGTTTGATTTTAGGTTTGGAAGCAAAAAATCCAGCAATTATTCTTCCGGATGCCGATTTAGATTTGGCTATTCAGGAATGTATTGCAGGAACTTTATCTTTCAACGGTCAGCGTTGTACAGCATTAAAAGTTTTATATGTTCACGAATCAATCAGAGAAGAATTCAACAAACGTTTCGCTGAAAAAGTAGACAGTTTAGGATTTGGAAATCCTTGGGAAAAAGGAGCTTCATTGACTCCGCTTCCGGAGACCGACAAACCAGCTTATATTCAGGGATTAATTGATGATGCAAAACACAAGGGCGCAAGCATTATCAATGAAAAAGGAGGAAAACATACAGAAAACTTTATTTTTCCAGCCGTTTTATATCCAGTAAATAAAGAAATGAGAGTGTATCACGAAGAGCAATTTGGTCCAGTGGTTCCAATTATCTCTTTCAAAGATATCAACGAACCTCTTGAAGATATGGCCGAATCAAATTATGGCCAGCAAGTAAGTTTGTTCGGAAAAGATATTAAGACTTTAGCACCACTTATTGATGCTTTGGTGAATTTAGTTTGTAGAGTAAATTTGAATAGCTCTTGCCAAAGAGGACCAGATGCGTTTCCATTTACTGGACGTAAAGACTCTGCTGTAGGAACATTAAGTATTCCAGATGCTTTACGTTCTTTTTCAATTCGTACGTTCGTAGCCTCAAAAGATATCGCTTATAACAATGAAATTTTGCAGGAATTGCTAAATAGCAAAGAATCAAATTTCATTAATACCGATTATATTTTGTAGTTATTAAGGTTATATATTAATTGTAGGAGATCCGTCTTTTTCTTTTTGAAAGAGACGGTTTTTTTTTGAAAGATACTAAGATGCTAAGATTCTAAGATTTGTAATTTCACTCTGCAATTTCTCAGGGTTAAACTTTGCACTTTGTACTTAGTGCTTTGTACTTAGTGTTTTGTACTTTTTAACTCGATTTTAAATTTTAACTCAATTGTAACAATAAGTTAAAAAAATCCACTAATATTATATCGAAATAAAATCATCAAAATCTTAAAACAGTTATGAGAACAAAATCAATGCAGTTTTTGTTAATTGCTTTGGCATTTTTTGCACAAAATGCCTTTGCGCAAGAACTTTATATGCCAAGAAATATAAAAAATGCTTATGCAAAAGGAACCCGTTCTATGGACGGAAAGCCAGGAAAAAATTATTGGCAGAATCACGGTAATTACAACATGGAAATTACGGTAGATGCCAAAACAAAAATCGTTAGTGGTACTGAAACTATTGTTTATGAAAATAATAGTAATGATACCCTAAGAAATCTTAAAATTAGATTTGTCAATAATCTTCATAAGCCTTCTTCTCCACGTGGAGGAAGTGTAAGTGAAGATTTTTTAAGTAACGGACTTACTATTACGTCTCTGAAAATTGAAGGAGAAGTTTACAAAGAAGATGCGAGAAGTTGGGGAACTGTTGGGAGTGTTAAAATGAAAAAAGCACTTGTGCCGCATTCTAAAATTACCATTAATATTGATTGGAATTATCCATTATCTAAAGAAAGCGGGAGAGAAGGTCAAATTGACGAAACTACTTTTTTTGTAGCCTACAGCTATCCAAGAGTTTCTGTTTTTGATGATTATAACAATTGGGATATGCTTCCTCACACCGATCGCCAAGAATTTTACAATGATTTTAATGATTATACCTATTCTGTAAAAGCGCCGAAAAATTATGTGGTTTATGCAACTGGAGATTTGCTGAATCCAGATGAGGTTTTGCAACCAGAATTTGCGAGCACGTTTAAAAAAATCTTACGTAACCGATGAGGTAATGCATATTGCAAATGAACAAGAAATGAAAAACGGATTGGTTACAAAGCAAAATGACTGGAACGTTTGGAAATTTGAAGCAAAACACATTTCAGATGTTTGTTTTGGATTAAGTGACCATTATTTGTGGGATGCAAGCAGTGTTTTGGTTGACAAAAAAACAAATCGACGTGCAAGTGTTCAAGCGGCGTACGATGTAAAGGGAACAGATTTTGTGAATTCGATTAAAAATAATCAATATGCATTAGATTTCTTTTCAAATAATTGGCCTGGAGTTCCGTATCCGTTTTCAAAAATGACGGCTTTTCAAGGTTTTGCGGATATGGAATATCCAATGATGTGCAACGATTCGCAAATGGGAGATCCTGTTTTTGCACAGTTGGTTCAGGATCATGAAGTGGCGCATACTTATTTTCCGTTTTACATGGGAATCAATGAAACACGTTATGCTTTTATGGACGAAGGTTGGGCAACTACTTTTGAATATTTAATTGGAATTTCAGAACACGGCAAAGAAGCAACTGATAAGTTTTATAAAAGCTTTAGAGTACAGCAATATATTACTGATTTATCTACAGAAGAGGATCAACCTATTATTTCAATGTCGTCTCAACTTTCAGGGCCGGGTTATGGAAACAACTCATACGGAAAACCTTCACTTTCATATTTAGCTTTAAAAGACATGTTAGGCGATGATTTATTCAAGAAAGCTTTACACGCTTACATGGAAAATTGGAACGGAAAACATCCAATTCCATGGGATTATTTCAATTCGTTTAATACGGCAACAGGAAAAAATCTGAATTGGTTTTTTAATAATTGGTTTTTCACTAATAACTATATCGATCTTTCGATTAAGAATATAGAAAAAAACAAAATTTCAGTTGAAAATACTGGAGGATTTGCTGTTCCTTTTGATGTAAAAGTTGTTTATGCAGATAATTCAAATGAAATAATTCATCAAACGCCTGCAATTTGGGAAACGAACCAAAAATTGGCAACAATTACTTTGAAAAATAAGAAGGAAATTAAACAAGTTACGCTTGATGGCGGTATTTTTATGGATGCAACTCCTAAGAATAATACTTGGCCAGCTCAATAATTGGTAAAAAAATGAAGTAAAAAGCCGTCTTTTTAAATGAAAATGACGGCTTTTTTTATTTTTTGCAGGAAATTATCCAAATGTGGAAAACCGTAATAAAATATCATTGTAAAAAGTTAGGTTTGCAGAAAAAAATAACTGCATTATTAATGAAAAAATACCCTATTCTTTTAGCTTTTTTGCTTTCTCTTAAATGTTTTGCCCAAAATGATTCAAAAACTGCATTTCAGAAGAGCAGATATGAATTGGCAGTTTCGTATTACCAGAAAGCTGATTTTAGAAAAGCATTAGACCTGTTTTCAATAGCTTCAAGACTTAAGCCTGAAAATGAATTAGGAAAAGAATCTGCTAAAAAAGTAGATGCATTGAAAACTATTCTGAGAAATGATGCTTTAAGCCGTATAGTAGGAACTTGGAAAATGACCGGAGATAAACCAGTCTGGGCTCAAGCAAAAGGCATAAGCCAAAATGAAACTGAAGAAATAATCGAAATTAATCAGGATAAGATTTTGTTTTATGAAACGAATCAAAAAACGCAAATCAAAAAACTAATCAAAACTGAAGATTTGAAATATTATAATAAAGATGCATGTGATGGTGTATTTTCAGATATTATTCTTTCTGATGGTACAATTTGGACTTGTCTTTTAAATGAAGAGACTAATGTGTTGCATGTTATTAATGTTGCCAGAAAAAAGGAAACTGGAGTTGAAAAGATAACAGAGAACAACGAAGAAGCTTATTTTGTTAAAGTGAAATAATGAAAAAAGGGAATCTATATTTGATTCCCTTTTTTATGTTTTGAAATAAGATTTTTTATAAAAACTTAAACCCAACAGAAAAATTTGAAATTCCGGTTTTCAAACTTCTTCCTGAAGGATCAAGATCCGTTACACCGGCAAGATATCTGTAGTCTACTGTAAATCGCCATAAATCAACTCCAACGCCACCTAGAAAACTGCTGTTGTTTTTTTCAAAAGCAATAAAGTTTAGATTATTGCTGGCATTGATGTCGGAATAATTTTTCCAGTTATATCCAAGAAAAATTCTCACATTGCCTAATTTTCCAAGAGGCAATACTTTTAATCCCGCAAGCAAAGTTGCATCTGTTCCCCCCAATTCATATTCTGTTTCCCCAACTCCAGTTTGCGAAACGCTGAATTTTGATTGTGCATAACCAAATTCTCCTTGAGCATAAAAAAGGGCCAAATTTACGCGTACAAATCCTGCAAATCCATAATCTGTTCCTGCGCTTTTAGAGCTAAAATCATCCGTGACAGCCGAAGTTATATTAGTAGAAAATTGAGGACCAACTTGTATTAATTGTGCAAAACCATTTGCACTAATACATAATAATACTGCGAGAATGAGTTTTTTCATAACTGGATTTTTTGTTTTCGACTCTATAAAATTAATTATTAAAAATTAATTTCGAATGATTTATCTTATTTATTTTAAGTTATCTTTTTGGAAATGAGTGTAATGTTGTTTTTGTGTTTCATTTAAAATCAAATTGTAAAATGCTCTAAATTTGAAGAAAAGATTAAATAATGAATTCATTAAAAATTACTGAGATTAAACCTTCTCAAACTTGGCAAATTCGTCATGAAGTAATGTGGCCAAATTTGCCTTTTGAATATGTTCAATTAAAGGAAGATGATTTAGGGTTGCATTTTGGAGCATTTTTAGATGAAAAATTGGTTTCTATTGTTTCTTGTTTTTTTAAAGATGATGAAATGCAGTTTAGAAAATTGGCAACGTTGGAAGAATTTCAAGGAAAAGGAATAGCATCAGAATTGCTGAAGCATATTTTTAGTCTTGCCAAGCAAAAAAACAGTGCCAAAATTTGGTGTAATGCACGTACGAACAAAAAGGCATTTTATGAGAAATTCGGAATGGTCGATACACATAAAATTTTCACTAAAGAAGGTCAAGAATTTACAATAATGGAAATTTTGCTATAAAAAAAGCATCGGAATTTGTAAATAAGATATTTGATGTCAGTTATTTATCATTTTTATGTTTTTTCCATTCTAAATTTTGCCGTTTTAAAATAAACGCCAATTCAAAATGAGGCCTCGTTATTCTTTTGATATAAATTTAGCAATTTAGTTGCGAATTGAGCAATGATGTAAATTGAAAACGTTTTCGTTTATTACGGACATGTTAAGACTTTCTTATTTTATTTTTTTGTTGCAATCTTTTATTACTTTCGCACCCGAATGAGAAAGATAATAGTATTTTTAGTGTTTATGAATTTGCTTCTGTCAGGCGGAGGCCAATATCTTAATGCCAATACTTTTGATGGTTCTCAACATCATACCTTCGAAAAAAAGCACCGTGTAAAATTCACTAATCAGGAAAGAGGCACTTCGGTTATTGAAGATGCAGATATTGATCTTGGTGAAGATTTGTCAGGAAATGACGATTTAAATGATGGGCTTCCGGTAAAACTTTTTGCAGTTAATTACAGCATACTTGATAGCTGGTATTTGACTTTTTCAGATCAATCTGCAACAAACGAATCAAATCGATTTAAAATCTACGCGCCTTTCTTAGCGCATTCAAATCCTATCTACATTACTCAACGAGTATTAAGAATTTGATTTAACAATATACATCGGTTACCTCAGCTGTAATCCTGCTATCTTGTTGATGTATTTTTTCTACCTCTTCTTGTATGAAAGTTTGGTTATATCTATTGGTATCTGATGCATTTTTCCATCCAAAGGAATCACTGTATTCCAAGCATTGAATCGCTTAATTTCCAAACTAAATCATGAAAAGAATTATTTTGTTCACAGGCTTAATGGCCTTTGTGTGCCTAACTAGTTGTACGACTAAAAAAGAAGAAAAAGAAGAAGTTGAAAAATTTACGGTAACAAATCCGATAAAAATTGACACTTCATTTACTAAAGAATATGTTTCGCAGATTAGATCTGTGAGAAATATTGAATTACGCGCCCAAGAAAAAGGGTTTTTGCAAAACATCTATGTTGACGAAGGACAGTTTGTAAAAAAAGGGCAATTGTTGTTTAAAATTATGCCTAACATGTATCAGGCAGAATTGCTTAAAGCTCAGGCTGAACAAAAGTCAACTGAAATTGAATTACAAAATGCTAAACTTTTAGCAGATAAAAATATCGTTTCTAAAAACGAATTGAGTGTTGCGCAGGCTAAACTGCAATCAGCAAAAGCTGAAGTTTCACTGGCAAAATTACATTTATCATTTACAGAAATCAGAGCTCCGTTTGACGGGACAATTGACCGTATTCCATTAAAATTAGGAAGTCTTATTGACGAAGGTGAATTATTAACAAGCCTTTCAGACAATAGTCAAATGTTTGCTTACTTCAATGTAACTGAGCCAGAATATCTTCAGTATGAAACTAATGTTGCGGGTCGTGCAGAAAATAAAGTAAACTTAGTTTTAGCAAATGGTGATACATTTAAGTATAAAGGAAATGTTGAAGTAATTGAAAGTGAATTCAACAATGAAACAGGAAATATCGCTTTTAGAGCAAGATTCCCAAACTCTGAAAAATTACTAAGAAATGGAGAAACAGGACAAGTTCAAATGTTCTTGCCTCTTAAAAATGCTATTGTAATTCCGCAGAAAGCTACTTACGAAATTCAGGATAAAAAATACGTTTTTGTAGTAGGGAAAGACAACAAAGTTAGCTCTAGAGAAATTACAATTACTGGCGAAATACCTGATTTATACGTAATAAAAAGTGGTATCACAGAAAATGATAGAATTTTACTTGAAGGTGTTCAGAAAGTAAAAGAAAACGACAAAATTAAATATGAATTCCAAGCGCCTCAAGAGGTAATAAAACATTTACGCGTAAAAGCGGAATAGGTTCTATTGGTAATAATCATTAAAAAATATAAAAATGTTTAATAAATTTATTCAAAGACCTGTTCTATCGATAGTTATATCGTTGGTTATTGTCTTTTTGGGAGTGTTATCGGTCTTAAGTTTGCCAATTACACAGTTCCCGACCATTTCACCACCAATGGTGAACGTTACTGCAGATTATCCAGGATCGAATGGTGAGTTGATGATTAAAGCCGTTGTAATTCCTTTGGAAAGAGCCTTGAATGGTGTTCCTGGAATGAAATATATGGCTTCTGATGCGGGTAATGATGGTGAGGCTACTATAAAAGTAGTATTTAATTTAGGTACAGATCCTAACCAAGCGGCAATTAACGTTCAGAACCGTGTGGCTTCGGTTACAAATAAGCTTCCTCCTTTGGTAATTCGTGAGGGTATCAAAATTACACGTGAAGTACCGAGTATGTTGATGTACGTGAATCTTTACAGTACAGACCCAAATACCGACATGAAATTCTTGTATAACTATGCTGATATCAACGTACTTTCTGAATTAAAAAGGGTAAATGGTATTGGTTCTGGGGATATCTTAGGAACACGTGAATATGCAATGCGTATTTGGTTGAAACCAGATCGTATGTTGGCTTATAAAATTTCTGCTGATGAAATAATGGAAGCATTATCAAGTCAGAGTTTGGAAGCTTCTCCAGGTAAAACTGGGGAGAGTTCTGGTAAACGTTCTCAAGCATTCGAATATGTGTTGAAATATTCTGGACGTTTTACAACAAAAGAACAATACGAGAACATTGTAGTAAAAGCAAATTCAAATGGAGAGCTTTTACGTTTGAAAGACGTTGCTAAAGTTGAATTTGGTAGCTCGATGTATGATATCTATTCTAATTTGAATGGAAGACCATCTGCGGCGATCGTATTAAAACAATCTTTTGGAAGTAACGCGAATCAGGTTATTGAAGAGGTAAAAGCAAAACTGGAAAAAATCAAACAGAAATTCCCTAAAGGAATGGATTATGAAATTTCATATGACGTTTCTAAATTCCTTGATGCTTCTATTGAAAAAGTAATCCATACACTTGTTGAGGCATTTATTCTGGTAGGTTTGGTAGTATTCCTTTTCTTAGGAGACTGGCGTTCAACAGTTATTCCAGCAATTGCGGTACCTGTATCATTAGTAGGAACATTTGTATTCATGACATTTTTCGATATTTCGTTAAACTTGATTACATTATTTGCTTTAGTATTAGCAATTGGGGTCGTGGTAGATGACGCGATTGTAGTTATTGAGGCGGTCCACGCCAAGATGGAAGAAGAACATCTTTCGCCATTTAAAGCGACAAAACAAGCAATGCATGAAATCGCTGGAGCGATCGTAGCGATCACATTCCTTATGGTCGCGGTATTTATTCCGGTAGCGTTTATGTCTGGTCCTGTAGGAGTATTTTACAGACAGTTCTCTGTAACTATGGCAACAGCTATTATTCTTTCTGGTATTGTCGCATTGACGTTGACACCGGCGCTTTGTGCAATGATGTTGAAAAATGATCACGGAAAACCTAAAAAGAAAACACCAGCGAATCGATTCATTGATGCTTTTAACGAAAAATTCAATTTAGCACAAGGTAGATATCAAAACGTATTAGGAAAAATCGTTAACAGACGAGTAGTAACATTTGTTGCTTTAATCGGATTTTGTATTGGAACTTGGGCGATAAGCAGTTCTGTTCCTTCTGGATTTATTCCGAATGAGGATCAGGGAATGTTTTACGCAGTTATTCAGACACCTCCTGGTTCATCATTAGAAAGAACAAACAATATTGCGGAGAGAGTTCAGAAAATTGCTGAAACTATTGATGGAGTAAAATCTGTTTCTTCATTAGCAGGATATGAAATTCTGTCTGAAGGTACTGGTGCAAACTCAGGAACATGTTTGGTCAACCTTAAAGATTGGAGTGACCGTAAAGAATCTGTTATTGAGATTATGCATGAAATGGAGGAAAAATGTAAAGATATTGCGGGGGCAAATATCGAATTTTTCCAACCACCTGCTGTACCAGGATATGGTGTCGCGGGAGGATTTGAACTTCGTTTGTTAGATAAAACAGGTTCTGGAGATTATAAACGAATGGAGAAGGTAAACAATGAATTTGTTGCTGAGTTGAATAAACAGCCAGAATTATCTAATGTATTTAGTTTTTATAGCTCAAGTTTCCCTCAATACATGATGAAAGTCGATAATGATTTGGCACAACAAAAAGGGGTTTCTATCGAGAATGCAATGAATACGTTGTCAACGCTTGTAGGTAGTAACTATGAAATCAGTTTTATCAAATTCGGAATCAACTACAAAGTAATCGTTCAGGCTTCGCCAGAATATCGTGCGCAACCAGATGATATCTTGAAATTGTATGTTAAAAATGATCGTGACGAAATGGTTCCATATTCTGCTTTCATGAGATTGGAAAAAGTGTACGGACTTTCTGAGATTACGCGTCATAATATGTACACCTCAACACAAATTAGTGGTTCTCCAGCGGCGGGTTACAGTTCTGGTACGGCTATTAAAGTGATTCAACAAATTGCAGAGAAAAAATTGCCTAGAGGATATGATATTGACTGGGCAGGTATTTCTGCCGATGAGGTTGCTCAAGGTAATCAAGCAATTTGGGTATTCTTGATCTGTTTAGGATTCGTTTATTTGGTTCTAGCGGCTCAATACGAGAGTTTTATTTTGCCATTATCAGTAATTCTTTCTTTGCCGGCAGGTATTTTTGGAGCGTTCCTTCTATTGAAATTCACAGGATTAGAAAACAATATCTATGCTCAAGTTGCCATGGTAATGCTTATTGGTTTATTAGGTAAAAATGCCGTATTGATCGTTGAGTTTGCGATTCAAAGGCATGTTGCCGGAAAATCGGTTCTTGACGCCGCGATGGAGGGTGCAAAAGCGAGGTTCCGTCCAATCTTGATGACTTCGTTTGCATTTATCGCTGGTTTGCTGCACGCTTGCTTTTGCAACGGGTCCGGGTAAAATTGGTAACCGAACTATTGGTACTGCGTACCGCGGGAGGAATGCTTATCGGAACTATTTGTGGGGTGTTCTTGATTCCAGGATTGTACTACATCTTCGGAAGAATTGCAGAAAAACACAAACTGGTTAAACATGAAGAAGAAAACCCATTAACTGAAGAAATTGACAACAATCATGTATAATAAATTAAAAGTATATAAATATAGCGCCGCATTAGGGTTGTGTTTGGCTGTAGTAGGTTGTAAAGCTCCTGCGCCAGATACAGCAACTACTAGTGCACCGGTTCCAGAATCATTTGGTGTCGCTACCACTCAGGATACAACAAATACATCAACTGTAAAATGGAGAGAGTTCTTTAAGGATCAAAACCTTGTCGATTTGATTGATGTAGCCCTGAAAAACAATCAGGAGTTAAACATGACGCCGCAGGAAATCGAAATTGCTAAGAACGATGTTAGAGTTCGTAAAGGACTTTTATTGCCGCAAGTTGGTGTTCGTGCCGGAGCTGGAGTAGAAAAAGTAGGAAGGTATACCAGCCAAGGTGCTGGTGATGCCACTACAGAAATTAAACCTGGCGTTGAAACTCCAGATCCACTTGGAGATTTTACTATTGCGGCTTATGCAAACTGGGAAGTTGATATCTGGAAAAAACTGCGTAATTCTAAAAAGGCGACCTTAAACAGATATTTAGCAACGGTTGAAGGGAAAAACTTTGTGGTTACCAATCTTATTGGGGAGATAGCTGATTCGTATTATGAATTATTAGCGCTAGACAATCAGTTAGATATTGTGAAGCAAACCATTACTTTGCAATCTAACGCTTTGGAAATTGTGAAAATTCAAAAGCAAGCGACAAGAGCTACAGAACTTGGTGTTAAGAAGTTTGAAGCCGAAGTATTGACTTCAAAAAGTATGGAGTTTGATATTTTGCGACAAATTAAAGAAACGGAAAACAAAATTAATTTCTTGTTAGGACGTTATCCTCAGGAAATTAAAAGAAGCAACACAAAATTCCTGACTTTGTTGCCAGCTTCAGTAAGCGCAGGGATTCCATCTCAATTGTTGATGAATCGTCCTGATGTTAAGCAAGCAGAATTAGAATTGGTTGCCGCAAAACTAGATGTAAAAGTGGCTCGTGCAGAATTTTATCCGTCACTTGACATTACGGCGACTTTTGGAGTTCAAGCTTTCAAGCCATCTTATTTGTTTACGCTACCTGAATCACTTTTATATTCATTGGCAGGAGATCTTGTCGCGCCATTGATCAATAGAAACGCAATTAAGGCTGAGTTTTCAAGTGCAAATGCGAGACAGCTTCAGGCATTATATAATTATGATAAAACGATTTTAAACGCTTATTTAGAAGTATCTAATCAGCTTTCTAAAATTGATAATCTGCAAAAAAGCTATGATTTGAAATCACAACAAGTTGATGCATTAAACAAGTCAATTGATGTATCTAATGATTTATTCAAATCTGCAAGAGTCGATTATTTTGAGGTTTTAATGACACAACGTGATGCATTAGAAGCAAATTTAGAATTGATAGATACTAAAAAAGAACAACTTAACGCCGCGGTTCATGTTTACAGAGACCTAGGCGGAGGTTGGAAGTAGAATACCCATTTTAATTAGTTATTAGTAGAGGCCTCTCAGAAGTTAAATTCTGGGAGGTTTTTTTATAGTTTCGAAGGAACAAATTATATTGTAAAGCTGAACTGGACTAAAGTCCAATTTAAATGTAATAATGCAAAAAGCCTTTCAGAACATTTCTGAAAGGCTTTGTTTAAATTTGGCTTATTTAGGAATAATTATTTTCGCTCTAAAACCTTTATCTGGTTCTGTTTCAAAATCTACGCTTCCTTTAACGGCCTGAATGCGGCTTTCCATATTCTGTAGACCGTTTTTTATAATCTTATCTTTGTTGCAACCAATGCCGTTATCGGTGTAATTGATGAAGATTGAGTTTTGATCGCTTTCAAATTTTATGGCAACAAGATTTGCTTTGCTGTGTTTTTTCATATTTACCAAAAGCTCTTGTAAAATTCGGCTAATGGTGATCTTTTTTATATCATCGATCAATTCCCAATGTATGTTTTCTAAATTAGTAAATATGATATTTCTTGTGCTGGTATTGTAAGTTGAAAACAGTTCTTTTATGTTTCTGGTGAAATTTGCACCCGTATCAATTTTATTATTTTCTTTTGAAATTCCTCTTACACGGCCATAAATATCATCTAATTTTTGAAGAAGATTCTCTTTGGTGTTTTCTATGGACAAAGGCTGAGATTCTGTAAAAGCAATGACATTAAAAACGTCGTTTGCTAATTCATCGTGGATTTTTTTAGCAATTCTGGTTTCGGTTTCGTACGAAGCTTTAAATTCGATTGCCTTGTTTTTATTTTTGTAATAGCGCACTAGAATTGCTATTAAAATCACAAGAAAAACAAATATGATTACTAATACAATTCGCAGGAATTTTTCTTTTGAAGCGCTAACTGGTTTTCCGCTTTTTCTAAACGAAGTTTTTCATTTTCGTCTTTTTCTTTTTTAGCATCGTATTTAATTTTAGCGAATTTATTTTTGAAGTTGTTTCTAACCTTAATAATACTGTCGTTTAGCGTAAAATACTTTTGAACATATTTTTGCTTTTTAGGACTGTGGTCATTTGAAATTAAAATTTGCAAGGCTTCTAATCTTTCATCAACGCTGTTTAGTTTTGTAGAAATATTGTATGCTGTTAGCGCATTTTCATCTGATTTTTGAACGTCTTTTTTGGAATAATAATCGGCCAAATGAAGGTAGCTTTCAATACTTCCGTATGTATCTTTGATTTCATTTCTTTTTTGAGCGCATTATCCATTAAATGAAATCCTTTTTCATCCATTCCATATTTAAAATAGGCATACCCCAAATTATCTTGAATTCGAGCTTTAGAGGATGCTTGAGCTTCATTATTTAATAAATTTTTGCCCAAAATAGATTCTAAAAGAGCAATTGCCTTATCGTACTTTTTTTGTTGGATATAGATGGGGCCAATATTAGATAGCGGGCCTAGTTTTGCAATAGGATCTTTATATTCTTTTGCAGATTCTTTATAATAATAAATTGCATCATTGTATAAGGAAAGTTCTTTATCGGCAATGCCTAAGACGATATTTATATCAGGAGCGTATATACTATTTTTTTTAAAATACGCTGATGCTTCAGTAACTGTTTCCTTGCTACCGTAATAATCTCCGTTAACTTGCTGTATTGCGGCCAGCTGTAGAAGGACATATCCAATATTGACACTGTCTTTTAAAGTTTCGAAAAGTATTTTAGATTTATTAAACTCATGAAAAGCAGTGTTGAAATTTTGTTTTAAGATATTTTCGTATCCTTTATTTCGTAAGCTAAGCGCTTCTTTTTGTATAGCTTCTGTATTAGGACTAACGGTCTTTTTTCTTTACATGAAAAAAGAGAAAGAAGAATTATAAAATAAAAAAACGGGGACCGTAACATATAAATTTACTTTCCCCGAAAATAGTAATTAATTAGATACTAAAAATATATTTATTCATCAGTTGGTGGTGGTTTAATCGGACCACCATCACCAGGACCATCATCACCAGGAGTTCCGGTTCCAGGCCCAGTACCCGGTCCATCCTCAGCAAAGGTATCTTTTGCTGGATTAATAGTTTTTTTGGTTTCTTGTTTTGGTTGCGTTTCAATTTCATCCGGTGTACAAGAAAATATAGTGAACATTAACGCAATAGCGCTAAAAAATAATAGCTTTTTCATTTTGATTTAATTTAGAAATTAGACATAGGTATTGCTGTCCGGAGTTATCCAGAGTTTGTTATTGGCAATACCAAATTGGTTTTGGGAAGTTGATCGTGTAGAACTGTAAGACGTAATTTAAACTTCCCGAATAAACTCGGTCTTACGGTTTTCCACAATGTTAATTAGAACTAGTTTTTTATTTTTGTTTTAGTCTGCAGACAAAACTTGAACTAATTTCTTATGCAAAGGAAAGGCACTTCTAGGCTACTGTAGATAAGGAATTCCCGGAATTCCTGCGTTTTCCTGAGATTCCTGAAATTTCCCAATAAAATAAAAATGCAATGCCTATTTTTTATTAAATGTTGTTTGAATTTAGATGAATCTCTATTTTAATAGAGGTAAAAATCCTGAAGAAAGTTGGATGAACTGAAAAAAAAGTGGCAATAATGTGGAATCAAAATAAAAATTGAAAACGCTGAAAATAATTTGAATTTTAGAAGTCAAAAGTAAAGGCATGTAAAAAGATTTAGATTAAAAATGAAAATAAAGACCCCAGAGAGTTTCTTAAAAAGAGAAGATGAATAATACATTAGAAGAATATAAAAAGGCGATTAAAATTAAATATGAACTCGAAAAAGAAGGAGAACACTTCGATTACTTGTATAATCCATCTCGAGGAAAACTCCGCGATTTGTGCTGGCTTATTTTCGAAAATAATCCAACCCAAGATGATTTGAATGTTTTTAAGAATTTATTGTGTTTAGATTTTGATCATACAAAAAAGAATAAGTTTAAGGAACAAAAAGACAAGTTTAGGCCAATCGAAACCTTTTTTAAAGGCGAAACAGATCCGTCAAATATTGACGCAATAAATCTTGCGGCAATTCTGGTCGATTTTCAGTCGCGCCCTTTTAAAAAGTTTAATGAAAAGTGTCGAGTTGAAGAAATCAAAATGGCTAAAAATGCAGAAAGTATTAAAGCAACTTCTGAAATCGAGAATAAAGTCATAGAATCGAAGGGTTTTGTGAAAAATGAAAATGAAGAGTCTGAAGAGTTTCCCGAGAAAGGAAATCCTTTTTTGGATTTAAAAGACCTATATTCTAATTCTAAAAAAATAGCTCAGAACATACCGCTGAAAAGAGCAATTAAGATTGCGATAGGAACGGTCTTACTGGCGTCTTCTGCTTGTTTAAATTATGTGCAGAAAAAAGATAAGGTAGAATAATTTCCAAATGAAGATGGAAAGCATTTTGAAGAATAAAATGCAAAAAGTTGAAAAATGGATAATTTTTTGAAGCGTAATTTAGGCATTTAAAAAGTTTGTTTTTCGGCATATATTTATTGTTATTTACACTATAAAGATAAGAAAAAAATCTCGTTAAACCTAATAAAATCAAGGAAATAATGTTTTTTTTGCCTTTTTCAGTAACTTTTTTTTCGGTTATTTTAGGTTTGTTTTTCGATGAATAATTTGGGCGAAGTTTGTTTTTTTAGACCGAATTGCCATAAAATTATTTATATTTATAAAAGAGTAAAACAATCTGATTTCGGTCAAGAATCAATTTAAAATATTATTTATGAAAAAGCTTTTAATACTATTAATTCTTTTATCTGCTTTCGGTTGTAAAAAATATGTAGTGTCTTTTGAACAGCCAACGAATATGAAATTGGATAATTTAAAACTGGAAGTATTTCTGGATAAGACGAAAGTTCAGGATATCAACTTAAAAGCAACAGATGAAATGCCGACTTATGAAACAGCAAAATTTTCAATATCTGATGACGGAAAACATGTGATTCAAATCAAAACAAAAGATACGACCTTTAGTTATGATATAAAATATCCAGAAGAAAAATATATTAAAGTGACAGCCCACTTGCAAAGCAACGGTAAGCTTTATGTCGGAATTCAAAAGCAGAATTATAAGTTTAGATTTCAATAATAGAATGATATTATTTTAAATATAAAAGCCTTTCACAATTAATGGAAAGGCTTTTGTTTTTAGGAATAAGTCTCTTAGGATAAAAAATCTTTAAACCATAATCCAGAATTTTTTATGGTTCTCTTTTGCGTTTCAAAATCAATATGGATTAATCCAAATCGGGCGTTATAACCTTCTGCCCATTCAAAATTATCAGTTAAAGTCCAAACAAAATAGCCATCGACATTTAAGCCTTCCTCTTTGGCTTTTAAAATTTGTTCCAAATGATCCTGAATGAAATGTGTACGTTTTATGTCATACACTTTTCCATTTGTAACGGTGTCAGGAAATGCGGCGCCGTTTTCAGTAATTATGATTTTTTTGATGCCTTCGTAGCTGTTGAATCGTTTTAAAATATGATAAAGCGCAGGGGGATAAACTTCCCAGCCCATTTCGGTAGAAATTACATTTCGTTTTTCGGCGCTTATCAACTCGGCACCAATATATGGCGTCAATAATGATGCTTTTACAACCTCTCGAGTGTAACATTGGAGTCCGATGAAGTCAAAGTCGAACGCAAGATTGTTTCGATCATCTTCAAGAATATAATTATTCAATTTTTTTAAAACTGGCAGATCTTCCTGCGGATAACCAAGTCCTAAAAGCGGTTCGATAAAAGTTCGGTTTAGCAACGTATCAACACGTTTTGCGGCTTCGACATCCTTCTGATTTTGAGAAAAAGGTTCTATATGTGTGCAGGAAAAAGTTGTTCCGATATTTGCATCTGCAACATTTTCACGGAGTTTTTTTGCGCCAGCAACTGTTGCTAAAGTCACATGATGCATGGCTTTAATATAATTTGTGATGCCTTTTTTCCAGGCGCATGTATGCCCAAAAAATAGCCCGCGCCAGTAAAAACTGAAGGTTCATTAATGACCATCCAATTTTTTACGCGATCACCAAAATGTTTTGCACAAATATCCACATAATCTGAAAACCAAGAAACAGATTCACGATTGGTCCATCCGCCTTTTTCTTCAAGTGCATATGGCAAATCCCAGTGATACAGTGTCACCCATGGTTCAATTCCTTGTGCTAAAAGCGAATCGATAATTTTATTGTAATAGTCAATTCCGGCTTGATTTACAGGATGAATTCCTGTTGGCATAATTCGAGGCCAAGAAATTGAAAATCGAAAATTAGGAATATTTAACTCGCGAATCAGACTAATGTCTGTTTGATACGAATTATAGAAATCACAAGCAGTTATAGCATGATGCCCGTTTTTGATTTTTCCTTTCTGAGTGGTAAAAACATCCCAGATAGAAGAACCTTTTCCGTCGGTATCATGAGCTCCTTCAATTTGGAAAGCGGCAGTTGAAACACCCCACAAGAAATCTTCACCAAATTGATTTTTGTTCAAAAATGATTTGTCAATTTTATTCATTCAATTATTCTTTCCTTTTTTAATTTATTAATGAAGGAAAGAAGATTGCATTGCTCTTAAAAAAAGCCATTCTTTGAATGATACTAGAAAATTTAGATTAAAGAATTTCATAACTTTTTGTTTTATTCAAATTAAGAAAACTAATGTGAATAAATTGTAAAGTCATTATTATCAAATAATTAAATACGATAAAAGATCCGGAAAAATCGGTGAAAAGCGCATGAGAAACCTCTGGGGACAATTTTAAATAATCCCCATATCTTTTGCAATATAAACAAGCTGGACAGTATTGCCGGCTTTGAAAAAATCTTTCAGTTTGGATAATCTTTTTTCAATGGCGCTTTTGCTGTTGGGCTTTATATTGGCATTTTTGAAAATTTCGATAATATCGTCTTGTGATTTTCCTTCAGCGAGGTATTTCAGAATTGTAATATCGATGTTATCAATTTCAAAGCTGTTTTTTTCCTGAAGCACAGATGCAATTTCTGGTGAAATGAATTTGTCTTCAGAAGCCGAAATAATCCCGATTGCTTTTTTAAGCTCGTCAATGCTGTTTCTTCCTTTCAAAACAAAAGCATTTATCGCCGCGTTTTCAAAAAGCGATTTTATACGGTAACTTTTGTCCTCGACTGAATAGGTTAATATTTTAATATCAGGTTGGATTTCTCGTGTTTTCTGTACCAATTCATCGCCACTAGCAAGCTTTACCTCACGATGATCTGTTTTGAACGAAAGGTCGCTTATCAATAAATCATAAGGATCATTGTCCTGAATGGCTTTGCGTATTTTTAAATAGGCGTCATCGCAATATTTGGAATAGTCGAAATTTTCAATTCCTAAATCTTTCAGGACTTGCTCGATTCCAAAACTGATGCTATCTAGATCTTCGGCTATTATTACTTTTTTAAACATAACAAATTATTTAGGCATGGATATCTTTATTTTAAAACCTTTATCAGGTTCAGTGTCAAAATTAATGGTTCTCTTTGGAAGCAAAATACGGTTTTCCGTATTTTGGAAATCATTTTTCAAAGGAACCGCTATTTTGCCTTTGCATGAACTAGCAAAAACAGCTATAATGAAACGTAAAAAAGAGATCCTAGCATAAGATTTACTTTCGCCGAAAGTAGTAATTAATTATTTAAGGCAATTTTTTAAGATTTCAAAATTTGGCACAAGCATTGCTATTCAGAATTGTTCTGAATCGTTTTTTAGCAATGAAACTTTCTGTTTGCGAAGAAAAGAGCGTAGAATTGTAAGCTTGATTTTGGGTTTTCTCCTAAACAAAAATTTACGGTTTCCCGCAATTTAGAGGTAAACTAGTTTTGTAAATTTGTTATGATCGCGAGTCAGAACGAGAACTAATTCTGAGGCAAAGTAATTATATGTTTTCCTCTGAATTGAAAAGAAATCCGGAGATTCCAAATGTTCCTGATTTTCTTGAAAAATCCGAGAATTAACGCTAAAAATCCTGAAAATCCTGAATGTATATGGACCACATTACACGATGCAATTATGAAAAAGCTTATAAAGAAGCTATAAGAACAAAATATAATATCGAAAAAGAATTAGGGGAAAACTCTAATTATCTGGAGACACCTTCTCAAGCCCATTTGAGAGATTTATGTTGGAAAATATTACGTGAAAATCCTGCTCCAGATGATTTAAAAGTGTATTGGGATTTTAAAGGTGTTCCTTTTGATAAAAATATAGAGGATACTTGCACAACTTATACGGATAAGTATAAAAAAGTAGGCGCATTTTTGAAGGGAGAGAAAGAACCTCTAAAAATAGATACTGTTGATATGGCGGCAATTTTGATTGATTTTCAGCCAAGGCCTTTCAGGAAATTTAAGGCTAAAGCAATGTCTCAGGAAGAGCAAATTCCTGTTTTTGGTCCGGAAGTTTTATACAAAAATGAAGTTGAGAAAACTGCCGAAAATTTGAAACATTCTGAAACAGCTGTTTTTGTAAAAACGCCAAATAAGAAAAGAAAATTTAGAATTTATAAGTCAAAATTTAAAATGTTTCGAATTGCATCAATAACGGCTGTTCTTTGTTTGATTGGTGTTATTATTTATCTGGCGCTTCCGCAGAAAGAGTGTATGCAGTGGTCAGGCGATCATTATGAGCTTGTTAGGTGCGATTTGAAATCACAAAGTTCGCTTACAAGAAATCCAGTTGAATTATTAGATGAAAGTTTGGTTCATTTGCAGAAAGTAGATATTGATGATCATACTATTTGTTTTGATAAATACGGTCGCGCTATAATTTGGTATGCCCAAACTGCTGATGGAATTGACTTTTTTAACGGTCATGGAAGACATCCTGAAAATAATATTGCGCTGAAACCAGTCACAAAAGATATTTTTAGAAAGTACGCGCATAAATCTAGTGCGACAAAATAAAAAAAAACCTCCCAAAATAAACTTTAATTTGGGAGGTTTTTTAATTCGTTTTTATTGATTCGGTTATTATTTTTTTGATTTTATAATTAAAAGAAGAAATTAATCTTCCCAGCCACAAAGAGTCAAACCGTATCCTTGAGCTTTTTTAAGAGTAACTTTTGTAATTTCATGATTACATGAACTTAGTCCGCGACAGTTTGCGTTATAATGATATTTCTTGGCGCCAGTTGGGCCACACAAATATACTGTGGTTTCGAGCGGACAAAATGAAGTTAAAAAAGTAAAGAGAAGTAATAAAGCATATTTCATTTTGACTTAATTTATTTTACTACTAATTGATATTCATTTCTATTATTATCAAACGCTTTTAATTTTCCATGAGAAATCCATTCTGTAGTAATTTCTAGCTCAAGAATGCTATCAGTTATTAAAATTCCTGCGCCATATTTTCCTTGAACATTTATATTTCCAAAAACTGAATCGCCTCTTGCATTGATTCCTTTTACATCATAATTGTATTCGTAATGACCCGGATTTCCTGTGCGGTATTCATATTGATAGGTTTTATTTACGTGATAAGTTTTAGCTTCTTCTGGTGTAATGGTTTTTCGGTCGTCTGCGGTAACTATTTCTTTATAAAACGTATTGATGTGTTGTGGAGGCAGAGCACCAGATTTTTTGCAAGAATAAAACGTAAATATTAAAAGCAAGATGAGGTATTTTTTTTGCATAGGCTATCAGGTATTTAGGTTAGAGTTAGAAGCTTTATTTAGTTGCTAAATCTAATTAAGATGGACCTTATTAAGATAAGTACTTATACGTGATTTTATTCTGTTTCGTAAATTGCTACTGTGTCTAATAACTCTTTTTCAAATTGGTAAATATCATCAATTGATGAAATTGAAATTTTAGATTCGATTTTATTATCATTAAACAGGCTTATATATTTTTTACCACCATTAAGATGCAGTCTGCATAAAGGTTTACGATTATTATCGTCTAGTAAAATTCCAAAATAGGATTGTGTATCGCGATAAACAATTCTGTTAATTGGGAGTTTTCGGCGTAAAATGGCAACCACTATTCGATAACCGTCAAGTTCTTCTTCAGTTGTATTAATTTTATTGTCGTCTTCAATAACTGAAATTTCTTCGACTTGCTGTTTGATTGTTTCTTTAGTTAAAGCAGCATTTAAACGATCATTAATTTTATCATTGATAAATTGATTCACTGATTTTTGAACCAAATCTTTAAATTCATCAAGAACTTTCTCAGTTAGTCTTCCTGCGTATACTTTATTGGCAAAAAGTTTTGTAAAATCATTTGAAGGATTTTCTAATTCTGCACTTATCTGCTTTTTTATTTCTTTAATATATTTTAGAGAACTTGCATTACTTACAATATTATTTACATCAAAATTTGCTTTATGAAATTTTGCAATTTCGTTTATTGTGTTTTCTTTTAGATTGCAGATGTCAAATTCTAAAAATGGCTTTTCATCCATTTTATTTTGATCATCTAAATCGGTAAAAAATTGATAGGTAATACCATTTGTCAAAAGTGCAAATCGAGTTTTTGTAACATGAAAATAACGGAATAACTGCGAATTATGAACCGTAAGATTTTCTTTCCAACTTTTGCATTCAACAATTATAATAGGCTCGCCATTTTGAAAAATAGCATAATCTACTTTTTCTCCTTTTTTCAGTCCAAGATCTGCTGTGAATTCAGGAACTACTTCCAGCGGATTAAAAGCATCATAACCCAAAATATGTATAAAAGGCAATACAAAAGCATGTTTTGTAGATTCTTCCGTTTCAATTTTACTTTTCAGCTGATTTATCTTATCGGCAAGCGATTTTAGTTGAATATTCATTTCCATAAAATATTGATTTTAAGATTAGTTATTCAAAAGTAAAACCTGTAAAATCAATATTTTATGGAAATCCGTAATCGGGTAAAGTTTTTAAAGAAGCTTTTTATAAAATTATGTAAACAGAAAAAAGAGGACAATGAAGTTCCTCTTTAAAACATTTAGTTTTTGAATTTTTTACTCTTTTTCGAGAATACTTAAAAGTTTAGTTTCTACAATCAATCATAATAGTACCCGCTTGGCAGATATACACACGATTAACTCGTGGATCACCTTGATAATGATTTTCGAGATCTTCTTTTAAATCTTCGTATTCTTCTGAACTCACAATTTGTTGTATTTTTACGTTTATTAGACGACCAAATGGAGTAATAGAATATAATCCATCACTTGTCGTTTTAGAATATTTATTACCCAAAAATCCATAGCTTTCATATTCAGTTTGTAAAGATTGTACAAATGAATCGGTCTCTTTAAATAATTCATTTTTGTTTGAACAGCTAAACATTATTATTGCTATAAAAAGCAGGATACTTTTTTCATAACTTAATTCTTTTACATTTTGTTAATTTGTGAAAGATTACCATTTTAAATCTATAGTATTAAATTCAAGTATTTGATTGCCTTCACGATATAACGGTAATGAAACAAGTATTTTTTTTGATCTTTTTAACTTTGATAAAAACTTTGCTTCGTTATCAATAAAAATTAAGTCACTACTGCTGTCTTGTGGTTCACTATAGCTAAATTTTATTGGCTTCTCGTCATCAAAACGAACTGTAATAAAATTATTATCATATCCTCCGCTTATTTGCCCTTTATCAATACTTAGATATATGTCCAAGCGGTCTTTTTTCTTAATATTAATCGGCCATAATTATTTCCATCATATGGAAATTCTAGATTTAAGCTTTCATTAGATATTATCTGTGCAAACTTGATTGATTTTGATGTCATTTTATCAGTTGATTCATGATATTCCCATTTATTAGCTATGGTTGGTGTAGTTGAATCGACAATTACTGCCGCTGAATCGACTGCTACTGCTATTTCATCATATGATGAGGTTGTTCTTTGGCAAGAAAATAGTAATACGACAATAAATGATGCGATGATTTGTAAGACATTTTTTTTCATTTTTTTGAATTTAGTTGATTAATAATCCAAAAGTAAAATCAATAAAACCAGAATTTTACGGAAATCCATAATTCGTAAAATTTTAAATTTGGACAATAAAAAAAGCTCCCGAAGGAGCTTTAAAATAGGAATTATACGAGTTTAAATTATTCCCATATCTTTTACAATTGAAATTAAATGAATGGTATGATTGGCTTTAAAAAGTTCTTTCAGCTTATTTACTCTTTTTTCGATTTGAGAAAAAGAGAGATCTTTTAGAGAAAGAATATCTTTCATTTCAAATGTTCCATATCCTTGAGATAAATAACTTAGAATTTCTAAATCAATATTGTCAATATCATCCATATATGATTCAGATAATGAAATCAGATCTAAATCATCTTTATTAGGAATTGATGTAATCAATTCTTGATTGTTGAAATCTCTTAAAGCTTCAGATAATTTATTAAAAACTTTAATATGAATGTTAGGATTTAGTCCAATGAGATCATTTTTTAAAACAGGATTTAAATATAATAAATCTTTACTTTCAGTATAGTAGTCTTGATCTTTAGAAATAATCCAAATTCTATTAATCTTAGGTACAATATTTAAAAGCATTTCCCAAGATAATTGGTCTCCCAGAGGGTCATTTTTTTGCCGGGTGGATTGCCAATTTCTTTTCGATATCTAGCTCTAATTAGATCATCAGTTGATGGTTGAATACTTCTCAGATATAATGAAGATAATGCTCTAGAAACATTATCTTCGGATGAAGAAACATTGGACAATGTTTCATTTAAAATTTTCATGAGCTCGTTATTAGAATCTTTAATTTGTTGTTCTAATTTTTTTCTTGAAGTATTCCAATATTTTAATTTAGATGAAGTCTCTTGATCCAGATGTTCTGGTAAAGCTATATCTGTTATTGCTATTTGTTTTATATAATTATCTATTGATTGCTTGAAGACGTTCAGTTTATTTCTATCAATTTCATTTTTAAATTGCTCAGTAAAAAATATTTTGGTTTTAACTTCTATCACAGAGTTCAATAGTTTTTTAAACTCAGGTTTATTTGAATTGTAAAATCCGAGAAAAATATTTGCATCAATATATAAAATGTTCACTTAGTAATTATTTTAAATTTCTATAATTAATATTAAAAGTAACAAAAACATAACTATAATACTTATTGATCTAAAATTAAATAGCTTTCCAGATAGATTCAAAACTTTTTGCTTCTCCTTCTAATAAAGGTAAATATGTATAATCACCTTTTGTATTTTCGTATAATTTTGAATTCTTTACATCTAAAACTGCAAAAATGATTTCATCTCCAGTTTCTTTTCGCAATTGACTTTCCATCAAAGATAAGATTTGTGATAATTTATCTTTGGAAATTTTATCAGCTTTTAAAAATAATTTAATTACATAAAATTTGTTGTCAAATGAAAGACCTAGTTCTGGATTTATTTTAATATCGAGATCTCCTGTCAACCAATGATAAAATGGAGGATCAAACCATTCAATTTTTTCTTTCCCCAGAATTTTTTGTACCCATCAATTGATATTGGGTAGTTAACTTTCTTTTTTAAATCAGTCAATTTATGAAGTAAATTATCTAGCAATTTTTTATCGTCATTGTTTTTGTGTATTTCAATAATTTCTTCTCGAAAAGCTTTATAAAAATCGGAAGCAGGATGATAAGTGTTTCGGTATTTTACTTGTTTAACTTTTGTCATTTTAGAGTTTCCAGATTTATTTACAAAATCTATAAAATCAGTTAAAGATACGCTAATTGCATTTTTCTTTTTTTATATTTTTCCATATGTGAATTATTTAAAGTTATTAATAACCCAAAAGTAAAATCAATAAAACCAGAATTTTACGGAAATCCATAATCCATAAAATTTTAAAATTTGGCAATAAAAAAAGCCCCCGAAGGAGCTTTGAAATAGGAATAGTAGGAATTTAAATTATTCCCATATCTTTCACAATTGAAATCAAATGAAGCGTATTGTTAGCTTTAAAAAAGTCTTTTAATCTCGAAAGTCTTTTTTCCATAGCACTTTTGCTGTTTGGTTTAGTTCCTAAGTCTTTTAGAATTTCTATTATTTCATCTTGAGAAGTTCCGTTGGCCAAATATTTTAAAATCTTAATATCTAATTCTTCAATTTCGAAATTATTTTTTTCCTGTAAAGCCGAAGATATTTCTGGAGAAATAAATTTTTTATCAGAACTTGAAATTAGATTGATTGCTTTTTTTAATTCTTCAATACTGTTCAAACTTTTTAAAACAAAAGCATCTATTTCGGCATTTTCAAAAAGCGACTTAATACGAAAGCTTTTGTCTTCGACAGAATAAACAATTATTTTAATATCAGGTTGTAATTCACGTACTTTTTGAACCAGTTCATCTCCATTTATAATATTCGGTTCACGATGATCTTTTTTGAAGGAAAGATCACTTATTAATAAGTCGAATGGTTCATTTTTGTGAATTGCGACGCGTATCTTTAGAAATGCATCATCACAAAATTTAGAATGTTGGTAATCGGCAATATTTAAATCTTTCAAAACTTGTTGAATTCCTAAATTCATTGCATCGATATCTTCAGCTATAATTACTTTTTTAAACATAGGCTTTTATTTAGGCATCGTTATTTTTACTTTAAAACCTTTTTGAGGTTCGGTTTCAAAAGTAATGGCTCCTTTTACAGATAAAATACGGTTTTCCATATTTTGCAGACCATTTTTTATAATCTTTGATTTTTCACCGCCTTTTCCGTTGTCCGAATAATTTATAAAGATTTTAGTACTGTCGGTTTCAAATTTTAAAACAACTACCGAAGCTTCACTATGCTTTTTCATGTTAACCATTAATTCTTGTAAAACGCGATGAATTGTTATCTTTTTAAGCTCTTCAATTACATCCCAATTTATTTTTTCGACACCATTAATTGAGACATTTATATTTTTGTCGCTGTAAGTTGAGAGCATGTCTTTTAAATTTCTAGAATAATTTGTTCCAGTATCTATATCATTATTTTCTCTTGAAATACCTCGAACACGAGTATAAATATGATTTAGTTTTTGCAATAAGATTCCGGTATTATTTTCGGTTGTTAAAGATTGAGTTTGTGTAAAGGTTATTGTATCGAAGACATCATTTGCCAATTCATCATGTATATCTTTTGCAATTCTTGTTTCAGTGTCGTAGGCAGTTTTTATTTTTCCAAGTCGTTCTTTATTTTTATACCTATTTCTTAAATAAACACCTGAGAATACAACAGCGATTAAAGTGGCAAATAAAATTACTTTGTCTTTCTCGGCTTCTTTGATAGCTACTAAATCTTCCGCTTTTTCTAAACGCAATTTCTCATTTTCGTCCTTTTCCTTTTTTGAATCGTATTTAATTTTTGCGAATTTGTTTTTAAAATTATTCCTAACCTTTAGAATGCTATCATTTAAGAAAATGAATTTTTGAATGTATTCTGTTTTATTGATCACAGAATTATTGGTCATTAAAAATGATAACGCTTCTAAACGTTCATCGATACTGTTAAGTTTTGTGGCAGTTTCATAAGCATTTAAGGCAAATTGTCTGGATTTTTGAGGCTCGCTATCGGTATAATATTCAGTTAAATGTAAATTGCTTTCAATACTTCCGTAATCATCATTGTATTTATTTCTTGTATCTAAACCTTTTTGCATGAACAAAAGACCTTTTTCATGCAGTCCTTTTTTATATAAAGCATAGCCTAAATTATCTAAGATAAGCGCATTGCTATTTTGATCTCCCTCTCCAGATTTTTTTGTATTTATAATTGATTCAAAGATTTTTATTGCGTTATCGTATTTCTTTTGATGAATATAAATAACTGCAATATTGTTTAAAGGAGTTTGTTTACATAAAGAGTCAGCACAATCTTTTAATGCCTCATTATAGTAATAAATAGCATCATCATAATTTGATAATTCTTTATCAGCAATTCCGAAAAAATTATTGATTGAAACACTATAAATGTCTTTTTTCTTGAGGTAGGGTAAGGCCTCGGTCAATGTTTCTTTGCTCCCATAATAGTCTCCATTTATTTGCTGAATTGACGCCATTTGAATGAGATTATACATGATATTAGCACTGTCATTTAATGTTTCATATGCTATTTTTGCTTTATTGAAGTTGAGAAATGCCGCATTAAAATTTTTGTTTTCAAAGTTTATTAGTCCTTTTTCCCGATATGTGCTTGCTTCTTTTCTAATAGGCTCAGGTTGAGGAATACTGGTTTTCTTTTCTTTACATGAAAGAAGGAGCAGAAAAATTAAGGAATAAAAAAACGGGGATCGTAGCATAAAACTTACTTTCCCCGAAATTAATAATTATTTATAAACTAATCATCTTTATTTATTCATCAGCCGGTCCCGGTGGCGGTGGCGGTGGTTTTATTGTTCCGTCTCCAGGACCATCATCTGCATAAGAAGGTTTTGCTGGATTAATTTCTTTTTTAACATCATCATATTCGTCGGCCGTGCAAGAGAATAATGTAGCTGACAATAGCGCGAACGCTCCCAATAAAAATATCTTTTTCATGTTTTTTACGATTAAATTTTAGACATGGGTATGGCTGTCCGGAATTATTCCAGATCTAGTCAATACCATTTTTGTTTGGGAAGTGAAATGCGTAGAACAGTAAGATTTTCATCTATACTTCCCGGATAAATTCCGTCTTACGGTTTTCCGCATTTTTAATAAAACTAGTTTTGTATTTTTGTTTTTAACCTGCAGGTCATAACGTTAACTAATTTTGTTGAGGCAAAGTTATGTTGGGTTTAGAGCTGTATTGATCAGAAAGTCTGGAAAGTCTAATTAGTTTTTTTAAAGTCAGGATAAGTTCTAAAAAGTCACAAAAAGTAGAATAAAGTACTTTAGAAAAGTTGTAAAAAGTTCAAATGCCTATGTCAAACATTACTTTTGAAGATTATAAAAATGCTATTAAAGCGAAATATGAAAAGGAAAAAGAAGAAGGGGATTATTCAAATAATTTAAGTTCGCCAACACCTGCAAATCTTAGAAAATTATGTGTCAAAAGATTTAAGTCAAATTCTGATAAAGAAGATTTAAATGCTTTTGAATCTTTTTTTGATTTTCCATTTGATAAGGATAAAAAGAATTTGTTTGGAGATGATGAGATGAACAAATTAGAAGCGGTTAAGAGATTTTTTCAAGGTAAAACTGAGAAACCATCTGAAGACACTATTCAATTGGCCGCTATACTTGTAGATCTTCGCCCAAGACCTTTTAATAAGTTTAGGAAACAAATAGATGAAGAAGATTTAGAATTGTTCAATGAATTGACGATCCCTAATAATTCTGCTAAAGAAGTCGCTTCTGATAATTTGAATGATCAAGTTGAAATTGAAAACTCTAATGATTCAAAAACAGATTTTGTTATGGAAGAACCTCTACCAGTTCAAAGTAAAGGAGCTAAATCTGAAGAAACACCAGTATCGACTTTTGTTAATTTAGATGAGAAACGAAAATCTAATAAATTTAAATATTTAGCAATTGTGGCTGTTCTAGCTGGATTGGGTTTAATAATTTTTTTAGCCTTACCACGAAAAGAATGTATGCAATGGTCAGGTGATCATTATGAAATTGTAGATTGTAATTTAAAATCTGAAGGATTTATAAGTGGTAATCCTGTGGAGTTATTAGATGAGAATTTAGTTGGTCTTAAGAAAATAAAGGTTTGTGATACAACAGTTTATTTTGATAAGAATCATAATGCAATTATATGGTATGCAAAAAGAGGAGATAGCATTGATTTTTTTAACAATCACGGAAGACATCCAGAAAATAATAGTCCCTTAAGACCAGTTACAAAATATATTTTAGACAAGTACGTCAATAAGAAGTAGAGAAATAAAAAAACCTCCCAAAATAAATTTTATTTTGGGAGGTTTTTTTATTTGATGAGGTTTATTCTTGATCCGATTTATAAGCAGTGTCTTGTGGAAACAACATTCCATTTAGGCGAGTATCTCTTTGATAAACATCAGGATAAAAATTCATATTTCCATCTCGAGTTACCCAAGCGGTAAAATAACCTATATAAATTGGGATTTTTTTCTTTAGGAAAAAAGGAGTTTCTTTTTCGCCGCTCATTGTCGCATCTATTTTGTCAGTCGTCCATTCCGGATAATCTTTTAGCATTGAAATGGCAAGATCTTTTGCTTTTTCAACATTGATACAGCCATGACTGAAAATACGTTTTTCAAAGCCAAATAAACTTTTTGATGGTGAATCGTGCATATAAATATCATTCGGATTTGGGAACATAAATTTCACAAGTCCTAAAGCATTATCTGGGCCAGGTTTCTGTCTCACTTTTCCGCCATTCCATTCCATATTATGGTCAGCCAGATAATTTTTGTCTTCGGCCATTTTTAGTTTTAATTCATTTTGAATGATGCTCGTTGGAACATACCAATACGGACTAAAAACAATACGGTCGATTTGCCCACTAAAAATTACAGTCTTGGTTAAAGGCGTTCCAATAAAAACCTTCGATACAATATCAAAATTTTTATCTCTAACAAAATACAACATAAACGACGGAATGTTAACCATTACATATTCCTGTTGATCTTCTAAAGAAGGCGGAATCCATCTGCAACGCTCCATATTCAGCATTATGGTTTTAATGCGGTCGCTGATGGGTTCATTCATTTGATCGATATGTTCTTTTGAAAGAATGTAATTTGGCATTAACGCGTGTCGAAGTTTGTATTTCATTACACCATCCATCAACTCTTGATCATAAAAATTGCTTTTTGAATCGGTGGCTAAATCGCCAATTATAAATAAACGATGTCTAACGTCAGCAATGGTTTGAGAAGTAGCATCTGGACGTAAATCTTTATAAGGCGTGTCCATGTAGATTGGAGTCCATTGGTTGCTTTTTTCGATTTCACGATATTTTTTAAAACTTCTTGGAGTTTATAATATTGGCTAAAAAGAACATGTTTGTTTTCTTTTAATAAATCTGGATTGCCTACAATTGAATCTAGTAATGTCTCATATGAGAATTTTTTCTTTGGCAAATACCATTGAATTTTATCTTGCTCAGCGAGCATCAATTCCTTGATAAACATGTTTTGCATATAAAATGTACATGGAACTCAATAAAAGTTCCGTGTCAGAATCTGAAATTTTTGATTTTGATGTCGACTCCTCATTAAAAACTTCGTCAAGTTTCTTTTTATACGGAATTTCAATCTGAACGCCTTCTTCGTAAGTTGAATTTAATTTATGATATAAAAGATACCCAAACTCATTTATATCATTTCCTTCAAACCAAATCGGTTTATAGGCTTTATTTTTATACAAAGCCGCAACATCCGTTTGATAGGCTTTTAAATCAGAATACTTTTTAAAAAATGCAGTTATTGAAGTAGTAGTAATTTCTGGAGAATAGGCAGAAAAAACAATTTTTTTGATGCTTCAGGAAGATGAAGATCATTTTTTGAAAAAACATTTAAGGGACTAAAAAAATTCCCAGTAAAAGAATTACGGCAAAAGTAAAGTTTTTCATTTTTTTTCGATTTTACGTTATAAATCCTTTTGTAAAGTATTGGAAACAAGCAGTAAGTTGTGAAAAAAATGATTTGGGGAAATCGGTATTTCTATTCAAATTTATAAAAAATATCTTAATATTTTGAGGTTTGTATTTTAAGAAAATGTTCAAAAAAAATAATAACTGTTAAAATTGGAAATTGCAGTAAGGTGATGAACGAAAGTGCAGGATAGTTTTTCAAATTATCCTGCCTTTATTTGTTAAAGAAATTATTTTTTGAAAAAAATGAAGCAAAAGTTTTTTTCTTCAACAACAATCCTATATTTTTACGCAACCGATTGCAATTGTTGTTTTATTTAGAATAATGTAATTTTTGAATTAAAATTTTATTAAATATTTCTATACAGACGAAAAACACTGATTCATTCAAATTTGAAATTTTAAAGAATAAATTAAAAACCAAAATGATTTCATTAAGATTTGTTTTCCTATTTCTTCTGATTTCCTTTTCGGCTTCGGCACAAAAGGATTATAAATTGTGGCTTCAATATAATGCCGTAAATAATACTTTAATGACTTCAGAATATAAAAACAATCTTAAAGGAATTGTTGTTTTAGGAAATTCCGAAACAATTAAAATTGCTGAGAAAGAACTTAAAGCCGGATTTTTAGGTATGCTGGGAAATGTTCCCGAAATAAAATCGGAAATAAAAGAAGAAAATAACCTGATCGTAGGCGTTGAGTCTTTATTAAATCCTGAAATAGAAAAAACAGTCAGTTCTGATCTTGATAAAATAAATACTGAAGGTTTTATCATCAAATCGGTTTCCATTCAAAATAAAAAACAAATCATTATTACCGGAAAAAATGATGTTGCTGTTTTGTACGGAGTTTTTAATTTCCTGAGAATTTTGCAGACGAATAAGTCGGTTAAAAATTTAAATATTGCCGATTCTCCCAAAACAAATATCAGAATTCTGAATCATTGGGATAATCTTGATAGAACAGTTGAAAGAGGTTACGCTGGATTTTCACTTTGGAACTGGCAAAAATTGCCTGATTTTATAGATCAGCGTTATATCGATTACGCCAGAGCAAATGCCTCAATTGGAATCAATGGAACGGTTTTAACCAATGTAAATGCAAACGCTTTAATTCTGACGCCACAATATTTAGAAAAAGTCGAAGCCTTAGCAAATGTTTTCAGACCTTACGGAATAAAAGTTTATTTAACGGCAAGATTTTCGGCACCAATTGAAATTGGAAACCTAAAAACAGCTGATCCGAAAGATCCTGAAGTTATAAATTGGTGGAAAAATAAATCGGCTGAAATTTATAAACGAATCCCAGATTTTGGAGGATTTTTAGTAAAAGCCAATTCTGAAGGTCAGCCCGGTCCTCAAAATTACGGAAGAAATCATGTTGACGGAGCCAATATGCTTGCCGATGCCGTTGCGCCTTTTGGTGGCGTAATTATGTGGAGAGCGTTTGTATACTCAGAACATGATGCGAATGATCGCGCCAAACAAGCTTACGCCGAATTTCAGCCGTATGACGGAAAATTCAAAGAAAATGTAATCGTTCAGGTAAAAAACGGAGCAATTGATTTTCAGCCGAGAGAACCTTTTCATCCGTTATTTGGAGCAATGCCAAAAACACCTTTAATGATGGAATTTCAAATTACGCAGGAGTATTTAGGTTTCAGCACACATTTGGTTTTTCTGCCTAAATTATTTCAGGAAGTTTTAGAATCTGATACATTTCAAAAAGGGAAAGGCTCCACTGTTGCCAAAGTTGTTGACGGCACTTTATATCAAAATAAACTAACCGGAATTGCGGGCGTTGCCAATATCGGAAACGATTTAAACTGGACGGGACATCCTTTTGCGCAGGCGAATTGGTACGGTTTCGGAAGATTGGCATGGAATCCGTATTTAGATTCTGAAACCATTGCTGATGAATGGTTGAGGTGTACTTTTTCTAATGACGAAAATTTCGTTAAACCAGTTAAAAATATGATGATGGATTCTCGTGAAGCTGTTGTTAATTATATGACACCACTCGGGTTGCATCATATTATGGACACGGGACATCATTACGGGCCAGGACCTTGGGTTTCGAATCTTTCAAGACCAGAATGGAATCCGACGTATTACCATAAAGCAGATAAAAACGGAATTGGTTTTGACCGATCGAAATCGGGAACAAATGCAGTTTCGCAATATGCTCCAGAAGTTGCAAATCTTTTTGATAATTTAAAAACCTGTCCAGAAAAGGATCTTTTATGGTTTCATCATGTTTCATGGGATTATAAATTGAAAAACGGACAAACGCTTTGGAATGGTTTAGCTTTAAAATATCAGGAAGGCGTTGATGAGGTTGCAACAATGCAGGATATTTGGAACAAAACTGAGAAATATATCGATAGCGAACGTTTTAATGAAGTAAAAATGTTACTCGGAATTCAGTATAAAGAAGCAAAATGGTGGCGTGATGCGTGTTTGTTGTATTTTCAGCAGTTTTCTGGCAAAGAACTTCCGGCGGGAGTAGAAAAACCAACACAGACTTTAGACTATTTTAAATCATTAAGATTTCCTTTTGCACCGGGAAATGGATAAATATATTTTAAAAATTATGAGCAAAAAAACAGCAATTGTAACCGGAGGAAATTCGGGATTAGGATTTGCAACAGCAAAAAAACTTTGTGATAACGGAATCACAACGTATATAATAGGAAGATCAAAAGATAAGACAGAAGAAGCCTGCAAGGAAATTGGCGAAAATGCTATTCCGATAATCTTCGATTTAAATGATTTGGGCGGAATTCCTGCCATGATTGAAAACATCACAAAAGATAATCCGATTGATATTTTAGTGAACAACGCAGGAATCAATCTGAAAAAGAATTTTTAGACGTAACCGATGAAGATTTTTTATCGATAATTCATACCAATCTTTTAAGTGTTTTTGCTGTTAGTAAAGCAGTTGTAAAAAATATGAAAGAAAATGGAGCAGGAAGTATTGTAAACATCAGCTCGATGGCATCACAATACGGAATTCCAAAAGTAATTGCATATTCAGCAAGCAAAGGCGCAATCGAATCAATGACACGCGCTATGGCGGTAGAATTAGCTCCATTCGGAATTCGCGTAAATTGTGTTGCTCCTGGTTTTATCAAAACTAAAATGTCGGCAAAAGCTTTAGATAGCGATCCGGAAAGAAAAAATAAAGTACTAGGAAGAACACCAATGGGCTTTTTAGGAGAACCTTCAGATATTGCAGATGCGGTTTATTATTTCGCTTTAAGCGAATCAAAATATACAACCGGAACTATTTTGCCCGTTGATGGCGGAAATAGTATTGGTTTTTAATTGTGAAAATGCCACGAAGGCGCTAAGTTTTTTTACCATTAAGGCATTAAGAAAATTAAGCAAAACTTTGAACTCAATCTTTATGATAAAAAGAAAATTAAGGCGTGACTTTATGGACTTAAACCTAAAGAAAAAAGGATAATTAAAGACTTAGCTTTATGAACTTAATATCTTAATGGTAGAAAAAAACTTTGTGCCTTAGCGCCTTCGTGGCATTAAAAAAATAAGTATGACAAAAATGCAACAAACAATGCGTTGGTTCGGGCCTCAGGACAACGTTACTTTAGTAGATATCAAACAGGCAGGAGCAACAGGAATTGTGACAGCTTTGCATCATATTCCAGTTGGAGAAATCTGGACAATCGACGAGATTAAGGAAAGACAGGAAATAATTAAAAATGCGGGCTTAGAATGGTCAGTTGTTGAAAGCCTTCCTGTTCACGAAGAAATAAAACGTGCTTCTGGAAATTATCTGCAATACATTGAAAATTATAAAATCAGTTTGAAGAATCTGGCGGAATGCGGTATTGAAATCATTACTTATAATTTTATGCCGATTCTGGATTGGGTGAGAACGAATCACAATTTTATAAACGAAGATGGAAGCAAAGCTTTACTCTACAATCAGGATGCATTTACCTTTTTTGATGTATTTCTTTTGAAAAGACCAAATTCAGAAAACGATTATTCTGATGCTGAAAAAGAAAAAGCGTTGCAATTCGGAAATCAATTATCTGAAGATGAAAAAGCATTGTTGTTTAAAAATGTTTTATTAGGATTGCCAGGAAGTAAAATCAATTTTACAACCGAGCAGATTTTATCACTTTTAGAAAATTATGCCGAAATCGACAATCAAAAACTAAGAGAAAACCTGATTTATTTTTTATCAGAAGTAACTCCGATTGCAGAGAAAAATGGACAAAAATTAGCGATTCATCCCGATGATCCGCCTTTTTCAGTTTTAGGACTTCCAAGAATTGTTTCTACAGAAGCTGATTTAAAAGCCATTTTTGAATCAGTTCCATCAACAGCAAACGGATTGTGTTATTGTACAGGTTCATTAAGCGCCGATCCAGAAAATAATCTTGAAAAAATAATTGATGATTATGGTGACCGAATCCATTTTCTGCACCTTCGAAATACCATCCGCGAAAGCGAAAGTATTTTCAGAGAATCTGAGCATTTGTACGGTGACGCAAATATGCCTGTAATTGTAGAAAAACTTTTGTTGTTGATGAATAAAACAAAAGTAAGTCTCCCAGTACGCCCAGATCACGGTTTTCTGCATAGAGTTGATGAAACAACAGAAACTTATCCGGGTTATTCGCTAACAGGAAGATTAAAAGGTTTAGCGGAATTACGAGGTTTGGAAATGGGAATTGCTTATAAGTTGAGTTTGTAATATTATTGAAATCACACGCCTTGTTTGTCATTCCGAGGAACGAGGAATCTCCGCTAGAAGCTCTATAAAGATTGGGTTTACGTTGCGGAGTTACTTGCGGAGATTCCTCGTTCCTCGGAATGACAAAACTGAGCGTAAAAGCTAAAAACTATATTTCTATGTATTTAAAAAATAAAATAGCATCCATAATTTCTCTGCTTTTCCTAATCGGATTAAGCGCAAATTCGTATGCCATAAATCCAGAGAAATATATAGTCAATCAGGCTTCTGCTAAAAATTTTCCTTTAGTTTCAAAAGGAAAAATAACTCCGATTTTGGTTGACGATAAAGATTATGCTGGAGTTTTAAAAGTAACAGGACATTTAGAAAACGATCTTTTTAAAGTTTCAGATTTGCATCCGAAAAGAATAAAAAAGATTTCTGAAGCAGAAGATTTTGTTGTCATAATTGGAACTTTAGGAAAAAGCGAAATCATCAATCAATTAGCCAAAAAAGGAAAAATTGATGCCAAAGAACTTCAGGGAAAATGGGAAAAATTTACAACTCAAATTGTTGAAAATCCGTTTAAAGGAATCAAAAAAGCCTTGGTAATTGCGGGTTCTGATAAGCGAGGAACGATTTACGGAATTTACGATTTGTCTAGCCAAATTGGAGTTTCACCTTGGTATTACTGGGCAGATGTTCCGGTTAAAAAACAATCAGAATTGCATGTTTTGCCTGGAATTCATTCGCAGGGAGAACCAAAAGTAAAATATAGAGGGATTTTTATCAATGATGAAGCGCCGGCTTTAACAGGCTGGGCATTTGAAAAATTTGGCGGATTCAATTCGAAATTCTATGACAACGTTTTTGAATTGATTTTGAGAATGAAAGGCAATTATTTATGGCCGGCCATGTGGGGAAGAATGTTTTATGTGGATGATCCTCAGAATGCTGTTTTGGCCGATGAATACGGAATTGTGATGGGAACTTCGCATCATGAACCGCTAACAAGAGCGCATGCTGAATGGGGAAAAGAAAATGGAAAATGGGATTTTAACACCAATTCAGAGGCTTTGATTACATTCTGGAAAGATGGAATTAAACGAATGGGAAATAAAGAAACCATTGTGACGATTGGAATGCGAGGCGACGGCGATGAACCTATGACCGAAGGAACGGCAATTGGGCTTTTGGAAAATATCGTAAAAACGCAACGAAATATCATTTCAGAAGTTACGAAGAAGCCAGTAGAAGAAACTCCACAAATGTGGGCACTTTACAAAGAAGTTCAGGATTATTACGACAAAGGAATGACGGTGCCCGATGATCTAACGCTTTTATTATGCGATGATAATTGGGGAAATATCAGAAAACTGCCAGAACTGAATGCCAAACCAAGAAAAGGCGGTTATGGCATTTATTATCATTATGATTATGTGGGCGGACCGAGAAATTATAAATGGATCAATACCAACCAAATCGAGCGTACGTGGGAACAAATGGATTTGGCATATCAACATGGAGTTGATAAAATTTGGATCGTAAATGTGGGTGATATAAAGCCAATGGAATTTCCGATTGAATTTTTCCTTGATATGGCTTGGAATCCTGAAAAGTTTAATGCCGGAAACTTACAAGATTATTATGTGAATTGGGCAAAAGAGAATTTTGATGATCAGTTTTCAGTTGAAATTGCTGAGGTTTTAAAATTGTACACCAAATATAATTCACGCAGAAAACCTGAATTATTGGATGAGAAAACGTATAGTATCACAAATTATAACGAAGCCGATGAGGTTGTAGCAGATTATCAAAAATTGGTTGAAAAAGCCAATTCGATAAACGAGAAATTGAAGCCAGAATATAAAGATGCTTTTTATCAGCTAGTTTTATTTCCCGTTTTGGCAAGTTCTAATTTAAATGAACTGTATGTAGCGACAGCCAAAAATCATTTTTACGCAGAGGAAGGTAGAGCTTCGGCAAATGAATATGCTGAAAAAGTAAAAGAGTTATTTGAAAAAGACAGTTTGCTGACCAATTATTATCATACCAAAGTGGCGAATGGAAAATGGAATCACATGATGTCTCAGACACACATTGGTTATACAAATTGGCAACAACCGGATAAAAATGTAATTCCGAAAACTAAAACAGTTGAGGTTTTAAACAAATCAGAAGTAGAAGTTTCTGCTAAAGATTCTCCGAAGGCTGAAACATCAATTAATAAAAATAGAGATTTAGAAGATGTTCGAGGTTTTGTTGAAGACAACGGTTATATTTCGATAGAAAGCAAAAATTATTCAAAAGCAATTAATTCGGATGCAGTAAAATGGACTATAATTCCAAATCTTGGCAAAACGGATTCTGGAATAACTTTAAAACCTTCGAATGTAAAACCTATCGAAATCTCGGAACAATCTCAAAGATTAGAATACAACGTTCATTTTTTCAGCAAAGGAATTGTAAAAGTAAAAGCCTATTTTTCGCCGACAATCAATTTTAAAATGGGTGATGGCTTAAAATACGGAATTGGCTTTGACAATGAAAAACCGCAAATCATGAACCTTAATACAGATTCTTCTGAGAAAAATTGGGCACAGTCGGTTGCAAATAATATTAAGATTATTACATCGACACATAACATTGAAAAAGCAGGAAATCATATTCTAAAGATTTATGGAATTGATCCGGCTTTAGTGCTTCAAAAAATTGTAATTGAAACCGAAGAAGGAAAAGTTTTGGAGTCGTATTTAGGACCGCCAGAGAGTTTTAGAAAGGAATGATATTTTTATAATACTACGTTCTGTTTGTCATTTCGACGTAAGGAGAAATCTTCGTTAGTAGCTCCGCATGCAGGATCAACTTTGTAGAGTTTCTTGTGAAGATTTCTCCTTACGTCGAAATGACAAAACTATGAGTAAATATTAGACCTGACAGGTTTTAAAAACCTGTCAGGTCTCCGTTGAGAGAAAAACTATTAACTATTAAAACTACAAAATATGAAATTTATTAACCCTTATTTGTTTGCCGTCGCAACGCTGATGATGGTAAGCTGTTCTTCGAAAAAGAAACGCTGTCGCTAAAAGACGCCTACAAAGATGATTTCTACATCGGAACGGCTTTAAGTGCAGACCAAATTCAAGAAAAAATACCAAAGAAGATTCCTTGATTAAAAAAGAGTTTAATGCAATTACTGCAGAAAACATTATGAAATCAATGTTTGTGCATCCGCAAAAGGATAAGTATGATTTTACATTAGCTGACAAATTTGTGGCTTATGGCGAAAAAAATAAAATGTTTATTCACGGACATACTTTAATTTGGCACAGCCAATTAGCGCCTTGGATGGAAAAAATAAAAGACAGTACAGAAATGAAGGCTTTTATGAAAGACCATATCACGACGATTGTTTCTAAATATAAAGGAAGAATTGGTTCCTGGGATGTTGTAAATGAAGCTTTAAACGAAGATGGAACTTTACGAAAATCAGTTTTTTTGAATACGCTTGGAGAACAATATTTAGTTGATGCTTTCAAACTTGCGGCAAAAGCAGATCCAAAAGTAGATTTGTATTACAACGATTATAATATCGAAGAACCTGCAAAAAGAGCCGGAGCGATTGCTTTAATCAAAAAAATAAAAGCGACAGGTGGAAAAGTTGACGGAGTAGGAATTCAAGGACATTGGCGATTGAACAGTCCTTCAATAGAAGAAATCGAAAAAAGTATTTTGGAATATTCGGCTTTAGGAATCAAAGTCGCTTTTACAGAATTAGACATTACAGTTTTGCCAAATCCGTGGGATTTAAAAGGAGCAGATGTAAATCAGAAATTCGAAGGAAATCCTAAAATGAACCCGTATCCAGAAAAATTACCTGATTCCGTTCAGACACAATTGGCAGAACGTTATAAATCGATTTTTAAACTATTTTTAAAACATAAAGATAAAATAAGCAGAGTTACGTTTTGGGGCGTTCATGACGGGCAATCATGGCTAAACGACTGGCCAATAAAAGGAAGAACTAATTATCCGTTGCCATTTGATGCCGATTTGAAACATAAAAAAGCGTACGATAATATTTTGCGGCTTAAAGCGAAAAAAGAATAAAAACAATGCGAATTCTATTTATTGGAAATCCTAACAGACTGTTTTTGTGAAAATAATGTAATAAAGCAAGGTAAATTTGCATGGTATATTTTTTTTGCTAATTTTACACAACCGATTGCTTAAGTAAAAACCTTTTGAAATCAGTGCAAGAGCTAACAGATATAATCAAAAAAATGTAAGAATTGATTATAAAACTAACCATAATAACCACAAACCAATAATGAATTTTAATTCCCAAAAACTATCCATAAAGGAAAAAATTGGATACAGCTTAGGCGATCTTGCCGCAAATCTAGTCTTTCAGACTTTGATGACATATCTGGCTTATTTCTACACCGATATTTACGGATTATCACCTGCACATTCTTCTATAATAATGCTCGTTGTAGGTTTGATCGCCGCTTTTGTTTTTAATCCGCTTATTGGTGTTTTAGCCGATAGAACGAACAGTAAATGGGGAAAATTCAGACCTTGGATTTTATGGACTGCCGTGCCTTTGGGCGTGATCGCCTTACTGGCTTTTACAACACCTAATTTCTCTTATCAGGGAAAAGTAATTTATGCAGTAGCAACATATAGTTTATTATTGCTTTTTTATGCGACAAACAATTTGCCTTATTCGGCTTTAAGTGGCGTAATTACAGGCGATATGGGTGAGCGAAACAGTATGTCGTCTTATCGTTTTGTGGCGGTTATGTTTGCACAGTTTTTTGTGCAGGTGTTTATGCTCGGAATTATAAAAAGTGCTGGAAATGGCGATAAAGCTGTTGGTATAGAAAAAGTAATGACTGTTCTCGCAATTATTGGAACCATAATGCTTTTAATTACTTTTTTGACAACTAAAGAAAGAATTATTCCAAAACCAGAACAGAAATCAAGCGTAAAAGAAGATTTAAGCGATTTGATCAAAAACAGACCGTGGGTCATAATGCTTTCGTTGACGACTTTGGTTTTTGTAACTCTGGCAATGAAAGGTGGTTCCTATGTTTATTATTTTGAAAATTATGTCGATAAAGAACAATTAGCCATTTTTATTCAGCCTATTTTGGATTTTTTGACCAATATTGGGTTGAATCATTTTGGTAATGATCCAGTATCAGCAGGTTTCGGATTGTTTAATGCGGGTGGCATTATCTTTATGATCCTCGGTATCACGTTGTCTAAAAATCTAGCTGATAAATACGGAAAGCGAAATGTTTTTAGATTGTTTCTGTTTATTTCAACCTTGTTTATAATCGCTTTTTATTTCTACCCGCCAACATCGATCGGATTGATATTTTTCTCCCAAATCTTGCACGGATTTTTCTACGGAATAACAATACCAATTCTCTGGGCAATGATTGCCGATGTTGCCGATTACTCTGAATGGCTGAATAACCGTCGTGCAACTGCTATTATTTTCTCGGCAATGATGGTGGGACTAAAAGCTGGTTTGAGTATTGGAGGTGCTTTGACAACTTCATTATTAGGATATTTTAATTATGTTCCAAATGCCGCAGTGCAATCGGATATTGCTATAAACGGAATAAAACTGCTTGTAAGTATTTTTCCAGCAATACCTTTCCTTATTGGTGCAGGATTGTTGTTTTTCTATAAAATTGACAAGAAAATGGAAGTGCAGATTGAATCTGATTTAAAAGAAAGAAGAGTTTAATGTATTTAAAAAATTAAAAAAAGAGAATATGCCTGAAGATAGTATTGAAAACATTGACTTTGCTTGCGTTAGATAGGCGCGCGATTTCAAATCCATTAGTAAATCATATTTATACTGCCGATCCATCGGCACACGTTTTTAACGGCAAAATATATATTTATCCATCGCATGACATTGATGCAGGGATTCCGTTTAATGATAACGGAGACCATTTTGGGATGGAGGATTATCACGTTATTTCTATGGATAATGTAGATGCAGAAGCTGTAGATCACGGTTTAGCATTACACGTTGACGATGTTCCATGGGCTGTGAGGCAAATGTGGGCGCCAGATGCGGCCTGCAAAAACGGCAAATATTATTTGTATTTTCCGGCAAAACGCGAAGATGGAATTTTCCAAATTGGTGTTGCCATAAGTGATTCTCCAACTGGCCCTTTTAAGCCTGAACCATTGGCTATAAAAGGAAGCTACAGTATCGATCCTGCAGTTTTTGAGGATAACGATGGCAAGCATTATATTTATTTCGGAGGTATTTGGGGAGGTCAACTTCAAAAATATAGAAACAATGTATATGATCAATCACATGAAGAACCAAAGACAAATGAAAAAGCATTAGGTCCAATTGTGGCTTTGCTTACGGATGATATGAAAGAGTTTGCAGAAGATCCAAAAGAGATTAAAATTCTCGATGAAAATGGAAACGAACTTCTAGCAGGTGACAACGACCGTCGTTTTTTTGAAGCTTCATGGCTTCACAAATACAACGGAAAATATTATTTCTCCTATTCAACAGGCGATACACATTTTATTTGTTATGCAATAGGCGATAGTCCTTACGGGCCTTTTACTTACCAAGGAAGAATCTTAAATCCGGTTGTAGGTTGGACTTCGCATCATTCGATTTGCGAAATAGACAATGAATGGTTTTTGTTTTACCATGATTCGAGTTTGTCGAAAGGAGTAACGCATTTGAGATCTATAAAAGTGACCAAAATTGAATACAATGAAGATGGTTCGATTGTAACGATTGATCCTTATAAAGAAGATTAAAAAGACGATTTTTCAAAATTAATTCTGAAGATGATTGACTTAAGAACAGCTAGTTTAAAAATTACAGTATTAACCTTTTCTATGGTTAGCGTAATGGCATGTAAAAAAATTTTCTTGAAACCACAACCGGTTGTTCAAGAAAATACTGCTGTTTTTGATTGGTTTGATTATCAAGGAAAAGATGATGCATATACCAATATTTCTAAATCAGATGCGGAATATTTGAATCCGATTTTAGCTGGATTTTATCCTGATCCTACGATTTGTAGTGCAGACGGAAAATTTTATTTAGTTAATTCTTCTTTTTGCTATTTTCCAGGTCTTCCCATTTTTGAAAGCACGGACTTGGTGAATTGGAAACAGATTGGAAATATTATAAATCGTCGTGAACAAGCCGATTTTGGTAATTCTCGTTTGTCAGGCGGCATGTATGCACCAACGATTCGATATAGTAAAGGCATTTTTTATGTGATTTGTACCAATGTCAGCGGTGTTGGCAATTTTATTGTTACGGCTAAGAATCCTGCCGGACCTTGGTCAAATCCAATTAAACTTCCTGAAGTTGACGGAATCGATCCGGACATTTTCTTTGATGAAGACGGAAAAGTTTATATCACACATAATGGCCCTCCACCTAATAATATTTCGCTTCATGATGGCCACCGAGCCATTTATATGCTGGAATACGATTTGGAAAAACAAAAAATCATATCAGAACCGAAATTAGTTATTAACGGCGGAACCGATATGGCGATAAAACCAGTCTGGATTGAAGGTCCGCATGTGATTAAAAAAGACGGTTTTTATTATCTGATTTGTGCGCAAGGCGGAACCGGTTTCAATCATTCGGAAGTGGTTTTTAGGAGTAAAGATGTTTACGGCCCTTATGAAAGTTATGCCCATAATCCGATTTTGACACAGAGACATTTAGATCCAAATCGTAAAAATTTAGTTTCCACAACAGGTCATGCTGATTTTGTACAATTGTCAAATGGCGATTGGTGGTCTGTATTTTTAGGCTGTCGTCCTTATGAAGGCGATTTATATAATACAGGCAGAGAAACTTTTATGATGCCTGTAGAATGGAAAAATGGCTGGCCGGAAATTGTAGGCGGTAACGAAGCCATTCCGATGAAAAACAAGCGTCCGGATTTGCCTCTTTCAAAAGAAAAAACAGAACCGAATAATGGGAATTTTGTTTGGAAAGATGATTTTGATTCGAATGAATTGAGTTTGAAATGGAATTTCATCAGAACGCCTTCTGAAAAATGGTACGAACTGACTAACGGAAAACTAGTAATCAAACCTAGAAAAGAATCCATTCATACTGAAACTAATTTTTCGTTTATAGGAAGAAGACAACAGCATTTAAAATTTGAAGCTTCAGTAAAGTTTGAGTTTACACCAAAAGATAATTTACAAGTTGCAGGTTTGACCGCTTTTCAGAATGAAAAACATTATTTGCTGATTGGAAAGCGATTGAATTCAGAAGGGAAGCAAGAAGTTTTTGTAGAAAGAACAGCCAGCAAAATCAATAATGGAAAATCGGAGATTATTGCTAAAAAAGAGCTTTTAAATAATGATAAAACATTATTTGTAAAGATTGAAGGAAATGGAAGAAAGTATAGTTTTTATTATAAAACGACAGACAAACAAGAATGGAATTTATTAATTAAAGATGTTGATGGTTCTATTTTGAGCACAAAGGAAGCGGGAGGTTTTGTAGGGACGTATTTGGCGATGTATACGTCGAGTGAGCATTTTGAGAGGTAATTTTTCCCGTTTAGTTTGTCGTCCTGACGAAGGAAGGATCACACGCGGGATTCGACAAAGATTGGCTGTATAGTTTTTCCGACCAGTTTGTCATTTTGACGGAGGAGAAATCTCCACGAGTAGCTCGACAAAGATTGGCGACGTTCTGTGCGGAGTTCCTAGTGTGATTCCTCGTTCCTCGGAATGACAAAGGTTACGTAAAAGTTCTTCTGAAACCGTTTCGCGTGAGGGATAGCAGTGGAAAGCCCGGAGCCTGACGAAGGAAGTGCGAGGACTTGCAACGAATAGTCCGACCCGGAGGGACATGCCCAAATTATTGAAATATAGAATTTTAAAAACTTAACATAATTAATATAAAAAACAATTTTTTATAAAAGAATTTTATCTACTTTAGCATAACAGAACGGAACAGAACGGTATGCTAAAAGAAGAAGAAAAATTTGAGTTTATAATGAATCACGAAAGTGATATTCCGAAGTACCAGCAATTGGTTGACGGAATTACAAACGCCATTGCGGAGAATATTTTGCAAAAGGGAGATTTGCTTCCGTCTGTGAATGTGATCTGCAAAACATATCAGCTTTCGAGAGACACGGTTTTTAAGGCGTATTCGATTTTAAAAGATCAAAATGTAATTGATTCTGTGCCAAATAAAGGGTATTATGTTGCCGGCGAAACGAGAAAAGTGCTTTTGGTTTTAGATACATTTAAGGCTTATAAAGAGGTTTTGTATCATTCGTTTGTAAATAATCTGGCAGATAATGTGATTACAGATGTGCAGTTTCATCATTATAATATTGATGTTTTTAAAACGATCATCAATAACGGAATCGGGAAGTATTACAAATATGTAGTGATGAATTTTGATCACAAGGATATTGCTCCGGCTTTGTCGGCAATTTCAAAAGACAAATTGCTTTTGATTGACTGGAATATTCAGGCCGATAAAACGAATAATTACATTTTTCAGGATTTTGGAAAGGCGTTTTATGAGTCTTTGACAGAGGCGGTGGATTTGTTTAAAAAGTATAAAAAGATACAGTTTGTGTATCCAGATTTTACAAATCATCCATGGGAAACGGTAGAATATTTTAAGAAATTCTGTGCCGATTTTAGTTTTAAGTACGACATTATTACAGATCCTAAAAAGTTCAATATCGAAAAAGGAATAGCCTATATCAGTGTTAGTGACAGGATTTTAGGACACTTTTTGGAACAGTGCAAAGAGAAAGATTACGAACCGGGAAAAGATGTTGGCTTTTTATCGTACAACGAAACCCCGATGAAGAAATTTATATACAAAGGAATTTCGGTTGTTTCAACTGATTTTAAAGAAATAGGAACCAAAGCGCGGCATTTATTACGCACGACGAAGAAACGAAGTGTTATGTGCCGACAAAATTAATAATAAGAGAATCATTGTAAGTATGTATTATATCGGATATGATATTGGAAGTTCTTCTGTGAAAGCGAGCAATTGTTGAAGCAGAAACGGGAAAAAAGTGATCGTTTTGAATGAACCTCAGAACGAAATGGAAATCCTTTCGGTTCACCCGGACTGGGCGGAGCAGGATCCTGAAATGTGGTGGCAGTACATTTGTACGGCAACAAAAAGAGCTGTTAAAGAAGCAAATATTGACGCGTCTAAAATTCAGGGAATTGGTATTTCGTACCAAATGCACGGATTGGTAATTGTTGATGAAGCTGGAAATGCCCTTAGAAATTCAATTATTTGGTGTGACAGCCGTGCGGTTGAGATTGGGAATAAGGCTTTCGCCGAAATTGGAGAAGAGAAATGTATGTCGTATTTATTGAATTCACCAGGGAATTTTACTGCTTCAAAACTGAAATGGGTAAAAGAAAATGAACCTGTAGTTTACAATAAAATCTCAAAATATATGCTTCCGGGAGATTACATCGCTTTGAAATTAACAGGCGAAGTAACGACTACCAAAAATGGTTTGTCTGAAGGAATGCTTTGGGATTACAAAGAAAATAAAGTAGCCGAGTGGCTTTTAGAATATTACGGAATTGATACAGCTTTAACTCCAAAAATCGTAGAAAATTTTACGAATCAAGGAGTGGTTACCGAAAAAGTCTGCCGCAGAATCTGGGCTTCCAGCAGGAATTCCAATTGTGTATAGAGCGGGAGATCAGCCAAATAATTCGTTGTCATTAAATGTACTTCGTCCGGGAGAAGTTGCGGCAACAGGTGGTACGTCGGGCGTTTTCTATGCTGTGACAGAAACAAATTCAGGAAAAAGTACTCGTGTCAACAACTTCGTCCATGTGAATTATACGGAATCAAATCCGAGAGTTGGAAAATTGCTGAATATAAACGGAGCAGGAATCCAATACCGATGGATGCGAAACAATATCGGAAATGAATCCTATGAAGAAATGAATGAAAAAGCATCTCAGATAAATGTAGGTTCGCAAGGATTGGTTGTCATTCCGTTTGGAAATGGCGCTGAAAGAATGTTCAATAATAAAAACATTGGATCTCATATTTTAAACCTGAATTTTAATATTCATACCAACGCGCATTTATTCAGAGCATCTTTGGAAGCAATTGCATTTTCTTTTGTGTACGGAATGGAATGCCTGAAAGATGATAATGCAACGATTAATGTAATTAGAGCAGGAAATGATAATTTATTCCGTTCCGAAATTTTCTCCAATACAGTGGCAACATTAATTGGACATGAAATCGAAATTTACAATACAACCGGAGCAGTAGGAGCGACAAGAGCAGTTGGCTTGACAGATGGCGACTTTGAAAAATTTGGTTCAGGAATTACAACAAACGATCACGTAATGACCTTTTTGCCTCTAAAAAACAAAGAGGAATACGAAACGGCATATAAAAAATGGAAACAAGAATTAGAATTAATATTAACAAACAAATAAAAAAATAAATAAAATGATAGTTTTAGGAGATAAAGAATACTACAAAGGTATTGGCCAAATTAAATTTGAAGGAAAAGAGTCTGACAATCCGTTGGCATTTAAATATTACAATCCAGATCAAGTTGTAGCTGGAAAAACAATGCGTGAGCACTTTAAATTTGCTATCGCTTATTGGCATACTTTCTGCGGACAAGGTAGCGATCCATTCGGGCCGGGAACGCAGCAATTTGCTTGGGATGCTTCATCAGATCCTTACCAAGCGGCAAAAGATAAGGCAGATGCTCGCTTTTGAATTTATCAGCAAAATGGGATTCGATTATTTCTGTTTCCACGATTACGATTTGATTGCTGAAGGAGCAACTTTCGCAGAATCAGAAAAACGTTTGGCTTTCATTACAGAATACTTAAAAGGAAAAAAGCGGAGTCTGGAATTAAATTGCTTTGGGGAACTTCAAACTGTTTCTCAAACCCAAGATTCATGAACGGAGCCGCTACAAATCCTGATTTTAATGTAGTAGCAAGAGCCGGAGGACAAGTAAAATTGGCTTTGGACGCAACAATTGCTTTAGGCGGAGAAAACTATGTATTCTGGGGTGGTAGAGAAGGTTATATGTCTTTACTAAACACAGATATGGGAAGAGAATTAGACCATATGGCGCAATTCTTAACAATGTCTAGGGACTATGCAAGATCTCAAGGTTTTAAAGGAACTTTCTTCATCGAGCCAAAACCAATGGAACCATCTAAACACCAATACGATTTTGACTCGGCTACAGCAATTGGATTCTTGAAAGAATATGGTTTAGATAAAGATTTCAAAATCAATATCGAGGTAAATCACGCTACATTGGCACAACACACTTTCCAACACGAATTAGAAGTGGTCGCAAAAGCGGGAATGTTAGGAAGCATCGATGCAAACAGAGGAGATTACCAAAACGGATGGGATACAGATCAATTTCCAAATAACATTCAGGAAACTACTGAAGCGATGTTGGTTTTCTTAAAAGCTGGCGGATTACAAGGCGGTGGGGTTAACTTTGATGCTAAAATCAGAAGAAACTCTACAGATTTAGAAGATGTTTTCTTAGCGCACATTGGTGGAGCTGATACTTTTGCAAGAGCGTTATTGACTGCAGATAAAATCATCACTTCTTCTCCTTACGAGAAATTAAGAAAAGAAAGATACAGCTCTTTTGATTCTGGAAAAGGAAAAGATTTCGCTGATGGAAAATTAAACTTGAAAGATCTTTACACTATTGCTCACGAAAATGGAGAATTAAATCTTCAAAGCGGTAAACAAGAATTGTTTGAAAACATTATCAATCAATATATTTAATTGATTAACAAACTGTAAAGGCAGTTTTTGCATAAAATAATTTTCGGTTTTGTATAAAATCATAAAATCGAAATAAAGATTGTTTTTTGTAGTTTTTCTTCTCTGGTGCATATTTGAAGGTTAGTTGGTGCGCCAGAGAAAAATTTATTAATTAGTAATTATGGCCGTTGGATGATTGAAGCACTGACGGTCATATATTAAATTCGTATTCAAAAAGATAGTTTTCTGCTGTCTTTTCAAAGCAATTTCTTTTGCTTTTTATTTCAAATTAAAACATAAAATCATTTTTCTGTATTGGAAATTCGTTTCGTTATGAATTGAAAATATAGCATTTCTTAATGAACCCTATTAACATAAAAACCAAAAACCAATGAAATTTTTTATTGACACAGCAAATTTAAATGATATAAAAGAAGCGCAGGCATTAGGCGTTTTAGATGGCGTAACCACGAATCCGTCATTAATGGCTAAAGAAGGAATTACAGGAAAAGCCAATATTTTAAAGCATTATCTGGATATCTGTAATATTGTAGATGGTGATGTTTCGGCAGAAGTTATTTCGACAGATTTTGACGGAATGATTAGAGAAGGCGAAGAACTTGTCGCTTTGCATGAGCAGATTGTAGTGAAATTGCCTATGATTGCTGACGGAATTAAAGCTTGTAAATATTTTTCAGATAAAGGAATTAGAACGAATGTAACTTTAGTATTCTCGGCTGGACAAGCGCTTTTAGCCGCAAAAGCGGGCGCAACTTATGTGTCTCCATTTTTAGGAAGATTGGACGATGTTTCGACTGACGGAATGCATCTTATTGCTGAAATCAGAGAAATTTATGATAATTACGCTTTCAATACCCAGATTCTTTCGGCTTCAGTACGTCATACGATGCACGTAATTAATTGTGCCAAAGTAGGTTCAGATGTTATGACGGGACCATTATCGGCAATTAAAGGATTATTGAAACATCCTCTTACTGATATTGGTTTGAACCAATTTATTGAAGATGCTAAAAAAATGAATTTATAGGATTTCAAAATCTAGTTGGCTACAAAATGGAAAAATTAGAGGTAATTACGATTAAAAACAAATCAACATTAGAAATGACCATTTCTAACTTCGGTGCAACAGTTATTGCATTGAAAGTTAAAAACACAAAAGGTGAAATCTACAATGTTGCGACTGGTTTAGAAAAAGCTTCTGATTATCTTGAAGCGCCTTATTCAAATGTAAAACTCTTTTTGGGTTCAAGTATCGGAAGATATGCAGGAAGAATTTCTGGTGGAGAGTTTGAAATTGATGATATTGTTTATAAAATCGAAAATGAAGACGGAGTTCATTTGCATGGAGGCAGAAACGGATTTTTTAAAAAGTTTTGGTCGGTAAAAGAACTAGCCGAAGATCGTGTGGTGTTTTCATATGAAAGCAAAAATCTTGAAGAAGGTTATCCCGGAAATTTAAATGCTGAAGCCATTTTTCATTTAACATCTGAAAACGAAGTCAAAATCACTTATAAAGCAGTTACAGACCAAGCTACGCCAGTAAATTTGACCAGTCATGTTTATTTTAATTTAAACGGAAAAGGTTCTGTTTTGGATCATGAACTTCAAATCAACAGCGATTTTCATTTAGATGTTGACTCGCAATTGCTTCCGACAGGAAAATTGAATAAATCTGAAGGAACTGTTTTTGACAGAAATGAAAAAGCTAAAATCAAAAGGGAAGATTTTAGAGGTTTTGATGATACTTTTGTATTTAATGAAAAACAGCTGAAAGCCTCTTTATCTTCAGATGAAAGCGGTATCAATATGAATATTTTTTCGAATCAGCCGGCAATGGTTGTTTATACGCCAAAGGAATTTCCGGTTTTGCCATTTTCAAATAATAATCAATATGAAAAGTTTCCAGCAATTTGTTTTGAGCCTCAAAATTTTCCCGATGCTCCGAATAAAAAACATTTCCCAAATTCAATTTTAAGGACAAATGAAACCTATTTAAATGAAATGACTTTTGCATTCAATTTTAAGTAAATAGTTTCAGTTTAGATTTTAAAGCTTCTTTTTAAAAAAAGAGGCTTTTTTTGTTGTTTTATGCAAACGATTGTGTATAAAAAGATTCTTTTTCGGACAAAATGGAAACTTAATCTTGTGTATTATAGTAATCAGTGCTAATTCTGCCCCAAGCTTTTAAATTACGCATTTAAGTGTTTTAAACACACTTGTTTTTGTCTTGTTTTCGGAATCATAAAATGCTGTTTTTCTGCTATTTTATTGGGTTTTAGAGAATTGTTAGCTAATGTTTGAAAACAATAAACAAAGTCTTGATTGTTTTGCTGAAAAAGCATTTTTGTTGCGGATCATTTAATTATTTGGCTTTAAAATTATTTAGTGTTTAATTTAAGGAGTGATTTTTTTTGGTATAAATAAAAAAATAATACACAACCGGTTGTGTGATTTGAATTTTTATTTATATTTGTTAAAGAAATGCAAAAGAAGTTTTTTTGATCTGATTAAAACAGCTGTTTTTTGCTTCTTAATTTTCAACTAACTCAAACTATATATTAATTATCTAAATCAATTTTTATGACTGACTTTTTTACAATGAAAAGCAAAAAAAGCTCCTGAAATGTCTGGGGTTTTTATCCCTTATGCTTCTGTTTTCTGTGAGTGCCACGGCTCAGACTACAGTTACAGGGATTGTGTCTGATGCAAATGGACCAATTCCGGGAGCAAATGTGACGCTGAAAGGCACGAAAAATACTGCTGTTACAGGCTTTGACGGAAATTATTCTATAGCTAACGTTCCTTCAAATGGAGTTTTAGTATTTAGTTTTTTAGGTTTAAAAGATAAAGAGATCCCTGTTGCAGGAAAAAATAAAATAAATGCAGTTTTAGAAGAAAACCAAAATAACCTTCAGGAAGTTGTAGTTATAGGTTATGGAACACAGAGAAAGGAAGCGGTAACAGGATCTGTTTCTTCTATAAAAGGAGATGTTGTTCGAGAAGTGCCATCGGCTAATATTACGCAGGCTTTACAAGGCCGTTTGGCGGGGGTTCAAATGAACCAGACATCGTCTAAGCCAGGTGCTGAAATGCAGATTCGTATTAGAGGTACGCGTTCTCTAACGGCTGATAATAATCCGCTTGTAGTGTTAGACGGAATTCCGTTTGCAGGATCAATTGGCGATATCAGTCCAGATAATATTAAAAGTATTGATATCTTAAAAGATGCTTCAGCTACTGCTATCTATGGATCTCGTGGTGCTAATGGTGTTATTTTAATTTCAACAAATAAAGGACAAAAGGGACAAAAAGCTAAATTTTCATACAATACGTACAGTGGTCTAAAAACTATTTTTGCTAAATTCCCAATGATGAACGGACCTGAATTTGTTGCTTTGCGTAAAGCCGCTACACTTCCAGGAACAACTACGCCACTTTACACAAATGGCGCTGATGAAGCTGATAATGTAAATACAGATTGGCAGGATTTAATGTATGGCGCAGGTCTGGTAACCAATCATGATGTTGGTGTTTCGGGCGGAACCGAAGGCGGAAACTATAATTTTGGTACTAGTTACTACAAAGAAGAAGCAGTAGTGCCAGGTCAGGATTACAGCCGTATAACATTAAGAGGAGCTGTAGATCAGGCAATAGGGCAGTATTTTAAAGTTGGTTTTACAACTAATAATAACTATTCGATTTCAAACGGAGGGAATTTAAGTTTGTACAATACTTTGAGTACTACTTCAATTTCTAATCCGTATAATCCAGATGGTTCTTTAAAAAGAACTGTTAAGATGCCATTAGATGAAAACTGGGTATATACGAGAGATGTTATAGAAAATTTGGGAGATAAATGGATCGACCAAACAAAAGCATACAGTTCTTATAACACTTTATATGCAGAGGTAAAAATACCAGGTGTTGAAGGTTTGAAATTCCATGTTGATTTGGGAGGTAATTTCCGTTCGACAAATGGAGGTCAATATACAGGAGAAGGTGTATTTAGCATCAATCCAACAACAGTTTCTACAGCTACTGTTACAAATACTTTAAACACGAACTGGGCGATTCAAAACTTACTTACATATGATCGTACTTTTGGGAAACATCAAGTAAATGCGGTAGCGATGTACTCTTCAGAGCAAACGACATACAACAGATCACAAGTTTCTGCAAAAGACATTCCTTCAGATTCTTTCCAATTTTACAACTTAGGAAGAGCGACAGGAGAAATTTCGATCAATCCAGACAATCAAGATTACCAACAAAGCGGATTGATTTCGTACATGGCGCGTGCGATGTATTCTTATGACAATCGCTACATGCTTACTGCTACTGTAAGATCAGATGCTTCTTCAAGATTAGCAAAAGGACATCAATGGCATACTTATCCTGCTGTATCTGTTGGATGGAATGTAAAAAATGAATCATTTATGCAAAATGTAACTTGGTTGGAGCAATTGAAATTACGTGCAGGTTACGGAGAAACTTCTAATCAGGCAGTTGCGCCTTATTCTACTCTTGGAAGTTTAGCTTCAAGACCATACAATTTTGGAGATACTAATACAACAGGTTATTATGTGTCAACATTGCCAAATCCTGATTTGGGTTGGGAATATTCGACTACAATGAATTATGGTGTAGATTTTGGCTTCTTTAAAAACAGATTGAGCGGTACTTTTGAATATTATGTTACAGATACAAAAGATATTCTTTTAAGTGTAGGTTTGCCTCCAACGGCTGGTGTAGGAAGTTATACGGCTAACATTGGACAAACTCAAAACAAGGGTTACGAATTTACACTTAACGGAGCAATTTTTGACAATCCGAATGGCTGGTCTTGGGATGTTGGTGTTAACTTCTATTCTAACAAAAACAAACTTGTTGCACTTTCTTCAGGACAAACGCGTGACGAAAACAACTGGTGGTTTGTTGGACACCCAATTGATGTGATTTTTGATTATGAGAAAATTGGACTTTGGCAACAAAACGATGCAAATCTTACTAAATATGAGCCAGGAGGAAACGTAGGTATGATTAAAGTAAAATATACCGGAGATTTTAATGCAGATGGTACACCAACAAGACAAATTGGGCCTGCCGATAGACAAATCATTGATGTGAATCCTGATTTCCTTGGAGGTTTCAATACTCGCGTTGCATATAAAAATTTAGACCTTAGTGTGGTTGGTGCTTTCCAGAGCGGAGGTGTTTTGATTAGTACGCTTTATTCTTCGACAGGTTATTTGAATATGTTAAGCGGACGTAGAGGAAACGTAGATGTAGATTATTGGACTCCAGAAAATACGGATGCTAAATACCCAAGACCAGGTGGAATCTCAAGTAATGACAATCCAAAATACGGTTCTACTTTAGGATACTTTGATGCATCTTATGTTAAAATCCGTACAATTACTTTGGGGTACAACATTACTGAAAAATTCATTAAAGATTTAGGAGTTGATCGATTCCGTCTTTACTGCACAGTACAGAACCCATTTGTAATTTCTTCACCTTATTACAAAGAAACAGGTATGGATCCTGAAACCAACTCATACGGTAATGAAAATGCGGCAGTAACTGATTTTTACAAAAGACGTTTACTGACTTTAGGAACTAATACTCCTTCAACTCGTACCTTCTTGCTTGGCCTTAATTTAACATTTTAAAAAAGAAAACAATGAAACCTATACAAATAAAAACTTTTATAGCAACAGCAATAACAACGCTGTTCTTGGGAGCATGTTCTAATGTTTTAGAAGAAGAGCCTCGCAGTATATACACTCCTGAATATTTTAAAACCGAAAAAGGAGTTGTTGGAGGATTAACGTCGATGTATGCCCATTTACGCTACATCTACGGACAAGGGTATTATTACAATACAACAGAAACAGGAACTGATGAAGCAACTTACGCACAAAGTGCCGATGCCAACTTCAAAGATATGGACCTTTCTGGCGTTGGATCAATTACGCCTTCTTCAAGCCGTACAGATGCTTTATGGCAACCAGCATTTATCAATATCAATACAGCAAGTGGAATTATAGAAAATGCTACAGCAATTGGAACTGTTTCAAACGCAATGATTGCTGAAGCTAGATTCTTTCGTGCATTTGATTATTTCTTGTTAGTTCAGACTTTTGGTGGAGTGCCATTGGATTTGGGTGCAGGCGAACTTAAATTTAATACAAGTCCGTCAAGATTTTCGGTTAGAAATACTGTACCACAAGTTTATACAAAAGCGATTTTTCCTGATTTAGTTACAGCGGTTAATGATTTGCCAGATGTAGGTAGAGTAAAAGGCGGGGTGACTAAAACTGCCGCTAGGCTTTATTTGGCAAAAGCTTATTTGACTTACGCATGGTGGTTGAAAAATCCAAATAATATTCCAACTTATCCAGAAACTACTCGCGTTGACCCAGACGGACATGATGCCGCTTGGTATTTCCAAAAAGCTTATGATGTAGCGTGCAGCAGGAATTGATAGCCACGGTTCATTTGCATTGCAACCAACTTACTACGATGTAAACTTAGGAAGCAACGACCGCAACAGCGAAATTTTATTATATGCAGATCACACAGAGAAAAGCGAATTTTATAATGCGAGCAGTTTAACATTTTCGAATGGTAATGCCCCAGAAAATTTTGCGGTTTGGATGATGACGCCAAACTATACGGTTATCAGAAGTTCAGGTGTAAGTTCAGTACAACGTGAAGCAGTGCAGTCTTTAGGACGCCCATTTATTCGTATGTGTCCAACTATTGGTGCTATCGCAAATACATTTGCTGATAAAACAAACGATTCTCGTTACGATGGAACATTCACAACAGTATATCGCGGTAACTGGAATAAAGCGGGTATCACAACACCAACTTTAAATAATGCAAATGGTTTGCCAGTTGCTCCAGGAGGTGCGATTCTTTCTTTCTTAAATGCTGAAAATCCTGCTATTGTTTATGCCGCAGGAAATGGGCCAGAAGGTGGAGCTGTTGGAGCAGGAGTAATAGCAGGAAGATCTGATTTTGTTATTGCTCCAAGCGGTATCAGCAGAATTTTCTACCCAGGTTTATGGAAATTGGGTACTTACAGAACAGATAACGGAACTGGATTGGGTTCTCCTAATGGAGCTAGTACACGTCCGTACAATATTGCAAAATTATCAGAGCTTTATTTGATTGCGGCAGAAGCAAATGTAATGGGAGCCGCACCTCAAGGAGGTAAAAGCGCAAGAGAATTGGTAAACGTTTTGCGTGCTCGTGCCGGAAAATGGAGATTTGATAATGGTGGAAATGTTGCAAAATCGGCAGATAATAGCGCGGCAATGACTGCCGCAACTCCTGCAGTAATTGATATCAACTATATTTTGGCAGAGCGTTCACGTGAATATTTTGGTGAAGGTTATCGTTGGTACGATTTGATTCGTACTCAAAAATGGACAGAACTTTCAAGCTCTTATCAAATTTGTGGTCCAGCTTACGGAAATCATACTCCGCTTACTGTAGCAAGAGATATAAAAGCATATCATTATTTACGCCCAATTCCTCAAGTTCAGTTTGATGCAATGATTATGACAGCGTCTGAAAAAGCGGCATATCAGAATCCAGGCTACTAAAAAATGAAGTTTTTGTTTGTCCAAATTTATATGAATAAAACAAATTTAAGCGACCAATTAAGTTAGTAAAGTTGTAAGTAAGTGTTTATTTTATAGAATTGGTTAAAACTGCGCATAAAATTGTTTTATTAAAAAAGCCGAGAGTTGAGCCCTCTCGGCTTTTTGATGTCAAATGAAAAAGGAGAATAATTATCTTTAAAAAAGATTTCAGTCCCGAAGTTTCGGGATTAGCAGAAAATAAAATTTTGAAAATGAAAAAAATACTAATTTTTATCAGTGCACTTATTTGTGGCACTATTTATTCTCAAATTAAACTTCCGAGGCTAATTAGCGATGGTATGGTTTTGCAACGTGATATTCCTGTGAAAATCTGGGGTTGGTCGGGACCAAATGAAAAGATTGAAGTAACTTTCAATACTAAAAAATTCCAAACCGAAGCTTCTAAAGAAGGAAAATGGGAAATTACAGCGCCTTCTCAAAAAGCTGGAGGGCCTTATGAAATAACTTTAACAGCAAGCAATTCAATTCTTTTAAAGAATATTTTGTTTGGCGATGTTTGGCTTTGTTCCGGACAATCGAATATGGAATTGCCGATGGAACGCGTAAAAGACAAATACAGTGACGTAATTGCAAAGGCAAATAATTCGGAAATAAGACAATTTTTAGTGCCGGATCAATATGAATTTGCAAAAGAAAATACTGATTTGTCAAGTGGAGAATGGAAAGAAGCAAATGCATCAAATATTTTGAATTTTTCGGCTGTCGCTTATTTTTTTGCAAGCGAAATATATGCAAAATATAAAATTCCGATAGGATTAATCAACAGCGCTTTAGGAGGTTCTCCGGCTGAATCTTGGCTTAGTGCCGATGCCATTAAAAAATTTCCAGATTATGATGCCGAATATCAGAAATTCAAAGACGGAACTTTAGGAGCACAAATTGAAGCAAACGACAGAAAAATTAGCACTGATTGGTATGCTGAAATAAATCGTCAAGATGAAGGTTTAAAAAAGAATTGGTCAAAAGCCGATTTAGATGATGTTGACTGGCCGCTAATGAAGATTCCCGGATATTGGAGCGACTATGCTTTGGAAAAAACAAACGGCGTTGTTTGGTTTAGAAAAGAAGTTGATTTATCGAATGTAAAAGCAAGTACGGCAAAATTGATTTTAGGCCGAATTGTCGATGCCGATTCTGTTTACGTAAATGGGAATTTCGTTGGAACAACTTCGTATATGTATCCGCCAAGAAAATACGCTTTTGATCCAAAATTTTTGAAAGAAGGAAAAAATGAAATTGCCATCAGAGTCATCAATAATTCTGGAAAAGGCGGTTTTGTTGAAGATAAGCCTTATCAATTAATTCTTGATAAAGATTCAATTGATTTGAAAGGCGAATGGAAATATAAATTGGGTGTAAAAATGGCACCCTTGCCTCCTTCAACTTTTATTAGATGGAAACCTGTTGGTTTGTATAATTCGATGATTGCGCCTTTGAAAAATTATGCAATAAAAGGTGTGCTTTGGTATCAGGGTGAATCAAGCACAAAAAAGCCTCAGGAATATGCGGCTCTTATGGAAACATTGATTACAAGCTGGAGAGCAGAGTGGAAGCAAGGTAATTTTCCGTTTTTATACGTACAGCTGACGAATTTTATGGAACCAAAAGCAGAGCCAGCAGAAAGCAATTGGGCCGCTTTGCGTCAACAACAAAAAAATACTTTAACTGTTCCAAACACTGGAATGGCTGTAACAATAGATTTAGGCGAATGGAATGATATTCATCCTTTGAATAAATATGATGTTGGCAAAAGATTGGCCTTACAGGCTGAAAAAATTGCATACGGAGAAAAAAATATTGTTGCTTCGGGTCCGCTATTCAAATCGGCAGAAAAAAAGGGAATCAATTGGTTTTATCTTTTTCAGATACTGGAAGCGGTTTGATGATTAAAAATAGTGATCGTTTGAAAGGTTTTGAAATTGCTGGAAGCGATGGCAAATTTGTTTGGGCAAGCGCTATGATTGAAGGAAATAAAGTCAAAATCTGGAATGAAAACATTGATAAACCTGTCAAGGTTCGCTATGCTTGGGCAGATAATCCAGTTGAGGCAAATTTGTATAATAAAGAAAATTTGCCAGCATCGCCTTTTGAGGGAAGTGTAAATAAATAAAAATAGAAAAGAAAAAGCAGGATTTCCAACAAAGAATTCCTGCTTTTTTTAAATCATCAGATTCGCAAATAAGAATTATAGAGGCCTTCTTTCTTCTTTTTTCTGCGCACTAAGGAGCAATTTTTAAATTTATATCGTTTACAAAAATAAGAGGTTGCATGTTGCTCATATTGGTAAGCGATAGCACGCCACTTTTGTTTTCATTTATTCCATTTATTTTAAAGCAGTATTCATCGCCGTCCTTATCTCTTAAGGTCACGAATTCAGAAGTATCGCTTGAATTGTTCTGGCAACTGTTTGATATGGAATATTTATACATCACTTTCATTATGTTTTGATCATAGTTGTAAAGTTTTCCATCCTGAGTAAAAACCCATTTCGTAGTTCGGGTTGTGTTCGAATACCAATTTCCTAAAATGCGTTTTGATGAAGGATCTTGGCTTTGTGCAAAAATTGCAGATGCAAAAAATAGCAATGGCAGTATAAAAAATAGCTTTTTCATAGTTTTTTAATTATAAAATTTGTTGTATTTTATCGAGTGTTATTCTTATAAAAAAAAACAGAATTTTTAATTAATTGGAAAAATTAACACGTTTGTAATTTTCTGTTAAAAGAACATCTTATTTTGAGGCTTTTGAAAATTATCTTACTGGAATATAAATATCAAAAATAGCACCTTTATTCAACTTTCCTGTTGCCTTTATGATTCCGTTATGATTGTCTACAATTTTTTTTACAATAGCTAAGCCAATTCCTGTTCCATTATATTCAAGTTTTCCATGCAAGCGCTGAAAAACTTCAAATATTTTGTTGCTGTATTGTTGTTCAAAACCAATTCCGTTGTCTTCAATTCTGATGTGGCAATAATTGGTTTCTGGAATTAATTTTTCATTGTTGAAAACAATACCTTTAGCAATTTGGCAATTTATTTTTATTACAATCGGGTTTTCAGGATTCGAAAATTTTAGAGAATTACTCACCAAATTATATAAAAGTTGCCTGAATTGAAACGGAATAACATTGGCTTCGCAATTTTTTAGATTTTCAATTTTGGCATTTTTCTGTTCAATTTCTTCTTTTAAATCTTCTTTGACTTCAGCTATAATTTTTCCTAAATCTACTTTTTCAAAAATTCTTTCCTGAACATTGGTTCTAGAATACGAAAGCAGATCATTGATTAAAGTTTGCATTCGCTGTGCCGCATTTTGCATTCTTTTGAATTTATCTTTTCCATAATCAGATAAATTTTCAGATTCTTTCTCCATAATTTGCGTAGCAAAAGTTTGGATTTTTCGCAATGGTTCCTGCAAGTCGTGACTTGAAATGTAAGCAAAAGATTGAAGTTCTTGATTCATTTTTTCAAGTTCCGCATTTTTGTTTTCAAGTTCTAAGGCATTCATTTTTAATTTGTCATCGGCACTCTTTTTCTCTGTTAAATCGTGTGTCATTTTAGAGAAACCAATAATCTGATTGTTTTTATTATGAATAGCAGTAAGGGTTACGTTTGCCCAAAAAAGCGTTTTGTCCTTTCGAACGCGCCATCCTTCGTGGCTCGATTTTCCTTTTTCAATCGCCAGATTCAATAACTTCTGAGGAAGATTGTTTTTTCGGTCAGATTCGGTGTAAAATTGAGAGAAACTTTTACCAATAATTTCTTCGGCTTTATATCCTTTTATTTTTTGGGCACCTAAATTCCAGTTTTCAACAATACCTTCATGATTGAGATACAAAATGGCATAATCCTGAACTTCCTCGACCATCAAATGATAACGTTCTTCACTTTTTTGAAGTGATTCATTCATCAGGCTAAGTTCTTTAGTTCTTGCGGTTACTTGTTGCTCAAGCTCATTTGTAAATGCTTTTTCAGTATGAATATCGGTAAAAGCGCCAACCCATTTAATGATTTTATTTTCGTCATTAAAAACGGGTTCTCCAATAACAGTGTGCCATCTGTAAATGCCGTCGTATCTTTTGATTCGGACATCGCATTTGTAAATTTCCCCAGTAGCAAGACTATGACTCCAAACGCGCATGTTTTCATCAAAATCATCAGGATGAATCATGCTTTTCCAAATTTGTTCTTCAGGCAGGATTCCGGTATATTCAGCCCATTTTCCAGAAACAAACAGTGAATTCCCTTTTTCATCTGTTTCCCAAATTAGCTGTGGAATACTTTCGGTTAAAGAACGAAAACGCTTTTCGCTTTCTTCCAGTTCCTGTTGATGGTTTTTTCTTCGGTAATATCTCTTATTGTGCCAAGAAGTTTTTCTGGTTTATTTTCGGCATCAAAAAAACTTTTCCTTTGGCTTCAAGCCAATGAACCGATTTGTCATGCCAAATCACTCTTAGTTCATAATTGATGATTCCTGAAACAAGTGCTTCGTTATAAGCCGTATTTCTTATATGTAAATCGTCTGGATGAACGAAAGTAAGTAATTGCTCGTGTTTTAGATCAACCATTTCTTTATGTCCGGAAAGGATTTCTAAATAACGTTGTGAATAGTGAATTTTGTTTTCTTTTAGATTGAGTTCCCAAGTACCAAGTTCACTAGCTTCAACTATAATTTTAAGCCTTTCTTCGTTAAGCTCGATTTTTTTTCGAGTTTCAACTTTTTCGCTTACTTCAGTAACGGTAACAATGATTCCTGAGATTTCGCCATTTTCTTCCCTTAACGGATTATAAAGAAAATCAAAATAGGAAATATCAAGTTTTCCGTAGCGATTTAAAGGAATTGGAACTTCATTTCCATGAAAAGGAATTCCAGTTGTTAATACGTCAGATAAAAGTTTGTTTACGCTTTCTTCAACTTCTGGAAGCGAATCAAAAAGTGGTCTGCCTACAAAAGTGCTTTCTTCTCTGTCAACAATTTTTAAATAAGCATCATTGGCCATTTCGACCATATAATCAGGTCCGCGCAAAATAGTGATTCCTATTGGAGCTTGTTTAACGGTATTTCGAAAACGTTTATCCGCTTCTTCTATTTTTTTGTGGCGAGATGCAAATCGGTAATTTCTGTCGCAGTGTTCATTACGCCATAAATATTTCCGTTTGTATCATAAAGCGGCGTAAAACTGTAATTGAAATAAAAGGTTTCCAGTTTGCCGTTCATGGTAATGTCAATGCGAGCATTTTTATTATGAAAAGCTTCACCCGTTTCAAAAACGCGGTTAACTTGTTCAAAAACCGATTGATTGTTGAGTTCTGGCAAGATCTCGGTATATAATTTTCCAACAACATCATTTCCTTTTCCCCAAACGTCCATAATGGATTGATTGGCTAGCTCGATGCGTTGTTCTTTTCCCACATAAACCCCTATTGGAAAAGGAGCATTTTCTACAATTTGTCTTATTTTTTGCTCGCTTTCTTGAACTTTGGCTTTGCTTAAAAGTTGCTCCGTTTTTTCGGTAGTTTCAACAACAGTTACTAATATGCCCCCAACATTTCCATTTTCAGTTTTAATTGGAGTATAGGAAAAGTTGAAATAACATTCTTCATCAAATCCATTCCGATTTAAGATAAGTTTTAGATCAGAATAGCTAACAGCATTGCCATTCATGACATCTTCAAACATTGGCCCGATAGTATCCCAAATTTCGGAAAATGTTTCTTTAGAACCAATTCCCAAAGCGTCAGGATGTTTTATTGAACCCAGAATTGGGCGAAAGGCATCATTATAAAGTTGAGTATATTCATTTCCCCAAGCAATGTACATTCCAATAGGATTGTTGAGCATTACCGAAACCATTGTCTGAAGACTCTTTGGCCATAAATGAGGAATGCCTAAAGCAGTTTTGCTCCAATCTTTGGATCGGGTCAATTTGCCCATTTCGCCGCCGTCAGCTAGAAAATAATATTCCTCGTGGTTCATCCCTGAAAAATTATGGCTGAAGAACGAATTGTTCTCTCGCAGGCTGTTTTAAATTATTTTCGACTGTGGTTGACAAAGCATTGCTGATTACAGCTTTTAGTTTAGAAAATTCGCCAGGTTTGCGTATATAATGTGTAGCACCTTTTTCGTACATCAAATCAACAATTTCAATATCTAGAGAAGTAGAAAAAATAATTACAGGAAGTATATCAAATTCTGGTATTTCCTTAATTTCTTTCAGGCATTCGTGGCCATTTTTGCGAGGCATATTCAAATCTAGAAAAAGAATATCTGGCAAATTGTTAGGTGAATGCGCTTTTAAATAATCCATTAATTGTACGCCATCATGTACTGTTACAAGAGTTACTGGTAGGTTTAATTCGTCAAGAGCTTCTTTAAAAAAGAGCAATCGTCGTCGTCGTCGTCTGCAAGTAAAATATTGTAATGGTTTTTATTCATTTTTAATTGGGGTAAAATTAAATATAAAGCGTTTTTTATAAATTGACCTTTTGATGGATTCTTAATATTAGCTTTTTCTCCTGCTAATATAGAGCAATTTTTTTGAGAAAGAGTCAATATGACCTCAATAACTTGTTATAATTCTGGCAAAAATATATGTCTAAGGATCTGTATTGCTTTAATCTATTCAGATTCATATAAATATATTGAAATGTTTTCGTGATCTTTATCAAAACCGAATAATATTTTTGACAGAAATAACGTGATATTTTATTTTTTATAACTACTTTTAATATATAGTTTTAAATCCTTAAATATATGAAAAACAATGTCTTGAAAGAAATTTTGTTGTTAGGTATTTTAACTTCTGTCTTTGCCTGCAATACAAAAAAAGAAGAACCTGTAGTGGTTGATAAAGAAGCGATAAAAAAGGAAATCCAAAGTAAAGAAGATGACTTTGCTAGAGTGTATAATTCAGGTGAACTTACAAGTGTTGGCTATTATGCAGATGATGCGATTAGCTACTACCAAAACCATATTCCTTTGGTTGGAAAAGCTAATATTTTAGAGTTTTTGAAAGATAATGTTGGCTCAAATTCCAATCAGATTGCATTTAAAACAGGTGAAATTTTTGTATCAGATGATGGAAACCAAGTAGTAGAAACAGGTGCTTTTGAAGTTACAGATTCTACAAAAACCATTATAAATACAGGAAACTATATGAGTTTGTTTGTAAAAAGAGACGGAAAATATGTCTGCGTAAGAGATATGAGTGTTTCAGATCAATAAATAAATGATGATATAAAAAAAGATCGGATTTCAAATCCGATCTTTTTTTTATGCATTTGTATTTTGATTAACGTCTGCGTCCACCGCCACCGCCAAAACCGCCACCGCCACCAAAACCTCCGCCTCCAGATCTTGTTCTGCCGCCTCCTGAATTAAAATTAGAAGAACTGCGATTTGATGGTGATGAAAAGCTTCTATCTGATGTTCCTGCTGAAGGACGATTTGCTGACGAACCTCTATTTGAACTTCTATCTGATGTTCCTGCAGAAGGACGATTTGCAGATGTACCTCTGTTAGAACCTCTATCAGAAGTTCCTGCCGAAGGACGATTTGAAGATGAGCCTCTATTCGAAAGTCCTGTATTTGTTGCACGATTCGAAACGCTATTGCCATAACGGCCTCCAGAATTATTTCGTGCTACAGTGTTTGACCTTGATCTGTTGCTATTGTAATGATTAATGCTGTTTCTATTATTGTTATTGATAATAATGTTGTTATGACCGCCATAATGTCCTCCGTGATAGCCATAATGCCCACCATGATACCAGTGATTGTGACGATAAATTCCAACCGCCAATACCGTAAAAGCGACAAAATAAGGAGGATAATAACCGTAATAATACGGCGGATAATAAGGAACGTAAGCAGGAGAATACACATATTGAACTATTGGCGCCTGCTCCACGATTACGGTTGTTGCAGGAGTACTTTGGGTGACAGGATTATCTCCAGAGTAAGCGGGATTTGCAGTTACAGCAGGAACGTCTTTTTTGGGCTCAATTATATAATTTTTGCCGTAAAGATCTTCATCTCCAACCATTTGAAGTGAGACTTTTCCGTTTTTGTCTTTATCTACCAAGATGATCGCAACATCCTGAGTTTCGCTTTTAGTCACATTGACTTGAAGAATAAAAGTAAAGGAATTGCCATTCTTTTTGGTAACTACTTTTATAAAATCTACTTTTTTATCGAGATTAAGATCCAAGTTATTGATTCCAGTTTCTTTAAGATTTAATTTTTTTTCAAATTCTTCAATTGTTTTTGATTTTTGAAAAAGACTCAGAACAGCGTAAAGATCTAAGTTGTCACCGGGCAACCCTAGAGCAGGTTCGGTATCTTCGGTTTGGGAAAAAATCGGCTGATACATTATACTTATCACAACTACTAAAATTGAGAATAAAACTTTTTTCATAATGTGTGGATTTTTATTTGCTATATGCAAGTTATACAATATTAAGCATATAAAAAAGCATTAATATTAAAATTCTTATCGTAATAAGCTTTGGTTCAGTGTTTTAATTTTGTTGCCTAAAAGTCTATTCTCTCACAAAAAAGACAAAATAGAAAGATCTAGTAAAAATGCTTGTTTTGAAGTTTTTTTGAAAAATATCGAGTTGCTTTTAGTTGGAATTAAATCTTATTGTGTTGTTTTTAAGTCTTTTAATGTCTGATTTGTGTTGAACTGGCAAGGTAAATTTGCATCATAAAAAACAACTTTTTCTAAAAAATGTTTTGTGTAAATTTTTAATACCACTTTTATGAAAATTTTCAATTTAATCGTACTGCTTTCTGTATCTTTTTTTGGAAGTCCAAAAGTCATATCCGGAACAGAAAATTGGACCGCAACTGATATTGAAAGATTCAACAGTCAGCTGGCGACAGTAAAAGAGAAGATCAAAACCAGCCATTCTTATAATACCAAAATCGCTTTTTTTATCGATATGAAAATCAAATCAGGAAAAAACCGATTCTTCGTTTATGACTTGGAAAACGACAAAATTTTGGACGAAGGGCTCGTTGCGCACGGGTGTGGCTCAGAAACCGGAATTGCAGGAAATCTTAAATTCAGCAATGAACCTAATTCTAATGCCACTTCTTTGGGCCGATGTGCAATCGGAAAATCCTATAACGGAATATTTGGAAAATCATATAGACTATCAGGTTTAGATGAAACAAACAGCAATGTTTTGAAAAGAGCTGTTGTTTTGCATTCCTATTCTGCCGTTCCAGAACAAGAGCAGGATTATTATATTTCCAGAAGTCATGGCTGTCCAATGGTCAATGAAGTTTTTTTAAACGACTTGAAAAGATTATCGACAATTCAAAATCTGCAATAATCTTAAATATCTATTACTAAACAGGATAGTGCATGACGCAAACTTTATAGCTATTCAATAATTTTATTACGAACTAACTAACCGTAATAAATATGAAAATTCAAAAATGGTATTCCTTAAACGTTATTCTTTTAATGTTTTGTCTCGGAATATCGAATAAAACTATTGCTCAAAAGACTACAATAAAAAACGATGTTTTTTGGAATACTGTTGATGGAAAACCTTTAAATAGTCAAGGAGGAGGGATCTTTAAATTTCCTGATCCCGCTACAGGAAAACAAAAATATTATTGGTACGGTGTACATTATGCCGAAGCCGATATGTATCGTGCAGATCCTTCTGTGACGCATGAAAAAAATAATTTTGAAGCTGTAACCTGCTACAGTTCTACTGATTTAGTGAATTGGACTTTTGAGAAAAATGTTTTATCAAAAGAAGAAGCAAACAAAACCGGAAAAACATGGGTGGGGCGTTTGGGCGTTTGCTACATTAAAGAAATAAAGAAATACGCCATGTTTGTACAGCATGGAAGCGAAGTGTTGATTACACTTTCTGATTCTCCTACGGGTGAATTTTTGTGGGACAAAAAGATAAACATGGAAAAAATGATTGGAACCAGCAATACTGGCGATCAGACTGTTTTTACGGATGAAGATACCGGAAAATCGTATTTGATTTATTCTTACGGAAAAGGTCGCAACAGAATTTACGTTTCGGAAATTGGAATGAAAGAAGGACAGGTAAATCTGTTGGATTGCACTGAAATTTTCAAAGGCGAAAGCAGGGAAGGAAACTGCATGTTCAAATACAAAGGCAAATATTATATGTACGCTTCAAACATATACGGCTGGGATTCCTCTTTTGCGTATTATTTAGTTGCCGATGACATTCGTGGTCCTTATCTTCCAACAAATGATATGTTGATCACAAAAGGCGCAGAAGACGATTTTGCACATGTCTCACAAACTGGTTTTTTCTTTTCGGTAAAAGGAAGTAAACAAGAAACTATCGTGTATTGTGGTGATCGCTGGGCCGATTTTGCCGGAAACGGTTTAGGCTATAATCAGTGGTGTCCAATGTCATTTGATGGAACTGAACCCTATTTTAATTCGCTTAGCGCTTGGGATTTGGATGCAAAAACAGGAACTTGGAAAGTAAACAAAGAAAATAATTATATAAGAAACGGCAGTTTTGAAGCTGACCGACGCCATATTCCAAGTCCGGTCAAACCCGTACAGCTTCAGTTGACTGGCTGGGCAAGTGAGATAATTGAAGGAAATGTTATTAGCCAAGATACTGCTACTTCGCCCGTTTTAAATCATTTTAATACGCAAATCGAAAGAAAAACAGTAATTGGCGAAAAGAGTTTAAATATTAGTGATAAAGTCAATTTTAAAAGAAAAGTTTTTCAGATTGTAGAATCTTCGCCTTATGTCAAATTAGAAGACGGACTTTATAATTTATCTGTAAAAATTAAAAACAGTGCGGGATTTGATAATCTTGAGGTCTATGTTTTAAGCAATGGAAAGAAATTTCAATTTAATGTAAAGGAAGAGAATGCCGATTGGAAAACAATAGAAATTAAAAATATTGCCATAAAAGGTGGAAAAGCTGAAGTTGGTTTCCTAGCTAACGGAAAAGCAAAGTCATATTGTTTAGCGGATGATATTTACTTGGTGAGAAGCGGAAAGTAAAATTTAGAGAAAAGAATCAAGAGGCAATATTTGTATAGAAAGTAATTTAATTTTATTTGTTTAGTGTTTTTAAGTCTGTAAGCGGTTTGTTTACAGACTTTTTTTATGGTTAATTTCGAAGAAATCAGGCTTTAATTTTTTGCAAAATCTTGCTTCTTGCTTCTTTTTTCTTAAAACGTGAAAAAAATAAAAATAAAAAAGCGTTCATTCATTTATTGTTTTATCTTTGTAAAAAAATACAGCTATGAGAATTAGAGATATTGACAAAGAAAAACTGGTTATTGAAATGGCGATTGACCAGATTGTGCAGGAAGGGTTTCAAGGTTTCAGTATGAATAAATTGGCGAAAGCCTGTTCAATCTCTGTTGGTACGCTCTATATTTATTATGCTGACAAAGATGATTTGATTCAAAAAATAGGAGCCAAAATCGGGCTGAAGTTTTTCAAAAGCACTATTAAAGACTTTTCGCCAGACATGCCATTTGAAGAAGGTTTGTGGAAACAATGGGAAAACCGCGCCAACTTTGCAATGAAATATCCTAAAGAAGTTGCATTTTTTGAAATCATCAAACACTCGCCACATGGAGAAATCATTTTGGACTCAATTAGTGAGTTTGCCGATTTTAGAGCCATTATGAACCAATTTACAGACAACGCACTTCAAAATAAAGAACTTCTCCCAATGAGTTTTGAAGCATTTTGGTGTGTGGCGTACGGACCTCTTTATACATTATTGAACATGCATGCCGAACGCAAAAGTATGGGAGGAAAACCATTTGTGCTTACGAAAGAAATTATGAAAGAAGCCTTTCAAGCGACTGTTAAAGGCTTAAAACCTTGAAAAATTATGGAAACAGATTTAAACACAATACATATTTTTAAAACCAACATTGGAACAATAGATTCTAATTCAATTGCGCATCAATTATTGAGCAATCATCCGCAAATTCAAGAATGGAGTATTGATTGTGAAGACGTCGATTGCGTTCTTCGAGTGGTTTCGGAAACATTGAAACCAGAAGAAATTATAAAATTAATTCGTGATTTTGGCCACGCGTGCCAGGAATTATCGTAAAAAAATACAAATTATTAAAGTGGAAAAAACTACTATAGAAAGCACGGCTTTCACCTTACATCAAAAATTTATTATCGCTATTCTGGCACTTTTGCAATTTACAGTAATCTTAGACTTTGTCGTAATTTCTCCGCTTGGAGATATATTAATGAAAAAGTTAAGCATGACCACTTCTGATTTTGGTTTTGCTGTTTCTGCATATGCTTTTAGCGCCGGAATTTCTGGACTTTTAGCGACAGGTTTTGCAGATAAATTCGATCGAAAAAAACTCTTGATTTTCTTCTATATCGGATTTATTATTGGAACTATTTTTTGTGCCTTTTCTTCAAGTTATCATATGTTGTTGATGGCACGAATTTTTACCGGACTTTTTGGAGGCGTAATTGGCTCTATTTCATTAGCCATCGTAACCGATTTATTTGTGATTCAGCAAAGAGGACGCGTCATGGGATTTATTCAAATGGCATACGCATCGAGTCAAATTCTTGGTGTACCTGCTGGATTATTTTTTGCTAACCACTGGGGCTGGCATTCTACTTTTATTATGATTGCGGTTTTAGCATTACTGATTCTTGCGGCAGTTGCAACGAAATTGCCGGCAATTACAAAACATTTGGAGGTGCAATCAGACAAAAGTCCATTTTTGCATTTGTGGCATACTTTGAGCAACAGGCAATACCAAGTTGGGTTCATGGCAATTGCTTTTCTTTCAATAGGAGGTTTTATGTTACAACCTTTCGGAAGTGCATTTTTAGTCAATAATATTCATATCAGCCAAGAAGAATTGCCAATGGTATTTTTCTTTACAGGTCTTTCAGTATTATTTATAATGCCACTTATCGGGAAATTAAGTGATAAAATAAGCAAGTTTAAATTATTTGCGGCAGGATCAGTTTTGTCTATAATCATGATTTTGATTTACACCAATTTGAGTCCAATTCCGCTTTGGCAAATTGTGGTGTTGAACATGATTTTATTTATGGGAATCATGAGCCGAATGATTCCGGCGACAACATTAAATACGGCAATTCCTGAAATGCAGGATCGTGGCGCATATATGTCTATAACATCATCATTGCAACAAATTGCAGGAGGAATTGGAGCAGTTTCTGCCGGATTTATCGTGCATCAACAAACAAAAACTTCGCCTTTGGAAAACTATCCTATTCTGGGTTATGTGGTTGCAGTTGTTACTTTGTTCAGTATATTTCTGATTTACAGAGTAAGTCAATTGGCGAAAGCCAAAGTTAAAGACGCGAATCTTTAATTTCAATTTTAAGAAATAAACAAAAAGCTTGTTCGTTAGAACAAGCTTTTTTGTAGCCCAAGGTTTCAACCTTGGGGGACTAAGCAAATGTTATCATTGCGTCCCAATGGTTGAAACCATTGGCAATGTTCCTAATTTCGTTTTTAAAGTCAAATGTTTTGTTTTTTCTTCCAATAAAAATAAACTGAAAGCACATTAATAGTTGCCAAAAGCCATAAAACAGGACTAGTAAAAAAGCTGTAATAACTTCTTCCATTTGGTATTTCTACAAAAGGAACGGTTATCAAAACATCCAAGATTAAAGCGGTTGCCGACATTGCAATTCCAAGTAGCAAACCATTTGTCTGAGAATTTTTTCTGAAATAGATTTTAGCTCCACAAATCCCAAAAAATACAATTCCACACATAACAATTAACGATTGAAGCCAGAAGAATTCCTTTATAAACGGAATTTGATCCAAAATGTAAAACGAAATACTGACCAAAATCCAAACCAATATGCCAGATAAAGTCGCTCTAAAATAATTCATTTCTCTGGTTTTAGGAATTCCAAATTCCGGTTTTGGCTGTCTCTTTCGCATAAGCGCTGAAATCTTTTGCTTTTCGGCCTAAAACTTTTTCGATATCCGAAGTTATATTCGAATTTCGTCCATCCAAAACTTGTTCAAATAAATAATTTACAAGCCAAATATGATCTTCTGGAACCTGATATTCTTTCAGCATCTGTGTGTATTCTTCTAAAGTCAATCCTTGAAATGTGATATTTCTGCCACTGGCTTCGGCGATTTCACTAACCGCTTCTTTAAAAGTCAATAATCTTGGCCCTGTTAATTCATAGGTTTCTGAATTATGTTTGTCGTTTAAAAGAGATTCCAAAACTACATCAGCAATATCATCTGCATCGGTAAAAGGTTCAAGTGCTTCGGCTCTTGGCAAAGCAACGATTCCGACTAATATTGGATCAAGAAAAAGCTTTCGCTAAAATTTTGATTGAACCAGCTTGCACGAACGATTGTCCAATTTTTGGCATTTTCTTTTACGATTTCTTCACAAAGTTGTGCTTCTTTTTCGCCTCTTCCAGATAATAAAACCATTTTTTGAACTCCCGATTTTGTTGCCAAAACAGTAAATTTCTGAATCGTTTCGACCGCCGAAGGAATTGCTAAATCGGGCTGAAAAGTAATGTAAACGGTTTCAATGTCTTGCAGAACATTTTCCCAAGTTTGTGGATTTTCCCAATCAAAAGGAATTTTTTCATTTCTCGAACCTAAACGAATTTCAACATCTGAGTTGTTTTTTAATCTTTCAATTACTCTGCGTCCCGTTTTCCCGTTCGAACCCAAGACTAAAATTTTCTTTTTGCTCATATCAATATTCTTTAAATGATTACTGATACAAAGTTGATTAGATTAAAAATCAATCATTTGTCGCAAAAGAATTATGATTTGTTTGAAAGGAATTGAAACCGAACTTCATTTGGGCGCATCCCGAATTTTTTGTTGAAAGCATTTGAAAACGAACTCAAACTTTCGTAACCTACTTCCCAAGCGGCTTCTTGAACTGTTTTTTCGCTTTCGCGAAGCAATTCATATGCTTTATGAAGGCGTTCTTCTTGTACATATTTGAAAACTGGAATGCCAAAAAGTTCTTTAAAATTCTTTTTGAGTTTGTTGCTGTTCAAACCTACCATTTGCGATAATTGTATAATCGATGGCGGTTTAGAGTAATGTGTAGTTACAATTTCTTTGGCTTTATACAATTTGTTTTTGTCAATTTCAGAAAAATCAATTTTGGCATCGGTGCTTAAAAGCGCAAAAAAATGTGCCAAAAGTTCGTTGACTTGGCTTCTCAAAAATAATAATCGCGTATTTCCGGTGTAAGTTGTGTTGAATATTTTTTGAACTGCCAATTGCATGTCGAGCGTCATATAATATGATGGTCCTTCTACAAAATGTTCTTTCGGATGCAATAGTTCTGGAAGGTATTTTTCAAAAATTTCTTTTTCGGCTTCAGGAAGTGCGCTTAGATGTTTCGGTTTGGTGAAAATACTAATGGATTGCAAAGGTTTGTCGGGTTCAATTTTATGTGAGAATTCGACTTTCTGATTTCCGAAAAAACAAATCGCCAAACCGGTCGTATTTGTCAAATATTTTGTCTGATTATTGTGCTTGATTTCCAATTCAACATTGCCCGATCCGTAAAATGCAAATCCAACTGCGTCGCCGTCAATTTCACATCTTTGAATTATAGTTTTTGTTGTATTCGATTGTTCAATCAAAACGATAAAGTCATTCAATTCTATGATATCTGTTGTCATTTGATATTGCTGTTTTTTGAGAATTGTTTAAGAGAAAAAACTCATTTTTATTTCTTTCCTCAGATTTAGAAATTAGACTTTAAACAATTCTTAATTTTTGTAAATTGTTTAAAATTAAATAATTAGTTTTATTTTTCAATTTGATTTTTTTAGACTCCGACCTTTTTGAATCTTAAAATGAGACTTCAAATGCCACTTTTTGTAACACTTTTACAGATGAAATTTTGCTCATTTTCGAGTTTGCTGTTGATAACTGTTTTTTTTAATCGAAGAATAAAAGCGATTTTTCCTGTTGACAACTTTATTTAGATTCTTTTTAAATAACTGGTTTGTCGAGGGTTATAGATTTAAAATGAGCTGTTGATAAATACTTTTTTAACAAATAAAAAATTGCATTTTTTCCTGTTGATAATTGCTTCGATTTTTAACACGAAATGGAAAGTAAAACAAAAATGCCTGGCTTAAATTTGTAAGTATCGAGATGTAAAAATACCTCTTCAAATCGTCATTTCGTATCCAAACATTATTCATCGTTAATATTATATATTATGTCCATATTTGATAAAAGAATCAATTATAAGCCTTTTGAATACCCGGAAGTACTACAATTTACTGAAGCTATAAATAAAGCGTACTGGGTTCATACAGAGGTTGATTTTACTGCTGACACACAAGATTTTCATTCGCATTTGTCGCCAGCTGAAAAAACAGCAATCAAAAACAGTTTATTAGCAATTGCCCAGATAGAAGTGGCAGTGAAAAGTTTTTGGGGAAATATTTATGAGCATTTTCCAAAGCCTGAATTTAATGGTCTAGGAACGACTTTCGCCGAATGTGAATTCAGACATTCTGAGGCGTATTCCCGTTTGCTGGAAGTTTTAGGATATAATGATGAATTCGAAAAATTATTAGACGTTCCAGTAATCCGCAAGCGTGTCGATTATCTTTCTAATGTTTTAAAAGATACACGCTCGCAGGATAACAAGAAATACATGGTTTCGCTGATTTTGTTTAGTATTCTGATTGAAAATGTATCGCTTTTCAGTCAGTTTGCGATTTTGCTTTCGTTTACGAGATTCAAAGGTTACATGAAAAATGTGAGCAATATTATTGCTTGGACTTCAATTGATGAGCAAATTCATGCTAACGGAGGAATTTTTATCATCAATAAAATACGCGAAGAATTCCCTGATTATTTTGATGATACTACTTTATTGACAATTAGAGATACTGTTAAATATTCGATCGATGTAGAATCGGATATTTTGGATTGGATTTTTGAAGATGGTGAAATCGAATCAATCAAAAAAACGGATTTGGTTAATTTTATGAAATTCAGATTAGATGAAAGTCTGAAACAAATTGGAATTCCAACCGTATTTGATGTTTCGGCAGAAGATTATAAAGCGATGTTGTGGTTTGAAGAAGAAGTTTTTGCCAACAGTCTGGATGATTTCTTCGCAAAAAGACCAGTAGAATATACAAAACATGATAAGAGTATAACGGCAAATGATTTGTTCTAAAAGCATAAAATGATGAATGTAATAGATATAAATGAAGAAAGCAGACCGATGAGCGAAGCTGGAAATAAAATGTGGTGGAAAAACTCAGAAAGTGAACAAATCTTAAACCGAGGTTATCTTCTAAAAGGCGAAACGGTTGAAGGTGCAATTGATAGAATTTGCACGGCGCGACGAAAAAGACTTTATAAACCAGAATTGAAAGAATCTTTTGTCGAAATGATTGAGCGTGGCTGGATGAGCATCAGTTCGCCAGTTTGGGCTAATATGGGTACAGAGCGTGGCTTGCCAATTTCGTGTTTCAATGTTCATATTCCAGATAAAATTGAAGGCATTACGCATAAGCTTGGTGAAGTTATTATGCAGACGAAAATTGGTGGTGGAACTTCGGGTTATTTTGGTGAAATGCGAGGAAGAGGAAGTGCCGTAACCGATAACGGAAAAAGTAGTGGAGCTGTAAGTTTCATGAAACTTTTTGACACTGCAATGGATACGATTTCGCAAGGCGGTGTGCGTCGTGGGGCATTTGCGGCATATTTAGATGTGGATCATCCAGATATTGAAGAATTTTTGAAAATAAAGAGCATTGGAAATCCAATTCAGAACTTGTTTACCGGAATTTGCGTTCCTGATTATTGGATGCAGGAAATGATTGACGGCGACATCGAAAAACGACAAATTTGGGCGAAAGTTCTAGAAAGCCGTCAGCAAAAAGGATTGCCTTATATTTTTTTCAGCGATAACGTAAACAAAAACAAACCGCAAGTTTATAAAGATAAAAACCTTCGCATTAATGCAAGTAATTTATGCAGTGAAATTATGCTTCCATCAGATTTTGATGAATCGTTTATTTGCTGTCTTTCATCAATGAATTTGGAGCTTTATGATGAATGGAAAGATACTGAAGCCGTAAAATTGGCGATATTTTTCTTGGATGCTGTTTTGCAAGAATTCATCGAAAAAACAGAAGGCAATTATTATCTTTCTGTCGCGAATAAATTTGCAAAAAGGCATCGTGCTTTAGGTTTAGGCGTTTTAGGATGGCATTCGTATTTGCAAAAAAATATGATTCCGTTTGAAGGTTTGGAAGCCAAAATGAAAACGACAGAAATTTTCAAACACATCAGCGATAAAGCCGATAAAGCAACACAGGATTTAGCTAGGATTTATGGTGAGCCAGAGTTGTTGAAAGGTTACGGAAGAAGAAATACGACAACAATGGCCATTGCGCCAACAACATCGTCATCGGCAATTTTAGGGCAAACTTCGCCTGGAATTGAGCCTTTCAGTAGTAATTATTATAAGGCTGGTTTGAGCAAAGGAAATTTCATGCGTAAAAATAAATATTTGAAAAAACTGCTTGAAGACAAAGGCCTTGATAACGAAGAAGTTTGGAGAGGAATTATGCTAAATGGAGGAAGCGTGCAACACATGGAACAGTTGACCCAAACTGAAAAAGATGTTTTTAAAACCTTTAAAGAAATCAGTCAGCTTGAGATTGTGCAACAAGTCGCGATTCGTCAAAAATTTGTAGATCAAGGGCAAAGCTTAAATCTTAATATTCCTGCAGAATTGCCAATTAAAGAAGTAAATCGTTTAATGATAGAATCTTGGCAACTCGGAATCAAAAGCTTGTATTATCAGAGAAGCCAGAGTGTTTCGAAAGAATTGGTTACAAGTTTGGTTACCTGCGGCAGTTGCGAATCTTAAAAATCTAAAATCGGAAGTTTCTTCCGATTTTTTTGTCCCCAATATTCTAAAAATAAGCGTCAAAAAATATAGTAAAGCTTTTTTTACTAATTTCTAAAAGTCACTTTCGCTCAAATTTACGATTTAAGAAATTGGCTACGGTATTTTAGCTATTATTAATAAAAAAATGATTTTATCTTAACAGAGGGCAGTTTGAAAAATCCGTTTTTAAAATCTAAAAAATTAGATAAAGTCAAATTTTTTAGATTTTTCAGTTTATGAAATTGTCAAATTTATAGCGATTCGAGTCTTTAATCAAATTATTAGAATAATGTCAACAGCGTGTTGCATGATCGGGCAAATTAGGATTATTAGATAATATTATTAAGTTTGTTGCGAATTATTCAATTTCCCTAAAGCCATAAAATTGCCATCGTTATCCTCAAATCAAGATAAAATTTTAATAGATCGTCTTCGCTCTGGAGATGAATCGGCGTTGACGGAATTGTATAATACATTTTGGCAGGCACTTTTTATTTCGGCTTATAATATCATAAAAGACAAAGAATTGTGCGAAGATATTATTCAGGATATCTTCATGAACATTTGGCACAATCGCGAAAAATTGGAAATCCATATTTCTTTAAAAGGTTATATGTATGCCTGCGCGCGTTATCAAGTTTTTAATCATTTAAAAAAGAATAAAGACAAAATCAAGGTCGAGCTTTTTGATGATTTAGAAAAACGTTTTCAATATACAACACCCGAAACACAGTTGATGCATGAAGAATTAGTGCAACAACTTAATTTGATTATTGAGACACTTCCAGAAAAATGTCAGGCTGTTTATAAACTGAGCCGCGAAGAACAACTCAGTCATAAAGAAATTGCTGAACTTCTGAATATTTCAACCAAAACAGTCGAAAATCACATTACAAAAGCACTTCAAACGATCCGTTTGTCAATGGGAAGCTCATTGGGCACAGCGATGATTTTATGGCTTTCTGAAAATCTTTAAAAGAAAACAAAAAATGATTGCCGATTATAAGCCTAAAGCATTGAATTTTCTACTTTCTGGCGAGGCTTTTCTTAAAAGATTAAAAAAAATCAAAAAAATACAATTTGGACTAGGGGGTAAATGTCTTTTTAGATACTTACCTAATATACTCCTGCATTAATAATAAAAAAAATGAAAAAAGAAGAATTCTTAACGTTATTAAACAGATATCTTTCTGGCGATACGAATCGGGAGGAGAATAAGCAATTGTTGCATTTTTATGAAAGTTTTCAAACTTCAGAAGAATGGGATGATGCATTAGGACCAAAAGAAGAAATTCAGAGCAAAATGCTTAATCGGATTCAAAAGACAATAAAATCTGAAGAAACAAAAGTTATTCCGTTAAGGCCATTTTATTCTACAACAAGTTTTAAAGTTGCGGTTGCGGCTTCAGTGGCGATGTTGATTTCAATTTCGTTGTTATTCAACACAGGGAAAAATACGAGACAAAATATTCCAGTTGTTGCTCATAAAAATATTTTGATTGGAAGCGATAAAGCAACATTGACTCTAGAAGACGGATCTGTTATTGAATTGAAAAAAGGAGAATCCTACAATCAAGGAAACGCAACTAGTAATGGAGAAAAATTAATTTATAACGGTAAAAATAATACTGCAACGATAGCAAATAATTTTTTAACGATTCCGAGAGGAGGACAGTTTTTTGTTCAGTTGGCCGATAGCACCAAAGTTTGGCTGAACTCAGAATCACAATTAAAATACCCGGTTGCTTTTGTTGATGGCGAAATCAGACAAGTTGAATTGGTGTATGGAGAAGCTTATTTTGAAGTATCGCCAAGTACGAAACACAAAGGCTCGAAGTTTAAAGTAAAAACCCAAATGCAAAATGTTGAGGTTATTGGTACCGAATTTAATATCAAAGCCTACAAAGACGAAACAGCTATTTATACCACATTAGTACAAGGAAAAGTGGCGGTAAGCAATGCCACTGCGAAAGAAATTTTAGCACCAAGCCAACAATCACGAATCAGCAAGAGCGATGACCATATTTCAATTGCTGAAGTTGATGTTTACAACGAAATTTCGTGGAGAAAAGGATTGTTTGTTTTTAAAGGAATGCCTCTTAAAGATATCGCAAAAGTATTGTCAAGATGGTATGATGTTGATATTGAGTTCGCAAATCCAGCACTTGGAAATGTAAGATTTAATGGAGTCTTGAATAAAAATCAAAAATTAGAAGACATATTGACCACGATCAAGAATATTAATTTCATTAATGCCTATGAGAAAAAAGACAATAAGATTATAATTAAATAAAAAGAAAAGGGATTAAAGTTCAGACCTCTCACCGTACCGCACTTCATCCCTTTCTGTGTATTAATCAATTAATCATTTTTTAACAACCAACCAATTAACATGTAAATTTATGAAATTTAAATTAACCAGCGCTTATTTCTATATTAGAAATAGGCTAATTATTAACATTATGAGAACTTTTATCTTCTTGTTTTGTACAACAATTTTTGGTTTTTCTCCAGCAAATTTATTTTCACAAAACACAAAAGTTGTAATTGCGGCTGATAAAACAGTAACTGTTGACGAAGTTTTTGATATTATCAAACAACAAACAGATTACACTTTTATTTATCAGGAAGATTTATTTAAAAAATTGCCTAAAGTACATTTGAAAAAGGGCAAAATTAAAGTAAATGACTTATTAGAAGCCAGTTTCCCTAATAAAGATTTCGATTTTAGTTTGTCAAGTGGAAATACAATTTTAGTTAGAAAACTTCCAAAAGAAAACGTAGCCGTTTTTCAGTCTAAATATATTGAAATTAAAGGTATTGTTACCAATGAAAAAAATGAGCCTCTGCCAGGTGTAAACATAAAAGTAAAGAACAGTACTGTAGCTACTCAAACTGATTTTGACGGAAAATATGTGATCAAAGCTCCAGAAGATGGTCATCTTTTGTTTACCTACATTGGACATTTGGCACAAATAATCCCAGTTGATAAAAGAAAAGTTATTAATATCGTTTTGCGGCAACAAACCAAAGAACTTGGTGGTGTGACCATAAATACAGGGGTTACAGTTCGTAAAAAAGAATTAATTACGGGAGCAGTTTCTACTTATAGAGGTGAGGAGTTGAGACAGGTTTCGACACAAAATGTTGTGCAGGCTTTAAAAACTTTAGATCCTTCTTTTATGGTTTTGAACAACAATATTGCAGGTTCAAATCCAAATGTTTTGCCGGTTATTGAAGTGAGAGGACAGACTAGTTTATCTGTAAATCAGGTAAATGATCGTTTTAAAGAAGATCCGAATCAACCATTATTTATTTTGGACGGATTCCCAACAACGCTACAGCAGGTTGTTGATTTAGATATAAACAGAATTGCAAACATTACGCTTCTTAAAGATGCTCGCTTCAACAGCATTATACGGTTCACGTTCTGCAAATGGAGTTGTTGTTATTGAAACAAATAAGCCGGTTGCAGGAAAATTACAAATTTCTTATGTCTATAATTCATCTTATGAATTGGCAGATTTAAGTGTTTATAATTTAATGAATGCTGAACAGAAATTAGAATTCGAAAGACTTTCTAAAGCGTATGTAGTACCACGTCTTGGCGACTATGCCGTGCAATATAAATGGGACCAAATTTATAACAAACGTCTGGCAGATGTGCGTCGCGGTGTTGATACGTATTGGCTGAACGAACCAATTCAAATGGGAATTACTTCTGGACACAGTTTAGCCATTGGGGGAGGATCAGACGAATTTAGATTTAATCTTGCTGGAAATTATAAATCTTTGTCAGGAACTATGAAAGGTTCTGAACATAATACATGGGGATATAATGCAAATTTAATTTATAGAAAGAAAAGAATAAGCTTCAATAATAACTTCTTTATTTCGGGTGGAAATAATCAGGAATCGCCTTATGGTTCTTTTTCTACTTGGGCAAAAGCGAGTCCTTATTACGAAAAATATAATGAAAACGGAGTTCCAACACGTTACTTAGACGGAACTAATATACCAGTTGGAAACCCAATCGTGAATGATTATGTAAATCAGGAAGAAAACCCTTTGTATAATGTTCGTTTAAACAGCTTCGACAAAGGTGTAGATTTTAATTTTACAAACAACTTTGCTGTAAATTATGATGTTAATCCTCATATCAAAACAACTGCCGCAATTTCAGTTTCAAGATTACAGACTACATCGACTAAATTTATTTCGCCAGATGACACACAATTTATTTCAGATATTCCAACAGAAAAAGGAAGTTATAAAAGAACAGATTATCTGACCAATAAATGGAACGGAAATATTGGAGGAACATATTCAAATGTTTTCAATAATGTTCACTCGCTTAATTATACTTTGAGAGCTTCTGCATTAGAAACAAGATATGGTTATTATGGTTCAACTTTAAGAGGATTTCCGTTAGGAGTTCCGGGTAATCCTAATTTCGCTTTTGGATTTGAAGTCAATTCAAAACCATCAAATTATAGCGAAATGGTGCGAAGCGTCGATTTAACCAATCAGCTGAACTATGCTTACAACAGAAAATATTTGCTTGATTTAACGCACACGATTTCTGGAGCAACCAATTTTGGAACAAATAAAAAATATTCACCTTACTATGGTATTGGTCTTGGATGGAATATGAACTATGAGTTTAACATGAATGAAGATATAGTGAATATCTTGAAACTTCGTGCAAATTATGGTCAAACCGGAAATCAGAATCTTGTGGGATTTGCTTCTCATGACATTTATACTTATGATGATGATACAAATATTTTTGGTGCGGGATTAAATGTTTCGCAATTAGCGAATGTCGATTTAGAGCCTCAAAAGACAAAAGATTTGTCTTTAGGATTAGATTTGGCAATGTTTAGAAACAGGCTTACTGCTACTTTTGGAGCATACAGACGTAGAACTTCTCCACAAATTGTTGCGATTGATCTTGTCGCTTCAACCGGAGTTACTGCTTACCCGTTGAACATTGGTTACATCACAACGCAAGGTCTTGAGCTTAAAGCAAATTACACTATTATAAGTAATCCAAAGGCTAATTTATTTTGGGCTGTTGGCTTGACAGCAACTACAAACGAAAACGAATTAGGCGGTTTCAATAATGCTTTGGCTTCATTAAATGATGCCGCTAAAAAAACGACCAGCCTTACAAGATTTTATGATGGAGCAAGCACAAACGACCTTTGGGCAGTACCTTCATTAGGAATCGATCCTGCTACAGGAAGAGAAGTTTTCTTGAAGAAAAATGGTGAAACTACATTTATCTTAGATAAAAATGATGAACGAATCATGGGGAACTCAAGAGAAATTGCAACTGGAGTTTTTTCTACAAGTGTTAATTACGGAAACTTCAGCTTAGGCGTATTTATCCGCTATAGTTTTGGAGCAGATCAATTTAACACTGCTTTATATGATAAAGTTGAAAACATCAGCTCAAGCAATATCTTTGATAATCAAGATGCAAGAGCCTTTACAGATAGATGGACAACTCCGGGGCAAATGGCACAATTTAAAGCAATCAGCTTGACAAATAATACTCCAATTTCTTCTCGATTCATTCAAAAAGCAGATTATATCTCAGGAGAATCTCTTCGTTTAGGATATCGCGTAACCAATAGAGCTTGGCTTAATAAATCAGGTTTGGCAGGTTTAGGATTTAATGCTTACGCAAATGAGTTTTTTAGAGTTTCTACGATAAAAGCAGAGCGAGGTATTGAGTATCCTTTTTCAAGAATTTATTCTTTAAGTCTAAACGTATCATTTTAATACAGCAATTATGAAACAGTATTTAAATAAAATAGCATGCATTATTTTGATTTCATTGACGGCGACAAGCTGTAGTGATTTCTTGGATGTAACGCCTCAGGATAAAATTTTAGAAAGCCAAATATTTGAAAATGAAGCCGGAATGCAAAATGTGCACAACGGACTTTATTTGAGTCTTGTATCTGATGAACTATACGGACGCCAGCTTACCATGGATGCAGTAGAAATTTTAGGACAGCAGTACAATATGACAAGCAATGTTTCTAAAAGTAAAATCGCATCTTACGCTTATACAGAAAGCCATCCCAAAGCTGTGTTTTCTACTATTTGGGAAGCAGGATATAAAACTATTTTGTATGCTAACAAGTTTTTAGAAAGCATGGATGAACATGCCGGAATTGTTTCCAAAGAAAAAGCCGATCTTTTAAAAGGAGAAGCTATCGGAATTAGAGCAATGGTGCATTTTGATATGTTGCGTTTATACGGGCCAATTTATAAAGTTGATCCATCTCTTCAAGCAATTCCGTATTATGATTCTCCTGTTACAGCAAACCAGCCTTTGATTTCAGCCAAAGATGTTGTTGCTAAGATTCTGGCAGATTTGGACAAAGCTTTAGAATTGCTTCAAAAAGATCCAATTCTTACTTCAGGAAAATACAATGCGACAGCAGATTTTGATGCGAATCCATATTATTCGGCAAACAGAGGTCTGCGTATGAATTATTTGGCTGTAAAATGTCTTAAAGCTCGTGTGTTATTATATTCTGGAGATAAAACGGGCGCATCTGCAGTTGCAAATGAAGTTATTAATTTTACAAAAACGACGACATTTTTTCCTTGGACTCCATTTTTAGAAGCTACAAATGCGACAAATCCTGACCGAATTTTTTCATCTGAAAACTTTTTCGCTTTAAGCGATTACAGATTATATGCAAAACAAAAAGCTTTATTTGATTATAATTTGGCAGATGGAGCTATTTATGCGCCTTTATTGAGCCGATTAACAGCTGTTTTTGAATCAAATGATAATGATTACCGAAGCTTGCCAAGCTGGAAAGTTCCTGTTGTTGGAGGAAAAACGCAAAAGACATTTTATAAATATGAAGATGTAGTAAATAAAGATAAGCTTTTCCGTTTACAGATTCCTATGTTTAGACTTTCAGAGATGTACCTGATTGCCGCAGAAACAGCACCGGTACCAGCAGATGGAATTGCTTTTTTGAATACGCTTCGTTTCAATCGTGGTTTAGCAAATTTAGCGGCTACTGCAAATGTTACTACAGAAGTTACAAAAGAGTATAAAAAAGAATTTATAGGGGAGGGACAGTTGTTTTTTTATTACAAAAGAATCAACAGTACTACGATTCCTAACGGTTCAGCGACTTCTGGAAATCTGACTATGGGAGCACTGCAATATGTTGTGCCATTACCAGAGATTGAAGTTAATTTCCAATAATTTAAAACAAAGTAACATGAAAAAAATATTCATTTTAAGCATATTGTTTTTATCGATTTTAGGTTTTGCTTCATGTGATCATGAAGAAATTGCAACATATTCAGGAGTTAACAGCGTTTATTTTGCGCCTTCTGTTTTCGGAATTTCTGATGGAGCAACGACAACCGTAACCGATAGCGTAGGATTTACTTTTGCTCTAGAAAAACCTGTGATTGTTGGTAAAACTTATAATCTTCCAATTCAGGTACAAGGAAATAGTAGCGATGTTGACAGAAAAGTAAAAGTAGTTGTTGATCCAAAAAGTACAGCTATTGCCGGAACTCACTTTGAAATTCCACAAGATTTTGTTATTCCTGCCGGGAAAGTAGTAAATGATCTTCCTATTAAGATTTACAGAACTGAAGATATGAAGAAAAACAGCTTTTTGCTGATTTTGAATTTAGAAGAAAACGAATCATTCAAGACTGAAATGAAAAGCAAAGAAATAAATGTACTGACACATAAAAGAATCAGCTTTATTACTTTCAAACTTTCTTTTGATGATAAATTAACGCGACCTATTGGCTGGTATGCACCATATCTAGGCGTTTTTACGGCAAAGAAATTTTTCTTGATGTGTGATTTGATTCATTTGGATCCGGCGATTTTCAATCAGAAATTAGGAGGTCCTGGACTTGCCATTGCTGATTTCATGTATTACCAAGCTTTTATGAAACGTTATTTGGCTGACCAAAAAGCATCGGGCAACACTATTTATGAAGAGGACGGAAAAGAAATGATCTTTCCTTAAAAATCATTTTGTAAATTTTAAAAAGAGAACATTATGTTAAAAAATATAAAGATTCAATTTATTCTGTCACTGATGCTGGTTTTAACCTATAGTTGTGCAGAAGATGAAGGGAATTATGAGTATAATGCAATAAATGAAATACACGCGACAGGTATCGAGCAATCATACACGGTTTATACGGGAGATAACTTTAAAATTACGCCTAATTTAAATGCAACTTTAGATGATAGCAAAGATCCAGACCGCTATAGTTATGAATGGGTAGCACTCAATCCCTCTAAACTTTTATTAGAATCAAAAACATTAATAGCAACGACTAAAAATTTCGATGGAGTAGTAAAGTTAGCTCCGGGAAGTTATAATGTCTATTATTTAGTAAAAGACAAAGTTACAGGCGTTACTTGGCGACAAGAACCTTTTAAGCTAAATGTGGTTTCGGCTATTTATGAGGGTTGGCTTTTAATTGGAGATGTTAATAATAAAGCACGTTTAGATATGATTTCTATCATACCAGGCGTTGCGCGACCACGTATTATTACAGATGTTTTAGATGCGAGTGGTTCAGCATTAAAATTAACGGGAAAAGCAGTTGATGTTTCTTGTTTTTCTCAGGCATTGTCGACTTCTGCGACCTATGGAGTTTATGTAACAACAACAGAAAATGGTACTGCCAGAATAGATCCAGATTCTTTTGGATGGGCACAGTCGCAAAATATTGCTTATGAAACCGTTGGAGGTGCATTGCCAACTAATTTTGGAGTCGATTTTATGAAATCACCAATTGGGGGAGAGAACTTTCTTTACACCAAAGGAGATATTTATTATTTCTATCGTGCATTTAATATAAAATACGGTTTGCCTCAAAATATAATGGAAACGGCAACAAAAACTTTTTATGCCGCACCATTTATTGCTGAAAACAGAGGCTCATCAGGTGCACCGGTTTTTTATGATCAAAATGCGCGTCGTTTCGTTCGTTTCAATTATTCAAAAGGAAATTGTTCGACAATGCCGCCTGTAGTACCTTCTGAAACAGTTTTAGATTGGAATAATACTAATTCTGATTTGATTTATATGACTACATCAAATTATAACGACTTAGAGAATTTTGCCGTTCTAAAAAATATTGCGACTGGAAAATACAATTTGTTGCGCTTTTCAAGAGGTTTGATTCAGAGTTATTACAAAGAAATTTTGAACGCTCCAGAATTTGACAAAGCAACAAAATTTGCAGTAAGCCCAGATTCAGGATATTTGTTTTATGCAGTTGGAGGCAAGGTTTATGAATATGACAACGGAACTCAATTGGCTAAATTAATGATTAATAAAGGTGTTGAAGAGATAACTTATATTGGTTTTATTAGCAATGCGAAAGATGGTGCCAACAAAAAATTGATTGTTGGAAGTTACGGAACATCGGGCACAATGGAACTTTATACAGTTCCTCCAGTAAACGGCGATTTAATATTAACAAATAAATATGAAGGCCTTTGCAAAATCGTTGATGTTGCATTCAGAGCCAGATAATCTAATTACTCTAAAACGAAACCGGATGAAGCGCGAAATTCATTCTTCATTCGGTTTCTTAAAAAACCACATTTTATGAAACGTTTTTTTAAAATCGCAAGTGCAGTTTTGTCGCTTGCCAGCTCTTCTATTGCCTTAAATGCACAGACAAATCCAGCTGATGATAGTTGGGAACTTGCTAAAAAACAAGCACAAAAGGAGAAAAAGTTAATTTTTGTCGATTTGTATTTTACGGGCTGTATGCCGTGCGCGCAAATGGACAAAGATGTTTTTCCTGATCCTAAAGTTGCCAGTGTTTTGAATGCAGATTTCGTGACTTTCAAATCGGATATTTTGAAAGAAGAAATTGGTAAAAAGTTATGCATGAAATATGGTGTTACTGGATTTCCAACTTTTTTATTAATGAATTCTGATGGAAAAATTATTGATATAGAAACCGGCTTTCAAAGCGTAGAACAGTTAACGACACTTTTGCAAAAGTCAAAAGAAAACGCAAAAAAAGGAATATTCAAAAAGTACAGTCCACAAATTCAGGAAAAAGAGTATCCGGAATTTTATGCACAGGCTTATTTAGCAAATAAGAGAAATGTTTCTTTTGAAACTGCTGATGCGTATTTAAAAGCGCAACCTTCATTAACAGCTGAAGTTCCTTTCGTAATTATTACGGGATTAAGAATTGGTCGTCAATACGATGATTTCTTTTTAAAAATGCAAAAGAACTTTACAAAGATTATGGAACAGCAAGTGTTACAAATCATGTATTTACCATTTTGCAACGCAAGAAAAAGAGTTTGAAAAAACGAATGATTTAGCTGGTTTCAAAAAGCTTTTGGAAGAAATGAAACCGCTTTATTCTGCAGAAGATTGGACAAAATTTGAAGAGATTTTATTGAAAGATTTTGGAGTTCAAAAAACTTCGAACAATCCTTATACTTTACAAAAGTAATTCGAAATGAAAAAGATATTCTTGTTTTCAATAATGATTTTTGGATACTCGGTTTGCGCTCAAAACAGCGTTCAAAAAGTTATTGAATCTTTTGAAAAAGCCTTTCAGAATAAAAATTACAGCGAAATAAAAAATCTTCTAGCGCCTGAATTTACTGTAGGTGCTGGAGATTCTTCTTCAAATGAATTTTACCTTAACAGTATTTTCAAAGCTTTCCCGGTTTTAGATTCTATTCAAATAGGAAAATCGGTGACAATTAAAAACGAGACTTTTGTTTTGGCCGATTTTTGTTTTAAAGGAAAAGAAAAGAAACCAACTCAAATTGTTTTCAATTCAGATAATAAAATCTTGTATGTGACTTTTTTTGATGGTTTGTACAAAGTCGACCGACATGCCACTGTAAAAGAAGTAGCCAGTATTCCGTTTGAAATAATTGAAAACGGAATCGCCATCAAAATCAAATTAAACAAAGCCGATCGTGAGTTTTTAATGCTTTTTGATACAGGCGCAGACGGAATGGCGTTGAATCCTGACAGCGCTTACAAAGCTGGAGTTGTGGTGACAAAAAGCAAATCTGCATCTGTAGTTGGTGGAAGTCAGCAAGTACAATATTCGGCAGACAATACCATTTATATTGGCGATCAAGTTTTAAAAAACCAAGGTTTGGTTATTTTTCCAAAACATGGCGTTTACGATGGATTGTTTGGAGCCAATTTGCTTCGCAATTATATCACTTCGGTCAATTTTGATACGATGACGATTGATCTTTACAATTTCGGAAATTTCAATTATTGGGGAAAAGCAAAGCCATTAGTTTTTGATTATAAATCGGGGCTTCCGGTAGTAAAAATGAATCTGACTTTTGAAGACAAAAAATCGGTCGAAGGCAATTTCACTTTTGATACTGGAGCAGGTTATGATTTAATTGCGTATGGACCTTTTAATCATAAAAATAATCTCGAAACAAGTTTAAAAACAGAATACACTTCGGTAAATTATAGTTTAGGAAAGCAAACCAAAATTGTGGGTGGCGCAATTCCGAATGTTGCAATTAATGGGAATAATTTTCCAAATGTAACAATTGCGCTTCAGGAATATGACGAAGCCAATAAAAGTTGGGCTTTCGCCGATGGATCACTCGGAATCGATTTAATCAAACGTTTCAATTTTACCATCGATGTGCTCGCACAAAACCGTTTATCTGGAACCAAATAAAAACTTCAAAAAAAGATCTTCATTTTATTTCGCCGGACTCGATCTGGATTTTGACGAAAACCAGAATCTTTTGGTAAAACGAATTATCGATCAACAGAATGAAGATTTAAAGAAAGTAAAAATTGGAGCAAAAGTCACTCAAATAAACGATTTTGAAGCCAAAGAATTATTGAATCCAGAAAATCTTAAAAAGCTGAAAGAAAGCAAAGAAAGCAAAGATTTGATTATCGAACAAGGTGATCAGTCGCTTCGAATTTCAATTTAAACATCAAACAAAAAACAAATAAATATCATGAAAAAACACATTTTTTATTTCATTTTGACCGTGTTTACGGCTCAAATGAGTTTTGCCAAGAGCATTTCAGAATATGCAGTGATAAAAGGAATCATTTCGATCCCAGATTTTATTGCAAAAGAAGTTACGCTTTACAATGTTGAAGAAGGAAAGCCAGCCGTTGTCGCTACCGCTAAAGTTAACTCATTGGGGGAGTTTGGCTTTATGACACCAGTTTCAGTCGCTGGCTTTTATTATGTGGATTACGGACAATTTAAATCTAGAAATCAATTAATTCGTTTGTATTTAGAACCAAAATTGGACATTAATTTGGTAATCAATAAAGAGAATTATGTTTTAAGCGGAAAAAACGTTGGACAGAATGTCTTGGTTCAAAAAGCGAATGAAATTTATAATGAATTTGCGCCATTTTCAAGACTTGGAACAAATATTACTTACGTAGATTTTTATCCTTGGATTGATAAAGGTATTGCTAAAGCCAATGAATTTTCTAAATCAATAAAAACTAAAGATGCTCGCATTTGACAAGCTTTTAAAATTAGCCGTTGCAACAGATGTTGAAGAACTTACGTATACTTTTTTCAGAATGCCAAGAAGCGCATTTCCTGATAAAAATGATCGTCCAGCTGTAATAAAAACTTGGGAAACAGATAAAAAATTCACAGATCCAGATTTGTTGAAATTGCAAAACGGAGTTTCTTTGATGTCAAATTATTTCTTTTATGTAAGTATGAACAGCGCCACTCCTGCAAAGCGTTTGGACATAGCAGAAGCAATTACACATATTACAGATCCGGCTTTAAAAGATGTTTATTTGCGCGATGCGGTAGCAACTTCAAGAATGAAAATCGAAGAATATGAAAAAGTGGCACCAAGCATTAAACCTTACATGATCTCAGTCGCGAGCAAAACATTTTTAGTAGAATACGAAAAAGTGCTTCATAAAAACGTAGGTCAAAAAGGACTTGAATTCACATACAATGATATCAACGACAAACCAGTTTCGTTTTCAGATTTTAAAGGTAAATTTGTTTACATCGATTTATGGGCAACTTGGTGCGGACCTTGTAAAGCGGAGATTCCGCATATGAAAAAAATCGAAGAAGATTATCACGGAAAAAATATTGTGTTCGTAAGTCTTTCATTAGATAAACCAAAAGACGCTCAAAAATGGAAAGACTTTGTTACTAAAGAACAATTAAAAGGAATTCAGTTAATGGCAGATAAAGATTTTAGTTCTGATGTAGCTAAAAATTACGATGTAAATGCGATTCCAAGATTTTTATTGTTTGATACAAAAGGAAATATCATCAATGCCGATGCGCTTCGTCCGTCAAATCCGGAATTGAGAGTGCAGTTGGATAAATTATTGAAAGGTTAAAATAAGACTAGACAGGCTAATTTGACTATTAAAAAAATGAGATTTTTATTATTGTCCGTTATATTTTTTCCCTTGGTTATGCTTTCGCAGAATTTGGAAAAAATTAAAAACTCAGATACTGTTTATGTTTATTTCAAAAGAGATAAAAATCAGTTTTCTAATTCAAATAATAATATAAAACCAGACGATTTAAATTATTATTATGTTTTTGGATATAATGGTAAATATCAATTAGCAATGACCTTTATGCATCATTATCAAGTTGCTCCTCAAGAAATAAAGGTTAAAAAATCGTTTCTTAAAAAGAAAAAAGATGTAATTATTACATATGAATTTTTGACGAAATATAATTTGGCAGAAGCAACGGAATTAATTGGCAATAAAAAGCAAGTTTATCTAATTGATGAAGATGATATTGGCTGGTTTAGTCTAAAATTAAAGGAAGTTAAAGTTATAGGAACAGTTCCTCAGAGCATAGAATAATAATTAATAAAGTTCTAATAAAATATCAATGAAAAAAATATCTATAGTCTTTTTGTTCTTGATAGGTTTTTTGCCTTTTTCACAAGCCCAAAATTACAAAGGAAGCGACCCAATTGCAGTCAACCAAAAAATAAAAAAGGAGTTCTGCCAAACGGAATGACGTATTATATTTATCCAACTGATGTAAATAAAAATACGGCAAGTTATTACATTATTCAAAATGTTGGCTCGATTTTAGAAAACGACCAGCAGAAAGGTTTGGCGCATTTTCTGGAACATATGGCTTTCAACGGAACCAAGCATTTTGAAGGAAAAGGAATCTTGAATACACTTCAAAAACAAGGAGCCGTTTTCGGGAAAAATATAAATGCATATACAAGTACGGATGAAACAGTTTATAACCTAGATAATATTCCATCAAAAGATGGAAGTGTTGTTGATACGTGCTTGCTGGTTTTGCACGATTGGTCAAATTTTTTGTCGCTGACGAATGAAGAAATCGATGCTGAACGCGGCGTTATTACCGAAGAATGGCGTACAAGACAAAATGCCCGCGCCAGAATTTACAATCAGCTGGCGCCTTATTATTACAACAATTCGCTTTATGCAGACCGCATGCCGATTGGCGATATGGAAATCATTAAAAATTTTAAATATCAGGTTTTAAAGGATTTTTATAAAGATTGGTATCGTCCGGATTTACAGGCAATCGCCATTGTTGGAGATATCAATTCAGATGAAGTAGAAGCGAAAATCAAAAAACTTTTTGCAGATATTCCGACGCCTCAAAATCCTAAAAATCGTTTTGAAATCGCGATTCCAGAAAGAGTGGAACCAACTTTCAAATTGGCTTTGGATAAAGAAATTTCGGCTTCAAATATCACTTTTATGGTTCGCCATACGGCCGAAAAAGCCACTGGAACTTTTGCCGATTTAGAAAAATCGACACAAAGAAGTATTGCTTTTGAAATCATAAACAATCGTTTGTCAGAAATGGCACAAAAGCAAGAATGTCCTTTTAAAGGTGCACAAATTGGTTATCAGAAATATTCACGTCTGAATGATGTTTTTATCGTGAGTTTGAGTCCAAAACCAGGAAAACAAGCGGAAGCCTTTACAGCTGTTATGAATGAATGGGTTCGTGCGTATAAATTTGGTTTTTCAACCGGAGAAATCGAAAGAGCTTCTAAAGAAACGATTTCTGGATACGAAAATTATTTAGAAAAACTAAATGAGATTCCGCACAAACAAGTTATCGGAATGGTGAAAGATGATTATTTGAATCACGAAGTAATTGCAGATCCTACAGTAGAATTTGAAATGACAAAAAGCATTTTGAAAAATATTGACAGCAAAATTCTTCAGGAACAAATTTCAAAATTATACACAAAAGAAAACCGTGTTGTAACGGTTACAGGTGTAGAAGGAGAGGAGAATTTAATACAGGAAAAAGCATTTGATATCATTCAGAAAGCTGAAAATGATACTTCGCTACAGCCATACGTAGATACTTTTGTGGCTAAGTCACTTATGGATGGAACCGATTTAAAGCCTGGAAAAATTGTAGCAGAAAAAGAAACGAAAGAAATTGGTGCAACTACCTATATTTTGAGCAATGGCGTAAAAGTGCATTACAAATTTGCTGATAAAAACAAAAAATCAGTAACTCTATATGCCGATAGTTTTGGCGGAACCTCCTTGTATGATGGAAAAGACCTTCCGTCAGCGCAACGTTTTACAGATCTTGCTACGATGTCAGGAGTTGGATTATTTTCGGTTACTGATTTAGAAAAGATGCTGAAAGGTAAAATTGCAAGTTGTACCCCAATGATTACTCCAATGTCAGAAGCGATTTCTGCTTCAGCTAATGTTAAAGACATTGAAACGATGATGCAGTTAGTTTATCTACGTTTTGAAAAACCAAGATTTGAACAGACACAATTTTCTTTAATGAAAGAAAGATTTCAGAATTTTTTAAAGAATAAAGAAAAAGACATTAATTCTAAAATGAATGATAGTACATCTGTAGCTATCTATGGAAAAAACAATCCTAAAATGCCTCTTCTCAATCAAGAATATATTGATAATTTATCTTTTGATAAAATGAAGGCCATTTATGAAGATCGTTTTTCTGATATTTCGAATTTTGAATTCACTATTGTGGGAGATGTAACGCCTGAAGTTTTAAAACCTTTATTAGAAAAATATATTGCCAGCATTGATGGCGTTAAGCGTAAAGAAGGATATAAAGACAACAGAGCAAAATGGATTTCTGGCAAAATAAACAAGGTGGTTTTTATAAAAATGGAAACCCCAAAAAGTGCTGTAAAAATCAACTATACAAAAGCATATCCTTATTCTGAAAAGAATAAAATTTTAGCATCGTTTTTTGGTGATATTTTGACTTTAAGATACACAGAAAGTCTACGTGAAAAAGAAGGTGGTACTTATGGTGCTTATGTTCAATGTCTTTCGACAAAATATCCTGCTCCAACTACTAAACTTGAAATTTCATTTGACTGTGATGCAAACAGAGTAGATCATTTAATGCCAATCGTTTATCAGGAAATAGATAAAGTGAAAAAAGGTGAAATTGCTTCTGAAGATATTGAGAAAACCAGAACCAATTATTTGAAAACGAAAGCTGATAGTAAAAATTTTAATAAATATACATACGATTTGGTTTACTACTATTTTAGAGAAAATCTCAATATGGATGACCCTAAAAATTACGAAAATATTGTAAAATCAATTACGGCAAAAGATATTCAGGATTTTGCGAATTCGTTTTTAAACAAAGCCGATTCGTATGAAATCGTTTTCAAACCATTAAAATAATTTGAGAAATCTTAATTACCAGAATTTAATTTGTACTTCCGTAATCAATTGATATTTTGAATTAGTAAGCATTATTAGTTGTAATATCGGAATTTACGAGAGGGTTGTTTTTTGCTATTCAGCCCTCTTTTCTAAAATTTTACCCATGAACAAGAACATATTTTTAGTGAGTCTGCTGTTGTTGTTTACAATAATGGTAAAGGCTCAGATTTATACTCCCATTAAGTGGAAAACCAGTGTCGAAAAGATTTCGGATACTGAATACGAATTGCAGGCAAAAGCAACTTTAGACACAGGTTGGCATTTATACAGCCAGGAAGTTTCTGACGGAGGCCCAATTCCGACTCATTTTACTTTTGCTAAAACTCCAGATTTTCAATTGATTGGAAGTGTAAAAGAAGAAAAAGGAAAAACCATAAATGATCCTGTTTTCAAAATGTCGATTAAGTTTTTTGAAAAAGAAACGACCTTTAGGCAACGAATAAAAAACATCGGAAACAAACCTTTTAAAATCAAAGCTGAGGTTGAATATATGGTTTGCAACGATGAAAATTGTCTTCCGCCGAGTTATGATGAACTTGAATTTTCTGTAAGCCCGTCCATAACAACAGTTGCCTCTGCTAAAGAAATTATTTCTGAGGCAAAGCCAGAAAAGATAGTGTCTGATTCAGCTACAGTCGATGAAGTTCAACCGGAAACAATTGTTGCAAAAGAATCAATTACAACCGTAAAACCAGTCATTACAAAAAAGAAAAGCAAAGCCGAATTAGATAGTTTATGGACGATTTTTATATTGTCATTTTTCTCTGGTTTTGCCGCTTTGCTTACGCCGTGCGTTTTTCCGATGATTCCAATGACGGTTAGTTTTTTTACGAAACAAAGCAAAACCAAATCACAAGGAATCAGAAAAGCTGTTTTTTACGGAATCTTTATTATCACGATTTATATTTTTCTTGGTGCAGTCGTGACCTGGGCTTTTGGTGCCGATTCGCTGAATGCGCTTTCGACAAATGTTTGGTTTAATTTGATTTTTTTCGTGCTTTTATTGGTTTTCGCCATGTCATTTTTAGGAGCGTTTGAAATCATGCTACCAAATTCATTAGCCAATAAAGTGGACAGTCAGGCAGATCGAGGAGGAATTATCGGGATTTTGTTTATGGCTTTGGCTTTGGCAATTGTTTCATTTTCATGTACAGGCCCAATCGTAGGAACTTTATTGGTCGAAGCGGCTTCAAGAGGTGGTGTTGCACCTTTTGTGGGAATGTTTGGATTTTCGTTGGCTTTAGCCTTGCCTTTTACTTTGTTTGCGGCTTTTCCGGGTTGGTTGAATTCATTGCCAAAATCGGGTGGATGGTTGAATTCAGTAAAAGTGTTTTTAGGCTTTTTAGAATTGGCTTTAGCCTTTAAATTTTTATCTAATGCCGATTTGGTTTTGCAATTGCATTGGCTGGAAAGAGAAACATTCTTAGCCATCTGGATTGCGATTTTTGCAGTGCTGAGTTTGTATTTGTTTGGAAAAATCCAATTGCCGCACGACAGTCCGTTACCGCATATCAGCGTCGGAAGATTAAGTCTCGGAATTGTTGTTCTGTCATTCACCATTTATTTAATTCCGGGTATTTGGGGCGCTCCATTAAAATTAATCAGTGGTTTTCCGCCACCGTTGAATTATAGTGAAATTCCGAGTGGCTTAGGAACAAACTCAGATGAATTGACTGCAAAATTGCCGGAAGGAGCTGAATTTGGTCCGCATAACATTATCGCTTTTACCGATTATGATTTAGGAATGGCCTACGCCAAAAAAATGCGCAAGCCCGTAATGATTGATTTTACAGGACATGCTTGCGTAAATTGCAGAAAAATGGAAGATAATGTTTGGTCTGACCAAAAGGTGCTTAAAGTCTTGAAAGAAGATGTTGTTCTGATTTCGCTTTATGTCGATGATAAAAGAGAATTGCCTCAAAACGAACAAGTGGTTTCTGAATTGACAGGAAAAAAATAAAATACATCGGACAGAAATGGAGTGAATTCCAAACCGTTACATACAAAACCAATGCACAGCCTTTTTATGTATTGGTAAATAATGAAGGCGAAACTTTGAATGAAACTTCGGCATATAATCCTGATATTGAGGATTATTTAAGTTGGTTGCAAAGTGGAGTTTCGAATTTTAAAAATAGTTTTAATTAATTTTTATTTATTGTTACCCAAGGTTAAATTGGAAAAAGGGAATAGCAAACAGCTATTCCTTTTTTTGCAAATTTTAGTGCTTGTGCAGGGCAGAATAAGGTGTTACTTTTGCAAAAAAATCAGTAAACCAAAAATGAAGAAAATCTATATTGCTGTTTTGACAGTAATTTGTACCAATTTTTACGCACAGACAAAGAAAGATTCCATTAATCAAATGGATGAAGTTATAATTAACGAAAATCGCTTTAGTACTCCAATTTCAAAGCAGAATAGAAATGTTTATATTATTTCTAGCGAAACTATTAAAAAACTGCCGGGAAGAACACTTCAGGAAGTCTTGCAATACGCCAATGGCGTTGATATTCGACAAAGGGGGCCATTTGGAACACAAGCCGATATTAGTGTTGACGGCGGAAGTTTTGAGCAAACTGTCGTTCTTTTAAATGGAGCAAAAGTTATTGATTCGCAAACGGCTCACAATATGCTTAATTTGCCTCTTCCAGTAGAAGTTATCGAAAGAATTGAAGTGGTTCGTGGGCCAGCGACAAGAATTTACGGAATCAATAGTTTGACTGGAGCGATCAATATTATTACAAAAAAGCCAACGGATTCTGGATTTTTAGTGAGCACTTATGCAGGCTCAAATTTCGAGAAAGATTCCGAAGATACGGGAGACACTTTTTACGGAACTGGAATTCAGGCTGGTGCTGTTTTAGGAAAAGATAAGCAACAGCATTTAATTTTTGCTTCTCACGACAAAAGCAATGGTTATAGATACAATACGGCATTCGAGAACAATAAAATTTTCTATCAAGGAAATGTTCAGATCAATGATAAGAATGAAATTTTAGGTTCGGCCGGCTATATCAATAACGGATTTGGCGCTAACGGATTTTACGCAGCTCCAGGCGATAAAAATTCAACAGAAATTGTTCAGACTACATTTGCCAATATTCAGTCCACACATTCTATTACAGATAGCTGGAAAATTATGCCTAGAGTTACTTATAGATACAATTACGATGATTATCGTTATTTAGGAAACTCTAATTTGGCTGTTGGAAGAAGTCAGCATTATACCAATTCTATAGCAGGAGAATTGAATTCGACTGTTAAATTAGCAAAAGGAGAAATTGGTTTTGGAGCTGAATTCAGAAACGAAGACATTCATTCTTCAAATATCGGAGATCACGATCGTGAAAATGTTGGGCTTTACGCCGAATATAGAACAAGTTTTTCTGAAAAATTAGATGTAAATATCGGAACATACTTTAATTACAATTCCGATTATAAATGGCAGATTTATCCTGGAATTGATGCCAGTTATGCAATTTCAGAGACATTTAAAATTATTGGAAATGTTGGAACAAGCCAAAGAATTCCATCCTTTACAGATTTGTATTTGAAGCAAACGGGAAATATCGGAAATCCAGATTTAGATTCAGAAAATGCTTTTCAAAGTGAAATTGGCTTCAAATACAATAAAAAAACTTTGAGTTTGAATGCGAATTATTTCTATAGAAAAATTGATAATTATATCGATTGGATGCGCAACGCAACGACAGTTCCTTGGCAGAGCCAAAACACGGGAGATTTAAATACAAACGGAATTAATTTGCGTGGAACTTACAGATTCGATTTTTCTAAAGATTCTAGATTGAACATTCTTTTAGCATACACTTATTTGGATTCAGAATTTAAAAGCTCACGAACAGAAATTTATTCAAAATACTTGATTTCGTCGCTAAAACATCAAATTACGAATACCATAGATTATCAGTTTAAAGATTTCTCTGTTTTGTTTGCAACACGTTTTAACGAAAGAATTACTGGCCCGTCGTATTGGATTAACGATTTTAGAGTAAGTCAGTCGATTCATAAATTCACCATATTTTTAGACGCTCAAAATATATTTAATGCCACATATTACGAAGTAGGAGCAGTACCATTACCTTCAAGATGGTTTACATTGGGCGTGAAGCTTGTGACTTTTTAAGTTTTGGTCTAAAAAAATATAAAGAAGGAATAGCGAATTTGCTGTTCCTTTTTTTGTGCTTTTGATTCGGCTAAAAAGTTTTTCGTTAAAAATTTAATTGTTTAAAAAATAGTGTGTTAATTTGATACGAATTCTTTTCTCTATGAAGCAAATTTTAATAGTTGACGATCATTTGGTGGTACGAAATGGCGTTGCGATGGTTTTAGAAAAACAAATCGAAAATGTAGAAATTTCTCATGCTGAAAATTTCTTCGAAGCTCTTGCGGTTTTAAGGGAAAAACCAATCTGTTTAGTGCTTTTAGATATCAATATTCCTGGAGGAAAAAATACTGGGATGATTGCTGATATTAAAGCAATTCAGCCTGCCGTAAAAATTTTGGTTTTTTCTGCTCATGAAGAAGATCAATATGCTTTGCAATATATTTCTGCCGGAGCAAATGGCTATTTGAATAAGCTTTGTAGTGAAGAAAAAATGATATTTGCAATCAATTCTGTTTTTGAGACCTCGACTTATGTTTCTCCTGAGCTCGTAAGTAAATTGTTGGAAACTAGAATAAGCAAAAAATCGAAAAACCCATTAGAAAGTCTTTCTAAAAGAGAACTTCAAATTGCCGAAATGCTGATAAATGGCAACGGAAATCTTGAAATTTCAAACATGCTCAATATTCACATGTCAACAGTGAGTACTTACAAGGCAAGACTTTTTGAAAAATTAAGAATCACAAATTTGGTTGAATTGATCAATCTTTTCAAAACCTACGATTATTAATCGTATTCAACCATTATTTCAATAGCAGTTCCTTTTCCTTCTGTGCTAGTAATATTGATATTTCCTTCAATAATCAAAAGAAGCTCAATAATCATATGCAGTCCCAAATGGTAGTTTTTTACGATTGGATTTTTGTAAAAATCAAGGTAATAATCTATAAGCTCTTTGCTCATTCCTTTTCCGTTGTCAATAATAGTAAGCAACAACATATTATCTTTGGTTCCAGAAAATAATTCAACATGACCGTTTGGAGCATTTTTTATGGCATTATCAACCAAATTATGAATAATGATGGACAATGCTTTTTTATTTGTTCTGATGCGAAGTTTTGGGTCAACGCTGTTAATGACTTCTATATTTTCGGCCTCAGCGATTTTTTCAAAAATGTCAATTTTTTCTTCAATCAAATTGTATAAGGAATAGCAGTCGTCTTCGAGTTTTTTTCCTTCAATAAAAATAGAAGAGTATTTAATAAGATTTTCAACATATTCATACAATTGCGTAGTTGACATTTTGATTGTTCCGACGTGTTTTTTTAGTTGGACATCGTCTTGAATGATTTCATTTTCAAATAAATGCGTGATTGAATTTGTCAAGAATTTTAAAGGGCTTTTGATGTCATGACTGATGCTTTTTACTAATGTTTCCTGCTGTTTGATTTCTTGCTTTAGCGTGTTTTTCGTCTTTTGCAGTTTTTTGACTGTTGTAGCCAATTTTTTTGTTTTGATATCAATAACCTCTTTCAGCTTTATATTTTTTCTTTTGATGTAATACAATCGGATATACCAAAGTGAAATTATAAATCCGATAAACAAAAGGTATGTCAAGATGGTAAACCATATGGTTTGATAAAATTTTGCCGGAACTTTTAGCAAAATTCTTTTATATACATATTCAGATTCAAAATTAGCTAAGCTTCTTATGTTGAGTTTATATTCACCCGGTGGCAAAGTAGTAAATGAAATCGACCTTTCGTTTTTTATTCGTTCCCAACGACTGTTTGCTGTTTTTTCTAGTTTTGCTTCAATATGTAAATTTTCTGGATTGCCATAATAAGGATACGCTATCAAAATGCTGACCCTTTGAAAATTATTTGGCAAGACAATAGTATCATTTGGCTGAATTGCTTTTTGATCTACAATTACGTTGTCTATAAATAGTTCTTTACCTGGGAGGAGCGGTTTTACTTTATAAGGATTAAAAAATACAAAGCCATTAATAGAAGGCAAAACAATATTTCCGTTTTTAAGAAAATTGCTGTTAGGCTGGCATCCACCATTGAATTCATTAGTTAAAAAGCCATCAGCCTTGTTATATTGATGATAGTAAATGTCCTTTGATTTATCTTTGAGGTATGTCAGCAAAGCTTTTCTTGATGTTTGAAAAAGACCTTTGTTTGTTGGAATCCAAAAAAATCCATTTTTATCTTCGGTGATAGAATGTGAAGAATTCAGGTAATTGTCTTCATCTTTTGGAAAAGAATGAAGATGCTTGCGATTTGGAGAATAAAGGAAAAAGCCTTTTTCATAAGTGGTCAGCCATATTTTTTTCTCATGGTCGATGAAAATGCTTCTGATATTTATTTGATTCGTATTTTTTATATAAAATAGCTTATGAGATTTTTTCTCATATCTAAAAAGACCTTTTTCAGTACCTAAATAAAGTGTCTGCGCGTCACGTTGAGCAATAAAATTGATATTGTTTTTAAATAGTGCAATCAACGTTGTTTTTCCGTTTTTTATACGATATAATTTTGGTTTTTGAAATTCATTATAAGCCAGACTGACCCAGATATTGTTTTCATTGTCAATGAATATTGTTTTCGGATTTTGATCGAATTTATAAGTAATGTATTTTTTATAACCAGAACTTCTTAAATAGCATAAAACATTGGTGCGTCTGGAAAGCCATATATTTTTAGCATTATCGTGAGTAATTGTTATTTTTTCATTTAAGTCGACAATTTTTTCAAATGGCAAACTATCAATTAGTTTTTTATTGTTGAAAATCAGTCCTTGTGGCGTTATTATGGTACTGTCAGTAAAAGCTTGAGCGGCATAATAAGCTTCAGATTTTGCAGGCGCCTTTTTTACCGATTTAAAAGCAGGGAAAGTTATGATGCACAAACCATTTGTGTTGCTTCCTAAATACAGTTTTTGACTAGATTCATCATAATAAATAGAAACGATATTGCTGTTGACAAATTCATCGAATTCGACAATATATTTGGAAGAAAGTTTGCCATCTTTAAATTGTACAAGATAGATTTTGTTTTTAAAGGAAAGGAAGATTTGTCCGGTGGTAATGTTCCAGAAAATTTTGGGTTTTGTTTTAAAAATATTAGGATCGAGCTGTCCCGAATTTTTTCCGTTTATTGAAAAGCTATCATAATTTCCATTATCATTGAGATAAAAAAGAGTGTTGCCAAATGCAAAAAAGTTAAAAACATTATTGTTTTTATACGCCATTTTATAAAGGCGTTTCATTTTAGAATCGCATAATTCTACCTCATCATTGTCAATAAAAAAGATATTTCCATTTGATGTTTTAATGTAAAATTGGTGGGCAGGATTGATGGTAAGATAAGAAGGCAGTCCATCATGAGAAAAAGAATATCCACCTTTTCTAATGTAATTAGAAATTGGAGGTTTTTTTGTATGACTTTAATTTTTCGGCCAGTAATGATTGCTAGCTCTTTTTTCCTTCATTATAGCAAACCAAGCTGTCTTTTTCGACACTCCCAAAAATATCTGTAAATCGGCTTCCTTGTAAATTAGTATTAGATGCATTGAATGCGATAAAAGTATTGCCATCGTATCGAACTAGTCCGTTTTCAGTTGTCATCCAAATAAAATTGTATTTATCTGCAACTATGGCTTTTATACTGCTTTGTGGTAATTCATTATTATCAGCAGTATACCATCTGAAAGCATAGTTATCTTGGCAGAAACCTTTGGCCACAGTGAGCAAGAGAAATAAACAGCAATAACGAAAAGTGGTCGATAACGTCATTTGTGCAATCAGATTTGGAGACACAAACATAGCAAACAAAATTTAGAATCTGCGACTTGTAGTTTTAAATCTACAAAAATGTAGGTTTATTGGTACGCTATTACAAATCAATCGATTACAATATAGATTTATATTTGTGGTGTTAACATTTTACTTTTATGATTTAAGAATTTTTTTATGGAATCGAAGTAGATTAAAAAATAAAAAGATATGAAAATTGGATTTATAGGAGTTTGCAGAACAACAATGGATTTAGCCTCACGTGCCGCTAAATCAGGACACCAAGTGTTAATCAGTCATACACGCAACAACAGCCACATGCGGGATCTTGTTCAAATGATGGACGGAAAGGTAAAATTAGTCAGCCGACGCGAGGCCGCAAAAGCCAAAATGCTCGTATTGTTTATACCGCGGGAAGATATTCAGCTTTTTTTATCTGATTTGCCAGATATGACGGAGAAAATATTGGTACATGCCAACAATCCAATTTACAGTTTAGAATGTTTAGAGCCAAGTTTGAATATGAAATCATCTGGCGAAATAATAGCTTCTTTATTGCCTGAAGCCCATGTAGTTAAAATTCACAATATTGTTGATTCTGATATTCCTGTTCCAACGCATAAAAAGCAAGAAAACAACGAATTGTTTTATACAGGATCAAACAAATTAGCGAAAAATAAAGTTAAACACTTTTTAAAAACTTTAAATTTTTCAGGAATTGATTTCGAAGAAATGTATCTTGAGACAAAGTTCGCGTATTCGCCAAACTAAAAGTAATAAATAAAAAAAGGGGGAATTTTTTTTATTATGCTACGTTGAAGGTTATATTAGTTCACTTTAAAATCTAAAGTTTTTGAAACTGCTTTTTAAGCAGTTTTTTTTATTTATTTTTATGAGGAATTTCTCCAGCATAAAAGAGTTTTAGCAGAGAGAAATGTAATTCCTAAAACTGTATTATGAAAGCAATAATAATTGGAGCTACGGGTTCAACAGGCAAAGAATTGGTTGAAGAGCTTTTGAAGAATAATGATTACAGTTCGGTTTCAATTTTTGTGAGGCGTTCAATCGGCAAAACACATCAAAAGCTGACAGAAAATATTGTCGATTTTTCCAAAATAGATCAATTTAAGGATTTAATTACAGGAGATGTTCTTTTTTCTTGCCTCGGAACGACTCTGAAAGTTGCGGGTTCAAAAGAAAATCAATGGAAAATAGATTTTGATATTCCTGCCGCATTTGCGACTATTGGTAAAGAAAATAATATCAAGTCTTTTGTTTTGGTTTCTTCATATGGTGCTTCCGCAAAAAGCAGTGTGTTTTATTCTAAAATGAAAGGAAAATTAGAAGACTTCATAGCCGATCTTCATTTTGACCAATATTTAGTTTTTAGGCCCGGGCCGTTAATTAGAGAAAATACGGATCGTTTGGGCGAAAAAATTTCAGTTGCATTGATTTCATTCTTCAATGGAATAGGACTTTTTAAAAATTTAAAACCAATTTCTACAGCATTTTTGGCTGAAAAACTAGCAATTGCGCCAAAAAAACTTCCTGCAGGAAATACTATTCTCGAGCTCGATGCCATTTTGAATTTATATTAGATAGTAAATAAATTAAAAAGCCTTGAAGAACTTTCTTTAAGGCTTTTAAATTTTGGAGAAAATATGATTTTGTATAATTGATTTAAGGTGCAGGAACATCAAAACCATTTAAGATTGTTGCAAGTAGGGTGTAGGCTCCTATTAGAAATATAAGTTCTGCAACACCATTTTTTCCTATTATTTCTGTTGCAAAATGGTACAATGAATCGGGAACGATTTTTCCTTTTACTAAAACTGATGCAATTTCATAAGCGATTTTTTCTTCCTGATTTAATTCAGAAGGAGAAATTCCGGATGCTAATGATGCAACTGCTTCCGCAGAAAATCCAAAATGCTTGGCCATAATTTCATGCGCATAAAGCTCAAAACGTGCTCCAAACGCCGCACCGACAGTTAAAATGGCTACTTCTCTCACTTTTTTAGGAAGTGTTGCATGATTATCTAGAGAACGTACAAAACTTAAAGCCGGAATGCCAAATTGCGGGAAAGCAAGCATGGGAGGAAATGGTCCGGTTAAAGCGCCATCATTATTTGTCATTACAACAGGACCTTGACTATGTGTAATGAGTTTAAAAACTTCATCGTGCACATAACGAACTTCATCGTTCATGGTTTCTGGTTTTATAGGATGTACTCGCATAACAGTTGTTTTAAGATTTAGCGAAGGTTTTCTTCAAATTGTCCATCAATCAAGATAAATACTACTCGACACATTTTTCCAGATTTATTGCTCCACGCATGATTTGTGCCTCGTTGTATAATAATATCGCCTGCTTTTGCGATGGTTTCACCACGATCTACAATTAGAGTTAATTCGCCTTCCAATACAATTCCGTAATCAATGGTTTCGGTTTTGTGCATTAACGGATGAGGCGCATTTTCATCAGCTTTTGAAGCGTGTTCACCTTTCATGGTTTTGAAATGTTCGGCGCCTTGAGCCGCAGTAAGATTTCGGATTTCATCGCTTTCTGGTGGAAAATCGATAACTCGAATTCTTGTTCCTTGTTTTGGAGGTCCGAGAATAAGTGCAGTTTCTTCAGGATCTCCTGATACTTTATCGATCAATGCCGGAGTTTGTTTGGTATTCCAAATTTCATGGAATTTAGCTCCATTTGGCCCGCCGACCATATAAGTTCGTGAAGGGATTTCACTAGATAAAATGATAGCTTTTCCTTCGCTGTCATGACCGGTTACAATGCGTTTAAATGTTTCCATGACGATAGTATTTAAGGTTGTTGTTTTTAAATACGAATACACCTAAATAGTGGAAAACAATTCCGATAGCCCATGAAGCTGTAGACCAAAGTGGCCAAGGATAAGTTGTATCAGTTAGATACCAGATAATAAACACAATTGGAGTAACCAATAAAAATACAAGAAGATGGATTCTGAATCCTAGTTTTGAATTTTTGTTTGTTTTTGTTTCGATGTTGAATTTAGTTTTCATGATTAAGGTTTTTTAATTATTAGTAATAGAATTTTAATTTATGGTTTGTAAATATTTGATTTTCAACTTATTTGCATGACAAAGATAGAGCGGTAATTTTGTTCATGCCATTGACTTTGGTTAAGAACGTTTCTTTACTATTTAATGAACGTAATTTTGTTTTTAGGAGAATTAAATCTAATTTTAAGGGACTTATTTCTCTTAAAATCAATAGTATGGATGCCCTTAAGAACGTTATTACATCAGTTGTCCCGATGTCTGATGAAGAGTATAATTTTATGTTGCCAATTATTAGCAGATTAGAAGTAAAGAAAGACACTGATCTTTTGCGGCAAGGAGAAATTTGCCGTCACATCTATTTTATAGAAAGTGGTTTTTTCAGAATGTTTTATGTGGATTACAGAGGAAACGAAATCAATAGCAGATTTGTAAAATCAAATGATTTTCTGGTTGATTTTGCTAGTTTTATTACCCAAGGAACGGCTCATTATAGTTGCAGAGCGATGGAAGATTCGACTGTAATTGCTTTAGAATATGAAAAAGTCGAAAAGTTATATAACAGTTGCCCGAATTGGTCAAAATTTGGAAGACTTATTGCTGAATCTGCGTATCTTATTATTATCGAAAGGCAAGAAATGCTTCATTTTCAAACGCCCGAAGAGCGGTATAAAACAATCTTAAAAAAAGAACCTTATCTTTTTCAAATGGTATCACAGAATCAGCTGTCGTCTTACATTGGCATTAAGCCAGAATCTTTAAGCAGGCTTCGTAAACGAATGATTGGCAAATAAATTAAGCGATTTCAAGTTCTTTATACGTTTTCCAATCGGTATAACCGTGGTTTCCTAAACCATAATGAAGATTTCTGTCTGGCGGAGTCAATTCCCAATTGTTTTCTAAACGTTCTACTAAATCAGGATTTGAAATAAAAGGTTCACCAAAACCGGCAATATCAATTGTTCCTGCCTGAATCAGTTGTTCCGATTTTTCTCTGTTCATGCTTCCGGCCAAAATGATAACGCCATCATACCAAGTTCTAAAACGTTCCAAAAATCCATCAGGCAATGCATGGCTTCCTTTAGATTGCTGATCCATCAAATGCAGATAAGCCAGATTTCTTTTATTTAGTTCTTTTGCCAAATATTGGTAAGTAGCTTCAATTTCATCATAATGAGGCAAATCTCCCAAACCTCCATAAGGCGTCAATCTGATAGCTGTTTTTTCGTGGCCAACTGCTTCAATAAGAGCATCAATAGTTTCTAATAAAAATCGAGATCTATTTTCAATAGAACCGCCATATTCATCTTTACGATTATTCACAAACGGATTTAAAAATTGTTCGATCAAGTAACCGTTGGCTCCGTGAAGTTCAACGCCATCAAAACCTGCATCAATTGCGTTTTTGTCATGCGGTTGCGAAGTCTTTAGTAATTTGTTTTACTTCAGCATTTGAAAGCGCTCTTGGTTTTGAAGAAATTACAGGACCTTCTTTTCCATTTTCGTCATAACCCCATGCAAAAGAAGTTGTAGCCTGAATATCTGATGGACCAACAGGCGCAATTCCGTTGGGCTGATTTGAAGTATGAGAAACACGTCCAACATGCCATAGTTGAGTAAAAATAGTACTTCCTTTTTGGTGAACTGCTTTTGTTACTTTTTTCCAGCCTTCGACCTGTTCTTTTGTATATAATCCTGGAATATAAAGAACTCCTTTTGCAGTGTCAGAAATCGCGGTTCCTTCGGTAATGATTAATCCTGCTCCGGCACGTTGTGCATAATATAAGGCATTATCGTCATTCGGAATTCCGTTTGCATTTCTTGCTCTTGTCATTGGAGCCATTGAAATGCGGTTTTTTAATTGTAATGAACCAATTTTAGCGGGTTCAAAAATATTTGTTTTCATTGTTTTATATTTTTTGGAGAATAACGGAAGATGAATTTCACCTTCCGTTATTTTTTTGAATTATTTTTTAGCCAACCAGCTTTCTACAGCTTTAGAAAAATCGGCTACATCGATTGGGTGTCTGCTTGTAATAATGTTTGAATCAACAACAACAGGTTGATCAGAAACTATTCCGCCGGCGTTTTTAAGATCACTTTGAATGTTCCAATATCCAGTAAGTTTTCGTCCTTTAAGAATATCGGCAGAAGCCAAAACCACTGGCGCGTGACATATCGCCGCAATTAGTTTTCCAGATTTATTAAAATCCTGAATGAATTTGATCACATCTTTGTCATAACGAAGGTTATCTGGATTCCAAGCACCACCCGGAATGAATACGGCATCATAATCACTTACTTTAATTTGATCTGCAGTTCGGTCAAATTTGATCCAGCCAACAGGTTGTAAATATTGAATGGCCATAATATGCGTTTTTGCCATTTCAGGTGTGCTCAATCCGTATCTTGCTGGTGCTAGATTGAATTTTGGCGCGATGATGTCAACTTGAGCACCAAGTTCTCTGAAATACCAAACTGGTCCAGTAAGTTCGATTTCTTCAAAGCCATCCGCGCCCAATACAGCGATTTTTTTGCCCTTCAAAACAGTTTTGTCTTTTACCGGAGTAAAAAGAAATCTCTTAAGGCTTCATTTCCTGGTGCATTCAATAATTGTGAAACGGGCATCACAGACACATGTGATGGAGTTGCTAATTGATTCATAACATTTAATTCGTGATTAATTTGAGCTTCTGCATTTAATGCTGTGCCCACTAAACCTGCTCGCGATAACTTGTTTTAAATTTTTCATGATTTCTAATTTTTTAAAATGTTGATAATTGTTTTTTATGATTTTATTTTTCTAATTATTCTCTTGTCATTGGTGCAAATTCGATTAGATTATGCAAGCCGTTTTGAAAAGGTTGGGTTTTTATGCTGGTTTCCAAATATTCGATTACGGGTTTGATAGGAGGAAAGTTGAGATGATATTGAAAAGCATCATTGCTTCTGAATTTTTCGTAAGTAACAAATTGTGTGTCATCTCCTTCAATTTCAGAAAGCTGATAGGTTACAACTCCTGGCTCGCTTCTAAATTGAGGCATTGCGATATGGTATGTATCTTTAAAATTTTGCTGTGTTCCTTTTTTAGCATCAACAAATAACATTATAACCAGTTGGCTGTCTTCCTTTTTTGCTGTTTTGCGCCATTGCTCTTTTGTCAGCGGTTCAAGATCTTTTATATAATATGTTTTAAGAGGTTTTAAAAGCGATTTTTCAGTCAATGTTGCCAAAGATTTTGCCTCTGATTTTTTGCCGAATTTTTCTAATTCATTTTTGTTGTTCCATCTTTCGATCAACCATAATACGTTTGGTTTCTTTTCTTCGTAGAAAGCTTCAGCCATAATATTTTCTTTTGAAGCGATGGCATTAATAACATAATCTGAAAGTATTTTGCGAAATGAAGTCACTTCACTTTCTTTCACTTCATATTGGGTCATTTTTGAAATTGTTTCATTCAAAACCTTTGTTTTTACGTGTACTGAATTTTGAGCTTTTGCCGCGGTTGTCATAAGTACGAGCACATTTATCGAAGCGATAATTTTTTTGTTAATGGATTTAAAAGCAGTTGTTTTCATGATTCTTATTTTTTTAATTATTGAATGTTTTCAGTTAATAATTTTTAAGCGAAATAATTAGCTTTTGATCTGAGACAAAGTTCCGTCAAGTTTGAAACCTAGCGGTTGATCGAACTCACTTTAAAACTGTGATTCAAATCACACTTTTAAAAAAAGCCTGATAAATAATTGATTACGGGGCAAAAGTAGATTGACAGCATCTTTAAAATCATTGACTTTGGTTAAGAATGATTTTTTGCTGTTGAATTTGGGCTAAAAAAAGCGCGATAAAAATCACGCTTGCGTTTTGTTAATCTCGGCTAGTAGTAGAAGAGTATAGACGGCTTAAAGTTTCTCGGCTAACGCCTAAATATTCGGCTATATATTTTTTTGGAATTTTTTGCATTATGTTTGGATAAAGGCTGGCAAATTCCTCATATCGTTTTTTCGGATTGTTTGAAAGAAGTGAAATAATTCTTCTTTGCTGTGCTGAATAACCGCTGGTCAATTTCATTCTGAAAAAATGTTCCATTTTATGAAGTTCCGATGCCAATTGTTCCCGACCAGAAAGTGAGAGGCATAAAACTTCGGCATCATCCATGCAAACAATATTGATGTTTGATTCTTTTTCGTTGAAGAAGGCATTATAATCTGAAAGCCACCAATTTTCAAGAGCAAATTGCAAAATATGTTCTTTTCCGTCTTTATCAATATGGAAAGCGCGAAAAATACCTTTGACAATCCAATATTCAGAAGTCACTTTATCACCATCTTGAAGCAGATACTGGTGTTTTTTTACTTTTTCTCTTTGAAGAACGTTTTGATATATTCAAATTCTTCATCGGTTATTGGAGTAATTTCCGCGATATGTTTTTTCAGTTCATCCATCAAGTAAATATAATTAAACTTTTTATTAGAATAAAATGTTTAGTTGCTGAAAATCAGTGAAATAAAAAAAATCGTAATCATCTGAAAATTAATGATTACGATTTTTATAAGTTATTTTGAATCAAAAATTAATTCGTTCCTGCAGTACGCTTTATCCACCAAAAACAATATTTCTCCAGAAACTGGTTTGATCAATTGCATTGGATATAGAGTTGGATTGTATTCGCCTTTTGTAACTTCTTTTAAAGCGTGCGTTTTTTCTCGCCAAAAGCTACGACAACAATTTTTTCTGCTTTGTTGATTAACGGCGCAGTAAGCGTGATGCGATACATTTTCTGTGGCGCTAAATAATAAGCGTCGACCCATTTTGTTTGCTCTGCTAAAACAGCTTCACCTGGGAAAAGAGACGCAGTATGTCCGTCATCTCCCATACCTAATAAAATCAGGTCGAATTTTCCTTCTTCACCTAAAACTGATCTTACAGATTGTTCGTAAGTTGCGGCGTATTCTTCAGGAGTAACGCCATCTTTGTACATTTCAAAAATATTTTCCTGCGGAATAGGAACGTGGCTTAATAAAGTTGCATAGGACATTTTAGCATTGCTCAAATCATCGTTTAGCGGAACCCATCTTTCATCGCCCCAAAAAATATAAACTTTGCTCCAGTCGATTTTATTTTTATAATCATCAGAAGCTAATAACTTGTAAATTCCTGCAGGAGAAGAACCTCCTGTAAGAACAGCAGTGAATTGGCCTTTTGCTCGCAATAGCTTTTTGCGCAGATGCTACAAAAAGATCTGCCGCTGTAGTATTAATTTCTTCTGTATTATTGTAAATCTGTATCATTTAAAACTTCTTCTTTTGTTTGTGTATTCGGGATCCATTTGTGGCCTTGACGCGCTAACAATTCGTCGGCTTCTTCTGGTCCCCAGCTTCCTGCTTTGTAATTTGGGAAATTTTTAGGAGCGGTTGTTTTCCAAACTTGCTGAATTGTATCAATTGCATCCCAAGCTTCTTCCACCTGATCCCAACGCATGAAAAGGGTAGGGTCGCCCGCTAAAGCATCTGCCAATAAGGTTTCATAAGCTTCTGGGGACATTGTAGAACATGCAAAATAATCAAAAACCATTTCAGCTGGACGTAATGCCATTGATAAACCTGGTTTCTTGGTCATAAACTGCAACTTAATATCCATTGCAGGCTGAATGTTGATAATCAATCGGTTTGGTGTCATTCCTTCTTTTCCATAAGAAAATGAAGAATGCGGCACTGGCTTAAACTGAATAATGATTGAAGATTGTTTTTCTTCCATTCTTTTTCCTGAACGCAAATAAAACGGAATTCCTTGCCATCTCCAGTTGTCCAAATAAATCTTCATTGCCACATAGGTTTCTGTTAGCGAATCGGGAGCAATGCCTTTGTCTTGACGGTACCCTGGAACTGGAACTCCTTTTATTTCGCCAGGACCATATTGGCCACGTACAATATAATGATCAACTTCTTCTGGTTTGATGCGACGGATTGATTTCAAAACATCTGCTTTTCGGTTACGAATGTCATCTGCATTTAATGATGCAGGTGCTTCCATAGCTGTCATACACAAAATCTGAAGCAAGTGATTCTGAATCATATCTTTTAATGCACCAACGCCTTCGTAGAATCCGCCTCGTTCTTCAACGCCGACTTCTTCTGCAACAGTAATTTGGACAAAATCAATAAAATTTCGGCTCCATAAAGGTTCAAACATTGAATTTCCAAAACGGAAAGCTAAAATATTCTGAACTGTTTCTTTTCCTAAATAGTGATCAATTCTATAAATCTGTTCTTCTTTGAAAGTCTGTGAAAGCATTTCATTAAGTGCAATTGCCGAAGTTTTATCGTAACCAAAAGGTTTCTCGATAATAATTCGGTCTTGCTTTGGATTTGCCGCAAGTCCGATTTTCTTGATATTGCTTGAAATTGTTGAAATGAAAGAAGGTGTAATCGAAAGATAGAAAAGACGATTGGCACGTTCTCCAAAAGATTTGTCAAAACCTTCAATTTTTTCATTTAATCCAACGTAAGATTCTTCTTTGTCAATATCTAAACTATGATAGGTTATATGAGAAAGGAATTTTTCTGTTTCTGGATCATCAATTCCTTTTTTCTTGAAAAAAGACCTAGATTTTCTGCTACATAAGCGCGAAAATCTTCATTGGTTTTTTCCGCTCTTCCAAGAGCGATAATCTGAAACTTTTCAGACATACGTCCGTCAAGGTACAGATTTTGAAATGCGGGAAAGAGCTTTCTCTTTGCCAAATCTCCGGTTCCTCCAAAAATGACAATGATTGTTGGATTCTTTAGTTTATTTTTAGTCATTGTGTGTAGTTGTGTTGCTTTAAGTTGCTTATTCAGCCCATTGCGTGTGGAAAACGCCTTCTTTGTCTATACGTTCATAAGTATGCGCTCCAAAATAATCACGTTGTGCCTGAATTAAATTGGTTGGAAGATTAGCAGAACGGTAAGCGTCAAAATAAGCTAACGAGTTCATTAATCCTGAAACTGGTAATCCTTTTTGAACTGCAAACTGAATCACAGCTCTCATTCCTGATTGGTTTTCTACTAATTTTGAAGCAATTCCACCATCTAAAAGCAAGTTTGGCAAATCTGCTTTTGTAACATATGCTTTTCTGAAATCTTCTAAAATTGTCGCACGAATAATACATCCGCCACGCCAGATTTTAGCAACAGTTTCTAAATTCAATCCGTAATTATATTCTTTAGAAGCGGTGTGAAGTTGCGCTAAACCTTGAGCGTAGGTCACAACAATAGAAAAATACATAGCCGATTTTAAAGCGACAATAGCTTCGCTTTGAGAAACAATTGTTTCACCAGCGTTCCAAACTAATTTTGTAGCGACTTCAATTCTTTCCGGTTTTGTTTTCGACATATCGCGCATGTTAACCGCCGCATCGATTGTTGGAACCGGAACTTGTAAATCCATTGCATTTTGTGAAGTCCATTTTCCAGTACCTTTAGATCGTGCCCAATCAGAGATTTTGTTGATTAATTGCGTTCCATCTTCATCTTTTTGTTTTAAGATGTTTCCGGTAATTTCAATTAAATACGATCTTAAATCATCGGTTTGGTTCCACTCAGCAAAAGTCTTCTGAATCGTTTCATCATCCAAATTATAACCTCTTTTCATAAGGTCATAAACTTCAGAAATCAACTGCATGATTCCGTATTCAATTCCGTTGTGAACCATTTTAACATAGTTTCCAGCAGAACCGTTCCCTAAATATTCTACACAAGGTACGCCATCTACTTTAGTCGCGATTGCTTCAAAAATAGGACGAAGTCTTTCATAAGCTTTTTGGTCACCGCCTGGCATCATAGCAGGACCTAAACGTGCTCCTTTTTCACCTCCAGAAATTCCCATTCCGAAAAAGTGGATTCCTTTTTCAGATAATTCTAAAAATCGTCTGTCAGTATCCGTGAAATAAGTATTTCCGCCATCAATAATAATATCTCCTTTATCTAAATGAGGAAGTAAGCTTGCAATTGCACTGTCAACAGGTTTTCCCGCAGGAACCAATAACATAATCGCTCTTGGCTGTTGAATAAGCTCGACAAAATGTTTTACATCTGTAGTGGCTTCAATAGTTTGGTTTGCATCGGCTTCTTGCTGAAGAGAATTGACTTTTTCTGTGTCTAAATCTAAACCTGCGGTAACAAAATTATGACTGGCAATATTTAAAAGTAAGTTTCGGCCCATTACACCTAATCCTACAATTCCAAAATCAAATTTGTTCATAGTTTTTAATTAACTAAATTATTAGAAGAATGTTTGTCGCAAAAAAATAAGGATAAAAGCTCTAATGCTTTTTTATTCAGTGTTTTGCAGAAAAACAAAGTTTATTTTGCATCACCTATTTTAAAATGATGAACGCAAAGTTAGAGAAAAATGCTGAAAAAGGAGGAGTAAAATCGTTCACTTTTGGTCTTTATTGTGATACTTTTTATGTGTTTAAAACACGGTTATTATAAAAGGAATAACTATTTCGATTTCGGAACTTTATTCCTTTAAAATTGAAATGGAAAATTCAATCAAACGTATTGTTTAATGTTTTTGTTTTAAGAAAATTCCGATATGAAGGGAATTTTCTTCGTTTTATTAACTTTCTTGTTTTTAGTGAATTATATAAAAATGCTTTTCGTAGTTAACATTTTTTTTCAAAAAGAACTCTTAAAATTTTTAAGTTCGTTATTTTAATTTACTTTTGTTCTATCAAATTAGTAGAGTTTAAAAATATAAAACTACAGATTATTTGTTAGAGCACAAGATTTCTGGGCATTTTTGGTTTTAAAATAGTCTTCGCTAAAATCTTTACTCTGAATTTACGTAAAATTTTAATCAAAAGAATCTTGGTGAGAGAGGATTTAATTTGATATAAGCCAGATAAATACTAATCCAAAATTAAAAAAGAAATGAAAAAACGAATGTGTTGCAGATAAAAAGAAAAAACCATTTCTGTTGCGGCAGAAATGGTGAAGCTTAAAGAAATTGTCATCTCTAGAAGGAAAGCGAAAATGGAATAAATCTGTTTTCGGCTCACCTTTTTATTAAACTAAAACAAAGTAATGAAAAAAAATTAAATAGATATATTCTGTTGTGTATTTTCTTGATTTCCATAGGAGTTAAGGCACAAGAGACGAAACCGTTAATCCAGTCAAAACTAGAAGGAACAGTAGTTGATGCAGTTACAAAAGAGCCTGTTATTGGGGCTTCGGTAAACATTAAAGGAACAACCCACGGAGTAGTAACCGATTTAGATGGTAAGTTTTTCTTCCAAACCGGACAAAAATTTCCATATACATTAATAATAAGTTATTTAGGGTATAAAAAAACGGAAGTTGTTGTTCAAAAAAATGCAGTTGTCATAGCTCTTGAACAAGAACAAAATGCATTGTCAGAAGTTGTTGTTACAGCGCTTGGAATTACAAAAGAAAAGAAATCGTTAGGATATACTACTCAATCGCTTAAAGGAAAAGAACTCGCGAATACAAAGGAAACGAATTTCTTAAACAGCCTTACAGGTAAATTAGCGGGGGTTCGTATTACGAATTCACAAGGAGATATGGGATCTTCGCCTATTATTATTCGTGGAGAAACTTCTATCGCAGGTAACAACCAGCCGTTATTTGTTGTTGACGGAGTTCCTGTTGATAATTCGCAACTGAATTTTGGAGGCGCAACTCGTGATTTCAGAAATGCAATTGCCGATTTGAATCCGCAGGATATTGAGACATTGACGGTATTGAAAGGTCCTAACGCGTACTGCGCTTTACGGATCGCGTGCGGCACATGGTGTTGTTTTGATTACGACAAAATCTGGAAAAGGTCAAAAAGGTTTAGGAATCAGCGTAAATTCGGGGATTACGATTTCGCAAGTGAGCACTTTGCCAGCTTTTCAAAATTCATATGGACAAGGTTCAAACGGAAAATTCAGTTATGTAGATGGTAAAGGAGGCGGTGTCAATGATGGAGTTGATGAAAGCTGGGGCCCAAGATTAAATGGACAACTTATTCCGCAATTTTATTCAAATGGGCAAGCAGTTCCGTTTGTAGCGCATCCTAATAACGTAAAAGATTTCTTCAATACAGGACTTACTTATGACAATAGTGTTTCGGTAGCCAAATCAGATGATAAATCAGATTTTCGTTTAGGAGTGAACAATCAAAAACAGTTGGGAACTGTACCAAACAGTGAAATAAACAAAACCAATTTTACGATTAACACAAATTACCAAATCTCTAAAAACGTAAAAGTTGGTGTGAATGCCAATTATATCGTTACTGATGCGCCACAGCTTCCAGGTGGACCTTCAGGCGGACGTGCGACGGGCGTGATGTTGCAGTTTCTTTGGTTCGGACGCCAAGTTGACATCAATGATCTTCAAAATGATTGGACTAGAAACTGGAACAACAGCTATTATAGCAATCCGTATTGGAATGCGTATTACAATACCACAAGTCAGCAACGTAACCGCTTGATTGGAGATATTCATTTAGATGCAAAAATTATAGACGGACTTAATTTTAGATTCCGTACAGGAACTGATTATTATAATGATAGAAGAAAATATACGATTAAGTATGGCACAAACGGAACGCCTTTCGGATCGTATGCAGAAGATGCTTACACAGTAAATGAAAGAAATACAGAAGGTATTTTTCAATATACAAAAAACCTGAATGACGATTTTAGTTTGGATGCGCTTGCCGGATTCAACGTTCGTAACCACAGTGATGCAAACAATTATCAAAAAGCGCCGCGTTTGGCTGTGCCGGATTTATATACGCTGACGAATTCTCGCGATCCGTTGACTTCATCAAATTCTTATTCTCGCTTGAGAGTATATAGTGCTTATGCTTCGGCGCAATTGGGTTTCAGAAATTATGCGTTTTTGAATGTTACCGCTCGTAATGACTGGTCATCGACATTGCCAAGCAATAACCGTTCTTATTTCTATCCGTCTATCAATGGTAGTGTTGTGTTGACTGATGCTTTGAAAATCAAAAGCAATACACTTGATTTCTTAAAAGTACGTGGAGGTTGGTCTGAAGTAGGAAACGATGCTGATCCGTACCAATTATCGACAGTTTACAATTTCCAAACTGCGTTTGACGGAAATCCGATTCAGACTTCTTCTCAGAAAAAATTGAATGAGAATTTGAAACCAGAAACTACGCGTTCAAGCGAAGTTGGTTTAGAAGCGACTTTCTGGAAAAACAGATTGCGTTTTGATGCGACTTATTATAATACGGACAGTTTTGATCAGATTTTGGAAATCAAAACAACAGCTTCAAGCGGTTATAATTCGCAATTAATCAATGCCGGAAAAATAAACAATCATGGTATTGAAATTCAGTTGGACGGAACTCCAATTCAAACGAAAGATTTCAAATGGAATATTGGCGTAAATTATTCTAAGAATACAAGCAAAGTTGAAATTTTGGATTACGATCAAAAAATCCAAAACTATACTATTGGTTCATCAGGAGGTGTTGATGTATTGGCATCAGTTGGGCAAGCATACGGCGCGCTTTACGGAACAGCTTACGAGCGCGATGCAAACGGAAATATCGTAGTAGGATCAAACGGATTGCCAAAAGCAGATCCGACAAAGAGAGTTTTAGGGCATTATACTCCGGATTATTTGGCAGGTGCTACGAATACATTTACATACAAAAATCTTGAGCTTTCGGTTCTTGTTGATGCAAGTGTAGGAGGTGAGCTTTTCTCTGGAACAAACAGAACAGGTAATTATACAGGTGTATTGGCTCAAACGCTTCCGGGCCGTGGTGCTGAAAATGGCGGATTGAGCTACTATTATCCAGGAAACAATACTTCTAACCCAAAAACATTGGTAACTGGCGGAGTTGCTCCGGGCGGTGTAACAGTTTATGATGACGGAATGATTTTCGGAGGCGTATTTGCTGACGGAACGCCAAACAATAAAGTAATCAGCGCGCAGGAATATTACAAAGCTTCATACAATATCAGCGAAGCTTACATCTACAGTTCGACTTATGTAAAACTTAGAGAAGTAAGATTGACTTATAATGTTGATAAAAAATTAGTTAAGAAATTAGGATTAGATGGAGCAAGCATTACTGTCGCGGGACGTAACTTATTGTTTATTTACAAAGATGTGCCAAACATTGATCCTGAAACAGCTTTCAATACTGGAAATGCACAAGGATTAGAAAGTTTAGCCTTGCCTACAACCAGAAATTTTAGCCTTAACGTTAATCTTAAATTTTAAAAACTCGGAATCATGCTGAAAAAACTATTATATATTACACTATTTGCATTGACGCTGAGCTCTTGCAATGATGATACTTTGGATGATATCAATAAAAATCCAAATGCAACCGAAACGCCATTAGCGCCTTATTTATTAACGGGATCTTTGAAACAAGGAGCCGATTTGTATTGGGGAGATGGAAATAACTTTAACTCGTCTTTATTGTTCGTGCAACATTGGGCTAAAATTCAATATACAGAACCGGATCGATATGATGTTTCAAATACGTCATTCACTTCTTTATGGAATACGGGATACGCGACATTGGTAACAGATTTGAATACAATTATTAATTTCCCGGCAGATCAAGCAAACTCAAATTATAAAGGTATTGCGTTGACATTGCGTTCGTGGACATTTTTGTTATTGACAGATGCTTATGGAAATATTCCATATAAAGAAGCAGGCTTAAAAGTGACACCGGCGTATAATACGCAAAAAGAAGTTTATGTGGGATTACTTGAAGACTTAAAATTAGCGCAGTCTCAGTTAAGCGCCGCAAATGGTGCGGTAACGGGTGACTTGGTGTACAAAGGCGATATTGCAAAATGGAAAAAATTTGTGAATTCACTTCGTTTGAGAATTGCATTAAGAATTTCCGATAGAGAACCAGCTTTGGCAAAACAAGCGGCAATTGATGCCACAAGCGATGCAGGCGGATTAATTAGCAGTAATGCCGATACTTTTAAATTCACTTACATCAGTTCGCCTCAACAAAATCCAGCTTCGGCTTGGTTTGAAACTCGTGATGATTTCCGAATTTCGAAAACAATGGTGGATAAATTATATGAATTATCAGATCCGCGTTTGCCAGTTTATGCGCAATTGCCATCTGATGCAAGCGTAGGCAAATATGTTGGAGGAGCAAACGGATTATCAAACAGTGATGCCAATAGCCAAGGTTTTGCCAAAACCTCAAAACCGGGAACGTACTTTTTGACTTCGACATCGCCGGCAGTAATTGCTTCTTATTCGGAAACGTTGTTCAATCTTGCCGAGGCTGTAGCTCGTGGTTATATTTCTGGAGATGCTGAACAATATTATAAAAATGCCATTACGGCTTCGTTCACTCAATTTGGAATTACGGATGTAACTGCGATTTCGAATTATCTAAATCAGGCAACAGTAAAATATGATGCTTCAAATTATGCTAAATCAATTGGTACACAAAAATGGATTGCTTTCTACGGACAAGGTCTTGATGCTTTTACAGAATGGAGAAGATTGGATTATCCGGTTCTGAAAGCAGGTCCAGCGACAGTTTTAGACGGACAAATTCCTTCTCGTTTCTTTTATCCAGGAACTGAACAATCCTTAAACGGAGACAGCTATAAAGCGGCAGTTGCCAATCAAGGAAAAGATTTGTTGACTACGAAACTTTGGTTTGATGTAAAATAAATTTTATACGCCGATAGCTAAATATATTGGAAAGTAAAAAGCCTGATGAAAATGTTGAATTTTTATCAGGCTTTTTTGGTTTGTGTTTCAAGAGCAAGATTCTCGCGCCAACGGGAGAGATCTACTTATTATCTAAAAGCCTTGAAAATATTCATTGCTAAGAAGTGATAACTCATCCGTATAAGCTTTTAAAAATTTTTTACTTTTAGCAATATCCAAATATTGATTACCTTTTTCTATAGAATTTGAGATAATAATCTTATTAAAAAATGCTAATTTTTCAGATGTTTCGTTTGAAAAATTACTTAGTAAATTAATGATAACAGTTTCAGGCAACTCTTTTTTTGAATCTAGGTTTTCTTTTTTGTATACTCCATATTCATTTTTAAAAGTTGATAATAAATCACTTTTTTCTCAATCAGGAGGTCTAGTAAATCTGAATTCTTTTTTGAACCAATAATTATATAATTTGTTGAAAATACGACTATTGTTATTCTGTATCCGTCAGCCATAAAATCTGGTAAATTTTCTATTTTTTTACTATTAAAAAAATCTTCATTTTTTATTTTTTCGTAAATCGAATTTGTAATTTCAATATTTTTATTTGTAATTATTAAATATGACTTATTAAAAGTTATAAGCTTTCTTAAAAACAATTCATCAATATTTATGTTTGGCAAATCTTGTAAAAAGTCAAAGGAATTTTCAAAATGCTTAACAAACTCATTTAGATAAGGAACAAGAACCGCTTCCCTGAAAGGTTTAAAATCAATATCATAACACAGTTTAAAGATAAAGGAATACTTTTCAGATTTAGAACTATTATACATCTGATTTAATATACTAATTTGCATTTCTTTAGAATCTCTACAGATATATTCTGCCGCAAAGTATTCTTGAAAAGATTTATGTGACCATTTATATTGCAGTCCTTCCTTGTTAAATAATGGTACAGATTTGACTAAGTCTTCAGCTAAATCATTAAACTTGAATTTAATGTGAGGTAATCTTTTTGAAATTTCATCAAGGTATCTATGTAGAACAGCGTCGTTGTATTCAATTTCTTCTTTTTTAAAAGTATAAAATGCTAATTCTCTTAAAACTTGAAAAAAGTCATTAAAGCTTAGTTTTGTTTTTTTATTTCTAACAAAACTTTCTCCTTTCGTTAAATCGTGATCTTGGTATAAAGCTTCAAATACATCATAATAAAATTCTTGTAGTTGCAATGGAATGTTTTCTCTATGTTCAAATTTTTTATATAAGAGAGATACTAATAAGGGGCTTTGCAAAAAATCATCAATATTTTCAAAACCATTTTCCTTTAGCTTTTGTATTAATCTTAATGATTTCTCACTGTTATTGCCTATTTTTTTAATTAATTCAAACGCCTCTGTTTTTACCATTTTTTTTATTTTAAACTCTTTGAAGTCGCTAAACGTATTTAGGGCTGTTTCTGGTCTAGAGGTTAATAAAAATAGGTTATTTGAAGATTTAGATATAAAGCTTTGTAAATCAGTAGTGACAAATTCTCTGTCTGCTTCTGAAATTTCATCATACCCATCAAAAAAGAAAATAAAGTTACCTTGTGCAATTAATTTAGTTACTAGATCGACCTCCAGCTTTTTGTCAATTGGATTTAGTTCTGAAATAATTTCTTCAATAATACTCTTTTTGTTTTTTAATTTTCGAAGTTCGATGAATATTGGTATTCCTTTTTTGTACTTTATTACATTGAGAAATAGCCATTTCATAATAGTGGATTTTCCCATTCCACCATTATCAACAATTACAACTTTTTTAAATTGAGGAAGAAAATCATCCTCATATTTTAAAGTGCATATTTTTAATGGTTTAGAATTTGCATCTTCCATTTTGCACTCTAAATTTAATGGATAGTAAAAATCTTCTAATTTTTTTGTTGATTTCCAAAGACTAGAGTTCGTGAAGAAGAATAGTTGGAATATACTCTATGGACATATTCTTTAAATCTAAATGTAAAATCTTTATTCTCTCTATCTTTTTTAGGTATAATTTTGTTTAAAATAGGTGATAGATAAGTATCAATTATACCTTCTAAAAGTGCATTATCTGTCATTGTTAATACCCTAAAGAATTGTTTGAGCAAAGAATCGTGCTCATAGAGATAACGTGTCAAATCAGGAGGGACGATACTTTTTATTTCAATTTTCTCCAGTATCTTATATATTTCATTTTTTTTATCATCATAATTAATGGTTTTCAATGAAGTATATCGTGAAATTAATTCTTCGCAATATTGTTTAATATCTTCTGATTTAAAGTTCTTATTGAAATTACTAATTAATATGATTGAAGTTTCAGCCAGGCCTTTAGATACAGCTAAGTAATAAGTGAAATTATTTAAATTTGATATTAAACTTTTATCATTAACATAATGTAAAACAAACTTTAGAATTTCTTTTAGAACTTCAGGTTTGGTTATATTTTTATTAATTTGTTTACATTGAATTAAACCTACATTCTTGCCATTTTTAGTTAAAATACAATCTCTACCTCTTTCTCCAATGCCTTGCATCAAAGCTATTCCATCAAACTTATCGTTTAAACTTGAATCTTTTGTTTCTATTCTTAATTGAAAAATTTGGTACAACATGATCTCAAAAATTCTATCATCTAAGTCTGTAAATGGAAAAGACTGACCTGTATAAGCGGTAGGTTTAGAAGTAGTAGCTAGAATCTCTGTTATTTCACTATTAGTTACCTGTTTTTTTTTCATGCTATAGATATTGAGGTTTATAAAATTTAAAGTTATGTTTCAAAAATATCAATTAAGTTACATAGCAGTATAAGTAAAAATACCTGTTTGCAGTTAGGTATTGCTTTTGATGGCCAATAAAAATTAATCACTGTTGATGAGCGACCAGTTTAAATGGTATTCTGAAAATAGATAATGAATAATAATGAAAGTAAGGGAATTTTAAGTTGTTAAAAAAAACAGGAAGAAGAAAGTTATTTAGATGGAGGGAAGATGTTTTAATTGAGTGGTTTATATGTTTCACGATAGACGAACATTAGAGTAAAAGAGGCTTAAGGAAAAACAAAAGAATAAATCGGGTGATGGAGATTCAAATGTGCGAAAAAATCAAATCTGTTGAACATTTTTTTAAGTTGTAGTTTTTTAATGTTTTTAATTTATCAGTAAGCTGTTTTTGTTTAAATAATTAGAATAACAGCGTTTTAGAATGTAAAGATGAATGTTTTTGAGAATTAAATAAGAAGGGAAGGTGTTCGATATCTTCCCTTTCTGTAGAGTCACCGAGAATCGAACTCGGGTTCAAACAAGCAACTAAAGAGCTTTCTGCATGCTTATTTCCTGATTGAATTTTCTCTTTCTAATTTAGTTGCATATATAGCCAATAAAGATTTGCTGACGACGAAACTTTGGTTTGATGTAAAATAAATTTTATACGCCTATAGCTTAATATATTGGAAAGTAAAAAGCCTGAAAAACTAAATTTTCAGGCTTTTTGATTTTTTTAATCGTATTTATTTAAGTTTTGTTTTTAATGATGCATAAGATTGCGGCGCAACAGAACTTACAATAAAAAGTATTCCGCAATCCCGCAAGTAAATTGTTCAGCCTAGTTTCTCGACTACATTTTTAATAAAGTAAATTTGCTCTTAATCAAAAATAAGTGTATGTTTAACACTTTAGTTTTGTGTTGTAAATAGAAATATAAATCCAAAAAAAATGAAGCAGATTATAAAAAGAAAAATATTCAAAAAGTCCATGCTAACTTTTTTGATTGCAATGGTTTGTATCGGAGCAAATGCTCAAAAGTTTGATAAGTACTTTCCAAAAAAGATCTGACTACCGTTGGAGTTTATTATTATCCCGAGCATTGGGATGAAAGCCAATGGGATCGAGATTTGAAAAAAATTGCAGAAATGGGTTTTGAGTTTACTCATTTTGCAGAATTTGCTTGGGCACAGTTGGAACCAGAAGAAGGAGTTTATGATTTTAAATGGCTTGATAAAGCAGTTGCAATTGCGACAAAATACAAACTAAAAATTGTGATGTGTACTTCTACAGCTACGCCTCCGGTATGGCTCGTGCGCAAGCATCCTGATGTACTTGTTACGTATGAGGATGGGACCAGAAGTGATCACGGTTCTAGACAACACGCCTCATTTTCGAGCAATTACTATAGAAGTTATGCTTTAAAAATGGTTGAGCAATTAGTAAAAAAATATGGAAATAACAAAAATATCATAGGTTGGCAGATCGACAATGAACCAGCACGCTTTCTGGATTATGGCGCAGACGCACAACAACGTTACCGCAATTGGCTAAAGGAAAAATATCAGAATATCGACACTCTTAATAAAGCTTGGGGCAATAGTTTTTGGAGTGGTATTTATTCTGATTTCAGTCAAATAAATATTCCTTTGCATAAAGAATGGGGAATGAATTTGCATTCACAATTGGATCATTACAGATTTGCTGATGAGGAAACTGCAACTTTTCTGGATTCTCAAGCCGCAGTCATTCGCAAATATGTAAGCAAGGATCAATGGATTACTTCTAACTACAGACCTGCTTATGATGAGAGTTTTATTGGTATGAGCAGAGAATTTGATTTTGATTGCTACACTCGTTATATGGTTTATGGCGGAAGTTTAGGGATAGGAAAAAATGGATATCGTTTGGGAGATTACGCCGCTATCGGAATGGCTAATGATTTTTTCAGACCGCTTAAAGGAATGTATGGTTGTATGGAATTACAGCCGGGGCAAGTAAACTGGGGAAGTATTAATCCACAACCTTTGCCAGGCAGTGTTCGAATGTGGCTGTGGCATGTTTTTGCAGGAGGCAGTAAATTCGAATGTACGTATCGTTTCCGTGCTCCTTTGTATGGTTATGAACAGTATCACTATGGTATCGTTGGTACAGATGGCGTAACGCCAACACCGGGCGGACTGGAATTCAGCCAATTTATAAAAGAAATAGAAACACTTCGAAAAAACTATAACGCAAAGGCAGAATTACCAGACTACTATCTAAAACGCAAAACCGGAATTTTGTTCAATCCAGATAATGTGATGGGGATTGACTTAAATAAGCAAACCAAAGAATGGAATACGATTAATCACTTTTTAAAATATTATAAAGCTTCAAAGTCAATTGGTGCGCCAGTTGATTTTGTCAGAGATACAACAGATTTTTCAAGATATCCGTTTTTGATCGTGCCGGCATATCAAATGATTGACCAAAAAATGATCGATAAATTAACCTTGTATGCAAAAAATGGAGGAAATTTAATCATGAGTTGCCGATCTGGAATCCAAAACCGCCAAGGACATCTTTGGGAGGCAAAATTTTATGAGCCTATTTGGAGTTTGATAGGATCTCAAATAGAATCCTATGATTTATTAATGCCTCATTCCCCTGGTGCTATTAAATTTGAAAATCAAGAATTTGGGTGGACAAGTTGGGGCGATTTATTAAAACCAGATAAAGTAACAGAAATCTGGGCAACTTATCAAGGTGATTTTTATGCAGGTACAGCATCTGTCGTTTCGCATAAATTAGGAAAAGGAACCGTGACATACGTTGGTACAGATTCGAAAAATGGCGACTTAGAAAAACAAGTAATCAGAAAATTATACAAACAGCAAAACACACCTATAGAAGATTATCCAGAAGGTGTAATGGTCGATTATCGCGACGGTTTCGGAATAGCAGTTAATTATTCTGATAAGCCTTATAACTTTAATTTGCCAAAAGATGCAAAAATTATCTTTGGAACTCAGTCTATAAAAACGGCTGATGTTTTGGTGTGGAAATATTGATGAGAAAATTTTTAAAAGTAAGTAAAAAGCCTGATGAAAATGTTGAATTTTTGTCAGGCTTTTTGATTTATGATATTTCAGGATGAGACAGTTTATTAGGTCTTTTGGTAGTGTCGTAGATTTTAAAGCAATACTTAAATAGATAAAAAAACTTATTTTCTATAAATAGATTATTGTTTAAAGTCTGATATTTAATTCATTGGTTAAAGAGCTAATGCTTGTCCCGAGATTTTTTACAGATTTATCAAAACCAAATTGTGCTCCTCTATTGAAAACATCGATTATACTATCCAAATCTTTTTCATTTGCATTTTCATCAGAAATAGTTTTATCATCTCTTAAAGCAATAAATCCAGCTCCGATTGCAGTATGTAATATAAAATCCAAGTTTACCCAAGGTTGATAGTATTTGTCGTCTTTTTTCTAATTTCTTCCGGATTATCAGGTTTCCAAATGTTCAATTTATAAGCCAGATTTGGATTTATGGGTTCAAGAGCTTCAATTAAAAAATCTCTGGCAAATGACGGGCTATATTTTTCAGATAGAATTTCTTCTGCCAAAGCTCCAATACTGTTTAAATCTGCAATTGAAATATTTTCTCTTTTTTCAAGTGGGTAATTCAAACTTGCTTCTATAAGTTGTGAATCTTTTAAAAGGTAGTACCATATATATCTTCTCAGACATATAAATGCTTTGTTTTTGGTAATCCAAAGCGCAATATTCATATAATATTGTCTAATAACTTTAAAATCGGCCGTGGTTAAACCAGATTGTAAACCGGGTCTGTCATCTCCGTTGAAATAAGATTCGGAACCATTTAGATTAACATTTACAAAATGATGCCAGGTTGAATCGACTACAATGCGGCCCACTTTTGCCAAACGGCCATCCCATACAGCAATAGAAGAAAAGGAATGTGGAATAGTTAGCGATTTTCCGCCACCTCCAGTAGTGCTTGCCTCCTAAAACATGAGATGTTGCAATATTTTGAGTAGCAACCGTGATCCCATTAACTGTAAATGATGTTTCAGGCTTGCATTCACCTTCATGCGGGTGATCTGGCATAATATCTATCAATCCAGATGGTCTGATACTTTTTTTGATGGATAGTAAAGGATGTGGAAGGCCTGTGCCAAATATTCTTACGGAAATATTTTGAGGAATGTTGTCTGATTGGTTATCAAAATACAGAGAAGTTGCATCACCTGCTTTTGGTCGGTTTGTGTCATTTCTGCGTGGTTGGGTCATGCCTACTTCATTTGCTCCGAAATCAGCCCAATGTCTCATGTCTTTTACTCTTGGAATATTACTGCACAGAGCTGAACCTAAAGTCCCATGATCACCTGTGGCAAATAATCCGCCACCATTATTCATATAAGCTTCAACTGCGGCTAATTCATCAGTTGGTAAACCTGATCCTGAATCGATACCAAATAACCACACTTGGTCAAAATTATTAAGCGTTACACTTGAAGCAAAATTAAAATTTGGAATAGTCGCTACAACCAATGGATTAGGATTCGAGAAGGGGGTAGATCTTTTTTGACCAAGTGTTATTTGGTAATTATACCAGGTGGTTCTTTGCAGTTCATTAAAAGTGGTTAAAAATTCAGATAATCCAAATGCTCCTGTACCAAAATCCAAACCATCTGTTACAACTAAAACTTTTAGATTACAGCGTTTCCAAAGCCATCGTCCAGGAAAAAAGGTTTCAGGATTTCCGGGCGAATTATATCTATTTTACTGAGTAATCTTAAACGCTCATCTCGATCAAGAAGATGTATGTTTTTGAATTGTTCTTCTAAAGTTTCCATTTTATTAGTAATAAAATTACGTCTACTCTTTCTTGGATTTTCGACTTACTCCGAATTAAATTCTGGCCATGAATTGTACAGCTAAATTAAAAGTCCGGAACAATTGAAACAAGGGTATATTTCCCCAAGTTGTAGGAGGTTTTTTACTGAATTTGATTTTTTTAAAGGAGTGAAATTGAAGATTTTAACAAGTAATGAATGTTGTAACTAAATTTTGAATTCAAGTTTAAAACTAATTTTGAAGCTTGTCGATAGTAGGTTATCTGCTGATCTTCTTTTGATTGATATTGGGAATTAAATGAAAAAAGGGAAGATATGTTAAATATCTTCCCTTTTCTGTGGAGTCGCCGGGAATCGAACCCGGGTCCAAACAAGCAACTAAAGAGCTTTCTACACGCTTATTTCCTGATTGGATTTTCGATGTTGAGCTAGGCCAGAAACAACCACCCAACACTTATCTTCTTAATTTTCGAAATCTACCCGAAGCTCATAGAAATCTAGGTTTATTTTTACGGTTCCCCTGAACGGAACGCCACAAACCAAGGCTTTCCAGGAGAATCCAGCTTCCCTACCTTGTAGAGACGTGGCGCAATCGTACTATGATTCGGATTAAGCGGCTAAAGCGTAATTATTTTCGCCGTGTAAAAGTTCGAGATCTTATATTTACGAGCAAGGTCTCAATGCTCGACGTGCTTACTGTTCAATTCGACTTGCTGTCAAAACCAGTCGACCCCAAAAAATAAGTCTGCAAATTTATACTATTTGAAATTACTTTCACTTAAAATTTTCAGAAAAATTTGTAAGTCAGAAATGCCAAAGTCAACATTGGCAAATGTTTTTAAGACTTTACAACTTTTGACTTTCGACTTTATGACTATTAGTTTTACTCTTCGTCTTTGAAATTAAATGGATAATCGCCAAAAATAGGAGCTAGTTTGCGAACCGCATAAGTATTTCTAGTCATTTTGTTTGATAGCGCAATTATGGTCACATTTTCTTTCATCAAAGTAATGTAAGATGAAGTATTTCCGTGCCACCAACCATTATGGAAATAAAAATTCTGTCCTGTTTCCCAATTAATCATTCTGATTCCAAGACCGTAGTTTTTAGTTCCTTTGCGTTCGTTGCTGTAACCTGTATAAACTTGTTTTAACAAAGCTGGTTTTAAAAAGTCTGGCGATTGTCTGGCGCGGTCAAATTTTAAAAGATCTCGGACAGTTGAAAAAACATTTTTGTCTCCGTAAACATTATCCAAATAGTCGAAACCAATTTCTGCTCCATTTCCTTTATATGAAGGAACGATTTTTTTCTGTCTTTGTCATCATCAAAAACATACGTATGCGTCATTCCAAGCGGTTTGAAAATCATTTCAGACATTGCTTCTTTGTATTTTAAACCCGTGATTTTTTCGATAATAAGCGCCAGCATTGCATAATTGGTGTTGCAATAGCCAAAACGAGTTCCGGTTTTTGCTTCAAGACCAATGTCTTTTGTTGCCAAAATATCAAGAATATCTTTGTTTGTCAATTGATTATGTCGGTCCCAAACCGATTTATCATGATCTGTGAAATAAGCGTAATTACGCATTCCGGTGCGATGGCTCAAAAGCATTCGAACTGTACAATCTTCGTAGGGAAAGGTTTTTAAAATCGTATTGACTTTTTGGTCCAAATCAAGTTTTCCAGCATTAACTAATTTTAAAACCGCAGTGGCAGTCAAAACTTTGCTTACCGATGCAATTTGTACAGGAGTTTCGGCAGTGATTTTTGTGCCTTCGTTTTTGTTGGCGTAGCCATTATATCTTTCAAAAATAATTTGCCCGTTTCTTGCTACCAAGAAACTTCCATTCATACTGTTATTTGGCCAATTTTTATTATAAAAGTGATTAATTCTACCTTGTACGGAATTTATATATGCTTGTGAAAGTCTTTTTTCTGGCCCTAATGGCTTCATCTTCGGCATGGTATCTTCAACTACTGAAGCTGGATCAATACTCGTCTTTTTATCATTGCCACATGAACTTAAAACTAAAATTAGGAAAAGTATTTGTGGTATCTTTGTCATTTTAAGGAAACTCATTTTCATCATTCTTTAAAAACAAATATATAGAATTCAATATTTATGTTTTTGAAATTTTGGCAACTCAAAAAGGTTGTGTTAACATAATTTTAACTAAAATTTTAGTTAGTCGATTGTTATTCAGCGTTCAACGGTTTTTAAATATTCTAAATTGTAATTTTTGAACAAAACTTTAACGAAATTTGTTATATTTGAAACAAATACGATGTAAAAAGTTATATTATTAAAAGCTTTAAACTTATATAAATGAAATTTGGAATTATAAAAGAAAGAAAAAACCCACCAGATCGCCGTGTAGTATTTGCTCCAGATGCATTAGCAAAATTGAAACAACAGTATCATGATGCTGTAGTAGAAGTGGAGAGTTCAGATATAAGGATTTTTTCGGATCTTCAATATAAAAGTATGGGTATAACCGTAACGGATGATGTTTCTGACTGCGATGTCTTATTTGGAGTAAAAGAGGTTCCTGTTGAAAATTTAATTCCAAACAAAGCCTATTTCTTTTTTCACATACGATAAAAAAACAACCTCATAACCGAAAATTACTTCAAGCGATTTTGGAAAAGAAAATAGATTTGTATGATCATGAAACCATTGTAAATGAGCATGACCATCGTTTGATTGGTTTCGGAAAATACGCTGGAATGGTTGGTGTTTACAACGGAATTAGAGCTTTCGGAATCAAATTTGAATTGTTCAAGCTTCCAAAAGCGGAAACACTTTCAGGAAAGGAGGATTTGATCAAGCATTTAAAACGCATTACAATGCCAGCTTTGAAATTTGTTGTTACAGGAACTGGAAAGGTTGGGAGCGGGGCAAAAGAAATTTTGGACGCTATAAAAGTTAAAGAAATTACGATTGACAATTATTTGACTAAAAAATATGCACAAGCGGTTTATGTGCAATTGGATGTTTTAGAATACAACAAAAGAAAAGACGGGCAAGTTTTGGATTTTGTAGATTTTGTTACTCATCCAGAAGAATATGAATCAGATTTTGAAAGATTTACGAAAGTGTCTGATATTTATTTTGCGGGGCATTTTCATGCCAATAATGCTCCAATGATTTTGACGAAAGAAATGCTGAACGCAAGCGATTGTAAATTGAAAGTTGTAGCTGATATTTCATGCGATGTAAATGGACCAATTGCCTGTACAGTTCGTTCCTCAACAATCGCAGAACCTTTATATGGTTATTTTCCTTTAGAAGATAGAGAAGTAGATTTCTTTCATCCAGTCTGCGGTTGCAGTAATGGCGGTTGATAATTTGCCTTGCGAAATCCCGAAAGATGCAAGCGAAGGTTTTGGAGAACAATTTATGGAACATGTAATTCCGGCTTTCTTCAACGGAGATAAAGACGGAATTCTAAAACGCGCCAAAATCACCGAAAACGGAAAACTGACGGAGCGATTTAGTTATTTACAGGATTACGTCGACGGAAAATAAGTTATGAGTTATGAGTTAGGAATTATGAGTTCCTACTTTTAATAAAAATCAAAAAGGTAAAAGCGTAAGTTGCTTTTACCTTTTTGATTTAAAAGATTTAGATTTAGAAAGTTGACTCATAACTCATAATTCCTAATTCATAATTTAAAATTATACCATCTCTTCCGGTTTTACCCAAGCATCAAAATCTTCGGCTGAAACATAGCCTAAACGAACAGCTTCTTCTTTTAAAGTTGTTCCATTTTTGTGGGCTGTTTGAGCAATTTCAGCGACTTTGTAGTAACCGATTTTGGTGTTTAAAGCCGTAACCAACATTAATGAATTATCTACCAATTCTTTAATGCGTTTATAATTTGGTTCAATTCCCTGCGCGCAATGTTCGTCAAATGATACACAGGCATCACCTAACAATCTAGCCGATTGTAAAAAGTTGGTCGCCATAACAGGTTTAAAAACATTTAATTCATAATGCCCTTGCATACCGCCAACGGCAATTGCCATGTCATTTCCAATAACTTGAGCGCAAACCATTGTCAAAGCTTCGCATTGTGTTGGGTTTACTTTTCCTGGCATTATTGATGATCCTGGTTCGTTTTCAGGAATATGAATTTCGCCAATTCCAGAGCGTGGACCTGAGGCCAGCATTCTCACATCATTTGCTATTTTATTTAATGAAATGGCCAATTGTTTTAATGCTCCATGTGTTTCTACGATTGCGTCATGCGCGACCAAAGCTTCAAATTTGTTTTCTGCTGTTACAAAAGGATGATTGGTGAATTTTGCAATATATTCAGCTACTTTTACGTCGTAGCCTTTTGGAGTATTTAATCCTGTTCCGACAGCGGTTCCGCCTAAAGCGATTTCAGATAAATGTGCTAAAGTATTTTTTAAAGCTTTTAACCCGAATGCCAATTGAGCAACGATAGCCAGAAATTTCTTGTCCGAGTGTCAAGGGTGTCGCATCCATTAAGTGTGTACGGCCAATTTTAACGACATATTTAAATTCGGTTGCTTTTTTTACTAAAGTTGCGTGCAGTTTTTCAACTCCTGGAATAGTGGTTTCTACTACCATCTTGTAAGCGGCAATATGCATTCCGGTTGGAAAAGTATCATTTGACGATTGTGATTTGTTTACATCGTCATTTGCTTTTATGAATTGTTCACCTTCACCAATTTCGAAACCTTTCAAAACTTGCGCACGGTTGGCAATTACTTCATTGACATTCATATTGCTTTGTGTTCCAGAGCCCGTTTGCCAAATTACCAACGGAAACTGATCGTCTAATTGTCCTGCCAATATTTCGTCGCAAACTGTAGCAATGGCGTCTCTTTTTTCAATTGGCAAAACGCCTAAGTCGTAATTGGCATAAGTCACGCTTTTTTAAGATAGGCAAAACCTTCAATGATTTCTTTTGGCATTGAGGCTGGGTTTCCTATTTTAAAATTGTTTCGGGAACGTTCTGTTTGGGCACCCCAATATTTATCGGCTGGGACTTGAACTTCGCCCATGGTGTCTTTTTCTATTCTGTATTTCATTATGTTGTTTGTAAAAAGTTATCTGCAAAATGTGAGTTATAATCTGTTGCGGTAAATGGAACGCGGATGACGCTGATTTACTTCGTAAAAACGCTGATTGAAACGGATTTTATTTTAATGCTTGAAATTTCTCTTAAAAACGGATTTCCTAGCCCTGATGGAAGCGGCATCCTTTTTATTTTTTCTTTAAAAATAAAAAGATACAGCGGACAGCAGGTTTCAGCTCCTTAAAATACTCATATTCTTCTTATTTAGTGAGTTGAATATTATTTGGAAAAATCCCTTATTTAAAATGAGTATAAATATACGTATAAATGTTATTTAACGAAAATTGATTTAGATTTTATTGCCAAGGACGAATTTATACGCTACATTTGTCGTAACATTCAAAAATTCCGGAAAACATGTTTGAATTTTCACAGTACTTAGGCTTTTTACTTTTCTTAACCATACTAACTATAGGGTTTTGGTTAATGTTTTTCTTGGTTGGTTTCGTATCTTACTGGGTTACGGGTGCTAGCTGGGAAATGTTCAAAGAAAAGAGAGCTAAAAGAAGACAAGAAGAACAATCAATTTAATTATAAATTGATTTCATAAAAAAGGACCACAATTGTGAGTCCTTTTTTTTTTTTGTTCCAAAAAAAAGGAAATTCCAAATTCAATTGCAGTATTAAACCCGACAGGTTTTTAAAACCTGTCGGGTTTCTGTATAAATTAATATTCATTAAAAAAAATCCAAATTCCAGTTTTAAACTTGGAATTTGGATTTTTATCCCGAGGCTTCGGGATTGGAATTTAACTATTTGTTATCCGGGAAAGTCTCCTCCGCCATCGCCTTCTCTTGGTGCTTGATTTTTGTCTCTTTCACCTTTAGGTTTGTTGAAACGGTATGTAAACGATAAATTGAATTGGCGTTTACGGAACTGCATTTCGCTATAAGCTGTTTGGCTTTCAAGTGTTGTAGAATTTTGAAGATATGTATATGATCTCATAATTCTTGAATTGAAAATGTCACTGATATTGAATGCAATAGTTGCTTTGTCTTTTAAAACATCTTTACTGAATGCTGTGTTCATACCAAACATGTCTAGGTTTTTTCCTTGAGCTGTTTTTTGTGAACCATTGTAGTTTGCGCTCAATTGCCAATCGATTTTGTATGGCAAAGTCAATTTTGAGTTGATTCTAGCAAACCAAGTGTTGGCTTGATTGTCAAGATTTTGCACTACTGTGTTACCATTGAAATCAACATAAGTATTTTCTCCAGTTGTTTTTACGTTGTAAAAGTTGAAGTTACTGTTGATTCTCCAGATTTTAAATGGTGTATAATTTAATGTGAATTCAAAACCAAATTTTTGCTCTTTTCCAAGGTTGATTGGACGGTTTAGAATAACTGGAATACCGTTTACTACATTTCCGTTTGGTGTACGAACAAAACTGAAAACATCTTTTGTATCTTCAAAATAAGCAGAAGTATTGAACGTTAATTTATCCCAACGTTTGATGTATCCGATATCATATTTGTCAGTCAATGATGGATCTAGATCAGGATTTCCTTGGAAAATATTGATATTACTTGAATAGTTTACCGCTGGGTTCATGAAACGTCCTCTAGGTCTCGTTAAACGCTTGCTGTAACTAGCAGATAAACTACTTTGATCTGAAAATTCATAACTGATAAATGCACTTGGGAACAAGTTGTTGTATTTTTTAGTATTGAAATCATTTGTCTCCAATAAGTTCACATGAATATTTGTATCCTCCCAACGAAGTCCAAATAAGTAAGAGAATTTATTTACTTTGAAACCATATTGTGTATAAAGAGCATTGATGTTTTCTTTGTATTCTAACGTATTTGACAGATTTGGATCTTTTAATCCATTTTCATCCGTTACAAAATATTCGTTGTTCAAATCTCCAAAACTTCCTTTGTAACCAGCCTCAAACTGACTTCCTTTTCCTAATGGCAAAACATAATCGGCTTGAAACAATACTTGCTTTTGAACCTGATTATTTAATGTCGTATTGTAGTTTGGAGATGCAGTAATGGTACTGTTGCTGTCGTCATCGTTTTTTGAAATCGATAGATCGGCAGTAAGTTTGTGACCTTTATCGTTGAAGTTTTTGATCAAATTCGAAGTATATTCCACGTTTTGGCTTCCAGTGTCTCCATTGTTTAAACGGAAAGAAGTTCCGGTGAAAGCGTGAGCAAGATCATAATTGTAATAATTGATCAAGTCTCTTGTATCGCCTGAATTTTTTTGATAGTTAATAGCATTTGTCCAATACGTGTTTGGTGCTACAGTCCATTCGATTCCAGCTCTTCCATTAAAACCGTCAGATTCTCTTTTTGTATCACGATCTTCATCAAGGAAACCTTTTGGAGTTCCATCAGCGTTCAAATATTCAGTATTAGTTAAACCAGCACCTTCATTTGTTCTGTGATTGTATCCTAAAGTTGTGAAGTAATTTAATTTTTCAGTTTTGTAGTTCAAATTACCACTTAATCCGTACGTTTCAGGAATACCAGTTGAAGCGATAAAAGTTCCGTTGAAACCTTGATTTTTTCCTTTTTTAAGAATGATATTAATTAATCCAGATCCACCCTCAGCATCATAACGCGCAGATGGATTGGTGATAACTTCTACTTTGTCAATCGCATCAGCTGGAAGTTGGCGTAAAGCTTCGGCAATATTAATAGCGTTTGAAGGACGTCCGTCAATCAAAATTCTGATATTGTCGCTTCCTCTCAAACTCACATTTCCTTCAGTATCAACAGAAACAGATGGTACATTGTCAAGAACGTCGCTTACAGTTCCTCCTTTTACCATCATATCTTGACCAACACTGTAAACTTTTTTATCTAGTTTTATTTCTACAGTCGATTTTTCTGCACGAACCACAACTTCATTCAATTGTGTCGCATCTTCTGATAAATTTACAACGCCTAAATTAGTATCACCAGAAATGTTTTTTCCTTTGATTTCAGTTGATTTAAACGAAATGAATTCTACTTTGATATCATAAGTTCCAGGTGCTACAGCAACTTCAAATTCACCTTTTGGGTTAGTGATTCCACCGGCAACAACTTTAGTGTCATTTGGTGCCATAAGTGAGATTGTAGCGTATTCAAGTGGTTGTTTGCTAACTTTTTCGAAAACTTTTCCAGTAACTTTTACCTTGTTTTTACCAGGAGGTGCCTGTTGTGCATAGTTGTAAAAACTTGCAAAAAAAGAACAAGCAATACAGCAAATTTGATTTTTTTCATTGTTATTTTTGGTTTCATTTGCTCTTTAGACACCAAATATGGCTCCAGGTTTAAAGAGGAAATCACAAAAAAATGTTAATTTGACTAATTTGTAATTAATCTAAAAAGTTGGCTACTAAATCAAGATCTCTACCAATGATGGCTTTACCGTCTTTAACGACAATTGGACGTTCTATCAAAATTGGATTTTCGATCATTGCTAGGATAATTTCATCATTGCTCAGATTTTTTCCTTTATAATTTTCAATCCAAATTTTTTCTTTAACACGCACTAATTGAATAGGTTCCAAGTTTAGTTTTTTAAGCAATTCTTTTAACTCATCAAAGTTTGGTGTTTCAGTCAAATAAGGAATAATTTCAAATTCTTGTTTTGACTGATCGATAAAAGCTAAACAGCTTCTTGATTTTCCGCAACGAGGATTATGGTAAATTTGTATCATTTTGTTATATTTAAATATTGTAAGATAGTTAACGCAAAAAATAGGTATTTTCGCAGTGCCAAAAGTACTACTTACTTATTAAACTGAATTCTCATTTTAAAATTATATTGCATGTTTTTAGAACAAGGAATTAAACCTTATAATAAATTTTATCTGTATCTGATCGGGTCAGTTATTATCATAGCCGCTTCGTTTGTTGGTCAAATTCCGCTCTCTGTAGCAGTTCTTTATTCTAGTTTTAAAAATAAAACAGAAATTCCAACACAAGAAGATGCAGTTTTGAAAGTATTCGAGCCAAACTTGACTTTGTTTTTGGTCATGATTTCTTTTGTTTTTGCATTTGCTGGGGTTTATTTTGTTGTAAAATATCTCCATAAACAGACACTTTTGTCGGTCACAACATCAAGAAAAAAATAGATTGGAATCGTATTTTGTTTTCATTTATTGTGTGGGCTATTTTTTCGGGTTTGAGTTTTTGGGCTGTCTATTTAAAAGATCCTGAGAAATTTATATGGAATTTTAAATTAGTTCCATTTTTGATTTTGGTCGTAATAGCAACGTTGCTGATTCCGATCCAAACTAGTACCGAGGAATATGTTTTTAGAGGTTATTTGATGCAGGGTTTTGCGAATTTGGCTAAAAATCGATGGTTTCCCTTAATGATGACTTCTCTTATTTTTGGATTAATGCATATTTTTAATCCCGAAGTAGCAAAAATGGGATACATCATTATGTTTTATTACATCGGAACAGGTTTGTTTTTAGGTATTATTACACTAATGGATGAAGGAATAGAATTAGCTCTTGGTTTTCATGCCGCAAATAATTTGACTGGCGCTTTGCTAGTAACATCTGATTGGACTGTTTTTCAGACGCATTCCATTTTCAAAGATATGTCTGAACCTTCGGCAGGACTTGATGTGATACTGCCTGTGGTAATTGTTTATCCGATACTGTTGCTTATTTTCAGCAAAAAGTATAAATGGACAAATTGGAAAGAGAAATTGACTGGTAACATAAATATTTAAGAATCTTTTAATTTTATAATCATGACGCAGTTAACACATAAGAATGTACATAATTATTTTAAAATCAACGGATATCATTTAAATGCGAAAGATTTATGCCGTGTTGGATACAGCTTTATAAAAGAAGGTGATATTTATGAGCGAGCAATAGGCGAATTTCTTTTAGACTGGTTTGATAATAAAGATTATATCGAAATGACTACTTCTGGAACTACTGGGCTTCCTAAATTAGTCAGATTAGAAAAACAAGCAATGATCCAGTCGGCTTTGGCAACGGGCGATTTTTTTGGTTTGGAGCCAGGTGATCGAGCTTTATTGTGTTTGCCAACGCAATTTATTGCTGGAAAAATGATGCTTGTGAGAAGTTTGATTTTGGGTCTTGATATTGATGTGAAAGCACCAAGCACAGAACCTTTGGCTTTTAATTCTGAAAAATATGATTTTGTCGCAATGGTTCCGTCGCAGGTTCAAAATTCAATTGATAAACTGAAAAATGTAAAAAAGCTAATTATTGGTGGCGCCAAAATCGATTCGGCTCTTGAAGCGCAATTATTGGAATTGAAAGGTGAGATATATGAGACTTATGGAATGACCGAAACTATTACGCACATTGTCGCCAAAAAAGTGGGAGAAAGTACTTTTTCAATTTTGCCAAATGTGAGAATTGAAAAAGATGACCGTGGTTGTCTGGTAATTTATGTTTCATCTATTTCTGATGAGCCAATTGTTACTAATGATTTGGTTGAATTGATAAATGACCAACAATTCGTTTTTTTAGGAAGAATCGATAATGTGATCAATAGTGGAGGAGTGAAGCTGATTCCTGAACAGATTGAAGCGAAATTGGTTGGAAAAATTCCAAATCGATTTTTTGTAACCGGAGTTCCCGATTCTGTTTTAGGTGAAAAACTGATTTTGGTAATCGAAGGTGAAAAACAAGAATTTGCTACTGATTTTTTTGATGTTTTAGGAAAATTCGAGAAACCAAAAGAAATTGTTTTTGTTCCGAAATTTAAGGAAAATGAAAACGGAAAGTTGCTAAGAAAACCATCGTTACAATCGTAAAAACTTCAATAAAAAAAATCCCAAATCCCAATAAATACGGTTGGAATTTGGGATTTTTTTATTGATTAATTCCGGCAATTGGAATTTAACTTTTTATTTTTTACGTTCTAAAAGTGCCATATAAAATCCGTCAAAACCAGACTCAGAAGCCAACATTTTTCTGTCTTCAATAAATTTGAATTGTTGTCCGATTTCAGTTTTTAGAAATTTCTCAACTTGCTCTTGATTTTCAGAAGGCAAAACAGAACAAGTAGCATAAACTAATTTTCCGCCTGGTTTTACAATTTTAGAATAGCTTTCTAAAACCTCGCTCTGCACTTTACGAATGTTGTCGATAAATTCAGGTTGCAATTTCCATTTAGAGTCTGGATTTCTTTTCAAAACTCCAAGTCCGCTACATGGTGCATCGATCAAAACGCGATCCGCTTTTTCGTGCAATTTTTTGATCACTTTCGTGCTGTCGATAATTCGGTATTCAATATTAAAAGCGCCATTTCTTTTTGCTCTTAATTTTAATTGCTTCAATTTGCTTTCATACAAATCCATTGCAATTAATTGCCCTTTATTATTCATTAACGAAGCCATATGCAATGTTTTTCCACCTGCTCCAGCGCATGTGTCAACAACACGCATTCCTGGTTGAACATCTAAGAAACCAGCAACTAATTGTGAATTGGCATCCTGAACTTCAAACAAACCTTCCTTAAAAGCATCTGTCAAGAACACATTTGCTCTTTCTTTTAAAACTAAAGCTTCCGGCTGATCTTTTAAATACTCGGTTTCGATATTTAAATCCATCAGAGTGTTTCTTAAACTTTCTTTAGTTCCTTTAAGTGTATTGGTTCTTAAAATAACTTTAGCCGGTTGGTTTTGAGCAAGCAATTTCTTTTGCCCATACTTTTTCGCCTAATTCTTTCACGCCTAATTCATCCATCCAATCCGGAATAGATTCTTTTAAAGCTCTAATTTTTGAAAGTTCGTCAAAACGGCCTTTTATTTTTCTTTCAGGAGTTCCTTCTAATTGTCTCCAATCTGGAATTGGATAGCCTCTTAAAACTGCCCAAACCGCAAACATTCTCCATAAGTTATCTCTGTCGTAAGGTTCTTTTACTTCGGCAATTTCTGCGTACAGACGTTTCCAGCGAACAATTTCGTATATGGTTTCAGCAACAAACTTCCTGTCAGAACTTCCCCAACGTTTGTCTTTTTTTAATGCTCTAGCAACCACTTTATCTGCATATTCTCCTTCGTTGAAAATAGCATTTAAAGAATCGATGGTAGTATAAACTAAATTTCTGTGTAATCTCATTTCTATAATTTGAATTGCAAAGGTACTATTAATTGATTGAAAGTTAAATTTTTAATTCAGATTGTGCATTTGACTTTCATTTGAAAAGAAAAAACACTCTGATAAAGTTTTAAAAGAGTGTTTTTTTTGAAATATTTTATAAACAGTTAGTTTTTTATAATTCGGGTCAAACCAATGTTTTCTGGAGCATGAAGCACCATCGGGAATTTCTCAATTTTAACCGAACTGCTGTCTAATCCAAATGCTCTTTCTTCAGATAAACTCAGTTTTTTGATGAAGAAATAAGAGTTCATGATAATATTTTCGTGCCATCTTAAATCGTTGTCGTTTGATAGGAATTTTTCAGACAATACAAATTTGAAGTCTCCAATGATATTGTTTTTATTAAGAGATTCATAACGACTGGTAATATCCACTTCGCCACGTTTCACCATGTCACGAATAACTTCCCTAAACATTAAATTGATTTTTGTTGGCTCTCTAAATCCTAAATTAAAGTCAATTCTGTAAATGTCGTCTTTAGCGATTTCAGTTACCTTATATTCTGTTTTATAAGGTTCAGAAAGTACATTTACGTGTACGAACCAATAAATGTCAGCTCTTTTTGGACGTTTTTGCAAAATCGAATAAATTACTTTTTCCTCCAACTCATCTGTACGATTTGCATTTGTCATGTAAACCAAATGCGTTGCGTATTTTGGAATAGATAAATCCCTGCTCAATTCAACTAATACCTTTTTGTAATCGTCGATTTTGATAACTTTAGTGTAGTTTTTATTGATTTTCTTAGCCAAATACCAAATTGTCATAATTGAAATCAAAAGCATCGCAATGATTAAAGTAACATAACCACCTTCTGCAAATTTGGTGATATTAGCAAATAAGAAACTAAATTCAATCAATAAATAAATTGTGATCAACGGAACCATGAAATACAATTTTACACGTTTCATGATCAAGTAATAATTCAGCAAAATTGTAGTCATGATCATGCATAGAATAATGGCAAGACCATAGGCGTGCTCCATATTTCCTGATTTTTCAAAGTGCAATACAATTCCAATACAACCAAAAAGCAATAACCAGTTGATTGACGGAATGTACAATTGTCCTTTAACTTCAGTTGGATATTTGATTTTTACTTTTGGCCAGAAATTCAAACGCATTGCTTCGTTGATCAAAGTAAACGAACCACTGATAAGCGCTTGAGATGCAATCACCGCCGCTAAAGTTGCTACCACAATTCCGAATGGAAGAAACCAATGAGGCATGATCAAGTAAAATGGGTTTCCATTTTCGCCACCTAATTGTTGCAACGTACTTCCTTCATGATGAATTAGATATGCCGCTTGACCAAAATAGTTTAATACTAATGTTGCTTTAACAAAAATCCAGCTTATTCTGATGTTTTTTCTTCCGCAGTGCCCCATATCTGAGTACAAAGCCTCAGCTCCTGTTGTACAAAGGAATACGAAACCAAGAACAAAAAATCCGTCAGGATGAATTGATAATAAATGATAAGCGTAATAAGGATTTATCGCTTTGATTACTTCTGGATGATAAAAAATTTGAATTGCTCCCAAAGTCCCAAGCATTGCAAACCAGATCAACATCATTGGTGCGAAAAATTTACCAACCAATTTTGTCCCAAATTGCTGAATGGTAAACAAAATAACTAAGATTGTTATTACAATATAGATAATGGTTTGGGTTTCCATTGTAGGGTAGAAAGCCCTGATTCCTTCAACTGCTGATGAAATTGAAATGGGTGGTGTAATGATTCCGTCGGCTAGCAAGGCACTACCTCCAATAATGGCGGGCACAATGAGCCATTGGATTTTTGTTTTTTTACTAATGCATAAAGGGCAAAAATTCCACCTTCACCATGATTGTCAGCACTTAAAGTTATAAGTACATACTTTATTGTAGTTTGCGGCTGTTAAAGTCCAAAAGACACAGGAAATACCTCCTAAAACAATATCCGAATTAATAGCATATTCACCAAGAATGGCTTTCATTACATACAACGGAGAAGTACCAATATCTCCATAAATGATTCCTAATGTGATCAATAGACCACCAATAGACAACTTACTGTGTAAGTTTTTATGCGCCGCGCTCATGTTATTTTTATAAAAGACGGTTGCAAATTTACTGTTTTAAAACAAATTAGCGACAATTATAAATAAAAAGATAAAAAAAAGCACAATCGGTAAATTGTGCTCTGTTTTTTTATTTAGAAATGTGATTTTGATATTAGCCTCTTCTGCCGCCGCCTCCACGTGATCCGCTTTCTCTTTGTGGCTGTCCGCCTCTAGATTCCTGGCTTACTCTTGGTGCTTCAGAGCGTTGTGCATTTTGTGGTCTTGAACTATAAGATCTGTTTTCAGAATTTCCTCTGTTTTCAGAATAATTTCTTGAAGGCTCGCTTCTTTGTACAGAAACAGGTCTGTCGCTGTTTGAATTATTCATAGAGCTTCTTCTGTTTTCAGAATAACTTCTAGGTGCATCATTGTTTTGTGAAGCGGTTCTATCAGTATAATTTCTGTTGTCTGAATTATTTCTACTGTAATCTGGTCTTGACGGAGTCGCAACAGGAGCATTATTTTCTCTATTACTCATTGTAGGACGACTTGAGTTGTTGTAATTTCTGTCTGTATTTCTATCAGAACCATAACTTCTGTTAGATACTCTATTTTCTCTATATTGAGGTCTTCCGGCACTAGATCTTACTGGATTGTTGCTGTTTTGAGATGCAGTATAAGGTCTGCTAGTCACTCTTCTTTGGTCCAATTCATATCTGTTGTTCACATTGCTGTGTCTTTCAGCAAAACTATAATTTGGTCTCATTCTTTCATAGCCATAAGTGCGTCTTGATGCATAAATAGCTGGTGCAACATAGCTTCTTCTGTAATTTACATAGTTGTAGCTGTAGTTTGCGTTGATGCAAATATTTACGTTGTTTCTATATCTGTAAACTGGATAAGGTCTCCATGCTGTATAATATGTTGGATAGTAACCCCAGTACCAAGTTGAACAATAAGGTCTGTAGTTTGTAACCCAAAATGAACTATAGATTACCGGAACAACATTATAAACAGGCTCGTAAATATAGTTTGCGCCATACAAATAACTGTTTCCAACTACCTGAACGCTAACTTTGTTGTAATTGTCTCTTTCTACGTCAATTGTTGCAACGTCTTGATAAACATCGCGGTCTAAAACAGCTTGAATAATTACAACGTGAGTTCTGTTTTCTACAGATTCAATTACACGTAAATAATCAACTTGATCGTCGCCATTTAAGTCAAGATTTGATATTTGATATTTTGGGTCATTCAATCTTCTTTCAAAATCTTGAAGATTTGCTGATTCCCCAAACATCGAAGCAACCGCTCTTAAATCTAAGTTATCGCTGATGTCTGAATTTTTTGCATAAACAGTCGCTTGGTTTTGTGCAGAACAAGAACTAAATCCGATAGTTAAAAATGCTAGTATAAGTAGGTGCGCTTTCATGGCAAATAATATTAAAAAAATTAGTTGTTAGGGAATATCCAATTACTGTGCCAAAAAAATAATTTTATATTCTGTATTGTTTAAGTTGTTGAGTATTAGTCATTTGTGTTTTGTTGGTTTGTTTTTAATTTTAATTCTGTAAAAAAGGCTGTTAAAAAGATTATTATCAAAAAAAACAAAAGCTATTTTAGATGTTATAAATAATTGTATTTTAGCAACAACTAAATCTTAACCTACATGAGAAAATTAATATTATTTTTTAGCTTATTTGTTTTATTGGTATCCTTTAAAGCATTGAAAAATAATGATAAAGCTCCAGTTGCAGGAGGCTTTGTTTCAATGCAGACTGAAGTTTTATTTCAGGATAAAATTAGTATTCGAGCCATTGCAATTGATAATAATAAAATATGGTATGGTGCCGATAATTCGCGTTTTGGCTGTTTTGATTTAGATAAAAGAGAAAAATTTGAAGATCATATTTATCGCGATACACTTAATTTAGAATTTAGAAGCATTGCACAAAACTCAAAAAGTGTTTTTTTATTAAGTGTTGCAAATCCTGCATTGTTGTATCAAATTGATAAAAAGACTAGAAAAGTAAAATTAGTCTATAAAGAAGTTAACTCAAAAGTATTTTACGACAGTATGCAGTTCTGGAATGAAAAAGAAGGAATCGCGATTGGAGATCCGACAGAAGATACTTTTTCAATGATTGTTACTCGTGATGGAGGTGAAACTTGGACAAAACTGCTTTCTGATAAGTTGCCAACTAATACACAAGGCGAAGCGGCTTTTGCGACGAGCAACACAAATATCATAATTAAAGGAAATGATACGTGGTTGGTTTCTGGTGGAAAAAAATCTCGTGTTTTCTATTCTCCAGATAAAGCAAAAACTTGGAAAGTTGTTGATACGCCTATTATTCAAGGAAAAGAAATGACGGGTATTTTCACTGCTGATTTTTATGATGCAAAACACGGATTTGCGGCAGGAGGTGATTATGAGTTTCCTGAAAAAAACTCAGACAATAAGATTTGTACTAAAGACGGTGGAAAAACTTGGGAATTGATTGGTCAGAATCAAGGTTTTGGATATGCTTCATGTGTGCAGTATGTTCCAGGAAGTAATGCAAGAGAGCTTGTTTGTGTAGGCGCTTCTGGTATTCAATACTCACAGGATGGTGGCGCAACTTGGAAACAACTTTCAGATGATTCTAAGCTTTTCACAATTAGATTTGTCAATAAGAATACAGCAATTGTCGCTGGCTACAATAAATTAATCCGAATTACTTTTATATAAAGAATTCAAAATTCCTTAAAAATAACAAGCCCCCTAAATAATAAAGTAAGTATTATTATATAGGGGGCTTGTCGCTGTTGTATTTTATTTAATCTTTTCCTGCTTTATCTCGATATTGTTTTAATAATTTTCGATTAAAATCGTCTTCAGATTTTTTGAGCTTTAATATTTTTTTGCTGAAAGTATCTTTTTTAAGTTTGAATTGTATTTCTCACGCAAAAGATATAATTCTTTGTCTGTGCTTTCCATTTGTGCAAGCACGACTGCGACTTCTTTTTCTGAAATTGAATTGATATTGTCATCATCTAAGCGTTCCATGTACGCTTTCATTTTTTGATGCCTTAATTCAAATTGTTTGTCATCATAAGCATTATAGATAGGCCAGAATTTTTCAGCTTCTGAAGGAGTCAGTTCTAACTCGGTTGTTAAAAAAGAAACTTTATAAGCTTTAATCTTTTCGCGTTTTTCATCCATTTTCCCTCCTTGGGCGTAAAATGAAAAGCTTATCATGAACAAAATTATCGGTAGTATATTTTTGATCTTCATCTTTTAAGTTTTGTTTTTATTCAGAAATTAAGTGTTCGATGTTAGGATTTGATGCTAGAATATCTTCAAGAGTTTCATCTTCAATAGCAACATTTTTATTTAGTTTTTGAATGTCTTTCGTATCTAGATTCTGAATCAGGTCATATTGATTCAAATTCGATTGATAGGATAAATAGGTTTCTAAAGTAGCTTCGTCAAGTTCTTTAGAAGTGTCATTGTAATTATTGACAATAGGAATCATCAGTGCAAAAACAATTACCGCGTACCGCAGACAATTGAAATCACATTTTTGCGTTTGTAAAACGGTATTACTTTTACTTCAACTTCTTTTTCGTTAATCTGCTGTAAAACTTTTGCCGATAAATCATCAAAATAATGCTCTGGAGTTTTAAATCCAGATTTGATTTTCGGTTCGTTTTCTAATTTAAATGCTTTCATAATGTCTATAAGATAGTTTTTTTACAAAAGGTTTAATTTGATGTAACATATAATTCAATTTTTTTACCGCATGATGATAAGATGCTTTTAAAGCGCCCACTGAAGTTCCTAAAATTTCAGCTATTTCTTCATACTTCAATTCTTCAAAATATTTCATCTTAAAAACCAATTGCTGTTTTTCGGGCAAAGTGACAATGGCTTTTTGGAGCTTGATTTGAATTTCATCTCCATCGAAATAAACATCCGATTTTAGATTTTCGATAGTTTTTGTTTGTAAAGCTTCGGATGTCAGGCCACTTAATTTTGCTTTTTGATTTAAAAATGTCAAAGCTTCATTAGTTGCAATGCGATACATCCACGAAAAAAGCTTGCTTTCTCCTTTAAAATTTTTTAGATGTTGAAAAACTTTTACAAAAGTATTCTGTAAAACATCATCCGTATCATCATGATCCAAAACAATGTTTCGGATATGAGAATACAACGGTCTTTGATAATCAGACAAGAGTTTTTGAAACGCTGTGTTTTGCGTTTTCGGATTTAATAATTGTTGTATAAATTCCTTCTCGTCTGTCAAACTTCTTCATTTATCCTATTAGAATGAATTTTAAGCTAAAGGTTTAATGTCCTTTGTTTTAGAACTCATCTTCTTCTGGGGTCGTTGTAGGTGTAGTAGGTTTTGGCGCCGCAGGTTTTGGTTTTGCCGGTTTTTTTACAACAGGTGCTGTTGTTGCTGGGGTTGCAACTGCAGGATCTGTAGTTGTCGTAGTTGTCGCCGATGGATCTGTTTGAGTATTATATGGATCAGAAACTGGAGCTGTTACAGGCACAACTTTTGGTTTTGTTGGAAAATAAATTTCAGTAAGTAATTTAGATGGGCTTTTGGTGTCTAATTTGCTTACAGTTAAAACCTCTAAATGTGACCAGCTTAAATCTGGTACGATTTTTTGATTGTTGATGTATGCCGTGCTTTTGCCAATAGCTTCAGCTGTATGCGAATAATCACCAGTCAAAGTTGTTTTTACAGCTTCAAATCCATTCAATTTGCCTGATAAGATATCGCTTCCAGAACTGATCGAAATTTCTTTATTTATTGGCAAACAAATCGAAATTTTTGCCAATCCAGTTGTGGTATCGTAAGTATGGTAAATAATAAAAGGTTTTCCGGTAGTTTGTAAAGCATTGGTCTCGCTAAAGCGAATAAGCTTCGGAATTACAATTCTTGCATTTTTAGTTACTTTGGCAATTTCACTTGTAAAAGTTTGCTTGATATATGGCGTTTCTGTTTTTTGAACCACACCATCAACCTTTATATTGTATGTTTTAGTTTCGTAATCAAGATTTTTGTCAATGTTTGCTAAACTCTTTTCGTAAATGGTTCCAATAACTTTGTCTGAACCTCCATTTAATGCCGTGTATATTTTGAACAAAAAACTCATTGTTCCTTTTGCTTTCCAAGTAACTTTTGTTTTTCCTGCCAAAGTATCTTTGAAAGTCCAGTTTACATCAGCTTCTGTTCCGTCATATTTCATTTTTTGTTGAATGCTCTCGCCATCTTTTGTTTTTAGCGTAATAGCATTTCCGGCACCTTCTGTTCCTGTCCAGTAAAATGAAGCTCCATTTCCAGCCGTTTTGTTTGGGAAAGTGAAATTTAATGAAGGATCTTCAACCGCCCAAGATTCAAAATCTTCATAATTTCTAAAATCATTGATGTAGTTATAAACTGTCGCTTTTGGTGAATTGATCACTTTGCTTCTTTCTACAGAAAAAATGCCTTTTTGAGTAGCAACAAAAACAGTAAGAGCAACTAAGCTTAATAATGATAAAAGAAATAAATATTTTAGAATCTTCATTTGGGTAGATTGTTTGGTGTCGTAAAGTTATAAATTTTTATTACTAGTCACACTAAAAATAGCATCGCGATAAAAGTACACTTTATAAATTATTTTGATCAAAAAATATTCAAATTAAACGTTATTGAAAGCGTTTAATTATAATTTTTGAAATTTATTTTATGTAAGTAGAAATCAAGATTTGAGATTTATCTTTTTAAAAGATTTTGATCACAAATAAAATAGCGATGAAAAGTAAAAACACCAGCAAAACTTTGTAATTTCCTTTGTAGAATATTTTATGAAGCGCCAGGTCTTTTCGATATGCAAATATCATAACGATTACAAAAGCAATAAAAAAGCAGACTCCGAATATTATTTGTCCTTGACTAAACATAGTTAAAATTATTTTTGGCAAATTTAGAGAATTGTACACGAATTGTTACTAATTTGCCAATTCATTTAATCAATTAAAAACATGAAGAAACAACTGGATGCAGTAACTGAATTTCACACTGCTTTTAAAATAGGCCACAGTCAGACTCCAATTGCTGATTTGGGAGCAACAAAAAAACTGCTTCGTTATAATTTGATGAAAGAAGAAAACGAAGAATATCTTGAAGCGGTTCAAAATAATGATATTGTAGAAATTGCCGATGCTCTTGGCGATATGATGTATATTTTATGCGGAACAATAATTGAACACGGACTTCAAGACAAAATTGAAGCTGTTTTTGATGAGATTCAGCGTAGTAATATGAGTAAACTTGGCGAAGACGGCCAGCCTATCTATCGTGAAGATGGAAAAGTAATGAAAGGCCCGAATTATTTTAAGCCAGATTTTTCGAAATTATTATAAAAATACAAAACCCGATAAATTTTAAATCTATCGGGTTTCTTTATTTATTGTGGTTTTGGATTATTGTACTTTAACTGTCCATCCGTACGTATCTTCAGAAAGTTTGTTTTGAAGACTAGTTAGTTTTTCTTTTAAGAAAGAAGCATATGAATTTTCAATTGGAGCCATTTCATAATATTCATCTTTATAAGAGAATCCTTTGATAACGCTGATTACTGCGGCAGTTCCAGCTCCAAAAATTTCTTTTAAAGATCCATTTTTAGCGACTTCAACTAATTCTGAAACAATAACTGGACGAACTTCTACATTAAGGCCTTCTTTTTCCGCCATTGCGATCAAACTTTTTCTAGTTACACCATCTAAAATTCTTTCGCTTGTTGGAGCGGTCAGTAATGTATCGTTAATTCTGAAGAAAACGTTCATTGTTCCCGCTTCTTCTAATTTTGTGTGCGTTGCATCATCAGTCCAAATAACTTGTTGGAAACCATCTTTGTTTGCCAAGTTAGTTGGGTAGAATTGAGCAACATAGTTTCCAGCGACTTTTGCGGCTCCGATACCACCATTTGCGGCTCTACTGTAATGTTCAGCAATAATAACTTTTACTTCGCCTCCATAATATGCTTTTGCAGGAGAAAGCAAGATCATAAATTTATATTCATCAGAAGGATTTGCGATTACTCCAGGTCCTGTAGCAATCATGAAAGGACGGATGTACATACTTGCTCCGTTTCCTCTCTGAATCCATTCTTGGTCGATTTTCAATAATTCATTTAAACCTTCCATAAAAATATCTTCTGGAACTTCTGGCATTGCCATACGAACTGCAGAATTGTTGAAACGTTTGTAGTTTTCATCAGGTCTGAACAACCAAACATCATTATTTTCATCTTTGTAAGCTTTCATTCCTTCAAAAATAGCTTGACCATAATGAAAGACTTTTGATGAAGGATCCATTAAAATTGGTGCATAAGGCTTAATGACCGGAGTCTGCCATTGTCCATTTTTGTAATCACATTCAAATAAATGGTCTGTAAATACAGCACCAAAGCTTAAGTTTTCAAAGTCTACAGAGCTTATCTTAGAAGAAGTAGCTTTTCTGATTTCAATTTTGCTTGTTTGAGTTGTACTCATAATTATGTAAAGTTTTATCGAATTGAATTCTTAACAGATGAATTTATAACGTAGTGATCTGCTGAAGAATAGTTTTTTGTTGAATGCAAAATTACGGAAAAATATGTAATTTCCTTGGTAAAACCGCATTAATTCCTGTGTTTGACTGAGATTTATTTATCTTATAATAAACCTAAAATTTTAAGTAACTTTTATAAAGAATTTATGAAAAAACTGCGGTTTTTTAAGGCTTTACGCATTAGTTTTGACTAAATTTGATGACTAAAACAGACTGAAAATCAGTAAAACACCATTGTAAAATTCGAAAATCGTGAAAAGAGAAATAATTAAAACGCTAGATGGCTCAACGACAATTCATTTGGAAGAATGGAATGAAAGCTATCATTCAAAACATGGTGCAATACAAGAAGCCAAACATGTTTTTATTAAAAACGGACTTTCCTTATTTGAAAATAATCCGGTAGCGATTTTAGAAATTGGTTTTGGAACTGGTTTGAATGCTTTTATTACTTTTTTAGAATCAGAAAGAAAACAGCAGATTATTGATTATGTTGGAGTAGAGGCGTATCCGGTAAATGCTGAGGAGGTTTTAGCGATGAATTATGTTGCCGAATTAGAGGCATTGGAATTTGACAACATTTTTGAGAAAATGCATAAAAGTGAATGGAACGAGAAAACCGAACTTAGCGGCACGTTCTCGTTAACCAAAAGGAAACAATTTTTTGATGAAATCGACGATTTTGAAACTTTTGATTTGATTTATTTCGATGCTTTCGGATATCGGGTGCGACCTGAGTTGTGGAGCGAGGAAATATTTCAAAAAATGTACAATAGTTTAAAACCAAAAGGCGTTTTAGTTACATATGCGACTCGCGGAGTTGTTAAAAGAAATATGATTTCGGTTGGGTTTACTGTCGAAAAATTGGCTGGTCCTCCAGGAAAACGAGAAATGTTTCGCGCTTTTAAAAACACTTAAATCAATTATTTAGAATTGTTCTACATTGAGTTATATGTTTTAAGAAAACGTATTCGTTGATAAAGTTTTTAAAAAAATAGTTAAAAAGAGTCGTTATAAAGGTTATTTGTTTAAATTTGGTGCGAGTTTAAAAAATTAGATAACCCCAAAAATCTTATTTTATTATGTCAAAAATGATGTTTGATTACACGAAATCAATACTTGAGAGAGTAAGTTTCGATCCGGTGCTTTTCTGCAAAGAGTTAGAAAAAGCTATCAAAACACTGTTACCTTACGAAATGGAGCAATTACAAGAATGGTTGTTAAGTTTTGTAATCGAAAAACCAGAATTAAAACAAAGTCTACTACTGATAAAAGTATAAAAGAAAAGGAGCCAAATTGGCTCCTTTTTTATTACGCTTTCTTTTGCGGCGGACTTATGATTTGAACATTCTGAAAAACAATTGCACCTTTTACAACACCGGCAATTGTAGATCGGAGGGCATCAATGATTTGCATTTTTAATTCACTTTTAGGGTAAATCAAACTTACTTCTCGAGCAGGTTTTGGTTCCTTAAAGTTTCGAAGTTTCAGTTTATCGGATTCTTTCAAATCCAAGGTGTGCAAATACGGAAGTAATGTTGTACCAAGGCCTTCGTCTGCTAATTTAATTAGAGTTTCAAAACTACCACTTTGAATCTGGAAATTAGTTTGATCGATATCAGAAACGCTTTTGCAAAGATTTAAGATTCCGTCTCTGAAGCAATGCCCATCTTGTAAAAGGAGGATTTCATTTAGATTTAAGTCTGCAACTTCAATTTCTTGTTTTTCAAAACTTGCATGATGTTCAGGAATATAAGCTACAAATGGCTCGAAGTATAAAACAATTTCTTTTATTTTTTCATCTTCAAGTGGTGTTGCCGCAATTGCGAGCATCAAGATGTCCGTTTTTTAATTTTATAATAATTTCTTCTGTATTAAGCTCTTCGATTAAAAGCTTAACCTTTGGATATTTTTTGATGAAATTATTCAAAAACATTGGCGATGAGCGTAGGCATAATCGTTGGTATAATTCCTAAACGGAATTCACCGCCAATAAAACCTTTTTGTTGTTCTACAATATCTTTGATTCGGTCTGCTTCGTTTACAATGTTTTTGGCTTGGCTTACTATTTTTTGTCCAATATCTGTCAGCTGAATTGGTTTTTTGCTTCGATCAAAAATCAAAATATTCAGTTCCTCTTCAATTTTTGAATCTGCATGCTTAAAGTAGGTTGTGTTACGAAACACTTTTCGGCAGACAAGAGTAAAGTTTTTATGTTCGGCAACAGCTAAAACATATTGCAATTGAGTTATAGTCATATTGATAGTAATTTTTGATGCAAAAATAAGAAAATATAATTTTTATTTATATAATTTTTTCTGAACTTACTTTAAATTTGTAGTAAATTAGTGTAAAAAATAGATTATGAAAACAAATATTTTAGGATTACCAGTAAAAGAATCAGAATTGTTAGTACAAGAATTGAATATTTTATTATCCAATTTTCAGGTATATTATCAAAATTTAAGAGGAATTCATTGGAACATTCGCGGAAAGCGTTTTTTTGATCTTCATGTGAAATTTGAAGAATTATATACAGATTCACAACTTAAAATCGATATGATTGCTGAAAGAGTTTTGACCATTGGTGGCACTCCATTGCATACATTTGAAGATTATATCAAACATAATAAATTGACAGTTGGAAAAAATATATCAAATGATGAAAAAGCTGTTCAATTGATTGTTCATTCGCTATCAGATTTATTAAAAATAGAAAGAGAAATCTTAAATAAATCTGGCGAAATTAATGATGAAGGAACAAATTCTATGATGAGCGACTTTATTGCGGAGCAAGAAAAAACAATTTGGATGATGAATGCATGGCTTGAAGAAACGATTTAAGTCTTTGTAAAATAATAGTTTAAAAGCAGAACGGCATACAAATTGCGTTCTGCTTTTTTGTTTATGTTAAATTTCTATAAAAAAAACTTTGATTTTATTTCTTTAACGCTATTTTTGCCTCAATGAAATTAGTTGCTCGCATATTATTATTCATATTTATTGCTTTCTTGGCAACACCAACTGTGGTCACGCTATTGAAGAAAAGCAATGATACGTCTATGTTTTTCAGTTTTTCTGAAGAGGAGCACTCGCATAAAGAACTTAAGGCGACTGTTTACCCAGCAATACTTCAGCATGAGGTAATAGTGCCAGTTTATATTGAAAAAAAGACCATAGCGTCTGAAAATATTGTAAAATTAGAGAATATCTCTCCGAGCATTTTCGCTCCACCACCCAACTTAGCATAATACTTCCGATTATCTTGAACTGAACTGCATTTGCATAAATGCGGTCAATCTTTAATGAATAATTTTTTAGTATTGTGTTATGACAAAAAAATCAATCTTTTTGCTAACCTAAAATCTGATTTTGCCTCAGGTTTGGTGGTTTTCTTGGTGGCTCTTCCGTTGTGTTTAGGTATAGCAATGGCTTCTGGAGCGCCGTTATTTTCTGGAATTATTGCCGGTGTTGTTGGTGGTTTAGTAGTAGGTTACTTAAGCCAATCGCATATTAGTGTTTCAGGTCCTGTCGCTGGATTAACAGCAATTATTTTAACCGCTATTACTGATTTTGGTGCTTTTGATGTGTTTTTACTGTCTGTTTTTATCGCAGGAATAATTCAATTAGCATTAGGGTTTTTGAAGGCCGGAAGTATATCAAATTATTTTCCAACCAATGTAATTGAAGGAATGTTGGCAGGTATTGGTATTATTATCATTTTAAAGCAATTACCGCACGCTTTTGGTTATGATGCTGATTTTGAAGGCGATCAGGCTTTTATTCAAAACGATGGAAGTAATTCGTTCTCGTTTTTATTTGATGTTATTAATCATATTCAATTGGGTGCTGTCGTAATTTCTGCGGTTTCATTAGTTGTACTGCTTGCTTGGGATAGAGTACCATTTTTAAAGCGCTTAAAATTAGTTCCGGGTGCATTGGTTGCAGTTATTTTGGGTGTTGTGCTTAATGAAATTTTTGTTTCATCAGGAAGTTCATTGGCTATTGCAAAAGAACATTTGGTTTCGTTGCCAGTTCCAAAATCTTTTGATGATTTTAAATCGATTTTGATTCTTCCAAATTTCAGCGCAGTTACAAATCCGCAAGTTTGGGTTGTAGCTATTACAATTGCAATTGTAGCTTCTATTGAAACATTATTATGTATTGAAGCTTCGGATAGAATGGATGTTCAAAAGCGTTATACAGATACTAATGTTGAGCTTAGAGCACAAGGAATTGGTAATATGATCAGCTCTCTTTTAGGCGGTTTACCAATGACTTCTGTAGTGGTTAGATCATCTGCAAATAATAATGCAGGTGCAAAATCTAAAATGTCAACCATTATTCACGGCTTGTTTTTATTGATTAGTGTTTTGTCGATTCCGGCAATTTTAAATAAGATTCCATTAGCAACTTTGGCTACAGTTTTAATTTTAGTAGGTTATAAATTAGCTAAACCAGCAACTTTCATGCATTTCTGGGAAAAGGGCAAATATCAATTTGTGCCTTTTATAGCAACATTAGTCTTTGTTGTTGCTACAGATTTGCTGAAAGGGGTTGCGTTGGGAATTATAATCAGTATTATTTTTGTTTTGAGAGGAAACCTAAAAAGAGCTTATATCTTCAAGAAAGAAGAATATGAAGACGGAGATATTATTCATATCGATCTAGCTCAGGAAGTTTCTTTCTTAAACAAAGTCGCTATCAAACAAACCCTGAATGAGATTCCAGAGAATTCTAAAGTGGTAATAAATGCTCATGATACTGAGTATATTGCGCATGACGTTTTGGATTTGATTCGCGAGTTTAAAGAAACCCGCGCTATCGACGAAAACATCAAAGTAAAACTGAAAGGTTTTAAAGAAGCATACGAGTTGGAGAACACGCCAGATAATAATAATCATGTTACAATTGAACATTATTACGACGTTGCCAAAAGAGCTTTGGTGAAAAAAGAAACAATAAAAGAAGGATTTTAAAACAAATAATAAAAATTAAAGTATTTCTATGACATAGGAAATGTCAAAATTTAGGTAACTTTACATAAGTTCTTTTTGATGCACTTGTGCAATAGAAATACCATTCAAAAAATAAAAAAAATGAGAAAATTTTATGAGCAGTTATTAGAAAACAATAAGAAGTGGGTTGAAACTTCATTAGCAAAAGATCCTAATTATTTTGCGGATTTGGCTAAAGGGCAACAGCCGCCATTATTGTGGATTGGATGTTCTGACAGCCGTGTTCCTGCAAACGAAATTGTTGGAGCAAAACCAGGTGAAGTTTTTGTACATAGAAACATTGCAAATATGGTTGTTCACTCTGATATGAACATGTTGAGTGTATTAGATTATGCGGTAAATGTTTTAAAAATCAAGCATATTATTGTGTGCGGACACTATGGATGCGGTGGTGTAAAAGTCGCTATGGGGAATCAATCAGTTGGTATTATTGACAACTGGATTCGTCATATTAAAGATGAATACCGTCTGCATGATAAATACTTGAATTCAATTGAAGACGAAACAGAGCGTTTCAATGCTTTTGTTGAAATCAATGCTAAAGAGCAAGTTTACAATTTGGCTAAAACATCAATTGTTCAGGGAGCTTGGAAAAACGGTCAGGATTTGATGCTTCATGGATGGGTTTACGGATTAAATTCTGGTTTTGTAACTGATTTGAATGTAACAATCAGTTCAAATGATGAACTGGATTCAGTTTATCAACTAGATTTATAATAGAAAACAAAAAATCGCCTCAAAAGGGCGATTTTTTTTATTCGTTTTCGTCAAGATTTTCATTAAAAGCTGACGGAAGCATAGTTGGAATAAACTTAATCAGAATTGGCAATAGCAAACTTCCTCCAGGAAGTAAAAAGATTGTCAATGACGGAATCGTTTTACAGATGTCCAAAAGCTGTTTTTTTACTTTTTCTTTTCTTTGGCATCCAAATCTCTGGTTGTAGAATAAGCCAAAAGCACCATCAATTCTTTGCTTTGAACAATTTCTTTTACTAGTCGGTTTTTGTTTCTAATTATCAGTTTTACAACCGTATGCGTCATTTGATCGTAAAAATGTTTTACCGGATTTGAATAATTAAAATACGGGATTTTCTTTTTATGAGTTGTAATGAATGCGTTGGTCGTTTCAATGCTTTTTGTAACAAAATCATCCGAAGTATTCATCATCGAACCTAACGAATATAGGAAATAAGCTTCTTCATTCTCTACAACGCCATCACTCCATAAAGCCATTCCAGCCATATCGATTAAATAATAGTGCTCTAGCGTATTACTGAAATAATCCAAAGATAAAGTTTCAAGAGTTTCAACAGTAACTTTCGAAAATTTAGAATAACGAATAGAAGCTTCGAAAAGTTTTATCAATAAATCGTCGTGCTGTGATTTGACGGTTTTTGTTTTTAATGCAAGCCCTACAATTCCTAAAACGGTTTCTTCAATACGTTTTAAATATTTTTCAGGAATTGAGCCGTGTTCCAAATATTGCCTAAAAGCCAAAACATCAATAAACAATAAAGCATTAGTAACTAAATGCGAAAAGTTTTTACTGATGATACTGTCGTTTGTTTGAACTCTTTGGTCAATTATGTTTTCTAATGAAAGAGAAGGAGTGTCTTTTGGAAGCAAAATTTTAAACAAATTAAATCCTTCTGGATTCATTTGGTTGTAGAATTTTAAAGCTTCAGAAATAAAATTGTTTGGTTCAGAATTTCTTTTTTCTAAACAAAAAACATGATACAAAGTATTTAGTAACGCAACTTTTGAAATTTCGGTCTTGAACCAGCCTTTTATTGGAATAGGAATGTGCGAATCAATAGCAATGATATGTCCATATATAAAACCAGTTTCTCTTACTTTATAGTAGAAAGAATCTGTAGTTTCAAAAGGAATAGCTTCTGAAAACTTTTGTTCGCTAAAAAACTTATCTATCCAGCCTGGTGCCGATGCGTTGATCATTAACTTTAATTTGAAAATGCAAAGCTAATTTTTTTCTTGTCTTAGGATTCATTTAAAATGAAATAACCACTAGATTTTGTGAAAAAATAGTGGTTATTGCAATTTTTTATTATTTGATGATTCCAGTGCAAGCAACTCTACCACCTGCATTTCCAGTAGGTTGCGTTGTGAAATCATCTGTTCCTTGGTGCACGATCAATCCTTTTCCTAAAACATCTTTGGTTGCATCGCCACAGCCAACACACCATTCGTCTGTTGTTAAAGTGATTGTTCCGTTTCCTTTTGCATCTGCAGTAAAGTTCCCGATATCGCCTTTATGGTATTCGCCAACTCCCCATTTTCCATGTTTTTTGAAAGTTGGATTCCAGTGTCCTCCAGCTGAACTTCCGTCTGCGGCAGAACAATCTGATTTTTCATGAATGTGGATTGCGTGAACGCCAGGCTGTAATCCGGCAACTTTTGCAACAAAGGTTACTTTTCCATTTTTCTCTGTAAAAGTAGCAGTTCCGCTAACGGTACTGTTGCTTTTTGGCTCCAAATTTACAGTCAAAGTTTTGGCGTCATTTGATTTTGTATTGGTCTTACAGCCAATGACTAAGGCTGTAATTATAGCGAAAGAAACAATTGCTTTTTTCATATTAGAGGCATTTAAATTAATAATTAAGTAAATTTAACATAAAAAAGCCGATAAAATTTAGTCTAAAAGTTAAATAAATCTAAAACTATTAAGAGTAAATTAATGACGCTTTGAGCACAAAACACAAAAATATTGCTTAAATTCGTATAGCTTTTTAACGAAAAATTTCCCAAGTCTCGTTTTATAATTCATTAATTTTTAATGCTTAACGTTATGATGAAGAATTTTTTTACCCTTGTTTTCTTTGCCGCAATGCTAATTTCATGCAAATGCCAAAAAACAGATTCAGTTTCGAAACTAGATGGAAACTGGGAACTAAATTATATTACTGGTCCCCGAATAACTTTTGATGGTTTGTATCCAAATAAAAAACCGACGATCAATTTTAATACAAAAGAAAATCAGGTTTCAGGAAACAACAGTTGTAACTCTTTTACAGGAAAATTAGTTCTTGACGGCAATAAAATTGATTTTACGCAACCAATGGCAGTCACAAAAATGATGTGTATGGATGGGCAAGGAGAGCAAGTTTTTATGAGCACGCTTCAAAAAATAACATCGTATGATATTACCGATGACGGAAAAACTTTAAATTTTATTTCTGGAGATATTGCTATGATGCGATTTACCAAAAAATAAAAATCATTCTATTTTAACTCTATTAAATTTATATTTTATGTCAGTTAAATTATCCATTTTATTAGTGTTATCCTGTTTCTTGAGTTTTTCTGTTTTAGCACAGGAAAAATCCAAAAAAGAACTTAAAGCAGAACGCGAATTGCAAAAACAAAAAGAAATCGAAGCTTTAATTGATTCTAAAAATTTTGTTTTTGAAGCCCAAAAAGCTACTCCGCAAGGAGGAAGACTTTTAAATCTAGATTACAATACTTATTTTTTGAAATTCAATGAAACAAAAACAACCTGCGATCTTCCATTTTTTGGACGAGCTTACAATGTGGCTTACGGAGGCGATGGCGGAATTAAATTCGAAGGAGTTCCTGAAAATATCAAAATAGATAAAAGCAAAAAAAAGGTTACTGTGAAAGCTACCGTAAAAGGCAAAGATGATGTTTTCGATCTTTTGTTTACTATTTTTTCTGATGGAGGAGCTTCTTTATCGGTCAGCAGTAACAATAGGGCTCCAATTTCTTATGATGGTGAAGTGCACCCACCTAAAACTGATGAGATTAAAAAGTAAGAGTTATAATTTAACGGTTTCGCCAATTCTTTAATTTATGCCAAAAAAATACTGTTCTGTTTTTCCGAAAAAATACTTCTGCGTAACACTTTTTTTATTGACAATTATAAATTATGGTCAAGATTTAGAACCAAGAGCTTATGCCAATGTGCCCAAAAAGTTAAATGTAGCGGCGCTTGGATATGTCTTCATGGATGGAAATGTTGTTACTGAACCTTCTTTGCCCATTTCCGATTTTAAAATTCAGAGTCATAATATTGCGGCGAGTTATGTCAGGACTTTTGGTTTGGCAAATAAGTTAGCGCGTATTCAAGTTTCACTTCCGTTTACTTTCATGGATGGTTCTGCTTTAGTTGCCGGCGATATGGTGACGGGTTCAAGAACTGGTTTTGCTGATACAAAAGTGCGTTTTGGAATCAATTTGCTTGGCTCTCCTGCACTTGATAAAAGTGAATTTAGATCTTTTCAGCAAAAAACAATTTTAGGGGTTAGTTTGGTAACCTCAATTCCTACAGGAAGATATTATGATGATAAGCGAGTGAATATTGGGACAAACCGTTGGGGAATAAAACCCGAAATTGGTGTTTCGAAACGATTCGCGCATGTATATGCAGAAGCTTACGGAGGAGTTTGGTTTTATACCGATAATAATGATTTTTTAGGAAAAAAGATGGAACAAAAGCCTACGTATAGTTTGCAGGCACATGCGAGTTATTATTTTAAAAATCAAATGTGGATTGGTTTTAATACAACTTGGTTTTTTGGAGGAAAAACAATAATTGACGGTATTCCCGAAGCTAGCCAAATTGATAATTGGAGAGTAGGTGGTACATTTTCGACACCAATTGCAAAAGGACAATCTATTCGATTTCAATACCATGTTGGGGCTTTTACCAATAACGGACTGGATTATTATGCCTTATCAGCAGTGTATCAATATTCCTTTTTTTAGAACACAACTTAATGGAAAGTCTAAAATCAATATAATTTAAGAGTGCATAATTTTTTAAGAACAAATTAAAAATCAAAACTATGAAAAAGTTAAGTCTTATTTTTATTATGGCTATTGCCACGTTTTCAGTTAATGCGCAGTCTTCATTCAAAGAAGATGTAGAAGTGTTGCAAAGTCTTTACGGAAAATCTAAAAGTGATTTAGTAAAACAATACATGAATTTGTCGGATACTCAAGTCTGCGAGCATTTACTAAAGTATATGATAATTACGAAACAGAACGAAAAGCTTTAGGCCAAACAAAATTTCAGCTTATTAATGATTATGCGGCAAATTATGCAACCTTGACAGATGCCAAAGCAGATGAATTGGCAAAAGGAACTTTAAAAAATCATATTGCTTATGAGAAATTATATGAAAAGACTTATAATCAAGCCAAGAAAGCAATTGGCGCTATAAATGCCGCAAAGTTTATTCAGCTTGAAGTTTATTTGCAAACGATTATTAGAAGCGAAATTTTAGAAGCAATTCCGTTTATCGGAGAATTGGATAAAACGAAGGTTCAATAAAGGACTTTAATTAATCTTTTCAAATAAAAAAACGGCGACTATTTTTTAATAACTGCCGTTTTATTTTTTTAAATTATTTTGCTTTTATGACTTCGTAAATAGCGTTAACCATTCCGTCACGCGTTTTATCTAAGGTAAGTTCCCAAAACATAATGCCTCCCAGTTTTTTTGTTTTGCATATTCTGATTTGGCTTTTATCGATTTAAGATCATCAGATGTTGCGAAAGTTTTGGTTTGAGCATTGTACCAATATGGTGCTTTTGCTTTATCATCCCAGAAGTATTTCCAACCGTTAGCTTCTGTATAAGTTGTATCATAGTTTTTAAAATCAACTCCTTGTGTATGTTCTCCAGCTTGATACAAACCGTTATTGATGTTTTCTACATTTTTCCATTGCCTTGTATAAAATGCACCACCAATAACTAATTTTTCTGCGGGAACACCTGCTTTTAATAAATAAGTTACAGCTCTGTCTGTTGATTCTTCTTTCGGATTTGTACCATATAATGGTGTATGATGCCCAGTAACTTTAGAATATCCGTTTACTAAATCGTAGCTCATAATATTGATGCGATTTACATATGGCGCTACGCCTTTCCAGTCTATAGATTCATCTAAACATTTTTGAAAACCTCCTGCGGCAAAACTCAATTCATATTTTTTTCCTAATGTTGAACGTAGAATTTTAAGAAGATCAGTAAAATTTGGTTTATCCGCATGACTTGATACAAATGCCCCGGAAGACCTTCTATAGATGGATATTCCCAATCTAAATCTAATCCATCAACCTTGAAATAGTTGCTTACTTCTTTTACTGATTTTGCAAATTTCAAACGACCTTCTGGAGTTGAAAAAGCGACTGAACAAGGTTCACAACCTCCCCATCCACCAAGTGAAAGAACGATTTTCAATTGTGGATTTTTTGCTTTTAAAGCAACCAAATGTTTAATTGTTAAAGAATCTTTAGGAGAATCCACGCTTAATTTGCCATCTCTTAAATGGCAAAAACTGAATATAATTTGGTCCAATTTATTGACTTCATATTCATCAATAAGCTTAGAATCACCAGTATAATAAGCGATAATGTCGAGTTTTTTGTTTTTCTGTGCGAATGAATTTGTGGATAGCACCAGAAAAAATAAAATTGTAATTAGGTTAAGTTGTTTCATGTTTTTAGTTTTTTAGAATGCTAAATATAATGGAATGTATTTAATATTTAACTATACTAAAACGTTTTAATTTCAATTTTAACGAATTATTTGCAAATCACTGCAAAAATATTGCGCTTTTCAGGTTCTGTGTTTCAGATGAAAACAAAAAAATAAACCCGCACAGTTTCGGACTTGTGCGGGTTTATAACAAATTAAAAGCTAAAAACTATCTTTATATTAGAAGCAGTATGTATCTTCTGCTACTAATTTTGTCGCAATTTTTTCTCTAAGTGCCACAACATTTGGCAGATTAGTATATTTAGTGAAACGTTTAAGTCCCATTAACATCATGCGTTGTTCGTCACCTTCAGCAAAAGAAGCAATTCCTTCTTTTCCTCTTAAGTTTACGATATCAACCGCTTTATATAAGTATAATTTTGCCATAGCGATTTGCTCTTGAACTTTATCTTCACCTTGAGCTTTCGCTAATTTTTCAGTTCTCAAAATTGTACTTTCAGCCATGTAGATTTCGATTAAGATATCAGAAGCGACCATCAATAATTGTTGGTGAGCATCTAATTCTGGACCGTATTTTTGAACAGCGCTTCCTGCTACCATTAAGAAAACTTTCTTAAGGTTAGCGATAATTCCTTTTTCTTCAGAGAATAATTCAGAGAAATCTGGAGTGTCAAAAGATGGAATTCCCATTAATTCTTCTTGAACTTTCATTGCTGGCCCAAGTAAATCAACGTGTCCTTTCATTGCTTTTTTGATCAACATACCAACAGAAAGCATTCTGTTGATTTCGTTTGTTCCTTCGTAGATACGAGCGATACGAGCATCTCTCCAAGCACTTTCCATAGGAGTATCTTCAGAGAATCCCATTCCACCAAAAATCTGAATTCCTTCGTCAGAACAAGATTGAACGTCTTCAGAAACTGCTACTTTCAAGATAGAACACTCAATAGCATATTCTTCAACACCTTTTAATTCAGCTTCTTGATGACTTGTTCCTTCTGCTTCACGTGCGGCGATTCTGTCTTCGATGTCTTTTGCGAGCACGGTAAGAAGCACTTTCTCCAGCGTAAGCGTTAGTAGCCATTTCAGCTAATTTAGAACGGATAGCTCCAAAAGATGAAATAGAAGTATTGAACTGAATTCTTTCATTAGCATATTTTACAGCTCCAGAAGTAACTCTTCTTTGAGCATCAAGACATCTTGCATGACCAATTTAATACGACCAACATTTAAAGCATTCATTGCAATTTTGAAACCGTTTCCTCTTTCAGACAACATGTTTTCAACAGGAACTTTAGTATCGTTGAAGAAAACCTGACGAGTAGAAGAAGCACGGATTCCTAATTTATGCTCTTCTTCATTCATAGAAATTCCGTTTGAAGGATCGTTTTCTACGATGAAACCTGTAATATTTTTATCATCTCCAATACGAGCAAAAACGATGAAAACAGCCGCAGAAACCTGCATTCGAAATCCACATTTTTTGTCCAGTAATAGAGTAGTATTTTCCGTCTTCAGATAAAACTGCTTTTGTTTTTCCTGAGTTAGCATCAGATCCTGCGCCTGGCTCAGTTAAGCAATAAGCTCCAAACCATTCTCCAGAAGCTAATAACGGAACGTATTTTTTCTTTTGTTCTTCAGATCCGTAAAGTGTAATTGGCATAGTTCCAATTCCTGTATGCGCACCAAAAGCAGTAGAGAATGAACCAGTTGCCCCAGAAATGTAGTCGCAAACTAACATTGTAGAAACAAATCCCATTCCTAATCCGCCGTATTCTTCTGGAACCGCAACTCCAAGAAGTCCAAGTTCTCCAGCTTTGCGCATAGAAGCTTCTGTATACGCATAATCTTTTTTCTCAAAACGATCTTTATGCGCCCATAATTCTTTGTCAACGAACTCTTTTACAGAGTCACGCATCATTAACTGCTCTTCAGAGAAATCTTCTGGTGTGAAGATATCCTCGCATTTTGTTTCTTTAACTAAAAACTGACCACCACGAGTCACGTTTTTTTCGATTGTATCTGCCATTGCTAATGTTTTTTTGTATGTTTTTTATTTTATAACCTTTTATAATTTAGTATTTCCGGCTTTTTTGTCATTCCGAGGAACGAGGAATCTCCGCAAGTAGCTCTACAAAGATTATCAGCTGTGTGGAAAATCGTCGCGGAGATTTCTCCTTCGTCGAAATGACAAACTGAGTGGTTACTTTGTGGAAATGCTAGTGTGATTCTTCGTTCCTCAGAATGACAAACATTGTGTATACTTCCTTATAATACCTCGTAGATTCCAGCGCTTCCTTGCCCAGTCCCCACACACATAGAAACGATTCCGTATTTGTTACCTCTGCGTTTCATTTCGTCGAATAACTGAACAGAAAGTTTCGCTCCAGTACATCCTAGAGGGTGTCCTAAAGAAATTGCTCCTCCGTTTACGTTTACGATTTCCGGATTTATGTTTAACTCGCGAGTTACAGCTAAGGCTTGTGAAGCAAAAGCCTCGTTTAATTCGATTAACTCGATATCATTTAATGTTAAACCAGCTTGTTTTAAGGCTTTTGGAATAGCTTTTACAGGACCAATACCCATGATTCTTGGTTCAACACCAGAAGATGCAAAGTTTACCAAACGTGCAATTGGCTCAAGATTTAATTCTTTTACCATTTCTTCGCTCATAATTAAAACGAATGCGACACCGTCGCTCATTTGAGAGGAGTTTCCAGCTGTTACACTTCCGTCAGCGGCAAAAACGGGTCTTAAACCTGCTAAAGCTTCTTTAGAAGTTCCTGCTCTTGGACCTTCGTCTTTGTTTACAACGTATGATTTGGTTTCTTTTTTCCATTTTCGTTGATGAAAGTCTGCTCAACAGTAATTGGAACGATTTGTTTGTCGAATTTTCCTTCTGCTTGTGCTTTCAAAGCTTTCATGTGAGAGTTGTAAGCAAACTCATCTTGATCTTCTCTTGAGATTTTATATTGGTTAGCAACCGCTTCAGCCGTTAAACCCATTCCCCAGTAGTAATCTTCATGACCTTCAGTCGCAACTTTATAATCCGGAGTTGGTTTGTAACCTCCCATCGGAATATAACTCATACTTTCTGCACCACCAGCGATGATACAATCTGCCATTCCTGATTGGATTTTAGCAGTCGCCATTCCGATAGTTTCTAATCCAGATGCACAGTAACGGTTTACTGTTACACCAGGAACGTCTTCAACTTTTAATCCCATCAAAGAGATCAAACGTCCAACGTTTAGACCTTGTTCCGCTTCCGGCATGGCGTTTCCTACCATAACGTCATCGATACGTTTTTTGTCGAAATCAGGCAGTTCATCCATCATAAACTGAATGGTTTCTGCGGCTAATTCATCAGGTCTTTTAAATCTAAAAACACCTTTTGGAGCTTTTCCAACTGCTGTTCTATATGCTTTTACTATATATGCTGTTTTCATTTGTTTTTGTTTTTTTAAGATTTTTTAGAAGAAAGAGGCAAGAGGCAAGAGAAAAGACAAAACTTTGTTTTGAAGTCTTGCTTCTTGCTTCTTTCATCTTATTCTCTAATTACGAAGCGGTTTTCCTTTAGTTAACATATATTGAATACGCTCCAGAGTTTTTCTTTCTGTACATAAACTCAAGAAAGCTTCACGTTCGATATCTAATAAATATTGTTCAGATACTAAAGTTGCTTCAGATAAATCACCTCCAGCCATTACGTAAGCCAGTTTGTTAGCGATTTTCTTGTCGTGCTCAGAAATGTATTTTCCAGCTTGCATTTGATCTGTTCCAACTAAGAACATACCTAAAGCTTGTTTTCCTAAAACTTTAATATCATTTCTTCTGATAGGCTGTGTATAACCAGCTTCGGCCATTAACAATGCATGTTTTTTAGCTTCAGCGATCTGACGATCTTTGTTTACTACAATAACATCTTTTCCATGTTGAAGAAGTCCAGTATCAAAAGCTTCATAACCAGAAGTCGAAACTTTAGCCATAGCGATTGTTAAGAAATACTCTTGAAGAACATTCAATTCCACGTCGTTTTTGCGGAATAAATCTGAAGCTCTTAAAGTCATTTCTTTTGAACCACCACCACCAGGAATAACTCCAACTCCAAATTCAACTAATCCCATGTACGTTTCTGCAGCAGCAACCACTTTATCAGCGTGTAAGCTCATTTCGCATCCACCACCAAAAGTCATTCCGTGAGGTGCAACTACAACTGGAATAGAAGAGTAACGAACACGCATCATAGTATCTTGGAACAATTTAATTGCCATATTCAATTCGTCGTATTCCTGCTCAACTGCCATCATGAAAATCATTCCGATATTAGCTCCAACAGAGAAATTTGCGGCTTGGTTTCCAATAACTAAACCTTGATATTCTTTTTCAGACAAGTCGATTGCTTTATTGATAGCCTGAAGTACATCGCCACCAATTGTATTCATTTTAGATTGGAATTCTAAGTTCAAGATTCCATCTCCTAAATCCTGAATAATTGCTCCACTATTGCTCCAAACTTTTTTGCTTTCGCGAATGTTGTTTAGGATAATGAATGAATCTTGTCCAGGAACTTTTACTTGTGATTTTGTTGGAATGTTATAGAAATAAGTCGCTCCTTCTTTTACAGAATAGAAACTTTTGCTTCCAGAAGCCAACATTTCGTTTACCCATGCGACAGGCTCTAAACCTTCCGCTTTCATGATTTCGATTCCTTTTTCAACACCAATTGCATCCCAGATTTCGAATGGACCATTTTCCCATCCAAAACCAGCTTTCATAGCGTCGTCAATTTTGTAGAATTCGTCTGTGATTTCAGGAACTCTGTTTGAAACGTAAGCAAACATTCCAGCAAAGCTTTTGCGGTAGAATTCTCCCGCTTTGTCTGTTCCTTTTACTAAAACTTTAAAACGATTAATAGGTTTGTCGATAGTTTTAGTTAATTCTAAAGTTGCAAAATTTGCTTTTTTTGCGGCTCTATATTCTAATGTATCTAAGTCTAAAGAAAGAATATCTTTATCTACTTTTTTGTAAAAACCTTGTCCAGTTTTGCTTCCTAACCAGTTATTCTCCATCATTTTGTTGATGAAATCAGGAAGTTTGAACAATTCGTGTTGTTCGTCGTTCGGGCAGTTTTCATAAATACCATTGGCAACGTGTACCAAAGTATCCAATCCAACAACGTCAACGGTACGGAAAGTAGCCGATTTTGGGCGACCAATTACTGGGCCAGTCAATTTATCAACTTCTTCAATTGTTAATCCCATTTCTTTCACTAAGTGGAATAAACTCTGGATTCCGTAAATACCAATTCTGTTTCCAATAAACGCCGGAGTATCTTTAGCAACAACCGAAGTTTTTCCTAAGAATTTAGATCCGTATTCGTTTAAGAAATCCAATACTTCAGTAGAAGTTTTTGGACCAGGAATAATTTCAAATAATTTTAAGTAACGCGCAGGGTTAAAAAGTGTGTTCCGCAGAAGTTTTGTTGGAAATCTTCGCTTCTTCCTTCACTCATAAAATGAATTGGAATACCAGAAGTGTTAGATGTAACTAAAGTTCCCGGTTTACGGAATTTCTCGATTTGTTCAAAAACTAATTTCTTAATGTCTAAACGCTCAACAACAACCTCGATAATCCAGTCAACATTAGCAATTTTTGCCATATCATCCGTCGTATTTCCAGTCGTGATTCGGTTTGCGAATTTCTGACTGTAAATAGGAGATGGTTTCGATTTTAATGAATTCGCCAAGTGCTCGTTTACCACTCGGTTGCGAACAGCTTTACTTTCAAGAGTTAATCCTTTTTTAGCTTCAGCCTCGGTCAATTCGCGCGGTACGATGTCAAGAAGTAAAACTTCAACACCAATATTAGCAAAATGACAAGCTATACCTGAACCCATAATTCCGGATCCAATTACAGCAACTTTTTTAATTGTGCGTTTCATATTAGTTATTATTTGTTTTTTTACAGAATCAGGACAATCAAAAATTGATTATTTTTCTTCTGTGTTTTCTGTTTGATTAAATATGTTTTTATCGTGAATCAGTTCGTTGATGATTTCAGAAACTTCGATAAAATGTTTCAGTTTTTCTTCCGAAACATGTTTTCGAACCGTTTCATTAAACTTTAGAACTGTATTTTTAGATAAATCTCTTTTTCTTTTCCAAATTCGGTCAGATAGATCAAAACGCCTCGGCCGTCACTTGGGTTTTTCTTGCGAACAATTAAACCTTTTTCTTCCATAGATTTTAAGGTTCTTGTTAAGCTGGTGGCTTCCATTCCCATTCTTGGGCCAAGAGCCGTTGACGGAGTTCCTTCTTCCTTGTCCATACTTAAAAGAGCAAATCCTGTTGCCATTGTGGCATCGTACTTTGCCGCTTCTTCGTTATACATTCTTGAAACAGCTTGCCATGTCGCTCTCAAAATATAATCTATCGTTTTGTCTTTCATAGGTAACTATATCGATTTCAAATATAATTAAAAAATACTATGCATGCATATTATTTTTAAATAAATTTTTGGTTAATTAAAAAATGTCTTTGGTTTCTAGGGTTTTATGGTTAAATTTTAACTGAAATATACTATTCTTTTTTGAAATTTTAACAAAATTCATGCGGTAAAAAATCTTTTTTGATTTTAAAACGAGGTTTAATTCGGTATTATTCAAAAAATTATAGGTTTAATTCAGTATTATTTCCAGGTTCGTATCTGGAAATTGCTTTTTGAAGGATTTTTTTCATTCTGTTTCGAAGGTATTCGGGACGGAGAACTTTAATTCCGTCGCCAAAACCTAATAATATACGTTCCATTTCATAATTAGGCAAAAGAAAAATGTGTACAATAATACTATGATCTTCATTTTCTTTAATTAATCGCTGAGACGGATGCAAAGGTTTTGTCAAAACATACGGTGCATTTACAGCATCAATCCAAAGTTCGATTCGTCTGGGTTTTAATCCCGAATTAACGGTAACGCCAATTACATTTTTATAATAAGTATCAGCATCAAAATCTTCTTCTATATATGGAAGGTTAAAATCGTAGTCAATCGAAATAATTCTATCCAATGCTAAATTTGTAATGGGTCGCGATGCTTTTTTCTTTCCGACTAAAAACCATCGATTATTGAATTCCTTCAATATAAAAGGATGAAAATGGAATTTCGTTTCTTCTCTGGATTTAAAAGATTTATAAGTAATTATCAAAACCATCTTTTTGATAATTGCCTGATAAATTTCATCCAGATAATGTAAACCTTTTAAATTCTCATTTTTATCCAAATAGATTACTGGCTTTGTATGTGATTTTTCGGCGTAGATTTTGTCCTCCAACCGCTGTAGAATATCTGATACATCATTAAAAAGAGAAAAATCTTTAAATTGTTTCAACATCGAAACCGTTTCAGTCAAAACATTCATATCAGTTTCCGTCAGCGGAATATCGGTTATCGAAAAATCTTCGTCTTCATATTTATAATACTTTTTATCGTAAACCACGATTGGTGCATTATAACCGAGTTTTTCACTTCGCATCAGCTGAATATCCATTTGAATGGTTCGCTTGCTGATTGGGTTTTCTCTTCCTTCATATTCAAATAAAGCTTCAGAACAACATTCGATTAAATCTTCCAGAGTCCATTGCCGGTATTTATTTTGCAGACATTTATCGATTGTCTTGTACCGAATTAAGGCGTTTTTGTTTTGTGACATTGTTATGTTGTTTTTGGGCGTGTCCCTCCGGGCCGGGCTTTCGGCTATATCTTTTATTCCGCTATCGCTTCATAAAAGGATACCGCCTCAATCCCTCACGCATTTACGTTAATAATGAAATTTCGTTTTCAATTATTTTATTTTCGTTCCAATTTTCCGTAGAGACGCATTTCAATGCGTCTAACACATTGTTGATATTCGTTGCGTAGACGCAATGAATTGCGTCTCTACATTAATAATGAAATCTCTTTTTCAATATTAATTCTTGCTTTTTCTTCATATAAATTCCTAAATTCCTCGGTTTGAAAAATAAATTCATTCTCCAAAAAGTGCTTCAACGCTTTGGCACGTCCAGGTTTGTATAGAAAATCAGGATAAATGCGGTATTCTTTTCTAATTTGTTCGAAATAGATTTGATAATCTTCCCAATCTTTAGCAAGGATTTTCAAATCAAAATCGATTAACCAATTAATATCTTCAATTTCATTTTGCTGATGTTGTTGTGTTGCGCAGATGGCATCAAAAACTAATTGACGATCAAATTTTGCAAACCCGACAGGTTTTTGAAACCTGTCGGGTTTAATATCTGTAAAAATAGATACAGCAAACTCAGCACTTTTAAGTTCGTTATCTTTTTTAGAAGCCGAGTAAACAAAATCATGATAAAAAATAGAAAATAATATTTCGCCAGGATTTTGAAGTTTGTCTTTATAAATTTCAAAGCTCTCAATCATTTCTTTTAAATGCGTGAGATTGTGGTAATACCTTGATTTATGGGAATATGCCTTTTCTAAATCCAACCAGTTTTGCTGAATTTCATTTGCTGAAAAGCCAATTTTTGAGAGTAATTCAGAATAGATTTTCTCTAAATTCATGTTGTTTTTTACTCAAATTTAAAATTCTTTTTTTACTGCGCAAAATAATTGCGTAGTGGTTTTGAAATCTTTGTCATGTTAAAACGAAACAGTTATGAGAACTATTAAAATTTACTGCAAGGAATGTGAAACTGAATTGACCAATGAGTTAATTGAGTCAAATGAATTATGGGATTACGATTTTGGTATAATGCCAGAAAATCATTTTTTTATTCAAACGCAGGAAGCATCTCTTAAAAGATCTATTATTGTTCCTATAGATAATTATAATCTAAAAGACCATTCTGATACAAAAAGGTTTCAAGGATGTTGTGGAAGTTCTGGATTAGATGGTATGAATAAATTGTGTCTAAATGGTCATGAAGTTGCAACAGAATTTTCGGATTGCTGGACAGATGATTTTATAGAATTTAATAACGATAAAGTGGTTATAAAAGAAAAGATTGTGGATAATATTTTTAAAGAATTAAAATTATAATTCTTATTAAGCAAAATAACTGCGCAGTACAAAACAATCTTTGTACTATCAAAACAACAAAAAAAATGAAAACACAAATAAACGGTACAGATATATTAGAATTAGGATTCCCAGAAGGAAAAATAATCGGAATCGCATTAAAAATAAACAGCAAAAGAAACGGATTCACAAGAGACGAAATGATTGCAAATTTCAAAAACGTCTTAGAAACTCCGGAAAATTATATAGGCGATAAAATCTTCAGCAAACTGGCTGTGGCTTTGATCGAAAAATCGAATGAAAAACCAGAAGATTTTATTGCTTTAAATGAAAATCCAAATGCCTATTCAGCTTACGGATTAGATCATATCGAAGACGGAGCCAGAAAACAAATGGAAGTTGCTATGAAACTTCCCGTTACAGTTGCCGGAGCTTTAATGCCAGACGCGCACCAAGGTTACGGATTACCGATTGGCGGCGTTTTAGCGACAAAAAATGCCATTATTCCGTATGGTGTTGGCGTTGATATTGGGTGTAGAATGGCGTTGTCAGTTTACGATATTCCAGAGGATTTTTACTTTGAAAACGAAGCCAAATTCAAAAAAGAATTGATTGCGAATTCTATTTTTGGAGCAGGTCACGGATTTCACGGTCAGTACAAATCAGATCATGCGGTTTTGGAGAACGAGACTTTTAATATGAATCCGTTTGTGAAGAACTTGAAAGATAAAGCCTGGTCGCAATTAGGATCTTCGGGTGGTGGGAATCACTTTGTAGAATTCGGAATCATGGAATTTGCCCAAGACGATGCAGTTTTGAATATCCCAAAAGGAAAATACGTTGCTTTGTTAACGCATTCTGGTTCACGCGGAATGGGAGCAACCATTGCCGGACATTATACTAAAATCGCCAAAGACGAGTGCAAACTTCCAGAAGTGGCCAAAAACTTAGCGTATTTAGATATGAATTCGCAATTAGGACAAGAATACTGGCTGGCGATGAATTTGGCGGGAGATTACGCTTCGGCTTGTCACGAGATTATCCATAACAAAATGGAACGCGCTTTGGGAGCGACGATTTTAGCCAAAGTTGAAAACCATCATAATTTCGCCTGGAAAGAAATCTGGAACGGCGAAGAAGTGATCGTACATAGAAAAGGAGCAACTCCAGCCGGAAAAGGCGTTATGGGAATCATTCCGGGAAGTATGACCGCACCGGGATTTTTGGTGAGAGGAAAAGGCGAGGAGAACGCTATTAATTCGGCTTCGCATGGAGCAGGAAGACAAATGAGCAGAACCCAAGCCATAAAAAACATCACACAAACCGAAATGAAATCTATTTTGAAAGATCATGGTGTTACGCTTATCGGAGCAGGTCTAGACGAAGCCCCAATGGCGTATAAAGATATCCATCAGGTTATGGAAGCGCAACAAGATTTAGTGGATGTGGTTGCCAAGTTTACACCTAAATTGGTTAGAATGGCGGATGATGGGAGCCGAGAAGACTAGTTTTTCTTCGAGGTTCAAAGTGACAAAGTAACAAAGGGCAAAGGTTTTTCCGTACTGTATATAGAAATTACAAACATTACGGTTAGAGATTTTTTCACGCAGATTTAAAAAGATTTAAGCAGATGCTCGCAGATTATTTATAAAAATTATTTTAAATCTGCTAGAATCTGCAAAATCTGCGTGAAACAAAAAACTTAGCGACTCTGCGCCTTTGCGAGATTAATAAAATAATAACCAACACAAAGAATAAAAAAACTTTGTGTCTTAGTGCCTTAGTGGCAAAAAACAAAAAAAATGAAAACATATATAGACATAGGAATTAACCTAACCAACAAACAATTCCAAAACGACATAGACGATGTCGTACAAGACGCGCTCGACGCCGACGTATCGCAAATGATACTCACAGGCACCAGCGTACGAAATAGCGAAGAATCTGCGAAGATTGCGAGGCAGTATCCTGGCGTGTTGTACGCTACGGCGGGAATACATCCGCATGATGCGAAGAGTTTTGATGCGCAGAGTATTTCGAAACTAAGGAAATTATTAGAACTGAAACAGGTAGTTTCCGTAGGCGAATGCGGACTCGATTTTGATCGTGACTTTTCACCCCGAAACAAACAGGAAGAATGTTACAAAGCCCAGCTCGAATTGGCGATTGAAGTTCAGAAACCGTTGTTTTTGCATGAAAGAAACGCTTTTAGTTCGTTTATGAATATTACCAAAGACTATTTACCGCAATTGCCAAAGGCCGTTGTGCATTGTTTTGCGGGAACGTTGCAAGAAGCGAAAACCTATCTCGATAACGGATTTTATCTGGGTTTTACGGGAGCGATTTCAGATCTCAAACGTTTCAGCCATTTAAAAGAAGTCATTCAGTACGTACCGCTCGACCGAATGATGATTGAAACCGATGCGCCGTTTATGCTTCCTAAAAATGTCCCGAACAGCCTTTTAAAGAAATACCACGAACGCCGTTGCGAACCTGCTTTTCTGCCGTATGTTGCCGGAACAATTGCACAGTTTAAAGGAATTACTTTAGATAAAGTGGCGGAGGAAACGACTAGGAATTCTAAAAGCTTTTTTGGGATTTAGGTTTGTTTTCCTAACAGGTTTCTAAAACCTGTTAGGTATAATTTTATTCAAAAACGTAATATGTTTTATAAATTAGCAATATGGCAGATTTAAAAAACAGAGGAAAAGAAGCAAGTGACGATATTTTATTCGGAACGGAGAAAATACAATTGAAACTAAAAGAAGCCGTGACAGATTTGTCTTATTTTCTGAGTAGAGGTTATGGCGAAAAAGCAACATTAGCTTTAGTCGGAAACCGATATCGCTTAAATTCTCGACAGCAACAGGCAGTTCGCGGAATGAGTGCTTCTCAAAGTCAAATTGAAGATCGACAATCTAAAGAAATTCAAAGTTCCGATTTAGAAGGAAAAGAAATTGCTATAGATGGTTTTAACGCTTTGATTTTATTAGAAAGTATTTTGTCAAATGCTTATGTTTTTAAAGGACAGGATGGTTTTATTCGTGATTTGTCAAGTGTTCACGGAACTTATAAGAGAGTGAAACAAACGTCACAGGCAATAGAAATGATTGCTGATTTCTACAAAAAAGAAAAGATTAAAACGATTCATTGGTTTTTTGATAAACCTGTTTCAAATAGTGGAAGATTGAAAAAGATAATTGAAGAAATAGCCTTAGAAAATCAATATGATTGGAAAGTGGAATTGGTTTATAATCCTGATAAAGTCATTGCAGAAAGTAATTGGATCGCTGTGACTTCTGATGCTTGGATTTTGGATAATGCGTCTGCTAATTTTAATTTGATGAAATATATTTTAGATCAATTAGAAAAAAAGAAAACATAATTTGCTGTGATTAATAATGAAACTCGATCTCTTAAAAGAAATAAAAGCTGTAATTCCAGATTTGAGTCCAGAATGGAAAGAAAAGTATGGTCTGTTTTTAATAGACGAACATCTTGTCCTTTTTGAGCATATGCTTCGTTTTTTTATAAACAGAAAAAAGAGTTTCTCAGAAAGCCTTATTTTAAAGATGAAATTCTAGTAACATTACAAGATAAAATGTTTTGTTTTAAAGCTGTTTTTGAAAGTTTTGAAAACGAACCAGGTCAATTGAGACCCAATCTTATCAAAATGTTTGAAGAAACACCTTTTGAAATTCTGCTCCTCATTTTAGGACAGCGTTTAACTTCTGCCAGTCGACGTGATGAAACTGGGATTCCGCCACCAAGAGAATTACTTATAAAAAGTTGTTTTGAGCCTTATAATAAAGATATTTCTATAGCGGTGCGGGCTTGGGAAAAACACGCAGGTAGAAACACAAATAGTATTTTGGGAGAAATAAAAGGAAATCGGGAACAAAAACGTTTGTCAGCCCAAAGATTAATTTACTATATCATAGGCTATAAAACTTGGTGGAATATTTTTTATCATTATAAACATGGTTTGGTTTATGAGGCAAGAATAGAAAACGGACAAGGATTACGGTGGTCGGCAGATGGAAAAAAGTTTATTGGGTTTTTAGAAGACTTTTTAGAAGAATAAAAAATGGATATAGAAAAGAAATATATTTTTAGTAAAGAAGAATGGCAAACTTGCATTAAGGTTCTACAAGCGCTGAAAGACGATCCGTTTGAAAATCCAGACAATGATTTATTTGCAGGTTTGATTACCAAGATTCATAAAAATGCTAAAAAGAATTTGCGTAGTGTGAGTTATTCGTCTAAGAAACAAGAAGATCTTCAAGTAAGTTTGAGCGCTACTTTGGTTTCAAAAGCATTAAATGGAGAAACGTTATTTGCCGAAAAAGAAAATCCAGATGAACAGCAGTTTACCGAATTGCATTTGCCTAAAAATTGTTACGCCTGTAACCGTTCTTATAAATTAGCGCATAGTTTTTATACCAGACTTTGTCCAGAATGTGCCAAAGAAAATTACGAAAAGCGTTTTCAAAACATAGACTTAAAAGGACGAAATGTGATCCTTACAGGTGGACGCGTAAAAGTGGGTTTTGCGACTGCTTTAAAACTTTTGCGAAATAATGCCAATGTTATACTTACAACTCGCTTTCCTGCGCTTGCTTTAGAACAATTTAAACAAGAAAATGACTTTGAGCAATGGAAAGATAATCTGATAATTTACGGTCTAGATTTACGGAATTTGAATGCGATAAATGAGTTTATATCGTTTTACAAATCCGAATTTGAGAGTTTAGATATTTTGATTAATAATGCGGCGCAGACCATTAAATATACAGATGAATATTATCAGCCTTTAATTCGAAAAGAAGAAAATCTGCTAGATCAATTTTCTGCAAATAAAAAACTGATTGCCAATAAAACTCCTGTTGCGGCAGAAATAAAAGCATTGGAATATGGTTTTGAAGAAAAAACAGCAATAGCACTTTCGCGTTTTGGACAGCCAGTTGATAACCGCGAAAAAACAAGCTGGAATTCTACTTTAGAAGAAATCAGTATGTATGAATTGGTTGAAGTTAATTTGATCAATCAAATTGCGCCTTATTTCTTGATCAAAGAGCTAAAGCCATTGTTTTTAAATTCTGAATTTAACGAACGATTTATTGTCAATGTGACATCATCTGAAGGAATTTTTAGTTATACCAACAAAACGATTTTTCACCCGCATACCAATATGACAAAGGCGACTCTAAATATGATGACACTGACTTCGGCTAAAGAGTTTGCAGAAGATTCTATCTACATGACTAGTGTAGATGTTGGTTGGATTTCTACAGGAGCAAAAGAAAGTCTCCGAAAAAAACAATTTGAGGAAGGATATGTACCTCCGTTAGATTCTGTAGATGGAGCAAGTAGAATTTTTGACCCAATATTTCAGGGTATCAAGGGAAAAAGTATCTTTGGCGTTCTGTTAAAAAATTATAAAGTTGCCAATTGGTAAAAGTTAGGATAGTAGTTTAATTGGAAAAATATTCCCGCCAAAGGAAAAAAGTTTTGGGTTCGAGTCCCAACTATCCACTAGGGTGTTAGCTCAATTGGAAGAGCGACAGTTTGCTAAACTGGAGGATGCAGGTTCGAGTCCAGGCACACCCTTTTTCTCAATAATAAATCCTTTAAAAAAAAGGCTAAAAGTCCAAAGGTTATATCTTATGTCTGCATGGCAAAAAGAGGTGTTAGTTCAATTGGAAGAACGCTTGCCTATCACGCAAGAGGTTGCGGGTTCGAGTCCCGTACACCTAACAAATTCAAATCAATTTGAATTCAAAAGTTTGATTGAACTTAGTGAACAATTATACAAATAAGAAACTCAATCTTGTAAATAACAATCTTTGGGATTTGTTATAAAAATTAAATTTGAACTAATATTTGTTAAATTATCACAAAATATACTACATTTGTATCTGTAATTAAAAACACAAAAAACACAATGATACTATCAATAAGCCAAAATTTTGAAACTTTAGCCGGAGATTCTCCAGCTGTAAGCTCAGGATGCGTATGTATTTTTGTGAAATTGAAATGTAAGATTTAGAATCAAACTCATCATAAAATAGAAAAGCGTCCACATTGTAGGACGCTTTTTTTGTTTTAAAGCCACTTCGACTTCGCTCAGTGTGACAAGAAAGATGTTCAAAATGATAGAAAAACAAACCAGAACTAAAAAACTTAAAAAAATAATTAACCAAATGTTTAATCATAAATCAAAATAGGAAAATATAGTCTTGGAAAGTAATCTGATGAGCGACAGTCATTTGCTAAAAAGATAAATCTGCACCAGTTTGCGGACAGGAATTTCTTTGCTTTTGTTTTAGTGTAAGTAATTGATAATCAGTGGAATAATCTTAAAAAATATTTGGAAGTATGATTTTTTTCATCATATCTTTGCCCAACAAAATTGAAACAAAGCGTTTCAGAAAACAACAATTAAAAAATAAATAAAATGAGTTTTAAATTATACATACACAACGCAGGATTAGCGACCTCGATTTCAGATCGTGAATGCTTTTACATGTCGGTGCATCAATATAGGCAATAGGATAGAAATATCGTATTTGTTATGAAGCACCTTTAATCGGGTGCTTTTTTTATGAATTGATTTGCCACGAAGGCACAAAGTCGCAAAGGTTTTTAAGAAAAGATAAAAAAGAAAACTTAGTGTCTTAGCGCCTTAGTGGCAAACGACAAAGAAACAAAGTGACAAAGGTTCAGAGTGCTAAAAGAAAAAACTTAGTATCTCAGCATCTTAGTCTCTCAGAAACTAAAAAAAAATAAGGATGAATCAAAAAATAGGACTTAGGTCAGACGATAGTAGTCAAACAGATAAAGTGGAATTTAATGAGCCTCCATTTGCCTCGAGTGGGAAAATGGATTTAGAGCTTATTAACCTATGGAATGGAAAGGTGAATTTTAAGAAAATTATATATATCATTTAGAGATATTTCTCTGGTAAAGCAATGGTGCTTTGAACTTTTGTGATAGTGGATTTCTTAGAAAAGCCTTCGATTTCCTGAGATTCCCAAGAATTACAAAATTAAAATACCATGCAAAACAATACATTACAACAATATAAAAACGCAATCAGAAAAAAATACGAGACCGAAAAAGAAGGGAAATACTTTGATTATTTGTACCAACCTTCTCGTGGAAAACTTCGTGATTTGTGCTGGTTGATTTTCGAAAATAACCCAACAAAAGAGGATTTGAATGTTTTTAGTAATCTTTTGGGTTTAGATTTCGATCACACCAAAAAGAATAAATTTAAGGAGAAGAAAGATAAGTTTAGACCTATCGAAACGTTCTTCAAAGGCGAAACAGATCCTTCAAACATTGACGCTATCAATATGGTCGCAATTTTGGTTGATTTTGAATTGCGTCCTTTCAAAAAGTTTTACGAAAATTCTAAAACAGAGGAAATAAAACCAGCTAAACGGATAGAGAAAGCTAAAATAGTTTTTGAAAAGAAGAATTCTGAAACAAGAGAAAAACTGGAGAAAAAGAAGAAGAGAAATTTCTTTCTGGATTTCAAAAGCATGTTTTTCTAGGTTTTTGCCACAAAGATGCTAAGACACAAGGTTTTCTAGCCACAGATTAAATCTGCCAAATCTGCTGAATCTGCGAGAAACTAATCTTAGCGTTCCTTTGCGTAAACCTTAGCGCTCCTTGCGGTTAAAAAATCTCGCAAAGTCGCAAAGACGCAAAGTTTTTAGCCACAGATTGAAGGATTAAAAGGATTATTAAAAAAATCTGCTGAAATCTGCTGAAATCTGCTTGATCTGCGAGAAACTAATCTTAGCGTTCCTTTGCGTAAACCTTAGCGCTCCTTGCGGTTAAAAAATCTCGCAAAGTCGCAAAGACGCAAAGTTTTTAGCCACAGATTGAAGGATTAAAAGGATTATTAAAAAAATCTGCTGAAATCTGCTTGATCTGCGTGAAACAAATCTTAGCGTTCCTTTGCGTAAACCTTAGCGCTCCTTGCGGTTAAAAAATCTCGCAAAGTCGCAAAGACGCAAAGTTTTTAGCCACAGATTGAAGGATTAAAAGGATTATTAAAAAAATCTGCTGAAATCTGCTTGATCTGCGAGAAACTAATCTTAGCGTTCCTTTGCGTAAACCTTAGCGCTCCTTGCGGTTAAAAAATCTCGCAAAGTCGCAAAGACGCAAAGTTTTTAGCCACAGATTGAAGGATTAAAAGGATTATTAAAAAAATCTGCTGAAATCTGCTTGATCTGCGTGAAACAAATCTTAGCGTTCCTTTGCGTAAACCTTTGTGCTCTTTGCGGTTAAACACACATAATTATTAAAAATTAAAAAAATGAAAACAACAGATAAAATTATTATTTTCGATTTAGAAGCCACATGCTGGCAGGGTGGGGTCCCGAAGGGCCAGGAAAATGAAATTATTGAAATTGGTTTGGCCGTATTAGATACTGAAACCGGCGAAATTTCCAAGAATAAAGGAATATTAATAAAGCCACAACGCTCAAGCGTAAGTACATTTTGTACAGAATTGACAACGATAACTCAGGATTTACTGGATGAAAACGGCGTTAGTTTTGAAGAAGCGGTTAATGAGTTGATAGACGAATATAATCCCGATTTATATACTTGGGCAAGTTACGGCCAATACGATTTGAATATGCTTAAAAAGCAGTGTAAATCGTTCGGTATTTCATATCCGATGGCAGACGAGCATATCAACGTAAAAACTCATTTTGCCGAAAAATTTGGTTTGGTAAAACCAACTGGAATGAATGGCGCTTTGGCATTGCTTAATATTCCGCTAGAAGGAACACATCACAGAGGTATTGATGATGCTAAAAACATTGCCAAGATTCTGTATTGGTGTCTGAAAAACTAGAATGGTTTAAATCCACTCTCCAGATGCATTAAAATCATCTGGAAGATACGTGAGATATTGAACCATTCGCGGTTTTTTTCCTTTGTTTGGAGTAGCGCAGTGTGGAAGTGCTTGATTCCAAATGATAAAATCTCCAGCTTGTCCTGTAATTGGTTTTGGTTGCAATGTCTGCAATGCTTTCTCTCTTGGATTTTCATAAAGTTCAAGTTCGTCAAGCCATCGATCAATTTGGTTGTGAAAACCCGGAACACAATGAAAAGCACCATCTTCTGGCCCACAGTCGGTTAAATAAAGCAATCCTTGTAAGCCAAAAGTTAAAGGTTTTTTTAAACTCATATCCCAATGAAGCGAACTTCCCAGGAAATTAAAATTTTCTGTTTCAGGCGGATTAAAACTTACCTTGTCAATCGTTTTGTAAATTTTAGAGGTTTTATAGAGCTGTTCATATGCTTTTTTAACTCTTGGAGAAAAGCGGTTTTGGTTTAAAGCTTCATGATTAGAAAAATTAAGCATAAGCCCTTTTTGATTTTCATGACGATTGTACCAGCTTTCTTGGTTTTCAGGATCCATTTTCAAATATTCCCAAATGGCTTTTTGTGTGTTTTCGCAAGCTTCTTTTGAGATTGCATTTTTAACTACTACATAACCATTTTGATTCCAGAATTCAAGATCTTCTTCTGATAAAACATTTTCTGTTAAATCGTTAGTGTCGGTAGCAACATCTTGTTTTCTATTGTAAATCCATGCTTTAAAAGATTCAAAATCTGGTTTTTCTGAATGTAAAAACTGTAAAGCATCTTCCATGCCAATACCTAACAGATATAAGGCTTTAATTTCGTTGTTCCAGTTTGAATTGCTTGAATCAGCATTTTTAGGATCAACAGCACATTTCCATAATTGTTCAAGGATTGTCCAAGGCATGGTTTTGTATTTAGGATCAATCAAAAATAATGGATTTATAAATTGATATTCAAAGTAGAAATACCTGTTTTTGATACTAAAAAAGGCTGTCTAAATTTTAGACAGCCTTTTCCTTTGGTTAACTATTTTGGAATTTTAATTATGACCATAGATTTTAGCGTAAAGATCTTTGTAAATTTCTTTAATGATCTTGCGTTTTAATTTTAGGGTAGGAGTAAGCTGTCCGCCATCAATCGACCAAACATCTGGAGTAAGTTCAAATCGTTTCAGTTGTTCCCAGTGTCCAAATTTCTTGTTGATGCTTTCTACTTCTTCGTCGATACGTTTAATAACATCTGCATTCTGGCTGATTTCTTTGTCAGTACTTCCTAAAGTTATTTTGTGGATTTTCGCCCATTCTTTTACGAATTCAAAATTAGGCTGAATAAAAGCGCCAGGCATTTTTTCACCTTCGCCAATAACCATAATCTGCTCAATAAAACGAGATTGTTTCATGGCATTCTCGATCATTTGCGGTGCAATATATTTACCTCCTGAAGTTTTGAACATTTCTTTTTTACGGTCGGTAATTTTCAAGAAACCTTCGTTGTCGATTTCTCCAATATCTCCCGTGTGGAAATATCCGTCTTGTAAAGCTTCAGCTGTTTTTTCTGGATCTTTGTAATAACCCAGCATCACGTTTGGTCCTTTGCAAAGAATTTCTCCGTCTTCGGCAATTTTAACTTCTACGTTGCGAATTACTTTTCCAACAGTTCCAATTTTGAAACCTCTATTTCTTTGATCGTTTACGGCAATTACAGGCGAAGTTTCAGATAATCCGTAACCTTCCATAACTGGAATTTCTGCGGTACGCAAAAACTCTGGTCAAACGTGGCTGTAAAGCGACACTTCCAGAAACCATTAAATCTAAATTTCCGCCTAAACCTTCTTTCCATTTGCTGAAAATTAATTTGCGTGCAATTTTTAATTGGAATTCATACCAAGCTCCATTGGCTCCGTATGGTTCATATTTCAAACCTAAATCAATAGCCCAGAAAAACAGTTTTTTCTTGATGCCGGTCAATTCAGCTCCTTTTGCATAAATTTTATCGTAAACTTTCTCTAAAAGTCTTGGTACAGCTGTGATTACAGTTGGACGAACTTCTTTTAAGTTATCGCTGATTTTGTCAATTGATTCTCCAAAATAAACCGAAACACCATAATATTGATAGATGTATAAAATCATTCTTTCAAAAATATGACAGATAGGCAAGAAGCTCAACGCAGTGCTTTTTCCTGGATCAAACGGAATTCTTGGAGCACTGTCTAAAACATTTGAAACAATGTTTTTATGCGAAAGCATAACACCTTTAGGTCTTCCAGTTGTTCCAGAAGTATAAATAATAGTCGCTAAATCGTCTGTTTGAATGCTGTCTTTTCTGGCTTCAACTTCATTTTGATTGCTTTCGTCTTCTCCAGCAAGCAATAAATCTGTCCAGTGCTTGCAACCCGCAATTTCATTGAAAGAATAAACCTCTTTTAAAGTAGGCACATTTGCTTTAATAAGGTTTACTTTGTGAAGCACTTCTTCATCAGAAACAAAGCAGTACATACTGCCGCTGTGATTTAATATGTATTCGTAATCTTCTTCAGAAATCGTTGGGTAAATTGGAACAGTTTGAGCACCAGTTTGTAGAATACCAATGTCCATAATATTCCACTCTGTGCGGTTGTTTGATGTAATCAGGGCGATTTTGTCATCTTTTTGAATGCCCATACGCAATAATGCTCTCGAAACAGCATTTGCTTTTGCAATATATTCTTGGCTAGATGTTTTTTCCCAGACTCCGTTTTTCTTTGTTGCTAAGGCAACCGGAAGGTTGTAAGTTTCTTGTTGATAATAGGGAAAATCAAAAAGGCGTGTGATTGAAACCATGTTTAATATCTTGAATTTTATCGCAAATTAAATAAAAAATAGGTATAATTTTTAATTTTGTGGAATTTTATGGGAAAATTTATATGGACTCTTAAAAATCAACGAAAACGTTTTCTTTTTTGTAGTAAATTTTCGAAAAAACTAGAAATTAGTTAATTAAAAAAATATTATTTTTTAGAGATTATTGCACATTAAAATCCTCATATTCTTTGACTCTTTCTCCCATCAGAAACATTTTTTTCTTCGCAAAATGAATCGAGAATTGAGAATACACCCATTCTTCACTGTCATTAGGTCTGTACCAAAAAGTGTACGATTTACTATTGAAACCTTCTTTGAAAACAGGAATTCCCTCTTCTGTACATTCGATTCCCCAGTTAATTTTCTTTTTGCTCAAATCAGGTGCTTGAATAAATCCTGTTCCGTCTGGATTTAATTGGCTAATTGGTTCTTTTTGGCCAATTGGCGCGTAAGTTCCAGAAACTGGAAAACCAATTGTGGTTGTAATATAGCGCTCTTTAGAATTATGAGTAATTGTGTTTACTTCAACTTGTGAATACGATTTTGCAGTAAAAAATAATAAGGCAATAATTAATAAACGAATAGCTTTCATTCTATGTAGGATTAAGTGTTTTTGGGATTCTAAAAAATTCTGTGGCAGGAACTTTTGGCGAATATAGTTCAAATTTCAATAAAAAATAAATCCCAATTGTAAGAATGATGTTTTTTGTTTATTGACCATCTGGAATTTGTGCTAAACTAAAAATAACCGCAAATTTCACAAATTAGCACAAATTAAATCTTTAAAAAACAGAAATAGGGTTTGCGTAAATTTGTGAAATTTGGGGTTGCTTTTTTAGTCCGTTTAGCAGACAGTTTTTTTTAGTTTGTAAAAATATTACTCAGCTGAAAACTGATTCTCTAATAGTTTTTCTTTAAAATCAGATTTAAAAGTATAAGCAAAAGTGACCATCAAAGCGCGAGTGTCGGATTTATTGGTTCTTTGATTGTAAAAAAGTGCCGTGTTGTTTTTGTAGCCACTTTCAAGTGTATTAAACATATCGGTGACAACCAAACCTAAACGTGCGTTTCCTTTTCCGAGTTTTTGCTGAAATCCCATATCAACATTATAAATCGGAATACGTTTTCCTTGTGCTGTTGTTAATGCCGAATTATAATTCCCAATAATTTGCAGTTTTCCGCCTTTCCAAGGAACAAAATTATTGATGATTTTTCCATACCAGTTAAAAGCATTTTTTACCACATTTTCTGTCAGATTTGAAGCGTCTATTTTTTGCTCAAAAGCAGTTACACTAATATTTGCATCGTAAAAAGTTGCAGTTTTCAAAGTAAAGATAGTTTCTAAGCCATAAGTAATTGTGCTTCCGATATTTTGCGGTTGCAACAAAACAACGCCATTGTCCAAAAGCTGTGCATATTGTCTAATTGCATCAGTCGCATTTCTGTAAAAAGCATTTGTCGAAAAAGAATAATTCTGCCAATTTTTATTGTAGCTCACTTCAGCAATGTGAATAATTTCCGGTTTCAAATACGGATTTCCTCCATGTGGATTCAGGGCATCGGTAATATCAATAAACGGATTCAGATCATCTAAATCTGGACGATTGATTCTTTTGCTGTAATTGAATTTCACAAAAGATTCCGGGTTCAGATTCAATTGCAAATATGCTGACGGGAAAAATTTCAAATAATCATTATTGAAGCGGTCACTATTGTTTTGCGTTGCGCCCGTGTTAGAAACATTTTCGGCACGCAAACCTAAATTGTAGTTCCATTTCGGATTTTCTTTTTCACCAATATAGGAATTCAACATACCGTAAACGGCATTTATTTGCTCGTTAAATTTAAAAATATTGCTCGCTAACGGATTTATGACATATTCACCATTTACAAGATCTGCGCTTTCAAAATCGGAATTAAAAAATCTAAAAGTTCCTTTATAGCCTGTTTCTACAATTGATTTTTCTGAAACAGGAAAAGTATAATTTACGATTGCATTCGAAATATTTTGGTTTTCATAATTATGTGTTCTTTGCCAAAGCACATCGCCAATTTGTTGTTGATATTCGTCGTAATTATAAGTATCAATATCTGTGTTTTCTCTGTGTTTTCCGAAAGAAGAAGTAATCGAAGTATTCAAACTTTTTCTTTCATCATCAAATTTTCGGTCGTAAGTAAAAGCAAGTTCCCCAACTTTTGAACGTTCCAGTTCCAGAGAATGTCTTTTGCTGTTAGAAAAAATGCATTGGTACTTGTATTTACCTGCGTGTACAAAGTTTCATCGTTATCTTGATTTTCTATATTGCCTAAAGCTTCAAACGAAAAACTGTTTTTGTCATTTGGAGTAAAATCAACATTGAATTTTAAATTCTGTAAACCTTCCGTTCGTTGATCACTTCTGTTTTGATGAATATAGTGTTCATCGTCAATAAAATAATTTGTTCTGTCTGCATTTATTTTTTTAGTTCGGCCAGCAAAACGGTTGTCGTAACCTACGCCAAAATTCCATTTTTCTGTTTTATGATTTAAAAGCACAGAACTGTTGATTCTGCCTTTCGCACCAAAACCCGCGCCCAAAGCAACTGCACCATTTGTACCGCTTTGATTGTTCTTTTTAAGTTTTATGTTGATGATGCCACTTTCTGCATTTGCATCATATTTAGCTGTTGGATTACTGATTATTTCAATGCTTTCAATACTGCTCGCCGCAATCTGATCCATATTGGTAATCGCAGAGTTTTTTCCGTTAATCAAAATCATTGGCGATTTTCCTCTTAGCGTAATGCCGCCTTCAGCATCAACCGCAACAGTCGGGATACTTTTTAGCATATCGGTAGCCGTTCCGCCAATTTGTGAAATGTTTGAAACAGCATTAAAAATAAATCCTTCGTCGGTTTTCTGGATTTGTTTTTTCTGAGATTTTACAACAACGTCGTTAAGTAAATTTGCATCATTTTGTAATTTGATAGTGCCAAGGGAAATTGGACTCTCAGTAACTTTTATTTTTTGTGAAATAGTTTTAAAACCAATTAATTTAAACTGAAGCTGATAATCTCCAGAAGCAATATTCTCTAAAGCAAAATTTCCGGAAACATCTGTTACGGCGTAACTAACAGTTTTAGTAGAATCAGAAGCTTGTTTTAAAATAACATCAACAAATTCTATTGGAAGTTTTCCGTCAGAAATGGTTCCTTTTACAGAAGAAGTTTTTTGACCAAAAGAAAATTGGCTCATTAATAATAAGAGAAGAAGGGCGGATAATTTTTGCATCATTTTTTTCATGAGACAAAGATATTTATCCGAATATTTATACTTGCTTAAGCTGTCTTAAGATACCATTAAATTAAACTTAGAATAGTTTTAAATAGTTTTTGATAGCCACGAATTCACGAATTTTCATTAATTCAATTTTTGCAAATAAAAATTCGTGAATTCTTGGCTATCAAAAAAAACGCCCGAATTTATCGAGCGTTTTTAGTAAAAATATATTTCTTAGTTTTTCTCAATCCATTTTCTGGCATTGACAAAAGCTTCGTGCCAAGGCGTAACCTCGTCATTTCTGTCTTTTGGATAATGTGCCCAGTTCCATTGGAAAGTCGAACGCTCAATGTGAGGCATCATCACCAAATGTCTTCCGGTTTTATCACACATCATAGCAGTGTTGTAATCAGAACCGTTAGGATTTGCAGGATAACCTTCGTAAGCATATTTAGAAACAATGTTGTATTGATCCTCTGAATAAGGCAATTTGAATTTACCTTCTCCGTGAGAAACCCAAACTCCTAAAGTGCTTCCAGCCAAAGTCGATAACATTACAGAGTTATTTTCTTGAACTGTTACAGAAGTAAAGATACTTTCGTGTTTCTGGCTCTCGTTATGAAGCATTTTTCCGTGAACTTCGTGTTCTGGATTAATAACTTCTAATTCCATAAACAATTGACATCCGTTACAGATTCCAACAGAAAGTGTATCTTCTCTTTTGAAGAAATTATCTAAAGCTGTTTTTGCTTTTTCGTTGTATAAGAAAGCTCCGGCCCAACCTTTAGCAGAACCTAAAACGTCTGAGTTAGAGAATCCTCCAACTGCTCCAATGAATTGGATATCTTCAAGTGTTTCACGTCCAGAAATTAAATCTGTCATGTGAACGTCTTTTACGTCAAATCCTGCTAAGTACATAGCATTTGCCATTTCACGCTCAGAATTACTTCCTTTTTCACGGATAATTGCCGCTTTCGGTCTTGGTTTAGAATTATCGATTTCTGGTTTCTTTCCTGTAAAGTGTGCAGGGAAAGTATAATTTAAAACTTGATTTTTATAGTTTTCAAAACGTGCTTGAGCTCTTCCGTTTTTAGATTGTTTTTGATCTAATAAATAAGAAGTTTCGAACCAAACGTCTCTGTATGTAGGAATATCCAATTTATAAGCTCCAATTTCTAAAACTGCAGTTTCTTGAACTGAACCAATTTTGAAGAATTCGATGTTGTTTGCTTTTAATTTAGCTTCAACAGCAAGCATCAGATTTAGCTTGAAAAACGATTCCAATGTTTTCTGCGAAAAGGATTTTCAATAAGTCTTTTTCTGCAAAAGCGCTGAAATCAATTTTAGCTCCAAGATTTACATCAGCAAAACACAACTCTAATAAAGTAGTAATTAAACCACCGCTTCCGATATCGTGACCTGCCAAGATTTGGCTTTCGCCGATTAATTCTTGGATTGTGTTAAATGCATTTTTGAAGAAAGAAGCGTCTTTAATTGTAGACGTTTCGTTTCCGATAGTGTTTCTGATTTGTGCAAAAGAAGAACCTCCAAGTTTGAAATCATCTTGAGACAAATTGATATAATAGATTGAATCTCCGTTTTTCTGTAAAACGGGTTCAACTACTTTTCTAATATCGGTACAGTTTCCAGCAAGCAGAAATAATAACCGTTCCAGGCGCAATTACTTCATCGTTTGGATATTTTTGTTTCATTGAAAGTGAATCTTTTCCTGTCGGAATATTGATTCCCAATTCAATTGCAAAATCTGAACATCCTTGTACAGCTTCGTATAAACGAGCGTCTTCACCTTCGTTTTTACAAGCCCACATCCAGTTTGCAGATAATGAAATTCCTTTCAACTGGTCTTTAATCGGAGCCCAAATAATATTTGATAACGATTCTGCGATAGCATTTCTACTTCCCGCAACCGGATCAATTAAAGCCGCGATAGGAGCATGCCCAATAGAAGTTGCAATACCTTCTTTTCCTAAATAATCTAAGGCCATAACGCCAACGTTATTCAAAGGCAATTGTAACGGACCAGCATTTTGTTGTTTAGCTACTTTCCCTCCAACACAACGGTCAACTTTATTCGTTAACCAGTCTTTAGATGCAACAGCTTCTAAACGTAAAACGTCTTTTAAGTATGATTCGAAATCTGCGGCGTTATAAGCTACGTCAGCATATTTTCTGTCAACAGTGTTGTCAGTCATAACCGTTTTTGGAGAACTTCCGAAGAAATCTTCTAAAGCATAATCCATCGGTTTTGAACCGTTAGTTTGTGATTGGAAAGTAAAACGGTGATCTCCCGTAACATCTCCAACTTGATACATTGGCGAACGCTCTCTGTCAGCAATTCTCTGTAAAGTATCAATATCTTTTTGACCAATAACCAATCCCATTCTTTCTTGAGATTCGTTACCGATAATTTCTTTTGCAGAAAGAGTAGGGTCTCCAACTGGCAATTTGTCTAAATCGATCAAACCTCCAGTTTCTTCAACCAATTCAGAAAGACAGTTTAAGTGTCCACCTGCACCGTGATCGTGAATCGAAACAATTGGGTTATTGTCACTTTCAACTAAACCACGAATCGCGTTTGCAAGCACGTTTTTGCATTTCTGGGTTTGAACGCTGAATTGCATTCAACTCAATTCCTGAACCGAAAGCTCCTGTATCTGCAGAAGAAACCGCAAGACCACCCATTCCAATTCTATAATTTTCTCCTCCAAGAATTACGATTTTATCGCCTTCTTTTGGTTTGTGTTTGATAGATTGATCTAATTTTCCATAACCAATTCCACCCGCTTGCATGATTACTTTATCGTAACCAATTTTTCTGTTTTCTTCTTCGTGTTCGAAAGTCAAAACAGAACCTGTAATAAGCGACTGGCCAAATTTATTTCCGAAATCAGAAGCTCCGTTTGAAGCTTTGATTAAAATATCCATTGGTGTTTGGTACAACCATTTTCTTTCTTCAACTGCATTTTCCCATTTTCTGTCATCCTGAGCGGAGTCGAAGGATTTTAAACGAGAATATGAAGTCATATAAACCGCAGTTCCAGCCAATGGCAATGATCCTTGTCCTCCAGCTAAACGGTCACGAATTTCTCCTCCAGAACCTGTTGCGGCTCCGTTGAAAGGCTCAACAGTTGTTGGGAAATTGTGTGTTTCGGCTTTTAAAGAGATAACCGAATCAAATTCTTTTATTTCGTAAAAATCAGGTTTGTCAGCCGATTTTGGTGCAAATTGTCGCACTTTTGGTCCTTTTACAAAAGCAACGTTGTCTTTGTAAGCAGAAACAATATCATTAGGGTTTTCCTGAGATGTTTTTTGATTAATTTGAAAAGAGAAGTTTCTTTTTCTTCACCGTCAATAACAAAAGTTCCGTTGAAAATTTTGTGACGGCAGTGCTCTGAATTCGCTTGTGAGAAAGCAAAAATCTCTGAGTCAGTTAATTTTCTTCCAAGTTTAGCCGAAAGATTGTTTAAGTAATCAACTTCTTCTTCGCTTAAAGCTAAACCTTCAACTTTGTTGTAAGCCGCAATATCATCAATTTCCAGAATTGGTTCTGGCTGAATGTTGATAGTGAAGATTTCTTGATCTAATTCGTTGAATTTTTGAGAAAGCATTGGGTCAAAATCAGTAAAATCTTCCGTTGCAGGATGAAATTCCTCGATTCTGATAATGCCAGAAATCCCCATGTTTTGAGTAATTTCTACAGCATTTGTACTCCAAGGTGTAATCATAGTTGCGCGAGGGCCAACAAAAAAACCTGTCAATGCAGATTTTTCAATCTTATTCGCGTCGGCAAAAAGCCAGTTTAATTTTGAAATGTCTTGAGCTGAAATTTCGTTTTGCGTTTGTACGGCAAAAACAGTTTTGCTTTGGTTTTCAAAGAAATGGATCATTTGTGTAGTTTGTTGTATTGAGCCGCAAATTTAATGTAAATAAATAGTAAGCGCAAATTTGGAAACGATCTCTTTTCAAAAAAAATGAAATTGCTTTTTTCTTGCATTTTTTCTACCAAAAAGACGCAAAATCAAGAGGTTTCGGTCTTTAGTGAAATTTAATGTTTTAGTAAAATTTCTTTTTTGATATGTTCTGTAATATTAAACTTTTAGAAAGGAAAAAATCAAAAATGAAAGTTTAGATTTTGAGCATTTGCATAATAATGATTTTGCAAAATTTACGAAACCTTGAAACAGATGGAAAATGTAATTTTTGTAAAAATTGTCATTTTAAGATAAAAAAAGCGGCAATTAGCCGCTTTTTAAGATGTGAAAAAGTATTTTTAATTGATAATTATTCTTTTGAAAGATGTTTTTTCTCCCTTGATAATTTTAATAAAATAGATTCCTGCCGATAAATTTTGAACAGAAATTTTAGAAGAAGTTGTGTTTTGCTTTTCGAAAACTTTTTGTCCAGAAAACGAAATTATTTCTATTGTATAAGGAGTTGAAAAATCATTCAGGCCAACATTGAAATTTCCATCAGAAGGATTTGGATAAATTACAATTTCATCAGATAATTCAATAATTTCTTCATCTGCTACAGGCAATGCTTTTTTGCTGGCTAAGTTGTTGCAAGTGTCTGTGGTGTAAGAATCCCACTGCGCACTCAAATTGAAAGTAGTGCTTGGAGAAGTTACAGTAGATTTTCGTCTTAAAGTTACATCAATGGCAAAATTGGCTGTTCCGCCATTGAAAGTTCCGATAATGTCAATTAAAACACCGTTTTTAAATAACCCGACAGCATCATTTCCGTTGAAAGTCAGTTCAGTCGCCGTTGTTGAAATGTTTGCGAGCACTCGTAGAAAAACAAGTTGAAGAAATAGAACTGTTTACAATTACAAATTTGCTTCCCGTTGTTAACGTACCGCTCAAAGCTAAACCTGTGCTCCAAGAACCTGCTCCGTTTGTTTGTTTTTTGATCGTATAAGCAGATAAATTAACAGAACTTCCGGTATTGTTTGCAATTTCTAAAGCTTTGTTATTTCCAGAACCTTCAATGTATTCAGAGAAAAGAAGATCTGTTGCAGTTCCTGTTCCGTCGCTATTGGTTGTAACTGAAATAGTATTGCTTGACGCAGAAGTATTTCCTGTCGCATCTTTTGCTTTTGCATAAATCGAATAAGCTGTAGAAGCAGTCAAGCCTGTAATTGTAGCGGTGGTTCCAGAAACAGTCGTTTTTAAAACACTATTGGCATAAACATCATATCCTGTAACGGCTACATTATCTGTAGAAGCTGTCCATGAAAGCGTAATCGAAGTAGCTGTTTTTGATGTTGAAGCTAAACTTGTTGGGGCAGTCGGTGCCTGAGTATCTCCAGAAGGTGTTCCGCCCCAAATTTGATTGACATATTCTGGATGATCAATAAACGGATTTCGATTGTTTTGTCTTGCATAAATGGCATTGTTTCTAGCAATTTCTCTTGCGCTCACAGGATCTTGCGCGTGCCAAGCCAAAAGCATATTCAAAAAAGCAGTTGTAAAAACTTGGTTGCTTGTGCCATTAAACATAGCATAAGAATAACCTGCTACAGTATTTTCGTAACGTGTTGCAAAATAGAAATACATTCTGGCAATATCACCTTTAAAGTCATTGATTGGCTCGAAAACTGTTCCTGAATATCCAGAAACGGCACTTGATCCTAATTTGCTTCCGTTTTGAGAGGTATAGGTTGCGGAGCTTACATTTCCGTGCGGATAATTGGAACGAATTCCGTTTACTTTTCCATCTGTAGGCGTAATAAAATGTGCATCGGCAACCATTGGTGATTGTTCATTAAAAACCGACTGCGGAATAATATGTTCTCTGTTATAACAATCTCCTTCTACAGAATAGCTTCCGCATCTTTGAGTTGTTCCAGTACTGTAATTGTATGGATCTGTTCCAGAAGGATTTTCGGAATACATATCTAAAACAGTTCCATCATTTTCATAAAAATTATCAACGTCAGAAGTTTGATAGGTTGTGTACAATCCGGCATATCCATTGTCGGTATGACCTTTAATAATGTTGTACAATTGTGTTTTTAAGGTGTAGCCTGTTCCGGTTGCGGTGCTGTAATATCCAGAAGGAATTTGGGCAAAACCAATCGTGGCAAGAAACAATAATAGTAAAAAGTAGTTTTTTTTCATAAGTAATAGTTTTAAGATTTGGTTTAAAATAAATTTTTAAAAACTTGATTATTAGGTTTTTAAAAATGTATTGTAACAAAACTACTACTTTTTTGAATGTAAAATGTTATGAGAAGTTTAATTTTAGATATATTTTCTTACGAGGTGTTTTTTGAAATAAAATGTTACTTAAAGAATTTGATTATTTTTTTTCAGTGTCATTGGAGGCCCCATATCCTCATTAAAATCTTCATCTCTTACCCCTGTCGAACTAATTGCAAAAAGCATTTCTGTGTCGGTTATAAATTTTATTATGCCTAGAATTCTGCCTCTTTCGGTTAGTTTTCCATTCTCATGGATTGATAATATAAAATCTATTTTATTTGGACTTTTTGAATAATCGACAGAATATTTTAGTTCGCCTATCTTGCCATCGTTTATTCCTCCTTTAATTACATAATGCTTTCCATCAATAAATTCATTTCCAATAGTTATTGAGGCATAATTATCTTCAAAAAAATAAATTTACCTTCATTTCCATCGGAATCTTTTCCTGTCCATTCTCCAATAATTTTAGAATTAGTTTGTGAAAAAGTATAACTTGAAAAAAGTACAGTAAGTACTAAAAATACACTTTGAAGAAATTTCATTTGAGGAGTTTTTGAAATATTGTTTTGAATCATTTTATAGTGGTAATTTTTTTAATTGCTTTGCATATTCTTTTTCAGATTTGGGACTGCCATCATCGGTTATCTCGATATTGAAATCATGTATTTTATTGTTTTTGATTTTATAAAATGACGCCCAATTTTTTCCAGAAATTACATGGCTTTCTATAATTCCATATTTTGAATTAAAAATTGGATTTTTTATCTCTTCAAAGCCAATAACTTTCTTGAAAGTGTTTGTTTTAGGATTGTATAAATATAGATAGTAGGTCCAATTGCTTCTAACATCAGAATAGTTTTGGACTAAAATATCTTTGATATTATCGTTATTAAAATCTCTAAAATCAATTTCCTGTGCACTACTATGAAGATTTTCTTTTATTAAGACGGATCTTTTGCCATTTAATTCCTGAGTGATTGTCAGATTTGAATTTTCTTCATCATCTTGTAAATCTGCGCTGTCATTAAAAGTTGCAAGTTTTATTGTGATTCCTTTATTTTTATAAATAGAATCGCATTTAATTATAGTTGTACTTTGAGCAAATATATTTATAAATAACAGCAGAAAAGCTATTGTTAGATTGGTTTTCATTGTGTCAAGTGTATATTAAAACTTTGCGTTTTAGCGCCTTCGCGGCAAAAACTATTTCTTCGGGAAATCCTGACTCTGATAAGCTCCCAAATCTGGAGGAGAAGTTCTCGTAATTCCTAAAATATCTGTCGGAATTATATAGGCCTGATTCCCTTTCGCGAAAGCGGAAGAAGTTTTGTCAATATTGAATTTATTCTGCGAAACATTATAAAATTTTGGGTTTTCATTCAAAATGATATTGTTATAATGTTGTGTGTCGGTTTTGAATTGATAATCCGGATTTGTTGTCGAACTGCTGAATTTTAAAAGACAATTATTTAATTGATAAACAAAAGCTGTGTTTGCTTTTTTACTCAAATTAAATTCGTTTGTATTTGAGCCGTAAATAATGCAATTATTGAAAGTGGCCTGCGTAAGCGGGTTCGTTTCTGGTGTTGCTCCAGCCAAACTATTGCTCAAATTGACTGCAAAATGCGAACTGTTTTGCCAATTGTTATTAAAAGTGCAATGCACAAAACTGTAATTTCCGCCGTAAACACAAGACAAACTCACAATTCCCGCATAATTTATGACTAAGTTTTCTCCGTTGATTCGGCCATTTTTCGCCAGAATTCCGTGCTCGACAAAATTATAAAATTGACTGTTTTTGATCTGAATCGTATTTGCTGTGTTTCTGATTTCTAAACCAGTAACGGCATTTTTCAATGTCAGATGATTGATGGAATGTGTGCTACTTTGATTTTCAAGAATAACCGAATTCCATTGTCCAGGGATATCAGAGTAAAGTGATTCTAAACGATCGCCTTCAAAAATAACTTCATTTTCAAGTTTGTCAGTTGTAGAGGTTGTTCCATTAATTTGCAATGAAGCATTTTTGGCAACATACAGCCCAGAATTGACGTGAAAATGAACTCTTGCACCAGCTTCAAAAGTTACCGTTTTATTTTCAGGAACTCCTGCGTAACCATAAATCACATATGGTTTTTGTTTGGTGAAAATAAGTTCATTTCCGTTTGCGGGATCATTTTCGCTTAAGTAAAAACCGTCCACATCTTTGCCGTCGATTTTTATTTTTTCCTTCGTCCCGTCAGGATTTTGGTTTGGATATAAAAAAATAGCATCCTGAATTAAAGTAACCAAAGCTACTTTTTGAAGATTGGCGCCACTGTCAAATTCAATTTCATCAGTATATAAAAAATCAGTCGGGTTAGCGTCTGTAATATCTGCGGTAGTTTCAATAAAAATGTACAAACTGTCTTTTGCCAAAAGCGTAACATCTTTAAAAATCTTTCCGTTGTTGCCGGCCATTCCGTCAACCGTCATTCGGTATTTGGAACTCAAACCTTTTTTAAGCTGGATAATCGGAATTGAAATGTCATTTTTGCTTTTATTGTACACTTTCAATTGATACGTGCTTGAACCAATGTTTTTAAAAACAGTATCCAAATAAACGGTGTCTTTTGAAAACTTTAAATCTCCAGTGCTGGCAACAGTGTCGAAATCAGTTCTGCACGAACAAAAAGTTATAATTATTCCGAAAATGAAGAGTGCAAAGTATTGACGCATTTGAATGTTTTTTTAGCCACAGATTAAAAGGATTAAAAAAGATTTTTTTCCGCCACGAATTCACTAATTATTTGTTTTTTAAATTAGAAAAATTAGTGAATTCGTGGCAAAAAAATCAACACAAAGTGTTTCAAAATCCTTTTAATCTGTGTAATCTGTGGCAAAAAATAGCCAAAGATTGATTTTGATTGTTTTTGTAAAAATAACAAAAAACTGACAAGTTTATAATTGAATTTTAATTTTAAAATGGGATTTTTCGATTTGTGTCTTATCTTTCTTTAATTTTACGTTTTTAAAGTTTATTTTAATGAATTATACAAAAGAACAGATTTTGGCGCGCTGTAATGAGTTTTCTAAAAACACATTAATGGAAACGCTTAAAATTGAATATATCGACGCCGGAGAAGATTTTTTAACTGCAAAAATGCCTGTAAATCCAAGTGTTCACCAGCCAATGGGACTATTGCATGGTGGCGCTTCAGTAGCTTTGGCAGAAAGTGTGGGAAGTGCGACTTCTTTCTTTTTTATCAATCCGAAAGAACAGGAGGTGAGAGGCATCGAAATCTCGGCAAATCATCTAAAAAGTATTCGTGAAGGCTATGTTTTCGGAACAGCCAGAATCATTCACAAAGGAAGAAGTCTTCATCTTTGGGAAATCAAAATTACTGATGAAGAAGGAAACTTGGTTTCACTTTGCAAATTGACGAATATGGTTTTGGATAGAAAGAAAAGTTAAATTTAAAATGGAAAAACTTATAAAAGAAGTTAAAATTGAGACTACTCAAATTATCAATGACTTTAAGAGCCATTTAAAGATAGAACGTAATAAAAGAATTCTTTTTTCTGGTCCTTTTGGTACTGGTAAATCAACCTTTTTAAATGAATTATCAGAAACTGAAGATGATGATTTTTTCTATTTAAAAATATTTCCCGTAAATTATTCGGTTTCTGCAAATGAAGATGTTTTTGAACTTATTAAATTTGATTTATTATTTCATTTAATGGGTAACTATTATAGTGAGATCAAATTAGAGAAGAAAGACTTTACCTTGCTTTTGAAAAGTCAAGTTTTTATTATGGAACGCGTGAAATTTATGCCTCTATTATATGCAATACTTGGATTTAGTGAAAAGATAGGTACATCTATTATTGATTTTATTAAAGCGTTAGAGAAAACAGTAGGGGATTTTAAAGAATTTAGTGAAGAGGTAAAGGTTGATGAAGAAAACGATGTCAAGAAATTTTTAGAATCAATTGAGCAGAGAAAAGGGCATACTTATGAGATGGATGCTGTATCAGAATTAATTTTTGATTTAATAGAAAGAATAAAAATTGAAAAAAATAAAAAATCAGTTTTAATAATTGATGATCTTGATAGATTGGATCCAGAACATATATTTAGACTCTTTAATATTTTTAGTGCGCATTATATAGAAATAAATGGAGAGAATAAATTTGGTTTTGATAAAGTGATTTTTGTTTGTGATATAGAAAATATTCGAAAAATGTTTCATCATAGATATGGATTGGATGTTGATTTTTCAGGATATATTGATAAATTTTATTCTATCTCACCTTTTGATTTTGATAACAGAAGTTTTATTAAAGAACAGATAAAAAAGTTATTATATGAAATACAATTTGTTCCAGTTTTAAAGAAATATGATTTTAAAAATAATGATAGCTTTTTCGATGTTACACTTGCAATTGTACAAACATTGATTGATGCTCGATTATTGAATCTGAGAATGTTATTTAATTGTCCTATTGTAACTATGCCTGAGTTTTATTTGGGTGCAAACAGCGTTAATGGTGTAAATTATCCAATACTTGTGTTGTTTTATTTGCTTAAGAATTTTTACGGTTCTTTTGAAATTTTATCTTTAAAAATAAAAAGTCTTGATGAATTATATGAAAGAGAAGCTTTTAAGGCTAATCATAATAAATATATGAAAAGTGATGAGTGGGGTGTCGATAATCTTATTTCATTATGTTTACCATTTTTATTACCAGAAGAATTGACTAAAGAAAATGATGAAGTTGAAAAAAGATATTTTTTAAAAGAGTATGATTCTGATATTCATTTTAAAATAGTCCGACAGAGCTTTAGTAATAATTATCCAACAGTTTTTCTAAAATCTACTAGAGGCCAGCTTGCGCAAGCTGTTCAATTAAATCCTTATAGAGTATTTTTTGATACTTTTATTATTTGCAAAAAAAGAGCTTTATTAAAGTAGATTTATTTATTATCAATTCTAATTATGAGTGATTTTTTCTTCAATATAAGAAATCATAAAGAACGAAATTTACCCTTTGTACTTTATTCAAAACCCAATTCAGAAAATTATGTTGGGATTTTACAGCAAAATAATGTTTTAAACACTGTTTCAGATTATAGTGAGAAAGGATTTGTTTTTGCTTCTTTTGATGAAAAACAATTAATTCTGATTCCTGAAAACGAATCGGAAATTATTACTGCGGAAAAAGAATCAACTTCATTTGATCCAATAGAAATTGACGACATGAATTTTGATTCTGAAGCTAAATTTCAATATGAATATTTAGTAGCTCAGGGAATTCAAGCGATCAAAAATGAGGAATTCAAAAAAGTAGTTTTATCACGAAGTGAAGAAGTGCCTTTATCTGAATTTGATTTTATCGAAACGTTTCAGCATCTGGTTCAGCTGTATCCAGCGACTTTTTGTTATTGTTTTTTTCATCCAAAAATTGGACTTTGGATGGGGGCAACGCCGGAGAAACTTTTAAAAGCAAACGGAAATGTTTTTGAAACAATGGCTTTGGCAGGAACGCAGAAAGATAATCAGCAAACTGAAATTGTGTGGCATCAAAAAGAAAAAGATGAACAGCAATTTGTGACTGATTTTATTGTGAAAAGACTTCGAGAATTTACAGCTTCGGTTGTAGTTTCTGAGCCTTACAGTTTAAAAGCAGGATCAATCTGGCATATCAAAACGGATATTTCGGGTGTTTTAAAAGATAATTCAACTTTAGAAGAAGTGGTTGATACTTTACATCCAACTCCTGCTGTTTGTGGACTTCCAAAAAAGAAATCGAAAGCATTTATTTTGGAAAACGAAAATTATAATAGAACTTTCTATACCGGTTTTCTAGGCGAATTGAATAGCACTTTTGCAGGAAATGACGCAAGTTCTGATTTATTTGTAAATTTACGATGCATGCAGATTCAGGACGATAAAGCGATTCTGTATATGGGATGTGGCATCACAAAAGAAAGTATTCCTGAAAAAGAATGGGAAGAAAGCGTGAATAAATCAATGACCATGAAAAGAGTCTTGAGAGTTATTAGTTATGAGTTATGAGTTTTCAGCCGCAGTTTGCAGTTACTGAGACTGAATACTTAGACTGAGATTCCTGAAACTTGAAATAAAACAAACAAAAAATAAAAAGTCAAAAATCAATTTTAATTTATCAGAATTGTTATTGAAATTGATTTTTGGCATCGATATTAAAAATTATGAAACTAGACATATTAGCCTTTGGGGCACATCCGGACGATGTAGAATTGGGTTGTGCGGGAACAATTTTAAAAGAAGTATCACTTGGGAAAAAAGTTGGTATTGTAGATTTGACTCGTGGCGAATTAGGAACACGTGGTACGGCAGAAATTAGAGATCAGGAAGCAAAAGATGCTGACAAAGATTTTAGGCGTTCTTGTGCGTGAAAATCTGGCAATGCGTGACGGTTTTTTTGTTAATGATGAAAAACATCAATTAGAAGTCATTAAAATGATTCGCAAGTACAAACCCGAAATTGTATTGTGCAACGCAATTGATGATCGCCATATCGATCACGGAAAAGGAAGCAAACTAGTTTCTGATGCTTGTTTTCTTTCGGGTTTAATGAAAATTGAAACTTCGATTGACGGAGAGAAACAAGAAGCTTGGCGGCCAAAAGTAGTTTATCACTATATTCAATGGAAAAATATTACTCCAGATTTTGTAGTTGACATTACAGGATTTGAAGAAAAGAAAGTAGAAGCAATTATGGCATATAAAACCCAATTTTATGATCCAAATTCAAACGAACCTGCAACACCTATTACGAGCAAAAACTTCTTTGAAAGCTTAAATTATCGTGCACAGGATTTAGGAAGACTTGTTGGAAAAGATTTTGCCGAAGGATTTACAGTTGAAAGATGTTTGGCAGTCAATAGTTTAGAAAATTTGATGTAATTTTTATGAAAATTTTTCATTTTTTTCTTTGTAGAACTCAACCTTTGTTCTATATTTGCACTCGCTAAGCAAAAATGGTGGTTGTAGCTCAGCTGGTTAGAGTAGCGGTTTGTGGTGCCGCGGGTCGCCGGTTCGAACCCGGTCAGCCACCCAGATTTAAAGCCTTGAAGAAATTCAAGGCTTTTTTTGTTTTTGTTCGAAAACAGATTTATTGGCGAGATCAGCGCGATCTTGTCATTTCGACGAAGGAGAAATCTTCGTTAGTAGCTCCGTACAGTATGTCTCCAACTTTGTGGAGTTTCTAGCGAAGATTTCTCCTTCGTCGAAATTGTAAAGAGAAGTAGCTTCTAGCTAAATTAGATTTTTAATTTTTGGAAATTAAAAAAGCCCAACGGTAAAGTTGGGCTTTTTTGCGGTTATTATATTTGGTTTATGTATTATTGAATTTCCTCAAAGGTTGTACCTTGCTTAATATCTCCGGTTTTAAAACCTTTTTTGAACCAGTACATTCTTTGTTCAGATGATCCGTGGGTAAATGAATCTGGAACTACATGTCCTTGCATTTTGCTTTGAATAGCGTCGTCACCAACTGCATTTGCGGCGCTCAATGCTTCATCAATATCTCCGGCATCTAAATTCTGTTGGTTATAATGTGCCCAAACTCCTGCATAAAAATCGGCTTGAAGTTCTAGGGCAACAGAAAGTTTATTGGCTTCGGCTTCACTTTTTCCTTCTTGCGCCTGACGCATTTTTGCCGAGGTTCCTAATAAGGTTTGAATGTGATGCCCAACTTCATGTGCTATAACATATGCAATTGCAAAATCGCCACCTTTGGCGCCAAATTTTGTTTTAAGTTCTTCAAAAAAGCCGAGATCCATATATACTTTATGATCGCCTGGACAATAAAACGGCCCAGAAGCTGATGACGCTCCACCGCACGCAGTTTGTACAGAACCTCTAAACAGAACTAATTTTGGTTTTTCATATGTCATTCCATGTTCTTGGAAAATCTTGCCCCAAATATCTTCAGTATCTGCCAAAATAACGCGAACAAAATTTCCCATTTCCTCATCTTCCTTGCTCAAAGGTGTTGCGGCTTCTGTTTGAGTTTGCTGGCCACCTTGCATTTGTTCCAATGCGGCTCCTACAGTTTGGCCAGTTTCGCCACCAAAAACATTTAATAGCAAAATAATGATTCCAATAACTCCACCGCCAATAGCGACTTTTCCGCCAGATATACCTCTTCGGTCTTCTACATTATCACTTTGTCTTCTACCTTGCCATTTCATAAGTATGCTAGATTTAAACTTATTATGTTTTTATTAATACGAATTTATATATTTTTTAGCAATATTGAGATAGTAAGGTCTATTAAGTTTTGAACTATTTTAGCCATTTTCGCAATGCTTCTTCTACAGTACCTCTAATAATAGGTTTTGAAATATAATCGTTCATTCCGGCAGAGATGCATTTATTTTTTCTTCTTTTTCTGCGCCTGCTGTTACAGCAATGATTGGAATAGTTTTGCCAATTTCTGTTGTTCGTATGGCTTTTGTTGCCTCATAACCATTCATGATTGGCATTTGAATGTCCATGAAAACTAAATCTGGATTGATATTTTCGATTTGTTTTACAGCTTCATAACCATTTTCGCATTCAAAAATAATCGAATTCATATTTAGATTTTTGACAATGGTTTTCAAAAGAAGCATGTTTACTTTATTGTCTTCAACAATCAAAATGGTTATTTTCTTGACATTTGAATTGTAACTCAGTACATATTCGGGCTCGTGTCCGTTTGATAGCGCTTTTAGTTTCTCGCTTACTGTATTTTCGCTCGTTTTCAAATTCAAATCAAAATAAAAAGTACTTCCTTCGTCGATTTTGCTTTTCAACTGCAAACGACTTTCCATTAACGCTAATAGTTGATTCGAAATTGTAAGCCCCAAACCTGTTCCTCCAAATTTCCTCGTAGTTGAGCTATCTTCTTGCGAAAATGCTTTGAAAATTTTCTTCTGATTTTTTTCCAATATTCCAATTCCGGTATCAATAACCGAGAAACGAATCAGATATTGATCGTCGTATTTTTGATCGAGTACCGAAACATTTAATTTGATGGATCCTTCATTGGTAAATTTCACTGCATTTGACAGCAGATTAATCAAAATTTGCTTTAAACGAACAATATCAGTCCAGATGTATTTTGGTACATTAGGATCAACGTTTAATTCCAATAGAAGGTTTTTTTGATTTGATTCATATATAATCAAATCGAATATTTGTCCTAGAATTTTTTGAAGATCATATAAATCAATATAAAGCTCCAGTTTTCCAGCTTCAATTTTTGAGAAATCAAGAATATCATTAATAATTTCAAGCAACGAATGTGCCGATTGATTAATGGTTGTCATGTATTTTTCCTGAATTTCTTCAAGATTGGTTTTCATCAACAAATGCGTAAATCCAATGATTCCATTCAATGGAGTTCGGATTTCGTGGGACATATTGGCCAAGAAATCAGATTTTGACTTGTTTGCGACCTCAGCAAGTTCTTTTGCTTTAATTGCATCTTCACTTTCTTTGATTTTGGCCTGATTTCGATGTCGGTCTAAAGCCGCTGAAATATTATTGGCCAATGTTTGGTAGATGTAAATTTCATCATCAGTCCATCTTCGTTCTTTCGTGCAATCATCAAAACCAATAAAGCCAGAAAAGACATCATTTGAAAATATTGGAAGAATTAAAATTGATTTAATGTCATTTGCAACAAGTAATTTCTTGAAAAATGTTTCTTCAAGATTTTTGGTCAGCATGCTTAAAACCCTTTTGCTTTGCGAATGAAAAATAATTTCTTTTAGGTTTTCATCCGTGAATTTTTGAAGTTCTGTTATTTGATGGACAACGCCTTCTCTTGACCATTTATATTGCTGGCTAATGGTATTGGTTTCAAAATCTTTTTCATAATAAAAAATATGATCAGCTTTTGATGCTTTTCCAATAATATCATAGGTTTCCTGAAACATTTTTTGCGGGCCTTTGCTCGATAAAAACTTTTCTGTACAAAGTGCCATTGCCGAAAGCAAATCGGTTTTTAATTCTAGTTTTTTCTCGGCCTTAAGCCTCATTTGTGACGAAATTGCTAACGAAATTACATCTGATATAGTTCTGGCATAATTGATATCTTCGTTGTCCCATTCTCTTTTTTCTCCTGTACTTTCAAAACAAGCAACTCCTGCCAATTGTCCGTTAAGGAAAATTGGAACGTCCAGCATTGATTTTATTTTGTTTTTTGTGAAATAAGCTTCCTGAAATTCTGAAGTTTCTAATTTGTCAAAAACATCAGGAGCATTTATAATGGCTTTGTTTTTAAGCGTTTCAAAATAGATTGGATAAGATTCTTTATCGAGAATGTTTTTGTCGCTTAAAGTCTGATTGTCTCGACTAAATAAATTTTTGCAAGTAATAACGTCATTTGAAAATCTCCAAAAACTTACTCTGTTGGCATTTGACACCAAAGCGACCTCTTTGATTATATAATCAATTACGGTCTGCATATTGTCGTAATCGGTAAAGTTTGTTGTCGAAAGTTTTTTGGTCGAATTGTTATAAGATTCGATTTTTTCTAAACGTCTTTTTTTCTCGTTTTCGACATTTTTTAATTCGGTAATATCTCGTGCAATTCCCGCAAAACCGATTGTGGTTCCCAAATCATTTTTGCGAACAATAACTTTTTGAGAAATCCATAATTCCTCTCCGTTTTTCTTCAAAATCGGAATTTCTATTGTGGGATAATTAAGCTCGTTTTTTTCTAAATTCTCATAAAAATCAACAGCATTTCTAATGTAGTCTTCATGTATGAAATTCGAATAATGTCGCATTATGACTTCGTTTTCGGTATATCCCAAAATCGAATACCCAAATTCATTTAAGAAGGTGAAATGGCCGTTAATACTGATTTCAAAAATAATGTCGGTAGCAGTCTGAATCAGATTTTTGTATTGATCTTGAACGATAATTTGTTCTGTAACGTCTTGCCCGATGCTAATAATCAAATTTTTAGAAAACTTTTTGTCTTTCCACTGAATGTACTTGTACTCGCCGTTTTTGCTTTTTAATTTTCTGATGTATAACTTATTGTCGATATAATTTTTGTAATAATTATCCTTATTGAATTCTGAATCTTCGGTGACTTTCCAAAATTCCAGCGCCATGACATCATCAGGATGATAGCCTAAAATCGAGGTGATTGTTTCGCCGCAAAACAATAGTTCTCCATTTTCGTTTGTTGCAATTGTAAGCGAATTTCCTTTGTGTACAATTTCGTTGGTAAACCTGTAATTGTCTTTATTGTTTTGCAAAACAGCATATTTTACTTGGTTTATGATAAAAATAACAATGCTGAAATTGATCAACAAAACCGATGATTTTATTGGAATTAATTGAAAAACAACGGTTGTTATCAAATAAAGAAAAGCCAGGCCAACAAAAGCCCAATATACTTTTATAGGTTTTAATACGGTGTAGGAAAAGAAAAAGGATATTAAAAAAGTAAGAATAGGCAAAATATCATCAGGAAGATTAATGATATTGCGCATTACATAAGCAATGTAAAAAAAGAAAGAAACAATAAATATGTTCTGAATCCGGTCGCGAAAATATTTGATTTTATCAGTAAGCACGTAAATAACCAAAACACTGGAACCAATGATTAAGTTTATAATCAAGAGGCTTTTTGGCCTTATCTTAAAAATTTCATTGATAATCTCAATAACAATAACGGCAATTCCAAAAAAAGAATGTATAGCTGGTATTCTTTAGTAAGTGTTTCGGTCTCTTTTTTCTTCTCAATAAAATAACCAATTCTGGCTTTGATTCTGAAAAACTGATAAATTAGGATTCCTAAAAAGGCAAATAGAGAAAATCCTAAAACAATAAGTTTGGGATTATTATAGAAAATGACTTCCGGACTGAAAACAAACCAGTTTGTTATAATTGATTTCAGGGTATTGCCAATTAAAGCAATTCCTGAATTCAATGTACTATAAAAACTGTAGTTTTCTACCATAAATTTGGGAAGGTACGGTTTAGTTAATAGTATTTTGTGACTTTCTGAAAGAGTAGGTTAAGCTCTTTTTTGTTCAGAAATTCAGTTTCATATTTGATCCGATTGGCCAATAGAGTCAATTGAATCTTGTTCTTGTTCCATATCAAAAATGGCATAATATGTTGCGTAATTTAAAGACGTATTAAAAACGTATGTAAATAGAAAACCTATACCGCAAGCAAATACACCAACAATTGAGCCTACGATTCCGATAATAAATACGCCGAAAATCAATAAAGGGTTTTTGGTTACCAGCGTGATGCTTCCTTTAATTGCATCAATTGCTTTTAAATTTCCGAATACAATTAACGGAACAGCAAAATACATGAAAAAGTTTATAGCGATCGAAACTGCTACTCCAATAAATACAAAACCAGCAATTTCAAGTGTATTTGCAATTGCATTATTGATTGCTGTGATAATTAAAGTTGAAGCAAATAATTGAGCAAAATAAGGAGATTTGTAATAACTGAACATGAATGACGCCTTGAATTCATTGTTTTTGTCAGCGACATCAGCCATTTTGAAGAAACCAGCGCTAAATGGTGCAAGAATAGCGCTTAAAAGTGATACTCCAAAAGTAGAAATTAATGCTTCATCTAAAGTTAATTTAGTAGGTTTTAAGCTCTCTTGAACTACTTTTGTCACATGTTCAAAACCATAAATATTTCCTAAAACCGTTACCGCGACAACTGCGGCTATAAAAGAGAAAACCAACAGAATAAGTGCAGAATAAAGCGTTATTTTTTTAAAGTTTTCGAAAGCATGATCAAAGACAGTAGAAAAATCTATTGTATAGCCATTTTTTTTAATGTTCTCGATTTTGGCAAGTGTAGATTTCATTTTTATATGGAATTGTTTGTATTTTTAGAATTTACGGTCATTTTTGAAACGTAAATATAGTATTTTTAATCAATTACATATGATATTCTACAAAATTAACAACGACATTTTTTTGATATTTAGAGCCAATCTAATAAACGTTTAAGAGACGTCAGTTTATCCTTATAAGGAGCATATCGCATAGGAAGATCAAGCCAGTTTGCTTTTTTACCACAGCCTTGTGATGCGAGAAAATATCAAAGCTTAATTGGCCGTGATATGCACCGATTCCGCTATGGCCGACACCGCCAAAAGGAAGTCGTTTGTTAGAGAAATGAACTACTGTGTCATTAATGCATCCGCCTCCAAATGAGTAGTTTGTAATTAGTTTTTTTGCAAAATTGTTGTTTTCGCTGAAAACATAGAATGCCAAAGGTTTTTCATATCGACTAACAACGTTTTCAATATCGACCTCGTTTTCATAAGTGAGAATCGGCAAAATAGGTCCGAAAATTTCTTCTCTCATTACAGGGCTATCTAATGCTGGGTCTTCGATTAAAGTAGGCGAAATGTATAATTTTTCGGCATCAGTTTCTCCTCCAAAAATCACCTTTTCTCGTTCTATCATACTGTCCAGACGCGACCAATTTTTAGTATTTATGATTCTCGCAAAATCAGGTGATTTGTCTATCTTTTTTCCGTATGCATTTAAGATTTCGTCAATTAAGAAACTTACAAAATTGACTTTCATATTTTTTTGAATCAGAATATAATCTGGTGCAATGCAAGTTTGTCCTGCATTAATGAATTTTCCCCAAACGATTCGTTTTGCGGCTAATTTTAAATTAGCGGTTTCATCGATAATACACGGATTTTTTCCTCCTAATTCTAATGTGACAGGCGTCAGATTTTCGGCAGCGACTTTTGCAATAATTTTCCCAACAGAAACACTTCCTGTAAAGAAAATATAATCCCAACGTTTTGCGAGCAATTTGTTTGATGCTTCAACACCACCTTCTACAACTTCAACATGTTTGATATGGAATGTTTTAGAAATGATTTTGGAAATAATTGCTGAGGTATGCGGTGTGAGCTCTGATGGCTTTAAAACGACTCTGTTTCCTGCCGCAACTGTCGCGACCAAAGGGCATAATGCCAATTGAAACGGATAATTCCAAGGCGCAATGACTAGAACTTTTCCATAAGGTTCTTTGTAGATATAATCAGTAGATGGGAAATTGAGAAGTGATGGAAGAATATTTTTGGGTTTTGCCCAAGAATAAATGTTCTTGATCGTATCTTTTAATTCCGAAATAACATAGTTTGTTTCAGTTAAAACAGCTTCAAATTCGGGCTTTTTGAAATCATCGTATAAAGCTTGAACAATCAAATCTTCGCTTTTTTGAATGTTGTACAACAACTTTTTAAGCGTTTCTTTTCTGTATCCGATGTCGTTTTTGTAGTCCATTTTATGATTAGCTTGTTTTTTACGGCTATGCAAGTTAATCGATAAAATTTAAAAAATTAACAATTATATCATAAAAAATTAGACTGCATTCCAAATTGTTTCGTCTGGAGTAGGCGCAATAATTGTGATATTTTCTTTTGAAACGGGATGTGTAAAAACCAGTTTTCTGGCGTGAAGATGAATCCCTCCATCAGGATTGTCGCGATCCGCACCATATTTCAAATCGCCTTTTATTGGCGAACCAATTGCAGACAACTGTGCCCTAATTTGGTGATGACGCCCTGTATGAAGATTGATTTCAAGAGCAGTATAATTTTGAAGTTCCTTGATGATTTTGTAGTCCAAGCTTGCTAGTTTGCTATCAGGGACTTCTTTTAAATGTGCTTTAGAAGTATTGTTTTTTTCGTTTCTTTTTAAATAATGAATCAATTTGGCAGAAGCTTCTGAAGGTTTATTTTTTACAATCGCCCAATATGTTTTTTTGGTTTCACGATTACTAAAAAGTTCGTTCATTCGAGATAATGCTTTGCTTGTTCGGGCAAAAACCACAATTCCAGTAGTCGGCCTATCCAAACGATGAATCACACCCAAGAAGACATCACCAGGTTTATTGTATTTGGCTTTAATATACTCTTTTACAACATCAGATAAAGGCTTGTCTCCCGTTTTGTCTCCTTGTACAATATCGCCTACACGCTTGTTGACCACAATAATGTGATTGTCTTCATGAAGAATTTGGAGGTTATTTTTATCTGAAATAATTTTCATATTAGACTTGCTTAGATTTTTAGACTGACTTAGACTTCTTAGAATTTTTAGATTTACAGTAGAGTTGCTCTAAATCTAGATGTCATTTTAGTTATTTCTTCCAACATGTTGATTAATTCAGAGGTGTTTTCTTCATTAATAAAACCTAGATCTGACGAAATTAGAAGTTGTGTTTCAACTTCATAAGCTGATCCAATTGCAATTTCTAAAAAACGCGCAAAATCTTTATTGGAATTTCTTGATGAGCCTTCAGCAATATTTGAAGGAATTGAAACCGATGCTCTTCTTAATTGATTAATTATTCCAAACTTTTCTTCATTAGGAAACGTTGCAGTTATCGAATAAATTTTAGAACAAAATAATCTGCTTTTTTTCCAAATTAAAAGTTCTTTAAATTGATGCATTTTTTTTAAGATTGTTAGATTTTTAGACTGACTTAGACTTCTTAGATTTTTGTTTTAGACTTGTATTGATTTGATATTAAATTAAGACTTATGGATTAAAAAAATAAAGCACAAGTCTAAGCAGTCTAATATCTAAGAAGTCTAAGAAAGTCTAAAAATTAATATTGTTCTTTCTCGTTAGGGAAATCTTTTGACTTCACATCAGCCGCATATTGACCAATAGCTTTTGTCATTGATTCATAAAGATTCAGATAACGACGCAAGAAACGCGGGCTGAATTCATTGTTCATTCCCAGCATATCGTGAATTACCAAAACCTGTCCATCGACACCTCCACCGGCACCAATCCCGATAACAGGAATTGAAATGCTGTCTGCCACTTTTTTAGCAAGTTCAGCTGGAATTTTTTCAAGCACTACAGCAAAACATCCTACTTTTTCAAGCATTTTAGCATCTTCAATTAATTTTTCAGCTTCTTCTTCTTCTTTAGCTCTTACCGTGTAAGTTCCAAATTTGTAAATAGATTGAGGAGTTAAGCCTAAATGTCCCATAACAGGAATTCCGGCGTTTAATATCTTTTTGATTGATTCTTTGATTTCTTTTCCGCCTTCTAATTTTACAGCATGTCCGCCACTTTCTTTCATAATTCTGATAGAAGAGCGCAAAGCTTCTTTAGGATCAGATTGATAACTTCCAAAAGGCAAATCTACCACAACTAAAGCTCTCTCGACAGCGCGAACAACAGATGAAGCATGATAAATCATCTGGTCTAAAGTAATTGGCAAAGTTGTTTCGTGTCCCGCCATTACATTTGAAGCAGAATCTCCCACTAAAATAACATCGACACCTGCAGTATCAACAATTTTAGCCATTGTGTAATCATATGCAGTAAGCATAGAGATTTTCTCTCCATTGCTTTTCATTTCAATTAACGATTTGGTAGTGATTCTTTTATAATCTTTTTTAGCAACTGACATTATGAGTAAGTTTTAGTTTTTTTAATTATTTTAAAAGTTATTTATGCTTTTAAAACGTGAATTTTAGTTTGCAAAATTAAGTAATAAATTTTAACAATCGGCCATATTTACCGCAATTGCCAATCCGCCTTCAGAGGTTTCTTTGTATTTGGAATTCATATCTTTTGCCGTTTCCCACATCGTATTGATTACTTTGTCTAATGGAACCTTAGCATTTTTAGAATCGGTTTCAAGAGCTAATTCTGCGACATTTATAGCTTTTATAGCGCCCATTGTATTTCTTTCGATACATGGAATTTGAACTAATCCGCCAATAGGATCACAAGTTAATCCTAAATGATGCTCCATGGCAATTTCGGCGACCATCAAAACTTGTGCAGGAGTACCGCCCATTAATTCACAAAGCGCCATTGCTACCATTGATGACGAAACGCCAATTTCGGCCTGACAGCCTCCCATTGCGAGCAGAAATTGTTGAACCTTTTTTGAAAATACTTCCAATTTCTCCAGCAACCATCAAAAATTGTTTGATTTCTTTTTCACCTGCATTATGGTTTTCAATTACCATATAATACATCAAAACTGCTGGAATTACGCCAGCACTTCCATTTGTTGGAGCTGTAACAACTCTTCCTAAAGAAGCATTTACTTCATTAACTGCCAATGCAAAACAGCTTACCCATTTTAAGATTTGACGGAATTTAACTTCGGTTTTTCTAATTTCTTCCAGCCAAGATTGAGGATCTGTATAATTGGATAATCCGATTAAATTTTGGTGCATATCAAAAGCTCTTCTTCGAACATGAAGTCCGCCAGGCAAAATTCCTTCAGAATGACAGCCAATATACATACATTCTAGCATGGTATTCCAAATGCGCATTAACTCTGAATGAATTTCATCTTCAGAACGCATTGACTTTTCGTTTTCATAAACAATCTCGGAAATCGATTTGTTTTCAGAAACCGTATAATTTAGAAGTTCAACAGCGTTTTGAATTGGGAAAGGAAAAGCGCATTTGATAACTTCTTTAATTTTTGCATTTTCGCGTTCTTCTTTCACAACAAAACCACCGCCAATAGAATAAAAAGTCGATTCATACTCTGAATCGTCATTTTTGTATGCCGTAAATTTTAATCCATTAGCATGAAAAGGCAAGAATTCTTTGTTGAAAACAATGTCTTGAAGAAAATAAAACGGAATAGTATATTGATTAGCCAAAATAATTTCGTTTTTGTCTTCGATTTTTTTGATAATTCCAGCAATATCTTCAACTGGAATATATTCAGGATCTTGGCCACTCAAACCTAGCATTACAGCCAAATCTGTAGCGTGACCTTTTCCAGTTAAAGAAAGTGAACCGTACAAATCGACTTTTACGCGCTTGATTTGGTCTAAAATAGATTCGTTTTTTAGCTCTTCCAAAAAACGTTCTGCGGCTCTCCAGGGACCCAAAGTATGTGAGGATGAAGGTCCAACACCAATTTTAAGCATATCAAAAACAGAGATACATTCTTCCATTGTTACAATTTTGTTATTACAAAGATAATTGAATAATGCAACGATAGTTATATTTTGATCGTTAATCTTGCGCTTTTGTTAAAAATGGTATTAAATTTTAATAATTTGGCAACAAAATAAATTTAATTGTTTAATATGCAGTTTGCGTAGAAAGTTGGCTATTTTTCGGTATTTTTGTGGAGAGCCTTTCATTAAAACCGCTTAATTTATTTGGTATAATTACGAAATCACTTCAAGGGATTTTATTTTAATTCTGAAAAATGTCTTTTTACGATTACAATACCACAAAGCATAAAATTACAATATGATAGAATTTTTCAGGCATTTTTTACACGAATTCGAATTACCGCTCACGAATCCAGTATTGATTTTTTCTTTAATACTTTTTATAATTCTGCTTTCGCCGATTTTATTAAAAAAATCAATATTCCTGGAATCATCGGATTAATTATTTCTGGAGTTATTATTGGGCCACATGGTTTGCATCTTTTAGAAAAAAACTCTGCAGTTAATTTATTTTCAACGATTGGGCTTTTGTACATCATGTTTATTGCTGGACTAGAACTCGATATGAATGAATTTAAAGCGAATCGAAACAAGAGTTTATTATTTGGATTTTTTACTTTTATAATTCCCCTTTCAATAGGTTTTCCGGTTTGTTATTATTTGTTGCATTATGAATTTAATGCCAGTTTTTTAACGGCAAGCATGTTTGCAACGCATACTTTGGTTGCTTATCCAATTGTAAGCAAACTTGGAATTGCTAAAAATCAAGCTGTTGCCATTACGGTTGGTGGAACCATTTTGACGGACACTGCCGTTTTGATTATTCTGGCCGTAATTATGGGAAGCAGTCAGGGAAATCTAAATCAGGCTTTTTGGATAAAATTGACAGTTTCATTAGCTATTTTTTCGGCAATTATGTTTTTGGTTATCCCAAGAATTGCCAAATGGTTCTTCAAGAAACTAGAAAGTGAGAAACATGCACATTATATCTTTGTGCTTTCAGTGGTTTTCTTCGCCGCCTTTTTGGCCGAAGTAGCGGGAGTGGAGCCTATTATTGGTGCATTCGTTGCAGGTTTGGCATTAAACCCTTTGATTCCGCATTCGTCTGCTTTGATGAACCGAATTGAATTTATTGGAAACTCATTGTTTATTCCGTTTTTCTTGATTTCTGTTGGAATGTTGGTTGATGTAAGCGTAATTTTAAGCGGACCAACAGCTTTAATTGTAGCGACAACTTTGAGTGTTGTGGCTATTTTTGGAAAATGGACTGCGACCTTTTTTGCACAGATTGTTTTTAAATATACCAGAACCGAAAGACAGCTTATTTTTGGGTTAAGCGACGCGCATGCGGCGGCAACTTTGGCCGTAATTTTGGTTGGTTACAAAGCGAAAATTCTAGATGAAAATATTCTAAACGGAACTATTATTCTGATTCTGATAACTTGTATCGTAGCTTCTTTTGCAACCGAAAAAGCGGCGAAAAAAATAGCGATTTGTGAAGAAGAAATCTCGCATGAAGATGCTGACAAAGATCAAATTTTAGACGAGCATATTTTGATTCCACTTGCGAAAACTTCAGCCACAGCGAGTTTGTTGGATTTTGCGCTTTTGATTAAAGATAAAAAATCGGCTAATCCTGTAACGTTGTTGACTATTGTTCCGAATAATGATCAGGCTGAAAAGAATATTTTAAAATACAGAAAAGCAGTTGATAAATTTGTTATTCAAGGTTCAGCTTCAGAGGTAAAAATAAATACAATTGCCAGAATCGACCATAATCCAGCGAGTGGAATTGCAAGAACTTCTAAGGAAATCATGTCGGATATTGTTATTATTGGCTGGCCGAAAAAAACGGGATTTTTGGATAAAATTTTTGGTGAAAATGTAGATTCTATCATCAATAATGTCGATAAGAGTTTATTCATATGCCGATTTCCAACTAATTTTATTGAAGAAAAAAGATTGGTTTTTATTTGTCCGCCATTTTCTGAAAGAGGAATTGGTTTCCATCTTTTATTGCAGAAAATTTGTAGATTATCTCAGGAATTAAGTATTCCAATTGTACTTTATGCGGATTACAAAACACACCAAACCATTCAGGCAATTGCGAATAATTTGAGATTGAATGCGAAACTTGGTTTTAAAAGTGTCATAGAATGGGACAGTTTTGAATCGATTTCAGATGAAATAAAACCAACGGATTTAATTGTATTCAATTTGTCTCGAAAAGGCTCTGTTTCGTATCAGTCTATTTTTGAACGACTTCCACAGAAATTTGAGAAGTTCTTTGAAAATAACAATATTATTTTGGTTTACCCTCAAGATGACCGAAAAGAAAGCGCAATGGATGCCTACGAAGATTTCACGGCAACGCCTTTAACTAAAGGTCTTGAAGCTATTGAACAGATTGGTCGTGGTTTGGGGAATATTTTAAAGAAGGGATAAAAAAACAGTAATAAAATGAACCACAATATAAAATCAATTCGTCCCTTCATCGGAGCCAAAGATTTTCAAATATCAAGAAGTTTCTATCGTGATTTAGGATTTGAAGAAGGTGTGTTAGAATCTAATTTTTCTGTTTTTAAAAATGGAGAATTTGCATTTTATCTTCAAGATTATTATGCCAAAGAATGGATCGAAAACACTATGATTTTTCTTGAAGTTGATGATCCAGAAAGATATTATAATGAGCTTTTAGCATTAAATCTTTCTGAAAAATATGAAGGTGTAAAACTCACTCCAGTAAAATATTTAGATTGGGGAAGTGAATGTTTTCTTCTTGATCCGTCTGGTGTTTTATGGCATTTTGGAACATTCAAAAAATGATTTTTTTCGCCACGAATAACACGAATTTAAACGAATTGTATTTTTGTTAAGTGAATGAAAATTAGTGGAATTAGTGAAATTTGTGGCAAAATAAACTACCTCAAACCAAAATTCCCCAAAACGCGCGTAGTACTTTCACGCTGATACCAGTCATTATAAACAAGTTCTAGGTTTTTTACATCAAGTTCCCCAAAATCGTAATCACGAAATTGATCTGCAATTTCAATTAATTTCTTTGGATTTTGAAGCGGTTCTTGAAAACGCATAATCGTAGAATGCGCTGTCGAAATCGAATAACGGCTGTCAATGCTTTGCCGCAAATCTGAGTTTTTGAAATTATCACGAAGCTTGTTTCTGAAATTATTCAAAGTTTCATCCGTTGGAAAACCTTGAATCATTAGGGCAGAAGGAGAAGCCGTAATGCCTTTAAAATGAATTTTGATTTTGTCAGCATCGACCATGCTTTTGCAGATGAGCTGAATATAATCGTTTGGAGAAATCTGATTTAATTGAAATTCCTCAGAACAAGAAATAATCGACATTACAGTAATATGAATATCTGAATCTGGATAAAAATATTGCTCGGGCTCAGCTTCTTTCAATTCATTTAAAAAAGCTTGATATTGGCTTTTATTTCATCATTTGGACGAATAAGTAATGTGATTCCAAATCGTGAATCTGATTCGTTTTTAAGTTCAGTATCAATAGAATATTTTCCTGCTAAAATTGCTTCAGAGGATGTTTTATAAAGTTGATTGTAATGTTCAGTTAAATTCATTGTTCTATTATTGTGCTTCAAAAATCGATTTTAATTGTCGCTGTAAATCGTGTTTATTGTTTTCGCCACTGCCTTTCCATTTCCCAATAATAATTCCATTTTTGTCAATTAAAACTTTATGCGGAATACCGTTAACAAAATAATCTTTATCGACGGTACTTTGATTTTCTAAAATAGAAACATGTTTCCAAGATTGAATTTTTTCTTTTTCAATAGCTTTTTTCCAAAGATCGGATTTTTCATCTTTTGTAACGCTGATTATTTCAAAACCTTGCGATTTATAATTTTTATATAACTCCTTAATATAAGGAAGTTCTTCTCGGCAAGGAGCACACCAGCTTGCCCAGAAATCAATCAAGATGTATTTTTTGCCTTTAAAATCGGCAAGGGAAATAGCTTTGTTATTGATATCTTTTAAACTAAAATTGGGAGCAATGCTTCCCACTTTGCTTTGTTTGAAATAGTGTAGTTTCTCGGCCATTTCTTTTCCTTCTTCTGAGTTTTTAATTTCGGGAGAAAAGTTTTGGAAAACCTCTACGAAAGTGTCATAAAAGTTCATTCCCACAAAACGGCCTACCGAAATTCTAATTAGACGTAACGCTTTTTGAGAATTAGGATGTTTTCGGGCAAAATCAAAATCAAGCTTTAATTCATCAATACCATTTTCATCCAATGCATTCCATAATGTATCTAAACGCATAGTAAGCTGATTTTTTTAATAGAATCTTTTTCGGTTTCTATTTTTAAATTAACTTCTTTCATTAAGTTTGAAATAGAATCATGAACTATTTTAGTTGGTTTATGCAATTCCATAATTTCTTTTTCAATTGAAGCTTCGTCTTGCGCGTTGCAAAAGAAACTCACAAAAAAGGTAGTAATGATAAAAAGAAAATTTATTTTTTTCATGGAATATGCTTTGTTAATGGAGAGATTGATTTAATCTAGAGCTATTTCTTTTTTGCTTTTTGAAGATTTTCTTTTACTCGAAATTTTACAATTTTAGTGATTAAATCATAAGGCATTTTGTCTTTTAGTGGAAACTGGACAGAGCCTTTTCCTGATTTATATTTCGAAAGTTCGTCCTTAAATTCTTCATGTCCGCTTGGCAAAGCATAAAGCCCAATATGATTTTTAAAGGTCGCAAAATAAACTACAATTCCGTTTTGCTCAAAAGCTGGCATCGAGTAACTAATTTTCTCTTTGGCTTCTGGCGCTGCTTTTTGAATCGTCATTCTGATTTTTTCCAAAATTTCCTGTACGTCGTTTGGAAATCCGCCAATGTATTCGTCTATATTTTCGGGTTTTTTAACTTCCATTTTTTTGTTTTAGGTTTCAAGTTTCAGGTTGCTGAACTTGTACTACGATCAAAACATATCTGTTGTTTTAACGCAAAGTGCGCTAAGTATTTTTAATTGCTGGAGTAAGCAGAATCTATATTAAGTTCGCAAAGCTTTGCCTACCATTTTTTCTGCACAAAGCTTTGTGCGCTTTTCACTTTAGTGAGTCTCAAAAAACTTTGCGTTCTTTGCGTAAATCTTTGTGACCTTTGCGGTTAAAATACTATCAGGCAAGACCTTTCGGAAATCTATCTAAAACTAAATTCAGTTGCAGTTTATGTTCTAAATATGCTTTTGCTCCAGCTAATACCAAAGTAAAGCCTTCAGTAGAGTTGCGAACCTGATCGATAATTTTGTCAGCGTCGCCTTTTAAGCCAGAATTTGTAATACTTACAAAGGTCTCATTTTCATTTAGCGGACTAAAAACCCATTCGACTAAAGTGACTTCATCTGGATTTCCCCATTCAATTACAATCTTTTTATTTTCTTGCAATACTAATGTTGTGACCGTCAATGAAAAACCATACATTTCCCAAGTCCACTCGGTTTTTTGGTTTTCTTCTAATTTTCCGGAGCCTTTTGTAAACCAAAATTTACGGGTAATTTCCGGATCTATAAAAGCCTGAAAAACTTCTGAAACAGGTTTCCTGATCAGCATTTCGGCTTTTGCAAATTTGTTGTTTTCTGTTTTCATCTCATTATATCTAGTGCTGAAACTTTTTTTTGGGATTACTAATTTAAGAAATATAGTTGTCCGAATAAAAAAGCTTCACACGAAATTTGTAAAGCTTTGATATTTAATAGAAATAAGTTTATACTTTGTCTTTGTCAATCCATTTGCCGACTGTAGGTGGCATGTAATTTCTCATTTTTTCCAGTAAATCTGGAACATTGTCGCTAACCAAAAGCATTTTTTGATTGACGTCTTTCAGCAAGCCTTTTTCAACCATTGTTTCTGTCAATTCAATTAGCGAATCATAAAAACCGTTTGTATTTAAAATTGCAATTGGTTTTTTATGAAGTCCTAATTGTGCCCAAGTTAGCATTTCAAAAAGCTCTTCTAATGTTCCAAAACCACCTGGAAGTGCAATTACGCCATCGCACAAATCATTCATTTTTGTTTTTCGTTCGTGCATGCTTTCCACTACAATTAATTCGGTCAAGCCTAAATGTGCAATTTCCTTAGATCTAAGAAAATTTGGAAGAACACCAATTACGGTTCCATTTTCACTCAATGCGCCATCCGCGACAGCACCCATTAAACCTACATTTGCGCCTCCGTAAACTAAACCTATATTTTGTTTGGCTAAAGTTTTTCCTAGCAGTTCTGCTTGTTCTCTAAATATTTCTTCGGTACCAAAACTAGATCCGCAGAAAACGGTTATATTTTTCATTTTTTTGTATGTAAGATGTAAGATAGCTTAATTTAATTTTGTTTTATTTCGTACACAAAGTTATGACGCGAGGGCTCATTGTAATAGGCCACATTGATTTCGTCTATTTTTTTGCGCCTAATTTTTCAATTGCTTTTTGTGAGCGGAAATTTTCTGCTCCAATATGAAATTGAACTTTTTCTACAAATTGAAAGGCATAATCGAGCATTATTTTTTTGACTTGACTATTAAAACCCGTTCCCCAAAATTTTCTTCCATAAAAAGTATAACCAATAAAAATGCTATTGTTTTCGGGATCGTATTCATAAAATCTTGTACTGCCAGCAATTTCATTTGCGGTTTTGTCCAAAATAACAAAAGCGCCTTTGCTTTCCATCGCTCCTTCAAAAAAGTTCTGGAAAACTGCTCTTTCGTATCGATTTTTATTGGGATGCTGTTCCCAAACCAAAGGATCTGAGGCCACTTTATAAAGTTCTTCAAAATGACTTTCTTCTAGCGGAATCAATTTTATGATTTCGTTTTCCAAGAAATCAGGCTGTAAATCGAAATTATTTGCTGACATAATTTTTATTGTGTTAGTTTTCTTTGGAACGATTAGTTGCAAAAAGATCTAGGTTGTCTATAAAAGCGTAATAAATAACAATTAAATTCGTCTAATTTGAACACACGAAACATTTTCCATTTTTACTTCTTTCCCAACTTTTTTAAGTAATCCGGTTTTTGGATTTCTTTTAAAAACAACCACATTTCCAGTATTTACATTTGAAGCGATTAAAAATTTTCCGCTTTCATCGATGGCAAAAACTCTCGGATGTTTTCCTAAAGTGGCTTGATACCCAATGTTTTTCAAAAGCCCATTTTCATCAATTGTGAAAATGGCAATGTTGTTTTCTTTTCCTCGGTTTGTGGCGTAGAGAAATTTTCCGTCAGGAGAAATATGAATATCGGAGCTTTCATAACCTTCTTTTATTTTATCAGGATGCGTGGCAATGCGCTGGATTTTATTTAAAACTCCGTTTTCATATTGATAAACACTTATTTGACCTGCCATTTCTTCGATACAATAACCAAATTTCTGATTGGGGTGAAAGGTAAAGTGTCTCGGGCCGGCTTCTAAATCAGTCTTTGTAAACGGGTTTTTAGTTTCGATTAAAGGCTTTTTCTGATTGGCATCAAATGCATAGCAACGAATTTTATCGGCACCTAAATCTGGCAAAAACAAATAATCAAACTGAGGCGAAAATACAGCTGAATGAACGTGTGAACGTGTTTGTCTTTCTTTGTGCGTACTTCCGTCCATATACTGAAAATTCTGCGCTATTGAGTCGATTTTACCGTTTTCTAAAATTGGAAAAACAGAAACACTTCCTTCTGTATAATTGGCATTGGCAATCCATTTTCCGCTTTTATGAACCGTAACATAAACCGGATTTTCGCCACCGCTTCTTTGGCTGTTTAAAAAAGTCAGACTTTTGTTTTTTGGATTAAATTCAAAACTGCTGATGCTTCCTGCATTTGGCGTTTTGGTATCGGTACAGGCATACACATATTTTCCATTTGGAGAAACCGTCAAATAGGAAGGGTTGATAATGTTTTTTGCCGAAGCAAATTTTGTCAATTTTCCGTTTAGAGTGTCCAATTGATATATTTGAATGGCTTCTGCAGATTTATCACGATTATAAGAACCAAGAAAAACATAGGTATTTTGTGCAAAAAGGTTAAAAGTTGCCAGAAAAGCAACGATAAAAAGGTTAGTTTTTAGTTTCAATTTTTATTTTTTTTGATATTAATTTTATGAATCAAAAGGAAACCTGAATCCAAACACAGGAAGTTCTCCTTGCATAAAATCTAAAATTTCATCTCTTTTAAATCCGATATTTTCATACATTCCCCAAGCTGTTTTCATTGCCAAAGTAGAATGAATAATGACTTGTTTTCTTTTAGATTCTTTTGCTTTTTTGATGCATTCTAAAGTCAAAAGCTTGCCAATTCCTTTTCCTCGAGCATTTGCATCAACGCCCAACAAACGAAATCCAGCCGAATTTTTCTCTTGAGTCGCAATTCCGCCAGAGCCATAATATTGCATATCATTAAAATAAACTACTGCTCCAATAATAGTATTCTCGTCAAGAGCCACTAAAAGTTCTGTTTCTGGATATTGGGTAAAATTGCCAATATTGGCTAGCATTTTATAATAATTTGGCTGTTCATCTTGTTTAGGAAAGCCTTCCAAAGCCGAATAAACGCGAATTAAAAGCTTCCCGATTTCTTCAAATTCTGACGGATCAGCATTGCGGATTATATAATTCTTCATGTTTTTGTTCTTTTTTTGTCATTCTGAGGAACGAAGAATCACACTAGTGAATCGGCAAAGATTGGCGATCTACTTTGAGGAATTTCTAGTGTGATTCTTCGTTCCTCAGAATGGCAAACTAAATGTTTTATATTCCAACTTCCAAGTTTCAAGTTTGCAATTAACAATTAACAATTAATAATTAATTAACCCCTTTCCACCATTGTTTAAATTGTTGGTTTTCATTTTTTAATTCGACTATTTCGCCAATTTTAGGTGTAATTAACGGAATTGGGTTTTCAGATAGACTGTTTAATTCGGTTACTTTTTTCAAAGGTTCATCCCAAGCGTGAAGTGCCAATGCAAATTTTGAAGAATGAACAGGAAAAACTCTTTTGGCTTTCAGATCTTTCATGGCTTTTATCACATCTTCTGGCAAATTATGAATGTACTTCCAAGCCGGATTGTATTGGCCATTATCAATAAGCACAATATCAAAAGGGCCAAATTTCTCGCCAATTGCGAGCATAATGCGAATCGTAGCCGCTGTCGCCTCCCAGATACATTTTAAAATCTTTGCTTTCTAAAACGAAAGACGTCCAAAGTGTATTGCAACGTTTGATGCTTCTACCCGAAAAATGTCTTGAAGGAGTAGTGTAAAGCGTTAAATTTTGATCGAGTTCAATTTTTTCATGCCAGTCTTTTTCGATAATAATTTCAGAAGGGAATTTCCAAAATTCAAAATGCGAACCCACTCCAAGAGCCGTAATGACCTTTTTGATTTTTGGCTTCAGTGCCATAATTGTCGCATAATCCAAATGATCATAATGATCGTGGGTCATCAATAAATAATCAATTTCGGGGATATCATCCGTGGTATAAATATCGGTTCCTTTAAATGCTTTTGTGGTGCCGTAAATAGGCGAGGCGTTGCCGCTAAAAACGGGATCAATCAAAAAACGTTTTCCTTCAAGCTGAATATAATATGACGAATGCCCAAACCAAACCAAGATATCTTGATCTAACGGAATTTCATGCAAATTGGTTTTTATTGACGGAATAATATCAGTAGGGCTTTTGCGATCTACTTTTTTGAAGAAAAATTCTTTTAAAACATCAAAATAGCCATAACCTTCAGCAAGTTCAGGTGTGAAACTTTCGTTTTCAAATTTTCCGTTTTTGTATTGAGGCGATTTTTGGATTAAAGCTAGTCTTTCACCAAATGGCCTTTTCCCGAATCTTGGATGATATGCGAAATAAATTGCAACGGCTATTAAAAGAAGAAATAAAGTGAGGCTCATATTTTTTTTAATTTGAAGGGTATAAATTTTGGGTGTATTCCATAGAAAGTAAAATGATATTTTTTAATATTTCTATATCAATATCAGCCAGTTTTTTGACATAAATACACGCTTTTGAAGAGGTGTGTTTGCCAAGTTTGGATAAAAGTTCTTCTCTCTTGCCTTCAGGAAGATAAAAATATACGGTCATGGTCGCTTTTCTTGGAGAAAAACCTGCTAATGGCGCATCGCCTTCGTGACCACTGTCATATTTATAATGATAACTCCCAAAACCAATAATACTCTGCCCCCACATTTTTGGTTCAAAACCGGTTAACTCCTGTATTATTGAAAGAAGTTGAAAAGCGTCTTTTCTTTTCTGCTCATTTTCGACAGCATTTATAAAATCAGTAACACTGTTTGCGGTTTCGGTGGTTTTATTGACAGCCATTTGAGTTTATTTTTTATTTAATAAATCACTTTTTAAAAGCATATTTTTGATCTTAAATTCATTCGCATAAAATAAATTAGAATCTTCAGGCATCTGATTTTCTAAAACAATCAGACTAATATCGCTTTCAGGGAAATACAAATTTACAGAAGAAAATCCGTCGCCTAAACCTGTATGGCCAATATATTTAACCGCTTCTTTTTCAGTAATCCTAATTCCGTAGCCGTAGCCTTCATTTTCTTTCCCAAAGAAATTATGCTGTGCAGTTATCGTGTAGCGAAGCATTGCTTTATAAGTCTCAGGTTTCAGAATTTTTCCTTTATGTAAATTACTGTTCCAAATAGCCAAATCGGTTACAGTTGAAACAACGCCATCTGCGCCCAGATTTTGCGGTGTAATTTGAGTTTTTCCCACTTTTTCAAAAACGTCTTTAGAATTGAAATAGCCTGTAACTAAATTTTGAATTTTATCCTTTGAATAACAATATGTATTCTTCATTTTCAATTTTTTGAAAAGAGCTTCGGCTACTTCTGGATATTTTTTTCCGAAGTGTTTTCTATAATTTTCGTAAGAAGTGTATAACTTAAATCGCCATATTTAAACTGAGTTCCCGATTTGAAAGCCAATGGTTTCTGCAAATCGACAATTCCGTGAGAATGATTTAAAAGCTGATGAACCGTTACAGAATCAGCCCAAGTTTGAGTTAATTCAGGTAAATATTTTTTGATAGGTGACTTAAGATCTATTTTACCCTTTTCAACTTCCAATAAAATCAAAACTGCCGTTATCTGTTTGCTGTTCGACATGATTTCAAATTGGTTGTCTAATTTTAAAGGTTTTTTGGTCTGAAAATTCGAAAAGCCTTTTGCTTTAGAATACAATGTTTTTCCGTTTTTTGAAATCAAAATTGCACCATTAAAAATGGGAGAATTGGTGTTTTCTATTAAACTGTCAATTTTAGCAGAATAATTATCTTCTTTTTGAGCGAAGGAATTACAGCTCAAAAAAAGAAAAATTAAAGACAATAGTGAAAGTGTTTTGGTTAAAAAGGTCATTTTTAGATTTTTGTATTTTTTAGTTTTCGGTCTCTGGAAATAACTGATAATTAATAATTCACCATTAATAATTAATTTAAAACATTCCATTTTCATTAACAGTTTCCGTTGGAATTGGCTGACCTAAATCCCAAAGTTCAATTATTTTATCATCCTTAAATTTTAAAATATGAACTACGGCAAAACCAATATCTTTTGAATTTTGTTTTAAATGCGAATGCACGGCAACAAAATTGTCATCTTCTAAAATATGATGAATTTTGAAAATCTTATTCGGATTTGTTCTTGCAGATTCTTCCATTGCAAGCATTAAGGTGTCGGCATCACCTTTAAAATAAGCGTTGTGATGTTTGAATTTCTTGCCAACATGCAAACGAAATGCTTCGTGCGAATGTCCGTTTGCGGCAAGTTTTAGGAAGTCCCGAGCAATTTCTTTCTTAGTCATGATTTTCAAATATAAAAGTGAACTAAGTTAAGAAATTTGTAAGCACATTTTTTCTGAAATAAGCGGTAAGTTTTATAAATTTTCCAGCTTGATTTCTGAAAGATCGATGCCTAATTTTGTGAATTCTTTTATGCCGATTTCAGTAATATAGAAATGTTTGTCTGACGGATTTTTTTGGCAATCCATCCTTTTTCTGCAAAAGTGAAGGCGAGTAGTTGCCCAAGTTTTCCGCCGATATGTTCATAGCACATTTTAGCGGGAATTTTTTTGAGGATTCGCTACTCATTTTTTTGAATTTTTCCTTTATGACAAAGTAATTTCAATGCCAGATACGCCATCGGAATATAAGCGAAAACCAAATCGACAATCGTAAACCAAACCGGCGACGGCAAAGAGCAAACACTTACAATACCTCCAAATAAAAAGAATGCGCCAATAAGCGGCGCAAGTTTCTTTTTATGATTAAAAGCCAATAATGCCGTCGTGATTGCGCCAACGAATGTTCCAATAGCATGCGCTAAAAACGGAAAAAGATAATGTTTGGCTTCAAACAAATGCATTGTTGATTTTAAACTTTCCATTGTGGAGTTGTCAGCACCCTCTGGAAGCGGGATGATAGAACCACTTAATAAAATTATACTCATATTGACAATACTTCCAACGACAATTCCGGCAAGTACTGCCAGAGTATTTCTTATAATGGGGTTCATATAATTAGGATTTTTAGAATCACTAATTTATAAAATTATTTTGAAGATAACCTTTTTTCGTTTTCAGTTTGTGGTTTTCCCGTTGCATTTGGTTCGCCTTTTCCGGTTTCAATTAGTTTTTTAAGACTATTTTGAATGTAATTTGTCCAAGCGCCTCTGCAAATTTCAAAGCATTCGTATTCTGTGGTTAAACCAAAATGGGTGAATTTTAACTCTGTTTTTCCATCTTTTTCAGTGATTTCAAAAGTTGGTTTAGTGCCCGTCCATTCTGTTTTGTCTTCTGTAAAGTTGAAATAGTTTTCTTCAACCAGCCAAACAATTTTTTGATTCGGAACAACTTCAATTAATTTTACTTTGCGGCGATGAACATCCTCATAATGATAATCAAATTCATCATTCAGCTTGGCTGTATTTCCTTCTATTTCTTCAGACCACCAGCCTCGGACATTTGTAACAGCGTTAAAAACTTCCTCGGGAGATTGATCTACTTTTATGGTTGTGGTAAAATCTGTAGTACTCATTTTAAATAATTTAAAGGTTTGTATTACAAATTTACGTTCTAATAATCAATTTGTTAGGGTGTTTAAGAGACAAAAGAAAGGGGAGTTTCAGACATGTTTTGTAAATTTATTTAAACTGGACTGAAGTCCGGCCCTACAATATGGTTTGTTCCTTCGGAACTTTAAAAGAGCATTTGGCTCGATGCATATTGTAGGGCCGGACTTCAGTCCGGTTTGATGATGATTTGTTTATATTCTTTGTTTAATTTATTTTGGTTTTAATTTTTTCTATAATATTATCAATCTCCAAAAAATGCCCTTCCATTACTTTTTCCAATTCCAATGTTCCGCCCAAAATAATCATTTCTTTGTTTTCAAAACGTTTTCCAAGTCGGTCTTCTAGCATGATTTTTTCCATGCTTTGTGCAATTCCAATTTCATTCAGAAAATCATTTGGATGTCCCGCAGTGCAAATTGCGATTCCATGCGGTATAATTTTCATTTTCGGAAAAGATTCGGTTTGTCCGTAGGCATATCCAACCGAATATACGCGGTCAAACCAGCCTTTTAGTTTTGAAGGACAATCACTCCACCAAACAGGATAAAGAAAAATAATGCAATCTGCCTTTTCGATTTTTTTGTGTTCGGCCAAAACGTCTTCAGGAATAGGAAGATCAAGTTTCGCAAAACCTTCTCTTTCATATTCTTGTTCCGACATATCACTGATGAAGTTTGAAGCATATAAATCTGATATTTCTAAATTCCAGTTTTGTTTTAAGATAACCGATTTCAATCTTTCCAAAACCTGAAAAGTATAGGATTTTTTACTTGGATGCGCGTAAACAATTAAGATATTCATTAGGATTTGGTTATTTCAAAAGTTAATAAAGCAATTAAAATTAAGATGATTTTAGATTATATAAAGTTAATTCTTATTTTTATCCAACTGCAAACCATTTCCAATTATGACAAAAAACTTTTATGCTGTAGTATTGTTTCTAACAGCTTCGGTTTCTGCTTTGGCACAATTAAAATCGCCTTCAGAATTTATTCCAAACTACGGAAAACAAATAAGTTATTACCATCAGGTTGAGGATTATTTTAAATATCTGACTGAAAATTCGGCTTTAATAAAAAAACAGCAATACGGATTAACAAACGAACAGCGCGATTTGAATTTATATTTCATTTCTGATGCTGAAAACCTGAAAAATCTGGAGCAAATACGTTTGAACAATTTGGCTTCAATTGGACTTTCAGATTCTAAATCGGCTACGGCACAAGATAAAATTATCGTTTGGTTGAGTTTCAATGTTCACGGAAATGAATTTGCCGGAACCGAAAGCGCTATGACAGTTGCCTATGAACTTTTGAACCCAACAAATGAAGAAACCAAGAAATGGCTAAAAAATACGATCGTAATTCTGGATCCGTGCATTAATCCTGATGGATATTCTCGCTACGGAAATTGGCTTCGAGAAATTTCAGGAAAGAAAAATCATCCAAGTCTGTATGATCGAGAGCACATGGAAGAATGGCCGGGCGGAAGATACAATCACTATCTTTTTGATTTGAATCGCGACTGGGCATGGCAAACGCAAGCCGAATCGCAACAACGCATAAAAGTATATAACCAATGGATGCCTCAAGTACATACAGATGTGCATGAAATGAGCTATAATTCGCCATACTTTTTTCCGCCAGCGAGCAGAGCCTTTGCATGAATTTATTGAGCAATATCAAAAGGATTTTTATAATGTTTTAGGAAAAAATATTTCGCAGAAATTCGACAAGCAAAACTGGATGTACAATACCAGAGAACGATTTGATTTGTTTTATCCGAGTTATGGCGATACTTATCCAACTTATAATGGCGCAGTTGGTTTGACACTGGAACAAGGCGGAATAGGAGCAGGGCGCGAAGTGACAATGGAAAATGGCACAAACGTCACCATAAAAGATCGTTTGACGCACCACGCAACTGCTGTGTTGACAGTTGTAGAAAGTGCCGCTTCACAAAAGGATGTTTTGCTAAAAGGATTTCGAGATTTTCATGCAAATGCACGCAAAAAAGCAAAAGGCGTTTACAATACTTATGTTCTAAAAAACAATGCAAAACTGGAACAACTGACTGAAATGCTGAAAAAAATGACATTGAATTCAGTTATGCCGATGCTTCTGCAAGCGCTTCAGGATTTCATTATCAAAACAAAAAAAGTGAAAGTTTCAAAATCGAGCCAAACGATTTAATCATAAAAGCAGATCAGCCGAGATCTGTTTTGGCGCAGGTTTTATTTGAGCCAAATCAAAAACTAAACGATAGTTTATCCTATGATATCACAGCTTGGGCTTTGCCTCTAGCATATGGAGTTGAAGGTTATGCCGTAAAAAATGCAATTTCTATAAAAACAAAATCTCAAATTGAAATTGCGCAAAAAAATGTCCCAGCAAGTGTTTACGCATTTTATGTGCCTTGGAACAGCAGAACTTCAGCTCAGGTGCTTTCGTTATTGCATCAAGCAAATGTAAAAGTGCGTTCAGCAATGAAGAAAGCAGTTTTTGGAACTTTGACCATCGAGCCAGGCGGTTTGATTATAAGTCGAGCAGATAATCCAAAAATTGCTGATTTTGAAAAAACAGTTAGCGAAATCATCAAAATCAAATCCGATTATAGTTTTATTACAACCGGATTTTCAACCAATTCAAAAGATATTGGCGGAGAAAATTTTGTTCTTTTAAAAGTGCCAAAGATCTTAATGCTTTCAGGGAAAGGAATTGTTTCAACTGAATTTGGTGCCAATTGGTATTATTTGGATGAGGTTGTAAAATATCCAGTAAGTATTGTTGAAACTTCAAATTTCAACCGAGTGAAATTGTACAATTACAATACGTTGATACTTTCTGACGGATCTTATGATTTCTCAGATGACCAGAAAAAACAGATCGATGAATGGATTAAAAATGGCGGAAAAGTAATTGCCATGAGCAGTGCAATTTCGTTGTTTCAAGATCGCGAAGGTTATGCTTTAAGTCAGTTTGCGAGCAAAGAAGACAAAGAAAAATCGGAAAAAGAAGAAAAAGAAGTCGAGCTTAAAAAACGCTTTTTAGACTTCGAAGGATCTGAACGAAGAGAAATTTCAGGTACAATTCCGGGTGCGATTATCGAGAATAAATTGGATAAAACCTATCCAATGGCATTTGGTTTAGGAAATACGTATTACAGTTTGAAAACCAACGAAAGATCATTTTCACTTTTAAAAAATGCGATCAATGTGGCTTACATTCCTAAAAACTTTTTGAGTTATGGTTTTGTTGGAAATGACATCAAGAAAAAACTCCCTGAAACCGTGACTTTTGCTGTCGATAAAAGAGGCGACGGAAGCGTGATTTATATGATGGACAATCCGCTTTTTAGAGGTTTTTGGGAAAACGGAATTCTTTTATTCAGCAATTCATTGTTTTTAGTTAATTAATAAAAAATGCTCTTCAGAAAAAATTTTGAAGAGCATTTTTTTATTTTGACGCAGTAATTTTTGTTTTCAAAAGAACTAAAAAACGAGATTTTATTGTTTTACAAAAAACAAATCAGAACCATCAACATACGATTTTCCTAAAATCATTTCTCCTTGAGAAGAAGCAGAATAAGTCCATTTAGAACCATCAATAATCACTAATTGAATTTTTGATTCTCCAACAGAAGGACCTCCAGATAAATAGTCTAGTTTGTATTCGTATTGATGCTCTTCTTTTTGCCCATCCATGCTAATGGTTAAATTAGACATTCCATCAAATGTGTAAACAATATTTTTATCTGAATAATCAGTGATAGTTTCTTTGTTTGGATCATCAGCAGTAGCAAAAACATAATTTCGCGTTTTTACCAATTTCCAGCTTCCAATCATTGGATTACCATTGTCATCGTCATCTGAACAGCTTGTAAAAGCCAAAAGAATAAAAATAATTGGTAGAATTTTTTTCATATTCATTATTTTACTTTTTTATATTTTGAAATAAAACAGTCATTGCATTCTTCACTTAAAGTCATTTTACTTGCAGTTACAATAAAAGATCGATCAGCATAAGATACTTGAGTTAGATCTTCTTTATCAATCACAATCATTTTTTTATTTCCTCCAAAAATTGACTTTTTTGTTGCGATATGATACTTTAGTTTTTGGGTTAGCTGGCCATCTGTATACGTGCTTACATGGGTGTCAGAGAACTCAAGTTCTTCTTTTCGATTCAAAGCACCAGGAGTAACCCCCTGAAAACCCCCAGTTGAAGAAACCCAAAGCCAGCGTCCTTTTAATGCATTTGGGTTGTCATAAATTTTATCATCACCACTGCATGAATTCAAAATGATGAAAGCAAAAAACAATATATATTTTTTCATTGGTTCAAATTTATATTGGTTGATATAAAGATGATTTTTTTGTTAAAAGGTTGCGTACTAAATGATTGTTTAAGTGTTTTTTTTGAGTTTAACTTAAAACAACAGCAGGGGTTGGATCATTTTCTTTAATTCTTAATCTGCATTTTTTCTCAATCTCATAAACATTATCAATTCCGGTTAAGTAAATAATATCCGGAACAAATTTATCGGGTTGGTTTTTTCTGCTTTCCATTTTTCCGGTTCGCAATTCAAATTCGATTTCTCCAAAATTATTTTTAGCCTTGATTTTGATACTTCCAGTAAATTGTTCCCAATCTGTACTCGTAGTATTTCCATTTCGAAATTGAATCAGTCTAGTTTCTGTTCCAACAAAATAGCCACCATTTTGAAATATCCCATAAATTGAGCGTATTGTTACATATATTCCAGCAAGTACAAGCAGAATAATAATGCCGCCTGGAAAGATCAATTCACCGAAATCATCTAAACTTGCGGTTACCGGCGATCCGTTAGCCTCAAAATGAACTTCTTCATTTTTAAATAAAGGTCCGAAAAATGCATGTACAAAAAGACTCATAAAAGCTAACATCAGTATTCCAATAAGTAATTCGCCTAATTTTTTTTAAGCGGATGTTTTCGCTGTGCTTTTAATGCAAAATCTATTGTTTCATTTTCAATTTGTTTTTTCAGATCAATTGGTAATTCAGTTAAATTCATTCTTTGGTAGGTTGTAGTTTGGTTTTAATTTATGTTTTCGTTCAATTCAAATAAAATATAAGTTCCATGTTCTGACATTCCTTTTTCTTTTTCAACAAAACCTTTTTGTTTGTAAAAAGCAATGGCTTTGCTGTTTTTTTCAAGGCATTTTAATGTCAGTGGAAATGTTGTTTTTTTAATAGTAGCTTTCACTAATTCAGTTCCAATGTTTTTTTCCTGATGTTCACGGGCAACATACAAATGATGAATAAAATTATTGGGGATCCATATCGAAATAAATCCAACCGGAATATCATCAATAAGTGCTGTTAAGATAAGTTCGCCTTGTGTCAATTTTTCAAAATCATCCAATTGAAATTCAGATGGATCGAGCCATGAAAAAGTGTTTTTTCGTTCCTCTAAAAATAATCTTCTCAAAGGTTCGTAATCATTTTTTCTAATTTCAGTTATGGTCATTCAACTTGGAGATTTTACTTCAGTGATTTTGCTTCGTTTTCCAGCATTTTTTCAATATTGAAATATACGCCATCAACATTGTATTTTCCTTTTTCAAAACTAAGATAATCGCAGTTTCCCACTAATGATTGTCCTTTCGATTCGAGTTCAAAAAGATGTAGCATCACATATTCATGATCGACCAATAAAACATGAAATCCTGTTTCGCATTTTTTGCCATCGCCAGAAGAAAGAATGGCGTTCATGATGTTATGAAATTTATACGAAGTTATTTTGGCAGATTCGTCATCTCCTTTCAAATGATAAATATAGGCCAGATAATTGAGTTGTTGAAGATCAAAGGGAAAATCAGCCAGCGTATGATTGGCTAATTTGATGATTTCGTCATAATCTGCAGATTCTAGTTTTTCTTTATTGTAATATTCGCGAAGCTTTTTCTCGTCAGGAGATCTCCAGAAAGCGTTATATTTTGGTTGAAAAACATAACCAAAATACAAATATCTGAATTCATCCTGCGTCATAAGCGTATCATTTTTGGTTAATCGATCCATCAAATTCGGATAATAAAATGCCGATTTTTTATCCTTAATATCTTTTTCGATTTGTTTGTAGTCTGGAGCTTTGAAATCAAGTCCTTGCGCAAAAGCACTGATTTTGAAACTAAAAAGCAAGAGTAGGAGAATTTGTTTTAGCATGGTTAGAAAGTTTTTTGGTTATATTAGAAATAGTTATTTTTCTTTGGTATCAATAATCCATTTTCCTTGTTCTTTTGCAATATCGATTAATTTTTGACCGTGTTCTGTCATTAAATTTTGTGCAATAAGTCTTTCTGCTCTTTCAATATTTGGCGTGCTCCATTTGCTCGTTTTCGGATTTCGATGCGAAAAAGTCAGGTAATAACTTTCAGCATCGCGTTTTTTGCAAAGGCTATCGATCCAACCAAAACATAGCGCTTCTTCTGTAGCTTCTATTAAATTGATGCTTGGCGTTTTGCTTTTTTTGTGATATAAAATAAGCCAAACCGATTTTTCAATTTGACTGTTTGCGTCAAGCCAATTTCGCCAATCTTGCCTGGTTGGCGCATAAACGGCTAATTTTCCATCTTTAGTTTCCATAATTTTTAATTTATTTGATAAAGATAAAATCACCTATTGACAAACGTATGTCAGTAGTAAAAATAAGATTAAAAAACTGAAAATTAAAGTGTTATTTGTTTAAATGCTTGCTTATTGTCCCATTTGTTTTCTTAAATCAATATTTAAGCTGTATTGTTCTTCGATAGGAATTATTTTTCTAGATACCTTGTTGATGTCGCTTCCTTCTTTTGTCCATAAAAACGGATAAAAATTGAAAACTTGATCTCCTTTTAATCCTGCAACTTCATCTTTCCATTTTTCCCATCTGCTTCCTTCGTAATAATTATCTAAGTCGTTGTTGAAACAGAAATCCAAAAATTGAGGATAATTAATACCGAGAGGCTCAAATTCTAAATTGTCTGGAGAGAAATAATATACTTTGCCAACATCAGTTCCAAGTGCGCCGCCGTTTAAAATGTAAAAGCCACCCAAAGCATCATCTGCAATTAATAAATAACCAGGAACTTCACCAAATTCTTTAAAAGTTTTTCCTTTGTTCCAATCAGGAAGACTGCGATTAAGTTTTGCGCTTCCAGAACCTAGAATTCTGATCCAGCCATTATCAACTAAAATACCGCCGGTTTTGTAAATAACAGCGCCCATTGTTGTTTTCGTGCTTATTTGAGTATGATACAAAGCGTCATTTGCTTTTTGCGAATCAACAGGAAGGATTTCTATTTTGTTTTTTGCAGTTCCTGCAATTTCTTTGACTGATTTCCAGCCTGAATCGTTTTTGTCGATGAGTTCGTTTAACGGAAGCATTTTTGTTTGTGAAAAACTAGTAGAGGTAATAATAATGAAGGCGATTAGGGGTAAAAATTTCATTTTGAGTTGTAGTTGTTTTTGGTTTGTTATTTGAGTCGAAGCAGGACTCCTTTTCGTTTGACAATGTTTTTATAATCCCACTGAATTTTGGTGCTTTTTTCGAGCCATCGTATCAGGTCTTGTTTGTTTATTTGGTCAGCATTTGTATAACGCATTTCAGCGGCTTTAAAGGAGCCTTCGTTTTGCAGTTTTTCTTCTTCAAAAGTTTGCCCGCTCCAGAAAAGCAATCTCACCGAATCTTTCAGCTTGCTGTAGCCCACAATCGGATTTCCGTCTAAAAACCAAACCGGATGTGCATGCCAGATTTTGTTTTCTGCTTCAGGCAAGTTTTCATCAATTATCAATGCCAATTGGTAGCAAATTTCTTTGTCTGAACTGCTTTGTGAATTATTATAATCTTGAATGGTTGTGTTCATGGCAATTTTAGTTTGGTTAGAAATAAAAGCGCGAGAAATTTTGTAGCTAAATTAATCTTTTCTTATCAAATTATTGCCTGTGCTATTTTAAATCTAAAATGCATTTTTTATAAAACAGCCATTCAAAAAAAATCCGATCTGTGAATACAAAACGGATTTTTTTGAAAAAAGTATTTTTAAGCTTTTATAATTGGCTTACTTTTCCTGTATGTACGTCATAGCGCATAGCAATAACTTTTACATGATGTTCTTTTACAATTTTATTGTCTTCTATCAGTTTTACTGAGTGTTTAATGTTTGCGTCAATAGCGCCTAAATAATTTGATGCTTTAGGTGTTTTTTTGTCGGCTTCAATTTCTTCGTCTTCATTCGAAATTGTTTCAACTATATCATCAATATGGTTGAAATGATTTTTATAAGAACCATTTTTGTCATTGATGTAAGCTTTAATTGCACCGCATTCAGTATGCCCAAGAACAACAATTAATTTAGAATCTAAATGTTCTACAGCATATTCAATACTTCCAAGATCAATGTCCGAAATTAAATTTCCTGCATTTCGTATTACAAATAAATCTCCAATTCCTTGATCAAATACTATTTCTGGTGAAACCCTGCTGTCAGAACAGGTAACCACAACAGCAAAAGGTTTTTGTCCGTCTTGATTTTCTAAAACAGATTCTTTGTTTTGATGGGGATGAATTGATTTCTCGTCTAAAAAGCGCTGATTTCCAGTTACTAGTTTTTCAACGTCTGTTAATTTCGTTCCGCCTTGAGGAATGTCGACACTTGTGTTTTTGTTGTTTTTACATCCTACTAAAGAGAAAATAAGCATTACTAATAAAGCAATTTTTCTTTTCATTATTCAATTTTTTAAATAGATTTTTTTATTTTTCAATCCGTATTAACTTGATATTGATTGAGTTGTAAAATTATCCACTACTTTAAATCGAACTAGCCACAAAAAGTTTTTTTAGTATTAAATAAATTTAAAATTTAAAAGTATTGAAAGTCGAGCTAATATTGTCAACAAATTCTTGGGTATATTGGCCAGTAGAATCTAAATCAGGATCTAAAATTGTGATTTCAAGTCCGCTGAGTTTTTCACTTTGAAATAAATAAGAGATAAGTTGGTTGAATTCTATATAAGTAAGCCCATCTGGCGTGCGACTATCGACGCATGGCATAATTGAATCGTTTAAAACATCGACATCTATATGAAGCCAAAAGCCATCAAGTTTTTTGTCTTCAATTTGATTAAGAAATGTTTTAACACAATTTGAAATTCCTTGTTTTCGAAGTTCCTTTAAGCTAAAATATGTCGCATCAGAATTTCTGATTTCGTTTTCATATTCTTCGTCATATTCGCGATTGCCAACACACCAAAGATTTTCTTCTTTAATATAAGGACACAAATTTAAAATGTTTGTTAGTTTTTGATGGCCTTTTCCAGTAACTAAAGAAGCCGCCATTCCGCCAAATCCGCCGGTTTCAGATAATGAAATATCCATGAAATCAGTATGTCCGTCAAGATAAAACAAACCGTAATTTCCTTTCTGTTTTAAAGCAATCGCCGATCCTAAAAGAATACTGCAGTCACCGCCAAGTATAAACGGAAATTTATTTTGCGAAAGCAAATTGTTGATCAAATAAGCTTGTTCTCTAGCATAATCGACTAACGAGTTTGCGTTGAGAATTTGCGTTTCAGGATCTTTAAGATTAGTGTATTTTGGAGCATCGAGCGTTAAAATGTTTTTTGGATTGATTTTTTTATGCAAATTGTGTTTCCATAACCATTCGGGCAATTTTTTTACACCAGGCTCTTTTCCTGGTTGAGGTTCTTTTAAACCTAAGTTTGACGGAAATTCAACAATACAAATCTCTTTCATAACTGATTATGTTTCATGTAAAGTTATGAAAATAAAAAATCCGATCTGTTCTCACAAATCGGATTTTATAAATTGAAAATTATATATAACTCCGTAAAGATATCTGAACCTTTACATTGTATATTTTACAAGTGAATTACTTCGCCGTAAGCATCAGCAACAGCTTCCATAACAGCCTCGCTCATTGTTGGGTGAGGGTGGATCGATTTAAGGATTTCGTGACCTGTAGTTTCTAGTTTACGAGCTACAACTGCCTCAGCAATCATATCTGTAACACCAGCACCAATCATGTGGCACCCTAACCATTCTCCGTATTTAGCATCGAAGATTACTTTTACGAATCCGTCAGCATTTCCAGCGGCTTTAGCTTTTCCAGAAGCTGAGAATGGGAATTTACCAATTTTTAATTCGTAACCTTTTTCTTTAGCTTGTTTTTCTGTTAAACCTACAGAAGCAATTTCTGGAGTTGCATAAGTACAACCAGGAACGTTTCCGTAATCGATTGGATCTACGTGTAAACCTTTAATTTTTTCTACACAGTTGATTCCTTCAGCAGAAGCTACGTGAGCTAAAGCTTGACCTGGAGTAACGTCTCCAATTGCGTAGTATCCAGGAATGTTAGTTGCGTTGTAAGCGTTTACTAAGATTTTATCTCTGTCAACAGCGATTCCAACTTCTTCTAATCCGATGTTTTCAATGTTTGTTTTGATTCCAACTGCAGAAAGTACGATATCAGCTTCTAAAACTTCTTCTCCTTTTGCAGTCTTAACGAATGCTTTAACTCCAGCTCCTGTAGTGTCGATACGCTCAACAGAAGAGTTAGTCATTACTTTAATTCCAGATTTTTTCAAAGAACGCTCAAATTGTTTTGAGATATCTTCGTCTTCAACAGGAACAACATTTGGCATAAATTCTACGATAGTTACATCTGTTCCCATAGAGTTGTAGAAGTGAGCGAACTCAACTCCAATTGCTCCAGAACCAACAATAATCATAGATTTTGGCTGAGTTGGCAAAGTCATTGCCTGACGATACCCAATAACTTTTACACCATCTTGAGGTAAGTTTGGCAATTCGCGAGAACGAGCACCAGTTGCGATGATAATGTGATCAGCGCTATATTCAGTAACTTTATTGTCTTTGTCTGTAACGTCAAGTTTTTTTCCTGGTTTTAGTTTTCCAAAACCTTCAATAACGTCAATTTTGTTTTTTTCATTAAGAATTGAACACCTTTGCTCATTCCTTCTGCAACACCACGGCTACGTTGAATAACAGCAGGGAAATCTTTATCGAATTCAGAAACTTTCAATCCGTAATCAGAAGCGTGTTTAAGGTAATCAAAAACCTGAGCTGATTTCAATAATGCTTTTGTTGGGATACAGCCCCAGTTCAAACATACACCTCCTAGATTTTCTTTTTCAACTACAGCTGTTTTAAAGCCTAATTGTGAAGCTCTAATTGCTGTTACATAGCCACCAGGACCACTTCCTAAAACAATAACGTCGTATTTCATTTTTTTGGTTTTTAGTATTTATTACCGAAAAGGAGCATAATATTTCCGAAACTCATTTTTCGATTTTCTTTTTTTGTTATTTGTGATTGCGAATTTAAGGATTTATTTTAAATCAACGCCCCAAAATTTATTTTTAGCACATTAGATTTTGGTCTTTTCACAGAAACCAAGGTAATTGTGAATTGTAAATTGTGAATTATGAATTGGAAATCGAGATTTAGCTGATAAATCTGAAAATTAAAGGCTTTGTATAAATAGTATCAATAAAACAAGCCACAGATTATCAGGATTAAAATGATTTAAAAAAATCGATGTTAATCTTTAATAATCTGTGGCTTTATGAGTTATCAATTGACAATTGACAATTAACAATTAACAATTAACAATTAACAATTAACAATTAACAATTAACAATTAACAATTAACAATTAAACTTTAACGTGTCCCCAGTTTTCACCACTTGCAATCCTGCGGATCTGCATTTCGCTTACGCCGAATTGTTTTGCAATCATTTTCAAGCGTGTTTTTTGTTCAGGTCTAGCCAATATTTTCTTGATTAGCATCACTTTTGTAGTGGTCAGTTTTCTTCCGTCTGCTTTTAGATTGTGTTCGATTAGGTTCTTTTTGGCCTGAATTACACGTGGGCTTTTGCGGCTGTGAGCCATCATTTCTTGTTTTGTAGCCCAACGCAAATTACTTACGTCATCATTGCTTCGGTTGTAATCTAAATGAAGAACATAAGTTTGATCTTCGGATTGTTTCGGAATAAAATATTGCGCAACTAATTTGTACAGAAAAAGATATTTATTGACAATTTTGTCATCTTTTTTAACCTTGAATCTAAAGGTTGGATAACCGTCGCTCAGGCCGCCTTTGAGGATTCTGCCGTTTTCAATTTTGTCAGTAAAACTGATTAATCGGCCTCGGTTTGAAATGGCATATTTAAGTTGTAATGAGGCGTTTATTTCTATTTCTTTGAATTGTTCGTCTGGATAAAATCTGTTTTGTGGCATTTTCTTTTACATTTGATTTCTACAATCTCAAAGGTAAATAATAAACCAAAAACCAAGTGTTAAAGCCTTAGTGCTCAGGTGCAGTTTTATGATTTCTATAACGCTGATTTAACGTTTAGAAATGTTTTTTTAGCATTTTGAGCCTCAGTTTGCTACCGAAAATTGCGAATCATACAAGTTTTTGTAATATCCGTCGGTCTTGTTAATCAATTCTTGATGCGTTCCTTGCTCTACGATAAGACCTTTATCCATAACTACAATTTTGTCGGCATTTACAATTGTTGCTAATCGGTGTGCGATGATAATTGAAGTTCTTCCTTTGGTAATTGTTTCGGTTGCACGCTGAATCAATTCTTCAGAATAAGTATCAATAGATGAGGTTGCTTCATCCAAAATCAAAATACTTGGATTGCTCACATAGGAACGCAAAAACGCGATCAATTGACGTTGTCCAGAGGACAGCATTACACCGCGTTCTTTTACATCAAAGTCATAATTGTCTGGCAAACTCATGATGAAATCGTGTACGCCAATTTTTTTGCCGCTTCGAGTACTTTTTCGCGCGTTATTTCTGGATTGTGTAAAGTGATGTTGTTGTAAATTGTATCGGCAAACAAAAATACATCTTGCAAAACCACGGCAATTTGTTTTCTTAAAGATGCCAATGTATAGTTTTCAATATTGTGTCCGTCGATATAAATGGTCCCGCTATTAATTTCGTAGAAACGATTCAGTAAATTAATGATAGTTGATTTTCCTGCTCCAGTCGAACCAACAATCGCAATTGTCTGTCCCGAATCAACAGATAAATCAATTCCTTTGATAACTTCTTCTTCGGGAATATAACTAAAACGAACCTCTTTGAATTCGATACTGCCGCTAAAAACCGGAGCTTCAATTGTACCTGTATCCTGAATATGATCTTGAGTGTCAATAATATCAAAAACACGATTGGCCGCAATCATTCCTAATTGCATCTCGTTGAATTTATCAGCAATTTGGCGAAGCGGATTAAAGAGCATTCCAATAAACATGGTATATGAGAATAAATCTCCAAAAGTGGTGAAATGATCGCCATTCAAAATTTTAAACCCGCCAAAAACAACAACTAATCCTAGAGTTATCGAAGAAATAATATCTGCAATTGGGAAAAATATCGAGTTGTACAAAATAGTTTTGATCCAAGCAACTCTATGTTTGTCGTTGATTTCTCTGAATTTTTCAGCCTCAATTTTTTCTCGGTTAAAAAGTCGCACAATCTTCATTCCCGTTACACGTTCCTGAACAAAAGAGTTCATATTGGCAATTTGAGTACGAACTTCTTCAAAAGCAACTTGCATTTTACGCTGAAAAATTCGGGTAACATAAACCAGAATTGGCATTGCTACGACCACAATCCAAGTCAATTTCCAGTTCATGTAAAACATGAAAAGCAAAACCACCAGCATTTTCATCAAATCACTGATAATCATAAAAAGACCTTGACTGAAAATACGAGCAATCGATTCAATGTCTGAAACAGATCTGGTAACCAATTGTCCAACCGGAACCAAATCAAAATATTTCATTCTGAAACTCAAAATATGCTTGAAGAGTTTGGTACGAATATCTTTTACAATATCCTGACCAAGCCAGTTGGCCCAATACACAAAGTAGAATTGAGAAAAAACTTCCATCAAAAGCACAAGTCCCATCAAGATAATATACATCAATAAACCATATTTGTCGTGTGTTTTGATATAACCATCAACAGTTTGTTTAAGTAAATAAGGACGAAGCGCCGCAAAAATCGACAGCGAAATAGCAAAAACAATCACGCCATAATAGCGCCATTTATAAGGTTTGGTATATTTTAAAATTCGTTTGAATAAGCCGGTATCAAATGCTTTTGCTTTCATTTATTATAAGGAGCTATTTCCTGCTTTCCGTTACAAGTTTTTCTCAAAAATATGTTTTTGTGTTTTTTATAAGAGCTTCCGTTGGTCGCTTTATAAAAAACACAAAAACAATATTTTTTTCAAAAAAGCTTTTCACTTCAATCAGGGCTATTTATGTAATCGTAATTAATTTTGGTCAAATATAAACCGTGAGCCGGAACTGAAAATCCTGCTTTTTCTCTGCTTTTGCTGGCAATGATATTTTCAAAATCAGTCAGCGTAATTTTATGAAGACCAATGTTGATTAATGTGCCCACAATTGCCCGAACCATATTTCGTAAAAATCGGTTGGCTGAGATCGTAAAAATCAGTTTGTTGTTTTCATTTTTCCAATATGCCTCAAAAACCGTGCAATCAAAAGTGTTAACATCTGTATTGACTTTTGAGAAACATTGAAAATCGGTATGTTTCAATAAAATTTGCGCGACTTCATTCATCAAAGCTACATCTAATTTTTGACTTACATACCAGCTGAGTTCCTGCAAAAACGGATTTTTAACAGTATTGATGTGATATTCATAAGTACGTTTTGTTGCGTCAAATCTACAATGTGCGTCATCATGAACCAATATAATATCAAAAATTGCAATATCTTTTGGCAGAAATGAATTTAGTTTATGCACTAATACAGGAACATCTAACGGATTTTCAACATCAAAATGCCCATACATTTCTGTAGCATGAACTCCAGTGTCTGTGCGTCCTGCGCCCATGACATTTATAGGTTTATTTAATAAAACCGAAAGTGCTTTGTTTAAAGTTTCCTGAACAGAAGGTGCGTTTGGCTGAAATTGCCATCCATTATAAGGTGTTCCGTTGTATGCAAATCGAATAAAATATCTCACTGTAGAGGTTCAAAGGTTCAGAGTGGCAAAGGTACGAAAAAAGTTGCTAAGGTTCTAAGATGCTATCGCGATACTTCGGGACTAAGTTTTTTCTTTTTTAGGTACAAAGGGGCAAAGGTTCAGAGGTGCAAAGGTTTTTTATGGTTTTATTGTAGAGACGCACTGCAGTATGTCTAACGCTAGATTGAAAAAAATGCCTATATATTTAGGTGTATAATTTCGATATAAGAAAAAATCGAAGGACAGCTTATAATAAAATTCAGAAATAAAAACTTTGCCTCTTAGTGTCTCAGAATCTCAAAACCTTTGTTAAAATCGCTTAAAAACCAAAATGCGAATCATAGTTTGTTCAGCGAAAAATCGTGTTATGTATAATTAAAATCTTGAAAATTAATAAAAAAATACCTAACAGGTTTTTAAAACCTGTTAGGATATAAATCCGATTTGTGAAAGCAAATCGGATTTTTTATTTTCCAAATCTGATTTGAGGCGCACTGCAGTGCGCCTCTACAATACATGTGTATAAAAAAACCTTTGTCACTTTGTACCTTTGATTCTTTACCGCTTAAAAAAAATCCTTTGTACCTTAGCACCTCAGAACCTTAGCCCCTTTAAAAAAAATGACCAAAATCCTTCTCCTTTCAGATACTCACAGTCATATCGACGATACAATTTTAAAATATGTGGTTCAAGCCGATGAAGTTTGGCACGCTGGAGATATTGGAGATTTGAACGTAACTGATACGATTAAAAAGCTAAAACCTTTAAGAGCGGTTTATGGGAATATTGACGATGCAAAAGCAAGATTGGAATTTCCATTAAATAACCGATTTATGTGTGAGAATGTTTCGGTTTGGATTACACATATTGGAGGTTATCCGGGAAAATACAATCCGAATGTTAGGGAAGAAATGACTTTGAATCCGCCTAAATTATTTATTTGTGGACATTCGCACATTTTAAAAGTCATGTTTGATAAAAAGAATAATTTGTTGCACATGAATCCAGGTGCGGCTGGAAAAAGCGGTTTTCATCAAATGCGAACAATGCTTCGATTTGTGATTGATGATGATAAAATAAAAGATTTGGAGATTATCGAAATTGGCAAAAAGTAAAATTTTTAATGTGGCAACGGAATCTTTATTTTGATTATCGTGCCTTGGTTTGCTTTGGAAACAATATCAAAATTGCCTTTGAATTTTTTAACACGTGCTCTAATTCGGTTTAACCCAAAACCTTCAGTCCCATCTATTTTTTTGCATTAAAACCTATTCCATCGTCATGTATTTTAATCGTGAAGGTATTTTGATTCTCGTTTAAAAATATTTCAGCTCTAGTGGCATTGCTATGTTTTATAATATTGCTGAAGAGTTCTGAAACAATAAAATAAATTTTCATTTCGAATTTCTCGGTGTATCTTTTGCTGGTAGAAATTTTGCTTGAAAAAGCAAAATCAATTGAGTTGTTTGAGTTTCGCTCGCACAAATCTTCCAAAGCGTAAATTAAACCAAATCGGACTAAAAGACTCGGGACAAGATCATGTGAAATGTCTCGCAAAAGATCATGAGCTTCAGCTAAAATTACTTTGGCTTTCTTGATTTCTTCAGATTCTATTTTGTTTTGTGCTGTAAACGTATTCAAGTGCAGTCCGACAGAGGATAGCAAGGAATTTACATTGTCATGCAGGAATGAAGCAATTTTTTTACGCTCAATTTCTTGGCTGTCAATACTTGAATTAATAACATTCAGCAAAATTTTTTGCTTGATATCTTTTCGTCTTATTTTTTGCTTCAATTTATTGTTCTGGTAAAAAAGTAAAACAGAAAAGATAAAATGATAATTAGAATAATAATCAGGCTAACTACCTTTTTGTTTTTTAATTGTTCAATCTCTTGTAATTCAGTATTATTCGTCTTCGGATTTTGTAATTGTTGAATGCTTTCTTTTGGAAAATCATTTTGCTGGGAATAAAGAAGATTTTCATGAAAAGCATTTATTATAAAGAGAAAAATTAATATTCTTAAAATACGCATGGTAAAAGTAATCGAAGCTAATTTTTGATTCAAAAAATTATGGGTTGATCAAATTGTTTTTTAGAGCATACTTAACAAGGCCTATCGTGTTTTTTATCTGCAGTTTTTTCATAATATTTTTGCGATGTGTTTCCACTGTATTTATGCTGATAAAAAGCTTTTCACTTATTTCTTTTCCACTGTGTTCAAGTGATATCAAGGTAATTATTTCAATTTCTCGCGCACTTAAAATCGGATTTTCAGCATAAGTTTTTTTGCTCAATTTTGGATTGTTTTGTGTAAAGTCGCTGAAGATTTTTTCTCGTACAGCATCGCTAAAATATTCTTGTCCTTGATTAACAGCATGAATTGCTTCAATGATGTTTTCACCTGCGCATTTTTTTGTCAAATACCCTTTTGCATTTAGTTTCATGACTTCTTTAATGATTTTTAAATCGTCATAACTAGAAAGAATTATGATTTTACATTGGCTATTTTGTTCATGAAATTCTTGGAGAACTTTGATACCGTCTTTTTCTGGCATACTAATATCCAGAACCAAAATATCGGCATTGTTTTGAATTACATCATTATAAATGGTACTGCCATCTAAAGAACAACCGACAACTTCGAAATTTTGAACGGTATGTAATAAGTTGGTTAAGCCATCAATAAGTACTTGATGATCATCGGCAAGATGAATCCTTATTTTGGGTCTCATGATTATTTGAATTTGAAAATACAAATTTACCTTGAAAACTAGTTTTAGGATGTGCTCTTTAGGATTGATTTATAGTAATATAAGGCAAAAAAAACCCGAATAAAATTCGGGTTCTTCTTCGCACAAAAAATTAAGTTTATAGGTTTATCTCAAACGATCTACAGATTTTACAAGATCTTCGTCCTTTTTGATGGCCTTATTAGCTAAAACTAATAACACGATAGCAACAATTGGAAGAAACATCCCAATACCTTTCTCAGGAACTGCAGTTCCTCCAGATAAATTTAGTGATCGATATACAAATAATCCTAATAAAATTAAATTTAATATTATGTTCAGTCTGTTCATCACAAACTGATTTTGTCTCTTTTTAAATGATATAATACTGATGATTGTAAGCATTGTGCTTAATCCTAGCAATATTGTGTAAACCTGATCTTGCATAAAGAAGAAAGGCTTTCCGTTTGATGACCAAAGCGGTATAAAAAACATTAAAACCCCTGTAATTACAAAGGTAAGAATTAAATATACGGTTTGAATTCGTTGTAACATAACTTGAAATTGTTTTACAAAAATATATTTTCTTTTTTAAAATACTATTGTATGATTAAAATTTATTCGTATTATTGCATCAAAATACCGTAAGCACTTCATACTGCGGTCAATTGAAATAATTTATCTACCTACTTTTTACAGTATTTCCTTTAAAATAATTAAATTCATAGAACATTCATGTTTGATATTTCTGCATTAAAAGAAATGAAGCTTTCTGAGCTTCAAGAAATAGCTAAGTTGGCTAAAACTATAAAGTTTAATGGTGTTAAAAAAGAAACTTTAATCACTCAGATTTTAGCACATCAAGAAGCGACTACAGCGCCGCCAGCCCCGCCTGTGGCTGAAAAGGAAATTGCAGATGAAAAACCAAAAAGAGCGAGGATAGCTCCTGCAAAAAAAACAGCGGCTCAAAAAACGCTCCTGTTTTAGAATTTGATAAAGTTGAGGAAGCTCCAGAGAAAAAGAAACTCCTGCGGCTGTAAAACCAAAAATTCAGGTTAGTCCAAAAATCAGCCAACAGAGAAAGCTCAGGAAAGTAATGAGGAAAAACCTGTTGCAGAGAAAAAGGAGCCGAAAATTGTAAAATTTAATAAATCGGCATACGAGAAAAAGGTAGCATTACAAAAGGAAAAAGAAGCAGTTAAAATTGCAGAAAAAGAGGTTGTTGCCGAAGAAAGTGCTGAAGTTCCTGTTGCCGCAGAAAAAACAGAAACTGCTCCTCAAGGAAAAAAGATAAATCCAAATCAGAATAAAAATCAAAACCCTAATCAAAATCCGAATCAGAATCCAAACCAAAATGGGAATGGCAACGGAAATGGGAATAACGGAAATCAAAATCCAAATCATAAAAATAAAAAGAATAATAATTTCAGAGATTCTGACTTTGAATTTGATGGAATTATTGAAAGTGAAGGTGTTCTTGAAATGATGCCTGACGGTTACGGATTTTTGCGTTCATCAGATTATAATTATTTAGCTTCTCCAGATGATATTTATTTATCAACTTCACAAATCAGATTATTTGGTTTGAAAACTGGAGATACAGTAAAAGGAGTGGTTCGTCCTCCTAAAGAAGGTGAGAAGTTTTTCCCTTTAGTTCGTGTACTTAAAATCAATGGTCACGATCCGCAAGTAGTTCGCGATAGAGTTTCATTTGAGCACTTGACGCCAGTTTTCCCTTCTGAAAAATTCAAATTAGCCGAAAAAGGCAGTTCTATATCAACTCGTATTATTGATTTGTTTTCTCCAATAGGAAAAGGACAACGTGGAATGATCGTTGCACAGCCTAAAACGGGTAAAACAATGCTTCTTAAAGATATTGCAAACGCAATTGTCGCAAATCATCCTGAGGTTTATTTGATTGTTTTATTGATCGATGAGCGTCCTGAAGAGGTTACAGATATGCAAAGAAGTGTTCGTGGAGAAGTTATCGCTTCTACTTTTGATAGAGAACCACAAGAGCACGTAAAAATTGCGAATATCGTTCTTGAAAAATCAAAACGTTTGGTAGAATGTGGCCACGATGTTGTGATTCTTTTGGATTCAATTACACGTTTAGCAAGAGCTTATAACACAGTTCAGCCAGCTTCTGGAAAAGTATTAAGTGGAGGTGTTGATGCGAATGCATTACAGAAACCTAAACGTTTCTTTGGAGCGACTAGAAATGTTGAAAATGGAGGTTCATTAAGTATCATCGCAACTGCATTAACAGAGACTGGTTCTAAAATGGATGAGGTTATCTTCGAAGAATTTAAAGGAACTGGTAATATGGAATTGCAATTAGATCGTAAGATAGCCAATAAACGTATTTTCCCAGCGATTGATCTTACGTCATCAAGTACACGTCGTGACGACTTGTTATTAGATGAAAAAACATTACAAAGAATGTGGATCATGCGCAAATATCTATCAGATATGAACCCTGTAGAATCTATGGATTTTGTAAACGACCGCTTCAAGAAAACAAGAAACAACGAAGAGTTTTTGATTTCTATGAATGACTAGGAAAGGTGCAAAGTAACAAAGCAACAAAGGTTCAGATTTTTTTTAAGAATCTACAATATAAAAAAAGGATGAGTTTAACTCATCCTTTTTTGTTTGTTACATTATTAGAAACCTTTGTTGCTTTGAACCTTTGTTACTTTGTAACTATTTTTTATCAACTACCGGTCTATTTTCTCTATTTGCTAAATCCCAAGCAACTACAAAAGCTAGTTGAGCTCTTTTTGCCAAAGCATCGTATTCGATTTTTTCTGGGGTATCATCTTTTCCGTGGTAATCGGCGTGAACTCCATTGAAGAAGAAAACGGATGGAATGCCATGTTTTGCAAAGTTGTAATGGTCAGAACGCTCATAAAAATGATTAGGATCTTTAGGATCGTTGAATTTGAAATCCAAGTCCATTTTTACGTATTTGTTGTTTTGAGCTACAACTGTATTGTGCAATTCGCTTGATAATCTGTCTGCTCCAATTACATACACATAATTGTTTGTGTTTGTATGTTCAACATCGCGACGACCAATCATGTCAATGTTGATGTCTGTAATTGTATTAGCAATTGGGAATAGTGGATTTTCAGAATAGAAACGAGATCCGTGCAAACCGTGCTCTTCGCCTGTTACATGAAGGAATAAAATAGAACGTTTTGGTCCATGTCCTTCTTTTTTAGCTTTAGCAAAAGCTTTGGCAATTTCCATAACGGCAACTGTTCCAGAACCGTCGTCATCAGCTCCGTTGTATACTTCTCCGTCTTTAATTCCTACGTGGTCGTAATGAGCAGAAATAACTAAAACTTCGTCTGGCTTTTCTGATCCCTCAATATACGCCCAAATATTTTCTGAATCTGGCAGATTTTCATTACGTCTTGCATTTAAAAATGATGCCGGAATATGCTGATAGTAATCAGTTGCTCCTTTTGGGAACGAAATTTTATTTTTTTGTATTGCTCAATCATGTAAAGTCCCGCTTTCTTTTGTCCTTTCGAACCAGTTTCGCGGCCTTCCATTTCATCAGAAGCAACAACATAAAGCATTTTTTTAAGTCTTTTGCAGTGATCGAATTCATGTATTTTGTTGGGTCTGAGTTGTCTTTTGAAGCAACAGACTGCGCATTTTTACATGAAAACGCCGAAGCAATTAATAACAGAATTACAATTTTTTTCATTTTGGGTTAGTGTAAATTAATGAATATGTATAAAACATAGAATATCAGTAAAAATAGAATAAAAAGCGAATTTATAACAAAAAGGAATACACTTTTAACAAATGAAACAAATCGGCTTTCACCATAAAATCGGTGGTGCGCTGGATAAAAATAGTAACACATCCAAACAATTCCAACAAAGTTGATGAGGTTAGTAACAACTGAAATTGGGCCATTTCCTTCAAATATTCCGGCGATTTTGTTGACAATGAATAAAATTAGGAATATTAAAAGCAAAAACGAAAAATAATGAAGCGTGAAAATTCCGTGATCAAAATAATACCATTTTTTCTTGCTATGGAAAATCCACAAGAAAAAGGCAAAAAAGGGCATTATAATAAATAAGATTTTCGGAATATTATGAATGAAGGATTCTATGAATTTTTCTATAATCTCTTTTTTGGTATTTTTTTCAGTGACATGTGTCGCTTTTTCATAGACCCAATATTCAAAATCAGAAAGTTTTTCATCTTCTTTACCATATTTTTGAATGGAGTCGATTTCTTTCATTGTTTTCAACTGAAAATAAGACTTGTCCAATGTTTTTGACTTGATATAGGACTTTTCTTTTCCATCTTTTTCTTTTTCTTTTTCGTCTTTTACTTTTGTATTTGCATTTTCAAAATTGGATGTTATTTCCTTGTCGCTTTTCGTAAGCTCTTCACTGACATGATTTGGAAACATTGCAATCAATAAGAAAGTAACAAAGCTGATAAAAATATAAAGGCGTACCGGCGCTAAATAAGAAAGCCTTTTTCCAGAAAGATATTCTTTAGTTAGAGTTGATGGCTTTACAAGCAAGTTTTTTATTGTTTTCCAAAAAGCATTTTCATAATGCGTTAAATCTTCAAAAAAATGAACAAATAAATGATGGAAAGTTTTACGTGTATCGCTGTTTTCCTGTCCGCAATTTGGACAAAACTTTTGTTCGACTACATGCCTGCAGTTCAGGCAGGTTTTGTCTTCTCTAATTTTATTGTGTGACATTGGTTTATTGAGTTGATTTGGTGTTTTTGGGTTAGTTTCAAGACTTATTTTTTCAGCACTTCATTCAAGAAAAGAAGCAAATGTTCAAAAGATCTTTTTGCGGCGACAGCATTATAAGCGACTCCTTTTGAATTGTCATTTCCAGCTTCTGGATTTGTGAAAGAATGAACAGAATTTGCGTAATAAATCATTTGCCAATCGGCTTTTGAATCGCGCATTTCTTGTTGAAAAGATGCAACTTCATCTTTTGAAACAAATGGGTCATCAGCACCATGGCATACTAAAACCTTAGCTGTAATAGGTTCTGTAGGTCTTTTTGAATCTTTGCCTAAACCTCCGTGAAAAGAAACAACTCCTTTTACATTAAGATGACCACGTGCGGCTTCAAGAACTCCTGTTCCGCCAAAACAATAGCCAATAACTACAATATTGTCTGCATTTGCCCCAGATTTGATTAATTCTTGTAATGCGGCGTTGATTCTTTTTTGATAAGCTTCATAATTGGTTTTGTAGAAACCTGCTTGTTTTCCGGCTTCAGAAGTATTTTTAGGATAGTTGCCTTCACCATAAATATCAGCGATAAAAACATGGTAGCCTAATTTTGATAAATCTTCGGCATATTTTTTAGAAGCAGTATCGATTCCGAGCCATGCAGGAAGCAACAAAATACCTGGATTATTACTGCTTTTTTTGCCGCTTTTATAGATAAACCGTTTAGAGCTTGATTTCCGTCAGTATATTTTACGGATTTTAATTGTGCGCTTATAGTGTTAGAAAACAGAATAGTAGCAAAGATAAAGAGAAGTGGATTTTTCATTTGTTTTACAATTTTAAACAAATATCAGAAATATTCTCTTATAAAAAAACCTCGAAAGAAAGTTCTTCCAAGGTTTGTGAAAAGTGTTTTTTAACGGCATTATTCTCCCGGATGATACGTTTTTTCGGCATTTTTTATGACATCTTCTTTGTAAAACAAAACATCTTTGAATTGTCCTTTTCGATACATTTCGGCTTGATCAGTGAAATGTTTAGAGTTTGGGTCGCTACTGTTTCCGCCAGCTAATAATGATTTTGCTTTTATTTTTGAACCAAATTCAACTGCACAAATAAAACTGTTTCCATTATAGCCATAACGTTTTTTAGAATTGTTTTGATAACTGCTTTTGAAAGAAGGCAAGCTTCCCCAAGAACCAGGACCATAACCAATTGGCAAACTTGGTTTATTGTCGTCATATTTTAAATCAATATCGCCATTGGTACGTTGAAAACGGTTGATTTCGCCCCAAGCTACTTGCCAAGTTCCAAATTTTGTTTCCAATTCTTTTAATACGGCCTGCAATTGTGGAATCATTTGGTCTACCGTTGCATTTTTTGCAAAATTCTTTGTGTTTTCAACCTGATCTTTTTCGCCTTCGTCAACATAAGCTTTCAAAATAATAGGGTTTAATTTATAAGCCCATTCGACGGCTAATGTTGTCGCGACAGAATTTTCTTTGGCATAATAATCCCAGTATTTCAGTATTGAAATTGGCTCTTTTAATGCGACATATTCTGGTGATTGTACATTGACGTTCTTTTCAAAAACATTCACTAAACTCGGAATCAATATCTCAAAGATTGATAATTTCGAATCGTAACCATCAGCAATAACTTTGTCTAAAGTGTAATTGCTTCCTTTGCTAAAAATTCGAACGGCATTAACGCCTCTGAAATTTTCTCCATCTGGCGCCATGTACGGAATATAATCGGTTTTTTTGGGACTGTTTTCTCCAGCAACAGAAAAAGGAGTGGAGTTGCAGTTTTGGAGCCAGCCATTTACTGGATTGTAAATATGAACGGTTTCGTTTACATCATGAAGCCCTTTCCATTGTGTTGCAGATGTTGAGCCGTCAACAACTTTTGACCAATTTAATTTTTTATCACGAATCGGAATAAAATTCCCATGCCAGTAGGCAATGTTTCCCTTTCTATCTGCATAAACGGTATTGTTTGATGTATTCGCTTTTAGATCCATTGCTTTTTTGTAATCCTCAAAACTCTTTGATTTTGTTCGAACCCAACTCTGAATCAAACTTGTCATTGATCTGTTATTTGATTTTAAACTGATCCATTTTCCGTCTCTTTTGGCCATAATCGGGCCGTTGTTGGTAAAATAGGTTTTAAATCTTTTCGGAATCAATTTTCCGTTTTCGGTATAATTGATTGTAATTTCTTTCTCGATTACAGGCAAAAGCTTGTTGTCGAATTCATAAAATAGTTTTCCTTTTTTGTCAACGATTTTTTCGGCATACATATCGGCTACATCCACATTTGATGATGTATGCATCCAACCGCAATTTTCGTTGAAACCCTGATAAATAAAGAATTGCCCCCAAGTAACTGCGCCATAAACGTTCAAACCTTCTTCGCTTGTAATTTGAACTTCTGGCCTGAAATAAAATGTTGTATGTGGATTTATATAAAGAATTGCATTTCCGTCAGCAGTTTTTGATGGAGCAAAAGCAAATCCGTTTGATCCAGTTTGCACGTATTTTTCTCTTTCTACGTAAGCCACTTTATCGTTATTTCCAGAGTAAAAAGCTTTTAATTCGGCTGTCGAAAGATCAGCAGTGCTAATTGCGCCAATACTTCCGTCTGTCCAAAGCAACGGAAACCAAGGTTCAAAATGTGTCAATAAAGCAGGTTTTACTTCTGGATGTTTGTATAAATAAAAGTTAATCGCATCGGCATAACTATTCAAGAGTTTTTTGAGCCATTCTGGTGCTTTCTTATAATCGGCTTTGGCTTCGTTTGCGTCTATTAAAAGTTTAATTTCTAGATCATTATATAAAACCGATTGTCCTTTTATTTCAGAAAGACGTCCCAGTTTTTCAATATAATTCATCTCGATTCTTTTAAAATCATCTTCGCATTGTGCATACAATAATCCAAAAACAGCATCGGCATCTGTTTTTCCGTAAACATGCGGAATTCCCCAATTATCACGAATTATTGTCACTTGTTTGGCAAGATTTTCTAATCGGGCAATTTCTTTTGTGTTGCTATTTTGTGCCGAAATTTGAAAACTAAGACAAATGAAAAAGAATGATTTTAATAGTTTAAGATAATTATGCATGCTTATTTGATTTTAAATTTTTGTCCAGCCGTATAAATGCTCATTTGCAGATTTTCGATGGATATAAGATTGTTTTTCTTGGATTTTTGAATTCCTTTTGGATTACGAACCACAATAACTTCACTTTCTCCTGCAACTTCAACCTTATTGTTTCGGACGATAATTGCTGTGGCTTCATCAATTCCAATTCCAGTCAAATTTGGAAATTCGACTAAAGCAGAAATTAATCTGTTGTAACGGTTTCTTTTTAAAAAATGCTGATCAATAACGGCAGTTTTTAATAATCCCAAACCTTCGGCAGTTTCTAAATTATTGTATCGAATATTGTCAAATGTACCCGAATATTCTTTTTCTAGTTTTTGGTTTCCGGTAATCATTTTTTCAGACATAACGGCCGCTCCGGCGCTGGTTCCAGAAATTGTGCTTCCGTTTTCATAAGCTTTTTGGATCGCTGTTTTGATTGGCGTGTTTTGGACCACAGACATAAAACGGCTTTGATCACCTCCGCTTATAAAAATCAGTTTTGCTTTTTGGACAGAATCTGTCAGCTTTTTGTTTTGTGCCGTTTCTTTGTTGAAATTCAGCATTACAATAGGATTCTGCGTCAATTTCACCATTTGTTTTTTAAAGAAAATAAAAGAGCTGTCGGGTTCTTCGCTTGACATTGGCAAAACCACGATGTAATCTTTTTTGCTAATTCGGCTACAGCCAAAACTTGTTTCATCAATTCGTCAGAACGATTGCCTCCGCCAATGATAAATAATTTTCCTTTTGGAGTTTGGGCCTGCAGGTAATTGGCACCTAAAAACAGAAGAATTATAGAAAATATACGTAAATAAAAGTTAGAAACATTTTGTTTTTTCATAGCATAAAAGATTCAGCTAAAGTTGCTAATTACAATGAAATATTTCTTTTAAAAGCACAACCCAATTCAATAATAGAATCAGTTTTGGCAATTCCGGGAATGTTATCGATTTTCTCGTAAAGAATTTTTCGCATGTGTTCGTGATTCTTAGCTACAATTTTGATGTAAAGTGTAAAAGAACCCGTAACATAATAGCATTCTGTGATTTCCGGGATTTTTTTCATTTCTTCAATAATTCGGTCAGAATCAGAATCTTTATTTAAAGTAATTCCGGTAAAAGAAGCCCAGTCAAAGCCGATATTTTTTCTTGAATAATGGGTTTAATGCCGCCAATAACACCTTGTTCAATCATTCGGTTTACGCGTTGATGCACCATTGTATTCGAAATCTTTAAATTGGTTGCAATGGCAGAAAAAGCCATTCTTCCGTCTTTTTCTAATTCTTTCAGTATTTTAATATCGAATTCGTCTAAAATATCCATTCTTTGTATTTTATTGTTTAGCCCCTACGGGACATTTTTATTATTAATTGTTTTTTCTACCGATATCGAACCCCTATCGGGGTTTTAAATCAATTTTTTCAATGTTTTAGAATCTCATCTCGTTAGAGATGAAATATCGATAGAAAAATATATAGATACAAACCTTTTGTCCCGTAGGGACTTTGTCATTGTCAAATGAAATGATTTATAAAAGTAACTATTTTTTTCAATAATCAGGAATAAAATCAAAATATTGGACAGGTAAATTTGATTTTAATTCCGTATTAAAAATTAAATTTGACTTATTTTTGTGAAATATAAATTTAATTTTTACTTTTTTATGGCTAGTTTGAGAATTTTTGATATTTTTGTGTTTGAAAAAATAACATATTATGACACATACAGAAAACATACTTTCATCAAAATCTGAAGTTTTGATCGAAAAAGAGAATAAATACGGAGCTCATAATTATCATCCGCTTCCTGTGGTTTTAGAAAGAGGTGAAGGAGTATATGTATGGGATGTTGACGGAAAAAAATATTTTGATTTTCTATCGGCTTATTCTGCTGTGAATCAAGGTCATTGTCATCCAAAAATTGTAAAAGCAATGATCGATCAGGCGCAAAAACTGACATTGACTTCTCGCGCTTTTTACAATGATAAATTAGGAAACTACGAAGAATATATTACCAATTATTTTGGTTTTGATAAAGTTCTTCCAATGAATACTGGTGCTGAAGCTGTTGAAACCGCACTTAAAATATGCAGAAAATGGGCTTATGAAGTAAAAGGAATTCCTGAGAATCAAGCGCAAGTGATTGTGTGTGAAAACAATTTTCATGGAAGAACCACTACAATCATCTCATTTTCAAATGATGAAACGGCGCGTAAAAACTTTGGGCCATTTACTGATGGATTTATAAAAATTGAATACGATAATCTTGAAGCTCTTGAAAAAGCTTTGGAATCATCCAAAAATATTGCCGGATTTTTAGTAGAACCAATTCAGGGCGAAGCAGGAGTTTATGTTCCGTCAGAAGGTTATTTGGCGAAAGCAAAAGCGTTGTGCGAAAAACATAATGTTTTGTTTATTGCAGATGAAGTTCAAACCGGAATTGCCCGTACTGGAAAATTATTGGCAGTTCACCACGAAAATGTTCAACCTGATGTTTTGATTTTAGGAAAAGCAATTTCTGGTGGTGTTTATCCGGTTTCGGCAGTTTTGGCAAATAACGAGATCATGAATGTGATTAAACCAGGTCAGCACGGATCAACTTTTGGTGGAAATCCTGTTGCGGCGACGGTTGCAATTGCTCGCATTAGAAGTTGTAAAAGAAGAAAAACTAGCTGAAAATGCAGAACGCCTTGGTGCAATTTTGAGAAAAGGTTTAAATGAAATTGCTGAAAGAAATGATTTGATCAAACTCGTTCGAGGAAAAGGACTTTTGAATGCAATTGTAATTAATAGCGATGAAGAGTCTGATTTGGCTTGGGAAATCTGCTTGAAATTTAGAGATAATGGATTGTTGGCAAAACCAACTCACGGAAATAAAATTAGATTTGCCCCGCCATTGGTAATGACTGAAGCTCAAATTCAAGAATGTCTTGAGATTATTGAAAAATCTTTGAATGAGTTTAGGTAAATTTTAGGGGCAAAGGTTCAAAGTAACAAAGGCTCAAAGGTTTTTATTATATAATTTAAAAGGTCCAAAGTTTTATAGTTATTTATAAAACTTTGGACCTTTGTTACTTTGTTACTTTGAGCCTTTGTTAGCTCCCATAACCTGGATTTTGAGTAATTTTTTTGTTGGCATCCATTTCTTTCAATGGAATAGGGAATACAAGTCTATCTGCATCATACGGAATCAACTCTGAACCATCTCCATCTGAACTGATATCAATAGATTGTTTTGTTCTGCGGATGTCGTGAATTAAAAATCCTTCCATTCCTAATTCTAATTGGCGCTCTAACAAAATATCATCAACAGTTACGGCTGTCAATTCATCAGCGTTTGCTCTTGAACGAATAATATTGATATCGTCAAGCGGTGTATTTCCTACAGCAGTTCCTGCGCGCAAATTGCTTTCGGCTCTTATTAAATACATTTCGGCTAAACGAATAAGTGGCACATCCCCAAATTGATCTGTATATTTAGAAGTCAAAAGTCTTCCATTATCGTCGTTGATGTAATTAAAAACGGCTCTATCATCAGGATCGCTGAATTTTTCTAAATAAGCGTCTCTGATGGAGAAATCTCCTCCACGGCCTCCGTTTCCTTCAGAAGCATAAAAAGTTACCAAATCATTCAAACCAGTTTGTTTTGTGATTTGAATGGCAAAAACATCTTCAGTTTTATCTGTATCGTGATTAAATGCGTCTGCATATTTAAGAGACAAACCGTGTCCGCTGTTTTCGATAACATCATTTGTCGCATCTCTTGTCTGCGGCATAATTTTGTTGTTGCAGATAAACTCTTGCTAATAAAGCTTTAGCGAGCATATTTGTCAGCATAAAAACCGTTCTCTTCAGGAAGATTAGTATAAGCTAAATTCAATCCATCAATGATTACTTTATAAACTTCATCGACAGTGCTTCTTTCTTTTGAAAGGTCTGCGCTGAAATCGTAAATGGCATTTGGTCTGATTACAACTCCCAATTGAGAATTTGCTTGTCCGGCTATATAAGGTTTTGCGAAAAATCGAACTAAGTCAAAATAAGCTAACGATCGTAAAAAATTTGCTTCTCCAATCATAACAGCTTGTTTGTCTGGGTCTTTTACTTTGTCGATATTTTCGATAACTGTATTTGTAGCATTGATCATCGAGTAAAGTCTAGAATATGTTCCTTCAATAATTACGTTGTTAGATACCATTGTTTTAAGGTACATTTGTCTAAGCTCGCCATAAGTTCCTCTCCATCTTAAGTCGGTAGTGCTTAATGTACCTGTTACGCCAAGTAAATCAGCATATAGTAAAACGCGACCGCCATAGGAATTTCCGTTTGCGGCAATCGCATAAGTTCCTGTTAATACATTTGTAATACCTTCTTCGGTACTTAACGTAACCGATGCATCTTCAGCCTGCTTAGGATCTAAGTTTAGTTCATCTTCACAACTTGTAAAAAAGAGTGCGAAAATTATAAGTAAGATTAATTTATTTGCTTTCATTTTGTTCTTTTTAAAAATTAATATTTACCCCAATTGCCATAGTTCTAGCAGGTGGCGCAGAGTAAAAATCCTCTCCAATTCCTGAGTCATCTCTTCTTGCTTCTGGATCTGTTCCTTCATAATTTGTAAAAGTAAGCAAGTTTACAGCTGTAAAATAAATTCTTAAATTACTCATTCCTGCTTTCTGTACAGTTTCTTTAGGCAATGAGTAACCTAGCGTAACGTTACGTAAACGGATGAAATCTGCTTTGTCTAAATAGCGAGTAGATTCCTGTGTTCCGTTTGAACCTCCAAATCTTGCCTGAGGCACATTTGTGATATCACCTGGATTTTGCCAGCGATTTAGCTGATCTGCGGTTTGGTTGTCAAAATAATCTGCTCGCTGTTGACATATATATTCCCGCAGAGTTATAAATACTTGCGCCCCATTCACCTTGAAATGTAAAGTTAAAATCGAAATTTTTATAATTCATCGTATTAGTCAATCCAGACATTAAAGTTGGAAAAGGATTTCCGGCTACGATTCTTTTAGCTTCGCTGTAATCGTTAGTAGTACTTTTGTCCAGACTTCCATCAGCATTTACCGTGTTTTTTACAAAAAGAGCATCTCCATTTGCAGGATCAACGCCCGCATATTCAACTAAATAAAATGATGAAATGTTTTCACCAACGCGATTGATGTTGTAATTTGTAATAACATCAGTATTGTTATTTGGAAGTGATTTTACTTTTGAGTTGTTTGTCGTAAGGTTGAAACTTGTTGTCCATTTGAATTTTTCGGTTTCAACATTTTTTGTATTCAAAGTAATTTCAAATCCAGTCGCTTTTTATTTCTCCAATGTTTGTATTGATCGATGTAGCACCTGAACTTAAAGCCAAAGGTTTTGCAAAAAGAAGACCATCAGTACGTTTGTCGTAGTAATCGACTTCTAAATTGATCTTATTTATGAATCCGACTTCGACGCCAACATCTGTTTGAGATGATTTTTCCCAAGTAAGATTATCATTTCCAGCTTGGCTAAAAGTCAATCCCGATTTTAAGTTGTAAGAACTAGGTCTGTACAATTGGCGTGAAGCAAAGTTACCCACTTCTGCATTCCCAACTTGTCCCCAGCTTGCTTTTAATTTTAAATAACTCAAAACAGTATTGTCTTTTAAGAATTCTTCCTGCGACATAACCCATCCAGCTGAAAATGCAGGGAAAACTGCAAAACGCTCATTTTTTCCAAAACGAGATGATCCATCACGACGAATACTTGCTTTGAAAAGATATTTATTTTTGAAACTATAATTGAAACGCCCAAATTGAGAAACAAAGGCATAGTCAGTTTCACTGCCATGTCCTTCGTTGACTTCAGCACCACCATCCACAGTATGAAAACTGTCATTTGGAAAATAAATACTGTTTACATCTTGGTATCTTCTGTTGTATTTGTTGAACTCCATACCAGCAACAGCATTAATAGTATGATTTTCAGCAAAAGTAAGATCATACGTAAAGTAATTACTGAAAATATAACTTTCAGTATTTACAGAAGTTGCAAATACAGCTCCGTCAGTTGCCATAAAAGGAGCATTTTTACCTTGCCAATAATCTTCAGTTTGAGTCAATAAGTCATATGCAAAATCTGAATTGAATTTCAAGCCCTTAACCAGTTTTAATTCTCCGAATATTTTTCCTGTAACTCTTCTCATGATTGTTTTCCAAGAAGTATTGTCTTTTGCTAATAAATAATTGACATACTCCGTATTTGGATTTGGAGTTCCATCTTCTAATCTCGCTTGAGAAATTGGAGCTTGAGCTACAGATTGCATAGGAGTAGAGAATGAATTGTCATCTTGAACCCTATTGATAACAGATCTTGAGAAACCAATATTCATTCCGGCCGTAAAATGGTCTGTAATTTTATGAGAAACGTTTGATCTCGCTGTTATTCTTTCTAAATCATTGCTATCCACAATTCCTGTAGTATTGTTGTAAGCTCCGGCAAAGAAATATTTTGTTTTGTCATCACCTCCAGATACAGAAAAATCGGCATCAGTAGTATAACCAGTTCGCAAAGCAATATCTTGCCAATTTGTGTCGATTTCTCCGTTTCTCCAATCTGTTCCTTGAGATAAATACTCCAATTCATCTTCTACAGATTCTAAATCATCAACATTTCGTCCAGCTTCTTGTAGCAATTCTACATATTGTTTTGCATTCAGAAATTTTTTAGTGTGAGTAGCTTCACTGATACCTTGAGAGAAGTTTAAAGAGAAATTCCCTTTGCCTTCTTTCCCTTTTTTAGTTGTAATGATTACAACTCCATTAGCTCCACGCGCTCCATAAATTGCCGCAGAAGAAGCATCTTTTAAAACATCAATTGATTCGATTTCATTTGGGCTTAAAGTCAACAATGGATTTGTTGGCGCTCCATTGCTAGACTCATCATCTGTGATAAGCGGAATGCCATCTAAAACATACAGAGGCTGTGTGCTGGCACTAATACTTGCGACTCCACGAACTCTAATATTCATTCCTCCTTCAACTTTACCATTTGTTTGTGTAATCTGTACTCCGGCTAGTTTACCTACTAAGGCATTTTGTACGTTTGCAACAGGTACTTGTTGAATATCTTTTGCTGTTACACGAGCTATATTATCGGTTAAATTCTTTTTTGATTGTGTACCGTAACCTACAACAAGAACGGCTTCAAGTTCATTTTGCGTTTCAACCATTTTGATTGTCATAGCATTTGAAGCTTTTACCTCGATAGTAGCAAAACTAACATAACTAGCAACTAAAACATCGCCAGTATTGGCTTGAATTTTAAAATTTCCATCAAAATCAGTCTGAGTGCTGATTTTTGTTCCTTTTAATACAATATTTACTCCTGGAATTGGAACTCCCTTATTGTCAGTAACTGTTCCAGAAATTGCCCCTCCTTGAGCCACAGCTATCTGCACGCTTAAAACGAGCATCAGCCACAAAAAATGCTTTAAATTAATTTTCATTTTTTATTGTGTTTAAATTAGTTCTTTCAAATATCTTAAATTAATGTTAAGCAAAAGCTTGTTTTTAACATTAAATATAACATTATATGTTATTTTTGTATTATTTGTAACATTTGAAGCTTAAAAAACTTGAATTTGTAAAAAAGGATGTAATAAATTGATTAATTTTTAAATGAAACTTTTTATTTTGTGTGATAAATGAATTGAATTAACATAAAATCAACTAAAAAACGTGTTTTTTCTAACAAAATGTGAAATAAATCCTGCTAGTAGAAATTTTAAAGTAAAAAAGCGACTGTTCAGGAAAACAGTCGCTTTGGATTATAATTACTCAAAATATCAAAAAAAGTAATTATTACTGTTGAGAAGCTACTCTCAATATTTTAGAATTTAACTTTTTTAAGTTCCCACAAGGTTCTGATAAAAGTATCAACATCTTGTGTCGTATTATAAAATGCTAAAGAAGGTCGAACTGTAGTTTCAACACCCATTCTACGCAAAATTGGCTGTGCACAATGATGTCCGGTCCTCACTGCGATGCCTTCTTTGTTTAAAGCTTGACCCACTTGATCGTTTGTATAACCTTGTAAATTAAAAGATAATACGCTCGCTTTATCTTTTGCGGTACCAATCAATCGTACACCCGGAATTTCTTTCAGCTGTTTTGTTGCGTATTCAAGCAAGTAATGCTCGTATTGCCCAATTGCTTCAATTCCGAGTTTGGTTACATAATCTATGGCGGCTCCAAGACCAATTGCATCAGCAATATTTCCTGTTCCGGCTTCAAAACGATTCGGTGCTTTATGGTATTTTATTTCCTCAAAAGTAACATCCTGGATCATATTGCCACCAGATTGATAGGGTTGCATTTCGTTCAATAAATCTTCTTTTCCGTATAAAGCACCAATTCCCGTTGGGCCAAAAAGTTTATGTCCTGAAAAAACCAGCCAATCGGGATTCAAATCCTGAACATCAACTTTCATATGCGAAACAGATTGCGCTCCGTCAATTAAGACTTTTGCACCTGCGGCATGAGCCATTTCGGTTATTTTTTTAGCGGGAGTAACGGTTCCTAGTGCATTTGAAACTTGTGTAAAAGCAACCAATCGCGTTTTTGAATTCAATAATTTTTCATATTCGTCAAGCAAAATCTGACCATCATCATCAACTGGAATTACGCGGAGTTTTAAACCTTTTTTATCGGCCAACCTTTTCCAAGGAACAATATTCGCATGATGTTCTAAATTGCTTACAATAATTTCATCTCCAGAATTCAAATTTTGATCGCCCCAAGTTGAAGCAACCAAGTTTATTCCTTCGGTTGCGCCACGAACAAAAACAATTTCGTTTACAGATGAAGCATTCAAAAAGGTTTTTACTTTTTCTCGAGCCGCTTCGTAAGCATCAGAGGCACGTGCGGCCAATTCATGCGCCGCACGATGAATGTTTGAATTTTCATGTTCGTAGAAATACACAATTCGATCAATAACGGATTTTGGCTTTTGAGTAGTTGCCGCATTATCAAACCAAATTAAAGGTTTTCCGTTTACCGTTTCACTCAAAATTGGAAAATCTTTTTTGATTAATTCGGCATTGAAATGTGAATTTGTACTGCCACTTAATGGATTTGTTCCAAAAGAATTTCCAACAATTGCATTTGTATTTTTTGAATGAGCGAATGGATTCTGCTCTAAAAAATAATACGAATTTTCATTTCCGCTTGACGGAAAATCAGATCTTTTTCGGAAAAAGGTATCAACACTTTCTAAGGTCACTTTTAATTCATTTTCAAAAGAAGAATTTTCACTCTGAAAAGGCAAATACTGATCGTTTAAAAGCAATGAAGAAAACAAAGATTCTTCGTTAAGTTGAGGTGCGACGCTGTTTTTTAAATTGATGTCATGAAAACCTGTTTGCGGGTTATTGATGTTTAAACCGTTGTCATCGTGAATGCTGTCAAAAGAATTTTCTTTTTGTGGAGAAAATCCAGCGCCAGCATTCGGATACAAAACCGAGGCTCCTGTATTTCCATAATTTGCCACAGATGGAGAAACTCCAAAACCGTTGAAAGAATGTTGTACAGGCAAAACATGTGACGGACTATAAGCAGGAAATGTATTTATTGAATTTATATTTCCGGCCTCCAGCAACGTTTCTGCAATTTTTGTAGCACGTGGATGTTCGTTTTTGTCTGGACTCAATGAGATTTGTTTTGGAAATTCGTTGGGCAAAGCACTGAACAATTCGTTGGCTAAATTTTGCGGCTCGTCAATGTTTGGCAAACCGTTTATGTTAGTATTTGTACTCATGATACTTTCCTATTTCGACATCCTCTAAAACAGCGATGGCGTCATCAACCAAAATAGCCAAAGAGCAATAAAGCGAAACTAGGTAAGAAGCAATCGCTTTTTCATTAATTCCCATAAAACGGACCGATAATCCTGGAGATTGTTCGCCTTGCAATCCCGGCTGAATGAGCCCAATTACACCTTGACGGCTTTCGCCTGTACGTAATAAAATGATTTTTGATTTTCCTTTTACGATTGGCAATTTATCTGATGGAATTAGCGGAATTCCTCTCCATGTCAAAAATTGAGAACCAAATAAAGAGATAGTTGGAGGCGGAACGCCACGTCGAGTACATTCACGTCCAAATGCTCGCGATCGCCAATGGATGGAGTAAAAAGAAACCTGGCTCTTTCCAAACTTTTGTCAGCAATTCGTCTAAATCATCTGGAGTTGGTGCGCCGGTACGTGTTTTTATGATTTGCGAAGGCGCCACATTGCTTAATAATCCGTAATCTTTGTTATTGATTAATTCGCTTTCTTGACGCTCTTTGATGGTTTCTATTGCCAGTCGAAGTTGTTCTGTAATTTGATTGTATGGCTTGCTGTACAAGTCAGAAACACGTGTATGGACTTCTACAATCGTTTGAACGGCCGCAAGATTATATTCTCTTGGATTTTCGATATAATCAACAAAAGTATTTGGTAAAACTCTTTCGTCACGTGCAGAACAATCGACTTCAATGTGGTTGGCATTTTTTACTTTGTTCAAACGAAAAACTCCCGATTCTACTGGTGTCCAATGCAAAAGATGCGTCAGCCAGCGTGGAGAAGTGGTTCCAATTTGGGGTACGGTACGTGTTGCAATCGCGAGTTGTCTTGCCGCAACATCGCCTAATGCGGTCTGTTGTTGTTTAGATTCTGCCATTTTTTTGGTTATTTAATAGGTTTATAATTTATTTTTTGCTTGCTTAAAGTTATTCATAATTTTAATCAAATAGCTCATCTACAGATAAATATCTTTCTCCAGTGTCATAATTAAATGTCAGAATCACAGCATTTTCTGGAATATCTTTCAGTTTTTTAGAAATCGCTGAAAGTACTGCGCCGGTTGAAATTCCTGCAAATATTCCCTCTTCTTTGGCAATCCTTTTTGTAAAATTGTACGATTCGTTTTTGTCGACAGTCAAAATTTGATCAACATATTCACGGTTAAAAACTTCAGGAATAAATCCGGCTCCAATGCCCTGAAATGGGTGAGGTGAGGGAAGTCCGCCGCTTAAAACTGGCGACAAAGCAGGCTCAACGGCAAAAGTCTGCAGATTTGGAAAATGCTGTTTCAAAATTTTAGAAACTCCGGTAATATGTCCTCCTGTTCCAACTCCGGTAATTAGATAATCAATGCCATCTGGAAAATCCGCTATGATTTCCTGAGCTGTTGTTCTCTCGTGAATTTCAACATTGGCTTTGTTAGTAAATTGAGATGGAAGAAATGAATTCTTGATTGTTGCCGCTAATTCTTTTGCTCTTTCAACCGCGCCTGAAGTTCCTTTTTCTCTTGGTGTTAAAACATATTCAGCACCGTACGCACTTAAAATTCTTCGTCGCTCAATGCTCATTGATTCGGGCATTACTACAATTACTTTATAACCTTTTACAGCCGCAACTAACGAAAGCCCGATTCCCGTATTTCCTGAAGTTGGTTCAATAATAACAGTGTCTTTATTAATAAGTCCTTTTCGTTCAGCATCTTCAATCATTGCTAAGGCAATTCGGTCTTTAATGCTCGATCCTGGATTTGATTTTTCTAATTTGATCCACACTTCATGTGAAGTAAAAAGTCGGTTTAGCCGAATATGTGGCGTGTTTCCAATTGTTTCTAAAATGTTTTGATATTTCATGTGAGTTTTGATATTTTAAATAGAATAAAAAATGGGTGCGGGAAAAGGATTATTGTCTCTGATCTTGATTTCGTTTTTATGATACACAACAGAATTTGAAGGCACAGTATAGGTCAACCAGACATTTCCGCCAATAATAGAATCTTTTCCTACTGTGGTTTGACCGCCAAGAATGGTGCTGTTGGCGTAAATAATAACATTGTCTTCAATCGTTGGATGTCTTTTTACGAAGGCTTCGTCTTTTTTTACACTCAAAGCTCCAAGTGTAACGCCTTGGTAAATTTGGACATTGTCGCCAATAATTGTTGTTTCTCCAATCACGATTCCTGTTCCGTGATCGATAGCAAAATCTTTCCCAATTTGTGCGCCGGGATGAATTTCGATGCTCGTTTTAATATGCGCATATTCTGAAATTGTTCGGGCTAATAATTTTAAATCCTGCTCCCAAAGCTGATGCGAAAATCGGTAAACGGCAATAGCGAAAAAACCAGGATACGAGTATAGCACTTCTTCTAGAGATTTGGCGACAGGATCTTTTGTAAATATGGTTATAGCATCGTTTAATGCTTTTTTGTGCAAGTGCGGAATCGCTTCAAAAAAGATTTTAGTCTGTTGTTTTTGATCGCTTTTTGGTGAAAAATCCAAAACCAATTCATCAAACTGTTTTTGCAATTGATTGAATTTGTATTTGATTGTTGCCTCAGATTCTAATGATTTTGAGGTATTCGAAAATAAAATGACAAACAAATCATCTATAAACTGATGAATTAATTTTTTTCAGGCAGGATATGCTGTTTTGCTATTTCTTGATAAAATGAACTCATAACGATTATTTTATGGTTAGAAAAAGATTTTTTATTTCTTTAGAGATGCACCGCCCGGCATTACTTCTGGCTTAAGTTTGAATTTGCTGTATTCGACAACTCCAGTTTTTTCAGCCCATTCAAAATAAGAAGCCGAAAGTTTATTCACGATTCCCGGATTTTGCTGTGCTACATTTGTTGTTTCGCCACGATCTGTTTCGAGGTTGTAAAGTTCCCATTCATATGATGGATAAATCGAAACCAATTTCCATTTTCCGTCTCGAACGGCTCTGTTTCCGGCTCTTTCCCAGAAAAGCGGTTCGCCTCGGTTAACTTCTGAAACATTATCAAATAAAACCGGCAACAAACTTTTTCCCGGAAGCGGGTTTGCAGTTACGCCATTATATTCTTTTGGATATTGTATTCCGGCCAATTCGTAGAAAGTAGGAGCGAGGTCAATAATATGTCCTGTTCCTTTGTCAATTCTGCCTGCTTTTATTTTTGATGGAAACCAAGCGATAAACGGAGAACTGAAACCGCCTTCGTGCATATTGTTTTTATATTGCTGAAGTGGGGTATTCGATAAATAAGCCCAGTTTTGTTCCTGATAATCAAACGATCCCGAAGTTCCAACCGGACCATCATTTCGAACCAAACCTCTTCCAAGTGGATTGTAAGTATTGAATCCGCCTTGAGCGCCGTTGTCTGAAATGAAAATAATCAACGTGTTTTTATCTTTTTTAAGCGCTTTTAGTTTGTCCAAAACTTTCCCCACATTTTGGTCCATGTTGTCAACCATCGCGGCGTAAACTTCCATTTTGGCTTTCCAAAATTGTTTTTCGTCATAAGTCAATTTATTCCATTCTGGAACTTCAGGATCTCTTGGAGAAATGGTTTGATTGGGAAGTAAAATGCCGTTTGCTTTTAATTTTTCGATTCTTTTTTCTCTCAAAACATCCCAACCTTCATCAAATTTCCCTCTGTATTTGGCAATGTCAATAGGTTTTGCCTGCAACGGCCAATGTGGAGCTGTAAAAGCTAAATACAAAAAGAAAGGTTTGTTTTCTTTGTTTTGCTCCTCTAAAAATGTCACAGCATTATTCCCAATTTCATCTGTAAAATAATACGAATCGTCTTTTGGATGCAGTTCTTCATTATTTCGAATTAATTTTACCGGATAAGGTGTTTTCCCGAAAGGCAGAGGCTTTGTATCAAAATAATTGGAAGCGCCTTTTAAGATGCCGTAAAATTTATCAAAACCTCTCTGATTTGGCCATTGCGCCTGATCTTCAGAACCCACGTGCCATTTTCCTGATAAAATTGTGCTGTATCCGCCAGAACGGAAAACTTCTCCCAAAGTCAAAGATTCTTTGTTTAAATAACCTTGATAAGCTGGCAGTCCTAAATTGACATCAAAAAATCCAACTCCGGCTTTATGCTGATATTGTCCCGTTAAGAGCGAAGCACGGGTTGGCGCACAAATCGAGTTATTATAGAATTCACGCAAACGCAGACCTTCGCTCGCTAATTTATCCAAGTTTGGTGTTTTGATTTCTGAACCGTAATTTCCTAAATCAGAATAGCCCATATCATCTACCATAATCAGAATGATATTTGGTTTTGAAGCATTTTGAGCGTTTGCTTTTGTAAAACTTGCAGATCCGATTATCAAGGCAAAAAATACTATTGAGGTAATTTTATTATTCATTCTAAAATGCTTTTTGTTTGTTGTTTTTTTGTTTTGAAAGTGATAAATGTTCTTTAATTGACGGTTTTCTGTTGCCGCAGAAATTCCTTTTTTCTTAATGATATAACATTATGGAGCAACTTCGTTTGAAGCGAATTGCAAAATATGTTGTAAATAAAATTGGAGTAAAAGTGGGGTTTGTTCTGATTTTTGAATTAGGCAAAATCATGACAAACAAATAGGAGAATTAACAACAGCTACACATATAACAAAAAGTGTTATAGGCGTAATTTTTAGGAAGAATGAAAGACGTTCTGTGTGCTATTGTTTTCAAAATGTAAGTTTTAAATATTAAACTATACTAATTCTATAGACAAAGTTATATTTAATATTGTAAAAACCAAATTAATCTTGATTTTTTTTGAAAAAAGAAGTGAGAGCAAAATGATTTGCCACGAATTTCACGAATTAACACGAATTAAATTTGTAGAAATTGGCGAAATTCGTGGCAAATCATTTCGCTTAAACTTTGCGTTTTTGCGACTTTGCGAGAGAATTGCTCGCTCCTTACTTTCCAAACAGGAAAAACGCAATAATCAACGTAACAATCACATTGAATAATTGCGCCAATAAAAAAGCATACAACGGTTTACGACTGTTATTAGCAAGCAAATCTTTAAAATTAGTTTCCAAACCAATGCTAGTAAAAGCTAAAGCAAACCAGATTCCTTGCAAATTTTTCAAACTGTCTTTTACCGAATCTCGAACTTCTGGAGTAAGAAAAAATGAAAATAGGAGAGAAGCCAGAATAAAGCCAATAACAAATTTTGGAAAGCGTTCCCAAATCACTTTTAAAGTCGGCTTTGATTCTACAGCTTCAACCGATTTGTTATGCGTGTAAGTCCAATAAACCGAAATTGCAAATGTCGCCAATCCTAATAAAACATTCTGAGAAAATTTTACGATTGTACTGATTTTTAAAGCCGTTTCGCCAACTAAACTTCCAGAAGCCACAACTGCTCCCGAAGTGTCAATACTGCCACCTAACCATGCACCAGTGACTTCTTCGGGAAAGTTGAAATATTTGGCAATTATCGGCATGAAAATCATCATTGGAATGGCAGTTACCAAAACAATTGAAATGACATATGACAGTTTTTTAGAATCGCCTTTGATTGCGCCAGAAGTTGCAATTGCTCGCAGAAACACCACAAATTGAAACGGCGCTGGAAATCATCATTGTCAATTCATCATCGACTTTTAATTTTCGGCAAAGCCAAAAGGCAAAATACCAGACAGACAAAACAACAATCAAAGCCTGAATTAATCCCAGCGAACCGGCTTTTAAAATATCAGAGAAAATTACACTGGTTCCCAATAAAACCAATCCGATTTTGACGAATAATTCTGTAGATAGTGCTGATCGAAACCAGTCAGGAAGTTGGAAGAAATTCCCAATTGCCAAACCAATTATCAAACTGAAAATGACAGCTTCTAAATTAATGGATTTTATTGCCGAATTTCCCGCCAGAATTAATGCAATCAATGTTAAAAGATAAACAATCGGAAAAGTAAATAGAAAATATTTGATTGATTTTCCAATTAAAAAATTGCCAAAAGCTCCAATAGAAATCAGATATGAAAATTGAATGAGAAGTATTTTTAGGTTTGCAAAATTGAATACTTCCGTTTTTAAATCGGTACTATTTGACCAACTGAAAATGGGAACTTCGGGAAGATAGATAAAAAGCGAAATTCCTATGATTATGAAGCCTAGAATTACGACCGTCCAGTCTTCGTGAATATTAAATTGTTTAGTTTGAGTTGACATTTATTTTTAATTTGATTATTCTAAAATTTTATTTCAATTTCCTCCAGCTTCAGCTGGAGGTAACTGATTTTCAAATAGAAAAGGCTTTAGCCAAATAAAAAGTTTGGCTAAAGCCTTTTGCAGTTCAAACTTTAAACCTCCAGCTAAAGCTGGAGGCAATTAATTTTTGGATAGGTGCGCTAAACCCGACAGGTTTTTAAAACCTGTCGGGTTTGTAAAAAATTATAATTACAAATCCACAAAGTATTTTTGTTTTCCAAAATCGAATTCGTAATAAGTCAAATTGGGCCAAAGCGGTTTGATTAATCCTTTTTCCCAATTTTGTAAAGCGGTTTGGAGTTCTTTTACTTTTTCTGGATTTTTTGAAGCTAAATCTGTTGTTTCAGATTTGTCTTTTGATAAATCATAAAGCCAGGTTTCATGCGTTTTTCCGCTTACAATTAATTTCCAATTACCGCTTCGAATTGCTTTTGCATCGCCAGAACGCCAATACAAATCTTTATGCGCTTCTTTATTGTTGTTCACCACATCAATTAAATCAACGCCATCATAAACACGATCTTTTGGCAAGCCAGAACCCGTAACAGAAGCAATCGTGCTAAAAATATCAAGAGAGCTTACCGGAGTTTTATAAACGGTATGTGGTTTGATTTTTCCTTTCCACGAAAGTGCAAACGGAACATTTATCCCGCCTTCAAAATGTGAAAATTTACCACCTTTTAATGGCGCATTTGTTGTTGCAAAAGTATAATCGGCGCCACCGTTGTCGCTGGCAAAAATGATTAGCGTGTTTTCTTCTAAACCTTCTTTTTTAACTTTTGCACGAATTCTTCCAATGGCGTCATCAAGTGCGCTGATCATTGCATAATACACGCGTTTGTTTTCATCTTTTACATTCGGAAAACGATCGTAGTATTTTTTACGAACCTGAAACGGCGTATGCGGCGCATTAAAAGGAACATACAGCAAAAAAGGTTTGGTTTTATTTTTGTCCATGAAAGCTTCGGCTTCATCTGCAAAAGTTTCAGTTAAATACGCTTTGTCATGAATAATAGTGGTGTCGCGACGAATTTGCCCAATCCCAACACGGCCATTTCCCCAAATCATTTTATCGGTAAAATCTTTATGATGATGATTGATAATATCCGGATTATCGTCTTCTGGCGTATAAAGCGAAAAAGCCTGATAAAATCCGTAATGATAATCGAAACCACGGTCTAATGGAAAAAATCCTTTGTTGTGACCCAAATGCCATTTCCCGATAATTGCCGTGCTGTAACCTTGTTTTTTGGCCAAATCGGCAAAAGTAATTTCAGATTGTGGCAAACCTTGTGTGGCTATAGATGCTTCATTTGGGTAATTGATTTTATCGTTTAATCGCCAATTATTTGTGTTGATCAAATATTTGAAAGCGTAATATTCAAGATTATTTTTTGGATAGCGATCGCCTGGCTGATATTCGTGACCAAAACGTTCTTGATAACGTCCCGTAAGCAATCCTGCGCGCGACGGCGAACAAATGGAAGCTGAAACATAACCATCTGTAAAAGTAACTCCAGAAGAAGCCAATGAATCAATTTGAGGCGTTGGAACTTCTTTTCCGCCATAAAGCGAAATATCATATTTGCCTAAATCATCAGCAAGAAGAATAATGATGTTTGGCTTTTTTGAGAAGTTGAGGTGTCTTTTTGTGCTAAAAATGTTGCTTTTCCTTCAGCTAGTTTTTGATCCGGTTTTATTAAAGTTCCGTCAGTGTTTATGGGCCAGAAAAGAAATACTGCTAAAAGAAAGAGTATGATTAAAATGGGTATAACAATTTTGGTTATTTTTTTATAGTTTGCCATGTTTGATTGGTTTATGGTTTGTAGTTTATGGTTTTTGGCTCAGTATTGAGCATAAATTTTGTCATTTCGACCGGAGGGAGAAATCACACAAGAAACTCCGTATAGTGAGTCGCCAATCTTTGTCGAATTACTAGTGTGATTTCTCTCTCCGGTCGAAATGACAAACTGTTGTCAATTTTCGTGACGGAGTTACTTGCGCGGGCTTCGACTTCGCTCAGCCTGACAAACTATTTGGTAATAATCTTTGTCAAAGTTTTAAACTTTGACAAAGCTTTACGTGCGGTGTTTTATGCGCATTTTTGTCATTTCGACGAAGGAGAAATCTTCACGAGTAACTCCGCAACAAATATCCAATCTTTGTAGAGCTTCTTGCGGAGATTTGCTTCGCCTGTTCGCTATCGCTCGGGTCTCCTCCGTCGAAATTGTAAAAGTCACTTATTTCGGTAACGGATTTATCATTTCAATTGGCTTTTTTCCATCGATTCCCTGATGTGGTCTTTCGTGATTATAATAATATAAATATTGTAATAATTCTTCTTTTAGCTCTTCTTGAGAATCAAAATCCGTGTCTCTTAATAAATCGTCTTCCAGAGTTCTCCAAAACCGCTCTACTTTACCATTTGTCTGTGGACGGTAAGGTTTTGTATATCGGTGCACGATTCCTAATTCCATCAGCATTCTTTCAAATGGATGGTTATTTTTGACTTTGCTTGTTTTAGGTCCAAATTCAGCTCCATTATCAGATAATATCTCTTCAAATTTTATTTCATAATGACTGCTTAGGATGTTTAAGCATTTTAATGACGCAAACATCACTGTTAAACTGGTAATGTCTGGAACTAATTCTGCCCAGGCAATCCGGCTGTAATCATCAATTACACAGACTAAATAGAGTTTTTTATTTTCTCCACGAATTATGCTTTTACTTAAATAATGACAATCAATATGACCCAGCTGTCCCATTCTTTCCTTGATTATTTTCTGATGATTCTTTTTAATCTTCGGAGTTAATCTATTTATTTTATGCCTTTTTAAAATATTATAAACTCCAGAATATGATGGTGCATGTTTTCCTAATTTGGGATTTAAGATACTAACAATTTCATATTTGTTGTTTCCTTTTTCTCTTAATTCGATTACTTTTTGTTCTATAAAAGGCAAAGGACGTCGGGTTTTATATTTTGGACCTCGCTTTTGAGGCAATAGATCCTGAGATTTCCCACTCTGTTTATAGCGATTATAATACTTTAAGAAACTTTTTCTGCACGTGTCATTTGCTGTGTAAAAATCCATCGCCTTTTTATAAAGTGGATGAGTTTTGTTTTTCACCTGCTCATATTCTTTTATCAAGAAACGATATTTCTCTAAATAGTTCCTCTCTAATGTACAATCTTGACTATTATTTCTCATCGTAACAAAATTTATTAAATTTAAATTTTGTTACCGAAATATCTAACCTTTACAGAAATGACAATATTGTGGTTGTCTAAGTCTAATAAAAGTCAAAAAGTTATTTCGAAGCCAAAGCCACATCAACCTCATTTTTCAAATTTTCAAAACCTTCTTTTTTAAGAATAATTTTTCCATTTTGATATAAAATTAAAGTCGGAAAAACTTTAATCGTTTTCAAATCGGCGATGACTTGTTTGTTGTCTTCCAAATCGATTTTAACTATTTTCAGATTGCTTCCGTATTGTGCTTTTATGGTTTCCAGAATCGGTTTTACTTTTTTGCAGGCACCGCAGTAAACAGAGCCAATATCAACTAAAACCGTTTTGTTATCAGAAATGATTTTGTTGTATTCTGCTAAGGTTAATTTGCTTTTGGAATTGGCAAAATAAGGTTTTCCACCACCAATCCAATTGGCTATTCCGCCCTCTAAACTATAAACTTCAGAGAAACCGTTTTTAAGCAATTCATTTTGTAATTGAACGCTTCTTCCAGCTCCAATCGAGTAAATAAAAACCGGTTTTGTTTTGTCTAATTTTGCAACTTGCTTTGCATAATCTTTTGATTCCAAATTGAAATTTACAGCTCCAATAATATGATTCAGAGCAAATTCGTCAGGGCCTCTTGCATCAATAATCTGCGGATTTTTATGGCTTTGGATTTTCGAATAAAAAGAATCTAGAGTCAAGGAATTTCCGCTTTTATTTTGCGAAAAAACAGCAATTGCAAGTAAAAATACAATTGCTGTCAAACTATTTTTGAAAGTCGTGTTTTTCATCTTTTTAAGATTAAACTTGCTCTAAAACTGGAGCAGGAGCTTCTTCAACAACTTTTGGTTTTGATGGAAGTGACAAAACACCTTCGGCAAGAGAACTTCCTTCTTTTTTAGACTTGAATATCGGCCATAAAAATTGTGCGTACCATTCTTCTTGTTTGTATGATTTTGTTCCGTAAGACTCTGGGAATTTTCTGGTGATTAATCCCGTTCCGAAGATGACGTCCCAAATGAAAAACATATTCCCGAAGTTTCCTTTAAAGTGTCCAACGCCGTCTCCGCTTGTATCTGCGTGATGTGCGTGATGCGTTGCAGGAGTCGAAATCAAACGCTCTAAAACCCATGCAATTGGATGCAAAACTTTGTATTTATAAAATGGTTTGTCCCAAGCAATACTCGAATGCGCGCCCAAAGTGATGAAACTTTTGATGACCAAAACAAATAAAGCTGGCAATCCTAAACCTAAATAAGTTAGAGTCGCAGTCAAATAAATTTGAGAAAAAAGAACCGTATAAATAAAGTTTTGACGAGAAGCCATCGCCATTCCCATATAAGGAGCAGAGTGATGTGTTCTATGAAAACGCCATAAAAACGGAACCTGGTGATGCAATCTGTGGTACCAATATTGCGTCAAATCATCAGCAATTGCGATCAGGAAAAATCCGCCCCAGAAAGGAACCCAAGAAAGTGAATTAGCCAAATTCGGAATCAAATAAGGTAACGCAGTCAAGCTGAAAAATGCAATTACGGGAGGCAAAAGCAATTTTGGAGCAAGAAAACAAACAATATCTATTTTGCGTTCTTCGCCAGTCCATTCGTCATCGTATAAACCTGCGGCAAATTCGATAACTCCTAAAACCAGCATAAAAACGGTTAGGCCCCAAGTTCTGATGTTTTCAAAAGCAGGTTTTGAGAATTCTAAAAAAGCAGGAAGCGAAATGTGAGACTCGCTTACCAAATTGTTGCTTAATTTGAAGTAAAGGAAAATTGCCACTACCGGCAAAGAATATATAAAAAGACTTATCAGTAAATCTCTTGTCAGTTTTTCTCTTTGTACTATTGCCATGATTTCTTATTTTAAAAATTGATTAATTAATGCTAAACCTCCCGCCAATATGACTAGCGGAACTAAAAAAACAATCGCGCCCACGATGATTTTTTTCCTATAATTTCATAGTCTACTCGTTTCATGATTTCTTATTTTTTATTGTGTGTTATTGAAAACCAAAAAGTTATAAAGTGTAAATTTAAATTAAAAACTTTTAATTCTATAGAATTAGTAGTGTTTAAATTGTTCTTTTTTGTTGTTTATTGTGATTTTAGTGAATTCTAAATCAAAATGTATTTCTATTTCTTATAATGAAACCTACAAGGTTTTAGAAACCTTGCAGGTTTTAAAATCTCGATCTTAATGGCTACCTCCGGCAGTAGTTGTACCTTCTCCTGGTTTTGTCACTTGTTTGATTAAGTCTTGAAGACTTTTGCCTTTGTCTGGACCATTATTATGTATTTTTCTTGTGATTACATCCTGCCAGTCAATCAATGGATAAACGTTGTTTTCTTTGGCTTGCTCATCAAATAATTTTTTAAGCTCGGCTAATTTCTCTGGATATTTTGTCGCTAAATTGTTTCGCTCGTTGAAATCTTCGTTCAAGTTGTATAATTCCCAAACATCAGCATCAAAATTACTTGGTGCAGGCGTCTGAGCACCAGCAGTTTTTGCCGCAGTAAACGGATTTGCATGCGTCGCCTCGGCTTTCCATCCATCTTTATAAATGGCTCTATTTCCAAAGATGTAGTAGTACTGAACTTTGTGTAATGATTCGGCTTTAGCATTATCCAAAGAAGCATATAAAGATGAACCCTGAATAATATCCTGTTTGATACCTTTGATATATTCCGGAGCTTTAACGCCTACGATATCTAAAGTTGTTGGAAGCAAATCGGTTACGTGGCTGTATTGATTTCGGATGCCGCCTTTGTCTTTAATTCCGTTTGGATAAAACACAATCAACGGATTATGAGTTCCTCCTTCAGACTGCGCATCTTGTTTCCAGTTTTTGAACGGAACGTTTGTCGCCTGTGCCCATCCTAATGGATAGTTTGTATTTAGACCTTTTGCTGTACCAATTTCATCGATATTTGCTAAGTTCGTTTTTAAATTTTGTTCATCAGTTACGCCTTGAGCAAATAAACTTTGGTTGATTGTTCCTTCTGTAGTTCCTTCTTTACTTGCCCCGTTATCGCCAATTGCAACAAAAATTACAGTGTTGTCAAGCTGTCCGCTTTCTTTCAGATAATTTACAACTCTTCCCACTTCATAATCAGTATAAGTCAAGAATCCGGCATAAACTTCCATGAATCTTGCATATACTTTCTTTTGATCTGGAGACAATTTTTTCCAATCTGTGATCAACGGATTGCGTTCTGGCAAAACAGCATTTGCCGGAATTACACCCAATTTCTTTTGGTTCGCAATCACTTCTTCGCGGTAAGCATCCCAGCCTTTGTCAAATTTTCCTCTGTAAGGATCGCTCCATTTTGTAGCAACTTGATGAGGTGCGTGTCTTGCGCCCGGTGCATAATACAAGAAGAAAGGTTTTCCTGGCGCCGCTTTTTGTTGTTTTTGGATATAGCTGATCGCTTTGTCTGTAATTAATTCATTTAAGTGGCGTCCATCTGGCGTAACGTGAACTTGATCTTCTACCAAATCAGGATTGTATTGATCGGTTTGAGAACCTAAGAATCCGTAGAAATGATCAAAACCTTTTCCAGTTGGCCATCTGTCAAACGGACCAGCATCTGTAGCATCTTCATCTGGCGTAACACCATATTTTCCAACGGCAAAAGTGTTATAACCGTTTTCACGTAAAATCTCTGCAATAGTTCCTTTATCCGAAGGAATTCTTCCGTCCCAACCTGGGAAACCAGCAGATAAAATCGTGTGTGAAAATCCGCTAACATGTACTCTTCCAGAATTTCTTCCAGTTAATAATGCGACACGAGTTGGCGCACAAATAGCGGTTGTATGAAAGTTAGTATAACGCAAACCATTATTGGCCAACTGATCAAAAGTTGGCGTGCTGATCAAACCTCCAAAAGCACTTGAAGCACCAAATCCTACGTCATCTAATAAAATCCAGATTACGTTTGGTGCGCCTTTAGGAGCTTTTACCGGTTCTGGCCAATATTCTTTTGAATCGGCTAAAGTTTTCCCGATAACACCCTTAAATTCTTCTGGTTTATCTTGCGCTGTTCCCAGTTGTGCAACTAGGAGCGCTGTAATCAAAAGCCCTTTTTTAGGACTTTTGAAAGCAGTATTAAAATTAAAATTTTTCATTTTTTATAGTTTATTAGTTATAAGCTTTTTTTAATAATCATTTTTTTTAAGCACATAGAATCATAGTTCTTTGAACTTGAAAAAAGGCGTTTCACTTATTTAAATGCACATAGTCGCTATGTGTGAGAAATATGTTTCTCTTTAGAATCCTTTTTATAAAAAAATGAATCTATGTTTCTATGTGTTGAAATTTAATATCCAGGATTCTGAGGCAAGCCAACTGGGTCAATATTTCTTTCACTTTGTGGAATCGGATACAGATTATTTCTTTCAGAAACAGAATTTTTAGCTGTTACTTTTTTCACTTCAGTAACCAAAGTTCCCCATCTTACTAAATCATACCAGCGCTGTCCTTCCTGAACAAATTCTTTTTTGCGTTCTTCTTGAATTGTTGCTCTAAAACTGGTTTGAGTCAATCCAACTAAATCGACTGTAGCATCCGGAGTTGTAATTGGTTTTGCAAAAGCTCTTCTGCGTACTTGGTTGATTAATTCGTATGCTTCTGCAGTTGGTCCGCCTTGTTCGTTTATGGCTTCTGCCAAAGACAATAAAATGTCAGCATAACGAATAACTGGAAAGTTGATGGCTACGTTTGCAGGAGTTGCCAAATTGGTCAAATCCAAATATTTTTTGAAGATTGGTTTTGGAAAAGTATAAAGCGTTCCGGTAGCAGGATTCAGTAATTGTTTAGCATAACTCACATCTCTGCGTGTATCTCCTGCCGCATAAATGTCATAAAACAAAGCAACATCCGAAATAATATCTGCCGGTTCAGTGGCGGTAAATCCTGTAAATGAAGTCGCTTGAAATGTGCTTCCGCTTGATCCGTTTCCAGCTTGGTTTGGTTCAAACTGAACAGAAAAAATATGTTCTTTTCCGTTCTTTTTAGTTTTAGTGAAAATGTCTTGGAAATTCTCAAATAAAGCATAACCGTATCCTCCATCAATAACTTCTCTTGATTTTGCAATGGCGTTTGGCCAGTCTTTTCTTGTCAGATAAACTTTTGCCAGAATTGCTTTTGCGAGCACCTGAAGTTGCACGTCCGGCATCTGTTGCAGGATATGTTTTTGGAAGATTTTCAGCATCCTTCAAATCCGAAATAATCTGCGCATAAACTTCTTCTACAGTTCTTCTTTTTGATTTTAAGCTTTCTAGCTCAATAGATGTTGGCTCGTGCAAAACAATTGGAACGCCTCCCCAAAGACGAACTGCCTGAAAATATAATAATGCTCTAATAAATTTGGCTTCGTTGACTAATCTTGTTTTTACTGCTTCAGTTCCAGCTACTTTGGGAACATTATCAATCGAAACATTGGCTCTGTTGATTCCAGCATAGATTTGTCTCCAAGCGACTTGAACACGATCTGAAGTTGCATCATGAGTCAAACTGCTCAAAGCTCTAACTTGTGGATTTGTGGCAGAAACTCCTGCAGCGAAGATAATCACTAGCCATATCAGTCAAGAAATATAAATTTCTTCCAAATAAACTTTGTTCTCCCGGATCTAAACTTAATGAAGCATAAACAGCCGTAACACTTGCAATGGCGTCATCTTGGGTTTTAAAATAGTTGTCTTCGGTTACAAAAGAGGTTGGTGTTACCTCTAAATCGGTGCACGATGCAAATAAGCCCGCACTTAATAATAATGTTATAATGATCTTTTTCATTTTATTTTTTTACTTAGAAAGTTACGTTCAAGCCCGAGATGAATGTTTTTGAGTTTGGATAAGAACCAAAATCAATTCCCGGATATAAGTTGTTTTGTTCGTATGAACTTACCTCTGGATCATAACCAGTGTACTTTGTCCATGTAATTAAGTTTTCGGCTGAGATGTAGAATTTCACGCTTTTTGTTCCCAGTTTTTTTGAAACGCTTTTTGGAAGTGTATAACCTAATGTGATTAATTTCAATCTCAAAAATGAGGCATCTTCAACATAACGTTCAGAAACAATTCCTAATGGAGAACTTGATGCACGTGGAATTTCATTGCTTGGGTTTGTTGGCGTCCATCTGTCAACTAAAGTTTCGGCAACATTGGTTCCAAGTGTTGAAATTTCTAATTGCTGATTTAAGGCATTGAATATTTTTCCGCCATAAGCACCTTGGAAAGAAAAATTCAGATCAAAGTCATTGTAAGAGATTGTATTTCCAAAACTTCCAACAAATTTTGGCTGTGAAGTTCCAAGATTTCCTTTGTCAAGAGCTGTAATTACGCCATCGCCGTTTGTGTCAACATATTTTCTGTCTCCCACTTTTGTATTAGCCAAACTGTTGATTTTAGGCTGTGTATTCACCTCTTCTTGCGTCTGGAAAATTCCGTTTGTTCTGTATCCCCAAAAAGTTCCAAGAGGCAAGCCAACTTTTACAGTTACCGGTTGTTGCTGTAATAAAGAGCCGTTTGGCACAACAGGGAAAAATTGATCTACACCGTTTCCTATTTCTGTTACTTTATTTTTATTGGTAGAAAAAACAATGTTAGAATTCCATGAGAAATTTTCTGTTTTTATGTTTTCAGTCGTCAAGCCAATTTCAAGACCTTTATTTTCAACTCCACCAATGTTCTGAAGTACTGTCGCATATCCAGAGGTCAATGGCACCGGAACGTTGATCAACAAATCTTTTGTTTTTTTGTAATAAACATCAAAAACAAAATTGATTTTTCGGTCCAATAATGATAAGTCTAAACCAACATTATATTGATTTGTTTTTTCCCATCTCAAATCAGGATTGGCTAATCGGGTAGGGGCAAGTCCAGTTGCTAAAGTTCCACCAAAAGCATAATTTACAGAACCCATTGAGGCAAGTGAAAGATAATTTCCAATTTCTTGGTTTCCAGTTGTTCCGGCTGTAAGTCTTAGTTTAGCTTCGGTTACACCTTTGATATTGTTTGCAAATTCTTCATCGGTAATATTCCATGAAAATCCTGCTGATGGGAAATAACCCCAAAGTGATTCTGATCCAAATCTTGAAGAACCATCGGCACGACCTGAAAGCGTAAAATTGTATTTTCCTTTATAAGAATAATTTACTCTTGCCAGCCAGGATTTTAAAACACTTTCAAAAGCTTCACTATAAGGTTTTACTGGAACACCATCTTGCAAAGCATTATAAGTGTTCGCATCATTTACAAAATACTGCGCTCCAGCATTTACTACTTCACCTTCAGTATATTGAAGTGTATATCCTGCCAAAGCAGAGAATTTATGGTTTTCGCCGAAATTAGTATTGTAGTTTAATGTGTTTTCATTCAATACAGAGCTTACACGTCGATCTCCAACAGAAGCCAAACCTTTAGTTCCCGCTCCTGTTGTAGTTGTTGACGGCGCATAATAATTTTGTTTTGTGTCGATTACGTCACCGCTCACTGCCACTTTTGCGGTAAGTTCTTTGTTGAATTTAAATTCGCCAAATAAGCTCGTTAAGATTCTATTAATTTTGGTTTCATTGGTTGTATTTTCCAAATCATTAATCGGGTTCGGAATAATGCCGTTGGTTGCCGTTGCGTATGGGTTATTAGTTAAATTGTAACTTCCATCATCATTTTTTATTGGTACAACTGGTGGCTGGTACAACGCTACAACTAGCGGATTTGGCTGTCTTCCAGCAGAAGAACCTCCATTTGTTCCGATTCCATTTGCGATAGAGTTTGTATAATTTGCATTGACACCAAATTTGAATTTCTGAGAATAATTTCGTTCATAATTAGCACGAAGCGAAATACGCTTGAAATCAGTTGCAATCACAATTCCGTCCTGATCAAAATAACCTGCTGAAATTGTATATCTAGAACGATCGTCTCCACCAGAAAAAGTCAATTGATGATTTTGAATAGGAGCGGCAGTTCTAAAAACAGCATCTTGCCAATCATAACTTCCAGATGTTTTAAAAGCTTCAATTTGAGCGGGAGTAAAAGAAGGAGCTTGACCAATACTTGCCTGAACATCATTGCGCAAGCTCGCCCATTGGCTGGCATCCATCAGATTTAATTTTTTTGAAACATTCTGGAATCCAAAATAGCCTTGGTACGAAATATTATCTTGTCCTTTTGTTCCTTTTTTGGTAGTAATAATAACAACGCCATTTGCACCTCTCGATCCATAAATAGCAGTTGCTGATGCATCTTTTAAAACTTCAATAGATTCAATATCAGCAGGATTTATTGTCGAAAGTACATTCACCGAAGCTCCTGCGTATGCTACACCTGCCGTACCATTGTTATTGTCGTTGTAAATTAAAACGCCATCCAATACATAAAGAGGTTCATTACCAGCAGTAATTGAGTTTCCTCCACGAATGCGCACACTTGATGAAGCGCCCGGACGTCCTGAACTTTGTGTAACTACCACACCAGGAACCGCACCTCTCAAAAGGTTATCTGCCGATGAAGTTACTTGAGACAAATTGGCCTTTGGAACCGAGGCTACTGAACCTGTAATGTCTTTTCGTTTTTGTGACCCATATCCAACAACTACTAATTCATCAAGTTCCTGACGTTCTTCTTTTAAGTTAATGATTACAGGGTTTTTATCAACTACAACCTCTGTTTTTTTGTATCCTATATAAGTTACAATTAAAGTATAAGGGAATTTTTGTCCGGTTTGAAAATAAAATTTTCCTTCTGTGTCTGTTTGAACGCCGTGAGTTGTACCTTTAATAATAACAGATGCGCCTATAATGGGTTGATTTGTAACATCATCGACAACAGTTCCGTCAAGTTTTGATTGGATCAAGGGAGTCGTGTTTTGAGCATTAATTCCCGCCGTCAGGAGCAGGAGAAATAATATAGAGTATATCTTTAAATTATTTTTCATTTCTTTGTAATGGTTTAAGTAATTAACAAGGCGCCCTGAGCGTTGAATTTTCAACCCTCTAATTGTTTCCTTGATTTAGTGATAAATGTTCTTTAAGCCTCGCCATTTCTGTTGCCGCAGAAATGGCCTTTTTTATTTACAGCAACACGTTTGCATATTTTTCATTTTAGTTTTTTTTAGTTGTTAATTAGTTTCTTTTTTAAAATAGGGGTATATTCAAAATATCATCGCAATGCAAAATATGCATCAGCCAGATATTTGTATTTCCAATAAAAGTAATCTTGTGGGTGAATTTGAATTTCGTTTTTGACTTACAGAAATGAATCAAATGACGAATGTATTGCATGATGAATTAGCAACAGAAGCACATATAACAACAATTGTTATAAGTATATTTTTTTTGAAGATTTAAATACGATATGCTTTCGGTTGTTTTCAAAATATAGTTTTTTTGGTTTTCAATAAAAATCTAAACTCTACTAATCCTATAGACAAAGTTAATTTTAATATAATAAAAACCAAAAATTTACAGGATTTTTTTTGAAAAAGTCTGTAAATGTGTTTTTTAAGAAACGTGAACGCATGTATAATTAACTGATAATTAATTACTTATGATTGAATTGATATTGAAAAAAATGTTAAAAATTTTTTATTTCAGATTCGAAAATTGTAGTATTTTACATTTAAATTGCTTGTTTTTAATGCCTTGTAAAATAAGTTAAAGCATCAAAAACAGCTCAGAAACGTCTCAGAATATGTTTTTGTAAAATTTAATCGATAAAAGGACAGATTAAGTAATAATTACTTTTAATCGGTTATGTTATTTATTATTAGTGTTTTAGATGATTTTTTTCTAATTTTAATCTATTCTTATTTTTTGCAAGAAAAGCATTCTTATTTTTTCATGCAATATTGATTTATAGGTTAAATTTTTAAAGTAATAATTCTAACACTATTTTTCTATGGCAGATCTTTCTCAATCTCATCGCATTCTGTTTTTTAATACGTTAGCTTTTATAATTTGTTTCGCTTGCTGGACGCTAAACGGAGTATTAGTAACTTTTTTAAATGATCGTGGTATTTTTGAATGGAGTGTCGTCGAGATTGGATGGCTCTTGGGAATTCCAATTTTAACGGGTTCTGTTATGCGTTTGCCAATGGGAATTCTCACAGATAAATTTGGAGGAAAGCCTGTTTATTCCTGTTTATTAATTTTAAGTTCAATTCCGTTGTTTCTCTTGCCTTTTGCTTATAATTTCTGGACGTTTGCTATTTTGAGTTTTTTATTCGGAATGGTAGGAACCAGTTTCGCAATTGGAGTAGGATATACTTCTGTATATTACCCAAAAGAATGGCAGGGAAGGGCTTTAGGTATTTTTGGAATGGGAAATTCCGGTGCGAGCATTAACAACGTTTCTTGCACCAACATTATTGACAAAATTCTCCGAAAGTGATCCTGAAAATGGCTGGAAATGGCTTCCTGTTATCTACGCAAGTGTTTTGCTTACAATGGGAATTGTCTTTCTGATTTTTACAAAAAACAAAAAAATTGAAGCGGCTCCAAAAACCATAAGTCAAGTTTTTCAGCCACTTAAAAGTGTCAGAGTTTGGCGTTTTGGATTGTATTATTTTCTTGTTTTTGGTTCATTTGTAACTTTTTCGCAGTGGCTTCTTCCTAATTTTTTAAATGTATATCACACAACTTTAGTTATGGGCGGAATTTTCGCCGCCATATTTAGTTTGCCATCTGGAGTAATCAGAGCCTATGGAGGATTTTTATCTGATCGTTTTGGCGCTAGGAAAGTAATGTATTGGGTTTTGAGTTCGTCAGTTATTTTAAGTTTCCTTTTAATGTTTCCCAAAATGGATATCACAACTTCAGGTTCAGGAATTACCGCCGCAAAAGCAGGAACCGTTACTGAAGTCGCGAAAGATAAAATTGTTATTGGAGACAAAACATATCCTATAACACAAGAAGATAAAAATGCAAAACACAGCAAATTTTTGCCTTCAAAAACATCATGGCAGGAAGTTGTCGTAAAACAAAATCAGCAAGTTCAAAAGAAAGATTTATTAGCCGAAGGAATTACTCAGATTCATTTTGAAGCCAATATGTGGATTTATTTGGTTTTAGTAATTCTGATAGGCTCAGCATGGGGAATTGGTTCAGCGACAGTTTATAAACACATTCCAGATTATTTTCCAAATGAAGTAGGAGTTGTCGGCGGAATGGTTGGAATGCTGGGCGGTTTAGGCGGATTTGTTGGTCCAATTATCTTTGGTTATCTATTAAGTACAACTGGTTTCTGGACAAGTTCATGGATGTTTATTTTAGCAGTTTCACTTATTTGCTTAATCTGGATGCATCGCGTTGTCGTGAAATTAATGAAAGAGAAATCACCAGAATATGCCAAAGATATGGATAGAAAATATTAAAGTTTAGTTTAAAATAAAACACAAAAAAAAGCCTTTTCTTATTTTAAGAAAGGCTTTTTTTGTAGTCTTAATTTTATTATTTAGGATGTTTTAAAATAAGATAAAATTATCTCTTATATGATATATGTCATTTTAAGTACGAATATCAGGCTATAATTTTGCTTGTATAATTGAGGAGAATTACTCAATTATAATCAAGTAATCTAGATAGTTTATGAGTAATTTATCTCAATCTCACCGAATTTTATTTCTTAATACACTTGCCTTCACAATTTGTTTTGCTTGTTGGACATTAAATGGTGTTTTAGTAACTTTTTTGGCAGACAAAGGAATTTTCAACTTTAGCGTTGTAGAAATTGGTTGGCTTCTTGGAATTCCAATTCTTTCAGGCTCAATTTTCAGACTTCCAATTGGGATTTTGACAGACAAGTATGGCGGAAAAATAGTTTTTTCGGCTTTATTGTTTCTATGTTCTTTCCCGCTTTTTTTATTGCCATTTGCTGGTTCATTTTGGAGTTTTGCTATTCTGAGTTTTTTCTTTGGATTGGTAGGAACGAGTTTTGCTGTCGGAATTGGATATACTTCGGTTTGGTACCCAAAAGAATGGCAAGGAAGAGCATTAGGAATCTTCGGAATGGGAAATGCTGGTGCCGCAATTACCACTTTTATTGCACCTACATTATTAAATAATTTATCTGAAAATGATCCTGTAAACGGCTGGAAAATGCTTCCGGTTATTTATGCGACAACTTTAGTAATAATAGGAATACTTTTTCTTGTTTTTGCTAAAAACAAAACCAATCTGGCAGTTTCAAAAACAGTTCAAGAATTATTATCTCCACTAAAAAAGACCAGAGTTTGGCGTTTTGGAACTTATTATTTTTTGGTTTTTGGATTCTTCGTGGCTTATTCGCAATGGCTTCTTCCAAACTTCATGAATGTTTACAATACTACATTAGTAATGGGCGGAATGTTTGCTACCATATTTAGCCTTCCATCTGGAGTTATCAGAGCTTTTGGTGGTTACCTTTCAGATAAATTCGGAGCCAGAAAAGTAATGTATTGGGTTTTGGGTTCATCAATTGTAATCAGTTTTTTATTGATGTTTCCTAAAATGGAAATCTTCACTGCTGGTCCGGGAGTTATGTCTACAAGCAACGGAATTGTAACTGAAATTTCTGCAGATAAAATAATAGTCAACGGAAATCCACATCAAATTAATAATAAAAAAGATCTCGAAATAAATAGCGAATCTTCTGTTTTTCCTGTAAAAAAATCTTGGCAAGAAATCATTGTACAACAAAATCAGGAAGTAAAAAAGAAAGAATTATTAGCAAAAGGAATTACCCAAATCAACTTCAGCGCCAATCTTTGGGTGTATGTGGTGTTGGTAACGCTAATAGGAATTTCGTGGGGAATTGGTAAAGCGGCAGTTTACAAACATATTCCGGAATATTTTCCAAATGAAGTAGGAGTTGTGGGCGGAATGGTTGGTTTAATTGGCGGTTTGGGTGGGTTTTTAGGCCCAATAATCTTTGGTTACCTCCTCAATTATACAGGATTATGGACAAGCTCATGGATATTTATATTCATAGTTTCCGTAATCTGCTTAATCTGGATGCACCGAACAATCATCACTGCAATGCGAAGCAAATCACCCGATTTTATAAGAGAAATAGAAGACAATAGATAAATTAAAATTTAATAAAATGAAAACTTGGTTAGACAAATGGAGCCCAGAAGATGAAACGTTTTGGAACGCTGGCGGAAGTAAAATTGCATGGAGAACTTTAACAATTACAACAATCACATTAGTATTATCATTTGCCTCATGGTTTATGATGAGTGTTATAGCGGTAAAATTACCCGTATTAGGATTTAATTTTTCAAAAGATCAACTTTTTTGGTTAACGGCAATACCTGGATTAGCGACAGGATTTTTAAGAATAATTCACACATTTCTGCTTCCAATTTTTGGAACCCGCCACATTGTATCTTTTGCAACAGCAATAAAATTAGTTCCCGTAATCGGAATTGGTTTTGCAATTATGGATGTAAATACACCATTTTGGGTTTTTGCAGTTTTAGCTTTTACAACAGGTTTTGGCGGAGGCGATTTTTCTTCATATATGCCAAGTACAAGTTTATTTTTTCCTCAAAGATTAAAAGGAACTGCATTAGGAATTCAGGCAGGAATTGGGAATTTTGGAGTTTCGCTTGCACAATTCGTTACACCAATGGTTATTAGTATCGGAATTTTTGGAGCTTCAACCGTATTTACAAGTATTGATCCAAAAGAAACGTTAACGGTTTTTCAAAATTCATCAATAGAAAAACAAAAAGAAGTTTTTGCAACTCTTGATTCAGAAGTACAGACAAAAATTCTTTCCAACGTAAAGAAAAATGTTATTGATTCTGTAAGCACAGCCGTGAATTCTCATGATAATGTAGTGATATTTACTTCTCTTCCGGTTAAAACAAAAGCAAAAGCGATCGCAAATGCAAATCCAAAACTAGCCGAAAAAATATTAAATAATATTAGTGCTGAAAATACTGCAGTAAAAAACAAACCAATATTCTTGCAGTCTGCGAGCATTTTGGTACGCACCATTTTTAATAATCATGGCACTTGTGAGTTGGTTTTATTTAAGAAGTATTCCAATGAAAGCTTCAATAAAAGAACAATTGGATATTTTCTCAAATAAACATACTTGGTATTGTACGATTACATACGTAATGACTTTCGGAACTTTTGCAGGTTTGTCTGCGGCTTTTCCTTTAATGATTAAATTTCTTTATGGAGATTTTCCAAATGCACCAGATCCTTTAGTATATGCATTTTATGGCCCATTATTAGGTTCTTCAAGCAGAATTATGTTTGGTTTTGTAGCTGACAAAGTTGGAGGAGCAATATTAACAACTATTACAGGTTTAGGAATTTTGGCAGGAGCTATCATTTTAGTAACACAAGGATTAGTTGCACCAACAAGCATGGATCAATTTCCGCTTTTTGTGGGAGTAATTTTAGCAATGTTCTTTTTTACAGGAATTGGAAATGCCGGAACTTTTAGACAATATCCAATTATTTTTAAAGAAAATCCACGTCAGGTCGCCGGAGTTATTGGTTGGACAGCGACAATCGTCGCATTTGGACCATTTATCTTTTCTAAATTAATAGGAAATAATATTTCTGCTAATGGTACTGTAAATCAATTCTTTATTGGTGTTTGTTTTTTCACTATATTAGCTACAGGTATCAATTGGTGGTTCTATAATCGTAAAAATTGTGAAAAACCAAGTTAAGAAGTAATCATTAAAATTAAAAATTAAGGATGAAAGATAAAACGTACAATTCCAAAGCCTTACTTGTTGCAACACTAGTATCTATACTTACAATTATTCTAGTGTTTTACGGATCAAGACAATTACAAAATTTTGATGCGGCATTAGTTACATATTTATTCGGAACCGTATTTGCTTTCTTTGGAATCGTTTATCGATATACCGTTTGGCTTCAAAGGCCTCCAACTTGGATGTATTTTAAAAGAAGTCTTAGATTTCTTTTTACAGGAAAAGTATTTTCGCATTTATGGTTTTTAGGAAAAGAATCAGTACAGAATATTTTAGTTCAAAGGTTTATTTATCCGAGAAGTAAATGGCGTTGGTTTGCCCATTTTTGTATTGCAATAGGATGTTTATCGGCTTTTGCAATTACAATTCCGCTCACATTTGGATGGATTCATTTTACATTGGCACCAAATTCCATTTCAATTTACGAAGCACATTTCTTCGGATTTAAAATGATGGATTTTCAGATAAATTCCTTTTTAGCATTTCTAATTTTCCATGCCTTAAACTGGTCTTCATGGCTTGTTATAATTGGATCTGTTTATTATTTAAGAAGAAGATTAACAAATCCGGGATTAATTGCAACTCAAACTTTTGAAGGTGATTTATTGCCACTAATTCTATTAATTGCAATTTCGGTTACAGGATTATGTTTGACTTATTCATATCAATTCATGAAAGGTTTTGCATATGATTTTCTTGCTGTAATTCATTGTGTAACAGTAATTATGTTTTTGCTTTGGATTCCGTTTGGAAAATTCTTTCACATCATTCAGCGTCCGGCGCAAATTGGAGCACATATTTACAAGCAAGAAGGAATCAAAAAAGGAATGGCAGTTTGTCCGCATACAGGCGAAGAATTTGCTACAAAACTTCATATTGACGATTTAAAAATTGTAACCAAAGAATTAGGTTTCGATTTCACTCACGAAGACGGAACTTCTCACCTCGATTTAAGTCCAGAAGGAAAAAGATCTCGCTTAGCACAAGCACATTTGAAAGCCAGATTAGAGGGCGGAAATTTATTTGGATAATTTATAAAAAGTATGCAGTTGCAGTTTTCAGTTTACAGATTTAAACTGCGACTGCGACTGAAAACTGAAAACTAAAAAAAAAATGGCAAAACTACCAGTATCAATAGAGAAAATCATAGATGACTTTGGACCACATTTAAACTACGCTCCAGTAGATGGTTATAATGGAAGAGACGAACCAGACGACGTTGTAAAAACACACTGTTGTTTCTGCGGAATGCAATGCGGAATTCAGTTATTGGTAAAAGAAAATAAAGTAGTAGGTTTTGAACCTTGGATGGAATTTCCTTTCAACGAAGGTCGTTTGTGTCCAAAAGGAGTTCAGCGTTATTTACAAAACAATCACCCAGACAGACTTTTACATCCAATAAAAAGAGTAGAAGGAAAAGGTTTTGAAAAAGTTTCTTGGGATGATGCAATGGATAAAACAGTTTCTGAAATAAAACGCATTCAGGAAAAGTACGGAAAACATGCTTTCTCAATGCTTTCTGGGGTTTCATTAACAAATGAAAAAAGTTATTTAGTTGGAAAATTTGCTCGAGTTGCCTTAAAAACAAGAAATCTGGATTACAACGGAAGACTTTGCATGGTAAGCGCCGGAGCGGGAAATAAAAAGGCTTTTGGTTTAGACCGAGCCTCAAACAACTATTCTGATTTAGAATATGCCGAAGTTATCATTGTAACCGGAGCAAATATCAGCGAGACATTTCCAACGCTTACACATTGGATTTGGAAAGCCAGAGATCGTGGCGCAAAACTAATTGTTATTGACCCAAGAATGATTCCGCTGGCTAGAACGGCTGATATTCATTTAGACGTAAAACCCGGAACAGATTCGGCTTTATATGGCGCAATGTTGAAATATTTGGTTGATCACGATATGCTCGATCACGATTTTATTGATAATTATACTTCAGGATTTCAGGAAACGATTGATGCTGTAAAAGATTATACATTGGAATGGGCAGAAGAAGTAACTGGAATTGCTAAAGAAAAGATTAAAGCAGTACGCTGAGTTGTGGGGAAAAGCTAAAACAAGCTTTTTATTGCACGCACGTGGAATTGAGCATCACTCAAAAGGTGTAGATAATGTTTTAGGCTGTATCAATTTAGTTTTAGCAACCGGAAGAATTGGAAAACCCTATTGCGGTTACGGAACAATTACCGGACAAGGAAATGGTCAGGGTGGAAGAGAACACGGTCATAAATGCGATCAATTGCCAGGAAACAGAGATATTGAAAATCCGGAACATAGAAAATACATTTCAGAAGTTTGGGGAATCAACGAAAAAGATTTACCTGGAAAAGGACTTACGGCGTATGAAATTATTGAAGCCATTCACAGAGACGAAATCAAAGGATTAATTTCGATCTGTTTTAATCCGTTAGTTTCGCTTCCAAACAATAATTATGTGCGTTCTGCTCTTGAAAAATTAGAGTTTTACGTTTGTATTGATTTCTTTTTGAATGAAACTGCAAGACATGCGGATATTGTTTTGGCAGGATCTTTACAAGAGGAAGAAGAAGGAACAACAACATCAGCAGAAGGTCGCGTGATTAGAATCAGACAAGCAGTTACGCCTCCGGGAGAAGCAAGAACAGATACTTCGATATTATTAGAAATTGCTGAACGTTTAGGCGAAAAAGATAAATTCACGTACAATAATAGCGAAGAAATTTTCAATGAATTGCGTGTTGCTTCAAAAGGTGGAACAGCAGATTATTTCGGAATTACGTATAAAAAAGTCGAAGACAATATGGGGGTTTTCTGGCCATGTCCAACCGAAGATCATCCGGGAACACCAAGACTTTGGGAAGACAGAAAATTTAAAACTCCTGACGGAAAAGCGCATTTTAATCCCGCGCCATACAAACTTCCGGGCGAAGTTACCGATGAAGAATATCCAATAACATTGACAACCGGACGCGTTGTTTCGCAATACTTAAGCGGAACACAAACTCGAAGAATCGGAAAATTAGTAGATCAATTTCCGGAACCAATGGTAGAAATTCATCCAGAAATGGCATCAAAATATGGCATAAAACAACGTGAATTAATTAGAGTTGTAACCAGAAGAGGCGAAGGATTATTTCCTGCCAATATTGTAGAAACGATTAGAAAAGATACCGTTTTTATTCCGTACCACTGGCCGGGACACAAATCGGCAAATCAATTAACGCCGGGAACTTTAGATCCAATTTCTAAAATTCCTGAGTTTAAAGTTTGCGCCTGTCAATTATTTCCGCAAGGAACAATTGCTCCGCCAGCTAAAGAATCTGAAGCTTATGCAAGTGTTTAATCTATAAAAAATTAACCTTATGAATTTAACCAATTTTAATACGAGCGAAGAGTTTTTTGTAGACATGCAACGTTGCATTGGCTGTAAAGCCTGCGAAATGGCATGCGCCGAATGTGAAACAAACGGTCAGCAGACTTTAATTAGCGTGAATTACGTTGATCGTGCATCGACAATTCAGACAACAGTTCAGGTTTGCATGCATTGCGAAGATCCGGTTTGTGCGAATGTCTGTCCGGCAGATGCGATTTCGCAAGATGAATTTGGCGTTGTCCATACAGCAAGTACAGAAAGATGCATTGGCTGTTCAAACTGTGTTATGGCGTGTCCTTTTGGAGTACCAAAAAAGTCGAAGAATACGATTTGATGATGAAATGCACCATGTGTTACGACAGAACAAGCGTGGGCAAAAAACCAATGTGTGCAACAGTTTGCCCAAGCGGTGCACTGTTTTATGGTACAAAAGAGCAAATAGAAGAAATGAGACCGAATAGTACGCCAGTCAACAATTTTATTTTTGGTAAAGAAAAAGTAAAAACCAAAGTAAATATTATGATGCCAAAAGGCAGTACAGAATTACGAATTTATTAAATGACGAGTCATGTCTAAAGAAGATAATTTAAATGAAAACTGGAAAAAAGATTTTCCGATAAAAAAACAAGAATCAACTCAAGTCAGCCGACGCGATTTTGCTAAATTCCTAACTTTCGTTTCCGGCGGATTAATGGTTGGAACCGGATTTGTAACTGCAAAAGCCTTTTTATTGCCAAAGGAAGAAGTTCAGGGAGAACATTTTATTTGCAATAAAGAAGATGTTCCAGTTGGCGGAACAAGAGGTTTTGTTTTGGAAGGAAGTACAATTCCGTATATTTTGATCCATCTTGAGAATGGTGACTTTAGGGCTTACGAACAAAAATGCACTCATCTTTCTTGTTCTGTTTTTTACAAACCCGGAACCGGAATAATACATTGTCCGTGTCACGAAGGATCTTTTGACGCCAGCACCGGTGATGTAATTGCTGGACCTCCGCCAAGAGCTTTGCCACAATTAGAAGTGTTTTTTAAAGAAAATGCCGTTTTTGTAAAAGCATTGATTGAGAAAAAAGATAGCTAATTTAAATTTTTGAATTATGAGCACATTTAGAAGAAGCCAGAACAGAGCAAATCCTAATAAACTGAACAACATACTTTCGACACTTATTTTTATTTTGATTTTAAACGTAAGTATCCAGATTTGGCTTTTGTATGCATCGCTGAATAATGCATTAGAAAATAATAAAGAGATTTTAGTTCCGGCTTTTATAGCTTCGGCAATCCTGTTTTTTATTGGATTTGCGTGGCTGTATTATCTTCCAAAAGGAAATTTCAGAAATAAATAAAATCAAATCCGTAATTTCGAAAAGCTATTTTGATTTTTTCTGAATCTATTTGCATTAATTACGCTAAATTTATATTTTTTAAAGAATTAAAATTTTTAATGACTTTAACTAAGTAAAAATACTTATATTTGTAATAAGTATTTTTTGCTTTTAAATATATCCCCGTAATGATTAAAGTTGAAGAAGCCATAGCAATTATTGAAGCGAATAGTACTAAAATGCCAACCAAACATATTTCGGTAAGCAAAGCTTTAGGATATGTTTTAGCAGAAAAAGTGATTTCACCAATCAATATGCCACCTTTTCGTCAGTCGGCGATGGATGGATATGCTTTTGCACACAGCATTAGGCATCAATATGACGTTGTTGGGATTTCGCAAGCTGGAGATCATTCGAATATAAAATTAAAAACAACAGAGGCAATTAGAATATTTACGGGTGCTCATGTGCCAGATCACGCAGATACAGTTGTGATGCAGGAACATGTAATGGCAAATAAAGATTCCATTTTGATTGCTACAATGCCGGAAAAATTTTCAAATGTTCGTCCCGTTGGGGAGCAAATTCGCAAAGATGAAACGGTTTTTGAAGCCAATACTTTAATGACACCGGCAGGAATTGGATTTTTAGCTTGTTTGGGAATTACAGAAATTGAGGTTTATAAAAAGCCAAAAGTTGCCATTTTAGTGACAGGAAATGAATTAGTTCAACCTGGGGAAAAACTAAAAAAAGGCAAAATATTTGAAAGTAATTCGGTTATGCTTGAAGCAGGATTGCAAACAATCGGAATTAAAAAAACGAAAGTTTATCGTGTAAAAGATAATCTGAAAGCAACAAAAAAATCTTTAAAAGAGATTTTAAAAAAATATGATATTGTTCTTATTTCGGGCGGAATTTCGGTTGGAGATTATGATTTTGTAAAAGAAGCCTTGTTGCAAAACGATGTAAAAGAACTTTTCTATAAAATCAATCAAAAACCTGGGAAACCAATGTTCTTTGGATCTAAAAATGAAACATTAGTTTTTGCGCTTCCCGGAAATCCGGCTTCGTCACTAACTAATTTTTATATTTATGTTGTTCCGGCAGTAAAAAACAGAATGGGATTTTCGGAAATTCATAAACCGAAAGTTGTCCGAAAATTAAATTCAGAAATTAAAAACGACACAGGGAAAACCTTGTTTTTAAAAGCAAAATACGACGAAACTAATGTGACGGTTTTAACTGGCCAAAGTTCTGCTATGCTGAATACTTTTGCTGTAGCGAACAGTTTACTGATAGTTCCTGAAAATGTTGAACAATACAAAAAAGGACAAGCAGTTATATTATTGCCGATTGATTAGAGTGTGAGAAAATAGAAAAAAGAGCCAAGAAAAAAGATTTTAGTTGTTAAAGATGAAAAGCAGTATATAAATAAAAACATATAGCTAAACCAACTTGAAACCTGAAACAAAATAAACGAAACAAAAAAAATGAGCATTTTAAGTTCCGAAAATATACTATTATTCAGTTTTGCCTTAATTATAATTGCCTTTTTATATTCTAGTGTTGGGCACGGCGGAGCATCGGGATATTTGGCATTGATGAGCATTTTTGCTTTTCCGATTTCAGTGATGAAACCATCAGCATTGTTGTTGAATTTGTTTGTTTCAAGTATTTCGTTCTTATTCTATTATCGAAATAATTATTTCAAGCCAAAGCTCTTTTATCCGTTTGCAATAGCATCGATTCCGGCGGCGTTTATTGGCGGATTTATAACTTTAGATAATGCTATTTATAAAATTGTTTTGGGAGTCGTATTGGTTTTTGCCGCTTTGAGATTGTTTGGAGTTTTTAATTTTAAAGAAAAAGAAGAAGTAAAAATTAATCTTCCGTTTGCATTGGCAATTGGTTTTGCAATAGGATTATTATCTGGAATGCTCGGAATTGGGGGCGGAATAATTTTGAGTCCAATTTTATTGTTTTTAGGATGGGCTTCGGTTAAAGAATCAGCGGCGATTTCGAGTTTGTTCATTTTTGTGAATTCATTTGCCGGAATGCTGGGATTCTTTTTAGGAGGAAAAACAATTCCGATGGAAAGTTTTTATTTGGTTCCAATTGCAGTAGTAGGAGGAATGCTAGGCGGATTTTACGGAAGCGGAAAATTCTCGAATCGAACCTTAAAAATGGTTTTGGGAACAGTAATTTTAATGGCAAGTGTGAAATTGATTTTTCCTTAAAATTGGAAATATTGAATGGATTACCATTGCGTTCCCGAGGTTGAAACCTCGGGCTATATTTAAAAAAATGTGAAGATATGCTATAGAAAACATAGCCGACGGTTTCAACCGTCGGGACAAAGATTGGCAAAACCTGAAACCTGAAACCTGAAACCTGAAACAAAGAGAACCTGAAACAAAAATAGTTATGGAAACACTAACAGTATTTATTCTTTGCGGAGGAAAAAGCTCCAGAATGCAATCTGAGAAAGGTTTAGTGCTGTTTCAGGATAAACCGTTTATTGAGCATATCATTCAGGCGATTTTGCCTATTACAGATAATATAAAGCTGATTACAGCATCAAAAGAATATGATTATTTGGAATATGAAAAGATTCCAGATTTGATTGTAGATAAAGGTCCGCTTGGCGGAATTTACACTGCATTATCACATTCTGAAACCGAATTTAATTTGATTTTGAGTTGTGATATTCCGTTAATTTCAACCGAATTATTGCAAGAATTAATTTCAAAACATAATATAGAAGCCGAAATTACAGTTTTTGCTTCAGAAAGCAGATTGCATCCGTTAATCGGAATTTATTCTAAAAAAATATTGCCTGTTATCAAAGGCGCAATTGATAACGACGATTTGAAAATGATGAATTTGTTTGCCAATATTCCGCACCAAATCATCAATATTAAAGAAAGTGAAAACTTTCCTTTAACCAATATTAATTCGGTAGACGAATTAAACGATCTGAATATCAATTTAAGCTAAAAAATTATGCAAAGTTTAAAAACACCAAAATTGACCATTGTTGGCGCAGGTCCGGGCGACGTTGAATTGATTACGCTAAAAGCAATTAAAGCTTTAAAAAGTGCCGATGTAGTTTTGTATGATGCTTTGGTAAATGAAGAATTGTTAGAATATGCACCACAAGCCGAAATTGTTTTTGTTGGAAAACGACTAGGTTGTCACGCTTATACACAAGACCAAATCAACGATTTGATAGTTTCTATGGCAAAAACGCACGGACATGTGGTTCGTTTAAAAGGTGGAGATCCATTTGTTTTTGGAAGGGGAAGTGAAGAAATCGAATTTGCAGAAGATTTTGGTATCGAAACCGCTATTGTACCTGGTATTTCTTCTGCTCTGGGAGTTCCCGCTTCAGTCGGAATTAGTTTGACACAGCGAAAAGTAGCGGAGAGTTTTTGGGTAATTACAGGAACGACTTCGGCTCATGAATTATCAAAAGACGTTCATTTGGCTTCAAAATCGGCCGCGACAGTAGTGATTTTAATGGGAATGCATAAATTGAATGAAATTATTTCGATTTATGAAACAAACAGAAATGACGATTTGCCAATTGCTATTATCCAAAACGGAACTAAAAATTCTGAACAAAAAGTGATCGGAACTATTAGTACAATTACTAAATTGGTAGCTGAAAAAAACATTTCATCACCAGCCATTATCGTAATTGGTGAAGTGGTGCGAAATACATCAAGCTGGATTTCTTATTTTCAAGAACATTTTGAAGATGAATTCATTTTTCAGAATTTAAATTTATAAAAATGATTGAGGTTAAATATTTTGGAGCTGTTGCCGAAAAGACGAAATGCGAATTCGAAAAATTATCTTTTTCCGAAGAATTGTCTTTGCAAAAATTATTGCAGGATTTAGACGAGAAATATGAGTTAGAAGTATTGACTTTCCGAGTTGCGGTAAATCAAAAAATAGTTTCAAAAACAGCAGATTACACTTTACAGACAAGTGATATAGTAGCTTTATTACCGCCATTTGCAGGAGGATAAATTATGAGTGCAGATAACCGATATAACCGACAAATAATTCTCCCAGAAATAGGAGAGAATGGTCAGCAGAAATTAGCAGAATCAAAAGTTTTGGTAATTGGTGCCGGAGGTTTGGGCGCCGCGATTCTGCCTTATTTGGCTTCGGCGGGAGTTGGTGAAATCGGAATTGTAGATCATGATGTTATAGAAATTTCAAATCTTCAAAGACAGGTTATTTACAAAACGGATGCTATCGGAAAATCAAAAGCTAAGGAAGCCAAAGCAATGATTTTAGATTTAAATCCGTTGGTTAAAGTAAAAGCGATTTCTGAAAAATTATTTGAAAAAAATGCCCTTTCGTTATTTTACAACTATGATATTATTGTTGATGCAACAGATAATATTGCAATTAAATATGTAATAAATGATGCTTGCTTGGTAACCAATAAGCCAATGGTTTATGGTTCTATTTTCAGGTTTCAGGGACAAGTTTCGGTTTTCAATTATCAAAACGGACCAACTTATAGATGTTTGTATCCAGAAGAAAATTTGAATGCATTAAATTGTGAAGAAGCGGGAGTACTTGGTGTTTCAGTTGGAATTATTGGGATGTTGCAGGCGAATGAAGTCTTAAAAATGATTCTCGGAATTGGAGAGGTTTTAAGCGGAAAAATATTGGTTTACAATACATTGAACAATGAACAGCAAAAATACGATTTCGATAAAAGTGATTTTCAAGAAATAAGCAGAGAATCATTTGAAGAAAAATATAATAAATGTGTGATTGAAGAAGTAAGTTTTGAATCGGTTTTGGAAGAAATAAATGATGAAAATGTTCTTTTTCTAGACGTTCGAAATATTGATGAATCGCCAAAAATTAGTTTGCAAAATCAAATTCAGATTCCGTTAATAAATTTGGAAAGTGAAATTGAAAAACTGGATAAAAATCAGAAAATATATGTTTTCTGTCAATCAGGAATTAGAAGTAAAATCGCTTTTGAATTGCTTCAAAAACAGCAATTTAAAGATGTAAAAAGCATTGCTGGTGGAGCTTTGGCAATGAAGCAATTATTAGTCATGCGGAAATAAATTTATAGCCACAGATTATATGGATTAAAATGATTTTGAAATACTTTGTGTTGTGTTTTCTACCGCGAATTACACGAATTCCCACAAATTTTTATTCACAAAATCAAAAAATAATTCGTGAAAATTCGTGCAATTCGTGGCAAAAGAAAAAAATCTTTTTAATCCATATAATCTGTGGCAAAAAAATAAAAAATGAGTAAAAATGTATTTGTAGAAGGCCCAATTTCGCCTAAATTTATAGCCGAGTCGATTGCTAAGCACCAATCCAAACACACAATTGGCGCGCACAATATTTTTCTAGGACAAGTTCGTGCCGATGTGATTCACGATAATACAGTCGTGGCAATTGATTATTCGGCTTACACGGATATGGCAAATGAAGCTTTGTATGCAATTAGAGAAAAAGCTTTCGCTAAATTCGATTTGACCTGCATGCACATTTATCACAGTTTAGGCGTGGTAAAGGCGGGAGAAATTTGTTTATTCGTTTTCGTTTCGGCAACAAGGCGCAAACAAGTTTATGAAGCAACAGAAGCTATTGTAAACTGGATTAAAACAGATGTTCCAATTTTTGGAAAAGAAATGTTTGAAAATGATACATTCACTTGGAAACAAAATAGTTAATGGTAGATATTACGCATAAAATAAGCACGTTAAGAGTAGCAACCGCAACCGCAATTGTAAAAGTCAGCAGACAAGAAACAATTGATGCTGTGGTCAACAATTTAGTGCCAAAAGGTAACGTATTCGAAATGGCAAAAACGGCAGGATTATTTGCGGTAAAAAATACCCATTTATCTATTCCAGATTGTCATCCGCTTCCTATTGAATTTACTTCGGTTGAATATAATATTGAAGGTTTAGAGATTCATATTATTTTCAATGTAAAGACAGTTTATAAAACCGGAGTTGAGGTTGAAGCTATGCACGGCGCATCAATAGTAGCATTGACAATGTACGATATGCTGAAGCCGATTGATAAAGAGATCGAAATTTCAACAATCAAATTAATAAATAAAGAAGGCGGAAAATCGTCTTTCAAAAATAAATTTCCAAACGCTATAAAAGCGGCGGTTTTTGTTTGCTCTGATTCGATTTTTGCGGGCGACAAAGAAGATCGTTCCGGAAAAACAATAGTAGAAAAACTAGATTCGTACGGAGTTGAAACTTCTCATTATGAAATCATTCCAGATGAATTAGATATTATTCAGGAAAAAACTAAAGCTTTTGCAAAAGAAAATCAGCTGGTGATTTTTACAGGCGGAACTGGTTTGTCGCCAAGAGATGTTACTCCAGAAGCTTTGGAACCAATTTTAGAAAGCAGAATTCCAGGAATCGAAGAAGCCATTCGCAGTTACGGACAACAAAGAATGCCGTATGCAATGCTTTCGCGAAGTGTAGCGGGAACTTTAGGTAAAAGTTTAGTTTTAGCTTTGCCAGGTTCAACAAACGGAGTAAGAGAATCTATGGATGCTATTTTTCCGCACGTAATGCACGTTTTTCATATTTTAAAAGGAAAAAATCATGACAGCTTCTAACACTATTTTGACGGACGGTTTTGGGCGCAAACATAATTATTTGCGCATTTCGCTGTTGGAAAAATGCAATCTGCGTTGTACGTATTGCATGCCAGCGGACGGAATCGCGCTTTCTCCAAAAGCCAGTTTAATGACGGCCGAAGAGATTTTTGCCATCGCTCAGACTTTCGCGCAAAATGGTGTTGATAAGATCAGATTAACAGGCGGAGAACCTCTACTAAGAAAAGATTTCCCTGAAATTGTTTCTAAATTATCTGCTTTAAATATTTCACTTTCTTTAACCACAAACGGAATCTTAATTGATCGTCATATTGAGACTTTAAAGCAATTTAATGTCAAAAAGATTAATTTGAGTTTAGACACTTTGGTTTCATTTAAATTTGCTTCTATAACGCTTAGAAATCAGTTTGAGAAAGTAGTAGACAATTTGCATTTGCTTTTGAACAATGATTTTCACGTAAAAGTAAATGTGGTTTTGATAAAAGGTTTTAATGATAATGAAATTGTCGATTTTGTAAAATTGACACAGTTTTTGCCAATTTCTGTTCGTTTTATTGAGTTTATGCCGTTTGCGGGAAACGAGTGGGACAGGAGTAAAATGGTTTCGCAACAAGAGATTTTATTTTTAGTAGAGAATGCTTTTTCTTCAGATGAAATTCAAAAACTGGAAGACGAAAAAAACTTCACTTCAAGAAATTATAAAATAAACGGTTTTCAAGGCGATTTCGGAATTATTAGTTCCATTACGAATCCGTTTTGTGACAGTTGCAATAGAATCCGCTTGACGGCTGACGGAAAAATAAAAAACTGTCTTTTCTCGAATTCAGAAACCGATTTGTTGACTGTTTTTCGAAATGGTGAATCTATCACTGAATTTATTTCAGCGTCGATTCAAAATAAAAAGAAAGTAAGAGCTGGAATGGTAAGTGTTTCTGAAATGGATGATCCTGCATTGCATTTTGATAATCGAAGTATGATTGCGATTGGGGGATAGTCAATTGTTAATTGTTAATTGTGAATTGTCTGGCTGAGCGAAGTCGAAGCCTAATCCGTATAGTTTGTCATTCCTGAGGAACGAGGAATCTCACTATTACGAGCAATGTTGCCTATTGTTAGTGCGGTTGCTTCGTTCCTCGCAATGACTTGCTGGAACGCATAAAAAAAGGTTCAACTTATAAAGTCAAACCTTCCTAGTAATATTATTTTTCTCTTTTAGCTTTTGCCTTTTTTTGCGCTTTAGCTTTCTTTTTAGCAATTTTTTTAGCTTTCGCTTTTTCTTTCGCTTTTTTAGCTTTTTCTTTTTTCTTGGTCATAGACTTTTTGTTTTGCTTTTTTAGATTTCTCTTTCTTTTTATCTTTTTTGGCTTTTTCTTTTAGCTTCGTCGCTTTCTTTTTAGCCTTGTCTTTTTCTTTGTCTTTCACCTTTTTAGCTTTTTTGTCGTTAGATTTACTTTTGGCTTTTTCTTCAGTAGCAGGAACTTCTGTTGAAGTTTCTTCTTTTGCTACTGGTAATGGCTCAATAGCGACTGGTTTTACTACAGGCGTTAATACTTTTTTTGCTGGAGTTCTTCGTACGGCTGGTTTTACTGTTGCCGCAGGAGCCGTTGTTTTTGCCGCGGGTTTTGCAGGTGCTTTTGTGGCGACTGTTCTTGTTGCTCTGCAGGTTTAGCAGTTGTAGCCGGTTTTGCTGTTGTTGAAGCAGCAGGTTTTGCAGTTGTAGTTGCTTTTGGCGTTGCAGGTTTACGAACAGGTGCTTTTGCGGCTGGTGTATTTGCAGGCTTTTCGGCAACCGATTTTGTCGTTTCTGTAGCTGGAGAATCGACTTTCTCAGGCGTAATTTCTTCGGGTTTGTTTTCCATATGAATTTGCTTTTGGATGAGTATTTTAATAACAATGTAACTAAATTGTTAATTTACAGTTAAGTAAAGATAATTATAAAACAAGCTTCTCAATGTTAAGCTTTTCTATAAATTTTGTTATTAAATAATTGAATATTAAATGATTAGTTTTTTGCTCTAAATTTTAAAGCGAAATCTCTTAACAATTCTACATGAAAAAATAGAAGAAAATGCCTTATAAATAAAGTCTTTTTGGCAATTGCTTCTTTTGAAAACGACTGCCCTAGCCCCGATGGAAGCGACATCCTTTTTGTTTTTTCTTTAAAAACAAAAAGATATAGCGGACAGCGGGATTAGCTCCTAATAAATATTCTGAACTTCGGGATTAGTTTTTTATTAATTCTAAAATCCTGAAATTGCTTTTTGGCGCTTCGCAAAGTGAACAACAATAGGTTTCGGGCAGATTTTCAAATAAAATACCTTTTGGAATTCCTTGCGTTTGGTCTCCGTATTCTGAATTATAAAGCGTTAAACATTCTTGGCATTGGTAAATGTCTAATTGTGGTTTTTCTTTTTTCTGTGGGTTTTCAGTTGTTTCTGAAGCTGTATTTCCGAGTTCATCAAAATACTTGCGACTTAGTTCAATTAAAATAGTTGGCAGTTCTAGTTTGTCGATATCTTGCGAGTGCACAATGTATTCGCGTGTATTTGGGTCGAAATTCTTTGCAAACAAAACGTTATAAGTATCTCGGATTTTAATCGATTCTAAAGCTTGCGGAAGTTCATTTTTTTCAATTACAATCGACGTAAAATAATGTCCGTCGCGATTGTATTCTGAAATTCCGAAATTCAATCCATAAGTACTGATGTCAAATTGGTCTAAAGTTCGCACCAAGAACGTTTTAAGGTTCAAAGCCCATTCCATGGCAACTGGCAAATGCCAATTTAGCTCTAATAAAGAATGACGAACGTTTATACCGCGTTTGCCAAGAAATTTTTCCCATTCTAATTTTCGGTCTTTCGGAATTCCTTTGATAATGAAAGATTTCCAAGGCGTGATGCAGATTTTTCCGATTTTGCATTCAAAACACAAATCGCACATTTCTTTTAGAAAATCTAAATCGTAAAGATTATTTCGCCAATACAATCCTAGCCAATATTGATCGATTCCCATATGATTCATTCCCTCGTAATACGGAAATGGATAAAAAGGAACGTTCAGAGGTTTGTCGATTGTACGGTTATTAGTGTCTAAAGCTTCGCTAACTAATGAAAAAAGCATTTCAATATCAATTGATTCTTCTTTGGAGATTTTTTCGATTTCGTAATAAATCTTTGCCAAATCCCAAGTGTAAAGTAGAACCGGGTAAATTTCCATTTTTTCCCACTTTGGAAGACGAATGTATAAATACCAATAATCCTCAATTTCTGAAGCTATAAAGTTCAATTGTCCTGTAAATAAAGGTACTAACTGCTGTTTTGGGTCGGTTATGTTGACTTTTAGTTTTGGCTGTTCTTTAAATTCTTCTAAAATATATAAAAATCGATTTCCAGTGAGCCAATTCGTATTTCTGAAAATATCAGTCGAAACATAAGACGATACAATATTATTTCCACTCTTTTGATCGGGATAAACAAAATGATGTTTGCCTAAAGTGGTTTTGTCTAAAGTTTTAAACCCTTTCGGAAAAATAATATCCTGTCTGGAGCCAAATGAAATGGAATCCAAACCTTCTTCTGAAGCAATATTTACAACCTCTCTAAGTTCTCCCGGCGATATCACGCCTCCTTTTACTATTAATCTTGTTAGTTCCATTTTTTTAGTATTCAGTCACAGTTTTCAGCCACAGTTTTCAGTCTCAGTCACGGGGTAAACTGAAAACTGTGACTGCGACTGTAAACTCATTTACACTTTGCCAATATCTCTTTAACTTCTGTTTTACAACTTCCGCATCCTAAACCTGCGCCTGTGTTTTTGCATAATTCAGTGAAATCGTTTACACCACTTTTGATGGTTTCTTCGATGTTTCCGGCTCCGACTTGACTGCACGAGCAGACTAATTTTCCGAGAACTGGTTTTGCATTTGAGCTTCCTCTTAAAAGCGTATTTCGTTTGTCTGATAATTCGATTTTGCTTTCGATCATGGTTTTGAATTCGGCAAATTCGTTTTTATCGCCCATTAAAATGGCACCAACCAAAAGATCATCTTTTACGATACATTTTTTGTAATAGCGTTTTTTCAAATCTGTAAAGACGATTTCTTCATACGAATCGTCATTTTCTGGAATCGTTAAATCGCCAATACTGCAAAGATTAATGTCTTCTAATTTTAGAATATTCATTAAAATCGAACCTTTGTAATAACTGCTGATATCTCCGGCTAAGAAATTTGCCAAAATATCGGCTTGTTCTTCGGCGGCAGAAGTGATTCCGAATAGTTTATTGTTGAATTCGGCTATTTCGCCAATTGCAAAAATATCAGGATTTGAAGTCTGTAAATACTGATTGACTTTTACGCCTCTTCCGCAGATTAAACCGCTTTCTCGAGCAATTTCAATGTTTGGAATTGTTCCAATCGTATATACAATCGCATTCGCAGTCAATATTTTGCCACTTTTTAAAGCAATCTCGATTTCGTTTGGATTATCGGTTTCAAAAACGGTGCTGACTTCATTATCAAAATAAATCTGAATATCGCGAAGCTGTACTTCTTCGGCCAAAAGCTTACTCGAAATACGATCCAGTTGACGTTCCATTAAACGAGACGCACGTTGGATTATCGTTGTTTTTACCTTTTTATGCTTTAGAGTCACGCCAATTCTAATCCTAATAATCCACCGCCAATAATAACAACATGTTGTTCTTCTGGTGGAAGATTGGTGCTGTCTAAGTGTTTTTTCAAACGGTCTGCATCTTCTTTTCTTCGAACGGTAAATCGGCCGGGAAGATGAAGCTGTGCATTTTCCGGAACAAAGGGACGGCTTCCGGTTGCTAGAATCAACGAATCGAAAGTATGAGTTTCGCCTGAACTGTCTTTTATAATTTTATTTGCAGTGTCTATTTTATCAATAGCAACTCCGGCTTTCATCGTTATTTTTAACTTATTGAAAGTTTCGCCGTCTTTGACTTTTAAAAGCTGTTCCCAAGTAAATTCTCCCGTCATGTATTCAGGAAGCAAAACGCGATTGTAAAACGGATTTACTTCATTAGAAAAAACAATAATTTCGTCGGTTGTATTGAATTCTCGATAGTTTTGAATGAATCGGAACGAAGTCGCGCCAGCGCCGACAATTGCAATTTTCTGAAATGGTTTTACATATTTTTTAATTGAAACTGTAGTGAACTTAAAATCAGGTTCTTTTGAAATGGGATCAACAACGGTATTTGTTAAATTATTCGTTCGGTTTAAATCATTTTCGAGTTGTTTTCCCCAATGCATTGGCAGGAAAAGAACTTTTTCTTTGATTGCGTCCGTTACTTTTGCTTTTACCCGAACTTCGCCATTTTTGCTTGAAACCGTTACAATATCACCGTTTTTAATATCATTTTTAAAAGCGTCAATCGGATTAATTTCTAAAACCGGACTCGGGATATGCGTTAATAATCGCGATACTTTTCCGGTTTTCGTCATGGTATGCCATTGATCACGGATTCTTCCTGTTGTTAAAATAAAAGGGAATTCGGCGTTTGGCTGTACCGATGTATTTTCGATCGAAACGGGTAAATTAAAAATCGCTTTTCCTGAAGGAGTATAGAATTTTTTATCTGTAAACAATCTCGGGGTTCCCGGATGATTATAATCAGGAACTGGCCATTGAAACGTTCCTTCGTTTTTTAAACGATTGTAGTTTAAGAATGAAATATCAATATTGGTGTTTTTAGTAAGGGCGCAATGTTCTTTATAGATTTCTTCGGCATTGTTGAAATTGAATCCGTTGAAATTCATTTTTTTAGCAAAGCGAATTAAAATTTCGATGTCTGGAAGTGCTTCTCCGGGCGCATTGATTCCTTTTGGCAAGTATGAAATGCGACGCTCTGAATTGGTCATCGTTCCTTCTTTTTCTAGCCAACCGGCCGCAGGTAAAAGCAAATCGGCAAATTTGGCGGTATCCGCATTATGCGAAATATCCTGAACGACCACGAATTTTGCGTTTTTAAGTGCTTTTTCGGCTCTTCGGGAATCTGGTAAACTCACTAACGGATTAGTACAGATTATCCAAACGGCTTTCATTTTTCCAGATTCTAACGCCTCAAACATTTCCGTTGCGGTTAAACCCGGTTTATCTGAGATTTCGTCAACGCCCCAAAAATCTGCTACTTCTTTTCGATGTTCTGCATTTGCAATGTCTTTATGCGCCGCTAGGAGTGTAGCCATGCCGCCCACTTCGCGTCCGCCCATTGCGTTGGGTTGTCCGGTTAATGAAAACGGTCCTGAACCCGGTTTTCCAATTTGCCCCGTTAATAAAGATAAATTTAAAAGTGCTGTATTTTTATCAACTCCAACAGCGCTTTGGTTCAATCCCATTGCCCAAAGCGAAATAAATCCTTTTGCTTTTCCGATAATATCAGCGGCAAGTTTGATATCGTTTACAGAAATTCCGCAGAGCTTGGAAGCTTTTTCAAGTGAAGTTCCTAAAACCAAATCTTTGTATTGTTTGAAATTTTCTGCATGATTTTTAACGAAATCGTGATCGACGTAACCTTTTTCGATAATTCGTTTGGCAATGGCATGATATAAAATAATATCAGATCCGGGAAGAATTTGAAGATGCAAATCGGCGAAAGAGGCCGTATCGGTGCGTCTTGGATCGATGCAGATTATTTTTGTTTTCGGATTTTTCTCTTTGTGTTTTTCAAGTCTTCTGAATAGAATAGGGTGGCACCAAGCCGGATTGGCGCCTGTAATTAAAAAAGTATCTGCCAATTCTATATCATCGTAAGCAATTGGTACAGAATCTTCTCCAAAAGTCTTTTTATAACCCACAACTGCAGAACTCATGCAGAGCCTGGAATTGGTGTCTATATTATTGGTTTTCAAAAAACCTTTTACGAGTTTATTGACTAAATAATACTCCTCAGTTAAGCATTGTCCCGAAATATAAAAGCCAACGCTGTCTGGCCCGTGCTTTTTGATGATGGAAGAAAAACTGCGTGTCAGCTCGGTCAAGAGCAGTGTCCCAACTTACGCGTTCCAACGGATACGATTTACTGCCTCGCATTTCAGGATATAAAATTCGGTCAGAAGTATCGTTGACTACATAATGCAGATTCATTCCTTTTGAACATAACATTCCTTTATTTACCGGATGATCTTTGTCACCTTCAACCATTACGCCGTTTATGGCATCGTTAGTAGCAATGATACCACAGCCAACGCCGCAATACGAACAGGTAGTTTTGATTTTGGTATTTTGCATTACAGTTCTTTTTTTAGATACTAATTCTGAAATGTATTTAGGTTGTAAATGAATTACGTATACAAAAATAAGTATTTTTACGTATTAATACGTAATTTTTAAATTTATTTTTTTATTTTTGATGCAATTAAAAGAACCACAAGAAATTAGTTTTTAATCAGATAAAAATCAGGACTCATGAAAGAAGAACAAACTCTCTGTTATTCTTGTGCCAATGAAAATTGTTTTATCAAGAAACACCTGCATTTGGGGCAGATGAAAAACTATGTTTCTCAGAAACAGCAAGTAGACTGCAAAAAATCTGATCCATTTATTAAAGAAGGAGCGACTTTTCAAGGGCTTTATTTTATCCGTGAAGGAAAAGCTAAAACGGTTAAAACCGGTATCAACGGCCGTGAACAAATCGTACGTCTTACTACCAACGGAGATATTATTGGTTTCCGCGGATTCGGAACTAGCAAAAAATACTTAATTGGTGCTTATGCGCTTGAAGATACAGTTTTGTGTAATTTCAGCAACGAAACGATGCTCGAAATTTTAAAAAAGTTCCCGAGTTCACCTATGCTTTAATGCTTTTTTATGCCGAGGAATTAAATAAAAGTGAGAACAATATTCGCAAAATAGCTCACATGAATGTCCGCGAGCGTGTAATTGATTTATTGCTTTATATTCATCGCAAATTCGGGCAAACTAATGGTTTTATTGATATTGAGCTTTCTCGAAAGGAAATTGCAGATTTTGCCGGAACTACTGAAGAACAAGCGATCCGTATTTTATCAAGTCTTAAAAAGGAATCCTTAATTAAAACGGAAGGAAAGCGTGTTGGGATTTTGGAAGTTTCAACCTTGCGAGCTGAAATTATGGAGCACAAATATTTTTAAAAGAGGGGCAAAGTTATAAAGGTTTATGCTCGTAGAGATATACTATGGTGCGTTAAAAATTATTGCAAAGATTATTTTGTACGTTTCAATTTTACAGGGTTTTGTCTTGTATCAAAAACATCAGCGATTTGGATTTGCTTGTTTTCTTGATCTATACTATAAATAATCTTATAATTTTTACAGACTAAATAATGATATTCACTTTTTCGGTCAAGCAAAAGTTCTTCGATTTGAGTAGAAAGATTATTGGAAATGAGCTTATTTGGTTCAGAAATTATTTCCTGAATGATTTTTTTAGCGACTCTGATTCCAGCTCTATGAAGATAATAGTCGTAGATTTTATCAATTTCATTTTCTGCAAACTGCGACCAAACAATTTTTAATTTCATTATTTGTATTTTTCTAAAAGCTGAGAAGTCGTTTTATATCTTCCATTTTTAAAATCATCTTCAGATTGGTCTATTCTATTATTAAACTCTTCAATTGACAGTGGTTTGAAAAAATCATTATCATCGGCAATGTCTTTGTTTTTTAATAAATTTTCCAGTTGAGAAATGAGTTCTTCACTTTGAATTTTTAAAAATTCCTGAACAAATTCTATTTTTCTAGTTTGTAAATCCATGACATTGAATATTTTTTCAAATTTACGAATTATCTTTCAAGAGAATATTTTTTAAGATAATTTTTGTAGAGACGCACTGCAGTGTGTCTCTACATCGAATTTGATTATTTTTTCTTTCCAACAAATCGAATTACAGAACCCGTTCCGTTATGAAATAAACCTTCGTTGAGTTCGATTTCTTTTTCTTCTAATTCGATGATTTCATAATTCGGAAAACCAGCTTTGATTTCTTCTATTGAAAAAAGAGATTCGATGTCTTTTGGTCCGCCTACTTTTTCATTTTTGGTCACATATTCTAAATGTTTTTTGCTGAAAGCTTCAAAAATAATAATACCGTCTTTTTTTAATAAAATATTCAGCTGTTGATGAATTTCCGATTTAATTTCAGCTGGAAAATGTGCGTAAATTAAAGCTATGGCATCAAATTGTGCTGGTTCAAAATCTAGTATTTCCAGTTCCCCAACTTGATAATCAATTGAAACATTATTGTTTTTGGCCAATAGAAGCGCTTTGTTTCTGCCTTCTTCACTAATATCAAAAGCCGAAACTTCCCATCCTAGTTTTGCGGCAAAAACGGCATTTCTTCCTTCGCCTTCCGCTGGGAATAGAATGGTGCCTGTTTGTAGTTTTTCAATTTGTTCTTTTAAGTAATTGTTGGGTTCTTCTCCGTATGCAAATTCTTCGGTTTTGTAACGGTCATCCCATCTTTGAGTCCAGGTGTTGTTCATTATTTTTAAGTTGGTTTAAGTTTTAAAAAGTTAATTTTAGGAAACCCATGTTTCTTCTATTTCATCGATAATCCACTTTTGATTTATTTTTTTATATAAATTCTAAAACCCTGTCCACAAAGCCCTCCACAAGCAAAGCCACCATTTAAAACACCAAACTTTTTATTTTGGTCAAATTGTATTCTAGAAAAGAAAACAGCTCCTGAAAAATTGAAGTTGTATTTAGTCAGCCAAATCATGCCTCTTTCTTTTGGGAAATGATTTATATGTCGTAGTTGATATCTGTTATTGAGTTTGATTTTTTGAAAGTCAAAGATATATTCATTGTAAATTTTTTCTTTTGGAATAAATGCTTTAGTATTTTTAAAGTGTTTTTCAAGATATTCTTTTAAATCTTCATTGCTATATTCAATTACAGGGTTAAATGCAATTACAATTTTAGAAGTGTCCTTTTTAATTTTTTCAGTTTTAATTTTCCACTCTAACAATTTTTGTTTTTGTTCTTTTGTTGCTTTTGTACTGTCGACACCAACATAATGGCCTGTTTTATCATATATTGATTCACCATATTCAGGAGGAAAGTTTATAAATAGTCTTGTGTCCATGCAAGTTGAATCAATTAAGCTCGGGAAAATTTCGGTCATTACGTTTTTTTCAAATTCTAGATCTGAAATTTCCTTTTTACAGCTTGTCAATAGTATGATAGAAGTAATAAATGCTAAGGATACGATTTTCTTCATATTGTATTATTGATTCCATTTTTAGGTGTATTTTAAATTACAGACCTAAAATTATAAAGTAAATTTAATGATTAAAGGCTTATGATCACTATGTATCGTCCAATCTTGATAACGTCCAATTTCGACATTTTCTAAAGCCTCAATAAAGTCATTTGAAGCAAAACAATAATCAAGATGATAAGGTTTGTTTTCATGGCGATATAGGTACCAAGTTGGATGTTCTTCTTTCCCTTGAATTTGATTGAAGTATTTATGGTATGTGCTGAAAATTTTCTTTTCTGCCAATTTATTTACCACAGTGGTATGATTGCCTTCTCTTCGGGGTTTGTCCCAAATGGTGTTGCTGTTGAAATCTCCAATTAAAATGGTTTTGGTTTCTTTGATCAAATCTTCATAATAATTAATCGCCTTCCAAATCTGAGTTACATAAGCGCCGTCTTTATCAGCAGGATTATTTGCCCAAATAGCAAATAAAGTGAAGTCAATTTTTCCACCAGTTACGGCAATAGGAAGAATGTTTTTGAAATCTGGATTATGGCAATCTAAAAGCTGAAATCGATAATCACCATAAGATAAAACGCCAATCCCTTTATTCGGATTTGTGCCGTACCAAAGTATATCTGAAGGTAATTTTGTGCCGTCAGGGAATTGAAGTTTTTCAGGATTTTCGCACTCAGAAATTACAGCAATATCAGGATTGAAAGCTTGAATATACTGAGCTTTTTTCTGAATGCCATGTTGCAATTCCAAGCGATGAGTTTCATTATTAATGATATTATAAGATTTCTTAATCTGCACCTAAAAAAATGTTTTTCCATCAATTACATTAACTTCAGCATAATTATGTTTTCCCATAACTACAAGCAATTTCTTAGACTTATAGCTAAAATATCTGATTTTTGGTTCACCTACGTCCGGTTTTCCACAAATAGCTATAACATTAGTTTGCCATTGCAATTTCTTGTTTTTATATGCAGAAATGGTTTGCAGATCTTTTTCAACGTAGTAAATAATGTTATTTTTTTCAATTCCTCTTTTTGGCGTTTCAGAAATATTTATTTCCAAATCTTTTGAAACTAATTTGGGATCAAATGTTTGGGCAAAATTTATATGAGTTGAAAATAATGCTAAAATTAGAAATTTGATGATTGGTTTCATATTAGAAGTAATTGAAAAGCTATATCAAATATATTGATTTAGAATCAAAAAAAATGCCTTTTCTCAATTTTGAAAAAAGGCAAATTATAGCTGTATTTTAATCATAGTTTTACTCTTAACCAACAAGTTTTGTTGTGCCGGAATTAATGTCAATTTCTGCAAAATGATGTTTTCCCATCACAATAAGTAGTTTGTTGGTGTTGTAACCAACATACCTAATTTCAGGATTTCCATTTTTTGGTTTTCCACAAGCAGAAATAACATTAGTTTGCCATTTCAACTTTTTCCTTTTGTAAGCAGAGATTGTTTGCAAATCATTTTCAACATAATAAACTATGTTGTTTTTTTTGATTCCTCTTTTTTGCGTTTTTGCAAAATTAATTTCGGAGTTTTTCGAAATTAAGGCATCATCGTATTTTTCGGCGATACCTGTTTGCGTGACAATAAATGTCAGCAAAGACAATTTTAGAAATGGTTTCATTTGGATAGAATTTGGGGTTCTTAATCGTTTCAAATATAAATAATTAATGTATATAAAACGATTTTGTAAGACAAAAAAAATTACCCTTTTACGATTTTGAAAAAGGGTAATTTTTAGAAGTAAATTTTACAGAAAAATTATTTTTTCCAGCTAAAAATTCGCGGATCTACAGAAATCATCAACCAAGCCCAATTGTTGGTATGATTTGCATCTCCGTTTTTGATGAATTCTAAAGTACTAGATCCAAACATTTGAGAATAACCTCCCGTAACGGTAATATTTTTTTTGAAATTATAGCCAAAAGTTGCATCAACCTCTGTTCCTAAATATGAATCTAATTTTTCATTTACTGGCGTTACGACATCAGCGGCAGATAAAAATACATGCGGAATCAATGCAAATTGCCATTTATTGACATTATAATTTAATTTGATGAAAGCATCTTGTAAACCAACATTATTCAGGTGATTTCCAACATAAAAATAATCCATATAACCGTTAAAACCGTGGTTGGTTCCAAAAATTGGATTAAACGATTTGATTACGGTACTTCCGTCGTTTGAAGCTTTTCCTGATAAAAATTCGTAACCTAAACCAGCTTTAAATGCGTCTGTAATGTTGTATCCAAAATTAGCGTGACATTCCATGCACTTACCTGTAAATCGGTACTTTTTCCAGTTTGTCCGTAGAGCCAAAAATTAGTATCGATTTTGCCTTTTTTATAGGTTAGATACGGCCCAAAAGTTTGCTTGTAATCTACTAATAGTTTGGTAGATGGAGTAGGCTCAGGAGCGTATTCATATCCTGTATTCAATAATAGGAAACTCAAACCTAAATCGCTGTTAAATTGATTATGATACCAAGCATATTGCATTGTTTTGTAAGTAGCAACAGTATAAGGTGTTTGAAATGTATTTTCGGCATTAGAATTATAAGCGCCTCCAAAATCTAATTTTTGTTTATCTGTATGATAACTCACAGTAAGCGCGTCGTGACTTTGTGCTTGTTGTCCCCAATCTTGCTCTCCTAAAATACGCTGATTGTCATAAGAAAGTACTTGACGCCCCATTCTTGCGCTCCAATTTTCAGTGAAATTGTATTGTGCCCAAGCTTCAAAAACTGCAATACCATTTACGTCTTTAGCTGATGCAGGAACAACATCTCCCCAGGTTCTTGTATTTTGTAAAGTCAGTTTTACAGTTAAATCTTCTTGTTTATAATTGAAATTTAATCGAGAGCGTTGTGAAATTTGAGATGTTCCTTCTTGTCCGTAAGGCAATAAGGTTTTGTAACCGTTTCTGTATTCAAAGCGAGGCCTGATTTGCAGATTCACATCTAATTCTTGTGCCTGTATTTCAAAGCTGATTCCCACAAGCAATAAAATGGCCAATTTTAGTTTATTCATGATTCATGGTTTTAATTGTGAGGCAAATTTATAAGATTTTTTCCTTAGAAAATGTGATTAAAATCATATTGTTGTGATTTATTGTGCATCTAATGCCAAAACTAATTCTGGTTGTTTCTTAGGTGCCATTTTAAGAATGGTGTAATGCATCCAAACGAGACAAACAGTTGAGAACAGCAAAATAAAAATCCATGAGCTTGACCAGATTCCAGTTGCAGTTAAAAGATATCCGAAGATTATTGGACCAAAGAAACCTCCTAATCCGCCAATCATTCCAACCATTCCGCCAACAACACCTACTTCATTAGGGAAATATTCTGGAATATGTTTGTAAACTGCCGCTTTTCCTATTCCCCAAGAAATTCCGATTAGAATAACTAAAACAAGGAATACCCACATATTGGCATCAAATTTAATAACCGTTACTCCTTTGGCGATAAGCTCTTTTTTTGCAACACTTTGATTGTGTGATACAACTACATCCTGCCAGCTTGAAGTGGTTGGGAAAATCGTATTTTGAGCTGTATTTGCTGTTTTTTGCGCAATTGGATATTCTTTATCCCCAACTTTTACGGTTTTATCGCTGATTTGGTTTACAACGCCTTTTTTAGCGGCTAAGATTCCAGGACCAGAAGTCGTAATTTCCATTTTAGGAATTGATAATAAAGCGCTCAAAATTACTGAAGAACCCAAAACCCAATACATTACTTTTCTAGCTCCAAATTTATCGGATAAATAACCTCCAAAGGCTCTAATAACTCCTGACGGCAAACTAAACATTGTTGCAAACAAACCGCCCATTACTAAACTAGTTTGATACACATTCATGAAGTTTGGCAACAACCATTGTGAATAGGCCACAAAACATCCAAAGACCAAGAAATAATAAGCTCCGAATCTCCATACTCTTTGTGATTTTAAAGGCACAAGCATTTTTGAAACCGTTTTGGTACTGCTTTCTGGTTTTTTGTTTTGAGTGAAAAGTAAAAAGGCAATGCCAATTACTACTAAAGAAACGGCATAAATAACAGGAAGAACTTTCCAGCCATTTTGCGGATCATTTACTGAAAAATGATTTAATAGGGAAGGTGCTAAAAAAGTGGTAATTGCGGCACCGGCATTTCCCATTCCGAAGATTCCTAAGGCACGTCCTTGCCATTCTTTTGGATACCAGATTGAAGTGTAGCCAATTCCAACTGCAAAGCTAGTTCCGACCATTCCGAAGAAGAAACTAAGTAAAGCAAACATGAAAAAACTGTCTGCGTAGGGAAGGAGGAAAAGCGGAATCGAACTTAATAAGAGTAAAAGTGAAAAAACATATTTGCCTCCAAATTTATCGGTTAAGATTCCTATAGGAAGACGCATAATTGAACCTGTTAGAATCGGAATTCCTAAAAGCCATCCGACTTGAATAACGTCCCAATGGAAAATTCCGTTATCGACTAAAAAGGTTACTAAAACCCCGTTTAATGTCCAACAGGCAAAACACACTGTAAAAGCCAATGTGTTCAAAAATAAAATTTTGTGTGATTGAGATAATGAGTTTGTCGTTTTCATAGTACTTATATTTTTTATCAAAATTAAGTACTATAACTTAGTTAAAAGATGCGAAAACGCAGTTTTAGAAAAATAACTACGTATTTATACGTATTTTTTTAAATTAAAGAATACTCAGTCGCTTTGTTTGAAAGTTCCATAAGGTTTTTCACTTTAAGCTTTTTCATTAGATTGAAACGGTGTACTTCGGCTGTTCTTTTACTGATGTCAAGTGCTTCAGCGATTTCTTTGTTTCCTTTTCCAGATAATAAAAGTGTTAGGATTTCTTTTTCTCTTTTGGTAATCATCATTTCTTCACCTAAAGTTTGTTTAGGTTCTAATGAATTGGAAGGATTTGTTAATTGACTAATCAAGATAGAACGAAATGTCTCCGCTGAAATATTTTCCACCAGCCGAAACGCTGTGTAATGCTTTTAAGAATTCTTCTTTTGAAGAACCTTTTAGTAAATACCCATCGGCGCCGGCTTTTATTGATTTCAATACGTATTCTTCCGATTCGTGCATCGAAAGCATGATGATTTTTACGGGATTGTTTTCGCTTCTAAGTTTTTCTACTAATTCGATACCGGTCATGTTTGGCATACGAATGTCGGCTATAAGTAAATCGGGTTTGGTTTCGGCTACCACTTCAAGCGCATCTGCACCGTCGATTGCTTCGCCTACAACCTCGATGTTTGCTTCGTTTTCCAATAAAGATTTGATTCCGTCTCGAACAAAAACATGGTCATCTGCCAGCACTACACGAATGATATTACTCATAATTTACTTAATTTAGATTCTAGATTTTTACGTATATTCATCTATAACGAAGACGCTAATATACGTACTTTTTTTAAAAGTAAATTCCAATATTAAAATTTCTAATGTTTGAATTTCCAAATTTCAAAGTTTTGGAAGCGTAATTTTGTCAAAGTTATTCGCGTACTATTTGTCATTTCGAGGAACGAGAAATCTTCGCAAGAAACTCCGCAATCTAAATCGCCAATCTTTGTAGAGCTACTTGCGAAGATTTCTCGTTCGAAATGACAAGATTGTGAGAGAGTTTTGTGTTCAACTTTGTCAAAGTTTTAAACTTTGACAAAGTTTTTTTGTCCAGTTTTCCCACCCAGTTTGTCATCCTGAGGAACCAAGGATCTCCGCAAGTAGCTCTACAAAGATTGGTGATTTTGATTGTGTTTTGTTTGCAAGCAGATTCCGCAGATTTAAACAGATTTTTTTATTGTAAAGCTGTAAAGATTGTTGATTTTGATTGCGGAGTTTCTTGTGTGATTCTTCGTTCCTCAGAATGACAAAAAAGACGTTAAGTAAATAAGTCGTCTTCTGAAAACGATTGCCCGAGAGAGGGATAGGAGGATGCTACCAAAGTAGCCCGGATAGCCCGACAGTATTAGGGAAAGTGGGCGCATATAGATAAAGATTGATAGCCCACTTTTTCTAATACTGGCTCGCCCTAATTAATTAGAAAATGAGATAATGTGTCAATTAGATAATTCTTAGAATGCGTTGAATAATTATCTAATTTTCTAATTGTCTCATTTAAGAATTGGGATATTGAACGTAATTCTCGTTCCTTCTCCAGGAATTGATTTGATGAAAACACGTCCGTTGATGTATTGGATGCGTTCGTTCATGAATAATAAGCCCATTCCGGATTCGCTGTTGCGTTTTTTGTCGACTGAATTGATGTCGAAACCTTTTCCGTTGTCATCGACGATGATGCTTAATAGGGATTCGCTGTGCGAAAGCTGGACGATGATATGCGTTGATTCGGCATATTTTATGGCATTGTTGATGGCTTCTTGCGTAAGTCTGTAAATGTTGATTTCGATTAAGGAATCTAAACGCTGATCAAAATCGGTTTTATTGTAGAAAAGGATTTCTTTTCCGGTTAGTTTTGAAAGCTCTTGCGTGAGTTTTGATAAGGACGAAACGATTCCGTGATCGCTTAATTCCGGTGGCATTAGGTTGAAAGTTGCTGTTCGAACACCTTTTATAATGTCTAGCGAAAGTTTCTTTAGATACTCAATTTTTTGTTCCGATTTTTCTCTGTCGTCAAGATTAATGCTTTCCAGACTGAACTTTAAACCTGTAAGCATTTGTCCAATCCCGTCGTGAATTTCTTTGGCGATTCGGTTTTGTTCGTTTTCCTGATTTTCAACTATTTTGCTTGAAATAATCTTTTGTTGATTGATTTTTTCGGTTGTGTTTTCAAGGTTCAAACGTTCAACTTCGCGTTGCGCTTTCTTGCGTTCGGTAATGTTGAAACAAACAATTAAAAGTTCCAGTTCATCTTTTTTGATCATGACGGGAACCATCGATAAATCGAGCCAAATGGTCTGATTTTCTTTATTTAAAATATTGATTTCACCTTGCCAGCCACTGCGCTGTTTTTCGAAAATGAGTCGGTCGAAATTAACCTGTTCTTTTTCATCGACAGTTAAAACTTCTGAGAATTTTTTGTTGGAAGAGAATTTGGTGTAATTGAGCAGTTTTGCAAATTTTTCTCCGATATGAATGATGGAACCGTCAGGCGAAATTCGGCAATAAAGCAAAGTATTTTCCATTGCGTAATTGAGTGATTTGAGCTCTTTTACGGAGTTTTCTTTGATTTCGCTTAGAATTTCTGTGTCGTATGCGAGTTTTAACGCTTTCTTTTCAGAAGATAAAAGTTTGGCAATTAATCTTTCGATTTTCTTGTTGGTTGGTTTGAAAATGAAGAAGAATTCTAGAAGTAGAACAAGTAAAGTGAATCCGAAAATCCAGTATTCGATTCGTCGTTGTTCGGTTACTTTTTCGTGCGCTTCAAGATCGTATTGGGTTACGATTTCATTCATTTTGGAAAGGAAATTGCCTTCGTTTTCCAGAATTGTTTTTACGTGTTTTTGATTTTCGGCTGATTGTTTTTTTTGTTTTAAATTCTGTAAAAACGAATCGGTTGCTATGGCAATTTTACTGAAAATCGGATTGATTTCGAGGTATAATTTAGAAAGTGTTTCTGATTTTTCTTTTGGGAACGCAAGGCTATCATTTCCGTTTTCGAGTGCATTTTGGTTCTTTTTCCAAAGCGCCAAAACTTCTTCTAAATGCGAAATTTGTTTAACAGATGCGGTATCAGAAACGAAATGCAGAATCAGAACTTCTTTTACGATTTTCTGACTCAGCATTCGCTGTTTCCCTGAAAAGTTTATGATTTTAGAATCGCTTAACTGCTGATTCAGATTGTATTGGACTAAAAACTGACTAATGATTATGGTTAAGGCAATAGTAAGAAGTGCAAAAAAATACAGACGGCGTAAATTTTTGAACGTAATTTTATCTTCTTCCTGATTGCTTTTTTTCATACGGTTTTACAATCCCAAAGAGGCTTTTATAAGATTTAAATTTTCTTCAGAATAATTGATTTTCAAGGCTTCCTGATGTCCTTTGTCTGACATTTTATCCCAAGTTTTTGTGATGATGTTTTTTAGTTTTTCTTCGTCATGTTTGTGTACGAAAGGTTCTAAGTAATATTCTAAAAACACCAGGCAGATAACGTCTTCAAGCAACTGGGTTTCGGCATCTTTTTTAAGTAGTTTTTTCTCAATTAAAAAGGAAACACGATCGATAAAAGCTTGATCGTAACCTGCTTTAACCAAAATTTCGGCTGTAGTTTTTGCGTGGAATTTTTTCAATTCTTCTCTCCATTTCAAATAACCAACACGATCCATTGGATACGATTCGCGAGCGACTTTCCAACGGCAAATATGCTGGGCTTTTGAAGCGATCTGAATTTCTTCGGATGCATTGGGTTCAAACTCCATCAGTCTTTTATACATCCTGTCTGAATACAATAATTCTTTTGGATATTCTTTGTTTTGGTCTAATTCGATGTTTGGGTCTTGTGCGTTTTCAGCATCAATCCATTCGCTTGCTTTTTGAAAAGGTGTAGTCATTTTTTGGTTTGATAATAGAATTTCAAAGATACGGAATTAAGTTTTTTTCGCCACGAATTTCACGAATTAGCGCGAATTATTGTTTTATTTTTTTGCCACAGATTAAAAGGATTTTCACAGATTTAATTTTAGTATGCGACAATAATTCTCATTTTTTTGCCACGAATTTCACTAATTTCCACGAATTTAATTAGTGTAATTGGTGTAATTCGTGGCGAAGAAAAAATCCTTTTAATCTGTGTAATCTGTGGCTTTAAAATTAGTCCACAAAACCAACAAAAACTTCGTCTTCTACAATCTTAACGGGGTAAGTTGCAATGCTATATTCCTCGCCATTTAAGTTTGAACCATCAATTAAAGAGAAAGTCTTTTTATGCATCGGGCAGGCAATTTTCGGAATATCATCAGCAGATCCTGTCATTCCTCTTGAAAGCACCATTTCCATTTTGTGCGGGCAGGCGTTTTGGCAAGCGTACCATTCGTTTCTGCGTGTGAAATTGAAAATGGCGATTTGTTTGTTTTTGTATTTGATGCATCCGCCTCGATTGGTTGGGAAATCTTCAACTTTACCTGCTTTGAACCAAATTGTAGCGTCGCTTGCGTGAACTGTTTCGTATTGATTTAAGATTTCTTCCATTTTGTTTTTGTTTTGATTTCCTGTTTCTTAGCCCTCCTTTTACAATCAAGAGAGATTTGATGGCGCAGTAAAAAAGAGGGCAAGAAGGACAGCAAACGTTTGTGATTTTTTTCTTTTTTTTGGAGCTTGGTGTTTTGCCACTAAGGCGCAAAGGCGCTAAGTTTTTTTAAGTTTTTTTAAGTTTTTGTAATTTGACTTTGCGACTTTGCGTCTTTGCGAGATTAAAATATTTTTTACGACCAGGCTTTTGGCATTTTTTGATCTCTTAATGGAACAAAAACAGCATTGTCGTCTTTTTCGTCTGAGTTTATGAAGTGATTGAAACGTTTTAATAATCTTGGTTTTTCCAGCACTTGTTTCCACTCGCATTCGAAAGTGTTTACCAAAGTCTGCATTTCGGCTTCAAGCGTTTCACAGATTCCTAAACTGTCTTCGATGATTACTTGTTTTAAATAGTCTAAACCACCGTCTAGTTTTTCTAACCAAGTTGATGTTCTAATCAGTGGGCCAGCGGTACGGATGTAATACATTAAGAATCTGTCCATGTATTTGATAACGGTTTCTTTGTCGATTTTCTCCGCTAATAAAACCGCATGTTTCGGATTGGCACCACCATTTCCTGCGATGTATAAATTCCATCCGCCTTCAACAGCGATTAGTCCGAAATCTTTTCCGCGGGCTTCGGCGCATTCGCGAATGCAGGCAGAAACACCACCTTTTAGTTTATGTGGAGAACGAATTCCTTTATATCTATTTTCAAGTTCGATGGCAAATCCGGCGCTGTCATCCATTCCGTAACGGCACCAAGCATTTCCGACACAGCTTTTTACGGCACGAAGTGATTTTCCGTAAGCGTGACCGCTTTCAAAACCATTGTCTATTAAGATTTTCCAGATTTTTGGCAAATCACTTAAATGTGCTCCAAATAAATCTACTCTTTGCGCTCCAGTGATTTTGGTGTACAAATCGAATTGTTTTGCCACTTCGCCAATTACGATTAGTTTTTCGGCAGTAATTTCGCCTCCTGCAACTCTTGGAACAACAGAATAAGTTCCGTTTCGTTGAATATTCGCTAAAAATCTGTCGTTTGTATCTTGAGTCGTTACGTGTTTGTTTGCGGTATCATTGTAAATGCTTGAGAAAATAGAAGCTACAACAGGTTTGCAGACTTCACAACCGTCGCCTTTTCCATGATGATCTAAAACATCGTAGAAATTCTCGTATTTGTTGATTTTTACCAAATCGAATAATTCCTGACGTGTGTAGCTGAAATGCTCGCAGATCACTTCTTTCACTTCTTTTCCTAAAGATTTCTGCGTTGCTTTTACCAAGTCAGAAACCATTGGTTTACAGCCTCCACAACCTGAAGTTGCTTTGGTTGCTTTCACAACATCTGAAAGTGAAGCACAGCTTTCGTCTAAAATTTTACAGCAAATTGCTCCCTTGGTAACATTTTCGCAAGAACAAATTACGGCTGTATCCGGCAAATCCATTACGCTTCCTAGAGAAGAACCTTCAGATCCATCACGAGAACCTAAAATTAGATCTTCTGGATTTTTAGGCAATGTCATTTCGTTGATGTAAATCTGGAAAAGCGAATTGTAATCGCTGGAATCTCCGACTAAAATTCCGCCCAAAAGCGTTTTAGAATCTTTGGTAACATTGATTCTTTTATAGATACCGCTTAATTTATTTTCATAAATAATTGCAGTTACATTTTCATTTTCAATAAAAGGATCACCAAAACTTGCTACTTCAACACCAATTAATTTCAATTGTGTTGACATATCGATGGTTTCTCTCATGGTTTTGTCCCCATTTAAGATTTGCTCAGCGGCAACATCAGCCATTTCATAACCTGGCGCAACAAGTCCGTAAATGTTATGATTGTAAAGTGCGGCTTCACCAATAGCAAAAATGCAAGGATCAGATGTTCGCATTTGATTGTTTACCACAATTCCTCCTCTTACGCCAACTTCTAGTCCAGAAATTCTAGCCAGTTCGTCGCGAGGTTTGATTCCCGCAGATATAACCAGCATATCGACTTTTAGTAATTCGTCGTTGGCAAACATCATTCCTGTTATGCTTTCCTTTCCGTCAATATATTGTGTTGCTTTGTTAAGATGAATTCCAATATTTAATTCTTCAATTTTAGACTGAAGCATATCGCTTGCGCCTTGATCCAATTGTCTCGGCATCAAACGAGGTGCAAATTCCACCACATGCGGATTCAATCCTAAATCTCTAACCGCTTTTGCCGCTTCTAAACCTAATAAACCTCCGCCTAAAACTGCGGCTTCTGTAGCGCCTTTGATTTTTATTTTTTGGCGTAAGCCATAATAGCATCTAGATCTTCGATAGTTCTATATACAAAAACACCTTCTTTTTCTACGCCTTCAATAGGAGGTACAAAAGCAGATGAACCTGTCGCTAAAACTAAGTAGTCGTACGTATGCGTTTTGCCTAAGTGTGTATGTATTGTTTTTATATCACGATTAATATCTGTAATCAGCTCCGATGTGTTTAGAATAATATTGTTTTCTGCGTACCATTCGGTTGTTGATAATGATAAGTCATCAGCCGTTTTTCCTCCAAAGTATTCGCTTAAGTGAACGCGATCGTAAGCTCGTCTCGGTTCTTCTCCAAATACTGTGATTTGATACTTTTCTTGTCCTGATTTTGCAACAAACTTTTCGCAAAATTTATAACCAACCATGCCGTTTCCAACTACTATTACTCTAATCATGATTTCTTTAATTAAGTATTACTACGCAAATATAAGTATTTATACTTATAAAAATACGTAAAATAAATATTTTTTAAGTAGTGGATATGTTTTAAGTACTAAGTATTTTGTCTTAATCTTATACGTAGTACGGGTTTTGAATGTTTTTTTGATTACTTAGTTTTTTTAAATTTGAAAGGATTCTAAATAAGCGTTTGAAAAAAATGTCGTAAATTCATAAGAATTTTACACGTGTTTTTCTGAAAGAACATTTTTAAACTAAAATCTCATGAAAAAAATACTTTTAATATTGTTGTTATTCATTTTAGTAATGGGTTGTAAAACGACAGCAAACAAAGAATCTGCTGGAATAACTTCAGCAACTTCTACAGAAGAAGATTTAAAATATTATTTTAAAGGAACTGGAAATGAACCGTTTTGGGGAGTCAATATAGGAAATGAGGAGATTGTCTTTACATCTTTAATTCCAGGAAAAGAAAAAATCACTTTTCCTGCCGTTGATGCGATTAGAGCTATGGATGCTAATGTGAAAATGTACCGAGTAAGTAATGAAACGACTTCGGCAACAATTACAATTCAACAGTTGGATTGCCAAGATTCTATGTCTGGAGCGATTTCGCCTTATAGTGTAAAAGTAGAAATCAAAAATAATTCGGAATTAGAAATGAAAAAACTGAGCGGATGCGGTAAATATATCACCGATTATCGTCTTCATGATATTTGGGTTTTGGAAGAATTAAACGGTTATAAAGTTTTTGCAACCGATTTTCAGAAAGAAATGCCTCGAATTGAAATCAATTCGAGCGAAAATAGATTTTCGGGTTATGGAGGCTGTAACGCCATCAGCGGTTCTATTTTTTATGAAAAAGATTTGTTGCGTTTTACAAAAGTAATTTCAACGCTTATGGCTTGTCCGCAAGGGAATAAAGAAGGAGAATTTACTAAAGCCTTGCAGAGTACAACTACTTATTCTATTGGAAATAATCAATTGATTTTGTCAAATCCTTCGGGGAAATTGGCTGTTTTTAAGAAAGTCGATTGATTTTTTTATTTCTCTCGCAGATTTTGCAGATTAAGCAGAAAAAATCTATTTAATCTGTAAAATCTGTGGCAGTAAAAATATCTGCTCAATCTGCAAAATCTGCGAGAGCTTTTATTTTTTTAATTAAAATTACTCAAACAATTCTTTAGGTTCTTCGTCTTCAGGTTCTTCTTCAATAAAATCCAATTCCAAAGCTTTCACGCTTTGAACCGCATTTCCGGCAATGCCGCTGAATCGAACCGTACATGCCTAACGTATTATGAACCACTTTTTCGATTTGTTTTTCTCGCTGTTTCCAGATTCTCTGCATCGCTCTTTTTCCGATTCCAGATCATTTTGCATTTGTGTAAAACCTTCTACAATACCTTCAATCTGTAAACGGAATTCATTGCTAGTCAAGAAATCATATAACATCGACATTTTATCGCCTTTGTTTTCCTGCGCCTGAACGGCTTGATTAATCTGAATAAGCGACTGACGTAAAACCGCACTCAAACCTTTAAATTCTTCATACGTACAAATCCAGATTCCGTCGCGCATGCCCATTCGATCCATTCCCGATGGCATAACTTCGGTTACTAAAACCCCTATATTGGCTCTTTTGGTTCTAATATCATTTTTGAATTTCTCAATCCAAGACGGCTGAAACGCTTTGGTTCTTTTACTTTCATAATAAATAGAACCACAATTTTGATGTTCTCTTGTGTTTACCACTTGAAGACAGTCGGCACCGTTAGCTCCTTTTTTAATTTCGTCAATACTGTCGAGAGGGAAGTTGTTGGCAAGCCATTCTTCAATCGCCAATTCCATTACTTCGCCTTGCAATTGCATCGAACCTTGTTCCTGCTTGCGTTTCATTTCTTCCGTCAGCTTTTTTTGTTCTTCCAGCTGTTTCTGAAGTTCTTTGAATTTTAACTCGTTTTTATCGTCTTCTTGTTTTCTGATTTTTTCACGTTCCAAAGCCAATTGCGCGTTTAACTGCTTTTCGGCTTCGGCCTGAATCGCTTCTTTCATTTCCAGTTTTTCGCGCTGAAGTTTGGCGATTTCACCTTCCATTTTATTTAATTCTCTGATTTTTTCTGATTTTTCAGAGAGTTCTTTTTCCATTAAAAGCAAACGATCTTTGTTCTCTTCTTCGAGTTTGGCTTTTAGCTTTTCAGAAATTTCTTTTTCAGCTGTTTTTTCTCGCGTTCCAAACGTTCAGCAAAAAGTTCGTTTTCTTGTTTCTTTTTGGCTTCAAATTCGGCTTTGGCTTTTTCGAATTGCTCATTTTTAAGCTCTAATTCACGGTTTTGAATATTGGCTTTTTGTTGGAATTCTTTACGAATACTATCTTCCAATTGATGTTTTAATACATCATTTACATCGATAGGAGTTCCGCAGTTTGGACACTGAATTGAAGATTGCTCGGCCATTTTATATTGAGATTTTATTGTAGAATTTGAATTTGCTAAGATATTTAAAAGTTCTCTTTTTCTGATGTGGATTTCTGTACTAAATTGTAACGAATTTTTGTTATGGCCACGAAGGCGCTAAGGCGCTAAGTTTTTTATTTCACGCAGATTTTATAAGATTTAGGCAGATTCTGCAGATGTTTCTCATAAAGTTTGTCATTTCGACGAAGGAGAAATCTTAGCAAGTAGCTCCGTTGCTATAAGCCAATCTTTGTAGAGCTTTTCGTGGAGATTTCTCCTTCGTCGAAATTGTAAAAGTCACTTATTTCGGTAACGGATTTATCATTTCAATTGGCTTTTTTCCATCGATTCCCTGATGTGGTCTTTCGTGATTATAATAATATAAATATTGTAATAATTCTTCTTTTAGCTCTTCTTGAGAATCAAAATCCGTGTCTCTTAATAAATCGTCTTCCAGAGTTCTCCAAAACCGCTCTACTTTACCATTTGTCTGTGGACGGTAAGGTTTTGTATATCGGTGCACGATTCCTAATTCCATCAGCATTCTTTCAAATGGATGGTTATTTTTGACTTTGCTTGTTTTAGGTCCAAATTCAGCTCCATTATCAGATAATATCTCTTCAAATTTTATTTCATAATGACTGCTTAGGATGTTTAAGCATTTTAATGACGCAAACATCACTGTTAAACTGGTAATGTCTGGAACTAATTCTGCCCAGGCAATCCGGCTGTAATCATCAATTACACAGACTAAATAGAGTTTTTTATTTTCTCCACGAATTATGCTTTTACTTAAATAATGACAATCAATATGACCCAGCTGTCCCATTCTTTCCTTGATTATTTTCTGATGATTCTTTTTAATCTTCGGAGTTAATCTATTTATTTTATGCCTTTTTAAAATATTATAAACTCCAGAATATGATGGTGCATGTTTTCCTAATTTGGGATTTAAGATACTAACAATTTCATATTTGTTGTTTCCTTTTTCTCTTAATTCGATTACTTTTTGTTCTATAAAAGGCAAAGGACGTCGGGTTTTATATTTTGGACCTCGCTTTTGAGGCAATAGATCCTGAGATTTCCCACTCTGTTTATAGCGATTATAATACTTTAAGAAACTTTTTCTGCACGTGTCATTTGCTGTGTAAAAATCCATCGCCTTTTTATAAAGTGGATGAGTTTTGTTTTTCACCTGCTCATATTCTTTTATCAAGAAACGATATTTCTCTAAATAGTTCCTCTCTAATGTACAATCTTGACTATTATTTCTCATCGTAACAAAATTTATTAAATTTAAATTTTGTTACCGAAATATCTAACCTTTACAGAAATGACAAAAATGAGAGAAATTCTTTTAATCATTATAATCTGTGGCAGAAAAAGACTTTGCGTCTTAGCGTCTTTGTGGCAATAAAAACGCAACAGCAGATCGAGTGATTTCAGATTCATCTTCTCTCGAAGTAATAATTGAAACATCGGTTTTTAAATTGACTTTTTTTAATTCGATAAATCCGAGTTCAGGATCTTGATTATTTCTTGCAATGTTAGAAGGAACAATCGAAATACCTAATCCATTCTTTACTAATTGTACAATTGAATTAATGTTGTTAGCTTCATGAATGATCTTCGGCGTAAAGCCATAAAAGGCACACAATTCCAGCAAAACTTCATGATAATGAGGTGCGTAATCTTTGTTAAAGAAAACGAATGTTTCGTCTTTCAATTTTAAAATATCATTTTCCGATTTTATCTGAAGTGATTTTTTATTGTAGACCAACGAAAATCCATCTTGAAACCATAAATCGGATTTTATTTTAGGCGACTGAATTGGCGAACGGATAATTCCCATTTCGATTTTTCCTTGCTCCAAAGCATTGATTTGCTTGGTGGTTGAAATTTCAAAAAGTTTGAAATTTACGTACGGAAACTGTGTTTTTAGATGTTTGATTAAATCGGAAATCACGCCAGAATAAATGGAACTGATATAAGCGATTCTGAATTCGCCCGAAACGTTCTCTGCAATCTTTTTTGTTTTTAATGAAATGCGTTCCAGATTCTGAAAAAGGTCTTTTACTTCTTTTTCGAAATATTTTCCAGCTTCAGTCAATTCGACTTTTTTATTATTTCTGATGAAAAGTTTGGCTTGAAGTTCTTCTTCTAATTCTGCTATTTGCCGGCTCAGCGGAGGTTGTGAAATAAAAAGTTTTTCTGATGCTTTGGTAAAGTGTAGTTCTTCGGCTACAGCTAGAAAATATTTTAGGTGACGTAATTCCATGATACTTTTAAAGTATTATTAATTGATAAAAATAGTATTTTTAAAGTATTTATGAAAGAGGTAGTTTTGATAAAAAAATAATTCTCTCGCAGATTGAGCAGATAAAGCAGATTATTAATTTTTAGATAAATCATCTTAATCATAATAATATCCCAATCATATAATAGCAAAAAGATTAGCTCAATCTGCTTAATCTGCGAGAGATTAAAGAAAAAGAAAAAAGTTTCTCGCAGATTTAGCAGATTTAAACTGATCGAAGCAAATTTTTTTATTTGCATAAAGAGTAAAAAGAAAATCATTTTTAAATCTGCTTTAATCTCTTTTAAATCTGCGTGAAAAATTTAAAAAAACAAAAGACCATGAAAAAATCAACTATTCAAGAAATTAAAGAAAGATTTGACAATGATGTCGAACGCTTTTCAAATTTAGAAACAGGACAAGTTGCTACAATAGACGCGACTATTTCTTTGGAATTAATAACTGAAGCTTCAAAACGCATTGTTCCAAATGCTAAGAATGTATTGGATGTGGGCTGTGGAGCAGGAAATTATACTTTAAAAATGTTGTCAAAAGTGCCAGATTTAAATTGCACTTTAGTCGATTTGAGTTTGCCAATGTTAAATCGTGCTTTTGAGAGGGTTTCAGAAGAGACTAATGGAAAAGTCGAGATCAAACAAGGAGATATTCGTGAAGTAGATTTAGAAGAAAACAGTTTTGATATTATCTTGGCTGGTGCCGTTTTGCATCATTTAAGAGATGATGGCGATTGGGAAACTATTTTTATAAAGTTGTTTAAATTATTGAAATCGGGAGGCTGTTTAATGATTTCGGATTTAATCACGCAAGACACAGAATTATTGAACGAATATACCTGGCGGCGTTATGGAGAATATTTGGAAGGAATAGGAGGGGCGGAGTATCGTCAGAAAGTTTTAGATTATATTGAAAAAGAAGATTCGCCTAGATCGATGAATTACCAATTGGATTTGATGAAAAAAGTTGGTTTTTCAAAAGTTGAAATTTTGCATAAAAATATGTGTTTTGGCGCTTTTGGAGGAATTAAATAATTGTTTTTGCCACGAATTTCACGAATTTTCACAAATTAATTTTTTAGTTTAGAAAAGAAAAATTGGTAAAATTAGTGTAATTCGTGGCGAAAAAAACTATGCGTTAACGGGCATCTGGTATTTGTTTCTTAAATCGAAAACAAGTTCTGATGGCCCGTTTTTTTGAAGATAATCTAATTTTTCTACTGCTTCTTCTAGAGTAGGAATATGTCCTTTTGGAATCCACCACATGGCGGTGTGGGCTTTTCCGAATTTTTGAAACCATTCTTTTCTACGTCTTAAAAAGTCACTGTGAAATGTTTTGTACATATAATGTTCCAATGTTTCTATATTTTCCCAAACGGAAACATTGATGATAATTTGTTCATCATTGTACGGATTAAGACTTGTAGCATTGTCAGTTTCGTCTTTTAAGCGCCAAACAAAACCTTCGCTTTCTTCAGCTAAAGTATTTACAGCATCTAAATTATCTACAAATTCTTTCATGATCGGATCGTTGATGTCGACGCCTTTCATTTTGGCAATATTAATTTCGGCAAGATGGTATTTGCTCATAAAATATATGTTTCTGAATTTTAGGCAATTTAGCTTTTTTCTGAATAATTTTATAGCCACGAATTCATGAATTTATTTTTAAAATCTATGCGCAAAGCATTTAAAATAATTCGTGACTCGAGCGATAGCGAACAGGCGAAGCAATTCGTGGCTAACTCTTATAAAATTTGTGCTGTTTTGTAAACCTGAATAGGGGCAGAAACAAAATTTTCGCTTTTGCTGATAAAATCTTGTAAATGGGATTGATTGTTATGGATATCAAGGCCTTCTTGGTCTTTCCATTCTTCCCAGATTATAAAAACGTTTTCAGAATGGTGAAGATCATAGCGTATACAGGCTACTTCTTTTCGGGTTTCGGTTACCAGATTATTCAATAAACTTTGAAGTTGTTGAATGTTCTCTTTTTACTTTTAATGATGGCAGTGATAGATATCATAATTATAAAGTTTTAAAGGTTTCTTCTAAGTGTTTGGTATACTGTTCTTTAAAGGTAAGGATATTTTCTGTTGTAGCGCCTTTCTCAACATCATGAAAATGAAAACCGTCTAGTTTTTCCATTCCGGTGAATTTGTTCATTTTGTGAAAGCCAAACATTACGCCGTCATCTACAGAAGTTTCTTCGAAGAATTCTCCTGGAAGTGTAAAAGCAGTTGCAGGAGCATTCCAGCTTGTGGTAAGCATGTATTTTCTTCCGTGTAAAAGTCCGCCCGTTCCATAGTTGATATCTGGATTTACACGGCTTCTTCCATCGCTTTTGTAGATTCCGTTGTTGTGTCCTTGCGTAAAAACATCGTCGATGTATTTTTTGAAAAGATTCGGGATTTGAAACCACCAAACCGGTGTATGATAAATGATCAAATCTGCCCAAACGAATTTTTCAACTTCTTCCTGAAGATCGATTTTGTTTTCGATATGCGTTGTTTTGATTTCGTAATTTGTGTTTTTTGAAAGAAATTCAACTGTCCAGTCCTGAACTGTTTGATTGAATTTTCCCCCTGAATGAGCGAATTTTTGTCCGCCGTTAATTATAAATATCTTTTTCATTTTAATTATTGTTTCTTTTGAAAACGGATGTGTGAGGGATAGTAGTGGAAATCCTTTTGTGCCGGGGTTCGGCACAAAAGATTGCAACGGATAGCCCGACCCAGAGGGACACACCCAAATTGTTCTTATTTAATTTTTTGAGATTTTTTTAAACACATAGAAACATAGATTTTTCTTTCGTTAAAAGGGAATTGAAAGAAACTAGTTTCTAACACATAGATTTTCAAGGTTTGTCATTCCGAGGAACGAGGAATCTTCGCAAGTAACTCCGCATAGTGAGTTGCCAATCTTTGTAGAGTTTCTCGCGGAGATTCCTCGTTCCTCGGAATGACAAGATTGCGTAAACTATGTGCATTTATGCAAGTGAAACGCCTTTGACGATCACTAAGGACTATGTTTCTATGTGTTTAAAAAGAGAATTATTTTATTTTTGAAATTGCCTGATTAATAAATTCCAATTCAGAAGCTGATAAATCGAAATCCATTGTTTTGGCGTTTGAAATAGCTTGTTCTGCATTTCTTGCGCCTGCTAAAACTATTGAAATTCCTTTTTGTAATGTTGTCCAGCGCAAAACTAATTGCGAAATCGAAATGTGTTTTGTATTTGCCAAAGAACTTAATTCTTCGATTAAAGTTTTTACTTTTTGAAGATCAAATTGCCCGAAATAACCATTTCTGTGATCGTTTTCTTTTAGTTTGCTGTCTGTGAAGTATTTTCCTGTCAATAAACCTCTTTCCATCGGGCTGTAAGCAATAATTCCGATGTTTTCTGCAACTGTAAACGGAATCAAATCGGTTTCAATTTTACGATTTAACATGCTGTATGCAACCTGATTCGAAGCGATTTGAACTGTTTTTTGCGCTTCTTGAATTTGTGGAATACTATAATTGCTTACACCAAAAGCTCTGATTTTTCCTTGTTGGATAAGAGTATCAACAGCTTCCATAGTTTCAGAAATTGGAGTTGTGGAATCTGGCCAGTGAATTTGCAGTAAATCAATATAGTCTGTTTGAAGGCGTTTTAAGCTTTCTTCAACTTCTTTAATTACGTTTGTTTTTGAAGAATATTTGTAAATCGGAACTTTTTTGCCGTTATCGTCGGCATCAAAAAAGAAATCGCCTTTTCCGTTGTTGCTTCCGTCCCAAATCAAACCAAATTTAGTAAGTAATTGAATATTTGAACGATCTTGGCCCTTAATTGCTTCACCAATCATTTCTTCGCTTAGACCGAAACCATAAAAAGGAGCGGTATCGATTGTAGTAACACCGTGGTCGATTGATGCGTGAACTGAAGCGATTGAATCTGCTTTTTCATTTCCGCCCCACATATTTCCTCCAATGGCAAATGCGCCGTATGTAATAGTTGATAATTGAAGTTCTGAATTGCCTAATTTTCTATATTCCATAATGTTGTATTTTTAAATCTTAAATTTTACTTGGCAAAATTATACCATTTTTAAGAGTGTAAACTTGTATATATTTGTCTTTTTTATGTAAATTTGCAACTTCAAATAATTTAAGGGTCATGAAAAAAGAAAATTTATACGAACCGTTTACCGTTTCTTTTGAAACTTTAGATGAATATCCGGATGTTGGAGATCGTCATAATTTCTTTGAATTGGTTTACATTTTAAATGGAACAGGAAGGCAATGCATCAACAAAAATATTTTTGAGTATGATGCCGGACATATGTTTTTATTAACTCCGGAGGATTGTCACAATTTTACGATTGAGACCAAAACGAAGTTTTTCTTTTTAAGATTTAATGATATTTATTTGAAGAATTCCAGTTTGCAGAATGAAAATATTCAGCGATTGGAATATATTTTACAGAATGCGAATCATCAGCCGGGTTGTATTTTAAAAAACGACGCCGATAAATGTTTGGTGAAGGTGATGGTGGAAGCTATTTGTCGTGAACATCAGGATAAAGATGTTTACAATCAGGAATTGATTCAGCAATTGGTAAATACACTTATTATTATTGTTGCCAGAAATATTGCTAAATATTTGCCGGAACAGGTAAATGTGGGAACTGAAGCTAAAGCAATGGATATTTTGCAATATATCCAGACCAATATTTATTATCCAGAGAAAATAAAAGCAGAATCCATTAGTGATTATTTCGGAATTTCGAATACGTATTTAGGACGCTATTTTAAAAAACATGCCGATGAAACGATGCAACAATATATCAGCAATTACAAAACGAAACTGATTGAACATCGTTTGCAATTCAGCGACAAACGCATCAATGAAATTGCTTATGAATTTGGTTTTACAGATGAAAGCCACTTTAATAAGTTCTTCAAGAAACAAAAGGGAAATAGTCCTTCTGAGTTTAGAAAGTCGATTCGATTGAGTGCTTAAGCCTTTTTTGCCACGAATTCACGAATTTACGCTAATTTTTAGGCTTTTTTATTTCACAGAAAGTACTAAAAAATAAAAAATCCGTGTAAATCCGCGTTTTCGCAAAGCGAATCTGTTTTATCCGCGTACTTTAATCAGATAATTTTTTTGATAACACGAAGCTTATGAGTGTGCTTGTTTATTTCAGGATTATAAATTCCGGTATGATCTAAACGGTCAATACGAACTTTTCCACTTGCGTGAATGATGTAATTATTTTCCATTATGATTCCGACATGGATGATGTTTCCCTCATCATTGTCAAAAAAGCTAAATCCCCCGGCTCACATTCTTCAATAAAACTCAAAGATTCTCCTTCTAACGCTTGTTGAGAAGCATCACGGTGAATTTTGTAGCCATTTAGTTTGTAAACCATTTGTGTAAAGCCAGAACAATCGATGCCAAAAGGTGTTTTTCCGCCCCAAAGATAAGGCGCGTTCAAATACATAAAGGCAGTGCTTATTATGGCGCTTTTTGGTTTTATACCGCTGGTTTTGGTTCCTTCGAAATCAAAATTTGAAATATTGATTTCGTTGTTATTTAAAAATGATAAAGAAGCTCCAAGCGGAATAGGAAGCAATAAATTATTTGGTGCCGTGATATAATCAATTAAATCGGCATTCAAGATTATGGCTTCTTTGCTTAATTGGTCAAATTGTTCTTTTGAAATTACCTGATATTGTTTTGAATCGACCCAGCCTTCGTAGTCGTCAAATTGAATTCTTATTTTAGCCCACTGATTATGGCGTTCTAAAATTTCGATATGTTCTCCAAATAAAAGCTGTGTAGTGATTTCGCTTCTGTCGCTTGGTTCAGCTCTAACAGGTACTATGGCAAGATTGCAAATTCCGAACATTTATGGTAATTTATAAGTTGAAAAATTAGGAGTTAAAAGTAATTAATAACTCCTAATTTTAAGTATTATTTTAAGCCTTTTCAATAACAATTGCAGATGCTCCTCCGCCACCATTACATATTGCGGCGGCTCCAATTTTAGCATTGTTTTGTTCTAAAACATTTAATAAAGTTACGATGATACGCGCGCCAGAGGCTCCAAGAGGATGCCCTAAAGAAACAGCGCCACCGTTTACGTTTACTTTGTCGTTATCAAGATTTAAGATTTTAGCATTGGCTAAACCAACTACAGAGAAAGCTTCATTGAATTCAAAGAAATCAACATCTGAAATTGAAATCCCAGCTTTGTTTAGAGCTTTTGGTAATGCTTTTGCCGGACTTGTTGTAAACCATTTTGGCTCTTGTGCGAGCATCTGCGTAGCCTTTTATATATGCTAGAGGTTTTAAGCCTAAAGCATTTGCTTTTTCTTCAGACATTAAAACTAAAGCAACTGCTCCATCGTTGATTGTTGAAGCGTTTGCGGCAGTTACAGTTCCGTCTTTTGTAAAAACAGGACTTAAAGATGGAATTTTGTCTAATTTAACATTAGTGTATTCCTCGTCTTTTGAAAAAATAATTGGTTCGCCACGTCTTTGCGGCACTTCAACAGGAACAATTTCGTTGTCAAATTTTCCAGCATCCCAAGCTTTAGCGCTTCTTTCATAAGATTGAATTGCGAATGCGTCTTGCTCTTCACGGCTGATGTTGTATTCAGTCGCACACAAATCAGCGCAAACTCCCATTGCGTTGTTGTCATAAGCATCTGTCAAACCATCTTTTTGCATTCCGTCCAACATAGTTGCTGGACCAAATTTGTTTCCAGCACGCATTTGCACATAATGTGGAATCAAACTCATGCTTTCCATTCCGCCAGCTACTACAATTTCAGCGTCTCCACATGCAATTGCTTGCGCCGCAAACATCACAGCTTTCATTCCAGAAGCACAAACTTTGTTTACTGTTGTTGCGGCAACTTCTTCAGATAAACCAGCAAAAAGCGCCGCTTGACGCGCTGGAGCTTGCCCAACGCCTGCCTGAATTACATTGCCCATAAAAACTTCATCAACTAATTTTGGGTCTAGGTTAATTTTTTGAAGGGCGCCTTTTATAGCGGCAGCGCCTAATTTTGGTGCAGGTACGGTAGATAACCCTCCCATGAAACTTCCGATAGGTGTTCTAACGGCAGAAACGATAACAACTCTTTTGTTCATTTTCTGTGTATAATAGTTAATAAAGCAAATTTACTCTTTATTTGAATAAATTCAAATTTTACCTTGCATAGGGCAGATTTTAAATTTAAGGTCAAATTTATGTTAATTCTATTTGTTTGATTGTGAAGAGGTTTTGAAAAAAGATGAAAAAAAACTAAAAAAACTCAAAAAAATAGTTGTGAGATATGGAATGTTGTTATACATTTGCACTCGCAAAACGGAAGCAATTCCTTGAGCAAGGAGAGGTGCCAGAGCGGTAATGGAGCAGATTGCTAATCTGTCGACGGGTAACCGTCGCCAGGGTTCGAGTCCCTGTCTCTCCGCTTAAATTTTGCCTCGGGGTGTAGCGTAGCCCGGTTATCGCGCCTGCTTTGGGAGCAGGAGGCCGCAGGTTCGAATCCTGCCACCCCGACAAAACTTTGCCATAAGTTTAAAAAGAAATGGACGCATAGCTCAGCTGGATAGAGCACCTGCCTTCTAAGCAGGCGGTCGAAGGTTCGAATCCTTCTGCGTTCACTTGTGAAACCCGCTTTTTAGCGGGTTTTCTTGTTTTTATACATTCATAGTTGATTTCTTGTTTACGATTTTTATGTATTTATAAATTTAGAATCGTATTTTTATAATCAATTATTCTAAATTCTATAAAATGGAATCTTTGGTAGCAAAATTTAATAGTTTAAGAATTACTGATGTATTGCATTACGAGAAATTTAATCTGATTTCAATAAGCCACCATTCTACAAAAATCGAAGGATCAACTTTGACAGAATTAGAGGCGCAAATTTTATTAGATGACGGTTTAACACCAAAAGGGAAGCCACTTAATGATACTTTGATGGTTACCGATCATTTTAAAGCCCTTCATTTCATTATTGAAAAAGCAAGAAATAAAACAGCTGTCACTACTGAATTAATTAATGAGATTAATGCTTATGTGATGAAAAATACTGGAGGGATTTATAATACTATTCTAGGCGAAGTTGATGCAAGTAAAGGAATGTTTCGAAAAGGAAATGTTACAGCGGGAATTTCTTATTTTCCTAATTATGATAAAGTTGAAAGATTGACAAATGAACTAGTAGTTTTTATCAATAAAAAAATGAAAGATGATTTGTCAATTGACGAAAAATTGTATTTGTCATTTGACGCACATTTTAATCTCGTTAGTATTCACCCATTTTACGATGGTAATGGACGGACTTCTCGTCTGCTTATGAACTATATCCAGGCGTTTTATGATCTTCCACTAGGAATTGTTAACAGTGAAGACAAACAAGAGTATATTCAAGCTTTAATTGACACAAGAAACGAGGATAATATTCAAATTTTTAGAGATTTTATGAAAAAACAGTATGAACAATATTTGTTGAATGAAATCAAAAAGTTTGAGGATGGTTTTTCCTCCAAATCAAATAAGGGATTTAGTTTTCTTTTTTGATACAATGTAAAGAAAATCTTCAGTTTCTCTTCATGACCCAAAAAATTGCATTCTTAAGAAGAGTAGTATAAGCTTCATTTTCGAATAATTCAGGAGAATGTCCCATGAAAATATAAATATTTCGTGATGCAAAATGATTATTGGTCCAAACAACAGGATGATCGCCCATTTTTATTTTTGAATCGGGATCATAAGTCGATTCGTCAACTGATGCCAATATATGAACATTCTGCCTTGGGCTTTTGTCGTAAATATACCATTCTTCTTTTTTGATTAGAAAATCAGTTGGAATTCCTTTTGTGACAGGATGTGATTTGTCTTCAATAGTTACTTTTCCATTCGCGAAATCCGGAATGTAATTGACAAATTTTATGCCGCCCATAAAATCGGAAAACCATTTCCACATTGGATAGCCGTCAAATTCGCCAAGCAAAGTGGCATGATGCAAACCCACCCAGCCACCTTTTCCACTATTCATATATTTTTGAAACGCCTGCATCGATTCTTCGCTCCAAGTGTAAGGCGGGTAATCAAGTTGTATAAAAACTTGATATTGTTTTAAAAGCTTCTCATTTATCGTTTTTGTGTTTTCAATATAATCAATTGTAAAACTGCCGCCAATTGCTAGTTTGTTCAGCCAAGGTTTTGCGGCTTTGGTATAAGCCAAATGATGACCGCCATTTTCATATAAAACCAAGGCCTTGAATCTTGTTTTTTTTGATTTTTGAGCGCCGCAATTTGTCTGAAATAAAAAAGTTGTCAGAAATAAAGTGATGATTATAATTGAATTTTTCATTTAGTCTAGATGTTATGATTTGCTGATTTTTAATTTTCAACCATAGCCGTTATAGCTTGTAAAAACCATGCTGAATGCGGAATCCATTGTTCTGTCCAGCGCCATTCGTCATTTCCTTCTACATCCATATTAAATTCAATTCCTGAACCATCGGGATTGCCTTCTTTTCCAGTAATTCCATTTGAAATACCGCCTTTTTCAGATCCATGGCCATAATTAGAATGCATGTATGGAACGTTTGTTTCTCCAAATTGATACAAAAAGCAAACAGAATATGGATTGCATCCTAAAATCCAAGACAATTGCTGTGAAGCGAAAATATCAAGTGATTTTTTTGTATTGTTGTTTTTTTGAATAGAGGTAGCTTTTGCTCCTTCTATTGCGGCAGGTTGCAAGTGAGGCTAAACGGGCATTTTCGCCTTGCCACCACCAGCCAGTTTCATTTTCATGTGGAATAAAAAATCCGTCTTTTACTTGTCCGTTAAATAAAAAACTTTGCCTTGCATAACCAAAAGGATTACTGGTGTTGTTTGTAACGGATAAATTATAATCCAATGCTTTTTTGATTACCGTTGTTGCTATATTTCTTTCCTTTTTGTCGTTTTCTTTTTCAGGTAGCGAGTCAAAGCTAGAATTGGCAAACCAGCGTCTGTCGCATGCCAAAAAGGACGGTTTCCATTATTGCTTCTAAACCAGCCTTTGTCTGTCATTCGGTTTTCAAGATTGTGTGCCCATTTTCTGGCTTCATCTCGATAGAAATTTTCATTTGTAGCAATCCATAATTCGGTCGACGCCATTAAAGCGCAATAGTCATCTATAATGTTTTCTTTTCCGTCGTCATCGTATTTTGTGTTGTTTGATAAAAGATGCTTGTATGCTCTTTTTGCACCGTCTAAATATTGCTGTGAAGTAAAATCTCCATTTTTATTCCATTGTGAAATTCTGGCCAGTGAAGCGATTGCCATTCCGGCGCCTTCGCGAAAGGCGGACTGGTATTCATCTGTAGTTACACTATTAGCTTTTAATCCAACAATTCTTCTGGCCGAAGGATTTTTATCAAAATAACTAAAAACAATCATATAAAAATAATCTTCATCAGAAAGGCATCGCATCATGTAATCGGCTCCCCAAATTGCTTCGTTATCTAGTGAATCTTTTATTTTCCATTGTTCTAGTTTTTTCGGAATGGTTTCAGAGGTATTGATAAGCGACCAAGTTACCAATGGCGTTTGTTGTGGCGATACAAAATTGGCGTAGGCCAAATGCGAAAAATATTTGCTTACATCTCCAGATGCATCGCACCATCCGCCATGGACATCTACTTTTTTGAGCTTCCAAAGAGTAACATATTTTTATCGGCTTCGAGTTCTTCGGGCGTGTTGGCTCTTTGTTTATTGTAATAATGTACAATTGCAGAAATTGTTTTTTTAGCTAATATGTTTTCTTCAATTGAAAAACGAGCTGAAGTATAGATTTGGTCGGCAATTTTGAAAGTGATTTTATAATTCCCTGGTTTTTGAAAAGATGAAAAATCGGCTTTATAATAAAAATTGCCAAGTTTCCAATCTTCAACACTTTCTGCTTTTCCAATTTTGGAAGTGAAGACTGTTTTTCCGGATTCGGCATCTACAACGTCAAAAGTGCCACTTAAAAGATTGTTATAATATTCAATAATGGCAATTTTTGGACTTTTTGGATCAAAGCCAACTTGGTTTACATGAATGATAGTTTTGCTGTACATTGAAAATGAAAGAAACAAAACTAGCAAAGCGCATTTTAGTTTTAGCATGGTTGATTTTTTTAGAAAAATGGAATTGACTTTCAAATAACTTTTAAGCAAAATACGAAAAACTGAAAATCTGAAGTGCTTTCGAAAATTCTATAAAAAATTAAAGAAGATTATGCTGTGGCTTATTTCTATTGATAATTTAAATGCAAGAAGCAAAAAAATGATGTGTTTTTGTTGTGCTTTTTGCGAACAATTCGGACTTTTAGTATACTTTTTTCAAGAATTGATTTTTCTTACTTTTTTCAAATTGTAAAGCTTTGTTTTAACGTCTTTTAACTTTTTTTATTAAATTTGGTATGACAATTTCAGCAAAATTTAATTCTATGGAAAAATTAAAACGCCCAGTTTACGTTAAAGCTGGCAATGATGATTTTTTTAAAAAGTTACGTACTGAAGTGAACGAAACTGTTTTGCAAAATTCATCATTGTATCTGCTTAACATTATCAAGTCTGTCGGACTTGTATTTCTCTTTTTTATTTTATGCCTGTATTTTGCTGTTCGGAAACAGTACTCCGTTGTTGTTCTTGTTTTATATCTTGTGCGGTTTTACCATGATCGTACTTTTTATAAACGCATTTCATGATGCCGCTCACGGAGCACTTTTCAAAAAGCAAAAATACAATGAGTATTTTATGTATGTTTTGGAGCTTTTTGGAAGCAATCACTGGCTTTGGACACGTCGTCACATCAATCTTCATCATGCTTATCCAAATGTTCCGGATTGGGATGTCGATATCAAACAAAGCGACATCATCAGGATTTTTCCAAACAGTCCGCTGTTTAATTATCACAAATACCAGCACATTTATATGTGGTTTATTTATCCACTTTATAGTTTGAATTGGATGTATATTCGTGATTTTAAGGACTTTTTGGAACAAAAAATAACTATGTGAAAAAAGTCGTTGAAAAAATCCCAACGCGTGAAATCTACAGATTATTTGCGGCTAAAATCATCAATTTGATCTATATGCTTTTTATCCCGATGCTTCTTTTAGATCAGCCTTGGTATATGGTTTTATACGGTTGGTTGGCCTTGCATTTATGCGGAAGTGCGTTAGGGGTTGTTGCGCTTGTATCTACGCATGTTGATGAAGATGCGCATTTTCCACAAACTGATGAAGACGGAAATCTTTCTGCAACGTGGGCAATGCATCAAATGATTGTAACCAAAGATTTCAGCACAAACAGCAAATTAGCGAACTTCTTATACGGAGGTTTTACACACCACGTTGCACACCACTTGTTTCCTGGTGTGGGACATACATACTATCCTTATATTACACCGATTATAATGCGTTATGCAAAAGAATATGACTTGCCATACACTTCATATCCATTTTATCATGCGATACGCTCTCATTTTAGAATGTTGAAAGATAAAGGGATTCAGGAAAATATCCTATTGACAGGAGAGATTTAGTAGCAGTTTTCAGTCGCAGTCTCAGTTTTTAGATGCAGTGAGCATTGTGAACCGTGACTGCGACTGAAAACTCTATTTAATTTCAGCATTACTCTTTTTTGTATTTAAGTCCTTTAAAAATGCATCTTTGATTTCAATGTCAAAATTATCTTCTTTAAAAACAGTCATTTTCGATTTTGCAAATTTGTATACATTGATTTTGTTGTTTTTTACATCAATAAAAAGATCATAAGAATACGAATTGCAGTCATGTTGTTTGCATCCCCAAGCATGTACTATATTTTCTTGTTTTTCAAAAGGAGTTTCTGTATTCCAGTTTTTTACCATTTCATCATAATCTGTTCCCAATAAAGTTTTTAATCTTGGAGCAAGTGCGCTCTTGGTTAAAAATTGGGTTCCAATTACGCTTTTATCTACCAAAGCATAAAGTGAGTCTGTTGGATTTAAAACTGTGCTGTCTGTTTTTAATGCTTCAGTTCTTATAGAAGTTGAGTCGGTAGTTGGGACACTTTTTATATGTTCTTTTTTACAGGATACAATTGCAAAACAACTCAACGCAACTATAAAAAAATGCTTCTTTCTTTTGTTCATAGTATATCTTTTTGAATTAACTAATTGATTTGTAAAGTCTTGTTTAGCTAATTTAATGAAAAAACATCAGATTTTTATTTAAAAAAGAAAGCGATTTCCAATATGAAAGTTTTAAAATATTGTTTAATTTCATTTTTTTAAATCCCAAGCATTATGTCGCAATTTTTAAAATTCTTGTTTTTTGCTGTTTTTCTTTTTTGGAATGTTTCTTCAGACGCTCAAAACGAAACATATGAAGGCCCTGTAAAACAAGAAATTCCCGATACCACTTTTGTTAACTTGAAAGATTTCAGCAAGGATTTTGTTTACGATATGAAATACGCAACAGAAGATAATTTTTTGAAAGCAAAAGTGTATGATTGTGCCGAATGTGTTTTGAGAATGAAAACGGTCAAAGCGTTAATTGCGGCAAATAATGATTTTAAAAAGAAAGGCTTCAAAATTAAACTTTATGATTGTTACAGGCCTTTATCGATTCAAAAAAGAATGTGGGCAATTGTCTCAAACCCTGAATATGTGGCTGATCCAAAAAAAGGCTCCATCCACAATAGAGGAGGAGCCGTTGATATTTCAATAGTTGATGCCAATGGAAAAGAAGTTGATATGGGAACTCCTTTTGATTTTTTCGGGATCCAAGCCAGCCATAATTATACCGCGCTTTCAAAAGAAGTGAAGGCAAACAGAAAGTTTTTGAAAAAAATAATGATCAAAAACGGTTTCAATTCATTTGATTCAGAATGGTGGCATTATAATCTAAAAGCAGGTTTGAGCGACAAAGTATCTGATCAAAACTGGAAATGCGAATAATTATTCAACGCATCGAATGTTCTGAATGAAATAAGTATCAGGATTATAAACCTTTTTATTCATTTCAGATGTTATTTCGCTTTTTACAATGTAATCTTCTGTGTCAGTCAAATATTTGATTCGCATCATTGTAACTGGCGATTTTTTAAGCTCTTCGTAATTGTCTTTTACAAACATAAAAATGCCCGTGTTTACTCGATTGTCAAAGCCACCTTCGCGAATAAGTGTGCCGCAGTTTTCTTGATCGATGTGCATTAAAGTTACCACTTTTCCATTCTGTAATTGTAAAAATACGCGCGAGTTTTTGTCAAAGCAGTTTGCTTTTATAAAATCTTTACTTTTTTGAATAAGTTGCAAATTAAGTGTTGGAAGACCATCAGTTTGTGCCAAAGAAAAGAAAACATAACTAGAGTTTCCTCCAAAGTTTTTTTCACTGATAAGGTATTCGTTCGTCACTTTATAAGTGCCTAGCGAGTCAGTTACATTGGCGCTATATTCACATGGTTTTTGTGCAAATGCAGTAAAGGTTAATAAAAAAAGAGTTAGTGTAATTAGTTGTTTCATTGTTTAGATTATTTTGGTGCAAATTAAAACTATTTTGTTATCTTTTACATCAGTTGTAAAAAAACAATATAAATTGCCTCCATTTTTTATTTTCCACTTTTTTCGGATGTTTTCTACAGTATCGGGAAAATTGCGTGTTGTTATATTGGCCTGCTGATTTGCAAGCTCCGTTTTCATCTCATTTTTGCTGTACGGAATCATTTTTTCGATCTTAAAAGTTCTGCCTGGAAAATCAATTAAATCTTCTGAAGTATATAAATGAGAATGTTTGTGAAGTTTGTTAATTTTGAAAAAAGTACTCACTTCATCAAATCCACCAGATTTCATTATAGCCGAATTCGGTTCGTATAAATATTTTTGAGGCAATTCATAAGAAGGAAATTCGGTTTCATTGCCTAAAACAAATTCAAAAGTTTCTGTTTTTTCTTTTAAGATATTAGCCGTTTTAATTGTAATGGCTCCCAAATAATTATTTTGAATTTCGAAAAGCAATTCTTTTACTTCATTTTCAAGTGCAATGATGTGAATGTTTTTTACAAATTTCAATTCAGATAAACCTGCCGAAATGTCTAAAAGCGGGGCGGTTTTTATTAAAATAGAATCGCTTTTTTCGAAGTAAAAATCTAAAGATTCCGGAACATTCGGCAAGCAATCTTTTAGCATAAAAACTTTTCCTTTTGCATCATTTCTTCGAGAAGGATCAATATAAATCCAATCCCATTTTTGGTCTGATTCTTTTAAAATATTGGCTGAATCATCTGCGTAGCAAAAACAATTTTTTATACTTAATTGCTGTAAATTATGTTTAACAATTGCTGATAAATCTGGATTAATTTCACAATGAGTTACAGATTGAAATTTTTGTAAAAAATAAAAATCATCAACTCCAAAACCTCCAGTTAAATCAATCAAAGTTTCTCCTGAAATTAAAGAAGCTTTGTAAGTCGCCGTTTTTTCAGAAGAAGTCTGTTCAACTGAAACTTTACTTGGATAAATAATATTTTCGGTTTTAAACCAAGTTGGTAGTTTGTCTTTTGCTTTAGTTCGCGCTTCAATTTGATTTAAAATTGTAATCCAATCCATTTCTGGAAAAGGATTTTTCTGAAGCGCTAATTTTGTTATATCTGCACCAGTATTTTGAATTATAAATTCTTGAATGTCTGGATGCAAAATAGGATTGTTCAAAGCTAAATTCTTTCAGTTAATACGGAGACGATTTTGTTGTCTGGAAAAAACTCTTTTAAAATCACTTTCAGCATAGTATAAACCGGAATTGCGATAATCATTCCGACAATTCCAAAAGTAATACCGCTGATTAAAGTAATCAGGAATATTTCCAGAGGATGCGAATTTACACTTTTTGACGAAATTATAGGCTGGCTAATGTTATTATCAATGGCCTGAACCAACAAGAAACCGATTACTACGTAAATCGTCGTTGGCAAAATTTCGGATTGAAAATCATTTCCAATCAAGCTGATCATCGTTAAAATGGCGGCTAAAATAGTTCCGATAATTGGTCCTATATATGGGATTACATTTAAGATGGCACATAAAAAAGCAATTACAAAAGCATTTTTATTTCCGAAGATAATCAATACAATAAGGTACAGAAAAAAGACAACTGTTAATTGCAAAAGCGACCCAATGAAATAACGCGTCAGCAAATGGTTTATTTTTGTGATTGAATTTAATATTTTGTCTTCGTTTGTGTCAGGAAGAATTTTTCGGGCTTGAATTTTAAAAGCTTCCTGATCTTTGATGAAGAAAAAAGTGATAAAAAAACAGAAACTAATCCCATTCCCATATCGGCCATAAAACTCATAATGGAATTTATAAAGCTTGTGAAATAATTAAAATCCAAAGCTGAGGTTATTTTTGAATCACTCAGCATTTTATTCAAATCAACATGTTCGATATTGAAATAGTTTTCTAAGCTTTTTTCTGTCTCTACGAATTGCGCCTGCAAATGATTTGTATCTAATAAGGATAAATTATTGGCTTGAGAAATAATTAATGGCACAAATAAAAGAATGAAGCCTACCATTAATAATATAAAAAGAATAATTGTGGTGGTCGCCGCCAAAGAATTGCTGAATTTTAATTTGCTTCTTAAAAACTGCACTAATGGATTTGCGATCAAACATAGAATTAGCGAAATGCAGAGGTAAACGATCACTGTCTGTATTTCATATAAAAAGTATAAAACTGCGGCAACTGCCAGTATGGTTGCCAAGGCTCTTAGAATTCCGTTAGAAATGATTTTTGAAGTGATCATAGTTAAGTTTTAGACCATAAATATAGGAAAAAAGCTTTAAAAATTTAGGAAGCATAAAAAAAGCGAGATGTAAATATCTCGCTTTCATTGTGCATTTTATTTAGATTTATTGGGCAAAAGCGGCTCTTGGTCCTCCAGAAGCAAAAATGGCTAACATTCTGCTTTTTTGACCTGTAGAGAACATATACATTGCATTGTCGTCAACATAATCCATGTAGTTCATAGTCATTTCAACTGGAGTTCCAGAACAAGTGCTATAGTGTGGATATGCAGGTACGCCATAGTTTGCAGTATTGTGTGTAGGAGTGTCAGACACTAAGTCGCTTCCGCAAGTTGCGTCTCCCCAAATGTGACGTAAATTCATCCAGTGTCCAACTTCGTGAGTTGCTGTTCTTCCTAAGTTGAAAGGAGCATTTGCGGCACCAGACAAACCGAAGTAACGAGAATCAATTACAACTCCATCTGTTGCAGATGAGCCACCAGGGAATTGCGCATAACCTAGAATTCCGCCACCAATAGCGCAAGACCATAAGTTAAGTTTTGTAGTAGGAGATGTTGGTGCAATACCGCCTTGAGCTGTTTTTTTCATAGCGTCATTAGTTCCCCAAGATGTTTTAGTAGTTGATTTTCGGATTACTTGATCCAATACAAATGTAATTCCGATGTTAGCTTTAACTCCAGCAAACAAAGCAGGAACGCTATTGTAATCTGAGTTCAAAGCATTAAAATCTTTGTTTAACACATCAATTTGAGTTTGGATTTGTGCATTAGAAATGTTTTGTGCAGTTGTTTTGTATAAAACGTTCACGACAACCGGAATTTCGATTTTGCCATTTACTAAACGGCCAGAAAATCCTTTAAGCAATTGCTCGTTTGTGAAAGCTTCAATTTGGTTCATTCTGATGGCCTGCATCGGATCTGCTTTTAATTGCGCTTCTAATACGTCTTGTGAAGCACAAGAACGAAGTGTAGCAACTTTTGCTTCTGCTCCAGCTCCTTCAGTTTGATCGTTTTGACAAGAAAACAGCATTAACGCCGCAACTGCGGTAATAAAAATTTTTTTCATAATAGTTTGGGTTTTTGTTATAAAAAAATTACTTTGGTTAATTATAACGCAATTTTATAACAAAAAAATATTGTAGAAAAATATTACAAAGATTATTTTGTGAGAAATTTTACAATCCCTTACAGATACTGATTCCTACAAAAATTTAACAAAAAATATTAATAAGTTTTTTCTTTCTTTTGTGTTTTTGAAATGTATTTCGTCGTGATTATCTGTTGTTTATCGAAAAAAATAAACAAATCAAATCGGCAAAAAAAAACTAATAGGATGCCTAAAAAAGAATTTTTACAAAGAAGTAATCTCATAAAGAGCAATACTTGTCGCCTGTACAACATTCATACTGCTGTTGTTTCCAAACATATTTATATGCACAATTTGATGTGAAACTTTTAAAAGCTCGTCTGAAATACCATTTATTTCGCTTCCAATTAAAAGCGCAATTTTTTGATTTTCAGGAATAACGACTTCTTTGAGTGGTTTGCTGTTGCTGGCGATTTCCAGCGCAATAATTTCAAAATTGTTTTTAAGTAGATAAGTAATCAAATTTGAAGTTTCTTCAATTACTTGATGCGGTACATGCAAATGTGTACTTCGTGAAGTTTTATTGATTTTGCGAGGTGTAAGCGGAATGTCTTTTCCTAAAAAAATAATGTTTTCTACTCCAAAAGCTTCACTAATTCTAAAAATCGAACCGATATTCTGCTGAAAATAAATATGATCGCAGACTAATGTTATCGGAAACGTTTTTCTTTCAAATTGATTGTCGTAATGAGTGAGTCGCATTTTTTTGTGTGAAATGTGAAAAGTGAGAAGTGAAAAGTCGCGGTATGGTTTTTATTTTATGAATTACCAATCACTAATTACTATTCACTAATTGGTAAAGATATAATTGATAATGTTTGCGCCCATTTTTAAAGCTTTGTCGCGAACATTTGCAGGATCGTTATGAACTTCGGCGTCTTCCCATCCATCACCTAAATCACATTCGTAAGTATATAAAAGCACTAATTTGTTTTCGACAAAAATTCCAAAGGCTTGCGCGCGTGTTCCATCATGTTCGTGGATTTTTGGCAATCCATTTGGAAAAGGAAATGGTTTTTGAAAAATAGGATGATTTGCTGGAATTTCGATCAAATCATTATTTGGAAATATTTTTTTGATTTCTTTTCGAATATATTGATCCATTCCATAATTGTCATCAATATGAAGAAAACCACCAGAGGTCAAATAATTTCTCAAATTAGTAATGTCCGAATCGCTGAAAACTACATTTCCGTGTCCCGTCATATGAACAAAAGGATAGGAAAGAAGGTCAGGATTGCTAGGTTCAACTGTTGAAGGTTTTGCTTTGATGCGTGTATTAATATTTGAATTGCAAAAACGAATCAAGTTTGGCAATGAAGTAGGATTGGCGTACCAGTCACCACCACCGCTGTATTTTAACAAAGCGATTTCTTGTGAAAAAGTAGAGATTGAAAAAAGTAATAATAGATAAAATATTTTTTTCATGTATTTTTTAATTATTAGGTAAGTCATTGCGAGGAACGAAGCAACCTCACTAATATACAAAGCTTGATTTTTGTTAATGCGGTTGCTTCGTTCCTCGCAATGACAAAACTAAGCTTTAATTATTACTTTCATTAAAAAACACAACACTATGACAAGCTACAACTGTCGCTGTTTCTGTTCTTAAGCGTGTATTTCCTAACGTAACGGGTTTGAAATTATTTTCGATTGCCAATGCAATTTCTTTTTCAGAAAAATCACCTTCGGGACCAATTAACAATGTTACATTCTCATTTGGTTTCAAGCTTTCTTTCAATGATTTTTTATCCGTTTCTTCGCAATGCGCAATGAATTGCAAACCTGTATTTTTTTGTTTGATAAATTCTTTAAACGAAATTGCCGGATTTAATTTTGGCAAAAATGTTTCGTTTGATTGTTTCATTGCCGAAAGAATGATTTTCTCAAAACGCTCCGGGTTTATTGCTTTTCTCTCAGATCGATCGCAAAAAATAGGCGTTATTTCTTGAATGCCAATTTCGGTTGCTTTCTCTAAAAACCATTCAAAACGATCATTCATTTTGGTTGGTGCGACCGCCAAGTGCAAACGGAATTTGGGTTCAGGAGATTTTTGAATCGAAAGTACATCGACAATGCATTTATTGTCTGAAGCCAAAGTAATTTCGGTTTCAAATAGTAATCCATTTCCATTTGTAACATGCAGAATATCTGAATCTTTTTTGCGTAAAACCTTTATGATATGACGGCTTTCTTCTTTGTCAAAAGAAAAACTTTCGGTTGTTTCGTCAATATCGGGATTGAAAAATAACTGCATAATTAAAATTGAATTCTCGCTTTTGAAACAACAGAAGCGTCTTCAAAACGATTTGATAAATATTTTTGATAACCTACAATTCCAATCATTGCGGCGTTGTCTGTTGTGTACTCGAATTTAGGAATAAAAGTTTTCCAGCCATATTTGCCTTCTGCTTCTTTCAGTGTAGTTCTGATTCCTGAATTGGCCGACACTCCTCCGCCAATTGCAATCTGCGTAATTCCGGTTTCTTTTACAGCTAATTTTAGTTTATCCATCAAAATTTCGATGATAGTATGTTGAATAGAAGCACAAATATCATTCAGATTTTCTTCGATGAAATTTGGATTTTCTTGTTTGTTTTTCTGAATGAAATATAAAACCGCTGTTTTCAATCCAGAAAAACTAAAGTCTAATCCAGGAACTTTTGGTTTTGTAAATTGAAAAGCTTTCGGATTTCCTTCTTTTGCATATTTGTCAATTAAAGGTCCGCCAGGATACGGAAGTCCAAGAATTTTGGCACTTTTGTCAAAAGCTTCTCCAACGGCATCATCAGTGGTTTCACCTATGATTTCCATGTTAAAAAAGCTGTTTACTTTTACAATTTGAGTATGTCCGCCACTGATTGTCAAAGCTAAGAATGGAAATTCAGGTTTGTCAAAACCTTCTTCATCAATAAAATGTGCCAAAATATGAGCATGCATATGATTGACCGCGATAAGCGGAATATTTAAAGCTAATGACAATGATTTACTGAATGAACCACCCACAAGCAGTGACCCCATCAAGCCAGGACCCTGCGTAAAAGCAATGGCACTTAGCTGTTCTTTTTGTATATTTGCTTTGCGAAGTGCGGCATCAATTACTGGAACAATGTTCTGCTGATGTGCTCTTGAAGCCAATTCTGGAACGACACCGCCATATTGATTGTGAATTAACTGATTGGCCACAACATTTGAAAGTACTTTGTCGTTATGTAGAACTGCGGTAGCAGTATCATCACACGAACTTTCAATGGCAAGAATAAAAACCTCTGAATTTTGCATATAAAGGCACAAATTTTGAATTATATTTGACAAATCAAATTTTTGATTTCTTTGATTGTAAAGGAGAAGCCAAAATTAAAGAATTTTTATCAAAATCTGCCGTACTTTGTCTGTGCAAAACAAATTAATAGAAAACTAAAATTAAAGCGACTATCAAAAAAGTAAAGAAAATAGTATCCAGAACCCTAATTGGGTTGATCTTACTTTTGTTAGCAGTAGCTATCATACTGTCTTTGCCTGTCGTACAAACAAAAATCGCCAGATACGCAACAGACTCTTTGAGAGAAGATTTTAATGCCAATATTACGGTAGGAAGAGTTGCGATAAATATTTTTGGAGGTGTAAAGCTTAAAGATGTGGTGATTTTAGATCATCACAAAAAAGTAATGATCGCTTCTGATATTATTACGACTGATATTTTGAGTTTTAAAAGATTGATGGATGGCGATTTGATTTTTGGTGATCTTCGATTGACGGGTTTGATTTTTAATTTGAAAACCTATAAAAACGAAGACGAAAATAATATAAATAAGTTCGTCAAACTGTTTGAAACAGGAAAACCTTCAAAATCAAAAAAACATTTTCTGCTGACTGCCCGAAATGCCTATATTTCAAAAGGATTTTTTTCTGTTGTTGATGAGAACAAAAGGACACCAAAATTTCTTGAATTTACAAAACTGAACGCGTACATAAGCGAATTCAAATTGTATGGTCCTGATGTAAATACAAATATTCACAGGTTTTCATTTCAAGATCATCGTGGCCTGTATGTTTCTAATTTCGCTGGGAAATTCAGTTATACCAAAAAACAAATAAAAGTTGAGAATCTTGCGATAAAAACAAAGAGATCAACGCTTTATGGTCAGGCAATTTTAAGATATAAAGTAGAGGATTTTCTTCATTTTACAGATAAAGTAAAGTTTGATGTTGCAATTGATTCAGCTTCGATTGCTTCAAATGATATTCGTTATTTCTATGATGGATTAGGAAGAAATCAGCATTTTAGAATTCGAACCAAGTTAAATGGTCCACTTAATAATTTGAATCTGCGTAAGTTAAGATTGAGTGATACTAATGGCTCTAGAATTGTTGGGAACATCAATTTTAAAAATCTTTTAGGAGATAAAATGCAGAAGTTTTCAATGGAAGGAAAATTTGACAAATTGACTTCTAGTTATGATAATCTTGTGGTTTTGTTGCCGAATGTGCTTGGGAAAAGGCTTCCGAAAGAACTTAAAAGAATCGGGAAGTTTAATATTGTAGGTAAAACAAAAGTATCAACAACTGATTTGGAAGCCAAATTCAAAATGGTAACCGATTTAGGGAATGGAGAAGCCGATTTGCATTTGAATAATATGGACTTTATTGATAAGGCATCTTATTCGGGTAATATTATTTTGGATAACTTTAATGTGGGAGCATTACTAGATCGAAAAGATATTGGCAGAACAACTTTAAATGTTGATGTGGATGGAGTTGGTTTTACTGAGAAATATCTGAATACAATTATAAAAGGTGATATTGCAAAACTGGATTACAATAATTACACCTATAATAATATCACTGTTAATGGGAATTTCAAACTTCCATATTATAAAGGAGAGGTTTCTGTGAACGATCCTAATTTAAGTTTGACTTTTGATGGTTTGGTGGATTTGAGCAAACGTGAAAACAAATATGATTTTCATATTAATGTAGAAAACGCCGATTTGCGCAAATTGAAATTTGTGTCTGATTCTATTTCTACTTTCACTGGAGATGCCGTTGTTCAAGTTTCTGGAAATTCTATTGAGAATCTTCAAGGAAATATTTTCATTAAAGATGCGGTATATAAAAATCCTAAAAACACCTATGCTTTTGATGATGTGACCATCAATTCTAGTTTTGATGCTGATAGACTTAGAACAATTGCGGTAAATTCTACAGATGTTGTAAACGGGCAAATTGTTGGTAAATTCCGCTTTGATCAGTTGGATAAATTGGTGATGAATTCAGTAGGAAGTTTGTATACCAATTATAAACCTTATAAGGTTGGAAAAGGACAGTTTTTGCGTTTTAATTTTCATGTGTATGATAAAGTTGTCGAAATGCTTTATCCGGAAATTAACATTGATTCTTCCACGGTTATGCGTGGTAAAATTGATGCCGATCTGCAGGAATTCAAATTCAGATTCAAATCGCAAAAGATCAAGTTGGACAAAAACACTTTTGACAACATCCGAATCAATATTGATAATAAAAATACGCTTTATAATGCTTATGTTGAGTTAGATAGTATAAAAACGCCATATTATAAAATACGCGATTTCAATTTAATTAACGTTACAGCCAAAGATACGTTGTATGTGCGTTCAGAATTCAAAGGAGGTGACAAGGGCGAAGATTATTTCAATCTCGATTTGTTTCATACAATAGATAAAAACAAAAACAACATTGTCGGGATCAAGAAATCTGAAATGAAGTTTAAAGACTATATATGGTATTTGAACGAAAAATCAGAAAAAGACAATCAGATTATTATTGATCAGCATTTTAAAAACTTCAATTTTGATAATATTGTTTTATCTCATGAAGGCCAGAAAATAGATTTGAATGGAGTGATTAAAGGAGCAGACTATAAAGATCTAGTCCTCAATTTTGAAGATGTGGACATCAATAAAATTACACCTTATAATTCCAAGTTTGTTTTCAATGGAAATTTGAACGGAAAAGTGAATTATAAGCAAAATAAAAATGTTTACCAACCTACGGCTTCGATTAAGATTGATCATCTTAATATGAATAAAACCGAGTTAGGAACGTTGAATTTTGATATTTCGGGAGATGAGAGTTTTAGAAAGTTTACAGTAAACTCATCGATTCAAAATGGTTTTACCGAATCATTTAAGGCCAACGGAACTTTTGCGATTGAAAACAAAGAGACATTTTTAGATCTTAATTTGAAAATGGAAGGATTTAATTTGGCTACTTTAGGTCCTGTTGGCGGTGAAGTAATTTCAAATGTTCGCGGATCTGTTTCTGGAAATGCCGCTGTTGTTGGGAATTTGAAAAAACCGGAAATCAATGGAAGACTTTATGTTGAAAAAGCAGGAATGACAATTCCATACCTAAATACAGATTATGAATTAAGCGATCGAACAGTAATTGATTTGACTGATGAGAAATTCTTGTTTAGAAATAATCAATTGACAGATACCAAATACAAAACAAAAGGATTGCTTAACGGAACAATTGAGCATCATAACTTTGGAAACTGGAAATTAGATCTTACAGTGACTTCAAAACGATTATTGGCACTTGATACCAAAGACAGTGAAGATGCAAGCATATTTTGGAACTGCATTTATAAATGGGACAGCCAGTATTAAAGGTCCTACTGAAGGATTGTTTATTAAAGTTGATGCGAAATCTGAAAAAGGAACAGAAATTAAGATTCCAATAAGCAATGCACAAAGTGTTGGCGAAAGCAGTTGGATACATTTTGTGACACCAAAAGAAAAATATAATTTGGCCAATGGGATTGTCGAAAAAACAAGAAATTATAACGGTCTGGAATTAGAGTTTGATTTTGATATTACGCCAGATGCAGAAGTTGAAGTAATCTTGGACAGAAATTCCGGTCATGGTATGAAAGGAAAAGGATACGGATCTTTATTGTTTAAAATCAATACGCTTGGCAAGTTTAATATGTGGGGAGATTTCCAGGCATATGAAGGAACTTATAATTTTAAATATGGCGGTCTGATCGATAAAAAATTTGCGGTTAAAAAAGGAGGGTCTATTATTTGGGAAGGAAACCCTATGAAAGCGCAACTTAATCTGGAAGCTGTTTACAGAACATCGGCAAATCCAGCGGTGTTATTAGAAAATTCATCTTTTAATAAAAAGGTTCCTGTAGAGGTTGTTATTGGCTTGAGAGGAGATTTGACAAGTCCAGATCCTAATTTTGATATTCAGTTTCCATCTGTGAGCAGTGTTTTAAAATCGGAGATACAATATAAGTTGGATGATAAAGATGTTCGCCAGACACAGGCTTTGTACTTGCTTTCAACAGGATCGTTCATGAGCCCTGACGGATTTAATCAAAGTGATTTATCTGGAACATTTGCAGAAACTGCGACAAGTTTATTAGGAGGCATAATTAAATCGGATAATGATAAAGTAAATATCGATTTGAATTTTATTTCTGCAGATAAAAGAATTGGTCAAGAAGCCGATGGTCAGTTTGTGGCTAATATTTCATCGCAGATTAATGAAAAGATTTCTATTAACGGAAAAGTTGGTGTGCCAGTAGGAGGAGTCAACGAATCGGCAATAGTTGGAGATATTGAAATTCTTTACCGCGTTAATGAAGATGGCTCAATGAACCTTAGATTGTTTAATAAAGAAAACGACATTAATTATATAGGACAAGGAATTGGTTATACGCAAGGTGTCGGTATTTCGTATGAGGTCGATTTTGATACGTTCAGCGAATTGGTTAATAAATTGTTTAAGAGCCATAAATTGGAGCGTACGATTAAAAAAGGTTCATCTGATGATTTACAAGATTCGTATTTGAATCCAGATTATATCAATTTTACCAATAAAAAGGATGCTGATAAAAATAAAAAGAAACCTGAGAAAAAGGAAGAAGAGAAGAAACCACCACCTGTATATAATAATCAAGGTCTGATTCCTGATAACGACGATTTTTAACCTATTGTTAAATAAAATCAAATTATAAACCATTATTCGCGTAATGGTTTTTTTATGCTTAAATTTAGAGGTTTAAATGTTTTTTTGAACAAAGTGCACTTTCGCAATTTTGTAACACTTCATTAATGTATTGTTAATTTTAAGGATTTAATTAAAATAAGTGCCTTTTATTATTTTAAATGAATTTTTTGCTATCAAAAAACTTATTAACGAAAACGTTTGAATTTAACATATTTTATTAATTTCTGATAATCATCGCCTGAAAAGTGCCGAATGTTTGCTAATTTTACAACTTAATACTTAAATAATGCCAAAAACAATAAAAAAGTTGGTGTTCTTACCTCAGGAGGAGACTCGCCAGGAATGAATGCCGCAATACGATCAGTTGTTCGTACATGCGCTTATCATAATATAGAATGCATAGGAATTTATAGAGGGTATCAAGGAATGATCGAAGGTGATTTTAAAGAAATGGGCCCTCGAAGTGTAAACAATATTGTAAATAAAGGAGGAACGATCTTAAAATCGGCTCGTTCTGTTGACTTTAGAACACCGGAAGGTAGAAAAAAGCTCACGAAAACCTTGTGAAAGCCGGAGTTGACGCTCTAGTGGTTATTGGTGGAGATGGAAGTTTTACCGGAGGTTTAATTTTTAATTCAGAGTACGATTTTCCTGTAATTGGAATTCCAGGTACAATTGATAATGATATTTATGGAACAAGCCATACTTTAGGCTATGATACAGCTTTAAACACAGTTGTAGATTCTATAGATAAAATCAGAGATACAGCAAGCTCGCACAACCGTCTGTTTTTTGTAGAGGTTATGGGTAGAGATGCTGGGCATATTGCTCTTAATGCTGGTATTGGAGCAGGTGCCGAAGAAATCCTTATTCCTGAAGAAGATTTAGGTCTAGATAGATTGTTGGACTCTCTTCAAAAAGTAAAGCTTCAGGAAAATCATCAAGTATAGTGGTTATTGCAGAGGGCGATAAAATTGGTAAAAATGTATTCGAATTAAAAGATTACGTTGAAGCTAATTTGCCTGAGTATGACGTAAGAGTTTCTGTTTTAGGACACATGCGGCGTGGTGGTTCTCCATCTTGTTTTGACCGTGTTTTGGCGAGCCGTTTAGGTGTAAAAGCTGTTGAATCTTTATTAGAAGGGAAATCAAACTATATGGTTGGTCTTAAAGAGGACAAAGTAGTTTTGACGCCGCTTGAGCAGGCAATTAAAGGAAAATCAGAAATTGATAGAGAATTATTAAGAGTGTCAGACATTATGTCGACCTAATAAATAAAAGTTTAAAAGGAAAGAAAGTTTATTGTGAGGAAATTAGACTTTTAAATTAGTGTAATAAAAACAAAAGCAAAAAATTTAGTAAAATGTCAAAAGTAAAATTAGGAATAAACGGATTTGGACGTATCGGAAGAATCGTTTTTAGAGAGTCTTTCAATAGAGATAATGTAGAGGTTGTAGCAATCAATGATTTATTAGATGTAGATCACTTAGCTTACTTATTAAAATATGATTCAGTTCACGGTCGTTTCAACGGAACTGTTGAAGTTAAAGAAGGAAAATTATATGTAAACGGAAGAAACATCCGTATCACTGCTGAGAGAAATCCAGCTGACTTAAAATGGAACGAAGTTGATGTTGACGTAGTTGCTGAATGTACTGGTATTTTCACAACTGTTGAAACTGCAAGCGAGCACTTAAAAGGTGGAGCTAAAAAAGTAATCATTTCTGCTCCTTCTGCTGATGCTCCAATGTTTGTAATGGGAGTAAACCACGAAACTGCAAAAGCTTCTGATTTAGTTGTTTCTAACGCTTCTTGTACTACAAACTGTTTAGCTCCTTTAGCTAAAGTTATCAATGATAATTTCGGAATCGTTGAAGGTTTAATGACTACTGTTCACGCAACAACTTCAACTCAAATGACTGCTGACGGACCTTCTAGAAAAGACTGGAGAGGTGGACGTGCTCGCTGCAATCAATATCATTCCTTCTTCAACAGGTGTCGCTAAAGCGGTTGGAAAAGTAATTCCATCTTTGAATGGAAAATTAACTGGTATGGCTTTCCGTGTTCCTACTGCTGACGTTTCTACAGTAGATTTAACTGTGAAATTGGCTAAAGAAACTTCATACGAAGAAATTATGGCAGTTTTGAAAAAAGCTTCTGAAAACGAATTGAAAGGTATCTTAGGATATACTGAAGATGCTGTTGTTTCTCAAGATTTCATCTCTGACAAAAGAACATCTATCGTTGATGCTACTGCAGGAATTGGATTAAATTCTACTTTCTTCAAATTAGTATCTTGGTACGATAATGAGTACGGATACTCAAGCAAATTAATCGATTTATCTGTACATATTGCAGGTTTAAAATAATAATATATATTTGTGCAAAATCCCGTTATCTCAAAGTAACGGGATTTTCTTATTTTGTTACGTCTTTAATTAATGTAAAAAATACACTTTTTATTTAAATGAAGAAAAACTAACTCAAAAAACAAAAAATAAAATGAAATTAATAGTTGACAGTGGATCTACTAAAGCAGACTGGATTGCGATAGATGATAATGGAAAAGTATTATTCACGACACAAACTTTAGGGTTGAACCCTGAAATTCTTGATGGTCCTGAAATCATCGAAAGATTAAATGACCGTTTTGATATTTTACAAAACAAAAAGAATGCTTCGCACTTGTTTTTTTATGGAGCAGGATGCGGAACAGACAGAATGAAAGAATATTTGAAACAAGTCTTTCAAGAATATTTTTCTAATGCAATTGTAGACGTTCAAGAAGATACTTATGCGACTGTTTATGCAACAACTCCAAAAGGAGAAGAGGCAATTGTTTCAATTCTAGGAACAGGATCTAATTGCAGTTATTTTGATGGAAAAGTATTGCATCAAAAAGTACAATCATTAGGATATATCGTGATGGATGATTGTAGTGGAAATGTTTTCGGAAAAGAATTGATCAGAAAATATTATTTCAATAAAATGCCTAAAGAATTGGCGGTTGAGCTTGAAAAAGAGTACGACGTTGATCCTGATTTTATTAAAAACAAATTATATAAAGAGCCAAATCCAAATGCATATTTGGCAACTTATGCAAAGTTTTTAATTAAGCATAAAGACACTGAATTCTGCAGAAAAATCATTTTCAAAGGAATGAAATCTTTCGTTAAAAACTACATCAAACAGTTTGATAACTGTAAAGAAGTTCCTGTACATTTTGTTGGTTCTATTGCATTTTATTTAAAAGATGAACTACAAGTGACTTTCGATAAATATGAGCTTAAATTAGGAAATGTTTTAAGAAGACCAATCGATGGTTTAATTGCTTATCATGTCGCTAATCAATAGTTCTGGATTTATGGAAATTGCAATTATTGCTCATGATGGTAAAAAAGCGGATTTAATTGATTTTTTAATCAAAAATGAAGCTGTTTTGCATAATGAGAAAATAAGATTGATTGGTACTGGAACTACCGGGGGTAAGGCTGAAGCCGCAGGATTTAAAACTCAAAGAATGCTTTCTGGACCTCTTGGTGGTGACGCGCAAATTGCTGGAAGAGTTGCAGAAGGAATAACTAATATGGTTTTCTTTTTCAAAGATCCTTTGTCGAGTCATCCGCATGAAGCTGATATCAATATGCTGATTCGTGTGTGCGATGTGCATAATGTGCCGCTGGCAACAAATGAAGCAACGGCACAATTATTATTAGATGCTATTGCACAGCAATTATAGAAATCTCAACATTTACATTTTTTGGCAAACATGCCACTTGAACCGTTTCACGTGCTGGAGCGGTTTTTTCGTTAAAATAAGATCCGTAAACTGTGTTTATTGCGCCAAAGTTATTCATATCCATAATGAAGATAGTTGATTTCACAACATTTTCAAATGTCATACCTGCGACTTCTAAGATTGTCGCAATGTTCTCCATCACTTGTTTTGTTTCGTCGTTGATATTGTCAGTTACAAGTTCCCCTGACGCTGGATTGATAGCAATTTGTCCAGATGCATAAAGTGTATTTCCTGATAAAACGGCTTGGTTATACGGACCGATTGGAGCCGGAGCTTTTTCGGTAAAGATGATTTTTTTCATAATCAATATATTTTATTAAAAGTGTAAGTTTTTGATTTTTTTGTAATAAGCTGTTAGTCATAAACTTTTGCATACTCGTAAAAGACAACCTTTTGACTTTATGACTTTCAACTTTATGACTTAAATAATTTTTATCGATTTGAAACGCTTCGTTTGTTCCATTTGATGTCACTAAGCATACCAGATTTAATTCCGATGAAGAAGTTCCAGTTAGAATTTGTTCCAAGTGGTTGCCAGTTGAATGCCATTCTCCAGCTTAATAAATCTCTTTCAAAACGGAATTGGGTAAAGGTAATTCCTTTTTGAACAAAGTCGTATCCAGTAGAAACTCCACCTTTCCATTTTGGCGTAATATCCATATTGGCAGAAATCATAATAGAATTTCCTGAGATTTTATTTTCGCGGTTTACGTTTGAATAAGTAAGCGAATAAGCCATTGTCATATCCCAAGGAATTTTTGAATTGAAAAATTCCGTGATGACATCCTTATCGTCGTCTTTTTCATTAGCAAATTGGCTGTTTCGGCTGTCGGTCAAGTCGGTGTTAGTTCCGAACAAATCATCATTTCGACCTCCATTTCGCTGGCTCTGAGAGTTGGTTTTTTCTTTTTCGCCTCCTTTATTGGAGAACGAGTAATTCAATGTAACATTGGCGCTTGTCATTCTAAACAAACTTCCTCCGTTATCGATGTTGTATTTGTCTATCCTTGTTCCAGAATTGTCAATGGCGTAAGGATCTAATGTAGCCCCAAAATTGACATTCATTTTATTGTCAAAAAATTGTGTCCCTCCAGATACAAGTACAGGTTGCCATGCTAGAGTTTGTTTTCCGTCTGCATTGAAATTATAGCTTGTACTGAAGTTTAAATTGTTCAACAGCATGATTTTTTTAGGTTCTGTTTTTGTGCTGTCTTTATCTCTTACTTTAGCTTCAAAAGTATTGCTCAATGCAAAACCTACAATGTTTGAATTCTCTTTTCCTGGGGCGCCGTAAACACCGCCTTCAAAACGCGTGTATTGTGTTGTAATTCGTCCAGAAGCATCTACTGCGTAGGTATCGTAGTATTTTTCAAAACTAGGCGTGTATGCATATGTAATCGAAGGACGCATGACGTGGCGAATAGATTGGATTTTTTTATCTGAGCCAAAATTAAATGTACCGTAAATTGTAGTTCCTAAATTCGAGCTGAAATTATATGTTCTAAAAGCGTCAAAACCGTTTACAGTTTGAGTGACAACTTTGCTTTGTGTGTCATCGTAATCTTTATGAATGGTTTTAGTTACCCAAGTTTCTTGGTAATTGGTCGCCATTCCAGCACTGAAATACTTGAATAACTTAAAGTTGGTGCTTAATGGGATTGTGTGTCGCATTCCAATTTGAGCATCTTTAAACATTTGGGGCTTAAAGAACAGCGAATCGGTTGTGACAAAACTGTTTTTACCACTTAAGTTGTATTGCAGGTTGATGTTCTTTATGAAACCTTTTTTAACTCCATCTTTTCCAACAAAAGGATAAATACGATCAATACTCGCTTGAAGCGATGGCAAAGTCATGTTAATAACTTCTGTTTGTGTATTTTGCGAATGTGTCGCTGTTAACGCAATTCGGGCTTGCGGAATTATATTAAAAGTTTTGTTGTAAGATATCGATGAACTTAAAGTATTGTTCAAATTTGAACCAATATTCGCTTGATTAATAGATTGCTTAAAATATTTACTACTACCCATGTTCACTGAAGCAGAAAACGTTGAATTTGGATTGGATTTCGAGTCCTTAGAATGTGACCACTGAATGTTGTAAATTTTTTGTTTTGAATAATCAGGATAACCTCTTTCACTGCTTATCAAATTTTCAAAACGTACATTCAGGTTGCCTCTGTATTTGTATCTTTCGGCATATGCGGATTCGAAACGTAGGGCGTAACTTCCGTTGGTATAATAATCTGCTAAAGCGGTTAAGTCGTAATTGTCGCTCAAGGCAAAATAATATCCCATATTTTGCAAAGAAAATCCTCTCGTGTTAGAGTCGTTATAACTTGGTATGATAATACCCGAAACACTTTTTCTTGGCTCATTGGGAAATAAGCAAACGGCAGCCGCTAGTGGAGTAGGAACGTCGGCAATAACCATGTTTGTTAATCCTGTAACAACCTTTTTTCCAGGAACAAATTTTACTTTATTAGTTTGGAAATAGTATTCTGGATTATCAACATCTGTTGATGTTGTGAAACGCGCGCCTCTTAAAAAGTAAACGGAATCGTTTTCTTTTTTAGTAACAGCGACTTTGATCTTAAATTCACCCTGTTCTGTTCTGGAATTAAAAATTAAGGCTTTTTTGGTCTTAAAATTAAATCGGATAGAATCTGGCTGTACTTCGTTTGATCCTTGTTTGAAGTTTGGGTATTGAACAAGCACTCCGGCAGAATCTTTTATTCTTCCAGCATAAACTTCGTCTTTGCCATAATCCAAAATAATGATTCCGGATTTTAATTCTACATCCTTATAATATAGTTCGGCTTCATTATATAAGGTAAGCTGTTTCTTTTTTTGTCTATTGTTGCATAATCCTTTGACTTGTATCTTACTTTACCATCAAGAAAAGTCTTTGCAGGCTTTATGCTGTCGATCTTTACAGTGTCAACTTTAACAGCTGTAGATTTATCGGTTTGTTTTGTCGCATCAGTTTTAGCAGTTGAAGCTTTATCTGTTTGTTTTACAGTTGGTAATGATTTTTTTTCGGTTTTATATCTTGCGAATATACTTTACCACATCCTAAAGTTAGGAGAAATGATAATAAAACGATATTAAATAAGTTTGTGTGCAAAGGTTTAAATGCTATTTTTGTAAAAGTATGGCTTGTTTTTTGACATGTCAAAACTACATATAATTTTTTGGCAAAAATAATCAATTGCGAAAATTATAACAGTTGCATATTATTAAAATTAACTTTTAGATTTATGAATATATTTAACAAAACTAGGCTATTATTTAGTTTTTTTCTAACTATAATTTCGTTTTGTGCTTACAGTCAGGCAAATGTTTTTAAAGTAACACTTGATGCCGGGCACGGTGATCATGATTTTGGAGCTGTTTACAGTGGCCGAATTGAAAAAAATATTGCTTTGGCGATTGTACTTAAAGTTGGGAAAATTTTAGAGGCGAGCCCAAATGTTGATGTGATTTATACGCGTAAAACAGATGTTTTTATTGATTTGGTTGAAAGAGCGAATATCGCAAACAGAGCAAATTCGAATATTTTTGTCTCAATTCACTGTAATGCCAACAAAAATACAGTCGCTGACGGAACAGAAACTTATGTAATGGGTTTAAGTAAAGTGGCGTCAAACCTTGAAGCGACGAAAAAAGAGAACTCGGTAATTACATTAGAGAAAGATTATAAGCGCAAATATGAAGGTTATGATCCAAATTCGCCAGAATCGATGATCGGAATGACTTTAATGCAAGAAGAATATTTGGATAACAGTATTTCATTGGCTACAAAAATAGAAGATAATTTTGATCGACTTGGAAAAAAATAAGACAAGGTGGTGTAAAACAAGCGCCATTTATGGTACTTCATAAAGCATACATGCCTAGAGTATTAGTTGAAACAGGTTTTGTGTCTAATCCTACAGAAGGAAATATCTTGAACTCAGAAGAAGGGCAAAATGATATTGCAAAAGCAATTGCTGAAGCAATCTTAAGTTATAAGAGCGAGTATTTTGGTTCTGGAGTTCCTGAAATGACAGATGTTAGACCTGCAAAAGATACTTCGACGCCAAAAAAAACTAAGCCAGCAGAGCCTTCTGCGGCGGCTAAAAGCGCAGTTAAAGGAACTTTTTACAAAGTGCGACTTATTGCAAGTATAAAAAAGACTCCGTTAGAGCCTAAAAATTTTAAAGGTTTGAAAAATGTAACGATGCTTTATGAAAATAATATTTACAAATATTTCTATCAAGAAACTTCGGATTACGAAGCGACAAAAAATATTTGCAAGAGGCTAAGAGTAAAGGTTATGGCGCAACATTTTTGACTGCAACTAAAGATGGAGAAAAAATCAGTATTCAAGACGCTACTAAATAATAGCCACAAGTTCGAATATTTATATTAATTTTGTACAAACACTTAGAATTTTGAAACTAACAAGAGAAATTAAAACGGCTATTCTAGTCATCGGAGCAATTTTATTATTTATTTGGGGCTACAGTTTTTTAAAGGGAAGAGATCTTTTTACCAATTACAAAACATTATTTGTTGAGTATGATAATGTTGAGGATTTGGCACCGTCAGCACCAGTTACCATAAACGGACTTGCAATTGGTAAAGTAAATAAAATTACACTCAATGAAACAACAGGAAAATTATTAGTTGAACTGCGGCTTAAAACAGATTTTCCAATTTCAAAAACAAGTACAGCGGCTTTGTATTCTCCAAGTTTGATTGGAGGAAAGCAAATTAAAATTGTACCAAATCTTGCAGATAAAAATCCAGCGGAAGAAGGCCAAACATTAGCCGGAACTGTTGAATTAGGTTTGACAGAATCTTTAGGAGGAAAACTAGAACCAATTCAAGCTAAATTAGATAAAATGCTTGTGAATATTGATAATCTGGTTACAGGATTAAACAATACTTTAGATAAAAATACGCAGGAAAATTTAAAGAAAACGATTGCTGAATTAAGTAAGACAATGGAGCAGTTTCATAAAGCCGGCGGAAGTCTTAACTCTATTTTAGATACTAATAAAGGCCAGATTAATGGAGTTGTGACAAACTTGAATAAAATGTCAGGTAATTTCAGCAAAATTTCAGATTCTTTAAATAAAGCTGATTTAGGAAAAACAGTGCGCAATTTGAACCAGACTTTGGCTAAAGTGGATGTCTTGATGGCGAATTTGAATTCTGGAAAAGGAACTGCAGGAAAAATATTAAATGATGACGCTTTATATAATAATTTAGCTAAAACTTCAAAAGAGCTTGAATTGTTATTACAAGACCTTCGTTTATACCCAACTCGTTACGTCAATGTTTCACTTTTTGGAAAGAAAAACAAACCATACGTAGCACCAACTGAAGACGCTAATTCAACTACTAAAAAATAATTATAAATGAGTTATTTAGATAATATTTTATTCGCCATACTTCTTGTAGTAGGTTTTGGTTTTTTTACAGCGAGCGTAAAAAAATCATCCGAAACATTAATTTAGGAGTTGACGTAGATAGAAAAGATAATCCTAAAGCTCGTTGGAAAAACATGGCATTGATTGCTCTAGGGCAATCAAAAATGGTGAGACGCCCTGTTGCCGGAATACTTCATATTTTTGTATATGTAGGTTTCGTAATTATTAATATCGAATTGCTGGAAATTATTATTGACGGGCTTTTTGGAACACATAGAATTTTTGCTCCTTATTTAGGAGTGGTTTATGATGTTTTGATTGCTTCATTTGAAATTTTGGCAATACTTGTAATTGTTGCGGTTGTTACTTTTTGGATCAGAAGAAATGTGATTCGTTTAAAACGTTTTGTAAGCAAAGATCTAACTGGGTTTCCAAAGAGCGATGCGAATTACATTTTGTACTTTGAAACCGTTTTAATGATTCTGTTTTTATTGATGAATGCATCAGATTTGCATTTGCAGAATGTTCCTGGAGGATATTCTCATTTTCATAAAGCAGGAAGTTATCCTATCAGCCAGTTTATCGCGCCAATATTTAACGGTACTTCAAACGAATTGGTTGGATTGTTGTTCGAAGTTTTTTGGTGGCTTCATATTGTGGGTATTTTAGTTTTTATGAACTATTTATATTTCTCAAAACATTTGCATATTCTTTTGGCTTTCCCGAATACTTATTTTGCAAACTTGAAACCAGAAGGTCAGTTTGATAATTTAGAGTCGGTTACAAAAGAAGTGAAGTTGATGATGGATCCAAATGCTGATCCATTTGCAGCGACTCCAGTTGATGAAAATGCTTGCTCCGGCTAAATTTGGAGCAAGCGATGTTCAGGATTTAAATTGGGTGCGGCTTTTGAATGCTTACACATGTACAGAGTGCGGAAGATGTACGTCATCTTGTCCGGCAAATCAAACAGGAAAAAAATTGTCTCCTCGTAAAATTATGATGGATACAAGAGATCGTTTGACAGAAGTTGGAAAAAATATTGATGCCAATAAAGGTGTTTTTGTTCCAGATAACAAATCACTTTTAAACGATTATATTACCCCAGAAGAATTGTGGGCTTGTACATCATGTAATGCCTGCGTTGAAGAATGTCCTGTAAATATTAGTCCGCTTTCTATTATTATGGATATGCGTCGCTACTTGGTTATGGAGCAAAGTGCTTGCGCCAATGTCGTTAAACGCAATGATGACTAATATTGAAAACAACGGTGCGCCTTGGCAATACAGCCAGCAAGACCGTTTGAATTGGAAAAACGAGAATTAAGATTTATTGTTTACGCGGTTAATTGTTTAACCGTTTAATCGATTTTTATAAAAAAATAAAGGTTTTTTAGTAAGGTTATCATAGAGAGCGATTAACCAAATAAACGATTAACCGATTTAACAACAAAAGAAGATGTCAGAAAGTTTAGTAGTGCCAACAATGGCTGAAATGCTAGCCCAAGGAACACAACCAGAAGTTTTATTTTGGGTAGGTTGCGCGGGAAGTTTTGATGATAGAGCAAAAAAATTACAAAAGCATTTGTACGTATTTTGAATCGTACGAATGTTTCATTTGCAGTTTTAGGTACTGAAGAGAGTTGTACTGGAGATCCTGCAAAACGTGCCGGAAATGAATTTTTGTTCCAAATGCAAGCCATGATGAATATCGAGGTCTTAAATGCATATGAAGCAAAAAAGATTGTTACGGCTTGTCCACATTGTTTTAATACTTTGAAAAACGAGTATCCTGAATTAGGTGGAAACTATGAAGTTATTCATCATACAGAGTTTTTAAAGTCATTAATTGATGATGGAAGATTGACTGTTGAAGGTGGTCAGTTTAAAGGAAAGAAAATCACTTTTCACGATCCTTGTTATTTAGGAAGAGCAAATAAAGTGTATGAAGCGCCACGAGATTTAATTCAAAAATTAGACGTTGAATTAGTTGAAATGAAACGTTCTAAAGCGAATGGATTATGCTGTGGAGCTGGTGGAGCACAAATGTTTAAAGATGCTGAACCAGGGAACAAAGAGGTGAATGTTTTGCGTACGGAAGATGCTTTAGAGACTAAGCCAGATATTATTGTCGCGGGATGCCCTTTCTGTAATACCATGTTGACAGATGGGATTAAACATGCACATAAAGAGGGTGATGTAAAAGTAATGGACGTTGCAGAACTAATTGCAAATGCGCAAGATTTGTAAAAAGACGCTAAGGTTCTAAGTTGCTAAGATGCTAAGTTTTTTTATACTGAAACTTGAAACCTAATTTTTTTTCAAATCTAAAATCAACAATCTAAAATCTAAAATTAAAAAATGTATATACCTTTTGAAAATTTACCTGGTGAGTCTAGAGTTTGGATTTACCAATCGAACAGAAAATTTTCTGAGGAAGAGTTTTCTGAAATTGAAACCGATTTAAAAGCTTTTGTAGAGCAGTGGGCGGCGCATGGAACAAGTCTTGAAGCTTCGTTTTTGCTGAAATACAATCGTTTCATTATATTGGCTGTAAATCAAGATGTGCAGGCGGCAACAGGCTGTTCTATTGATAGTTCAGTTGAATTTATTCAAAGCTTAGAAAAAAAGTACAATGTTGATTTGCTTGACAAAATGAACGTTACTTTTAAACTTGGGGAGCATATCGCGCACAAACCGTTAATTGATTTTAAAAAGATGGTTAAAGACAAATCGGTTTCGGAGAATACGATTGTTTTTAATAATCTTGTGAATAATATCGAGGAATTTAATGAATCTTGGGAAGTTCCTGTCGCGGATAGTTGGCATAGCAGATTTTTCTAAGAATGAATTTATAATATATTTGAAAAGGCATAAAATTTAGATTTTGTGCCTTTTTTGTTTTAATTATTTTATGTTTCATTTTTTGCTAAAGTTTGTCATAAAAGTCGAAATGGCAAAAAGTGAAAATAAAGATTTTGGATTATACACCTTAGTAGAGGTACAATAAAACAAACTGGTGATTTATTAAAAGGAATTTGATGTCATCAGCCATGATTATTAATTTTATTGGGGATTTTTTTACTTTTGATTAACATGAATAATTACAGGATTTCTACCGTCTAAATCTCTTTTACTGCGACCTAATAAGCCTATATCAACAATATTTGGTATTTTAGATTTTATTTCCTGCGGACTCACGTAAGTGTAAATTCCGTAACCATGTCCAGAAACAATCCAGCCTTTTGTTTTGTTTAAATCGGTTACGTCAAAATCTTCTGATTTTCCTCCTGGATAAACTGGGCCGAACTTTTTTATCAGTCTTATAGCTTCGCTTTTTATATCAGGAAAACGATCTGCGTATTCAAAAATAATGTATGTCCCATTTTTAAACAAAACCCAATCTTGGAATCTTGGATTTATGCTTAGTTTGACATGATTCAGTAATTCGGTTTCGATTCTATTTTCAATTTTTCCGTTGTCAATTTTCTGTTCCATAAAAAGAAAAAGTTTAAAAAAAATAATTTTATTTCAGGTCATTAAGAAATATTTTGAATGAATGCTTTTAGGGGTATTACCTTTAAAAGTTTTATTTGTGATATTATAAGGTATTTTTACGATTCCTATTATTTGAATAAAAGCACCTTTAAACAGGATGTCTAAAGGTGCTTTTTAAAATTTATATTAGTTTTAATATTAAGATTCGGTGTTGTTCGGGTCTTTTTTGCGATAAGCTAAATAAAATACCTGAGGCAATACTGTAATCGACAAAATCATACAGGTTATTAAACCGCCAACAATCATAATAGCTAATGGTTTTTGAACTTCAGAACCCATTCCTGTTGATAAGGCCGCAGGTAGCAATCCTAGAGAACCCATTAGTGCAATCATTACAATAGGACGAATTCTAGCGTGGATTCCATGCGAAATAGCGTCTTTTAAATGCATTCCACTTCTCATGTTTTCCCTAATCATTCCAATGAGAACAATACTGTCGATGGCGCTGACACCAAAAAGAATAATAAATCCAATTCCTGCCGATATTCCGAATACAGTTCCTGTAATCCAGAGCGATATGAATCCGCCAATAAAAGCATATGGCATTGCCGTTACAGCGATCATAGTATCTTTGAAATTTCCGAAATTGAAATATAACAAACATAAAATCAATACTAAAACGACTGGTACAATCATCGCTAATTGTTTTGATGCTCTTTCTTTGCTTTCAAATTCTCCTGCCCATTTCATTGTATTTTCTTTTGGAAGTTTTACTTCGGCGACCACTTTTTTCTGTGCTTCTTCGATAGTACTTCCTAAATCGCGTCCTTGAATATTAAATCCTACGGCAATGTATCGGCTGTTTCCTTCACGATAAATAAAAGTTGGACCTGTTTTATAATCGACTGTTGCAATTTCTTTCAATGGTACTTTTTTGCCATTCATAGTCGGGATCAGAATATTTTCGATTTTTTCTTTAGAGTCACGATATTCTTTTTCGAAACGCAGCGTAATATCAAAAATCTTTTCATCATCATAAAACTTGGTTGTCGCCTGCCCGCCAATCGTCATTCTAATTACGGCTTGCGCATCGGCAGTTGTAACGGCATAACGTGCCATTTTTTCGTCGTTAAGCTGAATTCTTAACTCCGGCAGACCAATGTTTTTGTACACATTAATATCATCAATTCCTTTTACATCTTTGATTGATTTGGCTACTTTTGCGGCCATTTCTTCCAATTCGAAAAGATCACTTCCAAAGATCTTTATAGCAAGCGGGCTTTTGACTCCGGCAACATATTCCTCGACATTATCCTGAATTGGCTGACTGAAACCAAATGCAATTCCGGGATATACATCGAGTATTTTTTTGATCTCGGCAATCAGTTCATCTTTACTGATGTCGTGTTTCCATTCGTCTTTGTGTTTTAATTCGATATGAAATTCGATATTAAAAAATCCGGTTGGATCAGTCCCGTCATTTGGTCTTCCGGTTTGGGTCAGGATGAATTTTACTTCTTCAAATTTCCTTATTTTGGCTTTCATTTCTTTCGTCAGCCTGACCGATTCATCAAGATTGATGCTGTTGGGCAAAGTTGCTCTGACATAAATGGCGCCTTCGTTCAATTTCGGAATAAATTCTGATCCGTAAAAAGCAAATCTTGTAATACATATAGCCAATAAAGCTAAGAATGCATATATCGTTGCTTTGCGGTGTCTGGTACTCCATTGAAATAGTTTGAATAGATTTTCTCTAAAGAAACGAGAAATCATATTTTCTTTCTCAACAATATTTTTAGTCAGCATGACTTTACACATTGCCGGCACGTAAGTAAGTGATAAAATCAATGATCCTAATAACGCATAACCCAAAGTAAAGGCTAGGGGAGAGAACATTTTTCCTTCAACTTTTGTAAAAGAGAAAATTGGCATCAAGGCAACAATCAAAATTATCAAGGCAAAGAAAATATAAGTAGCGACACTGCCCACACTTTTTTTGATAAGTCCCATTTTGCTCATACTGTTAAAGCGTTCCATACCCACCTGATGCGCTTTCTTTTCGAGCGAAACGAATACCTGTTCGACAATAACGAGCGTTCCTTCGAGTAAAAGCCCAAAATCTAATGCTCCCATCGAAATTAAGTTCGCTGGCAATCCCTGAATTCGAAGCATTATAATAGCAAATAAGAACGAAAGCGGAATTACTGAGGCTACAATTAAAGAAGTTCTCCAGTTGTAAAGGAAAATAAACACAATTAAGGATACTAATAAAATACCTTCAGTAAGGTTTTTTGTAACGGTTTTTACAGTTGTGTTTACCAACTCCGTACGGTCAATAAACGGAACTATTTTTACATTTTTTGGTAAAACTCTTTCGTTAAGTTCGTCCAGACGCACTTTTAATCTTTTGATTACTTCACCTGGATTTTCTCCGCGCAAGCATTACAACAATTCCCTCAACCACATCATCATTGCCATCTAAACCTACTTGTCCTAATCTTGGTTTTGCCGAAATCGAAACTTCGGCTACATTTTTTACTAGTACTGGTGCAGAACCTTTAGTTTCAATCATGATATTACCAATATCTTCTACTTTGTTGATTAAGCCAACGCCACGAACAACATAAGCCTGGTCGCCACGTTTGATGACATCTCCACCAACGTTGATGTTACTTTTTGAAACGGCCTCATAAACATCTAATGCCGATAGATTGTAATTCTCTAACTGAGTTGGATTGATTTTGATTTCGAACATTTTTTCTTCTCCACCAAAACTTACCACATCCGCAACACCAGGAACGAGATTAATTCTCTTTCAATTACCCAATCCTGAATAGCTTTTACTTCTTTGATAGGTAAATCACTTTTGATAGAATATCGGAATATTTCTCCAGTTGCTCCAGATGGCGGATCGATTTCAACATCGGTACCTTCGGGCAAATCTAGCCCGTTAAGACGATTTGAGGCATATTGCTGTGCGTAGAAATCTTCGACTCCATCATCAAATAATACAGTTACTACTGATAGCCCAAAAAGCGAAGTAGAACGTACTTCAGACTTTTTAGGAATAGTATTCATTTGTTTTGAAATTGGCAATGTGACGAATTTCTCTACTTCTTCGGCACTTCTTCCAGGCCATTGTGTAATAATTCTTGCTCTGGTATTGGTCACATCAGGAAAAGCTTCAATAGGTGTATGAATGTAACTTACGATTCCTGCGGCTAGCAATATGGCAGTCAGGAAAAAAACTATTAGAGAGTTTTTTAGCGAGAAAGCCACCAGACCTTGTACAAATTTTTTCATGTCTTGTATGGTATTTATCCGTTTTTAAGGAATACTTAGTTTTTTAATCTTTCGTGAATTAGAAGCTGATTTTTAGTAATCACCATTTCGCCTTCTTTTACATCTTTATCAAAATATAGCCAGTTGTTGTTTTTTATAACGGGATTGATTTCTCTGGTTTCAATCGTACAATCGTTTTTGTAAATTAAGATGTAATCACGGTTATTATCAAAAATGGCGGCTTTTGCAGGAACAGCGACTAATGTTTCGCCTCCCATGCTCTTATCAATAACAATGTCTGCCGTCATTCCAGGTTTAAGTCTTAAATCTTTGTTGTCCATTACGATTCTGGCTTTTAAAACATGTTCATCTTCATCAAAAACTTTAGCCATCATTTTTATTTTTCCTTTAAAAATTTCTCCTGGATAGGCTGGAGTAGTAACATCTACAGGCATATTTTCGGAAACATTTTTTAAATTACTCGTATATACATTTACTAAAACCCAGATTTCTTTTAAATCAGAAATGGTAAAAAGAGGATCACTTGAATCTGTAATCTGCATTCCAGGACTAATACTTTTGGCTACAATATAACCTTCTGTTGGTGCTTTGATTTGGAAAACTGATCTTTCACTGCTGGCGCTGTACATGGCAAGATTTGCTCTTACATTTTGTAAAGATGATTTTAAAACATCTAAGTCGCTTTGTGCTTGCATTAAATCTTTTTGCGATGAAATTCCGTCGTCGTACATGGATTTAACAGATTGTAAATTGCGTTGCGCAACTGCTATCTGAGATTGCAATGATTTGCTTTCAGACTGCATGCTGTTAAGATCTGTGCTTTTTATTTCAGCCAAAACCTGTCCTTTTTTGACATAATCACCAAGTGAGAAAGTAGTTTTGGTAATAATTCCTTGTACAAGGCTGTTAAACTGAACGATATGATCGCTGTTGTAAGTAATATTTCCGGTAAGGTTTATCGATTCGCTCACAGCACGTTTTTGCACCGGTTCGATGGTGATTTTTTCTTTTAATTCTTTATCGATACAAAACTTTTCTTCTTTGCTTTCTTTAACTTCTTCCTTTTTGCCACATCCGTAAACGAGCATTAACCCAAGTATCGGGAGTAAAATAAGTTTCTTCATTTGTTTGTTATTATTTTTGATAATTAGATTTTAGTTGATTTCCTCGCCAGCGATGTAACGCAGTTGTTCGAGGTCATTGTTCAGGTCTTTTTTAGAATTAAGCAGTATCGATTTATTATCCATATAGGCATCAACAAAATCAAGATATTCAAGCATGCTAGTGTTTTTCTGCATGAAATTTTTACGATAAGCGTCTAACAGTTTATCCAAATCGCCTTCATAAGTTGCATCAACTGTATCGTAAAGTTTTTTTGTTACGATTAGATCCTGATAAGCTTGCAAAACTTCGGATTGTACCGTAAGTGTTTTTTCTTCGGTCTCTAATTTGCCTTGATCAACAGTTAGTTTTGCAACTTTTATGTTTCCTTTATTTCTATCAAAAAATGGAAGATCCAACGAGAAACCAACACCAACAAAATCATTCATTAAACTTGCTCCACGATCATAACTCATTCCTAGTGTAACATCAGGAGTTCGTTTGGCTCTTTCGTATTTATACTTTAAGTCGTTATAATCATTTCCGAGTTTAAGCACTTTCACATCTGGACGGTTATCTACCGCCGATGCCATCAAATTGCCCACATTTATATCTTCAAGATTTTTATTTTCAGGAACAAAACCTTCGTCAGTAAGTTTGATATAACTTGTCGGCGGAAGATTCATTAAAACTTTCAGTTCTTTTTGTAGCGAATTATTATCCTTTTGCAAATCACTTAATTCTTTTAAAAATTGAAGTTCAGATGCTTTTAGCCTGATGTATTCACCTTTTCCAACATTTCCTTGCGAAACCTGATTACCATATGCTTTTAGCAATGTCTTCAAATAGGCAAGTTGTTTTTTGTAAAGTGCTTCCTGAGCTTGTGTGTATTGCAGTTCAGTAAGATTGCCTCTAAATTCGATTTTAAGATTGCGCAAAAAGGTCTTGAAATATTCTTTGGCAATATCAACACCCACTTTTTCCATGGCAATCATCTTTTTTCGTTTTCCAGCAGTTTGAACTAATTGCTCAAGCTCTGCATTGACTTGCTGTGTTCTCCCGAAATTTCCCCATAAAGCCGGTAATTGCTGTGCGGTAGCATTGTTCCAAAGATTGATTTCGCCTACAGTAAGCGTAGGATTTGGCCATAATTTTGCCTGAATCACCTGTGCATCGGCAATATCGATATTCAGTTTTTCGGAAATAAGAGAGATATTCTTTTCCAAAAATATAGACTCTGCTTGTTTTCTGGAAAGTACAATTGTATCGTTTAGAGTAGCAGTCTGTGCACTAACTTTGTAGGATACAATAATAATTAGGGTTAAAAGTATACGTTTCAAATTGAGTTGATTTTAATATGCCACAAAGCTATCTGTAGCATATTAAATCCTAATTTGAGACTTGTTAGAAAGGAGTTAGAGTTAGATTAGAAAACGATTAGAGTGGAGGGAATAATAGGGTTACAGTCGTTCCTTCGTCTTTTTTCGACATAATTGTAAAATGAATGTTGTTTTGTTTAAAGATAATATTGGCTAACGAAAGCCCAACGCCACTGCCTTTGATGTCTTTTGCATTTTTGCCTCTGTAGAAGGTTTGTTTTATGAATTTTAAGTCTTCTTCAGTAATCCCACTTCCGTGATCTTCAATTACAATTTTGAGTTGATTTTCCTGTTGCAAAAGACTTATTTTGATCGGATTTCCGTTGGAGTATTTTACGGCATTTTCAATAATATTATATAACGCAATTTTAATTTCGTTGCTATTTCCTTTAATTGAAAGCAGTTTGTCGTTTTCTATTTCGATTGCAATTTTGATTTGAGCGTCTTTTAGCTGATACAGTTCAGGCAATTGATCGTTTATGTCCCAAACGAGTTCATCGACCCTGAAAATTTCAGTAAGTTCTGTATTGTTTCTCAATCCCGAAAGCATCATAAGCGTATTCATAGTGTCTTCAATTTGATAGACATTTTCTAATACTTTTTCAGACATTTGTTTGTACTCGGCACTTGTTCTGTCTTTTTGAGCAAATACTTCGAGATTTCCCGAAATAGCTGTCAAAGGCGTTTTAAATTCATGCGAAACATAATTAATGAAGTTTTTCTGGATGATAAATGTATCTGACAAACGCTTCAATAAATTATTATAGGTTTCGATTAATTCCTGAATTTCATCTTTTGTATTTGGTGAAACAATATTACGATCTAGCGATGAAGCTTCGATTTCGTTTACCTGATTAATAATATTTTTGATTGGACTATACGCCAGATTCGAAAGTAAACGGCTTACGATATAAATTATAATTAATCCGCTTAATAGGACTAAAAGCATTATAATAAGAAGTCTTTTAGTGACAGTTTTAAATTCCTGATCATTTTTTTGACCAAGACTACAAAATTTCCCTGATTGTCATGGTAATAATTGCCAAAATAGAAATGATGTTTAGATTTAAAACTCAATTTTCCATTTTTTCTAATATAATCCAATTTTTCTTTGGTGATATTTTCGTCTGTTTTTTTGTCGCCGTATACAATTTGATTTTTATTATCATAGACACGCGCAATCATTTCGAGCGAATTTTCCCTGAATTGTTTTCCAATAATTAAATGTTGATTCTTAGGTAATTCATCTTTTTCCAGATAAAAAATTCCCGTTAGCAAACATGTTTTCTGAACTTCATTAAAAATAATTTTTTCAGAATAACTGTAGAAAGAAAAATAAGTGATAATCGAAGCAATGACAAATACAACGCTAAACGTAAGAGAAGAAATTATGGTAAACCTGTTGCGTATTTTCATGACTATTCTTTCAGCATATATCCAGTTCCTTTTATGGTTTGGATAAATTTATGATTTTGCTCAATTTTGTTTCTCAGATACGAAATATACACATCGACAACATTGGTGTTATTGTCATAATTTATGCCCCAGACAGCATTTAAGATTTGAGTTCTTGACATTACCTTATTTCTGTTTTCTAATAAAAACAACAACAGTTTGTATTCTCTTGGCGATAAATCAATCGGTTCATTATTTTCTGTAACCGTATGTTCTTCCGGATTTATAGTCAGGCTTCCGCAGACATATAGAGTTTCTACTTTGTCATAATTAAATTTTGTTCTGCGTGTTAAGGCATTTACTCTCGAAATCAATTCCTTGAAATGAAACGGTTTTACCAAATAATCGTCGGCGCCAGAATCTAAAGCATTTACTTTATCATCAGTATCACTAAGAGCGCTGAGCATTAAAATTGGAGTGTGATTTTTTTGAAGCGCATCATTTTTGTCAGCTGAATACCATCAATTCCAGGGAGCATAATATCCATCAGGATAATATCCCATATATCATGCTGAATGAGATCTCTCGCAATCTCGCCCGTCTCGGCCAAATGGACTGTAAAATTGTTTTCTTCTAAACCTTTTACTATAAATTCGCTGATGCGTTTATCATCTTCAATGAGTAAAACATTCATAAATGGTATAATTATAATAATTGTTGCTTTGATTAAAACGGAAATATTTTAATCATCTGATAAGTTGCTTTCAAAAAAATAGGATTATCAAAAGTAATATTTATTTTTTTAACCATATAAGGACGTGTAAGTTATTGAGGTTAAATTTGTTTCAGAATTATATAACCTTTTACAAATGACAAACTTATATGTTTATGTAGTTTGATTTCGCTAATGTTGTTGTTTAGTAGCGCTTTTGAAAACAAAACCATCTAATCTAGCCCCGATGGTAGAGGCATCTCCCGATTTAGAAAAACAAGGCTTTTTCAGCCGTAGTTTTTGTTAATCGGGAATATAGCGGACAGCGGGACAGGTGCTTCTTGTGAAAACAAATTTTTCTGCTCCTGATAAGAATTATGAGATATTTTATTGTTTGAATCGTAAAGGTCTAATACTGTGGTGTATCTGATATTTACAAAAATCTAACAAATGAAACGGTCGATTAAACGTGATTTTTGAGTATTTTCGTAGAATTAAATCTAATACATGAAAATAGCAATAGTTTGTTATCCGACGTTTGGCGGAAGTGGGGTAGTAGCCACTGAGTTAGGACTTGAATTAGCCAGACGAGGACACGAAATACATTTTATAACTTATAGCCAGCCAGTTCGATTGGCACTTTTGAATCCGAATGTTCATTATCACGAAGTTAATGTTCCGGAATATCCACTTTTTCATTATCAACCTTATGAATTGGCTTTGTCGAGCAAATTAGTCGATATGGTGAAATTATACAAGATTGAGGTTTTGCACGTGCATTATGCTATTCCGCACGCTTATGCAGGTTATATGGCGAAGCAAATGTTGAAAAACGAAGGAATCAATTTGCCAATGATTACAACACTTCACGGAACTGATATTACGCTTGTTGGAAATCATCCGTTTTATAAACCTGCGGTGACTTTCAGCATCAATAAATCAGATTATGTGACTTCGGTTTCGCAAAGTTTGAAAGATGATACCTTGAAATTATTCAAAATCAAAAATAAAATTAAGGTAATTCCGAATTTTATTGAATTGGACAAAGTGGTAAAAGATCCAGATGCGCCCTGCCATCGTTATGTAATGGCAAAAGCAAATGAGCGTATTGTAACACACATCAGTAACTTTAGAAAAGTAAAACGTATTCCGGATATCATTAAAATCTTCTATAATATTCAGAAAGAAATGCCTGCTAAATTGATGATGGTAGGTGATGGTCCTGAAAAAGAAAAGGCTGAAGTTTTATGTATGGAATTGGGAATTTACGACAAAGTGATTTTCTTTGGGAACAGTAATGAGATTGACAAGATTTTATGCATGACCGATTTGTTTTTACTTCCTTCAGAAACTGAAAGTTTTGGTTTAGCGGCTTTAGAAGCGATGGCTCTTGGTGTTCCTGTGATTTCTAGTAATTCGGGAGGTTTGCCTGAGGTTAATTTTGATGGGGTTTCTGGGTATTTGAGCAATGTGGGAGATGTTGAGCAAATGGCAGAGAATGCAATTAAGATCTTGAAAGATGATGCAACGCTGAAAGAATTTAAAAAGAATGCATTAGAAGTAGCTAAGAAATTTGATATAAAAAATATACTTCCAAAATACGAAGCATTGTATCAAAAAGCAATTGATGACTATAAAGAATAAGAAAGCAATCTAAATAATTTAATGAATGAAAAAGGTAATTTCAGTTTTAGCAGTTTTTGTTTTGATTTCCTGTGGCGCAAAAAAGACTTCGGGTTCGACAGCTTTATATGAAGTTTTGACTGAACAATCGGATGGCGGCGGAAACATCAAATTTTTTGAAATTTTGACGGAACCGAACGAAATTAAAATGCTTGAAAATGATCCGCTTTTGGCTGGTAAAATGAAACAGGCTGATATTAACAATTCAAATTATGTTATTTTGAATATGGGCGAAAAAAATACCAGCGGTTATTCTATTGGAGTTGAAAAAGTAGAGGAAACGGATAAAAATATTATTATCACGGTTAAAGAAAATAACCCAGCACCAGATGCAATGGTTATGCAGGTTATTTCATATCCTTATACTGTGGTGAAAATTCATTCTAAAAAAGAGATTATTATTAAGTGATTTTAGTACTTAGTAATTAGTGAAAAGTAATTAGTTATTAGTTATTAGTTATTGGTTATTGGTTATTGGTTATTGGTTATTGGTCATTCGTTATTAGTCAGATGTCAGGCTGAGCGGAGTCGAAGCCCTCGCAATCCAAACGCCCTTCTCCCGAAGTCTCGGGACGCTCAGGGTGACAATAGTTATCAATTTAAAACACAAAAAAAACCTGTCGCTATTAAAACGACAGGTTTTCTTTTACAATTATTTTTTATTTTTATTTAGAATTTGAATTTGATTCCTAAACCAACATCAAATCCAAAGTTATCATCATCGTAATATCCAGAACCAATTTCTGGTCTTGCGTCTAATGATAAAAGAATTGGCACTTCTTTGAATCCATACTCAATTCCTATATCTCCTGTCGCAAAAACATACGTTCCGCTGTCATTATATTTGGTGTTTCCGTTGTAATAATCGTGATCCCAAGCGGCAAGTCCACCACCAACACCTGCGTACCAGTTAAAACCGCCATCTATATTCCAAACCCATTGATAAAGTGCTACACCTTTGATCGCATCAACGTCACTGCTGTTTCTCCAGCCTAAATCAAATTCTAGTCTGTTTTTTTGATTCAATCCTCTTTGATAAGATACTTCTCCTCCAAAACCGTTATTGTCGCCTAAACGCAAACCTAGTGCGTTTTTCGCAATGTCTTGTGAATGAGCCGTAAATGCTAAACCTAATAGCATAATGGCTGATAAAATGATTTTTTTCATAAAAATGATTCAATTAATTTTTTTCAAATGTATAACTACAACTATGTAGAGAACGTATAAAATTTTTGAAAATTGTTATATAATTTACATTTTTTTGAAATAAACCTTTGTTTGAAGGTGTTGTATGGGCTATTTGGTTGGGAATTACAAGGTTGAAGATTATTTTTTTCCATGATAGAAATCAACAATTGTGAAGTTAGGTTGTCTTCCATTTCAAATAAGTTTTCTTCTTCAGTAAAATTGCTTTCGGCATAAGAATACATTTTCCAGCGTTTTTTATGATATTCTAATGCGGTCAAGTTTTCGACCCAGTCACCTGAATTTAAATATAAAGTCGATCCGTGACGGTTTTCTTTAGTAATGATTTTTGGCTCATGGATATGTCCGCAGATTACATAATCGTATTTTTTTCGATAGCCAAATCTGTTGCGGTAGTTTCAAAATCTGAAATAAATTTTACCGCTTTTTTGACGCTGGCTTTAATTTTTTTAGAAAATGAATAAGGTTCACGCCCCAATTTTGATAAACACCAGTTGGCAAAACGATTGGAAAGAATCAAATAATCATAACCTAATCCTCCTAATTTTGCGATCCATTTTGAATGTTGGACAGAAGCATCAAAAACGTCTCCGTGAAAAATCCATGCTTTTTTGTCGTCTAATTCCAAAACTAATTTATCGACTAAAGAAAAATTTCCCATATTCATGTCGGTGAATTTTCGAAGAATTTCATCATGATTTCCGGTAATGTAATACACTTTTGTCCCTTTAGAAGCCATTCCGATGATGCGCTGAATCACTCTTAAATGGGATTTTGGGAAATACGATTTTCGGAATTGCCAAGCATCAATTATGTCTCCGTTTAAAACAAGTGTTTTGGGTTTTATGCTTGATAAATAGTTGTTTAGTTCTTTGGCGTGGCTTCCGTAGGTCCCCAAATGAACATCTGAAATTACAACCAGTTCAACATTTCTCTTTTTCAATTTTTCTTGATTTGAAGTTTAACAAATAAAAGAAACAAACGCTGGATTTATTTTATCAAATGGTTATCAAATGAGCTCCAATTTTAATAAATTATGATTTTTGAACTCGTTAACCTTAAATTAATAATCACAATTTTATATTTTTTAATTTAATTCATAAAACTTACATTTGCTAAAACTAAAAACATGGCAGGAAATAGCTACGGCACATTATATAGAGTTACAACATTTGGCGAGTCGCACGGTGAAGCTTTAGGCGGTATTATTGATGGTTGTCCATCAGGAATTCAATTGGACTTTGAAGCAATTGAAGTTGAAATGGCGCGAAGAAAACCTGGACAATCAGCAATTGTAACGCAAAGAAAAGAACCAGATGCAGTTCAGTTTTTATCTGGAATTTTTGAAGGAAAAACAACAGGAACTCCAATTGGTTTTATTATTCCAAATACCAATCAAAAATCAGACGATTACTCTCATATTAAAGATAATTATAGACCAAGCCACGCTGATTATGTATATGACCAAAAATATGGTTTTCGTGATTACAGAGGTGGTGGAAGAAGTTCTGCACGTGAAACTGCAAGCCGTGTAGTTGCTGGAGCGATTGCAAAACAGATGCTTCCTGAAATTAAGATTAATGCTTACGTTTCTTCTGTAGGTCCAATTCATTTAGATACTCCTTATCAAGATTTAGATTTTTCGAAAATCGAAAGCAATCCGGTTCGTTGTCCAGATGAGAAATCGGTCGCGATTATGGAAGAGTATATTCGTGATATCCGCAAACAAGGCGATACTGTTGGAGGTGTTGTTTCATGTGTTATTCAAAATGTTCCGGTTGGTTTAGGCGAGCCAGTTTTTGATAAATTGCATGCAGAGTTAGGAAAAGCAATGCTTTCAATAAATGCAGTAAAAGGCTTCGAATACGGAAGTGGTTTTTCTGGATCAGAAATGAAAGGAAGCGAACACAATGATTTATACAATCCTGACGGAACTACAAAAACAAATCTTTCTGGGGGAATTCAGGGAGGAATAAGCAACGGAATGGATATCTATTTCAGAGTAGCTTTCAAGCCTGTTGCGACAATTATGCAAACTCAAGATTCATTAGATAATAAAGGAAATATTACACCAATGACAGGCAAAGGACGCCATGATCCTTGTGTTGTACCTCGTGCGGTGCCAATTGTTGAGGCAATGGCCGCAATTGTTTTGGCTGATTTTTACTTAATCAACAAAACATATTAATAAAAGTTAAGACAGTGAGGGTCTTAATATTTTAATCTAAAACAAATAATTAATGCAACAAGTTACAGAAACTAAAAAAAATCATTTCTTTCAGGATTAACAGGACAGATTATTGTCGCAATGGTCTTAGGGGCTACTTTGGGGATTATACTGCATGCAACGCTTTCTCCTGAAGGCGCGCAATCTTTCAGCGACAAAATTAAAATGCTGGCAACTATTTTCATTCGATTGGTTCAAATGATTATTTCGCCTTTAGTATTTACTACTCTGGTAGTAGGAATTGCTAAGCTTGGTGATATTAAAACAGTTGGAAGAGTAGGCGGAAAGGCCCTTGGGTGGTTTTTTACAGCATCATTTATATCATTGCTTATTGGTTTATTTTATGTAAATATTCTTGAACCAGGAGTAGGTTTGAAATTAGGCCACGTTGATATGACAGCGGCGGCGGAAGTAACTGGGAAAACTAAAACGCTTTCTGTAGAGAATTTTGTTGAGCATATCGTTCCAAAAAGTCTTTTTGAAGCAATGGCAACTAATGAAATCCTGCAGATTGTTATATTTTCAATCTTTTTCGGATTAGCGGCGGCTTCTATAGGAAGTCCTGTAAAACCTGTAATTAATGCGCTAGACAAAGCTTCGCATATCGTATTGAAAATGGTGAATTATGTAATGAACTTTGCTCCAATTGGAGTGTTTGGTGCTATTGCGGGAGTTTTTGCCATTAGAGATGCTGAGGAATTAGTAATTACCTATTTCAAATTCTTCGGATCGTTTTTAGTTGGTATCAGCACTTTATGGGTTGTATTGATTGGGGTTGGCTATATTTTCTTAAAAGGAAGAATGACCGAATTGTTAAGACGTATTGTTGGGCCATTGGCGATTGCTTTTGGAACAACTAGTAGTGAAGCTGTTTTTCCAAAATTGACTGAAGAATTAGAGGATTTTGGTGTAAAGGATAAAATTGTTTCTTTCATGTTGCCACTTGGTTATTCATTCAACTTAGACGGAAGTATGATGTACATGACGTTTGCCAGCATCTTTATTGCTCAGTTTTATGGAGTTCATTTGGATATTCCAACGCAAATGGTAATGCTTTTGGTTTTAATGCTTACTAGTAAAGGAATTGCGGGCGTGCCGAGAGCAAGTTTGGTAGTTGTTGCGGCTACATGTGGAATGTTTGATATTCCTGTTGAAGGAATTGCATTAATTTTGCCGATTGATCATTTCTGTGATATGTTCAGAAGTGCGACTAACGTGCTAGGTAATGCATTAGCAACTTCTGTTGTTGGGCAATGGGAAAGTAATAAAGAAATAGCGTCTGGCTTAGAAGAATAAAAGCCCAATTTTAGATTTATTTCACTGATTTTTATCAGATTAAAGTATAAACAAATATTAAAGAAAGCTGTATTTTTATTTTAAATACAGCTTTTTTTATTTTTAAGTGTATATTTGGGAAAATTAGCCATTTATGCCCCGAATGCGGATTTTTTTCTTCTGATCTTTTTTCTGAATTGTGTTAGCAGTTCGGCATTCACGCAGTCTGAAGCTATTTCTGAGGCTAAGATAAATAAGCTTGTTAAACAAGCATGGGATGATTTTAAAGATTCAAATTTTGAAAAATCATTGATTACTTCTCGAGTTGCATTAAATTATGCAACAACCATAAAAAACAATGTCTTAATAGCGAAGTCGTATAAAATAATTGCTGGTAATTACAGCGAATTGTCTGAGTTTGATAAAGCTATTTTTTTCTACAATAAAAGTTTGTTTTACGCTAATAAAACAAACAATGATTCGATAAAATATAGTTTGCACAATAACTTAGGAAATCTTTATTGTTTTGAAAAAAAGCAGTTTGATAAAGGAATTTCATATTATAAAAAATCAATAGCTTACAGTTTAAAAATTAATGATATTGACCAAGTATATTTTACCAACGTCAATATTGCATGGGCTTATTTTGATGTCGGAAAATTTAAAGAAGGTTATCCTTATTTAAAATTCGTTGGCAATAATATTGAGAAATACGGCGATGAATCGACAGAGATTGTGGTAAATATGCTCAACGGAATGTATTCATCTTTCAAGAATGAGAATGATACAGCAAATGCCTATTTTTTGAGTGCAATTGCGGCAGGAAAAAACGGCAACGAAAAATCAGATTTGTCATATGCGCATTTAGAGTATTCCAAGTTTTTGCTCAAAATCAATAAATATAAGGAAGCTTATGAAAATCTTACGCTTTATAATCAAATAACGGAAGAATTATACAATCAGGAAAAATTAAAAAAAGCCTCTACCGCAGGTTTCAATCTTGAACTTGATGAATATAAAAGGCAGATTGATAAAATCGAAAACGAGAAAATCTCGCAATATCAAAGTCTTAAAAAATCGCGTATAATTGTGATTTTGTTTGTTCTCATCTCGTTGATCTTACTTATTTTGATTGTTACGTTGATCAAAAATATCAGATTTAAAAAGAAACACAATTTAGAGCTTCTTAAAGCTAAAGAAATTGCTGAGGAAGCCTCTTTGCTCAAAACACAATTTATTTCGACTATAAGCCATGAATTGCGTACGCCGCTGTATGGTGTGGTTGGGATTACTAATATGCTTTTAGAAGAGCATAAGGAATTGTCAAGAAGCCAGCATTTAAGTTCGCTGAAATTCTCTGCTCGGTATTTGCTTTCTCTTGTAAATGATATTTTGCAGATAAACAAAATTGAAGAAAATAAGGTAGTGCTGGAAAACTTGACATTTAATATTTCTGATGAAATTATGATGATCAAAAATTCGCTTTCTTTTTTATCTCAGAAAAACAATAACAAAATAAATGTTTATATAGACCCCAATATTCCTGAATATTTGATAGGCGATAAGTTAAGGCTTGCGCAAATTTTGATGAATTTGGTCAGCAATGCTTTGAAGTTCACCAAAAATGGAGAAGTTGAAGTAAAGGTTGATCTTTTGAAAACAGACGGAAAAAATCATTTCTTAGATTTTCTCATAAAAGATAACGGTATCGGGATTGCAACTGTTGATCAAAGCAAGATTTTTGAAAAATTTGTTCAAGTTGGCCGAAAAGATGAAGATTATCAAGGAACAGGACTTGGTTTGAGTATCGTAAAACGTTTGTTAGGATTGTTTGGAAGTACAATTACTTTAGAAAGTGATTTGGGACAAGGGACTTCATTTTCGTTTGTAATTCCGTTTGAACATGATCCTGAAAAAACGATAAAAATTATCAATGAAATTGAAGTGGATCTGACCTCAAATGAAGTTCATAAAATTTTGATTGTCGAAGATAACCGCATTAATCAGCTGGTAACGAAGAAAATTATTGAGAAGAACAATTATGACTGTAAAGTGGCAGATGATGGTTTTGGCGCATTGGAGATTTTGCAAAAGAAAGTTTCGATCTTATTTTAATGGATATCAACATGCCATTGATGAACGGATTTGAAACCAGTAAAAGAATTCGTTTGCAGGGTATCAAAACACCAATCGTTGCTTTGACAGCTTTTGATAAAGACGAAATAACCGATGAGGCAATATCATCAGGAATAAACGATATTATAATCAAACCTTTTGAGCCTGTTAAGCTCTTTAAAATTATTAGTTATTTGATTGAAGAAGCAAAAAACGCTGGTTAGTACCAGCGTTTTTTATTTTTCTTAGAAGTATTTGATTTTCTTGATTTGTGAGCGCCTCCGCTTCTGTTAGAGTTTTTTGGTTTTTCACCAGCTCCAGGACTTCCAGAATGCCATTGATAAGGATGTTCACTAATTATTTTGACATCAACTTTTATTAGTTTTTTAATGTCTTTCCAGTAAGGTTCTTCGTCTTTTCCACAAAATGAAATCGCAATTCCTCCATTTCCTGCACGTCCTGTACGGCCAATTCGGTGTACGTAAGTTTCAGGAATATTAGGCAAATCAAAATTGATTACATAAGGAAGTTGTTCAATATCAATTCCTCGCGCCGCAATATCGGTAGCGACCAAAACGCCAACTTCTTTGTTTTTAAATGCATCTAAAACGCGCTGTCTTGCATTTTGCGATTTATCTCCGTGAATTGCCTCTGCCGGAATATCTTTTTTGCGAAGTGCTTTTACAACATTATCAGCGCCATGTTTAGTTCGTGAAAAAACCAAAACATTTGATAAGTTTTCTTCTTTAATTAAATGATAAAGCAAGTTTCTTTTTTCGGTTTTGTCAACGAAATAAATGCGTTGTTCTACATTTTCTGCGGTTGATGAAACAGGCGAAACTTCAACTTTCTCAGGATCTTTCAAAAACATTTCGGCCAATTCGCGAATAGCTATCGGCATTGTTGCAGAGAATAATAAAGTCTGACGATTTTTTGGCGTTAGCTTTACAATCTTTTTTACATCGTTTATGAATCCCATATCCAGCATTTGATCGGCTTCGTCCAAAACCAAAGTATGCAGATGGTCAAAATCAAGAAAGCCTTGTTTGTGCAAATCAAGCAATCTTCCCGGAGTTGCAACCAAAATATCGACTCCGTTTTTTAAGGTTTCAACTTGCGGATTTTGCGAAACGCCTCCAAAGATTGTTAATTGTGTTAAATTGGTGTATTTGCCGTAAGTGTCAAAACTTTCTCCAATTTGCACGGCAAGTTCGCGAGTAGGCGTAACGACAAGTGCGCGAATTTGTTTGGCTTTTTTTGATGAACCTACAATTCGGTGTAACTGATGTATGATTGGGATTGCAAATGCGGCTGTTTTTCCTGTACCTGTTTGCGCACATCCAATTAAATCTCTCCCTGATAAAATAATCGGAATAGATTGTTCCTGAATTGGAGTGGGATTTAGGTAGCCTTCTTCAAATACGGCTCTTTGTATACTTTTTGAGAGTGATAAATCTTCGAATAACATATCTTAAGTGTTAAGAATTTAGTTTTTACTACTAAAAATTCTGTGCAAAGATAGGTTTATTCGATCAAACGTTTATTTGATTCTTGTATTATTTGGGAAATGTGTGGTTTTAAGCCAGTTGAAGTTCAGTTGGATTTTTCTTTTTCGTTGTTTGCTTTTATGAAATCGGTAATCAAATAACCAATTAATTTTCCAATCAAATTGTTGTTTGGAGAATCGGCTAAATCTGGCGCTCCTTCACAAATATGCAAATAAGTAGCGTTTTTATGTTGTCCGAAGAAAGAAACAAACTGGCGTAGCTCTTCTACAGAAAAACCACTGATAGTCATGGCGGCGCTGGCAATATTTGGGATAGCGTCCAAATCAATTTCTATTCCGAAAGAATCATTTTGAATAAATCCTAAAGCCAAAGCCATTTCTCGGTTAAAATCTTTTTCTTTGCGAATGTTTACACTGTCATATGTATTATAACGCACACGATCTTCTAGTTTTTTGATGATATCCAAAACACTTTTTGAAGTATAATTTTCGTGAAGCCCGAAAATGAAATATTTTTTCAGAAAACCTTCTTCATAGGCATATGAAAATCCGTTTCCGCTATGGCGTCCTTCTAAAATTCTAAAATCAGAATGTGCGTCAAAGTTGATTGCATTTATAGGTTTTCCTTTGGCAAGAGCCGAACCTTTGATATTTCCGTAAGCATTATTATGGCCTCCGCCAATGATAATTGGAGTTTTTCCCGCTTTTATAATAGTGAAAATAATATGAGAAACCTCTTTGTCAATTTTTTCAACAAGCTGGCTTAGTTTTGATCGATCGTCAATGTCATTAAAGTCTAGATTTTCGACATCTCGCATTTCCTGCGCAACATTGATTTGTCCTAAAACAATGATCTGGCTTCCTTTTGAAAAACGATTATGCTGAATATTGGCAATGCTTTTTATAGCATTTTCCCATGCCGATGCAGTACCTGGACGACCGTAATTTGCGCGCACGCCAATATCTTCAGGAATTCCTAAAAGTACATATTTAGCCTCACTTTCAGTCAAGAATTTTACTTTGTCAGCCTCTTTAGGAATGACAATCATTTTCTCGCCGAATTTAATTTCGCCGCTTCGGTGATTTGTGACTTTAGCTAAATCATTAACAGTAAAAGGAATTAATTTCTCCATATAAAAAAATATTGTCCAAAAATAATATAATTGTGTCAACATACGTTATTAAGATATATTAATTCTTAAATTTGTTAATAAAGAAAATTATTAAATATGGAAAACCCAAAGAACAACAACTCAAGTCTAAAGGCGGTAATCGCAGTTTTAGCAGTCCTACTGATTGGTAGTTTAGTGTATATTTTTAAATTATCTTCTGATACAGAAGTGGTTAAAACTGAGCTTACCACTACAATGACAGAAAAAGAATCTGTTATGAAGGATTTACAAGAATTAAAAGCAACTTATGATGCCGCAATTGCTGAAAATACTTCAATGTCTGATGAATTGATTCAGGAAAGAGATAAAGTAGTAGCTCTAATGGATGATTTGAATAAATCAAAAGGAGATGTTTCTAAATACAAATCTCAAGTTCAGGCAATGCAAGCAAAAATGAAAACTTTAGTTGCTGAAAATGACGAACTGAAAAAACAAAATGGTGTTTTAACTACTCAAAGAGATAGTACTATTGTAGTTTTGGGAGAATCTAAAAAATACAACGAAGTATTAGTTGGTCAAAACGAAGAGCTTGCTAAAACGGTTGAAAAAGGTTCTAAATTATCTATTTTGAACACAAAAACTGCGACTTACAAATTGAAAAGCTCTGGAAAACAAATTGAAACAGATAAAGCAAGCCGTGCTGATGTGTTGAAAGTAAGTTTTACAATTGCTGAAAATTCTATCGCAAAATCTGGAGATAAAACATATTATGTTCAAGTTATTGATGCTAAAAACAATGTTTTAGGAGAAAAGAAAACAGAAAGTTTTGGCGATAACTCTTTAACGTACAGTTTTAAAACTACAGTTAAGTATGAAAATAAAACTGTAAATGTAACTGAAGATCTTCCAGGTAAAGATTTTGCAAAAGGAACTTATTTTATCAATGTTTTTGATAATGACGAATTGGTTTCTAAAACAAGTTTCAGTTTGAGATAATTTGTCGTCAGGGATAATAATACCACTTTGATATTAAAGGTCTGTGAGTTTTCACAGACCTTTTTTTATGGGGTTTTATTCTAAAATTTTTCCTTCTAAGAAAACAGATTCAATCAAATTGCTTCCAAAAGCGTATGGAATTTGATAGTAAGAAGAAATTGGTTTTGTCAGGATTAAATTTGCTTTTTTCCTTTTGTGATGCTTCCATGTGTTTCTGAAAGTCCCATTGCATAAGCGCCATTTATTGTTGTCGCGTTTATCGCTTCTTCTGGCGTCATTTTCATTTTGATGCACGCTGTTGCCACGACAAAATTCATATTTCCAGATGGAGTAGAGCCAGGATTAAAATCTGTGGCTAATGCCAATGGAAGTCCAGCTTTTATCATTTCTCGTGCAGGCGTGTACGGAATGCTTAGAAAATATGAACAAGAAGGAAGGGCAACCGGCATTGTTTCTGATCTTTTTAAAGCCTCAATATCTTCTGGATTCATTACTTCAAGATGATCTACTGAAAGTGCGTTAAATTTAACTCCAGATTGAATCCCTCCAATTGAATTGAATTGATTGACATGAATTTTTGGCTTTAAGCCAAAATCAATTCCCGCTTGCATGATTTTTTCTGTTTCTTCGACCGAAAAATAACCGCTTTCACAAAATACATCTATATATTCGGCTAATTTGTCTTTGGCAATTTCAGGAAGCATTTTAGTAATGATTTCATCGATATAGCCAGCTTTGTTTTCTTTATAATGCGTTGGAAAAGCATGAGCGCCCAAAAATGTAGCTTTAATGGCAATTGGATAATTTTCGGCCAACTTTTTAATCACACGAAGCATTTTTAATTCGCCTTCAATCGTTAATCCGTAGCCTGATTTTATTTCAACGGCTCCAGTTCCCAAATGCATTACTTCTTCTAATCTGTGCTTTGATTGTTCGTAGATTTCTTCTTCAGAAGTTTCATTCAGTTTTTTAGCCGAATTTAAAATTCCGCCACCACGATTGGCAATTTCTTCATAAGAAAGTCCGTTAATGCGATCTACAAATTCCTGTTCGCGGTTTCCCGCATAAACAATATGAGTGTGGCTATCGCACCAAGTTGGAAGAACTACTTTTCCAGTTGCGTCAATTGTTTTATCTGCTTTGATTTCAGGAAGATTATCCATAGAACCAAAATCTTCAATAAGATCATCATTTAGGATTAAAAAAGCATTCTTTATTGAAGGAAGTTTTGCCATTTCAGAACCTGAAACTTTAGGAATTGAAATTTCACGTACTTGGAGTAACTCTTGTATGTTTTTGATTAAAGTAATCATTATGTAGATTTAGTATTTTGAGAATGTTATAAAACACAAATTTCACAAATTATCACGAACTCATCCGTGAAATCTGTGAAATTTGTGTTTTGAGTTTTACTTTGATTTATTCTGAAACAGTGATTTCGAACATTTTGCTCCAGTTTTTACCAGTTACAAAAATGGTTTTAGTTTTAGGATTATAAGCAATTCCGTTTAAAACATCATCTTTAGTAATGTCACTCATGAATTTGCGCAGGCCAGACATGTCTAAAATTCCTTCAACCGCTCCAGATGTTGGGTTTACAACTGCAATAGCATCTTTTAGCCAAACGTTTGTATAGATTTTTCCGTCAATCCATTCCAATTCATTAATAGCTTTTATTTTAGATTCACCAGAATAAACATTGATGTAATCAATCATTTTTTGTGTAGCTGGATCCATTTTCCAGATTTTTTCTGTTTTATCTGTTTGATAAATGTATTTTCCGTCATTTGTCATTCCCCAACCTTCAATATCTTTGTCGTAAGCAAAAGTTTTTTCAAGTTTTAAAGTGTTGGCATCATAAATAAAGCCTGTTTTTTCCTGCCATGTCAACTGGAATAATTTTCCATTAATGAAAGTGATTCCTTCGCCAAAATACTTCGAATCAAGATCGATCTGTTTGAAGACTTTTCCTGTTTTATAGTCATATTTTCTTAAATATGAAGTTCCGTTTTGTCCTGTACTTTCATATAAAGTGTCTTTGTAAAACTCTAAACCTTCTGTAAAAGATTTTTTGTCGTGCGGATACGTATTTACGACTTTGTATTTTAATAATTTTGGCTGAATATCCGAAACTAATTCAATTCGTTTAGTTGCATCAGAAGAATCAGAACCAAAATAAACAGTCGCTTTCAAATATTGATAACCCAGTTTTTGATCTTTTAATTCAAATTTGAATTTTTCTGCACCTTTTGTACTTCCCACTCTTTTGTCATTAATAAAGTAGGCAATACTGTCGATTTCTTTCGATTTTGGATTCAAAACTCCAATCGAAACCGCTTCTTTTTGGGTAAAATGAGCCGGAAAAGCAAGATCATCAATATTAAATAAAGAATTTTCACCTTTATTTTTTCTCCACATCCAACAAATGTGATTCCTAATAAAATGACAGCTAGGAAGTTATATTTTTTCATAGTTTAAAATTTGAATAAGCCAATATACAACGATATTTTTATAGCAACAAAGCTCTTGCAAAAATATAAAAAGATTGTATATTTGCACCGGCAAGTCCTACACGACCAGCTCCTGCAGACTCCCCCAGGATGGGAACATAGCAAGGGTACGTGGTTGAGCGGTGCGATGTAGGTCGCTTGCCATTTTTTTTTTTTTTTTTCGTTATTAAGATTCTTTTTTAGAATTCATATAAATCTAATCTTCCTTCGGGGAGATTTTTTTATTTTTGGACTTTTTGGAAATAAAATCATTTAGCAAAAGTTATCATCGTTTGACGCGTGAGTAATTTTTGATTCTAGAAATACTTTTAACTTATAACATTTAACATCTAACAAGAAAAATGAATAAAGTTGTTTTGATTACCGGAGGATCGTCAGGGATTGGAAAATCAATTGGTGAATTTTTGCATAAAAAAGGCTATGTCGTTTATGGAACGAGCCGAAATCCAGAAAAAGTACTTAATTCTATTTTTCCGCTTGTGGCTTTAGATGTTAGAAATTCGGACTCAATAAAAAGTGCTGTAGCTAAAATTTTAGAAATTTCAGGAAGATTGGATATTGTGATTAATAACGCTGGAGTGGGTATTACGGGACCTTTGGAAGAAATTCCGATGGAAGAAATCAAGAACAATTTTGAAACGAATTTTTTGGTCCAATTGAAGTAATGAAAGCTGTTTTGCCACAAATGCGTGAACAAAAATCAGGATTGATTATAAATATTACTTCTATCGCGACTTATATGGGATTGCCTTACAGAAGTGTTTATTCGGCTTCAAAAGGTGCTTTGGAATTGATTACCGAAGGATTAAGAATGGAAGTAAAGCAATTTGGAGTTGAAATTACAAATGTTGCCCCAGGCGATTTTGCTACGAATATTGCCGCAGGACGTTTTCATGCACCAGTAATAAAAGGTTCTGCTTATGAAAAAGTGTACGGTGATACTTTGGCAACAATGAATGAGCATGTTGATGCAGGAAGCAATCCAAATGAAATGGCTGAAGCTATCTATAAAATCATTCAGACTAAAAAGCCAAATGTGCATTATAAAGTTGGTGTTTTCATGCAAAAGTTTTCGATAGTCTTGAAACGAGCACTTCCAGATAAAGTCTATGAAAAAATGCTGATGAATCATTATAAACTTTAAATGTTATGGAAAAAATAACGGAGTTTTTGCCAACGATTATTGGAGCATTATTTTTAATCGTTATTTGGTTTGTCATTCGTAAAATACTTGGCGCTTTAAGTGACAAGATTAATAATGCCGAATCTTATAAAGAAGATACTTTGAGAGTTCTTGAAGAAATTAGAGATGAACTAAAAGAATTAAACAAAAAGAATTCTTCCCGACAATCATAAACCGAAAATTATTGCTATTTGTGGTTATTTTGTGAATTTTGATATAATTTGGAAATTGCTTTAAAATTTAAAACTGTTATTGGCATTGATTTCGTAATTTTGCACGGAATTTTTCAACACACAATTATAAATATATAGATTATGAAATTTTTTATTGATACAGCTAACTTAGCTCAAATTAAAGAAGCGCAGGCTTTAGGTGTTTTAGATGGTGTAACCACTAATCCATCATTGATGGCAAAAGAAGGAATTACCGGAAAAAACAACATTTTGAAGCATTATGTTGATATCTGTAATCTTGTTGAAGGTGATGTAAGTGCAGAGGTAAATGCATTGGATTATGATGGAATGATCAAAGAAGGTGAAGAATTAGCTGAATTGCACGATCAAATCGTTGTAAAATTGCCAATGACGAAAGAAGGAGTTATGGCAACAAAATATTTTTCTGATAAAGGAATCAAAACAAACGTAACTCTTGTGTTTTCTGCTGGACAAGCTTTATTAGTCGCAAAAGCTGGAGCAACGTATGTTTCTCCGTTCGTAGGACGCTTAGATGATATTTCAACTGACGGTTTGAACTTGATTCAGGAAATTAGAGAGATCTACGATAACTATGGTTACGAAACTCAAATTTTGGCGACTTCTGTACGTCACACAATGCATATCGTAAACTGTGCAAAAATTGGTGCTGATGTTATGACTGGACCATTATCTGCAATCACTGGTTTGTTGAAGCATCCTTTGACTGATATAGGATTAGCGCAGTTTGTTGCTGATTTCGAAAAAGGAAATAAGTAATAATCAGGTTTTTATAAAATATTTAAATCGTCTTTTTTATTGAAAAAGACGATTTTTTTACTTTTATGTAAACGTAAAAAGAAATATTTATGAAAACCATCTTAGTTTTAGTTTCGTTTTTTGTTGCGACAATATCGATAAATGCGCAAGCCAAAGTTTTAACCAGTGTTAATGATGCAGGCGATGTGGCTACTTATGAGCTGGATTGTACAACCAAGTTTCAGTCTCTGGCAAAAGGTCTTCGTTATAATATTACCCGACATGAGTTTAAAGGACCAGAACTTAAAAACAGTTATCGGCTAATGTTAGTAATGGATGGTTTTTATTCTAAAACACCAAATAAAGAAATGACTATTTCGGCTGTATTGACTGACGGAACTGTTATTGAAGCGAAAAAGATTATTGAAGATGACGGCTTTTTTGATGGCGCTTGTACTTTAAGGGTTAAAGATCCTAAAGCGCTTTTAGCGGCTAATATAGATAAGGTTATTGTACATGCTGATAAAGACGTTGTTTATAAAATTTCTGAGCAGAGTAGAGCTATTTTTAAGAAGAATCTAGAGAATATTATTAATGCTAAATAAGATTCTGAGTTGCTGAGGTTCTGAGATGCTAAGTTTTGTCTTTATAGAATAAAAAAGCTCCCATTTTAAATCAAATTTAAATGGGAGCTTTTTTTGTTTTTATCTAGTGTTTTTAGTGGCCTCCAGAAAGTTTTTTGTCAAAACTGATTCCTTGTTTTTTAAGAATCGAGCTTACACTCCAAGCATAAAACGCTAAGTATGCAAAACATAAAACTCCTACTAGGTAACTAGCGTGAATACCGATTGATTCAGAAACGAAACCTTGTAACCAGCTGATAACTCCACCACCCATAATCATCATGATCAAGAAACTACTTCCTTGGCTTGTGTTTTTTCCTAATCCGCTTACTGCTAAAGTAAAGATACATGGCCAAAGTGTACTGCAAAATAAACCAACACTTGTAAAAGCATATATACTCACGATACCTGTAGTTGACATTCCAACTGCTAAAGCTACAATTCCTAATGCTGAAAATATAAGCAACATTCTAGCAGGATTTCCTTTACTAGCAATATCTGCGGCAATTAATACCAAAATGATTAAGCCGTAAATGTAAAAAGGTGTTAAATCATGTTTTGCGATCGCATTTACAGCTAAGAAAACTCCAAAAGCTAAATAAGGTGCCACAAAACGTAATATTTGCTGTAAACTGGCTTTATCTGTAAAAGCTTCGATAGCTCCAGTCCAACGACCAATCATTAAACTCGCCCAGTAAAGAGAGATATAAGGAGAGATTTCTTGTAATGTATAAAGTACGCCAGTTTTTGCATTGATAAGAGATTCCATGTAAGCAGGCAAGTTACTTGCGGTTGAAACTTCTACACCAACATAAAGAAAGATTGCGATCATTCCCATTACTAATTGTGGATATTGTAATGCAGAACTTTTTGTATGTGAACCTTCTGCGACAATTTCTTCTTCAATCAAAGCAGGTCTGTCTGGCAATGAAGAGAATTTTAATAAAATAGCAACTAGTAAAAATGCTAAACCAAGTATTAAATAAGGGATTTTTACACTTTCGATACTTAAGGTCGATGCTCCAGTGCTTGATCCAAAAATAGCAAAAGTTACAATTAATGGTCCAATTGTAGTTCCTAAATTGTTAATTCCTCCAGCTAATGTCAATCTTTGTGATCCTGTTGTGATTGGTCCTAGCGCAATTGCTAATGGATTGGCAACAGTTTGCTGTAATGAAAAACCAAGTGCTACAATAAATAATCCAGATAACATTAAAGGAAAAGATCCTGTGTTTGCCGCTGGATAAAATAATAAAGTTCCAAATGCAGAAATTAGCAAACCTAATGAAAGACCATTTTTATAACCAATTTTATTTACTAAATCTTCTTTGATTAAAACTGAAACTCCCATGTAAATCAAGGAACCAACTGTATAAGCAATGTAAAAAGCTAATGATACTAATTGACTCTCGCCTTGTGATAAATGAAAAGCTGTTTTAAAAACGGGAATTAAGATGTCATTGCTGGCCGCAACAAATCCCCAAAAGAAGAATACGATTACCAATGGGATGAACTGTCCCCACTTGGTTTGTAGATTTTCTGAACTCATAATTGTAATAAGGTTAATTTTTTATTATAGTGTTTTTTGAAGACCGTAAATATATTTGTTACGAATAGCAAAAAAAATAAAAAGGCACAAATAATGTTAAATTTAAACAAACAACATCATTTTTTCAACAATGTGTTAGTTTTAACTTAGTTAGCAAATAAAAAATGTAATGAGATTTATTCCAGAATTTTGTTTTTTACGTCCTTACTGTAGTTTCTGCCAATAGGAATAGTGTAAGATTGTATTTGAATGCGGTTTCCTTCGATCGATTTTACCTTATTTAGTGCAATTACGTACGATTTATGTATGCGTAAAAAGCGATCAGCGGGCAATTCTTCTGATAAAGATGTTAGAGATTTATGCGTAATATAGGTTTTGTCTGGAGTGACTACTTTTATATATTCCTTCATTCCTTCAACAAAAAGAATTTCTTCAATATTAATTTTCATCATCTTTTTATCGACTTTGATGAAAATATGAGAATCGCCTTTTGTGGCTTCAACTTTAATATTGTTTTTAAGATTGTATTCGGTAGTGATTTTGTTGATACATTTTATGAATCTTGGCAACGGAATTGGTTTTACTAAATAATCCAAAACATCAAGATCATAACTCTCAGCAACAAATTCCCTAAAAGCGGTTGTAATAATGACTTTGGTTTTGTTTTCGATGAGGCTAATCAATTCAAATCCCGTCATCATTGGCATATTGATATCTAAAAAAACAGCATCAACAGGTGTACTGTTTAAAAAATCAAGTGCCTCCAGAGAATTATTGAATGTAGCAACAACTTCAAAATCTGGAAAATTAGTAAAATAATTTTGCAGAACTTTGATAGCTAATGGTTCATCGTCGATCAAAACGCATTTAATCTTCATTACGAATAGGTATTTGCAAACGTATTATATAGTAGTTCAGTTTTGTAGCCTGTTTTAAGCTGAAATTATTCTTGTAAATTAATTTCAATCTCTTTTTGGTATTGATTAATCCAATTCCTCCTTTTGGATTAAGATTTTGTGAAATTACAAAATTATTTAGGATTTCAAAATCTAACAATTTGTTGTCGGTAACTTTACAATTTATCTTGATTTTAAGGTTTGGATTGTTTAAAGCACCGTGTTTAAAAGCGTTTTCAACTAATGATATGAAAATTAGCGGAGGCACCACAACATCTTCAATATTTGATTCCAGATTAATGGTAACTTCTACATTTTCAAATCGGAGCTTTTCGATTTCGATGTAATTTTGGATGTAGTCGATCTCTTTAATTAAAGGTACAAACTTGGTTCCTTTGACATCATATAAAACATATTCCATCAAGTTGGATAATTTGATGATCACATCTGGAACTTTATCTGAAGATTCTAGAGACAATGCGTATAAATTATTCAGCGTATTGAAGAAGAAATGCGGTTGTATTTGATTTTCAAGATATTTTAATTTGATCTTGAATTGATTTTCTCTTAAAGATCTGTTTCGTTCACGTTCTCGGAGCCAGGTTAAAGTCAAATATACAGACGATGCCATTGCCAGAACATACAATTCTCCAATACAAACAGCAACAATGTGATTCAGTTCAAATGGATGATATTCGCGATTAGCTTCTGGCCAAATATTTTCGGATATTATATAATAGGTAAGTGCAGTTTTGCATAAATACATTGCAAATAAACTCAGCAGAAGCAAAAAAGTATATAGGATGTATTTTTGTTTTAAGACAAATCGCGGTACTAAAACAAAGAGATTGAAATATACTAAAGGAATGACTAATGCAAATTCAATCGAATTTGATTTGAAAGCATAAGGATAATCATTAAAGTATGCTCCCCATCTTAAAAAATTTAAAGTAAAATAAATGCTCCAAAACCAGATATGATTTTGAATCTTGATATTGAACTTTAGTTTTTGAATTTCCTTCAACTTTACTTGGGTTAGCTTTTTGTGCAAATTTTAATTATAGTGCAACTTTAAACAATTAGTAGTTAAAACGCAATTCTTTTGAATAAAAAAACGTAAAAAAAGTTAAATGATGCTTAATTTCAACGAGATAACGTTTTCGTAAAACATAATGTTGAATGATTTGTGTTGTTTGTTTAAGGTTTTTTGCTGTTTGTATAAATTGTTTTATTTATGTTAAAATTAACAATAAATTTAGCGCATAACTAAAAAAAACCATGAAAAAATGAAACAATTTGTATTAATCTTTGTGATTTTTCTCGCCTCGCAGTTTGCGAATGCACAGGCGAAAACTATCAAAGGTTTGGTAAGCGATGAGAGCGGATTGCCGTTGCCAGGAGTAACTGTATTAGTTCAAGGTAAAAAAACCGTAACTCAATCGGATTTTGACGGAGTCTATACGATTCAGGCATCTACAGGAGATGTTCTTGTGTTTTCGTATATCGGAATTAAAACTAAAAGTGTTACTGTTGCAGGAGCTACTACAATCAACGTTGTACTTACTCCTGATGCACAAAATTTAAATGAGGTAGTTGTAACTGCATTAGGGATCAAGAGACAAAAGAAAGAATTGGGTTATGCAGTTCAGGATGTCAAAGGAGAACAATTAAACAAAGTAATTACAACAAACGTTGCTACAGCGCTTTCAGGTAAAGTAGCCGGTGTTGATGTATCTATTCCAGCAACAGGTGTGGGAGGAAGCACGAGAGTTATTATTAGAGGTATATCAAGCATAGGTGAGAGTAATCAGCCACTTTATGTTGTTGATGGTGTTCCAATTGATAACTCTGGTTTGAATAATGATCAAGCGGCTACAAGTAAATGGTTTGATGGGAGAGATAGTGGAGACGGTATTCTCGAGTATCAATCCAAATGATCTTGAGAGCTTGACAGTTCTTAAAGGTGCGGCGGCGGCGGCACTTTACGGTTCTAGGGCTTTAAATGGGGTAATTTTAATTACTACTAAAAAAGGTAGCAAAGGAAAATTACAAGTTGAATTAACAAGTGGTGTGAGCTTTGACCGAGTAAATGCTAAATACAGTGACTATCAAACGGAATATGGTACTGGTTCAAACGGAATTTTGCCAGATCCAAATAAAGCTCCTACCGAAATTTACGGATATACTACAAACGCTTGGGGACCTAAATTCTCTGAAACAGTAGGACAACAGGTTAAAATATTTGATGGTTCAATGCGACCTTATGCTAAAGTAGATAACAATATTCAAGATTTCTTTAAAACGGGAGTTACAACATCAAATGGAATTGCGCTTTCAGCAGGAAGTGATAATGCATTTGTTCGTTTTGGATTCAATAGTCTTAAAAATGACGACGTGATTCCAGAGTCAGGTTTAGAAAGAAACAACGCGACTTTGAATGGTACTATTAAATCGGATAAATTTACTTTGGATGCCAATGTAAATTACATTGCTGAAAATACCAACAACAGACCAGGTTTGGGAGATTCACCAAATAACGTTGGATATTCATTAAGCGGTTTAGCACCAAATATTGATCAGGCTTGGCTTAAAAATTCTGTAAATCCTGTAGATGGTTCAATGTATCAGTGGAATAACAATGTGTATTTGTTGAATCCGTATTGGGTTGTAAACGAAAATCATAATGCTACTGTAAAAAACCGTTTTATTGGTAATGTTACAGGAACTTATCAGGTTAAAAATTGGTTAGCATTAACATTCAGAACAGGTTTGGATACTTATAATTTTAATTCTAAAGATTTTATGGCTAAAGGAAGTACTTGGCCAGGAAGAGATTTAGGTTATCTTGGATTAGAAAATATTACAGTTTCTGAACAAAATACTGACTTTATTGCGACGTTCAGCAACATAAAATTAGCTACAGATTTAACGCTTTCTGGAATTTTAGGAACAGGAAGAAGAGATTTCAGAAGACAGCAAAATTCTAGATTCGGAACAAATATTATTGAGCCGGGTACAGAATATATCAGCAATTTCTCTAATCAAACAGAAAATGCGCCACAAGACACTAAAACAAGAACAAATTCAATTTACGGCTCTGCTAAGTTTGATTACAAAGGATATTTGTATGCTGAGTTTACAGGAAGAAATGACTGGTTCAGCGTAATCAATAAAGATGCTTTTTATCCAGCGACTTCGTTAGGTTTTGTTTTCTCTGATGCGTTTGATATTAAGAGTGATGCTTTCTCTTACGGAAAATTCAGAGCATCTTGGGCACAGGTTTCAAATGCGCCAGGGGCTTATAAAAATGCTTTAAATTATACTACATATTCTGCTTATAACGGAGGTAGTGTTGTAAACATTAAAAATACTTCGGCACCAAATCCTAATTTGACGTATCAATCTAAAACTGGAATTGAGTTTGGACTTGAAACAGCTTTCTTCAAAAACAGATTAAAAGCTGATATTACAGTTTACCGTGAGGATACTTCAGATCAAACAATTGATTTGCCTTCTTCTGCGACTTCTGGTTATGAGTACATTTCTGTAAATGCTGGTAAACTTCGTAACGAAGGTATCGAGATTTTCTTATCAGGAACGCCAATCAAAACTAAAGATTTTGAGTGGGGAATTGATTTGAACTTTTCTAAAAACAAAAATTCAATTATTTCTTTGCATCCTGATATTGACACTTATACTATTTCTGAAGCTCGTTGGGCTGGTGTTGCGATTGTTGCGCAAGTTGGAGGTCAATACGGAACTATTATTGGTAAAGATTTCCAAAAAACGCCTTCTGGAGAAAATATAATAGGAGCAAATGGCCTTCCGGTTTACACAGATACTAAAGTTGCTTTAGGAAAAGGACTTCCAGACTGGGCGACAGGTTTGACAAACCGTTTTTCTTATAAAGGATTTACGTTTCAATTTTTAATTGATATGAAATTTGGAATGGATGTTTATTCTATGACAAACTCACTTGCGGCACAAAAAGGACTTCTTGATGTTACTACAGAAGGTAGAGATGCTTATAATGCGGCAAGAGCACAAGCAGTTGCAAATGATCCTAACTTTAGCCAAGCAACTTGGATTCCTACAGCAGGTTATGTTGCAAACGGGGTAGTAAATACTGGAACAGAAGCTAATCCTGTTTATGTGAAAAATACAACTCCTGTAAATCCGCAAGATTACTGGAACTCAGTTTTCAACAACACACCAGCGCCATTTATTTATGATGCTTCCTATGTGAAATTAAGAGAGGTAAGTTTAGGTTACCAAATTCCAAAAAGTGTATTTGGCGGAGCAAAAATCAACTCAATTTATGTTTCGGCTTTCGCAAGAAATTTATTCACTTTCAATAAAGACTTGCCAAACATTGATCCAGAGTCGATGTACACTTCAGGAAATGGACAAGGTTTTGAATATGGTTCATTGCCATTCAGAAGATCGTATGGTTTTAATCTTAAAGTTACATTCTAAAAAAGAAATTATGAAATTTAAACAAATAATAGCTTTATTGGCAATATTTACGCTGGTTGGCTGTACAGAAAATTTTGACGAACTGGAAAAAGATCCGGTGGCGTTATCTGCAAATCCTGCAGGACAACTTACGTTTGCGCAATTGTGTATGTCTGGTGACGGTTATTACCAATGGAGAGCCAACTTGATTTATTCAGGAGGATTTGTACAGCATTATGCAGGTGCATGGAACGTAACGGAGTTTGGAAGCAAATTCAAGAAAAATGATGATTATGCTACTGCTTTATGGAGAAATGGTTACGCCAATGAATTAAAAGGAGTTGTAGATATTATTGAGAAAACCTCTGGTGATCCAACTTTAGTAAATATGAATGCTGTAGCAAAAATTATGAGAGTAATGATTATGCGGCGTGTGACGGATCTTTATGGTGATTGTCCTTATTCAGAAGCCGGTTTGGGTTTCTCTAAAGGAATAGTTACGCCTAAATATGATAAGCAACAAGATATTTATAATGCCTTTTTTAAACAATTAGAAGAAGCATTTGTACAGTTGAATGATGGTGGAGGTGCAATAAAAGGCGACCAATTTTATAATGGTGATGTTTCAAAATGGAAAAAATTAGCGAATACAATGCGTTTGCGTTTGGCAATGAGGATTTCAGAAGTAAGTCCTGCGGAAGCTGAAAAACAAGCAAAAGCGGCGTTTGCAAATGGTGTTTTCCAAAGCAATGCCGATAACTGTTTCATGAAATGTTTGGATTACCCTTTTAATGATACACCAGGTGCACTTGATTTTAGAGGAAACGGACTTTCATATGCTTTTATTGGGAATGAAAACGGAGATCACTTTAGTTCATTAATGATTGATTTTTTAAGAAACAATGGCGATCCAAGATTGACAATGCTTGCTACTCCTAAAACTGGAAGTTCAAATTGGGGGCCTCCAGGTCCAGGCGAAGAGCTTTATGTTGGTAACACGCCAGGAGTTTTTCAGTGGGAAATGCCAGGTGGATCTAATGCAATTTCAGGAATTCAGCCTTATCTAAAATTAAAAACAACTCCTTTTTTGCATGTTAGTTATTCAGAATCACAGTTATTATTAGCCGAAGCCGCGTATAGAGGTTGGGTTACAGGTGTCGCTTCTGATTATTATAAAAAAGGAGTTGAGGCTGGTATTAGACATCTAGCAATGTACGGTGCTACTTTGCCAACTCAAGTCGCGATAGATACTTACTTAACTAATAAGCCTTTAGTTGCAGGAAAAGAGAAGGAGCAAATTGCAACACAGCTTTGGGTGACTTATTTGTTGAATAGTATTGAAGCGTATTCAAACTGGAGAAGAACTGGATTCCCTAAATTATTACCAATAACAAATCCAGATTCAGAAACCGGTGGCGTTGTGCCAACGCGTTTGTATTATCCAAATGACGAAGCGCAGAAAAATGGTGTGAATTTCCAAGAAGCTGTGGCTAGAATGGGTGGCAAAAATGAATGGACAAACAAAGTTTGGTGGGATGTAAACTAAGTTAAGATCTCAAAATAGAGTTATGCCTAATAAGGTATTATTTCAATCTAATTAAAATTAAAAACAATCTGTTTAAATTAAAAATTATGATCAATAATAAAGCCTTATTAGGCATTCTTTTCTTTATAATTTCGCTAGCATCAGTTTATGGCTGTACTTCTCAAAAGGAATCAGATGATGATAAACAACCAAAAACAGCTAGAGTTGTTGGTTATTTATCTTCAGATAACATTAATAAAATGACTTCAATTCAGTTTTGCAAATTAACACATCTAAATGTTGCCTTTGCAAATCCTGATAGAGACGGAAATATCATTTTTTCAGGTGATATTGATGCTCTTATTAAATATGCTAAATCTGTTAATCCTAATATTATTGTTAGTATTTCTTTAGGAGGAGGCGTCATTTCAGCAGAACAGACTTCAAATTGGTCTCGGTTAATTGATAAGCCAGAAAACAGGCCAGCTTTAATTCAAAATATAATAAATTTTGTAGAACTCCATAATTTAGATGGCGTTGATGTTGATCTCGAATGGGATGCAGTAACAACAGGCTATAGCGGATTTGTTATAGAATTGAAAAAAACCTTGCGGAACATAAAAAATTAATGACAGCCGCATTGCCAAATAATACTCGTTTTGAAAACATCAGCAATGCGGCTTTAAATGCATTCGATTTTTTAAATATTATGGCTTATAACAGCACTGGACCTTGGACACCAAATAATCCTGGTCAGCACAGTTCTTTTGATTTTGCTAAAAGCGGAATTGAATTTTGGCACAAGGAACAAAATGTTCCCAACGAAAAGTTGACACTTGGCGTGCCTTTTTATGGCTATAATTTCACCTATTCTAATGTTACAAGTTCTACTTACGGCCAAATTGTTGAGGCAGGAAAACAATTTGCAGATCTTGATGAATTAGGAAAGATATATTATAATGGAAGACCAACTATTCTGAAAAAAGTAGAATATGCGGCTCAAAATACGGGCGGAATTATGATTTGGGAACTTTCTCAAGATTCTTTTCGCGAATATTCTTTATTAGATGTTATTCATAAAAAGTTCAGTAGTTTAAAAATTAAAACTACAAGTCTTTGTAATAACTAAATCTACACGCAACACTATTTTTTTGGATAATCTGTAAAATAAAAAAAAACAGTACAAAACTTAAAATTTTGTTAAAGCAAAGATCTTGAAAAAGATTTTAGGCTGATTTTTTGATTTAAGTTATTGTTTTTTAAACAGTTGTAAAATTTTTGTATTTTTTATCAAATAAGCTAATATGTTGAATATAATGCTGTCGATTACTTAAAATACAGAGATATTTTAGTTTGAAAACGTTTTCGCAAAACGCATTATTGAATGTTTTATGTCGTTTGTTTAAAGTTTTGAGTTGTTTGTATAATTTATTTTTTTTAACAATGCCTTAAGAATAATTTTACGTCATAACTAACAAAATAAATAAACATGAAAAAAATTTTCTTAATCTTTATGATTGTTTTTACGGCGCAAGTTTCGCTTGCTCAGGTAAAAAATGTTAAAGGTGTGATTACAGGCTCTGACGGAATGCCGTTGCCAGGGGCATCTGTTTTAGTGCAGGGAAGTCAAAAGGGAGCTACTACCGATTTTGACGGATTGTACACAATCGAAGCACAAAAAGGACAAACATTAGTTTTTAGCTATGTAGGTCTTGAAACACAAAGTATAGTAGTTGGTGATGCTACTACTATTAACGTAAAAATGGTGAGTGGAGCTTCAAATGCTTTAAGTGAAGTTGTTGTAACTTCTTTAGGTATTAAGAAAACTAGAAAATCATTGACTTATGCGGCTCAGGAACTTAAAGGAGATGAGTTAGTACGTGTAAAAGATGCTAACGTTATCAATACAATTGCTGGTAAAATTGCCGGTGTTGCTGTAACAAAAAGTTCAGGAGGTACTGGAGGTTCTACAAAAGTTCTTATTCGTGGTAACTCATCTGTTTCAAACAGCCAGCCTTTATACGTTATTGATGGTATCCCAATGTTGAATTCAGGTTCAGGTCAGCCAAACGATACTTTTGGTAGTTTATCTGGAGGTAACCGTGATGGAGGAGATGTTGTATCTCTTGTAAATCCTGATGATTATGAAGGAATGACAGTTCTTAAAGGTGCAACTGCATCTGTATTGTATGGTTCTCAAGGAGCAAATGGTGTTATTTTGCTTTCTTCTAAAAAAGCTAAAGAGGGTAAAGCTAACATTTCAGCTTCATCTGTAACTACTTTCGAAACTGCGGCTTATTTGCCTAAATTTCAAAGTGATTATATTGCTCATAGCTGGGTGCTGATGAATCATGGGGAGCTAAACAAAAATCAAGCGACTATGTAAAAGATTTCTTTAGTACAGGAACAACTCAAATTACTTCAGTTGGTTATTCTATCGGATCTGAGCGTTCTTCAACAGGTTTTTCTTATGCAAATACATCTGCAACAGGTGTTATTCCTGGAAACAGTTTAAAGAAAAACAACTTTGGTATTCGCCAAACTGCTAAATTCTTAAACGACAAATTAACTTTTGCGGCAAATGCAAATTATACTTCGCAAACTATTGCTAACAAACCTGTAAATGGTTTTTACTTCAACCCGCTTACTGGTGTTTATTTAATGCCAAGAGGAAATGACTTTAATGAATACAAAGAAAACTACGAAGTTTTTGATCCAACAAGAAATTTAATGGCGCAAAATTGGATGACAAATAGAGATATTATGCAAAATCCATATTGGGCAATCAACAGAAACAAATCGGAAGACAAAAACGATTATTTTAACGGAGCATTGTCTTTATCATACAAAGCAAATAACTGGTTGACAATAGCATCTCGTTATAGCTATAACAGAATCACGAGTTTATACGATAAAAAAATATTTGCTACAACACAAGGTACGCTGTCAAATATTAATGGTAGATACATCAGTGAGAATTCATTAAGTACACAACGTTATGCTGACTTAATCGCTACAATTAATACAAAAATCGGTTCTGATTTCAGTTTCAATGCAAACATTGGTACAAGTGTTACAAATACATTGACAAACCAGAAAACAATTTTAGATTCAGGAATTAGTTCAGGATTAACTTATGCTAACTGGTTTACATTAGCTAATTTTGTTAACAATGCTAATAATTACCAAACAATCGATTCTAGAAGAGAAGTACAATCAGTTTTTGTCGCTACAACTTTTGGATATAAAGATATGTTATTCTTAGATCTTGCAGGAAGAAACGACTGGTCATCTACATTAGCAAATACAGGAACATCAAGCTATTTTTATCCATCTGTAGGTGTAACTGCACTTATCAGTGAAATGGCTACAATGCCAGAGTGGATTAATTTTGGTAAAGTTCGTGGTACTTATGCACAAGTTGGTAATGATATTTATCCTTTCATTTCAACTCCAACATATTACTACAGACCAGGTTTTACAGATCCAAAACCTAGCGCAGGACCAAAAAATGGAACTACTTTGAAACCTGAGTTAAAATCAGAATTTGAGTTTGGTACTGAATGGAGAATGTTTAATAACAGATTAGGTTTTGAGGTTTCATATTATAACTCAGAAACAAAAAACCAATACTTACAAGTTGTTGCGCCAGTTGGAAATCAAGAAGGAGTTGACTTTTATGGATTTAATGCAGGAAGTATACAAAATAAAGGTTTAGAGCTTGTTTTGAATGCTGGAATCATCAGAGGAGATAAATTTTCTTGGGATACATCTATTAACTATTCTCACAATAAAAACGTAGTTAAAGAACTTCCTGATAATATCGGAAACAGAGTTAACTTAACAGAGGCTGGAGTAAACAGCTATAGATATGCTTTAATCGAAGGAAGACCTTATGGAGTTATTGAAGGTATTAACTTCAAGAAAGACGCACAAGGAAGAATTTTATTAAATGATGATGGAACTTTCCAAAAAACTGATTTTGAAGAAGTAGGAAATTCAAACCCTGATTTCATGTTAGGTTTCTCTAACTCATTCAAATATGGTGCATTCTTCGCAAATGTATTAATTGACGGACGTTTTGGTGGAGATGTAATGAGTTTGACAGAAGCTCAAAATGATTCATTTGGAGTTTCTAAAGCTTCTGGAGATGCTAGAAATGCAGGTGGTGTTGCTATCAATGCAGTTAAACCTGATGGAACAGCAGTTACATCAATGGACGCTAAATCTTACTATACACAAGTTGGTGGTAGAGCAGGGATTACAGGAGAATATGTTTATTCAGCAACAAACGTAAGTGTTAGAGAGGTTTCTATCGGATATAACTTTAACCCTAAAACATTACCTTTTATCAATACTGCAAGTATTTCATTAATTGCTAGAAACTTATTCTTTATCTACAAAGATGCTCCTTTTGATCCAAATATTGCATTAAGTACTGGCCAAGGTCTTCAAGGAGTTGATATTTATGGTTTACCATCTACTAGAAGTATCGGTCTTAATTTAAATGTAACTTTCTAAATTTAAAAAAAATGAAACTAAATAAAATAGCAAAAGCGACTATCTGTATCTCATTACTTACCGCAGTAGGTTGTACAGGTGATTTTGAAGAGATAAATACTAATCCAAATGGTTTTACACCAAAGGAGTTAGAACAAGATTTTAATAACATTAAAGGAGGTTTCGCTCCAATGTTCAACAATATACAAGTATTAACTCCAGAATGGGTTTATCAATTGCAACAAGGATTAAGTTGTGATATCTGGTCTGGATATATGGCAACCCCAACAGGATTTGCAGGAGGTATTAACAATACTACTTATTCATTAGTGGATGGTTGGAATGTTTTCAACTGGGATTATGCTTATAAATATGTAATGTTTAATGCATACGATATCGCTAATAAATCAAAAGGTAAATACGATCAGTTTTATGCACTTTCATTGATTTTGAAAGTTGAAGGAATGCACAGAGTTACGGATACTTGGGGGCCAATTATCTATTCTAAATTTGGTTCGCCTGAAACTACAATTCCTTACGATTCTCAAGAAGAAGTTTACAATCAAATGTTTAGTGAGTTAGATTTTGCTGTTACTGAATTAACAAAAAGAGTAGATGCTGGTGAGGCTTCAACTTTTACATCAACAGATTTATCTGCTTATGGTGGAGATTATAAAGCTTGGGTGAAATTTGCAAATACTTTACGTTTAAGACTTGCAATGCGTATCGTTAAAATTAATCCAGCTTTGGCTAAAACTCAAGCTGAAAAAGCAGTAGCTCAAAAATTCGGAGTATTTACAACAAATGCAGATTTATTTAAAATTGTATCTCCGGTTTATACAAACCCAATTGCTACAATCAGTGGTTCTTGGTTAGATATTCGTATGTCAGCTGACATGGAATCTATTTTAGGAGGTTATCAAGATCCTAGAACTGCAACTTACTTTGATACTTCAACTCAATTTCCTGGTCAATACAAAGGTGTTCGTACAGGTATTGCAATTAATGGTAAAGGAGATCACCAAGATTTTTCTGGAATAGGTGCTGTTGTTAGATCTAAAGAAATTGTTTTAATGACTACAGCTGAAGCTTATTTCTTAAGAGCTGAAGGTGCATTGAGAGGTTGGAATATGAATGGAACTGCTCAGAATTTATACGAAGCAGGAATTAAAGCTTCGTTTGATCAAAGAGGAGCGTCTGGCGCGAGCACTTACATTGCAGATAATACAAAAACTGCTATTGCTTATACAGATCCAAATTTCCCAGAAAATAATTCAGTCGCTGTAAATAATGTTACAGTTGCTTGGGATGCTTGCAGCAACAAATGAAGTTAAATTGCAAAAAATCATTACTCAAAAATGGATTGCAGGTTTCCCAGAGGGACAAGAAGCTTGGTCTGACTACAGAAGAACAGGTTATCCTAAACTTTTCCCAGTAATTAAAAATTATAGTGGAGGAACGATTAGCACTCAATTTGGTGTTCGAAGAATTAATTATGTTACATCTGAGAAAGCGACTAACGCTGGTGGTGTTGCTTCAGGAGTTGCAAAATTAGGAGGACCAGATAATGGAGGAACAAGAGTTTGGTGGGATACTACAGGTCCTAATTTCTAAGAAAATTTTAAGGTTAAAAGAATTTAAGTTTGGTTAGTAATTGAAAATGGTATAAGTAATGAGAGTTACTTATACCATTTTAAAAACCAAAATTGTACATACCAAAAAAAGAAAAAAATGAAAAGTGCTTTAGAAATAAAACCTGATATCAGTTATAAAAGCGCCGGTAAATTTGAAGAAACTAGATTTGAGAAAATTCATAATGAAATCTTCAAAAGTTCAGCCGAAGCATCAATAATTGTAGCGCAGGAAATCGCTCAGTTAATCAGATCTAAGCAAGAAAAAAATAAATCTTGTGTACTTGGTTTGGCAACAGGTTCTTCTCCTATAAAAGTATATGAGGAACTAGTGAGAATGCACAGAGAAGAAGGATTAAGCTTTAGCAATGTGATTACTTTTAATTTGGATGAATATTATCCAATGTCAAAAGAAAACAATCAGAGCTATCATTATTTCATGCATCAGCATCTTTTTAATCATATTGATATTAAACCTGAAAATGTTAATATTCCAGATGGTACAGTTGCAATTGATGAATTGAATCAATACTGTATCGATTATGAAATGAATATCAAACAGGCTGGAGGTCTTGATTTTCAGTTATTAGGAATTGGACGAACTGGTCACGTTGGTTTTAATGAACCAGGTTCACATGTTAATTCGGGAACACGCATTATTACTTTGGACCATATTACCAGAGTCGATGCATCGTCAGATTTTAATGGTATAGACAACGTTCCAAAACGCGCAATCACGATGGGAGTTTCAACCATTATGAGATCAAAACGTATTGTATTGATGGCATGGGGACAAAACAAGGCTGATATAATTAAAAGAACTGTTCAAGGTGATATTAGTTCAGAGGTTCCTGCTACATTTTTGCAGAATCATCCAAACGCTACTTTTGTTTTGGATCAGTCGGTCGCATCAGAATTGACTCGTTTCAAAACACCTTGGCTTGTTGGTGAATGTATTTGGACACAAGAATTAAAAAGCAAAGCGATTGTTTGGTTATGCCAAAAAACAAAACAGTCGATATTGAAATTGACAGACCGTGATTACAACAACAACGGAATGTCTGATCTTTTGGCACAAGAAGGTTCTGCTTATGATTTGAATATCAATATGTTCAATGTATTGCAAGCACACGATTACAGGATGGCCTGGAGGAAAACCAAATACAGATGATTCATTTCGTCCGGAAAGAGCAAATCCAGCCAAAAAAAGAGTTATTCTTTTCAGTCCACATCCAGATGATGACGTGATTTCAATGGGTGGAACTTTTTCAAAATTGATAAAACAAGGTCATGATGTGCATGTTGTGTATCAAACCTCAGGAAATATTGCCGTTACAGATGATGAAGCACTAAAATTTGCTGAAGTAGCTAGTGATTTTGTTGGAGAAGGCAAATCAGATATCAATTTCAAATCGGTAATTGATTTTCTAAACAATAAATCGGAAAACCAAATAGACTCTCTTGAAGTTCGAAAATTAAAAGGGCTTATTAGAAGAAGAGAATCTTATGGAGCAACAAGATATATTGGTTTGAAAGATGAAAATACACATTTCTTAGATCTTCCTTTTTATGAAACTGGGCAGGTTAAAAAGAATCCGCTTGGTCAAATAGACATTGATATCGTAAAAGATATTATTGCCAAAATTAAACCGCATCAAGTATTTGCGGCAGGAGATCTTGCTGATCCACACGGGACACACGAGGTTTGTTTGAATGCAATTTTCGCCGCAATGGGAGAACTAAAGTCAGAAAAATATATGGATGATTGCTGGTTATGGCTTTATAGAGGAGCTTGGCACGAATGGGATATCCATGAAATTGACATGGCAGTTCCGTTAAGTCCATCAGAAGTGTTATTGAAGCGTCATGCTATTTTGTACCACCAGTCTCAAAAAGACCGAGTTATGTTTCAAGGGAACGACTCTAGAGAATTCTGGGTTAGGGCAGAAGACCGAAATAAAAACACAGCAATTTTATATGATGAACTAGGTTTGGCAGAATATGAAGCAATTGAAGCCTTTAAACGCTTCGATTATTAGATTCAAAACCAAATCAATTACAGAATTCAGAATGATCTTATAGCGATTAGTGAGGTTCAATAGAAATCACTCTGAGTTTTGTTTCTATTATCAATTTATTGTTATCCCAGTGGTAACATTTTTCAAAAAGAATAAAATGAAATATTTATTAGTCTTACTATTTGCGGGTTTAACATCTAGTGCTCAAGTTCAAAAAGAGCAACTAAATTTAATGCCTTGGCCTCAAAGTGTTGTTTTAAATGATGGCAATTTTGCTTTAAACAAAAACTTTAAAGTAAATATTACTGGAAACCCAAATCCAAGAATTTTTGGAGGAGTTACTCGTTTTTTGCGTCGTTTAGATGGACGGACTGGTATGTTTTTCTCTCAAGGTTTTATTACAAAATTAAATGAGGTTCCGGCGAGCAGAACTTCAAATCAATTGCACTAAAAGTGGGAAAATTGGTTTGTATGAAGATGAAAGCTATCATTTAGATATCAAACAAAATAAGATTACAATAAACGCAACAAGCGATTTAGGAGCTTTGCATGGTCTTGAGACTTTATTGCAAATGTTGCAGAATAACAATACATCATTTTATTTTCCGAATTCGCAGATTTCTGATTTTCCTCGTTTCACATGGAGAGGATTGATGATTGATGCTTCAAGACATTTTCAGCCAATTGATGTTATTAAAAGAAATATCGATGGATTGGCGACAATGAAAATGAATGTTTTCCACTGGCATTTGGTTGATGATCAAGGATGGAGAATTGAAATGAAAAAACATCCAAAACTGATTGAAAAGGCTTCAGATGGATTGTATTATACACAAGAGGAAATTAGAAATATCGTAAAATATGCTGATGAGCGCGGTATTTTGATCGTTCCAGAAATAGATGTTCCGGGTCATGGTTCGTCAATACTTACTGCTTATCCAGAAATTGGTAGCAAAGTAATTACGGTGACTGGTGGAACTTCCGAAAAAAATATTCAAGGTACAGCAATCGCTACCTATGGAATTGAAAGAAATGCGGGTATTTTTTCACCAACATTAGATCCTTCAAACCCTAAAACATATCAGTTATTAAGTGAAATTTTTGATGAGGTTTGCCCATTATTCCCAGGTGCTTATTTTCATATTGGGGGAGATGAGAATGAAGGAAAAGACTGGGATGCAAACCCAAAAATTCAAGAATTCAAAAAGAAACACAATTTAGCCACAAACCACGAATTGCAGACTTATTTTACAATGCAATTGGCTCCAATGCTTAAAAAACATGGAAAACAATTAATGGGTTGGGAAGAAATTTTAACTAAAGATCTTTCGAAAGAAGCAATTGTTCATTCTTGGAGAGGAGCAAACGAAGGAATGGTAGCTGGACAATCTTTGGTTGATGCGGTGAAAAAAGGCTATAAAACAGTATTGTCAAATGGCTTTTATATTGATTTGATGTATCCAGTTGAAAGTCATTATTTGAATGATCCAATGCCAAAAGGAGCTAGTTTGACAGCTGAAGAAAAGGCAAGAATCTTAGGCGGTGAAGCAACCATGTGGACAGAACTTGTAACTCCTGAAACAATTGATTCAAGAGTTTGGCCAAGAACAGTCGCAATTGCAGAAAGACTTTGGTCAGCAGAAAATGTTGTTGATGTTGCAAATATGCGCAAACGTCTTGAGGTTGTTTCGTTCAGATTGGAGGAAGTTGGACTGACACATATTCGTAATAAAGGAGTAATCCTGAGAAATATTGCAAACAATCAAGATGTCAATATTTTGAATGAATTTTCAAATGTTTGCGAGCCTTTAAAAGGATATACAAGAAACAAGGGCGGAACAGAATATCAAATGTATTCTCCATTGACACTTTTTGCAGATGCATGTACGGCTGATGCTAAAGATGCAATCAGTTTTAATGAAGCGACAACACAATATGCAACGAATAAAACTCCAGAAAATAAAGCTAAAGTTGCCGCATTTTTAACAAAGTGGATTGCTTTGAATAACGGATTAAATGAATTAAGCGCAAATGCACCTTTAATACAACCCATTCTTCCTTTGGCTAAAAGATTAAGCGATGCGTCAGAACAAGTTTTGTTGTCTCTTGATAATAAATCGACTTTGAAAGCGGAAGATTTGAAGAAATTGATTGAAGATTGTAATACAAAAGATTTCGCCGATGTTGAGTTGGCAGTTTATGCAGGATTAAAGAAATTGATATAAAATTTGGTTTGAATTAGTATTTTTTTGAGTTTCCTCTATTGTTTAAAAAGGTTTGGTTGTCTCTGCCAGAACGATCTGGCAGAGGTAATTAAAATTTAGCTTGAATGATACTATTAAACCTTTCAAATAAAAAAATAACCACTAACTGAGTATTAACATTTAAAAAACCAAATAGAGAGAATAGCATAAAACATGACAAAAACGAGTATAGATTGATGATTAGTCCCCAAATTTATCATTTGTATTTAAGATTAATTTTTTAAAAATTATAAATAAATATCAATCACTACTATTGGCTTATGATTATGAAAAATCAGTAATAGTAATATTTATCTATAGAATTTAATTTGAGTTATTTCCAATCGACGCGACCTTCCAACCTGTGTTGAGCGAAACCAGCAGTAAAAACTGCTTTGGCCCAATTATTTATTTTCTATTAACCAATATCTATTAATTATGAAACATTATTACAGATTGCTCTTTTTGTTATTGTTTCCCTTGCTTGCGTTGGCCCAACCAGCCCACGGAAAAAAAGTAGTAGGGTATTATGCGCAATGGTCTATTTATGCCCGGGATTTCAACGTTCCGAAAATTGATGGAAGCAAGTTGACGCATTTAAATTATTCTTTTTATGGTACAACGTATGATCCGGCACATCCGGAGAATACAAAATTGAAATGTTTGGATACCTATGCTGATTTTGAGCATATGGAAGGCGGAATCCCTTGGGATGCTCCAGTAAAAGGAAACTTTTATGACTTAATGAAACTTAAGCAAAAGTATCCTCATTTAAAAGTTTTAATTTCTGTTGGAGGATGGACAAAAGGCCAAGATCTTTCGCCAATTGCGACAAGTCCGGTAGCAAGAGCCGCTTTAGCGACAGATATGGCAAATTTCATTGTTACTTATCCGTTCATTGATGGTTTCGACATTGATTGGGAATATCCCCTTTCAGGCGGAACTGATGGTACAGAAGTAGTGAATGGAGCGCCAGTTCCTGCACAAAAATACAGTCCTGATGATAATAAAAATTTAGTGCTTTTATTGAAAGCAATGCGTCAGGCAATGCCAAATAAGCTGATTACAATCGTCGCCGGAAACAATGTCCGCAAAGTGGCGCAAGCAATATTTAGGCCCAAACAACAGATCACAATACGGAATGACTGAAGATATTTCTACATATTGCGATTATATCACTTATTTTGGATATGATTTTGGAGGAAACTGGTATGATAAAACATGCTACAATGCGCCTTTATACGCAAGTGGAAATCCAAATGATCCATTGTATGGTGCTACGCAGTCAGAATCGTTAGATGAATTAACAAATCAATATTTAAACGTAATTGGTTTTCCTGCCAATAAATTAATTATGGGATTGCCTTTTTACGGAAAAAATTCGATCACGTTGTCGCTAACTCAACAAACGGGTTATTCGTTTCAGCTCCAAGAGATATAGTTGGAGGATGTACCAATCCGCAAAATCCTATCGGAACTTGGGATGGCTCTGGAGCGTGCGAACGTTCAGGAAGTATAGAAATTTGCGATTTAGTCGGAAATCCGGTTACAAATTCGCATCCTTATTTAGATCCAAATACAATGCAGGTAACTGCATCTGCAACAGCGGCAGGATGGGTAAGATATTTTGATAATACTACAAAAGTTCCTTATTTATATAATGCGACTACAAAAGAGTTTATTTCTTATGAAGATAAACAATCAATGGATTTAAAAGTTCAATATATAAAATCTAAAAACTTAGCCGGAGGAATGATTTGGGAATTATCTCAAGACACAAGAGGTTCAATTCCAAATTCATTATTAACTCAGGTTGATACTTCTTTTGGAAGCGTTGTTCCGGGAACAGTAAGTATTTCAGGTTCTGTAAAAAATGGATCGGCTTTAGTTACAGATGTTACCGTTGAATTACGAAATGCAAGTAATGTAGTAATTCAAACAATAGTTTCTGCTACAGGAAATTTCACATTCAACAGTTTAACTTCGGGACAAAATTATACAGTTTCAGCTTCAAAAGCGACTTATACATTTACTCCTGTTACTTTAACAAATGTTACAGTAAATCAAACAGCAGTTGTAATTAACGGAACACAACCAACTTACACAGTAAGCGGAACAGTTCTTAACGGAAGCACAGGAGTTTCTGGCGTAACAGTTTCTGCAGTTTCAGGAAGCACAACCTTAACAGCAGTTTCAAATGCAAGCGGGGTTTACAGCGTTGCAGGTTTAATAGCGGGATTAAATTATACAGTTACAGCGGCAAAATCTGGATTCTCTTACACGCCGGCTTCAACAGTTTATAATGCAATTAGTGCAAACCAAACATTGAATTTTGCGCAAGGAGCAACGAATTGTAAATTATACAGTAAGCGGAACTGTTTTAAACAACACAACTCCGGTTTCTGGTGTAACAGTTACGGCAACCTTTTCAGGCGGAAGTTATGCGGCGGTAACAAATGCAAGTGGTGCATATTCACTTAGTTTGCCTTCTGGCGGAAACTATACCTTAACTGCGGCTTTAACTGGACAAACATTTACACCAGCATCAACGGTTTATTCTAATTTGAATGCCAATAAAACATTGAACTTTACGCAAGATGTTGTTGTAAGTACAAATAAAATCAGCGGAACAGTTAAAAACGGAACAACTCCGGTTGCTGGTGCTAAAGTTGAAATAGTTTTACCTTGGACAGATAGCACGCATAATTGGAAAAGCGTTATTGCTGTAACAGATTCGCAAGGAAAATACAGTTTTGATAATTCTGTAATAGCAGGTTATACAACAGTTACAAGTTTGAAACTGAATACTTGGGAAAACGGAGAAGTAAATTATTATCCAAATAACTTGGCAAACTTTCCTGTTCCTGCAAACCCAACGGTTTATAACTTTAATACAAGTTCTACAGCAAAATCAGCATTGGCAGCGACCACAAACTTAATAAGTGGGTCAGTTAAAAACGGAACTACTCCAGTTTCTGGTGCCAAAGTCGAAATCGTTTTGCCTTGGACAGATAGCACGCATAACTGGAAAAGTGTTTTAGCAACAACAGATGCATCAGGAAATTACAGTTTTGATAATTCAGTTGTGGCAGGTTATACACAAATTTTAAGTTTGAAATTAAATACCTGGGAAAATGGTGAGGTAACTTATTATCCAAATAACTTAGCCAATTTTGCAGTTCCAACAACGCCAACGATTTATAATTTTAATAGACAAGCGGTGGTTGAGACTAAACCAGTAGTTGCTATTACAGCACCAACAGCTTCATCGATTGCTATAAACTTAGGATCATCGATTAATTTTGTGGCAAGTGTTGGATTAAGCGCTACAGATGCCACTACAATCTCATCGGTTGTATTTAGTTTAGACGGACAAACCATAAGCGCTACCAATTCTTCGGGAACGTACACTTCGGTTTGGACACCAGTAGCAAATCAGTTTGGAGTTTCTCATACATTAACTGTTACGGCTACTGCATCAAACGGAACAACAGATTCAAAAACATATAATTTTGCATTAACTTGTTCAGGTGCAAACTGTCCAAATACATTACCAACAATTACTTGGGTTTCACCATCGAATACTACTGTAACTCAAAGCACTTTTCAAGCTGTGCCAATTTCGGTTACTGCAGTTGATAGTGACGGATCAATTTCAGGCGTTACGATTACCATAAATGGAGGTACATTTAATATGACAGCAGGTACAAATAATAGTTATTCGTATAATTTCACACCATCTGCTTATCAGGATTATCCAGTTGTAATTAAAGCAACTGATAATAAAGCCGCTGTAACTACATTAAACAATACTATTAAAATTGCTCAAGTGAGCACTAATAGATTTATCCCGCTTCCGTCTAAAATTATTTTAGGGTATGCACATTCTTGGGAAAATACTTCTGCTCCATTTTTATATTTTTCTCAAATGGTGGGGAAAAAGTTTAACGTAGTGGATTATTCTTTCGTAGAAACCGTTAATCGTGATGGTTATACGCCAATATTAACTACAAATGACAATAGATATTTGACCAATGGTGTTTTCAATAAGCAATTGTTGAAAAATGATATCAAATCTTTAAGAGATAGTGGCGTTCCCGTTATTGTCTCTATCGGAGGTCAAAATGGCCATGTTGTTTTGGACAATGTAACTCAGAAAAATATTTTTGTTAATGGCCTAAAAGCGATTATTGATGAGTATCAATTTGATGGAGTTGATATTGATTTTGAAGGTGGATCTATGAATTTTAGCGCAGGAGGTTTAAGAGATATTTCTTATGCGGGTATTTCTGCTTATCCAAGACTGAAAAACGTAGTTGATGCTTTCAAAGAATTAAAAGCGTACTACGGCCCTGGATTTTTATTAACTGCCGCTCCAGAAACTCAATATGTACAAGGAGGATATACTACTTATACGGATACTTTTGGTTCTTTCCTTCCAATCATTCAAAACTTGCGTAATGAATTGGATTTGTTAGCAGTGCAATTATATAATACAGGAGGAGAAAACGGATTAGATGGCCAGTATTATGGAACAGCTAAGAAATCAAACATGGTAACAGCTCTAACTGATATGGTAATAAAAGGATATAATATTGCTACAACAGGAATGCATTTTGATGGTTTGCCAGCTTCAAAAGTTCTTATTGCTTTGCCGGCTTGTCCAAGCGCCGCAGGGAGCGGTTATTTAACGCCTACAGAAGGAATTAATGCGATGCATTATTTAAGAACTGGAACCACTTTTACAGGAAGAACATATACCATGCAACCAGGCGGACCATATCCTTCTTTAAGAGGTTTAATGACTTGGTCTGTAAACTGGGACGCTTCTTCTTGTGGAAATTCATCTGAATTATCGAATGCTTATGCGGCATATTTCGCATCACAATCAGCGGCAAAAACTTTAGCTCTTGGCGATATTTCAGTGAAAAATGGCAATACGGTAACTTACTTTAAAAATGATGCTTTATCGGTTACAAATGAAGTAGAAGAAATTGCTCAGGTTGATGTATTTAACACAATTGGGCAGACTATTGTAAGTCATAAGAATATTCAAAACAACAAAGAAATATTGCTTTATAATCAAAGTTTTTCAACTAAACAATTGTTTATAGTTGTTGTGACAGATAAGTCAGGAAACAAAAAATCATATAAAGTAATGAACTTTTTAAACTAGAATAAAATGGTTGAAAATTTAGAAATAAAAAATTGGGACGGTTAAAATTGAGTTTGGTTATTTATTTTTTAATCTAATTTTTATTTCGAAATAGTGTTCAAATTCGGGTGATTTGTTATTTGGTTTTCTCCCGAAGGCGACATTATAAAACCTGGCAACTCTCTATTGCCAGGTTTTTTTTATGTTTTTTAGTTAAAGTTTGCCTCAAAGGATGTCTTTGCGAGGAACGAAGCAACCGCATTTGCTGAATCAATTGTTAGTGAGATTGCTTCGTTCCTCACAAATCATTGTGGTTAAAAAGAAATCAGTACTTTTGACTTTACAATTATCGCATAAAACTTCATGAAGAAATCATTCATTATTATAATTACATTTTTAGTTTCAACTCTTTCTTTCAGTCAAAACAAATTTGGAAATCCGGAAGTTGATCCCATTCAAATCCAAAAGACTTTCACAGATTGGTCTGTTTATCAAAGCAAAAAAATAATGCTTTCCAGAGATTTTACTGCATTAGATGCTGAATCAAAAGAAATCTCAAAAGAAGCTTTTTAGATCAACTGGCAAACGGAAATTTTATTCCAATTAGATTGAAATCAGAAGCTAATGATTACGTTTATAAACTTTTCAAAATCCTGCCAAAAACAGATACAAGCATAAAAGCAACAATCAACCAAATTGGTTTTGATGCTTTTAAAAACTACAAAATGGAAGGAACGGCTTTTCCTGAATTTTCATTTAAAGATTTAGACGGAAATTTGGTTACGAATGAATCCATGAAAGGAAAAATTATTGTGATAAAATGCTGGTACATTCATTGCACGCCGTGCATCAGAGAATTTCCTCAAGTCAACAAATTGGTCGAAGAATATAAAGACAGAAAAGATATTGTTTTTATGAGTTTAGCCGAAGATTCAGCAGAGCAATTAAAAACATTCTTGGCTAGAAAACCATTGTCTTATTCTGTAATTCCTGATATGAAAGAATACATGAATAATGCATTGCAATTGAATTCTTTTCCAACACATTTTATCATTAACAAAGAAGGAATTATTTCGAAAGTACTTCCAAATTTTGAAAGTTTAGAAGTGGCTTTGGCAAAAGAAAGTAAAATGTAGTTTTTTTAACCATATAAGCTCATATAAGAGATTATAAGTGGTTTTTCATATTGCAGAAATTATAAGTTTAGTTTTAAATGAACTTATATCACTTATATGGTTTTATTTTCTATGTAAAGTTCCTTCTCTGCGCCTTTGCGCCTCTGCGAGAAATATTCGTTCGCATAAAAAACCTTAGCGACTTAGCATCTTTGCAACTTAGAACCTTTTTCACTACTTTTGCACCAAATTAATTAAAAAGACATTCATGTTAACAGTCAATAATTTATCAGTTCAGTTTGGTAAAAGAGTTTTATTCGACGAAGTAAATACTACGTTTACACACGGAAACATTTACGGAGTTATTGGAGCCAATGGTGCTGGGAAATCTACATTTCTTAAAATCATTTCAGGCGATATGGACCCAACTTCTGGACATATCCATTTAGAACCAGGAAAACGTATGTCGGTTTTAAACCAGAACCACAATATGTTCGACGAACATACTGTTTTGGAAACCGTTTTAATGGGAAATAAAGTTCTGTATGCTGTTAAAAAAGAAATGGATGAACTTTACTTAGATTATAATGATGCAAATGCTGATAGAATAGGGGAGCTTCAAGTTCAGTTTGAAGAAATGAATGGATGGAATGCCGATTCTGATGCTTGCATCAATGTTGTCTAACTTAGGAATTTCAGAAGCAGATCATTATACTTTAATGAGCGATATGGAAGGAAAAATGAAAGTTCGTGTGCTTTTGGCACAGGCGCTTTTTGGAAATCCTGATGTATTGATTATGGATGAGCCTACCAACGATTTGGATTTCGAGACAATCGCTTGGTTAGAAAACTTCTTGGCAAATTACGAAAATACTGTAATCGTTGTATCTCACGACCGTCACTTTTTAGATGCGGTTTGTACACATATTTCTGATATTGATTTCGGAAAAATCAATCATTACTCAGGAAACTATACTTTCTGGTACGAGTCTAGCCAATTAGCGGCAAAACAACGTGCACAGCAAAACAAAAAAGCAGAAGAGAAGAAACAAGAGTTGGAAGAATTTATTCGTCGTTTTAGTGCAAACGTGGCGAAATCGAAACAAGCAACTTCTCGTAAAAAAATGATTTCGAAATTAAATATTGCCGAAATCAAACCTTCAAGCCGTCGTTATCCTGCAATTATTTTCGATCAAGATCGCGAAGCGGAGATCAGATTTTGAACGTTCAAAATTTAGCGGCTTCTGTAGACGGAGAGGTTTTATTCAAAGATGTTGATTTGAATATGGCAAAAGGCGATAAAATCGTTCTTTTCTCTAAAGATTCACGTGCAACAACAGCTTTCTACGAAATCTTAAACGGTGAACAAAAAGCTGATTCTGGAACTTTTGATTGGGGAATTACAACAAACCAAGCGTATTTACCAGCTGAAAACCACAAATATTTCGAAAACGATTTGACTTTGGTTGACTGGTTACGCCAGTATGCTAAAACGGAAGAAGAACGTGATGAGGTATTCATTAGAGGTTTCTTAGGGAAAATGATTTTCTCTGGAGAAGAAGCTTTAAAAACGTCTAGAGTTTTATCTGGAGGAGAAAAAGTACGTTGTATGTTGTCTAGAATGATGATGGAACGTGCTAACGTTTTAATGCTTGATGAGCCAACAAACCACCTAGATTTGGAGTCTATTACCGCTTTCAACAACTCATTGAAAAACTTTAAAGGTTCTGTAATTTTCACAACGCATGACCACGAGTTCGCGCAGACTGTTGGTAACAGAATCGTAGAATTGACACCAAACGGAGTTATCGATCGTTACATGACATTTGACGAATATCTCGATGATGAAAAAATTCAAGAACAAAGAAAGAAGATGTACAATCTTTAATCTTTAAATTTCAACATATTAAAATCCCAAATCCCAAATTAGACTGGAGTTTGGGATTTTTTATTGGGGTGTAATTTTAAACACATAGAAACATAGTTTTAGTGTCGAATTAAGTACGAATAAGAACTCCAAAAAAGAAATATATTTCTTTCATATAGCTATGTTTTTTGAAAAAAAGTGAAACGCCTTTCTGCGATTCCAAAAACTATGTTTCTATGTGTTAAAAAAATATAGCCACTAATTACACGAATTTCCACGAATTAAATTTGTGCTAATTTGTGTAATTTGTGGCAAAAAAACAATCCCGCTATAAAAATTGGAATTTGGGATTTTTTTATTGTTCATTGATAACTATTTACTTCCGAACATTTTAGCGAAAATCCAGATAATGATCGCAATAATAAAAATTACGATAAATATCCCGAATCCCATTCCGGCTTTAAAAATGTCTCCAATAACTTCACAGCTTGTAAATGAAAACAGTATTACGAATACCATTAACAATCTTAGTATTTTATTTTGCATGACTTCTGATGTTTAAAGTTGATATTTAAAATTACTTCAGGAATCAGGGAAATATGTTATAGAATTTTTGGAAATGTTTTAGGATTTGGATTCTTAGTTTTTTTATTTTCTACTCGTTTTTTGCAAAATCGTTTTTAATTATTTCAAACAATATTATTGAAATCCAATTTATACCATGATTTATCAATGGTTTAAAAAACAAATCTGGAAAAAGTAAATTTGTTGATTCTAAATTTGATTGCCACGACCCTTTTGCATTATGAAAGAATCTATTACGTAATTCAATTATAAAGTCATAAAAAGTTATAAACTGTACAGACATACTTTCATTTTCTGTAGGTTGTCCAACAGTTCTATTTTTTAATTTTTCAAGATAGATTTTGTAATAAACGGGGCGAATTTCTTCAATGTCAATAAGGTGAAGGTCAATTAATAAATTAGATTTATAGAAATCTTCTTCTTGAAAGGTTGTAGAAATAAATCGTTTAAAAAAAGCTAATTCTCCATCTTTGTCTTTACCGAAAAATGCTTGAAGTTCACCATAAGTTTTATTATAATCTTTATTTTTTGAAACATACATTAAAGGTATGGAGTATGAAATACCTTCTATAATTCTATATAAATAAAAAAAGATTCAAGATAGCGTTGATCATGATTGGCAATTAAACATTTTAGAAGTTCAATTTCAATCGAGTCATAGAACTTTTTATTGTTTCTAGCTGTTTTGAAATATTTGTCTAAGTCTTTAATTTTTAACTCAGTTGGGAAATTGTTTAAAACAGTTTTTGCACTTAATTTGTTATTTGTTTCATAAGGGAAAGTTGTAAAATTGTTTCTGAATTTGTAAACTTTATTTTTATATTCATCTTCACAGTTTATAGTCCCAGAAATTAATCTGAAAATTTTTAAAATTGAATTACCATTTTCTATTCTTAAATTTTGGTTTAGACTATTTTCCCGGAAAATTACATCATGATATTTATAACGACTAATCATTTGTTAAATCACTAAAGTATTCAAGTAATTCTAAGCGGCCATAATTTTTGAGTTTAGAATAATTTTTAAAAAAATCATATGACAGTTCTCTACGTAGTTTTCCCATTTTAATTTTAGATGGGTTAAAATCGGTAAAAGCTTGGTCAAACAATATGATCGATTCTTCAAATTCATCCACAGATAACTCTAAGATTACTTTGGAAGAATATTTCATTCCAACAGCAAATCCAACTAAATTATTAGCTTGCTTAAGCCATTTTAAAGCAATATTGCTTTTTTGAAATTTTGCTAAAGCATTTATAACATTTTCAAAAGTCGTTTCATTAGAAACAGGTTCAGTAGATATTATTTTACTTACAATTAGCTCGTCCATTTTATCTTGGATAATTTTTTGATTATCTACCATTGGACTATTTGCCATATATGCCAAATATGCCTGTACTAAGTCTGATTTATTAAAAGAGTTCATCTTAATTTTATCAGCTCTCTCTTTCTCTGTTTGTATATTTATTCCTAATTGTTCAAAATTAAAGACATTTGCCATCATTACTTCAACTTGATGTCTTGGTGTCATTGGCTTTTGACCATTATTTAGAGTAATCATTCGATAAAGTAATTTATCAATATTGTCACAAAAAATAATATTTAAATATAGATTTTTAGTTAAATCAATTGTTTTTGAATCTACAACTCTTTTTAGAGTATTTAGTCGTTGTATTCCATCGAGAACAAACGAAGTGTCGTAATTTGCATTAAAGAAATTAACTACATCTTCTGTACTAGATTCTTGGGTAATTTGATTGTTTACATATGCAATAGTAATTGGAGGCATTATACATCCTTTCTCTATGTCTCTTTCTAGTTTTTCGTAAAACTTTTTATCTTGTAGTTTTCGTTGAAATTCAGTTTTACTGATTAATGGAACTAATTTTTCAATTACATCCTTATAAGTTATTGACCCATTAGCTACTACGCCATCAATTACTGAATCGAAATCTTTATCATATATTTTCATTGGATATATTTTTGGTTTTGCTAAAATATGTTTTTTTTAAGTAAAATTACCTACAAAAAATAAAGTTTATTCAAAATATAACTTCTTCGTTTATTTTAAGAATATAAATATTTCCAACCCCAACACCCCAACAAATAAAATCAGATTCCGTATATTTGCGCAACCAAACATTACAATCACTTATGAGTCAAAAAGTATTACTTAATTCGAAAGAAGTTACTATCATACTCCATCGTTTGGCTTGTCAGTTAATCGAAAAACATCTTGATTTCTCTACTACTATTTTGGTCGGGATTCAGCCAAGAGGCGTTTTTTTAGCTGAACGTTTAAAACAATTATTAGAAAACGAATATAAGGTTCCTGAAATTTCTTTAGGATATCTGGACATCACTTTTTTAGAGATGATTTTCGTCGTACTGATAAACCGCTTGAAGCCAATAAAACCCAAATCAATTTTATAGTCGAAGACAAAAAAGTCATTTTTATAGATGACGTTTTGTTTACAGGACGAAGCATTCGTTCTGCCTTAACAGCCATTCAATCTTTTGGAAGACCTTCAGAAATTGAATTGTTGGTTTTAATTGACAGACGTTTCAGCCGTCATTTACCAATTCAACCCGATTATAGAGGCCGTCAGGTAGATGCTATTAATGGCGAAAAAGTAATTGTAAGCTGGAAAGAAAATGATGGTGAAGATGTTGTTCACCTAGTAACGAATTAAGTTTAATCGGTTAACCGGTTAATTGTTTAATCGGTAATAACACCGATTAAGCAATTTGAAAAAAACGATTAAACAATTCAACGATTAAACATATAAACACACACAATGAAAGAATTAAGCGTAGATCATTTATTAGGAATCAAATATATCAACGAGAATGATATTAACCTGATTTTTGAAACGGCAGATCATTTTAAAGAAGTCATTAATAGACCAATTAAAAAAGTTCCTTCATTACGAGATATTACTATTGCCAATATTTTCTTCGAAAACAGTACCAGAACCAAACTCTCTTTTGAATTAGCGCAGAAACGTTTATCTGCTGATGTAATCAGTTTTTCTGCGGCTCAATCATCGGTTAAAAAAGGAGAAACCTTGATTGATACTGTAAACAATATCCTTTCGATGAAAGTGGATATGGTTGTAATGCGCCACTCTAATCCCGGAGCGGCTTATTTTTTATCTAAAAATGTCAAAGCTAGTATTGTAAACGCTGGAGACGGCGCGCACGAACACCCAACTCAGGCTTTATTAGATAGTTATTCTATCAGAGAAAAATTGGGCGATGTTGCCGGAAAAAAGTAGTAATTGTAGGTGATATTCTGCACTCAAGAGTTGCCTTATCAAACATATATGCTTTGCAGATGCAAGGCGCAGAAGTAAAAGTTTGCGGACCAAAAACATTGATTCCAAGATACATTGAATCGCTTGGTGTTACAGTTGAACCGAATTTGCGTAAAGCCTTGGAATGGTGCGACGTTGCAAATATGCTACGTGTACAAAACGAACGTATGGATGTGAATTTCTTCCCATCGACACGAGAGTACGCTCAGCAATACGGAGTAGACAAACCGCTTTTGGATTCGCTAGGAAAAGAAATCGTAATCATGCACCCAGGACCAATCAACAGAGGAGTAGAGATTACTTCTGAAGTGGCTGATTCTGATCATTCGGTGATTTTAAATCAGGTGGAGAATGGAGTAGCGATTAGAATGGCGGTTATTTATTTATTGGCTTCTAAAATTCAGCAATAAATTGGTTTTCAGTCACAGTCACAGTACACAGTTATAAGATAAACTGAGACTGAAAATTCTTTAAACCGATGGTTTACAGTCATAGCAAGTAACTGAAAACTGTGACTGTGACTGAAAACTAAAAAAAACTTAGTACATTAGCATAATAAAATATAAGCCCCCACTAATTATAAAATGAAAGTAGATCAAAAAGGACATACCGTTACCATTAAAGATACTCAAGGAGATGTAAATTCTTTCTTGGAAAAAGTGACGCAACAAATTAAGACTTTTGAAAAACATAATATTATAATTGATCTTTCATCTGATGCTCGCTTTGACAGAAAATGATTTGAAGCTTTTTTTGCCGCTTTCAAAACAACAGAAAAAGGCTAAAAAATCTTTTGTAATTGTGGCTACAGATCTTGATTTTAATGCAATTTCAGATAAGTTAGTTGTGGTTCCGTCACTTTTGGAAGCACACGATATTATCGAAATGGAGGAAATCGAGAGAGACCTAGGGTTTTAATTGTAGATTTTAGAGTTCAGATTTTAGATTTTGAATGTTGGAGTCTAAATAAATCTAAAATCTAAAATCAACAATCTAAAATGAAATTAACGATACTTGGCTGTTATGCCGCAACTCCCAGAACGATTACCAATCCAACTGCGCAAGTTTTAGAAATTAAAAACAGATTGTTTTTGATTGACTGCGGAGAAGGAACTCAGGTTCAGCTTCGAAAGAATAAGATTAAATTCTCAAAGATTAATCACATTTTTATTTCGCATCTTCATGGCGATCATCTTTATGGATTGATCGGAACAATTTCGACTTTTTCGCTTTTAGGAAGAACAACCGATTTACATATTTATGGACCAAAAGGGATTAAAGAATTAATTCTTCTTCAATTAAAATTGACCGAATCTTGGACAACTTATGATTTGTTTTTCCACGAATTAGAATCAAAAGAAAGCGAAGTTGTTTTTGAGGATAAAAAAGTTATAGTGAAGACAATTCCGTTGAAACATCGTGTTTACACCAATGGTTATCTTTTTCAGGAAAAACCAGATGAAAGAAAACTGAATGTTGAAGCTGTTCAGAAATATGATATTCACGTTGCTTATTATCAAAAGATAAAAAATGGAGGTGATATTACATTAGATAACGGAACTGTAATTGAAAATGAAAAACTGACTTTTGACCCGGCTCCAACAAAAAGTTATGCTTTTTGTTCGGATACTGTTTATCATGAAGCTGTAATCCCAATTATTGAAAATGTCGATGTTTTGTATCATGAATCGACTTTTTTAGAATCGGAGGCTTCATTGGCACAAAAAACATTGCATTCCACAGCAAAAGAAGCAAGACGAATTGCCTTAAAAGCAAATGCAAAACAATTAATTTTGGGGCATTATTCGACACGATATGATGGATTGGAGCGCTTTAAACAAGAAGCCGAAGAAGTTTTTCCGAATGTGCTTTTAGCGGATGACGGCCTGAGTTTTGAGTTTTAATCTAAGATACTAAGATACTGAGGTTCTAAGTTTTGAAGCGTGACTATATTGATGTCACCCTGAGGGAAGTCTAAGGGCTTTTGTATTCAAGACGTGCTTTGTAAACGAGGGCTTCGACTTCGCTCAGCCTGACAAACTTGAAACAAAAAATCTAAAATCTAAAATCAACAATCTAAAATAATAAATCATGAATGATTTAAGCAATTATAGAAGATCTTACGAGAAAAGCGAATTACTGGAAACCAATATTCCGGAAGATCCAATCAATCTTTTTAACCGCTGGTTTCATGAAGTGGAAGATTTTGGCGGAAGCGGGGAAGTTAATGCGATGACAGTCTCAACAATCGGATTGGATGGTTTTCCAAAATCACGTGTGGTTTTATTGAAGAAATTCTCTGAAGAAGGTTTTATATTTTATACTAATTATGATTCGGAAAAAGGGAAAGCGATTGCAAATAATCCAAATGTTTGTTTGTCTTTCTTTTGGCAGGAAATGGAACGTCAAGTGATTATTAAAGGAATTGCCCAAAAAACTTCTGAAAATATTTCAGATGGCTATTTTAGTTCCCGTCCGGATGGAAGCAAGCTTGGTGCAATAGTTTCGAATCAAAGTGAGGTTATTCCGTCGAGAGCTTTCTTGGAAGAAAACTTAAAAAAATTGGAAGCAGAATTTGAAGGAAAAGAAATTCCGAGACCTGAAAATTGGGGAGGTTATTTAGTAACTCCTTTACAGGTAGAATTTTGGCAAGGACGACCTAACCGACTTCATGATAGAATTCGTTATACGAGTCAATCTGATTTTTCTTGGAAGATTGAGCGATTATCGTCTTAATTGTAAGAAAATTATGTGTTAAATTAAAATTTTAATGCATTTCATCGATTATTTTTGTAGTTTACCGACAATTTGAATACGTTTGGCGTAAGAAAAGTGAAACAATTTATTCAAATTATAAAAATTTAAAGGATTTGCCCCAACATTTACCTTTAGGCATTAAACTACTGTATGATTATGAAGAAGATAATGCGCATCATGACGTTCATTGCAATACTAATTGCAGTGAACGCATGTTCTGCTGATACTGCAGAGGGAACTGAAAACAGTGCATCAACTGAAATTCTGATTACGAACTACACGTACAATGATTCAGAATTAGAAACCATGAAATTGATTAACGATTACCGTATTAGTGTTGGTCTAAATGCTTTAGAACCAATCAATCATATTTCTGCAAAATGCGAAGAACACAACAATTATATGATTGAAAAAAATGTTGTTGATCACAATGATTTTGTAGCGCGTTCTGAAAATCTTGAAAAAGTTCTTGGTGCAAAAAAAGTAGGTGAGAATGTTGCCTATAATTATAAGACTTCTCAAGCGGCCTTAAATGCTTGGTTGGAAAGTCCAGGGCATAAAGAAAATATTGAAGGTAATTTTACTCATTTTGGTATAGCAATTACGACAGATGCTAAAACAGGTAAAAAATATTATACTAACATTTTTGTTAGAATATAAGGATAAACTTAAGACTGGTTGGTTTTTAGTGATCGTTGCAGGTTTTTAATCTGTGACGATTTTTTTGCATAAAAAAAGCTGTCTGAAATAGACAGCTTCTTTTTTCCAAATTATGATAATCTTAACTAATAACTAAAGTGCCGTAATAATAAATTCGCTTCGTCTGTTCATTTGATGTTCTTCTTCGGTACAAGGAACATCATCAGAACATTTGTTTACAAGCTGTGTTTCTCCATATCCTTTTCCGGTTAAGCGATCGGCTTTGATGCCGTTTTTGATCAACCATTGAATAGTAGATTTTGCTCTTCTGTCAGACAAACCTTCATTGTATTTATGTGATGCACGGCTGTCTGTGTGCGAACGAATGTCAAGTTTCATGGCTGGATAATCGTTTAATACAGCCAATATTTTTTCTAAATCTAATGCCGCTTCAGGTCTGATGTTTGATTTGTCCAAATCGAAATAAATCATTTTGATGCCAAAACATTTTCCTAAATCATCACCAACCGTTACACGGCACATACGTTTGGTCAGAGCAATTGGCAAGTCGGTTTTTCCACTTACTTTATCAATTGTTACGCTAACTTCTCTAGTTTCATAATCTTGGTTTTCGGCACGAACATTATAGGTTTTTTTACAATCAACAGGAAATTTATATAATCCTGTAGCATCGGCCGTTGTCGTGTTTTTGATAACTTGATTTTCGTATAAAGTAACTTTTGCTCCAGGCAAAATTTCATTTGTCGCAATATCAGTTATAAGACCACTTAATTCTTGAATGCATTTCAGTCTTCGAGTTTCTAAAAATTTATAGATATCATCAGAGCCAAGTCCGCCATCTTTATTGGAACTGAAGTAGCCAAGCCTGCTTTTAGAATCTATAAAATAAGCGAAATCATCTTTAGGTGAATTCACATCGGCGCCTACATTCTGGATATTGCTGATAGTTCCGTCGCTATCGATATCACCTACAAAAACGTCTAATCCGCCAAGTCCTGGATGCCCGTCTGAAGCGAAATAGATTTCGTCGTCATCCGTTACAAATGGGAAAGTTTCTTTTCCTTCGGTATTTATCGTTTTTCCTAAATTTTCCGGATTGCCAAAACTTCCATCGCCGTTGATACTTACTTTAAAAATATCCGATTGTCCAATTGTACCTGGCATATCAGAAGCAAAATAAAGTGTTTTTCCGTCTGGACTTAGTGCGGGATGTGCAGTGCTGTAATTGTCGCTTGTAAAAGAAAGTGGCGCTATGTTTGTCCATTGTCCTTTACTGTCAAGAGTGGCTTTGTATAATTTTACTAAAGTAATTTTGTTAGCATCTTTTCCTTTTTTTCCATCTACAAAATTGTTTCTTGTGAAGTATGCAGTTTTCCCATCTTTTGAAAAAACGGGAGTTGCTTCGTTGAATTTACTGTTTAAAGCATTTTTGAATTTATTTACTTTAGAAGCAGTATAGGTCGAAGGATCAACATCGGCATCATAAATATTGGTAAAATATTCGCCTGTCCATTTGTGTTTTCTTTGCGAAAAATTTCCGGTATCTCTAGCAGATGCAAAGTATAATTTGTTGTTATAAACAAATGAACCATAATCAGAATATTTGCTATTTATTCCCGCATTTTCGATATTATATCGGCCTGAGTTGGCTTTGATTTGATCCAGATAGTTTACATCTGCTTTATACAGTCTTGCTCTGTTGTCATTTTTGTTTTTAGCATCAAATTCGTCTAGAATTTTATTTGCTTTTGTAGTTTCTCCTATTGATTTTAATGACTGAGCATATCTGTAGTAGTATTCAGGTTCTATGTTCGAATTCATAGCAAACAACTCACCATACCATTTAGCGGCGCCTTCAAAATCTGAATTGAAATAATAAGAATTTCCAAGTTTCTTGAACATTTCTTCAGATTTATATCCTTTAGTCGCTACTTTCTCATACGTTTTTATTGCGTCAACATAAGCGTAATTATTGTATTTTTTATCACCAGAGTTTACTTTTGACTGCTGTGAATAACTGTCCAATGAAAAAACGCTTACAAATGTTAGGCAAAGGAAAATATAATTTTTCATAGTACTTATTTTTAGAAGAAACGAGGAGTTGTGATTTTACCATTTTTAGTAAAGAATTCATAACGAAGGAATATCTCATGAGATCCTGAATTATAATTATTAAGGTTTGTGGTTTCGTGATCGTAACCGTAACCTAAATAAAGACCGTCGGTGATTTGGAACCCAACCATAGCGCTTAATGAAGCACTCCATCTGTAACCGACACCGGCAACAAACTTATCAAAGAACATAAAGTTCGCTGAAAGATCTACTTGAAGTGGTGCACCTTCAACCATTTTAGTAAGTACAGCTGGTTTGAATTTGATGTATTGGTATTTGTCTAAATCAAATACATAACCGGCCATTAAATAATAATTGATTTTGTCTTTGAAAATGGCAATATCATTGTCATCGTAGCGATTCGTTTCAATAAAGTTTGGAATTGAAAAACCAATGTAAGCTTTGTCAGAATGCCAATAAACTCCCGCTCCCACATTTGGAGAAAATTTATTGTTCAGATCCTGAAATTGTGGATCTCCAGAAATTTCTGGATTCAGTTTGTTGACATCTAAATTGAATATATTGGCAGTTCCTTTAATCCCAAATGACAGTTTGAAATTAGCCGATGTTTGGACTGTATATGAAACATCAACAGAAATGTTGTTTTCATTTGTTGGACCAATTTTATCATTAACAAGTGAGCCTCCAATTCCCAAATTACTATTGTTAATAGGAGTATTTACAGAGAAAGTACTTGTTTCTGGTGCACCATCAAGACCAACCCATTGTGTACGATATAGTCCAAAAATGCTTAAGGCTCCACGAGAACCTGCATAAGCAGGATTTATGTTTATTGTGTTGTACATGTATTGCGTATATTGAGCATCTTGTCGCGCGTGACTTGCAATAGTTACAAACAGAATGACGAAGTAAAATAATTTTGTTCTCATAGTAGATGTTTATTATTTCAATTTTACTATTGAATTATTAATGAAATCCTCTAAAAAAATCCACGATATTATTCCTTCAATTCCCGGATTTTTAATATTAGTTGCTGTATCAGGCTGATATAGATTTTATATCAGCCTGTAGCAGTCTGGGTTTATTTTGAAAGATAGAGGTATCCGTCTTTTTTGTTATATTGAATCGCATTATTACCGTCTAAAGATTTGTAAGTCACAATGTAGAAGTACGTTCCTGTTGGTAATCCTTCAGATTTGTTAACAGTAGTTCTTCCTCGTGAGGTTCCATCAAACGCATTCGTTGTATTGTTATAGTCAGTAGTTTCAAAGACTAATATTCCCCAACGATTATAGATCTCGACTGTGTTTCCTGGGTAACAGGTCAAGTCGCCAATACCATCAATTACAAACACATCATTTATACCGTCTCCGTTTGGAGAGAAAGCATTGTGTACCACTATGTTTTGACATGGTAATACTTTACAGTCATCATTGATTTCCATATTAAGTACTACACTACGAGGGCAGTTTTGATCAGCAATTCTGTACTCAAATGCGTAGTTTCCAATAGCTAACCCAAGTGCATTTAAGACACCGTCTCGCAATGCATTAGTGTTGTTCGTGTCAACCCACGTTCCATTTCTTGGCGTATCTGTTGGAAGAAGAGAAAGCAAGTCGATTAAAGTTGAATCATCATTACAAGCTGAACTGCTTAGTGTTGTTACACCATTTGGAATAACTGTTATGGTAATTGTACCGGTATCACAATTGTCTGGATTTAATTTTTCACAAATTTGATAAGTCAATGTGTAAGTTCCAGGCGCTGTTAAGCTTGTTACATTTAGATTACCAGAAGCATCTACCGTAATATTTGGATCAGTTTTTACCTCATTAGTTTGAGGTAATACACTAAAGTTTACTAATTGCAGTGCCACTGGAGCCTGATTCAATACGTCATTGCTTAATACATTTCCAACGATTCCAAATCGGTTACAACCAATGTTTGTAAAGCTGTCGTCGTTTGCCACTATTGGTGTTTTACCAACAGTTACTGTTACTATTGCTGTATCACAGTTTCCAAAGTCAGCGTTTTCACAAATTTGATAAGTCAATGTGTAAGTTCCCGCTGGCGTATTTGGTGCAACAGTAATTGATCCGTCAGGATTTAATGTCAGAACTCCTTTAGGGTCTGGCGTTACTGTTGTCAAAGTAACATCGCTTGGATTTACTGGTGAGCCGTTTAAGGTATCGTTAGTATAAACGTTGATTACATTTGTTCCACCGGTTACTCCGTTTATTGGTCCTGCTGTATCATCATTGGCAACAATTGCAAATGTTGGTCTTGAGGTACAATAAGGATCAGCTGGCGGATAACTTACAACGATTGTTTCGCTTGGATTAACAGAGATTGTAACGGTAGCTGTTGGACGAAGATTTTCAAATCCGTCTGGAGCCTGAATCCATTTATTATCTTGGAAAACCCATCCTGGCCAGTCAATACCATTTCCATTCTGATCTACCACAGCTCCTGGCCACAATACTCTTCCGCTAAGCGGTAGGTTGGTCATTGTAGTGACTACATTATTATTGCTGTCAGCCCATGTAATTGTTACGCCGTTTATAGGAGTAAAGTTTACCGGCGTTGCAGAATAGTCAAGATAAGGAACATCGTTCACACAAATTGATGTTGCAGTAACCGTCATAACTGGAGCTTCAATTGTAATAGTCACAGTTGCTGTGTCGCAATTTGAAGTTTGATCGGCTTCACAAATTTGATACACCATTGTTAATGTTCCAGCTGGAGCATTTGGCAGAATATCTACAGAGCCGTCAGGATTCAATTGCAAGAATTCGTTTGGCGTTACTGTTGTAATCACTACATCTGAAGCTGTTATTGGTTGTCCTTCAAGAGTGTCATTTGTTAATACATTCAATACATTTGGTGTAGTAGTATTAACTCCAGGGAAAGGTCCGCCGTTATCATCATTGGCAACAAGGTCTTGGAACTCTTTGCAATTAACTCCAAAGTCAATATCTAAATGAACTAAATCTTCTGGTGTTACATTAACAATGTATCCATCTGCACTTGTAGTCGTGCATACGGTATGCATTTGTATTTTGCCAGTTTTAGATGTTGCTTTTTTAGCTGTACTTGCTGATGGAAGAACTTTCACTAATCCAGTTGCTCCTAAAGCGTACCGCAACTGCATCTAAGTTCGCATCTCTAACAAGTTTAACTTTGTACTCTCCATAAGGATTTTCGCTTTCTGGTCTGTTTCTCCAGAAACCTTGAATTCCAATAATTACTTCATCATGATATCCATTTGGACCATCCACAATAACATTGGCACTTTTGGCATTTCCAAATCCACCGGCATTTAATTCGCCAGCATTTTGTGGACCGGTATAGCTTCCATCACCGTTTAAATCAAGCCATTCCCATAAGCTATAATCAATAGCGCCATCGCTGTCTGGGATATTTTTAGTTACAATGCCATCATTGTTGGCATCATACCACTCATCCTGAATTCCGTTGCTATTGGTGTCATACCAAACATAATCTCCTAAAACTGGAAGTTTTGATTTTCCATATAAGAAGTCATGTACTTGGAATTTGCATTCTTCAAGAGTTGTAAAGAACAAACTTGAATCTACAGGATATAATTGATATGCACTATTTAAATTAGCATCTTGAACTTGAACTAAGTAACTTCCTGCAACCATGCCAGCGAATGAATACTCTCCATTAGCATTGGTAATGCGAATTAAAATTGGACCAGTAGTTGTTCCTTGAGGAATCAATGTAATCGGCACATTCGCAATAGGAGTGTTAGTATCTACGTTGATAATCTGACCAGATATTTTAACTTTATAATTTGGCTGTGTAATAGTAACAGTAGCCGTTGCTGTACAAACTTGACCTTCACCATTTACAGGTGCAGTTGCAGTAAGTGTATAAGTTCCAGCTGGCAAATTAGTATTTCCAACAACTTCATTATTAGCATTTGTAATCACAACAGTAGCGCCTGGACTGCTAGTTACAGCAATCGAACCGTCAGTTCCGTCAAGACAGCTTACGTTTGTTGGAACTCCAGAAACAGATACTTTGTTGTCAACAGTAAATGTCTGAACTAATTCTGTTTTATTTCCAGCGCAATCTGTCAAAGTATAGGTTCTAGTCAATACATAAGCATTTCCGTCGCAACCACTTGCTCCATTGTTAGAATCGCTTACAGTAACGGTTACATTTCCTTCACAATTATCAGCTTCATCAATAATATCGCTAGGATTTCCAACTGGAATTTCAGTAGTGCTTTGTAAACCTGCCACATCTGCTGGAGCAGTTCCTGTTGGAGGAGTAGTATCTCTAACGGTAATGATTTGTGTGAATGATTCTGTATTTCCAGAACAATCACTTGTTGTCCATTTACGAGTTAAAGTATATTCAGTTCCACATTCATTTTTGATATCGCTTTTAACTTCAGATAATACAATTGGTAAATCTCCACCGCCACAATTATCAGTAGCCTGAATATTTGCTGGCTCTGGAACCGCATCGCAAGAAACTGTTATATCAGATGGAAGTTCGCCATTAAATACTGGCTTAGTAGTATCTTGAATTGTAATCACTTGAGTGAAAGTTTCAGAAGTATTACCGCAATCATCTTTTATAGTCCAAGTATTAGTATAAGTTCCAGCATTTGAACAACCTTCAGAAGCTATAAACTGGCCACTTACTTTTACAATATTAGTAACGTCACTATCGCATGCGTCAGTAGCAGTAGGGAACAAGGCTTGCGCCGATGCCAAAGCTTCTGTATCGCCGCATTCGATTGTTTTGTTTAAAGAAGCAGTTTGTGTTGTCCAAGTTGGAGCTGTTGTGTCTTCTATTGTAATTATTTGAGTGAAAACATCCGATGTATTGCCACAATCGTCCTTAACTGTCCAAGTGTTGGTATATGTTCCAGAATTTCCGCATCCTTCAGTAGCTACAAATTGACCACTTACTTTTGTGATGTTTGAAACATCGGCATCACATAAGTCGGAAGCTGTTGGGAATTGAGCTTGAGCAACTGCAAGTCCTTCTGTGTCGCCGCATTCTAAAGTTACATTTAGAGTGCCGGCAACAGTATTCCAAGTTGGAGCAGTTTTATCTTCAATTGTGATTACCTGAGTGAAAGTATCAGAAGTATTGCCGCAGTCATCTTTTACGGTCCAAGTATTGGTGTAAGTTCCAGAATTTCCGCATCCTTCGGAAGCTACAAATTGACCACTTACTTTTGTGATGTTTGAAACATCGGCATCACATAAGTCGGAAGCTGTTGGGAATTGAGCTTGAGCAATACGCAAGTCCTTCTGTGTCGTCGCATTCTAAAGTTACATTTAGAGTGCCGGCAACAGTATTCCAAGTTGGAGCAGTTTTATCTTCAATTGTGATTACTTGCGTGAAAGTTTCAGAAGTATTTCCACAATCGTCTTTTACAGTCCATGTATTGGTATATGTTCCAGAATTTCCGCATCCTTCGGAAGCTACAAACTGGCCACTTACTTTAACGATGTTTGAAACATCAGCATCACATAAGTCGGAAGCTGTTGGGAATTGAGCTTGAGCGTTAGCAAGCCCAGAGGCATCGCCGCATTCCAAAGTCACATTCAAAGCTTCTGCGGCTGTTGTCCAAGTCGGTGCAGTTGTATCTTCGATTGTGATTACCTGATAGAAACTGTCGGTAACGTTTCCACAATCATCTTTTGCAACCCAGCTGTTAGTATATGTTCCAGCATTCGCACAACCTTCAGAAGCTACGAATTGACCGCTTGTTTTGGTATAAGTTACAATTGTGCAATTTGCAGTAGCTTGAGGAGCCTGAGCCTGAGCTGTGGCTAATCCTGCTGTATCGCTACATTGTAAAGTTACATTCAATGTTCCAGCTACTGTAATCCATTTTGGAGAAGCAGTATCTTGGATTGTAATCACTTGAGTGAATGTAGTTGAGGTGTTGTTGCAAAGATCTTTTGCAACCCAAGTATTGGTATAAGTTCCAGTACTTCCACAGCTTCCTCTTTGCAATTCTCCGCTTGTTTTCACATAAGTTATGTTTCCATTGCAGTTATCAGTTGCAACCGGAGCTTGTGCTTGTGCGACATTTAATCCTTCTGTATCGCTACATTGTAAGGTCACGTTAAGAGCATCTGCGACTGTTGTCCAAGTCGGAGCTGTTGTATCTTGGATTGTAATTACCTGAGTGAAAGTGTCAGAAGTATTGCCGCAGTCATCTTTTACCGTCCAAGTATTGGTATAAGTTCCTGTGTTTGAACATCCTTCAGAAGCCACAAACTGTCCGCTTGTTTTGGTGATGTTTGAAACATCAGCATCACATAAGTCAGAAGCTGTTGGGAACTGAGCCTGAGCGTTTGCAAGTCCAGATACATCGTCGCATTCCAAAGTTACATTTAAAGCTGTTGGAGCAGTTGTCCAAGTCGGTGCTGTTGTATCTTGGATTGTAATTACCTGAGTGAAAGTATCAGAAGTATTGCCGCAGTCATCTTTTACTGTCCAAGTATTGGTGTAAGTTCCAGAATTTCCGCAATCTTGAGAAGCCACGAACTGACCGCTTGTTTTGGTGATGTTTGCAACATCAGCATCGCATAAGTCAGAAGCAGTTGGGAACTGAGCTTGGGCAGTGGCAAGACCTGAAGCATCGTCGCACTCTAAAGTCACATTCAAAGCTGTTGGAGCAGTTGTCCAAGTCGGTGCTGTTGTATCCTGAATGGTGATTACCTGAGTGAAAGTATCAGAAGTATTGCCGCAGTCATCTTTTACGGTCCAAGTATTGGTGTAAGTTCCAGAATTTCCGCATCCTTGAGAAGCTACAAACTGGCCACTTACTTTTGTGATATTAGAAACATCTGCATCGCATAAGTCAGATGCAGTTGGGAACATTGCCTGAGCATTTGCAAGTCCAGATACATCGCCGCATTCCAAAGTCACATTTAATGAACCTACTGTAGTTGTCCAAGTCGGTGCTGTTGTATCCTGAATGGTGATTACCTGAGTGAAAGTGTCAGAAGTATTGCCACAATCATCTTTTACCGTCCAAGTATTGGTGTAAGTTCCAGCGTTTCCGCATCCTTGAGAAGCCACGAACTGTCCGCTTGTTTTAGTGATGTTAGAAACATCAGCATCGCATAAGTCAGAAGCTGTTGGGAACTGAGCCTGAGCATTTGCAAGTCCAGATACATCGCCGCATTCCAAAGTTACATTCAAAGCTGTTGGAGCAGTTGTCCATGTTGGAGCAGTTGTATCTTGGATTGTAATTACCTGAGTGAAAGTTTCAGAAGTATTGCCACAGTCATCTTTTACCGTCCAAGTATTGGTATAAGTTCCTGTGTTTGAACATCCTTCAGAAGCCACAAACTGACCGCTTACTTTAGTTATGTTGGCAACATCAGCATCACATAAGTCAGAAGCTGTTGGGAACTGAGCCTGAGCGTTTGCAAGTCCAGATACATCGCCGCATTCCAAAGTTACATTTAAAGCTGTTGGAGCAGTTGTCCAAGTTGGTGCTGTTGTATCTTGGATTGTAATTACCTGAGTGAAAGTGTCAGAAGTATTGCCACAGTCATCTTTAACTGTCCAAGTATTGGTATATGTTCCAGCGTTTCCGCATCCTTGAGAAGCCACGAACTGTCCGCTTATTTTGGTGATGTTTGAAACATCAGCATCGCATAAGTCAGATGCAGTTGGGAACTGAGCCTGAGCATTTGCAAGTCCAGATACATCGCCGCATTCCAAAGTAACATCTAAAGAACCAGCCTGGGTATTCCAAGTAGGAGCAGTTGTATCCTGAATTGTGATCACCTGAGTGAAAGTATCAGAAGTATTTCCGCAGTCATCTTTTACGGTCCAAGTATTGGTGTAAGTTCCAGCGTTTCCGCAACCTTGAGAAGCCACGAACTGTCCGCTTGTTTTGGTGATGTTTGAAACATCAGCATCGCATAAGTCAGAAGCTGTTGGGAACTGAGCCTGAGCAGTGGCAAGACCTGAAGCATCGCCGCATTCCAAAGTCACATTCAAAGCTGTTGGAGCAGTTGTCCAAGTCGGTGCTGTTGTATCCTGAATGGTGATTACCTGAGTGAAAGTGTCAGAAGTATTGCCACAATCATCTTTTACCGTCCAAGTATTGGTGTAAGTTCCAGAATTTCCGCAACCTTGAGAAGCCACGAACTGTCCGCTTGTTTTGGTGATGTTTGCAACATCAGCATCGCATAAGTCAGAAGCTGTTGGGAACTGAGCCTGAGCAGTGGCAAGACCTGAAGCATCGCCGCATTCCAAAGTCACATTCAAAGCTGTTGGAGCAGTTGTCCAAGTCGGTGCTGTTGTATCCTGAATGGTGATTACCTGAGTGAAAGTGTCAGAAGTATTGCCACAATCATCTTTTACCGTCCAAGTATTGGTGTAAGTTCCAGAATTTCCGCAACCTTGAGAAGCCACGAACTGTCCGCTTACTTTTACAATATTTGAAACATCAGCATCGCATAAGTCAGAAGCTGTTGGGAACTGAGCCTGAGCAGTGGCAAGACCTGCCGTATCGCCGCATTCCAAAGTCACATTTAATGAACCTGCTGTAGTTGTCCAAGTCGGTGCTGTTGTATCTTGGATTGTAATTACCTGAGTGAAAGTATCAGAAGTATTGCCACAGTCATCTTTAACTGTCCAAGTATTGGTATATGTTCCAGCGTTTCCGCAACCTTGAGAAGCAACGAACTGACCGCTTGTTTTGGTGATGTTTGAAACATCAGCATCGCATAAGTCAGATGCAGTTGGGAACATTGCCTGAGCATTTGCAAGTCCAGATACATCGCCGCATTCCAAAGTCACATTTAATGAACCTACTGTAGTTGTCCAAGTCGGTGCTGTTGTATCCTGAATGGTGATCACCTGAGTGAAAGTATCAGAAGTATTTCCGCAGTCATCTTTTACGGTCCAAGTATTGGTGTAAGTTCCAGAATTTCCGCAACCTTGAGAAGCCACGAACTGTCCGCTTACTTTTACAATATTTGAAACATCAGCATCGCATAAGTCAGAAGCTGTTGGGAACTGAGCCTGAGCAGTGGCAAGACCTGCCGTATCGCCGCATTCCAAAGTCACATTTAATGAACCTGCTGTAGTTGTCCAAGTCGGTGCTGTTGTATCTTGGATTGTAATTACCTGAGTGAAAGTATCAGAAGTATTGCCACAGTCATCTTTAACTGTCCAAGTATTGGTGTAAGTTCCAGCGTTTCCGCAACCTTGAGAAGCCACGAACTGTCCGCTTGTTTTGGTGATGTTTGAAACATCGGCATCGCATAAGTCAGAAGCTGTTGGGAACTGAGCCTGAGCAGTAGCAAGACCTGAAGCATCGCCGCATTCCAAAGTCACATTCAAAGCTGTTGGAGCAGTTGTCCAAGTCGGTGCTGTTGTATCTTGGATTGTAATTACCTGAGTGAAAGTATCAGAAGTATTGCCGCAGTCATCTTTTACCGTCCAAGTATTGGTGTAAGTTCCAGAATTTCCGCAACCTTGAGAAGCCACGAACTGTCCGCTTACTTTTACAATATTTGAAACATCAGCATCGCATAAGTCAGAAGCTGTTGGGAACTGAGCCTGAGCAGTGGCAAGACCTGCCGTATCGCCGCATTCCAAAGTCACATTTAATGAACCTGCTGTAGTTGTCCAAGTCGGTGCTGTTGTATCTTGGATTGTAATTACCTGAGTGAAAGTATCAGAAGTATTGCCACAGTCATCTTTAACTGTCCAAGTATTGGTATATGTTCCAGCGTTTCCGCAACCTTGAGAAGCAACGAACTGACCGCTTGTTTTGGTGATGTTTGAAACATCAGCATCGCATAAGTCAGAAGCTGTTGGGAACTGAGCCTGAGCAGTAGCAAGACCTGCCGTATCGCCGCATTCCAAAGTCACATTTAAAGCGGTTGAAGCAGTTGTCCAAGTCGGTGCTGTTGTATCCTGAATGGTGATCACCTGAGTGAAAGTATCAGAAGTATTTCCGCAGTCATCTTTTACGGTCCAAGTATTGGTGTAAGTTCCAGAATTTCCGCAACCTTGAGAAGCCACGAACTGTCCGCTTACTTTTACAATATTTGAAACATCAGCATCGCATAAGTCAGAAGCTGTTGGGAACTGAGCCTGAGCAGTGGCAAGACCTGCCGTATCGCCGCATTCCAAAGTCACATTTAATGAACCTGCTGTAGTTGTCCAAGTCGGTGCTGTTGTATCTTGGATTGTAATTACCTGAGTGAAAGTATCAGAAGTATTGCCACAGTCATCTTTAACTGTCCAAGTATTGGTGTAAGTTCCAGCGTTTCCGCAACCTTGAGAAGCCACGAACTGTCCGCTTGTTTTGGTGATGTTTGAAACATCGGCATCGCATAAGTCAGAAGCTGTTGGGAACTGAGCCTGAGCAGTAGCAAGACCTGAAGCATCGCCGCATTCCAAAGTCACATTTAAAGCTGTTGAAGCAGTTGTCCAAGTCGGTGCTGTTGTATCCTGAATTGTGATTACCTGAGTGAAAACTGCTGAAGTATTATTGCAGACATCTTTAGCGGTCCAAGTGTTGGTGTAAGTTCCAGAATTGGCACAAGTTCCAGCGGCGAAAGTTCCGCTCACTTTTGTATAAGTTACAGTTCCGCCGCAATTGTCTGTAGCAACAGGAGCCTGATTTTGTGCTCGCTGTCAATCCTGCTGTATCGCTACATTCCAAGGTAACATTTAATGAACCTGCTGTAGTTGTCCAAGCTGGAGCACTAGTATCTTGGATAGTGATCACTTGAGTAAAAACTGTTGAAGTATTATTGCAGACGTCATTAGCGGTCCAAGTGTTGGTGTAAGTTCCAGAATTGGCACAAGTTCCAGCGACGAAAGTTCCGCTCACTTTTGTATAGGTTACAGTTCCACCGCAATTGTCTGTGGCAACAGGAGCCTGATTTTGTGCTCGCTGTCAATCCTGCTGTATCGCCGCATTCCAAAGTCGCATTCAGAGAACCAGCCTGTGTTGTCCAAGTTGGCGCAGTCGTGTCTTGGATAGTGATCACCTGAGTGAAAACTGTTGAAGTATTATTGCAGGCATCTTTAGCGGTCCAAGTGTTGGTGTAAGTTCCAGAATTGGCACAAGTTCCAGCGACGAAAGTTCCGCTCACTTTTGTATAAGTTACAGTTCCGCCGCAATTGTCTGTAGCAACAGGAGCCTGATTTTGTGCCGCCGCCAATCCTGCTGTATCGTCGCATTGCAAAGTAACATTTAATGAACCTGCTGTAGTTGTCCAAGTTGGAGCTGTGGTATCGTTAACAGTTACTATTTTTTCACAAGTAGAACTACATCCGTTTAAAGTAGTAGTTAATAATAATTTAAACGTTGTATTACAGGTAGAACCAGCTTGAACAGTTACGTTTTGTGAGTTTGTAGCTGATGTAATTGTAGCGCCATTTGCAGTCGCAGGAGGCAAAGACCAGGAATAGGTTGTCATATTGGCTGGAGCCGCATAAACGTTAGAAGAAGATAAACATACAGGACCAGCACTACCAGTAATAGAACAAGCAGTTGGAGCATTTACCGTTACGGTTGCTTCACTTGTCGCAATATTGCTTCCAGAACATAAACCTGAATTAGAAAATATTGCTCTAAATTTTGTGGTTTCGGTTAAATTACCTGTAATGTAGCCGGTTAAACCTATAGTATTAGCAATATCTACCCACACTGAAAATGGTGCAACAGATGATTGCCATTTAATTACATTAGAATTAGCATTGAGACCTGCTATTGTTAAAGCAACACTAGCCCCTGAACATATAGTTGAGTTTGGTCCAACTGTTCCTTTTAGTGGAATTCCAAAAGTAAGTGGAGTATTAGTACATAGGCTTGAATTAGGTGAGTTACCACTAACAGAAGCTAATTTTGTAACGTTAATTACACCAGGATTATTGGGATCACAAATGTTAATTCCCAAGCTTCCAAAAGGAACATTAAATTCTAAAAATGTAGCTCCGGAATTACAATTGGCCTTACCTGCCTGAGCGAGCAAGACCTGCTGGGATAACATTAGTTTGAGTTTTAACACTGCCATTTCCTGTATATAACGTAAAACCATTTCCGTTAGAATTAATTTCTAAGATATACTCAGCACCAGCTACACTAATAGTTCCTCCAAATGAATCTGAGGTTAATCCTGTTGATGGATTATTATCGGTATCTAAGTACAATCTAAAAAGTGCCGAACCACCATTACCTATGTCCATACCTAATCTTAGAACTTGATTTTGGGTATCAACTTTAGCACGAATCGTTCCAATATTACATGTTGAAGAAGGGTTAGCTAACAATACTGTGCTATAAACCGTTCCAGTCGCATATTCATCACCTACTGAACCTGGTCCGGGGCAGTAATTGCCATCATATGTGTTTTGAGAATAGCCACTTGTAATAAATATTAAAAGCAACGCAACATAAACGTATTTAATATTCATATTCATTAAAGTAATGTTTTTCATAATCTCTAATTTTTAAACTTTAGTAATCATATTTTGAGATTTTTTAATTAATAATCAGCTTTTTAACTGATTGTTAATTTGTCAAGGCTTTGTTTATTCAATAAAATTTTAGTCGGCTTGTAAAAAAAGAGCGTGTTTTTTTTAATAGGTTTTAGATTAATGTTTAATAAAATTCTCAAGAAGATGTAAAAACGGTTCTATTTATTTTTTTAAATGGGACAAATAGGTTTTTAATCACATCGTACATTTCTAACCAAAAAAATAACTTACAATTTTGACGCTTTTGAGATATTTGAAGTGTCATTTTTTTATTCTTGCTAATTACTTCTCTGTTTTGTGATATATTTAATATTTTAACAAAATCAAAGTTATATTAGAGTTTTTGTAATATGTTTTTTTTATCTATAACTAACCTAAAAACTCGTTGAAGTGTTGTTTTTTTATCAAAAATTGACTAAAAAATATTTTTTTCAACTGCAAAAAGTAAAATTTTTCTGTCTCTTTTTTTTGCTTTATTAGCGATAATGAGTTTTTTGTAAAGGTTTAAATGATTAATAATCAGGTATTTGGCTAAAATTTTGAATAAAAGCAAAATATCGACTAAAAACTAATTTTATAGATGAAGTACATAAAATGCAGAAAATCGCATTTCTATTTTCTTTTAATTTTTAACGTTTTGCGAATAGTTAATTCTTGTTAAAATTTTGTTAGAGTGTTAACAGAAATAAAAAAAGGGAAATGATTAAAATTTCTTTTGTAAATTAGAACTTAGAAAGCAGTTTTCTCGTTATGTATTTATTTTTAAATATTGTCTTTTATGAAAAACTTAATTTTAATACGACACGCAAAATCAAGCTGGGAAGCGCCTCTTAAAGATTTTGACAGACCTTTAATGAAAAGAGGAATTTTAGATGCACATGAAGTGTCTTCAAATATTTCAAAATATCTACCAAAAACCTATATTATATGGAGTAGTACCGTCGCACGTGTCGCGGAGACGGCTCTTATTTTTGCTCAAAATATTTCGTACCCCCTCGAAAGCATTGTTTTCAAAGACGATCTTTATACTTTTGATGACAAACAACTCGAAAAAGTTATCAAATCGTGTGATAATAGTTTAGAAAGCGTTATTCTTTTTGGACATAACGAGGCTATTACAAATTTTGTTAATAAATTTGGGGATGTTTTTATTGATAATGTCCCAACTTCAGGTTTCGTCTCCCTGCAATTTGACACAGAAAGCTGGGATACGCTCAATAAAGGCAAGACACATAAAACAATTTTCCCCAAAGATTTAAAATAAAAAAAGTGTACGAACAGAAATATATCGATAGAGAAAAAAGTTGGTTAGCGTTTAATGCAAGAGTGCTTCAAGAAGCCGCAGACAACACGGTTCCACTTTTAGACAGACTGCGTTTTGTTGGAATTTTTTCAAACAATTTAGATGAGTTTTTCAGAGTTCGGTATGTCGCGATTCGAAGATTGAGTCTCTCGGGTATTTCTGGCGAAAAGTATTTAGGCGGAATTTCTGCTCACCAATTAATTAAGGATATTACCGAAATCGTAATTCAGCAACAATCTGAAAGTTTACGTATTCTTGGAAATATTGAAGCCGAACTAGAAGCCGAGAATATTTTTATTATAAATGAAACTCAAATTACCAAAAAACAAGAGTGTTTCTTAAAAGACTTTTTTACACAAAAATTAAGTCCAGAATTGGTGACAATCATTCTTAATGATTTGGCAGTTTTTCCAGTTTTGAAAGATACTTTGGGTTATTTGGCTGTTCGTTTAGAATTGGCAACAGATGAAGTTCGTTACGCTTTAATCGAAATTCCAAAAAACATCAACCGTTTTGTCGTTCTTCCTTCAGAAGATGAAAAGCAATATGTAATATTGATTGATGATGTTATTCGTTATAAACTTAAGAGCATCTTCAATATTTTTGATTATAAAAGTGTTTCGGCACACATGATCAAAATTACGCGTGACGCGCAGTTAGATATCGACAGCGACTTAAGCAAAAGTATGCTCGAAAAAATTTCTAGCTCCGTAAAAGACCGCCGAATTGGAGAGCCAGTGCGCTTTATTTATGACAATTTAATTGAAGAAGATACACTACAATTCTTTTTGGAAAAAATGAAAATTGTAGAAACAGATAGTATAATTCCGGGTGGAAGGTATCACAACCGCCGTGATTATATGGATTTCCCAAATTTAGGCCGTTACGATTTATTGTATAAACCAAATGAACCTTTACCAGTTCCAGGTTTGAGTTTGGATGGAAGTATTTTAGAGAAAATCAACAAAAAAGATTATTTGGTGCATGCGCCTTATCAGTCATTTTCATATTTGACCAAATTTTTGCGTGAAGCGACTTTAGATCCAAAAGTTACTAGTATCAAAATCACGTTATATCGTCTGGCTAAGAATTCACAGATTATCAGTTCGTTGATCAATGCCGCTAAAAACGGAAAAAAGTAGTCGTTCAAATCGAGCTTCAAGCACGTTTTGATGAAGCTTCGAATATCTCATATGCAGAACAAATGCAGACTGAAGGCATCGAGCTTATTTTCGGAATTAAAGGTTTGAAAGTGCACAGTAAAATTTGTGTAATTGAAAGAATCGAAGAAGGAAAAACACGTCGTTACGGCTTTATTTCAACTGGAAACTTCAATGAATCAACAGCAAAAATTTATACAGATGTTACGCTTTTCACTTGTCATCAAGGGATTTTAAAAGATACTTCGAAAATATTCGAATTCTTTGATATAAATTATAGAGTGCACAGATACAAGCATTTAATTGTTTCGCCGCATTACACAAGAACAAAATTCATTAAGTTGATTGATCGCGAAATTTTGCATGCACTTGCTGGCAGAAAAACGCATATTAAATTAAAAATGAATAGTTTATCTGATTTCAAAATGATCGATAAATTATATGAAGCAAGTAATGCCGGAGTTAAAATCCAGCTTCAGGTTCGAGGAATTTGTTCTTTGATTCCTGGAATTCCTGGAATGAGCGAAAATATTGAAGCAATAAGTATTGTAGATAATTATTTAGAGCATTCAAGAGTTTATATTTTTGGAAATGCTGGTCTAACGGAAGTTTACATTTCTTCTGCCGATTTTATGACTAGAAATCTTGACGGAAGAGTCGAAGTTACCTGCCCAATTTATGATCTCGAAATCAAAAAAGAACTGATTGATAATTTTAATATTGCATGGAAAGGGAATGTTAAAGTGAGATATCATTCCTATAAATTAGATAACAAATACAAGCCTCGAAATCATCATGCCCCATTTAGAGCGCAATTTGAAACTTATAAATATTACCAAAACAAAATTGAAGTGGCCGAAGCGGTTCCTCAAAAAATAGATTAATTAAAACCAATTTTTCAAATCATAAAGTGAGCATGATTAATATTAGAAAATTTGCGGCAATAGATATCGGTTCAAATGCCATGAGGCTTCTGATATCGAATGTTGTAGAACAAGAAGGAAAAGATCCGCAATTTAATAAAAGTTCGCTTGTCCGTGTGCCAATTCGTTTGGGACAAGATGCCTTTACCGTTGGAGAAATATCACAAGAAAACACAGATCGAATGGTTGATGCCATGAAAGCATTCAATCTTTTGATGAAAGTACATAAAGTAGAGCGTTATATGGCGTTTGCTACTTCGGCAATGCGTGAAGCTTATAATGCCAAAGAAGTTGTGGCTTTGATTAAAAAGAAAGCCGATATTAAAATCGAAATTATCGACGGCAAAAAAGAAGCGACAATTATTGCTTCGACAGATTTGCATCATTTATTAAAAACAGACGAAACCTATCTTTTTGTAGATGTAGGTGGTGGAAGTACTGAGTTTACTCTTTTTTCAGATGGAAAAATGATCAATTCAAGATCATTCAAAGCGGGAACAGTTCGTTTGTTGAATAATATGGTTTGCGATGTAGTTTGGGATGAAATCGAAAAATGGATTAAAACCAATACTGCAGATTACGATGAAGTAACATTGATTGGATCTGGTGGAAATATCAATAAATTGTTCAAAATGTCTGGAAAACAGCAGGAAAAACCGCTTTCATACATTTATATCAATTCACAATATGCGTTCTTGAATTCATTGACTTACGAACAAAGAATCGCTGAATTAGGTTTAAACTCTGACCGCGCCGACGTTATCATTCACGCAACTCGCATCTATCTAAATGCAATGAAATGGAGTGGAGCACGCCAGATTTATGTGCCAAAAATTGGACTTTCTGACGGAATTGTAAAAGCAATGTACTACGGTAAAATTTAATTTTTTGCCACTAATCACACGAATTAGCACGAATTATTTTTAAAGTTTTTGAAAATAAAATTAGTGTAAATTGGTGTAATTCGTGGCAAACTTACACTTGTAATAAATGAATAAAACTAGACTTGAAGCCTTTAGTGACGGTGTTTTGGCAATTATTATAACCATTATGATTTTGGAAATAAAAGTTCCAGAAGGTCATGAGTTTGCCGATTTAAAACCGCTTATTCCTAAATTTCTGAGTTATATTTTGAGTTTTATTTACGTTGGGATTTATTGGAATAACCATCATTATTTGCTTCATGGTTTGTCCAAAGTGAACGGAAAAGTGCTTTGGAGCAATCTGCATTTATTGTTTTGGCTTTCGTTGATTCCAGTTTCGACAGGCTGGATGGGAGAACATAATTTTGAGAAAGCATCAATGGCATTTTACGGAATTATTTTGCTTTTATGCGCAATTGCTTACGTGATTTTGCAATATGTAATTATGTGTAATGAAGGTGATGATTCTCCTCTAAGAAAAGCGCTCGGCAAAGATTTAAAAGGAAAAACTTCAGCGGTTTTATATATCATCGGAATTGTTGCTTCTTTTTACAATGAGTGGATTTCTGGTGCGGCCTATTTTATCGTGGCATTGTTGTGGCTTATTCCAGATAAAAGAATTGAACGCGTTTTTAATTCTAATGATTAATTCATGAAAGCCGTTTTTCAGTCCATTCAAAATTTTTCTTCAGATGAATTAGAACTTTTGGATAGTCTAATTACGTTTCGAACGCTTAAAAAAGGCGAGCTTTTATTGACTGAAAATCAAGTTTGCAATGAAGTTGTTTTCATCAAAAAAGGTATTCTAAGATCGTTTTTTGTAAATCATAAAGGGGATGAAATAACCAATTGTTTTGCTTTTGAAAATGAATTTATGGCTTCGTTTGCCAGTTTTATTACACAAGAAAAAGCAGAAGAAAATATTCAAGCTCTTGCCGAAACCGAGCCGCAGATTTTAGATCGAAAAGCTTTGGAAAAATTATATGAATCTGGTTTTAACTGGCAGGAAACAGGCAGGAAATTAACCGAATTAGAGTTTGTCAATCTGCATAAAAGAATGGTTTCTTTTCAAAAATTATCTGGTGCTCAGCGCTACGAAGAGCTTTATCAGAATCATCAAAAATACATACAGTTGATTCCGCTTCAATATTTAGCTTCTTATTTAGGAATTACACCAAGACATTTAAGCCGAATCAGAAAAGCGGTTTTGAGTATTTGATTTTAAAGATAAAGTGCACTCGCAGATTTGGCAGATTGAGCAGATTTATTTTATTTGTATTCTGATTTAAAAATCTGAAAAATAATTTTAAGATTTTCAAAATCTGCTTAATCTGCCAAATCTGCGAGAGAATAAATAACCGATTTTCAGGACATTTGTCTATTAAAAGAAAATCTGTAAAAAGTATTTTTGAGAAAACATTTGATATGAAAAAAATACTGATTATAAACGGACACCCTAATGCTGAAAGTTTTAATTTTGGTATAGCCGAAGCTTATAAAAAAGGCGCAATTGCTTCTGGCACTCAGGTAGAAACTATTACAATTGCTGATTTGAAATTCAATCCGAATTTACAGTTTGGTTACCAAAAACGAACAGAATTAGAACCCGATTTACTTGAATCTTGGGAGAAAATCAAAAGAGCTGATCACTTAGTTTGGATTCATCCTGTTTGGTGGGGCGGACTTCCTGCAATTACAAAAGGATTTATCGATCGTTTGTTTTTGCCAGGAATGGCTTTCCAATACAGAGAAAAGTCCGTTTGGTGGGACAAACTGTTGAAAGGCAAAACAGCTCATATTATTACAACTTTAGATCAGCCAGGCTGGTTTTACCGATTGTCTTTTGGAAGACCAAGCGTAAATCAGCTGAAAAAATCAACCTTGCAATTCTGTGGAATAAAACCGGTAAAAGTAAGCTACATCGGAATTATTAAAGGTTCTGATGAAGACAAAAGAAAAAGTGGTTAGAAAAAGCCTATAATTTCGGACTTATTAATCGATAATTTTTTGACGATTTGAGCAATAGTGACCTGTTGAAGTAATTAATTTAATTCGTGAATTCGTGGCTATCAAAAAAATTAATCTTTTAAATCCAATCCAAATGTTGTGCGCAAAAGCTCGATATTTGGATTGATTTCTACAAAACGATTGTAGCGGTCCTGATTGTTGTAAGTTCGTTTAGTTTGTGCCTCTTCATTCACAATTACTTCAATGGTTATATCATGATTGTGCAAATGACCTTTTAAATGTCCTAATAAGGCATTCATCTGGCTTTCAAATTCCAATTTTGAACCTTCGTTTGGAAGTTCATAAGTGATTCTCGTTCCTTCTAAAACTGGGTCGTTGATCAACAGAATAGATTCCATGATCTTGAGACCTTTTTGTCCTAAACGCTCAGCATATTTGTTCCAATGCAGGCGCATGTCCGTCTCGTTAAATTCTTCCGTAGGCAATATAGAAGTTGGCTTAACATACGATTTGCCGCTTTGTTCCATTTCTTTTTCTTGCGGATGCTGGCAAGAGAAAAAGCCGAAACTTTTGGAGGCCCGCTCAGGTCAGCTCGTGGTGTTTCTGGAGTTTGAACTTTTTGAGGTTCAGGAGAAACTTGAGTTGTGTTTGTAGTATTTATAGATACAGCATTGCCATTGCCATTGCTATTTTGATTGCCATTGACTTTTTCATCCGTTTTTAAAGTTTCAGTTGGACTTAGAACTGTGGACTTTGGGCTTTGGACTTCAACTATAGAAAAACTTCCGTTTTTGTAATAAGTTGGCGGAATTATGAATTGCTCAACTTTTTTTCTCCATCAAAGTTGATAGAGGCCAATTGCATCAAACATAATTCAACTAGAAGTCGTTGATTTTGACTCAATTTGTATTTTAAATCGCAGTCGTTTGCAATATCAATTCCTTTTAATAAAAATTCCTGCGAACATTTTTGAGATTGAACGCCATACATTTGTTGCGCTTGCTCTCCAACTTCAAGCAATGCAATTGTAGAAGGTGTTTTGCTTACCAATAAATCTCTAAAGTGAGAAGCTAAACCAGCAATAAAATGGTGTCCATCAAAACCTTTTGCAAGAATATCGTTGTATGCAATCAATAAGTCTGGAATTTTGTTTTCCAGAATCAAATCGGTTACAGTAATGTAGGTTTCGTAATCTAAAACATTTAGGTTTTCAGTTACGGCTTGACGTGTCAAGTTTGTTCCGCAGTATGAAACTACGCGGTCAAAAATTGATAAGGCATCACGCATCGCACCATCTGCTTTTTGAGCAATAATATGCAGTGCATCATCTTCAAAAACGATTCCTTGACTTTCAGCAACATCTGCCAAGTGTTCTTTGGCATCTTTTACTGTAATTCTTTTGAAATCAAAAATTTGGCAACGCGATAAAATCGTTGGAAGAATTTTGTGTTTTTCTGTTGTCGCTAAAATAAAAATAGCATGTTTTGGCGGTTCTTCTAATGTTTTCAGAAAAGCATTAAAAGCGGCCGAAGACAACATGTGTACCTCGTCAATGATATATACTTTGTATTGCCCGGTTTGTGGCGGAATACGAACTTGATCAATCAAGTTACGAATATCGTCAACCGAGTTGTTTGAAGCGACATCTAGCTCAAAAACGTTAAAGGCAAAATCTTCAGTAGGATCATCATATCCCGGCTGATTTATCTTTCGAGCCAAGATACGAGCGCATGTGGTTTTACCAACGCCACGCGGTCCTGTAAATAAAAGAGCAGAAGCCAAGTGATTGGTTTCAATAGCATTCAACAAAGTGTTGGTAATGGCTTTTTGTCCCACAACATCCTTAAAGGTCTGCGGGCGATATTTACGTGCCGATACTACAAATTGCTCCATATTCTTTTTTATTCGATAGCAAATATAGAGTATAATTTAATGATTTAAAAATTTAAAAATTGAAAGATTTTTAAGTTGCTGAATAGGAGAAATCAAGAGCTGTTTTTCATGTAATTTTCTTTTGCTATAATTTTGAGAATAAAATTTTTGTAATAAAAAATGTGTTATTTTTAATCCGAAAGTAAAATAATCTATTAACAGAAAAACAATTCGATAATTTATGAACGCAAAACAAATAGTAAGATTAAGCAACATCATTGGCATTATTTCAATAATGTTATTAGTTTATTGGGTCTTCACTTTTATACTAATTCAGGTTTTTGGATTAAAAGTATTTAGGGAAAATATGACCGAATCTTTTTATTTAAGTGTTTTGGGGATTCTTGCCCTAATGACAGGTTCATTGATTATCAACATCATGTTTAATTTAACCCGAATTGCCGAAAAACACAATCTGGATGTTGTAAATTCAAAATCAAATAGATGGCGAATTATGACTTTGGTTTTGATTTTTCCATTAATAGCGATTATTTTATTTGGTGGCGATTATTTGACAGTCGCTAAAAAAGAAAAGTTAATGATTAAATCGGCAGAGTCTATTATTGCTGTAAATAAAGCCAATAGCGATAAATTGGTAAATTATAGTTTTTCTGAAAAGTATATAAAAGAAACAGCGACTATTTTAGAGATCTTATCTGGAACGGATAAAAATTTTCCAAGCGTGACTGTAATTGTCAAGGATTCCATAAAAGGTTCTCCAGTTTATTTAGGTTTTGATGATTATTACGAAGGAAATTTAAAAGATACAATACATCCCCAGAAAAACAGATTTCTTTATAAAACCACAAAGGCAGAAAGAGATTATTTAGAAAGTGTTTTTGAAAAAAGCAATGACGAATTAAGATACAGCAATCATGATGGCCGATATGAATTGTTTTACCCTTACAAAAAGAACGGAAAGAAAATTGTGCTCTATTTTTCAGATAGTCAGAGATATGGCAAGCTTGGAAGTTAATATTTTATTTAAAATCAAGAGAATACTTAATTAAAATTTATGCAACAATATCACTACCAAAACAACATCTTAAATCTTAAAGTAAAAAAATCACCACTTTTTGTTAGAGTAATGATGTTTTTACTGGCTTTCTCTTTTTTATTTTTCCTCTTGTCGGAACAATTTTTGGCATTGCAAGGGGAAGTGGTTTACGGATAGGTTATTTTATCGGAATTGGAATATTTTCATTAATTGGATTTTATATGGTAAGAATTGCTCTCTGGAATACTTATGGTGAAGAAACTATTCAAATACTTGAAAATAAAGTTATTTATGAAGCAAATTATGGCTGGTTTAAAGATGGAAAAAAGAAACGATAATTTCTAATCCGAATTTTTATGCGACGCCAGTTGGTTATGAAGAAGATAATGAAGGAGTTTTAATTATTGCTTCTAATGATATTAAAATAGAATCTGTTGTGAAAATGAAAATGTTTCAGATGGAAGAATTAATTAAAGTTTTGAAAAGTTCTTAGAAAATAAACTTTAAATCCTTTTAATATGAAAAAATATTTAGTGCTCATTACAATTGTATTCTTTTCGTTTAAAATTCAAGCACAAACCAAGCAGGATTCGTTAGATATCAAGCGTGTTGCTTTGGCATATATTGAAGCACAGCATACTCCAAATCCTAAATTGATGGAAAGCGCTTTGCATCCCAGAATGGTGAAAAGATCTGTTTTTAGAAACAAGACAGCACAAAAAGATTATATTTCAGAATTCTTCGCAGAAAATATGGTTATTTTGGCAGAGACTTATAATGTAAAAGGCGATAAATTCCCCAAAAATCCAAGAAAGGAAATTAAATTATTAGATGTTTCTGCTAAAACGGCATCAGTAAAATTACTCGCCGATGCATGGATTGATTATATGCATATAGTGAAAGAAAATGGCGAATGGAAAATTATAAATGTGCTTTGGCAGTATAATGATGTTTCACAGCATGAATAGATAATTTTATGGAGATAATGAGTAGAAAAATTTATAAGATTCAAAATGAAAAATCCAATCATAACCGTAGACGAAACTCAAGGACATAAACTGAATATTGCCGGAGGAAATTACCGTATCGTCATCTCGGGAAAAGAAACCAATGGCGAATATGCTGTAATCGAAATGTCAGTTCCGCCAGGAGCAGGACCAAATCCGCATGCGCACGCGGATTTTACAGAAACTTTTTTGTGTTGGAAGGCGAGGTAACTTTTAAATCAGAATTTGGGATTTATGTTGCCAAGAAAAATGCTTTTGTCAATATTCCAAAAGGCGGCATTGTACATGGATTTAAAAATCTGAGTGATAAGCCTGCCAAATTATTGTGCACCGTAACTCCCGCAGGATTAGATGATTTGTTTGAAGAAATTGCAAGTTATATGGAAACGAATTCTTCAGCTTCTGAAATTGAAAAGAAAGAAAAAATAAACTCCATTTTTATAAAATACGGACAAGAAATGTTTCCGCAGGATTATTTGGATTAATGTTTTTTAGTTTTCAGTCTCAGACTGAAAAACTGTGACTGAGACTGAAAACGAAATTAAAACTACCTTCCCCTAATACTTAAATTGAACAAAAATTGTGCTGTTTCCTGATCTGAATCGGCAGAAAAACCCGCTACATAAACTCCTTTTTTCCAGAAGTTGATTTAATTCCGTATACAACTGCCTCATCGCCTGGGTCTGATTCCCCCTCGTATCGATACACATGAACAATTTCAAATTTCTCAGGATTCTTTTTAATCACGTCAGCATTTCGATTAAAATCACATGTAAATCCTTTCTCATTCAATTGATCTAAAGCCTTTGAAACAGTTGCGTAATGATACATTCTTTTCATGATAACTGAATTTAAAAAATTATGGAATTTTAAAGATAACTATTTTAAAATTAAAATGTTAGGATAAAATTCATAAATTGAAAATTTTAAAATTTTTATTCTTCATTCATAAAGTGTTACTTTTGCACCGCAGACCGCCTTATCGTCGTCCTGATTTATCGGGAGGGAGGAAAGTCCGGACACCATAGAGAAGCATAGCGGGTAACACCCGTCGGTCTTAGAAATAAGGCAAGGACAAGTGCAACAGAAAGTATGTACAGGTAATGCTGTAGTGAAACCAGGTAAACTCTATGCGGTGAAATACCAAGTATATCAGCATTTAAGGGCTTCTCGTCCGTTGTTGAAGGGTAGGTAGCTTGAGTCTCGGAGTAATTCGGGATCTAGATAAATGATAAGGTATTGTCTGGTTGCAAAACGAGACAAGAACAGAATCCGGCTTATAGGTCTGCTTTTTTTATATATTTGTGAAACTATCTAACTGAATTTCATGAATATTTCTGCTCCAAATCCTACACCGAAAATCAAAAAAGTTTTTTTCAAACTGTAATTACAAACCTTACTTTCTGGGTTTTGATTGCAATTATTGCCGGAATTTTGCTTGGCCATTTTTCTCCTGAAAATGGTATTAAAATGGAAAAGATAGGAAAAGGTTTTATTGATCTCATTAAACTTTTTATTGGCCCAATTATTTTCCTAACGATTGTTTTGGGAATTTCTGGAATGGGAAATCTAAAAAAGTTGGTCGAATTGGAATTAAAGCTTTAGGATATTTTGAAGTAGTATCGACTGTTGCTTTGGCAATTGGCGTTTCGGTTGCGTATTTGTTTCAACCTGGAAAAATTGATAAATCAGGATTAGCTATTGGAGATGCGAGCCAATATACAAGCAGTTCGGCCGAACATTTTTCGTGGTTGCAGTTTTTCTTTTCGAATTTTACTTTGCAGGTTTTAGTTGCGGCAATTGTCTGTGGCATTGCTTTGAATTTTTATCAAAAAAGAGAACAAACAATTTTAGTTTTAGAACGATTTTCAAATATTGTTTTTACAGGTTTAAAATATGTGATGTATTTGGCACCAATTGGCGCTTTTGGTGGCATGGCATTTACGATTGGAAAATTTGGGCTTGCAACTTTGATTCCGCTTGGAAAATTGATGCTTTGCGTTTATTTGACAATGGCTTTGTTTGTTTTTCTGATTTTAGGAAGTATTCTGAGATATTACAAAATCAGTATTCTTTCGATTTTAAAATATATAAAAGAGGAACTTTTATTGGTTCTTGGAACTTCATCGTCAGAAGCCGCTTTGCCGAGTATTATGGTAAAACTTGAAAAAATGGGTTGCAGTAAATCGGTTGTGGGATTGGTGATTCCTACAGGTTACTCTTTTAATCTTGACGGAACTTCAATTTATCTTTCGATGTCGGTCATATTTTTAGCGCAATTATATGATGTTCATTTGAGTTTTTTCGAAATTTTATCCGTAATCGGAATTTTGATGATCACCTCAAAAGGCGCGGCGGGCGTGACCGGAAGTGGTTTTATTGTATTGGCTTCAACATTGACAGCGCTTCATAAAATTCCAGTTGAAGGTTTGGCTTTTTTATTGGGTGTCGATAAATTTATGAGCGAAGCCAGGGCGATTACCAATTTAATTGGAAACACGGTTGCCACAATCATAATTTCAAAAACAGAAAGAGATTTTACTGAATTGAATTTGAGTAATGCTCAGGATGTATAAAAAAATGTATAAAAAAATTGCGTTTTAGTTTTCCCGCAGATTTTGCAGATTGAGCAGATTTAAATTTAAAATAATCTGCCAGATCTGCGAAATCTGCGAGAAAAAATCTTAACAACTGTGTGCTTTTGTGATTTAATTTAAGCCTCATCTTTAGTAGCTCTCACTAAACTGATTCCTGAAGTAAAAAATACGATTCCTAAAATTCCGTAAATAATTAACGATTTAATATCTCTAGTTCCTCCACTTGTATCTGCAAAAATCATTGCTGTATAAATAAGTCCTATAATTCCGAGGATTGTCAATAATCCGCCGAATAATCTTTTTAGGTTCATGATGATTAGTTTTAAAGTTATATAACAAATTTATTCTTGTAATTGTTAAATCTTGTTATACAATTACTTATGGAAATTATATGATTTAAAGGAGGAGTTTTGTAAGAAGAAAGTTTTATTGTCGAGGGTTTCGTATTGATTAAATGCTATTTTTACGCGCACTAATTGATAAACCATTATATGAAGAAAATTTACTTTTTGATGTTGTTTTTTGCAGGATCTTATGTTCATGCGCAAGATGAAGTCGCGGTTTCAGTTGCGAAAAATCAATTTAAAATAAATGTGTTATTTCCAGGCTTTGTTTACGAACATGGTTTTTCAGAAAAAAACACACTTTATTCCGAAGCGACTTTAGGTTTAGGTTATAGTTATAGTGATTTTTATGGAGAATCTAATGTTTATATTGCTCCGTATATTACTGAGCAATTTCGTCATTATTATAACCTACAAAAAAGAGCGAATAAAGGCAAAAGAACAGAACGCAATTCTGCAAATTATTTAGCGTTAGTCATGACTTATACCTTCAAACCTCTTTCAGGTGATGCAGAGCATTTTTCATATACTCCCTCAACTACGGTTGCGGCGCTTTGGGGATTGCAACGTACTTATGGAAGATTTAATTTGGAATTTAATGCTGGGCCTGGTGTGAATTTTAGCAAAGTCGAGACAGAATTTGCATTTCCTGTTAACTTTACTTTAGGCTGGGTAATTGGAAAATAGTTCTCATTTTAAAATAGAAAAACCTTGACGAATCAAGGTTTTTCTATTTTAAATTCCAGTCCAATATTTCGAACGCTTTCAATTTTGATTTTCGGATCTGAATTAAAATATTTTCTCAATCTGCTGATAAAAACGTCCATACTTCTTCCCGAGAAATAGTCGTCTTTTTTCCAGACCGACATTAAAATTTGGTCTCTTTTTAATAACTGATTATGGTTTAAGTACAAATATTCAATAAGAAGCGACTTCCTTTTCTGTAAGTTGCTGGACGTGGTTTTTATTATTGAGTGTTAATCGTTCGTTATCAAAAATATACGAGCCAATTTCGATTATATTATTTCCATCTAGAGTTCTCTTTTGTTCGATTCTCTTTAGAATATTCTGCAAACGTAAAACCAATTCGTCGACTTCAAAAGGTTTTGCGATATAATCGTCTGCCCCGAGTTTCAAGCCAATTAATTTATCTTCTTTTAATTTTCTTGCAGTCAGGAAAATAAAAGGGATTTCGGGATTGATTGTGATAATTTTTTCAGCCAATGAAAATCCGTCCAAAATTGGCATCATGACATCAAAAACACAAATATCAAAAGCTTGGTTTTTAAAATAGTCCAAAGCTATTTCGCCATTTTCTGCCCAAGTCACTTCAAATTGATGCAATTCTAAATATTGTTTCAGAATTGTAGCAAAATCAAAATCGTCTTCGGCCAAAAGTAATTTTTTCAAAATAAGGGATTTAAACTTTTAATAAAATAGTAAACTCGGTTCCTTTGCCTAAATCGCTGATAACGCTAACAGAACCCTGATGTGCTTTTATAATCTGATCGACATAATAAAGGCCTAAACCTAAACCTTTTGTATTGTGGAGATTTCCTTGTTCAACGCGGTAAAACTTCTCAAAAGAAGTGATTGTTTGTTTTTTGCAATACCAATTCCGTCGTCTTCAAAACTTACAGAAAATTGTTTTTCAACTATTCTCGTTTTAATTGTAATGGTGTTTGAGCCATATTTTACAGCATTTTCAAGAACATTTAAAAATGCAGTTGTCAAATGGAATTTGTCTAAAGCTAAGATAGTTTTCTGCGTTTGAAAATCGGTTTTGATTTTTATTTTCGGAAAAGTAAGTTTAAAATCATCGACAATCGAAATCAGAAAATCTTCGGTTTCGATTTTCTCTTTTTTAATTCAAGTTCGTTTTCTGCCAATGAATTTGCCATAACTTGGTCAATCAAATTCTGTAAACGATTATTTTGGCGTGAAATAGTGTTGACAATTGCATTGAAATTTTCATCGTTTTCACGAATGTGTTTTTGTTCTAAAATTTTAGTCGAAATACCTAAAGTTGCCAAAGGCGTTTTGAGTTCATGCGTAATATTGTTGATGAAATCAGTTTTTACGTCGCTGACTTTCTTTTGTTTAATTAATGCTTTTAACGCAATAACAAATAGCGTAATTAAGGTTAAAATGGATAATAAAGACAGAACCAGTACAAAGGCCATTCGCCTTAAAATAATCATTTCCCAATCGACAACTGAAACATACATTGAATCTTCGGTCAACAAATTATAGTTTTGATTTTTAAAAGTTCCGTTTGTGGTTCCAACGTAATTTCGAACCAAAAAGGCATGATTTAATGAAGCCAGATTTCCGTATAATTTGTTTTGAATAAAAGGTTTTTCAGAGAAAATGGTATCTGCTTTTTTTTCGTTTTTATATAATATGAATTTATTTAGGACGATTGCAAAATCAATTTTGAAATTGGGCAAATCTCTTTCAAATTTTCGCTGAATTTGTGTTGTCAATGCACTTCGATATTCATTTTCTAAAATCTTGTTTTTGACTTCAATTTTAGAGTTTTTTCCTTGGATGTAATTCTCGGACAAACTGGTGTAAAGCGCTTCTTTTTTGGCAACTAAAACCGAATCAATATCACTGTAATTATTGGTAATCTGCGCAATTTCATTTTTAATCTGCGTATGAAACTCAGCTACTTTATAATCGTAAGCCGTTTTTACCAAATAGCATTGCATGGTCGACAAAACGATCAATGCGACAACTGAAAATGCTATTAATAAATTGATTCTTTGTTTCATTTTTATTTGAAATTATGGACCACAGATAACTCGGGTAGAGCTGATGTGCACAGATCTTTTTCCTCTCGCAGATTTTACAGATTTAAATTTAATCTGCTGAATCTGCAAAATCTGCGAGAGATTATAAAAAAACAGTGAAAATCAGTTTAATCTGCTTCATCAGTGTGTCAATTATCTCCGTCCAAAAATACTGCTTTTGTGCAACAAAAATGGCGTTAACTCAGCATTAACCTTCAATTAACTTTCAGAACTGGTTTTTCAAAGCACTTTTGTCGCATTGTTAATCCATTTTAAATATCATTTATATGCCATTGAAACTAATTCTGGCTCTTTTGCTTTTTCTTTTTTCATTTTTTGCAAATGCGCAAAATGAAACGGCAAAAGATTCCATTTCTCATAAGTTGAACGAAGTTGTTGTAACTCAAAACAAAAAGACTTTTACAAATTCAAACGGAAATATTAAAGTTGATGTCGCAAATTCAATCTACAATACGATTCCGAATCCGGTTGATTTGCTTTCGAAATTGCCGACAGTTTACGTTAGTTCAGATCGAGAAAATATTTCGATTGTCGGAAAAGGAAATCCACTGATTTATATTGACAATCAAAAAGTGACTATGAATGAGTTGAATGCTTTGGCTGTCGCCGATATTAAAACAATAGAAATCATTCAGAATCCATCTTCTAAATATGAAGCCGAAGGTCGTGCGGTAATTTTGATTACTAGAAAATTTAGTAAAAAGGATAGTTTTAGAACCGAAATTTCTGAAACAGCTTCTTTTAAAAAGCATTTTAATAATTATCTCGGATTCAATTCAAGTTTCAAAAAAGACAAATTAGAATGGAAAGCAAATTTTAATTACAACAAGCGAAATCCATGGGAAAATCATAGTATTGCTTATGAAATTCCACAAGCTTCGATTGTTTCCAATTATGATGTAACGGCAAATTCGCATGTAAAAGAATATGTGTTTGGTGGTGGATTATTTTATAAAATTAATGAGGAAGATTATTTTTCAGTGAATGTAAACGGCAAGCTTAGAGATGATAATTTTGACATTAATACTTTCACTTTTAATAAAAACCAGAATATTGAAAACAATGTTTTGACTTGGAGTGATAATTCGAGTGACAAGAATTTTGTAAATGCATTCATGAATTATTCCAAGAAATTGAAATTTATTAATACACAGCTTTTTGCTGGTTTTCAATATTCCAATTTCAATCAGCATTTATGGAGTTTGGTGGAGAATAATTTTAATGAAACCGAATTTGAATTGTCGCAAAACAGAGATCAGAAATTTAATGTCGATGTTTTTTCTGGAAGAATTGATTTGGAAAAGAAATTTAAAAATGAAATGAATTTAGAATATGGCGGCTTGTATTTAAAAGCAAAATCGAATTCGGATTCAGATATTTTTGATTTTGAGAAAAATAAAAACGAGACTTTAAATTATGATTTTAAAGAAGAAAATTTAGCGACTTATATTCAGTTTTCTGGAAAATTGAAAAAAGTTGATTTTTCTGTTGGATTGCGGACTGAAAACACAAATGTTTACGCAAAATACAAAACAGATTTATTGCCTTCAATTGATCGGAATTACACCAATTTATTCCCAAAAGCGCAGTTTTCATTTGCGATAGACAGCACAAAAAGCATCAATGTAAATTATGCGAAAAATATTGTGAGGCCTAAATATTCTTCCTTAAGCCAAATTGCGACGTATATAAATCCGTACTTTTTATATGGAAGCAGTATTAAATTAGGTTCAGCATTTACAGATGAAATTGCGAGCACTTTTCAATATCAAGAGAAATCGGTTAAATTGAGTTATTATCAGACCAAAAATACCGTAAATCCGACTTTTATATTTAATGATGAAACAAATGTGTTGACGATTACAGATGTTAATTTTAAACGAGAAACCGGTTTTACAATCGATTTTACGCTTCCGTTTACGTATAAATTTTGGACAGCAACCAATTCGTTGATTTTTATAAAAAGTAAAGTTGAAGACAACTTGGCACAAATGCATTCGTCAAAACCGTATTTATATTATTATTCGAACAATTCGTTTAAGTCGCCGAAGAACTTTAATTATGTTTTTTCTTTTGGGGGACAACAACGCAAAATGACGGCGTTTTTGAAAGAAAAGCCAATTTTGTTTTAGATATGTCCTTGGCCAAAACATTTGGAAAAAACTGGAATTGCACTTTGAATTTTAATGATGTTTTTAAGCAAACGATATATAGTGAAAGTTTTGCCATCAACAAAGTAAGTTCAAAGTCGAGGTATTTAGTTGATGCACATGAGATTTCGATTGCTGTTCGTTATTCTTTCGGAAAAATAAAAGATTCGAAATACAAAGAAAAGACGGTTGATGAGAATGAGAACAGAATTAGATAAAAATTGAAAATTCCAAAATTCAAATCCCAAATCCCAAACTTCATCCCGAAGTGTCGGGAGGAATTTGGGATTTGAAATTTTAGTATTTAAAAATCGTCTTCATCTGTAATTTTTATTGGAGAATCTCCAGGAAGTTCTTCATCATCATCAGTTGAATTTAATTCGAAGAAACTGAAATACGAACCTCCGTAACTCTTCTGAAAAGAAAAATTACTCAAATGATCCAGCTTTGTATATTTTGAATGTTCGATTATCATCATTCCGTCTTCATGAAGCAAATCTCTTTCAAAAACCGTCATTACGATTTTTTCAAAAGTTGCTTGATCTAAACCGTACGGAGGATCAGCAAAAACAATATCGTATGAAGTTTTGCAGTTTTCCAAAAATTTGAAAACATCGCTTTTTGTAGCCGCAATATCAAAATCATATTCTGATGAAATTTGTTTGATGAACTTTACGCATCCAAAATCACCATCGACAGACGTGATTGGTGCGCTTCCGCGCGAAGCGAATTCATAACTGATGTTTCCGGTTCCTGAAAATAAATCCAAAACCTTTAAACTGTCAAAACTAAAATGATTGTTCAAGACATTAAATAATGCCTCTTTGCTCATATCAGTTGTGGGTCTAACAGGAAGGTTTTTGGGGGAGAAATTCGACGTCCTTTGTGTTTTCCTGAAATGATTCTCATGATTGGAATAGAATATAATGTTTTTGATTTTCTGTTAAAGAGAAGCTGTTTTTTTGCTGTAAAGTGCTTACATCCATGAAGGATATATTACGAATGTATTTATACGCAATGGCATAAAACGGATCGTTTTGGTCTATCGTGCCTAATAATTCGAGCGGGAAAATTTCCGGATTTAAATTCGATTGTTCGGCAGTAAATAGTAGGTAATATATGAAATCTTCAGGGGTTTGATATTCAAAAGAATTGAAAAAAGCAGTTTTTGGTTCTGAACTACAATAACTTCAAACTGGCCAGGGTTAAAGTTGACCACCATTTTTTTTCGTCATTGTTTCTAGAATTGTCCAGAATTTTTTCGACCAAAATACTGTTGGCATGTTTATAGTCAAAAGAGCCCACATTATCAATCAAAAAATTATTGATATTGACATACGGAATGTAAACAGAATTCATTTGATAATTTGGGATTTCATCAAACGTAAAAAAATCTGTTTCAAAAACTTTTGTCGTGTATTGCAGATAACTTCCTAGATAATCTTCATCAAATAAAGCAGTTGGAACAAAAGTTGAAAGATTGTTATTGTGAATTACCATCACTTCATCATAAGTGTCTTTCAATTCCAAATTATTTTTGAAAGCTTCAGTAAAAAGATCTTCAATTTTTGTGCTTTTGTTTGAAATGTCAAACTTGATTTCTTTAAATGAAGTAATGACATTATTTAAAGTATCGAAACAGCAATAGGAAAATCCAGTCAGGGAAACCTGAATAGAAAGTTTTTTATAATTTTTAGAAATAATGTTAGTGTTTTGTAATGACATATCTGATTTACAACTCGTTACCTGTTTTTGAATCAAGAAAGAATTTAAGCGACCACAAACTTACAAATTAAAAAGCAACAATTATAATTGCAATTTCAAAAAACAATTTTAAAGAAAAGTTAGGTAGACGTTACGGTAGTATTATTTTTTTTGAATGAGCTTATATCACTTAGTATGGTTTAAAACATTTAAAGTTGAAATTGCCATTAAAAAAGCCGAACTTTGTAGTACAATTTTACCCTATGAATTCAACATTGTTTTACAGCGTTTTACAAAAAAGATTTCCTTTTGCGCCTACATACAAACAAGATATTTTTTTCAGAAAATCGCGATTTTTCTAACCGAACCTAAAAATGATACCATTTTTGTGCTGAAAGGATATGCGGGAACCGGAAAAACAACCGTGATTTCAACGATTGTAAATAATCTTGGAGAAATCAATAAAAAGTTTGTTTTGCTGGCACCAACAGGTCGCGCAACAAAAGTGATCTCGAATTACTCAAATACATCGGCTTTTACCATTCATAAAAAAATATATTTTCCTAAAAAGTCATCGGGTGGAGGAGTGGCTTTTACCAAGCAAGTCAACAAACATAAAAATACCGTTTTTATTGTCGATGAGGCTTCGATGATTTCAGATAGTACACTCGATAGCGGATCACTTCTGGATGATTTGATCAATTATGTATATTCTGGAAATAATTGCAAAATGATTCTTTTAGGAGATACTGCACAGTTGCCACCGGTAAATTTAGATATTTCTCCAGCGCTAGACATTCAGACTTTAGGTGTTCATTATGATAAAGAAATTGAACATATTGAATTGGACGAAGTAATGCGTCAAGAAGAAAATTCAGGGATTTTGTTTAATGCCACAGAATTGCGAGAATTGCTGAAAGAAAGCTTTATAACTGAATTTAGATTCAACGTAAAAAAGTTTAAAGACATTGTTCGTTTGACAGATGGTTACGATATTCAGGATGCTATAAATACAGCTTACAGCAATTATAGTATTGAAGATACGGCTTTTATCGTTCGATCGAATAAAAGAGCAAATCAGTACAATGAACAAATCAGAAGCCGAATTTTATTTAAGGAAAGCGAACTTTCGGTTGGTGATTTTTTGATGGTTGTAAAAAACAATTATTTCTGGCTGAAAGAAACTGACGAAGCTGGTTTTATTGCGAATGGCGATATTATCGAAGTTTTGGAGATGTTCGGAATCAAAGAATTATACGGTTTTACTTTTGCGAAAGTAAAAATCAGAATGGTCGATTATCCGAACCAAATTCCTTTTGAAACGGTTTTGATTTTGGATACCATTAAAAGCGAATCGCCATCATTGACTTATGAAGAATCGAATCGTTTGTACGAAGAAGTAATGAAAGATTATGAAGACGAACCAACAAAATACAAACGATTTCAGAAAGTTAAGGAAAATGAATATTTCAACGGATTACAAGTAAAATTCTCATACGCAATCACATGTCACAAATCGCAAGGTGGGCAGTGGAATACTGTTTTTATCGAACAGCCATATTTACCAGACGGAATCGATCGTGATTACATCAGATGGCTTTATACCGCTATGACTCGTGCCAAAAATAAGCTATATTTGATAGGATTTAAAGACGAGAGTTTTGAGGAATAAAATTTTAGCCACAGATTAAAAGGATTCTCACAGATTTTTTGTTCAAAGCAGAACGATTTCATTAAATGCGCTAACTTTTTGTTTCTCGCAGATTTTACAGATTCTGCAGATTATTCTTTGAGAAACTTAACTAAAAAAATCTGTAGAATCTGCGAAATCTGCGAGAAAAATTATACGCATTTTACGAAATCTTTTTAATCCTTTCAATCTGTGGCAAAAAAACTTTTATAAAATGACAACACTAAACGACTTACATTCGATTTCATCAACGTTTTCGAATACAGATAAAATGCCGGTTTTATTTTTAGGACACGGAAGCCCAATGAATGCAATTGAAGAAAATCAGTTTGTAACCGGTTTTCGTGAATTGGCAAAAACATTGCCACAGCCAAATGCTATTTTGTGTGTTTCGGCGCATTGGTTTACCAAAGGAACCAAAGTAACTTCAATGGAAATGCCGAGAACCATTCATGATTTTGGAGGTTTTCCGCAGGCGCTTTTTGACGTACAATATCCAGCAAAAGGGAGCCCGGAATTAGCGGTTGAAACTAAGAAAATATTAGATCCGGTTCAGGTTGAATTAGACGAACATTGGGGTTTAGATCATGGCGCGTGGAGCGTTATAAAACATTTATATCCAAATGCAGATGTTCCTGTGATTCAATTAAGTATTGATTATACAAAATCAGGGCAATATCATTTTGAATTGGCTCAGAAATTACAACAACTTCGTTACAAAGGTGTTTTAATCATTGGAAGCGGTAATATTGTCCACAATCTTAGAATGGTCGATTTCAGAAATTTTGACAAAGACAATTATGGTTATGACTGGGCAATTGAAGCAAGAGAAACAGTAAATAATTATTTATTAGACGGAAATTTTCAGCCTTTGATTGATTTCGAAAAAATGAATAAAGCCGTTCAATTGGCGATTCCAACTCCGGATCATTATTTGCCTTTGCTTTATACTTTAGGCTTAAAAGATAAAACAGACGAAATGGAACTTTTTAATGATAAATTATTAGCAGGTTCTTTGAGTATGACCTCAGTAAAAATTATGTAATATAACTTTGAGAATCTCTGCGAAACCTTTGTGCAACTTTGCGTAATAACTATTTCACAGAGATTCACAAAGGTTTCGCAGAGATGCGCGAAGAATTATTTCAAATTATATGCGTATAAATAGCCATCGGCACTTCCAAAATAAATGGTATTGTTGTTTATGAATGGCGATGAAACAATTGGACCTAATTTGTAAAATTCGTTCATTACTTTTTGATTTTCGGTATAAACAGATAAATCGGCTTGTTTAGAAGCGTATGTAAAATCAAGATGATTGTTGTTTAAAATTTCAGGAGCATATTTTTTTCTGTTTTCCGTACTTATAAAATCAGATATTTTTCCGTTCGAAAGCAAGTTTAAAGCGAAAAAATTACCGCTAAAATCGCCGAAATAAGCGGTGTTTCCTGATATTGCCGGAGAAGAATAAATATAACCGTTTCCTTTAAATCGGTACTTTTCCTGACCTGTTTTCGCTTCAAGCGCCAATAATGCATAAGTGTCGGAAGTTCCAACGTAAAGTACATTATCTTGAACAACAGCCGAACTCAAAATCCAGGAATTCTCGGCATTGTATTTCCAAACTAATTTTCCGGTTTCTGCGTTAAGCGCAAACAAAAAAGGATCTCTGGCTCCAAAATAAACCAAGCCATTTGCAACAACAGCAGAAGCCTGAATGCCTTTAAATCCAGTTTTGACTTCAGTTGAAAAATGCCATTTCTCTTTTCCGGTTTTACAGTCTAAGGCGTAGAAAATTCCGTCCCAACCTCCAAAATACAAATTCTCTTTTTCGATAACAGGAGTACTGTGAATAGGATCATTTGTTTTGAAAGTCCATTTTAAAGTGCCATTTTTTGAGTCGACAGCGTACATATTTCCATCACTGCTTCCAAAAATCACTAAAGCTGTATTTTTATCTTTATAAATAACAGGCGATGATAAATAAAAATCCCATAAATCGTTCATCAGCATATCGTTTGGTTTCATTCCCCACATTCCGATTTCTCGATACCAATTTTCGCCTTTGGTTTTAAACTTCCAGATTTCTTTTCCGGTTGTCGCATTTAGGGCATAATAATACCCGTCAAAACTTCCAAAATAAACCATATTATTATCTAAACTGGCCGAACTGTGAACGGCACCATCGGTTTTGAATTTCCAGTTGATGTTTCCCGATTTTTCATTGATACAGTATAAAAAACCGTCTTCACTTCCTATATAAATTGCTCCGTTTTTAACAATTGGCGAGGAAAAGATTTTTCCATCTGTTTTAAATTTCCATTTCAAATCACCCAATGGCCGATAACCTTTTCCATCAAAAATTCGGTTTGTGAATGCATTTATGGGTTTATTCTGAGAAAAAGCATTTGAAGTAAAAATTAAAAAGAAATAGAGCAGGATAGAAGTAAAGGTTCTTTTCATGTTTTTTACATAAAAATAAAAATATTCTAAGAAATTAAATAACAATGCTTTAATGAAAATGTTACAAAAATACTTTAGAAAGCTTTTTGCGATAGTATTTTGTTTTTATATGGAAATACCGAAATAACTCATCAAACTTTTCCAATTATGTGATAATGATCTGAAAGTTATAATCTGCAGAATTTGTTTTAATAAATAAATTTTGTGAGATAATAAAATGTTTCATCTAAATTTGTTTATTTTTGTGTAAGTAATTGTTTGTCAGTTGATTATTTGTTTTATGTCTTCTTTTTTAAGTAGTTTTTTAAATGCCTTTTGTGATTAACTGGTGATGATTTAAAAAAGGATAGAGGATGTTTACAAATTAAGTAAAAGTGCGGCATCAGCACTATAATCACTGATAAAACTAAGATGAATCCAAACAAAGCATTATGGGAAAAAGGCGATTTTACGCGCGTTGCAGAATCTATGAGAGAAAGCGGTGCGGAATTGGTTGCCAAAGTTGGAATTAAAGCAAATAGCAACGTTTTAGATCTCGGTTGTGGAGATGGCACTACGGCAATACCTTCGGCAAAATTAGGAGCCAATGTTTTAGGTGTTGATATAGCAAGAAATTTAGTTGAAGCTGGTAATCTTCGAGCAAAAAAGGAAGGATTGGACAATATTGTATTTCAAGAAGGTGACGCAACCGATTTGAATGAATTGAAAGATCAAGCTTACGATGTTACGATGAGTATTTTTGGAGCAATGTTTGCCCCAAAACCTTTTGATGTTGCTAAAGAAATGGTGCGTGTCACAAAACCTGGAGGTAAAGTTATTATGGGTAATTGGATACCGGGAGATCCAACATTGATTGCACAAATCTTGAAAATTAGTGCTGAATTTACGCCACCGCCTCCTGAGGGTTTTGTAAGTCCGATGCTTTGGGGTATTGAGGATAATGTAATCGAAAGATTCACAAATGCGGGTGTTCCTAAAGAAAATATTTCCTTTGAGCGGGATACCTTTACATTTAAAGCGAGCATTCCCACCTTCGGAGTGGCTGAATCGATTAAAAACGTACTATGGTCCAACGATGAATGCTTTTGAAGCGACGGAACAAAACGGGAAAACTTCGGATTTGTATGCTAAACTTGAAGGATTAGTTAATAGCCAAAACCAAAGTAATGACACAAATTCTACATTAATTCCTGCAACTTATCTTCGTGTCACAGTTTCGGTTTAATTTTTTGTTTTAATATTCATGAACATGATTTTCATCCTTTACAGAAATGGAAAAACAGAAAATTTAAAAGTAATTTTTGCATATTTGCAAACACTTAAAACCAGTGAAAATTAAATTACTAAATTTTGAGTTTTTTAAGCTCAGTAAAATATAAAAATGAAAATAATAGCGGTAATTCCAGCCAGATATGCTTCAACGCGTTTTCCGGCAAAACTAATGCAGGATTTAGGAGGCAAAACAGTAATTTTAAGAACATATGAAGTCGCGGTTTCAACAAAATTATTCGATGATGTTTTTGTGGTAACCGATTCTGATTTGATTTTTGATGAAATTGTGTCTAATGGCGGAAAAGCCATTATGAGCATCAAAGAGCATGAATCTGGAAGTGACAGAATTGCTGAGGCTATTGCTGATCTTGATGTTGATATTGTGGTAAATGTGCAAGGCGATGAACCTTTTACAGAGGCGGAACCTTTAGCGCAAGTTTTATCGGTTTTTAAAAATGATCCAGATAGAAAAGTTGATTTGGCTTCGTTAATGCGTGAAATCACAGATGAAGACGAAATCAATAATCCGAATAATGTGAAAGTTGTGGTAGATCAGTCGCAGTTTGCATTGTATTTTTCAAGATCTGTAATTCCGTATCCAAGAGAGAAAAATGTTGGAGTGAGATATTTTCAGCACATCGGAATTTATGCTTTTAGAAAACAAGCTTTATTAGACTTTTATAGCCTTCCAATGAAATCTCTAGAAGCTTCTGAGAAGTTGGAGCAATTAAGATATTTAGAATTCGGAAAACGTATTAAAATGGTGGAGACTACACATGTTGGAATTGGAATTGATACGGCTGAGGATTTAGAGAAGGCAAGAATGATGCTGAAGGATATTTAATTAGTTGATGGTTGATTGTTGATGGTTGATTGTTGATGGTTGATGGTCTGTAGTTGTAATTAATAATTGTTTAATTCTTTCGATATTTATCTACAATCTTGTCATCCCGAGGAACGAGGGATCTCCACAAGTAGCTCCGCACAGTTGAGCAATTTTTTTCGAATTACTAGTGTGATTTCTCCCTCCGCTCGAAATGACAAACAATTCGTGACTTTGTACATAAAACAAAAAAAGCTCCAAAATTATTGGAGCTTTTCTTTTATCTAAAACATTCTAAATTCTTAGTACAAACTAGGGAATTTAGAAGGATTAACTTCATTCATCATGCTGTACACTTTCTCAAAAATATCTTCGGCAGAAGGTTTAGAGAAATAATCGCCATCAGTTCCGTAGGCAGGTCTGTGGGCTTTTGCGGCAAGCGTTTGCGGTTTGCTGTCAAGATATTTGTAAGCATCTTGTTCTTCAAGGATTTGCTGTAAAATGAATGCTGAAGCTCCTCCAGGAACATCTTCATCAATTACTAAAAGACGATTTGTTTTTGCAATACTTTTTACAATATCCTTGTTTACATCAAAAGGAAGAAGAGACTGGATGTCAATAACTTCACAATCAATTCCTAGATCTAACAATTCTGTTGCGACTTGCTGAACCAATCTTAAGGTAGATCCGTAAGAAACTAAAGTAATATCTGCCCCTTCTTTCATAGTTTCAACAACACCAATTGGCGTTTTGAATTCACCAAAATTCAATGGTGCTTTTTCTTTTAAACGGTAACCGTTTAAACACTCAATTACTAATGCAGGTTCATCACATTCTAAAAGTGTATTATAAAAACCTGCCGCTTGAGTCATATTTCTTGGAACCAAAACGTGAATACCACGAATAGCATTGATAATCATTCCCATTGGAGAACCAGAATGCCAGATACCTTCTAAACGGTGCCCACGAGTTCTGATGATTAACGGCGCTTTTTGTTTTCCAACAGTTCTATATTGTAATGTAGCCAAATCATCACTCATGATTTGGATTGCATATAATAAATAATCTAAATATTGGATTTCAGCAATTGGGCGCAGACCTCTTAAAGCCATTCCAATTCCTTGTCCGATAATTGTAGCTTCACGAATTCCGACATCGGCAACACGAAGTTCTCCGTATTTTTCCTGCATGCCTTCTAAACCTTGGTTTACGTCACCAATGTTTCCAACATCTTCACCAAAAATTAAAGTTTCGGGATATTTAGCAAACAAAGCATCAAAGTTGTCACGCAAAAGCATTCTTCCGTCGATATCAGCTTTGGCATTTTCTCCATATTCAGGAAGTACTTTTTGTACTGAGAAAACATTTTTATCTGAATCAGAGTGCAAATTACTGCTGAATTTTTCTTGAGTTTCATTCAAGAATCTTGTAATCCAGTTTGCTAAAAGTACTTTGCTGTTTGGAACTTCAATAAAACGAAGAATTTTTCTAGCATAAACTAAAAGTTCTTTTTTCAAAGGCGCTTTAATAGCACGTAATTCCGAAATATATTTTTTAATTCTGTCTTTATGATTGACGCTTGCTTCTGCAATTTGTTCCAATAAAGCCAAAAGATTGTTTTGTTCTTCAATAATTGGATTGATAAATGAATTCCAAGCATCTTTTTTAGCTTGTAATACTTCATTTTTCAATTGAAAATCAATTTCAGAAAGCTCTTCAGGCGAGGCAATATTGATTGCAATCATCCATAAACGCATTTGACGAATACAGTCAAAATCTCTTTCCCAAGCTAATCTTTCTCCGCTTTTGTAACGTTCGTGCGAACCAGAAGTAGAGTGCCCTTGAGGTTGTGTCAGCTCATTTACGTGAATCAAAACCGGAATATGTTCTTCGCGGGCGATCTTGCCAGCTCTTTCATATGTTGAAACCAGTTCAGCATAATCCCAGCCTTTTACTCTAAAAATATCATAACCTTTAGAATCTTCGTCGCGTTGGTATCCTTTTAGAATTTCAGAAATGTTTTCTTTTGTAGTTTGATGTTTGGCGTGAACCGAAATTCCGTATTCATCATCCCAAACACTCATTACCATCGGAACTTGTAAAACTCCAGCAAGCATTTATGGTTTCAAAAAACAAACCTTCAGATGTACTTGCGTTTCCAATAGTTCCCCAAGCCACTTCATTTCCATTTACAGTAAATTTATCTTTGATGGTAATTCCGTCAACATTTCTGTAGATTTTAGAAGCTTGAGCCAAACCTAACAATCTCGGCATTTGCCCAGCTGTAGGCGATATATCTGAACTTGAATTTTTTTGTTTTGTTAAGTCTTTCCATGATCCGTCTTCGTTTAAACTGTGCGTTACAAAGTGTCCGCCCATTTGTCTTCCGGCAGACATTGGATCAAAATCTAAATCGGTGTGACCGTATAAACCAGCGAAAAATTGTTTTGGAGTCAATTCGCCAATCGCCATCATAAAAGTTTGATCGCGGTAGTATCCAGAACGAAAATCACCGTTTTTGAAGGCTTTTGCCATCGCAAGTTGTGGTACTTCTTTTCCGTCTCCAAATATTCCAAATTTGGCTTTTCCTGTTAATACTTCTTTACGACCTAAAAGACTACATTCACGGCTAGTTACTGCAATTTTGTAGTCGTTCAATACCTCAGTTTTGAAATCTTCAAATGTCAATGTAGTATTGTTCATTTCTTTTATCATAATCTTTAATGGTCATGTTGAGACTGCGAAATTACTTAAAAACAATCAATAATCATAATTCTTTAAAATAAATATAATTTAATTATTTGTATTTAAAATCAAAAAACTACGTATTTTATTTATGTTATTTTTAGTAAAAAATCAATTTATTTAAAAATAATTCAACATTTTGTTTAAAATTTATTCGATTAAAACCATTTTCTAGTGAAAAGATTGACTAATGTTTTTGGAGAAAAAGTTATCACAAATCGTATTTTTTCGTTGTATTTGCTTTGAGAAATTTCCCATCCATTGTTCGAATAGACTGGAAAATAGAGTTCAAAATAATCTGGGACCAAGTTTAAACGAATACCACTATCATATGCAAAAAACTCTTTTTCATGCTTATTTTTCAAAAATCCAATATCTCCGTACACTTCAACCCAGTTCCAAATGGCATAACTTGCATTTAAAGTTGTCATCCATTGATTGGCGTAAGAAGGTTCTAATTGCGATTTAAATCCACCTTCAGCAATTACATATTGCTGACTGAAAAATCCTGTTGATTCTGATCTTCCAAACAAATTATAATCAAATAAATAATCTGTCGGCCTGTCTAAACCAAAACTGAAATAATCTGAATTTGTTGTGTTGTATAAAAATGCTCCAGCGTACAATCGTAAATTTAGTTTATGATTGTTTTCAAACAAACGTCGATATTCAACTTCTCCAGACAGTTTTCCAAAATCTCCAGAAAACTGAATATCATTCATATAACTGAAATGATTGACAAGTTCTGTTTTGGTATTTGAATATCGGGCATTAAAAATAGAATAATTTGGTTTTGAATTATCGGTGATGTATTCGCTTGCTTCACGGTTTACAATAACTTGGCGAAACATAATTAACTGTTTTCTGTTGTCTCTAAAATTTTCTTCACGAATACGCAATTGTACCATTGGATTTAATCTCAAATAAGTGGCATCTGGTGCATAATGAAAATAATTCTGGCTTATGGAATATCGCACATTGAACAACGTACTATTTCGATAATATTGATTCCAAGAAAATGCCGAAGAACCTGATATGGTTTGCGCTTTGATTGAATAAGCCGGATTAATGTCAAATAAAAAAGGCTTGTCTAATATGGTTTTATTATGAAAGCGAATTCCAGGCGTTATACCGTCATAATAGTTGTAAGTTAAAGTCGGAATATATAAAATTTGATTATAGTACGGATCTTCTAAATCTTTTGCAAAATTGAATTTGATTGGACGATTTGTTATCGCAATTGTTTTTAATGATTTCCAATTGTTTCGCTGATTGTATTCTGGAACTTCGTTATCGTAATTCAAGACAATTTTATCAGCATTTTTTCGGCTGAAATGATAAACCGAATCATTGTTTTTTGGTTCAATCCATTCTTTAAAAACAACTTCATTTTTTTTGATTCCGTAAACCGGAATCGGAGCAAAAACTCCCGTTTTATTTTTTATCGAAAATTGAACGCTGTCTTTTGTTCTTGAAACATCAGTAAATTTATAATCTATAATATCGCGTGATTCAATAATGGTTCTAAAAAACCAGTCGATTTTTTTGGACTGTTTTCAGTCAGAATTTTTTCAAAATCATATCGGTTTGTTTGCTGTGTTTTATTCAAGGCATAAAACTCTTGCACACTTTCAGGTACAATATTATGATTCAGATAATCATCTAAATAACTTAAGCTCAATCCTGCGCGGTATTTGCTAGCAATCTGTTCGTTGAATTTGATGAGCGTATTTTTTGGGTCTCCAAGTGGCTGATCTAGATTTTTTCGAGCCATCAGCATATAATAATAACTGTACTGCTCGTTAAATGTCAGATTGGTAATGTTGTAGCTGTCAAAAAGTTTCATATCCGAAAGTCTTCCTAGCATTTTTTGATCTAAATGATGCTCTTCCATGTATTTCATCATGGTATAAATCTGGATTCCATCATAAATCCAATTGTCTTTTCTTGGATCTAGCTTAAGAGAGTTTTTCAGATAATTGCTGAGGTAAGTTTTCAGAAAAGTAATTTCGAAGATAAATTCGTCTGAAAACGGACTGATAAAGGAAGGAAGCTGATTTAGTCCGTAAAACGGATTTCGGTCATAATCTGCTTGCGAAACTGAGATTTTTGAATGTGGATATTTTCCAATAAATTCATTTGCAAAAGTCGCTACTCTGTTGATGATTATCGCTCTTTGAATTTCATTCAATTTCTTTGTTTTCAAATCTGAAACTATTTCTAAATCTCCATTTGTATAGCTTCTGAAACTGTTCTGTTTCTCAATAATAACATTGAAATCGGTTCTGTTTTTTCCAGAAAAAATATAATTTGTAAAAGATGAATTAGAATCATCCTTTGAAACCGAATCCAAATCAGTACTGATAAAATAATTTGCAGGAAGTTTTATTTCAACTTGATAATCCACTACGGCATTTGCAATATCATCAAGATTGAAATTATTGTTTTTTACAAAATAATGATTTTCGAATCGGGCAGGACTCAAAAACCAGTTTTTTAAAATCATGCCTCCGTTTTGATCAAAACCGTAATGCGTGAATTTTGCACTTGGAATTTTTGAAATATAGATAAGATGCAAATCAATTTTCTCGCCTGGATACAGTTTTTTGTTTAATTTGATAACAATAAAATCAGGGTTTTTATCTGTCCTTTGCCATTCAAGTGCTAAATCATCAGAATCTGTAAGATTCAAAATAGTCGTATTTCCTCTTTCTTCAGGTTTGGCCACATGAAAACCTCTGTAAAACTCATCTGAAAAACGTCGAGCTAAAGGCGTGTTTTTATCCGAAAATGCATTGTTCCAATCATTCAGCACAATTGTGTCCAAAGAATCGTTAGAAGTATTGTAGTACGTAATGTCTTGCCTAACATTAAGTGTTTTAAGGTCAAGATTAACCGCCACTTCCATCTTAGATTGATGTTGTGCATATTGTTTTACTGAGCTCAATAAAACAAAAATCAGGATAAAAATTTTATATAATGATTTCAAGTAGTGGCGTAAAAATAGTATGAATATATATTAAGTTACGTGTATCAAGATCTTTTGGATTTTTGTAAAAATAGCATAAAAAAAGCTGTTTTAAAAAACAGCTCTTAAAATTTAATCATATTATAAGCAAATTAAGTTGACATTAAAACAGTTACTTAAATTATTTGCTGATTTATATTGCAAAAGAATATTTTAGAAATTTGGACTCAAATCGTATTTCTTGTAGAATTTATCCAAAGCTTCAACAACTTCGTCTTCTGTATCAACCACTTTAAATAAGTTCAAATCTTCTGGACTAACGGTATGCATTTTTTCTACCAAAACGGTTTTTACCCAATCAATCAATCCTGACCAGAATTCCACTCCAACTAATATAATTGGGAATTTTCCAATTTTCTTAGTCTGAATCAAGGTAATCGCTTCAAACATTTCGTCCAAAGTTCCAAAACCTCCCGGCATAACTACAAAACCTTGTGAATATTTAACGAACATTACTTTTCTCACAAAGAAATAATCGAAATTCAAGTTTTTATCGTGATCGATATAAGGATTAAAATGCTGTTCAAAAGGCAATTCGATGTTCAAACCTACCGAAGTTCCGCCTCCTAAATGTGCCCCTTTGTTTCCGGCTTCCATAATTCCCGGGCCTCCTCCCGTAATTACGCCGTAACCCGCTTTACTGATTTTAAAAGCAATTTTTTCAGCCAATTGATAGTATTTGTCATCTGGTTTCGTTCTTGCCGATCCAAAAATAGAAACACACGGACCAATACGTCCCATGCTTTCGTAACCATTTACAAACTCAGACATAATTTTAAAAATTGCCCAGCTGTCATTGGATTTAATTTCATTCCAAGTCTTTTGTTTTAAACTGTCTTGGATTACTTTATCTTCATCATTATCAAAATCTTCTAATCTCATTTTAGGTATTTTAATTTATTATTTTTATTTAAAGCTGATATTTTTTATAGTTAGAAGAAGGAGCTAGTTCCTGCTGTCCGCTATATCTTTTGTGGTGAACCCCACCACAAAAGGATGCCGCTCCCATCAGGGCTAGGGCAATCGGTTTCAATTGAACAATCGGTTTAATCGAAACATTTTATATTAAGCTCAAATTTTTGAAAAAAGGCGGATGCTAAATTAACACTTTTTATTAGAATTGTTGTAAAAAGGGAAGGTTATAATCTAATAGTAATGTTTTGGTAATAATGAAATTTTGGTTTTTTATTTCATTATCAGGTGTATACTGTGTATTAAAATAGGATGTTTTTTTCTAAATCTTTCTCAAAGTTTATAACCAAGGGTGTGATGAATTTTGATAGAAGATAAATTATAAAGTTGATTTGCACATTTTTGTCATTTCGACGAAGGAGAAATCTCCACGAGAAGCTCGACAAAGATTGGACTTACTTTGCGGAGTTACTTGCGAAGATTTGCTTCGCCTGTTCGCTATCGCTCGAGTCTCCTTCGTCGAAATGACAAACGTTGTGGTTACTTTATAGAAAGCTAGGGTTTGTTGGTCTTTTAGTTTTAAACTTTGATAAATATGAATTTTACTCCAATTCTTTCTTCAAAAATTTAGCTGTATAACTTTTTTTATTCTGAGCCACTTCTTCAGGAGTTCCTTTAGCTACTAATTGTCCGCCACCTTTTCCACCTTCGGGACCAATATCGATAATATAATCGGCAAGTTTGATAACGTCCATATTATGCTCGATAACTAGAATTGTATTTCCTTTATCAACCAATTTATTGATTACTTCCATCAAAACGCGAATGTCTTCAAAGTGTAATCCTGTTGTTGGTTCATCTAGTATATAAAATGTATTTCCAGTATCTTTTTTCGATAATTCTCCAGCCAATTTAATACGTTGCGCCTCACCACCAGAAAGTGTTGTGCTTTGTTGACCAAGCGTAATATAACCTAATCCAACATCCTGAATGGTTTTGATTTTTCTATGAATCTTCGGAATGTTTTCAAAGAATGGAACTGCTTCATCAACCGTCATATCCAAAACATCAGAAATAGATTTTCCTTTATATCGAATTTCTAAAGTTTCTCTGTTGAAACGTTTTCCTTGGCAAGTTTCGCATTCTACGTAAACATCTGGCAAAAAGTTCATTTCGATCGTTCTAACGCCAGAACCTTCACAAGTTTCGCAACGTCCGCCTTTTACGTTAAAACTGAAACGTCCCGCTTTGTAACCACGAATCATACTTTCAGAAGTCATGGTAAATAAGTTTCTGATTTCAGTAAAAACCTCCGTGTATGTTGCTGGATTTGAACGTGGCGTTCTTCCAATCGGACTTTGGTCAATATCAATTACTTTGTCAATATGTTCTAAACCTTCGATTTTTTTGTAAGGCTGTGGTTTTTTTACGCCATTGAAATAATATGCATTTAAAATTGGATAAAGTGTCTCATTAATCAAAGTCGATTTACCGCTTCCTGAAACGCCTGTAACGCAGGTTAATTGCCCTAACGGAATTTCGATAGAAACGTTTTTAAGATTGTTTCCTGTTGCTCCAGTCAGTTTTAAGAATTTGCCATTTCCTTTTCGTCTTTCTTTCGGAATGTCAAATTTCATTTTGCCATTCAAATATTGAGCGGTAATAGTGTCGGAAGCCAAAGTTTCTTTTGGAGTTCCTATACTAATGATTTCTCCTCCATATTTACCAGCTTTTGGCCCAATATCAATTACATAATCAGCGGTTTCGATCATGTCTTTGTCGTGTTCCACCACAATTACAGAGTTTCCAATGTCGCGCAATTGCTCTAAAGACTGAATCAGTTTTTCGTTATCTCTTTGATGCAAACCAATACTTGGCTCATCCAAAATATATAAAACACCAACCAATTGCGAGCCAATTTGTGTTGCTAGACGAATACGCTGTGCTTCACCACCAGAAAGCGATTTTGAGCTTCGGCTTAAAGCCAAATAGTTCAAACCAACATTCATCAAAAAGTTCAAACGATCTTTGATTTCTTTTACAACTTCAGATGCAATTAAAAGCTGTTTGTCTGTCAAATGGCTATTTAAATCTTGAAACCAAGCTGTTAAATCTGAAATATCCATATCACACAATTCGGTGATATTTTTTTCATTCACTCTAAAAAATAGAGCTTCTTTTTTCAGGCGTGATCCTTCACAAACTGGACAGTCAATTTCGTCCATAAAATCTTTTGCCCAACGCTTTAAAGCTGTTGAAGAGCTTTCGTCATATTGGTTTTTGATGAAATTCGAAATTCCTTCAAAATCAATTTTATAATCTCTGGTAACGCCCAAATCTTTTGAGCTTATTGTAAATTTATCTTTTCCACCATGAAGAATCATTGTCATGGCTTCTTCTGGAATTTTCTCAATTGGATCCGTAATCTTAAATCCGAATTTTTCTCCAATGGTTTCTAATTGTTTGAAAATCCATGAAGATTTGTATTCGCCAAGCGGAGCAAAACCACCACTTTTGATCGATAATTTCGGATTCGGAATAATCTTTTTTACGTTGATTTCATGTACCGTTCCTAATCCGTTGCAATGCGGGCAGGCTCCTTTTGGAGAGTTGAACGAAAATAAATTTGGCTCTGGATTTTGGTATGAAATTCCAGTTGTAGGACACATCAAATTTCTACTGAAATAGCGAACTTCATTCGAATCTTGATCTAAAATCATTAAAACATCTTCGCCATGATGCATGGCTGTATTAATGCTTTCTGAAAGTCTTTTTTGGGTGTCAGGATTATCTTCAATAACCATTCGATCTACAACAATCTCTATATCGTGAGTTTTGTAACGGTCTAATTTCATTCCCGAAACTAAATCTTGGACATCGCCATTTACGCGGACTTTCAAGAATCCTTGTTTGGTAATTTGCTGGAAAAGTTCAGCATAATGACCTTTTCTGGCTTTAATAACTGGAGCTAAAATATTGATCCGTTTACCATTATAATCCTGAATAATCAAATCTTTAATTTGTTCGTCAGAATACGAAACCATTTTTTCGCCGGTGTTGTAACTATAAGCGTCAGCACCACGGGCAAATAAAAGTCTAAGGAAATCGTAGATTTCAGTAATAGTTCCAACGGTAGAACGTGGACTTTTGCTGGTTGTTTTTTGTTCAATTGCAATTACCGGAGAAAGTCCGTCGATTTTATCAACATCCGGACGTTCTAATCCACCAAGGAATTGTCTGGCATAAGCCGAAAAAGTTTCAACATAACGACGCTGACCTTCGGCATAAATAGTATCAAATGCCAAAGAAGATTTTCCCGAACCTGAAAGACCGGTAATTACAACCAGTTTTTCACGCGGAATTGAAATATCGATATTTTTCAGATTATGAACTCTTGCGCCAAGAACTTCAATAGTATTGTCTTTGTCTAACATAATTTTGAGCAAAACGCAAAGTTACCACTTTGATTTATTCTTTTAGTGCTCGATAGCAAAAGTTTATGTTACAAATAGTAACAAAAAACGCTGATTTAAAATCAGCGTTTTCTTTTTCGGGTTGCCATATAGTTTTCAATTGCTTCTTTGGTTGTATACCAATTTCGGCCTTCTTTGTAAGCATCAATTTTTCCTGTTCTTGCCAGTAAGCTTACATATTCTTGGCCATAAGGAGTATCAGGTTCACTAACTATGTTTTGTATCGGTTGGTAATCATAACTGCTTCCTGGCATTGCACCAAGATAAATATTGAGGGTTCGCTCTAGTGCCTGACACATTAAAAGGGTCAATTTTTGATAATTTCCATTATTGGCTTGGTTGAGAGCTTCATAATATTTCTTTCTATCATTTTTAAGAATAATGGCTGGTGGAAAACCACAACGCATTAATAACAAATTCATACTTAAACGTACCGTGCGCCCATTTCCATCAAAAAAAGGATGAATCCAGACCAGTTTATGATGATAGATTGTGGCAAGTTCAATATCGTTTAGACCTAAGGGATTTGTATTGATAAATTCTATAAGTTCATCTAAATAATCTGAAACTTTATTGGCATTTGGAGGCATAAAATTGGCTCCAGAAATGCGAACACCTCCATTGCGAATTCTTCCTGCAAAATCTTCTTCGATAGAGCGCATTACCAAACCATGAATAGATAGGATATCTATGCTCCTTAGCTTGTAATTTTCATCGACAATAGAGTAGAGGTAATCAATAGCTTTGTCATGATTATGGGTTTCAAAATGTTCACGCAACGATTTGCCCTTAATAGTAATTCCTTCTTGAATCACCATTTGGGTTTCTCGCAAACTAAGTGTGTTCCCTTCAATACTGTTTGAATTGTAAGTCCACTCGAGAGAAAGACTTTCTCGTATTTTGTTTAAAGCAATATTAGGCAATGGTCTGCTGTTTTGCAGTTCCAGCCTTTTTTGATACAATCTATCAAAAGTTGATTGAAATTCTTCTCTGTATGTTAGGTCAATATTAAACATAATCCTACAAAGATACTTCTTAATATCGGATAAACAAAAAAAATAACGTATCCGATATTAAAAATTATTCAATCGTCATAGAACGCAATTTCATTCGGTAAGCTTCAAGTGCGATAGATTTTGAAATGATGCCGTAGTATTTTTCATTTCGAAGTACAGGCAAAAATGCTGATTTTGAGTTTTCGAATTTTGTCATTACGATTTCCATACTGTCATATGATGAAATAGTAGCGACGGGAATTTTCATTACATCTTTAATTTGGGTGTATTTGACGCGATACGTGTTAAAAATAATCTCACGAATATCATTAAAATGTACAACTCCAACTAAATCTTTTTCATTGTTTACAACCGGAAAAACAACTTGATTTGAATGTGAAATTAGATCGACCAGTTTGCTTAAATTTTCATCTGGATGAACCGTAAGGTAATCGCATTGAATAATGCTATCGATGTCTAAAGTTGATAGAATATTAGAATCTTTATTGCTGGTGAAAGCATGACCTTTTTTGGCAAGATTTTTTACGTCAAGCGAATATTTTTCAAATCGTTTTGATATTGCAAAACTGATAGATGAAACGATCATAAGCGGAATCATTAATCCGTAGCCTCCTGTAATTTCGGCAATAAGGAATATCGCGGTTAATGGTGCATGAAATAATCCACTCAAGATACCTGCCATTCCAACCATAGTGAAGTTGCTGATTGGCAAATGTGATATACCAGTAAGGCTTACTAATTTGGAGAAAAAATACCCCAAATAAGACCCTAAAAATAGGGAAGGAGCAAAATTACCTCCATTTCCGCCACTTCCAAGTGTAAGCCCAGATGCGAAGACTTTTACCATCATTGTACATCCAACAAACAAAAGTAAAACCCATTGGTTGTTTCTAAAATCGGCAAATAAGGTATTGTCTAACAATTGTCCTGGATCACTTTCAGATAAAGTTTTGATGCTTTCATATCCTTCACCAAACAATGTTGGGAAAACGAAAATCAGCAGTGCCAAAAGAGATGAACCTATTAAAGCTTTTTTGTACGGACCGATTTCCATTTTAGCAAAATAATGCTCAACGCGCTGAAAATTTCGAGCATAATAAACCGCGACAAAACCTGTCAAAACTCCTAAAACAACGTAAAGGGGAATGTTGTGATAATTGAAGGCTTCTTGTTTTTTAAAAGACAAAAGGATTGTTTCATCTAAAACAATGGCTGAAACCAATGCACCTGTAGCGGCAGAAATCATAATTGGTGTAAAAGCAGAAATACTCACATCCACCAATAAAACTTCAATCGCAAAAAGTACTCCGGCAATAGGAGCGTTAAAAGTACTGCAATTCCGGTCGCAACACCGCAACCAATTAATAATGTTCGGTCTTTGTATGCGAGTTTATAGTTTTGAGCATAATTTGATCCAAAAGCGGCTCCAGTGATTACAATCGGACTTTCTAATCCGGCAGAACCTCCCAAACCTACAGTCAAAGAGCTTGTAACAATCTGGGCATACATTTGTTTCTTCGGAATGATGCTGGCCTTTTTTGCAACTGCATATAAAATCTGTGAAGTCCCTTTTTGAATCGTTCCGTTTAAAACTTTTTTGATAACAAAAACAGTCAATAGAATACCAATTATAGGCAAGATACTGTTAATGAAACTCAGTTTTAAAACCCCATTGATGTAAGTTGCAAAAGAAAAAACGCTGTGTGCGAAAGTCTTTAAAACAATTACTGCAAAAGCACATGAAATCCCGACTAAGACACTCGACAAAAAAATAAACTGCTTTGGCGTCAGTAAAGATTGAGCTAAGGCAATAATGCTTTCTAGTTTTCGAAAAAGTCGTTTTATCATAGTTTTTTTACAAAGTTACTGGGGAATACAAATTTAGTTCTAAACATTCAATTTTATACAATTTTTTGATGTAAATCTTTTATGTTTAAAATCCAGTCGCCTTGTCATCGCCACGAAAATCGGCACCTCCTTCAAGAGTGTTATCAGGCAGAACCAAAATGGCATCTACTTTTCCAATTACTGGTGTTGTATTTTCGCTGATCAAATATCCTTTTGCTTTTAGTTTTGATAATGTTGTGTCACTAAAAGCTTTTGGCTCAAAAGTAATTAGATCAGGCAACCATTGATGATGAAAACGTGGTGCATTTACAGCCTCTTGCATGCTCAAATTATATTCGTAAACATTTAAAATTGTTTGCAATACTGATGTTATAATTGTAGAACCACCTGGCGAGCCAACAACCATATAAAGTTTTCCGTTTTTTTCGACAATCGTTGGCGTCATCGAGCTAAGCATTCTTTTTTGTGGAGTGATGCTGTTGGCTTCGTTTCCAACCAATCCAAACATATTTGGAGATCCTGGTTTTGCACTAAAATCGTCCATTTCATTGTTTAAGAAAAAGCCCAATTCATCACAATAATATTTTGATCCAAATCCGTCATTGATTGTTGTTGTGGCCGCAACAGCATTTCCTTGTGCATCAACAATAGAATAGTGAGTGGTTTCGGTACTTTCGCTATAAGTTACTTTTCCTTCTTTTATATCAGATGATAAAGTCGCTTTTTCTGAATTAAAATTTGCCATTCTTTCTTTTAAATAACTATCAGATAAAAGACCGTTAATTGGGATTTTTACAAAATCAGGATCGCCTAAAAACTGACTTCTATCAGCATAAGCTCTTCTTTCGGCTTCTACAATAACTTGAATGGATTGTTCCGAATTATGTCCCATTTTTGAAAGATAAAATGGCGCAACCATTTTCATGATTTGTGCTAGACAGATTCCGCCACTGCTTGGAGGAGCCATCGAAGTTATTTTTAAATCTTTATAATCAAATTGAAGCGGTTTTCTCCATTTTGCTTCATAAATCGCCAAATCTTTTAAGGTTATAATACCACCTTTTTTCTTTAAATAATCCACTAAAATTTGAGCAGTTTTGCCTTTGTAAAATTCATCTCGTCCATTTTTTAAAATTCTTTTCAAAGTATTGGCCAGCGCAGGATATTTTATAGTGTCATTTTCTTTGAATTCTTTGGCCATAAGTGTATTTGGGCCATTAGCTTTTACAATTGCATCATGATAATTTTCCAGTTGTTTTTGTTGTTTTTTAGTAACTACAATACCTTTTTCAGCAAGTGCGATTACGGGTTTTAGGATTTCAGACATTGGTAACGATCCTAATTTTTTATGAACCGCAAAAACTCCTGCAATTGTTCCGGGAACACCAATTGCTAAAGCTGTTTCAGTACTTTTTCCTTTTATGACATTTCCGTCTTTGTCCAAAAACATATTTTTTGAAGCCGCTAAAGGTGCTTTTTCACGATAATCCAAACTGCCAACTTCTCCATTTGCTTTTCGATATACCATAAATCCGCCTCCGCCAAGATTTCCTGCGTATGGGTATGCAACGGCCAATGCAAGTTCTGTAGCGACCATTGCATCAAATGCGTTTCCGCCTTTTTTCATGATTTCAGCACCAATTTTTGAAGCTTCCTCTCGAGCCGAAACTACCATCGCTTTTGAGGCTATAAAACCGGTTGGACGAACAGCTTGTTGGCTAAAACCGTAAACTGATATAAAAAAGAATAAAAGCGAAGTTTTTTTCATAATTGGATTGTATTTTAAAGCGGTTTGGTTTATAGAGATAGTAGTTTTTGTTGTGCATTTAATCGAAGATCTTCAAAAAATAAGGTGAATTCTTCTTCAAATTCGATGTAAAATTCTTTTAGTTCTTCACTTGCGTATTGCATTTTAGAAACGTTTTTAGATCTTCGGTCCATTTGTGTCAGGATTTGATGAATTCCTTCAACTGTTCTATAGCTTAAGAGCCAATTTCGTTCAATCATATAAGGCATCAAACCTTGTGTTTTTTCAGTCAAAATGGAGTAATTATCACCTAACGATTTATAAAATCGGTTGATGAAATTTTCCAGATTTTCATCAGAGTACTTAGTCCAGTTTTTGGCTAAAAAATGATCATAAACAATATCTACAATTACACCAGCGTAATGATGGTATTTTTCGTGTAAACGCTTGGTGCTTTGTCTGAAAATATCGTGAGAATCGGTATAAGTATCTATAAAACGATGCAAAAGAATTCCTTTTTGGACATCTTCAGGAAAATTTTCAAATTGCTTTCCACGGATTCCGTCGGCCATAAAATTGCCAATTTTGATTAAATCGTTATCACCTGAAAGATAAATATGGGCAAGGAAATTCATTTTTTTTAAGTTTCTAAGGTTCTGAGATGCTAAGAATCTGAGCTTGTTCTTGTAAATGTATAAAAACTTTTTTAAATCATTTTGTTATAAAATCGTGTCTGTTAAAATGGATACTTAACGATAAATTAAAAAACTTAGTATGCCAGAATCTTAGTGCCTTAGCAACTTTTTAAAAAATCTTAGCAACTTAGTATCTTAGAACCTTAGCAACTTTATCTATATTTGTAATAAAAATAACCTTAACTCGAAAAAATGACTTTAATAAAATCGATATCCGGAATTCGCGGAACAATAGGAGGCAAAGTTGGGGATAACCTAACTCCTGTTGATGCTGTGAAATTTGCATCAGCATACGGAACATTTCTGAAAAATAACACTTCAAAAGAAAAATTAACGGTTGTAATTGGTCGTGATGCTAGAATTTCTGGGCCAATGATTCATAATTTAGTAGTGAATACTTTAATAGGTTTAGGAATCGATGTAATTGATCTTGGACTTTCAACTACGCCAACTGTAGAAGTTGCTGTTCCTCTTGAAAAAGCTGACGGAGGAATAATCTTGACGGCTTCTCATAATCCAAAACAATGGAATGCTTTAAAATTATTAAATGAAAAAGGCGAATTTTTAAGTGGTGCCGATGGTGCAAAAATTCTTGAAATTGCCGAAGCTGAAGCTTTTGATTTTTCTGATGTAGATAGTTTAGGAGAAATTATTTCGAACGACGCTTACATGGATATTCATATCGACGAGGTTTTAAATTTGCCTTTAGTTGATGCTGAAGCTGTAAAAGAAGCTAAATTCAAAGTGGTAGTTGACGGAGTAAATTCTTCAGGAGGAATTATTATTCCGAAACTTCTAAAATTAATGGGAGTTGAAGTTGTTGAATTGTACTGCGAACCAAACGGGCATTTTCCTCATAATCCAGAACCTTTAAAAGAGCATTTAACTGATATTTCAGAATTGGTTGTAAAAGAAAAAGCTGATTTTGGAATTGTGGTTGATCCAGATGTTGATCGTTTGGCTTTCATCAGTGAAGATGGCGAAATGTTTGGTGAAGAATATACTTTGGTTGCTTGCGCAGATTATGTTTTGAGCAAAACTCCAGGAAATACTGTTTCGAATATGTCATCTTCTCGTGCATTAAGAGATGTTACAAAAGCTCACGGCGGTAGCTACGAGGCAAGCGCAGTAGGAGAGGTGAATGTAGTCGAATTAATGAAGAAAAACAATGCAGTTATTGGTGGAGAAGGAAACGGCGGAATCATCTATCCAGAATTGCACTACGGAAGAGATAGTTTGGTAGGGGTAGCGCTGTTTTTGACTCATTTAGCAAATAAAAAAATCTCAGTTTCTGCTTTGAGAGCTTCTTATCCAGAATATTATATGAGTAAAAACAAAATTGAATTAACACCACAAATTGATGTTGATGCGATTTTAACTCAAATGACAGAGAAGTATAAAAATGAAGATATTTCTACAATTGATGGTGTTAAGATTGATTTTGCAGAAGAATGGGTTCATTTAAGAAAATCAAACACAGAGCCGATTATTCGTATTTATACAGAATCTTCTTCGCAAGAAGATGCTGATAAATTAGCATTGAGAATTATTGATGAAATAAAAGTAATTGCAGGATTATAATCTTTCAATTTAAATAGAAAAAGCCTCTTTTGAAAGTTCAAAAGAGGCTTTTTTGGTGTTATGAGGTTTTAATATTTAATGATTTTAATTGATTTTCGAATTTTTCCATAAGAGGCTTTTACAATATAAACGCCAGATGCAAGCCTGTCGCCAATTTTTATGTCTTCGTTCGTGAAATGATCTTTTGATTGGTAACAAACAATTCCGTTCATGTCAATAATTTGTATCAACAAGGGCTCAGTATTGACTGATTTTACATGAAGTGTGGATTGATTCTTGACAGGATTTGGGTAAATCGTAAATGAATCTTTTTCAGCAATAGGATCGTTTACACCAAGATTGGCTAACGAAAAATTCATATAATTAAAATTCATCCCATCTGATTTGAATTTGATTTTCATATACACTTCGCCTTTTGGCAAATAAACTCCGTTTACATCTTTATTGGTAAAAGTCTGCCAGTCGCCAGTTGCAGGAAAAGTTTCGTCGGTTTTTACAACAGCTTCATTTACAAGTATGTCAAATTTTCCATTGTTGACTGGTGCCGCAACTCTGAAGGTTATATTGTATGTTCCAGCATCTGCAACATTTAATAGAAATTCATTCCAATCACCAACTTGAATAGACGATACGTGCTCGCCGCCACCTACATCGCCTGATGCTTGCAATCCTGTTCCTTTTCTGCGGTAATGTTTATTTGCAGGCACTTTTCCGGGAACGTCCATTTTTTTGCAGTATAACTTTCGTTGATATATGCAGTACCTATTGGCTTTAAAACACCACTTGTGGGGCTTAATAATTGTCCTTCTTGCATATCGGTCCAATCTGCGGGAACGCTACCAGTAAACCATGAATATCTATAAATATCTGGATCGTTTTCAAAACTGCTCACCACATTTTTCATAAAATTGATTTTGTCGGCTTCGCTTTGAATAACTCGGTTTGCAAATTCGGTAACCCAAATAGGGCGGTTAAAGGTTTTCAAGTTTCCTGTAACTCCCACTACAGAACTTGCAGTAGCGTCATAAGTGTGAAATGCTATGTAATCAACTTTGCAGTTAGGGCATAAAAGAAAAAATTGATTATGCCATGCAACAGGATCGCTGTAACCACCATAATTGTTAGGGCCATTGTACGCAGGAGATGCGCTGACGATTTCTAGGTTTTTTGCGGCAGACGACTTTTTCAACATTTGCCCAAGCATTTACCGCTTCTTGTGGCGTTAAGCGTGCTCCATCATTAAAGTTTGGTTCATTAAACGCAAGCAAGTATTTCGCACCTGGTTTTATATTGTTAATAAAAGTCTGTACTTCACTGTCGCTCAATTTTCCCCAAGCCATTGGCACATATTCAATACCAATAGAGGTGTAATTGTCATTTGTATCATTTTCAGGAATTCTTCCCCAATTGTACCACCACGAGATTCCAGGTTTTAAAGCCATTAAATCAGCGGTGCTGTTTTGTCCATAAGCAATACCACGTTTAGGACTTTTTTGCGCGAGAACAGGTTTTGAAATACAGATTATTAAAAAAGTAAAAAGTAATTTTTTGATCATGAGTATTAATTTTGTAATGGTTTTTTGGATAGTTTTAGTCAGCTTCAAATGTAAATTGTTTGTCTAAATATGCATTTGTTTGAATCGAAGAAAAATCATTACAAAAACACATCAAAAATCTGTTTTAATGCCTTAAAAGGTAGTTTTTGATTTTCTGGAACTTACATCAAATAAAAAAAGCCCAAAAAGTTTTTTTCTTTTTGGGCTCTGATTCTTTTTATGAAATTTAAGATTGAAGTCGATGCTTCCATCTTTTGTGCGTCCATAAATAGTATTCTGGTTTTTCGAGAATTTGTTTTTCAACTTCTCTTAAATACATTTCTGTGATTTCAAAATCTGGATAATCTTTTGGATTATCAGCAATCGGAATGAAAGTAGCTTCATAAAAACCTCTTCCTGTTTTTTTGACCTCTGCAAAAATAACGCTCAAATTGTATTTTTTTGCCAACATTTCGGCTCCGGTATGTGCTGGAACTTCAACTCCCATAAATTTCATTGAATGAAAAATGCGATCTAATTTTGGAGATTGATCACTCGCCAAACCATACATGCTTAAAATTCCGTCACGCTGATTTTGGGCCATAGTTGGAATTGCTTTTCTGGTTTCGATCATTTCGGTTTTGTATTTTGAACGAATTTTTCGAACTAATTTGTCAAAATAAGGATTTGCCAGCTTCTTGTAAACCGCGATACCATGAAAACCAATTTTTGGATTGATTGTCATAAGCCATTCATAACTTGCGTAATGAGAAGCGACTAAAATCACACTTTTTCCTTTTTTTGCATAGTCTAAAACCAAATCGAGATTAGTGACTTTGAATCGTCTTTCCATTTCTTCAGGAGAAATGCTCATGGTTTTGATCATTTCCAAAAACATATCACACATGTGACTGTAGAATTTTTCTCCACAACTTTTCTTTCAGCATCATTTAAATGTGGCAAAGCCAAAGCCAGGTTCGCACGAACTACTTTTCGTCGATAGCCAATAACATGATATACCAGAAAATAGACGAAATCTGAAAACCAGTAAAATAAACGAAATGGAAGTATAGAGATAAGCCAAAGCAAAGGATAGGCTAGAATATAGACAAGAAATTGCATGTAATTTTTTTTACAAATATACAGGAAAAATGATTAGATGCCGATATTTTGGTTTGAAGCAAACTTCTCTTGAAGAATGACTATATTTACAATTCAAATTAAATATTTTTTATGAATGCAATTTTGATTGGAATTATAGTTGCCAATGTTCTTTTTAGTTATAAAGGCTTTAATGATTATGCTTTTTTCAGAAAATACGAATTTCATGTTGGAAGTATTCGCTCTGGAGAGCAAATAAGAATGCTTTCTTCGGGTTTTTTGCATGTTGATATAATGCATTTGGTCCTTAATATGTATACACTTTGGATTTTTGCTCCAGTGGTGATCGATACGCTTGGAACCATTTCTTTTGCGATGATTTATTTTGGAAGCTTGATTTTTGGAAATCTGCTTACTATGTTTTTTCACAAAAACGATTATAGTTATCGTGCAGTTGGCGCTTCGGGTGCAGTGACCGGAATTTTGTATTCGGCAATCTTATTATATCCTGACATGACATTAGGGATTTTCTTTGTACTTCCGATGCCGGCCTATCTTTTTGGAATCTTATATTTATTGTATTCGATTTATGGAATGAAAGCCAAAAATGATAACATTGGGCATACAGCACACTTTGGAGGTGCTATAGGGGGTATTTGATTACTTTGATAAAAATGCCATCGCTTTTTGCAGATCATACTTTAATGACGATTCTATTAGCAATTCCTATTATTATACTTTTTGGAATGGCAAAATTGGGAAAATTGTAAGGTTGGCATAACTTTTGGAATGCCCTTATCAGTAATTTAAAATATAACAAAAATGAAAAAACTAGTATTATTTTTAACAATCATGTTTATGACTATGTCTTACGGCCAAGAAATCAAACAAATACCTCTTATAAATGTTAACGGGGAAGGAAAAGTAAAAGTAGCACCTGATCAAGTTTGTATTTCAGCTACGGTTGAAACAAAAGGGAATAATGCTAAGGACGTCAAAAAACAAAACGACGAAAAAATGGATGCGGTTTTAAAATTCATCAAAAAGATGAACATCCCGACTGCTGATTTTAAAACAAAACAAGTTGCCTTGAATCCTCAATATGATTATGAGAAAAAGAAAACGAGTTACAATGCTACACAAACTGTAGAAATCGTCGTAAAAGATTTATCTAAATATGATGAACTAATGGAAGGTTTAGTGCAACAAGGAATAAACAGAATTGACCGCGTTTCTTTTGAATCATCTAAAGAAGCACAACTACAAGCCGAAGCAAGAAAATTAGCGATGAAAGATGCTAAAGCAAAAGCAGAAGATTATGTATCAGTTTTAGGTCAAAAAATCGGAAAAGCTTTTACAATTTCTGATAATTCGCAAGTTTATCATCCGCAACCCGTGTATGCTCGCAATGAGAATGAAAGAATCTGCAGATTCAATGGGAGCTTCAAATGAAACTTTAGCAATCGGAGAAATCGAAATTACAGCTAATGTTAGCGTGAGTTTTGTATTAGACTAAAAAAATAAATTCCAAATATTTAAAAATCCAAATTCCAATTCAAATTGGGATTTGGATTTTTTTGTTTTATGATTTACGTAAATCACGATTAGTGATTTTCAAAATCTAAAATCTAAAATCTGAAACCACAAATTGTCAAAGTAATAATTATAGGTTATTTAATTTTTACGTTAGTTTTTTGAAATAATGTCATTTTTTGGTTACAAAACACGGGTAAAATCCATATACAAGACTATAGTATACCCAAAATCGGATTTTATTGCTCCCTGTGAAAACCATTAATTAATCAAATTTGCCTCTGTAAAATCATTCTTGCGATTCGATTGTTGCAACAATGATTTTTTCAAACTAACTAATTAATTAACCAACAAATTACTAACCAAAAATGACAAATTTTATTAGGATTAAAAAAAGTCCTAATGGTGTATCTGGATTTAATTTGAAAAAGAAAATGTTGATGCTTTGCGTATTGTTTTCTTTATCTCAAGTTCAAGGTTACGCTGTTAGTTCTAAAAGTACAACAGAGTCTTATGATGCAGTTCCACAAAAAAGCATCAAAGGACTTGTTATCGATGAAAGCGGTATGCCGATGCCGGGAGTTTCAGTTTTAGAAAAAGGAAGTAAAAACGGTACGTCAACAGATTTTGACGGAAAATTTACTTTAAAGGTAGATAACGATAATGCAGTGATCGTGGTATCTTACTTAGGTTATGTAACTGCCGAAGTTGCAGTAAAAGGAGAAGCTTCTATTACTGTAAAAATGAAAAAAGCTACTACTTCACTAGATGAGGTTGTTGTTGTAGGTTACGGTAAAATGAAGAAAAAGGACTTAACCGGAGCAGTTGTTCAAGTAACACCTGATAAACTTGCAAATCAAAACCCACAAACGGTTCAGGATATCTTAAGAGGTACTCCGGGTGTAAGAGTTGGTTATGACCCTTCAGCAAAAGGAGGGGGAAGCATTCAGATTCGTGGACAGACTTCTGTGTATACAGGTAATGATCAAAAATCAGGAGGTCCTCATAATTCACCGCTTATTATTTTAGACGGAATGCAATTTTATGGTGAACTTTCAGAAATCAATCCTGATGATATTCAGCAACTTGATATCTTAAAAGATGCTTCGGCAAGCATCTGTATATGGATCGAGAGCGGCGGCAGGGGTTATTTTGATTTCAACTAAAAAAGGTAAGACTGGTAAGCCTATTGTAAGTTTTACTACAAACACTACAATTAGCAACAAGAGCGCTTATCGTGGTGTATATTCTCCAGAAGGATACTTAAAATACCGCGAAGATTGGGAAACAGCTCAAACTTATGGTGTCAACCCAACATCTAAGCAATATGAAGCTTGGATTGCAGGAACAGTTGCTAATGGTAAACCTGGATATTTTTCAAATCCTAATGACTTAGCTAAATGGGGGATTACTGAAGCGCAATGGTTAGCGTATCAGCCAGTCGCTCAAACAGCAGGAAAAAGCAGTAAAGAAGTATGGGGTACACGTTTAGGATTGAATTTTGATCCTTCTTTGATGGCTAATTTCTTAGCAGATAAAACGCATGACTGGAGTGATAGTTCTTTCAGAACAGGAATTAACCATGATAATAATTTGAGTATTTCAGGAGCAAGTGATAAAGTTAACTATTACATGTCTTTTGGTTATTTAACTTCAGAAGGAGCAATTGTTGGAAATGATTACAAATCAGCTCGTTCTAATATGAAAGTTGATGCTAAGATTACGGATTGGCTTGACTTTGGAATAAACGTTAATTTCCAGGATCGATCAGATGGAGATGTTACACCTTCTTTAGGCACGGAGTCTGGACAAAATAATATGATGAGAACCAGCCCTTATGGAACTTTTATCGATGCAAATGGCAACTATGAGAGACAACCAATGGGTAAAAACGTTTCAGGACAGAATTATAACTATTACTACGAGCGTCAATTTATTGAGAAGGAGACAGGATTTACGACACTGAATACTATTTTCAATACAAAGGTTACATTGCCATTAGGAATCACTTATACCTTTAATATTGCTCCTCGTTACCAATTTTATCACGATCGTTACTTTAGGTCAACACAAAATCCAAACTGGGCTCCAGCAACTACTGGAGTAAACAGAAATAATGCTACAAGATTTGATTATAATTTGAATAATACATTAGCTTGGGATTATACGATTGCAGAAAAACATCATATCATTGCAACTTTTGTTCAGGAAGCAGAAGAACGTCGTTATTGGTCAGACGGAATGGATGCTTATAATATTCAACCTTCAGATGCTTTAGGGTTTCACAATGTTAATACTGCAACATTAGCAAATAGTACTCTTAAATCATACGACTCACATGAAACGGCAGATGCATTAATGGCAAGACTTTTCTATTCGTATGATAATCGTTATATGTTTACGGCGACTGTTCGTCGTGATGGATATTCAGCATTTGGAGCTTCTGATCCTTACGCAGTTTTCCCTTCTTTTGGTGTTGCATGGACCTTCAAGAATGAAAATTGGTTTAAATGGGATGCGATGAGCACAGGTAAATTGCGTTTGTCTTGGGGTAAAAATGGTAACAGATCGCTTGCAGATCCATATATTTCTTTGGCAAACTTAGTAAATAATGGTACAATGGGCTATTTAGATGCTTCTGGAAAAGCACTTGAGTTGAAGTATCTATCACTTGATCGTATGGCAAATCCAAACTTGCAATGGGAAAAAACTACATCAACAAATATTGGTCTTGACTTAGGTTTCTTACATGATCGTATTACGGCTACTTTAGATCTTTACAAAACGGCTACTCATGATATGATTATGAGCCAATCGTTGCCTGGTTTCACTGGATTCTCATCAATTGCGACCAACCTTGGAGAGGTTCAAAATAAAGGTTTTGAATTAAGTGTCAATACACTTAATATTAAAAAACCAAACTTTGAGTGGCGTACTACATTAGGTATCTCTTATAACGAAAATAAAATTATCTCATTATACGGTAATATGGTAGACATTAAGGATGCCAGTGGAAATGTTATTGGGAAAAAGAAGGTGATGATTCAAATAATGGATGGTTTATTGGTAGACCAATCTCTCAAATTTGGGATTATAAAGTAACAGGAATTTGGCAAAAAGATGAGTGGAAAGAGGCTCAAAGATACGGACAGCGTCCTGGAGATCCAAAAGTTCAAAACAGCTATACAGCAGATGATATAGATGCGGTAGATGCAGATGGTGTTGCTTACAAAAAAGCGGTTTATAATGAAAAGGATAAACAGTTTATAGGAAATTCAAATCCTCCAGTACAGTGGACGTTGCGTAATGATTTTAAGATTTATAAAAATTGGGATTTAGGTATCAGTATGTATTCATATGCAGGAGGAAAATCACTTAGTTCAATTTATATGAACACTTTTAATGATAGTAGTTTGTATAAATTTAATTTCAATCCATATGTAAATCCTTATTGGACACTTGACAACCCAACAAATGACTGGGCTCGTCTTGATGCTAAAGGACCTGCTGGAACTCCAGTCGCCCCAGGAAGATTGTACGATCGCAGTTTTGTTCGTTTAGATAACATTTCGTTAGCGTACACACTTCCTAGAGATCTTTTAGACCGTGTCCATATCAAAAATATTAAAATTTATGCTTCTGTTCAAAACGCCGCAACATGGTCAGCTTCTAAAGAATGGAAATATTTTGGGGATCCAGAAACGGGAGGATTGGCTACAAGACAGTTTAATTTAGGTTTTAATTTCCAACTTTAAAATTATTCAACAATGAAAAAATATATAAAAAATAAAATTTCAAGACTAGTGCCTTTTGCAGTATTGGCGGTGATGGCTAGTTCTTGTTCGAAAGATTTTCTCGAAGCTGACCCGCTTTCGTTTTATGATCCAGAAACTACGTTTACGACAGAAGCTGGTTTGCAGGCTACATTAGCACAGTGTGATAAACAGTTGCGTAATAATTATATTCATTACAATTTTTCTGGTGTAAGTGTACCTATTGGTACAGAGTACCTTTTCTCTGATATGGCACAATATGGAAAAACAGATACAGGAAGTAATATTGCTGATTATGCTCGCAAATATAGTTCCTAGTGCTGGTACGGATGTATTTAGAAGAGATGGCGGTGGTGAATCGATTTATCTAGGATTCCTTTGGACAGAAGCTTACACTGGTATTAAGAATGCTAATACCGTATTAACCTATATTGGAGGTGTAAAAAGTTTGTCTGAAGAGGTTAAAAATAAATATATCGGTCAAGCTTATTTTCACAGAGCTTATCGTTATCTTAATTTAGTGTATGAATTTGGAGATATTCCGTTGATCACTAAAATCTTGGAGGTTCCAAAGCAGAGTTATTACTCTACTAAAAAAGAAGCGATCATTGAAATGATTACGGCTGATATGGAGAAAGCGGTACAATGGGTGCCAGAGCAGTCGAAAATAGGATATATTGGTATGGTTAGTAAAGGCGCTTGCCGTCAATTGCTAATTAAGTGTTATTTGGCATCTGGAAGATTTGCTGATGCTGAAGCACAAGCCAATATTTTGATAAATCAATCAGGTTACTCTTTGGTACAAGGAAATTTAGGAATTTTTGATCCAGGAGGAAATCCTACTGCATGGCCAATAACAAGAAACGTAATTTGGGATTTGCACAGACCTGAGAACAAAGTAATTTCTTCTAATACAGAAGCGATATTGGTTGCACCAAACGGAGGAGCACAATCATTCTTAGCATTTGCTTCAATGAGGATTTTTGGCCCTAACTGGAATGATGCGAATTTAATTACTCCTGATGGTAAAACTGCGGCGCCACGTTTTCCATTGACTGACAAAACGAATTATAATGCAAAATATGATTACCAAAGAGCAATAGGACGTGGTATTGGTACTATCAGTGGTTCTTATTATTCACAGCATCCTATGTGGGTTGTAAATGGTGTAGAGGATAAGGTGGATCTTAGACATAACAGTACTGTTGGTAACTGGGTGAATATGGAAGACCTTAAATATGCACCTGGAGCAGGAGGAAGTACTGTATGGGCTGGACAAAATTTCAGAATGAAAGATGCAACCGGAAAACTGCTGGCACAAGATTCTATTCGTGATTGGTATGATTTCCCACATTATAAGATTTTTTATCATGATGTTGTAGCTGAAGCTAATCAAGCGACAAACGATTTTCAGGGAGCTACTGCAGGAGCAAGTGCGCATTTGTACATCTATCGTTTGGCTGAAACGTATTTATTGCGTGCAGAAGCTCGTTTTTATCAAGGTAATGCAACTGGAGTCGCTCAAGATGTGAATGTTGTAAGAGCAAGAGCAAAAGCGTCGCAAATGTATACAACTGTAACGATTGGTGATATTTGTGCAGAAAGAGGTAGAGAGCTTTATATGGAAGAATGGAGAAATGTGGAGTTGAAACGTATTTCACACTGTTTAGCTATGAGCGGTAAACCAGATGAATGGGGTAATACTTATAGCAAAACAAACTGGGATAAACAATCTGGGAAAGATGCTAGTGGAGGAAGTTACTGGTGGCAACGTATTGTTCATTACACGCTTTACAACAAATATCCAAACGGTATTGCTCTTAAGCCAGGTGTGAAGTTCTATACTATGGATAAACGTAATAACTACTGGCCAATTCCGTATAAAATTGCTATAGAGCCTAATATCAAAGGTCAGTTAAGCCAAAACTATGGTTATGATGGCTACAATGAAGCTGTCAAAGTATGGGATAAATGGCAGGATGCTGTTGCAGATGAAAGCAAAATTTAATTTTTTTCTCAAAGTAAAATTTGAGATATAAAATGAAAAAATAGCTTGATGCCCCAAAGAAAGCTAAACCAAGAAACGAGTTAATTTTATATAGTTAACTCGTTTTTTGCTTTATTTTAGAATGTCTTGTTTCTGAGCATTAACTCAAAGAACGATTTTAATTTTTATAATTATGAAAAAAATTGCGATTACGATTTTAATGATATGTTTTTGTCTCACATTGAGTGCACAACATAAATTTTCGATTTCAGGAACTATTCCTCCTCAATATAAAGGAGCTGATATTATACTTTCATCAGAAAACGCCGCTAATACTCAAATTAGTACAAAAGAGAAAAATGGCAAATTCTATTTATCGGGCGAAACTAAGGACAGTTATGAACCTGCTTATTTAGATATTCAGAAAGACAATAAACATCTTGGAGGGAGTTTTTTATTTATTGGCCCAAAAGATATGAAGATTCAAATCGTAAAGCTTAATGAAAAAGATAATTTAAACGATTTTAAATTTTCCAATGTTCCTTTTGTAAAAGAAAAAAGGAATACGAGCGTTTGACAAAACCAAGTGTTGACAGTGCCAAAGCAACTTTTGATATTTGGTATGATGCGAGAAATAAACATTTGCCATCAAGTAAGCAAGATTCTTTATGGACTATTGTTTCTGGTTTGAGAGAAAAAGTAATAATCCAAAGAATAAAGTTTGTTGAATCATATCCCGATGCCTATATCTCATTGTATCTTTTTAAAAAAGATGTAATAAAAGGGTATCATCCAATTTCTCCGGAAAGGCTTAATATTATTTACAATAAATTAAGCAATAATTTGAAAGAAACAGATTTGGGAAAATCAGTTAATAAATACATTCAGAAACAGCTGTCACTCACAGTAGGTCATATATTGCCTAATTTCTCTTTTTCAACAGACAAAGGACAACATTTTGAAGTTCCATTATCTTTTAAAAACAAAAAACTTATACTTCTTTGTTTTTGGTCAAAAGGTTGCGCGCCATGCATAAGGAAGATCCCAACGTTAAAAATTCTTAATGAAAAATATGAATCAAAAGGGTTGCGGCTAATCTCTATTTCAACAGATCTCACAGCTGATATTTGGTTGAATTCTTTAAATAAATATCAAATGCCTTGGTTGCAAACATGTGATCTTCCTGCCTATGTTCAGGGAGATAAAATACAGAATATCTTAGATGTAACTAGTTTTCCACAGTATTTTTTAATTGATGGAACAGGTAAGCTTGTTTATCAAAACACAGAATTAAACGACGATGAAGACTTGAGTATGTTGCAAAAGCTTTTGGAAAACCAGTTGTTATAGAAGTTCTCTCCTAAAATTAAAACTCCTTAAAAACGCCAAAGCCTTACTATTGAATTAGTAAGGCTTTGGCGTTTAATAAAATCAAAGAATTATTACTTTGTGTCAAAACTTCAATCAGGATTATCAGTAAAAGATGCTCTTTCACTTTATCTTTTATATAACATATTGTTTTGTGTTATGAGTAATTATTTTATTTGTTTTTTAGAAATATCTTTTTTTAAATCTTAAAAATATGCATAAAGTTTATCTTTTGGATTTTTTTGTATCAAAAAACGTACTTTTTTGCTCCCTGTATAAAGTGATATTAATCAACTTTGTAAGAACAACCGATTTAATCATTATTAATTACTAACCTAAAAAGTTATAGAATGAAAAAGATATTAGAATCAACAATTTTATAGTATCCAAAAAAAGCTAAAACAAAAACGAGTTAATAGATTTAGCTCGTTTTGTTTTTACAATCTATTGTTTCTCTATTATTCAAATAAAGAATTATAACCCAGTTTTTACAATATGATAAAACAAAAACTCATAAATAAACGAATCGAGAAAAATAAAACCCAAGAGGAAATAGCACATCTTTTAGGAATTACTCAATCGCAATACAGTCGTAGAGAATCGGGTATTACTAAAATTACAAAAAGCGAATGGAATGTATTAACAAAAATTCTGGAAACAAATCTCGAAACCATCTATGAACCTCAAGATGGTATATACATATTAAACAATGAAAATGAGGTAAACAATCTGGAGAATAAAAATAATGAGCATTATGAATTTACGATGGCTATAATGAAAAAATATATTGAAAAGCTTGAGTATGAAAATGAAGCTCTAAAATGGCAACTTAATAGTCAGCAATCCTAAATAACAGCTAAAATTTGCAAAATCGAGTTCGTTTTTGAAGTCACTATATATATGCTGTTTTTAGCATATTCTATGTTTTAATTAGCATAGGAAAACATCTACAAATAAATCAGATTTGTTATAAGTTTTTTGTTTTTGAATTAAGTGCACGTAATAAAAAGCAGGGAATGATTTTATTTTTTCAAACAATTAATAAACATTAAAATTTAATTTATGAAGATCCAAAAAATTAACCTTGCCAGTATGCAAGGCAAACTTTCTAGAAACGAAATGCGTCATATTTTGGCAGGTAGTACTCTTTATGGTACTAATGGTAGTTATTGTCACATCGGACAACCTTGTTCGGTACATGATATAAGTGCAGGTAAGATTTATAGCGGATCTTGTACAGGGAACGGGCAAGATCCAAAATCTTGTTGGTGTGGAACTGATGAGGGAGGCATTTCTTTTGGCACTATAGCCGAGAGCGATATGTGTGGTGTAGCCCATTGATAGGTTTTTAGGATAAGTAATTAGGACAGTTGCAAAAGTTTCTGTCCTAATTTTTAGATACAATTAGAAGGAAATAAATAATAAAAAATTGCCTCCTCAAGTAAAACAGAATGAGCTAATAATATCGCTTTTTTTCAGGCAAGTTGATATGATCTTGTCAACAAGAATTTCTAAAATTTAATAAAACATGAATGACTCTTATAATTTTCTTTTCAAACATCTAGAAAAAGAAGAAATACAAATAGATAAAACAGAATTTTTATTTCAGCTGAAATCGCATCCTGATTACAGCACCTTGTTGGCAGTTTCAGACACCTTGAATTTTTTTGATATTGACAATTTTGTTGCAAAAATAGATTTTGAAGACATTGATAAATTACCCAATAAATTTATTGCTCTTCTGAATGTAGAATTTGCAAAACCTCAATTTTGGTTTATAGAAAAAAAGGGGATATGTTTTTTTGTACCAATGATAAAACGATCAAAAAGACTAAATCAGAATTAGAAGCAAGATGGAATGGTGTTGTGCTTTTGATAGAAAAAAATGAAATCGAGAGTGCAATTGGAGCAGAGAAAAATAATTTATCCTGGGTTTTTCCATTATTGTGTATTGGGTTGTTCTTGTCAATATTATTCATGGTTGAAGAAAGCTTACAGACAAAACTGTTTTTTATTTTTCCAGTAATTGGCATTTTATTTTCTATTGCGAGCACTTAAGGATTTATTTGGAGCCAAAAGCGAGTTGCTAAATAATTTTTGTAACATTACTTCAACCGCAAGTTGTTCAAGTGTTATGGAGTCCAAAAAATGGAAGATTTTTTCATTAGTAGATTTAAGCAGTTTGAGTATTGTTTTTTTCGCTACTCAGTTAGTGTCTTTTTTCTTATTCCTTTTGTCAAATAGCGCAAACGAATATTTTTATATTCAAAAAATATTGCTTTTTGGTGCCGTTCCAGTTACATTACTATCGGTTTATTATCAAAAATTTGTCGAAAAAAATGGTGTCCAATTTGTTTGTCAATCAGTTCCATTTTAATTTTAGAATTAAGCGTTTTCTTGTCATTTCAAGAAAGCAGTGAAACCATTTCGTTGAAATCAATTATTCTGTTTGGATTTGTGTTTTTTGCTACAGTATGCATATGGGAACTACTAAAAGCTACACTTTTAAAACAAAAAGAATTAAAAGAATTTCAGTTAACAGGCAACCGATTTATGCGTAATTATGAAATTTTTAAAAACACATTAATTTCAAAAGATTGGGTTGATTTGCCAAATAGCTCAATTATTTTAGGAAATAAAGAAAGCAAAACCGAAATAACCATTATTACGAATCCTTTTTGCGGACATTGTGGAAAAGCTCATAAAAATTTAGACAAAATCCTGACAGCAAATAAAGATTCTTTAAAAATTAAAATACTCATTAATGTAGATCTAGATACATTAGACGATGGAAGTAAAGCGTTTTTAAGAAGTTTAATGTTTATTTATTTCGAAAAAGGAAATGATATTTTCGTTCAAGCGTTGAGTTATTGGTTTGAAACTAGAAATTTAGTCGATTGGGCAAAAGAATATAGCGGACAATCTTTTGATAGCGATAAAATTGATTCTATATATAAACAGCAGAATCTGTGGTGCAAAACCAATGATTTTAATTTTACTCCTGCCATTTTTATAAATGGGTATTTGTATCCAAAAACGTATAATAGAGAAAACCTTAAGTTTTTTATAAATGAAATTATAGAAGACGATTTTTTTGAGGTCAATCAAATAGAAGAGAAGGCAATTATAGAAACGATATAAATTCTGCCAAAGAAAAACTCAATACCGCGTTCTATTACGAAAACCTTAATCCACAAATTTTAAAGTTGAAAAAATTCCCTAATTATTTACAATCCGATTCTAAGGATTGTGGTCCTGCATGTTTAAAAATCATATCGAAGTATTACGGTAAGAGCTTTAATATTCAGCAGTTACGTGATTTTAGCGAAACCACCCGTCAGGGAAGTAATATGATGTTGCTCAGTGATGCCGCAGAGAAAATCGGCTTTAGAACTCTCGGAGTAAAACAAAATTTAGGAAAAATAAATGAATTTGCTCTGCCTTGTATTTTGTTCTGGAACAAATCACATTATGTTGTACTCTATAAAATAAAAAAAGGCAGATATTATATTTCTGATCCTGCTTTTGGTTTGATTGATTATGATCAGAAAGAATTCATTCGTTTCTGGATTGGAAACAACGCAGATGTAGAAACAAAAGAAGGGATTGCTTTATTATTGGAAACCACTCCGCGTTTTTTCAATTCAGAATTTGAGATCGATGAAAAGAAAGTTTTACGATTTGGATTATTGTCGCAATACGTACTTCGGTATAAAACATTTTTGTTTCAATTAAGTATTGGATTGCTGGCCAGTAGTTTATTGCAGTTAATATTTCCTTTTCTTACTCAAAGCATTGTAGATGTTGGTATTCAGAATCAAAATATTCAATTTATTTATTTGGTTCTGTTTGCTCAATTGTTTCTTTTTATTGGAAAAACAGGTTTAGATTTAATCCGAAGCTGGATATTGTTGCATCTTTCTACCCGAATCAATATTTCATTAATTTCTGATTTCTTCATTAAATTAATGAATCTTCCGATCTCATTTTTTGATGTTCGAATGACCGGAGATATTATGCGGCGAATTAATGATCATCGTCGTGTAGAAAAAATATTGACGACTTCTTCTTTGAATGTACTTTTTTCGTTCGTCAATATGTTTATTATGGGCGGGGTTTTAGCTTATTACAATCTTCAAATTTTCTTTGTCTTTTTTGCCGGAAGTCTATTGTATTTTGGTTGGATTGCTATTTTCTTAAAACAGCGTGAAGTTTTAGATTACACGCGATTTTCTGAAGTGAGCAAAGAACAAAGCAAAGTAATGGAGCTGATTAATGGAATGCAGGAAATCAAATTGCATAATGCCGAAAAACAAAAAAGATGGGGTTGGGAGTATGTGCAGGCTCGATTGTTTAGAATCTCTCTGAAAGCGCTGGCTTTAGAACAAACTCAGTCAATCGGTTCGGCAGTTATAGATCAGTTAAAAAACATATTTATTGTTTTTACATCAGCCAAATTAGTGATTGATGGACAAATAACGCTTGGTATGATGATGGCAATAAATTCGATTGCAGGAAGTTTGAATGGACCTATTTCTCAGCTTATTGGTTTTGTCCGAGAGTTGCAAGATGCCAAAATATCATTGTCGAGATTATCTGAAATTTACGATAAGGAAGACGAGACGCAACAAGAAATTTTTCAGACTCACGAAATTCCAAAGGATTGTGCAATTGAAATCAAAAACCTTTCGTATCGCTATCCTGGCTCTGATGATTCCGTGATCGAAAATTTGAATTTAACAATACTAGCACGTAAAGTAACAGCAATTGTAGGAGTAAGCGGAAGCGGTAAAACTACTTTAATGAAACTCTTGCTTAAATTTTATGACCCTTCTGAAGGTGAAATAAAAATAGGTAGTACACAACTGAAAGATATTTATCAAAAATCCTGGCGTGATAATGTGGGCGCCGTCATGCAGGAAGGATTCATCTTTAATGATACTATTGCAAACAATATAGCGGTAGGAGTAGAGAAAATTGATAAAGAGCGTTTGGTTTATCTTGCTGATGTGGCAAATATTCTAGAGTACATTTCCGGCTTGCCTCTAAGATTTAATACCAAAATTGGCCCGGAAGGTGTTGGAATGAGTGTTGGACAAAAACAACGATTATTAATTGCAAGAGCCGTTTATAAAAATCCTGAAATGCTGTTTTTCGATGAAGCCACATCTGCTTTGGATTCCAATAATGAAAAAGAAATCATGAGAAAACTAGGGATTTTTTTAAGGATAAAACGGTTGTAGTTATTGCGCATCGCTTAAGTACGGTAATGAATGCTGATCAGATCGTTGTTTTGGGCAAAGGAAAAATTATTGAGATCGGTAATCATTCTGAATTAGTAAAACGAAAAGGGAATTATTTTGAATTGGTTCACAATCAATTGCAATTAGGGAATTAAATCTTCTTTTAAGAAATTAAAAATGACAAAAAATTTAAAAATAAAGTCGACTGATTTTGAACTTCGAAGCGAAGAAGTCCAGGAAATTCTACAGCGAGTTCCGCATTGGATGATACGATGGGGAATGGCTTTAATTTTTGTGATTATCATGATGTTGTTTCTGGTTTCTTGGTTTATAAAATATCCAGATATCGTAAATACTAAAATTGTAATCACGACTAATTTTCCGCCAGAAAAAATAGTTTCAAGATCAACAGGACGAATTGAAGCAATTCTTGTAAAAAACAAAGCTATTGTTTCTAAAAACACCACGCTTGCTGTTATTGAAAATACGGCTAATTATAAAGATGTTTTTCTACTGAAAAGTATTGTTGACAATTACAACATCAACGATTCAGGAAAGGCATTTCCATTTGTTTTATTAAAGAATCTACAACTTGGTGAAATTGAAAGCGCTTTTGGACTTTTTCAAAAAGATTATGAAGAGGAAAGATTAAATAAAAAGTTGAAACCTTTTGAAGTCGAAAGCCAAGCGCAGATTTCTGAGAAAAACCAAATTAAGGAAAGACTTGAAATTTTGAAGGACCAAAAAGAAATTAATGAAAGCGAACTTCAACTTCAAAAAAATGAAATAAGTCGTTTCGAAATCTTATTCATTAAAGGCATTATTTCTGAACAAGAAATGGAATCCAAAAAACTAAGCTATTTACAAGCTCAAAAAAATTATAAAGGACTTTTATCGACCATTTCGCAATTAAAATCAGCTAATATCAACAATACAAAATTGGGTTTGGTTACTGAAATCACTAGTACTAAAGAAGAGGTGAATTTAGGACGAAGTATGGCACAATCCTTTTATCAGCTCAAAAAAGTGATAAAAGATTGGGAATTAGCTTATACCTTAAAATCATCAATAAGCGGAGTAGTTACTTTTCTGCAAGTTTGGAATGAAAGCCAAACAATTAATGTTGGTGATAATGTGTTTTCGATTATTCCTGATACAAAAAATGATATTATAGGCAAAGTAAAATCTCCAGCTTTGAATTCGGGTAAAATAAAAGTTGGGCAAAAAATTATTGTACGCTTAGTTAATTACCCTGATAATGAATTTGGTATAATTAAAGGAGAAGTGAAAAATATTTCTCTAATTCCCGATAAAGATGGAAATATTTTAATAGATATAGCATTGCCAAATGGTTTGGAAACTTCCTATCATAAAAAACTTCCTTTTACACAAGAAATGGAAGGAAGCGCTGAAATTATTACTGAGGATTTAAGATTAACAGAAAGATTGTTGTATCAATTCCGGGACATGTTTAACAGACCAGCTCTTATGGAAAAAAAGATGTCTTCGGAGCAAACACAATGATATATAACTGATTGAAATATGAATAAACTAAAATCTATTGCTGTGGTTACGTGCTGGTATGGTCAATATCCATGGTATTTTCCCTATTATGTGCATTCGTGTTCATTTAATTCAACGATTGATTTTTATATCATCACAGATAATATTGAGGAGATTCCAAATAAACCAAAAAATCTAATCATTATAAATAGAAAATTAGAAGATATAAAAAAGGTAGCTTCTGAAAAATTGGGATTTACCGTAAACATTGATTATCCATATAAACTGTGTGATTTTAAACCCTCCTATGGTTTTCTATTTCCAGAAATTGTACAAGGATATGATTTTTGGGGACAAAGCGACCTAGATATTATTTACGGAAATGTGCGCGATTTTATTACCGATGAAATGCTAGAAGAATTCGATTTTATAAGTGCTCGGCATGATTATACTACTGGATGTTTTGCTCTCTATAAAAATAATAAAGTCATGAATACCTTTTTTATGAGAAGCAAGGATTATAAAAAAGTGCTTTCTAGTTCCAAACATTTTTGTTTTGACGAATGCAGTTTTGTTTGGGATGAATTGACCGCTGGGGCATCAATATTTGACCTTGCTACAGAAATTGAAAGCTTCACCCATCTTATAAAAAAGCCGATCAAGAACGAGAGATTAAGGCTCATTTTGATTTTATTCTTTTCGAAGGATTAATAGGAAGAGTAATTTTTGACAATGGAAGAATTTATTATAAAAATGAATTTGAAGGTTTATTGTATCATTTATTTTGGTTTAAAAAAGGATACAATCCGACAGTAAAAGCTAAAAACATTCCAAACAAATACTATATAAGTAAAACAAAAATTTACCATTCAAGGTAAAGGGTTTTATAGTTGAAATAAATAATTGTGTCATTAAAATTTAAAGCATGTTCAATTCGCTTAAAAGAAAATCTGTTTTTAAAAATAAGTATAAAATGCATCCTGAGGCAATTATAATTTCTTGTTTTTTTAATCCTCAAAATTCTCCTTACAGAATAAAGGCTTTCGAAATATTTTATGAAAGTATAAAACATTTAGACCACGCAATTATTGAATGCGTAATTGGTAATTCGGAACCACAGCTTGAAGAAAATGAAAACATAAAAAGGATATATACCGAGAATTTACTTTGGCATAAAGAGTCCCTATTAAATAAAATTATTTCTGATTTACCAGCAAAATACAAATATGTTTTTTGGCTTGATGCGGATGTTCTTTTTTCGAATGAAAATTGGATAATTGATGGCATAAAACAATTGCAAACCAGTACAATACTACAGCCATTTGAATACGCTGTTTTTCTTGAAAAAGACCAAATAAAACCTTCTTTTGCAATGGATAAAGTTAGAGAATCTTACTTGCCAAATGCAACGAACAAAAGAGTCTGGAGGAGTTTTGGTGCCAATGTTGCAACGACAGAACTTTGGAAAAATGAAAATTTTAATAAACATGGTCATGTAGGATTTGCATGGGGAGCGAAAAGGGAGATTCTAGATGCTGTACCGTTATTTGATAAAGCATTAATTGGTGGAGGTGACTTCATAATCGCACACGCCGCAACTGGGCAAATAACACATCCAGGTATAGGTAGAATTTTTATGGATAATATTCTCATTAACCAAATAAATTTATGGGGTGCCGATTTTTACAAAGTGACAGAAGGAAAAATCGGATTTGTGGAAGGTGATTTGTACCATATTTGGCATGGAGATATTGAAAAAAGACAATATGCAAAACGAAATGAATATAACGCTAAAACAAAAGAAATAGTTGAACGTGATGAAAATGGTCTGTTTGTAACCAATAAACCTGATGACGCTTTTATAGAAAATTATTTTAAAGAGAAAGAAGTAAAAAAAGCGAAAAAAAGAATGTCTTTAAAGATTTCTTCTCAGGAACAAGCAAAGCAGGATAATTCGAGAATCGTTCTATTTTCTATAAAACAAACACTCCTAATTTTATTATACATGAATAAAGAATTTTATTGTTTATACCAATATTTAAAAAAAGAAGGCTTTTCTATTGATCTAGATGAATTTGAGTTGCAAATTCTAACACATCCCGAATATCCTTCTTTATTATCTGTTACAGATGCACTAAGTTTTTTTAATGTCGAAAATGGCGCTTTTAATATGGGCATATCAGGAATAGATTCATTACCAAATCGCTTTATGACTGTATTGCAAGATAAAAATGGTGAAAAAGGATATCATCTTATTGAAGAAAAAAATGATGAAAATCATATCTGTTATAGCAACAAGAATAAAATTAGAATTTCAAAAAAAGAACTAGAATCTCGATGGGGTGGTGTGGTAATTTTGATTGAAAATCCGGAATTACAAGCATGGAGTGTGTTTAAAAAAATACAGGTAAAGTTATGGAACAAACGATCAAATGGAAAAAAAGCTATAGACAATTATGAGGTTCTTAAAGATGCTTTATTAATCTCTAATGTTCTGGAGAATAATTTGTCTCAATCTTCAACTATTCATTTAGGAAATATAAATGCTTCATTAAAAATTATGATGGTCATCAATCCATTTAGTAGTGCTTGCAAAGAAAGCTATTTTGTTTTAGAGAAAATATTGGAAAAACATTTCGATAAAGTATGTTTAGATATTCGTTTTAATTTTAACAATAATGATTATGGTTATAAAAAATCAAAAAAATTCACCAGCAATTAGTGGCTTTTTATCTTGATAAAGGACAAGAAGTTTTTACGAAAGAATTGCATAATTGGTTTGAATATAAAGATGAAAAGAAATTATGTGAAAGCACAATTTCACAATCAAACGAAATAAAATCAGACGAAATTTTAAACGCTCAATTCCATTCAAATTCAGAAAACGAAATCATATTTACTCCCACAATTGCTATCAATAATTATATGTTTCCGAAACAATATGATTTAAAAGAATTAGGTTTCTTTATAAATGAGATTTCCGAGGATAACGATTTTAAAAACAAGGAGAAAATAGCATCTTTTGCGTAAGAAGAAGAAATAAAAAACTCCTTAAAAATACCAAAGCCTTACTATCTAAACAGTAAGGCTTTTTGTAATTAACATAAATTGTAAGAAGGAAGATTAATAACCTCCGCCACCTCCGCCACCAGCAGGGCTTCCAGCTGGATTTGCAGTAACAAGCTGTCCTCTTATTTCGCCTCCTGAAAAAGCTTCAGAATGTAGATTGACATAATAATTATTGGCCATCAGATCTGTTTCTTGAGCCGCTGTCAATGCCGCACTAGTATAGCTAATAGGTGATGCCAAACTAGAGAATGGAAAAATTACAGGACCATTTGTGCCGGCGGCTCCCATATGAATATGTCCCATAGTTGGTGTTAAACCGGAATACGTCACAGTAACTGTAAAGATTTTTGTGGTTTTATTATAACTCAAAGTTGCCGTTCCTGTAGCCGTTGAGGCGTTTGAGGGAACTTCATTTGCGCCATTCATTGTAGCGTTGAACGTTACTATTATTGGAGCGGGAGGGCTAGAATTGTCATCATTACTGGAACAAGAAACTCCAATAAATAGTAATAGTAAGGGTACCGAGAAATTAAATAGAGATTTCATAATTTGATAATTTTTGGATTAAAAAAAGATTATTTTTCATCAAGAGTAAGGTCCAGAGCAATGTTTACATTTTCTGAAACTTTACTTTTCACAAGACTTGGTATTTTTATATTATATTCTTGTGCTTTAACAGTAAAATTGTTGGAGAGATATACTTTTCCTTCCTTCAAGACCACACTGATTTTGGTTTTAATCTTTTTGGTAACACCATGTATGGTCAGATCGCCTTCGACATCATATTTTTTGGAGATGCTTAATTTCGAAGCATCAAAATTTATGATTTTACCTTTAAAAGTTGCTTTTGGATATACGGATGATTCCATATAATTTTCATTAAAATGTTCTTCCATCAACGGAATTTCAAATTTGAACGCTTTTATCAATGCCAGAACAGCAAATTCACCATTTGACTTATCAAGAATTGCTGAAACCGAATTATTTGTGGCCGCAACAGGCTCAAAAGATGGCACTGAAGCTTCAAATTTTACTTGTCCGGTTCGGGTCATAACTTTTTGCGAGAAAACCAAGTTTCCCACAAAAAGCAATAATGCCAAAAATGTTATTTTTTTCATCGTATTAATTTATTCTTTTATAAATCCGTTTGCGGCCCAAAGTTTTATCATGTCAATATCGCTTTGAGGCAAACTTCCTCCTAAAGGCATTCTTTGTCCGCAAGATTCAGATTCTATTCTGCAGATTAAATTTGCATTGGTGCATGCATTTTTTACTCCTTCGTAGGTTTCCAAATTAGGATATTGAGAAGCTGTTCCAGAGTGACAACTAAGGCAATTGTGTTCCATAATATGTTCTATGTTTGCTACATAAGTTGGGTTTCCGGCCGGCGGACTTATTTCGCTGTAAGTATTAGATTCACAAGAGATAATGAACAAGCTGGAGATTGTTATCAGACAAATTTTTATTTTTTTCATAGAATTTCGTATTAATTTTAAAAAACTCTGTAGAGATTAAATCCGAAGTAAATGCTTCCGCCGTTCCATTTTCCAGTTGCATTAGAAAATACATAGACATCATTCATAGTTTGGCAGTTTGAGAACACCATTTGAAAAATATGTCCTCCAGTGTCGATATCCAATCCTAATGAAACCAAGTTGTGATACACATCATTTTCTGGAGCATTTATTCGGGGCGCATATTCAAGATTCATGCTCAATCGTTTTGTGAATTTATATCTTCCGCCAAGTCCAACTACAAATTGATCTTTTTGCTCAGTGGTCTCGTCATAAAGATTTTTATGAATATAAATTGGGGTTACTTCAAGTGAAATCTTATCAGAAAACTGTCTTGACACTAATAATTGTGTGGTAAAAGCCAATCGATTATTGAATTTTAAGTACGGATATTGATCCGTACTTAAATTGGTGTTGATATCCGTCGTGTTATAACCTACAATGGTCACAGGAAAGCCGTCAACTTCTTGTGTTTTTAATCTGTATTTTAAGGTCAATTCATAAATTTTATTATTAGTTTGTCTTGACGCTCCAACTGAAAGCCAATCTGTAACACCGTAAATTGCTCCCAGTTTAGTGTAAGCATCATCTAAACCAAAGAAATTCTCAAAACCTTGAGTCAAATCGCCAAAACGATGCGAAATCAAAACATACCATTCGCCTTTTGCAGTCAATTTTGTCGATTGCATATTACAGATTTGCAGTCCTTTAAAAGCTAAGGTTTCAGTCTGTTTTTCCTTTGGTTTTATTGTATCCAATTCTTTCAGCAAATCATCTTGCGCCGATATTTGGCCAATGACTGAAAGAAAAATGCTAGGGATAAAAATAATTTTACGTTCATCTAATTAATTTTTGATTATAAAACATTGATCTAGTTTTACTTCACCCATCAAATCATCATATCCAATAATTCTTCCTTTTACAGTCACGATTTGCCCTTCTTTAATGGATAAATCTTGATTTTTAAAATTGCAGATAATGGTACCGTCTAGAATTACCTCTTTTGCATTCACAGCTGTAATTTTTCCTTTTATTGCTACCGCATTTTCAAGGTATTTTTTGTTAGCGGCTTCTAAATCTGACATAAATTCGGCTGTAATGGATGCTGAGGTCGTGGTGAAATCTGTTTTTTCATTAGCTAAATTCCGAGCGCCTCCATGCATAATATAGTTGTAACCGAAAAAAGCGATTAGCCCAATTGCTAAAACTATCGAGATGATTATTTTGATTTTTCTTTTCATTTCTCGTTTCGTTGGTTTATATCGCAAGCGGTAAGTCTTTTACAGGAACAGGCCAAATTCCTGGGCTTGGAAAACTAATTCCCTTGTTAGCGCCTCTCACGCCAGCATCTTGTCCAAAATAATACAGAGGCCATCCATTGTAAGTCAATTGCACTTTTCCAAAAACAGTAATCGAGCTGAATTTTGACTTATCAAGAATAGAAGGAACAACCACTTTATCGGTTTCATAAATTGGCCATACAGCATTATTTGAAAAATCTTGTTTTGTGAAATTATTTTTCTTGAAATTGTCGTTTTTGAAAGTATATAAAGTCAATCCTTTGGCATCTGTAAAATAAGTAGTTGCGCCATCGCCTACAGTATAATCTGATTTATAATTTTTTCCGTCATGCCCAACAAGCTGGCTTCTCACAATCATGATCGAATAATCGGGTTTTGCGATAAACCAAGTGCCATCAACTCCGTCACCAGATGTTTTTCCAGGATCTTCGAGTGTGTTTACACCAGCACCGCCATATGCGCCACCTGAAGACATTGGTGCATAATAGTACAAAGGCCAGCCTTTGTAGGTTAATTGTTTTTTGCCTGAAGGAGTAGTTATCGTTGCAAAATCAGCTAATGTTAAACCAGCTCCTAATTTATCGGTGGTTAAATTATCTACAAAAAAAACAGGCCAAAATGCTTCACATCCTCCCGTGCATGAAGATTGTCCGTTTGCATCAGTTGCGAAAAAATATAATGATCTGCCGCTTTTATCTGAAAGATATGATCCGAGTGAAGTGCTTGTAGAAAGATTGATTTCTGTTGTGGTTACGGGAGTTGGTGTTGGAGTAGGTGTAGTGGTATCATTGCCATTATCACTGCTGTGACTTAAAAAAAATGTAGAGATTGCCAGGACGGTTGTCGCGAATTTAATTGATTTTAATTTCATTGCTGTTTTGATTTAAGTTATGTTAAAATGGAAATAGTGTACTTTACAAAACCGTAAAGTCTTTTTGGTTTAAATTTTCAACATCAAGGTTTGGGCTTGATTTTAAGGGACATTTTGTTCAATGGTTTGGAGTTATGAACTGTCGCAAAAAAAATAGCCGAGCGGATATAATTTCAAGTTTTTTAAAGGGCTCATATTTTACTATTTTGATAAAATTCAATAGTAAAACAGCATCGAGGGAATTTACCCTACCTTAAGAATTGATATTTTTTGAAAAAAAGTAAAAAAATACATGGTTTCTAAACGAAACTAGTAGGAAGAAGATTAAAATGAAACTCTAAAGCTCACATTTGGAGTTCTTTGAAGTGAAAAAGTTTCTACTTCTTCAATAGAATTTGTCAGCGAACTTATTCTATAATATTCGCTGATTTCGTTTTTTCTATTTAAGATATTTAAAATAGAGATTCCTAATTTGTACTGAATTCCTTTATCGGTTTCCCATTTATAAGTCGAGGAAAAATTAACCTGCGCAAAAGTGTGCAAATTGGTATTATTAGGTCTGTTGTAAATCAATACAGGATTATTGTTGTCAATTTGAGAATCGTTTGGGGAAGTTTTTGGTCGGCCCGAAGTCCATTTTGTGCCTAATGCGATTTTAAAATTGTTTTTTTCATAAATTCCTGCCCAAGTTGCCGTATGCATTACTTCAAAATTGTTTGGAAAAACAGGATATTCATAAGAAATAAAATGATAGTTATTATGATTATAAGTATAACTCAGCCAAGTCAAAAAGTGATTCATTTTTTTCTGAACAAGCATTTCTGCGCCCCAAATTTCATAATCGCCAGTTATTTTTACAAATTCCAATTGATTCTGAAAACCTTGGCTGGAAGTTGTGATTCCTGATACTCTTTTATAAAAATTTTCGATATCAAACAGCCAGCCTTTTTTTCATAAGATAAATTTAAAGAAAGTTGTTTGCTTTTTTGAATAGGAATTGTCGAGTCATTAGAAATAATCCAACGCCTTTTTTCAATTCCAAAATAATCTTTCTGCAAGTCAATGATTTGTTGGGAATTTTGACTTTTCAGTTCACCCAGCAATTCTAAATTTAGATCTTTCGTAATGCCATAACCAAACTGAATTCGAGGTTCAGCAATGAATTTTTTGAATTTTTCGATATAATTAAGTCGGGTTCCTGCTTTAAAATAGACTCTTGAAAGTGTGTCATTGTATTTTCCTTCCAAAATTAAGGCGTGCGTTCTCAAAACATCTTTCACTTTTCGATAGAAATCAGGATTGGTAACGTCTTCCAGATTTGTAACGCCAATTTCATTAAACTGATAGCCATCATTTAAAATGAATTTGGAATTGATGATATGATTGTTTTCTAAATTGATTCCGTTGTTATTGACCTTGTTTTCCTGAATTACAATTTGATTTCCAAAAGTTGTGTTTTGATTGGCCAAAAGCTCGTAAGCCGAATTATAGACATTAATTTTAGTCGTATTAAAGCGGTTCCAATTTCGTTTCCAAGCCAGATTCCCTCCATAATTTTGCTGTCTCAAAGTATTGTTTTCGGATCTAAAAATATCATATACAGTGGCACTTTGAAAAACTTCCAAATTATCTTTGATCGTAATTAAATCCAAAATGATTTGATCTTTTTCGCCTATTTTTTGAGCGTATTTTAGCGTCGCATCATAAAAACCAAATTTCTTGTCGCTCCGATAATCGACGTTTTGTTTGTCTGAAAAATCAGTAATGGTAGTGTTTTGAAATACTTTGTTGAAATACTCTTTGTAGGTTGGCGTTTCGACAAAATCAGTAATAGATTTGCGTGCTGAAATTTCTATATAGCTTTTTTTAGAAAGATTGTATTTGGCATAAATATCAGCATTAATCATATTTATTCCGGCGCTAAAAGAGTTTTTCTCAACAGTTTCTGGAGTTGATGAAATGGCCACGACGCTTGAAACGCTTTCGCCATAAAAAGCAGAACTTCCGTTTTTATAAATCGAAATGGTGTGTGCCAAATTGGGATTAAAAACCGATATTAATCCAAAAAAATGCCCCGTTTGATACATTCGGATTCCATTCCATAAAAACAAATTTTGATCATGAGTTCCGCCACGCACATTTATGCTGGAAACACTTTCATCAATACTATTTACTCCTGGAATTTGTTGCATTGTTTGCAAAGCATCAGGTTCGATAAGGCCAGGAAGAATTCCGAATTTCTTGGGTTTGATTTCAAATGAGCCATCAATATTTTTCGAAATCCCCGAAGCCAAAATTGCATTGGTTTTAATTTCGTGAAGTTCTGTGATTTCAGGTTCTAAAAATATTTGAGGACAATTTTTAGAATTAGTATTAGGCACCGTAATTTTTTTGGTTCCGAAACCAATATGAGTAATTAGAAATGTGTTTTCTTGCCCTTTTATAAATTCAAAATAACCGTTTGAATCTGTTCGTGTTTGCGTTTTGTTTGGCAAATTTATATTGGCATTTTCAATAGGTTTTTTGTCTGTATTAGAAAAAACATAGCCACAAACCATTTGTGGTTCTTCATTTTTCTTGTAAATATTGATGAATTTGTTTCGAATGTTTTCAAAAGAGAGATTGGTGTTTTTAGAAAGATATTCCAGTTTTTGCTCTAATGAAAGTGTTTTTTGGGCGGAATTAATTCTACCCCAGAAATATTGTCTTCAGTATAATTAAAGCTTACTTGATGTTGTTGCTCAATTTCGAATATGATTTTTTTAATGGGCATGACTTTCCCTTGGTCCTGCGCAAAAAGAGTGAGGACCAGAAAAAAGTGGAAAAACAAAAAACGAAATTGTTTGGGGAGCAACATTTACTTTTCGTCAAAAATTATTTTATTAGTTGATACTTTTTTAGCCTCTAAATGATATGTCGTACTAATAATTTGCAAAGCTACATTTAAGTCTTTTGCAGGTAATTTTCCTGTAAATAAAGATGTTGTGTCTTTTGTATTTAATTCTATTTTAATGTTATACTGTCTTTCAACTTCGTCTAGCAAGCTTCGAATATTTTCTTTATAAAAACATATCTGATTGTCAACCCATTCAGGTTTCAACGCATTCACGTTAATGTTGGTTTGTTTTTGGTTTTCAAAACTAACACTTTGACCATGCGTCAGTACAATTTGAGAATTTGCGTAATTTACCTTTACGCGCCCCTCATAACATACAACATCAAATCTGTTTTTTCTGACTTTGACATTAAATTGCGTTCCTAAAACAGTGACTTTTCCTAAACGTGTATGCACTTCAAAACGTCTTCCTTTAGAAACTCTAAAATAGGCTTCTCCATTTAGGTCAAGACTCCGGTGGTTATCCCAGTTCCATTTTTTATAATTTATTTCAGAACCTGAATTTAGCACTACTTCAGAATTGTCAGGTAATGAAAAAGAAGTTTTCTCTCCAAAACCTGTCGCATGTGTTTCAGGCATGAAAAAATTAAATGCAAATGTAACTCCCAAGGCTAAAACAAATATTGCGGTACGCTCTAAAAGCCCATTTTTTGTACAACGGAACTACTTTTGGAGTTGCTTTTTTCTGTTTCAGAATGTTAGAAAGCATAGCATTTTCATCCAAATCATCCATAGTCAAATGATCTGTGTAATTTTTAATCTTTTGATATTTTTCAAAATCGGGACTTGCTTCAAATGCTCGCTAATTCGTCCTGAGACAAATCATTGTTAAGCCATTTTGCTAATAAGCGATTTTTTTCATTTTCTTGTATTGTATAATTAAAACAATTGGAACTCAGTTTACCCTACTTTTATAAATCAATTTCTTTGCGCAAGCTTAATAAAGCTAAATGAATGCGCTTTTCAACCGCTTTTACGCTGATGTTTAAATCCTGCGCAATTTCACTATATTTTTTTCCATCAATTCGATGCATCAAAAACGCGACACGCTGTTTTTCATTCAAATTTTCAATCGCTTTCAGAAGTTTGGATTGGAATTGTTTTTCTTCTAAAAGATATTCTGGGCTTTCATTGGTTTTATCTAAACCGGTGAAATTTTTTCATATTTCAAAACAACTTTTTGATGCGCAATTTGGTTGAGACTGCTATTATTGGCAATCGTATAAAGGTATGATTTTGCTTTTTCGAGTGGCACTTGTGAGCAGTTCTGCCAAAGTTTTACAAATGCTTCTTGTGCTACATCATCTGCTTGATCGAGATTGCCAAATTTGTAAAAAAGAAAATTTCTAAGCGCTTTAATATGGCTTTTAAAGAAAGACGAGAAAATAATTTCATCGCAAGTGTTTGATTCGTTTTTAGTTGGCATTTAGAATTTCAATTTGGTATCGTACAAAAGTATTTGTTTTTGCATTAAGTAGGGTAAAAGTGAAGCTGATTGTTCTATAGATATATAAAATGCTATTTTCGAGCAATATTCGGGCTTTAGAAAAGAAAAATGAAAAACCGTAATGCCGAATTTATTGAAAAACAGTTTCTTAAATTTTATTACATTTGTAAAAATATGAGTATGTTCCCGTTTAAAAAATATTTATCAATTGTCGTTGTTTTGTTCTTGTTTTCATGTCAGAATGAAATGGACGAACAGACTAGTAATACGCAGGGAACAATTACAAATTCGTCTCCGCTAACATCTTATTTGCAAAGAGTTGCCATGGTGCCAACCGTTCAGGATAATGTAATCGACGGCTCAACTTATTGTACTATAAAACCTCCTTATACCGTTACAGTCAATAACACACAAATTGCTATAAACAGCACTGCAGATTATCAAAAAGTGATTGATAATATCAACGCGAGCAATTCTGATGCAGATATTGTAAAGATAAATTTTCCGGTGACAATGGTGTATTATAATTACATCGAGAAAAATATTCCAAATGAAGCCGATTTTAATTCGCTAATTGATTATTGGAATCAATATCCTGATCTTTTATCTAAAATTAACGGCTTAAATATCAATTATCCAATAACAATTAATATTTATAATACGTCAAACCAAATTGCAAGTTCGGCAACAATTATAAGCGATCAGACTTTTTTTAATTTCATAAAAAATCTGAATGCGAGTCAGTATATTTCTTTGAAATATCCAATCTCAATAGTTGATTACAACAATCAAACAAAATCAATTTCGAATAATTTAGATTTCGAAAATGCCATAAAATATGCAATTGATTATTGTCCCGAAAATAATATTGTAACACTTGATTTTGTTGCCGCAATAACTAAAGGAACTTGGAAAATACCGTACTTTTTTAGTGATTCAGAAAAAACTTCATTGTACACTGATTATTCATTTGTTTTTAAAAGTGATCAAACTGTAGTTGCCACCAAAGGATCGACTTCAGAAACTGGTCAATGGGAAACTAGTTTGCAAAACAATGTTAGGGAACTAAAGGTGAATTTTAATTCTGAACCGCTTAAAAAATTAAATGAGGACTGGAAATTATTTGAATTTAATAATTCACAAGTTCGATTGCGCGATGGCAATGGCTCTAATTATCTTTATTTTGAAAAAAATAAATTCTACTGTAAACATTCCTATTTTTAAGTCTTTTAATTGCTGTTTTCCAAAAAAGCAAAATAAAAATTGACAGTATTACACTACATATTGATTGATTTCTTAGATTTGTAATAAGTACCACCAAACTTGTTATTATGCCAATAATTGAGCAATCAGAATATAATTCACCTTCTGTTATTCATCGCAATAGGCATGTTTCGACTATTTATGTCGCTTTGTTTAAAAAATTTGAGGTTCCAGAATATACCAGAGAGAAACTTGAATTGAAGGATGGCGATTTTATTAATGTTGATTTCATTATAAATGATTCTAAAAAAGCAGTGATTTTATGTCATGGCTTAGAAGGCGATTCCCGCAGAACTTACAATAATAGTTGTGCGACTTATTTTCAAAATAAAGGTTTTTCAATTTTTGCATGGAATAATCGAACTTGTGGTGGCGAAATGAATCGATTGCCAAGACTGTATCATCATGGTGCTGTTGACGACCTTGATGAGGTTGTGCAGTTTGCTTTAAAAAAGGGTTTAAAGAAGTTTATTTGATTGGATATTCAATGGGTGGCGTGCAACTGCTGAATTATTTAGGCTGGACAAAAATCGATGAACGAATAAAAGCTGGGGTTTCGATTTCAGTACCAACTCATATTGCAACAAGTGCTGAAGTGCTTAAGCAAGGTTTTAACCGAGTTTATTTAAAGAATTTCACCATTGATATTAAAAGAAAACTGAAACACAAAGCCGCTCAATTTCCTGATTTTGTGAACCGAGATCAAATCGATAAAATTTCTTCTTTTGATGAAGTTGATCAATACTTTACAGCGCCGCTTCATGGTTTTGCAAGTCGAGAAGATTATTATGAGCGCGTTTCTCCCGAATTTTCACTTCCAAATATTACGACTCCTGTCTTGATTATCAATTCGCTTGACGATCCTTTTTTGGGCGAAAGATGTTATCCGAGAACTATTGCAAAGAACAGTGCATTTGTTTATCTGGAAACACCAAAATATGGCGGACATTGCGCTTTTCCGCTTCGTGATTCCATGTATTCCTATGCAGAGAAAAGAGCTTATGATTTTTTTGAATCTTTGTAAAATCGTTAATATGCAATGAGAGTAAAAGTGCATTTTATGAATTTTATAAGCTCTCAAAAATTTGCTCTTCCACGGTCTTTTGCATAATTTTACATGCTATGTATGAAATATTCCAAAAGTATCTAGAAGAAAAAGCTGAACTGACACAAGCAGAATCAGAACGAATACAATCATTTGCCATTATAAAAAAACTTCGCAAAAGGCAATATCTGCTTCAAGAAGGAGATGTTTGGAAATACGATGCTTTTATCACTCAGGGCTGTGTTAGAACTTATACAGTTGATGAAAAAGGAAGCGAACATGTAAATAGCTTCAGTATCGAAAATTGGTGGACGGGCGATCGAGAAAGCTTAATGATGCAACAACCATCTCGTTTTAATATTGATGCCATTGAAGATACTGAGCTTGTACTTTTTACTCATGAAAATTTTGAATTGCTTTGTAGAGAAATTCCAGGGTTTAACAATATGGTCAATACTATTTTGCAAAGAAGTTTTATAGCCGCTCAAAACAGAATTCAGGCTTCATTAACTTTAACTGCAGAAGAAAAGTATTTGAACTTTATAAACAAATATCCAGGTTTTGCTTCTAGAATCCCTCAAACCATGATTGCCTCATATCTCGGCATGACACCAGAAACACTAAGCCGTATTCGTAAACAAACGGCAAAGAAATAAATGATCAAAGGAGCTTTTAGAGCTCCTTTTTTATGCCTTCTTCAAAACTCTTGATCTAGATCAAGTTTTTACTTATTTCTAATCAATGTGCAGGTCTTGCGTTCGTCGCAACTTTGTAATGTTCAAAAGAAACAAACATTATAAACATTTAAATATTAGAAATCATGTCAAAAACAATTTTTATTACAGGAACAAGTACAGGCTTTGGAAAATTAACAGCTATTACATTAGCAAATGCGGGTCATTCAGTAATTGCAGGAATGCGCAATACAAATGATAAAAATGCCGCTGTCGCAAAAGAATTAGGAGCAATAGAAAATATTGAAGTAGTAGATATCGATGTTACAGATGATGCATCGGTAAATAAAGCAATCGAAAAAGTATTAATTAAATACGGAAAAATTGATGTCCTAATCAATAATGCGGCTGTAAGCGGTTTTGGCTTACTTGAAGGTTACTCAATTGATCAAGTTCGTAAAATGTTCGATGTAAACGTTTACAGCGTACTTCGTATGTATCAAGCGGTTCTTCCTTCTATGAGAAAAGAAAAAACGGACTTGTGATTAACATTACGACCGGAGCAAGCGGACACACACTTCCTTTTATGGTTCCGTATATCGCATCAAAATTAGTAGTTGAAAGTTTTACTGAAGGATTGCAAGATGAACTTGCAGATTACGGAATCGAAAACGTTAGTATTCAGCCAGGAGTTTATCCAACAGAAATGAATAACGGTTCTAAAGCTGGTATTCACGCCGATAAAACGGCAATTATTGAAGAATACGGCGATGCCGCAACAGAAAAATTCAACGCATTAGGAACTGCCTTATTTGGAAAAATGGCTCAGTTTGATATGAACCCGCAAACTATTGCTGATGGTATTTTAGAATTGGTAAGTATGAAAAAGGGGAGAGACCGCTTCGTTTCCCACTTGATGCTATTGCTCAAGGAACTGATAAAGAATTTATAGAAGCTCGCGCTAATATTAAAGCAAAATGGGTAGCGACTTACACTAATTAATTTTTTTAAAATATTGAATAATAAAAACATAAAAGTAATCATGAAAACAACTCATAAAAAATCAAATAAAAAAGTACAAACTTCAGCAATTGCAATGCTCAATTTATTAATACTGTTTTCTGCTTCAGAAAAAACAGTGGCACAAACTAATGCGGGAATTGTTGGAATAGATCATGTCGGAATCAATGTTCCAGACCTCAATAAAGCGGTTACATTTTTTAAAGATGTGCTTGGCTTTACGCCAGTAACACAACTAGGGCCAATTCCGCTTGACGCTGATTGGAAAAAATTAAATCATATTAATCCAAATACTGGTGCCGTTACCATAAAAATGGTCAACGCAGGAAACGGCGCAAGCATTGAAGTATTTGAATATGCTGACAATAAAGGAAGCAAAACGCATCCAAATACAGATGATATCGGAGCATCTCACATCGCATTTTATGTAAATGATATTAATGCGGCGGTGATATATTTAAAAAGCAAAGGTGTGAAAATAGTAGGAGAACCTTTTGCAACTCCTTCTGGTGATACAGCTGGAGAAACTTGGGTTTATTTTGAAACGCCTTGGGGGTCTAAAATGGAATTGGTTTCGTATCCAAACGGAAAAGGATATGAAAAAGCAAATCCAAAAACGATATTATGGTCTCCAAAAAATACAGCTTCGAAAAAGGCCTCTGCTGAAGATTTCGATTCTAAAAAAATACAACAATTGTTGAAAATCACCTTAAAATCTGGAATGAAAAAGACGAAGCAAAACGTAAAGTATTATTAAATCAAGTTTACGCTTCTAATGTAGAAATGGTAGATCGCCATTTTATTGCTGAAGGAATTGACGATATAAGCAAATTTATTGTAGAACTTCAAACGAAAAATCCTGATTTTAAATTCACTACAAAATCAGTAGAGACCAATCATAATATAGCCCGATTGTATTGGCAGTTTGGATCAAAAGAAAAACCTGCTGTTGTAAGTGGTATGGATTTGTTTGTGATTGAAAATGGTAAAGTTCAGAAGTTATATGTTTTTGTTGATCAGAAAGAATAAGTTTTTGATATTTATTTGAAAGTTCTAAAAAGCCAGAAATTAATTTCTGGCTTTTAAAATTTCCAGACTTATTCCTTTATTGTTATTTATTAATTGAATAATTTTCGTTTTTTTACTTCTGGAAAATATATGTAAAAACTTAATTTTAACCCTAAAAGTAAAAATCTATGATAAGAATATTTTTTGCTATTCTTAGTTTAGTATTGTATAGCTGTCAGAATAAAAACGTTTCAGAATCGAAAGATTCGGCCTTAGAATCAGTTGACCTTCATAAAAAGAATAAAAATATTGCGCCTCAAAAAACAGTTAAAAACGAAAAGGACTCTTCGGTAGATTATAATAAAATTTACAAAGTGATGGAAGTTGATGTTAAACCGGATTATGTTGGAGGTATAGAGAAATTTTATGCTTTTTTGAAAAAAATTACGTGGTTCCAAAAGATCCGGATGCTAATGGTTCGCTTCAAGGAGGTGTTTTTGTCAATTTTATAATTGAAAAAGATGGCAGTATTTCTAACATCAATATTCTTCGCGATATTGGATATGGAACTGGAAAAGAATTAGAAAGAGTTTTGAAACTATGTCCCCATTGGGTTTCGGCTAAGAAAAATGGAAATTCAGTACGTTGTTTGTATAGTATACCTTATTATATCCAGTAGACTACTTTTACGCAACAATTTGTAAATCATTTAATTTAATCTTCTCGCGAAATTTTGCAGGAGCAATTTGTGTTCATTTTTAGAAAAGCGTACTGTAAAGTTTAAGGTGCAAAAAAGCCAGAAAATAATTTTTTCTGGCTTTTTACATTGTATTAAATAATTTTTAAATGCTGTCTTTAGTTGAGTAATTTATTTAAAAATAATGTCTATTTTTATTAATTGATTTTTTAAATTGACTAACAGACAAAGAAACATGAATGCTGAAAACCAAAAAAATGAAATAAACCGACGCAGATTTTTACAAACCACTGCAAAATTTGCGGTACCGGGATTTATTTAGGCGCATTTGGAATGCCTGAATTATTAGCCAATGTTGTCCCAGATAAAAATGCTAATGGCATTCCAGATATTAAGTTAAATAATGGTTTGAAAATGCCAATATTAGGATTTGGTACATACGGACTCAGTGGAGAGGTATGCCAGCGATCAGTTGCTGACGCTATCACTTCAGGATATCGTCTTCTTGATACCGCAAAAGTATATGGAAATGAAGAGGCAGTAGGCAAGGGAATAAAGCAAAGCGGCATTGACAGAAAAAAACTTTTTGTTACTTCAAAACTTTGGGTTGATGATGCTGGTTATGAAAATGCTAAAAAAGGTTTTGAAGACACATTAAGAAAACTAGAACTTGAATATCTTGATTTATATCTGATTCACCGTCCAAGAGGAGATGTAAAAGGATCTTGGAAAGCAATGGAAGAACTTTACAAAGCCGGAAAAATTAAAGCTATTGGTATAAGCAACTTTGATCCGGCTCAAGTGGCAGATTTGTTGTCTTATGCTGAGATAAAACCAGTAATAAACCAAATTGAGACACATGCCTATTTTCAGCAAACGAATGATTATAATGTATTAAAGCAACATAATATTCAAATGCAGGCATGGGCGCCTTTTGCAGAAGGACGCAACGGTCTTTTTACAAATGAAGTATTAACCCAAATTGCTAAAAAACACGGCAAAACTACTGCACAGGTAAGCTTGAGATGGCATTTGCAACGTGGTATTGTAGCAATTCCAAGATCTTCGCAAAAAGCACACATTATAGAAAATCTTGATATATTTAATTTCAAGCTTGATACTGCCGACATGAAAGCGATTGAAAAGCTTGATTTAAATCGAACCCAGTTTCCGGAGTGGAGTTAATCGGTATGATTGAAAATAAAAACTGCTAATCTAAGATTAGCAGTTTTTTTATACCATTAAATTTTAATGCAAAAAAATCCTAATCATTTGATTAGGATTTTTTGTGGGGAGAGCAGGATTCGAACTATATAGCTGAAGTCCCGTCTATACAAGGTTTTATAAATTGTCTTAACCAAAGTGCACCGATTCTGCACCAAATTCAAATTTTTCTATATCAATAGTAAATCATTCACAAAAATTAAAATATTAACGAATTAGCAAATAGTAGTATTATTCTTTTTTTGCATCACAAATATATTAAAAATATTAAGTTCTTAATCTATTTAACTAAGCTTTTAAAAATCCCCATCACTTTTATCTAATTTTTTTGAAGTAGGAAGCAGTTCAAATTCAAGTCAAAATTTATGGTTATTGATTTCTGCACGTTGCAATCTTAATTATTAGTAGCAAAAGAGGTATAAACTCGAAACCCTGTGGTTGAGTAAAATGATGAAAATTATCTGATAGAAAGTAATTTAGATATTTTAAAGAGGATCTTTTAGTTTAATTTTCGAACGAATTTACTGATTTTGCGTAAAATTTTAATTTCTTAATATCAACATCTGTTTATTATTTTTTTATATCTTTGAACAACCGGTTGTGTTTGTTATTTATATTCCATTATTTTCTAATAGTTGACGGTTTCTTTAGATCGTTTAAACTAAGTTTAAAAGCAAAGCTTACTAATTCTTTGATTTAGTATAAGGCTTTGTTATGCCATTTGTTGTCGCTGAAAAGAAAGGATTAATTATAAATCAAATAACAAACAAGGTATGCCTGAAGATAATATTGATAAAATAAATTTCGAAGAAATTAGCAAATCTGCAATTTCTAAACCTCTAGTTTCACATATATACACAGCTGATCCCTCGGCACACGTATTTGAAAATAAAATATATATCTATCCTTCCCATGATATCGAAGCTGGGATTCCCTTTAATGATAATGGTGATCATTTTGGTATGAAAGATTATCATGTGTTTTCGATGGATTCTATAGAGTCAGAAACCGCAGATCATGGTGTTGCGCTACATGTCGATGACGTAGCATGGGCCGAAAAACAAATGTGGGCTCCAGATGCGGCGTACAAAAATGGTAAGTATTATTTGTATTTCCCAGCAAAGCGTGCAGATGGAATTTTTCAAATTGGCGTTGCAGTGAGTAATTCACCTACAGGACCTTTTGAAGCTCAAAAAAAGGCGATAAGGGGAAGTTACAGCATTGACCCTGCTGTTTTTGAGGATGATGACGCTAGGCATTATATTTATTTTGGAGGTATCTGGGGTGGACAACTTCAAAAATATAGAAATAATAAATATGATGTCAATAACCTAGAACCATCTGATATTGAACCTGCTTTAGGCCCCATCGTAGCAATGCTGTCAGATGACATGCTAGAATTTGCAGAAATACCAAGGGAAATTAAAATTCTCGATGAGAATGGAGAACCGCTGAAAGCTGGCGATAATGATCGCCGTTTCTTTGAAGCTTCTTGGGTTCATAAATACAATGGTCAATATTATTTTTCATATTCGACTGGAGATACACATTATATCTGTTATGCAATAGGCGACAATCCTTATGGCCCCTTTACTTATCAAGGCCGTATTCTTAATCCAGTGATTGGATGGACATCACATCATTCGATTTGTAAAGTAAATGACGAATGGTATTTGTTTTATCATGATTCGAGTTTGTCAAAAGGCGTGACGCATTTGCGAAGCATTAAGGTAACTAAAATCGATTATACAAATGACGGAAAAATCCTTACCATAGATCCATATGGTTTAAGAAGAGCAATGGAGTAAATGTAGCTTGTTAGAATCTTATGCAGTTTAACCAAATTATACTGCATAAGGTTTTAATAATATAATGAGTAAAGTAATCAAGAAAAGTAAACTTAATTATCTGACAGTCTAGGAACGCTATTTATTGCGGTCAATTGTGATTTTAATTTGTTTAATGAAAAGTTGGAAAATTACATAGTACTACATCTTATGTTTTTTATACAATTTTTCTTTCTCTGTTAAAAAAATTAGAAAAAAAGTCATTCATTTTTTTACTCTATTTTTTAAAAAATAATTAATAGAATTTCAATTTTTGTGGAATTCAGATCGAATAAAATTGATAAAAAACAATTATTTTATCAATTTTATTATAGAGACTGTTTTTTAATATGCAGTTTTTTGCTTTTTTGTTAAAGATGTTGTCAAGCAACCGGTTGTTTTTTCAAATGTTTTTTTATATTTGTAATAAATACACTTATTAATTATTTGCATTCAATTATTTTATAACCACACATTTCAAAGAGATGTTAAAATACAAGAACTAATTAAAATGAAACACCAAAAAATATTTCTACTGCTATCCTTATTATTTCTTTTTTCATTTAATGAAATAAAAATTAAAGATTCCCTTGTAAAAGCGCAAATTGGTAAAATGCCAATCTTTTCAAATGTTGTTTATACAGGCAATGATGATATTTATAAAAATAATCCTTTAAAATCAGACGAGTTTTATACTCCAATTTTGCAGGGATGTTATCCTGATCCTGCTATTACCAGAAAAGGAGATGACTATTATATGGTTTGCTCTTCTTTTGCCATGTTTCCAGGAGTGCCAATTTTTCATTCTAAAGATTTAGTGAATTGGACTGATTTGGGAGGGGTTTTAAATAAGGTTTCAGAATTTAATCCTCACGATACTGGAATTAGCCAAGGAGTATATGCGCCGGGTATAACTTATAATCCTCATAATGATACTTTTTATATGATTGTAACTGCCTTTACAGGAGGAATGGGGAATATTATTGTAAAAACAAAAGATCCAATGAAAGGTTGGGGAAGCCCTATTAAATTGGATTTTAACGGTATTGATCCTTGTATTTTTTTGATGATAACGGAAAAGGATATATTGTACATAATGATGCACCAGACAAAGGAAAAGAATTGTATGAAGGTCATCGTGTAATTAAAGTTTGGGAGTATGACCTTGCAAATGATAAAGTAATTCCAGGCTCAGATAAAATTATTGTAGACGGAGGTGTCGATCTTTCTAAAAAACCAATTTGGATTGAAGCACCACATTTATATAAAAAAGACGGTCGTTATTATTTAATGTGTGCCGAAGGCGGAACTGGTGATAATCATAGCGAAGTTGTTTTTGTTAGTGACAGTCCGAAAGGTCCTTTTAAACCAGCATCAAACAACCCGATTCTGACACAAAGGTATTTTCCACAAGATAGACCTGAAAAAGTGGACTGGGCAGGACATGCTGATTTAGTATTAGGTCCTGATAATAAATATTATGGAGTATTTCTTGGTATTCGTCCTAATGATAAAAATAGAGTGAATACGGGACGAGAAACTTTTATGTTGCCTGTAGATTGGTCTGGCGTTTTTCCAGTTTTTGAAAACGGACTAGTTCCTCTCAGACCAAAAATGAAAATGCCTAATGGTGTTATTGAAAACAAAACTGGAAAAGACGGATTTTTTCCTAATGGAAATTTCACGTTTACTGAAAACTTTACATCTGAAAAATTAGATTACAGATGGATTGGACTTAGAGGACCTCGTGAAAATTTTATTTCGGTAACAAAAAGCGGACTCGAGATCAAGCCTTTTGCAGTAAATATTAAAGAAGTCAAACCAACTTCAACACTTTTTTATAGACAGCAAGCACAATAATTTTTCTTTCACATCAACTTTAGATTATAAACCTTCATCTGAAAAGGATTTGGCTGGAATTGTTTGCATGCAGAGTGAGCGCTTCAATTATGTTTTTGGCATAACTAAAAAAGGCAAGGACACTTATATCATATTGGAAAGAACAGAAAAGGGAGAATCAAAAGTTATTGCAAGCGCTAAAATTGAGATCAAGAAAAACATACGTCTTCAGGTAAAAGCAACAGGCGACAGTTACCAGTTTAGTTATGCTTTAAACGGTGTTGATTTTGAAAATTTAGGAGGAAGTGTTTCTGGCGATATTCTTTCTACAAATGTCGCTGGAGGTTTTACTGGAGCATTGGTAGGATTATACGCTACTAGTGCAAATGACGCTTACGCAGAATAAAAAGAGAAATTTTAAAAACAGTTGAATTTTCTAATTCAACAATTAAACAATAATTTTTGACATTAAAATAGCACCATATAATGAAATCAATAATTAGATTTTTTGCATTTGCTGTTCTTTTTTTATAGGACAAAAAGGATATTCTCAAGATCCAAATTTTCATGTTTATTTGAGTTTTGGCCAATCAAATATGGAGGGTTATGCTAAAATTGAACCGCAGGATATCACCGCAGTTGATGATCGTTTTCAAGTTTTAGCAACAGTAGATTGTCCAGAAATTGGGCGTTCAAAAGGCAATTGGTATACGGCAGTTCCTCCATTATGCCGATGTAATACTGGGCTGACTCCAGTAGATTATTTTGGAAGAACTTTAATTGCCAATCTACCAAAAAATATAAAAGTTGGGGTGATAAATGTGGCTGTTGGAGGCTGTAAAATCGAACTTTTTGATGTAAATAAAACATCAGAATATGTTGCAACTGCGCCAGATTGGATGAAAGGTATTCTAAAACAATACAACGACAATCCGTATCAAAGATTGGTTGAAATGGCTAAGATTGCTCAAAAAAAGGTGTAATTAAAGGAATTTTACTGCATCAAGGAGAATCAAATACGGGTGATACACTTTGGCCGAAGAAAGTAAAAATCGTTTACGATAACCTGATGAAAGATTTAAATCTGGATCCTAATAAAGTTCCACTGCTTTCAGGTGAAACTGTAAATGAAGATCAAAATGGTAAATGCGGAAGTATGAATAAAATCATAGCCACACTTCCTAAAACAATACCAAATTCGTATGTCATTTCTTCAAGCGGATGCAAAGCCGAACCAGATTTTCTACATTTTAACGCAAGCAGGTTATCGTGATTTAGGTAACCGTTACGGCGAAAAAATGCTATCGCTATTAGGCTATAAATTGTACAATGGAAAAGAGTTTTTCAGGGCTAGCGCGCCAATTGGTTTTGATCAGGTAAATTCAAATGCTCCAACGGGTAAAGTAGAAACAATCAGTTATGAGTCTAAAACGGTTGGAACGGTAAGAAAAGTAAATGTATATACGCCGCCTGGATTTAATAAAAAGAAAAAGTACTCTGTACTATACCTCCTGCATGGTATAGGCGGTGATGAAAATGAATGGTTGAAAGGAGGAAATCCGCAAATTATATTAGACAATCTTTACGCAGAAGGAAAATTAGAACCTATGATTGTTGTAATGCCAAACGGAAGAGCAATGAAAGATGATAGTGCTACAGGAAATATCATGGCTCCAGATAAAGTGCAAGCTTTTTCAACCTTCGAAAAAGATTTATTGGGTGATTTAATTCCGTTTATTGAAAAAAATACCCTGTTTATAAAGACAGAGAACACCGTGCAATTGCCGGTTTGTCTATGGGTGGCGGACAATCTTTGAATTTTGGCTTAGGGAACTTGGATAAATTTGCTTGGGTTGGTGCATTTTCAGCCGCGCCAAATACCAAAATGCCAGAAGAATTACTCCCAAATCCTGAAGAAGCAAAAAAGAAATTAAAATTACTTTGGATTTCGTGCGGTGATAACGATTGGTTAATTAGCAACAGTAAACGCACTCACGAATATTTGTATAAAAATGATGTGCCTCACATTTACTATTTAGAGCCGGGTGTGCATGATTTCAAAGTTTGGAAAAATGGATTGTATATGTTTTCACAGTTTTTATTCAAGCCTGTCGATCAATCCAGTTTTGCAACCTATACAATTTTAGGTGATCAGGCTCAGACTAATATTCGTAATGCTAAGTATCCGCGACTATTACCAGACAATCGTGTTGTTTTTAAAATTAAAGCGCCAGAAGCGTCAAAAGTTCAAATTGATTTAGGCAAAAAGTATGATATGTCCAGAGATTCAGACGGACTATGGACTACAACAACAGGAGTAATTAATAAAGGATTTAATTATTATTCTTTGCTAATTGATGGTGTAGCTGTAGCTGATCCTGCTAGTGAAACATTTTATGGTATGGGACGCATGGCCAGCGGTATTGAAATTCCAAATAAAGAAGGGGATTTTTACGAATTAAAAATGGTTCCCCATGGTGATATCAGAATCAAAAAATATTTTTCAAAAGCAACTAATTCTTGGCGTGAAATGTATGTTTATACACCACCCGGTTATGAAAATTCAATCGAAAAATATCCTGTTTTATATCTGCTTCATGGAGGAGGCGAAGACCAAACCGGATGGGCAACTCAAGGCAAGGCGAATTTGATTTTAGACAATTTAATAGCCGAAAGGAAAGCAAAGCCAATGATTATCGCCATGCTTGATGGAAATATGGGAACTGCAGGTTTCAATGAAAATGCATTGAAAGCATTTGAAAATGAATTAAAAGAGGGCGCAATTCCTTTTGTAGAAAGTAATTTCAAAGTAGCAACAGACGCTAAAAATAGAGCATTGGCCGGATTATCAATGGGAGGACTGCAGACATTGTATGCTGGGGTTAAAAATTCAGATATGTTTTCAAGTATAGGTGTATTCAGCTCGGGTTGGTGGGCCAATAATGATACATTGTCAGGGCCTCAATATGAATTTATGAAAAATAATGCCACTGTTATTAATTCTAATATCAAGAATTTTTGGATTTCAATGGGAGGCAAGGAAGACATTGCTTATGAAAACTGCAAAATAATGTTGAGCAAATTTGACCAAATGGGAATTAAATACAAATACAGTGAATATTCAGGAGGACACACATGGCCAGTTTGGAGACATGATTTGTTTCTGTTTGCGCCGTTATTGTTTAATTAATTAATTTTTAGATAGCAAGGATTTCCAAAAACAAAATAATGATGAAAAAAGTCTGAGTACCATATTGATTCTATTGGGAATTTCATTAGTCGCACAGCAGAAAGATGATTTGAAACTTTGGTATAAAAATTCTTCAGGAACAGTATGGGAAAATGCGGCGCCAATTGGAAATGGCTTTCAAGGCGCTATGGTATATGGAAATGTCGAAAAAGAAATTTTTCAACTAAATGAAGCAAGTGTATGGAGCGGAAGTCCAAATAGGAATGATAATCCTGATGCAAAAAATGCACTAAGCGAAATTAGAAGACTTATTTTTCAGAAAGAATATAAAAAAGCAGAAAAACGCATCAATGAAAATATAATCACTAAAAAATCCCACGGGCAAATGTTTCAGCCTGTTGGAAATTTAGAATTGGATTTTTTGAATCATCAAAACTTTACCGATTATTACCGAGAACTTGATATAGAAAAAGCGGTTGCAAAAACAGTTTATAAAATACAGGGCGTTGCCTATACCCGTGAAGCATTTATGTCTTTTTCTGATCGGGTTCTAGTGATAAAACTTTCTGCTGATGAACCGGGAAAATTGTCGTTTACAGTCGCTTTTACCTCTGAACATAAAAAACAGGAAATTAAAGTTGAAAATAACAATGAACTTTCACTTTCGGGAACTACAAGTGATCATGAAGGCATAGACGGAAAAGTCAATTTTAATGCATTGGCAAAGTTCAAAGTCAATGGCGGAGGAATAAAAAGTATTGGAAATTCTATAAAAATTGAAGGAGCAGATTCTGTTTTGATTTATGTATCTATTGCGAGTAACTTTATTAATTACGATGATATCAGCGGCAATGAAAAGGAACTTGCAAAATCTTTTTGGACAAGGCATTTGATAAAGAGTATAACAATATGAAAAAAGCACATATTGCTTATTATCAAAAATATTTTAAGAGAGTCAAACTTGATTTTGGAACAACGGAAGCATCTAAACTGCCAACAAATGAAAGATTAGCGAATTTTAGATATGTTTCTGATCCATCTTTTGTAACGCTTTATTTTCAGTATGGCAGATATTTATTGATATCATCTTCACAGCCTGGAGGTCAGCCCGCAAATCTTCAAGGAATTTGGAATCACAGCATGAATCCTGCATGGGACAGTAAATATACGATCAATATAAATACAGAAATGAATTACTGGCCCGCTGAGAAAACCAATTTGTCAGAAATGCACGAGCCTCTTTTAAAAATGATCCAAGAAGTAGCACAAACCGGAAAAGAGACTGCCAAAGTAATGTATGGAGCCCGTGGCTGGATGGCGCATCATAATACTGATATATGGAGAATTAACGGCGCTGTCGACGGCGCAACCTGGGGAGTTTGGAATGCAGGTGGAGGCTGGTTGAGCCAGCATTTATGGGAGCATTATCTCTACACGGGCGATAAGGATTATCTTCAATCGGTATATGAAACCCTTAAGGGAGCAAGCAGATTTTTATGCTGATTTCTTGGTAAAAGATCCTGAAAGCGGCTGGCTGGTCGTAGTTCCAGGAAATTCACCAGAAAATGCTCCAGCAGCCGCATCAAGGTTCTGCAGTAACTGCTGGATCAACAATGGATAATCAGATTGTTTTTGATGTTTTTAGTACAGCAATAAAAGCATCTGAAACATTAGGAAAAGACAAACAATACATTGATAGTTTAAAAACGTTGCGCAATATGCTTCCGCCAATGCAAATTGGTAAATACAACCAGTTGCAGGAATGGATGGATGATGTCGATGATCCTAAAGATAATCATCGACATATTTCGCATTTATATGGGTTGTATCCTTCTAATCAGATTTCAACTTATAAAACTCCAGAGCTTTTTGCGGCGGCAAAGAATACATTATTGCAAAGAGGAGATATATCTACAGGTTGGAGTATGGGCTGGAAAGTAAATTGGTGGGCAAAAATGCAGGATGGAAATCATGCTTACAGTTTGATTCAAAACCAATTGACTCCGCTTGGTGTGAACACCGGTGGAGGAGGCACTTATAATAATCTTTTTGATGCGCATCCACCTTTTCAAATTGACGGAAATTTTGGATGCACATCAGGAATTGCTGAAATGTTGATGCAAAGTTCAGATGAAGCCATTCATTTGCTTCCGGCTCTTCCAGATGCGTTGAAAGAATATGGAGAAATAGCAGGTTTGAAAGCGCGTGGAGGATTTGAAATTAAAGAAATGAAATGGAAAAATGGAAAGTTAGTTGCTGTCAGTATTCAGTCCAATCTTGGTGGAAATCTTAGATTGAGAACTCCAAATCAAATCATTCCTAAAAATAAAATGGATTTTAAAACTGCTTCCGGAGGTAATTCAAATGTTTTTTACGAAACAGATGCGATCAAAAAGCCCATCATCGCTAAAGAATCAACGATAAGACCTTTAAATATTCAACCAACATTTTTATATGATGTTGCTACTGAAAAAGGAAAAATATACCATTTTTCGATTAAGGAATAAATTACAGTCATTTCAATATGAGTGACTTAAAGTAAAAGTTTTTTTAAAATTTAAATTCAAAGAAGATATGAAAAACAAGTTTCTATTTATAATAAGTTTACTATCGTTTTTTTGTGCCAATGCGCGACAATATCCTTTTAAAAATCCTTCTCTTAGTTCTGAAGAAAGAGCAAAAGATCTAATTTCACGATTGACGCTTGAAGAAAAAGCGGCTTTAATGTGCGATCAGAGTGATGCGATACCGCGACTAGGAATCAAAAAATTCAATTGGTGGAGCGAAGCTTTGCACGGTTATGCGAATAATGATAATGTAACTGTTTTCCCGGAACCTATTGGCATGGCGGCATCATTTGATGATCAGTTGCTATATCATGTTTTTGATGCTGTTTCAGATGAAGCCCGTGCCAAATACAATCAGTGGATTAAAAACGGCAACGAGAATAAGCGGTTTTTAAGCCTTTCGGTTTGGACGCCTAACGTAAATATTTTTAGAGATCCACGCTGGGGCAGAGGTCAGGAAACTTATGGAGAAGATCCGTATCTTACTTCACGAATGGGAATTTCTGTTGTTAAAGGATTGCAAGGCCCTGCAGATGCTAAATATCGAAAACTTTTGGCCTGTGCGAAACATTTTGCGGTTCATTCAGGACCTGAATGGAGTAGGCACGAATTGAATCTTAATAATGTAAATCCACGAGAATTGTATGAAACGTATCTGCCAGCATTTAAATCATTGGTTCAGGAAGCTGATGTTCGTCAGGTAATGTGTGCTTATCAGCGTTTAGATGATGAACCTTGTCGCAGTAATAGAAGATTGTCGCAAGGCATTCTTCGTGACGAATGGGGTTATAAATATATGGTAGTATCGGATTGCGGAGCGGTTACTGATTTTTATACTTCGCATAAAGTTTCTTCTGATGCAACACATGCGGCGTCTAAAGCTGTACTTGCAGGAACTGATGTCGAATGCGTTTGGGAAAAATATCCTTTTAAAAATTTGCCAGAAGCGGTAGAGAAAGATTTAATAAAAGAGGCTGATATCAACAAAAGCTTGCTTCGCGTTTTAATTGGTCGTTTTGATTTGGGCGAAATGGATGATGATGCAATTGTTCCTTACGCTCAAATTCCGGCAACTGTTCTCAATAGTAAAGAGCATCAAAAACTGGCACTTGAAATGGCTCAGGAGTCAATGACACTTTTGCAAAATAAAAATAATATTCTTCCTCTAAGTAAAACAATGCATAAGTTAGCAGTCATTGGTCCAAATGCCGATGACGAACCAATGTTATGGGGAAATTATAACGGAACACCTGTTAAAACCATCACCATTAAAACCGGAATAGAATCAAAAATTACTGCTGATAAAATCTTTTATGATAAAGCTTGCGATTTAGTTGAAGATAAAGTAAATCAAACCTATTTTGACCAACTTTCTTTTGAAGGGAAAAAAGGAATGAAAGCAACTTTTTGGAATAATCCCAATAGAGAGGGCGCTAGCGTTATATCACAACAGATTTTAAATCCCATAAAAATGACAACTGCAGGCCAGCATGAATTTGCTTCTGGAGTGAAGCTAGAAGGATTTTCAGCAAAATACGAGGGAGAATTTTTAGCTAAGAAAAATGATACACTTGTATTTAAAACAGGGGCTTGCGGTGTTTTTGAATTACTAGTCAACGGAGTTTCTAAAGCAAAATATACCACTTGGAGAACGTTGCCTGGAAAAATTCCATTTGCAGTCGAAGCAGGTAAAAAATATAAAATCGAAATTCTGTACGCGCAATCAAATAATTGGCAGGCCAACCTTGAATTTGATTTTGGAAAAGAATTCAATATAAATTTCGGCGGATTGATCCAGAAATTAAATGGTATTGATACTGTAGTTTTTGTTGGCGGACTTTCGACTTTGCTGGAAGGCGAAGAAATGCCGGTTTCATATCCCGGTTTTAAAGGCGGTGACAGAACGAATATAGAACTTCCCGCAGTTCAAAGAAAATGTCTGCAAGAACTTAAGGCTGTAGGCAAAAAAGTGGTTTTTATAAACTGCTCGGGTTCTGCAATTGCTTTAACACCAGAAACATCAAGTCGCGATGCTATTTTACAAGCATGGTATCCTGGAGAATCAGGTGGTCAGGCAGTAGCCGATGTGCTTTTTGGAGATTATAATCCCGCAGGAAAACTTCCGGTTTCATTTTATAAAAACTCAGATATTTTGGGTGATTTTGAAGATTATTCTATGAAAGGACGAACGTACAGATATACAAATGATGTTTTATTTCCTTTTGGTTTTGGTTTGAGTTACTCTAAATTCAACATCGATACAGCAAAACTTAGCAAGACAAAAATCAATTCAAATGAAAGCACACAATTGACTCTTTCAATAAAAAACAACAGCAAACGTGAAGGAACAGAGGTTGTTCAGGTATATGTCAAAAAAGCAAATGATAAAGATGGTCCATTAAAAACTTTAAAAGCTTTTAAACGAATCAATTTAAAAGCCGGAGAAAATCAAAATGTAACCATTGATTTGCCATCATCTTCATTTGAATTTTATGATCAAAATACTAGAAATATGAAGGTAACTCCAGGTGAGTACGAGGTTTATTATGGCAATAGTTCTGCGGCAAATGATTTAAAAGTGCTTAAAGTGTTTGTTCAGTAATCGACCATAATTCAGCGCTTGCTTAGAAAGATGCTATTTTTGAAGCAAGCTTAAAATTCTGACGATACTTTTAATTTATGTATGATTAATTGCATTTTCAATTAAAAAGTATATATTTAATTTAAATTTCCTCAAATAATATATGTCTGTAAAAAATTGTGTTAGAGCGATAGTTATTCTATTTTTTATAGTAAACAATTTGTTTTCTCAAAATAAATTTGAAAACTATCAATTTCGATTAGTAGATAAAGAAGCATCGAAAAGTGGCATTTATACCATTTCACAAGATCAGCTTGGATTTATGTGGATGGGTACAAATGGCGCCGGGTTATATAAATACGATGGAGTTAACTATATTGCTTATGAACAAAACTCTAAGCTTAAAAACTCTATTAACAGCAATTTGATTTATGCTACTTATGTCGATACTCGCAACCGGTTGTGGATAGGGACTGATGAAGGATTATGCCTGTACAATCGAAATCTGGATAATTTTGAAAGCATCGATATTCAGAAGAAAATTAAAAAAGAAACTGTAATTTCTATTAAAAGCATTATTGAAGATAATAATGGAAATCTAATGTTAGGAACAGTTAATAACGGTTTGCTAAAGTTAAACACTACGACACGGGAAATTACCAAAGTTCATTCTGATGTACCAAACAACTCAAATTATCTTATAAATAGTCTTGCAAAAGATAAAAAAGGAACAATTTACTTGGGAACAAATTTAGGTTTGAAAATATTCGACCCTATAAAGAATGAGACTAAAAAGGTTGACATTGACAATGATAGTAGAATACACTCGGCAAGTATTGTGTCTATGTGTTTAGACAGTAATCAAAACTTATGGATTGGCGATGGATTTAAAGGTTTAATAAAAGTAGATTTACATTCTAAAGTTAAACAGGCTTTTTTCTACCCAATTACCAAAAAAGGATTATGTCAATTTTGGCAAAGGATTCCAAAACAATTCTTTGTGCTACCGAAAATGATGGTTTGATAATTGTGGACGATCAGGGAGCTGTTCAAAAAAAGTATGTAAACAGCAAGTTCAATACACGTAGTTTGAATTCAAATTCGGTTTGGTCTTTATTATTAGACAGAGAGAACAGAATTTGGCTGGGATATTATAATAAAGGCTTAGGCGTTTTTGATAAAATAAATAGCAAAGTCAATATCATAGAAAGTTTGCCTGGAAATCCGCAATCCTTACAAACAAATTGTGTAACAGGAATTGCCAAAGATCATCAGGGACAATTATGGATTTCTATGGAAGGTGGCGGAGTGGATGTTTACAATCTTACGACCAAAGAATTTAAACACATTACGAAATCAGATGCTAGCCTATATTCTGGATTAACCAATGATAATATCACAAAGGTATTTATTGACAAAAAACAAAATATCTGGTTGTCGAGCTGGAATGAAGGGATTTTTCTTTTAAAGAAAGGAAGCAGGAGTTTTATTAATTACAATACAAAAAACACACCTAATCTGGCTTCAGATAATATTATGAGCATTACAGAAGATTCCAGAGGCGTAATTTGGATTGGAACTTTTGCTAAAGGATTACATTATTATACGCCGTCAGACGGACAATTCCACCATTGCAATGCGAAGCCATTTTTGACAAATGCAATAACAAATATTGACATCAGAAATGTAATGGTTGATTCAGATGATGCCGTTTGGGTTGGTTCAACAACAGGTCTTTATAAAGTGGTTACGAATGATTTTATCACTTTTTCTGTGACTTCTTTTCGAGATAAAATGTCGGAGAAACTTAAAAATCATAAAAGTACTCATACTATCAATGCTTTATATCAGGCTAAAAACAAAGAAATCTGGATTGGAACTGATGGCGCAGGATTGTTCAGTTATAATAAAAAAACAGATGTTCTAAAGTGGTACATAAATTTTAAAGGGTCGCATGAAAAATCAATTTCAGCAATTACAGAATCTAATGACGGAGCTGTGTGGTTAAGCGGAAAAAAGGAATTACGAGACTGGATCTAAAAAACAATACTACAGTCAACTATTCTACCTATGATGGTTTGCTAGGGAATGATTTCAACAACAATGCAGTTTTAAGAGATGAAGATGGAATGTTGTATTTTGGAAGTTATGAAGGCTTAAATTATTTCAATCCTTCTAGTTTAGTTAAAAGTAAAAAGCAATTACCTATTTATTTTACTGATTTAAAGCTTTTTAATAAATCGGTTGGGCCACTTGAAAAAAATTCGCCACTTATAAAAGTACTTTCTGAAACAAAAAAATAATTCTTAAACACGATCAGTCTGTCTTTACAATTGATTTTATTGCGGTAAATTATTCTTTTCCAGCTAGAAATGAATTTGCCTATTATTTAGAAGGTTTTGATGATTCCTGGAATTATGTAGGAAACAAACGCTCGGCAACTTACACCAATTTAGCTCCCGGAAATTATACGCTTAAAGTTAAAGCGACAGAAAAAAATGGCGCTTGGAGCAAGGTGCCGCTGGAACTAAAAATCGAGATATTGCCGCCATGGTGGAAAACATCTTTTGCGTATTTATTTTATACTCTTTTACTTGGAGCAAGCAATTCATTTTGCCAATCAGTACTATCAAAATAGATTCAAACAAAAACAGATGATCGAGTTTGAAAAACAGAAAGCAATTCAGATTGAAAAATTGAACAATAAAAAATTGCAGTTTTTTACCAATATTTCACATGAATTCAGAACTCCATTAACCTTGATTTTGAATCCTTTAGGAGATATTATCAAAAATAACAGCCAGCAACTTCCGGAAGGTGTACTGAATAAATTGCAAACGATTCAAAAAAGTTCTGACAGACTTTCCAGATTGATTAATGAGTTGATGGATTTTAATAAACTTCAGTTCAATAAAATGAATCTTCAGTTGCAATTGATTGAAGTTATTGGTTTTACAAGAGAAGTTGTGAGTTATTTTAATGAAGAAGCATTAAGTCGCGGAATTCAGTTGCAATTTGAATCCAATAAAACTTCACTGAAAGATTGGATCGACCCTAAAATGTTCGAAAAAATTATTTTTAATGTCGTTTCAAATGCTTTTAAAGTTACTCCGGATAATGGAAAAATTAAGGTGAAAATCATAATTAATAACGAACAAATTCATTTCCCTTTAATTGATTCATCAGATACGGCTCCTTATTTTTCAATAGTTGTTGAAGACACTGGTTCGGGATTGGATAAAAAAGATATTAAAAGAATTTTTGACCGTTTTTATCAGGTAAACAATTTGAACAAAGCTTATTATGGAAGTACAGGTATTGGCTTGGAAGTGGTTCGCGGATTTGTCGAATTGCATAAAGGAATAATTGAGGTTGAAAGTGAATTACGAGTAGGCACTATTTTTAAATTGCTGTTTCCACTTGGAAAGGAATTTTTTAATGAAAACGAAATATTGTTTGAAGAATATAAAAAGGAAAATAAAATAAGCTTCAAGCCAATTGTCGAAAAAGAGGAAATCCAATTGATTGATGATGAGGAACAACAAGACCGAATTTATACGGTTTTGATTGTTGAAGACAATGTAGAACTTCGAAATTATCTAAAAAGTGAACTCAAAAAAGAGTACAAAGTCATCGTTGCAGAAAATGGGCAAGTTGGTTTAGACTTAGCTCTGCAAAAATTGCCTGATCTGATTTTAACCGACGTGATTATGCCTGTTATGAATGGTTTGGAACTATGCAAAAACATAAAAGCCAATTTAAAAACAAGCCATATTCCTTTAATGATGTTGTCTGCAAAAGCCTTAGTTAAAGATAAATTGGAAGGAATTGATTCTGGTGCTGACATGTATTTAAGCAAACCTTTTGATATGGATATTTTGAGATCCAGCCTAGGACAATTGATTAATAGCAGACAAATTATGTTCAATAAATTCTATAACGGAATTACTTCAACAGCTAAAGAAAAAACGACGACTTTAGACAATGAATTCATAAAAAATGTCCTGAATTACATTAATGAAAATATTCGCGAAACCGAATTGAGCGTAGAAGTCTTGGCTTCGAATGTTTTTTTGAGCAGAAGCCAGTTGTATCGTAAAGTCAAGACTTTGACCGGCGTATCAGTCAATGAATTTATTCGGAATGTTCGTTTAGAAAAAGCTAAAGAACTAATAGAATTAGGAAATGACAATATAACGGAAATAAGTTATAAAGTAGGCTTCAGTTCGCCGTCTTATTTTACTAAATGTTATAAAGAAAAATTTGGATGCCTTCCAACACAAAAAGTAAGCAATAGTTAATTACATTAATTTTTCCTCTAAAAAAGACGAAGTATTTCGTCTTTTTTTTGCTTTAAATGGATCATATACGGTTTTTATAAACTAAATATTATGATGTCTTTAGCACCTCTTTTCTTTTTTTAAAAGAAGAAATATTGAGATCAATTTTATCATTTTCAGATTATGAAAAAGAAATTTATAAGTCATTTATTTTTTCTATATCCAAAAAATATGACGCAAAAATTGGCAATAATATATTTTTCATTTCAATTGATTAAGCGCTGTAAAACCCTGAATTTGCTATTTTTTTAACTGTCATGCTACAAATTTGATAGATTATGCATCAAATGTAGTATGTGAAATTTATGTTAACAATCTACTTTTGGTATAATCAAAATTAGAATAAACATGAAACAAATTACTAACAATCTTAAACCATTTAGAACATGAATTAAAACCATATTTATGTATTGCAAGCGGCTTTTTAAATTAAAAAATAAAGGACAATATCAATATCATAAATAACAAACAAAACTTTACAACCAACAATTATTTAACTAAAACAAAAAACCAATTATGAAGTTAAAATTAAAATTTGCAATAATCGCATTGCTGATGATAAGCTATCAGAATATGATGGCACAATCCAAGACCGTACAAGGTGTGGTAACAGATCCTTCGGGATTTCCATTACCTGGCGCCACCATAATTGTACAGGGTTCAAAAAATAGTGCATCAACAGACTTTGATGGTAAGTATTCTTTAAAAGGAGTTAATCCAACAGACAAAATAACATTTTCTTATGTTGGTTTAGTTACGCAAACGGTTGCAGTAGGAACTCGTACTACAATTGATGTTACATTAGTTGAGTCAGCACAAAACTTGCAAGAAGTTGTTGTTGCCTACGGTACACAAAAAAGAACTAAAGTGACTGGAGCAATTTCAACCGTTACCTCAAAAGATATTACGGCAGTTCCTATTACTAATGCAGAGTCTGCTTTACAAGGTAGAGCGACAGGTGTTACTGTTGTAAATGGAGCACCTGGTTCTAGCCCTACGGTTAGTATTCGTGGTTTGGCTACAATGGGAAACAGCACACCTTTATATGTAATCGATGGCGTATTAACTGGTAATTTATCAGGATTAAATCCTAGCGACATCGAGAGTATATCTGTTTTAAAAGATGCCTCAACGACAGCTTTATATGGTTCTAAAGCGTATAACGGTGTGGTTATGGTAACTACAAAAAAAGGAAAAAAGGAGCAGGTACCTTAAATTTTAGTACTTATGCAGGTTTTCAGAGAATTACTAAAAGATATGATGTTTTAAATACACAACAATATCTTAAATATGCAAAAGATTTAGGAAGTGACTTAACAGCAAGAGCGACAGAATTTGGCAATATAAATACAAATTGGCAAGACCAAATCTTTCAGGATGGTGTAATGCAGGATTACAATTTAAGTTTTTCAAACGGAACAGATAATTCTACTGGCCGTTATTCTGCTGGATATTTAAAGCAGGAAGGAGCTGTTATAAACACCGGTTTTGAGCGCTATTCTTTTAGAGCAAATAATACGCAAAACATCGGTAGATTGACTGTAGGAAGTAATATTGGAGTATCTTTTAGCAAGACTAATCCAGAACGTGCATCAGGAGGTAGAACATTATTGGAGCATGCTATCAAAATGGCGCCATACTTGCCTGTTTACAATGCAAACAATTTAGGAGGTTATCAAGGTCCTTCTACTGCTGATGGACAAGATGCTGAAAACCCAGTTCGTGTGGCAAATTTAGGATATCAGTACATTAAGGGTTTATCTATAATTGGAAACATCTACGCTGAAGTGGAAATCATTAAAGGATTGAAATTCAGATCACAAGTTGCTTTGGATTATTTTACAAATGAAGATCATACTTTTATTCCAAGCTACAGCGATGGTTCAGCTCATAAACAAGCTTATTCATCAACTGCAGAAACAAATTCTCAAGGTCAAACTATTGTTTTTGATAATAGTTTAACTTACAAAACTACCATTGCAGAAAAACATCACGTAGAAGCAGTAGGAGTAATTACTAAAATCGAGAATAAATTTCAGAATCTTGTAGCAAGTAGCCGTTACTATATTTCAGATGAAATTGATCAATTGAGACTTCAAGATGCAAATTTGGCATCAACAAGCAGTGAGACAAATAATTTAGGTTATGTTGCTCGTATTAATTACGACTACGACGATAAATATCTGTTTGCAATTTCAGGACGTAGAGATGCATCTTCTCGTTTTGGTTCTAATAATCGCTATGGTAATTTTTACTCAGTAGCTTTAGGTTGGAATATTGCAAAAGAAAGTTTCATGGCAAATTCCATCTTCAGCACATTGAAACTTAGAGCAAGTACCGGAACAACGGGTAATGACCTTATTGACAATTATCAGTACAGTGGAACTTTGGCGACAAATTATATTTATCCAATTAATGGAGCGGCGGCTTCAGGTGTTACCGCTGGTAGAGCTTCTAATCCAGATTTGAAATGGGAATCTAAAACGGATAGAAATATTGGTTTGGATTTTGGATTATTTGATGAAGCATTCACTGGAAGTTTTGAGTATTTCAACAATAAAGGCAGTGATATTCTTTTCGCAGTGCCGCTTCCTGCTTCTGTAGGTTCAGCTGGTGGAGGAACTCAGACTCAAAACATTGCCAATACAAAAGTACACGGATTTGAACTATCACTTGGCTACAATGATAGAAAAGGTGATTTTACATGGTCTGTTGTTGCGAATTTAGGAACAAGCAAAAACGAGGTAACGAGTTTGGCACCAGGTGTAACTAGCGTATTAGGAGGGCCGTCAGGAAGAGCTGGTTTAGAGAGTTTCTCAAGATTGGAAGTTGGCCAGCCATTGTTCTATTTCTGGGGTTATCAAACCAATGGAATTTATAAAAATCAGGCAGAAGTTGATGTTGCTTTTGGTCCTGGCCAAACTACAGTACAGCCAGGCGATATCAAATTTGTTGATAGAAACGGAGATAAAGTTATCAATTCAGATGATAAAACAAATATTGGGAATCCATATCCAGATTTTACATATGGTTTAAACCTTACTGCCGCATATAAAAAATTCGATTTCAACTGTTTCATAACTGGAGTTAGCGGTAATGACGTTTTTAATTCAAATAAATTTGATCTAGAAGGCATGCGGCGTTTATTTAATGCTAGTACAGATGTTTTAGACAGATCAATTGTTCAAAATGGAGTAGTTACCAACCCTTCGGCGACATTGCCTAGAGCACTTGGTGCGGGGCAAAACTGGTCATCTGCAAGTCAAAGATATGTTGAAGATGGTTCTTATACAAGGTTAAAAAATGTGACTCTTGGATATACTTTATCAGGAGACACTTTCGACAACCATTTTACAAACATACGCTTTTATCTAAGTGCGCAAAATCTTGTTACAATTACAAAGTACTCTGGCTTAGATCCTGAAATTGCTCGTGTAGATGCTAATGCAAATTCTGCTGGAATTGATATAGGAAGATACCCACAACCTAAATCAATAATTTTTGGACTTGATGTTACATTTTAATTTATAAAGATGATGAGAAAAATAAAATATACAGTTGCGATATTACTAGGAATTTTTACTATAAATTCTTGTAACGACAATGATTTAGAATTGAGCAATCCAAACGAGCTATCGCCGGAAACATACTTTAAAAGCGAAACTCAAGTACAGGCTTCAGTAAATGTTGCTTATGCAAACTTACAAACAAGAGGATTATATGCACGACACATTTTCTTTGCTTTAGATAATATGGCTCAAGAAAATAAAGGGAATCCACAGTTGGAAGGAAATAAAAAACCTTTTCTTGATTTCTCTTTTGATGCAAGTAGCGATATTATCCAATTTTATTGGGAAACCTGCTATTTAGGAATTTCCAAAGCGAATTTTGTTTTAGACAATGAAGATAAAATCAATGCTTTACCAAATTCAATTCTATCACAAGAGAAAAAGAATAAGTTTTTAGGAGAAGCTCATTTTTTAAGAGCATACTATTACTTTTTATTAGTCCCTCGTTTTGGAGATCTTCCAATTTATACAAAGCAAACTATCGTTGGTAATCCAAGAAGTCCTAAAGATGAAGTGTATAAATTGATTGTGTCTGATTTTGATTTTGCTTCTAAAAATCTATTGAGCAAAAATGTTGAAGACAAAGGAAGAGCAACAAAAGAAGCAGCTTTCGCTTACTTAGGGAAAGCGCTATTGTACCAAAAGAAATATGATGAAGCTTTGGTCGCTTTTAACAAAGTGACAGGATTTAGCTTAGAAACTAATTTCTATAACAATTTCATGGATGAGACAGAACATGGTCCTGAATCAATCTTCGAAATTGAATATGACGAAAAATTAGGAGTAGCTGATAAATGGGGTAGTGATACCGCTGGAGATGGTGTTGCTGAATCTACACTTAGAGGTCAGGAATATGGTAACCTAGGTTGGTACAATGTATATCCGTCTGATAATTTATTAGATGAATATGAGCCAGGCGACAAACGTTTTGGTGATACTTTTTACGTGCCGGGATCTAAATATAATAACGGAAACAACACGATGACAGTCGCTAATTTCTCTTCATCTGAAGGTTTAAGAAGAGCAGGCTGGAAAAAATATCAAAACTATTATAAACGTACTGACGAAAATCTTGATTCAAGCATCAACTTCAAAGTTATGCGTTATTCTGATGTCTTGCTTATGATGGCAGAATGTGAAAGCTTAAGATCGGGCGGTGTGCAAGCAACAGCGATTGGTTACATCAATCAGGTTCGTGCAAGAGCAGGTGTACCATTGTTGGCTACAACTCTTACAAAAGACCAAGTTTTTACAGCTCTTATCCACGAACGCAAAGTAGAATTGGCTGGCGAGCAAGTTCGTTTTGATGATATAATTAGATGGGGCATTGCTAGTACTCAATTAGCAGGAACTGGCTTTAAAGCTGGTAAAAGCGAATTGTGGCCAATACCAAATAGAGAAACGTCTTCAAATCCAAATATAAAACCAAGTAATAATAATCCTGGATATTAAATAAATTGAAGTTAGTTAGTTTAAGTTAAGTTAGTTAGTAGTTTGAGAAACAGCGCATGCAAGTGCGCTGTTTATCACTATTTTATATGTTGCAAAACCATTAAAATTTAGACACTTATAATTTACTGTTTTAGTATTAAAATACTTTTTTAAATACCACAGACCAGTTTTATTCAAAATGAAAAAAATTGCATCACTTTTTTTAATCGTAACGTTGTTTTACAATGTTTTAGGATTTTATATCATGTTTGCGGAACAACAAGAGCAAGTGTGGGTGACTGCTATGGAAAAAACTGAAGATATAAATTTTGAAGTTATCGAAATTCAGATTGATCCTTACGCATATGTCGTGGATTCAGGTTTTGAAGAGGTCAACGAAGATTTTACAATCGAAAATAAGACCTATCATGTTTTTAAGAAAAGAATTGTAAACAATGTTCTAAAATTATATTGTTTAAAAAATTACCATTTCAAAGTTTTTAGCAAGGATTTGAAAAAAATTGTCGACAGTCAAATTTTCGACACCTCTTCTAACAAAGAAAATCCAAGTAAAAAAATAATGAAATCTTTCATCACGGATTATATCCCTATTAATAATAAAATTGATTTGGTAGTTACGGCATCAAAAGCATTTTATGCGACCAAATTGTGTCCATATACACCCAAAAGCGACCTGCTTTCTGGGTATTTTACCACGGTTTCTCCTCCTCCGGATATGGTATAATATTTCTTTCACGTTAAAAATTTAAAAGATCTTGACTATTTAATCAGGTCCAGCAATTCAATCTTTGGTGTTGCCATAAGATGTATTGTGATTATTTAAATTTTTCAGTCAATTAGTGTACATAATTGATTAAGAAACTATTACATAACCATATAAACCTAACCAAAAATGAAATTATATAAATTTTTGTTTAAAGTGCTATTGTTTAGTGCTTTAAGCATATCTGCGTTTGCCCAGAACAAAGACAATAAAAAACAAGCTGAGCCAACAGGAACAAGCAATATGGCTTATAAATGGAGCGAAATTGCGATCAATGCAACGGCAAATGATACCGATAGATTCAAGCCAAGACCAACTGTTACTTCCCGTTTTTTAGGATTAACATTTGTTGCCATTTTTGATGCCTGGAGCCGTTATGATGAAAAGGCAATTCCCGTATATTTAAAAGATGCAGAAAGAAGACCTCAGAAAGAACAAACCTTAAAAAATAAAGAGATTGCTATTAGTTATGCCGCTTACAATGCATTGTGTGAATATTTTTTTCAGACAAAGAAATTTTTAAAGCATATATGATAGAATTAGGATTGGATCCTAATGATAAATCCCTTGATCCTAAAACACCAGTAGGGATAGGAAATTTAGCCGCCAAATCAGTAATTGAAGCCAGAAAACATGACGGTTCAAATCAATATGGAGAAGAAGATGGATCAAATGGAACTCCCTATTTTAACTATGTAAATTATAAGCCAGTAAACACTGCCGACGAAATGGTTGATGTAAATCACTGGCAACCAAAATATTTTTCAGATGGAAAAGGTGGAAAGTTCGCACCAGGTTGCATGACGCCATTTTGGGGTAAAGTAAAACCTGTTGGATTAAAAACTGGAGATCAGTTTCGTGCAATGTCACCACCTTCTTTAGATTCTGAACAACTAAAAAATGAAGTTAAAGAACTAATCGACTTGCAACATAATCTTACTAACGAACAAAAAGCATTAGTAGAATTTATGCGTGATGGTCCAAAATCAGTGCAACAAGCTGGACACTGGCTAAAATTTGCTCAAGATGTTTCAAGACGAGACAAGCACACGCTGGATCAGGATGTGAAAATGTTTTTTTATAATCAGGTGACGGCTATGGATTGTTTTATAGCATGCTGGGATACAAAAATGTTTTATGATTTTGCTCGTCCTTATGCTTTAGTGCATTATTATTTTAAAGACAAAACTATAAATGCTTGGGGCGGACCAGGTTTTGGAAATATAGATATGAAAGGGCAAGACTGGAGACCCTATTCGCCAGATATTTTTTTATGTCCTGCATTTCCCGGTTATGTTTCCGGACACAGTACAATTAGTGGTGGTCGCGGTGAAGCATTAAAACTATGGACAGGAAGCGACGCTTTTGGAGAGTCTGCAACAGTAAATGCGCCAGGATCAATGACAGAACCAGATAACGTCGGGAAACCTGTTGTACTAAAATTTCCAACATTTACAGAAACAGCAAATATGGCTGGAATTTCCAGAGTTATGGGAGGCTATCACATTCAGGCAGATAATGTTGAAGGACTTAAACTTGGAAGAAACGTAGCTCACGAGGTTTGGAAATTCTACAATTTTCATATCGGAAATAAAACTATAGATAAAATTACTTCAATTGAATAAGTGTTCCAATTTTAAAATGGAACTGATTTTTTCTGAAAATGTTTTAATTATGAAAATTAAGCCAGTAGTATTTTTATTGATAGTTTCTGTTTTGGCAGTTTCATGCGATTATTTTTCCAATCCGAATGACAAGATGATTAAGATTTTGGATGCGAGAAAAATGATGTATAATGTCAAGAGCAATCCTTTTGCCGCAAAGGCAGAAGTCGCCTATTATGATTCTATAATCAATAGTTCTGATGAAGGTTTTTTCAAATTATTCAACGAATTGAATAAAGGAAATGCTTTGCTGAAATTCGGAAAAGAAGCAGAATCTGTTTCAATTATGGAAAATGCCATCAAAAGAAAAAAGCGATTGATGGCAAAGATGATCCACAAGCGCTTAAATGTTTGGCAATTGCTTATATGAGACTGGGTGAGAAGCAAAATTGTGTCAATTACCACAATCCAGAATCGTGTATTATGCCTATTCAAAAAAATGGTATTCATACTATACGTCAGGGATCTCAAAACGCAATCGAAATTTATAAAAAGTTATTGGATTTAGATCCAAATGATTATGAATCAAGATGGTTGCTTAATATTGCTTACATGACATTAGGGGGTTATCCTTCAAGCGTTCCTCAAAAATGGCTGATACCTAATCTGAACAAAGACAACTCAGACTACCATATAAAACCGTTTTTGGATGTTGCGCCAAACGTGGGCATAAAAAGCAGAAATATGTCGGGCGGAGTAATTGTTGATGATTTCAATAATGATAATTATCTGGATATTCTTACTTCAGACTGGAGTTTGGATGGTGTGATGCATTACTATCAAAATGATCTAAAAGGAAAATTTTCAGATGTATCCAAAATTTCAGAAATAGGCAGATTTAAAGGCGGTCTGAATATGATCCAGGCAGATTATGACAATGACGGCGATGTTGATATTTTTGTTTTAAGAGGAGCTTGGATGCACAAATGCGGCAGACAACCCAACTCATTATTGCGCAACAACGGCGATGGCACTTTTACCGATGTTACTATTAAAAGTGGTCTATATTCTGAATTTCCTACTCAAGCCGGTAATTGGAATGATTTTAATAATGACGGCTATTTAGACTTATTTATTGGAAACGAGTCCTCTGATGATGGAGTATATCCTTCTGAATTGTATCTCAATAATCAAGACGGGACATTTACCAATGTTGCAAAAGAAGCAAAATGTGACATTATTGCTTTTATCAAAGGAGCAACATCCGCTGATTATGATAATGATGGCGATATTGATTTGTTTCTTTCCGGAATGAATAAAAAGAAGATATTATTAAAAAATATCGGACTTAAAAATGGCATTCCACAATTTAAAGACGTTACAGATGAAGCTGGTTTAGCAGGAATCAATGTCATGACTTTTCCAACTTGGTTTTGGGATTACGACAATGATGGCTGGCAGGATATTTTTGTATGCGGTTATCAGTACAACGGATCAATTGCCGCTGAGACTGCAATGGAAGCACTAAATATCCCGAATGGAAGCAGTAAAATGTACTTGTATCATAATAATCATGACGGTACTTTCTCTGATGTTTCAAAAGTATCGGGTCTGAGTAAAACTGTTTTTGCGATGGGTTCCAATTTTGGAGATTTTGATAATGATGGTTTTTTGGATATGTACCTAGGTACTGGAAATCCAGATTATAAATCCTTATCTCCTAATAAATTATTCAGAAATATGGGTAATGGAAAATTTGCTGATGTAACGGTTTCAAGTCGTATGGGGAATTTGCAAAAAGGACATGCCGTAGCGTTTAACGATCTTGATAACGACGGCGACAGCGATATTTTCATTGAAGTTGGAGGAGCTTATTTTGGAGATGCTTTCAATAATTCTTTATACCTGAACCCCGGCCAAAACAACAATCGCTGGATTAAGATTAAGCTCGAAGGTACAGAAAGCAATCGTTCTGCCATTGGTGCCAAAGTAAGAATAACTTTCAAAGAAAACGGCATTTCACGATCTGTGTACAGAATCTTAAATTCAGGGGGAAGTTTTGGAGCCTCGGCATTGCGAATGGAAATTGGAATTGGACAAGCTTCAATTATTGACCAAATTGAAATTATCTGGCCAAAAAATCAAAAAAAGCAAGTGTTTAAAAATGTAAAGCCTAATCAATTCATCAAAATAATTGAAGGCGAAAAAGAATTTTCAAACATAAATCTTAAAAAACTTTCTTTTCCTACGGCCGGAGCGAGATCGCCTATCTGTATGTAATAAAATGCTCGGAATTAGGAGGTTAATTCATTAGACAAATTGATAAATTTTAGAAACATAAAAATGAAAAACATAAATACGATAGCAGGTTTTTTGAGCATTGTGAGCTTACTAATACTTGCAAGCTGTTCTAAAGATTCTGATCAAAAGATCTTTACAACTTTAGATCGTTCTGATACAGGAATTGATTTCAGCAATAACCTGAAAGAAAATGATTCACTGAATTACTTTACCTACAACTATATTTATTTAGGAGGTGGAGTTGCAACAGGCGATATCAATAACGATGGTTTGGTTGATATTTATTTTACAGGAAATCAGGTTTCAAACAAATTATACTTAAACAAAGGAAATTTAAAATTTGAAGATATTACAGAAAAAGCTGGTGTAGGAGGCGATAGCCGTTGGTATACCGGAGTTACAATGGCCGATGTAAATGGAGACGGATTTTTAGATATTTATTGTAGCGTGGGAGGAAAATTTGGACCTAAAAACAATGAGCTATATATCAATAACGGAAACGGCACTTTTACAGAAAAAGCCAAAGAATACGGAATTGATGATATAGGAAACAGCGTTCAGGGAACTTTTTTGATTATGATAAAGATGGTGATCTAGATTTGTTTGTTGCCAATTATCCGCCTACGAAATTTAATTCTGCAACGGGTGATTATGTCCAAATGATGCTTCATGTCAAAGACAATGAATCTGGACATTTGTATCGAAATGATGGAAATCATTTTACGAATGTTACTGAACAAGCGGGTGTAAAAAACTATGGTTTGTCTTTAAGCGCAACAGTAGGCGATTTAAATAATGATGGCTGGCCCGATATCTATGTTTCAAATGACTTTAACTCACCAGATTTTTTATACATAAATAATCAGGACGGAACTTTTAAGGAAGTGGTAAAAGAAGCAATGGCGCATAATTCATTTTACGGAATGGGCGTTGATATTTCAGATTTCAATAACGATGGAAATTTAGATCTTTTTCAGGTTGACATGGACGCAAAGGACAATCGCCGTAAAAAGGCAAACATGTCCAGTATGAATCCAAAACTTTTTTGGGATGTAATTGATGCCGGTTTTAATTACCAATACATGCACAATTGTATGCAGTTAAATACAGGTGTTTATGAAAACGGGATTCCGCATTTTGGCAATGTATCGCGTATCACAGGAACATCTTCTACAGATTGGAGTTGGGGACCTTTATTTGCCGATTTTGATAACGACGGAAATAAAGATTTGTTTGTAACTAACGGAACAAGAAGGGAAATCAACAACAATGATTTCTTTCATAGCCTTGAAACGTTAAATTTAAAACCAAAAGATTTGCTGAAAAAATCACAGGAAATTCCATCTGAGAAAATCGATAATTTCATGTTTCAAAATAATGGAAATTTAAATTTTGAGCAGGCAAATAAAAAATGGGGAATTGAATATAAAGGTTTTTCAAACGGCGTTGCTTACGTTGATTTAGATAACGATGGCGACTTGGATATTGTAGTAAATAATATCGACGATTATGCATCAGTTTTCGAAAATTCAAGTTCAAAACTAAACAATTATGTCAAAGTCGATTTCAAAGGCAATTCAAAAAATGTTTATGGTCTTGGAAATCGTGTTTATGTGAGAACCAAAAAAGGAACTCAAATGCAAGAACTTACTTTAACAAGAGGTTTTCAGTCATCTGTTGCTCCTGAACTGCATTTTGGAGTGGGCAAGGAAAAAACAATAGACGAAGTAAAAGTAGTTTGGACAAATGGCAAAGTACAAAAACTAAACAATGTAAAAGCGAATCAAACACTTCATTTTAAAGAGCAAGATGCTAAAGAAGAACCAGTAGTGGCTACAACTTCTAAAAAGCAATTATTTGCAACTGAAACTAAGGTCTTCCCAGTTTTTAAACACGAAGAAAATAAATATGATGATTTTAAAGATCAGGTTTTACTGCCTCATAAAATGTCAACTTTTGGACCTGTGATTGCTGTTGGAGATTTGAATAAAGATGGTCTTGACGATTATTTCATTGGAGGTTCAGCAACTTATTCTGGAAAAATGTTTTTTCAGACTAAAAATGGTTTTGTCGAAAAGAATATTCCTGCATTGGAACTGGATAAAGCGAGTGAAGATACAGGAGCATTAATTTTTGATGCTGATAATGATGGAGATAACGATTTGTATGTAGTGAGTGGTGGTTACGAGTTTTTGATTAATGACCCAAAATTACAAGACAGATTATATATCAACAACGGAAAAGGTGATTTTGCCAAAGCTCCAGTCGGAGTATTGCCATCAATGTTGGTAAGTGGTTCAAAAGTGTATCCAATCGATTATGATAAAGATGGAAAGCAGGATCTTTTGGTTTTAGGAAGACAAGTTCCGGGACAATATCCTTCGCCAACAACAACTTATTTGTCGCATAACTTAAGCACTGCAACACAACCAAAATTTGAAATTTCTAAAAAAGCTCCTAAAGAATTCATTAATCTCGGAATGGCAACAAGTGCCGTAATTACAGATATCAATAATGATAAATTAGATGATATTATTGTTGTGGGCGAATGGATGCCTATCCGAATTTTTCAAAATTCAAAAGCAGGCTTCAAAGAAGTTACAAAAGACATGGGACTTAACGATGATACGACAGGCTGGTGGTGGAGTATTCAGCAAGGAGATTTTGACAAGGATGGCGACATGGATTATATCGTTGGGAACAACGGCTTGAATTACAAGTACAAAGCTACTCCAAACGAGACTTTTGACATTTTTGTGAAAGATTTTGACAACGATAAACACAAAGATATTGTGTTGAGTTATTATAATGATGGCAAGCAATATCCGGTGCGTGGACGTGGTTGTTCGTCACAACAGATTCCGAATATCAAGAAGAAATTCAAAGACTACGAAAGTTTTTCAGAAGCGACTCTGGTTGATGTTTATACCGAAAAATCACTTAAAGAAGCCTTGCATTACAAAGTGAAATCATTTGCCAGTATTTATTTGGAAAATAGGAACGGAAAATTTGTTATTCATGAACTGCCTGTTGAAGCACAGCTTAGCTGTATCAATCAAATAATGATAGATGATTATGACAAAGACGGAAATCTAGATGCGTTGATTACAGGAAACATGTACAATTCTGAAGTAGAAACTCCTCGAAACGATGCCGGTCATGGATTGTTTTTAAAAGGGAATGGAAAAGGAAAATTCAAATCGGTAACGGCAGTTGAAAGCGGATTTTTTACTCCGGGCGATGTTAAAAACATGGAAAAAATAAAAGTACAAGGAAAAACATATCTCTTAGTCACCAAAAACAATTCGTTTTTGCAAAGCGTCAGGATTAATTAAAGTAAATAGCAAGTCAAGAAAAAATTTCAGATCTCTGATTTCGGAGTGCAAGATTGACTTTTAAAAACAATACGTACAATGTCATTAAGACATTGTACGGAATTGTTTTTACACACATTTAATTAACTAATCCAAAACTTCAAAAAAAATGAAAACTACTTTTAACTCTTTCTATTTTTCATTGAGTGATAAAATAGGAAAACACGGTGTTTACTTAATGCGTATGGCTCTTGTCATCATTTATATTTGGTTTGGACTTCTTAAAATCTTCGACCTTAGTCCTGCAGGTGACATGGTGGCAAAAACGGTTTTTTGGTTAAAGCCAGAATTTTTATTCCAATTCTTGGAACTTGTGAAGTATGTATAGGATTGGGATTGCTCTTTAGAAAATTAATTCCGGTAACTATTGTGCTGTTATTATTGCATATGATGGCAACACTTTCCACTTTTTTTATTCTAAAATCCAGCTGTTTTGAAATCTTTCCTTATGAACCAACATTGGCAGGTCAATATGTTATCAAAAATATTGTTTTGGTAGCAGGCGCACTGGTTATTGCAGGCAAATACAACGAAGAGTATTATATAGCAATGAGTTTGAAAAAAGAACGCGAAAAATTTACCGCAAATACTGCTATTCAGAATCAGCAAATGCTGAATGAATAAACAGAAAACAAACTATTAACTAACAGAACAAATTGAAAAATGAAAAAAATATACTTGTGCTGTCTCTTCCTAATTCCCGTTATGATGAGCGCACAAACTGATATAGATGCGCTTATGATGAAGAAAAATGATTTTTGCTTTGGAGCGGTTTATCAATACAGTAGCTGGGATAAATATTGGGAGGGAACCTTTAAAAGAGAAAATCTTAACCTTGGAACGGTATCTGCGCAAGGTCCTGCTTTTATGGGAGATTATGGAATATTAGATAAGTTAAATTTTCTTTTAACTGTTCCTTATGTTGAAACAAAAGCGACCGCTGGAACTATGAAAGGTCAAAAAGGAATACAGGATTTTACTTTCACTCTAAAATACATGCCAGTTAAAAAAATATTGGTAATATCAAGTATTCATTAATTGTTTTAGGAAGTTACTCGACGCCGGGATCAGACTATGCCGCTGATTATTTGCCATTAAGCCTTGGTCTTGGAAGCAATACTGGAACACTTCGATTGATGGGAGATGTCCAGTATAAGCATTTTTTTGCCACTTTATCTGGAGCTTATCTAAAAAGAGCTAATATAACAATTGATCGAAATTCATATTTAGACAATGAAATTCATTATACCAATGAAGTAAATATGCCGGATGTTATAAATGTCAATTTTAGATTCGGATACCGTTCCTCAAAACTTATTGCAGAAGCTATTATGGACAATTCAGTTACACAATCTGGAGGTTTTGATATTACAAAAAACAACATGCCTTTCCCAAGCAATACTATGAATGCTTTCAAATTGGGTGTAAATGGAAAATATACGGTTATAAAACAACCTGAATTAGCCATTGTTGGTGGCTATAATGTAGTAACAGAAGGAAGAAATGTTGGAGAAGCAACTTCATTCTATGGAGGTGTTTTTTATCTGATTAATTTTAATAAGAAAAGCAAGTAAGATGAAAAAGAGTATTCAAAAAATAGTATTTAAAAGTCTGATGTTTTTAAGTTTTGCAGTTGGACTAATGTATTCTTGCGATGATGACATTACACAACGTAATGAAGAATTTCCACAATTAAACCCAAAAAATACAGATGCTGAAGCTGGCACTTGGAAAACATATCTTTTGACTGCACCAGATGAATTTTCAATAGACGCACCCGTGGCGACAAATTCAGCCGCATATACGAGAGAAATTAATGAAATAAAGAGTTTTCAGGTTGCTATTACAAAAGAACAAAAAAGAATAATAGAGTATTGGAGTGCCGGCAGTGTGCTTCGTTGGAATGAAATTTTGCGAACTTTGGTCGCACGACACAATCGTCCACCGTATCAAAATGAAGATGGAACGTATCCAGCACCTTCAGCGACAAATCCGTTTGCTTATCCTCAATTTCCATTTTCTAATCCTCCTTATGCGGCGAGAGCTTATGCGTATGTAAGCGCCGCTCAATACGATGCTCTCGTTGCCGCTTGGCATTTTAAAAAGCTTTACAACAGAGCGACACCTTATACTGTTGATCCGAGTTTGCAGGTTCTAATTCCTAAAAGCACTTTGCCATCTTATCCTTCAGAAGATGCTGTAGTGACGGGAGTTACCGTTGAACTTTTGAAATTATTATTTCCAACTGAAATCGCTTATGTAAACGAAAAAGCCGAAGAAGAAAAATTATATCGCATTATCAGTGGTGCCAATGTTCGCTCTGATGTTGATGCCGGAATAATTTTAGGAAGAAAGGTTGCGGCAAAATTCATCACTCGTGCTTCAACAGATGGAGCGGGAGCAACTATTGGTACGCCAGCAATTTGGGCGAGCATTTGAAACTGAAACTGAAGCAAAAGGAGAAATTCCGTGGAAATCATTAGAAGTACCGGCAAGACCTCCAATGTTGCCATTATTCGGAAAAGTAAAATCATTTTTAATGACAGAAGCTGATGTTGTTGCAAATCGTCCGCCTGCACCGCCATCCACAAAATCTGAAGCTTTTGCCAAAGAATTAGCCGAGATTAAAAGTTTCAGTCAGGACAAGTCTCGTGAACATTTGGAAATTGTTAGTTTTTGGGCTGATGGTGTAGATACCTATACGCCTCCTGGACATTGGAACGCTATTGCTTCTGAAACTTTTGTGCAACAGTCCTACAGCGAAGTGCGCTGGGCCAGAAATTTAGCCTTGTTGAATGTCGCGATGATGGATGCTCGCAATTAGTTGTTGGGATGCAAAATACGTTTATTTCAATCCACGTCCGTGTCAAATGGATCCTTCGATTAAAACAACTACTGGAGTACCAAATTTTCCAGCTTATGTTTCTGGTCATTCGACTTTTAGCGTCGCTGCCAGTACAGTTTTATCGCATTTTGTTCCTGCTAAAAAAACTGAATATGAAGCAATGGCGCTAGAAGCATCAAATTCACGAATGTATGGCGCTATTCATTACAGAAGTGATTGTGAAAAAGGATTAACGCTTGGTAAAAAAGTGGCTGGTTTTGCCCTTGCAAGAGCTATGGCTGATGGAGCCGAATAATAGAAAAAGATTATTTTGCATACTGCTATTTTCCATTTAAAACCCGACAAGTTTCTAAAACTTTTCGGGTTCTATTTTTCATTGCAATCTTTTTATATCAAAAATAATATGCAAAGATTTTTTTAAGAAGCGATTATTTGAAATGACGAAAATAGAAATGAAGAGCAATAGAAATTCTTCTTTGATCAGGTATCGAATTTTGATCAAGTTGCTTCATTTATGATAGAAAATGCACGATTTGTAGGAGTCTAAAATATGGTATTGCTTTACTTTTGGGGGCTTGTTAAAAGAATTTATTTCCGTTGATTCTAATTTATCAACACTCAATTTAATCAAACCGTTTTTCTAAAAATAGATAAAATGAAATTTAAAATTAAAGCCATTATGTTGTTTTCACTATTCTTTCAAAATGCCTTTTCGCAAACTGATGCGGCAACAGAAAAGAAGATTATACATTTAATTGAAAAAATGACTTTGAAAGAAAAAGTAGGAATGCCGCATGGCAACTCTAAATTTTATACTTCAGAAGTCAAACATCTTGGAATTCCCGAATGGGCATTGTCAGATGGTCCACATGGAGTCAGAGCAGAAATGAATCGTCATAATTGGCAATATACTGGGCAAACAGATGATGCTTCTACTTCTTTCCCTCCGGGAACTGCAATGGCGACAAGCTGGAATTTAGATTTGGCAAAACAGCGCGGTATCGTTTTGGGTGAAGAAGCCCGTTTTCGTAAAAAAGATGTTTTGCTCGGACCCGGAATCAATATTATTCGTTCTCCGCTTTGTGGACGAAACTTTGAATATTTGAGCGAAGATCCATTTCTTATTTCTCAACTTTCAATAAGTTATATCAAAGCTTTGCAGACTCAGGATGTTGTCGCTTGCGTGAAGCATTTTGTAGCAAATAACCAAGAAGAAAATCGTTTTGTTATTGATGTTAATATGAGCGAACGTGCTTTTCGCGAAATTTATTTACCTGGTTTCAAATCGTCGATTGTTGATGCTGGAGTATTGGGAGTTATGGGAGCCTATAACAAATTTAGGGGTGAATACTGCACCGAAAATACTTATTTAGGCCGAACAATTCTTAGGGATGAATTCAAATTCAAAGGCGTTTATATGTCGGATTGGGATGCTGTGCATAGTACTGAAAAAGCGGCATTAGCTGGTTTAGATTTGGAAATGGGAACTGAAAAAGAAAATTATGATGAATGGTATTTTGCAGATCCACTCATTAAGGCAGTACAGGAAGGACACATAAAAGAAAGTGTAGTAGATGAGAAAGTAGCGAATATTTTACGAGTTATGATTAAAACCAAAGTTTTAGATCCTAAAACACGAATAACAGGTTCTATAAATACAAAAGAACACCAGCAAGCCGCTTATCGCTCTGCTGTCGAAGCGGTTGTTCTATTAAAAAATGAAAATCAAACTTTGCCTTTAAATATGAGTGCTTTAAAATCGGTTGCAATTATTGGAGATAATGCGACGCGCACGCATTGTGGTGGCGGATTTAGTTCGGAAATAAAAGCGTTATATGAAGTAACGCCACTTCAGGCTATTACCGAAAAATATGGAAAATCGTTGCAAATAAATTTTTCGCAAGGATATGAAAAACAATCGCATGTTGTGGAAAGGAGCAGTAATGGCCAATTAAATACAGATAAAGTAGATTGGAAATTAATTGACGAAGCTGTAGCTCAAGCGAAAAAATCGGATGTAGCGATTGTTTTTGCAGGCTTAAATCATGATTTTGATTCTGAATCATTTGATAGACTTCACATGCGTTTGCCTTACGGACAGGAAACTTTAATTCAGCAGGTAGCAAAAGCAAATCCTAAAACCATTGTTGTGATTATTGCCGGTTCTCCACTTGAACTTGCAGGAATAGCATCTTCCGTGCCTGCTTTAGTTTGGGGTTGGTACGGCGGAATGGAAGCTGGAAATGCCATAATCGACGTATTAAGCGGCAAAGAATTTCCTTCGGGAAAACTTCCTTTTACCATTCCTGTAACTTTGAGCCAGTCACCAGCCCATGCTTTAGGGGCTTATCCTGGTCATGATTTGAAGGTAAATTATGAGGAAGATATTTTGGTAGGTTATCGTTGGTTTGATACCAAAGGCATTGAACCTCAATATCCTTTTGGATATGGATTATCTTATACTTCTTTCGAAATCTCAAATGTTGCTTCAGATAAAAAAGTCTATAGTTTAAATGATGAAATAGTATTGAAATTTGATATTAAAAATACAGGAAAAACAAATGGAGCAGAAGTTGTTCAATTATATGTGGGACAAACAAATGCGTCAGTCTTAAGGCCAAAAAAGGAATTAAAAGCATTTGATAAAATATTTCTGAAGGCAGAAGAAAGCAAAACCATTGATCTAAAAGTAAAGGTTAAAGATCTGGCTTTTTACGATGAGAAAACTTCCAGCTGGAAAGTTGAAACTGGTGAATTTGTACTTTATACGGCTACATCAGCGAAAGATATCGTAAGTAGTCTGAAGATTATGGTACAATGATCAACATTAAAAAAATTAAAATTATGACAGTGTTTTATGACTGTCATAATTTTAATTTTATCTTCTTTCTCTTAAGTCATTTTCGATCTGAATTTCCATTTTTTTATCTATTTTGTAAAAGCACAACATAACAGCGCTTATAATAAAAATAAAGCCCGGATAAATACTGATAGAAAGTTTAATTCCTTCGACTGCGACCGGAACCTGATTAACTTCTTCGGCTACATAACCGTATTTAGATAAAAATGCGGCGCCCAATGCACCACCAATACTAATTCCAATTTTTAATCCAACAAGCATGGCCGAAAAGACGGTAGCAGTTGCTCTTCGATGGTTTTTCCATTCGCTATAATCTGCCACATCAGCAATCATAGCCCACAATAAAGGAATGGTAACACCATAAATAAATCCGTGCGCTAATTGCGTCAGAAAAACGATCTCAATAGCTGTTCGGCTGTAAAAATTAAAAAGCAACAGACTTATAGCAGACAAAAAAATAAAACTGATGTAAATGTTTCTTTTTCCAAAGGCATCTGCGAGTGATTTCGAAAATAAAATGCCCAAAATCATAAAAAGAATTCCGCCCGCATTAAAAAGGCTAAATGCAGAAGTAGCAACATCCTTTGGCCATTGAAAATCAACTAATCCCATGGTTGTCAATGAAGTATTCAGATCATGAATAAATGCTGTAAAACCAATATCATTCAAAAAGACGGTTTGAGCGACTGAATCTAAATAATATTTAAAATAAAACACATACATCCCGCCTTTTAAGGACAAGGTTATAAAAACTAAAATTGTGACCAGCAACATAACGAGCCAAGGACCGTTTTTAGACAAATCAATAAAATCCTGCTTTACTGAAGATTCTTGGTTTTTTGATGGTAGAATTCTTTCTTTGGTTGTAAAAAAAGTGATCAGCAAACAAATTGTGCCTATTACAGCAAATAAAATCATCGTATTTTTAAAACCAACTGCTTTATCACCATGACCAAAAATCAAGACTAAGGGCAATAAAAGGGACTGAATCACAAATTGAGCAATCAATACTGCGACAAAACGATAAGAAGAGAGGCTGTTTCTTTCTTTCATATCACCCGTCAAAACGCCACTTAAGGCTACATAAGGCAAGTTGTTTGCTGAATAAATCAGTACAAGGAAAAAATAAGTCAATAAAGTGTAAATAATTTTGCCGGTTTCAGAAAAATTTGGCGTTAAAAAAGTAAGAACAGAGCCAATTCCAAAGGGTAATGCGGTCCATAAAATCCAAGGTCTGAATTTTCCCCATTTTGTTTGGGTACGATCAGCAACAATACCCATAAAAATATTAAAGAAAGCACCGATAAAACCGCCAATAAAAATAATAATACTTGCTGTACCGGCAGGAATCTTATAGACATCTGTATAAAAGAAGGCTAAAAAAGTAAGCAAAGTTTGAAAAATCAAATTTGCTCGCAAAATCTCCCAAACCGTAGCCTATTTTTTCTAACACAGAAAGTTTTTCAGATGTTTTACTCCTACTTACGTATTGTTTTTTACTTCTATCAGTGAAATGGTTTATAGTCAAAATAGTACTGAGTTTTTTCATTTGCAAAAATTTCCTTCCTTTTAATAATTCGAATAAAATGCTACTTGTAAAAATACCTCGAAAGTTGAAATAAGATTGTCACTTTTGAAGCCTTTAATAGAACATTTGAAGCATTCTTTTGTTTCGATAAATCTTTTAAATATAAATTGCTATTTTCGCTTCATAAGTTTCTAAAAACTCCTGCAACCCAAGTCATTATTTACACTTTTACAATTTATTTATATGCGTATTCAATACCTTTTATTTTTTGTTTTCTGCTTTTTTTAAGTTGCGATAAAAAACAGAATCAAAAAGAATATCATAAATATACGAATGATTTGATCAATGAGACAAGTCCGTATCTTTTACAGCATGCGCACAATCCTGTAAATTGGAAACCGTGGAATAAGGAAGTTTTAGATCAGGCAAAAACAGAGAATAAACTGATCATTATTTCAGTAGGATATTCGTCTTGTCATTGGTGTCATGTAATGGAAAAAGAAAGTTTTGAAAACGATTCTGTTGCCAAATTAATGAATGACAATTTCATCAGCATAAAAGTAGATAGGGAAGAACGCCCAGACATTGACCAGATTTATATGAATGCCGTACAATTGATGACTGGCGAAGGCGGATGGCCATTAAATTGTATTGCACTTCCTAATGGTCGTCCAATTTTTGGTGGCACTTATTTTACAAAAGAGCAATGGACAAAAGCTTTAACCGAGATTTCTGATTTATATAAGAAGAATCCAAATAAGGCCAGTGAATATGCAGATAAATTGGTAAAAGGAATTCAAGAATCGCAGTTGATTGCTGTCAATAATAAAGATGTCAATTTTAATAAAACCGAAATTTCGGTCGCTGTAAAATTATGGAAAGAACATTTAGATTATAAAGATGGAGGTTTAGTTGGTCAAACCAAATTTCCAATGCCGGCTTCTTTGCAATTTCTGCTTCGTTATGGTGTTCAGAATAAGGATAAATCAATTCAGAATTTTGTTGACAATACACTAACAAAAATGGCTGATGGTGGAATGTATGATGCAATTGGAGGAGGATTTTCAAGATATTCAGTAGATGCAAATTGGCATATTCCTCACTTTGAAAAAATGCTGTACGATAACGCGCAGTTAGTAGGTTTATATTCCGAGGCCTATCTGGTTTCAAAGAATGAACTTTATAAAAAAACTGTATATGAGACGCTGAATTTTGTGGAACGTGAACTCATGGCTTCTAAAGGAGCTTTTTATTCTTCGATCGATGCTGACAGCAAAAACAAAGAAAAAAATTAGAGGAAGGTGCGTATTATGTTTGGGATAAAAAAGAATTGCAAGTTTTATTAAAATCAGATTACCCGCTTTTTCAGAAATATTATAATAGTAATGAACACGGTTTATGGGAAAACCAAAAATATGTCTTGTTTAAAAATCATTCGGATAAAGAGTTTGCTGTTCAAAATAAATTGACTTCAGCTCAATTGGATTCAAAAATTAAAAGCTGGAAGCAGATTCTTTTAGCAAGCACGAAATAAAAGACCTCGTCCACATGTTGATAATAAAACATTGACTTCATGGAACGCTTTAATGATGAAAGGTTATATAACTGCGTATAAAACATTTAAAAATCCACATTATAAAGAGGTTGCTTTAAAAAATGCCAACTTTATCATTGATAATCAATTGCAAAAAGATGGAAGTTTGAATCATAGCTATAAAGATGGCAAAAGTAGTATTGCTGGTTTTGCTGAAGATTATGCCAGTGTTGTAGATGCTTTTATTGCGTTATATCAAATCACGCTTGATGAAAAATGGATCAACAAAGCAAAACAATTAACGGATTATGCCATTAAACATTTTCAAGATAAAAAATCAAGCCTTTTTTATTTTGCATCCGATGCTTCGACAGGTTTAATTACGAGAAAAATGGAAGTAGTAGATAATGTTATTCCGAGTTCCAACTCGATTCTGGCGCATAATTTGTTTTTATTGGGACATTATTATTCTAATGATACTTATGCAGAAAATGCACAGCGAATGTTGAATAATGTAAAAGTCAATGCTTTGGAATCTCCTATGGAATACTACAATTGGCTGGATCTAATGCTGAATTATACTGATAATTATTTTGAAGTAGCCATTTCAGGCAAAGAGGCCATGTCCAAAACAGATCAACTTCAAAGTTACTATTTGCCTAATATTTTGATTGCCGGATCCACAAAAGAGAGTAGGCTTCCTTTATTAGAAAATCGTTTTGATGAAAATGAAACTTACATCTACATATGCGTAAACAAAGCATGTAAAAAACCTGAAGTAGATGTTGTAATGGCAGTCAGTAAAATTAATAGCAATATTCAGTAAATAAGGTCTATATGTTCTTGATTAACTGAGTTTTGATAGAAAAATGACAACAATTTTTTTTACGAGTTTTTCAAAGAATATTGTGTAATGGGTATAAATCTTTAATTTTTCTGCCAATGGACATAGTAAAATGAGGATATTGTATTTTATTGGCTAAAAAAAGACATATATGATTTTTTTATAACTATTTTTTTATCAAAAATTAATGTTTTTTGTAACACAACCGGTTGTGTTTTGATTTATTTTTTTATATTTGTAATAAATACACTTATTCGTGGTTTGATTAAATTTTTGTACCGTTATTGAATAAGTAAAGAAAGTCAGGATTGCAATTAATTGTTTAATTATAAAACAATTAGATGTCAAAAGATAAAAATTGGTTTAAAAGTTTGTGGTAGGTTATAAGTGTTATTTTACAGAATCTGTTTATAACTAAATGCCTTAGTTTTTAAATCGTAAAGCCGGAAGCTTAATCCTTTCGGCTTTTTCATTGCTTCATAATTATTCTATTTATAATAGGGCTAATCGAATTATCCAAAATCATGAAATTAAAAATTATCCTACTGCTTTTTGCTTCATTTAACATGTCTAATATCTGGTCGCAAAATATCATTTTGCAATCACCAAATGGAAAAATTAAAACTGCTTTGAATGCTGTTGATTCAACTATAAAAGGTGAATGGTATTTGAAAACATCGTATAAGACAGCTGATCAGATGACAGAAATAATACCGAGAATAAATTTAGGTCTTTCAAGAAGCGATCAGGATTTTTCAAAAGAACTCCATTTTTTAAAAGCAACAAAGCCAAAACTAATTAATGATCGATATGAACTTCCATTTGGGAAAAAGTCTGTGCGTGAAAATTCGGCCAACGAAATAACTGTTTTTTTTGAAAATCCGAGCAAAGCCAAATTATATCTTATCATAAGAGCGTATAATGATGGCGTTACATTTCGTTATGAATTTCCAGAAAAACATGGCTCTTATATCATTAATGATGAATTTACAGCTTATCAAATACCAAAAGAAAATAAACGGTGGTTGGAAAAGTGGAATCCGGCCAATGAAGGATTATACGCTTCATCCAGTGATGATAAAATTCTTCAGCAAGAATGGTGTTATCCTGCACTATTTAATTCCTCAGATAAATCATGTTGGTTTTTATTACATGAAGCCGATTTAAATCGCACTTATTGCGGCACAAAATTAAGCAACAGAACAGACATCAATACCTACAAGCTTACATTTCCCGATCAGCAGGATGCGAGAGGTACTGGCGAATCAAAACCAAAAATTGCACTTCCGTGGAAGTCACCTTGGCGAGTAATTGCGATAGGAAGTTTAGGTGCTATTGTAGAAAGCACTTTAATCGATGATGTTTCGACTCCAACTGCTTTTAAAACTACCGATTGGATAAAACCGGGAAAAGTTTCCTGGAATTATTGGTCAAGCAATCACGGGACGAAAGATTACAAAATTGTATGCGATTTTACAGATTTAGCTGTAGAAATGAATTGGCCTTATACGCTTTTAGATTGGGAATGGGATGCTATGTCAAACGGCGGAAATCTAGAAGATGCTTTAAAATATATCCATTCAAAAGGGATAAAACCTTTGATGTGGTATAATTCTGGAGGAGATCACACATGGGTTTCTTCTACGCCGAAAGACCGAATGCTGACGCATAAAAATAGAGTAGAAGAATTTACAAAACTTAAAAAACTGGGTGTTGCTGGGGTTAAAGTTGATTTTTTTGAAAGCGAAAAACAGGATATGATCAACTATTACTTGGATATTTTAGAAGATGCGGCTCAATTTGAAATCATGGTTTATTTTCATGGCTGTATTGTACCGCGTGGCTGGTCAAGAACTTATCCAAATTTAATGACTTATGAAGCAGTTCGAGGCGCTGAGTGGTATAATAACGGACCTGAATTTTCGACCACAGCGCCAGAACATAATGCCATTTTGCCTTTTACAAGAAATGTAGTAGGGGCAATGGATTATACTCCTGTGACTTTTACCAATTCTCAGTTTCCACATCACACTTCTTATGGACATGAATTGGCGCTTTCTGTACTTTTTGAGTCTCCTTTCCAACATTTTGCAGACAGGCCTGAAGGATATTACCAATTACCTGACGAGGCGAAAAACTTCTTAAAAGAAGTTCCAACAACGTGGGATGCAACCAAACTTATAGATGGTTATCCAGGCAAAGATGTGATAATGGCGCGCAGAAAAGGAGGCTCTTGGTACATTGGCGGAATTAGTACCTCTGAGCGTGAAGAGCTTACAAAAGAAATCAAACTGGATTTTTTAGATGAAGGGATTGATTATCGTGCCGTTGTTATTGCAGATGGAAAACACGATAAAGCATTTTCTTTTCAAGTTTTGGAAGTAAATAAGGATAAAACTATTGAAGTGAAATTACTTCGAAGAGGAGGCTTTGTGATTTCCTTAATTCCGATTGAAAAATAAAATAATTGCAAAAAAATAACTATTAACCCAAAAACCACAATAATGAAAAACCAAATTAAAATAGCATTTATAGTAATGTGCTGTTTATCAGTAGTTAAATTGAAAGCTCAAAATCCTATTATCAAAGATATTTTTACCGCTGATCCAGCTCCAATTGTACATAAAGGAACCTTGTATTTATATACAGGACACGACGTAGCAACGGAGCAGGATACAAATTATAAAATGGCCGATTGGCATGTATTTTCTACAACCAACATGAAAGACTGGAAAGATCACGGAGCACTGCTATCACCCAGCACATTTTCATGGGCTACGGGAGATGCTTATGCCGCTCAATGTATTGAAAGGGATGGAAAATTCTATTGGTTTGTCTCTACATTTCATAAAAAAGATGATAGAAGTGGTGGTGGCGCGGCAATAGGGGTAGCTGTTTCGGATAGTCCTATTGGGCCTTTTAAAGATGCAATTGGCAAAGCGCTTATTATAAATGAAATGACAACAGACATGAAATACGCTTGGGACGATATTGACCCGACTGTTTTTGTTGATGATGATGGCCAAGCCTATATGTTTTGGGGAAATGGAAGCTGTAAATGGGTCAAGATTAAAAAGAACATGACAGAATTGGATGGAGAGATAACTACTTTCAAACCTAAAAATTATATCGAAGGACCTTGGGTTTATAAAAGAAAATGGCTTTACTATTTAGTATATGCCAGTGCAGGAACCAAACCAGAAATGATAGAATACTGCACGGCTAAAAGCATTACAGGACCATGGACCCATCAAGGTATTATTCAGGAAAATGTGCAAAATAGTTTTACCACACATCCCGGTATTATTGACTTTAAAGGCAAATCATATTTTTTCTATCATAACGGAAGTCTGCCAACTGGAGGAAGCTACAGACGTTCCATTTGCGTCGATTATATGCATTACAATAAAGACGGAACCATTCAGAAAATAATACAAACAACTGAAGGTATAGGCAAAATCAAGTAATAAGGATTTTAATTTTTTAAGTTATGAAAAAAGAATTAGCTTGATTTTTACCTTCCTCATTTTGATTGTTCAGATGACTGCTTCAGCGCAAGGAAAAAAGCTCAAAATCCGATAATTTTTTCTGATGTGCCCGATCTTTCTATTATAAGAGTTGGTAAAAATTATTACATGAGCAACACTACAATGCACATGAGTCCGGGTTTGCCTATTATGAAATCTACAGATTTGGTTAATTGGACATTAATAAATTATGCCTATGATACTTTGGCAGATATGCCCGAATTAAATTTAACAGATGGAAAAAGTACCTACGGAAGAGGTTCATGGGCAAGCAGTTTACGTTTCCACAAAGGAACTTATTATGTGACAACTTTTGCTCAAACAACGGGCGAGACGTATATTTTTAAAACAAAAGATATAGAAAAAGGAAATTGGCAAAGGGTTTCTTTTCAACCTGCTTATCACGACCATTCCTTGTTTTTTGATGACGATGGAAAAGGATATTTGATTTACGGAACGGGTCAAATCAAATTAGTTGAACTAAACGATGACTTAACTGGAATCAAACAAAATGCTCCTGAAAAAATTATTATAGAAAATGCCAGTGAACCAGCTGGAAATAACATCATGTCGCGAGCTGAGGGTTCGCAATTATTCAAAGTTAAAGGCAAATATTATTTGTTTAACATCTGTTGGCCAAAAGACGGAATGCGAACAGTAGTTATTCATAAAGCAGACCATATTACTGGTCCTTGGGAAGGAAAAGTTGGGTTGCAGGATTTAGGTGTTGCGCAAGGGGGACTTATAGATACTCCTGATGGACGCTGGTTCTCTTACCTTTTTCGTGATTTTGGTGCAGTTGGCAGAATTCCATATCTGGTTCCGGTAAAATGGGAGAATGGCTGGCCCATATTAGGTGAAAATGGTAAAGTTCCTGAAATAATAGATCTACCAGCCAGTAAGGGTTTGATTCCGAATTTGGTTGCTTCTGATGAATTCAATCGAAAGAAAGGACAAGAAATGTTGCCATTAGTTTGGCAATGGAATCATAATCCTGATAATACACTTTGGTCTTTAAAAGAAAGAAAAGGATTTCTGCGTCTAAAAACGGGAAGAATTGATACTGATTTTCTCCAGGCAAGAAATACACTTACACAACGTACTATCGGTCCAATCAGTAAAGCCTCTGTTTTGTTGGATGTTTCGAAAATGAAAGATGGTGATTTTGCCGGATTAAGTGCTTTACAAAAAGAGTACGGATTAATAGGGGTAAAAATTGAAAACGATCAAAAAGTAATCGTAATGGTCAGTACTGCCAAAGATAAACCGGTTGAAATACAACGAATTCCTTTGCTTCAAAATCACATTTATTTAAAGATTGAATGCGATTTTACCAATAAAAAAGATGAAGCAAATTTCTTCTATAGCTTAGATGGAAAAGTTTGGAATCCGATAGGTGAAACTTTAAAAATGAAATATACACTTCCTCACTTTATGGGTTATCGTTTTGGATTGTTCAATTATGCAACAAAAAATATTGGCGGATATGTAGATTTTGACTGGTTTCGAATTAATTATTAATAAAGAAAAAAACAAAAATGATAATAGATAAAAATTTCGCAAGCGAATCCCTTGTCAGACTTCACTATTTGGTGCTGATTTTGGGATTGATTTTTCCGGTTTTAGTTATTAGTCAGAATAAAAAGAAAGAAGAAAAATCAGAATTTAAAGCACCTCAATATCGCAATCTTTTTAAAGAAGCTGGATACAGCCAAAATGAGATTGATAAAAAATTGGCCAAAGCCTATTACGATGTTTTTGAAGGACCAAACAAAGTTTATTTTGAAGAGGGTGATTCTTTAGGATATGTATCGGATGTTAAAAACAAAGATGCGCGTACAGAAGGAATGTCATACGGAATGATGGTTGCGGTTCAGCTTAATAAAAAGAAGTATTTGACCGTCTTTGGAGATGGTCTGTAAAGTACATGCAACATCAGGATGGCCCAAGAGAAGGTTATTTTGCATGGAGTGTAAATCCTGAAACCAAAAAGCAAAATTCGGCTGGATCTGCTTCAGATGGCGAGTTATATTTTGTAACAAGCTTGCTTTTTGCTTCAAATAGATGGGGCAATACTACAGGAATAGATTATTACAAAGAAGCTAGAAGAATATTGGATAATATGTGGAAAAAAGATGGTACTGGCAAAATTCACAATATTATCAATACTGAACATAATCAAATATCATTCGTGCCTGAAGGTGGTGGTTACAATTGGACAGATCCTTCATATCATGTTCCAGCATTTTTCGAAATATGGGCATTGTATGCAAAAGATGGACATGAGCAGTTTTACAAAGAATGTGCTGATGTTTCGCGACAATTTCTGCATAAAGCAACGCATCCGATAACAGGATTAAACTCAGATTATACCGAGTTTACTGGCGAACCTCATCCTACACCATGGATGCCACCGGGATTTCGATATGATTCCTGGCGCGTTCCTATGAATATTGCAATGGATTATACCTGGTACGGAAAAGATAGAAAATGGCAGGAAGAATACGCTTCTAAATTTCAAAATTTCCTCAGATCAAAAGGATTGGACACTTTTGAAGATCAATTCAATCTGGATGGTACTAAACCTGATTTTATTCTGCAAGCAGGTTCGGTTAAAAAACTAAGACATTCGATCGGATTGGTGGCAACTTCGGCTACGGCATCATTAGTAAGCAAAGACAAAAATAGTATCGATTTTGTTCATGCGGTTTGGAATGCCAAACTGGAACCGTATGAAGATGGTTATTTCGATCCTTACTATGATGGGCTAATGTATCTCTTTAGTTTAATGCATCTAAGTGGGAATTATAAAATTATAACTCCATCATTTAATTAATTTTTTAAACTTAAAAAAATCAAGTATGAAACAATATATAATTTTTATACTATTAAGTAGTTGGTCAACGATTTCATTTTCCCAAAAATTGAAAATAAACGAAAAGGAATATTTTGAAACCCGAGGATTAAATGTTTTGGTTTTTAGCAATGAATACAACGGAATGTTCTTTGACGAAAAAACGGCCGGAATAGAGTTTATTCATCATGGTGTAAGAACCGTAACAGGTGGAGCTGTAAGACTTCAAAACACACCGGAACAATGGGATTTGATTCCAAAAATGACAAGCCGAAAAGTAGATAAAGCGACCAATACCATTGAAGTTACACTTCGATATGAAGAATTTGATTTTGATTCCAAAATAATAGTAACATCAAAAGGAAACGGATTCTTGATCAATGTTTTTCTAGATAAGCCAGTTCCGAAGCAATTGGAAGGAAGAGCAGGATTTAATATGGAATTTTTGCCAACATCTTATTTTGAAAGTAATTATGTTGTTGATGGAAAGGCAGGAACTTTTCCGCGTTATCCTTCGGGAAATACTGAAATGAAGCCTTTATCTCAAAAAATCCCACAATTTGCGGGACATACCACATTTGATGATCGCGGAAAAAAGGAATTTATAACGACTCTTCCATTAGATTCAGGGAAGAATTTAATATTTGCGCCTGAAAATCCAGAGCGAACAGTAAAAATTCAGTCAGAAGATCAGGAAATTATGCTTTTTGATGGAAGAAATCTTGGGCAAAATGGCTGGTTTATAGCGCGAAGCATGCTTCCTTTAAATAAAACAGGAAAAGTACTGACATGGTACGTAGAACCTAACACAATAGCCAATTGGACAAGACAACCCGTAATAGGATTTTCACAAGTTGGGTACATGCCGGGACAAAGGAAAGTAGCCGTAATTGAACTTGATCAAAATGATAAAGCATTAGCTGAAGCATCGATTTTTAAGCTTAATGAAGACGGGAAATTTGTAGAAAAGCTGAAAGGTGATGTCAAAGTTTGGGGAAATTATTTGCGATATAATTATGCTCAGTTTGATTTTAGCTCTATTAAAGAAAAAGGACTTTATTATATTCAGTATGGTGATCAAAAAACAAACACTTTTCAGATTGAGAATGAAATTTACGCCAATGTATGGCATCCTACAATGGATGTCTGGTTTCCCGTTCAAATGGATCACATGGAAGTGAATGAGGCTTATAGAGTCTGGCATGGGAGACCATTTTTAGACGATTGCCTTCAGGCGCCATTGAATCACGAACATTTTGATGGCTACAAACAAGGTCCGACGACAGAAACTAAATACAAACCTTTGGAACGTATTCCCGGAATGTCTGTTGGAGGTTGGTTTGATGCAGGCGATTTTGATATACAAACCTTTTCACATGTAAGTGTAATCAACAGTTTTGTAGAATCTTGGGAAGAATTCAAAGTAAATAGAGATGAAACTTATATTGACCAAAAAATGCAGTTTGTAGACATTCACCGTCCCGATGGCCAGCCTGATTTGTTACAGCAAATTGAGCATGGCGTTTTAAATCTTGTGGCACAGGTTGAAAATATTGGTCATCCAGTAAGAGGAATTGTCGTGCCTAATCTTCACCAATATCATCATTTAGGCGATGCTTCTACAGAGACCGATAATCTTCCGTATAATACTTCTCTTAAACCATATGAATCCAATGGAGTTTCAAGTGGTACGATGGATGACAGATGGGCATTTACAAATCGCTCTTCGTTTTTGGATTACAGAACTGCGGGCGCATTAGCTTCGGCAAGCAGAGCTTTAAAAGGCTACAATGACGAGCTTTCTGCTAAATGTTTGTCTCTTGCTATAAAGCTGTACAACGAAGCAACAGAAATAGAAAAAAGGCAAAACCGGATAATAGTCCTATGGCAAGATGGGGAAAAGGCGACGATATGATCGCGATATTACAGCTTTACTTAAGCACAAAAGACCAGAATTATAAAAAAGGGTTTCTAGATAAGATTTGGAAATTACTGGATGAAAATTTAGAATTCAATATTAATTCAGCTCTCTTGGCTGTGCATTCTATGGATGATAGCTATAAAGTAAAATTACGAAGCTATGTTATCAAGTATAAAGAAAAAACAAATAAAGAGAATACTGATAATCCTTATGGAGTTCCTTTGGTAAAGAGAGGCTGGGGCAGGCACTTCGCAAGTAATTAATTGGGCAAGCACAAATTATTACATTCATAAATTCTATCCTGATATTATGGACAAGGAATCTGTTTATCAAGGCTTGAACTATATTTTTGGATGTCATCCTTATTCCAATTTGTCTTTTGTAAACGCTGTTGGAAATAAATCCAAAAAAGTAGCTTACGGAAACAACCGTGCCGATTTTACAACTATTGCCGGCGGAGTAGTTCCCGGACTTATTTTTCTTAAACCGGATTACTTAGAAAATAAAGACGACTGGCCGTTTTTTTGGGGCGAAAATGAGTGTATTATCGATGGCGGTGCGTGGTATGTTTTTCTTGCAAATGCTGTAAATGATTTGGCTAGAGAGAAATAATAACCTTAAAAAAGCAAAGATGAAACGATATTTAGATATAGTCATTATAGTTTTAAGCTTGTGTTTTCAGTCTGGTTGGAGCCAGGAAACGCAGATTGTTGAAGATTTTAAGCCTTCACCAATGAATCAGTCAGAAAAACAATTTCCACAGGTAAATTCGCAAAGACGCGTACGTGCCAGTATTGTTGCTCCCAATGCAAATAAGGTGCAACTCGACATTGGTGGTGTAAAATATGATATGCGAAAAGACACCAATGGAGTATGGACAGGAGAATCGAATCCGCAGGATGAAGGATTTCATTATTATCAATTAAATATTGATGGCGCTTCGGTACCAGATCCGGGAAGCTTGTATTTTTATGGTGCAGGAAGATGGGGAAGCGGTGTAGAAATTCCGTCGAGAGATCAGGAATTTTTCGAATTGAAAAATGTGTCTCACGGTCTTGTCAGCGAAAATATTTATTTCTCAAAGCTGACCAATTCTTTTAGACGCTGTTTTATCTATACACCTGCCGGTTACAATGAAAATACGAAAACACGTTATCCCGTACTTTATTTGCAACACGGAAGTTTTGAAGACGAGACAGGCTGGTCTTCTCAGGGCAAAGCTAATTTAATTCTAGATAATCTGATCGCTTCAAAACAGGCAAAGCCAATGATTATTGTAATGGATAATGGCTACGCTTATAAACCTCAAAGCAAAGAAATCAAAGAAAAGAAAGAGCGTACGGAATCTATTTTTGAAGAAGTATTGATATCTGAAGTTATCCCAATGATTGATGCCAAGTTTCGTACTATCGCCAATCGTGAAAATAGGGCTATCGCAGGCCTTTCTATGGGTGCCAATCAAACAATGAGGATTATGATGAATAATCTGGAAACTTTCTCGTACTATGGAGGCTTTAGCGGTACAGCAAATTATCCGAGTATAGATCCTCTTGATGCTTCTACTTTTTTGGATGGAAAATATAAAGAGGGCAGTGCATTAAATAAAAAAATAAAGCTTTTTTGGTTAGGTTTAGGTACGAAAGAACCGGCTCCTTTTCCCAAATCAGTAGGAGCATTTCGAACGATGCTGGAACAACAAGGAATTAAATATGATTATTATGAATCTCCTGAAACTGCGCATGAATGGTTGACATGGAGAAGATGTTTATATCAGTTTGCCTCTAAGCTGTTTAAATAAGTAATTCTAACCTCTAAAAACTAACTAACCTACCATATGACCAAACCCATTCTAATTGCAGTATTCCTAATTAATTTTACTGCTGTTATTTCACAAACCACAACAGATACGATAAAAACGCATAAACTTTCTCCTGTAACGGTAGAAGGAAATCGGATACCGCTGGACATTCATCGGCTTGAACCCGTACAAGGTACTTACATTTATTCTGGAAAAAAGAATGAAGTAATAGATATGGCGCAAAAAAATGTTGCTATTACTGAGAAATACGGCAGACAGATTTTTGCCAAAATACCAGGTGTTTTTGTTTATGATATGGATGGAACAGGAAATCAGGTAAATATTTCTACTCGCGGACTTGACGCACATCGCAGTTGGGAATTCAATGTCCGCAAAGACGGAATCATCACAAACTCTGATATGTATGGTTATCCTGCCAGTCATTACAATATTCCAATGGAAGCACTTGAACGTATTGAGTTGGTTCGAGGCACGGCTTCACTGCAATACGGAGCGCAATTTGGCGGTATGTTAAACTATATAAGCAAACAGCCAGATTCAAAAAAGTTGCTTTTGAAACGATCAATACGCTGGGTTCTTATGGTTTGGTAAGCACTTACAACAGTCTTTCTGGTACATTAGGTAAGTTTCGATATTCGGCTTGGGTAAATGGAAAATGGATTACCGGTTATCGTGAAAATAGTGATGCCAGTTTTGATGCTGAAGGAATTTCGCTTTATTATGATGTATCAAAAGATCTAACCTTCAAGTTGGAGTGGACACATTCAAACTATATTACACATATTCCGGGGCCATTGACAGACAGCATGTTTCATGATGATCCAAAAATGTCAACCCGTTCCCGCAATTATTACCAGCCCAATATTCACATTCCTTCCATTACAGCGGATTGGAATGTTGCTCCTTCAACAAAACTGCGACTTGCAACTTCGGCTGTTTTAGGAGCAAGAAACAGTGTAATGTTTGACAAGCCAGCCAATATTGCCGACACTATTGTTCCTGTTACACTTCAATACAACAATCGTCAGGTTGATATTGATCATTTTAATAGTTATACCACAGAGCTACGAATGCTTCAATCGTACAAATTATTTCAGCAAACAAGTTCTCTTGCTCGCAGGAATTCAGTATATGAACAACGACCTGCACCGTCAACAGCAAGGAAAAGGAACAACAGGAACCGATTTTGATTTATCGCTTGTAACACCAGGCTGGGGAAGAGATCTGCATTTCAAAACAAAAAACATTGCATTTTTTGCAGAAAACCGATGGCTTTTAGCAAAACGATTTTCAGTTAATACAGGAGTTAGAATGGAAATTGGCGAAACGAATATGACAGGTACTACCATTTATTATTCGGAAAAGGATCTGCCAAATAAAATTGAACATCACTTTCCGTTGTTTGGAGTAAGTGCGCAATATGATCTGACACAAAATATCAATATTTACGTAGGATGGTCGCAAGCTTACAGGCCTGTTATATTTAAAGATATTATTCCACAATCGATTTATGAGGTAAGCGACAAAAATTTAAAAGATGCGTACGGTTATAATACGGAAATCGGTTTTAGAGGCAAATGGAAATTTCTGAATTGGGATGCAACAGGTTTTTATTTAAAGTATAACAATCGTTTGGGAACACTTGTAGAAAACGATGCGACAAATAATCTGATTATTTTTAGAACCAACATTGGAGATTCGCGAACAGCAGGACTTGAATTCTTTTTGCAAGGAGATTTCTCTTTGGGCAAAAAAACAAGTTTGTCATTGTTTACTTCGACTTCTTTCATGGACGCCCAGTACGAAGATGCTGTAGTTAGATCAGGCAATACCAATGTAAATATCGACGGCAATAAAGTAGAAAGTGTTCCGTCTTGGATTTCAAGAAATGGCATTACATTTAGATATTCATCAGCTAGTTTCTCGGCACTTTACAGTTATACTTCTGAAAGTTATGCCGATGCACTTAATACTGTTACGCCTTCTGCAAGCGGAGCCGTTGGTTTGGTTCCTGCTTATCAGCTACTGGATTTAAATTTTGCTATACGATTGACAGAAATTATAAAATTGCAATTTAATCTGAGTAATGTTTTTGATGAGCATTATTTTACCAAACGCCCTCAATTTTATCCAGGACCTGGAATATGGCCGTCAGACGGAAGAACGTTTTCAGGAACAGTAGCTATAAAAATATAATCGGAATACATTATTGTAAAGTGATAGAATATAGAATATAGAATATAGAATCCTCTTCTATATTCTATCGCTTTTAAAATTTAATTTCCGAAATGTTTTTGAACTGCCAGTACTAAAAACATAAAATCGGTAGATCCACCACCCATAACATATTCGGTTTGTTGCCAAAAGTAAGGCCATTTTTTAAGTTCGGGCAAGTTTGGTCTAATAAGTGCCGTTCCCGAAGTTACTCCACCGGGAATATAAGACCAATCGGCACGATTCATGCCATACGCTACCAACAACGAATTTGATCCAATTCCAGATGCAAAAGAGGCTGTATTATTGCCAGGATGAACTCCAAGTATAAAATTCAAAGCTTTACTGTACACTTCGTAGTTTGCAAACTCTGGCCATGATTTTGAAAAATAATATTGCTTTACGCCAAATTCCTGTAAAGTCCAGCCAGCTCCCCAGATATTCGGTGTGTAAGGAACTCCATATGGAGAATCTGCAAGGGAATTGTTTTTGGTTTTCAGACTAAATTTTTGCGCCTCAACATTCAATTTGTCCAAAACAGATTTATCTTTTATAAGATGCTTTATTCTTCCAACTTTCCATCCTAAATTATCGAAATTTTTTAATACATCTTCTTTTAAATCTGTAATTTGATTGATGTAACTTGTATCGTTTGTTGACAGTGCTAATTCGACAAGAACCGTTATTTTACTTTCTGCTCTTTTTGATTTTGCAAAAGATGTTTTGTAAAGTGCTTTGGATGTTTCTAAGCATTCAGCGACCAATTTAGGATTTGAAGCCTTTAAAACCCGATAAGAAGCGGCAAGTCCGGTCGCAACATACAATTCCCGATCAGGATTATCTTCGGTGAAAACCCATCGATCATCATCTTTAGCACTTGGATTTGTGGTCCATTTATTATCTGTAACTCCGCCAAAATCGCCGAGAAGAACATATTGTTTTAGATCGTTTGTAATTATTCCGCGATATAAACGTCCCATTGAACGATAGCCTGCCAAAATGGAAGCCAATCCATGTTCCATTTGCCGCAAAGCATCCGACTTTCCATCGGGTTGATGAATTTCAACTATTTTTTTATCTAAATCGATACTTGTCGCATCATAAGATTCAATATTAAATTCCTCTAACATCAACGCCAGATTCCACACTGTCCCAATTTGAGATTCGACTCTTAAATCGTCGTCTCCTGCATCGTGCCATCCTCCTTGATTCAGATTCGGAACAATTTCATTCGGTTTATATTTTGTAAGTGTCGAAGGTCCCTGAACATATCCATCAAAATGATTCAGATTTACTGGCGCCATTTGGGCATCATCCAAATGACAGAAGTTATGCCAAATTCGATACTTTTCATTGACTCTCATGTGGCACATTTGTACAGGTAAAAAGTATTCCAGAATGGGTTGCCAGACATTTCTATCATAAAGTTTTTTGCTTATTTGGAAAGGAGAAGTTTCATTTCCTCTGTAACTTAATGTGTACATTCCTTCTTCCTTTATTTCTGAAAAGTCTATTTGGTAATAGTTATATCTTAAAAAATCTCCCCATTTTTTCGGTTTTATAGTTTTGATGTTTTTCTTGCCAAACTCATCATGTTTTATCAAAATTACTTCTGATGTTTCTGTATCATTTGGATCTGTTTCCAGAATAGCTACTTTAGATTGTTTCGGATAATAGCCGACTTGGGAAACCTGAACAATAGGCTTGTAAGTCCAATTCGGAATAACATTTGGAGAAACAACAATGTCTATAACCCTTTTTCCTGATCTGGCAGAAATAGGGGAACGGATAATAAACCATCCGTTATTATGATTGATTCTTCCATCCCATAATGCAATGTCTTCTAAATTAGACTGGATCGTTACTCTCGATAAATCGCTTTCAGGGGCAATTGTGATTTTTTTCCTTTACAGAGAGGAGTGCCAAGATTCTGTCCATCCATTTGAGATTGAAGGGGCCCGTAAGGAGAATGAGTAAAAATGCCGAAATTTCCATCACATATATAAGACTTTCCAAACAGATCGCCCGGAAACAATTCAATGTTGAAACCAATTTTTCCTAACCATTTTGCATCAACCTCATTATCCAAATCGACTGTAATTCGAAAATTATTTCCTTCTGTAGGCGTTACGTTAACTTTATATTTTAATTTAAAATCAGGATAATCTATTGGGTTAAAGCCAATACGGTTTTTAGATTCATCAGGATAAGATAAAGTCTGAGATATTGTATTCGAACCCGAATCTATCTTTTTTACGACCTCTTTTGGTACAGGCGACCATTGTCCTGGCGAGATTTCTAAACGCAAATCTCCATTTGCCATGACGCGTTCACCATGCTGAATCATTGTGACCCCTGTTTGATGCCCATCGGGATAAATATCATCAAAGACTGTTACATCCAGGCCCCTAGCAGAAAAATAACCTTTTGGATGAAGTTTTAAGTTTTGTGCCTCCATTTTTATTTGAAGCATTACAGTCAGTAATACAAAAACAACAAGAGTTTTGTTTTTCATTATTTTATAAATTATTGCCATTAATACTCATTAACTACTGCTTAAAAAGAACATAAGCTTATAAATGTAGTTTTCTGCTAATAATCTGAATAACAAATTTGAAGCGTAATATAGAAGAATTGATGCTTTTTTAATCGTTTAATTTCATGTCAAATAAGTTTAGGAAATAAATCAATTTTAATGTTCAGTAGAATAGCAATTATTCATTGCTAATGTAGTTCTTTTGGTACTATAAGATTTAAAAGGCTTTGATACAATGTTTTAAGTGACTGCTTAAAACTTGATGAAACGATTATGGACCCAAATTCAAATATGTTAGGCCCTAATCCAGCGATATTAGGAAAAGCTATTATTTAATTGGTCGCTGATTCTGAAACTCTTCAATCGTTAAGTTTCCGAGTGCCGAATGTCTTCTGCAGGTGTTGTAAAAGTTCTCTATATAATCGATTATTGATTTTTCTGCTTTTTCTTTAGTTGTATATCTATTTTGGTATACCAATTCTATTTTCAATGTCTTGAAAAAGCTTTCTGCCACTGCGTTATCATAGCAGTTTCCTTTACGGCTCATGCTTTGAGTTATTTTATTCGTGTCTAGTAAAGCAATAAAATCACGGCAGGTATATTGTATACCTCGGTCTGAGTGAAAGAGCAGTTCCTGACAGATCTGCAGGGGGCGATTTAGAAGCGCTTTTGTCAAGGAAGCGATGCTGGTATCTTTTGCTCTCATTGTTTCGCTGATTGAGAAGCCGATCACTTTGCGGTCAAAAAGGTCTATCACCACGGTGAGATACAACCAGCCTTCCTCTGTTTCTACGTATGTCATATCAGAAACCCAGATTTCATTTATTCTGTCTGCTTTAAAAACCTGCTCTAATCTGTTTTCGACGACGTTGCTGTTGCGGGATGGGTTAGTAGTTTTTTTGTATTTCGATTTTGCAATGCTTCTCAGATGGTTTTCCTTCATGATCTGCCCGACAAATTTTCTTGAAACTTTTATCCCGATGGAATCTAATTCTTTGGCAATTCTTGGGCTCCCGTATCGGCACTGGCTCCAGTGGTAGATTCTTATAATTTCGCGTATAATGTGGGCTTTTCGTTCTGACCTTGCGGTAGGCGTTCTTTTGCGCCATCGGAAGAAACTGCTTTTGTGGATCTGAAAAATCCGGCACATCTTCTCGACAGGAAATATTTCAGAATTTTCCCTGATAAATTCATATTTCACCTGCCGCTCCTGGAGAAGATATTTTGAGCCTTTTTAGAATATCCCTTTCAATTTCCAGCTCTTTGATCCGTTTCCGCAGTGTCGCTAATTCATTTATATGGGATAGTTCAGCTGAGGTTTTCTTTATGGTAAATCTGCCGTCCTGATAGAGCTTCTTCCAGTGCCGCAGGGTGCTTGTGCTGATATTGAGCTCTCTTGCCACGTCGCTGACCCTTCCGCAGTGGATGCTCATAGATGCGGCCAGAATCTTGAAGCCCAAAGTAAAGGTTCTCCTTGTCGTTTTCATGCTGTTAAAATTAGCAGGAATAAAGTTAGCCGCCAGTCAGAAACTTTGCCCATTATATCCTTCTTTTTTTACTACTTCATATAAACACCGCCTAAGCTTTTAGTCGCAAAAAAGGTAGCAACTCCAGCCTGAAAGTGCACCGATTCTGCACCTTTAATTTTGTGAGGATTTATAAATATTGAAAATAGGCTTTAAACAAAAAAAACCTGCAAATCATTGAATTTGCAGGTCTTCAGACATTTTTTATGGCTTTTTGAAAAGATTGAAAACTTTATGTTTTCCGCCTTTTTGGCCTTTCCGTGGGGAGAGCAGGATTCGAACCTGCGAAGTTCACACAGCAGATTTACAGTCTGCCCTCGTTGGCCGCTTGAGTATCTCCCCGATCTCAGCTTATTGTGCTTTGTTGTTCTAAGCGGTGGCAAAGATAGGAACTCTTTCTACATTTCCAAACAAAAAAACGACTTAATTTTAAGTTATTTTAAAGTTGTTTTTTAATTCATTGGAATTGAATAAAATAAAAATAGGCTTCGGATAAGTTTTGTTTAATTATTTTTGAAAATAAGATTATTCTTTCGTTGTGTTTTTTATTTTTACTCTGGATTTCGATTAGTAAAAGCTGTCAGCTATTGTTTTTATTGATAAAAAAATGTCCCAAAAATCATCTAAGTTTTTCGTTGCTTAGAAATTGATTTGTCATAAAATTTAATGATTAAACAAAAAAATCTCCACGAGGGAGATTTTTTTATTCGATTATTTTTGAAATTATTTAGCCAAAAGCTCTATAATTTTTGCTCTCAATTCTGGACCTCTTAAATCCTGAGCTACCACTTTTCCTGATGCATCAAGAATGAAAGTTGCTGGAATTGATTCAACATGATACTGTCTGCGCAATTGGTTCATCCCAAAATTTCAAGTTAGAAACATGTGTCCAAGTTAAGCCATCTTTTGCGATAGCTTCAGTCCACTTGCTTTTTTCTTTATCTAAAGAAACACCAACAATGTTTAATCCTTTTGAATGCAATTCTTTATAAATCGCTACGACGTTAGGATTTTCTTTGCGGCACGGTCCACACCATGAAGCCCAGAAATCAACTATGGTTACTTTGCCTAAACTTTCTTTAAGCGAAACCATTTTCCCTTCTGGATTAGGAGCTGAAAAATCTGCTCTTCATTTAGCGCTACCTACTGGAGTCGCTGATGCACCTACAGTTGGTAATTTTGCTTGTCCAATTTTTGTTTTAGCGTCTTTTCCAGGTTTAGTGTTTTTTACAGACTCATCTAAAGAGTTGTAAATGCTTTCTACTTTTTTAGCATCAGCAGTTGGGTCTTCAGACATTCCTTTTACGATTAAAGCAGAAATGAATGATTTTGGGTGAGATTCAGCATAAGTAACATATTTCTTTTTAGTGTCTGCTTGAACCTCTGTTTGGATTTCCATGTATTGTTTCATCAAGCCATTGATAGTTGCTGTATCTTGAGCTTGTTGAGCTTGTTGCATTTTAGCAGTATTGTTTTTTTGAAAATCTACTAATTTTTTAGAAGTTTTGTTAAGCTCTTCTTGGAATTTTACAAACTCTTCATTGTTGTAAGTTCCTGAAATTTTAGATTTGTGGATGCTGTCTTTGTCAATAGCGATTGCAATTTCTCCTGTTTCTAAGATAAATGGAATTGGTGCATTAGCATCTTGAAGAATTAAAGTATGAAAAGCTGGTTCAGTTACTTTTCCTTTTATTTCAAATTTTCCGTTTTCAACTTTTACTGTATCAAGGGCAACAGTCATTTGTGTTACTGGATCTTGACCTTGAAGAATGATTGTTTTTCCGTTCGCAATTCCAGTTGCAGTTCCTGTAATTAGATACTCTCCGTCTTTAACTTTGCTCGCATGAAATAATTGCTACAGAAGCTGTAAGTAAAAAATATTTTTTTCATTATAAAAATTAATTAGTTAATTGATTTGTGCAACAAAAGTATTTAAAAATATAGAACATCAAGAATTTTGTAACCTAAAATTTTGTTATAGTTTTTTGTGTGCTAAAGTCCCTAAAATCAAGTGATTTGCTCGTTTTATGTCATTTAAAACTACTAATTGTGTTTTTATTTTGAATGAAAATAAACAATTTAGCATTTTTAAGGCATAAAAAAAGCACTCTGTAATGAGAGTGCTTCTGAGTATATTTTAGCTATAAAAACTATTCTTGGTTTGTTTTCTTTCTCCAAGTAAAAGCGTTTAAGATATGTCTTTTTGCAAATCTTGCTGGAGAATCTGCATTTACCATTTTCACGTAAGTTGCTTTTGGTACGCTGATGTATTCGTAAACACTTCCATTAGAAAAGTCAATAATCAAACGTCCTTCAACAAATTTGAAATCTGTGATAGAACAAGTTGAAATTGTTTCTGTGTACTCAGGTAAATTAAGTTTGATAGTATCAGGATGAATACTTACTAAAAAGTGGTAAGCTTCAATGATTGTTTTACTTTTTTCTTCTGCCTCTTTTAAACCTGCCTCGTTTCCAACAAATTTATCAGGATGAGATTCTTTCATCGCATTACGATAAATTGTTTTTAAATCTTTTAGCTCTGCAGTTTTTTCTACGTTTAGTAACTTGCGGTATTCAACTATTTTTTTCATAAATAAAAGGTAACTACTTGTCTATTAGTTTGAAATCGATATTAATTAGTTCAAATCGACAAATTTTTTGCAAAGGTACACTTTTTTTAACTTTTCTGTTTTCAACTAAAAAAATTCTGAATGCTGTAAAGATTTAACCGCAAAGTTCGCGAAGGTTTACGCAAAGAGCGCGAAGTTTTTTTAAGGTTATACATAAATGCAAAGTTCGCAAAGCTATGTCGACACAAAGCTTTGCGAACTTAATATTCTTAAAGTATACAATAAGTAAAAATGACCTTAGCGATCTTTGCGTTAAAAATTAAGCGTTCCAACAAAACCTGAAACAAAAAACTTATTCCGGCTTATGATTTGCTTTATCAAAGTTTCTTGATTTTTTTGGATATTGCTTAAAGCTAATATAGCTAGGATTTTCGATTACCGATTTAATTGTAACCCAATCCCCAACTTTAAAATTACTCTGAACCATTTTATAGTCTAAAAGATATTCTCCGCAGAAATAATTGTTGTTTTCATCTTTTTCGATAATACCGGTAAAAACTCCTTTTTGCGGCATTTTTTGTTGTGAATCTTTAGACATGATTTTTCATTTAAAATTAAAAAGCAAAGGTAAGCAATTTAGGTTTGTTTTAGGGAGTTCGCTGTAATCTGAGTATATTTGCACATGCAGAAAAATTTTAAGCCACATCCAAATTCTTTTAAAAATACGTTTTGTGCTTTTCATGAAGTGCTTCCGCATAAAATTGAAGGTTTGAAAAAACAATTTGAAAGCAAAGCTGGAAGTGCTTACTATTATACTGAAGAAGGGATGTACCGAGTTTCGAACCATTGGGGAAGATTAGCAAACAGCAAATGGCGCTTGATTGCCCTTGATCCTGAAACCGAATCGAAAACGAAAATTGGTTTTGCAAAATGGAGTGAGTTTTATCCTGATAATGCCCAAGAAAAACTCTATTATATTAGTGCTGATTTTGATAAAAATCTTGCTAATTATCAGCATAAAAATAATCCCGAATATGATGGAAAAGCGATTTTAAGAACAAGTTTTGAAACTACAAAAAGATTGAAACAAGTTCGGAATCTGCAACAACTGACATCTTGGGCAAAACATTTTGATTGTGAGGATATTGATGATTTAAGAAAGCAGATCATAACCGAATTGATTTTTACAGAAAAAAGTTTAGAAGAAATTAAAAGAGAAATTTATGGGACGCAATAACGAAAGAAACATTAAAAAGCACAACGATAAATTGCACAAAGCCCAAGCAAAAGCAAAACAAGCTGAGATTTCCCGCAAAGAAAAGCTCAAAGAAATAATGAAAAAGTTCAACGAAAGTAAAGAGTAAATATAAAATTGCCACAGATTTCGTTAATTACCGTGAATTCTATTTTAGAATTGTGTTCAAGGCAGATTAAAAATTAGAGGAAATTTGTGTAATTCGTGGCAAAAAAACATCCATATGAATAGCAAATTCGAAGAATTAAAACCAAGAGTACAAGAAATCATTGATTTGATTGCCGCAAAAAACGACAGAGAAGCAAATAACAAACTGCTTGAAGTTAGCGAAACATTAGACGAAATGATTGATTTTGCTGAAGAAGATGAAGAAGTGAGAGAAATCAGCAGATATCAAGTTTTGCTGAATCAGCTTCATGTAAAAATTAATGGAGAAGAAGCAGTCGATGACGAGTCATAAATGTTTTTGCGACACTGGATTGCTTTTTGAAAACTGTTGCGGATTATATCTTCAGCAAAATCAAAAAGCGCCATCAGCTTTGGCTTTGATGCGTTCTCGATATTCGGCATACGCAACACACAACGCTGATTATCTTTTGGAAACCACTTATATTTCTGAAAGAAAATATTATTCAAAAGCTGAAATTCTGAAATGGGCGACGGCAAATAAATGGCAAAAATTAGAAATTTTGAGTTTTGATGAAAATACAGTAGAATTCAAAGCTTATTTTTTAGATGCCAATCAAAAACCACAGACGCATTATGAATTTTCGACTTTTAAATTTGAAAACGATGCATGGTTTTACGTTGATGGAAAGTTTGAATAATTAGTATATCTAACACTGTTAGTTGCTGATTTTGGTTGAATATTTTAACTAAAAATTAATAAACGTTTCGTTTTTCATAATTCTAAAAAGATGTAATTTTAAAATTATGAAAAACGAATTTAAAAAAGGTTTTTATTTTAAGTCGTACGAAGCCCCATTTCAGTCTCCGTTTGAGAAACTATTTGGCATTTTTAAAGAGCTGATCACCCATACTTCGGGGGATTTTGATGAAGCAATAAACTGGCTTCGGGAGTTGGACAAAGAATATAAACTGACCGACGAGAACTACACAATCGATGATTTTATCGAAGATTTAAAAAAGAAAGGTTACATAAAAGACGAAGTAAAAGAAGACGGCTCTAATGGTTTTGGAATTACTGCCAAAACTGAAAGAGCAATTCGTCAGCAAGCTTTGGATCAAATTTTTGGGAATTTAAAACGTTCTGGAAACGGAAATCACAAAACAAAACATGCCGGAAATGGCGACGAACATACAGGCGAATTCCGTGAGTTTAATTTTGGCGATGGATTAGAACGTATTTCATTGACTGAAAGCCTTCGAAACGCGCAAATCAATAATGGCGTAGAAAGTTTTATGCTGACCGAAAATGATTTGGTTGTTGAGGAAACACAATACAAAGCTCAAATGAGTACTGTTTTGATGATCGATATTAGCCATAGTATGATTTTATATGGTGAAGACCGAATCACTCCGGCCAAAAAAGTGGCAATGGCTTTAGCCGAATTAATTACAACACGCTATCCAAAAGATACGCTCGATATTTTGGTTTTCGGAAATGACGCTTGGACAATTCCAATCAAGGATTTACCTTATTTACAAGTTGGACCTTATCATACCAATACGGTTGCTGGACTTCAATTGGCAATGGATATTCTAAGAAGAAAACGGAATACCAACAAGCAGATTTTCATGATTACCGACGGAAAACCAAGTTGTGTACGCGAGCGTGATGGTTCGTATTATATGAACAGTAACGGACTCGACGAATATATAGTGGATAAATGCTATACACAAGCACAACAAGCGAGAAAACTTCACATTCCAATTACGACCTTCATGATTGCAAACGATCCTTATTTGCAACGTTTTGTAAATCATTTTACAGAAGCCAATCAAGGAAAGGCATTTTACACTGGTTTGAAAGGTCTGGGCGAAATGATTTTTGAAGATTATGAAACAAATAGGAAGAAAAGGGTTCGGTAAAGGTTTTATCGTAGAGACGCATTTTAATGCGTCTAACACAATCCAATAAAATAAATTACACAATCGATATTTCAATAAAATGGAAATAAAAAATATAAAAACATTAGGCCAATTAAAGGCCTCTGGATATAAAAGCACAAGTATTAAAGATGAATTACGAAATAATCTTCGTGAAAAAATCAAATCTGGAAAAGCGGTTTTTGAAGGCGTTCATGGTTTTGAAAATACAGTAATTCCTGAATTAGAACGTGCGATTCTTTCTCGTCACAACATTAATTTATTAGGACTTCGCGGGCAAGCGAAAACACGTTTGGCGCGCAAAATGGTCGAATTACTTGATGAATATATTCCGTTTGTTACGGGTTCAGAAATTAATGATGATCCGTTAAATCCAATTTCTCGTTTTGCAAAAGATTTAATTTCAGAAAAAGGAGATGAAACTCCAATTTCGTGGTTGCATAGAAATGAACGTTTCTTTGAAAAATTAGCAACGCCAGATGTTACCGTTGCCGATTTGATTGGTGATGTCGACCCAATAAAAGCGGCAAATTTAAAATTATCGTATGCTGATGATCGTGTAATTCATTTCGGAATGATTCCGAGAGCAAATCGTCGCATTTTTGTGATCAATGAATTGCCTGATTTGCAAGCTAGAATTCAAGTTGCATTGTTTAATATTCTGCAAGAAGGCGATATTCAAATTCGTGGATTCAAACTGAGAATGCCGCTTGATATGCAATTTGTTTTCACAGCAAATCCAGAAGATTATACAAATAGAGGAAGTATTGTAACGCCTTTGAAAGATAGAATTGGTTCACAGATTTTGACGCATTACCCAGAAACTGTTGAAATTGCCAGAACGATTACAGAACAAGAAGCAAAATTAGATGAAAATCAAGCTGAAGTGGTATATGTGCCAAGTTTAGCCAGAGATATTTTGGAACAAATTAGTTTTGAAGCGCGCGAAAGCGAATATATCGACAATAAAAGCGGTGTAAGTGCCAGAATGAGCATCACAGCTTTTGAAAATTTAATCAGCACAGCAGAACGCCGCGCTTTAAAATCAGGAGTTGATAAAACTGTTTTAAGACTTTCAGATTTTATGGGAATTATTCCAGCCATAACTGGAAAGGTTGAATTGGTTTACGAAGGAGAGCAGGAGGAGGCGGCTGTTGTGGCGCAGTATTTAATTGGCTCGGCAATTCGAACTTTATTTTCCGAATATTTCCCGAAAATTGAAAAATTAGAAAAGCCTGGAGAAAAAACACCTTATTCAGATATTATTGAATGGTTTTTTGCCGAAAGCGGATTTGAATTGCTAGACGATGCTTCAGATAAAGAATATCAACAGATTTTAGACGAAGTAACGCCACTTGATGCTTTATTGAAAAAGTATCAGCCTCAATTAGACAAAAAAGATCAGTATTTTGTGAAAGAGTTTGTTTTATGGGCATTGGTTGAATATAAAAAACTGAGCAAAGATCGATTTGCAACTGGACATCAATTTAAAGATATGTACGGAAGTTATATTAGTAAATTGTAGATAATTGTAAATTGTTAATTATAAATTATTAATTGATTCTTTATCGCTATTAGACCTAACAGGTTTTTAAAACCTGTTAGGTCTTTTCAATTTAGAATAGTTTATTTTTGCGCTCAAAACTCAAGTTATGTTATTTCTTATTTTAAGTATTTTGTGCGGCGTAACGGTTGGTGTAATCTTTAAAATCACCCGAAAGTACAGTGCAAACGCTATTCAAATAATTACCTTCAATTATGTAACCGCATTATTGCTTTGCTACTTTACCTTTAGTCCAGATTTAACCGCAATTTCTGCCAATGCGCCATGGAGTATTTATGCATTAGTTGGAATTTTATTGCCAATTGTTTTTCTGTTTTTGTTTTCTTCTATAAAACATATGGGAATCGTAAAAACTGATGCGGCGCAACGCTTGTCGCTTTTTATTCCGATAATTGCCGCTTGGCTTATTTTTAAAGAAGAATTTAATTCGTATAAAGTCATCGGGTTGATAATTGGGTTTGTAGCGCTTTTATTCATCCTAAAAAACAAACGGCAAACGATCAAAACCAGTGGATTTATCCATTGGCTGTATTTCTAGGTTTCGGAATTATCGATATTCTTTTTAAACAAATCGCACTTTACACGGCTTTGCCATATACCACTTCTTTGTTTATGGTTTTTGATATTTCTTTGGCTATTTCTTTATTGGTTGTGGTTTATGATGTTGTTCTAAAAAAGGTAAAACTTCAGTCAAAAAATATTCTTTTTGGAGCTTTAGTTGGAATTTTTAACTTCGGAAATATATTGTTTTACTTGAAAGCGCATAAAGCATTCGCAGAAAACCCTTCAACTGTTTTTGCTGGAATGAATATGGGCGTAATTGTTTTAGGAAGTCTTGTTGGTCTGCTTTTTTCAAAGAAAAATTGTCGAAAATCAACTTTATCGGCATTGCTTTGGCTTTAATTGCGATTGTTTTTATTGTTTTTTCGCAATTAAGCTGATATTTTTTAATCCGTAAACCCTTAATTTACAAGCGTTTTAAAAATAATTTCAAAAGTTTTTAAAATTAACTCTACTAATTCGATAGAATTTATAAAATATATTTATAAATTTGCTTCAACAATGAAAAACTATAGTCTAAATATCATCCCGTTTATGTGCGACTTGACGATGTGCTTGCATGTCAAACCATGCGATGAAATGGCGTTAATAGAGAAAGTACTTGTTAGTTATTTTTTTTAGCCTTTCATGCACCAATGAAAGGCTTTTTTAGAACTATTAATAACCATAAATATGAGATCGAATCGAAACACTAATATTATGATGCCTTGTTGCTTGATGAAAATTCCGTGTTGTACCTGCGGCTATTGCCGATTTTATTTCACGAGAATTTAATTTGATGTTCCAAATCAAAAACTAACATTTAAAAACTTAAAAAGATGAGTTCAGAAATTATAAAACAGAATCCGTTTCAATCGATGATTGATCGTTTTAATATAGCGACCGATATTCTAAATTTAGAAGAATCAATAAGGCTGAAATTGCGGCGTCCTGAAAAACAAATTGTGGTGAATTTTTCGATTACTTTAGATAATGGAAAAGAACAGAATTTTGAAGGATACCGCGTAATACACAATACGGCACTTGGTCCTTCAAAAGGAGGGATTCGATACGATACCGCCGTAAATCTTGACGAAGTGAAAGCTCTTGCGACCTGGATGACTTGGAAATCGGCTGTAACGGGAATTCCCTTTGGAGGAGCAAAAGGCGGTATTATTTGTGACCCAAAAACGCTTTCTAAAACCGAATTGGAAAGAATTACGAGAGCTTATACCAAGGCGTTGTCCGATATTTTTGGGCCACAAAAGATGTTCCGGCTCCAGACATGGGAACTGGACCAGATGAAATGGGCTGGTTGATGGATGAATTTTCGATTGTACACGGAAAAACAATTCACGCCGTAGTAACTGGAAAACATTTGCATTCAGGAGGATCTTTGGGCAGAGTAGAAGCAACAGGAAGAGGTGTTAGCATTATCACTTTATTGGCACTTCAAAAATTGAAACTTAGACCAGCTAGATCAACAGTTGCAATTCAAGGTTTTGGAAATGTTGGATTGCATTCAGCGTTATTTTTATTCGAAAAAGGGTTGAAAATTGTTGCTGTAAGTGATGTAAATGAAGCTTTTTATAATCCTGAGGGAATTAACATTCCTGAATTGATTTTGTATTATAATCTCAATAACAAAAGCATAAAAGGATATCCAAATTCGGTTGCGATTAAGCATGAGGAATTATTGTTGTTGGATGTAGATGTTTTGATTCCGGTCGCAAAAGAAGATGTAATTACACAAAATAATGCGGCATCTATTCGTGCAAAAATTATTGTTGAAGGTGCAAATGGTCCAGTTTCATCTGATGCGGATAAAATTCTGCATGAAAATAATGTTTTGGTCGTTCCAGATATTTTAGCAAATGCTGGCGGTGTGACGGTTTCGTATTTTGAATGGCTTCAGAATTCACTTTTAGAATCGTGGAGAATTCACCAAATCAATACACGTTTGGAAGATATTTTAGAAAAAGGTTTTGAAACCGTTTTCAGAACAGCATTGAAGCATAATGTTACGCCAAGAATCGCGACTGTACATTCTCGCGTTGCAAAAAGTTGCTGACACGCAGTCTGTAAAAGAAGTAGCGTTAGAAGCTCCAAAATTTAAACAAAATTAATGGTTTGGTTGTAAAGATAAAGGTCGTTTTCGAGTTGAGGTCATTTTTAAAATGGATTGAAATATGAAAACGTCTTTATCTTTAGTTTTATGACATATATTTTAGTTTTTAAGAATAAAAGAAATTTTAAAAAATGGAACACATTAATTTTCTTGCTTTTGCAATGCCTGCTTTTTTTCTGTTTTTGTTTTTAGAATATAAACTCGCACAACATAAAAAAAGCCGGAAATTTTCAATTATGAAAGTTCGGTTTCAAACATTAGCATTGGTATTGCAGAGCGTTTAATTAATTTATTTATTGCGGCATGAGTTTTTATCAGCTGTATTATTTCATTTACGATAATTATAAACTTTTTGATATTCCAAGTAACATTATGGTTTGGTTTGCACTGATTCTCGCGACAGATTTTGTTTGGTATTGGTATCATAGGTTAGGGCACGAAGTCAACTTTTTTGGGTCGCACATATTGTGCATCATCATAGTGAAGAATTCAACTTTACAGCCGCCGCTAGAATTACTACTTTTCAGGCTATAATCAGAACTGGTTTTTGGTGTGTGCTTCCTTTTTTGGTTTTCATCCAGGAATGGTTATTACGATGTTGATTGTACACGGAGCTTATTCGTTTTTTACCCATACACAAGTAATTGGCAGAATAAAATGGCTTGAATATGTTTTTGTAACGCCTTCAGTTCATGGTGTTCATCATGCATCCGATGAAAAATATTTGGACAAAAATTACGGTGATATGTTCACATTTTGGGATCGGATTTTCGGAACTTTTCAGGAAGAAGAAGAAAAACCGAAATATGGTTTGACACATCCTTTAAAAAGCTATAGTTTTCTTTGGCAACATTTTCATTACTATTTTGAAATATATGAATTGTGGAAACGCTCAAAAGGATTTAAAGCACGATGGATGGCTGTTTTTGGAAGTCCCGCAAATATGGATCAAGACATTCGCCCAATATTAGAAAAGCGCTTTCTGCAAGACAAAAGCAATCCGAATCAGCGCCTTCGCTTCCGAAATTATCTTTATATCCAACTCGGAATCTGCACATTAATCTTGACTGCTTTCACGTATTATTTTGATTTATTGAATACGCTCGATAAAGTTTTTGTTTTGTCGGTTATCATCATCACATTAATAAACTGCGGTGCTTTGCTGGAACAACGAAAATGGATTTATTATCTAGAATACGCCCGAATTCTCATGATTACAACTTTCTTTTTGTATGAAGAAAATTTGACGGTATTTTTCTTTATTCCGCTTGCGGTAATGATTTTTGTAGAGCAATTGTTTTCGTTGAGCAAATATTATCAAAGTATGATTTTGCAATTGGAGACTGTTGAATGAAATTAGAGCATCTATAAGAACAAAAAACCAAGATAAAAGAAAAGCGACATCTAAAGTGTTGCTTTTTTTATTAGCAGATTAAATTGATTTTAAAATTAGATTTTCACGCAGATTTTAAAAGATTTAAGCAGATGCGCGCAGATTATAAAAGATCAGTTTAAATCTGCTTTAATCTGCATAATCTGCGTGAAAAAAGCTTAGTATCTCAGAACCTTAGCACCTTAACAATTTAGATAGTTTTTATCGCCATAATTTTCTCTTCAAAAGTATCTTTAAAATCAGATTTGCTTTTGATTCGAGTTTTATAAGTATAAATGGTAGCTACAGAAAGTTCCAGGAATTCTGCCATTTGATTGCTGTCTTGAATTCCTAATCGGTAAAGCGCAAAAATCCTTAATTCGGTATTTAAAAGTTCGCCTTTTTTGACGATGCATTTATGATCATTTGGAAACAAATTATTAAAATCGGTCACAAAAGTCGGGAACAGTTTCAAGAAAATCTCATCGAATTGATGAAACAGATTTTCTCTTTCTTCTTTAACATTATAGCGCTTTAAACTCGCAATAACTTCATCGGTTTTTTTGGTAATGATTTTATGCAAAGTGCTTTTCTGAATATGATCAATTTTGTTAATGAAAGCCGAGGTCGCTTTAATAAAATAGGTAATATATTCCTCTTTAATGGCATTTGCTTCGCTTAAGCTAATATTCATTTCCTGAAGCTGTGCATAGGAAGAAGCCATTATTTTTCGGGCTTTGTTTCTTTCTTTTAATTGTTTGAAAATAATAATTGAGAACAAAACAATTATAAAAGTCAAAATCGTCAGCAGAATAATGATTCTTTCTAGTTTGTCATTTTTCTCCTTTACATTATTCAGTTGCGCTTTTTCAATAATTGGCAAAATTGATGAAATTTCAATTTTTCGATGTCTTGCATTGTAAAAAGTCGCATCGTCCATTGCAATATTGATATATTCATTTGCTTTGTCCAAATAGCCCATTTTAAAGAGTTCATTGGCCAGATTTCGGAGTGCGACGGTTTCTTTTGTTGCATTTTTCACATCGGCAATTGCGGCTAAAGCTAAATATTCAATGGCTTTTTTTGTATAACCTCTTTCGGAATAAATATAGCCAAGACTTGAAGTTGCAATTCCGTAATAATCAGGAGGAAGGTTATAATTATTGATCCAATAGCTGAATGCAAATTCGGCGCCACGCCAATCTTGCTGTTTCAATCTTTTCAAGCTTTCAGCGGCCCAATATTCATTGCTGTTGGTTCCAATTAATTCTAAAGCTTTTTCAAAAAGTGGTTTCCCTGCTGTACATAATGAATATTAAAACGTTGATCTTTATTATAATCAGCTAAATCATAATAAGCGCGGGCTTTGATGTTGTAATATTCAAATTTGTTTTTTATATCCAATTTATGATCGTCAATAACATTTAAAGTGTCAATGGCTTCTTTAAATAATCCAGATGAAAGAAGTACAAAACCTTCTTTGATGCGGCTTTTCGCCAAAAATTTCGGATCTTTTAAAACAATAGCCTTGATTTTTGCTTCTTCCAAATAATAATAAGCCGAGTCATATTTAAACGATTTATATTCATCAAATAGTGACATATAAGTATTGTAAAGGCCTTCGCTGTTTTGGCTCACGGTATATTTTGAAACGTTTCGCTTTAAAGCTTCAATCTTTCGATACTTCTGCTTCAAATAAACGTCTTTTTTGAGAAGCGTTTTATCTAATTCTTCTAAAACAGGATTTGTCTCTTTCGCGGCGAGAGAAAAACCTGCAATAAGAAAACATAGAATTAAAATTCTTTGCATGGTTTTTTGTTGGTTTAGGGTAAAAAAATCTTTTTTTGGTTTGTTCGAGTTAATTCGTTTTTTAATTCGGGATAAGCTTGAGCGGGCTTATGAAACAACTTTTTAGATCTTTAAAACTTCGTTAAAACAAAGCTATGAATTTAGGTTGAGCATCCAAAAATAAGACATAAATGTTAAAAGTTGTCAATTTATTTGCAATTATACAATAAAAACCAATTATATATATGCATAGTGAAAAAAATATACTATTTAATTTTCATATTGTCATATTTACCATCATTTTTAGGCTCATTTTCGTCTAAACAGCATCTTGATTTTTTGAATTATCAAAAATAGTTAAAATATTGATTATTAATTATTTATGTGTAAAAATCTTTCAATTATATCTTGATTTTTCTCAGACATTTTTTTTAGATTTATTTAACATCTAGTTTCGTCATGTCTTTTAACGAGACAGAAAAACTAACAAACAAACCACAAATTTATGAGATGTAAAAGTATTTATTGGTTAGCTGTTGTTTTGGGTTTAATGGCCACTGGCTGTGATAATACTGACGACGGAAGCTACGTTGATCCGATTACCCTTTATGAAAAAGTAAATGGAAATTGGGGATTGACAAACTTGAAAATGGTTGATGAAGTTGCGAAAGCAAATAAGATCGAACCAAGCGAAGAAAACTTGAGCACGTATTTTAACTATGAAGATTTTAAAATTAAATTCAACGTAGATGAAAAGAACCAGCCTACAAGTTACGAGGTAACAGGAAATGTGCCTCCATTATTTGCGCCAAAAGGATATTGGGCTTTAAGCTCAGATTTCCAGCCTACAAATCTTGGCGTAACAAAAATCTATTTGTTTAGTGATGCGCAAAAAACGCAAAAAACAGACGAATTAAAATTGTCATCAGTTCCAGGAAGCAGTGATGAAATGGAATTCCAATTAACGCATTCCTCTGGAGGTTCTGCATTCGTGTCTTATGTGTTTAAATTAAATGCTATTAAATAAAAAGTAATATGAAAAAATTTATATATACAATTTTACTTGCCCTTTTGATGGCTCCTAATTTTACGCAGGCGCAAGAAGCCGCTGGAGCCGTAGGCAGTATGTCATCATTTCCTGTAGTTTACAAATATGATGAAAAAGTAACGTGGTACTTTGATCTTTCGGGAACTACGTTTGCAGAGACTGAAGATGTTTATATCTGGATTTGGTCGCCATCTGAGCCTGATGCTGGTCACTGGGAAAATTCATCAGATTTTGCCAAACTTAAATATGAAGGAAATAAAGTTTGGAGTTTTACTTTAACACCAACACTTTATTTCTCTAAAACTCCAGAAGAAATTGCGAGCAAGCGCTGGGTTTTGGTTTCGTTTGAAAAACAAAAACGGATCTAAGCAAACTGATGTTGCTAATATGCCTTACACTGATTTTTCTTCTTTTTATACTGCAAATGAATTAATTAGATCATATCCATCAAAACCTTTGATCGATAAGCCAGTTAGTATTTTATTCAATTCGAATTTAAAAGATGGTTTTGCAGGTGTTCCAAGCGTTCATTTTCATTCTGGTTTAAACAACTGGGCTGTTTTGCAGGAATATCAAGCGTGGATTCCAGAAGTATCTGAAAAAACAAAATTGAAAGATCTTGGAAATGGTTTCTATAGAATGGATTTGATTCCGCAAGAATATTACAATCCTCCAGCAGGTTTTGTGATGGAAAACATCACTTTCTTGATGGTTGCAAAAGATTGGACAACTAATTCTGGTGACCAAATTATTTATGCAGGTGAATTTATTCCACCACCACCACCAAGTTTCAGTTTTTTTCCAACAGTTATCAGCCAAAAAGATTTCCTTGGAATGTCAAGAAAAAACAATGAAGTGGGTGTAAATAAACTTATTTATACGATTACGGCAGGAAGCAAAACAATATCTGGTGAGTTTACAGGAGGTACAGCTGAAATAAAAGGATTTGTCAATTTAGTTTCAGAATTAAATGGTGTTCAGGGTTTAAGTGAGATTCATGTTTTGGTAAAAGACAACAAAGACAAAACAATTTCGGATACCAACATTCCTCTTAAAACTTTAGACAAATAATTCACTATCAAATTAAAACATCAATTCTAATGAAATGAGCATAATCCCAAATTAGTCATTAAACCAATAATGGCTATGCGAATTACATATGACTGATAAAAAAACAATAAATAACGACATATGAATAGTAAAAATAAAAGAATAGTCCTGCATCAAATGTGGACTACTAAAACTGCAGTATTCATGATTTTCATGCTTTTTCTTTCGGCAGGAATGTTTGCGCAAGAAAAAAGCAGATTTCAGGTACTGTGTATGACAATACAGGCACTGTATTGCCGGGAGCATCGGTAATTGAGGTGGGAACAAAAAATGCAACCACAACAGATTTTGACGGAAAATTCACTTTGACGGTAGCCGTAGGAGGTTCAATCGAAGTTTCATTTATTGGATCAACAAATCAGAAAATCCAAATCACTTCGGCAACTAAAAATCTTGATGTTCGTTTGCAAAACGACGGATATCAATTGGCAGAAGTTCAGGTAGTAGCTGTTGGTTACGGAACTCAAAAGAAAGCAGATTTGACAGGAGCAATTTCAACTGTAAAAGCAGATGATTTAGTAAAAGGAACAATCTCTTCTACTGAGCAGGTTTTGCAAGGAAAAGTAGCAGGTTTAAATGTTATTCGCCCTTCTGGTGATCCAGCGGCGGGTTCTACTTTGAGACTTCGTGGAGGAACTTCTTTGACTGCAAGCAACAACCCATTAATTGTAGTTGACGGAATTGCTGGTGTTGATATCAACATTGTACAACCTTCAGATATTAAAACGGTTGACGTTTTAAAAGATGCTTCGGCAACGGCTATCTATGGTTCAAGAGGAGCAAATGGAGTTATCATTATAACTACAAAATCAGGGACAAAAGGTGTTTCTGTTACGTACAGCGGTTTATCAAGTATTGGTTATGTAAACGATAATTTAGATCTTTTATCAGCAAATCAATGGAGAAATTACGTTCGTACTACAGGAAATAAAGATGCAGTAGATTATGGTGCAAATACAGATTGGCAAAAAGCTATTGAGCAAACAGCAATTTCTCAATCTCACACTTTAACGATCAATTCTGGTAAAGCTGACAGTGGTTTCAGAACTTCGCTTTCATACTTAAACAACGAAGGAGTTATTAAAAATTCTGGTTTAGAAAGACTTAGCGGAAACGTTACAGCATATCAATATCTTGGAGATAATAAAGATGTAAAATTCGACATGGGATTATTTGCAAATATCGATAAATGGCATCCAATTGATTACAGAATTTTTGAATATGCTTACAACTTGAATCCAACAATTCCGGTTTATACACCAAGTGGAGAATTTTCATCTGTAGCTCTTAATCAGTACTATAATCCAGTTGAACTTTTGACAAACAGAACAGTTGACAATGAAAGACACAGACTTTTAGGTTATTTTAAAACTGAGGTTAAATTTTTGAATGATTTCCTGGCTGTTGCTAATATTTCGTTAGAACACAATGCCGTTAAGGGAGGTACTTACAAACCAAGTTATGCTGTTTTAGAAGGATCTACAGAGGGTGGTTATGCTCAAAGAACATACTCAGAATATACAAATGCGCAAGGTGAACTTTATGTAAATTATACTAAAGTAATTGATAAACATAACATCAGTGCACTTGGAGGATATTCATATTTAGAAAATATTTACGAAGGTTTTGGTGCACAAAGAAGTGGTTTTGTAACAGATGCTTTTAGTTATAATAATTTAGGTGCTGGTTATAAATATCGTTTAGGTGATGTGTATTCGTATAAAGGAAAATCAAATTTGGTTTCGTTTTATGCTCGTGCAAATTATTCTTATGACGGAAAGTATTTGCTGACTGCAACAGTAAGAAGAGACGGTTCAAGCCGATTTGGAGAAAACAATAAATGGGGAACTTTCCCGTCAGCCTCTGTGGCTTGGAAAATTTCAAATGAAGGATTCATGGATTCTACAAAAGGTTGGCTTGATAATTTGAAATTGAGAGTGGGTTATGGTGTAACGGGTAATCAAGACGGAATTGGAGAGTACAAATCGCTTTCTATTTTAGGAGTTGGAAACGACAGTTACTACGATCCAGTTACAGGAACTTGGAGTTTGGCTTATTCGCCACAACAAAACCCAAATCCGGATTTGAAATGGGAGTCAACTGAGCAGATAAACGTTGGTTTTGATTTTACACTTTTCAACAGAATCTCAGGTTCATTTGAGTGGTATTCTAAACAAACAAAAGATTTATTATACACTTATGAAGTGCCTCAGCCACCTTATTTAGTTGGAACGATGTTGGCAAACGTTGGTGAAATGTCAAACAAAGGAGTTGAGCTTACTTTGAATGCAGATATCATCAAAGGGCCAAAATTCAATTGGAATGCTAATCTGACGCTTGGACACAACGTTCAAAAAATCGAAAAACTTTCAAACCCAACGTATAAAACAGATGTAATTTACAGCGGTTCTTTACACGGTTTAGCAGGTATGTCTGGACAATATTCTCAAATTATTGCTGAGGGTTATCCTGTTGGAACTTTCTGGGGATTCAGAAATGCTGGTCTTGATGAAAATGGAAAAATTCAATACTATAACAAAGCAGGAGATATCGTTGCAGAAAGCGCTTTAGTTGATGCTGACAAAACAGATTTAGGAAATATTCAGCCAGATTTGACATTAGGAATCGGGATGAACTTTACTTACGGAAAATTTGATTTAGGTATCAGCGGTTACGGAATGTTTGGCCAAAAAGCATTAAATGCAACAAATATGATGCTTAATGATCCAACAAGATTGCCTGCTTATAATGTTCCAGATGATTTCTTAGGAAGCGGTATTACATCAGCTCCTAAATATTCTGATTACTGGATTGAGGATGCTTCATTCTTTAGACTTCAGACACTTTCTTTTGGTTATACGATGCCTCTTGGTACGCAACAAAAATCAAAACTTAGATTTTATTTAATGGGAGAAAATCTTTTTGTAATTACAGGTTACAAAGGTGTTGATCCAGAAATTGGCTTAAACGCGCAAAATGGAGTAAATGGTGTTATTGATCAAACAGGTTTAGCATCTCCAGGAATTGACAGATATAACAATTATCCTAGACCAACGACAATTTCTGTTGGATTAAATTTCTCGCTAAATAACTAAGCGAATTAACTCAAAATTAGAACAAATGAAAATCAAAATAACAGCAAGCAATAGTAATGAGCATGCTTTTTACGATATCATGTACAGATTTAAGTGAAGACTTATATGATAAAGTAGAGGATGGAAATTTTGGAAATACCACCAAAGAAGTTGATGCATTAGTTGGAGGGGCTTATTCTTCTCTAAGAGGATTCGCTGACGGAATATCAAACAATTATCCAACTTGTGAGTATGTATTCTTTTTAACTGAAACCGTTTCTGATGAAGCGACAATTCCTACCAGAGGAACAAACTGGTACGATGGAGGGCAATATCAGGACGCACAGAAACATACTTGGAAAGCAGATAACCGAATGATTCTTTCGGCTTGGCGTTACAATTATACTGGAATCGCAAAAATCAATTCTATCATTTATCAAATAGATAAATCATCTTTGTCTGATACTTCAAAAGCGCCAATTTATGCTGAATTAAAAGCGTTAAGAGCATATTACTACTATAATCTTTTAGATTTATTCGGAAATGTGCCAATTGTAACCAATTTTGAAGATACATCGCTTCCATCAAATTCTACAAGAAAACAAGTGTATGATTTTGTTGAAAAAGAATTGACAGATGCTCTTCCGCATTTAAATTCAAATGTGGTGTATTCTAAAATGACAAAAAATGTTGCCTATTCTTTATTGGCGAGATTATATCTAAATTCTGAAGCTTTTATTGGAACAGCGCGTTGGCAGGATTGTATTAATATGTGCCAAAAAATCTCGGGTTACTCATTAACGCCAGATTTCTTTGCCAATTTTGCTACTGAAAATCAAAAATCACCAGAAATCATTTTTGCAATTCCTTACGATTCAAAAGCGGGAACAGTTGGAAATTATATGAATTCAATGTCTTGCCATTATTTGCATAAACTAACCGTTTCTGCAACTGGCGATTATCCTTGGAGCGCAAACGGAATGTGTGCGCGACCAGGAGTATTCTCAACTTTTGCTGATACAGATAAAAGAAAAAATGTATGGTTGCCGGAGATCAAATTAACAAAGCTACAGGACAAGTTATTGTTATGGATAACGGTGAAAAACTAACATATACTGAAGAAGTTAATAGTGTTACTGACGCCAAAGAAAATCAAGGAGTTCGTTTAGGAAAATATGAAATGAAAGAAGGAGAAACTTGGGAGCGTGATCATGATTTAGTGGTGATTCGTTATGCCGAAATCTTGATGATGCAAGCAGAATGTTATGTTCGTCTGGGTTCTCCAGATTTGGCTAAACCTTTCCTACAACAAGTTACAGCGCGTGCTGGTGAGGAAATGCCAACAACAATTGATCTTGCATTTATCGATAAGGAATTATTGAAGGAATTTACTTTTGAAGGAAGAAGAAGAACAGACAATATTCGTTTTGGAACATTCTTCTTGCCATGGTGGGAAAAAGGAACTACAGAAAAATACAGAGCGATTTTCCCAATTCCTAGCACCGTTTTAACAACAAATAAAAACCTAAAACAGAATCCTGGGTATTAGGTCATTGAATGTCAGTCTTCCATGTTGGTTAGTCGTGGAAGGCTGACATATTTTTAAAATGAAGATCTGCATGGCTTTATTTTTTAGCCACAGATTATAAGATTTTCACAGATTACAATTAAAGAAAAAAGAAATCCTTTTTAATCCTTTAATCTGTGGCAAAAAAACGAAACAAATATTACATTAATATGAAAAGATCTATCACCTTATTGTTTTTCGGGATCGTGAATGTTTTGATCGCCGCCGGGTGCGCTGGTGATGATAATAAAGGTCCAGATAAGCCTACAGAACCAGAAACACTTGCCCCTGTAGCAATTGAAAAAACAAACAGCACCAAAATCTACGTTCATTATATGCCTTGGTTTGAAACCAATGAAAGCAGTGCTGATAAAAAATGGGGATACCATTGGACAATGGCAAACAAAAACCCGAACAACGTTGGAGCAAACAACCGTAGGGAAATTGCTTCGTATTATTATCCGCTGATTGGACCCTATCATTCTGGAGACAAAAATGTGATTGAAAATCATTTATTATTGATGAAATATTCAGGAATTGATGGTGTTTTGATCGATTGGTACGGCACTTATGACGTGAATGATTACCGAATGGTAAAAGAAAATACAGAGCAATTGATTGCCATGTTGAGCAAAGTTGGTCTTGAATACGCGATTGTTTATGAAGACCGAGTGACGACAAATGTTGTAAATGCAGGAAAAGCAATTTCTGTAACCAGTGCGACAAAAACCGATTTAAGTTATTTGCAGACGAATTGTTTTAGCAACGCCAACTATATTAAAATAAACGGAAAACCTTTATTGATGAATTTTGGACCAATTGTGTTGCAAACGCCTGCAGAATGGACAAATGTTTTTAGCTCATTGACAACAAAGCCTACTTTCCTGACGCTTTGGGATCAATCTGTAGAAGCGGGCGATAATGCTTCTGGGGAATATGCATGGGTTTATAAAAACAGTACGTATCTGACTAATTTTTATACCAATACAAAACCAAAACTTTCAGTAGCAATGGGAAGTGCTTACCCTGGTTTTAAAGATTTTTATGCTGAAGGCGGTGGCGGAGGCGGCAATTGGCTGGACCATTGAACACAATAATGGTGCAACACTTGACGAAACTCTTTCTTTAGCCAAAAATGCAAACCTAAGCTACTTGCAATTGATTACTTGGAATGACTTTGGTGAAGGAACCATGTTTGAGCCAACAGTTGAATTTGGATATAATTACATCGAAAAAGTAAAAACTTTCGCTGGCGTAAAAAACACCGAATCATTTTTTGCAGATATCAGCAAGCTTTATAATCTGAGAATTGAAAAGAAAGGAAATGCTGATGCTCAGAAAAAACTGGATCAGGCTTTTAATTATTTTGTTTCCATGCAACCTGCAAAAGCAAAACAGTTACTAAGTGAAATTAAATAAGGAGCTGTAATTAATACAATTAAATAATGAAAAACATAAAATATAGATACTGTCTGATGGCGCTGGCCTCAATGTTGCTCTTTGCCTGCAGTACTAAAAAAACGACTTATAAAATCAGTTCTCCTGGAAAAAACACCGAATTAGTTTTTGAATTAACGCCTTCTGGACAGCCTCAGTATAGTTTTACTTCTGGAGGAAAATCAGTTATTGAACCTTCATTGTTAGGATTTGAGTTTCAAGGAATCCAAAAAATGACAGATGGTTTTGAAGTGGTTTCCACCGAAGAAAAAACCGCTGATGAAACTTGGGAACAGCCTTGGGGCGAATTCAAAAAAGTGAGAGATCATCACAATGAATTAATTGTTCATTTGAAGGAATCGAAAGGCGAAGAGCGTTTGGTTGATATTATTTTTAGAGTTTTTGATGATGGTGTCGGATTTCGTTATTCTTTCCCAAAACAGCCTCATTTAGGCAAAGTGAAGATTTCGAATGAAGTTACGCAGTTTACTTTTAAATCAAATAATGATGTTTGGTGGATTCCGGTGCACCGTGAAAACAGTTATTACGAAAGCGAATATCGTAAAACGCCGATTAGTCAAACAGATACTATCAACACGCCAGCAACTTTTGAAACAAAAGAGAAATTGTATGTGGCAATTCACGAAGCAAATTTGACTGATTTTGCCTCAATGACGCTTTTAAAAACAAGCGACAAACAATACAAAAGTGATTTAGTGCCTTGGGCCGATGGTGTAAAAGTATATGCCGAAGCGCCTTTTATAACGCCTTGGAGAACAATCGTTGTTGGTAAAACGCCAGGAGAAGTTGCCACTTCGACTATTATGTTGAATCTAAATGAACCTTCAAAAATTGAAGATCTTTCTTGGATTACGCCATCAAAATATATTGGGATTTGGTGGGGAATGCATTTAGAAAAATTCACTTGGGGGCAAGGGCCAAAACATGGTGCAACAACAAAAAACACTAAAGAATACATTGATTTTGCGGCGAAAAACAATTTTGACGGCGTTCTAGTTGAAGGCTGGAACGAAGGCTGGGATGGTGATTGGACTGCTGACGGATCTGCCTTTAGTTTTGTAAAAGCATATCCTGATTTTAATTTGGAAGAAATCACAAAATATGCGGCTATAAAGAATGTTCGCCTGATTGGCCATCATGAGACAGCAGGCGCTTCTAAACATTATGAGAGCCAGCTTGAAGATGCTTTTAAATTGTATCAAAAAATGGGAGTGAATTCTGTTAAAACGGGTTACGTAAACAAATATTTGGACAAAAAAGAATGGCACGACAGCCAATATGGAGCACGTCATTACAGAAAAGTAATCGAAACTGCGGCTAAATACCATATTATGATTGACAATCACGAGCCAATGAAAGGAACTGGAATTCAGCGTACGTATCCAAACTTTATGTCGCAAGAAGGCGGAAGAGGTCAGGAATACAATGCCTGGTCTGTTGATGGCGGAAACACTCCGCGACATTTAACAACTTTGCCTTTTACAAGAATGCTTTCTGGACCTTTTGATTATACTCCGGGGAATTTCAATTTTGATTACAAAACGCCTTCTGGCGCGAGAGTGCAAACTACTTTGGCGAATCAATTGGCTTTGTATGTGATTATTTTCAGTCCGTTGCAAATGGCTTCAGATTTACCGGAGAATTACGAAGGTAAACCTGAATTTCAATTCATAAAAGATGTTCCGTGCACTTGGTCATACACTAAAGTTTTGGATTCTAAAATTGGAGAATACACTACAATTGCACGTAAGGACTGGGATGAGAAAAATTGGTATTTAGGATCTATTACAAACAAAGATGCAAGAGACCTAAAAGTTGATTTGTCATTTTTAGATGCAGGAAAAGAATACGAAGCCACAATTTATGCTGATGGAGAAGGGGCAAATTATAAAACAAACCCATATCCGGTAACGATTTCAAAACAAAAAGTAAATAGCAAGAGTTCAATAAATATAAAATTGGCGACTGGTGGAGGAACAGCTATAAAATTCACTCTGTTGAATTAATTGAATTAGTTTTCGTTTATTTTAGTTAAGTTTAAGTTTGAGCAGATGAGCCCGATTTCTTTTAAAAGATTTCGGGCTTGTTTTTGTTTTTTTATTTCAAGTTTCAAGTTTAACCGCAAAGAACGCAAGGTTTTTTGCTTAAGATTGCGTTCATAAACGCAAAGTTCGCAAAGCTTTATCTAAAAACTTTGCGAACTTTGCGAACTTTGCGTAATCTTTTGCGTGCTTTGCGGTAAAAAAACTTAGAATCTCAGTATCTTAGTACCTTAGCACCTTTTACTTATGAAGCTGAATATGTTTTCCAAAAGTATAAACAGCGGCTATAGTTGGACCGTTATAACCCCATTTAAAGAAACCGTTAAGTCTTTCTTTTTCAGCGTCAATTCTAATGTTTAAGCCTGTAAATCCTGCTGTTAAACTAAAGTTTTTATAAACGTTATATAATACAGAAAGGTTGTAGCTCAAAATGCGGCCATCGATATCGTTTACTTTTATAGCGAAATAATTCACATTAGCATAAAGTCCCACTTTTTTGCCTAATACAAATTCTCCCCAAAGACCAATGTCTGGTAACGGCGCAGTTACACCAAAATCATCACTAAAAGAAACTTGCTGTGTTTGCCCTTCCAAACTCAGACCAACATCTATTAACATTACGTGAGCACCTATTAAGGCACCTATTTCATAAGTTGGTTTTGATACAAACGCGTAGCTGTAATATATTCTAATAATCTGATTGTCAAAAAATGCTGAAACACGACCATCAACTGGATAAGTATGATCACCAAATTCTATATCTTTTTGAAGGGTTTTTGTTGATGTTCTGTCTAAATAATAATATTCAGAACCTAGTCTTGATCTTCTTGAAATTCGCCACTCAAAAGTAGCGACAAATGATTGGGTGTTTTTTTAAAACCAAGATCTTTTTCAAAATCGATCATATTTCCAAAATTACCGTTGTTGCTTCCTACTTCAACTTGTGTATTATTTACGGGAAAAAATGCGCCAGCTGTAAATTTAAATCGGCGCGCATGCCAAGGCAAATCTTCGGGATCATAATTTTGACCTTCGTCAGATTTTAAAGAGTTGTTTTGTACGGCGGGTAAAGTTTCGGCTGGAATTTCGGCAGTAGTTTGTGCTTTGGCCAAAAAACAAGAGAAGAAAACTATCATAAAACAAATTAATTTTTTCATTGGATTTAATTTTAGAGTTTTTGATAAATTTTTAACACTTAAAGTTAACAAAAAAAATCATCCATTTTATTTTTTACCGTTTAATATTTAATTAATTCGGTTGAATATCAGTTTGATAACTTAAGTTTTGTTTTGTAAACTCTTAAACTTCTTTTGAAAACGGATGCCGCGTGAGGGATAGGAGTAGTCCGCCGCCAGCGGAACGGATAGCCCGACAGCTTTTAAAAAAGGCCTCAATACGCACAAAGCATATTAAGGCCTTTTTTTAAAAGGTGGCACGCCCAGATTTTAATTATAAATTGTGAATTATAAATTGTTAATTGGTTTATATCATGTGAATTACGGTGCGTGTCCCTCCCGAGGTCTCGGAATCGCCCAAGATGACCTACAGAGAAATTAATAATTCACAATTAATAATTCACAATTAAAAATCAGACTCTATTGTAATCTGCTTTCCAGTGAACGATTGCTTTTTTGATAGAGTCGCCTGGAAGATTGTTTTTTAGCGCATCTTCAACAAGTGACAGGAATTCTGCATCGGGAGCAAAACGAAGTGCAAATATTTGATCATCGGTTAATTTGTATTCGAATTCTTCAAATCGCTTTCCGGTTAAGGTAAAATAGCGGTAACGAACTTCGAGTCTTATAATTCTGTTTTGAAGTATTAAAGCGTAATGCTGTCGTAGCATAAAGGCCAAGAAAAACAGGAAAATGAATCCGACGCTGATAAACGTCCAAATAAGCGCATCGTTTGTTGTGCAGGCAAAATAAATGCCGCAGATTAGAAAAAAGATGAGAACAGGATAATATATAAAATGATGTGGGATATAAAAACGGATATGATTGTAATAAGTTTGAACTTTCATAATTAATCTTTTAAGTATTTATAAAAAAACAAAGCTACTCTAAAAATTAGAATAGCTTTATTTCTCAAAATAAACTAACATAACCAATGTTTCCTTTATACTCTTAACTTTGCAGTTTTGTACTTCTATTTATTTGAAAAAAGCCTTCATTTCTGTTTAAATTCTTTCTTTTTCGTGGCTTTAATTTCTTGATAGTAAAGTTACTATGTGAAGGAATCTATTTGTTATATTTTAAATTTAATTTGTTATATGATTTCAACTGCGGTTTTTTAAAACGGCTATGATTTTCCATTCGGATAATTTTGAATCGAATGATTTTCCTGCGTTTGCCGGACTTGTAGACGGAAGTGTGATGAGCTGATATGTTTTTTCTAGATGGATATATTTTTTGAAAAAAGCATGTGCTTTTTGTCCGTTAAAAAGAATGGCTTTAATGTTTGAATGTTGTTTTAAAAAGGTTTCAAAATCATTTGCTATTTCGTTTTTGATCGCGCTGTCCAAACTTCCTACTCGGTCGCAATATTGAAGAACATCCCAAAGTGCGATTTTATTTTTTTCCAACAGTGCTTTTCTGATTTCATAATCGTTTGAAAAATCTTCTCCTAAAATGGCAAACATGAATTTCCAGAAATTGTTCTGATTGTGCCCATAATATTGATTCAATTCTAATGATTTTGTGCCGGGCATGGTGCCGAGAATTAGAATTTCAGAATCATGTGTGGAGATTGGAGCGAATGAGAAGCTTTTCATTTTTTTGAATTAAGAAATTTTTTATTTGAGTTAAAATTTTCATTCCGAAGTAATTATAAAACAAAACTGAAAAATTATATAACATTTTTCGGGATGACTTGGCCGAACTTTGGAATATTGATTTATAAAACAGCAAGAATAAGTTTTAAGAATTAATGTGTGAAATGAAATACCAAATCTAAATATAAGCAAAATGAAAATAGTTACAATACATACAGAGCAAATCCAAACTGTTTTTGAGGAATTGAATGCTAATTTTGATGGAAAAATAGCTTTTGATTTTGATGAATACAAATTGGAAATCAATAATAGTTTTGCTCGCGGAACAATTACTGGAGCATCTTTCAATGATAATATTTCATACGTTCAGTTTGATATGACATTTTCAACTCCGGTTCGAATAGATTTTTTGAATGTGATTTCAACTCCTGTTTATTTTGCGTATTGTTCAAAAGGAAGTTTGAAGCATAGCTTTGGAATTGATGGTGAAGAACGAAAATTTAAAACTTTTCAAACTGCTATTTTGGCTTCGAACCAAAACCAAGATAATATTCTATTTTTTGAAAAAGACATTAATACAAAACTGACTTTGATTATTGTTGGAACTCAGGCGGAGAAATCTTATTTAATGCCTTCGTTGAATCAAAAAGTGAAAGAAACTTTTTTGAAAATAATGTCATGCAGAATTTCTTTTATATGGGATCTTATAATTTAAAAATTGCTAATAAAATTGAACAACTCAATGCTGTAACGCAAACTGGAATTGTGAGAAATTTGTTGAAAGAAGGAATCTTGAAGATTATTTTGGCAATGGAAATTCAGCAACACAGCGATGATTTAAATGCTTTTTCAAAAGATTCAAATTGTTTGACTTTAAAAGAAATGGAAGAAATCAAAGAACTATCTGAATTTATAAAATCAAGTCCAGAAGAGCCTTTCACGATAAAATCATTGAGTAAAAAATCAGGATTGTCACCAAACAAATTGCAAGAAGGCTTTAAAATGATTCACGACAGAACAGTGAACGATTATATCACACATATGAGAGTTTTGAAGGCCGAAATTTTAATGCGCACCTCTGACCTGAATATTTCTGAAATAGTGTACTGCATAGGATTTACCAGCAGAAGTTACTTCTCGAAAATCTTCAAACAAAAATTCAACTGCGGCCCGAAAGAGTATAAGTTTAATCTGTTAGTCTAAGGAACAAAGGGACAAAGTAACAAAGGTGCAAAGTAACAAAGGGACAAAGTAATAAAGCAAAAGACTAACAAAGTTGCAAAGCAACTTAAAAAAGCTTTGTCCCTTTGTTACTTTGTCCCTTTGCACCTAAAAAAGTCGCAAGCTTTTTTCAACGTCCGAAACGGTAATACTCTAAATCCATATTTGCCTTATTATTGATCGAATCCAAAATTGAATTCGTTCCGATGATGCTGAAAGTGATTCCGTTGCCACCAAAACCTAAAACGTAATGTTCATTTTTTTAGGATCCGGTTTCCCAAAATAGGGAAGACCATCTTTGGTTTCTCCAAAAGTTCCTGCCCAGGAATAATCTATTTTGAAATTGATGTTTGGAAATTTTCTTTTGAAGGAACGTAGCAAAAATTGTTCTTTTTTGGGCAATAATTTATCACGTTTTTTGGCATCAATAAATTCCTCATCGCCACCGCCTACGATTAATCGGTTATCTGAAGTTCCTCTAAAATATAAATACGGATTTGAAGTGTCCCATAAAATATAGTTTTTAAAAACAGCTGGCAAATCAGGCAGACTTTCAGAAGCAATGACATAAGTGCTTTTTAAATCGACTACTTTTTCCTTTAATGTTTCTGTGCTTTCATAGCCAGAACAATGTATGACATGACTTGCCGTAATAAGACTGCCATTTTCTGTGTGCGCAATAAATTTTGAGCCGTGATTTTTAATGGATTCAATATTTGTTCGGTCAAAAATTTCCATCCCTTTATTTTTGCAATAAATAAGTAAATCTTGCGCCAAACGATACGGATCCACCACTGCCGCGGTTTTGGATTCTATTCCCGCAATTGCCTTTAATCCCATTGTCTCCAATTCAGATTTTCCAAGCCAATTAACATCAAATCCATGTTGTTTTCTGGCTTTGAATTCGTTTTTTAAAAACGTAATGTCCTTTTTTAGCGTGCAGAAATAAATGCTTTTTTTGAATTCAAATCCGCAATCACTTTCTATTGTGTCAATAATTCTTCGCAAGTCAAAAATGGCTTTTTTACCATTTATATAACTGTTTATAGCACAATCTGCTCCGCGAATTTTCATGAGTTCGTGCAATGAAACGTCAATTTCGTATTGAAGCAAAGCGGTACTTGCGACAGTGCTTCCGTTGCAAATATCGCGTCGGTCAACTAGAACAACTTTTCTTCCGTCATTAATCAATTTATAGGCAATCAATGCGCCTGTAATGCCTCCGCCAATAATTAAAATTGGTGTTTCAAGATCACGATCTAAAGACGGATAACTTGCTTTTAGTTCGTTTTTTAATGGCCAGAAAGTTTCGGTTGAGCGTAGTTTCATTTTTTCGCGGTTTTTGAGGTAGTGGTTGAATTTGGTTTTTTGACTACTTTATTTTTGGATTTAGTCTCAATGCTATTCTTCGTTCTGTTTTCTGTTCTATTTTTGTCTTTTCTTGCATGTTGTTCGTGCGCTTCTGCAATGGAATGCGATGTTCTAATGGTTTCATCTTTTTTGGCAAGTTCGCTTAGTCTGCGATAATATTTTTGAACAATTTCCATTTCTTCTTCCGTCATGCTTTCAATATCAACTAGACTGTTGCTGGAAAACTCGCTTGACGCGACTAATTCATTTAATTTTAGCTGAATGGCCAATGAATCTTTATTTTGTGCTTTCTGAATCAAGAAAACCATCAAAAATGTAATGATTGTTGTTCCTGTATTGATGACCAATTGCCAAGTTTCTGAATAGTCGAAAAATGGCCCAGAAACGGCCCAGACTACGACAATCAGAAAAGCGATAATAAATGCTGGAGTGCTTCCGGTGGCTTTGCACACTGCGCTTGAAAATTTTTCAAAAGCACTGTTTTTATTTTGAGTTTTTGTTTTCATTTGAATTTGATTTTTTTGGTTTGCTAACTTTTTCTTCTCGAATTACTTTATTGTGTTTTTCGTCATAAATGGCTTCGTCAATTTTTTGTCCTGTTTTGCTGAAGATTTTTATTTTAGGAGCTTCGTGCGTTCCGGTGATGACAATCGGAAATCCAATAATTCCAAAAGGCGGAAGCCCAAGACGCATTCTTAAATCCAAAAGGCCATCAAAACTGGTTGTGCCTTTAATAGTGGGCCTGAAACTGGCAACAGAAAAAGTAAAAGGTTCAACGCGAATTAAATTATTGTCAATTGTTGAATTGATCTCGATTCCTTTCATGTCTGGATTGTCAAGGCCTTTTTGTCCTGTTTTAGAGCTGATTCCGTCGAATAGTTTTAAGCCTTTGACTTGAACATCACGGAGATCTATTGTACCGCCTCCTTCGAGTGATTCGTAAATCGGACTCATATTTCCATCTACATCGCCTTTGACTTTATAATCTACAGAAATAATTCCCTGCGCTTTTTCAGCTACTGTTACCATATCATGAAACATCGGAATTTCTTTGTAAGCTCTTTGCACGCTAAAATCCTTAGCCGTAAAATGAGCATCAAAATGAGCAGAAGTTGGTGATTCATCTTTATAAGATGCATCAATTCCGAGAATACAATCAATAATATTGAAAGTGGCTTTTTCCAAATAAAAACCTTCTTTTTTAATTCCAACTTTTCCTGAAAGTTTGTTTAAGATTAATCCGTTGTATTCGACTTTATCTGCATTTGCGGTTAAGGACACATTTAAGTTTTTCGGAACAATAACAACACCGCTCATTTTTGGGTGATCTTCTTTGGCATATTCAACCTCAATATTTCGGTCTTTATTTTCGCCTTTTTTTAGCGCCATAAATTCATCCACATTAATCAAGTTAGATTTCATGTTGAAATTCCCGCTCAAAGTTCCGTGCGATTCCAAGAAATAGTTGATTGTGTTTAAAAGATATCCGTTAATATCAAAATCTGATTTTCCATAAGAAGCATTGAATTTTTCAAACCACATTTTTTCGTTCTGAAAACGGAAATTTCCTTGCTTGATAAAAAATGCTTTTGGAAAAAGTTCAGAAGTTGCTTTTATGTTTTTCAGCAGAATTGTTCCTCGATTATCCAGTTTATTATATTGCCCAGTCGTAGCATAGCTTTGTTTTCCTTTAAGCGAAAGATCAGCTTTTGCATAACCTGTTACGTCAACTCCTTTTTGCGAGAAAACCTGATAAATACGACCAACATTAAGTTCGCCTTTGATTTTTGCATTGTAAGCCAAATCATTAAAATCAGAAAGTGTTGCATTTACATACATTGGATTTCCTTCGAAAACAAATGAAGCAGGCGCAACCGCCACAATTAAATCCTGGTAAGTTCCGGCTTTATTGAGCACATTCGCTACAAAAGTGATGTTAGTAATTGGGTTAGGATAGGAGTCGGTTTTGAGCCAGCCGTTATGCAACGCAATTCCGCCAATAGTTTTTGGGAACAGTTTTTTTGAAGTGCTAAAAATACCTTTTGCTTGAATATTTGTTTTTAAAATTCCTTTTAATTCTAAAGAATTCAATCCTAATGCGGCATCGACAACGGCAAGATCCAAAGCGCCTTTTACACTCGCATGAATTGTCATTTCATTAAAACCTTTGCTGTGCAAATAAGCGTTGAAATAATCTTTTTCGCCCACTTTAAATTTAAAAGTTCTCAGATTTACCAATAATTGCTCCATGTCTAAAGCCGGCAGAATTGCATTTAAATCCATTTGGAAATCGGTCAGCGGGACAGGAGCGTTTTTATAATTTACTGCGCCATTATTGATTTTTAGGTTAAAAGCTAAATTTGGTTTTTGCTTTTTTGCGACATTGTAATTTCCTTTAAAAGTAAAAAGCAAATCGCTTCGGCCCGAAATTTCAGTTTTTTCCAGCCAAGTCAAATATTCTGGAGGCATTACAGAAAGCAAATCTTTTACAGTTGTATTTTCTGAAGCGGCTTTGATATTGATTTTGTACCCATCTTTTAAAATCGTAAAAAGCCCTGTAAATTTTAAGGGCAGTTTATTGATATGAAGTTCATTTTTTTGAAGAATAAAGGAGAGCGAGTGTGTATTGATTCGGGTTATTAAATCGGCGCTTACATTTTTGCGTCTTAAATATCCCGTCCGATCGTAAAAGAAATCAAGATTGTCAATTTGGGCATTGGTACTTAAATCAAAAATATCTTCGCTAAGATTTCCCTTTCCAACATAATTGAAACCTTTAGCATCAACTAATACTTTCGCAGAACGATCATTATATTTGACATGGCAATTCTTTAGATCAATTCGTTCCAAGCGAATTGCTGTTCCTTCTTCGGGTGCGTTTGGATCGTTTTTTCTTCTTTACGATCTTCTGGTGCGATATAAATATTATAATTGGCTTGTCCTTTTTGATTGACCATTATATTGATCAAAGCATCAGAAACATATAATTTGTTGATTTTAACTTCGTTGTCAAAAATCAGTCTTTTCAAATTTATTCCAAATGCCACTTGATCTGCTTTCAGCAAAGTATCGTTTCGAAAAGGAGCTGAACCCGTCATTGATAAATCATCTAGCGAAACTGTAAGTGACGGAAAATGAGTAAAAAATGAAAGTTTGGATTTCGAAAAATCCAATTTAGTATCTAAACGTTCGTTGGCAATTTTTTTAACTTCAGATGCAACTTTCCCAGGGAATAAAAGCGGAATCAAAAAAAGTAATAATAAGATTCCTGCGATTGATATTCCGGTCCATTTTAAAATTTTAAGGCTTATATTTTTATACGAAGTTTTCATGGCGTAGAAATTTTATTGTTTTTTTCAGGCTCTTTTTTAGCTTCTTCGGCTTTTTGTTTGTCCTGTTTTTCTTTTTCTTCTTTAGCTTTTTCTTGTTTTTCCTTTTCTTCCTTGGCTTTGGCTTCTTTTTCTTTAGCTTCTTTTTCCTGCTGTTCTTCTTTCTTCTCTTTTATTTCTTCTTGTTTTTTTGCTTTTTCTTTCTCTTTTTTCTTGAAGTAGCCTCTAAAAAGGAAATTGCTTTTTGCGACTTCCATATTTTCGCTGAAACCTTTAGTACCGCTTTCTAAGTTTGAAAGCGTATTTGTAACACTGTTTGCCATTTTATCATCCCTTACCAATCTTGCCAAAGCACCGTTTCCGTTGTTCATGCTGTGGCTGAAAATGGCTAATTCCTCAGAAATCACGCCCACATTATCAACGCTTTTTTTGACGCTTTTCATGATGTCGTTCATTTCTATACCGTCAATAGATGCGATGGCTCCGTTGTCTTCAATAATTTTTGTTGATTTCGGACCTGGAGAAATTGTCAGTACTTTGTCGCCCATTAATCCGTCTGAGCCAATGCTGGCGCGGGCATCGGTTTTTATGAATTTGCGTATTTCGTCTTTTATCACCATTGAAACAATTACCGAAGAGTCGTTTATGATTCTGATTTCTTCTACAGTTCCAATGTTGATTCCAGAAAAACGAACGTTATTCCCGACCTCTAAACCACTTACTGTTTTAAATTTTGACGAAAGGTGAAAAGTCTGGCCAAATAAGTTTTTTTGTTTTCCAATAAAATAAATGGCCAAAATGAAAAGCGACAGTCCCACTGATACAAACATTCCTAATTTCCAAGTATATCCAGATTCCTTTTCCATGATTTCTACAATTTATTTTGCTTTATTCAAAAAATGAGCGTACCCATTCGTCTTCGTCTTTTTCTAATTCTTCATAGGTTCCTTCAGCGTGGATAACACCATCTTTTAAAACCATAATTCTGTCGGCAGTCATTTTGGCGCAAGCCATATCGTGCGTAATGATTATTGATGAGGTTTTTTGTTTGTGCTTTATATCCAAAATCAATTCACTGATTTCTCTTGAAGTGATAGTATCCAATCCCGTTGTGGGTTCGTCATACAAAATGATTTCGGGTTTTAAAATCAGTGTTCTTGCCAAACCAATTCTTTTTCGCATTCCGCCAGATAATTCGGCAGGCATTTTATCAATTGCATCACTCAAACCTACATTTTCGAGTGCTTCCATAACTTCATTTTCAACTTCTTCGGGCGTTAAATCTCTTTTGTGTGCCCTGAGGGTAAAAGCCAAATTTTCGCGCACAGACATCGAATCGTATAAAGCGGCACTTTGGAATAAAAAACCAATTTTGACTCTTATTTTGTTGAGTTCGGTTTTGCTGAGATTCAACACATTTTCATCAAAAACTTTAATTTCACCCTGATCCGGTTCAATTAATCCGACAATGCATTTTATTGTAACTGATTTTCCTGAACCAGATCGTCCTAAAATGACTAAATCTTCACCTTTGTTCACGGAGAGATTTACGCCTTTTAAAACGGCATTTTCACCGCCAAAATTTTTGTGCAGATTCTTGATCTCTATAATCGGAATCTGTTTTTTCTCTTTTGATTTTGTGTCGATATTTTTCTTTTCCTTGATCATCTTAAAAAATAAATCGGTTATCTGTACAGCCACCATGTCAATAATAAATATGCTTAATGAAGCTGTAACTACGGCCGAGTTTGCGGCGCGTCCTACACTTTCAGTTCCGTTTGCGGCATTAAAACCTTTAAAACAGCCAATCATTCCGATGAAAAAGCCAAAGAAAAAGTTTTGATTGTTGCCGGAATTACATCTAAAAATTCCAATGATTGTACAATCTGTGCTAAATAGCGACGAAAGGTCACATCTCCATGAATATTAATTCCCGCATAACCGCCCAATATTCCTATTGCATCTGCAAAAAACACCAATATGGGCACCATTAAGGTGCAGGCCAAAATTCGCGTTACGACTAAATAATTATAAGGATTGATTGCCGAAACTTCCATAGCATCAATTTGTTCTGTAACTTTCATTGAACCAAGTTCAGCACCAATTCCAGATGAAATTTTTCCGGCGCAAATTAATGCTGTAATGACAGGTGCAATTTCTCGAATCAACGAAAGTGCAACCATTCCCGGAAGCCAGCTTTCGGCACCAAAAGTCACTAGAGTTGGTCGTGATTGAATGGTTAAAACCAAACCCATAATAAAACCGGTTATGGCAACTAAAGGAAAAGATTTATAACCAATGACATAACATTGTCTCAAGAACTCTTTTGCCTCGTATGGAGGAATTAAAAGTTCCTTAAAAAATCGTGAGGCAAATAGTGTTGCACTTCCAATTTGTGAGAATGTATTTTTTAAGCTGAGAATCAAAATAAGATCTTTTAAAGTTGTAAAATTCCTTGCAAATCAGTTTTTTAACAGTTTTATATTCGTTTTCTAAATTATAGATGAAAGTTACCTTAATACTTGTTAAAATCTTTTACAGAACTTTTTTGGATGCTTATATAATTTTCATTTCAATACAATAAATCGCTTGATATGGCGTTTTCGAATTTCCCAAAAACAAAAAATCCCTTTCATTAAGAAAGGGATTTTAAGGGTTTAATTAATTTTGGTCAGCTGTATTGTAAATTTAAGAATTTATGGCAATGCCTCGACGATTTTTTATGAGCGGAATAACTTTGCTTTCTGAATGAGCAAAATTTTCCATTAATAAACGTGCCGTTAAGAAACAAATGGTTGATTCTGCACCTTGATTTAAGTTTACGTTTTCCTTTTCAAGACCATCGTAGCCACCGCCACTTATAGGATTATACATAATTTGGCCCAAATGATTCTTACCTAAAAACCAATTAAAAGCGGCTTTCATTTTGTGTTTGTATTCTGGAATTTCAAACGCATTGTAAAAAGCATTTAAAGTTTGAATAGTGTAAGAAACATCTATTGGTTGTTCTCCATATTCTCTTGGAACTGAATTTTTTGAAGCCATCCCTGATTCGAAATTACTTTAAAGTCCTTATTGACGAACATTTTTGACATTAAAAAGTCTAAAGAGTCTAAAGCAACTTTTTTGTAAACCGGTTTATTGGTTATTAAATACGCGTAAAGCATTGATTCTGGTAGAATTCCGTTAGCGTATGTTAAATAATTTTCAAACCATTTCCAGCTCTCTGAAGCATGATCTTCATAATTTGCAAGTAGTTTGGCATTTAACTTATTAATAATTGCGGCGACATATAAATTAGGAACAGCATTATGATAATGAAACAGCCCTTTTGTAGCAAAACCTATAGAACGTGGTGATTGTATAGTTTCGGCCCATTTTAAGGAGTTCAACAAACATTTTTCTGCTTTTTTTGAAATGTTTTCCGGCAAAATATCCTTATTAGAAATCACAACTCCTAAAGCCCAGATTGCTCTTGCGTTGGAGTCTTCTAAATTAACTTCAGCATTTTGTTCAATATGCTCGCGATAGTCCTTATCTACATAATTAATGAAACTGCCGTTTGGTTTTTGGCATCTTTCAATAAAATCCAAATAGATTAAAATGTATGGTAAATCTTCTTTATCCTGCGTTAATTGGTAATGCATGCAAAAAGCAATCAGCGCGCGCGCATTGTCATCTAAAGTATAACCGGATTCTAAATCTGGAATAGAGATTTTGCTGAATTGGATAATACCTAAATCAGTGGTCAATTTTTTAATGTGTTTCAATTGAATATCAGGATAGCTGAATTTAATTTCTGCGAGCATTTTGAAACAGTCTTTTATACGTATTCATATGCGTAATAGCACAATTTTCCCAAGAAAAAGCTCTGGTTTTTGAAAAAGCCTGAATTCCCATTTCGTGTCGTAAATCTTCATCGGCGATTAATTTTAAAGTCGCTTCAGCAAATTGATCCACATTTCCAATATCGACTAAAATTCCTAGTTCAGGAGTTAATACTTCTAGTGTATGCGGAATTTTTGATGCGACCATTGGGCACGCACAACTCATTGCATAAGAGAAAGTGCCACTCACGGCTTGATTAGGATCTTTTGATGTGAATAAATAAATATCAGTTGCTTTTAAATAATCCAAAAGTTCATTTGTATCTAAATATTCATTTATAAAACGAACATTGTTTTCTAATTTCAATTCTTTGACAATTGATTCTAATTTGTCGCGATAAGCATCGACGCCATCAACTATTAAATTTGGATGTGTTCTGCCAATAATCAAGTAGAGGACATTCGGTTCTTTTTCAATGATTTTTGCTAAAGCATGCAAACCGGTTTCGATATTTTTTCCTTCTCCCAAAAGTCCAAAAGTTGATAACACCAATCTATCTTGAATATTAAATTTTGCTTTTGCTAAATGAGGAGTTTCATAAACTACAATATGCGTTCCGTGGTGCATTGTAGTGATTATTTCTTCTTTGATACCGTAATCTTTCATCAAAATTTCTTTTGATTTATTTGTCATTACAAATACCGAATTGCTGTAACTCAAAAGTAATTTTACAAATGTTTTAAGCTCATTATTTGGATTTGGAATAACACTGTGAAAAGTAAAGGTGACAGGTTTTTTTATTGCATTTAAAAAATCAAGCAAATGATCTCCATAGTTACCGCCAAATAAACCAAATTCATGTTGAATATGAACCAATTTTACATTTTGATCTTTGTTGATTTCCTCCGCTACTCGAGCATATTCTTCTCTATTTTTAGTATTTAAAGTATAGGCTTGAGTTGGATTTTCTTTGGGTTTGTCAACCAATTCGCAAATTTCACAAGTAATTGATTTGCCAAAAACATTGGTAATTCCTTTAATGGTATCTTGTGTATAAGTTGCTATTCCGCATTGTGTTGGAGGAAACGTAGAAAGAAAAACTATTTTCGATTTATTTGCTATCGTCTTCATGGGGATTCTGTTTTAATTCGGTTAATAAGTCGTTCAAGTTCAGTGAGGCCACCGCAATTTTGTCATCGGCGGCACCGTAATAAATATAGAGTTGGTCATCAAAAATGGCTGTTCCTGTTGGAAAAACAACATAATTTACATAACCGTGTCGTTCGTAATGTTCTGAAGGCGTAATAATAGGTCTTGTTAGTCTTGACAGCACCTTTGCAGGATTGTGTAAATCCAATAAAGCAAGCACAGGCATGATATACCAAACCTTTTTCTCGTCTTTCAGCCGCATGATAAATCAGCAACCATCCATCTTTAGTTTCAATTGGCGGGGCGCCTGGACCAATATGACTGGTTTCGTGGTCAAATTTTGGTTCCAGAATAATATGGTCTGGTAAGTTTTTGATGTATTCTTTCCAGAATTCAACTGTTAAGTCGCTTTTTTTTCAAAAGAGAAAATCTGAATTGAAGGAAACAATCTATGTAAAGCTATGAATTTTCCGTCAATTTTTTTAGGAAAAAGAACTACATTTTTATCCCAAACGAATAAATTTTCTTTAATAGTTTCCGACAAAGGATAATTTCTTTCGGTGTTGAAAGCCAATATCCTTGCAATACTAGTGTTTTGCAAGTGCTTTCTAATCAGATTAGTAAATTCATTTAAAATAAATTTGGGAGTAATTATGCCCTTTTTTTAAAAGAAATCAAATCTTTTGATGTTGCCAATGCGCCACAAGCATTTATTCCATCGTATGTAACATACGTCATAAAAAAAGTATCGTCAATTTTTACAATTCTCGGATCTTCGACACCATGAATTTCATAAATATATTCTGGAACAAAAATAGGTTCAGTTCGTCTTTCAACTAATGTTTTTGGCCCTTCAAATCTGCAATATCCAATAGTTGAAAAATTTCCTCTTTTGGCGACTCGGTAAAACATGTGAATCGTATTTCCGTCTTGATAAATTGCAGGATTTAAAACACCTAATTCTTCAAAGGTGCGTTCTGTCTTTTCTAAAATAATTCCATGTTTTGTGGCTGTTATACCTTGAGCTGTCGCTATTTCCATAATGCTAAAAAATTTTATCTAAAATTACTTTAGGAATAAAGCGACGATTAATCCAATCGATCAAAAAATTAACTCAATAACATTAGCATGGGAATTTTGTAAGAGTGAAAAATGAATTTTAAAATTAACATACGAAGCTCCATTTTTAATCTATTGTGTTATAAAAATAATTTGTAGAGGCAATCTAGTTAACATTAGGGAACGAAATTTGGCAAGGTTAAACCCCCATCAAATTTTATTAACAATAAAAAAGAGCAGTATGACACATTGGACTATTACTTTTATTGTTCTAGCTATTATAGCTGGGATTTTGGGTTTTGGAGAGATTGGAAATGATTCCTCTTTTATTGGACAGGCATTTTTCGTTGTATTTTTGATTTTGACATTTATAACGATGGTAATTGGAAAGTTAAAAATCTCTCGTTAAGAGTACTCTTCAAAACAAAAAAAAGCGAAATCAAATAAATTTTGGTTTCGCTTTTTTAATTTCATTATTACGCTATTGTCGCAACGAAATATATTTTTTGTGAAGGAAAGCTATTGGAATTCCAATGCAACATATCAAAATTATCATAGACAAGAATAACGGAAAATCTAAATGCTTTTCTGGTAAAACAGGAAATACAACCGGAAGGACCACAAGATTCATTATAATCCAAACAAATATGCCGTAAACAATTCCGGATATTAGAGTGTTTTTTTTCAAAAAGGAAAAATAAGGATAGATAGTAAAATAAAACCAAGTAAAGGTAAAAGCTATAAAATAATGCAATAATAAACCATACAATGCCATTTGCGAACCTCCAGAATAGGCTTCTTTTTTAAATATGCCACTTGCAATGGATTGTAAAATTTTAATACCTGTGGTTTTGTTTAGAATTCCTGCATAAATCGTGATTGTTGCAACAAGGTCAAGAGTTCCGGCAATTAATCCTGTAATAAAAAGGGCTCCGCTTTTTGATTTCATATAGATTTGTTTTTGGTTGATTTGAAGCTTAAAATTATATTTTGGTCAGCATTTTATAAATTGAATTTAGTTGATGTGTATGTCTTTGAGTGTGAACGAGAGCAAAATTGATCCACTCAAAAATGGTGAATTTATCAAAACCCGGAACTTGAAAATCCTGACAGGTTAGTGTCAGGTCATAATTTTCAGTTGCCGTAAGCAAATCCGATTCGATTTTCTGAAATGCTAAAGTTAACGATTTTTTGTTATACTCCTTATTTTCAGGTTTTAGGAAATCTGGAGAATTCATTTTTGTAGTAAAATTTAAAAAAATGCCTTCAAGTTGCGGTACAAACTCTTGATATTTTCGGATTGTTTTTTCTGTTTTTCCCCCAAATAATTCGGGATAGCCTGAACAGGCCAAAATGATGTGCTTGCGCAGTTTGCCCCGCAGTCCAGCTGTCTTTATATGGAACTGTATTTAATTCTTCTTCCGAAAAAGAAGCAAGGGTTTCATTTAATTTTTTGAAAGTTTCAACAATATTTTTTTGGACTTCGGTTTTCATAGTATTGATTTTAAAAGTTGATCAATCTACTGATGTAATCCACCAAACATTCCCAAAAGGATCAGTTATGCCACAAGTTCGGCCATAATCTTGATCGCTTAATTCCATTAGCGAGCTCGCGCCATTTTCTAATGCTTTTTGATAGGTTTCATCAGCATTTGGAACATAAACAAATAAGTTTGCGGTTTGTTTAGCCCAATCTGTTATTTCATCGGTAATCATTATTGTGCTTCCATTCAAAGTGATTTCGGCATGCATAATGGTTCCATCTCCGCGTAGTGATTTTGTATTTGTTTCTGTTGCTCCAAAAACTTTTTTGTAAAATCGATGAATTTTGAAGCTCCTTGTAAAATCAGATATGGCATTATCGTTTGATGTTCTGCTGGAATATTCATTTTTATGTGATTTAAAATTCAGTATTCTAAAATTACAACTTTATTTTTAATAATTTGTAAATCAATGAATTGTGAATTTATGAAAGTACCTCGCAAGAGTAGCCACATGAATTTACAAGTTCAATTACACTAGTATTGCAAATTGAAGATGCATGAATACGGAGAATTTTATCGCAGTCTTCAAGGTCAAAATTGATAATGCTGTTTGGAAAATGCTCAAGAAGCTTCCCAACAATCAAATTGGATTGTTCGACTTCTTGAACATTTGTTTTGAAAACCTCTATCATCACGCCAAAAGGTTATAAGGCTATAGTTTTATAGCGCTCGATTTTATGATAATAGATATATGAAGTAGCTAAAATCAGTAGAATAATCAATGGGAAAAAACTTTGGAAATTCATTCCGTCAACTGCAAAATGACTAATTGAAGCAAATATGAAATCAAATCCGAATCCGGCATAAGCCCATTCCTTTACATTTTTAGGCACTTGCGGAATCACTAATGCTAATACTCCCAATACTTTGAAAACGACCAAGGCATTTCCAAAGTATTCAGGATATCCTAAATGCCTGATTCCTTCTTTAGCCAATTCTGTTTGAGAGGTCAATGCAGGCATGACGCCTTCAAATAAGAAAATTAGAATTGTCGTTGTCCAAAAAATAATCTTTGCTTTTTTCATGTGGTTTTGTTTTTTAAATAGTTATCAGTTAATGTATTACAAATGTAATATTCTTACTTTTTTATTTAAATACTAATTTCCGACTATTTTAGGGGCATTTGGGACAAGATTTTGATTTTAGATTTTTAGAAAGAAAATAGTTCTCGCAAAGACGCGAAGTCGCAAAGTTTTCTTTTTTAAGTATTTTTTCTTTGTGACTTCGCGTCTTTGCGAGAGATGAATTAGCTTATGAATTGAAATTTATATCAATTGATAATTCGTAATCGTAAACAAATCTTGAAAACCTAATCTCGTATAAATGCCTTTTCCTAAGGCAGAAGCTTGTAACTGTGCATATTCGCATTTAAGATCAATTGCTTTGTTGACAGCAAACTTCATGATTTCTTCAGCGAAACCTTTTTTACGCATTTCGGGAATTACGCCCACGCCATGAATTCCCATAATATTTTCGGTTTGAAAAAGAGTCAGCGTTCCGATTGGCTTTTCTTCAAAATGAACCAAATAAAACTTTACATTGTCATAATTATAAATCAAGGTTTCTTTACTGATTATATAATTAAACGACAACGGATAAATATCTGACCACGTTTTCGAATCTTCTTCATTTAAAACTCTTTTAAAAGTAAGATTATTTTCAAGTTGAAATTTTTTATCCAATTTTAAAGCCATCGCTACAAGTTGGTTTCGAATTTCAAATCCGTTTTTTTCAAAAATCTCATTTGAATTACTTTCAAAAATATCCCAATACGGAATCACCAAACCTGAATGGTCTTTAATAATTTCAAAAATTTGTGGAAGATTTTCTTCAGTAATATCTTCGCGAAACCATAATCGGTTTGGCCAGCCGGAATTTTTTATCTGACTGAATTGAAATGGATCGTTTTTATGATAAGAAAGGAGCGGAGTGGCAACAGTTTTCCAAAGTGCGGTAAGATTGTCAATATTATCTTTAATGAGGTTTATATTGTTCATTTTTAATGTCGAATTTTAATTATAAAACAAAGATAAATGAGCAATTTAAGGAAAGCCTTTACATATGTTGATTTATGAAACTTTTTCGAGATTTTTTCGAATTCGACTTAATTGCGTTGGCGTAATGCCTAAATGCGAGGCAATATGCAATAACGGAATTCGATCTGCAATATTTGGATTTTTCTCTAAAAAGTCTAAATATCTTTCAGTTGCATTTTGCATAACTAGAGCAACTTCTCTTTGTTCTTTTTCAATAATCCAGTTTTTTTCCAAATAGGCAATGTAGAAGGTTTTAAGATCGTCATTTTCGTTAATCAACTGGGTGTATTTTTTGTAATCAAGAGCGATTAAAATGCAATCTTCCAGAGCTTCGATTGTAAAGCTGGAAGGAGTTTGCAGTATTGATGAAACTTTAGAGCAGGCAAGTTTGTTTTCGAGAAAAAGGTTTTTGTTATAGAAATTTCCTTGTTCGTCTGTAATAAAAGTTCGTAGAATTCCTTTTGCAATAAAATAAAGATTTTTGCAAATTTCCCCGTTTTCTAGCAATATTTCTCCTTTTTTGATGGTTTGGAAATGTGTTAGGTTTTCAATCAATTTCCATGATCTTTCAGAGATTGGGGCATAACTTTCGAAATATCGTTTTAGATTGTTGAGGTAATTCTGTTGATCTGAGGTCATTTTTTTTGCTTTTACGATAGACTAAAATTAGATAAGTTTTTTGTTTGATGCAAGGTAGATTAATAGCTCTCGCAAAGTCGCAAAGACGAGAAGATTTATTTTTCACGCAGATTTAAAAAAGATTTAAGCGAATTTGCGCAGATAATTTTTTTATACCTTTAAAAATTAATCTGCTTAAATCTGCAGAATCTGCGTGAAATAAATACTTAATAACTTTGCGAGAAATTCCAAAAAGCTTTTGTGTCTTTTGCGTATCCTGATAGTTATCGGGATTGCGTCCTTTGCGGTTAAATAAAAAAACGCCATGAAACCAAAAAGTCTCACAGCGTTTTCATCTCAAAAAATAAATAATTAACGGGTACGGGTATTATTTCCAGCCTCCGCCGAGTGCACGATACAATTCGGTATTGGCAGTTAGTTGTTGTCTTTTTATGTCTGCTAATTCTAATTCGCTTTGCAATAAATTTGCTTGAGCGGTCAAAACTTCAAGATATTCTGCCATTCCGTTTTTGAAAAGCAAATTGGCGTTTTTAATAGCTTGTTGCAACGTTTTTACTTTTTGCTGAAGGAAAGTTTCTTGCTGTTGTAGTTTCTCGGTTACAACCAAAGCATCAGCAACTTCGCTCACGGCAATCAAAACCGATTGTCTGAAATTGATAACTGCTTTTTCTCTTTCTGCGACAGCAATATTATATTGTGTTTTTAGTTTTTTATTGTTCAATAACGGCTGTGTCAAACCTCCGGCAACCGTTCCAAAAAGCGAAGCTGGAATATTGAACCAAGTACTGGTTTCAAAAGAGTTTACGCCACCTTGAGCAGTAATTCTTAATGTCGGATATAAATCGGCTTTTGTGATTCCAACATTAGCGTTGGCGATTTTTAAAGTAAATTCAGCACTTTTAACGTCAGGTCTTCTGCTTACTAATGAAGCGGGAATTCCAACAGCATTATTGTTTTGAATTGCAACTGAATTTAACAAAGCCGTTCTTTGTTTTGAAGAAGGAAATGAACCCGTCAAAACGCTCAACGCATTTTCTTGAATCGCAATATTTTGTTCCAATAACGGAATCAGTTGTTCCGAATTTAATTTTTGCGCTTCCGATTGTTGAATTGCTAATGAAGTAGTTTGTCCAGCATCATATTTTAATTTGATGATATTGGTTGTACTGTCATTCAATTTCACATTTTGTCTTGCAATATCAAGTTGAGCATCCAGCATCAAAAGATTATAATATCCTCTTGAAACATTGGCAACAATATTAGTCTGCAATGCTTTTTTCACTTCTTCAGATTGAAGATATGCCGCAAAAGCACCTTTTTTCTGGTTTTTGATTTTTCCCCAAATATCAGCTTCCCAAGAAAGCGTTGCTCCTGCAGAGAAATCGTCAATATGTTTTTGGCCTAAAGCCTGATTCAAGTTCATTCCTGTAAAACTATTGTCTGACGGATTGCTTGAACTTGCGTTTACAGCTAAGTTAACTTGAGGAATATTTCCCCATTTTGATTGTGTGAATCGGTATTGCGCAATCTCGATGTTTTTGGTTGCAATTTGCAAATCATTATTTCTTGCGATGGCGCTGTCAATCAATTGTACGATATCTTTTTCGGTATAGAAATTTTTCCATTCCAAATCGCCAATACTGGTTGTATCTTTTGAAACAGCCGCATTCCTGAAATTCTCAGGAAATGCATCTTTTGGTGTTTCAATATCCTTTGATACCTTACAGGATATTAAGGTCGTGATCAGAATGGCGAAGACCACTATTTTGGTTATATGATTTTTCATTATCTTTTTATTAAAATTCCTTTAACCCGTTTGGGTGTAATTTTTTTTAAACACATAGAGACATAGTTTTTTGGGATTTGAAAAAGGCGTTTCACTTATTTTAAATTCACATAGTTTTCTATGTGTTGAAACAAGTTTTTTCTGATCTCTTTTTTAGACATATTATCCTATGTCTCGATGTGTTAAAATATTTTTTTAACCTCATTAACAGATTAAATTTCTGTACAAATATCTTTTTTCGTTTCAAGATCTTTTGAGATTCTGTACGATATATATCCGATGCCAAATATGATGGCCACAAGAATTGTTGTTATATAGTTTTCCATTTATTATTTTTCTTCTTCGTTATGAATTACGGCTACTGGTTTTCCAGTAACTTTTTCTTGTAAATGTTGGAATACGATGAATAAAACCGGAATAATAAATAATCCGAGAATTACTCCAGAAAGCATTCCGCCCGCCGCTCCAATACTGATCGAATGATTTCCTTGAGCCGATGGTCCTTTGGCACTCATCATTGGTACTAAACCAACAACAAAGGCTAGGGAAGTCATGATAATTGGTCGCAAACGTAATTTCTGTCGCTTCGATTGAAGCTTTAACCAAAGCTTGTCCTGATTTTCGTTTCTGTACTGCAAACTCCACAATTAAAATGGCATTTTTAGCAAGAAGTCCAATCAGCATGACAAGTGCAACTTGAACGTAAATGTTGTTTTCAATTCCGGTCAAGCCGATTGCCACAAATACTCCAAAAATACCTGCAGGGATTGATAAGATTACAGCCAATGGCAGAATGTAACTTTCATACTGTGCGGCAAGTAAGAAATAGACGAATATCAAACACAGCAAGAAAATTGTTGCCGACTGCCCTCCAGAAGAAATCTCTTCGCGAGTTTGTCCTGAAAATTCATAACCATAACCTGCAGGAAGCTGTTGTCTCGCAACTTCTTCAATTGCTTTAATGGCATCTCCAGAACTAAATCCAGGTTTCGGAATTGCATTAATCGAAATTGAGTTGAACAAGTTGTAACGTGAAGCGGTTTCAGATCCATAGACACGAGTCAGTTTTACTAAAGTGTTTATCGGAACCATTTCGCCTGTTTTGTTTTTTACAAAAACTCGGTCAATTGATGATGGATCAGCTCTGTCAGCAATATCAGCTTGAACTACAACTCGGTAATATTTTCCGAATCTATTAAAATCGGAAGCCTGAGCACTACCAAAATAAGTCTGCATGGTTTGTAAAATGTCTTTTACATTTACGCCTAACTGATTTGCTTTTTCGTCATTGATATCCAATTGCAATTGTGGATAATCGGCTTTGAAACTGGTAAAGGCTACTGCGATTTCTGGGCGTTTCATTAATTCTCCAATGAAATTCTGAGAAATACCGCTGAATTTATCCAATTTTCCTCCAGTTTTATCCTGAAGCACTAAATCTAAAGCTTCAACATTACTAAATCCAGGAACAGTTGGGAAACTGAAAACGAAGAAACTTCCGCCAGAAATACTGCCCAATTTGCCACGAACTTGGTTCATGATGTCTTCGATATTTTTCACTTCGCCACGATCTTCATTTGGTTTAAGCAATACGAAAACAACTGCTGAAGACGGACTCGTAGAGTTAGTCAACAAGTTGAAACCAGAAATTGCGGTTACAAATCGTGATGCATCTAAACCTCTTAAAGTATTTTCAGCTTCGGTCATTACTTTTTGAGTTCCGTCAAGAGATGTTCCAGATGGCGTGTTTACTGCAATCGCAATAAATCCTTGATCTTCTGTTGGAATAAATCCTGCTGGAGTTGTTTTTACCAATAAAACAGTTGCTATTGTAATTGCCGCTAATCCGCCTAAACTCAACCATTTTTTTCTGATTAAGAATTTAATTCCGCCAACGTAACGATTGGTAAGCGATTCAAAACTGCTGTTGAAAGCAGTAAAGAATTTCTCTTTAAATCCTTTTTTCACATAAGGCGCATTTGCATCGTGAGCACCGTGATTATCTTTCAAAAATAACGCCGCAAGCGCTGGTGACAATGTCAAGGCATTTACAGCCGAGATTACAATTGCAATCGCCATAGTAAAAGCAAACTGACGATAGAAAACCCCTGTTGAGCCTTCCATAAAACCAACCGGCAGGAATACAGCGACCATTACCAACGTAATCGAGATAATAGCACCCGTGATTTCGTGCATAGCTTCATGTGTGGCGATTTTTGGAGACAAATGTTTGTGCTCCATTTTCGCATGCACGGCCTCGACAACGACAATCGCGTCATCCACCACAATACCAATCGCCAAGATTAATGCGAAAAGCGTTAGAAGGTTGATCGAGAATCCGAATAACTGCATGAAGAAGAACGTTCCTAAAATTGCTACAGGTACAGCAATAGCCGGGATTAATGTTGATCTAAAATCCTGAAGGAAAATAAATACCACAATAAATACAAGTATAAAAGCTTCTAGTAAAGTGTGTTCAACTTGTTCAATAGATTGATCCAGCGATACTTTTGTACTATAGAAAATATTATGTTTTATTCCTTTTGGGAAATCTTTAGAGGCTTTTTCCATCATTTTATTGATGGCAATCTGAATATCATTTGAGTTGGAACCTGCTAACTGAATAACTCCAATTACAACTCCTTTTTTACCATTTAAACGCGTTAAACTGTTATAAGAATAAGCACCAAGTTCAACTCTTGCAACATCTTTTAAGTGAAGAACAGAACCGTCAGGATTAGAGCGAATTGCGATATTTTCGTAATCTTCAGGTTTGGTTAGTTTTCCTTTGTATTTGATTACATATTCAAAAACTTCTTTGCTTCGTTCACCAAATTTACCCGGAGCCGCTTCCAAACTTTTGTCTTGAATTGCGCTCATGATTTCGTTTGGAGTGATTTTGTACGTTGACATTTGCGTTGGATTCAACCAAACACGCATAGAGTAATCTTTTACTCCACCAAAAATACTGGCAGAACCCACACCCGGAATACGTTTCAATTCCGGAATAATATTAATTTGTGCATAGTTAGCAACAAAAGTCTGATCGTATTTTGATTCATCTTCGGTGTACATACCAATGGCCATGATGAAACTGTTTTGCTGTTTCGCCGTGATTACACCTTGTTGTACAACCTCCGCAGGAAGCTGACTTGTTGCTTGAGCAACTCTGTTTTGAACGTTAACTGCGGCTTGGTCGGCATCTGTTCCTAATTTAAAGAACACCGTGATAGCCAAACTACCGTCATTACTCGCTGTAGAACTCATGTAAGTCATGTTCTCTACACCATTTATAGATTCTTCTAAAGAAGGAGCAACCGAACGCAAAACCGTTTCTGCGTTTGCTCCCGGATATACCGCCGTTACCAAAACCGATGGTGGCGCAATATCAGGAAATTGCTGTAAAGGCAATTTAGTCAAGCCAAGTACTCCCAGAATTACCAATAAAATGGAAATAACGGTTGCCAGTACAGGTCTTTGTATAAATATTTTGAACATTGTCGTTTTTATTATTTTTGATTAATTACTTGGGCAACTTTTGTTGATTTTTCAGGTTGAATAACCTGTCCTTCTTGAAGTTTGTCAATACCGCTTAATACGATTTGATCTCCCGATTTTACACCATCTTTAATTAGATAATTTGTGCCGTTTTTACCAGCAATCGTGATTGGCATTTTGCTTACCTTGTTGTCTTTGTCTACAGTAAAGACAAATACTTTATCTTGCATTTCAACCGTAGCTGATTGCGGAACTAAAATCGCATCATCGTGCTGAACACCTAAACGGATTCTTCCTGTATTTCCAGAACGTAAAATTCCGTTTGCATTTGGGAAAGTTGCTCTTACAGTAATCGCTCCAGTAGTTTTGTCGAATTGACCATCGACCATATCAATTTTTCCAGTTTGAGGATACGCATTGTTATCCGCCAACACTAAAGTTACAGGAGGCAATTTTCTGATTTTGTCTCCAATTGTACTTCCTGCATATTGCGCTTTGAAGTTTATGAAATCTGTTTCTCCAAGAGAGAAATAAGCAAAAACTTCGTGAACATCTGAAAGATTTGTCAAAGGCTCAACATCTGTAGCTGAAACTAAACTTCCTTGTTTTTTAGGCAATCTTCCAATGTAACCGCTAACAGGAGCCGTTACAGTAGTATATCCTAAATTGATTTTAGCAGAACCAACCATCGCTTTTGCTTGTTCGATATTGGCGTGACAATTTTTTGTGAAGCTTTAGCCGTTTTTAATTGATAGTCTGAAACTACTTTATTTTGAACTAACGGAGTCAATTTATCAACTTCTAAATTCGCGTTGATCAAAGTCGCTTCAGTCGCGTGAAGATTTGCTAAAGCGTTGTTCAATTGTTCACGGAAAGGACGTTCGTTTATTTTAAATAAAGTTTGACCTTTTGTTACATAAGCACCTTCGTCAACATAAACTCTTTCAAGATTCCCACTTACTTGCGGGCGAATTTCAACGTCAACAGTACCTTGTATAGAAGCAGGATATTCAGCATCCGTAGTTGTGTTAGCGCTTGTAATTGCCGCCACAGGTAAAACCGGTGGAGGTGGAGCAGACAGGCGTCTGATTTTTATCAGCACAGTCGCTTAGTACTAATGCCAGAATAAAGCTGGTTATAATTACATTTTTCATTTTCATATTGGTTTTAATTTGTTGGACATTCATTTGTTTTGAAATCTTTTGCATTCTGACAATCTCAGTATTCATAATTAATTTAATTAAATTATCTAACGTTGTTAAGTTTAAGTGCGCAAATTTGCTATTTCTAGCTGTTTTTGATTCTGCTTTAAATCGGTATTAAATTATTTATCACCGTTAAGTAAAAGAGTAAAAAAGCTCTAATTACGTTAATTAAATTTTCTAACAGTGTTAAGTTGAACTTCTAAAAAAAGGATTTTTAAATTGTCCTTAAATTATTTTACACTGTTAAGTAAAATTGAAAATTTTTTTATTGAATTGATTTGATAATACCACCAATAGCGTCTTTCAAAATTTGATTGTTGATACTTTCTAATGCTCCGTTTTGGTTTATAATGTTGATCGCAATCAAACCATGAATAATAGAAAAGAAAGTAAAATACTTTTGTTTAATAATTTCCGCATCGGGATTACTGTTTTTCATGACTTCAGCAATAACTGCCGTAAACATCATATAAGGCGAATCTGAAAGGGAACATTGTTGCGAACAGCAATTCATCTGAACACCAAACATTACCTGATACATTTCGGTATCGGTAAAGGCAAAATCCCAATAAGCCATCCACATGGCTTCTAATTGTTCTTCTGGTTTTTCAAATTTTGCTTTCGCTTTTTCTAATTCTTTTGCCAGTTTAATAAAACCTTGACCGGTTAATTCGGTCAAAATAGCATCTTTATTAGAAAAGTATTCATAAATAATAGGGGCAGTATATTCAATTCTGTCAGCAATTTTGCGCATACTCAAACCATTCCAGCCGTCTTCCTTTACGATGTCATAAGCGACTCCAAGAATGTTACTTCTTGTCTCTTCTTTTTGTCTTAAAATTCGATCTTTACTAGCCATTTTAATTAAGTATTAAATTGTTTAACACTGTTAGGCAAATGTATGGCGGTTTTTCGAATTACAAAATATTTTTATCATAATATTTTCTTATTGAATCATAGAGAGAACTAAAATGCCAGTAAAATAAGGTGTTTCGAAAGGTTTTGTCTTTTTGTGAAATTTCATTTTAAGCAAAATTAAAACCAAATACGAATCAAATTAAGATTTTTTTGCAATTTTTTGATTCTGAAAAAAGGCTGATTTTATCTCTAAAGAATAAAATTTCAATCAAAATAAATGTAAACAAGAGAAATAGGAACGATTATTTCATTCCCCGAACGTTCATTTCTATCGTGTAAACACTTTTACTGGCAGTAATAAATAATGTTTTAAATTTTTTCCCTCCAAAACAAATATTAGCTGTCCATGGTTCAGGAACATCAATATGGGCAATTTTTTCTCCTTGTGGATTGAATATCGTAACTCCATTTCCGCATAAGTAAATGTTTCCAAACTCGTCTATTGTCATTCCATCTGAACCTGATTCAGTAAAAAGCGTTTTTTTGCCTAAAGAACCGTTGCTTTCGATCGCATAAGAGTATGTTTTATTTGCTCCTATATCCGCTACGTATAAGGTTTTCCCATCCGAAGTTCCAATAATGCCATTAGGTTTGACAAGATCATTCGCAACGTTGATGATTTTGGATTTGTCCGGAGATAAATAGTAAACGCATTCTTTCTCTATTTCTTTTGAGGTATGTTTCCAATAATCTCATTGGTAAAAAGGATCTGTAAAATAGATACCGCCTTTTGGGTCAACCCAAAGATCATTTGGACCATTCAATCTTTTCCCTTCAAAGTTGTTTAGTAATACTGTATAATTTTTGTTTTGGTCTATTTTCCAAAGCTCATTTTTTTCATCGGCGCAAGCCAAAAGATTACCCTCGTGATCAAAATACAAACCGTTGGCTCTTCCTGCATTTTCCATAAAAACAGAAAGTTCGCCATTAACCGACCATTTCATGATTCTGTTATTAGGCTGATCTGTAAAATAAATATTTCCTTTCTTATCCGAAGCTGGCCCTTCTGTAAAACTGAATTGATCGGATAGTTTTGTGAGAATTGCGCCTTTTGCTATTAATGCATGGCTTTTTTCTTTTGATGTTTGAGCGGATATAAAATTTAAAGTAATAAAAAATAAAAAGAGTGATTTTATTTTAAGTTGGAATTGGGTCATTATAATAAGATTTAAAAGTTGCTTTTGAAGCGGTTTTAAAAGTAGTTTTTATTTCTCATATTCTGCAAATTTGGATTCAAATTTCCTTGTAATTGAAGAATTTCTTTTGATCTAAATTTATCAAAAAGCATTTTTTCGTAACATTACAAAAAAAGAAAATGAAATTAGCGTCAACGATCACCATTGCTATTCTTGTGTTATTCGCACAACAAGCTATAAATGCACAGGAAATAAAAAAGAAAAAACGCCATCAGAACTACAATACACAATCGAAAACTGTGTCAATCATTTTGATTTAACCAAAGCTACAAAGACAAAAGTAGGTTATCAATATTGGTTTGCCGACAAGAACTTCACTGAGGAAAATACATTAAAAATGAGCATCGTTGAGCCAGGAAAATCGACACACGCGCCGCATCACCATCCGGAAGAGGAATTCTTTTATATTCTCGAAGGTTCAGCATCTTTTTTCTTGGATGGAAAAACAGTTGTTGTGGGGCCAAATACAAGTTTATATTGCCCGCCAAATGCGGAACACGGCATCAGCAATGCGGGAACTACAGATTTGAAATATTTGGTTATAAAGAAGGATTTGAGATAAACTTTCATTGAAATGAAAACAAAAATTCCGAAGGAATGCCCCATATTGTAGAGCTGGACTTCAGTCCAGTTTAAGGTATAATTTTCAACGTCATGCAATTCAATTTAAGCTGGACTGAAGTCCAGCTCTACAATATTGGTATAGCCTTTGGCTCTTTTTTGAAATTTTAATTACTTCAAAATCACAACTTCTTCTGGTACCATAAACAAAAGCGTACAACCATTTTTAGAAAAAACAGAATGTGTACTTTCAGGTGGCATGTACAAGTAATCACCTGTTTTTAGTTCGTCTTTTCCAGAGCGCACTTCGCCTTCAAGAACAAAGATTTCTTCTCCAGCTGGATGAAGGTGATTTGGGTACGAAGCTCCTGCTTCAAATTTTAATAAAAAAGTTTTGGGTCTGTTAGCGGTTTCGTCAAAGCGTAGCACTTTATAAAAAATGCCGTCTGTATTTACGCCTTCTTCAATAAGAGGTTTCCAGTTTAATTCGCTTGTTTTTGCAATTTGTTTTTCCATTTTAATTGATTTTAAATTGTTTAATTTTTTGAAAGAAATTCATCTAAACTCCAGTTGTATTTTTCGATTGTTGCTAAAAGAAAAGCGCCCATAGAAAAGACAAATACTGAATAATCAAGAGGTTCTTTAATTCCGAAGGAATATGTCATTGCCAACGCAAATAGAAAAGTCAGGATTGAAGCACCAAAAGCCGTTTTTCTAGTTTGATATCCAATCAACAATAAAACAGCAAATAAGGATTCCAAAAAAGTGCTGATAATTGCTATTGGCGGAATAAAACTTTTAGGCAAAAAAGAATTCACTTTTTCGGCATAAGCCAGAAAATTTTCCCACCCTGAAGATTGTTTTCCCAACAAACCTAACCGACTCAAAACGGCAGATAAAAATCCAATAGCCATTGCAATTCGTAAAAGCAAAACGGCAAAATCCTGATATCTTTTCATAAACTATTTTATTAGTTATTAATCAGATACAAAGATCCGGCAACGGTTCTCTTTAAAGAATAGAGAATTCTGGAAAAAGCATGTAATTATGGGGAGCTATTTTTAAATAGACCACAGATGGCACTGATTGAACAGATTTGCGCTGATGAATTTTTGCTCCAGCAAGTAATAGAAAAATCTGTGCTAATCTGTTTAATCCGCATTATCAGCGAGCCATTTTAAATCAAAGATTGACCAGTTTTTCTTTATAAGATTTCGGAGAAATATTCGTGTGTTTTTTGAAGAAATTCGAAAAGTAAAAAGGATCATTAAAACCCAAAGCATAAGCGGTTTCTTTAACCGATAATTTCTCGTAAGTAAACAAACGTTTTGCCTCAGAAATTAGCAATCCGAAGATGATGTTTTGGGCGGTTTTATTGCAATGCAGTTTTGAAAGTTCGTTCAATTTGGCTTCGGTGGTTCCAATTAAATTGGCAATTTCATTTACTGAAAGATTTTTGTCAAAATTCCCGCGTATTGCCTCTAGAAAATGAAGAAACAAAGCATCGGGTTTGTAGATTTCTTCTCCGAGTTTTATTTTAGAGCGATTGATTTCTATTAAAATCAATTCGATATAATTATGAATAGAGATGAGGTATTGATAGGGTTTTTCAGCAATTTCTTTTTCGATAAGTTTGAGCGTATCAACAACCATTTTGTCATTGTCGACTTTGATAACTTCATTCATTGCAAAATGACAGAACAAGCTGTTGTGAAAAATGAGTTCGATATCATTATCATTTTTGCAGAAAAAATCATAAGTAAATTCGAGAACAAATCCGATTGCTTTGTTGCTGTTTTTAATAAAATGAATTTGACCAGAAGTTATAGTAATGACTGAGTTTTTGGTAAGTGTATATTCATTTTCATCTACAGATAGCGTCATTTCACCCGATGTACAAAACAGAAGTACATATTTTAATATACGTCTCGGATCTTGTAATTCTGCCGCTTGATCAAATGTTTTAATCTCAATCATTTGCTTTTGTTTTGATCAAAAGTAAGCATATTTTTTTGTTTAGGATTTGAAACAGATTTTATGCTCTGTAAGGATTGAAGGTTTGAATTAAGGGATCAAAAGGCTAAGCGGTATCATGTTTATGCTTTTCGAAATATTCTATAGCCATTTCCACAATTGCTTCTTTAGATGTAAAACTGTAGGCAGTTCCACTGTCGGTTATATACGATTCGCCAAGTTTAGGATTATGGTCTTTTCCATTTGCGTGAAAAGAATCTACAGGAGTTACCCAATAATTGCGATTTTGATCTATAAAAGAGTAGAGATCAGCGTCTGATATTAGGAAAATGGTTCCATTTTCATTGTCCAGAATAGAAGTATAGCTGGTATTTGCATAAGTGCCTAAAATAGTAATATTTGAATTGTATTTTTTAGACAGCAATTCTGTGATTTTTTTTGTTAGTGGCATAACTGGTGGATTTTTTGTCTTGGTGTAGTAAAATTAAAAGTATGGTTTTTTATTGTATTACCACTAAAAGTTTTATTTGTATTAAAATAAGGTTTTTTGTTGGGTGAAAATAAATGAGTTTGAAGCTGTAAAATTGTGTTATCAAGGTTTTAAGAATAAAACATAAAAAAAGGACAGCGACTGACTAAAAGCTGTCCTTTTTAAACAAATTGTAATTTTTGCATTTTAAAAACCCAAATCAAAAATTTAAAATGCGTACAGTTTAGGTAATTACTAAAATAAAAGCAAACGCAGGCTGTTTCGTTTCAACTGCTTTTTTTAGTTTCGTTGCGGGCAAAACTTGCCAGTTTATTTTTAATTGAAAGAAAGGTAAGTGTCGACTTTGCTAAACATTCGTGCTTTAAACTTTTGAAGGTTTAAAGCAAGGAATTTTGTTTTATCAAGACTTTCATAAATAATGAATTTTTCATTTGCGATTTTGATTCCATAACACGGATCAATAAATTTTTCGAAATAGGCAACAGCTCTTTTCAAAACAGCTTCTTTGTTGGTGAAAGTATATTTCGCGCCGTTTTTACTGGTGTATTCCTGGCCTTCCGTTGGATAATGTTTCTGGTTGTTGTAGATAAATGACTTTGGTGTAGTCGACCAGAAATTGTTTTTGGAATCTTTGAAGACAAAGAGCGATTCGCACGAAACAGAAAAAATAGTGCCGTTTTTGGTATCCAGTATCGAACAGAATTTGTTTTCTAAAGTATTAGTGAGAACAGAAATACGAGATTTGTATTTTTGTGATAGCAGGTCAATAACGTTTTGTGCAGTTTCCATAATAATTATTTTAAATACTATATCATTTACATGTACTGTAAATTTAAAGTTTAAAATATTGATACAATGGTTGTTAAAAGTTATATAAATGGTATAATAAGTTTAAATTTAGGAAATTGAAAAGATACAAAGTTGCAAAGGGACAAAGGTTGTCTTTGAGGTTTTAAGAACATTAAAAAGCGGAAAATCAGGAGATTTTGTAGAGTGGGTGATTTTTGTTTTCGGATTTTTGCGTTTAGTTTGTCATTTCGGGGAACGAGAAATCTTCGCAACTGACTCGACAAAGCTTATCCGAGTAGGAGGCATTTATCTAGACGATCGTTAGCGCGGATTTGCAATCCGTGCCCGTAAAAGTTTAACAGAATAATATGTCATTAAAACATGGAACAAACCAATCTTTGTGGGCACGGATTGCAAATCCGCGCTAACGGGGTTTTTATTTAAATGCGATAGTCTTTTTCAAGTAATGATTTTATATCAACGAACTCTTGTATATAATTATTCTTTACTTCCTTAAAATCCTTTGAATACTGCCCGCTTATCGTTTCCTCTGAAGGCTCATACTCCAAATTTTCTAAGTGATAAATTCTGACCTGAGATAATATTTCATCTAAATTTTGTAGTGAAAAATAATTACTTTCTTCGTCCATTTTTAAAATTATGATTTCGATATGATTTATTAAAATATTTTTTATTTCATCAGAAATTATAAACTCATTAAAATCAAGAAAGGCAAACATGTCTATAAATATATTATCGATGTTTTGAACGAGTTCTTTTTTTAGTTCAATAAAATCTTTATTATCATTTTTAAGTTCGTCAAAGAGGAAAATATAAAATACCAATAAAAAGCCATCTTTGACCCAAAGTTGTCCGTACTTATATTTTAATTTACTTTCAGATGGCATTTTAATTGGGATTTTTTATTGGAATAATTTTTATTTAAAGTCAAATTTAAAGTAAAAGTTTAAGTCCTCTTACATTTTTTTGATTTAGAAATTCTTTGCGTTCACGAGCGAGACGCTCGCGCCAGCGGGGGAAAAAGGTTAATTGATTTTTTTAAACATATTATAGATCCCGAAGATAGGACAAAAATATTAAAACAAGTAAATTGCATTTTAGCTCTCGGCGTAATGCGACAACACGACACCCTCCAAATTGGACTAACCAATTTTGAAGACAATTATTATTGGCTCATTGAATTGGCGGAGATTTTGAACCCTTATTTGAGTGAGGAGTAAGGTAATTTGAATAATGTAAAAAAGCCGCTTTATATAAAGCGACTTAAAAATTAAAGTCTACTACAATGACTACAAAGTGGTTTTCCACCAGTTCCTGGTCGAAGATTAACTTTTTCAATGTTGTTTCCTTCTGTACAACTTGTGTTGTTGTGATACACAGATTGTTTTACACTGTGAAATGCGGCTGTTTTTGCCATAATAAATTATTTTAAATTAATATGGAGAAAGTTAATACAGTTGAATTTTAGTGTTTTATGGAAATCCGTAAAGAATTATTTTTTTTAAACATTGCCTTCACAAGTTAGATGCTCACACTAACAAGTAGAGATTTTTTTTGCACTTAAAATCTCATGACCAGCAATAACAATTTTTAATTTATTGGTAGAACAATTCTGTCTTTTGCCTCAGCTGACCATTGTACTTGCCAGACACGACCATCAATTTGGTCAAGCAAAATGAAATTATATATGTTTGTTGTTGGATAAAGAAAAAATCTTCCATTCTTTTCATCATCTTTTATAACTCTTTTTGTTAAGGATAATGGAGCTTCAGATTCATTACCTTTAGTAGACCACTGAACTTGCCACATTTGTCCATTTTTTGTGTTTAGTTTAATAAATGTATACAGATTTTTTGTAGAGAATAGTCTATACTCTACATTACTATCAGTAGAAATATTTTGACTTGGTATGTCAGATGTACTTTGAGCAAAAACAGAAATCGTTGTAAAACAAATAATTGAAGCAAATAATATTTTTTTCATAATACTCTATGTTTTAAATTGTTTTTTAGTACTAAATTAATTGCATTCTATTGTATGTATGACAAGTTATTTTTGCTTTTCCATATATTTTAAAAGTAAATTTACAGATTCTAGATTAGTTAAATAATCGTCAGTAAACGACATCATATTAACCGCAAATTGCTGTTGATCTACAAATCTATTATTAAGTTCTAAAATTGTTTTTTCGATTTTAGCACCAGATAATGGAAGAACTACACCAAAAATTCTTTTTCTCAATTTTGTCGTTAGTTTAAATAGTACAAAAATTGACTCCAAATTTTTTTCTGTAATGAAAGGTACACCAATTCTTTCTTCTGGAAATGGTCCTTGAAACCAGCATTTCAATGGATAAATATCAGATTCAGGATTTAAAAGTTGTTCTCGAATTCTATCGTATTCTTTATCGAATAAAAAAGCGTATCCAAATCTTTCAAACATTAGAATGTATGCATTTTTAATGATTGCAATTTGTAGTTTTTTTGGATCTACTCTTGTTGGAGTAGGACGCCAATATGGTTTTTTTATTCCTTTTCCATTAATTAATTTTATATATTCTTCAAGAGTTGCTGGGTTATTATTTTTTTGATAAATAAGCTTTATGCATTCCATTCTCCTGAATTATTATTTTTCCATTAACAGTTATATCGTTTAAACTGAATGTGCCTTTCTGTTCAGCTCCTACAATTTGGTCGTGAAAATCCATTTCGTTTAAACTTTCAGTTAAATGCCAATCAATATCTTTTCCCATTCCATTATTACATCTTTCACATGTCAAAACAATTTGCGAACCACCAAGAGATTTCGGTGGAGCATCTTCTAAACTTAAAGGATTATCTTTTTTTGATCTAAATCGTCTTTTGTGAATGTATCTAGGCATATAGGACAGATATAATCACTCATTTCATTAGACACAATACCGTTTTCTTTTAAAAATAAAAGATTTTTAGAAAATTTGTCATATAGAAATTCTCTCTTTTTTCTCCTTTATTCATAGGCTTGTTTAAATTGCTCACAATTTTTAAATTTCGCTACTTTGTAGTAGCATTTTATTCAAATTTAGTAATATTAGCGAATGTTTATTAAGTATTATTTTTTTCAAAAATATCAATTTACAAATTTAAACAACCACGTATTTCTACCTGTTTATTCCTTTTGAAAACAAGTGTCTTAGCGTTGATGAGAGGAAAAATTCTTATGTATCGGAGTTACAAATCTGCGCAATCGGATTAAAGGTTTTTTACATTAAGTTTATCCAAACGTTTGTGAATGGTTTCTTGTATTTCTTTTAGTCTCTTAAAATGATCATTTTCTTCTGAAAAGTATTCGGTATATCTTTTTTCCATACTCTTAGAATAAACTAAAGCTGTAGATTTAACAAAGAAAATATCCTTTCGAAGGGCGGAAACCAAATTTGCTAAATCAATAATTCCAAATTTATCATCGTTTGGATTTTCTAAAAGATTATCAATCTCTTTTAAAAAGGATAAAAGAATATCCTGTGAGATTTCATCTATATTTGATTCATTTTGCCCTGAATCCTTTAAATATTTATTATAGTTATATAGCAAATTATTTACACTAGAATAGTATGGCTGATTTGCATAATCATTAAACTGTTTTCTGTATTCAATTAAAATCATTTTTGCTTTTTCCATAATGTGATTTAACTGTGAAGTAATTTTAACCTTATAGTCGTATTTTTCAGCAGTATGATTTTTATTGTTTATAAATAATTCTTTTAATACTTCATCATAGAAAGTTACAACTCCAAATAAATCATTAAAATCAGAAACCCAATTATCATTGTAGTTTTCAAAAAGAATTGAAATGTTTTAAAGAGCGATAAGCTTTCTAATTTGTTTAATCTTTCTGCATCCTTATTAATGTCAAATTGGACATTAACATGTAGTAAAGGAAATTTATTTTCAAATTCATAACATTTTTTAATTTCTTCGGACATCACTTTTAAGTGTTTACTGAAGTAAATTAAGAATGTGTCGACTAGCCTAAGTTGAAAATACATATCTTTCTTTTCTTCTTCTTCTTCTCTTCTTTTATCCTCTTTATATTGATCTTGTTGCAACGAAAATTGTTTATTAAATTGGTCTTCCTGCAATGTAAGCTGTTTATTAAATTGTTCGGTCTGTTTTCTGAATTGTGTAAGCTGTGTGAAAATGGTATAAATTAATAATATGGCTGAAATAAGAGCTACAATCATTGTCGCAATTGATCCATAATTACTTATTACATTTTCTTTGTTTGCGAAGTCGATTGACCAACTCCAATTCTCGTTTATATTTATAACTTGATATGTAATAATCGCTAGATAAATAACAAGTGTGATACAACCTAAAATTATAATGAGGTTTAATGTTTTTTTCATTGTTTTTAATTGTTTTATCTTGAGTATATTTCAAAAATAGCAAATTAACTATTCAAATAATTGTCTTTATAATTTTTGTTGTAAAACCTAAAAAAAGAATCACATAGATTATTAAATACCTGTGCAACTTTATGATTTTGCAAGAAAAATAAATAAAGGATAAGAAACTTTGTTTCTTAACACCTTAGTTACAAAAAAAGAGCGGTACTATATCAAGCACCGCCCTTTAGGCAAATTTTAGATTTGCACTCCGAAGAATGCGTACAGTAATTGGTAATCTACTAAAAAGAAGACTAAAACGCAGGTTATTCGTTTATTGTATCGCCTTCCTTAGTTTCTTCGCTGGCAATTTTTACCAGTTTATCGTTTGGAGTCAAATCGCCGAAAATTTCGATTTTATCATCGATTTCTCTTCCTTTTTTAATGTCAACTCTTGTGGCTTTGTGGTTTACCACTTTCACCACATATATTCCTTCAGCAGAACTTACTACTGCCGATTTTGGTACTACAAACGTGCTGTCTTTCGCGTTAAGCGGTAATAAAACTTCGGCAACCATTCCTGGTAACAAATTTCCTTTGGTGTTTTGCACATCCATTTCAACTCGTTCAGAACGTAATTTTAAATCTAAAGCGCCAGACATTCTGGTAATTTTTGCTGTAAAAGTGTCTGGTAATGATTTTACGTTGAAACTCATTTCGTCGCCTTGGTGCAAATAACCTGTGTACAATTCAGGTACAGAAACGGCCAAACGCAATTTTGATTGCTCTTGGATCGTCAATAAAGGCAAATCTGAACCTTTTCCTTGTGGGCCGACAAATGTTCCCAAATTCACATTTCGAGCCGCTACAACGCCGTCAAATGGAGCACGAATTTCAAGATAGCCTCTCATAATTGAAACTTCTTTGTGTGCCGCAACGGCCGCTTGGTATTGAGCGTAATCCGAATTCTTTTTACCGTTTGCCATTTCTAAATCATTTTTAGAAATAGTTCCTTCCACTTTGCTTGTTTCGTACAAACGGTTGTACGTGCTTTTGCTGGTTGCGTAAATCGCTTCCATCGATTTTAATCTCGATTCGGTCACGCTACTTGTGAGCTGATTTCAGGCGCTTCTAAAACAATCAAAAGCTGTCCTTTTTTTACTTTAGAACCAATATCAACTTTTAATGTTTTTACGAAACTGCTCACTTTTGCATACAAATCAACTTGTTGGAAACCTGTTAATTCGGCTGGCAAACGCAACTCTGTAGTCAGTTTTTCTTTCGATAAAAGGAAAGTTTCAACTTTAGGCTCGATTTCTACTTTCGCAGTTTCTTCTTTTTCTTTTCGCAACCGCTTAATACAACTAGTGCTGTAAATAATAATGCAGATGATTTTATAATATTACTTTTCATAAATGTTGAATTTATTTTGCATTGGTCATTTATGTTATCGCCTTTTAATTTATCGGTATTTGTTTTCAACAAATTATTTTTTTGTTGGCGATTTCATTTTTTGGTTTTATATAATGAATATATTTTAAGCTTTTGGGTGAAAGTGTCTAAAATTTAATTTAACACATAGAATCATAGCTCTTCTTACGGGTAAAGGCGTTTCACTTATTTCAATGCACATAGCTATGTGTGAAAACTAGTTTTTTCTTTTACCTTTTTTTATTTAAAACTAAAATCTATGTTTCTATGTGTTAAAAAAAATTACACTCAACGAGTTATGACTTTCTAAATTTCGACTTACTTATTGATGAAATATAATGGATGCTTTCTTCGTCTTCAGGATCTAAAGAAACAGATTGTGTCGATGTTTTTTCTTGTGCCCAAGCAAATATCTGCGGAAGGATCAATAATACAGCAAAAGTAGAAAATAATAATCCTCCGATAACCGCTCTTCCTAAAGGAGAAACTTGATCGCCTCCTTCGCCGTGTCCTATCGCCATTGGCAACATACCCATAATCATCGCAACAGAAGTCATGATAATTGGACGAAGACGCAACGCGCAGCCTTCTCTCGCAGATTCTAAGGCGTTGCCATTTATTTTACGCAATTGCTCGGCATTGGTCACCAAAAGTACGGCATTGGCAATAGAAACCCCGACTGACATGATGATTCCCATGTACGATTGCAAGTTTAGCGTTGAACCAGTAAGTGTCAGCATTAGCAATGATCCTAAAACTACCGCAGGAACTGTGGTCAAGATTACTAGCGAAACTTTGAACGATTGAAAATTAGCGGCCAACATTAAGAAGATTACAAAAACGGCAACCAATAATCCTGTTTGTAAACTACTTAATGTTTCGGTCAATACAGTACTTAGTCCAATTGGCGTGATAAACAAACCACGTGGCAATTCGCCAAGAGAACTAATTGTTTTGCTCACATCTTTAGAAGCCGTCCCCAAATCGGTTTTATAGATGTTCGCTGTAACGGTAATGTATGGCATAGCCCCTAAATTATCATTTTCACCACTCACAAAGCCTGGTGTAATTTTAGCAACGTCACTCAAAACGGGACGAAGCGAGTTTTTCAATACTGGAATTTCTCCAATATCGGTTTTGCTTTTCATTTTATTCAATGGAACCTGAACTTGAACAGAATAGGATAATCCTGCTTTTTCGTCAACCCAGTTGTTTTTTTCTGTATAACGTGAAGATGAGGTCGAAGCTACAAGCGAACGAGAAATATCATTCATATCAACTCCTAATTCGGCGACACGAGTTCTGTCAATATCAATATTCATTGCTGGATAATGTATTGGCTGACCAATTTGCACGTCTCTGAAATAGGATATTGCTTTTAATTTATCTACAATCTGAGTAGCGTACAATTCATTTTTCTTTTTGTCTTTTCCGGCAACTCGAATCTCAATTGGAGTAGGAGAACCTTGGCTTAAAACTTTATCCGTCAATTCGATTGGCTCAAAAGAAAGCTTCGTATTTGGAAGTACTTTTTTAAGTCTTGCTCTAAATTCATCTTTAAAGTCGTCCATATCTGCTTCATAATCTTTCAAACTTACTTGGAAAACCGCTTCGTGAGAACCTGCCATGAACAAATAAATCGGGTTGATCGAGAATAGAGAAGGATGCTGGCCGACATATACAGATGAAATCCCGATATGCTCTTTTCCAACCATTTTTTCCAATTCTTTCAAAACAATTCTAGCTTGTTCTTCTGTTCTTTCTAAACGCGTTCCATCAACAGCACGCATTCTCAATTGAAACTGACTTGAATTGGTTCGTGGGAAAACATCTTTTCCGATGAAACTAATAAACAAAACAGCCAGAATAATAGACGCAGTTAAATAAATAATAGTCGTAGCTTTTTTATGAACAAACAAACGGTCTAAGGTTCGCATGAAACGAATCTTGAATCGTTCGAAAACGCTAATTTTTCCGTTATTATTGGTGTCTTCTCTTTCTACGTAACCTTTTTTCTGCGTAATTAGATTTTGTTCCGATTCTGGTGTTAAACCGCAGTCATTAAACTCAGCTTCGTCGTCTGTGATTTCTGGTCCGTGTTCGTGTTTAGCGTGTCCCTTCATCATCCAGTTTGCCATTACAGGCACAAAAGTTTGAGATAATAGGAACGAAATTACCATTGAGAAACCAATTGCTAAAGCCAAAGGCAAGAACAACGCTCCCGGAATACCAACCATTGTAAACGCTGGCGCAAATACCGCTAGAATACAAAGCAAGATCAATAATTTAGGTAAAGCAATTTCCTGACAGGCATCCCAAATGGCGAGCGCTTTTGGTTTTCCCATGTCGAGATGCTGGTGGATATTTTCGATGGTTACGGTACTTTCGTCCACCAAAATACCAATTGCCAAAGCCAATCCTGATAATGACATCAAGTTGATCGTTTGCCCGAATAATTTCAGGAATAAAACTCCAGAAATAATCGAAATTGGAATCGTCATAATTACGATTAAAGCCGCACGACGGTCGCCTAAGAACAATAAAACCATTAATCCCGTCAAAACCGCACCAATAATTCCCTCAGTAATCAAACTTTTAACCGAGTTGATTACATAAACCGATTGGTCAAATTCATACGATAATTTTACGTCTTCAGGAAGTGTGCTTTGGATTTTAGGAAGTTCTTTTTTAATTTCTGAACCACATCCCAAGTCGACGCATCTCCCGCTTTTGCGATACTAATATAAACCGAACGTTTTCCGTTCACCAAGGCATAACCTGCCGTAATATCGGCACCGTCTTTTACAGAGGCAACATCGCCTAATTTTAAGTTCTGAACGCCTCCTTTGAATAACGGAATCTGCTCAAAATCTTTAACTTCTTTAATAGTATTGTTCGTTGGCGTAATATAGTTTTTGTCGCCCATACGCACGTTTCCTGATGGAGCCGTTTGGTTGTTCAAACGAATGGCTTCTACAATTTGGTCCGGTGTCATATTGTGAGAACGCAACAAATCTGGGTCAACGTTTACCTCAATAGTTCTTGGGCTTCCGCCAAAAGGCGCTGGCGATAATAAACCAGGAATCGAAGTAAACGAAGCACGAACATAAACGTTGGCCAAATCCTGCAATTCATTGTTTGATCTGATTTTACTGCTCAAAACCAATTGTCCGATTGGTAATGAAGAAGCATCAAAACGAATAATAAACGGAGGCTGAGTTCCTGGCGGGAAAACCGCTTGAATTCTGTTTGAAAGCGCACTCAACTCGGCAGCAGACCTGAGCCATGTTGGTTCCTTCGTAATAGGTTAATTTCATAATCATTAACCCTTGAATATTTTTAGTTTCTACAGATTTGATACCATTCGAAAAAGGTAAAACGTTTACATAGTTTTTGGCGAAATAAGCTTCCATTTGGTCTGGCGTATAACCTCCAAAGGGATGCGCAATATAAATTACCGGCAAGTTCATTTTTGGCAGAATATCTACCTTAATGTCCTTTATGGCACCAATTCCGAAGAAAAATAGACCCGCAACCAATACTAATATGGAAATGGGTTTGCGGAGTGCAAAGCGTATTAAATTCATTTGGCTTTATAATTAAAATTCGTTTATAAATAGGTCAAAATCTCCTGTTGTCGCGACTTTTAGCAAAAATGACTGCCATACATTGTTGTTGACGATATCACGGTCAATTTCGGCGCGATTTAGTGTAAACATCGTTTGAGTCAAATCGGTCAAATCGGTTAACCCGTTTTTGTACAAAGTCGATTTTTGAATATAAGCACGTTGTGCGGCATTGACCTGAATTGGCGCTTCGGCATAATTTTCTAAAGTGATTTTTATTTTATCTTCAGCAAAAGTCAGTTGCGACTGCAATTCTCTGCTCGCCTGATTGTATTCTTCCTGCAAAGCTTGTGAAACAAATTTTTGCGAAGTCACTTGTTTGTTTGCTCTAAAAGGTGTTGTCAAATTCCAAGTGATTCCAACTCCAACTAAATAATTAGAGCGATCCGGATTCACGCCATCCCAATAATTTCTGCTGAAATTAGATTGATCTACCGCATAACCCGTTTCAAAACCAGAAGCTCTCGTTTGCAAAACACCAAAAGCACTCATTGTCGGGTAATAAAAGCGTTTGTACAATTTAACCTGTTGATTGCTGTAATCAATTTTTGTTTTGTAATACTGCAATAAAGGGTGCAAACTGTCTGTTGAAGCTGTTGATCGTAAAACCTCTTTCGGAATTTGGTTGACAAATAAAGTATCTGCAATGAAATCCTGAGGCGCAACGCCCATTAAATCGACTAATTTGTTGTTTTGTTCTTTGACAAAATTTCTCGCAAGATTCAGCGCAATTTTCGCTTTTGAAACTTCAGCGGTCGCCAAGGTCGAATCTACTCCAGCTAATAATCCGTTTTTAACTCGGGCAACAGCTGTCTTTTTGAAAACTTCTGCACGGCTTAAATTCTTTTGCTGTGAAATCAGTAACCTTTGGCTCGCCAATAAATTCAAATAAGCTACCGAAATTTTAATTTTCTGTTGGAATTCTTCTTGCCGCAAATCTTTTTCTTTTGCCTGAACATCAACTTTTGCTAAATTGATTTTTTCTTGCGTTTTCCCAAAAGTGAAAAAATCCCAGTTCATGTTGACCAAATACAAAGCTCCAAAAGCAGAGTTCCAGTTTTGTTCTGGCAATACTGGCCCGGAAGAAGCAGTTCCTAAACCATTAAATCCGTAAAGTGCACCGTTTTGTCCGTTGATTGTTCCGTAATCCTGCTGTGCAGATAAATTTAAGTTTGGAAGATAATCACGACGAGATTGTTTCAATGTCTCTTTTGAGGCGCTGGCGTAATTGTTTTTTGCTTTGATCGAACCGTAGTTTTCAAGACCTGTTTTTATTGCTTCTTTTAAAGACAAGGTTTGTGAATAACCAATTGAGGCTAGAATCAAGAAAAATAATAAGGTAATTTTTTTGAAATACATAAAACTCAAAATGTGAAATTATGGCACAAATTTATTTCTCTTATGCTGATAAAAGTCAGGTTAAGTGATGTACTGCACTGATAAATGACCAATTGAATTTGTCATTTTTTGGAAAAAAGAATTAAATATTTGTGCGAACTTTGTGGACTATTTAAGTTTTAAAAATGAATAAAAAGTTTGATAATATATTGGATAACAAGTGGTGGCAGGAAATTGCTGTTGTCCTTTTTTCATTTACAATTTATACGTTAAAAAATGACTGGATGCTTTTCAGTTCGGTCACTTCCATTTTAATGGGGATTTTTTTCTATTGCATTTTGTACATGCACGCCCAGTTTAATCGTTTTTTCTTCTTCCAATATTATTCAAAACACAGCGTCCGTTAACTTATATTTTCCTGACTCTTTTCGGAGTTTTTGTGTTCTCTATTATTTTGTATGAAATCACCATGCTGGATATGTTCAGCAATTGCCGTTTGTATCAAAATTCGCATCAGCGAAGTTATGTTTACCAATTGGCGAGTGTTTTAGGAACTTTGGTTTGTATTTTAAGTCCGATTATTGTTTTCAAATTCTACAGAATTCACAGAAAACAGACAGATGAAGCGCTTTTGTTCAATCAAATGCAGTTGAATTCTTTGAAAGGACAACTGAATCCGCATTTTTTATTTAATACCTTTAATACGCTTTACGGAATCAGTTTGGAATTTCCAGAAAGAACTCCAGATCTGATTATGAAAGTTTCGCAATTAATGCGTTACCAGCTCGAAAGCAATAACAAGCAGTGTGTGTCTTTAGAAGATGAATTGGAGTTTATAAACAGTTATGTACAGCTTGAAAAAGAAAGAGTAGGATACCGTTGCGATATTACTTTTGATTCTAAAATTGACAACGAAAATGCATATAAAATTTCACCAATGCTGTTGATTGCATTTATTGAAAATGCTTTTAAACATGGAACTTGTGCAATCGAAAAATGTTTTGTCCGAATTTTTATTACAGTAGAAAAAGGAAATCTTCATTTACACGTTGTCAATTCAATTCCGACGAAAAAAACGGATGTAGTTTCGACTAAAATTGGCTTAAAAAACACCATTGAAAGACTGAATTTAATTTATGGAAAAGACTATAAATTGGATATTCAGGATGAAAAAAATACCTATATAATCGATTTAAAACTTCAATTGAAAAAGTTTGTATAATGAAAGAGCCAAAAAAATGTATAATTGTTGATGATGAGCCGGCGGCGCATTATGTTTTGGCGAATTATATCAAACAGAATCCACAATTAGAATTGGTTTTTCAAGGATATAACGGTATTGAAGCTATGGATTATTTGCGTGAAAATCATGTTGATTTGATGTTTTTAGATATCAATATGCCCGAGATTTCAGGAATGGAATTGTTGAAGATTATTCCGAATCATCCTAAGACTATTTTAACTACTGCTTATTCTGAATTTGCATTAGAAAGTTATGATTATGGCGTAATTGATTATTTACTGAAACCGATTTATTTTCCAAGATTTTTAAAAGCAGTTGACCGCTTTTTTCAACAGAATCAGTAAAAATCAAAGAAGAAGAAAATATTGTAAATTCAATAAGCGTAAAGGTTGACGGTTATTTTATTGAGATCGAATTAGAGCAGACTTTTGTATGCACAGAGTTTTGGTAATTATGTGAAACTTCATACTACAAAACGAACTTATTTAGCTTCAATAACAACAACTGAATTAGAAAAATGTCTTCCTGAGAAAAATTTTATGCGAATTCATAAGTCATATATTGTTGCTTTAGACAAAATTGAGGATACAGAAAAAGATTTTGTAGTGATCAAACATGAAAAATTGCCAATAGGAATTACATATAAAAGGGAATTGTCTGACCGTTTAAAAAAATAAGAAATTGTTGATAATATTAACACATCTTCATTTATACTTCATTTAAAAGTAGTAATTTTAATACGATAATTAATTTGTAAATGATGGGGTATGAAAAAGCTTTTACTTATTGTTTTGTTTTTATACAATGGTTTTTTGATTGCACAGGAAGGCACAAATATGAAAAAAGTAATCACGCCGCCAGAAAAGGTAAAATTTACTTTTGAAAAGGAATATCCTGGAAAAACTGCAGTTTGGTCTGAAGAATATGTGGGAGATGATGATGACGAAGTTCGTTATGAAGCGAAATTCAATAAAGATAAAAATACTAAAGCTGTAGCGATTTATGACAATTCAGGAGTTTTGAAAGCATTTGAGCAAAGAAATTCCGCTCAGTAAGTTGCCGATAAATGCGCAAGCTTATTTGAAAAAGAATTATTCGCCAAAAGAGATTAAAGAAATTGCGGTTGTGGTGGATGACAAAAATAAAACGACATATGAAGTTGGCGTTAAAAAAGACTCCAAATTTTATGATGTGGTTTTTGATAAAGATGGCGATTTTAATGTCTCTATCGAGAAAAATTGAAATATACTTGCTTACTAATTCAATATATTTAAAAAGGCAAACCCGATAGTTTTAGGACTATCGGGTTTTGTTTTTTCTGAATTTTAAACCCATAAAATAAAAGTAGTATTTTTATTACATTTGTGCTTTTTGAAAAAAATGCAAATGAAAAATATTTACTTATTCCTGTTTCTTTTCAATGTTACTTTATCAGTTGGTCAAAGTATATTACTGCCATCTGAAAATATAAGAAATGCTTTTGAGAAACAATATTCCAAAAAGAAGCCAGTTTGGACAGTAGTGTTTGGCAAGAATGAAACTGATGTTAATTTTGCGAGCAAAATTCATGTCTAAGCCCAAAACGCTGGCTTTTGCAATTTATGATAGTCAAGGGAATTTTAAATATTATAAAGAACAAATAACAAGTGCTAAATTGCCAAAAAGTGTGCATTTTTATTTGGATGCCAATTACCGTACTAATGTAGCTTATAAAGAAAAATCCAAATTCAAGTCAAAAACTAAATCTTTTCCTGTGACGTTGAGAGAAATTTATTCTGTACTTGATGCAGAGAATGAAATAACGTATGAAGTAAAAGTTAAAAAGGAAGGTAAAAATTATAATCTCATTTTTGATAAGGATGGAAATTTGACTAGAAGGATTGTAATGGAGTAAAAAGAATTCTAACTAATTCAAATTGTTTTTTGTTTCAGGTTTCAAGTTTCACATTCAAACTTGAAACCTGAAACCTGAAACCTGAAACCTGAAACTTGAAACTTGAAATCCTTAAAGCATCATTCCACCAGAAGCTTCAATTCTTTGAGCATTGATCCAACGTGCATCTTCGGTACATAAAAAAGCAACAACAGCACCAATATCATCAGGTAATCCAACTCTTCCTAAAGCTGTTACAGAAGCAATTTGCTGGTTCATTTGTTCATTGTCACGAACTACTCCGCCACCAAAATCAGTTTCAATTGCTCCGGGAGCAACAATATTTGCTCTGATTTTTCTAGCACCTAATTCTTTTGCCTGATATTTAGTCAAAGTTTCCATTGCGCCTTTCATAGAAGCATAAGCCGCGTAACCAGGAAATGAAAATCTCGCTAATCCCGTTGAAATGTTTACGATTCCGCCACCGTCATTCATTATATTTAATCCTTTTTGTGTTAAGAAAAATGGACCTTTGAATTGAATGTTTGTTAATTGATCAAATTCTGCTTCAGTTGTGCCAATGAAAGAATTATGGATTCCAATTCCAGCATTGTTTACAATAAAGTCGAATTTATCTGTTTTGAATGTGTCTTTCAAAACTGTTTTTACTTCTTCAAAGAAAGAATCAAAAGTATTAGAATCACCAACATTCAATTGAATTGAAGTGGCTCTTTGGCCCAAATTTTCAATTTCTTTTACTACTGAATCTGCTTCATCTTTCTTGCTGTTATATGTAATAATAACATCTAATCCTTTTTTAGCAATCGCAATTGCCATGTTTTTCCCTAATCCTCTGCTACCGCCAGTAACGAGAGCTATTTTTGTATTTACTGCCATGTTTTTAATTGTTAATTATGAATGGTTAATTATGAATGGTTAATTATGAATGGTGAAATGTCAATTTTTTTGTCTTTTCAATTAACAATTGACAATTAACAATTCACCATTTATCATTTACCATTAATTATGCATTGCGTTAAAATGATTTCTCAAATCTTCTGCGCTTGCGTTTAATCTTGTTTCGCTGGTTCCAAAAGTTAGTTCTTGTCTGCCTTCTTTTAATTGTTCGAAAATAGATTCGATGAAACTGCTTACGCTTGGGTGTGCGTCGTGTAATCCTATGCCTCCTAAATCAGTATTTAATGCTGGTGGAATAATTTCGATTACTTCGATATTTTTTGCTTTTAGCAAATGACGAAGCGAAAGTGTAAACGAACGGAAAAAAGCTTTTGTAGCCGAATAAACAGGAACTTTTGCAAAAGGCGAAAATGCCAATCCAGAAGTTACATTCATTACCGTATTCAAAGATTTTAACTGAATAAAAAGCGATGTCAAATGCAAAGGAGCTTCAATATTCGTATTGATTTCTGCTTTCATGCTTTCATAAAAGTCGGCATCTGTTATTGAAACCCATTTCTGAATTCCCGCATTATTGATTAAAACGTTTAAATCTGGGTGGTTTTCGGAAATCCATTCATAAAGTGCGATTCGTTCTTTTTCGATAGATAAGTCACATACTTTTGTAATTACAGAAGGGAATTTTGCTTTTACTTCATTTAAAACAGATTCTCTTCGTCCGCAAATAATAACAGTATTGTTTTCTTGAATAAATCTTTCAGTAAGTCCAAGTCCAATGCCACTTGCACCGCCTGTTATTAAAATTTTGTTGTTTGATAAATTCATCTTTTCGATCTTTTAAATTGATAAGACAAAGGTAGGAGCAAGGTAGTTTTTGGGTGTTGTAAATATCAAACCGATGTTTGCAAAATTCAAATCAGTTCATTTTATGTCATTGCGAGGAACGAAGCAACCGCACTAAAATAAGCCACCAGTTTCATTTAGTAAATGAGATTGCTTCGTTTCTCGCAATGACCAAGCTTTGTGGTAACTATTGTAGATAATCTAAAATCTAAAATCTGCAATCTAAAATTAAGACCTAAAAGCTAAAGGCGTAAATGAGGTTTGTTTTTTGAAGAAGTTTGAAAAATGTGCTAGTTCTTCAAAGCCTAATGAATAGGCGATTTCAGAAATGTTCCAATCGGTTTGTTTTAAAAGTATTTTTGCTTCGTTTGTTAGTCTTGAGCTAATCAATTCGGTTGTTGTTTTACCCGTGCTTTCTTTTAAAACTTTATTTAAATGGTTGACGTGAACAGATAATCTTTCGGCAAAATCCTTCGCCGTTCTTAATTGTAATTTTTGATTTGGTGATTCTATCGGGAATTGTCTTTCTAATAATTCGGCAAATAAAGAGGAAACTCGAGCCGCAGAATTATGTTTGGAATACAATGCCGTAATAGGTTGTAATTTTTGTCCAAAATGAATTAATTCCGCAACATAATTTCGGATTAAATCGTATTTGTAAATATAATCAGAATTGATTTCTTTTTGTATTTTATTGAAAATCAATTCGACTTCAGAAACTTCTTCATCAGATAACTGGAAAATTGGATAACCGTCTGAAGCGAAAATAGGAAGATCATCTAAATCAATTCCGCTTTTATTTTTTGATAAAAATTCGCTAGTGAAAACACAAAATTGCCCTGATTGATTTGTGTCCTGCGGAATGTAATTGTATGGAATTTTTGGTGTAGCAAATAACAATCCCTGTTTTTCGATTTCAATTATTTTATCGGCATATTCAGCTTTATTGTGGCCTCTAATTAAACTTATTTTGTAATAAGCCCTTCTGTCATAAGGCATTCCAGGTTTTCCTTTCATGCGTTCCAGAAGCTCTTTAATATCAAAAACATTAAAATGCCCAATTTCTTTTTGAATATCATTGGGCAACAATGAATTTGGTTCAACGCTTGAGCCTTCAGTAATATCTTTGTAAAATGAATCTAGGGATTTCATATATGAATTGTAAAATTCAAATATACGAAAAATATAGGATTGTTTTTTTTAGTTTCAGGTTTCAGGTTTCAAGTTTGCTTCTTTCGGGTTAAAAAAGACTTCCTTGAACAAATTCTGGCTGAGGATTATTGCCAAACGGAATCGTATCAATTATAAAAAACTGTTTTTTGATGGGATCAAATTCTCGCAGGACAATTTTATCGCATAAAAATTCCATATCAATTGTAGTGAAAAGCTGTGAAGCGATTTTTAGATTTTCGGGAGTTAATCTTCTTCCAATTGATAAATGAGGATCATCACTTTTTTTGAGGTTTAAAAATTTCAAAGTTTCATGAATCTTTTTCATAATAGGTACAAGATTATTTTTTGAATCTTCAGTTGTACCAATAAAAAAGCGCCACTATTTTGATAAGAGTCAAAATGATCTAAAAATACTTGGAAAGATGTAAAAGTGTCGGAAATTTTAGAAAGCTTTTTTTGATTGAATCGAGTTGAGATTCATCAATTTTGAATTCGCAAATCGTAATATGCGCTACTGAATTGCAACTATTAAACCAGCCAATTTTACTTTTTAAATAATCCTTCATTACTTTGACAGAATCGATTCCGTTATCTGAAGGGTGAATTACGACTGAATATGTCTTTTCCATTTTGGGGCATTGAATTATACAAATTTAAAGCTTTCCTTTTAAATATAATCGATGCATAATTTCAGATTTCAGCAAACCGCTTCCGCCTCCAAAATGTTCAATAACTTCTACATCTGGTTGCTGTTTTAGGCAAAAAGATGTAAAATCTTTTTCGACATGATCTTCAATTCCAGAACTCAAAAGCACAATATCGATTTTGTTTTTCTGAAAATATTCTTGCGCTTCTTTTTCGTTATTAAAAGCAACAGCATTCCAATTTTCATCTGCATTTACCAATCGAAGCAAAATGGCCAGAATTGCTTCATTTTTTCCGAGTAATAAGAATTCGAGAGTTTTCATAATATGTCTGTTTTCAAAGCAAATTTAGAAGTAAATAAGTATCTAGAACTTAATCTATGACAAGAAATAATGTAAAGAGAAAGTTAAATTTTATTTTTTTTATTTTTTATAAATATAGCTTAATGGTTGTATTGTTTTGATAAACAGTGGTTTATTTTTTATTTCACGTTTTATGATTTAAAAAAGAAGAAAATTTTTTTCAGAATGTGGAAAACCGTAATGTAGTTTTTAATGAGCGCGATACATTTGCCCCATAGAAATAGAGATTTAAGATGTTTTTGCCTTTTTTAATCATCTTTAAAGATTTCTATTGATTGTTACTAGTTTTTGGAGAAACACAGTAAGTTGAAATTTGACATATTCATTTGATCGTGGGTACTTGTATAAATTTGCAAGATAAATACAAGAAGTCAAAATTTTTATCGGGTTTTTAGGTTCAGTTACACGTTAACCAAATCTAAAAACCCTTTTTTATTTAATAATATCCGTGATTTTTTAGCCATTCTTCACAGTCTTTTGTCCAGTTTTTGCTCGTGTCTTTGACTCCTAAACCAAAACCATGTCCGCCATTTTCATACAAATGCAACTCTGGTGTAACACCGTTTTTTTTGAGTGCCAAATAGTAGTTAATGCTGTTTTCAGGAATAACAGCAGTATCATCTGTAGCGTGAACTAGGAATGTCGGTGGAGTTTGTGAGCTAACCTTTTTTCGTTGGAAAAAGAATCAATCAATTCCTGCGATGGATTATTTCCTAATAAATTAGTTTGAGAACCTTTGTGCGTAATGTTATTTTCCATTGAAACAACAGGATAAATCAAGATTGAAAAGTCAGGACGGGCGCTTGTTTTAGACCTGGTTTCATATGTTTTTTCGTCAAAATGTGTCGCTAAAGTTGAAGCTAAATGACCACCTGCGGAAAACCCTAATGTACCAATTTTAGAATTATCAATATTCCATTTTGCGGCGTTTTCGCGTACATAACGTACAGCTTCTTGTGCGTCCTGAAGGGGTCCAATATTTTTATTTTTCATGATCAAATCACTCGGCAATCGGTATTTTAGGACGAAAGCTGTTATACCTATACTATTGAGCCAATTTGCAACTTTAGTGCCTTCCTTGTCAATTGCTAAATGCGAGTAACCTCCGCCAGGAAAAATAATGATTGCAGTTTGATTTGGTTTTACATCTTTCGGAATAAAAACGCTTAAAGAAGGGACAGAAACAAAGCTTGTACTCTGAAGTACGCCGTCTTTTATGATTTCTTTTTCTTTATAATCTGGAGAGGCAATTTCATCTGGAATTTTCGCCCATAGCGGAATTATTTGATTTTGCGATTGCAAGTTGTTGATAATTAATAGGTATAGTATTGAGTAAATAAATAATTTTGAAGAAAGGATGAGTTTCATTTTTTAGAAAATTGTTTTATAATGAATTTAATGCGAATGAAAATGAGTTTTAAAAAGCGAAGCTAACAAACAAATAGGACCTAAGGATTTTGTACAATTTTAGCCCTAGTAACGGATGAATTTGCTCCGTTGCTATTTAACAAATATATTGTTTAATATGTAATATTGTATTATTTTTTTTGTGCGATATGTTTATTTTCTGGAATAAAATAATTTTTTATATAATTTATTTGGAATATAAAGATTAAAAACTATATTTGTGCAATCGATTACATTATTTCGTTTTATTTGTATTAAATCATTGTTTTTTAGTGCTTTTTAATTCGGATTTCGTGATAAAATAAAAGAACCAAAAAACATCAATTTTTACAATAAAATAACCATGACCCAAGAAGATTCAGCTACTATCAGCCAAAGCGTCAAATCAGCAGGAAAATATCGTTGGAGCATTTGTGCTTTGCTTTTTTTGCAACTACTATCAATTATTTAGATCGCCAAGTCCTTTCTTTAACATGGAAAGATTTTATTGCACCAGAATTTCATTGGACAAACAGTGATTATGGAGACATAACAGCATTGTTTTCGATTTTTTATGCTGTTTCATTGCTGTTTGCTGGTCGATTTGTGGATTGGTTAGATACAAAAAAGGATTTCTTTGGGCAATCGGAATTTGGTCTATAGGAGCTTGTCTTCATGCTTTCTGTGGTATTGCTACTTCTGGAATAATTACCGGAGATTGGTTGGTGGGGTTTCATGGCTCAAAAGCAATAATCAGCACTGTTCAGGATACTGCTTTGGTGATTAATGTAAGCGTGGCTTTGTTTATTTTCGCACGTTTTGTTTTGGCAGTAGGAGAAGCTGGAAACTTTCCTGCGGCGATTAAAACTACGGCAGAATATTTTCCTAAAAAAGACAGAGCATTTGCAACTAGTATTTTCAATGCGGGAGCGACTGTTGGGGCTTTAGTCGCGCCAGTTACAATTCCGTTTATTGCTAAATCTTTTGGTTGGGAAATGTCTTTTATTATTATTGGAGCTTTAGGGTTTATTTGGATGGGATTTTGGATGTTTATGTATGACAAACCAGAAAGACATGCAAAAGTAACTCCTGAAGAATTGGCTTATATTCAGCAAGATGATATTGCAGATAGTAAATTAGGTTATGTTTCAGAGGCTGGTTCAAAAGTGTCTTTGAAAGATTGTTTTAAATACAAACAAACATGGGCTTTCGCTTTTGGAAAATTCATGACTGATGGCGTGTGGTGGTTCTTTTTATTTTGGACGCCAGCTTATTTGAGTTCGGTTTACGGAATGGATTCTACTCAAGCGACTTTGCCGTTGTTTGTTCTTTATATGATTACATTATTGTCAATTATTGGGGGATGGCTACCGACTTACTTTGTAGAGAAGAAAGGTATGAATCCGTATGAAGGGAGAATGAAAGCGATGCTTATTTTTGCTTTTTTTCCTTTGTTGGCTTTGGTCGCGCAACCTTTGGGTTATATTAGTTATTGGGTACCGGTTATCATTATCGGAATTGCAGGTGCGACTGCACCAGTCTTGGTCAGCAAATATTTTTACTACTGTTGGAGATATGTTTCCAAAAAAGCAATCGCAACGATTACAGGTATTGGAGGATTAGCTGGAGGAATTGGTTCTACAATTATAAACAAAGGTTCAGGCGTATTATTTGATTTTACACAAAGAAATTGAGTACTGTAAATGGCCAGCCATTATTAGAAAAATACCCACAATTCAAAAATGCAGTAACAGAAAAGGCTTTTTTGGCTGAAAGAGGTGTAGGGAATTTAGAAGAGTTCTTAAAGTCGCTTACAACTGCTGGTGAAAATGTTGTAAACGGAATAAATACTGGATATATGATTATTTTTTCAATCTGTGCTGTTTCTTATTTGGTAGGCTGGATTGTAATGAAAACTTTAGTTCCGAAATACAGACCAATTACAGATCTTTAATCAAGATCTGAACGCTAACTAACCAACCTAAACCAACCAACTAAATTATGAACCAAACCAACGCAGTAATTGGAAAATACCGCTGGACAATTTGCAGTTTAGTCTTTTTTGCAACAACTGTAAATTATTTAGACAGAAATGTAATAAGTTACCTTCGTCCTTTTTTAGCAGAAGCTTTTCATTGGACACCTGAACAAGAAGTTATTGACTATTCGAATATTGAAATTGCATTTAAAATTGCATATGCGCTGGGAATGCTTGTTGCTGGCGGAATCATTGATAAATTAGGAACTAAATTAGGGTATGCCATTTCTACAGGATTATGGAGTTTAGCCGCAATTGGTCATGCGCTTGCGACAGGTACGGGAGGATTTATAATTGCCCGCATATTCTTAGGAGTAACTGAAGCAGGGAATTTCCCAGCGGCAATAAAAGCAACAGCCGAATGGTTTCCACAGAAAGAAAGAGCTTTAGCAACAGGGATTTTTAACTCAGGAAGTAATATTGGTGCAATTATAGTGCCGTTGACCGTTCCTTACATTGCTGAAAATTATGGTTGGCAATGGGCATTTATTTTAACAGGTATTGTTGGTTTTGTTTGGCTTTTATTGTGGTTTTTACTGTATGAAGTGCCTCAAAAACAAAAACGTTTATCTCAAGCAGAATTAGAATATATTACTTCAGATCAAGTGATTGTTGCTGAAGAAGATTCGAAAGAAAAAGTCTCTTGGTTTAAGTTATTGTCATTTCGCCAAACTTGGGCTTTTGCAATAGGAAAATTATTGACCGACCCGGTTTGGTGGTTTTATTTATTCTGGTTGCCAGATTTCTTGATGAAACAATATAAATTGACGGCAACAGAAATTATCTGGCCTTGTGCGTTGGTATATATGATTGGAAGTGTCGGAAGTATTGGCGGAGGCTGGCTTCCTTTAAAATTAATCAATAATAATTGGCCGGCGTACAAAGCTCGTAAAACAAGTATGTTGCTCTATGCGTTTGCAGTTTTGCCGGTTTTATTTTCACAATATCTTGGAACAATAAATATGTGGTGGGCGATTTTAGTCATTGGTTTGGCGGTTTCTGCACATCAGGCTTGGAGTGCTAATATCTTTACAACAGTTTCAGATATGTTTCCTAAAAAAGCCACTGCCTCGGTTACGGGATTAGGTGGAATGTTTGGAGCGCTTGGGGGAATCTTGTTGACTTTGGTCGTTCAGAAAAACATGTTTGTGTATTATACGAAGTTAGGCAAAATTGAAACAGGTTATTTTATTATGTTTTGTATCTGCGGAGGTTCTTATTTATTGGCTTGGCTGATCATGCATGTACTGGTGCCTAAGATGAAAAAAGTAGAATTGTAAAGAAAAAATGGCATTGATGAAATATTTTTTTGGTTTCAATTATGGTATTTCAATATAAAAAATTAAATTTGTGCAATCGATTACATTAATTTAGAAATTATGACAAAATATAGTTCAAGATACGCATCAAGCCCAGAAGCTGTAAAAAAATATGACACACAACAATTGAGAGATGAATTCTTAATTGATGACTTAATGCAGGAAGATGAAATCGTTTTGGTTTATTCTCATTACGACAGATATATTGCTGGATCGGCAGTTCCAGTAAAAGGAGATTTGGCTTTGGAAACAATTGATCCACTTAAAGCACCTTATTTTTTAGAAAGAAGAGAATTAGGGATTATTAATGTTGGAGGAAGCGGTTCTGTTGTTGTTGAAGGAACTACTTATGAGTTAGGTTTTAAAGATGCCTTGTATATCGGAAGCGGAAATAAAGAAGTGATTTTCAAAAGTACTGATGCTAGTAATCCAGCTAAATTTTACATCAACTCAGCACCAGCTCACACTACTTACCCAACGGTAAAAGTAAGTTTGGCTGAAGCAAATAAATTGAATTTAGGTGCAATAGAAACGGCAAATCACCGTACAGTAAACCAAATGATTATTGGAAGTGTTGTAACAACTTGCCAATTGCAAATGGGAATGACGGAACTAAATCCTGGAAGTGTTTGGAATACTATGCCAGCGCACGTACACGATCGTAGAATGGAAGTTTATTTCTATTTAGATATTCCAGAAAATCAGGCTGTTTGTCACTTTATGGGACAGCCACAAGAAACAAGACATATTTGGATGAACAATCATCAGGCAGTTATTTCTCCGCCATGGTCAATTCACTCTGGTTCAGGAACAAGTAATTATACTTTTATCTGGGGAATGGCTGGAGAGAATTTAGATTACGGAGATATGGATGTTTGTAAAATCACAGATTTAAGATAAGATGACAAATTTATTTGATATAAAAGGAAAAGTTGCCCTTATCACAGGAAGTACACACGGACTGGGAATGGCAATGGCAAAAGGATTAGGTCAAGCGGGAGCGACAATTGTTGTGAACGGAAATTCTTCTCAAGAAAAAATTGACAATGCTGTTAATGAATTAAAAAGTGAGGGAATAAATGCTGTAGGCTATAAATTTAATGTAACCGAAGAAAAAGAAGTTGCAGAAGCGGTTCAAAAAATTGAAAAGGAAGTTGGTCCAATCGCTATTTTAATTAACAACGCTGGAATCATTAAAAGAATTCCACTTCTTGATATGGAAGTTTCAGATTTCAGAGAAGTGGTGGATATAGATTTAGTAAGTCCGTTCATCGTTTCAAAGCATGTTGCAAAAGGAATGATCGCTAGAAGACAAGGTAAAATCATCAATATTTGCTCGATGATGAGTGAATTAGGAAGAAATACAGTTTCTGCGTACGCTGCCGCAAAAGGAGGTTTGAAAATGCTGACTAAAAATATGGCAACAGAATGGGCAAAATACAATGTTCAAATCAATGGAATTGGACCTGGATATTTTGCAACAGAGCAAACAAAGCCTATCAGAGTTGACGGACATCCGTTTAATGATTTTATCATCAGCAGAACTCCGGCGGCAAAATGGGGTGATCCAAGCGACTTAGCTGGAGCGAGCAATCTTTTTGTCTTCAAAAGCAAGTGATTTTGTAAACGGTCACATTTTATATGTTGATGGTGGTATTTTGGCAACAATTGGGAAACCATCAAACGAAGAATAATTCTCAAAATTTTATTTAAAAAGACATGAGCGCGAATACATTCATAAACGATAATTTTTTATTAGAAAATAAATTTGCTGAAGAATTATATCATAATTATTCTAAAAATCAGCCAATTATTGATTACCATAATCACTTAAATCCACAGTTTATCGCCGAAGATAAAATCTTTGACAATATTACTCAAGTTTGGATTAATGGAGATCACTACAAATGGCGTGCAATGCGCACATTGGGAATTAATGAGCAGTTTGTAACTGGAAATGGTTCAGATAAAGATAAATTCTTGAATTGGGCAAAAACAGTTCCGTACACAATGCGAAATCCTTTATATCACTGGACGCACTTAGAATTGGCTCGTTATTTTGATATTTATGATTTGTTGAATGAAAAATCGGCTGAGAAAATTTACATCGAAACTTCGGAAAAAATAAATTCTCAGGCTTATAGCACGCAAAATCTTCTTAAAAAAGTAAATGCTGAATTGGTTTGTACAACTGAAGACCCGATTGATTCTTTGGAATATCACCAAAAATTCGCGAATAATTCTACGGGAATCAAAATGAGCACAGCTTTCAGACCTGATAAAGCCATTTTGATTTCGAATGATGGATATAATGCTTATGTTGATACTTTGGGAGAAGTTTCAGGTGTGACAATCAATACATATGCAGATTTACAATCGGCATTGAGAAAAAGAATCGAATTCTTTAATGCAAACGGATGTAAATTAAGTGATCACGGACTTGATCAAATTTATTTTGAAAATTTCACTGAAAATGAAGTAAGTGCGATTTTCAAAAAGAAAAGAGAAAATGGAGCATTATCTCCAGAAGAAGCATTAAAATTCCAAAGTGCGATTTTATTGTTCTTATCTGAAACGTATCATGAATTTGGTTGGGTACAGCAGTTTCACTTAGGCGCTTTAAGAAACAACAATGCGCGTATGCACAGAATCTTAGGTCCAGATACAGGATGGGATTCTATTGGAGATTATCCACAAGCGCAAAAATTATCAAACTTTTTAAATGCTTTGGACAGTAAAGATAAATTGTCTAAAACTATTATTTATAATTTGAATCCAGCTGATAACGAAGTTATGGCGACAATGATTGGGAATTTCAATGACGGAAGCGTTCGAGGAAAAGTACAATTTGGTTCAGGATGGTGGTTTTTAGATCAGAAAGATGGAATGACAAAACAATTAAATGCGCTTTCAAATATGGGCTTAATTAGCTGTTTTGTTGGGATGTTGACAGATTCAAGAAGTTTCTTGTCTTTCCCTAGACACGAATATTTCAGACGTATTTTATGTAATCTTCTAGGAGATGAAATCAAACGCGGAGAGCTTCCAAATGATATGGAATGGATTGGAAAATTGGTTTCTGATATTTCATACAACAACGCTAAAGAATATTTTAAGTTTTAATAATATTTAAACCATTAAGGCATTAAGAAAATTAAGTTTGAAACCTAAAACTAATTTTTAGGTATTAAAGATAATGAAGCAGTAATGCTTAATAAACTTAACCTTTAATGGCAAAGAGAGCGTAAAGCAAAGCTTAATTTTCTTAATGTCTTAATGGTGAAATAAAAAATATAAATAATGAGTAAAGTAGTTGCATTTGGAGAAATCATGTTGCGTTTATCAACAGAAAGGCATTTGCGTTTTTCGCAATCTACAGCATTTGGTGCTACTTATGGTGGCGGTGAATTTAATGTTTGTGTTTCTTTAGCAAATTATGGCGTAAATGCTGAGTTTGTAACAAGATTGCCTGAAAATGAAATTGGTGGATCTGCATTAAAAGAAATGCGAAAAATGAATGTGGAAACCAAAAATATTGTTTTTGGAGGAGAACGTTTAGGAATCTATTTTCTTGAAACAGGCGCAGGAACTCGCGGAAGCAATGTAGTTTATGATCGTGCACACAGTTCGATGGCAACTATTCAAAAAGGAAGTATTGATTGGGATAAAGTTTTAGAAGGAGCAGAGTGGTTTCATTGGAGCGGTATAACTCCAGCGATTTCTGAAAGTGCGGCCGAGGCTTGTCTAGAAGCAATCAAAGTCGCTCATAAAAAAGGAATCACAATTTCATGCGATTTGAATTATCGTTCGAAATTATGGCAATACGGAAAAACGCCAAGCGAAGTTATGCCTGAAATGTTGAAATACAGCAATGTTATTCTAGGCGATATTGATACAGCATATTTTATGTTGGGAATTCCAAAAGTGAACCCAAATTATCAAGATGAAAAATCGTTGCCAGTTTTATATACAAAACTGTTTGAATTGATTCCGAATTTAAAAACTGTAGCAACGACTTTACGTTATTCTGTAAGCGCTTCACATCAAAGAATTGGAGGGATTCTGTTTGATGGAAAAGCAATTTATCAGGCGACGGTTAAAGAAGTTACACCAGTAGTTGACCGAGTAGGAAGTGGAGACGCTTTTATGGGCGGTTTGATTTATGGTTTGCTTCAGTATAAAAATAATAATCAAAGAGCCTTAGATTTTGCAGTTGCGGCTTGTTGTTTAAAACATACGATTGCGGGTGACTATAATTTGGTAACATTAAAAGAAGTTGAAAATATGATTGATGGCGACGGTTCGGCATTAGTATCAAGATAAAAAAGAAATGGCAAAGTATTCAAGAATTGAAGTAGCGCAACAAATGAAAGAGGACGGAATGGTTCCGTTATTTTTTCATTCAGATATAGAATTAAGCAAAAAAGTGCTTAAAGCATGTTATGACGGTGGTTCGCGTTTGATGGAATTTACAAGCAGAGGCGATTTTGCTCATGAAGTTTTCGGGGCATTGAACAAATATGCTTTAGCTGAATTGCCAGGAATGATGCTGGGAGTAGGTTCTGTTACAGATGCGGCTTCAGCTTCGCTTTATATGAGTTTAGGTGCAAACTTTATTGTAACTCCGGTTTTTAGGGAAGATATTGCAATCGCATGTAATCGACGCAAAGTTTTATGGTCACCAGGCTGTGGTACACTTTCTGAAATTGCAAGAGCTGAAGAATTAGGATGTGAAATTGTAAAATTATTTCCAGCTGATATTTATGGTCCAGAATTTATCAAAGCAATAAAAGGACCATGCCCGTGGACAAATATTATGCCTACAGGCGGTGTTTACCCAACAGTTGAAAGTTTGAGCTCATGGCTTAATGCGGGAGCTACTTGTGTTGGTTTAGGTTCGCAATTAATTTCAAAAGATATATTGGATAAAAAAGACTATGACGGTTTAAAGGCTAAAGTAAGTCAGGTTTTGGATATCATCAAAAATATTAAAAATAAATAGGGAACAATCATACCAGTTCCTTATTTGGCATGCGGTTTTTTTAGAGTTTTAGATGTTGTAATTGAACATTACGCTTGCAAAATAAATCTTGTCACTCCTCACAGCAGGATTTGTTTTACTCTTTCAGGTGTAATGTTTCTTTTACAATATAAATCCCCACAAAAAAATAAGGTAATGAATATGGTTGTTAGTTGTAACAGTTAATGGAATTTTAGAATAATGGAAAAAATAAACAGATCAAATACGGAGTTTTCACATAGGCTTCCTATTAAAATTGTACAATTTGGAGAGGGTAACTTTTTGAGAGCCTTTGTAGAATATGCTTTTCAGGAATTGAATAAAAAAGCAGATTTCAATGCAGGTATTGCAGTTGTACAGCCTATTGACAGAGGATTGGTGAATATGATTAATGATCAGGATGGTCTGTATACGTTATTCATGAAAGGGGTTAAAAAAGGAGAGGAAATTCAGGAAAAAGAATTGATTACCAATATCGTAAAAGCGGTAGATCCTTATGCTTCTTTTCAAGAATTTTTGGCTTTAGCTAAAGAAGAAGAATTAGAATTCATTATTTCAAATACAACTGAAGCCGGAATTGAATATATCGCCTCAGATAATGCTTCAATGACGCCTCCAGTTTCTTTTCCTGCAAAATTAACTGTACTTTTGCATGAAAGATTTAAGCATTTTAATGGTGATAAATCAAAGGCTTTGACAATTATTCCTTGTGAATTAATTAATTATAATTCAGATACTTTAAAGGAAATTGTCTTGAAATATAGCGACGATTGGAATCTTGGAGAAGATTTTAAATCATGGTTAACAAACGATTGTTCTTTTCATAATACTTTGGTGGACAGAATTGTTCCAGGGTATCCAAAAGATCAAATCGAAGAATACAACAGCCAGCTTCTTTACAAAGATGATTTGATTGTAAGTGCTGAAAGTTTCTTTTTATGGGTGATTGAAGGTGATGATAAACTAAAAGCAAAACTTCCTTTTGAAAAAACAGATTTAGATGTAAAAATCGTTGCAGATATGCAACCTTACCGTACGCGTAAAGTGAGAATTTTGAATGGAGCACACACTGCAATGGTGCCATTTTCATTGCTTTACGGAAATGAAACGGTAAAAGAAACTGTTGACAATGCATTTACTGGTGCATTTGTAAATAAAGCAGTTTTTGATGAGATTAATGAGACTTTAAACATGGATAGAGCAGAACTGACAAGTTTTGCTGAGGAGATATTGGACCGTTTTAGAAATCCGTTTATCAAGCATTTATTGTCTTCTATTGCTTTGAACTCAATTTCTAAATTCAAAGTTCGTGTATTACCAAGTTTAACGGGCTATGTTGATGTTCATAAAAAGCTTCCAGTGCATTTGACTTTTGCTTTTGCATGTTTGATCCGCTTTTACAAAGGAACTTGGAAAGGCGAAAATCTTCCAGTTCAAGACAGTGAGGATATTGTTTCGTTTTTCAATGGACTTTGGACATCAGATGATTACAATAAAATAGCACGACTTACTTTGCAGAATAAAAATTTCTGGGATGAGGATTTAACTGAAATTCCTTCATTAACAGATTCAATTGCAAAAGCTTTAGAAGAAATTGATGCAAACGGCGTAGAGCAAGGCTTCATCAATTTTCAAAAACAATTAAATTAAGAATTACATACGATTGTTATGGCAACTCAAAAAAATTAATAAAAGTCAACCCAGCAGATAACGTAATTGTCGCTTTAACCGATTTGGTACAAAACGAACAAATTATGTTTGAAGGGACCACTGTCTCACCAACAACTGATGTTAAAGCAAAACATAAAATCACAGAGAAAGATTTTTCAATTGGTGATGATATTATAATGTATGGTGTTTTGGTTGGAAAAGTCGCTAAACCTATAAAAAAAGGAGAAGTAATTACCACTGAAAATGTAAAACATCAAAGTGAAAAAGTTTTTGGTAAAAACGGAAATTTAGGTTGGACTCCACCAAATGTAGATCGTTGGAAAGACAAAACTTTCAACGGATACCACCGTACTGATGGACAAGTTGGAACCAAAAACGTTTGGTTGTTTTTTCCATTGGTTTTTTGCGAAAACAAAAATATCGAAAAACTGAAAGATATTTTTGAAAACGAATTAATGCCCAAAAAAGAAGTTTCTTATAAAAACTTGTTGCGTTCTTTAATTGAAGAAAAAAGCATAGAAGAAGTTTCGGCTAAAAATTTAAATGAAAATCTTTTAGATAATGTCGAAGTGAAATTTATCAATCATCAAGGTGGTTGTGGAGGGATTCGACAAGATTCAGAATTGTTGGCAAAACTGCTTGCAGGATATGTGAACAACCCAAATGTTGCAGGTGCAACTGTTTTAAGTTTAGGTTGCCAAAATTTGCAAGTTGATATTTTTAAAAAGGCATTGAAAGAAATGAGCCCGAATAGTGATAAAGAAATTTTGATCTATGAGCAACAACAAATTGGAACTACTGATCAAATGTTTCAAATGGTGATTAAAGATTCTTATGAAGCCATTAAAAGAGCCAACAAAATTGAACGAAAACCTGCTCCTCTTTCAAAGCTAAGTATTGGTTTAGAATGTGGAGGGTCTGATGGATTTTCCGGAATTTCTGCTAATCCGGCATTAGGAGTTGTTTCAGATATTTTTGCGGCTTTGGGAGGGAAAACAATTTTGGCAGAGTTTCCGGAATTATGTGGCGTTGAGCAAGAATTGATGAATAGATGTGTGGACGAAGAAAAAGCAGATAAGTTTTTAACTTTAATGAAAGCTTTTGAAAAATCAGTTGTAGATGCAGGTTCAGGGTTTGATATGAACCCATCTCCGGGAAATATCAAAGACGGATTAATTACAGATGCAATGAAATCTGCTGGCGCGACTAAAAAAGGTGGAACTTCACCTGTTGTAGATGTTTTAGATTACGGAGAGTATATTTCAAAACCAGGATTAAGTCTTTTAAATACGCCAGGAAATGACGCAGAATGTACCACAGGATTGGTTGGATCGGGCGCAACTGTTGTTTTGTTTACCACAGGTTTAGGAAATCCGATGGGAAATCCGATTGCACCCGTTGTAAAAATTTCTTCGAACACGGCATTAATTAATAGAATGTCTGATATTATCGATGTAAATGCCGGAACGGTGATTACTGGTGAAAAAACCATTACCGAGGTTGGAGCAGAAATAGTAGATTACATTATAGAATTGGCGAGCGGAAACGTGGAAACAAAAGCAGACCAGTTGAAACAAGATGTATTTATTCCTTGGAAAAGAGGAGTTTCTTTATAGTTTTTTAGGCTCAAAGTTACAAAGATACAAAGTGGCAAAGTTTATATGTAGAGACGCACAGTAGTGCGTCTTTTTTTATGAAAGCTCCAGCGGAGCAAAATATTTATAGAATTACAATAAGATAAATAAAAATAAAGCTCCAGAGGAGCGACATATATTTTTTCTGCAAACTAAATATATGTCGCTCCTCTGGAGCTTTATGTTGTAACAATTTAACTTTTGCTATTAATATTTCGCTTCGCTGAAGCTTATAAAAAAGGCTATCCGTTTGAAATAGCGAAATAGCCTGTTATATAATTTATAAGGGAAAAAAATTAAAAATTAGTTCTTGAAGACGATTTACGGATATGCAATTCTGGTGCAAGAACCACTTTTTTCTCAATTTTGATTGTATCTGTTTTGTCGACTTGTTCCAAGAAAACTCGAGCAGACATTTTTCCCATTTCGAGTGGAGATTGATCTACAGAGGTAATTGATAATTCCATGAATTTAGTAAATGGCTCGTTACTGAATCCTGCAACGCAAAATTCTTCTGGAATACGGATGTTTTTTCTTTTAATTCCTGAATAGCTCCTAAAGCCGCAAAATCACTGGCAGAAAATAGGGCATCAGGTGGCGTTTCTAAAGCTAAAAGAGCATTAATTGCTTCTTTTCCGGCTTCAACACTACTTTTAGTGCGAATTACATAATCTTCGTTAAAAGTCAGTCCGTTGTCTAGTAGAGCTTGTTTATAACCTAAAAACCTGTTTTTGAAAATTTCTAGAGATTGATCTCCTGAAAAATGTGCAATTGCACGGCAACCTTCATTTATAAGATGCTTTGTTGCTACATAGCCACCTTTAAAATCATTGATAGTTACAGAACTTACTCCGTCTATGTGTTTGCTTCGGTCAAAAAAGATTAATGGAACGTTTTTTTCTAGAACATAATTGAAAGCGCCAATATTTTCATCAGCAACGTCAGTAACCGACATCATAATTCCATCAACCTGAGCATCTATTAAGGTATATAGATTTTCATTCTCTCTTTTTGCACTTTCATGTGTCTGACAAATAATTACCTGATAACCATGAGGATGAAGTTCTTCTTCAATACCTCTAATAACCGATGCAAAAAAGTTGCTGTCAATACGAGGAACAATAACACCAATATTATTGCTTCGTCCGCTTTTTAATGCTAAAGCAAGTTTGTTTTGCTTGTAGTTCATTGATGCGACGGTTTTGATGACCAGTTCTCTAGTGCTTTCTTTTATTTTTGGGTTGTTGTTTAAAGCTCTGGAAACAGTCGCGACAGTGATATTCAATTTCTTGGCAATATCATAAATGGTTATTTTTTCGCTCATTAAAAAAAGTTTTCAGATTTAATTTTTAAACAAAAATACATTTTTTTATATATGACAATATTTTTTGTTATCGATTACATAATTAATAACTCAAACGTTTTCAGTTCTACAATGATAAAAAATTATGTATTTTTTTATGTTAACTGTAAATATAATTGCAAATAAAAATTAAATATATAAATTATTTCTAAATAAATTTGTTCTGTAGAAACAAATTTTATACTTTCGTGTAATCGATTACATAATTATCGTCAATTTATTGGCTCAAACCATATAAAACTGCGTAAATGATTACAAATAAGTCTTTAGCGTTAAAATCAATCTTATTTTCAGGTATCTTTTCTGTTGTAATTTTATCTTGCGGAAAACAAGTTTCAGGAGTTTCTGAAGCAGATCCTTGGAAAAAGATGGAGTTAATTATAAAAAGTATTCCCGAAGCACATTTTGTAAACAAAACCTATAATATAAATGATTTTGGCGCTATAGCTGATGGGAAGACAATGAATACGCTTGCTTTTGAAAAAGCGATTAAGGAATGTGCGGCAAATGGTGGAGGAAAAGTTTTAGTGCCAAATGGAAAATATTTGACAGGTCCAATTCATTTGGAAAGCAATGTCAATTTGCATTTAGAAGATCAAGCAGAAATTCTTTTTAGCACAAATTCAAAAGATTATCCATTGGTTCACACTTCTTGGGAAGGAACAGAATTGATGAATCATTCACCATTGATTTCTGCAAAGGGTAAAACCAATGTTGCAATCACGGGAAAAGGGATTTTAAATGGACAGGCTAATAATACAAATTGGTGGCCTTGGTGTGGCGACAAAAGATATGGTTGGGACAAAGGACAACCATCACAGCACGACCCATTAAATCGTGATAATTTGGTTGAAATGGTTGAAAAGGGCGTTCCGGTTGCCGAACGTGTTTTTGGTGAAGGACATTATTTGCGTCCTAATTTTATTGAGTTTTTTGAATGTAACACGGTTTTGATAAAAGACATTACAGTAATTAACGCACCGTTTTGGATTTTACATCCTTTAAAATCAAATAATGTAATTGTTGATGGTGTTACTGTAAATAGCCACGGACCAAATAATGATGGTCGCGATCCTGAATATTCACAAAATGTAATTATCAAAAATTGTACTTTCAATACGGGCGATGATTGTATTGCAATTAAATCTGGAAGAGATGCCGATGGAAGAAGAGTCGGAATTCCGAGTAAAAATATTATCGTTCAAAACTGCAAAATGATTGATGGTCATGGCGGTGTTGTAATGGGAAGCGAGATTACAGCTGGCGTCAATAATGTTTATGTTGAAAATTGTGTGATGGATAGTCCAGAACTAGATCGCGCGATCAGAATCAAAACGAATTCGAAACGTGGAGGAACTACAGAAGATATTTATGTACGAAATATTGAAGTTGGAACCGTTAAAGAATGCGTCTTGAGAGTGACAATGTTTTATGATATTTATGGAAGCCAGGTTGGGAATTTTATTCCAGCGATAAAAAATATAAGCCTTGAAAATGTTAAGGTGAAAAATGGAGGAAAATTTGGGATTTTAGCAGATGGCTACAAAGAATCTCCAATTGAAAACATTACATTTAAAAATGTTACAATAGCAAAAGTTGATTCTGTTTATTCGCTGAAAAATGTGAAAACGGTAAATTTTATAAATACCTACATTAACGGTAAAAAAATAGAATCCATTAAAAATTAAACCACTTAATTTACTTTATAACCAAACCAATTGTGAACTTTCAACTAATTATCAAAAAGAAATAAAAAGCAATTTTGTGTTTTTATTTTTCAAAAATCTTGGTTAGTAATAATTTGATGATTTTTTAAGAAAGTTGTTTTTTGAAGTTGTTAAAAAAGGAGTTTGATCGAGAATTGAACTCCTTTCTTAACTAAAAATTAGAAGCGCTGAAATGAAAAGAAAAGTTCTGTTTTTATTGTTGCTTTTAACTGCTGTAAGGGCGCAAAGTCAGTACAGTATTGATACTTCGTATACGGTAAAGAGTACTTACAATAAACTCATTAAAAAATATCCTTTTATTACGATTGTAAAAGAAAAAAGGATTTGAATGTAGGTCAAAGTAATGATTTGATTTATAATACTATCGGAGATAGGAAATTGCATCTTGACGCTTACTTTTATAATAAGAAAAAAGCAAATCCGGTGGTAGTTATGATTCATGGCGGTGGATGGAGATCCGGAAACAAAAGCCAAATGCAGATTCTTGCACAAGAAATTGCTTCAAAAGGTTATTCTTGTTTTCCAGTTGAGTACAGATTGTCATTGGAAGCAAAATATCCAGAAGCAGTTTATGATATTAAAAATGCAATAAAGTTTATAAAAGATAACGCCAAAAGATTCCATGTAGATCCAAATAAAATTACAGTTTTAGGATGTTCTTCGGGAGGGCAAATGGCGGCGCTGATTGGCACGACTAATGGAAATTCGGCTTTTGAGGATTCAAGTTTTAAAAGTAAATCTTCTTCAAAAGTACATGCGATTATTGATGTCGATGGAATTTTAGCTTTTAAGCATCCAGAATCCCAAGAAGGAGAAATGGCATCGTTTTGGTTAAAAGGATCTTATGAAGAGAATCCTGAAAATTGGAGGAATGCTTCGGCTTTAAGTCATACAGATAAAAATACGCCTCCAATTCTTTTTATAAACAGCAGTTTTGACCGATTTCATGCCGGGAGGGATGATATGATTACGATTTTAAATGGGTACAAAATTTACAATGAAGTAAAAACAATCAAGGATTCGCCTCATTCATTTTGGTTTTTTGAACCTTGGTTTACAGAGATGGAAGGATATATTACGCAATTTTTAGATAAGATTTTTAAATAATTTCGAAACAAAGCAAAACTTAAAATATATTTTAAAATGAAAAATAAAAGAAAACTTGGGTATTTCGCATCGGTCGCAATAACTTGTTTGATTGCTTTTACAAGCTCTAAGGCAATTTCTCAAGAAAAAGAGATCGTTGTTCCAAAGAACTCAAAATGGTCAGATAAAATGGCTTTGACTTTAATGAAACGCCATCCAGAAGCTTATATGATTGACGATTCAAAAGCGCCAAAATGGGATTATGTTCATGGATTGGTTTTGCATGGTTTTGAAGAATTATACAAAAAGAATCCTGATCCGAGATATCCAGTTTATGTAAAAGGATATGTTGATGCTTTGGTTCAGAATGATGGAACTATTAAGTCTTATGAATTGGAGAAATACAATATTGATATGATTGTTTCTGGTCGTTTGCTTTTTGATATTTATGCAAAAACCAAAGAAGAAAAATATTTAAAAGCAATGCAATTGTTGCGCAAACAATTATCAGAACAACCAAGAACACCAGAAGGCGGATTTTGGCATAAAAATATTTATCCAAATCAAATGTGGCTAGATGGTTTGTACATGGGTGAGCCATTTTATGCGCAATACACTGTTACTTTTGAAAACGGAAAATATCTAGATGATGTAGCAAAACAATTTGAAGAAATTCAACTTCATGCAACCGATCCCAAAACGGGTTTATTGTATCATGGTTGGGATTCAAGCAAGCAAATGCCGTGGGCAAATAAAGAAACAGGAAATTCGCCAAATTTTTGGTCAAGAGCTTTAGGATGGTATGTTATGGCGCTTGTTGATGTTTTGGATTACATGCCAAAAGAACATCCAAAACAAAAGGAATTAGTAAAATATCTAAACAGTGCTTGCGAGGCTTTAGCTAAATATCAAGATAAATCAGGTTTGTGGTATCAAGTAACGGACAAAGGTGGTAAAGAAGGAAATTATTTAGAAGCTTCAGGATCTTCAATGTTTGCTTATGCTTTCGCAAAAGGAGCAAATAAAGGATATTTGCCTGCGAAATTTAAAAAATTGGCGAACAAAGCTTTTGATGGCTTGACTACAAAATTGATGAAAGTGGATGCTGACGGTACTATTACATTAACTCAAGCGTGTCAAGTTGCTGGTTTGGGCGGGACTCCATACAGAGATGGTTCTTACGAATATTATGTGAAAGAGAAAAAGAAAGACAATGATCCTAAAGCAACTGGACCATTTATTTTAGCCGCTTTAGAATTGAATCGATAATTTATAGATAGAAACCCGATAAGTTTTAAAAAACCTGTCGGGTTGATTATATATGGAAATTGTTATTAAAATGAAAAACATAAAAATCATCCTTTTTATTTCTTCGATTTTTTTCTTTCAAAAAAATACAGCACAAGTTTGGGTACCAGATAATGGAGACGGAACTTATACAAACCCAATCATCCATGCCGATTATTCAGATCCAGATGTTGTTCGCGTAGGCGATGATTTTTACATGACAGCATCGTCTTTTAATTGTATTCCGGGGCTTCCAATTTTGCATTCTAAAGACCTTGTAAACTGGAAAATTTTAAGTTATGCTCTTCCAAAACAGCCTCCATTTGAAACCTTTGATAAAGTACAGCATGGAAACGGAGTTTGGGCACCAAGTATCAATTTCCATAACAATGAATTTTATATTTATTACCCAGATCCAGATTTTGGAATTTATATGATTAAAGCCCAAAAAGCAGAAGGACCTTGGTCAGAACCTGTTTTGGTAAAAGCAGGAAGCGGTCTTATAGATCCTAGTCCGTTATGGGATAATGATGGCAAAGTGTATTTAGTTCATGCTTTTGCAGGAAGTCGCGCAAAAATCAAAAGTTTGCTAGTGGTTTGTAGTATGAATCCAGAAGGAACTGCTACTAACAATGATGAAGTTATGGTAATTGATGGTCATGATGGAGAAGGAACTATTGAAGGGCCAAAGTTTTATAAAAGAAACGGCTTCTATTATATTTTTGCTCCGGCAGGTGGAGTTTCTACGGGCTGGCAAACCGTTCTTAGATCTAAAAATGTTTTTGGACCTTATGAAAAGAAAAAAGTTTTAGAACAAGGAAAAACAAATATTAATGGTCCGCATCAAGGCGCTTGGGTGCAAACTCAAACTGGCGAAGATTGGTTTATACATTTTCAGGATAAAGGAGCTTATGGAAGAATTGTTCATCTTCAGCCAATGAAATGGGAAAATGATTGGCCGGTTATGGGGCAGGATTTTGACAAAAACGGAATTGGAGAGCCAGTAACCACTTTCAAAAAGCCAAACGTCGGCAAGAAATATTCAATTGAAAATCCTGCAACTTCAGATGAATTTAATGAACCAAAACTTGGACTGCAATGGCAATGGCAGGCAAATGCGCAGAATAATTGGGGATTTCCGACAAGTTTAGGTTATTTGAATTTATATTGTCTGCCAACAATTAAAGACAGCAAGAAAATTTTTGAAGCGCCAAATTTGCTTCTTCAAAAATTCCCAGCTGAAGAGTTCACTGCAACTGCAAAAATAACTTTCAATGCCAGATTAAATGGAGAAAGTACAGGTTTGATTATAATGGGATTAGATTATAGTTATTTGAATTTAAAAAATGATAACGGAAAATTATATCTGAATCAGAAAACTGGAACTTTTGATAAAAAGATGGAAGAAACTGAAACTAGTCCGGTTTCGATTTCTAATAACACAATTTATTTGCGAGTGAAAATCAAAAAAGGCGGAATATGTAGTTTCTATTATAGTTTAGATGATAAAAAATATCAGCCAATTGGAAATGACTTTATTTCAAAAGAAGGAAAATGGATTGGCGCCAAAGTCGGTCTTTTTGCTTTGAGCGAAAAAATTACAAATGATTCTGGAAATGTAGCGGTCGATTGGTTTAGATTAACGAAATAAAAAGTCATAAAATACATTTTTTCAGATTTTCAAAAAAACGACTTCTGTAAATTGTTTTTAAGAAAAGAACTTTAAAAAATAATATCAGAACATATTTTGTAAGAAAAAGATTTATTTTAATAACCTTAAAATGATTTTTAGATTTTTTTGTTCTTCAAAAATTAATATTTAGGCATTTCGAATAAAATAATTAAGAGTTAAAACGGATTAACATGATTCAAATAAAAAAATAATTTTGTTTTTTGCGATGGTGTTTAGCATTGGTATGAATGCGCAAAATACCTATAAAAACTGGCCAGATATTATTCGTAAAAATGAATCATCTTGGTTTAGTTCTGATGATGCAAAAAGAATTGCAGAAAATGTTTTGCTTTATCAGAGAAATATTGGCGGATGGCCAAAAAATATTCAAATGCAAAGTGAACTAAATCCAAGTCAAAAAAAGGATTTGATTGCACTTAAAAAAACAGCTATTGAAACTACAACAGATAATGGAGCAACTTGCCAAGAAATGCTTTTTATGTCTAGAATGTATGCACAGGTAAAAGATGAGCGATACAAAGAATCATTTTTAAAAGGCGTGAATTATTTGTTGGAAGCGCAATACGCAAACGGTGGCTGGCCTCAATTTTATCCACTAAAAAAAGGATATTATACACATATCACATACAATGACGATTCGATGGTGAATATCATGAATGTCATGAAACAAATTAGTGAAGAAACTGATTTTTATAGCATTAAGCCATCAAAAGAAATTGTTGAAAAATGTAAAAAAGCATTCGAAAAAGGGATTGATTGTATTTTAAAAACGCAATACAAGCAAAACGGTGTTTTAACGGCTTGGTGCGCGCAACATGATGAAGTGACGCTTGCGCCAGCAAATGCAAGAGCTTTTGAATTAGCATCATTGAGTGGTTACGAATCAACTAAAATTGTATTGCTTTTAATGTCGATTGAAAAACCTTCGAGAGAAATTTTGATTGCTGTAAAAAGTGCAGAGGAATGGTTTGAAAAAACGAAAATCACCAATTTAGAAGAAAAAAGGGTTTTGAATGATCAGGGAAAAATTATTGATAAAAAAATGCTTCCAGCGGTAAATGCAGGACCAATTTGGGCTAGATTTATGGATTTAGAAACCAATGAACCTTTCTTTTGTGACCGCGACGGAATCAAGAAAAAATCATTGGATCAAATAGGTTCTGAAAGACGAAATGGTTACTCTTGGTATTCTGATGCACCAAAAGAAGTACTGAAAAAATATCCAGCATGGGCGATCAAAAATGGAACAAAAGTTTCATCTGCAGATAAAAAAATGTAACCTTAATTACTGTCGCTCAAGATGGTTCGGGAGATTTTACCAAAATTCAGGATGCTGTTTATGCTTGTCCCGCATTTCCTTACGAAAAAGTGACAATTTCAGTAAAAAACGGAATTTATAATGAAAAAGTTAGAATTCCAGAGTGGAATACAAATGTAGTTTTACAAGGAGAAAGCAAGGAAAAAACCATTATTACTTTTGATGACAATTTTTCAAAAATCAATTTAGGAAGAAACAGCACTTTTTATACTTATACAGTTTTGGTTGAAGGTGATGATTTTTCGGCATCAAATCTTACAATAAAAAATGCTTCGGGAGATAACGGACAAGGAATTGCACTTTCGGTTGTAGCAAATCGTGCTAAAATTTCGAATTGCAATATTCTCGGAAATCAAGATACTTTGTATTTATCAGGAAAGGAAGCAAAGCAGTATTTTGTAAATTGTTATATAGAAGGTACAACAGATTTTATTTTTGGAAGCGCAACAGCATTATTTGAAAACTGCGAAATTCATAGTATTAAAAACTCTTATATAACAGTCGCGTCAACGCCAGAAGGAACTTCTTTTGGATTTGTTTTTAAGAATTGTAAGTTAACGGCAGAACCGTCTGCAGATGCAGTTTATTTAGGAAGACCTTGGCGTATTTATGCCAAAACAGTTTTTTTGAATTGTGAATTAGGTAAACAAATCAGAGCAGAAGGTTGGGAAAACTGGTCAAAACCAGAAGCCGAAAGGAATACTTTTTATGCTGAATATAATTGCAGTGGAGAAGGTTTTCGGCCTGCAAAAAGAGTTTCATGGTCACATCAATTAAAAAAGAATGAAGCGGAGAAATATACCATAGAAAATATTCTGAAAGATGATTTATCTGGTTGGTATTCAAAATAAAATATGATTTTTAAATGTAATTGCGATGAATTTAAAGTACCTTATATTTTTACTGATCTCTACATTTTCTTTTGCTCAAAAAGAAAAGTTTCCATCTGAAAGAGTTGACTCGATTATCAAGAGAATTCAATTGCCAATTATTCCTGCTTATCAAGTTAATGTAGTGAAACTTGGTGCAAAAGGAGACTCAGTTTCAAACAACAAACCTGCATTTGACAAAGCAATGGCATTGTGTAAAAAGAATAATGGTGGGACGATTATAGTGCCAAAAGGTACTTATAAACTAAACGGCCCAATCCATTTTGAGAGCAATATTAATCTTAAGATTGAAAAAGGTGCAAAAATAAAATTCAGCGATAATCCAAAAGATTATCCAATGGTTTTGACAAGTTGGGAAGGTACAATGCTGTACAATTACAGTCCGCTTATATATGCTTATGAATGTTCGAATATTGCGATCACAGGAGAAGGAACAATTGATGGGGAAGGTGGAAATGTTTGGAAAAGTTTTAAGAAAAAAGAAGAAGCAGGTAAAAACAGAAGTCGAGACATGAATCATAATAATGTTGCATTGACTGAAAGAAAGTTTGGTGATGGTTATTTTTTGCGTCCGCAGATGATTCAGTTTTTTAACTGCAAAAATATCTTGGTAGAAAACATCAGAATTGAGAATTCTCCATTTTGGTGTCTTCATTTGTTGAAGTCTCAAAGCGTTACAATTAGAGGAATAAGTTATAAATCATTGAATTTTAATAACGACGGAATTGATCCAGAATACTCGAAAGATGTTTTGATTGAAAACGTTGCCTTCAATAATGGAGACGACAATGTGGCTATAAAAGCCGGAAGAGATCATGAAGGAAGAGCTAATGCTAAAACACCAAGCGAAAACATCGTCATAAGGAACTGTAATTTTAAAGGACTACATGGTGTAGTAATAGGAAGTGAAATGTCGGCTGGAGTTCAAAACGTCTTTGTTGAAAATTGCAAAACAATTGGATATTTAAAAAGAGGTATTTATTTGAAGACCAATGCAGATAGAGGCGGTTTTATTAAAAATGTTTTTGTTCGAAATATTGCTTTGGATGAAGTAGAAGATTGCTTGTACATAACTGCAAATTACCATGGAGAAGGAAAGGGCTATCAATCAGAAATATCTAATATTTATTTTTCAGATATCAGCCGCAATAAAGCTTCTGAATCAGGAATTGTTATTCAGGGATTTTCAGATAAAAAAATTCAAAACCTATTTTTTAAAAATATCGAAATAAAAGAGGCAAAAAATGCACTATCAAACGAGAATGCTGAAAATGTTTTGATGACCGATGTTTTTATTGGTAAGCGTGCAACTGTTCCTTCTGCGGCAAAATAATGTAGAGCCGCACCGCAGTGCGTCTAACTTGGTACAAAAATGACAAATCTTTTTTGATTGATAAATATAATATAACAACAACTCAAAATGAAAAAATATATCTTCTTTGCTTTATTACTATCATCAATTTGTTTTGGACAAAAAACAACCCTATACACAATTGGCGATTCAACAATGGCAAATAAAAAAGACCCAGACCGTAATCCAGAACATGGTTGGGCTCAGGTTTTACAGCCTTTTTTTACTGATAATATCACTGTTGTAAATAAAGCTGTAAACGGTAGGAGCACAAAAAGTTTTATTAATGAGAATCGTTGGGATTCTATTTATAAAAAGCTAAAAAAAGGAGATTATGTTTTTATAGAATTTGGGCACAATGACGAGAAAATAGAAGATTCAACCCGTTACACGAATCCGCATACTACATATAGGTATAATTTAATTCGTTTTGTAAATGAAACCCGAGAGAAAGGCGCGATCCCAATATTACTTACTTCTATTGCAAGACGCAATTTTAATGAGAAAGGTGTTTTGGTTCCCACGCATGGAGATTATCCTTTAGAAACTAGATTAGTTGCACAAGAATATAAAGTACCTTTTATAGATTTAGAATATTATACAGAGCTTTTGGAGCAATCTTATGGTCCAGAAAAATCCAAACAACTTCATTTGCATTTCAAAGTTGGAGAAGTACCTTATTATAAGGATGAAAAAAAGACGATACACATCTCTCTTTATTAGGGGCAAATAAAATCGCACAAATTGTAATAAATCAGATTAAAGTTTTAAAAGATTCTTCTCTCAATACACTTCAAAAAGGAATAAAATAATATTCATTCTTTTTACTTTTCTAAAAATTAATAAATTGTTTTGTGATAATTTGCTGGTTTTTAGTAATCTTAATAGGTATGCGGTTTTTTTCTGAATTAAATTTTTCTATCTGCTTATAAACAAACTGTTTTTTTATAAAGAACAGCAATTGGCTATATTCTTTTATAAGCCCGTTTATTTTGTGTCTTTATGAAACAAGATATTTCAATTACTTGTTTTCATTACTAATTGCCTTTATTTTCATTTGAGTTTTAAATAATCAAAAAGTGCTTTCAAAGTTGATTTGATTAGCGATTTTTAAGGTCTAAATTTTACTATTTATAATTTTCAAATAAGTAGTATATGCAAACCCCATCGCAATAAGACCTAATGTATCGTTATTATTAAGTTTCTAATCCATTAAAAACACTTAATGAATAAAGACTGAACTCTTTTCGTATAAATCCAAAACGGCAATTTTGAATCAAAAAATACTTTTAGTTTTGATTTTTCTATATTTTTTCTAATGTTTTGCCCAACAGCAATCGCAGTATCCACAAATATATGTATAATACCATGAGTATAAATCCTGGTTATATAGGCATACGTGGAGTACCAGGTGTGTTTGCAATGTATAGGGCATAATGGGTAAGATTAGATGGGGCGCCTGTAACAGCAAATTTTTCAATCGAGAGTCCCATTGCCCAAAATGGTCAAGGAGTTGGATTATCCGTTATTAATGATCAAATAGGACCATCTTCTGATACAATTTTATCGTTAGGGTATTCTCGTCCTATACAATTATTCGAATCACTTATTATGTCCTTAGGTGTGAGCTTTTCAATTGATTTCATGCAAGTTGATTTTAACAAACTCAATATTTATGATCCAGATGATCCTTATTTTATCGGAGTTTTAAGCGAAGTTTCTCCTAATATAGGAGCTGGAGTTTATTTTCATTCAGTTCACTGGTATTTTGGTGTATCAATTCCTCAAATTATAGAAACAAAGTTTTATGATGATGTGAAGGTCTCTATTGCTTTACAAAATATGCATTTTTATGCTATGGCCGGTTATGTGTTTAAATTGAATGAAAACATTCAATTCAAACCGGCGACAACGGTAAAAGCGGTAAAAGGTCCACTAATAGCGGTAGATTTATCAGCAAACTTTCTTTTTATAGATAAGTTAACATTGGAATTGGCATACAGATGGGATGCTACAGTGAGCGGAATGGCCGGGTTTCAAATTAACCAAGGTCTTACTATTAGGATATGCTTTCGATTATGATGTTACTAACATTGGAAATTATAATGGAGGATCCCATGAAATTTTTCTTCGTTTTGATTTGTTTGCTAAAACAAAGTACAGAATAATAACACCACGATTTTTTTAATTAAAAGCGCCATAAGTTTTATTTATTTCAAAAGCATTCTTAGAATAGTTTTTTATTCAATTGATAAACATTTTTTTCTTTTTTTCTTTCATATGGTTTTAAGTTGTTGATAATAAGTTGTTTGTGAGTGTCAAATCATATATACCCTAATCTATAAGTTTAAAAACTTTTACAGGCAAAAATAAACTCATTTTCAGAGGAACTTTGCACTTTGAAATCTAGTCGTTTGGATTTTAAATACTTAAGAAAATAATTAACACATAAGACTAAAGGTTATGAAAAATAGATTACTCCCTTTATTCATGGTTTTAGGAACTATATCAGCTTATTCTCAGGTTGGTATAGGAACAAAAACTCCCCATGGATCGGCTCAATTAGAGGTCACTACCGAAATTAAAGATAAGGATGGTGGTGATATAAGAGGTGTTTTAATACCTAGGGTTAGATTGACAAACACGGCTACTTATGCACCAATTGTAATTGATCCTCTAAAAGGAAAGGCTGAAAGTTTATTGGTTTTTGCTACTGAGACACTTGGAGACATTGTACCAGGTTACTACTATTGGTATAACAATAAATGGAATAGAATGGCTGTTTCTGGTGAATCAGGTTCTGGGTCAGGAAAAGATGGAAAAGATGGAAAAGATGGAAAAGATGGAAAAGTTGGTGTTGCTGGTGGTGATGGAGCTCCAGGGCCAAAAGGGACTTCTACATATCCTGGTGATGATATAAATATTTATACTGATTATCAGTCTGGTATAGTCTATATTCAAAATGTAGATGGAACTTGGACACCAATTAATGGAAAAAACGGGAAAGACGGAGCAGTTGGTTTGGATGCAGGCCCTAGCGATCCAGGAAAAGACGGAGAGCCGGGCTATCCAGGAAAAGACGTGAACATCTATACCAATACGACTACTGGCGATGTTTTTGTTCAGAACTCCGATGGAACATGGACAAAGATCAACGGCAAGAACGGAAAAGACGGGGTTGACGGGAAAGACGGAGCGGTTGGTCTGGATGCAGGCCCTAGCGATCCAGGAAAAGACGGAGAGCCGGGCTATCCAGGAAAAGACGTGAACATCTACACCAATACGACTACTGGCGATGTTTTTGTTCAGAATTCCGATGGAACATGGACAAAGATCAACGGCAAGAACGGAAAAGACGGGGTTGACGGGAAAGACGGAGCGGTTGGTCTGGATGCAGGCCCTAGCGATCCAGGAAAAGACGGGGAACCGGGCTATCCAGGAAAAGACGTGAACATCTACACCAATACGACTACTGGCGATGTTTTTGTTCAGAATTCCGATGGAACATGGACAAAGATCAACGGCAAGAACGGAAAAGACGGGGTTGACGGGAAAGACGGAGCGGTTGGTCTGGATGCAGGCCCTAGCGATCCAGGAAAAGACGGGGAACCGGGCTATCCAGGAAAAGACGTGAACATCTATACCAATACGACTACTGGCGATGTTTTTGTTCAGAATTCCGATGGAACATGGACAAAGATCAACGGCAAGAACGGAAAAGACGGGGTTGACGGGAAAGACGGAGCGGTTGGTCTGGATGCAGGTCCTAGCGATCCAGGAAAAGACGGAGAGCCGGGCTATCCAGGAAAAGACGTGAACATCTATACCAATACGACTACTGGCGATGTTTTTGTTCAGAATTCCGACGGAACATGGACAAAGATCAACGGCAAGAACGGAAAAGACGGGGTTGACGGGAAAGACGGAGCGGTTGGTCTGGATGCAGGCCCTAGCGATCCAGGAAAAGACGGAGAGCCGGGCTATCCAGGAAAAGACGTGAACATCTATACCAATACGACTACTGGCGATGTTTTTGTTCAGAATTCTGATGGAACATGGACAAAGATCAACGGCAAGAACGGAAAAGACGGGGTTGACGGGAAAGACGGAGCAGTTGGTCTGGATGCAGGCCCTAGCGATCCAGGAAAAGACGGAGAGCCGGGCTATCCAGGAAAAGACGTGAACATCTATACCAATACGACTACTGGCGATGTTTTTGTTCAGAATTCTGATGGAACATGGACAAAGATCAACGGCAAGAACGGAAAAGACGGGGTTGACGGGAAAGACGGAGCGGTTGGTCTGGATGCAGGCCCTAGCGATCCAGGAAAAGACGGAGAGCCGGGCTATCCAGGAAAAGACGTGAACATCTATACCAATACGACTACTGGCGATGTTTTTGTTCAGAATTCTGATGGAACATGGACAAAGATCAACGGCAAGAACGGAAAAGACGGGGTTGACGGGAAAGACGGAGCGGTTGGTCTGGATGCAGGCCCTAGCGATCCAGGAAAAGACGGAGAGCCGGGCTATCCAGGAAAAGACGTGAACATCTATACCAATACGACTACTGGCGATGTTTTTGTTCAGAATTCTGATGGAACATGGACAAAGATCAACGGCAAGAACGGAAAAGACGGGGTTGACGGGAAAGACGGAGCGGTTGGTCTGGATGCAGGCCCTAGCGATCCAGGAAAAGACGGAGAGCCGGGCTATCCAGGAAAAGACGTGAACATCTATACCAATACGACTACTGGCGATGTTTTTGTTCAGAATTCTGATGGAACATGGACAAAGATCAACGGCAAGAACGGAAAAGACGGGGTTGACGGGAAAGACGGAGCGGTTGGTCTGGATGCAGGCCCTAGCGATCCAGGAAAAGACGGAGAGCCGGGCTATCCAGGAAAAGACGTGAACATCTATACCAATACGACTACTGGCGATGTTTTTGTTCAGAATTCTGATGGAACATGGACAAAGATCAACGGCAAGAACGGAAAAGACGGGGTTGACGGGAAAGACGGAGAGGTTGGTCTGGATGCAGGCCCTAGCGATCCAGGAAAAGACGGAGAACCGGGCTATCCAGGAAAAGACGTGAACATCTATACCAATACGACTACTGGCGATGTTTTTGTTCAGAATTCCGACGGAACATGGACAAAGATCAACGGCAAGAACGGAAAAGACGGGGTTGACGGGAAAGACGGAGCGGTTGGTCTGGATGCAGGCCCTAGCGATCCAGGAAAAGACGGAGAACCGGGCTATCCAGGAAAAGACGTGAACATCTATACCAATACGACTACTGGCGATGTTTTTGTTCAGAATTCTGATGGAACATGGACAAAGATCAACGGCAAGAACGGAAAAGACGGAGTTGACGGGAAAGACGGAGCAGTTGGTTTGGATGCAGGTCCTAGCGATCCAGGAAAAGACGGAGAGCCGGGCTATCCAGGAAAAGACGTGAACATCTATACCAATACGACTACTGGCGATGTTTTTGTTCAGAATTCTGATGGAACATGGACAAAGATCAACGGCAAGAACGGAAAAGACGGGGTTGATGGGAAAGACGGAGCAGTTGGTCTGGATGCAGGCCCTAGCGATCCAGGAAAAGACGGAGAACCGGGCTATCCAGGAAAAGACGTGAACATCTACACCAATACGACTACTGGCGATGTTTTTGTTCAGAATTCTGATGGAACATGGACAAAGATCAACGGCAAGAACGGAAAAGACGGGGTTGACGGAGTAGCAGGTCCAGAGGGTCCACAAGGTCCAGCAGGAGCGGCACCAACATCTGGTGCGGGTACAATGACAGGTACAAACTTAATTTCTATTTCTGACGGTGTAAATAATGCATTTAAGGATACAAATATTGGCTTAACACCAGGTACTGATAAACAGATATTACAAACTGTTGGAACAACACCAACATGGGTAGATGCTAAAGATGTTTCTGCAGTTGGAAATCAACAAGTGATAGATGAGATTCCGGTAACAACTGATAATCAAACTATTTTTAATTTAAGCAATACTCCTTCAGATATATCCAAGGTAAAAATGTATATCAATGGAGTTAGAATTAACAAAAATGCATATACAATATCAGGGACTACAGTAAACTACATTCCTGCATCAAATGGTAATTTTGCATTGATGGTAATTGCGGATACTAATTTAGTAACATTTGATTATTCAAAATAATATTAAAAAAAGAAAGGCTGTAAAGTCGCTAATAAATACAGTAAGCGACCTTTCTCTAATATTTTGATTTAAATCTAGTTCGTTGATCCTTAAAAAAATGATTAAGAAATGAAAAAAATAATATGCATGCTGTTATTAATCCAAGGAGGATATATGATGGCGCAAACAGAAACTGTTGTCACTCCAAATGGTAAAAAGGTTCAAGTAGATGCTACTCCTACAACCGCAGATAATGGTTTAACAAAAACAGGAGGCAATATTCAATTAGGAGGTGCTCTTTTACATGCTTCTACAATTGTAGCCACTCCAACAAATACTTTAGCAATAAAAGGATTAGAGGCTGGTGCTTCTACTGATAAAATTTTAGTCGCTGATGCAAGCGGAGTTTTAAAATTAATTGACGGATCTGGAATAGGTGCTGGTGATAACTTAGGTAATCATACTGCGACTGAGGATTTAAAAATGAGTGGTTTTAATATTGTTGGTGCTCGCTAACATAACAGCAAGCGGAACAGTAACAGTTGGAAATGTTATAACCTCTACTGCTCAAATTACAACAGGTGCTGGAGCTGGAAAAATAGCAGTTTCTGATGCAACAGGAAATGTAATATGGACAAATGTGGCGCCAATAATTAGTACAATGAATATTGTACGTAAAACTAGTGCTTATACTTTAAGTGATGTAACAGATAATGTAGTGTTAGTAGATCTTGCTTCTGGAAACGTAGCGATAACAATTCCGTCAGGAGTTGCGAGCAGGTAGAGTATTTACAGTGAAACGTGTAGATAATTCTACCAATACAGTAACAATTGGGTTTTCTGGAGGTACTGTAGATGAAACAGATGCTACTATTACTGTAGGAAACAGAGTTACTTATCAACTTATTACAGAAGGTAGTAATAAATGGCAAACAATTTCAAGATTTTAAAATTTACTTAGTAAAAATTGATACGCTAAAAACATACAGTAATTGTGTTAGCTGAGTAAAATTTTAATAATAAAACAAATTTAAGGAGGCTTTGGCCTCCTTTTTTATGCTAAACAACTTTTAATAGTTTTTTGATGCCGAATATTCTGTGATCGTTCGTTTTGTTAAAACTTTAGGGTTAAAATCTTCAATGACCTATATGTGATCTAAGTGAAAAAAAATTAACAAAAAAAATATTTAATTGATTTACAGTGTTTTGTGATTGTTTTAAGTTGGTGTATTCTGACTTATTTTAATATACTTAAAACTTTTAGAAGACATTTCAGCATTATGCTTGCTATAATTTTGCACTGTTATTTAGTACAATTTGTAAAGTAAATAAAATGATGAAAAAGAATACAATTTTATATAAAATGCATGGAGAAATAGAAAGAACAGAAAATGTTTTGAATTTCAGAAGCAAGTTTTTTTATTGTGCTGGTCGCCTCGCCGCATTCCTTTATTCTGCAAATAGTTATGCTCAATTTGTAAATAGTGGGGATGTAAAGGTTGAAAACGGAACGATATTATCAATCTACATGGATTATGATAATAAGGATACTGGGAATTTCATTAATGACGGTCTAGTACACATTTTTGAAAATTGGACAAATGACGGAGTGGTAAGTTTTACTAGTACCGGTATTGGCAAAACTTTTTTTATTGGAGAAAAAGCGCAACGACTTTTTGGATCTAAAACTTCAAATTTTCAAAATGTTCTTTTTGAAAACTACAGTACGTTAATACCTTTTCGTTTATCGACAGTTATCTCAGTAAATAAAAAAGCAGAATTTTTAAGTGGTATTATTGATGGAGATTCTGACAACGGATTAGTGGTTTTTAATGAAAATGCTACCCATTCTGATGCAAGCGATTTAAGTTTTGTTGATGGTAAAGTCCAAAAGAAAGGGAATGAAATGTTTGAATTTCCTGTGGGAGATGAACTTTATTTTAGACCATCTTACAATGCGACAGGAGGTGAATTAGGAGATATTTATACGACACAATACTTTTTAAAAAATTCTAATCCAACATATCCTCATACTAGTAAAGAGGAAACGATTCAGTTGATAGATAATGCTGAGTATTGGAATGTTACTCGTGATCAAGGTGCAAGCAAAATTGTTTTAAGCCTTACTCTTGATGCAAGAACGACGCCTTCGGAATTTTTTAATCTTAATGATGATACTACAATTGCAATCGTACGTTGGGATCCTGTGTCGTCTAAATGGATAAAAGAAGGAGGGGTGGTTAGTGAGAGAACAAATGAAGGAAGCAAAGGTGCAAGCTATACACAGCTGGTTACAGGAGTGGTAAGTGGTTATGGGATATTTACAGTAGCCCTTGTTAAGAAAGATCTTCCACCACCAGACGACTTGATTGTATATAATGCAGTTTCTCCTAATGATGATGGTATCAATGATACTTTCCATATTAAAGGAATTGATAAGTATCCAGATAATACGGTTGAGATATATAACAGATGGGGTGTGAAAGTATATGAAGCAAAATCATACAATGAAAGTGATGTTATGTTTAGAGGCTATTCAGATGGTCGTGTCACAATCAACAGAAATGAAAAACTTCCTACAGGAACCTATTTTTATATCCTAAAATATAATAATGGCAAAAAAGTAGTTGAGAAAGCAGGTTATCTGTATATCAATAATCAATAATCTTCTTTTCTAAGAATTTAAATCAATTTAGAAGTAATGAAAAATATTTTTCACATAGTAATCATATTGTGTGCAGGGATTTTTAGTGCATCAGCGCAACAGGAGTCACAATATTCACAATATATGTATAATACCATGACTTTTAATCCTGGGTATACTGGATCAAGAGAGGTGTTAAGTGCAATGGCACTTTATAGAACGCAATGGGTAGGTCTTGAAGGAGCGCCAAAAACAATGAATTTTTCAATTCAAAGTCCACTAGGAAGCAGAAATGCTTTAGGATTGAATGTCGTAAGTGATCAGATTGGGCCTGCAAAAACTACGGGCGCAACACTTAATTATTCTTATACAATTTTAGGAAGTACAGATGTTAAGTATTCATTTGGAGTATCTGCGGGCATTGATAATTTTGATGTTGACTATACTAAATTAAATGTAGAAAATCCAGATCAATATTTTAGTGGACAAATATCGCAGTTTTCTCCTAATGTTGGGGTTGGTTTTTATGTTCATTCGTATAATTGGTACGTAGGTTTGTCTAGTCCAAAAATATTAAGAACAAGTTATTTTGATGATGTTAAAGCTACAACGTATTCAACTAGATCACATATTTACTTAATAGGAGGTTATGTTTTTGATCTTAATCCATATCTTAAATTTAAGCCTGCGGCTTTAATTAAAGCAGTTCCGGGTGCGCCAATTGCTGTAGATATCTCTGGAAATTTCTTGATTAATGATAAGCTTACTTTAGGAGCGACGTACCGTTGGGATGCGGCTGTTAGCGGACTGGCAGGTTTCCAGGTTTCAGATGGTATTCAGGTTGGATATGCATATGATTATGATACTACTCACATTGGAAATTACAACTCAGGATCTCATGAACTTTTTTTAAGATTTGAATTAGTAAGTAAATCTAAATCTAGATTAGTTACTCCAAGATTTTTCTAATACTATTTTAATAAAAAACTATAACGATGTACAAAAATATACAGAATGCTTTTATTTTACTGATAGTATGTTTAGCTAGTATTAGTAATGTAATGGGGCAGGATACTAGATTAGAGAAAGCTAATGAAGCTTATAAAAAATTTGCTTTTATTGAAGCTATCAAATTGTATAATGAACAAATTAAGAAAGGAAATAATTCAGTAGAATTATATACTAAATTGGGTGATTCGTATTATTTCAATAGTAATTACCCTGAAGCGGCAAATTGTTATGCTAAAGTTTTAGCAAATTCAAATGACTCTCATTTAGAATATTATTTCAGATATGCACAGGCTTTAAATAATAGCCAAAAATATAAAGAATCAGAAGCTGTAATGAAAGAATATTACAAGAAATCTGGTAAGAAGGATTTAAGCGAAGACTGGAATGAGATAAAATTAATGGAAGGTATTAAAAAGCAATCTGGCCGTTATACTTTTAAACCAGTAGAAATAAATACTCCATTTTCAGACTTTGGCGGAACATTTTACGGTGCAGATAAAGTTATTTATTCATCTGCAAAAGATACTGGTGTAATCATTAAAAGAAAACATAGTTGGAACGAGAAGTCTTTCTTAAAATTATATACTGCAGATATCACTACTGATGGAGGATTACAAAACCCAGTTGCGGTAAAAGGAGATGTAAATACTAGATATCATCAAAGTTCTCCAGCAATTACAAAAGATGGTAAAATTATGTTTTTTACCAGAAACAATTACGTTGATGGAAAATTAGGAGAAGATAAGAATGGTACAACCTATTTAAAAATTTACGTTGCTCATAATATTAATGGAGAATGGAAAGATGTAAAAGAATTAGCATATCCTATTAATAGTGACGGATTTTCTTCTGCGCACCCGGCTTTAAGTCCTGATGAAAGTGAGCTTTATTTTGTCTCTGACAGAGGAAATTCTTTTGGTAATTCTGATATTTACGTAGTGAGCTTAAAGAAAGGTGGATATGTAGGAAATGATGTTACTAAATTAAGTGATGAAATTAATACATTAGGAAGGGAAACATATCCTTTTATGGATTCATCTGGAGTTTTATATTTTTCTTCAGATGGGCATCCGGGACTTGGAGGATTGGACGTCTTTGCGGCAATTAAAGATCTTTCAGGAGTTTACCATGTGGTAACTCTTGGTGATGGAGTTAACAGTAGCAATGATGATTTTGCTTATGCAATTAATGGAAAAAACAAAAAAGGATATTTTTCATCTGACAGAGGTGGTAATGATGATATTTATAGTTTTACTGAAAACAGCCCTCCAATTTTTGATTTTGACATAAATCCAATTGTATTTGGAACTTTAAAATTCACATCAGGAGGTCCAATTGAAGGAGTAGCAGTTGATATTTTTAATGATAAGGATGAGTTAGTGAAAACTGTTTATACAGATGCTCAAGGTAAATATAAAGCAGACTTAGAACCGTTTATTGATTATAAACTGGTATATAAAAAATCTGGAATAGCAGAAAAAATCCAGATCGCACCTCCTTTTAAACCTATGGAAAAAAGAGAATATTCATTTGAGTTTGTAAATGAAATGGAAGTTGTTGTTGACAATGAAACAAAAACAATGAAACCTGGTGATGATTTAAATAAAGTTCTGGATTTAAAACCTATCTATTTTGATTATAACGGATATAATATTCGTGAATCTTCAAAAGTTGAATTGAATAAAATTGTTGATTTGTTAATGACTAGACCTAGCATTTCTTTACAGGTTAACTCTCATACAGATAGTAGAGGACGTGATGAATTTAATATGAAGTTATCTCAGAATAGAGCTAAAGCTACTGTAGATTATATTGTTAAACATGGTATTGCGGCTGATCGTGTTAATGGTACAGGATATGGGGAAACTCGTTTGATCAATAGATGCTCAAATGGTGTACCTTGTAGTGAAGCAGAGCATCAGCAAAACAGACGTTCTGAGTTTATTATAATTGTTAAATAGTTTTAGAAAACTATAATTCAAAGAAAAGGGATTCAAAATTTGAGTCCCTTTTTTATGTTTAATTATTTGCTTGAATATAATTTATTTTTTATGGTGTGGTTTCTTTATAAAATCTTCCATAGGTTTTTTTCCAATAATTTCGAAATATTTAGAGGAAAAATAGCTTAATTTGCTGTAGTTTAATTCGTATATGACTTCAGTAATAGAACTGTATTCTCCGCTTTGTAAAATTTGTTGGGCCAGTTTCATTTTTTCGTGTATGAAGAAATTATTAGGGGTAGTATCATTACATTTTTTAAAAGCCATTTTATATTTTGATTCAGACATTCCAGCCATTGTCGCTAAAAATGTTACAGAAGGGAACGGGCTATGTAAATTGGATAGAAGGAAATTTTTAGTTTTGTCAATTGCATCATTTTCAGCCTCAGTTAGAATGTTTTTTTTATTTTCACTATCATAAAACCTATTAAAAAAATTACCTAAAAGTTTTAAGCTAACACCTTTTATATAGGGGGCAAATGATACGTCACGTATTGATTTTGTTTTAAGTGATTTTAAAAGTAATATACTATTGCTGTCAATATTACCATAATGATAAAACGCATCTTTTTTTTGTATTTTTCCGCTTGATTCTATTTTATGTTTGTATTTTTCTATAAAATCGTTTAGAAGTTTTTTGTCGACGAGTATTCTCAAAGCAAAAGTTCTTTCATTGAGAGTAGGTTTGTATGAGCTTTCAATCTGATTATCAATAATAGCAAGATCTAGTTTGTCATAAGATCCAATCTGATAATCTTCATTGTCAATTTTGATTAAATTAATATGTTCGCTTAAGTCAAAATGAAAAATATACAATTCATGTTCTGATTTTTGACGGCACAATTTTATTGCCTGATGGATTGATATATCAACAAAATAGACAGATATTCCAGCTGTAACTTCTGTAAAATAAGAGTGCCCATGTCCAAATTTTTCCGGAAATACAATTATTTTGTCATCCTCTACGCTAGTGTCTAATTGTTTTGCAAATGGGATTTGCCATTCTGGTGTCAAACTATAATAATGTAAAATTTTTTTCATCCTTAGTTAGATTTTATTACAATGTGAATTATATATTTTACAAATCTTTTACATAAGTCTTAGGTGATAATCCAAAATGCTCTTTAAATTTTGAGGCAAAGTATGAATTGTTGGTAAAATGCAATTTATCAGAGACTTGAGAGATAGATAATTGTTTAGTATCAAGTAAATCTTTAGCTTCTAATAGTTTATTTTCCATAAAAAAAACATTAGGCGTGTCTCCAGTAATTTTATGAAATAGATTTTTGAATTTAGACTCAGACATATTTGCCTTTTCTGCTAATAATTTGATACTCGGAAAGTGATTTTCGATGTTTTCAATAAGATACTTCTGAATGGAAATTATTGAAGCTAAATCATGTTGATTTACCGTTTGTATAATTATTCGTTTTGTCGACATTTTTTTTAAGTAATTTGCAATCAGCATATGTACAGTTGCTGTAAGATTTAGATCAAATATTGGCCCACCAACTTTTAGTTTTTTTAAATCTGCAAGTAAATGAAAACTATCATTTCCCATGCGGTCAAATCGAATTATGGTATTTTTTTGAGGATCAATTATTTCGTCAATATTATTAAATAAGATATTATTCTTTTTAAGATATTCTTTGATAATGGTTTTTTTAATAAAAATACATAGCGCATAGGTTTTACTCCCAACTGTTACGTTATATTCTGACTCTAAAGAGCTGTCTATTGCAGATACATTGTATTGCCATCTGCTCACGTCGTACATAAGATTGTTAACTGAAAGAGTGGCTTCACCATCAGTAAGATTGTAATAAAGTCCTACGAAATCATCTTCAAGATTTTTTTGTATAAGACGAAAGTTTTTCTTGTATTCGACATTGATGTAATATGCCATAATACCTTCTCCGCAGTTAAGAAAATATCTTGTGCCTATTTGTATATCCTCAGGGACAATTATGAAATTGCCTTCAACTTTTCCTCCAAATTGCTTTGCTAAATTTTCTATCCAGTCGAAGTTAGCGCTATAATGATGCTGAATTGTTTTCACAGTAGATGTTTTTTCGTATTAAAGTTACTACTTTTTTTGTTAATGTATTGGTAGTTAGTTTGTTTGGTTGTTTTTTGTTTTTTTTAATAACCACATCAGCTTAATAGTATTTGGTTTTTGATGTATTTTTGAATAAATAATTAAAACATATTTTATTATTTATTTGCCTTGTTGTAGGCAAACAATATGCCTAAATCTGCTTATTTTTGTGGTAACTATTGATATTCAGTGTATTATTTTTTTAAAACTAAAACTGTTCTTTTTTTGGGTAGAAATTTATACTCAATAAAGGAATAATTACTCACTTTTCTTTAAGTTGTGATTACTTTCATTCTTTAAAAAAAAGACAAGATTTTCTCTTCTTTAGGTTTTTTTATGAATATTATTTTGAGAACTAATCAGTGATTTTTTGATTTAAAGTTTTGCGATCTATTTTTAAAATTTTAGCGGCTTTGCTTTTATTATTGTTGACTGCATTTAATATTTTTAAAATATGTTCTTTTTCAAATTCCTTTAATGATTTGTAAAAGTCAGTTGATGCAGGTATTTGATATTTTAAATAGTCGGGCACATTTTGAAGTGTAATGATTTCATCACTCATAATGATCATTCGCTGTATTATGTTTTCTAGTTCTCTGATATTTCCTGGCCAAGAATAACGTGTTAGTATGTTGAATACCTTCTCGTCCATTGTTATATTTGGCTTATTGTATTCGGTCGCATACTTTTTGATGAATTTTTTTGCAAGCAGTACTATATCTTCTTTTTTCGCGCAAAGGCGTAGTGTGAATGTTTATAACATTTATGCGAAAGTATAAATCTTCTCTAAAAGTACCTTTTAAAACCATATCTTGTAAGTTGTAATTAGTGGCGCAAATTATTCTTACGTCTATCTTTTCAGAAGTTCTGCTACCAACTCTAGTGATTTCTTTTTCTTGTATAACTCTCAAAAGTCTGGTTTGAACAGTTAAGGGAGCATTTCCAATTTCGTCCAGAAAAATTGTACCACCAGAAGCGACTTGAAATAACCCGATTTTTGATTCTGTAGCGCCAGTAAAAGATCCTTTAGTATATCCAAACAATTCAGATTCTAATAAATTTTCAGGTAGCCCTCCACAATTTACGGTTACAAATGGCATTTTCGATAATATGCCCTCATAATGGATTGCTTTTGCAATTAATTCTTTACCAGTACCGCTTTCACCTTCAATTAATACATTTACCTTGTTATTTTGTACTCTTTTTATGATGTCCATTAAATTTTTGAACTGCGCTGATTGGCCAATTATTGTAGTGCTATTGTTTGTTTTTTCAGGGATATAGACAGGTGTATTTGTTTTTTTATAAGTGAATTTTTAATGGCTTTAGAAAGCTCCTCACTAGTAAAAGGTTTTATAAGATATTCTAAAGCGCCCGATTTAATTGCATCGACAGCATTATCAATAGAAGGCATTCCTGTTACGACTAATTTTGATATTTCTGGAAAATGTTCCTCAGTATATTTTATTAATTCGATGCCATTAATTTCAGGCATATTCAAATCTGTGATTAATAAGTTGATTGAATTATTTTTTAGAACTTCAATTGCTTCATTGACAGATGAGGCTTTATAGGTTTGATAATTTAGTGCTTTTATGGTGCGTTGAAAAAGAGTCAGCATTTCGTAATTATCATCGACAATAAGTATGTTTTCTTTTAGTGAGTTCATTTATATATTAACTAATTGGTAGACTGATTGTAAAAATGGTACCACGAGGATTATTATTTGTGACGGTTATTTTTCCATTATGATTTTTGACAATTCCGTAAACAACACTTAGTCCTAGGCCTGCTCCGTTTTTTAAGGTTTTCGTTGTAAAAAATGGATCAAATATCTTTTGTTTTGTTTCATCAGGTATTCCGTGCCCTTGATCTTCGATTCTTATGAGAAGATTTTTGTCGTCGTTCTCAATAATGGTTTTAATGGTGCTTTTTTTGGGCGACGCATGGACAGCATTTATTAGTAAATTAAAAAGGAGTTGTGTTATTTGTACGGCATCAACTCTTATAATTGAGATTGCATTATTAAAAATCACTTCACTTTTTATTTCTTTTTTTGAATATTTTGCTTTAAAATTGAAAATGTAAAGTTTATTATAGGATTAATTTCTTGAGCTTTTGATTGATGGGGCATTTCACAAGAAAAAAACATTAGTTTTTTTACAATTTCTCGGGTATAAATTACTGAGTTGATAATTGTTGTGATATCAGGATCAATTTGAGGATCCTTATTGGCAAGTTTGACAAATTCAGCATATCCTAAAATGTTTCCTAGAGGGTTATTAAGTTCGTGTGCTATTCCCGCGATTGTTTCGCTGAGAATTGTCAATCGATCAACATGTTCAAGGGTTCTTCTTAAGGAAGCTTTTCTTTCAAGAATTTGAAATTTTTCGATATAAAAGCTGATTTCAACTGCGGCAGTATCGAGAAGTTTTTGCTCATCGCTTAAAAAATGATTGTGTTTGAATTTGTCGGCGGGATAGTAAACTTTTATAAATCCCGGTTCTGTATAAGGAAGTTTGATTTTGCTTGTTTGAAATATATTATTTTCTGGTATTTGAGATGTTGTGAAGTAATGATTCCCGACTTGTATTTCGACAACAGCATCATCATTGAATTGCCAAGCCTTCTTTATGCTGTGAATTATTTTTTTAAAACTTTCTCTTCAAAGAAATATGATTTTGAAATTGTTTTTGAAATTTCAAAAAGACACGTTAATTCTTTTATCCTCTCTTTAAGTTTTTTTCGACTTGCTCGGGCTTCATTTTATAAGAAATTATTTATGATAAAGTTTTAATGGAGGCCAAAAATAAATAAATTTTCATGAATAAAATATAAAGATTTGTTATAGTTAACTATTTGAAAATAAAATAAATAAGCTTTATTTTTTATGTCTTATTCTGTTGTTTTTAAATCTTTTAAAGGTTTTTGTTTAATAAAAGTTTACTTAATAAATTTTGTGTTTTTTTTAATCACTGTATTATTAAAAATGTCTTATTCTGGTATTTTAATGACTTAATGATTTTAGTTACCAATTAGTGTTGATTTACTTTTGCTAATTCTAATATTGAATCAAAAACAAAAAAATCCTTTATCACTTTTAATTTAGGTCGATATGAATGATACTCAATTTTCTCTTGAATTTGAATTAAATCCCGTTGAAATACGTAAGCTTAATAAAATGTATTTTAAAGCTTTATGGGAGAAAAGAATCCGTCTTCTTGCTGGATTGGCTTTGATAATCGCAGTTTTTTTTAATTTTTTAGTTCTGAATCAAAATACAGATATTTTAATATGGATAATTCAGAATTTAATACTTATAATATTTTTTTTCTGTTTCAATATTCGTTTGTAAAAACAGTCAGTGATCTCATTTTTAGGTTGATAAAAAAACTTCTCAAGTTTGATAAATTTATTTCAAAATATAAACTAAACTTCACCAATTCCTTTATTTATGTGCGTTCGCCAATAGGAGAAGTAAGTCATAAATGGAGTCATATTGAAAAAGCAATTTTGACTAAAGATTTTTTGCTTCTTTATATAAAAGAAAAAAATGGATATATAATATCAATATCCAATAAATACAATACAAATAGAAATTTGGGAAAGCTAATTGCTTTTGTAGAAAGCAATGGTACTCACATCACCAAATTTTGCTAAACATACAAATTTTGTAATAAGAGTAATGAAGCTTTAATGTCATTTTAGCTTGCATATTACTCTTTTTAATATCTGTTTAGATGATTAAATAAAATATATATCCTGATTTAATTATAAAAATATGTTTAAAATAATATTGACATGAATACCATTTTTTCCGACACGAGAAGCTACATTATAGACAAGAAAAGAAGAAAATTTAATTCGGGTCAAAAATTTAGGATTTATAATGATAGGCGAGAGTGTATTGGATTTATTACTCATGAAAGGACTTTTTTCAAAAACTTATCGGATTAAATTCTTTTCCTTTTGCATTTGGAATTAGAAATGTAAATGGCGTTATGACAGTGTTGTTAACTCGAAAACAAGGGGTTTTTTGCACTGAGATTGTTATTAAAGATGCCAGCGGAAAAAAGTTGGAAGTATTGAAAGAAACTGTTCTTTGTTTAGAAGAAATATTAAAATTTTAAATGCGGCTGATAATGTAATAGCTAAAATTTATGGAAATAAAAAAGATTTATGTTTTGATATAACCAATAGTGCAGAAAACAAGATTGGAGAGATAAAACAAAGAGAAGATTCGATCAGATCACGCATTAAATACGATTCGATAATTGATGAAATCTACAGTGAGGTTGATGATAAAATAGCCATTTTAGCAAGTGTTTTTGCTATTAATATGTTTTTCTAGAAAATTTCAATGTTTTTTGAGGAAATTGAAGTGTTTAAATTTAAGTCTTATAATGATTGTTTTTTGTCCTATAGTGTAAATCGCCGTTCTTTTCTGTATTTACCTTTGTAATGTTGTTTAGGTGTTTGATTAATAATTTGATATGTGCTATTGCGGTAGCTAGAAATTACAGAAACAAAATTTTATTGCATTATGGAAAGGGAAAAAGTTTTAGTGCGCGATAATAAGGGCATTTTTTTAAAAATGTTCAAACGAAAGTTTAAGGAAGAATTCGATTTTTCAGAAGAATCATTTTTGCTAAAAAATGAAAATGATTTAAAAATGTATGATCGCTCGATATTTGTTGTTTATGAAAAGAATGAATTATTAGAGTTTTTGAAGCTAGAAAAAAAGGAAGAAATGTTTTAGTTTGTCTGTTTAACAAACAACTGTACAGCAGTTTGTCGTTTTTAGATGAAATCAATAGTTTGATTGTTTTGGATAATGCCAAAACAAGACCAGAAATAGTTAATGAATTGAAACGTCATCTTGCTGGTCGCACTGATGTTAGAGAGAAAAATAAAACTGAAAATTTTGTAAACAGTTCTATTTTTCATACACAATTTCAAAATTTTTATAAAGGAATGTTTTTCTTAATGTAATTTAGAAAAGTAAGTATTAATTCATTTTTAAAAGCAGGATATCGGTTGCTCAATATCCTGCTTTTTTATTTAAAAGAATTATTGTTTTTTTAAGGTATTAATTTCTTCGGCCGAAATTTTTATAACTGTTACGTGACGAGTTCCTGAGGGAAAACTAACTTGTTCTGAAATATCTACCCAGCCTTTGGAAGTTTCTTTTACTGCTCCATATTTTTTTTGTGTGTATTTATCAAAATAAACAACCCAATTTCCGTCAATTTGAATTGCTGTAGGACCTTCTGCCCAATAATCGCCCGTAATCGCTTTGCTTGCTGGACTGTAAGGGCCGGTTAGATTTTTACTATAGGCAACTTTTAGATTTTTCTGAACTGGATTTCGTGTTTCATCTTTTAAATACATAGCAAATTGATTTTCTTGTTTTACTATAGAAGCGTCAATTACATTAAAACCTGGTTCATATAATAATTTTGTTTTGGCAAACTTTTTAAAATCTTTGGTTGTGGTATAATAAATTCGATGGTTATATCCTTTTTCCTCTTCTGATTTTGTTTCAGGAAATTTGCCGTCAATTGTTGAAGCCCAGTAAATCATGTATGTTTTTGATTTTTCGTCATAAGTGATTTCTGGTGCCCAAGTATTTCTGGCTTTTTCTTTATGTGCCATGACCGGAATAAATTCTTGTTTTGACCAATGAATTAAATCTTTTGATGAAGCATAGCCAATTCCTTTATCTGTCCAGCTTACTGTCCAGACCATGTGATACAATCCGTCTCCACCTTTGATAACACAAGGATCACGCATCAATTTGTCTTTTCCAACCTCTGGTGTTAAAAAGGATGTGTCGTTTTTTAAAGTTGTCCATTTATAGCCATCTTCACTGTATGCCAAATGTAGTCCGTCTTCACCATTTCCTTTAAAATAGGTAAAAACATACCCATCTGGTTTTAAAGTATAATTGTTTGCTGTCAACCATTTTTCACAATCTTTTGGCCAGTTTGCATTTGTTCCTTTTACGCCTAATCCAAAACCATGACCTCCATTTTCGTATAAATGCATTTCAGCGAGAACCTTTTCTTTTTTCAACGCCAAATAATAATTGATGCTGTTTTCAACTGGTACCGCTTTATCATCAGTTGCATGAACTAAAAATGTTTTTGGTGTAGATGAAGTTATTTGTTTTTCATTAGAATATTTATCGGTCAATTCAGTGCTCGCATTTTTTCCTAACAAATTATCTTTAGAACCTTGATGCGTAATTCCTTCCTGCATTGAAATTACAGGATAAATCAAAATTGAAAAATTAGGCTTAGCACTTGTTGTATCCGAAGGTGTGTAAACTTTATCGTTATAATGTGTTGAAAGAGTAGAAGCCAAGTGTCCTCCTGCCGAAAATCCCATGATGCCAATTTTATTTGGATTCAGTTTCCATTTTAAAGCATTTCTTCTCACAAGTCTAACAGCTTCCTGCGCATCTTGAAGAGGTGCAACGGTTTTATTTTTCATGATTAGATCACTCGGTAATCTGTATTTCAAGACAAAAGCATTTATTCCTAAACTATTAAACCATTCAGCAACTTTGTAGCCTTCTTTATTAATTGCCAGCATTCCGTAACCGCCTCCGGGACAAATGATAACTGATGTTCCGTTTGATTTTTCTGGATCTGCTAAATAAACAGTTAATGTTGGCAAAGTTACTTTTCGAACTCCTTCAGAAAGTTCATTTTTGTGATCTACTTCTTCAAAATATTCTTTTGATACTATTTCGTCTGGAATTTTATCCCATAATGGAATTTCTTTTTTCTGCGAAAGCGCCGGAATTGCCAACGACAATGAAATGAAAAGCAATGAAGCTTTCAGACGGTTTAAATTATTTGATTTTTTCATAAAATTCTATTTCAACGATGCGCAATTGGCCGGCCGCATCAACCGAGGTTTTATCTTTATATAAATCTAATTCTTTTGTTGGATCTACTTCAACAATTTTCGAAAATCCATCTTTTTCAGTATTAGCTCCAATTAATTCGATCGTAATCTTTTCTGCCAAAACGGGCTCCAATGGAATAGTGATATAACCTAAACTTTGAGTTGTATTGCCTTTAAAAACCTCTTTTCCATCAGCTAAAATTCGGATTGGATAAATTTTTGTTCTCCAGCCAGTAAATTTTATGACAGCTTCATTGACAATTGAAGGCTTTGAAAGCATGTAAGTTATAGACCCGGTTGTGATATTTCCATCATTTCTCCATTCTGTTAATTCATTATCGTCGTAACTTTTGTAAGTATCATTATTATTTGATGGTGAAGCCGCATTTAAAATATTTACTGGAATTCTTTTTTGTGTATAAGAAGGCGTTTTGGGAGTTAATCCGCGTTCTAAATTAGAAGGCAGATTTTTCCCCGGCAATTCTTCAGAAAGACCATTTACAGAATGTATAGCTTTAGTTTCAAAAGATAATTCAGCCGACTTTAGTCCATTTGATGTTGCAGAAATTTTTATTTTTCCTGCTTTCGCCAAAGACTGAATCATCACTCTATTAATGCCATTTTCAACCGGAATTTCTTTTGAAAGAATATAATTTTTGGACCTTGAGCGATTCCGCCAAGCCATAATGCCGAGCCATTTAAATTAAACGAAATCATGTTATTACTAACGGGACAACGATTGCCATCTTTATCAATTACTTCGACTTCGATAAGAGCGGTATCTGCACCATCGGCAATTAACCCTTGTGGTTGTGTTATTAATTTGAGTTTGATTTGATATGGTTCTCCAGCAGTTTTCTTTTCGTCTTGACTTAAAACAGTTCCGTTTTCATCATAACCAATTGCTTTTATAGAACCAGATTTCCAAGCAATATTTTCAAAAGTGAACAAAAAATCACTGCTTCTTTTTCCAAAACCTTGCGAAATTCCGTTTATATAAAGTTCCACTTTTGGTGCTGTAGAAACTACGTAGATATTTTTGACAACAGTGTCAGTATAGTTCCAATGTCCCATAATGTGCGTGCGATGTTTTTCAATATCAACCCAGCCATCCCACATAACTTGATGCGCCCAGTAACCATCTTTAGGAATTCGCATCGCATCGACTTCACCGCTGGTTCTGTAATTTGATTCGCCTCGATGGTGTGTATTTGAATCAGAAAAAATAATATTTACTCCACCAGAATTTACTCGTTTTCCTGTTCCGGGTCTTTCCCTGTAATAATCATACCAGCGAACCACATTCTCAATCGCGTGACGATCTTGATTATGATTGTAATCAGAAGCTGGATTTCCTCGGTATAAAGGACCGTCGCCTTCTTTATGAAATGGAGGAGAAAACTCGTCCCAATATTTACGCATGCCTTCGTCTCTGGAATATTCAGTTGCCCATAATGGTTTTCTAGCACTTTTGTTAATGTAAAGCATTTCTCCACCGTATTCAGCTTCTTGGCTGTCCAGCATTTCGCGAGAACCAATTGCACGTCCGCCAAAAGGATCATAAGTATCTCTCAGGCTTTTCATCTCGTGCATATGTGCTTCGCTTATTGATTCATTACCACTTTCATAAAAAATAATACTAGGATTGTTTCTGTTGTAAATAATGGCGTCTCGCATTAAATTTACACGTTGTTTCCAAGTATCACCTTGTGCGTCTTTTTCGGCATCTCCGGCCGGCATGGCTTGCAACAAGCCAACTCGATCACAAGATTCAATATCTTGTTTCCAAGGCGTAACATGCATCCATCGCACTAAATTTCCATTGCCTCCAACAATTAATTTATTGCTGAAATCACTCATCCAAGCAGGAACAGACATTCCAATTGCCGGCCATTCGTTGCTGGTTCTTTGTGCGTAACCTTTTACTTGTAAAACTCTATCATTCAGCCAAAATTGCCCTTCGGCGAAAGCTGTTTTTCTAAAACCGGTTTTAGTTGAAACTTCATCAATAATTTTCCCGTCAATTTTTAAAGTGGTTTTTACGGTATATAAATAACCATATCCCCAACTCCAAAAATGAAGATTTTTTATTAAAGAATTTGCTTTCAGAATTTTAGTTTCGTTTGGAGCAATTGTTGTTTTTTCGCCAGAAAAAGAAGCAATTTTTTTGCCATCCAAATCTTCTACAATTATATCATATTCAATTGTTTTTGAGGATTCAAATTCGTTTTTTATTTCTGTTTCAGCATTGATAACGGCACTTTCAGCCAGAATGTCAATTTGAGAGGGATAAATATAAACTCCAGTAGTTTTTAAATTGGAATAAAGTGGAAGCGTCTGATATAATTTGCTGGTTATATGAAGAAACACATTTTTAGGAATGCCTCCATAATTTGCATTGAAGTTGATATTATTCCATTGATATGGCGCTCCCGTCAATTGTTCTTTGTATTTCCAGTCATTGTCAATTCTTAGCGCGACAATATTTTCTTGCGGAAAAGGTTTGATTAAATTTGAAATGTCAAAGCCAAAAGCCATTACGCCGTTTTCATGCATTCCAACTTTTTGTCCGTTGACATAAATTATTCCAGCTTGTCGAATGCCCTCAAATTCTAGGAATATTTTTTTGTCTTTAATTCCTTTTGGAAGTTTGAATTTCTTGCGATACCAAACAATTCCAGTAGTGAGATGTTCAATATCTTTTTCAAAAGCTTCTTCCTGATTGTAGGCGTGCGGAAGTGTGACTTTTTTCCACGAATTATCATTAAAACCAAGAGACTCTGCATTTTTAGAGTCTCCTGCTTTTAGTTTCCAATCGGAATTGAAGTTGTATTTTTCTCTCTTAAATTCCTGAGAAAATATCGGGGTTTTAAAAAGAATTAAAACAAGAAATAAGAGTGTTTTTTTCATTATTTCATTTTATAGATTTCTGAACCTGCAAGTAAGAAACAGCCTAATCCGTAATCTTCAAAATCAGGGAATTTATCGTATGAAAGTGGTTGGCCATCTTTTGGTTCTTTTCCTGTTGATTGTAAAAATCCTAATGCACCATTAGTATGCAAACTTTCTTTGATGATCGCATCCCAAGCTTTTTGAACAACTGGTAAGTAGGTTTCTTTTTCAAAATACCGCTGTTGATTCCGTACGCCATTCCATAAATAAATAAAGCTGTTCCAGAAGTTTCTTTCTCACCAAAGTTTGTTGGATCATGCAAACTTACATTCCAGAATCCGTCAGGTCTTTGAATTGGGACTAAAGCCACGCCATTGCTTTTAAATCTTTTACGTATTGCTCTCTGTGTGGTGCGTTTTCCGGAATAATCGTAAGTACTTTTGCCAAAGCTCCAATAACCCAACCATTTCCACGGCTCCAGTAGCAATTTTTTCCATTTGGTTCTTTGTAAGGCGGATCAAAATCAGCATCACGCCACCATAAACCTTCTTTTGCATTAAAAAGTCCGTTGTCGCCATGTTTGTTTCTTGAGTACATGTACATTTCATACATTTTTTCGAAATAGCGATTGTCTTTTTCTAAGACTCCCATTTTTGCAAAAACCGGCATTCCCATTTGAATTGCATCAATCCAAGACCAATCGTCTAATTGAGGCGTATTCAAAAGCATGTTGATATTTGCTTTTGTGTTTTTTAGTTTTTTAGCATCTGGCTCTAAATTGTACAAATCAATATAGGTTTGAGCAACCGCAGTAATTATCGGCATTTCGAGTTGTATTTCCTCCGTTGAATCCCCATTTGTGGAATTCTGACCATGAATAGGCATAATCATAATAAGCTTCTTTTGGGAAAATTTCGTGCAATGCCATTAATCCTTCATAATAGACACCACGTGTCCAAATATTACTTGGACGTTCTTTATTTGTGATGATTGTTTTGCCTGTTTCTGGCCATTTTTGCATGAAATAATCATTGGCCAAAATCATTTGTTTCAAGACTAATTTTTTATCAAATGGCTGTTGCGCGCTTATTGTGCAGGTGTACAAAAAGCATATTGAGAAGAATAGAGATAATTTTTTCATTTTTTATATTCTTAGTTAATAGTTAGTTTTGCTGTTTTAATGGTGTAATAGTGATTGGGCCTAAAAGTCCTGACGGCATTGGAGCCCATTTTGTAGCGTCGAATTTTTTATAATCTTTATCTACCATATTAATTTCATAAAAAATCTTCCATTCTTCGCCATTTAATTCTTTGTTGCGAATGCGGTTTGCAGAAAGATTAGTAACCTGAATTTTTAAGGTGTTTTTTCCTGATTTTAGTTTTCCAATATTTAATTGATAGGGAACTGACCAAGCAGTGCCAATGAATTCCCCATTTAACCAAACTTTTGCGCTTTCGCGGACATCACCCAAGTTTAAACTGCAATTTTCAATTTTAGCATTTGGATTGTCAAATTGCAAAGTATAAGTTGCTGATCCCGAAAATGCTTCGGCTTCTGGACTTAATTTTGTCCAAGATTCTAGATTTGAAACTGTTGCACTTGGAGGCAATTGTGGTCCGCCTTTGTCGAAATTGATTTTCCAGTTTCCTTTTAATGGAACTGCATCAGCGATTGGTTCGTAATAATTCCATTTTTTTGCGAAGCTGTATTTTCTGTTTTCAAGAAATAAGATTCTCCCGGTACAATTTTAATTTTTACCAATGTTGTATTGGCAGATTTTTGTACAATAGCATTTCCAAATTCTTTTGTAAGCGGATTTAAAATGATTACTTCTTTATTTCCTGCTTGAATTGGTACAAATCCATCAATTGTTTTTGTGGTGTGATTTACCAAATAATAGATTTTTTCTCCATCAACATTTCTTCTTGTAAATTTTAAGCCAGTGTTTACAAGTGTTTCAGGGTAGATTTGAGTACTTTCCAAAGTTCTTAAAACATCTGAAGTTGGTTTTACCAATTCATTATTTGCAGATAAAAGATTTTGAAGTTCTTTTTCCTGATTTTTATAGTCATTAAAACCTGGAACAGATTCCGGTAGGCTTTCAAAAATGATGTTTGCTCCCGCTTTTTTCAATTCGATTAATTTCTGCAAAGTAGCAAGAGGCATTTTTTGAGTTGGAGGAATTACTAAAGCTTTAAAAGCAGTTCCGTTAAGGATGATTTTTCCGTCAACAACTTTTGCATCGGCAATAAAATTATCAGAAATAAAATCAACGCCATAACCTTTATTCATTAGCTTTTTGGTAGAAGCATAAAAAGAAGTTGGGTGAAGCCATTCTTGAAGTGAATGTATTTTGAATTCAAAGAATAAAGTTCCTTTTTGGTATTTGTCCCAAGTATCAAAAATTGGCCAATAAAGCAAAAGTTCATTATCTGATTTTCCTTGCCGCAATAGGGATTGGCAGTTTGAAATATAAGAGAATAGAGAAGGAGCATCTTCCCAAATACTGTTATTAGCATTGAAATTTACTGACGCATAAAACTGCCAGCCCGGCCACGCCGCTCTGTCTGGCGAATAAGTAGAACCATGAAGAAAAATATGATTGATGCCACTCAACATCAAATCCTCAGCTTCTGGTTTGCATTGCGATAAAGTCGCTTTGAAATGCTCACGAAGCCAAGTAAAAGTCTCCGATGAAACTAGATTTTTTCCTGAAATATGTGTCGCTGATGATGAAAATTTCAACATAACTGGATCGGCATCGCCTTCGCGAATATCTTCTTTTTCTCTTCTGAATCCCGGAATATCAAATGGCATAGAACCAAAAGTTTCGCATTCAGGAATATCTGCGGCGAGCATATAAATCAATCAGATTTCCTGGAGATCCATGCGCTTGAAGTTTTGTTTTGAAATTTTTCGAATGCGCCCATTCTGTCCATGGTTTGTCGAATTTATTCAATAACAAATCACCAATTGTCTGGCGATAATCACTTCTGATGCGGTTCCCAATTTCACCATCAGTTTCATTTAATAGTATTGGCAATTGCTTTTTTAAGTCGTAACCTCTTAAATTTTGAAATTCTTCGAAAAATTTAGGCGTAAAATCGGTGCCGTAAACTTCGTAACTGTCATTAAAAATGGCTCTAATTTTTCCTTCACGGCCTTTAAATGCATTGTTAAACGGAACTACATAAGCATTTAATGCCTCTGTTGAATAATGATCTAGTGTAAAACCGCTTCCGCCTGGCGCCGCTTCTTTTACCTGCTGTCCCGTTTTTCCGCTAAAAACGGCATATAAAGTATAATCAGTTTTTTTGGCTTTCCATTTTAATTTATTCGGTTCCGTTTGGTTTGGAATTTCAACAGTTTTTCCGTCAATACCTTTATCTTTTGTTTTGGTTTGATTCTTTTTTAACTGATCTGTCAAATTGATGTATGAACCGTCTTTTCCATAAGCGACTACATATAATAGTTCGGCTGGATTTTTTCTTTTTTATTTTCAAGCGAAATATTTCGGTCAAATGTTTCGTCTTTTTTCAGTGGATATTTTTCAATAATTAGTTTTGTTGCCGCATTAGCGACTGTAACATGTGATCCGCCGTAAGGCCAACCTGTCCCTAAAACCATATCGACCTGCATGTGAAGACTGTCTGCTACATGAACGGTATAATCCAACATTTCCATCCATTTTGGAGAAAGATAATCGATGAAATTAGCTTCTTCACCTTTTACACCATATATAGGAGTAATTTCTACACCACCAATTCCCACATTATGAAAATCGATTAGGCTTCTCTTTAAATTGGGTTTGTCAACCGCGCTTCCCATCCACCACCAGCGTGCCCAAGGCTGATTTGTATTAGTTGATTTTGGCCAAGGTGAATTTTTTTCCTGAGCTGTAGTATTAATAATCCAACAAACGGATAATATAATAAGGAAATTTGATTTGGTTATTTTCATTGGTTAAGGTTCAATAGTTTTATGTAGCGGTTACTAATTTACTTACTTCATATAAGTATAGAATCATGCAATAGTAACTTTTTTAATAGTTGCAATAAGGTAAAAGTATATGTAGAAACTCAATTTGCTATCCTGTAGCGTCCTGTTTTATATCTTTTTATTAAAAATCAAATGAGTAATAATTTGTGGTATTTTTTCTCAATTCGCATTTTTGTATTCGAATTACTATGAATTACAAAAAAATATTTCAATAAAATTTTTGATATAATATTTTTGGATTCCACACTTATTCGCCCTTGTAAATCAAGGAGTTGAAACTTTTTAAAGTTAAATAAATTTTAAAAAATGTTATAAAAACCTGAAAGTTAACAGGATACTACAGGATGCTGTGCCATACCGTTCTGGATAAATTTGGATAAACTAATTAATTAACCAAATTTAACTTTTATGAAAAATAGACTTAGTCTTTTGCTTATTTTGGCCTTGTTTGCATTACTGCAGACAACAGGTTATGCGCAAAACAAAGTGGTTAAAGGTACAATCACTGATGCGGCCGGATTACCTATTCCAGGAGCAAATGTACTTATTAAAGGAACAAAGCAGGGAACTAGTACTGATTTTGATGGAAAATATTCTATCAGCGCTAATACTGGACAAGTATTGGTTTTCTCATCAACTGGTTCTAAAACTGTTGAAAGAACTGTGAGTACTTCTTCAGAAATTAATGTAAAACTTGTTGAAGAAGTGTCTCAGCTTAATGAGATTGTAGTTGTTGGTTATGGAACTGCAAAAAAATCTGATGTAACGGGATCAGTTTCTACTATATCTGCTGAGAAATTAATGAATAGACCTGTTGCAAGTGCGACTGAAGCTTTACAAGGTAAAATTGCCGGAGTTGATGTAACAACAAACGAGCGTCCGGGAAGTGTTGGTACCGTACGTATTCGTGGTAACAGATCTTTGACTGCAAGTAATGATCCTTTGTATGTTGTTGATGGAGTGCCATTAATGTCTGCATCTGCAATTGAAACTTTAAATCCAAGAGATATTGAATTCATGGATATTCTTAAAGATGCTTCAGCAACAGCTATTTATGGATCTCGTGGTGCAAATGGGGTTATTATCGTAACAACTAAACAAGGAAAATCTGGTAGATTTACTTTGAATTATACTGGTACGGTAACTACTTCTGAAATTGTTGATAGATCACCATCAATGAGTGCTGAAGATTTTATTACTTACAGACGTTGGGCCGCATACAATCTTGACCCAACTAAATATGCTAATCCAGCAACACCTACGCTTGCAAATGATAAATTGATTTTTGACAGTGCATTAGACGGTCAAACATCAAGAGATAATGTATTGAAAGGATGGGCAAGCGGTACATGGGATGCTTCTAAAGTAACTAACACAGATTGGACTAAATATGTAACTCAAGGTGGAGTTAGTACAGAACATGTTATTAGTGCAAGTGGTGGTTCTGAAAAAGTGAATACATATGGTTCTGTTGGATATTTAGACAATCAAGGTACTCAAAAAGGACAATGGTACAAGCGCTATACTGCAAAATTGACTTCAAATATTACTCCAGTTGATTGGTTTAAAATGACTGCTTCTTTTAATGTTTCATGGAGTGAGCAAGATTATGGTATGTCAACTTTAAGTGCAAGAAGTGGTACAGCACCAGATGCAATTTATGGTGTCGCTAAACAAATTTACAACATTGCTGTTCCTTATGATGCAAATGGCAATTTGATTATCAATCCAGGTGGTGAGTCAGGTGTTTACACGATCATGGATGAGTGGAATAAAAGTACACAACAATCTCAAACAATGCGTGTCTTAGGTAATTTTTCTGCTAATTTAGATTTTGGCAAAATGACAAAATCATTAGAAGGACTTACTTATAAATTAAACTTTGGACCAGATTTCCGTAGCTGGAGAGAAGGTGTTTACATAGATGGAACATCATCTTTGAAAGTGAATTCAAATGGTAGTGCAGGTACAAATTTTGCCCGCCTTTCAAACCGTCGTGATTTTTCATGGACTGTAGATAACATCATTAACTATGATCGTACATTTGCCGCAAAGCATAAAGTTGGTATGACTTTATTGCAGACTGCATCATCTTGGAATATAGAAAACTCTCAAATGAGTGCTAATAATATTCCTAAGCCTTCGTTTTTATGGAATGCAATGGGTTCAGTAGATGCTACAAATGCGGCTAATAATGCACGTATGAGTTCAGGTCTTACAGAACGTGCTATTAGTTCTTATATGGCTCGTGCAAATTATGGTTATGACAATCGTTATTTATTGACAGTATCAGGACGTTGGGATGGAGTTACGCAATTATCTGAAGGACACAAATGGGACTTTTTCCCTTCTGCGGCATTAGCTTGGCGTATCAACAATGAGGAATTCTTGAAAAATGTTGATTGGATTAAAAACTTAAAACTTCGTTTAGGTTTTGGTACTTCTGGTAACTCTTCTGTTGATCCTTATGGAACTTTAGGGAATATTAGCCAAATTTTCCTTCCTTTTAATGGTCAAAGCAATGCTATAGGTTTTACTACTAATGAACCTTATTATACAGCTAATCAAACTGGAATGCCAAATAAAAACTTAGGTTGGGAAAAAACTACTCAATACAATCTTGGTCTTGATTTTAGTTTCTTGAATAACAGAATTAGCGGTGTAATTGATGCATATAAATCTGATACTAAAGATTTATTATTAAGAGTAGATATACCACCAGTATCAGGTTACCCATATATTGTTTCGAACATTGGTGAAACAAAAAATCATGGGGTTGAAGTAACACTTAATCTTATTCCAATTCAAACTGCTACAGGATTTACTTGGGAGACTAATTTGAATGCCGCATTCCAAAAAGATGAAATCGTTTCATTGGCAAATGGTGCACAAGACATGGTAAGCAACTCTTGGTTTATTGGACAATCTATCGCTGTTCGTTACGGTTACGATAATGATGGTCTTTGGCAAAACACACCAGAAGATCTTGCTGAGATGGCTAAATGGAATGCTAACGGTTATAAATTTACACCAGGTAACGTAAGACCTAAAGATCAAAATGGCGATTACAAAATGGATGCTACTGATCGTGTAGTTGTTGGTAACAGCAATCCTCGTTGGACAGGAGGATGGAACAACAGTTTCACTTATAAAGGATTTGATTTAGGAATCAATATTATCGGACGTACAGGTTACACGGCGTCTTTAGGAGGAGAAGCTTTGACAGCACATGCTAACCAACGTGAAACGGATTACTGGACTCCAGATAATCCAGATGCTGAATTCAAAAACCAATTTTAGGTCAGGCAACTTCAGGTTCAGCAGATCCTTTTTCTGGACTACTTGGTTTCCAAAAAGCATCATTCGTGAAAATTCGTAATATTTCTTTGGGTTATAATTTATCTAAAGATGTTGCAAATAAAATTGGATTGGCAAACATGAAATTTTATGTTCAAGCTGTAAATCCAGGAAGTATCTATCAATCTTTGAAGTGGTATGATTTTGATACTGAAAGAACGTATTTCAATCGCGACTATGTAATGGGCATTGAAGTTGGTTTCTAATAAATTATGGCGAATTGAATTATAACATTTAAAAGTAACAAAATGAATAATATAAAAAATATCGGAATCGGTCTTTTGATAATGGCAGGGATAACCTTCTCATCATGTTCAAAAGATTTCTTGGACGAAGAACAAACAAATGCATATTCGACAGCATATTTTGATACGCCTGAAGGTCTTGAGGCATTAACAGTATCTCTATATGGTAATATTCGTTGGCATTTTGGTTTTGAATGGTCTTATGGAACTACATTGTATGGTACAGATGAGTTTACCAATGCAAATGACCTTACAAATGAAATGTGGAATACCTACGACAATCGTTTTGGTCCAGTAGGTGCCTCAACTTCAACAGGAGCGACAAATGGAAATGCAACTAACCCAAATGCGGTTTGGGATGAAATGTATTATGGTATTGCATCTGCTAATACGATAATTGCTAAAGCTGAAAAAGTAATTCCAGATTTAAAAACTAGAAATCGTATTTTGGCTCACGCTTACTTTTTAAGAGGATTCAACTATTATAAACTTGTTGCTCAGTACGGAGGTGTTGTTCTTCAAACTAAACCTATTGAAGGAGTAGTTCGTAACTACGAGCGTGCTACAGAAGAAAAATGTTGGGAACAAGTAATATCTGATTTCCGCGAGGCTTACAAGCTTTTTGAAGGTGAAGTTTTTACTTATGGAAAAGGAGTTACTTGGACAAAAGCAACTGCGGCTCACTTTTTAGCAAAAGCTTTATTGTTCCGTTCATCTGAGCGCAACGATTCTTGGAATGCTTCTTATAAAGATGCTGACCTTAAAGAGGCTATCGATGCTTGTTCTTATGCAATTACAGCTCGCGGTCCTTTAACTGCAAATTATAGTGATTTATATGCAAACTGGACAGGAATTGACTGTCCAAATGAGCAGTTGAATGAAATTTTGATGGCCGCAGGTCACAATGGTGATGCATCTACAGTAGGTCGTTTTGGAAACCGTACTTACAACTATTTTGCTCCTCAGTTTTCAAGTTTTTCTGGTGGATGGGTAAGACGTGGAGTTTGGATCGGAAGCATGGACTTTCAACGTTGTCGTCCAACTGAATATACATACGCAATTTTTGATCACGTAAATGATGCACGTATGTGGAAAACTTTTAGAACTGTTTATGGCGCAAATACTGTTGTTGCTCCTAATCCTTCGGGGGTAAAAGTTGGAGATCCTGGTATTGTGATGATTTTGAATACTAAAAATGACAATACTTATAATGGTGCTAAATTTGGTGCTAGTGCACAGGCGCCAACTTGGACAGATGTGAACGGTCGTCTTCCAGAATGGAATACAGGGGCAAGACAAACTGCTACTACTGGAACTTTAGCGGTTAAAAAGGGACAATTTGTTCCGAACTCTTTAGTGTTGTATCAAAATGGAACTTATGTTGCGCCAACATTCAAAAATCAGCCAATTTGTAACTTCTTTGCTGGTATCAACAAAACCGATGACGGTTCTCGTACAGCTGAAAGAGGTGATGCACACCGTGACGTAATTATGGCTCGTCTTGCTGAAACCTATTTAATACGTGCAGAATGTTATGCTCGTCTTAGCCAATATGGAAATGCAATGACAGATATCAACGTAGTAAGAGCGAGAGCGCAATGGAAAGCTGGAGAAAATAGATCTTATTATAATGACGGTTCTCAAGCATTTAAAGTTAATCCTTTAAATACGGGAACTTCGGCTACAGCCTTTACGGCTTCTAACTTAGATATGAATACGTATTATTTGTCTAATCCAACACTTGCGGTTACAACTGCGGCATCTGATTTAAGATTAACTTCATTCCCTAATAATTTGCCAGCAGAAGATGAGGCAGTTATGTCTAAAATTGGAGCTTCATCTGATAAAGAACGTGCAATCAACTTCATTCTTAACGAGTCTACTCGTGAGCTTTTAGGAGAATGGCAACGTTGGGAAACACTTTCTCGTACAGGAATGCTTATCAAGCGTGCTAAAGCATTTAATGCTGAAGCGACAACTAATATCACAGCGAATAAACATGAACTTCGTCCAATTCCTCAAACATTCATTGATGGATTGTTGAATGATGATGGTACTAATTTATCGCCTTCACAAAAAGCGACTTGGCAAAATCCAGGTTACTAAACTTTTTAAATTTTTGTTTTTGGAAACCGTCTCATTTTGAGGCGGTTTTTTTTTGTTTTTAAGTTCATGAATTAGTATAAAAAATGACACTAAAATGGAAGCTCAAAACATTTTTTTTAAAACAAAAATGCAATCGATTACATTTTTTTATTCAGATTGTCATAATTTTCAGATATTAATCTTATATTCGATAAAAATTTTTGAATAAAATTATGGTATCTGAAAAAAAAATAATGTTTAATTCGGATATTCACATTTAGAGGTTGTTTCTTCAATTCCCCTTGTAAATCAAGCGTTTGAAGGATTTTATGGTTAAAAAAATCTTAAAGAAATTTTGTAAAACTCTGTAGGTTAGAATAGTTATAAATTATTTTGCAGGACACTACAGGACAGTGCGAGATTAACTTCTAAATAAATTTGAGTAACTAATTAATTAACCAAATTTAACTTTTATGAAAAACAAATTGAATGTCTTCTTGCTCATAGCCATTTTTGCATTATTCCATGCATCTGGTTACGCGCAGAACAAAGTAGTCAAAGGTACCATTAAAGATGCTACAGGATTGCCAATTCCGGGTGTCAACGTACTTGTCAAAGGAAGCCAGAATGGTGTAAGTACAGATCTGGATGGAAGTTACTCAATTAATGTTGCCACTGGAAATGTTCTTGTTTACAGTTTTATCGGTTTTAAAAAACAAGAAGTTACTGTTGGCGCCGCAACTGTTTACAATGTGGTATTGAAGGAAGAAGACAATTCTCTTGAGGAGGTAGTCGTAGTAGGTTACGGTACAAAAAAGAAAAAGGATCTTACCGGATCAATTGTGAGTGTAAATGCTGACGAAATTGCATCAAGACCAGTTGTTAATGCAGTGCAAGCAATGCAAGGAAAAGTCGCCGGTGTTGATGTTGCTTCAAGTGAGCGTCCTGGAACTGTAGGGGCTATTACCATTCGTGGTGCTCGTTCTATTTCTGCTTCAAATGCGCCTCTTTATGTAGTTGATGGTATTCCATTAAATACAAGATTAGTGACAGACCCATCAACAGGAAAAATTAGTGTTGATGCCAACTCAGGAGGAATCGATTTCTTGAATCCAACTGATATTGAAACCATCGACGTTTTAAAAGATGCTTCGGCTACTGCGATTTATGGTTCACGTGGTGCAAATGGAGTTGTTATCGTAACGACGAAAAAAGGTAAAAACGGAAAATTTACTTTGAATTATGATACGTCATTGATGACGGAAACAATTCATGAAAATGCGCCTATGATGACGGCAGGTGAATATATTGAATTTCGTCGTTGGGGAAGATATTACTCTAATCCATCTGCTTTTCCAAAAGGAGATGCTCCTACCATTGAAAATGACAAATTGATTTTCTTGGCTTCTGCAGATCCTTCTGCGTGGGCAAATATTGAAAAAGGTTGGAGAGATGCTAACGGAAACCTTACTACAACTTGGGACGGCTCTAAAGTAGCCACTACAGATTGGACAAAATTTGTATCACGTACAGGAATCACGCAACAGCATACAATTGGTGTAAGTGGAGGAACTGAAAAAATGAAAGGTTACGGTTCATTTGGATATTTAGATAATACAGGAACTTTATTTGGGCAAAGTTATGTGCGTTACAGTGGGACTGCTAACGTGGATATTACACCAACAAAATGGTTTTCAATGGGGGTAAGCCTTAATACAAGTTATGGTATTAATGAATACGGACAGTCAAACGTGGGAAGAACTGCGGTTACAAGTTCAACTGGAATTTATGCAACCGCTCGTACAAACCTTCCTTATGCAGTTCCTTATGACAGCAACGGAAACAGAATTGATAGCCCAGGTGGAGATTCAACTATCAGAACTCCTGTTGATGAATATAAATTGTCTCAAGATCAGCGTATAACTTTGCGTGCTTTTGGTAGTTTGTATGCTCAGTTTGATTTAGGTGCAATTTCTTCAAAACTTGATGGATTTAAATACCGTATTAATTTTGGTCCAGATCTTACGTCATACCGTGATGGTGTTTATTTAGATGGTAAATCGGCTATTCGTTCTGGAACTAGTTTTGCTTCTCTAGCTAAAGAGCAAACAATTTCATATACATTGGATAACTTGCTTTTATATAATAAAACATTTGGAAATCATACTTTTGGAGGTACATTGTTAATGAGCCAGACAGAGTATCACAATGAGAATAGTTCAATGTCTGCAAATGACATTAAAAACCCTGAAAATAAATGGAATGCTTTAACGCCTGCAAATGTTACACTTGCCGGATATTCTTCTGGTTTGACAGATACAGGTTTGCTTTCTTATATGGGGCGCGTAAATTATTCATATGCTGACAAATATTTGTTTACTGCTTCTGGACGTTATGATGGAGCTTCACAATTAGCTTCTGAAAACAGATGGGCATTTTTCCCAAGTGCTTCTGCGGCATGGGTTATCAATAGAGAGAAATTCTTGGAAAACGTAACTTGGATCAACCAATTAAAAATGAGAATTGGATATGGTGAGACTGGTAACGCCGCAGTTCCGGCATATGCAACACAACCACCATTGGTAGGTATCGTTTATCCAAACGGTTCTGGAGTTGTAAACAATACTTCTTTAGGAAATGTTGATTTAGGATGGGAAAGAACTGCTCAATTTAACTATGGTATTGACTTTTCGATGTTCAATAACAGAGTTTCAGGTGCTTTGGATTATTTCACGAGCAAGACTACAGATTTATTATTAAAAAGTAGTGTGCCAACAGTTATTGGAGTAAAAGATACTTACCAAAACGTTGGAGAAACTGAAGGACATGGAGTTGAGCTTACATTGAATACCGTAAACGTTACTTCTAAAGATTTTGAATGGACAACGAATATCAGTGCTTCTTATCAGCAAAGCAAAATTGTTTCGCTTCAAAATGGAAAATTTGACGACATCAACAACAACTTGTTCATTGGAAATTCTCAAAACGTAATTTATGGTTTCCAATCTAATGGAATTTGGAAACCTGAAGATGCGACTGAAATGGCAAAATTCAATGCTGCAGACAGGTTCAAATATTTTTTCTTTTGGTAATGCAAGACCAGTAGATCAAAATGGAGATTATAAAATCGATGCAAATAATGACCGTGTAATTATAGGCTCAAAAGATCCAAAATATATTTTTGGTATGACTAATAATTTCAATTACAAAAATTTCGAATTAACATTCTTCGTTTACGGAAAAATGGGCTATTTATATGATACAGGCGGTGAAAATGAAGGAGCAAAAGGAAGCCAAAGATCTATAAATTATTATAATGATAACAACATTAATTCAGAATATCAAAAACCAATTTATTCTGCAGGTACAGGAGATGCTTACTATCCAATTTTAGGATACCGTAATGGTTCATTCTTGAAAATGAGAAATATTTCTCTAGGATATCATTTCGATAAAGATTTAGTACAAAATCTAGGACTTTCAAAATTGAGAATATATTTCCAAGTGAATAACCCAGGTATGGTTTTCACAAAAGTAAAATGGACTGATTTGGATACGCAAACAACAGCGTCAAACAGAGGTATAACTTTAGGGTTAAATGTAGGATTCTAAATTAATTAAAAAACATCATTATGAAAAATTATAAAAAACTATATATCAATTTAATGCTTGTTGCGGCGCTTACTGTAGGCGACTCATGCAACAAAGATTTTCTTGACGAAGAGTTGACAACTGCTTACAGCCAAGACTATTATAAAACCGAGGCAGGAATTCAGGCATTGGCTGTTGGAACATATTATCAAGTATTTGTCGCTGAATTTCAGGGTGAAGTACCGCTTTCGTCAACAGAATCAGGAACAGATGAATTCCATGCTGGAGGAGACCCCTCAAACTGGATTTGGAACTCTTATTCTACTGGTTTTAACGCCTTTGTTACAGTTTCGAATGCAAATACAGTTGCCGCAAATACGCATTGGGATAATTTATATATCGGAATCGGAAATGCAAATACACTAATTGAATCAGCTACAAACATTGTTTCTACAAATGATGCGATCAAGAAAACAGCTTTAGGCGAAGGTTATTTTATGAGAGCTTTCTGTTATCTTCAACTGGTAAGCCAGTATGGAGCAGTTCCTTTAAAATTGAAATCAAGCTCAACAGTGGAATTAGAGTTTACGCGTGCATCTCCGCAAGACGTTTTAAAACAAGTGATTGACGATTTTACTCAAGCTTACAATTTATTAGGAAATGCTGGAGCTCCTGCAAAAATTACAAAAGATCTTCATGACACATTATTTGGCAAAAGCTTATTTGACTCGTGCAAGTGAAATCAATGACAGCTGGAATGGAACCACAAAAACGGCCGATTTACAGCAAGTTGTTACTTTGTCAGATGAGGTAATTTCACACCACCCATTGGTCGCTAATTATGATAATTTATGGTCATACACAACAGCTGATGGAGCAAATGAAAAACTTCCAGAATTAATTTTGTCCGCTCAGTTCAATGCGAGCACATTGACAACTGGAGGAAATCAGCAACATTTGTATTTCCTTTCAACTTACGACCAATTGCCCCAAATGAAGCGTAACCTTGCCGGCGGAAGACCTTTTAGCCGTTTGGCGCCAACTTATTTTGTATATGATGTTTTTGATCACGTGAATGATTCTCGTTTTTGGAAAAGTTTCCAAACAAAAAGTATCGTAAATAACGCATCAGGTGCTGTTTACAAAAATGGAGATATGGGAATTATGTATGTTGTAAATACAGCTTCAGATACTCGTTTTGCAAAAACTAAAAATACAGATGTTATTATTTACCCGAAAACAGGAAAAACAATTCCAAGTGTTTATGTAGCTTATGTCGCTGATAAAGTGGGTTTAATGGCTGATGTAAGATTCCCGTCTTTAAGCAAATATATGGATGGAAACAGAATTGATTTGAGTAATATAAAAGGTTCGCGTGATGTTACTTTGGCTCGTTCTGCAGAAACGTATTTAATGGTCGCTGAGGCAAAAATTCGTTTAGCAAAAGCGGGTGGCGCTACATACGCAGATGCATTGCCTTACATTAATGTTGTTCGTGCACGTGCGGCTTATAAAACAGGTGAAAATCGTGCGGCTTATGCCGATGGTTCTGCTCGCTTATACTACTACAGGTCAAGCCGGAATCCCAATTTCATACATTCCGGAAAATTCATATTATGAATCAAATAATATTGCAGTTTCTACGACAGCAACAAGTTTAGCCATTAGCACAATTAATGCTTTGCCTGCTGAAGATATGGCGGTAATTTCAAAATTAGGATATGCAAGCGATTATGACAGAATGCTATGTTTGGTGCTAAACGAGCGTACTAGAGAATTGTGCGGAGAATTCCACCGTTGGGAAGATTTGAGCAGAACAAAAACTTTGATTGCGAGAGCTAAAGCTTATAATATTGAAGTCGCACCAAATATTCAGGAGTATCATAACCTGCGCCCAATTCCGCAAACTTTCCTTGATGGAGTATATGCAAGTGGAAAACCTTTGACGGCGACAGAAAAAGATGCAATGCAGAATCCAGGATATTAAAAAGAACTTATTTTTTGGTTTTTTCACGTTGGAAACCGTCTCATTTTTGAGACGGTTTTTTTTATAATTGAGCAGGGTACAACAGGATAGTTTTCAGTTATTTAATAAATATATTTGACTAATCATTTTAAGGATATTGGTTTTCGTTAATATGGTAAAGGTAAAATTAAGTGGTTTTGATTTTACGAAGGCAGTAACACTCGTTGTCGCCTTTTTTGTTTTTTATATTTCTGCAGTAAAACAGGGAAGCACAGGATACCGATATCGTTTTAGTGCTTTATCTTTAAAGTTTTAGTATTAAAATTATATTCCGAATGATTTATTTAAAGAAATTATTATTAATATTCATTGTTTTAGGATTAAAACTGACAGCTAGTGCTCAAGTAAAACTGCCTGCATTAGTGGGCGATAATATGGTTTTGCAACAAAATGCTAAAGTGAATTTATGGGGATGGGCCTTTCCAAATGAAAAAATAAAACTGCAGATTGGATGGCAGAATAATCCAGTCGAAATTACTGCAAATGCTGATGGAACTTGGAAAACTTCGGTACAAACCCCAGAAGGAAGTGAGAAACCATACAATATTACCATTGAAGCTTCAAATAAAATCATTCTTAAAAATATTTTAATTGGAGAAGTCTGGATTTGCTCTGGACAATCGAATATGTATTTTCCTGTTGGAAAAGAAGAAGGAACTTGGAAGACAGGAGTGAAAAATTATGAAGAAGAAATTCAAAATGCAAATTTCCCTGCAATTAGATTGTTTACAGTTCAGACAAAAGCGTCGCAAAAACCTTTAGATGATGTTACAGGAAAATGGAGCGAATGTTCTTCATCAACTATTAAAACTTTTTCTGCGGTTGCTTATTTCTTTGGAAGAGATTTGTACCAAAATCTTAAAGTGCCAATTGGATTAATTTCGACTTCTTGGGGAGGAACAAAAGCCGAAGCTTGGACAGCTCAAACTGTTTTAGAAGGAAATCCTGATTTTCTGCCTATTTTGGAAAAAGATGCTAAAAACGAAAAATTGTTTCAGGAAAAATTAGAAACGTATTATGCCGATTTGAAAAAAGAAAGACTTGCAAATAATAACGATCTTTCTAAAACTGAATTAAAAAAGCCTAAAAAAGAAGAAAACAAAACCTCTTATGTACTATATAATGCGATGCTTCATCCAGTAACGAATTATACAATGAAAGGCGTAATTTGGTATCAAGGTGAAAGTAATGCCGAAGGCGCCTTTTTGTACAGAAGTCTTTTTCCAGCGATGGTAAAAAGTTGGAGAAGCGAATGGAATCAAGGTGATTTTCCGTTTTATTTTGTTCAGATAGCACCACACAAAGGCCAAAATCCTGATATTAGAGAAGCACAATTAATAGCTTCAAAAATAATCCCAAACAGCGGAATGGTCGTTACAACTGATATAGGAAATGCAGAGAACATTCATCCAATTGACAAACAAACTGTTGGTTACCGCTTAGCTTTAATTGCAAAAGCCAAAACGTACGGAGAAAACAAATTAGTTTATTCCGGACCAACATATAATCACATGGAAATCAAAAAAGCAAATCAAACTGTTTTTTGATGACGTACAAAACGGATTTAAAAAGTCCAATGAAGATTTAAAAGAATTTGAAATAGCAGGAAATGATAAAGTTTTTTATCCGGCAAAAGCAAAAATCGAAGGTAAAACAATTGTAGTTTCTTCTGAAAAAGTAAAAGATCCAATTGCAGTTCGTTTTGCATGGAAAGCAGTTCCAGAACCAAATTTATTCAGCGCTGAGAATTTGCCTGCTTCGCCTTTTAGAACAGATGATTGGATAAATAAGAACTGAGAAATAAAAATAAAGAATCTGCTAAATCTGCAGAATCTGCGAGAAAAATATAAAATATCAAATGAAAATTAAACTAAAATATCTTCTTCTAAATCTTTCAGCAGTCTTGTTTACCCTAACAATGACAGCACAAAAAGAAACGAAAAAAGATCAAAAACATATCGCACCCAAACCCTTATATCGCGACCCAATTTATGACGGAGCCGCGGATCCCACAATTATTTGGAACGAAAAAGAAAAAAGTGGTTCATGTTTTACACCAATCGAAGAGCCAAAGATTCAACAGCAAAAGGAATTACATGGGTGCATGGAACAAAAATTGGCGTTGCAACTTCTGAAGATGGAGCAAAATGGACGTACAAAGATACTTGTAGCATTAACTATAAATTAAAAGATGTCACGTATTGGGCGCCAGATGTCATAAAATACAAAAATAAATATCACATGTATTTGACCATCGTTCCCGGAATTTTCAATGATTGGTATCACCCGCGTTCGATTATTCATCTGACAAGTTCAAATTTAATGGATTGGAAATTTGAATCGGAGTTGAAATTGGCTTCGGAACGATGTATTGATGCTTCGGTTTTTCAATTGCCAAACGGAACTTGGAGAATGTTTTACAATAATGAAAATGACGGAAAATCAATTTATTATGCAGACAGTAAAGATTTATACAATTGGACAGACAGCGGAACGAAAATTGTAAAAGATAGAGGGGAAGGTCCAAAAGTTTTTGTTTGGAAAGGAAAAAACTGGATGATTTCTGATTCATGGAGAGGTTTAAATGTTTATTCTTCAGAAGATTTTTTAAATTGGAAACGTCAGGAAAAAAATATTCTTCAAACTCCCGGAACTGGTCTTGATGATAAAGTAATTGGAGGTCATCCCGATGTGATTGTGAGCGGAGATAAAGCATATATCTATTATTTTACACATCCTGGAAGAACTCCTGAAAATAAAGGGGTAGATAGCTACGAAACAAAAAGAAGTTCGATACAAGTTGCCGAACTGGAATATATAAATGGTGAAATTGGTTGCAATAGAGACAAGCAGATTCAAGTTAATTTAAAACATTAAAAAATGGCAAATAAAAATACAATTCGAAACGCTTTCAAAATGAAATTAAAACCTGGTTTTGAAGCCGAATACAAAAAGAGACACGACGAAATCTGGCCTGAATTATCAGCTTTGCTTTCAGAAACGGGAATACAGGATTATAGTATTTTTTTAGATGAAGAAACGTTGATTTTATTTGCCGTGCAGAAAATCAGCCCAGATTTTGATTTCGATTATTTGCCAAATCATCCAATTGTAAAGAAATGGTGGGCCTATATGGGCGATATCATGGATACAAATCCAGATAATTCGCCTATATCAATTGGTTTAAAAGAAGTTTTTCACTTGGATTAAAGGATCGTTGTAAACCTGAAACCTGAAACAAAACAAAAATGAAAACAAAATATTATTTGTCAATAGCTTTTGCAACAGCAATTTTATCGGTTTGCAATGCACAAAAAGTTACTTTGAAAAACACTTCTAATCTAGCTGTGCCTCAAAAAGCAATCAGTATAAAAAGAAGTCAGATTGGGGCGAAATATGTTGCAAACAGTTTTCCAATTTTAATCAGTAAAAACGACACAATTCCGGCTCAGCTTAATGATTTAGATGGTGACGGAAAATGGGACGAACTTTTTTAGTAACTGATTTTACGGCTAACGAAAAGAAAACAGCATCATTAAGCTGGTCACTTAAAGATCCTAAATTTCCAATAAAAACAAGCGTTCGATTCGGAAAAAGAGAAGCAAAAGATTTGCCAGTTCAGCCAGCGACAGAAGAAGTTTTAATGGCGAATCAAGTCCATAAAAAATTAGGTTTTCAAAAATATCAAACTGACGGCCCAACTTGGGAAAATGACAAAGTTGGGTTCAGACATTATTTGGACGGAAGAAATTCAAAAGATGTTTTCGGAAAAAAATCCCCGCGATTACACCAGAAAATGTTGGAATAAACAGCAAAGGCGCCGTTGAAGATAATTACCACGTAATGTACGATTGGGGAAGAGATATTTTCCCTGTTGGAAATTCTGCTGGTTTGGGCGGTTATGCTTTATTAATCAATGATAAAATCAATCGTCTTGGAATTTTGACAAACGACACACTGAACAATGTCGAAAAAACAACTTTTAAAATTGTGAGCGAAGGTCCAGTTAATTCGGTTTTAAGTTATAAATATCAAAATTGGAAAGCTTCAGGAAATAATTATCAAGTTCAAGAAACGACTTCAATCTGGCCTGGAATGTATGGTTATGAAAATACGGTTTCAATCAGCGGACTTAAAGGCGGTGAAACATTTTTGGTCGCCATTTCAAACATAAACAATAAAAATCCGCTTAAGGTTGTTGAGGCCGGTGATTGGGTTTGTTTCATTCAGCATGATAATTTGACTTACAACCGAGAATGGATTTTAGGAACTGCAATTTTGGTTCCGAAAAAATCTACAAAGGATATATCGAAGCTCCAAAAACAGGGCAGTTGACAGATTCGTATTTGGCAAAATTATCAATTGAAAACAATAAAAAAATCAGTTACTACGCCATTGCAGGTTGGGAACTGAGTGCCGATAAAAATTTTAAAGACTCTGAATATTTCAGCAATTATGTAACCACTTTGGCCAAACAGCTTTCTGCCAAAATAACGATTGAAATCAGTAAATAAAACTAATACGTAAAACTAACACACTAACCATATGAACTATAAATCAACCCTTTTAGCAATGCTCGTGTTTGCATCATTTACAAATGCAAATGCGCAAAAAACAGATGCCACAGCACCATTGCATTTAATGCGACCTGATTATCCAACGCCGTATATTATTCCGCAAAAAGAAAACATAAAAGCAGTTTTGGACAGAGTTTATAATTTTTTGGATAAAAATTCGGCTTCAAAAATTGTTGATGCAAACACAAAAGCAGAGATCACAAATTATAAAAAAGGAAATCAGGATATTGTTTTTGAACCAGGTGCTTTCAGATTGACGAGTTATGAATGGGGTGTGACATATGCTGGAATGCTTTTGGCATCTAAAGCGACAGGCGAAAAATATTTTGCAGATTACTCGAACAAAAGAATTCAGTTAATCGCAGATATCGCCGAGAATTATAACGAAAAAAACATCAAGGATAAAGACATGCTGAAAACGCTTCACCCTGAAGCATTAGATTTTGCAGGAGCGCTTTGTGCGACATTTATCAAAGCTAAAAAAGAAGGTTTGAAAGCCAATATTGATCCTTTGGTAAACAATTATATCGACTTTATCAGCAACAAACAATTCCGCTTAAAAGATGGAACTCTGGCAAGAAACAGACCGCAGGACAATACACTATGGTTGGATGATATGTTTATGAGTGTTCCCGCTTTGGCACAAATGGGAAGTTATACCGGAAATGCAAAATATTACGATGATGCTGTAAAACAAGTCAATCAATTTTCTGAAAGAATGTTCAACAGCCAAAAAGGAATTTATATGCACGGTTGGGTAGAATCTATGACGGTTCATCCACAGTTTCATTGGGCAAGAGCAAATGGCTGGGCGGTAATGACAATGGTCGAATTGCTTGAAGTTTTGCCAAAAAATCATCCAGGTTACAATCAAGTTTTGACGCAGTTGCAAAAGCATATTGCTGGCTTAGTTCAATATCAAGACGGAACTGGATTTTGGCACCAATTATTAGACAGAAATGATTCTTATTTAGAAACTTCGGCAACGGCAATTTATGCCTATTCTATCGCCAGAGCAATCAATCGCGGTTATGTAGACAAAATGACTTATGCGCCAGCAGTTTTATTGGCTTGGAATGCTGTTTCAACAAAAGTAAATGATAAAGGCCAAGTAGAAGGAACCTGCGTAGGAACCGGAATGGGCTTCGATCCAGCGTTCTATTATTACCGTCCAATAAGTGTTTTTGCCGCGCACGGTTATGGCCCAGTTTTATTGGCTGGAGCCGAAGTGATTATGCTCTTAAAAGACAGTCAATTCCAGATAAATGACAGCTCTATTCAGTTAAAAATCGAAGGGAAAGATAATCTGCATAAATAAAATTATGAGTTATGAGTTTTGAATTATGAGTTTTGAAACACAATCATAACGTTCTGTTTGTCATCCTGACGAAGGAAGGATCACACAAGAAACTCGACAAAGATTGGCGATTCTGATTGCGGAATTTAGAGTGTGATCCTTCCTTCGTCAGGATGACAAAAAACAAAAAAACAGCTATGCCTTTGCGAGATTCATCCACAAAGCAATTCAAAAAAACCTTGTGTCTTAGCGCCTTCGTGGCAAAAACACCAACAACATATGAAATCAACAATCAACATACTTTTTTTATTACTGAGCACAATTGCTTTTGCCCAAATAGGAAAACGTTTTCCATCAGAAAAAAGATAATCAAAGATCCCGTTACAGGTATCGATTTGATCTTTTTAACGACAAAATCAGCAGGAGATTCGAAAACATATCCAACACATCCGCAATGGACAGCAGACGGCGAATGGCTTATTTTTAGAACCAAAAGAGCCAACGGAGAAGGTGTAGCAGTAAATGAAAAGTCGGGTGTTATGGTTCAAGTTACCGAAGGCGGTTATACAGGAACTTTATGCATGGCACAAAAATCAATGAAACTGTATTTTATGAGAAAAGGCGAAGCCGATAAAATGCAGATTATGGAAGTGAATTTAGAAGCTGTTTTTGCTGATAGTGAAAAAGGAAAAATGAAACCCGTCTCGGCTTATGAGCGTGTATGCGGGACAACAAATCCAGAAATGGGTGCTTCGGGAGATATGGCTTTAGATGCAAATGAAGACCGAGTTTATTTCAGAATTGGAAAAGAAGAAGCGGCAAGGCATTTAGATCCGAATATTAAAATTGAAAAAAGTTTCGGACCAAGAAATATGGGGGCTGGACCAGGCGGAATCGGCAGTATGAATATTAAAACAGGGGAATTGAAACATGTAATTTCAGTTCCGTTTCAAGTTGGACATATTCAGTCTAATATATGGAATCCGGGCGAATTGGTTTTTTGCTGGGAAACTGGAGGAAAATCTCCACAACGTACTTGGACAGTAATGGCCGATGGATCTGGTTTGAGGCCGTTATATCCAGAATCTGATTTTGAATGGGTGACGCACGAAGCCGTTATTTCTAAAGATGAGGTTGCGATGGCGATTATGGGGCATAGAAAAATTGATATTGAAAAAGAAACTCCAGTAGAAGTTACTGCTAGTACTGAAGTTAGAAATCCGCAAAATCCTGGGCAAGAAAGCAATTGGGGAAAAGCTGGAACGCGTGAAAAACCGACAGGCTTAGCTATTGTAAATTTAAGAACCAGAGAAATGATTATTGCAGGACAAACCAAAAGCGGTAGCGGTTTATGGCACGTTCACGGTTCTTCTGACGGAAGATGGGCTGTTGGTGATGACTTTTCAAGAAGTTTATATTTGATTGACAGAAAAACGAACGAAATGAAAATGCTGACAACAGGGCATAAAGAAACCGCAAGAGATCACGTTCATCCTACTTTCAACAGAGACGGAACTAAAATTCAGATTCAGTCGGCGATGCTTTCTGAGGATAATAGAACGCTTAATATCTGTATTGTAAATGTGCCGAAAGATTGGTTGAAGCGTAAATAGAGAAAAGTTAGATAAAAGAAGCAAGAAGAAAATAGAATGTTTACTAAGATTTATTCTGATTTAAAAAGTTTAATTATAGAAATGGCTTGTCTGTTTCTTTTGATGAATTCTGCTTTTGTATTTGCTCAACAAGCAGGAAAATATGATGCTATTAATTCTGGAACGCCTTGGCTTGATCAAAACGGAAATATTATAAGTGCGCACGGAGCAAACATTATAAAAGAAAAAGATAAGTTTTATTTATTTGGAGAAGCACACAGTGACACCAGTAATGCATTTGCTGGATTTAATTGTTATTCTTCAAAAGATTTATACAATTGGAAATTTGAAAACGTTGCGCTTCCAATACAGGAATCTGGAAAATTGGGGCCAAATCGTGTTGGAGAAAGGGTAAAAGTGATGAAATGTCCAAAAACCAATGAATTTGTAATGTACATGCATGCCGATACTTTGACTTATAAAGATCAGTTTGTAGGTTATGCCGTTTCAAAAAATATTGAAGGGCCATACACATTCAAAGGTCCAGTTTTATTTGACGGAAAACCTATAAAAAAATGGGATATGGGAACTTTTCAGGATACTGATGGTTCGGGATACATTTTGGTTCACGGAGGTGAAATTTACAAATTGAGTGATGATTATAAATCGGTTACCGAAAAAGTAAACGAGAACATCACAACCGGATTTGAATCGCCAACAATGTTGAAAAAAGATAATTTGTATTATTTTATCGGCTCGCATTTAACAAGTTGGGAGAAAAATGATAATTATTATTACACGTCAAATTCACTAAAAGGCCCTTGGGAATTTCAGGGTTTGATTGCGCCAAAAGAAACCTTGACATGGAATTCGCAATCAACTTTTATTTTGCCAATTAAAGGATCAAAAGAAACAACATACATGTTTATGGGTGATCGCTGGTCGTTTCCTAAGCAAGCTTCTTCTGCAACTTATGTTTGGCAACCTCTTGTAATTTCTGGAAAATCAGTTTCAATGACGGTTTATCAGGAAACTTGGAAAATTGATTTGGAAACCGGAATTGCATCTGTGCCAAAAAACACGAATAAAATTCTGAAAAGTAATAACAAAGAAATTAAATATTCGGGTAATTGGAGTCATACAGATAAAGAAAGCAAATCTGATGATAAAGACGCATCATTTTCAATAAAATTCAAAGGTCAACAAATAGGTTTTTCAAGTTTTGTTGGAACAGAAAATGGCTACGCTAAAGTTGTTTTGACAGATGAAAAAGGAAAAATTGTTACGACTGCAATTGTCGATTTGTACAGTAAAAGTGCAACAGAAACATTGGTTTATAAATCTCCGATTCTGAAAAATGGCAATTATACTTTAAAAGTTTCGACAACTGGAGAAAGACCAAATTGGTCCGATAAAAGAAAATCAAATTACGGAAGTACAGGATATTATATTTCTGTAACTAAGATTGAAATAAAGAAATAATTTGATAATTTATAGTTAATCAAATTTTAGCCACAGATTAAAAGGATTAACACATATTTAAAAAATCCTTAAAATCGTTTTAATCTGTGACTAAAAAAAATAGTCCGCAAAGGACAGTCATAAAAAAATAAAATTAAAATAATTTGCAATGAAAAAGTTTTTCACTTTGATTGTATGTGTTTTGGGAATTTCTCAAAGCACATTTTCACAAAAATACAGTAATGACAAATTTCCTGATGGAACCGAAATTCCAGTTTGGTTTAAAACTTACACAAAACTTGAATTAAAAGATTTAGGAAAAAATACACGATTACTGATTTTGGCGTAAGCAAAGACAGTACAAAAGTTCAAACTAAAGCAATTCAAAAAGTAATTGACAAAGCGGTACGCAAACGGCGGTGGCGTTATTATTATTCCAAAAGGAGTTTTCCTCAGCGGAGCTTTATTTTTTAAGCCAAAAACAGCTTTGTACGTAAGTGAAGGCGGCGTCTTAAAAGGATCTGATAATATTGCCGATTTCCCAATTATGCCATCGAGAATGGAAGGCCAAAATCTGGATTATTTTCCAGCTGTGGTTAATGCTTATGGCGTTGATAATTTTTCGATTTCAGGAAAAGGAACCATCAACGGTAACGGAAGAAAATATTGGGATGCTTTCTGGGCACGCCGTAAAGAAAATCCGAAATGCACCAACCTTGAAGTTTCAAGACCAAGATTGGTTTTTGTTTGGAATTCAAATAATGTGCAATTTCAGGATGTGAAATTCATTAATTCAGGCTTTTGGACGAATCATTTTTATAAATGCAACAACATAAAAATACTAGATGCTTATATCTATTCTCCTCACAAAAAAGGTGACGCTCCAAGTACAGATGCAATTGATCTTGATATTTGTAACAATGTCCTTATAAAAGGATCTAACATGTCTGTAAATGATGATGCTATAGCGCTAAAAGGCGGTAAAGGCCCTTATGCAGACCAAGACAAAAACAATGGAGCGAACACCAATATTATTATTGAAGACTGCAAATTCGGATATTGTCATTCTTCATTGACTAACGGAAGTGAAGCGATTCATAACCGAAATATTATTATGCGCAATTGCGAAGTGGATGGGCCATCAATATTACTGCATCTTAAAATGCGACCTGATACACCGCAACTTTACGAATATATTAGACTAGAAGACATTAAAGGACAAACCAAAAATGGTTTGGCAATTTTAGCATGGAAACAATTCTTTGACATGAAAGGCCGTCCTGATATTCCGCTATCGTATGGAGATAATGTTACTTTAAAAAACATTGACCTTAAATGCGAAGTCTTTTATAAAGTCGAAAATGATCCAAATGTTCGTTTGTCAAATTTCACTTTTGAAAATTTAAAAGTTGAATCTACTAAAGCTGATATTGACAAAAGTTTGATTAAGAATGTGACTTTTAAAAATGTTTATGTGAATAATAAGGTTGTTGAGTAAGCTCAAAGATACAAAGTTACAAAGTTACAGAGTTGCAAAGGTTGATTCTTAGGTTTTGAAGTTTAAGTTCCGAAGGAACGAAATATATTGTAGAGATAGATTTTAATCCATCATTAGCAATTAGAACCCAATCTTGTCATTCCGAGGAACGAGGAATCACACTAGTAACTCCGCAAAGAATATCGCCAATCTTTGTCGATTCTCTGGTGTGATTCCTCGTTCCTCGGAATGACAAAACCAACGGAAACCAGTTTAATCAGTAAAATCCGTGCGCCATCAAATTATGCACAATATAATCCGAAAATGAAAAAAATACTGCTATTAATTTTCTCGATTTCATCCATAAATGTTTTCTGCCAAAACAAAAACGCAAGTGATTTTGTAATCGCAGATTCAAATCATGCAGTAAATATTTTTATTGACAAAAACACAGATCCATTAATCGTCTGGGCGGTAAATGAATTGGCAGATGATGTTAAAGAATTAACAGGAAATCGACCAGAAATACTTCAAGCAAATTCATTTTCAAAAAAGGAATTTACATTGGAAAAGTTTCTGATGCCTTGTTTAAAACCAGAAAAGAGCAAAAAGAACTTTCCAATCAATGGGAAAAATTTTCAATCCAAAAAGAAAAAGAAAATCTTGTAATAGCAGGTTCAGATGTTCGCGGAACCGTTTATGCCATTTTTGAAATATCAGATCGTTTGGGGATTTCTCCTTGGAAATGGTGGGCAGATGTTCATCCCATAAAACAAGAAAAACTTTCATTAGAATTTTCAGATAAAAATATAACTACATCGCCTTCGGTTCAATATCGTGGTATTTTTTTAAACGATGAAGATTGGGCACTTCAGCCTTGGGTCGCCAAAACATTTGAACCAGAAACGGGAGATATCGGTCCAAAGACATATGAGAAAATCTTCCAATTATTATTACGTTTAAAAGCTAATACCATTTGGCCTGCCATGCACCCGTCAACAAAAGGATTTTTTACGATAGCTGGGAATAAAGAAATAGCGCAAAAGTATCATATCGTAATTGGTTCTTCGCATGCTGAACCGATGCTTCGAAATAATGTTGACGAATGGAAAACAAAAATCTACGGCGATTATAATTATTTTACGAATAAAACGCAGGTTGATAAATATTGGCAGGATCGTTTAGACGAACTAAAATCGGCTAAAAATGAAACGATTATGACTTTGGGAATGCGAGGCGTTCACGACAGTAAAATGGAAGGTGCAAAGGATTTGAACGAATCAATTTCTATGGTGGAGAAAATCATTCAAAATCAGCGGGAGATGCTTTCAAATACTTTCAAAAAACCTTTAAAAGACATTCCGCAGGCATTTGTTCCATACAAAGAAGTATTAGAGTTATACGATAACGGACTTAAAGTTCCGAGTGATATTACGCTAGTTTGGCCCGATGATAATTACGGATACATTCGCCGTTTGAGCAATGAAGAAGAGCAAAAAAGAGCAGGAGGAAGCGGTGTTTATTATCATATCAGTTATTGGGGAAGACCTCACGACTATCTTTGGCTGAGTACGATGCAACCGGGTTTGATTTGGTACGAAATGAATAAAGCGTACCAAAACGGAGCCAACAAAATGTGGATTGTAAATGTTGGCGATATAAAACCTGCCGAATATGATACGGAGTTGTTTCTGGACATGGCTTGGAACATCAATAGCATTAAATCTGACGGACTTAATCAGTATTTGAAAGATTGGTCAGCAAGAGAATTTTCGCCTAAAATAAGTGCTTGCCGTTAGTGCTGTTTTTGAAGAATATTATCGTTTGGCATTTCTAAGAAAACCAGAATATATGGGCTGGAGCCAAACGGAGCCAACAACTCAGGTTAAGCTTTCTGATTTTTCGAAGGAAGAAATTTGGAGAAGAATAAAAGCGTATGATTCTTTAATCGAAAAAGTGGACAGTCTTTCGGCATTTATTCCGCAAGAGCGAAAAGATGCTTGGTTTCAGTTGGCAGTTTATCCTATAAAAGGTTCGGCTTATATGAATCATAAGTTTTTGTACTGGAATTTGGCCGCAATGACTTCAGATGAAAAAGAAAAGACAAAATATGAACTTTTGGCTTCAGAAGCTTTTCATAAAATTGAAGTGCTCACAGATTTTTACAATACAAAATTAAGTAACGGAAAATGGAATAAAATGATGTCAATGCGTCCAAGAAACCTGCCTGTTTTTGATTCGGTTAAAAAGCCCGAATCAGTCAAAATTGAGCAAGAGGAAACAGAAAACAGAATCGCAATTCAGGCCAACCAATTTGTATCAAAAAAAGGCTTTAAAAACTACGAATGGAAAACAATCAACGGTTTAGGCTACAGCAACAATGCGATTACTTTATTTCCGTTGAAACAGCAATATTTCAAAACAGAAAAGCCTTTTGTAATATATGAGTTTGAAATTAAGACTTCGGGCGAATATGAAGTAGAAGTTCGTTTGCTTCCAACACATGCTAATAATTTTGATCACCAAATTGGTGTTCAATTGGATAAAAATACCTTACAAAATTTTAAAACAAATACGAGAGACAGAGATAAAACTTGGAAAGAAAATGTTTTAAGAAACGGTGCAATTGTAAAACTTCCTGCTCTGAATTTAGAAAAGGGAAAACACACAATCAAAGTTGAGGTGAACCAGACAGGCATTGTACTAGATCAGCTGGCAATTTATCCGTCAAGCGAAGGAAGTTCTTACGAAATACCTTTAAAATAAGTATTAATTGATGAGTATGAAGCAGTAAGATCTTCAAAAAGTAAAAAAAGTTTAAAAAAAATAAAACTTTAAATTTTTGTAATCCATTGATATAGAGAATTAAAGAAATGAGGTTAAATTATTATTAACTGAAATAGCCTAAACCGTTATAATTTTAACACTAAACGTGCGTTATAGTTCCAGCAAACTTCTATTTTTGCGCCTTAATTTAACAAGTATAAGCATGAAAGATCTATTAGTAAAAATCAACGCCGAAATTGACACATTCAAAGCAGAAGCTGAATCTTTAACTGAAAAAGGTATCAAAGTCGCTGGACCAAGAGCTAGAAAAGCTACTTTAGAAATTGAAAAACTTTTGAAAGAATTCAGAAAAGTTTCTATCGAAGAATCAAAAAAATAATACTTAGGTATTCAAAACAAAAACCTCGCTTATGTAATGTAAGCGAGGTTTTTTGTTTTTAGTCAAAAGTCAAAAGTCAAAAGTCAAAAGTCAAAAGTCGAAAGTCAAAAAGTGAAATTTATAATTAACAATTTACCATTAACCATTATTTTGGGGTTTCAATATAATCTTTCAAGTTGCAATCTTTTAGTTTTTTAAGGCTTTCTGCAACTGTAAGGGCATTAAATGCCGCGCCTTCTGCGCCCGTATGCGTATGATCTTTTGGGAAAAAAGGCTTAACTTTTTCTTTTCCTAAAGCTTCATATTTTGTAGCGACAATATCATTTAAATCTATAAAAGGAACTTTTTCTTGATCAGCGACGATTTTTGACCACGCGACATAAGTATCCGCTCTGCGTTCCGCTTTGTCATTTGGCCATTCGTTTCTTGGTGTTAGACTAATAACAATCGGAATAGCGCCTTTTTCTTTGGCTTCTTTGATGAATTTCACCATATACCACCCAAAAGTATGTACAATCTCTTTTGAGCCGTCTGGACGTGTTACTTCTTGCGTTTCGTCGCCATTTCCTTTTAAAGAACCTCTGAATTTTTCTTTGTCAATATCTCCAGCATCATTATGTCCAAACTGAATAATCACAAAATTTCCTGGTTGTAACTGGCTTTTTACTTCATCCCAAAGACCTTCATATACAAAAGTTCTGGTGCTTCTGCCACCGCGCGCTTTATTGATAACTTCAATTCTGGTTGTATCGCAATATTGCGGAAAAGGAACGCCCCAACCAACAGCATCCGGATTATTGTTGTTGTTCGCCATTGTTGAATCGCCAATTAAAAATAATTTTTTCTTTGGCGGAAGCACAATTTTTGGATTCGGTAAAATGTAATTTTTCAATGAATTTTTACTTGCTTTTAATTCATTTATAATTACAGAAGCCGATAAAACTGCGCCTTTTGCAGATGTATGCGTATGATCTTTTTTGTAGAAATAAGTTCCGGTTACTTTTGCTTCGCCGACTTTCTCCATTTCTACGGCCATTTTTTCATTCAAATTGATGAAAGTAACTTTTTCTTTTTCCGCAATTTGTTTGGCCCATAAACCGTATGATTTATCATTTCTTGGCACTTTTCCTTCTTTCCAATCGTTTCTCGGAATTGGCGAACAAATTATCGGAATAGCGCCTTTTGATTTGGCTTCGCGAACTACTTTCTGAATGTACCAGCCGTAACTGTGAACCGTTTCGTGTTTTTTGGTAATCAAATTATCGATTTCCTGGCTCTCATTTCCGATTCCTTTAATGGTTCCTCTTGCTCGAATGGTGTCATTAATTGGTCCGTCGTCATTATGTCCAAACTGAATCAAAACATAATCGCCTTTTTTTAGTTTGTTCAAAACCTCGATCCATAAACCTTTGTCATGAAAAGTTCGACTGCTGGTTCCTCCTAAAGCATGGTTTTCAATATTGACTTTTGTAGTGTCTAAAAACTGACCAATATAATCACCCCAGCCCCAAAGTCCGCCAGCGCCGTCGCCTTTCCCGTTTTTTACAGTAGAGTCGCCAACCATATAAACAGTTGGTTTGTTGTTTTTGGTGGATGTAAAATTGAAAAATAATATTGCTAAAAGTAATGCAAAAAGTATTTTGAATGATTTCATAATTTGTGAAATGTAAAATGTGTATTTAACCGCAAAGTTCGCAAAGGTTTACGCAAGGCACGCTAAGCTTTGCGAACTTTGCGATTTTTCAGCATAAAGAGATGAAAATCTTAGCGTGCTTTGCGGTTAAAAATGATATAGTTTTTCAACCTGAAACTTGAAACAAAGAAAACCTGAAACTAAATCTTATCTCTAAAATCAAACCACAAATTCATTTTAATTCCGTCGTCACCGCTTTTGATTCTGATATTTGTTGGCTGACTTTGTGGTCCTTGTTGTTCTAAAGGCTTGAAATCTCTCATCGCTGGAATTTCATACATAAACGAAATATCGCCTTCTGGAAATGCCGGTTGCGGATTACTTCCTGGGAAACCATTTTTAGGCAAATCAGGCGTGAATAATCTCAAAAATAAATTATCAGATTCGCTGAAAACTTTAAACGATGAAGTGCCTGCTTTTAAATTTGCTCCCAATAAATTGGCGTGATAACCTTTAAATTCTGGATAAACTAAGTTTTCGAAACTTTCTCCCGTAATCGTATTGTTATAGTCTTTCTCCCAAATGCCGTATGTTGTTCCTTTAATTCTGTTTTTCCAAACATGGTAAGGACCTCTTCCAAACCATTTAATGCCTTTCACATCTTTTTCAGGAAAACTGAAAGTGATTCCGAAAGAATTGATTTTATCCTCGAAAAAAGCACCGTCGAATCCGTCTGCACCGTTTGCTCTTTCATTTTTTAAAACTATCATTTCCATTTTAAATCTTCCATCAGGTTCCATAGTCCATTTGATCGAATAAATTCCACCAACGTATGAAACAGTACAAACAGCTTTATCACCTTCTTGAGAAACCTGAATATCTTTTAGTTTCGCTTTCATTCCAATTGGGCGTGGGCCATTTGTCAATGGAATTATTGAAGTTGCATTTTTAACCGATGTAATTTCTCCGTTTGCCGAATTTAAAATTACCGTAACATCGCCACCTTTTAAAGTTACTTCATTTGCAGTTTTTACAGCCGATGCTTTTGCTTTTGTATTTTGAACTGCTAAGAATTTATTAGCATAAAATAAAGCTTTATGAATAGGCCAAGTCCAAGTATAAATTTCTTTTCCAAACTGATCAAAAGCCGAAATCGATAAAACATCGCCTTCTGCAAAATTGCTCGGAACAGGAAATTTGATTTTATGGGTTTCTCCCGGATCAATACTCGGAATTTCAATTTTTCCTGAAGCAATTTCTTTAGCAGTTCCATTCGTATAAAGCACATTTTTATCCGATTGCAATACTTTGAATTCCATTTTGCAAGTATTCAGATTGCTAAAAAGATAATCATTTGTAATCAAGAAAGAACCGTCAAAATCTGGCGTAACTTGTTTTGGCTGAAACTGAATTGGCGCCCAAACTTCTTTTACAGTATAATAACTTCCTTCTCTTTCACGATGCGGACCTAAAATTCCGTCTGCGGCCAATGAACCTTTTGAATCAAATTTGGCATCTCCTTTCCAATCAGAACGTAAAACAGCTTCATCTAACATCGCCCACATAAATCCTCCTGCAAAAAGCGGACTTTCTTTATAACGATTCCAGAAATCTTCAAGCGCGAGCACCGTGTCCGTTGTCGTAGGTTCCGTGCATAAATTCCGTTGGGAAAAATACATTTTCTCCAGCATTGAAACGGTGCATTCCGGTCAAGTAAGTCGGGTAGTGGTGTGTGTCCCAGCCTTTGAAATCAGCCCAAGGATGAATTACAATTCTTTTTGCGGATCAAGATCTGCGAAGACTTTATCAGTATCATAATTCCATCCACCTTCATTTCCATTATCCCAAATAATTACTGACGGATGATTCACATCTCTAATAATCATTTCTGTTGCTAATTTTTTTCCAGTTTCGGTATCATACGAATTTTGCCATCCAGCCAATTCGTTCAAAACAAAAAGACCAAGAGAATCACAAACTTCCAAGAAATGCGTATCTGGCGGATAATGCCCGCGAACGGCATTCATGTTCATGTCTTTAATTAATTTTCCGTCCAACTCGCTGATGCGTTTGCTAGTACTTCTTCCGCCTTCTGGCCAAAATGAGTGACGGTTAATTCCTTTCATGACGATTTTTGTTCCGTTCATGTAAATTCCGTCTTGTTTTTTAAACTCTAAAGTTCTGAAACCAATTCGCTTGTCATAGTGATGAACTGCAGTTCCATTTTGCTTTAAAACCAATTGCAATTCGTATAAATTTGGATTTTCAGGATTCCACGGTTTTATGTTTTTCCATTGCGCCACAATAGTTTCTTTAGTTGCTTTTGCTTTTATTGGAAATGTAAAAGTTTGGAAATTTTCTCCGTTTAAACCTTTTAAAGTGGCTTCTAAAGTGGCATTTTTAGAAACGTTTTTCAGATTTACATCAACCGTAATAGAGCCATCCATTTTCGGATTTACGGCAATATTTTCAATATGCGTTTTAGGAGAAACTTCCAACCAAACCGGACGATAAATTCCTCCAAAAAGCCACCAATCCGCTCTTCTTTCGGCGGCGTTAACCGATTTGTTAGCTGAATGTTTCCATACATGAACTTCTAAAGTATTTTTTGAACCATATTTCAAAAGCGATGAAATATCGTATTTAAACTCATAAAAACCACCTTGGTGAATTGCTCCGGCCAGTTTTCCGTTTACTTTAACTTCAGTATCCGTCATGGCACCTCCAAAAGCGATTAAAACATCTTTGCCTTTGTAGTCTGCAGGGACTTCAAATTCATATTTGTATAAACCTTCTTCCTTGCTGGGTTCTTTTTGGTTCAATTCTTTGTACCAGCGTCCATAAGTATATTCGCCAAAACCTTCTAATTCCCATTGCGACGGAACATTTATTTTAGACCAAGTTTTGCTGTTGTTTCCATCGGTACAATAAAAATCCCATTGCACAGGATGTTCAAAATCTTTTCCTGAAAGATAGACTTTATCAGTTTGTTGTGCATGGCTGTTTTGGGTCAGAAAAAGTGCAAACGCCGCAAGTGAGAGATTTTGGATAGTGTTTTTTAGTAGCATAGTAAAGTGAATTCTTTGATGGTTAATTGCCATCTGGTTTAACAATTTCGAAGCGTGCGCTCATTGGCAAAGTCCAGCTTGAAATGAAATTTGGTTTCTTCGGATTATAATCTGGTGTTTCTTTTTTGATATTTTTCTTTAGCGGAATATCAAGTTCACGAATGCCTTTCAACACGCAAAGCGCAATTTCGTTGGCTCCAAATCCATTGAAGTGTGTGTTGTCGTCTAAAGCTTTTTCCTGTCCCGGAAAAGTATTGGCAGGATATTGTACAAAAGCTTTTCTTGAAGGTTCGTCGCCCCAAGTTTCATATAACTCAGTTGTCATTTTTGTAACGTCAATTAAAGCGATATTATTTTTTTGGCAACATCGCGCATGGCGGCGGGAAAATCACCGTGTGTTTCTTTTAAAGTTCCATTTTCATTAAAAAAACGGCGTTGTGTTGGCGTTACCAAAACCGGAATTGCACCTTTTTCTTTAGCAGAATTTACAAACTCAGTTAATAATGTCGAGTATGACCCCCACGCGCCATTTCCTTCACCTTTTATTTTTTCGTCATTATGTCCAAATTCCACAAATAAATAATCGCCTTTTTTGATTTCAGAAAGTATTTTTTTCAGACGATTTGCTCCTTTGAATGAACTTAAAGAAGAACCTGAGTAAGCATAATTTGCAACCACAATATTCGAATCAAAATAATTCGTAATAAATTGTCCCCATGATGCCCAAGGTTCTACATCCTGATCCGTAACGGTCGAATCTCCAGCCAGATAAACTACAGTTAAATCGTCTTTTTTTGTTATTTTAATACTTTGAATAGAAACTTCGCCCAAAAATTCAAGTGTCAGTTTGTTGTCCCAATTCAAAATTTCTTTTTCGCGGTCTTTTAAACTGATATTCGTCTGATCGTCTATTTTAGTACTTCGAACATTTACGTTAAAAGTCTGTGTTGTTTTTTGTCCTTTTTCCATAGCAAATTGATTAAGCATTAATCGTCGTGATTCTGCTTTTATTGTCACTTTTGAATCTTTTTCAGCGCTTCCCATTGTAACTTCAACTTGATAATTTCCTTCTGGAACAGCAACAGAAAAATAGGCTGGTTTGCTAACTGAAAAAGAATTTGAATTGATTTTTACATTAGAAGCCGAATTAAAATCAAAGCCGTAACCTTTTGCTTCAGAGTAAATTAATGCATTATTTATTAAGGCGTTTTTTTTGTCTTTTATGGCAGTTCCAAAAACAAAAAGCTGTGATTCGTTTTTGACTGCATCCTTATTTTTATTTTCTGAAGAAGAACAAACCGAATTATTTAAAGTCGTTTTGGAATGCATGGCAAAGAATTGACTTGGCATTGCCAAACAAATAACCATCGATAAGAAAGTACTGATTTTTACCAATTTTTTGAGATTTTAATTTTTTTATTTTCAAACTTAACGGTTCATTTTTGATATAGTATCCTGTACTATGATGTTAAAAAGAATTTAAAAACGCTAAAAATTAATATACTTTTTATATTTCGTAAATCAGGAAGGTACAGGATAGTATACCACAAAAAAACAAAGAAATTGCATCAGAATTATTGAATTGATAAAAAAAAGCGATTTTAATTTTATTTAATTCTTATTTAGTTTCAGCCTTTTTTATTGCTTTATGAACACAAAAAAACATTCTTTTACAACGCTTTTGAGTTTACTTTTTATTTGTTCAATTTCAGTTTTTGGACAAAGTAAAGAAGTGCGCAAACTGCATTATGCGCCAGAGGAAAATGCTTTTGTTTTAAAAAATGGAACACGAAAATTCAATCGTGCTTTATATGGTTCGAACACGGGATTTAGAGTTGAAACGGGCGATTTACCAGAATTCGCAATGTATATGCCGGGAATGGGAGGAAACTTCAAACTCGGAATTACAAATGGAAATGAAAGCAAATGGATTACTGAAGCTTCTAAAATCGAGACAAGATATGTTTTAGGAACGATGCATTATGCAATTGAAGATGCGATTTTAGGAAATGGAAAATTGTTTGTTGACGTTGTCGCTTTAAAAGAAAAAGAAGGTTTTATTGTGAAAGTTTATGGAAAAGGAGTTTCTAAAAACAGTAATATTATTTGGGCTTTTGGAGGCGCAACTGGAAAGAAATTCAGCCGAGATGGTGATATTGGTGCCGATCCGGAATCCGTTTTTTATTTGCGGCCAGAATATTGTCTTGGTAATAAATACACTTTACAAAAACAGTCTTTTTTATTAGAATATGGTTCTGAAAGCAACAAGCAAAAAACAGGAAATAATAAAAGTTTAAATGGATTTTTTCCTGAATCAAAAGTAATTTTGACGAATGCAAAAAATCAAAATTCACCTTTGGAATTGTATAATTCGAAAGTAGAAGAGTTGCCTATTATTTCAGGAAAAATAAAAAGCATTTCAGAAAAAGCTATTTATTGGTTATTTTCTCCAGAAGATTTAAAAATGGCTCTTCCTCAAAAAGAAATCGCACAGCTTTATGAAAAATCGGTTCAGGAAACACAGGTTTTAGCGAATCGAGTAAAAGTAAAAACGCCTGATCCTTATATCAATAATTTGGGTTTTGCACTTTCAATCGCTTCAGACGGAATTTGGGAAAATCCAGCGTATTTACACGGTGCAATTGCTTGGCGTATGTATTTGAATGCTTGGCGTGGCGCTTATACCGCAGATCCTTTGGGCTGGCACGATCGAGCAAAAACGCATTTTGCAAGTTATAGCAATTCGCAAGTAACATCTCCAGAAAGTGGTCCGATTGTTTTGGATGACGAAAAAACTTGGCACGTCAAAAAGAAGAAATTGGAACTTCAATGTTCAGTAGCGGTTATATCAGCCGAAATCCGAATAAAAATACAGTCGCGCATCATTATGACATGAATTTGGTTTTTATTGATCAAATGCTCGCGTCATTTTAAATGGACGGGCGATCTTGCTTTTTTGAAAGAAATGTGGCCCACAATTGAGAGGCATTTGAATTGGGAAAAAGAAACTTTGATCCAGACAACGACGGACTTTATGATGCTTATGCGACAATTTGGGCTAGCGACGCTTTGCAATACAGCGGTGGCGCCGTGATTCATTCTTCGGCGTATAATTATTATGCGAATAAAACGGTTGCTGAATTAGCTAAGAAAATTGGAAAAGATGCAACACCTTATGAAAAAGAAGCGACTAAAATTTTAAAAGCTTCAAATGAACAGCTTTGGATTTCAAAAAAGGAATTTTTGCTGAATACAAAGATGCTTTAGGAAATAAATTATTGCACGATTCTCCGGGAGTTTGGAGCATTTATCACACAGTTGATTCGGAATTGTCGAATCCGTTTGAGAGTTATCAAATGTTGAATTATGTTGATAAACAGATTCCACATATTCCAGTTTCGGCAGAAGGTTTGGATAAAAAAGATCTTTACGTTATTAGCACAACCAATTGGCAACCGTATACTTGGTCGATTAATAATGTGGCTTTGGCAGAACAATTGCATACGTCACTGGCTTTCTGGCAAGGCGGGCAATCCGAAAAAGCTTTTAAAATGTGGGAAAGCGTTTTGATAGAAAGTTTGTATTTGGGCGCTTCTCCAGGTGGTTTTGAACAGCTTTTGTACCAAGATGCCATACGTGGTGAATTGTACCGCGATTTTGCTGATCCGATCGGGATGGCATCGCGAACTTTAGTTGAAGGACTTTTCGGGATTCAGCCGGATGCCATTGCAGAAGTTTTGACGATTCAGCCGGGTTTTCCTAAAGAATGGGAAGAAGCTTCTTTAGAAGTTCCGGATATTTCGATTTCTTATAATAGAGATAATAGAAAAGATAGTTATCATATCGAAAATCGTTTTGCATCAAAAATGAATTTGAAATTGATTCTGAATGCCTATTATGAAGGAATTGAAAATATTACCATAAACGGAAAAAAGCGTCGTGGAAACCAATTCCTGAAAGTATTGGAAATCCAAAAATTAGCATTGAAGTACCGTACAATTCGGTTTATGATATTGTTATAAATTGGAAAGCAGTGACTTTTGCAACTATGTCGCATAAACCGTCATACAATTCTGGCGATGCTTTAAACATGTTGATTTGGAAAGGAGAAATTGTTTCAGTGTATGACCCACAAGCAGTTTTGGGTAAAATTATAAAGTCAGAGAAAGATTTTCAATCTACAGTAAACGGCGAGGGAAATAAAACCTTTTTTATCCAATTAAAACAAGGCGATTTTACTTGGTGGATACCCATTGAATTTGATTTAAAAAGCAAAAAAGAATCAGAAGTTACAAACTTGGATCTTCCATTGGAGAAGTCACAACGTGCAGAAACCATTTCACTTTCGTCTTATTTTAATGCAAAGGTTACAGATATTTTTAATGTTGAATATTTGTCTCCAAGACCGCAAACAGTGACACTACAGCTTCCAAAACAAGGAATTGGAAATTGGTGTTATCCCAATATTTCAGTAAAAATTGATGATAAAGGTTTACGCGAAAAAGCCAAGCAAACGGGAGAAATCAAAACACCAAATGGAATTCCGTTTAAAACACCTTCTGATGAAAATCAGAAAAATATCATCTTTACTTCGATGTGGGATAATTATCCGAAAAGCATTGATATTCCGTTAGATGGAAAATCTTCGCATGCTTATTTCATGCTTGCCGGAAGTACAAACCCAATGCAAAGCCGAATTAAAAATGGAGAAATTAAAGTGAATTATGCTGATGGAACCTCAGAAATTTTGGAATTAAAAAACCCTGAAAACTGGTGGCCAATCGAACAAGATTATTTTGTTGATGGTAAAGCTTTCACAACCGATGCGCCAAAACCGCAAAGAGTGTACCTGAAAACCGGAGAAATATCGAGCGATTTTAAAGATTTTACAACAATAAAAGGCTTTACAAATTATGGCGTTGACGGCGGTGCAGGAACCATTTTGGATTTGCCTTTGGATAAAAATAAAACATTAAAAAGTATGACTTTGAAAACAATTGCTAATGATGTAGTGATTGGTTTGATGAGTGTGACTTTAATTCGATAATAATATGAAACGGCTTGAGATTTAACCACAAAGCACGCAAGGTTTTTGTCATTGCATGATTGTAACAACGCAAAGTTCGCAAAGCTTTGTGTTGATAAAGCTTTGCGAGCTTTGCGTTTTTAAACGTATTGCTTAGTAAAAAAACTTGCGTGCTTTGCGGTTAAATTATCTCATTTCAAGCAAAAACCAAAAAATAACCAAATGAAAAAACAACTTTTAATCATTGCAATTCTATTTTCGGCATCGCTGTCCGCTCAAAAAATAGATCGAAAAGCATTAGTAACTCGTCATAATGTTCAAATTACGGCTATTGATACGTTAGCTTCTTTGACGGTTGGAAATGGCGCTTTTGCCTTTACGGTCGACGCTACAGGATTGCAGACTTTTCCGAAAACCTATCAAAACGGAATTCCATTAGGAACCGAGTCAGAATGGGGTTGGGACAGTTATAAAAATACGGAGAATTTTAAGTTTTCTGAAACCTTGAAAGACTATCAGCAATATGGCAGAAATGTTTCGTATACGGTTCAAATTAAAGAACCAAAGAGAAAAGTTGACGCTATTAATTGGTTCAGACAAAATCCGCATTTGGTGCAATTGGGGAATTTAGGTTTTGAAATTTTGAAGAAAGACGGAAGTTTGGCAAAACCTGCTGACATCAAATCAATTTCTCAAAAACTGAATTTATGGACTGGAGAAATCGAAAGTTATTTTGAAGTTGAAGGAATTCCAGTAACCGTATTAACTGCTTCGCACCAAGAAAAAGATGCGATTGGCGTAAAAGTAAAATCGGATTTATTACAGCAAAAACGACTAAAAATCAGTTTAAGAATTCCGTTTCCAACTGGAGACTGGGCCGATTTTGGAACCAAATATGAAGGAAAACAAAACTATACAAGTACGTTAACTCAAAAATCAAAAACAGAAGCTGTTGTAACACATGTTATGGACAGTATTTCATACAATATTGATTTTATGTGGAAAGGAAATGCTCAAATTAAAAAAACGGGAGATCATTATTTTGTTGTTGAGCCATCAAACACAAATACATTAGAATTAAGTACTCTTTTTGCTTTGACAAGTAATAAAAGTCAGAACGCTTCTTTTGCAGAAATTGAAAATAGCAGTGTAAAAGGATGGGAGCAATTTTGGTTAAGCGGTGCGGCAGTTGATTTTTCTGGAAGTACAGATCCGCGTGCGAAGGAATTGGAACGAAGAGTAATCTTGTCTCAATATTTAACGAAAGTACAATGTACCGGAAAAGTGCCACCACAAGAAACCGGATTAACATATAACAGTTGGTACGGAAAACCGCATTTAGAAATGCATTGGTGGCATGGCGTTCATTTTGCACTTTGGAACAGAGCTGACTTGCTTGAAAAAAGCCTTCCGTGGTACGAAAAAGTTTTTGATAAAGCCAAAAATATTGCCAAAAGACAAGGCTTTGAAGGCGCAAGATGGCAAAAAATGACAGATCCTGATGGTAATGAAAGTCCGTCATCTGTTGGTTCATTTTTGATTTGGCAACAACCACATTTTATTACGTATGCTGAATTGATTTATCGAGCAAAACCTACAGCTGTAGTTCTGAAAAAATACAGCGAGCGTGTTTTTGCAACCGCCGATTTTATTGCTTCGTTTGCAAATTATGATGCCAAAAACGATCGTTATGTTTTAGGCCCAGGCGTGATTCCAGCGCAAGAACGCTTTAAGGCGATGGAAACTTTTAATCCAACTTATGAGTTGGCATATTGGAATTGGGCATTAAAAACGGCAATTTCATGGAAACATGGGATGAACCAAGATGTGCCTGAAAAATGGGAGAAAGTTTTGGCTAAATTATCCAAACTTCCTGTTTCAGGAGATGTCTATCTAGCAACAGAAAGTGCCACAGATTCATACACAAATCCAGAATTCAAAACCGATCATCCATCTGTTTTAGGAACTTTTGGAATGCTTCCTGAGACTTCTCTTTTGGACAAAAAAATCGTGAAAAATACTTTTGATTTGGTTTGGAAAACGTGGTCTTGGGAAAAAACCTGGGGTTGGGATTTCCCGATGACGGCTATGTCGGCGACATGATTGAATATGCCAGAAAAAGCAATTGATGCTTTGTTCATGAACGTAACAACAAATACGTATTTAAAAAACGGACATAATTATCAAGCCGAAAGATTAACATTATATCTTCCTGGAAATGGCGGATTATTAACTGCTGTTGCTATGATGTGTGCCGGCTGGGACGGAACGACAGAAGAAAATCCGGGTTTCCCAAAAGATGGAACTTGGAAAGTGCAAAGCGAGGGATTTAATAAGATGTTTTGATCTCTAAGTTACTAAGATGCTAAGGTTCTAAGTTGCAAAGGTTTTTAGCCTAGTTTGTCATTCCGAGGAACGAGGAATCACACACGAAACTCGACAAAGATTGGTGATTTACTGAATGAAAGTTCAGTTTGTCATTCCGAGGAACGAGGAATCTCCGCAAGAAGCTCGACAAAGATTGAACTCTCGTTGCGGAGTTACTCGTGGAGATTCCTCGTTCCTCGGAATGACAAGAAGACGTGAAAATCAGTGTCAACCCGTCAAAACCCGTATCATCAGTGTTCCACTAACAATCCAAAATAAAAAATAACCAATCATGAAAAAAATAACTCTATTAATATTATCACTTTTATCAGTTTCCATTTTTGCACAAAGGCAAATGGAAAATCTCGACCGAGGCCTTATCGCCGTAAAAGAAAAAGGTCAGTTTTTTATTGGCTGGCGCGTTTTAGGGACTGATCCTGATAATCTTGCTTTTAATTTATATCGAAAAAGCGGTACTAAAAAAGCGGTCAAATTAAATGATAAACCAATTTCTGGAGCGACTAATTTTGCAGATACAAAAGCAAATCCGCAAGAAGAAAACACTTGGTTTGTAAAAACAGTTTTGAAAGGAAAAGAATCAGATGCCAAAGGAAGTTTTACGATTCCAGCTTCAAGTCCTGATAAAGATTATTTAGCGATTCAATTAAAACAAATTGAAGGATATACGGCAAATGATCTTTCAGTTGGAGATTTGGATGGCGACGGAAAATACGATTTGATTGTGCATATGACTGGAAAAGCGCATGATAATTCGCATACGGGAATTACAGATCCACCTATTTTTCAGGCTTATACGTTAGAAGGAAAGTTTCTTTGGCAAATCAATTTAGGGAAAAACATTCGCGAAGGCGCACATTATACACAGTTTATGGTGTACGATCTGGACGGCGACGGAATTGCTGAATTGGTTTGCAAAACTGCCGATGGAACTACAGATAGTCAAAACAATGTTGTTGGCGATGCCACAAAAGACTGGGTGGATCGAGAACCTAATTCCGGAACGTATGGAAAAATTTTGAAAGGACCAGAATATCTTTCTGTTTTTGATGGAAGAACTGGAAAGCTTGTTACAACAGTCAATTATATTGCTGAAAGAGGCGATCTTGCTGGCTGGGGCGGACATGGTGGAAGCGGTGGAAATGATACAAAAGGAAATAGAATTGATCGTTTTACTGCTTGCGTTGCGTATTTAGATGGCGTACATCCGAGTGTAGTAATGTGTCGAGGTTATTATGGAAGAACGGTTCTAGCCGCTTGGGATTTTAAAAACGGCAAATTGACTTCGAAATGGGTTTTTGATAGTAAAGATTCTGAAAATCCGTATTCTGGAATGGGGAATCATAATCTTACAGTGGCTGATGTTGATAACGATGGTAAAGATGAAATCATTTACGGATCAATGTGTGTGGATGATAACGGAAAAGGTTTATATACAACGGGTTTCAGACATGGCGACGCAATTCATGTTTCCGATTTAGATCTTGATCTTCCGGGTCTTGAAGTTTTTGGGATTCATGAAATTGAAAATGGTACGACAGGCCCAGGAGTTACAATTTTTGCGACAAAAGACGGAAAAGTATTGTTTACAGGTTCTATGAATGAGGATGTTGGAAGGGGAGTTGCAGATAATATTGATCCAGAGCTTAAAGGAGCGCAGTTTTGGTATTCTGGTTCTCCAGATTTATATGATATGAAAGGAAAAGTTGTCGGAAAAGCACCAAGTTCAATCAATTTTTTGATTTATTGGGATGATGATACTTCACGAGAATTGCTAGATTCTAATCATATTGATAAATACAACAAAGGAAGATTGTTTACCGCAACTGGCGCAGTTTCGAATAACGGAACAAAATCGACTCCGGCACTTTCTGCTGATATTTTGGGTGACTGGCGTGAAGAACTAATTTTAAGATCTGAGGATAATAAAGAACTGAGAATTTATTCGACCACAATTCCAACCAATGTTCGACAATATACTTTAATGCACGATCCGCAATATCGATTGAGTATTGCATGGCAAAATGTTGGTTACAATCAGCCTCCGCATACTAGTTTTTATATGGGAAAAGATATGAAACCGGCGCCTAAACCGAGTATAATTTTGGTTAAAGTTTCAAAGTAACAAAGTGACAAAGTGACAAAGAAGCAAAGGTTTTTAAATTTTGTAATCTCGCAAAGACGCCAAGTCGCAAAGTTTTTTATGAATAGCGTCCAGCTTTAGCTGGATGAAATTATGTATTTGCAAAAATGGCTTTAGCTAAAATGTTTTTTTCGGCTAAAGCCATTCAAAATTGACTTTATGAAACCTCCAGCTAAAGCTGGAGGCAATTAATATTTGAAATTAAAACTTTGCGACTTGGCGTCTTTGCGAGATTAAAACATACAATTTTAAAAAACTTAGAATCTTAGTATCTTAGCAACTTAGCACCTTAAATAGAATTCCGATCAATAAAATTAAAAGGTACTTTGTATTCTCCTTTTTCCTGATTCAAAATCATTCTGGCGGCGGTTTCTCCCATAACATTGAAGTCGGTTGACATAACAGTGATTCCTAATAATTCTTTTAAAGGGGTATCGTTATATGAGATTACGCCGATTTCTTTTCCTAAAATAAATTCTTCATCACGAATTTGCTTCATTAAATTCACCAAGTCTGATTCTTCAATAGTGATAAACAAATCGCCTTTTTTCAGAATCATATCATCGTAAACTTCACTCAGAATCTCAAAATTGATTTCGTGTTCGACACAAAACTTTCTGAATCCGTGTAAAATTCTTCTCGGATAAGGATAAACCGCCTTTTCAGGATAAACCAAAATCAGCCTTTTATATTTGGTGATTTTTGATAAACCTTCTTTCAGTGCATTATAAATATCATTCTCAAAATCTTGATAAATTTTAATGATTTCGCCTTCCATTTTTAGCTTAATATTGTCCATGATGACAAGCTTTTCTTTCGGAATTCTTTCAATTGCTTTTACAACATCATCAGTAAAACTTAAATGCTTTAATTCATCTGTTTTAAAATGCGTTGTAATGACATAATAGTCATAGGCGCCTTCAAATTTATCTAGTAAGTTTAAAAATAAAGTTTCATCACAGTGATAAATATGCAAATCCGTATGTGCATTTGCACCTACGGTGTTGATGAAAGAATTATAAGTTTTCATCTTGTAGGCACTCAGTTTATTAAATAAAAAGAGAATATTTACTTTCGATTCGAGTTTTGTACGAGTAATATAATAGCCTTTTCCTCGGATAGAAGAAATGATTTTTCGCTCTTTTAAGATATTATAAGCCTTTTCAACCGTATCACGAGACATATAAAATTCTTCGCTAAAGCTATTTATTGAAGGGATTTTTTGGTTTATTTTTAGATTTCCGTTCGCAATATTCTGCAAAATTGAATCTACAATTTGCTTGTATTTTGGAACCCTAGAATCTTCGTCTATTTTGATAAGTTTAATCATTTTGTGGCTTTGTTGATTATGGCGATTACTTAATAGGTTTAATTTTGAATTATAAATTGTGTAGAATATTTTGGGTCTAAAGCTTTCAAATAGGCTTAATTGTTATTTTTCTCACAAAAGAATCAGAATTAAATAAGGCTAGTTTTATATTTTTTGAGATTTCATTGTTTATCGATGTTTGAGGATATAATAATTACGAAATCGATTGCTAAAATAGAAATTTTAAATTTATTTTTCTACTTAAAAAGTGTTCTTCTTCGCAATATTCTTCGGTTTTAACATAATTCCTAAAACCATAAAGGATAGTACAGGACAGTTTTCTTTTTTACATTCTCTTATTTTACAAAACCAGATTAACTATCAATAACCACAAACTAAATTTAATTAATGGAATCATTACTAGGTATTATTTTTCACTCCATTGGAGGTTTCTCTTCGGGCAGTTTTTATATGCCATTCAAAAAAGTAAAAAATTGGGCTTGGGAAAGCTACTGGCTTGTAGGAGGTTTTTTCTCTTGGTTAATTGTACCGCCTATTGCCGCTTATTTGACTATTCCAAATTTTACCGAAATTATCGCTACGGCCGCACCACAAGTTAAAGCATTAGCCTTTACAATGGGATTAATTTGGGGAATCGGTGGACTTACTTATGGTCTTGGTGTTCGCTATTTAGGAATGTCATTAGGAAACTCGATCACTTTAGGATTCTGTTCTGCTTTTGGAGCTTTGATTCCGCCAATTTATTATCATTTTAATGCAGTAGAAGGAAAAGAATCAATTAGTGATATGTTTTCGAATTCTGGTGGACAAATGGTTTTGGCTGGAGTATTAATATGTATTATTGGTATTGCTATTTTAGGAAAAGCAGGAACACTGAAAGAAAAAGATTTTGCTACAGGTCACGAAGACAAAGATAAAGATTTCAGTCTGGTAAAAGGGTTGATTATTGCCATTGTATCAGGTATTTTGAGCTCGTTTTTTAACTTCGGAATTGAAGCGGCTAAACCAATGGCTGATGTTGCAAATGAAGCTTGGAAATTGGCAAACCCAAATCAAGGCGAATTTTTGTTCCAAAACAATGTAAGCTACATTATTATATTATGGGGTGGACTAACGACCAATTTTATCTGGTGTATCTATCTGAATTTCAGAAATAAAAGTTTTTCAGATTATACAAATACAAATACGCCAATTGCTAAAAACGTTCTGTTTTCTGCAATTGCGGGAACAATGTGGTTTTTGCAGTTTTTCTTTTATGGTATGGGAGAAAGCAAACTTGGCAATGGCGCAAGTTCATGGATTCTGCACATGGCAACCATTATTTTAACGGCTAATTTATGGGGATTCTATCTAAAAGAATGGACAGGAGTTTCTAAGAAAACAATTCGAACTTTTTCGTGGGGAATTGCATTAATGATGCTTTCGATTGTGGTAGTCGGAATCGGTAATTCATTATAAAATATAAACTAAAAATCAAACAACCAAATGTCGAATATAAATACAACTAATATGAATTTTAAGCACGTAAGCTATCTTTGGGATGACTCTAAAGCAAAAGAATTAGCTGGGGATGAAGTAGCGCTTTTTATTTATCGCTCTAACTTACTTGGAGCCGATTTAAGATTGACAAACTACGGAGGAGGAAATACTTCTGTAAAAATAACAGATAAAGATCCATTAACGGGCGAAAGCTCTGAGGTCATGTGGATTAAAGGTTCTGGTGGAGATATCGGAACATTGACAAAATCAGGCTGTGCGGCACTTTATTTAGACAGATTACGCAATCTTGAAAATGTGTACAGAGGAATTGAATTTGAAGATGAAATGGTAGAATTGTTCAATCACTGTATTTTTGACTTGGCTTCTAAAGCGCCTTCAATCGATACACCTTTACACGGATTTTTGCCTTTCAAACATATCGATCACTTGCATCCAGATGCTTGCAATTGCAATCGCCATGCACTAAAGATGGTAAAAAAATCACAGAAGAATTATTTAATGGTGAAATTGGATGGGTCGGCTGGCAACGTCCTGGTTTTGACCTTGGTCTTCAATTAAGAAGCTGTCTGGAAGAAGCTGAGAAAAACGGAAAAAAACTTAAAGGAATCATGTTAGGTTCTCATGGTTTATTCACTTGGGGAGACACTGCATACGAAAGTTATATTAATACGCTGGAAGTAATCGAGAAATGTGCTGAATACTTAGAAAGCAACTACGGAAAAACACGTCCAGTTTTTGGAGGTCAGAAAATTGAAAGCCTTCCAGAAGCCGATCGTAAATTGAAAGCGGCAAAAATAGCTCCGATTTTAAGAGGTTTCTGTTCGTCTGAGCGTCATATGATTGGACATTATACGGATGATGCAAGAGTTTTGGAATTCATTAATTCTAATGATCTTTCAAAATTAGCACCGTTAGGAACTTCTTGTCCAGATCACTTTTTAAGAACAAAAATCAGTCCGCTGGTTTTAGAATTAGATCCAAACGAAGATTTGTCTGATGTTGCTACAATCAAAACAAAATTAACGCCTGCATTTGAAGCATACCGTGCAATGTACAAAGACTATTACAATGCATGCAAAAAATCAAATTCACCAGCAATGCGTGACCCAAATCCGGTTGTGATTTTATATCCTGGAGTTGGAATGTTCACTTTTGCAAAAGATAAAACAATGGCGCGTTTGGCGTCAGAATATTATATCAATGCGGTAAACGTAATGAAAGGTGCTGAAGCAGTTTCAGAATATACTTCATTGCCTCACCAAGAAGCATTTGATATTGAATACTGGTTATTGGAAGAAGCAAAATTACAGCGTATGCCAAAACCAAAAGCATTGTCTGGCAGAGTAGCTTTAATTACAGGTTCTGCTGGCGGAATTGGTAAAGCTATCGCTAAGAAATTTGCTCAAGAAGGCGCTTGTGTGGTAATCAATGATATCAATGAAGAGCGTTTAGAATCAGCTACAGCTGAGTTTGTGAAATTATTTGGTAAAGATGCCGTTTCAAGCACTTTATTGAATGTTACTGATTCTGACAGTACTGAAAAAGCGTTTGATCAAGCTTCTCTAGCTTTTGGTGGTGCAGATATTATTGTGAACAATGCGGGTATCAGTATTTCTAAATCTATTGCAGAACACACTTTAGAAGAGTGGGACAGATTATATGATATTTTGGTAAAAGGACAATTTATTGTTTCTAAAGCCGGAATCGAAGTAATGCGTAAACAAGGTTTTGGAGGTGATATCGTAAATATCGTTTCTAAAAATGCAGTGGTTGCGGGTCCAAACAATCCTGGTTACGGTTCTGCAAAAGCGGCTCAAGCACACTTGACACGTTTAATGGTCGCCGAATTAGGTGCAGATAAAATCCGTGTAAATACGGTAAATCCAGACGCTGTAATCTCAGATTCAAATATCTGGTCTGGCGGATGGGCAGAAGGACGTGCAAAAGCATATGGCGTAACAGTTGAAGAATTGCCAGCTTATTATGCAAAACGTACCTTATTAAATGAAATTATATTGCCAGATGATATCGCAAATGCATGTTTTGCTTTCGTTGGCGGTTTATTAGGTAAATCTACAGGAAACGCTCTAAATGTTGATGGCGGTGTCGGAATGGGCTTTTACAGATAGATTGTTTAGTTTTTTTAAAGTTTGTTAAAACAAAGGTGGTTTTTTGTAATCTAACGTTCGGAACTTTTTGAACGTTAGATTTTTTAAAATTAAAGAACTAAAAAAACAAATAAGATTAAGGGAAATATGCGAAGTAAAGTTAGTTTAGTATAACTGATTTTTTAAATTAAGCTTAATTTTCTTTTCACCATTAAGATATTAAGTAATTTAAGCCAATCTTTACGAACTTAATCTCTTAATGGTAAAACAAACAAGCAAACTTGTTTTGAAATAAATAATAACCAAGAGCGCAATCGATATAATGTGGTAAATTGTGCGCTATTAAAATAAAATGCTATGTTAATTGAATCAAACAATATTGCATCTCATAATGAGGGATTGCTGAAAAAACATCAGAATAAATTTGCTTTTACAGCATCAGAAATAGAAAATGCAGAATCAATAATTCAAAAATTAATTGATTTTCAAATTGCAATTCCGTCTTGGGCTTTAGGAACTGGAGGAACTAGATTTGGACGTTTTGCAGGTGGAGGAGAACCTCGTTCTTTAGAAGAAAAAATTGAAGATGTAGGTTTGCTTCATAAATTAAATAATGCTTCTGGAGCTATTTCGCTTCACATTCCGTGGGATATTCCAACAGATTATAAAGCGATCAAAACGTTAGCAAGCACAGCACGGATTAAAGTTTGATGCCATGAACTCAAATACGTTTCAAGATCAAGCCAATGCAGAACATACTTATAGATATGGTTCGCTTCAAAATGTAAACAAAGCAGTTCGTAAACAAGCAATTGCACACAATATTGAAGTTATCAAACACGGAATCGAATTAGGTTCTGACTCGTTAACCGTTTGGTTGGCTGATGGATCAAACTTTCCAGGACAGTTAAACTTCAGAAAAGCATATCAAAATACATTAGAAAGTTTAGAGGAAATCTACGATGCATTGCCTTCAAACTGGAAATTATTCTTAGAATACAAATGTGCTGAACCAAACTTTTACTCTACAACAGTTGCTGATTGGGGGCAATCATATTCATACGTTCAAAAATTAGGAGATAAAGCAAAAACCCTTGTTGATTTAGGACATCATTTGCCAAATGCAAACATTGAGCAAATTGTTTCTATTTTATTAATGGATAATAAATTAGGTGGATTCCACTTTAATGATTCAAAATACGGAGATGATGATTTAACAGCTGGAGCTTTGAAACCGTATCAATTGTTTTTAATTTTCAATGAATTAGTAGAAGGAATGGATGCAAGAGGAATGAATCACGCCAAAGATTTAGGCTGGATGATCGACGCTTCGCACAATATCAAAGATCCTTTAGAAGATTTATTGCAATCTGTTGAAGCAATTATGATCGCTTACGCACAAGCACTTTCTGTTGATAGAAAAGCTTTAGAGCAGGCTCAGGAAGAAAATGATGTGGTTAAAGCACAGGAAATTCTTCAAAATGCTTTCCGCACAGATGTTCGCGCATTAGTGGCTGAAGCTCGTTTGCGCTCTGGAGCCGCTTTAAATCCAGTTGAATTGTATCGTTCGCTTGCTGTTAGAAGCAATTTAATTGGAGAAAGAGGATTAAAAACAATGGCAACGGGATTATAATTATAAATTATTAATTGTTAATTATAAGTTATGAATCCAAAATTAACAATTGATAATTAACAATTTACAATTAAAAAAAATGAATGTAGTTGCAATTTTTGATATTGGTAAAACAAACAAAAAGGTTTTTTTATTTGATGAAAATTACAAGATTGTCTGGGAAAAATCAGTAAATCTTGACGAAACGACTGATGAAGATGGTTTTCCTTGTGAAGATATTGACGTTCTGAAAAACTGGATACTCGATCGATTATCAGAAATAAAAGAGCTGACCAGCTATGTTTTAAAAGCAATAAATTTCAGTACATACGGCGCTAGTTTTGTGTACATTGATGAAAACGGAAAAGTTTTAACTCCTCTGTATAATTATTTGAAAGATTATCCAGAGGAATTAAAAAAAGCGTTTTATAGCAAATACAAAGGCGAAGAGATATTTGCAGTCAAAACGGCTTCTCCGGTTTTAGGAAGCTTGAATTCTGGAATGCAGATTTACAGACTTAAAGAAGAAAAACCAGAACTTTTTGAAAAAGTAAAATATTGCCTGCATTTACCGCAATATTTGAGTTTTCTGCTAACAAATGAGGCTTTCGCAGATATTACAAGCATTGGCTGTCATACCAATTTGTGGAATTTCAAAAAAATGAAATACCATAAATGGCTTCAAAACGAAGGTATTTCAGAGAAAATTCCGCCGTTGCATTACGGAAAAGATGTTTTGAAAAAAGGTGATTTGTCAATAGGAGTTGGCCTTCACGATAGTTCATCTGCAATTATTCCATACACAATCAACTTTACAGAACCATTTGTTTTATTATCGACCGGAACTTGGAGTATTTCTTTGAATCCTTTCAATAATAAACCGTTGACTTTTGAGGAACTGGAAAAAGACTGTTTGTGCTATATGCAGTACACTGAAAAACCTGTAAAAGCGACAAGATTGTTTTCGGGCAACGAGCATGAAGTACAAGCTAAAAGATTAGCGGCTCATTTTAATGTTCCGTTTGATACTTTCAAAGATGTTTATTTTGATAAAAATATTGTAGCAAACTTAAGAGCACTTCATTTTCAGATTCTTTATCCAAAGAAATACGATTTTGATATTCTGAAAGAATGTCCTTTTCAAAAAAGAGACCTTTCTACTTTCAAGAATTACGAAACCGCTTATCATCAATTGATGTTGGATTTAGTCGAACAACAGGTTTTTTCGACTAACTTATTGATACACAATAGTCCTGTTAAGAAAATTTTTGTGGATGGAGGTTTCAGCAAGAATTCTATTTTCATGAATTTATTGGCAGAAGCATATCCTGATGTTGAAGTATATGCGAGCATCGATGGCGCAGGCAAGCGCTTTAGGTGCGGCGTTGGCCATTCACGAAAACTGGAATCCAAAACCAATTCAAAATGATTTAATCGATTTGAAGTTTTATAAACATTAATAATTGATAATTTCCAATTAATAATTGACAATTGATAATTATCAATTAAAAATTAATAAACTGTATTTTGCAACGCAAGTTTGTTATTTCAAATCTCCCTTCGGTCGAAGTGACAAAAAATGAGAATAAATCCGCTTGATCTGCTAAATCTGCGGGCAAAAAATAAAAGAATAAAAAATGAAAATCGGACTTTTTATACCGTGTTATGTCGATCAGTTTTATCCAAAAGTTGGAATTGCAACCTATGAGCTTTTGCAGAAATTAGGCTGTGATGTTCATTTTCCAATGGGGCAAACCTGCTGTGGTCAGCCAATGGCAAACAGCGGTTACGAGCACTTAACGAAAGGTTGCAACGCTAATTTTATTTCCAATTTTGCAGGATTTGATTATATCGTTTGCCCATCAGGGAGCTGTGTTTTGCATGTAAAAGAGCACTTGCATGATGACAAATTAGAAGTTGTCGCGACAGAAATGCGTAAAAAAGTTTTCGAATTAACAGAGTTTATTACTGATATTTTAAAAGTAGATCATATACAAGGAAGTTTTCCATACAGAGTCGGGATGCATCAAAGTTGTCACGGTCAACGAGGTTTAAAGCTTTCGCAGATGTCGGAACTAAACGCACATTTTTTCTCAAAACCACAGCAATTGCTTTATAAAATAAAAGGTTTGGATTTAGTTTCTTTATCCAGAAAAGACGAATGTTGTGGTTTTGGAGGAACTTTCTGCGTTACCGAAGAAGCCGTTTCTGTAAAAATGGGACAAGACCGAATAAAAGATCATGAAAATCAAAATGTCGATTATATCACCGGTGGAGACATGTCTTGTTTGATGCATTTGGAAGGTATTTTAAGAAGACAAAATAGTCGAGTAAAAACCATTCATATTGCCGAAATATTAAATACAATGACCTAGAAATATTGGCCACAAATTTTACGGATTAAACTGGTTTACGCTGGTTTAATTTTATCAGTTGATTAAAAAAATCTGTAAAAATCGGTTTAATCCGTAAAATCTGTGAGCCATTTTTAAAAACATATTCATGAAGAAAATTGCACTTTGTTTCATCTTATTTCTTTCCATCATCTTTTTTTCATTCAAAAAAGATCCGTCTTCTGTGACGCAAACAGAAGTTGTGGTAAAAGCACCTTTTGAAATGCCGGCAATCAAGATTCCTGATTTCAGCAAATGCAAGAAATTTTCGATTGTTGATTTTGGAGCAGTAAAAGGCGATAAAGAAAAAACTTCTGAAGCAATTTCTAAAGCCATTTCAAAAGCCAATAGATCAGGTGGAGGAATTGTAGTAATTCCGGAAGGCGAATGGCTGACTAAGAAAATCCATTTTAAAAGCAATGTAAATCTGCATTTAGAAAAAGGTGCGGTTTTGCTTTTTTCTGAAGATCCAAAAGATTATCTGCCAGCAGTTCGATCCACTTGGGAAGGTTATGAATGCTACAATTATTCACCCTTGGTTTATGCCTATCAGTGTAAAAATATTGCCATTACAGGTGAAGGCGAATTGAAAGCAAAAATGGATGTTTGGACAAAATGGTTCGCACGCCCAAAAGCGCATATGGAAAGTCTGAAAAGATTATATTATTTGGCTTCTTACCAAAAACCTGTGGAAGAAAGGCAAATGGTAAATGATACGGCAAATTTGCGTCCGCATTTTATTCAGTTCAATCGTTGTCAAAATATTTTAATGGATGGCGTTAAGATAACGAATAGCCCATTTTGGACGATTCATCCGTTTTTGTCAAAAGATGTTGTGATCAGAAATCTTCAGGTTTATGCACACGGACATAATAATGACGGTGTTGATCCTGAAATGTCTCAAAATGTATTGATCGAAAATTGCGTTTTTGACCAAGGAGATGACGCGATCGCAATTAAATCGGGTTGTGGAATAGATGCTTGGACACTAAACACGCCTTCAAAAAACATTGTAATGCGAAATTGCACCGTAAAAAATGGACATCAATTAGTGGCAATTGGAAGTGAACTTTCAGGTGGAATTGAAAATGTTTTTATTGATAATTGTACGGTCGTTGATGGTGCAAAACTAAATCATCTTTTATACATCAAAACTAATGAAAGAAGAGGCGGTTTTGTAAATAATATTCACATGACAAATATCAAATCAGGGAAAATTGATGCCGGAATTTTAGGCATAGAAACTGATGTCTTGTACCAATGGCGCGATTTGGTTCCGACAATTCAACGCCGACTTACGCCAATAAAAAATGTATATCTGGAAAATATAAAAGCCACAAATGTGAAGTTTATTTCAAGAATTCAAGGACAGAAAGAACTTCCGGTAGAAAATATTTTCTTGACTAATGTAACTGCTGAAAATGTTCAAGGTGAAAAAGCAATTCATGAAAATGTAGTGAATTTTGTCAGCAAAAATTAATTAAGCATTTTAAACTCTAAAAAATGTCTTCAAAAAAAACAATAGAACATAGTGAAGCAGCAGCGCGTTTTAATAAAGATGTTGCCCGAGTAAACTGGCATGACGAGACGCTTTGGTTTGTTAGAGAAAAGCGCGACAAATCAGCGCATCAGATCGCGGATTGGGAATTATTGCGTGAAACAGCTTCTGGCATTAAAAACAATGTACTTTCAAATATTCATGATTATTTAATTGAATTTGAAGCAAATGCTCAGAAAAACGGCATAAAAGTACATTGGGCGACCGATGCCAAAGAACATAATGAAATTGTGCATTCTATCTTAGTAAAACACGATGTTAAGCAGATGGTGAAATCAAAATCAATGCTTACAGAAGAATGTCATTTAAATGAATATTTAGCTGAAAATGGCGTAGAAGTTATCGATTCTGATTTAGGAGAATATATTGTCCAGCTTCGTAAAGAACCGCCAAGCCATATTGTTTTGCCGGCAATCCATCTTAAAAAAGAAGATGTAAGCGAAACTTTTCATGAACATTTGGGCACAGAAAAAGGTAATTTTGATCCGCAGTATTTAACCGAATCGGCGCGACAACAACTTCGTGATACATTTTTGACTCGAAAAGCGACTTTGACTGGAGTTAACTTTGCCATTGCTGAAACGGGTGAATTTGTAGTTTGTACCAATGAAGGAAATGCTGATATGGGCGCGCATTTAGCCGATGTTCATATTGCTTGCATGGGTTTTGAAAAGCTGATTCCGAAAAGAGAACATTTAGGCGTTTTCTTGAGATTGTTAGCTAGAAGCGCAACAGGGCAACCAATCACGACTTTTTCAAGCCATTTTAAAAAGCCAAGAGACGGAAAAGAAATTCATATTGTAATCGTTGATAACGGCCGAAGCACACAATTAGGCAGAGAAGATTTCAGAAATTCGTTAAAATGTATTCGTTGTGGCGCGTGTATGAATACGTGCCCAGTTTATAGAAGAAGCGGTGGACATAGTTATCATAATGCCGTCGCAGGTCCAATTGGTTCTATTTTGGCTCCAAATCTCGATATGAAAAAGAATGCCGATTTGCCATTTGCAAGTACACTTTGTGGTTCGTGTACCAATGTTTGTCCGGTAAAAATCGATATTCACGATCAATTGTATAAATGGCGTCAGGTTTTGGTTAAAGATGGTTATACACCAACAGCCAAAACAATTGCAATGAAAACAATGGCGACCGTTTTGGCAAATCCGACGGTTTTTAATATCGCAGGAAAATCGGGCCGATTTGTAATGAAAAACATTCCAGGTTTAGTGAATAACAAAATGAATAAATGGTACGATCAGCGCGAAATGCCTGCAGTTCCAGAAGAATCGTTTAGAGAGTGGTACAAGAAAAATTCAAGAGAAGCAAAAGAAAAAACAATGAGCAGTAAAGCCGATATATTACGTAAAATAAAACAGAATCAGCCTGATTCTGTAACCGCTTTGCCAGACTTAAAAGTTTTAGGTTCTGAAAATTTTGATGTTTTAGAAACGTACAAAACGGTGCTAAAAAACATAGGCGGAAATCCTATTGAAGTTTCAAATTATGAGGAAGTGATTTCGTATGTTAAAAAGCATTACGATCTTCAAAAACGCATTGTAACAACACTTCCAGAACTTTCAGAAATAGCCTCTTTAGATTGGACAAATGACGATCCGCATTCGCTTAAAAACATTGAATTGACAATTGTGAAAGCGCATTTCGGTGTTGCTGAAAACAGTGCACTTTGGGTTACGGATGATATTCTAGGACAACGTGTTTCTCCTTTTATAGCGCAATATTTGGCCATTATAGTAGATAAAAATAATATTTATCCAACGATGCATCAAGCATATGAAAAAATAGGAAATCAAGAATATGGTTTCGGAACTTTCATCGCCGGACCTTCAAAAACAGCTGATATTGAGCAGTCTTTGGTTTTGGGTGCGCATGGCGCTAGAGGATTGATTGTTTTTTTGTTGGGTTAAATTTAGATTTTAATAATATAAACTGTGTAAAGGTTTTTTGGCTTTTATGCAGTTTTTTTGTTTTAGTAATTTGAGATTTTTCTGAAACCTTTTGAAGTTTTATTTTATATTTGATTAAAGTACTATCTGTTTATTAGCAAAATGCTGTCAGTGAAATGAGTAAGATTAAATTACCGAAAAGGATGGGAATTAAAAGAATAATTTTATTAATAATTGTATGCTTTTATTTTGGAAGTTGCTTCCAATTTAATGGAGAAAAGATAGAAATAAATTACAGAGATAAAACTATTAAAGTCTTGTCGGATGATTATATAATCGAATCTATATTGATGAAAAATCATCAATCAAAATATTATCTTTTGGAGTTGAAGGATACGTTAAAAGGAAGTAATACCATTAATTTAAAAGATAAATCTCCTGGTTATAATATTGTTGTTGATAGTTTGGATTACTATTGCTCAATAAAACCTGATATAGATTCGCCTGGTGTATGGGTTACAATTATAAAAAAGGGGTTTAAAAATGATGGTGATCATTTTAAAGAAATGCAATATTTTAATTTTAATAAATTGCCTTGTAACTCAAACATAATTGATACAATTGTAGCAAGCAATCCTTATAAATAAAGATAGTGATTATGCCAAATGATTATTCTTTTAATTCGATACGAAATTATTCAGGTCTAGAAAATGATTTAGAAGTGGTTTTGTTAGATTTGTTTTGAGAATAAACTTTATTCTTTTTATAGAACATCAAAAACAATTGAAGGCTTTTGATTTACGTTGTGTCCAATCTTTGTGGGCACAGATTGCAAATCTGCGCTAACGGTTGTATAACAAAATATACACGCAATAAACATGAAAAAAATAATTCTATTAACAGGATTTCTGATGATGTTAACTTCTTGTAGTAAAGATGTTTATGGGAAATATAATACTAGTTACTCAAAAGATAAAAGTGCTTTTTTTCAAATAATTTTAAATTCTGACTATACTGTTGAAAAGACTGAAATTCATACAATAAGTATTTTTGCTAAAGGAAAATATATTTTAAAAGATAATCAAATTATATGTTTTTTGGATTCAACAAAAAATGGTTTTCCTTCAGACACTCTTATGTTTAAAATAAAAAGAAATAGACTTTATTTTACAAAAAACGGAATTACCAATACAAATTTTTATTTAAAGAAAGAATAAATATACGTTTGCGCAGATTTGCAATTTGTGCTCGTGCAGTAAGACCATTGCTATTCAGAACACTTTGTAGACCGCAGTTAATAAAAGTTGCTAAAAAAACTTTTTATAAGCAAACCTTTATTAAAACTAAAAACGTAAGATTTACTCTTACACATCAGCCATAAAATCAAAATTTTATGAATTGATTTTTGCAAAATACCCCAGCTCTCCGAAGAGTTCTAAACTTCAATTGAAAAGTCTGCGCAAATGTCTCTGACTTTGCGCAATTTTTTTGTTATTTAGAAATTATAGTCTTCTTAAAAGTCTCCTGACTTTTTTCTATATCTTATTTAATGCCTGATGTAATATTATTTAAGATATGGAAATTATAATTTGGTTTTAATTTATATTTGGTTAAAAGTCGGAGACTTTGAGAAGTTTTACGTTTTGATACTGATTTAAATGTCGGCGCAAAGTCGGAGACATTTGCGCGCCGGTGGAGTTGAATACTTTGTGGAGCTGGGTAATAGTGCAGGGGACGCATTTGTAGGCGAATATTTCAAATGGCAAGTAGAAACAGTTTCTAATGTAGTACCAAATACAATTAAATAAAATGAAAAAAAATCAAAAATACTAGCAATACTAATCATTTTTTCCATTATAATTTTTATCATATTTGGGCAACTAAAAAGTTATAGATATGAAAAAGAATTACTAAAAGATGGAAAAGTAACAATTGGAAAACTTGATAGTATTGAAGAACATCCTAAAAGAACTTATTTGCATGTATCATATTATATTGGCAAAAAAAATTATTTCTTTTGAAAGTGGCTTACACAAAAAAGTATCTCCAAAAGACATCGGCAAATTTTATAAAATAAAATATCTATTAAATTCTCCTGAAATAATTAGGGGAATTTACTCTGAACAGATTATCGATAGCACGGCAATATTAAAAGCAGGTTTTTCAAAAAAGGATATTGAAAAATAAGCTTATGTATTATTTGATAACACAATATCAGATTCACAATCCCCCGCTCTCCGAAGAGTTCTAAACTTCAATTGAAAAGTCGCGCAAATGTCTCTGACTTTGCGCAATTTTTTTGTTATTTAGAAATTGTAGTCTTCTTAAAAGTCTCCTGACTTTTTTCTATATCTTAATTAATGCCTGATGTAATATTATTTAAGATATGGAAATTATAATTTGGTTTTAATTTATATTTGGTTAAAAGTCGGAGACTTTGAGAAGTTTTACGTTTTGATACTGATTTAAATATCGGCGCAAAGTCGGAGACATTTGCGCGCTGTTGCAGTTGAATACTTTGTGGAGCTGGTTCTTGATAAAGTAAACGATATTTATCCAATCTTTGCAGGTACAGATTGCAAATCTGCGCTAACGATTGTGAAAAGAAGAACTGCGCGATCGGGATAGAATTTTAGATTAAAAATATACTAAACTGTGTAAAGGTCTTTTTTTGACTTTTATGCAGTTTTTTTGTTTTGTGAAATTTGAAGCTAATAAATTTTATATTTGAGTGGATTTATTTGAATTCGTTAAAAAAATATGACAAAACTAATTATTCGTTTTTTTCTAATATTGACAACAAGTGTTATTTTATTTAAGTTTAATTATTTGAATTATTATGACCTTATAATTGCAACTTTACTGCTGATAGGTTTAATTTTAAACTACAGAAAAAATGAAAATGTTGCTGAAGTGATTTCTAATTATTTTTATTGGCCAATAATGATGTATGTAATTTTTTTGCATACCAAGATTAGTCTTTTCAGTTTTATTGATGCTTTTTTAATTCTTTTGTGCTTTAAAACACTTGTTTTATTTTTGAATTATTTCAAGTATAAAAAAGTAGCTGTTGTTAGTTCATATTTAAGTAAGATTTGGATTTTTGTTTTTTATTTGTATTTAACTGAAATCATCATTAATAGTACTCATGGTTTTAAAAGTTTATTTTATGATATCGGAATAATTTCGTCAATTGAAACGATTTTAATTATTCTAAAAAATAGAGAATGGAAATTAAACACTTTCAGTATTTGGGACGTTAAACTGAAACATAAATGAGAGATGAAAATTTAGTTTGCACGATCGGGGCGTTCGTACCAGCTGAGGATATATACACAAATAGATAAAGAATAAATCATGATACTAAATATAATTTTACCATTAGCAAGTATAATTATTGGTTTTGTTTATTCAAAATGGTTATATAAAGTAAACAATGGTTTTTTCAGGAAAAATGTTGGTTTGTTTTCCAATTCAAAAGATTTGCAGGGTTGGTCTGCGGCTCTAATACTTATTATAGCAGGCATTTTATTTCTCTTAAAAGGCATTTTAAGTTATATGTGATGATATTACTATTTAATGCCAGCGCCAGTAGAGGCAAGCTCGGAAAAAGTAAATTAACTTAATAAATAAAATAGATGTTTTTTAGAATTTTGTTTTTGGTTCTACTAAGTCTTTTTTCATGCCAGCAAAGAGAAACTTTTACTAAAGAAAAATTGATTGGGAAATGGAAAACTATAGATGAAGAACAGTCACCTATATTCCTTGAAGTCAATGAAAAAAATGTTTTCAGAATAGAAAATGAAAAAAAATAATTTATAGTAATTATTTGATTTCTGGAGATACTTTAATATTAGTAAATTCTAAATTTAAAGAAAAACATTTAATTGTAATTTTAACTGAAAGTAAGTTGAGATTTGGCGCAGTCAATCCTTATGAAAAAGACATTGAATTGATTGATGCAGTTGAATTTGAAAAGAAATAATAGTGAATTGAGCCTGAGTTGACAAGAGATTCTCGCTCTTGAAAAGAAATTACCAATTAAAAACTTTGAAACAGTATTAGAATAAAAAAAGCAAAATAGATATACTATTTTGCTTTTTTTATTTCAAAATCTTAATAAAGCATTTGTGCCAATGCCGATGCAGAAGAAGCTGATTTGGGCAACAAAGAAGTCAATGTTGTAAATTGTGCGGGAGTGATGTTCTTTTTCATTTTGGTAAGGAAAGATTCTCTGTTTGCTGTCATTTTTGAGGTGTAGCCAGCTTTATCAGTCGCCATTGTTGGCAAAATATTTTTCTTTTTGTTCAGCGTTTCATTTACCAATGAATTTACAATCGGTTTTTGAGCATCGGTTAATTTCAACTTCGGATTCAATAATCCCATAACTTGATTAGAAATACTGGCAACATCAAACGAAGGAACTGCTGTCTGAGATGCCTTGTTTGTCGCTTTCGTAAGATCTCCTACACTTTGCGCATTTGCGAGCGTAATGGTTCCAAACAAAACCATTACAAGTAATACTCTTCTTTTCATAATATTATTTTTAAGTTGTTGGAATATATTAAAGGTAAAAAAATATTGATTCAGAAAGTAGTTTTTTGATTTAAGTATTTGAAAGTATGTTGTTTATGTTTTTTTTTAAATGCTTTTAGAATAGCGTTTTCAAAGGTTTAATATTTATGTAAAAATATCCTCAAAGTTTGTCATTACATGACAATATTGTGTGAAAAAGAATGTTTCAGTACTAAAAAAAATATAAGCAAACCTTTACTAAAAATAAAAACGTAAGATTTACTCTTACACATCAGCCATAAAATCAAAATTTTATGAATTGATTTTTGCAAAATTGCCATAAATAGGCTTATAATTGTGGTTTCTACACAAATTCCAAAAAAAGCATACTATTTTGAAGCATTTTGTTCTGTATTTTATACTGTTATTTGGTTTCACTTCGCTGAGTTTTGCGCAGGATAATCCGGTGAAATTTCTTGATATTTCTGACGGTTTGTCGAACAATTCGGTGACGACTATTTTTCAGGACAGCGACGGTTATCTCTGGTTTGGGACTTACGATGGATTGAATCGTTACGACGGTTACAATTTTAAAGTTTTTAGAAACCGAATCAACGACAAAAAATCACTTTCATTTAATGCCGTTTATAATATCGAAGGCGATTTCAGAAAAAATATTTGGGTTGGAGGCGCAAACGGAATCAGTATTTACAATAAATCGACTGTTGCTTTTCATCCAGCGGAATATCTTTCATCCAATAAAAAGAAAATTCTAAACGATATTATTCATCAGATGCGCTCGGTTTCTGAAAATCTGTTTTTGATTGCTTCGCAGAGTTTAGGTTTAGTTAGTTTTGAAAATGGCTCTTTTGTTGGAAAACAAATTCCGCTTACGGTTTTGGGCAATAAAATCAACATCAATAATTACGATGCCATTGCCATTCAGGAAGATAAAAAAATAATCATTCGTGGGTGTATGTTCGTAATGTTGGAATTTGCAGTTACAGTTATTCGGCTAAAACTTTAAAAGCCGTTTTTTCGCTTGCGAAAGAAGTAAAAGCCATGAAATTAGCTTCTGACGGAAATCTTTGGTTGGGAACAGATGAAGGTCTTTTTCTGTTCAATACCAAAACAGGCATTATTTCAGCTAATTATTTTTCGAATAAATGTAGTGTCACCGATCTGTTGGTAGACAAGAAAAAGAACTCTGGATCACGACTGATGGCTGTGGCATTTACAAAGTCATCGGAACAAATAAAAAAGCCATTCCGTTCAATAGCGTAAATGAAAACCAGCTGGCAAAAAGCAACTCGGTTTGGAGCTTATATGAAGACAAAGACGGCAATAAATGGTTTGGTTCGCTTCGTGGTGGCATTAGTATGTTGAGCAATACTCCAAAGTATTTTAAAAACATTCGTTACAATGCTAAAAATCCTGCCGAGAACTTTATTTTATCTTTTTGCGAAGATGAAAAAAGAATCTTTGGGTAGGAACAGACGGCGCCGGATTAAAATATTGGAACAGAAAAAACAATACTTATATAAACTACGGAAACAAACTTTCGAGTCCGTTTATTACAGGAATTGTTCGAGATAATAATAACGAAATCTGGCTTTCGACCTGGGCCGGTGGTATCAATAAAATTAACCCAAAGAACAATTCGATTACACAATATTCGTGTTATAATCCATTTACAAAACAAGTTGAAAAGAATATTTGGTTTGTTTACAAAGATTCGAAAGCTAATATTTGGGCAAGTGCGACAAATGAAGGTGCGCTGTATTTTTTTGACCGAGTTAAAAACAGTTTTCAACTTTTAGATAAATCAATAACCAATTTGCAATCGCTGACTGAAACCAGTGACGGAAAACTTTGGGGCGGAAATTATACTAGTTTATTTTCAATTGAAAAAAGCACCAAGAAAATCAAAAAGACTTTCATCGGAAATACAGTTCGATGTATTCATGAAGATAAAGACAAAAATCTTTGGCTAGGAACACAGGAGGGCGGACTTTTATTATTTGATCGAAAAAGAAATAAATTTAAAAGATTGACTACAGACGACGGTTTGCCATCGAATACCATTTTAAGATTGCTTGAAGATAAAGAAGGCAATTTGTGGATGAGTACGTATAATGGAGTCTGCAGATTTGATAAAAAACAACAAACTTTTAGAAATTTCTCTGTCAATGATGGTTTACAGAGCAATCAGTTTAGTTTTAATGCCGGAGTTGAATTGTCAACTGGAGAGTTTCTTTTTGGCGGAATCAACGGTTTCAACATCTTTTTTCCAGAAGCCATCAAAGGATTTAATCAGAAGAATAATCTATTGCTTTCTGATTTTTCTGTGAACAATCAGTCTATTGAAGAAAGCAAAGTTGAAGTTTCAGAAACGGATTCGGGTAATTTGAAAAAGTTAGTCTCGATTACGATCAAACGGCTTTATCGCTTGAATTTGTTGCACTTGATTACAATAATGCCGACAAGATAAATTATGCCTATTTTTTAGAAGGCTGGGACGAGCAATGGAATTATGTGGGTCAAGCCCGAAAAGCAAATTATTCAAGATTACCAGAAGGGAATTATACTTTCAAGGTTAAAACAACCAATTTTAAAGGAGGCTGGAATAAAGAGGTCAGTTTGGTTTCTATTCAAGTTTTACCGCCTTGGTACAGAACTTGGTGGGCTTACACCTTGTATTTGTTTGCAATTGCAGGTGTACTTTTTGTGTATTTGGATTACCAAAAAAACAAAGAAAAACTTAAATATAAAGTCAAAATTGCCGAATTAGAAAGCAAGAAAGAAAAAGAAATTGCCGAGAAACAGTCGTCAATGTTTACGTATATCTCGCATGAGTTCAGAACGCCGCTTTCGCTGATTATAAATCCGCTGAAAAAAGCCGTTCAGAAAGAACGTGTTGAAAACGGATCTTCAGGAAGCGATTTGGCCATTGCGCATCGAAATGCTAGACGACTTTTGAGTTTGGTCGACCAGCTTTTGCTTTTTAGAAAAGCTGAAAATGATGCCGATTCACTCCGATTATCTCCTATAAATGTCAATAAACTTTGCAATGAAGTGTATCAATGTTTTGTAAATCAAGCGAAAGACAAGAACATCAATTACAATTTTGAAATTCCTGAAAATGAAATCGAGATAATTGGCGATTATGAAAAAATCGAAATTTCGTTATTCAATTTAATGTCAAATGCTTTTAAATACACGCCAATTGGTGGCGAAATAAATTTGAAGTTGACCGAAACCAATTCTGATGTTGAAATGGAAATTTCAGACAGTGGAGAAGGAATCGATAAAGCAGATATTGAAGTAATATTCGAAAAATTCAAGCAAATCAATTCTAAAGTTTCGATAAGTACAGGTTTTGGAATTGGTCTTTTTATTGTGAAATATTTTGTCGATAAACACAAAGGAAAAGTGAGCTGTAGTAGTGAAATTGGAAAAGGAAGTATATTTAAACTAACATTTCTGAAAGGAAGCAGTCATTTTGAAAATGCTGTGATCACAAATGATGTCCAGCAAAGAAGCCAGCTTTTTGATGAATTGAATATTGACGATACTGAGGAGAATAATGCGGTAAATACTCAAGTTTCTGAAAGTGATTTCCAGACTGTAATGCTTACCGAAAAACGAACCATTTTAATTATTGACGATAATGATGATATCAGAAATTATCTAATTAAAATGTTTTCGGAAAATTATATGGTTTACAGCGCTGAAAATGGAGAAGAAGGCTTAAAACTGACGAAAAAACACATGCCAGATTTAGTAATAAGCGATATTACTATGGAACAAATGGATGGCTTGGAATTGTGCCGAAAAATAAAAGAAAGCAATGACCTATCACATATTCCAGTTATTTTATTGACAGCTTCCAAAAATCCTGAAACGCATTTGCAAGGAATCAATGATGGTGCTGATGATTATATCATGAAACCTTTTGATGATGAAATTCTGGTTGCACGCGTAGAATCGTTATTAAAAAACAGAAGCAATCTGCGAACTTATTTCTTAGACAGCATTACGCTAAAAGAAAATACACAGAAAGTTCCGGCAGAATATCAATTCATCTTGAAAAAGTGTATTGATATTGTAGAAGCCAATATTCATAAAAAAGATTTTACAATAAAGACTTTCGCTCAGGAAATGGGAATGAGCCATAGAACACTTTATACCAAAATCAAGATTATTTCGGGGCAGACTTTAAATGCTTTTATTCGATCACTCCGGATTCGAAGAGCGACTGATGTTAATGCTTACCGAAGACATGAATATTGCACAGGCAAGTGCCGAAGTTGGTTTTGAAGATCCTAAATATTTTAGACAACAGTTTGTGAAACTTTTTGGAATGACGCCTTCGGAGTATATTAAAAAATACAAGAGCTCTTTTAATTCCGATTTGAATATTATCGGTTAAAAATCATTTTCAGACTTTACATTTTCTTAACGACTCAATTGCATTTTGCGAATGAGAGTGTGTTTTTTTGAAAAATTTCAAACGTTTTAGTCCTAAAACAAAGAATATTTTAATGATTGCAGATTATGTAAAAATATTCGGTTATTTTTTAATACTCTGTAAATTTTAATACGAAATAATAATTAATTACAATTTTGACCTCCTTTTTTTCCATTTTACCCCTCCTTAGAAGTATGATTTAAACATTTCTTTGCACCGATAGTAATAGATTAAGTTGTATTACTGTGTAAAATTATAAGTGTTATTTTTTTGATAAGTTTTTTAATCAGTTTAAAGAATTGAGCCTTCTTTAAAATACGATTGTAAGAGTTGGTTTTACGTATTACTTATCTGGCCCAGGCATGAAAATCGCGGGTCAAAAAATAAAAACTTAACTGTTTAGAAAAAGAAAAAAAAGGAAATATTAATCAAACTTTACTAACATGACAAAAACCAAACCACCGATTTTTCAGTGTCATTTTCTTTCTCCAAAAAGGAAAGGACAATTTGGATCTTCAAAAATGAGTCTGACTCATTTATCTAAACAATCACTTTACGCTTAAAAAAACAAACTAACCTAACCTTAAAATTAAAGAAATGAAAAAGAATAAATTTTTATTTTTTCTTGCCGTTTTTGCCATCTTCTTTGCAGGATGTCAAAGCAATGATTCAGATTTTGCTCCCTCTGATGATCCCACAGTAGTAGTCGCTACAAAGGAAATTTATGGCGCGCCAAACAGAAAATTCGAAATCAAAGCGGCTCTTGCTGACGATTTAGGATTAAAAAGTGTTGAAATCCAAATTCCGGAATTATCACTTGACAAAGTAATTACATTCGCAACAGATCCTTTATTGAAATCATATGATCTAAGTTACTTTTTTGAAGTTCCAGCAAACAGAGGAACTTCTGAAGCTTTTAAAATCAAATTAACAATTACAGACGTTTCTGGAAATGCAGTTAATGAAGAAATCAATTTGCGTTTGGATGGTGAATTTGTCGCGCCGTCAATCAATATGATTACACCAAAAGAAGGTGCAGTAATCTTGTTGTCAACAAGCAACCAAATGCCATTGAATTTTACAGTAAATGATGATTCAGGTATTGATTATGTACAAGTTCAGTGTGCTTGCATTAGGAATCAACGAAATGATTCAGTTGACGGGATCACCTCAATCTTATACTTTCAACAAAACGTATACATTACCTGTAACTGTCGCCGATTATGTTTTGACAATTACGGCTAAAGACAAATTTGCAATTCCAAATACAGGATCATTAAATGTAAATATCGTCGCAACAAACGAATATCCGGCAATCTATTTATGTGATCAGCCAAAAGGTACAAACTTGACAACTGATGCAGTTGGAGTTCCAATGTATTTCCACGAAAAAAGCGGACAGGATTTCGAATTCAAATATTACGCAGACAAAGACAATAAAGAAGTTTATTTCTTAGGTCAGGAATCAGATTTTGCGCCACATTGTTTTGGTTTAAATACTGCTGGAGAATTAGTTGATGATGTTGCTTCAACACCAATTATTTTACCAACAAAAGGATATTATAAAATTAAAGTGAATCCGAATACTTTAAAATATACAGTTGAGAAATACACGCCAACAAGCAAAGTATGGGCTGATGTTGCTAACGGATTATGGCATGATGATGCTTGCTTTAAGAAAACCTTTCGTAAGTGTTTGCGGTGGCGGAATCAAAGATGCAAACTGGGATACTTGGAACGCTTGGGTTATGACAGGATTACACTTGACTAACAATTCGGCAAATCCTTATCAATTAGTTGGAGAATATACTTTAACCGGAACTATAGAGGCAACTTTTACAGGCCAATGGTGGGATCCTTCTTGGAGGTTAATCAAAAACGGAATCTGTACAATGTCGCCAGGAGAGAACGGAAATGCTAAATATCCAGTCAGCGCAGGAGTTTACAAAGTAGTTCTTGATACCGAGTTGGAAAGAGTATTTATCACAAAAAAATAGTTGCGGCCTTGTTTGTAACATTTAATTAATAAAACAGCTTAATATGAAATTAAAATATATAGGATTTTTTATTGCCCTAATGTGTACTGCGGTATCATTTGGACAAATAAAAATAACAGGTACTGTTAAGGATAAAGCGACAGTGCCAATTCCGGGAGTTAATATAGTTGTAAAAGGAACTTCAACAAACACATCAACAGATTTTGATGGAAAGTTCGCAATCGAGGTTCCGAATAAAAATGCTCAAATTGAATTGTCTTTTGTTGGTTTTACTAATAAAATAGTTCCAGTTGGCGATAAAACTAATTTTGATATTGTTTTGGAAGAAGCCAGCCAAGCTTTAGATGAAATCGTGGTTGTAGGTTATCGTTGCCGTAAAAAAGAGCGATGTAACGAGTTCGATTTCTTCTGTAAAAGGAAAAGAATTGCAGACAATGACAGTTGGTAACGTAGCTGAATCTTTGCAAGGAAAAGTTTCTGGAGTTCAGGTTACTGGAGCTGGTGGGCCCGGCGCACAACCTAGAGTTTTGATTCGTGGTATTTCTACGGTAAACTTAAGTACAGATCCGCTTTATGTAGTTGACGGAATTCCGATGGGAACAAGCATCAACTTTTTGAGCAACAACGAAATTGAATCGATGGAAGTTTTAAAAGATGCTTCTGCGAGTGCAATTTATGGTTCTAGAGCATCAAACGGTGTTATCTTGATTACGACTAAAAAAGGAAAAGCAGGAAAAACCAGATTCAATTTTGACATGAGTTCTGGTATGCAGATGATGAATAATCCTTATAATATGGCTGATGCCGAAGGTTATGCAACGATGATGAATACGGCATACAACAATTCTGGTTATGCTGATTATTTGCCAAATCCATCTCAATATAGAGGAAAAACAACGGATTGGTGGGATGCCGGAATTAGAAAAGCTTCTCCTGTAACAAATGCTTCTCTTGGAGTAACTGGAGGTTCAGATAAACATACTTTCGCAGTTAGCTTAAACTATTACAACTCAGAATCAATGTATGAAGTTGGAGGATGGGAAAGAATTACGATGAGAATTGCAAATGATTTTAAATTCTCGGATAAATTCTCTGCAGGAATTACTTTAAATCCTCGTTACGAAACGTATCGTTCACCAGGAAACTGGGCCGATTTTGATAAAATTGACCCGATTACGCCAATTTACAAGCCAGCAGATCAATTAAACGGAACAGAAAACGAATACAGCATTTATGCACGTTCTCCATCATACATTTGGAATCCGGTTGCGGCTGTAAAACGTTATGATGATTTTACAGATCAGTACAATTTAAATACAAATGGTTATTTGCAATACACGCCAATCAAAGGTTTAGTGATTCGCTCACAAGCTTCTATTGAAGTTGGTGATATCGTAAGAAATAAATTCAGTCCAGATTTTGTGATTGATGCCGCACACGAAAAAGCAGAAATCAACAGTGTTGAAAAATGGAACACAACTGATGTCAATTGGACTTGGCAAAATACAATTACTTATAATAGAACATTTGCAGAAAAACACAATGCGTCTTTGATGATAGGTAATACAATGGAAGAGTACAACCAAAGCAAACTTTGGGGATATGGAGAAGGAATTCCAAACAACTCTGATTCTATGAGAGAATTAGATGCGGCGACTAAAAACCGCAACAGCAGTGGTACCAGAACGTCAAATTCTTTGATATCTTATATTTCTCGTTTTTCATATAATTATGACGGAAAATATTATTTCACAGGTACTTTCAGACGTGACGGTTCTTCAAAATTTATGGAAAACAACAAATGGGCAAATTTCCCTTCTGCATCGGTTTCTTGGAGAATTTTGAACGAAGATTTTATGGAGTCTACAAAAGATGTTTTGAGCGATTTAAGATTCAGAGCAGGTTGGGGTAAAGTGGGTAATCAAAACTTGAAAGATGCTGTTTATCAGTCAAATATAGGGACAGGTTTTTATCCTATCGGAGATAATATTGCTGATACTTCTTATCCTTCTACAATGGCAAATAAAGACATTAAATGGGAAACGGTTGAAGATATCTCTTTCGGACTTGATTTCGGATTATGGAAAAACAAGCTTTCTGGGTCTTTGGAATATTACCAAAAGAAAACAAACGATATGCTTTTCTTAAAACAATTTCCAACTTACAGTGGCTTCCCTGGATATTCTACAATGTGGACAAACGTTGGTTCTATGAAATCAAATGGTGTTGATTTATTAGTTTCATTTAAAGATAAAAAAGGAGATTTCTCGTACGGTGCCGATTTGACTTTTACAACTGTAAATGTAAAAATGGTGAATTTATCTGCTGATGGTGAAAAATTATACGGTGCAAGCAACAGAACCTTGACTGTTGAAGGCAATGAACCTGGATATTTTTACGGATATGTTGCTGATGGATTGTTCCAAAACCAAACTGAATTAAACTCTCATACTGATGAGCACGGAACAAAATTACAGCCGTATGCACAAGTTGGAGATGTTCGTTTTAAAGATATCAACGGCGATGGAAAAATTGATGACAAAGACAGAACTAAAATTGGTACGCCTTGGGCTGATTATAATGTTGGTTTGAATTTGACTTTTACTTACAAACAATTTGATTTAGTAGCAAATTTCTACTCAAGTATTGGAAATGATTTGGTTAACCAAAATATTTCAGATTTATACAATGGTGCAAGTTTGACAAATAAGGTAAGCAACTTATCAGAAATGGCTTGGCACGGAGAAGGAACTTCAAACTCTATTCCTCGTTTGGCTAAAGATGACAATAACGAAAACTTCACGAAATTCTCTTCTCTTTATGTTGAAGACGCTTCGTATGTACGTATGAAAAACTTACAGGTAGGATTTTCATTTTATAACAAATTTGGTTTAGATAAATTAAGAATCTCATTGTCTGGACAAAATTTATGGACATGGACAAAGTTTACAGGTGTTGATCCAGAAGTAGGTGGAGATGTTTTAGGATCTGGTTTTGCAGGATGGAATTACCCTGTACAACCAACAATCTTGATGGGACTTAATGTAGCATTTTAATAAAAACGATCATGAAAAAAATAATAGTATCAATAATCACTTTTTCTCTATTGGCAGTTTCTTGCGGCGATTTTATTGAAAAAGAGCAAAGAGGAACACAAACCTTAGAAAACTACTTTCAAACAGCACAAGAGTGCGAGAATTATACAAACGAATTAACTCGCAGATTGTTAATTCCAAATGATTGGTGGACTTTGCTTGCACCAAGAGTTACAAACGAAATGTCGACTGATGACGCTTGGATGGGTAATACGGGACAGGACAGCGGCGCGCACAGGCCATGTTCGCAATACATCATTACACCTGATAATATGGGTGACATGAATAGTATTTATACCGCACATTATTACACGATTCAATCGGCAAATATTGGTCTGGAGAAAATGGCGAGCATCGCCACTTACAGAGTCGCAAAAAAATCAATATATGGGAGAATCTCTTTTTGTGAGAGCATATTGCTATTACGAATTGGTGAATCTTTTTGGCGATGTTCCTTTGTACACCACTTCTTTAGGAACTGGTGATTTGAAATTACAACGTAGCCCAAAAGCAGACGTTTATGCTCAAATTGAAAAAGATCTTAAAGATTCTGCGACGAAATTAGAAACGATTCCGGTAAACAGAGAAGGAAGAATCAACAAATGGGCGACTTATGCATTGTTGGCTCGTGTAACATTGTTTCAAGAAAAATGGGCTGATGCAAAAACGTATTCAAACAAAGTGATTACTGAAGGTCCTTATGCACTTGAAGCTGATTTCTTAAATATATGGAATGTAAACAATCATAATGGAGTGGAGTCAATTCTTGAAGCGCAGTCTTCATCAGTTCAAGACAAAAGTTTGGGATCTATGCTTCCAACTTTATCGGGAGCAAGAGGAGAAGACAAAAAGAATTTTCCAAGCAATGATGTCGCTGATGTTCTTGACGGTTGGGGATGGTGTATGCCAACAAGTGATTTAGAAAATGCTTATTTATCTGAAAATGACGTAATCCGTCGCAGAAGTACAATCACAAAATGGGGTGAAGCGGCTTATGGTGATGAGGTTTTAAATCCAACACACAAATTCAGCTTAAATGATAACAAATCAGGTCGTATTTGCCGTAAATATTATATTCCAGTTGCAACGCGTCGTTCATTAGATAAAAAAGATGGTCACTTGCCGTTAAATATCCCGTTGATTCGTTTGGCTGAAATGTATTTGACAAGAGCAGAAGCAAGCTATCATACTGGCGGAGATGCTTTAGCAGATATCAACATTATTAGAGCGCGTGTAAAATTAGATCCAAAAACTGGAATTTCTGGACCAACTTTATTGAGACAAATCTACAAAGAGCGTCGTTTAGAATTGGCTTTCGAAGGATTACGTTTATACGATATTCGTCGTGAAAAAGATCCAACAACAGGAAGACCAGTGATCGAATCTTTGATGGGACCAAATGGAACTTTCGTCAAATACAACTTGAGTTCAACTGATCCTTATGAAACTACAAACTTGAGAGAACCTCAAGATAAAGGAATCAATTTTAATCCTGCGAAAAACTTGTTATGGCCAATTCCGCAATTGGAAATTGACTTAAGTGGCGGATTAATTACACAAAATCCAGGTTATTAAAATGAGGCTTAATAATCAAAATAAAGTAAGTCTGCTGTGTGCAGGCTTGCTTTTCGCGAGTTCGCTTTTTGTGAGTCGCGACTCTGAAAAATCGGAAAATTCAGGTTCAGAAAATATAGTTGCCGAATTGAATGTAAATCTGGATATGAACCTTCAGACAATGGAAAGTTTTGGAGCTTCTGATGCCTGGCAAGCTAATTTTATTGGAAAAAATTGGCCTTCTGAAAAAAGAAATAAAATAGCTGATTTATTATTCAGCAAAGAAGTCGATGCTGATGGAAATCCAAAAGGAATCGGGCTTTCATTATGGCGTTTTAATCTTGGCGCTGGAAGTACAGAACAAGGCGACGCAAGTGATATTACAGATGAATGGAGACGCACAGAATGTTTTACAACAGACGGCGTTAGCTATAATATGAACAAACAAGCGGGTCAAGTTTGGTTTATGAAAGCGGCAAGACAGCGTGGTGTTGAAAAACTTTTGGCTTTCGCCAATAGCGCACCGGTTTACTTGACGCAAAACGGAAAAGCGCATGCGAGCATCAAAGAATTTTATAATTTGAAAGACGGAAAAATGCCAGAACTGGCTGATTTCTGGGTGAATTCTTTAGATAAATTAAAAACAGAACACGGCTTGACAATTGATTATGTGAGTCCGTTTAACGAACCACAATACGAGTGGGACGGTTCTGGTCAAGAAGGTTCTCCAGCAACGAATGCTAATATCTACAGTTTTGTAAATATTTTGTCTCCAAAATTACAGTCAAAAGGACTTGCCGCTCAAATTGTTGTTGGAGAAGCTGGAGCTTATGAACCGCTTTATAAAACAGTTTCTGGAAAGGAAAGCAGATCAAACCAAATTGATTATTTCTTCTCAGCAAATTCGGCTAAGAAAATTACAGGATTAAGCAATGTTAAGAAAACCATTTCTGGACACAGTTATTGGCAAGCTTGGCCGTTGAGCGAAATGGTTTCATCAAGACAGCAAGCGACTTCAAGAATTCAGTCAGTTGGTGGTGTGAGTCTTTGGTCTTCTGAATATTGTGTTTTAGAAAGTCCGGGAACGGCTGAATTACCTGGTGGTGCAGGAGCAGGAAGAGATTTAGGAATGCCACTTGCACTTTGGACAGCACGTATTATCAGTACCGATATTGCGCTTGGAGGTGTAACTTCATGGCAGTGGTGGACAGCTATTAGCCGTGGGGATTATAAAGATGGTTTAATTCATGTTGATGACAATGCAAGCAACGGAGCTGGAAATGCGGATTACTGTAAAAACGATGGCTACATCAGAGATTCAAAAACATTATGGGCGTTAGGAAACTTTTCATTTTTCGTAAAACCGGGAATGGTGAGAGTTCAAATTCCAAGTGTTGACAATACAACCACTTTAAACGATGTCATGGTAACGGCTTACAAAGATGCTTGCTACTAAAAAATTGGTAATTGTTGCAGTAAACATCAGCAAATCGACGAAAGCCTATAAATTGAATTTGGCAGGAGGCGCTTTGACAGCCGGCAAATTAACACCTTATACAACTTCAGAAACTTTAAGTTTAAAGAAAGGAAGTGCTGTTGATATGGGTAGTTTAGAAATTCCGGCAAGATCGATTGTGACCTTTGTGGGGAATTATAAGTAAGAATAAAAAATTTAACCGCAAAGGTCGCAAAGAAAAAACGCAAGGGTTCGCAAAGCTTGTTTAAACTTAGCGCACCTTGTGAATAACCTTGCGTCTTTGCGGTTAAAAAAATAAAATAATAAATGAAAAAAGTATATATCTCACTTTTTCTGGTAATGAGTTCATTGTCATTTGCACAGCGAACTGCCCTTATCAGCACTGATAAAGTCGTTCAGACGATGGACGGTTTTGGAGGTTCTGATGCGTGGCGAACTCAGTTTGTGGGAAAAAATTGGCCAGAACAAAAAAAGAATGCCATTGCCGATTTGCTTTTTAGCAAAGAGTTTGATGCACAAGGAAATCCAAAAGGAATTGGACTTTCGATTTGGAGATTTAATCTTGGCGCTGGAAGTGCTGAACAAGGCGAAAATAGCAAAGTTTCAGATGAATGGAGAAGAAGCGAGTGTTTCTTAAACGCAGACGGAACTTATGATTTTTCAAAACAAGAAGGACAAAGATGGTTTTTGCAGGCCGCTAAAAAACGTGGTGTTGAAAAATTCCTGATTTTTACAAATAGTCCGCCGGTTTTTATGACCAGTAACGGATTGTCTTTTGCCTCTCAAAAGAATAAACTGAATCTAAAAGATGGTGCAATTCCAAAATTTGCCGATTTCTTAGTTCAAAGTATTAAAGGATTGGAGAAAAAGAAGGAATCAAATTCGATTATGTAAGTCCAATAAATGAACCACAATGGGAATGGATGCCAAAACATGGCGACACAAACAGTCAGGAAGGAACTCCGGCAACGAATCAGGAAATTTATGATTTGACCAAATCACTTTCAGAAAAACTGAAAGCTAACAAAATGAACACTGAAATCGTAATTGCCGAAGCCGCTCAAATCGATTATTTGTATGAAAATGTAAACAAGGAAAACCGCGATAATCAGATTGAGTATTTCTTTGGAAAAACAAAAACAAACGTTTCGAAATTCTCCAATGTAAAAAATGTGATTCTTGGTCATAGTTATTTTACCACGTGGCCAGTTGAAAGACAAGTTTTAAGCAGAAAATTGATTGCTTCAGAAATAAAAAGAAATCCAGGTTTGAAATATTGGCAATCGGAATATTGTATTCTGGAAAATCCGGGTGAGAATGAAATTCCAGGTGGTTCAGGAGGAGGAAGAGATTTAGGAATGCAGACCGCTTTATTTGTAGCACGTTTGATTCATAATGACATTGCTGTAGCAAATGCCGCTTCATGGCAATGGTGGACATCAATTACTCGTGTTGATTATAAAGATGGTTTGATTTATTTGGATGATGGGAAAAGCAATGGCGGAACCGACCCAAATTACGTGAGAAACGATGGAGAATTCCATGATTCAAAATTGCTTTGGGCTCTCGGAAACTATTCGCTTTTTGTACGTCCCGGAATGCAAAGAGTTGATGTTCCAAATCAAAACGAATTGGACGCGACAAATGATGTAATGCTAACAGCGTACAAAGATGCTCAAAACAAAAAACTGATTGTAGTTGCCGTAAATTGCGGAAAATCGGCTCAAAAATACAAGTTCGATTTATCAAAAGGAACGCTAAAAAACAATGAGTTTACGCCTTATATAACTTCGGATACATCAAATTTAAAAAGAGCAAATACACAAAAAATTGATAATCTAGAAATCCCTGCGAAGTCAGTTGTGACATTTGTGGGAGAATTGCAATATTAAAAAATTGTTTCAAGTTTCAGGTTTCACGTTTGAGAGGAACCTGAAACTTGAAACCTGAAACCTGAAACAAAAAATAACTAAAAAACATGTTAACTAAGAAAACCTTAATTCCCGTTTTACTCTTTTCGTGTCTGTCGGCTAGCAGTCAGGTATCGTTTGGAGATTCAAAAAAATCAATGATAGCTGGAAATTCAATCTTCAGGAAACTCCAGATGCAAAAAATACTGTTTTTGACGACAGCAAATGGCAAATTGTAAATGTGCCTCATGATTGGAGCGTTAAAGGACAATTGAGCCCAACTTTAGCGAGTTGTCAAGGATACTTGCCAGGCGGCATTGCTTGGTACAGAAAATCAATCAATATTCCGCAAAGCAAATCAGGCAAAAAAGTGTATTTGTATTTTGAAGGAGTTTACAACAGAAGCGAAGTTTTCATCAACGGACATTCGTTAGGGAAACGCCCAAACGGTTATATTTCATTTGCTTATGATGCAACTGAGTTTGTAAAATTTGGTGGAGAAAACACAATTTCTGTTCGCGTTGACCACAGCCAAAGCGCCGATTCAAGATGGTACACAGGTTCTGGTATTTATAGAAATGTTTGGGTAGTATATGCAAATCCGGTTCATATTGCACAATGGGGCGTTTACGCTTATCCAGAAGTAAAAAAGGAGCAGGTACTTTGAATGTTGAGGTTGATGTAGAAAACGGATCTTCATCAAAATCAACATTAACAGTTGTAAACGAATTGTTTTCAAAAGATGGAAAATCAGTAGCAAAAGCAACTTCTAAAATTGAGGTTGCGACAAAACAAAACGGAAAAATTTCGGCTAAAATAAATGTCAAAAATCCGCAATTGTGGGATTTAGAAAATCCAAATTTATATGAATTGAAAACAACCGTTTTAAAAGACGGAAAAGAAATTGACAAAACAGTAACGAAAACTGGTTTTAGAGATTTCACTTTTGATCCAAATAATGGTTTTGCGCTTAACGGAAAATGGATGAAAATGAAAGGTGTTTGTTTGCATCATGATGCAGGAGTTTTAGGATCAGCAGTTCCAAGAGAAGTTTGGAAAACAAGACTAAAAACATTGAAAGAAATTGGTGTAAATGCTATCCGTACAAGTCATAATCCGCAAGCTCCAGATTTCTACGAACTTTGCGATGAATTAGGCTTATTGGTTTTAAACGAAGCATATGACGAATGGGAATTCCCAAAACGTAAATGGTTAGAAGGCTGGAATTATGGAACTCCAGGTTTTGAAGGTTCGTTTGACATTTTCGCAGATTACGCTGAAAAAGATTTGGAAGATTTTGTACGCCGTGACAGAAACCATCTTTCGGTTTTTGCATGGAGCATAGGAAATGAGGTTGATTATCCGAATGATCCATATTCACACCCAGTTTTAGATAAAGGAAAAGACGGATTTGGTCAAGCGACTTACGGCGGTTATAAGCCAGATGCTCCAGATGCAATGCGCCTTGGAGTAATTGCAAAACGTTTGGTTGCGGCAGTTAAAAAATATGATAAATCACGTCCTACAACGGCTGGTTTAGCTGGAGTTGCAATGTCTAACGAAACAGAATATCCGGGAGCTTTAGATATTACAGGTTACAATTATACCGAAAGTAAATATCTGACCGATCATAAAAAATACCCAAACCGTGTTATCTACGGAAGTGAGAATGTTCACGACATGGATCCTTGGTTGGCGGTAAAAAACAACAAACATATTTTCGGACAGTTCTTATGGACAGGAATCGATTATTTGGGTGAATCTGGAAGATGGCCTTCAAGAGGATTTTACTCAGGTCTAGTTGATTTTGCAGGCGTTATCAAGCCTCGCGGTTATTTCCGTCAGTCATTATGGTCAGATAAACCAATGGCTTATATTGGAACTTATCCATTAACTAATGAAAAAGAGGTTTCTAAAGATGCATGGGCAATCTGGAATTATGAAGCAGGACAAAAAATCCGTGTGGTTTGTTATACAAATGCGAGCAAAAGCACGTTTGGAATTAAACGGAAAAGTAGTTGGCGAAACTAAAGCATACGACGAAAAAAACGGAATTATTTATTGGGATATTCCATTTGCTTCAGGAAAATTAGAAGCAATTGGTTTAGATGCAAATGATAAAGAAGTGAGCCGTTATGCAATCAATTCGACTCAACAACCAGTTGAATTGACAATTGCTGAAAAAGATATTACAATCAGCAAAGATAGAGGTGTGGCTAAAATCATGGTTCAGGTAAAAGATCAAAATGGTCTTCCGGTTATGCTTTCAGACAATGAAGTGACATGTACAATCAGCGGTCCCGGAACTTTATTAGGACTGGAAGCAGGAAATAACAGCGACATGACCGATTATACAGATAATATTCAAAGAGTTTTTCACGGACATATTGCGGCTTACATTCAGGCAAATGGTGAGGCACAGCCTATCAAAGTTACTTTTACTAGTCAATGGTTAAAGCCGGTTGAAGTGACGATTAACGTGAAATAAGGCATTTTCTAAGTTAGAAAATATTAGTTAGTTATTTTAAATTTTCAATTAACCTGTCTGCTTTTTTGGTTAGCAGGCAGGTTAATTGTGTATTATGTCAAAAAGTTTTATATATTTACAAGTGTAATATTTACATTTAATAACATCTAACCACATTATAATGAAAATTAAGAATAAAATTACTCTGGTTTTAGGAGTTGTTTTGGTGTCAATTTGTTCAAATGCTCAAAACAAAACATTCGCTAAAGAAGAGTTTAAGCAATGGGCGCAAACACCGCCAATGGGCTGGAACAGCTGGGATTGTTACGGGCCAACTGTTGAAGAACACGAAGTAAAAGCCAATGCCGATTATATGGCGAAAGAGCTTAAAAAATATGGATGGGAATATATAATTGTTGACATCAGATGGTTTGTTGAAAATGACAAGGCAGGCGGTTACAACCAGACTGATCCTCGTTATGTGATGGATAAATTTGGAAGATATTTGCCAGCCGTAAACCGTTTTCCTTCTGCAAAAGACGGAAAAGGTTTTAAGCCTTTGGCCGATTATATTCACAAAAAAGGATTGAAATTCGGGATTCATATTATGCGTGGCGTTCCTAAAAAAGCCGTTGAAGAAAAAATGCTAATTAAAGGTACAAACGGAATCACGGCAGATCAAATCTATTCGACAGCTTTGCAATGCGAATGGTTGAGAGACAATTATACTGTTATTGCTGACAAACCGGGAGCACAAGAATATTACAATTCGATTTTCGAATTATACGCACAATGGGGAGTTGATTTTATTAAAATTGATGATTTGTCAAGACCGTATCATGAAGGTGAAATCAATTTGATCAGAAATGCTATCGACAACTGCGGACGCAAAATTGTATTAAGTACTTCGCCAGGTGAAACTCCAATTTCGGCCGCACCTCACGTAAGCACGCATGCAAATATGTGGAGAATGGTTGATGACGTTTGGGACACTTGGCCACACATTACACATTTGATGGATGTGGCTCAAAAATGGTATCCGTACATTGCGCCGGGAACTTGGCCAGATTGCGATATGATTCCGCTTGGACGTATTTCAGTGCGTGGCGAACGTGGTGAGGACAGAATGACTCGTTTGACAAAAGATGAGCAATATACTTTAATTACATTCTTCAATATTTTCAAATCACCATTATTTTTTGGTGGAGATTTGCCAAGCAATGATGCATTCACTTTGTCATTATTGACGAATAAAGATGTCGTAAAAATGCACAACGAAAGCACAGCAGTAAAACAACTTTTTCAGAAAGACGGAAAAATTGCAGTGACTTCAAAAAATGCAAAAGACGGCAGTGTTTATCTAGCCTTATTTAATGTTTCAGATAAAGCTTCAGAAAAAGTTTCAGTAAATCTTTCGGATCTTGGGCTTTCTGGTTCAGTTGAAGTTCTAAATATGTGGACAGGCGAAAAATCTAAATTATCTTCAAAAGAAATTTCGGCAGATTTAAAAGCGCATGCTTCGGTTTTGTATCAATTAAAAGGTAAAAAATAATGGTGCGATTTTTAAAAAATAGTCTTTTAGCATTAGCCCTCCTTTTTTCGATTCTTTTTATATTTTCTGCATTTGGGGTAAAATCCTCTGAAGAAAAACCAGATAAAGTATATTTATTTGCCTATTCGACTTTAAAAAATAATGGAAAAAACGGACTTCATTTTGCATGGAGTACTGATCAGAAAAACTGGTTTTCAATTGGTCCGGAATATAGCTTTCTAAAATCAGATTTTGGAAGCTGGGGACCAATAGGAAAAAGCATGTCAGAACCTTTTGTGATTCGTGATAATGTTGGAATTTTTCATTGTTTTTGGAGTGTGAAAGACAATGTTTTTGCACATTCTGAAAGTAAAGATTTAGTGAATTGGGGAAGGCAAAATTACATTCAAGGAATGAAGAATTTTGTTGGAAAAGGCCAAGACAAATCGGTGATTACAAATGTACAGATCAGTCAGAAAGAAGGACAATATTTGGTTCATTTCAGCGAAAGCGGAAAAAATTATTACAGCGCGACTAAAGATTTTAAAAATTACGGTCCGTCAGTAATTGAAGCCAATTCTACTTTAAAATTAAGAAACGAAATTACGATTCAAGGGGAAGTTGTGCAAGGAAGCTTATTTCATGTAGATTGGAGTTTGGTGGATAATATGATTCGCAATATGGAATCGGCTAAATTTAGAGATAAACAAGATAGTTCTACTCCTAAAACTGATAGTTTGCTTTTTGCGAATTTGAAACCGGTAAAAGCTCAAATTTCGGTAAACGGACAGCAGTCAAAAAAATCAGCAATATGTTAACAGGTGTTTTCTTTGAAGATATCAATTATGCTCGCAGATGGCGGTTTGTATGGAGAACTTATTCAGAATCGCGATTTCGAATATGCGCTTCACGACAAAAAAGAAAGAGACGAAAAATGGAACGCAACAATGGCTTGGAGTGGTGATTTTAAAATTGCGAAAGAAAATCCAATTCATCCAAACAATCCAAATTATGCTGTAATTTCAAAAGGAAATATCAGTAATTCTGGTTTTGACGGAATTGCCATAAAAGCGAACGAGAAATATGATTTTAGTGTTTTTGCAAAAGGATCGAAAGCAGTCGTTCGTTTGAAATCGACAAGTGGAGAAATTTTGGCAGAAGCTATATTTACACCTTCAGCTTCTTGGAAGAAAATAAATTTGGTTTTGAAATCGTCTAAAACGGTTAAAGATGCACATTTAGAAATCAGTACCAATGGTGAAATTGCTGTTGATATGGTTTCGCTTTTTCCGCAGAAAACATTCAAAAACCGCAAAAACGGACTTCGTTTGGATCTTGCTGAAGCAATTGCAGATATGCATCCAAAATTCGTTAGATTCCCAGGCGGATGCGTGGCACACGGTGATGGATTGCATAATATTTACAAATGGAAAAATACAGTTGGCTCATTGGAAAGCAGAATCCCGATGCGAAATATTTGGGGCTATCATCAATCAATGGGATTGGGTTATTTTGAGTATTTTCAGTTCTGCGAAGATTTAGGTGCCGAGGCGGTTCCGGTTTTAGCGGCGGGAGTTCCGTGCCAAAATTCATCTGACGGAGGTTCAGGGCGACAATTCGGAATTCCGATAGAAGATATGGACGAATATGTTCAGGATGTTTTGGATTTGATCGAATATGCCAATGGAAGCGTAAATACAACTTGGGGTAAAAAACGTGCCGAAGCAGGTCATCCAAAACCTTTCAATTTAAAATATATCGGAATCGGAAATGAAGATTTAATCAGCGATGTTTTTGAAGAACGTTACCGAATGATTGTAAAAGCGGTTCAGCAAAAATATCCTGAAATTATTGTAATTGGAACTGTTGGGCCCTTTTTTGAAGGAACAGATTATAATGAAGGTTGGAAATTAGCAGATGATATGAAATTGCCAATTGTTGACGAACATTATTATCAAACGCCGGGTTGGTTCATCAATAATCAGGATTTTTACGATAGTTATGATCGTTCAAAATCAAAAGTGTATTTAGGAGAATATGCTTCGCGTGGCAATAAATTTTACAACGCATTAGCCGAAGCATTATATTTAACTGGTGTAGAACGAAATGGAGACGTTGTTGAAATGGCTTCTTATGCACCGCTTTTGGCAAAAGAAAAGCACACGCAATGGAATCCCGATTTGATTTATTTTAATAATGACGAAGTAAAGCCAACAGTAAATTATTTTGTTCAAAAGCTTTATGGACAGAATCCAGGAAACCAATATATCGAAAGTTCAATTAAGTTATCAGATGGAAATCCTGAAGTAAATAAACGTATTGGCGTTTCTGTTGTAAAAGATGATGCTTCTGGAGATTTGATTATCAAATTAGTAAATGTGCTTCCAGTTGCGGTTACGCCTTCAATTGAAGCTTCAAATTTTTCTCTGCTAGAAAATGCTGATTATATTTTATTAACGGGCACTCCAGAAAATACTTCGGCAAGACCAGTTTCACAGAAAATTACGATTAAAGAAGCTTTTTCAAAAGAATTGCCTTCCTATTCATTTGTAGTTATACGCGCCAAAATAAAATAAACCGAAAGAAAAAAATGAAAAAATTACAATTAAGTCTTGTTGCACTAGTATCATTTTTTAGTGTTATTCAAGCTCAAAATAATCAAAAAAGAACGCCTCCAGTTATTGCTGAGAAGGATTTGACTGCTTATTTATTTGTTTATTTCACAGGAAACAAAGTCGAAGAAGAAGCGGTTCGTTATGCCGTAAGTACCGATGGTTATCATTATTATCATTTAAATGAAAACAAACCTGTTTTAGACAGCAAAGTAATTAGTTCGACTGGCGGTGTTCGTGATCCGCATATTTTGCGTGGCGATGACGGCAAAACTTTTTATATGGTTTTGACTGATATGACTTCGTCAAAAGGCTGGGACAGTAACCGTGCCATGGTTTTATTAAAAAGCACAGATCTTGTAAATTGGACGAGCAATGTTGTCAATATTCAAACCGCTTTTCCAGGAAATGAAAACCTAAAAAGAGTTTGGGCGCCTCAAACAATTTATGATGCAAAAGCGGGAAAATATTTAATTTACTTTAGTTTACAATATGCTGGAGGACCAGATAAAATTTATTACGCTTACGCGAATAAGGATTTTACAGCTTTAGAAGGAGCTCCAAAATTATTGTTTGTTCCAAAATCAGAAAGAGCTTGTATCGATGGTGATATTATCGAAAAAGATGGTGTTTACCATTTATTTTATAAAACCGAAGGCGGAAAAGCAGGAATTAAAGTGGCTACAACAACTGATTTGACTTCAGGGAATTGGACAGAAAACGATAATTATTTGCAACAAACAAACGACGGAGTTGAAGGATCAAGTGTTTTCAAACTAAACAATTCTGACGATTATATTTTGATGTATGATGTTTATACAAAAGGAAGGTATGAGTTTACTAAAACTAAAGATCTAGAAAATTTTGCGGTTATCAATAATGATATTTCGATGGATTTTAATCCGCGTCACGGAACGATTTTGCCAATTACTCGTTCTGAATTGAAGAGATTGACCGCAAAATGGGGAACGCCAGTACAACTTCCAAAAGTAAATAACAATCCGGTTTTAGAAGGCTATTATGCCGATCCTGAAATTTTGTATTCAAACAAAACCAAAAAATATTATATCTACCCAACAAGCGACGGTTTTGATGGCTGGTCAGGATATTATTTCAAAACATTTTCATCAGATAATTTGACAGATTGGAAAGACGAAGGAATTATTATCGATCTTAAAAAAGATGTTACGTGGGCAAACAGAAATGCCTGGGCGCCATGTATTGTGGAGAAAAAGATAAAAGGAAAATACAAGTATTTCTATTATTTCACGGCGGCTCAGAAAATTGGTGTTGCTTCTTCGGATAATCCAACAGGACCGTTTACAGATAGCGGAAAAGCTTTAGTAAACACAAGACCAGAAGGCATAAAAGGAGGTCAAGAAATTGATCCAGATGTTTTTACAGATCCAAAATCAGGTAAAAGTTATTTGTACTGGGGCAACGGATATATGGCTGTAGCCGAATTGAATGACGACATGATTTCGCTTAAAGGAAGTACCCAAGTAATTAAAGTAGATAAAACATTCCGTGAAGGGACTTATATATTTTACAGAAAAGGAACATATTATTTCCTTTGGAGTGAAGACGATACCAGAAGTCCAAATTACAAAGTAAGATACGGAACTTCAAAATCGCCTCTTGGTCCAATCGAAATTCCGCAAAACAACATTGTAATTCAAGGAATTCCAGATCAGGGAATTTATGCAACGGGTCATAATTCGGTTTTGCAAATTCCAAATAAAGACGAATGGTATATTACTTATCACAGATTCTCTTACCCAACCGGAATTAAAATGGGTGATGCGGGAGGTTTCCACCGTGAAGTCTGCATGGATAAATTAGAATTCAATGCAGATGGTAGTATTAAGCAAGTTGTTCCAACGCATGAAGGAATTTCTGCTTTGAAATAGATTTTTAAATAGAAGTAAACGAAAAAAGCTGTCTCAGAAATGAGGCGACTTTTTTTATTTAAATAAAAATTTTAAAAAGCCTATTCTATTATAAATAAAACTTTGGTTGCTTATATTTTTTTATTAATAGGTATATGTTTACTAAATAGATTTTTGAATTTTCTATTTAACTAACTAAAAATCAAATTAAAATTATGGCGCATTTCTCAGACCAAGTACACATTACGATCGGAGGTTTTACTCAAAACATTATTTATTATGATTTGAAACTGTCACAAAAAATGGCAGACCATCATTATTTTTCGTTTGTGTGGCAGTACACAGGCAAAGCAGTCATAAAACCCGAAGATCAGGCTAGAGCAATGATGAAATATAACGGAAGCGAGGTTATTTTTACCTTCAAAAGTTTGACTGGAATCAAACTGATGAGCAAAGGCATCATAACAGGTTTGTCATCAGTTGACCAAAACGGAAGTGCCGTTGGGTTGCATGTGAGCGGAACAAGCCACAGTATTGTATTGGAAGATACGCCGAAATCGAGAACTTATCTTGAAAGAGGAATGGATGACATTGTTCTGGATATTCTATATGAGGGCCCGACGGAATTTTATCAAAGAGATGCCATAAGGTCAACCTACATGAAAGAGTTCAATTATATAGCCCAATATAATGAAACAAATTTCAATTTTTTGAAAAGGCTTGCACAGCGTTACGGACAGTGGTTTTATTTTGACGGAATGCGGATGCAGTTTGGACAGACCAAAAGTTCTAAGATAAAACTCATCAACGGAGCTTCGCTACACAGTTTCAAGATTCAGATCAACATGACTGCGCACAAGATTTCGCTGGCAGGCTACGATTATAATAATGCTACAAATATTAAAAAATCGTCGTATAGAACCTCCGAAGGAAGCAAGGACAGCTTTGCTTCAAATGTCGGTTTTAATCAGGGTACCGTTTCTCAGCCGGATCTGAGTATCGGCGCGTACACCAACAACGCGCAGAACAAGGACGAAATAGAAGAAATGGTCACACTGCAAACCGGAGGAAGTAATGCAAACAGTGTTTACTACAGCGGAATATCTTATTTTCCAATAGGACTTGGACAGAAATTTACAATTATCAACCAGACCGCCGAGCATCATCTTATCTGTATAGAAGTGACGCATCACTCAGAAGTTCATGGAAACTACACCTGTGAATTCAAAGCGATTCCAGACGATGTATCGGCACCGCATTATACAGATACAACTGTTTTTGCTAGAGCAGAAACTCAGCCTGCAAAAATAATAGACAACAACGATCCAGAAGAACTCGGACGCGTGAGGGTTGAATTCTACTGGGCATCTGGAAGTACAAAAAGCCAGTGGATCAGAATGATTCAGCCACATACCGGAGGAGGAAAAGGATTTTATTTTATCCCTGAAATTGGTGAGGAAGTATTGGTTGGTTTCGAAGGCGGAAATACACAGTGTCCTTATGTTATGGGAGCGCAATATAACGGGCAGGCAAAAAGTGGCTATGCTACTGAAAAAAATGATTTAAAAGTATTGCAAACTCGAAGCGGGAACAGAATTATTTCAGACGATGCCACAGGCGATGTTACCATAGAAAGCCCAAAAGGTCAAACAATAGCCGTAATTCATGGGGACGGGAACATCAGGTTTAAAGCACCAAAAAATATTGAGTTTGAAGCTGGAGAAGATATTGTTATGAATGCAGGAAGAGATGTTAAAGTAGATGCAAAAGAGAATATTCAGATGGAAGCTGGGAACAATATTTCTCAAGATGCAGGAAATGATATTGATATAAGTGCAAATGGAAAAATTATCGAAAAATCAGATAATCGAACAGAAATTGTAGATAAAGATTTTAATAGAACCTCAGATACTTCAAATGAAATTGCCACAGAAGCCAGTCTTTATAGCTATCAGGAAAACATGACGATTCAAAGTGGCAAACAGGTACTGATTAACAGTGCCGAAAAATCTAATCTTTTTTAAATTAATATTATGACGATTACAAAGAGAGCAAAAAATATTCAAGTTAAAGTAATAGATGCTTATCAATTAATTGTTGGTGGTAAACTTGAAAAAAACGCTAATAAATTAAACATTGAAGCAACTAAAGGTGATTTGAATTTAGTATGTGGTAAAAAATTAATAATTAGAGGTGAGAAAAAATAGTATTAAAAGTATAACATCTTATTATGTTTCATCATAATAATAGTGATAACTGTAGTAGCATTAACAATGAGTACATATATAAAAAAAGAATATGAGTGGTCAGCAGATGTTTCTGCACCAAGAGAATATCCTATAGAAATATATACGGGAGCCGTTGGAGGTTATTTTTTTAGCCAAATGGGAGGATTTCGCAACGCTGGCTGGGGTAAAGCCGGTAGTGTTGATTATATAAAAGCACCCCTGCCTGATAGGTTTGATATGACATGGTTGTCATATGTCGACGATAAATTTTATACAGGCGAGTGGAAATTGCCTACTGAAAAAATAAAAAAATTATTTGATGAGGGTTTTTATTATAAAAGAGGAAAAGAAGGAGTAACAGAACCTTATAAATTTATAAACATTGGTTTTGCTCCAAAAGGCCTTGTAATCGTTTGGGTTGCCGGGGTTGGACAACAAGTTGAAGTAGGGCGTTTTCAGGCTCATGAAACAACAATTGACCCTGAACTCATTACCGAAAGCGAAATGTATATGTTTAGAAAAGGTTATAGTCAACATAGGCTGGAAAACAATTTTGTTATATCTCAAGATGTTCGAGAACAAATCAAACAATACGGTTATCCACCACCTGAAGTTTATGAAGCCTATCGAGAAAAATACCTCTGGAAACCTAAAGTTATTTTGCCAGAAGGAAGCAAAATAACTTCAATGTATATTAAAATGTGCAATGGAGAAAAAGAAGACCCTTATGACCGCCCGATAGGTTTAAAATACCGAGCATTACCTTTTATGTTTGATATATTTTGGACTATTAATAGTGGCAAAAAAGAACAGGAATTTGTATCTAGAATAGCTTTTACCAATGATACAGAATACTGGGCAAAATATCTTCAATCAGGTGGTGGAAAGAATGAAATGCCAGTAGATTTTAATAAAAATCAAATTAGAAAATTATTTGAAGATTTTGATAAAAACAAATCTGTAGAAATGGTTATAAAATTAGATCCCATAAAAAAAATAATAGAGATTGGTCAGTAAATATGTATTTAGAACAATCTGGCAAAAAATATATCATTAATGAAATCAACCATGATTCCGGTAAATACGACTAATTATGAGCATAGTATTTGGAGATTATACTCCACCTAAAAGAAAAATAAGAATCACAGAACTAACCATAGGTGTTTTTTTTGATGGTACCAACAACAATAAGAATAATACCAATGCCAAAGAATATTATGATAAACGGGCGAGAGGTAAAAAATTAACGCCAAAAGAAACTATTTCGGCAGAAGCCTATCGAAAACACGGGCGAGACAAAGAAGACAGCAGTTATTATAATGCGTGGTCGAATGTGGCACGATTGAGTGATGCTTATCCTGTAGAACTAACCACATATGTTGACGGTATTGGTACTGAGACCGAAAAAGCTGATTCTGTATTAGGGGCAGGTTTAGGCACTGGATTTGTTTTTAATGGTACTGGAATATTAGGTAAAGTGGAAGAAGGATGTGAAAAGTTGGCTGATACAATATCTAACAACAGCATAGAGAAATTAGAAATCCTTTATTTAGATGTCTTTGGTTTTAGCCGTGAGGCCAGCTGCTAGCTAGAGTTTTTATGAATGAAATAAGTAAAAAAGCTTATCCTTTATCTGTCAATAGAAAAAATAAAGGCGGGGCTCTTGGATATTTTTTAGAGAAAAAAGGTATCAAAGTAGATTTGATAAAAGTTCGTTTTTTAGGACTTTTTGATACGGTCTCTTCTTATTCAACCTTGATTGACGGAAAACCTAATTTTGATAACGATACTACTCAACTCCCATTAAATAATTTAGGAAAAGCAAAAACAGTTATACATTTTACAGCTACAGATGAGCATCGTAATAACTTTTCGCTTACCAAAACCACAACAGGAAAAGAAAAGGAATTTCCGGGGGTACACTCAGATGTTGGTGGTAGCTACAATGATGGAATTGAAGTAGTAAAGGTGCTCGAAAAAAATCAAGAAAAAGAATTAGAAAAATTTTCAGAAAAACTGGTTAAAGAAGCTTGGTATTTAGAAGATCAATTACATATTTCTTTTTTGGACCTAAGCATGAATTAAAAGGTATGAGGAAGCTAAAAAATACATACAGTTATATTCCGCTTCATTTTATGGCAGAATATGCTATAGCAAAAAACGTACCTTTTGATAATGTTAAATTGGAGATTGATAAATACAGTATTTCAAATGATGCGTTGCTTATGCGTGTAAAAAAGCGTTTACGGGATTATGTTTTAGGAAATGGAAAACCTTATGCTTTTAAATGGTTTGGCGAAATTCACGAAAAATATAAAAGTGTTCATGAAGGTGATAGAGGCTTTGGTGCTTATCAAGAGGAACTGCAAGAGCAAAAAGACTTGAGAGAACTTCGTAACAAATATTTGCATTGGTCAGCTGATTGTGGTTCTCTTGGTATGGAGCCAGCAAAAAACAGAAAACGCAAAACTTTCTAGATTGAACAATAGTAAAAAAATGATATGAAAATAGAACCGACAATTAAAATAATTGGGGATATAATTATTACTCAAGAAAAAGAGAATATCATTAATTTTTTAAATAAAAAAAATGATGCCTATTTTGGCGTATATGGAGACGGAATTCTATACATTGATCCTTTTGGTAATAGTGTGATAAATCATAGAACAGCTATATCAGTAGACGGAAGATCATATAGTTTAAAAAAGAAATGTGATGAAATTAGGAGAAAAGATGGCTCTATAATAATATTATTGACTACAAAAGAAATTCAGGAAATTGCCGATAGAACTTTTTACGAAGATAACCAAGTACGTCCTGTGGATTTCTTAAATTTTATCATAATCGAAGAATAAAAAAAGCTGTTTCTATTCATTAGAAACAGCCCTTTTTATAATATAAACAAAGCCTTAAACTGTCTGATCATCAATTTCTGCATCAGGAGCGTTTTTCTTTACAGATTCGATTCCGTTTTCTCTTGCCGCAACACTTTCATACATTTCGCTTGTTCCAATGATTTGCCCGTTGCTAGCTTTTAGGTTGAAATACGGTTTTCCGTTGCTTGATTCTTTTCTGTCAAAACGCCCATCATCTTGCGAATTTGTTTTAACAGATTCAATTCCGTTTGTGCAAGCCGCTTTCGTAGTATAACCCTCGCTTGCTAAAATTGTTTGGCCATTTCCAGCTTTTAAATTGAATTGAAATTCTCCGTTGGTTCTTTTAGTAATTACAAATTTTCCCATGTAGCTTTTTATTAAGGTTAGGTAATATTTTTTTGCTAATTATAAAAATACAAAACTTCATCATATAATTGATATTGTAAGAAAAAATAATCGTTTAGTATTTGTTAAGTAATGGTTTTACAAAGTAGGAAAATATTGTACATTTGAGAAAATGCTAAAATTTAAGGTTATGAAAAATGGATTCATTTTAATGCTGATTGGAATACAGCTGATTTCTTGTCATTCTAAGGTAAAACAAGAAGAAAATAAAATAATTGTTTTAGATTCAGTAAATGCTAAGATCGATGAAAAATCGAAAGAAAATGTGCTGGTTTATGAAGGAATGCTTCCTTGCGCAGACTGCACCGGTATTCAGACTGTTCTTAAAATTGATTTGGGAAACGGAACTATGGAAGGACAAAAGTTTGAAATTTCAAGTGTTTATAAAGGAAAATCGCCTGAAAAAGAGTTTGTGGAAAAAGGCAATTTTAACACTGAACGCGGTTTAGAAAATGACCCAAACGGAACAATTTTTATTTTAAATTGGAATAAACCTACTGAAAAACAAATGTATTATGGCTATTTGAGTACAGATAAATCAAAAATTTACATGCTCGACCGCGATAAAAAAATCATTAAATCGGAGTTGAATTATTCTTTGGAATTAAAAAAATAAAACAATCTAAAAATACTTTCTTAAATAAGAGATATTATAAACTTAAATGATTTTCCTGCTTTTAAGTTTATAATATTTTTTACTTTTAGGCTGTTAAAGAATCATTAGCAGTATATTTTGCTGGTGAAAATTATTTTATGAAGGAAATCAGCGAAATTTTAAAAGCGTATTCTGAGGCAAAATCAGAAGGAAAAAAACAGCTTTGGCAACAGTTGTCAAAGTCGAAGGTTCTTCCTATAGACAACCAGGTGCTCGAATGTTAGTTACTGAAGATGGTCTGTTGACTGGAGCTATTAGCGGAGGCTGTCTGGAAGGCGATGCACTCCGAAAAGCACTTCTTTCAATTAATCAAAAACAAAACAAATTAGTTACTTATAATACCAATAATGAAGATGATGCTGAAATTGGTCTTCAATTAGGATGCAACGGAATTGTTCATATTTTGTTCGAATATATTGATGACGAATCAGAAAACAATCCGATTGAGCTTTTAAGCCAATTAAAAGCAGAAAGAAAAGAAGCTGTAATTGTTAGCATTTTTTCATTAAACAAAAGAGCAAACCAAATAGGAACGAGTTTATTTTTCAGAAAAGACAGTCCCGTTTTGCATCACAACAATAATGCATTAAATTTAATTTCAGAGGCAAAAGAAGTGCTTTTGACCAAAATGACTTCGGTAAAAAAATACAAGAAAATAGCGACGACGAAGCTTTGATCGAGTATATAAAACCACCAGTTTCATTAGTAATTGCCGGAGCAGGAAATGATGTACAGCCATTGGTAAAAATGACAGCTTTATTAGGGTGGGAAGTAACTATAGGCGACGGACGAAATGCTCATGCAACAAAAAAACGCTTTCCGTCAGCAAATAAAGTTTCGGTTGTAAAATCGGAGCATTTTTTAGAAAATGTGACGATCGACAATCAAACTTATTTTGTTTTGATGACGCACAATTATAAATATGATTTGGCTGTTTTGAAATTGTTATTGGGTACAGATTGCAGTTATATTGGAATTCTTGGACCAAAATCAAAACTTGATAGAATGCTTGATGATTTGCAATTAGAAGGAATTTCTGTAAATGAAGAACAGCTTAAAAGAATTCACAGCCCCGTTGGACTTGATATTGGTGCCGAAACTTCAGAAGAAATTGCGTTATCGATTGTTTCAGAAATCAAAGCTTTTGAATCTGGAAAAATTGGGACTTCCTTAAAATACAAGTTGGGTAAAATTCATGACGAAATTTATTATGAAGGAGAAAGATCAAAATAGAATTGGCATTGTTATTTTAGCCGCTGGAAATTCTTCAAGATTGGGACAGCCAAAACAGCTTTTGGGATATAAAGATTCGACGCTTTTGAAAAATACAATTGCAGAAGCTTCTTTGGTTTCAGATGCAAAAATAATTGTTGTAACCGGCGCAAATAATCAATTGATTGAAGAAGAATTAGATCCTTCAATAATAAAAGTAAGTTTTAATCCGGATTGGGAATCAGGTATGTCGTCTTCAATTGTGAACGGCTTAAAGAAAATATTGAATTTATATCCAGATTGCGAAAATTGCATTTTTGCTGTTTGCGATCAGCCGTATGTTTCAAGTTTGGTTTTTGAAAATCTAATTGAAGAACATCATAAAACCAGAAAAGGAATAACGGCTTCGGCATATTCTGGAACGCTTGGAACTCCAGTTCTTTTCAATAAAAAATACTTTGATGAATTATTAGAATTGAAAGGCCAAGAAGGAGCAAAAAAATGATCAGCAAATTTTCAGATGACGTTGTTTCAGTGCCATTTGAAAATGGGAATATTGATATTGATACTGAAGATGATTATAATAAACTCATGTCTGAATTTTGAGTTTTTAAATCTAGTTTGTCATCCTGACGAAGGAAGGATCACACACGAGAATCGACAAAGAATGGCGCTTTACTGTATGGAAAATCTAGTGTGATCCTTCCTTCGTCAGGATGACAAAAATGAGAATAAAAATCATTTTAATCCATTCAATCTGTGGCAAAAAAACTTTGCGTCTTAGCGACTTTGTGGCAATAAAGCTACTGGCTTAACTGTCGAAGTAAACTCAAAACACGTTCAATAGTTTCGTCAATTTCTTCAGAAGTAGTAAATTTCCCTAAACTAAAGCGAATAGAACTCAGTGCCTTTTCATCAGACAATCCCATGGCTTTCAAAACATGCGATGGTTCTGATGTAACCGCCGAGCAAGAAGAACCATTAGAAACCGAAATGTTTCCCAAAGCCAAAATAAGTTGCTCTGAATTTACGCCAGGAAAACAGATATTTGTAGTGTTGTAAATTCTTTCAGCATTATTTCCATTCAAAAAAGAACCTTCAAATTGCAATAAAGCTTTCTCTAATTGATCTTTTAATTGTGAAATGCGTTCCTGATCACTTTTCATTTCGCTTAAAGCGATTTCGCTCGCTTTTCCTAAACCGATAATTCCCGGAACATTTAGCGTCCCACTTCGCAATTTTCGCTGATGATCACCTCCATGCAATTGCGGTACCAATTTAATTTTGGCTTTCGCCGAAATATAAAGCGCACCGATGCCTTTTGGTCCATAAAATTTATGTGCTGAAAAAGGCAAAAGATCAATTCCAAGCGCTTGAACATCGATAGGGGTTTTTCCAACGGCCTGTGTTGCATCGCACAAAAAAAGTGCATTTTTTGCGTGAGTAAGTTTGGCAATTTCTGCAATACTTTGAAAAACACCAGTTTCATTATTCGTCATCATAACACAGACCAATAAAGTTTTATCTGTAATGTTTTTATTCAAGACATCGAGATCCAAAATACCATTAGAAGCAACTGGCAAATAAGTGACTTCAAAACCGATGGTTTCCATAAACTCACAAGTCTTTAAAACCGCTTTATGCTCAGTCGAAACAGTAACAATATGTTTGCGATTTTGATTCGCCAAACCTTTTATAGCTAAATTAATTGCTTCTGTTGCGCCCGAAGTAAATATGATTTCGTCTTCTTTCGCGCCAATAAGTTTTGCGGTTTGCCATGCGACTGTTTTCAACAGCTTCATTCACATGAAGTCCAGCAATATGACCACTCGAAGGATTGGCATATAAATCTTTAAAATAAGGAATCATGGCATCCAAAACACGATCATCAATTCGAGTTGTGGCATTGTTGTCAAGATAAATAGTGGGTTGCAGGGACATAATTCGGACTTAATTCAGTAAAAATACAATTTTGAAAGCATTTTTGGAAAATAGAAAAAATAAAACCTGCTTAAAATCGTATAAATTTGTTTCACGCAGATTTAGCAGATTTAAAAAGATTTTTCCATACTACATACATAAAAATCAGTGCAAATCTTTTAGCACAATAGGAATCTGCATTATCTGCCAAATCTGCGTGAAAAAAATGGCATATACAAGATGAATCATAGTGTTCTTTATGATAAAAAAACAAGAAATTGTAATTATTCTAAATAAAGCTAATGTTTGAATTTTATAATTTTATATAGCATAAGATTGTTAAATTTGTTAGAATAACCAAGGTGTTTTTGCTAATTTAAAAAATGGACCGAATGGCTTCTAAAAAAACAAATCAGGATAAAGTATCGAATGAGGATGCAAATTCTCGTAGGGACTTTATAAAAAAATCAGGACTTTTTACCGCTCTCGCCTTTACACCGCCTTCATTGGTAATGGCATCGGAGAATAAATGGGATGAAAAAATTGCTGAATACTTAGAAACAGTGCCACTTTCTATTGAAGTAAATGGCAAAAAACACAATCTTAACATCGAGCCAAGAACGACTTTGCTCGATTTGCTAAGAGAACAATTACAGCTTACAGGAACGAAAAAAGGTTGCGATCATGGGCAATGCGGTGCTTGTACTGTTCACATAAACGGAACCCGAGTTTTATCTTGCTTGACATTGGCATCGATGCAACAAAACGCCCAAGTAACCACAATCGAAGGACTTTCGAAAGGAAAAAACTGCACCCTATGCAAGAAGCTTTTATCAAAAATGATGGCTTTCAATGCGGTTATTGTACGCCTGGGCAAATCATGTCTGGAATTGCGTGTATAAAAGAAGGTCATGCCAATAGCAGAGAAGAAATTAGAGAATACATGAGTGGTAATATCTGCAGATGTGGTGCTTATCATAATATAGTCGATGCAATTGTAGAAGTTAAGGAAGGAGGGAAGGAAATATGAAAAACTTTCAAATAATTAAGGCTTTATCCTCTTCATCAGCAATTGCAAACACGGCAAAAGATGCGTCTTCGATGTTTATTGCTGGAGGTACAAATCTGGTAGATTTAATGAAAAAGAATGTCGTAGCTCCAGATAAATTAGTTGACATTAATGGATTGGATTTAAAGAAAATAGAATTTCTGAAAGGAAAGGTTTCTATTGGCGCTTTGGCAAAAAATAGTCAGGTTGCTGAAGATGCTTCTATAAAAGAAAAACATCCTTTATTGGCATTAGCCTTAGCGGCCGGTGCATCACAGCAGATCAGACATATGGCTACTGTTGGTGGAAATATGCTACAGAAAACCCGCTGTTCTTATTTTTATAATACCGATATGCCTTGCAACAAGCGAGCGCCTAAAAGCGGTTGCGGTGCAATTGGCGGTTCAAACAGAATGGCGACTATTTTTGGCGCTTCAGAAAGTTGTATTGCAGTTCATCCAAGTGATATGTGCGTCGCTCTTGCCGCACTAGACGCAACAGTTTTAGTTGAAGGCCCAAAAGGAAAAAGACAAATCAAATTTACTGATTTTCATCGCCTGCCTGGAAATACACCTGAAAAAGACAATACACTTTTGGACAAAGAATTAATAACTTCAGTTGAGATTCCAGATAATAATTTTACCAAAAATGTTCATTATTTAAAAGTACGAGACCGAAGTAGTTATGCGTTTGCTTTAGTTTCTGTTGCGGTGGCTTTGGATATTCAAAACAATACAATTGTCAATGCTTGTCTAGCAATGGGTGGCGTAGCTCATAAACCTTGGAGACTGACTGAATCTGAAGAGTTTTTGAAAGGAAAAACAATTTCTGAGACAACTTTTAGGCAGGCGACTGATTTGGCTATGAAAGGAGCCAAAAGTTATGGAGATAATGATTTTAAATTGACGTTGGCGCCAAACGCCATTGTTGAAGCACTAACTATAGCATCATCTAAATAAATTGAATTATGAGCAAAACAAGTAATATAAATAGAGTAGATGGATTTGCTAAAGTAACAGGTTCAGCAACTTATTCTGCTGAATATAAAACACCGGGCGTTGTTTATGCCTGCTTGGTGGGAAGTACAATTGCAAAAGGAAAAATTAAGACTATTGATACTAAAAAAGCGGAATGGGCACCGGGAGTTCTGGCTGTAATTACGCATTTGAATGTAGACAAACCGATTGGGTATCAAAAAGAAAAGGACAAACACAATTTTGGGCGACCTTTGCAGATTTTTAAGGATAATTCGGTTTTGTATTATGACCAGCCAATTGCGATGGTTATTGCGGATACTTTTGAACGTATGCAGTATGCGGCGAGCTTAATTAAAGCAGATTATATAAAAGAAGAACATTCAACCGAACTTCATAAAGCGGCCGAGAAAGAAAAGAAAGTTGAAACCGATAAAGGAAATGATTATCATCGTGGCGAACATGATGGTTATAAAAATGCTGAGGTTGTTTTAGAAACCGAATATACGATTCCGACCGAGGTTCATAACCCAATGGAATTAGCCAATATCATAGCAAAATGGGAAGGAAATAAACCTATTTTATATACTAAAAGCCAAGGTGTTGAAGGAACTCGCCGAAGTGTTGCTGGAGTTTTTGGTGTACCTGCAGAAGATGTTGAAGTAACTTCAGAATATCTGGGAGGTGCATTTGGAATGGGATTGCATACTTGGCCTTACGAGATTGCGGCATTAATTGGTGCTAAAAAATTAAATCGTCCGGTTAAATTGGTGTTGCATCGTGAACAAATGTTTACGAATGTTGGTTTCAGACCTTATACAATTCAAAAAATGGGTCTAGGCGCCACTAAAGCAGGAAAATTGACAGGTTTAACACATGAAGCAGTGGCAATGACTTCTAGTTATGAAGATTTTATGGAAGGGACTGTAAACATGTCCCGATTTATATATGATTCTCCTAATGTTTCAACACGATATAGAATTGTGCCTTTGGACACTTGCACACCTATTTGGATGCGTGGTCCAGGCGAAGCTACAGGATCTTTTGCCTTAGAATGCGCAATGGATGAAATGGCTTATAAATTAAACTTAGATCCAATCGAATTCCGTAAAATAAATTATGCTGAGAAAGATTTGGAGCAAAATAAACCTTGGAGCAGTAAATATCTTTTAGAATGTTACGAGGGCGGAATGGAACGCATTGGTTGGAAAAATCGTAAAAATGAACCGGGTTCAGTCAAAGAAGGAAATTGGCTTGTAGGTTACGGAATGGGAACTGGAACTTTTGGTTGTTATCGAAGTCCAACTTCAGTAAAAGCAAAATTCTCAGCCGATGGAAATTTAATACTGCAATGTAGTGTGAATGATATGGGACCGGGAACGGCAACTATGATGACAGCAATTGGTGCCGAAATTACAGGTTTGCCAGCTGAAAATGTGATTGTCGAAATGGGAAAAAGCGGTCTTCCAAAAGGCCCAACACAAGGAGGATCGGCAACCACTTCATCAGTTGGTTCTGCCGTACATGATTCTTGTAATTTATTGGTAAGTAAAATTCTTGGTTTGGCGAGTGAAACGCAAACTTTTAAAGGAACTGCAGTTACAGATTTGACTTTTGCAAATGGCGTGATTTCTTCAAAAAACAATTCTAAAACAGTTTCTTTGGCTTCATTAATAGCGGCAAATAAATTGGAAGATTTTGCCGTAGAAAATCAGTCAAAAGGAAATGAAGAGATGAAAAAATATTCTATTTATTCGTTTTCAGTTCATTTTGTAAAAGTATTGGTGAATCCGAATTTAGGGAAAATCAGATTGGCTCATGTGGTTTCTTGCGCTGATATTGGAACTGTTATTAATCAAAAAACTTCGGCTGGACAAATGTTCGGCGGAGCAGTTGGTGGAATCGGAATGGGATTGATGGAAGCTTTAGAAATCGATCATCGTTTTGGGCGTCCAATAAACAATAATTTCGCCGATTATCATGTTCCAGTAAATGCTGATATTGAAAAACAAGAAGTTTTCTTCGTCAATAAAAAAGACCCAATCAGTAACCCGATGGGAACAAAAGGTCTTGGTGAAACCGCTTTGGTTGGAATGGCACCTGCAATAGCAAATGCCGTTTTCAATGCAACAGGAAAACGTGTTAGAGATTTGCCAATTACGTTGGATAAAATTATAGAAACCGCTAAGGTTTAAAACAAAAAAAAGAGACATTGAAAAATGCCTCTTTTTTTGACTCCTATGTTCAAATATAGCCCGCGGTTTCAACCGCGGGGACGCAATCGAAAAACAATCCACGTCCCCGGGGTTGAAACCACCGGCTATGCCGTATAAAATTCGATTAATCCCAGAGGGATGCAATATCTATAGAAAGCTGTTCGTTTATGTAAAAAAGCCCCAGCAGGGCGAAAGATATCGCTCCGCTGGAGCTTTTTTTAAAATCTTATTTTGGTTCTATAAATATATCGCTCCGCAGGAGCTTTTGTTTTGAATTAAAAACAATAAAAAAGAGACATTTTTTAATGTCTCTTTTTTTATCAGTAAAATAATTTAAATTATTTAATCGTAATAGGCAATTCAACAGTAGTTTTATCCCATCCAATAACTAAATTAGCCACATTCCCTTGCGTTGTAAAAGCAATTGATAAAGCTTCGATTACATCAGAAACCGGTTTAACAGGAACTGAAACTCTTACAACGTCTTTGCTTTCGTCATAAGCATAACCGCCCCATAAATCCAATTCTTTATTGATGATGATCGTCCATTTGTCTTTTTCTGGAATAGCAAATAAGCTGTAATATCCAGCAGGAACTTTTTTACCGCCGATTGTTACATCTTTGTAGAATTTGATTTCTGTATTTTCGTTAGCACCAACTCTCCATACTTCGCCAAATTTTACAATATCGCCAAAAATAGTTCTTCCTTTTACAGAAGGTCTTGAGTAAAGAACTTTGACAACTGGATTTGGAGTATCTGTTTTTTTGAATTTAACAGATCTGTTTGGGAAATAAGAAATATCAACCGGACTTGCATCAAGCGGAGCAAATTTCACCACATCTTGAGCCTGAACTGTAAAAGCGACAAACAATGTAACTGCTAATAAATAAAATTTTTTCATAGGATTACAATTTTTAGAATAACTACAAAGTAAGTTAATAAAGAAGAAAAATCATATAATTGAACTTTGTTTTTTGTTAATGAATTGATAATGATTTTTAACCGCAAAGAGCGCAAAGTAAAATCCGCAAGGTTCGCAAAGTTAATTACAATCTTTGCGAACTTAGCGTAGAACTTTGCGCTCTTTGCAGTTAAACTTAATTAACAGGAATCTTCAAATATTCCCCCTTAAAACTTTGATTCAAAGCGGTCATTTCAATTGGGGTATTTGAATCGTCAGGAATTACTTCGATCGAAGCTTTTCCGTTGGCCATTTTAATAGATTCGCTTCCCGTTGGAGTTCCTTGATTTCTTAACGTTTTTCCGCCTTTGATGCATTGGAAATAAACACTTTCTTCATAATCCAAACAACGCAAATTATTGTTGTCGATCGCCATTGCTGTGACCAAATAATTGCCATTTTTTAATTTCTCAAAGGACAATTGAAGTGACGTTGCGGCTTCATTTTTCTTAAAACGATAATTAACTTTCAAAGTATCAGAAACTGTTTTTCCTTCTTTAGTTTTTCCAACTGCAACCAAAATATTTTCTCCTTTTGTAAAATTGACATCCCAAGTCAAGCCATTTGCAGGATAAAGCGCAATATTGCGTTGTTTTTCGCCTAATGATTTTCCGTTATGGAAAAAAGTCACTTTTTCGCAATTACTGAAAACGCTGATTGTTCTTGGCGTATTTTCAGGACCTTGACGCTCTGTCCAAGTATGCGATTCAATGTATGCAAAAGGTTCTTTTGCCCAATAGCTTTTAAAAACATAATACGCGTCTTTCGGAATTCCATTTCGGTCTGTCAATCCTTTTTGATTCATATACGGAATATCATCTTCCGGACGCAACGGCGTTGCAAAATCCTTGAATGCCCATTGAATATTTCCCACAAAAGTTGGGTCATTCTCGGATATATGCAAATGCCAGTCAAACAAATCAACGATGTAATTTTCGCTCCAGTCACCAATTTGTGCAATATTGGCCACTTTAGTTTGTACTATTGCTTCTTCCCAACCTTCAGCTTTTATTACATTTTCGCCTGTAATTGGGTTTTCGCTATGACGGCCTACATGACTGTCTCCACCATATTCAGCATGAATAAAATGGCTGTATTCTTTTTTGTAAACGTCAATTGCTTTTTGATAGCTTTTATAACTTCCAGAATACCAGCCTGACCAGATAGAAGGGGAGAAGACATCAACAATATGAGAGCCTTCATAATATTTTCTGATAGCCGTTTTTCTCGTTGGATCAAGTTTGTGCGCAATATCATTTAATTCGGTTAAAAACGTATTTGTTTTTTCTGGGTTATCTCCGTCAGGAAAATCTGGAAGCCAGTTTATTTCATTCCCTAATGACCAAATTATAATACTAGGATGATTATAATTTTGATTGATAATTTCTGTAAGCATGTTTTTGGCATTCATTTTCCAAACCTCGTTTCCAATTCCGCCACGACACCAAGGCAATTCATCCCAAACCAATAATCCTAATTCGTCACAAGCTTTGTAAACTTCAGGATCTTGTGGATAATGCGCTAAACGAACGAAATTTGCACCCATTTCTTTGATCGATTTCATATCTGCCCAATGTTGCGCATTTGTCATTGCGAGCACCAACACCTGCTTGTTCTTCGTGACGATGCGTGCCGCGAATAAGAAGTCGTTTTCCATTCAAATAAAAAGGTCCGTGATCTTTAAATTCAAACCATCTGAATCCTACTTTTTCAGTAATGCTATCTTTTATTTGATTTTTTTCAGATAATGAAGCGGTAAGTTTATACAAATTTGGATTATCTGTATCCCAAAGTTCAGGATTTTTGATGTTTTCGAAAGTTATAGTTGAGGTTTTATCCGAAACTGGAATTGTTTTGCTAGCGACTTTTTTCCTTTTGGAGTTTTTAAAGTTACAGTTAATGACAACTCTTTTGAATTCTCAGGATTTGCAATTGATGAAACAATTTGTACTGAAGCTTTTTTAGCTGAAACTTCTGGAGTCGTAATTTTTAAATTTTCGATGTGACTTTTGTATTTCGAAACGAACCAAACATCGCGAGTAATTCCGCCGTAAATAAAGAAATCACTTTTTTGAGATGGAATAATTTCGATATCATAACTGTTGTCAACACGAACAAAAATATCATTATTTCCTTCTTTAATAAGGTTCGTAATGTCAATTGAAAAACCAATATAACCACCAATATGCGATCCAGCTTCTTTACCGTTTACATATACTTTTGTAGTGATGTTTGAGCCCTCAAAATATAAAGAATAGATTTTATTTTTATCGATTTGAGAAATAGTGAGTTTCTTTTGGTACCAGCTTGCGTCGCGTCTGTAGCCAGGATATAAGTCGGTTGCGTCTTCGGCGTTCCAGGTATGTGGTAAGTTTAAAGAAACCCAATTTTGATTTTTTTGAGCTTCGCTGAGGTTTGAAGTATGATTTTCTAAATAAAGCCAATTGTCATTAATATTCAGCTTCGTCTGAGCAAAACTGTCGCTCAGACAAATCTGAAAAAAAACAAAAAGCGTAAAAAGTAAAAGTGTATTGTGGTGTTTTGGTTGATAGTTCATAGATTGTAAAGCTTTTTTAGGTTCAAAGTGACAGAGTTACAAAGCGGCAAAGGTTTTTAGCCTTTGTTTCTATGTCACTTTGCTACTTTGTTACTTTCTTCGTAATAATGCTTCAAGAAAATAATAATCGGCATAGATTATAGGTTCGTCAATTTCATCGTGTTTTGGCCAGTTTCCTGTGCTGTGATCAAGAATAAAAGGCGCTTTGATATTGGCATTCAGAATATATTTTTCAGTTTGTACTGACGTCATTATCTTATCGGCGAAAGCCAAATATTTTTCATTTTTTGTATAACCGTACAATTCATATAATCCAGATGCCATAACCATTGCGGCTGAAACATCTCGGGCCGAATTTGGAATACTTGGATCCTTGAAATCCCAATACGGAATTCCATCTTCTGGCAGGTTTTTATTGGTCATAAAAAAATCGACTGTAGCTTCGGCTTGCTTTAAATAAGCTGGATCTTTTGTATATCTATAACACATCGTAAATCCGTAAACTGCCCAACCTTGACCGCGCGCCCACACCGAATCATCATTATATCCTTGAAGTGTTGTTTTTTTCTGACATTTCCCGTTTTTGGATCATAATCGATAACATGATAACAGCTGTGGTCTTCTCTAAATTGATTTTTTAAAGTCGTATTCGCATGTTTGATCGCTATATCGCGATATTTTGGATTTCCTGATATTTTTGAAGCTTCAAAAAGCAATTCCAAATTCATCATATTATCAATGATTACTGGAAAATCCCATATTTCTTTATTGAAATCCCACGAACGGATTGAGCCTACTGTTGGGTTGAATCTCGTACACAAAGTTTCGGCACCTTTAATAATAACGGCTTCGAATTCTTTTTTGTGTTCTACTTTTAAAGCTTCTCCAAAACTGCAATACACTTTAAAACCTACGTCATGCGAATTGCGGTTGACACTTTCCTTCTTGCTGAAAGGCGTCCATTTTTGGGCTTGTTCTTTGAATTTATTATCGCCTGTAAGTCGGTACAATTGCCAAAGATTTCCAGCAAAAAAACCGCTTGTCCAGTCTCTTGATGGCACTTTGTGAATCTCATTAGTTGTAATGTTTATGCTTCGAGGCATCGATAAAGAATCGACTGGATAATCGAGCAACATTTTGTAGCGTGTTTCCAGCAGTTTTTCTGTCGCTGGAGAAACAGTTATTTTTTGAGAATTAATTCCGGATTTGCACCCTATTGTCAGCGATGCAAACCCTAGAATTAAAGAAATGAAACTAACTTTATTCATACTACTAATTAATCTTTTTTTAAAAACCAAAACTGCTTGGCTCTAAATTTGGGTTTGGAATCATTTCTATTTTTTTACTAAATGTAATTAAACTATCTATGCTCTTGCGTTTCTTTGTGTCAAAAAAACACATATCAAAAACACATCATTTAAAAGGATTTTGACTTTTTTGTTGGAAAATATTCATTTTTTGGTTTTAAGGTTAGTGTTAGATAAAATAGAAAAGCAACAAACTCATTCCGATTATAATTGCGGCAAATAAAAGTTGTAGCAACAAATAGTTTGGTTTTTTGATTTTCATATCGCAAATGTAGAAGCCGAAAACGATATAGAAATACAAAAAAGGGTATCTAAAAATACAGATACCCTTTTTTAAGCCCTTAAAACACTAGGATTGTTAAATTACCACTGAAGATTTGTAAAATTTGTCAGCATATTGTGACGGTGTTTCACCATACTTTTTCTGGAAGCATTTGCTGAAATATTTTGGATTGTTGAAGCCAACTTTATAACTGATTTCAGATATTGTTAGCTTATCTTGTTCTAATAATTGCGCTAAGCACGCTTTAATCGTATTTCATGAATAAATTCGTTTGGTGTGCAATTTGTCCAGGCTTTTATTTTTAAAAACAGCATGGTTCTGCTGACACCTAATTCGGTACAGAAAAACGGAATATCGAATTGTTCGTTCGAAATATTTTCTTCGACAATTTTGAATGCTTTTTTCAAAAGTTCTTCGTCTAAAGAAGAAACCGTAATTTCTGATGGAATAAAACTGTCTTCGCTTGAAAATTTAATTCTGAGACGTTCCGTCGTATTTAAAAGATTTTTGACGCGAAGCTTGAATTCCATTAGATTGAATGGTTTGCTGATATAATCGTCGGCACCGCTTTCCAATCCTTCAAATTTGTAAACCAATGAAGATCTGGAAGTCAATAAAATAACGGGAATATGGCTGGTTTTAAGATTCTCTTTGATTTTCGAACACAATTCAGTTCCTACCATTTCAGGCATGATAACGTCGCTGATAATCAAATTCGGAACAAATTTTAATGCCTTTTCTAGAGCAATTTTGCCATTTTCGGCTTCAATAATATTATAGTCCTTTTTGAGCAAGTTTTTCATGAACTTTCTCAAAACCTTATGATCTTCAACTATTAAGATCGTTTGCTTTTCTTCGTTTACAATTAAATCTTCAATGTCTTCATTTTCGATAATTTCAGAAGATTCAAGCTGGGCATTGTATTGTTCTATATCGTCACTGATTTTAAAATCTGAAATAATTTCGTTGTCCAAAAGATGTTCGCGTCCAAGTGGCAACGTCACTTTAAAAATTACACCGCCAGTTGGTTTGTTTGTAACATCGATTTTTCCTTTGTGAAGCTCAACAATGTTTTTAACAATCGAAAGTCCAATTCCGGTTCCTTTATTGTAGTTTTTCTGAACTTGATTATGCGTCGGAACTTCAAAAAACAAGTCGAAAATTTTGTCGATATGTTCCTCTGAAATTCCAACTCCTGAATCTTCAACGGCAATAAAAAGATGTTGCTGATCTTGATTGATTTTAATGTTGATAGAACCGCCTTTTGGAGTATATCTAAAAGCATTCGAAATCAAATTATAGAAAACACGTTCGAGTTTGTATCGGTCAAAATATACCAACATTTCTTCGTTTTCAGCTTCAAACGTATAATCATAGCCTCCGTCTTTGGCGTATTCGATAAAAGAGAGAAAGATTTCTTTTGTGAATTTGACGATATTTCCGTTCGCCGATTCCAATGTGACTTGGTGATTTTCCAATTTTCTGAAATCCATTAAACGGTTAATCAAACTCAAAAGATGATTGGCGCTTCCTTCTATAACCAAAAGCTTTTTGTACATTTCGTTGGTTCCGTTATAATCGGCCAAAATTTGTTGTAAAGGCCCTAAAATCAAAGTCAAAGGCGTTCTGAATTCATGCGAAATATTCGTGAAGAAATCTAATTTTAATTTGTTGTTTTCTTCAATTCGCTGTGTTTCCAGATATTCCAATTCCAGTTTTTGTTTCAGTCTGGCTTTTGATTTCATGATCCAAATCAAACCGTATAATCCTAAACCGATTATAATTCCGTACAATAAAAATGCCCAAATGCTTGCGCCATGGAGCCGGATTTACAATGACAGTCAAGGTTGTTGGATTTTTATTCCAAACACCGTCATTATTTGCGCCTCGCACCTCAAATATATAAGTTCCTGGGTTTTGAATAGCAAAATTGGCTTCACTGTTTTTGGTTATCGTCCAGTTGTTTTCTAGTCCGGTCAAACGATAACTATACTGATTTTTCTTTGATCGAATGTAATTCGGAATCGCAAAATTGATTGTGAAATTGGCTTTGTCATAATCCAAAGTGATGGTTTTGGTATATCCGATACTTTTTTCCAAAATGCCTAAAGAATCATTTGGATTTGTTGTTTTATTTTTGATTTTCAAATCAGTAATCAAAACTTGGGGAGCGTACAGATTTTTAGAAATTTTTCGGGAGTCAAAATAAGTTGCTCCAAAAGGACTTCCAAAATAAAATGTATCGCCATTTAGTTTCAAAGCCGCATTATCATTGAACTCATTATTTGCGATACCATCTTTTTGATCATAACTAACTACCGTTTTTCGTATTGTGCTGTATTTTATAATTCCCTGATTGTCGCTAATCCAAAGATTTTTATCAGCATCTTCCAAAATAGAATGGATTGAGGTAACAACCATATTTCCAATTTTCAGATTGATTCTGTTGAATTTTTTTCCGTCAAAATAATGTAATCCTTTTGCTTTTGTTCCTACCCATATTTTATTATGAGAATCCTGAAACAACGTCAGAATATCATCTCCAGACAAAGAAACATCATCATAAAAGTAATGTTTTACAGTATATTTATTAGATTGGAAATTTTTAAGTCCAATAAGATTCAGTCCACTCAGAGTTCCCACCCAAAGCCTTTTTTGTTTGTCGACAAATACCGTTCGAACATAATTATTGGTTAGATAATTTGCTTTGGTGGTATCATTTCTGATAAATTGAAAATCTTTTGAAACAGTATTATAGCGTACTAATCCTTTGCTAAAAGTTCCCATCCACAATATGCCGTTTCCTTCTGTTTTGATCGAATAAACTCCAACATCTTTTATTGAATCTTTCAATTTAGATGAAATTCTGTCGCTTTCAATTCTTTTAGTAAGCGTATTATAAGCTGAAATTCCTTTTGAGAAAGTTCCCATCCACAAAATATTATTCTCAGCAACACACATTGATTTAATATCATTTATAGGCGTTTGTCCAACTTGATTGTTAAGGTAACTCGTAGCGTCTGTATTTTTATTGTAAATGGTAATGCCGCCACCTTCGGTTCCAAAATAAATATTTTGATTTTTGTCGGCTACAATAGAGCTTACCACATCATAACTCATTGGAATCTTTTTCGAGTTTTGATCGTAATTGAAGAAATTTACGCTCGAAATATCCCACATATTAACGCCTTTGTAATAACAGCCTATCCAAACTGAACCTTTTTTATCAATGAAAATTGATTTCACTTTTTCGATTCCGCTATTATGATTGCTAACGCTGTAACTATTGTTATTGTTTATTTTTTGAATACTCTTGTCTTCTCCTAAAATATAAATTCCGTCATAGGCACCAATCCAGATTGAACCTTTTCGGTCAATAGCCAAAGCACGAATTTCATTGTTGATTTCTTTACGTCTTTCCTCAGGTAAAAAGGAAACAAAGCTGTTTGTTGAGGGATTAAATTTTAAAAGCCCTTTGTTTTTTGTTCCAACCCAGATATTATTGAAACGATCTTCGGCAATTGCCGATACATTCAATACATCAACATTATTTAACGGATAATTTTTAAAAGAAAATTTCCCGTTTTTTCTGCTTGTATATAAACACAATCCTTTTGTCGTTCCAATCCAAACCTTACCTTTTTTGGTTTTAAAAATACTCAGAATATTATTGCTAGGAATTGATGTATTATCGGTAGCAGAATGAACAGCAGAGGTGAACTGTCCGGTTTTTTTGTTGTAAATAGATAATCCTTTTGAAGTTCCAAACCACATTTCATCTCCAATTTTCTTGATACACCAAATGGTATTGCTATTTATCGTATGATTCGTTTTGTCAGTTAAGTATCGCTTGAAAGTATTGCTAACAGGATCATAACAGTTTAGCCCATTATAAGTTCCAATCCATAATTTTCCAGAATTATCTTCTTCAATAGCTAAAATGTCATTACTGATAGAAGTTTTATTAGCAACATCATTCCTAAAGACAGTGAATCGGTCGCCGTCGTATTTATTGAGACCGTCACGTGTACCAAACCACATCTGTCCAAATTTATCTTGATGTATGGCAATAACAGAGTTTTGCGAAAGGCCGTCTGTGGTTGAAAAATTTTTAAGACGGTATTTATTTTGGGAAAACAAATTTCCTGAAATAAAAACTAAAACTAGAAAAACGCTCGTGTATTTCATAGTATTTATTTTTTGGTTAGAGTTAGATATAAAGGTGCAAAGGTTCAAAGGTGCGGTTCAAAAATTTCAACAGAGAAAAACCTCTGAGCCTTTGTACCTTTGAACCTTTGTCCCTATTTTACGCGTTTACTTAATTGATAATCATATAATGATGGAATTTTTTCAATTGGCTTATTTAAAAATTCTATATACGGATCAACATCATATTTTATTTCAAATTTTGTATTTCCATGTACACCAATAATTCTTGCAAAAGCTCCATCTTTCATTCCATACAATAAAACAGGTTTTGATAGATCTGGATTTTCGACGAGAACATTTAAATTCCAAAATGTGCTAAAAGGCGCGTGCGATGGTTTCCAATAATCAGCGCCACCACCGCCAAATATTGCGTACCCATTGTTTTTGTCCGCTTTTAAATGAACTGTGATGTTGTCAAATAAATTTTGATGATTTGCTCCAGAATGCTGATCTAAAACCGGATCTTTAAAAATCTCACAGTTTTGGTAAACATTTTTAGTAGCAAAAGTGTTGAAACTTAAAGGGTGAACCGCTGAATTGTAGATTTTCAAGTTCTTAACCAAAATATTATGAACACCGCCTAAAGTGACAGTATAGTGTGCCAAATGCGTTCCATCGGTAATAATATCCTGAATAGTGGTATTGGCTACTTCTTCGGCCAAAATACCGCTGTCAGCATTTGTTATTTTGACATCTTTAACCCAGCTGTTGAAAAGACGCGTCAAGAAAATTCCATTATTTCCCGGTTCAACATGATGTGCTACACGTGGAATATCTGGAAAAGTAAAACGAAGATGTTCAATTCCGACTTCATTTAAATGTTTCCATTCTACCAATTGTGCCTGATAACTCGGTTTGATTGAAATGGTTAAAGGCGTTTTTAAAGTAATTTTTGAACCAGATATTTTAGTGACTTCAACTTGTTGTCTCACAATTGGAAGTTTAGGATATTTCCAATGATGTGAACCAGGTTTTACGTTGGCTCCTTGGTATAAATCTTTAATGATTTCGCCATTTTCACCATCTTTATTAAATAGTTGCAATTCGACAACATCACCAACTTTTAATCCTTTTACATCTGAAACAGTAATGATATGTTCACCCATTTTTCCTGAACTAACTTTCGCCAACGGATTAGGTTCAGATTCATATTTGTCCAAATACGATTTCACACGCTCACCCGGAATTTGTGTCCAGATAAAACCTCCAGACCACGCATATTGTGAAAAAGGCAAATCAATATTGTTTTCTGGCTCGCGCTGTCTTTTGTCTAAAGTCGTAAGATATTCACGAAGTTCTGCCAAAGCCTCTGAATCTTTAAGGTACATCATCGGTCTCGGGCAATAGATTTCAGTTCCGTTTTCTGCAGAACCAGCACCGCGAAGCACAAAATTGCTTCTTTCGATATAAAGAATTTCGCTGAGGATAATTCGTCCAGCAGGCAACTGCAAAATCACAGTCCCTTCAAAAGCATTAGCGGCTTTAAAAGCTTTTAAAAGTGCTTTTGAATCGTCTAAATTGTCGTTTGCTTTTACGCCAAAATCAACTGCATTAATCACTTTTCCGTTAACTTCAGGAATTTGGCTTTCGCCGAAATGATAGCCGGCATAACTAAAATCTGGAAGATAATTTGTTTTTGGAGAAGTAATAATGTTAGGTAATTCCTGCGCCAATATTGTGTTCATAAAGAGTCCACAGGATATAATAATGGCTTGGCGAATCATGGTTTTTGTGGTTTTGGTTAGTTAGTTTTTTGCGCGATTTGCCACGAAGGCACTAAGGCACAAAGATTATTTGTTTTTTGTTTCACGCAGATTCGGCAGATTTTTGCAGATTTTTTTAATATATCTGCTAGTATCAGCTAAAATCTGCCGAATCTGCGTGAAATTTTTTAAGCTTTTTTGATTAAAAAACTTCGAGTCTTAGCGCCTTCGTGGCGGCTCCATTTATAAGGATCGTTTAATCCCCAATTCAAGTCCTCGCAATTCTGCAAGACCTCTCAAACGGCCAATTGCAGAATAACCAGGATTTGTTTTTTTCTTCAAATCATCCAACATTTGGTGTCCGTGATCTGGACGCATTGGCAATTTGCTGTTATTTCTTTTTTCGACTTCCAGAATTGCTTTTACGACTTCGTACATATCAACATCGCCTTCAAGATGATTTGCTTCGTAGAAACTTCCTTCTTCGTCGCGTTGCGTGCTTCTTAAGTGAATAAAATTCATTTTATCGCCATGACGTCTTACGATTCCCGGCAAATCATTATCAGCGCGAACGCCGTACGAACCTGTACACATCGTAAATCCGTTTGATTTTGAAGGAGCCGCATTCATCAATTCGATCAAATCTTCTTCAGTGCTAACTACTCTCGGCAAGCCTAAAATCGGGTAGGGAGGATCATCAGGATGAATGGCCATCAACACACCTTTGCTTTCGGCAACCGGAATAATTTCTTTTAGAAAATGAAAAAGATTATTCTTTAAAGCTTGTCTATCAATATGATTGTAGGCGCTCAAAGTCACTAAGAAATCTTCAACAGTATACGCTTCTTCAGCACCCGGAAGTCCAGCCAGAATATTTTGCTGTAATTTGATTTTGTCTTCAGCAGTCATGGCTTCAAAATAACTTTTAGCTTTTTGGATTTGTTCTGCAGAATATTCGTTTTCTGCGCCAGGTCTTTTCAAAATGAATAATTCAAAAGCGACAAAAGCATTAATATCAAAACGAAGCGCTTTTGAGCCGTCTTCAACTGTATAAGACAAATCAGTTCTTGACCAATCTAAAACAGGCATAAAATTATAACACACGCATTTGATGCCGCATAAAGCTAAATTTCGAATGCTTTCTTTATAATTTTCAATGTATTCCAGATATTTTCCGGTTTGCTTTTTGATGTCTTCATGAACTGGAATACTTTCTACAACCGACCAAATCAAACCAGAAGCCCCTTTTTTAGGGTCGCCGTCCTCGTGTTCGATCTCCACTTTTCGTTTAATGATTTCTTCAATACTCCAAACTTGTCCATTTGGAATATGGTGCAATGCAGTTACAATTCCGGTCGCTCCGGTTTGTTTGATATCTTGTAAAGAAACAGGGTCATTTGGTCCGAACCAGCGTAATGTTTGTTCCATTTTTTTATCTTTAAAATTAAATACTCGTAGCAACAAAACCGCCATCAACTTTTAATACTGTTCCTGTAACGAATTTTGACATATCGCTACATAAATATAAAAGTGCGCCGTCAATATCTTCAGGTGTTCCAAAGCGTCCCATTGGAGTTTGTCCGATGATTTTTTCACCTCTCGGAGTCAGTTTTCCTTCTGGAGTAAGCAACAAAGCGCGATTTTGTTCGCCAATGAAAAATCCTGGCGAAATCGCATTTACACGAATTCCTTCGCCATATTTTGAAGCCAGTTCAACCGCCATCCATTGTGTGAAATTATCAATAGCCGCTTTTGAAGCCGAGTAACCCACAACTCTTGTCAAAGGTCTTTGTGCGGATGCTGATGAAATATTAATGATGTTTCCTGATTTCTGTTTTGCAAAAAGCTCCGAAAAAACCTGTGAAGGCAACATTGTTCCAATGATATTTAGGTCGATTACTTGTTGTAAATCCTCCGTTTTCATATCATAAACCGCTTGATCCGGCTGAATTGTTGCACCTGGCATATTTCCTCCAGCGGCGTTGATTAAAATATCTAGACGGCCGTATTTTTCAACAATAAAATCTTTTATTTTTTCAACTTCTTCTTTATTCAAAACATTAGCTTGAACGGCAAAAGCTTGACCACCGTTTTCTTCGATTGTTTTTACTGTATTTTCTGCTTTTTGAAGTGATTGAGAAACGATCCCGACAATTACGCCCTGTTTTGCCAAAACGTTTGCAAAGTTGCTTCCTAATACGCCGGCACCGCCTGTTATAAGTGCAATTTTTCCTTTTAAATTAAATATTGAATCCATATGGTTATTTATTGTTTTCTTAAAGTTTCGATGATGTCGAGCACTTTTTTAGTTTCATTTTCGATTGTTGCATAATCACCTTCTTCCATGCGCTTTTTAGTAATGAGTTTGCTTCCCATTCCAACAGCCGATACACCTGCAGAAAACCAACTCTCAATATTGGCATGCGTAGTATCAACGCCTCCAGTTACCATAAAAGTCAAATCAGGAAAAACATCTTTGATACTGCTCATGAATTCTGGACCAAGTACATTGCCAGGAAAAAGTTTGATGAAAGTGATGCCTGTATTTTCCGCGACAATGATTTCTGTTGGCGTCATACATCCTGGAGCGTAAAGTGAGTTTTTGCTTTTTAAGAAGTCAGCAACTTCTGGCACAAAACCAGGACTGATAAAAAAATCAGCACCTGCTTCGTGAAAGTCCTTAGCTTGCGATTTATTTTTTATCGTTCCAATTCCTAAAAGCATTTCAGGCATTTCTGCATTTCTGATTTGGACCATTTTCTTGAAATTCACCAAAGCTTCCGAGCCTCGGTTCGTATATTCGACCGCTCTGATTCCTGAGTTGTATAAAGCACGAAGAACTTCAATACTGATTGTTGCATCGGTATTGAAATACAAAGGTAGCATGCCTTGTTTTGCAACAGTTTCTATTGAATTTTGAATGGAGCTCATCACTAAATTTTTACTTTGAAAACTAGTTTTTTCAGTGATCCTTCGCCAATCATTGCGGCGTGAACATCTTCTGGATATAAAATCGCAAACTGTTTTTCTTGTAATTCAAAAAACATATCTGGTTGGTCATGAAAAAAACGAACGTCTTTCTCGTCGCTATAATCGCCATTCGGACTTACACATTTTTCTCTAGGTTTCCATGCATAAGTTTCTGGACCTTTCAACACAATTTGAATGTCGATGTTTTTGTCATGGCATTCAAAACCTTTTATGCTTTGTTCTTTGGTTGTTCCTTCACCGGCAATTACAATCAGTTTTAGTCCTTCTGTAATTTCCAAAACTCCTTCTTCAAGTTTGTTGATGTCGTTTTGATTCACATAATCAAAAGCCGTTTTGAAATTTGGATGAAGACCGAAGTATTTTGATGCGCTATTTAATGAATCTACTATCATTTTTTTATTTGGTTGTTTTGATAATTAGTATTTAATTTTTTATTTAAATAAAATATTTTATTTTACTGGTTTTTAATGTTTTATGTGTTATTTGTCATGTTTTTGACAATGATTGCATTTACTGCTCATTTAAACAATTGAAACAGTATTTCTTATGATTTGATTATACTTAAAGTTTTACTTTTAATGTTTAGTATAAATGATCTTAATATTAATAAGTTGATTTTTATGTTTTTAATTATTTGACTGTGAGCTTTTCAACAATTAAATCTTAAAAAAATAAATAAATTGTATTGTTGTTTTTATGGTTTGTGTATTTTTGCGTGTACGCACACGGTGTTTTGCAAATGTATATAAAAAGAGATGTAAAACAACTTATATTTGATAAAAAAATAATAATTTTACGTGGCTAATCTATTTTTTTAACCTAAATATCAGAAATATCATAACAATTAAAAAAATTGCAGAACTCGCTAATGTGTCGCCAGGAACGGTTGACAGGATTATTCATAATCGCGGGCAGGTTGCACAGGAAAATGTAGATAGAGTCAATGCCATTATTGAAGAATATGGTTATAAAAGAAATATTTTGGCAAGTAATCTAGCATTGAATAAGAAGTTTCGAATAGCGGTTTTTTTGCCTAAATATGAAAATCTGGAATATTGGAAAAGCCAGATTTCTGGTGTGGAAAAAGTCTGCGGCCGAATTCATGAAATTTGGAATTGTATTGGATTATTTTTTCTACGATTTCAATAAAGAATCTTTTCAGAAAGAGATTAAGAAAGTTATCGATTTTGAATGTGACGGATTGCTTTTTGCACCGATTTTTTACGAAGATTCTGTTCAGTTTCTAAAAGTATACGAAGAGAAAAATATCCCTGTTGTGATGATTGATTCTAATATTTCTGAAGAAAACCAGCACGCTTATGTGGGCCAGGATGCTTTTCAGAGTGGTTATTTGGCGGGAAGACTGATCAGTTTTGCGGTAAAAAACGAAAGACAGGTTTTGATTTTTAAAATAGCGAGAGAAATCGAAAGTACATCTGTTTATCTTCAGCGAATTGACGGATTCTATTCTTATTTTAAAGATCATGACGAACTTACAAATTTTAAGTTTTCTGAAATTACTATTAAAGATTCTGGAATCGATCAGCTGTGTATAGAAATGTTCAAAGACATCAATAGTGTTTTTGTACCTAATTCGAGAGCTTATATCGTGGCTCGATTTTTAGAAGAAAATGATGTAAAAGGCGTTAGAATTATTGGTTTCGATTTATTGAATGAAAACATTGAATATCTGAATAAAGGAATAATCGATTTCTTGATTAATCAAAGGCCCGAAGAACAGGGATACTTAGGAATTAATTATTTGTATAAGAAATTGGTTCTTCAGGAAGAAACAGAACGAATTCAATATATTCCGTTGGAAATTATTTTGAAGGAGAATTATTTTCCTGCGAAGAAGTAAGATTTTAGTTTAAAAATGGTATTTAAACATAGCCCACGGTTTCAACCGTGGGAAACGTGTTGATATTATGATTATATTCCCACGGTTGAAACCGTGGGCTATTTTTGATTAAAATAGAAAAATTTTGTGTCTTCGTGACAAAATCACTTTTTAAGCTTCACAACAAGTGGATTATTTATTTTCTCAGCAAAAGAAGACAAATAAGTTTCCCATTCCTGCTTGGTTTGAAACGGACTGCCTTTTTTCCATCCAAAACCAGCGTAATAAATAGCTTTTCCGTTTTTAACTGTGATATTTCCGTAAAGATTACTTAATTCTTTTTCGTTTGTAACGTGATTGTCAAAGCTTGTCATCGCATTTTTTGGAGCGACTAAACCCATTCCAATTTCAGAATCGTCAATTGGTTCCCAATAACTCAACCAGCCACTTTTTAAGTTGGTTCCAATAGTTCCTTTTTTGTCATGAAGCGTCAATCCAACAGAAATGCTTTTAGTTCCAGTAATTGATGTTTCATAACGCGAAAGATAACTTCCGTAATCCAAACTGATCAATTTTGATTCGGTTATTTTGTTGCCTTTTGCATCCCAATCGGCATAAGTCAAAATGAAACTAGTTCTGATTGGCCCAGTTGTAATGGTTTTCCAGCTGATAAAATTCTTCGAAAAATAATATTTTCCATCAACATTTATTGCAATTCCGCCAACTCCTCGGCTGTCTCCAACTTGAAAATTGTCTAAACCTTCGCCTGTATCTTTGTGATAAGTTCCTTTTCCTGTAGTCATTTTATCATACCATTTGTTGATAATTGGATAATCGACTCTTTTTAGCCACGCGTCTATACCACTTGTCAAGGCACCTCCAGGAACTTTGTCTTCTACCATTTTTTGTGCGACTGGACCATAAGCTCTAAAAGCGACTTTGTTGTTTTCCCATGCATAATCGTCTATTCTTTCTGGTACAAAACGGGAATAACAGCTTGCTGTTTGTGAAGCGGAAGGATTTGTTCCAATGAAAACTTCAAAATCCTGTTTTGACTTTGCTTTGATTTTTGGCTGAAATAAAAGAACATCCATTGTTCCGTCGCCTTCATTATCAACTGTTTGGGTTTCTAAAAATGAGTTTGTGTTACTATCTTTTACCGCATAATTTTCAAGTTTTGCAGTAGTTGGCAATCCGAGTGTTTTTTTAGTTAATTCGACAGTTTCAAATTCTCTGTCCGTTGCTAAAGTATTGGTTATTGTAATGGTTTTGTTTTGAGAATAAAGGGCAAAATTGCTTACCAGAATTGCGCTCAGTAAAAGATTTTTTTTCACAATTTGTATTTTTTTATAGGTTCGATAGGATTTATAAAATTACAAATCAAAAGGCACATACAAATACAGAAGAGGAGTAATTTTGTCCAAAAACATTGAATATCTGGTAGGGTTTGCTTTGCAATGAATTTGACGTAAAATATTTTTTGTAAATTTCAATACTTGTGTTTTGAGCAAGAATGAATTTTAATTAAATGAAAATCAATAAAATGGTTAAATGTATAATTTTCGATTGTGATGGAGTTTTAGTAGATACAGAAAAAATCGGTAACGGAATTTTGCTTGAAATGGCGACTGAACATGGTTTTGAAATGCATATTGAAGATGCCTACCGAAATTTCAACGGACGAAATTTAAAAGACTGTTTTCGCCATATCGAAGAAGCAATCGATCAAAAACTTCCTGATTCTTTTGAAGCAGAATACCGCCAAAAAAGTTTTGAAGCATTTAAAACTCAGGTAAAACCAATGGAAGGTGTTGTTGAATTTATCGAAAATATCGAAAAATTAAAAATCCCGTATTGTGTAGCTTCCAGCGGTCCGGTTGAAAAAATAAGGCTGAATCTTGAAGTGGCAGGTTTATTGGATAAATTCGAAAACAAAATATTTAGTTCCTATCAAATCAACAGCTGGAAACCTGAACCGGGAATATTTCTGCACGCCGCCAAAGAAATGGGTTTTGATGTCAAAGATTGTATTGTTCTTGAAGATAGCAAAGCGGGTGTAAAAGCCGGAATTAGTGGCGGATTTAAAGTGTACGGTTTTGCAAACGGCTATAATAATGAAGATTTAGAAAAGGAGGTAGCAGTCCTTTTTCATAGCTATGAAGAGTTGAGCGAGATACTGGATTTTTGATTTTAGAATTCAGATTTTAGATTTTAGATTTAAAGCTTGTGTTAAACCCGACAGGTTTTAAAAACCTTAATCAGCCTTCGACTTCGCTCAGTCTGATAAGATTGGAGCTTAAGTTATTTTAAGTTGTCAGCCTGAGCGAAGTCGAAGGCACGCAAAGTGTATCCACATTTTATGTCATCAATCGTTTTTTAAAATCACAAGATTGTGCGAATAGAACTTTGTCAAAGTTGATTCCTAATTATAGTTTAAATTTTATCTTACAATTACAAAATTGTTAGATTAAAATGTAATTTGTTGCACTAAAATAAATTTTTATATATTTGAATTTCGACATTCTCTTTTTTTGTTTGGTAATAATGAATAATTGTTATTTATACATTTAATATTGAATGTTTTTTGCCTAAAGAAAAATGACTTCTCCCAAAGAGTTATTTTGAAATTGTGATGTTCAAAAATCACAAAATAACCTACAGACAGAAACAAAAATGACGAAATTTATTAGAATTTTAATTTTATCGGCATTACTCATTTCTCCAATTTTAAATGCACAGATTAAAAAAATTGGAGTTCCTTTTATACTTAATTATAATCCGAAAACGTACAAAGCCGCTTCTGAAAACTGGGATGTTTTGCAGGATTCTAAAGGAATGATGTTTTTTGCCAATCATTTTGGAATTATGCAGTTTGACGGTGTTCGCTGGAGCATCGTTACACAACCAGAAAATAGGAGCATGGTTCGTTCGCTTGCCATCGATAAAAACGATAAAATGTATGTGGGTGCCCAAGGCGATTTTGGTTATGCGATCCAATTGCCAAACGGACAGTATCAATATACATCCTTAGTAAAATTACTTCCGGAATCGGCTCGAAATTTTGGTGATGTTATACATACCGTTATCCGAAATGATGAAGTGATTTTTTTCTCCTATGAAGAAATTTTTATTTATAAAAACAATAAAATAAAGGTTTTAAAGTCTAAAGAAAAATTTGATGATTTCTTCGAAGTCAATAAAGAAATCTATATTTCTCATGATAGTAAAGGTTTGTTGAAATTAAAAGGCGATAAATTAATTTCGGTTGAAAATGGAGAGAAGTTTGCCGGAATGAAAATTAGGAAAATCTTTGGAATTCAAAATGGTCTTTTACTTTTTACGCAAAAAAACGGACTTTTTACTTTTAAAGATAATCAGTTAAAGCCTTTTGTGACAGAAGCAGACAATGTTTTGAAGCAAAATCAAATTTCTACAGGCATCCAGCTTTCTGATGGTTTTTTCGGAATTGGAACCCGACAATCGGGGTTGATAGTCATAGATGGTTCGGGACGTTTGATTCAGCATATTAACAAACAAATGGGATTGCAAAACGATTATGTGACCAATTTAAAGGTTGATAAAGAGGGCAATTTGTGGGTTGCGCTTAAGGAAGGAATTTCGCTGATCCAGATTTCTTCGCCATTGTCCAGAGTTTTAGATACTTCGAATTCAGAAACTAAAATATACTGCGACCAGATTTATCAGGACAAATTGTATATCGCGACAGACAACGGTTTGTTTTGGATGAATTGGCAGTCTTATAAAAATGGAAAACACGAAAATGCAAACTTTCAGCACGTTTCTGGAATGTCTGAGAATGTTTGGAATATTGGTGTTTTTGGAAACTCTCTTTTGGCTTTTGAGAAAAATGGAATCTTTGAAGTTTCTGGTAATTCAGCAAAATTATTGGCAAAAGTGGATGGCGCTTGGAAAGGAATTTTAGTTCCGAATCAGCCTGATTTATTGCTTGTTGGTGGTTATAACGGAATGTATCTTCTCAAAAAAATAAATAATTTGTGGGTTTATCAAAATAAAATAAAAGGTTTTGAAGAAAGCGACCGTGTTATTGAAACAGATAAAAACGGCGATTTCTGGATTGCTCACGGATACAAGGGAATTTATAAGATTAAATTTAATAAAACATTTGATGCTGTTTCTGACGTTCAGTTTTATAATCAAAAAAATGGTTTTCCGTCAAGTTTATTTCTAAATACAATTAAAATCAATAACCAGATTCTTTTTGGAACAACCAAAGGAGTTTACAAGCAAGATTCTCATTCGAAGAAAATGATTCCTGAACCCGTTTTTAAGAAATATCTCGGGCTTGAAAGTCATATACGGCTTCTAAAATCTGATAATCATAATAGTATTTGGTACATTTCTGGAGAAAATACCGGAAAAATGACAAAAATGCCAAACGGAAGTTTTGAGGTTGAAGAGCTTCCTTTTAGAAAACTACGTTATTCATATGTTCCAGGTTTTGAGAATATTCAAACGACGACCAGTGGTGATGTATTTTTTGGAACACAAGATGGCTTAATTCATTATAATGCCATTAAAACCAAAAAGTACAAAACGAAATATAAAGCAGTAATTTCAGAAGTGAAATGTATTTTTCCGAAAGACAGTTTGATATTTTCAAGCCGTTATGATGTGCTTCCAAATAAAACAAAAGGTGCCGGAGAAAAGATTTTACCTATTTTATCGCATTCCAATAATGCATTGCATTTTTCTTTTTCATCTCTTTTTTATGATGAAGCCGATGCTACAAAATACGAATACTGGCTGGAAGGTTTTGAACCAAAATGGTCAGATTACAGTTTGCAAACCGAAAAAGAATATACCAACTTGCCTGAAAAAGAATATGTTTTTCATGTGAGAGCCAAAAATATTTATGATGTGGTAAGCGAAGAAGCGGTTTTTCGTTTTGAAGTTTTGCCACCTTGGTACAGAACAATTTGGGCCTATATTTTGTATTTTATACTTTATTGTGTTGTCATTTATTTGGTTATTAAATATCAAAAATCTGTAGCAGAGCATGATCGTCAGCAGTTGATTCTGAATCAGGAAAAAGAATTACTGCGCGCTCGTGCGGAACTTAACGAACAGAGATTGAATTTGGAACAGGAAAATATGGCTATTGTTCGGGAAAATCTCGAAGCAACGATCAATCTTAAAAATGCCAAAGTAGCTTCAAATACCGTGAATCTTATTCATTTAAATGAAATTTTGCTTTCGATAAAAGAATTAATCGGGCAGATGGATAAGAAGAACGATCCAAATGTGAACTTTAGTTTGTTGACCAAAATAAACAAATTGATCGATCACGAATTGCAGGGCGACAAACACTGGAATGAATTTGAAGAAATCTTCAATCAGTTGCATGATAATTTTATGCAGAGGATGAAAACAACTTATCCGGAATTGACTCCTCGTGATATGCGATTGTGTGCTTACTTGCGAATGAACTTCAATACAAAAGAAATTGCGCCGCTTTTAGGAATTTCTGTTCGTGGAGTTGAAGATACTCGATACAGAATTCGAAAAAAATTGCAACTTCCTTCTGACGCAAATATCACAGAATTCATTCTAAATTTTTAAGTGATATTTAAACACATAGAAACATAGTTTTGCATTGTCTATAAAAAAGGCGTTTCACTAGTTTAAGTAAACATAGCTATGTGTAAAAAACGTGTTTTTTTAAATTCATTCTTCTCAAAATAAAATCTATGTTTCTATGTGTTTAAAATTTTCAGGACTTTAAATGAAGCCTATTTTAGTATTTTCATGATTAACAATACCCTAAAAAAAGAGATTTTATCTAGTAAGTAAAATCCTAAGTAGTTTTACGTCTTTTTTCTGCATTTTTTTACGACCACCGTAGTCAAACCGTACCCGAAAATGTAAGTCTAGCCTGATTTATTTGGTAATATTGTCGGATTATTAGTAAGATAATGACTTGTTTACTGCAAAACAGGTTTTATTTTGATAATAAGCTTTACTAACAAAAAACTAAAAAAAATGAATCAAAATGACTCTTTTTTCGGCCGACCACCGAAAGACAATTTCTATTATTTTAAACAATTTTTGGCTGTAGCACTATTTGTGTTTTTGCCATTATTAAAAGTTCAGGCGCAATGTAAAACATTGGTTTGGTCTGATGAATTTAATGGCACTACTGTCGATTTAACAAAATGGCAGAGTATTTCAGGAAATGGCTGTCCTTCACTTTGCGGATTCGGAAATGCTGAAGCGCAACGTTACGATCCAAATCAGGCAACAATTGTAAAAGAAGGAACAAACAGTTACTTAAACATTGAGGCTAAATACCAGCCAAACGGATCTTTTCCAGATCAGCCGTATGCTTCTTCAAAATTAACTACAGAAGGAAAGTATTCGCTTAAATACGGAAGAGTTGAAGCTCGTATGAAGCTGTCAAACGGACAAGGCGCATGGCCAGCTTTCTGGATGCTTCCCGTAAACGGAAATTGGCCTTATACGGGTGAAATTGATATTATGGAAGCCAAACACAGAAACCCACAATCTGTAGACGGAACAATCCATTATGACGGAAACGGATATCATTTTACGGGAAGAAGCTACAGTTCGCCAACTGATTTATCTTCAGATTTTCACGTTTATGCTGTAGAATGGGGACCAAATTTTATCAAATGGTACGTTGACGATGTTTTATTTCACACCGCAACACCAAATACTACGGTAAACGGTGGATGGCCTTTTAATGATAGTCAGTTTTACATTATTTTAAATCTTGCCGTTGGTAGCGCAGGAACGCCTTATACAAGTGTAAATGGAGCAGGAGTAGCACCAATTCCGGGAGATTTCCCTGCAAAATTACAAGTAGATTACGTTCGTGTTTATGACGGAAGTTATAAATATGCTGTTGCTGGTGATGCAAAAGTGTATCAAAACGAAACTAGCAAAACGTATTCTATAAATGCTATTGCAGGCGCAACTTATAATTGGACAGTTCCTTCGGGAGCGACAATTACGGCTGGACAGGGAACAAATGCTGTAACAGTAAATTGGGGAACTACAGGCGGAGATGTTTCGGTAACGGCAACAACTTCCGGCTGTACTGCTAACACATATAAATTGGCTGTTGCGACAGAAGTCGCGATTCCGGTTGAGAAAATTCAGGAAGATTTTCAAACGAACCGAAATGTTGTTTATGGAAATAAAACGGGAGTTTTAACAGAATCTGTTGCTAATCCTTCTGCGACTGGAATCAATACTTCGACTTTGGTTGGAAAATATGTTCGTAACTCATCTGAATTATACGATGTTTTCAATATCAAAAATATCGTAATCAGCAATGCCAATGATTATGTGTCAGGAAGAAAAAGAATCTCTTTTGATTTGTATACTTCGGCACCGGTTGGAACAAAAATTTCTATGCAGTTAGAAAACAGCAATGTTACAACGGCAACCAATTATCCGTCAGGAAGACACAGCGGTTATAAAGCGACTACAACAGTTCAGAATAAATGGGAAACTATTGAATTTGAATTTGAAAAAATTATTGATCCAAACACAAGTGCGTTGACAATTAATAATGTGGCGTTACTTTTTGAATCAAATTCAAATTCGGGAGCGACGTATTATTATGATAATCTGTTAACAAGAGCTACTCCAGAAAAACCAATTGTTGCCACAGACGTATTGCAGAACTACGACGGCATCAATAAAATTATAAAAGGAACTACAACTGGAACTTATACAGTTGTAGCAAATCCGGGTTCAAATTCAGTTAACTCGTCTGCAAATGTGGCGAGATACGTTAGAAATGTAACCGAACAATACGACGTACTTTTCTTTAATACACAAACTTCAATCGAAGATGCAGGTTTATTCAAAAACCAAACTAATAAAATTATGATTGATGTTTATACAACGGCGCCTGTTGGAACGGTTGTAAGTGTGAATTTTGAAAATAGTGCGACTTCGCTTCCTGCAAATTATCCAACGGGAAGAAATAGTAATTATGTAGCGATTACAACGAAACAAAATCAATGGGAAACGCTGACATTTTACTATAATTCAAGTCCAGATGCCGGAACTTCAAACCTGGCAATTAACCAAATGGTTCTTTTGTTTAATTCTGGTTCTTACACAAGTGATACGTATTATATTGATAACATCAGAATTGGTGCAACTAAACTTCCGGATACTTACACACCTGGAGTAGTTTATGAAGATTACCAAAATACACATAATATTACGTTTAGAGACGCTATCGGAACTTATACAGCAAACGTAGCAAATCCAAGTGCGACAGGAATTAATACTTCATCAAATGTTGGAAGGTACGTTCGTAAGTCAACAGAATTGTATGATAATTTCTCATTCAATACGACTTTAACAAACATTGGAGATTTTAAAGCGGGAACTAAAAAATTCGCTATGGATGTTTATACATCAGCTCCAGTTGGATCAATTATTTCATGGCAGGCAGAAAGCAGTGCTTCGGTTCCATCAAATTATCCGGTTGGAAGACATAGTATTTATCAAGGAGTTGTAAAACAAACGAATACTTGGCATACCGTAACTTTTACCTATGTAAGCACGCCAGATGCATCTACTGCAGATAATGAAGTAAATCGTTTTGTTTTCTTATACGAGCCAGGAACAAATTCTGGAAACACTTATTATTTTGACAATTTAAGAGCTTTAAACTTAGTTTCTACAGAAACTCCGGTTGGATTGCCTTCGCCGTGGGTTAGTACAGATTTAGGTGCGGTAACACCAGCGGGAGAAGCGACACATTCTAGCGGAACTTTCACTATTAAAGGTTCAGGAACTGATATTTGGGATACAAGTGATCAATTTCAATTTGTAAACCAATCCATTACAGGCGATGCTGAAATTATTGCTAAAGTTAATTCATTAACTAACACAAATACTTACGCCAAAGCTGGGGTTATGTTTCGCGAAACGCTTACACCAACTTCCAAACATGCGATGACCGATGTGACACCAGCGCACGGGAGTTGAGTTTTTATCAAGAGATACTACTTCGGGAGTAACTGTAGCCGATGTTGCGGCGGGAACTGCTCCAAAATGGGTTCGTGTGGTTCGTTCAGGAAATGTATTTACGTCTTATACTTCTGATAATGGCACAACGTGGACACAGCTTGGAACTCCAAAAACAATTACAATGGCAAATACCATTTATGTTGGAATGGCAGTTACGTCTCACGCAAATGGAACTTTAGGAACGGGAGTTTTCAGCGATGTTATTGTTCGAAATATTACGCCAAATCCGAATGTGAATTTAGCTTTAGCTAAAACAGCAACGGCTTCTACAGAAGAGAATCCAACTTTATCAGCTAATAAAACAACAGACGGAGACGGAACAGTTTCAAGATGGGCGAGTTCTTTTGCAAATGCAACAGAATGGATTTATGTGGATTTAGGAAGTAATTATAACCTAAACCGTGTTGTATTGAAATGGGAAGCAGACTTTTGCAACACAATATAAAGTACAGCTTTCTACAGATAATGTTTTCACAGAAAATGAAACTATCAATACGCAAACGGCAAGCGACGGAGGAACTGATGATTTAACCGTAAGCGGAACAGGAAGATACCTTCGTATTTTATGTACAACAAAAGCTTTAACTCCTTACGGATATTCATTATATGAAATTGAAGCTTACGGATCAGCTTCAACAGCTAAAAAAGCGAATGTTATAGTGGAAGAAAGTGCACCGGAAAATGTTGTTTTTGCAATCTATCCAAATCCGGCGAGCGATTATATTCAAGTTGCAATTCCTGAAAATTTAGACAACAAAATCATCACGATTTATGACAATTCAGGAACATTGATTCATCAAAGTAAACCTGAAAAAGAAGCTAGTGAAAGCGTAATTGATTTGAGTAGACTGAGAGAAGGAATTTATATTCTGAATTTCAAATCAGATCAGAAAAGCTGGAGTAAAAAGTTAATTAAGAAATAATTAAAAACAAATTGGGTGTGATGATCCTAAATAGTTACACCCAATTTTTTACACATTTTATTTTCTCATTCTTACTAATTAGAAACAAATTTTTATTAATCAAAAAATCTAAACAATGAGAAATTTTAAGTTACAAAAGAAGTTTTTTTAGCAGTAATGCTGACATTCCTATCTGTTTTAATGTACGGACAAGGTGCTATTCCTTTTACGATTGCCAATAATTCAACTTTCGCCGATAGTGATTTGTATGTTGCTATTGTCGGGATTGATTATACAACCGGAAACCATGTTTGGGTAAATGCCAAAACAAGTCAGGTTTTGCCAATGAGTGCATCTTATAACACGGTTACAGGACCAACTTACGGCGGAAATACCGGACCGGGACAAAACTCAAAATATGCCGCGTGTTTTACAAAGCTGAGCGAAATTCCAAATAAAACCTTCACATTGCCACTAATTGCAGGTTGCAGGGTTTTTATTTCTAAAGGCTCACAATTGTATTTCTATTTTTTGGAGCAAATGGTGCGCCGTCAGGATATGCATCACCAAATCCGCAGAATGCAACTGATCCGAATCAGGGAATTTTATATGAGATGATCGAATTGACTAACAATCAATATGGTTTCTTTGGAAATCCGACACGTGTAGATTCCTATAAATATCCAATGGGATTAGAATTATTTGGAGCAAATGGTTACCAAAAGAAAGTTGGAGATTTAAAAAAACATGCCGATATCGTTGCGGCTTTTAAAGCGAATGTTCCAGCAGAATTTCAAGGCTGTGTAAACGATGCAACAGGAGAAATTACAGCTCCGTCTAAAACACCAGCTTATGCACCAGGAGGACCATACGAAAACTACTTAAAATCGTATATCGATGCGATTTGGAACAAATACAAAAATGAAGATTTGATATTTTATGCAGGAGATGCCGGAGTTTTTAAAGGAAGAGTTATTGGCGAACAGCTTGAAATGGTTGGACAATCGGGAGGATTTGTTGGCCGAACAGGAAGAGTTCAATACAGGCCAAGTACTCAGGAAGCTCTTGAAGGAAAAGGTGTTTTGGACAGAAGATTGGTCGATGGAGATTTAGATCTTGTAATTCAGGCTCAATTGACAGCGGCAATTAACCGACATGTTGTAAATACGACAACAACAAATCCGGGGCGACAAAACTGGTACGACGCTTCTAAATATTATCAGGTAAACCCAACAAATCATTATTCTAAATTTTGGCATTTACCGGGAATTAATGTTGATAATCTGGCTTACGGTTTTGCTTATGATGATGTTGCTGATCAGTCGCCATCGCTTCATTCGCCACAGCCAACCAAAGTTATTGCTACTTTTGGAGGTTACTACGGACTTACGACGCCTTCAGTGCCGGCTTCGACAGATGTTATTACAGTTTATAAAGATTGTAACTACACAGGTTTTTCAGGCGGATTAACAATTGGCGATTACAATTTAGCTCGTTTAAATTCTTTAGGAGTTTTAAATGATGATATTTCGTCATTAAAAATCACTCAAGGATATCAGGCAATTTTATACCAAGATGATAATTTTGGCGGCGCTTCAACCGTAATCAATTCTGATAATTCTTGTTTGAATACCACTTGGAATGACAAAGTAAGTTCAATAAGAGTTATTGCAAACGGAACCACAACTTTAGGAAACCAGACTTTCTTTTTACAAAACAGAAACAGCGGTTTATACATGGATGTTTGGAATTCTAGCATGTCAAATGGGGCAGGAATCAATCAGGGTGCTTTAAATTCTGGAAACAATCAGAAATTTACTTTCACGCATATAAGTGACGGAATGTATAAAATCATTGCAAACCACAGCGGTATGTCAATGGATGTTAATAATTTCAATAAAGCCAATGGTGCAAGAGTAGAGCAGTATCCGTACAATGCTACAACAAATCAGCAGTTTATTTTGGTTTCTACAGGCGATGGTTATTACAAGATTGTAGCGCGTCACAGCGGAAGAATTGTTGAAGTTGCTGGAGCAAGTACAGCTTCTGGAGCAATTATTCAGCAATGGGATAATAACAACCAAACTTGCGGACAATGGAAATTAATTCCGGCTACAAGTGCTCAAACCTCAGTTTTAATTCAGGCCGAAGATTATTCAGCAATGAGCGGAATCCAGGTTGAAGCTACTACGGATACTGGCGGAGGATCAAATGTTGGTTATACAGAAACTGGCGATTGGTTAGCGTATAACAGCATCAATTTCCCAACAACAGGTTCATATTTAATTGAATACCGAGTGGCAAGTGCTGTTACTGGCGGGCGATTGTCTTCTGATTTAAATGCCGGAGCAATTCTTTTAGGTAATGTTGATATTCCAAATACAGGAGGATGGCAAAACTGGCAGACGGTTTCGCAAACAGTAAATGTAAATGCAGGAACGTACAATTTCGGAATCTACATTCAGAATACCGGAATGAACATCAACTGGATAAAAATTACAAAAACAGGTTCAACAGCAAAAACTGCTTTAGCGAAAGCTCCGGAAGAAGAAGCTCCAGTAGAAACAGTTTTAAATGTTTACCCAAGTCCAGTTGAAAATACGCTTTATGTTACAACAGATCTTTCTGGCGGAAGTGTAAAAATTGTCGATTCACAAACTGGATCTACTGTCGCATCTCAAAAAATCACTAATAACAGTTTTGATGTTTCGCATTTGAAACAAGGAATTTATTTTATTGTTTTTGAAAAAGATGGAAAACAAACGATCAAACGTTTCATAAAGAAATAATTTTAGATTTCAGATTTTAGATTTCAGATTTAAATTGAACGAATAACTTCATGTAAATCTGCAATTTCAGACTTTAGGTTTTAGATAATAATCAGTAGTGTTAGTTCTACAAAATTTGATTGCATAGCCAATCAATCTAAAATCTAAAGTCTAAAATCAAAAAATACAACTCAATAACCGTCCCAACATTTACGAGTTTATTAATCTATTAAAACAATTATTATGAAAAACAATTACCGAAGAATGCTTGCAGAAATGCATGATTATTTTAATGTTGAGTGCTTTTAATTTAGCGATAGCTCAGCAGAAAAAAGTGATAGCCTACATTCCAAACTGGATAGATTTGAATGCTTTTTCAAGTACAATTCAGTACAGTAAATTAACGCACATTAATATTGCGTTCGAAAATCCTGATGCAAACGGATACTTAACTTTTAATTCCGGAAGCAATGCTATTATTAATGCGAGCACATGCACAAAACATTAAAGTTTTTGTTTCACTTGGAGGAGGTTCCGTATCAGAAGGCGGAGCAATTCGTGACAATTATTTTAATTTAATTACGCCCGCAAACCGAACGGCTTTTATTCAAAAACTCTACGACTATGTTGTGGCGCACAACTTTGATGGAATCGATGTAGATTTAGAAGGTCCGGCAATCAATGGCGATTACGGCGGATTTGTTATTGCCTTGGCGAATAAATTGCATGCCAATGGTAAACTGATCTCAGCGAGCACTTTCAGAAGGATATGGTGGTGCAAATGTACCTTCATCTACTTTTGCGGCTTACGACTGGATCAATATCATGGCTTATGATGCAACTGGGCCTTGGGCACCAAACAATCCAGGACAACATTCTCCATACAGTATGGCTGTAAATCAATTTAATTACTGGACTGGAAGAGGTTTGCCTGCAAGCAAAGCCATCATCGGATTACCTTTTTATGGATATGGTTTTGGAGCTTCTGCGAATCAAGGAATTTCTTATGCTAATATCGTAGCGCAATATCCTGGAGCAGAAAATCTAGATCAAGTTGGAAACACAATTTATTATAACGGAATTCCGACCATTAAAGCCAAAACGACTTTTGCGATTCAAAACGCAGGTGGTGTTATGATTTGGGAATTATCTCAGGACGCAACAGGTTCTAAGTCATTATTAACAGCCATAAATCAAGTAATTACAGGAAGTAATCCTCCAGGAACTGGAACTTTGATTCAGGCTGAAAGTTATAACACTATGAGCGGTGTTCAGACAGAAGCAACTACTGATACTGGCGGAGGATTAAACGTAGGTTATTGCGACACAGGAGATTGGATGGCTTATTACAATGTAAACTTTCCAACTTCTGGAAACTATGTTATTGAATACAGAGTGGCAAGCGCTGTTAACGGTGCCAGAATTTCATCTGATTTAAATGCTGGAAGTATTCAGCTTGGTGCGGTAAATGTACCAAATACAGGAGGATGGCAAAATTGGCAAACCATTTCTCAAACAGTAAACGTAAATGCAGGAACGTATAACTTCGGAATCTATATTCAAGCTTCTGGAGCCAATATCAACTGGTTTAGAATTACGAAATCGGCATCAGCTTTAGTCGCAAAATCTGTCGCACCAACGGCTGAAACTCCTACAGATATTGCAAGTGTAACTATTTATCCAAATCCAACAGCAGATACACTTTTCTTTAGTTCAGAAGTTTCTGGAGCCAATGTAAGCGTTATCAATTCTGAAGGCGGTGCAACAGTTTCTTCTCAAACTGTAAATAATAACAGCATCAATGTTTCTAGTTTAAAAAGTGGAATTTATCTGATTTCATTGGAGAAAGATGGAATCAAAACTGTAAGACGTTTTATAAAGAAATAATCCGTTCGCCATAATGGTTTTATATACATTAAATTTTAGGTTTTAATGTTAAAGGCTGTCAGAAATGACGGCCTTTTTTTGATATTTTTTGTAGTTAGATAATTTGTATATAGTCCCTACGGGACATTTTTGGAGGGGCGATAATCTATGTTCTACCGATATTTAACCTCTAAAGAGGTAAACTTACTGCAATTTAGAAAACTCCGTAGGAGTTCAATATCGGTAGAAAAAAATTGACCGTAATATAATTTGTCCCGTAGGGACTACACTCTTTTTAACCAATCAAAAGTCCCATAAAAATTATCATTCAATAACAATAACATAAACTCATTTTATCATTAAATTGATAAAATTGCGACTTATTACTTTTAATAAATCCCCATTTTGCAAAAGCTTAAAAACTATGAACTTAAAATTTACTTCTACAATAATTATAATCGTTATACTATTCTTCAATCATGCAATTTCAGCCCAAAACCAAAAGAATTTAGACGGTGTTCAGGTCGCATTTTTATCTGATGTTCATTTGCAGGATTTGTTTGGAACATTCTCAGATAACGATTTTAAAGGAGTTTTGAATACCAAAACAAAAAAATATGCGTTAATAAGAACGATGGCCTCGCAATTGCATTCGACGAGAATTTTCAATGAAAATTATTTTGCCTTCATCAGCCGCTCTTGAAGATATTGCAAAAAGAAAGATAAAATATGTTGCGCTTCCTGGCGATTATACTGATGACGGACAGCCAATTCACGTGAAAGGATTACAGAAGATTTTAGATCAGTACCAAAAAAATATGGTATTGAATTTTTTATAACCACCGGAAATCACGATCCGGTTGGACCATTTGCTCAGGAATCAGGTAAAGAAGATTTTTTAGGAAAAGAAGGAAAAAGCCAACCCATTTTTAGCAAAGACGGCATGTATAAGCCAAACATGAATATCGAACAGCCAGTTGTCATAACAGCCGATATTGCTAAAATGGGTTATTTAGGCATCACAAATGATCTAAAAAACTTCGGTTTTTATCCGAATAAAAAATACAAGTTTTGGGCAACTCCTTTTGCAAATTATACTTCCCAAAATTACGATTTCAAAAAAGCACTTGAAGCTTCGGCTTTAAAAAACAGAGTTTATGAAGTGGCTCCAGGTTACGAAGTTCCAGATGTAAGTTATGTTGTAGAACCAATTGAAGGACTTTGGTTGATGGCAATTGACGGAAATGTCTACATTCCGAAGAAAAATGGAGAAGATCCAAAAGATTCCAAAAGCTATTCTGAAGCCAGCACAGGTTATAATAATGTGCTTTCGAATAAAAAACATCTCATTAAATGGGTTCAGGATATTTCGGCGGAAGCCAAACTTCGCGGGAAAACTTTAGTAGCCTTTAGTCATTTTCCGATGATTGATTTTAATGATGACACTTCCGCGGAAATTAAAGCACTTTTAGGGCCAAATAAATGGCAGTTAAACCGAGTTCCAGGTGAAGAAGTAGCACAAGTTTTTGCCGATGCCGGATTGAAAATTCATTTTGGCGGACATATGCATATCAATGATACAGGAATGCGAACAACCAAAAACGGTAATACTTTGGTAAATATTCAAACGCCGTCGCTGGCGACTTATATTCCAGCTTATAAATTACTGACGATTAAAAAAGATAATCTAGTCGATATTCAGACAATTACGATTGATAATGTTCCGAGGTTTGATGAACTTTTTGATTTGTACAAAATGGAATATCAGTTTTTAGAAAGCCAGAATACAAAGGATATTTGGAATAAAGCTATTTTAGAAACCAAAAATTATCATGAGTTTACTGATTTTCATTTGAAAGAATTAGTACGCCTTCGTTTTCTGAAAGATGATTGGCCTAATGATTTTGCTTCTTTTATTTTGAATGTTTCTGCGAAAGATTTATTGATTTTAGCCAATATAAAATCGGATAAAGATTTTGATTTTATTCTGAAAAACAAATCACAATTTCAAAAAGAATGGAACGAAGCCGAATTGAAATCGGAACAAATTCTGACTCAAAATAATCTAAAAAAGGAAGATTTCAATTGGATAGGAAATGATCTTTTAATTGATTTTTACCGTTTTAGAAGCGCTGATGAATTGGCTCTAGCCGATGTTGGTTTAGAAAGAGCAAAACAATATAAAATTTTATCAAAAATGTTTTTAGAAAATAGTGACGCTTCAAATGAAACGCTTTTGAAAAAACAGATGAAATTGTTCCTGACCATCTTCAATAAATTCATGCATGAAGTTCCCGCAGATCATTTTACGGTTGATTTGAGAACGGGCGAAATTAACCGCAAAGAGCGCTAAGATTTACGCAAGGCACGCAAAGTTTTCTTTTAATCTCGCAAAGACGCAGAGTCGCAAAGTTTTTATAATCTTTGCGACTCTGCGTCTTTGCGAGCAAATTAAGCAACAAAGTCCGCAAAGCTTTTACATTTAGCTTTGCGAACTTTGCGTTTATGTAAGCAATCTTTGGAAAAAATCTTGCGTGCTTTGCGGTTAAAAAAATTAAGGCACATTTACAGGATTCGTTCTCACATAAGTCCCGTCATCATATTTAATTTGATAAGGAGAATCGAAGAAAGTACTTGACAAATAATAATCAGTTGAGATGATCTGCGCTCCTGACTTTTTCGCGGCTTCAAAATGTGAATAATCATTTTTGCGTGCTTCTTTTGTATCAGAGTCCGCGCGGGTTCTTATGATGTAGCCTTTTTTAACCAAATCAGTAATTGAAGGATCTTCAGAATTATTTCTAAACATCCAAGTCGCTTCTGGTTTTCCTGGTTCAGCATTAATAAAAACGGCGCGTCCCTTAAGGGACGGATGATTCAATGCGTACAAATCTCTTTTTGCGCCGTTATTATCTAAAAGGAATAAAAATTTTCCTTTTGCATTTTTCAATGTTGGCCAGTTGTTGTTCAAAACGGCTTCTTCAAGCGTTTTGTATTTTCCGCGAACCATGTCTGGCGTAATTAGTTTATTTCCTAAGCCTTTGCGAAGTTCTTTGTCTAAAGCATCAAAAAGTTCGGTTGTAAATTTCTCAGCTTTTGTTCCAAGGAAACTGTCATCGTCTTTTGGCTCTAACGTGATAAAAACAGGAACGTGATCAGGATTTGCATCCGACCATTTTTTTAGTTCTGCAAGACAGCTCTGAAGCGTATAGCAGGAAGTTCTAAAATCGATATCTATCATATGAAAAACCTTAAAACCTGGTTTTTTCATTTCTCCATTTGGATCGTAAGCTTCTTGTGATTTTGCAATATCAAGACCTTTTGGATGCACAAATTTTCCCCCTTGTGAATCAGGTTGAACGTCAATTTCTAAGTTACGCAAACCTTTATTTAATTGTTCTGTAAGGCTGATGTGTGTGTATTGAAGACCTTTTAAAGAACGCGAAGTGTCTTTTGCCTGAATCGTATTGTATAAATCAGTTTCAATAGCGTGTCGATAACTATTGTGTGAACCGATAACTTGAATTTGGTTAATTTTTAAATTGTCATTTTGGGCGTGACTTAATTGAAAAACTCCAGCAAATAATACTGTAAACAAAATTTGTTTCATGATTTAAATGAAATTAGGATTGTGGAATTAAGAGGACGCAAGCAACAGAGAATTGCTTTTTTAGAGAATACTAAAGTAGGATTGACAATTGTTTTTCGTGTTAGCTAAACGAAAAGAAATCGCAAACCAAATGTCATTTTTGCCCGAAAATAGTAGTATTAATAAAACAAATCAATTCGTAATTTAATTTAAAGATAACTTTCAGGCAAAAAGTATTGGTGCCGTATTTCCTTATTTTACATCACCAAATACTACCAAAAGTCACCATGAAGAATCCTGAAATTTTTGAACAAACGTATACACAATACTGGAAAAAGCTCAACGCTTTTTCGTATACGATGACTCAGGATAAAGACTTGGCACAGAATATTGTGCAAGATGTTTTTATTGATTTGTGGGAACGAAAAGACGATTTGAACATTAATGCGATTGAACCTTATTTATTTCGCGCTGTCAAAAATCAGGTTTTTAAACATTATCAAAATAACAGGTTTGATAAGACAATTTTGGAAGATCAGTTTGAAGATTACATCATTGATAATTTTGCTTCGATTGATCCAGAAATAATGGATTTACTTTATTCCTTATTAGATCAGCTTCCGGAGAAAAGAAAAGAAGTTTTATTAATGTATAAATTTCAAGATATGTCAATCGATCAGATTGCAGACGAACTCGGAATTTCGAAACAAACGGTGAAAAACCAAATTTCATCGGCATTAAAACAATTGCGTGAAGGCTTAAAAGACTTGGCTTGGCTGGCGCCTTTAATCATTTTTCATAAAAACTTTTAAGATAACTTTCTGTTGATGTTTTCATAATATTTCCGGATAGTACGATTTCAAGATTCTTGTACTTATAGGTAACAATAAGTATTATGATAAAAAGAATCAAGCATAGTTTAGAATATCTTATCGATAAAAGTTCAAGAAATAAAACTTCAATTGCAGAAGAAAATCTGCTTAATGATTTTGCCTTTAATCAATATCAAAGATCGAAATGGGATGACCTTTCGATGGGAAATTCTGATGAAGTTTCTCAATATATATATGACAATATTCAACTTCGAATAGGAAAAAAGAAAAGTCTTTATCCTTATTTAAAATATATGGTCAGCGCCAGTATTCTTTTTCTTGCCGGTTTAGGCTTTTGGCTTAAACCAAAAATTGCTGTCGAAAAGCAATTATCGTTTAAAACGTCATCGATTCCCAAATCTATCCAATTAAGTGACGGCTCGAAAATTTATCTGGCGACAAACTCATTATTCCAATATCCTGAAAAATTTGAGGGAGAGGAAAGGAAAGTTTCGCTTTTAAAAGGAAATGCATTTTTTGAAATCGCCAAAGACAAAAAGCATCCTTTTATAATTACTTCAAGAGAAATTAAGACCAAAGTTGTTGGAACATCATTTCACATTCAGCTTTCGAAATCAAAATGTGAAGTGATTGTTGTAACCGGAAAAGTAAACGTGAGTTCAAAAGGGCAGAGCGTAGATTTGGTTCCGAATGAAGAAGCTTTATTCGAATCAAACAAATTGACGAAGCAATTGGCAGACAAATCATTTTTAGTGAATTGGTACTCAACTGATGTCACATTGAATGAAACCACTCTTAAACAAGTCATAACCATTTTACAATATAAATACGGAGTTTCATTTCAGTACGATAATGAGCGCGTATTAGCAACGCCGTTAACGGTATTCATCAAAAAAGACGCAACATTAGAGAATGTTTTAGAGCAAATAAATTATATCACAAACCTAAAATTCAGAGTTTATGGCGAAATAGTAAAAGTGGATTAAAACAAAAAAGCAGTTGCTCGAACAACTGCCTTTGAATAAATTAAGTATCGTAAAAAAACCAATAACTTAAATCATGTATTTTAAAACTTCTTATTTAAATCTAAAGAGTCTTTTCTTTTTAGTTCTGGCTTTACTGACCTTACAGACAGGTTATAGTAAAACAGTTTTAGTAAAAAAATCAAATTTAGAAAATAAAATAGAAAAAGCAACTCTTGTTTCTATATTTTCAAAACTAAGCCAACAAACTGATTACAAATTCAGCTACGGACAAGCAGTAATTGTTGATAACACAACTTACACAGTAAATTTTGCTGGCGAAACAATTTCGGCAATTTTGAATGATCTTTCCAAAAAAGCAAATTTCAATTACAATATCAACGGAAAATTAGTTTTGATTCAGAAAACCGTTGCTCCAAAAACTATAAATGTAAAAGTTGCAGACAGAATAAAAGTAAAAGGAAAAGTAGTTGATGAAAACAATGTACCAATTCCAGGTGCGACGATTATGGAAACAAGTTCGTCAAACAGTGCAGTTTCTAATTTTGATGGTGAATTTGAAATTACAGTTGGCGACGGAAAAACAATCGAAGTTTCGTATTTAGGTTATAAAACTAAAGTTGTTGCTGTACAAAAAACTTTCATGACCATTCAATTAGAACCAAATACTTCTGAATTGAGTGAAGTTTTAGTTGTAGGTTACGGAAAACAATCTAAAAAAGATGTAACGGGTGCGGTTACACAATTAGAAGCGACGAGTTTCAAACAAGGTGTAAATATTTCTGTAGACAATTTAATGCAGGGAAAAGTTGCCGGAGTTCGTGTGGTAAATACAAGTGGAGAGCCAGGAGCGGGAGTAAACGTAACAATTAGAGGTGTTGGATCGATCAGAAGTGGAAGTACGCCTTTGTTCGTTGTTGATGGCGTGCCTTTGTCAAATGATGATGTGAGTCCGTCTGGAAGTAATGTTGGTTTCGGAAATTCATCTGCAAAAAATCCATTGAACTTTTTGAATACAGGTGATATCGAATCGATTACAGTTTTAAAAGATGCTTCGGCAGCAGCAATTTATGGTGCAAGAGGATCAAACGGAGTTGTTTTGGTTACAACTAAAAAAGGTTCAAAAGGAGAAGGAACTTTGACTTTTGATTCTTATACAGGAATTTCGAATGTTGCTCATAAACTTGATGTTTTAAGCGCTGATGAATACAGAAAAGCAATAAAAGATCCTGCTTTTGATCACGGAGGAAATACAGATTGGCAAGATGTAATTTTTAGAACTGCTATTACAACAAATAATTCATTGGCTTTCTCAAAACAAACAGAGTCTGGAAATTACTACGCTTCGATTGCACAAATGAATCAGGAAGGAATTATCAATAAGAGTAATTTCAAACGTATGTCGGGAAGAATTAATGCCGCAGAATCGTTTTTAGATAACAAACGCCTGAAAGTAAAAATGAATCTTACAGCAAGTGAAACTAAAGATAACGGAGTTCCTACTAGTGATGACGGAGGTTCTAACGGACAGTTAATCGTTCATACTTTGATGGCAAACCCAACAAGATCTGTTTTTGATTCAAAAGGAAATTACACAAACTTTAATATGAACGCGCATTATAACCCAGCTTATTTATTGAGCATTTATGATGATGTTACGCGTACAATGAGAGTTTTAGGAAATTTAGAAGCTTCTTTAAGAATTGTTGACGGATTGGAGTATAAAGTAAATATTGGTTTTGACCGTTCTATGTCAGAAAGAAATACGACTATTTTTCCAAACTTAACCGATTTGAATCCGAAAGGGAAATATGTTCAGAGTAATTTAGATTCAAGAAATTCTTTGATCGAGCATTATTTGACTTACAATTTGAATTTGGATAAACATAAAATTGAAGCTTTAGGCGGATTTTCATACCAAAAATTCGAAAGATCTGGAACCTCTTTCAGTGTTGACGGAATTTCAAATCAAGGTGTTGGCGTACCTCCAGCAATCAATCCTGGTTTTGCAGGAACACAATCAGGAGTTTCAGGATATGCGCAAGAAAATGAGCTTCAGTCTTATTTTGGAAGAGTAAATTACACTTTCAATGACAAATATCTTTTGACAGCTTCGATGAGAGCCGATGGTTCGACTCGTTTTGGAAAAAACAACAAATATGGTTATTTCCCATCAGCGGCTTTAGGATGGAATATTTCTAAAGAAAAATTCTTAGAAGATGTAACTGCAGTAAGCAACTTGAAATTAAGAGCAAGCTGGGGAGAAACAGGAAATCAAGAAGTTGAAAACAAAATTACTCAAGCAAGTTATTCGCTTTCTGGAGCTGACGGGTATTATTTATACAGTGATTTGAATTTAGTAAACGGAGTTTCGGTAAACAGAACACCAAATCCTGATTTGAAATGGGAAGTAGTAACACAATACAATTTAGGTTTAGATTTCAGTTTTTGGAACGACAAATTGTACGGAACTTTCGATTATTTCAACAAAACTACTACAGATGCAATCTTAAATGTTCCATCACAAGCTTTAAGCCCAACAACGACAATCTGGACAAATATCGACGGAAAAATCATCAATAAAGGTTTTGAATTTATGTTAGGTTCAAAATTGATTGACAAAAAAGATTTTTCTTGGAACATCGACATGAACGGTGCGACTTTGAACAATAAAATTCAAGATTTGCCAGTTTCAGAAATTTTGACAGGAACTATTTCAGGACCAGGACAATCTGGAGTAAATGCTAATATTTACAAAAGCGGTTATGCGGCTGGATCTTTCTACTTATTGGAGCACATTGGTTTTGATGCAAATGGAGCGAACATCTTTAAAGATCAGAATGGAGACGGAAAAATTGACAACAGCGACAGAATCATTATTGAAGGCGCATTGCCAACATTCTACTACGGTTTCAATAGTGATATGAGATACAAAAACTTTACGTTTTCTTTCTCAATCATTGGACAAACGGGAGGTTATTTGTTGAATAACACGGGATTGAATGCTTTAAATATTAACAACTTGGCTTCTGACAGAAACGTAGCAACAGGTTATTATGAATCAGGTGCAAATCCAACAAACTCACCAATTTTATCGACACTTTTCTTAGAGAAATCAGATTTTATCCGATTAAATACAGCTCGTATTGGTTACAATTTTGATTTAAAAGGAATCAACTGGATCAATGGTTTGACACTTTATGTTACAGGACAAAACTTGGTAACAATTACAAACTATACAGGTTTTGATCCGTTGATCAACAGTCCAAAATCAAATGGAGGAAATCAGTCAATTGGTATTGATTATGCGGCTTACCCAACTTCTAGAACGTTCAGTTTTGGAGCAACTTTAAAACTATAATTTATTATGAAGACAAATACATTTTTTAGTATAAAATTAATCGCATTGTTCTCGTTTATATGGCTGTTTGCAAGCTGTACAGATCTTGACGAAGTAGTTTTGGACGAGGTTTTAGGTGATAATGCCTCAAACCCGGCGGGAGCACTTGCGGCGGCTTATGACCGATTGGGAGATGGAACTTTTGTAGATCATGGTGGTGTTTTCTCTTTACAAGAATATACGACTGACGAAGCTATTTTGCCAACTCGTGGAAGCGACTGGGGAGATGGTGGAAAATGGAGAGACATGCATGAGTTTACATGGAAATCGGATAACGCAATTGTGGGGGACAACTGGAATAAATTGACTAACGGAATTACGCGTTCGTTGACTGCAATTCAATCGGTTGAAGAAAGCTCAATTCCAGAAAAGAAATTGTTTTTGGCAGAAGCCAAAGGACTTTTAGCGTATTATTTATACACTACTTTGGATTTGTACGGACAAGCGCCTTATAGAGATCCAATGAACCCGAATGCGCCTTTGCAAATTTTAAAAGCAGATACTCAAATCGATAAATTAATCACTGATGTTGAAGCTTTGATTCCAGATTTGGCAAGCATGGGAGAACAGCAAACGCACCACGGACGTTTTACAAAAGAAGCCGCTTACGGATTTTTGGCAACAATGTATTTGAATCGTGCGGTATTTAAAGATCGTTTCAATGCAACTTCAAACTTTAACTTCAGCGAAGCATCAGTTTCAGGTGGCGGAACCGATATGGATCGTGTAATTTATTATACATCATTATTGATCAATTCTGGGAAATATTCTTTGGAAAGTGATTACTTCAAAAACTTCGCAAGAGATAATGATAAAGGAAAAGAATTGATTTTTGCGATTTCTCAAAAGATTGATTATATCCGAAATGGTTCAAACAGTTTTGCTTATGTGTGTATGGAGCGTAACCAAAGAACTTCTGCTCGCAAACAGAGGAACAAATGCGGCTTGTACAACGCCTGAATTCTTCGCAACATGGGATGGAAATCACGATGATCCAAGGTTTCAGCAAAAATACCAATACTCAGATGGAACTTGGTTCAAAAATGACGGTACAGATGTAAGTGTTCCAGCGACAGATATTGTTCCGAAAAGTGCTAATTTGCCTTGGTTCCACTTTAACAGAGGAATTGAGTACGGACCACAATACGGACCAATTTTATTGTCTTCAGGTTCTTTAGAAATGATCAACGGACGTATTAAAGTTTCTCCGTTATACATGGAAAAAAGTACAACGACAAGAATGGATTTCACACCTTCATTGACTTTCAAAAATCCTGCTCAAGCTGTTTTTGCTCAAAATGAAATTAATCAAGGAGCGCGTGTATTTAAATATGAATTCGATCCTGAAGGAGGAAATGGTAACAGTAATGTTGATATTCCTTTATTCCGTTTAGGTGGAATTTATACGATGAGAGCTGAGGCTTATTTCAGAAAAGGAAGCGTAGGATTAGCAATGGATGATTTAAACAAATTACGCACAAGTAGAAAGAGAGAAGCTTTGTTTGGAAGTGTTCCAGGAAAAGCGCTTACATCACTTGATGCGACGCAATTATATAATGAAATAGGTTTCGAATTGTATTGGGAACTATACAGAAGACCACAAATGATCCGTTTTGGAAAATTTGATTTGCCAGGAACTGCTAAAGCGGCTTCACAACCATTTAGAAGAGTGTTTCCAATTCCGCAATCAACTATTGACGTAACGAAACAATTTACACAGAATCAAGGTTATAACTAAGTTGTGTTAGTTAGTTTATTTTTTATTTATTTTTTAGAAAAGCCTGTCTTGAAAAAGACAGGCTTCTATTTTTTAGTTATTTTGTTTCAGGTTTCAAGTTTCAAGTTTGTCGCTCGTTGTAATTTAAACGCAAAGGGCGCAAGGTTTTTTATCTCAGTTTATCTACAATAAACGCAAAGTTCGCAAAGCTATATGGATAAAGCTTTGCGAACTTTTTCATTCTATGAAACTTAACTAAATACTTTGCGTTCTTTGCGTAAACCCTAGCGAACTTTGCGGTTAGATTACAACGAGTGGCAAACCTGAAACCTTAAACTTGAAACTTAAAAAAAATTTAAACATTAAAAAAACTCTGTTCATATAAGTCCCAAACGCTTCCGTCGCTGACTGCTTCTTTCATTTGTGCCATAATGATATTATCGCCGTCGCAACGCATATTGATCATTCCGTATTTGATTCGGGTACTTCCTTCTGCAGTTGAGCGTGCTAGTTCGGTTGAGAAAACTAATGGTCTTTTTGATTTTGTATATTTTCCGGCACAGCCAATGGCATCTGCGCGCGGGTGCGAGTAGGTTTCATTATCTCCAGAAGAAATTACAGTGGCATACGGATTCACTTTTGCCATAAAATCGGTTGTAAATTCAGATGCTCCGTGATGGCACGATTTTGCTACATCAACCTCAAATGGATTCGAAGCGCCATAATGTTCCAATAAATGATCTTCGGCAGGAATATTCAAATCGCCGCCATATAAAAAAGAGCGGTTTCCGTAAGTTATTTTCAAAACAATACTATGGCCATTTATGGTATGTGCTTCATCATCAAAATATTTGTAAACCAATTTGTTGTCGATTTTTGAAGTTACAGGACCTAAAACTTCTATCGAGAAATTTTTGTTATTAATTGTTCTGGAAGGAATCGTACTAGTATGATCCAAGCGAACAAAATCACCTAGACGACCTTGGCTTGTAGCTGTATTGACTGCATTTAGAAATTTTTCTTGCAAATCAAGCATGCCGCCTTTGACTTTTAAAGCATTAAATTCAGCTAGAGTGCTAAATGAAGTTTCAAGATAATATTCGCCATTGTGTTTCGATTTTTTCCCTAATTCAGTATTGTATTCTTGCTTAGGGAAATTCGTTTTTGTGTCATTGAATTTTGCGATTCCATTATGATAAATTGTTCCAATAGTATAATGATCATCGTTAATAATATCGATCAAACCTTGATAATGATCTTTATCAAAATGACTGATGAAAATATAATCAAGATGCACTTTTTTGTTTTTGTCAAAATAATATTTGTACTGCCATTTGCTCAAATAATGGCTTAAGTTATCATTTGGCCCTCCATCAATAATTATTTTGAGTCCGTTTTCATCATTTCCAACTTCGAGAAGTGCTCCATCACCTTGACCAACATCTACATAAAAACATTTTAAAGCCGCAGATAGACCTAGGCAAGTTTTATCAATCCAGCCTTCTTTTCCAAAAGCCAGAATTTTTTGCCAGTTATTATTTTCTTCGGGTAAAACTTTCACAAACGATCCCATTAGAATGGTATTATTCTTTCCTTTTGGCTTTCCATCAGCCCCAATATTTTTGTAAACATCAGCATAAAGGCTGATAACTACTTTGTAAATGTCTGCCATAATAAATTCAGATTAAATTTTACTCATTTTGCTTTATTAAATAATAGCTTACTAATTTTTTTGATAAGATTTATTATAAATATATGAAAATCAATTAAATAAATAATTTTTTGTTAAAAGAAAATAGGTGACGTTTTTTGGGTTTTAGCTATTTTATTGGTTTCAAATTATAATTTGAAACCAATATGAGGTCTTAATTAACAGGAACCGGTCGTCAATTTGGATAATTTTGATCTCAATCAAAAAAAATAATAATTCTATGCTGATGATAAATTTAGAAAAGTGAATGGCTGAAGAAAAAAGCAAACTCAATTTTCGTATTTATTGTAAGAAATTAGAAAGAAACCGAATTAACAAACTAATTTAAAAAATCAAAGTCATGAAAAAGTATCATTTATTATTGGTTGTTTTTTTATTTACGCTGACGATGTCGGCGCAAGGTCAAGGATCATTTTTGCTTAATTTGTACGGAGGTTATACCTTTTCAGACAAAGTTGAATTCGATTCTTCATACGCTCGTGTGGAAGATGGATTTGAGTATGGTGCAGGTTTTGAATATTTTATAATGGATAACGCATCTATAGAATTAAAATATAACAGACTTGATACAAGAATGCCTTTATATACTAAAGTTCCAATACCTGCTTATGGTATTCCTGCAGGAGGGCAAGTTAATGCTGGAGATGATAAAGGTGCTATGAACTATATTTTAGCAGATTACACTTATTATTTTGGGTCAAGTTCTCAAAAGGCGCTACCGTATCTTGGAGCAGGTGCGGGTGTTGCAATTCTTGAATCACCAAAAAGTGGCGACGGAACTTATTTTGCATGGGAAATTAAAGCGGGTGTAAAAGTTAAAACTGATTCAGCATTTTCAGTTAATTTCAATGCTTATTTGCAATCCATGTCGGTCTGCTGTTGGATATGACTACTATTGGGATTACTATTGGGGACCAGTGGCAGTTACTGATTATGCATCAACGTTCCAATTTGGTTTAGGAGCTGTTTTGAGTTATGATTTTAAAAAATAAAATCGCGATAAAGCATCTTTAATCTTAAAATTTTAATCATGAAAAAAGTAGTTTTATTAGCGCTTCTTGTTTTCTCTGCAAATTCATTTGCTCAATCGAGCTTAAAAGAAGATGTAGAAGTTATACAATCTATTTATGGGAAATCTAAAGCAGATTTGGTGAGACAATATATGAATTTGTCTGAGCCACAAGCTTCTGCATTTCAAAAAATTTATGACGAATATGAAGTTTCCCGAAAAGCTTTGGGACAACAAAAAGTTCAGATCATAAATGATTATGGAAATAATTATGCTACGCTTGATGATGCTAAAGTCATGCTCAGCTTACAGAGGCAAGTTTGAAAAACGTTGGCGATTACGACAAATTGTTGGCTAAAACTTACGGAAAGCTTAAAAAAGCAGTTGGCGGACTTAATGCGACAAAATTTGTTCAAATCGAACAATATCTTCAAGTGACAATAAGAGCGGCAATCCAAGATCAGATTCCTTTTATTGACGAAATAGATAAAACAAAAATTAGTAAAGCATAAATAAAGAAAGCGGTAATAGAAATTATTATCGCTTTCTTGTTTTTAGTAAACAGCTTATTTGTAAAATGCAGATTAAAAGCAGTATAACATCGTTATTTTATAAAATTCCAAAGAGATGTTATAATACTTAAACAGGGCTCAAGAAGTATTTTTGATTGGAGTTTTATACATGCATTTTATTGGTATAATCTCAACATTAAATAACATTCAAAATTAATACTATCATGATACATCAAATTGATACTACAGATAATATTGTTGCATTTCGAGCATTGGCAGAAGTAACAAAAGATGATTTTTTAAGCGTGGTTGTGCCAGCGGTCGAACATTTGGTAAAACAAACTAATGAAATTAATTTTTTGTTGGTTCTTGATACTGATATCGAAAATTTTACCGCAGGAGCTTGGCTTCAAGATGCGTTGCTTGGATTAAAGCATTTAGGAAAATGGAATAGAGCCGCAATTATTTCTGATTCAGAAGACATTATTTCATTTACAAACGGATTTAGTTTTGTAGTTCCAGGCGAATTCCACGGATTCAAAAAAGAGAATTTCAACAAAGCCTTGAATTGGGTTGAAGGGAATATTAATCTTTCATAATTGTGAGTTATGAGTTATGAGTTATGAGTTATAAGTTATAAGTTATTCGTCAAAGATTGAATAAAAAAACAGCTTAAATTTTATTAAAATTTAAGCTGTTTTTTTATGACAAAATCTAAAATCTAAAATCTAAAATCTAAAATCTAAAATCTAAAATCTAAAATCTAAAATCTAAAATCTAAAATCTAAAATCTAAAATCTAAAATCTAAAATCTAAAATCTAAAATCTAAAATCTAAAATCTAAAATCTAAAATCTAAAATCTAAAATCTAAAATCTAAAATCTAAAATCTAAAATCTAAAATCTAAAATCTGAAATCTTAGTGATTATATTCAATTCCGTCGCTATCTGTAAGTTCTTTTTTTGCTTTGTATGATTTTGAGATTTGTTTGTAGCAAGCTGTTGTTAAAAGAGGCAATGCTAAACTTCCTACCACTGCGGCTGTTTTATTATGTCCTGTTTTTTTCAACACTGCACCCACTAAAAGTGCTCCAAGTCCTGCACAAACTAAATTTTTTGTTGATAATTTTGAAGCCGGAGCCGGCGTTATTCCGTGTAATAAAGGATCTATGAAATTCAAATTTTCCATGTGTATAATTATATTTAGTTAAACTTTATTTCTATTTAGTTGGACAGTTTTTCATTCTCTGTCTCATTCTCAATTTTTTCTATTTCTACTTTTTCTTTTTTTATTGCTTGTCTTAATAAAGCAAAAAGGCTCATATAGATATTTGCCATAAAAACCAGCGAGAATCCTGCCAAAATGTAGCCACGCCAGTCATTTAACAAAAGTTTATAATCACAAAGCACTAAAAACGCAATTGTGACATAGTGACTAAAGCAATATTCACAAGTGAATAGATAAAATGCTTTTCTTGACCAAATTGTCTTGTCATTTTTGGAATGTCTGACACACCATTCTCGTGGTTCTTTAAAGATTTCTTCATGCGTCACCGTCCAGCTGATACAAGCAATTGGAACAGCTAAAACAAAAAGCCAGATAATTTGGGTGGTCAATTCCATGATCAATTCAATTATTCTCTCGGATGATTTTCAGGATAATGCTCTGCATCAAAATCATCCATATCTTTTGTATCGTCGTCATCTAAGTCGGCGCCCTTTTCCAAATCTAAATCGGGATCATAATCGTCATCAAAATCATTTTTTCGGTCATCATTTGTAATGGCGTCATCTTCATTTATAATTCGTTCTTGATTCGGAATATTTTCAGATCGAATGTTGCTGTTTTTTTCAAAATCTGTCGGCGGATGTTGCAGATCACCAATAAATTCTTCCTGATATTGATACGGATCTTCATCTCGTGCATAGTTATCATTGTCAACTAATGTGTTTTGATCAATATAATCAGGATCACTTTCGCCAAATTCACGATTGTCATGCTCCTTTAAATCTTGTTTGAATTCATCTTCATTAAAAGAACCATTCACGATAATATTTTGTTCGATAAAATCAGGATCGTGCTGATTGTAATCGGGGTTGTGATATTTTTCCATAACGTTTCCTTTTAAAGTTAAAAGTTGTGTTTTTACAAATTTACCAAGCAAACGCACAGAAGTTCTTACATGAATATTAATTATAGCCGCATAATTATCAGTTGCTTATAATACAACGCTATCAATGAGTTTTATCGTTTTTTATATAAGAAAAGATTTTGAATTGAAATGATAATCTGAAGAAGACAAACTTGGTGTTACTATTTACAAAGTTTCTGAATTGATTTTAAAGGAAATCAAAAGCTAATTCAAAAAGTATGAGTTATTGTATTGGTACAAAATGATTTATAAGTAATGTTTTACATTTTTGTTCTGAATTATAACTTGTAGTTATATTGTAGTATCAGTATTGTAAGAAAAAAAGTAGTTATTGCGTAATATTGCCAGAGAGAGTTAAAAAGAGACTACTTATAACTTTTGAACCATTCCTAAAATTTATTACCTCAATCCTATGTTCATTACCTTTACTCCAAATCAAGTCCATTTTTGCTATGGCAAAAAAAGTTGGTATTATGCTTTCGAAGAAATAATCGAGCTCGGTTTAGTTCGTAAAAAGAAAAATTATTTTCTTATAAACGTTTTGTTTGGTCTTGTTACAGCCATTGCTTATTACTGCATGCTTTTTACAACGATTCCAGATCTTTATTATATAATTCCTGCTTTAATGGCTTTTACAATTCTTACTATTTTAAGATTTCATGATACGGCAGAGTTTGATTATTATGTTTTAGTACGGGATTGCTATCAGAAGGAAATCGAAGTAAAAATTAAAAGCAAGGACAGACCTGCTCTAGGCAAGCAAATTGACATTTTTTCTACTATTCAATTTGAGCAAACGATAAAGAAAACAGCGTAACTTTTAAAATTTATAAATGAGAGTTACTGGAATTCTCCATTTCGACTTGGCTTTTATCGTTATTGCTGTCGTATATGGATTTATTATAACTACTAAGAAAAAATAACGGCAAAGTTGCTTTATTCACCTACGAATAAAGTAGCTTAGAACCCTTTAAAATTCAGGTTTAACTGCAATGCTACTTAATTAGTATTGGGCTATATCAGTTGAGCCATCCCAAATCAAAAATATGGCCACTTCAATTAAAAATAAAATTAAAAGCATTCGAGAATTAAAAAATTACACTCAGGAATATATGGCGGAACAACTTGGCGTGACTCAGGCAGGTTATAGTAAAATTGAAAAAGGTAAAACGGTTTTATCTTATGTGAAATTAGTTGAGATTGCCCGCATTTTAGAAGTCAGTGTAGAGGATATTTTGAGCTTTGACAGTGAAAGATATTTCAACAACTTTAATAAAGTAATTGGAAACAACAACGGAAGCATCTTGATTAATACTGAGGAAAATTCAACGACATTAAAAATCCTTTATGAAGACAAAATAAAACTATTGGAAAAATTGCTTGAAAAAACAGAAGCAGAGTTGGAACGCTACAAAAAAAATACGGCCCGATTTAAAATTGTCAGATAAAATAAAAATCACTATTTATAGTGATGTGTAAAATTGATTCGAATTATAGTTTTGCCCTTTATGAAAAGAGGTAAAACATATAGCAGGAGAATGAAAAATCACACAATTGTCTTCGATAAAATACTCAAGTTTTTTAGCATAATTTTCTTTTCGGGAATATTGTTTTCTTATGGTCAGAACGGCTGTCCGCAAATTCCCAAATCAAGTTTAAACGGATTTAATGGTTTCTCTGCAGAAGGAAAAGCTGGAGCAGATGATTTTGGAAAAAGTGTAAAAAGCGCCGGAGATATCAATAACGACGGAATTGAGGATTTAATGATTGGTGCTCCAAATGTAGATTTTGGCGGAAATTCGAACGTTGGGGAAATCTACATTATTTTCGGAAAAGCCGGACTTTCAATAAGCACTTTTGATGTGACAACGCTTAATGGTACAAACGGATTTGTAATAAGAGGTGTTGTTGCAAATGAGCGATTAGGTGCTGTAATAAGTGATGCAGGCGATTTAAATAATGATGGAATTGACGATATTATTATTGGAAGCGAATTTGGAAATCAAGCTACAGCATTTGTTTTTTACGGATCTTCTTCGCCATTTTTACCACTTTATAACAGAACAGATTTAAATACTTCAAACAGCGCCGCATTTTTAGTTGATTCTTCTACATACACAGATATTGTAGATCTAAGCAACGCTGGCGATTTAAATAATGACGGAATCAGCGATGTGCTTTTGACTATTGATGGCGGATTTTATGTTCACTACGTTATCGTTTTTGGAAAAAGCGGACTCACAAATTTGAATACAATGGCCTTAAATGGGGTTAACGGATTCATTATTAATGGTTATCATATTACTTTTTTAGGCCCGAATGTTGTCGGACGCAATGCTGGCGATATTAATAACGATGGAATAGACGATTTAATTTTTGGACTTCCTAGTTTTAGCGATGGCGGTTTTACAAATAATGGAAGAGCGGTAGTTTGGTTTGGGAAAAGCACACCTTATGCCGCTTTATATAGTTTGGATACAATGGGCGCTACCGAAGGTTTTGTGATTACTGGAACTGGAAATTATAATTATTTAGGAGCTTCGGTTGCAGGCGTTAAAGATTTTAATTCTGATGGTATTGATGATGTATTGATTGGAGGATATGGGAAAACCGTGAATGGAATTTCGCAAGCAGGGGAGGCTTTTGTGCTTTTCGGAAAAAATACTCCGTTTGCATCTACTTTTTCTAACAGTTCATTAAATGCATCTAATGCAGTAATTTTTCAAGGAAAAGTGGCTAATGAAAATTTTGGATACAAAGTAAATTCGGTCAGAGATATAAATAATGATGGAAAAAATGATATTATAATAACCGCCAAAAAAGGCGGAAGAGCGAATAATGGTGCCGCATATGTTGTTTTTGGGGGAACAACCGCGGCAGGCATTATTGGCAATAATGAAATTTTAGATGCAAAAGGTTATCAGGTTTTTAATGACGAAAACTATTACTCGTTTTATGTTTTTGGTGCCGATGCCAGTGGTCTAGGCGATTTCAATGCCGATGGAACAAATGATTTTGTTGTAGGTTCTATTGGAATGAGCGCTACTTTCAACATCAAAGGAAACGCATATGTTTTTTATGGAGAAAAATTTGATCGTAAAGATGCTGTTCTGCCCGTAATAAATTGCCCTACCGGAATGGAATTGTATGCAAATGCTACATTGCCAAATTATGTTCATTTTTTAGGTACGATTTCAGACAATTGTACAGATGTAAATGATTTGGTTTTTACTCAAAATCCTCCAGAAGGAACGCTTTTTACAGCAAATACTAATGTAACGATTACCGTTAAAGATGAATCAGGAAATGTCAGTTCCTGTACTTTCTTAGTAAAACTTAAAACTAATACTCCAGTATTTGATTGCAAAACGGCTTATTTAAGTACAGCAGATTTGAATGGTACATTAGGTTTTACAGTTTATGGAGAACAATCCTCAGGTCTTGCAGGTGCGAGCGTCAATACGGCTGGTGATGTTAATGGAGATGGAATAGCCGATTTTATAATTGGTGCTCCAGGCGAATATCAGTCGGCAAGTGGTCCTTACAATAATATTTACAGAACAATAAACGGTGCAGGTTATGTAGTTTATGGAACAGCTTCTGGTTTTCCGCCAAACATTGATTTGGCTTTGTTGAATGGAACAAATGGCTTTAAAATCACAAACGATTTGCCACAAACTAATTTTCCTCTAACGGGTTATGATGTTGGTCCGGCAGGAGATATCAATGGCGATGGAATAGCCGATTTTATGATTAGTGATCCATACAGGCATACTACATACGGAAATGAAGTTGGACATGTTTACGTCGTTTTTGGAAAAGCATCTGGTTTTCCTTCAGAAATTCTTTTGTCATCATTAAATGGAACAAACGGTTTTGCCTTAATTGGTGTAAACGGTTACTCGGCAATTGGAATTGATGTCACAAATGTAGGAGACATTAACGGTGATGGCATTGATGATTTGGCAACAATTGACAACGGCTACGGAACAACTACCGGAAATGTTTTTGTAGTTTATGGCTCACATTCGCCTTTTCCGGCCGTTCTACGAACCAATCAAATTAACGGAACTAACGGATTTATAATTCAAGGAGATGCTTCTCAAGGAAAAGTAGGGCGAATGATTTCGGGTCTTGGCGATGTAAATGGCGACGGAATTCAGGATATCGGAATTGGAACAGGAGATGATTCGGCCGAAATTAGAAAGTTTGTGGTTTTTGGACGTTCATCTAATTTTCCTGCAGTTTTGAACACACTGAGTTTAAACGGGACAAATGGTTTTGCAATCGAAAATTCGGTTTCGCCTTTGTCTGAAAGCATCGGAATTAAGAAAGCAGGTGATATCAATGGCGACGGATTAAACGATATGGCAATAAATGGAGATTACATCTTATTTGGTAAAAATTCTTTTCCGGCATTAATTGATTTAAAAGATCTTAATGGAACAAACGGATTTAAATTTCTGAATACTAGTGCTAGTGATGTTTTTTCTGGTGGAGGCGATTTCAATAATGATGGCTTTGATGATTATTTGGTGCGATCAAATAACAGTGTTGCCATTTATTATGGAAAAAGCACCTGGACTGCAACTGTTAACGTAAGTGCTTTTACAACAAAAGATTATATAAATATGTATGTGCCATATTCATATCCTGACGATATGAATTATGCCGGCGATGTGAATCATGATGGTATTGATGATGTAATTGTTGGAACTAAATTGGCACGATATACTATTGTGCCAAATAATCTGCCGGGCTTTGCTTATGTACTTTTTGGAAAGAAAATCGAGGATAATGAAAAGCCAGTAATTACAAATTGTCCGACAAATCAGAGCTTAAATATAGGAGATGCAATTCCGGATTACAAAGCGACAATAACCGTGACCGATAATTGCGATCCAAATCCTTTAATTGAACAAACACCGCTTCCAGGAACTATTTATGCTGGAGGGACACAAACGATAACGTTAAAAGCAACTGACGCCAAAACGAATTTTCAAACCTGCACTTTTACGATTTCAGCGGGTAGTGACATTTTGCCACCGAGCATAACATGTCCTGGAGATCAACAATTGGCTTGTGGCTCTTTGGTTCCAAATTATTTGAATCAGCTTATTGTTTCAGATGATATTGATACAAGCATTGATGTTACTCAATTTCCGGGCGCAGGTTCGACTTTTTTCGACGGAATGCAAATTAATTTTACAGCAAAAGATGATGCAGGAAATGAAAGCCATTGCAGTATTACGCTAACAGCTTCAGGAGCTGATACAGAACCGCCAACATTTACTTGTCCAACAAACGTAACTTTAAATTGTGGAGATGTAACACCAAATTATGCAATTGATCCCATGATGAATCTTGCCGATAATTGCAGTGAAACGGTTCATTATGAAATGACGCCGGCTGACGGAACGCCTTTTTATGACGGGATGCCAGTTCATATCAAATATACAGACGAATCTGGAAATTCATCTTTTTGTGATTTCATTATTCATAACGCGACGCCAGATGTTACAAAACCAGTAATTACATGTACAGGAAATAAAACTTTGGCTTGCGGAAGTGTTTTGCCAGATTACAGAAGTTTTGTAACGGCGAATGATAATTGCGCAGGAACAATTGTTTACACACAAAATCCTGCACCGGGAACTGCTTTTACAGCAGGAATGACAGTTACCATAACCGCAACAGACGTTTCAGGAAATTATGCTGATTGCAGTTTTATAATCAACGCTTCCGCGGATGTGACAAAACCTGTAATCACTTGCATTGGCAACCAAACATTAGCATGCAACAGCACGATTCCAGATTATAGAAACCTAATTTCAGTTACGGATAATTGCGATGCTTCGCCAATTCTGACTCAAAATCCAGTTGCAGGAACTGCTTTTGTTGATGGCATGTCCATAACAATTACAGCAACAGATGCCTCAGGAAATTATGCTGATTGTGGCTTTATAGTCAACGCTTCCGCGGATGTTACAAAACCGGTCATCACTTGTATTGGAAACCAAACGTTAGCTTGCGACAGCACGATTCCAGATTATAGAAACCTAATTTCAGTTACAGATAATTGTGACATATCACCAGTTTTGGTTCAAAATCCAGTTGCAGGAACTGCATTTGTTGATGGAATGTCCATAACAATTACAGCAACAGACGTTTCAGGAAATTATTCTGATTGCAGTTTTATAGTTAACGCTTCCGCAGATGTTACAAAACCAGTAATCACTTGCATTGGAAACCAAACTTTGGCTTGCAACAGCACGATTCCAGATTATAGAAACCTAATTTCAGTTACAGATAATTGCGATGCTTCGCCAATTCTGACTCAAAATCCAGTTGCAGGAACTGCTTTTGTTGATGGAATGTCCATAACAATTACAGCAACAGATGCTTCAGGAAATTATTCTTATTGTAGTTTTATCGTTAAAGCTTCCGCGGATGTTACAAAACCAGTAATCACTTGCATCGGAAACCAAACATTAGCATGCAACAGCACAATTTCCGATTATAGAAATCTAATTTCAGTTACAGATAATTGCGATGCTACGCCAATTCTGACTCAAAATCCAGTTGCGGGAACTGCTTTTGTTGATGGCATGTCCATAAAAATTACAGCAACAGATGCTTCAGGAAATTATTCCGATTGCAGTTTTATAATCAACGCTTCCGCAGATGTTACAAAACCAGTAATCACTTGCATCGGAAACCAAACATTAGCTTGCAACAGCACAATTCCAGATTATAGAAACCTAATTTCAGTTACAGATAATTGCGATGCTTCGCCAATTCTGACTCAAAATCCAGTTCCAGGAACTGCTTTTACATCTGGAATGTCCATAACAATTACAGCAACAGATGCTTCAGGAAATTATTCCGATTGCGGCTTTATAATTAACGCTTCCGCAGATGTGACCAAGCCTGTAATTACGTGTCTCGGCAATCAAGAATTGTCATGTGGTAGTGTAATTCCAGATTATACACCTTTAGTTACAGCAATTGACAATTGCGATGCCTCGCCAACAATTACGCAAAGTCCAGTCGCGGGAAGTGTTTTTACATCGGGAATGACGGTAAAATTAACCGCAACTGATATTTCGGGAAATTATTCAGATTGTAGTTTTGTTATTAACGCTTCCGCAGATGGTATTGCGCCGGTTATAACTTGCATTGGAAATCAAAATCTAAATGCAGGAACACTTCTACCAGATTATCGCTCAATGATTACCGTGACAGATAATTGCGATTCAGGTTTGACAGTTACACAAACGCCGAGCCCGGGAACTCCAATCACAAACGGAATGAGTGTTGTGATGTCAACATCAGACAATAGCGGAAATTCTAAAAGCTGTTCCTTTATCATTAATGTCGTGCAAGATAATGAAGCGCCAGTTTTCTCTTGTCTTTTAGATCAGTTCGTGTCTTGTAATACTAAAGTGATTCCTGATTTCACCAAAATGATTACGGTAACTGACAATTTCGATTCAAATCCAGAGGTAACACAATCGCCAAATCCTGGAAGTGCTTTTATAGAAGGAATGATTGTCGAAATAAAAGCCGTTGACAAAAGCTATAATTTAAAAAAATGTTCTTTTAAAATCCAATCAAATCCCGTAGTTGTCGATGCAGGAGAAGATCAAGAAACAACAGAAGGGCAATTAGTAACTTTGGATGGGATGGCATTAGAATCAGGAACGTATTCTTGGTCGCCTTCAAAAGGATTAAGCAATAGCAAAATCGCGAATCCGTCATTTTTTGCATCTGAAACAACAACTTATACGGTAAATTTTAAAAATGCACAAGGTTGTGAAGCGACAGATGAGGTTACGATTACAGTAACGCCATTGGATAAAGACGAAACAAAGTATGGCTTTTCACCAAATAACGATGGAATAAATGATTTCTGGGAAATTGATGATATTACACAATATCCGCAGAATCAGGTTTTGATTTACAGCCGTTGGGGAGATCTGGTTTTCCAAATGGATAATTATAACAACTCCACAAACGTATTTACCGGAATTGCAAACAGAAGTCGAAAACTAGGAGCCAACGAACTTCCAGAAGGAACTTATTTCTTTGAAATCCGTGTCAATCAGCCTAATCATTTTAAGAAAACCAAGGGCTACCTTGTTTTAAAACGTTAATTCATGAAAAATAAACTCAATATATTTATAGCCTTATTCATCATTATTATATTTATAGATGGCGCTTATGGCCAGCAAACTCCAGTTTTTTCAAGTTACAATTATAATGCAGTTTTAATAAATCCTGCGCATGCGGGTTATTATCCAGATACTGATATTGTGATGACAACAAATGGTTACTTTAATTCTGTTGACGGAAGTCCGAAGAATTTTGATCTTTCTATTAATACACTTTCTTGGAATGAAAAAATAGGTTTGGCAGGCGGAATTTCGAACGATCAAATTGGAGTGACAAATACGACGACTATTTTTACCTCGTATTCCTATAAAATCAAATTTGATTCGGATTATAAATATGGAAAATGGTGGGCATACGACCCTAATGTCATTTCGTTTGGTCTTACAGCGGGAGCAATGATTTACAATGAAAATCTAACGCAATTGGGTTTAGAAAATGATCCTGAATTTCAGGAAAATGTACATAGTGTTACACCGACACTCGGACTTGGTTTTTTGTATAATAAAGATGCCCTTTATTTCGGAGTCTCAGCTCCAAATGTGTTGAGCAGTACTTTCAATTCAAAAAACAATACCAATTTGCAGAATGCTTATTATAGTTATTTCGGTTATAGATTTTTTACAAATCGTTTTGAAGAAGTATTAATTAACCCGAGTTTTTTATTGAAATATGTTGAAGGAGCACCTTTTCAAGCCGATTTTAATATTTTGGTAAATTATAAAAACAAACTGGAATTTGGAGGAGGTTATCGAACATCAAATACCTTAAATCTTTTAGCGGGTTTTCATTTAAACGAAAACTTGAGAATTATTTGCACTTACAATAAATCTTTTGAAAATGTAGTGATTCCGGATACTTTTGGTTTGGTTTTGAATTACAGATTTGGCGAAGGTTTTGAATAAAATTAGTTCTTTGAACGCAATTTTCTAACACATAGTTCCAAAGCTCTAAGTCTCAAGTTTAAGCTATTGGTAAATTAAATTAATCTTATATAGGCATGACTTAAGCACAATATTGTCATTTCGACGAAGGAGAAATCTTCACGAGAAGCTCTACAAAGATTGGCTTATAGGAACGGAGTTACTTGCAAAGATTTCTCCTTCGTCGAAATTGTAAAGGTTAGATATTTCGGTAACAAAATTTAAATTTAATAAATTTTGTTACGATGAGAAATAATAGTCAAGATTGTACATTAGAGAGGAACTATTTAGAGAAATATCGTTTCTTGATAAAAGAATATGAGCAGGTGAAAAACAAAACTCATCCACTTTATAAAAAGGCGATGGATTTTTACACAGCAAATGACACGTGCAGAAAAAGTTTCTTAAAGTATTATAATCGCTATAAACAGAGTGGGAAATCTCAGGATCTATTGCCTCAAAAGCGAGGTCCAAAATATAAAACCCGACGTCCTTTGCCTTTTATAGAACAAAAAGTAATCGAATTAAGAGAAAAAGGAAACAACAAATATGAAATTGTTAGTATCTTAAATCCCAAATTAGGAAAACATGCACCATCATATTCTGGAGTTTATAATATTTTAAAAAGGCATAAAATAAATAGATTAACTCCGAAGATTAAAAAGAATCATCAGAAAATAATCAAGGAAAGAATGGGACAGCTGGGTCATATTGATTGTCATTATTTAAGTAAAAGCATAATTCGTGGAGAAAATAAAAAACTCTATTTAGTCTGTGTAATTGATGATTACAGCCGGATTGCCTGGGCAGAATTAGTTCCAGACATTACCAGTTTAACAGTGATGTTTGCGTCATTAAAATGCTTAAACATCCTAAGCAGTCATTATGAAATAAAATTTGAAGAGATATTATCTGATAATGGAGCTGAATTTGGACCTAAAACAAGCAAAGTCAAAAATAACCATCCATTTGAAAGAATGCTGATGGAATTAGGAATCGTGCACCGATATACAAAACCTTACCGTCCACAGACAAATGGTAAAGTAGAGCGGTTTTGGAGAACTCTGGAAGACGATTTATTAAGAGACACGGATTTTGATTCTCAAGAAGAGCTAAAAGAAGAATTATTACAATATTTATATTATTATAATCACGAAAGACCACATCAGGGAATCGATGGAAAAAAGCCAATTGAAATGATAAATCCGTTACCGAAATAAGTGACTTTTACAGAAATGACAAAACGTTGTGTTGAATAAAAATAGAGATCTAAAAGGTTTAAATTTAATCAACCAAACCATTTTCAACCGCATATTTTACAAGTCCAGCCGTATTTTTCGCATTCAATTTTGACAATAAATTGCGACGATGCGTATTTACAGTATTCAAACTGATAAAAGTTTTTTCGGCGATTTCGGCAGTATTGTATTCATGTGCAATCAGAACCAAAATTTCTTTTTCACGCGAACTTAGTTCAGTCAAAATCGAAACTTGTTTTTCAATTTTCAAATGATTGGCCAGATGTTTTTCTTCCGTTTCTTCCGAAAAATAATTCTCGCCCGAAGCAATTGTTTGAATTGCTTTCAACAATTCCGATTTTTCGGCATTTTTCAATAAATATCCATTTACACCAATTCGAATCAATCTCGAAATTATTTTCACGTTGCTGTGCGTGCTGACCACCAAAATCTTTACTTGAGGAAAATCTTTTTTCAAAATTTTGCTCAATTCAATTCCGTCCATTTCTGGCATGCTGATGTCGAGAATCACTAAATCAGGATTTTCAGTTTTTATTTTTTCCAAAGCTTCAATTCCGTTTACAGCTTTTCCAACAATATTGATTTCAGATTCTTGTTCCAATAAAGAAACAATTCCCTGTAAAAACATTGTGTGGTCATCGGCAATAAGCAGGTTGATTTTTTTCATTGTAAGTGGTATTTTGGTTGGGTTTGCCTTTTAATTAATCAGCTGATTTTTTATCTGAATTCCTTGAACTGGATTTTTCTTGACAGTGGATTGGTCCAAAATCGGAATTTCAATATTGGCAATTGTTCCTCTTTTTAGTTTTGAATCTAAAGCAAAAATTCCGTTCAGTTTTGCAATTCTAGCTTCTAAATTAATAAAACCAATTCCTGGAGAATAATTCTCAGTATTAAAACCAATGCCATTATCTTCAAATAAAATATTCAAAGATTGATCGATGAGATTGAGTTGCAGTTCAACATTTGAAGCTTTTGCATGTTTTATGGTGTTGGTCAAAAGTTCTTGGACAATTTTGAAAGTTTCAATCTGGATGGTTTCATCCATTTGATTTATAGCAGTTTTTGGATAGGAAGTAAACGCTATTTTGATTTTGCTTGCTTCGCTAATATTCGTCAAATAAGATTCTAAGACTTCGCAAAATTTATGATTGCTGAATTTCTTCGGAATCAGATTATGTGCCAAATTTCGCACCTGTTGATAGGTTTCATCAAGTTGCGCGCTGAGGTTTTCGATATTTTTTAAATTCGATTGATTCAGGTTGTTAAGTTGCAGTTTTATAGCCGCAAGATTACCGCCAATGCTGTCATGAAGTTCCTGCGAAATTCGTTCACGCTCTTTATCTTGACCACTTATTGACGCTTTTATCAATTTCAATTCTTGTTCTTTCAAAATTCCGTTGATTCTTTGCGCGCTGATTTCAATTTGTTTCGCATTCAGCAAACGTTGATTTTTTAAGCGGTTTCGGTATTGAAAAGAAAGCCCTGCAATCGGAATTAAAACAATCAGAAAAGCTAAAATTGTAAAAGCCCTATTTTTCTTTTGTTGCGAAATTTCAAGCGCTTTTAATTGCTGATCTTTTTTCAGAAGTGAAATTTCATTGCGTTTTTTATCGGCCGAATTCTGAAAAAACAAAATCGTATTTTCGTTGATTTTCTTAGTAATTTCTTCCTTAAGGCTCATGTTTTTAATGGCTTGCGCCTGATTGGCCAAAGTCAGTTTTTTGGTTTCGTTTTCAAATTCCAGCTGTTTTATGGCTTTTTCTTTTTCAGAAGTATGGTATTTGACTTCCAGTTCATTAATCTCCTTGATTTTTTGAAGTTCATTGATGGAATCTTTAAGCTGATTTGATTTTTCCAAGTAATTATAACCGTTTTTATAATCGTCTTGCGCAATAGCAATTTTTCGAAGTTCATCATAAAAATGAACTTGATCTTGCAATAATCCAAATTGCACGGCTTTCTGAATTCCTTCAGAAAAAATAAGTTTGGCCTCGTTGTATTTTTTCTGATCAATATAGATATCAGCAATATTTCCTCGGCCAATTACAGCGAGTTGATTCAATTCGCTTTTGTCAGCTATTGCAACTGCATTTTTGTACATTTTCAAAGCCTCGATTGAATTATTCTGCAATTGAAAATTGGCTCCTAAACTCAATAAAATAACTGCTCGACCTTGATTATTATTGGTTTTTTCGCAAAGCAATTGTCCTTTTTTGTAATATGAATTTGCATTATCATATTCCTTCAATTCCGAATAAATATCGCCAATATTAATGTAGCTTCCCAGAATGATTTCTTCGTCTTCTTTGTATTCCAAACACTTTTTAAACAATTCAAGCGCTTTTTTGTATTCGCCCAAATCACTGTATGTTTTTGCTAAACCGTGCGTATGAGTGTAATAAAGATTTTTCTCGTTGTATTTTTGCGAAGCTTCAATTCCTTTAATATGCCATTTTTTGCTTTCTTCGAGCAAACCGCGCTTTTTGTAATTGATTGCCATTAGATTATAGCCCAAACTGAAAAGTCTGTTTTTCAGCGAATCATTAACAATCGTATTGAATTTTAAAGCTTGTCGAGTGTAGTAAAGTGAAGAATCTACAAGCGCTCTTTTGTTGAAATAATACGCTAAAAGTAAGTTTGCAGATGCCGTTGAACGATTGCTTGAGGGCGATTTTAGTAAAGAATGTGCTTTGAGATATGCCTTTTTTTCGTTGCCTTTATTGTACAAGGCATACAAATCTTTAATGGTTTTTTCTTCTTGGCTTACGACAGTATTTTTATGCACAAATGTTTTCTTTCTATTTTCAAGCTGAGCCAGCGTAGAAAATGAAATGAACAAGAACATCCAGATATGAAGCCTTTTATAAGAAACTGCCATAATTTTAATTTGAACTCTAAAAAAATAGAGCAAGATTAAAGTCTTGTAAATTTGGGATTTATAAGAAAATTAAAATTCTAATTAGCGATAAAAGTACTACAAAAGGATTAAAATGGCTTTATTTTAATTCAATTTTTTGGGTTAAATTGTGATATAATGAGAGTGGTTAAGATACCTAGACTTTTTGTTTCTTCAAATGTTCCAATTCGGCGATGATTAATCCTTTCATCGTGGTGTGAACATAATCTTTCGCTTCGGCATATGAAATGGCATATTTTCTCGGAATATCTTGAAAATGAATAGGGAAGATGTTTAGAATTTTATCATAATACAAATCCAATTGTTTGTTGCTTGGCATTTCAAATTTTAATTTGATTTGAAATCTTCTCAGCAATGCAGTATCAATGCTATTATAAAAATTAGTGGCACAAATTAACAGGCAATTTGTTGGGAAATAATCAATCAACTGAATAATAGTATTGACTAGACGTTTCATTTCGGCAACATCTTTATCATCATTTTCACGACTTTTGGCAATTTGGTCAAATTCATCTAAAAATAAAACCGCATTTTCTCTCGTCGCTTTATCAAAAAGAGCTTTTGCATTTCGAGAAGTTTCGCCAATTTTTGCATTAATAATTGTGCTGAGGTTCACAATAATAATTTCTTTGTTCAAAGCAGTTGCAATGGCTTTTGCGGTAGTAGTTTTGCCACATCCAGAATGACCATGAAGCAATATTTTATTATCAACAGGAAGATTGTATTTTTTAATTCTTCAATATATATATGCTCTTTTATTACTTGCTCTAAAACTGCCTTGTTTTCTTCGCTGAAAAAAAGATTTTCAATAACAATTTTTTCGGTATCCTGTATGGTAAGCTCGTGTAGACTCATTTCAAAATTATTTGCTCGCAAAATTAAAGTTTATTCTGCAATATTTTCATTCCAAATTTCTTTGCCTAAAAATCGGTTTCCAAAGATCGAAGTTCCGATTCTGACCAAGTTTGAACCTTCGGCAATTGCCAGTTCTAAATCTTGCGACATTCCCATTGAAAGTTTCAAATCATTGATTTTGAGAATTTTTTCGGCATATATTTCATCCCTGATTTCTCTTAATAATTTAAGTGAAGGCCTCATTTTTTCTTTTTCAACATCTAATAAACCAATTGTCATTAAACCTTTAATTTTCAAAGAATCATACTGTTTTATTTTCTTGATGAAAGAAATCACTTCAGCAGGCGGAAGCCCAAATTTGCTTTCTTCAAAAGAAGTATTGACCTGAACATAAATATCAATATTTCTGCCTTCTTTCTGCAATTGTTTGTCTAATTCTTCCGCAAGATTTAGACGATCAATGGATTGAATGCAAGTGGCGTATTTTAAAACATCTTTTATTTTATTGGTTTGTAAATGTCCAATAAAATGACGCTCAATATCAAGTTGTTTTAAAGCTTCATCTTTATCGCGAAGTTCCTGCATTTTGTTTTCGCCAATCAAGGTTTCGCCGGCTTCAATCGCAATCTTGATTTTATCTGCCGAAACGGTTTTAGTTGCCAATAAAAGCTTGACATCTGAAGCATTTCGGCCAGAAAGTCTGCAGGCGTTTTCGATACGTTGGTGAACTTGTTTCAAATTAAAAATAATATCCTCTTTCATAGAAACAAAATTACATTTATCTGGATGTGTTAGGAAAGCCAGTTTTGTTTATTTATAATAGTCCAGATTAAAACTTGATTTTGAACTGGACCAGTAACTATGCATAAATCAAAAAACTGGATGAGATGTAAAATTGAAAGCTGTGATAAATTTGCAGTAATAAAAACATTGAAAAAATATTTTAAAACATACAATTATGAAAGTAGCAGTATGGGATACTTATGTAACCCGAAAAGACGGTAAAATTATGCATTTTGATATTTTGGTTGACGAAAATACAGATGATGCGGATCAGGTTTTTGAATTCGGAAGAACTTATCTTAAATCAGTAGCGCAGGAAGGTCAGCCTTTAACTTCAAAAGAATGCAATTTTTGTCATATTGATAAAGCTCCTATTGAAATTGAAAATCAAATTAGAGAAAATGGTTTTTCAATAATTGAAATGGAAAACTGCAATTAACTAATTTTAAAGGCATAAAGATTCCAAATGTGGGGATTTGGGTCTTTATGCTATTAAATAATTTGCTATAAAAGTTTAGAAAGGGCGATAATGCCTTCTTCCATTTGATTTTCAGTAAGTGAAGCATAACCAAGTCTTAAACCATGTATCGGAGTTTTGAAACTGAATTTTTCCGGACTCATTATCTTAATTCCTTTGGAATACAAATTTTCACAAACTGATTCCAGATCAATATCGGATTTTGGAACAATCCAAAAAGCCAGTCCGCCTTCTGGTTTTATATAGGTAATTTTCTCTTGAAGATGTTGCTGGCAAAGACTTTCAAAATAATCTCTTTTGGCTTTGTAAATTAAATGCGCTTTCTTAAGATGCCGTTTTATCTGACCTTCATTGATAAGAGTTAAAACAGCTTCTTCCATAATATTATCGCCTTGAACATCAATTATTTTTCGGTGTTTTGCCACTTTTTCTATGTTTGCAGAAGAGGTTGCCAGATAACCAATACGCAATGCAGGAGCAATTATTTTGCTTAATGTGCCAATGTAAATGAAATTTTGAACACTGCCGTAACTGGAAATAGGAAGAATAGGGCGCTGTCCAAAATGAAATTCATTGTCATAATCATCTTCTATAATTGTAAAGCCGTACTGATTAGAAAGTTCAATAAGTTTTAGTCTTTTTTTGAGACTCATGGTAACAGTAGTAGGAAATTGGTGGTGAGGTGTTACATAGATGGCCTTAATTGTACTGTATTTTTTGAGATAATTTTCGACTTCTTCCATATTTGCACCATCAGTTTCCACATTTACAGGAAGCAAAGTAGCGCCGGCATTTTCAAACGTTTCCCAAGCTGGTTTGTAACCAGGATTTTCGACCAAAACAAAATCTCCTTTTGTAAAAAGACAATGAGAAGCCAAATACATCGCCATTTGACTGCCGCGCGTTATGCAAATTTGATCTGATGAAATGTTGAGGCCTCTCTTAAAATTCAGCATTTGAACCATTGCTTTCCGAAATTCAATATCGCCAAGTTCATTGCTGTAACCCATTATTTGCCAGCGTGATTTTCTTTTGAAAATTTCTCTGTGAGCACGCGCCAAATCATTCATAGGAGCCAGACGGCTGTCTGGAAGTCCATCATCAAAAACAAGGTAAGGTTTTGGTTCCTCTTTATTTAGCAGTGATTTCTTTTCAGGTTTTGTCGCTTTTAGATCCGTTGGCAGTTCTGCAATAAAAGTGCCTTTTCTGTCAATTGACATAAGCCAGCCTTCAGCAATTAAAACATCTAAAGCTTCAACAACTGTGTTTCGGTTTACATTTAATAATTCGGCAAGTTTCCGGCTTCCAGGCAAAGCATTGCCAGCGGTTAAGTTCCCTGATTTTATAGCAATTATAACCGCATCGGCAATTTGCAGATAAAGTGCTTTATCTGATTTTTTATCTAGTTGAATTTCGAATTGCCAAGGACGCAACATCTGGACCAGTAGTTTTTGTTTAAAAGTAATTAAGCGGATAGTCCAAATTTACAATAATTTTAAAGCAAAAGCTCAGATTATTTTTGTTTTGAAAAATTATTTCTTTTTTAGTTTCAGTTTGAAAAAATCTATAGTTCTTGTCCACGATAAAGTTGCTCGCTGCTTCATCATATCGGGGTGTTGTGTTGTTATGAAAACCATGATTGACTCCAGGATAAAAATAAGCCGTATGCTCGACTTTATTTTTGTTTAGGATTTGTTCAAATGCTGGCCATCCTTCATTTACGCGCGTATCAAGGCCGGCGTAATGTAAGAGCAATGGTGTTTTGATTTTTTCGGCTTCTTCGGCAGTTGGTTGTCCACCATAATAAGGAACCGCAGACTTTCAAATCGGGTAATTTTACCGCCATCATATTCGAAATCCAGCCTCCAAAACAAAACCCGACTACGCCAACATAGCCATTACAGTCTTTATGCGCTTTTAAATATTCGTATGCGGCAATAAAATCTTCCAGCATTTCTTCACGTGTACGTTTCTTTTGCAATTCGCGTCCCGCATCGTCATTGCCGGGATAACCGCCTAATGGCGATAATGCATCAGGCGCAAGTGTAATGAAACCTTCGATAGCGACTCTTCGCCCAACATCTTCAATATAAGGATTAAGTCCGCGATTTTCGTGAACTACAATAATGCCCGGAAGTTTCTTTTTGGTTTCGGAAGGCTGAGACAAAAGTCCTTTAATGCTTCCGCCACCTTTCGGAGAATCATAATTGATATAACCCGTTTTTAATCTTGGATCAGTTGGTTGAACCAAAATGCTATCAACATAATTTGGCGTCATAAAGCTTAAAAGCGATGGAAGTGTCAATGTCCCAACCGCAAAAATGGATAATTTCTCAATAAATATTCTGCGGTCAATTTTATTGTGAGCATAATCATCATATAAGTCAAATACTTCTTGGCTTATGTCTTCTTTGGTTAGTTTGGTCATAGCATTTAATTTTAAAACTAATTTAAAAAAATTAATTGATTACTTTTAATTAGATTTTTAATTCTTGAAATAGAAAGCACATTTTCAACGTTATAACATGTAATTCTATAAGTTATGATAGAAATTATGTAAATCAAATCTGATTTTATTTAAGAAATTTGGATAATGCTACCCAAAACTATTTTTAATTTTAAATAATCAAATAAGATGAAAAAGATAACCTGCTTATTAGCGCTCTTCGCAATATTTTCGATTTCTTTAAGCTGTAACAGTTGTTCCAATGATAAAGATACTCCATCAGATCCCGGCACGGTGACTGATCCAGTGGAAACAAATGCACCAAACAGTGCCTATAAACCGGCATTTGAAGGACAAACCCGAATTAACGGAATTAAAACAAATACCAGTTTTGAAGGTAAAGTTATCACAAGTACTTTAGCAAGCCCGTGGGGAGTGAAAATGCTTCCGGACGGCCGACTTTTAATTACTGAAAAAGCAGGGCAAATGCGAATTGTAACTACAGCCGGCGTAGTCAGTAGTCCAATTACTGGACTTCCAGCAGTTAATCCTTCTGGTCAGGGCGGATTATTAGGTTTGTGCCTAGATCCTGATTTTGCATCAAATAAAATGATTTATTGGGTTTTTTCAGAAGCAACTACTGGCGGAAATAATACGGCTGTAGCCAAAGGAAAACTTTCTGCTGATGAAAAAACGATTGAAGGTGCAACGGTGATTTATCGTGCAAAACCCGCAAATTCAAGTAATCTTCATTATGGTGGCCGAATCCTTTTTGATAAAACGGGAAATCTTGTTGTAAGTACAGGAGAGCGTTCGGTTTTAGAAACTAGACCATTGGCACAATCAGTTTCTTCTGGTCTTGGAAAAGTGGTGCGATTAACAAAAGAAGGACAACCAGCATCTGGAAATCCTGTTTTTACAGGAAGTGGTGCATTGGCAGAATTATATTCGATTGGTCACAGAAATCCGCAAGGATTAGCACTTCATCCTGTTACTGGCGACATTTGGGAAAGTGAACATGGCCCGCGTGGAGGGGATGAAATTAACAGGCTAAAAGCGGGAGCAAATTTTGGATGGCCGACAATTACTTACGGAATTGAATATAGTGGTGAAAAAGTAGGAGCGGGAATTCAGCAACAAAGCGGTATGGAACAACCTGTTTATTATTGGGATCCGGTGGTTTCTCCAAGCGGTATGACTTTTTATAGTGGCAATCGTGTACCAGAATGGGAAAATAATTTATTTATTGGAGCTTTGAGCGGAATGCATATTGTAAGGCTTGCTATTGAGAATAATAAAGTAGTAGGAGAGGAAAGACTTTTGGCTTCCGAAAATCAGCGATTCAGAGATATTACACAAGGCAGTGACGGCGCTCTTTATGCCGTTACTGATCAAGGCCGACTTTATAAAATTGATAAAAAATAAAATTTTTTAAACGCTATTGAAAACTAATTCAGTAGCGTTTTTTGTTTAGAATTAGTTCTCGAAAAAATTATTCGTCACCCGAATTTTCAGTCGTTGAAGGTGCTTTTTTCGGATGCTGGTATTCAAGTAAAAAAACAATCTAATGGTATGATTCATATCATATTGATAACCTGAATATTTTTGCTGATAAACATTCATGTATCCAAAATCATAACTCCATTTTGGATTGATTGTTTTTTTGATTCCGATGAAAAATCGGTTTTGATCAAAAGTATTATAAACGACTTCTTCTCCAAAATGCAAAAGGATTTCATCAGAAAGCACCATTGATGGCCAAGATTTTTTATCGGAAATTCGGAAAGTAAAACTCGCTAAATAGCGTATTCTATTTGTAAAACGCCAATCTCCGCTTGGTTTGTCATCAACTATTTTTTCCTGCCATCGCTGTTCATTTCTCAAACGTTGCAAGATACTCACATTTCCCATTTTTGTATTTAATTGTGCCTGCTGATAAATTCTGTTTTCATCTGCAAATGTACTCCAGTCTGGATTTGACGGCGCCAGCCACATATGCGCATATCCTGCATTTACGGAAACATTTGAATTCGGAATGTAGCTTAAACCGCCTCTTATAAAATAAAAACTCGGATCGGAAACAAAGTCGTTTCGTCTAATATGAAAATCGCCAATAATTCCCCAATGATCAGCAAATTTAGTAACGCTGTTTATAGAAACCCAGGTTTGAAGTTGCTGGTTGATTTCTTTTTTTGACCTTCTTGTGCAAATAGCATAATTGGAAGCAAAAGAATATAAATCCAAGTAAAATTGTTTTTCATATACAATACGATAGAAATTAGGTTATTGAGTAAATTTCTTTTTAATCGATAAAAGGCAATAACTGAAAACAATATAAAGTAAAGATACTATTTTTCAGTGAAATAGTATTAAACAACTTTTTTAATCAAATGATTAAAAAAGTTGTTTAACATATCTAAAAATGATTTATATTTGCTGTAAATTATTTGAAATGAGTACTTCAGAATCTAAAAAGAAGGATACAACTACAGAAGAAAAAATTAAAACTGCGGCAAAAACAGTCTTTTATAAAAAAGGTTTTGCTTCAACACGAACTAGAGATATAGCCGAGGAAGCTGGTCTGAATTTGGCTTTGCTCAATTATTATTTTAGAAGTAAAGCCAAACTTTTTGAACTGATAATGACAGAAACTTTCGCTGGTTTTGTTGGGAGTATGAAAGTGATTTTGAATGAGGAAAAAACTTCTTTGGAACAAAAAGTCATCATAATTGCCGAAAGATATATTGATTTTATTAGCGCCGAACCAGAAATTCCAACATTCATTCTTACTGAGATTCGAAATAATCCTGAAGGGCTTTTAAAAAAATTGCCAATCAAAGAAATTGTAAACGAATCGGTTTTTATAAAGCAGTTTCAGGAAGCTGTGAAGAATAAAGAGATTTCGGAACCAAATCCGCTTCATTTTTTGATGAATATTTTAGGGTTGGTCGTTTTTCCATTTATCGCCAAACCTATTATTATGGGAAGCCGAAATTTGGAAACAGCAGATTTCAATAACTTGATGCAAGAGCGCAAAAAGAAAATTCCGATTTGGATAAAAGCTATGTTTTCAGCTGTTTAATGGATTTATTAAAGCTAGTTTATTTATGTAATATGAGGAAATTAGACGTACTTAAATATATAGGATTGCTATCCTTTATGAATGTTGTTTCAGCACAGACTTTGACAATTGACCAAAGCTACAAGCTTGCAGTTGAAAATTATCCCTTAATCAAACAATACGAACTGATTGAAAAAAGCAAAGAATATACCTTGAGCAATGCTAATAAAGCGTATCTGCCTCAAATAAGTGTAACAGCAATTGAAGGTTATGTTTTTGGCGATTTTCCAACTATGGGGAACTCTGGAAACGACAGTAAATTTAAATTTATCGGACTTGGTCAAGTAAATCAGGTAATTTGGGATGGCGGCGCAACTAAAACGCAAAAAAGATTGTAGAAGCTTCTTCAAATGTTGATAAAGCTTCGGTAGAAGTTTCGCTTTATGACTTGCGCTCGCGAGTGAATCAACTTTATTTTGGCGTATTGCTAATTGAGGAACAGCTGAAACAATTGGAAATACAAAATGCAATTCTTGCCAACAATATTGACAAGGTCAAAAAACTTCACGAAAATGGCTTGGCTTATAAAACTGATGTTGACGAAATGAAAGCCGAACAATTAATTCTAAGCAGGCAAAAAAAGGATTTTGAATATACTAAAAATGGCTACCAAACCATGCTTTCCTATTTAATTGGGAAAAACATCAATCAGTCAAAATTTGAAAAACCTATAAATGCTGTTGGTTTAGATACGTTGATTAAACGTCCAGAACAATTGCGTTTTTCGAATCAACGAAACTTGATAAACGCACAATCGGATATGCAAAAAGTAAGTTTAATGCCAAAAGTCGGCTTGCTTGGCGCTGGAGTTGTATTCGCGCCTGGAATTAATTTCGGAACAAATAAAATTTCGACCGTTGGTGTTGCTGGATTAAGCGTCAATTGGGATATAAAAGGCTTGTACAAAAATTCTAATGAAAAGGAATTGACAAAACAACAATTAAAGCAAGTCGATCTTCAAGAAGAAACGTTTTTGTTCAATACCAGATTTCAAATGAATCAAAAAACGGCTGATATTGAAAGGCAAACTTCAATTTTGAAAGATGATGATGCGATTGTAAAACTTCGCCAAACCATCCGTGAAGGATATCAACTAAAATATGACACTGGCGCCGGTCCGTTAATCGATTTGTTGAACGCGACAGAAAAAGAAGGAAATGCGCGAGCAGAGAAAGCTTTGCACGAAATTCAGCTTTTAATGAGCGCTTACGAATACCAAACAATCAAAGGAAATTAATACCAATATATTATGAAAAAGATAAAGCTTTTATGTTTTTTAGCGACAACGTTTTGCTTGTTTTCCTGCACTAAAAATGAAAATGAATTTGATGCGTCTGGATCTTTTGAAGCTGTAGAAACTATTTTATCCGCGGAAGCGAATGGACAAATATTAAAATTCAATGTTGAAGAAGGACAGCAATTAGAAGCTGGACAAAAAGTTGGTTTTATTGATAGTACTCAATTATCGATCAGCAAAATGCAGTTGAGACAAAATAAAAAGGCAATTTTAAGCGGAAGACCTCAAGAGCAGATTCAAACTGAAAGCTTAAAGAAACAACTGGCGAATGCGCTTTTAGATCGCAACAGAACTGAGAAATTGGTAAAAGGTGGCGTGGCTTCGCAGAAACAATTGGATGATGCCAACGCAAAAGTGGCGACTTTGCAATCTCAAATTGCGGCGCAAAAAATTCTTTGGAAATAACAAACGAAAATCTGACCGAACAAGGAAATACAGTTGGTGTTCAGCTAAAAGGAATTGACGACCAATTGAATAAAAGCGTTATTGTAAACCCAATCAAAGGAACCGTTTTGGCAAAATATGCCGAACAATACGAAATGGCAGTCGTAGGGAAACCTCTTTATAAAATTGCCAATCTTGAAACGCTTGATCTGCGAGCTTATATTACCGGAACACAATTGCCACAAATTAAAATTGGACAGCAAGTTAAAGTCAGAATTGATGAAGGCGAGAAAAAATATAAGGAATATCAAGGCACAATAAATTGGATTTCAGATAAATCAGAGTTTTCACCCAAAACAATTCCGACGAAAGACGAAAGGGCAAATTTGGTTTATGCAATAAAAGTACGTGTCAAAAATGATGGCTTTTTGAAAATTGGTATGTACGGCGAGGTTCTTTGGTCAAAATAAAACAGTTTTATGCCTGCAGTTGCGCTACATAATATTACTAAAAAATACGGCGATTTTGTTGCCGTAGATAATGTGTCTTTTGAAGTCAAGAAAGGCGAGCTTTTTGGACTGATAGGTCCAGATGGAGCTGGAAAAACCTCTATTTTTAGAATTTTGACCACATTGTTATTAGCTGAAGAAGGCACGGCAACGGTTGAAGGCCATGATGTTGTAAAAGATTTTCAGGAAATTAGAAATAAAGTGGGGTACATGCCAGGGAAATTTTCGTTGTATCAAGATTTGACTGTGAAAGAAAATCTGAATTTTTTTGCTACTATTTTTGGAACTACAATCGAGGAAAACTACGAATTGATAAAAGATATTTACGACCAAATAAAACCGTTTAATGATCGACGTGCAGGAAAACTTTCTGGCGGAATGAAACAAAAACTGGCTTTATGTTGCGCATTGATTCATAAGCCTGAAGTTTTGTTTTTAGATGAACCTACAACAGGAGTTGATGTGGTTTCCAGAAGTGAATTTTGGGAAATGCTCGACAAACTGAAAAAACAGCAAATCACAATAGTCGTTTCAACTCCTTATATGGATGAAGCAAAATTATGTGATCGCATTGCTTTGATTCAGAACGGAAAAATAATGAAAGTTGATGCGCCACAGCAAATTATAAATGATTTTCCAAAACCGCTTTTTGCCGCTAAAGCGAAAAATATTTACAAGCTTTTGAAGGATTTTCGAACCGATGCGACAATTGAAAGTTGCGATGCTTTTGGAGAATTTATTCATCTTACTTTGACATCAGAAACTGCGAATGAGGAAATTATAAAAGCAATTGCAGAAAAGTACAATCCGGAGAATTTTGAAGTCAAAAAGATAGAACCAACGATTGAAGACAGTTTTATTCGTTTTATGAGAGAACAAAGCAATTCAGAAGAATCTAAAGAAGTATCAAATGGAAAATAAAGCTATAGTTTGCAAAGATCTAACCAAGCAATTTGGTGATTTCAAAGCGGTGGATAAAATCAGTTTTGAAGTCAGCGAAGGCGAAATATTTGGTTTTCTCGGTGCAAACGGAGCGGGAAAAACAACGGCAATGCGAATTCTATGCGGACTTTCTTTTCCTACTTCTGGAGAAGCCAGTGTAGCAGGATTTGACGTTTACAAACAACAGGAGAAAATCAAGAAGAATATTGGTTATATGAGTCAAAAATTCTCTTTATATGACAATTTAACTATTCTGGAAAATATTGAATTTTATGGCGGTGTTTATGGGGTTTCTCGACCAGAAATAAAAGAAAGAAGCCAAGATTTGGTCAAAACTTTAGGTTTGGAAAAAGAAGCTAAAAAATTGGTTGGCGGATTGCCTTTGGGCTGGAAACAAAAACTGGCTTTTTCTGTAGCAGTTTTTCATCGGCCAAAGATTGTTTTTTGGATGAACCAACTGGCGGTGTCGATCCAATTACAAGAAGACAATTTTGGGATATGATTTATGAAGCTTCAGCCAACGGAATTACGGTTTTCGTAACGACGCATTATATGGACGAAGCCGAATATTGCAATAGAATAAGCATTATGGTTGATGGCAGAGTGGAAGCGATAGATTCGCCGGCAGGATTGAAAAATCGTTTCAATACCACTTCTATGGATGAAGTTTTTTATGAATTGGCACGAAACGCTAAAAGGGCGACAGATTAATATGAAAAGATTATTGGCTTTTATTCGAAAAGAATTTTATCATGTATTCAGGGACAAAAGGACTTTGCTGATTCTTTTTGGGCTTCCTGTTGCACAGATTATTCTTTTTGGATTTGCGTTGAGCAGTGAAGTTAAAAATATCGGAATTGCGATTCAGGATAATGCACATGATATTCATTCTGAAAAAATTATTAGAAAAATACAATCAAGCGATTACTTTCATGTCGAAAACCCGATTTTGGATTATAAAGATGTTGAGAATCGATTTAAAGACGGAAGCATAAAATGTGCTGTCATTTTTCCGTCAAATTTTGGTTCTGAAATACAACGTCTTGGTGGCGCAAAAATTCAAGTGATTGCCGATGCTTCAGATCCAAATACTGCAACTATTGTAACGAATTATTTAACAGCAATTGTTGGGGATTACCAACGAGAATTAAATCCAACGGCTAAATTAAATTATCAAATTGTTCCAGAATTAAAGCATCTTTACAATGAACAGCAAAATGGTTCGTTGAATTTTATTCCGGGCGTTATTGCCTTGATTTTTATGATTGTGAGCACAGCGCTGACTTCTGTGTCAGTGGTACGCGAGAAAGAACTTGGCACTATGGAAATTCTGCTTGTGTCGCCTTTCAAACCTATTATGGTTTTGATTGCAAAAGCAATTCCGTATTTAGTGCTTTCATTGATTAATTTTATACTGATTTTATTTTTGTCGGTATATCTTCTTCATGTCGAAATAAAAGGGAGTTTTTTATTGCTTTTTGCCGAAAGTATTTTGTTTATCATTACGTGCCTTTCTTTAGGTTTGCTGATTTCAAATGTGACAGATTCACAGCAAACGGCAATGTTGATTTCGATGATGGGAATGATGTTGCCAACGTTGATACTTACAGGTTTTATGTTTCCGCTGGAAAATATGCCTTGGATTTTTCAAGTTGTTTCGCATATTGTACCTTCCCGATATTATTATACTATTGTAAAAGCCGTAATGCTGAAAGGTTTGGGTTTTGAGTTTGTCTGGAAAGAAACTTTGATATTGGCCGGAATGGCGAGCATTTTTATTGACCGTGGCTTTGAAAAAATTTAAAATCCGTTTATCATGAAAGTGCTCCGATTTATATTGCAGAAAGAATTTCGCCAGATATTCAGAGATAAAACCATTTTGGCGATGATGTTTATGGTTCCCACAATACAACTTATTATTTTGCCTTTGGCGGCAAACTTTGAAGTGAAAAATGTAAACATCGCTTATGTGGATCACGATCATAGTTCATATTCTCAAAAACTGACAAACAAAATTGGCTCATCTGGATATTTTCATATTGTGGGCGCTCCAACTTCCTATTTAGGAGGATTAGAATTGATTGAAACAGGAGAAGCCGATTTGATTTTAGAAATTCCATCTGGATTAGAACGAAATTTGGTCAGAGAAGGAAGCCAGAAAGTAAACATCGCCGCAGATGCCATTAACGGAACAAAATCAAATATTGGATCTGCATATCTAAATGTGGTGTTAGCCGATTTTAGCCAAGATCTTGACATCCGGTTTAAATTGCCAAAACAATCTGCTTCGATTTCTCCGTCATTAATTACTTTGACCAGCACCAATTGGTACAATCCAAGAGCCGAATACAAGTATTATATGGTTCCTGGAATTTTGGTTTTGCTACTCACATTAATCGGCGGATTTATCACGGCACTCAATATTGTAAAAGAAAAAGAAATTGGAACGATCGAGCAAATCAATGTAACGCCTATTCAGAAATGGCAATTCATTTTAGGAAAATTAATCCCTTTTTGGATCGTCGGAATGATCGTGTTTACGGTTGGCCTCACGGTAATGTATTTGATTTATGGAATATTCCCAAAGGGAAGTCTTGCCGTATTATATCTTTTTGCGGCTGTTTATTTAATAGCTTTATTAGGTCTCGGACTTTTGATTTCTACATTTGCAGATACACAGTTGCAAGCCATGTTTATTGCCTTTTTCTTCATGATGATTTTTATGTTGATGAGCGGTTTTTTCACCAGCACAGACAGTATGCCAAATTGGGCTAGGACAATGTCTGAGTTTACGCCAGTAACACATTTTATTAAGGTCGTGCGCTTGATTGTTTTAAAAGGAAGCGGTTTAAAAGAAGTTGGAAGAGAACTTTTGTACTTAGGTATTTTTGCTGTAGTTTTAAATGCGCTCGCAATTTACAATTATAGAAAAACGAGTTAAATAAAAAAGTCTTTAGTTTGATTATTCGTACGGTAATATAGGTTCAGGATCAAATAAATAAGATTTTTGAGTTGAACTTATCATATTGTTTTCTTTATCTAAAGTAATATATATAGTTCCATATGCTACAAGATACTTTTGCGCCGTATTTTCTTTAAATCCAAGGTAAATAGGACGTTCTCTCAAACTCATCGTTATATTTTCTCCTTTTTGATTGAAATAATTATACAACTTTGATCTTTCTTTTACAGGAGGATATGTTGCATCTTCAGTTAAATAAAGACCTTCGGAAACTTCATATATCTCAGTTCTAATTTTAGATGAAGGAATAATTATATTGCCATTATAATCAATAATGTATTGATTGTCAGTGTCACCATTTCTTATATCTTCATACCTTCGATTTACAATAATTTGCCCATATTTATTAAAATTGCTAATTGTTGCTTGTATGTCAGGAAGTGATTTTACAATCTCAAAATTTTCATTTATGATTTTAAAGCTTCGGGTTTCACGTCGCGGAAATGGTTCTCCATAATAATTATAGCGCTGTTTTTCTTTAATTATTTCCTGTACTATGCAATGTCCGTTATAAAAATTGCTGTGGGGAACAAAAGCGCTTTCTATTTTACGGCCATTTTTATCAAAAAAGCCATTGTTATAAGTAAAGATTGTGCTTTTGGCTAATGGAATACCATTTAGTCTTTTGAAATCTTTCGGAACAGGTTGTATTTTTCCATCATGAACTAAAATGTATTTTTCCTGTTTATATTTTTTGACCAAATAATTGTTTGGATTCCAGTATTCTACAATACTGTCTTTTGTTGCTAATACTTCTTTTCCAGTTATTTGATCAATCAAAACAGAAACAAGCTTCTTCTTCTCGAAATAATAATTCAAATGCGGATTTTCTCGATAGTCAAATTCATTTGTGTATTTTAAATCGGTCAGGAATTTTCCTTTACTATTTACTAGTGCAAATTTTCCATTTCGCGAAGCAGAGCCATATTCTTCCGTCAATCCTGAGCGAATATTTTCATTTGTTAGTTCATTTGTTCCTTCAAAATAGTATTCGTCAATAAAATGCAACGCCTTCATTAATTCCAAAATATGAAAATCACCTTGAATACTGTAATTGTCGTTATTGGGTTTTAGACGGCTTTGACTTTTGTCTGCTTTTAAAATTGCTGTAATCCTACAGTTTTCAGGTATGTATAGATAGTCATATTCTTCAGATTCTAGCCCTTCAGGCCCAATAAAAACATAACCGTTTAGTGTTTTTTTATAGACAAATATCTGTTGATGATTTTAATGTCTCCCGTTTTTAGTAAATCTTGAGAAAAACACCAAAATGATTTCATCAGCAAAATGAGCAACAAAACTTTTTTCATAATTTCTCTTTTATAAGAAGATGCTCTTTTTTATAAAAAGGTTGGAACTAATATAATTATTTTAATTCTTTTTTGCTAAAAGCTTAAGCTTATCCGTTTTAAAATTGACTTCAGAAATAATAGTTGCAGAAAAAATTAGGGTTCCGCCCAAAAGAAGACGCCAACCTAGATTTTCACCCAAAATAAAAAATGCTCCAATAGCGCCAAAAACTGGTTCAAACAAATAAATGACAGCAACTCTTTCGGCTGATAAATAGCGTTGTGAAATATTAGAAACCGTGTACATATAAGCGGTTGAAAATAATGCACAGTAAATTACACCAAGCCAAAAAGTATTATTTTTGGAAGCCAATCTGCATGGCTGTCTGTAAGTGCAATGCAAAAAGTGAAAAGCGCGCAAAATGCAAACATTGGAACAATTGAATACAAAAGATTTTTTAAAGCCGAATGTTTTTCAACCGTAATTAAATAAACCGCAAAAGCAAAAGCTCCCGCAATGGTGTACAAATCGCCAATGTTTATTTCGAATTTTTCTTTGATAGCGATAATAAATAAACCTGTTAAAGCGGTAAAAGTCGCCACCCAAATTTTTAGTGAAGTATTGGTTTTATAAATCGCTAATTTTAGCAACGGAATAATTATAACGGTTAATCCGGCAATGAAAGAACATTGTGAAGCATTGGTATGTTTAAGTCCAATAGTTTGCAAATGAATTCCCAAAAACATCGGAATTGCTAGAATAGCTCCAGTTTTTATGGCTTCAAGATTGGTTTCTCTGACGTATTTCCAAAAAATTAGAGTCAAAACAAGTACTGCCAATAAAAATCGGTAAAATAAAAATGTTGCAGGAGAATAATCTCCAATTGCCATTTTTGTAATTGAATATGAAATTCCCCAAAAAGCTGTACCAATGATCAGCAAAATCAATAAAAGTCGTTGTTTTTCCATTTCGAAATTTATGTTTTTAGGATAAGACTTTTTTCATCATAAAATCGGTTTGCTCGTCATCGCCCAATCTAAAAATATGAGTATCAAATTGTACGAAACCGTTTTTAGTATAAAAACTTACGGCTCTAAAATTCTTTTCCCATACGCCAAGCCATATATACGAGGCGTTTAGTTCTTTTGCCGTTTTTAAAGCTTCTGCATATAATTCTTGTCCAATGTTTTTACCATGAAATTCTTTTGCAACATAAATGCGTTCAATCTCGAGAGCATTTTTATCTTGATTTTCAGTTTGAGCTTCTCCAGTGTTTAATTTCAAATAACCGATTACTTTTTCATCGATTTCTGCTAAATAAAAATAGGAGGATTTATTTTTAAGCTCGGAAGTCAATTTTTCCGTAGCAAAACTTTCTTCCAGATATTTTGCCATATTTTCTTCTGAATTTACTTCTGCAAAAGTTTCAGAGAAAGTTTTTCTGCCAATATCTTGAAGTTTTGCAATATCGCTTAGCGTTGCTTTTGTAATTTTTAGCGTATTCATTTTATTTCTTTTAATGCGTTAAAAGCTGTTTTTATTCTCAATAAATGCGTAAATTGCATCAATGGACTTACAGCAAATCAAATATTTTTTGGCTCTTGCCAAAGAACTTCACTTCTGGAACACTGCCGGAAAAATGAATATTACACAATCGGCATTGAGCAGACAAATTCAGTCGTTGGAAAATCAGTTAGGCGTACAGCTTTTTGAGCGCAACAAACGCAATGTCAAACTTACTGCGCGCGGGTCAATTTCTCAAAGAAAAATGGGAAGTCGAGCTCAGCAAGCTTGAATTTATTCATCAGTCAGCACGTCAGATTCAATTAGGCGAAAGCGGAACTATTACTATTGCGCATCCAGATTCTATTTCTGCTTCAATCATGCCCGATATTTTATCCCGAATTTCAGTTGCTTTTCCAAAACTCAAAATCAAATTGGTTCAAGTTCTTTATGAAGATCAGCAGGATTTTCTTCGAAATTATAAAATCGATTTGGCATTTACCAGAGATATAAATAATGCCAAAGATATTGCTTCAGAAAAATTCTATACTGATAATTTAGCCATCGTTGTTCCTGAAAATCATCCGTACAAAACGCCCGAAGATTTGACAAAAGAAACACTCGCTTTTCAAAAATTCATTCTTCCAACAAATGACGAAGGCGACAGTTACAGCGATTTGATTCAGAGATTATTCAATTCCTTTGAAAATGCTCCTGAGGTTTATCTTCATTCTGAATTCGGATCAGCGATTATCGCTTTGGTTCGAAAAGGACTCGGAATTGCAATTTTGCCTGATTCTTATCTTTTTCATGAAATTCCAGGCATTCGATTTATAAAAATGCCACTTCAAACCGATTTATTTATTAATTGGCGAACAGAAGATCATAATCCGGTATTGGCCAATGTTTTAAAACTGATTATCCCGTAATTCTTAATTTCTCAGCATTTCGATATGCGGAATTCCGTCTTCGTCGTACGGTGCGCCTTGCTCCATAAATCCAACTGATTGATAAAAGTTGGACAAATGATATTGTGCGCTAATCCGAATTGGGCCTTCGCCAAATTTTTCTTGACAGCCCGCAATCGAAGCTTCCATAATTTTTTTCCTAAACCTAATCCGCGATAAGCGGGAGCAATCACAACTCTTCCAATAGAAATTTCGTCATAAGACAAACCTGTTGGGAGCAATCGCGTGCAACCAGCCAATTCATTATTTACATAATATAACAGATGAAAACTTTTCTGATCCTTATTATCCAAATCCAGATAGATGCAATTTTGCTCTACCACAAAAACTTCACTTCTTAAACGGAGCATTTCATAAAGTTCCAAATTGGTAAATTCTCCAAATGCTTTAATTGCGTAGCTGTAATTCATTAAATACTGTTTTAACCTGTTGGGTGAAATTATTATTTTTCAATTTTGATTGCCATTTTAGATTCAAATCTGTGTAAATCTGCTGAAATCTGTAGAATCTTCGTGAAAAAATCGATGTGCAAAAGTATTTCACGCAGATTCTACAGATTTCAGCAGATCAAATTAGATTTTATTTGCTGAATAAAATTTTATTTTTTGTCAAAGATAAAATCCTGAGTAATGATATAAAATGCTATTTTTTTATCATGTGATGCTGAAAACGCATTAAAAGAGGGGGTAAAATTGTACAGAACTAGTACTAATACTAAAATGCCCCTTTTAGTATATCTAAATGGCCCTCATGTCTTTTAAGTGAATATCTAAATTTGTTTTCCAGAATTTGTCATCCCAAATTGATTTAAAGTGTACGTTTTTAAGATTTGGTTAGTGTTAGGGCCGTTCCTTTTTTATAAGTTTTTTATAAAGAAATGCTTTAAATCAATTTGGAATGACATTTTTTCTGTTTTTAAAACCAAAACCTTAGACAATCAAAAATAGTTAGATGAAGAAAATTTTTTTAGCGACTGTCGCTGTTTTTAAGTGCACAGATTAATTTTGCACAAACCAATGAATGGGAAAATCCGCAAGTGTTAGATCGAGGAAAAGAAGCCGGAAGAAGCTCGTTTCTTTTGTATAGCAATGCAGATGAATTAAAGGAAAACAATCCTAAAAAATCGGCATTGTATCAAAGTTTGAACGGACTTTGGAAATTCGATATTGTTAAAACTCCAGCACAGAGGCCAACGAATTTTTTCGAACCAAATCTTGATGTGAGCAAATGGTCAGAGATTCAGGTGCCTTCAAACTGGGAATTGCAAGGATATGATATTCCTATTTACACTAATATTACGTATCCATTTCCTAAAAATCCTCCTTTTATAGCAGGAGATTATAATCCTGTAGCAAGTTACAGACGTACGTTTACAGTTGCAGATTCTTGGAACGACAAAGAAATTATACTTCATTTTGGCTCTATTTCGGGTTACGCCAGAGTATTTTTAAACGGAAAAGAAGTCGGAATGACCAAAGCGTCAAAAACTCCGGCTGAATTTAATATTACTTCATTTTTGAAGAAAGGCGAAAACTTAATTGCGGTTCAGGTTTTTAGATGGCACGACGGAAGTTATTTAGAAGATCAGGATTTTTGGAGATTAAGCGGAATTGAACGCGACGTTTATTTGCAAGCAATGCCTAAAACGGCTGTTTGGGATTATTTTGTAAAAAGCGATTTAGACAATCAATATAAAAACGGACTTTTCAATATTGATGTTACTTTAAAATATTTCGAAAACAACAAGATCAAAAATCCGTCTATTAAAGTTGAATTGTGTGATAAAGAAGGAAAAACAGTTTATTCTGAAAACAAAAAGGTAAATGCTAAAGAACAAAATGTTAGCTTTTCGAAAACAATTGAAAACGTAAAACAATGGAATGCCGAAACGCCAAATTTATACCGTTATACGATTACTTTATTAGACAATAAAGGGAATGTGCTTGAAGCGGTTTCTAAAAAGACAGGTTTCCGAAAAGTTGAAATCAAAGACGCACAGCTATTAGTAAACGGAAAAGCGGTGATGGTAAAAGGTGTAAATATTCACGAACATGATGATGTAAACGGCCACGTGCCAAACGAAGAATTGATGCGAAAAGATCTTCAATTAATGAAGGAATTCAATATCAATGCGATTCGTATGAGCCATTATCCGCATGATACAAAATTGTATGATTTATGCGATGAGTATGGATTTTATGTTGTAGATGAAGCCAATATAGAATCGCATGCAATGGGAGCAGAATGGCAAAATTGGTTTGACCAGAAAAAACATCCGGCGTATTTGCCAGAATGGGCGCCGGCGCATTTAGACCGTATTAAAAGAATGTTCGCTTTTGATAAAAATCATCCTTCAATTATCATTTGGTCATTAGGAAATGAATGCGGAAACGGTCCCGTTTTTTATGATGCCTACGATTGGTTGAAACAAGTCGATTCAACGCGTCCAGTGCAATTTGAGCAAGCGGGAGAAAATAGAAATACAGATATTGTTTGCCCAATGTATCCAGGAATTAAAAGTATGAAATCCTATGCATCGGCAGATAAAAAACGTCCTTACATAATGTGTGAATATGCGCATGCAATGGGAAACAGCGGTGGAAATTTTCAAGAATATTGGGACATCATCAACAGCAGTAAACACATGCAAGGCGGTTTTATTTGGGATTGGGTTGACCAAGGAATAAAAACGAAAGATGCAAACGGAAAAACATTTTGGGCTTATGGAGGTGATTTAGGAGCTTCAAAACTTCAAAATGACGAAAATGGTTGTGCTGATGGTGTGATTTTTTCAAACAGAACGCCAAAACCAGCTTTAAGCGAAATTAAAAAAGTATATCAAAATATTCATTTTCAGCTTGATAATGAAACAGATTTAACGGTGAAAAACCTTTATAATTTTACCAATCTTTCTGATTTCAATTTTAAATGGGAATTGGTTAAGAATGGCGTAATTGCAAAATCAGGAGAATTTAATCTAGATGTTGCGCCTGAAGAAAGCAAAAAAGTAGCTTTAGATTTAGGTTCAATCGATTCTGATTCAGAATATTTTGTGAATGTTTATGCGGTTTCAAAATACGATGCGCCTTTGGTTGCTAAAGGACATGAATTTGCAAGAGAGCAGTTTGCAATTGGAAAAGGCTCTTATTTCAAAAATAATGAAAGCGCAAAAACGGCTTCAAAACTAAAGTACACAGTTAAAAATGATGTAGTTTCTTTTGAAACTGAAAATGTTGCTGGAGAATTTGATCTTAAAAAAGGAGAAATTCTGAAATACAATTTGAAAAATGATTCAAATCCAATTTTCACCAATTTCCCAACTCCATATTTCTGGCGTGCGCCAACCGATAATGATTTTGGAAGCAACATGCCAAATAAATTAGTGGTTTGGAAAGAAGCTTCAAAAAATGCTACAGTTGTAAGTGTCGTTTTAGACAAAAAAGCAACTGATGGATTATTGATAAAAGCAGTTTACAAATTGGCAACAATTGATGTTCCTTACACAGTTGATTATTTGATTCAGAATAATGGAGCAATAAAAATTACGGCTTCTATTGATTTAGCTGGAAAAGAATTGCCTGAAATGCCACGTTTTGGAATGCGCGCACAGTTAAACGGAAGTTTCGATAATTTGACATATTACGGAAGAGGTCCTTGGGAAAATTATTCAGATAGAAATTCGGCGGCGTTTGTTGGTGAGTATTCAGATAAGGTTATAAATCAGTACACTAAAAGTTATATTCGTCCGCAAGAAGGAGGTTATAAAACGGATGTTCGTTGGCTGACTTTGAAAAATGAGAAAAGTCAAGGCCTAAAAATCGAAGGATTACAAGCTCTTGGTTTTAGTGCTTTGAATATTTCGACAGAAATGTTGGATCCAGGAAAAACAAAAGCGCAACGCCACCCGTCTGATTTGGATTTAGATTCTAAAGAAGCTGTTTATCTTCATATAGATTATAAGCAAAGAGGTGTGGGAGGTGATGACAGCTGGGGCCGTTTGCCACACGATCAATATCGTTTAACAGACAAAAAATATACTTATTCTTATATCATTTCATTGGTTAATTAATTAAGAATTGTATGTGTTTTTTACAAGAAAACCTATGATTTATTTTCATAGGTTTTTTTTAAGATTAATTTAATAATTGTATTTTTCACACGAATAATTTATAATTCTCATTTTTAAAGGAAATAATACTATTCAAAAAATATATACTTAATCTCAAATCCGAAATTTTGAAAACCAAAATTCTATATTTTTTAGTGTTTTTAATTTGTTGCACAGCTAATTCACAGACTGCAGGAAATGCTATTCCCAAATTTGGACAAAAGAAATATGATATCAGGTATATCGGAATAAAAAATGGTCTTGCTAATAATGCTGTAACCTCTGTTTATAAAGACAAAAGAGGTTTAATGTGGTTTGGAACTTATGACGGAATCAGTCGCTATGATGGTTATAATTTTTTAAATTTCAGAAATGAGCCAAATGATGCTAATTCTTTAGTAAACAACAGAGTTGTAAGTATTTGTGGGACACAGAATGAAATTTGGATTGGAACAAAAGGAGGGATTTCTGTTTACAATTATTTGAGCAATCAATTTAGTACAAAGAATTATGTCAATGAAAAAACGTCTAAAAGTGAAAAGATAGATTTTGTTGTCAATCAAATCAGGGATTATAAGTCAAAAATGTATATCGCTACTGCAGGAAAAGGATTGCTGTATGCTCGCAGGAGAAAATGAAAATATTGTTCAAATTCCGCTTTTAGTAAAAGGAAAATTAAAGTGGGATTTTCACGTACAAGAATTAGATTTTGATGCTTCGGGCAAATTATGGTGCTCTGTTGCGGGCGTAGGTTTAGTGGCAATGGAATCTGGGACTAAAAGACTTTCTGTTGTTTTTGAGAGTACTGTTGGAAGTGGCTGTATTTTATTCGACAAATATTCAAATATTTGGATGGCGACTGAAGAAGGACTTTTGAAATACAATACAAAAAATAAAACACATCATCTTTATGCCAATCAGGAAATTCAATATCCAATTTCTGATTTGATGTTTAAGGCTTCTGCCAATGAACTTTGGATTGCTACAAACGGGAATGGAGTCGTAAAATACAATTACAATAAAGATTCTTTTTCGCTTTTAAATGCTTGTCTAGATGAGGAAAAACTCAACAGCAACGCTATTTCATCGTTATATTTAGATAATGAAAATCGAGTTTGGATTGGAACCTTGCGTGGAGGAGTAAATACGATTGAAGAGACAAAAAGTCCTTTTGTGACCATTTCTAAAAACGAGCTGACAAAAAACACTTTGCCAAGTGATTTTATTCTTTCGTTATGCGAACAAGATTCTGAAAACCTTTGGATTGGGACAGATGGAGCAGGCGCAAGTCTTTGGAACAGAAAAACAAATACGTTTAGCAATTATTCGTATAACGCAAATAATCCAAATTCACTCAGCAATAATTTCGTTTCGGCTATTTTAAAAGACAGCAAAGGAACTTGGTTTGGAACTTACGGTGGCGGAGTTTGTCTTTTTAATTCTCAAACGCACAGTTTTAAGAAATACAATCTTTTTAATCCAAAACTTAAAGGAGTTCAAAAAAATATTTGGGTTTTATTCAAATGCAAAAAGAATATTTTATGGGCGACTTCTCCAGATGAAGAAGGCTTGTACCGATATAATGAAATTACAGACCAATTTGATTTTGTGAACGCTGGAATTCGCGGTATTATTTCGATGGCGGAAGATCAGAATAATCTTTGGATTGGGAATTTTTCAAAGTTATTCCGATTCGATACCAAAACAATGCAACGAAGAGAAATCGACGTGAAATATCCAGTTCGATCTATTGTTTCGCATTCTGATTCAAAAATGCTTGTGGGTACAGAAGGTGGTGGTTTGATGATTTTTAACCCGAAAACTTTTGAAAGAAAATTTCTAACACAGCGAAATGGCCTGCCTAATAATTCAATCTTAAACATTGTTCGTGATAAACAGGGCGCTTATTGGTGCAGTACATATAACGGAATATTTGTATATAATATTGATACCGGAAAAACCACCAGTTATCATGATGCTGACGGACTTCAGAGCAATCAGTTTAATTACAATGCGGCGCTCAGGCTTTCTACTGGAGAAATCGTATTTGGTGGCATCAAAGGATTTAATATTATTGATACCAAAGTAAACAGCCAACTTCACGCTTTTCCTAAACTGGTGATTACTTCGATTAAAGTCAATAATAAAGTGTATGATCAAGAAGGTTTAGGAGCTTTCGGAATTGAAAAACTGAAGCTTCCTTATGATGAATCAATGCTTAATATTGATTTTGCGGCATTAGAATATAGTTTGCCTGAAAAAATTTCTTATGCCTATTTTTTAGAAGGCTGGGATTCGCAGTGGCATTATGTTGATAATATAAGAAGCGCAAATTATTCCAGAATAACCGAAGGCGATTATGTTCTTAAAATAAAATCTACAAATGCGGAAGGAGTTTGGAACACAAAAGCGATTTCAATGCCTGTTACCATATTACCGCCTTGGTACAGAAGTGGTTGGGCATACTGTTTTTATTTTATAGCCTTTCTGTTTATTATTTACGCCGTTGACAAATATCAGCGTGAACAAGCAAAACTTAAATATGAAGTACGTCTTTCTCAAGATTTGGCAAAACAAGAAAAAGAATTGAACGAGAAAAAACTAACTTTTTTACCAATATTTCGCATGAATTCAGATCGCCTTTAACGATGATTATTAATCCACTGAAAGATATTATTTATGGTACTGAACAGCAGATTGATCCTGTAGCGATAGAAATGGTTTACAGCAATTCAAGAAGACTTTTGAGTTTAGTAGATCAATTGCTTTTGTTTAGAAAAACAGAAACCGAAACCGGAAAGCTAAAAGTGGGGCAGATTGATATTGTTGAATTATCTAAAGAGGTTTTCAGCTGTTTTGTGCATCATGCAAAATCAAAAAAATAGATTACAGTTTTAGTATTTCGGAGGAAAATTTAATGGTGTATGTCGATCGGGAAAAAATAGAAATGGCATTGTTCAATCTGATTTCCAATGCCTTAAAATTTACCGAAAAAGAGAATGGAAAAGTCGCTGTCAATTTGCGTTGCACAGAAAATGAGATCATTATAAATGTTATTGACAACGGAGAAGGAGTTTTAGATGCCGACAAAGACAAAATATTTAATTTGTTTTATCAGTCGGGTAAAAACATCAAAAATAACCGCAAAGGATTTGGTATTGGTTTGTATCTCGTAAAGCAGTTTATTGAACAGCATCACGGAAAAGTAAGTTGTCGTGATAATGAAAACGGTGGTTCTGTTTTTGAAATTAGACTGCTTCTTGGGAAAGAGCATTTTGGCGATATTGAGATTCGTGAAGATTTGAGCGATAGAACTTTATTTCTGGATGAAGCTTTAGAAGAAACTGCTATTCGAGAAACTGTTTTGAAGCCAATTGAAGAAGAACCTGAAACTGTAAAAGATTTGATCAAAGATGCTAAAAGCATTGTAATTGTTGATGATAATGTACAGATTAGGAATTATTTAAAACGAATATTAGCTCCAAAATATCACGTTACCGCGACTGAAAATGCCGAAATGGCTTTAAGTATTGTTAAAAAAGTACAGCCAGATTTGATTATTTCAGATGTTGTGATGGGAGAAATGAACGGCGTGGAGTTTTGCAAACACATAAAATCAGATGCCGATTTAAAACATATTCCTGTAATTCTTCTTACCGGAGGAACGTCTGAAGATGTAAAATTGAAAGGAGCCGAAGTTGGAGCCGATGATTATATTACAAAACCATTTGATAATGATTATTTGTTGGCCAGAATCAACGGGATCCTGACGCGACGTGATAGTGAGCAAAATTATCTTCTTAATTCGGTTACAAAAAATGTGGCGGGTCCGAAATTGTCTGATGAAGATAAAAAACTCCTCGATAAAATCATCGAACTTATTGATTCTAATTTAGATGTTGACAATTTTAATATTAAAGAATTGGCATCAGAACTGGGAATGAGTCATTCTTTGGTGTACAAAAAAATTAAAAAAATTACAGGCAAATCGGTTTTGGAATTTACTCGAAATGTCCGTCTTCGAAAAGTTGCAACGTTATTAATTACAACCGATTTGCAAATAAGCCAAGCGGCTTCGATTGCTGGTTTTGGCGATATTAAATATTTCAGAAAACATTTTCAACAGTTTTATAATCTGAATCCTTCGGAATTTAAAAAGAAGTATCAAAATGTGAAGGATAACAAATACATTCTGAATGAGAGTTTTTGGAAATCAACGTAGAAAAAAGAAGAGAGAAAAAAGAAGAGAGAAAAAAGAAGCAAGAAGCAAGAAAAAAGAATATAAAAAGATAAAAGAAAATATATGAGTCATCGTTTTAAAAATGCTGTTTTAGCAGTATTTATTTGTTTACTAGCACTGAATGTTCAGGGACAATCAAAGAAACCAGAAAAAGATTCTCCGGAAAAAGTGCGTGAGTTTTTTGTGGCTTCTTTGGTGAAAATTGGTGATCCGGTTTTAACTGCCTTGAGCAATAATCAGTTGAAAACGTTGATGCCTGTCGAAAGATCGCCAGGCGCATGGGACGACCGAAAACATGTAACGTATTTAGAAGCTTTTGGAAGAACGCTTTCGGGAATGGCGCCGTGGCTGGAATTAGGAGCTGATAATACTCCCGAAGGAAAGTTAAGAGCAAAGTATATCGCTTTGGCACAAAAATCTATTCACAATGCGACTGATCCAACTTCGGCTGATTTTATGAATTTTGTAAAAGATAAACAGCCCTTGGTTGATGCGGCTTTTTTGCACAAGGTTTATTGCGTGCGCCAAAACAGCTTTGGGAACCGCTTGATGAAGTTACAAAAGCAAATGTTATTACGGCACTAAAATCGACTCGAGTGATTGAACCATATCAGAGCAATTGGCTTCTTTTTGCAGGAATGGTCGAAGCGGCGATTATCAAATTTGATAAAGAAGAAGATCCAAACCGATTGAATTTTGCTTTATTGAAACATAAAGAATGGTATCTAGGTGATGGAATTTATGGCGACGGACCTGATTTTCATTGGGATTACTATAACAGTTTTGTGATTCATCCGATGCAGTTGGATATTCTGAATCTTTTGAAAGAAAAAAACAGCGACTACAAAAAAGATTTTGAAACAGAATTGAACAGAGCGAGACGTTATGCGACAATTCTGGAAAGATTGATTTCTCCAGACGGAACTTATCCGCCAATTGGAAGATCATTGGCGTATCGTTTTGGAGCTTTTCAACTTTTGTCGCAAATAGCGCTTTGGAAAGAACTTCCAAAAGAAATTGCTCCTTCGCAAGTTCGTTCGGCGCTTTATTTCATGATTAATAATCAAATAAATGCCAAAGAAACTTTTGATAAAAATGGCTGGCTTCAGATTGGTTTATACGGTCATCAACAAAATATTGGCGAAGGTTATATTTCAACTGGAAGTTTGTATTTGTGTACAGAGGCCTTTTTAGTTCTTGGGCTTCCGGCTTCTGATTCTTTTTGGAGTGATCCTTATCAGCATTGGACACAAAAGAAAATATGGTCTGGTCAGGAAATTCCAATTGATCATGCTTCAAAATAACTAAACTACTAACCTTATTATAATTATGAATTTAAAAAAATCAATTTTTATGGCATTTATGGCAGTTTCATTACTTGCTGTTGGCTGTAAAAGCACTGCTGTAAAACAGGAATCGGCAATAAAAGAATCTAAAAAAGAGGTTATCGCAATTATCGATAAAGTAAATAATCGTTGGCAGACGACACATACAGAACCAGGAAATTCTTTTGGCATGTTTCGGCTTATCATACCGGAAACATGGAGGCTTATAAAGTCACTAAAAACAAAAAATATTTGGATTATTCTTTGGCTTGGGCAGAGAAAAATCAATGGATGGGCGCCAAATCAACTGATAAATCAAAATGGAAATACAATTACGGCGAAACCGATAAACATGTATTGTTTGGCGATTGGCAGATTTGTTTCCAGACTTATATCGATTTATACAATTTTACAGGCAAAAACGATCCTAAAAAAATTGCCCGTGCGCAAGAAGTTATGGAATATGAAATGAGTACTTCAGCAAACGATTATTGGTGGTGGGTTGACGGTTTGTATATGGTGATGCCTGTCATGACAAAGCTGTACAACGTTACCGGAAACGAAATGTATCTTGAAAAACTACATACTTATCTACAATATGCAGACAGTATTATGTATGATTCGGAATCAAAATTATACTTTAGAGATGCTAAATATGTTTATCCAAAACATACAAGTGCGAATGGCAAGAAAGACTTTTGGGCGAGGGGAGACGGATGGATTTTTGCTGGCTACGCTAAAATAATTCAAGATTTACCAAAAAAATCGAAGCATAGAGCGGAATACATAAAGCGTTTTAAAGATATGGCTCAAGCATTGACGTCAGCACAACAAAAAGAAGGCTATTGGACAAGAAGTATTTTGGATCCAGAACATGCTCCAGGACCTGAAACTAGCGGAACTGCATTTTTTACGTATGGTTTTTTATGGGGAATCAACAACGGAATTTTAGATAAAAAGACCTATTTGCCAGTAGCAGAAAAATCTTGGAATTATTTAACCACTTTCGCGCTTCAAGCAGACGGAACTGTTGGTTATGTACAGCCAATTGGCGAAAAAGCGATTCCGGGACAAGTCGTTGATAAAAATTCTACAGCTGATTTTGGTGTGGGTGCTTTTTTATTGGTCGCTTCAGAAATGTATCGTTTTGTGAAATAGTTTTCAGCAAAATAATAAGAGATGAATCGGCTTAATTTCATGTAGAAGTTAAGCCGATTTTTTGCAAAAAATGCAGATTTTGAAAAATGAATTTCGCTGTTATTTATATAAAATTTTGTGCATACTGTAAATATTGTTCTTGACGAAAAGAGATTTCATATTTATGGAATTTTGATTTTAGCAGTGATTTTTTTGAAAATATCTTAAAAACCTAGTGTTTTTGCGGTAAGATACCAATTTGACCCTTGTATATTATCATATTTCCCCCTCCACAACAATAGTGTTCTGCTAGATTTGTAACTCAAATTGAATGCAGTATTTCATATACAGCGACGATTTAACCAAACTAATTATTTAACCAAAATTACAACCAAGAAAATGAAAAACTTTATTAGGAAGATGAAGACTCCTGATTATGGATCTGCATTTGATTTTAAAAAGAAATTGGCCATTTTTTGTGTACTAGCTTCTTTAACTCAAGTTCAGGCATACGCAGGAATACCTTCAGGAACAAATGCGCTGGAAAAAATGGAACAGCAAAATGGAATCACTGGACAAGTTAAAGACCAAAACGGAGTGCTGCTTCCAGGAGCTACAGTTTCGATCAAAGGAACTAAAATTAGTACGATTACAGATTTTGATGGAAAATTTGATTTAAAAGGAGATCAAAATGCAATATTAGTTGTCTCTTATATTGGGTATGTGACTCAGGAAATTCAAGTAAATAATAGAACAAATATTGCAGTAAAACTGGTAGAAAATGCGACATCTTTGAGTGAGGTTGTTGTAGTTGGATACGGTAAAATGAAAAAAGTGATTTAACAGGATCAATAGTTCAGGTTAAACCAGATGCTTTGGCTAACCAAAATCCGCAAACGGTTCAAGATTTATTGAGAGGTGTTCCGGGATTAAAAGTTGGTTATTCTGCTGATGCAAAAGGAGGAGGATCTTTGCAGATTCGTGGGCAAACTTCTGTCTACAATCCTGATGGAGCTAATCATAATTCGCCTCTTATTATTTTAGACGGAATGCAGTTTTATGGTGAACTTTCAGAAATCAATCCTGATGATGTTGGCCAGATTGATGTTTTGAAAGATGCATCGGCAACAGCAGTATATGGATCTAAAGTCATGCGATGGGTGTAATTGTTATTTCTACTAAAAAAGGAAAAACAGGCAAGCCGATTATTAATATTACCACAAACATGACGGTTGTTAACGAAAGTGCCTATCGTAATGTATATTCTCCAGAAGGATATGTAAAATATCGTGAAGATTGGGAGACTGCTAAAACATATGGCACAAATACAACAACTGGAAATTATGAGGCATGGGTTACAGGAACAGTCGCGGGTAAACCGGGCTATTACACAAATCCTAGTCAATTAAGTCAGTACGGTATAACAGAGGCGCAGTGGCTTGCTTATCAGCCAGCGGCACAAATTCAAGGAAAAAGCTTGAATGAAGTGTGGGGATTGCGCTTAGGTATTACGGATGCTACGCTTTTGAAAAATTTTGTTGATGGAAAAACGCACGATTGGTACGACAGTACTTTTAGAACAGGAATAAACCGCGACAATAATTTAAGTGTTTCTGGAGCAAGCGATAAAGTAAATTATTATATCTCTTTGGGCTATTTAGATTCAGAAGGAGCTATTCAAGGTAATGACTATACAGCAGTTCGTTCCAATATGAAAGTGGATGCTAAAGTTACTGATTGGCTTGAATTTGGAGCAAATGTTAATTTTCAAGATCGTTCAGACGGAGATATTTCTGTGGGTACAGGAACTAATTACTGGGATGCCAATATGTTAAGAAACAGCCCGTTTGCGAACTTTAAAGAAACAAACGGCGACTATGCAAGACAGCCAATGGGACCAACAATTGGTGGATACAATTATTATTACGATCGCCAGTATATGGATCTTGACAGAGGCTACACTGTATTGAACACTATTTTCAATACAAAGGTTACTTTGCCTTATGGTATTACGTATTCATTTAATGCTTCTCCGCGTTATGAATTCTTCTACAATCGTTATTTTCAGTCTGCGGGCAATAAAAACTGGAGCGCCGCAAACATAGGAGTAGACAGAGAAAATGGTAAAAAATTCACTTGGAACATCAACAACACAATAGCTTGGGATCATACATTTAATGGAAAACACCACATTATTGCCACTTTTGTTCAGGAAGCTGAAGATTTAAAAACATGGTCAGATCGTATTGATGCAAATAATATTCAGCCTTCAGATGCTTTAGGATATCACAATATTGCGAATGCGACACTTGCAAATAGTTCATTTACAGCAACAGACACGCATCAAACCGCTGATGCATTGATGGGAAGAATTTTCTATTCTTACGATAATCGTTATATGATTACAGGAACAGTACGTCGCGACGGATACTCAGCTTTTGGTGCTTCTTATCCTTATGCCACTTTTCCTTCTGTAGCATTGGGCTGGAGTTTTAATAAAGAAAGTTGGTTTCATTGGGCGCCAATGAGTACTGGTAAACTACGTCTATCTTGGGGTAAAAACGGAAACAGATCGCTTGCAGATCCTTATTTGGCTTTAGCAAACTTAAGTTCTGGTACAGGAGCAACAATGGGATATCTGGATGCTTCAGGAAATATTGTGGATATGAAATACCTTGGAATTGATCGTATGGCAAATCCTAATTTGCAATGGGAAAAAACAACAGCATCAAACATTGGTCTTGATCTTGGTTTCTTAAATGACAGAATTACAAGTACAATCGATATTTATAGATCTGTTACTCACGATATGATCATGAGTCAGCGTCTGCCAGAGTTTACTGGTTTCTCATCAATTGCAACGAATCTTGGAGAAGTTGAAAATAAAGGTATTGAAATCGCTCTGAATACTTTAAATATAAAAAATCCAAACTTTGAATGGTCAACGATGTTTGCTTTTTCATACAATAAGAATACGATCAACAAATTGTATGGCAACATGGAAGACGTTAAAGATGCCAACGGAAATGTTATTGGAACTAAAGAAGCAGATGATAAAACGAACGGATGGTTTATCGGCAGACCAATTTCTCAAATCTGGGATTATAAAGTAATCGGAATTTGGCAGAAAGATGAAGCTGTTGAAGCCGCAAAATACGGACAACGCCCAGGTGACCCAAAAATCGAAAACAGTTATACTGCTGATGACGTAAACGGAAAACCAACCTATAACGAAAAAGACAAACAGTTTTTAGGACAAACAGCACCGCCAATCAACTGGTCGCTTCGTAATGAATTTAAATTTTATAAAAATTGGAATTTGGCAATCAATATGTATTCATACACGGGGCACAAATCAATGGATGGACGTTATATGAATAATTATAATGATGGAAGTTTGTACACAAACAACTACAATCCGTTTGTAAATCCATACTGGACAATTGACAATCCGACAAATGAATGGGCGCGTCTTGATGCAAGAGGTCCTGCAGGAGCTGGAGTTGCAAGATTGTATAATCGCAGTTTTATTCGTTTAGACAATATTTCGCTAGCGTATTCTCTTCCTAAAGATTTAATAGACCGCCTGCATGTCAGAAACTTCAAAATTTATGCTTCTGTTCAAAATGCGGCAACATGGTCAGCTTCTAAAGAATGGAAATATTTTGGAGATCCAGAAACAGGAGGGCTTGCTACACGAATGTTTAATTTAGGATTCAACGTTTCACTTTAAAAATTAGTCAATAATGAAAAGATATATACAAAATAAAATTTCAAGAATAGCGCCTTTAGTTGCGGTTGCTCGCTCTTTTTGTCTCTTGTTCGGAGGATTTTCTCGAACCAGATCCGCTTTCGTTTTACGAGCCTGAAACTACATTTAGTACTGAATCTGGATTGCAGGCCGTTTTAGCAAGTGCTGATAAACAGCTTCGTAACAATTATATTCATTATAATAGTGCCAGCAATAGCGTGCCTATTGGTACGGAATATGTTTTTTCTGATATGGCAAAATACGGAAAAACAGATAACAGTAGTACTATCGCTGATTTTGCCAATACGATGGTGCCAACCATGAGCTATAAAACAGCAACAAATGATGATTTTTATTTCGGATTTTACTGGACAGAAGCTTACACCGGAATTAAACATGCCAACACCGTATTGACGTACATTGATAAGGTGACAAGCTTAACAGAAGATGTTAAACGTAAATATATCGGTCAGGCTTATTTTCATAGAGCATACCGTTATCTTAACTTGGTTTATCAATTTGGAGATATTCCATTGATTACAAAAATTTTGGAAGTTCCAAAGCAGAGTTATTATTCTACTAAAAAAGAAGCGATCATTGAAATGATTACCGCTGATATGGAAAAAGCTGTAGAATGGGTACCCGAACAATCAAAATTGCCTTATTTAGGAGTGGTGAACAAAGGAGCTTGTCGCCAATTATTGATCAAATGTTATTTGGCTTCTGGAAGATTTAAAGATGCAGAAAATCAAGCCGATTTATTGATTAATTCATCTGGATATTCGTTAATGAAAAATTCTTTTGGAACGTTTGATCAAGGAGGAAATCCAACTACTTGGACAATCAGCAGAAATGTAATCTGGGACTTGCATCGACCTGAAAATAAGGTTATTGCTGGAAACACAGAAGCCATTATGGTGATGCCGAATGGTGGAGTTCAATCATTTTTACCTTTTGCCTCAATGAGAATTTTTGGACCAAACTGGAATTCAGCTACTGTTACAACGCCTGACGGAAAACAAGCGACTGGTCGTTTTGCCTCAAACAGTGCTAGTTACCAAGCAAAATATGATTATGCTAGAGCATTAGGTCGCGGTATTGCTACCATTAGTGCTTCTTATTATTCACAGCATCCAATGTGGGTTGTAAATGGTGTAGAAGACAAACAAGATCTTAGACACAATAGTACAGTGGGTAACTGGGTAAATATGGAAGATCTTAAGTACAGTGATAAAACTTCGGCATTCTATCAGCAAAATTTTAGATTGAGAAATGGTACGACTTTATTGTCAAAAGATACACTTCGCGAATGGTTTGATTTTCCATTATACAAAATATATTTACATGATGTTGTAAATGAAACAAATCCAAACGCAACAGATTTTCAAGGAGCGAGTACAGGAAGTAAAGCGCATTGGTATTTATATCGTTTAGCTGAAACGTATTTATTAAGAGCCGAAGCACGTTTTTATCAAGGGAATGTTGGTGGAGTCGCTCAGGATGTAAATGCAGTTAGAACTAGAGCAGGAGCTTCACAACTGTACACTACAGTCACTATTGGCGATATTTGCGCAGAGAGAGGAAGAGAACTTTATTTAGAAGAATGGAGAAATGTCGAGTTAAAACGTATCTCACATTGTCTTGCGCTCAGCGGAAAACCAGATGAATGGGGCCAGACTTATAATAAAACCAATTGGGATAAACAATCCGGTACCGATGCGGCTGGAGGTAGTTACTGGTACCAGCGTATTGCACATTATACGTTATATAACAAATATCCAAGCGGAATTGTGGTTCCAAATGGTACTAAGTTTTATACCATGGACAAGCGTAATAACTATTGGCCAATTCCAAATAGTGCCATAACCGCAAATATTAAAGGTAAATTAAGTCAGAACTATGGTTATGATGGTTATGATCCAAATATTAAAGTTTGGGATAAATGGCAGGATGCAGTCGCAGATGAAAGCCAGCTTTAATACAACTTTTTTGCCTATTTAGTTTAGGTATTGTGTTTTGGAATTAAATAATATCTCTGCTGTAACTACGGCAGAGGTATTATTTATAATAATTATTCAAGCACATTTTAAAGATCAGCATTTTGTTTTCATCGTTGGTCTATTCACAAACAACAAATGTTATATTGATTTAGAACGCATTATTATCGTAAAAAATAATGCTCTAGATTTTTATTGCATCAAATGAACCAAAATCGAAATGTTCTTTTTTCATTTTAAAGAAGAAAAATTTAGATTAAAAAATAAGAAAATGAAATTTTACCTTCTACGTTTTTTGCTTGTAATCGCAGTTCTGACAGTAATTTATGGATTTGTTTCAAATGCAGAAAAAGCGTTTAGGGATAAAAAATACAAATTAGTCTGGAGTGATGAATTTACAACAGACGGAACTCCTGATGAAAAGAATTGGAATTATGAATCTGGTTTTGTGCGAAATGAGGAAAATCAGTGGTACCAAAAAGAAAATGCATACTGCAAAGATGGCTTTTTGATTATTGAAGCGAGAAAAGAAAACAGAGCAAACCCGAATTTTATTTCTAAAAATCATCCTAACTGGAAGAAACAGAGAGATTCTATCAAAGTCACTTCTTCCTGTTTAATTACGCAAGGAAAGCATTCCTGGCAATATGGCCGATTCGAAATGCGGGCTAAGATTCCTGTTGGTAAAGGAATGTGGCCGGCCTTTTGGACTTTGGGCATAGATGGAAATTGGCCTGCAAATGGAGAAATTGATATCATGGAATATTATACCGGAAAAATATTAGCAAATGCGGCATGGAAATCCAATCAGCAAAATACGGCTTGGGACAGTCAAACAAAAAAGCTGAGCGATTTTAGAGACAATGCTTGGGCCGATAAATTTCACATTTGGAGAATGGATTGGGATGCCGATTGGATAAAATTATATGTGGATGATCAATTGCTGAATGAAATCAGTGTGAAAGGCGCAAATCAAAATCCAGATCAAAAAACACTTCCGTTTCAGCGACCACATTATTTATTGGTCAATTTGGCTGTTGGCGGTATAAACGGCGGGGAACTTGCCCCAGACAGTTTCCCGTCAAAGTATATAATAGATTACATCAGAGTTTATCAAAAAAATAATAATTAAAAAATGAGATTAAAATATTCAATCATTATAAGTTTTATCAGCCTATTAATGTATGGTCAAAATAAAGAATTTGTTCCAGGAAAAGAATGGAAAGATACTGATGGCGTTCATATCAATGCTCACGGTGGAGGGATTCTTTTTTCTGAAGGAACTTATTATTGGTATGGCGAATTTAAAACCGCAGGAAAATCAGGAAACACTTCTTTGGTAGGTTTTAGCTGTTATTCTTCCAAAGATTTATATAATTGGCAAAACGAAGGAATTGTATTAAAAGCAGAAGAAAACCCAAATTCTGAAATCACAAAAGGTTGTATAATGGAACGCCCAAAAGTAATTTTCAATAAAAAAACAGGCAAGTATATAATGTGGTTTCATTTAGAATTGAAAGGACAAGGTTATAGCGCGGCAAAAGCGACCGTTGCAATAAGTGATAATCCAAAAGGTCCCTTTAAATATCTTAAATCGTACAATCCTAATAAAGGCGTTTGGCCTATGGATTATAAAAATGAAAATAAAATTGCTTCCGCAAATGAAAGCCAGTTAAAATCATGGAGCCCTGAATGGCTAACTGCAATTGATAACGGAATGCTGGTTCGCAGAGATTTTAATAAAGGCCAAATGTCTAGAGATATGACAGTTTATGTTGATGATAATGAAAAAGCATATTTGATTCATTCTTCTGAAGAAAATTTGACCCTGCATATTTCAGAACTTACAGATGATTATTTGGATTTTACCGAAAAATGGTCCCGAATGGCGCCTGCAGGACACAATGAAGCACCTGCTGTTTTCAAAAAAGACGGGATTTATTATATGATTACTTCGGGTTGTACTGGTTGGGATCCAAATGAAGCGCGCTCTTTTTCGGCAAAATCGATTTTTGGCCCTTGGAAATCACTCGGAAATCCATGCGTAGGCAAAGATGCGGCGCTTACGTTTCATTCGCAAAGTACTTATATTCTTCCAGTTCAAGGAAAAAAGATCAGTTCATTTTCATGGCCGACCGTTGGAAACCTGAAAATCCAATTGATGGCGGTTATATTTGGTTGCCAATTACAATTGCAAATGAAAAACCTGTTTTGAATTGGTTTGACAAATGGAATTTAACAATTTTTGCAAAAAAACAATAAAAATATAGTAGTTGTTAATGTTGGTAAATTAATAAATTGCAGTTGCTTGTTAATCTTAATTGTTTTAAAAAATCTGAAAATGAAAACATTACAAAATTTTTTTATACAGAAATTAGGCCTTATTTCTCTTATGGTTCTCTGTTTTTTATTTTTTTCAGCGGTACATGCTCAGAAAAAAAGAACAATAAAAGAAGCAATTCCTTTAGACTCAATTAGATTGAGCGATCCTGCTATTTTAGCAGATAAGAAATCCAATATGTATTATATGACTGGAACAGGGGGCTTACTTTGGAAAAGCAAAGATTTAAAATCTTGGAGTGGTCCTTATGATATTGTCAAAACAGATCCAAATTCATGGATGGGACCGAACCCTATGATTTGGGTCGCTGAATTACATTTGTATAAAAATAAATATTACGATTTTGCCACTTTTACAAATCGTGACAAAAAAATAGATACAGTTGCTGGTAATGTTATTGAACGTCGTGCAAGTCATATTTTAGTGAGCGATAAAGCAGAAGGACCTTACGTTCCCGTGAAAAATAACATTTATTTGCCTGCTAATAAACCAACACTTGACGGTACATTTTGGGTTGACAAAAACGGGAAACCCTATATGATTTATTGTTATGAATGGTTGCAAAATGGAAATGGAACCATTGAAAAAATAGAACTTAAACCAGATTTAAGCGGTTCTGTAGGAGAGGGAAAATTACTTTTTAAGGCAAGCGATTCGCCTTGGAGCAGAGAGAAAGATGCAAAAGGCAATGATAAGCCAAATAAAGTTACTGATGGTCCTTATTTGTTTACAAGTGGAACTGGCCGTTTGGGAATGATTTGGACCAGCTGGATTTATGACGTTTATACGCAAGGAGTAGCCTATTCTAAAAGCGGTACTTTAGACGGTCCATGGATCCAAGAAAAAGATCCTATTACGCCGCCAAATTTTGGACATGGCATGTTATTTCAAACTTTTGAAGGAAAATGGCTGATGTCGGTTCACAGTCATAAAAAAGTAGATGGCAAAACAGTCAGAATTCCGAAACTTTTTGAGGTTGATTTGGCTGGAGATAAATTAGTGGTAGTAAAAGAATTGCAAAGTTTTTAAAATGAATCAATTAAAAGTATTATTGTTTTTGACTGTTATTTTCGGCCAGTCTTTATTTTCTCAACAAAAGGAAAACACGGAAAATGTATTTCAGGTAAAAAATCCTGATTTCAAAAATAGTCCCTATACCGGAATGACCAAACAGCATTGGCGAGATGCGGCATTGTATTTGCTTGAAGGAGCATTTACTTATGTTCATTCAATTGATGATCCAATGAAATTTCCAAAACAAGAAGGCAAAAGTTATCCAGCAAATGAATCTCAAGTTCCAACTGAAAAACTGGAAGGCCTTTGCAGAACATTATTTATAGCATCGCCGTTATTAAAAGAAAATCCGAATTTAGTAATCAACAATATTGAAGTTGCGGATTATTATCGATATCAAATAGGAAAATTGACAGATCCAACAAGTGCTTCATATATAGAGCCAAGAGGAAAAAATGGAGGTCCAAGCCAAAAATTAGTTGAATTTGGAGCTTTGGCGCTTTCGCTTATGACAAATCCAGATGTTCTGTGGAAACCGCTTCCGCAAAAGCAAAAAGACGATTTGGCAAAAATAATGCTGAGTTACGGAGACGGCCCGACAGTGGATTCTAACTGGAAATTCTTCAACATTTTTGTACTGAGTTTCTTTAAAGACCAAGGCTACAGCGTTAATGAAAAATTGCTTGTTGAATATTTAGAAAAATCTCTGAAACATTATCGAAGCAATGGTTGGTACAATGATGCTCCAGCTTTTGATTATTATAGTATGTGGGCTTTCCAGATGTATGGAACGATTTGGTCAGAGTTTTTCGGGAAAAAGCATTATCCCGAATTTGTAGCTAAGTTTGCTTCAAATTTTGGTGATCTAAAAGACAATTATCCTTATTTATTCAGCAAAAATGGTGAAATGATTATGTGGGGAAGAAGTATCAGTTATAGAACTGGTGCTGTTGTTCCTTTTCCGTTAATGGGATTTTATAACGATCCAAATACTAATTATGGCTGGATGCGCAGAATTTCGTCGGGCGTAATAAAGCAATTCTTAACGCATCCTGATTTTATGAAAGACAATGTACCAACGCTTGGTTTTTATGGCGCTTTTGAGCCAGCAGTTCAAAATTATAGCTGTCGTGGAAGTGTATATTGGATGGGGAAAGTCTTTTTAGGATTGTTGGTGCCAGATAATAATCCATTTTGGACAAGCAAAGAAAATAATGGAGATTGGGATACCAAGTTCAAAAAAGATGAAGTTTACAATAAATATCAAGGAGATTCTCAAATCCTGATTACAGATTACCCTAATATCGGTGCTTCTGAAGTCAGAGCGTGGTGTCACGAAAAAGTAAGCAGTGATTGGCAGAAATTTAGATCGACAGAAAACTATAACCGATTATCCTATAATAGTGCTTTTTTATGGCAGGCAGATGGAGAAAATGGAGAAGTATCGATGAACTATGTCATTAAAAACAAAAAAGAGCAATGGGAAGCATTTAGATTATACACTTTTAAAAAGTTTGAAAACGGAATTTATTACAGAAATGCAGTTTTAGAAACAGATGAAAATATAAAGTTTAATCTAGCCGATATTCCGCTTCCAAACGGAATTTTAAGAGTAGACAAAAACAATAGCGATAAATCAATTTCAATGCGTTTAGGGCATTATGCGTCGCCAAAATTAGATAAAGAAATCATTACAACTAAAAAGAAGATAGAAGGACATGAAGTTACGATTATCGATAATGGAAAATATCAACTTGCAGTCATTCCACTCCTGGGATGGAGTAAAACTGAAATTGTAAACGCAAAAGGATTGCATCCTGAAAGTAACGAAAGTACAGTCATAAACATAGTAGCAGTTTCCGAGCCAAAAAAATCGAATGTTTTTTCTGTCTTGATGCTTTGGAAAAAATCAGGTGAAAAATGGAGCAAGAAAGAATTGGTTCCTGCAAAAATTACTGATCAGGAAAACGGAAAAGTCGTAATCGAATTTAAAAACGGAAACAATAAGTTGGTTGATTTTAATGAGAAATAGTTGGGTTGTGTATTGAAAATCAGTAAATTGTCTCAGGGTAATTGCTAATGAATAACCAATAAGTGATATGAATAAATTATATTTTCTGCTTTGTCTTTTATATTTAGTTTATACGTATGGACAATCTAAAGAAGAAATGCAATTGGAAAAAACTTAGATGAACTTCTTTCTTCTAAGTTTGGTCCGTTAGAACCTGGTTGTGAAATATTGGTAGCAAAAAAAGGCAAGATTGTTTATAAAAATGCATTCGGAAACGCAAACCTAGAATTAAATGTTCCAATGAAGCCTGAAATGGTTTTTAAATTGGGATCAATAACAAAGCAATTTACTGCTGTTGCGATTTTGCAATTGGTAGAGCAAGGCAAAATTTCTTTGCAAGATAGCCTGCAGAAATTCATTCCTGATTACCCATCAAAATCTAAAACAATAACTATTGAGAATCTGCTGACTCACACCTCAGGAATTAAAGATTATATGCAAATTGACTACAAGGAACCTTATTTGGAAAGAAGAGACTTTGAGCCAAAAGAAATCATCGATCGTTTTAAAAACGTTCCTCTAGAATTTGAGCCAGGCACAAAATACAAGTACAGTAATTCAGGTTATTTTCTCTTGGGGTATATTATTGAAAAGATATCGGGCAAAAGTTATGAAACCTATATGCAGGAAAACATCTTAAAACCATTAGATTTAAAGCAAATCTATTTTGATACTTCTAACAATCTTATTCCAAACAGGGTTAATGGTTATCGAAAAGAAGGTAAAGAATTTAAAAATGCTGATTACTGGAGCATGACCATTGCATATGCGGCAGGTGAACTGATTTCAAATGTAGATGATTTGTTTAACTGGAACAAAGGTTTATATTCCTATAAAATACTTAAAAAAGAAACCTTAGAAAAAGCATTTGTGCCTTTTAAATTGAAAGATGGAAGTACAATAGGATATGGTTACGGTTGGATACTAAAAAATATAAAGGGTATAAAATCAATAGAGCATGGCGGAGCTATAACAGGATTTTTAAGTAATGAAATCTATTTTCCTGAAGAAGATGTATTTGTTGTCGCCTTATTTAATTGTGAGTGTGCTCCAAAAGAAGAATTGTCAGTTGATATTGCCAGTCTCGCTTTGGGAAAAACATTCCAAAATGAAGTAAAAGTTGACGATGCTTTACTAAATAACTATATAGGTACATATACATTATCAATAGATACTAAAAGAACTATTGTAATCACAAAAGAAAATGGGCATTTATTTGCTAAAATTTCAGGGCAAGGAACAGTTCCATTAATTTTTCAATCCGATACAAAATTCCAATTTAAAAATATTCTGGGAGCAGAATGTGAATTTATAAAAGAGAACGGAAAGGTTACAAAATTTAATGTAAGTCAGAATGGGAATTTTGAATGGAAGAAAAAATGAAAAATCTATTAGTTGAGCGTTTCAGTGCTTTCAATTCTTAAGCAATGTTCTGTCCCGAGATAAAGTGGGTTTCCATGTTTTTCAGACCAAAATCCATCAAGAACATCTCTGGTAATACATCTATAAACAGCAACTCCTTTATACGTTTTTCTATCGTCACCTTTATAATTAAAGTTAATGACAAGAATATTGTCTTTAAAAAAGCCTTTCCCTTTTTGTTCTTGTGAATTGTTAATTAACCAATGTGCAATTATTCGATTGTTTTCATCCAAAGTTAAAGTCAAAACACCTTTATAAGTTATTTGATTGCTTTCGTCCTGATTGCTTCCTGAAATAGCATATCTGCCAATTAAATTTTCTATTGTCATCTTAATAGGTAAAAAAAGTGAATAGTATTAATAGAATTTCATTTCAAGCAAATATAAAAAGGATATTTTGATAATATTATCTTCGTTATAATATATAGGTATGCTTATGGAACTTCATTTTTAATTTATGCCCGACAGGTTTCCAAAACCTGTCGGGTTTGTTTTTTGTGTACATATATAGTATAATAGAATAAGAAGCCTTTTAGGGTAGAGGCGCACAGCAGTGCGTCTTATGCACACGATGAAGACTCCTATGTAGATTTCGGATTTGTTCAGGAGCTGTTTCCCGCTATCCGCTTCAATCTTTTTGTGGCTCCCGAAGCCTCGGGACCGCCACAAAAAGGATTTCCTCCCGATGCCTCGGGACTATCGGGGTTATGGCGCCGGTTTTCAGGAGAAATTCATTGAAGGAAAAGACAATCCTGTGATGAAAAACAGAATAAAAAAGTGAAAACTCTGCGTCTTTGTGGCTCTGGGGGATTAAAAAGAGGATCCAAAAGAGATCTTAAGCCTTGTTTTTTCTTCAAAAAGAGTGTCGAAGACTGGGAATTCCATAAAACGGAGAGCAGAAAAGATCCGAAAACAATCAAAAGCATATCATAACTCAGAAAAACGCTACAATGACTCAAAAAACTTTGCTTTGTAAAGAAACGGTTATCAGCAAGTTAGGGAAAAAATAAAAAAAGACCGAAAAAACATTGAAAAAAGCCTTGCACAACTGGAAAAAGGTGCTACTTTTGCACCCGCAACAGCGAAAACGTTCACAGAAATACTGGCAGGCAATAGGAACCAAACGGGAAGAGATTCCTGAGAAAAAAAGTTCAAAAAAAGCTTGCAGGTTTTGAAAAAGCGTTCTACATTTGCACCCCGCAAAACACGGAAAGTTCCTTGAGAGATTGAGAGAGAAATGAGAAAATGGAAGCGAAAAAAAGTTTCAAAATTTTTCAAGTTTTTCTTGCGAGAAACAAAAAGAAGTTTTAGTTTTGCACCCGCTTTGAGAGACAAGCGGAATACAAGAAATTACGTTCGTAGACATATTGAATTGACAGCCGTTCCGATGAGAATCGGAACAAACAGAATAAGAGTAACGGAATCGGAAGATCCGAATATAACCACTAGATAAGCGTCGAATATACATTATTAAAATATACGATGAAGAGTTTGATCCTGGCTCAGGATGAACGCTAGCGGCAGGCTTAACACATGCAAGTCGAGGGGTAGAAGTCTTCGGATTTTGAGACCGGCGCACGGGTGCGTAACGCGTATGCAATCTGCCTTCCACAGAGGGATAGCCCAGAGAAATTTGGATTAATACCTCATAGCATCGTTTTCCGGCATCGGGAAGCGATTAAAGTCACAACGGTGGAAGATGAGCATGCGTCCCATTAGCTAGTTGGCAAGGTAACGGCTTACCAAGGCGACGATGGGTAGGGGTCCTGAGAGGGAGATCCCCCACACTGGTACTGAGACACGGACCAGACTCCTACGGGAGGCGACAGTGAGGAATATTGGTCAATGGGCGCAAGCCTGAACCAGCCATGCCGCGTGCAGGATGACGGTCCTATGGATTGTAAACTGCTTTTGTACGGGAAGAAACACTCCTACGTGTAGGAGCTTGACGGTACCGTAAGAATAAGGATCGGCTAACTCCGTGCCAGCGTGCAGCGGTAATACGGAGGATCCAAGCGTTATCCGGAATCATTGGGTTTAAAGGGTCTGTAGGCGGTCTTGTAAGTCAGTGGTGAAAGCCCATCGCTCAACGGTGGAACGGCCATTGATACTGCAGGACTTGAATTACTGGGAAGCAACTAGAATATGTAGTGTAGCGGTGAAATGCTTAGAGATTACATGGAATACCAATTGCGAAGGCAGGTTGCTACCAGTGGATTGACGCTGATGGACGAAAGCGTGGGTAGCGAACAGGATTAGATACCCTGGTAGTCCACGCCGTAAACGATGGATACTAGCTGTTGGGGGCGACCTCAGTGGCTAAGCGAAAGTGATAAGTATCCCACCTGGGGAGTACGAACGCAAGTTTGAAACTCAAAGGAATTGACGGGGGCCCGCACAAGCGGTGGAGCATGTGGTTTAATTCGATGATACGCGAGGAACCTTACCAAGGCTTAAATGCAGACTGACCGTTTTGGAAACAGAACTTTCGCAAGACAGTCTACAAGGTGCTCGCATGGTTGTCGTCAGCTCGTGCCGTGAGGTGTCAGGTTAAGTCCTATAACGAGCGCAACCCCTGTTGTTAGTTGCCAGCGAGTCATGTCGGGAACTCTAGCAAGACTGCCAGTGCAAACTGTGAGGAAGGTGGGGATGACGTCAAATCATCACGGCCCTTACGCCTTGGGCTACACACGTGCTACAATGGCCGGTACAGAGAGCGACCACCCCGCGAGGGGGAGCGAATCTACAAAGCCGGTCACAGTTCGGATCGGAGTCTGCAACTCGACTCCGTGAAGCTGGAATCGCTAGTAATCGGATATCAGCCATGATCCGGTGAATACGTTCCCGGGCCTTGTACACACCGCCCGTCAAGCCATGGAAGCTGGGGGTGCCTGAAGTCGGTGACCGCAAGGAGCCGCCTAGGGTAAAACTGGTAACTAGGGCTAAGTCGTAACAAGGTAGCCGTACCGGAAGGTGCGGCTGGAACACCTCCTTTCTAGAGCCTTAGTGTTGGTAGCAATACACGCTGAGGAAAAAAGATGCGGACCGGATGGTTTGGGATCCAAGACTGCGCTACTCTTGCTGTCGATTTAAAAAAAATGATAAAACTTAAGAAAAACAGAGTCTCGTAGCTCAGCTGGTTAGAGTACTACACTGATAATGTAGGGGTCGGCAGTTCGAGTCTGCCCGGGACTACTATTTGACTTGAGCAAAGGAAATTCTGGAAGCTGGGATTCGCCAAAAGAGATTAGAGAAGAATCAAGGGATCTAAAATCTGAATTCTAAAATCTGAGATTCAAAATGGGGGATTAGCTCAGCTGGCTAGAGCGCCTGCCTTGCACGCAGGAGGTCAACGGTTCGACTCCGTTATTCTCCACAATCCCGATGGATCGGGAAAAAGTTCATTGACATATTGAGATAAGAAAAATACAAAAAGTAGAAAGCGTTTCTGCCAGCGATGGCGGAAACAAAAAAACGGTCTCGTTTTGAAAACGAGATTGGTACAATAAGCAAAACAAGGGCGCATGGGGAATGCCTAGGCTCTCAGAGGCGAAGAAGGACGTGATAAGGCGCGAAAAGTCGCGGGGACTGGCACACACAGATCGATCCGCAGATATCCGAATGGGGCAACCCGCTATGCTGAAGGCATAGCACACCGATAGGTGGGCAAACCCGCTGAACTGAAACATCTAAGTAGGCGGAGGAGAAGAAAACAAAAGTGATTCCGTAAGTAGTGGCGAGCGAACGCGGATTAGCCCAAACCAGGCATGTTGCGGCATATCTGGGGTTGTAGGACCGCGACATTTCATGCACAAGGAACCGGAAGCTTCTGGAAAGGAGCGCCATAGAGGGTGACAGCCCCGTATGGGCAACGAGTGTAATGGATAGCGGTATCCTGAGTAGGGCGGGGCACGTGAAACCCTGTCTGAATTCGGCGGGACCATCCGCTAAGGCTAAATACTCCTGAGAGACCGATAGTGAACCAGTACCGTGAGGGAAAGGTGAAAAGAACCGTGAATAACGGAGTGAAATAGATCCTGAAACCATGCGCCTACAAGCGGTCGGAGCCCTTAAGTGGGGTGACGGCGTGCCTTTTGCATAATGAGCCTACGAGTTAACGTTGCCGGCAAGGATAAGTGGTTAAGCCATGGATCCGCGGCGAAAGCGAGTCTGAATAGGGCGCTTTAGTCGGCAGTGTTAGACGCGAAACCGTGTGATCTACCCATGGGCAGGTTGAAGCTGTGGTAACACACAGTGGAGGACCGAACCGGTTGACGTTGAAAAGTCTTCGGATGACCTGTGGGTAGGGGTGAAAGGCCAATCAAACTCGGAAATAGCTCGTACTCCCCGAAATGCATTTAGGTGCGGCGCTGATGATAGTTATATAGAGGTAGAGCTACTGATTGGATGCGGGGGCTTCACCGCCTACCAATTCCTGACAAACTCCGAATGCTATATAATGTTTCACAGCAGTGAGGGCTTGGGTGCTAAGGTCCAAGTCCGAGAGGGAAAGAACCCAGACCATCAGCTAAGGTCCCCAAATATATGCTAAGTTGAAAGAACGAGGTTTGTCTGCCCAGACAGCTAGGATGTTGGCTTGGAAGCGACCATTCATTTAAAGAGTGCGTAACAGCTCACTAGTCGAGCGGACGAGCATGGATAATAATCGGGCATAAGCATATTACCGAAGCTATGGATTTTGCGGCAATGCAAAGTGGTAGGGGAGCATTCCGACAGGGCTGAAGGTGTGTCGCAAGGCATGCTGGACCGGTCGGAAAAGAAAATGTAGGCATAAGTAACGATAATGCGGGCGAGAAACCCGCACACCGAAAAACTAAGGTTTCCACAGCTATGCTAATCAGCTGTGGGTTAGTCTGGTCCTAAGGCGAACCCGAAAGGGACAGTCGATGGCCGACGGGTTAATATTCCCGTACTACTAATTACTGTGATGGGGTGACGGAGTGATGAAAGCGCCGCGAACTGACGGAATAGTTCGTTGAAGTACCTAGCTATATTCTCTATAGGCAAATCCGTAGAGAATGGTGAAATACGATAGTACTCGGAGTCTTCGGACAAAGAGATAGTGCGCCTAAGGGCTTCCAAGAAAAACCTCTAAACTTCAGGTAATTAGTACCAGTACCGCAAACCGACACAGGTAGTTGAGGAGAGAATCCTAAGGTGCTCGAGAGATTCATGGCTAAGGAATTAGGCAAAATAGACCTGTAACTTCGGGAGAAAGGTCGCCCCGCCCACGGCGGGGCCGCAGTGAAGAGGTCCAGGCGACTGTTTATCAAAAACACAGGGCTCTGCAAAATCGCAAGATGAAGTATAGGGCCTGACACCTGCCCGGTGCTGGAAGGTTAAGAGGAGATGTTATCTTCGGAGAAGCATTGAATTGAAGCCCCAGTAAACGGCGGCCGTAACTATAACGGTCCTAAGGTAGCGAAATTCCTTGTCGGGTAAGTTCCGACCTGCACGAATGGTGTAACGATCTGGACACTGTCTCAGCCATGAGCTCGGTGAAATTGTAGTAACGGTGAAGATGCCGTTTACCCGCAGTGGGACGAAAAGACCCTGTGCACCTTTACTATAGCTTAGTATTGACCTTGGATAAATGATGTGTAGGATAGGTTGGAGACTATGAGGCGGCGTCGCCAGGCGTTGTGGAGTCATTGTTGAAATACAACCCTTTGTTTATCTGAGGCCTAACCCCGCGGCGCGGGGGACATTGCTTGGTGGGTAGTTTGACTGGGGTGGTCGCCTCCAAAAGAGTAACGGAGGCTTCTAAAGGTTCCCTCAGCACGCTTGGTAACCGTGCGCAGAGTGCAATGGCATAAGGGAGCTTGACTGAGAGACATACAGGTCGATCAGGTACGAAAGTAGAGCATAGTGATCCGGTGGTTCCGCATGGAAGGGCCATCGCTCAAAGGATAAAAGGTACGCCGGGGATAACAGGCTGATCTCCCCCAAGAGCTCATATCGACGGGGGGTTTGGCACCTCGATGTCGGCTCGTCACATCCTGGGGCTGGAGAAGGTCCCAAGGGTTGGGCTGTTCGCCCATTAAAGTGGCACGCGAGCTGGGTTCAGAACGTCGTGAGACAGTTCGGTCTCTATCTACTGCGGGCGTTAGAAATTTGAGTGGATCTGATTCTAGTACGAGAGGACCGAATTGGACCAACCTCTAGTGTATCTGTTGTCCCGCCAGGGGCACCGCAGAGTAGCTACGTTGGGAAGGGATAAGCGCTGAAAGCATATAAGCGCGAAACCCACCACAAGATGAGATTTCTTTTAAGGATCGTGGAAGATGACCACGTTGATAGGCTACAGATGTAAAGGCGACAATGTCACAGTCGAGTAGTACTAATAATCCGTAAGCTTATGTACATCCCTTTTCCCTCCGAGCAATCGGAGGGAGAGAACTTTCTATAATGGATATTGTTTCTTTGTCTCAGTATGTTAAGATATTAGCTCGCGCAAGAGCAGTGACTAGTAAAAAGTAACTAGTGATTAGTCCAAAGCTAATTGCTAATCACTAAAAGCTAATCACTTAAAACCTTAAGGTGGTTATTGCGGCGGGGCTCACCTCTTCCCATCCCGAACAGAGAAGTTAAGCCCGCCTGCGCAGATGGTACTGCATCATTGTGGGAGAGTATGTCGTCGCCTTTCTTTTGAAAACCCTGTCCAATTCGGACGGGGTTTTTTGTTTTATATGGTTTGCGGGGAATCATTAAAACCGGAACTTTCTTTTATGGCCGGAGCCGCGTTAGTGATGGGAGCGGCATCCTTTTGCGGGAACCCGCAACTTTCATCCTCCGTTGAAAGCTCTTCCGCAAAAGATACAGCGGACAGCACGGCCCGGAGGGAAACGCCATAATTATTCTTTCTACTTTATAAATCATTAGACATCTTTTGGATTAAGAAAGTATAGTAATATTGGGGTTTAAAATTTTCTTAAAAAAATGATACTTAATATGATATGGTAAAAAATGCCTTAGATGAAATTTCATTTAAGGGATTTTTTAATTTTAGAACTGAAAAGTATTTTTAGTTGTTTCCTGGTTCATTCATCTGTGCGTATTCTGTGGGTGTCATTTTGAATTGTTTCTGGAAATTACGAACTCAAATGTCGTTTGAGGATTATAGCCCACAATTTCTGCGATTTCATATACTTTATGATGGTCTAAACTTAGTAATTCTGCGACTTTTTTAAGTCGGGCGATATTTATGAGTTCATTTGGGTTTAAGTTGGTAATTTTTTTATTTTTCTGTAAAAAGTAGAACGGCTCATTGCCATCTTTTCAGCAAGGATTTCGACGCTTAATTCGGCATTTGATAAATTCTCATTGATGATTTCGTCTAGTTTTTTTAATAAATGTTTCGTCAATTTGGCTATGTGCGACACTTTTTAAATGTGATAGTGGTGAACTAGAATAAAAATCCATTAAATTTTTTCGATTCTCAATTAAATTCTCGATGTGAGCTTTTAGATATTCCATTGAAAATGGTTTACTTATATAGGCATCAGCGCCAACTTCAAGACCTTCAATTTTTGAATTCAAATTATCTTTCGCAGTAAGCAAAATCACTGGAATATGACTGGATTGTAAATCTGTTTTTATTTTTTGGCATAACACGAATCCGCTTATTTCGGGCATCATTACATCACTTATAAGAAGCTGGATCGTATGTTTTTCTTGATGAAGTTGCAATTCTAGGACAAAACTATTGTATTGCTTTTCAGCCGTATCTAATTTTAATGTTCCTGAATGCAATTCTGCTAGTGAATGCGAAAGTGATAATCCAATTCCGGTTCCCGTAATGCTCGTGGTATCTGGAGCTCTGAAAAATGGCTCGAAAATTTTGTTTTTGAGATTTTCTGGAATTCGATTTCCATCGCTTTTTATTAAAATTCTAAAATGAGAATTGTTTTTTTCTAAAGCGATAATAATTGTTTTTCTGCAATATTTTATGGATTATTACGAATGTGTAATTTACAATTATATTCTGCCCTCGTTAAATCCAGAAACAGGAATGGAGAATCACGCCAAATATGATGAGGCTATTTATGCCAAAGGAAACGAAGGTGATTTGTAAATCAATCTTTTTATTCCGTCTGTTTTAAATTAGAAAGAAAAAGGATTTAAAATAAAACAAATTAGAAATTTTCCGGAAAGTGATGAAGTGACTTTTGAGATTGAGGAAGGAAGTTTCAAAAATAAAATTTATTTGCGTGTTCCAATTTAGACTTCAAATGCGTCAGTGAAAATTAATGGTAAAAAAGCTACAGGAAATTTAACTTCGGCAAGTTATTTTGTGATTTAGGACGAACTAAAAAAAGTGATGTAATCGAATACATTATGCCGATACATCTTTATAATCAAGCTATGCCAGATGATCAGAAAAAAATGCAATGCTTTATGGGTCAGTGGTTTTGGCTTGAGAATTAGATAGAAATGCAATGAAAGCGAGAGAAATTCCGGTTTTGCTTACCAACGATTCTGATATTAACAATTGGACTCATTTAAATGACCAAAACAAGCTAAAATTTACTATAGACAATACTCAAAAAACTACTTTATTGCCATTATACTCGATAATTGACAACCGCTATATGGTATATTGGGATAAATTTTCTACAGCTTGAATGGAAAGTTCAGAAAGAAGTTTTTTAGGAACAACTTGTTGGATAAGAGTAACTTGAGGCTGTAACTTTAGATCATTTAAGAATTGGAGAAACGCAACCCGAAAGAGATCATCAGTATGTAGGGAAAAATACTTTTACGGGGAATTTCAAAATATGCGCTGGAGAGACGTGCGCGATGGTGGCTACTTTAGTTTTGTAATGAATACGAAAAACAGTACAGAAGCAAATTTGATTTGTACGTATTTTGGCAGTGATGGAGGAAAAAATCCTTTAGGATTTTAGTAAATAATGTCGAAATTGCGAAAGAAATTTTGAAAGCCAAGAAACTAAATTCGTTTTATGATGAAACATATACGATTCCGACGGCTTTATTAAAAAACGAAAACCAAATTACAATTCAATTTGTAGCAGATTCTGGGAATACAACCGGAGGATTTTTGACTGCAGATTGGCAAAACCACAAAATTAACACCATGATTAAAAAAAGATTTTACTGCTTGTAACTTTATTTTGCTTCGCGACTAGTTTCAGTCAGGAAAAAATGAAACAATCTATCAATTCTAATTGGCAGTTTTACAAAGGAAAATTAAATCAAGACGATTTAGAAAATGCAAACAAGAATGTTTGGGAAGATGTCAACTTGCCTCACAGCTGGAACAAATTTGACGTTATGGACGATCAATGGGGATATTACAGAGGTGAAGGCTGGTACAAAAAAACGCTTTTTGTAAATCCGGATTGGAAAAATAAATCGGTTTATCTTTATTTTGAAGGTGCAAATCAAACTACAGAAGTTTTCATCAACGGAAAAAAGTAGGTTCGCATATTGGCGGTTATTCTGCTTTCAGTTTTCCGGTAAATGAATTTCTTCAGTTTGAAAATCCTGAAAAAGGAAATCAAATTGTGGTAAAAGTGGATAATAGTTACAACGATGATATTCCGCCTCTTGATGCCGATTTTACTTTTTACGGAGGAATTTATCGCGACGTATATTTGATTGCTTCAAATGAAGTGCATTTTGATATGACAAACCGAGCTTCTGACGGTGTTTTTGTTACAACTCCAGAGGTTTCAGCTTTGGCGACAAAAATCCAAATTAAAGGAAGTATTGAGAACAATTCGAAACTTTCAAAAGATATAATTGTTTCTACTAAATTATTCGATAAAAATAATGTAGAAGTTGCTACTTTGAGTACTGCTTTAAAATTAAAGCCAAATTCTAAAACAGGATTTTTACAGCTTTCAAAAGCAGTTCAAAATCCAAAATTATGGTCGCCAGATGAACCTTATTTATACAAAGCGGTTTCAGTTATTGTAGATAAAAAAACAAAAGAACAACTGGATTTATTTTCTGCGCCAGTCGGTTTTAGATGGTTTTCATTTACTGCTGATAAAGGTTTTTATTTGAATGGAAAACCAACCAAATTAATTGGAGCAAACCGTCATCAGGATTATAAAGATTTGGCAAATGCATTGCCAGATGTTTTAGCCGAAAAAGATATGCAGTTGATAAAAGACATGGGCGGAAATTTTGTTCGTGTGGCACATTATCCGCAAGATCCATCGGTTTTAGAAGCTTGTGACAGAATCGGACTTTTGGCGATGGTTGAAACTCCGGAAGTAAACCGAATTACTGAGACAAAAGCTTTTGAAGAAAACAGCATTGAAATGCAACGCGAAATGATTCGCCAGAATTTCAATCATCCAAGCGTGATTGTTTGGGCGTATATGAATGAAATTTTGCTTCGTCCGAGATATGAGGATAAATCGCCAGAGAGACAAAACTATTATAAAAATGTTGCCGCATTGGCACAAAAACTGGAAAATGCAACTCGCGAAGAAGATCCAACACGTTATACGATGTTGCCAAATCACGGCGCTTTTGATTTGTATAATTCGGTTGGATTGACAAAAATTCCGATGATTGTAGGATGGAATTTATATCACGGTTGGTACAATGGTGAATTTGGCGGTTTAGAAAAATTCCTTGAAAATCATCATAAAGTATTGCCAGACAAACCTGTAGTTATTACAGAATTTGGTGCCGATGCTGATAGAAGAATGCGTTCTGATAATCCGAAAAAGTTTGATAAAACGATGGAATATGCCATGTTGTATCACAAACATTATTTGAATGCAATTGAAAATCTGGATTATGTTGCCGGAGGAACGATTTGGAATTTAGTTGAATTCAATTCAGAAGGAAGAGCGGAAAGCTGGCCACATATGAACAATAAAGGAATTATGTCTTGGGACAGAATTCCGAAAGATGCATATTATTTCTATCAAGCAAGATTGCTGAAAAAACCTGTTGTAAGCATCGGATCGAAAAGTTGGAATAATCGTTCGGGAGTTTTAAGTGCAGAAAACGAATCGGTTTTTTATCAGGATTTGGAAGTTTTTTCAAATGAAAATGAAATCACTTTAAAAGTAAACGGACAAAGTTTAGGAAGCCAGAAAACAAGAGAAGGATCGGCTATTTTTAAAGTTCCGTTCAAAAATGGGAATAATATCGTAGAAGCTTTTTCGACTTCAAATGAAAGCGTAAAAGATTTTGCTTCAATTCATTTTACACTTTATGCTCCCAATTTAAACAGTGAAAAATATCCTTTTGAAAATATCAGAATCAGTTTGGGAGATCAAAGACAATTTACCGAAGAATTGACACAGCAAAATTGGCTTCCAGAACAAGCTTATACAAAAGGAAGCTGGGGTTATGTTGGAGGGCAAGCGTACAAAATGCCTGGAAATCCTCAAATTCCATACGGAACAAATAAATTGATAAAAGGAACTGAAAATGACCCGATTTATCAAACGCAAAGAGAAGGTATTGAAGCTTTTAATTTTGATGTTCCTGACGGGAAATATGAATTGACACTTTATTTTGCTGAGTTTCTTTCAGGAAAAACAAGAGAAGCGTTGGCATATAATTTAGCAGAGAAAAGTCAGAAGGAGGAAAAAGCCTTTAGAGTTTTTGATGTTTTGGTAAACGGACAATTATTTCTGGAAAACTTCGGAAATAATAATTACTTGGAACCTGAAAAAGCCGTTGATATGAAAACGACGATTTATGTAAAAGACGGCAGAGGAATTCAGGTTGATTTCAAACAAAAAACGGGTAAAACCATCCTAAACGGAATTGAACTGAAAAGAATTTTCTAATGAATTTCATCGCAAAAGATGGCATGATGAAGTCGGGAAAGACAAATTTCTTAAAGACTAACCTGAACTTTTTGATGCATTATAAAATTGAATATTTTGAAATTGAATGAAAAAAAGTGCTGAATTTGTCAGCACTTTTTTTGTTTAATTATCTTGCGGTTAAATTTAAGGATATTGTTGAAATATTTCCTGTTCCGTCATAGCGTTCTGCCCATACTTCGATATAATCATCTTTTTTAAGTTGCACTGTTCCTACTATCGGCAACGCCAAAATACCTGCTGTAGCTAAAAATCCTGTTGATGGTCGGCCATAAACTTTTGTATCCGTCAATACAACACCATTTTTAGCAAAATACAATATTAATGTAATATCTGCGCCACTGCCTTGGTAGGACATTGAAGCTGTGATTTGAAAATATCTTGTTTTGTTTCCCCTATATGTGATTCTGTTATTTCCATCTTTCGTAAAACGAAATAAACTATTAGAAGTAGTTGTACCATTCAGTTTAGTTCTACTGGCCGAAGTTGTTCCGGTAAATGTTGTTGTAGCGCCGGTACCAACTGCGGCATCTAAATTTATATCGCCAGTAGCATCGCTGTCACCTTCCCTTGGAATTCCAGGCGCATCTACAGTCCAAGCAGTACTGAAATTATATCCAGGATAAGTCGAAGTCGCTAGCGTATCCTTTTACGTAACCTGTAGGTGCCGTTGTTGTTCCTGAAAAAACGGTACCAAGCAAGATTCCCGTTCCGACACTTAATGTACTGTCGCTGACATCTAAGGCTAAATCAGCTCCGTTGACAGAACTAAATCCACTGCTTTTTTGTACTAAACCAAAAGTGCCCGTAAGTGTTTCAAAAGTGCCATTGTTGGTATTTAGCCAAGCTTGATTGTTTAGAAGTAAACTTCCAATATTAGAATAAGTTATGCCATTCGTATTATTTATAAATTGAATGATATTGCCAAAATACAATCCGAAACCGGAAATATTTCCAACATTTGTCGTCATGCCGTCTATTATTACATTTTGAACCAGCATAGAAGTTGCTGTAGCAATTCCAGGACCTGTAACATCAAAAGCTTTTGCGCCTTTTAAGGTCAAATATCGGATGCTTCCTCCGGTAGTTCCTTGAAAAATAGTTCCAGATGACTGCAAAATATCCTCATTGGCATCTAATCCCGTAACATAAGCATTATTTAAATTTATGGGAGCTGTGAGTGTAATTGTTCCGTTTATTTCATATAAAGTATTTGTATTGAGCAGATAACTAGATCCTCCACCGGCAGTTAATTCTGGAGCTAAATCTGATGCTGTTTTTACAAGTTTATAATTGTTTCTTTTGATTGTGCTTTCTATGGCCATTCTAGTCCAAGTGCTGGTGGTTGTATTGTAGTAATAAAAAGCTTTATCAGTGGTATCATACACCAACAAACTTTCTGCAGGAGTGGTAATGGCTGTTCGTTGTGCAGTTGTCATTCTTGGGGCGAGTAATCCTTGAGTTGTAGAAGTTATATCTAATATGGAACTAGCATTTGGTGTGACGGTTCCAATTCCGATTTGAGCATGAATTGTCAGTGTTAAAAAAAGAAAACAAGAAATAACTTTATATGATTCTGAAATGTAGATTTAATTACCATAATATACGCGATTAGTTTGTTATTAAAATTGTAGTCATTTTATTTTCCCGAGTTAGAGATAACAACTTTCTGAGTTATTTTTTGATTGTCGTCAGTCAGAAATTCTGCTATATATATTCCGTAGCTTAATCCGCTGGTTGTAAAACTATAATTAGAGTTTGTTGTTAAATCTATTTTTGAAAAGACCACTTTTCCTGTCATATCATATAATTTGAACGATTTTATAGCGAGCAAATTCGGATTTGATGCTTTTAGATTATTGCGTTCATTGTCTTGATAAATGACAAATTGGTTTAAAATTTCATTATTTGGAATGCTTAAAGTATGACTTGTAAATGCGATTTTAAATCGATCCGTATAAGTTCCAGGTGCAATCGCAACTTCGTAAGAGCCAGTTTTTATATCATGATACGATTGATCAAGAGCATCATAGATAAAAATGGCTTGCGACGAATCAAAATTTATGATTTCAGGAATAGAAAATTTTAAGGTGGAATTTGCTGTCGCCTTAACAATTAACGGAATCTTTTTCTCCAGACTAAAATTGACTCCTTGAATGATATAATTGGCATCACTCAGCCAAAAATTGACATCATTAGGAAGATCTGCAGTCAAGTTCAAAGCATCAATGCCAATATCAACACCATCTGTAGCTTCAGGAAGAAATGCCAGCGCCAATTGTCTGGTAAATTCATTGTTGATTATAGCATTTAATCTAAAATAGGAAAGAGGTGCAGTTTCTTCTGTCTCATCATTATTTTTGTTTTCGGCATTTAGGGAGTGTTTTTCAAATTGGGAAGATCCAACTGCTTCTTTTAAAAATACGCGATGTGAATTTTTAAAAGTAACCGTTCCATTGGATTTTCCATTTAGCAGGAAACCTTGTCCAACTGGGACATGTCTTCGCAAAACAGCAGTTCCAGTACCTGATCCTGGCCCAGGATTTACGGTTCCATCTTGTTTGTAAGAGCTAAATGTTGGCGGAATATAAATTCCTTCAGAGGTTAAATTAATAGGAGAATATGATCCGTATCCGCCGCGATAAGCACTTAAATAATGAGAATTTACACTTTTGTCTTGTTGCCAAAAATAAGCTACACCTCCGGTAATTGCGGCATTTGTAGGATCGAGAAGAAAAGCATTTAAATGCAAAGCAGATGGATATGGATTGCCAGTCAAAGTGGCATTGTTAAGTCCTAATGCAATTGTGATATTTCCATCATTTGGTTTTCCCCTAAAATCATATCGTTGCGCACTTCCAGGATTATTTGATACACCAGTTCCTTCTGGATCGAGTACGTCAGTTCCGCTGGTTCCTTTCATGGTAAATCCTTCGCCAGCGACTAATGAGGTTGCACCACCTACAAGTACCCACTGTGAATAATTGTTTGCATTGACTAATTTATAAATCCATGAAGAAGCAATGGCTAATGGATTTGCAGTTCCATCATAACTTCCCGATGGAAGTATTGTCGCGACCGTTGATAAAGTGGAACTTGTTGGACGGCTTAGCATTGTAATTCCAAAATTCTCGTTGCCAACAGTTGCTGAGGCATTTCCAACAGGTGAGCACCAATAATTATAATCAAAATTGTCAGAAGTGCCTTCTTGAAAAACAGATAAAGTTCCCAAGCCTGAATTTCCTGAAACGGTAGTAGTGCCCTGAACTAGCTGTGAATTATTGCGCAAATATAAATTCGAATTTGATGCTAAATTGAGATTTTGTTTAACGTACAGCACTTGGCTTTTTACATACATATACGCATTAGGACTGAAATAAATCTGTGAAAAAGACGTATTGCAAATGCTTATTAGAATTAGAATCATTGTTTTTCTCATAACGCATTTTTTTTGAGTTTTAATCTTTTTGAAAAAGAATTTCGTTACTGAATTTTAAAGAAACTAGGAGATGTTTTTGTTATGATTTTTTCTTAATCATTACTAAAAAGCCAAATATTATTCCCGCAGTAAATAAAATAGCAGTTCCTTGTTCAATAGTTGCGGGAGGAGGATCAGGAAGCCCTGGCGGTGGTGGACCGCTTCCTTGAGCTAAAGTCTTAAATGGGAGGTAAACTAAAAGTAGGATCAGAAATGTTAGTTTTTCAACTTTCATATATTTTATTTTGAGGCGTGGATAAAAAAATATTTGATTATTGAATGCAATTATTCATGATGAAATAGACTAAAAAAAATGTTTTAGTAGGTTAATTTCATTTTTAAATTGTACATAAATAGTCGCATTTATTTCAAAACTACTTAAAAGAAATCTCTAATATTTTGAATCAAAAACATTTAACTAAGTTTTTTCTTATAATATGAAAACAGTGAAATCACGGTAAACAATTGTTAAAATTTAGAATCCTTGAAAGATGTATTTTAATGCTTGATAGTTATTGGAAGTCCGATGATATACGAGAATTTGCAATTATTTATTTTGAAGATTTGTAAAATTCTGACCATGCCAAGTGAGAGCGAGTAAAAAGAGAAATTTTCGCAAAACATGGGAATTGTATAAACTTGAAATTAAATTATATAAAATATCTATAATCAAAACGAAAAAATTTTATAAGTAAAATCTTTCAAATGTAAAATCTTTAAAAACATAGATTTATAAATGATAAAGATTTAACAGATAAGCCTTGTGATAAAACATCAATCTTAATATTTTTGTACTGTGCGAAAAATTTCTCTCTATATATTGATACTTCTAATCAACTTTAATAATTGCTTTTTCGGGCAATTATCTAAAGTTCCAGTGCTTGTACAGCATTATATGGAGCATCAGGAAAGGGCAAACGGACGAGGACTTGCCTTTGCCGATTTTATCGCTATGCACTATTTAGGTCAGGACATCAACGATAATGATGATGAGCGTGACATGCGACTTCCTTTTAAGAAGGTTGATCCACATTCGCAACATATTGTATTTATTCCAAACCGAGTTTATACCTCGACTTTGCATATAATTCCTTTAGATTCACATTTTGTAAATAATTACAAAGCAAATTTTCATACAAATCCTTATTTAGGAAGTCTGTTCAGACCCCCAATTGCCTAATTCTTTTATTGGAAGTTAACAATGCCATGCAGGTTTGTACTGTATGAGTATTGCATTTTAGTATTCCCAAAAAGAAAATATGCTTAATAAAATCATTCAGTTTTCAGTTAATAATAAACTGGCGATTGGGATTTTCACATTGCTGTGGATCATCTACGGCTTGTTTGAAGTAACCCGTTTGCCAATTGATGCCGTACCTGACATCACCAATAATCAGGTGCAAATTATAACCACGGCTCCATCATTGGGAGCCGAAGATGTGGAACGTTTGATTACGTTCCCTATTGAACAAGCCGTAAGTAATATTCCGCAATTGAAAGAAAGCCGAAGCATTTCAAGATTCGGTTTGTCAGTCGTTTCAATTGTTTTTGATGACGATACTGATGTGTACTGGGCGCGTCAGCAAGTAACAGAACGGTTGCAGAAAGTCGAAATAGACGAAAATGCCAGTATGCCAGAAATGGCGCCCGTAACGACAGGACTTGGTGAAATTTATCAATACGTTTTAAAACCACAACCGGGTTACGAAAGCAAATATTCATTAGCCGATCTGCGAACTATTCAAGATTGGACAGTAAGAAGACAGTTGCTTGGAACTCCAGGAATTGCTGATGTTTCTACCTTTGGAGGAAAACTGAAACAATACGAAGTTGCCGTAAATCCAGCCCGATTAAAAGCTCAGAATTTAACAATCAGCGATGTTTTTAATGCTTTAAGCCGAAGCAATCAAAATACAGGTGGAGCTTACATTGAAAAAGGTCCAACTGTATCCTATATTCGAAGTGTTGGTCTTGCCAAAAAGATCGAAGACATTGAGAATATTGTCATTAAAACAACTCAAGCTGGAACCCCAGTTTTGGTGAAAAATGTGGCAGAAGTAAAATTATCTTCGGCAATACGTTATGGTGCTTTAACGACAGATGATATTGGTGAATCGGTTGGGGGAATTGTGATGATGTTGAAAGGTGAAAATGCCAGCAATGTTATTGAAAACGTCAAAACTAAAGTAGCTGAAATCGAAAAAATCCTTCCGGAAGGTCTTAAAATAGAACCTTTCTTAGATCGTACCAAAATGGTGGACAACGCGATCGGAACGGTTGAGCACAACTTGATGGAAGGTGCATTGATTGTAGTCTTGGTTTTGGTTTTGTTTCTTGGAAATTTACGTGCTGGACTTATCGTAGCTTCTGTAATTCCGCTAGCCATGCTTTTTGCCATTATAATGATGAATACTTTTGGAGTGAGCGGCAACTTAATGAGTTTAGGTGCACTCGACTTCGGACTTATTGTAGATGGCGCTGTTATTATCGTCGAGGCGATTTTGCATCATATGCATACTTCAAAAAAATACAAATCGATAAATAACATTTCTCAGGAAGAAATGGATAAAGAAGTTTCAGGCTCAGCCTCGAGAATGATGAATGCGGCTGTTTTTGGACAGATCATAATTCTGATTGTATATCTACCAATTTTATCACTCCAAGGAATTGAAGGAAAAATGTTCAAACCAATGGCTCAGACTGTTGCGTTTGCGATTTTAGGAGCTTTTATTTTATCGTTGACGTATGTGCCAATGGTGAGTTCGCTTTTCATAAGCAAAAAAATAAGCCATAAACTGAATTTTTCAGATCGTGTAATGTTACGATTAGAAAATTGGTATGAAAAAGCACTTACAAAAGCATTAGCCATTAAAAAGAGCATTGTCATGACAGCAGTTGTACTGTTTGGTTTCGCCGTATTTTTATTCGGATTGATGGGAGGTGAATTTATTCCGCAGTTAGAAGAAGGAGATTTTGCGGTAGAAACCCGAATGCTTTTGGGAACAAATCTTTCGACTACAACTGAAACGATTGTAAAAATTTCTGCTGAATTGAAGAAACAATATCCTGAGGTCAAAAAAGTAGTTTCTCGAATTGGAAGCGCCGAAATTCCAACCGATCCAATGCCTATTGAAGGAGGCGATATGATTATTGTTTTAAAAGATAAATCAGAATGGACAAGTGCTTCTTCTTTCTCTGAATTGGCCGAAAAAATGGCAAAAACGGTTCAAGAAGTTGCGCCAGGTGTTACAACAGGTTTTCAGTTTCCGGTTCAGATGCGTTTCAACGAATTGATGACAGGAGCAAAACAAGATGTTGTTTGTAAAATATTTGGAGAAGATCTGGATAAGCTCGATGAATATTCAGAAAAACTTGGTGCAATAAGCAAAACTGTAAAAGGAACAGCCGATTTGTATGTGGAAAAAGTTACCGGTATGCCACAAATTGTAATTGAGTACAATTGGACAGAAATGGCAAAATATGGTTTGTATGTTCAAGATATTAACCGAACAGTAAATGCCGCCTTTGCCGGAGCCGTAGCTGGAAATATATACGAAGGTGAAAAGCGTTTTGATTTAGTTGTTCGCGTTGAAAACAGTGGCAGAAAAGGAATTGAAAATGTTAGAAACCTTTTAATCGCAACGCCTACTGGAGCGCAAATTCCGTTGTATCAAGTGGCTTCTGTTCAGGAAATCGAAGGGCCAAATCAGATTCAGCGTGAAGATGCCAAACGAAGAATTATTGTTGGATTCAACGTTCGTGGACGTGACGTTCAAAGCATCGTAAACGAATTACAAAAGAAGGTAAATGCACAGATCAAAATGGATCCCGGATATTACATTACTTATGGAGGTTCTTTTGAAAATTTACAGCAAGCCAAAAGTCGATTAGGAGTCGCCGTTCCAGCAAGCACTTTTAATGATTTTCGCACTCTTGTATTTTGCTTTTAAATCCTTTAAAGAAGGAATTATCATTTTTACTGCGATTCCGTTATCAGCTATCGGTGGCGTTTTTGCTTTATGGATGCGAGATATGCCGTTTAGTATCTCGGCAGGAGTCGGATTTATTGCTCTTTTTGGAGTGGCGGTATTAAACGGAATTGTCTTGATATCAGAGTTTAACCGAATCAAAAAACACGGCGAAATTACAAATCCTTTTGATATTATTATAACAGGAACCAAAAATAGACTTCGTCCGGTATTGATGACCGCGACAGTGGCTTCTTTAGGATTTTTGCCAATGGCACTTAGCAACGGAGCAGGAGCAGAAGTACAACGACCGTTAGCAACCGTAGTAATCGGCGGACTGGTGACTGCTACATTATTGACTCTTTTTGTACTTCCGGCCATTTACTTGATGACGTATAGTATGAAATCTTTTAGAAAGAAAAAGAAAATGAAAAACATCTCAGCAATTATAATTGTGCCATTCCTATTAAATGGTTTTAATAGCATTTACGCACAGCAAACGGAAAAAATTTCATTGCAACAGTCGATTGAAATTGCTCTAAAAAATAACAGCAGAATCAAAGCCGCAAAGTTCAATGAGGAATCCAAAACGTTTTTGAATAAATCGGCATATGATCTTCCAAAAACACAAATCGATGCCGATTATGGGCAATTCAACAGCCGTTTAAACGATACACGTTTTGGAATCAGCCAGACAATTAATTTTCCAACGGTATATTCTCGACAGAAAAAAGCATTTATGGCAGGAGCTGAAGCCGCAAAAGCACAAAACCAGCTTACACAGCAGGAAGTAAAATCATCGGTTCGCAAATTATATTATGAATTGGTTTGGCTGAATAGCAAACGTGATCTTTTACATTATGCGGACAGCATTTATCGCTTGATGGAAGAAAAATCGCAACTGCGATTTAAAGCTGGAGAAACGAATGTTTTAGAAAAAAGTGCTTCACAATCGGCTAGGCAGTTTTATACCAATCAGTTGAATATGTTGGAATTGGATGTTGATATTGCGCTTCGTTCGTTTAACGCTTTGTTGCAGGATGACAAACAATATTCGCCGGAAAAAACAAATTTAAAAATGGATTCGGGCTCACTTTCGGAAGTTAAAAATGCAGATGAATTGCCTATGACAAAAGTTTGGAAACAAGAAGCCGAAGTTGCAAAATGGCGCTGGAAAACAGAGAAAGCTCGTTTGATGCCCGATTTAAATTTTGGCTATAATAATTTGAGTATTACAGGTTTTCAAACCAATGCCGCAGGACAGGAAGTATATTATAGTTCTGGAGATCGTTTCAGTTATATCACAGCAGGAGTAAGTGTGCCCTTGTTTTTTGGAAGTCAATCTGCCAAAAGCAAAGCCGCAAAAGCTGAATTTCAAAATTTGGAAGCACAATCAGAAGCGGTAAAAATTGAAGTTTCTGCCCAAATACAAAATGCTTCTAAAGAAGTTGAGAAATACAAGCAAAGTCTTCAATATTATGAAAGCGAAGGTTTGGCAAATGCACAAACTATTATTGATGCCGCTAACAGTCAATTACGTAATGGAGATATTGATTACCTACAATGGGTTTTAGTCGTAAATCAAGCAATTACGATCAAGAATGAACATCTGGACACGGTAAATAATTATAACAAGGCTTTGATATCCTTGCAAACAATAATAAACTTATAATGCAATGAAAAAGAAAATCATTTTTGCGTTTGCAATAACTGTACTGATATTGACATCGTGCGGTAAAAAAGAAGAAAATAAACAGGTTGAAGCAGGAAAAACAGATTCTAATTTGATAACCTTATCAGCTGAGCAGGCTAAAAATGCCGGAATTGTAACAGGAAATCCTGAAGAAAAAGAGCTTAGTGCGATTGTACAGCTTCAGGGTGAAGTTACGGTACCGCCAAACAGTTTGGTAAATGTAACTTTCCCTTTAGGCGGATATATTAAAAAGACGAATATTGTTACGGGAATGCATGTTAGAAAAGGACAAGTTTTGGCCGTAATTGAAGATATGCAATACATTCAATTGCAACAGGATTATCTGACTGCAAAAGAACAGTTCAAAGCGGCAAATTTAGAATTCAGCCGTCAGAAAGAATTGAATGCAAAAAAGCAAGCAGTGACAAGGTTTTTGAGCAAGTCACAGCTGAACGCGAAACACAACGAATTGCAATGGCATCATTGGCACAAAAACTTGAATTATTAGGACTTAACGTAAGCCGATTGAATGCTTCAAACATTACAAAAGCGATTAATGTAGTTTCTCCCGTAAATGGTTTGGTTTCGAAAGTAAACATCAACAACGGAAAATATGTTTCGCCAACTGAAATGCTTTTTGAATTGACTAACATTCAAGATGTAATGCTGACTTTTAATGTTTTTGAAAAAGATGTTCAATCGCTTAAAGAGGGACAAAAACTAGAAGTGTATAGCAATTCTAATACTGAAAAGAAATTTAGTGCAAAAATTCAGTTTATTAATCACAGTTTGAATCAGGATCACGCCGCCGAGGTTATCGCTAGATTAGATCGTTATGATTCATTATTTCTACCGGGACTTTTTGTAAATGCGGACATTCATATCACGAATAAAAAACAGTTGACATTGCCAGAAAATGCCATTGTGGATTGGAAAGGCAAAAGCTATGTTTTTGAAGACAACGGAAACAACAGTTATAAAATAGTGGCTGTTAAAGCAGGAATCGCTCAAAATGGTTTCAAGCAATTTTCTTCGGAGGTCATTACAGCCTCATCAAAATTGGTGGTAGAAAACGCTTATACGCTTTTGATGAAAGCCATGAATGAAAGTGCTCAATAGGTTTAAATTCCAAAAAATAAAATTTCAAATTCCAAAACGATTGGAATAAAAAAACAGTTTAGTTTGAAGAAAGGCGGTGGTATTTATATCACTGTCTTTTTTTGTTTTCACTAAAAAATAAAAAGAAATAAATTCTGTTGGATTTTAGGACTTATTTTTTCTCCCATAAAGATTTTATTTTTCTTCTATATTTCTTATTTTTAGTAGATTAAACTGCTAAAACAGATTTCCATGATTTTAGGTACTAAACGTTTTCTATGTAATTTATCAATATTGTTACTATTGCTGGTTATCCCAAATACGGTATCTTCTCAATTATTGGGTACAGCTAAACCAGCCACAGAAGAACCTGAAAAATCACCAGAAGATTCTCTCGGAAGGCGTACACCTCAAGGAACAGTAAACGGATTCATAAAAGCAATTGGGGAGCAAAATTATTTGCGTGCCAGCCAATATTTTGTATTGAGCAAACGCTCGTATCGCAAAACTGCAGAAAGAATAAAAATTGCAAAGACTTTCCAATTGTTATTAGATCAAGGTGGTAACTTATCTCCTTCATCAATTATCAGTAACAAAGAAACTGGACGTACGGATGATGATCTAGCAATTGGAGTAGATCTCGTTGGAAACATATCTACCAATAAAACAGTAATACAGCTTTATGTAGAAAACCAGTCAGATGATAGCCAGCCTGCTTTATGGCTTTTTTCGGCAGAAACTATAGAATCGATTGTTTCAGCTGACGTTGCAAATGAAAAGACTTTTTTAGACCGGATATTGCCTGATTTTTTATTAGAAAAGAAATTAGGAAATGTTCCTTTGGGACATTGGGCAGTTGTCGTAATTATGATGGTAGTGTCATACTTGCTTTCTAAAATGTTGCTTTTTGCTTTGGTCTTTATGATTCAAATAATCTGGAAAAGAGCAGAAAGCGATAAAGGCAGGGCTATAATTGAAGCTTTTGAATTGCCTATTCAAATGTTTTTTGCCGTAATTTTATTTGTTGTATTTACGCAACGAATGGGGATTTCTATTGTAGTTCGTCAACGTTATAGTATCATTATCATCACTATTGGAATAATTGCTTTTTTAATATTGCTTTGGAGAATAACCGATTTTGTGAGTACGTTCACTCGTAGGAGAATGAGTTTAAGCGGACGGGTCTCAGCAGTTTCTACTATTTTATTCTTAAATCGTACCACTAAAGCGACAATTATTGTCATCGGAATTATTGCTATTCTTGGTATTATTGGCGTAGATGTTACAGCCGGACTCGCGACATTGGGAATTGGAGGGATTGCTTTGGCGCTTGGAGCACAAAAGACGATAGAAAATTTTGTTGGAAGTGTTAGTCTTATTGCGGATCAGCCAATTCGCGTAGGCGATTATTGCAGAGTCGATGATATCAAAGGAACGGTAGAAGCAATAGGAATGCGCTCTACAACGTTGCGAACTCAAGCGCGAACGATCGTGACAATTCCTAATGGACAATTATCGGCCAGCAAAATTGAAAATTTTGCACATCGCGACCGTTTTATATTTAATCCGATATTAGGTTTTAGAATGGAAACAACGCCCGATCAAATGCGTTATTTATTGGTAGAAATTAGATCTCTGCTTTATGCGCATCCGTCTATATTAGATTCGCCGCCAATAGTTCGTTTCACAGGAATTACTGCCGATGCCTTGAAAGTTGAGATTACAGCCTATATCGAAGCAATAAGTTTGGAAAAATCACAAGAAGTACAAGAAGATGTTTTATTGCGAATGATGGATATCATAGAAAAAAGCGGTACTTCACTGGCTTATCCATCTCAAACTATCTATATGGCGCGTGATACTTCTTCTTCAAATGAAAAATCTGCTCGCAGTTTCAGAAATCGTCAAAAAATGGAAAGAGAATAACGAACTGCAATTGCCAAATTTTGATCCAAAACGCATTGAAGAATTAAAAAATAGTATCAAATATCCTGACGATGGAAGTTTTAAAATGAAAGAAGAAGAAGAGTAAAAAAATATTACTCTTCAATAGTAGTTCTGTCGTTATTTGTTGTGGGTTGAGAAATCACAAGAAATTCAAGTTGCCCTGAAGTCTCATTTGCAATATAATGCTTTGTTTTTGGCTGAACCAATATTCCTTTTTGCTCGGTAACAATGGTTTTGTTTTCTTCCAAATAAAAAGTTGCTGTGCCGTTCAAAATGAAGAAAAATTGTTGCGCTTCTGTATGAAAATGTAATTTTTCTCTAGTTGAAGGAGGCATGCTTTCTTGTTTGATCGAAAGTCCAGCAGTATCTGTTAAAATCCAGCTATCACAATTTTCACCCCATAAATAATGTTCAGCGGTTTGTTTGTCAATTATTTGATCGCTCATTTTGTATTTAATGTTTTTGATTTAGATGTAATTTATTGTAAAACAAGTATTTAGTTTTTATTTTTCATAACTTTGTTAGCAACTTTCTTTGTTTAGGAATTGTTTCACTGATGTAATAAATTAAATAGTTTTTATGATGAAACATTATTATCTGCTATTTGCTGTTTTATTTCTTTTTGCTTGCAGTAAAAATAAAAATACTGAAACAAAATCTCCACAAATTACCTCAAAAATTGGTTGTTTAACTCCCAAGACAACAGATAAAGATTGGTATTCGTTAAATAAAAAAGCACCAAAATTTGAAGGTCTTAAAGGAATAGATTTTAAAATTTCTACTGAAAATCAAGAAGTACAGCAGTATTTCAATCAAGGAATGATGTTGGCTTATGGTTTTAATCATGCCGAAGCCGCAAGATCATTTTATGAGGCTTCGCGTTTAGATCCTAATTGTGCGATGGCCTATTGGGGTTTTGCTTATGTTTTAGGCCCAAATTATAATGGCGGAATGGAAGAAGATAATTTTCAGCGTGCTTATGATGCCATTCAAAAAGCTAAAAAACTTTCAGCAAAATGTTCTCCAAAAGAAATCGCACTAATAGATGCAATGGCAGTAAGATATGTAGAAAATCCGCCAGCCGACAGGAAACCTTTGGATATTGCCTACGCAGAAGCCATGAAAAAAGTCTATGTAAAATTTTCAACAGATCCTGATATTGGAGCACTTTATGCTGAATCTTTAATGAATTTGCATCCTTGGGATTTGTATGATAAAAATACCGGAGCAATAAAAAAATGGACTCCCGAAATAGTAGAAATTTTGCAGGAATTGATGGTGAGGAATCCGAAACATCCTGGAGCGCATCATTTTTATGTCCATGCGCTAGAGGCTTCTTCGACACCTGAAAAAGCCTTAAAAAGTGCTAAGTTATTAGAAACTTTGGTTCCCGGTTCTGGTCATCTGATTCATATGCCGTCGCATATTTATATTCGTACGGGAGATTATCATGAGGGATCACTTTCAAATATTCAAGCCATAAAGGTTGATAGCCTTTATACAACTGTATGCCATGCACAAGGAGCATATCCGCTTGCTTATTATCCGCATAATTACCATTTTTTGACGGCTACTGCGGCTTTAGAAGGAAACTCTAAATTGGCTTGGAATACTGCTAAAACACTTCAAGAGCATATTTCTGTCGAGATTATGCGCCAGCCAGGATGGGGAACTTTGCAACATTATTATACGATTCCATACTACATTGCAGTTAAATTTGCTATGTGGGATGCCATTATCGCACTTCCTAAACCAGACAATGATCTTGTTTATCCACAAGCGATTTGGCATTATGCGAGAGGCATGGCTTATCTTGGAAAAAATAATTTGATAAATGCCGAAAAGGAATTTTCAGCTCTTGATAAACTGTCGAAAAATAAAACTTTGAAGGACCTAACAATTTGGAATATCAATACGACTGCTGATCTTGCCGTTATTGCTTCAAAAGTTCTTGAAGCCGGAATTGCTTCAAAGAAAAAGGATTTAAATAAATCTATATTGTTGTTAAATGAAGCAATAGCAATTGAAGACAATCTCAATTATAATGAACCTCCTGACTGGTTTTTCTCGGTTCGTCATTATTTAGGAGCAGTATTGCTTAAAGCAGAAAAATACAATGATGCAGAAAAAATTTATCGAAAAGATTTAGAGATCTGGCGCAAAAACGGCTGGGCATTAATTGGACTATACAATTCGTTGCTAAAACAGAAAAAAGAAAGTGAAGCTTTAAAAGTAAAAACCGCTTTTGATGATTCATGGCAATATGCAGATTTTAAGATTTCATCTTCTGCGTCAATAATGGAATAAAAAAAGGGCTTTTGTCAAGAAAATTTTCGACAAAAGCCCAATGTTTTTTAAGCTGAATATTTAGAGTGCTTCGTACCAATTAAGAATATAATCGGCTACAGATTCCCAGCCAGGTTCTCCGCAAATAAAATGACTTTTGCCATCAAATATTTTTAGATCAACGCGACCAGATTGGTCACTATATTTATTAGCAATAGTTTCTGTGAGACTAGGAGGGAAGATGTGGTCACTGCCACCTCCAATAAATAAAATCGGTTCATGTAACTTCTTGAAATTGATATTTGAAAAAGAGTTCAAAACCAATTCGCGACTCACTTTATAACTTTCTGGAACGGCAAATTTCTCAAAAGCTTTTCTCTTTTCCGCTTCCGGAATTGTATTGAAAAAAGCATAGTCATACCATTTTCTGCTTCCCATAAAATATTTGTTTGATGAAAAGAAACCAAATGCAGGTATTACAGTTTTTAAGGTTTGAAATGGCGGAAAAACATTTTTGGGTGGTGCGCCATCAATACTTACCCCAGCGTGACTTTTCCTAATTCTACTAATTTCAAAGCGACCATTCCAGCCATTGAGTGGCCAATTACTAAAGGTTTTTCGGGTAGGGAATCGATTAATTTGCTGATATTATTAACTACATCTATAAAACCAGTTTGAATTAAATTTGGATGCACTTTTGCTCTTAATTCCGCAGGATCACCGTCGTGTCCTGGATTTGCAGGCGTATAAACGGTATATCCCTTTTGCTCATAGTACGTTTTCCAATCTGTCCAAGTTTTATCGTTGACAAAATTTCCGTGAATAAGTACAATCGTTTTTGATTTTGACATGATTATTTTTATTTGATTAATGTTAGAATTTTTTTGAAAGTTTCTTTTCTAGAGTCTTTAACAAGTTCGTAAAGGCACATTTCAATATTGGTCAAGTGAGCTCCTTTGGTTTGTAATTTTTGTAATGCTAATTCAATACTATCTTTTGACCTTGAAGAAACACAATCTGCGACAATTTCGATTTCAAAATTATTTGATAATAGTCCCATTGCAGTTTGGCACACACATATATGGGCTTCAATGCCACAGATCAGCCATTGTTTTCTACCCGAATCGATAATAGCATTTTTAAAAGATTCATTTTCAAAAGCATTAAAAGAATATTTTTCAATTGGCTTTTGACCTGTCAATAATTTTTCCAACTCGGGTATAGTTGAACCAAGCCCTTCGGGATTTTGTTCTGCCCAAATAATCGGAATTGACAATATTTGACAGCCTCGAATCAGCTTTTCCAAATTCGATACTAACTTTTCACTTTCATAAACAATTCGAGCAAGCTTTCCTTGAACATCAATCAATATTAATCCGGTGTTTTCTTGTGTTAGCATGATTTATTGTTTATCCAAATATTATTATAAAGCTGTTCCTATTTGAAATTTTAAAGCCATATTTCTTTTAAAGCTTTTTCTTCAATATTTTTTGCAAAAAGAGGCGTCTCCTCGGTATTATGTTTTACTAAATTTTGCAACATTTCATTTGTAACTAATTTATAATCAGTTATTTTTAATGATTCAAGTAAATTTATGAAATCTGGAGTAGAGTTTACAGCTACATGGTTAGAAAATTCACATGTTGTGTTGTTTAACTTCTTGATTTTTAATTCCCAAACAATATGAAGCTTAGTTTTTCCAGTTGCAGTAATAGAATCAGAAATTGATTGTACCATGCAATGATCTCGCTGGCTTACCTCTTCAACATAATGCTGGATCAACAAATTTCCTGCAATTTGTTCTACATTAATTGACATCCTTTTTCCGTTGTCAGCAATAGAATTTCCCGCGACGATATGATCAGATGAGCAAGCTTGATATTCAGAATCTTTCAAGCTAAAAAGCCACTCTGTTAAATCTATTCGTTCTAATGGAGCATTTATAATTGCTTTGCAAGTGCTTTCGGCTAACAATTTCATTTTAAATAATCTATGAATTCATCGGTAGATAATAAAGTATGTCCATAATTGGGAAAATTGGTTTCCACTGTTGCTTTGATTTCATCCCAATTGAAAGCTCCAATTCCATCTTTTATTAAAGTGACATGGTAACCAAGTTCAACGCCGTATCGTGCAGTCGAATCAATACAAGTATTTGCTCTCATTCCAGCTAAAACAATATGTGTTATGCCATGTTCTTTTAAAAGAAAATCAAGATCAGTATTAGAAAAACCGCTAGCTGTCCAGTGATTTTGTGCGATTAAGTCTTCTTCTTGTGGCTGAAGATCAGGATGAAATTCTCCGCCCCAACTGCCTTTTTCAAAAAGATTCAATTTTAAGCTCCCCATATGAGATGGAGATAAAAATTTCCAATTCAGATAATCTCCTTTTTGCGTTTTGCGATGTGGCGCATAAATAATCTGAATTTTGTTTTTTCTGCATGCGACAACCAATTTTATTAAATTGGGAATAACATTATTTTCAATAACGGTCTGTTTCACAGCGTCCCATAATTTGCCTCCTTCTGAAAGAAAATCATTATAAGGATCAATTAAAATTAAAGCTGTTTGACTAGATAAATGAGTTTCCATGATACTTTAAATTTATGTGTCAATTGTTGTGGCTATTTTTAGAATGCTAAAATTTTACTTTACAGAGTATGGCAAGGAAAGATTTCCACTCGCAACGGTATAAACTTTGTAAACACCAAGCATAGGTTTTGCTCCTTGAGAATCATGCGAGCCACCGGCGCCCGTGCTAACTTCCATATAACAACTAACAGCATCAAATTTGAAATCGGTTTTGTTGTTGATCCTAGAATTTGGTACAATCACTTTTATCGAATTTCCTTTCGTTACAATATTAAAACCTGGGCTATCCATATACATTGCCATTCCTGGATTTGTTGGTGGCAAAACGACCTTTGGATCTCCTTTTGTAAATTCTCTCACCGAAAGTCCTCCGGCAACACGTTTGTCTTCAACTAGTAAAACCCAATGCGCATGCCAAACCAAGCCATCGTTTAGATAATTTCCATCGAGATTTTCATCCCACAATGGAGTGTCTTCAAAATCTGGATGTGAGGTTAGAGCAAGTGCTACAATTCCTTCGGCTTGGCCAAAACCAATATCAGAAGATTTTAAAGTGGTTGGAAAAACATACGCCAGAACAGGAGCACCATTTAATTGACCAACTGGTTTGGGCATAGTTTTTCCTGCGGTTCCTTCAACTTTAATATCCCAAACTGTCAAGCCTAAATCGGCTTTGTGCGTAATTGTTGCCGATTTTATTTTAAAATCACTGTTGTTGTATGCAACACATTTGTCGCAGGCTTTTGCTTCGCTAAAACTTAGATACAAAATAATTAATAGCAGTATTGATTTTTTCATAATAAGTGGTTTTAGAATTTTACGATTCTAAGAAACCAATTTACATGCCATGCAATAAAGCATCAACAAACAATAGGTTTGCATGCTTTTTTAGGATTTAAAAGCACTATATTTCGCTAAACAGATTTAGATTAGTGAGATTTCGCTATCAAATTATCTTCTTTTTTCATTAATTGGAAATTCTTTCGAAAATTCGATTTTAAGTATCGTTCCATTTTTATTTTCCATAGAGAAATTAGCCTCCAAATCGTCGCTTAAGCCTTTTATCAAGCTTAATCCGAATGAATTGATTTTTTTGGCGCTTATATTTGCATCAAAACCAATTCCGTTGTCGGCAATTGTCAGCAGGTATTTGTTTTCAGAAGAAGCCACCAAAGTCACGTAAATCATGCCGCTTTTATCATCTGGAAAAGCATATTTTATTGAATTGGTAATCGACTCATTCAAAATTAATCCAAGAGGAACTGCCTGCGCAACATCTAATTCCAATGGATCGATTTTCAATTCAAAACGAATTCGTTGTCCAAGTGAAAAAGATTCACGTAAATATTCGACCAATTCTTTGATGTAATTAGGCATATTGATGGTCGAAATATTCTCAGAATTATACAATTTCTGATGGATCAATGACATCGAATGAATACGATGCTGGCTGTTTTTGATTGCCGAAAGCGCCATATCATTCTCTAAATATGCCGATTGAGAATTGAGCAGACTGATTACCGTTTGTAGATTATTCTTAACACGATGATGAATTTCTTTCAAAAGCCATTCTTTCTCATCAAGCAAATGTCTAAGATTGATGTTTTTCTGATTGATTTCTTTTTCCTTTAGTTCTAATTCGGCATTGTTTTTTTGCTTCAAGCGATAACTATTGTATAATAACGCAATTATTAGGACCAATAAAACCAAACTTGATATGGAAACTGTATTTAGTAGTTTTGATTTTTTTAATGCTGTTTCCTGCAAATCGGTTTCTTTATCTAATTGTTTGATTTTTTGTTCTTTATTTTCAGTTTCGTAAGCAATTTTAAGTTCTTCTATTTCTTTGTTTTTCTTGCTCCTAAACATGGAATCGCTTACAAGTTTAAAGTTTTGAAAGTGTTTTAAAGCTCCTTTGTAGTTTCCATCAAGAGAATCCAAGCGGAACAATAATACCTGAAAACCTTCTGAATTGTAATCTTTTCTATAAGTCTTGCGAAGTTCCATAACCTTATCAGCATAAAATCGGGCTTCTTTTAACTTGTTTTGGTTCGCATAAAACAAACTCATAAAAATATATTGATGAATAATTTCTCTTGCGGTTTCGTCGCCTTTCAACTGTTTGGCATAAAAATCCATTTCCTTGAAATATTTCTCAGCTTTTGTATAATCTTTTAATTTTTCATAACAATTCGCTTTAATATAGGCGATACACATTTTGTCAAAGGTATTATTAGGAGGATATTTTGCAGTCATGATATTGACATGATCAATGGCTTCCTTATTTTTTCCTTTTTCGGATAAAGCCGCAATTGCACCAAAAAAACTTTTGTACCAGGCTCCACTGTTTAAGGTATTTTGACCAATTTCAATGCTTTTATCATACATTCCTAATGCTTCTTCGGTGTGACCAAGTAAATTATAAACGTCGCCAAGGCGCATATAGTAAACATCGCCAAGAGTGAAATCCTTTTCTGCTTCCATTCTTTTTACACTTTTTAAAGCATAATAAAGTGCAACTTTAAGATCACGTTGATTTATGGCAATAAAGGCAAGAGTGGTCTCCGTAAATTGCTGATGTGTAAAATTAATTTTTCGTAGATCTATAAGATTTTGATAAAGCCTTTTTTTCGCTTCATTTATTTTTCCGCCCCAAAAATAAATAGTAGTAATTTTTGCGTAGTTCTCGATTCTTTTTTCCTCCATTTTTAATGAAGCATAAATTGAAATTGCTTCTTGCAGTATTTTTTCTTTCTGAGGATCTAAATTGAATAAAAGTGTCCCATACGCATCCAGAGCCCGAGCAAGACCTAATTGATCATTTTGCTTTCTGCATTCTTCAATGACTTTCAAAAAGCATTTATTTCCTTCGGCTTGATTATTCGCTTGATAATAAAATTTCCCAAGTAATAATAAACTCTCATGTTGCCATTTTTTGATTTTTAGATTATTTGATTCGGCAATAGATTGATCTATAAATGTTTTGGCATTTTGAAGATCGTCTGGTTTTGAGCCGGGCTTAAAAAGATAATAATTAGAAAGTTGATATAGAAGTTTGATGCGATCTTCATCTTTTGTTTTTGCCAAAAGCCTTTTAGCCGAATCAATATTTCCTTTATTAATTAGCTCATTTCCAATTAGATTTTCTCCATTATTAAAGCCTTCGTCGTAAGCAAGTGAAAGTGGAAGTTTATATGCTTTACAGGCTAATACAACAGAACTGTCGGCATCAATTGTGCCCTGATTAGCATTGTACAAGTACATGGCGCAATATTGGATCAGCAGTCTTTTTTCTTCAAGTCATAATTTGAAACAGATGGGGATTGAGCTGAAGAGAGGAAAACATTTACTAAAATCAGAAAGAAAGTAAAACGAAATTTCATAAAGGATTTATTTTTAGGTTTTTGGTTAAACAAATATAGAAATAAACGCAACTGATTGCTTGAAAAAATATCAAGAAAATTCACATTAAAAGTCTTTTTCATGATTTTTATTTGACAAAAAAGTTAATTTACTTCGATTAATTAAGTAATTTTATCTCAATGTTTTAGATTTGTAATAACACTAAAAATACCACAAAAATGGAAATAGCTTCTGGTCACGTTCAAAATTCGCCCGAATCTAATTTTAAAAGGAAGATTTTAATTGTAGAAGATCAATTTATTGAAGCACATGATTTACAGTTGATTCTCGAAAAGGCTAATTATGAAGTGACCGGAATTGCACGTTCGGTGGATCAGGCTTTGGAGCAAATTGAGATCGAAAAACCTGATCTGGTTTTCTTGGATATTATGCTGAAAGGAAGCAGAAGCGGCATTGAACTAGCGTATTTTCTTAAAGAAAAATATATTGGCTTTATATTTATTTCGGCCAACTCTAGCAAAAGCATTCTGGATCAGGCTAAAATGACACAACCCTACGGATTTATTGTAAAACCTTTTCGCGATCAAGACGTTCTCACGACTTTGGAAATTGCATTTTATCGCCAGCAATATAGTTTGGAAACCCAGTTGATGCAACAGTTTCAGCTCCAAAAAGAAATTACAGAAATTATAAATTCAGATTTAAAAAGAGAAGAAGCATTGCTGGCGTTCGGCAAAATAGTTCAAACGTATATTCCTTTCGATTATTTAGAAACGGGATTTGTAACGGCTAATAACTATGACAATCTCGGAATTATTCGAAAAAATATAGATTTGTATCAAATTATTGATTCCAAAAAGCTTTCACAAATTGCGGCAGTTTCTGAAAAAGAATTGAATGAAACCTACAATAAATCGAAAAAGGATAAAAACCCGATTATTTATAGTGAAGAATCGTTAATCAATAATCTTCAGGAAGCACCAATAAAAGCTCTTATTGCTCATAGTTTCAGAATTAAATCGTATTTGGTTTTTCCTATTTCGGTCGCTTCAATTCAGTGTTATCATTTTACTTTTTACAGCAGGAATTTAAACGTGTATTCTCAAGAAAATTTAAAACTCTTGAATTCTCTTGAACATACTTTCTCTCAGTTTATCAATAAAATTTATTCGAAACAAGATTTCAGTTCAACAACTCAAAAAACTGAAATTAAACAAACGAAAAACACAAAAACAACAGAAGGTTTTGAAGGAATTATTGGCAACAGCTCACAAATGATTTCTGTTTTCAATTATATCCGAAAAGTGGCTCCGTCTGATACTTCTGTTTTGGTTTTAGGCGAAAGTGGTACAGGAAAAGAAAAAATTGCGCAAAGCATTCATGCTTTATCTCCAAGAAAAGACAAACCATTTGTTGTAATTAATTGTGGCGCTATTCCCGAAAATCTTGCTGAATCATTGCTTTTTGGACATGAAAAAGGTGCTTTTACAGGTGCTTTAGACCGCAGAATTGGCAAATTTGAACTCGCAGAGGGTGGCACTGTTTTTCTAGATGAAATAGGAGAGATGTCGTTAGAGCTTCAAGTGAAATTATTGCGTGTTTTGCAGGAAAGAGAAATTGAGCGCGTTGGTGGATCGTCATCTTTAAAAATTGATGTTCGAATTATTGCCGCAACTAATAAAAATCTTGAAGAAGAAGTTGCGGCGGGAAGATTTAGAATGGATTTGTATTATCGTTTGCACGTTTTCCCGATTCTTGTTCCTTCGCTCAAAAAAGAAAAGAAGATATTCCAGATTTGGCAAATCATTTCATAAAAGTATATAGTGAGAAACTGGGTCGCAAAGCTCCAATTATTTCTGATTTTGCGTTGCGACAAATCATAAATTACAATTGGCCAGGAAACATTAGAGAACTAGAACACGTAATGCGGCGTGCCATTTTGCTGACAGAAGGAAATACAATCAAAGAAATTGAACTTTCGATGTCTGCAAAAATGCATCCGGAACAAACTTCTGAATCATTTTCTATCAAAACGATTCTAGAAAATGAGCGCGATTATATCCTTTATATTCTTAAAAAATGCAACGGAAAAATTTCTGGAGCTGGTGGCGCGACAGAGATTTTAGATATTCATCCGTCAACGCTGAATTCGAAAATAAAGAAATTGGAAATTAAGAGAGAAATCAGTTAAGCAATTTTTTTAAGCCAATTCGCAATAAATTCAGCGACAGTTTTCCAATTTTCCTGTTTTAAAACAAGATGATTGCTTTCAGGAAATTCTTTGTAACAACTTATCGAATGGACATTGTTGTATTTTTTAAAATTTGAATGCTGAATTGAAGTCACGATAAAGTGATCTTTGGAACCAGAAACAAATAACAAAGGGCAATGTTTTTTTGTGAAATCTATTTTTGAAGTCTTGAGATAAAATATCTCTTAGAACTAATTTGGATTCTGGAATTGCTAATTTTTCATACGTTTCTTTTTGTTCTTCGAATGACATTTCATTGGCAAAATAATATTGCCATTTTTTGAAAGGCATCAAATACGTTTTATCTGCAGAAGCAAAAAAAGAAACAGTGCTCCAAATTGTTTTATAAAAGGAAAAACGGAAATAAACTATTTCTGCTGGAGGAATGGCATGCATACAAACTCCAACAGAAACCAATTCTTTCTGAACCAATAATTGTGTTAAAAGTCCGCCATAGGAATGACCAATCAAAATTGGTTTTTCTGGCAGTTTTTCAATAATTTCAGCATAATAATCAACCAATTCGGTCAGTCGAAGATTGGCGATTTTGGGGTTTGAATTCGTTTGTCTTAAAGTTTCTGATGTTTCATTTTTGTACGGCCAAGGCGGTGCAACAGTTTTATATCCTTTGCTTTCAAAAAAACAATCCATTCTTCCCAACAAGAATGACTAACAAACGCCCCCGTAATAAACATAATCGTTTTTTTGTTAGATAAGTACATAGGCTCACATCGTTAAGATTGATTCAAGAAAGCAAGACAAATTTGGTTTTCAAAAACAAAAGGAATGCCTTTTTTGTAAAGTATTGATTATAAAAGCATTTGTGCAAAAGAGAATTTTTAGAATTATTATATATCGTTAAAAAGGAGTTTAAATTATTGAAATATCATAATTTGAAATGTTATGGTAATTTGTAAGTGCTTTATTTTTAAGTGTTTTGTGTTTTGGTTTAATCTTTGCCTGCCTCAATTCAAAAAAATGATTGCAATTTTTAAATTATAATTATGAAAAAAATTTATGATGCAGAAACACGTTTTGCCGATCTCGGCGATCGTAAAATTGCTTACCGTTCTTACGGAAAAGGGAAAGCGATATTTTTTGTAAACCGTTTTAGAGGAACTCTCGATACTTGGGATCCGTTATTTGTGGCATTGATGGCAAAAAAGTTCAATGTTATTGTATTTGATTATTCAGGAATTGGTTCTTCTACAGGCAGTTTAGCGCCCGATTTGACAATTGTTGCCAAGGATATTAAAGACCTTGCCGATTTTTTGAAATTGGATTCAATTGCGGTTTTAGGATGGTCTTACGGCGGATTGGTAGCACAAGCGGCAACTTTATTATATCCTAATCTTGTTACGCATGCGGTTTTAGTGGGTACAAATCCGCCGGGAACAAATTTGGTTCCAATTGAGCAGGCGTTTTATGATGCGACCTTAAAACCTTTAAATGATTTTGAAGACGAAATTGTTTTGTTTTTTGAGCCAAAATCAGAGTCTAGCCGATTGGCGCCTAAAGCTTCACATGACAGGATTCATAAAAGAATTGAAGTTGAAAAAATTCCATCAACAATGGATGTTTTTCAGTTGTATTTTGGCGGAGGCGATAGTTTTAGAGAAGATGTTTTAAATTTTAGAGAACAAATTAAAAAAACGAAAACGCCAATTTTGATTATTTGTGGCGATCACGATATTAGTTTTGCAGTAGAAAATTGGTATTCATTTTTCAATCAAATGACTAATGCCCAACTCGTTGTTCATTCTGGTACTGGACACGCGCCGCAACATCAATATCCAGAATTGACTTCAAAACAAATCATTAACTTTATAAAATACACATAATAGATTTAGAATTTCATTCACGCATAGGATTGAAATTCTATAAAAAATAGTATGTGTTAAAAGGAATAGTTTCAGCTACTATTCCTTTTTTTATAACGATTTATTACCGTTCCAATATTCCTTAGAGACGCACTGCAGTGCGTCTAAAGTATTGTGGATTTTCGTTGCGTAGACGCACAGCAGTGCGCCTCTACGATATGCTTTGTGTTAAAATCTGCGAGAGATAATTTGCTCGAAAAGACGCAAAGGCGCAAAGTTTTAATTTATTAAGCCTCGTATTAAAAAATCTGCAAAATCTGCAAAATCTGCGAAATCAGCGAGAGGAAAAATTGCTAACAAAGGCGCAAAGTTTTTATTTTTATCATTCCAAATATTCCGTAGAGACGCACTGCAGTGCGTGTAACGTATTGTAGATACTGTGCAACATTGCGTCTCTACAATATGCTTTGCGCTGAAAATCTGCGGGAGAAAAATAAAATGCAATTTTTGAATATTTTTTAGAAACGGTTTTTTTTAATAAAAAAACATAAATGATATTTCGCTAAAAAAACTTTTTTAGCGAAATATAACAGAGAAAAATGCTCTAAATTAAATATCGATTGTAGTATTTATTTTTGGCAAATAAAGTTGAAGATTAGCATTTTTGAATGCATCCAATGCTTTTTGATGATCCATAACAATGAACCCAAAAGTGTCGTAATGAACACCTAAAACTTTAATCACGCCCACAAGTTTTGAAGCTTCAATAGCTTCTTCAATTCCCATTGTGAGTCCGTCGCCAATAGGGAAAACGGCAAAGTCAAGTTTAGTGAATTTTGGAATAATCTGCATATCTAGAGTAAGTGCGGTATCGCCACTATAATAGAAGTTTCCGTCAGAAGTTGTAAGCACAAATCCGCAGGCAATACCGCCATAAGAGCCATCCATAAAACTGCTTGGATGTTGTGCAATCACGCATTTTACAGTTCCGAAATCAAAATCAAATTTTCCGCCTGGATTGATAGGATGCGCGTTTTCGATTCCGTTTTTTAAAAGCCAGTTATAGATTTCAAAATTCCCGAGCACTTTTGCTCCAGTGTTTTTTGCAATTCTTTCTACGTCTAGAATATGATCATAATGTGCATGCGAAATGAAAATATAATCAGCTTTTATGGCATCTACATCAACATCTTTTGCTAATTCATTTGGAGTAATAAAGGGATCAAAAAGAATATGTTTTCCATTGGCATAAACCGAGAAACAGGAATGTCCGTAATAGGTAATTTTCATGATTAAAGATTTAATTAGTTAATAGTCAGTATTGTTTTCAATAAATATGCCAGCGGATTTTAATAAAAAAAGCCGCCCAGATTTTTGACAGCTTTTACAATTATTTTATGTGTTTGATATAAAATCAAATGAGTTTTTTATTTTTCTGAAACTTCTTTTAATTTATCCATTGCCTTTGGATACATACTATTGAAATAATCCAAATAGTCATCAATAACATCCATTTCTACAGTTACGGTTGTAATGCCGTTATTTTCCTGAAAAGTATAATTTTCATGTCCGCCAGCCCATTTTTCTACTTGTTCGCCTGTGGTTACTTCAGTGTCTCCATCTAAAAAACCGTAATGACGAATGGAAACAAAATCAGCAGGTTTATGTTCTGCAATTTCCGATACCATTCCGCCTCTTTTGCCGTTTTCATCTGTTCCAACAAAAAGGATTTTGCTTCCTTTGTCCCAACTGCCTTCGTAAGTAGAAGTAGGGTTGAAGGTGGCCGTCCAATATTCATAAGTGGCTTTGTCCTTTAAGCCGAGCATCGTTTCATATACTTTTTGAGCTGATGCATTTATCTCTTTTTTAAATTGTAATTTTTGCATGGCTTCTTTGTTTTTTGAAGTTTGTAAATCAGTTCTAAGTCTATTTATTTAAACTAAAAAATCATACTTTAGAACTATAAATTTACGATTATAATTTGTAATCTAGGTTAATGCCTGTAAGCGTCTGCCATTTTCTATATGATATTTATAAATATAAAGGTATGTCTTTAAATTTTCGTTTTAATCTATTTTTAACTTGAGTGTTAAGCATGTTGTTTTTAAAATGAATATCGCCCAAAGACTTCATATTAAAGAATGATTCGGGTAAGGTTGTAAGATTGTTGTCGTCCATTGCTAAGCCATATAAATTAGGTAGTTTTCCAAAATTATCGGGCAGTTCTTCTATTTTATTGCTATCAAGACCAAAGTAGGTCAAACTTGTTAAATCAACAATGCTTGCGGGTAATTTAGAAATCAAATTTTTATCAAAATACAGCCAAGTCAGTTTTTTTAAATTTCCAATTGATGTTGGCAATTCTGAAATTTTATTGTAAGAAAAGCTTAAATATACCAAGCCAGAACAATTTCCTATTGTAACAGGCAGTGAAGTAAGTTCGTTACTGGAGATTTGCAAACTATATAAGTTTTTTAGGTCGCCAATAGTACTCGGAAGTTCTTTTATTTTGTTATTTGCACACTCAAAAACTATTAGGTTATTAAGTTTGCCTATATCTTGCGGAAGCTCCGCAAGTTTGTTCATCTCTAATTTCAGATGTGTTAGATTTTTCATTTTTGTAATAGACGAAGGAATTGAGGGAACTTCATTAAACATCACGTTTAATTCTATTAAGCTATCAAATGTTGAAATCCATTCGGGTATTTCTGTAATGTCATTAAATGCTAGATTTAGTGATTTAAGGTTAGTAAAAAGTTTGACTTCCTCAGGTATTTTTGTCAAAGATTGAGAAGACAAATCTAAAATTTGAACTTCTGTTGGAGATTTCATCGCCTCTGAAATGGTTTTGTAAACTTTCAGTCCTCGAAGATTTTCAGGAGGAACAGACATTGTTACAGCGCTATTGGAATGTGAAAACACTTCATTATCACCTGCAATTGTTAGCTCTACAGGTTCAGACTCAGGTAAATCATTTTTTTGGTTTTCAATTGCTCTTTATGCGATTGACAAGATGTAACAAGCATTAAAATGATTACTAGGTATTTCATTGTTTTTTATTTAGGATTTTTAATCACTTAATCCGATCGCGCGGATTTGCAATCCGTGCCCGCAACAGTAAGACACAAAGCAAATTATAAAAACAAAATTTACGTTTTTTTATTTACCGTTCGTTAGCGCAGATTTGTAATCTGTGCCCGCAACAGTAAGACACAAAACAAATCACTAAAGCACAAGTTACACAATAAATGTACTTTTTTATAATTACAAATAATACTCTCCAATCTTTGCGGGCACGGATTACAAATCCGCGCTATCGTTGCGGTGATAGATCTGCGCGATCGGGTTAGTGGAACGTGCCGCAACTTCGCGCAGTAGCGACTGTGTGAAACGTTTATTTCTTGCTAAGATAAGATTTTCTAGCGGCGAATCGAAAGTTGTTGTTTACGACAAAAGTAGCTATTGTGCTAAACCGCTGTGATGTGTAGCGCTATTGAGTTTAAAACTTTTTTACTTTTAGATCTTTTCGCATTTCTGCAATTATTTTCTTTTCAATATCTTCAAAAGGTTTATTGATTTTTAATTTATTTGAGGCTTCGAAGAATTCATTTAAGTTATCAGAATTTTTAACTGCTATATGTTTATAAAATTTTTCAAAAACTTCTTGAAATTCAGCGCGAATTTTATCTAAATCTGATATCATATCATCTGACAAAAAAGGTTGATTTATAGTATAGAACTCAATGTATTCATTTATTTTCAGCATCAGTTCTTTTCCTTCTTCTACGCCGCCTAAATATTGAAATCTATACAACTCTTTTTTTATTGTATAAGTTTTTTTAGTAAATCTCTATAGATGTCAACTTTTTCTTTAAAAAGACCTCCATAAGCAATTTTACTTTTTTCAATAGATTTACTTGTCCAAAGATAAAAGATTATATTTCCAATTATAGTTATAATAATTGGTAAATATTTTTCGATAAAAGTAGGTTCTATATTGCACATTTGTTAAAGCATTACACATAACTTATATATAAGTCTGATGAAACTAGATTTATCAGACTTAGTTTGGTTAGCTTTGTCTGATAAAAATCATTTTTTATAATTATCCAAATATAAAAGAATTTACTTACGCACAATCGAAATCCGATTAAATTTGCTAAAAACAAAAAAAGCCATCCCAATCAGGACAGCTTTTTCAAAAAAATAGTTGTGATATTCGGGTTAAACCCAATTTATTAAGCGAATTAATTTATTTTAACCAAATGAGCTTCAATCGCTTCTCTTTGAGACTCATATTGTGCAGGAAGTTTTAGGTTTTTGCCTAATTCTTCTAAGCTTTCATCTACAGTAAATCCAGGATTATCGGTAGCGATTTCGAATAAAACACCGCCTGGTTCTCTGAAATATAAAGAGTGGAAATATTGTCTGTCGATTTGTGGCGTAATCTGTAATCCGTAATCTTCGATTTTTTCTCTGAATTTCATCAAAATTTCATCATTTGGCACACGGAAAGCTACGTGGTGAACAGTTCCGTTGGCGTTTAAACCACGTTTTTCATCAGCTAATTCTACTAAATCTACGATTGCGACATTTTCAACAGCATCTGTTGCATAACGGTAACGGTTTACATCTTGGTCAATTAATTTATAACCAAATATTTCTGTTAATACCGCGACAGTTGGTTTGATGTCGTTTAAAGTCAAGGTAATGTTATGGAAACCTTTTGTTGCCACATCTGCTTTTACTTCGTCAGTTTCCCAAGCTTTTCTGTTGTCTTCGGTTTTAGATTCGATTAATTCTAATTTCAATCCGTCTGGATCTAAAAAAGTCAAATATTTCTCTCCGAATTTTTCAGCCGGTTTATTGTAAATTACGTTATATTTTTCAAAACGTTTTTGCCAGAAATCCAAGCTTCCTTTTGGAACAGAATATCCAATTTCAGTTGCCATTCCAGAACCTTTTCGTCCTTGTTGGATTCCTTCTCCCCAAGGGAAAAAGTCAAGATCGTTCCTGCACTTCCCACTTCGTCACCAAAGTAAAAATGGTATGTTCCTGGATCGTCAAAATTCACTGTTTTTTTGATGAATCTCAATCCTAAAATGTTTGAATAAAAGTTAAAGTTGCGTTTAGCGTCACCTGCAATAGCAGTAATATGGTGTAAGCCTAAAATTTTATTTTCCATGGTATTTTTATATTAAATTGTTGTTTGATTTTCTTATACAAATTTACGTCGGTTATGCTTCTGCATCGATTAACCTAGATTAAGAAATGAAGTAGAAGCATTTTTGAAACTTTTAAACGATAACCAAATAACATTCCACTCGAATTAATGTCTTAGTATTCAAGGATTTTTAAATAAAGTTCGTTTTAAGATTACACGATATATCGTGATTTTACGGAATGTGAACTGTATATTTAGAAAATCGATGGTTATTTAATTAAGACTATTTCTTAAATTTACTTTTTTACCGCCAAGAAATACCACCGAAATACCATTATGGAAAAGCCGATAGATCAAACTGCAATCCTAAAAAACCGAATGCAGGAAAGAGAAAAAGAACAAAAACTCATTTTAGCTATCTGCGCATCACTTTCTCAAGTTTCGAATAAAATAGAATTTAATGCTATTGTTGAAAATGTTTTAAAAGACAATTTTCAGTTTGATGATTTTATTTTGATTTCGTCAAATGAAGAGGAAACAGAATATCAACTCTTTTATCAATCTTCGAATAAAATCGAAGAAACAAAAAAGTATATTTTAAATGATGGATTTTTTGACTGTTGTTTGAATTCTGCAGACTTGGTTGTTTTTAATTTAACCGAAAATCAAAAACATCCAGATTATATTCAGGGAGTTTATAGAAAAGGTTTTAAAAATGGAGTAGGGATTGCTCTTCCGTATAATAAAGGAAACCGAAATGTTCTTTTTCTTTTCTTCAAAAAGGGCAATACTTTCAGTAAAGAATCTAATCGTATTTTAAGAGGAATTCTGACACAATTATCTATTACTATTCGAAATATTAGCTTGACGGAAGAATGCGAAAGAATTAAGCTTGAATTGACAACATTGAAAAGAAACGCTTCTCAAAATTTGGAAGCAACTATTGCGACACAAAATCTAGGGTTTAATGGAATTATTGGAAACAGCGATGCCATACAAAACGTGAACAGATTGATTTCGCAAGTAGCATCTTCTCCTTCAACAGTTCTCATTTTTGGGGAAACAGGAACCGGGAAAGAATTGGTTGCAAGAGCAATTCACGATTTATCGCAGGGCGCCAACAACAAAATGATTAAAGTCAATTGTGCATCGATTCCAGAAAATTTAATTGAAAGCGAATTATTTGGACATGAAAAAGGGGCTTTTACTGGAGCGACACAGCAAAGAATAGGCAAATTTGAAGAAGCAGAAAACAGCACCATTTTTTTAGATGAAATAGGAGAGTTGCCTTTAGAATTGCAAGGAAAGCTTTTACGTGTTTTGCAAGAAAAAGAAATTGAACGTGTTGGCGGAAACAAAAGTATAAAAGTAAATGCAAGAGTAATTGCGGCAACCAATAGATCACTAGAAAAGGAAGTTTCAGAACAAAGATTTAGAAGTGATTTGTATTATCGTTTAAATGTTTATCCAATTCTATTGCCGGCCCTCCGAGAGCGTAAAGAAGATATTGAAGTTTTAGCTAATTTTTCTTGGCAAAATACGCACAACGAGCAGGTAAAAATATAAAGGGTTTTACCAAAAAAGTGCTTAATAATATGAGAGCAAATCCTTGGCAAGGAAATGTGCGCGAATTGGAAAATATGATTGAAAGAAATGTTTTGTTTGCTAAGGACGATGTCATTAAAGAAATGGTTTTTCCTGAAATTTTTAAATCAGAATTGAGTTTTTCTGAAACGACATTACATACTAAAACATTGCAGGAAGTAGAGAAGGAGCACATTTTAAAAGTGATTAAAAAATGTAACGGAAGAATTTCGGGCCCACAAGGCGCGACCAAATTATTAGGACTTCCGCCAACAACTCTTGCTTCCAGAATGCAAAAAATAGGAATTAAAAGAGAGCATTTTTTAGAGTGAGAATGACATTATAATTTTATAAAAATTGACTTCCTCAGTCTAGGCTCAATATTTTTTGTTTTGTGACCTTTTCCTGTAGTGTCTTCTACCAATAATATTGAACCAGTTGGGAATGTTCTCTTTTCACCTAATGAAGTTTCGATTTCTACGCCGCCATCCAATAAAACAATATATTGACGGTCTGGAGCATTATGAAAATCGTAATCATAAGAAGGACTGACTTCTCTGAAAACGATCGATTTGACAGGCTCGTCATCAGATAAAAAACCAATGTCGCCATTGTTCTTCAACGGAACTTCAAAAACTTCAAAATGACTTTCGCCGTTGGAGTCACTGTAAACACGAGTAATCGTAATCATTATTTTTTATTGAAAATCAATGCGTTTGCACAATCTACCTCATCCTGGCTAATAGTATGTCCCATATTTGGATAGATTTTTTTAGTAACATCTGCTCCCATTTTTTCCATCAAAGCTTCAGTCTCATTTACTCTTTCTACAGGAACATGAAAATCGGGATCGCTTGTTCCTATAAAAACAGGAGTGTTTTCGAAGTTTCCAGTATAATGATTTTCATAAACTTGGTCGCCAATCAGTCCGCCAGTAAATGCTACGATGCCGCCATATTTTGCAAGCATTTCTAGTGGTGAATTCTAAAGCAAGACAGGCTCCTTGCGAGAAACCTAAAAAGTAAATGTTTTCTTTTTCAATTCCGTTTTGCTGAATGGCTACAACAACTTGATGAATGGCTTCTAATGATTTTGAAAACGAAGGTTCGTTTTGATCAAGAGGTGCTAAAAAAGAATAGGGATACCAAGTTCTATTTTCTGCCTGAGGCGCTACCAATGCAAAATCATCCACTTTAAGATGTTTTGCAATAGACAAGATATCGTGAGCTCCAGCGCCACGTCCGTGAATCATGACCAATGCTTTTTTAGCTTCGTTTAAAGGTACGCCGTCAGTTAATATTTCTGTGTTCATAGTTTTTTATCTTTTATTTTCATCTATGTCTGTTTTAAACCTATAGAAACATAGTTTTTTGTTTTGCATAAAGATATAGCTTGTTTTAATAATTCAAGCTCATTTCATTTTCTTATAGATTAATCAGATTTTTACAAATCTTTTGTCTTGCATCTTTCGTCTTTACTTTTTCCAAATATCTTCATACTCGTCTGGATGTCTTTTGAATTGCGCGTGCACGTAAGGACAAAGTGGCAAAACTTTTAAATTATTGGCACGAACATATGCCACCATTTCTTCTAAAAGTTTTTTTGCATAACCTTTTCCTTCACCTTCTGGTTCGACTCCAGTATGATAAACTGTCAATAAATCGGGTTTGATGCTAACGGTCATTTCGCCTAATTTTTTTCCGTCAACATAAAGATTAAAAGCACCGTGCTTTTTCTCGTCTAATTCTAGTTTTATTGTTTCCATATTTTTAATTATATCCTTGTTTTATACCTAATTTTTTCATTTTAGAAAATAAAGTCTGCGGTTGCATTTTTAATAGCTCTGCGGCACCTCCAGCGCCAGAAACTTTTCCTTCACACAAAAAGAGAGCATTCATTATATGTTCTTTTTCCATTTCTTCCATTGATTTTATTTTCCCTGGAATTTGTTCCACAGCAACGGAAGTTTTTATAGGAAGATCAAATTTTTCGATTTCATTAGTTTTAGCCAACAACACATTTCTTTCGATTAAATGCTCTAATTCACGAATGTTTCCCGGCCAATCATAATTGTTTAATTCTTCTAAAGCATTCGGACTTATACTTTTTACATTCTTTCTAGTGAGTGTGGCATATTTTTTTAGAAAATGATTTGCAAGTGCTTCAATATCTTCCTTTCGATCTTTCAGCGTTGGCAATTGTATCGGAAAAACATTCAAACGATAATACAAATCAAGTCTAAAACGTCCTTCGGCAACTTCTTTTTCTAAAATTCTATTGGTTGCCGCTACAACACGAACATTGATTTTGATGGTTTTATTGCTTCCAAGTCTTTGAATTTCTTTTTCTTGTAATACGCGCAATAATTTTACTTGAGAGTCTAAGGGAAGTTCTCCAATTTCATCGAGAAAAATAGTGCTGTTTGCGACTTGTTCAAATTTACCAATTCTCAAAGAATTGGCTCCAGTAAAAGCACCTTTTTCATGCCCAAAAAGCTCAGATTCAATCAAGGATGGTGTTAAAGTGGCGCAATTTACAATTACAATGGAATTTGATTTGTGCGACGACAAATTGTGTATCGAATGTGCCACTCTTTCTTTTCCTGTACCGCTTTCGCCCAAAATCAACACAGAAGTCTCAGCTGGTGCAACAAGTTTTATTTTCTCTATAACATCTTGTAAAAGCGGACTTTTGCCAATGATTTCTGAAATTTCATTATTTACGCCTTCGTTATCAATTGAAGCTAAAGTTCCAATTTCTTCATTATATTTATATTTTGCAATATCCAGCATTACAACTAAATCTTTTTCGCGAAATGGTTTCACTAGAAAACCATACGGATTTGTTGCTTTCACCGCTTCTAGCGTAGTCTGATTCGTATTTGCAGAAATGTAAACGAAAGGCAAATTTATTTTGCGAAGTTCCCACGCTAAATCTATTCCTGTCAGAGCGCCTTTGAGTATAATATCAAGCAGTACCCAATCTGGCTGTTTTTCTTCTATAAACTTTTTGGCCTGAGCAACAGAAGAAGCAATCCCTACAACTTGATAACCCGCTTTTTGCAACATGATTTTTAAATCATTTGCAACAATGAATTCATCTTCAACAATTAAAATTTTCTCTTTCATTGTAGTATTGCTGTAATTTCAGAATCTTCAACAACAGTTTCAAATTCATTATTTCTTGTAAATGTAACCTTGATTTTTAATCCGTTATCATTTTTCATTTCAAAAATTCCGTCTATTTGTGAGCTTAAGCCGGTCATCAAACTCATACCAAGTGAATCTCTTTCAGCATAGTTGAAATTTTTAGGAAGACCAATGCCATTATCTGCAATAATGAGTTCATAATCATTTTGTCCAATCTTTTTTAACGAAATGAGAATTTCACCTTTTCGCTCTAAAGGAAAAGCATATTTGATTGCATTACTGATGGCTTCATTTGTAATTAATCCAAGAGGAACAGCTTGTGCAACATCAAGACAGGTATTTTTTATTTCTAAAACAAAATTGATTTTTCCGTCTGTATCATAACATTCTTTCATGTAATTGATTAATTCATAAATATACCAAGACATATCGATATTTGAAAGATTATCAGATTGATATAATTTTTGATGAATCAATGACATGGCATGCATTCTATGCTGGCTGTTTTGAATGGCGAGTAATGCATCTTCATTATCCAAATAAGCAGATTGAGTATTTAATAAGCTAATTACAATCTGAAGATTATTTTTAACACGATGATGAATTTCTTTCAGAAGCCATTCTTTTTCAATCAGCATTTTTTTATTGAGCTCATTTTGCTCGTTGATTTGCTGACGTCGCATTTCTAATTCTTCATTCTTTTTCTTTTTAACTCTGAAACTATTGTATAAAAGTCCTAGAATGAGAATTAAGACCAAAACACTTCCAATAAAGACATATTTTACAACATTGTCTTTCTGAATTTGAATTTGCTGTACTTTGGCTTGTTGCGTTAGTAATTCAATATTTTTATCCTTTTTATTGCTTTCATATTGTACTTGAAGATTGTTGATTTGTTTGCTCGTCTCACCTTTGTAAATAGTATCTAAAATGTTTTTATAAAGCTGATAATGTTTTATGGCATCCAGGTATTTTCCTCTTGAAGAATCTGCTTTAAACCAGATAAGATAATTATCCGATAGCATTATCGTATTTTTTGCTGTTGTTGCAAGCGAATCTAAGCGATGAAGTAATGGATATAACTCATTATAGTTTTTTAACTGATAATGATAACGGACAAAACTTCTCAGAATCGGCAATCTGTTTTCGGCTTTTTTTCGGCATTTTTGCCATAATAGGCTACCAATTTTTTATAGTATACTGTGGCTTTTTCATTATTATTTAGCACTCGGTAAATACCAAGAAAAAGGTAATTTTCTTTTATCAGCCTCTCCTCATCATAAGAAGGATAATTTGCCTGCATTTCTTTTAAAAGTTGGAGTGCATCATTTCCTTTTTTTGCAAAATAAATGTTGAACAAAGATTATCGCCAATTGTCCTGACGTAATCTGTATCTTTATGCTTTTTGGCTATTACCAGACCCTTATAAAAATATTCCGCCGCATTATTTTTCTTTTGAAGATTGAGATACGCCATTCCAACATGATTGTAAATCGCACTTAGCTGTAGTGAACTATCACGTACCGCTAAGGCTGTTTTTTCTGCTAAAAGTGCATACTTCAAAGCCTCGGCAAAATTTCCTGTATGGGTATAACCGTCAGAAAGTAGATTATAGACACCTTGTAAATGAGGAAATTTTATCGATTGATACAAAAGAAGCGATTCTTTTAAAAGTGCTATACCTTTTTCCTCATTTTCATTCATAAGATATAATTCACCGGTTTCTTTTAAAACACCCGCCTGCTTAGCTTTTGCGCCTAATTTTATCAATAGCGGAATCGCCATTTCTTTGTATTTAATTCTCTCATCTAGAGATTCGCCATACATAGAAAGTTCTAAGTAAGCATCTGCCTGAAGTTCTGTTAAATAGTTTTGTTTGGAATATTGCGGCGCTTCTTTTGCTTTTTTAAGCCTTTTTCAGAATCTCCTTTTTCTCTATTAATCTGAGCGTTAAGAAGAATTGATTTTCCAATCCCAGATTTATAGTTTAATTGAGTACCTAATCGTTTTGCTTGTAAGTTTATACTATCGGCTTGATCGAGATCTGCCTTGTATTCGTGATCTTTGTTTAGATAATAAGCACTTAAAAGCAATAGTAAATCAACTTTTTGGCGATCATTATCTGCTTCAGCAATTCTTGTTTTTAGTTCTTTAGGATTCTTTTTTAATTGTGTCTGAGCGTTTAAATATGCTGAAAAAAACAAAAAAAATGCACATAAAATTTTTATGTGGTTTTTGGCAATAATACAACGGATAAAATTCATTTTTTAAAGGTACTATTATTATCAGCAATCTGCAATTTGCAATCCAAAAATTCTATGTTTATCGCACTTCGCGATGATACCAGTAACAAATAATCATTGCAGTTCCAGGAAGAATTAAGGTCCCCAATCCGAAAAACTTACCTGCAACTGCTCCCATAAAACATCCAATCAAAAATCCAATTATAGTGACTAATTGCTTTTTAAAGCTTAATAAAACCTCAGCATCTTTAAGTCCATTTTTTAGCAAGTTTCCCAGATCTAGAGAAGCTTGGGTTACATTTCCGGTCATCATAGTTGTTGGTCCATGCGTTTCTTTGGCGTAAAGCTTTCCAAAAGCATTCTGAAGTCCCATTGCAAATACAGTTGCCATTGCGACAGAATAAATTGCCCATTCTGAAGTATTGTCAAAGTAGCCAAAAAGATAGGCTCCAATACCACTTAAAACCAATATTACGCCTTCCCAAAACAAAATCGTATATCGATTGGTCGCTTTTAAAGCGATTCTTCCACCGGCAATTACAGCAATTATGAACACAGGAAATGTCAATAATTTTACCCATGCATGAATGTCATATCCTTTGATGATTTGGTAAGCAAAAACAATAAAGTTTCCTGTAACGTGCGCAGAAAAAATTGAATCGGCGGCGACAAAAGTCACGGTATCGCAATACCCTGCAATCATGGTGAGAAGCAGGGTTACGTACCAAATGTTTTTTTGTTGTAGTTCCATAGTTTTTAGTTCAAATGTGCACGAAGCATCCAAGCCATTTTTTCATGATTTTCAACAAGTCCTGTGATAAAATCACTTGTACCTGCATCTTGAAGTTCATTGGCAATACTGTTGATGTTTTCACGCAAATAGATTATGATGCTTTCATGATCCAAAAGCAATTCTTTAATAAAACCATTGGCATCATTTTTCTCTTTTAATTCTTCTGTAAGATGTGTCAATGCTAAGAAATCCTTTAACGTTGCAGGCGCATAATGCCCTAAAGATCGGATTCTTTCAGCAACTGTATCGACAATTTCGTCAATGGCATCATATTGTTGTTCAAAGAAAAGATGTTTGTTATAAAAATCTGGACCTTCAACATTCCAGTGTGCTCTTTTTGTTTTGGTATAAAGAACAAATTCGTCTGCAAGAATTTTAATTAATACCTCAACAACTGCTGAGATGTTTTCTTGTTTAATTCCGATGTTTGTTTTCATTTTTGAATTGGGTTTTATTAAGTTATGAGTTATGAATTATGAGTTTTGAGTTATGAAGGAATCTAAATGAATAAACACATAGAAACATAGATTTTCTTTGATTTGGAAAAGAATAAAGAAAGAAACTAGTTTCTCACACATAGATCTTTTTGTTGAAAAAGGGCAGATGAAAAAAATATAAATCTGCTTAATCTGCTCAATCTGCGAGAGAATAAAATATGCTATGTGTATTAATGCAAAGTGAAACGCCTTTTTTACGAATCAAATAGCTATGTTTCTATGTGTTAAAAATATTCTGTGTTTAAATTAATTGTTTACGAACGTCAATAAATAATAATCAAGTGAATAAGATCCTGCGCCAAGTGCAAGAAGTAATAACAATGATAAAGTGTACATATAAGGAACGTCGCGCACTTCGAGTGAATCATTTTTGTGAACCACAAAATAGCCAATTGCTGTTACGCCGATTGTGGGTAAAACAGCCAACCTTGTTCCGAGTCCGAGCATGATGAAAAACGGAATTATGGTATCTGAAAATGTTGCGACTAATCCATTTAGCTTTTCAGGCAAATGTAACGGATTTGGAACATGTTCTTTTTGACCGTTTTCAACTCTGAATTTTTTCATTCCATGCACTCTAAACAATTCAACTGCAAGCAGAATTCTAAAAATCAAAATTGCTCCATTATTGAAGGACGATCCTAAATCGGAATGCAGGATTTGTTTGATAATTTCAATCATTTCATCAAGATTTAAAAAGCAAAACAGGAGCAACCTAATGCACCCCAAAATGCATGATAATTATTAACCGGAACATTGCTCATTCAGGCGGCGTCGTGATTATGTGCGTGAACGCCACAACTTCCGCTACAACTGTGAATCTGTGCCGTCAGTTTTGGTTTTGAAGATGCTTTTGCATTTTTTTCAATTGCGCTTTGCAAGTTGCTTCTCACCGGATAGCCGTTGTAAATATTTGTTGGGGACCAATCTGGCAAAATCGGAATATGAGGAGGGAGAAAGATGAAAAATCACCATTGGCATAAACAATTTTTCCGTCAACAATCGTCAAATCAGATTCGATTTTTTTGATTTCTTCATCTTCAATGGTAAAATAGTCGCGATCTAAAACAGTTAAATCAGCAAACATTCCTACTTTGATATCTCCTTTTTTGGTTTGTTCTTGCGAAAACCAAGCACTTCCTCTCGTATATAATTCTAAAGCCGTTTGCCTGTTCAATCTTGTTTCATTGTACAATTGCAAACCTCCAACAGTTTTTCCAGCTGTCATCCAATACATTGAAACCCACGGATTGTAACTGCTCACACGTGTGGCATCTGAACCCGCGCCCACAGGAACTTCCATTTCAAGCATTTTTTTGATTGGTGGTGTATTTTCAGCGGCTTTTGCTCCATAACGATCTGTAAAATATTCTCCTTGATAGGCCATTCTGCTTTGTACAGCAATACCACCTCCTAAAGCTTTTACGCGTTCGATGTTTCTTTCATCGATGGTTTCGGCATGATCAAAAATCCAAGGAAGCCCATTGAAAGGAATGTCTCTGTTGATCTTCTCAAAAACGTTTAAAAATCTTGTAATGCTTTCGTTGTATGTAGCATGAAGCCTGAAGGGCCAACGGTTTTCTACTAAAAGACGCACGACTTTTTCTAATTCGGCTTCCATATTTTCGGGAAGATCGGGTCTTGGTTGAAGAAAATCCTCAAAATCGGCGACAGAGAAAACCAGCATTTCCCCAGCTCCGTTGTGACGATACATATCATTTCCTTGATATAATTTCACCGTATCAATCCAATCGGAGAAATCTTCAAATTCATGTTTGGGTTTTTGAGTAAAAAGATTGTAGGCAATTCTTACGGTCAATTGTTTCTTTTCATTCAATTCATTGACCACTTTATAATCGTCAGGAAAATTTTGAAATCCGCCACCAGCATCAATAACACTTGTAATTCCGAAACGATTCAATTCTTTCATATAATGACGAGTCGAATTGATTTGGTGTTCATAAGAAAGCGTTGGACCTTTTGCTAAAGTCGAATACAAAATCATGGCATTTGGCGTTGCAATTATAAGTCCAGTTGGTTCGCCGTTGGAGTCGCGTTCTATATGTCCGCCCGGTGGCGCTGGAGTGTTTTTGTTGTAGCCAACTGCTCTTAAAGCGGCTCTATTCATAAAGGCGCGATCATACAAATGAAGAATAAAAACAGGAGTATCAGGCGCAATCGCATTAATTTCTTCCAAAGTCGGCATTCTGCGCTCAGCAAATTGGAATTCTGACCAACCGCCAACCACGCGAACCCATTGCGGATTCGGAGTACGATCGACTTGCTCTTTCAACATTCTAAGCGCATCTGCTAAGGAAGGAACACCATCCCAGCGTAATTCTAAATTATAATTCAAGCCACCACGAATAAGGTGAATATGTGAATCGTTGATTCCGGGAACGACTCTCTTATTCTGAAGATCAATTATTTTAGTTTCTTCAGAAGAAAAACTCATAATGTCGCTATCATTTCCAACAGCAATAAATTTTCCGTCTTTGATTGCAACTGCCGTAACATTTGGAGTTTCTGGATTGAAACTATGAATTTTTCCGTTGAATAAAATTAAATCTGCTTTCATAAATTAATTGATTAGAGTTGTGCTTCGGATAGGTTCTGATATTGTAAATGAGTTTACTGATTAGTGTTTCAGCATTGTGTGTGCGTATTGAATTCCTATACCGTATGAACCTCCATATTTTTTCATTAAAGAAGTTACAGGACCGTAAGTTTCTTGACGAGCCCAATCTCTTTGAAGTTCTAATAAATATTGGATAGCAGTTATCGGAATTGCGCCAGCTTGTATCATTCTTTCTACAGCACGCTCGTGAGCTTCTTTGCTTACATCGCCACAAGCATCTGTAATTACATATACTTGGTAACCTTCTTCGATGGCTGATAAAACCGGACCAACGATGCAAACACTTGTCCATAATCCAGCAAGAACTAATTTTTGTTTTTTCTTTGCTACAATAGCTTTATAAGCATTTTCATCTTCCCAAGTATTCATTGTTGTACGATCGATATATCCAGAAGTTGCAATTGGATAAAACTCTTCTACTTCAGGAAATACTGGTCCAGAAAAACTTTCTTCTGCAACGGTTGTTACAATTGTACTTACATTAAAAATTTTTGATGCTCCTGCAACAATTGCAACATTTGTACGTAATTCGTGTACAGGAAGATTACTTGTAGCAAAAGCCATTTGTCCTTCAAAATCGATTAATACTAAAGCGTGATTGTCTGGGGTCAATAAGTTAACAGATGGTTTCATATGGTTTATTTTTTAAGATTTATAATTAGTTAAGCCAATGAAAGGCGAAACTTTTAATTTGTTTGCTAAAGAATTTGTCTTTCGAAAAGACATTTTAAATTATTGATGTATTGAAAGTTTTCTAATCATTTCAGTTGAAACACTGTCGGCATAAGTCCCGAAAGCACTTGTTAGGACACCTTTCAAATTATGAATTTCAGATGTAATGCCGTACACAATATCTTCATCTGCGGGATTACTATCGCCTTCAAAGCGAAATAAATATTCAATTTTGAATTCTTCGGGCGACAAGCTTTGTTTAGTAGTGTTGCATTGAAGACAATCTGAATCAATATTAAAATCGGCTGTAAAACCTTCAGAATTCAGCCATTGCAAAGCTTCAGTAACTGTGTCGAAAGAGGGTTGTTGGAAAAAACTCATAATGTAATAAGATTAAAACTGCCTGTAAAAACAGACCTTTTGCAGGCAGTTTTGATTGATTTATTTGATGAAAGCCAAAATATCCTTGTTGATTGTTTCTGCCTCGGTTGTAGGCATTCCGTGAGGAAACCCTGGGTAAGAAATCAATTTTCCGTTTTTCAGCAATGCGGCTGATTTTGGTGCCTGATGATAAGGAACGATCTGATCATCTTCTCCGTGCAATACAAGAACTGGTATATCTAAACTTTTAAGATCTTCTCTAAAATCAGTTTCAGAAAAAGCTTTGATTCCTTCATAATGCGCTAAAACAGATCCCATCATTCCTTGACGCCACCAATTTTGCTTAATCCCTTCTTGAACGGTTTGTCCTTCGCGATTCCATCCATAAAAAGGAATAGGGAAATCATAAAAATATTGTGATCTAGTAAAAGCTGTTCCGTTTCTGATTTCGTCAAAAATTGACAATGGAACACCTTCAGGATTTGATTCGCTTTGAACCATAATTGGTGGTACCGCACTAATGATTACTGCTTTTGCAATACGTCCTTTTCCATATTTGGCGACGATAACGAATTACTTCACCACCTCCAGTTGAATGCCCTACGTGAATTGCATCTTTTAAATCTAAAGCTTCAACTAATTGAGCAATGTCAGATGCATAAGTTTCCATGTTATTTCCTTCAGAAGTTTGGCTTGAACGTCCGTGTCCGCGACGGTCGTGTGCAATAACTCTGTAGCCTTTTTTACGAAAAACATCATTTGTGCGTCCCAATCATCACTTGACAATGGCCAGCCGTGATGAAAAACAATTGGTTGTCCCGTTCCCCAATCTTTATAATAAATTTCTGCTCCGTCTTTTACTTTAAATGTGCTCATGGTTTTTGATTTTAAGATTAATAATGTTTTGAATTTTTATTTATATAGATTATTTATTTCTGTTTTTTAACAATAAACTTGTTTAATATTCAGATTAACAATGTTTCTGATGCAAATGTATTATGGTCTTACTGGTGTATCGATTAATCTAGATTAAGAAGTAAAAAATACTGCTCATTTTAGTATTAGATTTCGCTTATAAGGCCATATTTGACGGTCTTCATCTGTGTCATTTTATAATTTGTGCCAGAATGCCAAAGAATAGCCAATTAGTGTGCCTTAATTCTTAAAACCTTTACTGGTAAGGCTTTTTGTGTTTTAGGCTATTATTTTAGTAGCGATATATCGTTAATTTATGCAACGAAATAATTTTATGGCGTTTTTTGAAGCTTGGTTGTTTTTATCGATGCCTTTTCTGTTTTTTTGCGTTTCTTTGTCCCATTAAATCTTATGTCAAGATTTAAAAAGTTTATTTCCTTTAGAAAGTTCGAGTAAGAATTAGAATCAATGTCAAATAATAAAAAATCCATTTATACACTTCAGTTTATGCTTGCTTTGTATGAGCTCGCTTTTATTTTCCTCCAGTTTCAATATGATTATACCAGAACTTCCGAATTACCTTAGTAGTTTGGGAGGAGCTGAATATAAAGGACTTATTATCTCGCTATTTACTCTTACAGCAGGATTATCGCGACCTTTTAGTGGAAAACTGACAGATAAATGGGGACGTGTTCCGGTTATGGCGGTTGGATCTGTGGTTTGTTTGATTTGTGGTTTTTTGTATCCCATATTAAGTTCAGTTGCTGGTTTTCTTTTTTGCGTTTAGTTCATGGTTTTTCAACTGGATTTAAGCCAACGGCGACATCTGCTTATGTTTCGGATATTATTCCGCAAGAACGTTGGGGCGAAGGCCTTGGAATGCATGGTTTATGCTTTAGTATTGGAGGTGCGCTAGGTCCTGCATTGGGTGGCATGGTGGCTAATGCTTACGGAATTGATGCTATGTTTTACAGTTCTTCATTTCTTGCTTTTTTGTCTATCGTGATTGTGATCAACATGAAGGAAACTTTGGAAACTAAAGAAAAACTTCATAAATCGATGTTTTTTCTAAGCCGTACCGATATTATTGATGTTGGTGCACTTCCCGCAGGCATCATTACATTTTTTTCTTATTCGGCATACGGATTAATTCTGACCTTGATTCCCGACTGGAGTGAACATCTTGGAACACAAAATAAAGGCGTATTTTTTACTGCTTTTACGGTTGCATCTGTTCTTGTGCGTTTTGGTGCAGGAAAAGTTTCAGACCGATATGGAAGAACAAATGTTTTACTCGTTGGATTAATTATTACGTCTTTAGCAATTTATACCATCAGCGAAGGCACAGATGTAACAATGCTGTTGATAGGTGCCGGAATTTACGGAATGGGGACAGGCATTTTATCTCCAGCCATAAACGCATGGACAATTGATTTGAGCAAGCCACAACAGAAGGGGAAAGCGATTGCGACGATGTACATTTCAATGGAATTGGGTATTGGTTTGGGCGCTCTCTTGGGAGGAAGTTATTACCAAGATCAGATTATGCGAATACCACAGATCTTAAAAATGGATATTTTGATGCTAGTATTGGCGATTTTATATTTAGTGTATTGGAAAAGAAAGAAAAAAGTCGAGCGGCTAAATCGCTTACATAATCTAGATTTTGAAAACCTGCAAAAAATCCTTGCAGGTTTTTTGTTTCCACCATTTTTGTTCAAAAGGAATTTATTCTCTAATTGATGTTTTATCCTGAAGCGTCATTTTGGCAATCTCGTCTTTTCTTTTAAAAGTTACGCCATTGTGTTTTTTCATATAATCCAGCAAGTCTGAGACTGTTTTTACCATTTGTGGTGTTCCGCCTATTCGGTCGTGAAAACTGATAGACATTTGTCTGCGTTTAAATTCACTTTCGGCATAGAGTTGGTCAAATTCAGCTTTTACTTGATTAAAGAATTGGTCAGTGGAAAAATTTTTGCCTTCAACCAAAACAATATCATTACAGCGAATGGTGTAGGGAACAACAACAAAATCTTTTTTATTGGCTTGTATAATAAAAGGCTCGTCTCGGCTTAAATCATCTATATGATAGATAAAACCCAATTCTTGCAGGATTTTGATTGTGTTTTCTCCACGTCTGAGCCAATTGGCATTGTAGCCAACTGCCGTAAAACCCGTTATATTTTTTATAGCATCAACACCGTCTTTGATGAATTTTTTTCTTCTTCATAAGACATCGCATATTCTGAACTCCAGTTCATTCCATGCGCTGCATGCTTCATGCCCGCGTTGTACAATTTCTTTGGCAAGTGCAGGATTTTTTAATACAGCGGAACCTACCATGTGCGAGGTAATTTTTATGCCGTGTTTGTCCCAGTTGTCCAGCATTCTCGGAATTCCTTCTTTATAACCATATTGATACCAAGTTTCAGCAGGTAAATCACGATATCCTTTTTGCATATTTTGAGGAAACGGACTTTCGGCATTTTCTGGTTGCCCGCCTGCTTCAAACTGCATCGAAACTGAAACGACTAATCTTGAACCGTCTAACCATTTGTTTTGTATTTCAGAATCCATTTTTTCTTGTTTTATAGGGTTTGAAAATGCATCAACAGGATTTGCCATTACTGCGGCGCCTGTTAAACCCGCCATTTTTATAAAGTTTCGTCGTGTTGTCATCTTTTTTACTTTTTGAATTTATAAAAGCTTTTTATTCTGAATGTTTTAATCTCGCAAAGTCGCAAAGACGCAAAGTTTAATTAAAAGGCTTAGAAAAAAGACTTTGCGTCTTTGCGACTTTGCGAGCAATTCTCAGCCAAAAAAACTTAAAATTTAAGTCGCATCGTAACGCCTGTAAAAAACATATTTTTTCCGGTTCCTGCGGCTTTTAAGAAATCCCCAGCTTTAAACCAAGTTGCCTCAACGCGGAAATACAAATATTGATTTGGCGTGTAGATAATTTCGCTTTCTAATTGTTTTCCAATTTCTTTGGCATCTGTCGCGTCGCCAGGATAAATCATGATGGTGTTTGGGCCGTAAATTCCATCTTCGCCGCTGTATCTCCAAAACATATCATAATCGATAACCCAATCGATGTTTTTTGCCAATTCTAAACTAATCGACGGATGAAAATCAACAAGATTCGAAGGACCAATTACAGATGCTAATCCGAAATAAGCGCCTCTTGGAAACAAAGGATTAAAAGTATTTAATTTAGTATCCCCATTCGTTTTATCTCCGCTGATCAATTCGACTTTAATTCCGAATTCTGGTTTTAAAACTACAGATGGAAGCCTGTATCCCGTATTTAAAGAAACCGTCCATGCTTTAATGTCTTTAGAAGCAACATCTCCAAATTGATAAACCGCTTCGGCATCATAACGCCATTCGTTGTATTTCCCCCAAATACGTGTTCCCACAGAATGACGTAATTCTTTTCCGCTGGCATCATCAAAATTGGCATTTGCTCTTTCGTAACCTAAATAATAAAGATCAATATTTTTGATGGCTGGAATTTTATTGATTACAAAATAACTTCCCCAAAATTGTCTTTTTTTATTCGAATAATCATCGAAAATACCGTCTTGAGCCACAACATAATGGCTATAGAATAAATCGGCACGATAATTATTTATTCCCAAAATTGCTTTTGCGGCATCAAATGACTGACGATTATTTGGTCCGTCACGAACCGCAACCAAGCGCTGAGAACCATAACTTAATTCTTGTCTTCCAGCTCTAAAAATCAATTGTTTGTTTCTTTCTGAAATGACATTAATATCAATAAATCCCTGATGCACTTCAAGCGGATTGCTGTCAACCGGACTGGGATCTATTCTTCCATTTGCATTACTGCTTTGAAGCTGAATAAAAGCTCGGAAATATTTGCTTGAATGAAAATCGGCGTGAAGCAAAAATCGGTTTAAAATGTAGCCGTCAGGATCTTGCGGATCGTCTCCCCATTTTTCATTTTTGGCATAGAAATATTGATACCTGACTTCTCCTCCAAAACTCAAATAAGTTTTCCCCGAAGAGGAAAGAGGCATATATTTCATGGTTTTGTGCCAACTTTTTTTGACGGTATCTTTTTGTAAAACTTCATAGTTTTCGTCAAATCGCAGTGGTTTAAAGTCTGGATATGACTGAGCATGAAGGTTAATACAAATAAGTAATAATAGAATGATTTTTTTCATGGCTTATTTGCCTAAACTGTTTTTCTTAATATCGTTGTAAGCGTTTGGAATATTGAAATTGTAATGCAACCAATTAAAAAGTACATAACCTTTATCAAATTCCTTCATCGTGACAGATGCTTTCACTTGCTCTAAAGTTTCCCCTTTTTTAACAGCAGACTTCTACATTTGTCTTCAAAGCATTTACATAATCAATAGTGTATTTAATTCCTTTTTTATTTGTAATTCGGCCGTGACCAGGAACGACAACATCATTATCGCCAATCATGTCATAAATTTTTTGAAGATTGCGAACAGGCTCCAAAAAATACCCGTCAAACAACCAAGGAATCGTTGGACTTTCAGCAATAAACGGATTTCCAGCCCACAATACATTTTTGTCTGAATCCTTCAAAAATACAAACAAATCTGCTGGCGATTGCGCTGTTCCTACATTAATAATTTCTACAATTTTATTGCCTCCCAAATCCAGTTTAATACTTTGATTTACTGCAATTGTAAGATCAGCGGGACGGTAAACGCTTTGTTCTATCCCGCGATCTTTTCCAAAAAGCATGATCATAAATTGTTTTATGTTTTCGAAATTCTTAGAAAGATTTTCTTTGCAGAATTCATTTTGTATCAAAATAGTTTCTTTTGGTAGCAGATAATTTCCAAAACAATGATCGCCATGATCGCTGGTATTTATTGCGTAAACTATTGGTTTTGGAGTAACAGAACGAATCAGTTTGTACAATTGATCGTATAATCTTTTGTTCAGCATAGTTTCGATCAACAAAACGCCTTTATCACCCACAATGAATCCAGCAGAAGTAGCTTGTGGAATTCCTTTTGTAGTTTCGGTTTCAGTCGTTGATGGCGAAACCGCATAAACATTATCCGAGATTTTATGCAATTGCAAGTTTACTTTATTGGCATCCCAAATTGGAACTTCTGGTGGCATTGGAAATTGCGCATACGTTTTTTGTGCCGATAAAAACACGACGACAAAAAGTATTGGAATTAAAATAGATTTATAATTTTTCATGGTTTATTAATTTTGTTAATGTTCAATTTTATTAGAAGCAAAAGCATTTGGCATTTTTGGATTCATGGTTCCTGCTCTCCGCTATATCTTTGCTTTTTTAAAGAAAAAAGCAAAGGATGTCGCTTCGATCAGGGCTAAAGGGTGAAAAATCGCTTTCTTGCAATCATCCCAAAAAAGAAAAAATCCGTTCAAATCCGCGTCTTCGCGAAAGCGAATCAGTAAAATCCGCGTGCCATTCTCATTTTTGATAACCTCCAAAATATTTCACAGGAGACCAATCCGGAATTACCGCAGGAATTTCTGGATTCAAAGCTTTATATTCCGCGGAAGCGTAAACAATTTTGCCATTAACAATCGTCAAAACCGATTCGATTTTTCGGATATCATCTGGTTTAAGCGAAAAATAATCATCTGATAAAATGGCCATATCGGCATACATTCCTTTGATTAATTTTCCTTTGTCTTTTTCTTCGCCAGAAAACCAAGCACTTCCAGAAGTATATAATTGCAAGGCTGTGAATTTGTCTAAAACCTGATCTTTAGGCCAGAACTGCATGCCACCAATTGTTTTTCCAGTTAAAAGCCAATGCAATGACATCCAAGGATTGTAAGTTGAAATTCGTGTTGCATCTGTTCCCATTCCAACTGGAATTCCTAATTCTAGCATTTTTTTAATTGGAGGCAATTGTGTTTTTGGAGCGCCATATAATTTGTTATACAATTCACCTTGATAATACATTCTGAATTGAACTGCGATACCGCCACCTAATTTTTTAACACGTTGTAATTCTGATGGTGTAATAGTTTCGGCATGATCGAAAAACCAGCGCAAACCGTTAAACGGAATTTCTTTATTCACTTTTTCAAAAACATTCAGCATTCTGTCAATAGATTCGCCGTAAGTGGCGTGAAGTCTAAAAGGCCATCTGTTTTTCACCAAAAGCCGAATAATAGGTTCCAAATCCGTTTCCATTTCATCAGATAATACAATTCGTGGTTCTAGGAAATTCTCAAAATCAGTTCGCTGAAGCGACGATGTTTTCTCCAGCGCCTTCTTCAACATAACCATTTGCTACAATCAGATTGTCATTTTTATTGATTTTGGTTTCGGCAACCCATTTTTCATAATCTTGTAATTCTTTGCCTTTTTGTTGTGCAAACAAATAGTATGAAATTCGGAGACTCAGTTTGTTTTGTTTGGCCAAATCTAACGAAGTAACATAATCAGCAGGGAAGTTTTGGCTTCCACCCGCGAGATCAATAACACTTGTCAATCCGAAGCGATTTAGTTCATGATTAAATTGTATGGAACTGTTGATTCGTTCTTCGGGAGTTAATTTTGTTGTTAATCCCATCGTCATGTAAATGGCTTTTGGAGTTTCTTTGGCGTACATCAAACCCGTTAAATTTCCGTTGGAATCTTGTTCTAAAAGACTTCCTTCGTATTTAGTGTTTTTGTTGTAACCAAGAACTTCAATTCCTTTTTTGTTTAGAAAAGCTTTTCCATATAAATACGTTATAAAAACCGGTTTATCAGGAACTGCGGCATTGATTTCGTCAATTGTGGGCTGTCTTTTTCTTCAAACTGAAATTCATTCCAGCCTCCAATAACTTTAATCCAAACACCATCGGGAGTTCTTGCGGCTTGTTCTTTCAGCATTTCCATGGCGCGTTTTAAGGTTTTTACACCATCCCAGCGCAATTCTGAATTGTAATTCAAGCCTTCACGAATTACATGCATATGACTGTCATTTAATCCCGGAACTACCGTTTTTCCTTTGGCATCAATCAATTTTGTTTGTTCTGATTTATAAGAAGAAAGGATGTTTTTCTCGGTTCCAACGTCCAGAATAATTCCGTCTTTCATTGCAATTGCTTGAACAAATTCTCCTTGTTTCTGCATCGTTGCAATTTTTCCATTATAAATAATCAGATCAGCTTTTTGCTGGGCTTGAGATGACAAGCCCGCAGAAAGCAATAGAATTAATAATAATTTTTTCATGATTTTTGTTATTTAGCCAAAAAGAAGGCTAGTAAATCTTTTTGTACTTGTGCCGTATTTTCTTGAACTAACCAATGCCCAGAACCAGCAATTTTAGATTCGGTAACATTTTCAGCAACTAATTTCGAATGGTCTTTAAGAAACGCAGCGACGAAATATTCTCCGCCCATTGCTAATAATGGCATTTTCAGTTTTTTCTTTGCGAAAATAACATTGTCTTTTCCATCTTGATCAAATGCGCCAAACCATTTAAATGCCGCAGTTGTACCTCCTTCAGTAGCATAAGCTCTAATAAATTCAGCTGATTCTTCTGGAGTAAATGGATCTTTTACATGTCCTACAATTGGCCAGAAATTAGTCAAGAATTCTTTTTCTTTTCCTTTAACAATTTCTCCAGAAGCAGGCCATCCGAAGAAACCAAACCACCACGCAGATCCTTTTACATTTGACCAAACTGGCTCAATTCCAGGCAAAAGTGCGTCCATCAAGGCTAGTTTATTGACGCTGTCGCCATATTGTGCGGCATAAGCATACGCCACCATAAGTCCGATGTCGTGCCCAGCCAAGTTGATTTTTTTATACCCAAGCTGATTTACCAATTCATGAATATCAGATGCCATCGTTTTTTTATCGTAACCGCTTTCTGGTTTGTCAGATTCGCCGACACCTCTTAAATCAGGAGCAATTACGGTGAAATGTTTAGAAAGTTCTGGCAATAAGCGATTCCACATGTACCAGTTTTGCCCAAAGCCGTGAACTAAAACTAGAGGATCGCCTTGTCCGCCAATTACATAATGGATTTTGATTCCGTTTACAGTTGCAGTTGCATGTTTAAAATTTGCTGGCGGATTTGCTGGCGCAACTTCTGCTGTTTCGGTTGTTTCTGCCGGTTTTGCTTCTGGCGTAGACGTTTCTTCGGTCTTTTTATTACAAGAAATTAAGGTCAATATTAAAATAGCAACAGCTAGAAACTGTTTCGCTTTTGTTTTTAAATTGAAAAAAGTAGTGTTTAATGAATTTGTTTTCATGATTAAAATTTTTAGAAGTGGTTAATGATTAATTGATTATTATGAATTTTGCGGAGGCAGTTTGGCAATCCATTCTTGGATGTAAACTGCTATTTCCTGCCATCCGGGCTGATTTAATACGAAGTGATTTCGATTTGGGAAAACCTTGAAATCGGTGATTGAATTTTTGTCGGAGTATTTTTTGTAGTTCGAAAAATTCAATGACTCGGGAATAGTGTGATCGATTGATCCTGCAATTAGCAATAACGGTTTATGCGGTGCCTTAAAATCTACTTTTGCAACAGAAGTTATCGTATCACGAACAATTAATTTAGATTCAGGAATTGCCGATTCACAATACGCTTTATCCTGCCATTCTTCAGGCATTCCGTTTGTAAAGGCATATTGCCACTGCGGAAAACTCATTAAGAAAGTTTTTTTGGTAGAAGTGAAAAAACCAAGTGGTCCCCAACCCGCCTTTAGGAAAGAAAATTTAAACGTCATTATTCCTTGAGGAGGAACCGAATGTATTGCAATTGCAGACGATGCTAGATTGCGCCGCAAGAGTATTTGCGCAATAAGCCCGCCAATAGAATGCCCAATTATAATAGGTTTCTGTGGAAGATTTTTAGCGATATTCTCAAAATATTCAATTAATTGAGACAATCGCAAACTCGCAATCTCCGGATCAGGATGACGGTCGCGCAAAACATTTGCTGGCGCATCTTTGTACGGCCATGCAGGAGCAAGGGTTTTAAAACCTTTGTTCTCAAAAAATAGTTTCCATTCATCCCAACATTTATTACTGACAAAAGCTCCCGTAATAAAAAGAATCGTAGTAGGGTTTTCGGTTAGCATAATATACATTTTAATGTTATGCCAAACTCTAAACTAAAACCGAACCTAAATTGTAACTATTTGATTTTTAAATATTTAGATATTTTAGAAGTAACTATGCCAAACTATATATCGTTAAAAAACGAAAAACCCCCAACTTAATATCGTCTTTTTTAATTATGAGTTATGAATTATGAATTATGAGTTGTGAATTTTTGAATTTTAAAATTTCAAATAAAAACTAGGTAATTAACAATTCATAATTTACCATTCACAATTAAAAATGACTTCTCTTAATCCCTAATTTTTGCATTCTTGACGCTAATGTAGTAGGAGGAAGGCCCAATATTTCCGAAGCACCGCCTGCGCCTCTGATTCTTCCGTTGCATTTTTCCAAAACATTGATAATGTGTTCTCGTTCATTTTCTTGGATGGTTTTGAAGTACCATTCGTTTGATTTATTGTTAACTTTGATTTCGTCAAAAGCAGGAAGCGGAATATGTTCTATAGTATCTGTTTTAGCCAGAAGAATGCTTCTTTCAATAAGATTCTCTAGTTCGCGAATGTTTCCTGGCCAATGATAAGCTAAAAGACTTTTTAAGGCAGTTTCTGATATTTCACGTACATTTTTCCCCGTTTTAGCGCTATATACCGCAATAAAATGACGGGCGAGAAGTCCTATGTCTTCTTTTCGTTCTCGTAATGGTGGCATTTGGATTGGAAAAACATTTAAACGATAATACAAATCAAGTCTGAAACGCCCATCTGCAACTTCTTTTTCGAGATTGCAATTGGTCGCCGCAATTATTCGAACATTTACTTTTATGGGAAGATTTCCACCAACGCGCTCAATCTCTTTTTCCTGAATTGCGCGAAGCAATTTTGCTTGCATTTCCAGAGGCATATCGCCAATTTCATCCAAAAACAAAGTACCATTGTTGGCTTGCTCAAATTTACCAATTCGTTTTTCGGTTGCACCTGTAAAAGATCCCTTTTCATGCCCGAATAATTCTGATTCAATAAGACTCGGCGGTAAAGCGGAGCAATTGATTTTTATGAACGGACCATTTTTTTACCAGATAATTGCTGAATGCTATTGGCAATACTTTCTTTTCCTGTACCGCTTTCGCCAGTAATCAAAACAGTTGTGTCTGCTGGAGCAACCTGTATAATATGATCGAATAACTTTAAAAGCATTGGGCTCTTGCCAACAATAGATTCGAATCCGGATATTTTTGTGTTTTTTCCAGTACTGTGATTTACAGCTGAGGTATTTTTTTGATCTAATTTTTTATCTGCATGAATTAAATTTTCAATAGCATATATCAAAGGCTCTTGGAGCCTGTCGCACAATTTTAAATGGTTTTTGTTGTAATTGGTAGCTTGTCTGCTAAAAAAGACAAATATAGTCCGCCGTTTTCATTAAGCGATAGCGGAACAGGAAGCATCAAATTGGACTTCATGTTCATTGAATTGGCAATCATTTTTTTGATTGGTGTTTTTTCGCATATTTTAACGAAATCATCGTCGTTATAGAATGTTGCATCAGTTTCAACTTTGCTTTTATTTCTTAATTCGTTGATTTCAGATTCCTTTAAAGCCGTAATGTTTTGCAATTCTTCAATTCCAATTTTCTGATATTCGTGCAAACCTGTTCTTGCGTATCCTAAAACGCGATTGGATAATTTGCCGTCAATGTAAAAAACAGCCATTACAAGATCAAAAGATATAAGAGATTGTAAAGAAGTGACAATATTCAAAACACGATCATCCCAAGTACCGCTTTTTTTGACGATTGATTTTAATTGTTTCTGAAATAAAAGCTCTTTTCTGATTGAAGATTCTATTCCGTGTTCTTGATGATATTCGGCGATTTCAATCGTAATCAATAAATCTTTTTCACGAAAGGGTTTTACTAAAAATCCATATGGATGTGTGAGTTTTGCTTTATTCAGCACTTCTTCATTAGAATTGGCAGAAAGGTAAATAAAAGGAATATTATTTTCTCTGAGTATTTCGGCAAGATCAATTCCCGTTTCTTTCCCTAAAAGAAAAATGTCCAAAAGAACCAATTCGGGTTTTTCCTGAGCAATATAATATTTGGCATCCGAAACTGATCGCGCCATTCCAGTAATCGAATGTCCCGCTTTTTTCAGCATCAATCGCAAATGATTTGCTTCTACAAACTGATCTTCAACAATAAGAATTTTTAAAGGTTTTGCCATTTTATAGAATTAAATTAATCAAGATTATTTTCATTGACAGTAAATTCCAAAGTTATTTTGGTACCGTTTGCGTTTGTTATTAAAAACTTTCCTTCTATATCAGCGGCCAAACCATGCATTAATTTTACACCTAAAGAAGGATTGTTATAAGGATCAAAATCGGGCGGAAGCCCAATGCCATTGTCACGTATGATGAGTACGTAATTATTGTCGTTATTTTGTTTTAGAGAAATATTGATAATGCCTTTTTCTTGATTTGGAAAGGCATATTTTATTGCATTTGTTACGGCTTCATTAAAAATAAGCCCAATGGGAATAGAGTGCGATAAGGGAAGACTAAAATTGTCAACATCTAGCTTAAACCGAATATTGTTTTGTATTTCGAAGGAATCTTTTAGATATTCTGTCAATTCAAAAATATAAGATGACATTTCAATCAAAGATAAATTCTCAGATTGATACAATTTTTGATGAATCATGGACATCGTCTGAATTCTGTTTTGACTGTCATTGATGGCCTGAACAGCTTCTGGTGTCTTTAAGAATTCAACCTGACTTGCTAATAAACCAACAACCATATGGAGATTGTTTTTTACTCGGTGATGAATTTCCCGCAACAGCCATTCTTTTTCGACTAATAGATTTTGGAGTGTGTTATTTTTTTTATTGATCTCATTTTGTTGCGTTTCTAGTACTTTATTGGTTTTTTTCTTGAACATAAAACTTTTATAAAGCAATCCAAGAATGATGAGCAAAAGCACCAGAAAAGTGATCATTGAGTTGCGCAAAATTGCCTCATTATTAAGTTTGCTTTGTTGCAAATGGTTTTTGTTTCTTAATTTGATAATATCTCTGTTTCTTTTTTCGGCTTCATAAATAATATTAAGTCTTGTAGAAATTGGATAAATAGCTTCTTCTTTTAAATGTCTTGCTCTATAATAAAATATAGCTTTTTTGAGGTAATTTAGAGAACTATTAAAATCAGAAGAAGAAAAATACAATTCGCTAATTTCTCTGTAGCAGTCGCCAATTCTTTTATTATTTCCCGATTTTTCAAATATAGAGGCCGCTTTAAAAATTGGATCCAACCTTTGCGCTATTGGTGCATTAGTTCGCATTTTAGAAGACCAAACCATAACCCAGGATTCTGCCAAATCATCTAAATCATCGGTCTGGGTTAATGCTTCGATTGCTTTTTTTGCGCAAATTTCTATCATTTTATTGTTGTTTCGCAATTCACTCACCATGGAGAGTTGCAAATAGCATTTCCCGATATAAATATTAGAATGAAGCGCTAAACTTATTTTAAGTGCCTGTTCACCATATTCAAATGCTTTTTCTAATGTTTTAGGGTTGTTGTAAGAAGCTTCATACCAATCGCTTACTTTTAATAATATTTTGATTTTATCGATGTTTTCTGGTAATGAGGGCAATTGTATTTCCGCTTTTTTTACTTGCTGTTCAGTATATGGCGCTTCTTTTTCTTTATGATATTTGTTTGTTGGAAGGCTTTTTTCTGCTGTTTCAATTTGTTTTTCATTTTTTAAATGAGTCAATGCATTTAAGTCCCCAATTGTAAATAAAACAAGGAGAAACAAAAAAACTTTTGTTTGGTTAGAAAACATCTTTGGTTGAATTAAACTTGCTATACGAAGGTATTGATAATTATGTACCTAAGTTTAAAATATCATAAAATTGATTGCCGACGATATTTCGTCGGCAATCAGATGAATTTAGCTTCTAAATGTTGAATATGAGGAAAGATATAAACTTAAGATTGCGGAATATAAATGTCAAAAGTTGCGCCTTGCATGGGTTGTGAAGTTGCGATTATGATCCCATTGTGATTTTCAACTATTTTTTTGACAATAGCAAGACCTATTCCGGTTCCGTCATAAATATCTCGGCTATGCAATCTTTGAAAAACGCCAAATATTTTTTCGCTGTGCTCGGGTTCAAAACCAATTCCGTTATCTCGAAAACTGATATGGCAGTAATTTTCAAGCGGAACCAATTTATCATTATGCAAATCTTTTCCAGTTGCAATACGGCTTTTGATTTCAATTTCTAGCGGAATTTCCTTTTGAGAAAATTTAAGCGAATTGTTGATCAGATTTTCGAGAAGCTGAATAAACAAAAACGGAATGATATTGACTCTTCCATGCAAATCAGTGATAATTTGGGCATTTTTTTCTTTAATATTTTCTCTAAGCGCTTCTTTTACATTATCGACAATCGATTCGAGATCAGTGTTTTCATAAATACGATCAATGACATTGGTTCTTGAAAAAGCTAAAAGGTCGTTAATCAATTCGCGCATTCTGTTGGTTGAATACAAAATCCGATCAAATTTTAGTCTTCCGTCGGGACTTAAATTTTCGTATTCTTTTGCTAGAATAATATTTGAAAAAGTTTGGATTTTTCGCAATGGTTCTTGAAGATCATGACTTGAAATATGCGTGAATGCGTCTAATTCGGTATTTTTTCTTTTTAATTCGTTTGCATATTTTTCAATAGCAAGATATTGCGCTACCAAATCGTCATTGGCTTTTGTAATTTTTGCGTTCAGTGCGTTTGTTTCTTCTTCTTTAATCTGTAATTCGCGTGTTTTCTTATATAATTCAGTAAAAACCATCACTTTTGCTTGAAGTATTTCGGCAGATAATGGTTTTATCATATAATCAACTGCGCCAGATTGATATCCTTTAAAAATATAATCTGACGTATTCATATTGGCGGTAAGAAAAATAATGGGTACGTGTTTGAGTTTGTCGCTTTGCCTAATAAGCTCAGCAGTTTCAAATCCGTCCATCAAAGGCATTTGCACATCCATTAGAATAATTGCAAAATCTTGGCTTTTCAAAAGAATCCGCAGAGCATCTTTTCCTGATGTGGCCTCAACAAATTGATAGCCACGATCAGCAAGAATGACTTGTAAAGAAAGCAGATTTTCCTTTTTGTCATCAACTAATAATATTTTAACAGGAGATTTTTCCATGATGTTTTTCATTTAAAATATTATTTCAGCCAAACCCTCATTAATGAAGACAATTGTTCGACATTAACCGGTTTGGTAATATAATCAGAAGCTCCAGACTCAATACATCTTTGTCGGTCTCCTTTCATGGCTTTTGCAGTAACGGCAATAATGGTCAAATCTTTGTGTCTTGCATTTTGTCGAATGATTTTCATCGTCTCATAACCATCTAATTCGGGCATCATAATATCCATTAAAACAATATCCATTTTGGCATTCTGATTTAAAATCTCAATCGCTTCATGACCACTTTCGGCACTGATTACATCAAGACCAAATCGCTCTAAGGCCGTAGTCAAAGCAAATAAATTTCGGACATCATCATCAACAAGAAGCACTTTTTTATTTATTAGGACGTCTTCTTTTAGATAATATGTTTCAATTTGTTCCCTCATGTGGTCTGGCATATCTTTATATACACGATGCAAGAATAGGGCGGTCTGATCTACTAATTCATCGATTGAAACTGCACTTTTGGTTATAATGCTGTGTGCAAATCGGCTTAATTTGCTTCGTTGTTTTTTATTGACATCGCCTGCAGAATGAATAATTATAGCGGTTTCTTGTCCGTTGATGTTGTTTTCTAAATCACTGATTAAATCCAATCCATCAGCATCTGGGAGAACGAGATCCAAAATAATGCAATCAAAAGATTTTTCTTGAATCAATTCAACGGCCTTTTTTGCTGTAAGTGCGGTTGAAATCAGAATGTCATCTCCTTTTACAGCTTCGACAATTCGTTTTAAGTCCACTGGATTATCGTCAACAACTAAAAGATTTTTTCTTTTTTGTTTTTGAAATCGTGAATGTCATTGAACATTGCAGTCAGCAAATCATTCTTTACCGGTTTTACCAGAAAGTTTCTTGCGCCACGTTTCAAACCTTTATTTCTTTCATCTTCTCCCGAAATAATATAAACCGGAATGTGTCGAAGCGTAAAATCGGTTTTTAAGCGATCAAGGATTTTCCATCCGCTCGTGTCAGGCATATTCAAATCCATTGTAATCGCATGAGGCTGAAACTGATTAATGTAATCAACAACATCATTTCCTTTTGTTGTCACCACAGCTTTAATATCGTGCTGATGCGCTCTTTCTAGCAAAATCTTGGCAAAAGTTATATTGTCTTCGGCAATCAATAGAATTTTGTCATTTGGACCAATATTAGCGCGATCATCGCCAACCTCATCTACAAAATACAAATCGACATCTGATTTATTAAAACTTGAAGACGGAAGCGATTTTAGGCGACTTTTTCCGGCATGAAGTACATTAGTTTCTTCATTGACATTTATGTCTTCAATTTCAGCAATGTGAACCGATTTTAAAGGTAAAAACAAGGTAAATTTACTTCCAATATTAGTGTCACTTTCAAGTTCAATACTACCGCCTAATAAATCAGAAAGTCCGCGGCTGATGGATAAACCTAAACCGGTTCCGCCATATTTACGGCTTGTTGATCCTTCGGCTTGTTGGAAAGCTTCAAAAATGATGTTTTGTTTTTCTTTTGAAATTCCAATTCCAGTGTCCGAAATTTCAAAAGCCACAACGGCTTCGGCATTTTCTAGATTGATATTTTTTGTTTTCCAATTATTATCTGCTTTGTAAATATTTAATCGGACTTGGCCTTTTTCAGTGAATTTGAATGAATTGGATAACAGATTTTTTAAGATTTGATTTAATCGTTGCGAATCTGTTTCCATTAATTCTGGAAGATTATCATCCATCAAAATTTCAAAATCAAGATGTTTTGCTTGCGAAATAGGGTTGAAGGTCGATTCCACGAATCGGCTGATTTCGGCAAAACTAATCGGATTGTAATCGACAGAAATATAACCGGATTCAATTTTGGAAAGATCCAAAATATCGTTAATTAACTGAATTAAATCGTCTCCGCAAGAATTGATTGTTTTGGCAAACTGAATTTGTTTTTCAGATAAATTCCCGTCACGATTGGCAATTAATTCGTTCGCCAAAATTTGCAAACTGTTTAAAGGCGTTCTCAATTCGTGCGACATATTCGCCAAGAACTCCGATTTGTATTTCGAAGTTAACGTAAGCTGATCTGCTTTTTCTTCCAAAGCTTTTCTGGCAACCTCGACTTCCTGATTTTTAAGTTCCACTTCTTCTTTTTGATTGGCCAGCAAAATTGCTTTTTCTTCAAGTTCTTCATTGGTATTTTTCAATACTTCTTGTTGACTTTTCAGCTCGTTTGCCAATGATTGGGATTGCACTAATAATTCTTCGGTTCTTGAATTTGATTCAATCGTATTCAATACAATTCCGATACTTTCTGTCAATCCTTCAAGAAAATCTAAGTGTGTCTGGTTAAATGTATCAAGTGAAGCCAATTCAATAACAGCTTTAAGTCGGCCTTCGAATAAAACTGGAAGAATAATTACGTCTTTTGGTTTCGCATCTCCGAGTCCAGAATTGATTCGGATATAATCCTTCGGAACATTGCTCAAAATTATTCTTTCTTTTTCAATAGCAACTTGACCAATAAGTCCTTCGCCCATTGCATATTGCGTAATAGAATCTTTTCGTTTGATGTAAGCGTAAGAAGCAATTAAATTCAGTTTTGAATCCATAAAATCTTCGTCTTCTTCCAGAATATAGAAAAGTCCGTGTTGCGCTGTAACGACCGCGACAAGTTCAGAAAGGATTTTTTTGGTAACGGCATTCAGCTCTTTTTGGCCTTGAAGCATTTGCGTAAATTTGGCTAAATTCGATTTCAGCCAATCCTGTTCCTGATTACGTAAAGTGGTAGCTTTAAGATTTGAAATCATTTGATTAATAGTGTCTTTAAGTGCTTCAACTTCACCTTTTGCTTCAACACCAATTGTTCGGGTCAAATCTCCCTGAGTTACAGCAGATGCCACCTCAGAAATGGCACGCACTTGAGTCGTAAGATTCGCCGCCAACTGATTTACGTTTTCCGTCAAATTTTTCCAAGTTCCCGAAGCTCCCGGTACATTTGCCTGACCGCCTAATTTTCCTTCTGCACCAACTTCACGGGCAACGGTTGTAACCTGATCGGAGAAAGTTGCCAGCGTGTCAATCATTTCATTAATAGTGTCGGTAAGTTGTGCTACTTCACCTTTTGCATCAATAGATAATTTTTGTTTCAGATTTCCTTTCGCTACCGATGTTACAACCTTTGCAATTCCACGAACTTGACCGGTTAAGTTGGATGCCATTACGTTAACCGAATCTGTTAAATCTTTCCACGTTCCGGCAACACCTTTTACTTCAGATTGTCCTCCCAGTTTTCCTTCTGTACCAACTTCACGCGCTACACGGGTAACCTCAGAAGCGAATGAATTTAACTGTTCCACCATCGTATTGAAAGTGTTTTTCAAATCCAGAATTTCACCTTTTACGTCAACGGTAATTTGTTTCGAAAGGTCACCATTTGCAACGGCTTTCGTTACATCGGCAATATTACGTACTTGTCCAGTTAAGTTCGATGCCATTTGGTTCACCGAATCGGTCAAATCTTTCCATGTTCCAGCAACACCAGGAACGAAGGCTTGTCCGCCCAGTTTTCCATCGGTACCAACCTCACGCGCCACACGAGTTACCTCTGATGCAAAGGCACGAAGCTGATCCACCATTGTGTTTACGGTTTCTTTCAATTGAAGAATTTCTCCACGTACGTCAGCTGTAATTTTTTTGACATATCTCCATTCGCCACGGCAATCGTAACCTCAGCAATATTACGCACTTGGGTCGTTAAGTTACCCGCCATTTGGTTAACAGAATCTGTTAAATCCTTCCATGTTCCGGCAACACCTGGAACGTTGGCTTGTCCGCCTAGTTTACCTTCAGTACCCACTTCACGAGCCACACGAGTTACCTCAGAAGCAAACTCACGAAGCTGATCCACCATCGTATTTAAGGTTTCTTTTAATTGAAGAATCTCCCCGCGAACGTCAACCGTAATTTTTCGGGACATATCTCCATTTGCCACGGCAATCGCCACATCGGCAATATTACGTACTTGTGCGGTAAGATTTCCGGCCATTTGATTAACAGAATCCGTTAAATCTTTCCAGGTTCCGGCAACTCCGGGAACGTTTGCCTGACCTCCAAGTTTTCCTTCGGTACCAACTTCTCGTGAAACCCTTGTTACCTCCGAAGCAAAGCCTCGAAGCTGATCCACCATCGTGTTGATGGTATTTTTTAATTCTAAGATTTCTCCTTTTACGTCAACCGTAATTTGGAGTGATAAATCTCCTTTTGCTACGGCAGTCGTAACTTCGGCGATATTACGAACTTGTCCGGTTAAGTTGGATGCCATTTGATTCACTGAATCTGTTAAATCTTTCCAAGTTCCTCCAACACCTTCGACCTGCGCTTGTCCTCCCAGTTTTCCTTCGGTTCCAACCTCACGCGCCACACGAGTTACCTCAGAAGCAAAGGAATTCAGCTGTCCCACCATCGTATTAATGGTATTTTTCAGCTCTAAGATTTCTCCTTTGGTATCAACCGTAATTTGGCGTGATAAATCTCCTTTTGCTACGGCTGTTGTTACTTCGGCAATGTTACGTACTTGTCCGGTTAAGTTCGATGCCATTTGATTCACGGAATCCGTTAAATCCTTCCAAGTTCCACCAACACCTTTTACTTTTGCCTGACCACCTAGTTTTCCTTCGGTACCAACCTCAAGCGCCACACGCGTAACCTCAGAAGAGAAAGAGTTCAGCTGATCCACCATGGTATTGATGGTTTTTTCAATTCCAAAATTTCCCCTTCGGCTACAGCCGTAATTTTTTTCGATAAATCTCCATTTGCTACAGCGGTTGTAACTTCGGCGATATTACGAACTTGTCCGGTAAGATTCGATGCCATTTGGTTTACTGAATCCGTCAAATCTTTCCAGGTTCCACCAACACCTTTTACTTTTGCCTGACCACCCAGTTTTCCTTCAGAACCAACTTCACGCGCCACACGAGTTACCTCGGCCCCAAAAGAGTTCAGCTGATCCACCATGGTATTGATGGTATTTTTTAATTCGAGGATTTCGCCCTCAACGTTTACAGTAATTTTTTTCGATAAATCGCCTTTGGCTACGGCTGTTGTAACCTCGGCGATATTACGAACTTGTCCGGTTAAGTTTGATGCCATTTGGTTCACCGAATCTGTCAAATCTTTCCAAACACCGCCCACACCTCGAACTCTTGCTTGTCCTCCAAGTTTTCCTTCAGAACCAACCTCACGTGCCACACGTGTAACCTCAGAAGAAAAGGAATTCAGCTGATCCACCATCGTATTAATGGTATCTTTTAGTTCCAGAATTTCTCCTTTTACATCAACGGTAATTTTTTTCGAAAGATCTCCTTTTGCCACCGCGGTTGTTACATCGGCGATATTTCTAACTTGTCCGGTTAAGTTTGATGCCATTTGGTTTACCGAATCCGTTAAATCTTTCCAAGTTCCACCAACACCTTTTACTTGTGCTTGTCCGCCCAATTTTCCTTCGGTACCAACCTCACGCGCCACACGAGTTACCTCAGAAGAAAACGAGTTCAGCTGATCCACCATGGTATTGATGGTATTTTTCAATTCCTGAATTTCTCCTTTTACGTCAACCGTAATTTTTTTCGATAAATCGCCTTTTGCTACGGCCGTTGTTACATCGGCAATGTTACGTACTTGTCCAGTTAAATTGGACGCCATTTTGTTTACAGAATCGGTCAAATCTTTCCAAACCCCGCCAACACCACGGACTTTTGCCTGACCACCCAATTTTCCTTCGGTACCAACCTCACGCGCTACACGAGTTACTTCCATAGAAAAAAGATTAAGCTGTTTTACCATGGCATTTACCTCTTTTGCAATTCGAAGGAATTCCCCTTGCAACGGATTCCCTTCAATGGACAAAGGCATTTCTTGCGACAGATTTCCCTTTGCAACCGATGTAATTACGTGTGCAATTTCAATTGTTGGGTGAACCAAGTCGGAAATCAAAGTATTTACCGAATCTACGCAAGAGCTCCATGAACCGCGAGCACCATCAAGAACAACGCGGTTGGTTAGTTTTCCTTGTTTGCCAATACTTTTTCCAACTTTTTGAAACTCAAAAACCATTCTTTCGTTAAGGTCAATAATTTCATTTAAAGTATCACAAATGGCTCGTTTTGTTCCATCTTGATCTGTAGGGAATCGTTGTGAAAAATTACCGTTTTTTACTTTCAGCAAAATTTTAAGAAATTCAGCATCGCTTAGAATAGATTCTTCAGTTTTGCTTTTCTTGCTTTTGCGATTCGTTATTTTTTCATCTGTTATAATTGGCGACATGACCAGTACTTCTTTTTTCGGTATCTTATCGATTGGTTTATTTTTTCATAATTGGTGACTCTTTTGCTGAAGGTTCTGTTTTTGGTGATTCGAGGTTAGTTATTAATTATTAATTATTAGTTATTAATTGTTAATTGTTAATGTGAGTTTTTGATTTTCATTAATAATTAACAATTCATAATTAACAATTGTTTTACACGTTTTCATTAAGTAAAATTTTCCTAAGATGAAATTGCACAAAAGCTTCCATTGAATCGGGTCTTTTTGTGTTATCATTATAATTAAGCGGTTTTATGATATAGCCTGAAATTCCAAGTTTTTCCGCCGTTACACGATCACTTCCTTCAGAAGAAGTTGTCATGATAAAAACTTTCAGATCTTTTAAATTTTCATCATTTCTGAGAATCTTCAAGAATTCGATTCCGTTCATTTTTGGCATATTGATATCAAGCAGAATAACATCAGGAATAAGCGGATCTTCAGTTTTTCTCAACATTTGAAGCGCTTCAAGACCATTGTATGCGGTATGTAGGTCATACTGAATTTCCAGTTTTTTTAAAGATCGCTCCACCGAAATCGTGTCAAGTTCGTCGTCTTCTATCAATAAAATATTAGGCTTTCTCATATTTTTTATTATTTCTCCAGGTGAAAGTAAATTTAGTTCCTTCGCCTAGTTTTGATTCTACATGAATTTCTTCTCCTTGATCGTCAATGATTTTTTTTACAATTGCCAATCCAACTCCAGTGCTTTCCATTTCATTTTTTCTCTCAGTGTCTGGAAAATTTCAAATATTTTTTGATGATATTGGGAGTCAATACCAATACCGTTGTCTGCTACTGAAAATTCATAAAAAGTGCCTACTTTTTGACACGTTATTTCAATACTTGGATTTTCTGGTTTAGAGTACTTGACAGCATTGCTTATTAAATTCGAAAAAACTTGCTCCAGTTTTAAACGTTCTGTAACAAGTTCTGGCAGATTGATAATTTGTAGCTTGAATTCTCTTGGAACAATTGATTGTGCGATTTCATGAACGAGAACATTCGTATCGACAAATTCTGGAATTGTCTTTCGATTTATGCGGGCATAGTCTAAAAGTCCATTAATTAAAGCTTCCATGCGCTGTGTTCTTTTTGGAATAATGTCTAAGTAATTTTTTAGAGCAGGAGATAGTTCGTTAGATAAATCTTCTTCGATCCAACTGATAACATTATAAATGCCACGTAACGGCGCTTTTAAATCATGAGATACTACGTAAGCAAATTTATTGAGTTCCTCATTTTTGTTTTCCAGTTCCTGAATATTCATTTCCAATCGGCGCGACATGATATTTAAAGATGATGCAAGCGCACTCAGCTCATCGTTTTTAAAATCTTGGACAATTGTAAAGCGCCCTTTTGAGATCGTATCGGCTACACGAACCATTGAATTTATTCGTTTTGTAATCATATTTACAATGTATGCCGTACTGCATATTCCCACGAAAACCGTAAGCGTTAAAAAAATCAACGAATACGTTCTTGCTTTTTTAAACTGTGAAGCAACATTTCGCTGTGATGTGCTCTGGCCTTATATTCGATTCGCTCAAAATTTCTAAACTTTTTTGTGATCGAATCATTAATATTTTTGCCAATGTGCTTTTTAAGTTTAGTATCTAAGAGATATAAGTATTCTGTGGGATTTTCTCTTCTGGCGCGAATCAATTCCGATGTATAAGAGAGCCATTCGCTATGAAGAACACTTATTGAATCCAAGATGGAAGCCTGAATACTGTTGCTGTCAATGAGCGTGTGCTGTTCGACAATAAATCCGGGCACTTTTTCTATGCCACTATAATAAGGAACCAAATAAGTGCTGTCATTCGTGAGCAAATAACCTCGAACAGCACTTTGCATTTGCAAAATGGCTCGATGCGTTTTGTTTGAATTTCGTATCACTTCTTCCGATTTTGATAGAAATGCCGAATTTTGATTGACTTTAAGCGATAACCTGTAATTGCTGTATGAATCTGCGGCAGAAAGCAAAATGATAAGCGTGAAGGCCAAAATTATTTGAGTTGATAATTTCATTGTCTTTCTGTTTAAGAAAACCCGTTAAGAATAAATAATTCTAAAATTGCATAAAAGCTTCTTTTTGATTGGGAGCAGAAACTTTGCGGCTATAGTTCACAGAAGAACCATAATTTGAAATTGAAATTAAAAATAGCGCAAAGATTATCGGAAAGTATAGGTGTTTCATTGAAGTCAAAAATTTAATATTAAGATTGCATTGAAAATAAGAAATAAGATTTCTCTTTCTTTTATATAATTTCTTTAAAAGTTTATATAATTAACATCATTATGATTTGCGGCTAGAAAAAATGGTTTTTGTCTTTGAATTGAAAATCATGATTTTTTGTAGAAAAAAGTTATTGATCTAGTGTAATTTTTTTTATAAAAAAGAATTTTAAAATTTAGCTTAATCTTTTTTTTTAAATCTTTTAGGGTACAAAAAAAAGCATTGATTAAGGAAATTTGCACTCAGATTTTAAGTGAATTTATGAGTGAGGTTTTCTATTTAAGATAGGTCAATGTGTCTTGATGTTCAGGGAAAACTTCCTTGTAGCAGAATTCAAATGAAATTTGCCCGCTCCAAGTCAATATTATTCTAAAAATTTATTCAAAAAATGCATATTAAGAAATGATAAAATCTATTTGGATTGCAATTGTAAGTGTACTGCTCTTATTTATTATTGTGGGTTGCGAAGCAGAAACACAAAATGTGGAAAAAAATGCGAATAAACCCGAAATCGTAACAGACTACAATTATTCTTATATGGAACTCGAAACCGAAAGATTAATAAATGAATACAGAATTTCTAATGGCTTAGATTCTCTTAAAATAATAAATCATTTATCCTATAAATCAGAAGAACATAATATTTATATGATAGAGAAAAAAGTTGCCAGCCATGATGATTTCGTTAAACGATCACAAGATATAACGGAAGTTTTAGGAGCGAAAAAAGTTGCAGAAAATGTTGCGTATAATTATCGTTCAGCTGAAGGAGCATTAAATGGTTGGTTAAATAGCCCCGAACACAAGGAAACTATTTTAGGTGATTTCAATTATTTCGGAATTTCTATAAAAGAAGATCCAGAAACTGGCAAAAATTATTTTACTACTATTTTTGTTAAGTTATAAATTAAGATGCATGCGCTGTTTTTAAAGCATTTTTCAAATATTCATATCTAAAGTTTGTATTTTTGCTTTTATGAATGACAACTTTATAAATGAGTATTTTGGTATAGGAATACAAAATGGTAAAACGCCTGAAAATTTAGGAGTTTTGTGGCGATCAGCTCAAAATATGGGCGCTACTTTTATATTTACTATTGGTAATCGATATGCAAAACAAGCCTGTGATACGCATGATGCGGTAAAATCAATTCCTTATTTTCATTATGAAACTTTTGAAGCTTTCTTTGAAAATTTGCCTAAAGGAGCACGATTAGTAGGTGTAGAATTAGCTGAAAGAGCATCTGATCTTGAAACTTTTGAACATCCAAGAAGATGTGTCTATTTATTAGGAGCCGAAGATCATGGCTTGTCTAAAAAAGCAATGGATAAATGCCATCATTTAGTAAAATTCAAATCGGAAAAAAGTCTAAATGTGGCCGTGGCAGGAACTATTATAATGTACGACCGAAACTTGTCGAAGCCACGATCTTAAAACAATCATTAAAAAAAATAATATTTAGATTTTCAATAATTTTTGCCAGATACAATTCATCATTAGCCAATAAATGGTTTTGAATTTTGTATCTGGCAAAATAATTAGATTTAATTGGTTTGTTCTAAAATCAATTGTTGCCCGGTTGTAATTAAGCCCGGAACATAAAATGTTATTGTAGCATTAAAAAATGAATTTGCTGGAATACTCCAATTCGCCAAATTTTGCGCCGGCTGTGTTGGCGTTGTGTAAATATTTTTCAAAGCTCCGTTTAAATAAAGCGGTCCGTTAAAAGTAAATGAAGGCGAATTTGTTCCCGATGTAAAGTTAGAAGCAAAAGTAAGCGAAACATTTTTTGCCGTACTGTTTTGATTGTTTAGTTTAACAGTCAAAGTATATTTGTGGCCATAATTTCCGTAAGTATTTTGCGAAGCACCATTTAATTTATAAGAGTAAGGCGCATTTTGATTTTGCAAATAAGTGCCACCAACCGCAAATTTTGAACTTGTATTTAAGCACAATCCCATGTATGCTGGCCCTGAAGGTAAATCGATATCTGTAGTTCCAGACCAGCCAGATTGCGTGTAGATTCCAGCTTCTCGGCCATAAGCGTTTGTACTTTCAGTATAAATATCTCCCAGTTGCGGCAGTTTGAGTGGCAGTTACAGCGTCGTTTATATTTCCAGTTGAGGTTACAACGGTATAAACATAAACACCTTGTGAAGCTGTAATTTCATAAGATCCATCAACCATATTATTGTTTGCCAATGTTGCTTTGTAAACTTCATAAACTTTAGAAGGATTAATAGTTACATTGCTAAAAGTCGTACGAGGCGTATTTTGCAACCAGTCTTTCGAAACAAAATAACTTTGTCCTGTTGCGCTTCCGTTTAATGGTTTTTCAGCATTTGTATAAGTTGATCCTTTTCCACTAATAGTTAGTGCAGTAGTTTGCGGATTAGAAACTAAAACATGCAGGTATTTAGTGGAGCCTGATTGGTTGATGTGGAATAAATAAACTCCAAAAGTTCCAGAAAGCGGATTTGAAGAACCGCCTCTGCTAGAATCAACTCTAGCATTTTGCATCAGCCATCCGTTTCCTTTTATAATTTCGGGATTGTTGCTTTTCCAAATTTGCTTGTCAGATAAATTTCCACTTAAAAATTTCAAATTTTGAGGTGGAACAATCGAAGTTGACAATGTCCCTGAAGTCCAGTCTGAAGAAACTAGTGAATTGACAGCTAATGCTGTTTTTGCACTCGATTTTGTTGTGCTTTGAATGGCGGTTTTTTCAGCAGAATCATCGCTTGAGCAAGCATAAGTAAGAATTGCTGTAATAACAAAACATAATAGTTTTTTTGTTTTCATAATTGGTTAGATTTAATTGATTTGACAATCAGTTAGTTGGTGGCTAAAATAACAAAAAATTAATATGTGTAACGAAATTATTAAAAATATTTAATATTAATTTCGTATTTAATTTATATTTTTTTAAATCTTTGGATGAAAATAAAAAAGACATAATTTTAAGATGTTTTTTCTTATACTGTTTTGACGGCATGCATTTTTTGAGGGTCGTTGCGCCAGAATTGCTGTTTTTTATATTGCAAGATTGCGTTTTAATTTTTGTAATAAAAAAGCAACGGTTAAGTTAAAAATGAATTATGTTTGTAATGGAATTTGTTAAAATCGATGATAAATGAATTTAAAAGATTTACTTGATATTAGTAAAGACAATAGTCTTTCTGGGCAAAAATGGCACATGCTCAGACAGTCAATTGTAAAACGATTACTTTCTGCAGGTAATGCAACAATTGCAGAAATAAGTTCTGAATTGCAATCCAGCGTTCCTACCGTTACTAAAGCGGTAAATGAGCTTTTACAGGAAGGCACTGTAGTTGATATGGGAAAAATTACCAACAGTGGCGGACGAAGACCTTCTTTATACAGTATCAACCCAACTTGTGCTTTTTTCTTGGGTGTTGAGGTTGGAAGAACGCATATGTCGATTGGGTTGCAGAATATAAAGAATGAGTTCATAAGCCTAGATTTGCGCGTTCCGTTTGCATTAAAAAATTCGCAAGAATCTTTGTTGGAGTTTTGTGCGCTTATCAATAATTATATTGAAGAAAGCTCCGTAGAGAAAAAACTAATCGTCGGGATTTGTATTAACTTTTCTGGTAGAATCAATTCGATGGAAGGTTTCAGTTATAATTATTTCTTTAGTGAAAACAGGCCTTTAACAGAGATTATATCAGAACAATTAGGGCTTCCTGTACATCTTGAAAACGATACTCGCGCAATGGCTTTTGGAGAATATTGCGAAGGCGTTGTTGACGATGAGCAAAATATAATTTTCTTGAATTACAGTTGGGGAGTAGCTATAGGAATCATGACTGACGGAAAGCTGTATTATGGGAAATCCGGTTATTCTGGTGAGTTCGGGCACAGTACACTTTTTGAAAATGAAATCATTTGCCAATGTGGCAAATTAGGTTGTCTTGAAACTGAAATTTCAGGCTGGTCTTTAGTGCGACAATTTAAAGATGCGCTTAAAGAAGGCAAGCATTCAAAAATAGAGCTCAATGAAAATGAAGATCTGCAACATTTGGATATTATTTCTGGAGCCATTAACCTGGAAGACAGTTTGTGTATCGAATTAGTTACGAGACAGAGTGAAAAAATGGGACGTTATTTGTCTATTTTGCTGAATATCTTTAATCCCGATCTTCTTGTTATTGGTGGAGATTTTTCACAGCTTGGAGATTTTGCGTGCTACGCTAATTCAGTCGGCACTTAAGAAGCATTCCCTTGGTCTGGTAAATCGAGATATGAAATTGAAAAAATCAACACTCGGGCATCGTGTGGGCGTAATTGGCGCTTGTTGTATTGTAAAAGAAAAGATGCTTTCTCCCTTTTTTAAATAAGTAAGTCTTCATAAGATTTTTAAAAACTCTATAATTAATTTTATAGAGTTTTTTGTTTTTGTACTTCTAGCTTATTGCGCCGTAAAGGTTCTTTTGGTGCTTAGATTTCGTTTTTAAAGTTTTTTCGAAATCTGTTTTCTGATTGCTTTTTTGGGTAGATAGAAATTGCTTTAGAGGATTCTTTTAATTGAGAAACATTCAGTGTTTCATTCATTTCTTGGCATCGTACAGAGTTTTTTTGTGCGAATAATTTTCTTTTCAAAAAAAATATCCCTAAAAAAGTAAAAATATTTCAAATATGTTTTTCGCGCCTTATTGGCTGTATTTGCTGAGAATTTCTATAACACTCCTAAAACTTTCTAAAAATAAGCTAAATATTAATTAATAAATTTTTTTAATAACTAAGTTGTGGTTAGTAAAATTTTATATATTTGCTCAAGCCAAAAAACAAAACCAATGCAGAATATCTTAAAAATTACCTTATTACCTATTTTATTGTTTTCGCTTTTTTGTTGTGCAAGCAATACAGCATCAATTAATGGCAAATCTCCAATTGTTCCAGTTAAAGGAGTTTGGATTACTAATGTTGCGTCAAAAGCTTTAGATTCAAAAGAAAATATTATCGAGGCTGTTGCGCTTTGCAAAAAATCAGGTATTACAGATATTTATGTAGTGGTTTGGAACAGAGGAACGACTTTGTATCCAAGTACGATTATGAAAGATTTATTTGGAAAGCCAATTATGGAACGTTTCGGAGATCGCGATCCATTACAAGAAATGATAGATGCAGGACATAAAGCAAATATAAAAGTACATGCATGGTTTGAATTTGGTTTTGCATCTTCTTATGGTGAAAATGGCGGTGCAATCCTAAAGAAATTCCCAAACTGGAAAGCAATTGATAATAAAGGAAACTTGGTAACAAAAAATGGTTTTGAATGGATGAACGCTATGGATCCAGAAGTTCAGAATTTTGTAAAATCATTGATTATAGAAGTTGTAAAGAAATATAATGTTGACGGAATCCAAGGTGACGACCGTTTGCCTGCAATGCCATCGCTTGGAGGTTACGATCCTTATACAATAGCTTTATATAAAAAAGAACACAATGGTAATCTTCCTCCTGATGATTATAAAAATGCAGATTGGCTTACTTGGCGCGCAGATAAACTGACTGTTTTTCTTGGCCAACTTTATAAAGAATTAAAAGCAATCAAACCTAAATTGATTGTGAGCATGGCGCCAAGTATTCATCCTTGGGCAAAAGAAGAATATCTGCAAGACTGGCCAACTTGGCTGGACAAAGGATATTGCGATTATGTAATTCCGCAGGTTTATAGAAAAACAATTGACAGTTACACTTCTACATTAGAAGAGCAAGTGAAATTTCTTAAAAAAGATCAGAAAGATAAATTCTTCTCTGGAGTCTTGTCGCAAGTAAATGGGGTAAACCCGCAACCTGATTTTTTAAAGCAAATGATTGATGTCAACAGAAAACTAGGAGTAAAAGGAGAATCTTTCTTTTTCTACGAAGGTTTGAAAGCTTTCCCAGAGTATTTTTCTACAGAATACATTAAAAAGTAGATTGACAAGAAAGTCAAACATATAAGTCGCTGATAAAGCGACAGCTATAATATTGTCTTAAAAATAATTGATTTTTAAAATCTGGATATGAAAACAAGAGCTTTGTCTATAGATGCCTTAAGAGGATTTGCGATTATCGCAATGATACTTTCTGGACAAATGATCCTTACGTATTTGCCTGCCTGGATGGCGCACGCACAAGTGCCACCTAATTCATCATTTAATCCGAATATTTATGGAATTACATGGGTAGATTTAGTTTTTCCATTCTTTTTATTTTCGATGGGCACGGCATTTCCTTTTTCATTAGGAAGTAAATTAGAAAATGGCGTTAATAAATGGATGCTCTGCCGAGATTCCTTTTTTAGAGGACTTCAATTGGTATTTTTTGCTATATTTTTTGAGCATATGAGACCATTTGTAATCAGTAATCCTGTTGATGTTGTTTCATCTATAATTTCTTTAGGCAGTTTTGTTTTGATGTTTTTTATGTTTTCAACAGATACATTGCCGTTTATAAAAGCATTAAAAAATCCAAAATTATATAGTTCGATCATAAAATTAGCCGCTTTTGCAATTGGATTCGCCTTGCTATTGGCGATAAATTTTCAAGGAAAAGAAAATCATGATTTTGATTTTTATTACAGCGATATTATTCTGATTGTTCTGGCAAATATGGCTTTTTTGGCAAGCGTGATTTATATTTTCACATTCAAAAAACCAACTTACCGACTATTGGTTTTGCCGTTTATTATGGCCGTTTTTTTAGCAAGCACAAACGATGGATGGGTAAAGCAATTGTATAATTTTACGCCGTTTGCATGGGCTTATAAATTTTATTACTTAAAATATTTCTTTATTGTAATTCCAGGAACTCTTGCCGGAGAATATATAAAAGAATGGGCTGTTGCGCCGGAAAATGAAGTGCGAGAAAATGATAACAAGGCAATTGTGGTAGGTCTGATTTCTTTATTAATTATTATAAGCAACGTTTATTTTTTATTTGTACGTGAATTAGAAATGAATCTTGTGGTTACTTTAGGTTTGTTGATTTTGAATTATTTCATTTTAAAATCAAATACTTCTGAGTTTGGTGTTTTTTGGAAAAAACTTTTTTCGGCAGGGGCTTACTGTTTAGTATTAGGATTGTTTCTAGAGGCTTATGAAGGCGGAATTAGAAAAGACACTTCAACGTACAGTTATTATTTTGTGACATCAGGTTTGGCATTTTTCGCGATACTATTTTTCTCTGTGGTTTGCGATTATTTCAAATGTATCAGAGCAACTAAATTCTTGGTTTTGACGGGACAAAATCCAATGATGGCCTATGTTTCGACGGCAATGGTTGTGATGCCAATTTTCACCATTTTAACGATTACAAATTATTTTGACGTATTTAATGAAAATGCTTTTACAGGATCCCTGAGAGGATTTATACTGACTGTACTAGCTGTTTTGATAACAACCTTTTTCTCTAAAAAGAAAATATTTTGGAGAACCTAAATGATTCAATCTTGCTATTAAAATATTATATATTATGAAAATTCAAATAATCGCATTTTTTTTATTTTGTTATGGGTATTCTCAGAATATCACCAAAAAAACGGTTGACGTTTTAGTAATTGGAGGCTCTACCAGCGGAACATCTGCTGGTATTGCATCTTCAAGATTGGGAGCTAATACATTGATTGTTGAAGAATCTCCATGGATAGGAGGTATGTTTACTTTGCAAGGGGTTGGTGCCTGCGATGGTAATCATAATCTAGATTCTGGAATTTGGAACGAATTCAGAGGCGCACTGAGAGATTATTACGGCGGAGTCTGCGGCTCTTGAAACAGGTTGGGTGAGCAACACACTTTTTGAGCCTTCTGTTGGGAATAAGATTTTTAATCAAATTGCGGCAAAAGAGAAAAAACTCGAAATTATCCATGGCTACTACGTAACAAGTATTTTGAAAGAAGGGAATTCAGTTAAAGGAGCTACTTTCAAAAATGATAAAAATGAGACTCTTGAAGTTCATGCAAAAATCACAATTGATGCTACAGATATTGGGGAAACGCTGAAAATGGCTGGAGCGGCTTATCGCTTAGGAATGGATTCCCAAAAAGAAACTAAGGAAGCCAATGCTCCATTAAAAGCTAATAATATTGTTCAAGATTTGACTTGGGTTGCCATTTTAAAAGATTATGGTAAAGGAACCGACAAAACGATTGCAAAACCAAGCAATTATTCAGCTTCAAATTTTACTGGTTCTTGTATGGAAACGGTTGATCACAAGGAAATTGACTGCGATAAAATGTTGTCGTACGGAAAAATGCCAAATAATAAGTACATGATTAACTGGCCGAAAAAAGGCAACGATGTCTATCTTGACGTAGTTGAATTATCGAGAGAAGACCGAAATAAAGAATTATTAAAAGCCAGAAATTATACTTTACAATTTGTTTATTACATCCAAAATGAGCTAGGATACAAGAATCTTGGCTTGGCTGATGACGAATTTGATACTTCAGATTTATTAGCTTATGCTCCGTATTATAGAGAAGGACGACGCGTTAAAGGAGTTTCGTTTTTGACTTACAACCACGTTGCTGACCCATACAATCAAAAAGAAGCTTTATATAAAACAGGAATTTCTGTAGGAGATTATCCTGTAGATCACCATCACAAACAAAACCCCAATGCCCCTGATCTAGGATTTCCTGCGGTACCTTCTTATAATGTACCGCTAGGATCTCTAATTCCTGAAAAAGTTGATGGATTTATTGTCTCAGATAAAGCGATTTCAGCTTCAAATTTAATTAATGGTGCAACACGTCTACAACCTGTAGTTTTATTGACAGGACAGGCGGCAGGAACTTTGGCAGGAGTTGCAATTAAAAATAATATAGAGCCACGTAAGGTTTCAGTAAGAGAAGTGCAACAATCACTTTTAAATCAAAAAGCATACATCATGCCTTTGTATGATGTAAAACCTACAGATCCTGCTTTTGAAGCTATTCAAAAAATTACTGCAACAGGAATTTTAAAAACAAAAGGTGAAAGCTACAAATGGGCTAATAGAACTTGGTTTTATCCAGAACAAAATATTACCGTTCAGGAATTTACAGAAGGTTTGAATCAGTTTGATAAGAAAAATAAAATTGTAAAAAGCTCAGTACTTCTAACAGAGCAGGAGGCAGTTAATATTTTGACAAAAGCAGGGGCTAAATTCCCAAAAGAAAATCTTTCGGCAAAGCCAATTAGTAAAAGAAACTTGGCAATCCTAATTGAAGAAAGCCTGCATGCCTTTGAGAAAGAAATTGATTTTTCAGGAAATATTAAAACCAAAAAATAGTAAAATGTTAAAAAGTCTTTGTTTTTTCTTTTCAACTCTGTTTATGGGGCTTTTAGCTCAAGAAAATAAGCAGGTTTTTCATAATTATTTCTATGACCAAAGACGTTCGTTTTTTGAATCAATGCCAGCAGGAAAAAACGAAATTATTTTACTCGGTGATAGTATAACAAATTGCGCCAACTGGGATGAAATTTTTCGGGAGGCAAGGTTAAAAACAGAGGAATTTCTGGCGATATCACTTTGGGAGTCTTAGATAGAATGGATGAAATCGTAAGACGCAAACCTAAAAAAGTATTCATTATGATTGGAATTAATGATATCGCTCAAAAAATCAGTAACGAAACAATTTTGAAAAACTATCAAAATATAGTTTCAAGATTAAAAAATGATAGTCCTAGAACGGTAATTTATATTCAAAGCATTTTACCTACAAATGATGAGTTTGACACATTCAAAAATCATCAAGGAAAAATGGAAACTATAAAAGAAATGAATATAGAATTAGAAAAATTGGCTAAAGAAAATAAAGCGGAGTTTATAAATCTTTTTCCGCATTTCTTGGGTCAAAACGGCAAGCTGAGCAAATCCTATACAAATGACGGACTGCATCTTTTAGGACCCGGTTATCTGTTATGGGCATCCATCATAAAAAAATACATTGAGTAGAAATAATAAACTTTTAAAAATATAGTGTAAATGTTAGAGACTAAAAATGATATCAAATTTGACCAAATTCAGCATACAGATTTGGCTCAATACGCAGACTTATACAAAGATGAATTATTGAAAGAAGTGATTCCGTTTTGGGAAAAATATTCAATTGATAATCAGTACGGCGGATATTTTACTTGTTTAGACAGGCAAGGTAACGTTTACGATACTGATAAATTCATCTGGTTGCAAGGCAGACAAGTTTGGACTTTCTCTATGCTTTATAATAAAGTAGAAAAAAACAAGAGTGGCTTGATATAGCACTTCATGGAGCAAAATTTTTGTTGGCAAACGGAAGAGACGAAGAAGGAAACTGGTATTTTTCTTTAAACCAAAAAGGAGAGCCTTTAGTTGTTCCGTATAATATCTTTTCAGACTGTTTTGCCGCAATGGCTTTTGGCGAATTGTATAAAGTGACAAACGACACTTTGCATAAGGAAGTTGCTGTAAATACTTATAATAATATCATCGCAAGACAAAATAATCCGAAAGGGAAATGGAGTAAGGCGTTTGGAGGAACAAGAGAATTGAAAAACTTCTCGCTTCCAATGATTTTATGCAATCTGTCTCTTCTTCTAGAAGAAGTAATTGGTAAAGAAGTAGTAGATCAGATGGTTCCGCCACTTATTGAGGATATCATGACTAATTTCTTAAACAAAGAACATGGCATCATCATGGAAAATGTTGGCGCAAATGGTGCTTTTAGTGACAGCTTTGAAGGAAGAATCATCAATCCTGGCCACGGAAATGAGTCAATGTGGTTTTTGATGGATATCGCGGCTCGATACAATAAGCCAGAGCTTGTTAAGCAATGTGAAGAAATTTTAATCAAAACAACAGAATTTGGCTGGGATCAAGAGTTTGGAGGAATCTATTATTTCTTAGATATCAAAGGCCACCCAACACAAGAACTGCAATGGAATCAAAAGTTATGGTGGGTACATATCGAAACCATGATTTCTTTTGCAAAAGCTTATAAACTGACAGGTAATGAAAAAAGCAAAGAATGGTTTGTAAAACTTCATGACTATACCTGGAACCACTTTAGAGATGAAAAATACAAAGGAGAGTGGTTTGGTTACCTGACAAGAGAAGGAAAACCGCTTCTGGAAGCAAAAGGAGGAAAATGGAAAGGATGTTTTCATGTTCCTAGAGGATTGTACGAATTATGGACGACTTTAAAATAAACTAATTAATCAAAAACCAAATTATTATTAACTATGAAAAAAGGAATATTATTCTTGATGTTTTGTTTGGTCTCGCTGTTTGCTGAGGCACAGACAAGACAGTTAAAAGGGGTGATTACAGATTCTGACGGCATGCCGCTGGTAGGAGCTAATGTTTTGATCCAAGGTTCAAAAACTGGAGCTTCGACAGATTTTAACGGAAGTTTTCAATTAGATGTACCCAACCAGAAAACAACGTTGGTTGTAAGTTACATCGGATTTAAAGACATGACGGTAGATGCAACAGGAAAAACTACTATAAAAATACAAATGCAGTCGGTAACAAACCAAATGCAGGAAGTTGTTGTTGTAGGATACGGAACACAAAAGAAAGCAACTTTAACTGGAGCTATCGGAATTGTAAAAGGTGCTGATCTAAACAAAAGAGCAGTCGCTTCATTATCAACTGGATTGCAAGGAACTATTGCAGGGGTTACGGTACAACAAACTTCTGGGGAGCCGGGAAGTGATGGTTCTAATATCAGAATTAGAGGTATTGGTTCTGTAAATTCAAGTACATTTCCATTAGTATTGGTAGATGGTATCGAGATGGATATCAATCAAGTAGATATGAATACGGTTGAAAATGTTTCTGTTTTGAAAGATGCGACTTCAGCTTCTATCTACGGGTCTAGAGCATCAAATGGGGTAATTTTGATTACAACAAAAAGAGGAAAAGACGGAAAAATGAAAGTAAGCCTTGATGCTTATACTTCTATTCAATCACCTACAAATATGCCTGTAGTTTTAAAAGCCGCAGATTATCTTCAAGCAGAATTGAATTCTTTGGATAATGCTGGAGTTACAATTCCGGCAGATCAGAGAGTCGCAAGAGAGCAAATGATTGCAGATCAAAGAAATTACAAGCCAGATAACTGGAACAGATATGATACAGATTGGAAAGATGCGACTATCAAAAAGAGCGCAATTATGACCAATAACAATATTTCATTGTCTGGTGGAGGAAAAGACATTAAATATTTTGGAGCTTTAACCTCTCTTAAACAAGATGGTTTAATCGAAAACAATAATTTCAAAAGAATCAATGTCAGATTAAATACTGATGCGAAAATTAATGAGTGGTTGAAATTAAATAATGAAATCTCATATAGAACTTCTACTCAATTGACACCTGGAATTTCAACTCCAAAAGGAATCATAAACAAAGCATTGTATATGTTGCCAACGCTTTCTGCAGTTAAAGAAATTGATGGCAATTGGGGATATGGTAAAAACGGAGACAATCCTGTGGCAAATGCGGAAGCGTCAGGAAGCCAGACAATCGAAAGGCCAGAGATTTTGCTAAATGCTACTTTGATTGCAACTCCAGCAAGCGGATTGGAATTATTAGCACAATACAGTTACAGAAAAACTGAAAACAGAGGAACATTTATCACAACTCCGTACATGACATCATTAAAAGGTGTGGTACAAGGTTTTTACCCAGCTAGAGATGGTGTTACGGAGGCTTACAGCGCTAATGTTCGCAACTATTTTAGAGCACAGGCTTCATATGCTAAAACTTTCGGAGAGCATGATTTTAAAATCATGGCAGGAACGCAAAGCGAAAACAACATTCTTAAAGATATCAGCGCAAGCAAAAATGGTTTTGACTTAGAAAGATATTACTTAGTAAACGGTGACGGAGCAACAGCATCAGCAACAGGTGGAGCAACAGAATGGGCAATGTCTTCTTTTTATGGTAGATTTAATTACGATTTTGGTGGAAAATATCTGTTTGAAGTAACCGGCCGTTACGATGGTTCTTCTAGATTTAGTGAAGGACAACGTTGGGGATTCTTCCCATCTTTCTCTGCTGGATGGATGGTGAGCAAAGAGAAATTTATGGAGCCAATCTTGGATTATGTAAGTGATTTTAAGCTAAGAGCATCTGTAGGAACTTTAGGAAATCAAGATATCGGAAACTATCCTTATGCATCAACTATTCAGCCTGGATATAGCTATTGGCTAGATAAACAATTGGCACAAGGTGTAGCGCAAACTACATTATCGAATCCTAATATTACTTGGGAAAAATCAAAACAGACTGATTTTGGTCTTGATGCTACTTTCTTCAACAGAAAACTTTCTGCTACGTTTGATTATTACATAAAAGACGTTTACGATATGCTTTTGGTTTATCCGGTGACTTATTATACAGGTCTTAACGCAACGTATACCAACGCTGGTGATATGCAAAACAAAGGTTGGGAGGTTAGTCTTACGTATAAAAATCATATTGGAGATTTTAATTACAGCGTTACAGGAAACTTGAGCAATAATGAAAATGAGATTACAAAATTATACGGACCAAATTCAGACAGATCAGTTACTGTAGGATATCCTAACGGCGGAATTTGGGGATATAAAACAGATGGATATTATGTAGATGCTTGCCGATGTGGCAAATTCTCCAAAATTATCTAATGCTACAAAACCTGGTTATGTGAAGTATGTAAAAATGGATCCAACTGGAGCAAATCCTACACTTATTACAGAAAATGACAAAGTATATTTAGGAGATCCATTTCCTCATTATGAGTACGGATTGAACCTTACAGCAAATTATAAAAACTTTGATCTTACCTGTTTTTTCCAAGGAGTTGGAGAGCGCAAAGTATTGATGAGCGGTATTGGAGTAAGACCATTCTTTAACGGATCAAACTTATTTGCACATCAAGTAGATTCTTGGACACCTGATCATCAAGATGCCGAGTATCCAATTTTAGTTCCTGAAGCGAACTCTGCTGATAACTTTGTTGCATCAGACAAATGGGTTAAAAACGGAGCTTACTTAAGATTGAAAAATATTGTTTTAGGATACAGTCTTCCAAAAACATTTTTAGAAAAAGCGCATATTGATGGTCTTCGCTTGTATGTAAGCGGACAAAACTTATGGACTTTGAGCCATTTCTTCCCAGGTTATGATCCAGAAGTAAGTTACGGAGGAAATCTAGGAGGTGAGTTTTATCCAATTATGCAGACGGTAACAGTAGGTGCTAACTTAAAATTTTAACAAGATGAATTTAATTAAGAAAACAGTTATAGGATTAAGCCTTATCGTTGGGTTAGGATCTTGTGATGACTATATAGACAAAGAGCCTTTGAGTGATTATTTATCCTCAAACTTTTACAACAACGAAGCGACAATTAAACAAGGTACAAACGGTTCGTACCAAGGTTTATACATGGAAAGCGACCAATTGCCGTTTTTCACGCTTTATGACATGTACACTCCAATGGGAATCGAAAGAGCCGATAACAGCTCTATTGGAGTAAACAATGTAAACTTGGAAAACAACTTTATTGTAGAAGCACAATGGGCTAACTTTTATAAAGGAGTTGCAAGAGCAAATACGGTTATTGAAGGTTCTGCGCCGTACATTGACGGTTTAAGCGATAAAGCAAAACAATATGTAGCAGAAAATAAAGTAATCAGAGCAACACATTATCATTATTTGATTTCTTTATACGGAGATGTGCCTTTCTTTACTAAATCTGTTACGCCAGAAGAGCAAAAAAGTGCAACCAGAAAGCCTTGGATGGAAATTGTTGATTATTTGTTGAATGATCTTGAAGAAGCTAGTACACAATTGCCTTGGCAAGCTACAGAACTTGGACGTGCAGATAAATCGTATGCTTTGGGTCTAAAAGCTAGAATTGCTTTGTACGCTGGATCTTGGTGTAAGGAAGGTTTTGGTCAAAAGGGAACTAAAGACAGCTGCAAAAGCGGCTTATTATTTTGACATTGCGGCTCAAACTTCAAGAAGAATTATTCAAGAATCTGGAAGAGGTTTAGCACCAAATTTTGATGATTTATTTACAAGAGCAGGCCAGTTAACTGGACCAGCAAAAAGAGAAAATATTTTTGCACTTGCTTATTCTGATCAAGCATCAAAAAAGACACATTATCAGTCTTTTGGTGAAATGGCGAGAACAGTTGGTGGACAATCAGGAAGATTCCCTACTCAATTATTAGTGGATACTTTTGAAATGGCAAACGGAAAAAGAATTGACGAACCAGGTTCTGGCTACGATCCTAAAAATCCATTTGCAAACAGAGATCCTCGTTTAAAAATGTCTATTTATACGCACAAATCTAACATCATTGCGAACAATGGAGGTGTAAAATTGAACATTATTATGGAGTTGTACAAACCGACAACTTTGTCATTTGATGCTGACAAATAACTCGACTTCAATTTCAAATCTTGATTATACAGGCTCTGTGGCACAATACGGTTATATTCAGAGTGGTGTTGGATATTTATGGAGAAAATACAATTATTTTAATGACGAAATTGTTTCTGAGCCTTCATACAATATTTTAATGATGCGTTATGCAGAGATTTTGTTGATGTATGCTGAAGCAAAAATCGAATTGAATCAAATTGACGGTACAGTAACAGGCGCTATCAATGAGGTTAGAGCGAGAGTAAACATGCCAGCGACAACACTTACAGATCAAGCAAAATTAAGACAATTGGTTCGTAGAGAACGTAAAGTAGAACTTATCAGAGAAGCAGGTTTGCATTTCTTCGATATGAGAAGATGGAGAACAGGGGCATTGGAAAATGCTGAAAAAACATACGGTTTCCCAATTGCTACTGGAGTAAATGCCGCAACGAATACGTATCCTGATGGTTACACTCAAGTTACTGCAGATATGGTTCCAACTTATGGTGCACCTGGTTCTGACAGAGATTTGAATGATTTGGCTCTTTACGGTGCATATGGCAGTAAATTACGTCAAAGAGATGCAGACAGACCAAACAATTGGAATGACAAATTCTATTTATGGCCAATACCGCAGGTTGAAAGAAACAAAGCGCCTTGGTTAACACAAAATGATGGCTACGGTCAATAATCGTTAATTAAAAAGATAAAGATAGAAAATGAAAAAAATATTTTATTTGCTTATGAGTCTGTCGCTATTGTCCTCGTGTGATGATAGTTTTAAAGACGAGCGCGGCTATCAATCGGCGAAGATTGTAGCCGTTAAATTGAATAATGTTTTATACAACATTGCAGAAAATGATGCGAACGAGGCAAAGGTTGTATTGCCTGCCGGTACTAATCTTAAAGATGTTAAAACAGAAATATTAGTTGCTAATGGTACTGTTGTAAGCCCAGAAAACAATGTTAATCGTGATTTGAGCAAACCGGTAGATGTTTCTATTTCGGGTCAAGACGGTGAAAATAGTGTTTGGAAACTTATAGTACAATCACCTCCAAAATTGACTAATTTAAGTGTTGTTGGACTTCCAATTGCAAAAGATAAAATCTTCTTTGGAAAAACATCTATAATTGTTCAAGTTCCAGTTGGAACAGACATTACTAATTTGGCAGTTACCTATGAATTCTCAAACGGAACATTAAAAAATTATGTAAACGGATCAACAAAAGATTATAGTTTTAATCTGCCAAGTAAAGCACCTTTTAGTTTAGAAGTACTTGGAGTTGACGGCGTAACAGTTTATAAATATGATGTAGTATTTACATCTGAAGCTGTTGGTCCTGCAAAAATCAACAGTATGATAATCAATGGAGATTTAACTTCTGAAATTATTGTAGTTGATGCGGCTAAAAACATTGTACAACCAGTAGTTCCTTATTTAACTAGTTTCTCTGATGCAACGGTTGTAATCAATGCTTCTTTTGGAAATACAATTGATCCTGCTTTCAAAGGAACAAATGTGAATACATTAGCTGGATTTAAAGTTAAAATAACAGGAACTGATGGAATTGAGCGTGAATTCACAGTCAAAAATCCTTTGATTAAATCAAATCCAATTTTGGAAAAATCTCATGCTGATTTTGGTTTTGCGGCAAATGCAGGTTCATCTGCAGGATTCAGCGGAAACAATATCGTAATTGCAACAAATGCAATGAATGCAGGGCAAACAGCTGTATTAGGTATTAATGCTTACGACTTGTCAGGAAACTACTTGAACGGACTTGCGAAAACAGGTACAAACTTCGACGGTGGAGCAGTTACTGGTATTAGAAAACTTGCTACAGATGACAACGGAAAAATCCTTGGAGTACAGCTGGGAGCAGGTGCTGGAGGCGGCAACGACTTTATCAATCATCAAATGGAATTCTATTTCAGATGCGGCGCCAACGAACTACATTACGTATTCTCAAAACAGTTTAGGCTTAACATTCGCGCCAAGAAGTGCTGGTATCAGCATCTCGGGATCATTGGATGGAAATGCTACAATTACAGTTCCTTTGGCACAAAAAACAAATGTATTAATCTGGAAAGTAGTTAATGGGGTTTTAAACCCAACACCAACACAGCAATCATTCCCTTACTCAGGAACTGGTTTCTACTATAGTGTTCAGCCAGATGATACAGGATTTGTTGGAGCTTCGACAGGAACAGCATATAGCGGAATCAATTTGATGAGTGGTTCTTTCTCTGAAACTTTTAAAACAACTTCTGGTTCTGTAACAACAGATTGTAAAACAATTGTTTACAAAGGAAGAAAATACATTGCTTATGTAGCATTTGTGGGCGGTAAACATGTTTTCAGATTAGTTGATTATACTACAGCAAGTACAGCCGCTCTTGAAAGTCCAATTTTAGAAGTTACTGGAGCCGCAGTTTCAAATGCTAATAATACTATAGATGCTGACTTTGCAGTAATAAACGGCAAATTGCATGTATTGTATTATGGAACTAATGATAGATTAGCAGTTTACAAATTAGAAAAATAAAGATTTGGGAGATTTTTTTTGAAAAAAGAAAATCTCCTTTAAAAACAATAAAAATGAAAAAGTTATTAATCTTATCTCTTGCCGTATTATTTTTTGCGTGCAATAGCGAAGAACCGCCGAGAGTTTATCCAAACAATCCAGTTCAAACAGGAAAAGCCATGAAAGGTGTTTGGGTTACCAACGTAGCTTCAACGGCTTTGGGTTCGTTAAATGCCATTAAAGAAACGGTACAGACCTGCAAAAAATCAAATATTACAGATATTTATGTGGTGGTTTGGAACAAAGGAAGAACGCTTTATCCAAGTGAAATCATGAATAAAGAATTCGGTATTTCAATCATGGAAGGCTATGAAGGAAGAGATCCATTATTGGAAATGGTTACCGAAGCACATAAAGAAAAAATAAAAGTTCACGCTTGGTTTGAATATGGTTTTGCGGCTTCAAACGGACAGCAAGGTGGCGTGATTTTGAAAAAATATCCGCGATGGGTCGCTAAAGATGCTTCCAAAAATTTATTGGTTTCGTCAAATGGTTTTGAATGGATGAACGGAATAAATCCGGATGTTCAAAATTTCATGAAATCATTGATTTTAGAAGTTGTGAAGAAATATGATGTTGACGGAATTCAAGGTGACGACAGACTTCCAGCAATGCCAATTGCTGGTGGATATGACGACTATACAGTACAGCTTTATAAAACTGAAAAAGGTGTTAATCCGCCAACAAATGAAAAAGACGCAAGCATGGCAAGATTGGAGGGCTAATAAATTGACTGAATTTTTAGGGGATTTATACAAAGCTGTAAAAGCCGCTAAACCTACTGTAATTGTTTCAATGGCGCCAAGTGTGCATCCTTGGGCAAAAGATAATTATTTGCAGGATTGGCCAACTTGGTTGGATAAAAAATATTGCGATTATGTAATTCCGCAGATTTATCGTTATGATTTTGCGACTTATTCACAAACATTAAAATCACAAGTTTCTTATGTTAAGAATAGTGCGGATCGCTCAAAATTGTTTGCTGGAGTTCTGATTCAATCTGGAACCTATAATGCTACTAATCAGTTTGTAGAGCAAATGGTGAACGAGAACAGAAACAATTATGTAAACGGAGAAATATTCTTCTTTTTTGAAGGATTAAAATACAATTCTGAATATTTTACAACTAAATACGCTTCAAAATAATTAAAAAATACTACTGCCAGAAATGAATTTTGGCAGTAGTATTTACATAAAAATCAAGCAGAGAAAAATTTAGATATGCGCCAAAAAAAATACCATATTATTTTTTGCACTCATTTTCTTAATGAGCATGGCTGGTTTTGCACAACATCAATCTTTTGCTTTTGCTAAAAAAGAATCGAGAGAAAAGTTACTAGTAAAACTAAAGGATTCCATAATCAATCAGGAAGCGACGGCTTATTTAAATTTCAATAAAAACATAAACTGGAACAGCTACGCGTGGGCAACTGCTTTCGTGATAGATAATTCAGAACAGAATTTTAAAGTCCTAAAAAAGGCATTATCAGATTATAAACAACTATCAAAACGTGATTTAAAGAAAGTTTTTGAATCAGCTTTTGCTTGTTTTCCAAATGAATTTGTTTTAGAAATGACTGATATTGCAGAAAATGAAACTGAAAACGCTTCAATTTTTGCAACATCACTACATTATTTAGCACAAAATAATAAAGAGGTAAAACAGCTTTTACAAACTAAGTTTGTTAATGATAATAGCCCTGTGATGCAGGCTTTACGAAACGAATTGAAATCAGATTACAAACCAATTTCAATCGCTGATTTGATGGAGTTGATAAAGTTTAATGCTCGCTAAAAAAGAGAAATTTTTATACTCCATTCAACACACAAACAGAGATTTGCCAGGAAAAGTTTTTGTTCAGAATGAAAATGGTTTTTTAGTAAAAGAAAACGGAAAAGTTATTCTTGTCGATCAATTGGCAAGAAGTGCTACTAATTTGCCAATGTACATTACAAACGGAAATACGCCGACAGGTTTATTTAAAATTGAAAGTCTTGCCAAGTCAGAAAATGTTTTTATAGGACCGACTTTGAGTTTTGTTACTTTTTTGCCTTTTGAATGTGATGCTTCGGTTTTTTATAATGATGATAAAAAGGATTTTCTTTTGGAAGATTATCTGAAATTTTTCCCAAAGAAACTGCATTCAAATTTAAGTATCCAGCAAACTTTTTGGGCAGGAAAAGCAGGAAGAGGTGAAATTCATTTTCATGGAACAACCATAGATCAAGAAATATATAAAAATCAGATTTTCTACGGACAGACACCTTCAATGGGCTGTTTGTGTACCAAGGAAATTTGGAATGAAAATGGTAATTTAACCCAAAGTGATCAGCAAAAATTAGTTGATATTTGGCAAAAATCCAATACTGAAAAAGGTTACGCGTATGTTTTGGAATTACAGGAATCTGATTGGATAAAATTTGAAAAAAGCATAAACACAAAATTATAATGAAAAAATTAATCCCAGTTTTAATCTTAGCCTGTTTGTTTATTTCATCAGGCAAAAAGGACAAAATAAATGACGTTACCCAATATGTAAATCCGTTTATTGGAACCGGCGGGCACGGACATACTTTTCCTGGAGCAGTAGTTCCTTTCGGGATGGTGCAACTGAGTCCAGACACGAGAACGCAGGGCTGGGATGCTTGCAGTGGTTATTATACAGAAGATACCAGTATTTTAGGATTTTCGCACAGACATTTGAGCGGTACCGGAATGACCGATTTTGCCGATGTACTTTTTACGCCTTTTACGGGTAAACTGCAATCGGAAAACGGTAATCTAAAAGAATATTATCCGTTAAATTTTTCGCATAAAAATGAAAAAGCTTCGGCAGGTTTTTATACAGTGAATTTTGATAATGGCATAAAAGCTTCTATGACAGCATCAACAAGAGCGGGATTTCACGAATATAAATTTCCTTCGGAAAAAGCCGGAATTATTATCGATTTGCATCATAATCTGAACAATCAAAAGGTTTTGGAATCTTCTATAGAAATTGTCAGCGATACCGAAATTAGAGGAATGAGATTGACTGAAGGCTGGTCAAAAAGAGATTATGTTTATTTTCATGCGAAATTCAATAAACCTTTTAAAATTGAATTGTACAAGGATAGTAAAATTGTTTCTGGCAAACAGCTAAATGCAGATCATATCAAAGCGGTTTTATATTTTGAAAATCCGAAAGAAGTAAAAGCAAAAGTTGGGATTTCTCCAGTTGATGAAAAAGGGGCTTTGCAAAATCTAGATGCTGAAATTCCGCATTGGGATTTTGATAAAACGAAACAGCAGGCGGTAGCATTATGGAAAAACCAGCTTGAAAAAATTAAAATTGAAGGAGGAACAGATGAGCAGAAAACGATTTTCTATACCGGATTGTATCACGCATTTATTCATCCGTCAACATATTCAGATCCAGATAAAAGATATAGAGGACAAGATTTAAAAATTCATACACTTGATTCTGGAACGTATTACACGGTATTCTCACTTTGGGATACGTATAGAGCACAAATGCCTTTGATCGATTTGATTACGCCTTCTAAAACAAATGAATTTATCAATTCACTTTTGATAAAGTACCAGCAAGGTGGTTTGTTGCCAATGTGGGATTTGGCGACCAATTATACAGGAACAATGATCGGGGCACATTCGACATCTTTAATTGCAGATGCTTATACCAAAAACATACGCGGTTATGATACAGAATTGGCCTATAAAGCCATGATGCGTTCAATCCCTTATGATACAACAGGAGTAAAAGTAAATCACCCTGCTATTTGGGAATGGTTGATGACAAAAGGAAAAAAATACAATCAAGAAATGGGATTTATTCCTGCCGATAAAGATGTGATTTTTGCCACTTCAAGAGGTTTAGAATATGCTTACAATGATTGGGCTTTGGCTCAAGTAGCAAAAGATATGGGAAAAACAGAAGATTATAAATGGCTTTCAGAACGTGGAATGCGTTACAAAAAATACTACGACAAAGAAACTGGTTTCATGCGTGCCTTAGACAGCAACGGAAATTTTATCGGGCCATTTAATCCTTCGTTTTCAGATCATATGAACAGTCCGTATTGCGAAGGAAATGCTTGGCAGTGGACTTGGTTTGTGCCACAAGATGTAAACGGATTAATTGATTTGATGGGAGGAAAATCATCTTTTGAAAAAAATCTAGACGCTCTTTTTAATACAACTGCAAAATTGGAGGGAGCAGATGCATCTGCTGATATTTCTGGATTAATTGGACAATATGCACATGGAAATGAGCCAAGCCATCATATTATTTATTTTTATAATTATATCAACAAGCCTTTCAAAACTCAAGAATTGGCCGATAAAATCATGAAAGAGCAATACAGAAATGCTCCCGATGGTTTAAGCGGAAATGAAGATTGCGGACAAATGTCCTCATGGTATATTTTGAATGCAATTGGCTTTTATCAAGTTGCGCCTGGAGATCCAACTTATACGATTTCAAGACCTCTTTTTGATAAAGCAACTATTGAACTTGAAAATGGTAAAAAGCTAATTATTAAAACGATAAACAACAGTGCATCAAATAAATATGTTGAATCGGTTTCTTTGAATGGGAAGAAATTGAATTCGCTTTTCTTCAGTCATAATCAAATTGCTTATGGAGGAGAATTAGTTTTTAAGATGACGAGTAAGATTGCTAAAAACTAAATAAGAATCCGCTCAATCTGCCAAATCTGTGGGCTAAAAATTTTTCTCGCAGATTTAGCAGATCTGCAGATAAAATATAGCCACAGATCAACAGGATTAAAAAGATTAGAAAAAATCTGCTTGATTTGCCAAATCTGCGGGAGAAAAAATCCTTTCAATCTTTTTAATCTGTGGCAAAAAAGTTAGCAGTATGTTTTAATTCATAAAATATATTTAAACATGAAAAAGTATATTATTTATATTGTTCTTCTTTTTGGAATTTTCTCGCTTTCAGCGCAGGAAAGTCAGTATGATATTTACAGGACAATTCCTTTGGCTCAATCTATAAAAGAAGTTGAAGGAAAGTCTTTTATTCTCAATACGGAATCAAAAATATTTTATCCAAAAAAGAATGACAATTTAAAGCAGATTGCTGTTTTTTTATCAGAATACATTCAGATTGCTAAAGGATTAAAAATTGAAATTTCAGTGGAAAGTCCAAAGAAAAATGGGATTGTTTTGCAGGATAATTTCAAAAATGATAATAAAGAAGCATACACTTTCGCAGTTAATCAAAATCAAATTCTAATAAACGGAGCATCCAGCGCTGGAACTTTTTATGGAGTGCGACTTTTGCGTAAAGTTTTGCTCGAAAATGAAACTAAATCACAAATTGAACTTCCTGCTGTTGAAATTACAGATTATCCAAGATTTGCTTACCGCGGTATGCATTTAGATGTTGCGCGTCATTTCGCATCAGTAGCATTTGTGAAAAAATATATTGATCTGTTGGCTTTGCACAATATCAATACATTTCATTGGCATTTGACCGATGATCAAGGATGGCGCGTCGAAATCAAAAAATATCCAAAATTAACTGAAATAGGATCCGTAAGAACAGAAACACAGGTAGGAAAACAAGTGGGAGTTTATGACGGAAAACCTCATAGTGGATTTTATACCCAAGAACAAATTAAAGAAATTGTAGCCTATGCACAAAAACGCTTCATTACGATTATTCCCGAAATTGATTTGCCAGGTCATATGGTCGCCGCTTTGGCATCTTATCCAGAACTTGGCTGTGTTGGAGAAGGTTATGAAGTGTACAAAAAATGGGGAGTTTCAGATGATGTTCTTTGTCTCGGAAATGAAAAGACTTTTACTTTTTTAGAAGGCGTTTTTACCGAATTGATTCCGCTCTTTCCTTCAAAATATTTCCATATTGGAGGTGATGAATGCCCAAAAAAGAGATGGGAAAAATGTCCTAAATGTCAAGCAAAAATCGCCGAATTAGGGTTGCAAAAAGACAGCAAACATTCGGCTGAAGAAAAATTACAGAGTTATTGCATGTCCAGAATCGAAAAATTTTTGAATGCAAAAGGAAAACAAGTAATAGGCTGGGATGAAATACTCGAAGGAGGAATTGCTCCAAATGCCACTATAATGTCTTGGAGAAGTGCTCAGGCAGGAGTAGAAGCAGTTAAGCAAGGGCATAAAGCGATTATGACGCCAAGTTCGCATGTTTATTTTGATTATTATCAAAGTACAGATGCCACTTCTGAACCTTTGGCAATTGGCGGTTTTACAAATTTAGAGCGCGTGTATTCCTTCGAACCAATTCCAGATGGATTGACTGAAGATGAAAGAAAACTCGTTATTGGTGCGCAGGCAAATCTTTGGAGAGAATATATCGACAGCGATGCACAAACAGAATATATGGTTTTGCCAAGGCTTGCCGCTTTAAGCGAAGTAGTCTGGACAAATGCAGATAAAAAGAATTACGGAGATTTCTTAAATCGATTATCTGATTTCTTAAAAATCTATGATAAACTAAACTACAATTATGCGAAACATATTTTAGAAGTTTCACCAGAATACAAAGTTGATACAGAAAATGGTCAATTGATTTTAAACCTAAAAACATCAAGCAAATCGCCTATTTATTATACTTTGGATGGTTCAGAACCGACTTTGCAAAGTAAAAAATATTCAGAAAGTATAATTATTAATAACGCTGTAACCGTAAAAGCGGCGGTTGTTTCAGAGAATTACAAAAGCAAAGTTTTTACCAAAAAGTTTGATTTCAACAAAGCGACTGCAAAACCTATTGTTTTGAAAAATGAGCCTGTTGACCGTTATCGTTTTAATGGCGGAAAAACTTTGGTTGACGGAAGAACTGGAACAACAGTTTTTAGCACAGGAGACTGGATCGCACTTTACAAAGATGATTTTGAAGCAACTATTGACTTGAAATCAGTTCAACAAATTTCAGAAGTTACTATGAATAGTTTTACCTCTCCAAACGATTGGATTTTTGGACCAAAACAATTTCAGGTTTTAATTTCAACCGACGGAATAAATTTTAAAGAGGTTCACACTCAAGATTTAAAAATCGCTCAAAAAGAGGATGGACCAAAAATTACAAATTTAAAAGCTCTTTTTGCCAAACAAGACGCACGATTTATTAAAATTAAGGCTCCAATTTTTGAGAAAATTCCGGAATGGCATTACTCTGCGGGACAGCCGACATTTTTATTTGTTGACGAAATTTCAATTAACTAATACCATTAAATAACCATGAAAAAAAGCTGTTTAATTCCATTATACACACTTTCAGCCTTATTTTTTCTAGCTGGTTGTTCTGAAAGCAATTCACAGTCAAAACCAACTGTAAAAACAAGCATTGAAGAACAAATTAAAACCAAATTTGAAAAAGAAATATTACCTGCGCCCTCAAGCCCTTGTTTTGCGGGAGCTTATTACAGAAAAGCCTATTCCAGTAAAGATTATTGGTTGGGAATTGGAGGAACGGTCGTATTGCCTGTTTTGACTTATGATCCTTCTCGAACAAATCCTAACAAGCCTGGAGCATATTTGGACAATGCCTCAATATATTTAGGCGGAAATTCAGATGAACAGGAAACAGATATTGGATTGACTTGGGAAGTAATCCGTGAAGCAGATGGCACAGTAAGTAAAGAGCACAAAGCATTTCGTCCGTTTTTGCGACGTACAGGATATAAATCGGGACAGACGGCACTTTACATGAATGCACCTGCAGAACCTGCGTATTACTGGTATCCAGGAGAAACGGTTACCATCAGCATCCAGTTGATAGAATCGAAAAAACTAAAATTTATTGTTGAAGGTGCCGGAAAAAAATACGAACAAATATTTGATGTTGATGGTTATGATCCAACATTTATGGCACAGTACAAACGTGTAAATGCCATTGATCAAGTAGCAAATGAAGGAAAACCAGCACAACCGACTACAGCAAAAGTAACGGGCGCAAAGTGGGTTGAAACTTTCCTGTTTCGTTCTGTAAACGGAAATATAGTAAAAGCGCCAATGCATACGAAACGCTTTACAGATATGCAATGTCCTGCCAAAAGTTACTTTAATTTGAGCACTTTTGGTGAAAGTGGAGAATCAATTGATATTTTTGGTTCCAGATAAAATTCAAAAAATAACTACTAAGCTATAAAAACATAAAAAATGAAAACCAGAAGAGATTTTTTAAACCAATTAGGATTAGGTGCGGCATCTGCAATGAGTATTCCTTTGTTGAGTTCTTTTGAAAGTGCTTCAGCTATAAAAACTGAAGAAAGACCAGCATTAATTACACAAGATCGTCCAGAATTATTGGTTCCAAAAGGAAATGCATTACGAATTACAGGAACTTTCCTTGACGAAATTTCACATGATATTCCGCATCAAAATTGGGGAGAAAAAGAATGGGATCAAGATTTTGCCCACATGAAAGCCATTGGGATTGATACCGTAATTATGATTCGTTCGGGTTATAGAAAATTCATTACATATCCGTCAGATTATTTAATCAATAAAAGAGGCTGTTATAAGCCTGGAGTTGATCTTTTGGATATGTATTTACGTTTGGCTGACAAGCATAAAATGAAGTTTTATTTCGGATTATATGATTCTGGTGTTTATTGGGATACGGGAGATATGACGACTGAAATCGAAGCAAATAAATTTGTGATCGAAGAAGTTTGGAAAAAATACGGACATTATAAAAGTTTCGCTGGCTGGTATTTAAGCGGCGAAATTAGTCGTAAAACGAAAGGAGCTATCGAATCATTCAGAACTTTAGGTCAGTTGTGTAAAGATGTTTCTGGAGGTTTGCCAACCTTTATGTCACCTTGGATTGATGGCAAAAAAGCAGTAATGGCGGCTTCAGGAAAACTTTCTAGAGAAGATGCAGTTTCAGTTCAGGAACACGAAAAGGAATGGGGTGAAATTTTCGACGGAATCAAAGGTGCGGTTGATGCTTGCGCTTTTCAAGATGGACATATTGATTATGATGAATTAGATGCTTTCTTTTCAGTAAATAAAAAATTAGGTGATAAATATGGTTTAGAATGTTGGACAAATGCAGAGACTTTTGACAGAGATATGCCAATCAAATTTTTCCCTATCAAATTTGAAAAATTGAGATTAAAATTAGAAGTCGCACAAAGAGCAGGATACCAAAAAGGAATCACTTTTGAATTTTCGCACTTTATGAGTCCGCAATCTGCTTATTTGCAGGCAGGACATTTGTACGACAGATACAAAGAGTATTTTGGTATCAAATAATAAAGTCTTAAAATTTTAATCACAAATAAAAAATGAATCAAAAAGAGAATATTAAGTATATAATTTTCCTGTCGATTATTGGTGCTATAGGAGGATTTCTTTTCGGATATGATGTCGCTGTTATTTCTGGAACCATAGAGCAAGTAACCAAACAGTTTTCACTTGACAATGTATCGGTGGGCTGGTACGTTGGTTGCGCTTTGATAGGTTCTATTATCGGAGTGGCTTTTGCAGGCAAAATCGCCGATCTTTTAGGGCGTAAATGGACTATGCTTTTGGTACTGCGCTTTTTACAACTTCGGCAGTTGGATGTATGTTTGTTTCGAGTTTTGAAATGTTAATCTGGGCAAGAATCCTTGGCGGGATGGGAATCGGAGTTGCTTCAATTGTTTCTCCCTTATATATTTCTGAAGTTTCGCCGGCACGTTTTAGAGGAACTTTGGTAACACTTTATCAGTTGGCAATTACGATTGGTATTGTGGCTTCGTATTTTGCGAATGCTAAAGTTTTGGCTTGGGCAACTTCAGGCCATTTTGAAGCGCAATGGGCAACAGTTATTTTCCAGACAGAATATTGGAGAGGAATGTTGGGATTATGCGGTGTTCCGTCTCTTTTATTTTTCATAATCATCTTCTTTATTCCAGAAAGCCCGAGATGGCAGATTTCGAAGAATAATTTGGTCGCGACCGAAAAAACGTTAACGCAATTGTTTGGTGCGAGCAGAAGCCAAAGAACAAATTGAAAACAACCAAAAATCACTTTTAAATAAAGAAAAAACAGACTGGAGAATATTATTTCAACCAGGTTATAGAACAGCTTTATTTATCGGGATGAGTTTGGCTATTTTAGGACAATTCATGGGAGTAAATGTGATTTTCTATTATGGACCAATAATTTTTAAAGAAGCAGGAATGGCATCTCAAGGTTCATTAGATTTCCAAATTGTAATTGGTGTTGTAAACGTATTATCTACGGTTTTAGGAATGTATCTTGTGGATAAAATTGGAAGAAAACAATTGGTTTATATTGGTGTAACCGGAATGTTTGCCATGCTTATTGCCATTGGCGCTTATTTCTATTTAAGTTTCAATAATCCAAATATTCTGCTTTATCTAATTATTGGTTATATTTTCTTCTGCGCGATTTCAATTTGTGTGGTAATCTGGGTGTTGATTTCAGAAATGTATCCAGTAAAAGTACGTGGATTGGCAATGTCAATGGCAGGTTTCTCGCTTTGGATAGGTTCATATCTTATCGGGCAATTGACACCTGTATTATTAGAATCATTAAGTCCGGCAATTTCATTTTGGATTTTTGCAGTAATGTGTATTCCATATCTTTTGATAACACGTTTTTATGTTCCTGAAACCACAGGAAAATCTCTTGAAGAAATTGAAGATATCTGGATTGCTCATTAATTTTTATATTTACTACGAAACACTATCAAACCAAAACCAATTATGAAATTCTTTTCAAAGCTCCAAGCCAAAGAATCAAAGTCAATTTTAAATGCCGCTGTTATTGTAGTCGCTTTAGGTTATTTTGTTGATATATACGATCTTTTATTATTCGGAATTGTCCGAACAGATAGTCTAAAAGACTTAGGAATTACCGGCGATGCCATTCGAAATCAAGGTGAATATCTCATCAGCATGCAGATGTTCGGAATGTTGTTTGGAGGAATTCTGTGGGGAATTCTAGGAGACAAAAAAGGAAGAATTTCAGTTTTGTTTGGCTCTATTCTGATTTATTCTGTTGCCAATATTGCGAACGGAATGGTTCATACAATTGATGCATACGCTTTTTGGAGATTGATTGCCGGAATTGGACTTGCCGGAGAATTAGGCGCCGGAATTACGCTTGTAGCAGAATCTTTGCCAAAGGAAAAACGTGGTTACGGAACCATGATTGTAGCTTCGGTTGGAGTTTCGGGAGCAGTTGCCGCATATATCATTTATGAAGTTTTTCAAGACTGGCGTTTGTGTTATTATGCAGGTGGCGTTTTAGGAATCTTATTATTGTTTTTAAGAATCAGCATTACAGAATCAGGAATTTTTAAAAGAGTCCAGGAAGAGAATGAAAAGACTGGTGATTTTTTGTCCTTGTTTACCAATAGAAAGCGATTTTTCAAGTATATAAACTGTATTTTGATCGGAATGCCTTTGTGGTTTTTGGTTGGTGTATTGATTACGTTTTCGCCAGAATTTGCAAAAGCATTAAACATTCAGCAAGCCGAAACTATTGAGGCCGGAAAAGCCATTGCATTTTGTTATGCGGGATTGGTTTTTGGAGATATTGCCAGCGGACTTTTGAGTCAGTGGCTGAAAAGCAGAAAAAAGTGATGTATTGGTTTTTGGCTTTCAATCTGTTAATGGTGTTTGTTTATCTGAATGTTTCTGCAATTTCGACAAATGTGTTTTATTTTCTTTGTCTTTTAATGGGAGTTTCTGTTGGTTACTGGGTTTTGTTTGTAACCATCGCGGCAGAACAATTTGGAACCAATATTAGAGCAACTGTTACCACAACGGCACCAAATTTTGTGAGAGGTTCGCTTCCGTTGATCATCTTGATTTATTCGTATTTCAGAGATTCGATTTTTGAAGGAGATATTATCAAATCAGGAATGGTCGTAGGATCTTTATTATCTATAATTTCATTGTTGGCTTTGTCACAATTAAAAGAAACATTCTCTGTAGATTTAGATTATTCTGAAAAAGCATAATAAAAAACCAATATTAAATTATTTCATTTACCTAAAGTTGAGTGCTTAATGGTTTGGTTATCAATTGCACCAATTGAATTCAATAAATGGTTATTTTTTAGTAAATTTAATTTTACTTGTAGATTATTGATGAAGATTGTTTTTGTAAATAATTTAATGGAAAAGGAAGGTAGCGATGCCTTCCTTTTTAAATATTAATTCAATTGAATATGAACAAATTGCTAAAATAAATTTTATGTATAAATCTCTTTTTTTAATTAGTCTTTTATGTTTTCTTTCTGGTTGTAAATCAGCAAAAAACAGTCCAATCACTCAAATTTTAAAAAGTGATAACAGTGCTATTAAAAAAGTGGCAGATCAGCCGGAACATTATGAATTGCAGATTATTTATACTTCGGTAAAAAGAAAAAACGATGGAAAAGTGATTTTAAAAGATTACAAATATAACGTCGATGCTTCAAATTATTTTTACCCGGCAAGTACAGTAAAACTTCCCATTTCGGTTCTAGCTTTGGAAAAATTGAACAAGATGAAAGATCTTGATGTAAATACCGTTTTTACCGTTGATAATGACACAACTAAAGCATCTTTTTCAGACGATTTGCGTAAAATTTTTGCAGTGAGTTCAAACGAAGCAAGCAATGATTTGTATGAATTTATGGGTCGCGATTATATTAATTCAAAACTCAATGAAAAAGGATTGAAAGAAGTTCGGATAAATCATCGTTTATCAACTCCGAATTCGGGAGCTTCGCAGACAAAAAAATAACGTTTTATAAAAAAGATGGTGAAAAAATAATCATTCCAAGTGTCGATGATAGCAAAATTACTCCATTGAAATTAAATAAAACTCTAAAAGGGAAGGGTTATCTTGAAGACGATAAACTGGTTAATTCTCCAATGGATTTTAGCAAAAAAAATTATCTTCCGCTAGAAACATTGCACGGAGTTATGAAAAGAATTGTTTTCCCGAATAATTTTTCAAGCAAAGAACGTTTTGATTTGTCAAAAGAAAACAGGGAACTCCTTTTGTTTGATATGCAGAATTTACCTAGAAATGCGGGTTATAACCCAAAAGAATATTACGACGGATACTGCAAGTTTTTAATGTTTGGTGATACAAAAGATCCAATTCCAAGTAACATAAAAATATATAATAAAGTTGGAGATGCTTACGGAACATTAGTCGATTGTGCGTACATCTTAGATGAAGTTAATCATGTCGAATTTATTCTTAGTGCTACTTTATTGGTCAACGAAGACCAAATTTTCAATGATGGGATTTATGAATACGAAAAAATTGGTTTGCCTTTCCTCGCACAACTCGGACGCGCTTTTTATGATTTGAATTTAAAGGAAAGTAAAAAGGATTAGTTGTAATCAAACTCTAGTTTTTTTGATTATAATCGGCTTTATTTGAAAACAATAGAGACGATTCTTCAATAATTTTATTATTAAAATATTTTAATAATAAAATTATTAATGGTAAAATATTTTATATATTTGCTTTTTTAAAATAAATTTTGAAAATATCATAAATCAAAATTTCATTTAGAAAGGTAATCATAACTTTACTATGTCTTGCACAAAATATTTAACTGATTTGAATGAAAAGTAAAACCGTTTCTATAAAAAATATTGCCGACGAATTGAAGATTTCAATAACGACGGTTTCTTTTGTATTGAACGGTAAAGCAGTAGAAAAGCATATTTCAAAAGAAGTGACGCAAAAAGTGCTGGATTATGCAAAACGCATAAACTACAGACCAAATTTAATTGCACAAAGTCTGAGAACTGGAAAATCAAAGATTCTGGTTTTTATGGTTGAAGATATTTCAAATAGTTTTTTCTCGAAATTGGCAAGAATTTTTGAAGATATGATTTATGAAAAAGGCTATAAAGTTATATTTTGCAGTAACGAGAATAATGATGAGCGGTCGAAAGAACTTATAGAATTGTTTCATTTCCGGCAAGTAGATGGATTCATAATTGTTCCTTCTCCGGGTATTAAAGATTCGATTGAAGGTCTTATAAAGAATAATATTCCGGTTGTTTTGATGGACCGGTTTTTTGATGATCTAGATTGCAATTATGTCGGAATTGATAATGAGAGAGCTTCAAATGATGCTGTAACGCATTTGATTGATAATCAGTTTAAGAATATTGGTTTTATCACCACAACGTCGAATCAATCTCAATTGAGAGATCGTTTACAAGGTTATGAAAATGCAATTGCGGCGCACGGATTACAACCTGCAATACTGCGAATCCCTGAAAATAAATTGATGGATGGAAAAGAATACATCAATGACTTTTTTAATAAAAATACAGATCTAGATTCTGTTTTTTTCTCCACTAATTATCTTGCACAACACGGATTAGAGACTTTTAAGGATAATGATTATCAATTATTAAAAAAGCTTGGAATAATTTCTTTTGATGATCACGATATGTTTCGTCTGTGTCCAACTTCAATTACCTGCGTATCGCGACCTCTTGCTGAAATTTCTGCAAAACTGATAGAAAAGATGCTATTTCTGCTAGATAGCAAAGATGAAAACAAATCATTTAAAAAAGATGTATTAAAAGCAGAGCTAATTATACATGAGTCATCATTGATGAAAAAATGTATTGAAAATCAGATTGTATAGAACAAAATGCTTTTGTTTATTTCTATCTTAATTTAATAAACTGCGACATCCCAAACATTTGCCATACGGGCTTTTCCTGAAGGTCCTTCGATATCCAGTATAACAATATATTTGCCGGCATTTTTATATTCATGAATTGGGTTTTGCTCATTTGAACTCGTACCATCTCCAAAATCCCAATGCCATTTGGTGATATTGCCTGTACTTTCGTCTATAAATGATACCTGTCGCTTATTCATATTTGTCACTTTAAACGACCATTTAGCATCAAATGTTTTTTGATATTTTTGTTCCAGTGGTTGCAAGGTAAAAATGGTTCCCAAACTTGAGTTGCCATACATTTTATGGTTTTTAGATAAGTTCCAAAAGCCTTTTTTCTTTTCGTCGTTTACATCATCATAATCAATTACTGCCCAAGTGAGCCCAATTTTTTTGTTATCATACAAATTTGATTCCACAGCTCTTTCTGGGCTTTCACCTGCATAATCAAAGAGTGTAATCCAAAATTCTGCAATAAGTTTTCCAGGTTCACCAGGCTTAAAGTTATAGGAATAGGCAATGTTCGAATAAGGCATTTTTTTGATCCAAGGCTGACTGCCCCATGCAAGTGCCCAGTCTTTGCCAACAGCCGGCGTAAAGATGTGGTAATTCTGTGCATGTACACCATGAAAATCAAAATAGCGTTGACGCCAAGAAAGATCTTGATTCAAATGTAGTTGATCAGTCAAAGGACCACCAGAGAGATCGCCATCTACTATTATTTCAAAAATATCATTGTGGAGATCGGGTAAAGAAAAATCCCAATAATCATCATAAGCTTCATATAAAAAGTATAATCGGTTCAGGCCTTTTACCCAAGCAACTCTCACTTTTACATCCAAATTTGAAGGATCTGTTTTTGGGTAATGTTTTGAATCATCCCACAATTGATCAGTACCTACAATATATTCCGAAGGAAAAGTATCCCAATCATCTGTATTGCCATCAATTCTTGGAATCATATTGGCTGGAAACTGATATATTTTATAGCCTCTATCTTCTTGGGAAAATGCCAATGAACTTAAAATTAAAAAGGTGCTAATTAGTAAGAGAAATTTGGTTTTCATAATGAATTTCATTTCTAATATGTTTTCGTTGTGGTTTTTTGAATTTCTAAATCTTTAAATGGCTTGCTGTCTTTAATAGAAATTTCGCTAACATCTTTTAAAACGAGGATTCCAGATTTTCGATTTTCTGGCACATTTAGATTACGCATTTTTATATTTTCTATATCTGTTAGCATTATAGCGGGACGAATTTCTTGTCCTAGCAAATAAAGATTGACATTCATAAGCTCGATGTTTTTAGCGTGCCGAATAAAAAATCCATAAACAGGTAATACACCGAATTTTTGTGGTTCAGGATAGGCTTTTTCAAATTCAGGAACTTCTTGTTGTATATTAGTTTCTAAAGAATCGAGAGCGCGATACCAAATACTGATGTTGCTAAGACGAATGTCTTCAATTGGATGATTCGGAATTCCGCTTATAAGAGTAGCAAAACGAGAATCGGCATTATATACATTTATGTTGCTGATATTTATACGACGTAATACGCCAACAGCAGTACCATCTGGCGCTCTCATTCGTCCGCCAAGACGAAGAAAAATAGGGGAGTTGACAATATCCCGCATGGTTATATTGGTAATAGTAACGTCTTCTAATATGCCACCGTCAACGGTTTCGAGTGCGAGTCCGCGGCAGTTTTCAAATACACAGTTGCTTATCGCGATGTTTTTAAAACCACCGTTTGATTCTGTACCAAACTTGATTCGCCCGGTTGGCCCTTCTTTATCCGGTACTAAATGTCCTTCATTACGCAAGTAAGTTCCATTATAAAAAGTGCCACGATCAAAACCGCTTACGCCGCAATTTGTTATGGTGACATTTTCAGTAGGTCTGGAATAGCCCAAGGCAAATGAACTTTTAAGACAAATCCCGTCATCCCAAGGAGAATTTACGGTGCAGTTTGATATTCGAACATTTTTGCAACAGTCAATATCTATTCCGTCACGATTGGTGTCAATTTTTAAGTTGTCTATCGTAAGATTGTCAACGCCAGTAGCAAGTATGCCAAAATGGCCACCATATAGTATGGTAAAATCTTTCAGTATCACATTTCGGCAAAGTTTAAGTGCAATTGCTTTATTTCCGATTGGCGCCTTAAAAGGTCCGCTTCGTGACAATCCTTTTCCGTGAATTATTCCTGGCCCAAGAATCGAAATATCTTCAAGATTTTCGCCCCATATCAAACTATTATGCCAATGACTATGTCCAAAATCCTGAAACTGATCATTTAAAGCTGGTTCAGGTGCATCGTAACCAATCTCACCATCTGGCGAAGCGCCAACGATAGTAGCTCCTTGATCCATATAAAGCGCAATATGGCTTTTCAAACGGATAGAATAACTTAGATAAGTCCCTGCTGGGAAATATACTGTGCCACCGCCTGCTTTTGCGTACCGCTATTATTGTATTGTTTATAGCATTAGTATCTAGCGTGGTACCATCGCCTTTGGCCCCAAAATTCTTAACATTATAGGTTGTTTCTGGAAATGCCCAAATAGTATTTAGTGTGATAAAAAACAGACACAAACTAAAAAAGAATTTATGGAATAAAAGTGAAGGAGCAGTTGATCGAGTTTTCATATAGCTGAGACGAATGATAGACTAATTGTTTGTAATGTAGTAGTTTGTTTATAAACAAATATCCTGTACCATCCTGCTTCCTAAATCATATAGCTCTTGTCTTTGTATGTTCATAAAAAAAGCGATTGAATTTTTCAACCGCTTTTTAATTTTTTGTAAAGATTATTTTCCTGAAATCAATTCCATGATTTTATCATAAATAGCCGTATTTTGATAAACGCCTTTAAAATTATCAGCTCCCGGCCCATAAGCAAAAACGGGAACTGGAACTGCTGTATGATCATTTGTACTGAAACTTCCATGAACATAACCTTTTTCAATACTTCCGTCGATTAACGATAATCCGCCAGTTTCATGATCTGCGGTTACTATTACTAAAGTTTCTGGATTTTTATCTGCAAATTCCATTGCTTGTCCTACTACTTTGTCAAAATCCAACATTTCTCGTACAACATATTCTACATTATTCTGATGCCCGCCGTAATCAATTTGTGCGCCTTCGGCCATGATGAAAAATGGATTTTTTGTTTTTGAAAAAGTGGCAGTGGCTTTCGCTAAAGATTTAGTTAGAAAATCTCCTCTTCCGTTTTTGATTGAAACTACTGCTTGGTCTTCTAAAACAACAAATCGGTTGTTTTTGATTGTATCTAAACTTGAAAATTTATTTGAAAATGTATATCCTTTTTCAATCAAAATTTTAGACAAATCTTTGCCGTCTTTTCTAGATTTAAATTCATTTTGTCCGCCACCAATTAAAATATCCGAAGGATTTGCTAAAAAATCATTTGCTATAGGTTCACTGTAACTTCTTTCTGGCTGATGAGCATAAAACGCCGCTGGCGTTGCATCTGTAATATTTCCTGCAGAGATAATGGCAGTTTTATAGCTTTTTTAGCCAATTGTTGTGTGATCAATTCGAGCGGTTTTCCCTGCTCGTCAACACTGATAAATCTATTGTTGGTTTTGTGTCCTGTTGCCATTGCTGTTGCGCCCGCGGCAGAATCGGTAATATAGCTGTCTGATGCTTTTGTGATAGAAAATCCTTGAGTTGGAATATTAAAAAGGCTTAATTGTCCTTTATTCGCCGTATAACCAGCATAAATTTGAGTTAGTCCCATTCCATCGCCAATCAGCAAAATAACATTTTTTGGGCGTTTGCTTTTGAATGCATTTTTTGGGACATAAGCTTGGTGAAAATCTGTGTTTTGGTAAAACGTAGTTTTAATGCTGTTGATGAATTGAGTCAATTCGGCTACTTTATCAGTTCCAATAAAATCGACTTTTAAATTAATTAAAGTCATGTAAGTATTGACGTTGTCTTGAGTGGCCCAAAATCGCACTTTTTTATTTTGACTGTGGACTTTCTTTATAATTGACTGAATTTTTTCAGAATCAGCTTGGGTCAAAACTCCTTTTCCGTTCCAAACGGTGATTTCTTTTAAATCTTCACTAATCATTTCCACACGAGCTAGTTGATCTGCTGTGTATTCTTCATTTATTCTTCCATCAAAATAAATGAAATCAGGAAAATCTTTCCAAAGAGAGGGTAGAGGCCTATTTCCTGAAATGACCACTTTTATATTTTTATTCGAAATGATGTCCGGAAAGGTTTTTAACTGTTGTGCAATTGCTTTCAAGGTAGCATCAGCATCAGATTTAATATCGATCATTAAAATTAAAGGCTTGTTGCTCGGATAGGCTTTTCCTTCTAATGTTTTTAATTTGGAAGAAAGAGGTTCAAGATATAAACTTTTAAGCGTGTTGTAAGTTTTGATTTCTTTTGAAGTATGTGCAACAAAAAGTTCATTATTTATTAAAAAAACATCCGCTTCGATAACGCCGGTTTCATTAGAATAAGCGCCATAAAAAGGCAATTTACTTTCATAATCGTTATGAGAATGAATATTGGAAGAACTGTATTCCTGCGCTTGCGCAAAAACAAAAAACTGAAGGCAAAAAAGGGTGATTATTTTTTTCATCGAAAATTGATTTGATTCTATAAAGTTGTAGGTGACTTTATAGAAAATTGAATTATAGCTTGAATTGACTTTTTAAGCAGAAACCAGTCTTTTTTTGAAGACTGGCTTATTATTTATATTGATAATTGTTTTTTTGTTTTTACCGCAACAGACTTTATACAAGCCTGTGCAGTAAAAAAACTAACAACAAAAAATGAAACTACTTTTTTACCAACCTTGGTTTTGAGTCAATGATCCTTTGCTCACTGCAATTTCATCTGGCGGAATAGGCCAAACGTGATGAATCGCTGGATTAAAATTACGTGCTGGGTAAATTACGCTTCCGTTATAATGATGCAATGGTTTTGCGTAGGTTTCTTTTGCATCACCCCAGCGTACTAAATCAAAGTGGCGATCTGTCCATTCTCCTGCTAACTCACATCTTCTTTCTCTTTTCAAATCGGTCAATGTAGCTCCTGAAAGATCTCCAAGTCCCGCACGACGACGAATCATATTGATTTCGGTATCGGCATTTTGGCCTTTCATTAATTTGGCTTCAGCCAACATCAAAATCACATCAGCATAACGTAAAAGAGGTACATTTAAAGTTGTTGAAGGTTTATCTCCGTTTGCATTTACGTAGCGAATATCTACAGCTCCAGATCCCGTTTTTGGATAACTGAAAGGCTCCATATATTTTTTAAACTGATATCCTGTTCTGTTGCTTGAACTTACAGTATATTTTCCTTCATTAAAAGTCACTTCTTCGCCAAAATAAACGAATTTGTCTCCTTTTTGTAAAATAGTAGCGCTGCGTCTTTTATCATTTGGAGCATAAGCATCAAACAACTCTTTTGTTGGATAGAAATTTCCCCATCCGTTATAAGCTCCCCATCCTTTATCTTCTAGACATACTCCTGGGAAAATAGAACCTAAAGAAGTATTATCGGCACTTGATGTTACAGACCAAATATATTCTGTTGACCAGTTGTTTTTGATTTTGAAAACATCTTCAAAATTATCCAGAAGTTTATGCTTGCCACTGTTTACAATCAAATTGGCGTATTTAATCGCATTGTCCCAATCTTTTGCATACAAATAGGTACGAACTAAATATCCCCAAGCGGCGGTTTTATGTGCACGACCATAATTGTCAGGAGATAATTCATTGAAATATGGAAGCAAATCGGCGGCTTTGATTAAATCGGCGACAATGTATGCGTAATTTTCAGCTACGTTTTTTGCACGAGGAACATAAACGTTTGATGGATTTGCACGGTCCTGAATCGGAATTCCTGCGCGGTCATCTCCATAACGGTAGGCTAATTCCAAATGCATTACAGCATGATTAAAATAGGCTTCTCCCAACATTCCGTTTTTTGTTTTTTCATCCAAAGGAATATTCGGAATATTGCGAATTACATCATTACAGCGTTTCATGACTTCATAGTGCAGTCTCCAAATATCTTTAGTGTCTGATTCTGCTCCGTCAACAATAAAGTTTTTGATACGTTCTGCATTTTGTCTTGGCTTTGTTCCGATATCATCACTGGCATTGTTAAGCCAGAAGAAACCACGACCATACATGTTATCATCAGAATATAAAGCATACATTGCATTTACTCCCGCCTTTGCATCTGCTGGAGTTTTCCAGAAATTCCCGCTTGAAGGCGCTCCTTGCGGAATTACATCAAGTTCGCTTTCGCAAGCCGAAGTGCTTACCAACAGCACAAAACTTAATACTAATAGACTTAAATTTTTCATTTTGTTAGTTTTATATTTTTAAAATGTTGCGTTTACACCCGTCATATAAATGCGAGAAAGTGGATATTTGCCTAAGTCAAGGCCAAAATTGGTAAGTCCAACTTCTGGATCCATTCCTGAATATTTTGTAATTGTAAATAGGTTTTGTCCTGAAAGAAAGAATCTTAGTTTCGCTTTTCCGTTTAACCAGTTATCTTTGATGGTGTAGCCAATAGAAACGTTTCTTAATCTTAAGAAAGAAGCATCTTCGATATAAAAGTTCGAAATTCTTCCGAAGTTATTATTGTTGTCCGTTGCCGAAAGTACTGGAATATCAGTATTTGTATTTGTTGGCGACCATGCATTTTTTGATTCTGCCAATAAATTATATCCAGGGAATGAACCATTTAAGCCAGTATATTTTACAGCATTAAAAACACTGTTTCCGGTCGCCTCCGCTGAAAAAGATATTCATGTCAAATCCTTTGTATTTAAAGTTGGTGTTTAAACTGAATGTTGTTTTTGGAAACGGACTTCCTAATACATGTCTGTCGCTATTATTGATTACGCCATCTCCATTAAGATCTTTAAATTTGATATCTCCAGCAACAGCATTTGGCTGATACACTTCACCTTTTGCATTTACATAAGCTTTTGCTTCGGCAGTACTTTGAAATAATCCGTCAGTTTGATATCCGTAGAAAGCACCAACTGGACTTCCTACTTGATAAATATTCGCTAACGGCAAACTTCTAACTCGGCTTAAATTCAAAGGCTCAAGTGAAGTAAGATCATCTTTAATAGAACCAATTCTGTTGCTCAAGAATCCGGTATTTGCTGTTACATCAAATTTAAATTCGCCACGTGTTTTTTGGTACGTCAAACTTACCTCGATACCTTTATTTTCAACATCTCCAGAGTTTACGATTCTTCCTTGCGGTGTACCAGAAACACCTGGCAATTGGTCGCGGACAAGCATATCTTTGTTTGTTTTTACATAAGCATCAACAGAACCTAAAAATGTGTTGTTGAACATAGTGAAATCCAAACCAATGTTTGTCTGTTCTGAGCTTTCCCATTTTAGGTTAGGATTTGAAAGTTCTCTCTCAGAATAACCATAGTTGGTAACAGGAGTCGCTCCAATTAAAGCTGTAGTTTGAGTCAAAGGAACACTAAATTGGTATGGCCCAAGATTCCCTAAGTTTCCTATTTCTCCCCAGCTTGCACGTAATTTTAAACTGCTTACAATTGGATTGATGCTTTTCATGAAATTTTCTTCAGAAATCAACCAACCTACAGAGACAGAAGGATAAACTTTCCAACGGTTTTCTGATAAAAGTTTTGATGTTCCGTCACGACGCACAATTCCTGACAATAAATATTTTTGATTAAAGTCGTAATTGATTCTTCCAACATAAGATGAAATAATCTCATCTGACATTCCTGCACCAGTCTGCTGAATTAATTTTGCATTCAATAAATAACGTTGCGATGGATCTTCATTGTCAAATCCGGTTCCTTCAACGGTATAAAAATCTCTTTTAGTTTCTTGATATGTATATCCTGCTAAAGCTTTCAGATTATGTTTTCCGAATGATTTCTCATAAGAAATGGTCTGCTCGCTCAATAAATCACTGATTTTCAAAGATTTTTTAGTCAGACGATTGAAATCGAAAATTTTTCCAGGTTCTGTAATTTTAACTGTAAAATCTGTTGCATTATCTTGTATTCTGGTATATCCCCAGTTTGATTTTACTTTTAAGCCTTCGATAATTTCCCATTCAGCATACGGATTGATCAAAATTGTAGAAACAGGATTTCTATTGTCCAATCTTTTTAAATAAGCAACAGGATTGATCACATCACCATAAGACCCAATATATTTTGTAGGAACACCGCCAAATTGCCCTGAACCATCTTCTTTATAAATAGTAGCGTTTGGTGGATAAAAAATAGCGCCTAAAATAGCTCCAGTATAAGCACTTGACGTATTTGCACTCTGTCCATCGGTTAAAGAGTACGATAAATTTTCGCCCAAAGTAAAGTTTGGTGCCAATTTAAAAGAAGAGTTTGCCCTAACTGTGTAACGTTCTGAATAAGTATTTAGCAAAATCCCCTCATTTTTTCTATAACTTCCAGAAAGAAAGAAATTTGATTTTTCTGTTTTTCCATTTACAGAAAGAGACAAATCCTGAATTTCTCCGGTATGGAAAATTTCATCCATCCAGTTTGTTTTGGTTGTTCTTGCTGTTGGTTCAAAAGCAGTATTAAAAGCTGGAATTCTAGGCAGTCCCGCATTATCTGTGGCAGTATTCATTGCATCAGCATATTCTGCGGCATTTAAAACATCCAGTTTTTTTGCTACATTTTGAAAACCTCCCTGATAATTTACATTTACATTAAGACGATCAGAAATTCCTTTTTTAGATGTAATTAAAATCACCCCGCCAGAAGCTCTAGCTCCATAAATTGCCGCAGAAGCCGCATCTTTCAAAACACTGATTGAGCCAATATCATTTGGATTTATCGTATTCAAAGAACCACTGTAGATAATTCCATCCAAAACAATCAATGGAGTTTCGGCATTCAAAGAACCAATTCCACGAATGTTAATTGTTGGAGAAGCTGTTGGATCACCTCCGTCGCTTATTACCGTAACACCGGCAACAGTTCCTTGCAATAATTCGGCGACTGTTGTTATACGTTCGGCTTGAGCTTTCTTTCATAGAAACGGTACCAACAGCTCCAAGAACCTCATTTTTTTCACACTTCCGTATCCCATTACAATTACTTCCTGAAGCTGTTTAACATCCGCGCCTAGTTTTACTGTAATGTTTTGAGTGCCGTTTACTTTTACTTCCTGAGTTACATACCCTACGTATGAAAAAATAAGCGTCGCTTCCGATGCATTGATTTCCATTTTGAATGTTCCGTCAAAATCTGTAGTTGCAGTTGCTTCAGAAGTTTTATCTTTAATTCCAACACCCGGCAACGGCATATTGTCATCTCCTCCAAAGACAGTTCCTGAAACCGTAATTTTATTCTGATCTGAATTTGCAACTTTCTGATTTTTCTTGATCACGATATTATTGCTTAAAATTTCATATCGGAGAGCAACACCGCAAATTTTATCTAGTGCTTGCTCAAGTGTTACATTATTTAATCTTAAGCTTAATTTCTGATTGGTGTTTACTTGACTGCTTTCGTACATGAAATGTACATCAGCTTGATTTTCAATTTTATGAAAAATATTTTTTATACTTTCATTTTCAACTTTTAGTGTCACTCTTTTGTTAATGTCAACATTACCGGCATTTACTGTTAATGATGCAAAAAATAAAGTAATAAAAAGGAATAATTTGATTCCCATTGTCCTTATGCTTTCACACTTTACGGTATTCCGCATTTGTTTTTCATTCATAATGTTTAGTTTTAATTGTTTTGTTTGTGGGTTTTCTACGTAGTTTTATTTTTGATGCGTTTATTCTATTTTATATACTCCAGAATCTATTTTATAATTAGCATTGATAATATTGCAGACAAGCCCAATTACTTGATCAGCCGTTAATTCTTTGAAGTAGGCACTAATCTTTAATTCGTTTAAATTTTTGTTTTTGATTTCAATCGCCACGTTATAATTGCGGTTTATGGTCGCCACAACTTCTGCAAGAGGTGTTTCTTCAAATACCATAATGTTTTTTCGCCAGAGCGAAATGGTGTTTACAGGAACATCTTTAAAAGCTTGCAGTTTGTTATTTTGAGATCTAAAAACCGCTTTTTGGCCCGGAGTCACATATACATTTTCTTCTGTAACGGTAGATTTTACATTCACTCTTCCAGTTAAAACAGAAACTTCTTGTGTTCTTTGATCTGGATAAGCCTGAACATTAAAACTGGTTCCAAGAACTTTTGTGTCCATTTTATTGGTATGTATGATAAAAGGATGCTTTTTATCTTTGGCTACATCAAAAAAGCTTCACCGCTCAAGTAAACTTCTCTGGTATCTCCTTTAAATTCTTTTGGATATTTTAAAACGCTTCCTGCATTTAGCCAGATTTGAGTTCCGTCGCTTAATTTTATTTTGGCATGTTCACCAAGTTTTACGGCAAATTGTTTGTTCTCAACCGATGTGGATGATTGGTAAAAGAAAATTGATAAACCAATTAATAAGGTTAAAGATGCGACAACGGCCCAGTTTTTATATGGAAGCGAAATGACGTTATTGGTATTCTTAATGGCTTTTAGTTCTTTTTTAAGTTTCGAACGATTCGAATGAATCATTTCCATATTTTCAAAAAAATCATCGGTACGGTCGTACCATTTGTTCCACATTTCTTGTCCTTTTGGAGAATATTTTCCGTCTAAAAAATGTTTTATTTCTTGTCTTAATTTATCAGGCATTATAATTTCTTTATGTCTTTAATAGTATGTCTTCGGAATTGTAATTTTGGGTAGGTGCAAAAGGTTACGCTTCTGTTAAGAAAAAAGCTGGTTTCTTAATCTGAATTTTACTTTTTAATTAAACTCACCTAAATAAGTGCGCATGAATTTCAGCGAATAGGTAATGTGATATTTTACAGTTTCGATCGAAACATTGAGTTCGTCTGCTATTTCTTTGTTGGAATAATGTTTTATGCGACTTAGGATAAAAACTTCTTTTGATTTTTTAGGAAGAAGCATGGTTGCTTTATCAACTGCTTTTTGTAATTCTTCATAATAAATAAAATCTTCGGTCACGTTATGACTGGAAAACGAAATCGTGTTTTTATCTAAAACTTCTTGTATGTATTGGTCAGTAACACTGTGGGATTTAAAATAATCTAAAGTCATGTAGCGCACGGAGGTATATATGTATGCCGCAAAACTTTTTTGAATTACGATTGTCTTTCGGCGTTCCCAAATACTGGTGAAAACTTCCTGAACGATTTCTTCAGAGATTGCTACCGATTTCATTCTGAGGTAAACAAATCGTACAAGGATATCGCGGTATCTAAAATAAAGTTCGTCAAAAGCTTTATCCTTGCCAGATTTTAATAATTCGACAAGTTCTTCGTCTGTAAACTTCTTATACATGATACATTGTTTTGGTGTGGATAATCAAATGAATCGTGCAAGATGGATCACTCTTTCTGATTTCGTTTGAATAATGATCATGCGCTTTTAAAAATGACATATATAAAGTTTTGGGTTCTTTTTATATGTCTCCAAAAATAAAGATGAGGGTAGGTGTGAAAGGTTACGTTTACATTAATAAAATCACCTTAAAACAAAACATATTATTAACATTTGGAACCAATGTTAGCTGAACATTTGAGGATTAAATTTCTTTCGGATAGATAAATGTTTCTTAAAAGTGATTTTTAGGGTTGTTTTTTAAACCATTATAGGGGTAAAATGACATATTTAAAAATAGTAACTATTTATTTACTAATGTTTTATGTGAGAAAAGAGAGCTGAAAAAATTAAGCAATTACACCATTAGATGGTAAAAAAATAAATACTAATTACTTGTTTATCAGTGTGTTATATGTAAAAAGAAAGGAACTTGAATATTTACGAAAATAACCACTCAATGGTTATGAAAAAAATAAATATAAAAAGCTGATTTTCAGTGTGTTTGTTCTTGTTTGTTCGAAAAAAAGACTTATTTCCTAAAAAAAGAAAAAAAGTAAGAAATTATCGTAAAGAGAAAATGATATCAATCGTTTTGAAAAATATATTTGTAATGTCAAACTGCAGTTGAAGACAAAGAAAGATGAAAAAATATAAAAAACTAAAAACTAAAATTATGTCAGACTTTTTAAATCAATTCGGAGAGGATCTAGAAAAAAATTGCCCAGGTTTTATTGCAGTATCAATTGCAGAAATTCAAAGTGGTATGTCGTACTTCTCACTTTCAGCAGTAAAAGATTTTGATCCTGAATTAGCTTCTGCTTTCAACCTTGAAGTTGTTAAAGCGAAACTTAATGCAATCAGCGCCTTAGGACTAAAAAATCAAATTGTCTCAGATATCATGATCACCTTATCATCTCAAATTCATATTATTGACATTTCTGATAATAATTTGTACATGATTTATCTTGCAGTTGACTCAACTAAAGCTAATATGGGAATGACAAAAGCAATTCTTAACAAGTATAAAAAAGAGATTGCTTCCAAATTATAATGGATTTTGAAATTGTGGGAAGGCTGACTTTATATGGTTAGCCTTTTTTTAAAATAATTTAAAAAGAAGAAGTTATGAAAAAGAAAATATCCCTACTTGTATTTTTTACTTTCACATTATTGGGTAACGCCCAAAACATCAAAGGTATCAGTGGCGATACAAATTGGTTAAATATGTGGACAAACTTCAATCCCAAAACCACCAGTTATAATGAGGCTTCTCAAATTATAACTGGTGTAATTACTTCAAACATGACATTAAAAAAAGAAAATGTTTATGTTTTGGTAGGGGCGGTTTATGTTGCCCCAAATGTTACCTTGACTATTGAACCCGGCACGTTGATAAGATGTGATACGAAAACGTTGAGCATATTAGTCGTCACCAAAGGCGCCAAAATTATTGCTGAAGGGACTGAAACAGATCCAATTGTGTTTACTTCCGACAAGAACTTAGGAGACAGAAATCCGGGTGATTGGGGAGGTATTATTCTTTTAGGAGATGCCCCAATTAATAAAACAGGAGGAATTGGTATTTTAGAATTCGATCTTGATCCGCAAAAAGCAATGTATGGCGGAGATAATAAAGACAGTGATTCTGGCATTTTAAAATATGTTCGAATTGAATTTTCAGGAAGAAGAACACCTGCAAATAAGCCTATAAACGGATTGTCATTGGCTGGAGTTGGCAAAAAAACAAAATTAGAATACATACAAGTCACCTTTTGTGATGACGATTCTTTTCAGTTTTACGGAGGATATATAGATACTAATCATTTAATATCTTTGCGATCGGCTGATGATGATTTTGATTTTACTCAAGGTGTGCAATGCAATATTTCTAATAGTATTGCAATTAGAAGTCCGTTTTTATCTGATAAATACGGATCTCGTTGTTTTGAAATGGAAACTGTTGATACCAGAAAAGGAGAGGTTTTAGACAGTAAAAAAGAAATGACAAGAGTTAATGCTTCAAATTTTACAATGATGCATACGGAAGATATTGGGCCTGAAATCCAAGGTCTTAAATATGAAGCAATACTAATTCGAGAAAATACCTTTTTGACCTTAACGAATTCGGTGATATCTGGATTTAGCCAACTCATCGTATTTGCAGATACAATTCCGATTACCAATGAATATTTGGACAAAATAATCTTAAAAGATCTGCTTGTAAATGATACCAAGACTCTTGGAATAACTCAAAACAAAGACTACAATTTCCTTATCAGTAATTGGTATCAGGACAAACAATATGGAATTGAGTTTATAAAACTTAAAAACAATGAATTGTTTGCAAGCGCATCCATGAAGAAAAAACCTGATTTTAGAATTAAAAACTAAGTTATCCTTAATAGTAGGATTTGCAGAAACATACTTGATTTTAAAAAATAAAGCGTTTTTTTATTAACTTATCTACCTAACTAAAAAAATCAATAAAAAACCAGTAATCGATTCGGTTACTGGTTTTTTATTGATTCAATATTTTAAGTGTATCTTGATCTTCGTAATCGTTGTCTAAATATATAAAACAGCTTTATTTTAAATGGAATTTTAGCAAAGATACTGCGTGGAAAAAGTAAATTTTTAACGGATATTTTTTGCTCTCTTTGCAGAATCTGCAATGTAGGAAAGGAGCCAGGCCATTTGTCCTTGTTTTGTAAAATAGATGTTTTTAGATTTGATATCGGGCATTTTTTCTAACAAAGTCAATAATAATGAATTTGCCGCAATCAAGTATTTTTGAGAATAGGTTTTTAGCACTTTTTCAATATCCTTGTTTTGAGATGCCAACGCTTCAAATTTTGCATAATCAGTTTTTATCATTTTGTTGTAGGCTTCAACGTCCTTAACTTCAAACGGATTAAAATTTTCTGTTGCTCCATTTCCTTTGTACAAAGTATAAAATGCCCATACTGCGCCACCTGACATGTATATGTTATCCTTTTTGAAAATTTTTGCGTTTTGCTGATACAAACTATTAGTCTGATCTTTTAATTCAGGTAGTGCAGAAGACAATAGTTCATTAAATTCATCAATTGAATTGGTTTTTGCGTTTTTGCTTATTTTTTCTGTAAAAGTTACAGTTCCTAAATCTAATGTTACAGGATAAAATACCAAAATATCCTCTTCACTGAATTCTTCAACATAACCACCTTTTGTATTTCCGCCACCTATATCAAGAATCAAAGAGTCTGAATACTGTTTTGGCGGAATGCATCCTTTTAACAATAACTTTGCTTCCGTTTCAGAGGTAATTATTGCTACATCAATGTTTGTAAACACATGCAGTTTTTGTCGCAAAATATCTATATTTTTAGCCATTGCAACTCCCGATGACACTACTATAAAAATATTTTGTTCTTTAATTTTGTCCTCCTTAATTAATTTGGTGTAATTTTTTACAACCACATTAAAAGCAGTTTCAATATCATTTTCTGCTAAATTTCCATCTTTGGATATTCCTTTTGCAATACCTACATTTTCTGTCCAGAAATCAACTACATCATATTTTCCTTTTTTTATGTTTTGAACATTGATTATCGACATTTTTACTCCCTTGCTTCCTATTTCAATTCCGCCATAAAGTTCTTGTGAAATTATGCGAGAAGGGATAAAAAAATAAAAACAATTATGACCTTTAGTGCAATGTATTTTTTCATATTGAATGTTTTTTTTAAATACTAGAAAGAAGTAGTTCCCTTTTTTGTTCAAATATTGAAAAGGAATTAATATTTCATTTTCATATTGAAGCAAGCTAAGATCTCTTTTTCTTGTCTACAAAAATTGATTGCACAATTTTTATTTTAGTTTCGATTGCTTCTTTTTCAACCATTTTCACTAAAAAGTAACATAGCGTAATAGCTAGTATGCCTATTAAACTCATAAATATAAAATCAGCTCTGTAGCTTGCATAGGCAACAATTTCCATTCCTGTTTTGGCACTTAATATATGAGCAAGACTAAAACTCATTGTAAATACAGACATGTATCTTCCTTCCTGATTATTGTGCGATCTTGTCATGGCAAATGAGTTTGAAAAAGGGAAAGTCAACATTACACCTAAAGTCATGAAAAACATCATTACATACAATATTCCATACCATTTGTCATTTAACAACAGAAGAATATAACTAAGTACCATAAATGATAATCCGACCATTATGACATTCAGCTTGTTCATTCTGTTTTTTTCGACATAATTGACAATCGGTAATTCAAACAGCAAAGTCAATATTCCGCTAAAACTTAAAAGCAAGCCACTATTTACTTCTGATAGATTAAATTGTTCCTTGTGATAAAGCGTCAAAGTTGTGAATACTTGGAAATACATAATTCCTGTAATGAGCGAAATGAACATATGAGTTAAAAAAGTTCGATCTTTTAATATCGCATATTTATCTACTCCATAATTATGTGATTTCAGTTTGAAAGGTAATTTTCTTTCTTTTACTAATAAGACAAAAACTAAAACTGCCAAAATGCAGGTAGCAGAATCTACATAAAAGAGATATTTGTAGCCAACTAATATTATTATAAGGCCACCCAAAGGAGGTCCAAATAAGAAACCAAGGCTTGTTGCTGATCTTACCAAAGACAACGCTCTAGTTTTATTTTCTTTTCGTGTATAGGTGTTTAAAGATACCAACATGGCTGGTCTAAACATATCTGCAATGGTTGTTAAAAGCAGAATTGACAAACAAAATCCTTCAAATGACGTAATAAATTGAAGCATAAAAAAGATTAATCCAGTCGCCAAAAAGACTGCCGATCATTACTTTATAAAATCCAATTCTATCAGATAAAACACCGCTTAACCAGGTACCTATAAAAGAACCAACTCCAAAACAAACCATAACCCAGCCAATCTGATTATATTCAAAATGGAGGTTCTCTTTCATATATTTTGACAGGAAGGGAATTACCATTGTTCCTGTTCTGTTTATAAAAGTTATTAATGTCAAAATCCAAATTTCTTTTGGAAAACCACTATAATTTTCGATGTATTTTTTTCTTAAGTCGCTAATCATTTTCTTTTTTTTGGGGGTGAAGTTTTTTCTTTTTAATCCAATTTTTATAAATCAAGATCTATTTAAATTATTCTCGTTTTAACCGAAATATACAGTAGCGCGATAGTAATAATTTCTGCCAATGGGCAAAAGTCATTTTTACTATGAATAATTTTTTAAAAATAATTTGATTTACTCTTTTTGCTTTTAAGAGGATGAGTCTTTGTTGAAAATAATAGTATTTACCACAACTTCTTTCATCCATTTAATAGTTTCAATTACACCTGTTTCTTTACAAATCATATTGCAATTTTGGTGTCCCCAAGCTAAATTATAGGGAGCATGATTGAATTCACCAGTTTTCAGCTGATTGATATAAAAAAGGTTAATAGGGCTGATTTCCTTGCTGAGATCTAATTTCTCTGCCGATTCAAAGAAATTCAGCAGAAAGGCGTCGGCGCTTAATTTTTTTAAACAAAGCGGACAGATCGTGTTTTTAGCATTATCAATAATTCGGGTTTTGTAAAGCCGATCAGTATTTGATAATTTTTGGTTGTTACAAGCCGTAGTTATAGTCGCTATTCGATTTTCAATCTCGCTCTCAGTCATTCCGGCTCCAAGTGCTATTTCTTTAGAATTATAGCAAAGCCAGAATAAATATTCTAATTGTAAATGAGAGGATTTTATCGTTAAGAGAGAAGCATATTCTGCAACTCTAATTCCAGCGCCTTTACAGCTACTGGTATTAAAACCAAGAATAATTTTTTCTTCTTTTGATGAAGAGGAAGGTATTCGAGCAACAAAGTGTCCCTCAATAGGAGAGGTTCTTTTTTCAGCTACGCTAAGCTTGTTTTTGTAAGGATTAAATTCATTCCACTGCGCTCTGGTCTCATAAAACAAGATCGCATTGACACCAAGTTTTAATTTGCGAGCCTTCATTAAATCTTGCGTGTCGGGATTTGTGTAGTATTCTTCAGGACTAATTACAACGATAAATCCACTTTCAAATCTGTTGGAAGTGAAGTCGGAAATGTCAAATAAATTGATTGATTCAAAAGGAATCAAAACGGTACCATTTCTGTTGGCTCTGTTTTGATAGATTACATCATCATTAGCACTTCTGGTTTGTCCGGTCTTGTAAATTTTGCTTTGCGGCAAAGGAGGTAGTTTGGGTAGTCTTTTTGCCATAGGTTAGTGTTAAGTTGGTTGTATGGTTGATTATGGGACTGACAGATATGGAAAAATTATTGAAATAGATAAAACCATTACCTGGCAGAATTGAGCAATTGAACTAACTTTAGTATGTTGAGTTTATATCATAGGCATATCAAATTTGTTAAAGTTTGGTAAAAGCAAACTAAGATTAAAGAAATATTCTCAACATCCTTTAAGCTTTTCCTTTGCGCAATATTAAATATATATTCTTAAAGTTGTTTAACTTTTTTAGTTAAATTTCAATCTGTTTTTAGCTGTTTTTTTTCTATCGTTTTTTTAAAATGAATTTAATATTTTACTTGTTCCTTTAAAATGAGTGCTTTAGTAGCTGTTGTCTCTTTTTCTAGGGCTAAAAAAACAAAAAAAACATATTTTACTTTTTATTTAACAACTTGAACGTTTGTTAAATAAAAATAAGAAAAATTTAACCACTTTTTTCTTCTTTTTGAAATATTTTTTTAGAGATAGATGAATAAATAAAAACTGGAAGTAAAACAAGCGGGGTGTTAATCCAGATAAGGTATTTTATCAACTATCATATTATATATTACGATTTTTGAAAAAAATAATGGTTTAAAAATGTCTTGCTTTTGAGTTAGTTAAATTATTTAAATTTTTGATTATATCGATAAGTATAAATACGGTATTTTTATATCAAGCAGAATTTTAGAATAATTATAAACAAGTATAGATTGATTTATCCCTTTCTCTTCTACATAAATGAGATACATGTTTTGATGTTGTCTCCCTATTGATTACGCTCTGACCAAACGTTCGACAAATTTTCCTGACTTACTTTGTCAATTTAATTTTGCGAAATCCACCAATTTTTAAAATTCGATTTTTAATTAACGGGTTATTAGTGTTTTATGTTTACGCACTTTCCTCATAAAGAAGTATTAAAACGTAGTCTTTTTCTGTAAAACAGAAATAGCTCTAAAATTTTTAAAATATTTTATTAACAATTGTTAATTATTTCCTACTAAAACTTTTCTTGTGTTTATAAGCTTTTGTGCATTATTTGCATACTTATTTGCGTTATTTTGCATGTTTTAAATTTAAAACTCATTATTGAATAAGTGTTTTTGCATGTTTTTTATAATATATTTACTAATATTTTAACTAAAAACAACCAAATCTATGAAGCAAAAACTACTTAACTTATTCTTTTTGATAATTGTGAATGGTCTGATTTTGGGACAAGGAACCAATATACCACTGGGCTGTTCTAACAGTGGCCCTGAAATAGGTACTAGCCCAAAAGCAGATTTAAGAGGTACATATTTGACCTCTGTTTATAATCTAGATTGGCCAAGTAACAGAACTGCAACTCCTGCAGTTCAACAAGCTGAGTTGATCACAATTTTAGATAAATTGGTTCTTACAGGAATCAATACGGTTTATTTTCAGGTTCGACCAGAATGCGACGCTCTTTATAATTCATCAATTGAACCTTGGTCATATTGGCTGACAGGAACGCAAGGTGTTGCGCCAAATCCTTTATGGGATCCTTTAAGTTTCGCTATTACAGAATGCAGAAAACGTGGATTAGATTTGCATGCGTGGTTAAACCCTTATCGTGCAAGTGTTGGTGGTTATACATTGGCGAATAATCACGTTTCTAAATTGAATCCTTCTTGGGTTTTTACAGCTTCAAATAATGCAAATCTTAAAATTTTGAATCCGGGTTTGCCTGCGGTGCGAAATTATATTATCAGCATTGTACAAGATATTGCTTCGCGTTATGACATCGACGGAATTGTATTTGACGATTATTTTTACCCAGATCAAGGAATGGCAAATAATCAGGATGCCGCGACTTACGCCAATAATAATCCGACAGGAATAAGCAATATTGATGATTGGCGTCGTGATAATGTCAACAAAATGATTGCTGGAGTTTATGATGCTTTGCAGGTCATTAATACCAACAATAATAAAAATATCGTTTTTGGAGTTGCTCCATTTGGTATTTGGAAAAGCGGTGTTCCAGCTGGAATTGTTGGGAACCCTTCTTATAGTGCTTTATACTGTGATCCTATAAATTGGTTGCAAAATGGTAAGGTAGATTTTATTTCGCCTCAATTATATTGGAAAATTGGAGGTTCTCAAGATTATATAAAACTTTCGCAATGGTGGAATGATCAAGTTGCCACTTATGGAAGACATTTATATGTGAGCCAAGGTTATGATCGCTTGCCGAGTACTTCATCTCAGAATTGGCCAGCTTCGGAAATTCAGAATCAAATCGATCAAAACCGAATTCCGGGAATGACAAATACTTTTGGTCAGACTTCTTATTCGACTCAATATATAATGAGCAACGAAAAAGGAATTGCTACAACTTTGCAGAATAATCAATACAAGTATAAATCTTTTCCACCTTCGATGCCATGGAAAGACAATGTTTGTCCATTGGAACCAACAAACATTCGATTTGAAGGAAATGTTTTAAAATGGGACGCTCCAGTTGCCGCTACTGATGGCGATTTGGCAATAAAATATGTAGTATATGCATTTGCTACACAGGCTGATATTCCAAATTTCAAACAAGATGGAACGAAAGTTTTGGATATTGTAAATGCAACTCAACTTACGTTGACTACAGCGCAATTGACTGCTCCAAATAATTATTTCTTGGTAACGGCTTTGGATAAAAACAATAATGAAAGTGCTAACATTACGGGTGTTCCCTATAGTAGTTTGCCAGCCGCTCCAGTAGCTTTGAGTCCGACGGAAGGGGAATTATATGTGAATTCTCCAGTAGATTTTTCTTGGAATTCTAGTGTTAGTAATGGAGATTACCGTATTCAGGTTTCAAAATCTAATTCAGGTTGGACAGAAACTAACGGATTTACAACTGCCACAACTCCAAACGCTACAGTTGTCGTAAACGCCGTTGTGAATACAACAATGAGTTATGTTTGGGATCAGCCTAATACTGCTGTTTATGAAGCCCCAATAGGAGGAACGACATATTATTATACCATACGAAGTTATAGTGCGGCAACAGGAACTTCAAAATATTCTGCTCCAGTAAGTTTTACTCCAACAAGTGCTAATTGTACCGTACCAGGAACAACTGTCATTACTATAGATAATGTTGATGCAACTCTCGTAGGATCATGGACAGCAACATCGGCAACAGCAGGTTATGTTGGGTCAAATTATATTCATGATGGAGATACTGCAAAAGGTACAAAAACAGCAACTTTCACTCCAACAATTACGCAACGAGGAAAATATGAAGTTTTTATTAATCATACTGCTGGAACCAATCGCGCGAATAATGTCCCTGTGGATATCATTCACGAAAGTGGAACTACAACTGTTCCTGTGAACCAGCAAATTAATAACGGAACTTGGGTTTCATTAGGAACTTATAATTTCAGTGCTGGGACAAACAATAAAGTTGTGATTCGTACAACAGGTACTTCGGGTGTTGTTATTGCCGATGCTGTTCGGTTTTATTTCATAGATTGTTTACCAGATGCCGCGTCAGCCAGTGGCTGATTTTACTCCGGCTTCGGCGTCTATCTGTGCAGGGCAAACAGTTACATATACAAATGCTTCTACCAATGCAACTTCTTATAGTTGGTCATTTCCGGGAGGAACTCCGAGTACAAGTACCGCAACAAGTCCGGTTGTAACGTATAATACTGCTGGAACTTATAATGTTGCTCTAACAGCGACAAACGGGGCAGGTTCGAATACAAAAACATTGACTAATGTAATTACTGTAAATCCTTCGGGAACAGTCGTAGCTGGGTTCACCGCTCCTTATTCAGAAGTGGCGACTGGCGAAAATATGACATTGACTAATACTTCTACAGGTGCAACAACTTATGCTTGGACTTTCCCTAATGGTTCTCCAGCCACAAGTACAGCCGCAAACCCAACAGTGAATTTTACAACAACGGGTACTAAAACTATTACTTTGGTAGCTTCAAATGCCTGCGGAAGCAATACCTATACAATGACAATTTGCGTTGGAACAAATACCAAGACTACTTTGGAGACTTTTGAAGCTTCAGCAGGAAGATTTACTAGCGTTCCAACGGCATCTGGTTCGACGGTAGGAATTGCAACAACATCTACATTGGCAAGAGCTACAGATAGTTACAAAAACGGAACAGCGAGTCTAAAAGCTGTTTTAAATGATAATACTTCCGTAACTACAAACTGGTTAGTTCGTTTGCTTTCTGGCGGAGGAACTCCAGCAAATAATCAAGCTTTTGTGGGGAATCAAGGATCTTTTGGTTTCTGGTTGAAAACAAGTACTGCAAATGCTGGAGCAACTGTAACAGCTTGGATCGATGATACCGATGGTTTAGAAGAATTGCCTCCGCAGACTATTATCAATAACGGAGCTTGGAATTACTACGAATGGTTTTTACCGACTTCAGTTGGAACAACTATCACAACAGGAAACGGAATTGTTGGCGGTGCTTCTGTAACCTTAGACGCCATCGTAATCAAGCAAAACAATACTGCAACTACAATGACAGTTTGGATTGATGATATTCAGCACAATTATATTTCGGCTTGTTCCGGAACCAGAAAAATGTCTAATGTAGAAGATGTTGCGGCGCTTGAAGAGGAAAAGGTTGAAGACATCAAAGTTTCGAATGAATTAGTAGTATATCCAAATCCAACAAACGGAATATTGAATTTGAAATTAGACAGCAATATAAAATCAGACGTTCGATTGTTTAATGTTCTAGGACAGCAAATGCTGAATACCATTTTTGAAGGAACAGAACAACAACTTGATCTGAATAATTTAGGAAAAGGAATTTACCTTCTTCAGGTTGAAACCGATGGAAAAATCACTACGAAGAAAATTATCTTAAATAAATAATGTTTGGTTTTTGGACTAAAAGACCGCCAAGTAATCTGGCGGTTCTTTTAGGTTTTAAAAATTACATTTTTACGTGATTTCGTACTATTAATAACCCCAATGTAAGCTATTTATTAACTAAATCAAAAAGTATGAAGAACAACAAACCTATTAATCTTCGAAACCAAATTGCCGCAATTATGGTTTTGTTTAGTGTTGCAACCGGTTTGGCGCAGAATACGCCAGACCCTAAAAAGCCAAGTGATACACAGTTGTATTCTTTGGCTGACAAGTATTTGAAATCTTCTATTAAAAAGCAAGTTAAACCTGATGGAGAAGTATTTCTGCAAAGAGATATGGACGATTATTTGGCATTAACAAATAAAAAAATGCCGTAACCAGCAAGCCGGGTTCAGTCGAAAAACACGATGAATTAGAATGCGATCACAACGGTGAACTTTTGAAAGAATATCTAAACAGGCCTCATCCATCTGTTGCAACAATGGCCAAATATTTTGCTGATGCTAGTAAGGAATTTGGTGTTCCTGTAGAAATTTTGATGGCAGTGGGACAAGTTCAAAGTAACTGGGCACAAGTTTCCTCTTCTTTCTACGGTTCTTGGGGGGTAATGGGATTAATTGAAAGTGACTACAACAATCAAATTGCTGAAGGCGCAAAATTAATCAAATCTACTCCTGAGGCTATTAAAAAAGATGCAAAAACGAATATTAGAGCAACTGTGACTTTACTCAAAAGTTATCAAAAAAATGCAAGTCCAAAAGGATTGGCAGATTGGTTTGATGCAACTCGTGAATTAACTGGTTTGAAAGATGAAGCGATGAAAACTTCATTGGCAGAACGTATTTTTAAAGTAATTAAAGACGGTTCAAAAACAGTTACACTTTGGAAAGAAATTATTGATCTTAAAGGAAATGTAGTAACGATCCCGTCAGCCAAAACTTCAAAAGGCTCTACTGCTAAAGGAAGTGCAACTGAAGCCGTTATGGCTGTTGATTATCCTGGTGCTTTATCAAGAATTACAGCTTGTAATTATGGTGTAGGACGCAATGGATATGGTATTGATTACTATTTTGTTCATTATATGGCGACAGGTACTTATGAAGGTGCTATCTCTTATTTTAATGATTGCGGCAGAACAACACCAACATCTGCACACTATTGTATCCGTAACTCTGATGGTCAGATTTCGCAAGTAGTTCGTGAGGCAGACCGTGCTTATTCTCAAGGAGTTTCTGGGTATCCGCAATGGAATGGAGCAGGGGTCAGTACAGAACATGAAGTATTGGCAACAAATTTATCTATGTGGGATAGCCAGCCAATGTTGAATGCGTGTACGCTTTGGCAATTGATGTTTGTGATAGAGCTGGTGTTCCAAAAACAAGACGAGTAACTAATGGAAATCGTGGAATTTACGGTCACAACGACGTAAATACAGGTACAGATTGTCCTAATCTTACAACTGCTCGTTGGAATGTTTTACTAGCTAAAATTGTCGCTGGAAGTACAACAAATGTTCCTGTACCTACTGCGCCTACAGCGGGCCAAATTTATGTTAGCACTCCGGTAAACTTTACTTGGGATTCTACAGTTTCAGGAGCAGATTACCGTATTCAGGTTTCTAAATCGAATTCAGGATGGAATTCTACAGACGGATTTACATCGGCAACTACGCCAAATAGTACTGTAGTGGTTAATGATGTTGTCAATACGGTAAAAACATATTCTTGGAATGCAACAAATGCGGCAGTTTCAGAATCTCCAATTGGCGGAACTGTTTATTATTATACAATCAGAAGTTACAGTGCCGCAACCGGAACTTCAAATTATTCTGCTCCAGTAAGTTTTACGCCAAAAAGCGCTGGCTGTACTTTGCCGGGATCGACTTCAATTACGGTAGATAATTTAGCCGCAACTTTGGTAGGGGCTTGGACATCTACTTCTGCAACAGCAGGATACATTGGTACAGATTATATTCACGATGGTGATACAGGAAAAGGAACTAAATCAGCGACTTTTACTCCATCAATTGCTCAAAGAGGGAAATATGAAGTATTCATCAACTTTACAGCAGGAACAAATCGTCCAACAAATGTTCCTGTAGATATCATTGATGAAAACGGAACAACTACCGTTACAGTAAATCAGCAGATCAATAATGCGACTTGGGTTTCATTAGGAAGATATGATTTCAGTGCAGGCTCTACAGGAAAAGTGGTGATTCGTACAACGGGCACAACTGGAGTTGTTATTGCCGATGCTTTCAAATTCACTTTTGTTGATTGTTTGCCAGAAAATGTAGCTCCAGTAGCTAATTTCACACCAGCAACTGCCGCAGTTTGCGAAGGACAAACAGTGAGTTATACTAGTACTTCTACAAATGCAACTTCTTACAGCTGGTCATTCCCAGGAGGAACGCCGAGTACGAGTACTGCCGCTAATCCAGTAGTCACATATAGTACTTCAGGAACTTATGATGCAAGCTTGACAGCAACAAATTCAGTAGGTTCTGATACTAAAACAGTAACAGGATTGGTGACTGTAAACCCTGCGGCGGCTGTTGTAGCTGGATTCACAGCTCCTTTAACTGAATTAGCAGTAGGAGAGAGCATGACTCTGATAAACACTTCTACAGGAGCAACTGCTTATGCTTGGACTTTCCCTAACGGATCTCCTGCAACAAGTACAGCCGCAAATCCATCAGTAAGTTTTACGACTGCAGGAACAAAAACGATTACTTTGGTAGCTTCAAATGCTTGCGGAAGCAATACATACACAATGACAATTTGTGTGGGTGCAAGCACGACTACTACATTAGAAACTTTTGAAGCTTCGGCTGGAAGATTTACGCAAGTCCCAACTACTTCTGGTTCTACTGTTGGTATTGCAACTACTTCTACTTTGGCAAGAGCTACAGATAGCTATAAAAACGGAACTGCAAGCTTAAAAGCAGTTTTGTATGATAATACTTCGGCAACTACAAACTGGTTGGTTCGTTTGCTTTCTGGCGGAGGAACTCCAGCAAACAATCAGGCGTTTGTTGGAAATCAGGGTTCTTTTGGTTTCTGGCTGAAGACAAGCACGGCAAATGCTGGAGCAACAGTAACAGCTTGGATTGATGACGCTGACGGACTTGAAGAATTGCCTCCAATTGCAATCATCAACAATGGAGCGTGGAATTATTACGAATGGTTCTTGCCAACTGCAGTAGGGACAACAATTACAACAGGAAACGGAATTGTGGGCGGAGCATCTGTAACTTTGGATGCAATTGTCATCAAACAAAACAATACGGCAAACACAATGACAGTTTGGATTGATGATATTCAGCACAATTATATTTCTGGATGTTCTGGAACTAGAAAAATGCTGGATGTTGCCGATGTTGAAGAAGTAAAAATTACAGAAGGTTTGGTAGTATATCCAAACCCGACAAACGGAATTTTGAATTTGAGTTTGGAAAACAACACAAAATCGGATGTTTATCTGTATAATATTTTAGGTCAGCAATTGTTGAATACCACTTTTGAAGGAAATGAAAAAGAGCTTGATCTGAATAATTTCGATCAAGGGATCTACCTCCTTCAGGTCATAACCGATGGCAAAACATCAACCAAGAAAATTATTTTAAATAAATAATCTTTTTAAACTACCCAAGCATTGCTTAAAATGTTTGGGTAGTTTTTATTTCAATCGGTTTGCTTTTATAGTTTAGTTTAAAAAAAATAATTGAAAATGTTATGCTATGAAAAAACACTACACTTTATTATTATTGTTATGCGGCATAATGCTTGTAAAGGCGCAAACATTTCAGCAAAAATTACAAACCGCTGTTACAAACTCATGGTCAGGAAGCGGACTTCCGGGAGTTTCCGTGGCGGTATCTACTCCAAATTTAGGAATGGTATATGCCTCAGCAGGTATCGGAAATGTATACACGCAATCGCCAATTTTGCAGAATACTCAATATAGAATTGCAAGTGCAACCAAAAACTTTACGGCAACATTAATTATGCGATTGCAAGAAGCGGGTTATTTTAATATCAATGATAAATTATCGCAACACTTAGTAATTCCCGGTTTACCAAATGGAAGTACAATTACGATTAAACAATTATTGCAACATACTGCTGGCGTAGGTGACTATTTAAACGGAAGCTCGGATTTTATAAATGCCGCCGTTCCTGACAAAATCTTTACAGATGCCGAAATAGTGGGTTACATTAATAATATGGGAGCGACATTTACTCCGGGAAGTTCTTATGAATATTCTAATGGAGGTTTTTATTTGCTTGGAATGTTAATCGAAAAGAAATTAGGAAAAACATTAGATGTAGCGATTCAGGAATGGGTTGCTTCGCCACTTGAATTAACTAATACTTTTATGGATTTTACAAGTACAACGACCAACAAAATTCCAAATTTAGCCGAAGGAACAAGAGCTTACAATTATTCGCCAACATCGGTAAAAGGGGCAGGAGCCATTGTGGCAAATCCTGGCGATCTAGCAAAATATTGTAAAGCCGTTTTTGGAGGGAATTATTTGACACAAAGTTCTATAAATGCAATGATTTCGCCTTCTGCGCTTAATTCTGCATATGGTTTAGGAACGCGACTTTATACTTCTTCAAACAATGTTAAATATCACGGTCATACAGGAACAATCCTTGGATATAATTCATTTATGTATTTTATTCCATCACTAAATGTTTCTGTCGCAATTACTACCAATGCTTATGCGAGCCCTTCTTCATTATGGGATAATATTAAAACAGCAGTTTATAATGTTGTAGAGCAAGAATATCTAAGTTATTGTGCGGCAAATAATTGTTTTAGTGCCAATATTCCTGTACCTACAGCACCTACAGCAGGCCAGATTTATGTGAATACTCCAGTAAACTTTGCTTGGGATTCTACAGTTTCAGGAGCAGATTACCGTATTCAGGTTTCTAAATCGAATTCGGGATGGAATGATACAGACGGATTTACATCGGCAACTACACCAAATAGCACAGTTGTCGTAAATGATGTTGTAAATACTGCAAAAACGTATTCTTGGAATGCAACAAATGCGACAGTTTCAGAATCTCCAATTGGCGGAACTGTTTACTATTATACAATCAGAAGTTACAGTGTTGCAACAGGAACTTCGAAATATTCTGCTCCAGTAAGTTTTACGCCAAAAAGTGCTGGCTGTACTTTGCCGGGATCGACTTCATTTACGGTTGACAATTTAGCGACAACTTTGGTTGGGGCTTGGACATCTACTTCTGCAACAGCAGGATACGTTGGTACGAATTATATTCATGATGGCGATACCGGAAAAGGAACTAAATCGGCAACTTTTACTCCGTCAATTGCTCAAAGAGGAAAATATGAAGTTTTCATAAACTTTACAGCAGGCACAAACCGTCCAACAAATGTTCCTGTGGACATTATTGACGAAAACGGAACAACTACTGTTACAGTAAATCAGCAGATCAATAATGCGACATGGGTTTCATTAGGAAGATACAATTTCAGCGCTGGTTCTACAGGAAAAGTTGTGATTCGCACAACAGGTACAACAGGAGTTGTTATTGCTGATGCTTTCAAATTCACTTTTGTGGATTGTTTGCCAGAAAATGTTGCTCCAGTAGCTAGTTTTACGCCAGCAACGACTGCAGTTTGCGAAGGACAAACAGTAACTTATACCAGTACTTCTACAAATGCAACTTCTTACAGCTGGTCATTCCCAGGAGGAACGCCAAGTACGAGTACTGCGACAAATCCAATAGTCACTTACAGCACAGCAGGAACTTATGATGCAAGCTTAACAGCAACAAATTCAGTAGGTTCTGATACTAAAACAGTGACAGGACTAGTAACTGTAAATCCAGCGGCAACAGTTGTGGCTGGCTTTACAGCTCCTTTGACAGAATTGGCAGTAGGCGAGAGTATGGCATTAACCAATACTTCAACTGGAGCAACGACTTACGCTTGGACTTTCCCTAACGGATCTCCTGCAACAAGTACAGCCGCAAATCCGTCAGTTAGTTTTACGACTGCAGGTACAAAAACGATTACTTTGGTAGCTTCAAACGCTTGCGGAAGTAATACCTATACAATGACAATTTGCGTTGGAACAAATACCAAAACTGCACTGGAAACTTTTGAAACTTCTGCAGGAAGATTTACTAGCGTACCAACGACATCTGGTTCTACTGTTGGTATTGCTACAACTTCTACTTTGGCAAGGGCTACAGATAGTTACAAAAACGGTACTGCAAGTTTAAAGGCAGTTTTGTATGACAATACTTCGGTAACAACAAACTGGTTGGTGCGTTTGCTTTCCGGCGGAGGAACTCCAGCAAACAATCAGGCGTTTGTTGGAAATCAGGGCTCTTTTGGTTTCTGGCTGAAAACAAGTACGGCAAACGCTGGAGCAGTTGTAACGGCTTGGATTGATGACGCTGATGGTTTAGAAGAATTGCCTCCAATTGCAATCATCAACAATGGAGCTTGGAATTATTACGAATGGTTCTTGCCAACTGCAGTAGGGACAACGATCACAACCGGAAACGGAATTGTTGGTGGAGCTTCTGTAACTCTGGATGCAATAGTCATCAAACAAAACAATACAGCTAATACAATGACAGTTTGGATTGATGATATTCAGCACAATTATATTTCTGGATGTTCTGGAACTAGAAAAATGTTGAAAGCAGAAGACGTTGCGGCTCTTGAAGAAACAGAAGACATTAAAGTTTCTGATGAATTAGTGGTATATCCAAACCCGACAAACGGAATCTTGAATTTGAGTTTGGAAAATAACACAAAATCAGATGTTTATTTATACAACATTTTAGGTCAGCAATTGTTGAATACCACTTTTGAAGGAAATGAAAAGGAACTTGATCTGAATAATTTGGATCAAGGGATTTACCTCCTTCAGGTCATAACAGATGGCAAAACATCAACTAAGAAAATTATTTTGAATAAGTAATTTTTATCAACTACCCAAAATCATTTTAAATGATTATTACAGGTTATCCATTACGTTTTTAAACCTAAAAAGGCTGTCTCGTTTTTTGAGACAACCTTTTCGTTTTATTGTTTTCTACTTGAAAAAATAAAAAAGGAAAAGAAATTAGAAATTAAACTAGCAACAACCCAAGACCGCATCCAAAAAAGAGAAAATTCGATCGATCTGTGCAGTTTAAACAAGCAAGAATCAAGGTTATGAATAAAGTTGTGATACAATTTCTAAAAGCTAATCTCCAAGATTTTTTAATCGAGAATATTCCAGTCTTCACTTTAATTTAAATTGATTAACTGAGGGCCAAATTCTTCGTAGAAAATATTCTCTGTTTTAATATTTAAATTAATAAGAGATTCATATTGGGATTTAATAAATAATTCTGGGCCACAGATATAAAATTTAGCTTCATCCAGTAAAATTGATTCTTTGCATTTATGAAGGTCAACGCGTCCTTGCAAAATTTGATCTGAGGAATTATTTAGATTATCTACTGTATCATAAAATGTGAATGTTTCAAGCCATTTTGCTTCTTTTTTAAACTTGAAATCTGTTTTTTAAACGCATGAACAGATTCATTTCTGCAACCATGAACCCAAACGGTTTTTTTATTTTGAAGCGCGTTTATATTCGTTTCAAGCATGCTAAGCATCGGTGTAAAACCAACGCCACCGCTAATTAATACTAATGGGTTTTTTGAATCTTTTTCTAAATGGAATAATCCTGCAGGCGATGAAATTGAAATAATTTCTCCTTCTGATTTAGAATTTAGCGTATTGGAAACCATTCCAGACGGATTTGAACCGAATCCATTTTCTCTTTTTACAGAAATTCTATAATATTCAGGATTGAACGCATTTGACAAGCTATATTGTCTCGGTTGCGACAGATTTAATTCTTCTACAAAAACCTGCACACTGATAAATTGGCCCGGATAAAAATCAGCAATTGCTTTTCCATCTTCGGGATATAAATAGAAAGATTTTATTTCAGCTGATTCTTCGACTATTTTTTTAATTACAAATTTTCGCCATCCGTTCCAGCTTCCTGGTTTTGTTGCGTTTTCAATATATAACTCTTTTTCTAGGTCAATCATAATTTGCGCAAGCTGATAAAATGCAACAGTCCATGCTTGGAGAATTTCGCGTGTTGCGGCCTCTCCAACAACTTCTCCAATTGAAGCAATTAAATGTGTACCAACAATTTTGTATTGATCTGGCTGAATATTAAGACTTCTGTGTTTCGTCCCGATTCCTTTAAGTACTCCCAAAAGAACACCGGGATTATCTATATTTTCGGCATAAGCAAGCACTGCATTTGCTAAGGCTGATTTTTGTCTTCCATTGGCCTGATTTCCCATATTAAACATATTTCGAAGTTCAGGATGATGTTTAAACATTCGGGCATAAAAATAATTTGTCAGGTCTTCGCCACTTGATCTTAAAATTGGAATTGTTGCTTTTATAAGCTCTTTTTGATCTGCATTCATTCGTATTGATATTTGGATTAAATATTTGATTTGCTGAAACAGCGTTGTTTTGCTATTTCATTAATTGCAAATTTAGATGGCGACCAAAGCTCAAGTTTATGATTGAAATCATAATTCGAATGAAAGTTTTCATTTACTATTCATTCAAAAAAAACGTTTTAAAAATATTCAAAACCAGAACGTATAGATTATTATAAGAACTGGACTATCAGTAATTTAATAATCATATTTAATTTTGAAGTGTAATGTAGCATATCGCATATCTGTTTATCATATAAAAAAAATAGTCATGTCAAAATTTCATTTAAATACTAAAGAATTAGTTCAAGGAGAATTCAAAATGCATAAAGTAAATGTTGCTTTTGTATTTCAAGTAAATTGTCCGGGTTGTTTTATATACGGAATTCCTATTGTGAATGAGCTTTATAGTTTATTTAATAATAAAATTGGTTTTATTGGAGTAGCTACTGCTTTTGAAGACTTTGAATACAATAACGAAGCGAGTTTGAAACTACTTTTAGAAAGCGGAACATTAGTTGGAGAAACTTTAAAATATTACCGCGCAAACTATGGAATTTCAACTTACTCAGAAGCCTTAAAATTTCCAGTAGCTTTTGATTCTATTGCTTCTTCTGAAGAGTTTATAAATTCAGATAAGGTGGAATTAATCTGTAATGCCATTCCTAATTTTGAAAATTTTTCTGAAATCGAAAGAAAGACTATAATTCAGAAAGTAAAGTCATATTATTCTGAAATACCTGTAATAGCCGAAACATTTACAGTCAATCAATTAAAAGGAACTCCATCTTTTATTATTTTCGATGATGAATACAATATCTTGGGGCATTATTTTGGTCATCAGAGCACGGACGTTTTAAAAACTAAACTGAACGATTTATTGGCATAGTTTTAACCTTTTTAAAAATGCGAATGCGATTTTTAGCAGTTGGCTAAAAGTTTAAAATTACCATTCTGGGACAAAACTTGCAATTCTGAAATACCTTAAAAACGACCTTAGTTTTTTGTAGTAAAAAATATTTCCGCTTCAAAATTTGTAATTCACGTAATTGCCAGATTCTCAAGATTGTTAAATATCTTCAGACTCAATTCGTTTACTTTTTTATTAAATGTTTTCTTGAAGTAGCATTTTATTTAGATTTTAATTTTATCATGATTTGGTAAAATTTAAATAAATTTTATCTTTGGCTTTGAAATGCTCCAACAAACACTAAAAAAATGGTTAAACCAGTTTAAGCAGTACTTTTTTACGTACAGCAATGGTTTCTATCATCTTCCTTACAGCAGTAAAACTCCAGAAGATCTTGTGGAGAGTTTGGCTAATTACCCCTTTATGAAACATGATAGAGTAAAACAGAGTGTTTACGCTAATACGCCATTTTGTTCGGGAGGTTTCAATTATCAAAAATTAGAAGAAGGCCTTTGGGTTATTTATTCTAAAATGAGATATAAAACTAATGTTGCTTTTGATCTCATTTATGATGACCCCGCAGAAATGAAAATTGAGGATAAAGGATACTATATGCTTAGCCTTAATAATGTTACAAGTCAGCCCATAATCGATCTTAAAATTTGTGAAAAGCAATTATGTTTTGCAAATTACAGCTGGACATTCTTTAAGCCAAAAGAACGCAATTGTGATGTAAATTTTAAAGGAGCAAATAATAAATACATCACTTTGTATTTTAATGAAGAATGGCCGCAAAAAAACTTGCTTCAAAATAGTTTGTTCTCAGAAGCTGGATTGGACAAATTTATAACCTCTGATCAGCCTTATATAGCTTGGCCGGTTGATGAGAAGGATGAGTTGGTGAAAAACTTCGGTATTTTTGATGAGGTTATGAATATGAACAATGAAGCCAGTCATATCGATTTTCTTCAGTTTAAACTCTGTACTTTAAATCTTATTTTCGGTTTTTTAAGAACTTGTAGAGATCAGCAAGTGTTTGAAAAACATTTTGCAATTGATTACGAAGATAAATTCAGTATCAACAAAGTCGAGAATTATTTGACATGCAATCTTTATGATAAATTTCCTGGAATTGATTTCTTGGCTGAAAAATTCAAAATTTCAGAAAGCAAGCTTAAGTCTGAATTTAAGCAGTTTTTTGGAAAACCAATCTACAAGTATTTTCAGGAAAAACAAATGATGCTGGCTAAAGAACTTATTATCGAAAACAAACTTTTGATAAAGGAGATTTCGTATAAGTTTGGCTATGAAAATACGAGCAAATTTACAGTCGCTTTTAAAAAATATCACGATATCCTGCCATCAGAACTTCAAAAGCAGGAATTCGATGTTGCAATTTAAAATCAATTTTTTTCTTCTACTTTTTTCTTTTCCCCAAAAAAAAACTTTTTGGGCTATAGATTTTCTTTGTCAAAACTTTTTGGAGTGCTTTTGAGCTTGTTCGCTTGTCTAATTTTGCGAGGAAACTATAAAATGCTATATGTATATTTTTTTGAAGCTTTTATTAAGAAATATACAGAGCTTATTTTGTTGATTTTAAATCGTATAAGTTAACAAGCTAACCCCAAAATATGAAGAAAAAACTACATTTAATTTTTACATTTATTCTTATCCTTTTTGCCTCGGCCAATATGTTTGGGCAAATGAAAGTTGTCTTGACTAAGACGGATATAGATTCTAATTCGCCAACTGGATCAATTACAGCCAATATTGTGAATGGATTTCCTCCTTACACATATTCGTGGTCAAATGGGCAAAGTACTCAAACAATATCTAATTTAAGTCAAGGGCTTTATTATGTACAAGTAATGGACTCCAATAATAATATGGTTTTTGCTAATATAGGGATAGGTGAATGTTTTCAAAAGGCAAAAGCAATTGCAGTCCAAACGAATGCTTCGTGTACTGGTGCAGTAAATGGTTCAGCAACAGTAGCGGTAAAAGGTGGATCTGGAAATTATAGCTACCTTTGGAATACACCAGCGTTACAAACTACACAATCAGTAACAGGGCTTTCGGCAGGAAGTTATACAGTAAGAGTAACGGACAATGTTACCTATTGTTCGACCCTTGGAACAGTTGATATTACTCTCGCTCCTACAACTTCAGTAGGTGACCCGACAGTTTATGGCAATAATTCTTGGAATGTATATGCCTGGAATAAAGGAGCTGTTAGCGGTGACGCTTGGCAAGCAGACTATTCCGGTTATTTTACGGCTAATACTTTAAGCTTTAATTCGGAGGATTATTTCGAAGATTATGACGTTCCGTCTTCAGTTGCAGGTTACCAAGGATGTAAAGTAAATGGTGATGATCATTCTTGGAGTGCAAAAAGACAAGGATTTCCTTGCGGATACTATCAAATTGATATTCCAATGCACGATGATTGGGTGAGATTGTTTATTGATGATGTACAAGTATTTGGAGACAATAATTGTTGTGAGTCACATACAAATGTTTGGCAAGGGTTTTTAGATAATAACAGTAAAGTTGAATTTAGAATTGCAGAAGAACGAGGGCAGTCTAGGGGAAATATAAAATTCAATTTGATTGAACATACAGCATCTATTACTAATGTTTCGTGTAATGGAGGAAACAATGGTGCAATCACTTTAACAGTTCCAACAAATGGAAACTATACTTATAATTGGGGTAATGGAATAACTACAAAAAATAGATCAGGACTTGCTCCTGGAGATTATACGGTGACTGTTACCAATCCAACTGGTTGTGAAAAAACAAGTACATATTCAGTTTCTCAGCCCGATGCTATCGTTACTACTCCATCACAAACGAATGTATCTTATATTGGTGGAAGTGATGGTTCTGCTACTGTGGCAGTAACTGGGGGAGTGGGACCGTATTCTTATTCATGGACACCATCTGGGCTATATGTGTATGATACGACAGCTTACTTTCTTACTAAAGGAACTTATACAGTAACTGTCAGGGATGCAAACAACTGTACGGCAACACAAAGTTTTACTATTACCGAACCAGATGCACTTGATGCAACACTAGTTTCGCAACATAATATTGACTGTAATGGAGCAAATACAGGATCAATAACAATAAGCGCAAGTGGTGGAGTTGCGCCATATTCATATTGGTGGGATCATTCAGGAGGAAATGGTGCAACAGCTTCTGGTCTTGTTGCAGGAATCTATACGGTAACTGTTTATGATGCATATTATAATTCAGTAACTAAAAGCTTTACAATTACAGAGCCTGATGCCTTAACAGCGACAGCGACTGGACAGACAAATATCGTTTGTCATGGAGCAAACACAGGATCAGCAACAGTTAGTGCCAATGGAGGGACAGGATCATATACCTATTCATGGACACCATCTGGAGGCAGTGCGGCAACAGCTTCAGGACTTAGTGCGGGAACTTATACGGTAACCGTTACCGATTCAAATTCTTGTACAGCAACGCAGAGTTTTACGATCACAGAACCTGATGCCATCGTTATCACTCCATCACAAACAAATGCATCCTGCAAGGGAACAGCCAATGGTTCAGCTATTGCATTTGTAACAGGCGGTGCAGGAAACTATACCTATCAATGGTCTCCTTCCGGTGGAAGAAATGCCTCAGCAACAGGGCTTGCCGCAGGTACATACACAGTTACAGTGACCGATGCAAATTCATGTACAGCGACACAGAGTTTTACCATTACAGAACCAGATGCTTTGATTGCATCAAAAGGAGCTCAGACAAATAATGCTATTCGCGGAGTCGCGACAGGATCGGCAACAGTGAACGTGTCGGGAGGAACAGGCTCATATTTATATTCATGGGCTCCATCTGGAGGAACTTCAGCAACTGCAACAGGTCTCAGTGCAGGAACTTATACAGTCACAGTAACCGATGATAATGCATGTACTGCAACGCAGAGTTTTATAATTACAGAACCTGATGAACTTATAGCATCAAAAGCTTCTCAGACAAATATCACTTGTCATGGAGGCGGCGACAGGATCAGCAACAATAAGTGTGACGGGAGGAATAGGATCATATTCGTATTCTTGGTCGCCTTCTGGCGGAAGTTCTGCTACAGCAACCGGACTAACAGCTGGAACATATACAGTTACAGTGACCGATGCAAATGCAAGTACAGCAACGCAGAGTTTTACGATCACAGAACCTGATGCTATCGTTATCACTCCATCACAAACAAATGCATCCTGCAAGGGAACAGCCAATGGTTCAGCTACTGCATTTGTAACAGGCGGTGCAGGAAACTATACCTATCAATGGTCTCCTTCCGGTGGAAGGAATGCCTCAGCAACAGGGCTTGCTCGCAGGTACATACACAGTTACAGTGACCGATGCCAATTCTTGTACAGCGACAAAGAGTTTTACTATTACAGAACCAGATGCTTTGATTGCATCAAAAGGTTCTCAGACAAATATTGCTAGTCGCGGAGCTAGCAACTGGATCAGCAACAGTAAATGTAATCGGAGGAACAGGCTCATATTATTATTCATGGGCTCCATCTGGCGGAACTTCAGCAACTGCAACAGGTCTCAGTGCAGGAACTTATACAGTAACAGTGACCGATGATAATACATGTACTGCAACGCAGAGTTTTGCTATTACAGAACCCGATGAACTTATAGCATCAAAAGCTTCTCAGACAAATATCGCTTGTCATGGAGGAGCAACAGGATCAGCAACGGTTAGCGTAACCGGAGGAACAGGAGCATATTCTTATTCTTGGTTGCCTTCTGGAGGAACTTCAGCAACAGCAACTGGCCTTAGAGCAGGTACATATACAGTTACAGTGACTGATGCAAATTCTTATACAGCAACGCAGAGTTTTACCATCACAGAACCAAATGAGCTTATAGCATCCAGAGATTCTCAAACTAATATTTCTTGTCATGGAGCAAATAATGGATCTGCAACAGTAGTTGTGACGGGAGGAATAGGATCATATTCATATTTATGGTCTCCCTCTGGTGGAACTACGGCAACAGCAACAGGTCTTAGCGCAGGAACCTATACCGTAACTGTGACTGATGCAAATTCATGCACAGCAACCCAGAATTTTACTATTACAGAACCAGATGAGCTTGTAGCATCAAAAGGTTCTCAGACAAATATTGCATGTCATGGAGGTGCAACTGGATCAGCAACGGTAAATGTGACTGGAGGAAGAGGCTCATATTCATATTCATGGGCTCCATCTGGCGGAACTTCTGCTACTGCTTCGGGACTTGAAGCAGGAACTTACACAGTAACGGTGACTGATGCAAACAATTGTACAGCTACGCAGAGTTTTACGATTATTGAACCAACGAAGCTTACAGCAACAGCGGTGGCTCAGACAAATATTGCATGTTATGGGGATGCAACTGGATCAGCAACGGTAAGTGTGACTGGAGGAACAGGCTCATATTCTTATTCTTGGTCTCCTTCTGGCGGAACTTCAGCAACAGCGACAGGTCTCACTGCAGGAACTTATACAGTAACCGTTACCGATGCAAATTCTTGTACAGCAACGCAGAGTTTTACAATTATTCAACCTGCATCAAGTCTTTCAGCAACAACGGCATCAGTTGCAGTTAGTTGTTTTGGAGGAGGAAATGGTGTAGCTAGTGTAAGCGTATCAGGAGGTAGTCCAAATTATACTTATTCTTGGGCACCTTTCGGCGGAACTGCGGCAACAGCAACGGGACTTAGTGCCGGAGATTATACTTGTACAATAACAGACTCAAAGGGATGTACCTTGACAAAAACTATTACTGTTGGTACTCCGGATCAAATATCTGCTTCCATAACAAAAACGGATGTTTCATGTAATGGAGGATCAAATGGTTCTGCAACCGTAATAGCTTCTGGTGGAGTTGGGGCATATTCTTATTCTTGGGCGCCTGCCGGAGGAAATACCGCTACTGCGTCTGGACTTTCTAAAGGAAATTATACGGTAACAATTCAAGATGGAAATACTTGTACATACACCGTTGGTGTTACTATAGATGAACCACCAGTATTGGCGGCATCAATTTCTCATACAGATGTTTTATGTAATGGTGGCGCAACCGGAACGGCAACAGTAGTTCCTTCAGGTGGCACTAGCTCATATTCTTATTTATGGTCACCTTCAGGCGGTACGGCGACAACTGCAACTGGCTTGGCAACTGGAATCTACAGCTGTAAAATTACCGATTCTAATGGTTGTTTTATTACCAAATCAATCAGAATTGATGAGCCTGCAGTATTAAGCGCTACAACAAGTCAAATAGATACAAGCTGTATGTCGTCTGGACAAGCGGCTGTTAGTGTGAGTGGAGGAGTAGCCCCTTATACTTATTTATGGTCACTTTCTGGTCAAACAACAGCGATAGCAACAGGATTAAATAATGGTAGTTATTCTTGCTTAATTACAGACAGTAATGGGTGTACCATTACTAAAAATTTTGTAATTCACACAACCAACACTTTGACTGCTGTAGCATCGCAAAACGATATTTTATGTAATGGTGCTAATACGGGATCCGCTTCCGTAATTCCATCTGGAGCGCCGGGTCCTTTTACTTATGTTTGGGCACCGACTGGTGGATCAAGTAATACTGCAAGCAATCTTGTGGCTGGTAGTTATTCAGTAACGATAACTTCTGCAAATGGTTGTTCGATTGTAAAAAACTTTACAATTACTGAGCCTTCTGCATTAAAAATTACACCGTCACAAACTAATTTATTATGTCATGGCGCAAATACAGGATCGGCAACAGTTAGCGTAAGCGGAGGAAAACCAGGATACAGTTATTCTTGGGCTCCATCTGGAGGAAATTCTGCCACAGCTTCGGGACTGAGCGCTGGAACTTATACAGTAACCGTTACCGATACAAATTCTTGCACAGCGACACAAAGTTTTACAATTACAGAGCCAGATGCTCTTACAGCAACAGCAGTTTCTCAAACCAATATTGCTTGTAATGGATCAAATACAGGATCAGCGACAGTTGGCGTAAGTGGAGGAAAACCAGGATACAGTTATTCTTGGGTTCCATCTGGAGGAAATTCTGCCACAGCTTTTGGACTAAGCGCTGGAACTTATACAGTAACTGTTACCGATGCAAATTCTTGCACAGCGACACAGAGTTTCACAATTACAGAGCCAAATGCTCTTACAGCAACAGCAGTTTCTCAAACTAATATTGCTTGTAATGGATCAAATACAGGATCAGCGACAGTTAATGTAAGTGGAGGAAAACCGGGATATAGCTATTCATGGGCTCCGTCTGGAGGAACTTCTGCCACAGCTTCAGGACTGAGTGCTGGAACTTATACAGTAACCGTTACCGATGCAAATTCTTGCACAGCGATACAAAGTTTTACAATTATAGAGCCAAACGCTCTTACAGCAACAGTAGTTTCTCAAACCAATATTACGTGTAATGGATCAAATACAGGATCGGCAACAGTGGGCGTAAGCGGAGGAAAACCGGGATACAGTTATTCTTGGGCTCCATCTGGTGGAACTTCTGCTACAGCTTCAGGACTGAGTGCTGGAACTTATACAGTAACCGTTACCGATGCAAATTCTTGTACAGCGACACAGAGTTTTACAATTACAGAGCCAGCATTACTTGAAGCTATAACTTCAAAAACGGATGTATCTTGTTATAATGGAAATGATGGAACCGCAACTATAAATGTGAGTGGAGGAAAAGGAGCCTATACTTATTTATGGTCGCCAAAAGGAGGAAACGAAGCTACTGCAAGTGGACTTACAGCGGGAACATATTCTATTACCATTACAGATGAAAATTCTTGCTCTATCTCTAAAACAGTAGTAATTGAAGAACCTGAGCCTTTTGTAGCAAATACATTAGTTCCAACAAATATAACAGTTTCTGGAGCAGTAGTTTCTGGAACAATTTCTTCGGAAAAAAATGATGGAAAATGTTTAGCAGAAACAGGATTTGTTTATTCGCTTACATCAAATCCGATGATAACAGATAACAAAGTTATTGTAGGCAGTTCATTAGGATCAATTACTTCAACGTTGATTAATTTAAAAGGGAATACAAAATATTATGTAAAAGCCTATGCGATAAATAGTAATGGATTTGTAGCTTACGGAAATGAAGTTAATTTCACCACAAACAAATATACTCTTACGATTACTGCTTCAACAGGACATCAGAAAGTTTTTGGCACAACGGATCCCGTTTTTAAATATACGGTTTCCGGACTTGTAAATGGTGATGCAAATACAATTATAACAGGAGTTCTTTCACGAGAATCTGGTGAAAATGCTGGAAAGTACAAAATTAATGTTGGAACAATTGATGCTGGAGAAAATTATAAAATTGTTTTTGAAAGTACTGTTTTTGAAATCACTAAAGCTGATCAATTGATTACATGGAATCAAGATTTACAATTTGGCTGTGAAACCGAAAACAACTTAAATCTTAATGCAATTTCAAATAGTGGTTTGCCAATAACTTATTCGGTTGCGAATAGTAATATTGCTGAGGTTTCAGGTAATAATTTGGTAATAAAAAATTCGGGAAGCACATTAATTACAGCATCTCAGAATGGAGATCAAAATCATAATCCAGCTGTGGCAGTTATAAAACCTATTGAAGTTACGCAGGGCGGACTTATATCGCGACATTGGTCTGATGTTCTTTTCTTTGATAATAAAAACAAAGATTTTGTTTCTTGGCAATGGTATAAAAACGGAACAGCAATCTCTGGCGCAACTCGACAGTATTTCAGCGAAAATCAAGCTTTAAATGGCACTTATTATGTTATTGCGATAGATAAAAACGGAAACAAAATTAAATCTTGTTTGTTTGAAATAACTGGAAAAGTATTTTCAAATAATATGAAAATATATCCTAATCCGGTAAGAACTTCGAGTGAATTTACCTTAGAATGTAATTTTAGTGAAGCACAGCTTAAAAGTGCCATTATTGATATTTTTGACATTAACGGAAAATTAATTCAGACTATTTCTAATGTGAAAACTCAAAACCAAATAATTGCACCTTCGCAAACTTCTATTTATATCGTAATGCTTACTTTATCAAATGGTGAGAAGAAAACACTTAATGTCTTGGTAAAGTAAAATGAGTTTTAATTTAGGATCAATGAAAATCAAAATCAAAATGAAAATCAAAATTGCAATTGCGATATTCTTATTATATAGTTCAATACAAGCGCAAGAAACTAGTATAAAGCTTAGTGGAGGTCCATCAGGGATTCTTTATGAAAGTTCTCAGGGGGATGGAAATTTGAAAACTGGTGGCGGTTTAGGAATTGGGTACACTTATTTTTTAAATAATCACTGGGGAATTAATACTGGCATAGATGTTTTTTACAATCAAAATACATTTAAGCTGTATGAAGGAACAACAATCAATTCAAATGAAGTTGATGACCAGATGTCGGCATTTGAATATCGAGTTTCACCGAAAAATTATCAAGAAAAACAGTATTTTGTTTCTTTTGCTATTCCTGTTCTTTTACAATACAGAACCTCAGTTTCAAGCCAATCACAGTGGTATCTAGGTTTTGGAGGAAAAGTTTTATTTCCCGGAAAACAAAACATAAAAGCTTCTGCTGATGAATTACAGTTAAGCGGTTATTATCCAGATTCAGATCTTGTTATTGATGATTTGCCTTCGCACGGATTTGGTAAAGTAAACAATTGGCAGGATAAAACATCGGCAGATCTTAAGACTTCATTTTTAGTAAGTTTAGAAACAGGCTTGACTTTCAAATTAAAAGAGAATTTACAGTTTTATACTGGTGTATTTGCTGACTACGGATTTTCTGATTTAGCAAAAAATACCGAAAATACCAATATTGTTTTGTATAATCCAAACGGAATTGAAAATACGCAGGCAAACGGTGTTTCAAGAAATAAAATGATAGTGCAAAAGAGCAATTATTTTTCTGCAGGGTTACAAATCAAATTAGGATTTTCATTTATAAAACCAAAGGAAATTAAGTAAGAACATAATATTATTAAAACAAAAAGGTGCGTTTCATATTGAAACGCACCTTTTTGTTTTAATTAAAGTTTTTTAAAAATATCACAAAATGAAACAAACTTTTTTAAACTTCTAAATACAAGAAGTGTATTTTGTGAATTTGCAGAAAAAACAAGTTTTAATAGCTTGTTACAAGGAGTAGGCTTGCAATGTCTTTCTTGCCCATTTTCCCCAGTCTTTCAAAGCATCCAAAAGTATTTTGTTTAGTGCTTTGTTATCAGTAGGTTTACCCTTAATTGGTGGAGCTAAATCTTTGTCAGATACTGGAATTTCAGTAACTTTTGTGGCAAACCACGTCATATTTTCGTGAGGCATTGCCAAGCCTAAAATTGTTCCAGGTAAGCCTGTAAAAGATTCAGGACCGCCTGAGAATGGAATTTGAATGGTGTAATAGGCAACAACATAAACAGAATCAAGAACTATAGCATTTGCTCTACGGCATTCGTAACCTGCAATTTCTCTGGTTTCATCGGTAATTTTCCAGTTGATTTTACGCAAACTATCTTTAACTAAATATAAATCATCGTAAACGTTTTTTTGGGTAATGCTGGTTTGGGTATCTAGATCTGTGGCGATAATATTTTTTAAATTAGCCATTGCATCATCTGCAATCCAATTGGCGTTGCTTGTTGATTCATTGGTTTCATTCCATTTATATAAACTTTTGTTTTTTGAAAAGGTGAGTGTACTCTTTACAGTTTTGAATTGTGGATTGTTTTTTTATAACTTTCAAAAGCTAGTTTATAATAACTCTCCGTTTCTCCTTTTATTTTTTTGTAATCAAAGCGTACATATTTGACTTTTTTCAAATTCGATTACGCCATTTTGTACAAAGTGATTATTTTGTACTAATTGCTCATTTTGTGCAAAAGTATTACAGCTTGCCAATACAATTATTAAAAGTAAGATGCGATTTATCATTGTTTTCATGATTTTAGTTTTGTTTAATTTCTCCTCCGCCCATTTTGCTGAAATCCCAGCTTACAGAGAACATAAAGTATCTTTGGATAGTTGTGTAAGTGCTTTGGTTGATATTTCCATTGGATGCAGAACGATTAAATCCTACATTTTGGTTCAAAAGATCTCTTCCCGTTATAGAAACTCTTAAATTATCTGATTTTAAGAATTTTTTGGTGACAGATGCATTCCAAATAAAACGTTCAAAACTTTCCTGAATCACTTGTGTTTTTCCATTATATTGATAATTACCATCTGTGCTAATTTCTAGTTTGAAAGGCAATTGTACACTGGACCAGAAATTTCCATTAAACCCCCAACCATTACTATCACTATTTTCGTTGATACTTGCATCAGAAACGTTGTAAGTAGGTCCGAAGCTAGCATTAAAATTATACTTTTTTCTTTATTCTTAGATAAGTTTAAATTAAGGGAATAAGTTGAATTTTTAGTTTGATTCAGTTTTGTATTGATGTAATTATAGTTTAAATTTTTGCTGGCACTTAAACCAATTCCTGCCGACATGTCTATGGCTTTGATCGTTTTGCCAAAATTACTATTCAAATAATAACTTGTTGCGGCTTTGTTTTTTAGGTTTACAAATTGAGAAATACTTTGACCTCTCTCATTTGTAACCACATTACTTATGATTGGATCTAGAGTAAAATTATACGATCCATTAACCGAAAAATATTGATTGCTAAGTACTTTATACGAATAATAATTCCCTCTAAAGCTATTTTTAAACGAAGGATCTAAATTTGGATTACCCAAAATCGTATTTAATGGGTTTTGATTATTTGGTATCGGTTGTATTTGTTCTAATGTTGGCTGATCGTTGTTTCCGTTATATGACAAACGCAACGATTCTCTTTGTTTAAAATTATATTGATAGCTTATCTGAGGCATGTAGTTGACAAATTTTCGATCAAAAGAACTATCTCTATAAACATCATATTGTTTAAATTTTACACCACTAAATTTAGAACCAGCAGAAAAAACAGTTTTATTTTTTTGTAGTTGAAAATCGCTCCAACTTGGTTTATCGTTTGGTCTAATTCATAATTATTACTAAAGATGGAATCCAAAACAGTATAATCACCATTTGTATCTTGATTAAAAGATTTACGATCAGCTTTACCGTTACTAATGTTGAATCCGTAATTAAGAATTAAAGATAGGCTCTTGGATAACGGTTCGGTATAGATTAAATTTGATTTAAAAGCGGTATTACTAATATTATTGACTTTGTTTTGATCGACTACTTTGGTGCTATCGGGACTAATTACAGATGGTGTAAAAAATTCAGCTCTAGAATTTAAATAACCATTACTTTTGCTATCTGTACTTGATTGACTTAAATTAAGAGATAATGTTCGCCCCGTTTTTTTAAATCTTTTGGTTAATAAAGTATTTATATTAAATGTTTTATCATCAACATCGTTTGTAGTTGTTTGTTTCAAATTATTCAATTGATTACCTTGCTCGTCAGTACCTTTTCGCGTTTCTGCGTCACTTGAATTACTCTTTTTAAATAATCCATCTACATTTAATTTTAATGTTAAAGTAGTATCAATTTTAATTTCGTAAGCTAGATCAAGTTTGTTTTTAGTCATGTTTTTCTCAAAACTCTTGTCTGAAGTATTATAAATACTGCTAGAACTTAAATTTTGCTGGTTAATATCATTGCGATTTCCTGAAAGTTTGATATCACCAATTTTATAATTTACATTGATAGATTCTTTGTCTTTGTTCCATTTATTGTCAAAATGTATTCCGCCAGTTTGAGCTACAGGAATTCCTTCGCCATTAAATTGTCCATCCCAGCTGTCAAATTCATCATTTCCATTGTTTGTAAAATAAATACCGCCATCATCAGTTACTTGGTAACTTGTTTGGCCATATTTATCTTTATCTCCCCATCCTAATCCTACTTGTCCTGTATTGCCAAAAATACCATAAGTCGCTAATTTTTTCTTATCCCAAAACTTATTAAACATGGCTTGACCTTTGTAAAAATTATCAGTTCCTCCTCCGAGTTCTAATTTCCCAAAATGACCATTTTTTTTGTCTTCTTTAAGTTTAACATTCAGCGTTTTGGTTTTCTGACCATCATCAATTCCTGTAAAAGCGGCTTGATCACTTTTTTTGTCGTACAATTGTACTTTATCAACCATGTCCGCACGTAGATTTTTTGTAACTAAAGTGGGATCATCACCAAAAAATTCTTCACCATCGACCAAAACTTTGGTTACAGTTTCGCCTTGAGCGGTAATTTTTCCATCCTTGTCAATTTGTATTCCTGGGAATTGTTTTATCAGATCTTCCACTTTTGCATTAGGTTCTATTTTAAATGCTTTTGGGTCAAATTCTAATGTATCTCCTTTGATTTTCATGGCGGCTCTATTGCCTTTGATAATTATTTCAGATAGTATTTTTCCTCTATCTTCTAAATTAATTTTACCATAATCCTTGATTAACTTTGTGGAATCAACAGAAAATTGATCTACAAAATCAGCATATTTGGGATAAGAAACCAGTAAAATAAATTTATCGGCTTTAATATTATTCAACTCAAAATAACCATTTTCTTTGGCTCGGGTGAATTTTACTAAAATGGAATCTTTTGCTCTTAACAAAGAGATTGATGCATTCGTTAAAGTAGAATGATTTATGGTATCTGTTACATATCCTTTAACCGTGCCTGATTTTTGTGCTTGTAAAGTAGTTGATAAAGAAAGAAAGCAAAATAATAATAGTATTGTTTGTCTCATTAATTGGTTATGGTTTTTTGAAAAATAGGCATTATAGTTCCTATTCTATTTTTTTTAGAAATAGAAAATTAATGCACTTGTTATGTAATTTGTTTTTGGGTAAAAAGAGAGAGTGAAGATTCTATAGTAGAAATTGAAATTGCACTTTTTTAAACAGGTTTGCAGAAGTATAGTGGCTTTTTTTTGTGAAATTCATAATTTTTTTGTGAGGTTTTGATTGATAGTAATGTAAGTTTTAACGATTTTAATTGGCAATCTTTAGCATAATAGTTAAATATTGACATGGTTCAAATCTAAGTAAAAATACTACAATGTAAAAAACGACTTTGCTTTTTTTTAACATAATAAATTATTAACAATCTTGTTTTCTGCTGATATTTTTGGCAGGTACACCGTTTTCTTCTGTACAATTGAAACAGCAATTTCGGACTATTTTTTTCTCAAAATGTCATTAATTTTTTTGTGGTAAAATTATATCAAGCCTAAAAAAGGAGTTGCCACCAATCTGGTAAAGCTCTTTCTGTTATAAACTGAGCAAATTCTAGTACCAGTATGTGTGATAATAGGTCAAAAAAAAAACTCGTTCGTTTTTCGAGGTACAAAATCGGCACATTTTTTTTAAAATCACTCAAAATCTAAAAGAAAAAGCAAATAACAAACGAGTTAAAATTTCACTTTAACTCGTTTGTTTGTTTTTGTTTTGCGTTATTTTGTTGCTCTACTTCTGGTGCAGAAATTAGCTATCCAATATTTACTGAGTTTGACAGATGTCGAGGTACAATGGAGGTGCAAAATCGGAATAAAATATCATCAAACAAATACAAACAAATTTTTATAAAACTTTTCAATTGAACAATTGTATTCTTTCAATTTGTAGAAGTATATTTTTAAGAATTAACCAGTGGTTAGAGCAAAGTTATATAATTTTAAATTGTTGAAATTTGATCGGCGATTCAAAAATCTTCGTTTTTTATAATTTTTAATGAAAATATCTCAGAAATTTCCTGATTTGGAGTATTTAGATTTGTAGGATAAAATATTATCTGGACGGTCTGCGTAGTCAAAAGAGTCATGTCAAGATCGTTTATGCCATGTGAAATATCAAACAAGTTAAAACGAAATCTTTAAAAATTAAAATTATGATACCTAAAACGATGAAAGCGGCGGTAGTCCGCGGACCAGGAAAACCGCTCAAAATTGAGGAAGTTCCAGTTAAAGAACCTAAAGGGAATGAAATTTTGGTTAAAGTCATAGCTAGTGGAGTTTGTCACAGCGATGTTCATGCCGCGCTTGGCGAATGGGATGTGCCAACTTTGCCTTTAGTGATTGGACATGAAGCTATAGGTCATGTAGTGGCACTAGGACCTTATGTCACTAGTGTAAAAGAAGGTGATGTTGTTGGAGTGCCTTGGTTGAACAGGGCTTGTGGACATTGTGGCTATTGCGCGTCGGGACATGAGGTGTTATGTGGAGATCAGGATAATAGCGGTTTTTCTGTTGACGGTGGCCATGCCGAGTATGTAATAGCAGATGCAAACTATGTAGGTCGTTTCCCTAAAGAAGGAATTGATTTTTATGAAATGGCGCCTATTCTTTGTGCTGGACTTACTGTTTACAAAGGTTTGAAAACCTCTAATCTTAAACCTGATGATTGGGTTGCAATTTCAGGTGTTGGAGGGTTAGGGCATCTCGCTATACAGTATGCAAAGGTAATGGGATATAATGTAGCCGCAATAGATATTGCGGATGAAAAACTTGATTTTGCGAAAGAAAATGGAGCCGATATTACAGTGAATGCCGCAAAAACAGATCCTTGGACTTTTCTTCAGGAGAAGGTGGGTGGTGTTCATGCAGTGGTGATAACTGCTGTTGAAAATGAGGCATTCAAAGATTCTCATAAAGGGCTTCGACGTGGAGGGACTATAACGCCGCTAGGAATTCCTGATGGAAGTGTTGAAATGCCAATTGGTCCAACAATCATGAATGAATACACATTACGTGGATCAGTAATTGGTAACCGCCAAGATTTGCAGGAAGCCATTGATTTGGCCGTAAGGGGTAAAGTGAAAACGAGGGTAACTAAAGCAAAACTTGAAGATTTAAGTGACGTTCTTGACAAACTTAAAAACGGAAAAATTATTGGACGTATGGTATTGGAAATATCACAGCCAGTTTAACAAATTATATAAAATATAATCTTGATAATAAATGTTTTATTGGTTTGTAAAAACTGATTTCGACTACAAATGAATAATATAGAAACGAATTGAAATTAATAAAAACGTCCTAAAATGGACGTTTTTATTTTATTATCACTCATGAATTATACTGATTCATTTATTTCATGTTTCTTAACATAGGTTAATGTTTTTTAATAAAAGACTTGACAATTTTGCACTGCATTTCCAGTCGATAAATAAAAGATATACATGGTATTTATAAACCACTATTATTGTCTTTTGTATTTGACATGGTGATAAAAAATCATCCCAAATATTAACCGAATTTATATGAAAAGAAAATTATTAAAATGCGTATTATTAGTTTTTATTCTCTTTAGCCCTCTTTGTTATGGACAGAACATAGCATTAAACAAGCCGAAATCATTTAAGATATTAGGTATTATAAAGGGAAATATTAAAGATAACTACGTTCATTTATATTTTAATAAGATAGAAGATAGTGTAAAAATAATAGACAATACGTTTGAATTTAATGGAGTCGTGAAAGATACAACTACTGCGTGGATCGGTATTAATTCATCTTCAAACGCACCTTTGTTTTATATTGAAAACAATAATTATGAAATGCAGATCACGGTTGAAGACATTGTTAAAAACGGAAAGCCTGCCCAGAAAATGAATATTGATGCAATCAAGGGTTCAAGCTCTTTCATAATACAAGAAGAATATAAAAAATTTTATCAGGCAAATGTCGGGAAAAGTGATTTTAATAAAACCTTGTATTCTAAATTAAAGATTTTTTTAAAGAAACATTCCGCCCATCCATTTAGCGGGGCAATATTGGCAGAATTAGCATTGATGAACCCAATATTGAATCAGAAAGAACTAAATGAACTTTTTATACTTATAGATTCAACGAAACAAAATGAACAAGATCTTAAACTATTTAAGAAAGGAATTGCGAACTTGGATTTATATGGAATCGGTAAATCTTTCCCAGATTTCAATTTACCAGATCAGACAGGAAATATTATTAGTTTAAAAAATTACAAAGGGAAATTTATTTTAATTGATTTTTGGGCATCGTGGTGCGCGCCTTGCAGAAAGAAAAATCCTGAGTTAGTCGATTTGAAACACCAGTTTGCTTCTTCTAATTTTGATATTATTGGAATTTCTATTGATGACAATAAAAAGTCTTGGCAAGGAGCAATAATAAAAGATAAGTCGCTTTGGACAAATGTATTGGATGCTAATCAAAACTTTAAAAAGACACTTGGCATAGAACATATTCCTTATAATTATTTGCTAGACGATAAAGGCACTATCATTGCTGTGAATGTAGAGATTTCTGAATTGAGAAAAATTGTATCTGCACTCAAAAGCAGTTAATTTGGATATAATATTTTTGAAACCTTATAAGGAAACGGGTTTGTTAAATTGTTGAAAATCAGTTTTTGTTTTTTTGTTATTAATAAAAAGCCTCTTTAATTAGAGGCTTTTTTACTTCAAGGATGTAAAAATCTTAATTACATTGTCATCGGTACTTCCATTAAAAGTATTTCTGAATGATCATTTTTAGACTGAACATCAAGAGTTTCAATATTCCAAATTCCGAAACCGTCTCTTTCATTTAAAAGTGAGCCATTTACAAGAAAACTTCCTTTAATTATGAAGGCATAAACACCGTTCCCTGTTTTTTTGATTTTGTAAGTACTTTTATATTTATTATCAAAGACACCAAGATGAAACCAGGCTTGCTGGTGTATCCAAACTCCCTCATCTTTCGCGTTAGGCGATAAAATCTGCTGAAATCTGTTTTGACGGTCTTTCAGATTTAAACTGATCTGATCATACCTCGGAACTACATTTTTTTGTTTGGATAGAGCCAAATCTGAAGAAATTTAACCTGCTTATCTCCATTATTGTTAAATTCACTATGATAAATTCCGGTACCTGCACTCATTACCTGAATATCTCCTTTTTTGATAATGGCAACATTATTCATACTGTCTTTGTGTTGTAAATCACCTTCAAGAGGTATTGAAATAATTTCCATATTGTCATGAGGATGTGTTCCGAATCCTTGTGAAGGATCTACAACATCATCATTAAGCACTCTCAGTACTCCAAAATGCATTCGCTCAGGATTATAATAGGAAGCAAAACTAAAAGTCTGATGTGTGTCCAGCCAGCCATGATTGGCATGTCCTCTGGATTGTGCTTTATGCAGGACCGAATTTTCTGTGACAACTGTATCGTTTAAAGGAAGATGGTTAAAGCCAACCGGATCTAGGGGCTTTATCTCGTCTATATCATTTTTCATAATATTGGCAACTGCAGTAGAGGCCACAAACATTCCTGTTCCCAAAAGGCCTTTTTTAATAAAATCTTTTCTGTCCATAGTGATAAGTGTTAAATTGCAAAAGCAAATTTCTTTTATAAAAAAAACTTAAGCATTGAACTGGGACAAGATTTTTAAAATTAAGACTTGAGTTTCCTGGTTCTGATTTTTGAAAGGAATTCTGGCGATATGCCAAGATAAGAAGCAATATAGTGTTGGGCTACACGAAGTGGAATCGTAGGATATGCTTTCAGAAATTCATCATATTTTTGTTCCGCTGTAAGAGTTATGTTTTGGAGTAAACGATTTTGAGTTACAGCCTGATGACGTTGCATTAAAATGCGAAAGGCTCGTTCAAATTTAGGTGCTTTTTCAAAAAGTTGTTCTTTCGTTTGGGGACTAAACATTAAAAAATCAGAATTTTCGAGAGTTTCTATAAAAACCTGACTGACTTCGGTTTCATAAATACTGAAGGAAATATCACTTATCCATGAATTTTCAACAGCGAACTGTAAAATCACCTCAAAACCATTTTGATCAATATAATATTTTCTAACACAGCCCCGAATTACAAATGCTTCAAAATTACATTTTTCACCCTTTTGAAGCATAATGGTTTTTTCGGAATTTGTTTGAAGGACAACAAAGCATTAAAAATATCCAATTCTTCCTGAGTGAAGTTTACATACCTTGAAATTGCCGTATTAATTTGTGTAAACATGGTTTAATTAATTTGTCCAATGGTAAAATTAATACAATCATGTATTATAATCAGGATTTAAAAATGATAATTATCGGAAATCAAGTTTTAGTAAATCAATGCTACTGAATTTACTTTTTTGAATGTGCCTGATCACTTTTGTTTGTTATTAAAATAGTCTTTTCAAAATTTAGCTGTAGTAAAGTACCGTTCTTATTTTCAATTGAAAAATGAGCCTTTAAATCATCACTCAGCCATTTTATTAGATTTATTCCGAATGATTTATTGTTTTCAGAATTTGAATTTACCGGAATTCCAATGCCATCATCCTGAATAGCTAGTAAATATCGATTCTGATGGGTTGAAAGCAGTGTTATAGAAATGATGCCGTCTCTATTATTTGGAAAGGCATATTTAAGAGCATTAGTAATCGCTTCATTTATAATTAGACCTAACGGAACTGCCTGCGTAACATCTAACTCCACTTCTTCAATTTTTAATTTAAAATTAATACGTTGTTTTGAATCAAATGAATCTTTTAAATATTCAACTAATTCTCTAATATAAATCGGCATATTGATAGTCGAAACATTCTCAGACATAAAAAGTTTTTGATGTATTAAAGACATTGCAAGAATTCTGTTTTGACTGTTTTTAATTGTCGATAATGCTATTTCATTGTCAACAAATGAAGATTGTAAATTCAGTAAACTGATTACCATTTGCAGATTATTTTTTACTCTATGATGAATCTCTTTTAGCAACAATCGGTTCTCATCGAGCAAGTGCTTAAGGTTTGCATTCTGAAAATTAATTTCCTTTTCTTTAATTTCTAATTTTTTATTATTTTTTTCTTTACTACATATTGGTTATACAATAATGCTAGAATTATCAGCAACAGCAAAATTAATCCGATAGACAAATTGTTTAAAAGTTTTGATTTCTCAATTTTAGTTTCCTGTAATTTACTCTGTAATTCTAAAGTTTTAATATTTTCTTTATCTTTTAAAGTTTCATACTGAATTTTTAATTCTTCAATTTGCCTGTTCTTTGCTATATTAAATAATGAGTCGTTAATTCGTGTATAATTTAGATGATGCCTGATAGAAGAAGTATAGTTTCCATTAAGAGAATCGAGCGTATATAAGGCTAATTCTAACATTTGAGGCTGATACTTTTGTTTTGTTTTTTCATTGTACGAAATAAGCTTGTCAGCATAAAATTTTGCTTTAGTTGAATTTCCTTTTTTTGCGTAAAAAATGGACATTGATAAATAACCAAAACCCACTGTCATGGCAGTTTTTTGAGATAAGAGCTTATCAGCATATTTATCCATTTCTATATAATTTTTTTCTGCGACTGGCATATTACCTAATTTTTCATAGGTTGATGCTTTAATTTGTAGTACAAGGTATTTGTCTAAATCATTTTTAGGAGGATATAATTCGCTTTTTTTATTATATAGTCAAGGGCTTCCTGATATTTTTTAGCTTTACAAAGGGATTCATTAATAAGCATAATGCTTTTGTAATAAGTACCGCTACTAATATATTTTGTCCCTGCTTCAAAACTTTTTTCATACATTTCGATAGCTTCTTTGTCATACTCCATTTTGCTGTAGATATTGCCTAATCGCATGTAGAAATTATCAGCGCAGATTAAATCATTTGTAGCTTCCATTGTTTTAATATTTTCAATGGAATAATATAGTGCCTTGTTTAGATCAAATTTTTCAGTATATATGTAGGCAAGCGGGGCAGTTGTATAATGAAGATGTTTAAAGCCTATTTTTTTTGAAGAGCATAACAATCTAAAAGTTCTTTCTCAGCCAGATCCATTTTTCCTATCCAAAAATGGACAGTAAGCAATTTCATTTGTGTTTCTATTTCAAGCTCTTTTTCTCCAAGTGCTCTATAAAGCAACATGGCTTCGGATAAAATTTGTTCTTTATTTTCTTCATTTAAGGGGAGAAATGTACCTTCATTATGTAATGCATCTGCCAACTTTTTTCTATTGTGCAATTTTCTGCTCTCCGACGCTATTTCAGAAAATATTTTTTTGCTTTCCACAAAGTTACTGGTCTGCACATAATATTTTCCTAGCAAAATAGTACTCTGTCTTTGCCATTTTGGTATGCCTAGCGATTCACTTATTTGATCAGCTTGTTTAAAGTATAGATAAGTATTTTGAAGATCCTCTTTTTTTTGCCGGCTTTATATAAGAAATGATATCCGAGATGTAGTAATAATTTTAAGCGATCTTTATTTTTTAATTTTGGAAGTACTTTTTTTGTTGCAGTTATATTATTTTGATCAATCAATATATCTCCGGGCAAGTATTTTCCATCACTATAGGCTTCGTCATAAAGTATTGATATTGGAATTTTATTGTATGCACAAGCGATTATCATTGTACTGTCGGCATCTATAAATCCTTGGTTTACAGAGTACATGTACATTCCTGTGGATTTGATTAATAGCTTTGTTTTTTTTAAGTCATAATTTTCTGGGAAATTTATTTTTTGGGCATAGCTCTGAAAAGTAATAGTTATAACAAGACTTAAGAGGTACAGTGCTTTCATATTTTATTTTATCAGAATTCAATTTGCTTTGAATAAATTTTTCTTAATTAGGGATTAAGAAGGCTTTATAAAAATAAGAATTTAAGATGAAAAAATAATAAAAGTAGGCTGTAATGCTCAAATATACAGGTGATTGTCATTTTTTAAGCTTTATACCTATAATTTATGACATAGAAAAAGAAGAAAAGGCTTTAAATAGCATTCCGACTTTTAGAAGGAAAAGTGGCAAGCAAATTTGTATCAACAAAGAAAAATCTTTTTTGATGAGTACGTTTGTATGTACTTTTTATAATTAAAAATGTTCATGAGAGATGCCAAGTTTTTTCATTTTGGCATAAAGGGTTGTAGGGTTTATTTTTAGTATTTCTGCGGCTCCTCCAGGTCCGTAAACTTTACCATTACAAGCTTGAAGTACCTGCATAATATGATTCCGCTCCATATCCTGCAAAGATTGGAGATCCCTATTTTCTGTAGTTGTATTGTGTTTTTCTGCAAGTACAGGTATGTTGATTTGGGAAATTTCGTCGCCAGTAGTAAGCAACGTCTTGCGTTCAATAAGATGTTCAAGCTCCCGAATATTGCCAGGCCAATTATGATTTTCTAATTGTTCAAGTACAATTGGAGAAATGCCGTTAACATTTTTGTCATAGACTAGTGCAAATTTTTTAAGAAAATGCATCGCAAGTTCTTTTATATCTTCCTTTCTTTCACGTAGTGGAGGAAGTTCAATAGGAAATACATTAAGTCTGTAATATAAATCTAGTCTGAAATGCCCTTCAGCAACTTCTCGCTCGAGATTTTTATTTGTAGCTGTAATGATTCGTACATCAACTTTTATGGTTTTATCGCCACTTATACGCTCAATTTCTTTTTCTTGTAGTACTCTCAAAAGTTTTGCTTGAGCATCAAGAGGAAGTTCTCCAATTTCATCAAGGAAAAGTGTACCTCCGTTTGCCTGTTCAAATTTGCCGATTCTTTGTGAATCAGCTCCTGTAAAAGCTCCTTTTTCATATCCAAACAACTCTGATTCGAGCAGTGAAAATGGAAGTGCGGCACAGTTTATCACTACTAATGGCTTGTTTTTACGCAGTGAATTTTCATGAATAAGATGTGCAATTTTCTCCTTGCCCGTACCGCTTTCACCAGTAATAAGAACTGAAGTTTCAGTAGGAGCAACGATGTTTATTTTTGAAAATATTTCATTTAATAAAGGACTTTTTCCAATAATTCCATGAAATATGTTGGAGTGTATTTCATTTTCAGTTAAAAAATTTTTCGTTTGATTTTCTACAATATGGCGGTAATGTGCAATGTCCAGCATTACCAGAAGATCTCTATGTCTGAAAGGTTTTACCAGAAAACCATACGGCTCTGTTTTTTTTACTGCTTCCAGAGTTGACAGATCAGTATTTGCGGAGATAAATAAGAACGGTGTTTTGCTTTTTTTAATTCCAAAGCAAGATCTATTCCTGTTTCCTCGCCTTGGAGTATGATGTCAAGTAACACCCAATCAGGCTTATCATTTTTTATCAAACTTCTTGCTTGCTCAACAGATGATGCAATACCAACCACTGTGTAGCCATTTTTTTGCAATAGCATTTTGAGGTCTATAGCCACTATATATTCGTCTTCGACAATTAATATTTTTTGCATATCTTCCATCTTACAGTAGGGGCTTAAATGCGTTTTTTTTTATAAAGTTAAATTTTATTATTACATCTTAAAAGTTTTATGTAGTTGTTTCACTTATTAAACTCTAAGGTTTTTATCCACAAAAAATCGAACAAAACTTTTAAAAATTTTGTTTTTTCACTTCATGATAATGGATTTTAAATTGTCGAACACCTGACTTGTATGGCGAAATGACGAATAATTCAAGATATGGCTCCCGGTTGCTTAATGCTAAATTTTCAGCATATACTTCATACAGCTATTAAAAAAAGCATTACTTGTTTTTTTAAATAACTTATGGAGTCTGTGTTTGTAAGCAAAATGTTTTTTGAAGGTGATAAGTAGCAACGCAAAATTAGTTCTGATAAATTTCGGCTCTTGTATTTTTAGTTCTAAGATAGTAAACTTGTATGATTGTCGGAATGTTGAAAAAAGACAATTAATTATAAAAATTAAAGATATTTTCAAAGATGCAAAAAAACATGAAATACATAATTTTATAACTCATTAATAGTAAATACGACCTTTCAATTTTATAATTAAAAAGATAAATTATATAGATATGCAAATCTGAAGTTTACCTAATTTTAGTGAAATTATAAAACTTAGAGATATGAACACAAACAATCAAAATCAGAGGAAAACTCAAAAAAGTGGTCCTGATCATCGAAGTGATATGAGGAAACATCAGTATAAAGATCATGATGAAATTTTGACAAACGATGAAAATTATGATGTTGACACTCATAAATTTAAAGGTGAAAAACCTGATTTCGATGATCAGTTGAATAATGAAGAAAAAAATAAAATTTACAGACGTCTCAATTACCAAATTGAGGCGTTTTTTTTAATCTATTTTGAAAGTAGTCATTCTCAAATCACAGTTGATTTTTATAAGTAATATCCATTTTTGTTATTACTCCTTCTTTTGCATCTAATGTAAATTTGTTTTATACAAAAGCAAATTACACGATGAAACATTTTATAATACATCAAATTGCTCACTTAGAAGATTACGCTAAAAGTATTGTGCGCTCTGCTCTTGTTGTAATTTTTATATGGATTGGAAGTCTTAAATTTTTTACCTATGAAGCAGATGGTATAGTTCCTTTTGTCGCAAATAGTTCATTTATGAGTTTCTTCTACAACTCACCTAAAGATTATAAAGCCTATCAAAATAAAGAAGGAGAATTTATAGCATCAAATCACGAATGGCATCTTCAGAATAATACTTACGGTTTTTCAAAAGGACTTGGTGTTTTTTTAATTGGAGCCGGTATTCTTGTCACATTACACAGAACAGCACCATTATGGAGTATGATAGGGAGTATATTAATATTTTTTACGACCGTAGGAACACTTTCTTTTCTTATAACTACTCCAGAATGCTGGGTTCCAAATCTTGGCGATTCTGATTATGGTTTTCCTTTTTTATCAGGAAGAGGCAGACTTGTTGTTAAAGACATAGCTCTTTTAGGATGCTCGTTAATTACCATGAGTGAGTCGGCAAAACTGTATTTAAGAAATAGTAATTCAAAAAATTTGCAATCATGAAAACCATCAATGTACCAACAAAAGAACAAGTGAGTGAACAATCGCAGTTATTGTTTGAAGCGATTACTAAGAAAATCGGAAAAGTGCCTAATCTTTATGCAACAATTGGTTATTCTGCTAATGCACTTAAAGGTTTTCTTGAATTTGAGGAAGCTTTTAGTCATGGAACTTTCAGCGCCAAAGAGAGGGAAGGCATTAACCTTGTAGTTTCGCAAGTAAATCATTGTAGTTATTGCCTTGCGGCGCATACTATGCTTGCTAGTATGAAAGGTTATACTAACGAAGAAATAATTGGATTGAGAAAAGGCTTATCTGATGACAGTAAATTTCAAACAGCTCTGAAGCTTGCAAAATCCATGGCTGAAAATAAAGGTGAAGCAGATGCATCTTTTAAAGATGCTTTTTTTGAAGCAGGTTATAATGAGACAGATCTTATAGATCTTGTAGGTATTGTAACAGTAAGAACTTTTACGAATTATGTTTATGCCCTTACCGAAATACCAATTGATTTTCCAAGAGCATCGGAACTTTAAAGAATTAATCAACCTTTAATTAAGTCAAATCATCATGAAAAAATATCCAATTCCTCCCTTTACACTAGAATCAGCAAAGGAGAAAATACAGTTAGCTGAAGATGCTTGGAATAGCCAAGACCCGAACAGAATAGCTCAAGCATATACTATTGATAGCGAGTGGAGAAACCGTCATTTGTTTATTAATGGCAGAGAAGAAATTATTGCGTTTTTAACTGGCAAGTGGCAAAAAGAACTCGATTATAAGTTGAAAAAAGAATATTGGGCGCATACTGACAATCGCATTGCTGTACGATTTGAGTATGAATATCATAATGCGACGGGAGAATGGTTTAGAGCGTATGGAAATGAAAATTGGGAATTTGATGAAGATGGCATTATGAAGAGAAGATTTGCCAGTATTAATGATCTTCCAATCAAAGAAAGCGACAGGAAGTTTAGATGATTTAAACAAATTAATAAATTAAAAATGCAGTGTTATGAAAACAAGTTATCACATAAAGAATATTAATGGAGTAGATATTTTTTATAGAGAAGCAGGTAATAAAGAAAATCCAACGCTTCTTCTCTTGCATGGTTATCCAACTTCTTCACATATGTTTCGCAATTTGATTAATTATTTAGCCGATGATTTCCATTTAATTGCGCCAGATTATCCAGGCTATGGAAGAACTGAACAGCCTCCAATGTCGGGTTTTGCTTATACGTTTGAGAATTTCAGTAATTTAATGAAAACATTATTAGATGAATTGAATATTAAAAAATTCAGCCTTTATTTAATGGATTATGGCGCTCCTATAGGTTTTAGAATTGCAAGCCGGAACCCGGAAAGAATTGATACGCTAATAGTGCAAAATGGTTGTGCTTATGAAGAAGGTCTTGAAACTTTTTGGGATCCTATTAAAGCATATTGGAAAGACAGAAATAATAAGGAAGCCGAAAACACACTCAGAGGTTTTCACGATCCAAATGGATTGAAATGGCAGTATACTCACAGCGTTCCCGATCCCACAGTAATTTCGCCAGACAATTGGGAAATCGATTTGAGACATTTAGAAAGATTAGAAAATGACGCTATACAATTAGCCATGTTTTATGATTATCAGACCAATGTAACCTTGTATCCAGAGTGGCAGGAATATTTTAGAAAACATCAGCCAGAAATGCTTATCGTATATGGAAAAGACGATTATATTTTTCCAGGTTCCGGAGCGGAGGCTTTTAAGAAAGATGTAAAAAATCTTGAGTTTCATCTTTTTCCAACCGGTCATTTTGCGTTAGAAAGCTTTGGTGATGAAATTTCAGCACTTATTAAAGATTTTCTTAAAAGAAAAACAGCTAAGAAATAATTGAGATATAATTAAAAATGAAATCTCATACACCTATATTAGAGAAAAAATAAAGTTGAAGAGCGATCTTCGTTTTATCGGAAGATGAAAAAATGATCTACGATTTAAATAAATAATTTTAAAATTAATGATCTGATACATAATGTTTTTTGCTAATCCCTAGTTTTTTTATTTTGGAATTTAATGTTGTGGATGGTATTTTTAAAAGAGAGGCAGCGCCGTTTGGACCGGAAATTTTTCCTCCACACAATTTAAGTACTTTGAGGATATATTCTTTTTCAAACTCATTCCAAGGTTTTATAATGGTATTATCATTAGTAGAAAGTACTGTTTTATAATTATTGGAATCAAGTTTTTTAATAACGCTTCCAGGAGTTAATAATACAGCTCTTTCTATTGTATGCTCTAATTCTCGAACATTTCCTGGCCAATTAAAGAATTTAAGCGAATTAAGAAGCGAGTCAGCAATTGTCTTTAATGGCTTTTCGTTTTTAACACAATAATTATGGACAAAGAAGTTGGCAAGATCGGCAAGATCATCTTTGCGGTCTCTTAGCGGAGCAATTTCAATTGGAAAAACATTAAGTCGGTAAAACAAATCGGCTCTAAAATTACCTGCACTTACTTCTTCCAGTAAATTTTTGTTACATGATGTAATGATGCGGGTATCGACAATAATGGTAGTATTACCTCCAATGCGCTGAATCTCTTTTTCTTGAATGGCTCGTAATAATTTTACCTGTAAATCTAAAGCCATTTCATTTATATTATCAAGAAATAATGTTCCTTGGTGCGCTTGTTCAAATCGGCCGATTTTTTGGGATATGGCCCCGCTAAAACTTCCTTTTTCGTAACCAAATAATTCACTTTCGATTAAACTGTCCGGGATTGCGGCACAATTTATTTTTATGAAAGGTTTTTTAGCTCTTTTTGAATTTTGATGTATCGCTTTTGCAACAAGTTCTTTTCCCGTTCCGCTTTCACCTTGTATAAGAACATTGCTGTTAGTACCACTGACAAGTTTAATAAGTTTTCGAAGATTTTGTGTAGCTTCACTGCTTCCAATAATTCCCATATTGTCAATAGTTTCTTCATTATTGAACGTTTTTATATGGGTTTCAATTGGAGCATTAGCAAGCATATTTTTTTCAAATAATAAAATATTGGTTATCGTAATTCCAAGTTGAGGCGATATCATTTTGATCCTATCTAAAATAGACCTTTCCGGAGGTAAACCTTTAAAATCGAAAATTAAAACACCCTTGCAATAGTGAAACGGAATAGAGCAAAAAACAATGTTTTGTGAGTTTTTGAAGGTTTCTTTTATTAAGAATGGGACTCTATTTTTATTTGCAAATTTACTTTTAGATAAAACAAAAGGTTCTGGAGAATTAAAAGCAGAGGCAAATAATTCAGAATTATCAGTAAAATATTCATTTTTATATTGATTATAGTGGGAAGGAATATTATGATAAAAAAGGTTGTAGTTTTTTTGTAATGCATCTTCAAGACAAATCATCACTTGACTAAATCCAATTATTTGTTTTAATGTAATATTTATGACATCATTAAGCTCGTTTTTTGTAGTTATAGGAGCAAGGCTTCCGCTCATTAAAATAATTAGGGATTGTTCATATTCTCTTTGTTCCAGACGCGTTTTAATGTCTAAATTAGATCTCATATTTACTGCTTTAATTTGTAAAGAGTTAAATATCTTTTTTTAATTAGGTTTGGCTTGATTTTTTTATGTAAATCATTTGTATAGAACAGGTTATTAAAATTACTTTTTTATTTTCAAAACTTCATACATTTGTAATTATATTTTAATATTTCGAAGGTCTCTCGGAGTATATCCCGTATGTTTTTTCAAAAAAATAGTGAAGTACGACATGTACGGAAAACCTAGGCGATATGAAATTTCTTTTATAGAAAGTGAATTATTCTGAAGTAAGTTTTCAGCGAGCAAGAACGGTTTTTTCAGTAATCCAATGACTTACCATTTTTCCTGTTCTTTTTTTAATTACATCCGAAAGGTAATTGGCATGAATTCCCTGCATATTGGCATAGTCTTTAACTCTAAGTTGTGTTCGTACTCGGCCTTCCTGTAATAGTTGAGAGTGATATTCAAGGTTTTTAATGAATTGTTTTAAAATATCATGCTCTTTGTTTTGTCCTAGCTGTTGGTCATAATTTTGCCAAAAGTTTCGTTTAATTCTTAAAAGAAGACGGGTTACGAGATTAGCAATAATATTTTTTTAAAAGGTGAATTTCCTCTGCTTATGATGTCGATTTGCTTACAGATACTGCAAAGATCTTCAAAATTTTCAGAAAGCATATCTTTAGGTGTAACAGTCTCCAGGACTAAAAAAGGAAATGTTTTAAAAAGTTCAACTCCTGCATATTTGGCAAGAAACCGTTCCGAAAATTTGATGTGATAAATTTCATCTAAATTATGCCATTCCAGTTGTCGGTGCTTATCTGGTCGGCTAAAAAAAGTGTTTTCGGAGCAACTTCTAATCTATTGGTTTTTGTAGTATAAAGTCCAGACGCTTTGATGGCTAAAGTCAGCGAAAAACAATTGGAATTAAACCATAATGTAGCATTATGAGAAAGATCTGAATGAAATTTGACATTTAAACTCCCAAATTCATCATCATTTATATGTTTTTTGATTGATCTTTCCTTTGAAACGCTTTTAGCGCGATCTTTTTTATATTCAGCAGTTTCATTTTGTACCATGATTGATAAAATTTTAATGTTATTAAAAGAATGAGATGAGGCTGTTTTGAAAAAAAGATCATAGAAAGCTAAAATCTCTTCTAAATGTACCCGGCGCATTTTGGGTGTGTCTTTTGAAATAATTGTAAAAATAATTAAGATCATAAAAACCATAAAGTGTAGCGATATCTCTCATTGGTTTATCGGTATATTTCAGCAAATACTTGATGTCTTCGATTAGTTTTTCATGAATCCATTGATTGACAGATTTTCCGGTCGCAGTACTTACAATTTTAGACAATGTTGATTCATTAAGATTTTGTTTTTTCGCATAATCATTTATATGAAATAGCATATTAGAGTGTCCGCAGGCAATTTTACTGAAGTTATCTTCTATGTCATGGATAAAGGTCGTTACATAAGAATTGTATTTTTTTTGTAAATTTCCTGATGTATTTTCAAATTGTTCCTGACGAATAAATAGCAGAAGATTAAAGATAAGATTGGTAATTAATTCGTGTTTATAGGGCTCTTTAGAAATGGCTTCTTTATAGATTTCAAGGCAGGTAGTTTCAAAACTTTTCATCATTTTGTCCGTAAGATTTGTAATGGAATTTTTAGAATTTTCTAATTTTTGAATCTCATCTATGCCTGCAGGCCAATATTGCAAAAGGAATTTTTTGCTGAAAGTTATAGTGTAAGCTTCGCCTAAACTGGACCATCGGCTTGTAAGAAAAGAATCTGGCCTTGAAAAAAGTATGCAATTTTGACCAAGTTCATAAACAGAATTACCTATATAATAAGTGACGTTTCCTTCAATAACAACAATTATACTATAATGGTCAGGTCTGAAAATTGGCGTTTGATAAGGAAGTTGCATTCCAAGTTGCTCCATGCGAATTATCGCAAAGTCGTCATTATCAATATAATCAAAAAGAGGAAGATCCATAAAAGTCAAACAGTCAGTAAATTTTCTAACTGTTGTTAATAACGGTTTCATGTTAGTTGATTTTGAAAAATGAATAATATAGTGACTTGGGAGCATCGATTACAGGATATGAATCTTATATCGTTTGTCAATTGCTTTTTATTTGAGGTCGCTGAGGTTTGAATTGCTTTCATAAACTTTAATGTTTGGTTATTAATGGTTTATGAGTGCAAATCAATTTTCCGACCCTTTTATTTAAAGTATTGTTTATCAGTTATTTATGTTTTTTGTTTGTGTTTTTTTTTACTTTATTTCGTCATTTTACAATAAGATTTACAAAATATATTGTTCAAAGTCGCATTTCGAAAAATCTTTATTTAATATAATTTTTAATTGGAATAGGAGAGATTTACGCTTTTAATTAATGCCTAAATTTGTAATGGAGAGATTGTTTTTTATAAAAAATAAATTAATAAATAGAACATATGAAAAATCAAGTTTCTTATAAAACGGCAAATATCGATGGTCTTACTATCTTTTATCGTGAAGCGGGTGTTCGTAAAGATTCGACTATATTACTGCTTCATGGTTTTCCTTCTTCATCGCATATGTACAGAGATCTTATAGCAGATCTTGCAGAATCCTTTCATGTCATTGCTCCTGATTATCCTGGTTTTGGTCAAAGTAGTGCACCAACACTTCAGGAATACAATTATACTTTTGACAATTTATCTGTTACCATAGAACATTTTATAGATCATTTGAACCTTAAAAATATAAGCCTTTACATTCAGGATTATGGCGGACCCATTGGATTAAGAATTGCCGCACGACGACCGGAGATTATTTCATCTCTGATCATTCAAAATGCTAATGCATATCTTGAAGGCCTGGGCGAAGCATTGGCTCCATTAACTGCTTATATTGATAATCAGAATACTGAAACAGAAAGCAAAGCGAGATTTTTTTGACACTCGAAGCAACCAAATGGCAATACTTTAACGGTGCCGAAAATATCGACAAAATAAGTCCCGACAGCTATGCGATGGATCAGTATTATCTTCACCGCCCCGGGAATGATTTAATACAATTAGCATTGTTTAGAGATTACGGCAGTAACGTAATGAAATATAACGATTGGCAGGATTATTTCCGAAAATATCAGCCACCGGCATTGGTTGTATGGGGAAAAAACGATGCCATGTTTGTTGCGGCTGGAGGTGATGCCTATAAAAAAGATCTTCCAAAAGCCAAAATCTACCAAATTAATGGAGGACATTTTCTACTCGAAGAACATCATAGTATAGTGGCGAAGTACATCCATGATTTTATAAGCCAATTATAAGAAAGATATTCGCTCGCTAAATTATTTTAAAGCATGGTTAATTATTACATTTGTTAGGATATTAAAATAAGTTTAGGCTTATTTATCAGATGTTTGTAATATTTAAATAACATGGAAAAACTATCAATCAGAGACATTTTTAAAGGAATTGATTTTTCTGAATCTGAAGTAGAAATAGCAGAGAAAAAATTCACCGAGATTTTTGTAGAAAAGGGAAGTGTTTTGCTGACTCCGGGAGAATTTGTACCCTATCAGTATTTTGTTTATGAAGGTCGCTTGTGAACCTATTTTATCACCGAAGCAGGGAAAGAATACACGCTTCAGTTTGCTGTAAATGATTGGTGGATTAGTGATTACACTGCTTTTTTTACAGATCAAAAATCTATGTTTTATATCGATTGTGTCAAAAACGCTACGATTTATAAAATATCAAAACAGGCAATGGAAGAACTTTATAAAGAAGTTCCGCAGATTGAAAGTTTTTTCAGAATTAAAATGGAACGCTTTTTTGGAACCTATCAAAAAAGAATATTATCTGATCTTGCGATGACTGCTGAGGAAAAATATTTAAGATTTTTAAAATCATATCCGGATATTGAAAAACATATAAAAAATTATCACTTGGCCTCGTATCTCGGAATTACTACAGAAAGTTTAAGCAGGGTAAGAAGTGAGCTAATGAAAAAATAGCCTCGATTTAATAACGTATTAAATTTTTGATACTAGAATGGAATTAAATATTTTTTCTGATTCTACTAAGTGATTGAGGCGCTACATCGAGATAAGAGGCAATATAATAATTGTTGAACATGTTAAGGAGATACGGTTCATCTTTTAGAAATTTTTTATAGCGTTCTGTAGCAGAAAGAGTCAGCAATGTAGAAATACGATCATAAATCATAATAAAAGCTCTTTCATTAATTATACGTATCCAACGTTCAAAAATCATGGAGTTGTCCGAAAGAAAACGAACTTGCTCTCTCGAAAAACGAATTGAAGTTATATCTGATAATGCTTCGATAGATACCGTAGCCGATTCACCAGATAAAAAGCTTTTATAATCTACCGCAAAAGCATTTTTGACAGAACTTTCAGGTTTGTTAAAATGAAAAAACCATGTGGTAGTTTTTCCGCTGTGATTGGTAAAGTATGAAATACCTTCTCCGCTAATTATAAAATGTATAAATCTACAATCTGAACCAGCATGTAGTAAATGACTTCCTTTTTCATAATTGACCAATTCGCAATGTTTTGAAATCATTGTTATAGTTTCTGTATCAAGATCGAAATCCTTAGATACAAATTCAAAGAAAGGAATCGCAAAATGATGCTCAATGGGAATTTTTGAGATATCTAAAGTATTGTTATCCATAATAAAAGTGAATCTGATACTTTCGTACACTTTACAAAAATAACAAATAAAAGGATGTTTTTTTATCTTCTTACATTGACGAAATTAACCTATGTGAATGCAAATGGAATTTGTATTTTGGAACTTTGCGACGAAATATTTAAAATAAAATGCAATGCAATTAACACATAATAAAAAAATACATTAGAGATAGGTGATCGCATACCAGCCTTTACATTAAAAAATCAGGATAATGAATTGTGGGACAGCAAAGATAATATATTGGGATATCTTAGTATTGTCTATTTTTATCCAAAAGATGAAAGTGCTATATGCACAAAAGAAGCTTGTGCTTTTAGAGACAGTTTCACAGCTTTTACAGATGCAGGAGCACAAGTAGTTGGAATTAATTCAGGAAGTGTTGAAAGTCATAAAGAATTTGCTCTTAAAAATAATTTGCCTTTTACTCTTTTGAGTGATAATGAAAATAAAGTTCTAAAACAGTTTGGTGTTAAAAGTGCATTATTTGCAAGTGGACGCGAGACTTTTATTTTTGATAAGGAAGGAGTTTTAATCTATAAATTCAGGAATTTCTTCAAGGGAGATGCTCATGTCGAAAAAGCATTGAATTTTTTAAATTCGAGAAAGTAAACAGTAAAATTAATTTTACTGGTAACGAACAAGCGTTTGAATTCTATCATTATAATTCAAACGCTTTTTTTGCATCTTAAAAATAATGATATTTATAAAATAGAAAACCAAGGTTTACGACTAAAATTTATGATATTAATCAAACATAATTATCATACATCATTTTTTTGAAAACTGAATTAAAGAATTTTGGAAGTTGCACTAAAAATGTACTCCAATAGACAAGTAAATATTTTATTCCAAATACAAAAAATGAAAATAATCAAATTAAAAAGTTCTGATAATATCGATAAAATAGTAGATATTTTTGATCAGTATATGATGTTTTATAAACTTCCTTCATCTATAGATAAGTACAAGAAATTTTTATCGGATCGATTGATTAATAATGAAGCGATTATATTTATGGCTGTTAATGAACAGGAAGATGCAATAGGTTTTGCTTTAAATTACCCTCCTTATTCATCACTTTCACTAGGAAAAATTCTGGTTCTTAATGATTTATTTGTTCTTCATAATGAAAGAAAGAAAGGAGTTGCGCAAGCTTTAATAAATGCTGTTTTTGAGTTTGCAAAAAAGAAAACATTATAAGAATTGATTTATGCACAGAGAAAAGCAATGCAGATGCTCAAAAGCTTTATGATAAGTTAGGATTCAAAAAAGCGCTTACATACGATTATTACAGTTATGATCTTAAAGGCTAAAAAAGTACCTATAAAAAAGCCCTCCGAAAGAAGGGCTTTTTTATTATCTAACAAACAGTTATAAATAATTGTTTTTAGTTTGTTTTTGAAGATTCTAAAATAGCAATCATTTTCTCAGCAACACCTTTCGCTGATGCAGGATTTTGTCCAGTAACCAGATTACCATCAGCAATGCTGTTCGCAGACCAAGGAGCAGTGACGTGAAATTTAGCGCCTTGTTTTACAAGTGCAGTTTGTAAATCGAAAGGCACATCTGCTCTTGCGTAGTTATCTTCTTCCAATGTTGTAAACGAAGCTATATTTTTCCCGTTTATCAAGTATTTTCCGTTGCTAAGCTTTACGTTTAATAAAGATACGGGACCGTGACAAACTGCACCAACAACGGCATTTCTTTCGTAGGTTTGAGCAATAGTTTTCTTAAGGAGTGCATTTTCTGGCATATCTACCATTGGCGCAAGTCCGCCTGGTACAAAAATAGCATCATAAGCACTTACATCTACAGTCGAAAGTTTAGTCGCTTTTTGCATATCTGTCCAGCCTTTACCAGTTAAAAAAGCAAGATTATCAGGATCACTGGCTAGATTAAGTGCATCCAAATAAGGTGTGTCGCCTGTTAAACTTGCAAAGTCAATTTGATAATTAGCTCTACTGAATTCACCATAAGGATGCGCTACTTCTGGTAAAAAAGTTCCCGTTCTTCTATTGTTTGGGCCGATTGTATTGGCATTAGAAACAATAATTAATATTTTTTTGTGACATTTTGCACCGATGTATTTTGTTTTGTCGGCAATGATTCATTTTTATTTTGTCCATATGAAACTGAGAATAAAAATGCGGCAGTTAAAATCAGAAAATTTTTCATTGTATTATTTTTTATAATTAATAAATATTTACAAGGCAAAATTATGTCTGATATAAGCGCTAGAAATTGATGTATGGTAAAAAATGAAGGTCTTAAAAATTAGAAAACAGATTCTTTCTTGATTTGGATTTTGGAATAAGATATAATAGCAGACAAAAAATCACAACTGATTTATTCTTTCATAAATTTTTGGGTCATGTTTCTTAATTTTAATTTTCACATATTTTGAAGCCGGCATATTACTGTCCTTCACAACATTATTTATAGATACAAGAACATTGGTTTCTGGGAAATAGGTTACGGCATTTTTTTGAGGTATCTCATAAGAAACAATAATAAATAAAGGAGCAATACGCTCAATATTATCATCATAATTAAATAAGTCTACTTTATCTCCGCTATTGAATCCGGCCTGTTCAATATCCGTTTTATTCATAAATATTACCCTGCGTTCGTTTTTAATGCCGCGATAACGATCGTCAAGTCCATAAATTGTAGTATTGAACTGATCGTGTGTGCGGGTTGTCGCCATTAGGTATTCATCTGGACCAAGAGTGTTATCAGGAATTTCAGTTAAAGTAAAGGGAGCTCTGTCTCCATATTGATTTGTTATGAAATTTCCTTCCCTTGCGACATTAGGCAAATAAAAACCACCTTTTTCTCTGGCTCTTTTATTATAATTTTCAAAGCCGGGAATACATTGCTCGATATCGTCGCGAACGGCATCATAGCTGTCGTGATAACGTTGCCAATTGATTACAGATTTATCTCCTAAAGTTGCCATTGCCATTCGGCATACAATCTGTGTTTCATTAATAAGATTATCCGATACCGGTTTTAGTATTCCTTTTGATGATTGTACAACACCCATTGAGTTTTCTGTTGTTATAAATTGTGCTTCGCCGTTTACCAGATCAATATCACTTCGGGATAATGTTGGTAGAATAATCGCTTCTTTTCCATGAATCAAATGGCTTCGGTTAAGCTTTGTAGAAACAGATACGGTTAAATTAAGTTTTCTCAATGCACTAGCCGTGTAAGATGTATCTGGAGTCGCAGATAGGAAATTGCCTCCCATACTAAAAAGTAATTTTACGTTATCTTCATGCATGGCTTTAATGGCTCGTACAACATCATAGCCGTGTTTGCGTGGTGTCTTAAATCCGTAAAATTCTTGTAACCGATCAAGTTGTTCCTCTGTAGGTTTTTCATTAATCATCATTGTTCTGTTTCCCTGAACATTGCTATGGCCTCGAACAGGGCAGACACCTGCACCAGGTTTTCCAATACTTCCTTTTAGCAACAGAATATTTACAATTTCTCGGATTACGTCTACGCCGTTTGGCTGTTGGGTAAGTCCCATTCCCCAGCAAACAATAATTTGTTTTTTGAAAGCAATCATTTCTGCGGCAATAGTAAGGGCTTCTATAGAAATACCTGAAAGTTCACAAAGTTCGTCAAGCTCGTATTTTTCAAACTGTTTAAGAAATGCGTCATATCCGACTGTTTTTTCCCGGATAAAATCATGATCAAAAACTTTTTCTGGGTTTTGTTTTTCAAGTTGAATTAATAAAATTTCGAGAGCTTTTAAAAGAGCCATATCTCCATTTATTTTTACCGGAAGATATAAATCTGCAAGTTTAACAGCGCTTTTAATCACGCCATTTATCTCTTGTGGATTGCGAAACCCCATTAAACCTGCTTCTGGCAAAGGATTAATAGCAATAATTTTTGCACCATTTTTTTACCTCTTGAAAGTGCGCTCATCATTCTTGGCGAATTAGTACCTGGGTTTTGGCCTACAATTATAATAACATCGGTGTCATAAAAATCATCCAATCTCACAGTTCCCTTGCCAATTCCAATTATTGGACTTAAAGCGGTACCAGATGTTTCGTGGCACATATTAGAGCAATCGGGCATGTTGTTGGTTCCAAATTCTTTAGCAAAAAGTTGGTATAAAAACGATGTTTCATTACTGGTTCTTCCTGAAGTGTAAAAGGCGACCTGATCTGGAGAATCCAGCGCATTTAAATGTTCTGCTATTTTTTTAAAAGCATTATTCCAGCTTATAGGTTCATAGTTTGTACCGTTTTTTGGCAGATACATTGGCTCGGTAAGTCTTCCCATTTTCCCAATATGATAATCATCTAGTTTCGCAAGATCATAGACTGAATTCTCTTTAAAAAAATTCGCAGTAATTTTTTTTGAAGTTGCTTCTTCAGCGAGTGCTTTAACCCCGTTTTCACAATATTCACCAAGATGGGAGCGTTCATCATCAGGATCAGGCCACGCACAGCTCGGACAGTCAAAACCACCAACCTGATTCATTTTAAACAAGGCTTTTGTTCCGCGAATAACTGTTTTTTCCTCTATTATATCGCTGAAAGCCGCCATTACAGCAGGAACTCCTGCCGCCCAATTTTCAACTTTGGTAAGTTTAAGGTGTAAAAGTGTATAAGGGTTTTCAGCGTTAGGCAATTTATTAGTTTCAGATTCGCCACTTTTTTTGAGTTATCTTCTTTCATGACTTATAGATTTTATTGCGATTTAAAGGATTAAATGCATATGAAATTATGAGAAAAGATTAATCATAAAAGTTTTAACCTATTCTAAATTTATATATAAACATTCTTATTAATAATCTCATTTTTATTTGAAGTTAATTTTTATTTGAAGTGGGGATTAAAACATGATTTCCAGAATTATAAATATTAAATCTGCCATCTTTAAGAAAACCAAGCAGTGTAATATTAAATTCTCGTGCCAGTTCTACAGCTAGGCTTGAAGGAGCACCAATGGTCGCAACAATTGAAATACCTGCCATAGCGACTTTTTGAATCAATTCAAAACTAGCTCTGCCACTTAAAACCAAAATATGTTGATCTAAAGGCAAGAGTTTTTTTGCCAAGGCGCGACCAATTAATTTATCCAAAGCATTATGTCTTCCAACATCTTCTTTTAAAAGAATCAATTCTCCTTCAGTAGAAAAAAGACCTGAGGCGTGAATACCTCCTGTAGAAGCGAAACTGGTTTGAGCCAATGTTAACTTATTAGGCGACTGGTAAAGAACTTGCGGAAAAACGGTAATTTCAGTTTTGCTTATCTGACTAAAAACACTAGCTGTTTTAATCGACTCAATGGAGCTTTTTCCGCATACTCCGCAACTTGAAGTGGTGTAAAAGTTTCTGTCGGTATGCAGTAAATCAGGAATTAGATTGTCTCTAAGATCTGCCTGAACAATATTCTTTTTCTGCATTTGACAATCTTTTTCAATGTGATAAATTTTTGATAAATCTTGATAAGAAGAAATAATGCCTTCTGTAAATAAGAAACCAACTGCAAGATCTAAATCATCTCCGGGCGTACGCATGGTTACGGAAATATTTTTCTGTATTTTTTCTGTATCAGAGCCATACTTTACTCTTATTTCTAGAGGTTCTTCGACAGAAAGTATATCGGAGCAGAATGAACTTTCTAATCCATTTACCTTTTGAAGGCTTATATTTTTGATGGAAATTAATTCCGAATCATTGATTTTCATATAAATTCCTTAAAAGTTACTACGTAAATTTAAAAAATTTAAGAGCGCAAAGAATGTATTTTTTTGAGAAAAACTTATAGTTATTCAATAACTCTTATGTTATATGGATGAATATTAATAAATTTGAATAAGTGGTTGATTATGAAAGTGTTTTGAAATAGCGATTTGAACTTAAATACAAACCTTATTCAATTATATGATAGAAGATTTCTCATTTTATTTAGCTTTAGTAGTCCTGATTGTTTTTTTGATAATGCTTAGCAACAAAATCAAATTAGCTTATCCTATATTGTTGGTAATTGCAGGATTGATTATAAGTTTTATACCGGGAGTTCCTGTTTTAAAAATTGAACCCGAACTTATTTTTATAATATTTCTTCCACCTTTGCTCTATGATGCGGCATGGTTAAATTCATGGAAAGAGTTGTGGCATTGGAGAAGAATTATTGGGAGTTTTGCATTTGTAGTAGTTTTTTTAACGGCGGTTTCCGTTGCTTTAGTTGCTAATTTTTTTATTCCGGGTTTTACGCTTGCACTAGGTTTTTTGCTTGGTGGAATAGTTTCTCCACCAGATGCAGTTAGTGCAGGTGCGATATTGAAATTTGTAAAAGTTCCCAAACGAATCTCATCTATTCTTGAAGGTGAAAGTTTGCTAAATGATGCTTCCTCTTTAATTATATTTCGTTTTGCTCTTATTGCTGTGGTGACAGGACAATTTGTTTGGTATGAAGCGACATTAAGTTTTATCTGGATGGTTATTGGAGGCGTAGGAATAGGCGTATTGATTGGTGTTATTTTTTGTAAAACCCAAAAATTTCTCCCAACAGATGCGAATATGGATATTATTCTAAGTTTAGTAACTCCGTATATCATTTACATTACAGCAGAAGAATCTCATGCTTCAGGAATATTGGCTGTTGTGAGTGGAAGTCTCTATTTATCCTATAACAGACATCATTTTCTGGGAAGTTCATCGCGTTTAAGAGCTGAGACGGTTTGGCAAAGTTTTATATTTCTCCTTAACGGGCTAGTATTTTTACTAATTGGTCTTGATCTTCCGGAAATTACTTCCGGATTAAAACAAGAAGGAATCAGTTTTTTTGATGCGACTTTATTTGCCTTCTTAATCACTTTGGTATTAATGTTGGGCAGAATGTTAGTAGCATACGGAGCAGTAATTGTGACCAAAATTGCCAGTCTATTTATTACTGTTGCTGATAAAAATCCAGGTAACAGACTTCCTTTTGTGTTGGGATGGGCAGGAATGCGTGGTGTGGTTTCTCTGGCGACGACTTTGTCAATTCCTGTTACACTTGATGGAAGTCCTTTTCCACATCGAAATTTGATACTTTATATCACTTTTATTGTCATTTTGGCGACATTAGTTTTACAAGGAACAACGCTTCCTTTTGTAATCAAAAAACTTAGAATCCCAAATTTTCAGGATCATCTGCCAAAAGCCGAAACAGAAAGATTTTTAAGAAAAGAATTAGCGAAAGCTTCTCTTGAGTACTTAAAATTAAATGGCAGGGAATCAGAATATAGTATACATCTGCAAAAATGGGTTAGTGAGTGGGAATTTGATATTGATTTTAAAGACAAATCGATTCTGCCAGATGATTATATACTTTATAAAAATATCCTTGAAGAACAGCGACAAATACTTTTGAAAATAAATCGAAGCAAGGAACTTGTTGATGAAGAAATAATAAGAAGGTTTCTTCATAAAATCGACTTGGAAGAAGAAAACCTTAAACAGGAATAATTATTTTACTTCTTTATATATAGACTTCTTATTTTCTGCTGTCATTTAGCAATTTAAGGCAACTATTCCACATCTTAATTTATTATAACTTTTAGTGATATTATCACAGAAACAAATTGCTTCACAGTATCTAAATTTGTTTACTCCCAAACAAAAAAGGTCTTGCTGATTATAATTGCCCTTTCAGTATCTATTATCTGGAAATTATCAGCTCTTTAAGCTGTTAATAACTGGAATAAAGTATTTGTGTGATAGCTGTAGAAAGTTAATTAATGATAATTTTTTAAAAATGGATATTTCAAGTAAACTAGCTTTTACAGCAATGGAAAATGCGGCAAATAAAGCAACTGAGATGAATGTTCCGGTCAATATAGCGGTTCTGGATACGGCTGGATTTCTCAAATATTTTATGAGAATGGACGATGCGTATGTGGGATCTATTGATATCGCTTTGGGAAAAGCAAAAACGGCAATGCTTTTCAGAAAACCAAGCCATGAATTAGGAGATGCTTTTTTGAGGCCTGAGGCCCGTAGCTACGGAATGGAGAATACCAATGGGGGGTTAGTAGGCTTTAAAGGGGGAGAGTTCCTGTTCGAAAGGATAATGAAATAATTGCATACATCGGTGTTTCAGGAGGAAGTTCTGAGGAAGATCTAGAAATAGCCATGGCGGGAAGTATTCTTTAAATAGAAGCAACATTTTGGGGTAAGTGAAACGAATAACAATTAAATTAAATACCGATGACAAAGCTATTTAGTCCTTTAACAATAAAAGGAGTTACATTAAAAAACAGAATTGTCGTTTCACCAATGTGCCAGTATTCTTCTGTAGATGGTTTTGCTACTGATTGGCATTTTGTACACTTAGGCAGTAGGGCTGTGGGAGGAGCCGCTCTTATATTGACCGAAGCAACAGCAGTTTCTCCAGAAGGCCGTATCTCTCCACACGATCTGGGCATATGGAAAGACGAGCATATAGAAAAACTGTTGCAGATTACCAGTTTCCTTAAACAGCAGGGAAGCGTAACAGGAATTCAGCTTGCACATTCTGGAAGGAAAGGAAGTACGATGGTGCCTTGGGAGGGGCACAGTGCAATAAGTATTGAAAATGGAGGTTGGCATCCTTTGGCGCCTTCCGCGATAACGTATTCTGAAAATTATCCTATGCCGGTTGAATTGGATAAATACGGCATCAAAAAGGTTATAGAGGATTTCAAATCTGTCGCAAACAGGGCAATAAAAGCAGGTTTTCAAGTTATAGAAATTCACGCGGGACACGGATATCTGTCGCATCAGTTTTTGTCTCCGTTAACCAATCACCGAACCGATAATTACGGAGGAAGTTTAAATAACAGGATGAGGCTTGTACTTGAGATTTTGGAAGTTATCAAGAAAACTGTACCTGCTGAAATCCCAATATTTGTTAGAATTCCCGGTACTGACTGGGTTGAAGGTGGCTGGACTTCAGATGATGCTATAGCGCTTTCAGCTACACTTAAAGACCATGGAGCTGATGCAGTAGATGTGACAACAGCCGGATTAAGTCATGATCAAAAAATTCCTGTTGGACCTGCTTATCAATTGCCTTTTGCTTCCAAAATAAAGAAAACTATAGGTATAATAACTGCTACTGTAGGGTTAATAACTAATGCTGTTCAGGCAGAATCTATTTTGGTCAACGAAGATGCAGATTTGATCTTTATGGCGCGGGAATTTTTGAGAGATCCTTATTTCCCTTTGACAGCGAGCAACTGAATTAAATGAAAAAATCGACGGTCCTATTCAGTATGCGAGAGCCAGATAATTTTTATGTAACTATTTGGTAGACAATAAGGCAGTATTTAGTTGTAGATTATTCCAAATCTTACCGTATGTCAATTTTTATTTGATAAAGAGTTAAGACATTTGGCGATTGACTTTATTTAATTAAAAGAAGCAAAGGAAAGTCTGCTATGAAAAAATGTAGTGTACAAGATATTTTTAAAGGAGTCGATTTTACTCCCGCCGAAATTAAAATTGTGGAAAGAAAGTTTGAAGAGCTTTTTCCTAAAAAAGGAGATATTCTCTTGAGGCCGGATCATTTTGTATATGATCAGTATTTTGTTTTTGATGGGTGTTTAAGGTCTTATTTTATTAGTCAGACGGGAAAAGAATATACATTGCAGTTTGCTGTTAATGATTGGTGGATTAGCGATTATACCGCTTTTTTTACTGGAGAGAAATCCATTTTTTATATTGATTGTGTTGCCGATGCTGTCATTTATAAAATATCAAAAGAAAGTATGGAGCCGCTTTATAAAGAAGTTCCGCAAATAGAAAGTTTTTTCAGGATTAAGATGGAACGTTTTTTTGGCAGTTATCAAAAAAGAATCTTATCTGAATTGGAATTGACCGCTGAAGAAAAATATTTAAATTTTATAAATAATTATCCAGAGATTGAAAAGTACATAAAAAAGTATCATATGGCTTCCTATCTTGGTATTACAACAGAAAGCCTTAGCAGGGTTAGAAATGATTTGGAGAAAAAAATACGCTTTTGTAAAATTCTCCTGTAAAGATCTATACCATTTTGGAAACTCATATTGTGTAATGATTTTTCATTATGCTTAAGCTTTTTGTTGCAACGAACTCCCCAAACAGATTGTAATCAAAAGGCTCAATACAATTCCGGCGACTTTTTTAAAGACAAGGCTGTCATTATTTCTAGTTTGTTCATTTCGCCATTACTGATGATAATGTATTAAATCATTGTCATGCATTATAAAAAGTTAAAGTCTAATATAAAATTACATCATTATGAAAACGATTATTTTTTTCCGTAGAATTTTGGTCGCCGCAGTACTTTTATTTGCGTATCGCAATAACGATTTCTTTCAATACAATAGAAAATAAAAACTCAAACAAAATTTTAAATGCACCAAAGCCAACAATTGTATTGGTTCATGGAGCATTTGCAGATGGATCGTCATGGAGCAAGGTTATCCCACTTTTACAAAAACAAGGATACACTGTAGTAGCAGTACAGAACCCTCTTACTTCATTACCTGATGATGTAGCCGCAGTAAAAAGGGTATTTGCAGAAATCGAAGGGCCAATTGTTCTTGTTGGACATTCTTGGGCCGGAGTGGTAATTACAGAAGCAGGAAACGATGAGAAAGTTAAATCTCTCGTGTACATTGCCGCATATGCGCCAGATATAAATGAAAGCGCCTTAAGTCTTACTAAAGATGCATACGAAGTCAAAAAATATCCGCCTGCACCAGGTCTTGATAATAGACTTGTTAGTGACGGATATATTCGTCTTCGTGAAGAAGCTGTAGTGGAACATTTTGCTCAAGATCTTCCAAAGGCTGAAGCTAAGGTGATTGCTACTGTACAAGGACGTTTTCACTCAAGCTGTCTTACTGCGACGGTCTCGAATCCTGCATGGAAGTCCAAACCTAGTTTTTACGCTGTTTCTGATAATGATCATATTATATCTCCATTAATGGAAAGAGATATGGCTAAAAAAATAGGAGCTGAGACATTTCATCTCAAAAGCAAGTCATGTATCGATGCTTTCGCAACCTGAAGAAGTGACTAAGATCATTATTAAAGCGGCGCAAAAAATATAAGACCAACAATGTCTTTAAGCAAAGAAGACGCGGTTTCTATCTCGCATTTTCTCTTTAAGTATTTTCTTTTTACTCATAATTAAATCTTTAATAATAAGTGAAATATGGTGTTTGGTTTCTTTTGTTTTACATTTTTCTCAAAAGAATCTATCATTGATTTATTATCACAGATCAATTTTTCGCACCTGTGGTGTTTCTAATTTTACATGTACAAGCTGATGGCCACGGCAAAATTAACGGGTACTGCTTTTAGCTACATTTTAATATGTAAAATTCAGAGGACATGAAATCTCAACAAGCAGTATCGAACATTCTAAAAACTTTAATAACACAAGAACATGGAAAAAGAAGTTATCGTAAAATGGAAAATTAAAGAATCTGAGACAACTAAGATTCTTACACTACTGCCTGAACTGGCTGAACAAACCAAGAAAGAAGCGGGGAATATTTATTACTCTATTTATCAGTCGGAGGATAATCCTAATGAACTAATACTTCATGAACGTTACGTTGATCAGCAGGCACAGGAAGCACACAGAAATTCGAAACATTATCAGTCAATTGTTGTAGATCAGATAGCTCCATATTTGGAGGAACGCACGGTTTATGTTGTAAAAAAATTGATTTAGCTAAAAAGTATATTTATTAATTAAAAAATTTTAAGATCATGAAAAAAGTTTTAATTATTTCGTCAAATACCAATACAATTGGACCATTAAAAAGAAGAACAGGTAATTTTTTACCAGAAGTAGCACATCCTTATGCCGAATTCGCAAGAGCGGGTTATCACATTGATTTTGCCAGCTTGACAGGAGAAAGCCCATATCTTGATAATCTTGAATCTGCTCGCAGACCCCGATAATTTAGCTTTCCTTACCGGAAAAGGCTGGGCAGATATGCAAAAGGGAGTTAAACTTTCTACTGTGGATGTGAGTGTTTACGATGCTATTTTTGTGCCAGGAGGTCTTGCCCCTCTGGTAGATATGGCAGATGATGCACTAATTAAAAAAGTCGTAAAAGAAACTTACGAACGTGGTGCAGTTGTGGGTGCGGTATGTCATGGACCTGTATCCTTATTAAATGTGAAACTCAGTGATGGCAGTTATCTTGTAGACGGTAAAAATATTTCATCTTTCACGACATTAGAAGAGGACAATTATGCACGAGCAGATGTGCCTTTTGATTTGCAAACAGCACTTACTAAACAAGGAGCTATATATCATACCGTAGATCCATGGCAACCCTTCAGTATTGCTGATGGAAAATTGGTTACTGGCCAGAATCCTGCTTCAGGAAAAGGAGTAGGTGAGAAAATCGTAGCGATTTTAGGATCCTAATCTGATTTATTGAATTTGGGCTATTTTGAAAATAAATGGGATTTAAAAGAAATTTTACATCCGGAAATGTTAACTAATTTCAAAATAGCTCAATTTCTTCACGTAGAATTTATTGTTTAACCAATAATTATGTATTATGATAAAGTCAGTAAATCCATATACTCAAAAAGAAGTATTTGAAATTGAGGAGCTGAGTTCAGCACAGGTCGAAAAAGCTATCGATAAGGCAGATACAACATTCCTTTCCTGGAGAGAAGTTTCGTTTAAGGAAAGAAGCAGATTAATGCTGGACGCCGCCAAAGAACTCAGAAAGAATAAACAGGAATATGCTGAAACAATTACCAAAGAAATGGGCAAACCCATCACGCTATCACTCGATGAGATAGAAAAGTGTGCATGGCTTTGTGAATATTATGCAGAAAATGCAGAAAAACAGCTGGCTGACCGAAAGATCGTTACTGAGGCCTTTGATAGTTACGTAACCCATGAACCTTTGGGAGTAGTATTAGCGGTAATGCCTTGGAATTATCCTTTATGGCAAGTTTTTAGGTTTGCAGTCCCGCTTCTTATGGCAGGAAATGTCGGAATTTTAAAACATGCCAGTAATGTAATAGAGTGTGCTGAGAATATCCAAAAAATATTTTGGCGAGCTGGTTTTCCCGAAGGATGTTTTACCAATTTGGCAGTAAGAAGCGGTGAAGTAGAAAAAATCTTAAGGAATAAAAAAGTCAAAGCAGTTGCCCTGACTGGTAGCAATGGTGCAGGAAGTGCAGTAGCGACTATTGCCGGATCTGAAATTAAAAGAAGTGTAATGGAATTGGGAGGTAGTAATGCTTTAGTGGTTTTGGAAGATGCTGATATCGAAAACACCATAAAAACATGCATTTTTTCTCGTTTTCAAAATACAGGACAAAGCTGTATCGCGGGAAAACGCCTTCTTGTGCACAGCGCTATTGCGGCGGAATTTACTCAAAAATTTGTAACTGCGGTCAAGGCACTTAAAAGTGGTGATCCAATGGAAAAAGACACTTACATCGGTACAATGGCTAGAGAAGATCTTGCACAGGAACTTGAAGAATTGGTTCAGAATTCGGTTAAGCAAGGTGCAAAAATATTGACAGGCGGTAAAAGAAACGTAGCCTATTTAGAACCGACGGTATTAGGAGATGTAACTCCGCAAATGTCTGTTTTCACAGATGAAACTTTCGGTCCTGTAATTGGAATCACCATTTTCGATACTGAAGAGCAGGCAGTTGAACTGGCCAATGACAGCATCTACGGACTCGGAGCTTCTATCTTTACCGAAGATCTTCAAAGAGCCAGAAGCTTAATTTCTAAGTTTGATGATGGTTCGGTATTTATAAATGAAAGAGTCAAAAGCGATCCAAGACTTCCTTTTGGTGGAGTCAAATCTTCGGGTTACGGTCGTGAGCTTTCATATGAAGGAATTCAAGAATTTGTTAACGTGAAAACGGTATATATCAACAAATACTAATTAGTGATCATCAAAAAAATCTTATCATGGAAATCTCTATCAATACCCCAGCCATACTTTTTCCGGCCTTTAGCCTGCTGATGTTGGTTTATACCAACCGTTTTTTAGCGGTAGGCTCCTTAGTACGGGAATTGATTATCCAGCAGGAAAAAATGAAACAGATCATTATCTGTACGATCAAATTAAAAATTTGAAGAAAAGGCTGACTCTAATTAAAAACATGCAGGAGTGGAGTGTTGCCGGTTATTTGTTTACAGTGGCTTCTATTTATTTGATTTATATTGGACAGCCTATTTATGGCGAATATGCATTTGCTTTGGCCGTATTAACATTTTCTATTTCACTGATTTTGTTATTGGTTGAGGTTTATTACAGTACTGGAGCACTTCAAATAGTTCTGACCAAATTTGATCTTCAAAGAGAATCCGATAAGAAATGATCTTTAATCACAAGAGTAATATATAAGTTGTCTTGGAAATGATTTTATAATTTAAAAACATTAAAATGGATAAAAATATTAAAAACAAAGTAGTCGTAATAACAGGAGCAAGTAGCGGTTTAGGAGAAGCTACTGCAAGGCATCTTGCAGAAAAAGGCGCTAAAGTTGTTTTAGGTGCTAGACGTACAGAACATCTGGAACGCATTGTAAGCGATATTAAGTCGGCTGGAGGCGAAGCAGTTTATTGGGCCACAGATGTCACTAAAAAAGAAGATGTTCATGCTCTCGTTCATAAAGGAATAAGCACTTACGGAAGAATAGATGTTATTATCAATAATGCAGGAATAATGCCTATTGCACCAATGTTTGATGTAAGAACAGATGAGTGGGATAATATGATTGATATCAATATTAAAGGTGTACTTTATGGTATTGCGGTAGCGTTGCCCATTTTTCAAAAACAGAAATCGGGGCATATTATTAATTTAGGATCAGTTGCGGGGATTAAAGTTTTTAGTCCTGGAGGTACAGTTTATAGCGGAACAAAATACGCAGTCAGAGCAATAAGTGAAGGTTTACGACATGAAGTCGGAAGCATTATTCGTGTGACAACTATAGAGCCTGGAGCTATCGATTCTGAATTGAAAAATAGCACAAGGCATCAGGAAAGTTCTGTTGGTGTGAATGAGTTTTACAAATTAGCGATTCCGGCGACTTCTGTTGCAAGAGCCATCACCTTTGCTATAGAACAGCCAGATGATGTGGATATAAATGAAATTGTAATTAGACCAACAATACAGGATTTTTAATTTAAGATTCCTAAGTGTTTGTCAATTATTTAAATCATTTGATTTTTAGAGGAATAAGCATATCTTTTTGAATTTCTGATAAAATAAATTATGAGAGCACAGTCATTTACTATCGTTTTGCAAACAAGAGTAAAGATTGTTTTGCTCTCTTTTTATTTGTTGTCGGGTTTACAGAAGCTCAGGAAAAGCAAGTGATTAAACAGAATCAGCAATGGCTGGAATATTCTGCCCAATTAAAAACGGGCAATAAGTCTTTGATTTTGGTAGATTCGGGTTATCGTTGGATGGATAATTACATAACAGGCAATGTATATTATATCAGAGCTGGGTACGAATATAAACTAAGTGACAATGTATCTGTGCATGCTGGATTTGCTCATTTTGGTTATTTTTATGATAATGACAGACTCAGCCGTATTGAACATCGGCCTTATCAGGAAATGTCGATACAAAATAAGTTTTGGAATATTGGAGTTTATCAGCGATTAAGGGTAGAAGAAAGATTTTTTGAACCTTTGACAGCAGATCAAACAGGTTCTTTTAATTGGTTTAACTGGCGTTTTAGATATATGATTATGTTTGATATTCCGTTATTTAAATTTTCCAAAAAGAATCCAGACTTCAAAATGTCTCTGGGTATCGGAGATGAAATTATGATTAATGCAGGAAAGAACATTATACACAATCAATTTGATCAAAATAGATTCCTTATAAGTCCCACTTTTTATTTTAGTAAAAAACTAAACGTTTCGTTTATTTGGTCCAATCAATATTCATCTACTTTCACGCCAAACCGTTTTATCCACGGACAAGTATTCTGGCTACAGATTCGTCAAAAATTTGATCTTCAGAAAGCGCCTTAATTGTTATATTTTTTTATTGAAGAGATAAAAAGGTTGCGGTAGCGACTTTTTAGTTTTATGGTTCAGAGATAGATGTTAAAGACTAAAACTACTGGAAATAGTATTGATTTAAAGCTGTTTTTTCTTTTTTATTTAAATCATTGAAAAATGAAATTTTATCTAAAAATTATCCTATGTGAATGGAATTGATATTTATTCTAAAGATTTTTACATGGTTTAAAAATAAGATAAAAGCTATGAAATTAAACCAGAAAAAATTTGAAGGTTTGAAAATTGGGGACCGAATTCCGCTGTTCACTTTAAAAGATCAGAACGGCGCACTTTGGAAAAGCAATGAAAAAACACTTGGAAAAATTAGCGTAATTTATTTTTATCCTGTCAACGGTGGAAGCACATCCAAAGCACAAGCATGTGCTTTTAGTGAAACTTTTACAACTTTTTCTCTGGTAGGCGTTCAGATAATTGGTATTAATTCAGCCAGCGTTGAGAGCAATAAAAAATTTGCCGAAAAGAATAATCTTCCATTTAAGATTTTAAGTGATACTGGCAATATAGTAAGTATGTTGTTTGGTGTTAAAAATGGAATATTTTTCAGAGGACGAGAAACTTTTATATTCAATCAATCTGGAATCCTTATTTATAAATTCAGAAAACTATTCAACGGTGAAGAGCATGTTGAGAAAACGCTAGATTTTTTGTCTGTTCAAATTTGATTTTTTTAATTATTGAAATTAATCTGAAATTCGGAAATAAAGGCTTTTTTGAAGATTTATGATATTTAATTTTTATAAGTAAATGCCGGTTTCATGTATCGATAGTTGTTTTTAAAGCAATTAAATTAGAAACATTAAATTTTTAAATAATTACGCTGAAGAAGAGCAACAAAAAAAGCTATTTATCATGTTAAGTATTGGAACATTGGCCCCTGAATTTTCATTGCCTGTCACTCCTGATCAAAATATCAGTTTAAGTGAGCTTAGAGGCAAAAAAGTGATTCTTGCATTTTATCCCGCTGACTGGAGTCCTGTATGCGGTGATCAAATGGCTTTGTATAACGAAACACTCAAATATTTTAAAGAACATAATGCCGAGCTTTTAGGCATTTCGGTTGATGGAAAATGGTGTCATTTGGCGTACAGCAAGGACAGAAATTTTCATTTTCCATTGCTATCTGATTTTGAACCAAAAGGAGCTGTTTCTAAACTTTATGATGTTTATGATAAAAATTTGGGAGAATGCCAAAGGTCGCTTTACGTATTGGATGAACAAGGAATCATCCGCTGGAACTATAAGTCTCCAATAGGAGTCAATCCTGGTGCAGACGGTATTTTGAATGCACTTGAAGAGTTGGATAAAAATTGAATGTATAATTTAAAAAAATCCTATGTCTTTAATTTCACCTATAGGCAAAAGAGATCACATTCAAGGTAATGAGAATGCTCTTATAGAGCTTGTTGAGTATGGAGACTATCAATGTCCTTATTGCCGACAAGCCTATCACATTATTAAAAAATTACAGCTTGATTATGGAGAACAACTGAAATTTATATTCAGAAATTTTCCTCTAGTCAATATTCATCGTTTTGCCAGACTCGCGACCACAGCAGGCGAAGTGCATGACTAGACAAGGCAAATATTGGCAACTACACGATTTAATGTATGAAACTGATGAAGAGCTGGAACTTGAAAATATATTAGAAATGGGCGAAAATCTAGGCTTGAATATTGAAAAATTTCTTGAAGATTTTAAAGAGATTAAAGATGATAGCACCTCTAAAGTCGAAGCGGATATGTACGGAGGTGTTCGTAGTGGCGTCGCAGGAACTCCCACTTTTTTCGTAAATGGTGAGAAATTCAATGGAAACTGGCAGAATTCGGAGTTGCGATCACTATTTGATAGAATCATCCAAAACGGATAAAAAATATAAGTACAGTAGTAACTCCAACTATCGAATTTTTTCACTGAATATTACGGCTTCTTTAAAAATTATAATTAAAAGGAATTTATTCCCATTATTTTGTCCTTATTGTTGAGCTAATTTTGGTCTAAATGAATCATCAGGAGAATAGTTATGAAACAATCCGATAAAGATATTATTCATTTGCTTTTAATACTTCTTATAATTCCTTTTATGATGATACTGTTGCACATTTTTTCTTAGAAAATCAAAATTCGAAAGAAGTTAAATAGAGGCATAATTGTTCTTGAGAAGCGGATCTAAAAATTGAGGTGTTTTGTATTGAATGTAACGCAAATAAATTCAAAAGAGAATGAAAGCAGTTGTTATAGGAGCAACGGGTTCAACAGGAGGATTTCTGGTTGATGAACTTTTAGCAGATAAAGATTATTCGAAAGTGACCATTTTTGTTCGAAGGCCAAGTGGAAAACAGCATGACAAACTCGCAGAACATATTATAGATTTCTCAAGTATTGAAAGCCGCAATAAACTAATAGTGGGAGATGTAATTTTTTCCTGTTTAGGGACAACCTTGAAAGATGCGGGTTCAAAGAAAAATCAATGGAAAATTGATTATGATATTCCTGTGACGTTTGCCAGATTAGCCAGAGAAAATGGTATTTTTTCTTTTGTATTGCTATCCTCTTTTGATGCTTCTGTTGAGAGTAGTATTTTTTACTCCGTTATGAAGGGGGAAATAGAAGAAAGCATTTCGGAAATGAATTTTGAGCAGTATATTGTTTTCAAACCTGGAATACTTCTGAGAGATGGTTCAAACCGCTTAGGCGAGAAAATTATAGTGAGCACGCTGAAGTTGTTCAATTCAATCGGTCTGTTGGAAAAATATAGCCCTATGCCGACATCGCTTCTTGCTGAAAAATTAGCAAAAGCACCAAAAGTACTGCCTACAGGTACTTCTGTTATCAAACTTGACCGCATATTTAATTTCGTCGCAAACATCTGAAATGATCGGTAATTGTTTTAAATATCACTAATTGAGGAAAACAGATTAGCGAAATATAGTAAAAAACAAAAGATTACAAATGTAAATTGTTGATTTGTATGGATTTGTATAAGTGGTATAGGCATTGCTTATTGGGTAAGCTTAAAACTGTTTTTTCAGATAAATCTGGATTAGGCAGTTTATCTTTTTCATTAAAACAGCATATCATGAAAAAAATATTTATTTTAAATCTGGTTGCAGGATTGCTTTTTGCGACTTGTGCAACATTCAAGAGCCAATCAAGAGATGTAAGTTCCCAAGAAGTCAATAAAAAACTGAGTCAATCCATTTATCTGACGGGAGGTTATGGATTGGTAGAAGACAGTATTTATCTGCGGCAGTTCAGAAATATACTCAAAGAAGCTCCTGAAAATTCAACTCTTTTATTTTTGGGAGATAATATTTCAGAACAAAAGAAAGACAGTCTTTTTGATAAAAAGACAATAGAACAGCAAATAACAACTGTCGGATCTTTTAAAGGAAAAACTTATTTCATTCCAGGGGATTTTGAATGGAAATATAATGATAGCCGAAAAGCGAACTTTACTCAAGAGATTTTAAAAAATACAGGTAATAAATCTTTTCAGCGACAACCTAAAAATGGCAGTCCGTTAAGCAGTATTTCTGTCAATAAAGATCTTGAAATTATATTTATAGACTCGCAATGGTATATTTCTGATTGGGATGATGTGAAATATATTAATGAAAATTCACCCGATATAAAAACCAGAAGACGTTTTTTGGAAGAACTGGAAAGTATGATTCGGGATCTTGCGTTTAAAAATGTGATCATCGCCATGCATCATCCTATTTTTAGTAACGGAAAACATGGAGGAAAATACAGTTTCAATGATTATTTACATCCTTTACCGATAATAGGTTTTGGCGATAAGGCTGTCAGAAAACTAGGTGGCGAGCAGTCCAAAGGATCTTAGTTATTATAGATATAGAGAGCTGGCTAGTTTTGTAACGGCCTTGGCAAAATTATCAAACAATATTACAATTGTATCAGGACACGAAGCAGGATTGCAGTATTTAGAAGGCGGAGATATTCATCAGATTATCAGTGGCTCGCTTTCTAAAAGCGAAGCATCAAAATTATCAAAGGAAATCATAACTGCTCCAGGAGGGAAATTGAGTTATGAAGGAATTTACAGTTCGAGCGAAAATGGCTATGCCAAGCTTAATTATTATGAAGACGGCTCGTCTGATGTTGAGTTCCATAGCTTCGGAAATGACAAACTACTCTATCGTCATCAGGTAAATAAAGTTTTACCGGTTATTGAGAAAAAGACGGTTACAACTAAAACTGAATTTGATTTTCCAGCTGTTACAAAAGCACAGATAGTGACAGAAGAAGAAACTTCAAAATCTGGATTTTACAGATTGCTGTGGGGAGAACATTATAGAAAATATTACTCGGCCCAGATTACAGCAAAAACAGCTTTACTGGATACTTTGTACGGAGGAGTGAATATTCTAAAAGAAGGTGGAGGTCATCAATCACAATCTTTGCGATTAGAAAACAAAGAAGGACGCCAATATGTTATGCGATCTTTACGAAAAGATGCCCTTAAATTTTTGAGATTTAAATTAAAAGGAATCGCTTTCGATCAAAATGCTTATGATAATACTTCTGCCGAAGAAATGGTATCTGATTTTTTTACTACTTCACATCCTTATGCACAGCTTGCAGTTAGTGATATTGCCGAGGTCGCTTCGATAAATCATTCGGATACCAAATTATATTATTTTCCCAAACAGTCAAAATTTGGAGATTTAAATGACCAATATGGAGACGGTTTATATTTTATTGAAGAACGACCTTCTAAAGGGCAGAAAGATTTTAAAGGATATCAGCATTCATCATTGGACACTAAAGGACCAATAACTGACTTTGCTGGTACCACCGAAGTATTGGAAAAACTCCGCACTAATGAGAAATATAGTATTGATAAACGCCAGTATATTCGTTCGCGAATTTTTGACATGCTTCTCGGGGATTGGGATCGTCATGAAGATCAATGGCGATGGGCCTTGCATGAAACCGGAAATAAGTCAGGTATTTATGTACCAATACCACGCGACCGTGATGCCGCATTTTCAAAATTTGACGGAGTGGCTCTTACTGTAATAAAACACGCAGTTCCTGAAACCCGTTTCTGGCAAACGTATGATGATGATTTGGAGAGTGTAAAATGGTTCAATTCGGAAGCCTATAATCTCGATAAAATTTTTGTTTCGCAGTACGATGCAAAAATCTGGAAAGAGGAAGCATTATCCATTCAAAAAAGCATTAGTGATGCTGTAATAGACAATGCATTTTTAAAATTACCTCCAGAAATGCAGGATCAGTCTTTGGAAAATATCAAAATTAAATTTAAAAACAGACTCAAAAATATCGATAAAATTGCTGAGACTTATGCGGAGCAAATCAATAAAAAAGTTATTATCTATGGAACAGACAATAAAGATATATTTCATATCAAAAGACAGCCACAAGGACGTACCATTGTAGAAATCTTCACTGAAGAAAAGAGTACAGTACCGTTTTATTCTGCAAGCTTTAATTCCAATCAATCCTGTGAAATCTGGATTTACGGACTAAACGGTGATGATGTTTTTATTACCGAAGGAGAAGGAGATGATGAAATATTGGTACGAATGATTGGCGGATATGGAACAGATCGATATTCGTTACATAACAACAATAAAACCCGAATTTATGATTACAATTATGAACAGAATATAATTGATGCGGAGAAGCCTTGCAAAAAGCGGTTTTCATCATTGTACGAAACTAATAATCTGCATTTCAGATATTTCCTTCCAAGCAGTAATATTTTGCTTCCTACAGTCGGTTTTGCTACAGATGATGGCGTATTTCTGGGTTTAAAAGATCGCTATACATATAATGGTTTTAATGGAAATCCACGCAAACAGTTGCATGAGTTTTTCGCTAATTATTATTTTACATATCAGTCAGCTGAAGCAGGTTATAGTGGTACTTTTATCAATATTTTTCCACATGTCAATTTGTTGGCTGAAGCTTACTTTTCGGGAGCGAGATTCTCCAATAACTTCTTTGGATTTGGTAATGAAACGGTAAATAATGATGATACGCTTGGCAAAGATTATAATCGTGCCCGAACCAGACAGACAAACTTAAATTTGGGACTTCAATATCGCAAGCTTAAAGTTAAGGCATTGTATGAGGGGTATGAAGTAGAAGAAATGGATGACCGATATTTCAATGCTTCCAATATGGATCCGGCTGTTTTTGAACATCAGAATTATCTTGGTGCAGAGGCATCATTGCTTTATAAAAATCGAGATGCGGAGGATTTTTCTACTCAAGGTTTGTATGCAGAAACTAAGGCAGGCTGGAAGTTTAATACAGACAATCAGGATAATAATTTTGGATACGCCGTGGCCAAAGTCGGCTTGGAAGATAAACTCAATAAATCCGGCAGACTAGTGTTTCAGACTCTTGTTGAAGGCCGCATGATTTTTGGCGATAATTATTATTTCTATCACGCTTCTTCTTTGGGAGGAAATCACGGACTAAGAGGATACCGAAATGAGCGTTTCAGTGGCAAGAACAGCTTATATGACAGTTCAAATCTTAAATTAAAAATTGCAAGTTTTAAAACAGGCGTATTGCCACTTGATTTTGGTATTTACGGAGGATTTGATGTTGGCCGTGTCTGGGTTAAAGATGATCCTTCACAAAAATGGCACACTTCTCAAGGAGGTGGCATTTGGATTGGAGGATTGAGTTCGTTGAGTCTTCAGGTCGCGTATTTCAACTCAGACGAAGGAAATATTGTTTTTATAGGCTTTAATTTCAAATATTAAAGAAGAAAGGTCTTTTAGATTAAAAGCAGAATTGAATTTTGTGTTTAGTGATTTCTTCTTATACATAATTGCTTAAAGTCTATTTTATTTGATTGTTTGTTGTTAAAAGGTTAAATATTAGGTAATTATAACAAAAAAGATGTTTTCTAAATAAATTGAGATTTAATTTTTGACGAACTTTACAAGTAGAACATTGGCTTTTTATTATTATGATAGAATGGCAGAGTTTGGTGTTTCTATTTACTTGACGATAAAATAGTAATAATAAAATTATATAAGTATGTCAATTAAAAATTTACTTCCAGGAAAGCTAGGCTTCGGGTCAGCTCCACTGGGCAATATGTTTCGCAATGTTCCTGATGATGAAGTATCTGCAACTGTAGAAGCGGCATGGAATGCAGGAATCCGATATTTTGATAATGCTCCGTTCTATGGCGCCGGTCTGGCAGAAATCCGTTTGGGAGAAGTACTTTCACAGTATCCTCGAGAAGAGTATGTTTTAAGTACGAAAGTAGGCCGTGTGATTCTAGACGAGCTAGAGGATGTAAGCGCCAGAGATTTAGGCGAAAAGGGCGACCTGTTTAAATATGGACGTCCTAATAAAATCGTAAATGATTATACTGAAGATGGTACGCTGCGTTCAATTGAAGGGAGTTTAAAAAGACTTAAGACTGATCATCTGGATATTGTTTGGGTTCATGATGTCGCACAGGATTTTTATGGAGACGAATGGCTGGATAAATTTGAAAGCGCCCGAAAAGGAGCCTTTAAAGTGCTGGATCGCCTACGTGATGAAGGTGTCATTAAAGGGTGGGGACTTGGCGTGAATCGCGTTGAACCTATTGAAATTATATTGAGCTTAGAAGGAGCTCGCCCTGATGGTTTTCTGCTGGCAGGTCGTTATACGCTTCTGGACCATAGTAAAGCATTGCGGCGTGTTATGCCAGAAGTTTTAAAACAAGGTTTGGGAATTGTTGTTGGTGGCCCATATAGTTCAGGTGTTTTGGTTGGAGGCTTAACTTTTGAATATGCTCCAGCTTCTCCGGAAATTCTGGATAAAGTAGCAAAAATCAAAAAAAATGCTGATGAATTTGGCGTGAGCATGAAGGTCGCTGGTTTGCAGTTTTCTCTTGCTAACCCCGCCGTGGCGACTGCTATTCCTGGTGCAAGCAGACCGGGACGTATTGCAGAAGACAATGAGGCATTAAATGAAGTAGTTCCTGATGATTTTTGGAAAAAATTGAGAAGTCAGGGTTTAGTCGATCCGACAGCTCCGCTACCTATAGATAATAAATAATTAATTTTTTAAATAATAATTATTATGGCAAAAGCACTGCATATATTGAAATTCCAGTTGAGGCAGACAAAGTTTGGCAATTAATAGGAGGTTTTAACGCTCTTCCTAAATGGGCGCCCTACATTCCTCAATCTGAACTACAGGAAGAAGGAAGAGTTCGTCATTTGGCTAATCCAGATGGGAGTGTTATTATTGAACGTCTAATGGCTTTTGATGAAAAAGAACGCAGTTATAGTTATCATATTTTGCAAGCGCCATTTCCGGTAAAAGATTACTATTCAACTTTAAGAGTTAAAAAAAGTGATGACGGTAATGGTTCCCTAGTAGAATGGTTTGGTGAGTTTACTCCAGTCAATGTTTCAGATCAGGAAGTGTCTTCTCTTTTTCAGGGGATTTACGAAGATGGTTTGAAAGCGTTAAGAGAGCACTACAACGGCTAGATTATTTTGACTATATCTAATTAAAAAAATAATTATGGAGCCAAAAATTGGAATTAAGGAAGAAAACCTTGCGGGAGTTGCCAACGCTATGTGCAAAATTCTTGCAGATGAGTTTGTACTTTATACTAAAACAAAAAAAGCACATTGGAATGTTGAAGGAAAAGATTTTCACAACATGCATCTGTTTTTTGAACATCAGTATAAAGAGCTAGATGAAATTATTGATAGTGTTGCAGAAAGAATAAGAACTTTAGGGCATTATGCTCCAGCTTCTTTGAGAGAATATCTAGCACTTACACAGTTATCAGAGCAGTCCAGAGAGAAAAATGATAGTTTGGGATATATAAGTGAATTGCTATCTGATCATGAAAGTATTCTTATTCTGCTTCGTGAGAATATTAAAAATTTTGCCTCTGTTTGGAGCGATTTAGGAACAAGTGATTATATCACCGGGCTTTTGGAAACACATGAGAAGATGGCTTGGATGCTTCGTTCACACCTCAAGTAAAACAAAGAACTTCGGTTATAGTTAAAGAGATAATTACGCTTTATTTTTTAGTTAAATAATTAAAACAGTAGAAAAAAATGAAAAAAATTGCAATTAATGGTTTTGGCAGAATTGGTAGATCTTCTTTAAAAGTAATATTAGATACACCTGATTTGGAATTGGTTGGGATAAATGATTTAATGAGTATAGAAAATGCGGTTTATCTTTTAAAGTACGATAGTATCTACGGCAAGTATGATAAAAAAGTGACTTTTGAAGGAGATTATATCTTAATCGATAATCACAGAATAAAATATACCAGTAAAAAGGATCCTTCAGAATTACCATGGAAAGAATTATGGGTAGATGTAGCGATAGAAAGTACAGGTTTATTTACCAATAAAGCAGATGCAGAAAAGCATCTTATTGCCGGAGCTAAATTTGTTGTGATATCTGGACCAACTAAAGATACGCCTACAATAGTACACGGTGTAAATACTAAGGAAGGAAAAGTTTCAATATTCTCCTGCGCAAGTTGTACAACAAATAATATCAGTCCGCTTATAGAGATTTTAGGACGTAGAATTGGTATTAAAAAAGCTATTTTAAATACTACTCATGCCTATACTGCTTCACAGACTTTAATGGATGCTCCTTCAAAAAGAGAACCGAGAATGGGACGCACCGCAGGCATAAATCTTGCTCCTGCGGCTACTGGAGGCGGCTATTGCAACGACCAAAGCATTGCCTGAGTATGCTGGGAAATTTGATGGAGTAGCTGTGAGAGTTCCTGTTCCCGTTGGATCTATATCTGATATTACTTTTGTAACAAGTAGAAATACATCAGTAGAAGAAATTAATGCAATTTTGACAGAAGAAGCTTTGACTCCGCGTTATGAAAAAGTAGTTGCCGTGACGGACGAACCCCTAGTATCAACAGATATAATAAAAAGCCCTTTTGCGGCAACAGTAGATTTGGAAATGACCAGGGTCGTTGAGGGTGATTTGGTAAAAGTTATGGCTTGGTATGATAATGAATGGGGATTTACCAATCAAATGATTAGACAGATCTTGGAGCTATAAAAAAGAAGTGATACTAAATGCGTTTTGTAAAATTTACTTTTCTAATATTGTATTGTATAATTCGCTGTAATTGTGGAGTTTTATCCTTAAATTTAAACAATTAAATAGTCGATATGAATTATGCAGAATTAGCTTTTACCGATGCTATTAAAGCCCTTCAAGAAAAAAAGGCAGTAGAAATGGTTATGATCGGATGGAAAAAACATCGGTTGTTGATGGACTTACTGATAATGAAATTTATTTTATTGAAGATAGGGATAGCTTTTATATGGCGAGTTTTGGGGAGAATTTATATCCTTATATTCAGCATCGTGGCGGCCCTAAAGGTTTTGTAAAAGTCATCGATAATAAAACCATTGGAATTGTCGATTTTGTAGGTAATAAACAGTACATATCTACCGGGAATATCGCAACAAATAATAATGTTGCGATTATAATGATTTCCTATCCGCATAGGGCTAGATTAAAACTCTATGCTAAAGCAAAAATTGTAGAATTAGAAGAGAATCAAAAATTGTACGATTTATTAAAACCTGCAGATTATAAATTTCGTCCTGAGCGAATGATGATTTTTGAAATTCAGGCATATGACTGGAATTGCCCTCAGCACATCACACCTCGATACACTACAGAAGAAATTGATGAAGCATTATTACCTCAAAAAGAGTATATAGTCAATTTAGAAAATAAAATAAAAATATTGGAAGAAAAGCTTTCAGGCATTAAATAGCATTTATTTGCTATTAAACAATGAACAGGATAGTTTTTATTGGGAATTTCGTGTTAAGTTTTAGTTTTGAATTCAACACAAACAAGCACAAAAGCAAAACGAGTTATACAAACTAACTCGTTTTTGTTTTTCTATTTCCCGATGCAGAAATTAGCAAAAATATTCCCCAACAATTCATCATTTGTAACCTGACCCGTAATAAGTCCGAATTGGTACAAAGCTTCGCGAATATCTAATGCCATTAAGTCGCTTGAAAGATTAGTTTCAAGTCCGAATTTCACTTTTTGTATTTCATCTAAAGCTTTAAGTAAAGAATCATAATGTCTTGTATTTGTAACAATCGTTTCGTTGTTTCTTAAAGCGCCAGTATTGACAAATGAAAGCAATTCATTTTTTAATTCATCAACACCAATTTTTTCTTTGGCAGAAATAAGTAAAAGTTTTGCATTTAAATTTTCAAGCTGATTCGTAATGTTTGAAACTTCATCTTCAGATAAAATGTCTTTTTTATTAACGACAATTAAAAGTGGTTTTAAAGGATATTTATTTTTTATTTGTTCAATTTCCGAAACAAATTCAGAGCTTGAAGTTTTGAATTTCAATCCGTCAAACAAATAAATTACTACTTGCGCCTGATCTATTTTTTCAAAGGTTTTTTTGATTCCAATGCTTTCTACGACATCTTTAGTTTCGCGAATTCCAGCTGTATCAATAAATCTGAAACCAACACCTCCAATAACCAATTCATCTTCAATTGTATCGCGAGTTGTTCCGGCAATATCAGAAACAATGGCACGTTCTTCATTCAACAAAGCATTCAATAAAGTCGATTTTCCAACATTTGGTTCACCTACAATCGCAACCGGAATTCCGTTTTTTATTACATTTCCAACAGCAAATGAATCAATTAAGCGTTTTAAGACAAATTCAATTCGGTTTAATAATTCGTGAAATTGGGTACGATCAGCAAATTCTACATCTTCTTCGGCAAAATCCAATTCTAATTCAATTAAGGAAGCAAAATTTAAAAGTTCTTCGCGAAGTTTGGCAATTTCATTACTGAATCCGCCACGCATTTGTTGCATTGCAATTTGGTGTGAAGCTTCGTTGTCAGATGAAATCAAATCGGCAACAGCTTCGGCTTGTGATAAATCGAGTTTTCCGTTTAAAAAAGCACGAAGTGTAAATTCTCCTGCATCAGCCATTCTACAGCCTTTTCGCAATAATAATTGAATAATCTGTCGCTGAATATAAGTTGATCCATGGCAAGAAATTTCGATTGTGTCTTCGCCGGTATAGGAATTTGGCCCTTTAAAAACAGAAACCAAAACTTCATCAAGCGTTTTTTCATTATCCACAATATGGCCTAAATGCAAAGTATGCGTCTTTTGCTTTGTTAAGTCTTTATTTTTAATGGATTTAAAAACAGAATTTCCTATTGAAATAGCTTCAGCGCCCGAAATACGAATGATAGCAATAGCTCCAGCTCCAGATGGAGTAGCTAATGCAACTATAGAATCTTGATTTATCATGATGCAAAGGTATAAAAAATGAAGCAAAACTGCATATCTGACATTAAGCTGAAAATTGGAGTTTGTTCGTGTTTAAACTTGTTCTTTTAAGAAATAATTATGTGTTAAAATACTGATAATTATCAGGTTGTTTTGTTTTTAGAATGATTAAATTTGAGAGAACAATACACTAATCCTTAACAAAATGAAAAAGATATTATTTCCCACAGATTTTTCTGAAGTCGCTACAAATGCGTTTGTTCATGCATTAGAATTCGCTAAAATTGTTAAAGCCGAACTTGTCTTGTTGCATACTTTTGAGATTCCAGTGTATGACAGTCAGTTTTTTCCAGAAAATTATGCCTCGATTTACAGTTCTATAGAATTGGCTAAATTTGAGATGTTTAAAGATGAAATTCCAAAATTGAGGGCTATAGCCGCAGAGCGAAAGCTCGATGATATTGTAATCAAACATCGATTGATGGACGGTGATTTGATTTATAATTTGAAAAATGCAGTTGAGGAAGATGAAATTGATTTTGTAATAATGGGAACGACGGGAGTATCTGATTGGACTAAGTTCTTCACCGGATCTAATACCAATTCGGTGATTTCGGAAGTCAAAGTTCCTGTATTGTGTGTTCCTATTGATGCAAAATATAAAAAGGTCAAAACCATAGGGTTTACAACCCGTTATCGTGAGAAAGACAAAGATATGCTTCGCAGAATATTGAAAATTGCCAAGAAAACAGATGCAAAAGTTAGAAGCTTGTATGTAAAAACCTCAAATTCGGATGTTTCTGATATGACAGTCAAAGAATGGGAGCAAGAATTTGCTAGTGAAAACGTGGAATTCTTGGTATTGCCAAGCGATGATGTCAAAGAAACAATACTTGACTTTATTCTTTATAAAGACATTGATATTCTGACGACTATAACTCACAAAAGATCTTTTTTTGAAAGCATTTTTGAATCGAGCTTGTCGAAAAAAATTACGAAAGAAGTTTCTATTCCGGTTCTGGTGATGCACGAAAAGGAATAAAAAGTCGTTTCTTTTAAAATTATAATTTTGGAAGTGTAAAAGCTATATTTGTGCTTCATTAAATTTTGGAAATGGAAGTATATCAGAATAAAGTCAAACACTTTTCAGAAACTTATAATAAAATCAACAAAAGATACAATAGCATTAGCATACTGCGTTTGTTAACTGTTTTTCTTGGTTTGTTTATGTTGTATTATTACATCAAAACCAATGAAGTTTTATATGTCGCACTAGCTTTTTTATCTTTTGTTGGTTTTATTTTTTTGATGAAAATCCATTCGAAATTAGCTTTTCAAAGACAGCTTACAATCGCACTTTTAAAAATCAATGAAAATGAGATTTCATTTTTAAAAAGAGAAAAGCTTCCTTTTGAAAACGGAATAGAATTTAACGACTTTCATCATCCGTATGCTTATGATTTGGATGTTTTTGGAGATCATTCGTTATTCCAAAATTTAAATCGTACAGCTACTTTTGTTGGAAAAAAACGCTAGCCAATCAATTATTGAATATTTCTTCGAATGAAACTATTCTTGAAAATCAGAAGGCAATACATGAACTGAAGTCAAAAATTGATTGGAGACAAGATTTCTTTGCTTTGGCTTCTGTCAGTAATGACACGAAGAGTTCTTATGATGCTTTAATGTATTGGAAATCATTTAAAAATAATACGCTTCCTAAAGTTTTAGTTTTGCTTTCTTATGCAGTTCCAATATTGTTTTTTAGTGTGTTATTCGCTTATTTTATAACATCTAAAACAATTTTATTATCGTATCTGACTTATATTTTTATTGCCAACATGATTGTTTTAGGGCAATCCGTAAAACGAATTAAATCAGAAATTGCTCAAGCCGATAATGTCGATAAAATAATTAAGCAGTATGGTTTATTGGTTGAAAAAATTGAATCGGAGAAATTTGAATCAAAAAAAATGATTGAATTGCGGCAACAGTTAATTTCTAGAAATATTTCAGCAAGCGCTCACTTAAAGCAATTATCTGAATTGTTTTCAAGAATGGACACCATAAATAATTTTGTAACTGCGATTGTTTTTAATGGAACATTTTTGTTTAATCTTCATGTTTTGAGAGCACTTTTGAAATGGAAAGAAGATTATTCGCATGAGCTTGAAAACTGGATTGCAATTATTGGTGAATTTGAAGCTTTGAATAGTTTGGCAAATTTGGCTTACAATAATCCTGATTTTGTTTTCCCAGAAATCAATTCAGAATATAAAATTGGGTTTAAAAATTTGAGTCATCCATTATTAAATCCAAATACTAGAGTAGGGAATGATACTTATTTTTATCCTGAATCGTTTATGATTTTAACGGGTTCGAATATGTCTGGGAAAAGTACTTTTTAAGAAGTTTAGGCGTCAATATGGTTTTAGGTGGAATTGGATCAGTTGTTTGTGCTTCAGAAGCTAATATTCATCCACTTCCAGTTTTAGTTTCAATGCGATTATCCGATTCTTTAGCAGACAGCGAATCCTATTTCTTTGCCGAAATCAAGCGTTTAAAGCAAATTATGGATGCTTTGGAAGAACGTCCTGCTTTTGTTTTATTGGATGAAATTTTAAGAGGAACCAACTCTGATGACAAACGAAACGGAACGATTGAAGTGGTTAAAAAAATAATTGCTAAGAATGCAATCGGAGCAATTGCGACACACGATATCGAAGTTTGTTTAACTACAAATGAATTTCCAGATATTTTGAAAAATCAATGCTTTGAAGTCGAAATCCAAAATAATGAATTGCATTTTGATTACAAATTAAGAAACGGAATCTGTAAAAATAAAAGCGCTACTTTCTTAATGCAAAAAATGGGCGTGATTTAAGTCTGTAATTTTGATTTAATTATATCAAAAATGGCTAAAGAACAATTTCTTTAGCCATTTTTTGTTTTATAAATGAGATTTTATATAGTCAATAATATCTTGTATTATTTTGTCGATTTCACTTTCTTCGGCATTAAACAATGTTCCGTCAAAGTATCTGGCGTGAGTTCCTTCGCCAGTTGGAGATCCGTGATGTGCATCGATTGATTTTCGCCAATATTCTGCATGATTTTTCCATTCCAAAGTATTTACTAAAGCAGGTTCAACAAACCAAAGATTCCAAGATAATACATTTCCAGGTTGAAGCATATTGCCAGAAGCCAAGTTAAAAGCTTTCATAATTAGCTCGTTAAAGCCATCAACAATTGAATCTTTTGTTTTTTTAATATCTCCAATTTCAACAGCTATATATCCTGTGGTGTATGATTCTGCTTCGTGAAGTGCAAATGCCGGATTTTTGAATTCAGGCGAAATTCCTTTGTTTACTGGAAAAATTGGTTGGTTAGGATTTCCGGGATCATAAGTGGTTACACGAATAGCATTTTCTTTGTCTAAAGGAAATTTTGGAAGACTATATCGTAGCAAAGGCCAAATTTCTTTTATTTTGTCGCCTTGATGTTCACTTGGTGTAAACCAGATTTTGCCTTCAACAGTCATATCTAAGGCCAGTTCTTTGGTGTTTTCGTCAACCCAGCCTCTTTGGCCAGTAACAGTTACTTCGACATTCAAACAAATTTCATCTTTAAGCCAAATTCCTTGTTGCGGACAAATAACAGAATAAACTCTTCCTTCGTCAGTGTATCCAACTCTAGAAATATAAGGGGCAAATTGCTGATAACATCTTTTGGGATCTGGAAAACCTTTTGCAGTTTCCCAGCTAAACTCTGGCCATTTTACTCCAACTTGTCGTTGAAGAAAATTAATATTATCCATATTGCCTAACATTGGCAAAGAGGAAAGATCGCGGGTAGGGTATCTCATTGGAGAATTTGCTGGAGGGAATCCGCCAACCCATCCATTTGGAATGCATGAATCTTGATTTTTTTCCATGGTTTCGTGGTTGTTTATATTTGATCTGGTAAAACTAATATAATGTATAATCTTACAATAGAGTAAAATTACCTGTTTTTAAATAATTGTAAATCAAACAAATGGATGTTTGTAGTGTTTGTTTCAGATAAAAACTTTTTATATAAAAAATCCCGATTCTTAATGAATCAGGATTTTAAATAATTAACTATTTGTGTTTTTGTTTTATGATTTGAGAATCAATCTAATAAACAATGTTGCCATGATGTATTAATGATTTAACGGGAGACATTCTTGAAACAGCTTCTGCTGAGCAACTTGCCTCAATAAGTACCAAATCAGCTTTGTCGCCAGCTTTTGGCCATTGCTGGTTTCCTTTATCATCTAACGGAATTGGGCCAGAAGTAGCTAGTTTCAACATTCTAGATAAGTTGAATTCGGTTACTTGTCCGTATAATTGTGCTTGCAAGATTGGCTTTTTGCAAAACGCTTCCTGTTCCAAATGTGTTCCAATGGTCAATAATGCTGTCGTTTCCGGTCATTACATTTACGCCAGCTTTCATTAAAGTTGGAATAGGCATAACCAAACTGCCAAAAGGAATCGTAGAGACAATTCCTACTTGGGTCGCGCTTAATTTTTCTGCCATTTCTTCTTGTTTTGGTTTGTCTATTTTTCCGAGTGCAAAACAGTGGCTTAAAAAGTCTTTCCTTTTAAACTTGGATTTTCATTGACTTTAGCTATTAAATATTCTATTGTTTTTATGCCAGATTCTCCAGATTCATGCAAGTGAATATCAATTCCTTTGTTATTATCCAAAGCCAATTGAACTGTAAAATCGATTGTTTTTTCGATAGAACCGTCAATAGAAAAAGGATCAAGTCCGCCAATGAAATCAATATCCATCTTTGCGACTTCTTTTAAATACGGAATAGAATCAGTATAAAAAACGCCGTGTTGAGGAAAAGCAACTAATTCAGCGCCGAAAGTATTTTTCTTGTTTTCTAATGCTTTCTGCAGATTTTTTAAAGATTGCAGTTTTGAAGTTGGTTCAATGTTTACGTGACTACGTGCAAAAGAAGTTCCTTTAGATTGCAGTAATTCAATTAAATTTTCAGCCTTTTTAGTTGATGTTTTTAGCATTTCAGGCAGAATTTGTTGTTCCAATGCAATCATTGCTTTTACCCCGCCGGTTCTCTTTTTCACCGCATGCCAATCATCATAGAAAGTTTTGTCTAAGTGAATGTGCATATCACGAAATGCAGGAAGCATTAATAAGCCTTTTGCATCAATAGCTTGTGCATTTGGATTGTTTGCTGAAACCGATTTGATTTTCCCATCGCTTATTTCAATACAGAATAATTCGGTTTTAGTTCGAACCACTTCGCCTTCTTCATATTCAAAACCAGTTTCTAATCTCACATTTTTTAGAATGTAGCTCTTTCCTGTTGCAAAATTTATATCCGAATTGGATTCGCTTAATGTAGAAGCAGAAACAGAATTGATAAAACCTGAACCAACAGCAAGTCCAGCAACTCCAAAAACAGAGTTTCTTAAAAAGTCTTTACGCGAGATATTTGAATTTTTCATACAAAGTATTTTGATGTACAAAAATAAATTTCATCAAGATATGACGAATATAAAATTTATCAAAAGGCTTGAAAGATTTATAACTGCTCGCGAAAATTCGTTGGTGTAATTCCGGTTTGGGTTTTGAAGAAATTTGAAAAATAAGCATGGTCTACAAAACCTAATTCAAAAGCAATTTCTTTGACCGAAAGCGCTGTAGCTTTCAAATGTCGTTTAGACTCTAAAACAATGCGTTGCTGAATCAATTGGGTAGCCGAAATTTTTAAATGTTTTTTGCAGAGAATATTTAGATAATTAGCTGAAAGATGAAGTTTTGAGGCATAAAACGAAACGAGTTTTTCATCTTTGAAATAAATATCTATTAGCTCTTGAAACTTCGCAATACGAGGTTCATTTTGATAAATATCATGATCTGTAAAGATATTTGCGGCTTCTTTGCTTATGATTGAAGCAATGACATTTGTGCGTGAGCTAATCAATTCTTGAAGACAATCAGGTTTTTCTAATTCATTTTTAATAGCATCAAACTCATAATGTAAAAGCTTATAAGATTCCTTGCTAAGTTCAATTACAGGATGATTATGATATTGAGCAAATGAAAATCTAAAACTCGATGAAAAACTTTCAAAAAACTCCCTTCCTATCATCAATTGATAGCCCGTTGTTTTGGGCTCAATGTTCCATTTGTGTACTTGACCAGGAAAAAGCAAATGAATTTGATGATTGCTTATTTGGTAATCTATAAAATCAATATTGTGAACGCCTTTTGCTTGATCAAACAGCACGATAATAAAAAAATCGTGCTGATGCGGGTTGTCAATATGACGTTCTCCATGCAGTTCATTAAACAAAAGCTGTTCATTATGCCTGCTTTGGTCTTTTTTAAATTCTTGAAGGCCGAGTAGGGGAATATTTTGGTCTTTTTTAGTTGACATTACATTAGGTTAGTTTCTTTTAGATAATCGCACGTAATGAATTTTTAAGAAAGAACTTTAAGATTACTTCAATACCTCGTTAATCGTATTTACAAAAGCTTCAACCGGCTGAGCACCAGAAATCGCATATTTTCTGTCAAAAACGAAAAACGGAACCCCTTGCACGCCAATTTCCTGAGCTTCTTTGATGTCGTGCTCAACGTCTCTTAAATACAAATGTTCGTTTTGCAAAACTTCCAAAACTTCTTCTTTCTTTAAACCAGCTTTTTCGCCAAGTTCTAATAAAGTTGGTCCGTTGTTTAGATCACGCCCTTCTGTAAAGTATGCACGGAAAAATATTTCTTCCATTTCGTCACCTAGATTTTTGGCTTTCGCCAAATGTATAATGCGATGTGCTTCAAGAGAATTTGAAATAATAGCTTTTTCGAAATGATAATCTAAACCAACGCTTTTTGCGCGCTCTGTTACGTTTTTATGCATTTCGATAGATTGTTCAACTGACATGCCTTTTCGTTCGGCTAAATAGTTATAAACGTCTTTTTCGGGCTGTGGAGTAATAGAGGGGTCAAGCTGAAAGCTTTTCCATTCAATTTCAATTTTTTCATTCGGAAATTGCTTTAAGGCAGATTCCAGTTGTCTTTTTCCGATATAACAAAACGGACACATGATGTCCGACCAAATTTCTATTTTCATATTGCAAAGTTAAAGAAAATTTGTTACAGGTTCGAAATTTCAGGTTTCAGGTTTTCTTTCAGAGAGAAATCTGTAGGAGTTTTTATAAGCTATTTTGTTAACTTTGAAAAGACAACAATGTTTGTTTATTTATTTATTTATATATTTTACTCTTAAATAATAGCCTTAAATAAAATGAAAATATTTTTAAGATTCCTCATTTTCTTTTTTCCAGTTTTTTTACACTCCCAAGATTTACAAATTGATAAATTGTTGCTGACTAAAAAATATAAAAAAAGTAATGTTGCTGGTAGTACTTTGTTTAAGAATGCGTTTTCGGATAAATATTTAATTTCAAAAGTTAGCGATTCTGTGATTGTGTATAGTACATCTAAGTCAGTTGATATGTATTTAATTGACAAAGAAGTTGGAGGTTGTTCTATTTTTAATTTCAGTAAAAAAGATTATTTAGAAGTAGTAGCTAAACTGAATTTTTTAATTCAACAAGGTTATAATGTTTTTAAGGATGACGACGACAATCGAAGTGATTATAAAAACTATTTAGAGTTTATTGCTAGAGGATTAATCGTAACAACTGTTCCAGATAAAAATCAAGTAATTTTCATTTACATGAATACATGCGTTTTTCCTGATAACAAAAAAATGCTGATTAATAATATCAGGAAAATTGATTATTTCTCTAGTTCTTATGTATTTAATTGTGGAGGAAAGCAAGTGTTTCAAAAAATAAAATAGAAGGAAATTTGTTTCAGGTTTCAGGTTTCAAGTTTAAGGTTTCAAGTTTAAGGTTGATGTGCTTTGCGGCTAAATTCCATGATGAGATTGAAACTTGAAACTTAAAACATGAAACCTGAAACAAAAAATCACTCAAATAAAAAACCGCAAATCTTAAAAAAGAATTGCGGTTTCTAGGTATAAAAAATGGTTGGTTAATAGCGATATTTTTTTTACAATGATATATCTTTTATTTAAAACTAAAAAATATCCTTGTAACAGAAAGAAACTTTAATGTTAACTATTTAACATTACAGGCATTACCAGCATTGTCACTGTTTCTCCTTCTTCTAAACCATCAACTGGAGTAAGGATTCCAGCTCTGTTTGGTAATGACATTTCTAACATAATCATGTCTGACTGTAAATTAGTCAACATTTCTGTTAAGAAACGAGAGTTGAAGCCAATTTGAAGATCATCTCCTTGATAATCACAAGTTAATCTTTCTTCTGCTTTGTTTGAGTAATCGATGTCTTCAGCAGAAACATTTAATTCAGCTCCAGCGATTTTTAAACGGATTTGGTGTGTAGTTTTGTTTGAGAAAATAGCAACACGACGAACAGAACTTAAAAATAAAGAACGGTCAATCATTAATTTGTTTGGATTTTCTTTTGGAATTACCGCTTCGTAATTAGGGTATTTTCCGTCGATTAAACGACACATCAAGATATAATTGTCAAATGAGAAAGTCGCATTTGAGTCGTTGTATTCAATTTTTACTTCAGCATCAGAACTTCCTAAAATACTTTTCAAGATATTCAAAGGTTTCTTTGGCATAATAAAATCTGCTACTTGAGATGCTTTTACATCTGTACGTGCATATTTTACTAATTTATGAGCATCTGTAGCAACAAAAGTCAATCCTTCTGGAGAAAACTGGAAGAATACTCCAGACATTACCGGACGCAAATCATCATTTCCGGCAACAAAAATAGTTTTGCTAACTGCAGTGGCTAAAACGTCAGCGGGAACAAGAGTTACAGATGGATCTTCAAGACTTACAGATTTTGGGAATTCTTCACCAGCGAGCATATGCTAATGCATATTTTCCTGAGTTTGAGCTAATTTCAACAGTGTTGTTGTCTTCAACTGTAAAAGTCAAAGGCTGTTCTGGAAACGTTTTTAAAATTTCAAGCAAAAGTTTTGCAGGTACAGCAACGCTTCCTTTGCTTTTAGAATCGATTGATAATGTAGCTGACATTGTTGTTTCAAGATCTGAAGCCGAAACTGTCAACGCATCATTGTCTAGTTCAAATAAAAAGTTGTCTAAAATAGGCAACGTGTTGTTACTGTTGATTACACTACCTAAAACTTGCAATTGTTTTAATAAGTACGAACTCGATACTATAAATTTCATCTGTTATATTTTATTTTTTGATGTATTCTCTAGGATTTGGGGTCTAAAGATAAGGATTACAAATATATCGTAAACTATCTAAAGTATGACATTTTTTTATTAACATCTATTTGCTGTACTTTCTTTTTCTGATGAAGGTAAAAGCCAGTCCGAAAACCAATAAAATTAGAATTGGAAGTCCGATAGTTATGAATTGCGTTGCTGTATAGTTTTCATAAACTTTTTCCTTATCTAACAAAGGCAGTTCAACGTCTTTGCTTCTAATGTTAATAAGTCCAGTGTCATCTAGCAAATAATTGATGCAGTTCATTATGAAATCTTTATTATCGTATAGATTTCCGGTGCGTTGATCGTAGCCTAGTTCTACAGGCATCATGTTTTTGTCTAATTGATTTCTTGCCAAATCTCCATCGGCAATCACAATCATTTTATTTGGTTTTCCTTGGGCTAGAAACGAACTTTCTTTAAATGGTAACACACGATTTTGAAAAGCCGAATGGAAAGAACCTTCTAACAAAACAGCCATTGGCAAATTTCCTTTATTCAAATAATCCTGCGGAGAAGTTTTTTCAGTAACGATATTCAAATTGATTTCTGTTGGTGAACCAATTTTTTTAGAATAGGGTGAAGATTGCAACAAAACCGTTTTTTTGATTCCGTTTTTCAAAGTGTCGATTTGGTTAGCAAAATCAAATTTGATTCCGCCTAAATTTTTCACAATTGGATGTTGGCTTGCAGGAATAACAATCGGAGCGAATTTCCATTTAAATTCTTGATATTGAGTCGCGCTTCCTTGCTCTCCAGTTGCAAGTTTCAACGGACTTCCGATTTCATCTTTTACCAAATCAGGATTAATTCTGATTCCGTATTTGAAGAACATATCATTTAAATTCAAATCTCTTGGATAAGCTAAAGTTGCACCAGCTTGATTATATAAACTGTCCATGTCGGCGACAACTTGGTCGATTAGCCAAATTGTTTTTCCACCATTCATCACAAACTGATCTAGAACCTCTTTTTCTTCGTCTGAAAAAGCTTCTGTAGGTTTTGAAATAATAGCTAGGTCGTATTTTTTAAGCGCATTTAAAGTTCCGTTTGGATCTTTTGCAACCGAATCTAATGTAAAAGGGCCAATGTAATAGCTTTCTTTGATTTGACGCAACATGTTGGCAACGTGTACTTCATTTAATTCTCCGTTTCCTTTTATGTAAGCTACTTTCTTTTGTTTTGCTTTGGTAATTTTATTGATCGCATCTGCAATTGAATATTCTAAATGTTGAATAGAGCCTTTAACTTTTTGTTCCGTATTGGCTCCCATGATGTTTTTCAGCAAAGGAATATTGACTTCTTTATTGTCGTAAACGGCAATTGCCCAAGGAAAAACCATTGCTTGTGACTGTTTTCCTTTATCGTCAACTGTAATGTTTACAGGTGTTAAGCCTTTTTGGTAAAGTGATTTTACCATTTCCATGCTTTCGTCTTCGTTTTCCATTGGGTTTACGAATTCGAAAACAATATTGCTGTTATAGGCTTGAAATTCTTCTAGTAATTGTTTGGTTTCCTGTTGTAAACGTCTAAAATCAGCAGGAAGTTCGCCCTGCATATATATCTTAATTGATAACGGATTTTTAACCTGTTTTACAATATTTAGTGAAGTTTCAGATAAAGTATATCGTTTGTCTTTAGTTAAATCAAAACGGTGGAAAAATAAGCTTCCGAGAACATTTAAAACAATTAAAATAAAAATTGTAATGCCTAATGTTTTTAAATTCAGTTTGTTAGATGCTTTCATTACGCTTTAAAGGATTTTAATTGGTAAACAGTAAAAGATAAAAACAATACTGTGATGCTCAAGAAATAAATAACATCGCGCGTATCAATTACACCACGGCTCATGCTTTTAAAATGATCTTGCATTCCGAAAGCTGAAATTATAGTAGATTCTCCTGGAATTAAAGATGCAATACCTTCAAAACCAAAATAAAATATAAAGCAAAGAAAAACAGCAATAATAAAAGCAACAATTTGATTTTCAGATAGCGTAGAAGTAAAAATCCCTATTGCAGAATAAGAAGCAATCAAAAACAACAATCCGAAATAAGAACCAATTGTGCTTCCCATATCGATATTTCCTTCTGGTGCACCTAAGCTAGAAATTACTTTCACATAAATGAATGTTGGGATAATTGCTAAAATAATCAGTAAAAATGATCCGAAAAATTTTCCGTTTGCAATTTCCCAAACCGATAATGGTTTTGTCAAAAGCAATTCTAGAGTTCCTTGTTTTCTTTCATCAGAGAAACTTCTCATGGTAACGGCTGGAATAAGGAAAATCAAGATCCAAGGCGCTAATGTGAAAAATGGTGTCAAATCTGCATAACCTGATTTTAAGATATTGTAATCTCCTTCAAATGCCCATAAAAATAGTCCGTTGCTGATTAAGAAAATCGCAATGACCAAATAGCCAATAGGAGAGCCAAAAAAGGATTTTATTTCTCGTAAAATGATTGATTTCATTTGTGTTTTTTTTGTTTCAAGTTTTTCTTGTTTGAGGTTTCAAGTTACCGTTACAAACTTAATAACTTAAAAAGTTTTATTTGAATATTATCTTTTAATTTGTCTGTATAAGTTTTGAAGTTCTTCACTTTTTTGCCATCCTTGACTTTCAAACATCGCAATTATAATATATTCATTAAATTCTTCAATTGATTTAGTTACACCTTTGACAATAGCATTTTTCCAAGGTTGTTTTTTTTCGTTCATTTTATATTCAATATAAAATTCGCTTCCATCTGAAATTAACCTTAAATAAAAATCAGATAAATCATCTTCAGAAAATATTAAAAGATGTGCATGTGAAGTTAATCCATAAATTTGGGTCTCTTTAAATGTTTTATTAATAATATCAATAGTTTTAAGCATTGATTTACCAATTTGAGAAGAAATTTCATCACTTGATAAAGCCCACTCAGAATAAAACTCTTCGAGAGAATGTTTTTTTTGAGCAGAGTGTCTAGTTATAGGCATTTTATTAAGTTTTATTTGTTTGAAGTTTCAGGTTTTGCTTTGCGAACTTAGCGTTTTATAAAGCTTCTTAAGAAAATAAACTTGCGTTCTTTGCGGTTGAATTGTTTACTAATTTAAGCTAACCAGTTTATCAACGCTCCACGCTTCTGGTTTTGCATTGAATAGTTTTTTTGTAAAATCCCAAACTGTATTAAATAATTCAGATTGTCTATAATTTTCTAAATCTTGTTCGGTTTCCCAATAACTATAGGTGAAAAATATGCACTTGTCGTTTTTATCCTGATATAATTCTAAAAAACGATTTCCTTCTGCATTTCGTATTTTGTGTTTTATGGATTCAAAATTCGCCAGAAAATCGGGAATTTTTTCTTCATGAAAACTCATTTTTACTATTCGGACAAACATATTTGTAATTTTAGATTTATGAATTTAGATTTTAGATTTGTTGAAGTCTAAAAGCGTTTCAGGTGCGCAAAAGTACCAAAATTGATTGTTCTTTTAATAAATATTTTGAATACTTTTTAGACAATATTGTCATTTCGACGAAGGAGAAATCAAACTATCATATAGTTTTTCAAATATAGCCTGTGGTTTCAACCACGGGAAACGTAGTTAATACGTGACGTGATATGTATTGTGTTCCCGTGGTTGAAACCACAGGCTATATTTGTAGAAAAAATATGAAATAAAATCAGTGTAAATCTGCTAAATCTGTCGGCTATTTCTATGAAAATTTAACCGTAATCACATCACGATAATTCAATCCCAACAAACTATTCGCAGAACCAACTTTAGAAGGATTGCTTCTAAAAATAGCGATTTCTAGGAAACCAGCTTCATTAAAAATAGCCAGTTTTTCACCTTCGTACGTTTTAATAGGATATTTATCAGAAGTTGCAATAGCCGAATAATTTGGAAGGATTGTTTTGATGCTTTTCGGCTTCATCACAATTTCATATGGGCGTCCGCGGGAAATTTCCAGAAACTGTTTTTTAGAAATATTGGTTACGACATTTCCAAAATGATCGATGTAAATAACGTAGCCTTTTAAAGAATTTCCATCTGCAGAAACGACAGCTTGTAATTCTGTAACTTCTTTGACAGCTGGAATTTCTTTACCAATAACATTCAGCAAACCACCTTTTGCAATATGGCAGGCGACTTGAATGAAAATATCCAAATCGCTGAATTCACTCGGGAAACGATCGTGAATATTGATTTCGACAATTTTCTGCGGAAGGATCTTTTGCGTAAGCATGCTTAAAATTCCGTTATCGGCACAAATAAAGTAATGATCGTTCCATTGCATGGCGATATGCTGGTTTTCTTTATTGCGTTCGATGTCGACTCCAATTAAGTGAACGGTTCCTTTTGGAAAACTCAAATAAGATGCTCCAACAACGTAACTTGCTTCGGCAGTGTTGAATGGATCAATGTCATGCGAAATATCAATAATTTTTGCGTCTGGAAGTTCAGAAATGATTTTACCCTTCAGCGAACCCACAAAGTGGTCTTTTAAGCCGTAATCAGTAGTAAGGGTAATTATTGACATCATTTTGTTTATAACTATTGATAGTATTTAAATCTAATTTTCATTAAATTTGAGAAATGCAAATCTAGTAATAGTAAATACAAATTGAAAGAAAGAAAAGACAATTTATTATTATAGTCTCAGTTTTCAGTTTCAGTTTTCAGTCCGTAAAAAGAATTGAATTATGAAAGATAGTAAAATATCAGGATTTAGTTTGAAAAGTTTCGTAAGAGATTTTTAAACTGAGACTGCCACTGAAAACTCTAAACTAAAAAATACCCGACAGCCATAGATTTACAAAACAAATTTATTTTTAATTTAAATTTATCTCATTTGAACGAAAGAATTATAGAGCTTATAGACATCGCTCCAAAAGACTTTTGGGGCGCGCAGGATTCTCATCTTGAAATAATCAAAAAGTACTACCCAAAGCTTAAAATAGTAGCGCGAGGGACAACTTTGAAAGCCTTTGGCGAGAAAGAAGTTTTAGATGAATTCGAAAAGAGATTTCAGAGGCTGATGCTTCATTTTACAAGATACAACAACATTGATGATAATGTAATTGAACGTGTAATTATGAGTGATGGTCAGGAAGAAAGAAAAGCTTACGATCAGGACAAGATTTTAGTTCACGGAGTTGGCGGTAAAATAATCAAGGCCATGACGCCAAATCAGCAATTGCTGGTTGATACGATCAAAAAAATGATATGGTTTTTGCCATCGGTCCGGCTGGAACAGGAAAAACCTATACAGGTGTTGCAATGGCTGTAAAAATGCTAAAAGACAAAGAAGTAAAAAGGATCATATTGACGCGTCCGGCAGTAGAAGCAGGGGAAAACCTTGGATTTTTGCCAGGAGATATGAAAGAAAAACTGGATCCTTATATGCAACCTCTTTATGATGCTTTGCGCGATATGTTGCCAAATGAAAAACTCGAAGATTACATTTTAAAAGGGATTATTCAGATTGCGCCTCTAGCATTTATGCGCGGACGAACGCTTGATAATGCTTTTGTAATCCTAGATGAAGCACAAAACACCACACACTCACAAATGAAAATGTTTTTGACCCGTATGGGGAAAAATGCGAAATTTATGATTACGGGTGATCCTGGTCAGGTCGATTTACCACGAAGAACTATTTCGGGTCTTAAAGAAGCTATTTTGGTTCTGAAAGACATTGAAGGAATCGGAATTATTTATCTGGATGATAAAGATATAGTTCGCCACAGATTAGTGAAAAAGGTTATCGACGCTTACAAACAAATAGAAAACCACGACTAAGTTTTATTTTTAGTGAAATGTTAAATGTAAATCGTAAAATGTGTTTTAACATTTATTAATATTCGTTTTGTATCTTTCTTTTTGAAAAGTGCAAAACGAATATTTTTTTAATATTAATGATATTATTCAATGATAGCAAGAGTCTTCAGTTTTTTAGTTTTGATTTGTTTTGCTTCTTGTAAAGATAAAGAAATAGCTAAAAATAAATTCTATGATAGGTTGTCTTTGGAGAATAAAGAGATTTTATTAGAAAATATTGGAAAAAAATATTATGAAAAAAATTGTGTCAGTTGCCACGCAGGAAAAATGCAAAGGACAATTTTTTAGCAAATTCAGTTAGAAATCAAAAAAGAAATGAAAGTTTTTTTATTGGTTTTATAACGAAACAGGATAGTCTGCTAAAATATAGAAATAAAGAGGCTTTAGCATTGAAAGATTGGTCAAATCAAAACACTTATGTTCATAATTTTGACTTTAATGATAGTGAAGTCAGAGCTATATTATATTATTTAAAGAAGTAAGTAAATAATGAAACAACTAGATGATTTCTACCAAAATCTAGAAGAACCCACAAAAGGGACATTTCTTGCTTTACGAGATATTATCTTAAAACAAGATAAAGATATTACACACGTTCTAAAATACGGAATGCCATTTTTTTGTTACAAAGGAAAAATGTTCTGCTATTTGTGGATTCATAAAAAATACAAAAAACCTTATTTAAGTATAGTTGAAGGGAAATATTTCGACGAACCATTTTTGCTTCAAGAAGCGCGTTCAAGAATGAAGATAATGTCGCTGGATGCTGATCAGGATTTGCCTTTGGAACAAATTGAATTGGTTTTAGCAAAAGCATTGAATTTATATAAATCAGGAATTGTAAAGATTTGAGTTTATTTAACGAAATAGTTAAATAAATAATAAACTTGCCATATTTCGGCAGGTAAAAGTGTTTAAACTTTGGTCTTTCCATCTCAAACCCGTAAATTTGCACATCAAAATATTTGATAATTAATATGACAAAACTTAAAAATATAAAAGTTGTAGTAAGTGACCTTGACGGAACCTTACTCAACCCTCAGCATAGAATTTCAGAATATACAAAATCCATTTTTCAGGAACTTCACAATCAAGGTTATCTTATCGTTGTAGCTACAGGACGTCATCATCTTGACGCGCTAGGCATTATTGAAAAACTCGAAGTGCCGGTTTATTTAGTAAGTTCAAACGGTGCACGTATTCACGCACCAAATAAAGAGCAACTTTTTGCTTTTAATTTAGATAGCGATGTGGTAAAGAATGCTTTAAATGTTGAAATAGATCCTGAAATCACAGTGGTTTTGTTTAAAGAAAATGTTTGGCAAACAAACAAATGGAACGAAAAACTTAATGCATTTCAGGCAGATTTAAAATACCGTCCGGAATTAGTTGATTATAAAACAATAGAAGATTTTGGCGCAATCAAGATTTTCTTCTCATGTGAAAACCATGAAAAATTAGTAAAATTGAAAGATGCAATTTTAGCCAATTCTTCAGACCATTTACATCATGCATTTAGCTTGCCAACTTGTCTGGAATTTATGGATAAAGCTGTAGATAAAGCAGTTGCGATTGAACAAGTTCTTGAAAAAGAAGGATTCACTTTAGCTGAAGCAATGACTTTTGGGGATGGATTTAATGATGTTCAAATGCTTGCATCAGCAGGTAAAGGATTGATTATGGGAAATGCTCCAGCTTTGTTGAAAGAAACTTTGCCAAATTTAGAAGTTATTAAAACAAATGATGAAGATGGCGTTGCGAGATATATAGCATCAAAAATTCTAGACAAAGAGTTTGTGGGTTAATTTGGAATGTTTCGCATTTGGCTTTTTGCCGAATGATAAATTATAGTTATTTTTATAAGAGCTAATTCGTTAAGAATCAGCTCTTTTTTTAACCTTAATTTATTTAGCTATGAAAGAATTTTTAGGTCAAGTTGAAAGAAACTGTATTTCGGGAGGATTACTCTTATTGCCAATTCTTGTCTTTTTTGTTTTGTTAGAAAAAGTTTGGAAATTTTTCCAGAATTACGGAGAAAAATTTGCTCATTTTTTGAGGTTAGATCATGTTTTAGGAAAGTATGCAACTGATATTGCTGGCGGTGTAATATTGATACTTTTGCTTTATTTGAGTGGATTTGTCATGCGTTTGGCAATTTTAAGACGTTTTACGGACTGGATAGATGATAAGTTGATGATATTTTTGCCAGGCTACGAAAAGAATAAAAAAGAAGCTGAAGCAAAACTAAAAGGCAGAACACCAAAACCAAGCACTGATTTGCCCATTTTGCTGAAAAACGGCGATTATTGGCAACCAGCACATTTAGTTGAAGAAGATCAAAATGGAAATGCAGTTGTTTTTGTTCCTGCCGCACCTGCAAAAGATCACGGACAAATTTTGATCGTAAAAACAAGTGATTTTAAAATACTGCCTGAAACCACGCTTGGCAATCTAGATAATTCAATAAAATCTTTTGGAAAAGGAATTTTGAGTTTTAAATAATTTTTTCCTTTATAATTATATTAGAATCTTCAGATTAAATATTTGAAGATTTTTTTATAATCATTTGAAAATTAATGTAGTATGGTTGATTAGTTAAAAACTATTTTTTTAATAGTTTTCAAAGTGTATTTTTGTTTTCTCAAATACTACTACCATGATAAAAAACAGTTTTATTCTTGCCTTTTTACTGCTTTCCATTACTGGAAATTCTCAAAAATTAAAATTAGAAGAAATAATGAAAGGAGAATCTTTCATTGGAAATCAACCAACAAATGGACGATGGTCTCCAGATGGAAAAAAGGTTTACTTTGAATGGAATCCAAAAGATGAATTGGGCGCAAGCACTTATTTTTGGGAAAAGGGAATGGCAAAACCTCAAATTGTTGAGCCAAATGAAGTCGCTTTTTCGCAAATGGATTTTATATCTAAACCAGGTTCAGATGTAGTTTACTATTTAAATAAAGGTGGTTTATATTCGTATTCAATCAAATCTAAAACAAGTAAAAAGTTAATTCAGCAATCATCTCCAATATCTAATTTGCAATTGGGAGCTGAAGCTGGTGTGTTGTTTTTTTCTCAAAATGACAATATTTTTAAATACAATACTAAGGAAGGAACTGTTTTGCAGATTACCAATTTTAGTAAGGGAACTAAAAAAGAAACAAAGCCAGAAAAGGAAACTTTTTTGAATACACAGCAAAAAGAATTATTCCAGTTTATTAGAGATAAAGATGCTAAAAAGCAATGGAATCTTGCTAAATCAAAAGCAGTTAAATCTGATTTTGCAAAGGAATATTTTTATGGAAAAGACAGATTCACAAGTTTGAAAGTGAATCCAAACGGAAATTTTGCAACTTTTAGATTAGTTGAAAATAATGATGTTTCTGAAGAAAAAATGGAACTTTTTATTACTTCTGATGGTTATAACCAATCTCAGGACACAAAAGAGAAAGTTTCAGTAAATAATTTTGTGAAAACGAAATTCGGAATTTATTCTGTTACTAAAGATTCAGTTTATTATGTGAATTTTTCCACTTTAAGTCACATTCAGGATACGCCAAAGTATTTTGAAAACTATGATAACTTAAAAAATAAACCAAAAGAAGATAAATTGGTTATTGCTCAAGCTCCAGTTTATAACGAAGATGGTTCATTGGCAATTGTTGAAATCAGAAGCCAGGACAACAAAGATAGATGGTTAGTAAGTTTAAATCTTAACAAAGGAACTTTTGAAGAAATTGAGCATCAGCATGATGAAGCTTGGATTGGCGGTCCTGGAATTCCATCGTATTCATTTGCTTCTGGAAATGTAGATTTTTTGGCTGATAATGAAACAATTTATTTCCAATCTGAAGTTACAGGATATTCTCATTTATATACTTATAATCTAAAAACGAAAAAGAAAACGCAATTAACAAAAGGGAATTGGGAAGTTCGTGATGTGACTTTGTCAAAAGATAAAAAAGTATTCTACTTAAGCACAAATACAACGCATCCTGGCGATAGAGATTTTTATAAGCTGGCTGTTTCTGATGGTATTTTGCAACCAATCTTGATAAAAAGCGGAGCACATGAAGTTGTATTGTCTCCGGACGAAAAATCGCTTTTAGTTCGTTATTCGTATAAAAATATTCCATGGGATTTTTACGTTGGTGAAAACAAAAAGAATACTTCATTACAGCAAATTTCATCATCGGTTACAGAAGATTTCAAGAAATACCAGTGGAGAGAGCCTGAAGTGATTACTTTTAAAGCACAAGATGGAACTCCGGTAAATGCAAGATTATATACGCCAACTGCTGAAACTAAAAATAAAGCGACAATTATTTTTGTTCACGGCGCTGGATATCTTCAAAATGCACATAATTTTTGGAGTAATTATTACAGAGAATATATGTTCCATAATTTGTTGACTGATTTAGGCTATACAGTTTTAGATATCGATTATAGAGGAAGTGACGGTTACGGACGTGATTTTAGAACAGGAATTTATCGTTTTATGGGCGGAAAAGATTTATCAGATCATTTAGACGGTAAAAAATTATTAGTTGAAAAATACGGAATCGACGCTAATAGAGTAGGTATTTATGGTGGTTCTTATGGAGGTTTCATTACTTTAATGGGAATGTTGACAACTCCTGGCGAGTTTGCTTCTGGCGCGACTTTGCGTTCGGTTACAGATTGGGCGCATTATAATCACGGCTATACAGGAAATATTTTGAATTTCCCTGAAACAGATCCAGAAGCTTACAAAAAAGTTCACCAATTTATTTTGCTGATAATTTAAAAGGAAATCTGGTAATGCTTCACGGAATGGTTGATGATAATGTTGAATACAAAGATATTGTACGTTTGTCGCAACGTTTCATCGAATTAGAGAAAAAGAACTGGAGCCTAGCTTCTTTCCCTGTTGAATCACACGGATTTAAGGAAACTTATTCTTGGATTGATGAATATAGCAGAATCTTGAATTTATTTAATTCGACGCTTCTTAAGAAATAGTATTCAGTCACGGTTTTCAGTCTCAGTTTTGAAGACTGAAAACTGTGATTGTAGAATGAGACTAAAAAAAGAATCTGATTAGATTCTTTTTTCTTTTAATTAGTTTTAAATTTGCATTCAATAAAAAACAACACAACAAATAATGAGCAATACAATCACAACTACAAATTTTAATTTTCCGAATCAGAAATCAGTTTACCGCGGAAAAGTTAGAGAAGTTTACAATATTAACGACGAGCTTTTAGTAATGGTAGCAACTGACAGACTTTCGGCTTTTGATGTGGTTTTGCCAAAGGGAATTCCGTACAAAGGACAAATTTTGAATCAGATTGCGACAAAATTTATGGAATTGACTCAAGATATTGTTCCAAACTGGTTGATTGCTACTCCAGATCCAAACGTTGCTGTTGGTCATTTATGTGACCCTTTTAAAGTTGAAATGGTTATCCGTGGTTATGTTTCAGGACATGCCGCACGTGAATATGCGGCTGGAAGAAGACAGATTTGCGGTGTAACTATGGCCGAAGGTTTAAAGGAAAACGATAAATTTCCTGAACCAATTATTACGCCAACTACAAAAGCAGATAATGGTTCTCATGATGAAGATATTTCTCGTGAAGACATTCTTTCAAAAGGAATTGTTTCAGAAGAAGATTATTTGATTTTAGAGAAATATACTCGAGCTTTATTTCAAAGAGGAACAGAAATTGTCGCTTCTCGCGGATTGATTTTAGTTGATACGAAATATGAATTCGGAAAAACTAAAGACGGAGTTATTGTTTTGATTGACGAAATTCATACTCCAGATTCATCTCGTTATTTTTATGCTGACGGATATGCTGAAAGACAAGCAAAAGGTGAGGAGCAAAAACAATTATCAAAAGAGTTTGTGCGTCGTTGGTTGATTGAAAATGGTTTCCAAGGTCAGGAAGGACAACAAATTCCAGATATGTCTGATGCTTATATCGAATCTGTTTCTGAAAGATATATCGAATTGTACGAGAATATTTTAGGAGAAAAATTCGTAAAAGCTGATATTGACAATATTGACAAACGTATTGAAAAAAACGTATTAGATTACTTAACATCTAAATAGTAATTTTCAGGTTTAAACTAATTATTTAAACCATGAAACTTATAGATACAAAAAATGCCTTTCTGTCCATCTTCATGACAGTTGGGCATTTTCTTTTTGCACAAATTGATAAAGACATCTCAGTTTTAAGTCGCAGTATTCAGTCTCAGTTTTTACTGCGTCTGTACTGCGACTAAAAATTGCGACTGCGACTGAAAACTGCGACTGAACACTAATACTATTTTTCCATTTTTGTTTTCAAATTCTCCAAACCCTTTTGCAAATCATTACCAATCATTTCATCCATTTTCATAAAAGGAAGCATGACATTCCAAGGATAAGGCATAACTCCATTGATTCCCCATTTTACTTTTGTCTGGTTTCCAGGAGCAGTTTCTGTTGACATAAAACCTTCTGCGGTATCATTCATTGGTTCTTTAAAACGCAACGCAAAATCAATTCGTTCTCCTTCGGTTATTTTAGTGATTTCTTGTTCGCCAGATCCAACATTTTCAACTTCACTTTCCCAAGCCGAAATCGATCCAACTTGTCCATCTGTACCTGTAAAAGTCGATTTCATTTTTGGATCCATATTCGCCCAAACACTAAATTCATTTTGATTTTTTAATGATCTCACATAATTAAATACTGAATCAACAGGTTTATTTATCGTAATTTCTCTTTCTACTGCATATTTTTTAGGCATAAAAAATGCGACTACAAGCACAATAGCGACAATTATAACAATTACAAGTAAAATTTTTTTGATGATTTTCATAGTTTTTTTGGTTTTAAGGTTAGAGCTATTTTTTGTTTTCTAAATATACATAAAATCTAGGAATATCAAGTGTTATCTGTTGATTTTGAGTTGAATAGAATTTGTTTTGTTTGGCATTAAATTGAAGTGGTTGAAAATATTTATAAGATTTTTTACATTTTTTTCGATTCAAACTGTAACATATTGACTTTTTGTGCGTCTATTAAGAAAGCAAATTATTAACGTTCAGTTTGATTTTAAGCGCTTATATTAATTGAATGTTAAGAATTAGTTAAAACAAGGTACTTTGTTATACATAATACATAAAAATGAATTACCTTTACATCGAAATTAAAAATCATCAATAATCAATCAATTTAACAATCAATCAACATGAAAAAGTCAGTAATTATTTTAGGAGTAGCTTTAGTAGCTTTTGCCAATGTTTCAATGGCGAGCAAACCACGTATCATTAGTTGGAAATCCAAAAATCGCAGTTTCAAGAAACTTTTCAGCACCATTACACGTTGCTGTGAGCAAAGGAGATTTAGAAGTAGTGAAAAAATTTATTGCTTATGGAGCCAATGTAAATGAGCAATCAGAGGATATGACACCTTTGATGATCGCAACACGATACAATAAAGTTGAGATTATCAAAGTTTTATTAGAGAATGGTGCTCGTCCTGAAGACAAAAATGAGCAAGGTTTTACAGCATTGAAATATGCACAATTATCAAATGCAACTGAAGCAATTGCAATTTTAAAAGATTTAAAATAATACAGTTTAAATCTAGTTTGAGAGTTAGTATAATGAACGGCCTTCCTTGAGCAGAGGGCCGTTTTTTATTTTTATAATCTCAAGAATTTTAAAAATTGATTTCCTGAATTTTCTTATCTTGAATTCGGGAAAATATAATCAAAGCTGAAATTGCGCCAATAGTTGCAAACAACATATCCGATTGTGTATCCCAAACATAACCCTGAGTACCTAAAAAAGCATCTCCGCCATCGCCGGTTGCAAGCGAAACAAACCATTCAATAAATTCATAAGAGGCACTTATTGCCAGACAAATGCTTACGATGATAAAGTTGAAAAAACTCTTATTATTTACGACTTGTTTGCGAATAAATAATTCTCTAATAATCATTGCGGGAACAAAGCCTTGTGCAAAATGTCCGACTTTATCATAATTATTTCGGCTTTGATGGAATATTTCTTTTATATAATCAAAAAGCGGAACTTCAGCATATGTATAATGACCTCCAATAAACAAAATAATGCAATGAATTAAAATCAAAGTATAAGTAAAATTGGTAAATCGGAATTTTTTGAAAGTGAGAGCTAAAATTAGAAATCCAATTATGGCCGGAATAACTTCTAGAAAACAAGTAAAACCTTCTTTTGGATTTATAGTTGAAGCTAATAAAGAAATTAAGAAAATGGTTATCAGAAAATAGATGTATTTCATAAATAAGTTTTATTGTTGTAATGCAAGATATTAAACTAATTTGTAAAGGAAATAAAAAAGCACCATTATAAATTAATGATGCTTTTCCGCTGAATTAAGTTGTTTTAAGTTTTATTCAATTGGAACATTTTTCTTGCGGTTGAAAACCCAGAAAATAATTGGGAAAACCAATAATGTTAAAATTGTTGCTGTAACCAAACCACCTATAATTACAATAGCTAATGGTTTTTGTGACTCAGAACCAATTCCTGTTGAAATTGCTCGCTGGCATCAAACCTATAGAAGCCATAAGTGCCGTCATAACTACCGCTCTTGTTCTTGCTTTTACACCCATAAAAATAGATTCTTCGAGTGTGAATTTAGCCTTTAGATTATGATGAAATTCTGAAATTAGGATTACACCATTTTGAATACAAATTCCTAACAAGGCTATAAATCCAACACCAGCAGAGATTCCGAAATTCATTCCCGTGATATGCAACGCAATAATTCCTCCAATAACTGCAAACGGAACGTTGGCTAAAACAAGCAGTGAATCTTTGATATTTCCAAATAAAATAAATAACAAGACAAATATTCCGATTAAACTGATTGGTACAACTTGAGCCAAACGAGCGCTGGCGCGAACCTGATTTTCAAATTCTCCTGTCCAGCCCGTTGTATAACCTGTTGGCAGTTTTAATTCATTTACTTTTGATTGCGCTTCGGCAATCGTACTTCCTAAATCTCGATCACGAACAGAGAATTTTACTCCAATAAAACGTTTTGTATTGTCTCTGTAAATAAATGCAGGTCCGGTTATTGTTTTAAGATCGCAGATTTCTTTCAGTGGAATTTTGACGCCACTAATTGTAGGCACTTTTAACTCGGCTAAATCGACTTCATCTTTACGATATTCTTTTAGAAAACGGACTCTTACATCAAACTTTTTCTCATCTTCATATTTTTCTGTCGCCGTTTTTCCTCCAAAAGCCAATTCTAAAACGGCCTGTGCATCGCTTAACGTAACTCCATAAGCGACCATTTTTTCTCGATCCAAAATTACACTAATTTCAGGCTGGCCAACATTTCTAAGAATTCCGACATCTTTAATACCAGGGATATTTTTGATTTTGTTTAAAACTTCATTTGATAATTCGTCCAATTTATCCAAATCGTCCCCATATATTTTAACGGCATTTGATGCTTTGAAACCCGCAACAGATTCGGCTACGTTATCAATAACAGGTTGCGAATAATTATACGTAATTCCTTGATGAACTTTCAGTTTATCATCCATTTGATTAATTAGGTCATCCATAGAGATTTTTCGAGTCCATTCAGATTTTGGTTTCAAATCAACCTGCAACTGAATAAATCCAAATCCGTTTGGATCTGTTCCGTCATTGCTTCGTCCGGTTTGCGAAAGCACTTTTTTGACTTCCGGAAAACTTTCCAAATCTTTTCTAATCACTGCGACAGTCTGTACACTTTCAGGAAGAGAGGTGCTCATTGGCAATTCGGCAGTAACCCATAACGCGCCTTCATTTAATTGCGGAAGAAATTCTGTTCCTAAAAAAGTTGCCGAAAAGAATGCAGATGCTAGAATGGCTATGGAAGCAATCAATGTTTTTGATTTATGTTTGAATGTCCATGCAAATCCTTTCCCGACAATTCTGTCCCAGAAATTCACAAACGGGTTATGCTTTTCTTTTACATTTTTATTTAATAAAATATGAGATAAAACAGGTACAAGTGTCAGTGTGAAAAGCAATGCTCCCATCAAAGCAAATCCTAAAGTGTAAGCTAGAGGAGAGAACATTTTTCCTTCAACTTTCTGGAATGAAAATATTGGCAATAAAGCTGTGATGATAATTAATTTAGAAAAGAAAATGGCTTTTCCCATTTCAGTTCCGGTTTTCTTGATCAGGCTTCCTTTTGCAATTTTATTGTATTTTTCCATTCCTAGTTGATGCGCTCGATGATCAAGCACGACAAATAATCCTTCAACCATTACAACGGCACCATCAATAATAATCCCGAAATCGACTGCACCCAAACTCAATAAGTTGGCGCTCATTCCCATCATTTTTAAGCATAAAAATGCAAACAATAGCGAAAGCGGAATAACGATGGAAACGGTAAAGGTAGTTCGCCAATCGGCCATGAATAAAAACACGACGCAAGTAACCAGAATAATTCCTTCAAATAAATTATGCATTACTGTTTCGGTCGTGAAATTCATTAAATTATCACGATCATAAAAAGTTTCGATTTTAATATCCTTGGGAAGAATATTTTCATTCAAGTCTTTTATTTTGTCTTTTATTAAGGCTAAGGTTTCTTGAGCGTTTTCGCCTTTTCGCATGACAATAATTCCTTCAACGGCATCATCGTTTTTGCCAATTCCGGTTTGACCAACTCTTGGCATTGCGCTCTCATAAACAGATGCGACATTTTTTACCAAAATCGGATTTCCTCCAGCATCATCAACAATAATATTTTCAATATCAGGAATTGATTTTAAAAGTCCGACACCTCGAACAACGAATGCTTGTCCATTTTTTTCGATAATATCACCACCAACATTTAAGTTTCCACCATTTACAGCATTGTAAACTTGTAAAGGCGTAATGTTATATTTGGCAAGTTTTATTGGATCAACACCAACTTCGTAAGTTTTGGTTTGACCTCCAAAAACATTTAAATCTGCTACACCAGGAACGGCACGCAATTGTTTGTCGATAACCCAATTTTGATACGTTAATAATTCTCGGCTATCACGGCTGTCGCTTTTTACAATGTATCTGAAAATTTCTCCTGTAGGTCCGTAAGGAGGCTGAACATCTGGTTCGACATCATCAGGAAGCGAAACGTTTTTTAATAAATTATTTACCTGTAAACGCGCAAAAGTATCATCGACACCATCATCAAAAATGATTTTGATTACTGATAAGCCAAACATTGTAATACTGCGTACGCTGGTCTTTTTTTGCACTGAGTTCATAGAAATCTCGATTGGAGAAGTTACGAAACGCTCAACTTCTTCAGCACTTTTTCCATTCCATTGCGTAATGATGATAATTTGAGTATTGGTTACATCAGGAAAGGCATCAATTGGCATATTTTTGAACGAAATAAATCCAGCAACAGCCAATAATCCCACCCAAAAAAGGTGAATGCTTTATTCTTAAGTGAAAAAGCAATTATATTTCTAATGAATTTGTTCATCTTTTTATTCGTTTAAGGCGCGGTAAATAAATAACTGATTATTGGTAATGACTTTTTCGTTTTCTTTCAAGCCACTTGATATGTAGGTCGTTTTTCCAACAACTCGATAAACATCAACTTGTCTGGTTTCAATATTGTTACGATCTTTAAAAATCATTACAAAATTTTTGCTTTTATCAAATACGATTGCTTCGCTAGGAATGGCAATCATTGATTTGTCTTCTTTGAATGTTAATTTGATGTTTGCATTCATATCTGGCTTTAATAAATAATCAGAATTTTGCAGTTTGATTCTGGCTTGCATCGCTTTGGTTTCTGGGTCAATAACATTGAAAATTTTATCAACCTTTCCTTTAAAAACTTTATCAGGATAACTTAAAGTAGTGACATCAGCATCAATTCCAAGCTTTACTTTATTAATATCCATTTCGTTGATGTTTGCCATCGCCCAAACCTCGCTTATTTCGGCAATATCAAAGATGTTTTCAGAACGGTCATTTCTTAAAAGCATGTCTTGATTGATGCTTTTTTGAATAATAAAACCGCTTATTGGTGCAGTAACTTCATAAATAGAACCTGCTTTAATGTTGTAGATTTTATAAGTTTCTTGAATTTTGCTCAATTGCGTCTGAGCTTTATTTACTTCAGATTTTGCTTGAAGAACGTCGCTTTCAGAATTTAATTTTCCATCAAATAATTCCTGTGCAACCTTCAAATTATTTTTGGCAACCAATAAATCACTTTTTGCATCTAGCGACTGTTTTTCAAAATCAGCAATATCTGTACTTCTGATAGTGGCTAGAACTTGCCCTTTTTTGACATAATCTCCAAGCTCGACATTTACTTTGATCACGTTTCCTCCAACCAAAGGATAAACGTCAATCATTTTATTATTATCGGCCGTAATTTTTCCGTAAAAATTTAATTCATTTTTTACAGGTTGCGTTTGTGCTACAGCTGTCGAAGTTGTTTTTAGCATTGCATCACTTAATGCAAAAGAAGAGTTTGTTTGCGGATTTTCTACCTCTTTTTTACAGCTTGCCAGTGACAGACTTACAATTGCAATTCCTATGATTAGTTTATATTTCATCTTTGTATATTTTTAGAATAAGTCTTTGTTGATTGTACTATTTAATTCTTCGCCTGAAATAGCGAGCTTTTTCTTCAATTCATTAACTAGAATTGTTGCTTGATTGTAGCTTTCCATAAAATCTGTAAATTCTAATAAGCTTACGTTTCGTTTTTGAAAATTGGTCAGCATTCCGTTGTAAACTGCTTCAAAATCGGCATTTACAGTTGGTTTAATAACCGAATAATTTTTACGAGATTCATCCCATTTATTCCAAGCCGATGTGATTTCGTTTTGTAACTGCAAATCAAAATTTTGCTTTTCAATTTTAGATTGTTCCAAAATAGTTTGAGCATATTTGATGTTCCCTTTATTTTTGTTCCAAAGTGGCAACGGAATTCCAAGCGACACATTTGCTTCCTTATTAAAAGCACCACCACGCTGATCATAATTTGCGCCTAATGTAAGATCAGGAATTGAAAGTGATTTTTGCCATTTTACGTTTAAGGCATTGGCATCAATTTCTTTTTGTTTAGCCAAGTAATCTGGTCTGTTTGCAATTGCTTGATCTTGCAATGATTTTAAGTCAAAATCGATAGTTTTCAAATATTTGCTGAATTCTTCTTTAGAAACATCTGGAATTACATTTTCAGTAGAATTAAGTAGTAATCTTAAATTGCTTTGCTCTTCGATATTGTCGTTTACGACTTCCATTCTTTCGTTCTTAAAATTGAGATACAGTGATTGCAAGCGAACAACATCTTTTAAAGGAATATTTCCTTTTTGAGCTTGAACAGAATAGGAGTTGATCAAATTCTCAATATGAGCAAGTTGCTGATCTGTTGTTTCGAGACTTTTTGTATTGTAATAAACAGTGTAGAAGCTTTTTCGAAGCTGGAGTTTTAGTGTCCTTAAAAGATCATTAAACTGTAATTCTGCCAATTGCTCATTGGTTTGAGCCAATTTGACTTCGTTGCGCTTTTTTCCGCCTAAATAAATTAATTGCTCAATACCAAATGATTTTTGGCCTTCTTTTCCAACGTCAAAATATTTGTTAGCGTCTGGATTATAAGCATTTAATTCTGCCGATATAGTCGGATTATCCCAAATTTTTGCCTGAATAGTCAATGCTTTTGATGCATCAATATTGTATTGTGATGCCAGCAGAAAAAGATTGTTTTTAAGAAATTGGCTTTCACAGTCTTGAAGGGTGACTGTTTTTTGAGCCATTACTGCCTGATTGAATAATGCAAGCAGGAATAGTGCATACAGTTTTTTCATTGTATCAATTTTAAGTTGTACAAATATGCTATCGACAGACTTTAAGAGACCTTAAATTCTACCTTAAAAATACCTTAAAAAAGAATATTAATGAAAGAAAAGTTGAAATAAATTTATGTTTTCTGCTGGTACACTGTAAGTTATGGTTGAATGATGCAGAGTTAAAATACGTTGTACGATGCGAAGTCCTAGTCCGAAACCTGAAGTTCCTTTGGCATTTTTTCCTCGCATAAAAGGTTGAAAAAGATTTTGCTGTTCTTTTTCAGTGAGTGTTTTTCCTGTGTTGGATATCGAAAGAACTAGATGATCGTTTTGAGTTCCAATTACAACTTTGGCTTGTTTATTGTCGGAGTAAACACACGCATTTTTTAAAACATTGCTCACGGCAATTTCCAAAAGATTTTTATTTCCTTTGACTTCTAATGCAAAATCTAGATTGTCGCTTTCCTCCATTTCAAAAAGAATAACGAAATCAGGAAAGCTTTTGTTCAAATTTTCAATAGCCGAAAATAAAATCTCGTCCATTCGATGAACTTCGGTATTTTCATGATTGTTAGAATCGATTTTTGAAAGAATTAATAAGGAGTTGATTAATTCGGTTAATTGATTGACATCTGATAAAATTACTTTTAAGAAAGATCTTCCTTTTTCCGATGTTGCTGGATCTGCGGCAACATTTTCAATTTGTGATGTAATTCTGGATAAAGGCGTTCTTAACTCGTGAGATGCATTTGCGGTAAATTCTTTTTGTTTTTGATAGGAAACCTCAATTCGATCCATCATGAAATTGAATTCATTTGCAATCAAATCAATTTCATTTGTATTGCTCTTAGATTCGACACGCGTATCAAGATTGTTTTCATTTATATTTTTTATTTTTTGATGAAATATATTCAAAGGATTCATTGCTTTTTTGACCATAAACGAAGTCAAAACCCAACAAATACATGTAAAAAAGATGTATGATACGATTAAAGTATAACGAAGAAAAAGAAGTTTTCGATTTCCATAATCGTCTTTTGCTGAAATTAGGGCATAAAAGTCTCGGTCTTTTGTATCGTAAAAAACGCCATATACTTCATAATTGCCTTGTTGCTTAAAGAAAGTTTTGTGTTTTTTAAGGTATTTTAAATCTTCAACAGACCAATTTATTTTTGCATCATCGATACTGCTGTAAATGAGTTTAAAATGAGAATCAAAAACTAAAGTCTTTTCGTCATATAATTTATTGATAGAATTTTGGTCGATTATTTTCAAAAGCTGTTCATCAACTTCCTTTACATTTACCAAAAGCTTGATGTTTGAAAGTGCTTTTATTTCTAAGCGATCGCGAAATTCTTCTTTCCTAAAATTAGAATACAAAACAAATATCACGGTAGAAGCCAATCCAAAAAGAATTGTAAAAAGTAAACTTACTAAAAGTGATATTCTGTTCTTTAATGTCATTCTTGGTTGCTTAAATAATATCCGTAGCCAACTTTTGTTCGAATAAGTTTTATTTCGTGATCTTTATCTATTTTCTTGCGAAGAAAGTTTATATAGACCTCAATTGTATTTTGATTGGTCTCGATATGATAATCCCATAGTTTTTCGGCAATAAATTGTTTAGACAAGACTTTTCCTTTGGCATGAGCCAAAATCATAATCAATTTAAATTCTTTTGGAGTTAGTTTGATTTCTTCGCCAGATCGAAAAACTTTCATTTCTTCTTCAAGAATTTCTAAATCTTCAATTAAAATCTTTTCTTCAGTTTGTTGCGGAATCTCTTTTCGCCTTAAAAGAGATAAAATACGCGCATATAATTCCTCAAAGTGAAAAGGCTTTACAAGGTAATCATCAGCACCATTTTCAAAAGCAGTCAATTTATCGTCAATTTCGCTAAAGGCAGTAAGCATGATAATTGGCGTTTTTTTATCGGTTTCTCGAATGGCTTTGCAAACATCAAAACCATTTTTGCCAGGAACATTAATATCAAGTATAATTAAATCATATTCGTTTGGAATATATTTTTTTAATAATAATCCTCCATCATAATAGGGAATGCACTCGAAGTTCTTCGAAGTAAAGAATGTAGATATTTCTTTAGATAAAGTAAAATCGTCTTCGAGGAGTAAAAGTTTCATATATAGTTTGTTTGTAAATTAGGCTGTTCCTTCAAACAGCCTAATTTATCAGATATATTATTTAAAATAAGAAAAAGTTTCGTTGTTTTCAATTTTCAACAATGATTCATAAATAAGCTGAATCACATTTTCAACATCTTCTCTGTGTACCATTTCAACAGTCGTATGCATATAGCGCAAAGGCAATGAAATCAATGCCGAAGCCACTCCACCGTTACTGTATGCAAAAGCATCAGTATCTGTTCCTGTCGCATTTGATGTTGCGTTTCGCTGAAAAGGAATTTTCTTTTCTTCGGCAGTATCAACAATCAAATCGCGTAATTTATTTTGAACAGCTGGTGCATAAGCAATTACAGGACCTTTTCCCATTTTTAGATCGCCTTCAACCTTTTTGTCGATCATTGGCGTATTAGTATCATGGCATACATCTGTTATAATGGCAACATTTGGCTTAATAGTTTGTGCAATCATTTCGGCACCGCGCAAACCAATTTCTTCTTGAACTGAATTTACGATGTATAATCCAAACGGAAGCTTTTTCTTGTTTTCGTGCAAAAGTCTTGCAACTTCAGCAATCATAAAACCGCCCATTCTGTTGTCAATTGCACGGCAAACAAATTTATTCTCGTTTAGAATCATGAATTCATCCGGATAAGTAATAACACAGCCAACATGAACTCCTTTTTCTTCAACTTGCTCTTTTGTTTCGCATCCCAAATCAATAAAGATATTGCTCAGTTTTGGTGCCTCTTCTTTATCACGCAAACGTGTATGTATAGCTGGCCAGCCAAAAACACCTTTTACAATTCCTTTTTTAGTATGTATATTGACTCTTTTTGAAGGAGCAATTTGGTGATCAGAGCCACCATTTCTTATTACATATATAAGTCCGTCATCTGTAATATAATTTACAAACCATGAAATTTCATCGGCGTGGCCTTCAATCACCACTTTAAAAGGCGCATCAGGATTAATAACTCCAACTGCAGTTCCATAAGTGTCGGTAATAAAGGTGTCAACATAAGGTTTTAAATATTGCATCCAAAGTTTTTGCCCTTCGCTTTCATATCCAGTAGGTGAGGCGTTATTTAGGTAGCTTTCCAAGAAAGCAATTGAAGTATCTTTTAAGATAGAATTTGAACTCATAAAAATATTTTTTTGCTAATTTATAAATTTGGTATTAGAGTTGTATATAAATATATAATTTTACATTTAAATTAAGACTCAATGAGATTTACCAGTATTCTTTTATTCTTTCTATTGTTTTCATTTTCAAGTTATGCTCAGGTTACCCCAAAAGAAAACCAGCAAATGGGTTATGTGCTGACAGAAAAAGATTCTATTTTAGGCGATACAATTGAATTGCCTGAAATCATCATTACAAAAGAAAAACTCGATCCTGAAGCTCAAAAGCAATTTTTGATTCTTCAAAACAGGGTTTATAAAGTGTATCCTTATGCAAAATTAGTCGCTGATAGATTAACGGCACTAAATAAAGGTATGGCGCGTTTGAATTCAAATCGTGAGAAAAAGAAATATTTTAAAATCGTTGAAGATTATCTAAACAATGAATTTGAAGACAGACTTAAGAAGCTTTCCCGAAAACAAGGCCAAATTCTTGTAAAGCTTGTTCATCGTCAAACGGGAATAACAACTTATGATTTAATAAAAACTTTAAAAAGCGGTTTCAAAGCATTTGTTTCTAATACCACTGCCAACTTATTTGATATTAGTTTAAAGAAAGAATACAATCCTTATGAAGTAAATGAAGACTATTTAATAGAAACCATTCTTCAAAGAGCCTTCGAGTCTGGCCGATTAGTTAATCAAAAAGCGACGAATCCAATTGATTACGATGATTTAATGAAAAAATGGGAGGAAAAAGCGAAAGCTCCAGCTAATCAATAGTAGAAAACAGTTATTTATAATATAAATTTAATTATTCAACCCGCCAGTTTTCCAAAAGGCTGTCGGGTTTGTTTTTGTATACATATTGTATACATATATAGTATAATAGAATAAGAAGCCTTTTAGGGTAGAGGCGCACAGCAGTGCGTCTTATGCACACGATGAAGACTCCTATGTAGATTTCGGATTTGTTCAGGAGCTGTTTCCCGCTATCCGCTTCAATCTTTTTGTGGCTCCCGAAGCCTCGGGACCGCCACAAAAGGATTTCCTCCCGATGCCTCGGGACTATCGGGGTTATGGCGCCGGTTTTCAGGAGAAATTCATTGAAGGAAAAGACAATCCTGTGATGAAAAACAGAATAAAAAAGTGAAAACTCTGCGTCTTTGTGGCTCTGGGGGATTAAAAAGAGGATCCAAAAGAGATCTTAAGCCTTGTTTTTTCTTCAAAAAAGAGTGTCGAAGACTGGGAATTCCATAAAACGGAGAGCAGAAAAGATCCGAAAACAATCAAAAGCATATCATAACTCAGAAAAACGCTACAATGACTCAAAAAACTTTGCTTTGTAAAGAAACGGTTATCAGCAAGTTAGGGAAAAAATAAAAAAAAGACCGAAAAAACATTGAAAAAAGCCTTGCACAACTGGAAAAAGGTGCTACTTTTGCACCCGCAACAGCGAAAACGTTCACAGAAATACTGGCAGGCAATAGGAACCAAACGGGAAGAGATTCCTGAGAAAAAAAGTTCAAAAAAAGCTTGCAGGTTTTGAAAAAGCGTTCTACATTTGCACCCCGCAAAACACGGAAAGTTCCTTGAGAGATTGAGAGAGAAATGAGAAAATGGAAGCGAAAAAAAGTTTCAAAATTTTTCAAGTTTTTCTTGCGAGAAACAAAAAGAAGTTTTAGTTTTGCACCCGCTTTGAGAGACAAGCGGAATACAAGAAATTACGTTCGTAGACATATTGAATTGACAGCCGTTCCGATGAGAATCGGAACAAACAGAATAAGAGTAACGGAATCGGAAGATCCGAATATAACCACTAGATAAGCGTCGAATATACATTATTAAAATATACGATGAAGAGTTTGATCCTGGCTCAGGATGAACGCTAGCGGCAGGCTTAACACATGCAAGTCGAGGGGTAGAAGTCTTCGGATTTTGAGACCGGCGCACGGGTGCGTAACGCGTATGCAATCTGCCTTCCACAGAGGGATAGCCCAGAGAAATTTGGATTAATACCTCATAGCATCGTTTTCCGGCATCGGGAAGCGATTAAAGTCACAACGGTGGAAGATGAGCATGCGTCCCATTAGCTAGTTGGCAAGGTAACGGCTTACCAAGGCGACGATGGGTAGGGGTCCTGAGAGGGAGATCCCCCACACTGGTACTGAGACACGGACCAGACTCCTACGGGAGGCGACAGTGAGGAATATTGGTCAATGGGCGCAAGCCTGAACCAGCCATGCCGCGTGCAGGATGACGGTCCTATGGATTGTAAACTGCTTTTGTACGGGAAGAAACACTCCTACGTGTAGGAGCTTGACGGTACCGTAAGAATAAGGATCGGCTAACTCCGTGCCAGCAGTACGCGGTAATACGGAGGATCCAAGCGTTATCCGGAATCATTGGGTTTAAAGGGTCTGTAGGCGGTCTTGTAAGTCAGTGGTGAAAGCCCATCGCTCAACGGTGGAACGGCCATTGATACTGCAGGACTTGAATTACTGGGAAGCAACTAGAATATGTAGTGTAGCGGTGAAATGCTTAGAGATTACATGGAATACCAATTGCGAAGGCAGGTTGCTACCAGTGGATTGACGCTGATGGACGAAAGCGTGGGTAGCGAACAGGATTAGATACCCTGGTAGTCCACGCCGTAAACGATGGATACTAGCTGTTGGGGGCGACCTCAGTGGCTAAGCGAAAGTGATAAGTATCCCACCTGGGGAGTACGAACGCAAGTTTGAAACTCAAAGGAATTGACGGGGGCCCGCACAAGCGGTGGAGCATGTGGTTTAATTCGATGATACGCGAGGAACCTTACCAAGGCTTAAATGCAGACTGACCGTTTTGGAAACAGAACTTTCGCAAGACAGTCTACAAGGTGCTCGCATGGTTGTCGTCAGCTCGTGCCGTGAGGTGTCAGGTTAAGTCCTATAACGAGCGCAACCCCTGTTGTTAGTTGCCAGCGAGTCATGTCGGGAACTCTAGCAAGACTGCCAGTGCAAACTGTGAGGAAGGTGGGGATGACGTCAAATCATCACGGCCCTTACGCCTTGGGCTACACACGTGCTACAATGGCCGGTACAGAGAGCGACCACCCCGCGAGGGGGAGCGAATCTACAAAGCCGGTCACAGTTCGGATCGGAGTCTGCAACTCGACTCCGTGAAGCTGGAATCGCTAGTAATCGGATATCAGCCATGATCCGGTGAATACGTTCCCGGGCCTTGTACACACCGCCCGTCAAGCCATGGAAGCTGGGGGTGCCTGAAGTCGGTGACCGCAAGGAGTCGCCTAGGGTAAAACTGGTAACTAGGGCTAAGTCGTAACAAGGTAGCCGTACCGGAAGGTGCGGCTGGAACACCTCCTTTCTAGAGCCTTAGTGTTGGTAGCAATACACGCTGAGGAAAAAAGATGCGGACCGGATGGTTTGGGATCCAAGACTGCGCTACTCTTGCTGTCGATTTAAAAAAAATGATAAAACTTAAGAAAAACAGAGTCTCGTAGCTCAGCTGGTTAGAGTACTACACTGATAATGTAGGGGTCGGCAGTTCGAGTCTGCCCGGGACTACTATTTGACTTGAGCAAAGGAAATTCTGGAAGCTGGGATTCGCCAAAAGAGATTAGAGAAGAATCAAGGGATCTAAAATCTGAATTCTAAAATCTGAGATTCAAAATGGGGGATTAGCTCAGCTGGCTAGAGCGCCTGCCTTGCACGCAGGAGGTCAACGGTTCGACTCCGTTATTCTCCACAATCCCGATGGATCGGGAAAAAGTTCATTGACATATTGAGATAAGAAAAATACAAAAAGTAGAAAGCGTTTCTGCCAGCGATGGCGGAAACAAAAAAACGGTCTCGTTTTGAAAACGAGATTGGTACAATAAGCAAAACAAGGGCGCATGGGGAATGCCTAGGCTCTCAGAGGCGAAGAAGGACGTGATAAGTCGCGAAAAGTCGCGGGGACTGGCACACACAGATCGATCCGCAGATATCCGAATGGGGCAACCCGCTATGCTGAAGGCATAGCACACCGATAGGTGGGCAAACCCGCTGAACTGAAACATCTAAGTAGGCGGAGGAGAAGAAAACAAAAGTGATTCCGTAAGTAGTGGCGAGCGAACGCGGATTAGCCCAAACCAGGCATGTTGCGGCATATCTGGGGTTGTAGGACCGCGACATTTCATGCACAAGGAACCGGAAGCTTCTGGAAAGGAGCGCCATAGAGGGTGACAGCCCCGTATGGGCAACGAGTGTAATGGATAGCGGTATCCTGAGTAGGGCGGGGCACGTGAAACCCTGTCTGAATTCGGCGGGACCATCCGCTAAGGCTAAATACTCCTGAGAGACCGATAGTGAACCAGTACCGTGAGGGAAAGGTGAAAAGAACCGTGAATAACGGAGTGAAATAGATCCTGAAACCATGCGCCTACAAGCGGTCGGAGCCCTTAAGTGGGGTGACGGCGTGCCTTTTGCATAATGAGCCTACGAGTTAACGTTGCCGGCAAGGATAAGTGGTTAAGCCATGGATCCGCGGCGAAAGCGAGTCTGAATAGGGCGCTTTAGTCGGCAGTGTTAGACGCGAAACCGTGTGATCTACCCATGGGCAGGTTGAAGCTGTGGTAACACACAGTGGAGGACCGAACCGGTTGACGTTGAAAAGTCTTCGGATGACCTGTGGGTAGGGGTGAAAGGCCAATCAAACTCGGAAATAGCTCGTACTCCCCGAAATGCATTTAGGTGCGGCGCTGATGATAGTTATATAGAGGTAGAGCTACTGATTGGATGCGGGGGCTTCACCGCCTACCAATTCCTGACAAACTCCGAATGCTATATAATGTTTCACAGCAGTGAGGGCTTGGGTGCTAAGGTCCAAGTCCGAGAGGGAAAGAACCCAGACCATCAGCTAAGGTCCCCAAATATATGCTAAGTTGAAAGAACGAGGTTTGTCTGCCCAGACAGCTAGGATGTTGGCTTGGAAGCGACCATTCATTTAAAGAGTGCGTAACAGCTCACTAGTCGAGCGGACGAGCATGGATAATAATCGGGCATAAGCATATTACCGAAGCTATGGATTTTGCGGCAATGCAAAGTGGTAGGGGAGCATTCCGACAGGGCTGAAGGTGTGTCGCAAGGCATGCTGGACCGGTCGGAAAAGAAAATGTAGGCATAAGTAACGATAATGCGGGCGAGAAACCCGCACACCGAAAAACTAAGGTTTCCACAGCTATGCTAATCAGCTGTGGGTTAGTCTGGTCCTAAGGCGAACCCGAAAGGGACAGTCGATGGCCGACGGGTTAATATTCCCGTACTACTAATTACTGTGATGGGGTGACGGAGTGATGAAAGCGCCGCGAACTGACGGAATAGTTCGTTGAAGTACCTAGCTATATTCTCTATAGGCAAATCCGTAGAGAATGGTGAAATACGATAGTACTCGGAGTCTTCGGACAAAGAGATAGTGCGCCTAAGGGCTTCCAAGAAAAACCTCTAAACTTCAGGTAATTAGTACCAGTACCGCAAACCGACACAGGTAGTTGAGGAGAGAATCCTAAGGTGCTCGAGAGATTCATGGCTAAGGAATTAGGCAAAATAGACCTGTAACTTCGGGAGAAAGGTCGCCCCGCCCACGGCGGGGCCGCAGTGAAGAGGTCCAGGCGACTGTTTATCAAAAACACAGGGCTCTGCAAAATCGCAAGATGAAGTATAGGGCCTGACACCTGCCCGGTGCTGGAAGGTTAAGAGGAGATGTTATCTTCGGAGAAGCATTGAATTGAAGCCCCAGTAAACGGCGGCCGTAACTATAACGGTCCTAAGGTAGCGAAATTCCTTGTCGGGTAAGTTCCGACCTGCACGAATGGTGTAACGATCTGGACACTGTCTCAGCCATGAGCTCGGTGAAATTGTAGTAACGGTGAAGATGCCGTTTACCCGCAGTGGGACGAAAAGACCCTGTGCACCTTTACTATAGCTTAGTATTGACCTTGGATAAATGATGTGTAGGATAGGTTGGAGACTATGGGCGGCGTCGCCAGGCGTTGTGGAGTCATTGTTGAAATACAACCCTTTGTTTATCTGAGGCCTAACCCCGCGTCGCGGGGGACATTGCTTGGTGGGTAGTTTGACTGGGGTGGTCGCCTCCAAAAGAGTAACGGAGGCTTCTAAAGGTTCCCTCAGCACGCTTGGTAACCGTGCGCAGAGTGCAATGGCATAAGGGAGCTTGACTGAGAGACATACAGGTCGATCAGGTACGAAAGTAGAGCATAGTGATCCGGTGGTTCCGCATGGAAGGGCCATCGCTCAAAGGATAAAAGGTACGCCGGGGATAACAGGCTGATCTCCCCCAAGAGCTCATATCGACGGGGGGTTTGGCACCTCGATGTCGGCTCGTCACATCCTGGGGCTGGAGAAGGTCCCAAGGGTTGGGCTGTTCGCCCATTAAAGTGGCACGCGAGCTGGGTTCAGAACGTCGTGAGACAGTTCGGTCTCTATCTACTGCGGGCGTTAGAAATTTGAGTGGATCTGATTCTAGTACGAGAGGACCGAATTGGACCAACCTCTAGTGTATCTGTTGTCCCGCCAGGGGCACCGCAGAGTAGCTACGTTGGGAAGGGATAAGCGCTGAAAGCATATAAGCGCGAAACCCACCACAAGATGAGATTTCTTTTAAGGATCGTGGAAGATGACCACGTTGATAGGCTACAGATGTAAAGGCGACAATGTCACAGTCGAGTAGTACTAATAATCCGTAAGCTTATGTACATCCCTTTTCCCTCCGAGCAATCGGAGGGAGAGAACTTTCTATAATGGATATTGTTTCTTTGTCTCAGTATGTTAAGATATTAGCTCGCGCAAGAGCAGTGATTAGTAAAAAGTAACTAGTGATTAGTCCAAAGCTAATTGCTAATCACTAAAAGCTAATCACTTAAAACCTTAAGGTGGTTATTGCGGCGGGGCTCACCTCTTCCCATCCCGAACAGAGAAGTTAAGCCCGCCTGCGCAGATGGTACTGCATCATTGTGGGAGAGTATGTCGTCGCCTTTCTTTTGAGAATCCTCATCATTCACTTGATGGGGATTTTTTTTGTTTTTTCTATCTTTAAAAACTGAGGATTAAAATATATTGAATATCAAGAAATAAAATTCCCGTTAAATTTAATATCAAAGTAAATTTTCTATTTTTGTGTCAGTACTACTTTAATTTTAAATTATGCAAAATGTCTTTCAAAAACCCCATTGTGATCTATTTATTGATAGGATTAATCAGTTAAAATCTGATTCGCAAGGGCTATGGGGAAAAATGTCTGTTGATCAAATGCTTGCGCATTGTAACGTTACTTATGAAATGGTTTATGATAATATCCATCCGAAACCAAATGCGGTTATGAAATTTATTTTAAAGTTGCTTGCAAAAAAAACAGTAGTTGGTGACAAACCTTACTCAAGAAACATCAATACGGCGCCACAATTTATTATTAAAAATGTTCGAGACTTTGAAATTGAAAAAAGCAGGTTAATTGCTTATGTTAATAAAACACGAGAATTGGGTGAAAAGGAGTTTGAAGGTAAAGAGTCTCATTCTTTTGGAGTGTTAACTGCTTCAGAGTGGAATAACATGTTTGCTAAACATTTAGATCATCATCTTGCCCAATTTGGTGTTTAATAATTTTTATTGCTATGAAATTTTATATAATTATTGTTTTTCTACTTCTTGCATTATCGGTAAATGCTCAAAAACAAGATGTTCAAAAAACTATCGAAGTCTTTTTCGAAGGTTTTCATCAGAAGGATTCTATGAAAATAAAATCAGTTTGTTCCGATAGAATTATCCTGCAATCTATTAGTGAAAGTGTTACAAAGGGAAATAAATTGTCAGATGAAAAGGCAAGTGTTTTTTACAGATCAATTGCTACAATTCCTGCTAATTTAAAATTTCAAGAAAAAATCATTAGTTATAATATCCAAATTGATGGAACGATGGCTCATGTTTGGGCGCCATATGAATTTTATCTGAATGATAAATTGAGCCATTTAGGCGTAAATACTTTTACTTTGTTTAAAGAAAAAGATTCTTGGAAAATTATTTATCTAATAGATACACGAAGAAAATAGGAACTATATTACTTCTGTAGCATAATAAAAACAAATATCTGCTAAGAGACATTCTTCGCATTTTGGTTTTGGCCTGCATGTTTCTCTTCCTAAAAAGAAATTGCCATTCCTATTTCTGACCAGATATTTTTTGGCAAAACTTGCATCAAATCTTTTTCTACTTTATTTCCGTCTTTTGCTTCTTTAATGATTCCAATTCTTGGGGCAACACGAATTACATGTAAATCGGCAATAATTCCTTCAGCGGGTTTTCCGGTTTCTCTTAAAATGACATTTGCAGATTTTCTTCCAAGACCTTTTAATGCAGTTAATCCTTGCATTGTTAACGGAATATCGTCATCATTTTGAATTGTTTTTGCGATTTCTAATATCCAATTGGCTTTTGTCCCGAAATTACGAACTTTACTTATATAAGGAATTAATGTTTCAATATCTGTTTGTGATAAACTTTTTAAAGTTGGAAATTTTTCAAATAAAACAGGTGCTATTTTATTGATATTGGCATCAGAATCTTGGGCAGATAAAATGACCATGATCAATAATTGATAAGTATTTTGGTATTCGAGAGGATGTCTTTTTCCCTTATATTTCTCTAAAATTGGCTCTAATTTTGTTTCCCAATCTGATGTTTCTCCAAATAAATTCATTTTAAATTTGTTTTTAAGTTAATCGGGGTGAAAATATAACTATCACAAAATTAGTTAGTTTTGATGAAATCTAGAGTTTTTTTGATAACATTTTGATTTCCAAGTATTTTTCGATGACCTAGTCCATCTGTCAAATATAAAGTTCCATTTTCAAGATTTTGCTGAATATGAATTCCAGCTTTAACAGGAACTTCAGGGTCGTCATTGTCGTGAATAACTAAAACAGGATTTTTTACTTTTTGCGCCGCTCGATACGCTGAAAAATCATCCATTTTTACTTGATATTTCTCCTCAAAACGATCACGAAGACGTTCGCTGATTTCTTGTTTTAAGCCTAATTTTGAAATAAACTCATCTAGAATATCTTGTACAATATCATGCTTCCAATAATAACTGCTTTGTTTACATGAAGTCCATCCTTAATTGCATTTAACACAGACATTCCGCCAAGCGAATGACCAATTGCAATTTCAAAAGGACCAAATTGTTTTTCAATTTCTAATATAGAAGCGATAAACTCAGACATTATCGTCGATTTTCCTCGAGATTTTCCATGTGCAGGAGCGTCAAAACTTATTGTTGAAAAACCATTTTTCAAAAGTTCATCTGCTATTTTAAACAGTTGTGTGCCTCTTCCAGACCATCCGTGAACTAATAAAACTTTACGATTGCTTTCTCCATACTGGTATGTTACAACGTTTTTGTTTATTGCTGGTACATGAATTATTTTGTGAACGCTTTTAGAATCCATTTCAAGTTCTCGTTTTGGAATCTTATGTTTTACAGGCGTTGTAAATAATTTTGCGGCGTATTTAGTAACCAATTTGGTAGAAATAAAAGCGCAAATTTTACAGGATACAATAATAAATTGTGGAATTTTTAATGAATTAGTAGGATTAGTTTCCTTTTTTGACATATTGATAAATTTTTTTAGAGAGCAGGATTCTCCTAATTTTTTCCTAAATTTAAAGAACATAAAAGTAGCATATTATTGATTAGCTGAAAAAAATAAATCAACAATTACTATTTAATACTGTTATAAAATTTTAGGATGGAAATATTTCATTTAAGCGCAGAATGTTACCCAATGGCAAAAGTAGGCGGATTGGCCGATGTTGTTGGAGCGTTGCCAAAATATCAGACTAATGCAGGGCACGAGGTAAGAGTCGTTGTTCCTTGCTATGATACAAAATTCAGAAAAGAAAATGATTTTGAATGTGTTCATTGGGGAAATGTAAAACTTGGGAATTTTAATTTCCCTTTTAGTGTTTTAAAAGAGACTTCTGATAAGCTCGGCTATGAATTATATCTCATAGAAATTAAGGAATTATTTGATCGACCTAATGTTTATGGCTATGAAGATGATATTGAACGATTTCTATCTTTCCAAATTGCAAGTTTAGATTGGATTGTAGCTCGCAATAAAGTTCCAGAAATAATAAATTGTCACGATCATCATACAGGAGTTGTTCCATTTTTGATAAAATATGCCTATAAATATGAAAGTTTAAGAAATGTAAAAACAGCCATAACAATCCATAATGGTTTATATCAGGGATGGTTTGGATTTGACAAACTGCATTATTTGCCAGAATTTGATTTGATTCATGTAGGATTTTTAGAGTGGAATCATTCGATTAATTCATTGGCTGTTGGGGTAAAGTGTGCACATGCAGTTACCACTGTTTCACCAAGTTATCTTAATGAAATAAATCGATATGCAAACGGATTGGAAGCGTTGTTCAATTCGGTTCGAAATAAATCGAAAGGGATTTTAAATGGAATTGATATTGAAGTTTGGGATCCGTCAAAAGATAAAATGATTGAGCATCATTATACTATTGAAAGTTTTGAAATTGGAAAACAAAAAAATAAAGAAAAGCTTTGCGAGCAATTTGAATTAGATCCTTCAAAACCTCTTTTCAGTTTTATTGGGCGTTTATTTGAAGAAAAAGGCGGTGATTTATTGCCACAAGCTTCGGCATTAGCGTTATCTGAAAATTTTGAGAACATTAATATTCTGATTTTAGGGTCAGGAAATCAAGAAATAGAAGCACAATTGACGCAATTACGCAACGATTATAAAGGCAATTACAATGTTTTTATAGGTTATAATGAAGATTTGGCGCATTTGATTTATGCTGGTTCCGATTTTATTTTAATGCCTTCAAGGGTGGAGCCTTGCGGTTTGAACCAAATGTATGCCATGCGATATGGAACTGTTCCAATTGTGAGAAGAACTGGTGGACTGCGAGATACGGTTGTTGATTTTGGTGATGATGGAAATGGAGTTTGCCACGACCAGGCTTCAATTGGCGATATTTGTTATTCTATCAATCGAGCAGTAAAGCTGTACGATGATAAAATAAATTTCAATAAAGTTTTAAAAAGAGGAATGTCTGCAGATCATTCCTGGGAAAGTGTGTGCCAAGAATACATCGAAATATACAACTTAATAATTCAGCAAAATGAAGTTTAAAAAGAAAAATGTAGTTGCCATTATTTTAGGAGGCGGACAAGGATCTCGCTTATTTCCATTGACAGAAACTAGATCAAAACCTGCAGTTCCTATTGGGGGAAAATATCGTTTGGTAGATATTCCAATTTCGAATTGCATCAATTCGGATATTTTCAAAATATTTGTTTTGACACAGTTTAATTCTGCATCTTTAAACGCCCACATTAAAAACACTTTTAATTTTAGCATTTTCAGCCAGTCTTTTGTTGATATCTTGGCGGCAGAACAAACTCCAGACAATCCAACTTGGTTTCAAGGAACTGCTGATGCTGTTAGACAATGTATGTCTCATTTTTTGAAACATGATTTTGACCATGCTTTGATTCTTTCTGGTGATCAGCTTTACCAAATGGATTTTAACGAAATGCTTGAAGCTCACATTGCGGCAGATGCTGAAATTTCTATTGCTACTTTACCTGTTAATGCTAAAGATGCTCCCGAATTTGGGATTTTAAAAACGAATCACGAAAGTGTTATTGAAGCTTTTATTGAAAAGCCAGATGCTTCATTATTACCACAATGGGAATCTGAAGTGAGCGAGCAAATGCAGGAAAAGGGGAAAAAATATTTGGCTTCAATGGGGATTTATATTTTCAATAAATCATTATTGGAAGAATTAATGTCGAATCCAGATACGAAAGATTTTGGAAAGGAAATTATTCCGCAAGCCGTTGGAAAACATAAAATATTGAGTTATCAATACGAAGGATATTGGACAGATATCGGAAATATTGAATCGTTTTTTGAAGCTAATATCGGCTTGACCGCTGATATTCCAGAGTTTAATCTGTTCGATAATGATAATAAGATTTTTACAAGACCAAGATTACTTCCGCCGTCAAAATTCAGAAATTCGATTATCAACCAATCATTGATTTCTGAAGGTTGTATCATCAATGCTAAAGAAATTAAGAGCTCAGTAATTGGAATTCGTTCCAGAATTGGTATTGGAACTGTTCTTGAAAACTGTTACGTTATGGGTAATGACTTCTATCAAGATCTGGACGAATTAAATCATGAAGCAAGCATAAGTAAAATTCATGTCGGAATTGGTGAAAATTGTTTTATTAAAAATGCTTTGGTAGATAAAAATGTCCGCATTGGAAATAATGTTCACATTAGCGGAGGAAAACATTTAGATAATTTCACAAACGAATTATATAGTATAAAAGATGGTATTGTTGTGATTAAAAAAGGAGCAATTCTATCTGATAATTTTAGAATTGAATAAAATTTAAGAACTTCCAATTCAAAAAATCCAAAACCCAAAAACTCAATTATTGCCTTAAAAACCAAATATGACAAAAGTAATTACGCATTCTCTATTTACCGATTTTGATATTGATTTATTCAAAGCAGGAAAACATTTCAAATTATATGAAAAGTTAGGAGCGCATTTAATTGAAGTAAATGGGACAAAAGGCGTTTATTTTGCCGTTTGGGCCCCGACAGCCAAATCGGTTTCTGTTGTTGGAGATTTTAATTATTGGGTTCAAGGCGAACATGAATTGCAAGTTCGTTGGGATTCTTCTGGAATTTGGGAAGGATTTATTCCTGATTTGTCCAAAGGTTCGCTTTATAAATACAAAATTCAGTCGCATATTGATGGTGTTGTAACCGAAAAAGCAGATCCGTTTGCTTTATATTGTGAAAAACCACCACATACCGCATCAGTTGTCTGGGATTTAGATTACAATTGGAAAGATGAAAATTGGATGGAATCGCGCCATGAAAATAATGCTCTTGATAAACCTTATTCAGTTTATGAAGTGCATTTAGGATCTTGGAAACGTGCAGAACATAATCGATTTTTGACTTATTTAGAATTAGCAGATGATTTGGTAAATTATGTAAAAGAAACTGGTTTTACCCATGTTGAATTCATGCCGATTATGGAATATCCTTATGATCCTTCTTGGGGATATCAACTTACAGGCTATTTTGCGCCAACTTCTCGTTTTGGAAAACCTCAGGATTTTATGGTTTTGGTTGACAAACTTCATCAGGCTGGAATTGGTGTAATTTTAGATTGGGTTCCATCGCACTTTCCCGATGATGCACACGGTTTAGGCTTTTTCGATGGTTCGCATTTATATGAGCATCCAGATAGAAGAAAAGGCTATCATCCGGATTGGAAAAGCTTGGTTTTTAATTATGGTCGAAATGAAGTTCGTGCTTTTTTAATCAGTAATGCTGTTTTTTGGCTTCAAAATTATCATGCTGACGGATTAAGAGTTGATGCAGTAGCTTCGATGTTATATCTTGATTATTCTAGAAATGACGGTGAATGGGAACCTAATATTTATGGCGGAAGAGAAAATTTAGACAGTATTAGTTTTCTTAAAGAATTCAATGAAGTTATCTATTCTAACTTTAATGGAGTTCAGACAATTGCTGAAGAAAGTACATCTTTCCCGATGGTTTCGAGGCCAACATCTTATGGAGGTTTAGGCTTTGGAATGAAGTGGATGATGGGCTGGATGCATGATACGCTGAAATATTTTCAAAAAGAAACGGTTTATCGAAAATACCATCAAAACGATTTGACTTTTTCAATGACGTATGCTTTCACAGAAAATTTTATGCTTCCGTTTTCTCATGACGAAGTGGTGTATGGCAAAAAATCGCTGATTTATAAAATGCCTGGGGATGAATGGCAACGATTTGCAAATTTGAGATTGCTTTACGGTTATATGTTTACACATCCGGGAACAAAATTATTGTTTATGGGAGCAGAATTCGGGCAAAGCGATGAATGGAATTTTGAAAAGAGCTTAGATTGGCATTTGCTTCAATATGATTATCACTCGGGAATCAAAAAAGTGATTACAGATTTGAATCAATTATACAAATCTCAGCCGGCATTGTACGAAAAGCAATTTACAGGTGAAGGTTTTGAATGGATAAACTATTCAGATCATCAAAATGCTGTTATTTCTTATATCAGAAAAGGAAATAATCCTGATGAGAATTTGGTTGTAATTTGCAATTTTACGCAAGTTGTCAGGGAAAACTATAGAATTGGTATTTCCAAAAAAGGAAAATTAAATGAGATTTTCAATAGTGATGCTGTAATTTATGGTGGAAGCGGAGTAGGGAATTCAAAATCTTTAAAAATTGATAATTCGCCTTATGACGGCAGAGATTATTCGGTCGAATTAATTTTGCCTCCGTTGAGCGTTACTGTTTATTCTTTTGAATAGAAAATTAGAGATAATTTCTGGGAATGCTTTTTTGTCATTTTAGCGTTTTTAAATTATCGAATTATTGATTTTTTGTAAAGTAATTTGTTACTCATTCAGAAAAAACGTTTTCGTGAATAAACCTTTTATTCATAGTGCTTTACCAAGTTTTTTTGTATGTTTGAAGTAGGGATTGAGTTATATAATTAAGACAATAGCGATATGATTACAAATACATCACTAGAACATAAAGGCAATTTATTTCCGTCAAAAATAGTTTCGTACGAGCATGAGGGAGATTCCATTTCTTTTTACACTGACAATAATGTAATTTTAAAAGTCACGGTTCTTAGAGACAGTTTAATTCGTTTTCGTTTTACCACAAAAGGCTATTTCAGCAACGATTTTTCGTATGCGATTGATAAAACGCAATTGCATGGCTATAATTTTTTGCAAGTCAGCGAAGACGAAAATTATTTTGAAATCAGAACCAGCAAGGTAATTTGTAAAATTAAAAAAGCAGATGTCCGTTTGTCTATTTATGACTTAGAAAATTGTTTGATTCTTCAGGATGAACTTGGATTTCACTGGGAAGAAAGCTACGAATACGGTGGAAACATTGTGAAAATGAGTAAGTCTTCAAAAGATGGAGAATGTTTTTACGGTCTTGGAGACAAAGCCACTCAAATGAACTTAAAAGGTAAAAGAGTAGAGAATTTTGCCACCGATCAATATGCTTATCACAAAGACCAAGAGCCTCTTTATAAAGTAGTTCCGTTTTATATCGGATTACACAATCAAAAATCTTACGGCGTTTTCTTTGATAACACTTTTAGAACCTTTTTTGATTTTTGTCAGGAAAGAAGAAATGTAACCAGTTTTTGGGCAGAAGGTGGAGAAATGAATTATTACTTCATTTATGGTCCGCAAATGCAGGATGTGGTTACAACTTATACTGATTTAACTGGAAAACCTGAATTACCGCCACTTTGGGTTTTAGGTTACCATCAATGTAAATGGAGTTACTATCCAGAAAGTAAAGTCAAAGAAATCACTTCAAAATTTAGAGAACTTAAAATTCCATGTGATGCCATTTATTTGGACATTGATTATATGGATGGTTTTCGATGTTTTACATGGAATAAAGAATATTTTCCTGATCCAAAAAAGATGGTTGCCGAACTAGCCGAAGACGGTTTCAAAACAATCGTAATCATCGATCCCGGAATTAAAATTGATAAAAATTATTGGGTTTATAAAGAAGCTCTAGAAAAAGATTATTTCTGCAAACGTGCCGATGGTCCTTATATGAAAGGAAAAGTTTGGCCTGGAGAATGTAATTTTCCAGATTATACAAATCCCGTAGTAAGAGAATGGTGGGCAGGATTATTTAAAGAATTAATTTCAGATATTGGTGTAAAAGGAGTCTGGAATGATATGAATGAACCAGCTGTTATGGAGGTTCCAAACAAAACTTTCCCGATGGATGTTCGACATGTTTATGACGGAAACCCTTGTAGTCATAGAAAAGCACATAATATTTACGGAACACAAATGGCTAGAGCCACTTATCACGGTGTAAAACGCTTTGCTTATCCAAAACGTCCATTCGTGATTACAAGGTCAGCTTATTCTGGCGCTCAACGTTATACATCATCATGGACGGGAGATAACGTCGCAACTTGGGAACATTTGTGGATTGCGAATATTCAGGTTCAGAGAATGTCAATTTCAGGAATGGGCTTTACTGGTTCTGATATTGGAGGTTTTGCTGAACAACCTACAGGAGAATTATATGCACGCTGGATTCAGTTAGGTGTTTTTCATCCTTTTTGCAGAACGCATTCTTCTGGTGATCACGGGAATCAGGAACCTTGGGCTTTTGATGAAGAAGTAATTAATATTACCAGAAAATTTGTGAGTCTTCGTTATCAGCTTCTTCCATACTTATATACTATGTTTTGGCAATATATTGAAGAAGGAATTCCGATGTTGAAACCTTTAGTTTATTATGATCAAGATGACACACAAACGCATTATCGAAATGACGAATTTATCTTCGGAAACCAAATTTTAGTATGTCCAATTCTTGAACCTAATGCTGTAGGTAGACGCATGTATATACCTAGAGGTGAATGGTATAATTTCTGGACAAACGAGCTTTTTGTTGGAGGGCGAGAAATTTGGATTGATACAAAATTTGACGAAATTCCGGTTTTTATAAAAGCGGGTGCTATTATTCCAAAATATCCTGTTCAGCAATATGTTGGTGAATTAGAATTTGATGAATTGACTTTGGATGTTTATTATAAACATGGAAAAGAAAAATCAGCAGTTTATGAAGATGCGCAGGATGGTTACGATTATAAAAAAGGACGTTACAGCCATTTATCATTGCGTTCTATTGGAAAAGATAAAGAATTGATTATTCAGCTTCATAAAGAAGGGAAATATGATACGCCATACAGTAAGTATAAAATCAATTTAATTGGACTTCCGTTTAAAGTTACTGAAATCGAAATCGACAATGAAAAAATCGAATTTGATAAAATTGCATTTGCGCAAAATAACTTCTTAATTGTTGATAAAGAATTCAATGAACTCCATATTGTTGGTGAATAAGTAAATTCTGGTAAATTTTTAAAAAATTCTATAATAATTTTGACTTTTATTAGTTGTATTTTTGTGTGTGTTTAAATTTTTAAGATCATGAAAAAACATCTAATTGCGGGGGTTTTTACAGCTGTTTTGGTTTACAGTTGCGCAACAAACCCAATAACAGGAAAACAAAATTTAAATTTTGTTTCCAATAGTGAATTATTTCCATCTTCATTTCAACAGTACAATCAGTTTTTGACTGAAAACAAAGTAATTACTGGAACTTCAGATGCAAAACTTGTAGAAACAGTTGGGTATAAAATTAAATTGGTCGCAGAAAAATATTTGAACTATTTAGGACAAACCCAATATTTGAAAGATTATCGTTGGGAATATAAATTAGTTGATAATAAAGAAGTTAATGCATGGTGTTTGCCTGGCGGTAAAATTGTTGTTTATTCAGGTATTTTGCCAGTTACGCAAAATGAATCTGGTTTGGCAACTGTAATGGGACATGAGGTTTCGCACGCATTAGCTAATCACGGTGCACAAAGAATGTCGGCGGCACAATTGCGAGCAAATTGGTGGAGTCGCTTTAGGAGCCGCAACAAGCGGAAAATCTGAAGCAACGCAACAAATTTTTGCACAAGCATACGGAATTGGATCTGAAGTAGGAGTAATGCTTCCTTTCAGCAGAAGCAATGAAAGCGAAGCTGATAAAATTGGTCTTACATTAATGGCGATTGCCGGCTATAATCCAGATGACGCAGTTTCATTTTGGAGCAGAATGGTCGCAAAATCGGGAGCATCAGGAACTCCAGAATTTATGAGCACACACCCTTCAGATGCGACAAGAATTGCTAATATAAAAGCATTGGTTCCTGAAGCTAAAGCAATTGCGCTTAAAGTAGGAACTATAAAATAAATTTTACATTGCAAAGACATGATATTAAAAGCTATTCGTTTTCGAGTAGCTTTTTTTGCTTTATGATTTAATAATATACGAATTGAAATATTTGTATTCGATTATCATAAAAATTAGATAAATTCGTAGCGCATTAACAAAACCATTTCTATGAAAAACCTACCAAAAGGAGATAAGAAACTATTAAATGCCTGGGCATTTTATGATTGGGCAAATTCAGTTTATACACTTACGATAGCTTCGGCAGTATTTCCTATATTTTACGAAGCATTGTTTACAAATCGCGGTCATTATATTGATGTTTTCGGGATGCATCTCAAAAATTCTGCATTAATTAGTTTTACCACTGCGGCAGTTGTTTTTAGTTGTTTCATTTATTTCGCCATTATTATCAGGAATTGCAGATTATGTGGGAAATAAAAAGGCGTTCATGAAATTCTTTTGCTATTTAGGCGCTTCGTCATGTATGGGATTGTATTGGTTTGATCTTGGGCATATTTATATCGGATTAGCATTTTATTTCTTAGGATTGATAGGATATTGGGGAAGTTTGGTTTTTTACAATTCCTATTTGCCAGATATTGCTTTTGAGGATCAACAGGATAGAATAAGTGCCAAAGGATATTCATTAGGATATATTGGTAGCGTAATTTTATTAGTGATTAATCTTGGAATGATCATGTTTCCAGATACTTTCCATATTACAGCAATGGAAGCAATGCGTTATTCTTTTATTATGGTAGGTGTTTGGTGGATTCTTTTTAGCCAATATACCTATTATTATTTGCCAAAAGGAAGCAAAGAAAATGGCCAAAAATTGACTAGAAGTGTTGTTTTCAATGGTTTTAAAGAGTTAAAAAAAGTTTGGGGTTTATTGAATGATAATATCCCTTTAAGAAGATATCTAGGCGGATTTTTTGTTTCAAGCATGGCAGTGCAAACCGTAATGCTGGTAGCAACTTATTTTGGTGCGCAAGAAATTAAGTGGTCGTCACCAGAAGAAAGTCAACAAGGATTAATTATTTGCATTTTGTTAATTCAGCTAGTAGCTGTTGTTGGGGCTGTTTTAACTTCAAGAGCTTCGGCAAAATATGGAAATGTACCAACTTTGATTTTTATCAACGCTATTTGGGCAGTATTTTGCGCTTTGGCATATTTTATAACATTGCCAATGCATTTTTATGTTATGGCAACCGTTGCGGGATTTGTAATGGGAGGAATCCAGGCATTGTCACGTTCTACGTATTCAAAATTGTTGCCTGAAACAGAAGATACAGCTTCGTTTTTTAGTTTTTATGATGTTGCCGAAAAAATAGGAATTGTAATAGGAATGTGTATTTATGGAATAATTGACCAACATTGGGGGCCACGCGCCGCCATTGTAATTTTGGCGATTTTCTTTGTTACGGCAATTTTCCTTCTAAGAAGAGTTCATAAAAAAGAGGCACTTTAAGTGCCTCTTTTTATTTAATAAAGTATGAAGAAAATAAAACTCAATAATAAAAGACGAATGATTGTTCGATTTTTGATTTGATGATTTTTAAAAATCTTTTATTATTGAGTTCTTTTTAATTTATGCTTTTGAAATACTTCCTGAACCTGAAACTTTCACATCACGTTTTTCAGGATTTCCAGTATATTTAATGTCTCCTGAGCCAGAAACTCTTGCTGTTAAGCTTTCATTGCAGTTGATTTTAACATCACCTGAACCTGAAACCATAACATTAGCATTTTTAGACTTCAAATTAGTCGCTTCGATATCACCTGAACCAGAAAGCTTGATAACTAAGTCATCTGAATTCCCTTTTAATTTAATGTCTCCTGAACCGCTCAAACTAAAATCAAAAGAGTTTGCCGCAACATCTAAATCAATATCTCCTGAACCGGATAATTTTGCTGAAAATTTATCATTTTTAATCGGCGATTTTGTAACAACATCTCCTGAGCCAGAAAGATTAAGTTCAGATATTTTTTCGAATGGAACTGTAATCTCAACTTTTTTCCTGTACTCGGACGAATATTGGTTCCCTTTTTTGTATAAATTTTTAAAGCATTATTTTCGACTTCAACAATAATTGCGGCTAGAATATTTTCTTCTCCTTTAATTGTAATTTTCCCTTCTTTTCCCGCTACTAAATCAACATCATAAAAACCTGATATTTTGATTGCATCATATTCTGAAGTTGTTCTTGTCTGAGTTACAACATTGCCGTTTCCGTTAATTTTTTCTTGTGCATTAGCTGTAAGGCCAATTAAAAGTGCACTGCAAACTACTGATTGAATAATTTTTTTCATGGTTTTTGATTATTTAAAATTATTGTTTTTTGATTAATGATACGTTTCCGTAAGTTGAATTAATTATTACTTTATTCTGACCTTTCTTTTTATGATAACCGCTTATAGTTTTTGAGTTGTTTTTAGTTTCACTCACATTAATTTCAAGATCATCTCCATTTTTAATGCTGGCATATTTGGTATTAATATCAAAATCGAAAGCGTAATTATAATTGTAGCCTAATGAAATATCAGTATATCCAGAATTGATATTGACATTATTTGCCTTTTCAGTCAGCGAGCCAATATTGACTTTGCTGTAATTTGTATTAATGCTTAAATTGCTTGATACTTCAGCAACAGATACTGTAAGGTAGTTTCCAGAACCTGAAAAAGAGTTTACTTTTTGAAATTTCAAATTTCCGTAATTACAGTCGTATTTAATGTTTTGAGCGTCAGAAACTACTAAATCTGTATAATTTGCATCAAAATTGATATTGCCTGAATCATTGATTTTCAAACCTGAATAACGAGCTTCTACAGTTCCATTTTTGATATAATCGATAGATGAATTTTGGCAATATTCGATATTTAGCCTGTTTGTTGCATTGTTCAATTTCCCAAGAGTAACTTTTCCGTATTTACAGCTAATGTCAGTTGCGCCTTCAATAGTCATTGTTGTAATATTTCCGTATTTGTTCATCAATTTTACGGTTCCGTTTTTCGGGATTTTGATTACATAATTGATCTCAAAACTATTGTCGCTTCCTCTTCCTTTGTTGGTAGAACTTCCGATTTTAGTAACCACTGTAACCATTGATTTTAAAGCTGTAATATCAACATCAATAGTGTTCAGTTTTTCGTTTACCCAATTTTCATTTCCGCCAGTCACTTTGATTGTGATGTCAAGATCTACTTTATCTTCGTCCCAAGTGGATACCGAAATGTTTCCATATTTATTGTCAATATCAATTCCTGCATTAGAATTTACTATATAGGTTTTTTTGATATTTTTTTGTTTCGAAATATTCGTGTCATCATTTGAAAACCCCAAAAAAGGCATCAAGATGAACAGAATTAGTATTTTATAATGTTTTTTCATGGCTTGTGTTTTTTAAATTTTCGTTTTCTTCAATTCTTTTCAAAACCGTCTGCAGAAATGAAATTCTTGTTTGCAGATTGCTTATCATGGCATAAATGATTTGTTTGTTTTCACCGTTTTTTTGCAATTCATTAATGATTTTTTGATAATCGGCATCAAAAACTTTCATTTGTTTTAATGCATCATTTATGATCTGCTCATTTTCGGGCGAACTTTTTTCTTTAAGTTTAACCAGCTCGTTATCAATCAGAATATTGAAAATAGAATCGGTACGCTGTGTTTCTTTAGATGCAAATTTGAATTCCTTTGGTTTCTCATTTTTATAAAAAACAGTTATTCCAAGCATTAAAACTATAGTCGCCGCAATTGCTGTGGCAAACCAATAATTTCTCTTTTTAGGTTGTTTTTGGTTTAATTTATTCAAGAAAATATCCTGATGATCTGGATTTAATTCTTGAACATCCCATTGGTCTTCAAACTTGTTGAATAATTGATCTAAATTGTCGTTGTTCTTTTCCATTTTCATATCTCCTCTAATTTTTTTCGCAAACTTTCCTTTGCTCTGCTTAATGTTGTTCGGCAGTTTTGATAACTAATATTCAAAATTTCGCTTATTTCTTCTTGATCGTAACCTTCAATGTAAAAAAGTGTCAGAACCATTCGGTAATTGTCTTTCAGACTTAAAATAGTGTCTAAAACTTGTTTTACTTTTAAAGTGTTAAAATCAATGGTTTCAGAATAAAAGTCATCCTTATCTTCAATTTTATAAAGCGTCTTGCTTAGATCGTCGATCTGAAAAGCATTATTCTTTTTATAAAAATCAATACTATAATTGATCACAATTTTCTTCAGCCACGCGCCAAAAGCAACTTCTTGTTTGTAGTCGTTTATTTTTGTAAATGCTTTCAAAAAACCTTCTTGCATGACGTCTTGTGCAAAATGTTCGTCTTTTACAATACGGTAAGCCACGTTGTACATAGCTTTGCTGTATCGGTTGTAAATTTCAAATTGGGCTTTTTGATTATTCTCTTTACAAAGCGCGATTAATTCTTCGATATTTTGGTTGGTTATACTCAAGTAATGATTGCTAGTTTTTTATAAGGACTTGACTTTTTTTAGTTTGTTACAGTTTCTATAAAATTAATTTTATTTTTTTAAAATAATTTAGAATGTGTAAGATTTTTATTTCTTTGGATAAAATCTATATTTGTACGTAAAATAAATACCACATGAAAAAAATACTTTATTTCTTTTGCTTTTCGCAATATGCACTCTTTTAGGTTCTTGTAGTCCTTTTGATGATGGATGTGATATCCAAGGTTCTGAGAATAGTGGAAACGGAAACGGAAATGGAAGCGGAACTGTTGAAGAAAAGGCTGTTTTTAAGGCTAAAATCGGAACAGAAGAATTTGTTGCAAATACTACAACCGCTGTTGTAACAGATAACTATGTATTAATAGCTGGAACTAGATCTTCAAAAGGAGATTTAATTCAAATCATTTTGCCAAGCAATAAAGTAGGAACATATACATGGGCAAACAGCAAAGAAAATGCGGATCATTTTGTTTTGGCTTACGCCGAAAAAGTTGATGTAGATGCATTTGCTAGTATTTCAAACGAAGATGCGGCATCTTTAGAAGTAAAAAATTATACCGATACAGCAATTATTAAAATTACTGCGGTGGATAAAACAAAAAAAACAATTTCAGGTACTTTTCAATTTACAGGATTTAGAGAGACTGATAATGGTTCAACTGAAACTAAAGTAATTACAAATGGTACTTTTGTTAATGTGCCTTATACAACAGATATTCCTGCAGATGATTCAGATCAAATTTTGAAAGCAAAAGTAAATGGGGTTGATTTCATTAATGATAAAGTTGATGTAACTGCTGTAAGTGCATCTGGTAGTAATCCATATTATAGTATAGTTGGAAAAAGAATGATGGGAGTGTAAGTGTTGGTTTGAGTATTAATAAATCATATGGAGCCGGAACTTATCAGGTTTCAACTAATTCATCAAATACGGGTGGCGCTCTTGAAAACGTTGTTGCAGGTACTTTCAGAATAAATGATTACATATATACATCTAAATCTGGGTCAATAACAATTGTTTCAAAAACAGCAACAAAGCTCGTGGGGACTTTTGATTTGGTCGTTCAAAATTTTAGTATAAATGATGAAAAAACAATTTCAGGATCTTTTGATATAGATATAGAAGGTTTATAATAATTTATTCTTGACTCGCTTAAAATCCGCCTTGTGCGGATTTTTTTGGTAATACAATTTGATTTTATTAGTTTGGTCGATTAAATAGATACTGTATGTTCCATTCTTGGCATAGTGATTGTCTATTTTATAGGTGTATCTTGTAAATTAAGTTTTAGCTTGTTTTTATTAGAAAATAATGAATTTCGAGCTTTATTTGCAAGTTGTATTAATCATTTAATGACAAAACGACTTATATATTATTATGTCAAATCATAAAATACTTACTATTGACAATCTGTCACTTCAGGAATTTGATTCTGAAGCAGAATTAATTCCATTGTTAACTCCCGAAGACGAAGAAGAAATGAATAATGAGGAACTTCCTGTTTCTCTGCCAATTTTGCCTTTGCGTAATACTGTTTTATTTCCAGGTGTTGTTATTCCTATTTCAGCGGGAAGAGATAAATCTATCAAATTGATTAATGATGCCAATGCAGGCGGAAAAATAATTGGTGTAGTATCTCAGATTAATGAAGAAGACGAAGATCCATCTAAAGATGATATTCATAAAATTGGAACTGTAGCCAGAATTCTTCGCGTTTTAAAAATGCCTGACGGAAATGTTACCGTTATTTTACAAGGAAAAAAACGTTTTGAAATTGACGAAGTAGTTTCAGAAGAACCTTATATGAATGCAACAATAAAAGAGGTTGCAGAAGAAAGGCCAGCAGACAATGACACTGAATTTACAGCAATTTTAGATTCAGTTAAAGAATTGGCAATTCAGATTATCAAAGAGAGCCCAAATATTCCATCAGAAGCTACATTTGCGATTAAAAACATTGAGAGTCAATCGTTCTTGATCAATTTTGTTTCTTCAAACATGAATTTATCGGTAAAAGAAAAACAAGGGCTTTTATCAATAAATGGATTAAAAGAGCGCGCTTTGGAAACTTTGCGTTATATGAATGTTGAACTTCAAAAATTAGAATTGAAGAATGACATTCAGTCAAAAGTTCGTTTTGATTTAGATCAGCAACAAAGAGAATATTTCCTTCATCAACAAATGAAAACCATTCAGGAAGAATTGGGAGGCGTTTCGCAAGAAGAGGAAATGGACGAAATGGGGCAGAAGGCGAAAACCAAAAAATGGGACGAAAAAACACAGAAACATTTCGAGAAAGAATTATCTAAAATGCGTCGTATGAATCCACAATCGCCAGATTTTGGAATTCAACGCAATTATTTAGAGTTGTTTTTAGAATTGCCTTGGGGCGAATATTCTAAAGATAAATTCGATTTAAAACATGCTCAGAGAGTATTAGATAAAGATCATTTTGGACTTGATGAAGTTAAGAAAAGAATGATTGAGCATTTGGCAGTTTTGAAATTGCGAAATGATATGAAATCGCCAATTATTTGTTTAACTGGGCCTCCGGGAGTTGGTAAAACTTCAATAGGGCGTTCGGTTGCAGAAGCTTTAGGTCGTGAATATGTACGTATTTCATTAGGTGGTCTACGTGATGAAGCAGAGATTCGCGGACACAGAAAAACATATATAGGAGCAATGCCAGGAAGAATTATTCAAAGTTTGAAAAAGGCAGGAACTTCAAATCCAGTATTTATTTTAGATGAGATTGATAAATTGTCTAACGGAAATTCTGGAGATCCATCTTCTGCATTATTAGAGGTTTTAGATCCGGAGCAAAACAATGCTTTTTATGATAATTTCCTTGAAATGGGGTATGATTTGTCTAAAGTGATGTTTATTGCAACGTCAAACAATATGGCGGCAATTCAGCCAGCATTGCGCGACAGAATGGAAGTAATCAAAATGTCTGGTTATACAATTGAAGAAAAGGTTGAAATTGCAAAAAGACACCTTTTTCCAAAACAATTAGAGGCACACGGATTAACTTCTAAAGATTTGACAATTGGAAAAAAACAATTGGAAAAAATTGTTGAAGGTTATACACGCGAATCAGGTGTTCGTAACTTAGAAACTAAGATTGCTCAGGTAATTCGTAATGCGGCAAAAGCGGTTGCAATGGAGGAGGAATACAATAAAAAAGTTACAGATGAAGATATCGTAGCTGTTTTGGGAGTTCCGAGATTAGAGCGCGACAAATACGAAAACAATGATGTTGCCGGAGTGGTTACGGGCTTGGCTTGGACAAGTGTTGGAGGAGATATTTTATTTATAGAATCATTGATTTCAGAAGGAAAAGGTGCATTGACAATTACAGGGAATCTTGGAAATGTCATGAAAGAATCGGCTACAATTGCTTTAGAATATATTAAAGCTAATGCTAAGAAATTAGGATTGAGCACGGAAATTTTCCAGAAATATAATATTCACTTGCACGTTCCAGAAGGTGCGACTCCAAAAGATGGTCCAAGTGCTGGTATTGCAATGCTGACTTCATTAGTTTCATTGCTGACTCAAAAGAAAGTAAAGAAAAGCCTTGCAATGACTGGGGAAATTACTTTGCGCGGAAAAGTTTTGCCGGTTGGAGGTATTAAAGAGAAAATCTTAGCCGCAAAAAGAGCAGGCATTAAAGAAATCATTTTGTGCCACGAAAACAAAAGTGATATCGATGAAATCAAAGCTGAATATTTAGAAGGACTTACTTTTCATTATGTAAAAGAAATGAGCGAAGTTCTTGCAATTGCACTTACAGATCAAAGTGTGAAAAATGCAAAACAACTGAAGTAAGCTTTAGTTAAAAAAAGCAATATTATAAAATCCAAATTCCAATTGTTTTAGATTGGAATTTGGATTTTTTTGTTCTTTTTTTGATGTTTTTGGAATTTAATTATGGCATAGTTGTTGATTTTAAGGTAATTATAAAAATTATTTTTTCTATTATATAATTTTATCTTTGCATTTACGTTATTCCCACATAGGAACGTTCCAAAAACATGTTAAAACAGATTGTTTTATTTTTTATGTTGCTACTTTGTTCGAGTTCCATCGGGCAAGTAGGAGGGCGCTACACCTATCAATTTCTAAACCTGACATCATCGCCCAGGCAGGCCGCGTTAGGAGGAAAAGTTATTACGATTTATGATGAAGATGTTAACCAAGTGATGTTTAATCCCGCGGTTTTAAATGAAGATATGGATAATCATTTAGCAATGAATTACGGGAGTTATTACGGCGAAGCATCTTACGGAACAGCTTCGTATGCTTATACTTACGACAGACATATTCAAACTTTTTATGCTGGAGTAAGTTATGTAAACTACGGAAGTTTTGAAGGTTATGATGAAAATGGCCAAGCCACATCAGATTTTACAGGGAGTGAAGGCGCGCTAACACTCGGATATGCTTACAATGTTCCTTATACAGACTTACATATTGGGGTAAACGGGAAGTTAATAACTTCGACTTTAGAGAGTTATAATTCGATTGGAGGAGCAATTGATGTGGGAATTATGTATCAAATTGAAAAAAATGATGTAAATTTGGCCTTAGTATTTCGTAATATAGGAACACAGTTTACAACATATTCAGGAATAAAAGAGAATTTGCCCTTTGAAATCATAGCAGGAGTTTCACAAGAATTAGAGCATGTGCCTGCTTCGTTGGCATCTTACATTAGAAAATTTGCAACAATGGAACATTTCTTTTTCGAATCCCGTTCGTGGTGAAACAAATATTGATGGGTCAACAAGTGACGAGAAAGTCTCGTTTGTAAATAATGCTTTGCGACATGTTGCTTTTGGTTTGGAACTATTCCCCGAAAGAGCATTTAATTTGCGTTTAGGATATAATTTTAGAAGAGGAGAAGAATTGCGAATTGATGAACAACGCAATTTTTCAGGGGTTTCATTAGGATTTGGTTTAAGAATGAATAAATTAAAATTCAATTATTCTTATTCAAGATATACATTGGCGACTAATACAAGTCTTTTTGGTCTAACTTTAAATTTTCAATAATTGATGAAAATATTTACTTTATTTTTGTTTATGACAGTAGGTGTTTTTTCGGGAGCAAAACACTACTTCAAGGAAGATGAATCTACGATAACCAATGTCGAGATCGAAAGAATTAACAGTAGGATAACTGATATAAGAAACATGATTAATGCTGATCGTAGATACAATTCTAAAATCGCATTTTTGATTGATATGAAAGTTCCTTCTGGAAAAAACCGTTTTTTTGTTTACGATTTAGAAAAGAATGAAGTTATAGATCAAGGTCTTGTAGCTCATGGTTCTGGTTCGGAAACTGGTATTAAAGGAATGCTAAAATTTAGCAACATGCCAAATTCTAATTGTACAGCTTTAGGTCGATATTCAATTGGAAAAACATACAAAGGTATTTTTGGCAAAGCTTATAGATTGGCAGGTTTGGATGAAACTAATAATAAGGCTTTAGAGAGAGCCATAGTTTTGCATGCTTATTCTGCAGTTCCGTTGCTAGAACAAGATTATTATATCAGCAACAGCCATGGATGTCCAATGGTAAATGAGGAATTTTTCAAAAGAATTCAAAAAATTATTGATAGTTCCAAAACGAATATTTTAATGGATATTTACTATTAAAATATATAACTGAGAGATAACTTTTTAGTTTAAATTAATATAGCTTTTTATTGTCATTAGTAATTTTGCTTTTGATAATCGAAAGCTTTTTTTGTTTAAAAGTAGTCTTTTATAACTGTTGTAAATCTTCCGAATAAAGAGAAAGATGGTTACATTTGCAACACTTTGATTAATTAGATTAATAAAAAAATAAAAAATTGAAAAAGATTACCATTGCAATCGACGGATTTTCATCAACTGGAAAAAGTACTTTAGCAAAACAACTGGCAAAAGAGCTTGAATATGTCTATGTAGATACTGGAGCAATGTATCGAGCGGTAGCCTATTTTGCGATGCGGCATAATTTTATTGGAGCTGACTTTTTTGAAAAAGAAGCTTTAATTGCATCATTGCCAAAAATTCAGCTAGAGTTCAAATTTAACTCTGATTTAGGTTTTGCAGAAATGTATTTGAATGGTGAAAATGTTGAAAAACAAATTAGGACTATTGAGGTGTCTAATTTTGTTAGTACAGTTGCGGCAGTTTCTGAAGTTCGTTCTAAATTAGTGGAACAACAGCAAGAAATGGGAAAAAACAAAGGAATTGTAATGGATGGGAGAGATATTGGTACTGTCGTTTTTCCTGACGCTGAACTTAAAATATTCATGACTGCTAGTGCCGAAACCCGTGCGCAGAGACGTTTTGATGAATTGCGAGCAAAAAGGCGACAATGTGTCGTATGAAGAAGTTTTGAAAAATGTTGTTGATCGCGATCATATGGATACTCATCGTGAAGATTCTCCATTAATAATTGCCGATGATGCGATTGAGATTGATAATTCCTACTTAAATAAAGAAGAGCAGTTTGCGGCTGTTTTAGAATTAGTAAATGATGTTGTAAAAACCGCTTAATTTTTTGCAGATATTATTTTAAAAAATTAGTTTTACCGCTTTATTTTATTCAAAAGACAATTTTATCATATGGGGATTAAAAATAGATTGATCATAATGAGCTTTCTTCAATTTTTTGTTTGGGGAGCCTGGCTTATAACAATTGGAAATTATTGGTTTGGCACAAAAAACTGGGAAGGAACTCAATTCGGACTCGTTTTTGGAACCATGGGAATTGCTTCTCTTTTTATGCCGACACTTACAGGTATTATTGCAGATAGATGGATTAATGCGGAAAAATTATACGGCGCTCTTCATATACTTTATGCTCGCAGTTTTAGTTGGAATTGCGCAAGTTACTACACCAGATACTTTTATTGTAGTAATGCTTTTAGCAATGTGTTGCTATATGCCAACAATCGCCTTAAGCAACTCGATATCATATACTTCGCTTAAATTAAACAATAAAAATATTGTAAAAGATTTTCCGCCAATTCGTGTTTGGGGAACAATTGGGTTTATTGTGGCTATGTGGATTACAAATTTGAGCGGAAGTAAAGCAACTGAATATCAGTTTTATATTGCCGGAGCTGGTGCTTTAATTTTAGGTTTATACGCTTTTACATTGCCTAAATGTGAACCACAGCGTTTAATTAAAGAAAATGCAACTTGGATTGAAACTTTTGGTTTAGAATCGTTTAAGCTTTTTGCTAATTACAAAATGGCTTTGTTTTTTGTTTTTTCTATGTTTTTAGGAGGAGCATTACAGTTAACAAATGCTTACGGAGATGTGTTTTTGGATGAATTTAAACATTTTCCAAAATATGCAGATTCTTTTGTGATTCAATATTCGACTATCATTATGTCAATTTCTCAGGTTTCTGAAACCTTATTTATTTTAGCGATTCCATTTTTCTTAAGACGTTTCGGAATCAAACAAGTTATGCTGATCAGTATGTTGGCTTGGGTTTTACGTTTCGGATTATTTGCTTTTGGAGATCCTGTTGGAGGTTTATGGATGATTATTCTGTCTTGTATTGTATACGGAATGGCGTTTGATTTCTTTAATATTTCAGGTTCATTATTCGTAGAAAGCAATACCGATTCTAAAATTCGTTCTTCAGCACAAGGATTATTTATGATGATGACCAATGGAGTAGGAGCGGTTTTAGGAAGTTTGACTTCTGGCTGGGCAATCGATCGTTTTTTTACAAAATCATTTGCTAATACAACTGAGTTAGCAGGATTTTTACAAACAGATACAACAAACTCTAAAATGTTGGAATTTGTAAAAGGTCAAGGAAATTCAATTTCTGGAGACGGAGTTTTTTCAAATCCGGTTTTAATGAAAGACTGGCATACTATATGGTTATCTTTTGCTACTTATGCTTTGGTTATTGCAATTGCATTTGCTATTTTGTTTAAACATAAACATGATCCTAAAGAGATTGAGAATTTGAGTCATTAAAAATATATAAAACCCGATAGCTTTGTATCTATCGGGTTTATTTTTGATGTTTGTTTTTAAGATGAAATAATATTATGGAAAAGTTTAAGTTTATTTTGTTTACTGTGATGTTTTTTGCTTTTGGTGCAATTTATGCTCACAAGGACAGAGTTTCATTTCCAGAAAAATTTGTCTTTGTCTTGAAAAACAAAGAAATTGTTCAGTTTAAATCTAATGATTTGAAAATTAATGAATTTTGTAAAAGCGTTGTTGATAAAAAGATTGAAATTTTAAAAGCTGAAATATATTTTAAAACAGGAGAAACTGTAACTACAGAATTTGATGGGATCAACTGGACAATTTTTAAAATAAGCTTTAAAGGTAAAAGTTTATATGTACCTCAAAATAAACTACAGAAGATTCCAGAAATTCATTTTTCAACTTTAAATTTAGTCTGGTCAGGTGAAAGTAATGCTTTCAATTCGCATTATTTATATTTAACACTTGATATAGGTACAAAATCTTCATTTAATGTTTTTCCTAGTTTGGAGCTTCATTTTGAAAATAAGAAGTTTGCCAGAGCAGAAGTTTGGGAGCAAACAAGTAAAAATTCAAGGCACGGCAAACCCTTTTAATTATAAGGGCAAACTGATTAATCAAACGTAATAGGGTTTATTAATCTTATAAAAAACAAAAACTTCTAATCTAGCCCCGATAGAAGTGGAAATCCTTTTGTACCGGGGTTCGGTACAAAAGATTGCAACGGATAGCGGGACTAAACGTCTTAAAAACCATAAATCTTCTGCTTCTTAACAAAATGACTGATAATCAATGTGGAAATATTTTGTAAGTCCAAATATTTGTAGTAATTTTGCAAACCTTTTGGCAGAGAAGAGTTTCCTTTAGGTATCAACCATTTATGTAAAACAACTTCTGTATTTTCTATCGCATGGAGAAACTCGAGAAAAACAGAATACAAATTTTTTTATCAGCATGTCTGAACAAACAAAATCACAAGAAGAGTTTTTAGCAAATTTTAACTGGCACAACTTCCAAGAAGGAATCGATGCAGTAGATGAAAAAAACTTACAAGAGTTTGAAGAACTAGTATCAAAAACTTTCATCGCTACAGATCAAGAAGAAGTAGTTGAAGGAGTTGTAGTTAGAATTACAGATAGAGACGTTATCGTTGATATCAATGCTAAATCTGAAGGTGTTATTTCTTTAAACGAATTTCGTTACAACCCAAACTTAAAAGTAGGTGACAAAGTAGAAGTATTAATCGACATCCGTGAGGATAAAACAGGTCAATTAGTATTATCTCACAGAAAAGCACGTACTATCAAATCTTGGGATAGAGTTATTGCGGCTAATGAAACTGGAGAAATCGTTAACGGTTTTGTTAAATGTAGAACTAAAGGAGGTATGATTGTTGACGTATTCGGAATCGAAGCGTTCTTACCTGGATCTCAAATTGACGTTAAGCCAATTAGAGACTACGATGTATATGTAAACAAAATGATGGAATTCAAAGTGGTAAAAATCAACCACGAATTCAAAAACGTAGTTGTATCTCATAAAGCTCTTATCGAGGCTGATATTGAAGTACAGAAAAAAGAAATCATCGGTCAATTACAAAAAGGACAAGTATTAGAAGGTGTTGTTAAAAACATTACTTCTTATGGTGTGTTCATTGACTTAGGTGGTGTTGACGGATTAATTCACATTACTGACCTTTCTTGGAGTAGAATCAACCACCCAAGTGAAGTTCTTGAATTAGACCAAAAATTAAACGTTGTAATCCTTGATTTCGATGATGAGAAAACAAGAATTCAATTAGGATTGAAACAATTAAACGCTCACCCATGGGATGCTTTAGATGCTAACTTAACTGTTGGTGATAAAGTAAAAGGTAAAGTAGTTGTAATCGCTGATTACGGTGCATTTATCGAAGTTGCTGAAGGTGTTGAAGGTTTAATCCACGTTTCTGAAATGTCATGGTCAACTCACTTACGTTCTGCTCAGGACTTCGTGAAAGTTGGAGATGTTGTTGAAGCAGTTATCTTAACTCTTGACAGAGACGATCGTAAGATGTCATTAGGTATCAAACAATTAACTCAAGATCCATGGACTGACATTACTTCTAAATACCCAGTAGGTTCTAAACATACAGGTATCGTTAGAAACTTCACAAACTTTGGTATTTTCGTAGAATTAGAAGAAGGAATTGATGGATTAATCTACATTTCTGATCTTTCTTGGACTAAGAAAATCAAACACCCATCTGAGTTTGTAAACGTTGGTGAAAAACTTGATGTTGTAGTATTAGAATTAGATGTTGAAGGACGTAAATTATCTTTAGGTCACAAACAAACTACTGCTAATCCTTGGGATCAATACGAAGATTCTTTCGCTGTAGGAACTATCCACAACGGTGAGATTTCTGAAATCGTTGACAAAGGAGCTACTGTAGAATTCGGAGATGATATCGTTGCTTTCATTCCTACTCGTCACCTTGAAAAAGAAGACGGAAAGAAATTGAAAAAAGGTGATACAGCTGATTTCAAAGTAATCGAGTTCAACAAAGAATTCAAAAGAGTAGTTGCTTCTCACACTGCTATCTTCAGAGAAGAAGAAGAGAAAAACGTGAAAGTTGCTTGCTGAAACTACTGCATCTGCATCTACTAACGCACCAGTCGCGACTTTAGGTGACAACAATGATGTATTAGTCGCTTTAAAAGCTAAAATGGAAAAAACTGAGAAAAAATAATTCTTAGCTTTTTTATAAATAGAAAGTCCCACAGTAATGTGGGACTTTTTTTTGTTTCAAGTTTCGGGTTTCAAGTTTCAAGTTCTTGTTAACCTCTTTTAGAAATATAGCTCGCGGTTTTAACCGCGGGAAACGTGTTGTGATATGCGTGATGTTCCCATGGTTAAAACCACGGGCTATATTTGTTTGTCTTGTGTTGTCTTTGAGATACACAGAAGTGTGTCTGTCTAAAATGAAATTTTGAATTTTTAGGAGCTATTCCTGCTCTCCGCTATATCTTTTCCTGGCTAAAGGAGCCAGAAAAAGGATGTCGCTTCGATCAGGGCTAGGGCAGTCGTTTTCAAAAGAAATTTTATTTTGAGGCTAATAATTTTGTCTCTTCTGGAGTAAGTTAATCAAAATTTAATTCAGAAAATCAATCAAGGTTTAAATAAAAGATGTTTTTTAAACTCATTTTATTGGTAAGAAATAATCACAGATTGTGCATTGGATTCTAATTTTACCTTTTTTCCAAAAGTCATTGCGTGATTATTTCTGATATGTCCTGCCGGAAAATCAAAAATCACAGGATAATCATACTCCTTTACTACATTTAAAATGATTTCACGTTGTGTGTCTCCAAATTCAGCATTTTCTTCTGTTTTATAATCAAAATCGCCAACAATAATTCCTTTTAAATCTTTCAAAAAACCATTTCTTTTGAGCGTGTACATCATTCTGTCCACTCGGTATAAATCTTCGCCAACATCTTCGATAAATAAAATTTTTCCTTTTGGGTCAATATCAGAATTACTGCCAAGCATCGACATAACAATTGATAAATTTCCTCCTATAAGAACTCCTTTGCTTGTGCCTAATTTATTTAACGGATTAGTAGGTATTTCATAACTTAAATCCTGGCCAAACAAAGATTTATAAAGAGTTTCTTTTGCTTGTGGCGTTGCTCTCTTCATTCCTCCAGGCATTGTAGCGTGAATTGAGGCAAATCCTAATCGATGAACTTGTTCGTGAAGAGTCGTAATATCGGAATAACCAATAATCCATTTTGGATTTTTCTTAAAAGCTGAAAAATTTAATTGATCAATGATTCTGACAGTTCCGTATCCTCCTCTGGAACACCAGATTGCTTTAATGTTTTTATCATCTAAAGCTTCCTGCATATCATTTTGTCTTTCAAGATCAGTTCCTGCAAAATGATTGTGTCTTTTGAAAAGATTCTTGCCCAATTTGATATTAAGCCCCCAACTTTTTGCGAGTTCAACTCCTGCATCGATTTCCGTTGAATCTCTAAGATAACCTGCTGGAGCAACAATCATTATTGTATCGCCTTGTTTGAGGTAGGGCGGAATTGTATATTGTTTAATTGCTTTATCTGCTTCTGAAAGATAATTTTCTTGATAATTCATTTTATAAGCTGGGGATTTACATTGAATAAAAGTTAGTACGATTAAAATAGAAAGAATCGTTTTTGTATGGTTATTAATTGTCATTTTGAGGTTAAATTATTGAGTGTCTTTAGCTTTTTGGTTCTTGTTTTTTAAGTAGATTTTGTGTTATAAATATGTTTTGAATTTAGTAATTAAAAAGATTTAAAATCTTCTATGAGCATAAAAATAATCAAAAATATTTTTATAATTAATGAGCTGTTTTGCAATGTGTTTTGAGGATATTTCAAGATTTTTTTAAATTATTTTTATTTTTTGTAAAACCAAAACAAATATTACGTCGTAAATGAGCTTATAACTTAAAATATTAATTATGAAAACTAGACAATTTTTAGCTACAGCAATTTTAGCTTTGACATTCGGATTTACATCTTTTGCTCAAAAATCAGTTATGGTTGGGGGAGCCGCAATGTATCCAAACAAAAATATTATTGAAAATGCAGTAAATTCAAAAGATCACACAACATTAGTCGCGGCAGTAAAAGCGGCAGATTTGGTGGAGACTTTACAAGGAAAAGGACCGTTTACTGTTTTTGCTCCAACAAACGCGACTTTTGATAAACTGCCAAAAGGAACGGTTGAAACTTTATTGAAACCAGAAAATAAAAAGAAGTTGCAAACAATTTTGACTTATCATGTAGCGGCAGGAAAATGGAGTGCGGCTGATATTGCAAAAGCAATTAAAGATGGAAAAGGAAAAGCTTCTATTAAAACGGTAAGTGGAGGTACTCTTACTGCTTGGATGAAAGGCAAAGATTTATATATTAGTGACGAAAATGGTGGAAAAGCAAAAGTTACAATCGCAGATGTTAATCAGTCAAATGGTGTGATTCATGTAGTAGATGCTGTTTTGCTTCCAAAAAATTAATACTTAATAAAGTAAATATTTAAAATTCCAAATTCCAAGTTTATGGAATTTGGAATTTTAATTTTGAAGTTTTCAAATTATTTTTTTGCTGTCAAAGTACTTCCTGCAGAAGCAATTATGACACAAACCACAGCTAAAATCTCATAAAAACTTAAATTTTCATTCAGGAAAATAAAAGCACAAATTGAAGTCGTCGCTGGTTCTAAACTCATTAAAATACTAAAAGTACGAGGAGGCAGTTTTCCTAAAGCTTTCATTTCTAAAGTAAACGGAATCGCACTTGATAATAATGCAAGAGCAACGCCCATTCCGAAAAGCCTTGGAGTGAGATTGGCTAGTCCGTTTTCGAAAATTCCAAATGGCAAAACTAGAATTGCCGCCAGCAACATTCCTGTTGAAACTGCTGTACCTTCATTCATTATTTTTGAAATTTTTCCTCCAAAAACAATGTAACATGCCCATAATGCTCCAGCAAGCAAAGCAAAAATAACACCTAAACTATCTAAACGGTCATTTGTCCATGGCGCAATCAATAAAATTCCGATTGCGCCTAATAGAACCCATAAATAATCAATAAGACGTTTTGATCCGATAATAGCAAGCAATAACGGACCAATAAATTCTAATGTTACCGCAAGTCCAATTGGAATTCTTTCAATTGCAAAGTAAAAAATTAAATTCATGGCGCCCAAAGACAATCCATACGGAATGACGACTTTCCATTGCGTTTTTGTAATTTCTTTTAAGTTTGGCCTATAAGCTAGAAGCAAAATTATTGCCGAAACGCCAATTCTGATAGATGCAGTACCTGCGGCTCCAAGTGCAGGAAATAATGTTTTAGCGATTGCGGCACCACATTGTACACTAATAATTGCAAGCAAAACTGCCTGAACAGGAGGAAGGTTGATTTTTTTAGTTTTCATAGTTGAATTGCAGAAAAATGAAAATATATTTCTGCGGAATAAATTCGGATTTTAATTCCCTAATGCGCGTTTTGTGACATAAGCGCGATAGCCAATAATTGCCATTTGCCATTTTTTGGCTTTTGAAATGTCCAAACCTTGTTTGGTAAAACTTGGCAATAATACTTTATTTAATTTAGCTAAGATTTTGTACATGGCAGATTTGTTTTTTCAAAGATATAAAAAAAGACCTTGCATTTTTTGCAAAGTCTTTTGGACTATAAAACTTGAAAGATTAAATTTTTAGAATGAGATTTTGGTCTCCTTCAGTTTCTTTATTTATGGCATTTTTTGGAGCTTCCATCCAGCCACTTTTGTTGATTACAAATTTGAACATATGCGTTTTGTTTTTCTCGAACTGAGATATCGGAACAACTAATTCAAATGTGTTTTTATTTTTTCGAATCATTTGAAAGGTTTGATCATTTGGATTCCAGTTGTCAAATGAACCTGCAATTGACACGCTTTTTACTAAATCGGCATTTAAAGCTTTGTCGTGTACGTAGTTAAAAACTACATTATCATTGATTATTTTATATCCGTAAATTCCAGACTGTTTTTTGTATTCGCTTAACAAATCATTTGAAAGGCTCACAATGGCTTCACCTAAAGCATTTGCTGTATTTTCATCGCTTATATTTACAATGATGGAAAGTCCCAATTGTCTTTCGGGATAAACAACAAGCATATTTTGTGTTCCGAAAGCACCGCCATGTTTCCAGCAGTTTTTTCCGTTATCGTCAACTTCGATATGGTCCCAAAAATATCCATTCCAGATTGTCGGACTATTTAAAAGATTTCGTTGCGATTCCTGTACAATTTTATCTTTTGTATTTAATTCATAAACAATGAATTTGATTAAGTCGCCTAAAGTAGATTTTAGGCGTCCGGCGACTCCCCAAAGATTATCTGAAATTGTCGGCATCAAAACGCCTTTTAGATTGTAGCCATTTGCAATGACAATATTTGAACTTAAATTTATTCCAGTTGAAGTCATTTTAAGTCTTGAAAGAATATGTTCCTTTAAAAGTGTTTCATAACTTTTATGATATACATTTTCTAAAATATGAGCTGTAAGGTTTAAGCTTCCATTGCTGTATTTGAATTTAGTTCCAGGCAAAGTATCTAATTGAATTGTTTTCAAATCTTCAAAAAATTTCTCTCGATTGTATGATTCATCCATTTTTTTGAAGGCTAAATAACTGCTGTCATTCCGGTTTTTTCGCAATTCAGAATTGTCTGGAAGATCTTTGTTGAAACCGGTTTTAAAAGAAACTAAATCTTTAATGGTAATTGGAGTTCCATGATATTCCAAATTAGGATAAGATCCAATAATGTATCTTCGGATATCATCGTCAGGATTAAGTTTTCCTTCTAAAACTGCTTGAGCAGTAAGCAATCCCGTAAAAAGTTTTGTTATTGATGCAACTTCAAAAACAGTATTGTTATTAGCAATATTCTCTTTTCCTTTGTCAATTTCTCCATAATGACGTGTATATGATACACCATTTTTAACAACTCCAATAGAAATAGAATTTGCCTTTGATTTTTGCATTAAAACCGAAGTCGCTTTGTCCATCGCTATGAAAATGTTTTTTTCAGCTGTTTTCTGTTGAGCCCAACTTGAAAAAACAAAACAAAGAAATAATAGAATTAATATTTTTTTCATTTTTTAGCTTAATGGTTTTGTTAGTTAAATAGTTAGCTATGATTTTTTATCCAATAAAGAATCGATTTTTTGCGAGCATTTGTTTTGCATTTGTATTATCAGGCGACAATTCTAAGGATTTGATGTAATATTTTTTAGAAATTTCAAATTCCTTACTATAAAAATAACCTTCGGCCAAACTATCAAAACTATTTCCTGATTTTGGATTTTCTTGCGTATTTAATTCAAAAACTTTGATGGCATCTTTAGTCTTTTTAGAACTAAGTAGTGTATAACCAATAGCATTTAATCTTTCTTCAAAATTCCAGTCTGGATGTTTCTTTTTGATGGTTCTATAATTGTTCAGCGCTTTATTAATATCCAATTTTAAAAAATCAAAAGTTAATTTTTCATCAGTAATCGCATATTCGTCAAATAAGCTTTTATCTACAATTCCGGCTACATGATTTATAACTTGATCTTGTACACCAGAATATTTATGCCCATTTGACAAAAAGATAACGGTTAGATTGTTTTTAGGAAATTTTCTAAATGCAGTTTCATTTCCACCACTAAATCCGTAACTGTGAATATTGTTTATGGAATATATTCCCCATCCATAACCAAAATCATATTTGTTTTTAAACTGAAACGGTTCCCACATCTTAATTTTCGTTTCGTTTTTTAAATAAAGATTATTATCGAGGTTTTGGTTCCATTGAATAAATTCATCCAGTGTGATATTCATTCCGTTTGCAGAATGAGAATCTATACCGTTGTCTAAAACACTTTTTTGATACGAATCTGTTTCTCTGTTAAAGTTATATCTTTCAGCGGCATTAGAATGGGGTTCTCCAAAGTTAGAAGAAAGGTAAACTCCCCATTTTACGTCTGAAAATTGACTTTGTATTAGATATTCATCAAATGTAAAACCTGATATTTTTTCTATAATTTTTGCCAAAAACAAATAGTTTGTCTGATTATAGCGGTATTCATTTCCGGTAGCAAAATCCATAGGTTTTTTAGCTAATATTGCTATTCTCTCTTTATAAGGTGCCTGAATTGGTATATCGCTAAACATTACAATATTCGGCAAACCAGAGGAATGAGTTAGTAGATTTTTGACTTTTATTTCTTGCCATTCTATTGGCAAGTTGTCTAAATATTTAGAAATAGGATCTTCTAAAGATAATTTCCCTCTTTCGATAAGCTGAAAAACACCAACAGTTGTCATTAGTTTTGACGTTGAGAAAATTTTAAAGATGGTGTTTTTATCTACTTTTTTATTTTCTTCCAACGAAGCTTTTCCGTAATATTTTTCATAAATAACTTTACCATCTTTAATAACGGCTAAAGCCGCACCAGGTATTTCATTTATTGCTATTACGTTTTGAATATAAATATCAATTTTTTGTTCTATTTCCTTGCTTTCTTTTGTTTGACTGAAGCCTATATTAATAACCAGAAACAAGAATGCGATAATAAATTTTTCTCTCATTTTTAAAGTTTTTAAATGATTAAATCAATTATAAGAACTAAAAAACCAGTGTTTTTGGGCACTGGTTTTTAAATTATAAACTGAAAAAATTAAGCTTTCTTATCTGCTTTTTCTTTTATTTTCATGTCTTTTTCATGTTGTTTCATATCTTTTGCATGCTGTTTCATTTGTTTAGCATGCTCTTTCATGTCTTTTTCATGTTGCTTCATGTCAAGCTCATATTCTTTCATGTCTTGCTCGTATTGTTTCATATGATTTTCATATTCTTGAGAATCACTGCCAAATTTCATTTTCATGTCAATATTGAATTTGTCCATATTCATATTGAATTTTTGCATGGCAATCTCATATTTTTCCATTTGTTTTTCAAAAATGGCTTCACGTTTAGACATGATTTCTTCAACTGCATTTCCGTATGCTTCCATAGCATCGATGTTAGGCTGAAATTTTTCCATTTTTTTCTCAAATTCCTCCATATCTTTTTCAAACTGAGCCATTGCCACTTTGTCTTTTGGATCTTTTGGTGCTCTAGGAGGCTTTGGCATTTTAGACATATCAATTGCTGGAGCAGGAGGTAGTGGTCCGCTTGGAAATACCGGTGCTACAGGAGCAACAGGAGCAACCATGCCAGGTGCGCTTGGTGGAGTTGGAGCATCTGGTGCATCATCTGAATTTTTGAAATCGGTGATTACTACATTTTGAGTTTTAACCATTTTTGATGTTTCAGGTTTTTCGTCAGTTGTCAAAGCAATGTTTTTGGAACCATTATCATTAGTAGTTAATACAATACAACAATCTTTTATTGCTTCTGTACTGTTTACTTGCATGATTTGCTTTTTGCCGTTTTCTTTAACAATTTGAACTTTGATGCTAGTAATTTCGTTCTTGCTGTTTCTTTTTAAATCTGAAATTTCAACATCAACATTATGTTCTGATTTAAGTTTTGTCGCTAAGTCTTTTAATTCTTGGTCTGTAGTCGATTTAGTGATTTTAAAAATTAGAGTATCATCGCTTTTTGTTACCGCAGTTTTTTCTGCTAAAGCTTTTTTCTCTTGAGCAATCGTTTTAATTTGGAATAAAAATACAAAAGCTGTAAGCGCCGGAATTACAGCATAATATTTCCAGTAATTCCATTTTTTTGATTGATTTTTGTTTAACATGACAATTCGTTTTTTGATTAATGATTGATAAAAATGATTGGTGATTGCAACACAAGTTTCATGTGTTGTTATTTTTAAAAGCGTGTATTGATACGCTTTTTTGTCTGATAATTTTTTTGAAGCTTCATTGTCGGCGATAAATTCTAAATTCTGCAGAATCGCTTTTTTGTAAAGCCAGATTATTGGATTGAACCAAAATAAAATGCAGAAAATCCTAGAAATTATTACATCGACTGTATGATATTGATCGCTGTGTACTTTCTCGTGTTCGAGAATGCTTTGCAGTTCTGCTTCGCTGTACAGTGATGAGTTGTACACGATATAATCGAAATAAGAAAAAGGAGCAATGTTTTCTGTAACATCAACAAATTTGAAATCTTCTTGTTGCTTGATTTTTTTCCTTTTAAAACCGAATTTAGGCTGTAAAAATCAATAGCAAATTTTAGCATAAAGGCAGTAAATCCAATGGCATAAATAGCTAGCGAAACCAAATTCCAGTTTATTTCAAAAGACTCTTCTTCAACAGCTGGCAACTGATTGTACGATGAAAAATAATGATGACCAACAGAAGTAGTTGCAGTTTGGGCAACTGGTGAATATAGTATCGGAGCTGGATCTACCCAAACTACTTTTGTGTAAATCACAAAAGGTAATACCACTGACGTAATTAATCCTGCCAATAAAAAATACCTGTTGCTGGTAAAAAAGTTTCTTTTCGCAGTAAAAAATAATAAGCAAAATAGAACAAAGCGATTAAAGCGCCCGATTTGATGATAAAAGTGAAAAGTGCTTCCATAACTATTATTTTTCTTCTTTTGGATTTTCTATCATTGCTAAGATTTCTCGTAATTCGTTTGCCGAAATTTTTTCTTCTTTGGCAAAAAACGAAACCATACTTTTATATGAACTATTGAAATAATTATCAATTGCAGTGCTCATAAAGCCTTTTCGGTATTCTTCAATACTCACGATTGGATAATATTGATGCGTATTTCCAAAAGCATTATGATTGACATATCCTTTCTCTTCGAGATTGCGAACAATAGTCGAAAGCGTGTTGTAATGCGGTTGTTCTTCAGTGATTTCTGCCTGAATTTCTTTTACAAAAGCTTTTTTAAGCTTCCATAAAATGTGCATTATTTCTTCTTCTTTGTTGGTTAGTTTTTGCATTATTTTGGTTTTGGCTGTTAAATAATGGGTTAGATGTATTTATTTTTTTGTTTCTATAATAACAACACCGTCTTTTGCTTCTTCTCCGTATTTTTTTATAGCATCTTTTCCAGTAAATACTGTTACAGTTTCCATTTTTAATTTATTCATATCATCAATAGTAACTATATTTTTTGTTTTAACTCCATCAACAATTACTAATGGCGGTAAATTATTAGAAACATTTGTGCCATTTGTAAAAAGCATAATAGTTTTATTTGACTTACCGTCACTATTTGTGCTTACGCTGACAGATGTATTAGCGTTAACATTTACATTTACATTATCGCTAGAATTTGAGCTACTACTTGTAGTAACGCTTGTATGAGTATTATCAGTAGTTTTAACATCACATTTTACTTTAGAATTTTGAACATTTTTTACTTCAACCTTTCTTTCTTTATTGACAACTTTTATCTGATTTTCTAGATTCTCAGAAACAAAATCAATTTTTATAGATCCGTCATCTTCTGTTGTAACAACAATTTGGCAATCTTTAATGGCTTTGTCTCCATTCACCATAAAAGTTTGATTTTGTTCAGAGCCTTTTTTTGTTTCAACTGTAATAGCTGTAATTTCGTTGTTTGAATTTCTTTCAACATCAGAAATAGAAGCTTTAACATCATGTTTTTTCTTTAAATTATCAGCAATCTCCTTTAATTCTGAATCTGTTGTGGTCTTTGTGATTTTATAAGTATCAACAGATTTGCTTGCTTTCAGAATTTCTCTTTTATTTTCTTGTTGCTTTTCTTTTGCAATTACTTCAATTTGAAATAACAAAACAAAAGCGACAAGTGCAGGAATTACCACATAGTATTTCCAAGAATTCCTTTTTCGTGATTGATTTTTGTTTAACATAACGATTCGTTTTTTGATTAATGATTGATAAAAATGATTGGTGATTGCAATACAGCTTTCATGAGTTGTGATTTTTAAAAGCGTGTATTGGTAAGCTCTTTTATCTGATAATTTTTTTGCGGCTTCTTTGTCGGCAATAAATTCCAGATTTTGAGCGATTGCTTTTTTGTAAAGCCAAATAATTGGATTAAACCAAAAAGCAGACAAAAAATGCGGGCCATCAAAATATCTGCAGTATGATTTTGATCGCTGTGCACTTTTTCGTGCTCGATGATATTCTCTAATTCTGAAGGAGTGTACATTGATGAGTTGTAAACTATATATTCAAAATAGGAGAAAGGAGCAATATTTTCGTTGGTGTCGATGAACTTGAAATCAGCTTGCTGGTGAACTTTTTTCCTTTCAAAACAGATTGCAAGCTGTAAAAGTCTAACGCAAATTTTATTAGCAAGATTAAAAAACCGAGCCCGTAAACTGCTAAGAGAACATAATTCCAGTTGATTACAAAAACTTCCTTCGGAGTAGTTTGTGAAAGAGGCACTTGTGATAAAACAAAATTTGAAACAGGAGTAGGGTTGACTAAGATAGTTTTGGTATAAACCAAAAAAGGCAATAAAACGGAGGTTCCTAAACCTGCTAATAAAAACCATCTATTGGTATTAAAGAATGTTTCTTTGCGAAGCAAAAAATGATAAACACAAAAGAACATTACAACCAAACCTGCTGATTTTGCTATATATATGAAAAGTGCTTCCATAATCGACTATTTTTCTTCTTTTGGATTTTCAATCATATCCAAGATTTCACGTAATTCAGCGGCTGAGATTTTTTCTTCTTTCGCAAAAAACGAAACCATATTTTTATATGAACTATTGAAATAATTGTCAATAGCAGTTTTCATATACTTTTTACTGTACGCTTCTAAAGTAATTATTGGAAAATATTGATGCGTATTTCCAAAAGCATTGTGCGCTACAAAACCTTTTTCCTCAAGGTTACGAACAATAGTCGAAAGTGTATTGTAGTGCGGTTGATCTTCAGTAATTTCTGCCTGAATTTCTTTTACAAAAGCTTTTCTAAGCTTCCATAAAATATGCATGATTTCTTCTTCTTTGTTGGTTAACTTTTGCATGTTTCCTAATTTTAATTCAAACCTACAACTATTTTTCTAGTTACACAACTATAAAACTAGTTATTTAACTATTTTTTAAGTTTGAATTGCCGTTTAGGCGCACGAAATTATTTCAATTTAAAATTAATAAATTGAATTTAAAGGAGTTAAGTAAAAGTGGATTTTATGATTTTTTTGGGTACTTACCAATTCATTAAGCCAAAAACAGCAAAGTAATGCTAGTAAACCCAGTGTTCCCATAATCAACCAATTGATTTGGTAGTCATAATGCGCAATAATTTCCAGTCCCGTTTTAGAACTGACAATATGAGCCAGACTGAAACTCATGGTGTAAAAACCCATATATTGGCCTTCCTGACCTTTTGGTGCGCGACTTAACGCTACTGCATTCACAAACGGGAAAGAGAAAATCTCTCCAAATGTGAGTAATACAATACTGATTACAAGAATTCCAACCCATGAGTCAAACAATAGAATAAAGTAGCCAGTGGCAATAAAAAAGCAACCGTAAGCAATATTTTTAATTTTATTTACTCCTTTTCGTTCCAGAGTACTTACAATGGGCATTTCTAATAGAAATACTAATAAACCATTTATAGATAAAAGCATACCAGTTTGAAATTCGCTAAGTCCAAACTTCTCATTATGATATAAAGGTAAAGTTGAAAATATTTGCAGAAAAACCATAAATGTAACAAAACTGATAAAAAGCAGTAACCAAAAAGGTTTGTCTTTATAGATAGATTTTGGCAAATCTGACAAAACGATATTTTCTTTATCTATTGGTGTTTTCTTTTTTCCTTAATATAAAATGCGAAAATAGAAATCGCAATCATACAAGTAATACCGTCAACCCAAAATAGACCTTGATATCCCATTCCTATAATTATTAATCCGCCTAATGCCGGACCAGCAGTGAAACCAAGATTTACTGCTAAGCGTACTAAAGACAATGCACGAACTCTGTTTTCTGGTTTGGCATATACACTTAGCGACACAAACATGGCAGGACGAAACATATCTGAAATTGCCATTATTATAAACATGGCAAAACATAAGCCCCAAAATGTTGTGACAAATTGCAATAAGATAAATAGAATTCCACTAGTAAAAAGACTGAAAATCATGATTTTGTAAAACCCAATTTTATCACTCAATTTTCCGCCCAACCAGGAACCTAACATAGAACCTAATCCAAAGGAAACCATAATCCAGCCCACTTCGCCATAAGTAAATTGTAAGTCTTCTTTTAAGTATTTGGATAAAAAGGGCAAGACCATTGTTCCTGCTCTATTGATAAAAGTAATTAATGCAAGAATCCAAACTTCATGAGTGAAACCCTTAAAATTATTAATGTAGCGACCTAAGGCAGTTTTAAGCATTGTAAAATTATTCTTATTTGCAACAAAGTTAGGAAACTTTGTCACGTTTTGCCGTTGTTGCTTTGTTACTTTTGAACTATTTTTGCATAAAATTTCTAAGATGAAAAAAGCAATTGTACTTGTTGTATTGATGATTTTGAATTTTGGTTATAGCCAAAAAAAGTTTAGTTACGCAAATGTTGCAAATTTTCAGACTACAATCAATTCTGAGTATGCTGACGCTAAAACGAGTCCGTTGATGGAAGAAGATTTGAAGACTTTTAAATCGTTAGATTTTTATCCGATTAATGGGAAATATTTTGTGGTTGCAAAATTTGAAAAAGCAAAAAACGAGAAAGTTTTTGAAATGAAAACGACAGGAACGAGAACTCCAAAATATATAAAATACGGCACATTGTCTTTTACTTTAGAAGGAAAAGCACTGAAGCTGAATGTTTACAGAAGTATTGATCTTTCAAAACAAGAACAATATAAAGATCATTTATTTTTGCCTTTTTCAGATTTAACTTGCGGAAAAGAAAGCTATATCGGCGGAAGATATATTGATTTAAAAATTCCGAAAGGCAATACAATAGCGATCGATTTTAATCAAGCTTATAATCCGTATTGTGCTTATAATCATAAGTATTCTTGTCCATTGGTTCCTTTAGAAAATGATTTGAATATTGAAATCAAAGCGGGAGTTAAAACGTTTCATTAATGGAATATTTTAATTTTCATACGCATCAGTTTACAAATCAATCCAATGTATTGGAATTGGTAAATCAATATCCACATGAATTTGATGCATCAATTCCATTTTATTCTATCGGAATTCATCCGTGGTATATTTCGGAAGAAAGACTGGAAGCAGATTTGAAAATTATAGAAGAAAAACTGCAGGCCAAAAATTGTTTAGCAATTGGCGAATGCGGATTGGATAAACGAATAGAACAGCCTTTTGAAATTCAGATTTCAGTATTTGAAAAACAATTGGCTTTGGCTGAAAAATATAGAAAACCAGTTGTCATTCATTGTGTAGTCGCTTTTCAGGAAGTGATTGAAATCAAAAAGAAATTGAAAATTTCAGTTCCGATGATTATCCACGGATTTTCTAAAAATAGCCAATTGGCAAACCAATTAATTGTCGCAGGATTTTATATTTCATTCGGAAAATATTTGCTTCGAAACCCAGAATTAAAATCGGTTTTTCAGAATGTTCCAAATGATAAATTTTTGCTAGAAACAGATACAATTGAAGAGGGTATTCAGCAGGTTTATGATTTAGCGACTGAATATAAAGTTTTAGATTTAAAAGAATTACAGGAGATTATTTCAAGTAATTATAAACGAGTTTTTGAGAATTAAGGTTGTCACCCTGAGCGAAGTCGAAGGGCGCTCCAATAGGACGTGGGCTTCGACTTCGCTCAGCCTGACAAGTGCTAAACTTGAGACGTGAAACTTGAAACCTGAAACAAAAGAAAACAAAAACAAACAAAAACAAACAAAAAATATAATATGGCAGAGTGGACAGAAAGAGCCGAGCTTTTATTTACAAAAGAAGGATTAGAGAATTTAAAAAATGCAAATGTACTGGTAGTAGGATTAGGCGGTGTTGGATCATTTGCGACTGAATTTTTAGCGAGAGCCGGTGTAGGGAATATGACAATTGTTGATGGTGACGTAGTTGATATTACAAACATCAACAGACAATTGCCAGCTTTGCATTCAACTGTTGGCGAACCAAAAATCACAATTGTTGGTGATCGTTTGATGGATATTAATCCGGAATTGAAATTGACACGCGTAAAAGAATTTTTGTCACCAGAACGTGCTTTTGAAATCGTTTCGCCAGAGTTTGATTATGTTTTGGATTGTATTGACAGTATTACTCCAAAATTAAATTTGATTATTGCGACAGAAACGCAAAAGAGTCAAAATTATAAGCGACATGGGAGCAGGAGGAAAAATGCTTGCATCTAAAGTAAAAGTTGCAGATATTTCGAAAACAATCAATTGTTATTTTTCAAAAACAATCCGTAAAAGATTGAAGGCGACAAAAATCAATAAATTGAAAGTGGTTTTCTCTTCTGAAATCCAAAATGAAAAAAGCTTGAAATTAACTGATGGAAAAAACTTCAAAAAATCTTTCTACGGAACAAACAGCTACATGCCTGGTTTATTCGGACTCCATGCGGCTGAAACCGTTATTAGATATTTAATTTCGAAAGAAAAAGAATAAATAGTCACAGTTATCAGTTTCAGTTTTCAGAAAGAAAAACTTTGAACCTTTGCCCCTTAGAACCTTAGCACCTTTAAAAAATGATTAAAACAGTAATTTTTGATATGGACGGCGTAATTGTTGATACAGAACCCGTTCATCGTTATGCCTATTACAAACAATTTTCAGAATTAAATATTGAAGTTCCAGAGGAAACCTATACTTCGTTTACAGGATTTTCAACTCGAAATACATTTCAGACTTTAAAAAACTTATTTCCAACTATTGAGCATGAAGTAGAAGATTTGATTCAGAGAAAAAGAAATATTTTTAATGACGCTTTTGACACAAAAGAAGATTTGTTCTTGTTAGAAGGTGTTGAAGATTTGATTAAAGATTTATATGCAAATAAAATTCAGTTGATTTTAGCTTCATCAGTCGCGAAAGTTACTATTGAAAGAGTTTTTACAAGATTCAATCTGCATCAGTATTTTTCGCACATTGTGAGCGGAGAAGATTTTCCGCAATCAAAACCTAATCCAGCAATTTTCAATCATGCGACTTCATTGTCAATTGCGCCAAAAGAGGAATGCATTATCATTGAAGATAGTACAAATGGTGTCAAAGCGACAAAAGCGGCTGGAATTTATTGTGTAGGCTACAGAAGTGAGAATTCAAACTTGCAAGATCTTTCGAGTGCTGATATGGTCATAAATCATTTCAGTGAATTAAACGCTCAAAAAATATCACAGATCACAGTCTGAATTAAGTTAAATTTAACATTTGTTACCTAATTGAATTTGTAAATTTGAACAGAATCAAATAAAACTCTAAAATGAAAAAAATACTTATTGCATTCGCTATATTATTAGCACCTTTTGCTTCTCAAGCACAGATAAAAACACCACAGGCGAGTCCAAAAGCTTATATTAAGCAAACTGTTGGTTTAACTGATGTTGAAGTGACGTATTCAAGACCTGGTGCAAGAGGAAGAGCTGTTTTTGGTAATTTAGTTCCGTTTGGAAAATTATGGAGAACAGGAGCTAACGAAAATACGATTATTAATTTTAGTGATGATGTTGTAATTGATGGAAAGACTTTGAAAAAAGGAAAATACTCAATTTATACAATTCCTAAAATTGAAAGCTGGGAAATTATATTTTACTTATCTACAGATAATTGGGGATTGCCAGAAAACTGGAGCGATGCTTATGTAGCATTGAGAACTACGGTTAAAGAAGAAGCATTGCCAACTCCAGTAGAAACTTTTACTATAGGAATTAATGGTTTAGATCAAAATTTTGCTTATTTGGAAATGGCTTGGGAAAACTCTCATGTTGCACTTAAATTTGAGGTTCCAACTGCCAAAACTGCAACTGCAAGTATCGAAAAAACCTTGGCTGGACCAACATCAAACGATTATTATGCGGCGGCTCAATATTTATTTTCATCTAACGGAAATATTGATACTGCAAGAACTTATGTTGACAAATCTTTAGACATGATTACTGATAAACCATATTACATCTTAAGATTAAAATCAATTATTCAAGCTAAACAAGGTGATAAAAAAGGTGCAATTGAAACTGCAAAAGCATCATTAGCGGTAACTGAAACAGCAAATAATCAAGATTACGTAAAAATGAATAAAGACAGTATCGCTGAGTGGAGCAGATAAGTCTTTAAAATTCTAAATATTAAAAAATCCAAAACTTAAATAGTTTTGGATTTTTTTTAGTTTTATTTGACTTAAAACTTGAAATAAAAGAATCAATTCATACTAGGCGGTTCTGGGATTTTGATATTTCTTTTGGTTTTCTTTACTATTAACAAGTAGAAAGTGATTCCGCCTAAAATGATCAGCAATGCAATTTCAAGCTGTCCAAGACTATTGTTGTCATTATACATTGCATTTGCGTACCGCCAGTTTTGCTTTTCCTTCTTTGATTTGAATTTCAGACAAAGATTCTAATGTTTTCAAAGCTTGTTCGCACGCATAGGCAATTTTGCTCCAATTTTTATTTTCTACCTGAGTATTTATTTCTTTACACGAGGCAAGAAAAATATCAAAATGCTCTTTTTCCTTATTTGTCAAAACTGTTTTGGCATACAAATCATCGATATTGTGAATGATGTCAAGAGTGTGATTGATTTCGTTTTTTTTGATGTTGTCGCTCAAATCTAGTTTTTCTGCTTCGGCTTTTATAAAATGCAGTTCTTTAGAATATTGAAAAATATAATGTGCTACAACTAATCTGTCATTATATATTGCATTTATGTTTTCGTTTACTTTTTTAGAATTTTCAAGCGTATTGAAGTTGCTCAAAATAATAATCAACATTACAATCAGCAAAATAAATGCGGCTTTGGTTTTATTGCTATATTTTTTCAAATCTCTCATAATGATGTATTATAAAGAAACAATCCTTTGCTAACCATTTTATTATCGATAAGTTCAATGTTTTTAACAGCTCCCAAAGGCGTTATTTTTATGGTTTTGCTTCCTTTTGCAGTATAAAAATAATAAAGGCTGTTGGTGTTGATTAAAAATATTTCTTCAGATTCGCCACTATTATAATTGATTTTATAAATGTGCTTTTCTTTATGGTTTCTAATTTTTTCTGCAGTTCCATAGCCGCCAGCAATTCCATAACCAAGAAAAAATGAACAAAGTATTGCCGCCAGTGTTTTTATTGAAAGACTATTGAAATAACTTTTGGTTTCTGCCGGAGAAAGACCTTCAATCTTTTTTAGTTCAAATGTTTTTATGATGAATTTCTTGTGGCTATATTTCGTAAGCAACGATGGCAAATTATAGTGAAATATAAATAATAAAAGTATAAAAATTAAAACTATCGGATTTGAGGTAAAAGTAGCAATCGGACTAATTAATATGTCCATTATTGTTGAATATTTCAAAATATTGATTCCGAGTTGATAATAGAAGAAACTCTCTTTTAATATTCCCATTATGACAAGGAAAAGATAACCAAAGGGAAGCAATTTTTGAATATCGTCTGAAATTTTCATTTTGCAGATTTATTAGTTGTTTTGGTAATATTTAGCTTAATAAATTACTAAAATAACGATTTTTATATTTCCGCGACCTATTTTGTTTTCTGAAAAAATAAAGATTCTTAAAAAAAAAATCCTTAATCTATAGCTAACTCTTCCTGTAAAAAGAAATCGTCTTTATCGAGATTGATCTTACTTTTATAAACTTCAAATTTTTCATTTGGATATTTTGTTGCCGCAATCCACAAGTATTTGCTTAAAGTTTTTCTTCTAAACTTATTATGAGCAACAATAGTTTTGTCGAATAGTTTTAAAGTTTCCTCCTGATTAGGATACTGTGCCAGTGCTTGATACAACACTCGCCATTTTGGGTAAGAATAATAACGGTCACTCCATTCTTTTTTAAAAACTTTTACCAAAAAAGGATAAAAACGAATATATCAGGAAATTGTTTAACGGCATAAATTGCATGAGTTTCAGTTTCGTCATTTCCAAAATAACTAATGATGATGTCGATATCTTCAGGATTTTTATATTTTGCCAAAGAAATTATGGCTTCTGGATATTTTTTTGCAAAGCAAGTTTTTTAATCAATTCACGATTTTCAGCATTGATTTGCAAATTGCGTATTAAAATTGATTTATAATGTAGGTTAGAATTTTGATCTTCAAGAATTTGTTTGTCAAGATTCATTATGAAAATACTATCCTTTTTTGTTAAATGATACCTGATCGTATAAAGAAACTCATCAGCAACCACTGAAGTATAACCAATACATCCAGACTGTAGTTTTATTTCTTGGTAGTCGTTAAGATGATCAAGAATAATTTTTTTGAATATTCTATATCGAGCTTGCATAAAGGGGCAAAAGCGAGCACATTTTACTGCGGCAGAATTATGATTGACCAATTCTATTAATTCGTCTCTTGTGGCAAGCGAATCTAATAACTGACAGAGTTCAAATTGTTCTGATTTTTGACCTTCATAGTTTATGAATTCAGATGTTAATCGATTTCCCTTTTGAATCTCATCAACCAACTTTTGAATATTTGGTCTTATTGTTTGAGAAAATATAATCTGAAAAAATAGTAATGTAGTGACGATGATTAACTTCTTACCCATTTTCAAAAATTATTAAAAGTTTATATATCTAAATTTACATTCTATTGAATGATTTTATTGTCTAAAAAATCATTCAATAGAAGTTACAGAATCCGGTTTTTCTCTAAAAAACAAATACTGCAATACCAATGATAATGCAACCGTAAGATTTGCTCCAATGAAGTTCAGCCATAAATATCCTAATTTTTCTTGACCACTTGGATAAATATAAATCATGAAATAATAAATCACAAAAATCGTCAATTGACTGATGATAGCACTAATAAACATTGGCTTTGCTTGAACGCGTTTCAAATAAAATCCAACAAGGAATATTCCTAAAACGGTTCCGTAAAAAATAGAACCAATGATGTTTACAAGCTGAATCAAATTCTCGAATAAAGTTCCGACGCAAGCAAAAAGAATCGCTACAACTCCCCAGAAAAGCGTAAAGAATTTAGTTGCCATCAAATAATGTTTATCTGATTTTTCGGTTTTTACATTTCGTTTGTAAATATCAATTGCTGTTGTCGAAGCTAAAGCATTTAATCCTGAAGCAGTCGAAGACATTGCGGCTGAAAGAATTACGGCAAGCAATAAACCAATAAGCCCTTTTGGTAAATAATGCAGAATGAAATGGAAAAAAACATAATCCTTGTCATTGGTTTCGCTGTTGTTGTCGGCTTTTGAAATGATTTCTTTTGCTTTGTCGCGCAAATCTTTTTCTTTGTTTGAAAGGGCAACCAATTCTTTTCTCAAAATTGGATTGTCGTAATCTTGATTCAACTGATCGATATACAATAAGTTGATTACTTTTTTGTCCTCAGAAAGTTTATCAAGTCTTTTTTCCAAAGCATGATATTCTTCTTTGTATGCTGATTTCTCAATTACAGTTTTATTATTCGGATTAAAGTTTAATGGCACTGGATTGAATTGGAAGAAAACAAAAACCATTACTCCAGTCAGTAATATAAAAAACTGCATCGGAACTTTTAAAAGTCCATTCATGATCAGTCCCATTTGACTTTCTTTTACAGATTTCCCAGATAAATAACGTCCAACTTGTGATTGATCCGTACCAAAATAGGAGAGAGCCAAGAAAAAACCGCCAGTAATACCACTCCAAAAAGTATATTTTTCTTCCGGATCAAAAGAGAAATCTACAATATTCATTTTGTCATTTGCACCCGCGATATGCATCGCACTCGTAAAAGTCATATCGTTTGGCAAATAGTGCAAAATCAAGAAAAAAGTAATAAACATCCCTGAAATAATGACAAACATTTGTTGTTTCTGCGTTACGTTTACTGCTTTTGTTCCCCCAGAAAACGTGTAAATAATTACTAAAACTCCAATTATAATATTCATTACAGTCAAGTTCCAGCCCAATAATGCCGATAAAATAATGGCTGGAGCGTAAATAGTAAGTCCAGTTCCTAAACCTCTTTGCACTAAAAACAAGATCGCGACAAGAGATCGGGTTTTTACATCGAATCGTTTTTCAAGAAATTCGTAAGCCGTATAAACTTTATTTTTATGATATAACGGAATAAAAGTGGCGCAAATCACAATCATGGCGATTGGCAATCCAAAATAAAATTGCACAAATCCCATTCCGTCATGATAAGCCTGCCCAGGAGTTGACAAAAATGTAATAGCACTCGCTTGTGTTGCCATTACCGAAAGTCCAACAGTGTACCAAGGCGTTTCGTTGTTTCCTAAAATAAAATCTTCAACATTTTTACTCCCTTTGGTTTTCCAAGAACCATATCCAACAATGAATAAAAGTGTAACAATAAGTACGATCCAATCAAATAGTTGCATAGGTTAAGAGTATAATTGCATGATTAAGAAGAAAATAAGGATGTAAATAGCATTTGCCACCAAAACATAGGTGTAGCTTTTTTCCATTTTTTTGTTTTTTTAGCTTCCATTATACAAATGTTTTATTGCTTAAATTCTTGTTTAGGAGCTTCTACTGGCTGTTTCAACGAAATGATATTCGATAATAATCGGTACGCGCCGGCAACACCTTCTGGCAATTCTCTAAAAAAGCTTAAACCAGTGTAAATATAATATCCTTTTCCATATGGCGCTACTAACAAAGCACCATCTTTTGGAGATTCGCCTTTGTCGTGAGATGAAATAATAGGAGTGAAGGTCGCATCATATTGATCAGGATAATACAAACCTTGCTCTTGAGTCCAACCTTGAAAATCTTTTTCACTGATTTTATTTGGCGTATTTAAAACTGGATGATTTGGTGCTAAAAAAGTGATTTTAGCGTTTTCTTCAGTTACACGATCATTTGAAACTTTTAGCGGATATGGAGCAATTTGATCTGTAACCATTTTGCCATATGTATTGTATTGTACGATCATATTCTTACCGCTTTTCACAAAATCAAATAGTATTTTTTGTTTGTTGGCTAAAGCATTTACAGTATTGTAAGCGCGTATTCCTGTAATAACCGTAGCAAAAGAATCCAAACGTTCTGGTGTGATTTCTTCTGGTTTTAGAATCGTCACTTTATATCCCATTTGCGCTAAGCTTTCTGGAACTTCATCACCTGCGCCCATAATGTATGCAATGGCATCACCCGAAGTTTTTAAATCAATTCTGATACATTTTGATTCGGCTGGTTTTAAAACCATTTGTTTTGTAATGTGGCTATATTCTATAATCGTTTCGTCTTTGTCAAAACGTTTGTTGTCAGTAATTGCAACAGCTTTGGCAACTGCTTCTTCTGGATTTACAGGAGGTGTAACTTCAAAATAAAAGATTTGTTCGTTTCCTTTTTTATCCAAAGAAAATGGAATCTGTTTTGGCGAAACTACCCAGCTTTTTGGCAATTCTAATTGCAAATTTCCTTTAATTCCATCTTTTCCAGCACGAACTTTTACCGGAATCATTTTCGTCTTTGTATCCTTAAAAATCAGGACTTTTTCTGGTATAGAAGTAGTCACTTCAGGGACAATATCTAAGAAATTGTACATTTCGCCCTTTACGCCGTCATTGTATTTGTAGACAACAGTACGCTCAAACGGAATTTCAGCTCCATTAATTTTTACGTTGAAAACAACTTTAACTTCTCTAATGATATCTGGAATTCCAATGATTTCCTGATTTGAAACCGTGTACATTCCAACCGTTGCTTTTTCTTTCAACCAATAAGGTTGTGTATATTCAATTGTTTCAGGAAGCTGTAATTGCAGATTTATTTTTTGATCGTTATTGTTTTTTAAAATACGGTTTTGAGCAGTTGTTTTATTATCTGGCAAAGTCGTAACACTGGTCAATTCCATTTCAACCGCACATCTATTGATGGCTTCAAGATTTAGTTTAATTGTACTTCCAGGAGTTGCTTCTTGTTCGCTCGCAACTGCTTCAAGATATAAACCTGAACATGACGCAATAATGTTTTTTATTGCGTTTGCTTTTAAAGGTTTCCAATGATCATCATCTAAAGCTTCAATCATTGTATATGCTTTTATCAAATCTGGAATGCTTGCTGATGGATTGCTGAAATCATATTTTGAGATGATTTTAGAAATTAGTTCTCCAATTGGTTTTCCATTTTTAACACGATTCCAAGAAGTGTCAATTCCGTCAAACAAATTATCTCTTTCTTTTGGAGTTTCTCCGTTTATAAGTTCTAAATATTCTGTTTCTTCACCGCGTGCGCCGGTACTTCCAAAGCCTTGTGATTGGTGTCGGCTTCGGCTTAGAGCCGCAATTTCTTGATTTGATTTTCCAATTCCGGTGTAATAAACTCCGGTTTCTAGCTTGGTGAATTTGGATTTATTGGCTACATCAAACTTTTCTTGGCTTCCATAAAACCACCAAGACGGATTGAAGAATTGACGTTTTACTTGCCAAGGCGCAACATATTTTAATTGTTCTGGATATATTTTTGGATCATTTGTGAGTTTATAACTTTCGACACTCAACATTGCCGATGAAGTGTGATGCCCGTGCGTTGTACCTGGCGAACGGTGATCAAAACGATTTATGATCACATCTGGTTGAAATTTTCTGATGGTCCAAACTACGTCGGCAAGAACTTTGTCTTTATCCCAAATTTCTAATGTTTCACTTGGATTTTTTGAAAAACCAAAATCATTTGCACGAGAGAAAAATTGTTCTCCACCATCAATTTTTCGAGCTTCAATTAATTCTTGAGTTCGTATAACACCTAATAATTCACGTAATTGCGGGCCAATTAAATTTTGTCCTCCGTCACCTCGCGTCAATGACAAATATCCAGTTCTTGCATTCATTTCGTTTGCCATATACGAAATAAGGCGCGTATTTTCGTCATCAGGATGTGCGACAACATACAATACAGAACCTAAAAAGTTCAATTTCTTGATTTGGTTGTAAATTTCGACAGAACTAGGTTTTTGTGGCTGTTGCGCAAAAGAATTTGTGATTCCTGTTAAAAAAAATGAAAGAATTAGTAACTGAATTTTTCGCATAAAATGGTGAGGTGTTTTTGAAAGTGCTTCAAAAATAGTAATTATATCTTTGAAGAGTATTTAAATGAATTGTTAATGTTTGGTTATTGATTTCTATTTTTAAGAAAATCTGTGCACAAAAAAAATGCCAGAATAGTTCTGACATCTTCATTAATAAGCGAATTAATCCTCATATTCCTTAGGCACTACTTGGTTTTAATCTAATTTGCCTTCTGTATCTGTATATTTACCAGTAATGCTTACATCACTTGCTTTGGTCACTTTTCCATAAATAGTTATTACTGAATTATTTCCGACAAAATGCATTTTAGCTCCACTATTCAATCGCAAATCTCCCCAGATTACAACAGTGCCTTCAACTTGTAGTAGACCATTGCTGTTTATAATAATTTCTGTTGGATTTGTCTGTTGATATATTCCTTGTGCTAAAGTTCCACTCATATTAAAAGTCCCGCCACTATTAAGCGTAATGTTGTGTTGAACCGTTATAGAACCACAATGTGTTAATACACCTCCAGAATTAACAATTATACTGTTTAAAGCTGTTGATCCTGAATATGATTTTATTTCATTTGAGTTTAAAATTAAATCTGGCCCTCCAGTGTAGGGACCAAGTCCAGTGCAACTAGGAAGCGAAGAACTTGTGTTTTCCATTTTAATGATTTTCAAACCGCCTTTTCCGCTGGCAACATAAATGTAGTCACCACTGGATTTAACATAGTTTGAAGAACCCAATATTCCGATAGTTCCAACTAAATTTAGTTGTGATTCCAGTTTGTATGCGTTTAAGCCTGTTGCGCCATTTGCTACAAAGGCGTATCCGTCATTTGTTGAAACTGCATTGGTTACGTTGTCTCCACCAGCATTTTCAAGTCCGATAGTTTGCAGTTTTGTGCCGCTGTTTATATCATAAGCGCCAAGCCCATTATAACCTTCAGCAACTAACAATTTATTTCCGTCAAAATCTATTGTTCTTTTTGCACCCTTTACGTCTATAGAAGTAGGGAAGCTTTTTTGCAAAACAAGATCCGATTCATTAAAAATATTGATGCCTTTTGTGCCAGCTCAATGTAACAACCTTGCTTCCGTCTATGGCTACGGTACGCAAATCTTCTAAAGGAACTTTCCCGTTAAGTGACTGTGATCCTTCGTTTATTTTGAATAAACTTCCGGCATCACCAGTTACCCCAAAATAATGTACTGAATTCGAAGCCACATCTGTTGTGACTTGACCTTCAAGTTTATTTACGGTATAATTTTCTGTAAGCATGCCAGCATTTAATTGCATATTTAAAATAATAGCCGGACTTGTCAAAGAAGGATCTTTATCAATATCTCTGGCGGCGGCAATAATTAAATGTCCATTAGAATAGTTAAGTGAAGTAATATCTGTATCAGCAATCAATGCCGAGCTGAGTACTTTAGGTTTATAAGGATCTGTAATATCAATAAGGTCAATGGCTCCTGAATAAATGTTGCCGCTCATTGTGTAGGCGACATAAATATAACTTCCGTGAACAGCAACATGATTCGCTTGCAATGTTCTTCCAGACTGATCAATAGGAGCATTTACTTCGGCAATTTGAACTAATGGAAGATCGGTTACGGACTGACTGCTTAGCGATTTTGTCTTAGAAGAATTATCTACAGAAATTACACCCGAATTAGTATAATCTAGTCTCTTATTTAAAGTAGCGCTATCGTTGTTAATTTCAATGTCTATACTACTAGTCGGAGTATTGTCATCATCGTCATTTTCATTGCAAAAGGTAAAAAATAACAGTATTAGTAACGAAAATAAGTAAAGTTTCATTTTCATAATTAAGGTCATTTAATATTATAAATATACCTTAAATAATGCGTAGCGTAAAAGTTGTTCGTTTTAATGCAAAAAAAACCGTCAAAAGTTAATTTGACGGTTTTTTTAAGAATTGATTTAAATAAATTAAATCAGGTGGTATTTCTTAGGATTACAGAAAAATTATTTCAATTTGTTCTCTGTGTCGTTGTACGTTCCAGTAATGGTAACGCCACTATTTTTAGTCACTTTACCGTAAATGGTAATTGACGAATTGTTTCCAATAAAATTAATTTTCGCACCGCTGTTTAATCTTAAGTCACCCCAGATTACTACAGAACCTTCGATTTGCAATAATGCATTACTGTTGATGATAAGTTCTGTTGGGTTTGATTGTTGGTATTTACCTTGAGCTAAACTTCCTGTCATGTTAAAAGTTCCGCCACTGTTTAAAATCAAAGTATTTTGAACAGATATTGAACCACAGTGTGTTAAAACACCTCCAGAATTTACAATTATAGAGTTGATTGCCGTTGAGCCATTATATGATTTTACTTCGTTTGAGTTCAAAATCAAATCTTTTCCTTGGTTGTAAACACCATATGAAGAACAATTTGCGAAAGTAGTGTTAGGTTTTTCCATCTTGATGATTTTTAAACCGCCTTTTCCGCTCGCAACATAAATATAGTTTCCACTAGATTTAACATAATTAGATGAACCTGTGATTCCAACAGTTCCAACTAAACTATATGGAGTTCCTGATTTATAAACGTTTAATCCTGCTTGCGCCGTTTGCTACAAAAGCATACCCTTCATTTACAGAAACAGCATTGGTTACATTATCGCCACCAGCAGAAGCCAAACCAATTGCTTGTAATTTTGATCCGCTGTTGATGTCGTAAATTCCTAAACCATTATATCCCTCAGAAACTAATAGTTTTGTTCCGTCGAAATCAATTGTTCTTTTTGCGGCGCTTACATCAGTACTTGTTGCAAAAGATTTTTGAAGTGCAAGAGTTGATTCATTATAAATATTCACACCTTTTGTACCGCTTAAAGTAACAATTTTGTCACCAGTTAAGGCAACTGTACGTAAATCTTCTACGGCAACTTTTGAAGTTACTGCTTTACTAGAATTGTTAATTTTAAACAAACTTCCTGTATCGCCAGTTACAGCAAAATAAGAAGATGAGTTTGCCGCAACATCAGTTGTTGCATGGCTTTCTAGTTTAGTAACAGTGTATTTATCTGTCAACATTCCAGAGCTTAATTGCATATTGATTACAATTGCAGGATTTGTCAAAGTTGCATCTTTGTCAATATCTTTTGCTCCAGCAATAATTAAATTTCCGTTAGAATAAGTAAGAGACGTAATATCTGTATTTGCAATTAAAGCAGATGTAAGCAATTTAGGTTTGTAAGGATCTGTAACATCGATAACATCGATTGCTCCAGAATAGGCTTCTCCCATCATTGTATAAGCTACATAAGCATAGTTTCCGTTTACAGCAACATGATTTGCTTGCAAAGTTCTTCCATTACTGTCTGTTGGCGGATTTATTTCGGCAATTTGAACCAAAGGCAAATCTGTTGTTGCCTGTGTTGCTAAACCTTTTGCTGATGAAGTGTTGGTAATCGAAATAACTCCTGAGTTTGTGTAATCAAGTCTTTTGTTTAAAGAAGTTGCATCACTATTAATTGTAATGCCATTTTCTGTTGCTTGATTTCCTGAATTGTCATCATTGTTGTCACAAGAGATTAAAAGTGATGTAGTTAATAAGGCGAATAGATAAAATTTATTTTTCATAAACAACTGAAATTTAAAACAGTGTGCAAATATAAGTCACAAAAGCAATAGAATAGGACAATTATTATAAATATAATTGATTTCTGCATCATTTTTAAATATTAAATAACAAATTAACATTTGGAAAATATATTATGCATGCATAAAAAAAGAGTATCAATATTTTTGATACTCTTTTTTATTGAATTCTAGATATTTAGCAATTATCTTCTTCCATGCCCATGGTGATCATCGTGATCATGGTCGTCGCGATCGTGTTTGTCATGGTGTTTGTCGTAATGTTTGTCATAATGTTTATAATCTCTGCGGTCATGACGATCACTATATCCATAAACCGGTCTCGGACTGTATGGTCTTTGAGGAGCTCCGTGATAACCTTTGTAGTATTTCACTCTATGACGATCAAAGTATACATAAGGTGTTCTTCCGTGGTAATCAGTTAAAACTACTTTATAACCTCCGTATAAATCATAGTTTCTATATTGTCTTGGCAAATAAGTGGTTCTGATCCATCTTCCGCCTCCAAAATAAATAAACTGCGAAGCTCTTACATCGTAGTACGCTTCAATGTCTGGCAAATAATAATATTCCATTTCAGCATATCCTGCAGGTCCCCAAGCTGGTGGTGTACCTATGTTTACATTGATTGATACTTGGGCTTGCGTGGCATTTGCAACCAAAAGAAATAATCCGGCGATTGCTATCTTTATTGTTTTCATTTTTTCTAAAGTTTTAATGTTACTCTTGTCTAGTAGTATTCATATACTGTGCCAAAAATAAAAACCGAATGCATTTCGTCGGATAAAATTAACACTTTAACGAGTGTTAAGGTGCTAGAATATTGTTAATTCGCTGATTTTTAATATGTTTTGAAATAATAAAAAAATAAAAAAAATGCTCTTACTTGTAATCGACAATTCTTGGTTTTGACAGCTCGAAATTCATCAAACCAAAGTCTGTTGTTTCAAAAGTATTGGTTTTGAAAACATTATCTCCTTCAAATGGAATAGTAGGGTAATATGACAGCGACAACTGAAAGGAACTGAATACCAAATAGTCATTGCTGACAATTACGCCAAGTGTAAATTTTGAATACGCCTTGTTTCTTCCCATAGCATTATTCGGACTTCCTAAAACGGCTACTGAATAATTGAAAAATGGATTCAGACGAAAACCTAAAAGTGCATTTGGAGAATAGGTCTGCGTTTGAAGCGATAAAACCATCTTGTTAGTTCCATAAATAGCACTGTTAAAACCTGCTAGTCCGTTTTGTTCATTTATATTTAATTGATCGCCAATAATATCTTCGCGATTGACACCAATTACTACTTTTGGATTCACGAATTGTCTTAATTTCCAAGTGCCAATGCTGTAAAGTTTTGTAAAATAATTGGTTTCTATAGAAAATGCCGTCTCATAGGTTTTGGAATCATGAAAAAAAGTTCCGCCTTCAAAATTGGCACTTAAAAACCCAAGTCGGTAATAATTTCCAAAAGAAAACTGACCGCCAATATAAGGCCTCCACATTTGATTTTTGTACTGATAACCAAATGTAGCGCCATAGATCCGGCCAATTGGCACGTCTTCGGTCTGGCCGTTTCTAAATATATAATTGTCTTTGATAAATTTGCGAGTGTTGATTCCGACACCCGATAAAATCAATTTTTGATCAGAATAAAAATTGGTCGGATCATATAATTCGGTCGGACTTTCACTATAATTCACATTAAGGAATCGGCCTGAAACGATTAAATTAGTGATTCCTTTGTCTTCGTCTTCAAAAACTTTAAATGCTTTTCCTGCCCAAAAATCTTGAAAATTATATTTGAAAGGCTGATACGCATACGTCATATCAGGTGCTTGCAAAGTATCTTTTCTGAAATTCTGCCCTACATAAATTCCACCTGCCCATTTGGTTAGTGGAGAATAAAATAATCGTTCGATATTAATGCTTTTCGTATAATTATTATCAAGATCCATTTTATAGTTCAACGTGGTTCCTATATAAGTATTCTTGATATTTGGAATCGTGTAAGTAACGTCATTTCCGTTTGCGCCATCATGAAAACGATTTGTAAAACGATATTCCAATTGCTGACCTGATCCAAAAAATCTTTTTCTTTGAAACCGACTGAAACTTGATTACTCGATATTGAGAATCTCGGAATTGTGCTCCAGGAATCCAATACTCGAATCGTAACATCGACAGAATCTGATGCTACGCCAGCCAATTTATGCGTGATTCTTACTGCTGTCACATATTTTTGAGATCGTATCAAACGCTCGGTTTCTTGAACTTTATAACTGTCGTAAACGCTGTTTCGCTTAAATAAAAGCAAGTTGTAAATGGCAATTTTTTTGGTCTTTAAATGAAGTCGGTTTCCAGTTCGTTCACCCCAATTTTTGGGCATTTGAGTAGTATCTGTGATCGAATGGCCAAAAGGATCGAGTGTCACGATATTTATTTTTCGGATGATTTTGCCATCGTAATTTGAAGTATCACTTGGTATGAGCAGTTCTTCTTTCTTTTTAGGTTTATTGGTTCTGAAAAAAGCTTGTGAAGGGTTTTAGTAAAAGTATTTTTTTAGAATAATTTCGGATTCTATCGTAAACTCCAGTTGTATCTTTTTTTACAGAGGGATTTTTTTTATGCTATCCGATTGTCCATGAATGCTTTGTAAACAAAAGCATAACAAAAAGAAAACGATTATTTTTTTGCTTAGAAACATTCAGATAGGATTTCACTTATTTTAACAAAGTTTGTAATATGAATTTAGGATAAAAATTGTTGTTATTTTTAAAATTAACGGCTTTTTAACTGACAACTTTTGGTTTTCTAACGCGCCAAGTGAATTTTCTGGGCACATGATTGCCCATCAAATACCCCCAGGCTTCCATTGATTCAATTCGGTCAAAAATAATTTTCAATATTGCCAAAAGAGGAATCGCTAAAAACATTCCTGAAATTCCAGCACCTGCACCACCAACAATAATTCCGATAATAGAAACAAATGCATTGATTTCAACTTTTGAATTGATAATCAACGGAACTAATAAATTATTATCGATCAACTGGACGATTATGTTTACAATCAAAATCCCTAAAATAATTGAAGTCTCACCAGTTCCTGTCAACGAAGCTAGAACCGTAATTATTCCAGCAATAAATATTCCGATGTACGGAATTAAATTTAAAATCCCGGTTATCAATCCCAGTAATATAAAATATTTCACGCCAATAATCCAAAGTCCTAAGCTGGTTAAAACGGCAACGGTCGTCATTTCTAACAAAAGCCCAACAATATAATTATTGATCGATACTCTAATTTGAGACAAAATATCCCTCAACGCTAAATGGTTGTCTTTGTTAATTAATTTGGCTAAAAAAAGAATAAAATGATCTTTATAAATCAGAAATAAAAAGGTGTAAATTGGAATGATGGTGCAATCCAAAAGCAAATCCGTAATTGAAATTAATGCGGAACTGATCGTCGCATTCCCATTTTTAACAGAATCTTTGGTTACATTATCAATATATTTCTTTTGTTCACCGATGCTGACATTAAAACTGTCTTTAATAAAACGATGAAGATCAGCGATAAAAGCGTTTGCATTTTTTTTGATGGTTTCAAAATCGTTGGCCATATCTCGGACTTCAAACGAAATGAAAACCAAAATCCCAATAATAAAAGCGACAAATGCCAAAACACAGAGTATTGTCGCCAAATGTCTCGGAAGTCTTAATTTTTTATTTAAAAAGGTAAATATTGGTAGTAATAAAACCGCAAACAAAAAAGCCATTAGCACTGGCGTGATGACATCTTTGGCAATGCAGAAAATATAAGCAAACGAAATTAAAGTTATTAATACGCAAGCAAGCCTTGCATAAAAAGGCAATTTTATAGGTTGAGTCATTTTTGTGAAATTTTGAATAAACGTAAATTGGCTTAAACAAATATTACACTTAAAATCAGGAATTCTGTTTTATGTTTTTTGTTTTGGATTATAAAATTTCCATTCACAAATTAGTCAAAAAACTCTTTGTCTTCGTAATGTGCAGGCATTATCGAAATTCCTTTTTGCAGTAAAAGGTTGTTCGGGAAAATAATTCGTTCGCCTTCTTTGGTTTTCAAATTGACATGAAAGGCGCTGATGTCTTCAATTTCGGCTTCAATTGGAAAATCCTTGTCGTGGATCTTTATGGTATCTCCAATTCTGAAAGGGAAGGAAAAAAACAAGATTATCCCGGAAGTGATATTACTCAAAATTGACCACTGTGCAAACATAGCAACACCAATTACAGTTGCGATTGAAGAAACGTAGAAAAAAATATCTTTAGTGTCAACTCCCCAGATTATAATCAGGCAAATTGCGACCAATATATTCATCAAAATATGAACATACTTAATTACTAGATTTGTTCTATGTTCTAGTAATTGGTCACGCTGGCATAACGTCTAATTAATTTAGCAACAATAATTCTTAAAGCTACTAAAACCAAAAGCAGTATAACGGTGGCAAGTATTTCCTGGCTATATTCTTTAAAAGAAAACATATAATGATTTTTATACTAAAGTACTCAAATATTCGTAAACTTTAGCCGTTGGAAGTCCCATGACATTAGTATAAGAACCTTCGACTTTTGCAACGGCCATAAAACCAAACCATTCCTGAATGCCATAAGCTCCAGCTTTATCGTAAGGTTTGTAATTTTCGATGTAATACAAAATGGCTTCGTCTGATAATTCGTTGAAAGTAACTTTTGTTACGTCGTTTATAACAGTAGAAGTATTTTGCGTTCTAAAACAAACGGATGTAAAAACCTCATGCGTTGCATTAGACATTGACTTGATCATTTCAAAAGCTTCTTCTGCATTTTTTGGTTTTCCCAAAGCTTTATCCTGATGCCATACAATTGTATCGCTAGTGACCAATATTTCATTTTCTTTTAATTCACCGTCAAATGCACTGGCTTTCAATGTCGCCAGATAATCAGTGATTTCAACCGCTTTTAATTCTGGAGGATAAATTTCTTCAACATCTTTTAAACGAATTTCGAAATCTAAGTCCAAATCCTTGAAAAACTGTTGTCTTCTTGGTGATCCTGATGCCAGAATCAAAGTGTATTTTTTTAATTTTTCCTTAAGCATTATAGTAGATGTTTAGCGTAATTACCAAAATTGACAAAATCCCGAAAAATAAAATCAGTTTTAAAACGGTACTTAAATGATGAAATTCTTTTTGTGTTTTTGCCGAAAAGATTTTCACAATAAAATATAACAACGGTGCAAGAACAGTAGCAAAACCATATAAAGTAGCAATGTAAAGCTTATTATGCATGAAGTATTCATTAATATAAAGCAACGATAATATAAACGGAATTATAGCAAATCCTAAAGCAATTTTAGTAGCTCTACTATTGCCAATTGCAATTGGTAAAGTATTCATTCCTTGGTTGTAATCGCCATTTACATCTTCAATATCTTTAACTATTTCTCTAACAAAATTTATCATAAAAGCAAAAAGCGCATAATCGATCAAAATCGAGAATAAACTTGCCATTTGTGCTTGGTTTTCAGCATTTGTTGCGGGAAACAAATCAAAAACTCCAATAATAATAACGCTTAATGCTAATAAAAGTGCAACAATAAAATTGCCAAGAATCATTATTTGTTTTAAACTAGTAGAGTAAAAGTAAAGCAAAGAAGCAATCAGAATAAAAATCGTAGCAAAACTCGGTCTCAAAATAACATTTGACAAATAAAAACCAATAGCAACTCCAGTAATATTCAATCCAATGTAAATATTATAAGCTCTAGTTTCAGAAATTTCTTTGCCAATAATAACTTTATTTGGCTTGTTGATTGAATCTGTTGCTACATCAAAAATATCGTTGATGACATAACCAGCGACGACTAATAAAACAGTGCTTAAAACCAATAATCCATACTGCCAGTCGGCCAATGCAAGCGGAATATTTTGCTGTTTTAAAAAGGCATAACGAAACAAGACTTGCATAAAAGCAAGCATCAACAAATTTTGATAACGAACTAGTTTTAAGTATTTCATTTTTTAAGGTTCTAAGTAGGTAAGGGGCTAAGTTGCTAAGTTTTTTTAATTCATTATTTAAGCACAATTTTAAATCTAAAATCTGCAATCTAAAATCTAAAATTTTTTAATCATGTTTCCCGTTAAAGTATTCCATCCATTTTCCTTGCACTTTCATCACTTGTTCGATTACATCACGTGCGGCGCCACGTCCGCCTTTTACGTGCGAAATATAACGGCAAATATGTTTGATTTCAGGGCTCGCGTCTTGTGGACAAGTCGGTAATCCTACCAATTTCATTACATGAAAATCAGGAATGTCATCACCCATGTACAAAACTTGTTCAGGTTTTATATTGTTTGTATTAGTATAATCGTTAAAAGTCTGAACCTTATCAGGAGTTCCTAAATGAACATCTTTAATTCCTAGATTATTTAAACGAATACGAACGCCTTCATTGCTTCCACCAGAAATAATGCAGACATGGTAACCGCTTTCAATAGCGGCTTTCATTGCATAACCATCACGAATGTTCATTGTACGAAGCATTTCGCCTTCATTGGTTACAAAAACCGAACTGTCTGTAAGTACGCCATCAACATCAAAAACAAATGTTGTGATGTCATTCATTATTTCTTTATAACTTTTTGCCATTATTTTGTATAGATTGTGTGAGTATTTTATAAATGTTTTTTTGATTTTCGTTGTTTAAAAACGCTAAATGCGCTTCTATAGTATTGGTGTCGTTTCGTTTTGCTGGACCTGTTTGTGCGTCAATCGGATTTAAAATATTGATTTTTTCCGCAGTTTCTTGAATCAAAGGTTTCAAAACTTCAAACGGAACTCCATTTTCATCGCAAATTTCTTGACCAATTTGATATAAATGATTCGTGAAATTATTGACAAAAACGGCCGCCACATGCAACGCTTTTCTTTGCTCCGAATTTATTGCAAAAACGGCATTTGAAATAGTTTTCGCTGTTTTTTCCAAAAGTTCAAAATCAGAAGTGTTTTCAGCTTCCAAACACATCGGAATGACCGAAAAATCTAAATTTTTATTTTTAGAAAAAGTTTGAAGCGGATAAAAAACGCCTCGTCTGTTTTTTGAATCTAAGGCATTTAGAGGCGCAGCGCCAGAAGTATGGACTACAAGTTTGTTTTGAAAAGGCAATTGTTGTGAAACTTCGAAAATTGCATTGTCAGAAACAGCAATAATATATAAATCAGCCGATTTTAAATTGTTTAAATCAGTTACGATTTTATCTTCATTAATTAGAGAAAGCAACGCTTCTTTTTTCTAGAAAATATTTGCACAATGTCGACAGCTTCACTTTTGGCGAAAGCTTTAATTAAATGCTGTGCAACATTTCCGGAACCAATTATCGAGAGTCGAATCATAGGACAAAATTAACATTTATTTTTTTAAATGAGGCTGGCTTTATTTTGGTTTAATTTTAAAAATAAAATCCGCTTTTTGGAATAACAAAAAGCGGATTTAGTTTATTGGTTTTAATGATTTTAAAATTTCACGGCGCCTTTAGGAACCGTTTCACCGATAGTGATATTCTTAGATAAATCAGAATTTGGATTTTTTGCAAACTCGATATTTTGGCTTACTTCTCCATTAATCGAAATCGCTTTTTCTGATTTTGAATTGAATTCAATATTTTTAAAAGACATATTTCTTCCGTTGTAAATTTCAAAAATAGTAGGTTTTTGAATGTCTAATTTTGCATTGCTGATTTTGATTCCGTTTGCATCAATAATTGAAAAACCATTTTCAGCTTTTGCCGTCAAATTTGAAATTTCAATATTTTCAAGATTCATTTCCGGCAAACCTTGAAGAAAAACGGCTTGATAAGCTCCAGCAATCGTGATGTTTTTGATCGAAATATTTTTGAACTGAGGTGTCTCTTCATTTACAGGCATCATTTTGTTTTTCACTTGAGTGCCGCCTTCGGCTAATGTTTCAGCGATTGATTTTCCTCCATAATACAAATCAAAAGAAATAGCTTGAGAAGGAATGTCGGTCATATAAATATCCGAAATAAAGATATTTTCTACAATTCCGCCACGTCCACGGGTACTTTTGAATCGTAACCCAACATCAGTTCCCATAAAAGTACAATTTGAAACATGCAGATTTTTAACACCTCCAGACATTTCACTTCCAACAGTTACGCCACCGTGACCATGATAAACGATATTGTTTTTTACGATTATATTTTCGCAAGGAATGCCACGATCGCGTCCGTCTTTGTCTTTTCCTGATTTAATACAGATTGCATCGTCACCAACATCAAAACTTGAATTTTCAACCAAAACATTTTTGCATGATTCAACATCTAGTCCGTCGCCGTTTTGAGAATACCAAGGATTTCTAACGGTAACATTCCTAATAATCAAATCTTCAATCATTAAAGGATGAATGTTCCAAGCTGGAGAATTTTGAAAAACCGGACCATCAAATAAGACTCTTTTGCTGTTTTGAATGCTTACCATTACTGGACGAAGAAAATCATGAATTTCTTCGAATTGTTCTTTCGTTTTTAAATCAAGTCGTACATTTTGATCAGCTCCAACAGATGCTTTCATGAAAGTTTCAGACGGATACCAACTGTCTTTTTTCTCATTTAAAACACCACCCGAAGCCACAAAATTTTTCCATTGACTATCTGTTAATTTGCTCTTTTTTACTTGTCTCCAAACTTCACCAGATCCGTCCCAAACGCCATTTCCTGTAAAAGCAATATTCTCCAAATTTTTGCCATAAATAGGAGAGATGCAACGCCAAGTGTTTAAGCCTTCAAAACTCGTTTCAATAATTGGGTAAAGTTTTTTATCAGTCGAAAATTTTATTAATGCGCCAGTTTCGGCATATAATTCGATATTGCTTTTTAAAATGATCGGACCTGTAAGCCAAATTCCTGGCGGAATGATCAATTTTCCGCCACCTTTTTTGAAAGCGCGTCAATCGCATCTGCGAAAGCCTTTGTATTTAAAGCATAACCACCGCTTACCGCGCCAAAATCTTTTAAGTTCACTGTGTTTTTTGGAATTATTGGTTCTTGAACTTTAGCCATTTTAAACTCAATATCTTTATAAAAAGAAGCAGATTTTGAATTTTGGGCAAGAGTTGTGTTTGTCACGGCTAATGCAAAAAGCGTAAGCGAGAGAACAAGATTAATGGTTTTGGTTTTCATTTTAATAATTTTAAAAAGAGATAGTTAATAAACGATTTTTTATTTGATGCTTTCTTTTTGAGAAAAATATAAATTTCTTGGTTTGAAAAGCGCAAATTCAAAATGTAATCGATTACACAAATCTATGAAAAAAACTTAATATTCAAAGAACTTATTGAATAGTTTGATTTTGTAGTAATTAACTTAGTTAAAAACTCATTTTCGCTCCAAAAGGATATTACTTTTAGTTTTTATTAACAAAACTCAAATATTGGAACTCAACATTTTTAAGTACTTTTGTGCCACTTTTATACAATGTAATTCCTCAAAAATGGATAAAAAAATATTCTCTTTTTTGTTTTCTACACGCTTAATGGCCGTTCTTTTTTTAACATTTGCAATTGCAATGGGTGTTGGAACTTTTATCGAAAGTAAATACAACACAGACACAGCTAGAATTTTAATTTACAACACTTGGTGGTTTGAGGCTATAATGGTTGTTTTCATGCTAAATTTCCTAGGAAATATCAAACGTTATCAATTGCTGAAAAAAGAAAAATGGGCGACTTTATTGCTTCACATTGCTTTTATTTTTATCCTTCTCGGAGCTTTTATAACACGTTATATCAGTTATGAAGGAATGATGCCAATTCGTGAAGGCGCAAGCAGAAAATCAAATTTATTCGGACAAAACATTTATTACCGTTTTTGCTGATGGAGAATACAAAGGCGAACCGAGAAGAAGAGTTTTCGACAAAAACCTTTTATTGTCGCCAGTAACTAATAATGATTTTACGCTTTCAGGTCAATTTGACGAAACTCCGTTTGAGGTTTCTTACGTGAACTATATCATGGGCGCAAAAGAAACTATAAAACCGGATCCAAAAGGAACACTTTACCTAAAATTAGTTGAAGCCGGTGCTGGCGGACGTGAAGAGCATTTCTTGAAAGAAGGCGAAGTTCAAAATATTCATAATGTGTTGTTTGCATTGAATAAACAAACTGATGGCGCAATCAACATTAATACAACTGGAGAAAAATATACCATTCAAACGCCATTTGAAGGAAAATTTATGCGAATGGCTGATAAATTGCAAGGTGATGTAACTAAAGATAATGTGCGACCTTTAATGATGCGTTCTCTTTACAGTATTGGCGATATCCGAATTGTTTTTCCAGATCCAGCGATCAAAGGAGTTGTTGATTATGAATCAAGCAACGACTTTAAAGCAAAATCACATACAGATGCTTTATTTGTGAAAATTAAAGCTGACGGTCAAGAAAAAGAAGTACGTCTTTTAGGTTCTAAAGGAAGCGTAGGAGAGGCTCAAACGGTAAAAATTGGGAAAATTGAATATAGTTTATTCTTTGGAAGCAAGGCTTATGTTTTGCCTTTCAAAGTGAGATTAAATGATTTTATTGCCGATAAATATCCTGGAACAGAGAAAAGTTATTCTGCTTTTAAAAGTAAAGTAACGGTTCAGGATTCTACTGAAACTTTTGATGCTGATATTTTTATGAATCACGTTTTAGATTATAAAGGCTATCGTTTCTTCCAATCTTCGTTTGATCCAGATGAAAAAGGAACTGTTTTATCTGTAAACCATGATTTCTGGGGAACTAACATTACCTATTTTGGATATTTTTTACTTTACATTGGTTTAATGGCAATTATGTTTACAAAGCATTCTCGTTTTGGAGATTTGAAGCGTAAATTAGAAACGGTTAAAAAGAAAAAAGAAAAACTGATTACGATTTTGGTTTTAATGATTGGTTTGAGTGGTTTTGCACAACAAAATCCGCATGTACATTCACATGAACACGATCACAACCATTCTGCAGATCCAAACGATCACTCGAATCACGTTGTGGCGCCGCCAAGTCAAAAACAGTTGGATTCATTATTGACAATCTACAAAGCTCCGGAAGCTCATGCGGCAAAATTTGGACGTTTGATTATTCAGGATGCTGGAGGAAGAATGAAACCTATCAATACGTTTTCATCTGAATTGTTGCGTAAAGTAAGTCAGAAAGACACTTATAACGGAATGAATTCTGATCAGGTATTTTTGTCTATGACACAATATGCTCAAGTTTGGATTCAAATTCCGCTTATTTACATCAAATCTGGAAATGATAGTATTCGTAAAATCATCGGTATTGAAAAAGAAGCTAAATATGCTCCATTTGTAAAATTCTTTGATGAAAACGGAAATTATAAATTATCGCCATATTTGGATGATGCCTATAAAGCAGGAAACCCAAATCAGTTTGAGAAAGATTTTATCGAAACAGATAAAAAAGTAAACTTGATGGAATCTGCTTTGAGCGGAAGCATTTTGAAAATTTTCCCAATTCCAAATGATCCAAATAATAAATGGGTCTCTTTCTTAGAACGTGAAAACAGCGGTTTTAAAGGAATGGATTCTACTTATGTGAAGCAAATACTTCCTTTATATTTCAGCGCATTGAACAATGGTTCAATTTCTAAAAATTGGGATACAGCTGATCAACTGGTAGAAAGCATTAATGGTTTTCAAAAGAAATTTGGCGCAAAAGTTCGTCCAAGCGAGCAAAAAATTGATGCTGAGATTGCTTATAATAAATATGATGTACTTCAAAAATTACCGTATTGGTATTTGACAGCGACGATATTGATGTTCACATTTACAATTTTAAATATCTTTTTTGAAAAAAATGGATTCGTATTACTGTAAATGCTTTCCATGTTATTGTGGGACTGTTATTTGCGATCCACACATTAGGATTAATAGCACGCTGGTATATTTCTGGTCATGCTCCGTGGAGTAATGCGTACGAAGCTATTGTATATGTGGCTTGGTCGACAATGTTCTTCGGATTGGCTTTTGACCGCAAATCAAAACTAACGGTGGCCTCATCTGCTTTCGTTACCGCTATGATTTTAATGGCGAGCATACATGAACTGGATTGATCCAGAAATCGCAAACTTACAGCCCGTTCTTAACTCATATTGGTTAATGATTCACGTGGCGGTTATTGTAGGTAGTTATGGTCCGACCGCATTAGGAATGATTTTAGGTTTTGTATCCTTATTATTGATTTTCTTTACTACGGAGAAAAACAAGGCTAAAATGGAATTGAATATTAAAGAAATCACTTATATCAACGAAATGTCATTGACTATAGGTTTGATTATGTTAACGATAGGAAACTTCCTTGGAGGACAGTGGGCAAATGAAAGCTGGGGACGCTACTGGGGATGGGATCCAAAAGAAACTTGGGCTTTAATCTCGATTATGATTTATGCCTTTGTTATTCACGCTCGTTTTGTACCGGCTTTGCGCGGAAAATGGTTCTTCAATTTAATGAGTATGTATGCTTTTATTTCGATTTTATTTACTTATTACGGAGTAAACTTCCATTTGGTTGGTTTACACTCATATGCAAGCGGAGAAGCACATTCTTTAAGCTGGGTTTATTATTGTTTTGCAACAATTTCTGTAATTGGAGCGTTAACATATCCAAAATACCGTAAATATTACAAAAGCAAAAAAGTAAAAAAGAAATAATTTATCTCGATAGTTATTAATTCATTATAGAAAAGGTTCTGCAAAATATGCAGAACCTTTTTTCTATTAAAATAGTACTGAATAATTTAATCTGGAACTTTTCCTGAAATTATTAATATTATACAGGCAATGACGAAAAAGCAAACTAAAAAAATAAGATGACTTAGAATGCTCAAATAGAAAGCTTTCCACTTCGGCATTTTATTAAAGAATTGAATATTGGTCCAGAATATAAGTACAAGGCCAATAAAATAAGTTACAGATGAAAATTTTCGAATTTCAGGCGTTCCATTTAAATAAAGCAATATTGGGAATGTCAAAATTTGTACAAAAAGTCTTTGTGAAGCTTTAAAAGTATTTAAGACAAAAAATTCAACGAAATTATATCCTTGTTTTTTAAAAACCGTATAAGTTCCGATTGTGTAAATGGGAATTGTAGCAATAGTTACCCATGAAAAATGCATCGCCATCCATTCATTAAACTCACTATAGTCCATTGTAGTATCGTTTGCATCGGGAAATGTATTAATGTGAAAATAATGATATAACACGCCGTAAAGTGTTGCTAAAACAACAACTAACGAAAGCGGTTTAAAATGCCTCACTCGTTTTCCTTCAATAAATTCTCGTACCGAATGCCCAGGCCTTGTAAACAATTGTTTTAAAGAATAGGTAATGCCTTTATCAAAATGAAGTAATCCATGCTGAATATCGTGCCACAAAAAATGCGCATTTATTTTGTGAGTTGCAAGCAGGTTGCCCACAATTGCCGCAGTAATGTCCTTTATAAACGTGATGACAGTTTTTACAGATTATTTCCATTAATTGCGTGGTATTTTTTTAGTGTTAATTTCAATAGTATTGTTTTTAAAACCATTCGGAAACATGATTGCCAGTAAAACAATAATTAGCAAAAAGTTGTATTCAACGCCATTTCTTCCTCCACCAACAACAAACCAGCCTTCTTGAAAATGAACCAGAATAATGCCCATTATTAAAACAAAAATGGTCACAAATCCTGCAAGCTTAATATATTTATTCAAAAGTAAAAGTATTGCGGCAATCACATGCGAGAGTTTAATGCTCCAAGCTAGGAAAACGCCAAAAGGAGCAAAGCCAATTTGATTCAAATACAAATTCCCAAAATCGTTAATTCCGTTGTTGAACATGCCAAAAACAGAATGTGTCAAGAGAATAATAGCAACTGCAATTCGTAGAAGTAAATTTCCGTTCATTAATTGTGGTATTTGATTAATAATGAATTAAATATAATAAAAAAACGCATATTTGAGATAAATATGCGTTTTCCATTTTAAGTATGAATGTCAATTTTAAACTTTTCCTAAAGTATATAATTGTGTCATTGTTGGTGTCAAGCTTCCGCCAACAGGCTCAAGTGTGATACCAAAAGCTTCTGCTTCGTTTGTACGATCAACAGCGAAAATTTTATTAGAATTTCCTTCAAAATCACTCAGTAAACCAATGCTTGTTGGTGTTAACACTGGACTAAGCTTTAAAGCCCAAACTTGGTAAACCATTCCTTTTGGAGGTTTTGGCAAACCAGCCGCATCAATATAAGTCGTTTTGGTTTCTTTATTCCAATATACTTTTGCGAAAGATGTTGGAGAAACCGCTTGACCGCCAAGCGTTACACCAGTATTTTTGATATCTCTAACGATAGCTAAATTTTTCTCGGTTTCTTTGTTTTGCTGATCTAAAAAAGCGTAATCTCTTTCAATTTTGCTTTTTTCAGTTCCAACTGTACTGATAGCTTCTTTTGTTTTGGTCAATTCTAAAGTCTGATAACCCAAACCAAGCAATAAAAGAATTGCGTGCAGCCCAACCAACATATTGCGACCAGTTTGATGCTGGCTTCATGTCGACTACTTTGCCGTGTTTAAGCTCTAATCTGGCTTTGATTTTTTCAAAATTCGCTACCGAATGGAAAGGCGAGAAGCTTGATGATAAAGCAACAATGGCTTTTTCAATCGAAATAATTTCCTGTAAAACCTCTGGGTTCTTTTTTGCCAATTCGGCAATTTCTAAATTTTCAGCTTCGGTCAATAAACCGTAAACATATAGCTCTAGAGTTCCTGATTCAATATATTCTTGTGCTTCCATTATATTTTTAGATAATTTCTTAAATCGTTAATACAGTTTCTGTTTTGTGTCTTGATAGTTCCCAGTGGCATTGCCAATTCTTCTGAAGCTTCTTGCTGGGTATATCCTTTAAAGAATAATAAATTAATAATTTCAATACATTTTGGTTTCAGCTTCTTTACGAACTCTTGAATTCCAATTGCATCTAGTTTATTGCTTAATTTATTGCTCTCATCTAACAGATTTACGAAATTATCTGATGAAAGGTTTTTTTGACTGTTATTAAAATTTTTGGATCTCAAAGTATCAATTGAAGTATTCCTAGCAATATTAAGGATCCAGGTATAAAATCGGCCTTTACTTTCATTGTACGAATCGATGTTTTTCCAAATTTTCACAAAGACTTCTTGTAAAACATCTTCGGCCTCTTCTCGATTTTTGATCAATACATTAATGACCGAAAATAAACTTTTTGAGTACATATCGTACAAATGTGTGAAAGCTCGTTCGTCTTTCTCGTAAATTAAAACTAATAATTCTTCTTGACTCATAGATTTGGATTTAAGCTTAAACAAAAAATAATTTGACAGTATTTTATTACCTGACATAAAGATAAATTATTTTTTTATGAAAAATGTTTTTTTTTAGCAACGAAAATACCAGCCAATACAAGGGTTTTTTAAAAAGTTTAAAAAAAATCTACTTTTTTAAAACCAAAAACAATCCAATTACGTAAATGAATTTAGAAGCGAAATAAGTAGGAAATAGTTTAAATGAAATGAAGCTGGATTTTAATTGTTTAAGATTTTTTATACACCTGATAAACAAAACAGTATGTTTTTAAAAATCAAAAAAATAGTGTGAACCAAATATAAAAGCATCATGAATAAGACAAACATTGTAAAGATTTTGATTATAGCGCTTACAAACGTATTGGCAGTGACACATTTTGGCAAAAGTGATAATAAAGATGTAAAAAATCTGAATTTTTCAATTTCTAAGATTCAGATTTAAGACAATTTAATAGTTGGTGTCCTCGGACTTCCAAATTGAAAATTTATTTAGGCCGTATTTTCATTTATTAAGAATTAGAAATCCATACACGCCATTAAAAACTGAGGAAAATACGAATTAGGGGTTAAAATTAATTTTCGTTACAACCGAGAGGCATCAACTATAATTTAAAATACAAAACAGAGTCCGTAAACAAAGAAAAACTCTTTTGCAAGGTCTCACTTTAATTTATGAAAACGCGATAAGGCATAATAATTAATTCATGGTTTGATTTGTTTGTATGGGGGAAGCCTAACGTCTGATTAACGTTAGGCTTCATTTTTTTAACGAATCTTTAATAGAAAATAAAATTGCCAAAGCCATTTTGTAAATCAGATTTTAACTAATTTTATAAAAAATTAAACAATGAAAAAAATAGCATTTTTAATGTGCGGCGCGCTCTTTATGGTTTTTGCACAAACTCAAGCTCAATCGAGTAATAAAAAATCTAAAACAGAAAAAAACATGGCAGAAGGAACAATTTACCAGTTCAAAGTTGAAGATTTATCAGGAAAAACTTTTGATTTTGCTTCCTTAAAAGGAAAAAAAGTTATGATTGTCAATACAGCTTCAAAATGTGGACTTACTCCACAATACAAAGATCTTGAGGCAGTTTATAAAGAATACAAAGACAAAAACTTTGTAATTGTAGGTTTTCCGGCAAATAATTTTGCAGGGCAGGAGCCAGGAACAAATGAAGAAATTGCTACATTTTGTCAATTGAATTACGGTGTGACTTTCCCAATGATGGACAAAGTTTCTGTAAAAGGTGATGATATGTGCGAGGTTTACAAATTCTTGACTCAAAAATCTAAAAATGGATTACAAGATTCAGAAGTGGAATGGAATTTTCAAAAATATTTAATTAATGAAAAAGGGCAATTGGTTAAAGTAATCAAACCTAAAACATTAGTTACAGATGCAGAAGTAATAAATTGGATTAAAAGCTAATTAGTTATTTTAGTATAAAAAAATCTCCAAATTTGATTTCATTTCAAAATTTGGAGATTTTTTTTTCGAGGGACAAAGTAACAGAGCAACAAAGGTTCAAAGGTCTTCGTCAAGTCTGTCATTTATCTCATACTTTCGAAATCAAATAAAAAACCGTGCTAATTCGTGTCTTTGCGATTGCTAATCAGTTAAATCTGTGTGCCAGCTACACCAATATCAACTGCATAAATACCAAATCCAGCCAGTGATCAAATTTATATCCAACTTCTCGGATTGTTCCTGTGGCTACAAACCCAAAACGTTCATGAAAAGCAATACTTCCAGCGTTATCTGCATCAATAGCGCCAATCATAACGTGGTAACCTTGTTCTTTTGCCAAACGAATTAATTCTGTCAATAATTTAGATCCAATTCCTTTTCCAATAACATTATCAACCACATAAACAGAATGTTCGAGGGTGTATTGATAACCAATTTTTTCACGAAATTGGCCATAACTTCCAAAGCCAACAACTTCACCATCTAAATCGGCAACTACAATTGGCAAGTTTTTAGCTTTTTTATCTTCAAACCATTTTGTCTGCACTTCAAGTGTTTGAATATCATAACTGTAATTTGCGGTTGTGTGCAAAATAGAATGATTTACAATTTCAAGAATTTTTTGCAAGTCATTTTCAGTTGCGGGTCTTAATGTAACTTCCATGGTAATTTTTGGTATTTTTTATTTTGTGTTTAGTTCAGCTAATAAAGTGTCAACTTCTTTGGGATTCCAAGTCATTTCGGTACAAATAACCTTGGCATCTTTGGCATATTGCAAAGCCATTTTTTTGTCTTTGATTTTGTTGTAAAGCCGAGCGATTAATAAATTTCCGTCGTATGAATCATTTATTTCCAAAGAATGTTTTACCCAGAAAATTGATTTTTTCAAACTTTCAGCGTCATTAATATGTTTTAAATAAGTCTGGCCAATATCTTTTAAAGAACTAGCATCATTCCAAACTAATTTTTGAGTATTTTCAAGTGTCACTTTTTTATAAAACTGCCATTTTTCTGTTCGTTCTGCCAAGGTTAAATCAAATTTGAAAACCAACGAATCCGTTTTTTGCAAACGAATAGATTTTGCAACTTCTCTTTGTTTGTAATAATTTACAGTATCTAAATTATCAACATAAGGACGAAGCAATTCGGTTACAATACTTTCAATTTTGCGGTCAACACGACTTTGAGAAGCGACAGCGACAAATTCTTTTTGATGATTTAAAACGTATTGAAATTCTCGTGAATTAATATCAGTCACACCATTAGCGATAATTCTCCAATTGGTTTCGCTAACCAATTGTGCATCAGATTGTGTTTGTAAATAAATATGAGTTGCTGGCGATAATTCCGTTCTATCTTTTCCTTTTTTTAGTGTATTTAAATAAGCAAAAAACTTATCAGAATTACTTGGATCCGACATGAATTCTTTTTCTAAATAAGGCAATTGCATTCTGGAATTCAGTGCATATTTTACCTCGGTCATAAATTCTGGCGTTTTCATTTCGCCTTTCAAAGCATATAAAAGCGTTTCATTCGAATCTAAAAACAAAAATGTAGGCGACGATTTTGTTTTGTACTTATCTTTCAAAACTATTCCTTCGTCTTTTTCAATGTTTTTCCAAATGCAAACATAATTTTCATTTAAAAAAGCCATTACGTCAGGATTGCTAAAAACCTCTTTTTTCATTTGATTGCAATGCGGACACCAATCGGCATAAAGCATTATAAAAAGCGGTTTGCCTTCAGTTTTTGCCTTTTCCAATGCGGTTTTATATGGTGTATCATTGGGAACAAACTGATTTTGAGAATTTACGGTTTGCAACGAAAGAAAAAGGATAATAATATAAAGTAAACGCATAAGGTCTATATTTTTAGTACAAATTCGCTTTTACAAATATATTCCCTTTTTCTAGAATGTTTCTTAATATCTTGCCATTTATAAGTTAAATCAATTGCGAAGTTTGTAACTTTGTAATTGTAAAAGAAAATTTTAGTTTGATGGATTTTCTTTAAAAAAATAATACGCCACAGGAATGATTTACCCCAAAATACCGCTTGCACAAAGCATTATCGAAATTTGTTCAGCAAAAGGAATAACAAACATTATAATTTCTCCAGGTTCACGAAACGCGCCTTTAACGATTGGATTTGCGCAAAACCCAAATTTTAAATGTTATAGTATTGCCGATGAACGTTGTGCGACATTTTTTGCATTAGGAATAGCACAGCAGACCAAACAACCAACAGCGATTGTTTGTACTTCAGGTTCAGCGTTGTTGAATTATTATCCAGCCATAGCCGAAGCTTTTTATAGCCAAATTCCATTAATAGTAATTTCTGCAGATCGTCCGCAAAGCAAGATTGATATTGGCGATGGACAAACAATTCGTCAAGAAAATGTTTTTTTAAATCATTCGGTTTTCAATGCAAATTTAACAGAAGATGCTTCTCTTGAAAACGATTTGAAAATTAACAAAGCGATCGAAACTTCAATTCTTCAAAAAGGTCCGGTTCATATCAATGCGCCTTTTGAAGAACCTTTATATGAAACTGTAGAAACGCTTTCTGTTGAGCCAAAAATTACAACTTTGGAAGAAGAAATTCCAACCAAAATTATTGATAATAGCGAAGAAACTGTTTCCATTTGGAATTCGGCTAAAAGAAAACTAGTTCTTATTGGAGGAATAAATGAAGTAAACTCTATAGAACAGGAAATTTTGGAAAATTTTGCCAACGATCCATCAATAGTTGTACTTACAGAAACTACTTCGAACTTGCATCATCCGAGTTTTATTAATAGTATAGATACTTTAATTACACCATTTGATGATTCTGATTTTAAAGAGTTGGAAGCAGAAGTTTTAATCACTTTTGGAGGAATGATTGTATCAAAACGTATTAAAGCTTTTTTACGCAAGTATAAACCTGCACATCACTGGCATATAGATACTTTACGTGCATATGATACATTTAATGCTTTAAGTAAACATTTTGTAATGGAACCAAATGATTTTTTTAAAGATCTACTTCCAAAAACAGAATTTGTAGCTAGTAATTACTTTAAGAAAATCGATAAAATTTATAGCCTAAGAAATAAAAGAAAAGAAGAATATTTAAAAAAATTCCATTTTCAGATTTTAAAGTTTTTGAAAAAATAATTGAATCGCTTCCTAAGAACATCCAATTACAAATTAGTAATAGTTCGGCAATTCGTTATGCACAATTAATTGAGATTGATCCATCAATTGAAGTTTTTTGTAATCGCGGTACTAGCGGAATTGACGGAAGCACATCAACGGCAATTGGTGCGGCTGTGGCAAATGCAAAACAGAACGTTTTTATTACAGGTGATATCAGTTTTTTATATGACAGCAATGCATTGTGGAATTCCTATATTCCGAAAAACTTTAAAATCATTTTGATTAATAATGGAGGAGGAGGAATCTTCAGAATTTTGCCCGGACACGAAGAAAAACCTGTTTTTAATACATATTTTGAAACTTCGCACCATTTGACAGCGGAACATTTGGCTAAAATGTATCAATTTAAATATTTGCAGGCTTCAGATAACGAATCGCTAGAAAAAGGTATTTCTGATTTATATGCTGATAATGATTCACCGGTTATCTTAGAAATTTTCACACCAACAGCTCAAAATGATATTGTTTTAAAACAATATTTTAAAGAATTGAATTAATTATTTTGTAAGTTAAATTTTGTTAAAATTTACAAAATAAACATTTTTAATTTTAAATTTGGTGGCATTAATTGTAACCAATATTTAAAATTATGAGCGCAAGAGAAGAATTAATTAAAAAGTATGCCGCAGATTTAAAAGAGAAATGTGGTGTAACACCAAACATGGATTTGCTGACAAAAGTTACGATAGGTTGTGGACCATCTATTTACAATGGAGACGCCTCTACAGTTGCGGCGTCGCAACCTTCTGAATTGGAAACTGTCAAAAAGAATTTCTTGATTAAAAAGTTAGGATTGGCAAACACTCCAGCTTTAGATGAAGGACTTCATGCTGTATTAGAAAAATATGGACATGCAAATAAACACAAATACAGAGCAGTTGTCTATTATTTATTGACGCTACACTTTAAAAAAGAAAGTGTTTATAACAAATAGTAAAAAATAAAAGCGCCAATTAGGCGCTTTTTATTTTTCGAAAAATCCCTATTTAATCGGAATAGGGAAAATTGGCAAACTTGCATGTCCTAAAGCATCTACCGTTTGTACAGCAAAAAAGTAATTGTCTTTAGAATATGGAATTTCTGCTTGTGTATCTTTTACAAAAATTCTTTTTCCCAATGCGAAGATGAAGTTTCACGCATTAAAATTTGATAACCATATTGCGGTTTTCCTTCTGGAGCTGACCAAATTAAAGTAGATGAATTAGAAAGTTTTTTAACTTCAATTCCAACATTTTCAGGAGCTTTTGGAGACGAAGCAAGATTTGCTAATGTTGCTAAGTTTGAACAAGTGTTTTTTCTCAAATAGTCAAAATCCATAAATTCAGGCAAATCGCCATATTTTATATTGTTTTCAGTTCTCAAATCTTGATGTTGATGATCGAAATTTTCATTCATTTCGCAAAAACGAACTGCTGTAAAACCATTTTGGCTAAATGGCGTGTGATCTCCACCACGCAAAAAGCGATCATTTCTATAAACTAATTTTACTTTTAATTGATCAACATATTGTTCAGTAACAGTTTTGATATATCGAGCCAAAAGTCTCGACGGACTGTCATTATCACGGCTTATTGCTTTACGCATTTTAGCTTCTTCCTCAGTTTCTAGATATGGAATAGTTTCACTGAAAACACGAATTTGTGTATTGTCCCTCAAATTAGTTCCACTTGACAAACTGTTTCCAATCATGTCATTGTTGAGCATTGCAATTATATTCCAGTTTTCTGCTTTTGCTTTTTCAGCAAGATGGCGTGCGCCAATTAATCCTTGTTCTTCACCAGTCACTGCCACAAAAATAATGGTTGCAGGAAAAGATCTTTTGCTCATTACTTTTGCTAGTTCAATCACAGCGACAACACCTGAACCATCATCATTTGCTCCAGGAGCATTTGATTTAATATTCATGACATCTGTAACTCGCGAATCAAGATGTCCGCTAATAATAATGACACGATTATCATTTGGGTCGGTTCCTTTTAATGTCGCCATCACATTTCCGATTTGGCTGTCAACATTAATTCTTTTTCCATCTGCTTTAACGGTAAAATAATCAATTTCAGAAGTTAATCTTCCGTTTGATTCGAGAGCGAATTTGTCAAACTCAGATTTTACCCATTGTTGCGCCGCACCAATTCCTTTCGTTTTGTTTTTTGCATCGCTTAAAGTATGTCGGGTTCCAAAAGAGACTAATTTATTGATGGTGGCTTCTAGATTTTCAGCTTTGATTTCGCTGATCATTTTCTTTATTTCTGGGTCTTCAGAAACTTGGGATACAGAAGCTTGAGTGAAAATTAAAAATGCGAAAGCGGCATAGATAAGGGTCTTTTTCATTTATTTGGTGTTAATTAATAGGTCTTCAAATGTAATTAAAAGGAATAAACTATGACAAAATGCGGCGTTCTTTAACATTTTTCGGTTTACCATCTCCAAACTTCGTACATTTGCACCCTAGAACTTAAAGAATATGCTTAAAATAGGAAAATACAATGCACTAAAAATATTGCGTGATACTAAAGTTGGCTTGTTTTTAGGAAATCCTGAAAATGATCCTGACGGAATTCACGATGTTTTGCTTCCAAATAAATATGTTCCAAATGAATTTGAAATAGGCGAAGAGCTTGTTGTTTTTGTTTATTTGGATCACGAACAACGACCAGTAGCGACTACTCTTGAACCTTATATAATGTTGAATGAATTTGCGCTTTTGAGAGTAAATTATATCAATCAGGTTGGCGCTTTTATGGATTGGGGAATGGAAAAAGATATTCTGGTTCCGTTCAAAGAACAAGCCCGCCCAATGGAAAAAGGAAAACGTTACTTGGTTTATTTGTACATGGATGATCAAACTAATCGTTTGGTGGCGTCGAGCAAAACAAATCAGTTTTTGAGCAACGACCAATTGACGGTTGAAAAAGGTGAAGAAGTAGATTTGATCGTTTCGCACATAACAGATATGGGAATTAACGTCATCATCAACGAGCAACATAAAGGCCTTTTATACAAAGATGAAGTATATGACGATTCGATACGAACAGGAGACAGAATGCGAGGTTACATCAAAAACATTCGTCCTGACAATAAAATAGATGTTGCTTTGCAAGTTCAAGGCTATGAAAGCATTGAGCCAAATGCTGAGAAAATTTTAGGAGAATTAAGAGCAAATAGAGGCTTCTTGAGACTAAATGACAACTCGCATCCAGAAGACATCAAAACCGTGTTGAAAATGAGCAAAAAAACTTTTAAAAAAGCAATTGGTGCTTTGTATAAAGAGAAACTTATTGAAATCAAAGATGATGGGATTTATTTAGTAAAAGAATCTTAATTCCAAAATTCAAATATTTAAATATTTAAAATCCAAATTCCAATTAGTATTAAATGCTCATTGGAATTTGGATTTTTTTGTTGAAATTTAATCTATTATAACAAGAAAGGCCACTCATTACAAGCGACCTCTCTCTTTTTATTCTAGTTTTAAAAAAAATTGTAATTAAAAAAAAACAGAAATAAAATAATTCGAATCCATTTAAAAAATAATAGCTTTATTGCTTTTAGAAATTACTTTTCATCATGGGTATGTCTTTTAAACAATCAATACATTCATTTTTATTTGCAAAAGCTCGATTTCACGGCTAATCCATTTGGTTTGATAAAATAACTTTTAGAAAGTTTCAGTTAGTATTTTTTCCTCTTTTCGTAATCAATTCTGTATACTAATTACATTGAACAATTCTATTGTTTAACCGTAGGTGTTACTATCTCCTTTTTGAAGTTTTAACAAACGCATAAATCATTTGCTCACTGTTTTTGGTCTTATTACTTATTAGAACCTCAAAAAAATGAGCGACAAATTTTTTAAATTTTCTCAAAAAAATCATTTTTTAGGTTAATAAATCAGTGAAAGAAAATCAATCTTATATCAACAAAATAAATTGTATCTCGTTGATTTCTAGGGTGTAAAATTAATTATTATTTTTTAAAACTAATGTTAAAAAGTGTTATTTTTTGTAAGTAAATACTAATTGTTAACATTCGGAGTCGTTTTGGTGCAAGACTTAAATTAAATTGAGTAGGTAAAAATGTAAAAATGCTTTATTTTTACACTATAATTATAAAACAAACAAATAAAAATGGATTGGATTACTGCCAGAGAATTTGAAGATATAACCTATAAAAAATGTAATGGAGTTGCCAGAATTGCTTTCAATAGACCAAATGTTAGAAATGCTTTTCGTCCGAAGACAACTTCAGAATTATATCAAGCTTTTTACGATGCACAAGAAGATACCTCAATTGGTGTAGTTTTGCTTTCTGCAGAAGGCCCATCAACTAAAGATGGCGTGTATTCTTTTTGCGGCGGAGGAGATCAAAATGCTCGCGGACATCAAGGTTATGTGGGTGATGATGGACAACATCGTTTAAATATTCTTGAAGTGCGGCGATTAATTCGTTTTATGCCAAAAGTAGTTATTGCCGTGGTTCCAGGTTGGGCTGTTGGTGGTGGACACAGTTTGCATGTAGTTTGCGATATGACTTTAGCCAGTAAAGAACACGCTATTTTTAAACAAACAGATGCTGACGTTACAAGTTTTGACGGAGGTTACGGATCTGCTTATTTAGCTAAAATGGTGGGACAGAAAAAAGCGCGTGAAATTTTCTTTTTAGGAAGAAATTATTCTGCACAAGAAGCTTTTGAAATGGGAATGGTAAATGCTGTAATTCCACATGATGAGCTTGAAGCAACAGCTTATGAATGGGCACAAGAAATTCTTCAAAAATCTCCAACTTCAATCAAAATGTTGAAATTCGCTATGAACTTGACAGATGACGGAATGGTCGGACAGCAAGTTTTTGCCGGAGAAGCAACGCGTTTAGCTTATATGACAGAAGAAGCAAAAGAAGGAAGAAATGCCTTTTTAGAAAAAAGAAAACCAAACTTTGGCGAAAATAAATGGTTGCCATAAATGATTTTAGATTTCTGATTTTAGATTTTAGATTTTTCAATCTTTAATTTTTGATCAGAATCCAATAATCTAAAATCTAAACTCTAAAATCTAAAATTTAAATAATGAAACATTGGATTGAAGCCGCACGACTGCGCACATTGCCTTTATCAGTTTCTGGAATTATCGTTGGAAGTATTTACGCTTTATCAAACCCAACAGAAACAATTAATACGCCAACAGAAGTATTTAGCTGGAAAATTTTTGGTTTTGCACTTTTAACAACATTAGGTTTGCAGGTTTTGTCCAATTTTGCCAATGACTACGGCGACGGCGTAAAAGGTACTGATAATGCTGATAGAGTAGGACCACAACGTGCTATTCAGAGCGGAAAAATCACGCCTCAGGCTATGAAAAAAGCAATAATAATCACTTCATTATTAACGCTTTTGTCAGCAATAATTTTGATTTATTTTGCTTTTGGCAAAGACAATTTCGGATATTCAATTTTCTTTTTATTGTTAGGAATCGTCGCAATTATTTCAGCAATTCGTTATACAGTAGGAAATTCGGCATATGGCTATAAAGGCTTTGGAGATGTTTTCGTTTTCATATTCTTCGGATTGGTAAGTACGCTAGGGGTCAATTTTTTATATTCGAAAGAAGTTGAACCACTTTTAATGCCGCCAGCAATTGCAATTGGTTTATTGAGCGTTGCAGTATTGAATTTGAATAATATGCGTGATGAGGAATCAGACAGGAAATCAGGAAAAAATACAATTGTAGTTCAAATTGGTGGTGCAAAAGCAAAAGTTTATCACTTCACTTTGATAATTACAGCAATGATTTTGGTAGTTGTTTTTGCAATTTTAAGCGATTACAACTTTGATCAGTATTTGTTTTTGCTGGCTTACATCCCTTTAACCAAACATTTAATTACTGTTTCTAAAAATCAAGATCCTAAGCTTTTAGATCCAGAATTGAAAAAGGTAGCTTTAAGTACTTTTTTGCTCTCGCTGTTATTAGTGATCTGTATGATTTCACTAATTTCAGATATTATCGTTAATCTTTTTCTTGGAGGAAGATAATCAAGTTCAACTTAAAAAAATAAGATCATGAAAATAACATTTTACGGACACGCTTCTTTAGGAATCGAAGTTGGAGGAAAACATATTATTGTTGATCCGTTTATTACGGCAAATCCTGTCGCTTCGTCAATCGATTTGAGAGATCTAAAAGCAGATTATATTTTGCTGACGCACGCACACAGTGATCACGTTTTAGATGTCCAAGCTCTTGCTAAACTTACAAATGCAGTCATTGTTTCAAATGCAGAAATTGCTAGTTATTATGCAAAATTGGGATTTAATTCGCATCCGATGAATCATGGTGGAAGCTGGAAATTTGATTTTGGAAAAGTAAAATATGTAACTGCTATTCACTCAAGCACTTTTCCTGACGGCGCTAGCGGAGGAAATCCCGGCGGATTTGTAATCGAAAGCGAGCATAAAAATATCTACATTGCTGGAGATACTGCACTTACAATGGATATGAAATTGATTCCGTTACGAACAGAATTGGATTTAGCAATACTTCCGATTGGAAATAATTTCACAATGGATGTTGAAGATGCTATTATTGCTTCAGATTTCTTAGAATGTGATAAAGTTCTAGGATATCATTTTGATACTTTTGGATACATCGAAATCAATCACGAAGAAGCAATCAAAAAGTTCTTCGACAAAGGAAAAGATTTGATGCTTTTGGCAATTGGTGAATCAATCGAGTTATAAAAACATAATGATTTTGAATGTAGTCGAAAGTAGGATCTAATCCCGCTTTCGGCTATATCTTTTTTAGGCAAAGAAAAATTGCCTAAAAAAGGATACCGCCTCTATCGGGGCTAGGGCACTCGATTTCAAGACAAATAATTTGGCATAATTTTTACTAAGTTTATTTCAAATCATAAAATTGGCAACAATAAGAAATAGTGAAAATTATGAAATTCGTGACCAAAAAACGACCATTTAATATGACTTTAAAAAAAACAATTCTATTTCTTTTACTCGCTTTTTCTCTTAACTCTTTTGCGCAAAAAGATGGCTATTGGGATAAAGAGCGTGCAACAACAAAAGAAATCATCGTTTCTGCGCGAGACCGAATAGTTCTAAAAACAGAAGATTTGCCAGTTGGAACAACAGAAATAGTTTACCGAATAACACTTTTGGATGAAAATCAGCAAATGGCAAACAGTTTGGTTTCTGTTTTAAAATCAATTCCAGATCCAACAGGAATTAGTCAAGGCTCTGCAGGCGCTGTTTTTTTGATGTCTAAAATTTCAGGAGACGATACTTGTACGTATTCGTTATTCACTTCAAGCGAAACGGCAAAAAAATACATAGAAGACGGAAAAATAGACAAAGCATGTTATTCTCAAGAAGAACCTTTAAGCAAAGATGCTAAACGTTTGTCATTGGATAAATCTTCTTGCTTAGGACAGAATATTAGCAATATTTGGTTTGGGTTTCACAGCAAAAACTGGCTTTTAAAACAAAAAATAGTTTTGGAGGTCGTACCTTGGGTCGATGTAAAACTAAACCGCGGTTGGAATCAAGACAATAAAAACGAAATTATAAGTCTTTGCAAAACATCAACAATGGCGCAAAAAATGGCGAATTCTGATGATTTTTGTGTTTGTATTTTAGATAAAATCATCAAACAATACCGCTATACTGAATTTCAAAAACTGCTTCAAATAGAGAAAAATAAAGTTTATAAAGACTTTGGAAATACTTGTTACAAAGATGCCGATATTTCGAAAAACGTTTTCAATGATCTTAGAAAAGAAGCTTCTACATTAATCAAACAGCAAAAATATAACGAAGCAATTCCGAAGTTAAATACAATTATCAACGAAGGAAAAGCAACAGCACTAGATTATAGCTCAATTGGGTATTGTTACATTTTGACCAAACAGTACGAAAAAGCGTTGAAATTTTTGCAAGAAGGAGAAAAACTTGATAATACAGAATTACTAGTAAAATTGAACCTTGCGCATTTATATTTGGTCAGCAACAATTACAGCGATGCAAAGACCATTTATAAAAAATACCAAGATCAAAATGTTACCGACAGCATAAGCTGGAAAGATAAAACAAAATCTGATTTTGCAATTTTCCAGAAAGCTGGTCTGCCATCAAAAGATTTTGAAAAAATCCTGAAACTTTATAATTAAAGATTCTAAGGTTCTAAGTTGCTAAGATGCTAAGTTTTTTTAGCATTATTGTATCTTAGACCCTTAGCACCTTAGCACCTCAAAAAAAATGAAAGCCACTTACCATAAATACATGCTTGAGTTCAAAGTGCCGTCTGGTACTTCACGCGGCATCATGACGGAAAAAGAAACTTGGTTTATCATACTTGAAGAAGATGATAAGAAAGGAATAGGAGAGTGTGGTATTTTAAGAGGTTTGAGCGCTGATGATCGTGATGATTATGAAGAAAAACTTAAGTGGGCTTGCGAGCATATTCATTTAGGAGAAAAAGCATTATGGGAAGCTATGCTCGAATTCCCTTCAATTCAATTCGGAATAGAGATGGCTTTTTTATCACTAAAAAGCGAAAATCCCTATTTGTTGTTTCCGTCTGATTTTACTTCAAATTCAAAATCAATTGTAATAAATGGATTAGTTTGGATGGGCGATGAATCGTTTATGAAACAACAAATCGAAACAAAATTAGCAGAAGGTTTCACCTGTATAAAGCTGAAAATTGGAGCAATTGATTTTCAAAAAGAATTAGATCTATTACAATTTATCAGAAAACATTTTTCGCCAGAGCAAATTGAAATTAGGGTAGATGCGAATGGTGCTTTTTCTTTAAATGAAGCTTTAGATAAATTACAACAACTCAATAAATTTCAACTTCATAGCATTGAACAACCAATTAAAAAAGGAAACGGAAAAACTATGGCTGAGTTATGTAAAAAAACTCCTTTCCAATCGCATTAGACGAGGAATTGATAGGAGTATTTTCGTTAGAAGATAAAGAAAAACTGCTACAAGAAATAAAGCCACAATACATTATTTTGAAGCCAAGTTTTGTCGGTGGTTTCAGAGGAACAAAAGAGTGGATTGATTTGGCAAATAAATATAAAATTGGTTGGTGGATTACATCAGCATTAGAAAGTAATATTGGCTTAAATGCAATTGCACAATGGACTTTTTTACAAAATGCCAATATGCCGCAAGGTTTAGGAACTGGCGCACTTTACACTAATAATTTCGATTGCCCACTTGAAGTTTCAAAAGGACAATTATGGTATAACACCTCAAAAGAATGGGATTCTTTTGAAGGCACAAAGTAGCAAAGTTACAAAGGTACAAAGTCCCTAATTTTAAAACTTTGTACCTTTGTAACTCTGTATCTTTGAACCTTTTTTCACTCTTTCCCTCCTAATAAACTAGCTTGCCAGTCTTTAAGTTCTTGCCATTTCCCTTGATAAGCCATTAATGCCTGTTTTGCCCAAGTACTAGGATTATGTATGCTGTAATTTTCGCCACCAGCATCCAAAATTGATTGCAGTTTTTCTGTAGAAGTTATAGATAATTCTTGCCAGCTTGTGATTCCTGCTTCATTAAACAGAGACTCGATTTTAACACCTATTCCTTCGACAATTTTCAAGTCATTATCTTTAACTTTTTTGCCTAAAATAGTTAAAGCTATCTCCTTGTCAAATACAAATTGTGGTTGTATTTGCGAGTTATAGTTTTTCGTTTTTGTATCTAATTCGTTATTAAGACTATTAATTTTTTGGTTTAAATTCTTGACAGTAGCTTTGCATACATCCAGATCTTCCTGTAAAGATATAGCAAGCAAAACATCTTTTTTCGAACTTATTCTTCCTAGTAGATAACCTAAAATCCCAAAGATCAAACCTACTAGTGCCGGTATTAAAAATGACATTATATTCATGATCAGACATTTTAAATTTTGATAAATATGGACTGCTGAAATATATATTTCTTACAATATAGAAGCAACAGCATTTAGGGTTAATCAAATTTACTCAAAAAACAAATCTTAATATATTAACAATCAGTTAATTTGATTTAATGTTTTACTATTTAAAATTAAAACAGCCTAGAGTCTCAACGGGATAGTTTACATACCTGAATTAAATTGAGTAACTTGCAGTAAAATTAATTGGAACATCAAAATGGTTGAAATTGAAAGAAAGTTTCTTGTAAAATCAGAAGATTTTAAAGAACAGGCTTTTACTCAAAACAAAATTGCTCAGGGTTATTTAAGCTCAATTCCTGAAAGAACTGTTCGCGTCAGAATTAAAGGAGAAAGAGGTTTTTTAACAATAAAAGGAATCGGGCACCAGGGGGAATGACGCGTTTTGAGTGGGAAAATGAAATTCCACTGGAAGAAGCAGTTGAATTGCTGAAATTATGTGAAAAGGGAAAAATTGAAAAGACGCGTTTTGAAATCAAATCAGGAAATCACATTTTTGAAGTTGATGAGTTTTATGGTGAAAATGAAGGTTTGATTATTGCAGAAATAGAGCTGAAGTCTGAGACAGAAACATTTGAAAAACCAGATTGGCTTGGAGAAGAAGTGACAAATGATGAACGATATTATAATGCTTATTTGAGCAAAAAACCTTTTAAAGACTGGGAAAAATAACTGATTTATGACAGATTATGATTTGATTATTGTTGGAGGTGGCCCAATTGGTCTTGCCTGTGCAATAGAAGCTCAAAAGAAAAACTTGCGTTATTTGATTATTGAAAAAGGTGCTATTGTAAATAGTATTTTCAATTATCCTTTGTATATGACTTTTTTTCGACAGCAGAAAGGTTAGAAATTGGTGATATTCCTTTTAATTGTTTGGCGCCAAAGCCTGGCCGTCAGGAAGCTTTGGAGTACTATCGAAATATTCATCGCTATTTCAATTTTGCTATTAATTTGTTTGAAAAGGTTACCGGAATTCAGAAAAATGAAAATTCGATTTTTGAAATTACTACAGACAAGAATTTCTATAAATCAAAAAATGTAATTATTGCGACTGGATTTTATGATATTCCGATTACGATGAATGTAAAAGGAGAAGAATTACCAAAGGTTCGCCATTATTATAAAGAAGCGCACGAATATGCTTTCCGAAATGTTTTGGTTGTTGGAGCAAATAATTCTTCTGTAGATGCTCGCTTTGGAATGCTGGCGAAAAGGAGCAAACGTAACTATGGTTATTCGTAAAAATGAAATCAACAGCAGAGTAAAATATTGGGTTAAACCCGATATAGAAAACCGAATTGCCGAAGGAAGCATCAAAGCTTATTTTGAGTCGAATATTACAGAAATAAAAGAAAATGAAGTTGAAATCGAAACTCCTGATGGAAAAGTAACCATCGAAAATGATTTTGTTCTAGCGTTAACAGGATATAAACCAGATTTGAATTTTCTTGAAAATATAGGTATTCAGCTTTCAAAAGATGAATTGAAAATTCCAGTTTATAATGCCGAAACGATGGAAACTAATGTTGAAGGACTTTTTCTCGCAGGAGTCGTGTGTGGTGGCATGCAGACACACAAATGGTTTATTGAAAACTCGAGAATTCATGCTAAAATGATTGTGGATTATATTACTTCAAAATAGATCTTAGCCACGAATTCACGAATTATTTTTCATACATACTCCGTAGATTTAGGTAGATATACACAAATTTAATTAGTGTAATCTGTAGTAATCTTTATAAATATTTTAAATCTGTATAAAAATAATTCGTGAATTCGTGGCAAAAAAACTTTATGAACTACAAGAAAGCATTGAGCATCCTACTTTAGATCGAGCCCAATCTGGTCGTTTTGCAAACCATTTTTCATATTCTGGTTGTTCATCGTATGGCTTTTGCAAAAGAGTGTAAAGCTCATCAATTAGAGAATAATCTTCTTTCTCAGCGAGCATCAATTGCCAATTGCGCCATATAATTTCGAAGCACATATTTAGGATTGATCAAGTTCATTTTTTGAGAACGTTCTTCATCTGATAAATTTTCTACTTTCAATCTTTCCAAATAAGAAGCGAACCATTTTGTCCAGTTTTCCAGAATTTCTCCTGAAACTTCGTCAATATTATAAAATGAATATTTGATTTTTTCGATTGCTTCTTGAGCAAAATCTGTTTTTTCCACCAAACTTAAATTTCTGAAAAAGATTGTCATGTCGGTTTCAGTCAATTGCAAAATGTTTTCTAAATCCGAAATTAATTGATCATCAGTTTCAGTTGAAGTAAACAATCCTAGTTTATTCAAAAACATTGTTTTGTAATCAGAATCAAAATCATTGATAAACGATTCAAGAATTTTTTCTAACGGTGCGGCTTCATTAATTAACGGATAAAGTGCGTTGGCTAATTGGAACAAATTCCATTGTGCAACACCAGGCTGATTCCCAAAACGATATCTTCTATTTTGGCTGTCGGTTGTGTTTGGTGTCCAATTCGGATCATAATTTTCCAGCCAACCATACGGACCATAATCAATTGTAATTCCGTGAATAGACATGTTGTCAGTGTTCATTACGCCATGCACAAATCCAACACAGCCGCCAGTGCAGAATCATTTCTCGGGTTGTATCGGCGATTTTTTTAAAGAATTGCAAATATTGGTCTTTTGGTTCACCAGTAATTTCTGGAAAAAAATGTTTTATAGTAAACTCAACAAACTGTTTTAAATTTTTAAGCTCATTTCGCGCTGTAAGCATTTCAAAGCTTCCGAATCTAATAAATGACAGCCGCAACTCGGCATACTACTGCACCTTGTTCATAAGCAGGATTTCCGTTATATAAAATATCACGCAAAACCTGATCTCCAGAAAGCATCAGAGAAAGGGATCGAGTAGTGGGAACGCCAAGATTGTACATTGCTTCGGCACATAAATATTCTCTAATGGAAGAACGCAAAACAGCCAGACCATCGGCGGTTCTTGAATAAGGAGTTTTTCCAGCACCTTTTAATTGAAGCGTATAGAATTGATTGTTGTTTTCAACTTCTGTCAAATTTATTGCACGGCCGTCTCCTAATTGTCCGGCCCAATTTCCAAATTGATGCCCAGCATAACACATGGCATACGGCTGTGTTTCAGGAAGAATTTCTTTTCCTGAAAATACATTTAAGAAATCTTCTGACTGAATTTCATCCTTTGAAATCCCAACTAATGAAGCAGTTTCTTCTGAAGCATGAATCAGCTTGGGGTTTGAAGGTTTTGTTGGATTTACAAACGAAAACAACGTGTTTTTTACCTGACGAACTTCGTTAGACAATTCGGGATCAGCAGGTAATTCAGCGGTAAATCGATTATTTATTTTTAGATTTTTCATTTGTGGTATTTTTTTGCCACAGATTGAACAGATTTAAATGATTTCTTCAAAATTTAAAAGAACCAAATAAAAATCCGTTTAATCTGTGCAATCTGTGGCTAAACTTTTTATAATCAATTTAATCTGTCGGCGTACATTTTTTTTAATTTCTGCACTTTTGGATCAATTACGATTTGGCAATAACGAGCATCTTGATTGTTATTGTAATAATTTTGATGATCTTCTTCCGCTTCATAAAATACTTCAAAAGGAGTCAGCTCTGTCACAATTCGATCTTCGTAAAAAGGTTGTACTTCTTTGAAAACCTGCTCGGCGATTTCTTTTTGCTCTAAATCATGATATAAAACTATAGAGCGGTATTGCGTACCAACATCTGCACCTTGACGGTTTAAAGTTGTAGGATCATGACTTGTCATAAATATGAAAATCAAATCATGATATGAAATTATGTCAGGATCAAAAGTGACTTGTATGACTTCGGCATGTCCGGTTCTGCCAGTACAAACTTCTCGATAAGGAGGATTCTTTATAAAACCTCCAGAATAACCTGATTTTAAAGATTTTACTCCGTTTAAACGCTGAATTACAGCTTCAATACACCAGAAACATCCGCCACCAAAAGTAGCTGTTGCTAAATTTCCCATAATATATAGTAGTGTTTGTTGTTTTAATGCCTATTAATCCGATAGAATATTATGATAATTTATTAAAAAAAGAACCGAAATGTTAAATATACTGATTGGTTCTTTAAAATTTGAAGTTTAGTATTGATAAATTCGCAATTGTATAAAAAAGCAATATATTTGCAATCAAACTCAGGCACACATAATGAATAGCAAAAATAATACCATCAGTTTAGAAACTTATTTTCAGGATTTTCGTCAAAATATTGTAGGGATTAATCAAGAATTTACCTCTCCATTTGGCAGAAAAAAATAATTTATACTGATTGGACTGCCAGCGGAAGACTATATCGCCCTATTGAAGAGAAGCTTCTTAACCAATTTGGGCCATTCGTAGCTAATACACATACAGAAACGACTGTGTCAGGCACTGCCATGACAAAAGCATATCATCATGCCCGACATATCATTAAGCGTCATGCGAATGCTAATCACGACGATGTTTTGATTACTGATGGAACTGGAATGACGGGCGTTGTCAATAAATTTCAGCGTATTCTTGGATTAAAAATCCCTGAAAACCTTAAAAGCTGTACAACTGTTCCTGCCGAGAAAAAACCAATTGTTTTTATTTCGCATATGGAACACCATTCTAATCAAACATCTTGGTTAGAAACTATTGCTGATGTTGAAATTATTCCGTCTTGCGAAAAAGGACTTTTTAGTCTTGAGCATTTGGAAACACTTCTAGAAAAATACAAAGACAGAACAATAAAAATTGCTTCAATTACTTCATGCTCTAATGTTACGGGTTTAAAAACACCTTTTCACGAAGCGACAAAATTAATGCACCAATATCATGGGGTTTGTTTTGTTGATTTCGCTTGTTCTGGGCCTTATGTAGAAATCAATATGCATCCTGCTGATCCTGAGGCATATTTAGATGCTGTTTTCTTTTCGCCTCATAAATTTTTGGGAGGACCTGGAACTTCTGGAGTTTTGATTTTCAACAAAAAATTATATAACAATATGATTCCAGATTGTCCTGGAGGAGGAACAGTAAGTTGGACGAATCCTTGGGGCGAACATAAATATATTGACAATATTGAAGATCGTGAAGATGGTGGAACCCCAGGATTTTTACAGGTTATAAAAACTGCGCTTGCTATTGAGTTGAAAGAAGAAATGGGAATTGAAAACATCTTGCGGCGCGAGCACGAAATTGTTGAGTATGTTTTTGATCAATTGGAACCTGTTGAGAATATTAAAATTTTAGCTGGACAGCATAAAGAAAGATTGGGCGTTGTTTCGTTCTTTATTGAAAATCTTCATTTTAATTTAGGTGTAAAATTATTGAATGACCGCTTCGGAATCCAAACTCGTGGCGGATGTAGCTGTGCCGGAACTTACGGTCACTTTTTGCTTCATGTTGATCAGGAAACTTCAAATAAATTGGTTAACGAAATTACGATTGGTGATTTGATCAAAAAACCAGGCTGGATCAGAATGTCGATTCACCCAACTACGACTGATGAAGAAATTGCTTATGTATGTGAAAGCATTAAAGAATTAGCTAAAAATCACGAAACTTGGGCTTTGGATTATTCTTATAATAAAAACACAAACGAATTTATTCATAAAGATGCTACTTCGTTTGAGGATGAATTAGTGGAAAGCTGGTTTAAATCTTAAAGAAAATAATTTTTTATTAGTATAGTAAACCCGACAGTTTTTATCCCGAGGCTTCGGGACTGTCGGGTTTGTCTTTTATGTTTGTTTTGAAAATGATATTTCTCGTTTAGCCCCGATAGAAGTGGAAATCCTTTTGTACTGGTGTTCAGTACAAAAGATTGTAACGGATAGCGGGACTTTGCGTCTTGAAAAAACGGATAATTTCTGCTCCTAAAAAATTAGAATTACATTATCAATCGCACTCCGCCCAGATCTGAAACGCGGTAAGAAAACTTATCACCAGGAGAGGCGATGAACATGAAATTTTTTGGGATATTCCATTTTTTCGAAAGTTCATCTATCATTTCTGGACCAAATTCTCCTTGTATTTCAAGGTATTGAATGTCAATATCGTCGTAAGCACGATCTAAAACTTCAAGATCCTTTTTTAAAGCTGTGTTAGTTGCTTCGTGTTTTTTGATGTGAACAATTTTGAGTTTTTTTGTAGTTTCATTATTTTCAACATATTGCAACACTTTATTTAAAATTGCAATGTCGTCTCCTTTGGTGAAAAATACAAATTCCTGCGAATTTATTTTAATGCTTAAATTTTGCAGATATCGATTGCTTACAATCACCATTCGGCGCAAGGGTTGATAAAAATATTCAAGCGCTTCGATTAATAATTTAATGAGTATGACACGATTAAGCATAATTCCGATAAAAATCAAAGAGGGAATCATGTATTTCAAAAAGGTATAAAAAGCGTGAATGTTAAGTTCCATATTTCCTATGAAAGCGACGACAACAAAAAATACCGCTGTTACAACTGCAATGCCACGAGCGCGTTCTGGTCTTGGAAGTTTTTTACGTTTAAATTTCAGCAATAAATTTCCGATTCCGAAGAGCGCCATTACGGCTAAAAATGAAAATGTGTAAACTCCTGCCAATGATTCTAAATGTCCTTGAGTGGCAAAAAGTACTGATAAGCAAAGAACTAAGAAGCTGATTACGATTCGGTAATGAGAACCTCTTTTGTTTTGTTTCAGAAAATAATTTGGCAAAATTCGATCTAAAGTCATTCGGTTTAATAATCCGGAAACACCTACAAATGAAGTTAATACGGCTCCACATAAAACTAAAACAGCATCGATAGAAATTAGCCAAGCCAGCCAAGAACCGCCAGTTGTATCGCCTAAATGTGCCAAAAGTGATTCTTTGTTTTCGCCAACTTCAGTAAGCGGAATTACGCTTATCAATAAAATTGCTATTACCGGATTGAAGAAACTGACGATTCCCCACATATTACGGAGTGTTTTTGGAAAAACGCCTTTTTCTTGCTCTTCGACAAAGTTTGCAGAACTTTCAAAACCAGAAATTCCCAGCATTGCGGCTGAAAACCCTAAAAAGAGAGCTGTTTCAATACTTCCTGTTGCTAAAGGAGTTTGCCAATTTATGTGGAAAGTCTCTAGTCCGTTAAAAAACAGAAAGCAAACTGATGTCAAGACCAGCAAAGTCAAAGTAGTAATGTGTATGATGAAAATGATTACGGCCACAAATGCAGATTCGCCAATTCCTAAAATAGCTAGAAACGTAAATAAAATTAAAATAACGACGGTTGCGACAGTAACGTTTAATCCATCAAAAATTCCGTGTAGGTAATGCATTCCTTCAGATGCTGAAATTACAGCCGTTGCCATGTAAGACAGAACAGTTAGTGTTGCGGCAAGCGAGGCTAGCTTTTTTGTAGAAGTATTTAATAAAACGTTGTAAGCTCCTCCATTTAAAGGAATTGCGCCAACAACTTCTCCATAAATTTTTCGGAATAAAAATAAAACAATTGCGACAATTAGTAACGAAATCCATGCATACTGCCCAGCATATAAAATAGTCAACGCCGAAACATATAAACAAGAAGAACTAATGTCGTTGCCACAAATGGCTGTTGCCTGTAATTGATTTAGTTTTTTGTGGACGATTTCTTTCATGATTATTCAAGATTACAAAATGATTAACTTTATAAAAATGGCAACAAAACAATTAAAATCTGTATTTGCGAACAGTTTCTTGATGGTAAAACTGAAATTATCTAGTTAATCTTGAATTTTGAATATTCAAGTTAAGAATATTATTTGGATTGCTGAAACTTTTTAAGCGACAGCAGTGCTTGTTTCTGAATTTTATCATGAAAAAATCCAGTCCAGCCCAATAAATATCCGGTAATGCCAAAAGCTTGTTTCGACCATTTCCAAACATCAAAACTGTCTGTGTGTTTGATGATTAGTCCGTCTTGAAATACAAATTCTGCATAAATGCTGTTCACAACTTTTCGGTTGGTTTTGCTGAAATTATAAGTAGCAATCCATCTTGCAGAACCTGAAGAATCATCGGCTTTTACATTTGAAAATTCAATTTTAATATTTCCTTTGCTCTTCAAAAGCGACATTTCCCACATTTTAGATACTTGATCTTCTTTTAGCAATCCAAAAGCTGGGTCAATAAAGTGCACTTTTGGATGATAGCACTCGCTCATAGTTTTGGCATCAGCATTGGCAAAAGCGGTGTAGAATTTTGTAATTAAACTTTCGTTGGCGTTCATCTAGATTTTAATTTGAGTATAAATATAAAGATTTATTATTTAAGTCTTTTCTTTATAAAATACTAATTTCTTTTGCTGTATCAAAAGTCTTTTTTGATTTGTCGTAGGCCGTTGAAAAATAAGAGTTTTTGTTCACTGCAGTAAAATGACCAGTTTCATTGCTAAAAGCATTTGAATTGCCAACAATAATAAATCGAATTCCTTGAATATCTGTTTTTTTAAGTTTCAGCATTTCAGCAGGAGTAAAGTAGTAATATGCCGTAGTTTTGCCATCAGCAGTTTCTTTTACGTTTTTATCCACGCATGCAATTACATCACCATTTGCCAGATCGACATAAACACCACCAAAAATTTTGGATTGATCATTGGCAATCGCGACGCTTAATTTTAAAATGCCGCCTTTTTCTGTTTTTGCAACCTGAACATCAAGTTCGCCTGAAAAAGCATATTTTTCACAAATGAAAACATATTTTTGAGTTGCCGGATAAGGTTTTGATCCTTTTACACTCAGACTTTCTTGGGCATTAGCAATGTTTGCAATAAGCGACAATAAAAACAACGGTAATTTTAAACGCATATATTTACTTTATTTTTCGGTTATTTTAGCATCAAATTTTTCATCCCAATCCATTGATTTTATGGCAGAAATCAAATTATTTTCATCAACAAAAACTCTAAGTTCTTTGTTGGCTACTTTTTGGAATACAAAGCATGATAACGATATATGACTTCGTTTTTGGTTTTGTAAACGCCGTCTAATTTCAAATCAATAAAACTGCCGTAATACTGTCTAAATCTGGTGCAGGTTTTTGTCAGTCGTTCTTCGGTTGTGTTTTCCATTACTGATTTGGTCACTTCCGTTTCATTAAATGGCTTAAATTTAGAAGTATTGCAGGTTTCCAAAACACGTTTGCCTAACTCGTACGCTTTTTTTGCTGGTTCGAATTAACTTCAGAAACTGCTACTTTCTTAATTTTCAAATCGTCAGTATCTCTGCTGACCGTTTTTGATTTGCATCCAATAAGCAATAACAAACATATAATCAATCCTGCTTTCTTCATAACTATTTATGTTATTTTTAATAATAAGTTAGGGTCGGGGCAATTTTCGATATAAAAATTAAGGTCACTTGAATTGCAGACTCCAGGATAATCGCCCCAATAGTCTTCAATATTTTGTATAATTTGAAAGTGGACATGAGGAGCATAATCGCCATTGACAGCCGCATTTCCAAGAGTCGCAATTTGATCACCTTTTTTGAAAGATTTCCCAACCGTTAAGTCGTCTAAACTTTCTAACGATAAATGTCCATATAAAGTATAAAATTTCACATTTTGAATTTCATGTTCCAAAATAATCGTTGGTCCATAATCGCCTAAACCAATATTATTTTTAAAACTATGCACTTTTCCATCAAGAGCTACCAAAACAGTTGTACCTACCTTTGTCCATAAATCTAGCCCAATATGAATATTGCGTTCTGGAATCGAATCATTTCTAAAAATGGTACTCCTTTTATATAAGGTACGTCCTTCAATATAACCGCCAAAAGCAACTTCGGCATTGTTTCTTGACAAATAATCTGAAATGAAAACTTCGAATTCAACAGCATTTTCTGGTCGGCTGTCCATTAATTCTTCATTATTTGCAGATAAATCTAACGGAATGTACTTTGATAAATCAATACTAGAATCAATAATTTTAGTAGGTGGTAAGGCGTTTAAAATGGCGGAAAGGGGTTTCATAAAAATAAAATTTAGGCTACTTTTTCGATTATAATTAACTCATTGTGAACCTCAATGCGAGGCGACATTTTTGAGGAAAACAATTTAGGATTTATTTCTGAAATGTACTTCTTATTTCTCACATTATGTGCTTCATCCAAAATCATGGTATTAAAAAGCACAAAACCTTGATCATTCAATAGCGAACAAACACGATTGCTGAAAAAACTTTCAAACAAAAAATTCGGCATTTTGATATCTTCAAAAATGTCAATTATGATTAAATCATATTTGTCTTTCGTTTTTAAAACAAATTCAAACGCATCATCTATAATCAGTTCTAATTGTTGAATTTTATTTAAATTAAAATATTGATTGGCAATCTGAATCATATCTGGATCAATTTCAACACCCGTGATTCTGCCTTTATATTGTATTTCATCTACCAAAGTTTTGATGACGCTTCCGCCAGCTACTCCTAACACCAAAATATGATTCATTTCTAAAACCTTATTGTAGCCAATATTTCGCAATCCGTATCTTAAAATGCGCCGCAAACTTCCATATGAATAATTCGTGTTTTCAGAATCCATAACCAGTTCGCCATTTGCCCATGTAACCTCGATTGTTTTGCTTCGTGCTGATTTTTTTTGTATACTTTAATTGGAATAAGATAACTAAACAGTTTTTGAATCATTTTATAAGGCTTTTACTCAAAAATACATTTTAAATCTTTTATTTTGCAGAAATAATAAAACTTTAATGAAAAAACAGTTATACAAATTCATTTTTTATAAGCTAATGGGATGGCAAATTAAGGGAATCGAAAATGCAGATGTAAAAAAATGCATTCTGATGGTTATGCCTCATACTAGCAATCACGATTTTTATATTGGGCTTTTTACTCGTGGAATTTCTGGACTGCAAATGAATTGGGTTGGAAAGAAGGAATTATTTAAATTTCCTTTTGGTTATTATTTTAGAAATGTTGGAGGCGAGCCTCTTGATAGAAGCGGAGGATTAAATAAAGTTGATTCTATTGCCTCAATTTTTGATCGTAAAGAAACATTTCGTCTCGCTGTTGCTCCTGAAGGAACTCGAAAAGGAGTAACCGAAATCAGAACTGGTTTTTATTATATCGCACTCAAAGCAAATGTTCCAATTGTTCCTGTTGCTTTTGACTGGGGAAAAAAGGAAGTTAATTTGGGAGAACCTTTTTATCCAACAGGAGATTATGAAGCTGATTGGGAAATTTTAAAGAAACATTATGTAGGAGTAGTTGGCAAAATTCCAGAAAACGGAATTCAAGTATAAATTTCCGGTATTTTTTCAATTGCGTGAGAATCGCTTAAATGAAAAATAATTTTAAAAATTTTCAAATACGCGAAATTTCCGAATTACGGGATATATATCTTAAATGTTCCGTTTTTATGAAAAAAGATAATTTTTTCTATTTCGTCTTCTTCTGAAGCAAAAATTTGATTTTTTGTGGAAGAAGGATTTTTAGTTGTCGCTTTTTCTTTCTCATAATTGATTTGAGAAAATAAATCAATTGCATCAAAATTATCATTTGAAGAAATAGGAGCTACCGTTTTTTCAATTTCTGAAATCACTGTCGATTTTGGAATTGGAGTTTCTTCATTGCTTTTTGGAAAAACTCCTTTGCCATTTAATAGCCAATACAAATCGACATCGGGAAAAACTTCAAGAATTTTCATGACAAAATCAAGACTTGGTTTGTTTCTTCCAGATAGGAGATGGGACATACTGGAACGCCGCACGCCAATTTTATCGGCAAACGAAGAAGCGTTTAAAGTATAGTAATCGAGTATAATTTCAAGCCGTTTTACAAAATCATCGATGTTTACCATTGTAAATTATTTTAAAAGATTTACATGTTTACAAATGTAACAAAAAGAAATTGGAAAAGCAATTTTACAGTTGTGAAATATGAAATCGGCATGTAATACATGAAATTAAAGCTTTATATAAAGATATTTAATAGATTGAAAAACAATGATTTATTTGTTTTGTATTTAAATTATAACATTTGTTAATTCAGCAATTTCAATTCCTTTAGATAAGACAATGAAAACTGTTTACAAATCTGAATTATCTTTAAATTTACGAGTTTACAATTGTAAAAATAAAGATGTTTACTTTTGTAAACTAATCAAAAGACAATGAATTTAGAAGAATTATTTAACCAAAACAAAGAAGAATCAATCTCAGGACGTTACTTGACTTTAGATCATATCGAGCCTTTATTGAATAAATTAAATACGAATAATCAAGTTTCGGTAATTGGAAAATCAGTTTTAGGAGCACCTATATATAAGTACCAAATTGGAACCGGAAAAACTCGTGTTTACCTTTGGTCACAAATGCACGGAAACGAAAGTACAACAACAAAAGCACTGTTTGACTTTATTAATGTATTGAATAGCGGATCAGAGTTTGCGCAAAAAATGTTAAATACTTTTACATTTTTAAGTATCCCTATACTAAATCCTGATGGAGCGAAGTTATATACCCGTGAAAATGCTAATAAAATTGACCTGAATCGAGATTCGCAGAATTTAACACAACCTGAAAGTAATGTTTTAAGAGATGTTTTTGAGACTTTCAAGCCTCAATTCTGTTTTAATCTGCATGACCAAAGAACAATATTTGGCGCTGGAGATACCGGAAAACCTGCAACAGTATCATTCTTGGCTCCATCATACAACGAAGAGAGAGAAGTTAATGCAAACCGTTTAACCGCAATCAATCTAATTGCAGGAATTAATGATGAGCTTCAAAAATATATTCCAGGGCAAATTGGACGCTTTGATGATTCTTTTAATATTAATTGTATTGGAGATACTTTTCAATTTTTAGGTGTTCCAACCATTTTATTTGAAGCAGGGCATTATGAAGGCGATTACGACAGAGAAATAACGCGAAAGTTCATATTTTTCTCACTAATTACGGCGTTCAAACTGATTTCCGAAAACGATTTAGTTCATAATAGAATTGGTGATTATTTGAATATTTCACAAAATAAAGTGGTTTTTTATGATTTTATGTATAAAAATATCAAAATAAATTATGATGGTATCGAAATTATTACGAATTTTGTCGCTCAATACAAAGAGGAATTGATTGAAAATAAGATTCATTTCAATGCATACATCGTTGAAGCAGGAGAATTAGAAAATTATTTTGGACATTATGAATATGACGCAAAAGGTGCAGTTTATTCAGACGACCATGGTAATTTTCCGAAATCAAACCAAAAAGCAGACTTTTATTTAAATAAAAATATTAAATTTGTTAACGGGTTGATAAAAAGTTAATTTTTATGTGAATTTGTTGTTTTTTATATATATTTTTATACTTTGTAAGAGCAATTAGTAATATTAATTAAAGAATTATGAGTAAATTTCGTTTAGATGAAGTAGATCACCAGATTTTAGATATGTTAATAGACAATACGAGAGTTCCGTTTACTGACATTGCAAAAAAACTTTTGATATCTGCTGGAACAGTACATGTTAGAGTAAAAAAGATGGAGGATGCCGGCATAATAATGGGATCTTCATTAGCCTTAGATTACGATAAATTAGGGTATTCATTTATTGCTTATGTAGGTGTATTCCTTAATAATACGTCTCAAACTAAATTTGTATTAGAGAGAATCAATCAAATTCCATTCGTAACAGTGGCTTCTGTTACAACAGGTAAATTCAACATTTTTTGCAAAATTAGAGCAAAAGATACTAAACACGCAAAAGAGGTTATCTTCATGATCGACGATATCGAAGGTGTTTACAGAACAGAAACTATGATTTCATTAGAAGAAAGTATTAACGATAAGAAGCGTTTGATGCATACTATTTTTAAAAATATGTAATATTTTCTTGAATGCTATATAAAAATATACCTCAAGTTTACTCTTGGGGTTTTTTTATGACTAATTAACCAACCAACTACAACACAATTATGTACACGTTACCAAAAATTGAGCGTTTTAATCAAGACGTTCTCTCTAAATACTACATTTATAATAGTGTTTTTATAACCTTGCCGTTTGATTCTATTGACAATACAGGTGTTTTATTGCCTTTGTTTACAGAAACTTGCGAGACAGGATTCAAAAAACAAGAAACACCAAAAGAGATTTTTGATTTTTTCTCAAATAAGTTCCTGAATAACGCTTCTGAGACTGAAAAAATCGACTTAATGTTCCGATTTATTCAATATATAGAACGTCAAATCGTGTTATTTGATGCTATCGAAGATGCCGCTTTTCCAGAAGTAAACAATATGGAAGGGCGCGGATCTCTTCGTGATATTAAAGAAAAAACGGATGCAAAAGAAAAAGATGAAGAATTGATAGAGTTTTTAGAAAACTTTAATGTTCGTACCGTTCTAACAGCGCACCCAACTCAGTTTTATCCTGGACCAGTTTTAGGAATCATTAATGATTTGACTGAAGCAATTCGTCAGAATGATTTGTCGCAGATCAAACAATTATTGGCTCAATTAGGGAAAACACCTTTTATCCAAAATGTAAAACCAAATCCGTATGATGAAGCCGTGAGTTTGATCTGGTATTTGGAGAATGTATTTTATGCAACTTCTGGAGAAATTGTTCATTATTTGCAGAAAAATATTTTAAACGGAAGTGCGATTCAGAATCAATTAATCAAACTTGGTTTCTGGCCTGGAGGTGACCGTGACGGAAATCCTTTTGTCACAACAGAAATTACTTTGAAAGTTGCCGATCGTTTGCGTACTTCAATTTTAAAGTGCTATTATGTTGAAATGAGAAACTTAAAGCGTAAGCTAACTTTCTCAGGGGTAGATACTTTGGTTGCTGAACTTGAACATAAACTTTATCGTTCAGTGTTTTATTCAAAAGGAGAAATCTTCATTACTTTAGAAGAATTATTAGCGCAATTGAATAAAATTAGAACTATTATAATTGAAAAACACCAATCTTTATATTTAGATGAATTAGAAGCGTTATTAGTAAAAATCAATCTTTTTGGATTCCATTTTGCTACTTTAGATATTCGTCAGAATAGTAAAATTCACAACGCTGTATTTAAAGATGTAGTTAATTACTATTTGAATTCTGCTTCAGATATTTTTCCTAAGAACTATTATGAATTGACCGAAGATCAAAAAATTGATGTTCTGTCAAAAGTAAAAGGAAATTTGAATCCTGCGGATTTTGAAAACGAAATCACTAGATCGACGCTGGAATCTGTTCAAGCGATTAAAACAATCCAGCAAAATAATGGTGAAGAAGGAGCTAACCGTTACATCATTAGCAACAATGAAAGTGCTCTGAATGTAATGGAAACTTTTGCAATGATTCGTTTGAATAATTGGGAGAATCCAACAGTTGACATTATTCCGCTTTTCGAATCGGTTGATGATTTGCAAAATGCACACTCTATTATGGAGCGACTTTATACAAATCCAGAATACTCTAAACATCTGCAAGCGAGAGGAAACAAACAAACCATTATGCTTGGTTTCTCTGACGGAACAAAAGACGGTGGTTATTTAATGGCCAACTGGAGTATTTATCAAGCTAAAATTTCATTAACTGAAATTTCAAGAAAATACGGAATTAAAGCTATTTTCTTTGACGGACGTGGCGGGCCTCCTGCACGTGGTGGCGGAAAAACACATAAATTTTACGCTTCTCTAGGGCCGAAAATTGAAAACAACGAAATCCAGATTACTGTTCAAGGCCAGACGATTAGCTCTAACTTTGGAACTTTAGATTCTTGCCGTTATAATATTGAGAATTTATTGACTGCCGGAGTTACGAATCAGGTATTTAAAAAAGAAGAAAACGAGCTAAGTGCTGAAGAAACACAAATCTTGACACAATTAGCAACTTTAGGTTATGACAAATATTTGAGTTTTAAAAATCATCCGAAATTTATTCCATATTTGGAAAAAATGAGTACGCTGAAATATTACTCAAAAACAAATATTGGAAGCCGTCCATCAAAAAGAAGCAAATCAGAATCATTAGATTTTGCCGACTTAAGAGCGATTCCGTTTGTTGGATCTTGGAGCCAATTAAAACAAAATGTACCAGGATTTTTTGGTGTAGGTTCTGCTTTGAAATATTTTGAAGAATCTGGACAATGGGAAAAAGTAAGTGATCTTTACCACAATTCATTATTCTTTAAAACGTTGCTAGAAAACAGTATGATGTCATTGGCAAAATCATTCTTGCCATTAACAGCTTACATGCGAAAAGACCCTGAGTTTGGCGAATTCTGGCAAATTATCTATGATGAATTTTCAGAAACAAAACGTCTTTTGCTTAAAATTGCAGGTCATAAAACGTTGATGGAAAATTATCCTGACGGTATAGCTTCAATTCAAATTAGAGAGCGCATTGTGTTGCCATTGCTGACAATTCAACAATATGCTTTGTTGAGAATCAATGAATTGAACAAAGAAAAAGAAGCAAATGAAGATTTGATCAAAGTGTATGAGAAAATCGTGACTAGATCGCTTTTCGGAAATACAAATGCAAGTAGAAATTCAGCTTAAAAATAAGAATCATGAACGCAGACCAATTATTAGAAAATGAATATTCTGGCGGATTTGCAACTTATATCCGTGAAGCAGGAAATGTCAATTTGATTGAAGAGTTGGAAATTTCGCTTCATAGTTTTATCCGATTTGTTCAAGATATTCCTATGGACAAATTTGATTATCGTTATGCGGAAGGGAAGTGGACAATCAAAGAAATCATTCAGCATATTTTAGATTGTGAACGTATTTTTGCTTATCGTGCTTTGCGTTTTTCGAGAAATGACAAAACGCCTTTGCCAAGTTTTGAAGAAAATGATTATGCTGTGAATACGAATGCAAACAGTCGAAGCATCCAAGATTTGTTGACTGAATTGTCAGCCTTAAGGCATTCAAATTTATTATTTTACAAAAGCTTGTCTGAGGAACAACTTAAGAGAATAGGAACTGCTTCGAATATTCAAATTTCAGTCCGTGCTTTAGGTTTTGCTATTATTGGGCATCAAAAACACCATCAAAAAGTTTTTGAAGAAAGATATTTGTAAAGCTTTGAATTTTAAAGATAAAGCAAACCCGACAGGTTTTAAAAACCTGTCGGGTTTCTCTTTTAATAACAATTTTGGCAGAATAAAAAACAGCTAGAAATTATTTCAATTCTAGTTTTTTCAATCGTGAAGTAATTGCACCATTATTTCTTCCAAGCAAATTTGCTATTTCTTCAATCTTTTTGCCTTCATTAAAAAGATTTGTAAGTTTTACGTCTTCTGTGGAATCCCATTTTTTATATGCTTCAGTATGAGTTTGGCGAATTTCTTCAACAGAGTACGATTTTTGATTTGCTTGATTATTTAAGTTTCTTTCTATAAAAGCTAAACCAAATCGGATTTTATCGTACGATATTTTTTCTTCAAAATAATCAAAATAGGGCTTTAGAGCATTTGGGTTTTCTAATTCTATTTGAGCTTTTTTGATTTTTTCAATTTCTTCCTCAGAAACGAATTGGCTTAAATCCAAATTATATCCATCAACATATAATTTTGCTAAATGTGAAATTACTGTCGTCTGACTGATATTTCTTCTTTCTGCAATTTCTTCAACAGAAATACCGTTTTCAAATAATTCCAATGTTTTTTTATAAGTACTGTCTTTTTTCTCTTTCTTGACAACCGACTTATTTCTTTGAAATTCAATAATTGCATTTATAAATTCAGATCCATATTTTTCTAGTTTTACTTTTCCAACTCCTTCAACAGCAAGAAATTCATCTTCATTCATAGGTCGCATAATCTCCATTTGTCTTAATGCGAGCATCACTGAAAATAACGTATGCTGGAACTTCTTCTTCCTTTGCAATTTCATAACGTAATTTTCGCAATGTTTCAAAAAGAGAATTTTTAGCCACTTTAGCTTTTTCTTGTCTGATTTCATTTTTGTCAATTACTTTCTTGACAACAGTTGTAAGCTTTACTTTTTCACCTTCAAATAAAACTTTTTTAGCAAAAGAAGTAAGTAGGATTTTGTTGTGCTGATGAAAAGCAATTTCACAATACCCTAAATTGATAAGCTGAATCAAATATTGATTCCAGTCGTACCAGGAAATGTCAGCGCCAATTCCGTACGTTTTTAGCGTTTGATAATTTTTTTCGTAGATATATGCGTTTTTCGAGCCTCTTAAAAAATCTACAATTACAGCCAAAGGTTCAGATTCTTGTAAACGTGTAATTGCTGACAATGCTTTTTGCGCGAGAATCGTGCCATCAAAAAAGTTGGTGGATTTTTACAAATATCGCAGTTTCCGCAATTCTCAGTTACAAGCTCGCCAAAATAAGAAAGCAAAATTTTTCTACGGCAACTTACAGCATCTGCGTACTGCTTCATTCGATCTAATTTTGCAAGCCGCACATCCGAGTTCAATCCTTCAGAAGCAAATTTCTGAAGCTGAATTACATCGGCATAACTTTCGAACATTACAGTTTCGGCTGGTAAACCATCACGCCCGGCACGCCCGATTTCTTGATAATAGCCTTCAATATTTTTTGGAAGATTATAATGAATGACCCAGCGAACATTCGATTTGTCAATTCCCATTCCAAAAGCAATTGTCGCACAAACTACTTGGCAATCATCATTTATAAATTGATCTTGAGTTTTTGCTCTAGTCTCATTATCCAAACCTGCATGATAAGCTTTTGCTTGAATTCCGTTTTTAGATAATTTTTCGGCAAGTTCTTCTGTAGTTTTTCGACTCAAACAATAAATTATTCCAGATTCATTTGGCTTATTTTCGATAAAATCAATAATTTGTTTTACACGATCTAAAGCTGGACGAACTTCCAGACTTAAATTTTTTCTGTCGAAAGAAGCTACAAACGTTTTTGGATTCTTTAGATTTAGTCGCTTTGTAATATCAGTACGAGTTGCTTTGTCTGCAGTAGCCGTCAAAGCAAGGATTGGAGTAGAAGGAAAACGGTTTTTTAAATATCCCAAATTAGTATAAGCCGGCCTGAAATCATGTCCCCATGAAGAAATGCAATGGGCTTCATCAATAGCAATCAAACTGATTGTCAATTCATTAAAAACAATATCTAGATATGATAAACTTTCTGGCGCAATATAAACCAGCTTGAAAGAATTCGTTTTTAAATTGTCTATATAAAATTGCTGTTCTTGAGCAGATTGACTGCTATTGATATAACATGCATTAATTCCATTTGTTTTTAAACTGTCCACTTGATCTTTCATTAATGCGATCAATGGCGAAATAACAATTGTTATTCCAGGCAGTACTAAAGCGGGTAATTGAAAACATATCGATTTTCCGCCTCCGGTCGGCATGATGGCTAATGTGTCCTGACCAGATAAAACAGTACTAATGATAGTTTCCTGATTGGGTCTGAATTTTTCAAATCCAAAATTTTCTTTTAGTTTGGCATGCGACAGTTCTGAATTCATATATGGCAAATATTTACATTTTAAATAGAAAAATATAAATATAGTATTTTTCTTATAATTATATAATTTTGATTGTTAATCAAATTTCATAAAAAAAGGAACTCATTTGGAGTTCCTTAATTTTATTATTTAAACAAATAATTAATCTTCATCGTCTTCATCGTCATCGTCGGCGATATCATCACTATCTCTATCTTCATCATCATCGTCATCATCGCCACCATCAGAATCTGGCTTATCAATATTGTCATCCTCGTCATCGTCGTCAGCGGCGTCATCATCAAGATCAAGGCCTTTTACTGGTTCGATTGTGTCAACATCAAGATCCATATCGTCATCTTCATCATAATTTTCGATTCTGTCAGCAAGTTTAGTACTGATTTTTACTAAATAAATAGTGTCTTCGGTGCGAACTTCAACAGCTTCTACTAATTCGTTTTTAGCGTTTCTGAAACGGATTACATCCGAATCGTCATAACCGTCAGGGAATTTTTCAACCAAAAGGTTTAAAATTTCATTGGTCAATTTGGCGTAGTCTACTATAATTCTTTTCATAAAAATATCCTATAAATCTAATAAATATGCAAAAATAAGTGGAGCAACAATTGTAGCATCCGATTCAATAATAAATTTCGGAGTTTTGATATCTAATTTACCCCAAGTGATTTTCTCATTTGGCACTGCTCCAGAGTATGATCCATAACTAGTTGTTGAATCAGAAATTTGGCAGAAATAGCTCCAGAAAGGAACATCATGCATTTCCATATCTTGGTACAACATTGGCACAACGCAGATTGGGAAATCTCCCGCAATACCACCACCAATTTGGAAAAATCCGATTCCGTTATCGCTATTTTTTGAATACCAATCAGCAAGAAAAGTCATGTATTCGATGCCTGATTTCATTGTTGATGCTTTTAAATCACCTTTGATTACATAAGAAGCAAAAATATTTCCCATTGTACTGTCTTCCCATCCTGGAACGATTATAGGAAGATTTTTTTCGGCGTACCGCATACATCCAGCTGTCTTTTAAGTCGATTTCATAATATTCTTCAAGAACTCCAGACAACAACATTTTGTACATGAATTCATGCGGGAAATAACGCTCTCCCTTGTCATCTGCATCTTTCCAAATTTTATAAATATGCTTTTGCAAACGTCTGAAAGCTTCATGCTCAGGGATACATGTATCAGTAACACGATTTAATCCTCTTTCAAGCAATGCCCATTCGTCTTCTGGTGTCAAATCACGATAGTTAGGAACTCTTTCATAATGAGAGTGAGCTACTAAATTCATGATGTCTTCTTCTAGATTGGCTCCAGTACATGAAATAATTTGTACTTTATCTTGTCTAATTATTTCAGCGAAAATTTTACCAATTTCTGCTGTACTCATAGCTCCAGCCATACTTACAAGCATTTTAGCACCATTTGCTAATTGTTGCTCGTATTCTTTAGCCGCATCTACAAGAGAAGCAGAATTAAAGTGCAAATAATGTTTTTCAATAAACTGACTGATTGGTCCTTTCATTTCCTCTTTTTTTGTTTTTTTTTGAATTAAAGATTTTAACCTTCTGTGTTGTATGCAAATTAAGCATTTTTAAAATATTAACATTTAATTTGCAGTTGTTTTTTTACATTTTTTTCTTGTATCCTAAAATCTTCAATACATCATCAGAAGTTTGTTGCTCTGAAAACACTTCGGTTGCTAAAATACCGTTTTCATCACGGTCTATTAGAATATGCTTAGGCTGGGGAATTAAGCAGTGGTGCAAACCTCCATATCCACCAATTGTTTCTTGATACGCACCAGTATTAAAGAAACCAATATACAATGGCTTTTCTTTGTTGTATTTAGGCAAATAAATGGCGTTCATATTTTGTTCTGAATTGTAATAATCGTCACTATCGCAAGTCAGTCCACCTAATAAAACCCGCTCGTAAGTATCATTCCAGCGATTGATTGCCAGCATGATAAAACGTTTATTTATTGCCCAAGTATCCGGCAAAGTAGTTATGAACGATGAATCGATCATATTCCATTTTTCTCTATCATTTTGTTGTTTTTGATACAAAATCTGATAAATAGCGCCACCGCTTTCGCCAACTGTGAACGAACCAAATTCTGTAAAAATATTTGGAACATCAACTTCAGCTTCTTCACAAGCAATTTTAATTTGATTGATGATTTCATCAATCATATATTGATAATCATATTCAAAAGCAAGTGAGTTTTTGATCGGGAAACCACCACCAATGTTCAAGCCATCTAGAGTAGGGCATTCCTTTTTTAGTGCAATGTATACTTTGATACATTTTACTAACTCATTCCAATAATATGAAGTATCATTAATTCCAGTATTAATGAAAAAGTGAAGCATTTTAAGCTCTAATTTGTCATTTTCCTGGATTTGTTTTTTATAGAACGAAACTATGTTTTTATAACCAATTCCTAATCTTGAAGTATAAAATTCAAATTTAGGCTCTTCCTCAGCGACGATACGAATTCCAATTTTAAATTTTCCTTTGATTTCGCCTTGAAGCAGATCAAGTTCTTCATAATTATCAATAATCGGAATAGTGTTTTTATGTCCGTTATTGATTAATCTTGCAATATTTGTAATGTATTCGTCTCTTTTAAAACCATTGCAAATAACATATGTGCTTTTGTTGATTTTTCCGTTTTCCAACAAATTCTCAACAATATTTACGTCAAATGCAGACGAAGTTTCAATATGAATGTTATTTTTAAAAGCTTCATTCATAATATATTCAAAATGAGAACTTTTTGTACAATAGCAATAGTAATATTTTGCTTCGTATTTATTCTTTTCCATTGCTTTTCTGAACCAAGATTTTGCCTTGTTGATGTTTTCAGAAATTTGAGGTAAATAAGTAAACTTTAAAGGTGTACCATATTGTTCAACAAGCTTCATCAAATCGATATTATGAAACTGAAGATTGTCCTTATTTAGTTTAAATTCCTCTTGCGGAAAATAGTATGTTTGGTTTATTAGATCAGAATATTTTGTATTCATTTAATTTTCAATATTTTAATTTGTATTTAAATTTAGTAAAAACGGCGCTAAATCTAAAATTCAAACTCTAATATTGGCAAAAATAATCGGCAGTTTTTCGTGCTCGGCTTTTGAACATAAGAAAACATCAAAACAAAACGGACTTTTACTATTATAAAAACGGTTCAGCATTCTTAATAAAGAACTGTTGAGTCTGTTTCTGTAAGAGCTGAAATGTCTTTGTTTTCTGTTTGTTTTCATCGAGGCAAATGTAAAAAATAATATATACCTAAAGCAATCCTTTTGATTAAAAAAAATTAAGATTTATAATCCTGAAACGCTTCTAGAATTAATTTATTTTCAACAGATTGGTTAATTTTTATTTTCCCGATTCCTTCAATTAATGCAAATTGAATTAATCCGTATTCATTTTTTTGTCGTGAATAAGCAATTCTAATATCGGATCAATGTCATTTTCTTCAAAAATCACATCATCATAAATACCTTTAATTATTGCTTTTATTTCTCTATATTCTTCTTGAGAAATCAAACCTTTTTGAAGCGAGATATAACTTTCTAAAATCATTCCAACTGCAATGGCTTCTCCATGCAATAAGGTAGTTTTTCCTCACTCTCTAAAAAGTAGCCTTCAATAGCATGTCCTAATGTGTGTCCAAAGTTTAAAGCTTTACGAATATTTTTCTCGGTTGGATCCTGAACAACAATTTCATTTTTAATTTCTACAGAACGATAAATCAATTGATCCAATTCGTCAAAAACAATTGATTTTAGATCTGAAAACTGTCTCCAGTACGGTGCATCGTATATTAAACCGTGTTTCAGCATTTCTGCTAAACCAGAACGCATTTCACTTTGTGGCAAAGTCTCTAAATATGCTGTATCAATTAAAACCATTTGAGGTACATTGATGACTCCAATTTGATTTTTAAGATTTCCTAAGTCAACTCCTGTTTTTCCTCCAACAGAAGCATCAACCATAGATAATAAAGTAGTTGGTACATTTATAAAATCTACGCCTCTTTTAAAAGTAGAAGCAACAAAACCTCCTAAATCAGTAACAACGCCGCCGCCTACATTAATAATAAGTGTTTTTCTGTCAGCTCCAAGTTCGGTCAGTATATTCCAGATCTCGATACAAGTTTCAATGTTTTTATTGGCTTCACCAGCTTCAAATTCTATGATTTCAATTGCTAAATCTGTTTCCAAAAGAGGAATGAATTTAGGCAAACAATATTCATTTGTTTGATCATCTACGATTATAAATATATTGGAGTATTTATTTTCTTTTAAATGTTTATTTAAAGCTTCGTAGGCATTTTGGTTGAAATGAACGAAATAATTATTGGCTTGAATAGATTTCATAATTTGCAAGTTAATTGAAACCGCAAAATAAGGCATTTTTTAACAAATAATATTCAAACTTTGATTCTAATTTGTTGGATAAACACCAGATTTTATTCCATAATTTATGTATCAAGCTACGTTACACGGATTGTGTGCTAATATTCTTAATTCTTTAAACTTTTGCTCCAAATGGTAACTTTAACTAAAAATATGCAAAATTATAATGCTGTTTTGTAAACAATATTCAAAACACTCTATATCTTTGCATAAAAATTAAACTTAATGGAAAAAATATTCGATAACACTCAAGTTGCATTTTCGCTAAAGAGTGATACAGAACTAGACAGAGCTTACTTTCTTTTTAAAATGATTGATAGTGAGCCACTTGTTAGGATTGGAACTGCTGTTACTAATTTTGCTATCAAAGCGCATCTTCCGGTAGAAGGACTTATTCGCGCAACTGTTTTTGATCATTTTTGTGGTGGTGTAAATGAAAATGACTGTCTTACAGTTGTTGACAAAATGTTTACTAAAGGTGTTTCATCTGTTTTGGATTATTCTGTTGAAGGAAAAGAAGAAGAGGAGCAGTTTGATGCTCGCTTTGGAAATGACATTAAGAACAGTAGAATTTGCAAAAGAACGTTTGGCGATTCCTTTCGCTGTTTTCAAACCAACTGGTTTAGGACGTTTTGAATTGTACGAAAAATTAGGTGAAAAACAAACTTTGTCTCCAGCTGAGCAAGAAGAATGGAATAGAGTAGTAGCTCGTTTTGATAAAATATGTAGTGAAGCGCATAAAAAAGATGTGGCATTGCTAATTGACGGTGAAGAAAGCTGGATGCAAGATGTCGCTGATGACTTAGTAACGGATATGATGCGCAAATACAATAAAGAAAAAGCAATTGTATTTAACACATTACAAATGTACCGTTGGGATCGTTTAGATTATTTGAAAAAATTACATGACATTGCAAAAACAGAAGGCTTCTTTATCGGAATGAAATTGGTTCGTGGTGCTTATATGGAAAAAGAACACAAAAGAGCCGAAGAAAAAGGTTATGTTTCACCAATTTGTGTTTCTAAAGAAGCAACTGACGTAAACTATGATGTTGCTGTACATTATATGCTAGAGCATTTAGATACAATGGCTATTTTTGCTGGGACTCACAACGAATTGAGCTCATACAAATTAATGGAAATGATGGATCAAAAAGGAATTGCTAAAAACGACAATAGAATTTGGTTTGGGCAATTATACGGAATGAGCGATAACATTAGCTACAACTTAGCTGAAAACGGATACAATGTTGCGAAATACTTGCCATTTGGGCCTGTTAAAGATGTTATGCCGTACTTAATTCGTCGTGCTGAAGAAAATACTTCTGTAGCTGGACAAACTAGTCGCGAATTATCGATGATTAAAGCGGAACGCAATAGAAGAAAAGGAAAATAGTTCGCAGTTTTCTGTGTCAGTTTGCGGCGCTCATTATAACAAAAAAAGCTCCAATTTATAATTGGAGCTTTTTTTGTTATTCTTTGTGTAAACTGGACTGAAGTCCAGCTCTACAATATGGTTTGTTCCTTCGGAACTGCTTAAGAGCCTTTGGCTCGATTTATATTGTCAGGTTGGACTTCAGTGCGGTTTATCGTGTTTATGCATAAATGAAAACCCGACAGGTTTTTAAAACCTGTCGGGTTTGCTCTTATATCTTTTTCCAAATTTGGAATTAGAATTTTTATTTATGAGTTGCTAAACTGCAAATTGCTTAAGTTTTTGTAAATTCCGTTTTCAAGATTTATTAGTTCTTGGTGCGTTCCTTCTTCGGAGATTTTTCCGTTATCTAAAACTAGAATTTTATCTGCGTTTCTAATAGTTGAAAGTCGGTGCGCGATGATGATGCTTGTTCTTCCTTCCATTAAAACTTCTAGAGCTTCTTGAACTAGTTTTTCACTTTCGCTATCTAAAGAAGATGTTGCTTCGTCTAAAATCAAAATACTAGGGTTTTTAAGCAAAGCTCTTGCAATTGCAATACGCTGGCGTTGTCCGCCTGACAGCTTCACGTCGCGTTCTCCCACCAAAGTCTCAAATTTTTCTGGAAAACCTTCTATAAAATTAAAAGCATTTGCTTGTTTTGCGTACCGCAACAATTTCTTCATTTGTAGCATCGGGTTTTCCGTAAGCTATATTTTCTCTAATTGTCCCTCCAAATAAAATCACGTCTTGAGGAACAATACTCATATTGCCTCGAAGGTTTTCTAGATCATAATCGTGAATGTCTTTTCCATCAATTAAAATTTCACCGGCTGTAATATCGTAAAAACGCAACAATAAGGACGAAATAGTCGATTTTCCAGCACCACTCGGACCAACAATTGCAATTTTTTGGCCAAATCCGGCTTCGAAATTTACATCTTTTAAAACCTGAACTTCTTTTCGTGATGGATAATGGAAAGCAACATTTTTAAAAGCCACATTTCCTTTGATTTTTTCTATAGTCGATGCATGTGGATTTGCATTGATTTCCTCTGGAGTTTCTTCTAATAATTCAAAAACGCGTTCTGTTGCGCCAACCGCTTTTTGAATTTGAGCATACATTTCGGCAATTCCTCCAAAAGATGCTCCAATAAAAGTGGTGTAAAGAACAAAAGAAATCAAATCTCCAACGCCTTCTACTTCTCCTTTGATTGTCAAAGTAATTCCGTACCAAACCACGGCAACTACACATCCAAAAAGACATAAAATGATAAATGAAGCAAAATATCCTCTGTATTGTCCGCCTTTGATAGCGATTTTTACAATTTCTTTGATTTTGTTTTTATAGCGCTGAATTTCATACCATTCGTTGGCAAAAGCCTTAACATTGCTAATTCCCTGCAATGTTTCTTCAACAATTACCTGGCTCTCGGCAACTTTATCTTGTGTTTTCTTTCCGTATTTACGAATGAATCTTCCAAAAACTACGGCGACGACAGCTACAACCGGAACAATAGCCAACATCATTAAAGTCAGTTTTGGACTGATACTTCCTAGAATTACAAATCCACCAATAATTAAGATAAATTGACGAAGAAATTCAGCAATTGTTGTTGTAAAAGTGTCTTGAAGTTGTGAAATATCTGCACTGATTCGGCTATTTAATTCTCCGACACGTTTTTGCGAATAAAACGACATTGGTAGTTTTACCAAATTCTCATATAATGCAAAACGGATGTTTGATAGTGAATTCTCGGTAAAATTAACAAAAAGCGAAATTCTGAAAAAAGAGAAAATTGCTTGTAAAGTCAGAATTCCCATTAATGCAAGCGCAATTTCATTTGCCTTGTCTAAATCTTTATTAGTGACGCAATCTACTAGCATTCCCATTAATTTAGGAAAGGCAAGGGCAGTGGCGCTAGTTAATAAAAGGAAAATCAAGCCTAGGAAAAATTTCCATTTGTGATTTTTGGCGTATTTAAAAATTCGGAGTGCTTTTTGAAGCGAGTTAGAGTCTAATTTAGCTTTCGGTAAATCATTTTCTTGAAATCTTGCCATTGGAGTTTACAATTAAAGTACGACAAAGGTATGATTATAGCAAGTCAATACAAAAGAATATTCTAATTTCCCTTTTGAGTTTGCCATTTTTAACTAAAATTAAGAAAAGGGGTGTTTTTTTTTCATTTTTTAATCAGCTCAAAAATAGAGTTCTAAATATTTTTTCGAAATTACTTTTAAATTTTTCCTCAAAAATACTTGCAAATACAAAATCTAACTGTACATTTGCACTCGCAATCACAAAATGATAGCAACCTAGTAAAATAGGGCGATTAGCTCAGCTGGTTCAGAGCACCTCGTTTACACCGAGGGGGTCGGGGGTTCGAACCCCTCATCGCCCACTAAGTTTTTTATAAAAAGACTTGTAAATACAAATTCTAAGTGTATATTTGCACACACAATCTTAAAGATTGCAACCTAGTAAAATAGGGCGATTAGCTCAGCTGGTTCAGAGCACCTCGTTTACACCGAGGGGGTCGGGGGTTCGAACCCCTCATCGCCCACAGAATTCCAAAAACTCCAAAGTCTTATGATTTTGGAGTTTTTTCTTTTATATACTTTTATGAATTTTATTGTTTATATCCTATTTAGCGAAAGCAAGAATAAGTTCTATATTGGCTATACTTCTAATTTAGAAGAAAGGCTTATTAGACACAATCAAAAGAGTAAAGGTTTTACAGGAAGCGTAAATGATTGGAAAGTAGTTTATACCGAAAATTATGAAACCAAGGAACTTGCACATAAAAGAGAATTGCAGATTAAATCTTGGAAAAGCAGGATTAAACTCCAAGAATTAATCAAAAGTAAAGATTAGCTCAGCTGGTTCAGAGCATTCCGATTTTTCATCGGAAGTGGTCGGGGGTTCGAACCCCTCATCGCCCACGAAGAAACTCCTTAAGAAATTAAGGAGTTTTTTTATTATTATCTTTTATATACTTATCCATTATCTAATATTTCTACAAAATCGGATCATATTCTATTTGTTTGAAGATGAAATTTTCAATTTTCAAAATAAAACCATAATCATTTTGGAGATAATCATACAAAGTTATCTCAGTAAGGAAATTATCATTTCTATCAATACTAATAGAAAAGTCTGAAATTCTTAAGCCATCAAACCAATCTGTTGACACATTTTGAAGTTTATCTATAATATCAGATCCATTATAAAAATCAATCATTTCGTCTTTTATCTGGCCCAACCATAATAAATATTCACTCAATAACAATAAAATATATAGATCTGGCCTTTTCTCTGAAAAAATAAAACATGCCTCATCTCCCCACACAGCTTCATTGGGAACATTCTTATTTAAAATGACTATGTTTTTAATTTTTTCTGAAATTTTAATATAATAGTTTCCATGACGAGTTTGAGAAACGATAAAATTTTCAATGATTACCTTTGTAAAATCTTTTTTCATTTTAGAATCACGTAAATCTCTATAAATTTTAGTATTCCAAACGTCACGACTTTCAATTTTTGATTGCAGTTCTTTTAATTTTAAAGTCTGGATCAAATCGCTTTCTTTTAAACTTTTATCAATAATTTTGGAAGCAATTATATTACTTCCTAATAGATTATAAACTTTAGCTAAAATATATTCTTCTTCAAAAGTCAATTTTTGCAAATTCTCTAAAAAATAAACAATGTCATATAATTTTTCAACACTTTTTTCAGAACCATTTGATTTAAAAAAATCGGATTCAGCATCAATAAACTCTTGAGTTATGCTTTTCATTTATTTTTTCTTTTTTAACGAATATAAGGAGAATTTTCCTAAGATCATTTATTCTAAATCCTTTTAAATCCTGTATAAAATGGTTCGTAAACAGCTTCACAAGAACCACTATAATTTAGAAACCTCCAAAGCCATTTGATTTTGGAGGTTTTATTATATATATCATGAATTTTATTGTTCATATCCTAGTTTAGTAAAAAAATAAATTCTATATCAGATTTATTTATAGTTTGCTTGAAAAACTTATTCTTCATAATTTAAAAAACAAACTGATTACAGGAAACGAGAACGACTAAAAAAGTTTATACTGAAGACCTCAATTTTTTCAATCCCGATAAATTTTTCAAATAATTAAAGTATTTTTGGTTTAACCAAAATGTTATTTATATAAGTAAAATATGAAAAAAATCATTGTAAGTATTCTTGTTCTAAGTCTATATTTGAATGCACATGGACAATCGAATGATAAAATTATAACAACCAAGGAAGTAACTCGTATTGAGAAAATACTTTCGGCCGATGATATGCAGGGCAGAAGGACTTTTACTCCTGGTATTGACAAAGCATCAGCCTTTATAGAATCAGAGTTTAAAAAAATTGGTTTGCAAACTTTCAATGGAGCGACAAATTACAGACAAGAATTTTCGATGACTGCCTCTAAAGCAGTTTCTTCAAAAATTACTATTGATGGCAAAGAAATAAATAATAATCAAGTTGTAACATTCTCATATCTTCCTCAGGTTTCTCTAACTGAAAAAAGCGATATTTCTGTTGTAAAAATCAATAAAGGGGATAACGTTGGGCAGAAATTTAATGAATATTATAAAAGTCCGAAAAATCTTTTGGTACTAGTTGACCCTTCATTCGAAAAAGTTTTACCAAATATCCAGCATATTGATCGAATAAATGCTAATCCTGGAAACAATACGGTTATGTTTGTTTTTGGAACTACGGAAGCGACTACTTTTTCTGTTGAATTGACAAATACAATCTCCAAAAAACATTGAATAATGTTGTTGGAATATTACCGGGAAAAACGAAACCAAATGAATATGTGATTTTTTCAGGACATTATGATCATTTAGGAATAGGCTCTCCTGAAGAAGGTGCGCCGCATACTGCAACAGATTCTATTTATAACGGCGCTAATGATGATGCCGCTGGAACAACAGCAGTAATTATGCTTGCGAAATATTTTAAAAAACAAAATAACAACGAGCGAACTATTATTTTTACCACATTTGTCGCTGAGGAAATAGGTGGCTATGGAGCCAAATATTTTTCGAAACAGCTTGTGCCAGAAAAAGTGATTGCGATGTTCAATATTGAAATGATAGGAACAGAATCTAAATGGGGTAAAAATTCTGCTTACATTACAGGTTACGAAAAGTCGGATATGGGGCAGATTTTACAAAATAATTTAAAGGGAACAAGTTTTACATTTTACCCAGATCCTTATCCAGACCAACAATTATTTTACCGTTCAGATAACGCGACATTAGCAAGGCTTGGAGTTCCTGCGCATACGATTTCTACTTCAAAAATGGATAATGAGCTAACGTATCATACAGTCGATGATGAATTTGAATCTTTAGATATTGACAACATGACCCAAATAATAAAATCAATTGCATTAAGTTCTTCAACAATTATTAATGGAAAAGATACGCCAACAAGAGTAAATACTACTCAATTGAAATAACATAAGTAAATTATAAAGAATCGAAAAGCACAGAAAACCAATTGTTTTCTGTGCTTTTTTTATTATTTTTTTGTTCTGTTTCTGATTTATGTAACAATTTTTCTAAAAAGCTACATATATAAAAACGATATAGATTTCGGACAAGCAAAACAACCATTAAAACTTCGGAAATATGAATTTATCACAATGGCTCATCTTTATTTTTATTCTACAAATCATCCATGGATTATCTACTTGGAAACTTTACATTAAAGCTGGAAGAAAACCCATAGAGTCATTTATACCGATTTATAATTTAGTAGTAATGATGAAAATCATAAAGCGCCCGCGTTGGTGGGTTGTTTTGCTTTTTATCCCTATTATTAATCTTTTGGTAATTCCAGTATTTTGGATTGAAATTGTAAGAAGTTTTGGAAAAAACTCCACAAAAGATACCATACTGGTTTTAGTGACATTAGGATTATATATCGCTTTTATAAACTATTCTGAAAAGCTAACCTATATTGAAAATAGAGATTTAACGCCTAGATCGAAAACAGAAGAAACAATAGGCTCGCTAATATTTGCAATCGTTGTTGCGACATTGGTGCACACTTATGTAATACAGCCATTTACTATTCCGTCTTCATCATTAGAAAAAACATTATACACAGGAGACTTTTTGTTTGTTACTAAATTTAATTACGGCGCAAGAACTCCTATGACCACCGTGGCATTGCCAATGGTTCATGACTCAATTCCTTTTTACGTAAAAAATCATATTTATTTAATGATGATGTAACAAAAAAGGAAACATCACTATTAAACAAGTTTCAATTGCCATATTTTAGATTCCCTGCAGTTGAAACCATACAACGAAACGAGATTGTAGTTTTCAATCAGCCGGCAGATACCTTGCGAGACATGGATAATTTTCATCCAGATAGAAATTATTATAAACCAATCGACAAAAAAACAAACTTGGTTAAAAGATGCGTTGGAATTCCGGGGGACTCTTTAGAAATCCGCCAAGGATATATTTTCATTAATGGTAAATTATCAATATTGCCAAAAAGCGCAAAGCCACAATACAATTTTCTGATAGATACAAAAGGGCAAACTATTGATCAAGACGCTCTTGTTCACAGATATGGAGCACGAGAAGGGGTAAAATATGAAAATGGAGTTTTTGCTTTGACCAATACTGGCGAGTATTTTTTGACGTTGACAGATGAAGAAGCTAAACTAATAGCAAGTAATCCAGTTGTAAAATCAGTTAAAAAACAATTAACGCCAAAAGGCGAGGATGGAGGCGTATTTCCGCATATTCCGTCATTAGGATGGAATATCGACAATTTCGGTCCTATTTATATTCCTAAAAAAGGGAAAACTGTGAAATTGACTTTAGAAACATTGCCTTTTTACAAAAGAATTATTCAGGAATACGAACACAATGATTTGAAAATCGACGATAAAAAAATTATAATAAACGGAAAACCAGCAGATACTTACACTTTTCAACAAGATTACTACTGGATGATGGGGGATAACCGTCAAAACTCTTTAGATGCTAGATTTTGGGGATTTGTTCCATTTGATCATGTCATAGGCAAGCCCGTTTTTATTTGGTTTAGTTGGGATAAAGATGGTAAAGGCATTAATAAAGTAAGATGGAATCGCGTTTTTTCTGTAGTTAACGGAAACGAACCGAAATCATATTTAATACATTTTCTGGTCTTTGTTGTTTTTTGTATCGTGATAAACAAATTCATAAAAAAGAGAAAAAAGCACAGCAATTACAATAATTCTAAAATATCAAAAGCTCTGAAAATTTATATGACAGAGCTTTTTTTGTGTTTGCATATAACGATTTATTATGCCTAAATCTGATAATAGTTTTTTAGTATATTTGGCATAGATATTGGTCGGTTTATTTCGATCAATTTCATCGAATTATTTTGAATTAACCAATTCTAAAACAATAATTTTCGATTTAATTAGTTACATTTTTTTCGTCAAATGATTTCCCCAAATCAAACTATAAAACCAAAATCTTAAAAATGAAACAAAAACTAACAACACTTCTATTTGTATTTACTTTTGTAAATATGTTTGGTCAAGTGTCACCTACAGCAAAAAACAGCCAAAGTACTGATCCAAATAACAAGGGTTTAATTTCAAATGATATTGTTACAAACAAAGCTATAAGCGCACTTAAAAAAGTTCCATTAGACGAGGCTTCAATTTTGCTTTATGATTACGATGGCACTCTTTTTTCGTTTGATTTAGAATCTGAAACCATTGTTTGGACCGTAAAAGCGTCCGATTCGCATACTGAAATGTGCGCAAATGCTGTAACTCTTCAAGATGGTGTTGTATATGTTCCCTTTATTAATGGCGAAATTTTTGCCATTGACAATCAAACTGGCGCAATTTTTTGGAAATCAAGAATCGGCAATTACACAGATCAAATTGTTTTAAAAGATCAAGCTCCAACGATAAATAATGGAAAATTATATATCAGTACTCAAAATCAGAACAGCGACATTTATGCTCTTGATATCAAAAATGGAAGTTTAGCATGGAGCTATAGGCTAGATGCTGAAGTCAATCACACACCAATTTTATTTTTTGAAAATAAAGTTTTCACACAAAGCGCTACCAACTTTTATTGTTTTGAAGCCAATACAGGAAAAGTAATTTATCAAAAAACTTTTGATGAAGCTATAACAGGAAAACCTGTGACAGATGGTCAATATGTGTTTGTAGCAAATGAAAAAAATACGCTTTACGCTTTAAGTGCCAATAAATCAGATATTATTTGGGAATTTAAATTTGATGAAAATCAGAACAATGTAAAGAATCGTATATTCTGCAAAGACAATAAAATATATTTTGCGGCCCAAGGCGCGAATACTACTTCTGTGTATTGTGTGGATTCAAAAACGGGAACACAACTTTGGAAAACTGATTTTAAAGACGATAATATAGAATATATTACTCAAGAAAATGACAATTTATGGGGATATACACGCGGAAAAAAACTTTTCCAAATACTTCTAGACAATGGTGAAGTTGTATTAGATAAAAAATTGACAACCATGCCGATTTCAAATATTGAGTTTCCTGTTGATGATAATCTGCTTATGTATTATTGCGATGCAGGTTTAGTTCAATATGATCTGAAAGAACAAGATGAAAACATGTTTTATATGCGAACGTCAATAAAAGATGATGTTTATAGCGCATTTATAAAAATAATTCGATAGAAAAAAACTCCTTAAAAAATTAAGGAGTTTTTTTTGCCAGTAATATAACTTTTCTATTTCTCCCCATAAATCACCCAAGTACTTGAATCGATAACAACATTTCCATCTGGGTATTTATCATTTACTTTTGCATACGTTTCTGTTTTTATTTTTTCGTTCATTTCGTCGCTTGCAGAATCCAGAGCGACTACAATTGGCGCGACCACTTCAGTCAGCATTCCCCAATAAGCATCGACAGTTTTACAGTTCAATTTTCCTGTAACTTCTACTTGGCTAATATTTTTCAATCCGGCCTTTGAGAATATATTTGAAATAAATCCGTCTTCGGCACAGCGGAATATTCCTGGTGAACCCGGTGGTGGAGGCTGTAGTTCTAAATTTTTATTAATTGTTCCCATAGTCGCTGTAATCCAAAAGTTTTTCTCCGGAATATTCCAAACGGCAGTCGCTATTTTTCCGCCAGGTTTGAGAACACGTACCATTTCATTGGCGACTAATTGCATATCAGGAAAAAACATAAATCCAAAACGGCGACTTATTGCATCAAATGTATTGTCTGGAAAAGGCAACTCGCATACATCACAAGCTACAGTTTCAACATTTTTAAGTCCTTTTAAAATTGCATTTTCATGGGCTATTTTCAACATATCATCAGCAAGGTCGGTAATTACAACTTTTCCGTTAGGCAATTTTCCTGCAATTGTCAGTCCAGGTTCTCCCGTACCTGAGGCAATATCAAGAACATAATCATTATTTTTTGGATCAAGTAATCGAATTATTTCATCTCCCATCGGTTTAAAAAAGTCCATTACAAGATCATCCCATTTCTTCCAGCCTCCAGAAAACTTGTTCCAAGATTGCTTTTGCTGTTCGCGAATTTCTTCAAGGTGTGGTTCCATTTTCTTAAATTTTGATTCTATAATTGTTTTTTTGTTTGTTCAAAAGTTAGAGAAGGGGCTAGCTTGTTTATACCAATTCCAAAAACAAATAAAATGGGGAGAAATGAAGTTTGATTACGGCATAAGTCAATATTTTCTAAAACAAACAAATTTAATCATTTTAAGAACACAAAGCACTGATTTTCAATTATCTGTTTTGTATGAATTCAATTAAAACATAATGTTTCAACTAAAGAAAATCATCCTATTTTTTAAATTATTAAAATGAAATGATTTTACTAGATTTGAGCATCCAAAATTTTTAAGATTTATCAAATGAAATGGATTACGAGAGAACGCCCAAAAATTGACCGAATTGCCTGTCCTTGGCTAATTCGGAAATTTGTTGACCAAGAAGCCGAATTTATTTATGTTCCTTTTAATGTAGTTTTAGAAAAAGCAAAAGAATTAAATGCGATTCCATTTGACATTCCAAATGTTGAATTTACCCACTATGACGATCAGAGCACATTTGATTATATTATCAAAAAATACGAAATCAGCGATCCCGCGATCTTAATTATCGCTGGAATTGTTCGTGGGGCAGACACAGATAGACATGATATTGCAAAAGAATCGGCGGGGCTTTGGGCGATCTCAGCAGGACTTTCTTATAATATTACCGATGATTATCAACTTCTAGAAACCGGAATGATTTTGTACGATTCATTATACAGCTGGGCAACGCATTTATACAAGCAAAATCATTTACAAAACAGTCCTTTTGAAAATTTGCTTCATGAAGTTTACACTAGATTTCTAAAAGAAAAGAAAACTTCAACAAAAACGCCATCTTGGGTCAAAGATTTAAAAGAAATCATTCAGGATCAAATAGATGCTCAATTTGCATTTGATTTGAAGAAAATCTCAAATGAATTGGATTTGAATCCATCGTATTTATCGCGAGAGTTTTCAAAACATTTTGAAGATTTAAATTTTGGCGAATATGTGAGGAAACTTCGTATTGAAAAAGCAATTCATCTTATTGGAAATTCATCTCATACCTTGACGGAAATAGCTTATATGACAGGCTTTTCAGATCAAAGTCATTTTACGAGAATCTTCAAACAGCACACAGGAAAAAATCCTTCAGGTTATCGAAAAAAAGCAAAAAAGTAAATCCTATACAAAAGGTAAATTTGATTCTATTTTAAAAAAGTGCAAGCGATTAGTTTTGTTTTATAACCAAAACTAAAACAATGTATTTAAAATCGACTTTGCTTTTTGCAGTATTCTTTTCCTGTTTTTCTGTTTTTTCTCAGACTGTTTATCCAAAAATAACAGGCTATTTTGGCATTATGCACCCAATTGTTACATTTAGCAGTGAAGAAACAACTGTGAATTTCAGAGACTATTATGCGGTAGGATTTCCAACAGGAATCAATATTTGGAAAAGCGAAAAAATAGGATTTTCACTTGAATTTGTTCCGAACATCAAAGACGACAACGGAACCGACAAAGTAACAAATTTGTTATTTCATCCAGGAGTTTTAGTAGCTTTAGGAAAAGGCTACACTTTTGCCGGAAGGGCCGCCTTTGAAACAAGCGGAAGATATGGTTTTACTCCAGTTTTAAATAAAACAATCATTAAAAACAAAACTTGTAGTTATTATGCCGCCGTTCCTTTGCCGGTTCGTTTTGGAAATAATCATCCAGCTACTTTTACAATAGGTTTTCAATTCGGAATTGCTTTTTAAAATGGAAAAAACATCAAAATACAGCTTGTTGCAATTGACTCTTTATTTCCTTAAGCTCGGAACTTCAGGATTTGGCGGTCCAGTTGCGTTAGTAGGCTATATGCACAAAGATTTAGTCGAAGACCGAAAATGGATTTCAGAAGAAGAATACAAACAAGGCTTAGCATTAGCGCAACTTGCGCCAGGGCCACTTGCCGCGCAACTAGGGATTTATCTTGGTTTTGTTCATTATAGTTTTTTAGGAGCCACTTTAGCAGGTTTTGCCTTCATATTGCCTTCTTTTCTAATGGTCGTTGCGTTGGGTATTATTTACCAATTGTATGGCGGTTTATCTTGGATTCAGGCTGTTTTTTATGGCGTTGGTGCTTCGGTGGTTGGGATTATTGCATTGAGTTCTTATAAGCTTACGGTGAAATCTATCGGCAAATTCAATCTAGAATCTTTTAAAACAAAATGGTTGCTTTGGCTATTTTTTATCACCGCTACAATTATAACTTTTATAACTGAAAAGGAGCAAATTTTACTCTTTATATTCGCGGGATTATTTTACATGATCATGACTGCTCCTCCAAAATGGTGGAACTTCAAAACCACAAATTCTTTGGTTTTATTTCAATTTGCTTTATGGAATTCAGAAGGATCGACACTTGTAAAATTGGCTGTTTTTTTGCAAAAGCCGGTGCATTTGTTTTTGGAAGCGGATTAGCAATTGTTCCTTTCCTGCATTCGGGCGTGGTAGCCGAAAATCATTGGCTGACAGAACAGCAATTTCTTGATTCAGTTGCTGTCGCAATGATAACGCCAGGACCTGTCGTTATTACAGTTGGATTTATCGGCTATTTGGTAGATGGATTTTTTGGTGCCTTAGTAGCGACTTTGGCAACTTTTCTTCCTTGCTATTTATTTACGATTTTGTTGGCGCCATATTTTAAAAAAATTGCTGACAATAAATTGGTTAAAGCTTTTGTTGAAGGAATTACAGCCGTTGTAATTGGTGCTTTAGTTGGATCTGTTATTGTCATTGCCTCAAGAAGTATTATCGATATTCCAACGGCATTAATTGCTGTTTTGACTGTTGGAGCTTTGCTTTATTACAAAAAAATCCAAGAGCCTTATATCATTTTAATTGCCGGAATTATTGGCGTATTTATAAAATTGATTTAACTCAGAGCAAAAAAAATACATCTGCATTATTTTTTTGCCAAATGACAAATTCTCGCCAAAAAGTTATGCTTAACTTTCGCATATGAAAGAATTAGTAAATTACATATTGCAATTTGGCAATTTGAATCAGCGACAAATTGATTTAATTTTATCAAAAGCACAAGAAAGAGAAATTCGGAAAGAAAACTATTTTGCAGAAGCAGGAAAAGTTGTCGCTGAAGTTGGTTTTATAATTGACGGAATAATGCGCGTTTGTTATTATGATAATAAAGGCGAAGAAATTACAAAATACTTTATTGAAGAAAATAATCTCGTTGTAGATTTAGAAAGTTTCGATAACGGCATTTGTTCGTCGTGTTATGTACAAGCAGTTACAGATTGCAAAATCATTGTTTTTTCAAAGAAAGATTGGCAGGAATTATTAGATACTATAATTGGCTGGGATACCATTGTCCATAAAATAATTTCGAAAGCTTTAATTCAGAAAGTTGCTAGAAGAAGCCCGCTCGTTTCTGAAGATGCTACGACACGTTATTTGTCTTTTATGAAAATGTTCCCGAATGTCATAAATAGAATTCCGCTTTCTTATTTAGCTTCTTATCTCGGAATCACGCAGTCTTCATTAAGCCGAATCAGAAAAAATATTCGTTAAATTGATTTTTTGCCATTTGGCAAATGTTTCTATTTTTTAGGATTGCAACTTTGTATTAATAATTTTAAAACGAAAAAAATGAAATCAGTATTAATAACAGGCGCAAACAGAAGCATTGGTTTAGAAATAGTTAAACAGCTTTCGAAAAAAGGATTATTTGTTTATTTAGGAAGCCGAAATCTAGAAAATGGAGAAAAAGTAGTTGCTGAATTAGCTCAAAACGGATTTAAAAACGTAAAGGCAATCCAAATTGATGTTACAGATCAGGAAAGTGTTCTAAAAGCTAAAAATAGTATAGAAAAAGAACAAGGTAAACTCGATATTTTGATCAATAATGCTGGCATTTTAGGAGCAATGCCACAAAATTCTTCTTCAACTTCAATTGAAAATTTACAAGAGACATTTGATACAAATTTTTTGGAGTTATTAGAGTGACTCAAACATTTCTTGATTTGCTTAAAAAATCGGACAGCCCAAGAATCAGCAATATTACATCTGGTCTTGGTTCACTTACTTTACACAGCGATCCAGCGTGGAAATATTATCCATTTAAAGCAGTTTCATATGTTTCATCAAAAGTCGCTTTAAACGCTTTTACAGTTACTTTAGCTTTTGAATTAAAAGATTTGCCATTTAAGGTCAATTCAATCGATCCAGGTTATACTGCAACAGACTTTAATAATTTTAACGGCCCTGGAAGCGTAGAAAGCGCGACAAGCTTCATCATCAAACATACTTTGACAGATGAAAACGGGCCAACAGGAAAGTTTTTCAGCAACGACATCGAAGACGAAAGCGAAGAAAGTCCGTGGTAAATTAAAATTTATAAATAAAGGAAAAGCTCCAAAATCAATTTGATCTTGGAGCTTTTCCTTTATTACATTATATCGCTATTAAAGCGGTTCCCAAAGTTCGATTTTATTGCCATCGGCATCCATAATATGAACAAACTTGCCATAATCATAAGTCGCAATCTCATCTAAAACTGTTACGCCGTTTTCCTTTAATTTGCTTATCAAACCTTCAATATTTTGAACGCGATAATTGATCATAAATTCTTTTTTGAAGGCGAAAAATAATCATCATTCTTTTTGAACGGACTCCATTGAAGCGCTTCTTTTATTTCAGGATTATCTAAATTTCTAGATTCAAATGTCGAACCCCAGTCATTGACTTCGAGTCCTAAATTTTTAGCATACCATTCTCTGGTTTCTTTTGGGTTTTCGGTAAAAAGAAAATACCGCCAACGCCTGTCACTTTTGGAATCGTATTGTCATTTTGCTTATTTGAATCTTCCATAGCTTTTGGTTTTTAAGATTTTAAATATACTAAAAATGTTTGCGGCAAACAATTAAAGCTTTCTTAATTTGATTTGAATCCATTGTTACTTATTGTAAATTAGCTAGATACAAAATTTTAAAAGATAGAAATCATGAAAAGTTATCATATAGTTGCCCTATTGCTTTTTAGTTTAGCAATATCGGCAAATGCTCAGAAAAAAATTGAAACTACAGAATTGCCAAAACCAGCTCAAGAATTTCTTCAAAAATATTTTAGCTATACCACTGTAGTAAAGGCACAAAAAGATGCTGAACACGGCGAAAAAGGGTTTGAAGTCAAATTAAAAGATGGAACTGAGGTTGAATTTTGGAAAGATGGCTCGTATCGAGAAGTCGATGGAGGAAAAAATCCAATTTCTACTGATTTTATTCCGGCAAACATCAGAGATTATATTTCAAAAAATTATCCAAATGAAAAAATCACGCATATTGATTATGGCCACAAAGATTTAGATGTTGATTTAACCAATTCTATTGATTTGGAATTTTCAAAAGATGGAAAAATTCTGAAGGACAAAAACAATATTATCAAATAAATTACGTTTTTAAAACCTCTGGAAAGCCTTATTTCTGGAGGTTTTTTCAAAAATATGAAGTATAAACTTTTTACACTTGTGTAAAGTTTACACATTCATTTTTGAACTAAAATTTGCTAAAACTCTCATTTTCAATTTTTAGTATTTGTGGCACAGCGCTTGTAAAATCGGTTAGAGTCGATTTCTTGTTTACTACGTTTTAATCTGTTTTTAACTGAAAAACGAACAAGAAAAATCAATTTAAAAGCCATTTTACGAATAAAGCAATAGCCCAAATGAAAAGTGAAACAATTACTTCAGAACAATTTTATAGTTCTGATAAAACCCTCAGCACAAAAGAACAATTAAACAAAAGTTCAATTTTTAGCCCCAATACAAAATCCTTAAATCAAGCAACCGAAAAAACATGTAGTCCGTTAGGTGTTGCAGTACTTACCGGTACTTTTTTATTGATGCTTGGTGGCGCTTTTTTAGTGTACCAACTTCAATCTGATTTTGATCAATTTCAATTAGACCGGATAAATTCAAGTTGGGGATTTCCATTCTTAATATTAGCAACCGTTTTATTCTTTTTCCAAACAGGTTCATTTTTATATAATCTGTATTTGTATTTCAGATACAAACCAATTGAATCTGTTTCTGACGATTTATTGCCAACTTGCACCGTAATTGTTCCTGCTTATAACGAAGGAAAATTAGTTTGGCAAACTTTGATGAGCCTTGCAGAAAGCGATTTTCCTAAGCAAAAACTTCAATTGTTAGCCATTGATGATGGAAGCAAAGATGATACTTGGTACTGGATGCAACAAGCAAAAATAAAGCTTGGAGATCGTCTTGAAATTTACCAACAACCTGAAAACAAAGGAAAACGTCACGCCTTATATCGTGGATTTGAACTAGGAACGGGTGAAGTTTTTGTAACCGTTGACAGTGACTCAATTGTAAAAAAGGACACTTTACGAAATCTTGTAAGTCCTTTTGTTGTCGATGAAAAATGCGGTGCAGTTGCAGGAAATGTGCACGTTTTAAACAATAAAAAAGCTTTGTTGCCAAAAATGTTGAATGTAAGTTTTGTGATGAGTTTTGAGTTCATGCGTTCTGCAGAAAGCATGTTAGGATCTGTTTTATGTACACCTGGCAGCATTGCGACTTATAAGAGAGATGCTGTGTTTGCTTGTCTTCCCGAATGGATTAATCAAACTTTTATGGGGCAACCATCAGATATTGGTGAAGACCGAGCAATGACTAATATGATTTTGAAACAAGGTTTCCATGTTTTGTTCCAAAGAAATGCTTTGGTATTGACAAATGTCCCTGAAGAATACAAAGGTTTATACAAAATGTTTATTAGATGGGGCAGAAGCAATGTGCGTGAAAATATCATGATGGCACAATATGTTTTTAAAGATTTTAGAAACGAATCTAAATTTGGTGCAAGACTTTTATTTTTGAATCAGTCTTTAAAAATAATTATGTCATATCCTTTTTTATTATTTATGCTCTTTTTTATAGCAGTTCATCCAGTGCTGTTTTTTAGCTCAACGCTTTTAAGCATTATGATTGTATCTACTTTTTCAGTATTGTTTTATGCTAAAAGATATAGTTTTTCAGATGCTTTTTGGGCATATTCCTATAGCATATTTTATACTTTCAGCTTATTTTGGATAACGCCTTACGCTATTGCAACAGCCAATAAAAAAGGTTGGTTAACACGTGGTTTATCTTAAACTATATCGACTTTTTGAAATACAAAAACCTTCAGAACCTTAAATCTAAAGTTCTGAAGGTTTTTATTTTTAATCTAAACCTGCAAATTTAAAAGGTGCCATAGCCTGGAAATTCATTGAAGATTCTCCAGAATAATTTTCATTATTTGCTAAACTTAGTTTTCGAACTTTAGCTTTCTCGCTGAAATCAAGTTTACTGAATTCCACCCAAACCACATTCGGATTTAATACATTATCGAAATAATACACTAGATTTTTTTGATCTGCAACAGTTCTCCATCTCGTGGATGATATATTTGGTTCTGTTGCTGAAGAAATTCCGAGTGGCACAGAACAATTTCTAATTACGCCAAAAACACTAGCAAGGGCAGTTCTTATGTTATCCGTTTTCGGAATCGCGTCAATGTAATAATGAGCACGAACAAAACGATCGGTCGCTCTGTTGGTTCCTGGTAGCATAATAGTTCCTGGAATACTTTTCCAATAGGTATTTATTGCCAATTGTTCATCAAAAATAGGGGAATTCGTCATCGCAACATAGCTTCTGTCATGATGAATAACCAATTTTCCATTTATGTATTCAAAAATCGCATTATCTCCAGAAGCATCCGAAATCGACAAATGTACCGTTGCAAAAATATCAGTTCCAGGAATATGTGACGATGTTACCGTAAAGTCATTTTTGCTTAAAGCATTTACAGCTTCAGAAACAGTAGAAAAATTATCCAAAACATATTGAAGCCACAACGAAACTGCCAAGCCTTTGGTTTTGCTGTTTTTCTCAAATTGCGGATAGGTAGATTCAGCTAACCAAAGCAAATTTCCAACTAAACCTTTTTCATTCATTCCGTCAGACGAAGCAATATCCCAAGAACTTGTTACAACGCTTCCGTACTTTGATTTCCATTTAACCGAATTATTTCCCGCTTCGCCAAACCTTTCTATTCCTCTTGGAAAAACCCATAAATTGGCCGGAATTTCACCTCGCCAGTCCATTGAACGTGCTGTAAGAATTGTGCCATTTGGTCCTTGATAAACGATTCTTGTGCAAGCAAAAGTTTTTCCATTATAAATTATTGCGCTTAAAAAAGCAAAAACGATAAAAATTCTAATTTTTGTCTTCATATAACTTATTTTTATTTTGTTAAAAAAACTCGTTTGGGACGCTATAAAATAAAACAACTCCTAAACACTGAGATTATTTAGGAGTTGTTTTGATTTTGTGTGGGTTATGTTTTTATTTCGTGAGAAACAATTTTAAATCTTTTTAAGAGTCAATTTTACTTCTTCAGCCTCTAAAATTAGCTCGTCTTTGGTGATTGTGCTTACACAAGGCCACGGAGTACCAGTTTCGTCTTTAATTACAAGACTTTTCCCTTTTTTAGTTAAAGCATAAGTACCATCTGTCATCTCTCTTAGTAAAAATCCTGTTACATGACCATCTTCAGTAAAAGTCAATTGACCATTAGTAAGAATTACATTTTTCAATGAATCAGAAAGTGGTTTTTTATTTGCTTCAACAGCGGTAACTTTCCAAGAACTTACTAATTCATTTCTTTTTGCTTTATTGCAAGAAAGAATTAATACTGCAGATAATAAAATTCCGAAGATAAATAATTTAGATTTTTTCATAATTCTGTGATTAAAAAATTAGACAGGAAAAGTTACAAAAAAAAACAATATTTAACATCTTTGTAATCAAATATTTAAATTCGTTTGAAAAGCCTTGAATCTACTAGGAATTTCCATTTTAACAAGTGACATTTTATTAATTTCTTTATTATCTAGGCTTGCCTCAAATCGCAAATTTTAATTCAGCGTAAGCTCTCCAAGAATTTCTTCGTACAAAAATGGTCCACCAGGATATGTGGCAGTATAATCTAGATTCATCCAGACTTGGCCACGCTCATCGATATGATAATGAATGGTTTTGCCATAACTTTCTTTGACAAAAAGCACATTTTTTATAAGATAATTTACTTTCTCCAGATCAATCATGGAACCTATTAATATTTCTGGGTAAATATGCCCTTTTGTATGAATAAGTCGTGGGGTTCCGCCAATGGCACGAATCGTCTGCTGCCATTAAAATAGAATGATCGTCGCAGTCTCCAGAGAAATACTCTAAAGATTCGCTTGCCGTTGCAATATAATCACCGTCTTTCGGATCATTTACATAATTCCAGCGTCCATTGATTTCTTTAAACACAGCAAAACACTGAATAATAGTTCTGTAATCTGAATATCCTCTAATTCCTTTGAAATGCTTATTGGCACTCATAATGGCGAAATTGCGCACTTTTGGATTTTGATATTCAATTGCATTAATAATTTTAGATCGGTTTGGAAATGGAAGTAATTTTGCTACAATAATGTCTTGCGGATAAGGATTATCAGACATGGTATAAATCATCGAATTGTAATCTTCAGATATTTCGCTGAAACCATAATTCCCAATTACAGTTCCATAAAATAAAACCAGCAAATAAACTGCGACACAAAGAATAATTATAGTTCTAAGCAACATCAGTAAAAAGAATATTGCGGCAAAGACAAATATAAAAATGAAGACGCGATCTAAATTGAAAGCCCAATTTAAATCGCGGAGATTTTGATGCAGAATGATGAAAATCGGAATTGTAATCAAAAGACTCAACAGCATAATAATAATCCTGTCATACGGCGATTTTACCTGTAATTTGGATTTTAATTGCGGAAAGTCAATTTTGGGAATTTTCATCATAAAATAATCAAAGCGTTTATTACAGCGCTTTTACCGTTTCAACAAAAGTACTTTTTTTATCAATAATTCCGAGATCAAATAATTGATTTTGAATTTTAATAAAAGCTTTTTCGCTCAAATGCTTTTGTGACCACTGTGTCAGTTTCAACCACTCGCGTATATCTTCTTTTTTTGTTTAAAAAGTTCTGCTAATGTTTTGTCAATATTCGGAATTTGGGCAAAATCCTGTGTTGTTTTGTTGATCACTTCAAGGATTTTTTCCATCACTTTTGGATTCTTTTTCAAAAATTCATCTCTAACAGCGATCACAAACGATGGCCATGGAGTAGGGCAATCGCCAACACGTCTGAAAATCCCTTTATCGACAAGAGGTTTTGTCATAAAACGCTCCCACATAAAATAATCTGCGGTTCCGTTTGTTAGAGCTTCAACAGCACCATCAATTGTGTTGATAATCTCAAATTTCAATTCATCTTGTTCCCAACCCTGTTCAGCGACATTTACGTATGCCATCAACTGTGAACCAGATCCAATTCTTGAAATCGCTACTTTTTTGTTTTCTAAATCCTTTACAGTCTGAAAATCTGATTTTGCGGCAACATGAATTCCCCAAATTAACGGAGACTGCACATAAATCTGAACAATTTTGCTTGGATTTCCTGCCAAAATATCTTTGACAATTCCCTCAGTCAATATTACAGCTATATCAGCATCGCCGTCACGCGACATTTGGCACATTTTGCCCGTTCCTTCCGGAATATCCTTCCATTGCAAATCAATATTTTCAGCTTCAAACTCGCCATTTTCAATGCATAAATGCCATGGCAAATTGAAGTGTTCGGGAACACCCACAATGTTTACGGTTTTCATTACAGTTTTAAGTTTAAGTTAAGTTTGGTATGTGTATTCTTAAGTTTGTTTGTTTAGTTTTTCAATAAATCAGTTCGATGTTTGTCTGAAAGACATGGCTCAGCATATTCAATTATCTCTTGACCTTCATATTCATTCAAAATACTTCTAACTAACGAATAATCGACATCGCGAACTATTTCAACCGCAAATAAAGTTTCGTTTAAACCTTCGGATTGGCAATTAATCGCTTTTAATTTTTCTCTGATGATTTCCTGATCAAAACCTTTTTCTAAAATTAAGACCTGAACAATTGAATTACCCGAGTTTTCAATTGTTTCCTTATATACAAAACGATTTTCCTTTTCATCAAATTCAGCGTAAAACAAATCTTCTGTTGCAATAAGCGGTCCAAAAAATGGAATATTATCCAATTTAAAAAGGCCTTTTTCTAAATCTATAATTTCAGCCCACATGGTTTCTGAAACATTGTCTTCTAAATAATCGCTGTAGTATTTAAAAAGTATTTTTTTGTGTGTTTCTGACATTCTTTAATCTAAAATTTTAAAAATTATATAATCTCGGCAGAACCATAGATTATCTAATTTTCAAATTGACTTAATTCTCTAATTTTTTTACTCAATCTCGCTTATTTCAGCTTTTAATGGTGATACAACAATTCTGTATCCATCCGGATCTTGAATCATTTTTCCGTTTTCATTCCAAAATGGATTTGCTTGCAGTTATAGTTGAGATGTTGTGATGTTCAAGTTTGTTTAACAAATTATTATAATCTAAAATTGATTTAGGATATAGCACAATAACATCGTCTTCATCAAATGTATGTTTGGCTTTGTTATTTGACTGCGTAAATTCAAAATGCCAATCTAAACCAGATTTTCCAATAAAAATTCCGTTGTAATTATTGTGATTCTGAAACTCTCCCAATTGTTCAAAACCAAGAACATTTACATAAAAATTTTCAATTTTCTTTAAATCATCGGTGTGTCGTGCAACTCTTAAAAACATAACCTTTTAGGATTTTATCTGATTGATATGATGTTCTAAATGTTCAACATAATCCGTCATAAGAAATCTTAAATCGATAACAGATTCGTCACTTAAAACAATTTTAAAATTCAAAGCTTCCTCAGTAACAGATTTCATAATCCTAACAATTTGATTGTTCAATACAAACCATAATTGGGTCAATTCCTCAATATCCATTTCCTGATACTGATTTATATTTACTAAATCTGTTTGATTATACGGCCTGTGTCTATACGGCTTGTCTACATAATTAATTTCAGTAAAACGTACCAAATTATGAACCGCCGAATCTACTAAATGTCCTAAAATCTCTTTTTTAGACCATTTTCCAGGTTTTCTTTCTTCTAAAACATTTTGACTAATTTCGGGAAAAAAGTTTACATTTTCCTTCAATAATTTTTCAAATTTTAGAATTGCATTTTCCATGAATTAATTGCTTATAAATTGATTTAAATATTTATCCTTCAATTTTTACCAGTGATAATTATCAAATTATCTTATAGGCAAATTTTCTAATTATTTTCCAGCCAATTTGTTCAATGTATAAGCAATAAGTTCATCTACAGCTTTATAAGGATCTTCACTGAAAGTTCCAGATGCACGATTCGCAATAATTGCATTTAATGATAACGCATTATGTCCCAAAAGTGCAGAAAGGCCATAAATAGCGACTGTTTCCATTTCTAAATTAGTGATTTTTGTTCCGTCAAAATCGAAATTATCCATTTTATTGTTTAATTCTTCATCTTGGATATTCAAACGCAAAACACGTCCTTGAGGGCCGTAAAAACCGCCGGCAGTTGCTGTAATTCCCTTAAAAATTCGATCTGATTCAATGAATTTTTCTAATTTTTCAGAACACGCAATTGCATAAGGTCTTCCTTTTCTAATATCCCAATTGGTATGCATGATAAAAGCATCTTCAATAGCGAGCATTTGAAACATCATCGATCAAATAGGAGCGAAGCATATTGTCAAGTCCAAGTCCGAATTTCGACATTACGAAGCTGTCAACAGGAATATCTTCCTGCAGAGAGCCTGAAGTTCCAATTCTGATAATATTCAAAGAAGTCAACTTTTCTTTTGGTGTACGCGTTTTTAGGTCAATGTTTACCAATGCGTCTAATTCATTCAAAACAATGTCAATATTGTCTGGGCCAATTCCGGTTGAAATTACAGAAAGACGTTTTCCTTTATAGATTCCGGTTTGAGTCTTAAATTCCCTTTTTTGTGTGGAAAATTCAATCGAATCAAAAAATTGAGTGATTTTTTCCACTCTATTTTGATCTCCAACAAATATGATGTCGTGCGCAATATGTTCAGGACGAAGGTTTAAGTGATAAACACTTCCGTCTGGGTTAAGTATTAATTCTGAGTTTTGTATCATTTTTTAAGGTACTAAGGTTCTGAGATGCTAAGGTTCTAAGGTTTACAGTTGAATATTTTCTAATCTAAAATCTACAATCAGAAATCTAAAATTATTAGCCACCTACACGTTTTGTTTTAAATCCTTTTTCTTTTAAGATTGCCATGATTTTGTCGCGATAATCACCTTGAATAATGATTGAATCGTCTTTAAAAGTTCCGCCAACGCTTAATTTTGTTTTGATTTCTTTGGCTAAGATTTTAAAATCTTCATCCGAACCTTCATAACCTTCAATAATTGTGGTTGCTTTTCCTTTGCGTTTCTCAAATTTACAAATCATTGGCTCTTTTTGAACATACAATACATGTTCTTCGGCCTGAATTTCTTCGGGTTCATTTGATTCAACGTGATCAGGAAATAAGTTTTTTAATTGATCTTTAAAGTCCATAATTTTCTATTCTAAAAAATAAATTCCAACTATAAAAGTATTTAAAAATTAAATTCCAAACTCCAATAAAGCTTGGAATTTGGAATTTTAATATTAAAAATCTATTTAAGTTTTTACTTTTTGATTAAACCTAAATCTACTAAACGTTCGTATAAGTAATCTCCCGCTGTGATATCTTCAAATTTCTTAGGATTTTCAGCATCAATACAGTTTTCTAAACAATCCAGTCGCATATCGCTCACTGGGTGCATAAAAAACGGAACAGAATAACGAGATGTTCCCCATAATTCTCTCGGCGGATTTACTACTTGGTGAATCGTCGATTTTAATTTATTGTTAGTATGTCTAGACAACATATCGCCAACATTGATAACTAATTCATCATCAGCTGCAATAGCATCAATCCATTCGCCATCATGATTTTGAACTTGCAATCCTTTTCCTTGCGCTCCCATCAACAGCGTAATCAGGTTGATGTCACCATGAGCAAGCAGCACGAATTGCATTTTCTGGCTCAGAAGTAATAGGAGGATAGTGGATTGGTCTTAAAATAGAGTTTCCTTCTTTTGCATATTGATCAAAATAAAACTCATCTAAACCTAAATGCAAAGCTAAAGCTCTCAGTACATAAACACCTGTTTTTTCAAGCATTTGGTACGCTTCTTTACCCACTTCATTAAAGCGTGGCAATTCTTTCACTTCAACATTATCTGGGTATTCTGAAGCCCATCTTGAATCCTTGTCAACATATTGTCCAAAATGCCAGAATTCTTTCAGATCTCCCTCTTTACGTCCTTTAGCATGTTCTTTTCCAAAAGATACATAACCTCTTTGTCCGCCAATACCAGGAATTTCATAATTATGCTTAGTTTCTATTGGCAAAGCGAAAAATTTTCTAATTTCGCTATAAAGCTCGTCTACCAATTGATCATCTAAGAAATGACCTTTTAAGGCTACGAAGCCAATGTTTTCAAATGCACTGCCGATTTCATTTACAAATTTTTGTTTACGTTTCGGGTCGTCCGAAAGGAAATCACGTAAGTCTACACTAGGAATGTTTTGCATACTTTACATTTTTTATTTAAAGATGAAAGGTGTCGAAAAACCTTTCAGAAACAAAGGTAGAGAATATTTTAGAATTGAATTTTAAAAGTTATATAAAAATTGAAATTTCATAACAAAAACAAATAAAATTGTTATATTTTTCTATATTTGAAATCATAAAAAAACATAAACCAATGATCTTTTACAGAGAAAACCTGACCGACGCTCAATTATTAGACTTATATAAGAAAATTTTAAAACCTCGATTAATCGAAGAGAAAATGCTGATTCTGATTCGTCAGGGCAAAGTGTCAAAATGGTTTTCCGGAATTGGGCAAGAAGCTATTGCTGTTGGAGTTACATCTGTTTTGGATGAATCAGAATATGTATTGCCAATGCACCGAAATCTTGGTGTTTTTACAACCCGAAATATTCCTCTTCATCGCTTATTCTCACAATGGCAAGGAAAGGCAAACGGGTTTACAAAAGGAAGAGACCGCAGTTTTCATTTTGGAACGCAGGAATATAAAATAATCGGAATGATTTCGCATCTCGGACCACAATTAGGAATCGCAGACGGAATTGCATTGGCCGATAAACTTCAGAATAACAAAAAAGTAACTGCCGTTTTTACGGGAGAAGGCGCAACCAGCGAAGGAGATTTTCACGAAGCTTTAAATATTGCGGCTGTCTGGAAATTGCCTGTAATGTTTGTTATTGAAAATAATGGCTACGGACTTTCGACACCTACAAACGAACAATATTTATGCGAAAATCTTGCGGATAAAGGCATTGGTTACGGAATTGAAAGCCACGTTATTGACGGAAATAACATATTGGAAGTTTACAACAAGCTTTCTCAACTGAAAAGAGAAATGCAAGATAATCCGCATCCTGTTTTATTGGAATTCAAAACCTTCAGAATGCGCGGACATGAAGAGGCGAGTGGTACTAAATATGTACCGCAGGAATTAATGGATGAATGGGTCGCTAAAGATCCTATAACAAATTATAGAAAATATTTGACCGAAACAGGAGTTTTGACAGCTGAATTTGACGAACAGCTTCACAACGAAATCAAACAAGAAATCGATGAAAATTTAGCTGTTGCAAATGCAGAACCAGAGATTGTCCCAACTTACAGTGGAGAATTAAATGATGTTTATAAAGATTTTGAATATGAGGAATATACCCATGGAGAAGAAGTAAAAAACATTCGTTTTATTGATGCCATTCGCAACAGTTTAGAACAATCTATGTGGCGCAATAAAAATCTTGTGATTATGGGACAAGACATTGCCGAATATGGTGGTGCTTTTAAAATTACAGAAGGATTTGTAGATGCTTTTGGAAAAGAACGAATTCGAAATACGCCAATTTGCGAAAGTGCTGTTGTTTCAACCGGAATGGGATTGTCAATCAACGGTTACAAAGCAATTGTAGAAATGCAATTTGCTGATTTCGTTTCTACCGGCTTCAATCCGATTGTGAATTTATTAGCAAAATCACATTACCGCTGGGGAGAAAAGGCTGATGTAGTGGTTCGTATGCCTTGCGGCGGAGGAACTCAGGCCGGACCTTTTCATTCACAAACAAACGAGGCTTGGTTTACAAAGACTCCAGGTCTAAAAGTGGTTTATCCAGCATTCCCTTATGATGCAAAAGGACTGCTCAATACTTCTATAAATGACCCAAATCCGGTATTATTTTTCGAACATAAACAGTTATACAGAAGTGTTTATCAAGATGTTCCCATGGATTATTATACACTTCCTTTAGGAAAAGCCTCTTTGATTAAAGAAGGAAATTCGGTGACTATTATTGCTTTCGGAGCAACGGTTCACTGGGCTTTAGACACTTTAGAAAAAAATCCACAAATTGATGCTGATTTAATTGATTTGAGAACGCTTCAACCTCTTGATACCGAAGCTATTTTTGCTTCTGTTAAAAAGACCGGAAAAGCTATAATTTATCAAGAAGACACTATGTTTGGAGGTATTGCAAGTGATATTTCGGCTTTGATTATGGAAAACTGTTTTGAATTTTTGGATGGCCCTGTAAAAAGAGTTGCTAGTTTAGATTCTCCTATTCCGTTTACAAAAGCTTTGGAAGATCAATTTTTGGCTAAAGATCGTTTTGAAGAAACCTTATTGGATTTACTAAAATACTAAGCTAAAAGGAATATGGTTTTGAAGAAAGAACATTTTTTCTATCTTTAAAACCAACTTAAACCCAAACTATGAAAAAACTGCTTATTCCTATTATTGCTGTTTCATTGCTTATTTCCTGCAATAAAAACAGCAAAACAACTGTTGATAAAAACTTAGATCGAAAATTCGACAAGTACAAAGACAATTTTGTCACTGATTTATGGAAAATCTATCCAGGATGGGCTTCTGGAGTTGGGTATCATAAATTAGACAGCGTTTTGGTTGTGCCAGATGCCAATGCCAAAAGAGCGGAACTTGATTTTGCCAACGCACAATTAGATTCTTTAAAACATTATGACATTGAAAGACTTTCGGACAATAACAAGACCGACTTTCAGATGATTAAAAACCAACTTGAAGGTGCTATTTTCAGTATAAATGAATTAAAATCAGCTGAATGGAATCCTGCAGAATATAATGTTTGCGGAGCTTTTGCCGAAATCTTAAATGGAAAATATGATTCTTTAGACGTTCGTCTTCAAGCTTTTAACATCAAAATGAATAATATTCCTGCTTATTACGAAGCGACAGAAAAAGAATATTAAAAATCCAACTATTGAGCATACAGATCTAGCAATTTCCCAAAATATTGGAGGATCAACTGTTTTTGAAGGCGAATTGAATGATGCTTTAAGCAAAAGCAAATTGAGCGAAACCGAGAAAAAAGAAATACAAGAAAAGGCGAAAATTGCTGTAAAAGCAATTAAAGATTATGCAGAATGGTTGAAAAACTTACCAAATAAAACGCCTCGTTCTTTTAGATTAGGAGCCGATTTATATGCTAAAAAATTCAATGTAGATATTCAATCCAGCTATTCTGCTGATGAAATCTATAAAATTGCTGTTGACCACAAAAATGATCTTCATGATAAAATGTTTGTTTTAGCGGATAAGCTTTGGAAAAAATACAATGGAAATGCTCCAAAACCTGCAGACAAATTAGACTTGATCAAACAAGTTATTGATAAAATTTCGCTTCATCATACAACGCCGGAAAAGTTTCAATCGGAAATTGAAAAGCAAATTCCAGAACTTACTGCTTATGTAAAAGCGAAAGATTTATTGTATATCGATCCATCAAAACCACTAGTAGTTCGCAAAGAACCGGCATATATGGCAGGTGTTGCTGGCGCTTCGATTTCGGCTCCTGGACCTTATGATAAAAATGCAAATACGTATTACAACGTTGGAAGCATGTCTGGTTGGACTGCTGAAAATGCTGAAAGTTATTTACGCGAATACAACGACTATATTCTTCAGATTTTAAATATTCACGAAGCAATTCCGGGACATTATACACAGTTAGTTTACAGCAATCAATCGCCAAGCATTATAAAATCAATTTTAGGAAATGGCGCAATGGTTGAAGGCTGGGCAGTTTATGCTGAAAAAATGATGCTAGAAAGCGGTTACAAAAATTCTGACGAAATGTGGTTGATGTATTATAAATGGAATTTGAGAACGACTTGCAACACTATTTTAGACAACAGTGTTCATACTAAAGAAATGTCTAAAGAAGAAGCCATGATTTTGCTTACTAGAGAAGCTTTTCAACAACAAGCTGAAGCAGAAGGGAAGTGGAAGCGCGTAACTTTATCTCAGGTTCAATTATGCTCTTATTTCACAGGATATACAGAGATTTACAACTTAAGAGAAGAACTTAAACAGAAAGAAGGCGATAAATTCAACTTGAAAAAATTTCATGAGAAATTCTTAAGTTTTGGAAGCGCTCCGGTTAAATATATTAAGGAATTAATGCTTTCAGAAAATTAAAATTCTGAAGCTTTGAATTCAAAAAGGTTTGGCAAAAATGATTGCCAAACCTTTTTTTATGTTTAAACCCAATATTGTCATTTCGAACGAGAAATCTCCACGAGTAGCTCTGTACAGAATTTCGCCAATCTTTGTAGAGCTACTTACGAAGATTTCTCGTACCTCGAAATGACAAACAATACGGATTGTTAAAACTCATAAAAAAAACGTTTAATCCGTGTTCAATATTTTTAGATAAGAACAACAAGACGTTTTCCATCTGAAACTTCTTTTGCCCACATTTCTTCAATATCAATTAAATTGCCAGTTTCAATATTAACTTTCAATTTATTCTGAGCTGACCAAAAGAAACATTTCTGGAAGTATTTCTGAAAATAATAATTTCACTTCTTCTTTTGACCAGCTTCCTAAACCGGAACCTGATAATTGCAGATCTACGCTTCTTAAAATACCTGATGACAATTGAATGCTGTCGCCGGCCATTCCGCCAATGGTTACATATCTTATTTTATTGGTGAATGATCCGTTTCCTTTTAAGACAGAAAGAATCAACTCCGCAGGATGTCCCCATAAATAATCCAATATAATATCAATTGGTGAGTTTTGATGAATTTCTTTTAATTGAGAAGTAAATGCATCATCATTTTGTTTTAATGAAATTGTTTCATCTGCGCCTAATTCTTTTAGACTTTGAAATGTTATTTCATTTCTTCCGGTAACAATTACCTTTTTTGCGCCATAATATTTTGCAATCTGAATCGCCATTTGACCTGTAAATCCCGTTGCTCCGTTGATCAAAACAGTGTCGCCAGCTTTTATATTAGCACGAAATCGCAAAGCCATTGCTGAACCTGCAACCGCATTAGGAAGCGAAGCCGCAACTGCATCGCTAATTCCATCAGGAAGCGGTACAAAAATGTTTTTATCAATAATCGCTTTTTCGGCTATTGTTCCTGAAATTCCACGAGCATAAACTCTAGTTCCGTTTTCGAACAAACCAACGCAATCGCTTCCAACTACAAAACCATTTTCATTATTGTTTTCTGAAGAATAATGTTTTCCAGATGCTTTTCCTTTATCAAGATTTGTAATTCCAACGGCTTTTACCGAAATTAAAATCTGATTTTCATTTTGAACAATTGGTTCTGCAAATTCTGCATATTTTGGCAATTCTCCTTTTGTATAAACTACTGTCGCTTTCATAATTATTTAATTTTATGAGGCAAAGTTCCAAACTTCATTTTCGGCAGACGATAACATTTGTTATCAAATGCAAAAGGGCTATTTTTTGTGTACTAATTTGCTTTTGATTCGGCTTAAATGAACGGTGCTCACACCAAGATAAGAGGCAATATAATGTTGCGGAACTCTTTGGATAATTTGAGGTCTTTCATTAATTAAATTCAGATAACGCTGTGCAGGATCGTCTTTTATGAAAGAAACAAAATATTTCATATAATCAAATGTTCTTTGAAAGAGCATATTGATTAAAGCATCGCGAAGTTCTGGAATTTCTTTTATTTCTTCAAGAATTTTATCTAGATCGTTTTTATGAATCCACCATAAAATGGAAGGTTCAATTGTTTCGACCACAACCGGACTTGGCAATTTTTTCATAAAACTTTCAATTGAAGCCACACTTTGGTTTTCAAAAAAAATTGCGTTGTCAAATCTTTCCCATTATTATTGAACCAAACCCTAATACAACCTTTTTCAATTATAAAAAGCTTTTTAGAAATTTCTCCTTCCTCTAAGAGAACCGTTTTGGCTGGAACTTCGATTCGATTAAAATAACCAGTGTATACGTTCCATTTTTCATCTGTTAAAGGGAATTTATTTCGGAATTGGCTAAACATGGGTTTTCTTTGTAAATAAATTTATTATACTGAATTAGAATTATACCCGGTTCTAGTTGATAAAATGTGAAATATTATCGAATCCAGAAACTCTTCATACTCTAGATTTAGATTTAGAGACATTTTTTGAGTGGAAGTCCAAAATTTTAATTTTATATCTGCTATTTTAATTTTATTAATAAAATAAGAACTTTTTAAGTTAAATGAGAAATGATTTTCTCCAATTCTTCTGATAGTTTGGTTGTGATCAAATGTTAGATAAACTTCAGTAATTTCATTTATATCGTTTGTTTTGTCTTTATTCTGAAACAAAATTTCAAATTTAGCCGAACTAAATGGCGTTTGATAACTTTTAAGCTCTAAAACCAGTTCGTCATTTGAATCAAAGATTTTGATTATGTTCTTCCTGAGAAAATTAAATTTTATAGTGGAATAAAACAACAATTCTCCATTTTTATAAACAAATAAGCTTTGTTTATTATTCTCTATAATTTCTATTTCCATTTAAAATCTTACTTCAAATCTGATTCCACTTCAAATAACTGCACCTGACTTTTCAATCGGTCAATTAATAAATTCATCATTCTTTTATTCAAACTAGATGAATTCTGAATATAGGCTTCATATTCCTCAAGCGTAAAAAGAGCCATTACAATTCCTTTTAATGAATTACGGAACTTAATATCTTTTTGAATGGAATTTTCAATCGTCTGAAGTTTCTTTTCGACTGAATAGGAGTAAAAATCGGCTTTGTTTTTATTTATGTAGTTTATAAAAACTGCAATAAACAAATCATTTTGAAGTTTTAAAATAGGCCTAATCGTCTGATTTTGAAAAATCTCATCTGCAGAAGATTGAGCGCTTACAGTTCCTAAAGTTTCGCCTCTGAATTCTCTTAAAAAAATGTCTCTAGCTTCCATGTGTTTTTCTTTAAATTTAGAAAAAAATCAAATACAAAATAGTCTATTTTTGTTTTTTAATAAAAAAAGAATGAACCATATAAGCGATAAAAAAGTTTATAAGTTTTTCTTTAATCGAGCTTAAATTACTTATATGATGAATACTTCCATGATGAATAAAACAACTATAATTTTTCTTTTATTGGTTTCGATTTTGATTGTTTCTTGCAATTCAAAAGAAGACAAAAACAGTTATAAAGAAATTGTTTATCGTGCTGTACATCAAAAAGACACTGCTATATTGACACTTAATATCAACGAAAAACGTTTTTTTGGCCGATATGAAATCCTATATCATCAAATTGGAAAAGATTCTGGAGATGTAAGGGGAGACGTTAAAGGAGATACTTTAAGAGGTGATTTTCATTATATTTCAAATGGAGGAAGCTGGAAGAGAATTCCTTTAGCATTACTCAAAAAAGACAAAAAACTAATTTTAGGAAACGGAGTAATAGGAACGTATATGAGTCTTCCGTGCTTTATTCAGGGAACCTTAAATTATAATGACCCAACATTTGTTTTTGACGAGATTAAAAAATAATTTTTCAGTCGCAGTCGCAGTTTTCAGTTTATAACTGTGACTGAATACTGCAACTGAAAACTTAATTGTCTAAACTTCCAATCTTAGACAGAAGTTCAAATATTTCAAGATCAAAATATTCTACTGAAGCCATAACATGGTCAAAAATATCCGCCATGATGTATTCGTAATTTGCCCAACGTTTGTCACTCGAAAAAGCATAAATTTCCAACGGAACTCCATGCGCAGTTGATTGTAGCTGGCGACACATGATATGCATGTCTTTATTCAATCCTGGATGTGTTACCAGATATTGCATAATATATTTTCGGAACAAACCTAGATTAGTCATATTTCGGCCATTGAGAGCAAGTGTTTTATCAACTCCTCTAAGATCATTGTATTTTTCAATTTCGGCTTGTCTTGTCTCTATATAAGATGAAATCAGCTGTACTTTTCTCATTTGAGCCAAATCTTCATCAGTCAAAAAACGAATCGTGCTACTTTTGATCAAAACGTGTCTTTTGATTCGGCGTCCAGCAGATTTTTGCATTCCGCGCCAGTTTTGGAAAGAATCCGAACTCAAAGCATAAGTTGGAATTGTTGTAATGGTATTATCAAAATTTCGGACTTTTACTGTTGTCAAATTGATTTCGATAACATCTCCATCGGCACCAAATTTATCCATCGTAATCCAGTCACCAATTCGAACCATATCGTTTATCGCTACCTGAACACTTGAAACAAATCCGAGAATTGTATCTCTGAAAATCAAGATAATAATTGCCGAAAGCGTTCCTAAAATGGTCAGCAATTCGCCTTTTTTGATCCCGAATAAAGTCGAAATAATCATGGCAACTCCAAAAATCCAAAGCACAATCATGATAACCTGAACGAAACTATCAATAGGCTTGTCGCTGTATTCTGGTTTTTGCTTTAAGTAATCACGTAACGAATTAAAAACAGTCCTAACGATCCATAATCCCAACAATACAATATAGATTCCTACGATTTTTCCGAAAATAGATTCCCAATATTCGTATTTGTCCAAAATTACAGGAACCGCTTTGTAAATAAAGAAAAACGGAATCAAGTATGCGGTATATCGCGTTGTTTTGTTCTGAATTAAATAATCGTCAAATTTGGTTTTGGTGCGTTGCGCGAAAATAGCTGTCAGCGTAACCAAAACGAATTTGGCCACATAATAAATAACATAGGCTAATGCCACCAAAATGGCAATATTAAAAATAAGACTGGTATATGAGGCCACATTACGACTCATTCCCCAATCTCTGAAAATCGGATATAAAAAGTTAAATATTTTATCCAAAAGCTTATGCATTATTCTCTAAATATTTCTTTTCAATATAAAAAGTTCCGAAAGGAATAAGAGAAGCAACTAAAATGATTCCGAAAGTTTTCGCATCCCAATTCATTGGCTTTTTCAATAAAAAAGCAAGAATAATATATCCTATAAATAAAACACCGTGTGTCATTCCCAACGGACGCAATAATGTATGATAAAGTTCTGGATTGTTGGTTTTTATGAAAAGCATATTAGCAAATAATACTAAATAAGATATTCCCTCTAAAATGGCAGTAACTTTAAAAATCTTGAGCATATAGATGTATTTTTTGAATTTATAGAAGCAAAATTAAGTATTAGTATTGGTTTTTAGGTTATGTGTCAGAAAAGTAATTTATTTTTACAGTCTTAAACTTTGATAATGAGCAAACGCGATTTAAAAAAATATTTAGCCGAATTGACCAAAGAACAACTTGAAGAACAATTGATCGAGTTGTACGAAAAATTTAGTCCGGTAAAAGTCTATTATGACTTTGTTTTTAATCCGAAAGAAGACAAACTTTTGCAGGAATCGAAAGTTAAAATCTCGCATGAATATTTTCCAATAAAAAAGCCAGGAGCAAAATGGCGTCCGAAGGCAAAAATGCGTCGTTCTGTAGCTCAAAAAATCATCAAACATTTTATTTCTCTCGGCGTTGATTCATTTATTATTGCCGATTTGATGTTGTACAATATTGAAATTGCACAAACATATTCTTCTCAAAATCTCATCAAGCAAGAATTATTTTACAAAAGCATGTTTAATTCATTTGAACAAGCAATCAATTTTTTGATTTCTAACAATATTTTGTTTGACTATAAAGCAAGAATTCATGCAATTTATGATGAAATTGTTCAACAAAAATGGAAAAACAAATACGATTTTGAGACAATTTTGGACAAAATCGACCTATAAATGCACTTCTCATAAAAAATCTTTATTTAAAAAAAACATTTATTTTAGGTTAAATAACGATGAATAACTGTTTTTTCGATGTATTTTTGCAAAAATCCAAAAATAAACAATGTCTCAAAACACTTTAGAAATAGAAAGAGAAGAGAAAAAGAACTTTATGCGTACCAAAAAGGCGATATTGATGCCATTTTTGACCGTTTAGACAATGCTCCTCCAAAACACCATTTATTATATCAATTGCCTACTGGTGGGGGAAAAACAGTAATATTCTCAGAAATTGTACGTCGTTATTTATCTAATAATGACAAAAAAGTGGTTGTTTTAACACACCGTATAGAGCTTTGCAAACAAACGTCAAAAATGTTGAAAGGTTTTGGCGTAAGCAATAAAATAATCAACAGTAAAGTAAAAGAACTTCCTGACCAAAATGATTATTCTTGCTTTGTGGCAATGGTTGAGACTTTAAAAAACCGTATTAATGATGAAAAATTGCATCTGGACAATATTGGTTTAGTTATTATTGACGAGGCACATTACAATTCATTCAGAAAGTTATTAAACTCATTCAAAAATGCTTTTATTCTTGGGGTAACAGCAACACCTTTGAGTTCAAACATAAAATTGCCAATGCACCAGAGTTACGACGAACTTATCGTTGGAGATACAATTGGTTCATTGATCGACAAAGGATTTTTGGCAAGAGCAACAACTTATAGTTATGACGTTGGTTTGACTTCGTTGAAAGTTGGTATCAATGGTGATTATACTGTAAAATCTTCTGACGATTTGTATACTAATACTATGATGCAAGAAAAATTGCTTCACGCTTATACAGAACGTTCTTTGGGTAAAAAAACTTTGATTTTCAATAACGGTATCCACACATCATTATATGTATATGATACTTTTAGAGAAGCAGGTTATGATATCAGACACCTTGACAACACTAGCGACTCTGAAGAGCGTAAAGATATTTTGGCTTGGTTCAAGAAAACTCCAGATGCGATTTTGACTTCTGTAGGAATCTTAACTACTGGATTTGATGAACCAACTGTTGAAACTATTATTTTGAACAGAGCAACAAAATCGCTGACATTATATTTCCAGATGATTGGTCGTGGATCTCGCAAATTACCAGGAAAAGACGAATTTACAGTAATTGACTTAGGTAACAACGCGAGCACGTTTTGGATTATGGAGCGAGCCTGTAAACTGGCAACATATTTTTAAATCTCCGGAATTTTATCTTGAAAATCTTCGAGATGATACTGAAATCGAAATGTTTTTCAAATACAGCATGCCACCTGAATTAAGAGCAAAATTCAGCAAAACGGCTGACGTCACTTTTGATGTTGATGAAGAACATAAATTAGCAATCAAACAAAATTTGCGTTCGAAAATTGTTTTAGACAAATCGTTAGAACAACATGCGGCAATGTGTGTCGATAATACTGAAACAGCCGCAGGAAGCGAAATTACTAGCAAAAGAGCTAGACGACGATATTGAATGCCGAATCAAGCGTTATGCTAAATGTTTGAGCCAATGCAGTAAAAACTACCGCGAATGGTTGGTTGATGATTACAAAAAGAACATGACATTATTAATCGGTAAAAAATACCGTGAAAAAATCATGAACGAACCGGATTAATTTCGTTAAAAAGTTTCAGGTTTCATGTTTCAAGTTGTTGGAATCTAAAACATTATTTATAATTTTAAAAGGAGAAATTGCATTTCAGAATAATTCATTTCGAATGTGATTTCTCCTTTTTCTAATCTATTAAGTTTCTCAATAACTTGAAACATGAAACTTTAAACAAAAAAAAACAAAAAACCATGTCTAAACAATTCTCAGCATTAGGAGTTTCAGCGCCAATTTTAAAAGCTTTAGGCGAATTAAATATTGTCGAACCAACAGAAATTCAGCAAAAAACAATTCCGTTGCTTTTATCTGAAAGCAATGATGTTGTTGGTTTGGCCAAAACTGGAACTGGAAAAACTGCCGCTTTTGGTTTGCCACTTTTACAATTAGTAAAGACAGAATTGCCTGTTGTACAAGCTGTGATTTTAGTTCCGACAAGAGAACTTGGACATCAAATTTTTAGAAATTTAGAAGATTTTTCAAAACATATTCCGAATATTTCAATTGCCGCAACTTGTGGTGGAATTCCGATTAAGCCACAAATTGAACGCCTTACGCGACCTACACATATAATAGTAGCAACTCCGGGCCGATTGATTGATTTGATTCAGAGAAAAGCTGTCGATTTAAGTCACACACAATATTTAATTTTAGATGAAGCCGATGAAATGGTTTCTATTCTAAAAGAAAGTCTAGACGAAATTATTGCAGAACTTCCAAAAAACATCGCACGCTTTTATTCTCGGCAACTTTGCCAGGAACAATTAAACAACTGGTTCAGAATTATTTAAATAAAAATGTAGTTCAAATCAGTGCGAGCATGGAAACATCAGGAAATCAAGGAATTGATCATCAATATACTGTGGTTGATCCAATTGAAAAATTGGATGTTTTAATGCATTTCTTAAATTCTAGAGAAGGCGAGCGCGGTATTATTTTCTGCAAAACAAAAGTCGCTGTAAATAAATTAGCAAAAAATTTGGCCATAAATCGCTTTTCTTCGGGAGCACTCCATGGAAGTTTGACTCAAGGAATTCGTGACCGAATTATGGACCAATTCCGTGAAGGACATATCAATATATTAGTTGCGACAGATCTTGCCGCAAGAGGAATTGACGTAAAAGAAATCGCTTATGTCGTAAATTATCATTTGCCAGATACTTACGAAAATTATGTTCACCGAAGCGGAAGAACCGCTAGAGCTGGGGCAAAAGGACTTTCATTAACAGTTTTGCAGGAAGAAGAAGTTGTCGAAATTCCCGAATTTGAAGAAGAATTAGGAATTAAATTTACCAAATTCGAAAAACCTTCTGCTTTGAGTTTAGAAGAAAACAATACGCTTTTATGGGCAAAGCAAATCTTCAAAACAAAGCCGAATCACGATATTTCTTCTGACCTAAAAACAAAAGTGAAAACTGTTTTTCATCATTTAACAAAAGACGAATTGATAGAAAAATTGCTTGCCAATTATGTTTTGCAAAACAAAATCGATGTAGTTGAAAAACCTGTTAAAAAATTCAAAAAGTAATAAATTCAACAATTGTCATTGCATATTAAAGTTGTATATTTATAAGGAATTATTTTATAATCCTCGTAACAACAACATATAATATGAACATAGTCATAATAGGAGGAGGCTTTGCGGGAATCAATCTCGCAAAGGAACTTGTAAACCATCCTCAGATTCAAGTAACCCTTGTAGACAAAAACAATTATAACTTTTTCCCACCACTAATATATCAAGTTGCAACAGCCTTTTTAGAGCCTTCGAGCATTAGTTATCCTTTCAGAAAATTTTTTGCAGGGAAAAAGAACTTGAACTTTCGTTTAGGAGAATTGCTTTCTGTTGTTCCAGCAGAAAACAAAATCATTCTAAATAATGGCGAATTGACATACGATTATCTTGTTTTTGCAACTGGTGCAGAAACAAGTTATTTTGGTATGGAAAACGTAATGAAAAACGCTATTCCGATGAAGACCTTAAATGATGCCATCGAAATGCGAAACACACTGCTTAAAAACCTTGAAAAAGTCGCGATCTGCAAGGAAATGCGCAAACGACGCAAACTATTGACGATTGTAGTGGCAGGAGGAGGACCTACGGGAGTAGAAGTTTCTGGAATGTTTGCCGAAATGAGAAAAAGTATTCTCCTTAAAGAATATCCAGAATTAGATACTTCTGCTAGCAATGTTTATTTAGTTGATGGAGGAGATGCACTGCTTTCGCCAATGAGTGAAGCTTCTCAAAAAGACACTTTGAAAGCATTGACAGATCTTGGTGTTGTTGTAAAATTAAACAGTCGCGTAACAGATTATGTTGACGACACTGTATTTTTTGAAAATGGAGAAACCATCAAAACCAAAAATTTAATTTGGGCCGCGGGAGTTTCTGCAAAACTTTTTGACGGAATTCCGAAAGAAAGCTATGGTCGTGGAAGACGTATGGCTACAGATCAATATAATAAAGTCAACGGTCTGGAAAATATCTATGCAATTGGAGATACGGCAATTTTAGCGGGAGATAAAAATTTCCCAGACGGACATCCTCAAGTGGCGCAAGTTGCAATACAACAAGGAATAAATTTAGCTAAAAACTTCATGAATATGGTCGCCGGAAAACCGCTGAAACCTTTTGCATATCATGACAAAGGATCGATGGCTATTATAGGAAGAGCAAAAGCCGTTGTTGATTTACCTAGTCCAAAATGGCATTTTAATGGATTTTTTGCTTGGGTCATTTGGTTATTCATTCACTTGATTTCTTTGATAACCTACAGAAACAGATTAAATACGTTCTGGAATTGGATGGTTGCTTATTTCGCAAGAGATCAATCTCTTAGAATGATCATCAGGCCTGATAAAAGACAATCTGCGGAATAAACAAATGAAATTCCAAATCTAAAATTTCAAACTACAAAAAGTGACTACGAATTTTGAAATACGAAAGCCAAAATCAAATGATTTTGGCTTTTTAGTTTCCAATAAATTGGAATTTGGAATTTTATTCTGCTGTAGTTGGGTCAATTATTCCAACCACTTCATTTACTGAATTAGCTGGAAATCCACCCAATTTAGCATGTTCATAAACCATTTCCTTATTTGGCGCTATATATACACAATAAAGCTTGTCATTTGTAATATAGCTGTGTTGCCATTGAATTTGCGTTCCTAATTGATTAAGTACACCACAAGAAGCCTGCGAAATACTTTTTAGTTGATCAGATGTAAGTTTACCAGCATTTGGGATTTCCCTTTCAATAACATACTTAGGCATAATAATTCGAAATTTATTCCTACTCATGTGGCTTTTCGGCTTCGCCCCGTTTTTCAAAATGGTCTCTGGATTCCATTATTTTTTAAGTACTATAAAATTAATGAATTAAAAGAAAATAAATTGCTAATTATTGGTTTTTAAACAAATAGAACTCTTAAGTTAATGAACAACTGCAACATCATCGTCAACAGAAATCTCGACTTTATTTTTTATAAATCTCTTTCCGATATTTAAAACTATAAAAGCAATTATAGTAGTAAATGTCATTATAACAACCATAGGCGCTACAGAATCTTTAACAAAGATTCCAACGGCAAACGACGCGATAGATCCTAAACCTAATTGAATAGCACCCATTAAAGCTGAAGCACTACCGGCATTTTTAGCAAATGGAGCCATCGTTAATCCCGCGGTATTTGGATTTGAAATTCCCAAACAGCCTAAAAACACGAACAACATTGCAATAGTTTCATACAATCCTAATAGATTATTTAAAGAAAGCACGAGAAAAACAATACTTACAAGAGATTGCAAAATTAATGCTCTAAAAATTATTTGTTCGCTTGAAAATCGTCTTAACAAAAGCGAATTCAGTTGACTAGAACCTATAAAACTAACCGACATAAAAGCAAAAATCCATCCGTAAGTTTTGGCATCAACATGGTAAATATCCATAAAAATGATAGGCGAGGCCGCCACATATGTAAATAATCCAGAAAAAGCAATTGCTCCCGTAAATGCATAAGTAAAAAATTGAGGTTCCTTAAGTACTTTTAAAAAGTTTGAAATAATAGGTTTTGGCATTAATGATATAGAAACATCTGGCTTATAACTATTTGGCAAACCAATTTGAGAAGCAAATAAAATAGAAATTCCCATAATCATTAAGATAAAAAATACACTATGCCAACCATAATCCTGTGTTACATAACCACCAATCGTAGGCGCAAGCATTGGGGAAAGACCTAGAACAAGCATTAAAAGTGAAAATACTTTAGGAATATCTTTTACAGGAAATAAATCACGAACCATAGCTACAGAAGCAACAGTTGCTGCATGACTCCCAATTGCCTGAATAAATCTCAAGAATATAAACAAATCAATATCAGACACATAAACACAACTCAGCGATGCTAATATATAAACCATCAAACCTACAAACAAAGGTTTATTTCGCCCAAAACGATCCAACAAAGGCCCATAAAGCAATTGTCCAGCCGAAATTCCAATAAAATAACTCGACAAACTCATTGAAACTTTAGCGACTGTGGTATTCAAATCCTTTGCAATATCTGAAAAACCAGGCAAATACATGTCGATTGAAAAAGGACCAAGTGCAGTTAAAGAACCTAAAATTAAAATAAGTTTGATGTATTTTTTTGTTGTCATTATTCTTAAAAAAATCTAATAAATTTCCTGTAAAGGTATAGTTTTCATAACTTATAGTGACATTAAAGAGAATTTATGGCAAATTTTAGTATTTCATGCTGATAAAATTTGCATTACCGATTTATTAACCAAAAAATTTAAAAAATTATGAAAAAGTACATCTTATTAGTAGCGATTCTATTTTCATCCGTTTCATTTGCTCAGTCCATTACGTCAAAAATAGAAGATGCAAACGCAAGCACAATACGAGCTTCTTAAAAAAGTAAATGAATATTACCCGGATATCACATTAAGCAAAACCGTTACTAATTTTTATGCTGACGGAAACATTATTGACACACAACAACAATTTGATTTAAAAGGAACAAAATTTTCAAGCTATAAATTAGGAATTGATCCAGGAAACAAAAAATTATTATTTGAATATGTTTCAGACGAAACTGGAAAAGTTTTTGGCGATGTACAACTTTTTAAAGGAAATGTTTTGCGAACAACATTTTCAGACAAAACAAATCAGATCGAAATTTCATTGAACGGAAAATCTGTTTATTTGAAAAAATTATAAAAAAATTTTCAAATACGAGAAATTTGAAGCATCACCAATACGTGATGCTTTTTTATATTTAAAAATGAAATTGCCGAGAATCTGATATTTGAGAAAAAATATATTTAATTTTCAAATATGGAAAATTCATGACATTTAGTAATGATCATTTTTAAACAAACACGTTTGACTGAAAATTCAATATTCGAAGAAAAATAATTTATTTTTTTAAATATGGAAAATTCAGGAATATACATTAGGTCGACTTAAAAAAGAAAGCTTGATACAAGTTTAACAATAGATCGAATAATTGAAATAGAAAATCAAAGTTTTCAAATAGACGAGATAAAATGTATCGCGTACGGTAATATTGATTAAGCTTCATAATTCTAAATTTTACAAATATCATTTTGACCTATAATTTATATTATGTAAAATAGAATATTTCAAAACTTCTTCGATTCAGTATTACGTCCTCGACCTAATATTTAATTAAAATATAGTTTTGAAACACGCATACTCTTTTTCAAACAATTGTAAATGAGAATTTTACTAAAAAATAAAAAAAGATAAACTTACACAAAATACATTTTAGAGTAATAATTTAAATTTTAAACGTAAAAAAAACATTTTAAAGCCTTGAAAACAGTAATTCTTAACATTTCTTTAAAATAATAAGTTTCTGCTAAAGATGCTGTCATTGTAAGACTTTATTTTCTTATTTTTACATTCGATACTTTAAAAAATTTATCAAACGTATGAATACTATTGCTGAGCATATTGCAGATTTTTTAAAAGAATACCCGCCATTTAATAATTTGACTTTTCAGGAATTATCTGATATTGCAACAAATATTCGTGTATTAAATTTAGAAAAACACACTGTACTGTTTCAAAACAATGATACACTGCACGATAGCTTTTATGTTGTAGCTTCAGGAGTCATTAATTTGACTACAATTGCTGATGCCGAAGAAACTATTATCAACAAATGTCATGAAGGCGATATTTTTGGCTTAAGACCCTTTTTTGCTAAAAACAACTATATGATGACGGCAAAAGCGCGCGAAGAAAGTATAATATATGCTATTCCGATTGCCGTTTTCAGACCTTTCGTTGCTAATAATTCCGATGTTTTGAATTTCTTATTAGAGAGTTTTGCAACAAATTCAAGACATACAAAAGACAGCGTCAATTCTAACGGAAAAATGATTTCTGACACTTCTTTTTATGTAGATCAACAGTCTGAAATGCAATACATTCAGTCACTTAACTACAACAATTCCCCTTTAACTACAGAAGCTACTCATGTTGTTAAAGATGTTGCTATTTTAATGACCGAGGCAATGGTTGACAATATTATAGTTTGTGGAGAAAAAACAGACCGATAGGTATTGTAACCGCTACTGATCTAGCTTCTAAAATTGCCACCGGACGCTATCCTATTACTGAAACTATTGATAAAATCATGTCGTCTCCAGTGGTAACGGTAATTGAAAATGTTTCGCTTGCCGAAGCGCAATTGCTTATGCTAAAACATAATGTAACGCATTTGTGTGTGACAAAAGACGGTACGAGCAAATCTGCAGTAAAAGGAATTATTTCTGAACATGATTTAATTGTTGCTCAAGCCAGTAACCCTGGTGTCTTAATTAAAGAGATTAAGCGTTCGCAGTTGCCCAAAGACTTAAAACAAATCCGTGATCGCCTTTCTGATTTGATTCAGAATTCGATTCAAAAAAACATTCCAATTTCGCATGTAAGCAATATTGCGAGCGAAATCAATCTAGCAATCATCAAGCGTTCTGTTGAATTATCTATTTTAGATTTGGGCTCACCTCCTGCTCGTTTTGCCTGGTTAAGCATTGGGAGTCAAGGACGTAAAGAGCAATTATTGCTTACAGATCAAGATAGTATTTTGATTTTTGAAGATGTTGCTCCTGAAAAATATAGAGAAGTAAAAGATTACTTTTTAAGGCTGGCAAAAAGAGCTACAGCTATATTAGAAAAAGTAGGATATGAATTTTGCCCTAACGGCCATATGGGAAGCAATATGTTGTGGTGTAAATCATTGACAGACTGGACAAAACAATATAACAGCTGGATGAATACTCCAGGTGAAAACAGTAATGATTTGAGCAGTATTTTCTTTGATTATGAAATTGTTTTTGGAGAGCCAAAAATTGAAGAGGTGATCGAAAACGTAATTTTCAAAAATGCGGTAAATAACACCTTATTCTTTGACTTTTTAGGAAATGATGCCTTGAAAAAGAATTCTCCTTTAAGTTTCTTCAAAAAATTCATTATTGAAGAAGAAGGCCCAAATAAAGGAAAATTTGATATAAAAAATCGCGCTTTGATGCCATTAATTGATGCTCGCACGTTTGCTGATTTTAAATGCCAACATTAAAGGAATCAAAAATACTTATTTGAGATTCAAACAATTGGCAATAACAGATTCTAAAAATGCTGAAATATATCTGAGCTGTGCTGAAGCATTCTTGATACTTTCAAAATTTAGAACTGTTGAAGGATTAAAAAATGATGATTCTGGACAATATATTAATGTAAGAGATATGTCTAAAACAGACAAAGAGAAGTTAAAAAATGCCTTGACCCCAATGAAAGATCTTGAGGAATTAATTAAGAGTAAATTTCAACTGACACAATTCTCGTAAAATATGCTAGACTGGCTTAAAAATATTAATAAAGAATATCCAGATTTTTGGAAAGATTACCTAAATAAATTCGAAACAAAACCTAACAGATTCGTTGTTTTATCAACAGAAACTTCGGGTTTGAATCCGAATAAAGATGTTATTCTTTCTTTGGGAGCTTTTTCTGTAATTGATGACGGAATTGTAATAAAGGATAATTTTGAATGCGTTTTGCTACAATACAAATTCTTGCAGGACAACGGACTTTCAAACGAGTTTATCATTGAAAGTAAAATGAGCAAAATGCAGGAACCAGAAGCACTTGAAGCATTTGTGAATTTTCTTGGCAATGCTGTTCTGATAGGACATCACATAAATTTTGATATTGAAATGCTCAACTCCTCTTTAGAGCGCCTCGACTGTGGCCGACTAAAAAATGAGGCTCTTGATGTCGATGTTATGTACAGAAAATTAATGGATATTAATGACAAACAATTTTCGCTAGACGATTTATGCGAAATCTATAAAATTCCAAAAAGTGATAGAAATTCTTCTGCTGAAGATGCATATAGAATCGCGTTGCTGTTTTTAAAATTAAAATCTAGATTGGGGATTAAGTAAAAAATATTTAGAAATCCGTAATTATCAGACTGAGCGAAGTCGAAGTCTCTCATGCTGAATCACAATATTGCTGGACTTCGACTTCGCTCAGTCTGACAAACATCTGTTCTCTGCTAGACTTAAAAAAAATGCCTCTTAAAAATCTTAAGAGGCATTTTTTTTATCAGTAGAAATTATTAAATCTTTCCTTTTGTAATTTCTTCCACCACTTCAGGATTTAATAAAGTCGAAGTATCTCCAAAATTAGAGAAATCACCTTCAGCTATTTTACGCAATATTCTACGCATAATTTTTCCTGAGCGTGTTTTTGGCAAACCAGACACAAATTGAATTTTATCCAATTTTGCAATTGGCCCAATATGATCTGCAATATATTGATTGATCTCTTTTGCCAAGTTTTCTTTATTTCTAACTTCACCAGTTTCTTTCAAGATAACATAACCATACAAAGCATTCCCTTTAATATCGTGTGGGAATCCAACGATTGCAGATTCAGCAACTGCAGGATGTTCGTTGATTGCATCTTCAATTGGAGCAGTTCCTAAATTGTGTCCAGAAACGATAACAACATCATCAACTCTACCTGTAATTCTGTAGTACCCAACTTCATCTCTTAAAGCGCCGTCACCAGTAAAGTATTTTCCTGGGAAAGCTGAGAAATAAGTTTCTTTATAGCGATCGTGATTACCCCAAATTGTTCTGGCAATTCCAGGCCAAGGGAATTTAATACATAAACTTCCAACAACTTGATTTCCTTCAATTTCATTACGTTTTTCATCCATTAATACTGGCTGAATTCCTGGCAATGGCAATGTTGCATAAGTTGGTTTTGTTGGCGTCACAAAAGCAATTGGCGAAATCATGATTCCTCCAGTTTCTGTTTGCCACCAAGTATCTACAACCGGACATCTCTTATCTCCTACGTGGTCATTAAACCAGTGCCACGCTTCTTCGTTAATTGGCTCTCCAACAGATCCAATTACTTTTAGAGATTTTAGAGGATATTTTTGGATATAATCTAAGCTTTCTTTTGCTAATGAACGAATCGCCGTTGGCGCAGTATAAAATTGAGTGATTTTATGTTTTTCAATAATATCCCAAAAACGGCTAAAATCCGGATAAGATGGAACTCCTTCAAAAATTACTGTTGTAGCTCCATTCAATAATGGTCCGTATAATATATAAGAGTGACCTGTGATCCATCCGATATCTGCAGTACACCAGAAAATATCATTTTCCTCATAACTGAAAACATTTTTAAATGTATATGCTGTATATACCATGTATCCTGCTGTAGTATGAACCATACCTTTAGGCTTCCCTGTTGATCCTGAAGTATATAAAATGAACAACGGATCTTCAGCATCCATAATTTCAGCAACACTGTTATCCAAAGCCACATCTAATAATGGTTGCAACCAAATATCACGGCCATCTTTCATTTTCACATCAGTATTAGTTCTTTTAGCCACTAACACTTTTTCTACCGAAGGACAAGTTTCAAGAGCTTCATCAACAATTCCTTTTAAATCAATTGTTTTGTTTCCTCTATATCCTCCATCAGAAGTAATTACCATTTTACATTCACAGTCATTAATTCTTGCTGAAACTGCCGAAGCAGAAAATCCAGCAAAAACAACAGAATGTATTGCTCCAATTCTAGCGCAAGCCAAAACCGAAACAGCCAATTCTGGAATCATTGGCAAATAAATACAAACTCGGTCTCCTTTACGTACGCCTTGCTCGCGCAAAACATTCGCCATTTTTGAAACTCTTTCGTATAATTCATTGTATGTTATATGCAAAGCTTCCTCAGACGGATTATTTGGCTCAAAAATAATAGCTGTTTTTTCGCCTCTTTTGCTTAAATGTCTATCGATACAATTTTTTGTAATATTAACTTTAGCGTCAGTAAACCATTTTACTTCTGCATCAGCCATATTAAAATCAACTACTTTTTCCCATTGTTGGTACCAAGTAAAATTTTCTTCAGCAATTTTGCCCCAAAATTTTCTCGGTTCCCTTATTGACTTATTGTAATGCTTAAAATATTGTTCTAAATTTTCAATTTTATAATAACTCATATGTTTCTTGGAATTTTTTTTATAAATGTATTAAATCTCTGTGTATTCTTAAAATTATTTAATTCATAAATTTTGACAAATAAAAACACATATTAAAAAAAATATCTCTTTTTATTGTGTTTAATTCAAAAATATACTTTTTTACATCAAAAAGCATATTGCAAAAAAGGCGCAGTAAACAAATACTGCACCTTTTTATTTTTAACAATTTCAATAACAATTAATTTCGTAATTATAGAATTACAATACTTTTCTCTATTTTGAAAATAGTAGCATCTTTATTAACTAAAATAGAAATTTCAACAAGTATATTTCTACCAAAAATATACCCCATTATATAAGGGATTAGCTTCACTTAACTTACTCTCACCGAAGTTAAGTGAATGCAACATGCATCTATATCTAGTTTCTTAATAAGTGCTTACTAATTCAAAATATTACAAATCATGATACAGTGCAAATCTCACAAAATCGAATTTCGCTAGATTTCCCCCAACTTTTTTAATTATCCAATTTTTTTCATTGCTGTCATAGATTCTCTCAACCAAGCTCCCACTTCTTCGATAGGATGTTGACGAATTTCTCTGTTTACAGCAATTAATACTGCATTGTCTACTCCGTTTGAAGTTGAAAATGGTTTTCCGATAATGTTAGTTTCTACTTTTTTCATGAATTCAGTCAATAATGGCTTACATGCATGATCAAATAAATAACATCCATACTCAGCAGTATCAGAAATTACGCGGTTCATTTCGAATAATTTCTTTCTTGCAATTGTGTTAGCAATTAATGGCAATTCGTGTAATGACTCATAATAAGCAGATTCTTCGATGATACCAGCTTCAGTCATTGTTTCGAAAGCTAATTCAACACCAGCTTTTACCATTGCAATCATTAATACGCCATTGTCAAAATATTCTTGCTCAGAAATTGGAGCTTCTTGTGGTGCTGTTTTTTCGAAGTTAGTTTCTCCTGTCGCGACTCTCCATTTCAATAAGTTAACGTCGTCATTAGCCCAATCAATCATCATTGTTCTTGAGAATTCTCCAGAAATGATATCATCTTGGTGTTTTTGGAATAATGGACGCATGATATCTTTCAATTCTTCAGCCAATTCATAAGCTTCAATTTTTGAAGGATTGCTCAAACGATCCATCATATTTGTGATACCTCCGTGTTTCAAAGCCTCAGTGATAGTTTCCCATCCATATTGAATCAATTTAGAAGCATAAGTCAGCATCGATTCCTTTTTCAACCATTTTATCGAAACATAAAATAGATCCTGTTTGCAATAATCCACAAAGAATTGTTTGCTCACCCATCAAATCAGATTTTACTTCTGCTACGAAAGATGATCTTAAAACTCCAGCTCTGTGTCCTCCAGTTGCTACAGCGTAAGCTTTTGCTTGATCTAAACCAAATCCGTTTGGATCATTTTCTGGGTGAACTGCGATAAGAGTTGGAACTCCAAATCCTCTTTTGTACTCTTCACGAACCTCAGAACCAGGACATTTAGGAGCACACATAATTACAGTGATATCTTTACGAATCTGCATTCCTTCTTCAACAATATTGAAACCGTGAGAATATGCTAAAGTTGATCCTTGTTTCATTAATGGCATAATTGCAGTAACTACAGCAGTATGTTGTTTGTCTGGAGTCAAGTTGCAAACTAAATCAGCAGTTGGAATCAATTCTTCATAAGTTCCTACTTTAAAACCATTTTCAGTTGCATTTTTATATGAAGCTCTCTTTTCAGCAATTGCATCTGCACGCAATGCATAAGAAATATCTAAACCTGAGTCTCTCATGTTTAAACCTTGATTCAAACCTTGTGCACCACAACCTACGATAACAACTTTTTTCCTGCTAAAGTCGCGATTCCGTCTGCAAATTCTGACTGCTCCATAAATTCGCAAACTCCAAGTTGCTCTAATTGTAATCTAAGTGGTAATGTGTTGAAATAATTTGCCATTTTTTTTATTTAATGAATGTGTAATTTAATAAGTAATTTATATTTAAGTATGAATGATATTATTTGAAAGTTTCTAGTAATGTTGAAATCTCCATTTTTTCTTTAGAAACCGAAATTCTTCCTGAACGTACAAATTGCATGATTCCGTAAGGTTTGAATTTTGCGTACAATTCTTCAATTTCAGAACGTCTTCCCGATTTTGAAATCACGAAGAAATCACGAGAAACTGTCACAATTGTCGATTGGCTCTCTTTAATTATATTCTGAATTTGTTTCTCATCAAACAACAAATTAGAAGCAATTTTGAATAAAGCATTCTCTAGATAAATTGTCTCTTCATCTGTATGGTAAAATGCTTTTATTACTTCAATTTGTTTTTCAATCTGTCCAACGATATTCTGAACCCATTTTTCAGTAGTGTTTACTACAATGATAAATCTTGAAACATTCTCTATCTCTGATTCTGAAACATTTAGACTTAATATATTAATGTGACGCTTTAAGAATATTCCTGATATTCTATTCAACAAACCAACATTATTTTCTGAGTATACCGATATGGTAAATGTTTTATCTTCCATTTGTTTTTTAGTTTTATTTGTTTCAGGTTTAAAGTTTCAAGTTTTGCATAACTTGGAACATGAAACCTGAAACTTGAAACTTTTTTCTTAGCTTAATCTAATTTCTGAAACACATGCTCCTGTTGGAATCATTGGGAAAACATTGTTTTCTTTTTCCACCATGACTTCTAAGAAGTAAGAATCTTTTGAAGCAAGCATTTCTGCAACAGCCTCGTCTAAATCTTCGCGATTCGTTACTTTTTTAGATTTAATATGATACCCTTCTGCAATTGCAACAAAATTTGGATTAATCATTTTGGTTGAAGCATATCTATTATCAAAGAACAATTCTTGCCATTGGCGAACCATTCCTAAGAATTCATTGTTTAAAACCACTATTTTAACTGGAACTTCAGTTTGGAAAATCGTTCCAAGTTCCTGAATCGTCATTTGGAAACCACCATCACCAATTATCGCTACTACTTCACGTTCTGGTTTTCCCATTTTCGCTCCAATTGCTTGCTGGAAGCGCAAATCCCATTGTCCCTAATCCACCTGAAGTAATATTACTTTTAGTTGAATTGAATTTCGCATAACGGCAAGCAAACATTTGGTGCTGACCAACATCTGAAACTATAATTGCATCACCTTTTGAATGTTTATTGATCATTTCAATAGTTTCTCCCATTGAAATTCCTTTACCATTCGTTGGGTTCAATTCTTCTTTAATTACTGAATTGTATTCAACTTCTGCCAATGCTTTAAATTCATTATGCCATAAATCGTGTGATTTCGCATCCAATAACGGCAATAAAGTCGCTAAAGATTCTTTTACATCACCTAAAACTGCTATTTCAGTTTTAACGTTTTTATCAATTTCTGCTGGATCAATTTCGAAATGAACAACTTTTGCTTGTTTTGCATAAGTGCTTAATTTGCCTGTAACTCGGTCGTCAAAACGCATTCCGAAAGCAATTAATACGTCACATTCGTTTGTCAATAAATTCGGAGCATAGTTTCCGTGCATTCCAAGCATACCAACATTTAAAGGGTGATCTGTTGGTAAAGCCGAAAGACCTAAAATTGTCCATGCCGCTGGAATTCCAGATTTTTCGATTACCGCTTTAAATTCTGCTTCTGCTTGGCCAAGAATAATTCCTTGTCCAAAAACGATTAATGGTTTTTTAGCACTATTAATCAATGCGATCACTTCGGCAACTTTATCCAAATTCAATTTTGGAACAGGAACATAACTTCTGATTCCTGTACATTTTTCATAACTAAAATCAAACTCATCAAACTGAGCATTTTTAGTAATATCGATCAAAACCGGCCCTGGACGTCCAGAACGAGCAATGTAAAATGCTTTTGCAATAATTTCAGGAATTTGAGAAGCTTCAGTTACCTGAAAATTCCATTTTGTAACAGGAGTTGAAATTCCAATAATATCCGTTTCCTGAAATGCATCAGAACCTAATAAATGTCTTCCTACTTGTCCCGTAATACAAACCATTGGAGTTGAATCGATTTGAGCATCGGCAATTCCTGTAACCAAATTCGTCGCTCCTGGTCCAGAAGTAGCAATTGCCACTCCTACTTTTCCTGTAGCTCTTGCATAACCTTGAGCCGCATGCGTTGCACCTTGTTCGTGACGTACTAAAACGTGGTGCAACTGATCTTGAAATTTATATAATTCGTCGTAAACTGGCATGATTGCTCCACCTGGATAACCATAAATCAAGTCTACACCTTCTGCTAACAAACATCTTATAACGGCTTCTGCCCCTGATATTCTCATAGTATATCTTTTTTTCAAAAATCAATCCCAAGTTCAATTTCAAAATTTAATAGAAATATTTTACTATTTACAATTGAATTTGATATTGTCATTGTTATTGTAATTGATATTTATTTTTATAATTAATTATCGGTTACACATCCTGTTGATGCACTAGAAACCGATCTAGCGTATTTAAGCAAAACTCCTCTGTCAACTTTTAAAGGAGGCTGAACCCAAGCCGCTTTACGAGCGACGAATTCTTCGTCAGATATCTTCAGGTCAATTGTATTTTTCTTAGCGTCGATAGCGATAATATCTCCATCTTTTACTAGTGCAATACCACCACCATCATATGCTTCTGGTGTAACGTGGCCTACCACGAATCCGTGTGAACCTCCGGAGAATCTACCGTCTGTGATTAGTGCACAGGTGCTTCCTAATCCGGCTCCAATAATCGCAGATGTAGGCTTAAGCATTTCAGGCATTCCCGGACCACCTTTTGGCCCACAACCTCTAATGACGACTACATTTCCTGGTTTAATTTTTCCGGCTTGAAGACCTGGGATTACTTCAAATTCACCTTCAAACACTACAGCCGGACCTTCGAAATATTCTCCTTCTTTTCCGCTGATTTTTGCTACAGCACCTTCAGAAGCAAGGTTTCCGTATAAAACCTGAATATTTCCTGTTGGTTTTAGCGCTTTTTGAATTTCATGAATTACTTCTTGTCCATCTTGTAAATCTGGAGTTGAAGCTAAGTTTTCAGCAACAGTTTTTCCAGTTACAGTCAAACAATCTCCATGAATAAGTCCAACTTTTAATAAATATTTCATTACCGATGGAATACCTCCAACTTCATGAATATCTTCCATCATATATTTACCACTTGGTTTCATGTCAGCAAGAACAGGAGTTCTGTCATTAATTGCTTGAAAATCATCCAAAGTGATTGTTATTCCAACAGAATGTGCCATTGCGATTAAGTGCATAACTGCATTTGTAGAACCTCCTAAAACTGCTACAATTGTAATAGCGTTCTCGAAAGCCTTGCGCGTCATAATATCTCTTGGCTTAATATCTTTTTCTAATAAAATTTTAATAGCGGCTCCAGCGGCAAGACATTCGTCTCTCTTTTCCTGACTCAAAGCAGGATTTGAAGAACTGTATGGCAAACTCATTCCCAACGCCTCAATTGCAGAAGACATAGTGTTGGCAGTATACATACCACCACAAGCTCCAGCTCCTGGACAAGCATTTTGAATTACTCCTTTAAAATCTTCTGGAGTGATTTCTCCTTTTACTTTTTTCCTAAAGCTTCAAAAGCTGAAACGATATTCAAAGATTCTCCTTTCCATTTTCCAGAGTGAATAGATCCTCCGTAAACCATCATTGACGGGCGATTTAATCTTCCCATCGCAATAAGAGCTCCAGGCATATTTTTATCACAACCAGGAATTGCAATAATACTATCGTACCACTGTGCGCCTGCAACTGTTTCAATAGAATCTGCAATTACATCACGAGAAACTAATGAATAACGCATTCCTTCAGTTCCATTTGAAATTCCGTCACTAACACCAATGGTATTAAAAATAAGTCCGACCAGATCAGCATCCCAAACACCTTTTTTGACATCTTTAGCTAAATCATTCAAGTGCATGTTGCAAGTGTTCCCATCGTAACCCATGCTCACAATACCTACTTGTGCTTTCTTCAAGTCTTCTTCAGTTAAACCAATCCCGTATAACATCGCTTGAGCCGCAGGCTGTGTTTGATCTTGAGTGATGGTCTTGCTGTACTTATTTAATTCCATTATGTATTATTTTATTTTAATTTTTGTTCAAAAAAAACCTTCCAGTATTTGGAAGGTTTATAATATAGTCTTTCAATTATATTTATAACATTCCTGGCGCAGATGTGCTAATCACATTGACAACAACGACAGAAGTAATAATAATAACTGAGATTTGCATCTTTCTCTATTTTTTAGTGTCACAAAAGTAAACAAACTTTAAGAACTAAAAAAATAAAATCTCAACATTTTAAAGACTTCTTGTTATTTCCTCTACGTTTTAACAAAAAATATTAAACAATTGTCGATTGTCCAATACTTACATTGTCATTATTAAAATAAAGCAGATCATCTTTGCTGAAAATAAAATTAGAAACAAACTCCCCTACTTCATTGGTACCGAATTTCGAATCTGGTTTTAAATCAACCGTTACTACTTTAAATTCTATTGCTTTTTCTATCGCTTTATAAATTACATTAGCTTCTTTAGTTAATCCAAAATGCTCTAACAAAAGTCTCTGTGACCAAAATCGAAGCAATCGGATTGGCAATATTTTTTCCTTTTGCCTGTGGATATGATCCGTGGATTGGCTCAAACAAAGCATTTTTTCTCCTAAAGATATTGATGGCAATAAACCGATAGAACCTGTAATTACACTTGCTTCATCAGATAAAATATCTCCGAATAAATTTTCTGTCAAAATCACATCAAATTGTTTCGGATTCAAAATCAACTGCATTGCCGCATTATCCACAAATAAGAAATCAAGTTTGACATCTGGATAATCTTCGCTCACTTTCTGAACTACTTTTCTCCATAATCTTGAAGTCTCCAAAACATTTGCTTTATCTACCATTGTTAGCTTTTTGCGGCGTTTTTGTGCCGATTTAAAAGCTAAATGTGCAATTCGAGTAATTTCTTCTTCTGAATATTCACATAAATCTGAAGCATGTGTTCCTTCTTCATTAAGTGTTTTTGTTCCAAAATAAGCACCACCTGTTAATTCTCTAAAAATGGTAAAATCAGCTCCTTCAATAATTTCTCTTTTAAAGGAGAAGATTCAATTAAGGCTTTATAAGGTTTAATAGGACGAATATTAGCAAACAAACCAAGTTCTTTACGAAGTTTCAATAAACCTTGTTCTGGGCGAACTTTTGCATTTGGGTTATTATCATATTTTGGATCACCAATAGCACCAAGTAAAACTGCATCAGTATTTAAGCACAGATTCAGAGTCTGCTCCGGCAAAGGATTTCCAGTTTTATCGATAGCAACCGCTCCCATCAGCGCTTCTTCAAAAACAAATTCATGATTATATACTTCGCCAATGGCATACAAAGCTTTCTTAGCTTGTAAAATTACTTCTGGCCCAATTCCATCTCCCGGTAAAACTGCAATTTTTAAATTCATAATCTCTCGCTCTTTATGTCTTTAAATCCTTATTGTTCCTTAAAATTCTTATTTTGAAATATTTAGTTTCTTATTAAATCCCCTTCTATTTTAGAAGCTTCAATAATTTGATGAATATCTGCGTCTACAACTTCTTTTTTAATGTCAGCGAATTTCAAAAACTCGATGTAAACGACATCCAATTGTGTTTTTGTCAATTCGTACCCAACTTTTTTAGCACGGTAAGCCAAAGTCGCTCGTCCGCTTCTAGCTGTCAAAATGATTGAAGATTCATTAACTCCCACATCTAACGGATCCATGATCTCGTAAGTTGCTCTGTTTTTAATTACACCGTCTTGGTGAATTCCAGAACTGTGTGCAAAGGCATTTGCTCCAACAATCGCCTTATTTGGCTGTACAATCATTCCCATACTTTCAGAAACCAAACGGCTCATTTCGTTTAATTCTCTAGTATTAATGTTTGTATCTAAATTCAAGTAAGGGTGCTGTTTGAAAATCATCACTACTTCTTCAAGTGCTGTATTTCCTGCTCTTTCACCAATACCATTAATAGTGCATTCTATTTGTCTTGCTCCATTTATAGCTCCTGCGATAGAGTTTGCAGTTGCCATACCTAAATCATTATGACAGTGACATGAAAGGATTACGTTTTCGATTCCTTTTACGTTTTCTTTTAAGTATTTAATCTTTGCTCCGTATTCTTCTGGAAGGCAATACCCTGTTGTATCAGGAATATTTAAAACCGTTGCACCAGATTTAATCACTTCTTCACAAACTTTTGCAAGGAAAGCATTATCCGTTCTTCCTGCATCTTCAGCATAAAATTCAACATCTTCAACATATGATTTTGCGTGAGCTACTGCAAATTTTGCTCTAGCAATAATATCTTCGGGCGTAGTTTGTAATTTGTGGAGGATATGAGATTCTGAAGTTCCGATTCCGGTGTGGATTCTAGGTTTCTTAGCATGCTTCAAAGTCAGCTGCTGCAACATCGATGTCATTTTTTACGGCTCTTGTTAATCCGCAGACCGTTGCATTTTCTACAATTTTACAAATCTCAGAGACCGATAAAAAATCGCCCGGACTTGACACAGGAAAACCTGCCTCGATAATATCAACTCCCATTTTGTCTAGTCGTTCTGCGATAACTAATTTCTGTTTAGTATCTAACTTACATCCTGGAACTTGTTCACCATCGCGCAAAGTGGTGTCAAAAATTTGAACTTTCTCTCTATTCATATTCATTAATTTAATGTAATTTCACATTGTGATAACAAATATATATTGTACTTATGCAGTACGAAATTCAATTTAATGAAATTATACTGTTCATAAATCATTTTATATCCAGTTAATTACTTTAAAATCAATAAGTTATATTATTATTTTTTACAATGGCTAACCATCAAAAAGATTTCTTATTTGTTCTGATTAAATCGCTTTCCAAATCTGAAAAAAGACAATTCAAAATTTTTGCGAGTCGCTTAGAAACCAGTTCGAACACAAAATTTATCGAGCTGTTTAATATTTTGGATAAATCTGAAACGTATGATGAAAAGCTTATTTTAAAAAGCGGAAGCATCAAAAAAGTTCAGCTATCCAACTTAAAATCATACCTATACAAACAAATCCTTGTTAGTATTCGCTTGAATATTCCGAGTCAAAATATTCGTTATCAATTACGCGAACAAATAGATTTTGCTGTTATTCTTTATAATAAAGGTTTGTACAAACAGAGTTTAAAAATTCTGGACAAAACAAAACAGCAAGCTTTGGAAAATGATGAAAAATATATGGCGTATGAAATTGTAGAATTCGAAAAATTGATCGAATCGCAATATATTACGCGAAGTATTCAAGGCCGCGCTGATGAATTGGTTATTCAAGCAAAAGAATTGAATTACAGAAATACGATTTCAAGCAAACTATCGAATTTGTCGCCGCAATTGTATGGAATAATGCTGAAAACGGGTTATGTGAAAAGTGATGCCGAATACAAATATATCGACGATTATTTTAACCGACATATAGCAAAACTTGATGAAAGCAAATTTGGTTTCAGAGAGAAATATTGGTTTTATAATGCTAATTTATGGCGCAGTTTCTTGGTTCAGGATTTCTTGGCGAGCTACAAATATGCCTATAAATGGGTAACGCTATTTTATGATAACCCGAATATGATTTATTTGAATCCGGTATTTTTCTTAAAAGGAAATCATTATTTCTTGGAATCGCTTTATATGCTGAAATATACCTCTAATTTCAAAAGATATCTTTCACTTTTAGAAGAAACAATTAAAGATCCGAGATTTCCGGTAAACGATAACATTGCATCACTATCATTTCTTTATATATATAACAATAAATTAAATCTACATATCTTAGAAGGAACTTTTGCTGAAAGCGAGTATTTGATTCCGGAAATTTTAGAAAGACTGAAATTACACAGCGAACATCTTGATGAACATCACGAAATGTTGTTTTTCTACAAAATTGCTTCAATTTATTTTGGAAATGAAAAATATAATGAATGTATTCTTTATTTAGATAAAATCATCAACAACAAGAACTTGACGATGCGTGAGGATTTAATGTGCTTTGCAAGACTTTTGTCATTGATTGCGCATTATGAATTAGGAAAAGATTATTATTTAGAAAATCATCTTAAAAGCACCTATAAATTCTTATTGAAAATGAACGACTTACATGAAGTTCAAAAAGAGATTATTAAATTCTTAAGAAACTTAAATAACTTTTATCCGGCAGATATCAAGAAGGAATTCAAAAAATGCACGCCCGTTTTGTTGAACTTGAAAAGAGTACTTACGAGAAAAGAGCTTTCTTGTATTTAGATATTATCTCGTGGTTGGAAAGCAAAATTGAGAATCGCAAAATTGCTGATATTATTAAGGAAAAGGCGAAATTGAACAGCAGATAAAAATTTCAATTTTTATCCCGAGGCCTCGGGACCAAATTCCAATAAAAAAAGCGTGGGAAATTTAATTTTCCGCGCTTTTTGTCATTTCGACGAAGGAGAAATCTTCGTAAGTAGCTCTGCAAAGATTGACGTTTTTGGGAATGGAGCTACTTGTGGAGATTTCTCCTTCGTCGAAATGACAAACTATTCGCAAAAACAAACCCGACAGGTTTTTAAAACCTGTCGGGTTTGTTATGGAATTTAATAGACATAAAAAAATCCTAAACTCCAGCAATTGGAATTTATTGAAGTTTTATTCAACTATATTAGAAGTCGTAACATAAAAATCTTTATCAACTTCTACTTTTCTATCTTCATTTTCAGTCTTCACAGATTGCCATTCTGTTGTTGGCTTTAACCACATTTCAACACCATTTAATTTTACTCTTACCGGCATGTCAAACTTAGCAACGCAATTTGTCCAATGATATCCAAAAGTTCCATTTTTGAACATATATTCAAAAACCGGAATTTGAGTTGTAGTCAAGTATTGAGCAAAAACTCTATTGAAATTAATTCCTGATTGTTCGTTGATATAATCCTGAATCTGTTTGCCAGTAACAGTTTGATGATAAAATGTTTTATTCATTCCTCTTAGAATAGCTTTCCATTTTGCATCATCATTAATTACCTGACGAATCATATGAAGCATAGAAGCTCCTTTTGGATACATATCTCCTGAACCTTCATTGTTTACATCATAATGACCAATAATTGGAGTGTCATTTTTAATGTTTTTTCTGCATCCAATAATATATTCAGATGCGAGCATCTTTTCCATAATAATATTCTAGAAAAAGGCTTTCAGAATAATTTGTGAAGCTCTCATGAACCCACATATCTGCAATATCCTTATACGTGATATTATTTGCAAACCACTCATGTCCAGACTCATGAATAATGATGAAATCAAATTTCAATCCCCAACCAGTTCCGCTTAAATCACGCCCTAAATAACCATTTTTGTATGCATTCCCGTAAGTCACCGAACTTTGGTGCTCCATTCCTAAATACGGAACTTCAACCAATTTATAACTGTCTTCGTACCAAGGATAAGGTCCAAACCAGTTTTCAAAAGCTTTAAGCATTTTTGGAGCATCTTTAAATTGCTCTTTCGCTTTAGCCAAATTATCTCTCAAAACATAGTAATTGCAATCTAAATCACCTTTTTCTCCTTTATAAACCTCAGAGAAATTAACGTAATCACCAACATTGATATTTACACCGTAATTATTAATTGGATTCGAAACGTACCAATTGAATGTTTTAGTTCCGTCTTTTTCTTTCTTAACACTTTGCAATCTCCCGTTTGAAACATCAGTCAAGTCTCCAGGAACATTCACACTGATCAAAATATTATCAACTTCATCATACATATGATCTTTGCATGGCCACCAAACGCTTGCGCCCAATCCTTGACAAGATGTTGCAATAAAATCTTTTCCGTTATTGTCTTTTTTCCAAGAAAATCCTCCATCCCAAGGAGCTCTTACCGCTTCTTTAGGTTTTCCTTCATAATACACTATGATTTCTTTTGTATCTCCTATTTTTTGCTCAGCTGTTAATTGAATAATAAATGCATTTCCATCTCTTTCAAATTTCAATTCTTTTCCATCCTGAGTTACTTTAGTAATCTGCATTGGCTCCTGTAAATCAATTTGCATTTTACTATTATTCTTTAAAATTGAATAATTCTTAAGAACAGTATAACGAACTGTATTTGAACCTGAAATTGATTTCTCAGAAGGATTTACTTTTACATCCAAATGGTAATATTTCAAATCCCACCAAGCTCTTTCTTTTGTTATGCTTCCGCGTAAAGTATCCTGATGTGTAAAAACGGTTTCTGACTTATTTAAAAGCCCTTGTGCATTTGCGCCGAAACCAACTAAAAAAGCGATAAAAGCGCCACCAATGTATTTCTTCATTATTTAAAAATTTGTAAAAAAAGATACGTAAACCTATATAGTCTTCAGCAAATGTAAACAAACTGTTTAAGTTTTTGAAAATTTTATGATTTACGAAACAAAAAAACAAATCCCGACAAAAATTAAATACTCTTGTCGGGATTGATTTTTAAACAATTACAGAATTTAATTATTCAAATTGGATTCGATTATATAAAAATTCTTGTCAACTACTAAAGCATTCTGCTCTCCTTTCACATTCATATCTTGCCATTCTGCAGTTGGCTTGAGCCAAGTTTCAACGCCATTTAGAGTAACTTTAATAGGCATGTTGAAATTTGAATTGCAATTGATCCAATGAAAACCTAATCTATGATTAGCGAAAAAATATTCTAAAGTTGGCACTTGTGCTGTTCTTAGATATTGATCAAAAACAGTCTTTAAATTAATACCCGATTGTGTGCTTATATAATCTTCAATTTGTTTAGTAGTAACAGTTTGATGATAAAAAGTACTATTCAAACCTCTTAAAATTGATTTCCATTTGTCATCATCATTTACAAGTTGGCGAATTGTATGCAACATGTTTGCTCCTTTTGGATACATATCTCCAGAACCTTCCTTATTTACATCATAAATACCAATAATGGGCTTGTCATTGCTAATTTGCTTTCTTAAACCTTTTATATAAGCATTTGCGAGCATCTTTTCCGTAATAATATTCTACAAATAATGCTTCTGAATAATTGGTAAAACTCTCATGAATCCACATATCAGCAATATCTTTATAAGTGATATTATTGGCAAACCATTCATGCCCAGATTCATGTATAATGATGTAATCAAATTTCAAGCCCCAGCCGGTTCTACTCATATCATGACCCAGATAACCTTTTTTAAATTCATTTCCGTAGGTAACAGAGCTTTGATGTTCCATTCCTAAATAAGGTGCTTCGACCAATTTATAGCTGTCTTCATAAAACGGATAAGGTCCAAACCAGTTTTCAAAAGCTTTCAGCATTCGTGGAGCATCTTTAAAATGTTCTTTAGCAACCGCCAAATTATCTTTTAAAACATAATAACTACAATCTAAATCGCCTTTTTCGCCTTTAAATTTTTCAGAGAAACTAACATAATCTCCAATATTAATGTTTACCCCATAATTATTGATTGGGTTGGCAACATACCAATTGAACGTTTTGGTTCCGTCTTTTTCTTTTTTAACGCTTTTTAGTCTTCCGTTTGAAACATCGGTCAAATCTCCAGGGACATTTACCCTGATCAACATATTATCTACTTCATCGTACATATGATCCTTGCACGGCCACCAAATACTAGCGCCAAGCCCTTGACAAGATGAGGCAATAAAGTCTTTTCCGTTTTTGTCCTTTTTCCATGTGATCCCTCCGTCCCATGGCGGATTAACAGCTTCTTTAGGTTTTCCTCCAAAAAAATCACAATCTCTTTTGTTTCACCAACTTTTTGATTTTCGGTTAAATAAAGAAAAAACGCATTTCCGTCTCTTTCAAATTTTAGATCTTTTCCATTTTGAGTCACCTTTGAAATGTTCATTGGTTCTTGAAGGTCAATCTGCATTTTATTATTTTCAGATAAAACAGTGTAACGCACAGTATTTGAGCCTACAATTGTTTTCTCAGACGGATTCACTTTTATATCCAAATGATAATATTTCAAATCCCACCAAGCTCTTTCTTTTGTGATGCTTCCGCGCAAAGTGTCTTGATGTGTCAAAACATCTGTTTTACTAAAAATGGATTGCGCCTGTGTTTGAAAATTGGAAATAAAAGCGAGCAAAATAGCGCCAAAATACTTTTTCATAGAATAACTTTATTATTAACAGAACATTTAGTTAGCGAACTGAAAATTAGGAATATATTTTAGAATAGAGTAAAAGTTTATTGGTTATTACCCATACGATTCTAGTACAATCTGAGCGCCTCTCTTCAATTGTCTTTTTCCAACAATGCCATTGACAATAAGTCCTAAGCCAGACAATACAGCACCATAAAAAATAATTCCACCACCTGTTCCTATAGAAAACACCAACCCAAGAGTTGAAAGAACAAGGCCAATTATAATGTTTCTAGTAAATTTTCTTGAAAAATCTTTTCGGGCAAGACCGTTTAAACTGTCAATTTTTTTCAGAATTGAAACTGGAATTTTGATGCTTCGCTGTTCAATAATATTGCTGACAATAAAGTAATTTTCTTTAGAATGACCATCTGAAAATTCCCCGAATTTCCCGTTTTCAATAATCTTATCGAGTATGCTTTCAAAGTTTTGTAGCAGTTCTTCGTCTGTCAAATCTTTATTGCTGTTTTCAATAATATCCTCGATATTCTCTTCAAATTCAAGTCTTTTTTCAGATAAATATTCGATTTGTTCCAAAGGAGAAAGATCCTCAATATGTCTTTTTTCAGGCTCTTTCTCCGTTTGATTATTTTCACGCTCTTCTTTAAGAATAGTTTCGATATCAATATTTCTGGAAATCAATATTTCCTTTGCTACAAGTAACGCATCAGGATTGTATTTGCTGGCGTTTTTAGTCAGCATTAAAATCAGATCATCATTGGAATGATCTACAAAACGTTTTCTGAAAGTTTCGATATCCATAAATTAAATATTTACGTAAATATCAAAAAATAATTTTTATTTTAACATAATTTAGTAAATATTTTTTCGCAAATTCACTACTTCTGACGCTTTTTCAAAATTTCGACAACGTCATTCAATTGGTAGCCTTTTGCTTGCAGTAAAATTAGATAATGAAAAAGTAAATCGGCACTTTCGCTAAGAAACAAATCATCATTATCATCTTTTGCTTCGATCACAACTTCAACAGCTTCTTCTCCTACTTTTTGAGCAATTTTGTTAATTCCTTTTTCGAATAAAGAAGCAACGTAACTTTTCTCTGAATCAGCATTTTCTCTTCTAGTTTTGATGGTATTTTCTAATTGAGAAATAAAACCATAATTTGCATCATTTGGTTCCTGCCAACAAGTATCTGCGCCTGTGTGGCATGTCGGCCCAACTGGTTTTGCTTGAATCAAAAGTGTGTCTCCATCACAATCGTTTTTAATGCTTACTAAATTTAAAAAGTTGCCACTCTCCTCGCCTTTTGTCCAAAGTCTTTGTTTTGAACGGCTAAAGAATGTTACTTTTTGCGTTTCTATTGTTTTTTGAAGCGATTCTTCGTTCATATAACCCAACATCAGAACATTTTTAGTCTCTGAGTCTTGAATTATAGCCGGAATTAATCCGTGTGCGCTTTTGATATCGATTTCCATAATTATTTTAGATTTTAGAATTCAGATTTTAGATTACTGAACTCTTTTATTTTTAGATTTTTTGGAATTTGGAATTTCAAAATTGGTGTTTTTTACAACCTTACTTCAATTCCGTTGTTTCTTAATTCTTGTTTTAAAGCTTTGATTTCGATTTCTTTAAAGTGAAAAACACTTGCTCGCTAATGCGGCGTCTGCTTTTCCTTTTTGAAACGAATCAACAAAATGCTTGCATGTTTCCTGCTCCTCCTGAAGCTATAATTGGAATATTTACTAATTCTGAAAGTTTAGCCAAAGCTTCGTTTGCAAAACCATTTTTAGTTCCGTCATTATCCATCGAAGTGAACAGAATTTCACCTGCTCCACGTTCTGCAACTTCAACGGCCCAATCGAACAAATTTAATTCAGTTGGCACTTTTCCTCCAACTAAATGCACAATCCAATGTCCGTCAATTTGTTTGGCGTCGATTGCAACCACAACGCATTGGCTTCCAAATTTCTGAGCCAAATCATTAATCAATTGCGGATTTTTAACTGCCGATGAATTGATTGAAACTTTATCAGCTCCGTTATTCAGCAGAATATCAACATCTTCAACAGATGAAATTCCACCTCCAACCGTAAACGGAATATTGATTTTTTCTGCAACACTTCGCACCATATTTACAAGCGTTTTGCGTCTTTCTTCTGTTGCCGAAATATCTAAAAAACCAATTCGTCTGCACCTTCAGCCGAGTAAATCTCAGCCAATTCCACAGGATCTCCCGCATCACGCAGGTCAACAAAATTAACGCCTTTTACGGTTCTTCCGTTTTTTATATCTAAACAAGGTATTATTCTTTTTGCAAGCATTTTTAATTTGGTTGTTGGTTGTTGGTTGTTGGTTGTTGGTTGTTGGTTGTTGGGCAATATGATAAACTATCAACCGACAACCAATAACTATCAACCTATTATGTAATTCTCTAATTGTTTTAAACTGATTCTTCCTTCATAAATTGCTTTTCCGATGATTGTTCCTTCACAGCCTAATTCAGCTAATTTTGGCAATTCATCGAAAGTTGAAATTCCTCCTGAAGCGATTAGCTTTATTCCTTTGGCTTCGGCTAAAATTTTGCTATACAAATCAAAACTTGGACCTTGAAGCATTCCATCTTTAGCAATATCAGTACAAATTACATATTCAATTCCTTTTTTCATATAATTTTTTATAAATGGAACTAAATCTTCATTTGAATCTTCTAACCAGCCAGAAACTGCAATTTTTTCATCTTTAGCATCAGCGCCTAAAATGATTTTCTGTGAACCATATTCTGAAATCCATTTTTCGAAAATGGCTCTATTTTTTACAGCAATACTTCCGCCAGTAATTTGATTTGCACCACTTTCAAAAGCAATTCTCAAATCATCATCCGATTTTAATCCGCCTCCAAAATCAATTTTCAAGCTCGTTTGCGTTGCTATTTGTTCCAATATTTTATAATTGACAATTTTGCTAGATTTTGCACCGTCAAGATCTACTAAATGCAGATATTCGATTCCGTGTGCTTCGAATGATTTTGCCACTTCAAGCGGATTCTCATTGTAAATTATTTTGGTATCATAATCACCTTTGGACAAACGAACGCATTTTCCTTCAATGATATCTATGGCTGGTATTATTCGCATTTAATTTTAGATTTTAGATTAACGATTTTAGATTTTAGATTCTCCAAAACCGATTAATATTTTTATTGAATTTTGATATTGAAATTGATTTTTGATATTAAATTTTTACATTTTTAAGAAATTGCCCAAAATCTTTTCCCCAACATCACCGCTTTTTTCTGGGTGAAACTGGGTTCCGTAAAAATTATCTTTTTGCAATGCCGATGCGTATTCTACGTCATAATTTGTTGTTGCGATAGATTCTGTGCAATTTGGAGCGTAAAAACTATGAACCAGATACATGAACTCATTCTCAGAAATGTCTTTAAACAAATCGGTTTTTAAATCATAAATCTGATTCCATCCCATTTGTGGCACTTTTACATTGTTTGAAAATTTCAAAACATCAACGTCAAAAATTCCTAAGCCTTTTGTATTTCCTTCTTCTGTTTTATTGCACATTAATTGCATTCCAAGACAAATTCCTAAAACAGGCTGTTTTAATTGCGGAATCAAACTATCCAAACCGCTTTCGCGAAGTTTTGCCATTGCCGAGCTCGCCTCACCAACACCAGGAAAAATCACTTTATCAGCCGATTTGATTTCTTCTGGATTATTGCTCAAAACAGCTTTAAAACCCAATCTTTCAATAGCAAACATAATGCTCTGAATATTTCCTGCTCCGTAATTTATTATTACTATTTTCATTTGTTTTTTGTTTGTTTTGTTTCAGGTTTCAGGTTTCAAATTACTCAACAAAACGTGAAACCTAAAGCTTTAAACTTGAAACAAAATTTGATGTTGTTTAATATAATTTATCTGAATTCGCATTTAACAAATCTATAAATTCTTCAAATGTTTCACATACTTTTTCGTTTGTAGTATTCATGAAAATTCCATTTCTGCTCTTCATATATCCCATCGAATGAGAATTTATTAAATAATCGCAAAAAGCGATATAATCAAGATTCTGGTCGAATTTATACTCTTCATATATTCTTTCTAAAGACCACAATGAAAACATATTTTTATTCCATTCAAAATCTACAAATCCGTTTACTTTCAAATAAAAAGATCTAAAGTCTTTTGGAAATTTAAAATTCAATTTCTTTTCAAACTCTAAAATTAATTCCTCTGAAGCACCAGATTGTAATTTTATACCTGCTTCATTCCAAATAGATATTGTATAATTAAATAAATCCATTAAAAAAAATTACATTTTAGAGACAACCAGAAACTTGAAACTTTAAACCTGAAACAAAATTCTTTAAAGCATTCCCTTCGTTGAAGGCAAAATCATTTTTTCAGTATCTCTTTTTACGGCTACTTTTATTGCTTTAGCGAAAGCTTTAAAAATCGCTTCAATTTTGTGATGCTCGTTGATTCCTTCTGCTTTGATATTTAAATTGGCCTTTGCACCGTCTGTGAATGATTTAAAGAAGTGATAGAACATTTCTGTCGGCATTTTGCCCACCATTTCACGTTTAAATTCTGTTTCCCAGATCAGCCAGTTTCTTCCTCCGAAGTCAATTGCTCGCTTGTGCTAAACAATCATCCATTGGAAGGCAGAATCCGTAACGTTCGATTCCTAATTTATTTCCTAATGCTTTCGCAAAAACTTCGCCCAATGCAATTGCGGTATCTTCGATTGTATGGTGTTCATCTACTTCTAAATCGCCTTTTACAAGAATTTCTAAGTCCATTTGCCCATGACGGGAGATTTGATCTAACATATGGTCAAAAAATGCAATTCCGGTATCGATTTTACTTTTTCCTGTTCCGTCAAGATTTAGATTGATGTAAATATCCGTTTCGTTTGTTTTTCTTGTAATTGAAGCTGAACGCGCTTCTAATTTCAAAAACTCATAGATTTTCTTCCAATCCATTGTTTGCAAAACGATTGTCTCGTTTAATTCTTCACGTTTTGCCGAAATTTCATTGCTTCCCGCTCCGTCAGTATCGTTCATGAAAATCGCTTTTGCGCCAAGGTTTTTAGCCAATTCCACATCTGTCAAACGATCTCCTAAAACAAAAGAATTTTCTAAATCATATTCTGGATTATTCAAATATTTAGTCAACATTCCTGTTCTTGGTTTGCGTGTAGGCGCATTTTCTTCTGGAAAAGTTCGGTCAACGAAAATTTCATCAAAAACAACTCCTTCGTTTTCAAAGGCTTTTAAAATAAAATTCTGTGTTGGCCAAAAGGTTTCTTCCGGAAAACTATCCGTTCCTAAACCATCCTGATTGGTTACCATTGCTAATTCATAATCCAATTCATTGGCGATTTTTGCCAGATATTGAAATGCTTTTGGATAAAATTCTAGTTTATCTAGGCTATCTAATTGTAGATTTTCAGGTTCTAAAACAATCGTTCCGTCACGATCGATAAAAAGTACTTTTTTCATATTTTTTTTCTGCCACAGATTACACAGATTAAATGGATTTTTCTTTTTTGCCACGAATTATACAAATTTCACTAATTCAATTCGTGTAAATTCATGTAATTCGTGGCAAAAAAATTATACACAAACAGAATAAAAAATCATGTTAATCTATATAATCTGTGGCTATATCTTTTTTAACTTAATAATTTCAATTCTTTAATTACAATAGCGTTTTCTTCTTTTGTTCCAATGGTAAAGCGAAGACAATTTTCACATAAAGGTTGTGTAGTTCTATTACGAATTACGATTCCTTTTGCGATTAACTGATCATATCTTTTATTAGCGTCATCAACTTTAGCCAAAATAAAATTGGCTTCTGTTGGATACACTTTTTCAACAAAACACACTTCAAGTAACACTTTAAGCAATTCTTCTCTTTGTTCAATAATTGAAGCTATTTCTTGTTTTATTTTTTCAGAATCTTTCAAACGCTCGATCGCTCTTTGTTGCGTTAATTCGTTTACGTTATAAGGAGGTTTGATCTTGTTTAAAATTGAAATGACAGCTTCAGAAGCATAGCAAATTCCTAAACGAATTCCAGCCAACCCATAAGCTTTAGAAAGCGTTTGTGTTATCACTAAATTCGGATAAGCATCAATTTCTGCAAGCCAACTTTCTTTATTTGAAAAGTCTATATATGCTTCATCAATAACCACTAAACCTTTGAAATTCTGGAGCAATTTCACCACACTTTCATCTGAAAATGAATTTCCTGTTGGATTATTTGGCGAACATAAAAAGATGATTTTTGTATTCTCATCAACTGCTCCTAGTATCTTTTCTACTTGTGGCTGAAAATCTGTTGTTAAAAGAATTTCTCTGTTTTCAACCGCATTAATATTCGCCAAAACACCATACATTCCATACGTTGGCGGAAGTGAAATAATATTGTCTTTATTTGGTTCGCAGAAAGCTCTGAAAAGCAAGTCCAAGACTTCATCGCTTCCGTTTCCTAATAAAATCTGATTTTGTTTTATTAGATTATTTTTAGCCAAAATAGCTTTAACTGAATTCTGTTGTGGATCCGGATAACGGTTTACGCCATTTTGATACGGATTTTCATTCGCATCCAAAAAAATCATGTCGGCTGTGTCAAAATCTTCAAATTCATCTCTTGCAGAAGAATATGGTTTTAAAGACTTTACGTTTTCTCTTGTTATTGTATTTATATCGAATGTGCTCATTGTGTTATTTTTTTCAAGAAGCAAGAACCAAGAAGAAAGAAAGACATCATAAAATCTTGCTTCTCTGCTCTTTTTCTTCCTTTTTCTTTTATTCTAAACTCTTTAATCTCAACGTTACTGCATTCTTATGAGCTTGCAAGCCTTCAGCTTCCGCCATTGCTTCAATCGCTTTTCCGATGTTTTGGATTCCGGTTTTAGATATTTTCTGAAACGTCATTGATTTCATAAAACTATCCAGATTTACACCGCTATAATTTTTAGCATAGCCATTTGTAGGCAAGGTATGATTTGTTCCTGAAGCATAATCTCCAGCACTTTCAGGCGTATAATTTCCAATGAAAACTGAACCTGCATTTACAATTCCGTTACAGTAGAAATCATCGTATTCTGAACAAATTATAAAGTGTTCCGGACCATACTCATTGATTAGATCCAAAGCAATTTGATCGTTTTCAACATAAATCAATTTCGAGTTTTGAATTGCTTTTTCAGCGATCGCCTTTCTTGGAAGAACTTCTAATTGTGATTGGATTTCATTTTCAACTTCATTGATTAATTTTCTCGAAGTCGAAACCAAAATCACTTGACTGTCTGTCCCATGTTCTGCCTGAGACAATAAATCCGAAGCCACGAAAGCTGGAACCGCTGTATCATCAGCCACGATCAATAATTCTGATGGTCCAGCCGGCATATCAATCGCAACACCAAATTGTGTTGCTAATTGTTTGGCCACGGTCACAAATTGATTTCCTGGTCCGAAAATCTTATACACTTTTGGGATTGATTGTGTCCCGAAAGTCATTCCTGCAATAGCCTGAATTCCGCCAACTTTTAGAATTTTAGTTACACCACATAAATTGGCGGCGTATAAAATTGCTGGATTAATTTTCCCTTTTTTATCTGGTGGCGAACACAATACGATTTCTTTGCAACCTGCAATTTCAGCCGGAACTGCCAACATTAAAACAGTCGAAAACAAAGGCGCAGTTCCGCCAGGAATATACAAGCCGATCCTTTGAATTGGTCTTTTTTCTTGCCAGCAATTTACTCCTTCAACAGTTTCGATCTCAATTCTGTCTGTTTTCTGTGCACTATGAAATTTATAAATATTGTTTTTTGCTAACTCGATAGCTTCTTTCAACTCATTCGGAATCAAACTAATAACTTCATTGATTTCTTCTTGTGAAACTTCATAATTACCTAATGAAATTCCGTCGAAAATTGAAGTATATTTCGCGACAGCTTCATCTCCTTTTCTCTGAACTTCTTTGAAGATTTCTTTTACCGTAACCTCAATATCATCAATAGTTTGAGTTGGTCTTTTTAATATTTCTGACCAGATTTCTGGTTTTGGATTGTCTATTTTATTCATGTTTTTTTGCTTTATGCTTATTTGCTATAGGCAATAAGCTATAGGCTTTAAGCTTTTTTAACTTTGTGTTTTTTTCTTTGGCGTAAAGCTTAAAGCTTATTGCCTAAAGCGCGCAAAGCGCATTAAAGAACCATTTTCTCAATTGGGCAAACTAAAATTCCTTCTGCTCCTACTTCTTTTAATTGATCGATTACATCCCAAAAAGTATCTTTATCAATTACGGAGTGAACACTGCTCCAGCCTTCTTGTGCCAAAGGAAGAACTGTTAAACTTCTCAAAACCGGAAGAATTTTTCCAACCGCTTCAATTTTATCGTTTGGAACGTTCATTAAAATATATTTCGAATTTCTGGCTCTTAAAACGGCTTGGATTCTGAATTTTAAAGTATCAATGTGTTTTTGGATTTCTGGAGATACTTTTGGAGAAACCGCCAGAACTGCTTCACTTTTTAAAATTACTTCAACTTCTTTTAAGTTGTTTTTGAAAAGTGTGCTTCCGCTTGAAACGATATCTACAATTGCATCTGCAAGTCCAATATTTGGAGCAATTTCAACCGAACCAGAAATTTGGTGAATATCTACAGTTAATCCAAATTTACTGAAATATTCGTTTACTGTATTTGGGTAAGAAGTCGCAATACGAAGTCCTGCTAAATCTTGAACGGAATTGTATTCGAAAGTTTTAGGAACGGCAACTGAAACTTTGCATTTTGAGAATCCTAATTTTTGAACTACTTCGATTCCTTTTCCTTTTTCTACTAAAAGATTGTCGCCAACAATCGCTAAATCTACTACTCCATCAATTAAATATTGAGGAATGTCTGAATTTCTAAGGTATAAAACTTCAAGAGGAAAGTTTGAAGCTTCAGCTTTTAACTGGTCGATTCCGTTGTTGATTGAAATACCGCAATCTTTAAGGATTTGAATGCTGTCTTCGTTTAAACGACCTGATTTTTGAATTGCAATTTTTAAAGTACTCATTTTTTTAGTTGTTGTTTGATTAATAGTTTGAGTACAAAGAATTGGTATAAAAAAACCCGTTTGATGTACTCAAACGGGTTTTAAAATATGATGATTTACACGCATACCATTAACACATCGCTTGAGAGCAATAATGAAAATGATGATGATGTAATTGATTTGAAATCATTGTTTGGTTTGTTTTATAATTCTTTGATTCGGTTGCAAATATACTAGTTAATTTCATAAAAAAGCAATTTTTAATATAACTTAACGATAGTTTATTGTTAAATAAAAATTGAAGTGTCGTTTTCACTGCCGATTTTCAATTTACTATAACGTTTTCTTAATCTTCTTTAAAAGTCAAGATTACAGTTGTTCCTTCTTCTAGTTCGCTCTCTATTTTGAGCTTGATATCCAGTAATTCAGTAGTTCTTTTGACAATAGACAAACCTAGCCCAGTACCTTTAATTTCAGGATGATCAGTTGAATTTGATCTGAAAAACGGATTCATGATAAATTCTAAATCTTCTTTCGCAATTCCGATTCCATTATCTTTTATTTTGCAGATCGTCTTGCCGTTTTGCTTTAAAAGCAAAACCAAAATGCTACCTCCGTTATTTGTGTATTTAATTGCGTTTGAGATAATATTCCTTAAAATCGTAATCATCAAAAATGTATCCGACTGAATATAACAATCGGTAATCGCATCAAATTTTACTTTAATATTCTTTGCACTAATCTTTTCAGAATTCAATGTCAAAACATCTAAAATCAATGAATTCAAATAAATCGATTCTGTTTTAATATTCTGTTTCTGATTCTCAAAACGCGCCATCATAAGCAATTGATCTACAAGCGCATTCAAATGATCAACTTCGTTTATGCAATAATTAATCTTTTCTTCATATTCCTTATTATCACGAGGTTTGCGAATCAAAACTTCAAGCGTTCCTTTAATTACTGTAAGAGGCGTTCTTAGCTCATGTGAAGCGTCTGAAGTAAACTGTTTTTCGCGTTCAATAGCGTCTTCAATTCGGTTTAATAAATTATTTATGGTTTTTGAAAGTGTAAATAATTCGTCACGTGTTTTCGGTAACGGAATCCTCGTTTTTAAATTGTCTTTTGTAATTATTTTAGACGTATTTATAATTGCATTTATTGGCCTAATACTTCGTCCAGCAAAAAACCTCGCAATTAAATAAAGTACTACCAAGATTATTGGAAAAGCAATCAACAAAGTATCCAAAAGGTTTCCTAATACTTTAGCCGAGTCAGAAAGCGACATTGCAATGATCAAATAACCTACTTTTTTAGACTTTATATGAAGCGGAATTTGAATTTGCCTGATTTTATTGCCCAATAATTTGGTATCAAACAATTCATAATGATCTTTACTTTCGTGGTAAACTAATTTTTCGTTTTTTAAATTTGGAGATTTTTCAATTATTCTCTTATTCAAATCCAAAAACTGAACAAAAACCGGATTAACATCAACAGAATTGTGCTCTCGCTCCTCCCATTCTTCGGCATCCATAAAAATCACCTTATTTTTTTCGATTCTGATTTCTTTTAAATGATCGTTAATTTCAATCATCAAATTTTCATCAATATGCTTGTAAACAGTAAATTTTACAGTAAAATAAGTAGCTGAAAAAACCACCAATATTAACAATCCCGTAGTTATGATATAGTTTAAAGCGATTCTGTGCTTAAAAGATAGTTGTTCCATTTACAAATCATTAGCTATATAACCAATTCCACGAATCGTTTTTATATAATCTTCTTCAATTTTTAAATTGAGTTTTTTTCTGATGGCATTCATAAAAACATCAATTACGCCTGTATCATACTCAAAATTAATTTCCCAAACATCTTTTAAAATTTGGTTTCGAGTACAAACTTTACCTTTATTCTGAATTAAATAGGTCAGCAATTCAAATTCTCTCTGTGTAAGCGCCACTTCTTCCTCATCTTTAAGCACAATATGTTTCGACAAATCAATTTTTATGGTGCCAAGCGTTAGTTCCTGATCTCCTTTTTTATGTCTGAAATGAATTTTAATACGTTCCACAAGCTCCTCAAAACTAAAAGGTTTCTTGATGTAATCATTTGCACCAGCTTTTAGGCCGGCAATTGTTTCTTGCACAGTATCTTTTGCCGTCAAGAAAATAATCGGAGTATGCTGATCTTTGATTCTGATCGCCTTACACAGATCCAAACCGTTAATTTTAGGCAACATCCAGTCTAACAAAATTAAGTCATATTGATGCTCCTGAACCAATTCAAATCCTTTCGAGCCATCATTGGCCGTTGTCACCAAATAACCTTCCTCTTGTAGTCCTTGCCGCAGAAATTGCACAATTCCTAATTCATCTTCAACTATTAAAATATGCATGTATTTACGATTTAGATATAAAACTGAATCCCTTCTTAGTTTGTCAAAGATAAAAATTTTCATACTTAGAAATAGCCTTAATGCTCTATAATAAACCAATTTAATCATCTTAAGACAACATTAAGTTAACGCTAAGCAAGGTAAAAGCATATCTTCATCTGCCATTCATTAATGCAAATTAATTTTGCATAAAATATAATACCATGGTTTTTTATAAAAAGTTTTCACCTTTTTACAATCTCGCAATCTTCTATTTTTTAGTTAGTTTTTTATTGCGAATTGTTCTTTTCTTTCACCCAATAACACAGAGCTCATTTACAATCCTTGAAAGTTTAAAGATTTTCAGTTTAGGATTAGTTTCTGACTTTTTTGTTTTTGTATTGGCGAGTGGATTTTTATGGCTTTATTTAATTTTCATTTCTAATACAAAATACAACAAACCATACGGATACATTATCCTTAGCGGTTTTGTTGCTTTGCTCTTATATATTGCTTCAGGAAAAAGCATATTAGATGAATACGGCGGTGCTTTGCCACGAATTGTTTTAATATTTGTTGGAATAAAAACACTCCTTTTTTCGCTATTGCTTTTTCTTCCAAAATGGAGAGACAAAATCAGATATTGGTTATTTGCTTTTGTTATTTTCCTTTACGTTTTATTGATTCTTCAAAATGGATTGAGCGAATATTTCTTTTGGAATGAATTTGGAGTAAAATACAACTTCATTGCAGTAAATTACTTGATTTACACGAATGAAGTAATTGGAAATATCATGCAATCTTATCCTGTGGTTCCTATTTTTTCAGTTCTTTTTATTATCACTGCCACTATTACTTATTTTATTTTAAAAAGATCCAAAAACTATCTGGAAGAAATTCCTAATCTAAATGAAAAATTAAAAATTTCAGGAATCTATTTAGGTCTGTTTTTGATTTCTTTATTTGCAGTTCCAACGATGTCAAAAACTGAAAACTCTAAAAATGTTTTTGTCAACGAATTGCAATCAAACGGAATATATAAGTTTTACTTGGCTTTCCAAAACAACAAATTAGATTATTTCAAGTTTTACAAGACATTGCCGAATGATAAGGCATTTGCTAATTTAAAAGAGCAATTTCCTAATATTTCAGGCGACAATACTACCAGAAAAATCACTAATGATTCTCTTGAAAATCATAAAAATGTTGTCCTGATTACAATCGAAAGTTATAGTGCCGATTTTATGAAGGCTTACGGAAACAAACAAAACATTACTCCTTTCCTTGATAGCTTAGCACAAAAAAGCTTGCAGTTTACCAACTTGTACGCCGCAGGAAATAGAACTGTTCGCGGTCTTGAAGCAGTGACTTTATGCTTGCCTCCAACTGCGGGCGAAAGCGTTGTGAAACGCGAAGACAACAAAAACAAATTTTCAACTGGATCTGTTTTTAAAGAAAAAGGCTATAACGTAAAATTCATGTATGGAGGCGATGCTTTCTTTGACAACATGAGAGATTTTTATTCTGGAAATGGATATCAAATTGTAGACAAATCAAGCTTTTCTCCAGAAGAAATCACGTTTTCAAATGTTTGGGGAGTTTGTGATGAAGATATGTACAATAAAGCAATCAAAGTAATGAACGCCGAAGCTAAGGAAAACAAACCTTTCTTTAATCATATTATGACGGTGAGCAATCACAGGCCATTTACATATCCTAATAATAAAATTGATATTCCAGGTGATATTAAATCTCGTGAAGGCGGTGTAAAATATACTGATTTTGCGCTTCGAAAATTCTTCGAAATGGCAAGCAAACAAGCTTGGTTCAACAATACTGTTTTTGTTATTGTGGCCGACCATTGCGCTTCAAGTGCAGGAAAAACGCAACTTCCATTAGACAAATATAGAATTCCGGCCTTTATTTACACGCCAAATCAAAAACCAGCGCAATACAACCAATTGATGTCGCAAATTGATTTAATGCCGACGCTTTTTGGAATGTTGCATTTTGATTATGAAAGCAAATTTTTCGGCCAAGACGTTTTTAAAACCGATTATAAACCGAGAGCTTTCATCGCAACTTATCAAGACTTGGGACTTATAAAAGATAATGTTTTGACTATTTTGTCGCCAAAACAAGTAGTAAAGCAATATGCCTTAAAATTAAAACCAATGGCAGGAGTTGCCAAGGATTTTCAAATTATGTACGAAGAAAGTCCATTGAAAACTGAAAGAACCGATTTGGTAAATGATGCCATTTCTTATTATCAATCAGCTTCTTATTTATTAAAAGAAAAACAATATCAGTTTAATGATTTAAAAGCAAAACATGCCAAGTTGTATGCTGATGAAAAATTATAAGAAGCCATAAAAACAAAAAAGAAAGCCTCAAATTCCTAAGAACTTGAGGCTTTCTTTTTTATTTGAACTTGATCGAAACTTAATCGTTTTGATTTTTCATTCCGAATAAATCACCTTTTTGGTATAATTTTAAATCGTCTTGCAAAGCTGGATAATTTCTTTGAGTAACAGCTGGAGCATCTAAAGTGCTTAAATCTGGTTTTCCAGCATTTACCCACGCTGTGTACCAAAAACTTGCTGTTGCGGCGATCGCTTTTCTCATTTGAGACTCAACCATTCCATTCAGATCTTTATGCAATTTCTCAGCATATTCTTCAGAGAAAACAGCAGTATTGTATTTTGTTTTCAAAATTTTGCCTTCAGCATCTTTCTTAAACACACCATCTTCTGGAGTTGAAGTTCTCAATTTTTTGTCAATGTCCAATAACGGCTTAACTAAACTATGTGTATCATTAATCATAGCCCAAGTTGCTTTATGAACATCTTCATAATATTGTGCTTCAGGAACATTTAATTTATAGTTTTTTGCGAATAATTCTGGCAATCTGCTTTCCCAAAGTGAATGAATTCCTTTTTGATCGCTCAATTGTCCGTCATGATTTGCAGAAGTATGCAAAGGCATGTGCGCATCTCCAATATAATGACCTAAATCTGCGGCAAGAAATAAAATTTCAGCTCTGTTTTTATCTTTAAAAGCTTTAGTCAACTTTGCCATCATTTCTTCAATGTACCATGGTAAAATTCCATTGTCATTTAAGAATTTAGCATCATATTTTTGTTTTGCTTCTTCTAATGTCTGTGGCAAACTCTCAGCAGGTCCAACATTTTCCATATCAAAATAATGTCTCCCATTCTCTTCTTTATAATTTAAAGCATATTTACGAATGTCTGGAACTGAAGCCTCTTGAGTAATAAAATCAATGTGATTGTAAAAGAATACTTGTACTTGTTTTGGCAAAGCCATTACAGTCGCTTTGTTGATTCTTTCATGGCCAACAATACCCCATGATAAAGTAAAAAAACCAATAATTAAAGCAAATAAGGCGATTAACCTTGGTCTCATTCTGAAGTTTTTCATTTGTTTTTTGTTATTTGAGGGGGCAAATCTACACATAATTTAAAGATAATTCAAAGAATACTATTTAAGATTGTACTAATTTAATTTTTTGTCCATTTTGAGCTTTATAAGTGCCATAAGTTTATTTCTGGCTCAAATTTTATTTGTAAGTTTGATTTTACAATTTAACAAAATCACTATGCGCCTTGTTCCTTTACATCTATTTCTTTTCTTGACTACAATTTCATTCGCACAAGAAGCTGATATCCAACTAAAAAATGTTAGCGATACTATTTTAAACACTAAAAGAACATTAAAAATTGCCGAGCCATTTAATGTGGAAACTGCAATGTTGAAATTATTTCCAGGGAAAATATACCATTACGCTGATAAAAACACTTTTATAAGTTGGAAATGCAAATCTTGCAAACCTGCTCCTTTTCTAGATGTAAACGGTGTTGAAGGAGATCAGTTGTTCCCTTATACAGAAGGCGTTGCTACCAGACTTTTAGCTAATATTGATTATAAAGATTCCAAAGGAAACCAGTTTAAAATAGTAACATTTAATCACTCTGTTCATGATGAGGATGGACTTCAGACAGGGCGTTTTTCTGGAGGACTACTTGGTTTGGCAAAATTTGCAAAAAATGGCAATTCTTGGGAAATGAAATCTTTTCAACCCGCAGTTGCCGCATTTGGTTCTTTTGCGCAATGTCCAATTCCAAAATTGGTTGAAATTGGAGAAGACCAATATGCTTTGTCTCTTTTACATGCAAATGGTGGTGCAGGCGCTCCGTACAACGGTTATTTTTACATAATTGCAGGATTTGACGGGAAATACCAACCTTTAATGGAAGTTGACAATTACTCACTTACAAATAGTATTAGTTCACAATGGTCAAGCTCTTATGCTGTTATTACAGATAACAATAAAAAATTTTTCAGAGATTTTAAAATTATTACAACAGGTTCATACAAAAAAGCTAAAGGAACAGAAGATGATTTTGAAGTTGATTTACCTGCTGAACTTACAGAAATGGCAAAAACTAAAAAGCAATTTAACTTTGTAGTCGAAAGGCATTATTCATTCAAAGGAAAATTTTACAAAATGATTGACAAACCAATCGTAAAATTCTCCAATGTGAAATAACATTATCCTAAATAAACAATCGAAACTAAGCTTAAAACTGCTATAAAAATCCAAAGAAAAACACCTTGAAGCAAAGGCTTTACTCCTACTGCTTTTAAAGTTGTAAAATTTAAAGTAGCGCCAATCAAGAACAAAGTTATCGTCAATCCAATTTTTGCAACATTTACAATATGTGGCGCAAAATGAGAAATATTTGGAACGTAAGAATTCAACAACATTGCCAAAATAAACAGTCCGATGAAATAAGGAATCTTTATTTTTGTCCCGACGTTTCGGGATTTGTTCTTGAAAATCACGGCTGTAATAAGCGAAATTGGAATAATCCATAATGCTCTGGCTAATTTTACCGTTGTCGCAATTTGCAAAGCTTCAGCACCATATTTATTTGCTCGCGCCAACAACAGAACTGGTATCATGAATGGCAATGGCGCACCATAACCCAAAATCTTTTTGAGATAGATCCAATTGATGTCCAATAAACGGAAAAACAAATAATGCAATTGAATTTAGGATAAAAATAACGCCCAATGCAATCGAAGTCTGATTTTCATTTGACTTGATTACTGGCGAAATCGCCGCAATTGCGCTTCCTCCGCAAATTGCTGTTCCGCACGAAATTAAGTGAGATGTTTTTTCTCTGTTTTCAACCATTTCCCTAATAGAAATCCAAAAATTAAGGTGCTGAAAATTGAAAATACAGTTAATACAAAACCTTCTTTTCCAGCTGAAAAAGCGCTTGAAGCATTCATTCCGAAGCCTAATCCAACAACGGAAAGCCGCAATAAAAATGTAATTGCTTTGGCATTAAATTCTACAAATGGATTTCCGAAAACATTCACAAGCACAATACCTAATAACAAAGCAATTGGTGGCGAAATAATCGAAAATAAGCACAACAAAATTACTAGAGCAAAAAGTAATTGTTGCAAAGATTGATTGATTTCAAATAATTGTGATGCTGTTTGTTGTTTTGTTTTCAAAATAAAGGTAATTGATATTTACTTTGCAAAGGTCAGCTGTTTTTAGCAGAATCACCAATCGCAAATAACAATCTGCTATAACTTTAAGTTATAGTGATACGAGATATTTTGAATAAACAATTCTGATAAAGGATCTGACTTCCCTAATAAAGTAATAATATAAAAATATCTTTCGATAGTTAAATTTTTCACATCCAAAACCGTCAATTCTTTGTTTTTCAATTCATTGCCAACAGCATGAATAGACATAAACGCAAAACAATCTGAATTTAAAAGATAGGATTTTATGCTTTCTGTACTTCCTAACTGCATTTCAATTTGCAAATCAGAAAGTTTCAATTTTATATTTTTTAAAGCAAATTCTATAACTTCAAGTGTTCCTGAACCACGTTCTCTTGTTATGAATTTCATTGATTTTAAATCATTTACCGAAATTTCATTTTGCTTCGCCAACGGATTTTTACTGCCGCACACTAAAACCAATTCATCTTTTAAAAACGGAATATATTTAATCGACTGATTTTTAGATTGCCCTTCAACAATTCCTATTTCAATTTCTTTATTAATCAAAGCATTTTCAATCTGCTCTGTATTTCCATTCAGCAAATTGACTTTTATATCTTTTTGTTTTTGGTGAAAACGTGCCAAAACTGGAGAAATAACATATTGAGAAATTGTTGTACTTGCTCCTAATCTCAGCAAACCTTGACGCTCACTGATAAATGAACTCATTACAAAATCTATTTCACGGTAAATTTCAAAAATATCTTTGGTATGTTTTAATAGAATTTGCCCAGCTGGAGTCAAAGCTATTTTAGAACCGTTTCGTTCAAAAAGTTTGGTTTTATAAGTTTCTTCGAGTTCTTGAATGTGTTTTGAAACTGCAGGTTGTGTAATATACAATTCGGTCGCCGCTTTAGTAAAGTTAAGGCGGAGCGCAACAGTGTAAAATACTTTTAGCCTGAAATCCATAATCATAAATTTTTAATTCCTAATCCACTTTTTTTTGCAACGAAATAATTTAAAATTTACAATAAAAGTTCAGGTCGATACTCAAAATGCATTGTGTCATAATGTTTCCAATTTCCTCCCCAAATAAAACCGTATTTTTCGAAAATTGAAATTAGCTTGAGTGGAATTTGATTTCTATACGAAAGAGTAGCATCTTCATTTTTACATTTACAATCCCATTGCCAATAACTAGAATTTTTGACATTAATATCAATTGTCATTCCAAAACTATGCATACTCAATCGGTTTGTTCCTGAAATTTTCCTCCAACTAAATGTTCCTCCAATATCACTAATGTATTTTTTAAATTCTGGATTATTATCTAATTCTTCCGAGAGTTTTTTTACTATTTTATCAATTCCATTTACGGTCGTTACTTTTACACTCTGATTAACTAATTTCGGACACCAAATGATTTCAGTCATTTTTGATTCAACTTCTGATTTTGAACTTCCGTAGATTTTCTTAAAAAAAGCTTCATTTCGAATTCTTCCTGGATCTTCCTTTGGAACAAAATTCTTATCTGCTCTATTATAAACAAACTTAAATTGATCCTCAATATCAGGATTATCTAAAAGTTCTTGATCCGTTTTATTTTTAAAATCATCATAAATTAAACTTGATTTATCTCTAAAAATAATTTTATTGTCTTTATAACCAACAATTTGATCTGGATATGCTTTAATTAATTTTTGAACATTCAATGGAATTTCTTGAGAAAAAGCATTTTGAAATATAAGGACTAAAAAAAGGAATTGTTTCATTTAAAAACGTTTTAATTGTGAAGAACTAAAAGTCCATTCAGGGGTTTTCAGAGAAGTTCCAAAATCAACAGCGTACCAAGGACTTAACGAACTATTATTTGGATTTTTCAATATTTGAATTTCCTGTGCTGGCATATAACTTTGTGCCAAAAGAATAATTTTCTGATTGTTTTTTGGATTCACAGCCATATCAACTACAATAACTGCATGACCCGGAAAGCCTCCTTTTATGAAAACATCCCCTATATTTATATCTAAAACATTAATTGGTTTCAGTTCTTTTTCTAGCGAAGCCGTCCCTGCATACATAAAAACCGTCTCTAAGTATTTCCAGTAAGTTTCATAACTGTCAGATGGTTTTGCAGTTTTAACCCAACTTGTTTTATTGCCTTTAACTGCAATTCTGTAACCTGAGACCCATTTACTAAAATCAGCTCGAAAACCGTTTGTAAAATTAAAATGTATTTTATCGTATTGTTTTTGGCTATAAAAATAATCCGCTCGCAAACGCATCACGGCATCAGCGCATTGGTGCAGATCCTGTTTTCCAATGGGCAAATCCACAACCGCTTCATAAACGTTTCTATTTGGTTTTGCAGATCCATCAAAATACAAAACATTTGAACCCTGGGGTTTTAATGGAAGATTTCGCAAAAAAGATCCAAACGAAGTTTTAGGCTCCTCTTCTCTCACAAATCCCTGAGGCAGTTGAAAACGTTGCTGGATCGTGTTTTCCAAAAGATTGCTTTTGTTGGTATTATCTGTCTTCGAAAATGAAAAAAGCAAAAAATCACCGTCAAGAATACTACAATAAAAAAGAATTTAACTTTCATAATTTTAGACTTTATATTTTATAATCACAGATTAAAAAACGCTAAGAATTCGATTATATTTCATTACAGTAAACCATTCCGTTGTTAATTGAGCTAAGATTAAAATCAGCAACCAAACTCGCTTACTATTTAGTCCCTAAGGGACAACTTTACTTATCACATATTTTTTTCTACCAACATCAAGCTCCTAACGGAGCTAAAACAAATAGCAAACAATCCCGTAGAGATTAAATATTGGTAACCTTTATCAAATATTCTTTTTCTACCAACATTAAGCTCCTAACGGAGCTAAAACAAATAGCAAACAATCTCCTAGAGATTAAATATTGGTAACCTCTTTATCAAATATTCTTTTTTCTACCAACATCAAGCTCCTAACGGAGCTAAAACAAATAGCAAACAATCTCGTAGAGATTACATATTGGTAACTTAAAGCCTAACAACATTCTTTATGTCCCGTAGGCAAAGCACAAAAACTACAAAAGTCCATTATACTTCCGAACAAACCATTCCGTTGTTAATAAAGCGGCAATTAAGATCAACAACCAAACCCAGTCAATTATTGGTGTTTTTGTTGAAACGTTTTTCTCGATTGATTTGTATTCTTTGTTTTCTAAAAGCGTGTTAATCAAATCATCTGCCTGATTTTCGAAGAATGCTTTTCCATTAGTTTGTAAAGCTAATTGTTTTAGTTTTAAAACGTCAGGATTTACGAATTGTTTTTCGATGTCAAAATCTAAAATCTCAAAATGACTAGAATACGAAGTATTTGAATTTAATTCTTTTACTGTAAAATTGTATTTTCCGGCAGTTAATCCGTCTAGATTTACGGAATAGGAATTATTTCCTTTTAATAAATCGTAGTTTTTGCTTTGTTTCGTTTCGGCATTTGTAACTGAAATTGTCAATCTTGCTTTTTCGTCAAATTCGTAGTTTTTATTGAAATATTGCGCATTGATGACAAGTTCATCTCCCGAATTATAAAAACTTTCATGCGTTACCACCAAAGATTTTTTTGAAGCCGAAGTTGCCAAAAACTGAATGATCTTATCTATAAAAACATCATATTTTTCAAAAGATTGATTGTCGATATGACTCTGCAAACGCCATTTCCAGCTGTTTTCTCCTAAAAGAAAAGCAGTTCTTTTTCCTTGATTTTCGGCGAAAGCCAATAAAGGTGCATTTGTAGAAACATTTCTGATTCTTGAAGAAAGCAAAACCGAAACATTTCCGTTTGTTGAAATGCTTCCGAATGCATTTTGTAATGGAGGAAAATTTTCGAAACCTATATTATCGATTGCAAACAGATTAAACTGAGATTGGAATTCAGATAAATAATCTTCTGTTTGTCCGCTCATTTTAAAAATCAGATTGTTTTGTTGCTGATTTAAAAAATTGAAATCGGTATTGTTTCCTGTGATGATGAAGATATTTCTTCCTGCATTTTTATTGTTGTCAAAAATGGCTTTGAAAGATGCATTTGGTTGATATAAAACCAAAACAGAAGCTTCTTGCAACTGATTGATATCATTTGGTTTAACCAAAATCACTTTACGTTGGGCATTAACTTCAATTGAACGTCTTAAAGCCGCAATATCTGGATGATTTATAGCCGAAACAATTGCTATTGTAGATTTTTGATCGATGATCTCTACTGCAAAATTCTTGATATTATTGTAGCTGTTTTTCTCTTTTGCATTTGAAGAAACACTAGCTCTAAAAATCTGCAACCCCACTTTATCTGCAGGCAAAAGCAAATTTATTGAAGCTGTTTTCTTAGAAGGCGAAAAAGAAACTTTCTCTTTTGCAACAACTGAATTCCCTTGCGAAATAGTAAAATCAGCAGTTGTAGCTTTGTCTCCTGAATATTGAAGAAAAACTTCGACAGGAAATTTATTTTTATTAAAAGCGTATTTATTTACATTAAGTTGATTGATTTTTAAATCGAAAAAAGTGGTTGTATCTCCCACAACCAAAGGATAAACTTTATTAGCAGGATCGAATCTATAAACGTAGTCGTTTCCTGTAGTCTGATTTCCGTCGGTAATAATTACGGTTGGGAAAGTCAGGTTTTTGTTGATGCTTTTTAGATTTTTGGCAACTTCATCAAGATTGGTTTGATTGCCTTTGAAATCAAATTTATCCGAAGATTTAAAATCGGCATCAAATTGATACGATTGAATTTCAAACTTTTCCTTTAAAGCAGGATTTGAAATCAATTTTTGATACAATTCAACAACTTTTTTATCTGATTTTAAAGCTGTTATTGAACTTGAATTATCAACTGCAATTGCCAAAGGCGTTTTTATAACTTCAAGCGAATTTTTCGAAATTATTGGGTTTATCAATAAAACCAATAATCCAAAAATGGCCAAAAAACGCAAAAAAGCCAAAAACCAAATCAGATTCGATTTGTTTTTGGCTTTAAAAAATATTGAAAATACGACAACCCACCAGCAATTATTAAAGAAAGCAATAATAAAAAAATCGTGTTTGTAGTCATATATTATTTGGGTTTATAGTTTATAGTTTTTGGTTTATAGTTTTGGTTGCAGAACAATAAACAACAAACCATAAACAATCAACTCCTTAGGTAAGCATTCCTCCGCAAACGTTAAGAACTTGTCCTGTAACGTAAGCACTCATATCTGAAGCTAAGAAAAGACAAGCATTTGCAACATCTTCTGTAGTTCCTCCACGTTTCAATGGAATTCCGTCTCTCCATCCTTTTACTACATCTTCAGGTAATTTTGCAGTCATTTCAGTTTCGATGAAACCAGGGGCGATTGCATTGCAACGAATATTACGAGAACCTAATTCAAGCGCTACAGATTTTGTGAAACCAATTGCACCTGCTTTAGAAGTCGCGTAGTTAGTTTGACCAGCGTTTCCAGAAACACCTACAACAGAACTGATATTGATAATAGAACCAGCACGTTGTTTCAAAAATGTTTTTTGGATTGCTTTTGTCATATTGAAAACCGACTTCAAGTTAACATCAATAACTTGGTCAAAATCAGCTTCAGACATACGCATTAATAAGTTGTCTTTTGTAATTCCGGCGTTGTTGATCAAAATGTCAACCGTTCCAAAATCAGCCAAAACAGCGTCAACAAAAGCTTGTGCTTCATTGAAATCAGCCGCATTCGATTGATAACCTTTCGCTTTTACTCCCAAACTATTCAATTCAGCCTCAAGAGCTTCTGCAGATGCGACAGATGAACTATATGTAAATGCTACGTTTGCGCCGTGTTTAGCAAAAACTTCAGCAATTCCTTTTCCAATTCCGCGACTAGCGCCCGTAATGATTGCTACTTTTCCTTCTAGTAATTTCATATTAAGGTATTCGTTTTTATTTTTTGAAATACAAATATAGATTATTTGGGCGTTTAATAAAATTTGAAGTACAAAAAATGGCATTTAATCTTCTTTTTTAACCCAAAAAAGCAACCCAAAAATTGGATTGCTTTTAGCTCAAAAAAATAAAAACAAAAAATAAAATCTATAAATAATTTTGTCGCGTTAGTAAATACCCGATTGCAAGCAATACAGCCACAATAAACATCTTAAAAATAGCAGATTGAAATTTTATCGTTCCGTTTTGTTTGTCTTCTTTTCGCTGTTTTGTCAGATTTATAACCATTACAGGAAAAATTATAAGAATTGAGGCATACAAATAATATCTTGTGTATTGCGGATATGATTCTGAAAACGTAAGCAATACAAATCCCCAAAAAAGGAAAATAACATTCACCGGAGTTATAATTCTTTTCATCATACTTTAGCAAATATTTTTATTATTTATTAATGATACTCTTCTTTAAAAAATAGTGAAAAAAAGCAACCCATAAAATGGGTCGCTTTACCTCCAAAATTAAAACAAAACTAAAAACTAATTAAGTTTCCAAGTGGTCATCCTAAATGGACTTGATGCACTTGTAAATGTATATACAGGATCTGAATAGAATAATCTGAAGCTTTCCGCTTTTACATAAAGTCCTTGAGGATCCATGAAATATTTATCAATACTAGCCAAGAAAGCAGGTGTTGCAACAGTAGTGTTTCCGTTCCAAGATTTATGCTTTAAGATTATTTTCTTGCCTGCCGCATCTTCTTGAACAGTTACATGATGTTGTAGCGCGCCTCTTCCCACGAAAGTGTAATAAATAAAAGTTCCGATAGAATGATTACCATATATCTGAATAGAAGCAATACTTTGTCCTGCCGGCAAAGCCGCATTAACTTTTTCTAGCTCAGCATAAAATAAAGGTGAATTTGCAGGAGAATCTATCGTATAATCATCTACAAAGAATCCAAACCATGCTAATGGCTGTCCAGGAAGCATAAATTTATAATCATCTGTAAGAACCAAAGGTTTATCAGTGTATTTTATAATTGCAGATACACCGCCCGTTCCAGTTGCTGTAAAACTTCCATCAGCATCATTATAAATGAAATTAGAAAGTTTTTGTCCTCCAACTTCAACGGCTGGACTTACAATAATTCCAGTTGGCGTGTAGCCAATTCCCATGTTGTAGCTAACAGAATAACCAGATTCAATAGAATTTGAGTTTGCAAAACGCGTTGCCGCTGTAAATGAAAAATCAAATTTATGAATGGCTTTACCATCGTTTGTTTCAAGAAGTCTAAAAAGTGGTCTTTCTTCTCCACCAATAACATTTTGCTCCATATCTAGATTCTTAGACAAATTTGCCCAATCATCTGCAGTTGCTTTTACAAATCGAACTTCATGATTATTTCTGTTGGCTTTAAAAATGATTTCTCCATTTTCTTGTCCGTAATAAAGAAATTGAAAATCTCCTAAATAACCTTTTGCTCGCAATGCTGGAATTGGATAATTGTTTGAATCTGATAAAAGGTGAATTCTGTTGTGTGTCGTAAAAGTCAAACTTACTGTACTTCCAACTTGAATTGCGTATTCACTTTTATACGTTTTTGTGTCATCATCAAAATCAGAAGCCATTTGCACAGTTCCATCTTTTGCAAACGTAAACAAATGAGTATAGCCTCCCAAAACTGTATTATCAGTAAAATAAACCGCTTTCCATCCATATTGTGACGAAAGCAAAGCCTCGCTTAATTCCGCTTTTTGATTATTTAAACGTGTCGTAGGCGTTTCTTCAAATAGTTGTTCTGCATCTGTATTATTGTTACATGCAGTCAATTGCAGTATTAAAATAGCCGCAAATAAATACTTATATAGTTGTTTCATTTTCATAATGCTAATTTTAATTTATTACAGATGTTGTATTTTTTTCGGCTTCATCTCTCAAAGCGTAAAAATCCATATTAAAAGCTTCTTTGAAATATTTTACCACAATTGCTTCTTTAGCTTTTAAAGCTTGAAGCGCAAAAGGACTTTGAATACCTGCCAAAAATGTCGCATATTCAGCTTTTGAATAAATCAGAATCATTGAAGCTGTTTCGGCAAAATCCTCATTAATATTTGATCTTGCATAACTTGTAATAAAGCCAAGCTCATTTGATTCTGGAATTTCATAATTGTACCAATCAGCTGTATAACCGCCTGGAGTTAATGTTTTCCAAGTTTTTTCATCAAAAGGCTTGTTTTGATTTAAAATATGAATGTATTCGTGCTGAATGGTATGTATGAACTCTGATACGTTTGCACGGTTTGACTTATCAATATAATCTGTTTCAAACAAAGTAACTCGTTGTCCTCCTTCGGCCAATCCTAAAGTTCTTGTTCCAACACTATTTAAATTGACCCCTCCAACCAAAACAATTTCTCGTGGCGCAATTTTCTTTACAAAGTCCGGCCCGCCAATTGCGGCGTAACTTTTAAGCCATATTGTTTGCACTATTTCAAGAGCTGGTTTTACTTTATCAACTGTAGGCGGAAATAAATAACGGCTATTGTCTACCGTGTTTTGATTCCATTTATATTGAACATTAATATTATATGGTTTTAGATAAGTACCATCAATCCAGTTATCTAAACTTGTTTTTTCAGGTTGCGTAAAATCTAACTGACTCTCTCCTACAAGATCATCACTGCCACATGAAAATAGTGTTATTGAAACTAGTGCTAAAACCGCAATTTTATTATATTTTAATAATTTCATAATTTTCAATTTTAAGATTATCTAGGATTTAGTTCTATACCAGTGTTTGAAGCATGCAACGGAATCTGCAAAGCTCTTCTGTTGTCATCTTTTACCAATGTGTTCGCTGGTTTGTTTGATGTTTCGTGTTTCACAACAATGTTGAAACGCTTAATATCAAACCATCTAAGTCCTTCGTGAATAAAATCTCTTCTTCTTGTTTCTGCAATTGCTTTTACATAAGAGGTCTGTACCGGTGTCATTGCATAGAATGGAGTATATTCATCTGCAATTACAGGGAATTTAGCCACTACTTTTGCCTCTGTTAATTTATCTGTTGTTGGATTATAAGTTGGAGTTCTTGTCGCTAAGAAATACTCTAATTCTGCAGTAGCTGTAGCGATATCGCCTTTCATTACGTGAGCTTCTATTCTGTTCAAGAAAAACTCGTCATTGCTTAATAAAACTTCAGCAACGTAAGGATCTCCAATTCCAGCTGTTACATTAGAATATTTAAAGTATTCATAGAATTTTGGAAGAAACAAAGTAATACTTCCGTTTGAAGAATAGAAGTTGTAATAATAAGCTTTATTAAAAAGGTTTGTAGTTGATCCGAAAATTTCCGGACGACGCAAACCTGATAAATTATAGCGGTTTAAAGAGTATAATCTCCCTACAATGGTATTTGCTGAAACAATCAATAAATTGGTTTCAACATCACTTGCACCATATTTTAACTGTTGATCTTCTACACCTATAGATTCATAAGTTGCAAAATCTCTTAATTTGCCTACTGGTTTCGAACCTAAATCGTTAGACAATTCAATAACTTTATCCCAGTTTCCTTTTACTAAATAAAATCTACTTGCAAAGGCTTTCGAAGCGACGACATTAAAGTGGAACTTTGGTTCTTTATAATCGTTTGTCACATACTTTAAACCATCTTCGATATCTTTTTCAAGAAAAGCAAAAACTTCAGCAATTGTATTTCTTTTGTATTTTGTCAGCAATTCTGTTTCTGGTTTTGTTACATACGGAATCCCTAAATCAGTATTAGCCGTCGATGGATTATAACGCTTTGACCATAATGAAACCAGCATAAAATGTGAATATGCTCTTGCCATTAGAGCTTCGCCTTTTTGCGGATTCAAACTTGCTGGATTCCCTAATTCTTCAATTGCTTGCAATGCTTTGTTGGCGTGAGCGATTGCTTTATAACAAGCATCCCAATAATAGGCTTGAGTATCAATATCGGTTGCTTCTGTGTTGATTTCCCAATTGTAGTTTTGCTCATTTTTTATTAGTGTAGTAGCTAAACCACTGTCAAAAACATTATCAGACATTGTTTCAGCAATCTCAAAATAACTCATTTGAGGATAAGCTTCTACCAATAATTCCTTTATTTTTTCTGGTGTATCAATTTCTGTTCTATTATCTGGTTTCTCTGATAAGAAATCATCGCGACTAGTAATACTTATAAGTATCAATAGGGACAATGCTATTTTTAAGTTTTTCATGATCTTGACTATTATAATGAAAGGTTTAAAGTAAATGTGTATTGAGAAGTAACTGGCAAAGCAACTCCTCCAGAATTACGAAACTCAGGATCTTGTCCGTTTAATCTTTTATCAGAATAAATCAACCAAGGATTTACCGCCGAACCTTTTAAAGTAAAGGTGCTCACTCCTATTTTTTTCTTGAAGTCGCTAGGAAATTCCCAACTCAATGAAATGTTCTTCAATCTGACAAAATCTCCATCGGCAATACGAACATCTGAATAGTTGTAAGTATTATAAGCTCTCGCTAAAATTCGATCACCTCCATAATTAGCATTCAAACGTTTGTCTGCGATAACTGGCACATTTGTAAAATTTTCATCTCCCGGATTAATCCATCTATTTGTAAAATCTTTTGTAAATACGGTCAAGTCATCATAAGTGCTATCATATACTGGGTTTAAACGCACCTTATTTCCTCCTGAACCTACGAAAAACACATATAAAGACCAGTTTTTGTATGTAAATGTATTGGCTAAACCAATTGATTTATTCGGCTCAATTGATCCTTCATATTTCAAATATTTAGTAACATTCAAATTATCCTGAAAGTTGGCATCTGTAATGTTGTTTTCAGCTCCGTCCTGCAATATAAATGTTGGAAGACCTTGATTATTCAAACCTGTAAATTGATAAGAATACAATGAATTTCTAGGATGACCTACTGTATTCCCTCCATTTGCATCAATTAAATCAAACGCAGTTGGAGTGTTTTGCAACTTTGTAATTTCTTGATTATAAATTGAAAAATTAAGATTTGTTGACCATTTAAAATCTTTTGCATCAATGTTTTTAGTTGTAAATGCAACCTCCAAACCTTTTGTTTCCATATCAGCATTATTACCTTGTCTGATCCTTTGACCACCAACACCTGAAGTAATTACATAATCAACCAAGTCAAAAGCTTTACGACGGTAAACATCTGTTGTAAATTGAATTCTGTTATTGAACATGCCAAGATCAACCCCAATGTTAGTCTCAAACTGTTTTTCCCAAGTTAAACTTCCATTTTGTAGTTCTTCAATTCTAATAGCTGATTCTCTGTCATCAAGTCCGAAACGGTCTGTAATAGCACTTTTATAAATCGCCAAAGAGTTTGTTGCAGGTCCTGCAGTCGCCGTTAAACCATAAGAAGCTCTCAGCGCCAAAGTATTTACTGATTGCACATTTTTCATGAAGCTTTCTTCGGCCACATTCCATTTTCCACTAAAAGTATAAGTTGGCAACCATCTTGAAGAATCGCTGTCTCCTTGCCTGTTAGAACCATCATAACGCCCTGTAACAGAAGCCGTGTAACGACGATCGTATGTATAACCTACTTTTCCAAAGAAACCAACTGTTCTTTCTTTTTCTTCATTAAAACCATAATACGAATCTCCTGCGTTTATTATTTTTTCAATAATTCTTGGATCCGTAAAAGCTGTCAATCCTCTATCATATTGTAAACCTGCGGCTGTAAATTGATCGCTTGTTCTGTCAACCACTCTCATTTCGGTTCCAAATAAACCTTCTAGTTCATGTTTTTCGTTGAAGATGTTTCTGTAATTAACACTGTTTCTTAAATTATATGAAACCATGTCATTTGTAAACTTTCTTAAGAATCCTCCGTTTGGCAAAACCGATTCTTTTGGGGCTGTCAAATCATTAGGATCTTGATATAAAAAGATGTTTTGATCTCTCACCAGAGTATTTACTCCATCTTCACCAATTGCAGTTCCTGCTCTATAGGCTCCAACAACGTTTGATCCTTCTAAGATTTTATGCTCACGGCTTGTGTTTGCATAACGAGCCGAACCTGTTAAATTATAAGTCAAGTGCGAATTGATCTTGTAATCCAAATCCAATTGAAAGCGAATATCTTTTACCTCGATTTCCATGAAATTGTTGGCTAATTCGTTTACGATATTCATTTTAGCCCAGTTATTTCTGTAGTATTCTAAGTTGCCATTTTCATCATAAGGCCTAAGCGTTCTGCTCGTATTCAAAACATAATTAAATGGATTGATGTCGAAATCACGTGTCACTTTTCCAAAAACAACATCTTTTTCACTCTCATAACTTCCTGGTGCGCCTTGATCACGAACAGAAGCAAGCGTAGATAATGTAACATTCAATTTGTCATTGATAAAAAATGTACCTTTAATATTAGATGAAAGCTGTTTTACATCATCAGCAATTGTCCATCCTGGATCTGTATAATACCCTAATGAAGCATAAAAAGTATTGTTTTTTCCTCCGCCAGAAAAACTTAAAGAGTGGTTTTGCGTAATAGCCGGTCTAAACAAAACACCAAACCAGTCTGTGTTTGCTTGCTCGTATTTTTTCAAAAAGTTATTACGGCTCACAGGATCATTATTTACTAAATAAGTCCCAGTTTCTGGATTGTACGTGTTTATGGCTCTTCCTAAAATATTATACGCACCTCCGTATCTTCCATTTACTGTAGATGGCAAATCCAAATAACCTTTCGCTTCCATTTCCTTAAAAATACTCATAGATTCCTGAGAATTCAAGATATCGTACTGACTGTAATTAGGAACCGCTCTTACAGTTTGTTCTAATCCGTAAGAAATTTTCAACGGAGAATCTCTTCGTCCTTGTTTGGTATTCACGACCACCACTCCATTCAATGATCTTGATCCATAAATTGACGTAGCCGATGCATCTTTAAGAATTTCAATGCTTTGAATGTCGTTTGCATTCAAACCGGCAACAGATGAGCTTAATAAAGTTTCAGAATTTCCAGATGCCAAGTCGGCAAATGTTAAATTAATAATGTCCTCTTGTACCACACCGTCAATTACCCACAATGGTTTTGTGTCTCCAAAAATTGAAGACGAACCACGAACTGTAATTTTAGGCGCTGTACCAAAAGTCCCCGTGACATTTTGAACTGTAACTCCGGCGACTTTTCCTTCGATCATTCGGCTTACGTCAACTACTCCATCTATTTTTAATTCACTTCCAGAAATTTTACTGATTGCTCCTGTAAAAGTTCTTTTAGATGTTTTTTCATAACCTGTTGTTACTACTACTTCTTTTAGGTTTTGGCCTAATTCTGTCAAAACGATAGTTGGAGAAGTATTTGAAGTACCAATTTCTTTTGTTTCCATACCCACATAAGAAACCACTAAAACTGTACTGTTTGCAGGCATTTCGATAGAGAAATTTCCATCAAAATCTGTCAAAACTGCAATTTTGGTTCCTTTTGCCAATACTGTTGCTCCAGGAAGCGGGTTTCCTGTCACATCGGTTACTTTCCCTTTTATAATTGGTCCCGCAGTAAATATGTTTGATAAAGCAACATGATTTGCAGTGCTTGAAAATGAATCTTCAGACACACTTTTTTGCAAAACAATTTGATTGCTTACTTCAGAAAAAGTAATATTAAAAGGCAATAAAATTCTATTCAAGATACTTGAAAGTGTTTCTTGATTGGCCTCGATGCTGACCTTTTGGTTTAATTGAGGCAATCTTGAGTTATAAGAAAATTTTACCTGCGCCGATTTTTCAATTTTAGACAAAGCATTGTCTAATGTCAAATTCTCAACTGTAATGGTAACTTTAGTATCTAATTTTTTTGCCCATTTACACTGTTTGCCATAGTAACACTTGAAAATATAAGTGCTAAGACAAACTGAAATAGTGTTATTTTCATGATTCGATGGAGTAATCGTTGTTTACCAACTGGTTTTTTCATAATTTTGGTTTGTTTTGATTAATACTGATTCGCGTGTATTTTAAGAAACGAACTGAATTGTTCTTTACAGAGAGCAATTCAACCCAATAAGTGTCGAGAATGTTACAGCATTTCGGCACTTTTTTTATGCTTTGGTTTTTACATAGGCTTATACTATTAGTTTGGTTTTTGGTTAATTTTTGGTGTTAAATTTTAGGTTCAATCAAAAAACGTTTTACAATTACAGTTATAAAACAAAAATTAATTGCAACCTTCAGAAGTTATAATAATCTGATTTCCATTCATTTCAAAATTGGTTGTAGCACTTATACTTTTACAGACAATCTTAAGTTTTTCGGGCAATGGCTGATCGCTCAATGAAGTGGTCAAATGGCAATCTTTCAATTTATTTTTAGGATAATCAATCTTGACTTGATAGGCTTGTTCAATTGTCTCAAAGATTTGAGAAACGGGAATATCACTAAATTCAAAACTCAATTGCTCAATATTGCCTGCGCTCTGAACCAATTCCTTATCTTGTGTGACATTTGTTATTTTATTGAATTTCAGCTCGTTTCTAAAAAAGCGAAGCGCCTGATTCGGAAGAAGCACTACTTCCTCCTGATTTGCTTTGGCAACCAAATCATTTGATTTTACCTTCACTTTACCGGTGCGCACAAGAACTTCAACATCTGGCTGATCAGAAAAAGCTTTAACTCTAAAACTAGTTCCAACAACTTTTGTGACAATCTCATTTGCGTAAACGAAAAAAGGCTTTTTAGGATTTTTACTAATTTCAAAGAAACCTTCGCCGGATAAATACACCTTTCTTTCGTTCCCGGTAAAGATTTTAGGGTAACTTAATTTACTATTTGGCTGTAATAAAACTGAACTTCCGTCAGATAATGTGATAATTTGAGGATTATTCGAATTGTTTGTCTGCTCTACTAAGCCTTCACTATTTTCGGCTATCAGTTCTTTATAAGTGACAATATTGTCTGCTGGTATATAATTTTTATAATACCATACAGCAATCAAACAAAAGAATAAACTGGCGACAATTCCAGTAAAAAAATAGTTTTTGAAAAACTTAGTATTGGCATTTTTGCTGAAAAGAATTTCATTTTCTTTTTCTTCGATTTTCAGCCAAGTCTTTTGAAGTGCTTTTTGAACATCAGATCTTTCTAAATCTGAGTCAGGAACTTTCATTGCCAATAGTAAATGCCTAGCATCTTCTACCAGTTTGGCACGTTCAAGGCTTTCTAAAGTCCATTCTTCCCAACCATCTTGATCCATTTTAAGTAAGATCCATGATTGAAAAGATTCATCAGACAAGAAGTCTTCAATTTGAGTATATGTGTTACGTTTTTGCATCTAAAAATGAGGTTACAAAAACATAGAGGACAGCTCTCTTATTATATACTCACTAAATTGTGATTTTTTTTATTTTTTTTGAAAGAAAATTAAAAACTACTTGCAGATAGCAGAAGAAATAAGGCAAAATTACCTTTCCAATCCTTGCGAAGACTCATCAATCCACGATGCAACAAATTACTAGCAGATTGATAGTTAACATCTAACATTTCTGCAATTTGTTCTACACTTAAACCTTGATGATATCGAAGATATATAGCTTCTTTTTGACGCGCTGGTAAATCATTCAATAGTTTGTTCAGGTGGATAATTTTTTCTTTGGCATCATCATCAGCTTCGTCTAAAAGTTGGTGATCAACTGAAAATTCAAGAAGGAAGGCTATTGAATCTGTGCTGGCAGTTTTTCGAAAAATATGATCGCGTTCATGCAAACGCGCAATTCGCTTGCGCACACTGGACAGCAAATAAGCTTTTACGACAACTGAAGATTGCAATGAATTTCGATAAATCCAAATATCAGTAAAAACATCCTGAATACAGTCTTGGACTTTTTCCTCAAATGGAGAAAGCGAATTTCCGTATCGAACTAAATCAGCATAATATCTTTCAAACAACATTGAGAATGATTTTTCATCACCATCTCTCAATTTGTTCCAAAGCGTATTATCATCAAATAAATTGGACGTTAAGGTTGAAGTTTTCATTATCTATTTGGAGCAACTTTCTCTTTTAAAATAATTTTTATTAATAGAGAGATTATAATTTTTTAACAATATCTTTCACTTTTGTGCGATAAATATATAAAAGCTAATATTTAAAACCAATTTATTTACACAAAAGAGACAGTTTTCTAATATTAAAAACTGTCTCTTTTTATTGATTTAAAAGGGATTTTGTGCGAATGTTAAAATTCCTTTTTTCTAAGACATAATTCTAATTATAAGACTTTTCATCTTAAAAAAAGCGATTTAGTCTTTGATGAATTTTACTGCCGAAGTACCCGAATTTGTTTTAACTTTCAATATATAATTTCCTGTTTGTAGTTTTGAAACATCAATTTTTGAAACATTTTCAGCATGAGGAATCGCAATAATTAATTGTCCCAACATATCATAAACAGACATTGCTTGCTTTTCAACTTCAACTTTAGAATTGATATTCAAAATATCTTTAACTGGATTTGGATAAATATTGAAGTATTGTGAAAACTCAAAATCCTGCGTTCCTAAATTTTTAAAAGTTGAAGATGCTTTATTGGTTAAGATTGGGAAATTATAATCAAAGTAAATATTGGCTTCATTTTCAAAAGTGTCACCAACTTTTAAAGTTGGCAAGGTTTTGATTTTAAAGGCGATATACCCATCATTATGCGCATCATCAAAAGGAAGTTTTATCTTTTCAAAAATAAATTCCACCTTATTGCCCTCCGAGATTTTTATTATATAAGAATGGCTCGAACTTGTTGGAACCAATGTCGAAATATCAAATTTTGACAAATCAATCATATCTTTCACTACTATATTTTCAGCATAATAAGTTCCTATATTTTCAAAGCGAATCAAATAATGTACATATTCTCCAATTAATTCAGGTTTTATAATATTCCCTTCTAAACAAGTTTTATCATTGGGATCGACTGCGCCTACAACTATTTGATTTAAAGCAAAATAATTATCATCCGGAGTTATATCAATTTGCTCAGAACTAATTACTGCTTTAAGTTTCAGTATGTCATTATTATTAACTGGAGGCGTTTCTGTTGGTGAATTTAAATTCATGTCAACTAAAATTTCTTTCATCTCCAATGGTTTTAAATTCTCAAATTTCCATGATAAAGTATTTGTTTTTTCACTTGAAATTTGAGGAACAGCGCTTATTACATCTAAAATAGCATCATCATAACTCAAACTAATCTCGCCCGATTGTGGAATATTTCCTTTGTTTTTATAAATAATTTTATATTTGGTATAAAAGCCTGGCCTCGCTACATCTAGCGGTAACATTGTGATTTCTAAATCTGGTTTTGGATTTTTTAGACTAATACAAAAATCCCTAGAATCAATATTAGTAGCTAATGGAATAGTTAGTTTTAATGATGCTGGAGAAACCGTAAAATACTCACTATTTTCAAGTAATGGTGTTATTGTATAAGTTCCAGCCTGAACAGTTATGTTATAATTACCTGAATTATCAGAAAATAAATAGTCAGTCAGAGTCCCATTTGAAATACTATATTTTAAATTTGATACAAACGGATCTAAAGCATCACAACCATCGTTAAAAACATCAATCTTATTTTTTCCTTGAACTGTATAAAACGCTTCTCCTGGTACGAATGAGCAATATGAATTTACATTGCATTTTGTATAATTATATTGCTTTAATAAATTTTGAATTCTTAAAATGTTGTTCTGATCAACACAGATGTATTCTAAATTTGGACAAGAGCTAAAAGTGAGGTCTGCCTCCCATATTTCCATTTTTCATAAAAATAGTTTTTAATGGCGTATTGTTATCACATTTTAAACTTTGCAACTTTTTTAATTCACCTAAGCTTAGAGTTGAAAGCATATTATTTTCACAACTTAGATAACTAATAATCGGAGAATTATCAAAGTTTAAAGAAACAAGTTTATTCGAGGCACACTCTAATCTGTCTAATTTCGATATAGTGCTTAAATCTAGAGAAGCAAGCTCATTCAGTTCCACATTTATTTTAAAAAGTTCACTACAACCCATTAAATTTATTGAAGTCAGTTTGTTTTTGTAACAACTTACCACTTTAAGCCCTTTTAAATTACTAAGGTCTAAATTTTGAAAATTGTTAAACGCAACATCAAGATCTTGCAATTGAAGCAAACCTGACAAATTAATAGAGGTAAGTTTATTGTTCGAACAGTATAAATTCATTAAAACCTTTAAATCTCTTACATCTAAAGTTGCAATATTATTATAACTACAATTTAATGTAACGAGATTTTTAAAATATGCTATTCCTTCCAGATTCGCTATATAATTGAGACTACCTCCGGGAGAAACATCCAAATAAATCAAATTTTCAGCTTCACTAACTTCAATTTCATTATTACCGTTTAAATCTACTGCCGTATAATCTCCAAACTTATTTTTCGCTTTATTGCTAAAACGATCGATACTTAATAGTTTCGCTTTAAAATTAGCATCCGGAATATTGATTATTTGAGAATTTACTGAAGAAAAAATACACAAAGCCAGTAATAGCAAGTAGTTCTTGGTCATAGGATTAGATTGTTTTTGTTTTTTTAAATATATAAAATCAAAAACTTAAAACCTAAAATTTCATAAAAAAAGCCTTACTAATTAAAGTAAGGCTTTTTGGCTTTTTAATCTATTTGAAAATAACTTAGAACGCTACATTCCAACGTGGTAATTTTCCGTTTGCATCTAAGAAATTTTGTAATACTTGTCCTTCAACAGCAGTTGGGATTGCTTTTGCATCAGCATTGAAAGTTTCATACCAAACTACTTCAAGCTCAGAAATGTTCTCTAATTTCATTTGTGCTGGCCAAGAATATTTTCTTCCCGTTTTTGCAAATTGATGTCCGTTTACAATTTTATCATATAAACCTCCATTTTTGGTTTTTAACGTTCCATCATTTTGAACTGTTCCAGTAGAACCTACCATGATCAATTCTTTCTCTCCTCCTTCAACAGCATAAACTACAAAAATTCCTGCACTTCCTTCTGGAGCGTTGCAAACTTCTTCTAAACTGTCTTCAATAGTAAAAGCAAAACTGCTTGTTGCTTTAAACTTTTCTAATTCTTTACTCATATTTTCTTTTCTAGCTTCTAAGATACTGAGGTTCTGAGATGCTACGTTTTTTCTATATATACCTCAGTTTTTAAAATGTAAAAAAGTCTCAACTAATAATTGAGACTTTTTGGAATTTATTATTTCAAGACTTGAAGATTATCCAAGTACTTCTTTTACTTTTTTACCAATTTCAGCTGGTGAATCAACAACGTGAATTCCGTTGTCTCTCATGATTTGTTTTTTAGCGACAGACTGTATCGTCAGAACCTCCAACAATAGCACCTGCGTGACCCATTGTTCTACCAGCAGGAGCAGTTTCTCCAGCGATAAATCCAATAACTGGTTTACGGTTACCATCAGCTTTAACCCATTTAGCAAGCATCAGCTTCTAATTGACCACCAATTTCACCAATCATAATGATTGCTTCAGTTTCTGGATCATTCATTAATAATTCAACCGCTTCTTTAGTTGTAGTTCCAATGATTGGATCTCCACCAATACCAATAGCTGTAGTGATTCCTAAACCTTGTTTTACAACTTGGTCAGCGACTTCATAAGTTAAAGTTCCTGATTTAGAAACGATACCAACTGTTCCTTTTTTGAAAACGAAACCTGGCATAATACCAACTTTAGCTTCACCTGGAGTAATAACTCCTGGGCAGTTTGGTCCAATTAATCTTGAACTTCTTTCTTTAACATAATTATTTGCTTTAATCATATCTGCTACAGGAATTCCTTCTGTAATAGCAATAATTACTTTAATTCCCGCGTCAGCGACTTCCATAATTGCATCAGCGGCAAAAGCTGGCGGAACAAAAATGATAGATGTATCAGCTCCAGCTTGATCAACAGCGTCTTTTACTGTATTAAAAACCGGACGGTCTAAGTGGCTTGTTCCACCTTTTCCTGGAGTAACACCTCCAACAACATTAGTACCGTACTCAATCATTTGAGAAGCGTGGAAAGTTCCTTCACTTCCTGTAAATCCCTGAACAATTATCTTGGAATCTTTATTAACTAAAACACTCATGATATATATTTTATGTAGTTTTTAAATTTGTGTTGCAAAAATAAGGTTTTGTAATGTATTTTGCCTCTTTTATTGTCAAAAAAATATTAAGAAAATTGACTCATCTGATAACCTCTAAAAAGTTTATCATCTTTTATTTGCCAAATAGTTGAAAAATGTGCCAATAACATCTCTTCTCGAGGGTTTTCAATAGTTTTTACATAATGTGAGTAACGTATTGAAACTAAGTCATCTTCCTCAATAATATGACTGATTCTGACCTTAGAACGCACATACGCACGACTTAAATCATTTGCCATATCCAACATCGAATTATAATCCATTTCGATCAATCCTTTTGTACTGTGCCACTCCAATTTTATTTCTGGATGCAAGTACGTTTTCATGATTTCGCTATCAATTAAGGCATCCGACTTATAAAATTTTTGAACAAATTCTTTTATAGACATATTACTTCAATTTATTTAGAATTTCAGGAATCTTTTTGATATTGGCCAATTGCTTTAACTTTTCTCTTGACTCTTCTATTGGTGTTCCAAAATATGATTTTCCGCCTTCAACTGATTTGGTCACACCAGTTTGCCCCATAATAACAGCCTTTGCTCCTATTGTAATGCCACTCGTTGTCCCTACTTGTCCCCAAAGTGTTACTTCATCTTCAATAATTACACATCCAGCAATACCGGTTTGCGATGCAATTAAGCATTTTTTTCCGATTATAGTGTCATGTCCAACGTGAACTTGATTGTCAATTTTTGTTCCGGCCCCAATAGTTGTATCACCCGTAACTCCTTTGTCAATTGTACAAAGAGCACCTATTCCAACGTTGTCTTCGATTACTACACGCCCTCCAGAAATCAACTGATCGAAACCTTCTGGACGTTTTTTATAATAAAAAGCATCTGCCCCTAAAATAGTTCCTGCATGAATAATTACATTGTCACCAATAACTGTATGATCATAAATTGAAACATTTGAATGAATCAAACAGTTTTTACCAATTTTCACATTATTTCCAATAAAACTATTCGGCTGAATTACGGTACCTTCACCAATTTCTGCGGTTTGCGCAATCGCAACATTGGCAAATTGAAATGGTTTAAAATGTTTGGTCAAAGTATTGAAATCTCTGAAAGGATCATCAGAAATCAAAAGCGCTTTTCCTTCTGGACAATCTACTTTTTTATTAATCAAAACAATAGTTGCGAGCAGATTGCAAAGCTTTGTCATAATATTTTGGATGATCAACAAAAACAATATCACCAGGCTCTACAACATGAATTTCGTTCATGCCCAAAACCTGAAAGTCTTTGTCACCAATAAATTCGCAATGCGGCAAATTTGCAATTTCTTGTAAAGAATGACTCTTTGGAAATTTCATATAGTATAATTAGAAAATTTGTCAATTAGAAAATGAGTCAATTAGAAAATAAATTTACAAAAATTGTGTTGATCGAAAAATTATCTAATTGACACACTGTCAAATTATCTTAATTTAAAAAATTGTTAATTAGAAAATGAGTCAATTAGAATATGAATATACAAATTTTTGCTGATTCACAAATTTTCTAATTGACTCATTGTCAAATTATCTTAATTAAGAATTACTCTTTTACACGCTCCATGTAAGAACCTGAAGCTGTATCAATTTTGATTTTATCACCTTCGTTGATAAACAAAGGAACGTTTACAGATGCACCTGTTTCAACAGTAGCATTTTTTGTAGCATTTGTAGCTGTATTTCCTTTTACTCCTGGCTCAGCGTAAGTAACTTCAAGAATTACAGATGCAGGCATATCTACAGATAAAGGCAAATCTGTTTCTGTATTAATTTGAACCATTACATTTGTTCCTTCTTTTAACAAATCTGGAGCATCTAAGATGTTTTTGTTTAAAGAAATTTGCTCAAATGTTTCAGCATTCATAAAATGAAATTCATCTCCTTCTGGATATAAAAATTGGAATGTATGTGTCTCAACACGAATAACATCAATTTTGTGTCCTGCAGAAAAAGTATTGTCCAACACTTTACCTGAAGTTAAACTTTTAAGTTTTGTTCTTACGAAAGCTGGGCCTTTTCCAGGTTTAACGTGAAGAAATTCAATAATTTTATAAATGTCGTGATTAAATTTAATACACAATCCGTTTCTAATATCTGATGTAGATGCCATTGTAATTTATTTTATTTTATTTTTTGTTGAATCGTCGAATCGTTTAACTGTTTTTTCGATTAAACGATTAAACAAATAAACAATTAAACTTTTATTTTAATAGTTTCCTGAATAACCTTTCATAATTCCTCGTGATGAGTTTCTGATAAAATCAAGAATTTCATCTCTCTCAGGAGTCGCTTCCATCTCAGCTTCAATAATACTCAAAGCTTGTGTTGTGTTATAGTTCTTTTGGTATAAAATTCTGTAGATTTCCTGAATTTCTCTGATTTTCTCAGTACTAAAACCTCTTCTTCTTAAACCAACTGAATTGATACCAACATATGACAATGGCTCTTTTGTCGCTTTTGTATAAGGAGGAACATCTTTTCTTACCAATGATCCACCTGAAATCATTGCGTGATCTCCAATATGAATAAATTGATGAATTGCCGCCAATCCTCCAATTACTGCGTGATTTCCAACAACTACGTGGCCAGCCAAAGCAACACCATTTACAATAATTGCATTGTTACCAATTTCACAATCGTGTGCAATGTGCGCATACGCCATTACCAAGCAATTGTTTCCTAGAACAGTTTGTCCAGATGCAACTGTGCCCCTATTAATGGTTACACACTCTCTAATTGTACAATTATCTCCGATGATAGCAAGAGAATCTTCACCGCCGAATTTTAAATCTTGTGGCACCGCAGAAATTACAGCTCCCGGAAAAATGTTGCAATTTTTACCGATGCGCGCACCTTCCATGATGGTCACATTTGAACCAATCCAAGTACCATCACCAATAACAACATTATTGTGAATTGTTGTAAAAGGCTCAATTACAACGTTTTTAGCGATTTTAGCGCCAGGATGAACATATGCTAATGGTTGATTCATCTGTATGTTTTATATTTTAAATTAAAATAGTCTAATTTGAGGGCAACAAACCTAAACAATAAATTTGATTATTTATTGTTTTCTTGCAATTTGTGCCATTAATTCTGCCTCAGTCACTAATTTTCCGTTCGCGTATGCATTTGCTTGCATGTGGCAAATTCCTCTTCTAATTGGAGAAATCAACTCACATTTGAAAATTAATGTATCACCTGGCAACACTTTGTGCTTGAATTTAACATTGTCAATTTTCATGAAATATGTCAAATAATTTTCAGGATCTGGAACCGTGCTTAAAACCAAAATCCCTCCCGTTTGTGCCATAGCTTCGACAATTAAAACTCCTGGCATAACTGGTGCTTCTGGAAAGTGTCCTACAAAGAAATTTTCATTCATAGTAACATTTTTCAAACCAACAACATGACGATCAGACATTTCAATAATTCTATCGATCAATAAAAATGGAGGTCTATGAGGAAGCATTGCCATGATTTTATGAATATCCATCAATGGCTCTTGGTTCAAATCATAAACTGGAACATGGTTTCTTTGCTCAATTTTGATGATTTTTGCCAATTTTTTAGCAAACTGAGTATTTACAAAGTGACCTGGTTTATTTGCAATGATTTTTCCTTGGATACGAACTCCAATTAAAGACAAATCTCCAATAACATCAAGCAATTTGTGTCTTGTTGCTTCGTTTGGATAATGCAACGTAAGATTATCTAAAACTCCGTTTGGTTTAACAGAGATTTCATCTTTTCCAAAAGCTTTCTTTAAATTCTCCATTGTAGACTCAGAGATTTCTTTATCTACATAAACAATTGCATTATTTAAATCACCGCCTTTAATAAGTCCGTGCTCTAATAACGATTCTAATTCATGCAAGAAACTAAAAGTTCTTGAACTTGCGATTTCAGTTTTAAAATCTGCAATACTTTTAAGTGTAGCATTTTGAGTACCTAATACTTTTGTACCAAAATCCACCATTGTTGTAACCTGATATTCATCGCTTGGCATAACAAGGATTTCGCTTCCTGTTGCTTCGTCAGTAAAAGAAATTACTTCTTTTACTACATAAACATTACGTTGGGCATCTTGTTCTTCAATTCCAGCTTTTTCAATCGCTTCAACAAAATATTTTGATGAACCATCCATAATAGGAAGTTCAGAGGCATCTAATTCAATGATAATATTATCCAAATCGCAACCAACTACTGCCGCTAAAACGTGTTCCGGAGTTTGTATTTTTACACCTAATTTTTCTAAATTAGTACCTCTTTGCGTATTAACAACATAATTAGCATCAGCCTCAATGATTGGCTGACCTTGCAAATCTACTCTAACAAAAGTGAAACCATTATTAATAGGAGCTGGTTTGAAAGTCATTGTAACTTCTTTTCCAGTGTGTAATCCAACTCCTGTTAGTGAAATTTCATTTTTGATGGTCTTCTGTTTAACCATTATTTCCATTTTTTGGGTTTATTATTTGTTTTTTTATTTCTTCAACTTCGGCAACTATCTTAGGAAGATTTTTAAAGTGAACATACGATTTATTAAAATCAGTATAGCCAAGAGATGGAGTTCCTTGCAAAACTTCGTCGTCTTTAATGTTTCTTGCCACTCCAGACTGTGCCTGAAGCCTAACATTATTCCCAATAGTTAAATGGCCTGCGATACCTACCTGCCCACCAATCATACAATTCTCTCCTATTTTTGTAGAACCAGCAACACCACTTTGTGCGGCAATCACTGTATTTTTACCAATTTCTACATTGTGAGCGATCTGAATTTGATTGTCTAATTTCACTCCTTTTCTAATTATTGTAGAACCAAGAGTTGCTCTGTCTATTGTAGTATTTGCCCCAATATCAACATTATCTTCAATGATAACATTTCCAATTTGTGGCACTTTGCTGTATTCTCCATTTTCATTAGGGGCAAATCCAAAACCATCGGCTCCAATTATAACACCTGAATGAATCGTGCAATTGTTTCCAATTACGGTTTCTGAATAAATTTTTGCACCTGCAAAAACATATACATTGTCACCAATTATAACATTGTCGCCAATAAAACTGTTTGGATAAATTTTGACATTATCACCCAAAACAACATTTTGTCCAATATAGCTAAAGCTTCCTAAATATAGATTTTCTCCATATTTTGTTCCTTCAGACATAAAAGACTGCGCTTCGATTCCTGCCTTATTCAATTTTACCTGATTGTAAAAATGCAAAAGCTTAGAAAAAGCGGCATAAGCATCTTCTACTTTTATTAAAGTTGTGGTAATTTCTTGTTCTGGAATAAAGCTGTCGTTGACAATTGTAACTGTTGCTTTTGTAGTATATATATAATTGACATACTTTGGATTAGCCAAAAAAGTAAGCGATCCATCCTCGCCTTCTTCGATTTTAGATAGCCGAGAAACTTCTGCATTGGGATTCCCAACAACTTCTCCTTCTAAAATTCCTGCTATTTGTTCTGCTGTAAATTTCATCGCGACAAAAATATAAAAAATAGATTTTAAATGTTAATTTTAGATAAGTTGTTTTGGAAAACAGATGTAATATTTTGTAACCAATTTAGATAACGATTTCAAATTCAGCTGGTCAGATGCTTCTACAACATCTTCAATTGTCTTATCTTTTTTCAAAATTCGTATCGGTTCGGCCGCTTTGCTGTAGGCTTGGTTTTTAATTTTTCCTCTAAAAATAAAATATCCCGCTTCTAACAATGAAATATGATGATCTTGTGCAAACTCTTCTTTCATGGCTTGAGATTCTTCTATTGAAATCTTCTCTGCGCTCATCTTTATTTTAAGCAAATCTCTGTTGATTATCATTTTGCTCAATGTAGAAAGTATAAAATCGTCTTGTCGTTGCCATGCTTTCAAAGCACTTATGATATCAAAATCATCTAATTGAGAAAACAAATCCAGTTTTTCGGCATCAAAATCTTCAAGTGTAATTTTGTTTTGCATAAAAAACAAAAGCGGTTCGCCGCAAGGAAGAGTAATTCCTTTTAAAGTAAGTTCTTTTGCTCTTTTTAGCACTTTCATTAAAATCAATTCGGCAACCAAACTTGTTTTATGCAAATAGGCTTGCCAATACATCAATCGTCTTGAAAGCAGAAATTTCTCAACCGAATATATTCCTTTTTCTTCTATAACTAAAATGTCATTCTCAACATTCATCATCTGAATCAATCGTTCAGAATTGACATTTCCTTCCGCAACTCCAGTATAAAAACTGTCACGTTTTAAATAATCCATTCGATCCATATCCAATTGACTCGAAATCAATTGCAACATGAATTTTCTGTGATATTCACCTTTAAAAACCTGAATAGCCAAACTTAATCTTCCGTCAAATTCTTCATTCAACTGATTCATAAATAATAAAGAAATTGCTTCGTGATGCACATCTTCAACAATACTCTTTTCCATGGCATGAGAAAACGGCCCGTGTCCTATATCATGAAGCAAAATCGCTATTAATAACGCATTTTCTTCTTCCTCAGAAATTGCAACATCTTTAAAACGTAGTGTGTCAATTGCTTTTTTCATTAAATGCATGCATCCCAAAGCATGATGAAAACGGGTATGATTGGCTCCCGGGTAAACCAAATACGAAAGTCCCATTTGTGAAATACGGCGTAAACGCTGGAAATATGGATGCTGAATTAAATCGTAAATAAGTTCGTTCGGGATTGTAATAAACCCGTAAATGGGATCATTGAATATTTTTAACTTATTAATATGAGTCACTATTTGGTTATTTTTAGGTCAACAAATATAAGTAAATAACTATAGTTTTTCATTTAAAAGTTGACATTAAATTTAACTGATATTGAGGTAAATACTTAAAATTCAAAAAGATTTTATATCAAATTTAGGCTTCATTTATCCGAAATTTATACTATTTTTAATAGTTTTTAAGTTCTATACCTCTAAATTGCATTAAAAATAAATTTGTTTATGGATAAGATAAAAATACTTTGGGTCGATGATGAAATCGATCTTTTAAAGCCACATATATTATTTCTGGAGAAAAAAATTATTCGGTAACAACTTGCAACAACGGCCTTGATGCAGTTACTTTATTCGAAGAAGATAATTTTGACATTGTTTTTTTAGATGAAAATATGCCGGGAATGAGCGGTTTGGAAACACTTTCTGAAATGAAAGAGAAAAATCGGCTATTCCGATGATTATGATCACCAAAAGCGAGGAAGAATATATTATGGAAGAAGCGATTGGTTCTAAAATCGCCGATTACTTGATAAAACCTGTGAATCCGAATCAAATCCTGTTAAGTTTGAAGAAAAACCTGGATGATTCAAGATTAATTACTGAAAAAACGACATTGGATTATCAGAAAGAATTCAGAAAAATTTCAATGGAATTAGCGATGGTTAACTCTTATGAAGACTGGGTTGAACTGTATAAAAAATTGCTTTTTGGGAACTAAAACTGGAAGACATCAACGACACGGCGATGATTGAAATTTTGGAATCTCAAAAAGTTGAGGCCAATTCGCAATTCGGGAAATATATTGAACGAAATTACGAAGACTGGTTTGCACCAAAAGCAGATAAACCAATACAATCCAATACTTTATTCAAAGAATTAGTTGTTCCTGAAATCAAAAAGAAAGACAAACCTATACTTTTTGTGGTCATCGACAATCTTCGTTACGATCAGTGGAAATCTTTTGAAAGTGTTGTCTCAAATTATTATAAATTGGAAAAAGAAGTTCCGTATTTCTCTATTCTTCCAACTGCTACTCAATATGCCAGAAATGCAATTTTCTCGGGATTAATGCCCGTAGAAATGGAAAAACAATTTCCTGAATATTGGAAAAATGATGTGGAAGATGGTGGAAAAAACCTTTACGAAGCCGAATTTCTTTCAGCTCAATTAAAACGTTTAGGCTTAAATATTAAGGAAGATTATTTCAAAATCACGAATTACGCTGGCGGAAAAAAACTGGCAGAAAACTTTAAAGCCTTAAAAGGAAATGATTTAGTAACTGTGGTTTACAATTTTGTTGACATGCTTTCGCACGCTAAAACTGAAATGGAAGTCGTTAAAGAATTAGCGTCAGATGATAAGGCCTATCGTTCATTGACTTTGAGCTGGTTTAAAAACTCACCTTTGTTAGAAATCATTCAGCAAGCACAGCTTTTGGGCTTCAAACTGATTTTAACAACAGATCACGGAACAATAAATGTAAAAAATCCGTCGAAAGTTGTGGGAGATAAAAATACAAGCCTAAATTTGCGTTACAAAACTGGTCGTAGTTTGACATACGAACAAAAAGATGTTTATGTGGTAAAAGAACCTAAAACTATTGGCTTGCCAGCTATAAACATGAGCAGTTCGTTTATTTTTGCCAAAAATGATTTCTTTTTGGCCTATGTAAACAACTACAATCATTATGTGAGTTATTACAAAAACACGTATCAGCACGGCGGAATTTCGTTGGAAGAAATGATTATTCCGTTCTTAGTATTCAATCCTAAATAAAAGTATATCGCCACGAAATTCACGAATTTGAATTAATTCATTTTAAAACTCAAAAAATAAAATTTTAATTCGTGAAAATTTGTGAAATTCGTGGCAAAAAATAAACAACAATGAACATCGTTTTTTCATTAGATCAAATTCAAGAAGTTGCAGAGCAGATTATTGCTTCAAATCCTAAAAAAATCATTCTTTTCAATGGAGAAATGGGTGTTGGAAAAACAACCTTGATCAAACAATTGTGCAAAACTTTAGGAGTTGAAGATGCCACAAGCGACCCAACTTTTTCTTTGGTAAACGAATATCAAACTTCTAACTATCAAACGGTTTACCATTTCGACTTTTACCGATTGAACAAAGAAACAGAAGCGCTTGATATGGGCGTTGATGATTATTTATATTCTGGAAGCTGGTGCTTTATAGAATGGTCTGAAAAAATCGCCAATCTGCTTCCTGAAGAATATTCAACAATAAATATTGAGTTGTTGGAAGATGGAAAAAGAAAGTTAGTTTTGTCTTAAATAAAATATGAAAAAAAATTCATTATTCTTATTTTAACCCTAATTACATTTACTGGTTGTAACAAAGACGAATATAAAGGAATTAAATTCGGCTCCATTTTAGTTGAAAATCAAAGTTACTCTGAAAATAATAATTTATGTCGGATTATTGACAATACAATAAAACTTGATAAAAATTCTCTTCATGAACTAATCAATTTTAACTGTGGAGATGGTGCTGGTTGTTATGAGCTAGGGAGTATTATAGTTCAAGTTATTGATAAAATTGGCGAAGAAAAGTTTTTAAAAATATCTCAGACATTAAGCAATCAAGACAAATCAATGCTAAATTCTCTTATCAAAATTGGTTTAGAATATGGATTTCGCTTAGACAGTAAATTTCAAAATAAAAGTTTTGAAATTCAATTTCCGAAACTAAATCAAGAATTAAACTAAAATGGTTACCCAAAATAAAATAGAGATAATCCCCTTTTCTCCAGATTTAAAAGAACACATCAAAACCCTAAATATAGCGTGGCTGGAAAAATATTTCAGAGTTGAAGACAAAGACAAAATCACGCTTTCAAATCCGCAAGAAGAAATTATTGATAAAGGCGGTATGATTTTCTACGCAAAATATAATGATGAAATTCTTGGCACAGTCTCATTATTAAAAGAAAACGATTTTACTTTTGAATTAAGCAAAATGGCAGTTTCCGACAAAGCTCAAGGTCTGGGAATTGGCAACAAACTTCTTGAACATTGCATAAAAATTGCTAAAGAAAAAGATATGAAAACACTCTTTTTATATTCAAACACCGCTTTACTTCCTGCTATTCATTTGTATAAAAAATTTGGTTTTAAAGAAATTCCATTAGAAAAAGGAATTTATGAAAGAGCCGACATAAAAATGGAGAAAAAAATTTCTTAACATTGTCATTATAGTATTAGCAGAATTTTTGCATTAATTTTAAATCTTTTTGCGTAATTTGTACCTTTAATTTTTTGCACAACCCATGTCAATCACGTTAACTCCATTTACAAAACAACAATTAATCCCACAGGAAGAAAAACTTGAGATTGGTCGTTTTAAAAGAGAACTTTTCATAGGAATCCCGAAAGAAACTAGCTATCAGGAACGTCGTATATGCCTGACTCCTGACGCCGTAAACTCACTTACTTATGAAGGCCATAGAGTGATGATTGAATCTGGTGCAGGCGAAAGTTCGAGCTATACTGACAAAGAATATGCAGATGCCGGCGCCGAAATTACAAAAGATACCAAAAGAGTTTTTGGCTGTCCGTTTTTATTAAAAGTAGAACCGCCTACTCTAGCTGAAATCGAAATGATCAATCCTGAAACGGTTATTATTTCAGCCATTCAGCTTAAAACCAAAAAGAAAGCGTACTTCGAAGCTTTGGCACAAAAGAAAATTACAGCATTAGCTTTTGAATATATTAAAGATGAAGACGGTTCTTATCCAGCAGTAAAATCATTAAGCGAAATTGCCGGAACTGCTTCCATCCTTATTGCGACCGAATTAATGATTACGGACGAATTTGGAAAAGGACTTTTGTTTGGAAATATAACAGGAGTTCCCCCTACTGAAGTTGTGATTCTTGGAGCTGGAACAGTTGGCGAATTTGCCGCTAAAACTGCAATTGGACTTGGTGCAAACGTAAAAGTTTTTGATAATTCGATTACGAAATTGCGACGTTTGCAAAACAATTTAAATCAAAGAATTTTCACTTCAACAATTCAGCAAAAAGGTTTATTAAAAGCGTTGCGCCGTTGTGATGTGGCGATTGGAGCGATGAGAGGAAAAGAGCGTTGCCCGATTGTAGTAACTGAAACCATGGTCGAGCATATGAAAAAAGGTGCTGTAATTGTTGACGTAAGTATTGATACCGGCGGATGCTTTGAAAGCTCTGAAGTTACGACACACGAAAAACCGACATTCATTAAAAACAATGTTTTGCACTATTGCGTGCCAAATATTCCTTCTCGATATTCCAAAACCGCCTCATTATCAATCAGTAACATTTTAACTCCTTATCTTCATCAGATAGCCGAAGATGGTGGTTTAGAAAGTGCTATTCGATGCAATAAAGGCCTTAAAAACGGAATTTATTTGTACCACGGAATCCTTACAAACAAAGCCATTGGCGATTGGTTTGATTTGCCGGACAACGATATTAATTTACTTGTTTTTTAAAGGAACTTTAGTGTACCTTTGCAAAAATTTTATTTCATGAAGTTCGTACACCGTTTTGCATATTATCTTATTGGCCTTGTATTAGGATGTTTTATTGTTTCAGGATTTTTTATTGGAAAAGATACGCGTTGCAATTATTTCCCAAATGCAAGAGTACTAAACAATCTTAGAACGAAACCTTTTCAATATTCAGACAAAGCTATTCAAACCTTGAACGAAAAATGGGTTGATACTGCTGATATCAAAAACACATTGACTTACGGAGATGTCGATTTTGATCAAAGCAACATTCCGTTTAAAAAAGGAAAACTTTACATCATTGAAGGAAAAACTGTAAAAAATCAAGAAATTATTCTAAAAGTAGTGAATTATGAAAATAAAGCTGTTTTAGAAGATATCATCAAAAAAGAAACGGAAAAATAGTTTCCCTGAAGTATCAAAACCATTCTATTTCTTCAATTCCTTTTGATTTTAGAAAAGCATTTGTTTGGCTAAAATGCTTGTTTCCAAACCATTTTCCTTGATTAGCGCTCATTGGAGACGGATGTCCAGATTCTAAAACATAATGTTTTGATCGATCGATCTTTAGTCCTTTTTTCTGAGCAAAACTTCCCCATAAAAGAAAAACAATATTTTCTTTCTTATCGGAAATTGCCTGGATTACGGCATCTGTAAAAAGATTCCATTTTAAATGTTTATGACTATTTGGACTATCTTTGCGCACGGTCAAAGACGCATTCAAAAGTAAAACACCTTGTTTTGCCCATTTTTCAAGATTACCTGAAGTTGGCATAAAAATCGAATCAAAATCAGTATTTATTTCTCTGAAAATATTACGAAGTGATGGCGGAATTTTGACATTATCATTTACAGAAAAACTCAAACCATTGGCTTCTCCTTCTCCATGATAAGGATCTTGGCCAATAATTACAACTTTCAAGTTTGAAAAACTGCAATTATCAAAAGCAGAGAAAATCAATTCAGCAGGTGGATAGCAGGTATGTGTTTTGTATTCAATTTCCAACGCATCCATCAATTCCTTAAAATAAGGTTTCTGAATTTCGTCTTTCATAACAGTCCGCCAATCTTGAGATAAATTAATTTTCATTTTAAAATTTTATTACAAATTACGCAAAGTTTTCTTCAAAGTGCCAACAAATAATGCATTTTAGTTTCAAAACTTTGTAACTTTGAAATCTTACAACTTACGATATATAATGGTATCTATTACAGAAAAAACATTACAAGATTTACAATTTCCAACAGTGCTTGAAACCATTTCAGATGGTTGCAATACTGATATTGGAAAAGAAAAGGCTTTACAAATAAAACCATTCAGAGATAAAGAAGAATTAATGCAGTCGCTGATGCAGACATCAGAATATGTTTCTTCTTTTCAAAATAATAACGCCATTCCCAACCACGGATTTGACGCTATAACACACGAAATCAAGTTTCTAGCAATTGAAGACAGCTTCCTTGAAGTAGGAAGTTTTAGAAAAATTGCCAATCTTTCTGCAACTACAAATGTCTTGTTGAATTTCTTGAAAAAATTCGACGATTATTATCCAAACTTAAATGCTAGAGCTTCTCGCGTTGAGTTGACCAAAGACATTATTACTACAATTGATACAATTGTTGACAAATACGGAGAGATCAAAGACAATGCATCACCTGCTCTTGCTGGAATTCGCCAAAATATGAATTTGGTTCGAGGAAAAGTAAACCAAAGTTTTGGTGTTGCCTTGACTCAATACAATGGCTTAGGATATCTAGATGATATTAAGGAAAGTTTTGTACAAAACCGCAGAGTTTTAGCAGTTTTGGCCATGTATCGCCGAAAAGTAAAAGGCTCAATTTTAGGAAGTTCCAAAACAGGAAGCATTGCTTATATCGAACCTGAAGCTACTTTGAAATATTCGAGAGAATTAGCCAATTTAGAATACGAAGAGAAAGAAGAAATTACGAGAATTCTAAAGAATTTGTCGAATGTCATTCGCCCGTATCTTCCTTTATTAATTGAATATCAAGACTTTTTGAGTGACATTGATGTAGTTGCCGGAAAAGCTAAATATGCTAATCGTATTAACGCAATTTTGCCAACAATTACTGAAGAAAGAAGATTGTTTTTTAGAGAAGCCTATCATCCAATTTTGTATTTAAATAACAAGCAAAAAAGGAAGTTACGCACCCGCAAACCATTGAACTAAAACAAGAAAACCGAATTATCGTAATTTCTGGACCGAACGCTGGAGGAAAAACTATCTCCTTGAAAACGGTTGGTTTATTGCAATTAATGTTGCAATCGGGGATTTTGATTCCGGTTCACGAAAGAAGCGAAACTTTCTTATTTGACAGAATCTTAACTGATATTGGAGACAATCAATCAATTGAAAATCATCTAAGTACATACAGCTACCGATTAAAAAACATGAATTATTTCTTGAAGAAATGCAACAGAAAAACCATGTTTTTAATTGACGAATTTGGTACTGGTTCTGATCCGGAACTGGGTGGAGCTTTGGCGGAAATTTTCTTAGAAGAATTTTACCATCGTGAAGCTTTCGGAATTATTACAACACACTATTCCAATTTAAAAATTCTTGCCAACGAATTGCCTTATGCAACAAATGCAAATATGATGTTTGACGAAAAGTCACTTGAACCAATGTACAAGTTAGCTTTGGGTCAGGCAGGAAGTTCGTTTACTTTTGAAGTTGCTCAGAAAAATGGAATTCCGTTTGGACTAATCAATCGTGCAAAAAAGAAAATCGAAGTTGGAAAAGTTCGTTTTGACAAAACCATCGCAACACTTCAAAAAGAGCGATCAAAACTGGAAAAAACTTCTTTGAATTTAAAAGAAGAAGAAACCAGGGCGCGCGAGGAAAGCAAAAAGATGGAAAACATCAATACTAAAATCCAGCAAAAATTGGAAAGCTATCAGGAATTATACGACAGCAATCAGAAGATTATATATATAGGGCAAAAAATTGATGATATTGCTGAGAAATATTTCAACAACAAAAACAAAAAGGAACTTATTGGTGAGTTTTTGAAAATTGTTGAGATTGAAAATTCAAAACGTAAAAAAGCAACTCCGAAAGAAGTCAAAGCAAAAGTTGAAAAGCAAAAAGAAATTATTGCCGAAGTTCAGGTAAAAGTCGAAGAAATCAGAAAAGAGAAAAAAGAGAAAAAACTTAAACCTGTAGTCGAAAAACCAAAACCAATTTTGAAAGTGGGCGATCGAGTAAGAATGCTCGACGGAAGATCTGTTGGAAGTATCGATTCTATCGAAAAAAATAAAGCAACGGTTAATTACGGAATTTTTACATCAAAAGTAAGTTTGGATGAATTGGAATTGGTTGAAGCTGTAAAAAAATAAAGTTTTCAGTTGCAGTCGCCGTTTTCAATCTCAAAAATTGACATAAAAAAACTTAAATTAAAATAAAGCGATTTAATAAACGTTTTTATTTTTAAAGCAAAATAATATTATCTTTTTCTAAAACTCGATTAAAATCAATTTATGAAAGCCGTTTTTAATTTATTAATTTTATAGAAATTAAAAATTCAATAGATAAAATTAATTCTTTAAATCTATAGAACTTTGTCAAAGTTTGAAAATTTGACAAAGTTTTTACTTTAAAACTATAAAATGGAAAACCTTCCAAAAAATAAAAAAATAGTTCTTTTTGACGGAATTTGCAATCTATGCAGTTCCGCTGTACAATTTATTATCAAACATGACAAAAATGATATTTTTAGATTTGTAGCATTACAATCTGATTTAGGAATTTCAATTTGCAAACATTTAGGAATCAGTTTTTCAAAAATGGATAGCATTATTTTATACGATCCTGGAACAGCTTATTTTTACAAATCTTCTGCTGTTATTGAAATAGCTAAAAATTTTGGAGGACTTTGGAAATTGACGCCAATTTTTAGAATTGTTCCAATTTTCATCAGCGATAGAATTTATGATTATATTGCTAAAAACAGATACAATTGGTACGGCAAAAAAGAGAGCTGTATGATTCCTAGTCCGGAGTTGAAATCTAAGTTTCTTTAAAAATTCCAATTTTTAAATTCCAAATTCCAACAGGCAAACTTTCTTTAAAATATATTCAATTCAAACCCGACAGGTTTTAAAAACCGGTTTACTTATAATTAAAATCAAATAAAAATCCCAAACTCCAATAATTTTGGAATTTGGGATTTTTTTATTGAAAATTTAGATTTTATTATCTAATCAATTTTCTGTATTTGATACGTTTTGGAGTCAAATCATTTCCAAGACGTTTCTTTTTATTTTCTTCATATTCAGTAAAACTTCCTTCAAAGAAATAAACTTCAGAATCTCCTTCAAAAGCTAGAATGTGCGTACAAATTCTATCTAAGAACCATCTGTCGTGAGAAATAATCACGGCGCATCCAGCGAAATTCTCTAAACCTTCTTCAAGAGCTCGAAGTGTATTAACATCAAGGTCGTTCGTAGGCTCATCCAGTAAAAGTACGTTTCCTTCTTCTTTTAAAGTCATTGCTAAGTGTAAACGGTTACGTTCTCCACCAGAAAGCATTGACACTTTTTTGTTTTGCTCTCCACCACCAAAGTTGAAACGTGATAAATAAGCTCTTGAGTTTACTTGCTTTCCGCCCATCATAATCAATTCTTGGCCATCTGCAAAGTTTTCCCAAATCGATTTGTTCGGATCGATGTTAGCGTGCGATTGATCTACGTAAGCAATTTTTACAGTATCTCCAACTGAAAATTCTCCACTGTCTGTAGCTTGTTCGCCCATAATCATTTTGAAAATAGTCGATTTACCAGCACCGTTAGGTCCGATAATTCCAACAATTCCAGCTTGTGGCAACGTAAAGTTCAAATTATCGTATAATAATTTATCTCCAAAAGCTTTCGCTACATTTTTAGCTTCAATAACATTTGTTCCTAAACGAGGACCATTAGGGATATAGATCTCTAACTTTTCATCAAGTTGTTTTTGATCTTCATTTAATAATTTATCGTAGTTCTGTAAACGCGCTTTTTGTTTTGTCTGACGACCTTTTGCACCTTGGCGAACCCATTCCAACTCACGCTCTAAAGTTTTTCTACGTTTAGAAGCTACTTTTTCTTCTTGAGCCAAACGGTTTGATTTTTGATCCAACCAAGAAGAATAATTTCCTTTCCATGGAATACCTTCTCCTCTATCCAACTCTAAAATCCATCCTGCAACATTATCCAAGAAATAACGGTCGTGCGTTACTGCAATTACAGTTCCTGAATATTGTGCTAAATGTTGCTCTAACCAAAGAACTGACTCAGCATCAAGGTGGTTGGTAGGCTCATCCAAAAGCAATACGTCTGGTTGTTGCAACAACAAACGACATAAAGCTACACGACGACGCTCACCTCCAGAAAGGTTTTTGATTGGTGTGTCACCTTCTGGCGTGCGCAATGCATCCATTGCGATTTCTAATTTCGTATCGATTTCCCAAGCACCAAGAGCATCAATTTTATCTTGCAATGCCGCTTGACGGTCCATCAATTTATCCATTTTGTCCTGATCTTCGTAATATTCCGGAAGACCAAATAAATCATTGATTTGATTGTATTCTTCTAAAACCGCCATTGTCTCAGTCGCTCCTTCACGAACAATTTCGATAACTGTTTTAGAATCATCAAGAATTGGCTCTTGCTCTAAGTAACCTACAGTATAACCCGGTTGAAAAACCACATCACCTTGATAGTTTTTATCAACTCCTGCAATAATTTTTAAAAGAGAAGATTTTCCAGAACCATTAAGACCCAAAATACCAATTTTAGCCCCGTAAAAGAAACTCAAATAAATATTTTTAAGTACTGGTTTGTCTGCTCCTTGATAGGTTTTACTCAATTTCTGCATTGAGAAAATTACTTTCTTATCGTCTGACATTTGTTTTTATTTTTTATTTAAATTATTTATTATGATCAAAAACAGATTAAACCCTTCCTTTCAAAGCATTGAAAACCCAGGCATTAGCAAAAAAACCAACTCCAACTGCGGCGAATCCCCAGCCCGAAACATCACTGTACCTAAAGATCCCAAGACCTATAAGCAACAATCCCATAAGCACCATTATCAAAGTGGCCCATCCTAAAATGGTATTTTTATTCATTCCCATAATTGTGTAATTATTTTTTAATCTGATTATTTTTTAGAAAGGCAAATATCGTGAATTATTACGGCTTAATTAAATATTTTATAAAGCATTTCTTTTAATAAATCTGATTGCGGAAGTGCATTTGCTCCTACTCCTTTGCTTTTTACATCAATATCTCGCAAAGCACCAACTATCTGACTTACTTTTCGCATTGGATAATTTTTGACCGCCAAATCATATTCTTTCAAAAAAATGGATTTACACCAAGAACAGAAGCGACATTTTTTGGGTTTTTATCTTTTAATCCGTGGTATTTTAAAAGTCGCACAAAGAATCCGAAAACCAATCCTGTAGTCATAACCAACGGATATTCCTTTGGATTATGAGCAAAATTTTCGGCTATCTTATACGCTTTCAATTGATTGCGTTCTCCAATTGCTTTTCGAAGTTCAAAAACATTATAGTCTTTACTAAAACCAATGTTTTCCTCAATATGTTCTGCTGTAATCATTGTGCCTTGTGGCAAAATAATTTGCAGTTTTTCTAATTCATTGTTGATTTTGCTCAAATCGGTTCCTAAAAACTCTACCAACATGGCATTTGCTTTTGGATCAATTGTATATTTTTTCCCGCTAAGACACGCTTGATCCAATCACCAACTTGGTTTTCGTAAAGTTTTTTGCTTTCGTAAACTAATCCGTTTTGAGCTAGAACTTTCGTTACTTTCTTGCGTTTGTCCAGCGTTTTGTATTTGTAGCAAAAAACTAAAACCGTAGTTTCCATAGGATTATTGGCATACGCTTCTAATTTATCAATATTTCGAGATAAATCTTGTGCTTCTTTTACAATAACAACTTGACGATCAGCCATCATAGGATAGCGCTTGGCGGTTGAAACAATATCTTCAATAGAAACATCTCTTCCGTACAAAACAGTTTGATTGAAACCTTTTTCTTCTTCAGCGAGCACATTCTCCTCAATATATTCAGTTAACTTATCTATATAGTAAGGTTCTTCGCCCATGAAAAAATAAATTGGTTTTATATTTCCAGCCTTAATATCATTGACAATCTTTACAACTTCGTCCATTTAAAATTTGTTTCAAGTTTAAAGTTTCAAGTTGGTTTGAAACCTAAAACTATTTTATATTTTTGCTTTATGCGACAATTAAATTTCCCAACCTATAGTTTTCGATTCAAAAATAGCGAAAATAAAGTGTCTATTTTTGATGAAATCAGAAAAAATTTATCATTCTTACCCCAGAAGAATGGGTTCGCCAGCACGTCGTTCATTATTTGATTCACGAAAAAAATATCCCAAATCACTAATAAACGTTGAGAAAGTTTTAAAAGTCAATGGGTTACGAAAAAGATATGATGTTGTTGTTTTTAACTCAAATGGCTCTATACATATATTAGTAGAATGCAAAGCGCCCGAAGTAAAAATTTCTCAAGCTACTTTTGATCAAATTGCTCGCTACAATATGACAATGCAGGCACGGTTTTTGAATGTCACAAACGGACTAAACCATTTTTATTGTCAAATGGATTTTGAAAACGAGAAATATGAGTTTTTGAGAAGCCTTCCTGATTATAAAGAAAACCATTAAAATAAATAATTTAAGAACTTTTGGATAAAATAGCAGTTGTCATTTTAAATTGGAACGGAGTAAAATTGCTTGAGCAGTTTTTACCATCTGTTATTCAGTTTTCAGAAGGAGCAACAATTTATGTTGCCGACAATGATTCTACAGATAATTCAGTTGAATTTGTTCAACAAAATTTCCCTACAGTAAAAATTGTAAAAAATACTGGTAATTATGGTTTTGCAAAAGGCTACAATGATGCATTGAAAAATATTGATGCAGAAATTTATGCTCTAGTAAATTCAGATATTGAAGTAACTGAAAATTGGCTGAAACCCATATTGGAAACTTTTGAATCTGAAAAACAAACCGCAATTATTCAGCCTAAAATTCTTGACTTTAAAAACAAAGAATATTTTGAATATGCCGGAGGAGCTGGCGGATTTATTGATAAATATGGTTTCCCGTTTTGTCGCGGACGCATTTTTGATACCGTAGAAAAAGATAATGGCCAATACAATGATAATTGCGAATTATTCTGGGCTTCTGGGGCATGCTTTTTTATCCGAAAGAATGTTTACGATGAATTAGGTGGGTTTGACGAAAGTTTTTTGCGCATCAGGAAGAAATTGATTTATGCTGGCGCGCGACAAATGAAGGACATATTATAAAGTATAATTCGAAATCTGTTGTTTATCATGTTGGAGGCGCAACTTTACAGCAAGGAAATCCACGGAAAACGTTTTTGAATTTTAGAAATTCATTATTGATGCTTGTGAAAAATTTGCCAAAGAAAGGATTGTTTTTCACTATTTTCTTCCGAATGGTTTTAGATGGAATTGCGGGTATCCGTTTTCTTACACAAGGGAAATTCAGCCATACTTTTGCTATTTTAAAAGCACATTTCTCATTTTATTGCCTATCTTTAAAGTATCTAAAAAAGAGAAAAGATTTTCAAATACAGCAATACTATACCGTAAAAAGTATCGTTTACCTATATTACGTAAAGAAATTGCTGGTTTTTAAAGAAATCTTTAACAGTAAACAAAATATTAAAAACTAAATTTGTAATCAACGTTTAATTAAATATAATACCTATGAGAAAAATAGTTATCGCACTATCAGTATTAATGGCCTTAACTTCGTGTGTATCGAAAAAGCAATACGCGACACTTGAAGCTAAGAACAAAGAGACCCAAGATTTATTAAACTCTTGTACTGTGAAATTAAATTCTTGTCTAGAAGAAAAAGCTGGTTTGGTCGCTACAGTTGACGGTTTAAAACAACATAATCAAGACTTAATCAACAGTTCAAAAGATTTAACGGTTTTAACTACTAAAGGAGCTGAAAACCTAGAAAAATCTCTAGAAAGCTTAAAAGAGAAAGATTTGAAAATCTCAAGACTTCAAGATGCTCTTACGAAAAAAGACAGTGTAACTTTAGCATTAGTTACAAGTTTAAAAGGAGCTGTTGGAATCAACGATCCAGATATCGAAATCAATGTTGAAAAAGGAGTTGTATTTATTTCTATTGCTGATAAATTGTTATTCAAAAGTGGAAGTTATGACGTAAGCGACAAAGCAAAATCTGTTTTAGCGAAAGTTGCTAAAGTTGTAAATGACAAACCTGACTTTGAATGTATGGTTGAAGGTCATACAGATGACGTTCCTTACAAAAGCAACGGAGTTTTGCTAGACAACTGGGATTTAAGTGTTAAACGTTCTACTTCTATCGTTCGTGTATTAACAAATGATCTTGGAGTTAATCCTGCAAAATTAATTGCCGCTGGTAGAAGCTCTTACGTGCCATTAGTTGCAAATGATACTCCAGAAAACAAAGCTCGTAACAGAAGAACTCGTATCGTGGTTATGCCAAAAATCGATCAGTTCTATGATATGATCGAAAAAGAAATGAAAAAACAGGCTAAATAATCCTTGTTTTACATATCATAAAAACAGAAAAAGCAGGTCTTACGACCTGCTTTTATGTATCCTTAATTTTTTTAATAACCAATTAAATATAAATTAAGAATAGCATTATTTTTAATCAACTAACTAAATTTTAACTATACTAAAGTTAGTGATTATTTTTTAACATTTACACAATTTCAGTTTTTTTTACAAATATACCATGTTGCCGTTTTAAACATTACAATTATTCGATTCCATAATTTAAAGGCAACATATCACCAACTCTTTTTTCCGAAATTTTTCCTGAAAAAAGTATGTCTTGAATATTTGAATTATTTCCATACTTATAAATATAAAAACTTTTTGTTTCAAAAGTGATTCTCGACGCTTCTTTTTTATCAAAGATAAGATTATATGATACAATATACTTTGAGTTTAGATTTGTATTTTCGCCATTATCTTGAGGAATCAATTCTACTTTTGCAAAATCGCCTTCTTTAGTTATTTTAAAACATTTAGTTGGATCCTGATTATATTTACCTTTAAACAACAAAAACTTCTTAGCTTCCCAATCTGTATTTGCTAAATTTCTGAAAAACTGAATTTGAGATCCCTGAAACGTTTTTTCTCGTCTTTTTAAAACTTTAGCACTATTATCAATTTCTTCAAATCGACTTACGCCACCATAAAAATTTTTATATGCATCTATTGAATTAATGCTGAATCTATTAAAAGAAACTTCAAAAATCACCAATTCAAAATCAATTTTATATCCTAAGGCTGGATTTATAATTACCAAAGGTTTATCTGAAGAGGCTGTAAACAGCAAATTCTTTTTATCATAATTAAATTTAATATCATCTTCATTTTTAATAATAGCTGATTTAGCATTACTAGTTTTTCCTAAAAATATTCTCTAAACAGCTTTAGTTTCTGAGCTCTTGTAAACTCATTATTATTGTTAACTACAACTTCTTTAAGCTCATTTTCCGAAATCTTCAGTGTAATATTTAATGGCTTCGAAACATCTAATCCCGACAGATATTCGGTTTGATATCCCATTGAACTAATTACTAAAATACTATTAGCATTAGGTTCATACTTGATAGAAAATTTTCCATCAGCATCTGAAACTGTTGAAATTGTTGTACCATCATAGTAAATATTTACTCCTTCTATTGGAGTATTATCCTTGCCTATAATTTTACCATTAAGATTATGTTGTGAAAATATAGTGACCGCAGAAAATAAAAACAAAAGAGTAAAGAGTTTTTTCATTAAAGCCAAAAGGTTTGATTAATTAGTAGCTAATTAACCAAACCTTTTTGTATTTTCCTAAAAATATACCTATTTTCTTATAAAATATCAATATCGCCTTTACCTTCCCTCACAACAACTGGCTCATGTTCTGACAAGTCAATAATAGTCGAACCAACGTTGTCGCCATAACCTCCATCAATTACCATATCTACAAGATTTTGCCATTTCTCGAAAATCAGTTCAGGATCTGTGGTATATTCAATCACGTCATCTTCATCACGAATAGAAGTTGAAACAACCGGATTTCCAAGCTGACGAACAATTTCTAAAATAATATTATTATCAGGTACACGAATACCAACTGTAGTTTTCTTTTTGAACTCTTTTGGCAAATTATTATTACCTGGCAAAATAAAAGTATAAGGACCTGGCAAAGCTCTTTTCAATATTTTGAAAGTCGATGTATCGATCTGACGCACATAATCTGATAAATTGCTCAAATCATGACAAATAAAAGAAAAATTTGCCTTCTCTAATTTGACCCCTTTAATTTTTGCAATTTTTTCTAATGCGCGTGAATTGGTAATATCACAACCCAAACCGTAAACAGTATCTGTCGGATAAATTACCAAACCTCCATTCTGAAGCACTTTAACCACTTTTGCAATGGCGGCTTCACTAGGTTTATCTGGGTATATTTTTATGAATTCAGCCATTATGCTTTTTGTTTAAAGTTTTGTTTGTTTCAGGTTTAAAGTTTGTCAGGCTGAGCGAAGTCGAAGCCCACGTCCAATTGGAGCGCCCTTCGACTTCGCTCAGGGTGACAAATGTTTTCAAAACTTGAATTTTTTTATCCTACGACATCTAATTTAGCAAATCTTAACAACAATTTCTTGATTCCGCCTACTTCAAATTTAATTTCTGCTTTTTTATCTGCGCCAACACCTTCCAGATTAATCACTTCGCCTTTTCCAAAACGCTCGTGCATTACTACATTTCCAACCGTTAATTTGCTATCAAATAAATTTGGAGCACCAGCATTTGGATTCGTTCCTCCAACTGGCTTAAGCTTTCTGATATTTAAATCCGGTTTTGGACTATTGTCTGTAATATGTTTTGGCGGAGTTCCTCCAACTGGCTTGCTTAATCTCAGTTTCGATTTATCAACATCTCCAAAAATATCTCCGTCAATTGGAGATTTGTAACGATAATTAGTTTCAGACGGAGTCAAATATTCTAAATACTGACCATCAATTTCCTCGATAAAACGAGACGGTTCACTATCAGTTAATTTTCCCCAACGGTAGCGAGATTGCGCATATGTCAAATACGCTTGATGTTCTGCACGTGTCAATGCCACATAAAACAAACGACGCTCTTCTTCCAATTCGCTTCTTGTACTCATACTCATGGCAGAAGGAAACAAATCTTCTTCCATTCCCACCACAAAAACGTGCGGAAACTCCAATCCTTTTGCCAAGTGAATCGTCATTAGAGCCACACGATCTTCATCGTTGGTATCTTTATCTAAATCGGTTGCTAAAGCTACATCTTCCATAAATTCAGAAAGTGCACCTCTAGCTCCGTCAATCTCTCTTTGTCCTTCAGTAAAATCTTTGATACCATTTAAAAGTTCTTCGATATTCTGAATCTTCGCCATTCCTTCCGGCGTAGCATCTTTCTTCAATTCTTGAACCAATCCGGTTTTCTTTGCAACGTGATCCGTGATATAAAAAGCATCCTGATTTTGATCAATAACCTGAAAGCTCTGAATCATCGTTACAAAATCTTTCAATTTGTTCTTGGTTCCAGCATTCAGTTTCAGGTCGATTTTATCGATATTCACCATTACTTCCCAAATAGAACGCTTGTAATGATTTGCCGCAATAGTTAATTTTTCAACAGTTGTATCCCCGATTCCACGTGCTGGATAATTGATGACACGAATTAAAGCTTCTTCGTCTTTTGGATTTAAAACCAAACGCAAATAACATAAAACGTCTTTAATCTCTTTACGTTGATAGAAAGACAAACCTCCATAAATTCGATACGGAATATCACGTTTTCTTAAAGCATCCTCCATTGCACGTGACTGCGCATTTGTACGATACAAAATGGCAAAAGCGCCATTATGCAACTGATTCTGCATTTTCTGCTCAAAAATCGTGCTCGCTACAAAGCGCCCTTCTTCGGCATCTGTCAAACTTCGGTGGACTTTAATTCTTGGTCCAAATTCATTCGCTGTCCAAACTACTTTATCAAGCTTTGTTTTATTATGATCCATTACAGTATTTGCCGCTTCAACAATATTTCGTGTCGAACGGTAATTCTGCTCCAAACGGAACATTACCACGCCTTCATAATCTTTCTGGAAATTCAAAATATTATTAATATTCGCTCCGCGGAAAGCATAAATACTCTGTGCATCATCTCCAACCACACAAATATTCTGAAATTTATCCGATAAAGCTCTAACAATCAAATACTGAGAATGATTCGTATCTTGGTACTCATCAACCAAAATATAACGGAAACGATTTTGATATTTCGCCAAAACTTCAGGAAAACGTGTCAGCAATTCATTGGTTTTCAACAACAAATCATCAAAATCCATTGCGCCGGCTTTAAAACAGCGCTCCACATATTGCTGATAAATTTCACCCAATCTTGGTCTTTTTGCCATAGCATCGGCTTCAACCAATTCCGGATTATTAAAATAAGCTTTAACGGTGATTAAGCTGTTTTTATAACTAGATATACGACCTAAAATTTGCTTTGGTTTATAAATATCGCGATCCAACTGCATTTCTTTAATAATTGAAGAAATCAATCTGGCCGAATCCTGAGAATCATAAATCGTAAAATTGGAAGGATAACCCAAATGATCTGATTCTGCTCTAAGAATACGAGCAAAAATAGAGTGAAACGTTCCCATCCAAAGGTTTTTCGCTTCAGATGCTCCCACAATATCCGAAATCCTGTGTTTCATTTCTCTCGCCGCTTTATTGGTAAAAGTCAGCGACAAAATATTGAATGCATCAATTCCCTGATGCATCAAATAAGCAATTCTAATCGTTAAAACACGGGTTTTTCCCGAACCTGCACCAGCAATAATAATCATTGGCCCGTCTTTCTTTAAAACAGGCGCTCTCTGTGCTTCGTTGAGCTGGTCAATATATTTCTGCATGTAATTTATCTCCTTATATATGCAAAAATAAGAATTAAAACTCTAAATAGCTACTAAGATTCTAAGGTTCTAAGATGCTAAGTTTTTTCTTTTTTTAAGCCGAACATTAGGCATTTTTTCAGGCATGGGTTCCCGCTTTCGGCTATATCTCTTCGCTCTGTCGCGAGGATACCGCCTCAATCGGGGCTAAGAACAAACATTTTTTTGAGATCCTAAGCCACTAAGACTCTAAGTTTTTTATTTAGGCAAAAAAGAAAAACTTAGCAACTTAGCATCTTAGAATCTTAGCAACTTACTTAAAAAACACATCGTAAGCAAATCGAATCAAAGTCCCTACCACAACAATCAAAAAGAAAATCCTAATAAAACTATTTCCTTTATTAATAGCCAGTTTTGCACCAAGCCATCCTCCAAGACCATTGCTGATTGCCATTGGAATTGCGATTGCCCAGATTATTTTTCCCTTGATCATAAAAAGACAAATTGAACCAAAATTCGTTGCCAGATTTACCATTTTGGCATTCGCGGAAGCGTGCAAAAATCAAACCCTAAAAGCGCAATAAATGCAACTACAAAAAAACTTCCTGTTCCAGGGCCAATAAATCCGTCGTAAAATCCAACAATCATACTAATTAGAACAGCATAGATAATTTGCGTAACTTCTGAATGTTCTTTGGCTTCATGCTGTCCAAAATTTTTCTTTGCATACGTATAAACAAACAACAACGACAAAACCACCAATAAAAGCGGTTTCATAAAATCATTGCTCACTAATGTCAAAATTGTAGAACCCAAAAATGCCGATGGAACTGCCAAACACATCATTATAATCAACAACTTCCACTGAATTACAACCTTTTTTAAATATTGAAAAGTCGCAAAAGAGGTTCCCGTAAATGCTGGAATTTTTAACGATCCAATAACTGTGGAAACTGGAAGATTTGGCAATAAAATCAATCCCATTGGAGTTTGGATTAATCCACCACCGCCGACAATAGCATCAATAAAACCCGCTGCAAAAGCGACCAAACAAAGCAAAATAATTATATATGAATCCATTAAAAGTATGTTTCGGTAGATTTTGAAAAAGTACTTGCAAAAGTAAGCCTTTCCGTTTTGTTTATTACCAAAAATTTAAAATGGATTTCTCATCAAAAAGTATATTTTTGCTAAAAAATTAACCCAAATGGATTTTACAAGAATTATAGAATTAGCCAGTTATACTTTACCTGCAATTGTAACCGGATTTGTAGCATACAGTTTTTTTGAACTGCATATCAAAAACAACGATAAAAAACGTGCTTTTTTATTGAATAGAGATTACCAGAAGCAATCATTACCTATACGTTTGCAAGCGTATGAGCGTATGACGTTATTTTTAGAACGCATCAATCTGACGAAATTACTAATTAGAGTTGCGCCAATCTCTAACGACAAACACGATTACGAAAATTACCTTATTGACCAAATCGAAAATGAATTCGAGCACAATTTGACGCAACAAATTTATATGTCTGAAGAATGCTGGACCATAATCACAACGGCAAAAAATGCAACAATTCAAATGATTCGTAAAAGTGCAATGAGCGACCGTGTTGAAAATGCAGATAAATTACGTGAAGTTATTTTGAATGATTTATTAGAAAAACAATCTCCAAGCAATGTCGCTTTGAGTTTTATTAAAAATGAGGTTGCGGACTTGTGGTAGAATAAAGATTTGAAATTGCAGATTGTAGATTTTGACATTTTAATCTACAATCTAAAATCTACAATCTGCAATCTCAAATCAATATCTTATTATCACTCATAACTTCAGACTTATTCTGAGCATATTCATATCCTTGCTTCCACCATTCCTTCATGATCTCTTTATTGAAAATCAAAGCATTATCAGTAAGTTTAATTGGGGTATAGTATAAATTTAGTTTTACATCTTTGTTGCTTGCCATAAGTTTTCCTATAGCAATATCATGTTTTTCTACTTGATCGAGCGCAATTCGGAACAAATCAATCATTAATGAAAACGGATTTTTACCAATAACCGTTTTAGTAGTATTTACTTCCGTTTCCAAAACAATTACATCAATTTCAGTAGCGCCGCGATTGATAGCTTCACGAATTGGCACTAAACTTGAAAAACCGCCATCACCATATTCGCAGTTGTTCTTTTCAACCAAACTCATAAACGGAACATAATTACTTGAAATCCAAGACCATTCTATAAACTCTTCATAAGTACAATCTTTCACCGATTTATATTCAGATTCGTTTTTAGTAAAATTAGTAACGGTTACAATAACATCAGTTTTGAGTTTTTTAAGCTTATTAAAATCCGATAAAGAAAAATTGTTTCGGATATATTTCTTCAAACCTTTGCTTTCCCCAAAAGTTCGTTTTCCTTTAAGAAACTGGCGCAAAACATTGAAGTGATTTATTGTAACAATATCAACGCCTTCTTTGTTTTTAACTACAAATGGACAAATATTAAAAATACTGGACATTGTAACATTAGTATAAACCGAATGGATTTTTTTGATGTGTCCAAGAGCTAAATGCGGAATAAGCAAACTCCCTGTAGAAGTGCCTAAAAACAAGTCGTATTCGTGATTTTTTTCTTCGATTAAATATTGTGCAACTCCGCCGGCAAATGCGCCTTTACTTCCGCCGCCAGAAATAACTAATGCTCTCATATGTGGTATTGTAGGTTTTATTTTTTTAGAAAATAGAAGAAAGATGTAAGAGCAAAGACATATAAACATAAATCTTTAATCACTTTTTGTTTCTTGATACTTTCTTGTCTCTTGCCTCTATTTTATTCTTTCAGCAATCGATTCAATTGAAATTGTTCATCGGGGGTCAAATTAGGCAAAATTCTTTCAAACGAAGCACGCATTTCCGAATTTTTTAATAACATTCTGATTGTATCTCTTCCAAATTTTGAAAACTGCCACATATGATGCGTTGTCGATGCAACTAAGTTACTCAAAACCTGATCGTTGATAATTTTAAACGCAATTAGTTTTTCAAGCGCATTTTGTCTGGTTGTTGCTTCATATTTGGTTGAAGAAAAATCAATCAATTCAGTTACAAGTTCCTCAGGATTTTCAGCATAATTTGGAGTAGATAATGCCAGTGAAAGCCACATCGTACGAAGATTATAATCATTAAAACCGATCCAATCTTTTGATTTCTCCAAATAAGTTTTTCGATGTTCTGGAAAATTTCTCCACAGCCAATATAATGCTACTTCTTGGGTTTGATAGGATTTATCATCTAGTAAAGTTTCATATTCAGCTCTAAAATCTTCAGGTAATTTAATTAAACTTTCAGCAACGGTTTGACGAATCTGAACATCATTGGTTTTCATCGCTAATAACAATAATTCCTTTTTAGCTTCGTATTTCTCATTTTCCAATTGATCAATAATTGCTTCTTTTACCGAGTGATAAACATCTGAATTCAAGGTTTTAACAAAAAAATCTTTCTTTTCTTCCAAAGGCGTTTTTTTCAATTTATCAACCTCTAACCGAATCTGAATTGCTTTGTTTTTGCTCAATAGCGCATTTGCAGTTGACGTATCAAAAACCGTCGATTCTAACCATGTTTTTTGAAATTTTTCCAAATCAAAATTAGATACTTTTCTGATTTCACTAAAAAAATCTTCTGTTTTTACCGTTTGATACGCATATTTTTTAAGATAACTTTTTATTGCTTTTTTAAATGCTTTATCTCCAATTGATTCATGCAAAACAAAAAGCGCCCAAGCTCCTTTTTCATAAAAAGTAAGTGAACTGGCTTTTGGATTCAAAACCGGAATTGAATCGGTTCTTGAAGCAAATTTTATTTGTTGAGCAGTGTCATAAAGTTTCGAATAAAAATAATCGTCGCCAAAAATATCGCGTTCAGCTAAAGCCGCGTAATAAGTTGCAAAACCTTCCTGAAGCCAATGATGTTTACTGCTTTCGGCTGTAATCAAATTCCCAAACCAATGATGCGCTAGTTCATGCGCATCGACATTTGTATAATTGCGATCTCCAAAACCAATTGAATCAACAACATATCTAGTCGCAAAAAGTGTCGAAGTTGTGTTTTCCATTCCGGCATACAAAAAATCTCGCACGGGAATCTCTCTATAAATTCCCCAAGGATATTTTACGCCGATTTCTTTCTCTAAAAAATCAAAAATACGTTTTGAATAGCGGTAAGTAGATTCAAAGCGCGACGCATCTTTATTTTCTAAATAATATTCTAGAGGAATACCCGATTTTGATTTAGATTCTTTTTTATCGTATTTCCCAATAGCAAGCATTAAAACATAAGAACTCATTGGTTTTTCCATTTCATATTGCCAATAAAATGAATTTCCGTTTTGAGTTTTTTCTTTTAAAATTCCGTTCGAGACAACTTGATAAGCTGTATCATAAGTTATTCCTAGGTTAAAAACGACTTTTTCATTTACATCATCAAAACTCGGAAACCAATTGCTGGTGTATCTTCCCTGCCCTTGCGTCCAGATTTGAACCTCTTTATTTTCAATATCAACAAAATACAAAGCTTGCTTTGGTTTTGCTGTATATTCAAAAGTCAAATGATTTTCGCCTTTTTGAAAATTAGAAACGATTGCCAATTGCTTACCGGAATTAACGAAAACAGCATTGTGATTATTGATTTTTACATTGGAAAATTCCATGTTTTTTGCATCAATTTTTATGGTATCAATTGGTTTTAAAACCGAGAAAGTATAGTCGACATTTCCTGAAATTGATTTTTCTTTCGAATTTAATGTTAGTTTCCCCGAAGCCGATTTAAAATCAACATATTGGGTTTGTTGGGCAAATACGAAAGAAGTTATGAAGAGAAAAATGTATTTCATTAAAATTTTGAATTTATTCCAAATTCCCAAAGTTACAAACCTTTCATCAACAAATAGAATGAAATTTGTAAGTTTACGATTTAAAATTCCAAATCGTGTCAACACCTAAAAAATCCATATTCAACTGGAGCAGCCGGAAAAGATTCTGCTCTTTCTCTCTATAAAATTCTTCAAAATCCTGATTTTAAAATCGAATATTTGCTTACGAGCGTGAATCAACAATTTCAGCGAATTTCAATGCACGGCGTTCGCGTTGAATTACTGGAAGCGCAAGCAAAAAGCATTGGAATTCCATTAAAAATCATGGAAATTCCGGAAATGCCAACTATGGAAGTCTATGAAAATGTGATGTTTGAAACATTGGCAGAACTAAAAAATAAAGGCATTTCGCATTCTGTTTTTGGCGATATATTTTTAGAAGATCTTCGCAAATACCGTGAAGATCAATTAGCAAAATTGGGCTTTGAAGGTGTTTTTCCAATTTGGAAGATTTCGTCGCATGATTTGATTCAGGAATTTATTTCTCTCGGTTTTAAAACTATCGTGGTTTGTGTAAATGAAAAATATCTAGACAAAAGTTTTGTTGGCCGAATTATAGACCAAGATTTCATCAATGATTTACCAGAAAATGTCGACGTTTGTGGAGAAAACGGCGAATTTCACACTTTTGCTTTCGATGGTCCGATTTTTTCAAAACCTATAGATTTTGAAATTGGTGAAATCGTTTACCGCAAATATGAAAAACCAAAAACCGACGATTCTTCAAACAAAGCTTGCGACACAAACGACAAAACTGCTTTCGATTTCGGATTTTGGTATTGTGATTTGATCGCCAAGTAAGAAGTTAATTTTGCAAATAAAGCTAATTAAGATGATTTTAAAAGAGAATACTGAATTGAAAAAAGCATTAAAATTCCTGAACGAAATAGGAATTGATGTTATAGAAAAACAATTGGATTCAACTTTTTTGCCTGGATTAGAATTGGGTTCTAATTGCATCTATATTGATTATGAAAAACTTTTATACCCTGGCGATATATTGCACGAAGCAGGACATCTTGCAGTTGCAACTTCTGTAGAAAGAAAATTAATTGGCACCAATCAAATTTCTATCGACTGGCCGACACAAGGAGACGAAATTGTCGCAATTTTATGGTCATATGCGGCTTTACACCATTTACAATTGCCTTTAGAATTTGTATTTCATTCTAATGGCTACAAAAATTCTTCAGATTGGTATATTTCAAATTTTAACTCCAAAAATTATATCGGTTTACCACTACTTGAATGGATGGGGTTGTGTCTTGGAAACGAACGTGCAGAGAAAGAACATAAAACTGCATTTCCTGCAATGCAAAAATGGCTACGTGACTAAAATTTACTCCGCATACATTTGTAGTAGATTCGTAACGGTATTCCAGTTTCTCATTGTTGTGATAACATTCAATTTTTTCTCGATGTATTTACCTTCCAACCTTGTTTTTCCAGCTCCAATGGCATATTTAATAAAAATCCTATTACCGTCAATACTTGCTTCATCTGGCTTAAATTGACTGATTTTCAAATCATTTATACTTTCTTTTTTAAGGCAATTGAGACAAAGGCCACATAAAGCTTTTTTGTATCAATATCTTTCTCTTTCAGGAAAGGATTGTTTTTAAAACACAATTCTAAATCTTCTTTGGCAATCACAATCGTAGGAACTTCATGGCCAAAAACTTTAAAAATTTCCTGTTTTATCATGAAACCAACTTTCGCCGCATCTTCTTCGCTGTCAACAAATACATTTCCAGATTGCAGATAAGTTCGAACATTTTGAAATCCGATGTTTTCCAGCATGGTTTTCAAAGCATCCATTTTCATCATGTTATGACCAGAAACATTGATTCCGCGTAAAAGAGCTAAGTGTGTTTTCATATTCAAAGTTTTTTAAAAAGAAAAAAGTATTCAATTAAAAAAAGAATACTTTTGATTGTTTAGCAAACTTACGGTTTTTATTTTGCTTTTTTTGTACGTATAGTCGCGATCACACATACTTGCATTGTCTTTTAAATAACCTGATTTATCCAAAGTTAAACTCTCAATTAAACCACCTGTACAACTTGATATTAAAAAATTTTGCTCTGTGTACGTTAAAACAAAAACAGTTGCGTTTTCGGTTGTTTTTATTTCAAAAGTTCCTGATAAAATTGTGATCTTATTATCATAATTTCGTGTTTTTGTAAAAGTGTTATCTTTATTAAATTGATACGAAAATTGTGTCGAAGATGGGTCACTTGCATACGGTTCAACAGCAAATTGATTCCATTTTCCATAATAATCAGAAACAACCACATCATCAGAATCATTGTTTGAGCAAGAAATAAGCGTTAGAACGAAGGCAAATAATAGTACAATTTTTTTCATTTTTTCTAAAGTTTTAAGGTTAATATTAATAAGACTTAACTTTATAAAAATAGTTGCGCCTTAAGCTATTGAATTAACAATAAGATAATATGGAAAGCTTGAAAACATTATCAAAATCAAAAAAAGCACTAAACATAAGATTTTCAAATTTCCTAATTTAAATCTATCTTCGCTTTTTAATAAAATTCCAATTAATCCCGATGCATCGGGACCAAATTTCAAATCCAATCAATCTAAAATCAACAATCTAAAATCTAAAATTCCTAAATGTCTAACAATCTTCTTGAAACTCCTATCGAATACCTAAAAGGCGTTGGCCCGACTCGTGGCCAGTTGCTTCGCAAGGAATTGGGAATTCATAAATACGGAGACTTAGTTAATTTTTTTCCGAATAGATATATTGACAGAACACGCTATTACAAGATAAACGAACTCCAAAATACAGGAACTGAAGTTCAAATTATTGGAAAAATCATCAATATCAAAACAGTTGAATTTGCCAAAAACAAAAAGCGTTTGGTTGCCACTTTCGTGGATGATACTGGGCAAATTGAACTGAATTGGTTTCAAGGACATAAATGGATTAGGGAGAGTTTAAAACTGAATGAGACTTTAGTAATTTTTGGAAAATGCTCTCTTTACGGAAGTCAATTTAGTATGGCACATCCGGAAGTTGAGCTTTTAAGCGAACATGAAAAAAGTCTTCGTTCTGCAATGCAACCTGTTTATCCTTCGACTGAAACTCTTGCTAATCGAGGGATTTCGAATAGAACAATCAATAAATTAATGGAACAATTGTTTATTGAAACACAAGCTTTGTTTACTGAAACTTTTCCGCCATATTTGATTGAAGAATTGAAATTGATTCCGAAAAGAGCGGCTTTATTCAATATTCATTTTCCAAAAAGCACTGAAATTTTGGCGAAAGCCCAATTCCGATTAAAATTTGAGGAATTGTTTTTCATTCAACTTCAATTAATTACAAAAAATTTAATCCGAAAACATAAAATAAAAGGGCATCCGTTTACTAAAGTTGGTGAACTTTTCAATGCATTTTACCAAAATCATTTGCCTTTTGATTTGACCGGAGCTCAAAAAAGAGTACTAAAAGAAATCCGTACCGATATGGGAAGCAATGCCCAAATGAATCGCTTGCTTCAGGGTGATGTGGGTTCTGGAAAAACAATTGTTGCCTTTATGAGTATGCTTTTGGCAATTGACAATGGTTTTCAGGCTTGTTTGATGGCGCCAACGGAGATTTTGGCCAATCAGCATTTTATTGGTTTATCGGCATTTGCCAATACTTTAAATATCAATATTCGAATATTGACCGGCTCAACGAAAACTTCTGAACGAAAAATTATTCACGAAGAACTTGAAAACGGAAGCTTGCAAATTATAATTGGAACTCATGCTTTGTTAGAAGATAAAGTGAAATTCCAAAATTTAGGTTTATCGATTATTGATGAACAACACCGTTTTGGTGTAGAACAACGATCAAAATTGTGGAAGAAAAATGATATTCCGCCACACGTTTTAGTTATGACCGCAACGCCAATTCCGAGAACTTTGGCGATGAGTTTATATGGCGATTTGGATATTTCTGTAATTGATGAATTGCCACCAGGAAGAAAGCCCATCCAAACGGTTCATAGATACGACACAAACCGTTTGAAAGTCTGGAAATTTCTTCGCGATGAAATTGCCAAGGGAAGACAAATTTATATTGTTTATCCGTTGATTCAGGAATCTGAAAAAATGGATTACAAAGATTTAATGGACGGCTACGAAAGCATTTCAAGAGATTTTCCTTTGCCACAATATTCGATTTCAATTCTGCACGGAAAAATGAAACCTGCAGAAAAAGATGCAGAAATGAAACGCTTTTCTGAAGGGAAAACCAATATCATGGTGGCAACAACTGTAATTGAAGTAGGCGTAAATGTGCCAAATGCCAGTGTTATGATTATTGAAAGCGCAGAACGTTTTGGCCTTTCACAGTTACATCAATTGCGTGGGCGTGTTGGCCGTGGTGCCGAACAGAGTTATTGTATTTTAATGACGAGCCATAAATTGAGTTCCGACAGCAAAGTTAGAATGGAAACAATGGTTGGCACAAATGACGGTTTTGAAATTGCCGAAGTTGACCTTAAACTTCGTGGCCCAGGTGATTTAATGGGAACACAACAAAGCGGTGTTTTAAACCTTCAAATTGCTGATATTGTAAAAGATCGAGAGATTTTATCTTTGGCCAGAAATTATGCCATGAAAATTTTAAAAGAAGACAGCGCATTGCAAAAACCTGAACATGCAGTTTTAAAAGCTGTTTTTATTGAATTGACCAAAAAGAAAAATATCTGGAATTATATTAGTTAGTTTTTTTAGAAACAAAGGCTCAAAGGTGCAAAGTGACAAAGATTACAACAAACGTGAAACTTGAAACTTGAAACCTGATCCCGAAGCCTCGGGAGAAACAAAAAACACTCCGCTATATCAAACTTAAAATTATCTAGGTGATTAGATTTGTTGGGGGGCAAATTAATAGTGATTATTTTGATTGATACAGCGAAGCATTTTTTGAATAATGAACTATTTCTTCAGATTATCTTTCTTTTCAAAAAGACTTCCAAACAAACCTTTGCTTACTTTAATTTTGCAATCTTTTCCGGTCGCAACAAGATGATCAATGTATTCCATATAAGTTTTTTTGCGTTCTTCTAAAAAACCAACTAAATATTCTTCTGATGCCAACATACCGCTGGCTTCCTCAATATGCAAAAGCTTATTGTACAAAGGCTCAATAAATTTGCTTACAATATCTTCACGAACCGATTTTCTTGTTCCAAAATAACCTACTATTTCTCCATTTGAATCGGCAATAATTTTAAAGTCAGTGATTACCCAATAGTATCTTCCCGTTTTTGACATGTTTTTAATGATCACATGAATATTTCTACTCGATTTAATACTATCCCATAAAAACTTGAAAATTACTTTAGGCATGTCAGGATGGCGAATAATATTATGAGGTTGTCCTATTAATTCATATTCATCATAGCCTGAAACATCTATAAAATCTTCATTGGCGTATAAAATAGTTCCTTTTGTGTCTGTTTTACTGAGTAATACTTTATTCTTGTTCCAATCAACTTCTCGGTCTGATGGATTTGGACGGGGGATTCTAATATCCATAAATTCTGCATTTAAAATTAATATGTGTTTAAGTTAGGTGCTTGTACTATTGCATTAAATTCAATTAAAGCGGTTTTTTAATAAAGTTTAATTATTGATTTGAATTTGTTTTGCCAGTCACAGATTTAAAATGAATATCATTTACAAGATCATCAATTTTTTTGGCGCTTTCTTTCATCAAATCAAGATAATTCAAGAGCTGATCGTTATCAGTATGCCCTTTTGAAACATCAATCAGTTTTAAAACAGAACTTACCGGCATTTTTAAATCTAAAGTCGTTTTATGGATAAAATCATTATACTCTTTTGTTGCAGACATTGAACTGAATTTTGCAGAAGCCAATTTGATATTCTCTAATTCATATTCATCAGAAATTTTAGTGATGTGGTTTTGGCTGTGCGTCTTGAAATAATAAGCCCAGTATCCGTTCATAAAAAATACTGCGCCAGCCAATACAACGTGAATCAAGAAAGTTTCAAGATCAAAATTTACTTGCGAAAAATAAACTTGCAATCCATTTGCATCGTTGTAAACATAATTTTGAAGATATGCCAAAGCTCCATGATGTACGATCACCAAAAGAGTTAGCGGAATTTGAAGTTTCCAATTTTGATAAATAATTAAAATGGTACTAGCCACAAATACTGTAAAATGCATTTCAAATAAACCATGCATTTGATAAATATACTGAGCCATAAAAATTGCCAAAACTACTGAAAGCACATATTGATAAAATTTAGAATTTCTGACAAATAATTTAGCTGAATAATAAGCTAGTAAATTCAGCGTTCCTACGCCTGCTCCAATTTCCCAAGTATCATATTTAAAAGATAACGCAATTCCGAGAAGAAAATAAAGGGCAAGAACATAATTGATAATAGTATCCGATTTTTCTGTCATTGTTGACATAAAACTACGCAGGTAATCCTGCTCATTCAAACTAGCTTTCTTTTTCATAAATTTAGGTAATTTAGGGGTTAGATTTATTTAGTGCATTTTGGTAATGAACATCCATAAGCTTTCAAAGCCAAAGCATCAAATGATGGGGCATTTGTCTTTTTTAGCAACATTTCTATGGCCTGTTGGGCATAATTTGTATCAGCATCAGTACAATATCTTGTTTTATTGTAATTCCCTCTAAAATAAAGCATTTGCGAACTGTCAATGAGTGCGGCTTGTGGTGTTGAAAAGACACCGCAGTTTTTTGCAATTGATTGGTCAAAATAAACTGGAATTTTGGCATCAAATTTTTGCTGAATTTCCCCAATAGTGACACTTTTTTCATTGTTTATGACGACAATTTTAAAGTTAACACGATCTCCATATTTTTTTATCAATTCAGTGACATGAGGAATATTAAAACGGGAGCATGGGCATTCCGGGTTAAAAAAGTGAATGAAAACAGGTTTTTGATTCATTATGCAACATTTTAAATCAATCTTGCTTCCCATCGCAACCGGATGATAATCCTTAGGAATGGGTGTTGGAAGACTGTACTGAAATTCATTTTTCCAAAACAAAACCGAAATAGCCGCAAGAAGCAAACAAAACCATAAGCCAAGGAGTAGTTTTCTCATCATAAATAAATAGATTTTGATTTAAAAATATAAACACTTGTTAATTTTAAAATTTGACGAAGCAAAAATTCAAACTAAAAACAAATAAAAAAACCTACATTTATCAATAACGCAACAAAAAAATAGCACGACATAATCAAAAATGCCATTATTTTGTTTAACCTTATCAATGTTACAAATAAAATCGATAAAGCGCAAAATAATTGAGCTAAAATGCATTACAAAAAAAACATCGTAAGTTTTCTCCTAATTTTAAAACAAGTATTTTTACGTTTTTTATAAACAAAATCTTACTTTTAAATTTTTCTTTTTTCAGAATTTTACTAAACCAAAATCATTTTGAATGAAATCATAGAGAAAAGTATTTTTTTCTACCAAGATTAAACCATTGTAAAGAAAAATAGTCTAAACCAATTGGCAATGCAAAAACTTGTACATACAAATGTTAAATAAAGGCTAAGCTCTTTCGTTTTCGTATCAAAAAGTTAAATTTGTTAGCTACAAAAACAAAAACCCAAAAAAACATATCACTTTAATTTTATGAAAGTAAAAAACCTAATTTACGCCCTGATAATTATTGTTTTAGGAGGATTTATTACCTACAGAATAGTATCCAATAAAAGCAAAAATGATGAATCAAAAAATCTGGCGACAAAGACAAACCAACAACAGTTACTGGAATTGTTGTTAAAACAGCCACTTTTGATAATAATTTATCTTTATCAGGATCAATTGAAGCTAATGAGCAAATAGAAATCAGAAGCGAAGTTTCTGGAATCGTTGAAGGAATTTATTTTAACGAAGGAAGTTACGTAAATAAAGGGCAAGTACTTTTTAAAGTGAATGATATTGAATTGAGAGCGCAATTGCGTCAAGCGCAAACTAGAGAAGGTTTGGTCGCTGAAAATGAAAGAAGAGCAAAATTATTGCTTCAAAAAGAAGCGATCAGCCAAGAAGAATTTGATGTAGCAAATGCTGATTATGCTTCTGCAAAAGCACAAACACAATTGATCAAAGCCCAAATTTCAAAAACCTCTGTAAAAGCTCCTTTTTCAGGAAAAATTGGTTTGCGTTCTATTTCGCCAGGAACGTACATCACTCCTACTATTTTGGTTGCAAAATTAGTCAACATGGGCAAAGTGAAAATCACTTTTTCAATTCCTGAAAAATATGCTACACAAGTAAACAATGGTTCAAGCATTGATTTTACAGTTTCTGGTTCAGACAAAACCTATAATGCCAAAATCTACGCTATAGAACCTGAAGTTGCCGTTGCAACAAGAACTTTACAAATTAGAGCTATTGCCGATAATACTGATGGAAAACTTTTCCCTGGAACTTTTGCAGATGTAAAACTTCCTCTAAATATCATTAAAGATGCAATTGTTGTTCCATCAGAAGCTATCGTTCCTGTTCAAAGCGGAAAGAAAGTGTATATCTCTGATATGGGCAAAGCCAAAGAAGTTATGGTTGAAGCAACGACTCGTACTGATGCTTCTATTTTAATTTTATCTGGATTGAAAGCTGGTGACACACTTGTTACAAGTGGTGTAATGTCTCTTAAAAATGATGCGCCAATAAAAGTTAAAATAAAATAGTCATAAAGTCGAAAGTCCAAAGACTTAAATATAGATTTAAAGATAAGAGTAAGATTTAGCGATAAATCAAAAGTCTAAAATCATAAATCTAAAATCTAAAATCATAATATGAGTTTATCAACCACAAGTATAAGAAGACCCGTTTTAACGATTGTACTGAATCTTTTGATTATTTTATTCGGTTTCATTGGTTATACTTTTTTGGGTGTTCGAGAATTCCCTTCAATTGACCCGGCGCAGGTTTCGATCAGAACAAACTATACCGGAGCGAATTCAGACATTATTGAATCGCAAATTACAGAACCACTTGAAAAAGCAGTAAATGCCATCGATGGAATCAGAAATATTACTTCTTCTAGTAATCAAGGAAGCAGTAATATTACAATCGAGTTTAATCTAGATAAAGATTTAGAAGAAGCCGCAAATGATGTACGTGACAAAGTTTCGCAAGCCATCAGAAGTTTACCTCAAGATATTGATGCACCGCCAGTTGTATCAAAAGCTGATGCTGATAGTGATGCCATCATTTCGATGACGGTTCAAAGTGATAGCCGAAATTCGCTTGAATTGAGTGATTACGCTGAAAATGTTATTTCGCAACGTTTAGAAACAATTCCTGGCGTGAGTGGCGTACAAATTTGGGGGCAAAAACGTTATGCAATGCGCTTATGGATTGATCCTGCTAAACTTGTCGCCTATGGCTGTACAGTGGCAGAAGTCCGTACTGCCTTAAACTCACAAAACGTAGAGCTTCCATCAGGAAAACTGACCGGTAACAATACAGAACTTACTGTAAAAACTATTGGAAACCTTTCAAAACCTGAAGAATTCAACAATATCATCATCCGCACTGACGGAGACAAAATTGTTCGTTTCAGCGATATTGGTGGTGCAGAACTTGGTCCAGAAAATATCGAAACAAAACTGAGTCAGTCTGGTTTGCCAATGATTGGTTTGGCAATTGTACCAATGCCAGGAGCAAATTATTTAGATATTTCAGCTGAATTTTATAAAAAATACGAAGCTTTAAAAAAGGATCTTCCAAAAGACATTAAACTGAATATTGCGCTTGACAATACTATTTTCGTAAAAAAATCAGTGATGGAAGTTGCTGAAACTTTAGGAATTTCTATTGTTCTGGTAATTATCATTATCTATTTATTCTTTAGAGACTGGGCAATTGCTTTCAGACCTTTAATTGATATTCCCGTTTCCTTGATTGCTACATTTTTCATCATGTGGCTTTTTGGATTCTCAATCAACGTTTTGACTTTACTTGCAATTGTACTTGCGACCGGTCTAGTTGTAGATGATGGTATTGTAGTCACCGAAAATATCTTCAAAAAAGTTGAAGAAGGAATGTCGCCAATTGAAGCCGCAATTAAAGGTTCAAATGAGATTTTCTATGCAGTAATTTCGATTTCTGTTACACTTGCGGCGGTATTTTTACCTGTAATTTTCTTGGAAGGTTTCGTAGGCCGACTCTTTAGAGAATTTGGTGTCGTGATTGGTGCCGCAGTTTTGATTTCTGCATTTGTATCACTTACGCTTACGCCAATGTTGAACGCCTATTTAATGAAAGGTGGCGAACAGAAAAAATCAAAATTCTATATTAAAACTGAGCCATTTTTTGAAAAAATGAACAGCAATTATGCTGAATCGCTTTCAAAATTTATGGATAAAAAATGGATCAGCTTCCCAATTCTTATTGCATGTTTCGGGTTGATCTATTTGTTCTTTACCATTCTTCCAAAAGAAACAGCTCCGCTTGACGACAGAAGTTCGGTAACTATGCGTATGACAACTCCTGAAGGTTCATCTTATGAATATACAGACCGTTTTATGCAGGAAATCTCAAAATTGGTTGACGATTCGATTCCGGAGAAAAAGTGAGTTTAGTAATCACTGCACCAGGTTTTGGAGCTTCGGCAACAAATACTGGTTTTATCAGACTTTCACTAAAAGAGCCAGACGAAAGAAAAGCGTCTCAAAAAGATATCGCTGATAAATTGACAAAATGGACAAAAAAATATCCTGAAGCTAAAACTGCCGTTATTCAACAGCCAACAATTGCTGTAAACAGACGTGGAGGTTTGCCAATTCAGTACATTATTCAAGCTCCAAATTTTGAAAAACTAAGAGAAAAAATTCCATTGTTTATGGAAGAAGTTGGAAAAAGTGACGTTTTCTCGACAACAGATGTAAACTTGAAATTCAACAAACCAGAAATCAACGTAAGCATCAATCGTGAAAAGGCTGAAAGTTTAGGGATTTCGATCTTAGATATTGCTCAAACATTGCAACTTTCTTTGAGCGGACAACGTTTTGGATATTTTATCAAAAACGGAAAACAATACCAAGTTATTGGTCAGTTTGATCAAAAAGACCGTTCAAAACCATTGGATTTAACTTCGATGTTTGTCAAAAATAATAAAGGAGAATTAATCCAAATGGATAACGTTGTGAATGTTGAAGAACAAAGTAATCCGCCACAATTGTATCACAATAACAGATATATGTCGGCTACTGTTTCTGCAGGTTTAGCCCCAGGAAAAAGTATGGGTGACGGAATTGAAGAAATGAACCGAATCAAAGCTAAAGTTCTAGACGAAACTTTCACAACCGATTTAGCTGGGGAATCAAGAGATTTTGTAGAAAGTAGCTCAAATACTTCATTTGCATTTGGTTTGGCTTTACTTTTAATCTTCTTGATTTTAGCGGCGCAATTTGAGAGTTTTATTGATCCGTTCATTATCATTTTAACAGTGCCGATGGCGGTTGCTGGAGCGTTATTCTCGCTTTGGTTATTCAATCAAACATGGAATATTTTCAGTCAGATTGGAACTGTAATGCTTATTGGATTAGTAACGAAAAACGGTATTTTGATTGTCGAATTTGCGAATCAGCTTCGAGAACAAGGAAAGCCTAAATTGGAAGCAATTTTAGAAGCTTCAGAAGCGCGTCTTCGACCAATTTTAATGACCAGTTTAGCCATTGCATTAGGAGCTTTGCCAATTGCAATGTCGCTTGGAGCCGCTTCAACAAGTAGAATTGGGATGGGAGTTGTAATCGTTGGAGGAACAATTTTCTCTCTTGCTTTGACACTTTTTGTAATTCCGGCAATTTATTTAATGTGGTCAAAAGCTAGAAAACATTATCCTGAGTTCGATCATATTGATGAATACGAAAAAGAAAGTATAAAATAGTACCCAAAAAAATCATGAATTTTGCTTCTTGCAGTATTCATGATTTTCTGGCAAAAGAATATAAATATGAATATTAAAAATTTATACAGCACTTTACTAATTATCTTTTTGTGCCTTGCAAAAACAAGCGCTCAAGGAGTTTTGACTATTGAAGATGCTACAAAAATCGCTTTAGAAAACAATTTTGAAATTAGAATTGCTAAGAACAATTCAAAAATAAGCGAAACCAATGTTACGATTGGAAATGCGGGATTACTTCCAACCGTTGCCGCTACAGTAAATGACAATAACAGTGTTACAAATTCATCACAAACACGTCAGGACGGAACAACAACTTCGTTAAATAATGCAAAAAACAATACTTTAAGTTATGGAGTTGGCCTGAACTGGACTGTTTTTGACGGAATGAAAATGTTTGCACGTTTGGATCAATTAAAAGAGCTTCAAAAACTAGGTGATTCTGAGTTAAGAAGAACTGTTTTGATCAAAATTGTCCAAGTGAATTCAGCTTATTATGATCTTGTGCAACAACAACATCAATTGGTCGCTTTAGATACGACAATCGTAATTTCGAAGCAAAGATTGACATTGGCACAAAACCGTTTCAGTATTGGAAAAGCTTCAAAATTAGAAGTTTTAAATGCTCAGGTTGATTTAAATTCAGATCAGGTTGCTTTGTTAAGACAAAAAGAAACCTACGCTAATGCTAAAATTTTGCTGAACCAATATTTAGCACGAGATCCTAAAATCGATTTCACGGTTACCGATTTGGTTACCGTTGACAATGCAATGAATTTAGCTGAATTATCTGATTTAGCGCATAAACAAAATCCAGCTGTTGAAGCTCAAATTATTAATAAACGAATTGCAGAACTTCAATTAAAACAAATAAAAGCAGATCGTTATCCGGTTGTAAATCTTACTTCTGGGTATAATTTTTCAGAAAATCAATCAAGTTTGGGTTTTACTAGTCAATCGTCTTCAAAAGGTTTTAATTACGGTTTTAATGCAAGATTGAACATATTTGACGGTTTGAATCAGCACCGAAATGAAAAAGTAGCACAAATGGAAATTGAAAATTCTCAAATTGCTATTGATCAGCAAAATATGATTTTGGATACACAATTGAGCACCGCATTTCAAACTTACCAAACAAACTTGGGATTAATTGATTTAGAAGAAGATAACGTAACAATTGCCAAACAAAACTTAGATATTACGTTAGATAAATTTAGAATCGGAACTATTACAACGCTTGATTTCAGAACAGCACAATTAAATTATGTTAATGCAAAAGTGCGTTACAGCAATGCTCAATATCAGGCAAAATTATCTGAAATTGCCTTGAGAGAATTAGCCGGAAATATTAATTTTTAATTTAAATTTGTTTAAAAAAACAAATATAAATGATTGCATACAACACAAAAGAGTGGTTTAGTTTTATTTTTCATTTTCATAAATCAGACACGATCAGGCAATTATTTCCCGTAATGATTTGCATTGGTATTTATGCTGGCATTGTCGGTTATGTTGAAGTAATTTATTTTGGAATTGATGAAAACCATTATCTTAAAAATATTCCTGTAATGCACGGAATATTGGGTTTTGTGATTTCACTTTTATTGGTTTTTAGAACAAATACTGCATACGACCGCTGGTGGGAAGCCCGAAAACTTTGGGGCGGATTAGTCAACAACAGCCGTAACTTTGCGATAAAACTTTCGGCTATTTTAAAAGATGAAAATGACCGAAAGTTTTTCAGAAAGTTCATTCCTGGCTATGCTTCCATTTTATACAAACATTTGAACAACTCCGACACCGCAAAACAGCTTTTTGAAGATGTTGATTTAGAGTTGGACCATCACAAACACAAACCGAATCAAGTAAAGCAAATGATGTACAATAAAATCAATGCTTTATATGAGTCACAAAAGATAACTGGGGATCAGCTTATTATTTTAAACGCAGAATTAGTTGCTTTTACAGATATTTGTGGTGCCTGCGAACGCATCAAAAACACACCTATCCCCTACTCTTACAGCGCTTTTATAAAGAAATTTATTTTCTTTTACATTATGACTTTGCCTTTTGGATATTCCTTGAGTCTAGGTTATTATGTCGTTCCTGTTGTTGTTTTTATCTTTTATGTTTTGGCAAGTTTGGAGTTAATTGCCGAAGAAATTGAAGATCCTTTTGGCGATGATGAAAATGATTTGCCAATCAAAAAAATATCGGAGAACATTAAAAGACATGTCGAAGAACTGATTTAGCAAAATTGCATTATCCGCAATTAAATCCCTACAAAATTTCCGCTTAACCAATAAAACATTTCATTCAACGACTATTCTTTGAAATGTTGAAATTTTGCCATAAACTTTGTGTCAGCAATTTAAACCGCCTCTTTTGAGTTGCATCTAATTTTTTCTTATTACTACTTTAAATTTTGTTATTATGAAAAAAATTATTCTACTCATGGTTTTTGCTTTTCTGATTGGCAACTGTACTACTGAACCTGTTAGCACTGACATGCAAACCGAAGCTAAACAAACAGACAGTTCTTCTCTTACTGCAAAAGGAACTTATTCAGAATGTGATCCTATTTCAATCGACATTAAGGCCGGGCAATTTACAAACTCGGGCAAAATTTTAGTTGAAAATGATGCCACAAACCTTTATGTGACATACACTGCTTTACCAAATTGGTATTTTAGCGAAATGCATTTATATGTTGGTCCGTATGCTAATGTACCAACTGCAAATGGAAATCCAATTCCGGGTCAATTTCCATACAAAAAAAGCTTTAATCCTTTAGTTCAAATGTACACTTTTACAATCCCTCTTTCGTCAATAATCTTAGATTCAAATAGATGCCTATACATTGCCGCTCATTCAGTTATGAAAAATATTGTAAACGGCACTACAGTAAGAACCGAAACCGGTTGGGCTGGAGACATTAAATTTCCTGGTAAAAATTGGGCAACTTACTTTAACTACTGTTTAAGAACTTGTACCTCAGACGATCCTCCTGGAGAAACTACTTGCGATACAGCATACATGTTTGGAAATAACACTTTCAACAGCTTGAATCTTTCTGAAAAATGGGGCTGGGTTACTTCTTATAACAATGTAACAAACGGAACTTACACCTATAATTTGTATGCAGGCGCTGGGCAAAATAATATCAACAATGGATATTTGGCAGGAACTGTAACGGTTGTTATCCAAGGAAGCAACGTACAAGTAACCCTAAATGCAACTCATACTGGAACTATATTTACAGAAACACATGTTTATTTATCTGATAGTCCACCAACCACTGTCGCTCCTGGTCAATATGGCAATCAGCATACTTTAAACAATACAACTACAGACACTTACAACCTAACATATAGTGGAGATGGAAGTTTCTGGTTAATTGTCCATGCAGGAGTATGTACCACTAATTAAATTAAACTTAAAGAAAAAGAGAGAAATTAATTCTCTCTTTTTTTATGCATTAGTAAAACTTAGATAAAAACATTTATTTTGAAAAAACTCCTTATCAAAAAACAAAAAAAATGTTTCCAACTCCGCTGATCAATCCTTATATTTACATCCTCATACAAGAATAATAAAACTAACATGAAAATATCTTACAACTGGCTAAAACAATTTATTAAAACAGACTGGACTTCAGAACAAACATCAGAACTTCTTACTGATTTAGGTTTGGAAGTAGAAGTTGTAGAAAAATACCAATCTATAAAAGGTGGTTTAGAAGGAGTTGTTGTGGGGCATGTACTTACTTGCGAAAAACATCCTGATGCAGACCGATTGAAAGTAACAACTGTAAATATTGGTCAAGAAGCTCCTGTACAAATTGTTTGCGGTGCATCAAATGTGGCCGCAGGACAAAAAGTGCCAGTTGCAACTATTGGAACTGTTTTATATGATAAAGATGGTGCTGAATTTACCATCAAAAAAGGAAAAATTCGTGGGCAAGAAAGCCACGGAATGATTTGTGCCGAAGATGAATTAGGATTAGGTACAGGCCACGACGGAATTATGGTTCTTGATGAGGCGTTAGTTCCTGGAACTCCAGCCGCAGAAGTTTTCAAAATTACAAATGACGAAGTTTTCGAAATTGGTTTGACTCCAAACCGTGCCGATGCAATGAGCCATTTCGGTACAGCTCGTGATTTAAGAGCCGGAATGTTGCAACGTGGTGTAAACGTTGAATTAATTACGCCATCTGTAAGCAATTTTAGAGTGGACATGCGTACACTAAAAATCGATGTTAATGTTGAAGATTCGCATTTAGCTCCAAGATACTGTGGAGTAACAATTTCAGGAATTACGGTTCAAGAATCTCCAAACTGGCTTCAAGATCGCTTAAAAGCTATTGGATTGACTCCAAAAATAATATTGTCGATGTTACTAATTATGTTTTACACGAATTAGGGCAACCGCTTCATGCTTTCGACGCCGCAAAAATCAACGGAAAAGTAATCGTAAAAACATTGCCAGAAGGAACAAAATTTGTTACTCTTGATGATGTTGAAAGAACATTACACAAAGAAGATTTGATGATTTGTGACGAAAAAGGTCCATTATGTATTGCGGGAGTTTTTGGAGGAAAAAATCTGGTGTTACTGACGGAACAACTACAATCTTTTTAGAAAGCGCTTATTTTGACGCTGTTAGCATTCGTAAAACGGCTAAAAGACATCAATTAAACACTGACGCTTCATTTAGATTCGAAAGAGGAATTGACCCAACAATTACGGAATATGCCTTGAAACGTGCGGCGCTTTTAATCCAGGAGGTTGCTGGTGGAAAAATAACTTCTGATGTTGTAGAGGTTTATCCTAAAAAAGTAGAAGATTTTTCTGTTTTATTGAATTTTAGCCACGTTTATAAAATAATTGGGCAGGAAATTCCAAAAGATACGATCAAAAAAATATTAGTTTCTTTAGATATCAAAGTAAACAGTGTTTCTGATTCTGGTTTAGGATTGACAATTCCTGCTTACCGTGTTGATGTGCAACGTGAAATTGATGTTATTGAAGAAATCTTACGTGTTTATGGCTACAACAACATTAATTTTTCTAAAAAATTCAATGCAACTGTAGCAAACTCACCAAGAACAGAAGATTATAAAGTACAAAATGTAATTGCCTCTCAGTTGAATTCTCAAGGTTTCCATGAAATGATGGCAAACTCTTTGACAACAGCGGCATATGCAAAACTTTCGACTTCATTAAAAGAAGAACATAACGTAACGATGTTGAATCCTTTGAGCAGTGATTTATCAACAATGCGTCAATCTTTGTTGTTTTCTGGATTGGAAGCTATTTCATACAATATCAATAGAAAAAATTCGGATTTGAAATTATTTGAATTCGGAAAATCATATCATAAATATTTGACTGGCTACGAAGAGCACAAACATTTGACTTTATTGATTTCTGGAAACAGAAACAAAGAAAGCTGGACAAATCCTCAAAAAACAACTGATTTCTTTTTATTGAAGGGATATGTAAAAGCTGTTTTGGCTCGTTTAGGGATTGACAAAATTTCGAATGCGCCAGTTCAATCTGATATTTTTTCAGAAGGAACAGCTATTTGCTACAACAATGATACTTTGGTTGAAATGGGAGTAGTTAAAAAGTCAATATTAAAACACTTCGGAATCAAACAAGATGTTTATTATGCTGATTTCAATTGGGATTTAGTTTTGAAAATCATTACTGGAAAAATTAAATACACTGAAATTCCTAAATATCCTGAAGTGCGAAGAGATTTGGCGTTATTGATTGACCAAAGTACGACATACGAAAGCATTTTTAATTTGGCAAAACAAACTGAGAAATCACTTTTAAAAGACATCAACTTGTTTGACGTGTATGAAGGAAATAAACTTCCAGAAGGCAAAAAATCGTATGCTTTGAGTTTTACCATTCAAGATAATACAAAAACACTTACAGATGCTCAAATCGACAAAATCATGTCGAAATTGCAACAAACTTTTGAAACGGAACTTGGTGCAAGTTTAAGATAACAATATAATTTTCAATAAAAAACCTAGCTTAACGGCTAGGTTTTTTTTATTAAAAATTGACTCTCGTCGACAATCTCCTCGCTCCTGCCGAGTTTGGATGAATTTCATCTCGCCAATATTCTGAAGAATTTAAAAGTCCGCGGTAATCAATTATCCTGCATTGGAAACGATAACCGTAATAACCAAAATGATTCTTGATTTGACACAATAGAGCATAAAATTTGTCCAATAAACGAATAATGATATACGATCTTAAAATTTCATCGGCAATTCCCAAACGATCAAAAACCGGTTTTATCCAAGGACCAAGAGGCAAATCGACGCCTACAATTGAAGGTCTTACACCAAGCTTAAATAACGGATAATCGTAAGTATGCATATAAAAAAAGTATTTGGCGTTGCGTATGTATTTACAATATTTCCAAAACTCAGATAATTTCGCATAATTGTACTGAAAATTGAATTCAAATTAACCGAATTAAACAGCGCACGATCAAAAGTATTTGTATTTAGAAATCTTTTATATAAAATACATTTTTGGTACAACGCATCTCCAGACAAACTTCTGAGTTCTGTCAACTTCGCTTGATCAGTAAAAAAGCTTGGATCGAAAGAAGTTACACCAGCATTTACTATTCTGCCCAACTGTGGAAAGACATCGTTTCCGCCTCCGCTAAAATAAATTCGGTCAATGCGATAACTGCTTACATATTGCACAAAATGAGTTCTGTCGGCATACATTTGTGAAGTTGTTTCACCAAATTTCGCTAAATGCAGACAATTCAAATTCAATCTTTGATTTCGATCTGTAATTGTATCGTATAAATCCAGAATAGTCGGAACCGGATAATCCAGCCATGAATCTCCTTCAAAAATAACATTCAATGTATTTGCGTTTCCTGCATTTCTTCTAAATAAAAATGAATTTGTTAAGAACGGCTGATGCAGGGATTCGTCTTCCGATTCAACCAGCGAAGTATTTACACTATTCAATTGTTTCAAGACATTAAAAGTCACATCACCCGGATTAATATTCCCAGTGACCTGAATGCTATTATTCGCCTGAAAGTTAAGAATAGAGATAATGGTGCTATCCGTTTGATTATTTACTATACTCCCGCTGGTTTGCACGGGATAACCTAATGTTTTTAAATAATTTTGTATTAGTAGTACGTCAGATCTATTGTTTACTGCATTTAACCCTACACTGTTTACAAGTGCACTTACTACAGGAGGATTTTGATTTACAACTGAGGGATTTGAAATTAAATTTTCCATAGTATTCCATGTTTATGTTATTTTATTCGGATTGATATAGCCGTGTCCAGCTCTAAAAATCTCGAAATTATTTTCCTTAAAGGAAGCAAGATCACAGGCGTTGAAAAGTTTTTTTCTTATTGAAATAATATCAAGATTAGGTTCTTTCTCAAGAATTTTCATTACTAAAGAAGCTACATATGGAGCCGCCATACTACTACCACTTTTTGATGTTAGCTTATTTGATGCTCTATTTTCTCTGTTTGAAGACGAGCAGGATGATTTTATTTTAAAACCAGGTGCAACAAGCTCAGGCTTCATGCGTCCATCTGCTGTTGGGCCAGAACTGCTGAAAGACAAAATAGGTTTTGAGTCATCATTTTGATTATAAGCTCCAACAACAATACTGTATTTTGAATTGCAAATTGAATTTGTAGTATGGGTTTTATTTGCAATTGCAGGCAAAAAAATAGATTGTCCGCCATCATCACGCTCAATATAACAATGATAACGCCCGTTTTTTACAGTTCTGCCAACCAATTCTATCGTCCAAAATTTCGAATCCAGTTTGCCGTTAACCAAAATATTGATTTGATTTTTTCCTGTATTGGGTTCGTTGCTTCTGTGCAGGCAAATCCCGACTTCATCATCATCTTTTAAAATTATTTCATCTTTAAAAGGTTTTGAAGAAAGCAAGAGTTTCATATTATCATCATATATATCTACGCTTAAAATATCGTCTCCATGATACCAAATTTCCATTTCATTGGGAGTCCGATCGTGTTTTTTAAACATCCATGGAATTTTGACCTTTTGATTTTCTTTGATATCGCCGTAAGTATGCGCATTTGACTGATGATAATTTCCTGTACTTTGCACAATAGCAGTTCCTTTTCGTGTCGTTACAATATGATCGATGATCTGTTCAAATAACGTTTTTCCCATATGTGCATCACCATGACCACCCAAACTCATATTGATTACCAAAGGTCTTTCACCAGCTTCATTCGTAATCAAACACAAACCTTCAGCACCTTTCACTGAATCACCTAATGATAAATTAGATCCATTAACAAGATTAGTTCCCATATCAACTGCAATTATTGGCACATTTGGAGCGAAACTTTTGGGCGCAACTGAGCCGTTGCCACAGGCAATTCCGAGTACATGTGTTCCATGTGTTCCATTGCCAAACAAATCCGATTTTCCTGGATGATAACCTAGTTTTTTAAACGGAAATTCATCTAACAAAGCTTCGTTTATTTGTGCTTTTGTAATGATTCTTCCATATCCATATTTATTGCCGTCATATCGATCAGATTGTACCCAAATTTTCTCAAAACGTGTTTTTCCATTGCTTATAAAATCTGGATGTGTAAAATCAAATCCAAAATCAATAATTCCGAATACAACATTTGAAACTGCCTCATCTAAAACATCATTTTTTTGTCCAAAATTTGGGTTTCAGGAGCAAGTTCAATATAATCATTGGCAGGAACAACCATTGCCGCCTTTAAGCTTTTTACCTTTTTACTTTGGTAAATTGGGCATAAAAAACGTCGTTGTGTTCTAATACTCACAATATTTCCAAATTCCGAAATGATTTTACAATTATCAGGATACTCCTTTTCTTTTTCTAAACGCATCAAAAGCGATAATTCTTCATCGGGATTTCCGTATAAAATAACTTTGAGTCTCGGATCCATAATGCGTAATTTTAATGATGTAGACGAATTAAACTTAACTTGCCATCAATATCAAAGAGTTCAGAATTTAGATAATTGAAGTAAAGCATTTCTTCAGCCAAGGAAGAGAAAACTACATCAAAATCATTGCCCTGCAATACAAAACTGTTGATCTCATAAACATATTGGCTGTTTTTGAGATCAATATTTTTTAATCCTACAATAAAATTTTGATCCTTTTGATCTAGTTTGGAAAAATCAGGATCTTCTGAAACCTTGATTAATAATTCTAACGTTTTATCAATTGAAAAAATCTTTTTCGGAATCAATTCCTTAAACAACTTTGTCTTTTCTTCTTCAGCTTTTTTTGAAAATTTTAGATTTTTCGCATAAAAACTTGGGCGAATCGAGTTTATTTTTTTAAAATTTGAGCCGTATTTTCTTCAATTTTATTTAAACGAATAGTTTCTTGGTCAGTGACAGCTGTTTTCATCTTTTTACATTTTTAACAGGTGGTTTTTGATCGACAACAGCGGAAGCTTCAGAAGCAGGAAGCGCTTTAGCAATAACATCTAATCTGTTTTTAATTTCCTGAATAGCAACATTTATATCAGCATTATTCTTTTCCAAAATTTCAATTCTTGGTAGTAATGTTTCTGCTATGATTTTTTCTACTTTACTGTTATTCTCTGAAATTTTAGCGATCTGACTTTCCAGATTTGCAGTGCTTTCTGAAATTTTTGCTTGTAAAGTTTCTAAGGTTACCACATTTGCGGTAGCATTTCCTTCAGATTGCGTTGCTTTAGGATCATTCTCTGTCGTAGTTGTAGCCGTAGTGGTAGACGCAGTACCTGAAGTAGTATTTCTTCCCGGATCAGTAGCTTTGTCAGCAATAAATTTATCACCTTCAATCTTGGCTTTATTCTCTATGATTAAATAATTCAGCAACGGATTTTCAGAAACTGCACCTGCTAAAAGCGCTGTATTTGTAATTTCCTGATTTCCTGAAACATTATAGAAACTTGCTCTGCTGTTGGCAATTACATAATTGATTAATATACTAAATGGATTCATCTTGCATAGTTTTAAGGTTAATAGAAAATAAAGGGCAATTGAGGCTCAACTGCCCTCTCTGTAATTTACTTATTCATCATCATCATCAATGCAATAGGCAAAATGTTGTTGTTATTTGCTGTATTGCCTTGATTTTGTTGTGATAATATAAGTACTAATGGAAGCATCATATTTGAATTGTCTGATTTTCCAGAACCTGAATCACCCATTGTAGTCATCATTGGCAATAGCAAAGACATCGTCTGATCAATGTAAATTGGATTTTTACCATCTTTGGCTATAATTTTAGCATCAGTTCCTGAACCCGTAACTTCAAGATTTTCTGTTACTAATTTTGGCTGATTTAATAGTGATCCCATCATGCTCATCATTTGCATATTTTTGAGAACTTTTGTTTGATTGTCGCCTTTTCTGGCATCTATCTTTGCAAGTTCTGTATGCTTTTGATCTAATGCAACCAAAGTTTTATTAGTTGCAATTGATGTTTTTTTCAGCTCATTTACCTGATTTGAAATCGCATCCAATGATTTTTTCAATTCACTTTTAGTGGCGTAATCATTAGCTCTTCCGCTCAAGGCTTTTCCAAAGTTTGACTTTTGTTTAACTGCAGAACTAATACTTGGTTTAATTCCTTTTATGAAAGGTTTCTTTTTTACAGCTTCATCATAACTTTCGTCATAACTTTCTAATAAATCTTCGCTTAAAAGATCTTCGTTGAAATAATCTTCATTCAATAAATCTTCGTCTAAATAACTTTCAAAATAGCTCATAATTTTAATTTTTAATGGTTAATTTTTGTTGAAATAATGTTTGTTATATTTCTGGATGGCTGGTTGAATATATTTGTTGAAAAGAATAAAATCTGGAACATTGTTGCCTGGTTTTCCAGTGCCGAAGCATTCTGGACAGTCTGGATTGTCTCCAAAACATTCTGTGCAGGCACCAATCGCTTTTGCTAAATCATCATTTTGATTTAATTCAAATTCCAGCTGAAATTTCAGCCCTTCAATTATGGTAAAAAGTTTATGATTGATTTTTTTAGTTTCTTGACTCTTTCTTCAAGTTCTAAATCAATTTTTGGGATTTCTTTTTCCTCTTCAGGCTCTTTTTTTCCATCATGGGTCGCATAAGCTCAAAATATTTAGCCATTTCAGGATTATGTTCTTTCAAATATTCTAAATAAGCATCCATTGGTATAACATTTAGGTTTTATAAACTTGCAATAGAATTTTCAAGTCTATTGATTCGGTTAGGAGTGTTTGTGCCCACAAATTGGCCATATTGATCAACGTAGTAATCTTCAGTAGGAATCAATCCTCCGTTGTAATATTCATACAAGATATTCTCTGTTAGATAATTAACATTTTCAATCAATTCAGCAAAAGAGTGGCTTTCAATTGGCGCATTTGGACTTGCAGTACCTAAGCTTTGTTGTGCCTGACCAGCCTGAAATTGAGGATTATTAATCACACCGCCCAACTGATTGTACAAACCTTGTATTCTACCAATATCTTGTGCGACTTGAGGGCGAAGCGCCACTGGATTGTCCTGCACATACTGCTGAATTGCTGGAACTACAGCTCTACCTGCATTCGCCAAATAACGTCCTGTGTCGCCTAAAGCTTGTCTAAAAGCTGACGGTTGTGCCGGTCTGCGTTGTGGCTGAGGCGCTGGTCTGTAGGGCTGTTGCGGTGTTGGTCTGCGTTGTGGCTGACGGCTATTATCTAAAGCCGCGCTACCAGCTCCTGCTAAATTACTAACCAATCCTCCAACGGCACCACCAATCTGAGGCGCGCCAAAATATGTTCCAACGGCAGTTCCAACAATTGGAGCTACAGCCGAAACACCGCGTAGAACTCCAGAACCAATACTGCTGGCAACATTTCCTAAACTTGACCAAAATCCTTCTGCCTCACTTTCGGTCATTTGATTTACTCGTGATAAAAGGACATCTTCTAATTCACTTTCGCTTAAATTAGAATATTCTGGCCCTAAAACATATCGTACAGCTTCAAAATAATTGTCTTCGCTGAATGATTCTCCCTGAAAAACTTCATGATATAAACTCATAACTTTTAGTATTACAATTTGTTCTTACTCTATTAACAGGCTTTTCAGATTTCGCCTATCCATTTTGTGCACAAAAGGAACGATGTAAAATTGTTTCTTTATAATTTCTTACAAAACAGTACTTTAACCCAAATTTTTAAATAAATTTACCCTTACAAAAAAGGGGATATTTCCCCTTGCCCGCTGTAAGGCTTTAAAATAATTTTGCCCATACTATTTGATTAAAACAGTAGTCAACAAATCAATTAAACCATCAATTATTAAAGATTTAATTTTATCATTATGGAAAGAGAAACTGGAAGACCGACTCAATTAATTACTAGAAAATTTGCAAAAGAATTGCATTCTAATTTCATGAAATACCGAGCCAGCATTATTGCGAAATACATTAAAAAGGAAGATGCCAATGCTGTTTGGTTTTCTGTCGAAGAACTTGAAAACTATATTCATTATATTAAATCAAAAGGTGAAAAGACTGGATATGACGTAAATGGAATTCGTATTTATTTTGGGGTATATCCCGAACAAAAAAAATATGAAGAAAAAGCAGGTTTAATGACCGTTTTTTTACAAGCTACTGGAAAGAAAATAAGAAAGGTAGCTAAAGAAGGAGAAGTACATACTCTTGCATTAATGATGGAAAATGGAGAAAGCGACATTTCAAGTATCGAACCAATGAATTATGGCAGTATCGGAAGACCGCCTGCTCTAGAATATTAAAAAATATGTTTGAATTTTTACGATTTTACACTTTCTATTTAGCTTTATTTTCTGGAATTATTGGATTGCTAGCCATAAAAAAACTTCCAAACTTTAGAGCTAAATTTTTAGTAGTTCTAATTTGGTTTTCTGTAGTAATTGAAAGAGTTGGATATTATTTCACAGAATGGACCGGATTATTGAATTACTACGTTTTCAATTTCTATATGCTCGTCACGTTTTCGGCCTATATCTTGCTTTTGCGGAGCTTATTAACAAAAGTAAATCATCGTTTAACAGCTCTTCTTTGTTTTTTCTTGTTTATTGTTTCTTACTTTTTAAACATTTTATATTTCAAAGAAGATATAAACCATTCTTACACATATAGTTTTGCAATTGGAGTTTTATTAATTATGATATTAGCCTGTTTATATTTGGTCGAAATTTTTAATTCGGATAAAATATTAAATTTCAAAAAATCAGTTTTCTTTTGGTACATATTAGGAATATTGGTTTTTCATGTACCCTTTCTGCCCTTTATGCTTGCATTAAATTGGTTTTTGATCAAACACGATGAATCCATTTTTAGCCTAGTAGTATTTTTATTGAATCTTTTAGCACACAGTCGCTATATTATCGGATTTTTATGGAGCGAAAAGAAATACAATTATTAGTCATTTCATTAGGCATTGTTTTTTTAACTTTGCTAATCATCTTGTTGGTTATTTTCTTTTATTTTTTGAAGAAGAAAAACAATTATTTGGTTGAAAAAATGGAATCTGAACTCTATTTTCAAGCCGAATTAATCAAAACCCGAATCGAAATAAAGGATCAGACGCTAAGCGAGATCAGCAAAGAGCTTCATGACAATATTGGCCAGATTATTTCTGTGGCCATCATGCGACTCAATATGTATCATGCGAGCGGCAAACAGCTTCAAGAGCAGGAACTAAACGATCTTAAAGAAATATTAGCCAAATCATTAGATGAAATCAGGATTTTATCCCGCATCATCAATAAAGATAATTTACTGCAGATCAATTTTATCCAAGCCATACAACTCGATTTAGAACGCATAAAAAAATTAAAGAAGATTGATTACAAATTCAATCTAATTGGAGAAGCCCCAATAATCAGCCAAGAACACGACTTATTTATCTACCGTATATTCCAGGAAGCACTCCACAACAGTTTAAAACATTCTCGAAGCGATTTATTTGAAGTAAATTGCACTACCACCAATACCGTTTTTTGTTTAGAAATAAAGGATTTCGGAATTGGCTATGATAGTGCTCATATAAATTCAGGATTGGGTTTAAACAACATGAAGTTAAGAGCCAAACTAATTGGTGCGAAATTAATTATGGATTCATCTCCATCTGGAACAACCGTAAACTTAGAATATCCCTTAACCAAAACCAATGAAACCGAACACTAACAAAAAAATAATTATAGTAGATGATCATCAGCTTTTTTCGCAATCATTAGAACTTTTGATCAACAGTTTTAAAGATTTTGAAGTCATTAACCGATTTGAAAACGGAAAAGTTTTTCTTTCACATTTAAACGATCATCCTGATACAGAAGCCGACCTGATTTTATTAGATGTAAATATGCCCGTTTTAGACGGCGTAAGTACCATGAAATGGCTCAAAGAAAACAAACCCGATTTAAAAGTAATAGCACTTTCGGTAAACGATGATGAGGAAGTAATTATTAAAATGATTACAAATGGCGCAAAAGGTTATCTGCTTAAAGATACTTCGCCCGAAATTTTTAAAGATGCCATAACCTGTGTCATCGAAAAAGGGTTTTATTTTACCGAATTGGTTTCTGGAATGTTGATTAAAAAAGCCAATAACGAATCCAAAAAATAAATTTAAAGGAAAAAGAAATTGTTTTTATCAAACATGCCTGCACCGAAAAAACATACAAAGAAATTGCTTCTGAAATGTGTTTGAGCCCAAAAACAATTGATGGTTACAGAGAATGTCTTTTTGACAAACTTGAAATCAAAACTCGTATTGGGCTTGTATTGTATGCTATAAAGAACAAAATAGTTCTGGTTTAAATCAATATGTAAGCGCGGCAAAAATTGGGTGATCTTTAATTTTTTCTCTTCCATTCAAGAAAGACAATTCCATTAGAAAATTACATTGCACAATTTCGCCACCTAATTTTTCTACCAATTCACAAACTGCTTTTGCGGTTCCTCCAGTTGCCAAAACATCATCATGAACCAATACGCGATCTCCTTTTTTTATTGCGTCAGTATGCATCTCCAAACTATCGAAACCATATTCTAGTTCATACGATGCTGAAATCGTTTCAAATGGAAGCTTCTTTGGCTTTCTCACCGGAATAAACCCTGCATTTAATTCTTGTGCCAATAAAATTCCGAAGAAAAAGCCTCGACTTTCTGCTCCTACTACCTTATCAATTTTTTGTCCTTTTAGAGAATCTGCTAAAATTTTAAGGCAATTTGTTCGCGCTTCGGGGTTATTTAACAAAGGCGTGATATCTTTAAACAAAATTCCTTCTTTAGGAAAGTCCTGAATATCACGTATATAATTTTCCATGTCCATTTTTTTTATTTTTATCTAATTTTTCTCTTGTTTATCTCACATTTATGTCTATCTTTGCACCCGCAATAAGCAATCAACAAAGCTACAAAAAAATAGCTAATTGATAACAAAAAGGCCTCGTGGCGCAACTGAATAGCGCATCTGATTACGGCTCAGAAGGTTACTGGTTTGAATCCAGTCGAGGTCACTTATTTAGATTAAAAAACAAATGCAACTATCTTATTTTTAAATAGTTGCATTTGTTTTATTGAAAAAGTTAGTCCATATTTAGTCCAGAATTAATTTAGATTTGATAGTAATGCAATTAAAATAATATTTTTCTTCATAATTAAGTTTTAGTTAATTTCAAATATAGAATTATTTACTACACAAAAAACTTTTCATTTCTGAAAGGTTTAAATATTCATTCGCTAAAATCAATTATTACATCGGGCGTATCTGATTCATTCCTTGTAACACTCATACAAGAATATTGTTTTGCTGTTGGATCTGCTCGGATTTCGGAAATTATCTTTTGCATCTGCGGAATAAGTCTTTCGTCTGGGTCTTCTATACCGTTTTTCGCTTCGTCATTATTTAAGATAATCTGGATAAATGTTATCGGATAATTTTTCAATACTTCTTTAAACACAAGATACTTGTCGAGCTTAGATATTTTATTGTCCAGTACAAACTTTTCCAACTTTTCGAGGGTGTCAATTTTAACTTCATTCAATTAGTTTTAAAGGTTCGGGTACTGCTGTAATGTTGACAATTATGGGCGTAAATACAAAATTCCTCAGGTTACTAAACAATAGCATGTTTAAATTGCGATTAGATATTTATAATTCATATTAAAGATGCTTATTTAATACGACCCAAAACCTCTAATAAATACAAACTATTTTAAATTAAAAGGAAAATCAAAAAAATTTTCAAACCATAAAAAAGGCCTGAGAGTATGTCTCCTCAGGCCTTTTATTTTTCAATTGTTTTGCACATCCACTTTCATTATAATATTATCTAAAATACAATTCTTAGATAATAATGTTGTATTTTTATTTAACATTTTGACAATTAATCATTTATTAGAAATAAAAAAACTGTAATTATGAAAGTAAAACACATTATCTGTATTGCCATTATTGGTTTTCTTTCCATTCAATGTCAAAAATCGAAAGATAAATCTGCCGAACCTACAACCACAGAGGCAAAAAAGTTTGATCCCGCTATGGAGCCACTGGCTGGCCAGCCCGCTTTTGACGCTAAACCTTCAACAGAAGATCTGGAATATCAGGTAAAATACCACCGAGCATTTGAAGCTGTATTATGGGCCTTGCCTGCTGTAGACATTTATCGCTTTAGAGCTGCATGACGATGGAAGATTTAGGATATAAGGATAATGACATTATTGCTTATTCAAAAGTAGCATCTCCAAAACTGGAAGCCATTACTGCTAATAGTTCAACACCATATATTACCGCATTTTCAGATTTGAGCCAAGGTCCAACTGTATTGGAAATTCCGAGTCGCCGGAGCTGATGGTTCTTTATACGGCCAAGTTGTTGATCACTGGCAGTTGACTATAGCCGATATTGGCCCATCAGGTTTAGATAAAGGTAAAGCATCAAAATATTTGTTTACGCCACCAAATTACAAAGGCGCTATTCCAAATGGTTATTTGCACGTTGCTTCTCCAAGTTACCGAATTGCTTTTGCTTTTAGATCGGTAAGAGCACCTGGTAAATCTGTAGAAGATGCTTATGCTTATGCAAAACGTTTGAAAATGTATCGTCTTAGCGAAGCGTCGAATCCGCCGACACAAAAATTCATTGATCCATCTAATCAGAGATATGCCACTTTGCCTTTCTTTAATGACAAATATTTTAATGATGTTCAAGCCATTTTTTCTGTAGAAAATGCAAATCCTACTGATAAAGTAATGATGGGAATGCTAGCATCTTTAGGAATTGAGCATGGAAAAAAGAATTTAATCCTGATGAAAAAACAAGAAAAGCAATGAACCAAGGTGCAGTAGATGCTTATTTCTACATGTTGAAATTGTGGGATAATTATCCGAAATCTTGGCTTTACTGGCCTGACAGACACTACGCATCATTAATGCAGGCTGATAAAAATCAAGCTTTCACTTATGAATACGAAAACAGTATTGACATTGAAACAAGGGCGCCGCAATATTTTCAATGTACTTATGTTCCAAAAAACTTTCGGCTAATCCTGCAACACAATACATAATGTGTATGAATGATTCTAAAGGCAATTTGCTGGAAGCTGGAAAAACATATAAAGTGGATGTTCCTGCTAATATGCCTGTAAAACAGTTTTGGGCGCTTACGGTTTATGATAAAGCTACGTACAGTTTTATTTACTCGAAATCAAACAGAACGACTTTATCGACTTATGATTTGCCAAATATGAAAAAAATACGGATGGCAGTGTTCCTATATACGTAGGTCCTGAAGCTCCAAAAGGTTTTGAAAACAATTGGATTCCAACCAGTGGAAAAAGGCCAATGCCAATGTTCAGATTATATGGCCCGACAGATGCTTTCAACAACAAAACATTTAAAATGCCTGATTTTGAAATTGTCAATTAATCACGGATAAAAAGATATTGAAATTTGTCCTGTTCCTATAACACAGCCAAAAGGCGCCAATTGAAGACAATTGGCGCCTTTTTTTATTTTATAACTTACTGCTAAATCTTATATAAATTTGTCCTTCCTGAGTCATCAAAACCGAAAGGTGCCAATACAATTGTCTCCTTATTTTTTATTTATACTACTTAAACAGGCTAATTTTGAATGATTTTTGCTTTTATAAACTCATAAAAATAGAATATAAAAACTCGCACTAGTGGTGCGAGTTTTTAGAAATATCACATTTATCTTAAAAATCAATTAAATTACAGGTACTTAATTGTCAAACTTTTTTCAAATCTCCATTTTTAGCCCTCCATATTCTCTATTTGCACTTAAGCTTTTTTCTCTGGTTTAACTTCAATATCAACAGATTTGATATGTCCTTCAAACTTAAATGGCGCTTTGTAATCTTCGGTAACAGGCGAACCGTCATCTTGTCCAATTCCAAAAGTATCAATTCCGAATCGCCCTGCAACAGTAGCTTTAATTCTGCCCTCTCCTACTTTTTCATTGTTCAGATAAAGTGTAAATAAACCACCTTTTCCTAATCCGCCTCCATCATATTTGAAATCCATTTTTATTGTAGCCTCTCCATCAGGTAATTTTTTAGTTGATTTAATAACTACTATTTCTGATTCGAAGAAATTATATAAAAACGTAGGATAGCCATCTTTTACATAAAGTCCATATCCTGATCCTAATCCTCCCATAGCAGTAATTACTCCATTTTTGCCATTTGCAGATGTTTCTACTTTAGCTTCCATTGCCCACGAACAATTTTTGGTATTTGGTGCTCGCTGTTTCCGGAATACGTGTGGCACCTTCGTAAAAAGTAAACTTGGTACGACCGGCAATTGGTGAAGGTTTTGGTATTGAGATTCTCTGAGAACCTCGGTCATCAAGTGGGTAAACATGATTTTTCTCGGCTTCGCTATCAAATAAAGCTTTCAATTCTTTTAGTTTATCAGGATTTTTAGTCGCGACATCTTCCGCTTCAGAAAAATCTTTGTCAATGTTATACAACTGCCATTTTTCATTTTCAAAACCAGGTGCAACATCCTGCTTCCAAGGAAGCGTATGCTGATGTCTTGCTACCCACCCATCATGATAAATGGCTCGATTACTAAATTCCTCAAAATATTGTGTATGTCTAAACTCCGGCGCATTTTTATTGGTAAATGTTGCCACAAAAGACTTACCATCTAATGGCTCCTGTTTTATTCCATTAATATATTCTGGCATTTGAACTCCTTCAACCTCTAAAATAGTAGGCATAACATCAATCAAATGAATGAATTGTGAACGCATACCTCCTTTATCTTTAATTACTTTTGGCCATGAAACAACCATTGGGTTTCTACTTCCTCCAAAATGAGAGGCTACTTGTTTTACCCACGGAAATGGTGTATTTCCTGCAAATGCCCAACCAATAGGAAAATGAGGTTCTGTAGTTGGTCCGCCAATTTCATCTGCTTTCTTAAGATTCTCTTCTATTGTACTAGAAATTCCATTAAGTCCTTTAATTTCATTTATAGTTCCCTCTAATCCACCTTCTGCACTAGCTCCATTATCTCCCACAATATAAATAATCAAAGTATTGTCTGCATCTGGCAATTGATTTATCGCATCGATTAATCTTCCAACCTCATGATCAGTAAAAGATAAATAGCCGGCAAAATTTTCATATAATAATGAATATAATTTTTTCTCTTGATCGCTTCTTGAATCCCAAGTCGGCACTTCAGGATTTCGAGGTGACAGTTTCGCATCGGCAGGAATAATTCCCATTTTTTTCTGACGCTCATAAGTTATCTCACGCTCTTTGTCCCATCCATAATCAAATTTTCCTTTAAACTTCTCTCTCCATTCTTTAGGAGCATGATGCGGAGCATGTGCTCGCACCTGGAGCAAAATACATGAAAACGGGTCTGTCTGGTTGCATTGTTTTTTGCAATTGAATCCATTTAATGGCACGATCGGTCATATCGGTCATAAAGTGATAACCTTGTTCTGGCGTCTTATCCGGTTCAACCGGAACAGTATTTTCGAAAATTACCGGATAATACTGATGTGTTTCTCCGGCATTAAAACCGTAAAAATAATCAAATCCTAAACCTGTCGGCCAGCGGTCAAATGGTCCTGCTCGCAGATGTTTCCCAATCTGCTGTGTTATGATTTTTTCCAAACCAGGAAGTATTTATTCCATTGTATTTTAAAACTTGCGCCACCGTTCCTGTACTCTTTTTCATTAGAGTAGTATAACTCGGAAAGCCAGTAGCCCATTCTGCCAAAAAACCGTTCCCTGAAACGTGATGATTTCTTCCAGTCAACAATGCGGCTCTTGATGGTCCGCAAATTGCAGTGGTGTGAAAACGATTGTATTTAAGTCCATTATCTGCTAATTTTGTAAGATTTGGAGTTGGTATAGATCCTCCAAAAGTACTTGTCATACCAAAACCAACATCATCTAATAAAATGATCACAACGTTTGGGGCTCCTTTTGGAGGTTCAGGAAATTTAGGCCATGCTCGCTTCAGAATCCTTGTACGTTTTCCCGATTTTACCGGTAAAAGCAGGATCGTCGTAAGGAAGTTTGTTACCCGTAGTTTGTGCCTGAATTGTCGTATATAAAAACAAAAGCACTACTGTTAAAATCTGTCTGTAATAATGTAAAGATGATTTCATTTTAAATTTATTTTATTAATAATTTTGAAAAAAAACTGCATTACTATAAAGAACTTGAATAGATGGAACATTATTTACCTAAATAACAATGATTTCATTTTTTAAAATATACCATTAAAATCACTTTTCTGTTAATTCGGAAATTATATGTGATTGAATAGTATCAAATATAAGAAAAATTTCCACAAACTTAACCTAATAAGCTATTTATAAAGCACATAAAATAAGTTGACTGCCATAAACAAATTTAGTTTTTATAATTTTTACATCAATCTCAACGGTACACCTATATGCATATGGACATAATCTGAGCTAGCAATTCCTTTTAAAATCTTAATCCTTTACGTTTCGCATATTTATATTATAAGATCTCGGCAATGTTTTTGAATATCACTTTTAAAACTTTAAGTCTATATTTTACAGCCCAAACAACATGACAAGTTTATCTGCTTTTTACATGCGAACCTTTTATTAAATCTATAGCCATAATAAAATAAAGATTTTTTCGCATTCCTAAGGTACTAGAATGAATTGCAAGGTTTTAAACCCGAATCTGAGACCAATAATGATTAATGCCAAGAAGCTACAAATGATTTGCAGTTTCTTGGCATTTTTAATACGCTTTTTTATACTAATACGGCTCCACCATCTATAAAAAGAGATTGCCCTGTTGTATAAGACTGTTTGATAAGATAAAGAAAAGCTTGTGCAATATCTTCAGGTTCACCCACTCTTTTTAACAAAGAACTATCTTCGATATATTTGTAGAATTTAAAACGATCTTCCTCACTTAAGTTGTCCCATAAATTTGTTTTAATAACCCCGGCGACAATGTTATTTATTCTTATAGGTGCAAGTTCAACTGCCGGCGTTTGATTTGTGAAACTTTTTAAAATTGTACAAAACTGATTTTCTTAAAAAAAAGTTAGTTACAGCATTTCCACTCTCTTTTACAACAGTAATCTTTGATACTCCTTTACAAACAAAAAAAGTTCTCTGCTGATACGATTTGGATATAAAAGATAGTCACCTTCCCTATATTCACGTTTGTCGAATACGCTATCTATAAATAATTTATCTTCTTTTTTCAATAAAAGTAAAAGATTCTAAGTAGTTTATTAATTGTTTGGCCATACTAAGACTGCATATTTTATTATAGTGATGAATAATTATTTCATGAATATTCTTTGTAAAATTATAGCATATTATTTTTAAAATTAGATTAAAACTTCTGCTTTAAATTTATCCATAGAAGCAGAAATTTTAAACTTCCTAAAAATCATGGCAAATAACACAGTAAGAAAATTTTTAAATGCAAACAATATTTTTCAGCTTTTAACTAGAGTACAGCATAAAGTTTTGTTCAATCACAAAAAAATAAACATTGGCTTTATACCAGTTCAAAACCATACAGTCATTTTAATTTCAGCAGAAAAAAACAATAAAGTCCTAATTTTCATTAGGACTTTATTGTTTGTATAGCAAACATTTATTTTTTTACATTAACAGTAACCTTGTCAATTTTTCCTTTAAAAATAAATGGAACTTCATAGTCTCTGGTAACTGGAGTTCCAAAATCTTCCCCAACATCCAGCGTTTCATCAGAAGAGAAGCGGCTTGGAACTGTTCTCGGAATATCCCCTTTTGCGGCTTCTTTGCCATCAACAATTATCGTTGCCTTCGCAGACTTTTCCAACTCCGCCTCCGGCATAATCAAAGTTAAGTACAATAGTGTGTTTTCCAGCAGTTAGTGCTGATGGAGACTGGATAGTCCATTTATGATTTGGATAATGTGAGAATGCATAAGAAAAAGTTGGTTTCCCTTTTGAAGCATTAATGCAAATCCTGCAAAATAACCTCCCTGTGTTATGATCATTCCCTCATCTCCTTCTTTGACATCGATGTCGGCTTTTATGCTGAACGAGGTATTTTTCAAATTAGGTGCCATTCCTTCAGTAATACGTGAAAGACCTTGGTGGAATACATATTCTGTTCTGCCAACATTAAATTTAGGGCGGTTCTCCGGATTTACCCTGTCGATATAACGGTCATCAAAAGGAAACACTTTGTATTTTTCTGCTTCTTCCATAAAGGCTTTCTGCATTTCCTTTAATTTTTCCGGATTTTTTGCGGCAATATCATTTGACTGTGTAAAATCTTTGGTAAGATCATACAATTCCCATTTGTAGTCTTTTACAGGATCTTCAGTTGGAACTGGATGTCCCTGCCATGGTAAATTTTTTGGAGTAGTGCTTGCCATCCATCCGTCTTTATAAAAAGCTCTGTTGGCAATTACCTCAAAATACTGCGTTTTATGTGTTTCTGGTGCATTGGCATTATCAAATGTATAGACTAAGCTTTTTCCTGCTATCGGCACCTGCTCGAATCCGTCAACTGTTTTAGGTCATGGAATATTTGTCGCTTCTAAAATAGTAGGCACAATATCTGTTATGTGCGTAAACTGGCTTCGAATCTGGCCTGTCTGCTTAATTCTGGCAGGCCATGAAATGACCATTCCGGTACGGCTACCTCCTAAATGCGACGCTATCTTCTTATCCCACTGGTATGGCGTATTCATTGCATGTGCCCAGCCATTGGAATAATGTTCTGCCATCCAAGGCCCTCCAAATTCATCAAGATTTTTCACCATAAAATCTTCTGTATCTTCAACTCCGTTAACCAATACACCAATCTCGCTTGTCAAACCTTGACCAGTCGGATCTTCTGCACTGGAACCGTTATCTCCCATAATAAAGATAATCATAGTGTTATCATATTCTCCCAAATCTTTAATGGACTGGATTATTCTTCCAATCTGATTGTCACAATAAGCAAGCATTCCGGCATATACTTCCATTTCGCGTGCGACAACTTTTTTCATACCAGGAGAAAGCGCATCCCATTTCTGATAATCAGAAGGTGTTGGAGCTAGTTTTGCATCAGCAGGAATAATTCCAAGTTTTTTTGGTTTTCATAAGTGGCTATACGCTGTTTATCGAATCCTTGGTCAAATTTTCCTTTAAATTTTGCAATCCATTCTTTAGGTGCCTGATGCGGAGCATGTGCCGTTCCAGGAGTATAATAAGCAAAGAAAGGTTTTTTGGGAGAAACATTTTTTTGTGTCTGAATCCAGTGGATCGCATGATCTGCCAGATCCCTGTCCAGAATGTAATCAGGATCAACCTTTTCATCTTTTAAATAAGGGTCAACTGGTTTTGTTCCTTCAAATAAAGCTGGTCTGAACTGATGTGCATCGGCACCAAGAAAACCATAAAAGTATTCAAATCCTAAACCTGTAGGCCATAAATTAAAAGGACCTGCTGGGGTTGTCTGCCAATCGGGCACATTATGATTCTTTCCAAACCATGAAGTTCCATATCCATTATCGGTTAAAATTTTTCCTATCGTTGCAACAGTCGCTGAGCACTAGACTATTATAACCTGGATAAGGTGTCGAAAACTCCATAATAATTCCCGTAGCGACAGTGTGATGATTACGCCCTGTAATAAGAGCCGCTCTCGATGGAGAACAAACCGCTGTGGTGTGAAAACGATTGTATTTTAATCCGTTTTTTGCCAATTCGTCAAAATTTGGCGTCGGAATTGGTCCTCCAAATGTAGAACTTGCTCCAAAACCAACATCATCAATCATAATAAGAAGCACATTAGGAGCGCCTTCCGGTGCACCGATTTCCTTAGGCCATTCTATAGGATCTGAGCCCTTTATAGTTGGGGCAACTTTGCCAACCTTCTGATAAGGTTCAATCGGAAGTGAAGTTCTATCCGGCCAGTTTCCGGTCTCCTGTGCATACAGTCGCTCCAGCAAAAAACAGCGCAATAAATGCTGTAAACAAATAACGGAAGGGTTTCATAAGTCTCTAATTGTTAAGTTATTTTATATACACTTAAAATTAGATTATTGGGATATGCTCATAGAAAAAACCAATTAAAAATTGGTTGCAAATTATAATTTGCAACCAATTTTTAAACAAATACTATTAGATCTTTTTTATAGACAGCTCCAATCATTCATCAAAAAACATTATTCACTGCCTTTTTCGATTTGATAAATTTTGTCTCGTATAGTAATGGTAGTTAATTTATATAATTCATCATTGATAAATTTTGTCGCGAATATTAAAAAATAATCTCCGATTTATTGTATAAACCAAATCGTTTTCTTTAGCAGTAATAAATTTTATTTTCAAGTTCTTTTAAAAACTATTACACTTCAACAAGTTTAAATATAAATGTATTTTAACATTTTTTAATGTTTAACCTCTACAGGACATGCAAACCGCTTCTAAATGAAAAATTAAAATAATTATCTTACAAATTTACTTGAAAATAGGCTAATTTCTTTAAATCTTGTATAAAATGATTTGGAATTTGTATCATAGAGTCACTTAAGGAGACAACTAGACAATAGTTGTCTCTTTTTTTATGCCCAAACATATTGATTTTACAGGCCTTCACAGCCTAATATTTGTGGTTCGATTTTTTCATAGGAAATTCTTAGTCTGTTTGAAATAAACAGTCTTAAAGTGGCGTTATCAGAGATTTAATCGAAGCTGAACGATGGTTCGAAATCCCGTTAAGGATATAGGATTTTTTTCTCTTTTGGTTTTTCGTAATTTTTTGATACTAAATACAGTAATTCCAAAATAATTTTAGCTTCCTTCTCATCTACCTGAATGCCGTTTTTGGAAAGAATAATAACGGCTTTCTCTACTGAAACATTCTTCTCAATGAAATTCATTTTTTCTATTGTTTTTTCGGTTTCTCTTTTTTGATAATATTTTTAAAAATGCTTGATTTAAGCCTAAAGATAGATCTCCTGTTTTAAAATTAATTTCCGTCGGTGGAATAAGGTTTACAAGATGTCTTTTATCTGAAGCCTCAAATTCAGAAAATCTTTGAAAGATTTCAACTAATGCTTTTTCTTCTATTTGATTTTTTCTATCAATCCCTTTTAATTTAACGGCAATATCATGCACTTCCTTTTTAAGATTTTTGGTACTGACTTGATTCTCTTTTCTTAATTGGTTGTAGTCATCAATTTTTAATATTCCAGCTATAAATAATTTTCTGCCTCGAGAAAGGGTCAGCTCCTCCTCATTTATTTTCCTCTCTAATGCTTTTTGAGCATATAAATAATTTGCTTTCTGCGTCTTTATATTCTGATCTTCCAAAACTTTTTTAAATAATTCAACTGCTTTCTTCGACAGCATCAATTGTCGAAGCTTGTTATGATAACAGTCATTAAGAAATAAAGCATTTATTCTTGTTCTACAGCCATTATGACAATGATAATATGGATAGTTCTTTGATCTGCCTTTTGAAACACTTCCGCTAAGTTTTCGATCACAAACAGGACATACTAAAAAACTTCTAAGAAAAAATAATGATTGTAAATCATCTTTTTTGGCAGTAATTCTTCTTCTTGTATTGATAACAGACTGAACCTGATTAAACAATGACTCAGATATCAATGGCTCGTGTAATGCTTTTACCACTCCTTCATTACCAGAGTCAAGTGTTACTGGTATAAGACCGCAATAAACAGGATTATGTAAAATCCTGAAAAAGTGTGATCTTGAGCATACTAATCCTTTATCATTGACTATTTTAATGATTTTGGATATTTTATGATCGTTCCTCGCAACTTGATAAAAAGCCCATTTTATAATTTCGGCTTCAGGCTCTTTAGGAACGATACCCTTTTTACCATCCATCATTGTCAAATTGATAAATCCTAATGGTGCCTTACTGGGATGTCTGCCCATCAGCTTCGCCCGACGAATGCCATTTGAAGTGTTTTGAGCCCTTCTCGCATTTTCTGCTTCTGGAACAGCCAAATATACAGCCAGCATTACTGTGCTTTCCGGTACAGAAAAATCAATTGGCTGATCAATAGCCTTTGCTGTTGTTTTGTATTTCCGGAGCTTTCCAATCATTTCGTAGGCATATTCAACATTGCGGCTGAATCGATCCCATTTGATAAATAATATATTTTTGTCTTCTCCTGAAGATTTCTTTTTGATTTCTGAAAACAATCGGTTCCATTCTGGTCTATTGAAATTCTTGGCTGAATAATCTTCTCGATAAATTCCTTTGACTTCGATATCGTAATATTTACAATACTTCAATAGCCTGTCTTCTTGCTCCGGCAAGGAGTAACCTTTTCTTTTTTGTTCGTCCGTACTTACACGAACGTATAAATAGGCTGACTTCATATAATTTATTTTTATTTGATTTACTACTGAATATTTTCAAACGCATTAAATGATTGATTAGAAAATCATCCCATACAGTATTAAGTAAAACGTCATAAAGAACAAAAACATATCTAAATCACTATAAATCAATGACAACTTTTTTTGATATTGTATTCATACTGGAATGTGTGATGTTTATCATATAAAAAGCTAAGGTCAATTTTAAATTTCAACCTAACCTCTACTATAAATACTATCAAAAAATAATCAAGTAAAATGATCTCCAATTTTTATCTCCAATCTCCGATAGCACAACCCATAACATATCCTTCAAAAAACAGATGCGAAAAGCATTATTATCCTATTAAATTTATAACTGGTATTTGGACTTTATGACTTTTTACCAAATAATAATTATTATGGAACTATTCGGTTGATAAAGATTTTACATTATGCAATAAATAGAAACGTATCCTAAAGGCAAATCACAAAAAAGAATGGCAGAAAAATTTAGGCAGATGTCAGTTAAAAAAACATAATGCTGTAAAGGGACTAGAAGTTTTGCTAACGTAAAAATCAATACAAAACAGTAAAAAGTTGTCATGTCAGAAAATCATTTCCTAGAGATTGTCAAATGTCAAATCATTAAATAATTCTCGGATTTAGTGACGAAAAATAATCCCATCAAAATGATCGAACAAAGCTCTCATTTATTAGCTATTTTAATATCTAGCAGTAAATTTTAAGACATGCAAAAATTCAAAAGGACATATTAAAATGCAAAATAAGCACACTGACAAAATGACAATTATCAAACAATATAACAATAATACTACGAATTACACATCTATAATAATAAATATATCATTTTTTTATCAAAAAAAACTGCAATATAACGAGTTTTTGTGTATTTCAACGATTACAGTATTTTCATACTAATTTCGGCACAAAGATTGAATAATTACAATCAAATCAATAGGAAATATATTTTAATTGTGATTACGGATTAGCGTATAGAAACGACGAAATAAAGCCAAACATTTGTATGTCAAAGTAAAACTATTTTTCCATTATAATTTAGAATAATTAACAAATAACATATTAGAATTATGAGCAAAAACAATAAAACAACATCAAATAACATTGCTTCAGTGGCGACCAAAGTATTGCAAAACGAAAACTCTTCTCAAATTGCAAAAGAACTTGCCGGGTCTGCACTTTCTCAAAAAAATAAAGGGAATCAAACCGGAAGTGTTATGGAAGAAAAAGCGACAAAAGTTTTAAACAGTACAAAATATAGCGACGAAACCAAATCTTTGGCGACATCTGTTCTTTCACAATCGAATAAAGACCGTTAGTAAAGGAATGCGGCAAGAAAATTTAAAATAACTAATCAAAAAAAACTTTAAAATGAAATTTATGAAAAACCAAATCATAAAAATTCCTTTGCAATTGTGTCGCAAGGCGAGCTTCTCTAAAACTTCAGAGATCGGAAAGATGAAAACTATGACTAATTCTTTAATTAGTGAAAGGAGCGAAAATAATGAGTAAAGCACCAACCAACTCTATTAAATTCTATCCCGTAGGAAACGGCGATACTTCCTTACTTACACTTTCGGAAAATCAACATATTCTGATTGATTGCAAAATAGATAATGATGCTCCTACAAATAAAGATAAATTCAACATCAAGGAAGATTTGGACTCGTTGTCGCCAAAAGACAGTGATGGGAGATCACATCTTGACGTTTTTATTCTTACCCATCCAGACAATGATCATTGCGCCGGATTTAAAGATAACTTCTTTTGTGATGATCCCTCCAAATACGATCAAAACGCTAAAGAACGAAAAGCAATCATAATTGATGAATTGTGGTTCAGCAATACATTGTTTGACCGTTTCAAAGATCCTTTATCTGAAGCGACAAAAAACTTCAAAGCTGAAGCCAAACGCAGAAAAGACTTATTTAAGAAAGATCCCGAGAAAGGAAAACTAGCTGGTAATCGCATCGTGCTAATAGACTTTAAGGACGATTGCAAAGATGATGGTCTTGACAGCTTAATACTTGAACCCGGCACATCAACTAATGTTTTTAATACAAAAACAAAATCGGATTTTTCCATTTTTGTTCACGGACCATTTAAAACTCCAACTCCTGATAGCCAGGATAGAAATGAGACAAGCGTCATAATGCAAATTCGTTTTGGATCTTCGGCTGACCCTATGCAAGCACTTGCATTCCTGGCTGGAGATGCCGACTACAATCGCTTTAAACGCCTTTTGGATGAGCGCGATGATGAAAGTATTCAGTGGGATTTATTATTGTCTCCACATCATTGTTCTTGGACTTTCTTTAATATGACGCCTCAGGCAGAATACCCTGCCCCACAGGAATCAGCAATTGAGTATCTAAAGCGCCAACGAGGCTCAGGAATTGTGGTGGCTTCATGCAAGGAAATCCTAGATAATGATGATAATCCTCCTCATTACCAAGCCAAAAAAGAATATCTCAAGGAAATAGAAGAAGACGACTTTTATAGTACGGCTGACGAGAGCCTAGTTCCATTGGTATTTGAAGCAACCAAAAATGGATTTGTCAAATTTAAAACTACATTGACTGATTCAAAACGTACAGCAATCAATTCCGTAACTGAAAGTCCAAAAACATATGGGTCAATTCTCTAGATCTAAAAACCCACTAACCTCTGCAGAAGAATCAGGACTGTCTTTAGAAATTAAAGACAGTCTTGCATTATTGCGTCATACTTATCCGTCCTCAAACATCAGATGTTATAATTATGATGACGAGGTGGCTATTGCAATGGATTTAAAAATTGCCAAACCAAACAGAGCAGTTCTATTCAATAAAATTGAACCCGTATTACTAAAATTGAATAAGAAAAATTACCCTTTTACTGCTCCAAAATTTTATTCCGACAGGACAGATTTTCCATCTGAAAACATACCTCATATTAACCCAGTAACTGAAGGACAGCCGTATTGGATTTGCCTTTTCAGAGGAAGTGCAGATGATTGGTATGCGCAAGACAATATCGTAGATGCTGTTGAGAGATTGCGTACATGGCTAAGCGACAGCTGCGGCTGATAATCTCAATAAAACAGGTGATGATTTTGAGCAGACAAGAGTAGATAAAGCCGGACATTTTTTAATGTTTCCGGAGAAAGATGCAATAGACAAGATAAAAAATTATTGGAAAAATAATAATTCTGAATCCGGGTACTTTATCCTTTTAAATTTCCAAGAGCCCGATTTGGAACCACACAATTTTTCAAAAAAAGGTTTCAAAGACAGATTGTATTTCTCGATAGTGATTTTGAGGAATTAGAAAAAAGACAGAAAAATTTTAAAGATGATGAGAATGGCGTTGCCGGTCTTGTTTTTTTCTGCAGAGTCTGATAATGATGATCGTTATATCACCAGATTACCAAGCAATTTAAAAGAACTTACTGAATGGGCATCCTACAGAAAAATTAATCTTAAAATTGTTTTGGAAGACTTTATATCCTCCCCCTTAAAGAAAAATTCAATTATTCCTATTGTATTTGCAATAAAAAGGCCGCGAAAAGTTATAAATCATCTTAGTGACCTTGAATTTATCTCATTTTTTATTTTTCCTACACTTGCAGGTGATAAATATGAATTTCAAGAAAATTCAATTGTAGAAAATGCCTCTTTAATTCAAAAGAACAGTTTAGCACTTGCCGCCAGATTATCAGGATACCCCGCTGATGTAGAATATAATGATATGCATTATATCGGACTAGGTGCAGTTGGATCAAAGATTGCACTGCATTTTGCAAAATCAGGAATTCTGCCGAAATCTTTAATTGATCCTGATATATCGCTTCCGCACAACAATATTCGAAACGGCCTAATAAATCTATTTGGCCTGAAAATTGACAAACTGGAATCTGATATTAAGCTAATGTACCATGATGATCCAATAACACATAACATTACCAAATTTCCAGAGACGATCTTAAATGTACTAGAGAATAATAAAAATTTACTTTCAAACAACTCCAGTATTATCATTGACAGCACAGCCTCATTTGGAGTGGAAAACTTATTGGTTAAAAAATTAAATCCTGCCTCTGCCAGATATGCCCGCGTAGAATTAACAGAGAAAGGCGACATAGGTTTTCTGCGTATCGATGGAGCTTCAAAAAACCCAAGAATGGATGACCTAATGATGGAGGTCTACAGTCAGGCGTTAAATGACCAAAAGCTTTCAGAATGGCTTATTGAAAATAAAGAAAGTAGAACTCAGCATTCTGATATGGATGAAATTTACTTAGGTTTAAACTGTAGCTCAGATACCTTGATTATGCCTGACGACAAAGTTAGCCTTCATGGAGCCGCCGCATCGGTTGGACTAAGATCAGTGCTCCATAATAAAATAGAAAATGGTTTAATCCAAATTACCCACTTGACTGATAAAATTGGACTTCAGACCAACAGAAAGATTTACGAAATCCAACCAGTATTAGCGGTCCAATGCAATAACCAGCCACAGTGGCGACTGCTGATTTAAGCATTCTCTGGAGGAGCTTCTCTTAAATGAGCTTAACACTAATAGGCCAAACGAAACAGGGGGATTTTTATAGGAAGGATAAACCAATCTGCTAAAATAATATATGTAACTCAAATTATAACTGCTCCAGCGGATAGTGTAAAATCAGCGTATTATTTTACCAGGGGTATTGAAGGATTAACCTCAAAAGTCGATGAAATAAGGAACAACAGTGGAGGCATGCTTGATTATGTGGGAGAATGGCATACACATCCCAGCGGCAGTGCTAAGCTTAGTTTAACGGATCGGGATGCAATCCGTATAATAAGAAAAGAACTTGACCCTATCAGATATCCTACCTGTGTAACAATTATAAATGGAAAAAAATTCACCCCTATATCTTTACAGACTATGAGTAGCGAAATAAACTTAAAAGCACGCAATACACCAATTTTATGGGTGTTTTTCACATTTAATATTATACTTTTTGCAAGCTTTCTGTTTGCAAATTTCAAGCTGGAATTGGTTTCAGACTTGGGCTCCATTTTGACCATTAGGACAACAGGCATAGTTGTTGCCCCCTTAATCCTCTTTGTAGTTAATGGCTTGCTTTCACCCGACCTGAAGGCAATTATCGTTTTTGGAAATTAAAAAATGTCCTTCCAGGATGCAGGGCATTTAGCAAATTAGCCCAAAAGGACTTTCGAGTTGATGTCAATAAACTAATTATTAGTCATGGGTACCGCCAACGCACGCTAAAACTCAGAATGAACTTTGGTATAAATTATACAAGCTAAACAAGGATGACCTTGTTATACAGCTTAGCCACGGAAAATTTTTACTTGGCAGAGACTTAACATCAATGTCGTTTCTTTTTCTTGTTTTTGTTGGCCTTCCGTTTTTGATTATAGGAAAATTTCCATTGAACATTATCTACTTTTTGTCGCTGGCATTTGATTATCTTATATTAATTATAGTAACAAGAAATCATGGCAACCGCTTCGTTACAAATGTTTTAGCTTTGGAATCATCAAAATAGCAACACATCTTTATTAGCAAAACAGGCAAGTTAGCGAATCCGCATAATGTTTCACCTAAAACAGTCTAACAAATGAACGGAACAGAATTTATAATCAATTTCGAAAACAAAAGGGCTTATCTGACCGGAAAGATTTTCCTGCCTTTGGATCAGCTGGATTTGCCTGATAATTTCAAACAATCCACTTCGGTTGCTTCATGGAGAGTGAGGGTTCTAGACTACAACAGCAATGACAATAGGATTTTCGCCGAAATTTTGTCATACCATACCTCCAGACAGCCCTTTTCTGCTGATCAATCAGCTTATGAATACGAGTTTGCACAATTGCAAAAAATAGATTTCAGATCCATAGATACTCTTCAACTGCCGCATTCGTTAAAAGCACCTGTAGACAAAACTGCATTTACTGCGTCTAATGCGACAACATCCATTGGAAGATATCAACTGATTCCCAAAACAATCAAGGAATCAGTTTCTTTACCGCTGGACAATATTCATTTCAGATCAGGCTATGTCTCATTTGAAAAAAGAATCGGTAATCTCACTTATTCTGTTGAGTTTCGCGTGTACAATTCATACATTAGGGAAGAGTTTGAACCAGTAAAAAACTATTTCGGCAATATACTGAAAACAAAAAAATTCAAATTTGATATTACGGCAAGTATACGCAATCAGGAAATTGAAGAGAACGAAGTTTACTCTGCCGAAGTCGATCGCATCGATGACAGCTTTGTCGAAAGCTTAAAATTGGAATTTGTCAAAACCATTACGAGCAGAAAAATTGAGGATGACCATCAAAAAACTCTATTAACCATCGATGATCTGTTTGATGTTCTGACTGAAAACAAAATAAAAGCGACTGTCTTATTTGAGGATGAAAAATCATTCTTTGAAAACATGCTTCAGATATCCAATACAAAACACTACAAACACCTGCAATTTCTCGCTGACAAGCACGCTTTTAAAATAATGAAGCTACGATTTATTATAAAACCTTTTTCCTTTATTTTTTTGATCAAGGGAGAAGAAAAGTTTTACATTGTCTGGGAAACCCTAAATACTTCCGAAGCGACTTACATATGGCAAGCAGAAAAAGACCGCAATGCTGTGAAAACTGAGCTGGAAAAAGTCTCCGATATCATAAAGGTAATCAAAATGTCCGGCAAGACAGATTATCTATCAAAGGCTGAAGATAATTTTATCCGCATTAGTCATGACTATTCGGACTCTCTTGCTCGCATTTACAAAATGGAAAAATGATATTGAAAAAGCATTGATATGACGCTTTGAAAAAATAATTACGGTTTTCACCACTGAACAATAATATCCATTCTTTTTATCTGTTTTTGATTTGCATTTCTTTTAAGCCAGATAGTTATTTTTGTCAGTTAAAAAATCAATTTCTAAATACATTTCGATGCTCGCATGCTCCTTCATTGACATTTTCATCCATTTTCCCTTGCGGTTCGTAACATTAAATAATAATGTCCTAATCAATGTAGTCGAAGAAATGTTGAAGTCGATCACCATCTTCCCACCATAAACATAACCAAAATGGATAACATGCCCTTTATCGCCACCCCGCTACTCCAACATCAATGAGTGGTAGTTTAAGTTGCAAGAGGATATACACGAAGATGCGAGTTTTACACACGGGACGCCTTATCCGCATGAAGATGGAATCAATCTCCCAAGGCACTGGATGAACTTATGATTATTAAACCTAGCACTTAGGTGAAGTTATTTACTGTATTCACTTGGATTTTTCGTGTTCCCATCAATAAATATAAATACCTGCGCATGAACTTCAGATTCTGTTTCCTCAAATCCATGTATGGGAGCCGATCGTAATATTACATTACTTGCGAGCAGGACCAGGAGGCATCACCTTTGTAGTCAAATCTAAAATACAAACAATTGAAACTGTTTTTCCATTTCCTGAAGCATAAGCCACGGCTTGAGACGAATACTTTTTCATTAAGGCGACACGATCTGAAATCGATGTTTCCACCTTTAGTTCTGCAATATGTCCTTTATAGGCAATCTCAACACGTCCACCAGCTACGTGTGATTCTTTAGTAATTGCACCTCCAATCAGAGGATTAGCCGTTAGGTGTTGAATGAGCTTATCCCTGAATTGATCCTCTTTCAATGATGATATATTTTTATATAACCCGCTTTGCAAGCAATAGCCCTGAAAGTTTGTAATACCGTTAAGCGACCTTATAAAGTCGTCTCTATCGTGCATTTCCATTTGGGCCAAAAGAGGATTGGTATAAATCTCAAATACTTTTTTGTCAATAGTTTCAAACCCTGTGCGGAACAGGTTGTTATTTTGGTTCAAAATTTTCGCGTTCAGTTCATCATAACCAATTATCACAGGTCGCAATTCTTCTTTTTCCAATCCCAGCAGATAAGGAACAAGTTTAATAGACAAATTGTCTTCAAAATTGCTTTGGCTGTATTTAAATAATAATGTTCCTTCTACGTTATAATCCAATCTCTCATCTAGTATGATATCTTCTATATTTAATTCAAATATCTCAGACGAGGTTGTTGTCGCTAAGATTTTTAATATCTTAAAATTTTCAGGAAATTTATTAAATCTTAAATGTCCTTTTATCAAATAAACCTCTTTTGCTTTTAAAACCTGTGGGTTGGCCCATGGCGTATCATGAAGATAAAATTCCAATGATACTACAATAGTTTCAGGCATTATCTCAACCTCATCATTGCCTTCACGGTAATTTCTTGGAATAAAGTTATCCGAATGTAACAACGAAATTGAGGGATGCTGTAATTCAAGAAACTTATCCATGATAATTCTTAAATCATTAAAACTTGTGTGGTTTATTTTCTCAAAAAGTGCCTGAAGCTCTTTTACCACATCATTAAATATTTCCAGATGCAAAAATCTATCAAATTCGAAAAGATTTATGTTAGCCAGCGCAAGCAACCCTTTTTGCTTCTGCACCTTCATTGCCCTTTAATATCATTTGACACCACTCGCATAAAAGTAGAACTGCGTCAATAAGCGACTTTTCGTTTTTAAAAATAGCTTCTTCTTTTCTGCCTCCAGCAAAATCTATAAGTTGAAGCTGTAATTTATCTATTTCATTTCTTTCACTTAAGATTTTTTCAATAGATCCGATACTAAAATCAGAAAATATTTTACCTATTTTCTCACGCAGTAGTTTTTGAACATCAATGATGTCCGGTTCAAATAGTGCTTCCATCAGTTTTAAATTTTAAAAAGAATTCATTTAAAAGATTCTCTTTTCCGGCAAGTGCCAGTTCCGACAAAAATTTGTGTTCGTTTACGATATGGAAAAGGAATTCTCTAGAAGGCACATTCTGAACATTTTCAATAATATAATTACACAGGTTCAAAATCTCATTATGCAGGCTGAAGTAACCAAAAACATTCAGCATATTGATTACATCATAGTCATATAAATCTACTTCCTGGATATGTTTTTTTAAATATCCCGTTATTGATTTAGACTCCCTGGCCATATCAGAACGTTTTAAATAGTACATTTCTCTGTAAAAAACTTTTCGGAAAGAATTTGATATGCCAATTTCGTGACGATGAGGAGGATATTTGTAAATAAAGGACAAAACTGATGCAAGCCATAAATCATTTAAATCATCATTATTCCTTCTCAAGTCTCTTAATAACTTAATTGCTTTTTCAGCCTTATAAAAATCCAAATCTCCACAGTCGGGGAGCAGGTAATATTTAACCATGTTTTTTTCGTAAGCAACAAAGTTTTCATTATTAACTGCTCTATTTAAATATATAGTCTGCTTTAAAAGTTTTTGGCAGAAATCATGATCCTTCTCTTTTTGCGCACAATGAATATTAAGCATGTCAGCTACTTTTCTGTATAACTCACGATGTTTTTCAGCAGGCAGAATATTGAACAGAGGGTGTGTCAAACCAGACATAGCATGACTAATTCCAATGTAAAGACTTTCATATTGATCCAATAAATAATTTATTATTTCCTCCGAAACTATTGAAGGCTTTTTAATCAAAATCTTTCCATACGCATCAATTGCGAGTTTTTTAACAACTACTTCGCTATCCTTTATCAATAGCGACAGTAAATCAATAATTGTTTGCGGTATAATAACAATATGATTTTCCAGTAATACTGCTAACAGTTTAAGGGCTTCCATACGTACTGGTAATGCATCCATATCCAGTAGCCAATTGTAAGTGTCCGGAAGGATTTGCACTAAACTAATATTTGATTTTATGGAGGAACGAATTACAGAAATTAAATAAATTTTAATATCCACGTCCTCCGGTTTTTTTGAATCCAGATTTCTAATAATTTTTATAATCTCTGAAAAATTAGCTATCTCATCTTCTTGCACCAGATTAACTAAAATATCTTTTACATTACTTAGCTTTGCCGAAATTTTAGTTTCTAAACCGATAATTTCATAAACATTCAGACCGATAAGAGGATTAAAGGTAGTCGTGTTCGAATCAAGATTGCTTTTGTTCCAATTGAATGTGTTTTTCTCTTTGATTGCAGATATCAGAAATCCGAGAAAAACCTCGAATTTGCCCTTAAATTTTGCTGGGTATGAACTGGTTAGATCACGTAAAACTGTAAAAGGATCTTCAAAATCATCTTTTATTTCGTTACTCCCGGCAAATCCAATAATCTTATCAATCACTGCACTGCTATGGACTGGGAACGATTCGCGAAGGTCCTCCGTTTCCAAAAATTTATCATAAAACTTCAAAATTTGGACCTTAGCCCCGGCAGATAAAGTATTGAATTTATTTGATACGGCATCTAAAACCAAATCTATATCCTTATAACAAAACCTGATAAGAGTATTAGAAACGGCCCAATCCGAGCCGCCATGACTGTCTTCCTCAATATTGTAGACAAGAATCATATTGTCTAAAAAGGGAATAGCAATCGCTTTATCAAGAACATACAACTGATATAGAATTAAGCATATATTTTTTCTGACACCAGAATCTGCATCTTTCAGCGAATTGAATACAGCTATTTTAAAGTTTTCCTGATCGCGTGAACTATATTCCTGAAAATACTTAATGATGAAGGGTGAAAAATTCTCGAAAGGATCATCCTGGCTTATATAACTTTTCCTAAAATAGTTGTTTATCAACAATGTGGCTAAAAAGAATTCCTCTTCCTTTGAAAGATTTAAATATTGCGCTAATCTGACAATTTTATTTAAGTTCTGGCCTTTTACAAAACAATCCAGAATTCTACCTTTTACAAAATCGGATAATTTGGATGGGTCAGCAAGTAAAACGTTGACAACTGCGTCAGCGATATCACTTGAAATATCTTCGTTATCAAAAAAAGCACTAAATAATCCAATGAAAGTGAACTAAAAAAAGCTGGTTTTAATCCGCTTGATTCCTTGATACTTCGAGCAATTTGTAATTGATTCTGGCTATTACTTAATTTATCTACCAGCCTTAAGATTGAAATTTCAGTTGTCTTTGAAAATTTAAACCGGTCTAAGATCTTTCCTTTAATTTTCGTTCTTACTTCATCAATTATGTTTTGTTCTTCTTTGCGGTATTGATTTAATTTATCGACATGTTCCTTGTAGCTCTCCAAGATTCGGCGTCCTAAATTTTTTGGAAAAACTTCAGAATGAAATTTACAATCCTGGCAATTGGTAATTATAAAATCCTGCGCAACCCTTTCTAAATTCATACCGCCGCCACCGCCTGCCTGAGGGCAGGAAACATAATTCATTGTAGGCAGTCCCATTTGGCCAATCATACCGCCATACTCGGAAACTATTTTTAAATTAGAGCACCAGTGCTTTAGTTCAGGCACAATACTTTTACTTCTCCTTGCCAGCTCAAGTGATTCATTTAATCTTGTATCGCTATATAAAGAATTTGCCATTGGATAAAAAAATTTAAAAGCGATCAATAAATGTACGCGGCTTGATATCTTTGTTATTACTGCTGTACTAAGATAATCTTAATAGTAAAAAATACTGCAGACAAATTATATTTTTTTAAACATCCTTTTCAACTTTTACAACTTATTATACTTGACATTTAACATTAAATCTACTGTCATTACTTTAACAATCTAATTGAATAAATTAGCCCTTCTTGCAATTTCTGTTTTACATTAAGCCAATATGCCAGAGGCTATTAATATATTTTCGTTCTAGATTGCTTTAGAAAAATATCCTTCCCATTATTATCAGCTTTTAATAATTCATATCCTTTGAAATCATTGATTTTGGAATAAACTTCCTGCTCTGAGAAAAAATATTGGTAACAGTTATATTCGCGAGTCTTTTTGCTGTCAATAATAAGGTAATTTTCATGTTCGCATTCCAGCCCAAGGAAATGCTTTCTGTCAAACATCGATAACAAAACATTACTGCTTAATGGAAATATTATTTCTGAACCATATGTTCCAAACCCATGGTAAAAAGGTTTGTGCCCGGGAACATGTGGTTTGACAATTATCGGATTGTCTGAAGTGTGAAAGTTATCTTTAGTCACATGAAAAATCCATATTTTATCAAGAATTAACTCTTGAAGGTTTGCAATAAGATTTTCATCTGTATATAAATTAGAATGTTCTACTGGCTTATAATCCTTATCCAGATCTAGTTTGATACTGTCAATAAATTCTTTATGACCTTGGTGTTGGATTGCCATAAAAGATTTTATGATATCTAAACTTGCACTTCCTGTTTTCCTGAACGTTTCCCAATATTCATCAATGACTGTGGGTAATCTTAAGTATTGAATTGCTATAAGAGCCGCGAACAATTGTTTTTCATCTACCATTAACGGCTGAGGTTTCATGATTTTTTCATTTTCAATTTCAACCGCAGTAAGTTTCCCCAACAGTTTGCTATATTCTTGCTCGACAACTTTGGAAAAAAATTCAGTTTCATAAAAAGTTGTGGAAATCTCTAAATTATTTGTCACAATAATTTTTTGAGGAATATTATAAAAATAATCTTTATAAGCAGTTTTTACAATAGCTTGAATAGGACTTCTTCGAACATGTTTTTTACTGTAAACATTTATGTTTTTTTATCCAGCGAAAACAATCTCAGATAGCATTGAGGTATAAAGTGCTGTCTTTTATTCTTCATGTGTAATAAATAGTTTTATTTATAATCATTTACTCCTATAGGTCGTAATGCTATTTTTTCCTTTTGAGTTAATCCATCTAAAATCAGTCATAACATGATACCAATTTACGTAAAAAAATTCCCGTTTCTGAATTCTGCAGCTGCCAGTTTTTTTGCGCCGCGCAGACACTTAAACACATCCAGTCCTCAACCTTTAAAAAGCACTTCATAAACCATATTAAAAATTGATATTCAGGTAATTATACTTAAAAATATCAGAACCGTTTTAGATAATTTTACTTCATTATAATCATTAAGTAAAAGACAGTCCAAATTTAGCAACAAAACCACAGTAACCGTATGATGAACTACAATCAGGCCGCTACCCACATTAAAGAAGCGTATTTGAAACCTTTAGAAAATTTTGAAATCAAAAACCTGAATGACATCGAAAGATTTCATGATGAATTGATCAATATCAGGGTAAATCTCAGGTTTCAGATCGGAATGGAGGTCATGCCCCACTATAGGGGCGAGCAGAATTATGGATGGGATATCATCCCGGGCATCTTCAGGCCTCCCTTTGCTCCCAATATGGATTTGGGTAAAGCGCGGGAAATTGAGAAAAAGGGTGCGGAAATATTTAAGGAAAGAGTGATTGAACGCTATGGAGAGGAGCAACTTTTCAAACACAGCATCAAACCCTATGGTGAAATCTGGGACTTATTGTTTCAGGCACAGCACGCGGCTGTGAAAACAAACCTTATCGACCTGTCCACCTCAAGTGTCTCTTCTTCGTTTTTTATGTCTGAGCCCAACCCCGGCCTTGATACCGCTGACGGGCGACTATGGGGGATACTGGTGCCCTCCGAATTCATATATAATGAGACCTCTGATTACGATAAGCTGGTTTATCCCGAATTTAACCCTTTCGCTTTAGAAAGAGGATTTGTCTGCAATGTTCCGACCTATATTACTGATATCGACCAGAGAACCTATCAGTTCCGTCTTTTTCGCCAGCATGGAAGACTCTTTGCTTCATCCGATGCCAATCTGCACATCCCGTTGAACCAAAAAGAATTCTGGAAAGATATGATGGTAAGGGTTAGGGTTCCTGCTGAGGCTAAGAAAACTATTTTTAAGGAACTCGCAGAAAGAGGGATAGACAGGGACAGCATGATGCATACAGAATCAGAAGAAGCGGATAAAATGATCAATGAAATCAACAGAATGCTCATGGGTATATAACAGCCACATTTACCAGATCAAAAAACAAAAAAATCTAATTAACACCGAAAAACAATGGATCAGAAAATTATCAGCAACAAACACGGATTTGCCATTTTCCCTTCCGTGAAAATCTTGAATCTTATCACAGGTAAGGATGGCAAAAAAGAACTTAAGTGGGTCAAACACCTTATTTTTGGAGATTGGATCGGACTCAATCTGGGAGCGGACTCACAGCCTGTTTACGAAGTGCACAACAATAAACAGTATTTAAGTGTCAGGGGCAGAAACTGCGGCGGGCTTATTGAGCCCCATCAGATACAGGCTGACAGGATACTCGAACTTAATTTTGTGGATGTCGGACAAGGCGACGGCCGCCATGTGGTTACTCCTGAAAACCAGCATTACATCATTGATGCAGGTGCATCCGATAATATGTTCCGCTATTTAAAATGGAGGTTTAATCTTAGCAAGGAAGGTAATTTCCCGCCCCCAATGGACGTGATTATCTCCCATTCCGATGAGGATCATTATGCCGGATTCTCCAAAATTTTTGAACATACAAAAGAAGGGCGCAAAACTTTTAATATTAAAAAAGTCTACCACAACGGCATGGTGGAAAAGAGCGGCACCCATCCTTCGACCCTCGGAACGCTCATTACGGATCAGAATAAATCTTATATCACAGACCTATGTCGCTCTGAAGCAGATTTTCAGGCCAGAAGCACTTCCCAGTCGCCAAAAAATGGACAGTACATCAAAATGCTGAAGAAGACCACAGCGGAAAAAATCGGCATCTGGGCAGGACTTCCTGATCTTGGTACCGACAGCACGGAAATGAAGATTTTAGGCCCCGTAACAAATACAATAGAGGCAAAACCGGCACTGCCTGTTTTCGACTCCAATAAAGGAAGAACTAAAAACGGACATTCCATTATTCTAAAACTGACTCTGGGGAAAGTAAAAATGCTACTTGGAGGAGACCTGAACGAACCTGCAGAAGACCATCTGATGCAGTTTTATACGGGAGCGGACCTTCCCGCACTTCGAAAAGCTTTGAAATCAGCCGATCCCATCCAGAGACAGAATGCCCCAAATGCAATCCGTGCCGCAGTGCCGCAGGCAAGGACGGTATTTCAAACCGATATAGCAAAATCCTGCCACCACGGCTCATCTGACTTTACCAGTGAATTTATGGACGCGCTGAATCCGATCGCAACTGTTATCTCCAGCGGTGATGAGGAACCGCACTGCCATCCGCGTCCCGATACGCTCGGTACCATTGGCAAATACAGCAGGGGGCTACGATCACTCATATTTTCAACCGAACTTGCCAGGTCAACACCTGAATTCTTAAAGAAGTCAAAAAACGCCGCTTACTGCCGCTTCCATTACAAAAGAGCGTCTGGTAACAGTATACGGCATGATCAATGTTCGTACCGATGGGGAGAAAATCATTATAGCGCAGAAACTTGAAGCACCTGCTGACAGAGGGGCATGGGACATCCATAAAATCACCTGGAACAGCCTTCTTAATGAATTTGAATACCTGTTTGAATAAAATGGAAAAGATGCCGCAGACGACCCAAGAGCGCAGGCTAACAAATGAAACTTTAAAAGCCCGCCTGCTTTACAGCAGGCGGGCTATCTTTATAAAGGAATTTGGAACTTGGATTTATTTAATGGTAATCGTGTCCAGCAGGTTTTCCCGATCAATAAAAGCGAGCAATATACTGTTGCGGCGCAACAAGGAAATAAGCAAACTTATTTTATATCGTTATCTTTTAAAAACTGGTCAATAAAATAAAGGCACATTCCGGCATAAGGCGCATCTTTTTTGCCAAAATCCAAAAGTCTTTCAAACTCTTCTTCAAAATAAACACGCTGTTCCTGGTCATCAGGGTCTCTGTTGAGCCTGCTTAATTCTCGCGATACGCATTTAATCTGTCCAAAAAGCTTGAGCATAACAGCTTTTCTCTCCCGGACCAATAATGGACGCCGCAACACATATACAGAAATGGAGGTACGCCCCCTATCTGTCATTGGCAGAATTACGGCTTCGGTTTCCTCATACTTAAGATGCTCTTTTGGATTATCAGCACACGGATCAATCAGAAGCCTGGCCCTTTCCTCTTTCTTAAATTTCTCAAAACCGGAATCACCAACCGAAAGACGGGATTCTTCACTATCTAACGGGAACTGGTCTAGTTTACCATAACCTTCCTCAGTTGTTTCCCCGTATAAAATATGTCTTCTTCTTTGGTTACAGTGCTGACAGGCAAGATAAAGATTGGTCCACTCGTTGGCAAGCCAGTAATAGCCCGGAGTTTGAGGGTTCTTCTCTTTAATGCGCCCTTTGGGCCTGAAGTGCTCGACATCTCCATCGTAGACTGCCCCATACGGGCTTTCACAGTACGCACATTTTGCAAAGATTTTTCGCAGTTCATCCTTTACCTTTTTATCGTTGTAATGCTGAAATGTAAAAGGTTTTTTAGATCCCCCTTCATAATGCGCAATGGCACTGATTATTTCCTTACGCCATCGCTGATTTTCATCTGTAAGGAAATCAGGCGCGACCGGTCTTTGGATAAATATCATAAAAAGTCCTTAAAATTTTCCTTAATCATTCCTTTAACCACCTCAAGTGTTTCTTTTTCAGAACTTCTTTGACCTTGAATCCATCTTCCCTTATCGATTTTGCAAATACATCATCAATTGCCTCATAATAGACCTGGTCTCTGGGACTGCCGCCCAGCGGCTCTTTTCTCTTAATTTCTGCCTTAAGTTCCTCAAACCTGCGTTTTTCATCCGCATCCCAAGATTCTCTGCCCCTGCTAAGCAGAGCATAATATTCCTCAAAACTTTTTTCCACATCGCAGTCCAGAACATCCAGCGGCCCAAAAAGATCAGATGTCAGCAACTGCTCTACGCTCATTGCACTGTGATCAGGAAGGAACTCTTTGGTCAGGCACTTGACATTATGTTCTTCATCCCTGACCATAACCACAACTTCTCCATGCTCCAGCCCGCGAAGGCACAATGGCTCATGAGTGGTAACAATGAACTGGATTTTAGGAAAGGCTCTTCTTAATGCTTTTACTATTTTAGTGCGCCAGCGCGGATGGAGGTGGTTGCCTATTTCATCAATAATTACAATACCGCTTGAGTTATGATAGCCGGCAAGGTCTCTGGAAAGGGTCTGCATAATATCCGATACCACAGCCACTATTGTCTTGTACCCGTCGCTGGTCTGTCCAAGAATATGGTCATCATTGAAACGGCGGATCTTAATTTCTCCATCCTCCCTGTAGAGCGTATCGCTTTCACTTAAAGCCAGAACATCATAAAAAGCCGGGACCACGCGATCTCGGAATTCTTCTTCAGCTAGTTCATTTAACCACTGCTTGGGATCTTCTAAAGCAACCGTGTAGTCAAATAGGCTTCTGACATTACTGTACGGCTCCTTGCTTTTATCAGGCTCAATCAGTCCTTTCGGCGACGACCTTGTAGCGCCGTAGGCCATGACAAAAGTAGGCGCTTCCTGAATGTTGGATTTAAACCCGTATGCATCAAAATGCGGCTCAACTGCTGTCTCGCTTTCGTAACTTTCTATAATAACACTGCCGCTGGGGGTGCCCCGCTTGAGGAATTCTGCCGCATCAAGGTTTAGTTTGCGCGCCTGTTTTTCGCCGCAGAGCGCAAGGGAAAGTGCCTGCAGTATGGAACTTTTCCCGATGCCGTTATCCCCTAAAATCAGCGACCATGACTCCAGGCTTTCCTCCTTGTTGTTACTGCTTGGCAAAAGCTTGATATCTAAATAATCAATTGACCTGAAATTGGTAATAGTAAATGACTTTATCGAAAATCTTTTCAGTTCGTCAAATTTGCTGTCAAATTGCATAAGCGCATCAGTATAATTATCATTGTGATGGCTTTTTATAAGATAAGATTTATTGGCTGGCCCTGTTTGGAATCTATCCCAGATATCAAAATTGTATTTATACCAGCTTTTGAATACTTCCCTTAGTACAGCCGAATATTCCGCACTGCCTAAAAAGATTTCTTCAATATAGGGGATCAGGCTTTCAGCAAGCAGTTTATTGGCATCTTTGTCTAGAGCCAAAATCTTAAGCTTTAAATGCAATTCCCTTGCCTTATCACCTCTTTGGCGTACCAGACCTGAACGATTTAGCCCAAGTATTTCAATAGTTGCCTTCCCTTTGGGCGTATGGGGCACAACCATTCCATTGTCTTCAAATTTTAAATGCTCTTCCGGATGTTCTATGCAGGGATCGATAAGCGGCGCCTCTTCCCTTAAAAGCATGTCCCCTACTGCATATACTTCCGCCCTTAAACGCTCATCGGTTAAAGGGAATAAGTCTCTCTTATACTTTGTATTGCATGTGTTGCGGCTTAACATCATATTATCCCAATCATAAGCCAGCCACCAGTAATGATCTGGTGCATATTTCTTATTGTCCAGTCCCCTTGCCCCGTTTCTTGGACGGAATGGGTCAATGGTCGCCTGCTCGGCGGCATCAAGCCTTGTTTCGCAATACACGCATTTCTGATAAAAATAATGCATCAGAGCTTCTTTAATTTGCGGATTAAAACTTAAATTAAAATTAAGCCTATGCTGTCTTGTGGAATTCTCAAATTCCTCCTGCAGTCTTTCGTTCAAATCAAAGAACTTCTTGCTTCTGTAAAAATCTGGTGCCGGTCCCCGTTCTAATTTAATCATGTATATATTTTTGATGTAATAATTTTAATTATTATAAAAATCATTTTTTAAAACTCACAAAAAACTGATATTCAATAGTTTTAAAAAAATAATGATTCAAACACTAAAGTTCACTTTTTAACATTTAAAAAAATAAATTAAGATTTAAATATATTTTCCCAATGCTAAATCTTAATAAGTAAAACTACGTGTTTTTCCTCATTTTGCAGGTTGAAAGGGATTACTTTTGTGCCACAAAACCTAAATCACATAAAGTAATCCATAGAGCCAAAGAAAGACAACCTTTCCTTAACTTAAAACATTCTTTTAAAATCCTCCATAAATTTTGTAAATTTATATATTAGTTTAATGCGATGAATCAATTGAGTTTTTATAATTTTTGAATCAATCCCCAACAGGACATCTAAACCAAATTTACAAAGCCAATGGAAGACAGACCACTACATATAGAAAGCCAATTTCTTCAAATCATCCAAAAATGATGTTGTAATTTGTCCTGTCCCCGTCACTCTTAAAGAAACGTTAAAACATTAGTTTTAGCGTTTTTTTTATGCCAATCCAGCATTATTTAACCATCTTTTACACCTAAAATTGAATGGTTTGTATATATCCTCAAGTAAACTTACCAGAATACAAACCGCCCAATATCCTTTAAATTCAATAGATAACAGTAAAATAGTTCAGTGTATTAACAAATTTTTATAAATAATACCCACGTAGTAACAAAGTAGAACTTCAGAAATCATACATATAGAAAAAAAAAAAAAAAAAAAAAAAAGATAATTAATGCTTTTTCTTTAAAATTTAATATCGTAATATTGCAATATAAATATAAAACGATGGGAGCAACAAAAACAGATCACTTTACAGAAAGCCAGAATGAGCTGGCTGTTCTAGCCAAAGCGTTAGGCCATCCTGCGCGTATCGCTATTATGGAATATTTATTAAAAGTGGATGCCTGCATCTGCGGAGATATTGTAAACGAACTTCCCCTTTCACAGCCGACAGTTTCACAACACTTGAAGGAATTGAAAAATGCAGGGCTGATAAAAGGAAACATTGAAGGAAATTCCATCTGCTATTGCATCAATGAACCTGGACTTGAAAAGATAAAAGGTTTCTTTCAGCACATATCAGATCATTTGGCAAAGAAGAGAAGCGAATGCTGTTAATCTATAAAAATATGGAAATCAGAAAACTTTCAGACAAACACTGGGATCAGGTAAAAATAATCTACCAAAAAGGAATAGATACCGGCAATGCCACTTTCCAGACCAGCGCCCCTTCATGGGAAGACTGGGATCAGTCACATCTTAAGTCTTGCCGAGTTGTGATGCAGGAAGATGGTAATGTAATTGGTTGGGTCGCCCTTACCCCTGTTTCTTCACGTCGCGTTTATGCAGGCGTTGCAGAAGTGAGCGTATATGTGGATCCAGCACATTCAGGAAAAGGAGTCGGGCTTACCCTTTTAAATGAACTTGTCCGACAGAGCGAAACAGAAGGAATCTGGACGCTTCAGGCAGGAATCTTTCCTGAGAACACGGCAAGTCTCCGTATCCATGAAAAAGCAGGTTTCAGGATACTTGGAACAAGGGAGAAAATCGGAAAACAAAATGGTATCTGGAGAGATACTGCGCTTCTTGAAAGAAGAAGCTCCGTTATTAATTAATAAAAATATAGTTTAACTAAATATAAAAAATTATGAAACTTTCAGAAATTAAAGAAGTGCTTAAAACAGTAGAAGCTGTAAATTTTGAACTGCCGGACGGCACATTTGTACCGGAATATTTTCACGTAACTGAAGTAGGCTTGGTTACCAAAAACTTCATCGACTGCGGAGGAACAGTAAGAAAAGAAACAGTTGTAAACTTCCAGCTTTGGGATGCCAATGACTACGAGCACAGGCTTAAACCTCAGAAACTGATCCACATCATTGAGCTTTCAGAAAAAGTATTGGGAATTGAAGACCATGAAATTGAAGTGGAGTACCAGAACACTACTATCGGCAAATACGATTTGGATTTTAACGGTAAAAACTTCACTCTACTTAACAAACAGACAGCCTGCCTTGCTCAGGAGCAGTGCGGTATTCCATCAGACAAGCCTAAAGTAAAATTATCTCAGTTAAATACTGACAATGCTAATTCATGCACTCCGGGCGGAGGATGCCGCTAATCAATAAACAGATAATCAATAACCCTTTACAGCCAAAAAAGTATGTTATATCCACAAATTGAGAATACCGTCAAATCATTTGATTTTAAGCAGATCTCCGAAGATCGCAAAGCAGTACTGCGACCATTAATCGACTTCATTCAGACTAAAGTGGACAGTAATCTGGAAACCAGACTAAACCTAATCTGCACGCATAATTCCAGAAGAAGCCACTTATCGCAGGTTTGGGCGCAGACTGCGCACGCCTATTACGGCATCAAAAACGTATCATGCTATTCAGGAGGAACAGAGGCTACCGCCCTTTTCCCAATGGCGACTGGAGACTTTGAAGGATTCAGGATTCAACATCAAAACGCTTTCAGAGGGATCAAACCCGGTTTATTCCATAAAATATTCAGCGGATGAGCTTCCAGTCGTAGGCTTTTCCAAAACCTATGATGATGATTTCAATCCTGAAAGCGGATTTGCCGCAATAATGACCTGCTCGCAGGCTGACGGCGGATGCCCGTTTATAGCAGGCGCAGAGAAAAGAATTCCGATTACCTTTGAAGATCCAAAAATTTCTGACGGAACGCCTCAGCAGAAAGAAACTTACCTGGAGCGCGACCTGCAGATTGGAACTGAAATGTTTTACGTATTCTCACAAATAAAAAAATAAAATGTCAGCAAATAACTGTGCACCAGTCGTCGGACGCAAAAAGTTAAGCTTCCTTGACCGCTTCTTGACCCTTTGGATTTTCCTTGCCATGGCTATAGGAGTGGCAGTAGGATACTTTATTCCTTCAAGCGGAGATTTCATCAATTCTTTCTCCAGCGGAACAACAAACATTCCATTGGCAATAGGGCTTATCCTGATGATGTATCCGCCTCTGGCAAAAGTAAAATACGAACAGATGGGACAGGTTTTCAAAAACACTAAAGTCTTGGGCGCATCTTTATTCCTGAATTGGATTGTAGGACCTGTCTTAATGTTTTTATTGGCGCTACTGTTTTTGAACGGATATCCTGAATACATGATTGGGGTGATCCTGATCGGTCTGGCACGTTGTATCGCAATGGTAGTGGTATGGAACGATCTTGCCGATGGAAACCGTGAATATGCGACAGGACTTATCGCCCTTAACAGTATTTTTCAGGTACTCCTTTACAGTGTATACGCTTACATTTTCATAACCATCCTTCCTCCCTATTTTGGATATGATGGTTTTGAAGTCAATATCAGCATTGCGCAGATTGCCGAGAGCGTCGGTATCTATCTAGGTATTCCTTTTGCTCTGGGAATCATAAGCCGTTATGCTTTGATAGCCCTAAAAGGTTCTGAATGGTTCGAAACTAAGTATGTGCCTTTTATCTCGCCGATTACTCTTATTTCATTGCTCTTTACAATTATTGTAATGTTCAGCCTGAAAGGGGAACTTATTGTTCAGATCCCTATGGACGTAGTGCGTATTGCAATACCGCTTGTCATATACTTTACTTTGATGTTTGTCATCAGTTTCTTTATCGGCAAATATTTTGGAGCTGACTATTCAAAGGCAACATCTATAGCATTTACAGCCACCGGCAATAATTTTGAACTTGCTATTGCCGTAGCAATCGGCGTGTTTGGAATAAACAGCGGTCAGGCTTTCGCAGGAGTTATTGGTCCTCTGGTAGAAGTGCCTGCTCTTATCGCATTAGTTAACCTTGCATTCTGGTTCAGAAAAAGATTTTATTTAAATCAGGCTTCGAGTCAATAAATGAATCTAAAAACAGGATATGAATGGAAAGCTTTAATTTGTTTTTAAAGAGCATTGCTCCTATCAGCGATCAGGAATTTGAAAATTACAGTCCGTATTTCAAAATAAGGACATTAGCCCGAAACAGTTATTTTGCTCAAATTGGTAAAATCTCACATGAAGTAGCTTTTATTAAAAAGGGGTCGCTGAGAACTTACTATATAAATGAAAAATCCGAAGAAGTGACTTCGTGCTTCTGTTCAGAAAATAATTTGACAACTTCCTACAAGAGCTTTATTTCACAGCGACCTTCGGAACTTTCCATTCAGGCCGTAGAAGATACTGAACTTATAACAATCAGTTACAATGACCTGCAGATTCTCTATCAAAAAGTCCTCTTTGGCAGAATATCGGAAGGACAATTGCCGAGCGGCAGTACATGGTAATGGAACAGTATGCAAGTGTTTTGTGCAATGAAAGCGCAAAGGAAAAATACATGCGTATGCTTAAGGAACAGCCCGCAGTTGTAAACAAGGCTTCAGTAAATGATATTGCAAGCTATCTAGGGATAACCCGCAGGACTTTGAGCAGAATAAGAAATGAGATAGCACAAAAATAGAGGACATTTGTCCTTAGTTTTAATTATGCTTCCCCATAGTTTTGCTTTTATAATCAATTAAAAATAAAATGGAAACAGCAATTATCATTTCATCCTTCTTTCTTGTTCTTTTTGCGGTCTTGGCCTTATATGATGGCTTCTATCTGCATATTTTCAAATACCAGCTTCACAATCGGGAAGAAAGTAAAACCGAGCACATTACCCATACATTCAGAGCTGTTTTCTTTCCGGCAATCCTTTATTTTTTATTCTTGAAACAAAATAATCATACGGCTTTTGTAATAGGCTTAACCATTGTCCTTTTAGACATACTGGTGCTTGGGTATGACGCTTTTATAGAAAAGGACAGCAGGCAGTTTATGGGAGGGCTTCCTCGCTGGGAATATATTGTTCATTTATTCGTAAATGGGTTTCATTTTGCGTCAATTGCGGTTTACCTCTCCATCAGACTTACTTTTCAAAATGGGGAAATAATGATTTCTAATACCAATCAATCTCCAGGCTACTTTAATTTGTTAATTGTAAATCTTTTACCGGGAGCTATCGTAATGGCGATTCTTCATGTTTTCTTATGCATGCCAAAAACAGCCCCTATCTGGAATAATTTCAGAGGCAAAATCAATTGTTGTTAATCCCGCTTTCTTCAAAAGCAGAACAAAAAAACTATGAGTTTGGAAATAAATACTATTCACAATCAGTTTTATATCATTTTGGGCAAATATATTAAGGCACGTATAAATGATACGGGCGATGCATCTGATGTTTTGCAGGAAGTTTTTATTAAGATAAACGAGAATTTAGGATCACTGACTGAAGAAAGTAAATTAAAAAGCTGGATTTTCACGATCACAAGAAATTCCATTATTGACTATTACCGAAAAAATTCCAATCATAAGAAATCAGAACTGACCGAATGTATGATGCAAAAAATAATGCATGAAACAGATTTTGATACTTCAGAAAGTCTGGACTGTTGTCTAATGAAATTCATTGAGCGCACGCTGGAAGACTATCGGGATATTATCATGGATAGCGAAATCCATGGAATTAAACAGAAAAACTTAACAGAAAAATACAGCCTTGCCTACCCTTCCATACGATCTAGAGTGCAGAGAGGCAGATCCAAATTAAAGGAAATGCTTCTGGATTGCCGCAGTATTGAATTAGACCGCCGTGGAAATGTTATGACTGTTACGTCTAAAAAATCATGCGGCGGAGGAAAATGCTGATATCACCAAATCATTTTTGGAAACTTCATATATAAAAATTCAGGCTGTTAGAAAAAAATCATCAAAGTCTGCATCATTTTTAGATTAGTACGTCTTAAGTAGTATTAATCATTAAAAATTAAAATTATGAAAAACAAAATGTACCTTACTCTTGCGAGCATTGGTATTGTCTGCTGGAAGTATCTTCGCTTATGCGAACTTATCAAAAACTGATGCAAAGAAAAACTGCACTGAAAAATGTTCTACGCATTGCTGTAATGACGATTCGGGAACTTGTTCTCCGAAAGATTGCAAAAAGTAATATTTCACGTTACTACTTAAAAGACAACTCAAAAAGTTGTCTTTTTTTATGCGCAGGAATCATTCATAAATTTAATTCAAATGTTTTGTATTTTAGCATTTGCTTAAATAAGCAAATGATATATATTTGCATTATGGAAGATATAACTTGTATACGACAACAGGCAGATATAAAACAAATAGTCCGCTGTAAAGACAGAGTGCTAGAACTCAATGACTCTTTTGATTATTTATCCAATGGGCTTGAATTGGCTGGTAATAATGTGAGATTAAGAATTCTCTTTTTACTTTATGAAGAAAAACAGCTCTGTGTATGTGACATAAGTGATATTCTTGACATGAGTATTTCTTCAATTTCGCGACATTTACGAAAACTAAAAGACAGAAAACTTATTGAAACTAAACGGGAAGCGCAAACCATTTTTTATTCATTGGCAAACGAATATGAAAAAATGCTAAAACCTTTCTTCGAAATTTTAGAAAAAATATGAAAACAGAGAATAAAATAATTGGAGCTGGATTTTTTACAGCAATAGTCGCTTCATTGTGCTGTATTACTCCCATATTAGCACTCGTTGCCGGAACAAGCGGGATTGCATCTGCTTTTTCATGGCTTGAGCCAATGAGACCTTATTTCATCGGCCTGACTGTTTTAATTATTGTTTTCTCTTGGTATCAAAAGCTGAAAACTAAAAAGCAGTTAGACTGTAACTGCGATACACAAGAAAAATCAAAATTCGTTAATTCTAAAATGTTTTTAGTAATTATCACCCTATTTGCGACCCTTTTGCTTTCGTTTCCTTACTATTCAAATATTTTTTATTCAAATACAGAAAAGAAAATCTTAGTCTCCAATAAAACCAGCGACCAAAAAGCTGAGTTTACAATTAGCGGAATGACTTGTGCCAGCTGTGAAAAACATGTGAATCACGAAGTGAATAAATTGATTGGAATAATAAATTCAAATGTAAATTATACTAATGGTAACGCAATTGTAGAATTTGATAATTCCAAAACTAGTATTAATGAAATTGAAAAAGCAATAAATTCAACAGGCTATACAGTAACTAACAAAAAATTAAAATGAAAATCGTTCTACAATCAATAATAACCTGCCCCCTTTGCTCCCACAGTAAAGAAGAAACTATGCCAACTGATGCATGCCAATTTTTTTACGAATGTGAGAACTGCAAACAAACTCTTAAACCAAATCAAGGTGATTGCTGTGTATATTGCAGTTATGGAACTGTGCCATGTCCACCAATTCAGCAAGATAAAAAATGTTGCTAAATTGAATAATTTCTAATGGACAGTAGATTATCATGCACAAATTTTGATTAGAAAATTTTAAGAATAATAATTTAAATTTACTGATGACATTTTTTTCACTCTCTTCAACTTAAATCTATAAGTTATTATGAAAGAAATCACATCTATTACTGAATTAACGATTTTTAACATTTAACCCTTACGATACATACAAACCGTTTCTCAACAAACTTTTAAAATAATTATCTTACAAATTCACTTGAAAATAAGCTAATTTCTTTAAATCGTTCATAGAATGATTTGTAAATTGTGAACTAAACGTCACCACATAGCCAAATAGCACCAATTGAAGACAATTGGTGCTATTTTTTTATTGTTTTTAATCAAATTATCAACCTATCTACGATGCATTTTATATTAAGGCATCAGAACTAAAAATAAAACCAAGCGGCCAATGCGATACCATGTAATTGTGCAAGTATCGCTTGCACAATTGAAAAATCAGTGCAAGGCTCAGAAAGGTTCTGCCGTATCTTCTATTTCAAAAAGAAAACCTCTACTTTCAGGAGAATAACTTGTCGAATCAGCATTGAATTGCCAATGATTTTTTAATGCAACAATTGGGTTGGACTATCAGTTCTCAAAAGAAGAAACAGGACTTCATAGCGGCCCTAGCCCCGATAGCAGTGAAAATCCTTTTGTGTCGGGGTTTGGCACAAAAGATTGAAAGGTATAGCGGGAAGAGCTCCTAAAAAACATTTAAGCATACCTACACTAATTTAAATAGCATTTCAATAGCTCCATCTTCGATTACTGCTTGTCGCTTAATCAGGCAAAAAAACAATTAATTCCAGTTTTTAATTTCCTATATCTATTTGGAAAGATTCAATTCGTTTTTAAAGAAACTATCAATTTCAAAAAATAGATGGCGACTATTCGGTATTAATGATTTTCCTTCGGTGTCAAGTAATAGAAATTCTGGAGCGTAATCAGTATAATAATTTTCTGCAACGGTCTTTTTACTGTTTGGAAGTCCTGACAAATTATACCAAGTCATTTTTTCTTCTTCAACTGCTTGTTTCCATTTTTGAAAATCAGTGTCAATACTTAAATAAACGATGCTGACTTTATCTCCATATCGCTGTTCTATATTTTTTGCAAATTTGATCTCATACCTGCACGACTCGCAATCACTTGACCAGAAAACAACTAGCACGTATTTTTTGCCATTTAAAACCGATTTAAAATCATATGCAACCCCATTCACATCAAACCAATTAAAGCTTGTTGCAAATTCACCTTTTTGCAAGCATTTTTATTTTACTTAGGTATTTTTTTATGGCAAGCATAACTTCCAGAATTTTTCAATTCATCAGAAAACAATTCGATAATGCTAGCGATATCATCCGTTTGCAAACTTCCTCTTTGAAAATAAACGGCCTGCAATACACTGTAACTATCAGGATGTTTTTTAATAAAATCTTTATTTACATAATGATAATTTAAATCATGTGTATTCAACCAACTGTACAACTTGTGCTCTTTTAAACCTATAGAGGAAACTTGAACATAAGGCATTCCAAGCCACTCGGGATAGGTACAACTGAGTTTTATATCCTCGTTTCCAACTAAAAACTCTCCATCATAGCCATACTCCTCAGAAAGCGCTGCGTCTTTGACTGCAAGATCAGTTATTTCTTCATTATTTTTTAACAGCACAATAGTTGTCATTCTTGTTTCCGGTACAGAAAAATGATACTCAAATTTCCCTCCTATAGCCTTTATGGTATCAATTGTCTCGACAGAATCTCCAAATTCTGCATAGCCTGTCATTTTTATTACGACATGATCAAAATAATTTTTAATTGGAGAAAGGTCAGCCGTTATTTTTCCTTCTCTCTTATTTGCAAATGACTTAAAAGAAAAAAAGGCAATATTAAAATTAGTATTACTATATTTTTAATTTTCATAATATATTTATTGTGACAAAGTGTTAATTCAAAAACTAAAAAATTCGTAAATTTCTTACTTAATAAGTTATTTATTTACAATTTGAGCTATAATTAGCGATTCCATCTTTCCGCCAGTTAAAATGAGGAACTATATTTTTGTCCGTTTGAATACATTTAAGGTTGGGATTAAAATAGGCATGAAAATTCAGGTTTTGATTGTTTCCATTACTAATATTCAAACTCGTAAGTGAATTTGAGTTGCAATAGAGCGCATATATTTTCGGGTTTTGCGAAATATCCAAACTAACCAACTGATTGTTTGAACAAGTCAAACTGAGCAATAATGGATTTTGGCTTACATCAAGGGCAACCAACTTGTTGCTATAACAAACCAATTCGTTTAATGGAGCGTTGGATACATTTAATTTAACCAGCTGATTTTTATAGCGACTCAAGTACGTTAAATTTATATTTTTTGAGACATCAAGAGAGTTCAGTTTATTTTCGTCTAAATACGCTTTATTCAAAGCAATATTTTTGCTTAAATCCAAGTTGGTCAATGGCGTATTCATACAAACTAAATAACTCAAATAAATATTATGTGTTAGATCTAACTTGTTCAATGGATTATTACTACAAGAAAAATTCGACAAATAAAGATTTGCCGAAAGATCTATATCTGTTATTTGATTTTCAGAACATCCGAATGACATCAAATTAATATTATGTGATAAATCTAATGTCTTTAACTGATTGGTATTGCAGTAAAAATTAGCTAAAACTATATTTCTGCTTATATCTAAGGAAATTAATTTATTTTTTCCGCATCGCAATTCACGCAAACTTATATTTTTAGAAACATCTAGTTCATCTAATTGATTTCTCTCACAACTTAAAGATGTCAATTTCACACTTTGCTTTAAATCTAATGCAGTTATCCTGTTATTTGAACAATTCAAAGATATCAGAGCTTCATTTCTGCTAATATTCAATATGGTTAATTTGTTTTCTTCACAATTCAAAGTGGTTAATGCCAAATTATCAGATAAATCCAACTTGGTTAGCTTATTTTCTAAACAAATTAGTTTCTTTAATGAAACAAAATCATTTATACCGGTTAAATCTTTTATATCACGATTTCTAAGATGAAGTTCCGTTACTTTTGCAATATCAGCAGTAAGAACTTTTCCGTCTGGTACACCATCATCATAACCAGAATCCCTTAAAGCTTTTTCAAAATTAATATCAGGAATTAATGTGTATTTATTTGCATCTTGAGCCAAGATTGTATTGAAAAAAGGCAAAATAAATGAGAATACAGTAAAATAAATTCTCTGTTTTTTACTCTTTTTTGATGAATAGCTATTTGTAATTAACAACCTTTTTATTTTTTAAAATTAGTAAATTTTGTCTGACAACCTTTATTTCTTTTTTACTAAACTTAATAAATAAGAAATCCTATCTGTATAATATTTGGCATTTTTTTGATAAAAGATTCTGGCATCGAGTTTTAAAGCAGAATCATTATCCCACACAAATTTACCAGGATGCTTCACTTGAAACTCCTTCATGGTCTTTGCAAAATAATAATATGTTGTCTCTTTCCATTCCGCTTGTTTTTTTTCAAATGTCGCTCTTTCTTCTTCAGTTCTATTTCCATAAACAATTTCTAAAACAGCATTAAAAACTTCTGTTTCCCAGAACTGAAGTTCATGATAGTATTCTTTTCTGCAATTTAACTCTTCCTTGCTATTGGCTTTAATGCATTCATTAAGTTCTTTTTCAGCGGTTGGCAAAGGATCCGTAATATTTTGGCTAAAACAAGTTGTCAATGTTAAAATAAAAAATAAAATAAATTTCGAAGTCATTATTACAGTCAGTTTTTTTTACAAATTTTGGTTTTGCAATTATAATAAAAACGAAGTTAGGAATTTTATCAACTGACAAAGAATCACTAATTGCCTTTTCTCTTAAATTAAGTCTACTGAGATAATTGTAACCATTTGTTTTTTTGCCCAATTATACTTGATTTCTTTTTGCTATAAATTTTCCATGTGTCTATTTTTAAATAAACAATTATCTTAGAATATTTATCTACGAATTATTTTGGAATTAAACAGATTTTTACATCAATCCCCAACAGGACATCTAAACCAAATTTACATAGCCAATGGAAGACAGACACTACATATAGAAAGCCAATTTCTTCAAATCATCCAAAAATGATGTTGTAATTTGCCCTGTCTTTGTCACAAAGCCAAATGGCGCCAATTGTCTTCAATTGGCGCCATTTTTTTATTAGACATAATTGCTGATAGACTACAGCTGAAAATTAATTTATTCCTCACTAAAATAAAGCACAAAATAGCCCCGATAGCGGCTGAAATCCTTCTGCGCCGGGGTTCGGCGCAGAAGATTGAAGCGCATAGCGGGAAAAAGCTCCCAAAAAAAACAAACCTAAAAACCAAACCTAAAAACCAAACCTAAAACTATTGCCGTGTGGAACTGCATGATAAGCCGGCTCCCGGCTCTTTCTGCTCCTACCTGATATGGAATATCCGCTCTTGAGCTGATAAAGCCTCCCACGATGCTCCCATGACTATTGCCACCAGATTCTTAAGATCTGCATAAGTGCTGGGCTTCACGGCATAAAAATCCGCACCCAGAGCAAATGCCTTCTGCATTGTCTTCCCGGCACTGTCAAGGGAATAGACGATGATCCTTGCATTTCTGCTGACCAGCCCCATGCCTCTGAGCCTTTCGATGCACTCAAAGCCGTCCATGCCCGGCATATAAAGGTCAAGGAATATGAAATCGGCAGGCTCCTGCTCCGGTTTGGAAAATGCTCGATGAGCCGCTGTGCGCCGCAGAGCTCAAATATCCTGAAAGGCCGATCGAGCTCCAGAAGCGCTTCATGGAGCAAGCATGCGGTCGTCCTCATCGTCATCGGCAAGGCATATGATTATTTTTGGATCTTCATCCATGATCTGTCGGTTTTTCGTCGCCGAATAAAACCATCATTCAAGGATCCCTGAAGCCGGTCGCGCCACAGCCCTCGGCAGATCCCTGAAAATCGAATTATTCGGCTCTTGGTTCAATAATTTTCCAATTTAGGAATTCTGGCGCCCTGAAACAAATACGGAAATAGATTTTACATAATTTCCACCTTAAAGATGGGAATTATGTAAAATCAGCATAAGAATTCCGCTTCAAAAAACACCTAAAGCGCATCATTTATAGATATGCCCTAGATGCCTGGCTCTGCCTGGTCTGCCTGGCCTTTGAATTCCAGTTTATTTTTATGACAGATTGATTCTGTATTTTTCTTCTGTAGGCGAAGAAGATCTATCGGGCATAAACCTCCCTATCTGGAATACTTTTTCAATAAATTCAATGCTCTGGTCCACTGGCGTATTCTCGTCTTTCAAGTGGCTCGCAAAATGGCCTATCAATTTTTGGATAATCCTGGAACTGACCAGATCCATCTGAACCTCGTCAAAATGGATTGTTTTCTTTTTTGGAAAGCAAACTCAGCCGACACAATCTCATTCAGTTTTGCTTTCAATGCCTGGATGGTCGGTGCGCATTTTCGGCCGTTCACCCAGGCATACAGCTCTGATTTCAGATCCTCAATAATGGCTTCTGCGGCAGGAATATGCTGTTTTCTTCTCTCCAGCGTCTGATCGGCAATCTGGGAGAGATCATCCAGATGCATTAAAGTCACGCCGGGTATTTCTTTGACATCGGCATCCACATTTCGCGGAATGGACAGGTCCAGGATCAATAAGGGCTTATCAAGGCCAAGAAGTGTTTTATCAATAGTGGGGCTTTGCGCTCCCGTAGCCACAACCAGCACATCCGCCTTTTGCGGCTCTTCTTTCAGATCGCCGTAATCCTTTACGATGACATTTAGTCTTCGCGCCAGCAATTCGGCTTTGTGTCTTGTTCTGTTTATAAGGGTTATATGGCTGTTTTTGGTATGCTTTAATAAATTTACGCAGGTATTGCCGCCTATTTTTCCTGTCCCCAGCGAGCAGAATATTTTTATTCCCTGCATCGGCGGCATTCTGGATTATATACTGTACCGATGCAAAAGAAACCGACGCATGGCCGCAGGAAATCTTAGTCTCTGTCTTGACCTTTTTGCTCGCCTGGATTACAGTGTTTACCAGGCGGTCCAGAAATGTGTCGGCCAAACCTTTCTCTCTGTCTGCGGCTAAAAGCGGTTCTGATCTGGCTGATGATTTCAAAATCGCCCAGGATCTGGCTCTCCAAACCTGTCCCTACCCGGAACATGTGGCTGACGGCCTGGCTGTTTTTATAGATATAGCCCGACTGCTGAAATTCCTCCACGCCGCCTTTCGTATGGCCGCAAAGCAGTTTTATCAGTTCATACGGATGAGAAGCCCATCCATAGATTTCAGTCCTGTTGCAGGTGGAAATTACAATCAACGACTCTATGCCCTCGGTTTTGGCCTGCGCCAGCAGATCAGACTGGCCTTCAGCATCCAGGCTGAATTTCCCCTGATCAGGGCATCTGCTTTTTTATAGCTTAATCCTAAGGCGTAGAAAGTGGTGTTTTGGGAAAGCTTAAAATTTTCCATGGGATGGCTTTGATTAAAGATTCGAAAAAAGGGAGTTCTGCTCTGGAAAATCAGTACGCACCGGTATGTGCCGCCATGCCGGCAAGCGCCTCCAATCTGTATGGTCCCTGTATGCTATAGGGTCAAAGATGCCATGCGGCAAACTTGCAATAGCAGAGGGGTTCCTTTAGGCAGGCATGCTTGTTTTGGAATAAGACAATGTCTTAAAAGAAAACGCCGCCCGCAGAAAAAGGCGGCGTTTTTTGGGAAGATGAATTATTTTTGGACGATGGGCGTTCTCAATGATTCCAAAACTGCCACAATATCGGTATAAAGCTCTGTGTTTGAAGCAACGCCGTTCGCATTGGCGGTAGCTCCCACATAACCTTCGAATTTCGTATAGTCGGCACTGCTGGATTTTGTGCCCATTCTAGGGTTTGTCGCAGGGTTGTGCGCCGCCGCCATGCTCAGGCCCGAATACGTATTCACTGCATTTGTCCCTCCGGTGTTGAAGGAAAAGAAATCAGTCAGGTTATCGGATAATTTTGCAATATTTGTAGCCTGGGTCGATCCGGTTTCGGCCAGAAGGGGCGCAAAATGCGCCTGCAGGTTTCCTGATGCATTGGACTGGATATCGGCAACTATCAGTCCGATTGTTGAATTGACCACTTTGCGGAAGCTAAGGCGCCCCTGCTCGATCATCTGTCCTGAATTATCGGGATCGGCAACCATTTTAGTGCCTCCCAACCGCTCATATATGGATGCTTTTACAGGAGCCGGAGTCTCATCATCATTGCCGCAGGATGTAAAAACAGCCGTTGAAAGGAATAACGCGATTAAGGCGATTTTAGAATAATTTTTCATAACAATAATATTAAAGGTTAATTAAAAAAATGATTGATCTTCTGGGACAGCTTGTAGCCCAGACTGTTCTGGTCCATAGGACAGACTTCTTTGGATGCCAGATTTTCAGGCGGCACATAAGGCTGGGCCTCATAATGCCTTTTGGCCATCAGTCGCGAATAGACCTTTTTTGAATTGGTGATCCGGTTATTATGGAAGTAAACCACCACGTTTCTCTTGATAATGATGGAATCCGAGGTCAGCCCTTTGATGGATCTCAGATCAGCGCAGATCTGTCTGGCCTGCGCAGAATCGATAGCCTGCTTGAAATCAATGCGGCTTACCTGCAGGTTTGGAGTGTCATAAACCGCAGGCTTGGCAGTAATGATATGGAAAAGAAGAATTGCCGAAAACAGGACCGTCGTCCCCATTGCGATCCAAAGTCCTTTTTTGATGTGCTTGTTGATTTTCATACGTGATTTTTATAGCGGTTAGATTTAAGGTCATATACGGAAACTTTTTTAGGATGGTTTTAACAAGTAAAAAGAAAACTTTAGTTTAGAATTGTTTTAAATAATCTGAATCCTTTCCACAGCATCAGCAATGCCTAAAACAGCATCCCGCATCATCTTTTCATACTGCCCATGTTTTTGAAAAATATAGCCGGCAAAAGCCATGATTCGGATTTCAATGGACAAAAAGAGGTCTTCCTGCAATCTGTAAAAGAGTTTTTGGCGTATATAGGTGAAAAGCATTCCTTGAGATGAAAATCATCTCTGCTCTGCAAACCAAAAAACACGTTATGAAACTACAAAAAGCATGTGCCGTTTTAACAGCCGCCATAATCCTTGCAGGTCGCTCCAATGATGATTCCGCGACTCCGACGGACACCACCGCCCCTGCCGGATCGGTAACCTATGGCAAGGATGTGAAATCAATTATTGACAATAACTGCATTGTCTGCCATGCGGCGGTTCCCACAAACGGTGCGCCCATATCCCTTGCCACATATGCCCAGGTCAAAGAGGCCGTTTTAAAACGAAGCCTCATCATCCGCATTTCCCTTGAAAACGGCAATAGCGTGCTGATGCCCAAGGGAGGCCCCAGAATGCCCCAGGAAACTATAGATATAGTCAAGCAATGGGAAAAGGACGGATTATTTGAAAAATGATTTTAATATCCGCGGCAATACTATACTCTGACGCGGTCAGTTAAATGATCCCGCCGCAGGCAGATTTAATGCAGGAGCCTGCTCCGGTGCGCGGGTCGCCACCTTAATGTATAGTGGTTAAAAATACCCCTTAGAGAACCTCTGGTCAGCATTCAATTTCAGAAAATGAAATCCCATTTAAAGGCGATTTGATGCCCAATAATTATCTCATAAGCATAATAAGAGCTATATTTGCCGTTTCGGATATCAAAAAGAAATAAAATCATCTCATCTCCCCTAATGCCGCCCTGCAAGAACATACTGATCTTCCTGCTTACCGCCCTGCGTCTTCTCCACGGCAGTGAGCCTGAAAAGCTTTCATCGGCTGTATTCTCTGATCCGTCCATGGAAATCCTTGCAGGCTCAGATGCGGCAGACTTCAGCTCTCAGTGCACCGGGCGCTAAAAAAAGTGAGAATAAATAGTTCATCCAATGAACGGAAAACCAAACTCAAGCCGTCCGTTTGTGTTTTGAAAAATGAAAAATTCCGCTTTGATGCTGTTTTGGCGAACTGCGCCATAGACAGCTTGCTTTTCAAGAACAAAATAGCCTGCCGGCTGGACAGCAGCGACCTGCTTCACCTATTTCACCTTTTCTAGAAATCCCTTAAACAGCGTACCGCATATCCGGCCTTTGGGGGCCGGCTTTTCACTTCGCTAAATTTCCTTAATCTTTTAAGACTCGTCGCATCTTCACCATTTTTAGCCCCATAGGCCACTAGATCCCGTGAATTGTTTACCATTCAATGTTTTTCCTAAACATCTGCTGGATATCATTTCAAGTCGTTTCCTATTGCAAAACTAATCGTGTTTTATCTCTGCAGGCCTAATTGGTTTTAATCATTTATTAATCAGGATACCCGTATCCGCTCTCAAAATTCCATGAAACATTTATTCTTGCTTTTCATATCCTTGCTTATATGCCAGACGGCGGCGTCTCAAAAAAATCGCTGAAATTCTACCTTGAACAGCATCAGGGCAAAAAAATTGACACCATATTCCGCATCGGCACTTCTGACAGCATCAAAGCCGGACTCCCGGCAACATTGATATGCGGAAGATTTAAGGGACCGACCTTTGCCATCGTGTCAGGAGCGCGGCCCTCAGAACAATCGGCAGTACAATCACTTTTAAAACTGCGCCGCGAGATAAACCCTGAAAAACTGGCCGGGAGCCTGATCATAATTCCGATAATGAATCTGGATTCCTTTTTTCTTCCTGCCAAAATAACGGCCTGAATACGGATTTAAATCTGGATCAGTATTTTCCAGAAGCCCAAAAAAGCACCGTCAATGGGCTTGCGACCGATTTTATAACCACCCATATTTTTGATGCTACTGATATTCTTCTGGATATCAGATCAGCGGGCGACGAATGAAGACCTTATATCATATGCCAGCTACTATCATAACAGTGAACTTCCCCAGCAGGCCCTCTTGTGCTCGCGCCTGTGCGAAATCAGCGGTTTGGGAACCGTAGTTGCCAGGCCTTATCTTCAGCCTTGCGGGCGGCCTTCCAAGCAGATCTCCAGACAGGCAGTGCGCCTTGGCATTCCAGCCCTGAGCATAACGGCGGCAAAGCAGGCCGCCGCCGCCAGATCTGAAATAGGCCCGGCCATGAATGCTGTGTATAATATGCTGGCCCAGCTCAAAATGTATCAGCATAAACTGGCTCCGCAGGCAGTGCTTCCAAAAGATTCTTTAATGACCAGTCGCTTGTAGCCTCACCTGCAGAAGGCTTGTTCTACAGCGGCGCAAAGGCCGGCAGCGAGCATTATCAAAGGTGAGGAAATAGGATATATAACCGATGTTTTCGGCAGGAACGTAAAAATAATAACCGCGCCGGCAGACGGAACAATCCTTAAAAAAAGCACCGGACTTGCCGCCTGCACATCTGCCCCGCTTTTCTGGATCGGCCGCAGAAGAAGCAGTAATGAAAAAGAACAGGAAAAATAAGACTGTCGCCTGCATTTTCCTTAACGAAAAACTCTTTGGATTCTTCTAAAAATCAATCCCGATTTGTTTTTTCTGCCCTTACCGGCTAAATTTGCAGATATGACAAAACTAATAAACCTAAATATTTTCAAACGATTTTTCTCCTCCTCCTCAGCCGGAGGCGTCATCCTGTCGCTTTGCGTAGCCATATCGCTCACTATAGCCAACATCGGGTGGGCAGAATCGTTTAATGGTCTGCTCGCAGATGAAACTTGGCAGGGATTTTGGAGCCATAGATCTGGAATATCCCCTTATTACCTGGATTAATGACGGCCTTATGGCTGTATTTTTCCTTTTGGTCGGCCTGGAAATCAAAAGGGAAATCATCGAAGGGGAACTCTCTTCCTTCAGACAGGCGTCCCTGCCGGTGCTTGCGGCTATCGGCGGTGTTGCTGTGCCGGCCCTGCTCTACGCCTCGCTGAATGCCTCAAATCCGCAGACGGCCGCAGGCTGGGGAATTCCCATGGCCACCGATATTGCCTTCGCACTCGGCATTATTTCCCTTTTGGGCGACAGAGTCCCAAACGGGCTTAAAATTTTTCTGGCCGCACTTGCCATCGTTGACGATCTGATCGCCATACTGGTAATCGCAATATTCTATTCCAGCGAAATCCATCTTATCTACCTTGCCTATGCAGACAGGCATCATGTCGCTTCTGATCATTTTTAACAGATGCGGGGTAAAAAACATATTCTGCTATATCATTCCCGGGGCGACAATGTGGTATCTGGTGCATCATTCAGGCATCCACGCCACCATTGCAGGGGTACTGACGGCGCTCGCCCTGCCCACCAATGAGGATGACACCGAATCCCCGTTGGAAAAACTTGAGCACAGCCTTACCATTCCGGTAAACTTTTTCATAATGCCACTGTTTGCCATTGCCAATACGTGCATCACTTTTGAGAGCGGAATGATCGAAGGGCTTGCAGGAAGCATCGGGATGGGTATCATACTGGGATTATTTCTCGGCAAGCCCGCCGGGATTTTTTAATGTCCTGGTTAGCCGTTAAGCTCAAAATTTCAGAACTGCCCGACCAGACATCATGGCCTCATGTACTTGGACTAGGCATTCTGGGCGGCATCGGCTTTACCATGTCTATCTTTATTGCCCTTTTGTCCTTTAAGCGACCTGAATTACAGCCGCAGGCAAAATTTGCCGTTCTTACAGCTTCCCTTCTGGCCGGCGCGCTGGGCTATGCCATTTTATATCTCTATGACAGAAGATCCGAAAAATCATAACAAATTTTCAATGCGGCGGCTATTTTGGGCCCGTGCGGCTTGAAATGCTTTTTTTGCTTTATTCGAAAAAGGGTTTTATTTGCAAAAATAAGGCCCTTTTTTACGCCATCCTTTACGCGTGCACAGGCAATCATACCTTGATCTATGCGCCATAAGGCTACTTCTCGCGGCGGTAGAGCACCACGTTTTTGACGCCCAGCCTTTCATTGAGCCAGGTCCTGAACTTCTCCTTATCGGCCTGTCTGATTGGTTTTGCCGCGTCATATGCCACAGCAGTCACCTCGGCAAGCGAATCGTTTTTTAATGCGGCCTGCTGGCGCACAATGGCCAGGGAACTTACTTCGGGAAACAATATTCGGATTTCCTTCAGAAATGAGGCATTATCGAACTCATAGCGCGAGAGCCGCTTCTGAGCCGCATGATCTTCACATCCTTTGCATTGAGCTCATTCTCACTGTTTTTGATCTGGCTCAGGATATCGCCCTTCAGCGCACTGAAACGGTCGGTGCTGTCTTGCCTGATAATCAGTTGGGCACCCTTCAAAAACTGGTTCTCACCCATTTTTTTCTCAGAAGGCCCATTTCGGAATCTGTAAATCTCTTGGAAAGGAAAGCCAGCTCCAGCACTTTCCCCTTTGGAGCATAGGAAGTCTTTTTATAAACCATCGTGTAGCCTTTAGCTGTGAACTCCTGATCGGCGAAAAGGTCTGCACTTTTGATGAACTGCTCGCTTCTCATACAGCGTATAGGCAAGATAGGCGCTCGGGATAATCATAACGGTAATGAGTACGGAAATGAAAATTCTGACTTTTCTCTGCTGTCCCTTGTCCACAGCCTCTTTGGCAGGATATTTAAGATATTTTACAATCAGGAAAGTGGATATGCCGATAAACACGCAATTTATGCAGTACAGGTAGAAAGCGCCCAGGAAAAAAGGCCACTGCATAGTGGCAATGCCGTAGCCTGCCGTACAGAGCGGCGGCATGAGGGCCGTGGCGATGGCGACCCCGGGAATGGGATTTCCCTTTTCGGTCCTGGTGACGGCAATCACGCCCACCAGCCCCCAAAGAAGGCAATAAGTATATCATATATATTGGGAGATGTGCGTGCAAGCAGTTCGGACTGCACTTCCTTGAAGGGGCTCAGGTAAAAATAGACCGTCGAGAAAAGAAGGCTTACCAGAGTGGCATTAAGCAGGTTGCGCAACGATTTTTTTAGCAGGGAAAAATCATAGATTCCCAGGGCAAAACCCGCCCCCACTATCGGTCCCATCAGCGGGGAAATCAGCATCGCACCTATGATCACCGCTGTAGAGTTCACATTAAGCCCCACAGAGGCAATAATGATCGCACAGGCCAGTATCCAAAGATTGGCGCCTTTGAAATCAATATTTTTCTTGACACTCTCAAGGGTCTTCCCCTTGTCGTCTTCATCCTCATGGAGGGTGAAAAATCCTGAAAATTTCTCCATAATCTGCTTCTTGATAAAATTTCTGTATTTTGAATTTAAAAAAAATATGCATATCATCCAAAACAATTGTGAAATTGCCCTGCAGACCATCTGGAGAAGACCGGATGCAGGTACAGTGTTGCGGCATGTATATTGGGACTTTAGATCGAAAGCTGGATCCCCATGAAATAAGGCGGAAGAAGCTGATATTATGCATTTTCCCCCAATAGCCTTTTTTGAACTTAGAAAATCAGCATTCCTTTAAATTCGGCGCTCCCAACCGCATAGAGAAAGGAAAAACAGAACTCTGTAAAGGATAAGGAATTATCGGCTCTGGATACCTCATGGAAGCTAAAAGCAGTGCTATTAATAAATTGTTTGTTAAAATCTGATGCTGAAACAAAGCTGTGGCGTATCTTTGAAAAAATTGCCCCTATAATCCCGCGGCGCTTATTGCCGCATTTAAAATCAATGCACGGGCGCGCGTACACAGTTTTCACTTTCATGTTTAAAAAAAGCTTTTACAGATTGAGGCCCTTCTTATTGTAGGAAGAAAAAAATGTCTCCCAAACAGTTTATATTTCTGGCCAGCGTCCTTGTCGGGATCACTTCCGCCTTGGCCGTCATACTCCTAAAATCATTTGCCCATTCGGTTTATCAGGCCGCCGCATATGCCAACAGCATACTAAAGCTGAGCTTTATCAACTCAGTGCTTCCCGTTATAGGGATCCTGCTCACGGTGATGGCCACCAGAAGACTCCTTGGAGGGACCATTGAAAAAGGCACTTCCCAAATCCTGTATCTGGTAGCCCGCAAAGCCAGTATTGTTCCCAAAAAACAGCTTTATGCGCAGATTCTCACAAGTTCCCTCACAGTGGGGCTTGGAGGCTCGGCCGGGCTTGAAAGCCCAATTGTGGTTACAGGAGCCGCTTTCGGTTCCAATTTTGCCCAGCAGTTCCGATTAAGCTACAAAGACAGGACGCTCCTTCTGGGTCATGCGGAGTCGCGACCGGAATAGTCAGCGCTTTTAATGCGCCCATAGCAGGGGTGCTGTTTGCCGTTGAAGTGCTTCTGGTGGATGTGACCATAGCGGCCTTTACACCGATTATGATCGCCGCCGCAACCGGCGCCCTGGTTTCTGCAATCCTGCTTAACGAAAATATACTGCTCAGCTTCCGCCAGAAGCAGACTTTTGATTACCACAACATCCCACTGTATATCCTTCTGGGCCTGTTTACAGCTTTTCTTTCGGTCTATTATTCAAGGAATTTTCTCAAAACCGAGCACTATTTTGCAAACCTAAGGCTCGGTGCATATAAAAAAGCGCTTTTCGGCGCTCTGGTCCTCGGACTTCTCATTTTTGCATTTCCAGTCCTGTTTGGTGAAGGATACGAAAGCATCAAATCTCTGGCCGACCGCAATCCGGGCGAACTTCTGGAAAATACCCTCTTCAAGGACTTCAGCTCCAATCAATGGGTGCTTCTGGCTTTTGTGGGGGCATCAATGATGCTCAAGGCTTTCGCATCAGGCATTACCCTTGGCGCCGGAGGCAACGGAGGAAATTTTGCGCCATCGCTTTTTCTGGGCTCATATGCCGGATATTTTTTCTAAATTCCTTAACCTTACCGGACTGACCGACCTTCCGGTAAGCAATTTTGCCATAGTGGGCATGGCGGGAATACTCAGCGGACTCTTTCATGCCCCTCTTACAGCCATATTTCTTATTGCAGAAATCACAGGCGGATATGATCTGATCATCCCCCTTATGATTGTCGCCTCGATAAGCTTTGCAATCTCAAAACGTTTTGAAAAGCATTCCCTGGATGTAAAAGGGTTGGTAAAAAAGGGAATGTCTTTACCAGCAACAAGGACACCAATATCCTCTGGACCCTTAAAATGGACGCCATACTGCAGAATGATCCCAAAACGCTTGCTCCTGAGGATGACATCCACATGGTTCGCAGTGTGATAAAAGCTTCCGATCAGGGAATGTTTGCCGTGACTTCTGGGGAAAAACTGCTCGGCGTGGTCTATTTCAGCGATATAAAGGAATTTATATTCAATGATACCGATATCAGGGCGAAAGACCTAATGGCCGCCCCGATGGAAATCGTTTATTATAATGACAGTATGGAGACCGTAATGCAGAAGCTGGAAAAAAGCGACAGGTCCTATCTTCCGGTTCTCAAGGAGGATCTCTATTGCGGCTATATAGACAAGGGCGCCGCATTGGAAGCCTACCGAAATCAGCTTAAATCCATGATTTTTGAATAATTTCCCCCAGTAGAAATACAGCAGATAAAACCCAAAAGATAAAAATTTAATCTCTTGAAGCTAGTAAAAAAATCAATCTGCAAAATAAAGGAAGCATAAAATCCGAAATCAGCATTTCTATGTTTATTTTAGATCTCAGGCATTGCTTTTAAGAAATCCTTTCAGTAAATTTGTAGCTCTTATGAAGAATTGGTGCACTAAATTATTCGTTTCTATTGTCATTCTTTTAAATGGATATGGCGAGCACTTATGCACACAATAACATTGTTTTATTTAAAAAGTTTTCTTTTTGCACTGTTATTAATAATGCTCAAAATGAAGCCAGTTTAAATCGTGGACGTTCATTTGAATCCTTTAAAAGGAAAATGTGCCTTTTTGATAATGAAGAAAATGAAGAGAACTTTTCTTCGGTGCAAAAACAGCTTGTCAAAAGCAATTACTTTTCATTTTTTCACATCAGCAATCATTTTGCCGTTTCTGCGACTGCTTTTACCCAGAAAGTAAATGACTGCAAAATCTTTAGTTTACTTTATAATAAAGTATATCTCCTGTTTCAGGTTTTCAGAATTTGATTTTTGCTATCGCTATTTCAAAATAGCCGATTCCTTTATTGTTCTATCCTCTGTGTTCTAATTTAGAAAATAGAAAGATACGAGTCGCTATGGTCTATTTCCGAAGGCCTTTTTACTTAAAAATCAAAAATAAATTACGTTTTAATGCTGAAATAATTATGAAGAGAATTTTCATGATCATGACTTTATGCGCCTTAGTTTTTGCGGGTCGCAATTCAAAAAAAGAAGAAGAAAAAGAGGAAAAAACCAAATTTCTGGTTACCAGTCCGATTGAAAAAGATACTACAATTACAAAAGATTATGTATCTCAGATACACTCTATCCAACATATTGAAATAAGAGCCCAAGAGCGCGACTATCTTGAAAAAATCTACGTTGACGAAGGACAAATGGTAAAAAAAGGACAGCTCTTGTTTAAAATCATGCCTGCACTTTACGAAGCAGAAATGAAAAAATCCAAAGCAGAAGTAAGTTTCAGCGCAATTGAATACCAAAATGCCAAAAAACTAGCCGATGAAAAAGTGGTTTCTCCAAACGAACTGGCAATGGCAAAAGCCAAACTGGATAAAGCAGATGCCGAACTGGCCTTAAGCAAAGTTCATCTTCAGTTTACAGAAATCAGAGCTCCTTTTGACGGCATTATAGACAAATTTCATGTTCGTCAGGGAAGTCTAGTTGACGAAGGAGAATTGCTGACAGAATTGGCAGACAACAGCTCAATGTGGGTTTACTATAATGTTCCTGAGTCTGAATATCTGGATTATCAAGAAAAAGCAGAGAAAAACGGCAAAATGAAAGTAAATCTTCTAATGGCCAACAACAAAAAGTTTCCCTACACCGGTGTAGTAGAAACTATTGAAGCCGATTTTGACAATGAAACGGGAAACATTCCTTTCAGAGCTGTTTTTCCTAATCCGAAGAGATTATTAAGACACGGTGAAACGGGAAGCATTCAGATGCCTATTGATTTGAAAAATGCAATGCTGATCCCTCAGAAAGCCACATTTGAGGTTTTAGATAAAAAATATGTCTATGTGATTGACAAAAACAATGCAGTAAAATCCAGAGAAGTTGTTATTGTCGCCGAAATGCCCCACCTATTCGTAATTAAAGAAGGCTTGTCAATTAATGACAAAATACTTTTAGAGGGACTTCGTCTTGTAAAAGAAAATGAAAAGATAAACTACGAAGTTGTAAAACCTCAGTCGGTACTGTCAAATTTAGGACTCTATGCAGAATAACCGAATCTAAAAAAAGAACACATGTTTAATAAATTTATTCATAGACCCGTTTTTGCAATTATAATTTCGATTATAATTGTCTTTATAGGCACGCTTTCAATCAAGCGACTTCCAATATCGCAATTCCCGCAAATTGCGCCCACGACCGTAAACATCTTTATCGCTTATCCGGGTGCAAGTGCCGATGTACTGGTAAAATCCACTTTAATTACATTAGAGAATTCACTAAACGGCACGCAAGGCGTTCGTTATATGGCAACAGATGCCACGAGTGCTGGAGAAGCGACACTTAGAATCATATTTGAACCAGGAACAGATCCTAATGAAGCCGTAATCAGGGTTAAAACAAGGGTAGATCAGGTAATGCCATTATTACCTGAACTGGTTCAGCGTGAAGGAGTTGTTATTACTCCTATACAGCCAAGTATGCTAATGTATGTCAATCTTTACTCGAAAAGCAAAAGCATGGATGAGAAATTCCTCTATAACTATGCCGATGTCAAAATGATTCCAGAAATCAGCCGTGTAAAAGGTGTTGCGAGAACACAGATCTTAGGAAGCCGCAAATACGCCATGCGTGTATGGCTGAATCCGGACAGAATGAGAGCTTATAAAATTTCTGTTGAAGAAGTTATGCAAGCACTTCAGGAACAAAGTATCATTGGCCGTCCAGGTCGATTAGGACAAAGTTCTGGTATAGCGACGCAATCTCTAGAATACGTATTAACTTACAAAGGGAGATACGACGAACCTAAACAATATGAAAATGTAATTGTACGCGCCAATTCTGAAGGTGAAAGCATTCGCTTAAAAGACATTGCAAAAGTAGAATTAGGAAGTGAGTTTTTCGATATTTACTCCAATTTAGATGGCCATCCTTCTGCCGCAATTGTATTAAAACAAAACTACGGAAGTAATGCAAGTGACGTAATCAATGATGTAAAAGCAAAACTGGAAGAAATGAAAGCGAGTTTTCCTCCAGGAATGGATTATAAGATCAGTTATGACGTTTCGCAATTCTTAGATGCTTCTATTGATCAAGTGGTTCATACTTTGAGAGATGCATTCATTTTGGTTGCTTTGGTTGTGTTTATATTTTTAGGAGATTGGCGTTCTACTTTAATTCCGATTATAGCGGTTCCTGTATCGTTGATTGGGGCTTTCTTTGTTATTCAGCTGTTTGGAATGTCAATCAACTTGGTAACGCTGTTTTCTTTGGTACTGGCAATCGGAATTGTAGTAGATAATGCCATTGTCGTCGTCGAGGCCGTCCATGCCAAGTTTGAAGAATTCCCGCATATTACGCCTTATCATGCCGTTAAATTAGTATTGGGCGAAATTGGAGGTGCCATTATTGCTATTACAGCCGTTATGGTTTCTGTTTTTATTCCCGTTTCGTTTATGTCGGGACCGGTGGGAACTTTCTACAGACAGTTTTCGGTTACCATGTCCAGCTCGATTATCATTTCTGCTATTGTAGCTTTGACCCTTACTCCTGTTCTCTGCGCCATTCTTTTGAAAAACAACCATGGAAAAGAGAAAAAGGAAATATCTTGACAAAATCGCTTGATGCTTTCAACAGATGGTTTGAAAGGCTTACAGGCCGTTATGTTGCTGTTCTAAAAACAATTGTAAGCCGAAGAGTATTGACTTTTGGAATCCTGATTGCGTTTTGCGCTTTCATTTTTATAGAAAACAAAGTGCTTCCTTCAGGATTTATTCCTAGTGAAGATCAGGGAACCATTTACGGAATCATACAAACGCCGCCAGGTGCTACATTAGAAAGAACCAATCAGGTTGCTCAGAAATTGCAGAAAATCTGCGAAAAGGTTGAAGGCGTTGAATCGGTTTCTTCTCTGGCAGGTTACGAAATCATGACCGAAGGTCGTGGTTCTAATGCTGGAACCTGTCTGATTAACTTGAAATCATGGTCAGACAGAAAACATTCTGTAACAGAAATCATGGAAGAACTCGAAAAGAAATCTAAAGATCTGGGTGCTGTTGTAGAATTTTTGAACCGCCAGCAATTCCTGGATTTGGTTCTTCTGGAGGTTTTTCTATGCGTTTATTAGACAAAACAACCAGCACCAATTATCAGGAATTTGATAAAATCAACAAGCAGTTTATGGCCGAACTGGGCAAACGTAAAGAACTTTCTGGTCTGTTTACTTTCTTTGCCGCCAATTATCCGCAATACGAACTAGAGATTAATAATGATCTGGCTATGCAAAAAGGCGTTTCTATCGGCAAGGCAATGGAAAACCTAAATATTTTAATCGGAAGCACCTACGAACAGGGATTTATCAAATTTGGAAGGTTTTTTAAATTGTATGTCCAATCTGATCCAAAATTCAGAAGGCTACCATCAGATGTATTGAATCTCTTTGTAAAAAATGATCACGGAGAAATGGTGCCTTATTCGGCATTCATGACACTCAAAAAAACGCAGGGCCCTAATGAGATCACGCGTTACAACATGTATAATTCTGCCGCTATTCAGGGTCAGCCTGCAAAAGGATACACCACGGCAGATGCCATTAAAGCAGTGCAGGAAACCGCTCTTAAAACACTTCCTAAAGGATACGATATTGCATGGGAAGGTCTTTCTTATGATGAAGCTGGAAGAGGCAATGAATCGCTTTATATCTTTTTAGTCGTATTGGCTTTCGTTTACTTTGTATTGGCGGCACAGTACGAAAGTTTTATTATTCCGCTATCAGTAATTCTCTCTATTCCGGTTGGAATTTTAGGCTCTTTTGTCATTCTGCAGATGATGGGCTTGCAAAACGACATTTATGCACAAATTGGGCTTATTATGCTCGTCGGATTGCTCGGTAAAAATGCCGTATTGATTGTCGAATTTGCCGTCCTCAAACATCAGCAGGGCGCCACAATTCTCGAAGCGGCGATTGAAGGTGCAAAGGTGCGTTTTAGACCAATATTAATGACATCATTTGCCTTTATTGCTGGTTTGATCCCATTAATTTTTGCTTCTGGAGCAGGTGCAATCGGCAACAGAACTATTGGAGGATCTGCGCTTGGCGGAATGCTTTTCGGAACCATTTTCGGAGTAATCATAGTTCCTGGACTATATTACATTTTTGGTTCAATGGCCGAAGGCCGAAAATTAATTAAAGGAGAAGAAGAAAGTTCATTGTCAGATGATTTCATACATCATGTAGATGATTTTTCAATAAACAATCAAACGGAGGAAAATGAAGAATAACAGAAACATAAAATACGCAGGTCTTGCCTGCGTATTACTCTCTATAGCGGGCTGTAAAACAACTTCTATTGTAGAAAAAACAGAAAACAAAACAGTACCAGAAAACTATGCAGATAATGGTTTAGATACTCTAAATACAGGAAAAGTAAAATGGAGAAGCTATTTTACAGATGAAAATTTAGAAAATCTGATTGATATAGCATTGAAAAACAATCAGGAATTGAATATTACGCTTCAAGAAATTGAAATTGCTAAAAGCGAAGTAAAAGCACGAAAAGGAGAATATCTGCCTTTTGTAGGCTTTAGCGCTGGTGCTGATGTAACCAAATCCGGAAGATACACCAGCACAGGTTCGGGAGAAGCAACAACAGATATTATGCCAGGCAGAGAAACGCCTGATCCCCTTCCCAATTATCGTTTTGCACTTACATCGAGCTGGGAAATCGATATTTGGAACAAATTGCATAATGCTAAAAAAGCGACTTTAAACCGTTATTTAGGTTCTATTGAAGGAAAGAATTTTGTAATTACCAATCTGATTGCCGAAATAGCAGATTCGTATTATGAACTTTTGGCTTTGGACAATCAATTAGAAATCATCAAACAAAACATTGATATCCAAACGAATGCTTTAAAAGTGGTGAAAATACAGAAAGAAGCCGCAAGGGTAAACGAATTGGCTGTACGAAGATTCGAAGCGCAGATTTTAAGCACCCAAAGCCTTCAGTTTGATATTCAGCGACAGATTACAGAAACTGAAAATAAAATCAATTTTTTATTAGGACGTTTTCCTCAAAAAATTGCCAGAAACAGCAGTACTTTCAGCACGATAACTCCAGCTGATGTTCATGCGGGAGTGCCTTCTCAGCTTTTAGAAAATCGTCCAGATATCAAAAAGGCAGAAATGGAATTAATCGCCGCGAAACTGGATATTAAAGCCGCTAAAGCTAAATTTTATCCTTCGCTAGGCATTTCAGCAGGAATTGGATATGAGGCTTTTAATACCAAATATTTACTGACTTCTCCAGAATCTTTATTGTACTCCATTGCAGGTGATTTAGTAGCACCTTTGATTAACAGAAATGCTATTAAAGCAGAATATCTTACCGCGGGAGCCAAACAGATTCAGGCTGTTTACAATTATGAAAGGACATTGGTTAATGCTTATGTTGAAGTGGCCAACCAATTGTCTAAAATCCAGAATACGGCAAAAAGCTATGACTTGAAGTCAAAACAAGTTGAGGCCTTAAATGAATCTATTCAGATATCTAACAATTTGTTTAGTTCTGCACGAGCAGATTATATGGAGGTTTTATTGACCCAGAAAGATGCTTTGGAATCCAAATTCGAACTTATTGAAACCAAAAAACAGCAGATGAACGCATTTGTTAATGTTTACAGAGCGCTCGGAGGCGGCTGGAATTAGTAGTTTTCATTTTCATTTTTTGAAAAGGAGATTGGCCGAAAGCTGGTCTCCTTTTTGAATTAGCCTCTTATCTTTTGAGTAAAGAGCTATTATGTCCATAATGCAATAGGAAGGCCTCCTGCATGACTCCCTTTAGAATTTGGTGTAAAAAATATGTCATGTACGCCTAATATCAATAATAGACCGAAAGCATAATTTTTGTAGGAGAGCTTTCGATGATTTTTTCAAGCCTTTTAAAAAAGCTTCGTTTACCATAGGGCATCCATGGCTGTTGATGATATAATACCCCTGCTCTTCGGAGGGAACCTCTTTATAGCAATGCGGCACAATGGCACGCTTCATGGCATTGCTGTTGGTCGGGTCCAGTCCCGCAAGACGGTAAGCTTTTCCAAAAATGCCTTTATAAGATCTCTCCACAGAATATCTTCCAAGAGAGGTGCAGTTGGATTCAGGCATATTGCTGAACTGTAGAATGTCGCCCTTAATGCCGGTCTCCGAGCCTTTTCCATGGGCCACCAGTCCCTGGTCGATAATCTGGCCATGCTCAAGATCGTAAACAAAAAAACGGTTTTTCCCCGACTTGATCTTCATATCCACCAGAAAAGCAATTCTGCTGTTGTACTTAGGATTTGAGGAAATGAAGGCTTTTATGTCACTCACATGATCAGTGAGCCTTGCCAGTTCAAGCTCATCCAGCGCATCTTCCCGCTCTGAAATATGGAAAGAAGAAAAGGAGCTTAAAGAGAAAATCATCGCAATAAAAAATAGTCTCATATACTGTAAGCTGTAATTTAGTAGTGGTTGATTGCATATGAATATAAAATGAAATGATGCTCGCATAAATTAAGTATGCATTTTCATAATTACCATTTCTTGCGTTAAAGATATCATAATTTTTGCAAAAATCAATACATTGTAGCCTTTTTTCTCTTGCACTGCATATAAAAATCCGGGACCTTGTCGCGTCACTCCCTTGTCATATTCAATTAAAGACAATACAGTTCTCAAACCAGCCCGCATGTTTATTTGGTTATTAACAACCCTGTGTGCAAAGCTTTCAGGTCCTTTGCAGTCTTGCTTTGATTGCAGGCTGACATGCGACGATATGGAATAAGAATACGATTTCCTGTTAAATTTAGAATCATTCTAATGGCCTTATCGCCATATCCAAAGAGGATTTAAGCTAATTTTATTATGAATTTCAAGCCGCCTTAAATGAGTATTGCTGATAAAGACCGTATGCAGAGAGTCCTTATGGAAATAGATAAAAAAATCAACAGTTTGAACAATCAGAAAATAACTGCTTTATTTGATGCCATGGGACTCAGGGACAGAGAAGATATCCCCAAAGATTTCCTTGACTGGGAAAGCATCCTCATTGTTGTACCCAGCCGCAATATCCTGAATGAAATCAAAAATTTCAAAAATTCAATCTCCGGGATCTCTTTTGTGGTAAACCCCCATGCGCGACAGATTCATATCTATGACTTCAACGAATGGAAAAACAGCACCAGAAATAAAACTCAATTCCAGATCAGGGAAATGATGAAAACCAATTTTGGCGGTACTCAAAAAAATCTGAAGACCGCGACTGGGTAAAACTGCTAAATAAAAATTATGGAATCTGAAATTCATTACATCAACAGAAGCGGCTGGCTAAGGGCCGCAGTCCTTGGGGCAAATGACGGGATCCTTTCAACCACGAGCCTTACGATCGGTGTTGCGGCGGCAAGTGTAACCCGAGAACCTATTCTTCTCGCCGCAGTGGCAGGCCTGGTGGCAGGCGCCCTGTCCATGGCGGCAGGCGAATATGTATCAGTTAGCTCGCAGTCCGATGTTGAATCCGCTGATCTGGAAAGGGAAAAAATGGCCCTAAGGGATATGCCCCAGGAGGAACTGGAAGAATTGGCAGAGATTTATATAAAAAGAGGGCTCAATGAAAAATTGGCCAGGCAGGTGGCTTCTGAACTAATGGCTCATGACGCCCTAGAAGCCCACGCAAGGGATGAATTGGGGATCAACGAAATCACGCAGGCCAATCCCCTGACTGCCGCCTTTGCATCGGCAGTATCTTTTATCATTGGAGGTTTTCTTCCGTCGCTGGTGGCAATTTTTGCTCCCCTTAAAGACATGATTTTTTATCAATACGGTTTTTCGATTGTCTTTTTGGCTTTTTCAGGAATATTGGCCGCCAAGGCCGGAGGCTCAAATATCCCCAAAGCAGTCCTTCGGATCTGCATCTGGGGCACCTTTGCTATGGCGACCTCAGCCCTGGTCGGATATATTTTTGGAGTCCAGACTGCCTGAAGCAAGAAAACAGGGCTTGTAACCACTTAAAAATATTAATCCAATCTTAAGCGAGCCGCAAAAATAACAAACCATGCTTTTCGTTATTTCGTATATACAAAAAAAGAAAAAAATGAAACTGATAACTATATTCCTTGCACTGACAATGACGCTTTCCATAAACTGGGAACCTGACTTTAATAATGCAAAAAAAACTGCAAAAGAAAAACACAAATTAATCCTCTTGAATTTCTCGGGTTCTGACTGGTGCGGACCTTGTATCGTGACGCGCAAGAACTATCTAGAAAGCGCAGTTTTTACTGCTATGGCAAATGAAAACTTAGTACTTGTCAATGCTGATTTTCCAAGAAAAAAGAAAAATATTGGAACTCCAGAGCAGGTAAAGCGAAACGAGGATTTAGCCGAAATTTATAATAAGGAAGGAAGTTTTCCTCTTACGCTTCTTCTGGACGCAGATGGCAAGGTAATCAAAACCTGGCATGGAAAACCGGAAACGACTCCTGATGAGTGGACAGCCGAAATAAAAGCGATCTGTGAGAGCCGAAAATAACATATCTGAAAATAAAAAATATTCCCAGTCCCTAAAACTCATGGGCAACAGCTTTGCCATTACGGTTGTCGCACATAATGAGAAAACAGGAAATGAGAATATCAGCCTGGCTATTGAAGAAATCAGGCGGATTGAAAAACTTCTGACTACTTACAAAGAAGACAGCCAGACCAATCTCATAAATGAGAATGCAGGAATCAGGCCAGTTGAAGTCGATCTGGAAGTCTTCAACCTTATCGAAAGGTCCATCGGCATTTCAAAGATCACCCAGGGCGCCTTTGACATTTCCTATGGAAGCATAGACAAAAGCCTTTGGAATTTTGACAGGGCCATGACCAAATTGCCCGATGTGCAGACTGCAAAAAAGATGGTGCATCTGATCGATTACCGAAACATCATCCTTGACAGGGAAAACACGACTGTCTTTCTAAGGGAAAAAGGGATGAGGATAGGTTTTGGAGGAATCGGAAAAGGATATGCCGCCGAAATGGCCAAACAGGTCTTGCTTAAGCGGGGCGTGCAAAGCGAGCATCATTAATGCCAGCGGCGACCTTTCTGCCTGGGGGCGCAACCCGACGGCCGGAAGTGGACAATCGGAGTGGCAGATCCGGACTCTCCCAATGCCGCATTCTCCTACATGGAGATATCCGACAAAGCGGTGGCCACTTCGGGAAACTATGAAAAGTACATAACTATAGACGGCAAAAAATATTCGCATACAATTGACCCAAAAACGGGCCTTCCGATAAGAGGAATAAAAAGCGTCACTATTATCGCCTCAAACGCGGAATTTGCAGATGCCATGGCCACACCCATAGCTGTTATGGGCATCAGGGCTGGATTATTCCTAATAGATCAGATTCCTGATTTATATTGTATTATAATTGACGAGAGCAATAAGATCTACACATCCAAAAACATTAATCTGAAATGAAAAAGCCAACGCAAAAAAATCTCGCATTCTTATGCAGTGCCGCTCTTGCGGGCCTGTCGCTTGGTTCCTGTACCAGTGTAAAGGAATACCAGAAAGGAAAACTCAACGATTCTGAAATGGTGCTTTCGAACAGGAAAATCGAAAAAACGGAACTCAGTTTCCAATCCTACCGAGAAGGAGCTTCCGGGGCAAATGCAGGAAAAAGCGGCGGAGGGCTGCGGATGCAATTAATTTTATGCCTTATTAAAGATGAAAAGAGTATTTTTTACAGGAGCGGCTGTTGCTGGCATTGTTACAGTCAAGAGCGCAGGATGTCCCAGCTGATTCTACAGGCTATAAAAGCAGAAAGCTTAAAGTTGAAGAGGTAAATCTCGTATCGAGCTATTACAGCCAGAATGGCGATCATTCCGCCGTAACTGGAGGCATCGGAACCCAGAAGCTTACCGATATTGCCAACACCATTGATGTCAGACTGATCAAATATGGGCAGACAGGCATCAAGCATACCTTTGACATCGAAGCGGGAATTGACCACTATACCTCTGCCTCTTCTGATATGATCGACCTGAGTGCCAACTCTTCAGCCTCTTCATCAGATAACAGGTTTTATCCATCGCTGACCTATCTTAGAGAGAACGAACAGAAAGGCCGCACTATTGGTATTGGCGTTTCTTCTTCCACTGAGTTTGACTACCAGTCCTTTGGGGGAAACATCAGTTTTTCTCAGAAAACAAAAGACAGGAACGGAGAGTTTACGGCACGCTTCCAAACTTTTATCGACCAGCTGAAGCTTATTGAGCCTATAGAGCTTAGAGATCCTGGCAGTGAAGGTTATGGCAGTGCCAACAGAAACACCTTTGCCGGAACCTTGAGCTACTCACAGGTTATCAATCAAAGGCTTCAGGTAATGCTTGTCGGGGATGTAATCAGCCAGAATGGGTATTTAAGCCTTCCCTTCCACAGGGTTTATTTTGCAGACGGCTCAGTGCATCAGGAAAAAATGCCCGATACGCGTTTTAAAATTCCTCTCGGAATCAGGGCCAGCTATTTTATGGGGGACAACATCATCATAAGGGCTTATTACCGCTATTATACCGATGACTGGAATCTAAAAGCGCATACTGCTGATCTTGAAATTCCTGTAAAACTGACCGAGGCTTTTTCGCTCAGCCCGTTCTACAGGTATTACTCTCAGAGTGCGGCTAAGTATTTCAAACCATACGGCGAACATACTGCCGCTGATGAGTATTACACTAGCAACTATGACTTATCGAAATTCAACAGCAGTTTTGTGGGAATGGGGTTAAAATTTACCCCGCCTGACGGTATTTTTGGACTGAAACACTGGAATACACTGGAGATACGCTACGGCCATTACAATAGATCCAATGACCTGGCTTCTGATATAATAAGCATCAATATCAAATACAGATAAGCCATCAGGCAAAAGAGAAGACTTGCCTGAAACTTCAAATCAGGTGCAGTCTTAACGAGAGTCAAAAAAATTCCGTTATCATCCTTTGATGTTAGATCCCGGACAGCTGGAAAAGTTCTCCGGGATACTGCAATAGAAAAAGAAAACCTTTGATTTATTTCTTTTGGCGGTAGATACATCCAGAATTGTATTGATAAAATCTGAAAAGAATAAAAAAACAAGTAAAGTTACCTATTTAACTAATGCTTATTTGAAAACAATAATTATTAAAATATTATTTGGGAAATCAAATATATTTTCAATCAATACCCGAAAGGACATCTAAACCAAATTTACAAAGACAATGAAAGACAGACACCAAATATAGTAAGCCAATTTCTTTAAATCATCCAAAAATGATGTTGTAATTTGTCCTGTCCCCGTCACAAAGCCAAATGGCGCCAATTGTCTTCAATTGGCGCCATTTTTTATAATACTGCTTATTTATCTATAGAGTCGCGCTCCTAAGCGACCCTAGCCCCTATAGCAGTGGAAATTCTTTTGTGCCGAGGCTAGGCGCAAAAGATCGCTTCGCCACTTCGCTAGCACTCGGGTGGAACGTATAGCGGGAAAAGCTCCTAAAAAAATACTAAACCTAAAAATAATATTAACACCAAACACCTTTTACATTGATATAGGTTCTCACACCCTTTTATTTCAAATTACTCACCTCTTCTTTTACTGATCAAGCCAATTCTTAAATTCTGCTACTTTATTCTTACTGATAATAATATCGATTTTGGGATCGTATTTTATAATTAGTTTCAACTGGTTTTTTCCATAAAGCAATATACTGCTGATAGAATTTATGTTAATAATAAACTGCCTGTTTGCTCTGTAAAAAATAGTAGGATCAAGCCATTTCATAACCTCATCAAGGCTGTTATTGTCGCTATATTGTCGATTATCAAAAGTATAGATATAAGTAATTCCGGTATCCAGTAAAATATAAGCAATCTCCCCTATATCTAGTTTTATCAATTCATCTTTATGATACGTAAGCATTCTCTTCTTTGGAATTTCTGACTCTTTTGATGTATCATTTTGAATAGGGTTATCTGCGAGATTTTGTAATTTCTGCTGATTTGAATTCAATTGCAAATTCAAGATCTGAAGCTCATTTACCTTATAATTTAGATCCTCTTTTTCAAGATCAAAAACTCTTTCATATTTTCTGTAAATAAGCCGTATTATTAAGTAGCGACAAACACTAATGAAAACTGTACTTAAAAACAAACTCATCACAAACTGCAGATAAAGACCTGATAATTCTTCTTCTAAAACGGCCAAGTTAGCATGCGAAGCCACCATCCAGTCTGTTCCTGCAACAGGACTTATATTTATTATTTCTGATTTTCTTTTTGGGTCGTTAGGAAATGTCCGTCTCCCTCCTACTTTTTCTCCTTGCTCCAAAACGGTGCTTAATGGCGTGGACTTTCGATCGCCTGCTACATTTATCTGAGAATTATTCTCTTGGATTTTAATCCCAATCAACGCCGGATTAGGATGGCAGAGTTCAATTCCTTTTTGATTGTACATGCAGATAAAATCACTTTTTATATCTGTATTTTCAATGCTTATCTGAAGATTGCGAATTACCTGGTCTTTGGATAATCCGCTTCTGAGTCACTGCTCCAAAAGTCTGGAAATTTCACGAACTTCCCTCTCGCCCGATTCCAATTTACTATTGCACAACTTTTCTTTGGCAGACAAATAAAGATAACTGGAAGAAATCAAACTAATAATTAGAACAACAATACTAATGCCTGCAAGGGTCAAAGTGTAAAGGCGTGCTTTTTTCATGTAAATTTATAGTCCTTAAAATGAAATCCGTTTAGAAAATTTTTTTTAGGCTAAAATAAGCAATTTATTTAGCTTTTGATATTTCGGCTTCAAGTCCAAAAAATCCCCTTTGGACCAATTAAATCTTTTAAACACTTGGATTATGCCTAATTTTGAATTGATTATTTATTTCATCTAAAAATAAAACAAATGAAAAAAGGACTTAAAATCTTCGCAATTTTACTGCTAGTATTTATTGCTTTACAATTTTGGAAACCTGAAGAAATTGAATATAGCACCCCTACAAAGGACTTAACTAACGTTCCTGCAGAAGTAAATGCTATTTTAAGGAACTCTTGTTTTGACTGCCACTCTAATACTGTAAATCTTGCATGGTTTGATAAAATTACGCCTGCAAATTTTATAGTAGCTTCTCATATTGAAGATGGCCGAAAAGCGCTGAATTTTTCGGGTTGGGATAAATTAGAAAAGCCAAAGCAAAGTGCTCGCACTTTATTACGCTTTCAATAAAATACTATCAGGTGAAATGCCGCTTAAAAGTTATACGGCTCTTCATCCTTCTGCCAAATTAGACGATAGTTCAATTGAAGTTCTGAAGAATTATTTAAGAACGATAGCGACCCGAAAACCAAATCAGGAAATACTGCCTGTCGTCGCTTCAAAGGACGTTGAAAAAATAATTCTGAATAAAAAAATAACAGATCACTCTAAAGTTAAACCAACACTAAATAATATTTCGTACATACCCTATTTTAGAAACTGGAAAGCTGTCAGTACATCAGACCGTTTTGACAACGGCAGTATGCGTATCATTTATGGAAACGAAATTGCAGTAAAGGCTATAGCAGAACACCAAACCAATCCTTGGCCCGATGGCGCAATTTTTGCCAAAACAGCCTGGAAGCAAAAAACAGAAGCCGATGGTACTGTATCTGCCGGGGCATTCATTCAGGTTGAATTTATGATAAAAGATGCAAAAAAATATGAAGCCACAAAAGGATGGGGATGGGCAAGATGGAAAGGGAATGACTTGAAACCGTACGGAGATAACGCCAACTTTGACCAGGAATGCATTTCCTGTCATAATCCTGTTAAAAACAATGATTACGTTTTTACTACTCCACTGCATCTTGACATCAATAAGTTTAATATCTACAACAAAAACAAATAATTATGAAACCAATTCACTCCATCATAATCGCGCTTATCATTATACTTTCTGCATGTAAGGGAAATAATAAAGATAATCTCAATGAAAAAGCTTCAGTATCTGCATTAGATGCACTGCCTGAAAACCCTTTATTATTGTCGCCTATCACATTTTCCATTGATCCGAATCAAAACGTTATGTCCACCTTATACGGAAATAAAATTGCTTTTCAGAATGCAAAAGAAAAAGCGGACGGTACTTATCCTAAAGGAGCCGTTTTATATGAGGTGACATGGAAACAAAAAGCAGATTCGCTATGGTATGGCGCTAATATTCCCGATCAGATTGTTAGTGTCGAAAAAGTACAATTTACTGGAAATGCTGTTGCCAAATATGAGTTGTATGCCGGACATCCGCTAAAAAAGTTTCTTCTAATGATGCAAAAAAAGAATAGCTTTAATACTATCTAAACGAATGGCAGAAACACCTTAAAAAGATCTCAATTGTCAGAATTATTAATAATTCGCATTCTAAAATAACCCGATATAAAATTTTGTAATCTATTAATTAAATAAGTCCGATAAAATATTATCAAACACATTAAATTCATTTAAATTTATATCCTTCGAACTCACAATAAGAACTTAAATTTTACTGTACCTATGGTGTACCAAGTTTAAAAAAATGCTGAAAACACCGGCAATTGCTGGGATCTATATATGGCAAGCCGTACCTCTTTCTCTGCTTGATGAGATTTCGAAACAAATTTTCAAAAAACAAAAACCTTTAGATCTCACGATTTAAAGGTTTTTCTGCTTTTACAAGAAACTGTAACTATTAGGTGTACCAGTTCTGAAAAATGATGAATAATGCCCGTATTTAGCAGGATAGCGACAAAGACCGCGGAGCCTCTTCCTCCGCCGATAAATTAAATAGAGAATTTTCAATCCTGCAAAAATGCCAAAACTGAGGTAAAAAATAAGATTCTGAAAGCTCTCTCCTTAAGTTCTGTGGCAAAATCATGGCACATGGTATTTTCGAAAACAATAAATCTAGCAAAATCAATACCTTCTAGCTTTAGCTTCGAAACCGTATACGTTTAACTATACCTACATTTAAAACAAAAACAGCCTTTAAGGTTTAATCCTGAAACACTGTTGTTGTTAAATTCTATTGAACTCTAGAATTACTTATTTGATACCATCTACAAACACATATAACTTTTGCACTTTACCATTTTCTATAACAAAAAGATCCATTCCCGTAACTGCGGCTGGTTTAGACTTTGGTCCATTTTTCCAGTAAACACGGATAATATTATTATTTATTTCTACAGATTTAACTGTAAATTTAAAGCTTGGATTTTTTTGTTGGAGATCTACGATGAATTTATTGATTTCGTCATTGCCTACTGCGATAAAATGGCTGTCTACCATTTCTATACTACTAGAGTAAATGTCATTCATGTCAGCAAAGCGCTTTTTCTGGTCAGTTCCATTCCATATTTCAAAATGACGTTCGACAATTGTATTGTATTTTTTTGTGTCTGCAATTTCATTTCTTGAACTCACTGATGCTGATTCATTTTTTGGTGACCATAATGTTACTTTAGGGCTAGTTTTCTCGTAAGCTTTACCATTAGGATAAGAAACAAGTTCTAGCTTAGAACCCCAGGGTGTTTCAAAGTAAACCCATGTTTCTCCTTGTGTATCGCCAGATGGTGTTACAAAAGGATCGCCTAGTACTTTTACGCCTTTAGATTTAAGATATTTTACGGCGGCTGTAAATATCAGAAGTATAAAAAGCAATATGGGTAGCCCCTATGTCGTCAGTATTAGGTCATGAAGTATTTCCTTTGTTATCTGCATAAGAAAAAATTTCTATGCTGGCACCCGTTCCTGCGTTAACCATTTTAATAGTAACAGCTCCGGTGCCTTCATTAATGTGATTCATTTGTTTCCATCTAGAATCTAGTGGAATAGGACCAATTTGGGTTACTGGAGTAAAACCAAGGACATCGCTAAAAAAGCTAAACCTTTCTGTAAGTCGGGAACGTTAATACCTACGTGATCAATTCCTTGGATTCCTACTTCATTCTGAGCAGATATTTTATTTTGCGCAGTCATTTTATTTAGTGGGTTTAAAAATAATATAAGACTTAATAATGCTATTAAAGAAGCCTGAGTATTTTGATTTGATTTAATTTTTGTTGCTTTCATTTTTTATTATTTTAAAATATATTTAAGTAGTTATGTCTTTAATTAATTGCTGTAAGCGGCAAGCCATTTAGCTTTGATATCTGCTCTTGCGTTAATAAATTCCTGATCTGTTCCTTGAGCGATTGCATCAAGCGGTAAACGTAACGGACGTGTTCCTTTTTCCATATCAATCAGTGATAAAATTCCGTCAGCAATAGTTTGAGGATTCATATCATATTGTGCCATTTTTCCAAATAAAGCACCTCCTAGAGCGTTAAATTTTGCGGCAGACTTCTTCACCGTATTCAGCAATAATATCAGCCTTATCAGCCTGAAAACCTGATTTTTGACCGTTGTTCATTTCAGTTGGATAAACACCTGGCTGAATACTTACATTCTCAATTCCAAACTGGCTTAGTTCATCCTGAATTCCTTCTGTAATACTTTCCACACCAAATTTAGACGCTAGGTAAGGCCCCATGAAAGGTAAAGTATGTCCGCTCGCTCCAGAAGTCAGATTAATGATTAAACCATTTCTAGCTTTACGCATACTTGGCGAGCACTGCTTGATAAGTACGGATTACACCGTAGAAATTAACTTCAAACATATTTCTGATCTGATCTAAAGTCCATGATTCCCAAACACCATATCCTGCAACCCCAGCATTATTTATCAGTACATCTATAGTGCTGTGTTTTGCTAATGTCTGCTCGAATGCTTTAATTACTGACTCATCATTTGTAACGTCAATATCAACCACTTCAACATTTGGCAATGCTCGCCAATTCTTTTGCAACTGCTTCGTTTTTACCATTTGTTCCTCTCATACCTGCAATAATGGTGTGACCCGCATTTGCTAGTGTGATGGCGGTTAGTTTTCCAAATCCTGTGCTTGTTCCTGTAATAAAAATTGTTTTAGACATGTTATTTATTTTTTAATGTTATTGTTTCTTTTTAACATTACAAAGTTGCAACTACAGCCTAACATACAGATTGACATAAAATAAAAAATAAGTTGATATATATCAAGTGTTCCATTTTATGAAAGAATGCAAAATAAAGACAGAGCCCAATTCAGGCTCTGTTTAAAAATAATAATCAATAATTATTATATCATTGGCACTTCAATAATAAGCAACCGTGATGTCTTGTTTATAGAAATAGAGATTTCTTTCTCTCCGGTAATACTTAAGGCATCTCCTTGCCGCAATATTCTGTCATGCACTGTAAGTTCTCCGTCGATAAGAAAAATATAAACTCCGTTTTCCTTTTTCTTAAGTTTATAATTTGCTGTAGCACCTTTTTCAAATTGACCTATATTCAGCCATGCATCCTGCTGTATCCAAAGTCCCTGATCATCAGGATTGGGAGATACTACTTGATTAAAACTATCATTCTGAATGTTCAGAGCAATTTGTTGATATCTCGGCGCTACATCACTTTTATTAGGCTTAATCCAAATTTGCAAGAACCTTAATTCATCGGTATGACTGGGATTCGATTCACTATGACGAATGCCAGTACCTGCGCTCATTATTTGAATATCTCCTGTTTCTATAACAGCCTGCATACCTGTATCGTCTTTATGCTTGATGGATCCAGATAAGGGTATGGAAATAATTTCCATATTGGCATGCGGATGAGCCGCAAATCCAGTACCAGGTATAATCTGGTCTTCATTCATAATTGTCAATGGACCAAAAGCTTGGCGTGATTCTTCGAAAAATGGACCGAAATTAAAAGAGTGCTTCCCATTAACCCAACCTCTATCGGTTTGAAATCTTGTTGCCGCGGGATGAAATACTATTACTGACATAAGTTTATGTTTTTATTTTTAATTTTTATTAATAGAGAAGAATTAAATAGCTGTTTCCTGGTAAAGTCCTATAACCATACCATCAGGCAGTTGCAGATGACAGTACCGCATAACATCGCCAACAGGAATGATTTCTGTCAGGATCTTTACGCCTAGCGATTGAGCCTGATTTAATGCGAGCTGAATATCTTTTACCTTATAGGTAATAACAATATTACTATCCTTAAAAAAATATTCGGGAAAACAAGAGTAAGATGTATACAGTTCAAGAAGCGTACCATCCTCTGTAAGTAATGCAGACAAACCGCATTCGTCGTAAATTTCGGTAGCGCCACATAACGAAACAGCTAGTTTTTTCAGTATATTGAAATCATTGCCGTCTGCTTTAATCGCTACTTTTTTGAAGTCATTAATCTGTTCATAACTTTGCAGTTGAAGGAATAGTTCAACAAGACAAAGTTCCGTATTCACAGATTTGTAAACATTGACATTTAATAACAAAGAAATTGATATAGATCAATTAAGACAGAAGATTTTTATTTCTTAGCGGACTGATTTCTTATCCTACTCAGTGTTTCTGGAGTAATTCCTAAATAAGAGGCAATCATATTTTGGGGCATACGAAGTGCAAATCCGGCATATTTTTGGATAAAATTCAGGTATTTTTCTTCTGCAGTATAACTTATAGCCGAATGTATTCTGTTTTGGGAAGCAACAAAACTCCTTTGCAATATCAGATTAACCATATCATTAAACACAGTAATTTCTTTACAAAGCATATCAAAATCTGCTTTACGAATCAATACTATTTCGCTGTCTTCTATCGCATCAATATTAAATCTCGAAGGTTCGCCGCTAAGTAGGCTTTCCCTGTCGCCTGTCCACCAATTCTCTACCGCAAAACTAAGAACATGCTCAATGCCTTTGTCATCTACAGAATAAGTTCTCACACAGCCTTTAGTTATAAAAGCATTATAATTCCATACATCTCCCTCCTGCATCAAATATTGCTTTTTACGCAGTTTTTTGATAACAGCTACAGATTTTATAAGTTCTGATTCAGAATCAGTCAGGGTTATTTTACTATTGAGATAATTTTGAAAAACTTCGTACATGCGACATATTTAATAATTCAAAAATAAGAAAAAAAATATGCTTTAGCTATATTCTTGAGGTATGTTAGAGAACTATTATTTAATACTTAAAAAAACTATCACAATTACCATTTAACATATATCACTTTAGGGCACTGGCCCATACAGAAATTATTAGATATTGAAATAAGCTATAGCACGGAAAAAATTGATAAAAGTCAATTACTTTATTATTAAATATCAATGCTTGTTTACACTCAAATCAGCAATTTTGTAATATAATAACAACTAAAAAATCATGAAAACAGCTAAAGAATTATTATTGGGCTATCTGGAAAACATTAATGATGCAGATGCAACTATTGACCTATTTGAAGACAACGCGGCAATCGAACTGCCATACTTGGCAAGTCTTGATAAGCAATGGCGCTGGGAAGGGCGTGATGTACTTTATAACTTTATAAAAAGTTTTCCAAAGGGTTATGAAAACTTTGCTTTCAAAAACATTCAAATACTCATAGATACCCCTGAGCAGGTTTTTGCTGAGTATCAGGTGGAATCCATCTTTAAAAAGACAGGAAAAGTATATTATCAGACTTATATGGGAAGGCTTGTTGCCGAAAACGGCAAGATCAAATTACTAAGGGAAGCATTAAATTTAGTAGAGGTTACTAAAGCCATGACTGTACAGCAGTAATCTATTTACGAAACACTCCTCTTATCAAAAAAGACTGTCCTGTTATTTCTAATCAGGACAGTCTTTTTTAATTATTTAATAAGGCTAAGACAAACTCTATTTTAAATTTATCAATCTTATGATTTAGTATAGGAGATTATAAGTAGATAGTAATAAAAATTTGAGCTTTTAAGTTTATTACTTTGCCAAAAAAACAAAAGTCTGCGGATATCAACTACTTTAAAAAGTTTAATATCCTCAGCTTTAAAATTACACTAAATTATTTCTCTTCAGCCGCAAAAGCCGCACCAAGATTTCCTAAAACACCAATTTGTCCTAAAAGCACCGTTGCGGCAGTGTAGCAATTAAAGGATAATACCTTACCATCTTTTATTCGAAACACATCGCGACAAGGTGTCTGAATTCTATTACCTGTTGCAGGAATTGTACCAGAAGGCAGTTTTAACGGCCCTTTATGAGTTCCATTTAAAGACAACTCAACTACCACTACATCTCCAGATACATACATGTCATAAAGTTCACGATGCATATCAGGAAACGCCTTAGCATAAATTTCTACCGGAAGCCCTAATTCCTTTTTGCCTGTGTAGGTAACACCGGCTGATTCGTCATTAAATGTTCCATCCTCTGTAAATAGAGATATAAATTTCTCTACATTCTGCACCTCAGCCGCAAAGATAGAGTTCCTTAATAATGCGTTCGCTTTCTGAGTTTAAACTGATGTCTTCTGTTTTAACTAATTTTACGTTCATGATTTTTAGTTTTATACCGGCTGGTCCGGCGTTAGAAATGATTAAAAAAATTGTTTATTAATGATTTTATGCTCTTTAAACCTGCGGGTCTATAAAAACGATTAATGTTTTTATAAGTCCGTTTTCAAGTGTAATTATATCCATACCTGTTTCAACATCGGACTTATCTTTTGATCCCAATTGCCAATATAATCTTGCTACATTATGATGATGTTCTATAGGTTTTCTTAAAGTGAATTGATAAAGCGGGAACATCTTCTGAACATTTTCAATCAACCCATTTAACTCCCCATGGCCGTGCGCCACAAAATGCGGATCAATAATATCTAAATCAGGCGCGTAAACTTTTTCAATATCGGCTATCCTCAATTGTTCATTCCTTTCGCTCCATATAGCCAGATGCTTCTCTACAAGAAGGATTTCATTCTTTTCCATATTAATATTTTAAATTATTTATTAGTTTTTTTCAACTACTTAAAGACTTTTAATCATTTTAAAAAGGGATAGCAACACGCAACGTTGGCCTTACCCCTGAGTGGTATTTTTTGCAATCGTTTCAAAAAACACTTTACCTTCAATTAATAACCCAGAATGCCCAAGATAAACAAGTCCTGGACCAAGGCCAAAAACACTCTGTTTAGTGTTTTCTATACCATACTGGTTAATATAATATTTATTATCGCCATCATAACTGTCCTGATTTAACTGGGCGAGATAATAGGCAGCGACTTCTACGTGCAGATTTTTAAGCAAAGCAAATTCGACCGAATAGTTTCCGTTATAAAAAGCACCAGGCTTGTCCTCTTTACCAATTATATGCGTGTTATAATTAAATTGATTCCTTGTACTAACACTTAGTTTTTCATTAATGGTAAGGGTAAAGGCATGATAAAAACCTATTGTGTAAAGATGTGCTGAGGGATTAATAGCATAATTTTTACTGTATGAGCCAATTGGAAAAGATACATCAAGTTCTATCCTATGTGAGAATTGCTTGCCAAATAGTTTTTTATCACTCCATTGTATTGCAGTACCTTGAACTACATCTCCTAACATTGACGGGTTAAATGCAGGTGCATCGCCATTTTGAGATGTAGCAGTTATTTTTACTACAGGAATTAGTACAGTAACTCCCAAATTGCCACCAAAAAGTTCAATTGGCGTAAGATAAATAAACTGATGCATAGACAAAAGCGAGTTTATCTTTAAGTCTGAGCCTGTATTTTTTCCATTTGAATTATTTACCTGATGATTTTCATAAGCCTGCGTGTAGTTTACATATACAAAACCCGGCTTGCCTGCAATACCATCATACATGTTAGCGAGTCCAAGATTTGTTGGAGGCAGAACAGGATCTTGTGCATAAACAAATTTCCCGCTTAGAATTAAGAGTAAGAATAGCAAACTCGACCATAGCTTACCGGCCTTTTTTTCTTTGTTATATTCCTGTAAAATAAAAACTGTTTTCATAGACGTCTTAAATAATGGATTAGCAACATCACAAAACTATCATCTGCATATCCAAAAGGACTTGATTTATGATAAGAAATCAATTGACATTTATCAACTTCTTAATTATCATAAGTCAATCGCCAGGTACTAACCTTTGCAGAACTTTGACTTATCAAAAACAACGACTTTTTATAGAAATTAAGTCATTATAATAATTATAAAACTTCAGAATAATGAAATCAAAAAATCACCCCTTCAGTCCAATGCAATACAATGCAAATGTGAGATCACCAAAATTATTTGTGAAACAAATCTTTATAGTGTTACTATTAGCTTTAAGTATTCAAAGTGCCATGTCACAGGAAAATATTAAGAATTCTAAAAAAGAACTTTCAGATGAAAGGCTTGTGAAATCACTTCCTGGATTCAAAAACGGTTTTTCGAATGTAAATGGTTTTAAAATACATTATGTAGCTGGCGGTCAAGGCAAACCTTTAGTCTTACTTCCTGGATGGCCTCAAACCTGGTGGTCATTCCATAAAATCATGCCGGAATTGGCAAAAAAATACTACGTAATTGCAATTGATATTAGAGGCATGGGGGCATCAGACAAGCCACAATCAGGCTACGATAAAAAGACTATGGCTAAAGATGTATCTGAATTGCTTCACAGTCTGGGAATTGAAAAAGCACACATTGCCGGACATGACATAGGTGCGCAAGTTGCTTTTAGCGTTGTCGCTAATTATCCTAATCTTACAGAGAAATTAATAATAATGGACGTTCCACATCCTGATGATTCATTTGCATCTTCGCTATTACTGCCTGCCGTTGGCACGCCAACCGATAAGTTAGATCCCGCAAGACCTTACTTATGGTGGTTTGCTTTTAATCAGGTAAACGACATGCCCGAAGAAATACTTTTGGGAAGAGTAGCGACTTTTCAAAAATATGTTTTTAACTACTTATTGTTTGATGAGAAAGCGCTAAGTCCATTTGACAGGGCGGTATATGCCAATGCCTATGACAGCCGTGACGGAATTAGAGCAGGAAATGGATGGTATAAAACATTCCCTCAGGATATTGTCGATTATAAAGATTATTCAAAATTACAAATGCCGGTTTTGGCAATAGGCGGACCTGGATACAATTGGCTTCAATATGTACTTCCAGCTAAAACCACTAATCTTAAAGTAGTAAAAGCGGAAGGAAGCGGTCATTTTATAGCAGAAGAAAAACCACAAGTTGTCATCGATTATATCACAGAATTTTTAGACTAAAATCATGCTACATCTAAAATACTTTTATAAAATTTTCATCCTGATTGTACTTCTATTTGCTTATGCGGCTAAAGCACAACAACATCATATGATGTCTGCAAACTCAAAAAATGTTTATCTCTCGATCATGCATAACATGATAATTGAAATGGACAAATATGAAATTACAAATGGCAATAATACTGTCAGAGGAAGAATTGCCGTAAGAAGTATTGGACTGGCAGATCTTATTGAGCAGTATTTTGGAAGCTTAGAACCTAAAAGAGCATACGTTTTTGCACTTACAAAATCATCATCTCTCCCCTAAACAAGTGATTACCAAATAAATTTATTCATATCAGACGATAATGGTTTGTAATTCGGGCAGTCAACAGAATTAGTAAAATCACTGCACAATGTTAACAACTCTAATTATTTACATGTTATACTTGTCGATACACAAACCAACAAAACAGTGTTGATTGATCACATTTAAGATTGCTCTAGAATTTTTTATTGAATCCACAAATCAATACCCAAAAATTGCATAAATAAAATTTTAATAAATATTAAATCATACAAATTATGAAATCTAATAATGTAACAAAGACAGAAACGAACACTCCATCTTCTGTCGTAAGCCATGATAAAACCTTACCAACCCAAATTTTGGTAAGTGCATATTACAGAGTACACTCTGATGACAGACAAACATTCATTAATGCAGTAATACCAGATATGACTGCCGCCGCAAAGATGCAAGGATGTATTTACTATGCCTTTGCTCAAGACCTGACAGATCCTAATACTTTTCATCTTCTTGAAGGTTGGGCGGATGAAGCCGCATATGAACGTCATGAGAATGCAGAAACATTTTTAAATGCACTCAGTACCGTGGTTAAAAATGTGAGAATATTAGATCGTCAGGGCATTCGCTATGATGTTGCGAAACAACACATTGATGACCCAAGAGGGAAGATAAATTAATTCTACATTATATAAAAAAACCTCCAAAACATTTTGGAGGTTTCCAATTTTGAGCTAAAAAGAGTGCGAACCAGCAATTTACTATTTTTAGAATGCTTCTTGAGGTTGGCCATTCCTAACACAGCTTCGGGCACTTCATAATTAGTCGTATTTTAAGAAAGATTCAATACATGTTAAATTTTATAATAAAACAAAAAAATGTGCTCCAAATTTTGTGGCAGAATGAATCGTGGCTTATCACTCTTGACATCAGGCTTAAATCATTAAAATTAAACTCTTCACGACTAAGGTTCGAATCGTAAAGTCTCCGTGGATAGCCTAAAACGCAACTTTCAAATTCTACAAAAAAGCTAAAATTCACGGAAACTCTACAATTTCAAAATTTACAATATATTTATAAAACAAAAAGAATAATACTACTGTCTTCTAGTTTGTTAGGATGCTAATTTTTGCGTGTGATTTCATATCGAAATAGCAGAAGTGAATTTGGTTGCAGAATCGGTGCACTTTGGTCAAAGACATTTATAAAACCAGTATATACACAGCTTCAACGATAAAGTATATAGTAATTCCCAAATTAATTATAGCACCCTGATCCCAATTCCATTAATTTTATATCCTTTATCAGCATCCCCCAAAAATCGATTTTGTATACCAAAATCAAAGTATAGTAACATAAAATGCAAATGTTGAATCTTTTTAAGATTTTATATTAGAAAAGTATACAACTATCAGGGATTCGTATTAATTCATACTTCTATTATCATTCTAATTTTGCCTTATAATTTAAACGAAATAAGAAATGAAAAAAATAATCTTAATTACAGGCGCAAGTTCAGGTATGGGCAAAGAAACCGCGAAAGCACTTATCAGACAAGGTCATACAGTTTATGCAGTAACAAGACGAATTAACCAGATGCAGGATTTAAATGCATTAGGAGGATATCCTATTCAAATGGATGTTACAAATGAATCTGAAATAGAAAATGCTGTAAATGCAATTATTCAAAAAGAAGGAAAAATAGATGTCTTATGGAACAACGCCGGTTTCGGTTTGTATGGATCCGTTGAAGATATTTCTTTGGAGGAAGCCAGAAGACAATTTGAAGTAAATGTTTTTGGAATTGCGGCAGTAACCCAAAAAGTGGTGCCCCATATGCGTAAAGCAAATTCAGGAACAATCATCAATACCTCTTCAATGGGAGGAAAAATGTACTTTCCCATGGGGGCATGGTATCACGCTTCCAAACACGCAGTTGAAGGGCTAAGCGACTGTCTACGATTAGAATTGAAAGCATTCAACATTAAGGTTGTGGTTTTAGAACCTGGTTTTATTGCAACTGAATTTGGTTCTGTTTTACTGGACAACTTCTCAAAAATCTCCCCAAAAAGCGCTTATAAAAATCTGATGGAAAAAATCGTTGAAGGAACCAAAAAGTCGGCAGAAGGAAACGGCTCTTCCAATCCATCCGTTATTTCTGATGCTGTCCTTAAAATTGTAAACAGCAATAATCCGAAAACACGTTACAGGGTTGGAAAATTCGCAAAACCAATGGTCTGGATGAGGACATATCTGGGAGATAAGCTTTTTGATAAAATTGTGATGAGCCAAATGTAAAACCTATTTATAAAAACAAAAATGATGAAAACAGCTAAAATTTTGTTTGTGCTTTTATTGGCTATGGCCTCTAAAATGCAGGCTCAAGCTAATGAGAAATCGATAGTTGGCGTGTGGGAATCTGACAAAAAGGATGTGCGAATGGAATTCTTTAAAGATGGTGCCAATTATTCGGCCAAACTTTTATGGGGAAATCTTGTGGTTGAAAGAGATGGCATAACTTCTAAAAAAGACAGTAAAAACCCAGATACAAGATTGAAAACCAGAAACATTCTTGGCATAATCAGCTTAACAGGCTTGGAATGGAACGGCAAAGAGTACACTAACGGAAAAATTTACGATCCTCCAAGCGGTGACACCTATACCTGCAAGGCATGGATGGAAGACGGAAAACTTCACTTAAGAGGTTATTTAGGAATATCATTATTAGGAAAAACAGTAATCTGGCATAGATACAAATCATGAATTTTTACAATCATACCCTAAATTGGATAACAGGCGAATTATTTGAAGCCTATTTTATCACTAACTTTGGCGTTATCACGATCATTGGTGGCATTTTATTTGGAAAATTCGGTTCTACCTTAAATGCCAAAGCATTAGTTATTCCTTTAATTGTGGTGGGAATAATTTATGCCGCAATTGGACTCTCGATGATCGTATCAAACAATAACCGATTAACATCCTACAAACAGGATTTTGAAAAAGACCATTATGCTTTTGTAAAAGCCGAAAAAAACGCGTTGAGGATTTCCAGATCGGATATATGATATCAAAGATTGTGGCCGCTGTTTTTTTTCCTAGTACGTCACGCTCTTTTGGTTCTCTAAAAGTCAAGCTCTTCACGGATTAGGCCTTGGACTTGCCCTTTTTGCCTTAGCCGGATTAATGGTTGATTATTTTTCGCAGGAGAGAGCCAATGCATATTACGAAATGATAGTAACAGAATTAAGCAATGCAAAAATTTAAAACTAAAGAGTTAAAGTAAATTAATAATTTGTTTTTGATCAAGAGAATATGAAACCGATAATCAATTTAAAAAGCATTTCCGACATAAATAAGTTTGTGCACCAGGGCAATATCAATCATCCGCTGGTGGCTGTTATCGATTTTAGCAAAGTAGACGAATATGTAGAAGAAGGCACGCGCATCTGCTGTGATTTTTATTCGATAATGTTTAAAAATTATTGTGCAAACGGACTCCGATACGGCAAGCAGACATATGATTTTCAAGAAGGAAGCCTAATCTGCATCGCTCCCAAACAGACAATGACGATGGATAATGAAATTGAAAAAAGAGACGACATGATGGGATGGGGGCTTTTTTTCATCCAGACCTTATCCGCAATACTTCTCTGGGATTAAAAATGAAAGAATACACGTTTTTCTCCTATGAAACATCCGAAGCCTTACACCTTTCTGAAAAAGAAAAACAGATATTGCATGACTGTGTTGTAAAGATTCAAAACGAACTTCAGGAAAACATTGACAATCATAGCCAAACTTTAATTGTATCCAATATCGAATTGCTTTTAAATTACTGTACGCGTTACTATGGCCGACAGTTTATTACCAGAAAAAATTCGAATCGGGATATTGTCGCTAAAGTCGAAAACCTTATTAAAGAATATTTTGCTAAAAGTGATCTAAAAAAGAACGGGCTTCCAACAGTAAAAGATCTTGCAGATGCACTTCATTTGTCTCCAAATTACTTAACTGACTTGTTGAAAAAAGAAACTGGAATGAATGCTCAAGACCATATTCATTATTTTCTCATGGAAGAAGCCAAAAGCATTTTAATGAATACAGATTCTTCTGTTGCAGAAATTGCCTATTCTCTCGGTTTTGAATATCCGCAGTATTTTAGCAAACTATTTAAAACTAAGACAGGAAAGACACCTAAGGAGTATAGAAACCTAAATTGATATTTTTTACAACAACTCCATTTTAAAATTTATCATGGGTAAATTATGATAGGGATATTTTGGAAATTTGAATTTGCTTAAATTGTTCCGTGAGTTCACAAAGCCAGATGGCACCACTTGAAGACAATTTGTGACATTTTTTTTACTACTCCTACTATACTACGATAACTTTGAATCATTCTTTTTTGATTTTCTTTCTTTAAAATAATGCTTTAATAAGAAATCTAATGTGATGATTCGAAGTAATTTGCGCAAGTGGCACTTGCACAAATTCATTATCTGACTATGCGAGCGGACTAATTGAGAACAAAAGATGATAATTCACGAATAATAATTAGTAGCAGTGTCAAAAAGTACACAATGACACTTCTTTTGACTACAATGATTGGTCAATCATAAAATATTTTAAAATTGTTTATTAGTTTACTTCCATAAGACAATTTAGTTTTTACAATTTTTACATCAATCCCCAACATGACATCTAAACCAAATTTACAAAGCCAATGGAAGACAGACATTACATATAATACGCCAATTTCTTCAAATCATCCAAAAATGATGTTGAAATTTGTCCTGTCGAGGTCACAAAAAGAGACAACTAATTAATAGTTGTCTCTTTTTTTATGCACTAATGTGTAGATTTTTCAAGCCTTTACAGCCTAAAATTTGCAGTTCGATTTTTTCAAAAGAAATTCTTAGTCCGTTTGAAATAAACAGTCTTAAAGTGGCACTATCAGAGATTTAATCGAAGCTAAAGGATGGTTCGAAATCCCGTTAAGGATATAGGATTTTTTTCTCTTTTGGTTTATCGTAATTTTTTGATATTAAATACAATAATTCCAAAATAATTTCAGCTTCCTTCTCATCTACTTGAGTATCATTATTTTGACACAATCGCTTTTTTCATTTTGTCAGTCAGCTTATCTATAAAAGCCTGTTTATCTTTTTTGATTTCTTTTAAAAATTCAATGTGATGCTCAGAAAGCATAAAATACTTTTCGCCCCAGATATACATCTCGATTAATACCGGAAGCAGATCAATGCCCTTCTCAGAGAGTTGATATAAAAATTTCACTTTGCTTTCGGGGTGATCCAGCTTTACAATGATCCCTGCGTCTTCAAGAGTTGACAATCTTGCGGCAAGTATGTTAGTCGCAATTTTTTCATCCGATTTCAGAAAATCACCATAAGTGCACTTCTTATAGTACATCAGATCTCGAACAATTAAAAGCGACCATTTATCTCCTAACAAATCAAGAGAACTGCTCACTGGACAGCCCGACCTTTTTTTAATTTCTTTCATTATTATTTCAGCTACTTGCATTTTGCAAGTAAATTTAATTATATTTGTACTTTCAATTTGCAAGTAAAATTACAAAAAATTAACCAAAACGACTACATTATGATTTTTACCACACACAAAATTACAAATGGATACTGGAAAATCAGTTTCAACAATCCTCCTATCAACATGTTTGATACCGAATTTTCTAAACAGTTAATGACTATAATGGACGAACTGGAGTCAAATGAAAACCTAAAAGTTGTAGTCTTTGAGAGTGAAAATCCAGACTTTTTTGTTGCTCATGTAGAGTTGCTAAATGTTGGAGACTTTCCAAAAGGAACCGGAAAAACAGGCCTTTCTATAGCTTGGCCAGATATTGCACGCAGACTGGAACTTGCCCCTTTTGTAACCATAGCTTCCATCCGTGGCCGTGCCAGAGGACTTGGAAGTGAATTTGCACAAGCATTTGATTTGCGATTCGCCAGCAAGGAGAAAGCATTCTTAGCTCAGGTAGAAATAGGGATCGGTTCATTTCCTGGTGGTGGCGGACTTGAGCGTCTGCATCTGCTTACAGGACGCGACCGAGCTCTTGAAATTATTTTAAGCGGTAACGATTATGATGCAGATACAGCCGCATTCTACGGCTGGGTAAACCGCTCAATTCCAGACACTGAACTGGATGAATATGTTGAAAAATTTGCAAGGCGCATAGATTCATTTGACAAAAAACCAATTGCCGCCATAAAGCAAATTATGAACCAAAGAGCCAAACTTCCTTCAAACGAAGAAATTTTAGACACACAGGTTAAATTCTTTGCCTCACTCGAGGAGCCGGAAGCGCGCAACCGCATTAAGAATCTATTTGAAAGAGGACTCCAGCAAAATGGCGATCTAGAACTAAATCTTGCTGATAACATCTAAAAATATGAAAGCATATATCTTACCTAAATACGGCAAAACAGAAAAATTAGTACTCAGCGATGTAAAAATACCTGAAATTGGAGATTATGAGGTATTAGTAGAAATTCATGCTCGCCAGCATCAACCAGCTGGACTTAAAAATAAAAAATGGGGATTTCAAGTTAATCCTTCCTTACCAATTACCTTTAATATTAGGTCATGATATTGCAGGAATAGTGGTGGAAACCGGTTCTAAAGTCAGTCGCTTTAAAATTGGAGACCAAATTTATGGACGAGCTGACCGATTTTCATATCGGTTCCTTCGCAGAATATATTGCTGTTAATGAAAATGATCTGGCACTAAAACCTATAAATATATCAATGGAGCAGGCGACTGTCAATTCCATTGGTCGGACTAACTGTATGGCAGGCATTCGTCGAAAAAGCGAAACTTCGTAAAGGCCAAAAAGTTTTTATTCAAGCAGGTTCTGGCGGAGTTGGTACAATAGCAATTCAGTTTGCCAAACATCTTGGGGCATTTGTCGCCACAACAGCCAGCGAAAAGAATTTTGACATGCTGAAAGCCCTTGGAGCTGATATTATAATAGATTACAAAAAGGATAACTTTGAAAATATTCTTAAAGATTATGATGTGGTACTTAACAGCCAGGATGTTAAAACACTTGAAAAATCATTGACAATTTTAAAACCGGGAGGCAGTATTATCTCAATTTCTGGACCTCCAACTCCAGAGTTTGCAAAATCAATAGGCGCATCAGCAATAATACGCTTCATTATTTGGTTGACCAGCCTAAAAATCCGTAATAGGGCTAAAAATTTAAATATTAATTATTCCTTCTTATTCATGAAGGCGAACGGAAGACAACTCGAACAAATAAGTAGTTTACTAGAATCTAAAGCAATTAAACCAGTTGTGGATAAAGTATTTTCTTTTGAGCAAACCAACGATGCTTTTGAATATATGGAAAAAGGACATGCAAAAGGAAAAGTGGTTGTAAAAATAAAATGATCACCTACTTCTCTTTAATTATCAGCAATAAATCTTGATTCAAATATTCTTCTAATTATTATCTAAATTTACTTCTAATACTTTGAACTTTTGACGACAAAAATTTATGAATATAAATTAATTTTATAAAATCATGTGTTTATCAAATTAACGATTTTAACATCTGACCCTAAACCATAACCGAATTAAAATCAAAGGCAATTATCTTACAAATCAACTTAAAAACAAGCCAATTTCTTTAAATCATTCATAAAATGGTTTGTAAATTGTTCTGTAAGGATCACAAATCTAATCCCATTTCTAGCGAAATGGGATTTTTTTGCTTATTTTCTATCATTTAGTAATCAGGTGGGAAATTGATTATGCATAAAAGATCAAATCAAAAACTTATTTAAATCGAAGTAGATATTTTAATTTTATGCATTCTTCCCCACTCTCCTAAAACAGAAACCAAATTTTTCAGAGTTTCCGCATAATCAGTCGGAAAATATTGTGTGATTGCAGGAAAATTGTCTGTATAAACAACTCTTTTAACTAATCCGTTCATTTCTAAAGATTTTAATTCACTTGAAAGTACCCTAGCCGAAATACCAGTTACAGTTCTTTGCAACTCATTAAAACGTGTATATCCACTAATTAATGCTATAATAATCCTTAGTTTCCATTTACCACCTAATACATACAAAGCATCTTCAACTGCGGCTAATTTTTCAGCGCATTCTATTTCAGAAATGATTTGCTCTTTTTTCTTTTCCATTGATTTAACTAACCTAAATATTACTACTAACCTTTTGTTTACTACTTACTTTTTATTAGCTAATTTAAATATTTTTGTCTTATAAAATAATCATCAAATGAAAAAAATACTGCACATTAGTTCAAGTCCTAAAATAGAAAATTCATCCAGTAGAATATTAGGTCGAGAAATTGTTAGAAAAATTACCGAAAAGTATCCTCATAGTATTATCAAAAAATATGACGTTACAAAAATGCGACTTCCGCATTTAAATGAAATTCAAATTAATTCATTTTTTACAGATCCGAACGAGCGCTCTACAATGCAAAAAAATGCTATAGAGCATTCTGATGAGGCAATTGCCGCATTACAGGAAGCCGACATTATTGTGATAGAAGCACCAATGTATAATTTTACAATAACATCAACTTTAAAGGCCTATTTTGATATTATTGCAAGATCTGGAATAACTTTTCGTTACACCGGAAACGGATTATTACCAGAAGGTTTGTTAAATAAAAAAACTGCATATATAGCGACTGCTTCTGGCGGAATTTATTCTCAGAGAGAATTACAGCCATATGATTTTGCAGTTTCTTACACCCGCTTTTTTCTTGAATTGATTGGCATTAAAGTAGCCGCTGTTTACCGTTCAGAAGGACAAGCTGTAATTGGCGAGAAAAAGCATTACAAAAAGGAATCGATAGTATAAAAATAGAATAATCAAGATTCGAACAACAAGGAACATCAAAAGATAAAAGTATAATTTAATTCTACTTGTAATAAATTTCCTTTATTTAATCAAAAATAAAAATTGCAATTAGATAGGAAGTTGGTATAGTATGGTCAAAAAATAACCTGAAACTGCAAAATAGCCTGCCAATTTCCGATTAAATCTGGTCTCACTACATTATAAAAAGCTTGAGCGCCTGCAGAATAAAAAAGTTTGCTTTTTTGTCCTATTTGGAATGTTTTTCCTGGGCCTCCGCCAATGGGAACCAGCCATTTATCATTGTCTGATGCCAGCCAGTTGACTTCAACCGTAGCATTGCTTTCAATAAACCATCCCTTAGAAAAATTATAATAAGCAATGTATTGAATACTTCCAGAATTTACTTTGTTTGCTTCATCGCCTCCGAGCGACCAATAGTTTTGAGCTACAATTCCGCCTGAAAATTTATCTCCTGCTAGATACAATAAAGCAGTTGGCCCAATGCTCAATTGGTTGCTTCCTAAAGCTGGATTTGTTCGGGTAGGAATTTGCATTGCTGGCCCTATTCCCCAACTAAATTTCCCTTTCTTCTGAATGCTTGAAAAATAACCGTTAAACAATATATTTCCCATTCCTCCTTCATGTGTACCGCCAGGAGTTAAAGGCGGTACACTTTGAAAAGGAATAATAGTATAAGTTATCAATTTTAGATTACTTCCCAATTTAAAAGGATAAACGGGTTGTATTGAGAATGAACTCGCTGTGCCATCTGCAACGGGCAATAAAACTTCCTGCAGAAAAACACTTCGCAAACCACTTACGGGATCTTGTCTTTTTTTGCTCATTTCTTCGATAGAAGTTTTTTCTGGTTCATTCTCTTGGCTGAAAACCGGAAGCCAAAAGAAACTAAATAAAAAGATTAAAATATATGATTTTAAATTCATTGCTTATCATTTTATTAGTCATGTAGGTTTAACCAAACTATTCAAATTTTTCAAAATCGCCCGGCACCCACGAGTTATCCAGTGCTTTTTCGGTTGGGCCATATAAACGTAGAATAGCGAAATAGCCTTTACCCGGAACCGTTTTTAGCCAATTTTTAGTTTTGCCCTCCGGTGCTTTTGGACCTACGTACAAATCAGTAGAGCCGTCTGCATTTTGTACCGGTTTATCTTTTGAACCAAGTGATGGGAAAGGTTGTCCATTAGCATAACCAGAAGCGTTTTCTGCTTCGTATAAAGTAAGCGACCAGAAATTAGCAACCGGAACATTTGCAGGAAGTGTTACTTTGTATGTTGTAGAAGGATTAAGGTATTTGCCTTCTTTATCGCGGAAACCTACCACATATTTAGCACCTTTACCCGGCGTTTGTGATGCCATTCCAGGACTCCAAGAATAATAATCCGTAAAGAACCATATACGTGTATCAAGATCCATATATCCTCCTTCTTTACGTTTCCAGTCCAACTCTTTCGTAAAAGGGCCTGAAATATTATCGCGAGTAGCGCCAGTCATTGGATTTACCCATTGGCGATCAGGATACATTAAAAACGAACGTCCACTAACTTTGTTGCTCATACCTACTACACGACTCATTCTATAAGCGGCTTTGGTCGCTTTATCAAGAATATCCTTAGTATGCTGATCAGGATTAAAAGGCTGTCCTTTTACAATGCCTAATGAAGCCAACATTCCTAGCCAGTCTGCTGAACCAACGTTTGCAGAATCTTCTGTATCAACAAGATGTTTTAATTGTTCGAATGCTGAAAAATCACGAGCAGGAAGCATATTCGCCTTTACACCCGAAGCATCCGGAAATTTCATTGGCAATGCACTGCTTTCTTTACCCAAAGGATAAATTTTAGATTTCTCTACCAAAGAAACTGCAGGTGTCAATTCGGTAGGCAATTCATAAAAAGAACGAAGGAAAATAAATAGATTATTAGTTTGCGAACGATACACAAAATAACCTGAAGGTACGGTTCCTTTGTAATTTGGTGGCAATATCAAAAATTTACCTCCTTTACCCGCATCTGGACCAAAAAAGCCAAGATCTCCAAAATATTTGCCTCCATCTACCGGAATTGGACGTTGCCAAAAATCCAGTAAAATTCCTTGCAACATGGGCGGTGCTTCAAAAACTATTGGTCCATCTTTACCCAGATCAACATAACTCATTGCATAAATAACATCAGAGTTTGGTGTTGTTACTAATGTGTTAGCATCCAATCGTTTTTTCCATATTGGCAAAACATTATAGCCTGCACCAAAGGTTTTTTCTGAACCTTCTTTCATACTAATTGTATTAATTAAAGGCAAAGCCCAAAGATACGTTTGGCAAGCGCGTTGAAACAATAATTCATCTGCTAGTGTTTTAGCTTGTTCGTCTGTTGGACGATTCTCTTCAAAAGACATATTGGCCAAATCATCAAATTTTGAACTTCCATCTGATGAAGTGGTTTGCGTTTCTGTAGTCTTATTTTCCTTGCGACCTATAAATATTGCAATTGATAATACTGCCAATACAATTTTCTTTTTCATAAGGTAACTTTTTAATATTTGCTAAATCATTTATTAAATTTTTGCAATAGCTGGCGGCGTCCATGTGCCTTTGGTAATTCCTTCTTTGCCCCAATACGCGCGGATATATAATGAAAATGTTCCACTTGGTGACGGAAGCCAATTACTTTCCTTATCAGCTCCAGGAGATACTGAGCTTACGTAAATCGTTAAAGAACCATCTGCGTTCTTTTTAAGGCCTTTGTTTTTTGTGCCTAGTGAATATCGGTTTATTTTATTTTTGGAAAATAAATGGTGCTCATTGTACAAAGTCAGCGACCAGAATCCCTGTACAGGAGGTTCTTCTCCCTTTGCAAACGTTACCGTATAATTATTCTTGCCGTCCAGCTGCGTTTTATCTGAAGCATTATCTGTGTAGAAATACTGTGTTTCATTTGGCCTGTTGTCAAACATGTTTGATTTGGCAGTTGCGGCTCTGTTGTAATAATCATAAGTTCCAGAACCTTCCCAATCAGCACTGTAATAGGAACGGTTCCAGCCGTTTCCGGCGACTACTCCGTTGTTTTTCCAAAGGAAGAAACTATGTATGATACTTTCTTCTGTTTTTTGAGCTGTTTTGACAAGTGCTTCTTTTATTGCTGGATCTGATTTTGTCGCCGCCAATAATTCTTTAAGCTGTGCATATAATTCTTCTTCACCTTTAAGCGGAGGCAAAATTTCTAAAACTTTTCCAAGTTCGTTATCATCAAAAAACTTTTCAGGAACAACCCATTTTGTTTCTTTTCCGTCAGAAGCTGGACCTTTTATAGATGGCAGATTTTTATATATAACAGTTTTCATTTTACCATCAAATTCAGCAACAGGATAAGCGACAATCTGATTTATAGTAGCCTGAATGGCTTGTTTATCTTCTTTTGAGTCATTTTGGAATACTCTCGGGATAATATTGGCTAATGTTGTTGGACATTTAACAACATCTGTAATTCCTTTAGGAGTTTCACCTTTCCAATTAGGTCCGGTTAACAGGTAAAATCCCGGTTTAGTGCCATAAGGTTTTCCCAATTGCCCAAACTGATTTGTTCTATGATCGTACATGGCATACACCCAAAAACGGTCTCCAAAATCTGGAACTTGAACGACTACAGGCTGTGAATCTAAATCGAAAAATCCAAGACCATAAACTACATCCTGATTGGGACAAGTAACAAACGTTTCGTCAGGCGTAATATAATCGTTAAGCATCGCCAATTGTCCCTGAGGAGCTACTGGCAAGACGCCATTTAAATAAGCTGGCTTAGGCGCTTGTGTTATGGCTGTGCGTCGGTTTAGCATATTTATCATAGGCCATGCCCAAACGTATGCAAACTCTCCTAGTTTTTGTGCGTATTCTACGCTCATTTTCTCCTTTTTGGAAGTACTAGAGAAAAGTCGTCGCCTGCTTCAGTATTCTTTATTTCTAAAGTAGTCGACACAACCGGTGTTGTTTCCTCTGTTTTAACCGTTTCTTCTTCGGACTTTTTTTGCATGAAGATGCTATTCCTACTGTTAATAAAAATAATACCGCTAATTGTAATGATTTTTTTCATGTCATGTTGTGATTAAATTATAATTCTATAACTGCAATCCTACTTTTATGGTTTAATTGCTAACTTGGCAAACGGTTTATATGCCTCTGGAATGATTATCAAGGATAAATAATGGTTATTTTTGTTTTATGCTTTCAATTATTGTAAAATAAAATTACTAAGGCATATTCTAAAATATTTAAAAAAGTGGTTGCATATTATAATTTGAAACATCAAAGCATTATGAAATGTAGCAACTTTCTGAGGTTCCCTGCAAAAGTGCTCGCAAAAAGTTAAGGTTAATTCAGTTTAAGCCAGCTTAAAAGATCAAAAAATAGATTCTTGGTTCAATCACCAACAAGACGGACATCCAAACCAAATTCACAAAGACAACAAAGACAGCCTATACTTCCAATAAGCCATATTTCTTCCTATCATCCATAAAAGATGTTGAAATTTGTCCTGTCGAGATCACAAAGCCAAATGGCTCCAATTGAAGACAATTGGAGCCATTTTTTCTATACAATATATTATCTTGTTTACTTTTTCCTTAGTTTTAATTAATGGTTCTGTCGCAGTACGCAAAATACTCTTGTCAGTTTTCCTAAAATATTAAAAAATCATATCCTAAATTATATCATTTTACGTATGATTCCTCCACCATAGTAATTTTTATATCATCTTCCTGCGACGAATTTAAAAAGTCGCCCGTCGCAAATGCTTCTCCAAGTGTCTTTACACCATTTGAAGTCGCTTTTCCAGATAAAATTCCGTTTACCGCCTCTACAACTAAGGGAGCAGTCACAGCATAAATATCTTGGCCTTGAGCCGAAATTCTTCTTTCTTCATTACCTTTTAAAGCAACGACTTCAAGACTAAATTGCTGTGAAGATCTGTTTTTTTCATCTATCGCTTTTGGCTCTGGCGTACTGTTGTTTCTAAGATCGTCTAAAGAGTTATGACTTAAATAGGTAGTAACCGTATTCACGTTTAAATGGTTCGAAATTGTAATGATTTCTGAAAGAGGCAGACTTACCACTTCTTTGTTGCCTATTGGTTTTTTAAAATTCCATTCTTTTGAAGGAGTTGGTTCAAGTTCTTGTAAGCGATTGTCTTTGAACGTTAATCTTTTGTAGTGATTTCGATCTCCTGTCAATCTCGTCCCTTTTGTAGGATGCCAGGAATCCAGGCCAATATAAACGTTGATTTCATCTGTATGCTCCCACTCTTTTGTTAATTGAGTCGCCAATACATCAGCCAATCCACCATAAAAGGTGTACCGCTGGAATGATTAAGATTTCTTTATTTTTGGCTTCTTCTGAAAATTCATCAATAATATCTAACACTGGTTTTTGTTCTGCCGATAAATCAATATAATGACTGCCAGATCTTAAAGTCGCTTTAATTATGGGCGCCGAAGTATCCAAATATGGACCAGCGACTGTTTATAATAATTTTGGTGTCTTTAAAAGCTTCATCTAATGATTTTGGATCATCTATATTTGCCACTCTTATTTCTGAATCCGGAAAAAACGGAAGCAAAGCGACCAATTTTTCCGAATCTCTTCCAGCAAGAATCAAATTTCTATAGCCTTGTCTGTAAAGTTCTGCTACAATAAATTTTCCTGTATGTCCATATGCTCCATAAATTGCAATAGTATTTTCCATAAATTATATTTTTTAGATATTATTCTATCAGATGATTAATAAATATTTGAAAAGTTGTTTTTTTATTGAACAAGCAATAAAGTATTTTGTGTCGTGATTAATTGCCGCATCGATTGTTTCAGGTGGTTGTTCATTTCATTGATCAATTTTTGTTTTAATTGATAGTCTTTTTCATTTTCAAAAGATGAAATAGAAACCAAAAGATTTTTGTCCTGAAAAACTGGAAGTCTGGGAAAATCATTTTCTTGCATTTCACTGACCCACAGTGTTGTATTTTTGATCTCTATGCTTTCTAAAAATGGTATATATTCAGTATTAAAAAGAGCAATTACTTTGTCCAGTGTACTGTTGCGGCTATAAAAATTCACCACAACAATTTTATGACTCGCGTCTAAGAAATTGGTAGAAATACTTGTGGCAAGTGGACGCGAGCAAATAAACGTTGTCTGAATTGATCATCATCTCATTGGCTCCTTTTCCAAAGTCTTTCCAAGTTTTACTGTCAACATAAAAATCATTTAAGAATTTTATTCTTGCTTCCATATTCTTAAAACCTCTAAACCATACAAATCTATCATTTACGCTGTCAATTTTAAATTGTCCCAAAGTAAAACCGCCAAGAATATGCATTGGAGCAACAAAATGAGCATTGAAGTACTTTTTAAACTCGTCTGTCATATTAGGCTTTAATAAATAATTACGAAGCTCTAATACTGTAATTTCTTGATTATTTGATTCTTGGGCGTTTGTCATAATTCTTAGTTCTTAAAATGATTAAAAGCGGAGCAAAAACAATCTATCACGAATGAAAATCAGAATCTGTTTAATAAAATATATTAATAATTCCTCTAACAAAGAAAACAATATAATATCTTTACCACAAGTACGTACAAAAAAGTACCCTACGTACCAAAACCATACTAATACTGAAAATCAGTATTTTAAAAATAAAAAAAATGGCAAAAAAATAAACGTAAAAGCGTATTGCCCAGTTGATTACGCATTTCAACGAATTGGAGGAAAATATAAAGGCCGAATTTTGTGGTCACTAAAAGATGACATCTTGCGCTATGGCGAACTAAAAAAAGCCATTGAAGGAATCACACCAAAAATGCTCACCCAAACTTTAAAAGAATTAGAAGCTGACGGATTGATTTTCAGAAAAGTATATCTCGAAGTACCGCCTCGAGTTGAATATTCGTTGTCTGAAACTGGCATTGAGTTAATTCCTTTCATCAACCAAATGAGTGCTTGGGCTGAAAAACAAATGGCTTTGATTCAGATTTAAAATGTAATAAAATAGCATTTGGATTTTGTATCGTATAGTCACAAAAAGAGACAACTAGTTGATAGTTGTCTCTTTTTTTACGAATAAATATGTAGATTTTTCAAGCCATTACAGCCTAACATTTTACTGCCCGATTTTTTTACAATATTTCAAATAAACAAACCATCGCAAAACTATCCGTACAGATTTTTTATTTCCGCCATAACAAAGGTACTCTGAGTGCTCCCTATGCTTTCCACAGATCCCAATTTATTAAATACAAAATCCTGATAATGCTTCATGTCTTTAGCTGAAACTTTCATTAAAAAATCATAATCTCCTGAGATATTATAACATTCCACTACTTCTTCTATTTTCATAATATCACTAACAAACTGATTTCCAATATTACGATCGTGTTGTTTAAGCTTGATATTACAGAAAACAATGAATCCTCTGTTTAATTTCTCTGCATCTAGAAGCGCTATGTACTTCTTAATATAACCATTGTTCTCCAATCTTTTAATACGCTCAAAAACGGGCGATGCAGAAAGATTTACCATTTTAGCAAGCTCTTTCACAGTGTATTTAGAATTATCGTGAAGTATATTTAATAACTTAAGATCAATATCGTCTATTTGTTCCATAGAATATTACTTTAAACAGGTTTAATTTATTTCTAAATTAGAATAAAATTCTTTAAACACAACTAAAAACAATACAAAAATCTTATTCTGCACCAATTAAAAATATAATAACCTGCACTTAAATTCATAAAACAAAAATCACACTTCTTTTCGGCGAGCCATACCCTGAGCGATGATGCTGGCGGCAATCAATTGCAAGGCATGGTAAAGCATTAATGGCAACAATACGATTCCGGTAATAGTACTATGCTGAAAGAGCACTTTTGACATAACAGTGCCGTGTACCAATGATTTTTTAGATCCGCAGAATAAGACCGTAATACGGTCTTCATCTGAAAAACCAAGCAAACGACTGAGTAGTCCAACACAAAAGAATACGGCAAAAAACAGCGCCATCATTCCTACAGCAAGTCCGGCAAGTTCAAGAGCGGTGAAACCTTCAAAAAGATGTTCGGAAAATGACTTACAAAACGACGTGTAAATAATCGTTAAAATAACTGCCTGATCGAAATATTTGAGCTGTTTCTTATATTTTTCGGCAATGGCACCAAAACGGGAATTGAGACTTATGCCAATGATGACAGGAAGCAAAACTTGAAGAATCAACTTTATGACGATAGTACTGACATCAAAATCGCCCGTTGCAGAAGCTATGAACAATCCAACCCAGAGCGGCTGTAACCACTACCCCTATCAAACTAGAAATACTCGCATTGAATATGGCCGCAGGAATGTTTCCCTTGGCGATCGAAACCATAACCACAGAAGAGGATACTGTGGACGGCAAAGTCGCCAGAAAAAATACACCCAACCAAAGCGACTCGAAACCGTTATTGACAAACAACGGGCGGAATGCCAAAACAAGGAGCGGAAAAAACAAAAAGGTTGTCAACTGAACAACAATGTGCATTTTCCAGTTGGAAAGTCCGGCTTTTAGTTTCTCAATACTCAGCCGCATCCCGTAAAACAAGAAAATCAAGGAAACGCCAGCATTTGCAATTTCCTCAAGCGAAACAGGTTCTTTGATCATTCCTGGCTTTGGCAAAAAATAAGCCAGCAGAATCATGGTGGCTATCATTAACAGGAAACCGTCGAAACCTGCTTTTTTTAATACTTCTAATAATTTCTTCAATTTGTTTTTAATATTATTCCTCCGTGGAGTTCAGATTATAAAAATATCTTACGCAGATAAGCTAGGAAAAAATCTTGGCAGATAGCGCGCATTAAACAGAAAGCTCTTTGCGAATAATTTCTGCTCCTGCGCTTAAAGCATTTAATTTACCGCTGGCTACGTTTCGGGACAAAGGAGCCATACCGCAGTTTGTAGAAGGATAAAGATTTTCGGCGTCTACAAACTCAAGAGCTTTACGCGCCGTATCAGCTACTTCTTCAGGTGTTTCGATAGTATTGGTTGCGACATCAATAGCTCCTACCATTACTTTTTTGCCGCGAACAAGTTCCATTAAATCTAAAGGCACATTAGAGTTGTGGCATTCTAATGACACCACATCAATTTTAGATTTTTGAATTTTCGGAAAAATTTCTTCGTATTGTCGCCACTCTGAACCTAATGTCTTTTTCCAATCAGTATTTGCTTGTATTCCATAACCATAACAAATATGAACCGCAGTTTGGCAATGTAAACCTTCAATGGCTCTTTCTAAGGTCGCCATTCCCCAATCGTTTACCTCATCAAAAAACACATTAAACGCAGGTTCATCAAACTGGATAATATCTACTCCTGCGTCTTGAAGTTCTCTTGCTTCTTCATTGAGTGCTTTCGCAAATTCCCATGCCAGTTTTTCGCGGCTTTTATAATGGTCATCGTACAAAGTATCTACCATTGTAAGCGGGCCTGGCAATGCCCATTTTATAGGCTTATTAGTCTGTTTGCGTAGAAATTTAGCATCCTCAACAAAAACTGCTTTCTGGCGTGCAACCTCACCTACAACCATAGGAACACTCGCATCATAACGGTTACGGATTTTTACGGTTTTACGATTTTCAAAATCTACACCACTTAAATGTTCAATAAAAGTCGTTACAAAATGCTGGCGTGTCTGCTCGCCGTCACAAATAATATCCAGACCTGCCGATTGCTGTTCCTGCAAAGAAATGCGAAGAGCATCCTGTTTTCCTTCAAGCAATTGCTCTCCTTCTAATTTCCAAGGTGACCAAAGTTTTTCCGGCGGTGCAAGCCAGGCAGGTTTGGGCAAACTTCCAACAATAGAGGTGGGTAATAATAATTTCTTCATGATAGTATAATTTTAATGCGTTGTAATCAATTAAAGGGTAAAATTGGCAGACCACTGCTCCAGAACATTTTTATAAGGCTTAATGAAATGCTCTTCTGCATATTTGCCTTGTTCAATAGCCAGTCGGCTACGTTCTTCACGGTCATATTCTACACGAGTGAGCGAATAATCTTCGTGTTTAAGACTAGGCTGGTAGATTTTCCCGGCCACTGAATTTGCATTGTAAATTTCGGGGCGATAAATCTTCTGGAAAGTCTCCATCGTACTGATTGAGCTGATTAGTCCAAGATCAGTATAATCAGCAAGTAGATCTCGGGAATGATAAAAAGCCATTGGTGCCAAACTGTTCGGAGGCATGAAAAAACGAACTTTTAAGCCCATTTTAGAGAAATATTCATCAGTGAGAGAATACTCGTTCTGCAGATATTCAAAGCCCAGAACTGGATGCTGATAGTCAGTGCGGGTATAAGTTTTATTGCTCGATACACTTAGACAAATGATCGGTGACATCTTAAAGTGCTCTTTATAAGTATCTGAGTTCACAAAGCACTTATAAAGTTTTCCGTGCAAATCACCAAAATTTTCAGGAATAGAAAAAGCGACTTTATTTTTATTGTGCTCGATCAATAAAACACTGAAATCATAATCCCGAACATAAGAAGAATAATTATTTCCAGCAATCCCTTCGATTTGCTGGCCAGTCTTACGGTCAATAATATTCGTTTTTAAAACTTCAATCATCGGTAGATCGTTACTGCCATTCTTATCATCAATACTCATCGTTACTGTGAGGATTTCAAGTTCCACATGATAACGATCCCCTTTTGGATTATCCAAATGAGCCAATGCATTGAATCGATTGTTAATCATATTTAAGGCATTGCGCAAGTTTTGTTGGCGATTAGCTCCTCTAGCCAAGTTTGCAAAATTGGTTGTCAAACGCGTTTTACTTGAAGGGTGATAATTTTCATCTAAACAAGTGGTTTTCAGCGTGAACACAAAATCATTCTTGATCGTATTCTCGGTGTTTGCAATATCCTGTTTTTCGTTTATTCTTAAATCTTCTTGTATTTTCGCTTTCATGATGACAAGGTTTAGTTTTTTTACCCTGCAAATTTGAAAATAAAAGATTTAATATTTTACAAAACTAAAAAATTAAGATAATTATACTTTTTTATATAACTTTTAAAGATTATTAATCTTTTTACAAATACAATAATAAAGGAAAACAGATAATTATTCTTTAGAGAACTCAAATATGACTGATTTGAAGTTTCTCATAGCAATTCAAGCCTCGAAAAAGAAAACAAATAAATTTATATTTGCCTAAATTTAAGATAGACATAGTAATGAATTTGATAGAAAATTTGAAATGGCGTTACGCCACAAAAGCTTACAATAACATTAAAGTAACAGAAGAAAAGATCGATCAGATCTTAGAGGCTATCAATCTTTCAGCATCTTCTTGTGGTCTGCAATCATATCGCGTTTTTGTTGTAAGCAATCCAGAAATCCAAAAGAAATTAGGTGCTGATTCGTATAATGGACAGATTAGTTCTTGCTCTCATTTGTTGGTTTTTGCCGCATTCAATGACATGACTTCAACTTACATTGACGATTACATCGCAATGACAGAAAAACAAAGAGGTCTTGAAACTGGCGCCCTATCAGGATTTAGAAATGGATTGCATGCCTATTTTGGATCTATTGATACAGAACAAAAAGCACTTTGGGCATCCAAACAGGCTTATATAGCACTAGGAACTGCACTAATTGCTCGCGGCAGAATTGAAAGTAGATGCCACTCCTATCGAAGGATTTAATGCCGATATTGTCGATGAAGTTTTGGGCTTGAAAGAGAAAGGGTCGCATTCTTCAGTTATCCTCGCTTTAGGATATCGCGATTTGGAAAAAGACTATATGGCAACTGTGAAAAAAGTTCGTTTGCCTATAGACGAAATGATAACTAAAGTTTATTAATAGCTACTAAATTTACAACTCAAAAATTTTGTGATTAATAATGCCGTTAAAAAATTTTCATAATACTCACAAAATTTTGATATAAATCATTCCTTGATCATTTTATAATTTTACTAAAAAACTAACTCGTTTTCTTCAGGCAAGTATGAGTAATTATTATAAACAGAAAAACTTCTCTATACGAGAAGTTTTTCTGTTTATAATAATAATTTAAGAGCAATTATCGCTTACGAGAATTATAAGCAACCGCTTTTGATTTCTGTTCCAAGTCAATAGTCACTTTTTGAAGCGTGCCAGTAAATTTATTATCCCAAGCTTTATAATCTTCTGTAACTGGAGTTGCGTCATCGCGTCCAATATCTGCAGTTTCATCAGTGCAGAAAATTACGGCGTGTGTTTTTGCAATATTGCCTTGGGCGACTTGTTTATCATTTATAAAAATAGACGCCACAGCACTTTTCCCCATTCCACCTCCACTGTAATCAAATTTGAGCTTTACAGTCACATTTCCTGCAGGAACTGATTCTTTAGAAGCGATAGTATATCTTTCTTTTCCAAGCCAATTATAATGAAATATTGGTTTTCCCCCTTTCATATATAATGACCAGCCTCCAAATCTTCCGCCTTGGCAAATAACTACACCATTGGCACTATTGGATTTATCTAGTTTTGCTGTAATCGTAAAAGAAGTATTTTTTACATTAATAAAGGCATTTTCAACCATACCGGGGGCACCATTATAAAGTGTCAATGAATTTCTTCCGGCCATAAGATCCGGTCTTCCGGCAAGTTTTGCATTTAATCGTTCAAACGACCTGTCGTCTATTGGCAAGACATGATATTTTTTTGCTTCAGACATAAACAGATCTTGAAGTTCTTTCAATTTCTCTGGATTTTTTTAGCGAGATCTGTAGACTCACTAAAGTCATCAAGAGTATTGTAAAGTTCCCATTTATCCTGATTTAATGGAACCGGTTTATCATAACTCCACGGTACTTTATGAAGTGCAACTGCGACCCAACCGTCATGATAAATCGCTCTCGATCCTGTAAGCTCAAAATATTGTGTATTATGCTTTTCTTTTGCTTTGCCGTCATTAAAAGAATAAACCATACTCACACCTTCTATGGGATGTTCTGTAATACCATTGACTGTTTTTGGTTGCGGAAGTCCGCTTGCTTCCAGTACAGTTGGCGCAATATCAATTATGTGTGTAAACTGGGTTCTTAAACCACCTTTTTCTTTTATGCCTTTTGGCCAATGCACAATCATTCCATTTCGAGTACCTCCAAAATTGGCGGCGATCTCTTTTGTCCAAGCAAAAGGCGCATCACCAGCTACTGCCCAAGTCGCTGAATAATGCGGAACACTATACGGACTCCCTTGCAAATCCAAATCCTTATAATATTCCTGAACCGTTGTTGGAGCGCCATTTAAGAATGCTAGTTCGCTTCCGCCTCCTAATCCTCCTTCTGGACTATCGCCATTATCTCCTAAAATGTAATAAACAATTGTGTTATCAGCAATTCCCATTTCTTCAAGCGATTCATAGACTTTTCCAACATAATAATCAGCATATTCGCCAAATGCCGCATAAATTTCCATTTGTCTGGCATACACTTTCTTTTCCATATCCGAAAGTTTATCCCAATCTTTAATATCTCGATGTTTGGTCGCTAATTTTGTATTTTGAGGAACAAGACCCATTTTTTTCTGTCTTTCAAGGGTTTGTTCTCTCATTTTATCCCAGCCCATATCAAATTTTCCTTTATATTTTGCAATCCATTCTTTCGGAACATGATGTGGCGTATGAGTTGCTCCCGGCGCAAAATAAACAAAAAACGGTTTATCTGGCGTCAACGCTTTTTGCGCTTTGATCCAATCGATAGCATGATTTGCTAAATCTGGCATAAGATGATAATTTGGGTCTTTTGGCGGATCGATTCGGGTTGTGCCATCAAAAAGCCCAGGATACCATTGATTGGTTTCGGCTCCCATAAAACCGTAGAATTTTTCAAAACCAGCTCCTGTCGGCCAACGATCAAAAGGACCAGATTCACTGATTTCCCAAGGCGCAGTTTCATGACATTTGCCAAATTGAGCTGTATTATAACCATTCAATTTTAAAATCTCTGCTAAAGGTGTAATATTTTGCGGACGTAAGCCCGTATTGCCTGGAAAAGCAGTTGCAGTTTCAGCAATTGTTCCCATGTTATTAGAATGATGATTTCGTCCTGTTAAAAGCGCAATTCGGCTTGGCGAACACAATCCAGTAGTATGAAAACGATTATAGCGAAGTCCAGACGCCGCCAGTTTTTCAGCAGTTGGCATTTGTACTGGCCCACCAAAGGCACTTGGCATCCCAAAGCCCATATCATCAATCAGAACAACCAAAACATTTGGTGCATTTTTAGGAGCTTCAGCTTTAAATGGTTTAGGAGGTTTAGCATCTCTTGCGTCGAGTTGATCATACTCAGGCATTTCTGGTTCTTTGATAGGAAGAACCGTTCTGTCTATTTCTTCGTTTGTTGCCGTTAAATTAGTTTCATTGTTTGTTGTGCTTTCTTTTTTGCATGCTGTCAGCACCACTATCATAAAACTAAAGCTGAGGAGAAGTTTTTTCATAGTATAAAGTTTTAAAAACAGATAAATTTACAATACTTGAAAAGACTAACTGAAAACATAACCACCTAACATGTTGCAAGTTACAAAATGAAACCATTTTTATAAATAACAATAAAAAATTAATATCACACTCCGCAATTGAATCATTCTTTTTGTTTAGAAATTAGTTCCAATATATCTGTATCTCCAACAAAGGCCAAATAAATAAAGATACTCTGTAGATGTTTTTATAAGAATTCGAAATATTCAAACTTTTAGTTCCTTCCAAAGGTTTGAAAATAAAATGATCAATCTTTCTGAATCCTGCGATTTTCCCTAATACTTATTTCTCTTCAATTTTGATGTTTCAAATTGTAATTTGAAACCATGTTTGGGGTTAAATACTGCAAAATTTTACTTTAATATTCTAATTTTAAAATCAGAAAAAAATTACTCGTAAAAGTAAAATGTCAAAATCATGAAAAATCTAACCTCTCTATTTGTTGTTGCTTTTTTAATATTTACTTCTTGTAAAAAAGATCATGCGACAGATAACCAAAGTAATGCAGACAAAGCCACTTCTACCGATTCGATAACGGCTATTACAAAAGAAGCTTGGATTTATGGCTATCCAATGTTTTATAACTATAAAACTATTTATTCAAGTGCAATTAATAAGCAAGCGAAAGAATATGTGGGGTTTAATAAATTCAAAAGTTTTTCTGAAAGTGCAACTCCAGCTGATACTTTGGTTGTTACCATCAACAACGATACACCTTATTCAATGGCCGCAATTGATGTTTCAAATGAGCCAGTAATTCTTGATGTTCCAAAAATTGAAGACAGCCGATATTATGTGATGCAGTTTGTAGATTTATATACCTTCAATTACGAATATGTGGGATCTAGGGCAACTGGAAATCAACCAGGAAAATACCTGATTGCCGGTCCGGATTGGAAAGGCGAAACACCAAAAGGCATTAATAAAGTTTTGCATTCAGAAACGAATTTGATTTTTCTTGTTGGACGCACACAACTTCACGATCCTTCCGATGTTCCTAATCTTAAAAGAATACAAGAGCAATACAAATTAATTCCGTTGCATCTATTTACAAATCAGCCGGCTCCAGCAGTTAAAAAATATAATATGCCACTTCCTGAATGGAAAGAAAGCGATTATACTTCTCCGCAATTTATTAATGTCTTAAATTCTTTATTACAATACACCAATATCGACGACAGCGAAAAAGAACTTAGAACTCGTTTTGCAAAAATAGGAATTGAACCCGGCGTTCCGTTTGACAGTTCTAAATATCCACCTGAAACGATTAAAGCAATAGAAAAAGGAATTGCAGAAGCAAAACAGGAATTAGATGCTAAAGTAAACGGCGTGAAAGATGCTGGAAGTCTTTTTGGCACACGAAAAGAATTAAACAACAACTATCTCAACCGCGCGATTGCAAGCAATTGCAGGATTGTACGGAAACACAAAAATAGAAGCAGTTTATACAGGAAGTATTGTTGACACTAATAAACAAACACTTTTGGGCGATAAAAATTATGTGTTGAAGTTTAAGAAAAATGAACTTCCTGAAGCAAAATATTTTTGGAGCGTTACGATGTATAATTTGCCTAAGCGCTTCCTTGTACCAAATAAAATCAACAGATATTCAATTGGAAACAAAACCAAAGGATTGAAATATGAAGCAAACGGAGATCTGATTATTTACATGCAGAAAGATTCTCCAGGAAAAGACAAAGAAAGCAATTGGCTTCCGACTCCGCAAAAAGGACCATTTATGTTTGTTATGAGAATTTACGGGCCACAGCCTGATGTAATTAATAATGTTTGGAAAATGCCTTTACCAGAAATGGTGAAATAAATAATATAATTGACATCTATACAAATCATCCAGCTTTAAAATATTTTAAAACTGGATGATTTTATTTTTTACTGCCGAGCTGTCCACCATATTTAAATTATCGTTCAATTCTTTTGTTTACTGAAAATGAACAGATAATAAAAAAACAGAATTCATTAGGAACACTGATTTTCCTCATTAACGAAGAAAGAAATCTCCAAATAATTTAATCTGCGCCACCATCGACGCTATCAAAAGTTTCTCGTTCCTTAGGTCGGATGCTGTATTTGACTGAAACCATTGGTCCGTAATAAACGTCAAATTGAGTTCCGTTTGTGCGCAACTGCATCTGGCCAATTATTCCAGCCAGAAAGTGAATATTTGGCGTAATTCCTGCTGTATAATAGACCGATAATCTGAAGATATCAAAATGTTCTTCGGCATAATCTTTCTTGGCAAACTTTAGCATCAATTCAGTGTAATAACCAATATTCGGCGCTAGAAACAGAGGTTTTTCCTTGCTTTGACGAAGATAATGATTCACTCCAAATCTTGCCCTTATTCGAGGAATTACCTGTTGCTGGCCAGTTCTGTCATCAAAAAATTTAGTTTCAAAACGCAACTGCTCAAAAAGCGATCCTTTCGGCATTTCTTGCGTATAAGTTCCCATGACAATTAATCTGTTTTCAAGGGTTTCGTAATTCCCCATTTCTTCTAAATTATATTTTTGATTATGGGCATAGCCAAGCCACAACTTCATATTCTTAAAACCTGAAAATACAATCCATGGTCTTATAACTTTACGTTGCGTATATTCAAACGGATTAGAACTATCATAAGTTCCCTGCGTTACCAATTGAAAATCGACCTGGCCGCTTAAATGCCATTTATCATATATTGGAAAAGCGATATCTCCTTCTGAAATAGAAGCTGGAATAAACCCCATAGTATATGGCGCATCTTGTTGTGCATATATAATTGATTCGCAAATAATACAAAGCAGTATTGTAATTGCCTTTTTAACTTTACTCATCTATTTTCTAATTTACATTTTATATAGCATTCATTTTATTGTCTAGGTGACAACTTGAATACTTCGAAACAGACCTCTTATAATTTGAAATAAAAATGACCTGCAAGTAATATTGTCTGTCAATTTTCAATCACTTAGGGACAGACTATATTTTATAAAATTCATATCCACTAAATTAAATCTAATGCTTAAAATAAAATTTCTAAAAATGTTGCAAATTATAATCTGAAACAAAGTTATAATAATGAGGATAGAATAAATTTCGGAGCCGTTGGTACATACAATCAGATTGATTTACATTGCTAAAATAAAAACATAGTATTTAAAAAAGCATTGAAAACCAACTATATGTTAACGTCATCCACATCCACATGATGAATAAAATACCCGATCGCGCCGATTTGCAATCCTTGCCCCCAACAGTAAGACACAAAACAAATCATCAAAACAAAAGTTACACAAATTAACGTGTTTTTTTAAATTTACAAAGTGAACTAACCAATCTTTGTGGGCACGGATTGCAAATCCGCACTATCGTTGCGGAGATAAAACTGCGGTATTAGGTTTCATTCGGAAATTAATTTTTCCAAGTACTCATCCTTTTTATTTTCCCATTCTATATCTTGATTATCTTGCGGGATTTCAAACATTTCTAGAATTCTGTCAATTTCATTCTTTTTTCTTTTGAAATATTCAGTGGCGGTTTCTATTTTACTAAAGAATTCTGTGTGAAATAATAGGCCATATATTCCAAATGTAACAGCAAAAGGAATATTTCCAGCATTGGCTTCAACCGTTATTCTCGCACCATTTATATTTTCTTGATCATTTAAAATCTTGCCTCCTTCAGAACCTTTCTTTCCTATTGAATTGCCATTTTCGTATTTAATCCAACTTTCGGTTAATTCAATTTCTACATTCAGAACTTCTTCTGGCGTTGATTTTCTGAATATTCTTTTTATAAATTCTTTCACTTTAGTTTTTTTAGTCACACAAATTAACGTGTTTTTTTAAATTTACAAAAAGAACTAACCAATCTTTGCGGGCACGGATTGCAAATCCGCGCTATCGTGCAATAAAATAAAAAAACCAGTGAATCAACTTCACTGGTTTTGTATTTATTAGTTATAAATCATCAGCTATTTTAAGATGATTTATAGAACCTAATTTATTTTGTAATGCCAAACATCATGACCAATTTATCGTTCAGATAAAAATTAAGCGTTTGGTCGGCTACATCAAGACGCAGGTCTTTGCTATTTAAATAAGATACTATTTTTTGTTCTGTTTTATTTCCTTCACCAATACATGCCATTCTTGTAGTCGCTATTTTATCAAAAGAAATACGATCACCATTCGTTTCATAAGTTCCAAAGAAGTTGTTGCAACCTGTATTGCCGCTCACTTTCTTTTCTGCTGGATTAAACTTAATAGAAGCTTTTCCGTAATCTTGCCCAACGTTTTCAAGTGCAATTAGTTTCCAATTGTTTTTTGCAATAAAACTCCACAATTGGTCTTGAGTTGGAATAGAAAATTCCATCACCACTTTGTTCTTCGCATTTTTGAACTGTACTGTATTGTTCTTCTTTACAATTTTGAACTTTTTATTGGTTATCGCGACGTTAAACTCTTGTTCTAATTTCATGCTTTCGTCGTCGCAAGCCATTAAAGTTCCCATAGGAGAATTGGTCTTGATTTGATTTTTTGAAGAAAGCTTCGTGTATTTTACATTAAAATTATTGCACCCGTTTTTACCGCTTATTGTGCCCGTTTCATCATTAATTGTAATAAATGCTTTTCCGCTGTTTATCTTTTTTCCGTTTAATTGGGTCAAGATCATTTTGGTATTATAAATTCCTTTTTCTTTGCTTACAGGCGTTTTAGAAATTATGCTTTTCAGTTTATATTGGTATGCAGAAGCATCAGCCGGAATAGGTTCTTGCCTTTTTGTTCTTGTTACCAATATCTCATATCGATTTCCTTTTTCAAAATTAAAACCTTCAATATGATCATAAAACAACTGCCAATCTTTGTCATTATCATACTTTACCTGCAGACATTCCATTGGGCCAACACCCTGACATGGCACTTTACTTTCTTTCACAAACATTTTTAAACTTTCCTGACCATATGTAAATGTTGATAATAACACTACCACAAAAACATACATACATTTAAATCTTTTCATTTATTTTAATTTTTTTAGAACACCGATTAAGCGCTCAGATTATTCAATGATTTTTTTGCAGGCAGGAATTGTGCCACTTTAAAATAGAGAATGTTTTTAACTTTTTTTATTAGCACTAAAATCCGTTTTTTCTTTGATAAACAAATTGCTAAACATTGACAATCAGTTTGTTTGTTCAATAAGAACAAAAAATCTTCTTTATATTACATTTAAGGATGTTTTAGTAAGATTTTTAAATATTTTAGACAAAACTACCATCGTAGTAATACGCGGATTTATAATCCGCGGCATCGTTGCGGAGATAAATCTACGATCGGATAACAAAAAAGCAAAGTCCCATTTCATTAGAAATGGGACTTTTTTAACTATTTATTTCTTTGTATCAAATACCTTATAAAACACAAAAAGAATCCCCAACCAAACAGGAATTAATTCAACGGATAACTTCATATTCGTCATCCACATGATGGCTAAAATACCCAATAAAAATGCAAAACAGATGTAATTGCTTACTGGATAGAATATAGAAGCAAACTTCGTTTTTGTGTTTTCTTTGTCTTTTGCACGTCTAAATTGCAGGTGCGTATATGAAATCATAACCCAATTAATCACTAAGCAAGACACTACTAAAGACATTAAAATACTAAAAGCTTCTTCTGGCATTATTTTATTTATTAAAATACAGATCGCGGCAAAACAGGAAGAAATTAAAATGGCATTAATTGGCACCGAATGCTTGTTTAGCTTCTTTAAAAACTTTGGAGCATTGCCTTGATCCGCCAAACCAAACAACATACGTGAGTTGCTATAAACACTACTGTTATACACCGATAATGCGGCTGTCAATACAATCAAATTAAGCACATTGGCGATAAGGCTTGTAAAGAATATTTTGTGGCCAAAAAGCTCAAATTCCATTCCGTTTAAATTTTGGAAAACCATCACAAATGGACTGCTGTCTGTCGTAATTTGTCTCCAAGGCGATAAAGCAAATAAAATTACCAATGCACCCACATAAAATATCAGGATTCTATAAATAACCTGATTGGTTGCTTTTGGAATATTTTTTTCTGGGTTTTCTGCTTCGGTCGCCGTAATTCCAATTAGTTCTAAACCACCAAAAGAGAACATAATCAGCGCCATTGCCGACAATAAACCTTGAAAATCTCCAGTTGCAGTTTTTTCAAAGATGCCTTTTGGAAAGAATCCGCCATCATTATACAAATTATGAATTGTAGCATGTTCTCCTCCTGTACCGCTTATTAACAAATAAGTTCCAAAAAGAATCATAGCAATAATTGCCACAACTTTTATGATTGAAAACCAAAATTCAGTTTCTCCGTACACTTTTACAGAGGCAAAATTCAAAGCATTAATAACCAGAAAGAAAAATAAGCTGGATGCCCACAACGGAATTTCAGGCCACCAAAACTGCACATAAACTCCAATCGCTGTAAGCTCAGCCATACTAACTAGAATATACAAAATCCAATAATTCCAACCTGATGCAAAACCGGCAAAAGAACCGCAATATTTATAGGCAAAATAACTAAAACTTCCTGACACAGGTTCTTCAACAACCATTTCGCCAAGTTGTCTCATAATAAAAAAGCGATAATTCCGGCAATAGCATATCCTAAAATAACAGAAGGTCCTGCTAATACGGCGACTGGTCCAATACCAAGAAAAAGTCCTGTTCCTATAGAACCTCCTAAGGCTATTAATTGAATATGTCGATTAGTTAGTCCGCGTTTAAGCTGATTTTCTTCTACAGCATCTTGATTTTTTTCACAGATTAGATTTTTAGATGAGTTAAATGTACTCAGAAATGTATAAACAGCGAAGATAAGTTAAAAAAGGAATCGTCAAAGCATCGTTTTTTCATAATCTTTATAAAAAACAAACCCCTTAAATGTTTTTTAAGGGGTTTTCTCCGTAGTTGTATTTTTATACAAAATTTAGTTTTTACTGCTTATTTTTTAGATTGCCAAAATCTGTCTTTTCCTTCTGCAATCCATTCTAAAGATTGGGCAATTCTTTTATTTCTCGTTTCGTCTGTCTTTGCATCTGCAATCCAAATGATATAATTTTTACGGAAAGATGGCGACTTGCTTTCAAAAATTTCGGTTGCTTTGCCGTCTTTTGCTAATGCGTCAATAAATTCTTTAGGCGCTACAACTTCTGCAGATGATTTTTCTTTTACAGGTTTGGGTTTGGCTGTACCATTTTCATTTAAAACCATTGCTTCTTTAATATAGGCAACTAATTTTTCTTTAGTTGGCAATTCAGACACATCTTTAATTTTGTCCATATAGCCAAACTTTTTGCCAGTCGCAACACTTGTTTGTATATCCTTGTCTTTCATTAATTCTGCTTTGTACAAACTAAAAGAACAATGCTGTTTAAAACCGCCCATCATAACTAAATGATCGCCTTTATAAGAATAATGCGGTGTTCCCCATTTAATATTTTCTTCAACTTCTGGACAGGTACTAAAAATTATTTCACGTAAATTATTAAGAATAGGTTTTGCAAAATCGGCCATTTTTTCAATGTATGCCGTAACGTCTTTGTTATAATTTTCCATTGACTGAAGAATTTAATTTGTGATATTTAGCTAAATAGTAATCCTTATTCGAAGTTAAAACAAATCGCATTAAATACGATTATTCTGATTGTTTAAATTATTGCAATTTCGCCTAACAGTCATAAATATAATATAACCTGGATTTTTGTATACATAAAATGTACTAAATTGGTTCCTATTGCAATTATTATTACTCAATTTTACGATTCAAAATTCAAAAAAAATATTTATGAATAAAAAAATTTTCTTTGCAATTACGCTTTGTTTTTCTTTGGTTACTCAAATGATTTCTCAGGAAAAACTATTACTTACAAATACTGAAAAATATAAACAATTCGGTCTAATTTGGGGATTGATGAAATACCATCATTCTGAAGTAAGTGCAGGAAAATATAATTGGGACGAAGTATTTGTTACCAATTTTGATAAGCTTGAAAGTGTAGATACACAAAAAAGTCTCGATGCATTTTTATTAAATTTTGTACTATCAGCAAAAGAAAGTAAGATCAAAACCAATACGAATACTGACGGTTTATTTACAAAAAACTATGATTATAAATGGATTGAGCAATATTCAGACAACAAAGAACTTTACACTAATCTAAAAAACTTACAAACCAATACAAATATTAACACTTACTATACTTCAAAGAGTGGCATCCCAACTTTCGAAAATGAAAAAGGATTTAAAGCATTTGACTATAAAATAAAAAGCCACAGATTATTGGAACTATTTAGTTTTTGGAATGTTATCCAATACTATAATGTAAATAAGTATCTGATGGACAAAAACTGGTTTAGTCAATTAGAAAATTTCATTGGTGATTTCACAAACAGCAATTCTCAATTAAAGTATGAGTTGGCAAAAACCAATTTGATCGTATCACTAAACGATTCACATTCCTATTATTTCTCAAAAACAGTAGTAGATTCTTTGCTTAAATTTAAGCCACCAGTCTCCGTGGTGAATATTAATGATACTTTAGTAGTCACAGGAATATTCAATAAATTGGCAGAAAAAGATGATTTGAAACTAGGGGACTTGATTATTGAGATTAATGACACAGGCATTAAATCGTTTCAAAAGCAAAAAATAGGATCAATGATTTCTTCTTCAAATGATACTCATTTAAAATTTTGGGCGAGATACATATTGTGGAATAAGGAAGATAGTATTAAAGTCAAAATAAAAAGAAAAGATGCTATTACTACAAAATATATTCATCTTTATAATACTTTTTCTAAAGATGAGGAACATTCTAGCCTCCCATTTTTTTCCTATAAAAAAGAATGGCAAATCATTGATGATAATATTGGCTATATAAATCTTGGTAAAATTTCAAAAGAGGATATCGAAAAAGCATTAGAAGCTTTTTCAAATACTAATGGGATTATATTAGACTTAAGAAATTATCCTAAAAATATTTCAGGCTCAGAAATTGCCGAATATACCTATCCTGAAAGAAGAGAGTATATTAAAGTTCTTTCACCATTAGCAGAAAGACCATCTTTGGCAAACTTTGGCAAACCTTCAATCAGTATGATCATAGATCCTTTTAAAGCTGGCGACAAAAACTCAAAATACTACAATAAAAAAATTATTCTGTTAGTAAACACTTCCACTCAAAGTAAGGCTGAGTACATCGGAATGATTATTCAACAATCTCCTTCTTGTATAACTTTAGGCCAAATGACATCGGGTGCTCCATTGAATGTTGCCGTTTTCAAACTGCCTGATGGAACAGAAATTCAATTTACTTCAATGGGAGGATTTTATCCTGATGGTACGGGTGTGCAAAGAAACGGTTTGAAAATAGACCACTTTGTAAAGGAAACAACATCAAATTTTACCGCCGATCAATATATTCTGAAAGGGATTGAATTAATAAATGCCGCAAAAAACAAAGCAAATTAATTTATGTACCAATTATTGACGCCTAAATAGCCTCCTTTAACAAATCAACAACAATCGATACTCGCCATCATTTTCTTTTGGTGCTCTGTGAATGCAAGGCAGTACTTGTTGTTTGGGGTGATCTACAGCCAGGCGCCAAAGATGCATTTTTCCTAAATTGATAGGTGATGCATCCTCATTTATCTGATAATGCAAATCGAAATAATTTTCCGTTAAAAAGCTTTCAAATTCTTCCTCTGGTCCATTATGCAACTCTTTTAGTTTTGCTCGGATTTTTGGAATTAAAACTTTTTGTTCTGCTTGAGAATTAGGTATAATGTCACTAGAAGCTCCGTAATAGGTGCATAAAAAAGTGTCTGTTGCAATAGGCGAACGATCAACATGAAACGAATAAACATCTGTCGATATGAAATCAAATTCATCATCACGTTCATAGCATTTCAGCAAATTAAGAGACGGCGATGCTCCAAAATCTGTTAATAATTGCAAATCATTCAGGATTATTTCTCTTGCTGTATTTCCCTTTTCTGAAAGTTGCAACGCTAGTAGATCTTCAGGAAAAATTTCGGTTATATTTTCTTCTAAAGATAATTTAGCAACAATCTCTTTAAAATTGCCATCCAAATCTCTGTGCCAACATAAGGCATTTGTTTCTCCTTTGAAATTTGTGTTCACAAGTTCAGAAAAAGTAGATACAATTCCTATTTGATTGTTGGCAGAAAATTCATTACTCATCATATAATTTTAAAGAAGCTAATAATTCGACTTTTAATATTTATTGATATAAACCGTTTTCTTGTTTACAAATTCCTGAATACCATCTTGCGAAAGTTCACGGCCATATCCCGAATTTTTAGTTCCGCCAAAAGGCAATCTCTGATCACTTTTCACCAGTTCGTTCACAAACACCGCACCTTCGTTAAATTTCGGCACTAATCTAGACGCTCTTTCGAAATCCTCTGTAAAAATTGTAACTCCAAGTCCAAACGGACTGTTGTTGGAAAGCGCAATTGCTTCTTCTTCATCTTTAAAAGCAGTAATTCCGATCAACGGACCAAAAACTTCTTCTTTAAAAATAGACATGTCCGTGGTAACATTTCCAATAACTGTAGGTTCAAAATAAGCTTTGTTCCTTTTGCCTCCCAACAAGATTTCTGCTCCCTTATCTAATGCATCTTTAAATTGTTTTTCCAATTCTTCAGCAAGATCAACGCGGGCCATAGTACCTATTGTTGTTTCCTCACTCAAAGGGTCTCCTGAGCGAAGCTTGCTTACTTCTTCTAAAAATGCTTTTGTAAACGCAGACGAAATGGAAGATTCTACCAACAAACGTTTTCCTGCAATACAGCTCTGCCCTGCATTTTGAAAGCGCGCTTGAACGCAAGTTTTAACGGTCTGTTGCAAATTACAGTCGGCAAAAACGACCAAGGCATTACTTCCTCCAAGTTCTAAAACTGTTTTTTTAATTTCACTTCCAGCAACTCCTGCCACAGCTCTTCCTGCGGCTTCGCTTCCTGTTAAAGTAACTGCTTTGACTTTAGGATTTTTGATGATTTCTTCTACCATTTTGCTCCCAATAGGCAAATTTGTAAAACATCCTCCAGGGAAACCTGCTTTTTCGAATATTTTTTCAATACTCATAGCACTTTTCATGACATTGCTGGCATGTTTTAAAATTGCAACATTTCCTGCCATTAGTGCCGGCACTGCAAAACGCATAACTTGCCAAAAAGGATAATTCCAAGGCATGATTGCCAAAACAATTCCTATTGGCTCATAGCTTACATAACTCTTATATGCTTCTGTTTCGATTATTTTATCAGAAAGCATCTTAGAAGCGTTCTCAGCATAAAAATCACATAAAGCCGCACATTTTTGTACTTCTGCAATTGCTTGAGTAATGGGTTTTCCCATTTCCTGAGTTATAATTTGAGCATATTCCTTTGAATTTTTCCTCAATTCCTCACCCACCGCTCTCATCAATATTGAACGTTCAGAAAATTGAGTTTCTTTCCAAATCGCATATTGAGCATCTGCCTTATCAATTGCATTTTCAACATCTTTTATACTAAATTCTGCGACTTCATATACAGTCTCCTGATTATATGGATTTATAGACTTTATCATATTATTATTTTTTACCGTATCTATTAAAAACTTTTAATAAGATACAATTTATTTTTCACATACTAAGACACTGGTTCTTTTCAAAAAAAATGACAGCATAAAGTAGAAATCAAAAGTAGAAAGATTGCGGTTAATTAAATAAAGCCGAAAGAAAATAAAACTTTCGGCTTCACATTATTTTGTTCTAAAATGTTTATTTCATTTTTTCTCGTTCATCCAAAAATATAAGGGCGGAATTAATATTGGTGCAAAAAATAATGTACTCGTCAATCCGCCTATAATTACCGTTGCGAGCGGGCGTCGCACATCTGAACCAATACCTGATGATGTAGCGGCAGGAATAAGACCAACGATAGCGACAACCAGAATTGATAATAAAGCTCTTAATTGCTCTTTTGAAGCGGTCAATACATTTTCCTGCAAATCATCTTTGTTAAACAATGTTTTTCTGTTTAAAGCTGATACAAGAAGCACGCCCGACATTACTGAAATTCCAAAAATGCTCACAAAACCAACACCTGCAGAAACATTAAAATAATACCCTCTAATAAGCAAAGCCATAATACCGCCGCCCAAAGCAAACAAAATACAACTCATTGTAATCATAGTATGCTGAAAATTTTTATAGAGCATAAACAAAAACAAGAAAACCATAATAATGGTTAGAGGAATGGTGAATGCCAATTGTTTTCCTGCTCGTTCCAGATTTTCATATTGCCCTCCGTAAATGATGCTATAACCTTTAGGAACAGTCACATTTTTCCCTACTTTTTCTTGCAGTTCTTTTACAAAACTTCCTTGGTCTCTTCCTTTGATATTGGTTCTAACTGTAATCATGCGTTTACTGCCATAACGATAAATATTCGTTTGTCCTTCAACGAAATGTATGTTTGCCAGCTGATTCATTGGGATTAATGCACCGTTTGAAGAGGGTACCAAAATATCTTTGATCGCATCGATAGAGTTTCTGTACTGTGGCAAAAAACGAACTACAATGTCATAACGTTTTGCACCATCATATAAGGTCGAAATTGTTTTTCCGCCAATTGCTACCTCGATCATATTTTGAATATCGGCCACATTGATTCCAAATCTCGTCGCTTGTTCTCTATTAATATCAATTGCTAATTGCTCTTGATCTCCTTCTTGTTCAATATTAACATTATCAGCACCTTGAGTGTTTTTAGCAATTTGGGCAATAGTTTCAGCCTTTTTTCTCATCATTTCCAAATCATCGCCTACAACAGAAACTGCTAGATCAGCCGCACTTCCGTTTACGATTTCCATAACCTGATCGATAATAGGCTGTCCCGAAGAAAATTGTACCGATGGAATTTCTCGCCGCCAGATCGTTTTTTATTATTTCGACCAAATCTTTCTTGGCAATCGTATCGCTCCAGAGTTTATAATCTTTTAATCCTACTAGAATCTCATTTCTATTAGCAGGAAATGGGTCGGTACCATCATCGTTACGCCCTGTTTGCGTTATTACGTAAGATATTTGCGGATATTTTGCGATTATTTGTCTAATTTTAGGAGCATACTTCGCATTTTCTTGTATCGAGATTCCGGCTGGAAAATTTCCTCTTAAAAAGATTGATCCTTCATCTAATGTTGGCAAAAATTCGGTTCCTAATTTTAATCCACATAAAATAAATATTGCAACAATCGAAAAACCAATTACTGTTGTTTTTTTATGATTATTTAAAAAACGAGCTAATGCTTTTTCGTATGAATTAGTCAAATAGTCCAATACCACATTTTTGTGCTCTTTTATGGGTTTATCTACATCTAGCATTGCCTTTCGATAAACAAACGAAATTAAAACCGGAATAAAGGTAAGTGCTCCGAGCATGGAACCGATAACGGCAAAAGCCAAAGTCAAGGCCATTGGCGAAAACAATTTACCCTCTACTCTAGTCATTAAAAGTATTGGCATATAAGCCAAAATGATAATCGTTACAGAAAAGAAAATTTCTCGACCTACTTCCTGCGCGGCCTGAAGCGTGATTTGAACAATTCCTTGTTGTTTTTCTTCTGGTGTTGCTGTTCGGTATTTCCTTATAAGATGTTCCGCCATTAGACAGGCGCCGTCAACAATAATTCCGAAATCTATAGCACCAAGCGAAAGCAAATTGGCAGGAATACCCGTAAGTCGCATTAAAATGAAAGCAAACAATAATGAAAACGGAATGGTTAAAGCCACAACTAATGCGCTTCTGACACTTCCTAGAAACAAAATCAATAATATAATTACAATCGAAATTCCTTCAAATAACGTGTGCGCAACAGTTTCCAGCGAATGATCAATCAAGAAAGTCCTGTCGTACATAGGACGCAGTTTTACGTCTTGAGGCAAATCATTTTCCTCTAAATCGGCCATTCTTTCTTTTAAAGAAATCAAAACCTCACTCGGATTTTCATATCTTCTTAAAAGAATAATTCCTTCAACACCACTGCTTACATCTTTTTTGTCTTTGGTAACTGTATATCCCATAACGCCGCTTGGCGGAGGTGGCGTAATTTCAACAGTTGCTACATCACGAACAAAAACCGGCACTCCATTTTCAGATTTAAGTACAATGTTTTGAATATCTCGCTCTGTTTTAATTGCTCCTAAACCACGTACTGCAAAACCTTGTCCGCCTCTTTCAATTATATTTCCGCCTGTGTTTAGGTTGTTTGCATCGACTGCATCCATTACGTTTTTGAGCGTAAGATTGTATTTTCTTAGTTTTTCTGGCGAAGTAATAATATGAAACTGCTTTAATGGTCCGCCAAAAGTTGTTACATCGGCAATTCCTGGAACTTGCAACAAAGCAGGTTTTATCACCCAATCTTGCAAATCTCTGAGTTCTGCCTGACTGTAATTTGCCGGAGCTTCTACAACATATCTAAAAATCTCACCTACTGCGGTAGAAAGTGGTGCTAATGAAGGCGTGACACCATCTGGCAATTCAGCCTCTGTAAGTCGCTCTGTTACCTGCTGACGTGCAAAATAATCGTCAGTACCGTCTTTAAAAGTAAGCTGTACTACTGACAAACCAAAAATAGTTCTGCTTCTTCGGTCTAAAACATTTGGCGTATTCTGCAAGGCTCTTTCAATAGGAACCGTGACTTGTTGTTCTACTTCCTCAGCCGCTCTTCCGTCATATTGTGCTACAATGATCACATTGGTATCTGCAATATCCGGATATGCTTCTATTTTTAGCTTGGTAAAACACCAAAAACCAATCGACATTAAAACAATGCTGATTGCAATTATAACCCAGCGGTTACGAAGGCTGAATATTAGTAAATTTTTGATCATATGTTTACCATTTTTCTACATGATTCGTAACTATAAAACCTCCATTATACACTTTTCTTAAAGCTATTAAAGCAGATTTTACCTTTTCGTCTTCGTCTATAAAATTGATCAGTAAAGGAATTTTATCAAAACTGAACAAATCATGAGGCCTATTTAAATACCGACTGGCTCCATAGCCTAATTTGCCATGAAATACTGTAGCTCCCTCGATTTTGTGCTCGATCAAAAATCGTAAAATGTACTCGTACAAAGGTTGCGTTCCTTTTAACTCGTCTTTATCAATATATACTTGTGCTTGTGTCATTGTTTTTCTTTTAAAGTGTTAGCAAATACTATTTTCACTCTCTTTTTACAGACATAATCTTTATTATCAATACCCAAAACTGAGTCCTTTTAACTGCATAACGCCTTTAACCGCTATTGCATCACCGCTTGTTAAACCGCTATAAACAACAATTCTGTCTCCTATTTGATTTCCTATCGTCACTTCTGTACGTTCAAATTCTTTGTCGCCTTTTTTACAAAAACATAATTTTTTGCTTGAACCGTTACTAATGAATTTTTATCGATACTTATATTATCTCCTTCGCTTACACCAAAAGAAACTGTCGCAAACATGCCGGCCTTAAATTTGCCGCTTGCATTGCTCAGACTAATTCGCAGTTTCACCATTCTGGTTGACTGATCAATCATATCAGCAATGTCATCAATTTTTCCTGAGAATTTTTCATTCGGAAAAGCTGTGAATTGCACCGTACAATTATCTCCACTTTTTATTCTGCTTATCTGATTCTCTGGAATATCACAAATAATAAATGATGTTCCTGCTTTTGCTTTTTGAGTGCTTCGGGTTCAAATCCTCCGGCTTTCAAGTTCGTTTCGAACTCAATCAAGGTCGCTTTCTCATTGGCCAAATTGGTCTGTTCTACAGATAATGCTGTCTGAGCTTCGAGCAAATCTTTTCCTGTTGCGGCACCGTGCGCCAACAAATCTTTAGCCCGATCAACTTCTATCTGTTTTTGTTTTATGTTTTTATTCTGAATTTGATTGATATTAGCCAAATGCTGAATAAGCTGGGTGTAGCTGGCGGCCAAGTCAGGATTTTCAAATAAAATAATATTTTGCGACGCTCCTTCCTGTGATTTCATGACAGTTGCAGAAACTTTTGCGGGAGCCATAATTTGATTATTAAGAACCGAATTCCCTATAGATTCTGTTTCAAAAAAAACAACACTGCTGTCAGTAGGAAATACAATAGTTTTTCCGTTATTCGTAACCTGTGGCATATTGTTTACAGCTTGATCTTGTTTATTTTCTTTTCCGCCGCAGGCATAAAGAAATAATGCTATAATGCCGCTATACTTTATTAAATGTTTCATAAGTAGATAATTTTATTTTTAATGAATCTCGAAAATTATCGCAGATCATTATTGTGCTATTTGATTAATTAATCCTGAAGCGTAAAGTAATGTGATATAACTCCTCCTGTATTCTTGCATAGAATCGTAATATTGTTGTTGTATATCGAGCCAACTTCGTTGTGCCTCTAGAAAATCGATAATAGTTGTTCCACCTCTTAAATAGGAATATTTTACGCTCTTTAGAATATTTTCTGATCTCGTCAGCAATCCGCTAAAATTTTCAAGATTGCTTTTTTGAGTCTGATAAGCATTAAAAGCATTCGTTATCTCTGTCCGAATTAAAACCTCGGTAGCTTGTAAATTCTGCTCGGCTTGTTGTTTTAGGTAACCTGATTTTTTTATTTCACCTTGATTTCTCGAAAAAAACGGAAGTTCGACCGTACCATACAAACCAACATACGGAATTGTATTTTGCGGATTGTAAATTAATCCGAGTTCAGGCTGTGGATAAGCTAATGACTTTTGAAGATTAATATTCGTATTGGCAACATCTAAGATTGATTTAGAAGCCAAAACATCGGTTCGTTTATCTAAACCTTCTTGCAAAAATCTTCTAAATTAGAAGGCAGAACGAATGTAAAATCATCATTAGAATCAATGTTAATTTCATCCTGAGTGCCTAGCAAATATTTAAGGCTAAGCAATTCGTTTTTTAGATTTTGCTCAGCTTTTTTTATTTCTAATGCATATTGATTTGCCAGCAGAGTCGTTCGGTTTAAATCTGTTTCTGTAATTACTTGATTTTTTAAACGTACTTTATTTATAATTACCAAACTATCTAAGTTACCGCTGGCTTTTTTTACTATTTCTAATTGTTTTTGCGCTGCCCAAACATCAACCCATTTCAAGCCTACATCCTGAAAAAGATTACGTTCTATTTCATTGTAGTTTTTTTGTGTCAGAACCGAATTTTGGCTTGCAAAATCAATTTTGTTTTTACGTGTTCCTGCAAGCTGAAAAACTTTTCCTAATTGCAAATTCGTTTGTGTATTGGCGCTATTAAGAAAACCAGTATTTGGTGCATAATTTTTTTCTCCAGCTACGCCAATATAATTAAATCCCAAAATTAGATTGGGCCTTAATTTTGCTGTCATAATATCACTTTCAGCCATATTGATATCATAATACTGACCTTTGAGAACGGGATTGTTTTTCTTTGCTGTCTGAAGGGATTTTTGAAGATTGTAATTGGTTTGTGAAATTCCGTTGACTGAAGACAAACTCAACAAAACAAATAAAAGAAAGTACTGTTTTTGCATAGCTTTATTCTTTATTTATTGCATTATAAATATACGTAAAACCTAATTATCAAACAATTAGAGATCATGAAAATAAAATCTATCATTTATCCTCTTTATCTACCCTAAGTTAAAAATTATCCATTTTTGATTTTTTTAAAGATGTTTCAAATTATAACTTGGAACATAATTTTTGAAAGTTATTTTTTTGAAGAAAATCAAAAGAAAATTAAGAACAAGCAATAAAAAAAGCCGCTCCTAAAAAGGAACGGCTTTCGAACTATATAAAGAACCTACTAACTCTACTAGTTAAAAAAATAACCAAATGTTACTTGAAAAACTCTATTCTTCATATTGCTGTTAATAATGTAATTGGTGTTTGAAGTTGCATCTTTGAATACATTGGTATAAGACATATTGTATCTTGCATCTACATAAAATCTGTCTTTGAACTGGTAACCTAGTCCAAAATTTACTGACGCATCTACTCCATTCGAATAATCTTTCAAATTAAGATTCTCATAATTTTCGTATCCTAAAAAGTTGTCCTGATATTCGTTTTTAGCCTTCAAAAGTATTCCCACTTGTGGTCCTGCCTGAAGGCTTAAACCTTTGGCTACATAATATTTTAACATTACAGGAATGTTTATGTAGTTTAAGCTTACTGTGCTTTTGTAATGTGAATTTTGAACGTCGGCATCAGCATACGAAAACTTCATTCCTTGCTGGCTGTATAGTAACTCAGGCTGAACCGAAAAATTCTCGGTTAAAGGAATTTCTCCCATTAAACCAACCGTAAATCCGCTTTTGCTTGAAGAGTCTATTTCACTTTCATCAAAAGTAAGACTCGAAATATTTAAACCTGCTTTTACACCCAGTTTAACCTTTTCGGTTTGAGCTGTTACAGTTGCACACAACATAAGTGTACACATAATTAGCATGGATTTTTTCATAATATTTAATTGTTTTTAAGAATGGCAACGCTAAAAAGAGTCGCCATTTCTATCTGTAATTTTGTTACTTCTTGATAATTTTAGCCGAATATTTTTTGCCTTGTATTGTACAATCTAAAATGTACACTCCAGTAGTTAATTCGCTAAGATTTATCGTTGATGGCATACTAGAATAGGTCTTGTTCCAAAGCACATTACCATTCATAGCAACTATTGCAATTTGAGTTTCACCTTGAACATCATCGGCCAAGAAAATGTTTACATTATCTACAACTGGATTTGGGAAAGCTCTAAATGGATTTGTTAGTTTTCCAATAATCAAACCTTTAGACTCATATGATACCGACATGCTGTTACATCCATTACTATTTGTCGTCTGAAGGCTATAACTTCCTTCCCAAATTGTTGCTACCGCTTTTTCAGTTGCATTTGGAATTGGTTTTCCATTTAAAAACCATTGGTAAGAAACAGCATCTTCAGAAGCAATTATTTTCTTATCGTCTAAAACTCTAATCGAAGGTTGCTTATTTTCAAGGACTGTAATACTAGTATTGAAAATTTTACCTAATCCGTATTCATTGTAAACTGTTACATAATACTCGCCACTTTTCGTTGTACTATATGTTGGATCTGTTGAACCATCGAACCATTCGTAAGCTTTGTATTTTCCTGGGTTCAAAATTACCTCAGGACCGCAAACATTTCCGCTTACCAATTCAGATTCAAAAGTGTCAAATGTTACACTTACTTTTCCTGTAATCGAACATCCGTTTTTCAAAACAGCAGTTACAATATAGTCTCCAGGTTTGGTTACTTCAATTGCATTGGTAGTTTCGCCAGTATTCCAGATAAATGAATCGGCATCAACTTCTTTACTCAATAAATTAGATTCGGCATTCAAATAAACGCTTTTACCTGCATATCCATGAACTGAAGCATTGTCAAATAATTTAAAATCTGCCGCTACTCCTTGATAAGTATAATCTTCGATTGTATTATTCTGAGCAATAATGTCATTCTCTAATTTTGCATTAAAATTAAATATGTGAGAATCTCCATCCACTAATTTAGGCTTTGTTTTAAAAGTATATTCGATACTTTCTCCAACAGGAATTCCTGCCGCAACAGCTTCTGAAATTTTCTCCGAAGTGTTTTTGTATTCCATATTTACCTGAATCGAATTGGTCGCAATAGCAATCTGACCTTCGTTTGTCAATCTTACTTTGTACTCTTCGTTTCCGCAAACATCTTTTGGTGATAAAATTTGCATCGAAACATCTGTAACTGCCTCGTTAAAGATTTTTAAATCATCTAAAACCAAATAAGAATAACCGGTCAGCCTTAGCATGTCTAAGACGAAACATTACTGATTTTCCTTTATACTTCGTGATATTCAAATCAACTTTTTTCCACTCAGTGTCAACATATGAACCTTCTTTGTTCGCTCTCCATAATTCTGTCCAAGTACCGCCAACTGTTTTAATATCTACAAGTAAAATGTCGTTAACGTTACTTTGCATTGCATAATAAAACTCTAAAGCACTTGCATTTTCTCCTAATTTGTACATTGGAGAAACTAATTCACTGTAATAAGCTAGGTTCTCTAACTGGCTGTAAAGCATGTTTGCTTTAGTATCGCCTGTATGATCTTTTTTAGGCACAGTCAAATTAACATTGTCTGGAGTCGTTACCACTCTCCATGGATAGTTGTCATCACTTAAACTAGAAACAAATCCTTTTTGACCAAATAATGAACCACTTGGTGTCGTTGAGAAATTTTCAAGGCTTAATTCTGAAGCTTTTGCAACAACTTCAAAAGATCCTTTTATAACTTGAGCTTGATCTTTTGGTTCAGTAGCAGAATATGCTTTTACAGCAATGTCATATTTTCCAGTCGCTAACTGTGGCAAATTATCAATTTTGTACGTAATTGTCTGTCCTACTAATATCTCTCCTGTTTTTTCAAAAGAAATTGGATTTCCAACAGCAGTTCCGTTTTGAGAAATTTGATATTCAATCGTAAACTTATCCAATGCATTATAAGCCGAATTTCTAAAGTTTACATTAAATTCATGAGAAGGTGCATCTTCGTAAACCGTTTCTGCAACAACTAAATTAGAAGGTCTTAAATTCGATTTCTTTTCTTTAATTTCGATATTATCTACTGCAAAACCGTTTGCAAATAATCCGTTGTCATTGTGTACGAATGCTACCATTACACATGATTTGCCAGCATATTCGGTTAAATCTACACCATATTCCCACCACGAACCATAATACGGAATGTGGAATACTTCTTTCCAAGTCTGACCTCCATCTGTACTCACTTTTACAGCTCCGTCAGAGAGATGTTGAGCATCACCAAAACCATCAAATGATAAATGCGCTTCTTTGTAATTTGTCAAATCAAATACCGGCGAAACCAACATATCGTTTGCTTCATCACAGTTGCATTTGTCATCATTACTTGCCATGAATTTTGTATGATCATCAATAAACCATCCTGGCGAACCTAGATCTGCGCGAGTTCCTTGTTTCCAACCTGCAGATCCTTTGTTTTCAAAAGTTCTCCAGCCTTTGTATTTAGAAACATCTTCAAAATCCATTTTATATGGAAGTACAGAAACTTTCATATCTTCATTATTCCAATTATCGTATGCCAATACATAAGAGTTATTGGCTTGCTTAACATCTTGCAACATATCTTCTGGAAAAACAGTTAATGTTACAGTATGCTCGCCAGTTGTTTTCAAACTAATATTTGGAACATTGATTGTAATGGTGTCTTTAAACTTAGCAAAATTCAAAGTCATTTTTTCAGTTTTAGAGAAAATTTCACTTTTTGTCGCATCTAAAACTTTAGTTGTTACATTAACAACCTGACTCGTCGTAGCGAAATTGTTAGTTATTTTTGCTTTTACCGTAACATTTGTATTGTTGATGTCACATTTACCTGCATCTAATTTTGCATCTATTATTGCTAAATCATAAGGAGCATCGCTTACAAGAATGTTATCTAAAAATCCTCCTAAGAAACCATCATTATAGTCGTCTGTTTTAACGTGGAAACGAAGTGCTACTTTTTTCCTGCAAGAGAATTTAAACGTATTTGATAAGGATCTTTTTTAAGAACTGTATTTACTCCAGTAAACCAGCCCCCATCAAACAAATCATTTCCGTGTACATTATCAGGATAATTTACGTCTTCAACTTTTTCCAGCTTTTTCCTTTATCTTCAGAGTATTCAACTATTAATCCGTCGTATCCTTTATGGAATAAATAATACAAATCGAATTCAGCATAAGGAGAAACAATATTTGTAAAGTCAAAGATTGGAGATTCTAACACGAAATCAGAATTAAGAGCGGGTCTTTCATTTGTTTTAAAATCTACCATACCCCACATATATTGTGACTTAACAGATCTAAACGATGCTGGGTAATTTTGGAACAAAAACTTTTGATTTGTTGTGTTTAATGATTTTGTATTCCATCCTCCTGGGGTTCTTTCAAAACCTTGAACATAAGGAAATTGACTTATGATACCGCTGTAAGCCGCATTTAAAATACTGTTATTGGTTGTAACCGGGTCTTTATCGTATGTTACATAAGCTTCATAAGTATGTAATCCAAGTCCAGATAAATCTACTGTTCCATCAAAAGGAATTTTGATTTCTGATTTTCCTTTAAAAGCAGTTTCTAAAGTAATATCTTTCCAAACGGTAACACTTCCTGGTGTTGTATCAGCATATCCAATTTTCAATTTAGTTCCTGCTGGAATATCCTGACAACCTAAGTTGTAAAGTGAAATTGCTAATGTATGATTTGCTGTTTGCACTCCTCCATTGTAATCAGGAATTTCTAGATTCGTTACCTTAATATCAAAATCTTTATCAGCTAGGTACAACAATTTGTGCCGTAAAGGTATAACCATCTTTTTGACCAAATTCAGTAATTGGTTTAAGATCTGTTTTTACTTCAATATAATTTACAGCACCACCTGTTTGATATGGTATTTTGTCTCTAAGTTCTAGAGTCACTTTTTCTCCAGGTGCTAAATCTTTAGGGAAGTAGATTTTACCATCATTAGTATAAAACACAATAAGCCTGCCTAAGGCACTTGCCATTGCTCTTAATTTGTAATTTAAAACTTCATACGCCTTAATTGGAGTAATTCCTGTGTTTTCAAAAGTTATATAAAAAGGTTCATCGCCTTTTAACTGTCCGCATGGCAACGCTGGATTTTGTACCGAAACAATTGATAATTGCTTATCAGAATAAGCGAGCACCAACACCAATTGCATACCAAGCATTAGTAACTTGTTTGTATTCTTCAGAACCTAATCCGTATAAATCTTCTGTCGCCATTAAAGAGGCATTACGCATATCTCTAAAATTTGACGAAGGCGATAAATACTCTGTTAACGTTAAATAAGCAATTTTTTCTGCTTTCTCAAGACCAATTCCTTTAATCTTGTAGCTATTATTAAGATCATTAACTCCTTCTCCACCTTCAACTAAAAGGTAATACCAATAATTGGTGATTCCGCTGTTTTGGTGAACACCTCCATTGTCAGAACCTGTATTTGCAGGATCTGCCCAATATTGGCCTCCGTAAGTATCTGGCTGACCAGCCGCTTTTGGGTCAGCCATACTTCTCAAACTTCCGTGTTTGTACAATTCATCACCCAACATCCAGATATCATTTTTTGAATCTTTTCCAGCATAAAGCTCAATAGAAATACCAAAAATATCACTGAAAGATTCATTCATTGCACCAGATTCTCCAAGATAAACTAAACCTGCAGAAAATTGCGTTACTGCGTGCGTCATTTCGTGGCCGGTAATTCCTAAACTCACAAACGGTCGCTTATCACCATCTCCAAACTGCGCCCAACCTCCTGTCCAAGAAGCATTTTGAACATTAGTTCCTAAATGTGCCAGTGCAAAAATGGTCATCCCTTTATCATCAACACTATTACGGTTAAATTTTTCTTCATAATAGTTCAACGTTTTTTGCATTCCCCAATGAATATCAATTGTCGCTTCATCATGGTCTTTGTTGTACAAATCATTCCAGTTGTTATCTTCATCGATATATTCTGTAAGCACATCGTCTGATGCATGCTCAGCATGATTCATATTTAAAGTGTACATTGGAACTTTGTATTTTCCTACTAAGCTTTCCAATCTATAACCATCTGCATATTGCGTTGTTCCAAAAGTAACATCTCCAGCAAATCTTGCTTTTCCTTTACCAATAGCAGGTCTTCCGTCTGCAACTGGTGAAGAAGCTGAACGAACATCTCTGTTCAAATCAATTTTTAAAATCGTTTTTCCAGAATTTGCGTCAACATAAATCGTTTGACTTGATTGCGGATTCGTTGCAAAAACATCATATTTCCACGCCAAGTGATATTCGTTCAATTCAGAAGAAAAATCTGGGCCTACATATACCAATTCGCCTTCTGGCTTTTTGCTGATGTTTTTATTTACTAAAGTGCTTAGTTTTTTGCTTTGCCAAACATATTCTTTAGCATTTACGGTTCTAAGAGCGCTTTCAAGACCTTGAGAAGCATTAATTTTATAGCTCCCGCTTTCTGGTAATTTTTTTCTAATCGCACCAAAAGCATCAATCTTGGTTTTGTTTTCCCTAACCTTATAAATTGATCCTTCGACAGGAATAGAATTATGCAATTGCTGATAAGTAGCTAAAGTTCTCCCGTTTTTATCTGAGATAGATTTTAATTGCATTCTGTCTGAACTGGCCAATCCAAAAGCTTCTTTTTTAACTTCAAATATGTTTTTTGACGTTAAGTTTCCAGATTTAGCAAATGACTTTACTTTCATGATTGAATCTTGAGCAGTTCTTTTGCTTGTCGCAGAATTTCCATATTGGCTAAATAGCTTTTGACTTGCTTGTGCTTGTTTCATTACAGCATCTCCTTCTTCTTTTGAAAGTTGCTGTCCTTTTATGTTTTCTTCTCGAATTACTAAAGAATTACTATCCTCAGTTTCCTGAATAGCACTTTGATCATTAGTTTTCTTAGAAATTTGATCCTTTGTCTGACTTGCAGTGGGCGATCCGAGCGCCGTTTGCACATTACCTGATTTGCTTTTTGGCAAAGGTGACTTTGACTGAGCCATTCCTGCGGAACTGACTAAGAAACCTAGCAAAAGAAACAAATACCTGGGTTTAGTGTAAATTTGGTTCATTTTTAAAAATTTAAATTAGTATTAAGGTTGCATTGTTAATAAGAGCGATGCTTTAATTATTCGCGCAAAAAGCATAAAAAAACATTGTCTAAAATCAAGTAGAAGTTTGATCTTTAGAATCTGGTTTCGTAATTTTTTGCAGAATTTTTAACAGGGCGCTTTTTTTGTTTCTGCTTCCTCTAAAAGTTCTTCCAAACTTTTAAGAGGTGCATTCTTTTTCTTCGCATTCATTTAAAATTAACTTCTGATATTTTTTTGGTAAATATAGAAGCCGAAATTGTCGCCAATAAAAAAAGGACTAATGCAAAAACACTCTTAAACAAAAAAAGAGCACTTAAGTAGCACTCATTTCAAAATAAAACCAACTGTACCAATTAGTTACAATTAAAATTATTTTACATTGTTTCTCCCTTAAAACTGTTTAAATAAGTGGAAAGATTTACTTTTTCGTTTGTCAAATCAAACTTTTTACGCAATCTTGTGCGGGCATTTTCAATAGATTTAAACGATTGTCCCGTGATTTGAGAAATCTCTTTTGTAGTTAAATCTAAATAAAGCAGTGCGCATAATCTGCGCTCTTTTGGAGTAAGTGTTGGGTAATCGATGGTGAGTCTGTCAAAGAAAGATTTATGAACTTGCTCAAAACTAATTTCAAATTCTTTCCAGATATCGGTATTCAAATCTTTTTCTAAACGTTTTAATACAATATCAATCGCCTGTTGTAATTCTTTATTGGGTGTTTTGAGCTTGATCATTTTTAAATCGGTCAAAATCTCATTGATATTATCTGTACGCTGAATTTCGGCCATGGCTTTTCCTACCAAAACCATATTTTTGGCTTCAAGGCTTTGGTTGAGTTCTTGCTGTTTTGCTTTTAATTTTTCTTTCTCAAGCTGATTTTTAATATTCCTGTTTCGGTATTTTATCAATAAAATAATCAGAAACAATATTCCAACAACCAAAATCAAACCGATGACATAATACTTAAATCGCTTTTGTTCTTCTTCTAGCGTTCTGATTTTATTTCGAACTTTATAATCTTGTTCCAGCCTGATTCTTTCCAGATTTACGGCCTTTTGCTCAATATTAATGCTATCGCTGATTTTACTGTATTGCTCAAAATAATAAACCGCATTTTTATAATCCTGTTTGCTCAAATACGCATGATACAGCATTTTATTGAGTCTCATAGCAGAAAAACCAAACGATTTGTCTTTATTCAATTCTAAAGCTTGTTTTGCGTTTAAAATCGCGTTTTCCAAATTATTCTCTTGCAAATTATATTCAGAAAAAGATTCGTGTACAAATGCTTTCAGAGAATTATCTTTACTGAAATTAAGCAAATCAAAAGCCTTTTTAAAATTAAGATCTGCATTCTTTTTGTCTTTTTTGAAAGCATAAGCTCTTGCTAGATTTGTATAAACATAAACGCTTAATTTATTGTCGTTTAACTTATTGGTCAACAAATGCGCTTTCTGATAATAGTATAAAGAAGAATCTGGATTTTTGTCTAAATAAATTGTTCCAATATTATTTAGAATTTTTGCCAATTTAACGGGATCATTTTTTGCTTTTTGATATTTATAAACATGAGCAAAAAATTGTAAAGCTTTTTCCTGATTATTGCTTTTTGCATATAAGATGGCGAGATTGTTTTCGAGTCTGGCCGACTCCGGAACATTATTCATTTCCTTGTAAATATCGTAGGCTTTTAAATAGTATTCTAAAGAGACATCGAGAACATCCTTTGAATCATAAATTTCTCCAGCAGTTACATAAACTCCCGCCAAAGCTAAATCTGGCGTTGCTGTTTTCTTGGCTTCAGCTTCTGCCAATTCAATATACTTTACTGCCCTTTCCCAGTCTGAATTCTTTAATCTTAAAGCGATTTTTCGGCTTAATTCTACCTTCTTTTCGTGATTGTCAATAGCGTTCAAACTATCAATCAATTCTTTTGTTGAAGATTGAGATTGAATCGATAAAGAGAAAAAAGAAGAAAAAGGGAAAGTAATCGTGGTATCATTGGTAAAAAATCTTAAAAGATGTTTTTTAATTAAGCAAAATAAAGAGTTCTAACGCTTACAAAAAAATACTGTTATGAATTTAACATAAATTCATAACAGTATTTAAACAACGGTTCAAATTAGTAAGTTTTATATTTTTGGTCAAGTCCAAAAAAATCCTTTTATTGCCGTTTCTTAAAAAAATCTGTTGACAAAAAAATCATTTTAAATACAATAATAAGGCACCGAATACATGCATCTTACAGCTTTTCCATTTTTGATTGCGGGTTTCCAATTAGGAGATAATTTTAAAACACGCTGTAATTCTTCTCCTGATCCATATCCAAAATCATGAAGGATTTTTATATCGGATAATCTTCCATCTTTTTCAATTACAAAAGAAGCAAAAATTGCAGAAGCTTTCATTTCATCTTGAACCACCTCTTCTGGTATAACATAATTTTTCTTTAAAAAAGCTTGGAACTTTTGTATGCCTCCAGGATACTGCGGATGAACATCAACCTCTGTAGCATTGTATAATTTTTCTGGTATGTTGCTTTCAATTTTGACAGACTTTTGAGGTCCTCTTAAAGTAGGATCAGCTATTGTTGGTTCGTTGGTATTTTTTTGACAGCTTGCAATGAAAATAAAACTAAAAAGCAAAAAAAACTTTTTTTCATGGTTTTTATGGTGTTTCTATTTGGTTTAAGAATTTACTAATGTAAAAATTAAAACTGTTTTTACATAACTGATTGTAATAGAAATATGAAACGTTTTTGGTATCTAAATATCTTTAAACAGTAATCAAATCCGAAGAATACTTCGTCTTTTCCACCGCATTATTTTGGGCTATTTTTTGAATTTCTGCTTCAATTTCAATGTCATTTTTAAAAATTGCATATAATTCGTCAACAATTTCTTTTGATGTGATTTCATTAGAATAGCCAACAAACTCAATCAACTTATCTTTTCTTTGATGCATTTTGAAACCTGCCAAAGGAAATTCTGATAACCGATTAGAAATATCAATATTATTGACTTTTAAATCTGATTTTGTTACAAAAACTATTGGATTTCGTGCTTCTAAACCTACTAAAAATGGAATACCGTTTTCTATTTTTAAACTGCAAAAATCGCCGGTTCTATAACGAATCAAAGGCAAAAAGAATTGTCGCCTCCGGTTACAACTAATTCGCCTCTTTCGCCATTTGGAAGTTTTATATCGTTGTGTTCATCAAAAATTTCCAAATATAAATCGGGGCGAATAACTTTATGTCCGATTTCAGAAGCAAAGGCAATATTCCTGCATTCTGTCATAGAATAAAGATCTATAACAGGACATTTAAAGTAATCTTCCAATTTGTTTTTGACGCCTTTTGTCAACTTCATTGCTGAAGATATTAATGCTTTTGGGCTTATTTTAGGTTTTAAATCTAATAATGCTGTAAATGCAATTGGATCACCTGTCAGGATTTCCGGATTGTATTTTTCGAGGTATTTTTTCGCATCATCTGGATGATTCCACTCAGATGGATTCAGATTTATTTTTAAAATTCCGGCACCGTTTAAATAAGTTGATAAAGAAGCATACGTCAATGTTGTTTCTTGAGCACAAATCAATGCAATGGCAGTTGTATTGTTGCTTTCGGTGATAGAAATATTGAACTCTTTCAGTACCGATTCAATTTGTGGCAACCAACTCGCCTGAGAAACCGAATCAAAAAGTACATCTAGCTTCGATCCTGTTGATCCAGAAGTATGATAAACCAGAAGTTCTTCTAAATTGGCTTCATTTGAAACCAATAAATAAGGAAACTTTCTAATATCTTCTCTGGAAATAGTTGGAAAAACATCGAAATCATTTCCTTTATTCTGATAAAAAGGAACTGTTTTGATACACCATTCAAAATAATCTGCCAGCCAACTTGGAGTTTGCCCTTCGTTCCAGAATACTTTTTTATCGTAAAATCTCTTTTTGTACAACTTAACTCTTGAAAGCTGTTCTGCATTTAAGCGATCACCGCTTTTAAAATTGAATTTTGGAGCAAAAGCATCTTGTCTAAGTTCGTTTAAAAAACTTAAATCGTCAAGCAACGGAAAACGTTCTTGGTCTGTTAATGCTATTTGTGGGCCTTTACTCGCGTCCATAAACATTTGCGGCTTCACGGGCTTTTTGTTCCGCCATTTCTCTCTGAATTCTCATGATTCTTTCATGAGCTTCATACGATTCTTTTAAAACTCTATATCGCTCTTCACTGTTTATCGAAGACAATTTATCTGCCGCTTCATTATGATTTTCGCCATAAGGAATAATTTCACAGCAATATAAAAGCAATCTTACCATTTCTTCTGCGCGTTCGTCATCAGAAATCCACTCATTATGTTTTACATATACAGTGGTTTTAAGCAGTTCTTCAAACCAAAATTGATGTAATTTGTTTTCTATTTGAGGATTATTTATAAAATCGGGATGACATAATAACCATGTCGAAATGTGAATGGCTCGCCAATGATTGTCATCAACAAGTTTTAAATCAAAATTTGACGGATTTTTAAAATCCTTTTTCAAAAAATTATTGCTTACAATCCTGTAAGTATCAGTAATCAAGGCGATTGAATTTAATCCTCCTAATTCAAAAAAATCAGATGATCTTAAATAAGAATCTGGGCATTTCCTTAGGTGTGTAACCAGTTCAAAAACATCATATTTAGACATAAGCATAATTTTGTTGTGAAAACTCAGCCGCAAACTTCAAAAGTTCAGCTTCATTTGTAACATAGTAAACATTCCATCCCATATTTTTCAATCGAACTACCAAATGTTGATTATAATCTGGTGGAGAATGCAAAACCATTGTTCCATGTCCGCCAGCATTTTTTAATGCAATTTCAGCCAGTTCCCAATTGGTTTGTTTGGTATGTGTATCAGCATCCAGCATGCTGAAAATATCGTTATCAGTAACAATCACAATATGCGATTTTTTATGGGGTTTTATTTCAAATGGTTTTCGTAATCGTTCAATTCCATAAGCATAACCGGTTCCTAAATAAGAAGTCAAGGTTGTCAGCAAATCTGTTTCGTCTGTAATAAAACCATCTGTTTCCAAATAACTTCCCGGCTCGCCAGAAAGACATCCCATAACCGAGGCTCCTGCACGCAAGGCAGATAATCCTATAATTGTTGTCGCCAAAATTGGCCAAGAAAAGTTATGTCTCGGATTTCCCATCGAACCGGAACAATCGATACCAAGGTAAACGTTCAGCGGACTTTTTGAAACTGAATTATCTGAATCTGAACCATAAGTTCTTTTTTGAGTCGTCAATCCCGGAATAAGTTCTGGCGATAAAATGGCAGATTGAAGCCAATCTACTTCTTCAATAGAATCGCCAATATCCCAAGTTTCTAATCCTTCTGGCAAATCCATTGATACATTTTCAGACGTTTCTACCGGAAAATCAATTAAATGAGGCAAAGCAATTTCCTTGTAATAGGCATTTATCAAAGATTGTTCATCCGCATTTGGATTGGCTTGTTGCATCAAATCAATGTAATCGCCGGGTCCCATGTAGCCATTTCTTGGTCCGTGCCCTCCGTATTCATTTCTTTCAATACCTAAACTTTCCTTTTTCTTTTTATCGTCACTTTTTTCTTTTGAGTCGATGGCTTCTTTTCGCATATCAATTACTTCATCATAACCTTCCAAATCAAGTTTGGTCATACCTGAAATATCCATAGCGCCTTTTCCTGCGTCTTCAGCATCTAACAATACTAAAATCTTCTTTCGTGCATCTTTAAATTTTTTGTCATCCATCAAATATGGATACAACATCACAGCAAAACGACCACCGCCATGAATCCAGTTTTTTGAATAGCTTCTTATCAAAGAAGCCAACAACGATGCATCAGAATCTATTTTCTTGCTATGAAGCGATAGTTTTGTTGCCAATTCTCCTCGATTCAGTCGCCATAAATATTCATAAGTACGCATCATCAACGTCCAGAATTCTGAAAAACTTTCCTCTGTATTAATCGCTTTATAAACTTCTGACATTCTTAATTTATTGACGCGCCGCAACTTATCATTTATTATAAAATCTTCATATAAGTTAGCCACCATTGGCGCTCTGTCTTCTATACTTGGTAATCCAAAACGAATTCTATTCAGCAAAACAGCGTTGTCATATAAATTTGCAGGCGTAAAAATATGATGACCAATTTCGTGTGCCAGCACTTCTAGAGCATAATCGGTTATATTGCGCTCTACAATTTCTTCCAAATTAATAACAATGCGGTGATCTGTTAACCGAATCATTGCAAAACTGCCCGTAAGTCCTTCTTTATAAGCTTCTTCGTTTGATAAACACCAAATAGGTTCTTGCAAACGCAACATAGGATTCCATTCCAACTTTGCTTGTTGCCAATGGGATTTCCATACTGCGAGCGTTTCTTCTATTTTGGATTGATTATGCATTTCCAAGACTGTATAAATATATAAAATACGAATTCTGCAAGGTAAAAATCAGCGTGTCTCGCGTAGTTACAACTGACGAAATTACAGTTGTGTCTATTTCATTATTATCTCTTCCTAGCCATTTCTCTAAATTTGTAATTCGTTTAGAATTTAAAGCAATATCTTCTGCATCAACCGTTTCAGCCGGAAGCAAAACTTTTCCAAATTGATCTGCAAACAACGCATAACTGCTTTTTGAGTCGGTTGCAAATATATACTCGCCCATTTGTGCCAGTACCGGCGGTTCTTCAAAAAAGCCAGTCATTCCTTTAAAACCGCCTTGAACTCCTTCAAATTTTGTTTTATTTTCCGACCACGGATTTTCAAAAATTTGATTTGCATTTGAAGACGAATCAATAGTTTTGATAATTGTTTGCTGTAGACTTTCAGAAAGCCCAGCAAAATCATCCTTTAAGCGAATTCTTAAATGTGCTAAACCGCATTTCCATGCATAAATACGTCCTACAATTTTAAAATCTTCTATAGTTTTAATTTCACTACTGCTGTTTGCAACAAGTTTACACCATTCTATAACTTTTTCTGGAGCATGAACTTCAAGGTTCAAAAGAACATCGTGCAACAATGAAATGGTTTTTAAAGGAAATTTTACCGCTAAATTTGGCATATGCGCCATTAACAGCCAAGCTTCTTTATATTCATCTTTATAACGAATTGCTACTCCGCTTCCAATTAGTTTCAGTGACTCTAAATAAAGTGCTTTTACAACTTCATGGATTTTTTCTGGAGAATCATTAAAAACAGCAATAGCCTTTACAATAGGCTCTACGACTTCTACCATCCAATTGGCAAAAATGTGAGCATCTAAATTTCCATATTTTATTTCACCTTCATTGTACCATTGATTGTAGAGCGCACTATTATCACTAAATGTTGAAATGAGCGGCTGAAAGCTTATTTTTTCCATTGCGACCATCTTTTGTAATTCGTATAACGCTGATGCAGGTATTTTAGTTTTAAAATGTCATCTGCTCTGTATCCATAAAGCTTTTTCTCCTGCGACCATATCTGGAGTTGTTTTTCGATATTTAAAAGTCGGCTGTCGATTTCTTTTGAAGATATATTTTCAAGTCCTTTTTTAAATTCGGTTTCAAATTTATCAACCGGATCATTTCGGTCTAAATCCTGACTCACATATTCATCACAAGACAAATCAAACAATTCGCGCGACCATACAATTCTGTCTACTCGATATACTTCATTGCCCGCTTGATCAAAAAATGGAGATTCTAAATGTGGCGTCAAACTATCATGCAAAACAAATGGCAAAACTTGTCTCACATCTTCTAATTCCACTTTTTTATTTCCTCTAAAATAAGCCATCGCTTTAGAAAACATCAATAAAGTCATTATTTTTCTGACCGATAAACCATTTTTAGCCTGCGAACCTAAATCTTTAATTGGGTCTTTTCCTGTTTCTTTTCTAAAAAGCGTACGCATGTCAATACCCGACAATTTTGCCGTGTCTTTTGTCATATATTCCAATCGATTCGAAGCTGGTTCAAAAAACTCAAATTGGCGACAGAAAAACTCAATGCGTTTGCGCAATCCGGGTTCTATCTGAATTCCTCTAATTTGTTTGTTTATCGTATTGAGCTCTTCTTCAGTAAAAATAATTTCTTCTGGAATTATAGATTCTGGCTTAAAGTTGAGTTCTATACGTTGCAATAAATCGTCAATAAATCTTGTATTAAAATGCATCGCTCTAATTACAATATCGATTCTGTCTTTTAAAGCTTCAATAACTTGATACGTTCCTCCTCCCGCATCGTCATTGGCAGTCAAATACCAAGCGCCTTCCGGACATTCATAAATTTGATCGAAGATTTCAGCATAATTATCAGCCAAAACCGTTAATAAAGCCGATTGTGTTCTGGTTGGAATTCGGTTATACTCGTCAATGATTTTCACCCTCATTCCGAGCCATTTTCTCCAAGCTATTCTGATATCTGAAGTTTTCTCCGCCTTTACCATGTCTGAAGGCAGTGGATGCCCCAACAAATCTGAAATTGTCATTTGAGGCTGACCATGCTGAATGGCGCGCATTACATCTTTTTTGTCATATCCCGCCAACAATCCCATCAATACTGATGTTGCTGTTTTTCCGCGACCTGGGCCACCAACTATAAGGCATTTTCCTAATGCGGCCAAATTCAATAACGGCATTAAAACAAAACTCGAATAACTTTGATCTGTTGGCAAGTAAACTGGTACTTTGCTGTCTCCAAATAAAAACTTTTTAGGATCACCATCATTGAATTCGATATCATAATACGGACTAATAACAGCTGTATTTGTGATCCAAAAATAAGCCTGACGCAATTTTTCATCCAAAGCCACTGAATCCTTAGAATCACTTTGATCTGTATCGCTTGAATATAAATCTTCTACCTTAAATTTGGTAGCTTTATGAGTTTCTTGTGGATTTGTAGGTGATTCTGGAACTTTCTTGAAAAACCCCATTGTTTTATTTATTAAATCTGACATGCTTATATTTTGTTTCTAAGTTAGATTAAATTTACTGTTTTCTTGATCAAATACTACTTTTGAGACCTGTTCAATTCTTTCTTCAACAGTTCCCCTAAGCATATAATATTTAAGATTTCTAGAATTCAAATCATCAATTATTTTTTCTTGAAATTCTTTTCTTTTTACATCACCAGATCTGTCCCAAGTGTCATCATAAGGAATATCAGTATCGCATAAAAAGATGATGTCATGCCTGTTTTCGGCTTTTTTAGCCAGATTTTCTAATGCATCCAGCGCTTTTCCATGATAATCGAGCGAAAACAAATAAGTCGTAATCGCATTAGTATCAGAAAATAAAAACTGATTCGACTGCAAGACTAGAGCATCTTCTCTTTCGATATGAGTTTCGGCTATTTTTAAAAGATCCTCTAAAGTGAGTCTTTTATTAATTTGGTGTTTTTCCCAATATTCTCTTCCATATTCAGGCATCCATTGCGTATTGAAATGGGATGCTAATTTTTCTGCCAAAGTTGTTTTTCCTGTTGATGGCGCACCAAGCAGAACCACTTTCGTAATCAAATCTTTATAAACATTTGGATGAAGAAATTCTTTGTTTTTATAAGAATCATTTCTGATTTTAGTAGCCGAAATTGGAATAGCGTTCCTATCAATATCAACCTGTCTGTTCATTGCTTTTAGCGCAACACTCATATGTTCCCCATAAGGTTCGCTAGAATAAAAATGTGATACATTACGATCGCCTAAAATTGATAAGACATAATCTTCCTGAATCTTCATAATCTCGGCTGTGTATCCACTGTCATTAGGTGAATTGGCGCCTTCGATAACAGTAATTTCCGGATATATTTCGCGTATCCAGCCAGCACGTATTGATAACGGAATATTTATTACAGGATCATCATAAACCAGCACGATCACTTCATCAACCTCTTTAATAGCCGTTTCTATTAATAACTGATGACCTTTGTGGAAAGGGGCAAATTTGCCTAATGTCAATCCGACAGTATTTTTAATTTTCATAAATTAACTCTTGATTGTATGCTTTTTTCCATTCCAAATATCCTGCAATTGCCATAATTAAGAAAAGCACATACAATATTGCTGTAAAATAAAGCTCTTTATAACTGTAAACACCAATAGCTACTACATCGACCGCTATCCAAAACAGCCAAGATTCCAGCACTTTTATAATCATCAAATATTGAGCAACGAGACTTGCAACCATTATAAAAGCATCAATATAAGGACAAGATGCATCGGTTCTTGTGTCCATAAAATAGCCTACCAAAATTGATATAAAAACGGTTAGAGCAACCCAAAGAATTCTTTTTGTCAGCAAGCTTATACGCAACGTATCATGATTAGCACCACCATATTTCCAACTGTACCAGCCATATCCCTGCAGAAATATATAAATGATATGCAAAATCATATCTGAATATAATTTTGAAGTATAAAAAACGAAGCAATACAACATCACTTGAATCAAACCAAAAAACCAACACCAGATATTTTGTCTAATTGTAAAATAAACGGCTAAAAAACCGAAAATTGCGCCAAAAATTTCTATAACTGTATCCATAATTGTTGATAAAGATATAATAATGAATTGAAATTTTAGAGAGCAAAATAGGTTTTTTGAAGCAGTATTTGATCAAAATTTATCTTGCAAGTTTTATTTTAAAATCGAGACAAAAAAAACGCTAAACAGTACAGTTTAGCGTTTTTCACCTCTTTTTTCAGAACAACTTAATATACGTTTACTCCGATTTTCTTATTGTTTTGGATCCACACTCAAGGGAGGTAAAGTCATTTCTTTGCTGTTTAGCATTGTTTAGCTTGCTAGATTGTTCTGTATCTTCCATTTTCCATTGATCCGCCATAAGAACCGCTTTGTTGTGGTCTTGGAGGAGTTGCTGAATATTAATTTATATAGGATTACTACTATGATAAAATTAAAATCTTAATTGCTTACTTCTTCATATTAATCTCAATTTGATGTTTCATATTAGAAAATTGAACAAATTCTATACTATGAAACAGCTGTTGGATATTAATTTATTGTTGGTCAAAACATATGAGTATGGCCTAATTTCAATAAAAATTAAAAACCTAAATCGATGATTTAGAAAGTTTTAAAAATTATTTTAATAACTGACGTCTTTAAAAACTTCTAAAAACATCAAAGATTGCACGTAAAATCTGTAGGCTGGATTTTTGTGTACGTAAAAACGTACTTTATTACTCCCCGTATAAATAATTATTAATCACCTTTACATCATCTATTAAAAGTCATTGATAATCAATCATATAAATTTCAACAAAAAACAAATTAAAATTCGAAGAATCAAATGAAGACATATACTGATTTATAAGATTTGAAAAAGTCTCATGTTTCAGCATTAAAAGCAATAACCACAATTTATTATTTACTATCTATTAATTATTTACTAACCTTAAAATTTTAAAAATGAAGAAGTTATTAAAATTATCCAGTTTATTATTAGTTATGGCGGCAGTGTTTTATGCCTGCGGAAATGAACAAGACTTGAATGTTGCTCAAAATCTTGAAAATCTTGTAAAAGATGAACAGCCCATTGTAAACAATGACGACACAAACTTAACCAAGAAAGCCGCCGCTGAAACTGCCGCTGTTGCCGCTTTAGCAGGTAGCGCCAGTGCTAGAACAATTACATTACAAACCAATACATTATCGTGTCCTGGTGGTTTGTGTACCTCTTATGGTGTTTGGTCAGAAGGACTTTATACAGTTTGGTTTCAAATGAAATTCAATTCAGGATTTTATTGGAGCCGAGGCGGTAAATGTGGATACGGAATCCTAATTGGTGACCAAAACACTGGTGGCGATCCAGGTTGGGATGGAAATGGAGGAAGTGCCCGATTTATGTGGTATTGCCCGAATGGTTCAAACACTGCAAAAGGAAGCGGTGCTTACCTTCAACCTTATGTTTACTACAAAGATCAACCAGGACAATACGGTAATGATTTCGGAAAAAAATATTACATCCAAGAAGGTGTAACTTACAATTGCCAAATCTCTGTTAAGCTTAATACAGGATCAAATACTGACGGATATGTTAAATATTATGTCAATGGAACTGAAATATTGAATGAAAAAATTCGTTGGGTGACTAACAATGCTAAGCGAAATGTCAATGCAGTAAGTCTTCACACTTTCCGTGGCGGTAGTCAAGATTATTGGACAGCTCCAGTAACAAGTTCTATTTACTATCCAAGTGCTTCTTGGGATGCTAAATAATAATTATATTTAAAACCAATGCTTTAAAACTCAAAAGCCTATTTCTAAAGAAATAGGCTTTTTTATCATTTTGCATTTAACGCTTCTTTATCAGAATGTTATTTAAGTATTGTCAAAAAACACGAGTTTAGTCCTAGTAATTGTGCAGGCATCAATTACGTTTCTCAAAATAAGTCCGGTATTGTTTGGTTTTTCTATCCACTAAATTACTGAAAATTGCTATACAATAATTCTCGAATCAATTTAGATGTTTTTTGTATCATACACATAAATCTGGACTTCATCATCGCTGGCAAAAATCCTTCTATCTATCACGCATTCCTGCCTAATTTCTGATTTAAAAGCACTCATCATTGATTCCATTGACTCGAAATACAAATTGGCAACACGATAAACTTCAGAATGTCCTGTCAGCGATACAACCGGCCCTTTATTAATTTCATATTTTACTAAACCCGGAAGCCTTTTTGCCAAGGGAACATGAACCTCAAAATAGTGTTTCTCAAAGAAAACCACGTCTTTTGGCGTTTTATAAATTACAGTCATTTTTGCCATGATACAAGTTTGATTAAATAGTTGATTTTCAATATATGATAAAATTAACTTCAAAGTTCAATTTTTGTAAAGTGCTAATTAGACATTCTTAAGGGGAGATTTGGACAAAAACTTTTCATATCTTTATAAGAAAAACAAAAATGAAACTGCTTACTATTTTAGTTCCAGAAGGAGAGAATAATCTTTCCAGTATTACTGGCGCGTACGAAATCTTTAATAAGGCAAATGCTTATTACAAAGCAAACGGCAAGAAAGAATTATTCAAAATTCAGCTCGCCGGTCTTTCTGAAAAAGTAGAATTTAATAGCGGACTTTTTACTATTACACCGCATATTCATATTTCTGCTGTTGCAAAATCTGATCTTATTATAATTCCGTCATTAAATCACAATTATAACCTAGCATTGCAACACAATGAACTTTTAGTAAAATGGTTGGAAAAACAATATCATAGTGGCGCAGAAATCGCTACTATTTGCACAGGAGCATTTATCTTGGCGGCTTCGGGGCTTCTTGACGGAAAAAGCTGTTCGACGCATTGGTCGGTTACTGAAAATTTCAATCTTCTATTTCCAAAAGTCAATTTGCGCACTGACGAATTAATTACAGATGAAAATGGAATTTATACCAATGGCGGTGCGTATTCCTTTCTAAATTTGATGATTTATCTTATTGAAAAGTATTATGATCGAAAAACAGCTGTTTACTGCGCTAAAGTTTTCCAGATCGAAATGAACAGAAGTACACAGTCTCAATTTGCTATTTTCTCAGGCCAAAAAAGGCACGACGACCAAATTGTTCAACAAGCGCAAATGTATATTGAGGAAAATCTAGGAGAAAAAATATCTATCAGCGAATTGTCCTCAAAATTTAATGTTGGCAGAAGAAATTTCGACAGAAGATTTGTCAAAGCAACCGGAAATACACCAATTGAATATTCACAAAGAGTCAAAATTGAAGCAACTAAAAAAACCTTTGAAACAAACAAAAAAAACGGTCAATGAAGTGATGTATGAAGTTGGTTATTCAGATGTTAAAACTTTTAGAGATGTATTTAAAAAAGTGACTGGAATATCGCCATTAGAATACAAAAAGAAATATTATAAAGACGTTCTTTTGATGGCTTAAAGATTTAAAAAATGTTATAATTATCTTATTTTTTGGTTCTAAACCTGTTCCTTTTTTATTTATTTTTTAATTTAGAACTAGCTTAAAATCAGGGAATTTAGACACAAGCAATTTCAACATAATCTTATGCAAATACTGCCTTCAGCCAGTTTAGCGCCATACATAAAAAATTACACTATTGTTACGATTGAAAAGGATCTTGACAACGAAGTATTCTATCCCAGTGGCTATGTCGATTTTATTGTCAATATATCTGAAGGATATGCCGCTACGATTATTAACGGAAAACAAAAAGATACACCAGCTATAGAGCTTTTAGGCCATCTCACCCTTCCTACTCGACTTTCTGTAGCCAAAGGAACTTCAATACTTATTGCGCGAATTTATCCCTACGCCAGCGCATTATTTTTCTCCGATCCGTTGTCTGAATTTACAAATTATGCAACTGACATGTATGATGTTTCTTTAGCAGAAAATAGAGAATTATATGGCCGAATCATGGAAGTGCCTGAACTTTCAGCCAAAATCAAAATTCTAGAAAATTATTTTCTGAATCAATTGAAAAAAATGAAACGAGATTAAAAAAAGTTTCAACATTACAAGCATTGAGCCAACAACTTACTCTCGATTCTCAATTATCGGTTTTGCCATTTTTGGCACAGCATTCGGGATTGTCAGAAAGGTATATTCAAAAACTTTATATGTCCAATATCGGCATTAGTCCTGTTGCATATACATCAGTACTACGTTTTAACAAAAGCCTTCAATTGGTACTCAATACGCCACAATCACTGACAGAAATAGCATACGACTGCGGATACTATGATCAAGCTCATTTTATTAAAGAGTTCAGAAAATTTACTGGCATAACACCTTCTGCATCGAGAAATTCAACATTAAAAAATGACACTGATTTGCAACAAGCAGTCAACATTGGTTTTTAAATCTTATTTATCAAAAAGTAACGTCACCATATTTCTATAAAATGATGTCTAAGTAAAAAAAGAATCGGTAAAAACACAATGAGTTTTTACCGATTCTTTTTATTGTTATTCTATATTCTTCAACTATAATAATTGTTTCATATAAGCTTCCAATTTGTCCAATGTATTCAATTCTTGTTCTCTTGCACTTGACGAAATAATTTTTGTCTCTAAATTTTTAGTTGGTTTTGAGATCAGCAAATATTGATTTCCGTCGTCGGTCGTTTTTTCATAATCTTTTGGATTATAGATAATCCCTGCTCCAATTCCAACAATTTCGGCCGCAACATCCTCTGGGTGTTTCCCCCAAACTGCAATATAATTTGCTCCTTTTTTTGTCTCAAAATCTTTAAAATAGTTTACTCCAGTTGCAAATTGTACTTTTTCTCCAGTCAAACTAACAGCTTCAACTTTAGCTTCTCTTTTTCCTGAAAATACGGTTACACGCACTAAAATATCCACTTTTTTCCTTTGTATGGCACACCTCTTGAAATCATTTCCATATATGAAGTAGTTTCTGTTTTACCAATGTGAGCCAAGCGATTCGACACTGGATTCAAAGGAATCAATTTCTCTCCATCCCAAAGTTTAACACCTCCTAATCCTACTGTATTAGCAACTTTATAATAGTCTGCTCCCCATCCGTCTTTTTGCTGTTCCGGAGTTGGGTACCAATGCGGCGCTTTTAGTTCTAAACCTGGTTTTGCTTTTGAGTAAACATCAATCGCAACTTTATCACTAAAATAGATTCTCAACGCCATCCATTCATTTTCAACTGCAGGTCCGTGATGCCCAATTGTACTGTACAAATCCCCCGATTCTGAGCCAACATCTGTCAGATAAGATATTTTGTCTGCTTTCATATACAAACTTGCATCTGTTTTATTCTGCGCAAAACAAGTAAAGCAAAACGATAAAGTCGCTAAAAATGATAATTTCATAATTTCAATTTATTAGATATTTAATTTTTATAAATTTAAAATAACTGTTGAAATTACACGAATAATTCTATAAGATTATTTAAAAATTATGTGAAATTTATTTTTTAGTTATCACAAATACTATTTCGCAAGCTTTAAATAGAGATAATAAATACTATTTGGCCGGATGATTGTCGCTAAACATGTCTCGATGCATTTTCCACCCCTCTTTTGTTTTTTTCCAGATCACGATTACTTTTCCATCATCTATTTTTTTGCCATTCATATCAGTCATTTCATAAAAACTTTCTTCGGTTACAGCCGTTTTTTCGTCACCATAAAGATGTTGAATGGTAAACACAACGTGCACTTGAGGTCCGCCTCTAAAAAAGGAATCTATTTGCTTTGCTCCACATTTTGGCTCTGAATTTGGCGGAAACAAGCAAGCATCCTCTGTATATCTAGCAACAATAGAACCGTCGTTCTTGTTTGTAAAATCGGAGAACGTTTTGTTGCTGGCTTCAATAACTTTTTTACCTCTTTTAAAACCGGATCTGTCGTTTGGGCATTACACCAAAAAGTAAGCATAATAAATGCGCTTAAGATAATTTTTGTTTTCATGGTTTATATATTTTTTCCAAAGTAAATTATTTCGAAAATCAGAAAATTGTAAAATAACGAACAACTTTTCAGAAAGCTAAAAAGCTGTAAAACAATAGCGCAACACTCAAAAAAATCCTTATTTTTAACTAACCTTCATTTTTGTACTATGACCGATACATCACAACTTCGAAGCTCCATTTTCAAACATCTTGACGGTTTAGCGGTTGCTCCCACTGCAATTGCACTAAAGAATAAAGCTGTTTTAGATTATATACTTAAGAAAAAAACAGTACAACTAGCTGAACTTACTAGCACCTTCAAAGCAAATGAAGGCTATTTAAATGTTGGCTTAAGAATTTTAGCTTCTCAAGGATTCCTAGATTACGATGTTGATAATAGCACTCAAGAAATCACAATTTCAATAAATGAAAAAACAGAAACTGCTTTTTCATTATTTCATCTTTATGAAGATGTGGCCGATTTGCTTCAGTTCTCCTCTCAATTTCATCCACGTTTATTTGAAGATGCGCCCTTTGAAAAACTCAACTTGATTTTTGAAAAATATAAAACGAATTACGGACTCGAATCTTCGGATAATCTCATAACAAACGAAATTCAGAATCAAATTTTAAAGCATATTGAAGGTTATTTAATTGGACCAACAATTGTGCGCTTAGCGATGAAAGGAATGTTTCATAAATATTTCATGGAGACTTGGTTCAAGCCAGAAGAATTTCATAAATCACCCGAAAATTTCAAAAAATACTTGACTTTTTTACTCACTTAGGTTGGTTCATAGAAAAAAAGGAAATTATCAATTTACCGATATAGGTCTTTTTTTGCCAAAAGAGCCAGTGCTTATGGCGTAACGGTTTCTTATTTGCCCACATTTGCCAAAATTAAAGAATTGATGTTTGGAGATCCAATGATTTTAAGAATGGTTGCTGATGGCGAAAATGAAATTCATGTAGATCGCGAAATGAACGTTTGGGGAAGCGGAGGTGCGCATGATACTTATTTTAAGGTTGTTGATGAAATTATAGTGAAACTTTTTAATTTGCCAATTGAAGAACAGCCAAAAGGAATTCTGGATATGGGTTGTGGCAATGGCGCTTTCCTGCAACATATTTTTGAAGTAATCGACAGGCAAACTTTAAGAGGAAAAATGCTCGACGAATATCCTCTTTTTTTAGTAGGAGCCGATTATAATCAAGCGGCATTAAAAGTGACAAGAGCCAATCTTATAAAAGCTGATATTTGGGCAAAAGTAATTTGGGGCGATATTGGCCGTCCCGATTTGCTTTCAGATGATTTGAGAGAAAACTATAATGTCGATTTAAAAGATTTACTTAATGTGAGAACCTTTTTAGATCACAACCGAATTTGGGAGGATCCAAAACAAGCTAATAAAGGCAGAATCAGCAATTCTACTGGCGCATTTGCCTTTAGAGGAAAAAGAATCAGCAATAATCTTGTTGAAGATAATTTATTGGAACATTTGCAAAAATGGTCACCTTATGTAAGGAAATTTGGTTTGCTTTTAATTGAATTGCATACCATAAATCCTAAAATTACGGCCAGCAATTTAGGAAAAACGCCAGCAACTGCTTATGATGCGACTCACGGTTTCTCTGACCAATATATAGTCGAAATTGATGTGTTTAATAAAATTGCTCGCCGAAGCTGGATTGTTTCCAGACCCATCTTTTTTCAGAAAATTTCCTGATGCTGACATTGCAACGGTAAGCATTAATTTGTTGAAAGGGAATTAATTTATAACCAATAAAGAAGATATTTTATAAACAGAATTTATTGTAGAGAATTTATTGTAGAGACGCACCGCAGTGCGTCTAACGTTTTTTGTATCCATGTCAATATACGTTACGCAAGACGCACTGTCGTGCGTCTCTACGGATAGAAAACGTTCTAAAGCAAAAAAAACTCCAAAATCAAATGACTTTGGAGTTTTTTATATTAGTATTTTTAAAATATTACATTTCGTTCAAGTCGTTGAACTCGTGTAAAGATTTCAATGTGCTTTCGTAAAATAAGATGGCCGCGATAAGGTTTCCTTTATCAGAATAAGGCATCATTTTTCTTTGGAAATCAACCGTTGTATCCAAGAAAGTTGTAGTACCAATTGCTTGAGTATCTAACACTTTTTTGTGCTCATTATCGTCTGGAATCCCCAAATCTGCCATTGTAACTCCTGGTTTTGTAACCAAAGCAATGTAAGGAAGTGTTTTTACCAAAACTTTAATACGCTCGATGTACAATTCTAAAAGTTCTCCCTTTTGCATACCGCTCAATTCTTTTTGATCATGGTATTTACGGATTAGGGCTGTTGTACTGATAATACTTCTTGGAGCATTTTTTGCTTGTGCTGATACAGCTACAGTAGCCAAGAAGCAAAGGAAACTTAGTAAAAAGATCTTGCTTTTCATTTGTTAGTAGATTTGGTTAATGGTGTTTCGAAACAAAAATATATAAATTAACTTAAATTGCAACTGTATTGATTTCTTTTTTGCAATTAAATTTTCGATTATATTAATTTATAAGTTAAATATTACAAATTATTTAAAAATCAATCTTAAATTCTTATGACTTAATGATTCTGAAGCGTCCTGGATATTTAATCCATATACTTTTCTTATTTCCATAATAGTCCATATATTCTTCGCAAACAAATACTGCATGCGCTGTTGACCATGCAACTACACCGCAAAACTCACTTCCTGCTTCACGTTTCAATTTTTCTATTTGTTTGCCTTTTTGGAATCCCAGATATTTATAAATTGTTGGCGTATAGACTTCGCCACTTTCTAAATCCTCCAATGCTTTATCAAAAGTATCTTCTTTATCAATAATCTGTTTGTATTTTGCCATTACAGCGTAGGTCAATATTGCGTATTCGATTATTTTTTCATTCTCGCAATTATCTTTAATACAAACAAAATCGGCAGATATTTTAGCTTTGCTTATTTCGTCATTATTAATATGAAAAGAGTCGTTATTTTTTAGTGTTATTTTTTGCTCTTTATCATTTATTTTCTCCGTTACAAAAAGATTGTCTAAGCCGTAAATATTTAAAGAAGCTTTAATAAATGCAATTGAAGAACAATTTGTGCGCTCGCCCTGCTTAAAGCTTTCAAATATTTTATCAGAACTTAATTGACCATACGAACTTGAACAGACAAAGACTAAAAATAAAAATATTGAAGTTACAGATTTCATGCCTTTAAGTTTTATAATTGTGTACCAATACATCTTTGAAAATAATATTGGGTTTACAAATCTAAAAAAATCAACTCATAGTCTAATCTACTTTTCAAATTTTATTAAAAAATATAAATTCTTTATCGGTTTCTTAAAAAAGAAAATTTAAAACTTATGAAATTAATTTTTAAAAATTATCTTTATATCAACTCAGAAGGAGCATGAAAAGGATAAAAAAACAATAAAATCACAGTAAATGAACTAATCGAAATTTCTTTTTATGAAGAACTTATTTTCAAAAAAAACAGCACTGATTCTAATTGTTGCTATTGCCGTTTTTGTTCTATTTTTTAAAATGTATCCAGAAGAAAAGACTTCTGCTGAAAAATCACCTAAAAAATCATATCCACCCGGTGTCCTTTTTACTTTTGACGATGATTACATAGAAGATTGGTACCAAGCCGATCAATTATTACGTCCTTACGGATGGAAAGCAACTTTCTTTGTTTGCTGGTATGGAAGTTTGACCGAAGACCAGAAAGCGAAACTTCATTTTTTGCAAAACAGAGGACATGATATTGCTGGTCATGGTTATAATCATTTGAATGCACTAAAATATTCAAAAGAATTTGGCATCGAAAAATACATCAATGATGATATTTTGCCCTTGAAAGTCATGATGAAGAAAGATGGATTCAACATACATTCCTTTGCATATCCTGATGGTGCGCGAGATGCAGAATTGGATACTGAATTACTCAAACATTTTGATATCATTAGAGGTACAACTTATGAAGAAATTAGGCCAGAATCTCAATTTTGCTATTATGAAGGCAACAGAGTAGTTTACGGTTTAGGAATTGATGACGACTACAAACAATTCAATATTCCTTATTATAAAACGCTAATCGATTATGCCAAAGCTCATAATAAAATAGTCATTTTTTACGGCCATAAAACTGTTGCTAATGCTGATGAAAAATTAGAAACTCCGATTTCTGCATTAGAAGATCTTTGCAAATACGCCAAAAACAATGGTCTGAAATTTTATACTATTGATGATTTGGCTAAATTATAATTAAAAAGTAAATCAAAAGGGATGATTTCAAACAATTGAAATCATCCCTTTTGATATTATAGAATTCTATTTTTGAAACACAATTTAGAATTTAAACGTCACATTTGCTGTTACACGTGTTGGGTTTTGAGCCGCAAGTCGATATGACCAATATTTTTCGTTTGTCAAGTTGTCCACTTTCAAGCCAATTCTATATTTTGGCTGATCGTAAAAAAGCGAAGCATCTAAAACGGTATAAGACGGAATAGTAAATTTGAAAGTAGTGGTGTTTGTCTGATAGTATTCACTTCCATAAATTCCACCAAAACCAATTCCTAAACCTTGCGCACGTCCCGTAACTACCCTATAACTTGCCCATAAATTTGCCGTTCTTGGCGATCCTGCTGTACTTGGACGTAAACCTTCAACATTCGGGTTGCTTTTTTCGTATTTACTATCATTGTAAGTGTATCCAGCAACAATGTTTAATCCAGAAATTGGATTGGCAATCAATTCTGCCTCAAAACCTTTACTAACCTGCGTTCCATCCTGAATTGAATAATTAATATGATCTGGATCGTCACGAGTAATATTGGTAACAGCAATATCATAATAACTAAGTGTTGCCGATACTTTAGGAAGATCAAACTTAAAACCTCCCTCCCATTGATTCGCTTGATTTGGTTTGAAAGTATTCCCATAAAAATCCGAACCAGAAACATTGCTGAAACCATTCATATAATTACCAAAAGCGACCACTTTATCTTTTACAAGTTGGTAAACTACTCCAAATTTTGGAGATACCGCTGTTTGATTATAATTTCCAGCAATAGAATCTTTACTAGGATAATAAGTACCATGATTCTCGTATTTATCAATACGAACACCACCCATAACTAATAATTTCTCCGTTACATTTAAAACATCCGAAACATAAGCGCTATATGTATCTTCGTCATTAGATACAAAATTTGCATAAGTGGCATTGGCAAACATTGGTTCCACTTTTTGAAGAGTAAAATTATCGTAAGTCGCACCTGGTTTCTTGTAATCCATCGCTGGCATATTCACTGTCGCATCATTTCTTGTAGCACGTAAACTGTAAAAATCTAATCCTGCAACAACCCTGTTTTTAAGCTTGCCAATATTAAATTTCCCAATAAAATTTTGCTGAATATCAGTTCCATAAAATGGTGAATCCTGGTTAGTAACCTGTTGTCTTAATGTTGTTGCCGATCTCATTTGCAAAGCCACAACATAACCCTCAGACGATGATCTAGTTCTTGACAAAATAGTTTGAGAAGTCCATTCGTCAGACATTTTATATTTTAACTGCGTAAAAATATTGTATTGCTGACTGGTATAATTGATTGTATTATTAGCGAAAGATAATTTATAAGGAATATCAAGTGCTTCAATACTACTTTGTGTGTTAGCCACCACAAAAGGAGCAAGTCTTGTTGGCGAAGTTGCTTTGTACAAACTAAATTCAATATCAATTAAAAGATCTAGCCTGTCATTGATTTTATATGAAAAACTTGGTGCAATTGAGAAGTTTCTGTTAAAACCAGCATCTTGAAAACTTCTTTCGCTATGAAGCGCTGTATTGATTCTCAACAAAGCTGTTTTATCCTGATTAATTGGCGTATTTACATCAAAAGTCAATCGGTTTAAATCCCAACTCGCCGCTGAATAAGAGACTTCTCCTTTAAAAGTATCAAAAGGTTTTTTCGTAACACGATTGAAAAGTCCTCCAAAAGAAGACAAAGTACTTCCAAAAAGTGTTGCAGATGGTCCTTTAATTACCTCAATACGCTCTAAGTTCGAAGGATCAATTGTAGTGTAAGTAAAACTTCCAACACCATTTCTAACTACTTGTGGAGTAGGAAAACCACGAGACATTGAAGTTGTTCGACCTTGATTACGAACCTCGGCAATACCCGCTCCAGGAACATTTTTAAAAGCACTATTGTAATCTGTTACTACTTGCTCTTTCATTAATTCCTTGCTTACTACAATATAAACTTGAGAATTTTCAATGTTTTTCAAAGGCATTTTGGCTACATCAAAACTCTCTTTTTTAGCAAATCTGTTTCCTCCTGTACGAATTACGACATCATCTAAATTTTCGATTGATGAATTTACTTTGACATCTATTGAAACTGAAGGAATTTGTTCTGTAATTTCAGCAGTTTCTAATGAAGATTCGTAACCTGACATGGTAACTTCTAAAGTATATTTCCCAAAAGGAACTTTTTTAAACTCATAATTTCCTGCTGAGTTGGTTACGGCAGTTTTATTGATTTCGACCAATTTTACCAAAACGCCCTGACCAGCATTTCCTTCATTTGTAATCACACTTCCAGAGATTTGCCCTGTTTGAGCGTGAGCAAATCCAAAACTGAAAAACAAAGCAATTAATAAAAATGTTGGATTGTTTATTAAATCTGATATTTTTAAGCTAGAAGATTTTACAAAAGAGGAAATTAAATGTAAAGATATTTTCATGTTATTCTTATTTATACTTATTCTAAATATGGCGCAAATGAACAATATTTATTTCAATCTATCAACTGAAAAGTGCAATTTTTTCAGAAAAAATCATTAAAAATAAGCGTACCAAAAACACTAAATCAAATCCTTGAAAAGCGCTAATTATTATTTGGACTGTTTCTAAAATACAACTATATTTGCGCGCACAGCCCAGAATTCTCAATAAATACATTTCAATTATGATTTCAATTCCGAGTCTAAAACAGATTAAAAATATAGCTCGCCAAATTCACTTATGGCTTGGGCTTGCAACCGGAATTATTGTTTTCATAATTAGTATAACAGGCTGTATTTATGTTTTTGAAGAAGAAATAAGAGACTTTTCAAAAAACGAAAAATTAGTTGTTCCGATTCAGGAAAAGCCTTTTGTTGGACTTGAAAAAATTATCAACAGCTTTCAGAAGGAATTTCCAAAAGATAAAATCACTGCAATCAAAATAAACCAGCAAATTCTAAATGCCGCTGTAGAACTTTCGACAAAAAAGAAAACCTACTATTTTAATCCGTATGATGGTTTTCTGATAGGCAATGAAAAACAAGATTGGCTAACTGTTGTGAGAAAACTTCACACAGAACTGCTTTTGGGTGAAACAGGTAGTTTTATACAACGCTGGGCAGTTGTAATTTTTGCTTTGATGCTAATTACCGGATTAATTCTATGGTTCCCACAGCAAATGAGGTCTTTAAAACAATCTTTGACGATTAAATGGAAAGGCACTTTTAAACGTGTTAATTATGATTTGCACAATGTATTGGGATTTTATGCTTCTTTTTTCTAATTGTGATTGTATTTACGGGTTTGTTTTTTGCTTTTAAAGAAGTTAAAAATGCAGTTGCTTTTGTAACAGGAACAAAACTTAGCGAAGGAACAGAAGTAAAATCTGAAACCATTCCGCAAAAAGAATCTCTAGCGGTACGTTACGACCGAATTTACAAAACAATAAATCAGAAATATCCGGGTGCAAATACCGCATCGTTTTCAATAAAAAAGGACAAAGATGTAAGATTAAGATTGACTTATCCTTACAAATGGTCCCGAAATCAGAATACATTTTTCTTTGATCCCAAAACTGGGCAACTACTTCGTTACAAATTATATAAAGATTTCAATGTCGCTGATATTATAGAAGCATCAAATTATGAAGTTCATACTGGAAGATTCTTTGGTTTATTCGGTAAAATAATCGCCTTTTTTGCGAGTTTGATTGCGGCAAGTTTGCCGATTACAGGATTTATTATTTGGCTTAAAAAGAAGAAAAAAACACAGAAAAAAGCTCCTTCGAAAAAGACTCACAAAAAATTAAAAGAGGCAATAATTTAAAATATTGCCTCTTTAATTTTATATCATTTTAAGCTTTTGTTCCGTAAAGGAAAATCCTTTTGAAAGCATAAATAGCGGGAAGTTTCGGGAAATTTTCCGCTATTCTTTCTTTATAAATGTTTGTAAAAAGATTTTTCTGATCTTCATTAAAAAGTTCCATATACGGAATCAACGCTGAACCAGAAATAAAGTCATAAAGTTCATCGTGACTTTTAGCAATGATGGGATAAACCTTCGTCATAATTTGAATATCTTCGAGATTACCGTCAAACATTATTTGTGCGTACTGATCCATACTCAACACAGGAGATTTTCTTTTCCAACCTTTTAAATAACTTTTAAACGGTTCTTCACTTACAAGCTGATGCAGGATTTGATTGAGCTTATTTTCATTCTGAACCGGCATTTGTATTGCAAATTGCCCCCAGAATTAAGCAAATTAATAAGCTTTGAAAATAACTCTTCATGATTGTCAGACCATTGCAAAGCCGCATTGCTAAAAATCAAATCCCATTTTTTATCGGAATTTGCAATGCCTTCATTAGTAGATTGTTCAAAATGAAGATTTTCAATTTCAAATGCTTTTGATTTTGCCAGCATTTCTGCTGAAGAATCGACTCCAAGAAAATCAATCTGTTTGAATTTTTCGGCTAAAAAAATAGACTGCTCCCCTGTTCCACAACCTAAATCAATGGCCTTTCCAGATTCTACAGGTTTAATCAGCTCCATTAAATCAAGGAAAGGTTTAAAACGAATGTCTTTAAACTTATTATATATTTCAGGATTCCAAGGCATATTTATCTTTATTTACTAATTGTTAGTATTTAATTTATTCAATAAATCTGTTGGTGCATAACCAAATCTCTTTTTAAATGCGACCGAAAAATGCGAAAGATTTTCAAAACCAGTTTCATAACAAACATCAATCGGTTTTTTCCTTTTTTCAGCAAACTGATAATGTGCCAATTCCAATCTTTTCTTCGTGAGCCATCGCTGTGGCGTGCTATCAAACGTTTTGCTAAAATCTCGTTTAAAAGTTGTCAGACTTCTGCCAGTTAAATAACTGAACTTTTCTAAAGGCAGATTGAACATAAAATTCTTTTCCATAAATCCAGCCAAATCAATTTTTCCGGGCTCTTCAAAATTCGCCAATACATTATCAATGTCTTTATCAATTGCTCTCAGAATCGTGATTGCTTCTGTGATTTTCAGAGAAGCAATGTCCTCAGGAAGTTCGTCCATATCAAAATACGGAATCAATGATGCGAGACAGCTTTCCAACAAAGGATGATTGCTGAAGGTGTATATTTTTTTGATTCTACCGCTTTTGGTTTTCTATCTAATTTAGCATAAAAATCACGCAATTTTTGTACTGACAAATGCATTACAACCGTTTTATGTGGTAGCCCATCTTTAGGATAATTAATAATAGTTGCCAACTGATTTCTTGGTATCAAAAAAATATCTCCTTTTTTAAAAACATAAGTTTCATCAGCTTGTACAATTTTTGTTTCTCCTGAAATAAACCATATCAGCATGTGATGCTCAAACATAATATCCGATTTGAAAAATGCATCTTCATATCTAGAAAGTTTTATGTCTTCGGTGATGTATTTTGCTTCGTAATTCATTGTATTTCTTTCTGATAAAAAAACACTGCTTTTATTTTTTAATCTTTATTCTCCTAAAGATATTAAAAAATAAAAAAGCAGTGTTGGTTTTATTTACTTAATATTAAATTTAATCCCAGTCATTTCTTCGCTTAAAGCCCATAAACGCTTAGCATTGTCTTGATCCAAAGAATATATCTTAACTCCTGGAGTTATCGAATTATCAATCGCAATTGACGCAATTTCTGAATCTTCACAATACACCCCGCCAATATTATTCAATTTTGGACTTACAGCACACCAAACTGTTGTTGCGGCACCTTGAGGTATTGTTTTAAGTGAAGTCGCGACTTCTGGACGAATATTGCCTTCTGCATCGCACAATCCCATTTTAATGAATAATTCTAATGGTGCTTCTCGAGCTAATTCGGTGCCACCAATTGAACCCGGATGTAGTGAATAAGCTCTTACATCATGTTGCTTTGCTCTTTGGTCTAATTCTAATGCAAATAAATTGCTTGCTGTTTTTGACTGGCCGTAAGCTTGTAGTGTTTCATATTCTCGATTCAAAAAATTTGGGTCATCAAAATTAAAATCTCCAAACTGATGTCCTTGAGAAGATACATTGACTACTCTTGCTCCATTTGCTTTTTTTAAAGCAGGCCATAATTTGGCGGTAAGCTGAAACTGAGCTAAATAATTAGTTGCCAATTGTGACTCAATACCGTTGCTCGTTCTGCGAAGCGACACCCACATTATACCTGCATTGTTAATTAGTAAATGGAGAGGCCTATTTGAATCTAAAAATCTTTGGGCAAAAGTGTCAATAGATTTTGGGTCTGCTAAATCGAGTGCTTCTACTTCTGTATTTTTAATTCCTATCAGATTTCTATTGGCTTTTTCAACATCTCTTGCCGCAACTATAACTGTTGCACCTACTCCTGCCAATGCTTTTACTGTTTCCAAGCCAATTCCAGTGTTTCCGCCTGTTACGATTGCGATTTTGCCTGTAAGATCAATACCTTTTATAACATCACTTGCTGTTGATGCAACATTAAATCCAGAATCAACTGGTTTTTGCATTAATCCTTGATAATTGTTCTGTTCCATTTTTAAAATTTTTAATTATTTTTTAATGAAACAAAGGTATAAGTCATTCAATGCATCAATTTTGTTCAAACGTCCGAATGTACTTTGTTTAAACGTCCAGAATTACTGTTTAGCATCATACGGAATATATTGATCCCATTGCCAAGGCGTGTAAGTGTCTGCAATAGCTGTTTCTAATAAATATTTTATTATGCTTCCAGTACTGTAACTGTTGGACAAAATCAACATCCCGATGCCTTTTTCTGGAAAAACAATACTATAATTTTGAAAACCAGAACCTTGACCCTCTTTAAATGCTCCAACTCCATAAGGCGATTTTAAAACACCCCAACCCAAACCGTATGAAAGATCGATGGCATCATTCCAATTGCCATCTTGAGTTGCGCCTGGTCCAAATTGGTTTTTAGACCGAATGCGAATCTGCGGACTAAACATTTCTTGATATGATTTTGCTTTTAGTATCTTTTTGTTCAAAATTGCCGTCATGAATTTGCTATAATCTTCAGCAGTCGTTTCCAAGGTCCCTGCACCTCTTGGCGCATTATCTTTGTCTTTTTCCTGCTTTTTTCCGTCATTATCATAGCCATATGCATAATCTTTTTCAAATTTTTCCTGCCATTTATAGCTGGAATTTGTCATTCCCAAGGGCTTGAATATTCTTTCTTGAGCTAGTTCTTCTAAAGGTTTTCCTGTAATTTTCTCAATCACAACTTGCAGATACGTTAGTCCTTCTCCAGAATAGCTGTATCGTGATCCTGGTTCAAATTTTATGCGCAGTTTTTCATCTGGTTCAAACCAACGCCAATTTGGAAATCCTGCAGTATGATCCAAACACATTCGGGCTGTAATTTTTACATATTCAGGGCTTGCTTTTAAGTCGGTATAATCTTCATGCCATACTTTGTGCTCATATTCATAAATTGGTTTTGGAAGATAACTTTGTAATGGCTTGTCTAAGCTTATAACACCTTCTTCAATCATTTTCATTACTAAAACAGCAAAAACTGCTTTGCTTAAAGATGCACCATACATGTTGGTTTGAACTTGTAATTCTTTTTTATTTTCAACATCGCTGTAACCAAAAGCTTTCATATATACCGGCTTTTTTGCATTAAAAACAGTTACCGACAATCCTTTTACATCGGCTTTTTGCATTAAAGTTTTGATCTTGTTTGTTAAAGAATCGGGAGAAATGGAACTTCCGTCGAGTTTATGGATTGAAGTAGATTTTTGGGCAGACACAGAAAAAAGACCTGCAAGAAAAGCAATCAAAAGAATTTTTCTCATTTTAAAGTTATTAAAAGATTAGTCTGTTTTCGATTTTTTCAGATAATCGGCTTAAACTTTTAAAGCAAAATCACCATCAAACAATCTGATTATAAACTTAATAGAAAAATAACCAATTTCAAAATAAGAAATTTTTAGTCTAATTATTTCGGAATGACTCGAGCGGAGTTTTAATTCTTATTCTGTTTTTTAGAATTCAAAATGGTTTTTCTGATAATAAATAAGGAAACTCCGTATCCAAAAATGATGAAAAGCAATAAAATCATTTCAACTATTACATTTTGCGATACAATTTCCATTATCATATCTATAATATTTAATTCAAAAATAAACAGCATCTTCTCTGTGAAAGTAAATTTAGTTGTTATTTTTTAAACACAACTTTAATGGGATTGCTTAGTTTTTTTACAAAATCAAATGGTTTGAGTTCCTGTAAAACTTAGCTTTTAAAACAATTCTTTAAAAATTTCCAAGCAAAATCTTCATTCAAAATGATTCTTTTAAAAAACATTTCAAAAATAGTGTTATTTTTACACTTATAACTATTTTTAACCGCTATATTTTTACTAACCTATTTAAAACCGCCAAAATGAGATGTTTTTTTCTTAGTTTTCTTTTATTTTCAATTTCATATTCGATTCAAGCCCAAAAAACAGAGGCATTTAGCCCTGATAAAAACATAAAACTCGAAATTTCTGTAAACAACGGAAATGCTTTTTATAATGTAAGTTTTCAAAACAATGAATTTCTGGGGCAATCTCCTCTTGGTTTGGTAAGTTCTGTAGGAGATTTTTCTAAAAACTTAAAATTGGTCGGCAGTGCCAAAGAGAAAATCCAAGAATCCTACAAGTTAGATCGCTCAAAAGTCAGTCAAGTGAATTATAAGGCGAATCAATTAAAATGTATTTTCACAAATACTGCAAATGACACTCTAAATGTCATTTTTAGAATTACAAATACAGATATTGCTTTCAGTTATATCATTCCAAAAAGCAAAAAAAATAGCGGAAACTGTACGATTGAAAAAGAAATTACAGGTTTCAAACTTCCTTCAAAATCCACCACTTTTATTACGCCACAAGCACCGCCATTAAGTGGTTGGGAAAAAACAAAACCTTCTTATGAGGAAGAATATACTCGAGAAGCTACTATTGGGACAAAATCACAATACGGATTAGGATTTACTTTTCCAGCACTTTTTCATGTGGAAGATAAAGGCTGGCTTTTGATTTCTGAAACCGGAATCAGTGGAAATTATGTTGGAACTAGATTAAGTGACGCGAGCACTGACGGAATTTACACGATTAGTTTTCCGCAAGAAGGCGAAAACAATCATGAAGGTCCAGTAACAGCAACGGCAACTTTGCCAATGCAAACGTCTTGGAAAACCATAACATTAGGGAAAACATTGAAACCAATTGTTGAATCGACTGCTTCTACAGATGTTGTAAAGCCTCTTGTCAAAACTTCAAAAATATTTGATGCCGGCCGTGCGAGCTGGAGCTGGATTGTTTGGCAAGATGAAAGCTGTAATTACAATGACCAAAAAACTTTTATTGATCTTGCCTCAGACATGAAATGTGAATTCATTTTGATTGATGCGCTTTGGGATGTAAATATCGGAAAAGAAAAAATGGCCGAATTGGTCCATTATGCTAAATCAAAAAATGTTGGCGTTTTACTTTGGTACAATTCAAATGGAAACTGGAATACAGCGCCACAAACGCCAAAAAACAAAATGAATACATCAGAAGCGCGTCGCGAAGAAATGAAATGGTTGCAACAAATTGGCGTCAAAGGATTAAAAATTGATTTTTTTGGCGGAGACAAGCAAGCTACTATGAAATTATATCACGATATACTTGTTGATGCCGCTGAATTTGGCTTGAACATTAATTTTCATGGCGCTACCCTTCCCCGTGGTTGGGAAAGAATGTATCCGAATTACATGACAAGCGAAGCGGTTCTTGCTTCTGAAAATTTGGTTTTCCAACAAGCATTCAGTGACAAATATGCTTCAACCGCGACGATTTACCCTTTTACAAGAAATGCTGTCGCTTCAATGGATTTTGGTCCTGTTTTTTTAAACAAACGTCTGCATCGTGAGCCAAACAAAGGCACAATCCGTAAAACTACAGATGCTTTTGAAATGGCGACAGCGGTTATTTTCTTTTCAGCTGTTCAACATTGGGGATTAACGCCAGAAAATTTAAAAGAAAAACCTTCTTACTTGTTCGATTATTTAAAAGCTGTTCCGACAGTTTGGGATGAAACCGTTTTTATAGATGGTTATCCTGGAAAATATTGTATAATTGCCCGCAGGAAAAATACAAAATGGTATGTTGCCGCAATTAATGGCGAAGACAAACCAAAGAATATAACCGTAAATCTTCCGATGTTAAAAGGCAAAAATGTTTCTGTTATAAGTGATGGTGAAGGTCAGGAATCAAAATTCAGTACTATCAAACTAAATAAAGCTTCGTTCAATCTTGAGCTTTCTGCAAATGGCGGAACGGTTTTGTTTATGCCTTAATTTTCAAAAAATATACAAAAATCCCTGCGTATTAAATGCGCAGGGATTTTTGTATATTTTTTAATGAATAAACGTTTTTGCTTTGCCAAGAATTCTTTTTGCACTATCAGATGCAATAATCAAACCGTACGCTCATCATAATTATATCTTTTAAAACCAAACGTCCTCCGACAGAAAGATAAGGAAAACCAAACTCTGGCGTCGGGAAATCTCCTCCTAGATTTGGGACATAAACTTCAGGCGTTGTGATTAAAAAGGACAAAGTGACAAATGACATTCCGAAAGTTAAAAGTCCGCCCCAAAATCCAATTTTAGGAAACCAAATTCCTAAAAGAACCAATAAACCAATCGAAACAATTACAGTTCCCAATCCGTACGAAAAAATGTAAGTGCCATTTTCTTCGTGCCATTTAATGTTTTTTTCAACTGTTTTGCCTTCTAAATTTTTGTGCAATGTGTACGCTTTGACTTGTTTTCCTTCATCATTGGCAACCATTTTATTGGCATCTTTATAAAAGAAACTCATAAAAGGACTGTTTGAAACAAGCGGAACAATTCCGTCAGCTTCATATTTAAAGGCTTTTAATCCACCAATCCAAGCCATTACGATGAAGATGGCAATTCTCAAAAAGTGAACAAAATTGTTTTGTCCGCCAGCAATAAATCTTATAAATTTTTCCATTTTGATTCTGTTTTAAATACACACCAAAATTAGTTTACAAGTGCATGGATAAAAATGGATTTAAAGGAGTTTACATGGACTATTTAGCCACAATAGAAATACCGACTTCTTTTCGGAAATCCTTCGGGGAAATTCCGACATTCTTTTTAAAATAACGGCTGAAATAGAACTCATCTTCAAAATTAAGATCAACGGCAATTTCTTTAATCGGCTTGAGGGTTAAATGCAAAAGTTTTTTGGCTTCTAAAACGATGCGATCCTGAATAAGTTGTGAAGGTGATTTTCCGAAATGCTTTTTTATTCTTTTACTAAATGTATTGACCGTAAGTTTGTATTTAGAAGCATAAAAAGCTACTTCTTTGGCTTCCCGAAAATGTTCGTCGAGCAAATGCTGAAACTGTAAAATAGTAGCATTACCAATCGATTCCTGAATTTCAGAAGGCATTTTCAACTGTTTTTCTTTACTGCTTAATGCTAAAACAACCTGCAAATAGGATTTTAATATCGAATCGTCATAATCAAGTTTCGAATCTTCAACCTTTTTCATTCTTTCGATGATGCTGATAATTTCTTCATAAATAAAATCAGAAATGGTTACAAAAGGTTCCTTATAAATATCATTGAACAAAATTCCATTGCAGGCAACTTCTTTTTTATGATATTCAATACAATAAAAATCTCCATGAAAACTCACTTGATTTATAAAAGGCGCTGAAGAATTATTCCATTTAAATAATTGATATGGAGATAAAAAGACAAGACTTTTCCCGCTACATTCATAATCCGTTAAATCAACTGAAAAAGAAGCCTGACCGTCAAATATCAGAATATAATAATACGGTTCGTTTATTTCTTTTCCAATAAAATCGGTTTTCTTTAATTCAATTCTCATAACGGAGCTCCTTTTTCAGAAATAGGATAATACAAAAATAACTTATTCCTTTTTAGTAAAACCTTTTCGGGTCATTTCGCCCCAACCGTGCGTTCCTTTGATTTTCTCTTTATACCCCACTAAAGCCGCGTAAACTGCCATTGGATGAAAATATAGTGGTTCAATAAAAGCCGCCAATAGCAACTTAAAAAAATCGGCTTGTTTTGGATATTTATGAAAAGTTCTTTCTTCGCTGAACAATGCCAAAACCGAAAAGAAAACGGCAAAAGTGTAAACAAATAATAACAGCAAAAAGAAAAAATGCCAGTTAAGCAAACCTAAAATTATAAAAACCAAGGTAATGACAAGGCCGATAAATTCAATTCCTGGAGCCAAAAACTCAAATAATGTCCAATAAGGAACACTCAGCATTCCCAACAATTTATATTTTGGATTCATGAACATTCTCTTATGAAAACTAAGTGTTTCGATTGTTCCTCGCATCCATCGACTGCGTTGTTTTTTGAATATTTTGAATTCTTCTGGAGCTTCTGTCCAACAAAGCGGATCTGGAATGTAACTTACAGAATATGGCAACTTATTTTCAAGCATATAGCGACGCATTCGAACTACTAGTTCCATGTCTTCACCTACTGTTTTTGTACTATATCCGCCAGCCAATAATGCAATTTCCTTGTCAAATGCACCAAATGCACCAGAAATCAATAATAATCCGTCCAGTCTTCCCCATGCCATTCTTCCCAAAAGAAATGCACGCAAATATTCTAAAACCTGAATCCTCGGAATCATGCTGTCTGGAATATTCACTTCGATCAAACGGCCGTTTTTAATTATACATTGATTGGCAATTCTCACCACACCTCCAGTTGCAATAATGCGTTTTTCATGCGATTCTAGAAAAGGTTTTGCCAATTTCAAAAGTGAATCTTTATCTAAAATACAATCTACATCAATACAAACCACATACGGATTTTGAGCAATATTCAATCCTACATTCAAAGCATCGGCTTTGCCTCCATTTTCTTTATCGGCAACAATTAATTTTTTGAAAGCGGCGTTTCTAGAAGTATAAATTCCTTTGAGTTTTTTGGTCTCAATTTGTGGATGGAAATCAAGTTCGGTCAAAACTAAATCATACGTTTTGATTAGAATTTCCATTGAATTGTCTTTACTTCCATCATTTACCACAATAACTTGATAATTATTATAATTCAATGAAAGCAAGGATTTTACATTTTCTTCAATTGTAAAACCTTCATTATAAGCTGGCGCAATCAACGAAAGTTTTGGCGCTAACTCGCTTGTAAGCAAAACTTCGTAGTCAACAAAACTGTTTTTTTAGATAGCTCCTAAGCTCCTTTGTAGAAAGATACGCTAAGATAAGATACGAAGACATGATCAATATCGCATAGCCCAAAATAAGCACTATGTATATATCTACAAACCACAGCAATTCGTTATTTAAAAAATCCATTAGTTTTAATTATACGGTTAAAGTCTGCAATACATTTTGCGCTTCATATTTAATCAAAGTATTTGGCGCTCGATCTACTAATTCAGCCACATAAGGAACTTTTTGTGTAAGCTTCAGTTCTTTAATGAGTTTTAATCCAAGTGTGACTACAGTTGTGTTTTTTGATTCCAATAAAAGCTCCACTCCTTTTGTATCGCCTATATCATGTTTTTTAAAAGCTCCAATTATATTCAACTGTGTCCAATCATCGATCGGATCAGGATGTTCGGTCAAATGAACAATACCTTTTGTTCCCGCTAATTTGATACAAGCATTAATTGCGACGATTTTTAAAGTCTTTTTTCGGGCTTTGGAAAATGTTGTAATATTTTCAAGTGCATCGCTAATATTAAACTCAGCAAGTTCTGTAATTCCTTTGCATTTTACTTCCCATCTGAAGTTTCTAAGTTTCTTAAATGAATCATTTATCAACCCTGAATCTTTATAAAGCTGTTCTAGTTTTTGAGCATAAACACCATCATAGTTTTTGTGCAGATTTAGGATCGTTTCCATTACAACTTCTCTAAAAAATGCATTATTTAAAAACAAATCCAAGCTTCTTTCTTTCTGAATTGTAGCAAAAGTCATGTCTTCAAAAACCACTGCCGCCATCAATTCTTCAATTGCTCGCACTGTATTCAATTCTGAGTCTTTCTCTTTTAATGTTTTTATTTCTGCTCCAAATAATGACTACATACAACAAAAAAGAGGCTCCAATAAACAAGTATATTGAAAAAATCAAAAATGGTACTACCCAATCCCCTTTTTCATATAGTTCCCAAACTTTTTCCATATTAAAAACGTTTAGTAACGATTAGCCGCAGATTAAACCTGTTTCTATATTCTCCTGGAGTATATTCCTCGCGCTCATAAAGAAAAATTGGTCGAACGAAAAAAGAATCTCCAAAACGATGCTGATATTGCAATCCAACTCTAAAAGCTTCTAACGGTTGTGTAAAGCCGTTATAAAGATACAAGTACGGAACCGTTCCGTATTGAAGTTCTAATCTTATAATACTTTCTTTTTCTTCATTAGTTTTCTGCAAACTCAAAACATGTGAAAACAGTGAATTTCCGGTGTCGTAATACGGTCTGTATGCCAATGTATAACTTCCTGTATTGTATGCAATTTGTCCTGTAAGCAATGTAATATCATCATTTTCAAAATGCATAAATCGCGCTCCAAATGCAAAATCAAATTTTTTAACTGGTGCAAAATAATATTCTAGACCAGCCTTTCCAACGGGAAATAATGTTTCTCCTGTTGAAAGTCCAGCATTGGCATATAAATAACTTTTGTTGGAAAAGGTTTGATAAAAATCAGTTTCAAAAAGCATTTGTGTATCATTGCTGGTATTTCCAATATTAGCGCGACCCACAATTGCCGATTTGCTGAATTTATGTGAATATTCAACATACCCATAATGCAAAGGCGATTGCCCTGGCTCTGAAGTAGAAATATTAAGATAAGATGCTCGCAATTGCATTTTTTGCTTTTTTACCAATCAATGTTCGAATGCTTCTAAATGGCTGTGTGCTATTGTCTGCAATAGATGCTTTTTCTATAAGTTCCAAAGCTTCTTGATCGCGGTTTAGTTTTTCAAGACAAGTCGCTTTTGTTTTGATAACTTCTGTAGATTTAGGCTCGATTTCAAGATATTTATCACAATATGAAATACATTTTTCATATTGTTCTGACCAAAAATACGTATTGATAATCGCCAAAAGAGCATCCGGATTTGGTTTTGCCCTATCAGCCATCGGAGCCAATATCTTTATTGCTGTGGAATACTCCTTTTTCCAACTATAAATTCGGCCTGTATAAACCTGAATATCTTCGTTTTCAGGAAATTTTGCACGCAAAGGCTCAATCAATGATAAGGCTTTATCGAAATTATTCTTCTCTGTTTCTTGTTTTACTTGAGCCAAAACTGCATCGATATTTACTTCTTGCCCAAAACAAATTGAAGAAACAAACAACAAAACAATTGAATAATATAGAACTTTCATTAAGCTTTGATTTTTAACAACTTATTAATTCGGACTAAAAGAACGGCAGGACTGATTGGTTTGGCAATAAATTCATTTGCACCAATATCAAAAGAATCCAGTTCAGTTTGTTCAACACCTGAAGAAGTCAATATTATGATAGGAACTTCTGAATTAATAGTTTCCCTCACATACTGCGTAATTTCCATTCCGCTTATACCAGGCATGTTTATATCGGTTAAAATCAAGTCGTAATTGTTTTTTTCGATGGCTTCAAGCGCATCTTTTCCGTCAGAAAACTGGTCAACAGTAAATCCTTTGGACTCTAAGAAAAATGATAATGATTTGCGTAGGATATCATTATCTTCGGCTAAAATGATTCTCATTGTTATTATAATTTGAGGCAAAAATGCCATTTATATTAGGCGTATATGTAAAGCTAAGGCTTATTTCTTTTTTATCAAAGCTCCTTTAGGATTTTAACGGTCTCATCTATACCACAATGCAAAATGTTTATTTTATCAGCACTTTCAGAAGTAAATTGTTTTTTTGAAGCTTCTTCTTCAATAATTGACAAACAATTTGTGAGATCAGAAAGCATAAAAATATCTAAGCTTGATTTCATATTATGTGCCAGTTTCTTTGCCACATCATACTCCTCATTCTTAAATGCTTCTTCAAGTTGTACTGTTTGACTAGGGATTTTTTCTATAAAAAGATCAATCATTTCTTTTCTAAAATCAGGATTGCCACAAGCCATTTCGTCTAAAATAGAAAAATCAATAATTCTTCTTCTTCCATGATCAGCATCTGGGCTCATTACCGTTTTAATAGCTTTTAAAAGCACCGCCTGTTTAAAAGGTTTTGGGACATAAGCATTCATTCCAACCTTGTAACAACGTTCCTGCTCTCCAACAAGAGAGTGCGCGGTCATGGCAATAATCGGAATATCCGATTTCATTTCATTTCTGATGTATTCTGTGGTCTGATAGCCATCTTTAATTGGCATTTGAAGATCCATCAAAACTAAATCATAATTATTCTTTGATAAAAGTTCGATGCCTTCTTCCCCATTTTCGGCGATATCTATTTCAAAACCAAAATTTTGCACGACGCTTTTTGCTAATTTCTGATTCAGAATATTGTCTTCGCAAAGCAAAATTTTTAGATTTCCGAGGTCATTTTTTGAAATTGTTTTGACAGTCTCAAGTCTTTCAGTCGCTTTTTTATAAGAAATAACAAAAGAAAATTCTGAGCCTCGTCCTTCCTTACTTTTTACCTGAATTTCAGCATTTTGAAGTTCAACCAATTGTTTTACAATATTTAGTCCGAGTCCAGTGCCTCCAAACTTTCGAGTTGTGCTTTCTTCGGCTTGTGTAAAACGTTCAAAAATAGAATTCAGCTTGTTTTCTGGAATTCCAATTCCGGTGTCTTTTATAGAAAATCGCAGTGAATAATGACCTTCTGTTTCTTCGATCATTTTTACCGAAACTGTAACATCTCCATCATGAGTAAACTTTAACGCATTTCCAATAAGATTAACCAAAATCTGATTTAATCTTCCTTGATCTCCAATAACCGTATCAGGCATATCAGCATCTAAAAAGAGATTGAATTCTACCTCTTTGTGCGCTTTTACTTTTAATAAATTATAAACATGTTTAAGTGTCTTTTTTAAATTAAAAGGTTCTGAATCAATCGTTAAATTTCCCGATTCGATTTTAGAAAGATCTAAAATATCATTTACAATCAAAAGCAGATTTTCGCCGGCAATCTGAACGCTGTCAATATAATCGCGCTGTGTTTCATCAAGTTTTGTTTGCGCCAAAAGATCTGTAAAACCAATAATTGCGTTTAATGGTGTACGGATTTCGTGGCTCATATTGGCCAAGAAACTGTCTTTTGCCAAAACAGCACGTTCTGCAATTTTTTCTGCGTGGCCAATTCAATATTTTTAGTCTGAACTTCCAACTGATTTATGACGTGTTTTGCAACTATTGAAAGCGCATTTCGCTGATTTTCATCTAATGTTTTTGTAACATGATCTATGGCGCATATTGTTCCGATGTTAAATCCATCTGGAGTTGTAAGCGGAATTCCGGCATAAAATCTTATTTTAAAACCGCCGGTAACATTTGGATCATCTTTAAAACGCTCGTTCAAAAATGTGTCATTAATTTCGACCATTTTTGATTCCATAATGGTATATTGGCAAAAACTGATTTCACGCGGCACCTCTGAAACTCCTATTCCAATCTCAGATTTAAACCATTGTCTGCTTTCATCAATAAAAGAAATATGGGCAATTGGAACTCCACAAATATAAGAAACCAACTTTGTGGCATCGTCAAAAGCATGATCTGGAAGTGTATCTAAGATATTATAACGTTTTAGGGTCGCTAAACGTTCGAATTCATTCTCTGGAATTGGATTTTCTTTGCTCATTTATAAAGTGGTAAAGTGCATAAAGGTAAAATATTTCAGCTAAAAATTGGCATAAATTGTGGTTTAAGCAGGCTAATAACTGAATAAAGCACACATATGACACAGATTGAACGAATTTTCACTGATTATATATAAAATCTGTTCAATCCGTGTTATCTGTGTGCTATTTACTAATGATTAAAAACAAAAACAGCAGTAAAAAAAATTACTGCTGTTTTCTCCTAATATAACCAACAACTAAGCGAACAAATAAGCTTTTTTAATCTGGATTTGCCAGTATTTTGTACAATTCGGCATTTGACATATAAAACTGATTTTCAATGCTAATTTGAGACAGTTTTGCGCTCACTAGATTATTCTCTCTCGAATTAATCAAGAAAATGGAGCTTTCGCCAAATGAAAACAGTTTTTCTTCTGAATTCAACATTGTAACGTAATCTTTTACCAGATTATCAATTACCTTTTTTTGTCTTTTTAAAGATGATATTTCAGTTTGTTGTGCTTTAATTTTGTTTTTCAGCTCCAACCTTTGTTGCTCGATATCAAATTGTATATCCTGAATTTTGAATTTTGCCAATTTAAGGCTTCCTCTTTCTTTTCTTAAAAAGATAGGAATACTAAAATCGACATTAAATTTGTAATCATCGGCATTGAAAGAACTCCAATATGAAGGCTCTGAAATATAATTGTAGCCAACATTCAACTTAGGAAGCAATGAATTTGCTTTCAGTTTTCTGTTGATTTCCAACATATCCATTTTTGTTTCCAAAGCCTGAAGTTTTGGATGTGATTCTAAGCCTTCAACCTCCACCATCATCGCGTCGGTTTTTAAGGTTGTTTCTAATGTTTGAATCAGATTTTCTTCTGGTTTTACATTATCTTCTAACTCAACCGGAACGTTTTCAATCCATAAATAATTGGACAAGTACAATTTAGCTTTAGCCAATTTTAAATTTCCATTTTCAACATTAAGCTGTCTGTTTCTTACTGTGATTCCAGCTTCAACACTATCAATTGCAGGTGCATCGCCTAATTCAATCAACTTTTTTACGCCTTCAAAACGTTTGCTTGCAAAGCCTAAATATCGATTATAAAGTTCGGCTTCATTATAGCTTTTTCTCCATTCAAAATAGGCTTCGCTTGCTTTGTACAACACTTCAATTGCTTTTAGTTTTCGCTGTGCATCGCTTAATTTTACTTGCAGTTTTCCTTCCCTAACATCAGCCATTCTTTGATTGATGAACATTCCTTGTCCTAAAGCTACGTTTATGCCTAGTGAAGTCAAACCCGCTTCTGGAGTTTTATTCTGCGGATTATAATATTGCCCGTCAGTATCGTCAAAACCCGCTTTTATCTCAATTCCGTACCAAGTCGGGATTTTGAAACTACTATTTAATAACGAATAATATTCGGTTCCTTTAAACTCTTTTTTGCTGTAATCAACTTCAATTTTAGGATCAAATCCGCCACGTGCGACCATAAGCGGCGCCTGTGCATTGCTGATATCAAGGTTCGCTTGTTTTACTAATGGATGGTATTTTTTGACGTATCCTAAAAATTCGCTGTAACTTAATTCTTCTTTATTAAAATCCTGACCATACGAAATCGAAAAACAGAATAAAAACAAAAGAGAAAATAGTCTTGCAACGTATTTCAATTTATTTTTTGTCCTTTTCATATTTTGCCTCCTTTACATCTGACTTATAATAATTCGGTGGAAAACCATTTAGATTTCGCCATATTTCATACCAAACCGAAACCGTTTCCAACAAGGCAATACTTTGCGCTCCAGCTCCAATACTCAATTCCTTTGGCCATTTATTGTCTGGACCATCTGGCGAAATAAGTACTCTGTATTTTCCATTAGAACTGATGAAATTTTCGATAGCTACAATTCTTCCTCCATAAGTTCCGTACGATAATCCCGGCCATCCAGAAAATACGATTCTTGGCCATCCATCAAACCAAACTCTCACTTTTGCACCACGATGCACCAACGGAAGATCGATTGGATCCACATAAGTTTCGACAGCAATATCATAACTTGCCGGCATAATGCTTACAATTGGAGTTCCTTCTTTGATCGTTTCTCCCAAACCAGCCAGCAAAGCACGGTTTACATAGCCACTTTGTGGTGCTGTAATATAATATAGTCCGTTTCTAAGTCGGTAATTTGTGTATTGATTTTCCAGCTTATTTACCTGCGCTTCTGTGTCATATTGCGTGCTTAAGGCAGTGAATTTATCGCTTCTTGATTTCGAAATTTTCTCGGCGTACTCAGCTGTAATTCGGTTAATTTCGACTTTTGCATTTATCAATTCATTTTTGTCGCTTAAAAGCTTGTTTTGCTGTGTAATGATATACGCTTCAGATTCCTGAAGTTTTAGTCGTTTCTGCTCGACATCTGTCAATGGTTTTAAACCTTCTTTATTCAGTGCTGTCGAACGATCAAATTGTGTTTTAGCAATTCTCAATTGCGTTTTTACAGCTTCAAGATCCATACTATCACTCTTTATTTTCAATTGCGATTGTCTTATCTTATTTTGTGCTTGTTGGAGTTTTAACTCTCTTTCTGTGTTAAGTGATTTTGCCTGAACTTCAAGAGAATTTACTTTGTCGCCATACGATTCAACTGCCATTTTTTTAGCATCAACCTGCTGTTTTGTATTTCCAACAAGATTTGGATCTAGGTAATCTTCTTTTACCTCAGAAATAAAAACAATTGTATCGCCTTTTTTAACATAATCACCTTCCTGCACGTACCATTTTTCGATTCTTCCCGCAATGGCGTTGTGGACTGTTTGTGGTCTTTGATCTGGTTTTAAGGTTGTAACCGAACCGCTTCCTGAGATATTCTGCGTCCAAGGAAGAAACAGACAACCAACAGCAAACAATAAAAATCCGATGATGACTCTGTTTAAAATTTTATAATGTGGTCTTCGAGCAACGTTTGTTATAGACGTGTATTTTCCTGGAGTTATAATTATATTATTATCTTTTGATATATTGAGCATGATTATAGCTTTATGTCGTTAATAATTTTTCCGTCGTCAATGGTTATCATACGATCGCATTTGTTCTTCCAAATATCATTTTTAGAAGTTACGATTACCGTCCAGTCATTTTCTTCAGAAAGTAAAAAATCAACAATTTTTCCTGATGTCAATTCGTCCATTTTATCAACAGGATCTTCAAGGAATAAAATATTAGGTTTATGAACAATGCTTCGCGCAAGCAATATTTTCTGAATATCTGAAGCCGAAAGTTCATGTCCGCCCGGATGAACTTGATGTTCCAATCCGTTAGGAAATGTTTTGATATCTGGTGTTAAGCCAACACTATCTAAAGCCCATTTCAAATCGTCGTTATTCAGTTCTTCGTTTCCAAAAAGAATATTTTCTCTGATGGTTCCTGCAAAGAGTGTATCGCCTTGCAAGTATGTTCCTGCTTGTGCTCTGTAGCTGTCTTCATCAAGTCGGTTCATAAAACTATCCGTAACATACATATCACCGCTTTCCGGCTCCAACAAACCTGCAAGCAATCGAAGCAGTGTACTTTTTCCAGCTCCGTTTGTTCCTCTTAAAATTATTTTTTCGCCTTGATTTATTTTCAGATTGATATTTTTAAGCGACTTTTTATTATGCTCTGGATAGTTATAAGCAACACTTTCAGTTTCGATTGTGATTCCAGTTTCATTTACAGCTGATTTTTCAGGAATGCACGAAATTTCCATATCGGTTACTTGGCCGATTTTTTCGACAGATGTCAATACATCATAAAAAGATTCAAGTCCGAAAATGATTTTTTCTACCGAATTGATCAGTAACACAATAACAATTTCAGTCGCCACAAACTGCCCAATGTTCATTTGATGGTGAATTACCAGAAAACCACCAATAGACAATAAGGCGACTGTAACAATTACTTTAAAAATAGTTAGCTGAATGTATTGTTTTTTCATTACCTGAAAGTGTTTTTCACGATTATCTACATATTTCGTTACATAACCGTCATTGCGTTTCAGCGCATATTCGAAACCACCTTTTTTGCGGAAGCTTTCGCGATTTCGTGCAATTTCCTGAAGCCAAGCCGCAACTTTATATTTGAATTTTGATTCGTTAAGACTCGTTTCAAGACCATCTTTATAAGAAAATTTAAAGATGATGTACAAAATGGCAATAAACAAAAGTCCAATTACCATAAAGAAAGAATGATACAAAACCAATAAAATAATTCCAAGTCCAACCTGTAAAAAGGCTGTACAAAAGTCCAAGAGCAGTTTTGCTGTTCCTTTTTGAACCATCAGAGTGTCGAAAAATCGGTTTGCTTTTTCAGGTGCATATTCAGAATACATTTCTTTGAATTTTATCAAAGGCATTCTGTACGCGAATTCAAACGATGAACGCACGAAAATTCGCTGTTGCAGATTTTCGACAATTCGAAGTTGCAGAATGGTCAAAACGCCACCAAAACCAACTCCGATTGTTACCAGAATTACTAAAATAATCCAAGAAACACTTACTTGTCCGCTTTGAATAAAATTGATGATAGCTTGAATTCCCAAAGGAAGCGAAAGGTTTACTAAACCGGCAAATGCCGCATAAAATATAATTTGATACACATCTCGCTTATCGAGCGTGAGTAAATTGTAAAAACGTTTAAAAGGTGTCATGAATTTATGTATAAATATTACATTAATAAATAATTATTAATTTACGAAAAAAATAATGCATTGGATTTCAATTACATGTATTTTTCAACATCAAAAAAACTACTATTTATGCAATATTTTGAGGAGGGCGCAAATGAATTTTGCCATGAAATCCAAATGAGAAAATCGGATTGTTGATGTATTTTTTGCCTTTTGCATCAACCTGAAAATACAGATTAGCCATTGAAGAATCTAAAGGCATGATATACTCTAGTAAAGGAATTCCCTTTGCTAGCTTAGTAGTTTTGGTTTCCTTGTTTTCATAATCATCCAATTCTTCCGGGATTCCGTCACATTTGAAGATTTTTTTCAAGAAATTACACGTCATTCCTTTTACAGAATGTTGCTCAGAATTGTTATTTACAATTCTTGCAAAAGTTCCAGACATATTAATGCTGTTCATTAAAAAATAGCCGATAAGCAATGCATGAACGCATTTACAAAAGATACTATTTTTAATTTTACTCAACATTTTTCTGTTCTTAATGGGGCGCAAGTTAGGACGAAATTTTCGGCGCTACATTAAAATAACATTAGAATTGGTTTAGCTTTTGTTATTTTTTTCTTAATGAAAATTAAATGCGAAAGCACTCCTTTTTTGACTTATTTCTGCGAAATTTAATTTCAAGGGATAATAAAAATATCCTCATTTCTGATTTATAAAAAACATTGTATTTCTCAATATTTTTTCAAAATTGCTACTTTTTAAATTTGCTGAAAAGTGCATTTCAACCGAACTAACTTTCACAAAACCTCGACGAACAGCATGTTTTATTGTTGCAACATCTAATTTATTGTTTCATTTTATAATTTGAAACGTCAAAAACGCCTTACTGCGTATCTACTTTATTTAACTTTGAGGGACTCCCCTTTTCATTCATCGTCAGAAAACCTGCAAATGCTCGCAACACTATTTAATTCACACATCGTAATTATTAATTTAAGGTTGTTGTAATCTTATTTATGCGCCTTTAAAATTCTGATTGCTTATGCCACAATTTTATTTTTCCTCTGCGGTTTCAAATTTTTCTAAAAAACTGTATTCAGCCATTATTTTAATAATTTTAGGTACAGTAAGTGTAAATGCCCAAAACTGTACTGTAAATGCAGGAATACTTAATGTTACTATTTGTGAAACTGATGCATTGGTTTTAGAGGGAAATAACCCTTCCCCAATAATTGGCGACGTGTCATGGACCCAAATATCTGGACCCACTGTAGTAATAAACAGCCCAAATAATCCCAGTACAACCGTAACAGGATATGTTGGCGGAAATAGCTATACTTTTAGATACGGTGCGACCTGTGGAGACGGAACCTTTACCTACCAAGACAAAGTAGTTGTGGTACAACCCATTACTATAGCAAATGCAGGTGGAAATATTACTAGTTGCCCAAACAGCTCAGGAAATTTAACTATTTCAGGAAATTCACCTCAAAACTCCGGTGAAACTGGTCATTGGGAAATCGTAGACAGCAACAATGCGGGTGTTGTTATAAATTCACCTGATTTGCCAATTTCTACTATTACTTTACCTTCTACTAGTTGTGGCGTCACAACGTTGCAATGGGTTATTGAAGGACCAGAATATTCTCCTGGACAGCGCCGCAGAACTACTTCACAAATAACAGTAACCAATTACGGTGGTGTAACACCTGTTTCTGCCGGCCCAGATCAATCTTTGAGCAATTGTTACACTACCACGCAAAGCGCAAACCTTGTCGGAACTTATGGTGGCTGTAATTTAAATGGACAAAGCGGTACATGGACATTTGTAAGTGGCCCTAATACTCCAACAATTGCAAATCCTGGTTCAAATAACACAGGCGTTTCAAATCTTATCGAAGGTACTTATACCTTTAGATGGACTGTCACAGGGCCATGTGCTTCTGGAAACGATACTGTTTCTATTACTGTCCCTCCAGCAACACAAGATGTAACCACTCTTCCTGGTGGTGATGTAGATATATTCTTTTGTGATAATACAATCACTCAGACAACACTTGAAGCACAAACACCTTTATATGCAGGTGAAACTGTACTGTGGACGCAAATATCCGGGGATCCAGGTGCTGTCATTGTATCACCGACGAATCCTACCACGCTAATTACTAACATTTCTGATTCTGGCGATCCGTATAAATTTAGATATACTTTAACCAATAATAATACAGGTTGCGTTTTTACTAAAGATTATAATATTCAATATAATGGCGCTACAAGAACTATTGTGGCCAATAATGGTAATGATTTGGTGGGAAGCTGTAATCAAACCGTTTTTACGGTTCCACTAACTACAACAGGTACAGGAATAAATCAATATCGAATTGTAAGTGGTCCAAGTACTTCGCCATTGGCTCCATTTCCTACTGCATTACAGAATGTCGGAAATTCACTTACGCTAACTTTGACTGCTTCTGGCACCTACAACCTTGAATTTATCAGAAGTGAAACTGGTACACTCCCTGTCGGTTGTGACTATGGTTTTGACAGTATGAATATATTAGTTTCTGGCGAACCAACACCTTCAAACGCGGGATCTGATGTTAGTTTACCTTGCGGTGACACCTCTACAATGCTGTCTGGTGTAGCAACGACAGAAGGTGCGCATTATTGGAGTCAACTTAGTGGTCCAAATAATGCTGTAATTGCTGATCCTCTTGCTGTAGATACACAAGTTAGCGGACTTGTACCTGGTTCTTATATTTTTCAATATATCACAAAAGGTGGTGGTGCAACTTGTGGTTTTTCAGTTTCACAAGTTACAATACATGTCTCGGATACTAATTTAAGTGGAGGCAGCTGCAGGACCTGATCAAGTTGTTTGTGCGGATTCTCAGGTAAAACTTGCCGCAACTCCAGTAGATATTGACGAAATTGGAGAATGGAGTCAAGTTTCCGGACCTAGCACTGTTACATTTTCTGATATAAATGATCCAAATGCTGTTGCAACTGGATTTACTACAAATACCTCATCTTATGTTTTGCAATGGACTGTTTCTTACCTACATCCGGGGCCTTCCTGCTCTGCTTCTGTTAATGACCAAGTAACTATAATAACTAATAGTAATAATGCCGCCGCAACATCAGATGCAGGACCTGATACTTGCTACCCTTCTGGAACAACTTCCTTTAATCTTGCTGGTAATACTCCGGGCACTTTTGAAACAGGGTTCTGGTCAGTAACACCTTCAGCCGGTGTCATTATTGCCGACACAAGCGATCCTAATACATTAGTTACCGTTCCTGGAAACGGAACTTATACTTTTACTTGGTCTATAGAAACATTCACAAGACTTTGCGCGACAAATCAAAGCGACGTTTCTATTACTATTGCTGATACTCCTCCATCTGCTGATGCAGGTCCGGATCAGGATATTTGCGGCACTACCATAACTATGGTCGCATCAACAAATAGTGGTGCTGTAGGAACATGGACCAGAATCTCTGGTTTTGCAAATTATACCGTGAGCGACATTCATGATCCAAATGCTGTTTTTACTTTTAGCTATAGTGGTTTTTATATTTTTAGATGGACTGTAGATGCAAATGTATGTGGTGAAGCGTTTGATGATGTTACTTTAACCATTGGAGTGCCTCCAGCACAGGCAATTGCAGGACCAGATCAAAATGTTTGTGCCAATACCAGCGTTACAATGGTCGCTAATGCTTATGATAGCTTTTTTGAAAATGGGCAATGGTCTGTACTTACAGGTGCTCCAAATCAACCCAATATTGTTGATCCATCAAATCCAAATACAGTAATTAATGGATTAGTTGCAGGAACTTATACTTTTAGATGGACTATTGCGGCAAAAAATGTCTTCTTATGTCCAGATACTTTTGATGATATGATAGTTGTGGTAAGTCCGCCTGCCAATGCCGGATCAGATCAAACCTATTGTGATGTTACAAGTGTTCAACTTAAAGGAAATGAAAACTCAACCGGAACATGGACACTTACCTCAACTACTGGAAACGCCGCAGACGTTGTAATTACACAATCTCCGCCAGACAGTTATATTGCCAATGCAACGGTAGTTCCTGGAGAAGATTATGTTTTTACTTACACTACTACTCCTGCTACTTTTCCTGATAGCTCTACTTGTCCTGGATCATCTGATTCAGTAAACATATCCGTCTTTAGTGGCGCAAGTATCGACCCAATAGCAGGACCTGATCAGACTTTGTGTATTTCTGATGTTAGTGCGACTACAACTTTAGACGGAAATACACCTCCAGCTGATGTTACAACCGCCACATGGCGTTTTGTATTTCAACCAAGCGGAAGTGTAGCAATAATAGACACGCCAAATTCTCCGAACAGTACACTTTCAAACTTAACTGTACCGGGATTGTATATTTTAGAATGGGTTTTTGAAAGCCAGTCTTGCAGAACTTTATCCGATATTGTCCGTATTGAAATGTATGATGCACCAAGTACAGCAAATGCTGGACCGGATGATGCAGTTGCATGTCAAACCTCTTATGTAACAGCGGCAGTTGCACCTACAGTAGGTATTGGAACATGGACTTTGACGTCTAATCCACCTGGCGGAACCTTGACAATTGATAGTCCAAATAGTCCGACAACAACTTTGTCTAACATAACGGCTCTAGGAACTTATGAATTAACATGGACGGTAACTAATGGTCCTTTCACAAGTCCGTCTTTGTGCCAGCCTTCCTCTGATAGTGTATCAATAACTTTTAACGATGATCCGCCTTCAATTGCAGATGCTGGCCCTGATCAGGAATTATGTAATGAAACCATTGTTACTATGAATGCTGTACCTGTAACTTCGGGTGTTGGGACATGGACACAAGTATCAGGACCTAATACGCCACTAATTCCGCCAGGAGGTCAAAACAATCCAAATCTTGTAATTACAGGAATTATACCAGGGGTCTATGAATTCTTATGGACGACTACTACGGTAAATGCTAACGGTTGTACTTCAGAAGATTCTGTTATTATAACAAACTACGAACAACCTTCAACTGCCGATGCGGGACCAGATCAAACGATACCACAATTCTCAACTGTGAATATGAATGCTGTGACCCCTACAGTTGGTACTGGAATGTGGACTCAAGATTCGGGTCCAAGCACAGCTGTCTTTACTGATCCAACTTCACCAACAACCACTGTCTCAGGAACTGTCTCAGGAACATACATTTTTAGGTGGACAGTAACTAATGGTAATTGTAGTGCTTCTTTAGATGCTATGGTACTTACTATTTTATCTGTTGCAGATTTAGAATTAACTAAAACATCAAATCATACTACTGGAAGTGCTGGTGACGTTGTAACTTTTAGCATAGAAGTATTTAATAACAATGCTTTAGGTGGTGCTACTACAGCGACGAATGTTGCAGTGCGTGACTATATTCCATCTGGTTATACATTAGTTCCTGGCTCCGTAAGCAATTCAGGACAATATAATGTTGGTGATAATACTATTTTATGGAGTGGCCTCACAATTCCTGTTGGAAGTCAAATAGTTTTGACTTTTGATGCAACTGTAAAAGCTAGCGGAACTTATGTAAATAATGCAGAAGTAGTAGCATCTGATCAGTTTGATCCAGACAGTACTCCAAATAATAATATTTCAACAGAAGATGATCAGGATAATGTGACTTTTACCTTAGACGTTGTCGATTTATCACTTCAAAAAACAGTTTCTCCTACAACTGTTAGTATTAATGACAATGTAACATTTACAATAGCCGTTACCAATAGTGGACCGAATAATGGTACTGGAATTAGGGTTTTAGATCACTTACCACCTGGTTATACCTACATTAGTGATAACAGTGCCGGAAAATATAATCCTTCAACAGGAATTTGGAATATTGGTAACCTAAATAATGGCAACTCCATTTCACTTCAAATAACTGCAAAAGTTAATGTGGCAACAGCGAGCAAATTATATTAATGTTGCAGAAGTTCAGACCGTTAATCAAATTGACCCTGATAGTACACCAGGAAATGGTATATTAGCAGAAGATGATATGGATGATGCTAATGTAACATTAAAATCAGCTGATTTAGAATTAACCAAATCGGTTACTCCAACTTCTGCGGCGGCGGGGCAACAAGTTAATTTTACCCTTAATGTAGTCAATAACGGTCCAGGAAATGCAACTGGTGTCGATGTACAAGATGTCATTCCGGTAGGCTTTACGCTAATTCCGGGGTCGGTATCTAATGGCGGGACTTATCAAGTTGCTAACGCTACCCTTCAGTGGAATGACCTATATCTGCCTGCTAACTCAAATATTAATTTGACTTTTAGTGCAATTGTAAATCCTTTGGGTGGATATATAAATATTGCACAAATAACTGCTAGCGATCTTCCTGATCCTGACAGTACACCAAATAATGACGATGGTGATCAAAGTGAAGATGATGAAGATAATGCAGAAGTAACATTTATCGGGCCGTCTGCTGATTTATCATTAACTAAGAATGTGGTTACGGGAAATACAAGTCCAGTAGTAGGAAGCCAAATATCTTTTGAGCTTGTAATTACCAACGACGGACCAAATAATGCGACCGGAGTTCAGATTACAGATCTTCTTCCTTCAGGTTATCAATATGTAAATTACAGTTCGTCTGCTGGTCTTTATGATAGCGCAACAGGAATATGGAGTGTAGGAACTGTCGATTCAGGGGTTTCAGAATCACTTATTTTAGATGTAAAAGTACTTCCAACAGGTGATTATAAAAACATAACACAAGTAACAGCCAGTGATCTTCCGGATCCTGACAGTACACCAAATAACGACGATGGTGATCAAAGTGAAGATGATGAAGATAATGTTATCATTACTCCTATTCAGCCGTCAGCAGATTTGTCTTTAACTAAATCCGTAAGCAATACAACGCCATTGGTCGGTTCGTCTGTTACCTTCGAAATTATTACAACAAATCATGGCCCTCAAGATGCTCGCACAAGTTCAGGTGACAGATCTTCTTCCTTCAGGATATACTTTTACCAGTTTCAACGCAACAAGTGGTACCTACAATAGTACAACCGGTTTATGGACATTGGATATCTTAGCAAACAGTGAATCTGAAACCTTGCAAATTATTGCCGTTGTTAATCCGACCGGAGATTATACCAATATTGCCGAGGTGACAAACAGTGATACTCCAGATCCCGATTCGACTCCAAACAATGGAGTTACAACAGAAGATGATTACAGTACAGCAACAACAACTCCTATTCCGTTATCATCCGATTTGTCTCTGACTAAAACAGTAAACAATACTACTCCTATTGTAGGTTCTGAAGTAACATTTGAAATTGTGATAACCAATAATGGTCCTCAAGATAATAACGGAATTCAGGTAACTGATCTTCTTCCTTCGGGATATACGTTTACGGGATTCAGAATCTCTACAGGTACTTATGATTCTGTTACCGGAATTTGGAATGTAGGCAATTTAGTTGCTGGTGATTCTGAAACAATGCAATTACTCGCAACGGTAAATGCTACCGGAAATTACACAAACACTGTCGAAGTCACTGCAACCGATCTTGCCGATCCTGATTCGACACCAAATAACGGAGTAACTACAGAAGATGATTATGCAGAAGCGACTACAGTTCCAGTTCCAACCTCAGCAGATTTATCTTTGACAAAAACAGTCAATAATCCTACTCCGCTTGTTGGTTCTTCAGTAACTTTTAGCATACAAATAACAAATTCCGGTCCACAAGAAGCAAATGGTGTTGTGGTAACTGACTTATTACCTTCTGGCTACAATTATGTATCTTATAGTGCCACAACAGGAACTTATGATTCTACAAATGGACTTTGGAATGTTGGAAATATGCCAATTTCAGATTCTTACACTTTACAAATAACTGCTTTGGTTAATGCAACAGGAAATTATACCAATAGTGCAGAAATCACAGCCAGCAGTCAGCCAGATCCTGATTCAACTCCAAATAACGGAATTACAACAGAAGATGATTATGCGGAGGTTACTACTACTCCAACAGCACAATCTGCTGATTTATCGATTACCAAAACAGTAAATAATGCGACACCACTTATCGGTTCTCAGGTTACTTTTGAAATTGCTGTAACTAATAATGGTCCACAAGACACCGCTGGCGTTACGGTTACTGATTTACTTCCTTCAGGATATACGTTCAATGCATATAGTGCTACTTTTGGAACTTATAATAACGCAACTGGTTTATGGACAATTGGCAATTTGGCAAACGGAGTTACGCATAACTTACAAATTACGGCAACTGTAAATGCATCAGGAACTTATTTGAATACAACTGAAGTGACCGCAAGTAGTTTACCTGATCCAGATTCGACTCCTAACAATGGAGTCATTCTTGAAGATGATTATGCGGCTTCAGGCGTGATTCCTGTTGCTCCTCAAGCCGATTTATCGCTTACTAAAACTGTAAATAATAGTTCGCCGGTAGTTGGTTCTCTAGTCACTTTTGAAGTTAAAGTAACCAATAGTGGTCCAAATGACGCGACAAATGTTTCCGTTGAAGATTTATTGCCAAATGGATACGCGTTTAATAGTTATACAATATCTACAGGTACTTTTGACAGTACTACAGGAATGTGGTCAGTAGGAAATCTCGCAAATGGTGAGGTTGAAACTTTACAAATAGTTGCCGAAGTTCGAGCAATAGGAAACTTCAGAAACATTGTAGAAGTACATCACAGTGATCAAATCGACCCGGATAGTACACCAAATAACTTTGTAACTACAGAAGATGATTACGCTTTCGCGGAAACTGTACCGGTTCCTGCAACAGCTGATTTATCTCTTACTAAAACAGTAAATATTGTAAGGCCAGTTATAGGCTCACAAGTGACCTTTAGTATTGCGGTGAACAATTCTGGACCACAAGATGCTACCGGAGTTGTTGTTGAAGATTCTCTTCCTGCAGGATATACTTTTGTTTCTTATAGCACAACGGCTGGTACTTACAACAGCGGAACTGGCTTATGGACGGTAGGTGCAATTCAATCAGGAACAACCCATACTTTACAACTAACTGCTACAGTCAATGCAACAGGTCCGTACCTTAACATTTCTGAGGTAGTTGCAAGTGATCAATTCGATCCAGATTCAACCCCTAATAATAATGCCATATTAGAAGACGATTATGCGGTTTCTGCAACGATACCAGAAGCACCAAGCTCAGATTTATCGATAACTAAAACCGTTGATAATCCGTCTCCAATTGAAGAAACTGAGATTACTTTTGAAATTGTTGTAACCAATTCTGGTCCAGAGAACAATACTGGTGTTCAAATAACTGATTTGCTCCCTATAGGATTTACATACTCACGCTATACTGTTTCTACTGGAACTTATAATCCAACTACAGGACTCTGGAATGTTGGTAATTTGACTAATGGACAATCTGAAACTTTACAAATTGTTGCCATAGCTAGTGCTGTTGGAAATTTTACAAATATTGCTGAAGTTACTGCGGCTGATCTCCTTGATCCGGATTCAACACCTAATAATGGTGTTACAACCGAGGATGATTATGCGGCCGTACTGGTAACAATTAGAGCCAAAAATCCTCCTTCACCAAAATCTGACCTATCGATAACCAAAACTGTAAGTAATCCAACTCCTTTGGTTGGATCGCAAGTAACTTTTGAAATTATCATAACAAACAATGGAATTGATGATAATAACGGAGTTCAGGTTACAGACTTGCTTCCATCTGGTTACGCATTTAATTCATTTACCGTTTCAACTGGAACTTATAATCAAGCCACAGGAATTTGGACCGTAGGAAATTTAGCAAACGGAATCTCTGAAACACTTCAAATTACAGCAACTGTAAATGCTACAGGAAATTATCTAAATAGTGCTGAAGTAACTGCCGCTGTTATTCCAGACCCTGATTCAACGCCAAATAACGGCATTACAACAGAAGACGATTATGCTGAAATATCAACAACACCAATTCAGCAAGCTTCTGATTTATCATTGACTAAAACTGTAAATAATGCAACTCCGTTAGTTGGAAGTCAAGTTACTTTTGAAGTCATTGTTACCAATAATGGACCGCAGGATAATAATGGTGTTCAAGTTACAGATTTGCTTCCGACAGGATATACTTATAACAATTTTACCATTTCAACAGGAACTTTTAATTCTACAACCGGATTATGGACAGTTGGAGAGCTAAAAGTTGGAAAATCACAAACATTACAGCTTGTAGCAACAGTTAACCCAACAGGAAACTACACAAATGCTCGCTGAAATAACGGCAAGCGATATTCCAGATCCTGATTCAACTCCTAATAATGGAGCTAATGCAGAAGATGATTATGCTGAAGCAACAACAACTCCTATTCAGCAAGCTTCTGATTTATCATTGACTAAAACAGTAAATAATACAACTCCGTTAGTTGGCGGTCAAGTTACTTTTGAAGTCGTTGTTACTAATAATGGTCCACAAGACAATACTGGAGTGGCAGTAACTGATTTACTTCCTACAGGATATACTTATAACGGATTCACAGCTACAACTGGAACATATAATCCTACAACAGGATTATGGACCGTTGGTAATCTAATCAATGGTAAATCAGAAACTTTACAGATCACAGGTACCGTAAATCTTACTGGTGTTTATTCAAACGTTGCTGAGGTAACAGCCGCCACACTTCCTGATCCTGATTCGACTCCAAATAACGGAGTTACAACAGAAGATGATTATGCAACTGTTACAACAACTCCAATTACTCAGGCGACTAATTTATCATTGACAAAAACAGTAAATAACCCAACTCCGCTAATTGGTACTGATGTTACTTTTGAAGTTATTATTACAAATAGCGGTCCTCAAAATACTGCAGGAGTTGAAGTAACTGATTTATTGCCAACTGGCTATACCTTCAAAAGTTACAGTGCGACCAAAGGAACTTATAACAAAACTACCGGAAAATGGACTATTGGCTCTCTAATTAATGGTGACTCTCAAACCTTGCAGTTGACAGCAACTGTAAATGCTTCGGGCAATTACACTAATATTGCTGAAGTGACAGCGAGCACTCTGCCTGACCCAAATTCAACTCCAAATAATGGAGTTACAACGGAAGATGATTACGCCACCGCAATTACTGCACCTGTCGTTCCAATGGCAGATTTGTCACTTATAAAAGCGGTCGTTGGAGGCAATTTAAGTCCGATTTTTGGTGCAACAATAACATTTGAAATAACAGTAAATAATAGTGGTCCGCAGGCGGCAACAGGCGTTAGTGTAAAAGATCTTCTTCCTAGCGGTTATCAATATATTGTTTATAGCTCAACCGCTGGGCAATATTTTAATACAACCGGAATATGGAACATCGGAACAATTCCGAGTGGAGGATCTGAATCGTTATTAATTGGAGTAAAAATTAATACAACAGGCAATTATAACAATATTGCTGAAGTCTATTCTTCAAATGAACTTGATCCAGATTCGACACCAAACAATAATGTAACTGGCGAAGACGACATGGGTTCTGTATTAGTAACTCCAGTTCCTGCAGAAACAGATCTTTCAATAGAGAAAAATGTCGTTGGCAACAACCTCACTCCCGCCGTTGGATCACAAATTGGATTTACTGTAACCATAACAAATGACGGTCCAAGTATTTCAACCGGTGCCACAGTTAAGGATATTCTGCCATCTGGCTACCAATATTCGTTCTTTAATTCTACATCAGGAAGCTATAATCCTGCAACAGGAATATGGACACCAGGAATCATTTTACCAGGAAACAGTCACACATTATTGATAAATGCTTTTGTTAAAGCACCAACTGGAACTCCTGATGAATATTTGAATATTGCAGAAATAATGACTTCAGATCAACACGATCCTGACAGTACTCCAGGAAATGGTGTCACTACCGAAGATGATTATGACAGTATTTCTGTAACGCCTCAAATTGTCATGGCCGATTTATCGATCAGCAAAACGGCACTAAATCAAGATGCAACGTATGATGTTGGCTCAACCGTTATCTTTACCGTTACCGTTAAAAATGATGGACCTGCAAATGCAAGCGGTGTTTCTGTTAAAGATTTACTACCACCAGGATTCAAGTATTTAACAAGTGCTCCAACAAGTGGTCTTTACAATTATATTACGGGAGTTTGGAATGTTGGTATTGTGACAGCTGGCAATGACGAGTCGCTCGATATTTATACGACCGTAAATGCACCGACAGGAGTTGCAGGCGAATATACCAATATCACCGAAATAATCGCCAGCAATCTGCCTGATCCTGACTCAACTCCGAATAACGGAGTGACAACAGAAGATGATTATGACAGCCTTTCAATCAATGTAGCAGTTGCTGATTTAAGCCTTGATAAATCTGTAAGCAATAAAAATGCAAACGTAAATGAAGTAATTACGTTTACATTACAGCTTAATAATGAAGGACCTAGTACCGCAACCGGCGTTAATGTTGACGATATAATTCCGTTAGGTTATCGAAATATTACCAATATTAACAACGGAGGAATATTCAGCAACAATACTATAAAATGGGCAAACCTTACAGTCCCTGTTGGTGGTGTAACGTTGACTTACCAAGTTACAGTTAATAATCCAAAAGGACTTGAACAGGAAGATTATAAAAACATGGCCCAGGTTACAGCTTCAAATCAGTTTGATCCTGATAGCAAGCCAAACAACGACAATGGTGATCAAAGCGAAGATGACGAAGATTCTGAATTCATAAACATTCCGTCAACTGATATTGCCATCATCAAAGAAGTTGACAAAACAGATGTAACCATGTACAGCACCGTTGTATTTACAATTACAGCCCAAAACCTTGGAAATCTAGGCGCAACAAATGTTGAGGTAAAAGATTTGTTGCCAAAAGGATACGAACTGCAATCGGCTTTGACATCATCCGGAACATACGACAGTACCACCGGGATTTGGGAAATTCCAAATGTTGCTCCAAAAGGCATCCAAACGCTAACGCCGCAAGTAAAAGTGGTTGATTTTAAAGATTATCTAAATATTGCTAATCTGGTTTCAATGGATCAAATCGATACAAATGCATCTAATAACCAAGACAGTGCTACCGTATCGCCAAGCTGTTTGAAAATTTGGAATGAATTCTCTCCAAATGACGACGGACAAAATGATACTTTCTACATTGATTGTATCGCACAGTATCCTGACAACCAATTGTCCATATTTAATCGCTGGGGTAATTTGGTTTACTTCAAAAAAGGTTATGACAATACTTGGGATGGAAAAGCAGAGGGATCTGCAAAAACACTTCCTGAAGGCACCTATTTCTATATTCTTGATCTAGGAGACGGTTCTCAAAAAACCTCTGGATGGCTTTATCTAAAATAAAAACATCGGAGTACTAAAAATTAAGAATTAGGATTAACCAAAATATGAATTGGCTATGATTAAAAATATTAAAATAGTTTTCACTATACTCGGTCTGATGACATTCTGCGGAGCTCTAGCACAGCAAGATCCGCAATACACGCAATATATGTATAATACAATGACGGTAAACTCTGCGTATGCAGGATCATTAGGACATTTAACGGTAACTGGACTTATAAGAACACAATGGGTTGGTATTGATGGTGCGCCTGATACGCAAAGCTTTTCATTAGATACCCCAATTGCAAAAAATCTAGGTTTGGGAATCTCGATTGTAAATGAAGAAATTGGCCCAATGGAAGAACAATATCTAGATGCCAATTTCTCCTATACTATTCAATCTGGTGAAACACATAAATTGTCTTTTGGTGTAAAAGGAGGCGGAAGAGTTTTAAATATTGACTGGACAAAAGGAAGTCATAGAGATCCCGATGTTCAGTTTCGTGAAAACATCACAAACAAGTTTCTGCCTGTAGTTGGTGCCGGATTATATTGGCACGGTGAACGCGATTATATTGGATTATCAGTTCCTAACTTTTTGACGCGAGAGCGCTATACTTATGATGATATTGCCGATGATCTTATTAACGAAAGAATGCACTTGTACCTTATTGGAGGAATTGTTTTTGACTTATCAGCACACACAAAATTCAAACCGGTCGCAATGGTAAAATACGTAGCTGGTGCTCCGCTTATTGCTGATATCTCAGCCAACTTTATGTTCAATGATGCCATTACTCTTGGCGTTTCTTATAGAACTTCAGATTCTGTAAGCGCTATTGCAGGTTTGCAGATTTCGCCAATGTTTATGGTTGGTTATGCTTATGACTATACTTTGACTGATCTTCAAAATTACAACAGCGGTACGCACGAAATTGTGCTTCGATTTGAATTGGTTAACCGTAAAAAAGGACTAAAATCACCAAGATTCTTTTAATACAATTGTCTATGAAAAGAAGAATTACTATACTCGTACTGCTAGTCATTCAAATGGCATTTTCGCAGACCAAAAACAAAACAGCCGACGCACTTTTTGATAAAATGTATTACGTCGATGCTCGCAAAGTCTTATGAGATTTCGGTAAACAATGGAGACAACTCTAAAGAGATGCTACAGCGTCTTGGCGATTCCTATTATTTCAATACAAAAATGTCAAGCGCTTCAAAATGGTACGAAAAACTGATTTCTGCCTATTCAAATGAAGTTTCTGCCGAATATTACTTTCGATATGCGCAGTCATTGCAAGGCGTTCAAAATTATGAACTGGCAAAAAAATGGATGAAGCTTTACGCACAAAAGCAAAAATCAACCGATTCAAGAGCACAGAATTTCTCTTTGAAAAATGTAACATTGGAGGATATCGAAAATATTAAACCGTCCTTTTTGCTCGAAAATTTAGATATAAATTCAGCTTATTCTGATTTTGGACCAATGTTTTACAAAGGCGATCTCGTTTACTCTACTACAGTTGATTCTTCGTTTCTAAAAACCAACAAATACGGATGGAATGATCAACCTTACTTGAACATGCAGTTGGGCAAAATAAACGATATGCAGTCGAATGTCACTTTCAAAGAAAAATTCGGAAAAGACATTACAACGCAATATCATGAAGCCTGCGTGGCATTTTCTCCAGATGAAAAAACAATCTATTTTACCCGAAACAATTACAACGGAAAACTAAAACGAGACAGCAAAGGTGTCAATAATATCAAAATCTTTTCGGCAACAGCTGTCGAAAACAATAATGGAACTGTTTCTTGGAAAGATGTAAAAGAACTTCCTTTCAACAGTGATGATTATTCTGTTGGACATCCTTCTGTGAGCAAAGATGGCAAAAAACTTTATTTTGTTTCCGATATGCCGGGAACACTGGGTTCAACAGATATTTTTGTAGTGGATATTTTAGGAAACAACCAATTCTCTCAACCTAAAAATTTGGGAGAAAAAGTAAATACCACCGGACGCGAAATGTTTCCATTTATAACAGATCAAGCATTATATTTTGCTTCTGATGGTTTCTTAGGGCTTGGCGGTCTCGACGTTTTTGAAAGCCGATTGAAAGATGGTGTTTTTGATTCTCCAGTCAATCTTGGTGCGCCTTTAAACAGCAACAGAGATGATTTTGCTTATATCGTAAATGAAGATACCAATAAAGGTTTTGTTTGTTCTAATAGAAAGGACGGAAAAGGCGACGATGATATTTATTCGTTTGAACGTTTTTGCGTTCAGGGCGTAAAAGGTTACGTTTTTGATGCTATTTCCAATAAAAAAATTGCAGGTGCTGTAGTGACCTTAAAAAATGCTGGCGGAGTTGCAATTGAGGAAACCGTTTCTCAAATTGATGGAAAATATGAATTCAGCAAAACGTTAGATTGTGGTACCTCCTACACTATTGAAACTGCGAAAGATAATTATACTCCCAGTTCGAAAGTGATTCTGATACCAAAAAATTCTGGAAAAACCGAAGTCCCAATTGGTCTAGATCCTGCACTTATTGTTCGTGAAAATGGTCTATTGAAAATCAAAATCGGAGTTATTTTCTTTGACCTCGACAAATCTGATGTTCGATATGATGCTCGCAATAGAATTAAATAAAGTGGTGCTTTTAATGACACAATATCCTACAGTTGTTATTAAAATTGAATCCCACACCGATTCACGAGCAAACGATCAATATAACCTTGAACTTTCAGACCGAAGAGCCAAAACCACCAGAGATTATATTATTTCGCAAGGTATAGCTCCAGAACGTATTGAAAGCGCTATTGGTTATGGAGAAACACAACTTCTCAACAATTGTTCAAACGGAGTTCCGTGTACCGAAGCACAACATCAAATGAACAGACGAAGCGAATTCATCATTACTAAAATGTAATTTCAGTCTTTTCTGACTCTTTTAAAAAAAGTTTGAATTGTACATTTTAATACAATGATTATCAGTGTAGTTATTTTCTTTCAGAGTCGCTATTTATTTTATTTTTTGACATATAAACAGGTATTTATACCTGTTTGTACCTGTAACTTAAATTCTAATTTTGAGCACCAAAACCAAAAAATAACCAAAACCAACCAGCTCAAAACTATGATTTCAGATTTCTTTGAAACGAATAACTATTTTGTCGATAAAAAGGATGGCTTTCAGGAAAGTTGCCATATCTATAACGAAAAAAGAGAAAGAATAGGCCGAATCAAACAAAAATTAAGTTTAATTCAAAAAGTGCTTCCAACAGCTTTTGTCAAATCAATACTTCCTTTTAATATTGAAATTAGAAGTGCAAATGGTGGCTTAGAAGCTACTATTTTAAGAAGAGGTAGTTTCTTAAAATCTGAAATTGTGATTCAAGATGCTTCTGGAAAAAAATAGGTGCAATAAACCCAAATTCTAGCTTTTCTAAGCCTGTTTTTAAAATTCTAAACACTTCCAATCACGTCATTGCAGAAATTTGTGATGTCTGGAAAAAATCTAATTTTATCATTAATGATTCTTCTGACAATCAGATTGGATCAATCGATAATAAATGGAGCGGAAAGATGAAAAACAGCCGCAATATCAGCAAGTGGCTACAATGTAAATGTTATGGCAACTTATTCCAACCATGAAGAAAAGATCGCAATCTTATCTAGCGCAATTGCTCTCAATATGTGCTTTTTAAATTAAAAAACTTCTTTTAATTAAGGCATTTAAGAACTTAAATGCCTTAAAATCTATTTTAATTTAATCATTAGATTTTGAGTGATTTTTTGTTTAAATATCAAACAGAATAGTAAGTTGAGTTCCCTTTCTTCTTTTAGACAAAATTTCAAAATGGCCTTTTAAAGAATTTGTTCTTTCTTTAATGTTATTAAGTCCGATTCCCTTTTTTTCCGTTGCAACATCAAATCCCTTTCCGTTATCTTTAATAGATAATTTTAGTGACTTATTGCCAATCATTTCAATTTTTATAACGGCTTCTGAAGCGTTAGAATATTTATGGATATTCAAGATTCCCTCCTGAATTATTCTGTAAATATTTATTTTATGGATATTTGAAACTGCATCCCAATTAAATCCTTCATCAATTACATAATGAAATTCGATATCATTTACTTCTTTTTGTTTATCGACTAAATTTGATAACAAAGTATTAAAATCGCTGTTTTCCAGAAAAGACTCTTGGCTCAAGTCATGAGAAATCGCCCTAATTTCGTTTTCTACATTTTGCAGTTCAAAAATATATTCTTTCCTTTTCTCTATTGTTTTTTCATCAACTTTAGCATTAAAAAAACCTAAATTCATTCGTATCGAATATATTTTATTCATTACACCGTCGTGAAGTTCTCTGGCAATTTTGTTTTTTTCTTCGTCTTTTGCTCTGTTTATTTTTTCATTTTGTTCGCTTAAAAGTTGAAATATCTCATCACTGTCGCTTTGCCGCTGTTTTACAAATCGCAGTTCTTTGTTTCTAGATCTCAAATAAATGTAAAGTGAAATTGCAGAAAGCACTAAAAAAAGAGAAAACGAGAAAATTAAGATATAAAAATTTTTTCTGGTTAGAACTTTGTTTTCATCTTCAATACTTTGAGTTTCATATTCGATTCTGGCATATCTATTACTCGATATTATTTTAATCTTTTCAATACTATCACGCATTTCAATGTATCTATTGGCATACACAAGACTCTTTTTTTATCTGCTTGAGACAACAATTTAAGACTTCTTAAAACCTCATTTGTATTTCTCTGGCCAATAGCATTCTCATGAGCTTCTTTTAGACTTTTAATTGCTTTTAGGGTATCTTTTTGTGTGAGATAAAACTCTCCTAAATTGATTTTAGCATATATGGTTCCCGCTGGGTCATTAGTGTTTTTTTTAATTTTAATAGACTCAAAAAATAAGGCCTCAACATTTTTGTAATCTTTGTTTTTCATCTTACAATGCGCCAAATTTGATAAAACTGTGGCGTATGTACTTGGAGATCTATGAAGTAAATCTTGCGTTAACAACTGGCTCAATTCTTTTATTACTTCAGGATATTGTCCTTTTATCTCATAAAGATTGCAAATATTAATAACAGAGATTACATTATAATCATTTACAGCGTCTTTTGTTCTTAATCCTTTTTTTCCATTGTTTTTAAGACTCCTAATGCTTTTTGATGATACTTTAATGCTTCATCGTACAAAAAAGTTTTTCTAAACAATTACCCATCATATTATTACACAAAAAAAGATCTTTTAAATTATCTGTTTCCTCGAAATAATTCAACGCTTTTGTAATTTCAATTTCACATTCAGGATAGTTTCCGTCATAAAATAAAACATAAGCTTTATTAAAATGTACACGACCCAATTTATCATCATCGTGGATTTTTTGATAAATTTTTTGAGCCTTTAAATAATAAAAATAAGCACTGTCTTTTTGGGTATTTTCGTAACAATCTCCCATATAGTACAGCGATTTTGCCATTCTTGAACTGTCTTTATCTTTAATAGAAAGTTTTAAAGCTACTGCGCTGTACTTATATGATTGGTCCAAATTATTTAAAAAATAATATTCTGCTCCTATTTTTAAATAAAGATTGCGAAGAACAGTATCATTCTTTTTATTCGGTAACAGCAATGCTAATGAATCTAAATATTTTACCTTTTTCTCATTCGAAAGTGATTTATAATGTTTCTCATTAAAAAGACTTTCTTGATCTCCACTAAAGCGTGATTTATCCAAATAAATAAGGCACACAAGAGTGATTAAAAAAAGACTAAAAGCTCCAACTTTAAATTAAACTTCACAATATTTGATATTTATTGAACCAAATATAAAGCAAAAAAAAATCAAATATGAAATAAACTTTTCAAACAGAAATGATTGTCTTGAATTCAACTTAAACTAGAGATTTTTTTAAAAAAATATTACTATTTTAACATAATCATTATTTATGTTTGTAAAAAAATTTACAAAATGCCTCTAAATATTTTGATTGTTGACGACCATCCTATGACCGTAGACAGCTACGTCAATCTATTATCCTATGAATCATTCAATACAGCCTCCGAAACCATTTTTCACAAAAATTACAATTGTGAGAACGCGCACAAACAAATAACACAACTAAAAAAGCGACATCAAAATATTGATTTTGCAATTCTAGACGTTAATTTGCCTCCTTATACTGAATTAAATATTTTAAGCGGAATTGACTTGGCCGCTGTAATTAGAAAAACACATCCGGAATGCAAAATTTTATTGCTAACCATGCATACGGAAGTCTTTATCGTTAATAGAGTATTAAACGATATAAAACCTGAAGGATTCATTTATAAAGGCGAAATAAATTTTGAGTCGTTCCCTTTAACATGTGAGAAAATTTTATCTGGAGAAACTATTTATAGTTCAGAAATCAAAAAATCACAGAAAGAATTCTCTCAAAAAAATTATGATTGGGATAAATTTGATACTGAAATTTTAAATCTGCTTGCTAAAGGCATAAAAACAATTGACATTCCAACTCACATTCCTTTATCTATCAGCTCCGTAGAAAAACGAAAAGCCAATATAAAAAGTAGGCTCTTATTAGGAAAAGGAAGCGATACAGAACTAGTAAACAAAGCTCGACAACTGGGGCTTCTGTAAAATGTTTTTATATTAATCTATAAAGCCACTGTTAACAACCTAAAATTGGCCTAAAGGGCAATAAATGCTTTAATTAAATGTTTATACATATAGAGATAAACAAATTAATTTAAAGAATATATGCATTTAGTACAATTGAAAAATAGAATCGGATTTTTGTTTTTGATTCTTGCAATCGGAATTTCGGTTCAAGGATTTGCGCAAAAAGAGCTGGATAACAAATACAAGCCAATTCCGGCGAAAACTCCAAAAACAAAAGAAGTTGTTCCGCCAAAAGAAGAAGCTCCAAAAGTGAATCCACCGGCGCCTGTCGAAAAGCCAGATCCTTCGAAAATTGACCCAAACGAACTTTTTAAAGACACCAATTTGTATAAAACACCTGCAAATGTAGAAGGTATTTTTTACAGACAAAATCAATTTTTGGGAAGCTTTAAAACCTCGACTTATACCTCAACAATTCGCTATCGTGACGCCGCTTTTGTTGATGGCGACAAAATCAAAGTATATTTAAACGACAAAGTAATCGAGCCCGAAGTTACAATGAATGGTGAATATCAAGGTTTTAAAATTACCTTGGTTCCTGGCATCAATAAAATAGATTTTGAAGCTTTAAATGAAGGTTCTGCATCGCCAAATACAGCCGAATTTCAAGTTTACGACGACAAAGGCGCAGTAATTGAATCCAGCCAATGGAATGTTGGCACAGGATATAAAGCAACTATTGTATTGTATAAAGAATAATTTTTCGCTTTTAGCTCAGCTAAGATCTTATTTTATACTTTATTAATTCACACAACCACTAAAAGTTATTTTTATAACAGAATAAGATTTATTTTATTCAGAAACAAAAAAATCCCATTTCTTTCAAAATGGGATTTTTTCATATTATAGATCTTATAACTGATTTACGCCAGAGGTTCAATATTTTCTAATGGTTCTGGCTCAGCTTCCGTCTCTGCATTATCATCTAACCAAGCAATAAATAATTTATAACCTATTGAAAATACAATTGGTCCTACGAAAAGTCCAATGAATCCCGACATGATAAAGCCGCCAATAACTCCGAGGAAAATAATTAACATTGGCACTAACGCTCCTTTTCCTAACAAAAGCGGCTTCAAGACATTATCTGAAAGTCCGCTGATAATGAAAAATATGGTCCAAAAGATAGCATAACCAGAGTCTCCAGTAGAAAATAAATATACGATAACACCAATATTAATGATAATTGGTCCAATTTGCAGAATCGAAAATACAAGGCATATCAAAGTCAAAATTCCGGCATACGGAATATCAGCCATAAATAACCCAATTGCCTGAATAATAGTTTGAATAACAGCAACTCCTAATATTCCTTTAACAACTTGATAAATTGTTGAAACCGAAATAGTCATGATTTCATCTGCTTTATTTCCAGCAATTTTTCTAAGAAATTTCATAGCAAAAGTCTTCCCTCCAGTAACCAATAAAACTCCAGCTATAATTACGGATAGAATAAACTGCAAAAATGCGGCACCAGAACTCAAAATGCTTCCCATAATTTTTGAAGAAAACTCTTTGATTTGATCCTGATATTTTACTACGCCTTGCTCTAAATCTGTTGACATCATTAGCAGAAATTCATATAGAGGTTTACCAATTATCGGCCATTCTTTTATATTTTGTCCAGGAGGCGTAATTTTTAAAGTTCCAGCTTCAAAATTATTTTTCAATTCTAAAAAATTGGCTATTGCCGCTTTTAAAAAATAAATAAGTGGCACTAACATAACTGCAATAATTACAATTGTTATTATTACAGATGCCAGGGTTTTCCTTCCTTTCAAGATTCTTTGAAGAAAATCAAACATTGGAAAAAATACGACCGAAAGTATTACCGCCCAAAGAATTGGCATAAAAAACGGCAACAGCAATTTAAGACAAAATCCAACGATCAGGAAAATGAAAAATAACTGCAAAATCGTATCAAAGAGCTCTTTGCGTTTAATTGAATTGGTTGTTTTCATGTTTATTTTGATTTAGATATGATTGGTTAAATTTGATTTTATTTTTTTGGATAGAAAAATTAGCATCAGAAACTAATCTTCCTATTAAGATGACAGGATATAAAACTCCCGTAAGCACTTCGATCTGGACCAAAGAGCGCGCTAATGGATGCAACGGCACAATTTCTCCATAACCTGTAGAACTCATGGTGATATAACTGAAATACATAAAACTCGCCTGATCGCTATTGATTTCAAACTTAGATTCCACCAAATTAAAAGAGCCTTCAATATGCCTAAAAAGAAATAAGTAAAGCGTACACCAAAAATGAACCAACAGCATGTACACGACAACCGAACCTATTATGCGATAAGTAGTTACTGGACCCGGTTCTAATACTTTTTTCAAAACCATTATAATTAAAAGCGCCATAACTGCAATGGACAAAAAAAGGTCAGCAAACAAAATGATGATGTTTCTGTTGAAATAATCTATACATTGAATCACAACAAACAAAATCGGAATAATTGAAATCAAGAGCGCTTGTTTTTTATGCTTCGAAAGTGAAAAAATACCAGCAAACAAAAACAACATCCAAAAAATATTGAGCCAAACCATAAAATGTGGGTAACTTCCAAAAAACGGAATAGCGACAAAATGCATAATAAAAAGCAAGACAAGCATCCCGCTTAATCCACTTTCTTTATTCCATAAGCCAAATAAAAAACGTTCTTTTTTTGCCATCATAATATGAATTATCAACTGTTGTTTTCATAAAAATTAAATCGGTATCGGCTCTACTTCTACTCTGCCAATTGGTCTTCGCCACAATTTGAAAAGCAGAATGATCAAAATAGGAAAAAAGCATATCGCAGACATTACAAGATAAATATCTTTGTAAGCCAATAATATTGAGGCTTGAGCGGTTTGATTTGAAAGGCTTTTTTCTGCTTTTTTCTGCGCTTCAGCATCTGATAAACCCATATATAAAAAGTTTCTTTTGTAAGTTTCCAATTGATTTTCTGCCATTTTATTAACCTCTGATAATTGCTGACTTAAACCTGTTTTATGCTGGATATTCATATTTGTAATAAATGTTCCGAGAATAGCGCTTCCAAGCAAAGACGCAAAAACAGCTTGCGAAATAATTCCGGTCATCATGCGCGATGTACTCAAAATTGGCGGAACACCTTCTGAAATATAAAGCAAGGAAACAGGAAATAGAAAACCCATTCCTAAACCTTTAAAAACAAGCGGCACAAAAAAATCAGTTGAATCAATTCCGGGGTAAAATCTAAAGAACAGGATCATATGATAAAATCCATAACAGGCAAAACCAATCACCCAAATAGTGGCCAAATAAATCCTTTTAAACAAAAGATAAGTCGAAAGCGGAATCGAAATACATAATCCAAATAATATTGCCAAATGCGTCAAAGCATTAAGTACTGGGTCAAATCCTAAAACATTTGTCATATATCCCGTTACAACGCTTCCAGTGCCATTCATCACGCCGATATAAAACATCAAAAAAGCGCCAATGACAACATTTTTATATTTATAAACATCTGGGTTAATAATGGGATCAGAAGTAAAACGAACGTGCGACAGATAAATCCCGGCCATTATAAACAATAATCCTATTGCCAAAACTACTTTAGGATCGCTGAGCCAATTTCTAGTTTGTCCCTCCGCACATAAAAAAGAATTATTAGAAAAAATAAAAGCATGATAATCCAACCGCGCCAATCAAACTGAAATACATTTTTCATTGGAGCAACATCTGCTCTGTAAAAAAACCAAGCCAATAGAATACAAATCAAGAAATTGACATTCAAAAAATAAATTCCAAAAGTCCAATTATGCAGACTTGTAAAATTTGTTCCTAAATATTGATAAAGATGCTGACTTCCTTTTTGAATAAACTGCAGAATTCCATACAATAACGCCATATTAAATGCCGGATTGTATTTTATTAAAATAGGAACCATTGATGCAAATATTCCAATTACAGAAACTATAGCTAGAAGCGATCTAAAAAACACAAACCATTCAATAGTAGACACAAACAACAAAGCAGTATTGAAAATCAAAGACAGAAAACTCGCTGACAAAATCAAGGTTCGAACCTTGATTTGTTTCCCCAATTTTAGTCCCAAAGGCATAAAACCAAGCATAGCAAAAATGGGAATATAAATGGAGTATGTAAAAACAGTAGTCGATTCTCCAAAATGCCCCATGATTTGCGAATTATCATAAGTGGTAACGTTGAGACCATTAAAAAAAGGAATGGTAAGGATATATAATCCTATGAGAGTAAAAACGCTTCCTTTTTTCCTGCAAACATCTCTTATTTTTTTACGTCAACGGTTACATTCATTCCTGGTCTTACTTCTGCCAATTCTTTAGCGGGAGTTTCAAACTCAATCTTCACGGGAATTCTTTGCGTAATTTTTACAAAATTCCCTGTAGAATTATCAGGCTCAACCATTGAAAATTTAGCGCCCGTTGCCGGAGAAAACCCAACCACTTTTCCTTTAAATTCTTTTCCATCAAGAGCATCTATCGTAATGGTTACTTCTTGTCCGCTTTTGATTTTTTCAATTTGGGTTTCTTTGAAATTTGCCGAAATCCACAATTTTTGATTCAAAACAATGGTTGCGACAGTCTGATTTGAATTGATCAATTCTCCAATCGACAAATTGCGCTCGCCAACATATCCATCTCCTGGCGCAATAACACTGGTATAGGATAATTGCAGTTTTGTCGCCGCTAAATCAGCTCTTTTTCTCGCGACTGTAGCTCGTGCTTGCTTCGAGGTTGATTGTACTTTGCTTGGTTATCGAACTGCTTGCTTCTAGATTTTTCTGCCCTGCTTTTACATAAGCTTCTTCCGATTTTAATTTTGAAATGACTTGATCGTATTGATTTCGCGTCACTGCTGAATCTGCATACATGTTTTTAAATCGCTGATAATCTTTTTGTGCTTTTTCAAGGCTCGCCATATCGCCGGCCAGTTTTTCTTTTCCCGATGCCTGATTTGACATCGATGTTGTAATATTTTGTTCCAATGAATGCAGATTTCCTTCGGCTATAGCCAAATCGGCTTCTGCCTGATTTACTTTTATAATGTATTCCTCATCATCCAAAATGATCAAAGTATCTCCCCTATGAACAAATTGATTGGATTCAAATCTGATTTCTTTGATATGCCCTGTGGCTCTTGCCGCAACATTGTTGATATAAGCTTCAACCTGAGCATTATTAGTGGTTTCATAAGTACTAAAGTCAAAAAACAAACTCAAAATCCATAAACCGCCGGCAATCAAAAAACCAAAAGACAGCACAGTAAGAATGGTATTTCTCTTTTTATCTTTTTGAATCGTTTCGTTTTGGACATTTGCTTCGCTCATACTTTTTAAATTAAAGTTTTCCCATTGCGTATTGCAGAGAATAATATTGAATAATTAAATCTAAATTGGCATTAACCAATGAGATTCTGGAATTGTTCAGTCGCAACTCAGCATCGACTATTTCGCTGATCAAAGCAAAATCATTGTCATACCGACTTTTTACGATTTTATAATTGCTCATTGAAAGTTCAACATCTTTCTTGTACGTTTTAATATTTTCTTTGCTTTCTGCATAACGCACATAAGCATTCTTAACTTCGGTACTGATTTGATCTTTTGTAACCTGAAGCGCTATATTGCTTTTGTCAATTTCTAATCTATCGCCCGAAATACGGTGTTTAAGATTGTAAAAACTCGAAACATCCCAATTCAGCGAAACGCCCGCCGCCCAGTAATTCAGAATATTGACATAATTTGGCCATTGTGCCGGATATTCGGTATTCAAAATAAGATTGGCATTTACATTTGGCATAAAACCGCTTTTAGTCAAACTCAAAGACGATTCAGATAATTTGATTTTTACTTCGGCTCTTTTAATTTCTTCTCTATTTTGAAAAGCTTCGGCCAAACTTTCCTGTAAGTTTACATTTTCTGTCGGAAGCATGCTTTCTGTGACTATTGGCTTCAAAATAGTATTGGTTGGAAAACCAATTAAAATATCCAGATAATTACTGATCAATTCTATTGTATTGGTACTTCTAAAAACCGAAACTTTAAAATTAGATTGCTCGCAATTCTGTTCTTAAAAGATCACTTTTGATATTTTGTCCGTTATTTACTCGCGATTTCAACTGCCTGATACGAAGATCAGTATTGATGATGTTTTGTTTCGTTACTTCAATTTGCCTGTATAACTTTTCGAGTGTAAAATATTGTTCTGTAATGGCGTTTTTGACATCGGCTTCAGTCATTTTAACAGCCGATTGTTGCATTTGGCTCAGAAGTTCTTGCTGATCAATTCTCTTGTTAATGGCACTTCCATTGTAAATTGGCAACGACGATATGATATTGGCAAAAGCCTGATGATTATAATAATCTACCGAAATATTGCTTTCATAAAAACCTTCATAAATTTTAGGATCGCCTATGTAAGTATATCCTCCGTTGACGCCAATTCGTGGCATTTTTGCAATTTTTGCCTGACTGACATTTTCATTGGCAATGGCTAAATCTGCATTTGCAATTTTAAGTTGGCGATTATTTTGAATTCCTAATAATATTGCTTCATCAAGCTTAATTACTTTTGCCGATCCAAGACTATCTTGTTGTGCAAAACTCAAATTGACACAACAGTATATCAAAGCCAGAAACTTTAATTTTAAATCTTTTAATTGCCAATATCTCATTAAATTTTATGCGTTTAAATTTGATTTTTGAGATTGCTTTTTTTGTCTTCAGAAACACGCTTTAATCATTCGGTTTTAGTTTTTCTTTAGGCTTATTTTAAGAAATAAATTTAGAGAATTCTTAAAAGGAAAATCGCAAGAACTTGTTTCATTTTATAAAATGGAACGTCTTAAACAGCCCTTAAGTTTCATGAAAAACAAATTGGTTTTAATTTAGATGTCAGACAATTAACCGTAACCACCTCATCTCTTAAATCATATGCAAAAGCCTTTCTTTATAACACTTCTTCTCCTTTGTTTTTCCTGTACTTTGGCTCAAGAAAAAATGACAGACAGCACAAAGACTAAAACATCTGAAACCAAGAATATTGATTTTAATGTAATGCCTTATATAAGTTACAATAGAACGTTGGATTTCATGTTTGGAGCAATCCCAATGATGATGTACAAAACGGATAAAACCGATACAATTTCACCAAAATCTTTGTCTGGGCTTACCGCCATTTATACCACAAACAAATCATATTTTATTTGTTCTTTCAACAAATGGCATTTTAACGAAGACAAATGGCGTGCACAGTTGTTCCTTATGACTGGCAATCAAAATTCTCAATTTTTTATGGATGATTTTGATGCCCCTACTTTTTATGATTACAGTACCAAAACTACTTTAGTAAGTGTGAGTTTGTTGCGAAAAATCGTCAAATCATTTTATGGCGGATTAGGTTATTCGTATGCACATTATGACACCGCGTATGAAGATGATATACAGCCCGCCTCTACCTCACATACAAACGGACTGCAAACCATTTTGCTCTATGATACCCGAGATGCCATTTATTATCCTACCAAAGGAAATAAAATAAGAGCAAGATGGATTAGCTATCCCGAATGGTTTGGAAATGAAGTCAATGCTAATAAAATCATTTCCGAATATAATTCTTATTACTCCGTAAGAGATAAAAAAGATGTTGTAGCGACACGTTTCGCTGGTAAATTTGGATTAGGAAATATTTCTTTTGAACAGCAGGTAACAATTGGTAACGATGACATCAGAGGCTATTCTGAAGGCAAATATCGTGGTGATGGACTTATGGCTATTCAAGGCGAATATCGATATAATTTCAATAAAAGAATGGGTGCTGTAGGTTTTGCCGGTATTGCAACAATTTATGGATCGGATACACCTAGTTTTGATTGGAAATTATATCCGGGAGCTGGTGTAGGTTATCGGTATAGAGCTTTTAAAAACGAAAAATTCAATGTTGGTTTAGATGGCGCGGTTGGAAAAGGCGATTGGGGAATTTATTTTAGAATTGGAGAGGCTTTTTAAGAAAACAAATATTTTTTTGCGGCATCGATTTAAAAGATAGCTCCATAGGTTTTATTGAACCCCTTGTAATAAAACCTACTCGGCCATCATTAACTAAACCAATAATAAAAAAACGAAATAAAAGTTCTAATTTTTGCAAATTGAGTATTGTGATGTTTTCGTGATAATAAAACAACTCAATACTCAACAATACTTTTTCACAAAACTCTTAGTATTCCAAGAATATTTTTTGAAGTTCGTCCAGTTTTCGAGGTTTCAATAAAGCCACCGTCAATAAGATTCTAGCCTTTTGCGGATTTAATCCATAAGACGCAATAAGCCCTAATTCATCATCATTGCATTCTACGTTACGTCCAACAATACCTGTTGCAACACGTGTGCTTCGCACTACAATAATTCCTTTTTTGCTGGCTCTGGCGCAAGCATCAAGCGATGCTTTGTTCATATTTCCGTTTCCAACTCCAGCAATTACGATTCCTTTAGCTCCTTTTTCGATAGAAGCGTCAATCAAATCTGGTTTCATATCAGCATCAGCATAAATAATATCTACGCGAGGAAAAGAAGTAACGCCTTTTACATCAAATTCGGAAGTTTTTCCAAATTTTTGATCAGGATAATGATAAAAGTCATTCACTCCGTATGCCGTAGTTCCAATAAGTCCACGAATTGGAGACATAAAAGTTTGAACAGCAGTTGTACTTACTTTGGTAAGCGATTGAGCAGAATGAATCCAATCATTCATAACCAAAAGCACGCCATGACCTTTAGCATTAGGATCTGCGGCAACTGCAATTGCATTGTACAAATTCAAAGGTCCATCGGCGCTTATGGCTGTCGAAGGGCGCATAGAACCAACAAGAACTACAGGCTTGTCTGTTTTTGATACAAGATTTAAAAAATATGCAGTTTCCTCCATAGTATCAGTTCCGTGAGTGATTACAAAACCGTCAACATCTTTACTGGAAGCCAATTCATTGATTCTGTTTGCTAATTTCAACATGATTTCAAAAGACATATCCTGAGATCCTACATTCGAAATTTGCTCGCCTTTGATGTCTGCCAGTTTCAATGCATCTGGAACTGCATTTACCATTGCATCTATAGTAACTTGACCAGAGGTATATCCTGATTGTACGCCACTTTTAGCGGCTCCGGCAATAGTACCTCCCGTTGCCAAAATAAGAACCTTAGGTTTTGCTTGTCCAAATAGGCTGATGCTTAGTGACAACATCACCAAAAGAAGCATTCTTTTATAAAAATTTACATTTGATTTCATATTTTTTTACTTTTTAAGTTGATGTTATTTTTGTCCTGTCAAGGTTGCGGGATCAAGAAGTTTTTTAATTTGATCTTCTGTCAGCAATTTCTTTTCACGAATAAGCTCCAGAATTCCTTTATTAGTTTCAAGTGCTTCTTTGGCCAGTTCTGTTGTTTTTTCATATCCTAAAACTGGATTTAGAGCGGTAACAATACCTACACTTCTTTCCATATAATTATTCAAGACATCTTTATTTACAGTAATGCCTTCGATACAATTTTTTCTAAACAATGGAAAAGATTTAAAAAACAATCCTTGCGATTCCATCATCGCAATGGCTTCAATAGGCTCATAAGCATTTAACTGCAATAAGCCTGAATGTGTCATGAGTGTCACCGTTAGATCATTTCCCATTACTTTAAAGCAAAGCTGGTTCATGAGTTCTGGCATAACAGGATTGACTTTACCTGGCATAATTGAGGATCCAGGCTGAAGTGCAGGCAAATTGATTTCAAAAATACCTGTACGAGGTCCAGAAGTCAAAATAATAAGATCGTCGCTTATTTTAGAAACAGCAACCGCCATGCTTTTTAGCGCTGATGAATAGAGCACAAATCCTTGCTGGCTAGTTGTAGCCGCAATAAGATCCTTGCTCATTACAATTGGTTTCCCTGTGATTTTTGCAAGATGTGTCGCAACCTTTTCAGCGTATCCCGGTGAAGCCGTAATTCCTGTTCCAATGGCAGTAGCTCCCATGTTTTGCTCGCATAAAAAGACTTCGACTTTGCGAAGCGTATTAACTTCTGCATCTAATTGATTCCCAAAGGCATGAAACTCCTGTCCCACAGTCATTGGAACAGCATCTTGTCCTTCTGTACGTCCCATCTTCAAGACATCTTTGAACTCATCTCCTTTTTTATGGAATGCTTTTGCAAGCAAATCGGCTTCTTTTACCAGTTTATCATTATGAAGCAACAAAGCTACTTTTATAGCTGTCGGATAAACATCATTTGTAGATTGCCCCATATTTAAATCGTCATGAGGTTCAATGTATTGATATTCTCCTTTTTTATGTCCGCTTAATTCGAGGGCGATATTGGCAAGAACTTCATTAACATTCATATTTGCCGAAGTACCTGCGCCGCCTTGGTATAAATCTACCAAAAACTGATCGTGGTACTTGCCGTCAATAACAGCTTGACACGCTTTTTCTATCGCCGCAAGTCGGTCTTTTTTTAGTCGGCCAACATCAGCATTTGCTCGAGCGGCGACTAATTTTACCATAGCAAAAGCTCTAACATAATCTGGATAAAATTGTGTTGTCATGCCACTGATCTGAAAATTCTCTAATGCACGAGCCGTTTGGACTCCATAATATGCATTTGCAGGAATTTGTTTTTCGCCCAAAAGATCTTTTTCAGTTCTGGTTTGAGCCTTTAGAGAAGTAATACACAAACTGCACAATATTATGTATTGTATTTTTTTATACATATTTTCTATTTTTTTGTTTTGGTAACTTTTTACAGCTATCAACTGTTAGTTTTTTCTATAGAATGTTTCTGAGAAATTGTATTTAAAAGAAAACTGCACTTTTGTGATCGAAGTGCTCCAACCATCTCTAAAGTTATCTCGGTCTCCCCATTGAAATTCACCTCCAACTAAACAGTTTTTTGCTGGTGAATAAAGCACATTAGCTATAATGTACTGACCTTTTTGAAAGAATCGTTGGTCATTGCATTAGAGTTATCAATATCAATCATTGAATAACCTACTGAACTTGTGAATTTGTCATTCCATGAATGATCCAAAAAAGCGACTACTCCAAGCAAAGGAAGCGCAACACCTTTTATAGGTCTTGCTGGATTTCCTGTGTTTTCAATTCCAATATCTACAGGAGCATCATTCATGTAGTTCTGAATTCCTTCTCCATAAACGACCTGTCCTCTAAAAACATCACTTTTACCAAATTTGACATTCGTACTCAAGTTCAAACCCCAGCCAAGTGCATCTCCAGATAAATCATATTGGTCATTATTTAGATCTTTCCACTCCACTTTTCTCAAAATTCCCGCTAGCTCAAGATATCCCCAATTGAATGCATGACGGTATTCTGCTGACAAATCCGGAAATGGAAATCTTGCATTTACACCTTGAAGTTCGATACGATCTGCATAAATTCCCTGATCTGCACTTGCTCCTGGTCTTTCTAATGCAATCGTCAAGCGGGTATCGCCCTGAATTGGCATATAACGAATTTGAATATTTCTAAAAAACACCATTCCGGTTGGCCCCCAATATTCTAATGTATTTGGAAAAACATCAATATCCATAAATGGGCTCCAAGTTTGCCCAGCTCCAAATTTGCCTAATTCAGCATAAGCATGGCGCAAACGGAAAGTAGTTTGGCCAGCATCAACTCCAGTTCCAAACAACTCAAATTCAAAATGAGTTTTTAATTCTCCAATTCCAGTATCAAAATAATTTTTGATTCCAAATCTTGTCTGGCGCACGGATGCATAATAGTTTCCGTCTGGGCCGTATTGATCTTTGTACGATGGCAGTTTTGTTGGTCGGACAACATCGTACCAATCGGATTGAATCTGATTAAAATTATAACCAATATCGGTCATAATGAAACCATAGATTTCCATACTCTTTTTTGCTCCATCATCCTGCCCATGCATGAGGTTTATGGCCAGAAAGCTGACAACAATGGCCAGATACCTGATCTTGACCATACGCAAACACTTTTTTTCATAATGATTCTAGTTTAATTTATATTGATTTCGAGGGATTTAAATGAAAAAAATTTAAAACTGTCTTTCTTTATGGATGTCTTATTTTGGCGTTTACAAAGTTTTATTATAACATAAATCTTACTAATTTAATTTCATTACTCATCTGAAATATGTGGTTTTCAAAATTTTATGTTAAAACAGCATAAAATTACAAAGTAAAAATGTTGATTATCAAATATTTGTGTTTCAATTTATAATTTGCAACCTAAAAAAAATCCTGAGATGATCGTAAAAAAGATGCGCGAGGCACCGAAAAATCAAGGTTTTTTTATCTTTAAAAAAAAATGAAACAAAAATTACTTGCGAAAAAGATTAAACAATCGTTAAAATAAATACTGAAATTTAAATTTTGATATGTAACAAGCATAAAAAAAATCCCATTTAAAAATGGGATTTTCATAACTACTAACCAATTCATTAAAATAAAACTAACAACCATTTATTTTTTATCCCATCCATTTCTGATCAGGTAAATCAAAATTTCTTCTTCTAATTCTTTAGCTAAATTTTCTGCTTCCAATTTATATTGAAAATACTTTTCAAACTTTTTCTTGTACTTCTCGGTTTTTAGCATGTTGGAGCAATAATCATCGCAGATTGCTTTAAAATTATCATCTACTAGATACAAAACCTTTAGAGATTCTAAATATTCTGAGAATTTTAAATTATATAACTCTTTGGGAACAGACATACTATACAATTTATAAAATTAAATGAATCCTTGTTTTTGGTGAAAACAAAATGACAATCAAAAAAATAATCGATTAAAAAAAGAAACAAACAATTTCTTATTCGATATACATTTAAATATTCTATAAAGTTAGGCAGGAATAAAGCTTAAAATATCTTTTTTTTATACAAGTCTGTTTCATATTATAAAATGAAACCTTTTGATTTTTAACAACCTAAATTGAACCACTTTTGTTAAATGCATTCTTTTAAGCCAAAATCAAAAAAACATAGATTTACCGCAGATTTAAACAGTCTCTATTTTAGAAAATAGTTTTTTTGAAAAATTGATGTTAGCCTAAAAAAGTATGCAAATTACTTATGCATTTATTTTTTTGCAACATCTTTTTAAGTAAAATCTAATTACGCATTCCAAAATCGATAAAACTTCTTATATATTTGTTTGCCTTTAACTATCAATTTTAACCCTATTAATTAGATGAAAGAATATAAAATGAACAAAGGATGGGCAGTTTTCATGTACATCTTTGGGACACTTTTAATTGCTGTTTTCGGTTTCTTGCTGTTTATGCCAATTATTCCAGCCGTAAAAAATGATCTTCCTCCAAATTCATATTGGATTTTTGGACCTTTATCCCTTGTTATGCTTTGCGTATTTGTAATTGCAGTTTTAGATACCGCAAAAGGCAAATTTGTAATTGACAAAAACCGTATTTATAACATTACCACACTTTCAAAAAGAGAATTATTTTTTCATGAAATCAAAGGTTACAGAGTCAATGACAAGTTTATTATAATTGAATCTAAAAGCGAGACCAAAAAAAACATAAAAATCAGTACTTATTTTGGCAAAACCGATGAAATAAAAAAATGGCTTAGAGATAATAACTATCGTGATTTGGATGTGATTGAAGAAATTGAAGAAAAGCAAGAGATTTTAAATAATGAAGAATTTGGCTGGAACAAAGCTGAAAGAAAGAATAAGTTAAATCAGGCGCAAATATTTGCCAAAATCATGAATGGAATTGGGGCAATTGCAGGAGTTTGGGTATTATTTTTTCCAAATCCGTACAAGTATGCCATTGTTCCATGCATTATATTTCCTATTGCTTCCCTAATTGTTTTGCGTAGCTTTAAAGGCTTAATAAGGATTGATGAGAAAAAAACAGTGCATATCCTAGTATTTACTTTGGTTTCTTAATGAGCACTTTGTGCATATTTTTAAGAGCTTTGATAGATTTCGAATTGCTTGAATACTCCAATGTTTGGATGCCAACACTATTAATTGCTTCGGCTTTTATTGCTATTTTATATTTTTCTCATTTAAAAACAGAGCACAACAAAACATCTGAAATTTTAAGTTTTTTGGGAATTTTTGTATTTGCAATATGTTACGCGTACGGTACATTCATAACCATAAATTGCCTTTATGACCATTCTGAGCCTAAAGTATTTAAAACTTCTGTATTAGATAAAAGAATTTCTACAGGAAAAACAACAACCTATTATTTACAGCTTGGCCCTTGGGGACCTCGAAAAGAAAGTGATGAAGTCAAAGTCTCTAAAGAACAGTACAATAATTCTAAAATAAATGATGAAGCAGAAGTTTATTTAATGAAAGGGGAATTTGACATTCCTTGGTTTGAGGTTTCAACTAATTAATTTATTGCTTCTATTAAAAAAAAGACAGATACCATCAATAATTGATACTATCTGTCTTTTTTTATTTTAAAACCTTAAATTTAAATTACCAGCCTTTTACCGCTCCGCCTTTAAATTCTTGTTCTGCGGCTTTTTCAACTTCTGGAGATTGAAAAGCTTGCAAAAACTGTTTTACTTTCTCTTCGTTTTTATTGTCTTCACGACTAACTACCAAATTCACGTATGGAGATTCTTTATCTTCAACAAATAAAGCATCACGTGAAGGAACTAATCCAGCGGCAGAAGCAAATGTATTGTTGATAATCGCAATAGAAACATTCGCATCGTCTAAAGCACGTGGCAATTGAGGCGCTTCTAACTCCAATATTTTCAGATTTTTAGGATTATTGATAATGTCGGTTACTTTTGGAAGCAAACCAACACCATCTTTCAATTTCAATAAACCATTTTTCTGCAAAAGCAATAAAGAACGTCCTCCGTTTGTTGGGTCATTCGGAATAATAATCGTGCTTTCGTTTTTCAAATCCGAAAGGCTTTTTATTTTTTAGAATAAGCCGCAATTGGATAAACAAATGTTTTTCCAATAATTGCCAATTTATAGCCACGCTGTTTAGATTGCTCATCTAAATAAGGTTTATGCTGAAAAGCATTGGCATCAATATCGCCTTGGCTTAAAGCTTCATTCGGAATCACATAATCGTTAAAGGAAACCAGTTCCACTTCTAATCCAAATTTTTCTTTCGCTACTTTTTTAGTACTTCCGCAACTTTTAATTCTGGCCCCGAAGCAACACCAACTTTTATAAAATGTGGATCAGTATTTTTTGCTTTTCCGCAATTTGACAACACAAGCGCCAAAGCCAAAACTCCAGCCGTTCTTAAAATATTTAATTTATTTTTCATTTCTATATTAATTTTTAATGTTCAGTTTCAGGTTTCTCCCGAAGCCTCGGGATCAAGTTTCAAGTTCTAACTCATAACTCATAACTCATAATTCATAATTCATAATTCATAATTACTATCGGTGATCAAATCGCTTTGATAATCGGTCTCCTGCAAACTGAATCAGGAATACCAAAATCACCAATAATCCTAAAACCGAGTTCATAGTCAGCGCATCATAGCCAATATATCCGTACTGATAACCAACTTGTCCTAATCCACCGGCGCCAACTGCACCGCCCATTGCAGAATAACCTACAAGCGTAATTAACGTAATTGAAGCCGCATTAATCAATGATGGCAAAGCTTCTGGAAGCAAAACTTTATATACAATCTGAAAAGGTGTTGCGCCTAAGGCTCTTGCCGCTTCTATTAATCCTGACGGAAGACTTAACAAACTGTTTTCAACCAAACGTGCTATAAAAGGCGCCGCGCCAATACTTAAAGGAACCAATGCCGCACTAACCCCAATAGAAGTTCCTACAATAGCACGTGTAAACGGAATCATCCAAACAATCAAAATAATGAATGGAATAGAACGAAAAATATTGACCAAAACCGATAATATTCGGTTTAAAACGGGCTGTTCTAAAATTTGATTTTTACGAGTCAAGAAAAGCAAAATTCCCGTTGGAAGCCCTAATAAAAATCCAAAAAAGCCCGATACAAAAGTCATAACAATGGTTTCCCATGTTCCTTTTACTAATAAATCTATAATTGAATCAGACATAACCTATAATTTCTGTTTTAATGTGTTTTGAATTAAAATATTGAATCGCCGCATCGTAATTTTCGCGTTTTCCTGAAAGTTCAATCAGCATAACACCAAAATTTACTTCGCCAGCCTGATCCATTTGTGCGCTTACAATTTTGAAATCAGTATCAAAAAGCCTTGAAACTTCTGAAATTACAGGTTCATTAACTGATTTTCCAGTCATTTCTAATTTTAATAACGGATTCAGATTTCCATTATCTTCTTTCTCCAATTTCTCCTGATAAACCGATGGAACTTCAATATGCAACGAAGAAGAAATAAATTCTCGAGTCAATTCCTCTTTTGGATCAGCAAAAATTTCTCCTACGGTTCCCTGCTCGATCAATTTACCATGACTGATAACTGCCACTTCATCACAAATTGATTTTACCACTTCCATTTGGTGCGTAATCAGCAAAATGGTAATATTCAATCGCTTATTAATGTCTTTCAATAAATTCAAAATAGAACGTGTTGTTGCAGGATCCAGAGCGCTTGTCGCTTCGTCACACAACAAAACTTTTGGATTATTGGCTAATGTTCTAGCAATTGCCACTCTTTGCTTTTGTCCTCCCGAAAGACTTGCTGGATAATCGTTTGCTTTTTCTGCCAAACCTACCAACTGCAATAATTCTAAAACTCGTGTTTTGATTTCAATTTTTGAATTTCCTGCCAATTCTAGTGGAAAAGCAACATTTTCAAAAACAGTTCGCGAAGACAACAAATTAAAATGCTGAAAAATCATTCCGATTTCTCTTCTTTCAATTGCAAGTTCACTGTTTGACAACTGCATGAGCGCTTTTCCATCCACAATAATTTCTCCCGAAGTTGGTCTTTCCAACAAATTCACACAACGGATCAACGTACTTTTTCCGGCACCAGAAGTCCCAATTACGCCAAAGATTTTCCCCGGCGGCACCGTCAACGAAACATCTGAAAGTGCCGTGACAATTCGGTTTTTCTGATGAAAAGTTTTGGTTACATTTTTTAATTCAATCATTTCTTATTCAAGTTAAAAACAAAAAAGCCTTTCAATTGTTCATGAAAGGCTTTTTTGAAATAAATAATATCATTTTATATAGAAGCCAGCTCAATGAATAGCATTACAACATTACAGCACATCATACTGCTGTTGTAATAATTCTTCATATTCTGGTCGTTTTTTCTCATTTCGGTTGCAAATTTAAAGAGTTATTTTCAATTTCAATACAAAAACGATAAAAACTTTTATTACCCTATCAAAATAATAGGTTATTTTGTTGATACATTTAAAAAAGTCTATTCCAAATCAAACCATTCATTGACTTCTTTAGCAATTGTATCTTGGATTCTAGGATTATCAAACTCATTTGTTGCAGGATTATATTCATAATCCTTTTGCCATTTTTTGTAATTTGAAGCCACTTGTTGAATTGCATTGCAAATAAAGGAGAGCTCTTCGTTTGTCATAATGGGATGAAGCGACAAACGAACCCAACCTGGTTTATTAGTCTGGTTTTTCTGTGCCAATTCAGTTGTAATTGCTTTTGATCGCTTTTCATCAATATTAAAAAGATAATGCGCATAAGTGCTCGCACATGACCAACCTCCGCGAACCTGAATTCCAAAACGATCATTTAAAAGTCTCACAATCAAATTATAGTGAATATCATCAATTACAAACGAAACGCATCCAATTCGTTTGCTTGTTAAATCTCCTAAAATCGATAAGCCTTTTATTTTTTGAAGCTTTTCAAAACAAATAGCCAATAGTTCTTTTTCTCTATTGGTAATCTGCTTCACTCCCATTTTTTCTTTTAGTTCCAATGCCAAAGCGGTTCTAATAACTTGCAAAAATCCCGGAGTTCCGCCATCTTCTCTAACTTCGATTATATCACTGTACAAATGATTTCCAAACGGATTTGTCCATTTTACATTTCCTCCCCCAGGATTATCAGGGAATTCAGCGTTGTATAATTTTTCATTAAAAACCAAAATACCGCTTGTTCCTGGCCCACCCAAAAACTTATGTGGCGAAAAGAAAATAGCATCTAATTGTTGTTCTGGATCTTTTGGATGCATATCGATTTTGGCATAAGGTGCCAAAGCCGCAAAATCAACAAAGCAGTAGCCACCGTTTTGATGCATGATTTTAGCCAATTCATAGTAAGGCGTAATAATTCCTGTTACGTTTGAGCAAGCTGTAAACGAACCAATCTTTAAACTTCTGTCAGCATATTTTTTTATTTCCACAGAAAGAATAGCAGGATCAACCAAGTTATTTTCATTTGGTGGCAAGATCACAACATCAGCATCGATCGCGTACCAAGAAACCTGATTAGAATGATGCTCCATATGTGTAATAAAAACTACAGGTTTGTCATTTTCATTGGCATAATTTTTCTTCAAACCAATAATTCGCCGCAGTTTTGATAATGCCGCAGTCATTCCTGTGCCGGCAGTTACTAAAACATCTGATTCATTTGCATTAACAGATTTTTTAATTATCTCTCTTGCAAGCTGATAAGCATAAGTAGAAGTTTTTCCTGTTTGACTCGAAAGTGAATGCGTATTGGCAATCATCGGACCAATTTTATTGAGCATTATATCTTCAATCGGCATGTATAATCTTCCGCTGGCAACCCAATCTGCATAAATCAGATTCTGTTCTCCGTAAACCGATTCGAAAGTATGTTCAATTCCTACTGTGTTTTCTCTAAATTTAGAAAAGTAACATTCAGGCTCCGTTGGTTTTGTTGTTGGCTCAATAGCATTCATTTCCCTATCATTTTTAAATTAACAAATTGTATTATTGGTTGATTAATTGGTGCTTACTTTTTTATCCAAAAGCGATTTTAAAGTAGATTGCAACTCTTCTCCATGAAGATTTTTTGCGACAATTATTCCTTTAGAATCCACTAAATAATTGGCTGGAATTGCTCGTACTCCGTATAATTTTGCCACTGCACTGTTCCAAAAAGCAAATCCGAAAGATGTGTCCATGTCAACTTATCATCCTGAATTCCTTTGATCCAGTTTTCTTTCTTTTTGTCTAAAGAAATGGCGATGATATTAAATCCCTTATCATGGAATTCTTTATAAGTCGCAACAATATTTGGGTTTTCTCTACGGCAAGGCCCGCACCATGAAGCCCAAAAATCTACTAAAGTGTAGCCTTTCAAGTTTTCTGAAAAACGAACTGGTTTTCCTTCTGTATCTTTCTCTGTAAAATCTGGTGCTTTTTTCCAACTGCTAATCCGTCTAATACAATAGCTAAATCTTTTAACTCTTTCACGTAAGTGGTATTGTGAAGACTTTTATCCAGCAATGCAATATTTTGTGTGATCTGTTCTGGAGTAAGTCTATACGACCAATTTCTATACAAGACATAAGCTGAAACAATCGATTTTGGGTTTTCTGTAATGAATTTGCTGATCTCTACATCTTTTGATTTTTTATAGGTTTCAAACAAATCTTGCGCCGCAGAACCTTCAACTACTGAATTCGTATAATACTTTTTTGGACTTAATTTCACCGTAATCGGTCCCTTTTCAAGGAAAATATACAAAGGAGAACTAGCCGTATTTACACTTAAACCGTACAATTCTGGCGTTTTTACTTTAGTTTTAAAACTAAAATTCCCGTCTTTGACTTTTACCGAATCGATTGTGGTAAACATCTTATTGTGAAACTTTTGCAGATAAACATATTGTGCAACCGTATCAACAACAGTTCCTTTTAATTGCAAATTATTTTCTTGTGCTTGGGTTTGTATGATTCCAAAAGAGAAAGCTAAACCTAATAGTATTTTTTTCATGTAATTTGATTTTTAGTGGATTAATTATGTTTTAGTTTTATTTGTGATTTTCGTTTAAAATTGGACAATAAAGCCTTTCAGACATTGTTTAACGCCCTTTTATATGATTAAAAAAAGATAAAAAAGAAGAAAACCTAACGTGGTCGCATTCGGAAAACCATCTTATTATTTTCTTGAAAGAATAAATTCAAACGATCAGAATAAGTGCGTGCTACAACAGACTTGGTTTTCATTTTTGAAATACTAAATTTTAATATTGATGATCTTACTCAGATTCACTTCGGAAATCTTTCTTATCTGTCCCACAAGATGGGAAGGATTTAGCACCTTGTTTGGCAACAGGTTGCTAAGACTTCATTGGGCCTACTCCCTCAGTCTTTCTGGATAAGTATCATTGCAGATGTTTTCTGCACTACAAATATATATTAATTCTACCGAATTAGTCAAGTTTAAAATAACTTTTTTCAAATTATTTTTTAAACCCAAAATAAAAACCTCAATTACAACATTTTAAAAATCCAACCATATTGGCTTTTTAAGACTAAAACTTGCAAAATTTCATAAAAAAAACTCATTTCGATACTGAAATGAGTTCCGTTTATCCTTAAAAAAAGCACTATTAAACCATTATTTTTTCAATTCATCAAAATATGAGTTTGTTTCTTCAATCAAAGAATGCATCAATTCCCCTGCTCTTCTATGCTTTAAAATTGGCGAAATCTGTCCGCCCCAAAAAAGTATCATATCCCATTTTTCTTGATCCAATGCCGCTTTTCTTAAATGCGACATAAAAGTAGTTTGTAGTGGAAATGGCAACACTGATGCTTCTTTTCCTAAAATTTCTTTTGCAATTCGGCTTGTGATGCCACGCCCTAACCTTCCTGTATAAGCGCGCGATAAAGTCGTGTATTTAGAAGCTTCAGAAAAAAGCATTTCTCTATGAATTGGTAATGCGTTTGATTCTTCAGTAGCTAAAAATGCGGTTCCAATTTGAGCCGCACTCGCCCCTAAAGCCAATGCTCCAGCAATTCCCTTTCCGTTTGCAATTCCGCCAGTAGCGATAACGGGAACTTTTACTTTTTCTTTAATCAATTGCAATAAAACAAAAGTTCCCGTTACGGAAGATTCGGCGGAAGCCAAAAATGAAGGTCGGTGCCCGCCTGCTTCAAATCCCGAAGCGATAATCATATCAACTCCTGAATTTTCTAAAAAAATAGCTTCATCTAAAGTGGTTGTCGCACCAACAGTTACAATTCCAAGTTTTCTGCATTGTTCCAAAATATCCTGAGAAAGCGTTCCAAACATAAAACTGAAAACCTTCGGACGAATATCTAAAACCACTTGTAGCTGATTTTCAAATCGGGATTGAAATGGTGCTGGTTTTTCTGGCAACGGAATTCCGGCTTCATCAAAATAAGGCTTAAAGAGCTCTTTTGCTTTATCGTACTGTTCATCTGAGATTCCATTTGGATCAGCATCTGAATCAGAAACCCATAGATTTAGATTATATGGTTTGTCCGTTAAAGCTTTTATCTGTTTGTCAGCTTCAAAAATTTCCTGCGGACTTAAAGTATATGCACCATAACCACCCAATCCTCCTGCATTTGAAACGGCGGCTGTAAGTTCAGGTGTTGAAAGATTGCCACCAAAAGGACCTTGTAAAATTGGATACTGAATCCCTAATAATTCCGATGCTTTTGTATTGTACCACATCATTTTAAAATTTAAAATTATTCGCTTAAATCCGTCAACATTTTATTGACAATAAGCCATTTTCCATCAATCTTATGAAAAGATAAAAAATCTCGATAATTGAAATCGTACATTTTCACATTTAGTTCTGCAACAGCGATTGAATTTACGACTTTTATATTCAAAATTTCACCTTTAAAAGGTTTTCCTGAATCTTTTGGGCTTTGTCTGTTTTGTACGCCATTCAAATAAAGATCGACAGTTTTGAAATAAGGCTGTCCTTTTACATCACCAAAAACAAAACTTCCCGGATAAAAAATACTTCCTAAAAGCATGACATCGCCTTCGTAAATTCCTTTAAAATAATAGTTCTCTACTGCATCTTTTATGGCCGCAATTTCAGCTTGATTTTCCATTTTGATCGTATTTTGTGCTTTTATGCTCTGGAATGACCAGAACATAAAAGCAGTTAATAAAATAGTTTTCATTTTAATTTAAGTTGTGCCCTGCTCCTTTTCCACCGTCAACATTGATAATTGAACCGGTAATAAAATTGCTTTTGGCAACCGTGTACACCATTTCGGCAACATCGTCAATTTCTCCAACTCGGTTTAACAAATGCAGACCAGCGGTTGCATCAGCATTATCACCATGCATTGGAGTTCTGATTACTCCCGGAGCAACAGTATTGAAACGAATGTTTTGTTTACCAAATTCTGTCGCTAATTGAACTGTAATGGCGTGAATTGCTCCTTTGCTCGCGATTGGCGCCGAAGCCGGCCATCCGCCTAAACCGTGATTTACTAATGGCGTTCCGATATTGATAACAACGCCGTCTTTTTGTTTCAGCATTTGAGGAACTACGGCTTGTGTTGTGAAATACGTTCCTTTTAAGTTGGTTGTCAAAAATTTATCTAAATACGCTTCGTCAACTTCTAAGAAAGGCTTGCTGTCAAAAATTCCAGCATTGTTAACCAAAACATCCACTGAACCGAATTTTTCGATTGCAATTTTTACTAATTGTTCACCAGTTTCTTTGTTGCTGATATCTCCGGCATACATGGCCAAATTATCGCCTCCGCCAAATTCATTAAAAGCACTTTCTAATGACGAAGGAGTTACTGAATTGATAACAACATTATCTCCTCTGTCTAAAAAATATTTGGCGATTCCTTTTCCAATACCAGACGCCGCTCCAGTAACGATTATAGTTTGTTTTTTCATGATATTTATTTTTTATCGGCTGTGATGCCTTTTTCTCTTAATACAGATACTTGTTCTCCTGCGTAACCCCAATCGTCTAATTCAACTTCCTGAATTACAACGTGAGTCAAATGCGGATCTTTATTTAAAACCTCGGTAATCAAATTAGTGATACCGCTTATTAATTGCTGTTTTTGCTCGCGTGTTACGCCTTCGCGAGTCAATTCTAATTTTACGTAAGGCATGGCTTTAGTTTTTAGATTGTTCTGAAAAAACGGCTTCGGCATTGATATTAAAATCCAATTCAAAGTCATTGTAAATTAAGGTGTCGCCCAAATCTTTGAAGAAATTTCCTGAGCGGAATTTGATATCGTATTTGGTACGATCAATTACCATTTTCCCTGTAAGGGCAATTGCATTTCGATTGTTTTCTAACGTTGCTTCAAAACCTGCAACGTGTGTAATATCTTTTATGGTAAGATTGCCTTCAAGATAAAAAGTGGTGTCTGATAATTCTTTTACAGAAAGAACATCAAAAGTTGCTGTTGGAAATTTTTCGATTGAGAAAAAATCATCTGAGGCAAGGTGACCCCCGAATTGTGTGTTTGTTGCCGGATCTGTTACATCCAGAATTTTAATAGAAGTTGTATCAATTACAACTTTCCCTTCTTTTACTTTTCCATCCTCTATGATGAAATTACCTTCTTTGATACCAATTGTACCATTATGTGCACCGGTTACTTTTCTTCCAGTCCATTCTACGTTGCTGTTTGAGCTTACGATTTTATAATTTGTTGTTTCCATTGTGATTGTATTTAATTGTGTTAAGACTACAGTACAAAGGAACGGCGGTTATGGAAATTGGTTACGTGACCTACATCACATTCTTTTTTGAGGTTCAAAGGCTCAAAGGGACAAAGGGACAAAGGGACAAAGTTTTTTTGCATAATGCTTATTTTGGTCTCTCGCAGATTTGGCAGATTATGCAGATAAAAAAGATTGAAAAAATAATCAGCTCAATCTGCAAAATCTGCGAGAGACCATGTATTTGTCGCTTTGCGAGATTAATTAGTAATTACATAATCCCCTTAAATCAACAAAATCTGCGTGAAACAAACTATTTAAATCCGTTTCATCCGCAAAATCCGTGGGCCATAAAACCTACGAATTATAAAGTCTGCTCAGTGTTTCTCTGGAAACTCCTAAATAAGCCGCAATCAAATGCTTCGGAACAAGATTATACAATTGCGGATATAATGCCAAAAGCTCTTCATAACGCACTTTGACATTGTTATTCATAAAAGATAAAAGCCTTTTTTGAGAAGCAATGTAGCCTTTGTTCGTTCGCCAGCGGAAGAAATGCTCCACTTGATGAAATTCTTTGCAGAGTTTTTCGCGGTCTTCGTTTGACAGGCAAAGTACTTCAGAATCACTAATGCAGTCAACGTTTATGGTAGCTTCTGTTTGATTGTATAAAGCAGTATAATCTGATGCCCACCAAGTTGGCATAGCAAACTGAAGAATGTACATTTTGATTTCATCATTAATAAAAAAAGACTTCAAACAGCCTGAAATAACGAAATACTCACAGTTTACTTTATCTCCGGCACTAATAATGGTTTGGCCTTTTTTAAAAGACAGAGGTTTGAAATGAGAATAGAAATACTCAAACTCTTCTTCTGTCAATACAGCGGTTTTGGCTATATGTTGTTGCAAAATGGCTTTGGCTTCCATCATTAATTTTGGGATTTTAAATCTACTGTAAAGTTATAAAATCAGATGAACTTTCGGATTGTCTATTTCAGAAATCATTTTGTCCGTTTCACCTAAAAACTGATATTTTTTCTCTTGGTTCTGACGCAATTTTGTCCTGTTTAACAACTTAAAAATTAAAATCATGAACACAAAAACGACAAAAATTATTTATTGGACAGGAATCATTTTAACTTCTTTATGGTTTGGCGCCAGCGGGTTTTTCGAATTAACTTCAAATCCAATTGTTTGGGGAATAACACAACAATTGGGTTATCCTGCACATTTTATTTACATTCTTGGCGTATTTAAAGTCGCTGGAGTAATCACATTATGGATTCCGAATAAATTATTACGATTGAAAGAATGGGTCTTTGCCGGAGTTTTCTTCGACATTATTTTTGCATTTCTCTCAAAATTGGCAGTTTTAGGTTTTCCGGCAACAATTGATGCTATTATTGCTTTTGCGATGGTAAGCGTAACTTACGCCATGTTTAGAGAATTATATTCTGCAAACTATTCTAAAAACGCGATTGTAGGCTAATTTTAAGCTTTTTAAGATCAAAAAAATATAAAAGCGTCTAAGAACTTCTCAGACGCTTTTGATTTGTTATGATATTTAAAACATTTCTTATCTTTGCACTTTAAAATAAAACACTTCCGTAAATGTGAATAAATAATTTCTTTCAGATATAGAGACAGCAAGCCAGACCTGGTTTTTGCTGATTTATTAATGCTTAAGAAAGAGATTATGATCATTCTGCAAAACATTTCATATACACATTCTAATACAGAATTGCTGTTTAGCGCTGTCAGCTTAACAGTAAATACAGGCAATAAAATAGCCTTAACAGGACATAACGGTTCTGGAAAATCGACTTTGCTTAAAATTATTGCAAAAGAATTATTTGCGTCAAGCGGAACAATTGAAATTGGGGCCGAACCCTATTATATTCCGCAAATTTTCGGACAATACAATCATTTGACTATTGCCGAAGCTTTACAAATTGATCAAAAACTGACCGCTTTTCATGAAATTCTCGAGGGAAATGTAACTGAAGCCAATTTGAATATTCTGAACGACGACTGGACAATTGAAGATCGTTGCAACGAAGCGCTAAAATATTGGCATCTAAATGATTTTGATTTAAATCAAAAAATGCAATTTTTAAGCGGAGGCCAGAAAACAAAAGTATTTCTTGCTGGAATAATGATTCATCAACCCAAACTTATTTTATTAGACGAACCCAGCAATCATCTAGATGTTGAGGGACGAAATTTGTTGTACCAATTCATAAAAGATTCAACCACAACAATGCTGATTGTCAGTCACGATCGAAAATTGCTGAATTTGCTTGATACAACTTGCGAGCTAAAATCAAACGGAATCAAAACCTATGGCGGTAATTATGATTTTTATTTAGAACAAAAAAACATCGAAAAAAATGCTTTAGCACTTGATATTCATTCGAAGGAAAAAGAGCTTCAAAAAGCCAAAGAAAAACAGCGAGAAACAATTGAAAGACAACAAAAACTGGATTCAAAAGGCAAAAAGAAACAGGAAAAAGCCGGAGTTGCTCGCATTATGATGAATACTTTAAAAAATAAGGCTGAAAATAGTTCTGCTAAAACCAAAAGCGTTCATGAAGAGAAAATTGGTGGCATTTCACAAGAATTGCGCGAACTGCGTGAAAATGTTTCGAGTTTAGACAAAATGAAATTCGGACTTGATAATTCGCGCCTGTACAAAGGAAAAATAATCGTAGATGCCGAATCGCTGAATTACGCCTACAATGAAGAAAACATCTGGAAAACCGATTTGAATTTTCAGATTCTTTCGGGCGACCGAATCTCCATAAAAGGAAACAATGGCTCAGGAAAAACAACACTGATTAAATTAATTTTAAAAGAATTACAGCCAAAATCAGGAATCTTGAAAATCGCAGATTGCGAAAGCCTTTATATTGACCAGGATTATTCACTCATAAACAATTCTTTGACTGTTTACGAACAAGCACAACAAAATAATACTTCAGGATTAGAAGAACATGATATTAAAATGCGATTGAATCGTTTTCTTTTCGGACAATCTGATTGGGATAAACCTTGTCTTTATTTAAGCGGAGGAGAAAGAATGCGCTTAATGCTTTGCGGTTTGACAATCACAAATCAAGCTCCGGATTTAATCATTTTAGACGAGCCAACGAACAATCTCGACATCCAGAATATCGAAATTCTGACTGCCGCTTTAAACGAATATGAAGGTACACTAATTGTGGTTTCACACGATGAAATATTCTTAAAAGAAACAAACATAAATAACTGTATTAGTTTGTTTTAAAAACACTTATATAAATAAAAACTTAAAATTAATTCACAAGTTTCTTTTACATAAAATACAGAATGATTTAACCGCAAAGCACGCAATGGTTTACGCAAAGTTCGCAAAGTTTTTTACACATAGCTTTGCGTGCTTTGCGGTTGTACTAAGTCCTGAATGTAAAAATCTTAGCGTGCTTTGCGGTTAAACTATTTACATTTCACAATTATCAACGGTTTTCCAGCCAGCTCAAAAAAGCTGTCGCTTTCTCTTTTCCAACTAATAATTTCTCCTCAGTCGGAATAGTGAGTTTAATAATCAGCTTGCGCGAAAAATAATGCTCCGCTTCTCTTATCGCCGAAAAATTCACCAAATACTGTCGGTTCATTCTAAAAATTGAATTGGCGACAACAACTTGTGCACCTCATCCAAAGATTGCGTAATCTGATATTCGGTTTTATCAAAAGTCATTATCGTGGGCGTTTCATTTTTAATAAAGAAAAACGCTATGTTTTCAGTTTGAATTGTTTGGTATTTATTGTTTTTAAAGACCAAAAAGCTTTTTTTGCCTGTGTTTTCGCCGGTTCTGGTCAAGAGATAATCGAAATCGGGCATCATTTTTTTATTTCTTTGGAAGAAATTCTTCAGTTCGCCTGCTTTTTTGATCGCTTGCGAAATGCTATCTCTTGAAAAAGGCTTCAGTACATAATCGATTCCGTTTGATTTAAAAGCTTCAATCGCATAATCATCAAAAGCCGTACAGAAAATGACCGGAGACAAAACCTCAACATTTTTAAAAATCTCAAAACAAAGTCCGTCTGCCAGTTGAATATCCATAAAAATCAAGTCCGGCTGATCGTTTTCCATCAAATAAGCCACCGCTCCATCAATACTCTGAATGTACGACAAAATCTGAGCATCAGGCCTGATACTCAAAATAAGCTGACCTAGCGCTTTGGCCGTTTTTACTTCATCTTCAATTATTATGATATTCATAAATAAGCGGTATTTTAACTTTAAAAATAGTGTCGTTTTTGTCAATTTCGATTTCCTTGTGAGCCAAATGCATAAAACGTTGATTGATATTATCCAAACCAACGCCCGTTGACAAAACGCCACGTTTCAGCTGAATTGGATTTTCAATTACTAGAAAATCATTTTCTGTATATAATTTAATTCGCAAAGGTTTTTCTAAAGAAACAACATTGTGCTTGATGCAATTTTCAATCAAAAGTTGCAACGAAAAAGGCGGAATGGCGCAATCGTATTGTTTTGGATCTATTTCATTTATTACTTCAAATCCATCTTCAAAACGTGCTTTCAGCAAATAAACATACGAATCTAGAATCTGAATTTCCTCCTTTAAGGATATCAAGTCAAGCTTTCGACTATCTAGCGTAAACCTATAAAAATCAGACAGTTTCAAAATAAAATCTGAACTCTGCGGATCTTGAATATCAACCATAGATTTTAGCGTGTTCAAACTGTTGAACAAAAAATGTGGATTGACTTGCTGTTTCAAAAGTTCGTATTGAGCACCTAGATTTAAAGCTTTGGTTCGTTCCAACTCCACGCCTATTTGTTGCGTTTGATAATTCTGAAAAAGCAAATGCAGAAACATATACACAATCAAGTTGATCAAAACGCCTCGAAGCTCAAACATAATTGGCGCATCCATTTTTGAAACCTGAAAGAGCTCCTGATGCGCGATTACCAGTACAACCATAAGCAAAATCCCTAATACAACGCTTAACAACAACTTCCAGTTAAACAAACTCTTATTAGTGCGTTGTGCCGAAAATTTCGGCAAACTATAAATGTTGTAATACCAGATAAAAAGCGAAAATAGAAGTGTAATTGAAGAATTGATTACCAAATCGCCAAGCGTTGTGGCCGCATCGAATAATTTGGGAATAGAAGCAAGAATCGCAAGTGCTATAGAACTTCCCCAAATGACTCTCGAAGAAACCTGAAAGCGTTTTACTTTTTCCATATTTTTTATTTGTTTCTCCCGAAGCTTCGGGATTATGTTTCAGGTTTCAAGCTGGCTTTACTTTGTCAAAGATAGCAATAAATTAACGGGGTTTTGATTATAAAAAAAGTAAAATCACAATCAAGAACCCGTTCTATTTTTTTATATTTCAGACTTAATTTATAAATTTACATAATAAATTAAAAATTACTGGTATTCAATAATTTAAATACAAATAAAAACACACTACTGTCATTGTGTCAGAACCAAAAAAAGCACTTTTTTCGCCCTAAATCTTTCTCAAAATGACAGTTTAAGACATTCGAATTTCATTTTAAAAATATTGAAAATCAGCTCCCTTTATTACAATAAATTTTGTGCAAAAACTGCTCGGTTTGTCCCCAAAATAATTCCGGAATTCATGTCTTGAACAAAACCGATAACTTCAAAATCTTTTGCATTAAAACCTTTTGGCAAAGAAACCGAAACATTCCCTTTTGGATTTCCAGTCAAAGCAAAACTATTCAAGTCATGCGGACAATTTGAAAATGCGACAAAACACGATTGGCATTCTCCCCTCTTTTCACATTACTTTTAGCCGATTTTTGAACAACTGCAACATACAAACGATTGTTTTTTGAAATCTTATTTATGTTATAATTTAAATTCAGTTTGTTTTCCTGCTGACTTGCTTCCAGAGTTATTTCGGCAACAGCAGGTTTTAGAAGCGCTGTAAGAATTCCGTTTTGAACTGCTGTTTCCTGAGAACCGATGCAATCTATTTTGCCATTGATGATCAATTGGGGCGTATAAATGGGCTCTTTTTCCATGAATTTAGCGTAATCGTATTGTCGTTTTGTATTTGCCGCACTGCTAAATATATCTTTCCAGCCTTGTTTGTCCCAATAATCAACATGATACGATAGAACAAAAACATTGCTGTCTTTGTATTGATTTTGGATTTTTCCCATTAATTCATCTGCCGGAGGACAGCTTGAACAGCCTTCAGAAGTATATAATTCTAAAAAGGCAAAACCTTTTTTGTCTTTATTGCTTTGGCCAAAAACAGCGTTTCCTGCTAAAAGCAACAATATTGCAAAAGCATTAATTATTCTTATCTTTTTCATCATTTCTATTTATTTTCTCCATAGTTTTTAAAACCTTGGAGGTATATTTTTCTATTTTAAAAGCCTTTAATTTAAACCCGACAGGTTTTTAAAACCTGTCGGGTTTGCTCTAAGTTACAAAATATTAAGTTCGACATTAATGTTTCCTCTTGTAGCTTTAGAATAAGGACAAGTTTGATGTGCTTGTGCTCGCTAATGCTTTAGAAGTTTCTAGATCTAAACCTGGCAAACTGATATTCAATCTTGCCTGCAAAGAATATTCGCCTTCAGTAACACATAAATCAACCTCAGCATCAACAGCAGTTTCTGCCGGAAGTTTAATTCCTTGTTTTGACGCCGCGATTCCTAAAGCACCAATAAAACAAGCCGACCAGCCCGCGACAAACAACTGCTCTGGATTTGTTCCCGGACGTGATGATCCCGGTGAACTTAATTTGATATTCAATTGTTCGTCTGAACTTTGAGAAGCTCCTTCTCTACCGCCTGTTGTGTGTGTTTTTCCTGTGTATAAAACTTTTGTTTCCATAATAATTTTAGATTTTAGATTGTTGATTTTAGATTATTTGAATTTTATTATTGAGATTTTCATTGACATTGACATTGACATTGATATTGATTTTTGATATTTATTTCAAATTATCCACGTCAATTATCGCTTGCGCAAATGCTTTTGGATCTTCTTGAGGCACATTATGTCCGATTCCTTTTAAGATTCTGTGTTCGTATTTTCCTGTGAATTTGTTGGCGTATGCTTTTCCATCCGCGAAAGCGCCGTCAAAATCGCTTCCAATTGTGATTGTTGGAACTTTGATTTCTGGTCTTGTGGCCAAACGTTTTTCAAGATTGTTGTATTTTGATTCTCCAGCCTCTAAAGATTGTCTCCATCTGTAATTGTGAATCACAATCGCCACATGATCTGGATTGTCAAATGATTGTGCGGTTTGGTCGTAAGTTGCTTTGTCGAAATTCCATAGTGGAGAAGCAATTTTCCAGATCAGTTTATTGAAATCGTAGGTATTTTGTGTGTAACCTTGTTTTCCTCTTTCGGTTGCGAAATAATATTGGTACCACCAACCCAATTCAGCTGTTGGAGGAAGCGGTTTTAAATTTGCTTCTAAATTCACTACCAAATAACCGCTTACCGAAACCAAACCTTTTACGCGCTCTGGCCAAAGTGCCGATACCACAACCGCCGTTCTCGCTCCCCAGTCAAATCCGCCAATTACAGCTTTATCAATTTTCAAGGCATCCATAAAAGCGATAATATCACTCGCTAAAGCCGCTTGCTGGCCATTTCTGAACGTATCTTTTGAAAGAAAGGTTGTTGTGCCGAAACCTCTTAAATAAGGCGTAAAAACGTGATATCCTTTTGCAACCAAAATCGGAACGACTTCGTTGTAGCTGTGAATATCGTAAGGCCAACCGTGAAGCAATATAACCGGAGTTCCGTTTGACGGACCTGCTTCTGTATAACCTACATTTAATAATCCGGCATTGATTTGTTTTAAAGTTCCAAGTGAACTGTTTGTTTCGATAGCTTTTGGAGCTTGTGCATTCGTTACATTCACATTCATAAAAAGAATTGCAATTAAGATTGATTTTGCAAAAATGTTGTTTGTAATTTTTAATAGCGTTTTCATAATTTTTATTTTTTGATTAGTTGATTATCAGTTAATTTCTTCGTAAAAGGTATCTTGACAATTGTTGTTTTTAAAGTAGAAAAAAGGTGAAGTGGACAAAGTTTAGGGTGAAATGGACAAGCTGTTAATTGTGAATGATCTTGCCACAGATTATGGGGATTAAATGGATTTTCTCTCGCAGATTTAGCAGATCTAGCAGATTATTTTTTTCAACCATTGCAAATAATTTATCTGATCTGCCGAATCTGCTAAATCTGCGAGAGAAAAAACTTTACAGTTAAGCTATTCGCATTTCAACCTGAAACTATTTCTTCATAACCAAAACCGGTTTTCCTTTTTCGACTATATACGTCGCCAATTCTGAGGCTTTTATATCTGTATTATTTCTTGCTGAGTGAACTATTCCGGCCGGAATAAAAAGTACTTCTCCGGCTTTTAATGTAATTGGCACTTGGCCTTCAACTTCATATTCTAATGATCCTTCGAGTACATAAATAATCTCTTCGCCCGGATGAAAGTGTTTCCCAAAAGCGGTATGACCATCAAAATCGATTCTAGCTTGAACTATTTCCTTGTTTGGAATACTCAAATCGTGTTTTTGCAAATCAGTGCGTTTTATTCCGTTTTGGGTCGCGATTTGATTCGGAACCAAAAAGGCGATGATGCCTAAAATGATAATTGCGATAATAACCCAGGTTTTTTGTTTTTTAGTTTCCATAACTTTTGATTTAAATTATTTGTTATCAGTTAATTTCTGAGTCAAAAGTATGCCGACAATGCTTCCTGCGAAATCATAAAATAGCCGAAATGGACAAAGTAGTAGTTTAAGTGGACAGAGGGAAATGCGAATAATTTAACCGCAAAGCACGCAAAGATATTTTTAAGCCGTACGTATTATAAACGCAAAGATCGCAAAGCTATCTGTATATAACTTTACGATCTTTATAGATAATTTTTTCACGCAGATCCTTCAGATTTAGGCAGATTTGAGCAGATTTCTTATTCAAAAATTAAAATAAATCTGCTCAAATCTGCCAAATCTGCGTGAAACAAAAACTTTGCTCCCGATAGCTATCGGGATTGCGTAAACCTAAGCGTGCTTTGCGGTTAAACTTTAATTTATAATTAATAATTCACAATTAATAATTAAGCTAAAACCATTCCCCCATCCATAATAAAATCAGCACCGGTGATAAATTTTGTCGCGTCGTCGCTTAAATACGAAACCATTTTAGCCACATCTTCCGATTTTCCCATTTGTTTCAATGGCACTTTTTCGACTACAACATCCATAATTCCTTTTACGGTGTTTTCGTCTAAACCGACTTTTTCATTACTTCTGTTTCCGTAGGACCCGGACTAACAGAATTCACTCTGATTTTTCGTGGCGCTAATTCCAACGCCGCCGATTTCATAACCGAATTCAAAGCCGTTTTGCTCGCCGAATAAACCGAAGATCCCGGCCCCGGCATACTTGCAGTATTCGAAGAAAGAAACACTACCGAAGCACCGTCTTTTAAAATTGGGATAAATTTGCTCAGCGTAAAATAAGCGCCTTTCAAATTGACATTCATAATGCTGTCGTACAATTCCTCCGAAGTTTGCTCAATGGTTCCCAAACCCGCAATTCCGGCATTGATAAAAAGAATATCAACCGCACCGAAATCTTCTTTTACTTTAGCAACCAGATTCTCAATATCCAAAACATTGGCTTGATCTGCGGTAAATGCTGTAACGTCTAATTCCTGTGCCGCTTTTTCAATGGCTTCTTTTCGTCTTCCGGTAATAAAAACCTGAGCGCCTTGCTCTTTTAATTGTTTTGCTGTTGCGTAACCTATACCGCTGTTTCCGCCTGTAATTACGGCTACTTTATCTTTTAAATTGTCCATTATTTTATGTTTTTAAATTAATGGGACAAAGTTAGATTGGAAATTGGGTTGGTTTTTTGATGGTATCATGGAGTATACTAAATATGCTTTTTTATGATGATGATTTTCAGGAGCTGTTTCCTGCCGTTCGCTGTATCTTTTATGCCGAACCCCTGCACAAAAAGATGCCACTTCCATCAGAGTAAAACACAATACAAATTATAAAAACAAAAGCTACAATATCATGTAGCTTTTGTTTTAATTCCCCGCTGATACGAACGTCAAGCTTTTGAAAGTAACCAACTTCAAAATTATGAGCGCTATTGAGACGTTCGCGCAGACAGGAGGTTTATTCTATAAAAAGTATAATCATTAGAAAAAGTACTATTATAGCTATTAATAGCTTTTTGCTTTTTCGTTCCCAAAGCATCTTTTTTCTTTGGGCTTCGATTTGAATCAATTTATGTACATTTTTAAAATCAATATGACTTCTTACACTTTCCATTTTTTCTATCAAAAATATAGAACAGTAAGAAGTAAAAAAGTCTATTAAGGTTTCATTTATAATAGAATAAGACAAACATTCCCACTAATGCGAATTTGTCCGTTAATTTTTGATTGCTTGATTATTTTTCTTTATTGATACATAAATACCCAATTCTCTCATACATTTCAACACTGTAGTGTGTGATACAAAATAACCTGATTTTTGAAGTTCTACTGCAATACGATGGCATCCATAAGTTTCTTTAGAAGTAGAAAAGATAGAACTGATTTCCATTTTTAAAGCCATTTTCCATTTTTGTGTTTCTGTGACAGAACCCTTTTTCCATATTCGATACGTTCCTCTATTTACGCCTAATGTTATGCACATAAATTTTATCGAATACTTTTTTCATTTTCTGCCATAAAATGAAAGATGAAAGGTTTTCCGAGAGAAATATATTTACTAGCATTTCTAATGATTTCAAACTTTAAATCCGTTTCCTTAATTTTTTTTCGAGATTATATTTTTTTCTCTTCGGAGTTTAATTTTAAATATCCATAGCCTGGAAAGCTTCCTGTTCCAAGTTCTTTACATTCCTTACGCCACAGAAATAAAAGGTTTTTGTGTATTTGTAAATCTTTAGCTGTCTGAGCTAAACTTCCATTTTCATAGCTTAACATAACTGCTTTTAATTTGAAATCTCGTTCATAAGTTTTTCTAATCGCTTTCATAAATTTAAAATTAAGAATACAATTGGTGTTATTTTAACATAGCTAATTTATTATATTGAATTCTTCTATAGTTTTGTAATTAAGAGTTGAATGTATTCTTCTTTTATTATACCAATTTTCTATATACTTAAATATTTCAATTTTCATTTCATTTGTTGTTAGTAAGCTTGTTTGCTTATAAATTAATTCTCTTTTCAATGTATTAAAAAAACTTTCAGCCACAGCATTATCTTTACTATCACCCTTGCGACTCATACTTTGAATACATTTAAATTCTTTCAATTTATTAGAAAATATTTTATTCGCATACTGTGATCCTCTATCAGAATGAAATATTAATCCGTCTGAAACTGGACGATTAATAATAGCTTTTTCAAACGCCGCAAAAGTGGTCACCGCTGTAGAAAGTACGGAACTCAAATTCCATCCTACTATTTTTCGATCATACAAATCCATAACAATAGTCAGATACAAAAACCTTCTCTTTATTTGGATATAAGTAATATCGGAAACCCAAACTTTACAAGGCTTATCTACTTTAAACTGTCTTTTTAATACGTTAGGAGCAACGTATAGATTGTGTTTTGAATCGGTTGTTACTTTGAATTTCTTTTTTACTTTGCTACGCAATCCAAGCAGATCCATGTAAAATGACACTTGTGTATCAGAAATTTGAAATCCACGCCTATGGAGTTCTCTGGTAATTAGTATGCTCCCTTTATGCTCGCTTAAATTCAAAAAATATAGACGTTATTTCTTTTTTAAGTAAATAGACACGTGTTTCTGTTTTCGAAAAAGGTTGTTTTGTCCATAAATCGTAAGTTGAATGAGAAGCTCCTAAGACTTCGCACATCTTGTATAAAGGATATTTATCTCTGTTCTGATGTATGAAATTACAAAGTACGTGCTTGCCCTGATCTATGTACTTCAGTCCTTTTTTCAGTATTTCTAACCGTAGTTGAGAATCTGCAAGTTTCTTTTCTAATTCGTAGATTTTCTTGTTTTCAAAATATACTCTTTTTCTACCTTCACCTGGGAAACTTCCTTTTCCGAATTTAAGGTAGGCACTACGCCATTTAGAGAGTATTTTAGGAGTGATACCTAATTCTTCTGCAGTTTCTGAAACCGTATTTCGTACATAACTTAATAGAACTGCATTTTCTTTAAAAATTGGGTCGTAATGTCTAACATTCTTTCTCATATTGCAAAGCTAACACAAACACATCATACTCACTACTAAACACTTACTTGTGATTAAAAACTAAAATATACCAACTCTTCCAAGTGTTCTTTTATAAAACCTGATCGCCTTGCTCTTTTAATTGTTTTGCTGTTGCGTAGCCAATACCACTGTTTCCACCTGTGATTATGGCTATTTTATCTTTTAAATTGTCCATCATTTTATGTTTTTAAATTAATAGGACAAAGTTAGATTGGAAATTGGGTTGGTTTTTTGGTGCTATCAGGGAGTATACTTGAATTGGATCATACTTCTCATAAATAAATCTTTATAAGTTATGGATTTCCGTAAAAAATGCCTTCTATAAATATCAATCTTTGTATAAATACCAATAAAAAAATTAATTATTCATTAACTAAATTTAAAAAAATGGGACTTATTACAAAATCTGACTTACATTACACCGATTATTCTTGGACGGTACTAAAAGAAGACGATCCAAAAATATCTGGAGAACCCGACAGCACCTTGCTTAACCGCAAAGAAGGCTACGAAGTTTTATATTTCATTAACAAATTTTCTGAAATACAAGGTTTCAAAAATAAGAATTCAGCAATTAAAGTTGAAAAAATGATTAGGAATGAAGTTCCAAGTGACAAAAGAAGCCAGTTAAATATCAAAACATGGATTGAACAAAATTGGAGTACGAGTAAATTTTAATCAAAAATTAGTAATGCAGATAAAATCTGCATTACTAATTAAAATTTTCTTTTAGATGCTTAGTAATTGCAGTGAATGCAATATGCCTGCTTTTACTGATTTGTTTTTGAAAAGAATTAGTTTGAAATTCAACACAGCAACGTCTAATATAACTATGATAATTTGCCTGCTTTTTGTTTTTCCTTTCACTAAATTTAAATTCATAAAATCCTCTATCATTTAAAACAAGATTATATCTCATCTTTTTGTTTACTCTCTTTTCCATAAGATCTCCATCTTTAAATTTTACTGGAAGATTATAAATTTTCTTAACCTGATTTTTAAAAATTGCTTTTTTTGTATTAGGATTTTGCTCTATTAATTTTAGCGTTCTTTTACTTTTTCGCTTAACTGTAGATATAATTTTTCTATAATATTTAGCAAGATTAGTAGATTTTATTCCCGTATGGTAACCTCTAAACTCAAACCCCAAGTATGCCATAGTAGAAGATATTTCTTTTCCATCTTTTAAAACCCTAAAACATTCCAATCTACTTTTGTTTGCAGAAACTATATTTCTGAAAACAAATTTTTCTGTTTTATCTTTGCTTATTTCTATTTCATATTGCTTTATTAAAGCGTGAATATAATTTTCAATTTCGTCACAAAATTGCTTGTCACAAACAATAAATATATCATCAGAATATCTCCTATAATATACATTATGTTTTTTGACCCAATTGTTCACAATGTCTAGATCAAAATCAAAAAGATAAAGATTTGCTAAAACAGCACTTATAGGTAAACCTTGAGGAATCCCATATTTAACAGTTTTCCCATTATCTATTTTTTTTGAAAATGGATTCGAATAAATTGGCAATCTACCTTCTTTAATATGTCTTCTAAAATCTTCATTAGATTCAAAAAAACACCTAAATCCTTTTGTTTTTCGAATATCAGCTAATTTAGATTCGTCAAAAGGAGCTTTTCTTCCATTTTTATTTTTTCGAATACGTAAATCATCTAAAAGAACATACTTAAAGTTTGTACAAGCTCTAAAAACATTATAATGATCTTTAGGAATATTTTCAGACTCATTTAGTGCTTTTGCCCATTGCTTCTTTAAAATTTTATGATCTAAAGTTGAAAAAAGCTTTTCAAATCAATCGCCAACACAGCCGTTTCTTTATCTTTGTCGGTTCTATTTTTAATTTCATCAAAACATTCTCTTGCAAAATGAATATTTGATTTGCCAATTCCGGAATTTTTAAATGTTTCTATTTTTCTATATGCAATAACTGCCTCATCTTGTAAAGGTTCTTTTTTAAGAAGCTGTTCATATCTGGTTTTTAAAATATCGGCATAATATCCATATATTAAAGCATCTAAATGACTTGCATAGTGTAATGGTCTTTTTTTGGAATTCTTGACTGGATGTAAAGTCTTATGGCGATAATGAGTATGTTTCCTTTTTTCAGTAGTAAATTTTTCAAAATTACCTTTTTTAAATTTTCTATCGGAAAGAATTGTGTGGATTAATGGATAAAAGGCATAATTTTCTACATACTTTTTACTCGTAATTTTTCGTTCAATATTTTGCCAATTGCTTCCTAACTCCAATGATGGTGATAAATGCAAATAGCCTTTTTCTTTTAGCCAATTAGGTTTATCCATAGTCATATAATAAAAGAATCTGCGATCAGCAATAGCGTTAATAAAAATTACATACCTCATTTTATGAGTTGGATCGGTACCCAATTACTGAGTCATTGGTTTTGCGAGTAAATTTCTGAGAATTACTATGAAAGCATTTATTATTGTATTACCTTGCATTAAATCAATTATAACTAATGACCTAATTGGCATACTGTTTGATTGCATCATTATTCTGCTCTCGGTGTGTCTATCGATAGAGACACCGAAGAGAATTGTTAAATCTTCGGCCCTCAAATATCTTTCTATATTTGAGTAAAACAAAATAAATTCTGTCTTAAGATCCACACAGTTGTAATATAACTCATCACGCAGATTCTTTTCAAATTTAACATTAAAATTCATATATTGGCATTTTAACTAAAATAAATTAACCAATGTCAGAATTTAAAACTGGAGAAATAATAGTCTTCAAAACACACCCATTTTTAAAAGAATTCACAAATATTAAACTTTCAGCATATCCTGATTATACTTCACCAATAATGGTGATTAAAGAAACAAAAGAAAAATCATTTGATAAAGAAACTGGTCGCGATATAGGACAACAATTGCATTGTGTATATTACAACTCACGGGATGGAAAATTTAATGACAAATGGATAAATAGTAAACTAATAAACAAAGTTCTTTTTTCTGTACTAAATCATAAAATTCTCAGTGATTTTAATTTAAAAAAGAATTGGATAACTTAAAAAAAGAGCATACTAGCAAAAATTATGAAGATTTAATTAAAGAATATCATTTAAATAAAAAAGTAATTTTGAAAAGTGTAGATTTAGAATTATTCAAAAACAAAATTAACCGTACTACAGAAAATGGGGAATTAGTTGAGACAAATCATTTAGAGTTTCTACCTCCTTTAATGACCGTTATTGGTTTCAAGTTTACAGATGATAAAAACAAGTTTTGCGAAAAAACTGGCTCTCCATTAATAGAATTAAAGTGTAAATGGTATAATTCTCACACAAAATCATTTTCCGAAAATTTTCTTCCCATTGAAACGTTGTATCAAGTTAATGATACGCAAGATATAATATTTAAAACAGATTTACTTTCCGATATAGTAAATTCTATAGAAGAGAACTTTTTCTTTAATTTACCCGCAATCAAATCGTTTAAATTAGAAGGTCAAGATATCATGATAACTCATACGCTTGGCCGTTCTGAAGCTGTTTTATATAAACATTACTTTTATCAAATGAATTATTTTGACTATATAAGCCACAATAAATCTGCTGTTACTATTGATGAAACATTTACTAAAAAAATGAGAATGAGGTTTTTGGAAAAAAATATCCTAATTATAATTCAAGAGGATTTAGATTAAAAACTATTGATTGTAAATTTGTTATTGGTTCTTATTACTATATACGATACAAGGATGCTTATGACAACATTACCAGAAGGGTAGTCAAAATTAATGATCTATTAATTTATATAAAAGATTTTAAAATTTTTAAGGATACTTATAAAAATTTAGATTCTTGGATTACCGAAGATGCAACTTTTGTTAATTACAATTATCATGATAACGGTAAAATATATATTTATTCAGATGGAGAAATAATACCTGATAATACATTACCAAAAACTATTTTTGACGATAAAAATGTTGAGATAATTTTAAAAACAAATTGCTTACTAAGAAAAGGCAAAATCCGTAACTTTAAAATTAATAGCATATTAGATATTCAAGAAATAATTGATGGACAATTTATTTTTGAGGATTTAGCATAAAAATTCAAGATTGAATAGTGAAAAATTATTATTAAAAAAATCAGGTTCAGCATTTAACCGCTAAACCTGATTTTTTTTAATGAATTATATTTAACCTTTTACAAAAACCTATCTCCTACCCCTAAAACCACCGCCACCTCTAAATCCGCCACCATTAAACCCGCCTTGACGTTGGAAATTTTGGAAATTACGAGTTTGCGATTCACCACGGTCTCTTGAAAAAGCAGAGCGATCAAGATCGTTTGTAACATCAGCACGGCCGGGTTCTCCAAGCGGTTTATTGGGTTGTCCTAGCGTTTGTTCTGGTCTGTTTAGATTATTTCCTTCAGTTCTGTCGCCTAATCGGGTTTCACCACCTAGGTTTTGGTTGGCTTTTGGCAAGTTGTCACGTTGGATTCGTTCTCCAGCGCCATTTGCTCCAAGTCCTTCGTTGGGTTTGTCACGCTGGATGCGCTCCCCTGCTCCATTGGCACCAAGTCCTTGATTCGCTCTATTCTGAATGCCTTCACCTGCTTTTTTTGACGAGCCCAAAGTTCCTGCTTGTGTCCAGCCACCGTTTCCATTATTATAATGACTCCAGTTTCCGTTTGCATCTCTTTTATAGACATGTCCGTCGTGGCCTGCGTATAGATTATTATTGGTGTGAATCGTAGTTCCTCCGCCACGGCGATGCGTAATCACACCTTCTTTTCCGCCCGAAGTTTTATACGCCACTGCTGTCCCGCGTCGCGTTGTGATATGTCCGGTCTGCGCCCATTGATTGCCATTTGTAGCGGCAGAATGCCCCCATTGCGCATACGCATTATGTCCTTGATTGGTTCTGGCGTAATTTCCTGTCCACGGATTATAGGTACTTGCGGCAGTGCGACCGCCGTACCAACCTTGCACACTTGCAGAACGCCCGTATCTTCCCGTTGCTGGATTGTACCAAGCCGACGTTCCTGCGGCACCATAAGGTCCGTACACACGTCTTCCGGTAGCGTAACCACCTGTCCACGGATTATAAACCGCTCCGCCTCCATACGCATACGGCCACGGACGGTAAATTGGATACATTCCGCCATAATATACATACGGCGGATAATACCATCCAGTACCATAACTCAATATGGCGCCAAAAGTAGCTCCAATAATAAAAGCACCCAAATAACCGGCAGTTGAACTGCTTTCTACAGTAGTATCGGTTGTGGTTTGCGTTACATACGTCACATTATACACCGGAGAACTTGGTGGAATCGTATAAATTTCTTTCGGAACAGAATCGCATGTTTTCCAAGGTCCGTTTGGACTTGTCGACATAAACCAAACGGCTTGAAAACACAAATAATACAAATCGCCTACTTTGATAATTTTCTCTTGCGTATTGCTTGCATATTGCATTTTTGTACCATCAATTGGTTTAAATTGAGGCGTTCCGCCATCATAGGTCACTTTTACCTTTGCTTCGGCATCTGATTTTTTCAAAATAGCCGTCGTTGGAACTTGCGACAACATTACCGCATCATTGGCTTCCTGCGTTCCAGGTACAGAGGCCAATACATTTGCACGTGGCGAATTTTTCGGGATTTTAGCAAAATCAGCTGGCAAATTATTTCCTGCATACGACCACGGTCCTGTCAATTCTTTCGATTTAAACCATCTTCCTGATAATAATACATAATATTGCCCGTCGGCTTCATTGGCAAAAACATCATTTTCGGTATTGTCAATGTACATCAATTTGGTTCCGTCAATTTTAATGAATTTCGGATTTCCAGTTACTGCGATCAATTCGGCTGGTTTATTGCTGTAGAAAACTTCTGGAGCATTGCCCGAAGTTGGAGGCGGAATCATTTTTTTGACATCATCATAATTTTCTCCGGATGGAAGATTGCTTAAGCCTGAAGGTAGTTTTGTCGTTTTTGTCCATTTGCCTTCCACTTTTTTCGAAGTCAGCCAGATATTTTCGGCTAGCAAATAATAATCTTTCGTCGTTTTATCAAAAAACAAATCCCAATTGGTGTTCACCACATATTGTATATCCGATTTATCAATCGGAACTAAAACCGGCTCGCCTTGAACAATAAGCAAAAGCGACGGCTTTGTACTGTAAAAAATTGCTGGCGGATCGTTTTTAGCCGCAATTCCCTTTGGCGGACTTTTGGTATGACTTAAATCGGCCAAAATGCGATCTACAGAAATAGGATCTCCGCTTTGAGGCAGTGTTTCTTTGAACAGTTTTTCCATTTCAGGAACTTTCTTTTCGTCCAATGCTGGAAATCGCACATCGGTCACTTGAAGGTTTTTGATATAAGCGCTTCGGTTGTCTTTATCGACCAATGTTTCGGCTTTTAAAGAAGCAACGCCCAAAACCTGTTTTCCATCTTTTGGCGTCAAAGAAAAAGCTACTCGAGCTGTAAGTTCTTTAAAATCTTTCCAGTCATCCACCTGAGGCTGATAATAAACGAGCTTTGTACCGTTATTTTCAGCTTCGCGTGGCCAACCGTTATCAGCAAAAGTAGAATCTGTAACAGTATCAGACTTTTCAGCTTCTGTAGGTACTTGCTCTTTGTCTTTCTTGCAAGAGAACAAAACGGCACTCAAACAAACTGTAATTATTAGAAAAGCATTTTTCATAAATCTAAAAGTTAGGTTATTCACTCAAAAAATTATTCTTCTGATATTCTTATAAAAATTGTTTCGGATAAAAATAATTTCAATGCTTTTATAAAACTAAAAATCAGCTGTTTACTTTGTTTCAAATTCTAACTTGAAACCAAATAACGAAGTGAAACATGCTCTTTCCTCTCCTATTCAAAATTTAGGAATAAAAAAATTTCAACTAAAAGTTTTAATCTACACCAGTAAAACCTATGATTATAAATTATTTTTATAACTACTAAAAATTATTAATTTGATTAATGATTACCATCACCATAACTTTGTCCCATCAAAATCAAAGAAATGATTTGATCATCTTAAAAAATAACTTTAAAAAATTAGAAATCATGAAATTTACAAGAAGAGCAAACGCAAATTGGAAAGGTACAGGAATGGAAGGAAAAGGAACCATTAGTACGCAAAGCACAACTTTAGATAATGCACAATTATCTTTTAAAACTCGTTTCGAACAAGGTGTTGGAACTAATCCTGAGGAATTAATTGCAGCGAGCACATTCTGGCTGTTTTACTATGCAATTAAGCTTTTTATTATCTGAAGCTGGTTTTGTTCCGGAAGATTTAGACACAACAGCTAAAGTAACTTTTGAAGACGGAACGATCACTTTAATTGCTTTAGAACTTACTGGAAAAGTTCCTGGAATTTCTGCAGAAGATTTTCAGAAAACAGCTCAAAAAGCAAAAGAAATTTGTCCGATTTCTAAACTTTTGAATACAGAAATTACTTTATCAATCACTTTATTATAAATAAATTAAATTCCAATACAAAAATTTCAAATCCCAATTACTCACAATCTTGTCATTCCGAGGAACGAGGAATCTCCACGAGAAACTCTACAAAGATTGGCGACATACCTGACGGAGCAACTTGCGAAGATTCCTCGTTCCTCGGAATGACAAGATTGCGGGGAAACGGAATTTAAACAAACAATCTAAAATCAACAATCTAAAATTTTATAAAAATGAAAACAATATTTAAAAGCTTTTTAGCATTCGCAGTAATAATCCTTAGTTTGACACTTACAACAGCAAACGTAAACGCTCAAACTACTCCTAAAATTAAAAACGTAGTATTGGTTCACGGTGCTTTCGCGGATGGATCAGGATGGAAAGGTTTGTACCAAATCTTGACAAAAAAAGGTTATAATGTAACAATCGTTCAGAATCCGTTAAGCTCTTTAGAAGATGATGTCAGAGCAACAAATTTAGCCTTAGACAAACAAGACGGACCAACAATTTTGGTTGGACATTCTTGGGGAGGCACCGTAATTACTGAAGCTGGAAATCACCCAAAAGTGGCGGCTTTGGTTTACGTAGCGGCTTTACAGCCTGACAATGGAGAAACTTCTGTTCAATGGCTTCAAACTGCGCCTCCAGCTCCCGAAAATGGTGTTTTAGCTCCAGATGATAAAGGTATTGCTTACTATGACAAAGCGAAATTCCACGCTGGTTTTGCAGGCGATTTAAGCAAAGAAGATGCTGATTTTATGTTTGCTTCACAAGGTGCTTTTTATGCAAAAGGTTTTGTAACGCCAATTACTAAAGCGACTTGGAGAACTAAACCTTCTTACGGAATCGTTGCAACTGAAGACAAAAGCATCAATCCTGACATCGAACGTGCGATGTACAAACGTTCTAACACAAAAATCACTGAAATTAAAGGAAGCCACGTGGTTTTTATTTCTCAGCCTGAGAAAGTGGCAAATGTGATTATTGAAGCTTCTAAAAAATAATTATAAATTATTAATTGTTAATTATCAATTCAATATAAGCTTGTCATTCTTCATTCCTCAGAATGATAAAAACATAAAATTCCAAATTCCAAGTCTTAAAAAATTGGAATTTGGAATTTTTATTTTGGAATTTAAGTATTACATAAACTTACTAACCGCTTTTATAAAATAAGGCGAATCGTTCCAACGGATTTTTTTATAGCTGAAATCTTTTTTGAGCGATTCAGGAAGGCAATTCCAAATGGCTTCGTTCATTTTTTCGAGCAATAATTTCTTTGAAAACGAATCTGAAACTACGAGGCTGATTTCTCTTACCGGAACGGGTTCTTTAAAAGGTTTGAAAAGTCCGCCGGATTCGTTTACTGTTGAAAGCTTCGGAATAATCGCGAATCCTAAATGTGCGCGAACTAGGTTTTTTAAAGTTTCTATGGAATTGATATCATAGGTAAATTGTTCCTTTATTTTATCCGAAGATTTTAATCCGCAAATATCTAGCAATTGTGCGTTGTAGCAATATTCATGATGCAGGAGTAATAATTCGGTTTTATCGCCGGGTTGCATTTCATAAAATTCATTATTCGCCATCGGATGGGTTTGATTTAAATATGCCACAAATGGTTCTTTAAAAATAACGTGTTCAATTAAATTTGGATTTCCCGTTGGAGTCGCCATAATGGCAACGTCAATAGCACCGGTTTCCAATTCTTTCATCAATACTCCGGTGTAAGCTTCTTTGATGATAAAATGCACATTTGGCGCCGCTTCTTTCATCGCCTGAATAAAAAGCGGAATCAGATAAGGCGACAAAGTCGAAATAATGCCGAGTTTTAATTCTCCTTCCAACAGATTTTTCTCGTTCACCACAAAATCCCTGATTTCATCTACTTCACGAAGAATCTTTCTGGCTTTGTTGATAATCTCAATTCCAAGAACGGTTGGCGTGAGCGGTACTTTATTTCGGTCAAAAATCTTGATTCCAATTTCTTCTTCGAGATTTTTTAGCTGAATCGTAAGTCCGGGTTGCGTTACCATGCAAACTTCGGCGACTTCTTGCAAAATGACGTTCTTCGTCTAAAGCGACAATATATTTTAACTGCTGAATGGTCATCTTTATAATTTTATTTTATAAAGATACATAAATATCAATTTCGTTTATAAACCAAAATTTTACAGATGTTAAAGTTTTGCAAAAACATCAAAACTCTAAATCCAAAATATACACTTTATCGTACATAATAGAAACGATTTTTAGGAATAGTGGCAAATAAGAATGGAGTAGTTTTTGGAGCATATCGGACTTTATCACCTATCCTGAATATCATTTTATAACCAAATTATATAAAAAAAGCGATCCTAATAAGATCGCTTTTTGTTTTATTTCTCTTCTTCACTCTTCAATTGCAAAGCCCTCTGCAAAAAACTTTGATGCAAAATTTTATTTTCGGCTTCTTCAATAGCTCTTAACAGATTGTTTTGATTGTTAGTGATTTCGGTTAAAGCACTTTTCATGACTTCCCAAACGGGTTTCATTTGTTCGATAAGCTCCTGCCCTTTTGAAGTCAACTGAATGAGTCTTTTTCGTTCGTCGATTTTGTCTTTTTTAGAGCGAATCAGTTTTTGTTTTTCCAGTTCTTTCAACAAACTTATTGTTGACGGATGCGTGTAGCCTATTTCATTGGCAATCTCCACGACGCTTAAAGTATCTTTATGATATAAGGTATAAATTACTGGAAACCATTTCGGTTCAAAATCAATTCCGTATGACTTGTAAACCAATGCGCCGTCTTTTCGCAATTGCTCGCTCAAACGCTGTAATCGCGTCGAAATAGCCAAAATTCCTGATTCGTCTATAATATTCATTTCTATTTCTTTAAAGTTAAATGACAGAAAACATTATCGGGTTTCATTAACGGGAATTTTTCTGGAAGCGCTTCTTTTTCAATTCGCACAAAATCATTCTTTTCATAAAATCGCAATGCCGCTTCTAAAATCGCAACAGTTCCCAAATATAAATCATCGATTCCGTTTTCTTTGCAATATTCTATTAAAGTCTCTAATAATTGCTGTGCAATCGAAAACTCTTTTCCGCGGAATTCTTTCTTTACAAACATCTTTCGTATGGCGGCCGAATGTTCATCAAATTTTACCAAAGCTATCGTACCAACTAATTCATCATTGACAAATGCGCCCCAAAATCCGCCACCTCCAGCATAATAAAAGTTCTGAATATTGAATAAATCGGGCTGATCTTCTCTCGTAATCGGAACATTGAATTCATTAATTTGAATGTTTAATATTAAGTCGGCAATGGCATTTTCGAACTTGTTTTCTATTGGAACTATTACAGGTTTCATTTGTTTTAAAATTTTATTACACAAAACTACGTAGTTAAATACATAAATGCAATTATTTATGATTTATTTATACTTTTGTTTAAGTCATGCCACCAAGACGCTAAGACACAAAACTTAATTTGTTTCCCGCAGATTTGGCAGATAATGCAGATTTATTAGGCTGAATAAAATGAATTAAAATATTTTTAATCAGTGGCAAAAAATTATCTGTGCAATCTGCTAAATCTGCGGGAGTAAAAAAATATCAAAATTTTCAGTACGCAAAAATAAAATTATGGCAAGAAATCAAAAAGAGGAATTTCAGGCGCTTCAAGATACTTTGTATGTTTTGGGCGGAAAATGGAAACTTCCTATTATCAATTCTATTTGCAACGGAAATAACCGATTCAAAGACATCAAAGAAAGTATTCCCGGAATAACATCCCGAATGTTGTCTAAGGAATTAAAAGATATGGAACTGAATAATTTAGTCAAAAGAACCGAAGATCCTGACGCTTTAATTCCGATTCTTTATGAATCAACGTCGTATTGCAAATCTTTTGGCCCTATAATTTCTGAAATGATCAAATGGGGAATTTCACATCGAAATCATATCAAGAATAGAGAAGCTTCAAAAAGCTAAATTGCTATTCCTGCGCTTTTCCGCTTTTTAGGTGTTTTGTGCGTAATCGGCTTAAAAATTCAGGCGTTATTCCGAGATATGAAGCGATATATTGTTGCGAAACACGCTGTGAAATAGATGGATAGCGCGTAATAAATTCGACATATTGTTCCATTGCAGTGGAAGAAACGGTTTTAAAAAGTCTTTTTTGAAGTTTTGATAAATGCCGTTGAATCATCAAACGAAACATTCTTTCTAAATGCGGCACTTCGTTGATTAGGTTTTCTTTAGATTGTCGGGTTAAAACCAAAAGCTCGCAATCTTCCAAAGTTTCAATATACATATCACTTGGCACTTGATCTTCAAAACTCGTAATGTCGCTCACCCACCAATCTTCAACAGCAAACTGGAGTGTTAATTCCTGTCCGTTTCGGTCAATAAAATATTCTCTAATACATCCTTTATTAATATAAGCTTCAAAATTACAGATTTCTCCAGCTTTAAGCAGAATCGTTTTCTTCGGAACCATTCTGAATTCAAGACTTTTTTCAAAGATTTTTACTTCTTCTTTAGAGAGACGCGCAGATCTGGAAAGGTAATCGTGAATTTTCTGAAACATTTTATCTCTTTTAGCAATTGGGCAATAACTTCATTTACAAACAAAAAGTAAATATAAGAGGTTTTATTTATTATTATTTCTTGATCTAGTTTAAGAAATGAAATAATTTAATAATTCATCTTTGTTTTCGCTTAAAGCTGTAGGCTATAAGCCAATGTCATTAAGTTAAGAGTTTTTCGCTAAGATTTTCTTTAATCTAACTCTCGCAAAGTCGCGAAGACGCAGAGAAGATAGTCCTAAACTTTGTGTCTTTGCGACTCTGCGAGAAAAATTTAACGCTTAACTTAAATGACATTGGCCTTTAAGCTTTACGCGAAAAAATTAACCATTAACAATTCATAATTTACAATTATTAAAATGGATTCTCAAATTGCTCTGGCTTTCGCCGAAATTGAAAAACTGATTCCGCAATACCTTCAAATAGAAGAAGATCGACAGATTTCAAACGGAAATGTTGCGGTTTGCATCATTAATGAAGAAGGAAATATTTACGGCAAAATGTACGGAAATGACAAACCACGCCAAAGACAATCGTACAAGATTGCCTGGACAAAAGCGAGCCAAGTGTGGCTTACCGGAGTAAAAACAGGAGAATATGAAAAAATGGTTTTCAACGGAATTTTCGACGAAAACGCAAACGGAATCGAAGCTCCAGATTTAATTGGCTGGCAAGGCGGACAACCGATAACTTTAAAAGATGGTACAAAATTATCAGTTGGTTTCAGCGGTTTCAGAGGCACAACCGATTTAGAAATTGCTGAAAAAGCTTTTGAAAAAATCTAAATTTAAACACATAGAATCATAGATTTTACTTGCGCAGAAAGGCGTTTCACTTGTTTAAATACACATAGTTTTTCCATCAAAAAAAGTGTCGCATTTCACTTTTCACTTTTTACAATTTATAATTAACAATTTATAATTAACAATTAAAAATGACTTACATACCAGATTCAAACCGTTATCAAAAAATGCAATACCGTCGTTGCGGCAATAGCGGTTTACTTTTGCCAGCACTTTCTTTGGGATTGTGGCACAACTTTGGCGGTATTGACAACGTTGATAATGCACGCGAAATTCTGCACACTGCTTTTAATAATGGCATTACACATTTTGATCTTGCTAATAATTACGGTCCGCCTCCAGGTTCAGCAGAAATTACTTTTGGCGAAATATTCAAACAAGATTTTAAAGAATATAGGGATGAACTTTTGATTTCAACAAAAGCCGGATGGCCAATGTGGGACGGACCTTATGGTGATTTTGGTTCAAAAAAACATTTAATAGCAAGTTTAGACCAAAGCTTAAAACGCATGGGACTTGATTATGTGGATATATTTTACCATCACCGACCAGACCCAAATACGCCAATGGAAGAAACTATGGCGACACTTGATTTGATTGTACGCCAAGGAAAAGCACTTTATGTTGGAGTTTCAAGCTACAGTCCGGCAGAAACTGAAAGAGCGTATCAAATTTTGAAAGAATTAGGAACGCCTTGTGTCATTCATCAGCCGAAATATTCCATGTTTGAACGTTCTGTTGAAGATGGTTTGTTGGATGTTTTAGAAGTAAACGGAATTGGTGGCATTGCTTTTTCTCCTCTTGCGCAAGGACTTTTGACCAATAAATATCTTAATGGGATTCCAGAAAATTCAAGAGCAAACGCCAATCGTGGAAACGGTGCAATGGAAAAAGATGCTATTACCGAAGAAAATATTGCTAAAGTTCGCCGATTAAATAAAATGGCCGAAGAACGCGGTCAGAGTTTGGCACAAATGGCATTGGCGTGGGTTTTAAAAGACAAACGAATTTCATCTGTAATCATTGGCGCAAGCAAATCAGAACAAGTAATTGATTCTTTAGGCTGTCTTCAAAATACTTCTTTTTCAGAATATGAATTGCAGACTATCGATCAAATTTTAGCATAAAAATCTAAACCAAAAAACCTCAATTATGACTATTAATACCAACAAAACATGCCTGACCATCATGTTATCTGGATTTTTATCTGTTGGTTTATTGGCGCAACAAAAAGCCAGTAAAACAATAGATTACAAAAGCGTTACCGTTTATGTAACGGCTAAAAATTCGGACAAAAAACTAAGCAAAACCGAAACGCTTTCTTTTTCTGCAAAATCACAAACAACAGAAAAAGAAATTGCGGTTTTTGTTGATCCAGCCAAAACTTATCAAACCATGTTAGGAATTGGAGGCGCTTTGACAGATGCTTCTGCAGAAGTTTTTTATCAGCTTCCAAAAGACAAACAACAGGAAATCCTGACGGCTTATTATGATAAAGAAAAAGGAATTGGATATACTTTGGCACGCACGAACATGCAAAGTTGTGATTTTTCGAGTGATATTTACAGCTATATCAAAGAAGGCGACAAAGATTTAAAAACTTTTGATATCAGTCACGACAGAAAATATCGAATTCCGTTTATAAAAGAAGTAATTGCAAAAGCTGGAGGCAAAATCACTTTGTATGCTTCGCCTTGGAGTCCGCCGGCTTGGATGAAAACCAATAATAACGTTTTACAAGGCGGTACTTTGAAACCAGAATACCATCAAAGTTGGGCTAACTTTTTTGTGAAATTTGTAAACGAATACGAAAAAGAAGGCATTCCGATTTGGGGTTATACGGTTCAAAATGAGCCAATGGCGGTTCAGCGCTGGGAATCGTGTATTTTTACTGCCGAAGAAGAACGCGATTTCATCAAAAACTTTCTAGGTCCAACCATGCAAAAAGCTGGACTTTCAAAAAGAAATTGATTATGTGGGATCACAATCGTGATTTGATGTATCAACGCGTAAGTACGGTTTTGGAAGACAAAGATGCGACAAAATATGTTTGGGGCGTGGGCTATCACTGGTACGAAGACTGGATGAAAAACGGAATGAATTTCGAGGCTGAACGCCGAGTTGCTGAAGCTTTTCCGGACAAACCATTAATTTTAACGGAAGGCTGTGCCGCCGATTTTGATCAAAAATTATTAACCGATTGGAGTTTTGGCGAAAAATACGGCATGTCGATGATCAACGATTTTAATATTGGAACCGTTGCTTGGACCGACTGGAATGTTTTATTGGATGAAAAAGGCGGGCCAAATCACGTTCAAAATTTCTGCATGGCTCCTATTCACGCCGATTTGAAAACCGGAAATTTAATTTATACAAATGGTTATTACTATTTAGGACATTTTTCTAAATTTATTCGCCCTGGTGCAAAACGTATTGCTTGTAATTCAAGCAGTAATAAGCTTTTATCTACTGCTTTTGTAAATGAAAACAATAAACTGGAAGTTGTGGTAATGAATTCAGGCGAAACTGATGTTGATTATTTTCTTTGGATAAAAGGAAAAGCGACAAAAGTAACAAGTGCTCGCACATTCAATTGCTACTTTGGAAGTTCAATAATTTAAATACAATTCCATGAAATCATTTTTAATACTGAATATCGTTTTACTGAATTGTTTTGTTTGCACGTCGCAAACATCAAAAGCATTGAAACCGCAACAAATTCCGGGCAAAATAGAATGCGAATTGTTCGATCAAGGCGGCGAAGGAATTGCATATCACGATACGGACGAAATAAACAACGGAAGCGGAAAATTGAATCCGGTAAACGGAAATCCGCTGAATGAATTCAGAATAAAAGAAGGCGTTGATATTTCGTATTCGAAAGATGGCGATATTGACAACAATCCATATAATAAAGTTCCGAGAAGCATTGGAGAACTTTATATAGGCTGGACAATGCCCGGAGAATGGATAAATTATACGGTTAATGTAACCAAATCTGGAACTTATAAAATAGGTGCCCTTTATACCGCAAATGGAGATGGCGAAATCAGTATCGAGGTAAATGGAAAAGATGCTACCGGAAAAATGAAAATTACCTCAACACATGATGACAAAGATCCAATCGATTGGCGACAATGGCATCATTGGAACAGCTCTGACTCTATTGGAACAATTAAATTGAAGAAGGGCAAACAAACACTCCGACTTCATATTGTTTCAAATGGCAACATGAACTTTGATTATCTGACTTTTACTGCCCAATAATTTATAATGCCCCAAAAGCTCCCAGTACTAACCAAATGGGAGCTTTTATTTTTTCTGAAAATGATTTTTTACTCCTAATTTTAATCTTCTATTTAAAATAAATCAGAAAAAAGATCAAAAATAATACCGATTGGTATATATTTGCAGTATCAAAATGATTTTGTCATGAGCAAAGCAGAAAGAACCAAGCAATTTATTATCGAAAAGACGGCGCCAATCTTTAATATGAAAGGATATAGTGGCACTTCAATCAGTGACATTACTGATGCGACTGGTTTAACAAAAGGAAGCATATATGGCAATTTTGAAAGCAAAGACGAAGTAGCGATTGCATCATTCAAATACAACGTAAAAAAACTTCAAGATGCTTTTTCAAAAGAGATTGACAAACAGACAACTTTTAAAGATAAATTGTTAGTTTACCCAAAACTATACTCAGAATACGCAAATTTAAGAGTAACAAAAGGTGGCTGTCCCATTTTGAACACTGCAACAGAATCAGATGATACGCATCCTGTTTTGAAGAAATATGCTGAAAGAACGCTTAATTATTGGAAAGAAAAAATAATGTATTTTATCGATCAGGGAATTTTGGCAGGAGAATTTAAAGCGAAATCTATTGATACCGAAAAAACTGCACTAACTATAATTGCTTTGATTGAAGGCGCCATAATGATCAGCAAACTGACTAACAGTCTGGATAATTTGTCAACTATTATGACTTCGGTTTACAAAGTAATTGACGATTTAGAATAAAGCAATTTCAGAAAGTTGCTTTTTTTAGCAAATAAAATATACCAATCGGTATTTTAAAAATTATAAATTGTTAATTATGAATTATAAATTTAATTGTAAGACTGAGCGAAGTCGAAGTCAACCTGAAACCTGAAACAAACAATAAACAATAAACAATAAACAATAAACAATAAACAATAAACAATAAACAATAAACAATAAACAACAAATGAAAACAAGACTACAAGTACTTCAAGATCATATTGGAAGAGAATTTTCAGTCTCTCCTTCTCCCTTCATGCTTTGGATGAATCCGATAGTTGTTGCGGCAGAACAAGGAACTGTTACCTTCAAATATGTAATTCGACATGAAATGTCAAATCCGATTCAATCTTTGCACGGAGGCATAACCGCCGCGATTGCAGATGATTGTATTGGCGCGACAATGTTTTCACTCGACGAAGAAAACTTTTACACAACTATCAATCTAAATGTTGATTATTTTGCTCCGGCACATGTAGGCGACACGATAATTGCCAGATCTTCTATCATCAAAAAAGGAAAACAATTTGTAAATGCACAATGCGAAATCTGGAACGAAGCCGAAACCCGACTAATTGCAAGAGCTTATTCGAATCTATTCAAAACTAACGTAATTAAAAAAGTGCTTTAATTTTCAAAAGCCTTTTTTTAACCAAAAATATACCAATCGGTACAAAATAAAACATGACACCATTACAACGAAAACTTCTGATTTTAACCGTAATCCTTGCGGCGATTATGGAACTTATTGATATTTCAATTGTCAATGTGGCACTTTCGCACATGAGTGGAAATCTTGGAGCAACTCTAGAAGATACTTCCTGGGTCATAACCGCTTATGCCATTGCCAATGTAATCATCATTCCGATTACGAGTTTTCTAAGTGCAAATCTCGGACGCAGAAATTATTACATTGGTTCGGTTATTTTATTTACATGCTGTTCTTTTATGTGCGGGCATTCGTCGAATATATGGATGCTTGTCTTTTTCAGATTCTTTCAGGGAATTGGTGGTGGCGCTTTATTATCCATATCTCAAGTTGTAGTATTTGAACTTTTCCCGAAAGACAAACAATCAACCGCAGGTGCTTTATTTGGAGCCGGAATTTTCATCGGACCAACAATCGGACCAACGCTTGGCGGATATATTACAGAAAATTATGATTGGCCTTGGATTTTTCTAATCAATATTCCAATCGGAATTTTAGTAACGATTTCGTGTATTTTCTTGTTGAAAGAACCGCCTGTAAAACCAGAAATAGCTAAAGTCGACTGGATCGGAATTGCTTTATTAGCAATTGGTGTCGGTGCACTTCAAACTGTTTTAGAACGCGGCGAAGTCGAAGATTGGTTTGAAACTCGTTATATAGTGGTTCTTGCTGTTATTGCTTCAATTGCCTTATTGACTTTTATTTATTGGGAATTAACGGTCGACAAACCCGTTGTCAATCTTCGCGTTCTTAAAAGCAAATCTTTGAGCATTGCCGCAATTCTAACTTTTGTGACCGGATTTGGTATGTTTATTTCTATTTACATCAGTCCAGTTGTGGCGCAACGACTTTTGAGTTTTTCACCTTATCAAACTGGTTTGCTTTTATTGCCAGGCGCTTTATTTGCTTTAGTCGCCTTAAAACTATGTGGGACATTGCTTCAAAAAGGTGTTTCACCCGTTCTTATTATTGTCGCGGGATTTTTACTGTTTATTTATTTCAATTGGAGAATGTCTGAAATCACTTTAGATACCAGTGCTTTTGAAGTATCAACGGCCTTGATTTTCCGTGCCCTAGGAATGGCTTTATTGACTGTTCCATTGACAATGTTGGCTGTTTCTTCACTTGATGACAAAGACGTTGGACAAGGCGCCGCACTGAACAATATGATGCGCCAATTGGGCGGTTCTTTTGGCGTTTCTATTATAAACACCTATATCGCGCATCGTTTTGCTGAACATCGAAACGTTTTGGTTTCGAATGTAAGTTTGGATAATCTAAAAGCAATGAATCGTCTTAACGGCTATATTGCTTACTTTCAACATCATGGTTTTGCTTATAACGAAGCAAGATCAAAAGCACTTAAATTAATGGAAAACATCATAATGAGACAATCTTCTTTATTGAGTTATAGAGATGCTTTTCTTTTCGTCGGTTTATTTTTTGTCATCACGCTACCCCTATTATTACTGGTAATGAACAAATCTAAAAAGCCAAAAACCAATATAATTTTATCCGATCATTAAATAAAACACGAAAAAATTTGTTTTTATGACCAATCGGTCATATATTTGTACCGTAAAATTTAGCTATCATGGCAAAGGGAGAAGAAACCAGACAATTTATCATCGAAAAAGCGACACCTATTTTTAATACAAAAGGGATTGCGACAACGTCTATGAGCGATATTATGGAGGCAACCAAATTGTCAAAAGGAAGCATGTACGTTCATTTTGAAAATAAGGAAGTTCTTGCCTGTCTTGCTGTTGATCATAATATGAAAAAATTAGGCGATAAACTGGTTTCTGAAATCAGCAAAAGCAAAACAGCTAAAGAAGAATTATTTACTTATATCGATTTTTTTAGTAATGCTGTCAATCCGCCTTTAACTGGAGGTTGCCCGTTATTAAATTTCGGGACTGAAGCCGACGACACCAACCCTATTGTTAAAGAGAAAATCAATAAAGGTTGTAATGCCAATCAGCAATTATTAGCCAACAGTGTCAACAAAGGAATTGCCAACGGAGAATTTAAGCCAAACTGGAATGCCGACGAATTTGCAGTAATCATGTTCGCCATGATGGAAGGTGGTCATTTAATTTCAAGAATGTCAGGCAACAACGATAAAATGAAAATAATCGCTAAAACCCTCAAAAATATAATAGAGGAAAACAGCCTCTAATTTTTTTTATTAAATAAATGACCGATTGGTCATATTTAAATGACAATATCAAAAATCAATTTCAATATTTAAAAAACTTATTAATAGAAATAAAAACAAATAGCAAAAACTAACTCATAACTCATAACTCATAACTCATAACTCATAACTCATAACTCATAACTCATAACTCATAACTCATAACTCATTAACAATTCATCATTAACAATTAACAATTAGAAAACATGTCAAAAACAATTTTAATTTCAGGAGCATCAAAAGGATTCGGAAGAGCCTGGACAGAAGCATTTTTAGCAAAAGGATACAAGGTAGTCGCAACAGCCAGAAATATTGATACCCTAGCCGATTTAAAAGCACAATACGGAGAGGCAATTTTACCTCTTAAACTAGATGTAAACAACCGCTCAGAATCGTTTGCAGTGGTAGAAAAAGTACAACAGCATTTCGGGACTATAGATATCCTGATCAATAATGCGGGTTATGCTTTAAACGGAGCTGTCGAAGAAGCTACAGAACAAGAAGCGAGAGCACAATTTGAAACCAATTTCTTTGGTACACTTTGGTTAACACAAGCCGTATTGCCAATTATGAGAAAACAACAAAGTGGCCATATTATTCAAGTTTCTTCTATTTTAGGAATCGCTACTTTACCAATAATTGGTTTATACAACGCATCAAAATTTGCTGTTGAAGGTCTTACTGAAACATTGGCTTCAGAAGTAAAACAATTCGGAATCAACGTTACTTTGGTTGAACCAAACGGCTACGTTACTGATATTTGGGGCAACGGAATCATAAGCGAAAGCATCCCTGCTTATGACGGAATTAAAAAAGCAATCGCAGATGGACATGATCCTGATACTTTCGGGAAAACAAGCGCAACAGTTCCAGCCATCATTAAATTAGTTGAAGCTGAAAATCCTCCTCTACGCCTATTCTTAGGAAAAGTAGCTTTACCATTTGCCAAACAAACCTACGAACAAAAACTAAAAACCTGGGAAGAATGGGCAGACGTTTCTGTTGCCGCTCACGGTTAATTTGATTTCTGATTTTAATTGAAAAAGCGAGACAACTTCTAGTTTATAGAAAGTCTCGCTTTTTTTAGTTCAATTGCATCATCCTTACTTCAAATCCATTTGCTCAAAAATTGATTTTTTTCATTCAGCATCTGAAACATTATCTCTATTTTTTTCGGGATCAAATAACATTGCAGTACACAAACAATTTTTTCTTTCTTTGCTTAATAAAATAGGACAATTGATACAGCTTTTGCAGTTTTCCCAAAAATGCTCATCTTTTGTTAGTTCAGTATACGTTACCGGTTCAAAACCGAGTACATGATTCATTTTCATAACAGCAAGCCCTGTCGTTAAGCTAAATATCATTGCGTCAGGATACTTTCTACGACTAAGTTCAAAAATCTTCTTTTTGATTTTTTTGCCAGTCCAGTATTTCTAAATTGAGGAGCGACAATTAATCCAGAATTTGAAACATAACGGCCATTTTCCCATGAAGATATAAAAGCAAAACCTGCCCATTTTCCATCTTTTGTAAATGCAATAACAGCTTCACCTTTTTTATTTTTTCCGATAGTAATTCAGGTGGCCTTCCTGAGATTCCAGTGCCGCGAGCTTTTGCAGATAAAAGTGTTTCTTTACAGATTTCATTTAAATAAAGAATATGTTCGGCTTTTGATTCTTCGATAAAAAAATCATTAGCTTCACTAACTTTTCCTGTTGAAGAAAAAACAGACGCATTTATCCTCTGTTGAGTGGCTTCCATAATAGACTAAACTATTTTAGTAATTAACAAAACAGTGATAAAAAGAACTACGGTAAACACCATCAAGTTGACTAATCGATCTTTATTTCGTCTAGATTTATTTGAAAAATATGCTTTTGTGATTTCTTTACTTCTATTTTTATTCGTTTTCATCATTTTATTTTTTAGAATTAAAAAGCGGTTTTTACAAAACAATCCTGCTATTAACTCATAAAAAACAAAAGGCGTGCCACAGCAACTAAAAACATCATAAATAGCTAATTGTAAACCACATACCAAAAAACATACAAAATCATTCTTTAGAAATTTATCAAAATGATACGATAACATTTTCAAAATGGAAGGGATGAAACATAAAAAAGCTCTAAATTTTTGATTTAGAGCTTTTTTGTTGGTACTATTTTAGAAAGGAATTAATCCCAATGATTTGTTTTAGAAACTGCAAATTTTCCTGCACCTGTAAAAAACAAAGCGACAGATCCCAAAAGATAAAGCATAAGCAATTCATTTGCGTAACCTCCATGATCACTAATTGAAAACATATCTTGTGAATGAGCCACCGTTAATGCTACCACGCAATTTATAGCAAAAACAACTGATGCAATTCTAGTTCTCCATCCTAATAAAATAAGCAAAGGAGCCAAAACCTCACCAATATAAACGGCATAAGCAAATGTTCCCATGTTTTCTACCAGAAAAGAAATTCCGTGAAGCAGTTTTGCTACTCCATGAAAAAGCATTAAACCTCCAACGCTGATTCGCAATACTAATAATCCAAGATCTCTGTTTTTTGAAATCATAATAATTTTCTTTTGGTTTTAAAGTTTCGTTACAATTAAATTTTACAAGTAAACTAAAATACAACATTTTGTTATATAGCAAACACTATTCTTTAAAAGGTTTTCTACACAGATTATCAGAAAAGTCAAAATCTCCGATTCAATATTTTTATTTAAAACTTAATGGCAATTTTTCCAATCGTTCTACCCGATTCCAAAAGTTGATGCGCTTTCTTTAAATTATCAGCTGTTAGTCCGTTTAACGTTTGATTTAAGGTGGTTTTTAAAATTCCTTGATCAAGCAAATCGGCAACTTTGTTTAAAATATGATGTTGTTCAATCATGTCTTCTGTCTGAAACATCGAGCGTGTGTACATTAATTCCCAAGAAAAAGAAACACTTTTGCTTTTCAAACTGTTTAATGCAACGGGGTTGCTACTTCCTGTAATTGAAGCAATATGGCCTTGAGGTTTAATAAGTTCAGTCATAATGTCCCAATAAGCATTAGTATCTACAAAATCCAAAATAAAGTCAACGTGTTCAAAACCTGCTTCTCTAACTGTCGAAATCAGGTTTTTATGATCTACAACATAATCAGCACCTTGCTTTTTGCACCAATCTATTGTTTCAGGACGCGACGCTGTTGCAATAACAGTTAATCCGGCTATTTTCTTGGCCAATTGAATAGCAATTGAACCAACTCCTCCAGCTCCGCCAATAATTAAAATTGATTTTCCTTTGTCTTTTTCGGCACTAATTCTGATTCTGTCAAACAAAATTTCCCAAGCAGTCAATGCAGTCAACGGAATTACAGCCGCTTCTTCAATATTTAATGATTTTGGTTTTCTGCCTACAATTCTTTCATCTATAATCTGAAATTCGGCGTTACTTCCTTGTTTTGTAATATCTCCAGCGTAATAAACTGGATCTCCAACCTCAAATAAAGTTACTTTTTCTCCAACGGCCTGCACAATTCCAACGGCATCCCAGCCAATGATTTTTGGCGTTTCAAGCACTGTATCTTTTGCGCTATTTTGGCGGATTTTAAAATCGACGGGGTTTACAGAAATTGCATCAATTTTTACTAATAAATCATGTGAGCCTGGCACTGGTTTTACAGTTTCAAATTCTATAAAACTTTCCTTTTCTTCTATGGGTAATGATGTTTTAAATCCTATTGCTTTCATTTCTTTTTAATTTTATATTAAAATATACCAACAAAGATACTAGTGGTTTAAATTATTGAAGTTGTATATTTTTATCCAATATCGGTAGAAATTTAGCAATTGTAAATTGGTTTCTCGCAGATTACAGATTCAAATCCTTTCAAAACCTAAATAACTGAATTTCAAATACTTTTATTTGAACTGTTTTTAAAATTAAAAATATTTCGAACTTTTTTCAAATAATTCAAAATCCAAGTTTGAACTTTTATCGTAGTTAAGAGTAAAAAAGCTGGGAATGCAGTAAACTCAAATGACAATATTTTTTGGGTCATTTTGAAATTTATCGCATTTCTGACTATCAGTTGTTTTATTAAATTTTAAGAAGTTACAATTTGGACAAATTAGAGATTGAAAGATTAAAAAAATCTTTGCATTATTTAAAGAGTAAACAAAGGGAATTGAAAAGGCATGATGAAAATGAAATCCGAAGTTTTGAATCGATTATTAAATATCAAAAAAACTTTATGGTGGAACAATACAAATTGTTGCATTACGAACCATTAATCAAACAAGAAATCAAAAACACCGAAATTTTCATCGGCAACGTACAGAAAATTATAGACCGATACTCCTAGACTGTTTTTCAAGAATTTAATTTGGTTTATTATTCATCAGCGCTTCTAGTTTTCAATTTTGAATTCCAGAAAGCGTCACAATATTTTCGTAGAACTTTGTCAAAGTTTCAAACTTTGACAAAGTTTTAAGCGAAAGCATGCTTCTTTGTGTTTAAATAAAAACTTTAACTTTGCTAAAGTTAAGCATTCCAAAAAATGAATATCCGAAAAGCCCAAATATCTGATTCAGCACAAATTGCTCCGATTTTATTATTGGCAATGGAAGATATTATTTATAAATTCATTAAAAAGAAAGATTACGCTTCCGCGAAAGATTTCCTGCTACATTTCATTGGGAAAGAAAACAACCAATATTCATATCAAAATTGTTTTGTGGCTGAAGCTGACAATGAAATAATTGGCGTCGTGAATATTTATAATGGCGCGGATTTAGAAATTTTGCGAAATCCAATTATAGAATACGTAAGAAGCAATTTCAATCCCGAATTTGATCCTGAATTCGAAACAAAGGCTGGTGAATTTTATATTGATTCATTAGGTGTAAATCCAAAATATCAAGGGAAAGGAATTGGCTCAAAAATCCTTCGATTTCTGATTGAAGAATATGTAACTCAAAAACATCACACTTTAGGATTATTGGTTGACGAAGATAATCCGAATGCCAAAAAATTATATTTAAATCTCGGATTTCAGTCGGTTGGAGAAAAAACTTTGGTCGGAAAAAAGCTTGAACACCTTCAAATTAGCCCAAAAACATTGGTTTTTTAATTTTTTTTACATTTTTTTTCAAAATTTTGTCCAATTCCGAAAGTTCAGTTGTCATTAGGGTATAACATTTAAAATTATACATCATGGAAACTAGAATTAACGTATTCGAAAAAGGTCAAAAAGCAATCTCAACATTATTTGGAATCAGTGGTTATTTGAAAAAATCAGAACTTGAAAGATCACTTTTCGAATTAGTCGAAATTAGAATTTCTCAAATCAACAATTGCGCATATTGCCTTGATATGCATACTAAAGAAGCGATGGCGCACGGCGAAACAACACAACGTTTATTTGGTTTAAGTGCTTGGAAAGAAACTCCTTATTTTACAAAACGCGAAAGAGTAGCACTTGCTTACGCCGAAGCTGTAAATGCCTGTGAGGTGCCAGATGAAATCTACGAAATCGCAAGAGCTGAATTTTCTGAAGAAGAATTAATCGATCTTACGCTTGCCATTGGAACAATCAACATGTGGAATCGTCTTAACATCGCTTTTGCGAATACTCCTGGAACTTACAGAGTGGGCCAATTTGGATAAATAATCTGGGCTGTTTTTATTTTGGCAAAAACAGTAAATTTATGTCGATATAAAAACAGCTTCTTTTTTATAAAATCATTAAAAACGAATCAAAATGAACGAATTCATATTAATTTTCAGAAGAGATTTTTCAACAAAAGAGCTTCAGCCTTCGCCTGAAGAATATCAACAGCATTTACAGCAATGGCAAAATTGGTTTGGAAGTCTGGTCGCGCAAGATAAATTAGCCAGACCTTTACAACGCTGGGACGGAAAAGGAAAATTAGTAACCTCTAACAAAGGAATTACTGATGGACCTTTTGTAGAAATCAAAGAATCTATTGGCGGATTGATCGTTATTAAAGCCAAAGATTATGATGAAGCCGCCGCAATTGCTCAAGATTGCCCAGTATTGAATTTTGGTGGCAATGTTGAAATCAGAATGGCAGTTTAAAAATAATTATGAGTTTTGAGTTATGAATTATGAGTTGATAATTCTTTAACTTAAAACTCATAACTCATAATTCATAATTTGGAAAACAAAGAGCTAATACCCAATTTATTCAGAACCGAGTACCAAAAAATTGTTTCGGTGCTTTGCAGTTTGTTTGGCATTCATCATATTGAAATTGCCGAGGATATTGTGAGTGATACTTTTTTGACTGCTTCGGAAACTTGGGCTATAAAAGGAATTCCAGATAATCCGACAGCTTGGCTTTATACCGTTGCTAAAAATAAAACCAAAAACCATTTTAAGCGAAATGACATTTTTGAGAAGAAAATCGTCTCTGAAATAAAACATACTTCCCCATTAAATGGTGAGGAAATTGAAATTGATTTATCAGAACAAAATATTGTTGATAGTCAGCTGGCGATGATTTTTACGGTCTGCAATCCTTGTAATTCAGACGAAGCGCAGATTGCATTGGCATTGAATTTATTGTGCGGTTTTGGAATAAGTGAAATCTCAGATGCTTTTTTATCGAATAAAGAAGTGATTTACAAACGTATAAATCGTGCCAAAGAAAAACTCAAAGAAGAAAACATCAAAATTGAAAGTCCGAGTATTGCTCGCAATCAAAGACCGAATTGATACGGTTTTAAAAACGATTTATTTGCTTTTTTCTGAGGGCTACTACTCTACTTCTCAAAATACAACTTTACGAAAAGATCTTTGTGCCGAAGCCATGCGCCTTACTTATTTATTGATTCAGAATTCGGCAACAAATTTGCCTTCTACAAATGCTTTAATGGCGCTGATGTGTTTTCATTCTTCTCGATTTGAAGCTAGAACTTCAGAAAACGGCGAAATTATTTTATACGAAGATCAAAATGAAACGCTTTGGAATCAGGAATTGATTGATCGCGGCGCTTATTTCTTAGGAAAATCATCTATCGGAGATACACTTTCAAAATATCATATTGAAGCCGGAATCGCCTATTGGCATACACTGAAAAGCGATACTTCGGAAAAATGGAAAAACATACTTGAACTCTATAATCATTTGATTATTCTGGAATATTCGCCAATTGTAGCTTTGAACCGTACTTTTGCCTTATCAAAAGTTATGGGCAAACAAGAAGCAATAATTCAAGCAGAAAAACTAAATTTGACTGATAATCATTTTTATTATTCGTCGCTCGGGAATTTATATAGTGATATTGATAACCAAAAAGCGAAAAATCATTTTGAAATGGCTCTTAAATTGGCCAAAACAGTTTCGGATAAAAATATCATCAATAAAAACATTTTGGAACTTCATTCTAAAATTGAAAATCAGAAATAAAAACTCAATATGCTAAACCACAATTTTTTTGAATCTAATTATAAAAAACTCGGCTTCTTTGCCTTGAATGAAGATTTTATTGAAGAAATTAATGGAGAAGCGTATAAACCTTATATTAAAGTCCTTTATCTTCCTGAAGAGTATTCAATTACGATCGACTTTAAACATTATCAAACTTCTTGTCCATCCCTATTTTTCATCAACAGCAATCAATATCTGCAAATTGATAAAGAAGGGCAAAAACCAGGTTATTTTATGTATTATAACCGAGATTTTTATTGTGTACAGATTCATGATGCCGAAGTTGCCTGTGACGGATTATTATTCAATAATATTTTTGAAATGCCAATGACAGCAATTCCGGATAAAGAAGTTGTGTTTATAGACGGCATTTACAAACAACTGCAACAAGAATTTGATGCTCCCGATTCTTCTCAAGAAGAAATGATTAGAACCTATTTGAAACAGTTGATTATAAAAGCAACCCGAATTTGGAAAATACAGCAATTGGGCGTTTTGAATGATGAACCTTCAAAGGAAATGGATTTCTTTAGAGATTTCAGCCGATTGGTTGAAATTCATTTCAGAACCAAACACACCGTTGCTGATTATGCTGATATTCTTGGTGTTGCTCCAAAAACACTTTCGAATAAATTCAATCGATTAGAACTTCAACAGCCAAATGATATTATCAAAGACCGAATTATTCTGGAAGCAAAACGACTTTTGGGCTATTCCTCTTTAAGCGTAAAAGAGATTGCTTATCAGCTTGGATATGAAGATCCGGCCTACTTTAACCGACTTTTTACCAATAAGGTTGGCGACACTCCATCGAATTTTAAGAAAAAATACCTTCAAGGGAAAAATATACAATTAGAATAGACTTTTATCTATTTTTAAGGCTTTATAACCGCCATATCTTTGTCCTATCAAATTATAAATAATTAAAAAGATAAAAGATATGAAAACTATTAAAGCATTACAACAGCGCTTATTTATTGCCGCATTGTTAATCACAAGTACAATTGCTTCAGCACAAGAAAGACCTTTTAAAGGACAAAATGACCCAGAAATTTTTACAGAAGTACGAGGCTTTTTAAACGCATTAAATTCAGGTGACGGAAAACCATTGGAACAATTGCCAGTCGCTGATGCAAGAAATGTATTAGTTGGAGCCCAAAAATCGGTTGAAGTTGATTATTCAGGAATTGAAGAATCTGAAAAAGTAATTTCTCAAAACGGTTTAAAAGTAAAAATTCACATTACAAAACCTAAAGGCGCAAAAGCAAATGCACCAGTCTTTATTTTCATTCACGGCGGTGGCTGGGTTTTAGGAGATTATCCAACTCATAGAAGATTAGTGAGGGATTTGGTTGTCGAAAGCGGTGCAGTGGCAGTTTTCCCAGATTATACGCCTTCTCCAGAAGCAAAATATCCGGTCGCAATCAATGAAATTTATGCCGCAACACAATGGGTTTCTGAAAACGGGAAAGAAATTGGTGTTGATGGTAAAAATCTAGCCGTTGTTGGAAACAGTGTTGGAGGAAACATGACAGCCGCAATTACTTTGATGGCAAAAGATAAAAAAGGTCCACACATTAAATTGCAAGTTTTATTATGGCCTGTAACGGATGCCAATTTTGAAACTGAATCTTATAATTTATATGCAAACGGACGTTTCTTGACTAAAAATATGATGAAATGGTTTTGGGATAATTATTTGCCAGAAACTTCAAAAAGAACTGAAAAATATGCTTCTCCATTGCAAGCTAGCTTAGCTGAACTTAAAGATCTTCCTCCTGCATTAGTTCAAACTGCCGAAAATGATGTTTTAAGAGACGAGGGCGAAGCTTATGCCAGAAAACTAAACGAAGCTGGAGTTCCTGTAACTTTGACAAGATACAACGGATTAATTCACGATTACGGACTTTTAAATCCAATTTCAAATGTTCCCGCTATTCAAACTGCTATTCAGCAAGCCGCAATCGTAATCAAAACAACTTTGAAATAAGAATCAAATCAAAAAATTAAAAAATGGGCAGAAATTATTCTGCCCATTTTTATTGCTCAAAAAATCAAAATAGGCTTATAAAAAATCTTTTTAAAGGCTTACTTTATTCTTAGGCTTACTACTTAAAATAAAAAAAAACAAAAAAATATCCAGTGGCGAAAGTAGCAAGTTGCTAAACCAAAAAAATCACTATAAATAGTGATTTTTTATTCTGAACCTAAAAATTTAAAAGTTTGAAGCAAACTCTAGGGCGAAATCTTCCAATTTGATTTTTCCATCAACTGAAGTTTTATTTTTCAAAAAATCCTCGGCAATTGCTCCGCTTCTCAAGCCTGTTCCCATTTCTGTATACAAACCTGCAATTTCTTCGGGCAATCCAGCCTGAGCCATACCGTTTAAGGATTGTTCGTCAGTAAACTCAATCCAAGGCAATTCTGGTTTATCAATTGCTTCTCCTAAAACTTTTGCGGCATCACCTGGCGTGCGAACGTCACTAACAATATAACGAACATTTATTCCTGATCCTGTTTTTTCTAATTCTTCTGCAACGGCAGTCGCAATATCTTCCGGATGCACGTAAGGAACTACAGTTGCGAGCAGAATAATTTGCACCAATAATTCCAGCGCCTTTTATAATTGGAACATCATGATAAAAATTGGTGTAGAAAAATCCGGCTCTCAAAAATGTTATCGAAGTATTTTCTAAAGTCTCGTAAATTTTTTCGATGTTATAAATTCCGGCGATTGGACCCGTTCCATTTGGTAAATCAGCGCCAATACTACTTAGCATTACTACTCGTTTAATTCCTGAATTTTTAATTGCTTTTGCAAAAGCATTTCCTGCTTCTGTCATATTCGCCAAAATATTTGAACCGCCCATATTTGGAGGTGTCATTACATAGACCGCATCAGCTCCTGCAAATGCTTTCTCTAAAAATAAAACATCACTCACAGAACCAATTGCTGGTTTTGCGCCTAAAGCTTTAATTGCTTCACTTCTATCAGAACTACTGCTGATAACGGTTACTTCATGTCCTGAAGCTACAAGTTTTTTTGCTAATGGTTTGCTCACGTTCCCTAAAGAACCAGATATTGTAATTTTCATAATGATATATTTTTTTATTATCTGAAACAAAGGTATATTTGCACTTACTTTTAGACAAGTACTTACCCTAAAGTATGCACAAATGACAGCGATAAAAGAATCTTCAACTATACAGGAAAATAAACAATATGCATTGGAAAAATGCCCTGTAACTTATGTTATGGAAAAAATTGGCGGTTATTGGAAACCCATTATTCTATACCATCTTTCCGGCGGAAGTCAACGTTACAGTGAATTAAAAAGAGCGATTCCAGCCGTTAGTGAAAAAATGCTGATTCAGCATCTTAAACAACTTGAAGCTGATAATCTTATTATCAGAGAAGCAAAACCAGTTGTTCCTCCTTTTGTAACGTATCGTTTAAGTCCCGCAGGAAACGGCTTGATGCCTGTTATTCAGGCAATGGCAGAATGGGCTTTTATTGATAAGGAAAAAGGATTTTTTAAGGTGCAAAGGGACAAAGTAACAAAGTAACAAAGCGACAAAGTTAAAAGTGCAGTAAAAACCTTTGTCTCTTTGTTACTTTGTCGCTCTGTCCCTATTTAAGTTTATTAGACAAATGAACGGCTGTTAATGCAAATCCGTTTTTAAGATATACTTTTTGCGCTGTATTGTTTGTGAATGCAGTATCTAAAACCACATAATCTTTATCGAGAGAGATTGCAATTTCTTCAACATGTTTCAATAATTGTGTTGCTAAACCTTTACCTCTATGACTTTCTAAAGTACAGAGATCATCAATATAAATGATATTGCCACTGTGAAGCGAAGTCATAATTCGGTAACCGGCAAATGCAACAACCTTGTTTTGATCCATTATTCCGGCGATATTGTATTTTTCGTTTTGCATCATTTCGGCAATTGTAGGTTTCCATTTTGTTTTATCCAAATGTGGCCTTAAAACAAAAGCTACATCCCAGCATTGCTCGATTTCTAATTCGGTTTCAATTTTTTTGATTTGATAAATAGTCTCCATAATTCTGTTTTTATTCAAAATTATAACAGTCTTCAAAATTTAAAATAACCCAATTTTAAAATCAATACTGGTCCAGAAAAGCTACGAAAGCACTTTTTTCAAAATCGCAAAAGCTTTCTCCATTTCACTTTCATCTAAAGATGCAAACCCCATTCTGATGGCATTTGTATCGAAAAAATCATTTTTATAAAACTTTCCATTGCTTATTGAAAGTCCTTTTGCAGAAGCATCATTCGACATTTTCTCCAAATTAATATTCTGATGAAAATTTGCCCAGACTGCCAATCCGCCTTCGGGAATTTTAAATTCAATTTGATTTTTAAACTCCGATTGGAGAATATCACAAAAATGATTTCTGCGCTGTTTGTAAATTTTTAATGATTTTCTGAAATGCCTTTCCATTTCTCCATTTTCAAATAATACAGCAAAAGCTTCCTCCAAAAGCGTATCACCTTGTCTATCAATCATTTTTCTCAAAGATGATGCTGACTTCAATAAATGCAGTTGGTCCAACCATAAAACCTATTCGCAAAGCCGGCGCAAAAGTTTTAGAAATAGATCCAATGTAAATCACATTTTGATTGTGATCAATGCTTGCAAGCGGTAAATACGGTTTGTTTTCGTAATGAAAATCAAAATCATAATCGTCTTCAATAATCGCAAAACGGTATTCTTTGGCAAGATTGAGCAATTTCAAACGGCGTTCCATACTCATTGTAACGCCTGTTGGACAATGATGATGCGGAATTACATAAACTGCTTTTATTTTTTTATGTTTCAAGATTTCTTCCAAATATGCTGTATCCATTCCGTTTTCGTCAATCGGAATTCGCTCTAATTTTGCGCCAGAATATTGAAACGTCTCATCAGCTGTTGTAAAACTCGAAACACCAACAGCAATTATATCATTAGAATTCAGAAGCAATTGCGAAGCTAAATAAATTCCCATTTGACTGCCTTTTGTGATGATCATATTTTCAGGAGAAATTGACAAACCTCTCGTATTGGAAAGATAATTGCAAATCGCAATACGCAAGTTTTCTGATCCAAATGAACTTCCATATTTCAAGAAATTTTTTCCATAAAATTTTCGAGACAAACTCCTATATTCTCGCATCAGCTGATCGATTGGTGCCAAGCGGACATCGGGAAAACCGTCATCAATAGTTATTTGGTTTTTCTGAATGTTTTTTCCTGAAGTAATAATTTCTTTCTGAAATTTATTTTCCCAAATAAAACCTTCTTGTAATTGTTTGTTACTGTTTTCCGATAATTTTATTTTTGAAATTATAGGAAGCTTAGAAAGTACAAAAACACCTTTTCTATCAATTGATTCAGCCCAGCCCTGACTTATCAATTCTTCATAAGCCAATTTCACCGTATTTCTGTTGATTCCGATAAGTTCTGCCAAAACACGAGAACTTGGCAAAATATCTGATGGTTTCAACGTTCCATTGGTAATCAATGCAATAAAGGTATTGCAAACCTGAATATAGAGCGAAACCGAAGATTCGCGATCAACTTGAATTAATGATTTATAGGGCAACATCTGGGCTGTAGTTTTTATTAAAATTGGCTCGTAAATTTACCCAACATCTTTTTACTTTTACATAAAAATTTATCCAAATGAAAAATATATCCCTATCACATGCCGGTTTTATATTAAGAATCTTTTTAGGAATCACTATGCTTTCTGCTGTTGCAGATCGTTTTGGCCTTTGGGGCGCACCAGGAGCACCGGGCGTAGCTTGGGGAAATTGGGACAATTTCATTGCTTATACGCAGACGCTAAACTCTTTTGCAAGCAAATCTCTAGCAGAAATTTTGGGTGCTGTGGCTACATTTTTTGAAATTGCCTTTAGCTTGCTCTTAATCATCGGATTTAAAACACGATACGCCGCACTCGGAACAGCAGGATTAATGTTGCTTTTTGCAATTTCCATGTCGATCGCAATTTCTATAAAAGCACCTTTAGATTATTCTGTTTTTACCAGTTTCTGTCTTCGCTTTGACACTTTCTGCAATTGAAAAAACGTCTTTTTCTTTAGATACAAAGTAACAAAGTAACAAAGGTGCAAAGGTTTTTGCTCACATCTTTAAAAAGAATAAACCCGACAGATTTTAAAAACCTGTCGGGTTTGATTTATAAAATACAGTTTGGAAACCTTTGAAACTTTGTCGCTCTGAACCTTTGAACCTCATTCAAAAGAATACAATTTTATCTTCTGAATTTCATAATCATCAACGGCAATTCTTAAATGACGGCCTTGATGAGTTTGATCTCCGTTAAAATGACGAATGGTTTTCCATACTCCGTTTTCAAAAATTCCTTGATCTGTTTTTAAAATTCCTGCGTTTAATTCTTTATTCTTTAAAGGTTTGAAAGTCACAACAATTCCGGAACCAGAAATATAGAATTCGTCTGGAGCAATTTCGATTATAATGGCACTTGTCATTGGCCAAACTGCTTCTTTGGCACCATCTGACCAATTTAAAGTATAATCATGTTTAAAAGTAAATTCATAATTTCCTAACTGAATGATTTGTGACTGATTTTCTTTATCCAATAAAACGCCATCAATTTTTCCTTGTCCTTTATTTACTTCAATAACAGGTGTTAATTGTTTTATCAATTCATAAATTTTGCCCAAAGGTTCTTTTTTGGCATCTCCTACAGACTCAATTGAAAAAGGCGAAAATCCAATCGCTTCATAATGCCCAATGGCATATAAACCTTTAAACGGCGCCGTAGTATCAAAACGATGTTCTGGAATAAACAACGGATCGCCTTGACGTGTAAACAAATCATTCCAATGCTTAAAATTAGGATTGTAAAAATCTGGTGAAAGAAAATCAATTGAATTTCCTGTAGCTTTCCAAACGTCCATTACGTGAGGCAATGGACCTGCACTTGGGTATTCACCTGGTTTTTTTCTGGTGCGTTTAATGCCGCATTTACAAACATTGGCAATGAGTAAGCTTCTTTTCCTGCTTTGGCTACTTTATTGGTAAATTCTGAAAAATACCAAGCCATAAAAATTTCATCAGTCTGAATTCCTTTTCCAAAGATTTGTTCCCAATTTCCTTTAGTTTTGAAACCATTTTTCTTCCAGATTTCTAAAAACTCAGGAACTAATTTTTCCTTGTTTTGTCGCATGTATTTTAATAAAACAGCAGGAACTTCTTTCTGGAAAGCAACATTTGCTTCTGGACAATAATCTCTAGCTGTTGGCAACATTCCAATTTCATTTTCGACCTGAATCATAATTACCGTCTGCTCTTTCTGGTCGAAATCTTTGATATGTTTCATCAGTTTTTGAAAAGCACTCAAATCGGCGACCAAATTATTCTCGTTGAAAGGCGTCAGGATTTCATGACTTTTATTCTTGTCATCTTTGATTCTTGGATATTTCTTCTGATTCAATTTTACCCATGCCGGGGCGTGACTTGACATACTGTTTTTCCATGAACCAAACCACAGAAATACCAATTTTAAATTCTCTTTTCTGGCTTTTACAATTAAATCATCCACTAAAGAAAAATCGAATTTGCCTTCTTCCTGCTCTATTAATTCCCAATATATCGGCGTCAAAACTGTATTCAAATTCATGTCGGTAAGTTTGGGCCAAATCGGCTCCATACTTTCCATTGTGGTTGCTGAAGAATTTCCTAATTCTCCACCACGAATTATAAACGGTTTTCCGTTGACAATTAACTGTATTTTATTTCCCTTTTTTGAAGATTCGGAATTTTTTCTTGAGAAAATCCAAACTGAATAAATAGTATTAAAAGCAGGAAATAATTCCTTTTTAGAAAATAAAGCATTCTGATTATTTTAAAATTATAAAAAACAAATAATCCATGCACAAACCCGAAATGGAATTTGTGTCATGGATTACTTCAAACTAAAAAATTATTTTTTTACTAATTCACCAGAGAATCCAGTGCTTACATCTTTTCCTGCAAGTCCATCTGCAGTTCCTTTGTAAGCATGTTTGCGTACATAATTTGCATCCCAAAGGTTTGGAGATTCATTTGGAAGCCAGAACTCGTGCTCTTTTACACTGTCTGAAACACCCCAAATTGTAATTCCGTATTGCTGTGCCGCTGGAATGTATTTTTTGTACATATCGATAACATATTGATACATTGCCGCTTGAGAAGCTTGTTGCTCTACTGTTGGTGTAGCAGTTCCTAATCTGATATCTAATTCAGAAATTTTGATCAATTTTCCTGAAGCCGCCAGTTTTTGGAACATCTGAACAATTTTATCTTTATCAGTTGTCAGCGAAATGTGCATTTGAGTTCCAATTCCGTCAACTGTAGCGCCTTTACTTTCAATGTATTTCACATATTCGATCAAACCATCACATTTGTCTAATCTTGATTCCAGATTGTAATCATTGATGAAAAGCTTATCAGTAGCATTTCCATTTGCACGAGCTAATTTAAAAGCAGTTACAGCGTAATCTTTTCCTAAGTATTTCACCCATGAGAAATAATCGGTTGCTGTATCACCTTCGTTTCCACTTCTTAAAGTCCCGTCTTCTTTCATTGGTTCATTTACAACATCCCATGCAAAAACGCTTGTTTTATAGTGCGCCATCATTTTAGTAATCCAATCTGCCATAGCATTGCCAATAATGGTAGTTTTTTCTGCATCAGTCTTATCAATATTAACTGGCGGAGTCGCTCCTCCGCTTGAAGTTCCGTCAGAAACCACCACATTATCGATGTAATATGTTCCTGCAGTTCCTCCTAAATCAAAGTTCAACCCAGTTTCTGTTCCATTTCCTTTAAACTTCCATTCAATCAATTTCCAAGTTGGTGAAGTTGCCTGATCTCCTTGATAATGTGCTGTTGTTCCAGTCGTAGAGCAACGTACAGAACCTGTTGCTTCTGAACGAATCATAAAAGAAATTGTATAATCTTTATCCAAAATTAGCTTGGAAGTAAAATCAGCGTGAATCTGTGTTTTCCATTGATTAGCCGCATCGCTGGTAGCGTTTACAACTTTCAATGCTCCGTTTCCTTCGTAGGCATTTGCTGTTGGTGCAAGGGTCATAGCAACAGTTGGTACAGCAGGATTGTACTGCGACCATCCTGTAAGGTCTGTGTTAAATTTACCATTGGAAACCAAATTCGTAACTCCTACAGGCGCATCTAAATCTACAACCGCAAGCGTATTTACATCAATTAAATACGTCACATTTGGCAAATAACCTAAATCAATATTGAATTGAAAACTTGTGCTTCCTGCTTTAAAATCACCCGGAGCCAATTTAATTTTAACCTGTTGCCAAGAAGATGTCGTTGCAAAGGCTTCTGTCCAAGATCCTCCCGTAGCGTACCAATCTTTGTATGGATATTGATTTGTCAGAGAACCATTAAACGAAATACGTCCTTTTCCAGCAACATCTGATTTGATATAAAATGAAATTTCATAATTATGAGCAATATTAATAGGGACATTTGGCGACGTCAGCTGTAAATTGTAAGTCGCCGAAGATGTCGCACTTGACTGCAATTGCACTGCTTGTGAAGTACTTGTAAGTCCAGAATTTGCTACTACCGAAATTCCTTTTCCTGGATTATTTCTTGACCAGTTTGTAAAAGCACCGCTTTTTAAACCTGCAATATCCAAAATATTTGTTCCGCTTGAACCTGGAATTACTGTTGGAGCAATAATGCTGTTCAAATAACTCGCATTTTGATTGGAATGCCAAACAAGAGTGTGTCCAAAAACTTTTAATCCTGCTTTCTTTGTTTCTGCAATAAAAGCATCAATTGTCGCAAAATTTATTTCCCCTTTTGAATTTACCATTGCGCCGTGTTTCATTGCGTAGCCTGGCGTCACTTCGTCAAAATTTTCATTTACAATTTTGCGGTAAGCGGCATCACTCATGTATAAATCTGCTCCAATTCCGTTTCCAAGAACGAAGTCAGTATAATTTTTTAAAGGCTCGTAACGGCTAATTTTTTCGACTAGCTCTAATGGAAGCTCTGCGCCAGTTACAGCACCGTGTTCCGGATCTTTTTCCCAGTCCATTAAATTATCATCGCAAGATGACAAAAACATTAGAGACAAGGCGACTATTGGAAGTATATTTTTATATTTCATTTGGATGCTTTTTTAGTTAAAATCGTTATAAACTGGCGTGTTTAAAGAAACTATTCTCCAGTTGTCTGTATACACTTTGACAGAAGTTGCTTTTGCCGCAAATTCTACTTCACTTGCAGTTCCTGTAACATCTTTAAGTTTCACGTTTGAGTTTTCGAAATAGATTCCGAAGTTCTGGTAAGTTGCGGCTTCTCGGAATGCTAAAACAGTTTCGAAAGTATAAGCTTCTTTAGACCAAGCGTAGAATTTATTTAACGGAATTGTTACAGTTCTCCAACCAGTTGTTTTAAATTCTGTTGATTTTCCATCAACAATCCACGGAACATAATTATAAACAGCGCCTGCCCATTCTCCTCCATTAAAGTTATTAATCATGCATATTTTTAAGAAACCTGAATCTTTCCACACATCTGGAACAAAAACATCAAATTGAAATGCAACTTTATCTAGCGGTGTATTTGCTGGAATATATGGCGTCAACTGAGCTCTCCAGTTATCAACTCCGTTTCCTGCAGTCCATACTTCTGAAAGACGATTTTTTCCTGCTTCAAAAGAAGCGATACGAGCCGGACGATGCGGTACATATTTTCCTTGCGAAACATTCCCAATTCCAATTGCGGCTGATTCTAAATCTGCTGGCTGAATCATACTTGTGCTTGTTCCCCAATATCCGTGCTGTCCTTGTCCGTCAAAATTAAGAAGCAATCCTTTTTTGAAATTGAAGTATGCCGGAGAATAAACTCCACCGTTTGAACCTTCAACGAATAATGAACCTCCATTATCTGAAACTCCGTTTGGCATTGTAACCATAAAAAACTCACCATCAGGATCTGAAACAATTCCGGTTGTTACCACCACATTTCCAGGGAAAGTTACTTTTTTAATTTCTGTCAAACCAGAGCCTGAAACTGTAATAATTTCACCTGGATTAGGCATTGTATTCGAAATGTCAGTAATCGAAGGTTTTCCCGAACGAATATCAAAATTGAACGTCGTTTCTGTATTATCATTTACAAAACGAATTGTATTTCTGACAGCTGGATCAGCTTCAATTGTAGGCGTATCAGATGAAACGCTGACAATCATCGAATTATCAGAAACAAAAACGACATTAAAATACGTTGAATATCCATTGATGAACACTCTTCTTAATCCAGTAAACCCTGAACCTTCAATACGCAATGTCTGACCTAAACGAGCAAAATTCACTTCTCTATCTGGAACGGTTGAATTTACATCTTCTAGAAATACTTTGCTGATTACTATTTGTTTACTTGCATTATCATTACTATCACAGGAAGTAAACAGCATACTAAAAACCATTATTCCAAGAAGCGCAATGGATGCCCAATACTTTTTATTTAAAATATATTTCATATTAATCTTTCTTTTAGATTTATTATTTTCAGATTATTAGAATAAGTCTTTGATTTTTTCTTCCTTAAACTCATAAGGAACTGGATTTTCTCTCAACAATGGATTCTGAACCAATTCAGATTCTGGATAAGGCAAAAGGAAAATAGTCGCATCAATTACACCGATTGAACGTGTACTGTTACTTCTTGTAGCATCAATTGAAACTGTGTTTGTTGCAGAATCATATAAAATCGGTACTATAGTTCCTCTATTTTGAGCCGTTACATAATTTATTACTTCTTGTTGTTTGTAATATGATCTTCGAACTAAATCATACCAATATTGTCCTTCCATACATAATTCTACTCTTCTTTCGTGAATAATATCAGCATAAGTCAAAGTTGTTTTTGGATCAAGTCCTGCGCGTTGGCGAAGCGCATTTACTCCTGCAATTGCCAAAGCATCTGCAGTTGAAGCGTTATTTCCTAAAGCGGCTTCAGCATAATTCAAATAAACCTCTCCTAAACGCAACATATAAGTGTTTAAACCTGAATTCATACGAGTCGTTTTAGGATTATCTTTTGTAGAACCTACAACGCCTTTTTTAACTGTAAGGAAATCCTTTCCATGATCTACGGTATAACCCCCGTTTGCTTTGTTTATTTCTGCATAAAAATCATCGTCTCCCATCCAAGTTGCTTTACGGCGGGCATCTTTAGATTCATATTCTTTCAGAACATCATAAGAAGCTCTAGTCCAATAACCCCAAGCCGCATCATCTCCCGTAATATCAGAGCCTAGTGCAAAATATGCCTGTTGTGTATTGTTTACTCCATAATCGCCATTTGGAACCCATTGAAGCGCAAACATTGATTCTGGATTGTTGTTATTGTCAATTTTAAATAAATCAGCATAATTAGCCAATAATTTGTACGGACCAGAATTGATTACTTTTTCTGCCGCTTTTTTGCTAAATCGAGGTATTCTTGTTTTCTTGTTCCGCTGTTTGGATTATCACTTACGCCAGAAAAAGACAAATAAACTCTAGAAAGCATTCCGTAAGCACTATATTTTGTCAAACGTCCCGCCTGACCTGCAGTTTCTGGAAGATATTTCGCGACAAATTCTAAATCGCGAATAGCAAATTCATAAACATCTTTCATCGGGTTTTTATTTACAACCGGATTTTTAACCAATTCTCTAGGATCTGTAGAAATAATGGCGTCACCCCAAAGCGATGCCAAATACCAATAAGCAGTTCCTCTCATAAAACGAGCTTCAGCAATATATTTGTTTTTGATAGTCGAATTTACATTACTATCTGAAATACCTATAATTACATTATTAGATTGTTGTACAACATTGTATAATGATCCCCAAGCCGAAACTAAAGGGCCTGTCAAACCAGTTTCAGACAAATCTGTAAATGGATAAACGTAATCTGAATATGGTGCATACAAGTTATCTGAACGTCCATCTCCTAAGCCGTAATAGAATTTATCATTAAAATCGAACCAAACTTTATTGTAAAGTGGTCCAGTCGCGACCTGAAAATCAGCTTCCGACTGGTAAAAATTTTCTTTTGTAATTTGATCTTCAGGTTCAACATCTAAAAGATCACTGCAACTTGTCCAAACAAATGGTAATGCGATCAAAAGAACCGAGTATATTATTTTTTTGTTTTCATTGTCAGCAAAATTTTAGAAATTAACATTTAATCCAAGTGTAGTAATCATTGGCGAAGGATAGCGTCCGTTATCGATACCTGTTAAAAGTGCATCTTGATTTAACGAACCAACTTCTGGATCATACCCTTTGTATTTTGTGAATGTCAAAATATTTTGAGCATTTGAATACACTCTTATATTTGAAATTCCGTATTTAGAATATAATTTTTGAGGCAAATTATATCCGATCGAAATATTTTTGATTCTCACATAAGAACCATCTTCAATAAATCGGTTGCTGAAACGGTAATTCGATGATGATGCCGCTGATGAAGCCGCAATTCTTGGCATATAAGGATCTCCTCCAACAATGTGAACATTACGGTAATCGTTTGGTCCAGTTGGATCAATTAATTCCAATTGTGCATATCCTAAAGCTGAAGTCAATAAATTTGTGTTTTCACGAGGATTTTCTAACCAACGTCTTTGGTAGTTTGCAACATCATTTCCGTAAGAACCTGTCACCAAAACACTCACATCAAAACCTAAGAAAGAAAATGAGTTATTGACACCAAATGTAAAATCAGGATTTGCATTACCAATATAATCACGGTCTTTTTCGTTGATTACGCCATCTTTATTAATGTCTTCAAAAATATAATCGCCAATCCAAACACCATTTTCACCAATTTTCATTCCTTCTGGCAAAGCAGTTGGTTGTACTACTCCGTTTTTATCTTTATAATAAAAATCTGTAGCATTTTCAAAACGTCCTATAACTTTGTAACCGTAGAATTGTCCAATTGGTTCTCCAACCGCAGTACGCGTAACAACTGTCACATCAGAACCTTGCTGAATGCTTTTGTTCAAAATTCCTGTTTCTGTATTCAATGAAAGCACTTTGCTTCTATTCATTGAGAAAGTAACGTTAGTTTTCCAAGTGAAATCTTTTCTGTCCATGTTCAAAGTATTCAATGTAAACTCAATACCTTTATTTTCAAGCGAACCAACATTTACCCAAGGTGAAGATGTTGCTCCTTGCCCTGTCGTACCAACATATGCTGGCAGAGGCAATTGCAGAAGCAAATCGTTAGTTTTTTTATAATAAACATCTGTAGTCAATTCGATTCTGTTGTTTAAGAATCCTAAATCAAGACCTACGTTTGTTTGAGAAGACGTTTCCCATTTCAAATCTTTATTTGCTGTATTTGCGGCAAGAAGTCCAGTTCCCCAATTTGTTGCAGAAGCATTATAAGTCGAAGTATAAGCAAAGTTTGGTACGTTTTGATTTCCTACTTCTCCCCAACCAACACGCAATTTCATATTGTTGACTACTTTGCTGTCTTTTAAGAATTCTTCGTTTGAAACTTTCCAAGCCACAGCCGCAGATGGAAACCAACCCCAACGATTTTCTTCAGCAAATTTTGAAGAACCGTCACGACGAATAGTCGCTGTCAATAAATATTTGTCGTTGTAAGAGTAAATCAATCTAGCAAAATAAGATTTTAAAGCACTTGTATTACTTGCATTTGAGTTTTTCGCAGTTGTCGCGTCACCAGCATTTAAGTCTGTTGCGCCATTAGTCAAATATCCTGAACGGTAACCGTAAAGATTTTCCCAATGTGACTCTTGCATCTCTTGAGAAACCATTGCATTGATATTGTGCGAACCGAACGTTTTATTGTAATTCAATGAATTTGTCCAAAGCCAAAAATCACTATTTGATTTTGTTCTTGTTCCTTCACGAACATCATTTACAAGAGCACCAAAAGTGTATGATGGACTAAAAGTGTAATTGTTTACAAAACTATAGTCTACAGAATATTGCGTTTTAAATTTCAGGTCTTTTGTAAAACTGATTTCAGCATAAGTGCTGGCTCTCATATTATAATTGATATTATGATTGTCTTTTATAGAAGCCAGACCAATTGGGTTGTTTTGTACAAATTCAGTTGTATCTGGGCCATCAAAAGTTCCGTCTGCGTTACGTACAGCAACGTTTGGAGTTTGTTTAAGAGCTGTCAGAATCAAAGAATCATCAGTAACAGTAGTTGTTTGGTTGGTTTTGCTCATTGCAAAATTTACTCCCACCTTAAAATAGCTTTTTAGTTGAGAATCAATAACCCCTCGCAAATTAAAACGATCAAAACCAGATCCGATAGCAATACCTTCCTGATCTAAATACCCAATTCCCATTGCATAAGTAGTTGCATCAGAACCTCCAGAAGCTGATAAGTTGTAGCTTTGCATCAAGGCAGTTGTAAAAAGCTCTTTTTGCCAGTCTGTTCCTTCACCAAGCAAATCAGGTCTAATGAAATAATTGTCACGTTGAACGATTCCTAAATCTGAACGCGTATTTTTAAGCGTACCATATTCTTTCAAATTTAGCAAATCCAAGTGTTTTGGAATTTCTTGCCAACCAACATAGCTGTCAAAGTTAAGCGCCATTTCTCCTTTTTTCCCTCGTTTTGTTGTAACGATAATTACTCCATTTGCGGCTCTAGATCCGTAGATTGCCGTTGCCGAAGCATCTTTTAAAACATCCATCGAAACAATATCTGAAGGATTGATGAAAGACAATGGATTTGAAGTTGCTCCGCTTGCTGTACCATCAATAATAACCCCGTCGATTACATATATAGGTTCATTTGATCCGTTTAATGAACTTATACCACGAATACGAACTGAAGAACTTGCTCCTGGCGCACCACTATTGGCTTGCATTTGAACCCCTGCAACTCTTCCTTGCAAAAGCTGGTCAACAGTCGTTGTTACCGACTCTGTAACTGCTTTGCTTGAAATTGAAGAAATTGCACCAGTCAAATCACCTCTTTTCATGGTACCATAACCTACTACGACTACCTCTTTTAAGTCATTTGAATCTTCTTCAAGTGTTACATTTATTTTTGTTTGATTAGCAACAGCTACTTCTTTTGTTTTATATCCAATGAAACTGAAAACCAAAACGCCGTTTGCAGGCAATGTATTAATGGTATAGGCACCATCGAAATTAGAAACCGTGCTGATATTAGTTCCTTTTACAATGATATTAACACCAGGTATTGGTCCATTTGCATCTGAAACTACTCCAGATACATTGGTTTGGGCATTTACCGCGGCAGAAAATACAAACATCAGGAATAACATCCCCAGCTTTTCAAAGTATTTCCATTTGCTTTTAGTAATTAAAAAGTTAGTCATAAATGGTTGATTTAATTAGTTAATAGTTATGGTTAGTTGTTTTTTATAGACTTATCTTAGTTTGAACAAATATATATAAAATACAACAACACACAACCGGTTGTGCAATTTTTTTATTCGAATAATTAAAAAAATACCCGTTTAAAAAATATATACTACATTTTTTTTATTAAAATTTTAAACATTTAGCAAAACACTATTCTCTATCTACGAAAACGTTGTAGATAAAATAGTGTTTCATTGAAAAAACTAAAAAAAATGTAAAAATTAAGATTGGATTTATTTTCAATTTCAGTTCGCAAAGCCAACTTGATTGAACTGTAAGTAAACATTGAGTAATTCAACTGCAACGTAAGAAAAATGCCAAGATCTTAATTTTATTCAGAAAAATAAACTAAAAAGACAATCGGTTGCTCAGAATAGCAAAAAAAACTCCCGTCAATTGAAATGACGGGAGTTCTATAGTATTGAAAATAAGCCTTCAATTTAAGGCCAAAGACTTTGGCTATTATTTTCTATGGGAAGATTCTCGAACCAGGACTTCGGTATTTAAGAATGTTATCTCCTGGACTTCACTCTCTTTCAAGGATTTTAGGTTTTTTATAATAATTTCAGCAGTGGCTTTACCCATTTTTTCCGCTGGATGTGTAATCGTAGATAAGTTTGGATCAATAATTTCAGAAATTGGATCGTTATTAAAACCAATAACTGCTAAATCTTCCGGCACTTTTATGCCTCTTTTTTTGGCAGTCTGAACGGCACTAACCGCAATAATATCTCCAGAAGCAAATAGTCCATCTGGAAGCGGTTTTAGATCAAACAATTTATTGCTGGCTTTTACTCCATCTTCATACGTAACCGATTTCAAATCAACAATCAATTCATCAATTATAGGCAAATTATGATCACGCAAAGCTTCCATGTAGCCACGTTTTCTTTCATTATAAAGGTTTCCAAATTCGGCACCAGCAGTTAAATGTGCAATTCGAAGACAACCTTGCTCAATTAAATGCTTGGTCGCTTTATAACCTGCCGAATAATTGTCGATTACAACTCTAAAAGTATTATAATCCTTCGGAACCCTGTCAACAAATACGAGTGGAATATTATTATTTGAAAATTGCTCAAAATGCGCCGTATCTCTAGTTTCCATTGCAAGCGAACAAATTACGCCGCTTACGCGATTACTATACAATGATTTAGCCATATTCACTTCATCATGATAGGAGTCATGCGACTGCATAATAATAACCGAATAATCCGATTTTTGTGCTGTAATTTCAATACCACTAATAAGTGATGACAAAAAGGGCTGTGTAACCGTTGGAATCAAAACCCCAATTGTTTTTGTTTTATTGCCACGCAGTCCTGCCGCCAGAGTATTAGGAACAAATCCCATTTCTTTGGTCGCTTTTTTGACTTTTTTTATCGTTTTATCACTTATTGAATGATGATCTTTTAAAGCTCTTGAAATTGTGGAAGTCGCTAAATTCAACTTCTCTGCAATATCGTAGATCGTGACGTGTTTATTCTCTTCCATGAAATAAATAATATGAGATGTAAATATAAGTTATTTTACAACATTATATGGATTTCTAAATTTGAGCCAAGTTAATTTTCTAATTATCTAATTACTTTTATTCCTCATACATTTCCATCCAAAGGCGTGTTTCTTCAAGATCAAGCTCTTTTTCTATCTTTCTGAAAATCTCCTCATTTACAGAGCCATTTTTGTGCATTACTTCTAATTTTGCACGCTCTACATTAAGCAGATCGATTTGCAGTTTTGTAAAATCATTGAAAATCTCCCTCCCATTACATTGCCTTTTCCAAAGAAATTTGCAGGAAGTTCTGTTTTCTGCAAGCGATTGAATTTTACTTCATATTTGCTTTTGATATTATGAAGCAAATCGTCATTCAGAAGTGAAAAATTATCTTCAATATGGGCGATCGTTTCAGAAACAATCACATTTCTGATTTCATATTCTTCAGCCAAAATAGAGTACGGCTGTAATTTTAATTTTCGAATGAGCCACGGAAGCGTTAATCCTTGAACTACCAAAGTCGAAAGTATAACACAGAAAACCAAATAAATAATAAGATTACGAAGCGGAAATCCCTCTTTTTCATTCAGCATTAATGGCAAAGCCAATGCGGTACGCCATAGAAACCACACCACGCATTCCAGACCAGCCAAAAATAATCATGTTTCTATAATCAAATTCTTCGTTTTGACGGATTTTTTTGCTGAGAAACCTCGGAACCAATGTCGCCGGAATAATCCATAAAAAACGAACCAAAATAACCACTATACTAATACTCGCTCCCCATAAAAATAAAGAGGTACCCGAATAATTGCTAATTCCCGAAATAATATCGCGCAACTGCAGACCAATTAATATAAAAATCAGTCCGTTTAAAATATTGGTCAAAATATTCCAAATCGTTCCGGCCATCATACGGCTTTCATGGGTAAAAATGCTTCCCGATCTCGCCGACAAAAAAGTCCGGTTGTTACTACTGCAAGTACTCCTGAGCATTCAAAATGTTCTGCCAGCAAATAGGATGCAAAAGGTGTTAACATTGTCAATGTTGCCTCAATAATATCATCGCAGACAAATCTTTTATGAATGATACTCATAACGTAACCAACTAAAAGACCAATTGCAATTCCTAAAGTTGACATGATAAAGAAATTCAAACCTGCTTCCCACAACACAAAATTACCAGCAACTATAGCAGTTAATGCATATTTATAGGCTACAAGTCCGCTTGCATCATTCAGCAGGCTTTCACCTTCTAAAATAGCAATCAATCGTGGGTGAAGTCCAAGTCCTTTTGTAATTGAAGTTGCAGAGACAGCATCTGGAGGCGAAACTATAGCGCCTAGCAAAAACGCTAACGGCCAAGAGATATCATCTATAAGCATATGCGCGGCAACCGCAACCGAAAATGTGGTAAACAAAACCAAACCAACTGCCGCAAGCGTTATCGGACGAATTGTTTTTTTAAACTCATACCAGCTTGTGTACCACGCCGCATGGTATAAAAGTGGCGGTAAAAAGATAATAAAAACGACTTCTGGATTTAAGGCAATAACAGGAAGTCCTGGAACTACGCTGATCGCAACACCACAAAGCACTAATACTATAGGGATAGGAAAATTATATCTTTTGCTTATCAAGCTCAAAAAGGCAACGCCAAACAGAAGCATTATAATTACGGTAATATTTTCCATTTAGAAATGTTTTGGATTTTTAAGGTTTAATTTTGGAAACGGCTACTAAATTAATATTTAATCAGAATTATACCTTTTTGTTTTGTAAAAAAACATTCGACAAAATAATTTTACCGATTTTTTGTAGAGACGCACTGCAGTGCGTCTCTCCTACAGATATACTTTGCGTTACAATTAAATTTTAATCCGAATTAAACTTTTATCACGATTATAAGTCTTATAAAGGCTGAATCAGACAAAAAAAGTCTTAAAATCTGCTTAAAGCAAAAGTTTCTAAGCTAAATAAATTGATTTACTGAGATTAATTTTTACATTTGCGTTATTTTTATTTATTCTAAATAGAACAGCTTTTTCTAAAATTTTAATCTTTAAAAGAGCTAACAACTTTAACTAATTGAAAAACAACAAATACCAAAATATGAAAAAGAATTTCTTTCTTTCTTTAGCATTAACTACCGCTTTATTTGTTAGTGCGCAACAAAAAAATACTTTATTAGACGCTTCATTCTGGAAAACAGCTCCAGATGTAAATACCGTTAAAGCAGAAATAGCAAAAGGAAATAATCCTGCAGAAGCCAATGCAAACGCTTTTGATGTTACTACTCTGGCAATTAACAACGACGCACCTCTAGAAAGCATAAAATTTTTATTAGACCAACCTGGAAATCCTGTAAGCAAATCTACTCACGATAATCGTATTTATTTACACTGGGCGACTTACAGAGGAAATACTCAACTTGTACAATATTTAATCAGCAAAGGTTCAGACATCAATCTTGAGGATAGCCACGGCACTACTCCGCTTGTTTTTGCCGCCTCAAATGGACAATCTGATCCAGCGCTTTACGAAGCTTTTTTAAAGCAGGAATCAATCCGAAGAAAAAATATAAAGATGGAGAAAACTTGCTTCTTTTGGCTATTCCATCGGACAAGGAATTAAAACTGACTGACTTTTTAATCACAAAAGGTTTATCGCTAAAAGACGTTGACAATAACGGAAGTACTGCTTTTGATTATGCTTGCGAAAACTGGAAATATTACTCTTTTGAAAAAGTTATTAGACCGAAAAGTAAAATATACTGACAACGCGCTTCTTATAGCAACTCAAGGAAACCGTAGAGAAACTACTTCTCTTGATGCTTATAAATTTTTAGTTGAAGAATTAAAATTAAAACCAACTGTAACTGGAAAATCTGGCGAAAATGTATTGCATTTATTGGCAGGAAAACCAAATCAAAAAGAAATCATTTCTTATTTCCTTTCTAAAGGTGTTGATGCAAACAAAATAAACAACGATGGAAATACGGCGTTTATGATTGCCTGCAGGCGCTAGAGAAAATGGTGCTTTAGAAGTTTTATTGCCTGTTGTTAAAAACATCAATTTACAAAATGCAAAAGGAGAATCGGCTTTGACAATGGCTGTGAAATCTGGAACTCCAGATGCTGTGGCGCTTCTTTTAGGAAAAGGTGCAGATGTTAATGTAAAAGATAAAGACGGAAATAATCTAGGTTTTTATTTAGTACAATCGTACAGACCAGATCCTAAACAAGACACTTTTGATGCTAAAGCTAAACTGCTTCAAGAAAAGGGATTAAATCTTGTCGCTCCGCAAAAAGACGGAAGCACTTTATATCATTTTGTCATGCAGCTGAAAAACGATTTATCTTTGCTTAAAAAATTAGCTTCTTTGAATATTGATGTAAATGCAAAAAACAAAGACGGAATCACAGCACTTCATAAAGCGGCAATGGTTGCAAAAGATGATACTATCTTGAAATACTTGCTTTCTATTGGTGCTAAAAAAGAACTTACAACAGAATTTGACGAAAGTGCTTATGCTTTAGCAAAAGAAAACGAGTCGTTGACAAAACAAAATATCTCAATCGAGTTTTTAAAATAAATTTAAAAAGTTATGAATTATGAGTTATGAGTTTTGAATTCAATTCTTTAACTCACAATTCATAACTCATAACTCATAACTCATAACTCACAATTCATAATTAACAAAAAATGAAATCAATTCTAAAAATCGCGCTTACAAGTGCTCTTATCTGCCTTATTTCTTTTCAATCAAACGCACAGACTAGCAAATATAAATGCATGCTTCAAATGGCAAATTATATGGGCGAAGGTGCATATATCGTGGTTTCGTTAATTAATCCAAAAGGCGATTATGAGAAAACACTTTATGTAATGGGAGATGATAAAAAATGGTACAAATCATTAAAAGAATGGAACAAATTCCATACTGCAAAAAATGATGACATTAGTGCTATTTCAGGAGCGTCAGTTACTGGAGGAGACCGAAGTGTCACTACTTTCGAAATCGATGAATCTAAAATCAATAAAGGATATAAATTAAGATTTGAATCGGCTGTTGAGGATCAAAAATATTATGTAAGCGATCTTGAAATTCCGTTAACAACAGCTGGTTTAGCTGATAAAACTGAAGGAAAAGGCTACATCAGATATGTAAGATTAAACAAAATCTAATTCTCGCTTAAACTAAAAAATATGGCTTTGTCAAAATTTAAAACTTTGACAAAGCTTATTACATTTTATTATATTACAATAGCTTACATTCAATGACTCTTTCTTTTGGCGTTACACACACTTAGCCTTGGCTTTGTTTTCTTCTCTGTTTTTACTGCTGGCATCTATTACTGGAATTATTCTAGCTGTTGATGCTGTACAGGAAAAAACTTTGCCTTATAGAACAGAAAATTTTGACACACTAACTGTAGGTCAAACACTTCCCGTTTTAAAGAAGAAATATGCCGAGATTACAGAATTAAGCGTCGATTATAATCAATTTGTAACGCTTCAAGCTATTGATGAAGATGGAAATGATATTAAATCTTTTATTGATGCCAGAACGGGTAAAATACTAGGAACTCCTGCAAAAAAAGCGAATTTATACAATGGATTACGAGTCTTCATCGTTCCTTATTTCTACATGAAACAGGTCGTTTTTTTGTTGGTGTAATTTCATTTTTATTATTCCTGATCGCTATTTCGGGTTTTATGCTTGTTTTAAGCCGACAAAGAGGAATTCGCAATTTCTTTTCGAAAGTAATCAAAGAATATTTTGCCCAATATTATCATGTTGTTTTAGGAAGACTTGCCTTGATTCCGATTTTGATTATTGCGCTTACAGGAACTTATTTATCTCTTGAAAGATTTAATTTTTTTGTGGGAGATGAAAAACCAAAACCTATAAAAACGGAACTTTCGGCCGAAGCCAAAAAAACTTCAGTCTTTGAAAAAACACTTTTGAAAGAGGTTAAGAAAATCGAATTTCCTTTTACAGATGATCCAGAAGAATATTATATCATTGAATTAAAAGATCGCGAAATCGAAGTCAATCAGGTTACTGGTGCCGTGGTTAGTGAAAAGCTTTCGCCAATGACAATTCAATTGGCCGCTTTAAGTCTTGATATTCATACAGGAAGAATAAATGCAATTTGGGCAGTAATTTTGGCAATTGCTTGTCTAAATATCCTGTTTTTCATTTACTCTGGTTTTGCAATAACTTTAAAACGAAGAGCGAGCCGAATCAAAAATAAATTCAAAGCCCACGAAAGCGATACCATTCTTTTAGTTGGATCTGAAAACGGAAGCACTTTGCGTTTTGCAAATGCTATTTTGAAACAATTGATTGACCACGGCAAAAAAGCACATATTGCAGAATTGAATAGTTTTACGGTTTTCCCAAAAGCCGAACATTTTATCGTTTTCTCTTCTACACATGGATTGGGTGACGCACCGTCAAACGGAGGTAAATTTGAAACCCTTTTAAAGAAACACAATCAACAGCAAAAAATTAAATTTTCAGTGGTTGGTTTTGGTTCCAAAGCCTATCCTGATTTTTGTGGTTTTGCAATCGAAATTGACAAACTTCTGGAAAAACAAGATTGGGCAGAACGATTTATTGATTTGCATACTGTAAACGACAAATCGGCCACAGAATTTGTAGAATGGATTAAATTGTGGAGTGCCAAAACCGGAATAGAATTATCTACTACTCCGTCTGTTTACAATCATGTTCCAAAAGGACTTCAAAAATTAATGGTTTTAGACAAAACATTGGTTTCTGATTCTGAACAAACTTTCTTGGTCACATTAAGGGCAAATGCAAGAACCAAATTTACATCTGGAGATTTACTAGCAATTTATCCAGCAAACGACACTAGAGAACGCCTTTATTCTATTGGGAATCATTCCGGAAATATTCAATTGGTTGTCAAGCTACATCCGCATGGATTGGGTTCTGGTTTCTTGAATGAGTTAGTTCCTGGAAAAGTTATAAAAGCAAGAATCATCAATAATCATGCTTTTCATTTTCCTAAAAAAGCATCAAAAGTAGCGTTGATTTCTAACGGAACCGGAATTGCGCCTTTTCTCGGAATGATTGAACAAAACAAGAAAAAGACAGAAACCCATTTGTATTCTGGCTTTAGAATGGAAACAGAAACCGTTTCTGGCTACAAAAAGTTTGCTTCTGAAATGATTCAGAAGAAGCAACTTCATAATCTACATTTGGCTTTTTCGCGAGAAGCGGAACATCATTATGTAATGGATTTGATCAAAAGAGATGCTGATTTCTTTATCAACTTATTGCAGAATAATGGCGTTATTATGATTTGCGGTTCACTTGCTATGCAACAAGATGTTGAAACCGTTTTGAATGATTTATGCTTAGCCAACGGAATGAAAACTCTTTTGAGCTATAAAAACAACAAACAACTCCTAACCGATTGCTATTAGATTTTTTATGTCAATGACACCAAAATTACCTTTAAATAAGCTTTTGTTTTTGTTTGTAATTGCCTGCAGTTTCTCATTAAATGCTCAGGTTTTACGAAAAAGAACGACATTGCTTATGGGCGGACGTTTTGATATTAGCATTGTTGCAACTGATTCTTTAACAGCTGAACAAAATATAGATCTGGTAATTGCCGAAATTACGCGAATTGAAAATTTAATTTCAGATTGGAAACCAACTTCACAAGTTTCTGAAGTGAATCAGAATGCAGGAATTAAACCTATAAAAGTAGATCGCGAAGTTTTTGAACTTGCACAAAGAGCCATCAAATTATCGCAAATTACAAATGGGGCTTTTGATGTAAGTTTCTGTCGCAATGGACAGAATCTGGAAATTTGACGGCTCAATGACCGAAATGCCTTCGGCGGAAGCCATAAAAAAATCAGTAGAGAAAGTCGGTTATAAAAACATCATTTTAGACAGTGTTCAATCGACAATTTTCCTGAAATTAAAAGGAATGAAAATTGGTTTTGGCGCTCTGGGCGAAGGTTACGCTACTGATAAATGCCGTGAAATGATGATTGCAAAAGGAATCAAAGCCGGAATTATTAATGGGTCCGGAGACATGAGCACTTGGGGAAAACAACCAAATGGAAATCCATGGAAGATTGGCATTACAAATCCGTTTAATACTGAAAAACTTTTAGCTGTCGTTCCACTCGAACAACAAGCCGTAACAACTTCTGGCAGTTATGAAAAATTTGTTGTTTTTAATGGCAAACGCTATTCACACATTATAAATCCTTCAACTGGTTATCCTGCAACCGGTTTATGTTCTGTTTCTGTTTTTGGCCCAAATGCCGAAACCGCAAACGGATTAAGCACTTCGATGATGGTTTTAGGCAAAAAAAATGGTTTGATTTTGCTTAAAAAGTTCCCCAAATATTCTTGTTTGATAATTACAGATAAAGGAAAAGTGATTAAATCTAAAAACTTCAATATTAAACACTTTAAGGCAAAGTTTTAATTTTTAGCTACTATCCCGAAGCTTCGGGGCTAAGAAACTAAGTTGCTATTTTTTTTTGCAGATTACTATTTGACACTTTTACTTCTTTTATTAGAAATAAAAATTAAAATAAATGATAAAATCACAAACGCCACTAGAACAAAAAGTCCGTTTATAATTGCTTTTTCAAAACCGATTTTTGACACATCTACAAATGGATAAGGATAAAAATTGGTTGAAATTCCGTGAAGCAAAGTATAAATCATATAAATGATTGGATATATTAGCCACGGCAAAATAACCTTAAAAGAAATCTTTTCCGGAGCAACAACAAACAGCCAATAAATAAAGAATAAAGTCGGCACTACGGCATGAAAAATTTCGCTGACAATACGATGTTGTCCTTGTAAATCGACAATCGATCGAAGAAGCAAGTTAAATACTGCTCCAACAATTACAATATATACTGTGATTGCCGTAATTGTAGCATATTTAGAAAAAAAGATTTAGCATTGGATTTTCCTCCAAATAAAAATAGTGCAGACCATAAGAATACTATAGAATTAGTGAGAATTGTAAAAAAACTAAAAAAACGCACTGTGGTGCTTAAAAAAGTAAATCCAGATCCTGCATAAAACAAACAAAACTGCATTGGCAAAGCATATAGCTCCAAGATAAAAATAATGCTTGGCAAAATCTTGCTTTTTACTTTTTTGGTATTTTCCTTATTCATAATTACTTAAAGTCAGATCACTAAAATAAAAATTTTATTTCTCACTTTATGAAATTCTTCAAAAAAAACACACAAAACTTAATCCTGATTTTTCCTAATATTTACTTAATTAGAGCTTAGAAGTAGTCGAAAAAATTTAAATTTGAAAACCCAAATTTCATTCTTAAATTATGATTTTAAAAAGAAGTTACCTTTATTTATTCGCCTTATTTTTTGTATCGTTCGCTTACTCACAAACTGCTTCGCAAAAAAAGAAAACCGTCCAAAATTATTTGAAAAAACCACAACCGACAGTGATTACCTGATGGCAATTGAAAAAGCCAGCGAAGTCATGGAATCTGCCTACAACGACGCCGATTTTGATGGTGGAACGCATCATTTATTTGGCGAAATCAAAAGAACACAAAGCAAACTTGATCTTATTTTGACGAGTCTGAAAGGCGCAAATCCTAACGTGCGTAATCAGCAAATGTATCGCATAGTTTTAAAAGAAATTCAGCAAGAACTGGAAGATCAAAATACAGCTATCAATTCTCGAAATGCCGAGCTTGAAAAGATCAAAAACAGATTTGTCGATCTACACAAAGACAAAACTTTTATGGAACTCATAAAAGATACGGTTCGTCGCAAGCAATTCAAGAAAGAATTCGCCAATCTTAAAAGTAGATATTTGGCAACAGACAGTTTGATGACTAAAAATCAAGGCATCTTAAACAATAAAAAAAGACTGACTGTAGAAAGAAAAATTGCGGTTTCAAACGCTTTAATTACTGTTGAAGGCAAACTGGAACAATCTGGAATTAGTATCCTAAGAAAAGAATATCCATTTTTATGGAGTACAAACGATTCTGTACCTAAAAAAGCAGTATCGCAAAACATTAGAGCTAAAGTAATTATTGAAAAAAGCGTTGCTTCTTATTATCTAAGTTACCGCGCTGGTGGATTGATTACATTATTGTTCTTTATGGGAATTTTGTTTTGGTACATTTTCCGAAATTTAAAGTACCTAAAAGAAAACGAATATGCCGAAAATCTGGCTCTTTTTAATTTTAATTATTTAAATCGAGGTGTTCTCATTCCTGTTCTTGTTATCGGACTTAATATTGCCGTAGTCAGCAATTTGTATGCTCCTGCCTTGTTTCTGGAAATGCTTCAGCTTATTTTGCTGGGAGTTTTAACCATTCTTTTCAAGAACAAATGGTCATTACAATCAATGAAAAACTGGGGACTGCTTTTGGGGCTTTTCTTTACACTTTGTTTCCTTGATTTATTTATAGAAGTTGGTTTTATACAGCGTTGTGCTTTCATTGTAATTAATGTTTTGGGAATACGCTACGGTTTGGTTCAAATCAAAAGCATTAAAGATCAATTGTATATTAAAGGATTTTTTAAATGGGCAAGCATTATTTTTATTGGTTTTAACGGCTTATCGATACTTTATAACCTTTTCGGAAGAGTTTCACTTTCGAATATGTTGACACTTACCGCTTTTATTTCACTTACACAGATTATTGCGCTTAGCGTTTTATTAAAAATTATTCTTGAAATCATTCTGCTTCAAATTTATACTACTAGAATAAAACGCGGTATTGAAAAGATTTTTGATTATGAAAGTTTATCAGATACTTTAAAAAAGCCCTTTATCATTGTGATAAGCTATATGTGGCTTGTGGTGATTGCTTCTAATCTAAATATTTGGGAATCGCTTCGTACTTCTTTAGGAGATTTGCTGAGTCATCCAAACACTATCGGAAGCATTACGTTTACTTTAGGAAACATTGTTTTATTTTTTATCATTATTTGGATTGCCCATCTTCTTCAAAAATATGTGGCTTACTTTTTTGGTGAAATCGATGATGAAAACGAAGAAAACGTAAACAAAAGACAGCATTCTAAATTACTGATTACAAGACTTCTTGTTTTAATTGCTGGTTATCTTCTTGCAGTTGCGGCTTCAGGAATGCCATTGGATAAATTGAGTATTCTTCTAGGTGCACTTGGAGTTGGTGTTGGACTTGGGCTTCAAAATGTGGTCAATAATTTTGTATCTGGTGTCATTTTAATTTTTGATAAACCAATTCAGATTGGAGATGTCATCGAAATTAGTTCAGAATCTGGCCGAGTGAAATCAATGGGATTAAGAACTACAAAAATTAATGCGCCAAATGGTGCCGAAATTATTATCCCGAACGGAAATTTACTATCTCAAAACATCACAAACTGGACGTATACAGACAATTTTAAACTTGTGGAAGTTGCAATCGAAATCAATGGAGATACAACTCCAGATGCCATAAATGAAATTATAATGCAAGCGCTTGAAAGTCTGCCTTTAATTAATTTGGAAAAAGCGCCACAAATTTTCTACACCGCAATTTCAGACGGAAAATATAAGCTGTCGATTAAATTCTGGTGCAGTATTTACCGTACCGAAGAAACTATTAGTAGTGCACGTCAGGTTTTGTTCAGTAATTTTAAAGCAAAGGGATTGACTTTTTCTACTTAAAATTTTAGAACCGAAATACGCTAAAATCAAAAAACGTCCCGAAATTCGGGACGTTTTTCTTTGTCATGTTTAAATATGATTAGTGGTGATCGTGGTTTTTATTTGAATGCTTGTCGTTTCCTTTTCCTTTATCATTCCCGTAATGGTTTCCGTTATTCCCTTTTGGTTTTTCACCTCTATTTTTCTGAGGTTTTCCATGATATCCTTTTGGATATTCTGCTCTGTGTTTAGTATGATAAGTATAAGGAGCATCTCCTCTGTAATCATTCAAAACCACTTTATATCCTGAATAAAGATCATAATTTCTGTATCTGTCCGGAAGCCTTTTTGCGCGTACCCATCTTCCGTTATTATCTGAAATAAATACGCTTTGATTTATATCATAATAAACATCAATATCTGGCAAATAATAGTATCTGCTGTTATCGTAGCCAACCGGTCCCCAATTTGGAGGTGTTCCAATATTTACATTAACTGAAACCTGAGCCTGAGCAAAAACACTTGTAAAAAGCATTAAGGCGAATACTAACTTTTTCATCTTTTTAAAATTTAAATATTAATTATAGTATATAGTAATCGAAAGTAGTGCCAAAATTCATATTTAAAGCATTCAATATACAATACCACCAAACCAATCGACGAAAAATGCTTCTCAGCCGATATACATGCAAAAAAACATCTCAAGATTTGAGATGTTTTTTATTTTTTATTTCCAGCCTCCACCTAAAGCTCTATAAAGATCAACTACAGCTTGCAATTTCTGCAGATTGTCATTAACACCACTCAATTGAGTCGCTAAAAGGTTCTGTTCAGAAGTCAAAACATCAGTGTAATTTGTTGCCGAACTATATTCTAAAAGTTGCTTGCGTATAATCAACCGCTTTTACCAAAGCTTCAATTTGTTTTGTTCTCGAATCTTCTTTTTCAACTGCCATTTGATAAGAATACAAAGCATTTGAAACTTCCTGACCAGCCGTCAAAAGACTTTGCTGAAAATTGTTATAAGCTTGTAATTGCTGTGATTGGGCGGTTGTCAATCGCATTTTATTGATTCCGTGATTGAAAATTGGTTGCGTTAATCCGCCAATAATCGAGTAAAAAACAGAATTAGTAAAGAAGTCCGTCAACTGCAAATTCGAAAATCCGCCACTTGCTGTAAGTGTCAAACTTGGATAAAAATAGGTTTTAGCCAAATTTGTAGATTCAAAAGCCACTCTGAAATTAAACTCTGCCTGACGCACATCTGGACGATTCTCCAATAATTGTGATGGCAAACCTAAAGAAAGATTTTCAGGGACAATCTGCGAATCCAGATTTCCTCTTTCAATTGGCCCTGGCGCTTGTCCTAACAAAATATTCAAAGCGTTTTCTGTTTCACGAATATTCTGTTTCAAATCTGGAATCAAAACCTCAGTCGCGTGCTGATTGGCTTCACTTTGCACAACTGCCGCGCCAGTAACAATAGCACCTTCTTTAAGTTCTTTTATTGTTGCAACATTTTTAATACGACTTTCTAATGTTTCCTGCGTAATTTTTAGCGATTTATCATAAGCAAGAAGTCTGAAATAATTATTGGCAATATCTGAAATCAATTGCGTCTGAACAGCTTGTTTTGCCGCATCTGATGCTAAATAAGTTGCCAAAGTCGCTCTTTTGGAACTGCTTAATTTCCCCCAAATATCAGCTTCCCAACTTGTGCTTAAACCTAATTTATAAGTCGTTGTCAAAGTATTGATATTGATTCCTGCAGGAAAATTTAGTCCCGCTTCAGATTGTTTGGTATGCGTTGCGTTTGCATCCAATTGCAATGTTGGATAATAAGCCAATTTGCTTTGGCGCAAAGAAGCACGAGCCTGTACAATATTCTCAATTGCATTTTTCAGGTTAAGATTATTATCTAGTCCTTTCTGAATTAAAGCATTCAATTTTTCATCTTTAAAAACAGTCTGCCAAGGCATATCAGCAATCGTAGTTGTATCAGCAGAAGCCTGATCACGATACAATTTGTCTGTCGAAAGCGTTGTGGGACGTTCGTACTTTTTGGTAACGGAGCACGCACTCAAAAGTGCGGCCGTCATTACCAACAAAATATATTTATTTGAACTATTAGTCATTTCTTTTTAATTAAATTTTACTCTTTGTGAGCTTCTAATACGTGAATTTCTTCATCATCATCTTCGTCATCATAACCATCTTTTGCCGGACCGCTCACTTTTTCCTGTAAAGTCTGGAAAATGATAAACAGCACTGGAATTACAAAAACTCCCAAAATGGTTCCGATCAACATTCCTCCCACAGCTCCTGTACCAATTGATTTATTTCCAACAGCTCCTGCGCCAGAGGCAAACATCAATGGAACAAGTCCGAGAATAAAAGCAAAAGATGTCATCAAAATTGGTCGCAAACGTGCCACCGCTCCTTCAATTGCTCGCTTGAACGATTGGCAGACCTTTTCGCCTTCTGTCCAAAGCAAATTCAACAATCAAAATACCGTTCTTGGCAAGAAGTCCAATCAACATGATTAGAGAAATCTGTAAATAAATATTGCTATTCAGTTTGAAAATAATCGAGAACAAATAAGCTCCTGCCAATCCAAACGGAATTGACAATAATACCGCAAACGGAAGAATATAACTTTCGTACTGCGCACTCAACAAGAAATAAACGAACACTAAACACAATAGGAAAATAAATATCGTCTCACTTCCCGAAGCTAATTCCTCACGCGTTAATCCCGAAAATTCATATCCGTAACCTGCAGGAAGGTTTTCTGTCGCCACTTCTTGAATCGCTTTAATCGCATCTCCAGAACTATAACCTGGCTTTGGTGCTCCTGTAATCGAAATCGACGTAAATAAGTTGAATCTCGAAATTGATTCTGGTCCAAAAACACGTGTCATATTTACAAACTCTGTTATTGGCGCCATATTTCCTGCGCTATTTCGAACAAATATTTTATTCAGACCTTCTTTATTCGTTCTGAATTCTGGAGAAGCTTGAATCATTACACGATATTGTTTCCCGAATTTATTGAAATTCGAAGCATACAATCCGCCATAATAACCTTGCATGGTTGACAGAATCGTATTTACAGAAACTCCTGCGTCTTTGGCTTTCGCCAAATTAATATCCATCATATACTGAGGAAAACCAGGATTAAATGGCGTTGTTGCATATTGAATTTCTGGGCGTTCTGCTAATTTTGCTAAAAATTCATTGTTTACTTTATAGAATTCGGCAGTAGTGTGACCACCTTTATCCTGCAATTGGAATTCAAATCCACCACTTTGTCCAAAACCTTGAATAGTAGGCGGTGAAATAAAGAAAATATTAGCTTCGCGAATACCGCTTGTTTTAGCAAATAATTGCCCAATTACATCATCAACACTAAGGTCACGTTCATCCCATGGCTTCAATTTTACGATAACCATACTATAGGCACTTCCTGCTCCAGCTGTAAAGTTTTGTCCAATGATTCGAAGCGTGTTTTTCACGCCCGGAATTGTCTTCGCGATACTGTCTACTCTTTTAGCAATAATATCTGAACGCTCCATAGAAGAAGATGGTGGCAAACTGATATTCGCAAAAACAGTTCCCTGATCTTCGGAAGGAACGAAAGCTGACGGCGTCGTTTTCATCATATAAACTAATGCAACACCAGCAATGACAATTGAGGCTAATGCAATCCATTTTTTTACAGAAAGAAAACTTACAGAACGTTTATATCTTTCGGTTACATTATCGAATGCAACGTTGAATGAAGTATAAAAACGCTGTAAATAGCTTTTATGCTTATGATCATCTGCATGCGGTTTCAATAAAAGCGCACATAATGCCGGGCTCAATGTCAAAGCGTTTACTGCCGAAAGAATGATTGCAACAGCCAGCGTAATACCAAATTGCTTGTAGAAAACCCCTGTCGATCCATTAATAAAAGTTACCGGAATAAATACGGTCGCCATTACTAATGTAATCGAAATAATTGCTCCAGAAATTTCGTCCATTGCATGAATGGTCGCTTTTTTAGCCGATTTGTATCCGTGATCGAGTTTGGCGTGCACGGCCTCGACGACGACAATTGCGTCATCGACCACAATACCAATGGCGAGCACCATCGCAAAAAGCGTCAATAAATTGATCGTAAATCCGAATAAATTCAGGAAGAAAAACGTTCCTACAATCGCAACCGGAACCGCAATTGCCGGAATCAATGTCGATCTAAAATCCTGAAGGAAAATAAATACTACAATGAAAACCAATATAAATGCTTCAATCAAAGTATGAATTACTTTTTCAATCGAAGCATCCAGATTTTCATTGACGTCAACCATAATGGTATATTTCATTCCTTTTGGAAAACTCTTTGCCGCTTCTTCAATCAGTTTTTTAGAATTGATGATTACATCACGGGCATTTGACCCCGGAGTCTGGCTGATTGCCATTGTCGCCGATTCAACGCCATTTGTTTTAATCGTTGACGAATAACTCAGAGACCCCAACTCTACTTTGGCAATATCTTTTAAACGCAACATTTGTCCGTTTCCAACTGATTTTATGACAATGTCTTCAAATTCTTTCGCACTCGTTAAACGCCCTTTGTATTTAATTACATATTGAAATGCCTGATTTCCGTTTTCACCGAATTTACCTGGCGCCGCTTCAATATTCTGCTCCGCCAAAGTCGCCGAAATATCACTCGGAATCAACTTATATTGTTGCATTACATCTGGTTTCAGCCAGATTCTCATTGAGTAATCTTTTGCACCAAAAACCGTTACATCTCCTACTCCAACTACACGCTGGATTTGAGGCACAAGATTAATTTTCGCATAATTCTGAAGAAACGTCTGATCATAAGCTTTATCATCACTATAAAGTGAAAAAATCAACAAGTTACTACTCTGACTTTTAGTAACCGTTACACCTGCCTGAGTTACCTCAACAGGCAATAAACTTGTAGCTCTTGAAACCCTATTTTGAACGTTTACTGCCGCTAAATCAGGATTTGTTCCTACTTTAAAGAAAATTTTAATCGAAGCATTTCCATCGTTTGTGGCAGTAGAAGTCATGTAAGTCATGTTTTCTACACCATTAATCTGCTCTTCCAACGGAATAACGATACTTTTCAGTACCACATCGGCATTGGCACCTGTATAACTAGCCGAGACATTTACTGTTGGCGGTGCAATATCCGGATATTGAGAAATAGGAAGCTCAATCAATCCTAAAACACCCAAAATAACAATAATAACAGATATTACTGTTGAGAGTACAGGTCGTTGTATAAATTTTTTAAACATGTGTTTTTATTTTAAATCGGCGTAAACTTTATCGGCTTGTTGATTTTGGCTCTTGATTTCTGTTCCGTCTTTAAGTGTTGCCACCCCTTCTAGAACAATTTCATCTCCCGTGTTCAAACCGCTTGTAACGACATAATAATTTCCTGCACTATTGTCTAAAATGGTAATGTTGGTACTTTTTGTTTTACCATCTTTACCAACAGTTACTGCAAATATTTTATCCTGAAGTTCATATGTTGCACTTTGCGGAATAATCAATCCGTCTTTTACTTCATTCGGAATTCTGACAGTTGTACTGCTTCCGCTTCTAATAATACTTCTTGGGTTTGCAAAACGAGCTCTGAACGTAACCGAACCTGTTTCAGTATTTATTAAACCATTTACAGTTTCTACTCGGCCTTTTTCTGAATAGGGTGTTCCGTCAGAAAGCACTAATGAGACTGCTGGCATATTTTGGATTTTTTGTGCCAATGTTGCACCCGGTGTTTTGCCCTCGGTAAAATCCAACAATTTTTTTCGTTTATTGCAAAATAAGCATAGACATTTCCAATACTAGAAACTGTTGTTAAAGGATCAGCAGTATTTGAACTCACCAAACTTCCTAAACGAAACGGAATCGAACCTACAACTCCATCAACCGGACTTGTTACAGTTGTATATCCTAGATTGGTTTTAGCATTGACTAAAGCCGCATTTGCCTGAGCCAACGTCGCCATAGCCGATTCATAAGTATATTGTGCTGATTCTAAATCATATTTACTAATAATTCCTTTTTCAACTAAAGGTCTTACTTTATTAACTGCCAGTTTTGCGGCACTTACTTCGGCCTGAGCACTTTTAATGCTGGCACTTGCCGTGCGAACTTGCTGTTCATATTCTGGCGCACTAATTTTAAACAATGGCTGTCCTGCTTTTACTACAGCACCTTCGTCTACAAAAATCTTATCAATATAACCTTCAACTCTCGGACGTATTTCAATATTTTGCTGTCCTTGAATACTCGCAGGATAATCGCTGTATAGGGTTGCAGATTCTGGCCGCAAGGTCAGCGTTTTATACTCCTTAACCTGTGACGCGGCTCCGGCCTGAGCCGATTTATCATTTTTACCGCAAGAAGCGATAAGAACTGAAGTCGCGAAAATGCTTAAAAATGATTGCTTATTCATTGTCAAAAATGTGTAATTATCTATTTATTAATAAGCAAAAGAACTAAAATAGAGTACACAAAATTTTTAGAATAGACGAAGAGCAAAGGACAATCGATAGAGACAGCCTGACACCCGACGGTTTTTTATACAGAATTAAACAAGCGTTTAATTTAAAACTCGTCGGCTAAAAAATGGTTTCTATTGGCTGTAGTGCCATTTTAAGCGATTGGTTCCAGATTGTATTCAAATAAAATGTAATATTGTCTTTATAAATCAATAATTTGTAATGGCTTCAAATATCTACAGACCCTATTTATTTGCCGGATTGCATATTCTCGGCTGGTTATTATTAGGATTTATCATGCTGTTTTACATTCCTTTAACTTGGAATGTGATTCTTCCTGGCGTATTTTGGCTTTGGCAAATAATCGTATTGTTTCTGCTCATTATTATTTTTTATACGAATGCCAAAATCATAGTTCCAAAAACCATTATTAAAGACAATACATCACCCTTTTTATTTTGGGCTTTTTTCGCCATTTGTGCACTACAGTTTATCGCTTACTTCTATAATGCTAAAACCGATGTACATACGAAAGTGAGTTTAGTTTTAGGCTTTAAAAAATACCGAAATCCTTATTTTGACAACTATGTTTTCATGCTCACTTTATTGGTTTTAGGAATCAGTACGAGTTGGGCTATGTTGCGGCATTGGCAAAAAGCGGCGCAACACAAACAAAAATTAGAACAGGATAAAACGATGGCCGAACTGGCAATGTTAAAGGCGCAAATTAATCCCCACTTTTTTTCAATTCGTTAAACAGCATTTATTCGCTAACTTATACTGATATTGAAGATTCTAGAAATGCGCTTCATACTTTAAGCCGAATGATGCGCTATCTGCTTTACAGCACTGAAGAAACAACTTCTTTGCTCAAAGAAGCTGAATTTATGAAAGACTTTATTGCGTTAATGAAGCTTCGTGCCAACAGCAAATTGACCATAACAACTGATATTCCCGAAAAATTACACGATTATCCGATTGTTCCAATGCTATTGCTTCCGTTAGTTGAAAACGCTTTTAAACACGGAATTCACGCAACAGACAAAAGTGAAATTTATATTAAGCTTCGCCAAAATGGAAGCGAACTTGATTTTGAAGTTGAAAATACTTATTTCGAAAAATCTGGAACAGCCGTCGAAGGTGGCATTGGCTTGACCAATACAAAAGAAGACTTCATTTGATTTATCCGAATAAACATAGTTTGAAAGCCGGAGTTGCCTCAAATGGAAAATATAATGTAAAACTGCGGCTAAATTTAGAATAATGATGATATTAAAATGTATAGCAGTTGACGATGAACCTCTAGCATTAAAACTGGTAGAAACCTTCATAGAACAGACGCCTTTTCTGGAATTGACTGCAAGTTGCGATAATGCTGTAGAAGCAATGGGGTTGATTAGGCAAAAACAGCCTGATATTGTATTTCTAGACATCAATATGCCTAACCTTACCGGTATGGAACTCGCTAGGCTTTTGCAAGATACGCCGGGATTGATGCCTAAAATAGTTTTTACAACGGCATATAATCATTATGCTATTGAAGGCTATAAAGTAAATGCGGTAGATTATCTTTTAAAACCTTTTAGCTATGAAGAATTTCTTCGAGCCGCTAATAAAGTGCCGCAAATAACTGAGGAAAACTCAAATAACTTTCAATCCATTTCTGCTGATGATGAATTTATTTTTCTGAAAGTAGAATACAATTGGGTCAGAATTTCGCTGAAAGATATTTCATATATCGAAAGTTTGAAAGATTATGTAAAAGTGCATCTTGATGATTCGCAGAAAACGGTTCTTTCTTTAATTTCTTTAAAAGCTTTAGAAGAAAAACTGCCTTCATCGAAATTTATTAGAATTCATCGTTCGTTTATTGTATCGCTTGACAAAATAAGTGCCATCAGCAAGCATTCTGTTTTTATTGGAAAAACTGAAATTACGGTTGGCGAACAATACAAAGAACCATTCAAAACCATCGTTGACAAGTGGTTAAAATAAAATTAGATTTTAATTATCATGGAAAAAAGAGCAAACAAATACTATTTGACATTAAGCTTAAAAGAGTACGCAAACGGAGAAACTAAGCCTGCAAAAGAACTCGGAATCGAATTTTCTAATCATGATGAGATTTTTGGCATCATTCAAAAAATGAAAGACAAAAACTTATTTGAAGATCCATCTGAAGCCACGCAGTTTGCGTTAGGATTGAAATTATTCAGCGAAATCAAACTAAAACACCGCAAAAATCCATTATTTGAGGAGCTAAACGAAGTTTTTCCCATTTTCATGAAAAAACTGAAAAGTTTATAACATAAAAAATGCATCGAAAATGATGCATTTTTTATTCTATCTGACTTCAAATTGTAAATAGCTTAAGCTTATTTGTTTTTTAGCTTAAACCATTAAAGTTCCGTTTTTATCCTGAAAGACAATATAATCATCTATTCTTCCGGTTTTGTAAGCATTGCGGAATCTTCCCATTTTTCTTGGAATTTTTTCATCATTCCGTACAAATTTCACCTCGATTCTTTCTTTTCCTTTTTTTAATAATAGTTTTAGCTCATGATCTTCGAAAGTATAATCAGCAATTGTACTCCCAATCATATATTCCGTCAGTTCGTCCCATACTAAATTGTAAGAATCAGATATCCGTGGCTTCATCTTTTCATAACAATCTTGAGAACACCCAACGATTCGATCGTTGACAAGGACATAATTATTTGCGTACCAAACAGAATAAACAAGATATTCTTCATTATCGAGCAGTAGTCCAAAAAAGCAAGTACTGTCTAATCCGTAAGTACCTAAGTGTGTATTTATTTCTGTAATTTTTCTACCAATCAATTTATTCCTTCGAGCTTCTTTCAGTAAAATTGGTTTACTAAAAATTAGCGTTTCCATTCTGTTTTTCAATAAGCCAAAAAGCAGTTCTGAATTTTTATCTGTTTTTTCTTGATTAATTTCTGAATATTCTTTCCAATTCAACCTCTTCCAATAATTTAAATCTTTTTTCTTAATTATCATTGAATATTGTTCAATATTCCCCATTCTCAGATTTAAATAATCGCTCTTTTCCATGACATCGTTCCCTCTTCTAATTAAAATAATGACGCAAAATTACAACAGGCCTTTAATTAGAAAAGGCCTGAAAAGTCATAAATATGCCAGAATAGGATAATTCAAGTTCTCAATAAAGACGGCAGTTAACGATCTATTAAAAAAATTTATGCAAAAAAAGTCTCATAAAAATGAGACTTTTTTGCTTTTTATTCGATCGCTTAAGCTTTCGCTTTTCTTTTTACCGTACAGCCAATTTCTTTAGTTTGAGTAACTGCTGGTTTTTTGTTGCTTTGCAAAGCCGCAATTGCATCTTCGGCATATTTTGTTTTTTCGGTTTTTGTTCCTTCTGGATCATTATCTATTGCTCCTACATACTCAATTACATTTCCTTTTGCAGTTTTAGATACAATAAAAATATGAGGTGTATGTTTTGCTCCGTATTGATCTGTAGTCACTTGTCCTGCATCAAACAAATAAGGGAAGGGATATTTTTTTCTTTAGCCAAATCTTGCATTTTACTGAATTCATCAGCTTTTGAAGCTTCAGGATCATTTGGGTTAATTGCGATTACAGGATATCCCTGAGGTCTGAATTTTTTATCCAAATCAATAATTCGTTGTTCATAAGCAACTGCATACGGACATGTGTTGCAAGTAAAAACCACAATAAATCCTTTTGCTTTAGGAAAACTTGCAAATGAAACTTCTTTGTTATCCACATTTTTAAGTTTAAAATCTGGTGCTGGATCTCCAGGTTTAAGCGTTGCGGTTTGTGCTTGAGAAAGCCAAGCCGTAAACGTCAATACTAATAAAATGATAATCTTTTTCATAATTTACAGTTTTTTATATTCAGTTAATAGTTGTTCGTATGTCAATTCGGTTTCGACAAATTTTCGTTTATCGTCTTTAATAAATAAAGTTGCGGGAATACTTCCAGACCATGAAGGATCAATTCTGTCAATATATTCCTGCGGACTGCTTTCATTCAGCAGAAACACTTCGTTTTTCATATTTTTTCGTTTGACGAAAGGAATTACGGCTGAATTCAGTTTAGATTTAAAATCAACGCTTACTAATAAAACGGCTAATTTCTCTGTTTTATATTCGGCCTGAAGTTTTTCAAAATGAGGAAGTTCTTTTACGCATGGTGCACACCAAGTTGCCCAAAAATTCACGACATACGTACTATCTTTGCCATTTTTCATTCGTTCTTGAAGCTGATCTACAGTAATTAATTTCACATTTTGACCAAATGAAACTGTCGATAAAGCGACCAATAAAAAAGGCATAAAAACGACTTGGCTTTCATAAGAAACACATTTTAGGATTGATTTGTCTCTTACAAATATAAATGAATACAAACTTTCTTTTTGTTAATGAAAATTTAATGATTTGTTTTTTAGGTTCAGAGGCGCAAAGATGCAAAGATGCAAAGGTTACTTTCTTGCCGAATTTTGCAAAGCTGAACTTTAAAACTTATTTTTCAAAAAAAGACTCCAATTGTCTGAAAACTGGAATTAGAGATTTTCCTTTTTCTGATAAATTATACTCCACATGAAGCGGTTTTAGTTTAATGACACTTCTGTTTAAAAGTCCGTGTTCCTCCAATTCGCGCAGAGCAACAGTAATTGACTGTTTATTTGAATCTTTAATGTCTCTCAAAAGTCCGTTGAAGCGCAATGGACCATCGACGGCTAATAAAAAGATTTGCGGTTTAAATTTTCCTGATAACAATTTTAAAAGTCCCGCCGCAGGACATTCAGTTTCTTTTGGAGTTTTATTTTCTGTAGTCATATTTTTTTGACTAATTGACTTTTGGTTAAACACTAGCGAACTTTGTTATAAAAGTATAAAATTTTAAAAAACTGAATCCGACTTTTCCAGCAGTTTTTATGAAAAAATGGCCACTACTATTAATCCTGATCTGCAGTATATGCTGTAAATCGCAAACGAATTTAAAAATGACCGAAAACAATTCGAATCCGTTATTTTGTGATCCTGTAACTGGAACATGCGAAATGCCTTCTAACACGCAATCAAATGAAACTGCCGACATTAAAACTGAAACCAAACCCATCAAAATAGTTTATTATACAGATCCTATTTGTTCTTCGTGTTGGGGAATCGAGCCACAACTCCGAAAACTAAAACTGGAATATGGAGATTATTTTGAGATTGAGTATCGAATGGGCGGCCTGCTTCCAGATTGGAGCTATAATAGTGGAGGCATAAGCAAACCATCAGATGTGGCGCATCATTGGGATGAAGCAAGTTTGCATTACGAAATGCCTATCGATGGAAATGTTTGGATTGAAGATCCGCTGGATTCCTCTTATCCTTCTTGTATTGCAATGAAAGGCGCTCAAATGCAAGACAAAGAAAAAGCTGTTCAGTTCATGCGCATACTTCGCGAAAAATTATATCTCGAAAAGAAAAATATTGCTAAATGGCAAAACATTGAGGAAGCCGCAAAATTAGCAAAACTTGACATTGAGAAACTAAAAGCTGATTATGATGATGCCGAGGAGCTTTTTCAGGAAGATTTGGATTACGGAAAAAAACTTGGCGTAAGAGGTTTCCCGACATTATTTTTTGCCGACAAAAATGATACTCGTTTTGTGGTTTACGGCTCAAGACCTTATGCTGAGTATGAAAGTGCTTTGTTAGCCATTTTTCCAAACGCAAAAAAGAAAATGATTCCAAATGAAGATCCATTATCGCTTTTTGAAATTTTTCCGACATTGACACCAAAAGAGTATTCCGTTATTTTGAATAAATCCTATTTTGATGCTCGAATGATTCTTGGAAAATTACATGAAAAGGGCCTATTGAACAAGACATCAATAAAGAATGGTTCACTGTATCATAAAAAATGACTTCTGTAAAGCCACAAAAATTAATCTTTGTGGCTTTATTATTTCAACAAAATTTCAAAAGTTCAGATTTCAATATAAAACGTTTTCGGATTTTTAAGGACTTTTTAAGCCCCTAAAAATTCTTCGGCCAAATATCAATTCGTAAATTAGCCGAAACAAATTTTATTCGAATGACAGTACTTACGTTTACGCTCATTATGATTCTCGGTGCTTTTTTAGCAGGTTTTATTGGTTCATTATCAGGATTAGGAGGCGGCATCATTATTATTCCACTTTTAACTGTCATTTTAGGCGTTGATATACATTATGCAATTGGAGCCGCATTAGTTTCTGTAATTGCTACTTCATCAGGTTCTGCGGCGACTTATGTAAAAGAAGGGATCACTAATATGCGATTGGGAATTTTTCTTGAAATCGCGACAACAATTGGTGCAGTTGGGGGTGCATTGCTTTCTGCCATTGCTCCTACTTCATTTATAGCCGTTTTATTCGGACTTACATTGATTTTCTCAGCAATCAATTCCCTTCGAAAAAAGAAGAACATATTGTATTAGAATCAAGCCCTTTGGCTAAAAAACTAAAATTGAATGGAACTTACCCAACACATGACGGAGAAGTTGTAAGCTATGGCACAAAAAATGTTTTAGGAGGATTTGGAATGATGGGATTAGCCGGGATGATGTCCGGTTTGCTCGGAATTGGCTCTGGCGCTTTTAAAGTTATCGCAATGGATAATATTATGCGAATTCCGTTTAAAGTTTCAACTACAACCAGCAATTTTATGATGGGCGTTACCGCAATGGCGAGTTCTGTAATTTATATTCAAAAAGGGTACATTGAGCCTGGAATTTGTATGCCGGTCGTAATTGGAGTTCTTTTTGGAGCTATGGCCGGAGCCAAGGTATTGGTGCGAACAAACCCTAAAAAATTGAGAATCTTTTTTGCCTGTTTAATTTTTGTACTTGCAATTAATATGATTTATAACGGACTAAATGGAAAAATCTAAAGCTATGCAACACGAAAAATTTGGAGAAAAAGACTTTCAGGCTATTGTTGGAAACTTATTGCGTTATGGTGTATGGATTTCACTATCAGTAGCTTTTATTGGCGGAATTGTTTATTTGATGCATCACGGAAGCGACATTGAAGATTATTCGGTTTTTAAAGAAAATGATCGAAATATTTTTGAAGTAATTGCCGATGTGTATCATGGCGTAATTCAAGGAAATGGTGAATTTTTAATTTTCTTCGGAATTATATTATTATTTCTTACACCGGTTTTTAGGGTATTGTTATCATTATTTTCTTTCCTTATTGAAAAGGATTATCTTTATGTTGTTATTACACTGATTGTTATTTTAATTATTATAACCAGTATTTCATTTGGATTCTCGCATTAAATGGCTGTAGGCTTTAAGCCGTAAGCTGTAAGCTCTTTAAAAAGCTTAAAGCCTATTGCTTAAAGCTTAAAGCAAAAAAAATTGCAAAAGGTTATCGGTTTTAACAAGCTTAAAGCCTATTGCCTAAAGCCTAAAGCTTATAAAAAAATGGAAATAGGAATTGACAGTTTTGCTTCGGCAATGTATGGCGACAACAATACTTTGAGCAGTGTTGACGCAATGGAACAATTACTCCAAAGAATTGAACTTGCAGATCAAGTAGGTCTTGACGTATTTGGAATTGGAGAGCATCATAAAAAAGAATTTTTAGATTCGGCTACCGCCGTGATTTTAAGTGCGGCAGCAGCACTGAACAAAAAATATACGTTTGTCAAGTGCGGTTTCTGTTTTAAGTGCCGCCGATCCGGTAAGAGTGTACCAAAGTTTTGCGACTTTAGATTTAATTTCGAAAGGAAGAGCCGAAATTGTTGCAGGCCGAGGATCTGCTATTGAAGCTTATCCCCTTTTCGGATTTGATTTGAATGATTATGATGCACTATTTAAAGAGAAATTAAATTTATTGCTTCAAATCAGAGATAATGAATTTGTGACTTGGTCAGGAAAATTTCGTCCAGCTCTAAATAATCTTCCCGTTTATCCGAGAGCATTACAAGAAAAAATGCCGATTTGGTTAGGTGTTGGCGGAACTCCAGAATCTTTTATCAGAGCCGGAAGTCTGGGATTGCCTTTGATGGTCGCTGTTATTGGCGGCCAAACACATCGTTTTCGTCCGTTGATCGATTTATATCGTGAAGCGGGAAAAGCCGCAGGCTATAAACCCGAAGAATTGAAAGTTGGTTTACATTCGCCTGGTTATATTGGAACTACAACTGAAAAAGCAATCGAAGAATATTATCCTGGTTATGCCGAACTTTGGACAAAATTAGGCTACGAACGTGGCTGGCCTCCAGTTACCAAAGGAAAATTTGACGGACTTATTGACGATTTAGGTGTTTTGATTGTTGGAAGCCCAGAAAGAGTCGCTGAAAAAATATTGCGACATAGTGAAGCGCTTGGAGGTGTGGACCGATTTACTTTTCAAATGGATAATGCCGGATTAACACATACTCAATTAATGAATTCGATAGAGTTAATTGGAACAAAACTGATTCCTTTAATTCGAAAAGGATAATTTTTCAGCCACAGATTAAAAGGATTAAAAAGATTATTTTTAAACTTAGAATCTCAGCATCTTAGAATCTCAGCATCTCAAAAAAAGCATCCGCTACAACTAACGGATGCTTTCTCTTTAACTAACAATTCTTTTTAAAGGCGAATAATTAAAATTTATAAGTCACACCAACTCTAAAGTTTGTCGGCGCTTCTGTTTGCCAATAATAAGCATTTAACCAGCTGTAGAAAGAACCGCTATATAAATATTTATTTAAGATATTAAATACGTTAGCTGTTACTTTAACTTTACCAGTTTCATAAGACAAACCTCCATCTAATTTAAAGTAAGAAGGTAGTCTTTGAAGGCCTGCGCTCCAAGTATCAGTTTGGCGTCCGTCAAGGAACGTTGCTCCGATAGAAGCGCCAAAACCTTTTAATTTTCCGCCTTGTACTGTGTAATTCAACCAAGCATTTGCAGTATGTTTAGCATAACCCGGAACGATATCGCCTTCTTTAATTCCTGTTGCGAACAGAAACTAAAGGATCAACCTTATTTACAATAGATTCTGTAAAAGCATAATTTGCAATAAGATTTAAACCATCAAACAATTTTCCTCTAACATCAAATTCAACTCCTTGGGCTCTTTTTTCTCCAAGAACAATTTTGTATTGTTCATTTGGTGTATTTCTCGGATCAGCGGTAAGTTCATTCTTTTTCAAGATGCTATAAACAGATACGCTAGTGTTCCAAGAACCGTCAAACCAGTCTTTTTTAATTCCGAATTCAACATTGTTTCCCGTAAGCGGTTTTACCTGACCATCTCTAACAACTCCTGATTGAGGAGAAAAAGCCTGATCGTATAATCCGTAAAAGGCTGTACTTTCGTTTAAAGAATAACTAACTCCTACACGAGGTGTAATGTGACTATCTTCTTGTGGATTATCATAACTACTAGTCTGCTTAATCCATGTATATCTTGCGAGCAAGAGTCAATCTTAATTTATTCTGAAAGAAACCAAGCTCATCCTGAATATAACCCGCAAGATATTCCGAACCGTAAAGTCCACCAGCTCTTTGGCTCAATGGCGTGTCGTGGTCAAAAGCTGGGAAACCGTTAGATGGAGTTCCGTAATTTGGATTGTAAACATTAAAAGGATTGTCAACTGTATCAAGATCATGAGATTGTCCCCAATCTGCCATATAATCCTTGCTTCCTAAATCTACACCACTTAAAATTTTGTGGCTTACAGATCCTGTATTGAATTTTCCGTTAACAAATATTTGTCCTAAATACATATTGCTTTCTGCATCCCAAATACCAACGTTTCTGATAATTTCCCCTTTTGCAAGAGTTCCTTCTGAAATTCCATCATAATTTCTGTCAACATCACCAGGACCAACTACACCCGGCCAAGAGCTATATCCTTGTTGAATATATTTAAAATAAGAAGTTTGCGCTGTAAGTTTCCAGTTGTCATCAAATTTGTGTTCAAACATCAAATAACCACTATGGTCCTGAATATTGGTATCTGGCAAACCTGGCTGTGTCATTGTGAAACCTACAGGCAAAGTTGCATATCCGTCAGATGCTGGCCCAAAAACATAATAAGAACCAACTTCGGTCATATTTGCGTACTGAAAATTGTATTCAGCTGTAATTTTTGTTTTGTCGTCAACCTGATATGAAATCACCGGAGCAATTACATAACGGTCGTTATGCTCAAACGGACGGTGAGAACGTTTTTTTGCGCAGCGCCATTAAATCTGTAAAGCAGTTTTCCTTTTTTATCTAATTTTCCGTCTAAATCAAGACTTACTCTGTAAAAATCGTAGCTCCCTCCTAGTACTGAAACTTCGCCTTTTGTTACTCCAGTTGGTTTTTTAGTTACCACATTATAAAGTCCGCTTGGATCACCGCTCGAAAGCATAAATCCTGCTGGCCCTTTTACAAATTCGATATGATCTACAAAACTCATATCTTCGGTCAATGGTCCCCAAAAAGAAGAAACTACATTAAACCCGTTTCTAAAAGCCTGAATTTGAGATCCACGCATTGTAATGTTTGTATATAAATCCCCCAGTGCTCTAAACGCACTGCCCCACTTACGTTACGGATAACTCCATCGCTCATGCTTGTAATTTGCTGGTCTTTCAAAGTCTGACCACTTACAATCTGTACGTTTTGAGGAATCTCTAAAACTGGAGTCTGCAAACGCAATGACAATGAAGGTTTGTCTTGCTTGTATTTGTTTTTTGTAATAACAACCTCATCAAGATCTTCTTGACTTTCAGAAAGTGCAAAGTTTTTTGTCGTAGTTTGTTTTGCCGTTACAACAATGGCATCTTCCTTGCCTTGAATACCAACGGAATGAATACTAATTGTGTAAGATCCCGGTTTAACATTTCTAATTTCGTACTGACCATTTTCATTGGTTACAGCACTATATTTTGTTCCTTTAAGAGCAACAGAGACACCTTCTGCCGGAACATTTCCGCTTAGAGATATTTTTCCTGTTACCTTGCCTGTATTTTGATTTTGCGCTAACATCGTAAAAGACGTTAAGAAAAATACAAAAAGACAGATTTTTTTAATGGTTAAACTATTCATTTTGTCTGGTTTTAAATTTCGTTGGCAAAAGTACTTTCTAAAACTTGTTTTTCCAAATTATTTTTAACCATTCTAAATAAAAATAAATTTCTGCTTCTATTTAATAATAAAAAAACTCTTCTCATATTGGAGAAGAGTCTAATTGTTTTTTCTGATTATCAAGTCATTTCGTTTCTAAAAATGAAAAACTATCAGGTTTCGCTACGATTTTATTTCCCGAAAATTCAATTGAAATAATTCCTGCTTTTCTTGGGGAAACAGCACTTTCATTAAAATGAGTGTGCAATACATAATGCATTTTATTGTCTTTATCCCAAAATACATCGCCGTGGCCTATTCCGTTTTGTTTAGTATTTTTTCTGCTGATAATAGGGCTATCTGTTGCTTTTTCCCAAGGCCCAAGTGGACTTTTGCTTGTAGCATAACCTACTGCATAATCAATATTTCTAAAATCATTAGCCGAATAAATCATGTAATATAAGCCGTTGTGTTTTAAAACCGTTGGCCCTTCTGTAACTGGCCAGCTTACATTTTGAGTGTTTTCCCACGGCAAAATTCCTGAAATACATTCGGTTAAAGTTTCTGGTTTTATGCTTTGAAGATCATCGTTTATTTCTGCTACGAAAATTCTATTCCCATTTGTCAAACGAACATGATACAGGTATTTTTTTCCATCTTCATCAATAAAAATAAACGGATCGATTTGATTTCCAGCTTTAATAATAGGCTCTTTTGATTCGCTTTTAAATGGCCCAAGCGGACTATCGCTGGTTGCAACTGCAATATTCTCATTGGCCGTATAAATCATGCAAAATTTGTTTTTATACGAAAGAATCTGTGGTGCCCAAAATCCTTTATCTCCAAAAGCATCTCCTTTTTTCAAAGCCAAACCATTCTGAGCGCCAATTGGACCTTTCCAGTCTTTTAAATCACTTGAAGTATATACTTGAAATCCTTCACCATTTGGAATATCTCCCGTTGTGGTTCCGTATAAATAGTACGTTCCGTTATTGTAGAAAATTGTAGGATCTGCCAATAAAATGGTATTTGATTTTGCTTCTTTTGGTTTGTCTATGTTTTTTTCCTGCGAACAGGCAGTAAAAACGCAGAATAATGATATTACGGATAGTATTTTTTTCATGTTTTATAGGGTTTATGTTTTTTAACCGCAAAGAGCGCAAAGGTTTCCGCTAAGAACACAATGAATTTGAAAAATAAGGAATTACTTTGCGCCCTTCGACTTCGCTCAGGGTGACAAAAGTGATAAAAAACTTAGCGCACTTTGCGTAGTCCTTTGCGACCTTTGCGGTTAAACGACTTAGTTATTTCACAGAAAACTGATAATAAGAAACTGTATGATATTTTTGTCCCACTTTCAAAACAATCGGCGCAAATTTTGGCTGATTTGGTGCATCTGGAAAATGTTGTGTTTCTAAAGCAAAAGCCGTTCTGAAATCATCTTTTGAACCACTTTTAAAAGTGTTTTTTGACTGCATGAAATTCCCACTGTAAAATTGCAATCCCGGTTCTTCTGTGAAAATATCCAATGTGATTCCAGATTTATCTCCTGAAATTGTTGCGGCGTGATTCAGGCCGTTTTTCTTCGTTCCGTTCAAGACATAATTATGATCGTAACCTTTTCCGAATTTTAATTGCTCATCTTTCGTTTCAATTCGTTCGCCAATAGTATGCTTTGAAGTAAAGTCAAATACCGTATTTTTTACCGATTTTAATTCGCCACTTGGAATCAGTCCTTCATCAACCGGAGTAAATTCGTTTGCATAAATCTGTAATTCGTGATTTAAGATGGTGCCACTTCCCTCTCCATTTAAATTAAAAAAGGCATGATTTGTTAAGTTTACTAGCGTCGTTTTGTCTGTAGTCGCTTCATATTCCATTTTAACCGAATTATCATCTGTAATCGTATACGTTACTTTTACATTTAAATTCCCAGGAAAACCTTGTTCCCCATCTGGCGAAACGTAAGTAAAAACCAAAGTGTTTTCATTTGTTTTTTTAGCATTCCAAACTACATCTTGAAAACCTTTTATACCGCCATGTAAAGCATTTTTTCCATTATTTAAAGGAACTTGGTATTGTTTTCCTTCCAAAGTAAATTTCCCTTTTCCGATTCGGTTTCCAACTCTTCCTATTGTTGCACCAAAATACGGCTCTGTAGATGTTTTAAAACCTTTTGCACTGTTCATTCCAACCACGACATCGGTTGATTTTCCGTTTTTATCGTTTACCCAAAGCCCAATTAATCTTCCGCCGTAATTCGTAAAAGTCGCTTTGATTCCTTTATTTTCGATCCAATACAAATTGACTTTTTTACCGTCAATTATGGTGTCAAAATTTTTAGTTTCTAAAACTGTTTTTACTGAATCTGTTTTGATTTCAGTACTTTCCTTCGAAACCGAATCTTCCTTTTTATTGTCTTTGCAATTAAATTGAAAAAGCGCCAGCAAAACAACTGCGACAATTTGAATGTTTTTCATTTTTATAATTTTAAGATGATTTTATTTTGATGGAATTGCCAATTTAGTTTCTTCGCTAACTGGCTCTCCCAAAACTGGAAATCCGTTGGCATCCCAATTGATTTTCTGCATTCTTGGCGATCTTTTGTTTCCGCATCCTTCTCCTGGATTTGAATTAGCGTGGTACAAAATCCAGTCTTCTTTTCCATCAGGAGATTTAAAAAACGAATTATGTCCCGGTGCATAAACTTTATTTTTATCTGATTGTTTGAAGATCGGCTCTGGAGATTTTTTCCAAGCCGAAGCATCTAACAAATTATCACTTCCATTAAAAGTCAATAATCCTAAAGAGTAGAAATCAGTCCAACATCCACTTGCAGAAAACACGATGAAAATTTTTCCGTTTCTTTCTAAAAATTGTGGGCCTTCGTTTACATTTACTTGTGGTGGATTTACATCATCATGTAATGCTCCGTGTGTTTCCCAATCGTTTGTTGGTGCCGAAATCATAACGCGTTCGCCATCAATTTCAAGTGGATTTTTCATTTTAGCGATGTAGATATTTTGCTGTCCGTTGGTGTCGCCAGCCCATCCAGCCCAAATCATATATAGCTGTTTTTTATGTTCAAAAACATTTCCGTCAATCGCCCATTTATCTGTTTTTGCCGCTATTTTTCCTTTGAATTCAAAATTGCCTTTAAACGGATCTGATGATTTATTCTCTAAAACATACATTCTGTGATTGTTATTATCGCCATTATCTGCGGCAAAATAACAGTACCATTTTCCGTTAATAATGTGAAACTCTGGTGCCCAGATTTCTGCTGAATAGTTGGTGTTTTTTGGTGGTGTCAATATTACTTTGCTTTCAGCATTTTTGATGTCCGACAAGTCTTTTGTTTTCCATAAAACCAATTTATTTCCAAGTGTATTGGTGTAGTAATAATAGCCTTTGTAATATGTGCTATATGGATCTGCTCCTGATGGCAGTATTGGGTTTGTGAATGTTTTTTGCTGGGCAAAACTTATTGTTGAGAGCAGAAAAAGAATTAGGTATTTTTTCATTTTTAGTTTTTTTTATTTGAATTTTTCCCGCAGATTTGGCAGATTGTGCAGATTATTTTATCCGCTAAATCTGCTAAATCTGCGAGAGGAAAAATCATTTTTGATTCAAAGCATTAATAACTTCAGTATTGATTTTATTTACAGCTTTGAAATCCATTTTGTCTACTTTTCTATCGTATGTCATAAAACCATTTACTTCGCCTTCAACATCTGTGGTTTGCGTATAAACTGCGGCTGAAAATCCTGTTTTTACATAATTCTTTAGAATTTTAGCGTATTTAATATATTCAGCTGTAACTTCAGCTTCATTTTTAAATTTGATGTAACCCCAATTATCATTGGCTCTCCATAAATGGCCTTCTAAAGGCAATCCAATTCCGCCGTATTCGCCTAAGACAGTAACTCTTCTGGCATCATACAAATACATTTCTGGTCCTGGATAATTGTGCAAATCCAAAATATCTCCGGTTTGAAAGTGATTTCCTCCGCTTGACGAATTAATTAATCTACTTGGGTCGTGATTTTTTGTCCATTCTGTAATTTCAACCGTTTTAAATTGTCCCCAAGCTTCGTTAAACGGAACCCAAACCACAATACTTGGGTATGAATACAAATGATCCATTATTTCCTTCCACTCTTTTCTGTAGATTTCTTCTGATTTTGCTGAACGCTGTAATTCAGTTCCGTCGAAGTATTTTTTATTTTGCCAAATCGGCTGGTCATCTCCACTTGGCATGTCTTGCCAAACTAAAATCCCCAATTGATCGCAATGTGTGTACCAACGTTCTGGTTCTACTTTTACGTGTTTGCGAATCATATTAAAACCTAATTCTTTCGTTTTAATGATATCATATTTCAAAGCTTCGTCAGTTGGCGCGGTGTATAATCCGTCTGGCCACCAACCTTGATCTAATGGTCCATATTGAAAATAATCTTTATTGTTTAACTGCATTCTCAAAATACCGTTTTCATCTCTTTTAGAAGAAATTTTTCGCATAGCAAAATAGCTTTTCACCTCATCAACCACTTTATTTTTGCTGATTAAACGAATTTTTGTCTGATACAAAAACGGACTTTCCGGCGACCATAATTTCGGAGCATTCAAAACAATATCATTGCTTTCGCCCACAACCGCTTTTTCTTTAGCAATTTCTTTTCCACCATCAAAAACAGAAATTTCAACTAAATCTCCTTTTTCGGCTCCATTTATATCAGCTTTAATGCTGATTGTATTTTGTTCGATATTTGGCGTTGTTTTTAATTCTGAAATGTTTTTAGCATTTACCGGTTCTATCCAAACCGTCTGCCAAATTCCCGTTACAGGTGTGTACCAAATTCCTTCTGGATTTTTAACCTGTTTTCCTCTTGGCTGAGGCCCGTCGTTTGAAGGATCCCAAACTTTCACAACCAGTTTTTGATTTTTTCCTTTTTGAATAAAAGGTGTAATATCAAACGAAAATGGTGTATAACCTCCTGTATGCGAACCAACTTTTACGTCATTTATAAAAACTTCTGTTTTCCAATCGACTGCACCAAAATGCAAAAGAATATTTTTACCGTTCCAATTTGATTCAATCGAAAAATTGGTTTCGTACCAAAGTTCATTTTTGGCTCCAACATCTTTCATAACACCAGACAAACTTGATTCTGCCGCAAAGGGAACCAGAATTTGCCCATCATATTTTGAAGGCGCCGTTTTGCCAAATTCCTGAATAGCATAATTCCATAAACCATTCAGATTTTTCCATTGGTAGCGCTCCATAATCGGACGGGGATATTCAGGTAAAGTTTTGTTCGGATCAACCTGCTCTGCCCATTTTGTTTTGATTTTATCGCCTTGCGGTTTCCATTGTGCATTTGCTGTAAACACTGATAATAAGGCTAAAAAAAGATGCTTTTTCTTTTCATTCGGTATATATTTAAGCACTTTATAAAAATGCTGTGATGTTTCTAAATCAAAATGAATTACCAGACTTATATCCACATAAGCCTGGTAAATTCCCAAACTAACTTAACTAACCAATTCTTCTTAATTATGAGTTTTGAATTATGAGTTATGAGTTTAACGCCACTCAACTCATAATTCATAACTCATAATTCATAACTTATAACTTTTTTGTAAGGCCAAATTTCTTCACCAAACTGTCGTATTCTTTTTTGAAATTGTAATCATACAGCCGTGGCGTACTTTTTCTGGAAGACTGTATTTGTCCCAATCAGAAAAAAGTGTAGCCTGAGGCTTGAAACCAAGGTCCGTTTAGATTATCTGCGATGGATAATCCGTATGAAACTCCTGGATATTGTTCGTAATACATGTACCATATTTTGTCATCAGGAGAAGGAATCAACATTGGAGCTTCTCTGAAATTCGGACTGATAGATTGCTGGGGCAAAGAATAAGGTCCTAAAAGGGATTTTGATTTGGCAATTCGGATGGTTTTTCCGGTTGTCCAATACAAAGTTGGATAGGTTTCGTCTTTAATCACAGCGTAGTAGGAATCGCCCACTTTACGAATAAAAACATCAATTGTTCCCATATCCCAATCGAATAAACGTTTTGGCGTTCCTTCGAAAGTTTTTAAATCTTTAGACAAAACATACAATGTACGCTGACTTGCCCAATAACGTTCTCCATCTTCTTTTGTTCCTTCCAAATGCGGCGTGTGCCAAGTCATGATAAATTTTTGGGAGTCTTTATCATAATATAATTTTGGAGCGCCAATTCGCTGTAATGCATTTGAATAATCTGGCGTGCTTTTTAAATCTGGCGTATAATCTGAATGTTTTTTCCAAGTAATCAAATCATCCGAAACCCATATATTTATAGCTTTTGCATCATCTCCGGTATTTCCCGCGATGTAATATTTTCCGTCTGGACCTTTGCAAATGTCTGGATGACCTTTATATTCTTCAAAAACACGTTTTCCGTCATTCAGATTTTCCCAATGCAAACCATCTAAACTCACAGAATAATACAATCTGCCGTAATCGCTGTGCGTCATGTGCGCAAAAAGATAGGCTTCGTTTTTAGGTTTTTCATTTCCCTTAACTTGTCCCGGCGGATCTGGTTGCTGTGCTTTCGCAGAAAATCCAATCAGAATTATCGCTAGAAAAAAGAGTCTTATTGCGTGTGTTTTCATTGCTGTTCGTTTTAGTTTTTTGCCCACGGATTAAACTGATGAAACAGGTTTCCGCTGATTGTTTTTTTACCACAGATTTAAAGGATTAAAATGATTTTTTTTAACACATAGAAACATAGTTTTACTTTGCCTGTAAAGGCGTTTCACTTACATCAATAAACATAGCTTACACAATCTTGTCATTCCGAGGAACGAGGAATCTCCGCTAGAAACTTTACAAAGATTGGAAATTCGCTACGGAGTTACTTGTGGAGATTCCTCGTTCCTCGGAATGACAAACTACGCAAGAACTATGTGTAGAAACTAGTTTCTTTTACATTCTTTTTAATAATTTCAAAATCTATGTTTCTACGTGTTTGATTTTTTTACCACGGACTTAATCCCTTTAATCTGTGGAATCTGTGGCTAAAAAAGCTACTTCTTATTCGCTTCAGAAGTCATCTTTTTGATCAAATCTGTTTCAGCTTTAATGTATGGCGTTCCGTCTGTGTGTAAAACTTCGTGAAACCAAACTTTTGGTTCAGCAGTATATGTTTTTGTCCAGCTGTCCCAAGCGTATTTTGTTTGTGTTTTTCCGTCAACAAATCCCCAGTTGATCATACCAACATTGTATTTTCTGGCAATTGGCAAAAATCCTTCGAAAGTACTTCCGTTTGGTCTTGCCATATATTCTGTACAGATTAATGGTTTTCCGTAACGTTTTAATTGTTTGATTACTTTTTCGAAATCCTGAGGCGTGTTGTAATTGTGGAAAGAAACAATATCAGACTGTTCTAACTGCAATTTGTGCATTGGTCGCATTTTAGCTTCGTCGCTCCAATCGCCAACCCAAACTCCAGAAGTCAATGGTTGTGACGGATTGCTTTCTCTTGCCCAAACAAAAACATCTTTTAAAAGAGGCAAAATCAAATCCACTTTGTTTTTGATTTCTACTTTTTCGTAAGACGGGCCTGTCATATTATCTGGTTCGTTCCAAACATCCCAACCTAAAATACGATTATCATCTTTAAAATGACCTACAGTTTCTTTTACATATTTCTCTAAACGAGGATATTGTGTTTTATCCTGAAGTGCTTTTTGACCTGGAGCCTGAACCCAACCTGAATTGTGCGTATGTGGTTTTGGAGCGCGTTGTTTTCCTAAAGCAGGAAACGGATCCCAACAAGAATCAAACAACACAAAAAGTGTTTTGATATGATGTTTATCTGCAATTTCAAGAAACTGATCCATGCGTTTGTAAAGTCCTTCGGCGTCTTGTTGGTGCAATAAATCATGAAGATAAACACGCATTACATTCATGCCTAGACCTTCTGCCCAACCCAATTCCTGATCAATTCTTTTTGGGTCAAAAGTATCTTCCTGCCACATCTCTAACTGATTTATAGCTGTGCTAGGAGAATAATTTGAGCCCACTAACCAAGGCTGTTCTGCGTACCATTTATTGGCCTGATCTTTTGTCCAGATTTCTCTTTTTTCTGCTGAAGTGGTTTCGATTTTGTTTTCTTCAGCATTACTCTTTTTATTGTTGCGACTAAGCAATACTAGCCCTGCCAACATAAATGTCAGACACAATTTTACTTTCTTCATTTTCAATATTGTTATTATGAACAATTGTTCTTTATGATAAGGGAATCAGATTTATAAATCTGATCCAAAAAAAATCAGCTTTAACACATCGTGTGTGTTTTTCTATTTATCAGCTTTAATTTAAATCCCTCTAAATCTGCTTTAATCTGTATAAATCTGCGTGAAAAAATGAATGTAAAAAGTATTTCACGCAGATTTTGAAAGATTTCAGCAGATCAAATTAGATTTCACTTGTTGAACGAAATTATTTTATTTTCATCCAATTCGTGATTTTAATATCCTGAGTTTTGATCTAAATTTGGATTATTATCTACATCTGTTTGTGGAATTGGCATTCTGTGATTTTTCCCCACTTTGAAGTTTTTAAAATCGGAATCACGAAGTGCGATTTTATCAACAGAAGCTTGAGTGTTCAAATCTCCCCAACGTTTTAGATCTTCCCAGCGAACACTTTCTCCTGCTAATTCTAAAACTCTTTCCATTTTTAATCTTTCCAAGAACAAATCATGATTATTTCCAATTTCAGGATGTGCAACCGCTAGCGTGTTCATGTTAGCACGCGCTCTTACCATATCAACATATTGGTACGCTTGCGCAGTACTTCCTAATTCGTTCAAAACTTCTGCATAGCGCAACAAAATATCACCATAACGAACTAACCTGTAGTTCACCTGAGAATAGTAATCTTCATTATCTCTGTAATAATCACGGCTTCCTTTTCTGAACCAAGCTTCGTTATTGTTCCATTCCCAGTTTCTGTTGTATGTTTTGTCTCCAAAATCAGCTAATAATTGAGGATAATACAAAGTCCATCTTAAACGGATATCAAGATTTCCATCTTTATTTTTTCTTCTTTGAAAGCATTTACTAACCAAAAGCGTGCTTGTCCGTCAGACCATCCAATTCCTCTTGGTGCAAAAAACTGACAACGGTTGCTAGAAACTGCGGCGTTTTGATCTTCTCCAGTTCCGCCTTTTCTTTGGTCTCCAAATTGAATTTCAAAAACAGATTCGCTATTGTTTTCATGTAAATCTGTAAAATTGTCTCTGTAGTTTGCTTGTAAACTGTATTTTGCACCAGCTCCAGAAATCAAATACTCTAAAGAAGTTTTTGCTTCAGCCCATTTGTGTTGCCGCATATACACTTTTGCAAGAAAAGCTTTTCGTCGCGCCTTTATCAGGTCTTCCAATATCTGCACCTGACCAGTCTCTTGGCAAATCTGCGTAAGCTTCATTCAAGTCTTTTTCAACTTGAGCCCAAATTTCTGTTACCTTAACTTGCTTTGGCAAATCTGCTGGCGTAGATGGATCTAGAACCAACGGAATATCTTCCCAAATCACTGCCGCATAATAGTAATGCAAGGCTCGTAAAAATTTAGCCTGCGCTATAATTCTCTTTTTCGCGTCTTCATTTTGGAAAGTAATATTTGGAACATTTGCCAAAACTTGGTTACATCTGAAAATCGCTTTGTAAGTATCTCTCCATGTTACAGCATTTCCTTCCCAGAAATTATAATTGATATAATTGAATCTTGTCCAATCTGCCAATTCTGTCCACGGACTTACGCTATATCCTTCATCAGAAGTCAAATCTAAACGGAAATAAATCCATCTTGCCCACAAACCATCTTTGTAAAACATGGCATAAATTGAATTTACTCCAGCTTGTGCGTCACTTTCAGTTTTCCAATATTGATCTACTGTAATATCATTTGGGCTATTTAGGTCAAGTTCTTTTTCGCATGAAGCAAAAATGAGACCTAGAAAAGCTACGGTTATTATGATTGATTTTTTCATTATGCTATTTTTTTAAAATTAAAAGCTAAACTCTACACCAAAAGAATATGTCTTAAGATTTGGGAAAGCCCCATTATCAACACCTCTTTCAAAAATATTACCGTTGGTAAATTCAGGATCTAAACCTTGATATTTTGTAATTGTGATGATGTTTTGTGCCGAAAGCGTTAATCTTGCTCTTGTAATACCAGAGTTTTTTAAGACACTGCTTGGCAAATTATAGCCAAATCCGATGTATTTCAATCTGATGAAATCGCCACTTTCTAAGAAACGGTCGCTGTCTCCTCTTGAGTTTAAAGTCGAACCTTTTGTAATTCTAGGGAAATCAGTGTTTGGGTTTTCTGGTGTCCAAGGCTGAATTCCTGTTCTGTAGTTACTATTGTCGTCAAAACGATCCACAACGCTTCTGAATCCGTCATAAACAGTCGCTCCGTGTGAAGCAATCCAGTTCATAGAAAAATCAAAACCTTTGTAGTCTGCTCCTGCATTGAATCCCATTTCAAATTCTGGCCACGGACTTCCTACCACAGCTTTGTCTTCATTTGTAATTTGTCCGTCTCCATTGTTGTCTTTAAAACGAATATCTCCAGGAACAGCATTTGGCATAATTACTTTTCCGCCTGCCGTTTTATAATTGTCGATTTCTTGCTGATTTTGGAACAAACCATCTGTTTGTAAAACATACCACATTCCTACTGGCATACCCGCTCTTGTAACTGTATTTCCAGAAAAGTTTTCGTTTTGTCCGTTACCCAATGAAACTAATTTGTTGTTTACTTTTGTGAAATTCACAGAAGCGTTAAAAGAGAATTCATTGATTTTTTTGCTATAAGCCAATTCCAATTCAAAACCTTTATTTTCAACCGTTGCGAGCATTAGAAATTGGATTTCCACCATCATTTCCTGTTGTCAATAAAATTGGGAAACCAAATAATACATCTTCTGTACGAGCAATAAAATAATCGGCTGTAAGACGCAAATCATTGTTTAAAACGCCAAGATCTAAACCAAAATTCGTTTGTTTTAATTTTTCCCAACGCAATTCTGAATTCGATAATTTTACTTGAGTTGCAGATGGATATAACTTTTGCTCGTTACCCATTACAATCTGCCCAAAATTGTTTACGAAGCTTTTGTATTCATAATTTCCAATATTTCCAGAACCTAACTCTCCGTAACTTGCTCTTAATTTTAAATCTTTAATGAATTCTGATTTGAAGAAAGATTCGTTACTAACTCTCCATCCTGCAGAAAGTGAAGGGAAATTACCCCATTTGTTTGCGTCGCTGAATTTTGAAGATCCGTCACGTCTTAAAACGGCATTAAATAAATAGCGATTATCATAATTGTATTCTAATCTTCCTAAGTAAGATGCCAAAGTCGCTTCGTTAATGAAACCTCCAACAACAGGCGAATCTCCTTGATTTAGAACTTCATAATATTGACCTGTTCCAGAATTCATTGGAAGATTTCTCTTTGTTCCATAAATTTGGTTATAGTTATCTTTTTGGTACGTCTGACCTACTAAGAATGTAATATCATGTTTACCAAATGCTTTTTTGAAAGTCAAGGTATTTTCAAACAACAAGGTTTCTGATCTTCCTTTGTTTTGATCGGTATACGATTGATCAATTGGCTGATTTAAAGACCAGTTTCCAACTTTTCTCATGAATTTATAAGAGTCGAAACTAGTTTCATATCCAAAATTGAAACGGTATTTCAACCAAGGAGCAAATTTTAATTCCGACCAAATATTTCCTCTAATTCTGAAATTTTCATTAATCGTATTTGCAAAATCAGCAATTGCTAAAGGGTTTGTTCCAAAAGTATCTGCAACACCTTGTTTTCCGTAACCGTAGCCACCTGGATTTGCAGGATCATACAACGGAATTGTAGGCGTCATTCTGTACACATCAATAATTGGATTTCCAGACATTTCATCTGTTTTTGAATTACTGATCGCTAAGTTTTCTCCGATGCTAAAAATTCCTTTTGTACCGCTTGAATTTACTCTAAATGAAATTCTGTCGAAATCAGTTCCGATAACAGTTCCTTCGTTTCCAAAATAATTTCCAGACATAAAGAATGTTGAGTTTTCATTTCCTCCAGAAAAACTTGCATTGTAATCTTGCATCATTCCAGTTTTGAAAACAGCATCCTGCCAATCTGTATTCACAGACATGTTCAAATTTTGTCTTGTAAATCCAGCATTATCATACGCCATGTTGTTGTATTTTGCGAACTCTTCAGTTCCCATCAAATCGTAACGTGGCATAACCTGAAAGCTCGTTTTTGCAGAAACCTCAACCTGAAGCGGTCCTTTTTTCCTTTTTTCGTAGTAATGATGATTACACCATTTGTCGCGCGTGAACCATAAATCGCCGCCGCCGATGCATCTTTCAAAACTTGAATGCTTTCAATATCATTTGGGTTAAAATCTCTATTTGCAGAAGTTACTAAACCATCAATTACGTATAATGGATTTGTATTTTGAAGATTCTTTAAACCACGAATCTCAACGCTGGCTTCTTGTCCAGGACGACCTCCACCGCGCACTTTTACTCCAGTAACTAAACCTTGAAGTCCGTCTGCAACTGTTGTGATTTGTCTTTTTTGAATTTCTTCTGGTTTTACTAATGCAACTGCTCCAGTAAGATCTTTTTTCTGTTGTGAGCCGTAACCTACAACAACTATCTCATCGAGTTTCATTGCATCTTCTTCTAAAGTAACATTTATAGAAGTTCTGTTGTTAATAGCAATTTCTGTTGTTTTGTAGCCTTGCGAGCTAAAAATTAAGGTCTGGTTACCGCTAGCGTTAATTTTGTAGCTTCCATCAAAATCAGTAACCGCTCCATTTGTCGTGCCTTTGATTACAACGTTTGCAAACGGAATTGATTCACCAGACGCAAGCAACAACTTTTCCAGAAATCGAGATTTGTTGGGCATAGGTTTGTTGTAATAATAAACTAAAGAAAAACAAGAGGTAATATCTCTGCTTTAAAATTTGAGTGAACTTTGTTTTCATTGATTTTTCATTTTAGATAGTTTTCATTTCTTGGTTGGTTTTACAATAAATAATTAAATTTCTAATCATCTCTGATTGGAGCAAAACAGTATTTAATTTTACTCACTGATAATAATTTGTTCATTTGGTTTCAAAATTGTGATTGGTTTTATTTTTCAAATATTTTTTTATTGATACTATATTTTTTCAGCCTAAAAATTATCAATATGGTTTATTTGAAAATTCAAAGTAGATGATTTTAATTCAAAATAAAATGCTTCATTTGTGTCAATATCTCTCTCAAATGATTCAAATTGTAGAAAAAAGGTCAGAAAATACGAGGCTTGCAACATTTGGTAGAATATTGAGACGATTTGAAGAAATTTATTTTTTTATAAAAAAACATAACAATGCGTAAATTCTTTCTTTTTACATTTTTATTACTTTTTTCTATAAATTTTATTCAGGCTCAGGAATATTATTTTAAACATTTTCAAGTTGAAGAAGGATTGTCTAACAACACGGTAATTACATCAACTCAAGATGAAGATGGTTTTATGTGGTTTGGAACGAAAGATGGACTGAACAGATTTGACGGCTATCGTTTTAAAACTTACAGAAGCCAATCTGACCCAATTAACAGCCTCGGAAGCAACTACATACAATCAATTCATGCTTTTAACGGCATTATTTGGGTAGGAACTGACAAAGGTTTGTATCAATACAATAAAAAAACAGATCATTTTACAGTCTTGAATGAAGCCATAAATGATCGTATCAACGATATCAATCATGATAAAAAGGGAAATATTTGGTTTGTTTCTGGAAATATCCTTTATAAATATTCGCCGAGCAAAAAAGAAACTAAAACTTTTAATCCGAATAAATATTTTGTTACAACTTCTATTTGCCGTGATGAAAATGGCGAAATCTGGGCTTCTTCTTTAAATAAATTATATCATTATTCAGAGGAAAGTCTTTCGTTTGAAAGCATGAACATAAATCCGCCAGCTGATAAAGCCAATTTCAGAATTACGGTTGTCTACGCTTTAAATAAAAACAACATTCTGATTGGTACGCAAGATCATGGAGTTTTGGTTTATAATGTAAAAGATAAAACGACTTCAGTTTTGCAATTTTCAGGAAAAGAGCCCGTTTTTGTGCGTCAATTTAAAAAGAGAGGAAACGACGAAATCTGGATTGCGAGCGAATCTAGTGTTTATGTTTATGATTTGAAAACAAAAACGAGCATTAATCTGAAAAAAATTACAACGATCCATACGCCATTTCAGATAATGCGGCCTACTCTATTACCATTGATAAAGAAAACGGAATCTGGATTGGAACTTATTTCGGCGGAATTAATTATCATCAAAAACAATATACACAATTCAAAAAATATTTTCCGCAGAAAAATCAAAATTCCATCAGCGGAAGTGCAGTCAGAGAAATTCATAAAGATGATTATGGCGATTTATGGATTGGAACTGAAGATGCAGGCGTAAATCGTTTCAATCCGAAAACACAGCAATTTACTTCTTATCCTGTTTCGTATTACAATATTCACGCTTTAATGCCTCGAAAAGATAAAATTTGGGTCGGAACATTTGAACATGGTCTAGATGTTTTGGACCGAAATTCTGGAGCTGTCATAAAACATTACAGTGCCAATAATCCGGCTTCTGGACTGCACAGTAATTTTATTTTTTCTTTTTATGAAACTAAAAAGAAAGAACTGATTGTGATTACAACAATGGGCTTATATCGTTATGATGAACTGGAAGATAATTTTGACATTTTAAAAAATTTCCCCGAAACAACCCATTATACAACTTACAAAGAAGATCACGACGGAAATTGCTGGGCCGGAAGTTATCGCGACGGCTTGTTTTACTACAATCCAAAAACGCGAAAAAAGAAGTTTTTACCTATGATTATAAGAACCAAAATGGAATCAGCAATAATTCTATAAATCACATTTTTGAAGACAGTTCAAAAAATCTTTGGTTTGCGACTGAAAACGGCCTGAATTTATTTGATAAAAAAGCAGAACGTTTAAGAAATTCACAACTAAAGATGGATTCCCGAGCAATGTTGTTTATTCAATATTAGAAGATAAAAGCAACAATTTATGGCTTACAACATCAAAAGGTTTGGTGAAATTTGGCCCTGATCACCAAAGCATAAAAATTTATACGACCGCAAACGGATTATTAAGCGATCAATTCAATTATGCATCTGCTTTTATGGACACAAATGGCGATATGTATTTTGGAAACCTGAACGGAATGATTAGCTTCAACCCAAAAAATTTCACCAAAAACAAATACACGCCTTCTATTTTTATTACCAATCTGCAAATCAACAATAAAGATATTGATGCCAATGAAAATGATTCGCCAATAAAACAATCTATTTCACATTTAGACGAATTAGAACTCAACAATAATCAATCGTCATTCAATCTAGAATTTGCGTCTTTGAATTACACTGCGCCAGAACTTACAGAATATTGGTACAAATTGGAAAATGTCAATAATGACTGGGTCTATTTGGGCAGAAACAATAAAGTTTTCTTTACTGAACTGGCGCCTGGTGATTATATTTTCAAAGTAAAATCATTAAATAGTTTTGGCGTTTGGAGTAAAGAAGTTGAATTAAAAATTAGAATTCTGCCTCCATTCTGGGCAAGTTCTTATGCTTATTTTTTCTATTTTCTGCTGATTTGTGGTTCGTTTTACTATATCATTCGTTATTCTCAAAATCTAACGCAGATTAAGAATAACCGCAAAATAAAACATCTGAACGACGAAAAAGAGAAAGAAATCTATCAGGCAAAAATTGATTTTTTTACCAATGTTGCACACGAAATCAGAACGCCTTTAACGCTTATTAAAGGCCCTTTGGAAAAATTGCTGATCATGGAATACCAATCGCCAGAAGTGCCTCAGAATCTTTCTATAATGAAGAAAAATACTTCGCGTTTATTAAAATTGGTAAACGAATTGCTGGATTTTAGAAAATCTGAAATCGGAGGGCTTAAACTTACTTTTGTTGAAGCGAATATTTCGTCGATTGTACGAAATCTACATTTAAGATTTACGCCATTAATTGAAGAGAAAGAGATTGATTTTGAATTAGAATTAGGCGAAAAAGACATTTTTGCTTTTGTGGATAAGGAAGCTTTCAAAAAAATCCTAAGCAATTTAATTAGTAATGCTATAAAATATTCCAAAGAAAAAGTTTCCATTTCGCTTTTTAGAGATGATAAAAAACTAACTTTAATTGTCAAAAATGATGGAAATCTGATTCCGTTTCAACTGAAAGACAAGATTTTCGAACCCTTTTTCAGAGTCGACAATATGGATAATACTTCGGGAACCGGAATTGGGCTTTCGCTTGCACATTCGCTTACACAGCTTCACAACGGCAATCTGCAATTGATTGCTGATCCTAAATTAAATATTTTCGAACTTGTTGTGCCATTGCATCAAGAAGAAGAATTCATGCTTTATACGGAAACCGAAAAAGAAGCAAATGAGGCTGATTTTGAAAAAACAGAATTGGAAACAAAACTTGAAAAACCTCAAATTTTGGTTGTAGAAGATAATCTTGATCTTTTAAATTTCATTACTTCAGAATTGGCTTCAACATATACCATTTTAAAAGCTGAAGATGGCGAAAAAGCATTGAAAATAATTCATAATCAAAACATTCAGCTTGTAATAAGCGATGTTTCCATGCCAATTATGGACGGAATTACGATGTGTAAAGAGATTAAAACAAATCTTGAAACGAGTCATATTCCGGTCATTTTATTGACGGCCAAAAACTCGCTGAAATCGCAGATTGATGGTCTAGAAGTTGGCGCAGATGCTTATGTGGCTAAACCTTTTTCGATGGATTATTTAAAAGTTCAAGCCAATAATCTGATTGAAAACAGAAAGCAGATTATGAATTATTATGCAAGTTCACCGCTTTCGCATATCAAAAGCATCGCGCACAATAAAACAGATGAAAAATTCCTTAAAAAACTGGACGACGAAATCCTTAAAAACATTACAGATCCCGATTTAAGCGTAGAATCTCTGGCCGAAATCATGAATATGAGTCGCTCTACTCTGTATCGAAAAATCAAAGATTTATCTAATTTGAGTCCGAATGAGCTGATTAATCTTGTTCGTCTAAAACGCGCCGCAGAATTGCTTTTGAACGAAAATTACAAAATGTATGAAATCGCCGAAATGGTGGGTTATAAGTCGCAGACGAGCTTTGGAAGAAATTTTCAAAAGCATTTTTCAATGTCGCCTTCAGATTATATTGCGATGAATAAATAAATTAGATAATGTGTCAATTTGATAATTAGATAATTATTGGTTTGTGTAAATCCTTTTTCAAAATGCGCTCTGTTATACGTTGCGAAGACGCACAGCAGTGCGTCTCTACGATATACTTTGTGTTGATATGTAATAATCCTCATTTTATACTGTAGAGACGCATTTCAATGCGTCTCCACATCGGATATCATTTTGTGTTAAAACAAAATATTTAGTTGACAAAAGCAACTAATTTCATATATTTGCATTATTCAATACAATATTTCAAATTTATGAACACAACAACTTCAAAAATTAGAAGTTTTAATCGCTTTTATACCGCACATTTAGACATATTAAGCCAACATTATCTTGATAGTGATTATTCACTTACAGAAGTCCGAATTCTGTACGAAATCAGTGAAAGCAAAACTATTACGGCACAAACAATTACCGAAATTCTGAATTTAGATAAAGGATACGTAAGCCGAATTATAAAACGCTTTTTAAAAGAAAACATCATTTTAAAAGTTGCTTCATCAGAAGACAAACGTGCTTTTAATATTGCACTCAGTAATTCGGGAAAGAAATTACTTCAATCCTTAAATAGTAAAGTAGAAAAACAGATTGAACATAAAATTGAAAATCTGAATTTCTTTGAAAAAGAGAATTTGCTCAATTCGATGCATACTATAAAAAACCTGTTATCTGAAAATAAACCTGTTAGAAGCGACATTACCTATCGCCACGAAATTAATCCAGGCGATATTGGTTATATTATTTATCTGCATGGATTTATTTACGGAAACGAATCTAATTTTTCGAACGAATTTGAAAAATACGTTATCAAAACTTTTTATAATTTCTTAGAAACATATTCGGCAGAAAATGACCGCATTTGGATGGCTGAATACAACAATAAAATTGTAGGTTGCATTGCAATTCAGCATCAAACAAACAATGAAGCACAATTAAGATGGTTTCTACTAGATCCAACTTTTAGAGGATTGGGAATTGGAAAAAACTTCTAACTGATGCCGTAGATTTTTGCAGAGAGAAGAAATTTAAAAATGTTTTTCTGCTTACTACAAGCATGCAAGATACCGCTTTGGAAATGTATAAAAAAGCAGGATTTACACTTACAGAATCTGTAGAAGTCACTCAATGGGGAAAAACTTTTAGAGATGAACGTTATGATCTTAAACTAGAATAACATTATTTTTCAAATTTCCTAATTGGCACATTTTCTAAATTATCTAATTATAACATTTTCTACCTATCTTTAATCTTCAAAACAAATCTAGTTTTAAGATGAACAATACCTCAACAATTAGAAAAGTCGCCATTGTTGGCTACAACCGAATTCCGTTTGCACGAGCAAATACTGCATATTCAAATGTTGGAAATCAAGAAATGATGACTGCGGCGTTAAACGGACTTATCGATAAATACAATTTAAAAGGACAGTTATTAGGCGAAGTGGCCGGAGGCGCTGTTGTCAAACATACCTACGACAACAATTTAATTAGAGAATGCGTAATGAAAACGTCGCTCAATCCTGCAACTCCAGCCTGCGATTTGCAACAGGCTTGCGACACCGGAATCGAAAGCGCCGTTTATATTGCCAATAAAATTGCACTTGGACAAATTGATTGCGGAATTGCAGGCGGTGTTGATTCCATCAGCGATATTCCGATGTCGGTGAGTGAAAATTTGAGAAAGATTTTATTAGAAGCCAGACAAGCAAAATCATTAAGTGGAAGAATCAAGAGTTTTCTAAAAATTCGCCCGAAAGATTTATCGCCTTTGGTTCCTCGAAATGAAGAATCCCAAACCGGACTTTCGATGGGCGGACATACTGAAATCACAGCAAAATATTATAAAATATCGAGAGAAGATCAAGATCAATTTGCATTGAATAGCCATTTGAAAATGGCAAAGGCCTATGACGAAGGCTTTTTTGATGATATGATTACGCCTTTCAACGGACTTGATAAAGACAACAATTTAAGAAAAGACAGTACAATTGAAAAACTGAGAAGCCTGAAACCTGCTTTTGATAAAACAAATGGAACATTAACCGCAGGAAATTCAACTCCGCTGACAGACGGAGCTTCATGCATACTTTTAGCCAGCGAAGAATGGGCAAAAGAGCAAGGACTTCCTGTTTTAGCTTATATAACATTTGCTGAAATTGCCGCAATAGAATATGTCAAAAAGCAACAAAATCTGTTATTAGCGCCTTTGTTTGCGGCTTCAAGAATGTTGGAAAAAGCAAATTTGAATCTCCAGGATTTTGATTATTATGAAATTCATGAAGCTTTTCTTGCGCAGACTTTGGCAACTTTAAAAATTTGGGAAAGTCCAGAATTAAGTGCCGAAATTGGCTTAAACAAAACGCTTGGCGCAATCGACAGAGAAAAGCTGAATGTAAAAGGAAGCAGTCTTGCAGCGGCACATCCTTTTGCTCGCAACCGGAGGCCGAATTATTGGGGTAATGGCTAAACTTCTGAATGAAAAAGGTTCAGGAAGAGGTTTTATATCCATTTGCGCCGCTGGCGGACAAGGCGTTACAATGATTATTGAGAAATAATCCAAAAATCGATATTATAAATCCTATTTTCGTTGGCAAACCCGACAGGTTTTAAAAACCTGTCGGGTTTATTTTATAAAATCTGATAAATCTGCTAAATCTGCGGGAGTAATTTTTTCACGCAGATTTGGCAGATTTTTTGATTTTCTTAAAAAGCAAATTCTTCAACAGAAGACAAAGCTTTTGGCAAAGCATTTTCGGCAAAATCAGGAATTGCTGTTCCTTCAACACGGAAAGTCGTAACATCTGTCATGCCTAAAAAACCAAATACGGTGCGCAAATACGATTCTGAGAAATCATAACTTTTATATGGTCCTTCAGAAAATATGGCTCCAGAAGCAATTGATAAATATACTTTTTTATCTGTAACCAATCCTTTTGGCCCTTCGGCACTATAACTAAAAGTCTTTCCTGCTCTGGCAATTTGGTCAATCCATCCTTTTAAAACTGCTGGAATTCCGAAATTGTACAAAGGCACTCCAATTACAATAACATCTGATTCTAATAACGTTTTTATTGCCGCATCAGAATATTTCAATGTTTCAGTTTGTTCTGGCGAATGCGCATCTTCAGGCGTATAAACGGCATTAATATGCGAACCCGTCAAATAAGGCAAAGGTGTTTTAGTAAGATCCAGTGTCTGAACTTCAGTTTCAGGATTTGATGCAGTTAATTTTTCAATAACGGCATTCGATAATTGATTACTAAACGAAGTATCTCCGTTGGTACTAGTAATTATGCGTAGAATTTTTTGGCTCATAATTTATATTGTTTGTTTTACAATACAAACTTATCTACATTTGCTATACATTTTATAGTACTATCCTCGAGGATAGCGCTATCATTGAGGATAGTAAAGCAATACGTATGAAAACAAAAGCCGAAATAACAAAAGAAATGGGTTGTGAACCAGAAGAATGTCTTGCCGCATTATTACCCGTAAGAGATGCATTAGAAGTTTTAAGCGGCAGATGGAAATTGCCTATTTTGATTGCATTATCAAACCGACCAAAACGATTCAAAGAGATTTCTAAAGATATAAACGGAATTACAGATAAAATGCTTTCTAAAGAGCTCAAAGATTTAGAAATGAATAAACTGGTTACTAGAACGGTTTATGATACTTTTCCGCCAACTGTTGAATATGCAAGAACTGAGCATAGCCATACTTTATATAATGTTATTGGAGCCTTAAACGAATGGGGAACTTTACATCGAAAAGAAATCATTGGCAAATAAGTAATTGTTAAATAAGTAATTAAGAGGAAAAAGATTAAATTTGGTTACCCAAATTTATTAATCCTATTAAATACTTATGAAAAAAACTTACAGGTCCGAATTAAAAAAAGGCGACAATTACTGCATTTATTTTGTGTTTTCATTTTATTGATGACCTCAAAATCCTACAGTCAGTACATTACACAAAATCTTGCTCCTACAGCAGTTATCAAAGAAGGACTTTCGTTGGAACAATCTTCTGATGGAAGAATTTTCATAGCAGAAAGAGGCGGTATTGTAAAAGTTTTTCAGAACAATGCTGTTTCTACCGTTTTTACCGTAAATACCGTTACAGACAATGAGCAAGGTCTACTTGGTTTGACTTTGCATCCAGATTTCGCCACAAACGGTTATATTTATGTTTTTTATTCAATCAATGACGGAACTGTCATCAGACATCGTATTGAAAGAATTAAAATCGATAATGCCAATCAGGTGGTCAACAGACAGGAAATTTTACTTTTAGAACCTATTGGCGGTGGTTTCCATAACGGAGGTGACTTAAAATTCTTTAACGGTTTTCTTTATGTAACTGTTGGTGACAGCCAGCAGAATACCAATTCTCAGGATTTGGACACATACAAAGGAAAAATCCTCAGACTTACAGAAAATGGACAGCCTGCACCTGGAAATCCATTTTATGGAAGCGGTTCTTTACAAAGACAAAGCATCTGGGTATATGGTTTTAGAAATCCTTGGAGACTGGTTCCGAATATAAAAGCCAATAAATTATTTGTTTTGGATGTGGGAACTTCCTGGGAAGAAATAAACGAAATCAGCAATCCTGCCATTCGCAATTATGCCTGGGGACATCCACAAGGAGGTGACGGAAAGCAGACAGAAACCAATTTATTTACCAATCCGATATTCACCTACGGAACAGGAACAATTGGTAATGCGTTGACCAATGGTGTATTATATAATCCGGATACACCACGTTATCCTAATCTTGAGGGCAAATTTATTATTAAGGATTTTGTTCGAAATGCCATACGCTCTTTTGACCCAAACATCACTGATCCCGTTTCTACAGAATTTTATTCGGCTCCACAACAGCAGGCTCTCGGAATGATGCTGGGCAATGACGGCTATATTTATTATTGCGCATACGGAAACAATGGCGCGCTTATTAAACTTGATTACATTGCAATTGCTCGCTCCTACTATTGTAAATCATCCACTTTCTCAATCCATAATGGAAACAAAACCTGTAACATTTACAGTTTCTGCCAGTGGTGTTGGACTTACTTATCAATGGCAGTATAACAATGCGAATATTAACGGTGCAACTGCCGCTAGTTATACAATTCCAAATGTTACTGCCGCAAATACAGGAAATTATCGCGTTATTGTGACAAATACCGCCGGAAATGTAATCAGCAATAATGCAGTTTTGACAGTAACTCCTTTTACGAATGCACCAACAGTTTCGATAGTTTCTCCTTTGCCTTCTTTAAAATGGAATGCTGAAGATATTGTCTATTTTGAAGCAACGGCATCAGATATTGAAGACGGCACATTACCTGCAAGCGCTTTTTCATGGAGTATAGATCTTTTTCATGAAGATATTCCGGGAGCCGGACATTCGCACCCAGGCGCAAGTCCGCAAGGCGTAAAATCTGGAAATTTTACAGCATCAAATCAAGGCGAAAAAACACCAAATGTCTGGTATCGTTTTACGGTAAAAGTAACAGATAGCAATGGTTTAACAGCTACGGCTTTTGTTGATATCAAACCTAATCTGGTTGATGTTACAGCGACTTCTTCGCCTGTACCACTTAATTTAGAATTTAATCAAAAAACAGTTACAGCGCCTTCAACAAAACAAGTTGTGGCAAACGCGGCTTTACAGACTTTAAATGCGCCAACTCCGCAATATATTGGAAATATCCGTTATGACTTTGATCACTGGAGTCAGGGCGGAACAGCCAATCAAACTTTTAAAGCTCCGGCAACAGGAACAATAACTTATACCGCTTTTTATACAGCAACTGAGCTTCAAAATGCACCTTATCAGGGAGTAGTGGCTCAGATTCCCGGTATTATTGAAGCCGAAAATTATGATGTTGGTCCTAATGCTTTTCTAGATAAAAATGGCGGTGGAGATACTGCATACAGAGCTGGTGACGGCGTTGGAACAGAAGTTTGTAATGAAGGCGGATTTAATCTGGCTTATGTAGCTAAAGATGAATGGCTGAAATATACCGCAAGAGTAAATACTACCGGAACTTATACTATTAATTTAAGAATCTCAACACCTTACAATACCCGAAAATTACATTTGGAAGTTGATGGCACAAATGTAACGGGTGTTGTGAACATTCCAAATACGGGAGGTTTTCAGGCTTGGCAGACTGTCGCTATTCCAAATATTACATTAACGCAGGGCGATCACGTTATTACTTTGTATTTTGATGAAAACGACATCAACGTCAATAAAATGGAATTTATTCTCATAGCGGGTACTGCGGCTCCTACTGCCGATTTTGAGTTTACACCTCAAATGGGTTGTACAAATACTGCTGTCACTTTTACTTCTGTTTCTGTCGGTACTGTAGATACTTATACTTGGAATTTTGGCGTAAATGCACAGCCTGCGACAGCAACAGGAATTGGTCCGCATTCTGTTATTTACAGTACAGAAGGTGATAAAGAAGTTTCTTTGACTGTAACTAATTCTGGCGGAAGCAATACTAAAGATGTTTCCTATATGGTTCATGATTGCCATCTTGGTGTAGAAAATCCAGATGAAGCATCAAATAAAATCATCGTTTTTCCAAATCCGTCTAAAGGAATTTTTCATTTATCTAAAGAAGTGGAATGGACAGTATTTTCTGTTTTGGGAACTAAAATCAAACAAGGCAAAGGAAATCTGATTTCGATCTCTGAACATGCTCGCAGGAATTTATTTCATCAAAACAAATGAAACCAGCAAAGCGATACCAATCTGCAAGCAATAAATTTTAGAAAATAATTATAAACCCGCATAACCCCAAAAAAAGGTTTTGTGGGTTTGTTTTTTTATTTCGGCCATAAAAAACACTTTATAAAATGAAGTTTAAATTTTGACAAATTATTCGTAATTAAATAATTTATAGTAAATTAGAGTGCCCTTACAATTTCGATTTCTTTAAAATTTTGTCTCAATTATTTTAAACAGCTGAAAGAATGGAATCAAAAATACCCGAAGGACCTCTTGCCGATAAATGGAGTAATTACAAAGCTAAAGCCAAACTTGTGAACCCTGCCAACAGAAAAAAACTAACTGTTATCGTGGTAGGAACCGGACTAGCTGGCGCTTCTTGCGCGGCTTCATTGGCAGAACAAGGCTATAATATCAAATCTTTCTGTTTTCAAGATTCTGCCAGAAGAGCGCATTCTGTGGCAAGCACAGGGAGGTGTAAATGCCGCCAAAAACTACAAAAATGACGGCGACAGTACTTTTAGAATGTTTTATGACACCATAAAAGGTGGTGATTTCAGATCTCGCGAAGCCAATGTATATCGCTTGGCAGAATGTTCTGTAGCTTTAATAGATCACGCTGTAGCTCAAGGCGTGCCTTTTGCAAGAGAATATGCAGGTTATCTGAATAATCGATCTTTTGGTGGCGTTCAGGTTTCAAGAACTTTTTATGCACGCGGACAAACGGGACAACAGCTTTTGCTAGGAGCTTATCAAGGCCTTCTTCGACAGGTTTCGCTTGGAAAAGTAGATTTACATACACGACACGAAATGCTGGAATTAGTTATCATTGATGGAAAAGCAAAAGGCATTATTGCAAGAAATCTTGAAACTGGAAAATTAGAACGTCATGCCGCCGATGCTGTTGTTCTCGCTTCTGGTGGCTACGGAAAAGTATATTATCTCTCCACTTTGGCAATGGGTTGCAATAGTTCTGCCGTGTGGAGGGCGCACAAAAAAGGCGCTTATATGGCCGGTGTGAGCTGGATTCAATTTCATCCTACTTCTCTGCCACAACACGGTGAAAATCAGTCTAAATTAACTCTAATGTCGGAATCGCTTCGAAATGACGGGCGCATCTGGGTTCCGAAAACTGCAAATGATGACAGAAATGCCAATGCAATTCCCGAAGAAGAACGCGATTATTATTTAGAACGCAAATATCCGTCATTTGGAAATTTGGCTCCGCGAGATATTTCGTCAAGAGCCGCAAAAGAAAGAATTGATGCCGGACATGGCGTTGGCCCAATGAAAAATGCTATTTATTTAGATTTTTCTGATGCCATCAAAGCACAAGGAAAAGATAAAATAGAAGCCAAATACAGCAATCTTTTTGCCATGTATGAAAAGATTACCGGAATAAACGCCTACAAAGAACCTATGCTTATTTCTCCTTCTGCACATTTCACAATGGGTGGCCTTTGGGTTGATTATGAATTAATGACCACAATTCCTGGTTTATTTGCTTTAGGCGAAGCCAATTTTGCCGATCATGGCGCAAATCGTCTGGGCGCAAACTCATTGCCGCAGGCTTGTGTAGATGGCTATTTTATAGCACCTTATACGATTCCGAATTATTTAGCTGGTGAATTAAATGCTACAAAATTTGATACTTCACATCCCGCTTTTGAGGAAGCTGAAAATGCTGTAAGAAGACAATTAGATCGTTTTTTGCATACTAACGGATCGCTTTCTGCCGATTATTTTCATAAAAAAATTGGACGCCTTCTGTATGAAAAATGCGGTCTTTCGCGAAGCAGAAAAAACTGGAAGAAGCTTTAATCGAAATTCGTGAACTCAAAGCTTCATTTGAAAAAGATCTCAGAATTACTGGCGATAACACTTTAAACAGTGAACTGGAAAAAGCAGGAAGAATTGCCGATTATATAGAATTAGCCGAACTAATGTGTTATGATGCATTACAGCGCGAAGAATCCTGTGGCGCACATTTTAGAGAAGAATACCAAACTCCCGATGGAGAAGCTGTTAGAAATGACGAAGAATTCTGCTACGTTTCGGCCTGGGAATGGAAAGGATTAAACAACAAGCCTGAACTTCACAAAGAACCATTAACATTTGAGTCAGTTGAGCTCGCAGTGAGAAGCTATAAATAAATGGTGAATTGTTAATTGTAAATTATTAATTAACAATTCATAACTCATAACTCATAACTCATAATTCATAATTCATAATTAACAATTACTATGAAACTTTATCTAAAAATTTGGCGGCAGTTTGATGCATCATCAAAAGGAGAAATGACAGATTATGAAATTGATGGAGTTTCAGAACATATGTCTTTCCTAGAAATGTTGGATTTATTGAATGAATCTTTAATTAAACAAGGCGAACGCGTCATTGAGTTTGATCACGACTGCCGTGAAGGGATTTGCGGACAATGTGGTGTAATGATTAACGGAAGAGCTCATGGTCCTTTAAAAAACACTACAACCTGCCAACTTCATATGCGAAGTTTTAAAGATGGCGACACGATTTATATTGAACCTTTTCGAGCAAAAGCTTTTCCCGTATTGCGCGACTTGAAAATTAACCGTTCTTCATTTGACTCTATAATTTCTTCCGGTGGCTATATTGGCGCGTCAACAGGTCAGGCACCTGAAGCAAACAGTATTCCTATATCTTATGAAACTGCCGAAGCTTCTTTTGATGCTGCGGCCTGTATTGGTTGTGGCGCTTGCGTTGCGACCTGCAAAAATGCGAGTGCGGCTTTGTTTGTTGGTGCAAAAGTCACGCACTTGGCTTTGCTTCCACAAGGAAAAATTGAAGCTTCTAAAAGAGTTTTATCGATGGTAAAACAAATGGATGAAGAAGGTTTTGGAGCTTGTTCTGATACGAGAGCCTGCGAAATAGAATGTCCACAGGGAATTTCGGTACTTTCTATTGCAAAAATGAACTATGAATATACTAAGGCACTACTTTTAAAGAAATAACAATTTTCCTCTTATTTAGGAAAAAGAATTTTCTCAAGCAGAATAGTTTCCCGTTTTGCTAATTATATTTGTATGCCACTATCCAAATTAATTACCATGCAAATCATGAGAAAAAGTCTAGCCTTATTTTTACTATTCCTTTCTTTTTTCAATTTTAGAATTACCGCTCAAAACAAGAAATCGGATTCAAAACCAAATATCGTAATCATCAATATGGATGATATGGGTTATGGCGACACAGAACCTTATGGAATGACGGGAATTCCTACGCCGCATTTTAATCAGATTGCTCAAGAAGGAACTCGGTTTACAAATTTTAATGCTGGTCAGGCTATTTGTACTGCCTCAAGAGCCGCTTTGCTTACAGGCTGTTATCCTAACCGAATAGGAATGTCTGGTGTATTACTTCCGGGCGCAAAACACGCTCTTAATCCAAAGGAAGAAACCATTGCTTCAATGCTTAAAAAAGTGGGTTATAAAACCGCTAATTACGGCAAATGGCATTTAGGAAACGAAATGCCTTACTGGCCAACAAATTATGGTTTTGACGAGTTTTATGGAATTCCGTATTCACATGATGTGTGGCCGATTGATTATGATGGTTATTCATTAGTTACAGATCCAAAAGATATGCGTTCGAGCTTTCCTCCTCTTCCTCTTATTAATAATACCAAAGTAATCGACACTATTCGAAATATTAAGGAAGCTTCAAAATTAACCACTCTTTTTACTGAAAAAGCTGTTGGTTTTATCAAAAAGAATAAAAAAATCCATTCTTTTTGTACTTGACGCATCCTTTGCCACATGCTCCTTTAGCGGTTTCAGATAAGTTTAAAGGAAAAAGTGAACTAGGCCTTTTTGGCGATGTTATTATGGAAATTGATTGGTCTATTGGAGAAATTTTAAAAACATTAGAAAAAGAAGGAATTTCTAAAAATACGGTTCTAATTATTACAAGCGATAATGGTCCTTGGCTTGTTTTTGGTGACAATGCCGGTTCTTCCGGCGGTTTTAGAGAAGGAAAATCAACAACTTGGGAAGGTGGTACAAGAGTTCCGTTTTTGATTCGCTGGCCCGGAAAAATTGAAGCCGGAATGGTAAACAGTTCTCTTTTTACTAATATGGATCTTCTGCCTACAATTGCATCAATTACAGGTGCTTCGGCGCCAGAAAATAAAATTGATGGCTTAAATTTTCTTCCTCTTTTAACTGGAAAAACGGATAAAGGTCCGCGAGATACCTTTTATTATTATTTTGGAGTTGGGAGCAATAATCTGGAAGCCATTCGCTATAAACATTGGAAACTAGTATTTCCGCATAAGGGAACAACTTATAACAAAAATTTACCAGGAAAAGATGGTTTTAGAGGCAAAGGCGCAATTGCAGAAGTTCCAATGGCGCTTTACGATTTAGCACACGATCCTGGTGAAATACGAGATGTACAAGAATTATATCCTGAAATCGTTCAGCAGATTCAAAAAATAGCCGAAACTGCACGAGAAGATCTTGGCGATGATTTAACCCATCAAACGGGGAAGAATATTAGAAAACCTGCAAGTGTCAATTAAATCTTTGTAAAAAGAGGTATTAGAAAATGAAATGTGAAAATCTCTCGCAAAGTCGCAAATTTTTGTTAAATAAAATTTAAGCATTATTTACTAAAAACTTTGCGACTTTGCGACTTCACGAGATTAAAACCTTCACCACAATTAAACAGCAAAATAAGGCGATAAAATATCTTCAAAATTATAAAGGCCTCTTTTCTTGTCCTTTAAGTTTTCGGCGACAAAAACGACTCCATTTCCAAAAGCTTCCCTAGAAATTGATTCGTGAATTAAGCGAACGGTTTGATACGGGAATCCAAAAATAACTTCATGTTTGCCAACTATTCCACCTGCTCTTACAGAATTTATATTCTCTTTTTCAATATCCAAAGCTTCTGCAATTTTTACTGCTGTTCCTGAAGTCCCCATTTTCTTTTTAAAATGTTCCTCATTGACCTCAATATCAACCCAAGGCGCAATTTTCTTTAAAAATTTTGCGGCAAACAATAAATAATTTACTCCTAAAGTGATATTTGGTGACCAAAAAACGGTTGTTTTGTTAGATAATTTTTTGAGTAGCGTTAATTCTTTTTCCTCATAATGTGAGATAGCAGAAATGATTTTTACATTTTTCTGAGCCGCAAATTCGCCATAAGCATAAATACCCTCATTTGAAGAAAAATCGATAATAGCATCAACCGGATGCTTTTCTAATAATTCTTCGACCTTTGTATTTGCACTCGAATAAATTAGTCCAGGTTCTTCTGATTCGATTCCTAAAAATTCAGAAACTGACCTGTGTTCTAAAACATTGCTTTGTCTTAAAACCCATTCAAGTGAGAATTTTTTGTTTTCTAGCAATACTGATGCAACTGATTTTCCAGTTTTCCCGAATCCGATTAGTCCTATTTTCATATATTTTTTAATTTTTGGACGAAATGCCCGTTAGCAGAAATTGGCATTTTATTGAAATGAATGCCGAATAAAAATGATAATTAATAAAACTGTTAATTATCGTCTTTTGCTAAAATAAAAAAAATAGTACAGGAATGCCATCAAAATTTTCCTTATTACACAACGAAAGAAGTACTTAATAAGAATAATATTGCTAAATTGATTTTTCGCTCTAAATTCATTTTTTAATTATTGTTTTCTAAAAGTCATCTTTTTTAACAATCTCTAAATCGTAGACAGGATAAGCCTTACATAATTATATTTCTGTTATTTCTTTAAAAATTAAGAGTAAAAAAAGTGATTTTCAAGTGTACCACTAAACATATTTTCAGTAGTTTTATCTCGTGATTGTCCCAAACAAAATCAGCATATAATGGCCTACAATAAGAATGAATTAATGCGTTTTTTAGACGCACAAAATAAGCTTTACCTATCAGCGCTGGCTGAAATTAAAAACGGTAAAAAAGAATCTCCTTGGATGTGGTTTGTTTTTCCACAAATTAAAGGATTGGGTTCCTGCGATACTTCAAAATTTTATGAAATAAAAAATGCCGATGAAGCTATTGCCTTTTTAGAACATCCAATTCTTGGAAAACATCTTATTGAAATTACTTCGGAATTGATAAAAAATGAAGAAAAAACGGCAGAAGAAATTTTTGGAAACCCTGATGACGAAAAACTTCAGTCTTGTCTGACACTATTTGCCAGCATTCAAAACACCGAACCTGTATTTCAAGAAGCACTCCATAAGTATTTCGATGGATCCTCAGATTTTCATACACTGCAATTGCTTTACAGTAATTTATAATATTCTTTAACCGCCAAGCACACAAAGGTTTACGCAAAGTTCGCAAAATTTTTACGCAATGCTTTGCGAACTTTGCGCTTTTATTAAGCTCATTACATAAAAATTCTTTGCGTGCTTTGTGGTTAAATAAACCAATTCTGAATAAATTTTGATGAAACAATCTTTATTTTAATTTTATTTAGAATTAATATAAATAAACTTTTATATTTGCCGCTTTCTGAGAAAATCCCAGAAGGCTGAATCCTATATTTACTATTGTTTTCCAAATAAAATATCCTTTGATAAATACTACCAGCAGTTATGAACTAAACCTTTTCCATTCTTTTAAAAATGGAGACGAAACTGCATTCAAGTATTTCTACGACAAATATTTCAGAAGAATACAATCTTTTAACTTCCAATTTATTCACGATCAGGATGAAGCCGAAAATCTTGCTCAGGAAGCTTTATTGCATTTATGGCAAAGTAGGGAAAGCGTAGATTCTATAAATGGAATTCAGGCTTTCTTATTTACATACTCCAAATCAAAATGTCTGAATCTAATCCGTCATAACAAAGTGAAGGATAAATTCAAAAATGACCTGCTGAACCAAAAAGAAAGAGAGCTGGATATTGAAGTTTTAAATTCTATTCAGTTCGACACTTTAGAATTAACCGAATTAGAACGCATTATTCAAGAATCTATTGGTGATTTGCCAGCAAAAACGAGAGAAGTTTTTATAAAAAAGCGCTTCGAGAATAAAAAAATGCAGAAATCGCAGAAGAAATGGATGTTACCTTAAAAGCTGTCGAAGCCCATATGACAAAGGCTTTAAAGATTTTAAAAACTAAATTATCGGATTATTTGTTTATGATTTTTATCCTTATTTATAATAATTAAGGATAAAAGATAGGGTATTTTAATTCTGAAGTGTACTAACAATAGCGAATAGTTTTAAAACGCAAATATGACACCGGAAGTACTAAATAAATATCTTTCTAACGAAGCTTCAGAGCAAGAAGTTCAGGCACTTTTTGAATGGATTGAAGCATCAGAAGAAAATAAAAAACAATTTATAAACGCAAAGAAAGCTTGGGTTTTATCTGGACTTTCTGAAGATTTATCTATTGATTCAGTTCCGGTAATTCAAATCAAAGCAAAAAATAAAATCAGGCAGTATCTGCAGTATGTCGCTATCTTTTTAGTGTTTTTGAGCTTTGGAACCACTTTTTTCTTATTTAGTAAGGCAGATGAAACTTCAAAAGAAATTGTTCTTGCGCTTGGCGACGGCCGACTGGAATATTTTGGAGGAAAAAATCAGAGCAAAATTGTAAATGACAAAGGCGATTTAGTTGCTAAAAAATTTCCAGATCAAATCGTTTATTTTGGCAAAGTACAAGATGAGAACATCAATTACAATACTTTAAAAGTTCCGTACGGAAAACGCTTTAAAATACAGCTTTCAGATGGTACTGTTGTTAGCTTGAATTCGGGAACAACATTGCGTTATCCCGAGCAATTTGGCATGAACGGAAACAGAAATGTTTATTTAACAGGAGAAGCATTTTTGAAGTTGCCAAAGACAAAATGCATCCCTTTATCGTGCATGCAAATCAGACAAATATTGAAGTTCTTGGAACAATATTTAATGTGAGTGCCTATCCTGAAAATCCAACCGTCAATAGTACCTTGATTGAAGGAAGCGTTCAAATATCTGAAGCTGTCAATCCTGCAAATTCGATTTTGCTTAAACCAAACCAAATGGCGACTTGGCAGAATAATTCAAAAAAATCATCCTAAAAGAAGTTGAGCCAGCCTTTTATGTTGCCTGGACAAAAGGTGAACTTGCTTTTAAGGATACTCCATTTTCTACAATCGCTAAAATTATTCAGCGTACTTATGACGTTGAAATTGTCAATGAAAATTCTGATTTGGCCAGACAGAATTTTACCGGTACAATAAAAATAAGCGAATCTAGTGTCGAGAACATTTTAGACCTGCTAAAACGCGACACGCCTTTTAATTATTCAATTGAACAAAAAACCATTACAATTACCAATCCGCGATAAATAAATAAATAAACATGACATTTACGGCACACCCTGCTTCAAGAAAAATTCTGTTTTTCTTAGCTCTCTTTATATCTATTTTTAAAGGATTTTCACAAAATAAATTAATAACAATACATGCCAAAAACAAACCTATAAGCCTAATTATCAAAACGATTGAAGAGCAAAGCGATTTTAGGATAATTTATAATGCACGAAAAATCGATGCCGAACAATTAGCCGACTTGGATGTAAATAATGCAACTTTAGAAACAGCTCTTAAGCAATTATTAAAAAACAAAAACATTTCGTTTTACATTCAGAAAAAACAAGTTTTATTGACAAGCACTGATTCTAAAGAAGCTTTAGATTCAAATGGCAAGGAGACAGAAAGAGTGATACACGGAACTGTTTTTGGCGCAAAAGACAAAATGCCACTTCCGGGTGCAACCATTCGCATAAAAGATACGGGAATGGGCGCTATAACCGATTTTAACGGAAAATTTGTTTATCAGTTAAATGGAAATAATATTGATGATATCGTGCTTGAAGTTTCCTATTTAGGAATGCAGACGCAATTTCAAAAAGCAAACAACAAAAAAGAGTTTACTTTTTATCTTGAAGAAGCAACAGATGAGCTTAATCCGGTTGTAATCACCTCATCTTATGGGACTAAAAAATTAAAAGAAGAAATTGTTGGATCGATTTCTACTCTAAATTCAAAAGATATTGCGGTAGAACAAGCCTCTGAATCTATAGACAAAATGATTACCGGACAAGTTGCCGGAGTTTTAGTCGAAAATACTTCAGGAGTTGGTGGTCCGGTGAAGATTAATATTCGCGGACAAGGAACTTTGCCTTCCTTAACCGGAGCAAAAACGGGAACTTCAACACAACCACTTATTATTGTTGACGGTGTTATTATGGGTGAAGAATACGGAATTGACAGTGCTTATTTTAGCGGAAACGGCGATTTTACGGAAAGCTTTGGTAATCCGTTAATGAAAATTGCTCCTGAAAATATTGAAACGATTTCTATTTTGAAAGATCTGCATGACTGTTGGTATTTATGGTGCCGATGGTGCCAATGGAGTTATTCTGATTACAACAAAAAAAGGAAAAAAGGGAAAATGCAATTTGGTTTCTCCAATCAGCTTGGGGTTTCGTCTGCCATTAATCAGATAAAATACTTGAATGGGGAACAATATACCGAACTTCGAAACGAGTTTTTAAAAAATACGACAACTAACTTTGTTCCTGCAACTTACAATGGGGTAAATACTGATTGGTTCGGTTTGTTAAACAGAGCTGGTATTTATAACAAATATAATTTTAATGTATCAGGCGCAACATCAAAATTTTCTTATCACGACAACATCAGTTATACAAAAATTGATGAACCGCAAATGGGAAATAACACCAAACAGCTTAATGCGGGTATTAATCTGGGCTACAGCTCTGGAAAACTGGATATTAATTTAATGCTGAATCCGAGTTTTATTCAAAAAGATGCTCCAAATATCTTTTATTCTTTTGCCTATCTTCCTACTCTTTCACCTTATAATGAAGATGGATCTTACTCTACACTGGGCGTCAGCGGTATGATGCGTGGCAATCCGCTTGCGGCTATAGAACAAAATAAAAATGAAGCCCAAACGTATGGCCTTTTAGGAAGTTTGAGTGTTTCATACAAACTTAGTAATGCGATTCGATTTGCTTCTCTTTTTGGTATGGATTATGCAAAAAAAGATCAAGATCGTTATTTTTCGGCACTAAATGAAAGCGGTCAGCTTCCGGGAACTTTTACGTTAGACAATATCACCTATCCAAGATGGGGACGCCGACTTATTAATGAAAGACATGCTAAAAAATGGAACTGGCAAGGACAAGCCTTATTTGAAAAACAGCTTACAGAAAATCATGCAATTGATGGTGTTGTAGGTTTTGAACTTTCTGAAGATAAAACCGATTTTAGTTATCAATCTGGAGTTGGTTTTGTTAATCCGTATGTTATTAATCCGGTTTCTAATGCTTTAAGAGATGACAATCCAGCAACGGCTTCAATTGATGAACGTACAGCAAATCAGACTTACGGAGGAGAAATTAGCTATAATTCAAGAGTTTCATTGTTCTCTCAGCTAAATTACAACTATAAAAAACGTTATTTTTTATTGGCTAATTTCCGTCGCGATCAGAGTTCTGTTTTTGGCGATGATAGTGATATTGCCAATAATGGCGGTGCCGGAGCGAGCTGGATCATAAGCAATGAAAATTTTCTTAATGGAAGTTCGTGGATTGATTTCTTGAAACTAAAAACGAGTTATGGTACTACAGGAAATTCAAGAATTGGTTCTTACCGCTCAAAAGGTCTATATAATATTGCGCAAAACAATTATAACGGAGGTTCTGGTGCAACAACAGGTACAGCGCCAAACGGCGATCTAAGCTGGGAAAAAACACCAAATTCAACGCCGGAATCGATTTTAATTTTTTTGGCCGAGTGGAACTTTCATTGGAATACTTTTATGACAACAAAAGTGATTTAATTACAACCCGAGATATCCCTACAGAAAGCGGTTACAGTTCTATTCAGTTAAACGCCGCAAGTATGTATAATCAAGGAGTTGAGCTTACAACCCGCATAAAATGGGCAAAAAGCAACGCTTTTAAATGGACAACATCATTCAATATTTCTACTGTAGACAGCAAAGTTACGGACCTAAAAGGTCTAGGAAGCGACTACTCTACTGCCGAACTGGCTTTGGCACAAAAATCGGCTACAGTTCAACCACGGTATGGGGAATAAAATGGGTTGGCGTTGATCCTGCAACAGGAAGAGATTTGGTAACAAAAAATGGCAAAATTTATGACCTAGTAACTTATCGATCTTTATACACTGTGGCTGATTGGGAACCTATTGGTGATACTCAGGCAAAGGCATACGGAGGATTTTATAACAATTTTACGTTCTTCGACAAGTTAATTTTGGCTATTAGAGGAGATTTTCAGTTTGGCGGTGATTTCTTTGCTCCTGATGTTCTTATTGACAAATATTCAAATACTATCAACCGAAATCTTTCAGTAAATGCTGATGATCATTGGCGAAATCCAGGTGATATCGTTTCACAGTCGGCAGTTACAAATTCGCAAGTAACGGCAAATCTCAGCAAATATGTTTATGATGCTACTTATTTCAGAATAAGCAATATCAATTTAAGCTATAATGTTCCAATCAAAAATATTTTCCTCGATACTCTTTCTGTCTTTGCAGATGCAACAAATGTGATGTATTGGTATAAAGAAAAAAGTCCAAAAGGAATGAACGGAATTCGAGAATTCAGCTTTACATATCCACAGGCACGAACAATTTCACTTGGTGTTAATGCAAAATTTTAAGACTATGAATTATTTAAAATATATCACAATAGCAATCCTGATTTTTTCATTGCAAAGTTGCAGTGATTTTCTAGAGCAGGAACCAGGAACTCAAACTTCTATCGATGAACTTCTGCAAAACAAAGAAGGCACTTTAAAAGCTTTGAAAGGACTTTACACAGAAGTTGAAGCCAATGTAAGAAGCGATCGTTTTGTCGCTTATTCTGATTTGCAGGGAGGTAATATCAAATTTACGCCAACTTCATCAGGAAGTAGCAGAGGCCAGATTTCGCCTGCACTTAATGTCCGAGAATTATATTCTTTTGAAGATACTGCGGAAAACAGCAATTTTAAATCGTTCTATGACGACAGTTATGACATTATTAATCAAGCTAATCTAATTCTAGAATATACTCCTAAACTTACAGATGCCTCTGAAACTGAGAAGAATCAGATAAAGGCTGAAGCTTTGACAATCAGAGCTTATGCACATTTTCTTTTAGCACAAGTTTACAGCCAAAATTATAGCTATACACCAGATGCCTCACATTTAGGAATTGTTTACAACAAAGAATCTATAAAAGCCGGGCTCAAATACCCGAAAAGAGAAACACTTGCCACAACCTATTCTTATATTATTGAAGATTTAAAAACAGCCATTTCGAATTATTCCGACGCTTCATTAATGACTGGACCAACTTATTCTTATTTCAACAGAAATAATACAAAAGCACTATTGGCAAGAGTTTATTTGTACAAAAGAGACTGGACAAATGCTTATGATACAGCAAACGATGTGATTACAAATTCAGGTGTTGCCTTAGTAAATACTGCTGATTTTGTTACGCAATGGACACAGCCAGATCTTCCAACTTCTGAAGCACTTTTAGAATTTTCAGTTCCAAAAGACTCCGAAAGTACTATAACATCATCAATGTCAAGTTATTTTGGTGTTAACGAAACCACTTATGCCAATTATGTCGCATCAAATGATTTGTACAATCTTTACGAAAACACTGATTTAAGAAAACAATTATTTATTAGCGTAAATCTTTCGACTTTGGTTAATGGTGTACTCGTTCCTGTTAATTACAACTTTACCCGAAAATTTCAGGATAATGCAGGTTATGTTGCTTTTAGAATAAGCGAAATGTACTTAATTCGTGCAGAAGCCGCGCTGGAAAACAACAAACCTGATCTTGCAATGGCAGATGTCAATACGATTCGTGCTCGTGCAAAAGCCACATTATTGACCAATACAACTAATTTAAAAGAAGATATTCTCCTAGAACGCAGAAAAGAGCTTTGCTTTGAGGGCCATTTATTCTTTGACTTGGCGCGAAATCATAAAGGAATTTCAAGAAATGACGGCTGTATTTCAACTGTTTGCAGTCTGAGTTATCCGTCGCCAAAATATGTGTTGCCAATACCTCTTTTTAATATTAATCTTAATGAAAACTTACAGCAAAATGAATCCTATTAAGATACTCCGCATAGCAGGTCTAGCATTGTTATTGGCTTCCTGTTCAAAAGACGATTATAAATTGGGTTCTGAAATAGAACCGCATTTGAGATTTAACTTTCAAGTTAAAAGTGATAATACACCATTGGAATATCCTGCGGTAAATGGAGGTTTGATAGCGCAATCGAGTTATGTCAACAATTCGGTTAAAACCTTAAAAGTTCCTGTAGCATTGACAACACGCTCATTAAAAAATACGGTAACGGCAAATTTCAGTTCTGTTTCATCAACGGGTGATAATGAAAGTTTTACTGTAAATCCGGTTAATGAATTAGTGTTTCAGGGAAACAAATTGACAGATACTATTTTTGTTTCTTTTGATAAAAGATGGAAAGAAAATCAAAATATTACTTTGAAATTAGAAACGGTATCCGATCCAGAAATTCACATTGGAAATCTGAATTCAGAATATCCAAATGATTCGTTTAAAATTGAGTTAGGAACCATTAAGACAAATTACACTTTTCCTGTTTCGCAGTATATAATCAAAGGCGAAGTTGGGGAAACGATTGACTTTAAAGTGAATTTTCCAAACGGATTTTTTGCCTCTGAATTAGAAAATTTGGAAATCTTTAAGTTCTTAAACGGATTTAATTATTCTTTGACTCATGATGATTTTAGTAAAAGTACAAATTCGGTTACGTATCATTTAACGCTTTTAGAGAATATTCAAAATGACGATGTTTATTATGAATCTTCTATTTCATTAGTAAATGCGGGAAATTACAATGCAACGGGAAATACCATTCTTCAGATTGTAAAACCTATAAAATCGACACGAGATGTAAATGCAAATCCTGCTTCAAAATTCTATGATTTATCCAATCAATTTTACCTGACTTATGGAGAAACTTGGTTTGACAAAAGCGGTACTTGTGCATGGCAGGCGTATAATGCGTTTACTTATCCGGTTGTAGTTACAAAAGACCACGAAAATGCCATTTTATACAGCGATAAAGGAACTGCAAACCCAAATGATGATGTTTATCATGATGCATTCCGAATTGGATTCAATGTTGCAACAGGAACCAATACTACAAATTCATTCAATTTAAAAAGATGGTTTAGTAATGAAGCGACGGCATCGGCTAGTTCTCCCGGATTTAATATTACATCGGCTTTGGAATTTTTCCCAGCAAATGGAAACAGCAAAACAAACGGAAATGTCTTGGTAATTCCGCAATACATTACAATCGCAGGAACAAATAAAAACAGTTATAGCATTGCGATTTCAGGCTCTGGAACTTATAAAGAAATCAGTGCCGGTTTGTTTGAAATTGTTTTTGAATTGAAACTAACAAACGACAAACTTTTTGGCGGAACCGTTACAGCGCAATACAAAATGTACAATAACAAAACCTATCCGAAAACTGCTTGCGTTAACGATTGACTGTCCTAAAGAGAAAGATCTTTAAAATTATGGTTGATGGTTAACTGTTGATGGTTGATGGCGCTTAAGCTTTGTCAAAGTTTAAAACTTTGACAAAGCTTTTGGAGTGTAAAATATAAAGGTTTCAAGTTTCAGGTTGCTACAAAACTTGAAACTTGAAACCTGAAACAAATCAAAAAAATGAAAAAACTAATCTTACCAATCGTATTCCTGTTGGGATTATCGGCTTATAAAACTGCCGAAGAACCAGATTACATCGATATTCAGGAATTACGAAAACTGTATTCCAGTGGTGATTCATCAAAATGGCCAGTCGCAGAATTGAATGAAAGTATCGATAAATCTAAATTTCAAGATATTGGCGTGCTTCCAGATGTTCCATATCCTGCTTACAATCCATATTCTAAGGAAAAAGAGAGTTTGGGAAAGATTCTATTTTTTGATCCGAGATTATCTCGAAGCGGACAAATTGCCTGTGCTTCCTGCCATAATCCTGAATTGGGCTGGACAGATAATTTAACACGTCCCTTTGGACATGACAGACAAACAGGAAAACGCAATTCAATGACGATTTTGAACTCGGCGTATGCCACTTCTTTATTTTGGGACGGAAGAGCTAAAAGTTTAGAAGATCAGGCGCAATTTCCTGTTCAGGATCCTTTAGAAATGAATGAAAAATTGACAATTGCAGTTGATAAAATTGCCAAAATTAAAGGCTATAATTCCTTATTTACAGAAGCTTTTGGAGACAAAAAAGTAACTTTAGAACGCATTCAATATGCCATTGCTACTTTCGAAAGATCAATCAATAGTCCGAAAAGCAAATTTGATCAGTTTGTAAGCGGAAAAGCAGATGTATTTACTGATTCTCAAGTAAAAGGCTTGCATTTATTCAGAACCAAAGCACAATGCATCAATTGCCATAATACGCCTTATTTCAGCGACAATCAGTTTCATAATGACGGACAGACTTTATTCGGAACAAAAAATGAAGATTTCGGTCGTTACAATGTCACCAAAGATGTAAAAGATATTGGCAAATTCAGAACACCTACACTTCGCGAGGTTGTAAACACAAAACCGTGGATGCATCACGGACATTTTCCAACTTTATTAGATGTTGTCGAACTTTATAATTTAGGAAATCCTTCCCCTGTTCAAAAGAAATATCTAGGGACAGCAAGAGATTCTCTGATTCCAAAAGCAGATCCTATGTTGAGAAAACTAGATTTAAATAAAGAAGAAATCACCGATTTACTGGCTTTCATCGAAACGTTAAGCACGCCGACCAGAAGAATCATAATTCCGGAAATGCCAAAATAACAGCAACAAAAATGATTTGTCTTTTTGCCCCAATTAATTACAAATCTGTTAAGCCCTTTTCAATTTTCGGAAAGGGCTTTTATTTTTAACACATTAAATATCAATCACCTAATTATAAAATTTGTATTTTCATCCTTCTAAATATTTCGCATTATGTTTTTGAAGTATATGAAACCGTTTTTGCTTGTATTTGTACTCTTTTCTAGCTTTTATAATTCTAAAGCACAGACAAATTATACCTATGAAGAACTAATTGCGAAGGCTTCTTTATTCCATCTTCAAAAGGATTCTAAAAATGCCATAGAAAATTTCGAAAACGCTTTTTCAATACAACCGCCAAATGCTTTAAATGCATATAAAGCATCAAGTGTTTATGCTTTGAACGAAAATAAAAGTAAAGCGTTTGAATATTTAAACATTGCTCTTGATAAGGGCTGGACTGAAGCCGAAGCGCTTTCAATTGATCCTTATTTTGATTTTCTAAGAAGCAATTATAAAAAAGAATGGGAAGCAATAACAGAACGTGCTTTTAAAAATGAAAAACAATTTGAAAAAACAATAAAACTACCAGAACTCCGCAGACAAATTAATGCAATGACAATTCAAGATCAAAGAATTCGGTATTTAAAAATTCAAACTTCTGATCCCAATCAATTAGCAAATCTCCAACAACAAATCAATGAACTGGATTTTAAAAATCTTACTCAGGCGAAAGAGATTATCAAGAAATACGGCTGGCCAAAAATAAGCGAAATAGGAAAAGACGGCTCTAATAATTTGTGGCTGATTGTACAACACGCTGACCAAGATATTTTTTTCAAAAAAAGCTTTAAATGCAATGCACAAGCTAATTGGAACAAACGAAATTGATATGGAAAATTATGCTTTTTTATATGATCGGGTACAATGTAATCTTAATTACAAACAACTTTACGGAACTCAAGTAAATTGGACTCACAACGGAAAAGCTTCCAGTTTTAGAGGTATTTTAAATGAAACTAAAGTCGATGAAAGAAGAGCCTCTTTTGGTCTTCTTCCATTAAAAATTTATGCATTAAATTATGGTTTTCAGTATTCGCTACCAAAAGCGGAAGAAGCCTTAAACAAAGACAAAAAAGATACTGAAAAGACATTAAATCTGATCAAGGAAGCTAAAAAGCATTATATCACTAAAGAGTACCAAAAAGTATATGATGATTACAATAATGCTTCTATGATTTTAGGAGGAATGTCAAGTGCTCAAAATTATGAAGCCTCTATACTTTTTGCCAAAATTTACAATCAAATTAAGGAAGAGCAATATAGAAGCATTTCATTAGATTTTTTAAGCCTAAATCATCTTAGAGGTGATTTAAACAAGAAAGAATTATTAGCAAATAAAGATTTTCAAAGCTTTTATTCTGAAGAAAGATGGCAAAATATTATACAATCCATTAAATAGTTAAAACCTCATCTTCTGAATTCTGACTGCATTCAAAATTGCCAATAAAGCTACTCCAACATCAGCAAAAACAGCTTCCCACATTGTAGCGAGTCCGCCAGCGCCGAGAATTAATACAAAAGCTTTCACTGCAAAAGCCAAGGTAATATTTTGCCAAACAATCTTTTTGGTTTGTTTTCCAATGTTGATTGCCATTGCAATTTTGCTTGGTTTGTCATCTTGAATTACAACATCTGCGGTTTCTATGGCGGCGTCGCTTCCTAAACCTCCCATTGCAATTCCGACTGTACTTAAAGCGATTACTGGCGCATCGTTTACACCATCGCCTACAAAAGCGATTGTCTCATTTCTGGCTTTAATTTCGTTTACTTTATTGACTTTGTCTTCTGGAAGCAGATCTCCAAAAGCTTTTGCGATTCCGAGTTTATCTGCTACAAACTGAACAACATTGGTTTTATCTCCGCTCAACATAGTCAGTTTTACTCCTAAAGATTTTAGTTTCGAAACGGTTTCTTTGGCGTCCTCTTTAATTTCATCGGCAATTGTAAGATATCCAGCATATTTCCCTTCAAAAACAATTGCAATTGTTGTATAAACTATCGAAGATGGATCAATATCATACGGAATTGAATATTTGTCCAAGAGTTTAAAATTCCCAACAAACAATTCTTTTCCATTATATACTGCTTTTAATCCGTGCCCTGAAATTTCTTCGATTTCTTTTAATTCTATTGAAGAATCAATTGCCCCAACATGATTATGAATGGCTGTTGCAACAGGATGGGAACTTTTATTTTCTAAGACATTGACTAGTTTTAAAATTTCATCTTTATCAAATTCCGGTTTTATGATGACTTCTTGAACTTTAAAAACACCTTCGGTCATGGTTCCCGTTTTGTCAACCACTACATTCTGAATTACCGAGATACTATCAAGGAAATTACTGCCTTTAAACAAGATTCCGTTTCTGCTTGCGGCGCCGATTCCGCCAAAATATCCCAACGGAATGCTAATCACTAAAGCACAAGGACACGAAATAACCAAGAAAACCAAAGCGCGGTACAACCAGTCGCTAAAAACATAATTATCGACAAAAAGCATCGGAATTATACAAATTCCAATAGCAAGAAATACCACAATTGGTGTATAAATTTTAGCAAACTTTCTGATAAACAATTCGGCTGGCGCTTTTTTGGTTGTTGCATTTTGTACCAATTCCAGAATTTTAGACAATTTGCTGTCGCTGTAAGCGGTTGTAACTTTTACTTCGACGATAGTGTTTCCGTTTATCATTCCTGCCAAAACGGTGTCTCCTTTCTTTTTTGTATCTGGTTTGCTTTCACCCGTTAAAGCCGCCGTATTGAATGAAGCAGAATCTGATAACAATTCACCATCCAATCCTAATTTCTCTCCCGCTTTAAGCTGAATAATAGCTCCAATCTGAACGTCTTTGGCTTTGACTTTTACAGCAACGTTGTTTTCTAAAATATGCACCTCATCAGGACGCTGATCTAAAAGTTTTTTAATACTCGTTTTAGCTCTGTTAACTGCCATTCCTTGAAAGGTTTCTCCAATCGTATAAAACAGCATAACAGCAACACCTTCGGGATATTCACCAATCGCAAATGCTCCAATTGTCGCAATACACATGAGCAAAAACTCAGAGAAAATGTCTCCTTTGACAATGCTTTCATAAGCTTCTCGAAGAACGGGAAGTCCAACCGGAAGATACGCAATTGCATACCAAGCAATTCTGACATATCCTGCAAACCAATCTTGCGGAAAATAGTTGTCAAAACCAATTCCGATAATTAGTAAAACAAAAGATATAATCGAAGGCAGAAACAATTTAAACCAACTCCCATCAACATTGTGTTCATGATCATGACCTCCGTGATCGTGTCCGTCATTATCAGAATGCACGGGTTCATCATGTGAACAGCGACAGGAAGGTTTGGCTTTATTTTTTGTACTTTTTATTTCTTTATCTTGATGTATCATTTTTTTGAGTTTCAAGTTTCAGGTTTCATGCTTTAATACCTGAAATTTCTGTTTAAATAATGTTCTAAATTTAAGCATTTTGTGGGAAAGTTTATTGCCACAAAGGCACTAAGACACGAAGTTTTTTTGCCACAGATTAAAAGGATTGGAAGGATTAAAAAAAACTGCTAAATCTGCGCTGAATAAAAATCATTTTAATCTCTTAAATCTGTGGCAAATTTTATTCTTCAATTGCCTCCAGCTTTAGCTGGAGGTTGAATAAATTCTAATTTGTAGGCTTTAGCCATACTTGAGCATTTTGGCTAAAGCCTTTTCTTATTATCTCTTTTTACCTCCAGCTAAAGCTGGAGGCAATTCAAATTAATCGTATAGAATCTTCATAAAAAACTCTGCGTCTTTGCGCCTTTACGAGCAAATTTAATTCCAGCATAAAAAACTCAGCAACTTAGCAACTTAGAACCTTAGCCTCTTAAAAAAATTAGTGTGAATGCTCTCCTCCGCCTTTCATTGCTGACAGCAAATAAAATGCACCTTTTGTTACAATTTTAGCATTGGCCGGAATGTCATTTACAAACTTCACTTCGGTAAAACCTAAATCAGTTGTTCCTGGAATTACTTCTATGGCTTTAAAATGCACTTCTTGTTCGTGTACTTCTTCATTTTCACCATCTTTATGATCGTGTTTTTCTTCGGCTTTTTCATCTTCTTGAACAAACACAAAATATTTATCAGCATTTTTGACAACTGCATCTTTTGGAAGCGCTGGAACAGTTGCATTGGTAATGTTGATATTTGCCGAAACATACATTCCCGGAATTAAACCTTTGGCATCAGCAGGATCGATTTTAGCATGAACAGCAACAGTTTTGCTTTCATTAGAAAAAGATTTATTGATTCCGAAAATTTTTCCTTTAATTGATTTATTTGACTGATTTGTCAGTACAAAATCAATTACTTGACCAATCGAAATCGAACCTAAATCTTTTTCATATACATTCAAATCCAAATGCATTTGGCTATTATCTGTTACTTCAAAAAGTGAAACTCCTGTATTGGCAAAAGCCCCTTTCGCAATATTAATTTTTCCTACATAACCACTTATAGGTGAAACAATTGGCACAACAGATGTTGTTCCTTTTGTATTGACGTGCAAAGCATCGAGTTTGTTTTTTGACGCCTGCGCGCGTGCTCTTTCGGTCGCCAATTTGGCTTTTACTTCCTGAAAAGTTTTTCTCGGATTTATATTTTCATCACTCAATGTTTTTTGGCGATTGTATTCTAACTGCAGATATTCCACATTTGCAATAGCTGACTGGTAGTCTTCTTGCATTCCAATTACTTCTAGATTTTGAATAGTCGCCAAAACTTTTCCTTTGTTTACGAATGTTCCTTCCAAAACAAAAATGTCTTTTACGGTTCCGCCAATCAAAGTCGAAACCTCAGCAGAATTTTGCGGAGGAACTGTTGTATAACCATTTGCTTTAATGACTTTATTAAGATTTCGATCTTCAACAATTCCTGTTTCAATTCCAATTGTTTTGTATTGAGAAACAGTTAACGCCACTTCTGTAGTAGATTTTTCTTCTTCTTGTGGTTCTTCTGCTTTCTTTTCATTGCAACTTGCTATGGAAATAACCGCAAAGCACGCAAAGACAAAACGCAAGGCACGCAAGGAAATTAAACTTTGCGCTCTTTGCGTAAATTCCTTTGCGAACTTTGCGGTTAAATAACTAGATATATTTTTCATTTTTAATTGTTTTTGATGGTTGGGAATTGAAGTTCGATGGCGCTTTGATTATAGCTATGCGTTGCTTCTGCAAATTGTTTTTTGATATCAATTGCCTGATTTAAAAAACTGATATACGACCAGTAACTCATATCACCGTTTGCATAACTTTTCTGTGCTGTTTCAATAATCTGATTGGCATATTGGGATCCTTCATTTTGGAAATACGCTAAGTTTTTCTGCTGTTTTTCGAAGTTATTTTTCAATTCTTCTCTTTGTAAATTCAGCATCATTTTGCTTCTATCTAAAGCCAATTGCGACTGCGAAATGCTGATTTCAGCCGCTTTGGCTTTCGTCGTATTTACGCCACCAAACAACGGAATTTGCAAACCCGCCGTAAAACCCTGAAAAAGAGATTCGGTATTAATGGTTTGTGCAAAATACCCCAAACCAACCTTGGGCGTGCGCAATGCTTTAAAAGTTCCCGCTTCTTTTTGGTAAACCGAAATCTGCTGTTGGTAAAAATCGGTCATTAAAGTCTCTGCTTTTATATTTTCTTGACTTTCCTCAAAAGTATATTGCAAAGAAGTATTTGGGTCGGGAACAATATTTTCATCTGTCTGAATGAAAAATTGCAATTGTTTCTGATAGATTGCCAGATCGTATTCTAACTGTACTTTCTGGGTTTCAATTTCCTTTACTTTGGCTTTAGCGCTTATAACTTCAATATTTCCGCTTTCTCCAGTTTTAAAACGCAGTTCGGCATTTTTTAGGAATTTCGTATAAATATCATTCAATTCTGAATTGAGTTTCTGAATTGAAACCCCATACAAATATTGGTAATAAGCCAATGTAACTGCTTTTTCGATTTCATAAGAAGACAAAGCTTTTCGTTTCTCTGCTAATTTTGCCAATTCTTCCTGCAATTGTCGGTTGGCTTTTGTAATATTTCCTAATGGGAAAAACTGCTGTACCGAAACATTATGGTCAAAATCGGCACTATTAAATTGACCGCCTTGATATTGCACCTGAAGTGGATCTGGCTGAAAAGTCGCTTTCTTTAGAACAGTTTGTTTTTCGATTTCTTTATCGGCAATTTTCAAGTCGATGTTGTTTGATTTTGCAAGTTCTATGGCTTTTTCAAGGCTAATTGATTGTTGTGCAAATGTTGCTGTTCCTGCTAGTAGAAATGCAATTAACCGAAATCCGGGTAACCATCTAAAGCAGAAATTTTTCGATTGATTTTTATATTTTAAATTTTTCATTTTTATCATTTTTGCCTCCCGCAGATCTTGCAGATTAAGCAGATTTTTTCTTTTTAAATTAATCTGCCAGATCTGCTTAATCTGCGAGAAAAATTATTTTCTGCACGTAGCAATAAATTATCTAATTATCTAATTATCAAATTTTCTCATTTACTAATTATCTCTGCGGTTAAATCTCTCCAACAATAAATACAAAATCGGCAAAACGATTAAAGTCAATAAAGTTGCCGAGATTAATCCGCCAATTACAACCGTTGCTAGAGGTTTCTGTACTTCTGCCCCACCGCTTGTGGATAATGCCATTGGAAGAAATCCTAATGAAGCTACGGTCGCGGTCATTAAAACTGGACGCAAACGTGTTTTGGTTCCAATCAAAATTCTCTGAAACGGATCTGAAATACCTTCTGTTTTTAATTGATTGAAATATGAAATCAAAACAATTCCATTCAAAACCGCAATTCCGAACAGTGCGATAAAGCCAATTCCTGCCGAAATACTAAAAGGCATTCCTCTCAGCGAAAGCGCAAAAACACCTCCAATGGCCGATAACGGAATCGCACTGAAAATTAGCAAAGCTTGTTTGGCGCTTTTAAAAGTAAAATACAATAAGACCAAAATCAGCCCCAAAGCAATAGGCAGAGCGACAGAAAGTCTTTTTGAAGCTTCAATCAGATTTTCAAATTGTCCGCCGTATGTCACATAATAGCCCGCAGGAAGTTGGAAACTTTTATCCAATTTTAACTGAATTTCTTCCACTACGCTTTTAATATCTCTTCCGCGAACGTTTAATCCGACAGTGATTCTTCGTTTTCCGTCTTCGCGGATAACCTGAACAGGACCTTGTTCGTACTCCACAGAAGCAACCTGAGAAAGTGGTACTTGCTGGCCATTTGGAAGCGGAATAAACAAATTGCTGACATCGGTAATATCTCCGCGATTGTTTTCATCCATTCGTACCACAACATCAAACCTTTTGCTTTCATCATAAATCTTTCCGGCCACTTCTCCTGCAAAAGACGAACGGATGATTTGATTGATGTCTGAAATATTCAATCCGTAAAGTGCTATTTTATCATAATCGTATTTGATGGTAATTTGCGGTAATCCTGTTACTTTATCGGCTTTTAAATCTCCTATTCCTTCAATTCCTTTTATTTTCGAAATCAATTCTGTCGCTTTTGCATCCAGAACTTCCAAATCGTCACCAAAAATCTTGATTGCAATATCAGATCTGCTTCCTGTCATTAATTCGTTAAAACGCATTTGAATCGGCTGTGAAATCTCAATATTTACCCCAGGAATTACTTCCATTTTTTCTTTCATAGCATTTGCGATTTCCTCCCAATTATGGAATCTGCCTTTCCATTCTTTTTTGTCTTTTAAAACAATAATCAAATCCCCGCTTTCAATCGGCATTGGATCGGTTGGAATTTCACCGCTTCCTATTTTTGTCACAATTGTCTTTATTTCTGGAAATTCAGCTTTTAAAATCCGTTCAAGTTTTGTCGATGTTTCCACCATCTGCGTAAGCGAACTTCCTGTCATAATGCTTGCGTTGATTGCTAAATCCCCTTCTTCAATTGTCGGAATAAATTCACCACCCATATTCTGGAAAATGATAAAAGCAAAAGCAAATAATGCAATTGCGGTGGAAAGAACCACTTTTTTAAATTCTAAAGCTTTTTTCAATAAAGGTGTATAACGGCTTTCAAGCCACGCAATCATTCGGTCGCTAAAGTTTTCCTTATGCTCTGTTTTTTTAGAAAGAAACAAAGCACTCATCATCGGAATATAAGTCAGCGAAAGAATAAATGCGCCAATAATTGCAAAACCAACTGTCATAGCCATTGGTTTGAACATTTTTCCTTCGGTTCCAATCAAAGCGAGAATTGGCAGATAAACAATAAGAATGATGATTTCTCCAAAAGCCGCACTGTTCCTAATTTTTGAAGCCGAATTGTAAACCTCAGCATCCATTTCTTCCTGCGTCAATTCTTTTTTGTTTTTGAATTTCTGCAGATGATGCATAGTAGCTTCAACAATAATTACAGCTCCATCGACGATAATTCCGAAATCTATGGCACCAAGGCTCATTAAGTTTCCACTTACACCAAAGGCATTCATTAAAATAACGGCAAACAGCATTGCCAATGGAATTACTGAAGCCACAATCAATCCAGCGCGAAGATTTCCTAAGAATAAAATCAAGACAAAAATGACGATTAAAGCTCCTTCTAATAAATTTTTGGCAACGGTTCTAATAGAATTGTCTACCAATTTCCCTCTATCGATAAAAGCTTCGGCAACAACTCCTTCGGGAAGACTTTTGTTTATCTGAGCCATTTTTTCGTGAACACGATTTACAACGGCGCTAGAGTTTTCTCCTTTCAGCATCAAAACCATGCCTGAGACAATTTCTCCTTTTCCGTCTTTTGTTGATGCTCCGTAACGTAAAGCGATTCCTTCGCGCACCTGCGCTACATTTCGAACCAAAACAGGTGATCCGTTTCGGTTTTTAACCACTACATTTTCAAGGTCTTTTATGCCTTTTGCCATTCCGACACCGCGAATAAAATAGGTATATTGATCTTTTTCAATATAAGCGCCTCCCGTGTTTTGATTGTTTTTCTCTAAAGCATCAAAAATTTCGGTAATCGTAACACCCAAACTATTAAGCATGTTTGGGTTCACAGCAATTTCGAACTGTTTTAGTTTTCCGCCCCAAGAAGTTACTTCGGCAACGCCTGTAATTCCCTGCAATTGCGGAATAATAATCCAATCTTGAATAGTCCTCAGCTCAATTGCACTGTATTTGTTTTCGTAGCCTTTTTTGGCGTAAACATCATATTGGTAAATTTCTCCTAAACCTGTAGAAATAGGCGCTAATTCTGGAGAATTTACATAATCTGGAATATTTTCTTCGGCTTGTTTTAAGCGTTGAAATATCTGTTCGCGCGCCCAATAAATATCAACGTCATCTTCAAAAACAACGGTTACAACCGATAATCCGAAACGAGAAATACTGCGGAGTTCTATTACTTTCGGAACTGTTTTTACAGCTCTTTCTAAGGGATAAGTAATTAATTGTTCGACTTCCTGACTTGCTAGTGTTGGTGCAGTTGTAATAATCTGAACCTGATTATTGGTTACATCAGGCAAGGCGTCAAGCGGCAATTTTTTAAGCGAATAGCTTCCCCACGCTATGAGCGCAAGGGTAAATAATAGTATGACAAATTTGTTTCGTATACTAAACTGAATGATTTTATCTAACATTTGAATATATAATGACGTGAGAAATTAGACAATTAAATTGTCTGTAAACGTGTGGAAAGTCCACAACTCTCTCGCCCATTTTCAAAACATTGAAATGGGCATAATCACTATGCTATCTGAGGGGGTTGCCAAATACTTCCGTAGAAATCGGAAATAAAAACAGAATTATAACTCGGTAAAGAAATTGAAATTTGATTGTACGTTTTTGGGAACTCAAAAACTACAGCAGATTGGTAGCTTAAAACTTGCGCGCCACAGCAATTACAAGCACAGAATGGAGAACACAAATCGTTATCCTTATCGTGAGAATGATTTGCTTCAGATGAAAACTGGGCAGTCTTATGCATAGCACTATTCACTTCCATATCTGCGCAAGGCATATTTGAAAGTGCCATCAAATAAATTGATAATACTATTGCAATCCATTTCATAGCTGTAAAAATACTATTTATTTTCAAAAAAAGCAAATAACTGATAATGACAAATGTAAAAAAATGAAAGGCGATTAGAACAACACTAAAATTATTTTTAGCTTAATTAACACTTTCTAGAAAAATATTGCAAGTGGTAAGAAAATTTCGTTAACTTTAACATAAATTAACATCTATTAAGCCCAAATTTTTAATTACAAAAACCTAACCTATAAGCAGATAAGATAAAAAGATTTCCATACATACATTAGTACATATTTATTTTTCGCAGTTCAATTAATTAATTTTAAAACACTCTAATCAATGAAATGTAATACACTAATATCAGCCTTTTTATTATTATTCAGCCTTCAGATTTTTGGCCAAGTATATACAAACAAAATTGTAGGCAAAAGCAATGAGCAACTTAAAGACAGTCTAAAAACCACTGAATATCCTTATGCACTTCCGATATGGGGAGAAAAAGTAGCTCAAAAAGGATATAAACTTCCTTATTCAGCAGGGGTTTCAGTAAACTGGTTTTGGCAGGATTCTGAAATTGTTATCAATGATTTAAATATTGGATTTAATCATGGGCCTCAATATAATTTAGATGAAATCGTTCGTTTTGATAAATCTTCCGTAGAAGCAACAGCTTTAACTATTAGACCAGATATTTGGTTGTTACCTTTTTTAAATATTTATGGAATTTTCGGAAAAGCCAATACTGCTACTAAAATCAATGCCGGAATTTGGATTCCTGATGCCAATAACAATTGGTCTGAAGTTGCCAATTTCAGTACAAGGGCAAATTTTGACGCCACAACTTTTGGTCTTGGTATGACCCCAACAATTGGTATTGGAGGCGGATGGCTTGCTCTGGATATGAATATGGCTTGGACCGATATCAGTTCACTTGATAAACCTGCATTTTCTTATATTTTCGGCCCTAGATTGGGTAAAACATTTAAATTTAAAAATCCTGATGAGAATATTGCCCTTTGGGTTGGAGGTTTTAGAGTTCATATTTCTGGAGATACTAATGGCGATCTCCCTTTGTCTGATTTTATTGATTTAAGCACCGCTCAGGCTAAAGTAGATAGCGGACTTCAAAAAGTATCTGAAAACCAGACTAAAGTAGACAACTGGTGGGATAGCTTAAGTCCGGCGGAACAAAAAAATCCGGTTAATATAGCCAAACATAATACAGCAGATAGAGCTTTAGAGAGAGCTGGAACTTTCTTGGCAACTCTAGACGGAGCATTAAGCACAGCTGAAAATTCTTCTGTACAATATTCACTGCAAAAGAGACCAAAAGACATGTGGAATTTTATTATTGGATCGCAATACCAATTCAACAAACATTTTATGTTTCGTGCTGAGTGCGGTTTCTTGGCTAGCCGTACACAAGTATTAGGAAGTTTGCAATACCGTTTTGGACTGTAATTCATTCTATATGAAAAAAGCTTATTCATCGTCATCACTTTCTTTTGTATTTCATCGGCACAGTCACAAGTATTGATTTCTTTGATTTTTGGAGACAAGCTTAACTCGGAGTTTTTGGAATTTGGTCTAGAAGGTGGCGTCAATTTTTCTACCATTTCAAATATGGATTCTTCCGGAACTAATCCTGGTTTTAATCTTGGATTTTATTTTGACCTCAGATCAAGGAAAAATCCGGCTTGGATGATTAATACAGGTGTAATTGTGAAATCTCCTATGGGTGCGCACGGCATTCCAGTTTATCCAACTGGTGACACAAATCTAGACAATACTTTTGCCGGAGGAAGTGTGAACCGCGAAATTCGATATTTCAATGTTCCTATTTTAATTAAATATCAGTTCAAAAACAGAATTTATGTAAAAGCTGGGCCGCAGTTTGGTTTATTGGCGAAAGCGTTTGATGAATTCAAAACGGAATATGAAAAAGATGATGTGATCTACAAAAGAAATATACGCGATCAAATTCATGTTATTGATGCTGGACTTGCGGCAGGTCTTGGCTATCATTTAAATGTTGGAAACGGACTTAATTTTACGGTGCAATATTATTATGGCCTAGTTACGGTAATGAAAGGCGACGGCCCAAATAATCAATTCAATAGATCGTGGTATATTACTGCCGGAATTCCTATTGGAAAAGGAAAAGCTACTCAAAAAAGAGCTGAAAAAGAAGCAGAGCTGAACAAAATTATTCTTCCTGAAGATGAAAAACCAGCGCCGAAAAATTAAGTAGCCTGTTTATAAATAACTCAAAAAAAAATTAAGGTTTGAATACATGGTTTCCAAAACCTTGTAAGTGTCTATAAATATGAAAATAATACCTGCAAGCTGGATTACCAATTAAATTAAACTTATAAAAACTCATTAAAGCTGTTTTTATCCCGCTAGGGATTTAATATTGGTAGAAATTAGTTTTACCGAATCGCCATTTGTCCCGTAGGGACTACATTTTGCACAAATCCGAATAAAAATGGTATTAAACATTAATCCCTACGGGACAAAATAGAAGGGGATATTTTTTTCTACCAATATTAAATCCCTAGCGGGATAGAAAAACGAAGGAAATTTTTAAATTTATATCTTTTAAATTTCACATCTCAACTACAAGATTTTAAAAAACTTGCAGAAAAAAATCAAAAATTCTAAACAGTTGTTACTCATTCAAAAAAACAAAAAAATCGAACTGAGATTTTGGCCTATTTCGTATTTATAGACGCAATGAAATGAAGGATTTCTTGATTATGCAAAATAAAATCTGGATTTGTATATAAAATAGCATTATTTGGCATGAAAGGCATTTCGGCAGAAAGCGGATTTTGAACTGCAATAGTTCCTCCCGCGACTTTTATGGCTTTCAAGCCTTCTGTTCCATCGGCATTTGAACCTGACAATAAAATTCCAACTAAAGAAGATCCATAGATTTCTGCCGCCGATTCAAAAGAAACATCTATACTTGGGCGGCTATAATTTATTTTTTCGGAAGTATCTAAAGCAAGAATTCCTTCTTTTTCAAATAGCAAATGGTAATTAGAAGGTGCGATATAGATAAAACCAGGCAACAATGGCACTTTGTCCTCAACAGCTTTCACTTTTATATTTGATTTCAGACTTATTAGATCTTCTAAAGTTTGATCATCAGTACTTTTTCTATGAAGAACAATTACAAGTGCAAAATCATTGAGTTTTATCAATTCAGGCAAAATCTTCATTAAAGCATTCAAACTTCCTGCTGATCCTCCAATAATAACTACTTTACAATCTGATATTATTTTAATTTCCTCCATATTTTATCTTTATCCAATTGTTTGTATTTGTTTGGAGCTATAGAATATTTTATGGTTTCTTTTGTACCTAAAGCCAAGAATCCGAGAACGGCCAGACTTTCATCAAATAGATTGATGACGCGTTTTTGCAAATCAGCATCAAAATAGATCAAAACATTTCGGCACAAAATCATGTCAAATTCATTGAAGGAAGTATCTGAAACAAGATTATGCTGTGAAAAAACCATTTTTTCCGCCAGCTCCTCATTAAACTTTGCAATTCCGTAATTTGCCGTATAATAACTTGAAAAATCCTCCTGACCGCCTGCATCGCGATAGTTTTGGGAGTATTCTTTCATCATTCTTAATGGAAAAATTCCTTTTTTGGCCGTTTCCAAAACTGTTGCATTAATATCTGTCGCATAAATTAAGGATTTATGCGACAGTCCAGCTTCTTTTAACATGATCGCCATAGAATAAACTTCTTCGCCTGTAGAACAGCCAGCGTGCCATAAACGGATAAAAGGTTTTGTGCCTAATAATGGCAGAATTTCTTTTCTGAGCACCATATAAAATGCTGGATCACGAAACATTTCGGTGACATTCACCGTAATTTCATCAACCATTCTTTTATAATATTCAGAATCTGAACGAACTTTTGAAAGAAATTCAGTAAAATTTGTAAAGCCATCTAACTGAAAAATTCGGTTTACTCGCCTTTTTAGCGACGCTCGCGAATAACTTCCAAAATCAAATCCATAATATTCATAAACCTCATTGATAAGTGTTTCTAGCTCAATATCCTCAATCATAATTTATTCAAATTTTGCTCAAAACAAGCGACAACTTATCAACATCAACTGGTTTTGAAATATAATCATCTGCCCCAGCCTCTAAACATTTTTCTTTATCCCCTGTCATTGCCTGAGCCGTAACCGCAATAACAAAAATAGATTCCCTTGATGGAATCGATTTTATTAACGGAATCGCATCATAACCGTCCATTTCCGGCATCATCATATCCAATAAAACGGCGTCGATCTTTTCATCCGATTTTAATAGCTTTATAGCTTCTTCGGCACTTGTACAAGACAAACAATCGTAGGATTTGACACGCAATGTATGCGTTAATGCGAAAATATTTCGAGAATCGTCATCTACAATTAAAAGTCGTTTTTTACTCATAAACTCTTATATTTTTTTGCCACAGATTTAAAGGATTCAAAATGATTTAATTTTTAAAAAATCCTTCTAATCTGTGTAATCTGTGGCATAAACTTTTTTATTATTAAACTTTATCATAAAGCCAAACACGCAATAGCGACAACAGCTGATCAACATCTACAGGTTTTGTAATATAATCTGAAGCGCCTGCCTTGATGCATTTTTCACGATCTCCTGTCATTGCTTTTGCCGTCACGGCAATCAGAGGTAAATTCAGGAATTTCGGATTTGCTCTTATCTTTTCGGCTGTTTCGTATCCGTCCATATTTGGCATCATCATATCCAACAAAACAACATCAGTATCTGGATTTTCATTCAAAATTTTGATGGCTTCATTTCCATCAAAAGCTGTAATAATATTCATTTTAAAGACTTCTAAAGCTTTTGTAAGTGAATAAATATTGCGCACATCATCATCGACAATCAGAACTTTTTTCTCATGCAGAATGTTGTTCAGTAAATTTAGTTTTTTATGGCTTTCGTTCTTGTTTTTTCCTACTTTTTTCTCTTCTACCAAATGCAAGAAAAGCGAAACCTCATCAAGCATTCTTTGATACGAATGAGCCGTTTTTACAATAATCGAATCGGCATACTTTTTAATTTTTACTTCTTCTTTAAGCGACAAGCTTTTTCCTGTAAACACAATGACAGGCAGTTTTTCCAAACCTGGATTTTTCTTTACGCCATCCAAAATTTGATACGCTTGTTTGTCCGGAATTCCCATGTCGAGAATTACACAATCTACTTCTTTTTATTCAGCGCTTGAATTCCATCAGAAACTTCGCTTTTTATTTCCGAATTGATGTTATACGTTTCTAGGAAGAAGGCCAATGCTTTTGCGTGTTTTGGATTGTCTTCTATAATCAACACTTTTTGCGCTTCTTTATTGATGATGTGTTCTATTCTTAAAAACACTTCGGGAATCTTGTCAAAAGCGACTGGTTTGTCTAAAAAGTCAACCGCACCTTTCAGCAAACTTTCTTGTTTTAATTTATGCGAAGACATGATATGAACTGGAATATGCTTTGTTTCCAAATTGTTTTTCAGCTCTTCCAAAACTTCCCAGCCACTTTTTACCGGAAGTTCAATATCCAACAGAATTCCGACCGGTTTATACAATAATGCAAAATTCAAAGCGTGATCTCCGCGAACTGCAACTACCGCTTTATATCCTTTTTTGTTAGCAAAAGCCAATAGCGATTTGGCAAAATTGACATCATCTTCAATAATCAAAATTACTTTGTCGCCTTCTTTTACTGCATTTCGGTCGTCTTCAATTTCGTCCGGAATTATCGGGCTTATATATTTTTTTGTGGCAACGGGTTCTTGTTCAGGCTCAATTTCAGTAAAATCAGTTGGAGGAATTTTCTCTACATTCACTTTGTTATAAGCTGAGCCAAATACTGGAAGACATAATGTAAACGAACTTCCTTCGTTGACTTTGCTATGAAGGATAATTTCTCCTCGCAATAGTTTTGCCAATTCTCTACTGATTGACAATCCTAAACCAGTTCCACCATATTTACGTTTTGTAGATCCATCTGCCTGTTGAAAAGCTTCAAAAACAAGTGGTTGTTTTTCCAGCGGAATCCCAATTCCTGTATCTTTTACAATGAAGCAAATGATTTTATCATCATCAGTATCAATTTTTATTTCAAGGCTAACTTTTCCTTTTTCTGTAAATTTAATGGCATTCGAAATCAGATTTTTCAGAATTTGCTCCAAACGCATTTTATCTGTTTTGATAACAATTGGGGCTTCTTTCGAAATAATCTCAAATTCGATTCCTTTTTCTTTAGCAACCAAATTGAATAAGTCCCAAAGCGTATCTGTAATTTCTTTAGTGGAAACATCCAAGAATTCCAATTCCATTTTTCCAGCTTCGATTTTCGACAAATCCAAGATTTCATCAATCAAGCCCAACAAACTGTTTCCTGAACTTTGAATCACTTTTGCAAACTCAACTTCTTCATTGTTCATGCTTTTGTTATTGTTTTCCGACAACAATCGGCTTAAAAGGAGAATTGAATTTAAAGGCGTTCTTAATTCATGCGACATATTTGCTAAAAACTCCGATTTATAACGCGTTGTAAGCTCTAAAGCTTCCGATTTTTTCTGGATTTCGTTGTTTTTTCTTCCAATAAAACGCTTCTTTCAGACAATTCTTCATTGGTTTGTTCCAATTCTTCCTGTTGCACTCGCAATTCTTCTTCAGAAGCTTGAAGCTTTTCTGTCTGCGCTTCTAACTCTGCATTAATTGCTTCTAACTCTGTATGCTGTTGTTGAAGCTCTTCAGACTGCGCTTTAGTTTCCTCAAGCAATTCCATTACTCTTCTTCTGTTTTGAGTCGATCTGATCGCAATTCCGATATTACTTGCAACTGATTTCAAAAACTCCAAATGCAATTCTGAAAATCCATAAATACTTGCCAATTCAAGGGCGCCTTCCACTTTATTATCCAGCAAAGGCAAAGCGACAATATGCGTTGGTTTGATTTGCCCTAAAGCATAATTGATTTGTATATCATCTGAAGTTAAAGTCTTTAATTCCAAAATTGTACGAGATGAAATTGCTTGTCCGATAAGACCATCTCCTTTTTTTATTCGTTCCCTGCTTTTGCTCGGAATATAACTATAACCTCCAGTCGCCAAAAGTTCGTCTCCATCATTCACATATAATACTCCAGCACTGCTGTTGGTATAATTGCACAAAAATTCGATAATATCTTTAGATAATTTCTCTAATGCTTTATCGCCAAGCATAGTATTATTCAATTCGGCAATACCGGTTTGAAGCCATTCTTTTTGTGACAACAAATCAAAAGAATTCTTAAGGCTGACTCCCATCGTGTTAAGTGACTCCCCTACGCTTCCGAGTGCATCCGCTTTTGTGTCATCTACCCGAATATCGTAATTTCCGTTTGAAATATTATTTGCAATTGTGCTAATGGCCTCGATTCTTTGAGCAGTTTCGATATCTTTTTTCTCCAGTTCATTTTGTAACGCTGTACGTTCATTGTAATCTTTCAAAATTCGGGTCAAGAAAACTATCGAAATTAAAAAAGCAATGAAAAATGCTACTACAATCAAAATCAAGCTATAAGTCCCGTAACGTTCAGAATTGGCATTTCGTTCTGCTAAAAGTCCTTGTTCTGTGCTTTCTGTTTTTTTAATCACAGTACGGATTTCAGTCATCATATTTCGGCCTTCATTCAAATCAAAAACCAATGTTTCCTTATTCAAACGCTTCTTAACAATCTGATTATTTAAATATTTAAAGAAATTTTCGCGAAGCACTTTTAATTCGGCCAATTGCTTTTGCTGTGAAGGATTATCGACAGTTAGTTCTTCTACTTTTTCAAAATAACCGTTAGATTTTGATTCAGAATCTCTGTATCGCTCAACAAATTGCTCATCGCCAGTAATTAGGTAACCGCGCATGCTAGTTTGCGCTTCAATAATTACCGAAGATCCTTCGTTTAAATTGTAAATTACTTCCTGTGTATGGTTGACCCAAAAATTACTATTCAGCAAACTTTTAATGCTGATAAACGAAGCAACAGAACTTATTGTAAGCACCAATAATGACACTAAAGAACTGATTAGCAAATTTCTTTTAAAGTTATTCTTCATAGATCTAATTTATATTTTACTCGTATTTTAAAGGAAGTACAATAATAAAGCTTGCGCCCTCTCCTACCTTGCTTTTAGCAGTGATTAATCCGTTATGTTTCTCGATGATTTTTTTGGCGATTGCCAGCCCAATTCCGGTTCCTTCATAAGTTTGGCGGTCATTGAGGCTTTGAAAAATAATGAATATCCTGTCCAGATAAATTTCGTCAAACCCAATTCCGTTGTCTTTTACTGTGATTCGGCAGAATTTACCATCGGGAGAAGTTGGGCTATCAAAGGACTTTTCAACTATTAATTCTGAAGTGATTTCAATTAACGGTGGCTCATTTGCACCCGAAAATTTAATGGCATTCCCAATAAGATTTTGAAAAACCTGACGCAATTGACTCGGAATGCTATCAATTGTAGGAAGTTCAGAAGTTTTTACTGTTGCATTTTTTCGATCAATCAAATAATCAAAATCAGAGAGCACTTCCTGCAAAACAACATTTAAGTCGGTCGTCTCGGGCTTAACTTGTGCCGACAATCGAGAATATGCCAAAAGATCCGTGATTAAAGTCTGCATTCTCTCAGCCGATTTTATCGTTCGATCTACATAATCAATTGCTTTTGCGTCAGTGGTTAAATAAAGATCTTTTATGATTTTGATAAAAATCTGAATTTTACGAATTGGCTCATTCAAATCATGTGAAACTACCCATGCAAATTGCTGTAATTCATGATTTTTCAGCTCCAATTCTTCATTTTTCAAAACCAATTCCTTAGTTCTTTCGGCAATTTTGATTTCGAGATTGTCCTGCGCTTCTTTTCTGATTTTTATTTCTTTTGAAAGAAGATCCTTGATGCCTTTTAGTTCGTTTTGCTGTTCGTAAATTTTGATGAAAGTTTTTACTTTAAGCATCAGCAAATCAGTATCAACAGGCTTTGTGATATATTCAACAGCGCCAGTTTCGTAGCCTTTAAAAATGTATTTTTTTCGATATTTAAAGCCGAAAGAAATATGACCGGAATATCTTTTGTCCGTTTATTTCCCGAAAGGATTTTCACAACTTCGAAGCCATCAAGACCTGGCATCTGGACATCCATAATAATGAGGCAGTAATTTGTTTTTAAAATTTTCCTCAGTGCTTCTTCCCCAGATTCGGCAGAATCGACATCAATATTATGCGGCTCAAAGTTTTCTTTAAGGCAATAATATTTGCCTTTATATCGTCTACAATTAATACCATTCTTTGTGGGGGAATAAAAAGTTATGAATTAAATGTTATTTTGGTTTAAAATGTTCTTGAAAAGCTATTCAAAGCATCTGATCCTACTTTGAAAACAGCTTTAGCGCAACTTTCAAATTTATAAAGAAAAGTTAAAAATGACTTTCATTGAAAATCAAAATCGTTACATAATTCCCATGTTTTAACATAAAAAAACATTTTTTTGAGGCAATCTTAGAATTATTTCAGTCAAAAAAGCTCCTAAAAAGTCGATAAATTGCTTTAAATTAAATTATTATGGAAAAGAAAAAGACATTTCCTGAACAAAAACAGGAACTTCCCGGAAATGAATATTTAATGCATCCAGAACCCGAAATTATTAGGGAAAATTATGCCGGAAGCGGGAAGCTTTTCAAAAAAGTTGCTTTTATAACTGGCGGAGACAGCGGTATTGGACGAAGTGTGGCGGTTCATTTTGCCCGAGAAGGTGCCAACATTGCAATTGTTTATTTAAAAGAAGATAAAGATGCTTTGAAAACTAAGGAATTGATTGAGAAAGAAGGGCAAAAATGTTTGCTGATAAGCGGTGATTTGAAGGAGGAAAAATTCTGCAAAAGTGCCGTAAAAAATGTGTCGACACATTTAAAAAAATCAATGTGTTAGTCAATAATGTCGCTGTTCAATTTCCGCAAAGCGAATTGGAAAAAATAACTGCAACGCAACTTAAAAAAACGTTTGAAACCAACATTTATCCCTATTTCTATATTACAAAAGCGGTTTTGCCTTTTTTAAACGAAAATGATACGATTGTAAACACAAGTTCTGTCACAGCATATCGTGGCAGTGAACATTTAGCCGATTATGCAAGTACGAAAGGAGCTATTGTGAGTTTCACAAAATCATTATCGACAATGCTGGCTAAAAGAAAAATTAGAGTAAATGGTGTCGCGCCAGGCCCCATTTGGACTCCGTTAATCGTTGCCAGTTTTGATAAAATTTCAGATTTTGGAAAAGATAATCCGATGGGAAGAGCCGGCCAGCCATCCGAAGTTGCTCCTGCTTATGTTTTTCTCGCATGTGAGGACAGTAGCTATATTACTGGGCAATTTATTCACATTAATGGCGGGGAAATGGTTGGTTAAAAAAAGGTTCTAAGGTTCTAAGATGCTAAGGTTCTAAGTTTTTTTGTAATCTACTTAATAAACCTAATTGCAGAACCGACCAATACTTTAGCATCTTAGCATCTTAGTAGCTCAGAACCTTTAAAAATAAAAATATGAACTACATAGACATCATAGGATTATTTGCTGGGGCATGTATAACATTCTCTACAATTCCACAGATTTTAAAGGTTTGGAAAACAAAAAAGGTAAAAGACATTTCGCTTAAAACTTTTGGTATCCTGACCTTCGGAATTGTTGTCTGGATTATCTATGGCATTTTAAAAAGGACCTTCCCATCATCATTACCAATAGCGTTTCTCTATGCCTAAATTTACTGATGATATATTTTATTATTTATTATGAAAAAGAATGAGATTTTTCAGATTCTAAGTTGCTAAGTATTTTTTTAAAACTTCAAAAAAAAAAATTCTGAGACAACTTAGTTTAAAAACTTAGTATCTCAGAATCTTAGTACTTAGAATCTCTTCTAATAATATATAATGCTTGGCTAGCTAGCTAATTTCTGGTTGTATAATTTAAATGACCAATGGTGTTTTACTCTAAAAAGTTTAAGAGCGGTAACTGCTTCAGAAAAACTCATAGATGAAATTCTTCTAATTTCACTCAATTGTTTTGCTCGCAATATCAATTAAAGGTTCAAATGTTTTTAAATAATTGTATGCATGTTGCTCAATTTCCATCTCTACAATATGATTCAAAATACTTTTTTCAGAATCGTTCCTACGATACCTTTTTCTGGCATTGTTTTGAATTGATGAATCTTTTTTGAAATCCTCGAATTTTCTTTTCCAATATAAATGTAGTTTCCTGAATCATTTGTAAAATGCTGTTTAACCTGCGAAACTAAAGGCTCGTTTTTGCTTTCAATTGTTGGCATTCCCAATAAAGTGAATTGAATGCGCTTGTGGCTTTCAAAATACAAAACACTATTAATGACCGATGAATTGCTTAAAACCGCCGATTGATTTTTGTGCAAAATCTTTTTTCGCCATTTGCCCCAAAACTATGGCAAACATTTCCGTTTTCGCAATAAACAAAAAACACAGGCGCCGATTGAAATGCCTCAATGCTCAAACTTACATCCTGATGAAAAACCAAATCAAAATGCATAAACAAAATCTTATCATCAAAACGAGTTCCTTTAATAGATCCTTTCGTCCATTTTGATTTTATGTCAAGATTATAGTCATTGTCTTTTGCACTCAACGTGCCATGAAAACTATCTTTAAGATCATTAAAAACAGTATCAAATTCGCCATTGTTTAAGTATAGTTTTTTCATTTTGGTTTGATTTTTTATTAAGCAGTCAATACTTGATTTGTCAAATAAAATGAGTTTGGTAATTTCCTCATTTTCTATAATCCAAATTTCGTACATATTGCAAATCAAAACCTTACAGAATTTCAGTCAGATATTTCATAATTTTTATTTACAAGGGACAAAGTGGCAAAGAGACAAAGGTTCAAAGGTTTGCAAAGCAACTTTGTTACTTTGTCCCTTTGCACCTTTGTTACTCAAAAAAAACAGCCGCCTCAGAATTCTCTGAAACGACTGCTCCTCAGCAAAATAAAAATACCTATTTATTTTATCTTATGTAAGTTCACTGATATCGGCATTTTTCGAATAATTTTTCTTCGGAATATCTTTGAAAAACTCTGCTTCATCTAAATCGGCTGTTGGGCCATATCCTAATAAATGTGTTCCTTTGACGTGATCTTTTGTTTCGATTATGTACAAAATTGACATATCATCTGGATTGCTCATCCCTTCATACCGGTGATGCGCTACAATATAAATTTCGTCTGGCTGATAAGCATATTTTGTATCAGAATCTATTAAGCCACTTTCGTCAAATAAAAAATTTGCCGTATAACCTTCGTCTTGATATTTCTGAATATAGTCGGTTTCGTGTTTTTGTTCTTTTTTCATGATTTAAAATTTGAATTACATGGTTTGCAATCTAAGTTTTATCAAATTTCATCATACCATTCAAATAAAATTAACTCTATTAATTTTAAAATTAGCTCATTCAAAAAAGACCAATTCTAGTCCTGAAAATTTTTCTTAATTTTAATTTTCAATCATAAAAAACATTAAAAACCACTATATTTAGTACATAAAATTTATTTTTCAACTCAGCAAAAACGAATTTTAAATGAACAATACGAATTACGATTTTCTTTCAAATGGAGGTGAAATGGGAGCCCTAACCCGCGCCAAAGATTGGAGCAAAACCTCGGTGGGTGCTGTTGAAACTTGGTCACAAAGCCTTCGCGCCACTTTGGGAATCCTTTTACATTCAAAATTTCCCATGTTTTTGTTTTGGGGACCAGATCATATTTGCTTTTATAATGACGCCTATCGTCCCAGTTTAGGAAACGAAGGGAAACATCCCGACATACTTGGCCAAAAAGGTGCCGAATACTGGCCGGAAATTTGGGATTTCATTGGCCCACTGATTGATCAGGTTTTGACTAATGGAGAACCAACCTGGCATGAAGATCAATTGGTTCCGATTTATAGAAACGGACGATTGGAAGATGTTTACTGGACATTTAGCTATAGTCCAGTTGTAAATGATGATGGAAAAATTTCTGGCGTTCTAGTTGTATGTACCGAAACGACAGAGAAAGTAAACATTCGAAAAAATTAGAAGAAAGCAATGAACGCTATAGAAATAATATATTGCAGGCGCCAACTGCAATGTGCATTTTTAGAGGAAAAGATTTTGTTGTCGAAATTGCAAATCGGTTAATGCTGGAAATCTGGGAACGTACAGAAGATGAAGTGCTCAACAAACCCGTTTTTGAAGCCATTCCTGAGGCATCCGGAGTTGGCCAAGAAGATCTTTTAATGAATGTATATCTAACGGGAAAACGCTTTACAGCAAATGAACTTCCAGTAAAATTAACCCGAAACGGCAAAATTGTAGATACTTTTATTAATGTTGTGTATGAAGCTTTAAAAGAACCCGACGGAACAATTTCTGGAATTGTAGCCACTGCAAACGATGTGACGCTTCAGGTTATAGCGCGAAATGCAATTGAAGAAAGCGAAAAACGATTTAAAAACATCGTACAGCAAGTACCATTGGGCATTGCAATCTTAAAAGGACCTGATCATATTGTCGAATTAGCAAATGATACCTATTACAAAATTGTAGATAAAACCGAAGAAGAAACACTCAACAAACCCGTTTTTGACACGGTCCCCGAAACGAAAGAAGCTGTTTATCCATTGCTTTCTAAAGTTTATGAAGAAGGAATTCCTTTTTTACAGACGAATTGCTTGTAAACTTAAATCGGTACGATAAAACCGAAGAATGTTATTTTAATATTGTTTTTCATCCTTTGAGAGAAGAAAACAATGAAGTTTCTGACGTTATTGTAGTTGGTTATGAAGTAACTGAATCTGTACGATCTAAATATCTATTAGCAGAACAAGAAAAAGCTTTTAGAAATCTCGTTATGCAGTCGCCAATCGCAATGACATTTTTAAAAGGAAAAGACCATATTATTGAATTGGCGAATACAACAATGCTAAATGATATTTGGCAGAAAACGGAAAGTGAAACGATTGGCAAACCAATATTAGAGGTTTTCCCCGAATTATTAGACCAAAAATATCCGCAATTGCTTCGTGAAGTTCTTGTTAATGGAAAAATCATTCGCGAAAATGAATCTATGGCCTACATTGACATTAAAGGAAAATTGGAGAAATTTTATCTGGATTATCAATACACGCCACTTTATGAATCTGATGGCGAAATTTCGGCAGTAATGGTTACGGTGAATAATGTTACTGAGAAAGTGGAAGCGCGAAAAAAGTGGAAGAGGCAGAAGAACGAGTTCGGTTAGCTTCGCAAATTGCCGAAATTGTAACGTGGGATTTGAATGTCTCGACGCAAGAATTAATATATTCAGATAATTTGCCAACGCTTTTTGGCCTTGACAAAAATCAGAAAATTAGCCGTGCTCACATTTTGGAACAAATCTATCCAGATGACATTCCGGTTATCGAGAAGGCATTTGCTAAAGCAATAAAAACCAATATTTATAAATATGAAGCCCGAATTATTAAGCCCGATAATTCAATTGCATGGATTAAAGTTCACGGAAAAATGTTTTTTGATGAACTAAAAAATCCTGTAAAAATGCTGGGAATTGTAATGGATATAACCGATGAGAAAAACAGACAAGAAGTTTTAATGAAAAGTGAAGAAAAATTCAGACTTCTTGCCGATTCAATTCAGCAATTTGTTTGGACAAGCGATTCTATGGGAAATCTGAATTATTTTAATCAGGCGCTCTACAATTATTCTGGACTTACAAAAATCAATATCAATCAAAATGGTTGGTTGCAAATTATTCATCCTGATGACCGCGAAGAAAACATCAACCGTTGGATGGAATCCATAAAAACGGGAAAAGAGTTTTTGTTTGAACATCGCTTTTTACGCCATGATGGACAATACCGATGGTACGCAAGCCACGCAATTCCACAAACAGATGCCGATGGAAAAATTCAAATGTGGGTTGGGACAAGCACGGACATTCAGGAACAAAAAGATTCGACGGATTTGCTTGAAAAACAGGTTTTGGAACGTACAGAAGAGCTAGAAAGCAAAAACAAAGATTTGATCAACATGAATATTGAGCTTCAGTCTTTTGCTTATATTTCGAGTCATGATTTGCAGGAACCACTTCGAAAAATTCAGACTTTTGCCAGCCGATTGACTGATTTGGACGAACAGAATATTTCGGTGAAGGCCAAAGGATATTTGGAACGTATTGAATTTTCGGCCAAAAGAATGCAAGCGTTGATACAAGATCTACTCACCTATTCTAGAACCAATTCGGCTGACAGAACTTTTATCAAAACAAATTTGGATGAAATAGCTGAAGAAGTGATAATGGATTTTTCTGATCGAATTGAAGAAAAAAATGCCGTTATTGATCTTCATCCGCTGGGCGAAGGAACTGTAATGCCTTTTCAATTTAGGCAATTATTGCATAATTTAATTGGAAATGCGCTGAAGTTTTCCCGCAAAGATGTTCCACCTCATGTTCAAATCAAAGCACGAAGAGTTCTGGGCAATAAACTGGATTTCAAGGTTGATTATCCTGATAAAATCTATTTCTGCTTACGAATTTCGGATAACGGAATTGGTTTTGACGACGAATACAAAGAACGTATTTTTGAAGTTTTTCAAAGATTAAATACAGAAAGCGAATTTTTAGGAACCGGAATTGGACTCGCTATCGTAAAAAAAATCGTCGAAAATCATAAAGGAATTATCAAAGCACACAGTGAAAAAGGCAAAGGAGCTACTTTCAAAATCTATTTACCAGAATTATAAATAAAAACACCAGATTCGTTTTTTACAAAATGAATCTGGTGTTTTTATTTTTTATTAATGCTGAAATTATAATCTGTAAACAAAAGTTTTTCTATCGGGAACAAATTCTTTCCAATTTATGGTCAAAGAATGTTCAATAGATTTTATGATGTCTTTCATCAAAACCGGTTTTGTAATAAAATAATTGGCTCCTAAATTGAGGCATTTTTCAATAATACTTGGCTCATTTGAAGTCGAGAAAATGATAACCGGAATATCGCTGTTTTCTTCAGATCCTTTGAGTTCGTTTAAAACATCAAACCCGTTTTTGCCAGGCATATTCAAATCTAAAAAAATAACATTTGGTTTTGGTGGTGATTGCGCAATCGCATTAAGCAGTTTTTCTCCGCCAGAATAGGTCTGCAGAATTATATCTTGTGATAATGATTCGACTGCATCTGCAAAAAGACTCAAATCGTCCTCATCATCATCAGTGTAGAATATTAGTAATTCATCCATGTAGAAAGGGCTAAAACTGTTTTTGTAAAGATAATATAAATTAATTTACATACAATATTTTGATAAACAATTCTGACAAAACCCCAAATTGAAATCTAATAATTTTAAAATACAATTCTATAATTTTTTTGAATCCAAAAACCTCAACTTTGCTTAAAATCAATTATTTACAATATTAAACACAGAAATCATGGGAGATCATAAAAATCTTACCGAGGAACTAGCGGTAAATAAAATACAAGAATTAGCAGAGAACATAAAAATATGCATGTTCTGCACGTACAATAACGATCGTTTACAATCAAGACCAATGTCTGTTCAGAAAATTGATGATCTAGGGAATTTATGGTTTTTATCAGACAGAAATAGCAGTCAAAATGCCGAAATTACATTAAACCCGACAGTTGAATTGTTTTTTTCTGAACCAAGTGATAAATTCTTAACCCTTCATGGATCTGCAACAATAAGATATGACAGAGAAACGATTAAAGATTTATACGATCCTATTGTAAAAGTTTGGATGCCTGGAGGGATTGATGATCCTAATTTAAGCGTCATAAAAGTCGTTCCTGAAGATGGTTACTACTGGAACAATAAACACGGTAAAATGGTTGCAATCGCAAAAATGACTGCCGCCTTAATTACCGGAAAAACAATGGATGACGGAATTGAAGGGAATTTGCAAGTGCAGTAAATTAAGTTTAACCGCAAAGTCCGCAAAGGTTTACGCAAAGTTCGCAAAATATATTTTTCTTTGCGTGCCTAGCGTAAACCTTTGCGGACTTTGCGGTTAAATCATAATACGTTTCATCTCTAAAGCATCTAAAATTCCTGCATCACTGGCGGTATTATTAAAATACACAAATCCTGATTTTAGAAAGATTTCTTTCTTCATTTGAAACAATTCCTCAAAAGAATAACTGGAATAAAATATTTTTGGAACTCCATGCAAGCGAATATAAATAACTGGAAAATCAGTAAAAATTGTTTGTGGCAAATTGGGATGGCTGACACTGCAAAATGTAATGCCGTTTTCTAAAAAAGCATCCCAAACTTCCTGATTCCACCAGCTTTTGTGTCGAAATTCAATAACGTTTTGGAAATTCAGATTTAAATTTTGAATGATATGCTGTAATCGTTCAGCGGTAAAAGAATAACTTGGCGGAAATTGAAACAAAATACAAGCTAATTTTTCCTTAAATCCTTCCTGACAACAATTGTAAAAGTCGTTTAATAATTCCTCGCATTGCTCAAACTTTCTGATATGCGTGATTTCTTTGGGAGCTTTTACAGAAAACAAAAAGTTTTCGGGTGTTTTGTTGTACCAATTTGTAAATATTCTTATTGTCGGAAATTTATAAAAACTTCCGTTAAATTCATAAGTACTGAAATACTGGCAATAAAAATCAAACCATTTTGAAGAAGGCAGATTTTCAGGATAAAAAACACCTTTCCAAAAACGATTATTGTAGCTTGAGCATCCTATTAAAATATCATTTTTCATATATGCAGTTGTTGACAATTAGTACAGAAAAAACTTCTGCGTTTCCATTTTCCTGTTTGCTTTCTGACGAAAGGCAAATTACATCGCAGACATAAGCTTTTCGTATAAGCGAGCCAATGTTTTTTCAATTCAAATTTCTTTTTCCAATACAAAAACTCAAAACTATAAACAGAACATTCAGAAATGATTTCGACAATTTTATCTTCTGGAATTTTTCCAACCAAAGATTCTGGATGAACAAAACATCGGTACAATACCTCATTTTTTATAATATTTCCTACTCCCGAAAATATATTCTGATCTAAAATTGCATCGCAAATCAATGTATTTGGAATTTTGTCCAGGCTTTCTTTTGCCTTTTTCGGATTCCAATTTTCATTCAGCACATCAACAGTCCAATCATAATATTGATCAACGGCTCCTTCTAAAATCTTGATTGAGCAGGTATAAAAATTAATTTCTCCGTTAGCAAATTGCAGATGCATCCTTGGTTTTGTCTCTTTTTGCTCATTCACTCGGTACGTGCCAAACATCAGCATGTGGATTTTGACGGTAAAATCTTCAAAACAAATCAAAAAATGTTTTCCCCAAGTTTTGAATGACAAAATTTTTTTCCTTTTAATCGCTGAATATCTGCACTGCTGTTTCCTGAAACTTCAATTACTTTTTGGCCAGAAAACTGCTGTACTTCTTCTTTTAATATCAATATCGATGGACCTTCGGGCATAATCTTCTTTTTAGATTTATTAAAAAAAGTGCAGTTTTTCAACTGCACTTTTCAACTTGAATTTTAATCTTATTCGGCTTCCGCGACTTCAAGATTTACTGCATTTACAGCAACTTCGGTCAATAGTTTATCGGCTCCTTTTTCTTCATCAAGTGTTTGTTCCAATAATGAAGCGGCTTCTTCCCAACCCAGCGTTTCGGCAAACTGTCTTAAAGTTCCGTAAGTTGCAATTTCATAATGTTCGATTTTTTGACTGGCGGCAATAATTCCGGCATCTCTAACTACGCCAATTTCAGTTTCTTCCAAAATTCCTTTTCCTTCTTCAATTAAACCTTCCATAGCATCACATTTTTTTGCCGTTGGTTTTTTGCCAATCAGTTCAAAAACTTTTTCTAAACGAGTAACATGCTCTTCGGTTTCAACCAAATGATTATTAATCGCCGAAATTAATTCTTCAGAAGTTGCGTTTCTTGCCATTGTTGGAAGCGCTTTTGTCAAAGCTTTTTCGGCCCAATATAAATCCTTTAAGCTTTCTTCAAATAATTCGGTCAACCCAGTCGCCGCATTTGATTTTGGTTTGATAACTCCCCTTTTTGATTCCTGTTTGGCTGGAGTCTCATTTTTATGATCTGTACTTTTCATGATAATTTTTTTTAATGATTAATAGATGATAAAATTAGCATGAGAAAACTCAGCAAGGTTATAGGATTCGATGATTAACTTTCATTCTAAACATCTGTTAATTATACAATTGCATTAAACAATTGTATAAAGAATACTCTTGCATTTAGAACTAGATTTGTTTTATAGAAATTATAAAATCACATATCATGAATACTATAAATAAAAACAACAGCATTTTTAACAGAAACCCAAACATGGCCGATAGAAATACGGTGATGAATGAAGAACTATATGATTTTGAAGATCAAAAAAACACTGACAACAGTATCGAAGAAACTGCAGATCGTGGCTATACCGTAAGAAACGGCCATAATCCTGACAAACCAAATCCTAATGAGGATGTTATGAATTATGATGACGATGATTTAGACGATCTAAATGATGATTTTCATAATGACCGAGATTTAGAAGACAATAATGATGATATCTATGAAGTCGAACTGGAAAATGACGAAGATTATGTGGACGAAGATCTTGACGAGGAAGTAGAAAATGACGAATTTGACAATCCCGCAGATACTTTTGAAAACGATTTTAATGAAGACGAAGATGACTTAGAGGATCTTGATGACGATGATGACGATGACGATGACGATGATGACGATGACGACGATGACGATGATGACGATGACGATGACGATGACGAAATTGAAGATGATGAAAATAACTATGTCGAAGATGACGTACAAGAAGAAGATAATGAAGACAGTTATCCCGATAATGATCCTCGCAAATTTTAAATTAGAAAGGAGAAAAAATTCAAAAACCGTTAAATTGCTTTAACGGTTTTTTTGTGATCAAAACGATGGGAATTTCCCAAATCAACGTGTAAGTAAAAGTTTTAATCACCAATTTTTTCAAGTGTCGGAATGTCATCCATTTTCTGCAGACGTTCGGCTAATTCATTTCTGGCTTCTCTCAATTCAATTTCGGCTTTGCCTAATTCTTTATACCATTCTTCATTTCCTGTTTTCGAATTTTCGATTTTGCGCAAGATTTCAAAAATTTCTCCTTCGGCTTCCATTACTTTCAAACGTTTGTAATAGGTCAGACTTTCGGTCATGTGTGCAAGTGCAATCATGGCCGTCAAAAAAGGATGATTATTTGTCACATTCACATCTCTGACGCGTCCGTGCTCCAATTCGACTTTTAAAGCAAAAGCAAATTCTTCCATATTAAACCTTTCATACTTGCTGTTTGGATTTAAATACGCTTTAATTGCTTCAACATTATCCATTGTCGAGAGATCTACTTCCGTTTGTTTGCCATCTATTAAATCTTTATAAACTACATTCGCAACAGCTCTCGCTTCATCTATGGTTGGATCGTTTTCAGGATTTTCAAAATCTCGAATACCCCAATCCCAATTTTTTGGATGCACAGGTTTGATGTATTTTTCACAAAAATCTGTTACATCATTTTTCAAGCTCACCATTTCGTCGTCTCTTTTAATGTAAACGTCTTGATAAGCACCGCTTTTTGTTCCCATGATATTTTTTTGTTTTAAAAGGCAAACGACACATTTATCGAAATAGATGTGCCGTTTTAATTTGTTTTAATTTACTGAGTTTATCAGCACTAAACACTTCTTCTTCCGCTAATTAGCGATATGATAAATAATACCAAGAATATGAAAAATAAAATTTTTGCTATACTAGCGGCTCCAGCGGCGATGCCACCAAAACCAAATATTCCCGCAATGATTGCAAGAACAATAAATATGACTGTCCAACGTAACATAATAATTGATTTTTAGTTAATAACGATTTGTTTGTTTCTCAAATTTCATGCTTTTAAAAGAGATGCATTAACTCTAAATATTTTATTTCTAACGCTATAGATCACTGATTACAGCAAGTTAACCGTATATTTTTCTATCAATTCGGCAAAAGCAGATTCCATTTGAGAAAAATACTTCTTAGTGCTTCTGCTCTTTTTTACTTTATCAAAATACTGCTGAATCGATCCATCTTCATATGTTGAAACCAGCAAGGGATGTACATAATAATTCTTGCAGACGTTTCTTGTGTTTCCGAGCGCATCTGCCGTCGCATCATAAGCCGTAAGAATGTTTTTTTTGATTTCCTTTTCGTCTGTTGTTGTTCCGATTTCCATAAGGTTTTCGAAAAAAATAATTGAGGCGACCCAGGTTCTAAAATCTTTTGCGCTGAAATATTCTCCTGAAATCTCATGCAAATATTCATTTACCATATGACTGTCTAAAACCTTTTTTCGCCATTATTGTCGTAATATTTAAAAACTTCCCAACCCGGAATTTCTTCGCAACGGCTAACTAATTTTATTAATTGCTTGTTTCGAGTTGTGATGGTGTGTTGTTTTCCTTTTTTCCAATGAATTCAAATCGAAGCGCATTTTTATTGATATTGATGTGCCGTTTGCGCAAAGTCGAAAGTCCGTATGATTTATTGTCTTTTGCATACTTTTCATTTCCAATTCGGATATGTGTTTCCTCCATTAACCGAATCACAAGCGCTATAACCTTGTTTTTGGACCACTCCTTCTCTTCTAAATCTTGATCGACCCTTTTTCTTATCAAAGGAAGTTTTTGTCCAAATTCGGCTATTTTATAAAACTTGGTTTGATTCCGAATTGAATTCCATTTTGGATGATAGCGATATTGTTTTCTGTTTTTTACATCAAGGCCAACAGCCTGCAAATGTCCATTTGCTAAATCAGAAATTCTGACATTTACCCATGCTGGTGGCAAAACCAAACTGTTAAAGCGTTTTAATTCGCTTTTCTGCTTGATATAGCGTCCATTCTTTTTATAAACAAATCCCTCTTTTTCCTGCAATCTCTCAATTGGCAATTTTTGATTGCTTACATAAACCAAGTCTAATTTCTCAAGAACCAAATGTGGTGTCTTGATCAATTTTTCAATAAGTTTTTGCTGAGAGACTTTTGTAGCCATAATTTTTAACTTTAATTGTTTCGCAAAGAATTTATCAAGGCCTTTTTATTCATATAGGAACGTCCTTTTATTCCAACTCTAATAGCTTGTTTCAAAAGTTCTTCTTTTGTCCATTCTTCATAAGGCTTGGCTTTTCCGCCTTTTACTCCAGCATCTGGCGTATTGGCAATTCGAGCCGATTTCTCTTTGCTGTAGCCTTTTTTCACCAATGCTTCATACTGTGCTTCATTCTTGATTCTAGGATTTGGCATGACATAAAATTTTAGGTTAATGATTTGATATGTTATGGTATTTCAAAGTTCATCGAAAAGCAAGATTTTTCTGTTATATAATTTTGGCAATAACTTTCATAATTTATAAGTCGGAAGTCATAAAGTTATAAAGTCGAAAGTTTTGAGCATAAAAAATCCCAATTCTTTTGGAATTGGGATTTTTTAAAGTTTAGAAGCTAATTGTTTTCAACTCCAACTCATATTTATTAAAACTTTATTTTGCTTCACTTCAACTTTTCCACCATAAGCATCACCATCTTTTGGGTGAATTTCATATACTTTGATTCCTTCTTTTATTTTTAACTTACTTTTTCTAAATCCTTTACTTTTTAAAATCCATTTTTTAATTTCGGTATCAGAACTAGTGAACTCAATTATAAATTGTCTTGTAAACATTGAGCCTCTTTTTTCCAAATCAATAATTTCTGCATCTTTAGGAAGTTTTTCCAATTGTCCCCAACTTAATGCGGCTTCAATTGCTTCTTCTTTTTGCCATGGCATTACAAAAGAAGAAAAACAGTTTATATAGAGAAAAAATATTCCTAAAAACAGCACTACAGCAATTACCTTAATTATTTTCATTTGAAATTGAATTTATGCTAAACATTTAATCACATTTTTTTTGATCAAATCACCAGTTTTTTCATCTAATTCCAGACAAGTTTTCTTTATTAAAACCATTTTATTATTCACCACTTTATATTCTGCATTCATGTGGCTCGTACCGGCGCAACATTGATTGTGCTCATAAATTCTTTTGGCCTTAGAATCAAATTCTAAAGAAGTTCCACTGAAACTGCTCTGAAAATATTTTCCCGTTTTTGGATTATAAAGAATATATAAACTTGATGTATTTGGTCCGGCATAACTGCTTTCAAAAACAGAAAAATCCGGAATTCCGTCAAAATTATAATCGTCGATACTTATGTTGTTCAAGCCCCAAAGCTGGCAATCTAAATCTATTTTCTGAATTAATTTATCTGTCTTTTTCTCAATAATTTTTACACCAGTAACTTGGGCATAAAAACTACCTTTTTCTTTAGAAATAATCAACTTGAAATATTTGTCTTTAAAAGATTCCGGTTGCAGAATTTCTCTATCTGTCCATTCAACATTATCGCCATAATCGATATTAAATTCTTTCGATAAAGTAATTTTGAGTTCTTTTCCTGAATTAAAATCTTTCCATATTCCATTTAGCTGTTGGCTTTTTTCATTATAATTCTGAAAAGTCAATTTTGCAGTTTCTTTATTCGTTTTGTCTTTTTCTATAAAAACCAAAGTCTTTCCGGTAAGTTTGGCACTTAAAACAATTGGAGTATCAAAATTAGAATAAGCGTAAATCGCCGATCCTACTCCATCAGAATAAAGATAGGTTACAAATTCTATTGGATATTTATCAATAAATCCTGTGTAGCTTATTTGGGCAGATAAAAATGTTGTTGCAAGAAGAAATAGTAAAGTAATTTTTTGCTTCATTATAAGAGTTTATTTTCTTTTTAATGCTAATATAAAATTTTCATTTAAGGTAGCATCCAAATCATATAACAATCTCTTAAAATCCTGTAAGGCATTCCTTGCGCTTCCTAAATAATTTTACATTATAACTTTCAAACAATTAAAATCATGAAAAAGATACTATTAGCCGGAAAAGCAATTTTAGGAGCGGGACTTATTATTATATTTCTTCAATCTTGTAAAAACGAAACTAAACAAGAAGATCCAAAAGAAGTCGCAGAAGATGCAAATGAAGCCAAATTTGATTCTATTGACAACAAAGAAGATGATTCTGAATTTTTGGTAGATCAGGCGGAAATTAATTTAGCAGAAATCGAAATTGGAAAACTGGCCCAGCAGAAAAGCACAAATGCCGAAGTGAAAAAATTTGGAAAAATGCTTGTGGATGAACATACAAAATCCGCTTCTGAAGTTAGCGCATTGGCGAAGACCAAAAACTTTACGCTTCCGACTTCATTAACAGAAGAAGGCCAAGATGAATACAACAAACTAAATGAAAAATCAGGCGTAGATTTTGACAAAAAATTTGCCGATATGATGATAGACGGCCACGAAAAAGCAATTGAAAAACTTCAAAAAGCCTCAAAAGACGCCACAGATAATGATATCAAAATGTGGGCATCAAATAATATTGCAGGTTTAACAGCACATCTGGAACACGCAAAAATGCTGAAGCAAAATCTAGACAAAAAGTAATTTTTTAAGATGCTAAGGCACTAAGATTCTAAGGTGCTGAGGTGCTAAGGTGCTGAGGCGCTAAGACTGAAAAGTAAAATAAATTTAATTGATCATTATTTATTTTAAACAAAGATTCTGAGATTCTGAGATACTAAGTTAAGTGAGCATCTAAGAACCCCCAAATCTTTGCTAAAAACCTCTCAAGAGTTGAATTGCTTGAGGGGTTTGTTTTTTTTGAGGTGCTAAGATGCTAAGTTTCTAAGATTCTAAGTTTTTTATTTAACTCAAGAGCTTAGCATCTTAGAACCTTAGTATCTTAGAAACTTATTTACCAGCTATCTTCTGCAAATGTTCTGGATATCTTGATCCTTCTATTGTTATTTTTGAAGCCGCTTCATTAATTGCCGCAACATCTTGGGCTGAAAGTTCTAGGCTTATTGCACTTAAATTTTCTTCTAAACGATGCAATTTTGTAGTTCCCGGAATTGGCGCGATCCAAGGTTTTTGGGCTAAAATCCACGCAAGAGCAATTTGAGCGTTTGTAACACCTCTTTCTGTAGCCATTTTGGTTAATACTTCAACAAATTGTTGGTTTGTTTTTCTTGCTTCTGGAGCAAAACGAGGCAATGAATTTCTGAAATCTGTACTGTCAAATTGTGTGTTTTCATCAATTTTTGCAGTAAGAAAACCTCTTCCCAGCGGACTGAAAGGCACAAAACCAATTCCGAGTTCTTCTAAGGTTGGGAAAATTTCTTCTTCGGGAGTTCTCCACCAAAGTGAGTATTCGCTTTGAAGCGCCGTAACAGGCTGAACAGCGTGCGCACGTCGAATAGTCTCTGCTCCTGCTTCTGAAAGTCCAAAATGTTTTACTTTTCCTTCCTGAATCAAATCTTTTATTGTTCCGGCAACGTCTTCGATAGGCACATTCGGATCAACGCGATGCTGATAATACAAGTCAATTACATCTGTTTTCAATCTTTTCAATGAACCTTCAATGCTTTGTCTGATCCATTCTGGTCGGCTGTCTAATCCTTTTTTAGAATCTCCTTCCAGAAAACCAAATTTCGTAGCAATTACAACTCTATCGCGAAAAGGCGCTAAAGCTTCTCCTAACAACTCTTCGTTTAAATGAGGTCCATAACATTCGGCTGTATCAAAAAAAGTAATTCCTTTTTCATAAGCCGAACGAAGCAGACTTATCATTTCATTTTTGTCATGAGCTGGACCATATCCAAAACTCATTCCCATACAGCCCAATCCCAATGCTGAGACTTCAAGACCGTTATTTCCTAGTTTACGTGTTTGCATTTTTTCTTTTTTAGGGACAAAGGGGCAAAGTAACAAAGGGGCAAAGTTTTTTCCTTTGTTACTTTGAACCTTTGTTACTTTGTCACTTTGATATTTATTTCAAAGAAGCCATATCAATCACAAAACGATATTTGATATCTCCTTTAAGCAATCTTTCATAAGCGTCGTTTACTTCGTTTACACCAATAATTTCGATGTCTGCAGTAATATTGTGTTCTGCACAGAAATCAAGCATTTCCTGAGTTTCTGCGATTCCTCCGATAGCTGAACCGGCGAAGCTTCTTCTTCCTAAAATAAGGCTGAATGAGGTTACAGGTAACGGATCCATTGGCGCTCCTACAAGCGTTAAAGTCCCGTCAACTTTTAGCAAGTTCAAATAAGCATCGATGCTGTGTTCAGCTGAAACGCAATCTAAAATAAAGTTAAGGCTTTTTGCATGTTTTGCCATTTGCTCTGAATCTGTAGATAAAACTACTTCATCAGCGCCAAGATCTTTTGCTTGCGTCAAATTTTGATATTGATGTGGTAAAAACAACAACATGAGCGCCCATTGCTTTTGCCAATTTGATTCCCATGTGTCCTAAACCGCCGATTCCCACAATTCCAACTTTTTGCCCAGGACCTACTTTCCAGTGTTTTAAAGGAGAATACGTTGTAATTCCAGCACATAATAATGGTGCAACTCCAGCAAGATCTAATTTATCTGAAATATGAAGTACATAATTTTCATCAACAACAATACTTTGAGAATAACCTCCAAAAGTATGTCCGCCTAAATGTTTATCTGGCGAATTGAATGTCAATGTGCTTCCTTCATCGCAATATTGCTCCAAATCGTTTTTGCAATGATCGCATTCTCTGCAAGAATCTACCATACAGCCTACTCCGGCTAACTGACCAACTTTAAAGTTTTTAACATGATTACCAACTTTAGTCACGCGACCAACGATCTCGTGTCCCGGCACAATTGGGTACATTGTTCCGTGCCACTCATTTCTAGCAGAATGCAAATCAGAATGGCAGATACCACAATACAAAATTTCAATTTCTACGTCATGCGCTTGTACTGCTCTTCTTTTAATATCTAATGTTTTTAATGGTGCTTCGGCGACTTCTGTACCAAAGGCTTTGATGTCTTTTGTTTCCATAATTTGTTTTTTGTTGTTTTTTGTTTGAAGTTTCAGGTTTCAAGTTTTGAAACGACGAAAAAGTTGCACGCAGATTTGGCGGATTTAAACAGATTTATTTCTGTAAAAAATTGACAACATGAAAGTTACAAAAATATTCTTTCATTAATATTAAAAAATCATTTACAAATCTGCATAAAAACTTAGCTGAGAAGCTTAGTAACTTAGCATCTTAGTACCTTAGAATCTTAGTATCTTAGTATCTAAAAAAAATCAAGCGCTTTGAAAAGAAAAATATTCTTCATCTGAGACTTTTTCAAGCCAGGTTCCAAAACCTTTGTCAATTTCTGTGATAATGGTGATATAAGAAAATTTATTAAACGGAGTTGCGCCGTACCAATGTTCTACGCCAGGCAAAATCGTAACTACTTCATCTTTTTGGAGCATTCTAATTTCGCCTCCTCTTTCTTGATAATAACCAACTCCTGCAGTAGCGATCAATAATTGCAAACTTGCATTGCTGTGCCAGTTGCTTCTTGCACTTGGTTCAAATGAAACTTCTTTAATAGTCGTATTTTCGGGATGAATTTCGCTGGTTTGCTTTTTATATGACACTTCACCTGTCATATAAGTATTTGGAACTCTTCCTTCTTCGGTCACTGTGGTGTATTGTGTCGACATAATTTTGTTGTTTTTAGGTTAATAATTTATTCAAAAGCTATTGTAAACTATCTTTCGATAGAAAAATCAGAACATCGATCTCTTCAAAAAGAGATTTTGACTTAATTAATTCTTTAAAACTTTATATTATTTTATATCAAGCATTTAAAACTAAACCGTAAAGCTGGGACCCTGCTTTTGTGAAGTGTTTTTTAGTCTTTAAAAACCGATAAATGATTTGTTTGTTAATCTGGGACAAATGTAGAACAATACATTAGTCCAGAAATAACAATATTCAAACAAAAAATTATGAAAATGAAACAATTTACATTCTTAACGATTTTGGAACCGTTCCTGTAAGCCTTTTAAAATAATTATTAAAGTAGCTTGGATATTCAAATCCTAATGAGTAACCTATATCAGAAATACTCCAATCTGTATGCTGTAAAAGCGCTTTTGCTTCGTTGATAATTCTTTCTGTAATATGCGAAGTGGTTGGTTTTCCTGTAACTTCTTTAACCGAGCGATTTAAGTGATTTACGTGTACAGCAAGACTTTGCGCATAATCCTGAGGCGTTTTTAATAAAAGTGGCTGATCTTTTGTCTCAATTGGAAACTGTCTTTCTAATAATTCCAAAAACAAAGAAGTAATTCTAGAAGAAGCATTTTTTGGTTTAAAGAAATTCTCCGACGGTTGCATCTTCATTGATTCATGCAAAATCAGATTGATATAATTGCGCATCAAATCATCTTTAAAAGCATAATCTGTTTCATATTCTTGAATCATTTTTTGAAACAATGAATCTATAAAAACCTTTTGTTCTGCGGTTAAAGAAAAGATTGGCGTACCTCCTATTTTAAATAAAGGCGATTCTTGAAGGGCTTCTGAACGTTCCTTTGATTTCAAGAATTCTTCGGTAAAAACACAAGCATATCCCTCATACTCTCCTGAAATGGTTTCCCATGAATAGGGAATAATTGGATTACCGAAAAACAAAATCGTACCATCAGTTTCTATCCCGCGGTCAGCATATTGTATGATACTTTTGCTTGTATTTATACAAATTTTGTAAAAATCCCTTCGGCTGTAAACAGGAATCTTGCTTTGATCTCCATTTATTTGATAAACCTTAAAACCCTTCAGCTGTAAATCTGAAGTAAAATCGCAATTATTAATATTTTGTGCTTGATTGTTCATTTTGCAAAGTTATGAAAATCAAACATTATTATTTTGTTATTTTTTTTGTTTCTCCCGAAGCTTAGGGATCAGGTTTCGAATTTAACCGCAAAGAACGCAAAGTTTTTTTCTATGGATTGTGAATATAAACGCAAAGTTCGCAAAGCTATACGAAAACTTTGCGAACCTTTGCGTAAATCTTAGCGTGCCTTGCGGTTAAAAACTAATTCTTTAAAATCGCAGTTCGTAATCCTTTCGCGGAAGCGGATAGAATAACTTCTTTGGCATTATCTTCTTTTTGAATAATAATTTGGGAATAGCCGTTAAATAGCTTTCTTTTCCAAGGTTCGGCTGGTGTTATGACTTGAATGATTCCGGGATCTGTATTCATAACGTCCCAATCTTTTACTTTTTGGAGAGGTTTTGCTGAAATATTAATGAAATTTTTTCCTCCCATTAAAATGTCTGCACTTAGAATATACTTTTGAGAATCTTCTTTACTCGGTTCTACAACTGTTCCATTAATATAAACAACAGGCTCAACACCTATTTTTTTATAATAAAAAGTTACTATACTTGTCTTTAGGTCATTTTTTATATCAAATTCTCCACGATACAAATACGATTCTGCTTGATTTTTATAATCCCTATCTTTAAACGCTTCTTTCCACTGGTATTCTTTATCATCTAAATTTCGTGGCTGATCAACATGAAATCCATTTCTTTCTTGGAAATTAGTTATAGAAACCAAAGTCACATCATCGATAAACTTATCTTTTTCTAAAGAAGTCGGATCGCCATTTCCTATGCCTAAAATCTTTCCTCCTATTATAGAAAATTCTATTTCATCATTTGCCGTTGGGACATGCAGGCCGTTTTTATCCGTAGTTTCAACCGTCACTACAAAAACATTTCCTTTTGAGACATTTTCTTTATCCAAAGACAGTTTTATATTTTCTGCATTTCCGGTTGTTCTTTGAATTTCAGAAAGCACTTTTTTACCGCTTTTATAACCAATTGCTTCTAATACTCCAGGAACATACTTGACTTTCCATTCCAAATGACTGTTCAATTCCATTTTCTTTTTCCCCAGACTTTTTTATTCAAGAAAAGTTCAACTTCATCACAATTTGAATGCACCCAAACATCAATTTCCTTGCCTTCCATTCCGCTCCAATTCCAGTGTGGCATGATATGCAAAACAGGTTTATTTCCCCACCAAGATTTTAGATAAAAAACATTGTCTTTCGGAAAACCACAAACATCCATCATCCCAAAATATGAAGTCACCGATGGCCAACCATAAGGCGTTGGTTCTCCGCGATAATCAAAACCAGTCCAAATAAACATTCCTGCTAAATAAGGTCTTTCGGCATAAAACTTCCAGCCTTCTTCTATGCTGTAAAAAGTTGGCCTAGGCTTTTGATCGTAAGCACTTTTATAATGTTTAGCATCATCTGTAAAATACACCCCTCTCGTGGTGAAAGTTGAGCCTTCCTCTGTTCCCATTCCTGGCTGTTGTTTGAACTCGTTTCTGTGCGCGTCAATATCTCCATTTCCGAGATAATTGTAGCCCATAATTTCAACTACAGATGAAATGCCACTTCTAAATCCGCTACTGATTCCAACCGTTACAGGTCTTGTGCTGTCAATGCTTTTTGCAAAATCCTGCATTACATTTGTAATACGCTCACCCACAATATTGCCTTCGATATTCCATTCTTCATTTCCAACAGACCAACAAATAATGCTTGGATGATTTCGATCGCGTTTCATCATTCGTTCCAAATCGTTCAAATGATAATTGTTGATTCCCATCAAACGGGTTTCATCAATTACCAGCATTCCTAATTCATCACAAACTTTCAGCAATTCAGGAGTTGGCGGATGATGCGAACAACGATAAGCGTTTGAACCCATTTCTTTCAGTTTTTTGATTCGGTAATACTGAATTTCATCAGGCAAAGCAGTTCCAATTCCAGCATGATCTTGATGATTATTGGTTCCTTTTAATTTCAGCGATTTTCCATTCAAAAAAAGCCTTTTTCGGCATCAAATTTTATGGCTCTGATTCCAAAAGGCGTTTCATAACCATCAATTGTTTTCCCATTCTGCTTTAATTCAGTAACCAAATGATATAAATTTGGAGCATCAATATCCCATAAAATCGGATTTTTGACATCCAATTTCGAAGTAAAACTTGTTGTTTTGTAAAATTCGGGAGCCAAAACATTTTCAGAAGCTGATGAAATTTGCTTATTTGAAGCGTCAAAAATTGTTTGAACCACTTCAATAAACCCCTTGTAATTTCCTTTATTTTCAATTGAAACTTCAGCCGTAATTACCGCATCATTATTTTTTAATTGAGACTTTACAAAAGTCCCGTTCAAAACAACATGAATCGGATTTGTTTTCTGCAGATAAACATGTCTATAAATGCCAGCGCCTTCGTAAAACCAACCTTCTTCCATTGATGCATCGGCACGAACGACAATTATATTTTCTCCGCCATAATTCACATAAGCTGTAACATCATATTCAAATCCGTTGTAGCCACTTTCCTCGGTTCCGAGGTAATAGCCGTTAAAAAACACTTTTGAATTTCTGAAAACGCCATCAAATTTCAAAGAAATAATTTTTCCCTTATCAGCCTCCGAAATGTTGATTTTTTTCTGTACCAGCCAATGCTTTTATTTGGAAAACCTTTGCCTGCTGTTTTGAATCCGTGGCTAAAACTACCGCTTTCGCTAAAAGCTTGTTCGACCGCCCAATCATGTGGCAAATCAAGTTTTCGCCAAGCGCGATCATCAAAATCTTTAGCCGCAGGACCATCTCCAAAACCTGTTTTTGCCAAATACGAAAAATACCCCATCGCATGGTTGAAATCTTTTTCGGTGTCAAATAAATGCCCGAAAGAAAAACGCCAATCGTTATCAATCAAAATCAATTCTCTACCTGATTTACTTTGGGCGAAAGCCAAAAATGAAATCAAAAAAACAAAAACTGAAAAGGCTTTTTTAAGACAGGAATTTTTCATAAAAATGAATTGGTAAAAATTAGAGCATATAAAATTAGTTTTTTGGAGGTAGAAATTTTAATAGTATTTTATCAAAACCATAAACAATTATCCTTGCATACCCCATAAAAATTGGCCAATAAAATTTAGAATCATTCTATTGGCTATACTTTCTAAAATAATTTTCTTTTGGTGTAATTTTATACTAAAATAAAAAAAACAAAGACTATTATGAGTGTTATTAAAGATGAAAAAAAGCTTCTAAACGCCATTAAACGTATCGATGAGAAGATCGATAAGAATAATGACCAAAAGATTCTTGCCTTTTTTGAATCTCTTGGATTAACTGAAAGAGAAGATGTTCCTAAGAATTTTCTAGACTGGGAAACGATTCTTATTGTCGTTCCCGATCGGCATATTTCACATGAATTAAAATATTACAAATTCTCTATATCAAGACTTTTCTTTGTAACCAATCCGTATGCCGATAAAATCCATATTTATGATTTTAATGAATGGAAAAATGTTACACGAAACAAATCGCAATTTCAAATTAGGGAAATGATGAAAACAAGTTTTGGAGGCGTCAGAAAGTCAAATACAGAAAACGAATAATTAACCAAAAAGCCCAATTCTTAACGAAATGGGCTTTTTTTGTTTCAATTTTTAAGGTTTAACCGCAAAGTTCGCAAAGAATTACGCAAAGGTCGCAAAGCAATTAAATCTTTGCGAACATAGCGTAATTCTTTGCGAACTTCCCGGTTAGATCAGCTCAATACAAGCTATTTAGCCAACAAGCCGTTAACCATATCTTCTAAAGCTTTTCCGTGAATGTTTTTAGCTAAGATTATTCCGTTTTTGTCAATCAAAAAGTTCAACGGAACAGATTGAAGCATATAAGCGCTTACAACTGGCGATTGCCAATATTTCAAATCGCTGACATTTGTCCAAGGCAATTTTCCTTTTGCAATTGCGGCGGTCCATAAAGGCTTTTTTGTATCCATAGAAACACCATAAATAAATAATTTATCCGGATAAGCATTATGCAGTTTTAATAAAGCAGGTTGCTCTTTGATGCAAGGCCCACACCACGAAGCCCAAAAGTCAACTAAAACTAAAGCGCCTCTAAATGACGAAAGCGAAACGACATTTCCTTTTGTATCTGGAAGCTCGATTTCTGGAGCGATATTTCCAACATCGACACCTACAACTTGCGCTTTTGAACTGGTGATTGCACAACATAAGAATCCTAGGACTAGTAAAGTTTTTTTCATAATTGATTAAGTTTATTTATTTATTTGGGGCTGTTTGTCTGTAACAAATATAAATTTCTTTCATGAAACTTATCTTATTTCACAAAGTACTTTATATTTTTATTTAAATCAGTTTTACATCATCGTATTAATACGAATACTTGCTTTTATAAGCGCTAACGCAGATATTTTCGATACATGAATATCTTTTGGCTGATGATGTGAATTCTGACTTACCAATTTCACATATTCCTGACCTTGATCTGATTTCTGAACATATTTTACTGTAATATACTCTTCCCAATCGTTCAGTTTTACGCTTAGAAGATACATTTCGCCAAAAAAGATATTTTCAAATTCGGTTTCCTTATACAGAATAATGTCTCCAGATTTCAATAACGGATACATACTATCTCCTGTTACAGAAATTGCTCCATCACATTTTGGAAGATTCGGAATTTTTATTGTATCCAAAATTCTTTGCGGTTCTCCACTACTAAATAATTCTCTCAATCCTGCAACAGCCTCCAAATCATACAATGGAATTTCTTGAGTAGCATGCAGTGAATCGGCTGTTTTTCTATCATTATTCATAATTATGATGCTAGTGTTTTCTTCCTTAATCATTGGTCCATTTCCTGTTAATAGCCACTCTGAATTCAGATCTGGATAATAGTGTAATATTTTACACGCCTTATCTGTTCCCATATTACTGCTATTGTCCAAAAACTTATTAGAAAAACCCAAATCATTACAGAACTTATACTTAGTAATCCCTTTATAATCAAGATATTCCCGCACTCTTTCAGTTGACCCCATAAAAAGATGTATTATTTTACGTTAAAAATTTGTTTTAATGTATTATTTTACATTATATTTGCAAAGTAAAGAAAAATAAAATTGAAAAACAAGGGGTTAAGCTATAAAATATTGGAAACATATAAAATAAAATAATTCAAAAACACTTACAATTAACTGATTTTCAAACAACAAACCAATTAAAAACACAAAATGAAAAATACTACCCTAAAAAACAAAAAAGATGGTAAATACTACGAATTTTAAAAACAGCATTATAAAAGACATGAAAAACAGGAGATATCACTAAACCTTTTAATGTAAATCGAAATGAAAAAAAATCAAATCAAAGAAAAAATTCAGGAATTAGAAAATTGGCTGATTGAGAATCCAAACAGTTCTGAAAGAAGTTTAATCGAATCTGATATTAAAAAATTAAAAAATCAATTAGAAAAAAATCATGAGTAACACACAAATCGAAGAACGTATTGCAACATTATATCTGGCACTTCAATATTGTTCTGAAAAAAGGAAAACTTTTACCGCCGGAGAAAGAATCTGTATTAATCAAGAGCGTTTTCAGTGGATGCACATTCTGGATAACGAAACTGCCGCTCCCCGTCCCGTTTCTGCGAGTATTGAAAACAAAATTAAAGAAGTTACAAAACTCGCGTTTCAAAATAATTTTAAACCGTATTACGGAGATCCATTCAAAGAAGAAATTTTATTAACCGCTTAAAAAATACTATTTATGAATACTTCAACAGCAAACAATTTCAAAGCTATGGACTTATCTCAATTTTCTGCTCAACAATTAAAAGAAGCTTTAAATAAAATTGAAAGCAAAAAGTTGGAAGAAAGAGATGCTTACAAAAAATTAGTAGCCGAAACGATTCCGAAAGCGCTTTCAAGACTACACGAAACATCTGAAATGATGCGAAATGCCAAAACTGAAACTTTCCAGTTATTTGAAACTATTTTGGATTTAAAAAATCAGGTTTATGGTTTTAAAGAGAAACAAATGTCGCATACATTTTCAAATGATAAAGAAGAAATTACAATTGGCTACCGCATTAATGAAGGTTGGGACGACACCGTAACGATTGGAATTGAAAAAGTGCAAAATTATATTTCGTCGCTTTCTACAAGCAAGGAAACAGCTTCGTTAGTTAAAATTGTTTTCAATCTCTTGAAAAAAGATGCAAAAGGAAATTTAAAAGGTTCCAGAGTTTTGGAACTTCAAAAACTTACAAAAGAGTTCAACAATGAAGAGTTTACAGATGGTGTTGAAATTATTGCTTCTTCGTTTAAACCTGTACGCTCGAGCTGGTTTATTGAGGCTTGTCGAATTGACGAAAATGGCGTAAGAACCAATATTCCGTTGTCGATGTCTTCCGTTGATTTTTTACAAGGATATGCTTTCAATTTTTTCAACCAACAAAACAAACAAAATCATGCGACTTAGTACCATTCATTTATCGTTGCTTTTGGCTTTTTTATTAATTGCAACCAACTTGAAACCAATATTTTTATTTAGAGAATGGTTTTATTTCAAATTAAAAACAACTTTTAAACAATACCTAAATGAGCGTAAAAATAAAGCCAATTACAGATCATGAAAGCTATAAAATAAACGAACATATTATCTTTAAAGACGGACTCGGAAACTGGAATTGCGGCAATGACTTATCTAAAAAAGAACGTCTTGCTTTTAATCAGTACGAAAGCATTGTGATTAAAAATCCGAGATTCAAAAAACATACAACAGCCACCTACAAAGGCTAAAAGATCTCCTAACTTGTAGCCTTCAAAAATACAAGTAAAAAAATGGTTCCTGCTTCTTCTTCTTTCTGAAGAGAACCAGGAACCGGCAAAACGGGCGATTTCTGCCCTAATAAAATAACAGCCAAAACGCATTCTTTCTATTGGAATCCAAACCATAAAAGGTTTTGGAAACAGGATTGTCATGCGGAGTTTGCAGACTAAATTGTTAAATAAAATCTTTAACAATTACAACCTCAGAACGAGGTTCAATATAAAATGGCATTAAGGAGTAAAACCTTTTATCTAAAATGATTAAATGGTTTTGGCTGTCTTAAATATGATGTCCTTTATTATTCAAATTATTAACTCTTTTAAACTTCGTTCTTAAAACTTTTCTTTTTTCTATCATTCAAAATATTATCTCTCATGCCTATATCATCAAACAGAAGTCTCGGAATTCAAAAAATAAATTAATGCGTTACAAACTCATTAAAGAACTGTATCAAAAACACAAAACGGAAGACATTCCAACTACCGTTGTGTGGCGTAAATACGTCTATCCGGTTTACCCGATTTCGAGAACTACTTTGTATGAAATTCTCTGTACACCTATCACATCTGAACTAAAAAAATCGAAGAACTTATGAGCAATCAGCAAAGGCCTTCTTAATTCATACAAAAGAAAAAATCATTCTTTTTAAATCTTCAAAAACATCCTTTTTGTGATGCAAAGATGAAGCATTTACTTCATCTAAAACGACTTCTGTTCGCTTTCCTTACAACTCTGTAAAGCCCTAGAACACAAATGTTCGCAGACCTTGCATGCATTTTTTTTAGGGCTTTTTTCACACAATCTTTGCAATCTCAAAAGGAAACAACTATACCTCGAAACCGAAAAAAAACTGGTTTCACTTCCTTCAAAAAAAAACAACATTTAGGTTGTCTTTTCAAAAACAATTTTAAACCCAACATTCAATTTCAAACACATTCAATGGAACAGTTTTTATACCCCACTCTCACCGCATTCTTTGCCGGTTTCATCACTTGGTTTTTCTCAATGCGAAAATCACTTGCAGAAGACCGCGTGACCGAACTTGACAATGCCGTAAGCGCCGTAAAATATTACCGTGATCTTCTGGACGACATTACCGCCAGACTTACTGTCGCTACAGAAACCATAAAAAAATGGAAATACAGCATAAAGAACTCATGCTGATCAACCAGCAATTGGTTGACGAATTACAAAAATTTAAACAGTTAAACGGAAAAAGCTCATGACACTAGCTCAAAAAACGATCGAAATCGCAACGGCACAAATTGGTGTCGAAGAAATTCCTAGAAACAGCAACTCAGGTCCTGAAGTTGAAATTTATTTAAGAAGCGTCGGACTTGGAAAAGGATATGCCTGGTGCATGGCTTTTGTTTACTGGTGCACGCAGAATGCTTCACAGCAAATTAATGCTAAAAATCCTTTAAAGAAAACTGGCGGTGTTTTGGACCAATACAATTCAAGACCACTTTTGGCAAAAAAGACACCTCAACCCGGAGATGTTTTTATTCTGGATTTCAATAACGGGACAGGTCATGCCGGATTTGTCGAGAAAATTGCTGGAAACACGATTTATACCATTGAAGGAAACACCAATGATTCTGGCGGACGAGAAGGTTATAAAGTAGCCAGAAGAAAACGAGATATAAAAAGCGTGAAAAGCTTTTTACGACTGTAAAACAAAAACTTATAAACCAATTTTAATTATGACTAAAAAACTAAAATGTCTTGTTTTTCTCTTTTCATTATCCTGATTATGATTTCATGCCGAAGTCCGAAACCAGTGCAAAATGAAAACAAAACTCAGACTATTACCATTACCGAAACGTTACACGATACAATCTTTAAAATCGCAAAAGACAGCAGTTCCTACCATGCATTGTTAGAATGCCTTAACGGAAAAGTAATCCTTAAAAATGTTATTCAGGCCGAACCAGGGCGTACATTAAAAAGCCCAAAGGTTCGACTTGATAACAATAAACTCCAAGTTGACTGCAATCTGAAAGAACAGGAACTCTATGCGCATTGGAAATCGAAACAAGTTAAAGATGTCCAAGAGAAAACGATCACGATTACCAAGTTTGTGAACTATCTAACTTTTTGGCAAAAAGTTCAGATTTGGCTGGGAAGATTACTGCTTCTTATTCTCCTTTTTTTAATTGGAAGATTCATCTACAAAATCTATAAACCACTCTGGTTTAAATAAAAATTTTTATTAATAATACTTAAAATATGTCCGCAAAATCCCATTTTTTTATAGAGTCGGGAGGTTTTCCCGCGCAGTTGCCCGGCCAAGGTTTTGGACCTCAATCTGAAACTGTTTTCAACCTGACTTCTAGATTTTCTTTAGGCGCTCCCAAAAAGGCTTATTCAATTTGTAAAGGAATTGTTTTGGTTCAGCCTCAAACTGGCAATGATGATAAAGTGAATCTAATTCTTCGTCCTTACAATCAGCCTTTCCCTGGATTGAATATCAAATATTTCGTTTACAGAGGTTTACAGAAAAGTGATTTTTTTACAACTGATTCCGAGCCATTAATTATTCCCAAAAACAATTCTACTTCTGATTTCATCAATAAGATAAACGACGATTTTAAAGCATTCTATGAAGGGCAAAAACAAGCTGATGGAACTCCTATTGATATTCCTTTTAAAGCCGAATTTATAGCTTACGAAAAACCTGTCGCAAATCCCGATCCAAATGATCTTGCTCTACTATTAGCAACTCCACTATCTGATTTCTTTTTAAAGAATCAAAGTTTGAAACAAAAGATAATACTGAAGAAGAACAGCATCCTTTTGAATTACCTCTAATCGATATTGGAAAATCATTAGGGAATTTTGCCGAAGGCGAATGCGGAATTGATGTTGTTCTAAATTACGGCGATTATAAACACGATTTTGATAATTCTGAATTTGCTTTTAATTTAGAATACGCCCGCAAACCTTTTGCAAAAATTACTGTAACTGGTGACACTCCCTTTAAGCAAAAACTAGAGCGCGAGCAAAGCACTCAATTTATTGATATTGCCGCGTTTTATGGTTCGCATGTTGAAAATGGAGTTGTTACGGCAACTGCTTCTGGAGTGAAAACTGAGAAAAAAGGAAACGTAATTTTCAGTGATCTTCTAAATAATTTCTGGACCAAAAACAATTGGTACATCTACATTCAAAGTGATCGTACTCGTAGTTATGACTTCTACGGAAACTATAAAATTGGTGAAGGCGTTGAAAACCTAAAAACTGGATTGTTAAAAGATACCGCTACAAACCAAGTTCCCATGACCGCTGTAACGTATGGAACTTCTGGATGGCCAGTTTTAATTAATACACAAAACCAAGCCAATATTGTTACGACAAATAACTTGTACCTGCAATTTACAACTGACAACAATAACAACACTGCTTTTTACGGACAGCTTGCAAAAGTTGCCAATGCACAAAAAGACAATTTTATTAATGCCGATGGTTTGCGATTGCCTCCTGATGAAGAAGGAAATTACAGTACGTTGACCTCAACAGTGCAATTGACAACTCCAGCTGTGGCGGGCGAAAATATTGTCGCATTGAGTCTTTTGATTTATCAGGGAAAAATTAATACTTATGAAATTCGTGCCGAAGAAGATGAAAACGGAGATCCTATAGCCGTAAATGGTGTTGCAAACTTTTTTGATAATGTTTTTAATTTAATAAAAGCTAGTCCATTATTGAATTTAGGCAGTGATAACAGTTACTCCAGAATGACTTCTGAAAAACTGAATCTTATCAATGAGTTTTACGATAAAAAACAGCAGGGAATTTCAATTGTTCAAACGCTTACTGTAAACGATGTTATTGAAACCGGAATTGAAGAAACACCAACTGTTGCGCGTGTGACTTATCTAACAGAAGCTGTTGATGTTATGAATAATGCTGTTTCTGCAACTGGAAGTACAACGTCAACAACTAATACATCTGCTTCAGCAAGTGGTGCAGTTGGCAATAGCAAAACGTACCAGTTGCCTGATCCTTACTATTACAGTTTGCAACCATTTACGGATAGTACTGAAACTATCACTGGACTTAAACTAAAAACTTTAGATGGCTCTACTCCTAATAAAATTATTTTGGGATTGACTAAAGAGGAAAATGAGACTATCAAAGATTTGATTTCTACTAATATGAAAAATCCTCGCTTGTTCTTGATTGATCTTTTTGAGGATGGGAATGAATTTATTTCTCCAGAAGATGTTAAATATCAAAAATACAGAGTTGCTATTGTAGTGGAAGATGAAGATGGTAATAACAAGCTCAAAGAGCCTGACAACCCTGTTTTTGTTTATTCACTTGATAAGAGATATCATTTTAGTAAAGGGTATAGTGATTATGTTAAAGAGGATTTGAGAAAAGAATTAATGTTAGATTTAGACCTATCAATATAATGGAACAGGCGGCAATATTAAAATCAGGGGAAGTTGTCAAATTAACTGGACTAATTAACCCAAAATATACTATATACGGTTTTTTAAATTCGTTTGAAGTAGTCATTAATGGAGTAACTAAAATATATAAAGAAACACTAAAAGAGGATTTTAGAGATGATGATCTTTTTGGACAGATAGATAAAGATGTAATTGGTGGATTTTATGAACAAGATTTTTTTCTAGAATATCTTACAGATAAAAATAAGCTTAACCAATTAAAAGATCATAAATATCCTTTTAAATCAGCATCTGCTAATGATGAAATAATTGTAAAAAAATTAAAAGTTTTAAGTCCATATACTGATTTCTGTAAAATTGAAACTTATAAATGGACTTATCAACCAAATATTCCAATCGTAGATTACGGAACTTGGCAAATTAAAATTCCAACTGGAGTTCTTCCAAATCCTCTAGAAGGAGTAAATATTCAATTGAACCCAACAGCCATGCAATTTTATAATCATAAAATTGGGTTATTTGTCACTCCACTTACAGATCAAAATGATAAACAAGCAAAAGCTTTTTTAATTGCAAAAATTGCGATTCTTATTAATTCCATACAGCTAAATCTATTTTCGCAATTTTTAACAGAACCTGAATTTCAAACATATTTAAGCCATCAAACTTTTGAATGGACCAACAGCCCAATATTTGACAATCCTAGTGTGGAAATATTGGAAGACTATTTAAGGAATTTGCATTCTTATTACAAAAGTTTTTATGCAAATCAAATTTTAGTTAAAAATTCTTCGACAAAAGATAAATTTTATTGGCTAGCAACAGTTTTATCTGCCGAAGCACTAGCAACTGTGCCTGCTATTGATAAATTTGAGTTGCTTTACAATTTAAGTAAGCAGAATGTAACATTAAACGAACGGAATGGCGGTGAAGCATTAGCACTTAAATTAATTGAGTCATTTACTTTTCCTTCAGTTTCTTCTTCTGATAGAAATGACCTATTAAAAGATTTGGTAAATTTTCATGAATACATAACATTACAAGGAGGAAATGGACCACATCCTGTAGAATCAAAAACTACACTTTTTGAAATTCTATATAAAGATATTGATGATGACAGGTATTCCAGATATACGTTTGGATTTTGGAATTCATATAATAATAGAATGAAGTATATTATATTATTATACAAAACGTGGTATTTCTCAACATACAATCCTATATATCCTGATCCTTCTTATACTAAACAACTAAATGCTTGTAATGTATATGAAGAATCTTATTATATGAAATTAATAGATAACCCAGACCCAACTAACAGCATAAAAGTTCCTAAATATTACAATAACATTACTGCCCCACCTTTCATTATTTATGAAACCGTTACAGGAAAGCGTGATGGAGCAAAAATTGAAACTTCAACTGATTATAGCTACAAAATAGTTGGCAAATCAATTGAAGTACATCAATTTAAGATTGAATCACGAAAGGGATTCGATGATCACTATTTAGGTTCGGAACTTTATGGCACGTACGAATTTCTACAACCCATTACTGTAATGGGGCTCAAACCTGATTTAGATTTAGTTGAAACGTTTAAAGGTGGAGAAAACTTAGGTGACCAAAAGATTCACTTAATACCGGCTTTCTTATTGCTTTATATGGAAGATTATAGCAACTTAAAAAAATCGATTTTGGGGTAATGCTTACAGCCGAAATTGCTTTAAACCTTACAGGTATAGGTGCCTTAGCAGATTTACAATACTTAGGATATCTTTCTAGAATGAGATTTTTACAAACGGCAGAATCTGTTTTAGCATCAGATGCTGTTTTAAGTTGGAATGCAGTAAGTGGAGTTGTAAGTGCTGTTGAATTTACAGCCGTTAATGCAATGGCTTTAAATAATTATACAATTCACACAACTAACGATTCTGCAACAAAAAAGCCGCACAGAAAGCCAATGAATTTCTTTTTGGGTTACAATATTTTCAATGTCGGGAAGATCATATCTACAATCAAAAGTTATTGATTCTGCTTTTGAATTAAATAGTACTGTGAAACAATTTAATGATGATGGCATTTCAATTTATAGACCAGAAATGACACCAAGTCAAATCCAGCAACTTGATCAAGCACTCTTTGTTGTCAAAGATATAGCAGGAAGTAAAGAATTAGTTGTAAATACAATGATTCAAAAACTAGAATCTTATGGTAACGATGCATCTGAAATTCTGCAAAAATATAGACAAATTGACAACAGTGCCGAAAAATATGCTTTTTATGTTGATCTAGGCTTCTTTGAAGATCCTGCAATTAGAAAACTGTTCAATGCTAATCAAGGCAAAGCAATTGACAATTGGAGGTTATGTTACGCTAATGGAATTACAGTAGAAAGAAAGAGTCTCAGTTTCCTAACCAATGAGAAATATGCTAAAGATTTAGTAAAGCTCTATGAAGATACAAATATTCGTAACACCTTAGAGCCATTTGAAATTACTAAGAAGCAAAAATTTCTAGATACTTATGGAAATATTAGTGATCCAGATTTTGCTAAAATGAAGGCTAATACTAATTTTGTAAATGAATGGGAAAGGTATTATGATGATTTAATTACAAGAACTAATTTTAATTCATTAAACCAAACAAAACAAATTGAATTCTTAGAAAGATATGGTGCATCTGAGGCTATGTATCTACGTGTCAAAAACAACCCTGATATAATATTATCTTTCAGTAAATATGCTCAAAGACCTGAATTAATATCAAATATTCAACTTTATTCTGCTGATATTAAAAATGAAATTATTTTCTTTGAAAGATTTAGTTCAAAAAATGAAGAATGGTTTAATATATTTAAAAATGATCCTTTAGAAATTACATATGAGATAAATTATTGTGAGGAAAGATTAGTTAAAACATTTAATCATTTTAAATATGAAAAATTAATTTCAAGAGATGAAATAGTTTTTAATATTTTAACAGATACAGGAATTGATACATCCTGGGCAAATAATTCAAAAATTATTTCAGGAGAATTGAGTTTTGATATAAATACTTCACAACTTAAACAAAATGGATATAATGTTAAAGGACTTGGTCAAAAATGGGTAGATGATACTTTCGAAATATTTGATGATAGAATAAATTCGGTAAAAGCTGAATGGACAGAAAACATTAATTATCCAGGCGGAGAATCTCTTGGATATAAGGAATTTATCAATGTTTATGAGAATACTTATGATCAAATAGAAGCTGTAAAGGCTACTACATTTTATAAGACAATGAGTAGCCGAAAATTCATAAATATTAAAGATATTTTAATAAACCAAGGCTATATAAAAGTAATATTAACAAAATAAAAATGTTTAAAATGAAAAGTTATTTAATATTTAATCTAAATAATAAATTTATTTCATCTCGAAATACAAATCTCTTACATGATTTTTTCACTCAATTCAATATTTCTGAATCTTTAAAAAACAGTATTTTAGTAAGAGTTAATGCAGAAATGAATTTTGAACTTAGTGTTTCTGAATTACAACAATTGGAACTTGCCGCCTCAGAAAAAATAGATGAATTAGTTGCAGACGCAAACTTTGACCCTTTTAAAGAAAGATTGAGAAGATTATATCCTCTTCAATATAGTGCTGATCCATTTATTTGGAAAGGTCTAACTTATTATTTATATATTAAGACAAACCTCATTGATAGTCAAATATCGGAAATACGAAGCTTTTTAGCTCATATTAAAGAATTTACAAATCAAAATCAACCTATGAAATATACTTTTAAAAATTAAAATCCAACGATAGCGCGGATTTGTAATCCGTGCCCGCAAAGTGATTCCCCGCTGGCGCGAGCGTCCCGCTCCCCGGCTAGCGCGACCCGATCGCACAGATTTACCTCCGCAACGATAGCGCGGATTTGCAATCCGTGCCCGCAAAGATTGGTGAGTATCGTTTGAAAAAAATGCCCCGATCGCGCAGATTTAGCCCCTCGCTAGCGCGAGCGTCCCGCTCGTGAACGCAAAGTATTTCTTATATTAGCTCAAAAATAATAAATGAGCAGAAAATACAAATTTGGAGATAAAACTGGAGCTTACTTTATAAGTTTTGCTACGGTATACTGGATAGATGTTTTTACAAGAGAAGAGTATTTTGGAAGCATTGTAGAATCTCCATGCTGGCACGAGCATCCCGCAAGTGAACGCAAAATTGTCTTATCTTAAAATAGATAAACGTAAAAACCATAAAAACAACTCAAAGACAAAAAATCTTTGAGTTGTTTTAAACCTAATATTTCTCTCAAGAGAAAGACATTCAACAAAACTCAAAAATCTTATCAAAAAGCCCAATTTGGAAACTAAAACTTATAGTTTCCCTGCTCTGCTATTGGCTTTTTTAACTACGCTTCTTCCTTTTAAACCCAACAAATTAATTAAAATATGAGTACAGACCACAACAGAATAAAAGTGGCTGATTTAGAAAAAAATCAGCCAAATAAAATTTTAAAAACCAACCAAAATGGTGAATTAGAGTTTAGCGACGCTACTATTCAAGTAGAAAACTATAACGCTCTAGATTATACAACCGAAGGAAAAGCATTAGATGCAAGACAAGGAAAAGTCTTAAAAGAGATGATCGATAATATCAAATCTCCCAACAATTTATCTACAACCGAAGTTTTAAACCTAGTAAAAGACAATAAATTAATTCCAGGTGATTATTATCTGATAAATGATTTTCAAACTATCTATACTATTAATGGTTCAGATTCTACACCTCCAACTTATCCAAGATTAATAACTTCCTATGTTTCAGGATATGCAACTTTAGATGCAGGATATGATTATGTATTGATTGTTGGTAAACAGGTTAAAATTACAAAACTTCCCACAGGATATTCCGGATCATTACAAATTGGTCAAACCACAACTATATCAGAAGTAGCTTCGAACTATTATTTTAAGTTTGCAAATGGCATGCAAAATTTAATGGGATTAGAATTTAGTTATACTACTCCAAGATATTCAAATGGAATCCCAGATAATTTAGTAGTAAACGATTCAAATGGCAAGCCTGTAATTCGCCCTGGCGGAGTTTTAAATATAGAAGTACATAATAATACTCCATACATGAATATGACTGCCACCGAAAACTTGGGAGTCCCAATGGAATCAATTATGTTGAAAGCTAAATCAACTAATGAGTTTGAATTAGAAGGAAAATCTGTTACGTATACTGATGATGTTATAGAATATCAATTACCAACCGACGGAGACATAGCGGTAAAAGGAAAAATTTTAAGACGTTATAATAATGCATTAAATATTGATATAAGAGACGACTGGAGAGTAAAAAGATACAGAAGATGGAAAATTGATTCAGCTTCAATTTTAAAAGTTTTAAATCAAGATCAAGCAGTTACTTCATTAACAGGTTTCAATGGAGTTTATCAATTTACTGCAACAAAATCATCAAGCGCAACCCCAGATCGATTTTATATTGCAAGTGATTTGGATTCAAAATCTATAACCTTAGATGAATTTACCAGGGTTACTAATTTTACTTTGGCAACATTATCCTATACTAGCGCTAAAGATTATCCTATTTTCAGTTTAGATTCTAGCCATAATCCGGTCAATGTTTCTCGAATGAAAGTTTCAGGGTATTTTGGAAATACTGTAATACAGCGCAATTTAGGGGAATTAAATTTTAGTACCAATATAGATGTCGAAGTACTATCAAATAGCACTTTTGTCTGTTCATTTGTTTCAGAAGGTAAATTTATAAAGATATATGATAGTTTATTTTTGGACACGTTACAAATTGCGAGCATATTCAACAGCAATGATGATGATATCCTCTTCCAAATTTTTATCTAATGTCCTAATCGGCAACCCTAATATGCTTTTTTCACAAATTCGATAATAGCTGTTAATACAAATAATTATAGTGGTGCACCGTTTCCTAATGTAAGATGGATTTGGATTGAATTAGCTACAAATACCGAAATTGAGAACAGTCTAATAGGAGGTAGTCAAACAAATTTTCGTTTTAAAAATTCTCATTTATTAGATTCCACATTATTTGTTTACAATAGCATGTCAGGAGAATCAAATAGCGGTATTTTTCAACATAAATTAATTTTTGATAATTGCTTTATGAAATATATGTCAATTTTTAATAGAGCAAAATTATCAAGTACAATTTTTGATTCGATTATAAGTAATCCCGAATATATCCCGGCAAATACACAAAAAAGAAATTTATATGTAAATTCTACAGATTTATCTCAAATTAAAATAAAATTCAACAAATATAGCAGGAAACTATATTACGAATACAGAGACGCTTCTGATGCCTTAGTGATTAACACATATTCTTTGCCATCGTAAAAAATATTATTTTTTGTAAGAAGACAACCAGATTTAATAATTATTGCTTTTCCAAGTCAAACTTATCTACTACACTTCATGCCTTCATTCTACAAAACAGTAAAATGAAAACCCTATTGTGACGCCACTAACACAATTTTTAAACAATAATTTTTTAGGTATTTCTAATATCAACCTAAAATAATTACGGTTAGCCCTTGAAATAACTGAATACAAGCCTGTAAATTTTATAAACCCGTAAATAATTAATTAAAAATGAGTACAAATCACAACAGAATCAGAGTGGCAGACTTAGAAACAAATGAGCCAAACAAAATTTTAAAAACAAATGCGAAAGGTGAGCTAGAATTTAGCAATGCAAGTAATCTTCAAGTCGAAAGTTATAACGCACTTGACTGTACGGCAGAAGGCAAAGTATTAGATGCTAGACAAGGAAAAGTCCTAAAGGATATGATTGATAATAAAACCATAAATCTTGCGTCTGACGGAGAAACTCAGATTAACACTGCTATTTCTGAAGACAATAAAGTAATTAGCCGTTCTAAGCTTTTCAATTGGTGGACATGGATTAAGTCGCAGGCTCAAACCATTTCTGGAGCCTGGAATTTCACTAATAAAGTTACACTGGCAACCGGAACAAGTACAACACCTCCTTTAATTATACCTAATGGTGATTTGACAAACGCACAACAAAATGGTGCTATTGAAAGAGATTCAAACGGCCAACTCTGGGAAACTCACAATAATGTAAGATCACGATTGATAACAACATCCGATGGACTAATTTTAATTCCATATAAATCGCCTAATACTATACAAACCAATATATCTGGTACAATATCAGCTACATCTCAATCAATTTCAAATAGTACGGCAGTTGGAAATATTAAAAATTTTTCAATATTAAGATTAAATATTTGTACTGAAGTTTATTTCCTACCTAATAGCCCATCATTAGGTACAATTGAGCCCATAACTGCTAAAACAGAAATTTATTTACGAATTAACAATGGTCTTTTTGCTACTAATTATTCTGGAATTTCTCCGACAAATCAAGTTAAAATAATTGAGCTTTTTGGACTAAAGAATAATGGATTGAAAAATTATCAAAGCCCATTTTTAACTGACATACAAAATTCTGATCCTTTATTAGCCCAATGGTCTACCTTAAGATTTTTGACTCAAAATATCACTGATGGTATTACCACCAATGGAGAAGCCAAATACTACTTGCGAGATGCTCAAAATACTAGAACATTTGGAGCTTCTGAAGCTTCTTTTAGTTTTGTTATTGTAAATACTGTTACCTATTCAGATTCTAATAATATCAATGGGCAAAATATATCAAAAACAACCCGTTCTAATAATTATTCTATTTTTCTAGAAACTATAAGATAGACAATAGATTTAATAACCTAAACTATTTAAAAATCAAAAAAGAAACTAAAATAAAAGTTTCTTTTTTGATTTAATTTCTAACATCTAAATAGCAAACAAAAAAAATCTTAATTGAGTTTGTATGAATCTTTTCTTACTCTCACTAAAACTTTAAATAGTAAGTTTCTTCAAAAATTTTATTCTCTTCTTCCAAAATTATTTTTTACCCCTCATTCACTCTCTTTACAACTCTGTAAAGCACCAGAACATCAATGTTAAACTGCTAAGCGACTCTTTTTAAGCTTCAATTTTAGACACATCTTTACACTGTCAAAAGAAAAAAAGAGATTTTAAGCCGCTTAAAACTTAAGTCTTTTGAAAAATTGCAAAGCAAATCAATTGCTAAAACTGCTTGAAAAAACCCCTAAAATATGCATTTACACCTCAAAAATTGGTTAGACCTAACTACAATTTAATCATTCCGAATACGAACAAAAATTAAAGTCAAAAACAAAATTAGAATATGCCAACTAATCCAATTCCTGCGGTTCCAATTCCTACCGCCAGATATTACCCTCGACTGTCTGAGGTGATTACTGTAGATGATTTGCCTGAGTTTTTATCGTTTGTCGAAAATGGACTGAACTCCATTTTTGATAAAATTCATTATAAAAACCTGCAATATTCAAAAGGATATCGAGGCGATTCGGCTTTTTACAGCCTTGATATCGTAACAAGTAGTCCTCTTGCACTTGAGCTACCATTTGATCTCAAACTTGTCCTCAATCCAGATTTAAAAGATGGAGATCAGTCAATTTCTTCATTTCCTATTACACTGGAATATCAATGGGAAATTTTAGCCTTCTTAAAAACATTCAGTTCCAGCAGTTTTTCTTTTTCTATAAAAGATTTTTATTCCGTGGGATTACAGGTTTTCCGTATCAGCGAAGAACAGGTAATTGCTCACATGATGAATATTTTTGTTGAAGCTCAAGAAGGCAAAACAAAATACGAACAGCTTTTAGCTGATATTAATTCCTTGAAAGAACTCCAGGACAATCCCACTTTTGAAGAATTAGGATTTGCTGAAGATGTAGATCAATCGATTGACAGCATTCTTGCATTAATCAAGAGCAATAGCGCAATTACAAAATCGATTCCGTTATTATTATTTGGAATTTATATAGCCAGAGAAGGTTATAGTTTAAACGAAATCAAACAAAAACTGCAAGAATTCTACAATATTGTAGCTCCAGACGGAATTGAAGCTCACATCAAGAGAATCATTACGCCAAAAGCCAAAGCAACTTTAGAATTAAGTGCAGGTATTGAATTCCCTCACAGCATTCTAAAACCCGTTAATCCTGATGGTTCTGCTTTTTCTAATCAAGCAACTAAGTCTACTTTCGTATTTGCGAAGGCACAATTATACGCTGATACAGAAGCTGGAATTGGATATCAGGCAGAATTAGGCGGTTCATTAACACCTCCTAATGCGATGATTGGTAATACAGGTTTAATGCTTGAATTAGACACTTTAAAAGTCGATTTAAGCAAGAAAACCAATATCCCAGAAGCTGATGCAGATGGGCGTCCGAATGATTTCGTTGGCGTTTATGCTCGCGCCGCTTCTGTTACATTGCCTTCAAAATGGTTTCATAAACCAAAAAAGAAGGAGAAGAAGAAACAAATAACAAGCCGACGCTAAAAATCGGTGCATCCAATTTATTAGTGGGCTCAGGCGGTCTTTCTGGAAATATCTATTTGGAAACTGTTCCTGAACCAAAAAATGGCTCGTTCACTTATTTTAATGACAAATTCGATTTCTACTACCCTATTACAATGTTTGAAAAAGACGAAGTAAATGGTGTTGTAAATGAAAAAGAAATTGCTGATTATCCCGCCCTATTGGTCTATTTACAAAAATTATATACGGCCAAGTTGCCTTATACATTTAAATTTCCATTAGCATTAAAAACAAAAGCTGAATTAAATTCTTCAACAATATATGCTGGCACAGATTACTCTTTCGAAAATGCTTTAGATTATCAGACATTTTTATCTGAACTAGAAGAAAACATGCTTTGGAAAACTATTGGTTCTGAGGAAAAAGGTTTCAAAGTAGGTTTCAACAAATTTGATATTACTTTCAAACAAAACAAAGTTGTTAATTCTAACATTAAAGGTTCTTTAGAAATTCCAAAACTTCAAGGAGAGGATCAAAAACCATTAAAAGTTGGTATTGAAGGGCATTTATTCGACGATGGTGATTTCAACCTTACAGCTTCTTTCAATAAAGACAATAAACCAAAAGCCAATTTATTCAATCTAGTAAACCTTGATTTTCACAGTTTAGAGCTTGGAAAACAAGATGAGGATTATTATTTAGGAACCTCTTGTTATGTTTCTTTTCAAGATTCTTTAATGGGAAATCTATTAAAAGGAAAAGGTTTTGAAGTTGAAAAACTGCGCGTTTACAGCGATGGAAATATTGAAGTTGAAGGAGGATCTATTCCTATTCCTGTCAGCCTTTCGGTTAATTTAGGTCCGGTTCAGATGGCGGTTACGAATATCAATTTTGGTTCAACCCAATTTAACGGCCGTAAGTATAATTTCTGGGGATTTGATGGTGCAATCAGTGTCAATCCGCTTGGAGTTGATGCTCGTGGTGAAGGGGTTAAATTTTATTACAGCACCGAAGGCGATGGCGATTCTTTCTTAAGAATCCAAACTATCGAAGTCGATTTAATTATTCCAGGAACTGCTACAGAGGCTTCGGCTATGGCTATTATTCATGGTATGATTTCGCTTCCTGAACCAGGAAAATCTAAAGAATTTACCGGTGAGGTTTCATTAAAACTTCCAAAAGCAAAAATTTCAGGAAGTGTCGGCATGAGTTTTATGCCAAAATATCCAGCTTTCTTAATTGATGCAAGTATTGAGTTGCCTGTTCCTATTCCGCTTGGATTTTTAGCTATTAATGCCTTTAGAGGTCTATTAGGATTTAGATATGTCGCCACCAAAGAAGCTGTCGGACTTACAAAAGACGATTCTTGGTATGAGTATTATAAACATCCAAAACCGGGTATCAATCTTAAAAAATTCAGCGGACCGCCAGATTCAATGCAGTACAATACTCCATTTTCTATTGGTGCTGGAGCCACTTTTGGAACTGTTGCTGATGGCGGACATGTATTGTCTTTGAGAGCTATGCTTTTATTGTCTCTACCTACTCTATTTTATATTGAAGCAGGACTGAATGTTATTTCAGGAAGATTAGGTCTTATTGAAGATGATCCTAGCAATCCGCCATTCTTTGCTATGGTTGCCTTTGGTGATGATTCTTTAGAATTAGCGACCGGAGCAGATTTCAGCATTCCAAAAGATGGTGGTCAGATATTTAAACTTACTGCACTATTAGAAGCTGGATTTTTCTTTAAAAATCAGAAACCTTGGTATGTTAATTTCGGAACAAAAGATAAACCAATCACAGCAGAGGTTTTAACCTTATTTACCGCAAAATCTTTTATCATGCTTTCTGCTCAAGGAATTGAAGCCGGAGCACGATTAGATTTTAAACTGGAGCAGAGTTTTGGTCCAGCCAAAGTCAAATTATGGGCTTATCTGGAAATGGGTGGGAAAATCTCATTCAAACGCCCTCAAATGGGTGGTTATATTACAGCAGGCGGAGGAATTCAAATCAAGCTTTTAATCATTAATGTCGAAATCGCTTTAAATACCATATTCTCCGTAGAATCATTTAAGCCTTTCTTGATTTATGCCAAATTAGAATTGAGCGTTCGCGTAAAAATTGGTATAATTAAATTACGTAAAAACTTTACTATCGAACTGCAATGGGATCTCAACCGAGTTATTGACCGTACGCCATACAGTCCGCTTCCAAAAGGAACTGTTGGAGATGGTGAAGATGACAGAACCTTAGAAAATGTCAAAGGGGTTCATATGTTGACTAATCAGGCATTTGCTTTGGATTATTTCAAATCGGCTGGAGAAAAAATTATGATCCAGAAAAATTTGATAGTCAAGGAATGCCTAAACATCAGCTGATTACTACAATTATCCCTTTAGATACTTATATCGATATTAAAATGGCTAAAGGATTAATACCTAATGCCGAATTATCTAAAAAAGTGGGTGGATATACTGGTGAAGCTAAAAACTACACCGATATGATGCCTCCTGAAGGAACATCCAAAGCGGGTCGAAAATTGCGTCAGGTTAAACACGAATACGGAATCAAATCAATCAATTTGAAATCTTGGAATGGCTCTGAATGGGCAGATTATAATCCTTTTGAAGCCGTTGTAAAAGATATTGAAAGAAATGAGGAATTAAAGAAATTGCCTTGGGCACATTGGCAAAAAGCAATTGACCAATATGATTCTATTCGAGTATTGGCGACAAATCCGTTTTCGTTTTTAAGTGCGGCAGAACCTGGATGGCATGTTCCTGAACAATTGGGAATTACGTCTACAAAATTGTTCTGCGCGGCAACTGAAACCGAAAAACAGCATATGAATTTCCTTAACAAACAAATTGGAACTCGCTATTATGTACCAATGCAGTACGAAGCTGACAAAATCAATGGATTGTTTTTCAAACTTATTGGAGAACTTCCAGTAATTGTTGACAACTATAAGCTTGAAGGTGGCGATTTCATGAGTATCACAACTGATGAAAATACTTTTGGTTATAACCGATCATTGTCTTTTAGAAATGACAACGAATTGGAAATTATTTTCCCTGAATCAGCAATTGATCCAGAATTAAATTTAACAACTCAGGCAAAAGAAGTAAAAGTTACTGCTTATACAGCGACTTTTGAAGATGCTGATAAATTAGTATCATATGCGCCTGTAAACTTTAGTAAAACTAAGACAGGTGGTCTGTTTTCTGACGAACAAACTTATACGAAAGCAGAACTTTTAAGTGCGATTACCTTATATACTGAAGAAATTGATAGTCAGAAGAAAAAATCGATAAAATTGTAATTAGTCCACTTTCAGCAAAAGCAAAACGCATTAAAGAAATCAGAAACGAAATTGCGTCATTATTTGATGATACTTATGGTGATTTAACAGGAGAAACTGAAATTACATTGACAGATCCTGTAAAAATTGCTACATACAATTCGCTTATGGCTGACTTGGCAATCCTGAAATTGGACGCTGGAAATGAAAATGCTAATTCTGGAGGCAATCCTAATGCATTGACTTTTACGCATTATTATGGCTATAATGGAAGCGCATTATATGATTTTGATCAGGTAATCAAATTTAATGATTCGTATGTAATTACATTCCATCCAAAAGAGAATGCTAAAACTACCATTCTGTTGCAAGTCAATTCTGATGGTACTATTATTAGAGAGCGTCTGATTAACGGAATTGTAACTTCTCTTCAAGTTGTAAATGATAATTTAATTGTAACTCAAGCTCTGAATGCAGAACAATGCAAAGGAATTGGAGAAGCAACAATCGATCTTGACTTTATTGTAGGATGTCTCTCTCCTATTGATTCAACAGCAATTATTGAAATGGATGAAGAATTAAATCCGATTTTAGGGACACAATATTCGAATACCTATTCTTTAGGTTTCAACAAAATATTGCCATTAGCAAATAGTGACCTTCTTTGGATTAACAATATAGCATCAAATGAAACGCAAATTAGTTGGATTAAAGGAAGCGACCGAACTGTAGTTTATCGTTCTAAAATTAACTCAGAAGTAATTAGAGTTCTTCAGCATAATGAGAATGAATTTAGTTTGATTACGAAGGATAAAAAGCTTATCCGTTTAAATATCGACAATGCGTCAAAAGTAATTTCAGCAACAGATACAAAAATAATTTCTTCAGCAGAAGTAGCTGAGATTGTCGATGCCATAATCGCGAATAACAAAACATTGCTCTCAGTAAAATTATCGAATGGCAAATTTGCCCTGGCACAAATTGATGGAAACACTCTTTCATTAGTAAAAAATGACAGCATTTTCGATTCGGCAGTGTATTTATCAAATCAAACATTAAATGATTATTCGGTTGTGGCTTATAATACGCATTATTTGTTTGTATTGAATGAGACTTTAACCCAAGCAAGATTAATTAAGAGAGAAACAAATGTTGCTGATGCTTCAATCATTCATATTCAAAATGAACCGTCTGTAAATGAAATTTTGATGCTTTCCAGCAAACCAAAAGAAAAAGGCGTTTATTTCTCATTATTTAGCGATGCATTTGATAACTGTTCTTTGCATCCTGCCGAACAGGTTTCTGTAATTTCTACAACAACTGCTTTAACAAGCGGAAGTGTCAATTATACAGCATTGGATTTAATCAATGGTTTAGATTTTAGAAGAAATCTAAAAGAATCTAAAATCATTTCAACTGATGCTATCATTTGCTCAAGTTTAGAAAATGCAGAAGATCCGGAACTTGATTATACGACTTATATTCAGAGTATAGATTGGTTTAGCAAAGAAGAGTATTATCATAATAAAACCATTTTGGATATTCCTGCTGTAGAAGAACAGTATCAAGCGATGAAAAATGCTATTCAGACAACAGTACAGCCAATCTGGAGACCAAATACAACGTATTGTTTGGATTTTACTCTAACAGATACAGTTGACGATAATAAAAAGAATCCTGTAGAATTTAAATATTATTATGGATTTAAAACGCTTGGACCAATTGGCCACTTTCCTGTTAAGGATTCTGAAGCAATTGATCCTCAAAATCCGCCGGCGAAAAACGAATTGACAGCATTATCTAAATCTCCGCTGACTTCATTAAGAAATTATCTGGATTATAATCGTTCTTATCCAAATGCAGACGGAAGTTTATTACAGTCTAAACCTTCATTTTATGGCAATGAGCAATGTGATATTTCTTTATTCTTTACAAGTACTTATACTTCTCACATGTTTAAGAATTGGGCAGAATACGAAACGGAAAGACCTGAGATTGAAGGAAAACTTAATCTTTTCATCAAAGATCCGTTGACAGATCTTCTTATTAAATATCCAATAGAACCATTGGAAGAAGGTCAAGAAGAGCCTGTTTATCCAAAATCGATAGAAAAAGATAATAGCGAAGAATGGACTGATGATAATGATCCTAGAATTCCATTAGGGGTTAGAATGCTGAACAATTTTATTGAAGATCCTTCTACAATGCGATGCATTCTAGATTTAGGACAACCTTTAAAACCAAAATCATTAAAATACAAAACAACTTTAACCAATTTAAAACCGTCTAAACTTTATACCGTTTTGGTAAACAACTTCTTTGATGGCGCTCAAATAGGAATTTCAAGCGAAAGCAAAAATATCCTCGTGCATCAATTCGGATTCCAGACTTCGCGTTACAAAAATTTTGAAGAACAAGTTCAGAGTTATTTTGTGAATGAAGAAAAAACTAAAGAAGCTTTATATGATGTGAATGTTAATCTGGATCAGGAACGTATTGATGCTCTGCATTACTTAATCGCTCCTAAAATTGATAATACTACAAATGCATTGAGCGATTCAATGGCTACAAAATATCAGCATTTATTTGATCGTGCGACTGAAGGAATCTTAAAACTGTCTCCTCTTGATCCTGCACAGGGTACTGAGATAAATAGAATTATTGATACGAATACTGGAGCAACGATAGCACTTTTAGTTCGAAACCCAGAGCCTTTTAATATTCCAAAAATGCCTTTAGAAGAAATTCAGGATAGTATTTCTGTTTTAGATGAACTAGGAAATCCAATATCTGGATACAGTGTACTGCATTCAAAAGATTACTCTCAAGCTTTGATTATGCATGACAGCAAAATCATTTCTGGAATAGAAAACTTGAAAATCAGGTTTAAATACAAAATGTGGAATAATGAAGGAAGTAGTCCTTTAACAAACATTATTGATACGCAGATACTGCCAATATACAATACAAATCTTTAAAAAAATAAGAAAAAAATGAGTTCTATAAATCTTCAGGAAAGCCAGCTCTCGGGCTGTGCCACTTATGTAGCAATTGTAGTCGACGAATCTGGTTCGATCAATGGAAACGAAGCACAGCAAATTCGCGACGGGCTAACTTCATTTATCAATTCTCAGGCACAAAGTAATATTACACTTTCGTTAATCGGAATGTCTAACAGCGATACCGCTGTTAGACCCGATAACGTTATCCAGAAAAAAATTTCAAGTAATAGTCAGGATTTTATTGATTGGATTAATTTATATGGTCTAGGAAATCAAAGCATACAATCAGATTATTGGGCTTCTGGTTTAAATGTTGTTAAAAATCTATCTGTTACTCCAGATATCGTTTTTGTAGTTACTGACGGTCTGCAAGTCAATAATTCTGAATTTTTAAAAAATCTGTTTACTGAGTTGAATCTAACTTCGAAAGTTTTTGTGTACGGAGTCACAAGCTCGTTTGATACTATTGAAGAACTAACAACACCACTGACAAACTTCTTAGAAAGAACACCAGTTTTAAAAAATGATCAGATTTCTGCCTTAGATTCAGATTATATCAGAGTTCCCGATTTCAGTACTTTAGGAATTGAATTAAACAGACTTGCAACTAACTTATCAGATTTACAAATTGGTTGTTTTCCTAACGTAAGCATTATTGAGGATAATTTGGTTTATCCTTCTTTACAAAAAGGAATTAGAATTAGTAAATCATGTGGAACTTTAATTCTAAAAAACAAAAGCCGTGTTCCACTGACTTTAAGTGGCGGAACAAAAATTCATAAAGAAAAAATCTAAACGGGCTTATTTTTAAGCTTGACAATTCGGTAACAATTCTAGGGAAATCTGAAGTTGAAGTTCCAATCCGAATTGAAGGGAAACCTTTAGTATTCGGTCATTTTTCAACACCTGTAGATTTAAGCGATGTCTTTAATCCTTTAGGAATAAGCATTAATTTTAATATCGGCAGAGAATCATCAACCATTGAGATTACTCCAGACAAAACAAATCTGCAATCAAGCTATTTACAAATTGCCACCGCAGGTTCAAGAGGAATTGACAGTACAAAAGGAATTCATCTTCGATGGATGCTGAATGGCAAGTTAGGAGAAAATCACCTTCCAAAAGGCGAACTGTTCGATGGAGAAAATTCAAATTCTAGTTTTAATAAACCGGATGATTTTGTAAAAGTTTACAGAGCACCTTATACCAAAATCGCTCAAACTGTAAACTTAACTGACAACCCAAATGTTGTTGACAACAAAAAAGCTCTTTGGATTTATAAAACAGCAAATCCGCAAAGATCTGTTTATGTTAATTTTAAAGATGATAAGAAATATAAATCGGTTAAACTTAGCATCGATCCATTAACAAATCCTGTAGCTTTTATGCAGGCTTATGGAAACAGCTTAATTGAGATTGAAACCAAAACCGATTTATTCTTTGCGACCGAATTAGATTTTTCATCTTCAAATACTTCAAAAAGTGTAAAACTAGAAACTTTATCGGTTGCTGAAAACAAAATCACAGCTTCTAAAAATGTCAGTAGTCGTAAAACATATGATTCTGCACAATTAAACACTAAGATTCGTGTAGTTGCTGAAAATGGAAGAAGCATTCGATTTAAAGCTAATAATTGCTCATTAAATGCCATTCAATTTGAGTTTTATTCTGATTTCATTACTCATGCTAATATCAACGGAGATTGGACTTTAAAAGGAAAATATGGTCTTGCCACAGATGATTTTAAAGTTTTTGAACAACTAGAGCCAAAATTAAACGCTGTTCACGGAAAATGGTTAAAATTCAATGATGACGAATATGTAAACACTAAAAATTACAAAGCAAAATGGAACAGACCAACAGTTGCAAATGATATTACTGATGAAAACATCAAGGATATTGTACTGGAATATATTGAGTTAAGTAAATCAGGCAATCCTAAGGCAGAAAAAGATATTCCTTTTGGTGATCGCGTACCAATTAATGATCCAAAAGATGGTGAAGTACAGCAATACGCTGAAAATTTAACCAACATATCTTATCTGGATCTTTTAAATATTGTCATGAACGATTATCACGTTGCACGTATGCTAGGTTTAGGATGTTTAGATATTGATGAGGAAGTTTATGATGGAGAATATGTTTATTTAACAGAATACACCACTTTTGGAAGTTTAGAAGAAGACATTGATGGAAAAGAAGTACAACATCTTTCAATGAGTATTCCAACTTCTATCAATACTGAGCGTATGCCTCTTCCAATTCAGTTAAATAAAATTGTTCCTGGATTAAATGTTGATTCGGATGAAAATCCAAATAACAGAATTACAGATCCTGAAGGTTATAGTTTTGATGGAAAGAAACGATTTGTGAGTTTATTTATGGATGATGTCATGGATTATGATATTGTCAATCCTAACTCAAAAAATGACTTTTTCAAATCTTCTTTAGAATATGAAGGAAGCAACTTTACTTTTCCTGTCTATTTAGGAATTGATCATAAAATTGATTCCGAAAAAACATGGAAAAGTCCAGAATTATCGCATGATATTGAGTACAAAAGTGTCAATCAAAATCTAAAAGAATCAGAATTTGAAACTGTTCCGATTAATATTCCTGAGTCTGGGAAATCAGTTTTAAATGCCATTCAGGAAGAAACAGGAGAAAACACCTATATCTATCAAGGATACGGAATTAATATTTTCTCGAGAGCAACATCAGGACGTCAAATCAGCATTAAATCGGATATTAAACCTGCCAATAATTTAATGCCACCGAGCAATATGAATGCGCTTTTGGTTACAGAAGAAAAGCCGTTGCAGTTTACTTCTCAATCAGAACAACAACTATTAGACAAGATTACCGGACCTGATAAAACATTGGTCAGAATCATGTTTGATTATTATTCTGCTCAGGAATTGTTAAGTTATCCTGTTCCAAAAGAAATGTCTGTAGTGGAAGCCAAGACCAAAGAATCTATTTTTCCTGATGACAAAGAAATATTGGCAGATCATTTTAAACTGTATTATAAAGATGGACTTCCTGAAGTTGAATATGGTGAAATTGAAAGCATTGATAATGACAGTGTTGACAATCTTACTTCAATCGTAAAAATAAGAGAATATAGAATTATAAGCAGTGGCCAGCAAGTTAAAATTGGATTAGACAATACTAACAAAACAAGATTTGAAAGAGGAGTTTTAACGATTGGAGATCAAAATTATATCATTAAAAATATCGAAGTTAAATTCAAGTCAGATGGAAACTCTAATCAAGTTTTTGATTACGCCCTAATTGAAGTACTGAAAAAGAAGTAACAGACAAACTTCATGCTAATGGAGATGCAACAATCGATTCTGAACAGATTCAAAATATCAAAGTTCCTGAAAGCAGATTGTGTACACTGGTGCAAAATATGCAGACAGCCACAAACTGGCATCAGCCTGAAATTGATTTCACAATTAATTATCCTGAGAGTTTAAATACAATTCATAGAGAAGTTATTGAACATCTAAGTCCAAACGGAAGGAATTTACAGTTAGAAAAAACAAGAGGTGTTTGGAATGACGTTGTTGTTGAAAGATTTTTTGAGAATTCCTATGAAATGGATGAAAATGGAACGTATAAAGCAAATGACGAAGGCGATCTGATTCCATTAGATGAGAAGAAACATTTAGGATTGTATAAAATCATTTTCAAAAACTTCAATTTACCTCAGCATCCTCAATTTAAATCGCAGAAAGAAAACGCTGTAGAATGGTCAAATGGTATTGTGAGGTTGTTTACAAAAAATGCCTATCAAGAAGGAAATCCTGTTCCTGTAAAATCAAGAAAAGAGTTTAAAGTTTATAAAACAGAAAACATTGGCGCAACGGGAGATTTAGTCTTGTATATCGATGATCCAGATTTTAAACTTGGTAACTATGCTTCGCAAACAATGGTCGCTGATTATGATGAAATTTTTGGGGCAAAAAATGGTCTTAACCCAGAAAACGGACTGCGAGATTATGATAATGATTACGTATCTCAATCTGCAAACTATTATCCTAGTTACAAGGTTTATCTGTACGCAGATCCTGTTTCGGGAATTACTGAAGAGAATATTCTTCCAAGGGAAAATGAAAGTACACATTATTCAATTTTCGGAATCAGTACACATTCAAAACCAGAGATCGGTTACAAATCAAAAATTAGTATTCCTTGTCCAATGTACGCTGTCAAAGTGGAGAAGACTGAAAAACCTGAAGAAATTATCGGTGGAAGTTTGTATGCAACTCGTCCAGATTTTTACAATCGTTCGACTTTTACTTTCTCTACCAAGTATAAACAAGACCGAAAACCTTATGGATTATTGCATTACAGAGCAAATGAAGAAGATTTACTGAATGTTTTATACAAACCGACAACTGTAACTACAATCCGAGAAGAATTGAACAAATTGGGCGGAAATGATGAAATTGATTTCAACAAACGATGGGCAGATTTTATAGATTTTAACGGACTTGCTACAAGAGGTCAATACGACGTCTTTCCAAAAACTACATCCGAAGAAAATTTTCAGTTTCCATTACCTGACAATGATGAATTAATAGAACTGATCAACGACTTTATCAAATGGCATAATCAAACACAAGGTACACAAGAGCATACAATAACCTCCATTACATCATTAAATCAGGTTTTAATTTCTCAAGCAGTACAGGAGCCAATGTTAGCGGTTTATTTTATTGAACAAGCCATTTATAATGCTTTTGTTCCATTAACGGAAGTTCCTGTAATTTATGAGCATATCAAAGGCAATGACTATGTTCCTGTTAATAAAAAACAGATCATTAAAGATAAAAACGGAAATGCGTTAAAACCAACTGACGATGATTTTGATATTGCTCCAATGATGAAAATTGTAAATGAAACTGAAAACAGAGTACAATTTACCGATTTTAATCTGGATGGAAATTCACAGAATATTTACTTCTACGCTGTTCGCGAAATGGACATTAAAATGAACTTTGGGCCGTTCAGTAATCTTTTAGGGCCTGTAAAATTAGTCGCTTCTACTCCACCTAAAACTCCTGAAATCAAAAGAATTATGCCAATTCTTGAGAATAAAGTATTAGGAATTAAGCCTGCTGTTCAGATCGAGTTAAATACATATCAGCCAGAATATAAAATCAGAAAAATTAATATTCATCGTGCCACAACAATGCTTGAAGCTCAGTCGATAAGAACAATGAAACTGGCTAAAGAAATTGTAATTGATGAAGATACTTTATCTGCTGATTTTGACAATGTCTGGACTGTTTATGATGATTTTGAAGATTTAGAAGAAGTTCCTTTTGGAGATGGCCTTTTTTACAGAATTACGGTTTCTAAACAAATTGAATATGCAGATCCGGAATCAACAACAAAAAATCCAGTTGTAAATATTGATTATGCTCCTTCACAGCCGTCAAAAATTACAGCTACAGTTATTGTTGATAGTATTTCTCCTGAATCTCCAGTTTTAGAAGCTTCTGGAACTGTCTCGGGAACAAATGGAGAAATATTCTCTTCTATAATTTTCAATTGGGAAAAAACAGTTTATAATGGTAAATATCATTTATACAAAATGAACAGTCACGGAAATTGGGATAAAATTCATGAAGTTTCAACAAATCTTGAAAATATTGCCTTACCGCTTCAGCAAACGAAATTAAATACTGATGAATTGATTATTAAAAATGAAGACGGTGACAGAATCTACCATCATTTTAAAGTAATCTCAGAAAATTCATCTGGTATGCTTAGCATTGACGAAAAAATCCTAACTCTTTAAAAAACTGACAATACCAATGATTTAATTTCATTGGTATTGACTTCAGGACTCATACAAACATTTAAGCAAGAAATAAAACTAAATAAAAATGGCAACAAGCAGAAATGACTTTCACAACAAATTCAATAATGGAGACATTCCATCGCACCTTGATTTCGTAGAAATTTTTGACAATTTCGTTCATAAAAATGATGACAAAGCCGATTTTCAAATGGTCGAAACAGGAACAGATAATCAGCACTACATCACTCCAGCGCTTTTAAAAGCGACTTTTCAAAATGCGGGAATTATTGCTGGCAATTCTTATGTTCCTTATAAAGAATTTCAAGATAACTTTTCAGGAACATCCATTCAGCTGGATTCTTCTCCCATCCCAGACAGCGTTAAAGTCTATAAAAACGGACAATTATTAAAAGAAATTAATGATTATAATTTAAACTACGACAGCGGTGTACTTACTTTTAATGCTCCGATAAATGGTCGAAATATTGAAATAAATTACTGGTCTAAAAATTTTGATACTGAACCTGAAGGAGCTGATTCTAATCCAATTCTTGGTAGTTTATCTATTCCTTACAAAGAAAATTTTGACGAAGATACTTTTACTAACGATAAAATCACTCTAAAAGAAATCCCAGTAAAAGACAGCGTCAGAATTTATAAAAATGGTCAGTTGCTTAGAGAAGGTGCAGGCAAAGATTATGCTGTCGATTACAACAATGGGGTTATTACATTTTCAGAGGTAATAATCGATCGTAATATTGAAGTTGACTACTGGTACAAAAGCACTGTCACTCTATCCGATTTAGAACTGAATACCAAATATGTCGATTTAACAACAGCTCAAACAATTGGAGGAAATAAAACTTTTACTGAAGCAGTTGAAGCTAAAACCTTTATTAAAACTGGAGGAACTTCAAGCCAGTTTTTAATGGCAGACGGTTCCGTATCAACTTCTCCTGGCTCTGATTATGATGCCGATCATTTTATTTCAGGAGTTCCTTTCACAGGAGGATATCAAAAATTTAGCAATGGCTTAATATTACAGTGGGCCTATTTATTTAATAATGCTAATACATATAACTTCCCCTAGCTTGGCCAAATGGCGCATTGAGCGTTATGGTATCTACTTTACGAACAAGTTCTGGAAGCAGGGGATATAATCACGTAGCAAATATTACTATGAGTAATTATTATGCCCTTATTGATGGAAATTACGGGTATATGTTTGCAATTGGCTATTAATCATAAATTGAAAAAATAAAAATTATGTATAAAGGAACTTATAACGAAAACGGAGAATACACAGGTTTTTATGTTGTTGGAATTCATGAAAATATTCCTCAACCTAATGTCGAATTAACCAAAGAAGAATGGCAACAAGCATTATCTAAAAATTATAAAGTAATTGAAGGCAAACATACATTTTCTCCTTTTGTTCAAAACAAAGAAGAGCTTTTAGAAAATTTAAGAGCCAAAAGAAATTCATTATTAACCGAAAGCGATTGGACGCAAATAGAAGATGCGCCTCTTTCTGAAGAGAAAAAACAGCTTGGAAAAATTACAGACAAGAACTAAGAGATCTGACTGATTTGGAAGATTTAGCAACGGTTGTTTGGCCAGTAACACCTATTTAATAAATATCCATTTATAGATTTTAAATGAATATTCAATCAAATAACTATTCTTTATTAAAATAAATATGGAAGAAAACACATCATACAAACCTTTTGCATACATAGATCAATATACTCCAGTAGAAGGAACATCGGTTTATTATAATACTGAAAAAACTTTAGCCGTAAAAAAGAATGATTGCTCCCGAGGAACAGTGGGAAATCTGGTTACTTTGACTGCTCCTGCTAATAAGTTTGTTTCTACTGAAAGTGTTGCGGATGCGGATGAACAAGCACAATCTTGGTTAGATGCAAATGCACAAGCTTATGCAAACAATATTGGAACTTGCGTTATTAGAACTACTGCGTGGCGAGGAGAAAATCCTTCTTGTATACTTGAACCATCTACAACTTTACTGCCTTTTGATTATATGATAATCAGATACAAATGGGCATTAGGTGCAGGTCGAGATTTGGATACCTTCACTGGATTTGTTAGCACTGGAACTGAATGGGATAACAAATATATGGGATTTGGTCATGGTAATGGTACTGAATTACCAAATAATAGCACAGCTATGCAATCGTATATTATGTTTGCTGGAGACAATCAAAAAGAGAATGGAATCGAAGCTTGTCTAATCAATTTCAATAAACTTACCATTGATTATACTTCATTAAAATCAATTCCCGTGAGAATGGTCGTAGACTTGGTTCAAAGAAATTGGAACAGGTAATATTGATGTTGAAATTACAACTTATTCAGGAGGAACAATGCAAAAAATAGATGCAGAATATGATTTTATCAACGTGGGAGGCTCACAGGTACAACAGCTTACTTTTTCTAAAAATATTCCTAAACCACCTTCATGGGTAAATGATATTGATCAGGTAACAAATATTGGATACATAACATACGATAAAGACACTTCGACAGCGAAGGTTGTAATAACTTATTAAATTATGGAAAATACAGGATACAAATCTTTTGAAACATTAGAAAGATACTATACAGATGACAACACATCAACTGGAGAAACGAAACCAAATGTAGTTACAGATCCAGATTATATTGCTCCTTTTCTAGACACTGCGAATTGCCCTCCAGGCGCAAGATTTTATAATTCCAAACAAACTAAAATCGTTGCCAAAAACAACTGTGGCCCGGGATATGTCGGCAGTGATGAAACACTTACCGCCTATGCGAATCAATTTGTTTCGAATGAAAGCGTATTAGATGCAAATAACCAAGCAATTGCTTGGTTAGATGCTAATGCGCAGATATATGCTAATAATGTAGGAGTATGTACAATAGCCCCAATAACAAATCCAACCGTACCAACATTGCAATATGCCTATTATGGAGGCGAGACCATGACGCTTCAGTGGCCAAATTTTATAGATCCAGGAGCCATAACCTATCAATTATATCGTAGTATAAATGGCGGAACTCCTATGCTTTTACAAACATCAACAGATACCTTTTATTATGATAAATTATCAAATGATGTAACATATTCATATCAAATTAGAATTAATTCTAATGGATACACTTCTCCTTACAGTAATACTGTAACAGTAATAGGTCGATCTTCATAAAAAATCATAATCTTTTTGGAGGATAAAACTCCAAAAAGATTATTTATATCCTCAAAAAACTATTAAAAATACCACAAAATGAGCACTAATCATAATAGAATAAAAGTCTCCGATTTGGAAACAAATGAGCCAGACAAAATTTTAAGTACTAATTCATTTGGCGAATTAGAATTTATGAATGTAAATAATCTAAAAACTGAAAATTACAATGCATTAGATTGTACCGAACAAGGAAAAGCATTAGATGCGAGACAAGGAAAAGTTTTAAAGGATTTAATTGACAACAAAGTTGATAAAGTTTCTGGGGAGCGCTTAATTACTATAGCCGAACAGATAAAACTTGCAGAAATTCAGGTTGGTGCTCAAAATTTATTAGAAGAAAAAATTTATGGCACTGTAATGGAAAATCTTTCTATGGCAGGAAGTGTAAATATCGACTTTAATTCTTTTGCTCATGGGAAATTTACTTTGACCGGAAATACAATATGGACATTTACAAATATGCCTGCAGTTGGTAGGTCAATTACCCGAACTTATGAAGTAAACAGTCTAACTACACAGAGTCTTTCCATCACTAATACAATAAAAAACTTTGGCTCTTACTTAGCAGATAGCTCAATTAATTTTATAACTATCGTGGCATCAAACACTACTTATTCTGGATTAAAAATAAATGTCTTTTTTAATAACTAAAAATATGAGGAGAGTATCCGCTATATTATTAAAAAAATCTAAAAATTAAACATTACTATCCATTACAAAGTAATAGCAATGATTTAATAAAGGGATTAAATGGAACTGACTTTGGTATTTCTTATGTATCGGGTGGTGTGATTGGTAATTGCGCAAATTTTGGTAATTCAATCACTCATAAAAACAGAATTGTAATACCTGATAATGATTCAATATCATTTGTTAATAAAAAATTTGCAATGTCTTTTTGGCTTAATTTATCAGCAATAAGATTCGATGCTTCTGTTTATGGCAATATATCTTGGTTCCTCAACAAAAGAAATGATTCTGATAATTTAGAATATCAATGCGGTATTGTAAATGGAGAATTGTTCGCAGGTCTATTTAACAATGGAGGTAAAACTTCTTACATTCATCGTAAAGCAGGTAATTATTCCTTTTTAAATAAATGGACAAACATAATTTTCTCATATAATAATACTAATAATGGTTACGGATTACATATTTATGCCAATGGTATTGAAATATCAACCACTTCATCAGATATAGGAACGTTTACATCACTATCAAACACAAATACACCATTAATACTAGGGCAAGCCTCTTGGAATCTTGGTTTTGCTCCATTATTAGGAAAAATGTGTGAATATTATATATATGATAATGCCGTAACACCTGAACAAGCTTTGTTTATCTACAACGAAGGGCTTGCTGGTCGCAGTTTGATTTAAAAATATAATTTACGAATATATTATTCGATAAAGCCTCAAATTTCAATTTGGCAAAATTGGCATAAATAATCTCTAACTAAACTATACAGCATAAATTTTAAATTTCCAATAAAAAAAATGAGCACAAACTACAACAGAATAAAAGTGGCAGATTTGGAAACAAATCAGCCAAATAAAATTTTAACCACAGACAATAGTGGAGAATTAGAGTTTACTGACATTAACGCTATAAAAGTCGACAATTACAACGCCCTTGACTATACTGATGCGGGCAAAGCTTTAGACGCAAGGCAAGGTAAAATCTTAAAAGACCTTATCAACAACATTAATGCTATATTAATTTCAGATAACCTCAACTTAAATACAATTCAAAAATTAGTCGATGCAATTGAAGATGTAAAAGCTTCTTTGGACACTATTCTGGTCAACAACCTAACTTCCGGCGGAACTACAAAGGCTTTAACTGCTGAAATGGGTAAAACATTGCAAAATACCAAAGTTGATAAAGCTCCAGGCGAAAGACTAATTAATGCCGAAGAAATTACAAAACTCTCTGGAATATCAAATGTTGTTACTACAGTAAAGACAATTGCATCAACTGCTTTAGCGACCCAAAACATTACAGGATTTGTAAATTATATTAATGCCTTGAATCCTGTACTCGTCGTTGGACCTAACGAAATTGTAAAATACACAACCAGCGATACAGGACGAACATTTGAATTAAACTTAAGAAGTCGTTCTTTTGGTGTTGGACAACCGGCGATTACAGCTTCAAATGTTATAGAAATTACTGATTTCTTAAATAAGGACATCAAATTGAGTAATTATCTCTCAACACGAAATGATGGACAATCGCCAACGAATAGAGTATTAGGAACAGATGCTAATGGTAATTTAAAAATGTATAGTATTTCATCATTTCCTGCGCCATTTTTAGAATCTTTAATTGCTGATAGTCCTTTGCCTTCAAATACGGGTAAAGTCATCTTAAAAGGTGCTTTTTTCACTCCAACTATGACAGTTACAATTACCGGACAAACAGTAAATTATATTACATTCATTAATGATAACGAAGTTCATGTTAATGTAACAACAGGCCCTACTGAAGGCTATTTTGATGTCATTTTGAATAATGGATTAACTTCAACTTTTATAGGCAAGATGTTAGTTGTTTTAGGAACAATTTATAAGCCCGTTTTGGCAGATTGGGACACCATTATTCAGACCCCTAACTTAAATTTAGAAGGTTCAATGTTGCTTCAAAATATTGCAACGATTTCGAGTGCTAGATGGACAAAAGCAATTGATCCAACAAAAAAATTCAGGATTCATTTTTCAGTCACAGAAAGTCCTTATGTTTTGAAAAGCTCTGTTCCACAAACTTTTAAAACTGTGTTTAAACTGATTAACATAGCATCAGGTGATAATTATGAAATTAGGGCATGGCTAGAGCCGACAACTACAAGGGTCAAATTTTATTGGTATAAAAATGGTACTCAAATAGGAGTAAATAGATATATAGCTTTTGCAAATTTTAGAATAGAATATGATGGTGTTAATTTATACATAAATCAAGATATAAATAATGAAAGCATAATGTCTGTTATTGATACAATTACTCTTACTGATACATGGAGAATCTTATGGTATGTTGAAAGGTATGACATTACAAAAATCAAATACATTGAACTAGTATCTTGAAAACATTTATAATAATACACAAGCATATTGTTCGGATCTTCTTGATTAACAAATCAGTTTTTTATAATTATTAAGATCAACTAACAAAATCAAAGAAATTTCAAATCAATTTTCTTTAATAAAATTCTTGTTTTTGAATTCAACATTCAGCTCCAATCACAAAAAAATCCTAAACATTACTCTTTTTAATTGATATATCGGGAAAAGTCGATATATTTGCATCATGGAAAATATAGAACTTTTTAAAGCACTTTCAAACAAGTCCAGACTGCAAATGCTGGAATGGCTGAAAGAACCCGAAATTAACTTTCCAGGTCAGCTGGAACATGGCGGATTTGAACACGGCGTTTGCGTCGGACAAATTCAGGCCAAAGCAGGTTTGACACAATCTACAGTATCTGAATACTTATCTATTTTACAGCGCGCTGGTTTCATCGAAGCCAAACGTGTTGGGCAATGGACTTATTATAAACGCAACGAAGGTGCCTTTGAAGCACTTAGTAAATTAATTCAATCTAATTTGTAAAATTACTATGAGTACAAACAACCTATTTTCACCGTTTAACATAAAATCGTTAAACCTGAAAAACCGAATCGTAATGGCGCCAATGACGCGCTCTTTTTCTCCAAACGGAGTTCCAAGTGATGATGTAGCGACTTACTACCAAAAAAGAGCTGAAGGAGAAGTTGGTTTAATATTATCTGAAGGAACTGTTATTGACAGACCTTCATCATCAAACGATGCAAACGTTCCTCATTTTTATGGAGAATCTTCTTTAAATGGTTGGAAAAAAGTGATTGACGAAGTTCATGCTCGCTGGCGGAAAAATGGGACCGCAAATATGGCATATGGGAATTATGGATAATCATCATTCTGGATGGGTTCCTCCTGTTCCTTTTGAAGGTCCGTCTGGATTAAATCGTCCTGATTTTAGAAATGGTGTTGCGATGACTGAAAAAGATATTGAAGAAACCATTCTTGCTTTTGGAAAAGTCACGCTGATGCTAAAAGATTAGGATTTGATACTATCGAAATTCACGGCGCGCACGGTTATTTAATTGACCAATTTTTTAGAGCTGAAACAAACTTACGTGAAGATATTTATGGCGGAAAAACGTTGCCAGAGCGTAATCGTTTTGCGATTGAAGTTGTAAAAGAAGTCAGAAAACAAGTTGGAAATGATTTCGCAGTTATCATGCGTTTTTCTCAATTCAAACCTTCTGATTACAATTATAAATTGGCTAAAAATCCGCAGGAATTAGAAGCTTGGCTTACTCCTCTTGTTGATGCTGGGGTTGATATTATTCACGCTTCACAACGCAGATTCTGGGAACCTGAATTTGAAGGTTCTGATTTGAACTTTGCTGGATGGGCGAAAAAAGTGACTGGAGCACCAACAATTACTGTGGGTTCTGTTGGACTTTCTAGCGATTTCTTTGGCGCTTTTGCCGGAGAAAGTTCTGAACCAACTTCTTTAGAAGAATTAAACAGACGTTTCGACAGAGGTGATTTTGATTTGGTTGCCGTTGGAAGACCGCTTTTATCAGATCCAAATTGGGTTGCAAAAATCAAAGCTGGACAAACAGATCAATTGAAAGGTTTTAGTAAAGAAGCTTTAGGAGAGTTGGTTTTGGAATAAGATGCAAAGGGACAAAGCAACAAAGAGACAAAGTTCTTTTCAATCCTTATAAAATACAAAAGGGATAAACTTAATTGTTTATCCCTTTTTTGAATATCTATAACTAACAAATTAGAAGTTCAATATTTTTCTTTTTCGTTACAAAGCAACAGAGTTCCAAAGATGCAAAGTTTTCCTCTGAGCCTTTGTCACTTTGCGCCTTTGTTACTTTGTCCCTCTGTTACTTTGAAATTTCTTCTGAAGCCAATTTCTAACGGGTTCATCATATAATTTCAAGCATACATACGCTAAAACAATACTTGCTACTAAAAGTGCAATTCCAGGAAGGAAACCATCTTCTAAAGAAACTTTATTGTTTACAACCCAAACCGTGTACCAATAAATCAGCGGATAATGTGTAATGTAAATTGGATATGAAATATCGCCTAACAATTTGCATATTTTAAGTGAAAAAGGATTTTTTATTTCTCCTCCTGCTCCAATTGCAACAATCAACGGGAAAACCAAAATGATACAGATAGATTCATACAAACCGTTCATCCATAATGAGTTTTCGTCTCCAAATCTTGGCAGAGCCAAAACAATGGTAATCAAAATACTGCAAATCCAAAAAGCGCCTTTTAAATGAATAAGTTTTCCTAAACGGCAAAGCAACATACCAGCAAAAAACGGATACAATAATCGTGTAAACCCGATGTTCATTTGTTCTAGGTTTAAAGACCAGCCTCCTATTACATCGCCTTTGGGTCCAAAAACAAGATAATTAATTAGCAGTCCGGCAAATATCAATACAAAAATTGACAGCACTTTTTTCGAAAATTTGCGAAAGATTAGGGCGTACAAGATATTTGCAATATATTCAAAGAAAAGTGACCATGCCGGACCGTCTAAAGGATGCATTTCCCCCAGCCTCTGATTTCAAGTGATGGCGGAATTGGCAATAACGTAAACCCAACTACCATTGTTACAATTACTTTCCAAACTTCCATATTCTCAATCATAGGGAATAATATATCTGAAGCTTGAAAATAATAAAATAGGGCACCAATGATCATTCCCATAATAACCATGGGCTGTAAACGAATTAATCGGCGTTTATAGAATTCCCATTGCGTCATTTTTTCCCAACGATCGTCATACGCGTAAGCGACAACAAATCCAGATAAAAGAAAAAAGAAATCAACTGCAAGGTATCCGTGATTAATAATTTGTTTGAATCGGTTTCCTCCGCTAAAGGTTTCAAAAATGTGAAAAGTAACAACTAGAATAGCGGCAACGCCACGCAGACCGTCGAGAATTTCATAATGTTTTTTTGGTTGAATGTCATTCATATTAATGGTTAATTATAAATTGTTAATGGTGAATTTAATTAATAATTGATAATTTACAATTCACAATTATTGATGGTTTTTCAGCCATTCTAATCTTCTTTGGTCTGGAAGATGTTTTACTGTGAAATTTTCAAATTTAGCCTCAAAACCATTTCCGTCTGGAGAAGCGGCCATTAATCCTACCATCACAGGCGTATTATCCTGCAAAGGCGCATTTCTGGTCATGATGTAATTTTTATCATCATAAGAGAAAAAACTTCAACTGCATCTAATCGTCGTACAACTTTAATCCAAACAAATGGTGGCGCTTTGTCAAGTGTAGTAACGCTCCAATCACTTTTATCATGCGTTACAACTGTACTGATATTGAATTTTCCGTCAACAAATTCTACTCCGGTTTTGATGTAGTTTTTTTCGTCAATGCGAATCATTAATCCCATTTGGTCAAAACGAGCAATATAATTTCCTGTAATTTTTACTTTGGCTTCAAATTCTCCGCCGTAAGTTGCATAATAAAAGGGTGCATCATCAACTGTAAACCCATAATGCGAAATTCTCCAATAATCGCTGTTTGGAGTCACATTCATAATCAATGCATTGTTTTTAATTTCCCATTTTTCAGGTTCGTTAAACCATTGCATTTTATTTAAACTTTGTGCCGAGATTTTACACGCAAAAAATAAAGTCAAAACGGCAAGTATATTTTTTTCATGTTATTTTATTTTTTAAACCATGAAGATATTAAGAAAATTAAGACTGACTTAATGAATCTTACCGTTAAAAAAAATAAGAAAATAAAGCCTTAAATGTCTTAATATCTTAATGGTAAAATTTTAATCAAAAGCAAAGTCGCAAATTTTTACACTTGCGACTTTACAAACCAACCAATTTAGAAATAATAAAACTTATTGAAGTGAGAATCCCACTTTAGATTTTATATCTGTAGATGATGCACCTATTAAAGCTTCAAAAGCTCCTGGCTCAGCAACCCAGTCGTGTTTTTTATCATCAAAGAAACTTAAGGCAGTTTTGTCAACTGTAAAAGTTACTGTTTTTTCTTCTCCTGCTTTAAGCGAAACTTTCTCAAAACCTTTTAATTCTTTTATCGGGCGAGGCAAAGAAGATTTTAAATCGCTGATATAAAGTTGTACAGTCTCAGATCCTTCACGGTTACCTGTGTTTTTTACAGTAACTGAGAATGTAATTTTATCACCTGAAGTCATTTGTTTTTTATCTGCAGTAACTTTTCCATAGGCAAAAGTCGTATAGCTTAATCCGTGGCCAAAAGGGAATAAAGGTTTGATTTTTTGTTTGTCTGCCCAACGGTATCCAACAAAAATTCCTTCGTTGTAAACAACCTCATCACCTCCAGGAAACTGTCCTAAAGCGTGTGCTCCGTTATCTGTTAATTTTACTGGGAAAGTGAAAGTCAATTTTCCTGACGGATTCACATCTCCAACTAAAACATTTGCTAAAGCATTTCCTGCTTCAGTTCCTAAAAACCATCCTTGAACAACTCCCGGAACTTCTTTGATCCAAGGCATTGACACAGCATTTCCAGAAATATTGATGAAAACGATGTTTTTATTTACTTTCGCTAATTTGCTGATTAACTCATCCTGTCCATAAGAAAGTTCCAATCCTTTACGATCGTGTCCTTCATCATCTTGATTTGGACTTTTGTTTAAACCTCCAATGAAAAGAACGATATCTGCATCTTTAGCCACTTTTAAAGCTTCAGCAGTCAATTCTGCTGGTGAACGTTTTTCTTCCAAACTTACTTTAGCTATAACGCCATTATAGTTGCTTGTTGGATCTCCAACGTAACCGCGAGCATAAACGATTTCAGCTTGATTGCCAATTTTTTCTTCAATCCTTCAAGAGGTGTAATTTCGTATCTCGCTTTAAGAGAAGAACTTCCTCCTCCTACTGTCATCATTTTGATTGCATTTTCTCCAATAACCGCAATTTTCTTAGTTTTAGAAAGATTGATTGGCAAAATATTGTTGTTGTTTTGCAATAAAACAATTCCTTCTTCAGCGATTTTACGGCCTGCATCAGCATGTTCTTGTGTTCCAAAAGATCCAAAAGGGCGATTTTTATCCATTGTAGTCAAGAAAGCCAAACGAAGAATACGACGTACTTTTTCGTCTAATTCTTTAGTTCCAACTTCCCCTTTTTTAATCATTTCAGAATAAGGTTTTGCCAAATAATAATTATCATAAGCATTGCTTGTTCCCCAAGAAAGTCCGTTTGTCCAAGAACCGAATTCCATATCCAAACCATTGTAAATAGCTTGTTTAGTATCATGAACGCCGCCCCAGTCTGAAACTACAACGCCTTTGAATCCCCATTCTTTGCGAAGAATATCGTTTAGCAAAAACTCATTATGGCAACATTGCTGTCCTTTGTATTTGTTGTACGATCCCATAATTGCCCATGCGTCACCTTCTTGCACAGCCGCTTTAAAAGCTGGAAGATAGATTTCGTATAAAGCACGGTCATCAACTACAACATTTACAGTATTACGATTTGTTTCTTGATTGTTTAATGCGAAGTGCTTCACACAAGCCGCAACTCCATTTGACTGAACTCCTCTAATATAAGGAACAACCATTTTTGAAGTCAAAAACGGATCTTCTCCCATATATTCGAAGTTTCTTCCGTTTAGCGGACTTCTATAAATATTTACACCAGGTCCTAATAGTACATTTTTATTACGGTAACGTGCTTCTTCTCCAATTGATTTCCCATATAAAGAAGCCAATTCTTTGTTCCAAGTTGCAGAAAGTGCTGTAAGCGCCGGAAAAGCAATGCATGAATCATTTGTCCATCCTGCTTGATCCCATTCGTCCCATTTTACTTCCGTACGAATTCCGTGAGGACCATCTGTCATCCAGTTTTCTGGAATTCCAAGACGTTTTACACCTGGCGAACTAAATTTTGACTGCGCATGAATCATGGCAATTTTTTCGTCAGTTGTCATTCTTTTAAGCGCATCTTCTACACGCTCATCAATTGGCTTTTTATCATCTAGATAAACCGGAACTTTATTTTGTGCATTCAATCCGAATGAACTCAATAAAACTAAAACAACGATTGTTTTAACGTTTTTAAACATAACTATTAATTATTTAGCATTCAATTTTAGTCAAGATACTCTAGTAGTCATTTGTACCTTTTAATAATATTGTAAAACTAAAACGTTATCGTACAAGTTATAATTTTAAACAAAAAAAGTAGTGAATTAAAAAACCAAATAATTGATTTTCAATTAAATAATTAAATTTTTATAGCAAAAAAAGTAGTGATTTTAAAATATTTCTTTATGATTTCAAGGCTAATGAACCAATTTTCATTACCATTTCTTCGAAATCATTTCTCGAAACTGCGACCTTATTTCGAGCTCTGGTTCTGTAATTGTAAATTGTGCTCAAAGAATAACGAAGAAATGCCGCAATCTTAACACTATCTGTAATTCCAAGTCGGATTAAAGCAAAAATTCTTAATTCGGTATTCAGCAATTCATTCTGTTTTAAAACAATTTGTTCTTCTGGAATCAGCAACGCATTAAAATCTTTTACAAAGGTTGGGTACAAATTCAAAAAGATAATATCGAAGTTTTTGTACAATTCTTCCAATTCATTATCGACCAAAGTAGTTGATTTCAGAATTTTATAAATCTCATCAAACTGTTTGCGTACCGCTTTTTTATTCAAAATGATACGATAGTTTTCTAATTTGTTGATGTACGTCGAACAAAGACTGAAAAAATGCGCGATATATTCTTCCTTAACATGATTAGACTCAGATAATTGTGAATTGGTTTCCTGCAATTGTTCATTGGTTTGAGTAATGTCTTTATTCAATTCCGCCAATTTCTGACTCGTTTCATAGAGTTCTGCACGAATTCTCGAAACCTTTTTCATTTGTTTGTAAACATAAATAATCGCTACAATTAAAAATACCGATAACAAACTGATGCACAGCAAATAAACTTGTAATTCCGTTTTTCGTTTTGCTTCTTTTTCTAAATAAACAGTATTGATAATCGAGTAAACCTCTGACATTAAAAGCGTTCTGAATTGCACATTGCAATAAAGTGCATCTTCAATTGCTGACTGCGTGAGTTTATATGCCATATCAACATCCCCAATTTCATAAAAAACAGAAGCTAATTCTTGTAGAGAAGCATTGTCTTTATTGGCATTTTTTAAATCTGAAGTAGCCGAAAGCGCATAATATTTTTTACGAAGTTCTAAATTATGGGTTGCTTCATTAATTTTCCCTAAAAGATACGTAATAATAGCATATTGCGGATTATCTTCAGTGATTGTTTTTAGCAAGTTTTCTAGCTTCTTTTGTGTATTCTCATATTTCCTCTGAAAAAGATCCTGCGTAAGTTTAGTGATTTGATAATCTAAAGTATTAGGTTTTAAAACCTGTAAAAGCGAATCTCGGTATTTTACAATTTGCTGATGATATTCTTCATTATAACTGTTTGTCGCATAATGTTCAAAAAATTCGCGATATGAAATGTAATAAGTTGGCAATAAACTTGCAGAAAGATTTTTCTTGTTGATGCTTTTTATAATAGCTTCCGATTCGCGGTATTTTCCTGAAGACGAATAAAGTGTTACCAACTCTAATTTTGCTAAATTAAGAAGGTCTTTATTTTGAAGCTGTTCGCCAATTTTGATGTTCTTCTTTACATATCGAATAGCCGAATCTGAATTGAATTTCTGATATTCTAAATATAAAGTCTTATTGTAATTGTATTCTTGTTCCGGAGTTAAATTTTCCGATTTTATTTTTTTGAAGTTTAAAATTCGTTCTTCTTTGAGCTTTACATAATGCTGTTTATTTTTTAGTGCATCATTTAATTTATCCAAAATAATATCCTCGCTATCCAAAGCAAATGCTGGAAAGCTGAGCAATAATGCACAAAACAGTAAAAGATTTTTCAAAGTGGTGGTCGATAGTTTTTAGAAAAGCAAATATAATGAGATACTAAGATTCTAAGATGCTAAGGTGCTAAGTTTTTTATTCGCCACGAATTACACGAATTATCACTAATTTTTGTACTGTATTTAAAAATTATAATTCGTGTAAATTCGTGCAATTCGTGGCTTTTAAAAATTATTGTTTAGCAATTGGTGCCGACAAACAGCTTTCTGGAATATCAAAAGCATTGACCAGCGCCACCGCATCTGGGCGAATATCCCAGCATAATTGATTGACTATTTTACGAATCGCTTTTGTTTTAACCGCTTCCATATAACCGTCTTCAAGATACCAGGCTTTGTTTTTTTCGATCTGCGAAAGCGCAAATAATTGATATAATTTGGTCAAAATTTCTTTTGATTTTTCATCGTTAATTGTTTTTAAAGCTTCTTGAAATTGCTCTAAAACAATTCGCTCCAAATAAGCCTGCGCAACGTCAATCATTTGATGCTGTACAACATTAAAGGCGTCATAAGCTTCTAAACCGCCATCAACTAATTTTTTGATACGTCGCGCCGCCGATGCTAATATTGTTTTTTCTCTATGAACAAAAGCTTGATGATGGAATTCTGAATCCAACAAATGTTCATCTTCAGTTCTTCTCGTTGCAATTGGATTTTTCTCGGATAAAGCAGTTTTGGCATTTTCATACACATAATTGATGATGCCGAGCGAACCCATTTCGCCAAAAGATTTTCTGAATTCAGATAAACGGTTTTTAGCAACCAATTGCATTAAAACGGTATTATCTCCTTCAAAAGTGGTGTAGATTTCAGTATCATTTTTTAATGCATCTATTCGGTTTTCAGATAAATATCCTTTTCCGCCACAGGCTTCACGACATTCTTGCAAAATATCTCGTGTACTCCAAGTTGAATATGATTTCAATCCTGTCGCCAAAGCTTCTATTTCTTGCATTTCAGCTTCAGTTCTATTCAAAAATCTATTCGTAAGATATTGAAGTGCAAAATGAACGGCATAAGTTTTTGCCAAATTCGGCAGTAATCTACGCTGATGCATTCTGTAATTTAAAATCGGAACTTCTGATCCGCCTTCTGGTCCAAATTGTCTTCTTTGATCGCTGTAGCGAATGGCAATTGTCAATCCTGATTTGGTCGCAGCCTAAAGCCGAACGCGGAATTCCGATTCTTCCTCCTACCAAAGTTCCCAACATCGTAAAAAATCGTCTATTATCACTCGGAATCGGACTTTCGAATTCGCCTTTTTCGTTTACAGAAGCAAAACGATCCAGCATATTATCCTTCGGAATTACGACATTATCAAAGCTGATTGTTCCGTTGTCAACGCCATTTAAACCCATTTTATGGCCACAATCACCAATGGTTACGCCTTTCACAGTATTTCCGTTTGTATCGCGCAACGGAACTACAAAAGCATTTACGCCATAATCATGATCATCAATGATTAATTTTGCAAAAACAGTTGCCATTTGGCCATGAACTGTTGCGTTTCCGATGTATTCTTTCTGGGCATTTTTATTTGGCGTATGAATCGTAAAAGTCTGGTCGCTGTGATTATAAGTTGCAGTTGTTTCTAATCCTTTTACGTTTGATCCGTGATGTGTTTCGGTCATGGCAAAACAGCCTGGAAGTTTCAGCGAACCAATATCTTTTAGATATTTAGCATAATGTTTTTCGGTTCCAAGTGACTGAACACTCATTCCCCAAAGTCCGAATTGCACGCCAAATTTGATTACCAAACTCAAATCATGATAACTCAGCGTTTCCATGATTGCAAAATAATCCTCTACATTTCCTCCGCCACCATATTCTTTAGGATATGCCATATTTCCAAGGTTTTCTTCGGCTAAAATTTTGCACCAATTGTAAACCGTTTCGCGAAAAACATTAATATCTGTCGAAGTTTCATAAGCAAATTCAGGTCGGGAAATAATTGATTTTACTCTTTTTATGATTGGCGCTTCTTTTCCGTCTAATAATTCGGTTATTTTTTGAATATCAAAATTGCTTGTCGTTTGAGAATTCGCCGTAAACGAATCTGCTTTTGTTTTGAAATTCTGAAGCGCTTCTTCACCTAAAATTCCTAAATCATTTTCGAGTTTTTTAAAATCAGATTCAATTGGCGTTAAATCCAAATCGCTTCCAGAAAGCGCTTTTGCAATATCAAAAATTGATTTGATAGACGATTTATCTTGAATACTTTTTTCAATATCCAATTTCCATTGTGTAAGTTCATTTCGCGAAGGCGGATTTGAAATATCTACTTTCGAAAGTAAATACTCTTTTTCTTCTTGTGATAAAACGTGTAAGGAATTTATAAAATCTTTTAGTGTCGAAAATTCTTTCTGAGTCAGAAGATCATCAGACCACACTAAATAAAACAAAGGAAGAAAGGCTTGAAGTTTTGCTGGTTTCATATAATAGGAATTCGGTTTTTAATGGTTTTCTGCCACAGATTATACAGATTAGAAGGATTTTTTTTCGCCACAAATTCACGAATTATTTAAAAAGCAGATTCAAATAATTCGTGAATTCGTGGCTGATTTTTTGCACAAAACAATTAATCCTTTTAATCTGTGTAATCTGTGGCTTATTTTTTTATAAAAAAAACAGGAATGAAAAATAATCATTCCTGTTTTAAAACCCTGTTAAGATTCTCGTAATTTTACTTTCTAAACCAATAAAAAATGCAAAACCAACTATTGAGAATCTTTAGACGACAGGATATATTTTTGTCTTATCGCAAAAATATGATGTGAATTAAAAACTAACACCGCTATAAAAATTATACTGTAAGCCGCAATCTGTAAAGTGCTTATTTTCTCTTTGAAAACAAATGTCGCCAACATAAAAGCGATCATTGGATTAATATTCAATAACATTCCCACAGTTGAAGAAGGAAGTCCTGAAAGCGCATACAAATTCAGAAACAACGGAATTATGGTAAACGCAATTGCAATGGTTTCGATACAGAAATAAAACTTGAATTCTGTTGGCACTGGTCCGCTGTAAGCTGGATAAAAAGGCAATAAAACCAGCGCCGCCAAAGTAATATGAAATGTTAGCACAACGAATTTATCAAAACCTTTGTTGATTCTTTGACTTACCAAATATGAGGCATACGTCAACCCGATGATGATGCTGAAAAACATATCCATAATATCTGCGTAAGAAAGCAATAAACAACCTAAAATACTTAATCCAACAGCAAGCCATTGTGTTTTTGCTAATTTTTCTTTCAATAAAAAATAAGCCAATAAAGTGGTCAAAATTGGGCAAACCAAATATGCTAGAGAAGTCGCCTTAACGCTAACATGATTCATAACATATATGTAAGTGAACCAATTGGCCATTAAAAAAAGCTTCCACTAATATTAAGCAAAACTGCTTTCTTCTTTTCTGAAGAAGAAAGCGCAACGAAACTCCCCACGGTTTCTTTTATTTTGCTTCTTTTAAAAAGAAAAGCGATCAATAGCATTAAAATACTGCAACTGAAAACTCTAAAAAATAAAATATCTAAGGATTGATAATCATGAATTGGCCTCAGGACCAAACTGAAAAATCCCCATACTGTATAAGCGGTAATCGTCGCTGTATAATATTTTGTTGTTTTCACGATTTCTATTTCTTCTTTTTTTCTGAGACAAATTTCTTAAAAATAAAACAGCAATACAGATACAGTTTTTGTAAATTGCGGCGTAACAGTTTATTTTATGAAATGAGCATAACCGTAAATTGATCGCAAACACTAATGAAAATATGCGAATTACATATTACCAATAAAAAACAATAAATACCACAATATGAAAAGTTCCAATTACTTGTATTTACAGTTTGCAGATGTTATTGAAAAGCAAATCAAATCTGGTCTTTTGAATGTTGGCGACAAATTGCCATCGATAAGAGAGGTTTGTGCTGAAACTGGCTACAGCATGAGCACGGTAAGCAAAGCGTATTACGAAGTTGAGAGCAGATCATTGATTGAATCGCGTCCGCAATCTGGCTATTATGTGAGTAATATTTCGGCCAGAGTTATTGCGGAGCCTTCTGCAAGTAAGCCAATTTTGAAAGTTGAAAATATTGACCGTGAAGATTTAGTCGATTTGGTTTATGGCGATATGCGACTTAAAGATATTACAATGCTTTCGCTCGGTTTTCCTTCAAATGAATTGTTGCCAATTGCAAAATTGAATAAAGGAATGGTTCAGGCCATGCGCCAATTGCCAAATAGCGGTACAAGTTATGAGGAAGTTCAAGGAAATAGCAACTTGCGAAAAGAAATTGCGCGCTGGTCTTTTACTTGGGGCGGTTCTTTGACAGAAGAAGATATTATCACAACTCCGGGCTGTATTTCTGCCATTTCTGATTGTTTGCTGACGCTGACAAAACCCGGAGATACTATTATTACGGAAAGTCCGATTTATTTTGGTATTTTACAGCTTGCAAGATCCTTAGGCTTGTATGTAATGGAACTTCCAACCAATATGACAACAGGAATTGAGTTAGAAGCCGTAAAAAAACACTTAAAACCAATAAAGTAAAAGCTTGTGTTTTGATGAGCAATTTTAGCAATCCTTCTGGAAGTATGATGCCGATTGAACATAAAAAAGAAATTGTACGCTTAATGGATTTTTATAATGTGCCGTTGATTGAAGATGATATTCACGGCGATTTGTACTTTGGCGCAAGCCGACCAACAAACTGCAAAACTTATGACGAAAGCGGTATTGTACTTTGCCGCAGTTCGGTTTCAAAAACTTTGGCGCCCGGATATCGTGTTGGCTGGGTTTCTCCAGGGAAATTCAAAAAGAAATTCTACGAACAAAATTGTATCACACGATCTCCTCTCCTACAATTACACATGAAGTTGTTGGCGATTTTCTTAAAAATGGACGTTATGAAAATCATCTTAGAAAAATCCGTCAAATTTTGAATAGAAACTGTAATAATTATATCAATACGGTTTTAGAATCTTTTCCCGCAGGAACAAAAGTCAGCCAACCTCAAGGCGGCTTTTTCTTTGGGTAGAATTGGATAAAAAAATTGACACTGCTCGCGTTTTATCATCTGGCTATGAAGCACAATATTAGTATTGCTCCGGGCAGAATTTTCTCTTTTCAGGATCAGTTTTCAAACTGTATGCGCTTGAGTTTTGGTCTTCCTTGGACAAATGAATTACGAACTGCTATTCAGACTTTGGGAAGATTGGCGAAACAATTGTAGTATTTCGCATAAAGTTTGTCATTCCGAGGAACGAGGAATCTCCGCAAGTAGCTTGACAAAGATTGGCGAATTTCTAGACGGAGTTTCTTATGGAGATTCCTCGTTCCTCGGAATGACAAAACCATACGATTTCTTTTCAAAAAATTAAATAAAAAACCAGACAGCGCCACTAATCAAAACAGCGCCTGGAACAAATTGAGAAACCAAGTCAATTATTTTTTATAAAACATAATAGGCACCTTTATCTGCCTTTTTAGGTTCTTCGTTCAACTCAAATTCTTTCAGAATATCAAATTCACTTTGGTATTCGTTCAGCATTTGCTTGATGTTTTTTTCAATCGTATTTGCAATCGCCGTAACCGGTGTATCTGTAGGTCTGTTTTCAAAAGGATCCTGCAAATGAATTGCCATTCGTTCAATCAAAAAGAACGCCGCGCCGATTGCGGTAATCAACGGAATTGCAAACCAGCTCAATACACTTGTCAAGCCAAAAGGCAACAACAAAATGAACAAGCACAATGTCAATCTAATGTACATACTGTATGTTGTTGGAAAAATGGTGTTTTTAATTCGCTCGCATTTCCCCATATGATCACATAATCGCGATAAAGTATTGTCGATTTCAACTTGCTGATATTTGTTGAATCTTTTGTCGTTTTTAGCATTTCGTAAATCTCTTCCGTGCAACATTAAAATCGCATTTGGGACATTCTGGTGATTTTTGATGTATTTTATCTCCTCTTCGCTCATCAAGCCTTCAAGGGGTTTTACGGCATCTTTATTTCGTAGCGCCTGACCTAAACTGTAGCACCAAGCGATTTGTCTTTTGGCAAAATTTTCTTTGAATTCGCTTGCCTCAACAGAAAAATCAGGATCTTTATAAAAAGTCAAAACTTGACGAATCAAACTTCTGGAATCGTTTACAATTGCTCCCCACACAATTCTGGCTTCCCACCATCTGTCATAAGCCTGATTTGATTTAAAAGCTAATAAAAGTGATATAATGGTTCCAATCATCGTTGGAATTGCAATAGGAATATCTACAGGTAAATTGATGAAATAATAATGAAAAATCTCAAATAAAATCGTGTAAGCTAATACAAGTACAATTTCTACTTTAATTTTCCCGAGAACGTACTTCATTGGTATTCTTTTCTTTAATAACATATTTTCGGTTTTAAATTAATGTTTCTAGTTTTTGGTTGGTGGTTTTTGGTTAATGGTTGATGGTTGGCAGTTTGCTTAATAAATAGTATTAAAACTATATTTTATGCGATCTCACATTTATAGAATCAGTTATTAGAAAATTGTGGGACCAGCAACCATTAACCAACAACCATTAACCAATAACTGATCAAACCATCTCTTCGTACAATGAAAGCACCGGAAGTCCTAGTTTTTCATTAATGTTTTCTTTTTTATTTTTTTTGAATTTGATTTTTTCTCCTTTTCTGGTTTCAACTAGCAAATCGATCTCATATTTCGAAATTGCTTCAGACAAATAAGGAGCAAGATTTTCGTAATCATCGTCTATTTTAGAAGTCTGACTTACAATTTCATAGGAGAAATTCTCATTCAAAAATTGCTGTACATCTTTAACATGCATGTTGGCTCTGCCGTTTTCAATATAAAGTGCTTTTGTGAAATCTTCTTTTAAGTTCTCATTTCCTAAATGCAGAATTGGGCATTTTTGATTTCCAGCCAATTGAATCAAATATTGATGTATACGTTTTGTTTCTCGTTTGTATGAATTCGTCAGAATGACCAATTTTACTGAGAAATGTTCAATAACGCGTTTGAAAAGTGGCGATGAAAGTCCGTATTGATTGTGGACTTTTATTTTGCAGTTTGGTGTATGTTCTACTATATATCTGCACGTTTCCAGAACTTCTTCCTGACTTATGGTAAGTCCGGTTTTCATTTCACGCAAATAAAATGAAGAAGAAAAGGAATCCGGAGTTTCGGCAACCATCAATAAAATGATTTCACATGCCGAATCTTTGCTTTGATTTACAGCAGATTTTACTGCGCAAATGGTATCATTTTTTAAAGTAGTGGGTATAAGGATATTTTTCATAAGTATAATCATTTATTTTATACATACAAAATAACTCCCTGTAAATTAGAAGGATATTAATCTTAAATTAGAATTTTCTAAGATTCAACATTAGAATTTTTAATGTTGTTTTTCTTGAGTTTTGATTTGTTGAAAATAATGGTAACTATTGTTCCTTTATTTTGTTCAGACTGCACTTGGATTTCGCCGTCGTGCATGCGAATGATTTTTGATGCCAAAGGAAGCCCTAAACCATAACCTATATATTTAGTTGCAATTTTCCCTCTAAAGAAAGGTTCATATAAATGCGGAATATCTTCTGGTGGAATTCCGATTCCGATATCATTGATCGCAATTTTAATCGATTCCTTATTCGCTGAAAGCGTTACAAAAACTTCATTGTTATCAGAATATTTTACGCCGTTGGTAATAATATTATTTATTGCCAATTCTAAAAGCGGTTTGTTACACGGAATTAAAAGTAAATTAGAATCTTTTGGAGCGAAATTAAGTTTGATAATCACGCGGTTGTCTGGATAAATTTTATCCAAATCAGATTTCACATCCAATAAGAGTTCATCAATTCTGGCGATATCCAAAACCTGTTTTTTTCCGTCGTAACCTGTTTGGGTCAGTTTCAGCAAACTTTCAGTCAAATTCCCAAGTCTTGAAGCTTGACTGTATATATTTTGTAAAGATTCAATATATTCAGAAACCTGACGCTCTTTTAAAAGCATAATTTCCGACTCGGCAATAATCGTCGTAATTGGTGTTTTTAATTCGTGTGACGCATTATTTATGAAATTGGCCTGAATTTCAAACGAAGTTTCCAATCGATCTAACATATCATTGAAAGTATGTGTCAAATCTGAAATTTCATCTGAATTTTTGATTTCCGGTAATCTGTTGTGAAGATTTGATGCGCTAATTCGGTTTACTTCTTTCGTAATTCTCGCAACAGGATCAATAACTCTTTTTGCTAAAAAACGACCTAAAAAGAAAGCCAAAAGCACAAATCCGATACCACCAAAAAGCAATATTTTTATAATATAAATACTCGTTGTTTTTCCTCTTCGATCTCTTGCGCCAACAATCACAATATATTTTTGGTTACTTTCTGTAAAGACCTGACCTAAATAATACTTGCTGTTGACTTCAAAATAATCTTTTCCGGTATTTAGAATGTTGGTATAAAACTCGTTAGGCAAATTCAGTTTTGTATTATAATCAAAACTATTGGCACTGTTTATTTTAAGAACATATTCTTCTTCTTCAATAAGTTCTTCCAGTCCATTTTTTTAAGATTGCTGTAGTATTTTATTTTTTCGGGATCTTTTTGAAAATGAATCGAAGCTACAATTTTAGCACGGTCTTCCAACCTTTTTAAAAAATGATAACGGTTATTTTCTCTAAATAAAACGAAAACGATAATACATAACAATAACGTACTGAAAGTCGATAAAGCTACATAATTGAATGTAATTTTTTTCTTATATCCATTTTATAGCTGTATAACATAACCCAAACCTTTCATGGTATGAATCAGTTTGATTTTATAAGGTTTATCAATTTTCTTTCTCAAATAATTGATATAAACATCTACAACATTTGTGTTCATATCAAAATTAATATCCCAGACATTATCCAGAATTTGATCACGGGAAACAATTCTGCCGGCATTTCTGGCTAAATAATACAATAATTTAAACTCTTTGGCTGTCAAAACAATTGCTTCTCCATCTCTTTTTACAGATTTGGCTTTTCCGTCTATCTCTAAATCACCAATTATGATTTTATCGATTCTTTCTGTATCCTGACTGGCTCTTCGATGTAAAGCATTTACTCTGGCATCAAGTTCACCAAATTTAAAAGGCTTTACCAGATAATCATCTGCTCCGGCATTTAATCCTGTTACAATATTTTCAGAAGTTCCTAAGGCTGTCAAAAGCAAAATTGGCACGAAGTTTTTGCCAGCGCGAAGTCTTCGGCAAATTTCAATTCCATTGATATCCGGAAGCATTACATCTAAAACTACAACATCGAAATGGTAATTATGAATCATTTCGAGAGCCGTTTTGCCATCGAGAGCCACACTTACTTCGTTGTTGTTTTCAGCAAATCCTTTTCTTAAGATCGACAAAAGATTTGGTTCGTCTTCGACTATTAGTAACTTCATCTAAATTTGGATATACAACAAAAATAAGGATTGACATTAAAAATGTAAATCAGAATAGTTAAAAATTATGATTTAATTATGAACAACTCGTTTGGCCCAATTAATCCAAACACATAGAAACATAGATTTTAGATTACTTAAAAAAGGCGTTTCACTTATTTTAAATGAACATAGATAGCTATGTGTTAGAAACTAGTTTCTTTCTTAAGTTCTTTTAGACAAATAAAATCTATGTTTCTATGTGTTGAATAATAAAAATAAATTATACTCAATCGATTACAAACACGAACATTAGTTATGACCAAAAAAATTAGAAAGTTTCGCCTGCATTCAAATAAAAACCTTTAGAACTGTTCCCCCAAGCATAATCCATAATCAAGTTGGTTCTTGTAGCTTTATCAATTAAAACACGCAGACCCAGACCAAATGCTGGCTGAATATATTGAAAAAGCTTGGTGTCAGTATCTGGATTGCTTGTGGTTACAAAATTTGTGAAGACAGTACCGCTCAACATTTGGTTGCAAGTAATTGGAAATCTAAATTCAGTAGCCGCATAAACCAAATTTGTTCCTCTAAACAATCCCTGAGTATATCCTTCTCCGCTTCGACTTCGCTGATCCCAGCCAATTGCAGGCAAATTCAAATACGGAACTTTTCCTTTGGTAACAAATTGTCCATATGTCCAAAGCGCCAGAATATATCGTTTATCTTTTTGCGAAACCGGAATAAAATTTCGATACTCGGCATACAAAACATTACTTACTTCTTGATTATCAAACAAAACCGGATTAAATCGATAATTGATATTGGCAAACCATCCATGACTTGCATTTACTTGGTTGTCTCTCGAATCATAAACCAAATTAAGGCTCATTCCGTTCAAAAAATACTCTTTGTCGTCAAAGCCATATTGCTGGTTATAATTATAATGATAAGTAAACTTCCCATTTGCAACATCAAGATCTTTATCAACAATGCTCGAATACCAATCGATGTTAATTCCACCGCCAACATAAAAATTTGGATGCATCTGAAAAGAAACTGCCTGATGAAACTTGAAGTAATTATAATCCATCGGCTCGGCAATTGAATCAATACTGAATCCCGGAATTTCATCTCGTCGAGGCGGAATAATATTTGTTCCTAAACCATAATTGGGCTGTGAAAAGATATACAAACGATAATCACCACTTAAAAATATCTTGTTGTTTTTCAGCAAAATATTATTCTTGACATTTACCAGCCATTGTTTTTTTGTAGTATAGGTTATTCCAACATTGGCAATAGAATATTTATCTGCTTTTTCTTTTCCTTTAAATGTATATTGTGCCACAGCACCATAAAAAAATCCTGTTGCCGGCTGGGAACCAATTGCAGGAATAATCAAGAAAAAGCTATTTTTTACGGGTTTTACAACATAAACAGAATCCTTTTTTTAAAGATTTCTAATATTGTTTTCGGAGGACAAATCTTGGAAGAGTCAATTTCAGTTTGTGCTAATAAGCTAAATTGAATAAAAAAAGCAATCCGAAGATTTTATAGTTATTCTGAAAGTAATTATTTTTTAAAAATTTTACCATGCTAAGTTTTAATTTTTGGAAACAATAATCAATTCATATGTAAATATATGGCTTATTTTCAAGATTTTACAGTACAAAATCAATAAATATAAAATAAAAAAAGCCGTCCATAAAATGACGGCTTGTTATTGTTTTTGTAATATCAAATACTATTTTGTGATAAATTTTGGATGGATCAAGTTTTCCAAAGAATAAATTTCATCCCATTTTTCTTGCGTTATTAGTTTACGTTCTAAAACCGCAATCTGATGTACACTTTTATTTGTTTTTAAAGCTTCTCCAGCAATACTTGCGCTCTCTTCATAACCAATTATCGGGTTCAATTGCGTTACAATTCCAATGCTGTTCATGACCATATTATAGCAGTGATCTACATTTGCCGTAATTCCGTTGATACATTTGTCAATTAAAGTCTGAATTGCATTTGAAAGATAATCTAAAGATGTAAACATTGCAAAAGCAATAACTGGTTCCATAACATTCAATTGCAATTGTCCAGCTTCTGCCGCCATCGTAACCGTTAAATCCTGACCAATTACATAAAAACAAGTCTGATTTACCACTTCTGGTATTACTGGATTTACTTTTCCGGGCATAATTGAAGAACCTGGCTGGCGCGCTGGAAGATTGATTTCATTTAAACCTGTTCTTGGACCAGAACTCAACAATCTTAAATCATTGCAAATTTTAGAAATCTTAACAGCAGAACGTTTTAAAGTTCCCATAATCTGAACATAAGCTCCTGTATCTACAGTGGCTTCAATTAAATCTGGTGAAAGCGTTAACGGAATTCCAACCTCCTCTGCCAAATATTTTACACAGATTTCTGGATAACCCTCTGGTGCATTTACTTTTGTTCCGATTGCTGTTGCGCCCATATTGATCTCTAACAATAATTCCTGAGCATTTTTCAAACGAACGATATCTTCGCCAATTGTAGTTGCATAAGCTTTAAACTCTTGTCCTAAAGTCATTGGAACGGCATCTTGCAATTGCGTTCTTCCCATTTTTAAGACATCCTTAAATTCTTCTCCTTTTTTAGCAAAAGCGACTTCCAAACCAGCAAAAGTTTTGATGAAGCTTTCCATTTTCAAATACAAAGCAATTCTAAATGCCGATGGATAGGCATCGTTTGTTGATTGAGAACAGTTTACGTGATTATTTGGATGCAAGAAATTGTATTCTCCTTTTTTGTAACCTAAATATTCCAATCCGATGTTTGCAATTACCTCATTGGCATTCATATTTACCGAAGTTCCTGCGCCACCTTGAATCAAATCGCTCACAAATTCTTTGTCAAATTTACCAGCAATAACCTGATCGCTTCCGTAGCAAATCGCTTCAGCAATTTTAGGATCAATTGCATTGCAGTCTTTGTTTGCCAAAGCAGCGACTTTTTTTACGTATCCTAAAGCTTTGATGAATAAAGGTTCTTTTGAAATTGGAATTCCGGTAATATTGAAGTTTTCTACCGCTCTAAAAGTCTGAATTCCGTAGTATAAATGATTAGGAATTTCTAATTCTCCTAAAAAATCATGCTCTTTTCTTGTTGATTCCATATAATAAAATTGATATGTTTTACCTTAAAAAATAAGCGTAAAGCTACATTATTTTTATACGAAAGCGGATAGATTTTTAAAATGTTTTATGATTTAGACCGAATATTTTGCCACAAATTATTACCTTTTCAGCCTCAAATAATTACCGAAAAAGAGTTGAAAAAGGAAAGCGAATATTTTCTTGACAAAGAATACAATACGATTATTTACGCCAAAGAGGACTTAAATTTTAAGGATTTTGAATGTTGCGTTTTTAATAATTGTAATTTTTCGGCCTGTACTTTTCTTGCTGTTACTTTTATAGACTGCGTTTTTAATGATTGTATTTTCAGCGAAGCCAAAATTAATTATGTGGCTTTTAGAACAGCAAGATTCAACCGATGTGAAATCAAAGACGTTAATTTTGCAATGTGCGACAAATTGATTTTCGAAATCGAATTTAATGACTGCACTTTGGATTTTTCAAAGTTTTACACCTTAAAATTAAAAGGAACTTTTTTTACCAATTGCAGTTTGATCGCAGTTGATTTTATGGTCGCAGATTTAACGAATGTAGTTTTCTACAACTGTGATTTATACCGCTCCGAATTTGACAAAGCCATCGCCAACAAAACCGATTTTAAAACTAGCTACAATTATACAATCGATCCGTCAAAAACTAAATTGAAAAAAGCTGTTTTTTCTTTGAAGGAAGTGAAAGGATTATTGTTTAAACATGATGTAATTGTGAGTTGAATTAATTTAATTTTAATAAAACAAATGAAAAAGCTTTCTATTCTTCTTTTTTTACTCTTTCATCTAATAACATACTCTCAAAAAACAACTTCATATAAAAACATAGGAGTAATTTTTCCAAAAGATTATGATTCCTATCTTTTTGATAATTCAGAGCGATTCACCCCTACTTCAAATGAAATCAAAGAATTAGAATTTTTGCTTAATAAAAACATAAAAGCTATCAACACTAATAAATTCACCCCTTTAATACACAAAAACTTAGACAAGTACAATAGACAGTATATTGGCTTTTTTAACGAGAAAGGGGAAAGAATTATTTATATAAATTTTCTTTGGAGAGAAAATTACACTTCAGAAAAAAATGGAAAACCGAATGGTATGATGTCGCAGATGGAGGCAGTTATTATTGGAATATAAAATATAATTTAGTCAATAAAACTTTCTTTGATTTTCGAGTAAACACACTTGGTTAAATTAAATTTCCTTCCCCATCACATAATCCTCCATTAAATACCCATTTCCAATTTCTATATCGACCGTTTCTTTAATTTCGAAACCTAGCTTTTTATAGAAATTCAAAGCCGTATTAAATCGGTTTACGTTTAATAAAAGTTCGGTTGAATTATTTTCTAAAGCCATTTTAGCAATTTCTTCAAAAACAATTTTACCATAACCTTTCCCTTGTGTTTCTGGTAAAAGGTAAATTTTATGGATTTTCGTTATGGCTTCATCTTTATAATTATGTTCAATTCCGATAAAACCAATTACTGATTCTGAATCTGAAATCAAATAAAACAACTGTTCTTTATTCTGAATTTGCTTTGAAAGCGCTTCATCAGAATAAATTAGATCTAACATATACTCTAATTGTTCTGAAGTTAAAATTTCGCCATAAGTAATTGGCCAAGTTATGTGTGCAATTTCTTGAATTTTAGCAATATCTTCAACAAATGCTTCTGTAATTTTAATCATATTATTTTTTAAAAACTTGATTTTCTTGTTCGCTTACGCGGATGAAAGTGGTTCTTTTTGTTAATTCTTTTAATCTTGAAGCCCCAACATAAGTGCAAGTGCTTCTTATTCCTCCCAAAATATCTAAAACCGTGTAAATCACATCTCCTTTAAACGGAACTTGAACTGTTTTTCCTTCGCTAGCACGATATTCGGCAACACCTCCGGAATGTTTGTCCATTGCTGTTTTCGAACTCATTCCGTAAAATTGTTTAAATTTTTCGCCTTTTACCTCTATCAGTTCACCACCACTTTCTGTATGTCCTGCCAGCATTCCGCCAAGCATTACAAAATCGGCACCAGCTCCAAAAGCTTTGGCAACATCGCCTGGAGTTGTACAACCACCATCGCTTATAATATGTCCGCCTAAACCGTGAGCGGCATCTGCACATTCGATAATTGCAGATAATTGTGGATAACCGACACCCGTTTTAACACGCGTTGTACATACAGAACCAGGACCGATTCCGACTTTTACGATATCAGCTCCTGCTAAAAGCAATTCTTCGGTCATTTCGCCTGTAACTACATTGCCTGCGATAATGATTTTATCAGGATACTGTTTTCTGGTTTTCTTTAAGAATTGAACAAAATGCTCTGAATAGCCGTTTGCCACATCGATGCAGATAAATTTCAGCAACGGATTTACAGTTATAATTTTTCCGATTTTTTCAAAATCTTCTTTTCCTGTTCCAGTGCTTACGGCAATATAATCGTAGAAATCTGGATTTGCATTTTTTAAGAAATTATTCCATTCTTCTAAAGTGTAATGTTTATGAATAGCTGTAAAAAGCTTTTCGTTTGCCAAAACCTTAGCCATTTCAAAAGTTCCTACCGTATCCATATTGGCTCCCATTATTGGAATTCCTGTCCAACTTGCAGTGCTGTGCAAAAACTTGAAATTTTGTTCTAAGGAAACTTCAGATCGGCTTTTGAGCGTTGATCTCTTAGGTCTAAACATTACATCTTTAAAGCCTAATTTTAGGTCTATTTCTATTCTCATAGTTTGAGATTTTGGTTACTCTCAAATGTAAGAATTTCTGATTTTAGATTTCAGATATTAGATTAACAAAAACTTGAACTTTTGAACAATTACTGATGTGCGTTCGCGAAAAGCACTTTTTAATTTCACAAAGATTCGCAAAGCTTTCACAAAGACTCACAAAGTAAAAACTGAAAACTGCCACTGAGACTCAAGACTAAAAAACTACCCGTGAATAGTCTCTCCTTTTCCGTAATTGGTAATGATTGATTCTTCAAAAGCCAACCATTCTCTCCAGCGTTTTTCAACATCAATTCCAACTCCGTATTTACGAGCATAAGTGATGAAAGTCGTGTAATGTCCTGCTTCACTTTCCATTAATTCTCTGTAAAAAACAGCTAATTCTTCATCTTGAATGTTTTCTGAAAGTACTTTAAAACGTTCGCGACTTCTTGCTTCGATCATAGCTGAGAAAAGAAGTCTTTCTACTAGTCCAGAAACACGGCTTCCGTCGCCGCTTCTTTTCATGTATTGATATAGTTCGTTTACGTAATCATCTTTGCGCTCACGACCTAATTTCAATCCGCGTTTGATGATGATATTATGCACCTGCTCAAAATGATCTACTTCTTCTTTTACCAAAGCCAATAAATCCTGAACCAAATCCTGATGTTCTGGATTGTTTGTAATAATGGTAATAGCATTTGTTGTCGCTTTTTGCTCGCACCAAGCGTGATCTGTCAAAATTTCTTCGATGTTTTTCTCAACAATATTTACCCATCTTGGGTCAGTTGGCAATTGTAATCTTAATACGCCCATTTCTTAAATTATGAGTTATGAGTTATGAGTTAAAAGTTATGAGTTAAAAGTTATGAGTTATAAAAGCAAAAATCGAAAGTCAAAAATAAGGCTTTTGACTTTCGACTTTAAAAACTTTAAGACTTATAATTAATTAATATGCAAAAATTGGTCTTTCGCTCATTAATTCGTTTACTTCTTCAGCAACTTCTTCGATAAGATCTTCGTTTGTATGATCTGTAAGAACTTTATCGATTAAAGCTACGATAGTTTCCATATCTTTTTCAACTAAGCCACGAGTTGTGATTGCGGCTGTTCCAACACGAATTCCAGAAGTGATAAACGGAGATTTATCGTCAAAAGGAACCATGTTTTTGTTTACTGTAATTTCAGCTTTCACTAATGCATTTTCAGCTTCTTTACCAGAAATGTTTTTATTTCTTAAATCAATAAGCATCATGTGGTTATCTGTTCCGCCAGAGATAATGTTGTAACCTCTTTTTACGAAAGCATCAGCCATTGCGTTTGCATTTTTTTGTAATTGCATTGCATAAGTAAAGAACTCATCTTTTAATGCTTCACCAAAAGCAACCGCTTTAGCGACAATAATGTGCATTAAAGGTCCTCCTTGATTTCCAGGAAAAACAGCTAAATCTAATAAAGAAGACATCATTCTGATTTCTCCTTTTGGAGTTGTTAATCCTTGTGGATTTGGGAAATCTTTCCCCATTAAGATTAGACCTCCACGTGGTCCTCTTAAGGTTTTGTGCGTTGTTGTAGAAACAATATGGCAATGCGGAATTGGATCGCTTAATAATCCTTTTGCAATAAGACCCGCTGGGTGCGAAATATCAGCAAATAAGATCGCTCCTACGCTGTCAGCAATTTGTCTGAAACGAGCGAAATCCATATCACGAGAATAAGCCGAAGCTCCAGCGATAATTAATTTTGGCTGTTCTTTAGTTGCAATTTCTTGAATTTTATCATAATCTAAACGGCCAGTTTCAGCATCTACACCGTAGAAAACTGGACGGTACAAACGACCTGAAAAGTTTACAGGAGAACCGTGAGTCAAGTGACCACCGTGAGATAAATCAAAACCTAAAATAGTATCTCCAGGATTCAAACAAGCATGATAAACAGCAGTGTTTGCCTGAGAACCTGAGTGAGGCTGTACGTTTGCATATTCAGCACCAAACAATTCTTTTGCTCTGTCAATTGCAATTTGCTCAATAACGTCAACTACTTCGCGACCTCCGTAATATCTTTTGCCAGGATAACCTTCAGCATATTTATTCGTTAAAACAGAACCAGTCATCGCCATTACTTCATCACTTACGAAGTTTTCAGAAGCGATAAGCTCTAATCCGTGAATTTGTCTTTCTTTTTCCTCTTGGATAAGATCAAAAATTTGTTCGTCGCGTTGCATTTTTTCGTTTTTCGTTAATTTGATGCAAAAATACAAAAAAACGTTTGTCATACAGTTAGATTATGATATATTTGACATGTAATTTTTCAACAAATAATTAACATCTAACATGCCAATAACCGCCAACGATACCAAAAGAAAATCATGGTTAGAAGTGCCAGAAAATAGCGACTTCCCTATTCAAAATATTCCTTTCGGTGTATTTCTTACTAAAGAAAATGTCGTTACTGTAGGAACACGAATTGGTGATTACGCTATAGATTTAGGGGCTTTACAACAGTTAAACTATTTTGAGGGAATAGATTTAACCGATGATATGTTTATGCAAGACACGCTAAATGATTTTATTTCTGACGGAAAAAAACATGGCGTTTAGTTCGAAATCGTATCGCTGATATTTTCGACGCAACTAATCCGCAACTTAGAGATTCAACAAAAGATCGCGATATTGTTATTTTTAATATTGATGATGTCGAGATGCAATTGCCTGTTTTAATTGGCGATTATACCGATTTTTATTCTAGTAAAGAACATGCTACAAACGTAGGTAAAATGTTCCGCGACCCAGAAAATGCTTTATTGCCAAACTGGCTTCATATTCCAGTAGGATATCACGGAAGAAGTTCTACAATTGTTCCGTCTGGAATTCCGGTTCACAGACCAATGGGGCAAACAATGCCTGCAGGTGGCGATTATCCTGTTTTTGGACCATCTCGTTTAGTAGATTTTGAGCTTGAAACCGCTTTTATTACTACTGATGTAAATATTATGGGAGAAAATATCCCAACTTATGAAGCAGAAGATTATATTTTCGGAATGGTTTTGCTAAATGACTGGAGTGCGCGTGATATCCAGAAATGGGAATATGTACCGCTTGGGCCATTTTTAGCTAAAAACTTTGCGACTTCAATTTCGCCTTGGATTGTGACTATGGATGCTTTGGAGCCTTTTAGAACTAAAGGACCAAAACAAGATCCGTCTCCGCTTCCATATTTACAAAGTAAAGGAAAGAAAGCTTTTGATATTCATTTAGAAGTTTCTATTCAACCTGTAGATCAAGAAGAAACTGTAGTTTCTAAATCTAATTTCAAATACCTATATTGGAACATGAGCCAGCAATTAGCGCATCATACTTCAAACGGATGTCGTGTGAATTCTGGTGACATGATGGGTTCTGGAACAATTTCTGGACCAACCCCAGATAGTTTTGGTTCTATGTTAGAATTAACTTGGGGAGGAAAAAATCCGATTCAATTGAATGGCGGTGGAGAACGTAAATTCATTGAAGATCATGATACTGTAATTATTCGAGGTTTCTGCGAAAATCATGACGTAAGAATTGGTTTTGGAGAAGTTGCTAGTCAATTATTACCTCCATTCATCAGACAATGAAGAGAAGATAAATCTGAAGAGATATAAAAAATGAAAACCTTGTTAGAATCTAACAAGGTTTTTTTATTATGAATTGAATCTCGTAAAGACGCAGAGACGCAAATTTTTTATTTGTACAAATAAAATAAATTATTTCACAACTTTCTTGTGTTTGAAACACATAAATACGATTAAGGAACTTGCAATCAGAAATGGTATACAATAAAATAATTCGTTTGCTTTTGCATCAGAAAACATCAATATTGTCCACATAACCCAAACATATAATGAAACTGAACCCATTATTTTTGAAATTATAATTTTAGCATCAAACAACATTAAAATTAACGCCGCAAAACTCAGAACAAAACATATTTTCAGCATAAAAATATTTATTGTCGCACTTATTCCCTGATAACATGAACCTCCTTCAATATAAAAACTTTCTGGAACATTAAAGTAAGTATAAATTGTTGTGCTTATTAATAAAACCAAAAGAACTATCTCTTTTTTCTACTCACTTTCATATAAGTTTTATATCGTAATTTAAGCAGGTATCTGCTGGCTTAAACAATGTAAAGTTCCAAATCCCCAGATAAAATCGATACAGCTTATGCCGATTACTTCTCTGTCTGGGAAGCATTCTGCTAAAATATTTAAAGCTACTCTATCGTTGCTATCGTTGAATGTTGGCACTAAAACACAATTATTCAGAATCAAGAAATTCGCATAACTTGCCGGCAATCTTAAATCTTCAAAATCTACACGTTTTGGCATCGGCAATGCTACAATTACAGGAGATTTTCCGTTTTCTAATTTTGCGTTTTGCAAACGTTTCAAATTGTCCTGCAAAGGCTTATAATTTGAATCGTTTTTATCAGTTTCTACAATCGTTACAATCGTATCTTCATTTACAAATCGGCATAAATCGTCGATATGTCCGTGAGTATCATCTCCTTCAATTCCGTCTCCAAGCCAGATTACGTTTGTAACTCCAAGATATTCTTTAAAAACCGCTTCGTAATCTTCTTTAGTAAATCCTTGATTTCTAACTTGAATTGTTGGATGCATTAAACATTCCTCAGAAGTCAACAAAGTTCCTTTTCCGTTTACATCAATTGCACCGCCTTCAACAATTACAGGTTTTCCTTTATACATAACCTGTGTCAAGGGAACATCAATAAAATCAGCCACTTTTCCCGGAACAAATTTATCTAATTGATAGTTTTTGTATTTCGCCCAACCATTGAAGTTGAAATTTAATGCTTCTCTTTTTGATCCATTTTTTACAATAATTGGTCCAGAATCACGCATCCAGCTTCTGTTGGTTTTATGAATGATATAGGAAACATTTTTAATATTAACACGAGCTCTTTCAAGCATATCAGCAACTTTTTCTTTCAGTTTTTCATCGGCTACGACCAAAAAAACCGTTTCAAAAGTGGCTACTTTTTTTATAAATTCTACAAAAGCCCATTGAACAGCTTCGTATTTTCCTGGCCAATCGTTACCATTGTGCGGAAAACACAATACAATTCCTTGTTGTTTTTCCCATTCTGCTGGAAATCTTCTATTATTTGTTGACATAAAAACGTTCTATATTTTGAAAGTGTACAAAGATAAGCATTCGCTAGGACTATAAAACATCTGATTGAAATTCGCGTCAAATTTTACAAATAATATCTTGCAAAAATTAAGTTAAAGATTAAATAATGAAGGCTTAATATTCAAAAAAGTTCTCCTATTTACTTTTGGCAGAACTAAAAACTATTAAAATGAAAAAATTAACAATCTCATTATTAACAGCTTTACTTATTATGACAAGCTGTAATAACGATGAAAACTCAAATGGTGAACCTGAAGTTATTGTAAACGAAAACCCTGGAACTTTTAAAGAAATTGGTTCTATTACAATTGGCGGTGAAGTCTACGCCGAAATTTCAGCTTATTGCGAAAAAACAAAAAGACTTTTTACAGTAAACAACAGCGGAACTAATCAAATTGATGTTATCGATTTATCTGATCCTACAAAACCAGCAAAAATTGGAAAAATTGATTTAACAGCTTACGAAGGTGCTTCAAACAGCGTTTCTGTTTTTGACGGAAAACTTGCTGTTGCATTAGAATCGACTGTAAACAAACAAGGAAATGGAAAAGTAGTTGTTTTCAATACTTCAGATTACAGCTTGATCAAACAAGTTACCGTTGGTGCTTTGCCTGACATGATCACTTTCTCTCCTGACGGAAAATATATCATGACTGCTAATGAAGGCGAGCCAAACACAGACTACACGCAAGATCCGAACGGTACAATTTCTATCATTGAAACAAGTACTTATAACGTTACAACACTTGATTTTGCTTCATTTGCGAGCCAAGCGACAACATTAGCTAAAGACGGATTCAGAATTTCGAAATTTGCAAAAAGCTTCGCACAAGACATTGAACCAGAATACATCACGATTTCTGATGATTCTAAAACGGCTTGGGTAACTTTACAAGAAAACAACGGAGTTGCAAAAGTTGATTTGACCTCTAAAACTATCACAGCTATTTATCCATTAGGTTTAAAAGATTACAATACTGCAGAAAATGCAATAGATATAAGCGACCTTGACGATAAAATTGCTTTTAATCCTTGGAAAGTGAAAGGAATGTATATGCCAGATGCAATTAGTCATTTTTCTGCTAATAATGTTCCTTATTTTGTTACTGCCAATGAAGGTGATGCAAGAGAATATACTGCTTACACAGATATCAAAAGAATGAAAAGCTTGAAACTTGATGCGACAGTTTTTCCAGATGCGACAAATATGAAACTTGATGCTAATTATGGCAGATTAAATCTTGTTGCTGACATGGGCGATACAGATGGTGATGGCGATTTAGACGAAATGGTAAGTTTTGGGGCAAGATCTTTCTCTATCTGGAACGGAAACACAGGAAAAATTGTTTTTGACAGCAAAAATGATGTTGACAAAAAAACAAATGAATTAGGAACTTACGACGACAAACGCAGTGATGACAAAGGTTCTGAGCCAGAAGCTGTTGTCGTTGCAAAAATGGGAAGCCAGAATATCATATTTGTTGGATTAGAAAGATCAGATGCATTTATGGTTTATGATGCTACAAACCCAACATCTCCACAATATTTGCAAACTGTAAAAACAGGTGATGCTCCAGAAGGAATTCTTTTTATTCCAGCTTCAAAAAGTCCTACTAAAAGAAGTTTGCTAGTAGTAAGCGACGAAGGTGACGGAAGTATAAAAATATATCAACCAGACTTGAAATAAATCTTATTTTAAAAAAAGGGAGGAAGGACAAAATATAAATTTTGTCCTTTTTTTATGTCCCTAATTTTGATTTCATTAACGAATTTACATAATAAAAAGCCAAAACGTGGGAATTATGTAAGAGCAAATAGAACACATTCTAAAACCCACCACATAATTTTGTCATGAGTTTAAAATAAAAACCAACCTAAATTTGAATATCATGAAAAAGAAATTATGCTCTCTGTCCTTTTTAATAGCGACGTTTTCAGCAAGCGCACAAAATATGACGACCACTACTACTCCTACAGTTGATCAATCACAATACAATAAATGGTCTATAGAATTAAATGGCGGTGTCAATAAACCGACTCGAACAATGACTCCTGGTTATTCTACTTCAACTTTAAATCCGTTTCATGCTGATTTAGGTGTGAGATATATGTTTAGCCCAAAGTTTGGGGTAAAATTAGACGTAGGATACGATCAATTTACAGAACGTGATGACACTCCAGATTTTGAAAGTAGATACGTAAGAGCGAGCATCCAAGGTGTTGTAAATATTGGACGCGCCTTGAATTTTGAAACTTGGACAAATACTATTGGTGTTTTAGCACATGGAGGTTTTGGAGTTTCGCAAATTAGTACCGAAACTGGTCCAGGAGGTCAGGATTATATGGGACACGGAATTCTAGGTTTAACTGGTCAAATCAAATTAAGCAATAGAGTTGCTTTAACTGGTGACCTAACCGGAATTGTAAACGGAAAACAAAACTGGAACTTTGATGGAATGGGAACTACTAGAACAGGCGCATTTGATGGTGTTTTATTAAACGCTTCTGTTGGGTTGACATTCTATTTAGGTAAAAATGAAAAACATGCCGACTGGGTTGGTGAAGAAGACAGAATCAGTGAATTGGAAAAAGAGTGGACTTAGTTGAAACTGGACTTTTAGACACTGACAAAGATGGTGTCGCTGATTTGTATGATTTAGAGCCAAATAGTATTGCAGGAGTCGCAGTAAACACAAAAGGTCAATCTATTGATACCAATCAAAACGGTGTGCCTGATGAGCTAGAAAGCTATTTAGACAAAACTTACGAAAAGAAAGGCGCTGGAAGTGGAAGTCTTACAAACAGTACTGTTGAAGAATTAATCAACGGAGGTTATGTAAATGTATATTTCGACTTCAATTCGTCTAAACCAACAAATGCTTCATTGTCTGGCGTTGATTTCTTAGTGAAATATTTGAAAAACAACCCAGGAAAATCAGCTGATATTATTGGTTATGCTGATGAAATTGGAAGCTCAAGCTACAACACTGAATTATCAAGAAAAAGAGCTGAAGCTGTGAAAAAAGTAGCTGTAAATGCCGGAATTGATGCTTCAAGATTGAATGTAATTGCTAATGGAGAGGATACTTCTGTTAACAAAAATTCTAAAGAGGCACGTCAAATCGTGAGAAGAGTTACTTTCCAAGTGAAGTAATCTATATAAAGCTAAAAACGAGAAAAGGAGCTGTTTCATTTTTGAAACAGCTTTTTTTTATAAAAATCTTTAAGTTCCAGCGGAGCGAGATATTTATAGAATTTGAAACCAACAAAGAAAAAGCTCCAGCGGAGCGATATATTAGATCATAAATAAATAAATAAATAAATAAATAAATATGTCTGTTCTTTACTATAAATATTTAGCTTCTCCGAAGCTTATAAAAAGAAAGAGCTGTCTTTTCAGACAGCTCTTTCTAATATAATTTTAATCGAATTATTTATCGATTGCTCTTTTTGTAATGTCTCCAAAAGCATCAATTCTTCTGTCTCTGAAAAACGGCCAGTTTTGACGAACATTTTCTTGAAGATCTAAATCAACTTCAGCAATTAAGATTTCTTCTTTATCGTGTGAAGCCTGAGCTAAAATTTCTCCTTGTGGCCCAGCGATGAAAGATGCTCCCCAAAACTGAATTCCTTCAGTTCCTTCAAGGTATTTTTCTAAACCAATTCGGTTCGCAGCAGACAACGAAAACACCATTAGCAACGGCATGACCTTTCATTACGTTCATCCATGCTCCGTACTGATTTTCTCCATATTGTTCTTTTTCTTTTGGATGCCATCCGATAGCTGTTGGATAGAATAAAACCTCTGCTCCTTTTAAAGCTGTAATTCTAGTCGCTTCTGGATACCATTGATCCCAACAGATTAATGTTCCAACCGTTCCTTTTTTAGTTTCGATTGCTTGGAAACCTAAATCACCTGGCGTGAAATAGAATTTTTCATAGAAATGCGGATCGTCTGGAATGTGCATTTTACGGTACAAACCAGCTTCTGTACCATCTGTATCGATGATATAAGCGCTGTTGTGGTAGATTCCAGCCATTCTTTTCTCGAAGAAAGGAACAATGATTACAACTCCTAATTCTTTTGCCAATTCGCTAAAAGCAATAAATGAAGTACTGTAAAGTGGTTCTGCTAATGCAAAATTATCTACATCTTCGCTTTGGCAGAAATAATGACTGCTATATAATTCAGGAAGTAAGATCACCTCTGCTCCTTGGCTTGCGACATCTCTTACCCAGCTGATACATTTTTTAAGATTATTTTCAGCAACATCATTCAGATTTAACTGAATTACTGATATTTTATATTTTCTTTTCGGCATGACATGAAATTTAGAGTGCAAAAATAACACTTTTTAAAGGAATGGCAAAGCTGATAACTTTTATATAACAAACAATAGATGCATTAAAATTAAAAAACCATTTTACATCAGCTTAAAATCAAACCTCTGCAAAATGGCTTATCAACCTAAAAAAATATCAACTAAGAAAGTGTTTTATTCAATCACAACTTTCTGAGTCAAGAATTCAGTTTCTGATTTTTTGAATTTGATTTCGATAGTTCCTTTTGCAGTTGCTTTGAATTTGTAAACTGTCTTTTTAGGATCTGGCACTTGTTGCGTACAAACTCCATCTACTGGATATTTTGCTACAACTTGCAGACCTTTTACCTCACCGATTGTAGCTTCTGAAATCTTATCAAATTCGCCACAAGCATTATCAACCAAATAAGTTACATCATAACTCAATTCATCATTTACTTTTCCAGTTGCTGGACCTTCAATTTTTGTCACAAATGCTGTTTTTGTTTTAACTGATGTTTCAGCTTTATCGTCGTCGTTGTCGCATGAAATTAATGCAGTTGATAAAAATAATACTACTAAAACTGATTTTAATCTAAAACTTTTCATATAAAATAATAATTAATTGTTAATTACTATGAAGATGCTGTGTAGTTGCAAAGGTTGCTTTGGTAAAATGTTAAATAGTTTACTCAAAATTTCAACCTTCTATAAATCAGAAACTTATTTTTTGTTATTTTTTTTCAAAATGCCAATATTTCTTATAAAAATAAAAACTTCTCATCTAGCCCCGATCGAAGCGACATCCTTTTTCCTGCTTCTTTAGCAGGGAAAAGATACAGCGGAGAGCGGGACAAAACTTGAACTGAAAATGATATTTCTGCTTCAAAAAAACAAAAAAAAACACCAGCCTCTCGACTGGTGTTTTGAATATCTAAGAACAGAAACTAAACTGCTGTTTCTTTCTTTTTGAATATTTTTTTGAAAAGATTTACTATTCCTAGAGTTACAAAACCTAAAACTAATCCTGCCATAAATTCTTTAATAATTGACGGAATTTTAATTTCTTCTGCTAGATGATGAATATAAGGGATATAATGCACAAACAATCCTCCCGCGACCATAATCAAGGCAATTGTTCCAATTACGGTCAAAGCTTTAATTACTTTTGGAAGTGCTTGAACTAAAATATTTCCGATAAATTTTAATACACTTTTTCTTTTTTGCTGTGCTGAATCATCTTGAAACCTACTTCGTCCATACGAACAATTAGCGCTACGATTCCGTAAACACCTATAGTGGCAATGATTGCAATGATGGATACAGTAATAATCTGTTGCAATAATGGTTTCCCGATTACTGTTCCTAAAGCGATAATTACGATTTCTACAGAAAGAATAAAATCAGTTACAATTGCTGATTTTACTTTGTCTTTTTCGATTACCAAAATTTCTTCTTCGGTAAGAACTTCATCAGTTATTCCTTCTGATTCTTCATGTGCGTGAGGAAAAAGAATTCGTAGATTTTTTCTGCTCCTTCGTATGCTAAAAACAATCCTCCCAAAACCAAAATTACCATTATGGCAATTGGAAAAAATGCACTTAACAAAAAAGCAATTGGAAGAATAATAATTTTATTCAATAACGAACCTTTACTGATTGCCCATAATACAGGAAGTTCTCTAGACGATGCAAATCCTGAAGCTTTTTCGGCATTTACAGCCAAATCGTCTCCTAAAATTCCAGCTGTTTTTTTGCTGCAACTTTACTCATTACTGCAACATCATCCATAATTGTCGCGATATCATCTAACAAGGCGAAAAAACCTGAACCCATTTTTAAAATTTATTTTTAGTGATGCGAATCTAGACAATTTGCCTTAATCTGCCCAACAATCGGACATTAAAATTTGTATTTTTTATTCCTATTTTTCTGCTATGTGCTTAAAACCAACTCTAACTGCATTGCCCTAACAGCACCCACAGAATAATGAAAACAATGATGGTTCCGAAGCATCCACCTCCTAATTTTTTAGCACCATATCCTGCTAGCAATCCTCTGAAAATATTGTTCATGATTTTTTAATTTTAATTAATAATTTGCTGATTTTTATCGATTTAAAATTGGATCTTTTTTGAATATATTATGTTATATGAATTAGATTAAAAGTTTCAGAATTCACGGTACAAAAAAACACCAGCCTTTTGACCGATGTTTCAATGCATCTAAAAATATTTTCTACAAATTAATCTGTTGTTACAATATCTCCCCTGTTTACCAAAAATGCTTTATCTGTAATTCCTTGGCCTGTAGGAGGAGCTACCGGAGTTTGCCTGTCTAATTGGATATAATTTCCTTTAGAAGTTAAATTTTTTAATCTGCTTAAAATTAAATTAATTTGAGTACTGGAAAGAGCATTATTTCTAAAAGTAACTCCCTCATTATTATTAACAAAAGTCAATAACGGTACATCTATAGAAGTAAGAAGAGGATTGTTTGTAAAATAAAGTTCTACTGATTTTGTTAGCAAAGGAAAAGAAATAGATGTTAAAGAAGAATTTCTTGAAATATTTGTATCACCTGAATAGCTTATTTTCAAAACAGGAAACGAAACTGAACTTAATTTTTCATTTCCCATTATTTTTAAATCCTTATAAATTTCGCTGAGATTACTAAAATTTATAGTTGTCAAATTTAAATTATCACTTACATTGAGGTCTATAATTTTTTTTACCATGCTCAAATCAATACTAGTCAGATTTGTTGTACCCATAATATAAATATTTTCTGTGTAAGGTCCAAACTCAGATTGTATCTGTGCGGCAGACCTCGGCATCCGTTATATTACCGGTAATGATTATAGTTGTTTTTCCTTTATTTGCACTGCTTCCCGCATATAAAGCATAAGGGACACTTAAGAGCTGGCTTGTACCACTAATCGTGTAATTAGTTCCTCCGGCTGGATCAATTTCTGTTTTTACAAAATGTGATCCTGCTCCCCAGTTAATTCCTGAAAATGTACCTGTTACTGGAGTTCCTCCTCCAATTTCTATTGTTGCCAATCCGTTGGCGTTTGTTGTTGTAGTTTGAGTTTCCACGTAAGAAGCGGCTCCTGTTGCTGAACCTATTAAAATACTAGTTTTAATGCCAACTAAAGTATTTGCTAGCAACGTTCCATCTGTTTTGCGCATCACAGATTGGTAATTCATTTTTTGCGGGGCCTGGGCGAATAAGATTGTGAAAGAACTTAATAATAGTAATACGAGAGTAATTTTTTTCATATATATATCTACTGTTTTTGGTTTTATTTTTTAATAATTTTGAATGTTTTTATTTTTTTCGAATTGTTATTTATTGCGAGAAAATAAACTCCTTTTACTAATCCCTGCATTGAAACTTTTGTTTCGGATGCACTTATTTTATTGTTTTTTGATAGTACTTTTCCGTTTATATCAAATAAATCATAAGACAAGTCATCAAATTTATTTTGCAACACAATAAGGTTTAGTTCATCAACAACTGGATTAGGAAAAGCAGTCATAACCAAACTAATTTCATCGAACTCATCATTTCCTAAAGTCGCGATTTCATAGGCTTGCTGAATACCTTCTTGAGCAGACCCGCCACTACCTTTTAATTGTATAGCCGCAATCTGTCCCACCGAATAACTTGATGTTCCACCAATTCCAGCACCTTTCCCACCAGTAACAACAATACTTTCTTGTGAGTATAAATTAGCGGTAAATAAAATGGTTACAATAATCAATTTTAAAAATTTTCTTTGGCTTTTTTTCATATAAATGATTTAATAGTTTACTCCAAATATACAATTTTTACTACAGTAAAATAGTATTAAAAAAGCAAGAATCTAAAAAAAACACCAGCCTTTCGACTGATGCTTTTCTTAAGAATAACATAAAAAAATTATTTAGCTGTTTGGTTTCTAAAAACCAAGTTGCCATCGAAAGCATCTAATAAAATAATGCTGTCTGTTGTAATATTTCCTGCCAAAATTTCTTTTGACAATTGATTCAATACTTCTCTTTGAACGACGCGTTTCACTGGTCTAGCACCAAAATGCGGATCGTAGCCTTTGTCTGCTAGATAAGCAATCGCTTCTGGAGTTGCATCCATTGTAATGCCTTGCAACGCCAGCATTTTGGTAACACTTTTTAACTGTAAGCTTACAATTCTTGAGATATTCTCTACTGTAAGTGGTGTAAACATTACAATTTCGTCGATACGGTTGATAAACTCAGGACGAACAGTTTGTTTTAACAACCCTAAAACTTCGTTTTTAGCGACTTCTGTTGCGGCTTCAACACTTCCTTTTAGGTTTTCAAATTTCTCCTGAATAATATTACTTCCCATATTTGAGGTCATAATAATAATCGTATTTCTAAAATCGGCCAAACGTCCTTTATTATCTGTTAAACGTCCTTCATCCAGAACCTGCAACAAAATATTGAATGTATCCGGATGCGCTTTTTCGATCTCATCTAAAAGTACAACAGAATAAGGTTTTCTACGAACCGCTTCCGTCAACTGACCACCTTCATCATAACCAACATATCCTGGAGGCGCACCCACCAAACGGCTCACACTGTGACGTTCCTGGTACTCACTCATATCGATACGCGTCATAGCATTTTCGTCGTCAAAAAGATATTCCGCCAAGGCTTTTGCCAACTCTGTTTTACCAACTCCGGTTGTTCCTAAGAATAAGAATGATCCAACAGGTTTTTTCATATCCTGTAAACCGGCACGGCTTCTACGGACAGCATCACTCACAGCTTCAATCGCTTCTTCCTGACCTACCACACGTTTGTGTAATTCATCTTCCAAATGCAATAGTTTTTCTCTTTCTGTTTGAAGCATTTTAGTAACTGGAATTCCGGTCCATTTTGCTACAACTTCTGCAATATCTTCTCTGGTTACTTCTTCTTTAATCAAAGAATTTCCAGATTGGAATTCTAACAATTGTTTTTGCAAAGTTTCCTGGCGTTCCTGCGCTTCTTTTATTTTTCCGTAACGAATTTCGGCTACTTTTCCGTAATCGCCTTCACGTTCTGCACGTTCTGCTTCGTATTTAAAGTCTTCGATTTCGTGTTTTACAGCCTGAATTCCGTCAACGATATCTTTTTCCTGTTTCCATTTTGCATAGATTTCGTTGCGTTCTTCTTTCAGGTTGGCCAATTCCATACCTAAAATTTTCAGTTTGCTTTCTTCTTTTTCACGTTTGATGGCTTCGATTTCGATTTCCAACTGCATGATTTTACGATCCAAAACGTCTAATTCTTCTGGTTTTGAATTGATTTCCATGCGCAGTTTAGAGGCGGCTTCGTCCATCAAGTCGATTGCTTTATCTGGCAAGAAACGATTCGTAATATATCTTTGCGAAAGTTCTACCGCGGCAATAATTGCTTCGTCTTTAATTTGAACTTTATGGTGTGTTTCGTATTTCTCTTTGATTCCACGTAAAATCGAAATTGCACTTTCGGTATCCGGTTCATCGATTAGAACTTTTTGGAAACGTCTTTCAAGCGCTTTATCTTTTTCAAAATATTTTTGATATTCATCTAAAGTTGTTGCACCAATTGCTCTCAATTCACCACGAGCCAAAGCTGGTTTCAAGATATTTGTCGCATCCATTGCGCCTTCTCCTCCACCCGCTCCTACAAGGGTGTGAATCTCGTCTATAAACAAAACGATATCTCCGTCTGCCGCTGTAACTTCTTTTACAACCGATTTCAAACGTTCTTCGAATTCTCCTTTGTATTTTGCTCCAGCAATCAAAGCTCCCATATCTAATGAGAATACGATTTTATCTTTTAGATTTTCTGGAACGTCTCCGTCCACAATTCTATGTGCTAATCCTTCTGCAATTGCCGTTTTACCAACTCCAGGTTCACCAATAAGCATTGGGTTATTTTTTGTTCTACGAGTCAGAATCTGCAATACACGTCGAATTTCTTCGTCACGCCCAATAACTGGATCAAGTTTTCCTGTTCTTGCTAATTCGTTTAAATTTTTAGCATATTTATTTAAAGAATTATACGTTTCTTCAGCTGAAGCCGATGTTACTCTTTCTCCTTTACGCAATTCCTCGATTGTCGCTTTCAAACCTTTTCCAGTAACTCCTTGATCTTTTAAGATTTGAGAAACTTTGCTTTTTGAGTCGAAAATGCCTAAGATTAAATGTTCGATCGAAACGTATTCGTCGTTCATTTTTTGTGCAATAATTTCGGCTTCGTTCAAAGCTTTGTTTGCATCTCTGGAAAGCATAACATCTCCTCCAGAAACTTTTGGGAAATTCTGAATGGTACTGTCCAAAATTTGAAGAAACAACGGAACGTTTACATTTAGTTTTTTCAAAATAAACGGCGCAACGTTTTCATCCACTTCAAAAATGGCTTTGAAAATGTGTTCATTTTCAATTTGCTGTTGGCCATTTCGCTGTGCTAATTGTTGCGACAACTGTATGGCTTCCTGCGATTTAATAGTAAATTTATTTATGTTCATATTTTTTTGATTTGATTGATTTTACTGTTTTGAAATTTATAAGATTAAAGTTACGATTTATCGAGTTAGATTTTTAACTCAAAAGATTTAACTTTGTATTCGAATAGACAAATTATATTCCACAGTAAAAAAACAGACAAAATGACTGATAAAATCAAGTTTCTACTATTTTAACACGTCAAAAAGTCATAAAACAAGCCAAATATGAGTTTTTTTAATTCAATCTTCGGAAGTTCAGAGAACTCAGAAGCCCCTAAAAGCAAAGTAAACTGGAACGAATTAACAGATACGCTTCAATTAATGGAAATTGAAGCCATTTCAAATGAAAAACCAGTCGTCATTTTCAAACACAGTACAAGATGCAAGCATCAGCCGAATGGCTTTAAAACAATTTGAAAGAGAATATGATCTTGAAAATGTTGTTGATGCTTATTTTTTAGATTTAATCGCACACAGAGATGTTTCGAACGAAATTGCTAGCAAATTTGGAGTTTACCACGAATCGCCTCAATTGATTTTAATCAAAAACGGAAAAGCTGTTTACGATGTTTCGCATAGTGATATTGATGCAGAGGCTTTGAAAAGTAAAGTATAGTTTTTTTCTGCCACGAATTCACGAATTATTTTTGATAATCTTTGAAGATATAAATTCGTGAATTCGTGGCGAAAAAACCAATCTAAAAACTTCCTCCAGAACCTCCTCCACTAAAACCTCCTCCACCAAATTCCATTGGAGAATCTTGTGGTTTTACTTCTGGTTTCATTCCGAAAGTTGAAGCTACAATTAAGGCTTCTGCATTTAAAATCGAATCTGAATGATTGATTCTATCGGGTTTAAATGTCAAACCACTTTCTTTTTCTTTTAATTTTCTGATTGAGAAATACGATATTGCGAATAAAACAAGTCCGCCCAAAGTCAAAGCCGCTTCCATCGGCAAAACTGCGTAATAAAATCGAATGGTATAAATCGAAAATCCAATTGCCAGAAAACTTATCCACAGCATAATTCTATCTTTAGTTCTTAAAGCTTGAACTAAATACGCGACTGGAACAATCAAAGTAAAAGCATAAAAGAAGAAAGCAAATGGAATATCTGTTCCGGGTTTTACCTCTGTTCCTAAAAGCTCTGCTGAAAGTTCTCTTACTACCAAATAATTACAAGAAAGATAAAACAATACCAAGCAAAAACTATTTGCCAATAAAAGACCATTATAATAATAGCTTTCGGTTAATTTATCAATTAATTTTCTTGTCGAAAAATAGAAAACTGCCGCAAAAATCATTGCTGTAAATGGTAGAATCGCTTTTGCAATTTCACCAAAATCAAGCATTTGAAAAAACAAAAACGCTGTAATTGATAAACAAAAAACCAACATTGAAAGCAAATGCAGGTATCTCAAAAACATCAAAACCGATACTCCTGCCATAAAAAAAGCTATAACAGACTCGTAGCCTTCTGTAGTAATTCCGATAGCAAATCCGATATTTAAAATGGCTCCCAAGATAAAAGCATCATCTAGTCCATGATTGCGATAATTTTGTTTTGCCAAGAATTCTGAACCAACAAAACCAACTGCGGCAAAAATATAACAGCAGATATCGAAATAAGCATTCTCAGCATGCATTCCAACGATAGAAATCGCACCACATATTGAACTATATAAAAAACTGCCCAGTAAAAAGAATCCAGTTCTAACCAAAACATTGTCCTGGCTTTTAAAAACTGGCAATCCGTTCTTGACAAATTTCTTTTGTTCTTTATTTATAAAACCTCCATTATACAAAGAATTAGCTTCATCAACTAAAATTTCATTATCCAATATCTTTTTATCGTATATAATCATGTCGCGATTTCTTTATGAAAGTTTTTAATTATTTTAATGAACATTACAATTGAGCCAATAAAATATACAGGCAACAGAAAAACAAAAAGTTCCCAAATATTAGAGAAATCAACATTTTCAAAAAGCCTGAACAAAATTATGTTCGCTCCAATATAACCGTATAGGATCATAAAAACATACAATGACATAGCCCTCATTTCATAACTAATCTTATAAAAATAAAAAGTTGAACCTCCTAAAACACCCGTAAAAATCAGCCAGATCAAAATATCATGATGCAGTAAATTACTGATTGTCGCAATACTAATAATATGCAAAGCAAAAGTTAGAAAAACTAAACTAAAATGGGTTTTTAATGAAATCCGATTACTGTAAATTGTCCACAAAATCAATAAAATTCCCAGCATTACAGCAGAATAACTTAAACTTTCACTGGCATAAAAATCATTGTTTTTTAATAAATCCTGAGGCGTTACCGAAAGTCCGACATAAGCGACTAATCCCGTAATCGCAATCGCTAAGACGTTTCTATTATCAAAATAATACGCGCAAAAGAAACTTACTATGGTTGGTACCAATGTTGCCAATCCGTAATGTTCGCCAAAAGGTTTGTATTGAAACTGCAAGTACCCAATAAAAATGCATGTCAGAATATTTGCGACTAACACTAAATACTCTATGACCGGATGATCAAATTGTGTTTCCGACTTTTTAAATCCTTTTGAGTTTTTAAAACAATAGAAAAAGCAAACTGCAATTACAATTAAAAGAAGCGAAAGAATCACAATATGCCCAATTGAATCAATATTTTCATAAATCAATATTCCGATTCCCGAAGTAAACAATAAAACGGATAAATACAGGAAAAGTTTCAACTCTACATTTAATGAAAAAATATTCAAATTACGATAAGAAACTATTTCCTGATATTGATTCTCAGTAATGAGATTTTTATCCAGAAGTCGTTTCGTATTCTGGCTGTCAAACTTATTCATAAGCAATTTATATTGTAAGTACTTTCAAAAATAGTGTTTTTTGATTCAATAAAATTGCAATTGTAAAAATAATCTCGCCAAAAAATCATACATAATTCTACTCAAAATTTCAATTTCTCTAAAATTTCTAAAATAAAGAAACATTTAAAATTTAAGCAATTATAAACATGTAATCGATTACATTTTATTATATATTTGCAACATAAACCACTTAATAAACCATTAAAAATGAAATCAAAGCTAATTTTACTATTTCTAATAGTAAGCGCTAACCTCGTTTCTGCTCAGAACTACTATATGACAGCTCCAGAGGGATTTGGCGCTAATGCAACGGGAGGAGGAAACGCATCGCCAGTAACCGTTTCAACTCTAGCAGATTTAACGGCAAAACTCAAATTAACCACTCCACAGGTGATTTTGGTTTCTGGAACCATAAATTGTACTTACACCAGTTTGTTGATTAATGACAAAACCATTATTGGTCTTCCTGGCGCACGATTAGTGAGTACTGACCAAACTGCAACGGGATCTGGAATCTTAAACATAAAACCGGGATCAAATAATATCATCATCCGAAATTTAATTTTTGAAGGTCCTGGTGCTTATGATGTTGACGGTCACGACAATCTTACTTCTGAAGCAACAAATCTTTGGGTTGATCATTGCGAATTTCAAGACGGAATGGATGGTAATTTTGACAATAAAGGAACAGCCGATAATGTAACAGTTTCATGGACTAAATTTACTTATTTAAAAGCACCAAAAGCTGGAGGTTCTGGCGGAGCCGATGATCACAGATTTTCTGATTTAGTAGGTTCTTCAAAATCTGATGCTCCTGCTGACGGACATTACAGTATTACTTTTAAAAACTGCTACTGGGCTGAAGGGTGTAAAGAAAGAATGCCTAGAGCAAGAAATGCTGAACTTCATATTTTGAACTGTTATTACAACACATCAGTTTCTGGTTCTCTTGCAATTGGTTTAGGAGGCGGAAACAATAATACAACTTGTTATGTTGAAGGAACTGATTTTGCTAAAATAGGAACCGCTTTTAAAAACTACATAAGCACAGATGGCGGAACAGTTGGAATTACATTTAATAATTCCTTAAAAGCATCGGCTGATTTTGGCGACCCAGTTTCAAAACCAACTTATGCTTACACAACAATTCCGGTTGCAGATATCGCTGGCTACATAACAAACACATCTTGTGGTGCTGGCGCGACATTGCAGGTTTCTGCTGACGGCAAAATAGCTTCAAGCTGTTCTAATTTAGGAATCGGCGAAAAAAAAGTCAGATCTAAATCTTGAATATTATCCAACCATTATTGATAATCTATTGAATATCAAATTTCCTAATACAGAAAACGGAACTGCTTTAATTAATTTATTTTCTTCGAATGGATCAAAAGTTTATACAACCAAAAAAAGTGTAATTTCAGATGAAAAAATTGAATTAAATCTGGGAAATCTGGCAAAAGGAACTTATGTATGTAAAATTCAAATAGAAGATCGAAGCAAAACATTTAAATTAGTAAAAAACTAATTCTTCTATAAATCAAAAGGTCATTGAAACAAATCAATGACCTTTTAACTTTTCACTTTTCACATCTTATCAGACATTAAAAAGCCACTTTCATTTTATCTTTAATCGCATCAAGACATAAATTATTGATACTGCCTTCGTGTGTATGTTTAGTCTCTTTTGGAGATTTGTACGTTCCAGCCTCTAATTGTTCTGCAACGGCTTTGTAGGCATCTCTAAACGGCATTCCTGCAACAACCATTTCGTTTAATGTATCTACCGTAAATAAATAATCGTATTTTTTATCTTCTAAAATATGATCTTTCACGGTAATGTCTTTTATTGAGAAAATTGCAATATCTAAACAAGCTTTTAGGTTTTGAATCGCTGGAAACAAACCTTCTTTTAAAAGCTGTAAATCTCTATGATAACCACTTGGAAGATTATTTGTAATTAAAGTGATTTCATACGGAAGCGCCTGAATCTTGTTGCATTTTCCTCTAATTAATTCGAAAACATCTGGATTCTTTTTGTGAGGCATAATGCTTGAACCTGTTGTAAGATGTGCCGGAAGACCAATAAAATCGAAATTCTGGCTCATGTATAAACAAACATCCATGGCAAATTTTGATAATGTTCCTGCAACGCTTGTCATCGCAAAAGCAACTGTTTTCTCTGCTTTTCCTCGGCTCATTTGCGCAACGAACAGCATTGTATTTTAAGGTTTCAAAACCTAATTCTTGCGTTGTAAATGTTCTGTTGATAGGAAATGAACTTCCATAACCTGCGAGCAGATCCTAACGGATTCTGATCTACAATTTTTGAAGCGGCATTCAACATCGTAATATCATCAATCAAACTTTCGGCGTAAGCTGAAAACCACATTCCGAATGACGATGGCATTGCGATTTGCAAATGCGTATAGCCCGGCAATAATACATTTTGATGTTTTTCTGCCGATTCCATCAACAAATCAAACAATGTTTTTACCTGCTCTTTTATTGCTTTTAATTCGTCTTTTAAATACAAATGAACATCTACTAAAACCTGATCGTTACGAGAACGCGCGGTGTGGATTTTCTTTCCGGCATCGCCCAGTTTTACGGTTAAAAGATATTCGATTTTAGAATGAACATCTTCAAAACTGTCTTCTATTTCGAAATTACCAACTACAATATCGGCAATGATTTCGTTTAAAGCATCTACTAAAGATGTTGTTTCTTCTGAAGTTAATAAACCAATCTGTCCCAACATTTTGGCGTGTGCGATTGAACCTAAAGCATCGTATTTTGCTAAAACCAAATCCAGTTCACGGTCATTTCCAACAGTGAATTGTTCGATTTGTTTATCTGTTGGTATTCCTTTTTCCCAAAGTTTCATAGGTCATCTTTTTTTCGCCACGAATTCACGAATTATTTTTTCAAATCTTTGCGATTATTTTTTTCGAATTAATTCGAATTAATATCTCTTTTAGATAATAAAAAAATAATTCGTGAATTCGTGGCGGTTTTTCTTTTGTTATAATTTAAAGAAATCCGTTAGTATTTTGATATACAGGTCGATTCCTTCTTCAATTTCATTTATAAAAATAAATTCGTCTGCTGAATGCGAACGCAACGTTTCTCCTGGTCCTAATTTTAATGACTGACAGCTCAAAACAGATTGATCTGAAAGTGTCGGCGAACCGTAAGTTGTTCTTCCTAAAGCGATTCCGGCCTGAACCAAACCGTGTGCAACAGGAATAGAAGAAGCATTTAAATGCATAGATCTCGGCGTTACTTCGGCATTTACATTTGCTTTAACCACTTCTAGAATTTCAGAGTTTGTATAACGATCTGTTACCCGAATATCTACAACCAAATCACATTCTGATGGCACAACATTATGCTGTTTTCCTGCATTAATCTGTGTTACGGTCATTTTTACTGGACCTAAAACATCTGAGATTCTGTCGAATTTATAATTTTTAAACCATTCCATTACCGGAATTGATTTATATAAAGCATTATCATCGTTTTGGTGCGTCGCGTGGCTTGCTGTTCCTTTTACTTTTACATCTAAAACTAAAAGTCCTTTTTCTGCAACTGCCAATTGCATTAATGTTGGTTCTCCAACAATGGCGCAATCTAGTTCTGGTAAGCTTTTTAAAACGCTATTTAAACCATTTTTCCCACTGCTTTCTTCTTCTGCAGAAGCTACAATTACAATATTGTGAGAAAGATTTTGATTTTCGTAAAAGTGAACAAAAGTTGCTAATAATGAAACCAAGCATCCTCCTGCGTCATTACTTCCTAATCCGAATAATTTTCCATCCTTTTCGATCGCTTTAAACGGATCGTTAGTATATGCCTGATTTGGACGTACAGTATCGTGATGTGAGTTTAGTAAAAGTGTTGGTTTGTTTTCGTCGAAATATTTGTTGAAAGCCCACACATTGTTATTTTCTCTTTTGAAAGGAATTTCATTCTGATTGAACCAATTTTCGATTAAAAGAGCCGTTTGGTCTTCTTCACTAGAAAATGAAGGGGTTTCTATAAGACTTTTTAATAAACTAATTGCTTCCTGGGTAAGCGTATCTATATTTTTCATTTTAATAAGGTTCAAAGGCTCAAAGGAACAAAGCGAGCAAAGTTTTTGAGCTTTCCTTTGACCATTTTTACTTGCGCAAATTTATTTAAAATACCTCGCGCACTCTATTTTTTTGCCACTAATTACACAGATTTCCAAACATTATTTTTTTGTTGTAGATTTAAAATCAAAATGAACTTTTTAATGTTTCTCTAAAATTATTTTCTCTTTTAACAGCAAAAATCAAAGTCAATTTGTGGCAACATTTTTTATAATGTAATCGTTGTATGCGGAATATCTGAATTTTGGAGCATTTTGTGATGTCCAATTTTGATTTTCTGAACGCCTCTTGATAAACTATTGAAGCAGTTATCCAGTTTCGGAATCATTCCGGAATGGATTACTTTTTCTTCTTTTAGTTTATTGTACAATGTTTCGTTGATTTCTGTTATTACAGATGAATCATCTTCTGAATCCTGCAAAACGCCTTGTTTTTCAAAACAGTAAGTCAGCGTCACATCAAAAACTTCAGATAATGCAATTGATAATTCGCTAGCGATTGTATCTGCATTGGTGTTTAATAATTGTCCGTTTTTATCGTGTGTAATCGCACAGAAAACGGGTACAACTCCAGCTTCTAGTAAAGTCGCTAATAATTTGGTATTCACTTGTTTTACATCGCCTACAAATCCGTAATCGATTGTTGGGTGATTTCTTTTTGTGGATTGAATTAAATTTCCGTCAGCTCCAGAAAAACCAATCGCATTATTGTCTTTGGCCTGCAATTGCGCCACAATGTGTTTGTTGATTTGTCCTGCGTAAATCATTACCACAACGTCAAGCATCGGAGCATCTGTAATTCGGCGTCCATCAATCATTTGCGGAACCAAACCAATACTCTGCGCCATTTTTGTAGCCGATTTTCCACCGCCGTGAACTAAAACTTTGTAGCCTTCAATTTTAGAAAAATCAGTTAAAAATTGCTCTAATTCTGCTGGATTGTCGATGATGTTTCCACCTATTTTGATTACGGTAACTTTCTTCATAAGATTCTAAGGTTCTGAGATTCTAAGATACTAAGTTTTTTGTGCGCAAAGTTTCTTAGCATCTTAGTAGCTTAGAATCTTAGCAACTTTAAAAAAATTATATTTTCTTCAAAATCTTTTGTAAAACTAATTGTGCTGAATACGTTCTGTTGTTTGCCTGCTCGATTACGATTGAATTTTCTCCATCCAAAACTTCATCGCTTACGATTACGTTACGACGAACTGGAAGACAGTGCATGAACTTTCCGTTATTGGTTAAAGCCATTTTTTCTGCCGTTACAGTCCAGTTCGGATCACTGTTGGTTACTTTTCCGTAATCGTTGAAATTACTCCAGTTTTTTACATAAACGAAATCGGCATTTTCAAACGCTTTGTTTTGATCGTATTCGATTTTGCAGTCTTTTGTAATTTCTAAACTTAATTCGTAACCTTCTGGGTGCGTGATTACAAAATCCATGTCTTTTTGCATTTGCATCATTTCTACGAATGAATTTGCAACTGCCTGTGGCAATGCTTTTGGATGTGGTGCCCAAGAAAGGACCACTTTTGGTTTATGCTTTGTCTTGAATTCTTCCATTGTAATAGCATCTGCCAAAGACTGTAATGGGTGACGAACAGCACTTTCCATATTTACGATTGGCACTGTAGCGTATTTCAAAAATCCTGAAATTACAGTTTCCTGATAATCTTTTTCCTTATCAACCAAACCTGCGAAAGCACGAATCGCGATAATATCACAATATTGCGAAACTACTTCTGCTTACTTCTTTAATATGTTCTGAAGCACCTGAATTCATTACAGCTCCGTCTTCAAACTCTAATGTCCAGCCTTCGTTGGTAAAATTCATTACCATAACGTTCATTCCTAAGTTCATTGCCGCTTTTTGAGTACTCAAACGCGTTCTTAAACTTGGATTAAAAAATAACATTCCTAAAGTCTTATTCTTTCCTAAACTTTGATTTTTAAGCGGATTCTTTTTGATTTTAATCGCTTGTTTTACCCATTTTGATAATGAGTTGATTTCTTTTATTGAGATATAGTTCATTGTTTTTTTGTTTAATCGGTTAATCGTTGATTTGTTTAATCGTTTCTGTCGCTTAATCAAATCTAACTTTATCCATTTGTGTTTTTTTATGTTCTGCTTTTAATCGATTAACCGAATTAACGATTAAACAATTAAACGATTTTCGTAAATGGAATTTCGTCTTTTAATGCTTTTAAAATAAAATTATCATTCAGTCCGTTGACAATCCAGGTTTCTATATTGGCCGCTTTTGAAATTGCTGCTCGCTTCTATTTTGGATTGCATCCCTCCTGTTCCGTGCGATGATTTTGATTCGCCGATTTCCTTTTCTAACGTTTTTAAATCATTTACCAATTTAATTGTTTCCGGAACTTCATCGTAAATTGAATTCTTTGTGTAAATTCCGTTTGTATTGGTAGCAATGATCAGAATATCAACATTTAAAAGAACCGCCGTTAAAGCCGCTAATTTGTCGTTGTCTCCAAACCGAATCTCATCTGTGGCAACGGTATCATTTTCATTGATAATCGGAATGTAATTGTTTTTGACTAATACATTTATGGTATTCACAATGTTCTTTTTGGTCTGTTCTTTTTCAAAATCAGAGTATGAAAGCAAACATTGTGACGTATTTAAGCCTAAATCCTTAAAATTTTCATTGTAAATCCGCATTAAATGTGGCTGACCTATTGAAGCCAAAGCCTGTTTCACAAAAACATCTTTATCTTGATTATCCAACTTTACAAATTGTTTTGTCGCCGCAATTGCTCCTGAACTCACTATGATAAATTCATATTCGTCGTTTAAAGCCGCAATCTGTATTCCGAGGTCTTCAATCTTTCCCCGCGAAATATGATTGGTTTCTTTGGTTAAAGTATTACTTCCTATTTTTAATAAAATCCGTTTTTTTGCCATGTCTTTTGTTTTTGCCACGAAGGCGCTAAGGCACTAAGTTATTTTTAACGCAAAGGGCGCAAGGTTTCTTATCTTGTTTGTGTTTACAAACGCTAAGTTCGCAAAGCTTTATCTATAATTAAATTACAATAATCTAAAATCAAAAATCGTTAATCATCAATCTAAAATCTGAACTCTAAAATCTAAAATTATCGTATTTGTCCTTCTCCGTAAACGTACCATTTATTGGTCACCAGATGCTGAAGGCCGATTGGTCCTCTTTGATGCAATTTATCAGTGCTTATCGCTAATTCTCCGCCAAGACCAAATTGTCCACCGTCTGTGAAACGGGTTGAAGCATTTTGGTAAACCGCTAACTGCATCGATCGATTCCATAAACTGCTGTGCAACTTCATTATCTCTAGTAATAATTGCGGCTGAATGCCCTCCACAGTATTTATTAATCATATCAATAGCGTGATCCTGAGAATCAATGGTTCCGATTACGATTTTATAATCCAAAAACTCTTCGTACCAGATATCTTCGTTTTGAATTGTTTTCGTATTCTCGAAATTCTCTAAAGATTTATCGACAATAACTTCCACTTTCGCTTCGATTAAAGCTTCAATCAACATCGCTGTAAAACCTTCAAAATTTGGGAGCTTAGAACTTATCAAAACTTTATCCAAAGCATTACAAGCCGAAATTTTAGCTGTTTTAGCATTTAAAATTACTTTTAAAGCCAAATCTGTATCTGCATCTTCATGAACGTAAACAAAATTATTTCCGCGTCCGCTCACAATTACGGGACAAGTTGCGTGTGCTTTTACAAATTCAATAAGTTTTTCTCCGCCTCTCGGAACTATTAAATCGACTTTTTGAGTTGGTTTTTCTAAAAAAGCCTGAGTTTCTGTTCTGTTGTAATTTAGATATTCCACCCACTCTTTTGAAACTCCGTTTTCTTCTAAAGCTCTATGCCAAAGACTTACGATTTTTAAGTTTGATTTTAAAGACTCTTTTCCTCCTTTTAATAAGATCTTATTTCCGGATTTAAAAGCGATTCCGCCTGCTTCAATTGTAACATCAGGACGAGATTCATAAATAATTAAAATCGTTCCGAAAGCGGCTGTTTTATTCACCACTTTTATTCCATTATCATGAGTAAAATGAAAACGCTCAACGCCAACAGGATCTTCCTGAGAAGCTAATTGATTTAATGATAAAATCATCTCGTCGACTTTTTTATCATCTACTTTTAAGCGTTCTTCCATTGCTAAATCTGAGCCGTCGTAATCAGCAAGATCTTCCTGATTGGTTAAGATAATCTGATTCCGCTCCTGTTCGACCAGCTTTGCCATAGTCCGCAGTACGAGATTGCGTTTTTCAATTGATAATGGGTTCATAATTTGTAGTTGGTTGGTTGTTTTTTGGTTGTTTCTTTTAGTAACAGAAACTTATATTTTAAACCTGACGGGTTTTGAAAACCCGTCAGGTTTAATATTGACTGAGAATTAGTTTTTTAACTCTTCTAAACTTTCTTTTAAAGCTTTTACAAACGTATCGATATGCGCTTTTTTCACTGTAAGCGGCGGTAAAATTCTTAATAGATTTTTATTGTTGGCACTTCCTGTAAAAATGTGTTTTTCGATGATCAATTTCTTTCTTAAAGCCGCTACATCAAAATCAAACTCCACTCCAAGCATTAATCCTTTTCCTTTAACTTGTTTGATACCTTCAACTTCTTTGATTTTTTCTAAGAAATATTCATAAACTTCGTTTACATTCTTTTGTAAATCCAGTTTTTCAATTACATCTAAAACTGCAATTCCTGCAAGCACAAGACAAATGGCTTCCGCCGAAAGTTGTTCCTAATAATCCGAAACTTGCTTCGAATTTTGGAGAAATCAAAATCGCTCCAACAGGAAATCCGTTCCCCATTCCTTTTGCAACTGAGATAATATCAGCGTTGATTCCGTGGTGTTGGAAAGCAAAGAATTTTCCGCTTCTTCCATATCCAGACTGCACTTCATCTAAAATTAAAACAACATCATGTTTTTTACATGCTTTCTCTAAAGCTTGAAAAAACTCAGTTGTTCCTTGGTCTAAACCTCCAACTCCTTGAATTCCTTCGATAATTACAGCTGTAACATCACCTTTAGCTAATTCTGCCTCAACTAATTCAATTTGGTTTAGAGGCAAAAAAGTAACTACTTGCCGCGCGTTAATTGGCGCAACAATCTTTTTATTATCTGTAACGGCAACGGCCGCAGAAGTTCTTCCGTGAAAAGAATTATGAAAAGCCACAACTCTTGATTTTCCATTATGGAAAGAAGCTAATTTTAAAGCATTCTCATTGGCCTCAGCTCCAGAACTGCATAAAAACAATTCGTAATCTTCAAGACCAGAAAGTTTTCCTAATTTCTGTGCCAATTCAACCTGTAAAGGATTCTGAATCGCATTTGAATAAAAACCTAAATTATCTATTTGATTTTTAAGTTTTGCTACATAATCCGGTTGTGTGTGTCCAATAGAAATCACACCGTGACCGCTGTATAAATCTAAATATTCTACTCCTTTGTCGTCAATAATTGTACAATCTACTGCTTTTACTGGAGTTATGTCGTATAATGGGTAAACGTTGAATAAGTTCATTTTTTGTTTTGTTTAATTGTTTAATCGTTGATTTGTTTAATCGATTAACCGAATTAACGATTACACGGTTAACCAACAATCTAAAATCCGCTTGGTTTCAAATGTAAACCTGTGGTTTCTTCTAAACCGAACATTAAATTCATGTTTTGAATCGCTTGTCCTGAAGCACCTTTGGTTAAGTTATCGATAATTGATGTTATGAGAACCCGGTTTCCTTTTTTCAATAAACTAATAATACATTTATTCGTTTGCACCACTTGTTTCATGTTGATGTTGGTTGTAGTAACAGTTACGAAAGGTTCGTTTTTATAGAACTCTTCGTATTTTGCTACTAATTGCTCCAAACTATCATCGCAAACTGTATATAAAGTTGCAAAAATTCCTCTTGGAAAATCTCCTCTGTTCGGAATAAAAAGCAATTCGCTGTCAAAATCATCTTGCGGCTGAACCAGACTTTCTGAAATTTCGCCTAAATGCTGATGTTCAAAAGCTTTGTAATGTGACATATTATTATTTCTCCAACTGAAATGAGAAGTTTCAGAAAGGCTTACTCCTGCTCCTGTACTTCCTGTTGTAGCATTAATATGAACATCATTATTCAACAAATTGTGTTTTGCTAAAGGCAATAAAGCCAACTGAATAGCCGTTGCAAAACAACCTGGATTGGCAATATAATTTGTCTTTTTGATTTCGGCTTTATTGATTTCGGGCAAACCGTAAACAAAATCTTTTCCTTCGAAATGCGCATCTTTATTCAATCTGAAATCGTTTCCTAAATCGATGATTTTAGTATGACTCGCAAACTGATTTTCTTTCAAAAATGAAATTGATTTTCCGTGACCTAAACACAAGAAAACAACATTCACATTCGGATTGATTTCTGCTGTGAAGTTCATTTCGATATCTCCCATCAAATCGTGGTGCGCTATAGAAAGAGGTTTTCCAGCGTTTGTTGTACTGTAAACAAAATCGATGTTTACGTTTGGATGATACATTAAAATTCTGATGAGCTCTCCGGCAGTGTAGCCTGAACCACCAATAATTCCGACATTAATCATGATCTAATTTGTTTACAGATGAGAATATGTTTTGCGCATTTCCTAAAATCTTAATAAATCCTTTTGCATCGTCAGATGTCCAAGCATTGTTCATTTCACCGTATTGACCGAAGCCTGTATTCATTAAATCGTTTTCAGATTCAATTCCGTCCAATGAGAAATGATATGGTTTTAATGAAACTGTAACCGTTCCATTCACTGTTTTTTGAGTGTCTTGCAAGAAAGTTTCAATGTTTCTCATAACTGGATCCAAGAATTGTCCTTCGTGGAATAACATTCCGTACCAGTTTCCTAATTGTTCTTTCCAATATTGTTGCCATTTTCCAAGAGTATGTTTCTCTAATAAATGGTGTGCTTTGATGATAATTAACGGCGCGGCAGACTTCAAAACCAACTCTTCCTTTAATTCCAATAATGGTATCTCCTACGTGAATATCTCTACCAATAGCATAAGCACTTGCTAGTTTTTCCAGCGCTACAATATTATTTGATGGTTTATCTGTTTTTCCGTTTAAACCAACTAATTCTCCTTGTTCGAAATGAAGCGTTACTTTCTCTTCTCCTTCTTTTTGCAATTGCGAAGGATATGCTTCACTTGGCAATGGCTGGCTTGATGTCAACGTTTCTTTTCCTCCAACACTTGTTCCCCAAAGTCCTTTATTGATAGAATATTGTGCTTTTTCCCAAGAATAGTGAACTCCGTTTTGAGCCAAATAATCAACTTCTTCTTGTCTTGATAATTTTAAATCTCTAATTGGCGTAATAATTTCGATTTCTGGAGCAATAGTCTGGAAAATCAAATCGAAACGAATTTGATCATTTCCTGCACCAGTACTTCCGTGAGCGATTGCTGTTGCTCCTACTTTTTTCGCATATTTTATAGCCTCAATTGCTTGAAAAACACGTTCAGCACTTACTGATAACGGGTATGTATTGTTTTTTAATACGTTTCCGAAAATCAGATATTTTATAGCTTTATCGTAATATTTATCTAAAATCGTTAAGTTGGCGTGTTTTGCACTTCCTAATTCGTAAGCTCTTTTTTCAATAGCTGTTAATTCTTCAGCAGAAAATCCTCCTGTATCTACAAGTACAGTATGAACTTCATATCCTTTTTCATTTTTTAAATATTTCAAACAATACGAGGTATCTAATCCTCCGCTATAAGCTAATACTACTTTTTTCATTTTTTATAATTTTGGCTAATACTTTCGTATTTAGCAGTTTGAGATTTCTTTTTGGTTAAATTTTAAATAAAAAAATAAATGACAATAATTTGTTTAAGAATAAAGCCTGTTTAATTTTTTTAAGTCTGCTTAAAACAGCCTCATTAAAAGGATGTTTTGGTGGTGTTTTTTGTTTTTCTTTTGGGTCGTACAACATTCCGGTACAAAGACACATTTTGTTTTGTTTGCTTTGTAGAATTTCAAAATTGGTACATGTTTTACAGCCCGCCCAGAAACTTGGATCGGTTGTTAATTCTGAAAATGGGACCGGTTTATAACCTAGTTCAGAGTTAATTTTCATAACCGCTAAACCAGTTGTAATTCCGAATATTTTAGCGTCCGGATATCTTTTTAAAGAATAGTCAAAAACTTTCGATTTGATTTTTTTGCCAAACCTAAACTTCTGTAATCAGGATGTACAATTAATCCTGAATGCGCTACGAATTTTCCGTGTTCCCAGCTTTCGATATAACAAAAACCTGCAAATTTTCCATCGGCCAGAGCAATCATCGCATCACCATTCGACATTTTTTTCTGAATGTACTCAGGAGTTCTTTTAGCAATCCCTGTACCTCTTAACAAGGCAGATGATTCTATCGTATCGCAAATTTCCTGTGCGAATTTGAAATGTTCTTCCTGGGTAACAACAATAGAGATCTTCATTTTCAATAATTGAAGTTAGAGTTAAAAATTAAAGCATATTGATTCGTTTGAAATCCAGAATTGAATCCAATAAAATTAAGCAAAACAGAAGTAACATTCTCAAAATCAAAAACTTGATCAAGAAAATTTACAAAATAATAAATACTTTTAGGATATGTTTGTCCAATGGACAAATTATGTGATTTCAAAATGAAAAATGGATATGAATAAATATACGGCTATAAAACTCAGTGAACACTATAGAGATAGCGTCCGTACTTCGGGAGAAGTAATCGGTGAGTTTGTCCGTGACAAAGAAGTTATATGTAAACTTATTTTATTCATCGGTGCAAAAGTACATTATTTTTTAATTCCCAAAACAAAAAAATAAAATTCTAACATTTTTTTTACGTTTTGTGAATATACAGAAAAACAAAACCCGATAATTGCTGACAACTATCGGGTTATAAATGATTTAAAAATATCTTAAACTTTAATTCTTAGTAAACGGAATTGATTTTCCATCAGATAAAATCATATCAACAGCAGTTTTAGCTTCGTTGAATTTAAACTTCACTCCCGCTCTTTTTGATTCAAAAGTATCTTTTTCTCCAGCTACTGGTTTTACTGAGAACTTAGGATAATCTGTCAATTCAGCATACAAAGCACTGTTTTTCTCTGTGAATTCAATTTTAACAGGTGCTCTAGATGTTGAATAATTTCCTAAATAACCATCTAAAACAACATCTTGCTCCACTTTGCCTTTCCCAGCTGTCCAAACATTATTTGATTCATTGAAATCAGGAAAAGCATGATCTGGATCTAAAGTAATGCTTTCAATTTCTTCAGTAGAATTATGTTTGAAAGACCAATCATTATTACGTTGCCAAATTTCTACTGGCAAATTAACTCTAGTCACTTTTCCGCTTTTTGTTTTAACATCCAACACAATCGGCATTGGCATTTTTTCGAAATTTTCAACTGTAATAATTACACCTTTTGCAGGATCATTTTTCACGTATTTAATCGAATTAATTCCTTGGTCAAAACGCCAGTTGTTTACGTACCAGCTTCTCCAGAACCAGCTTAAATCTTCACCGGCAACATTTTCCATCGATCTAAAGAAATCATCTGGCTGTGGATGTTTGTAAGCCCAACGCTGGATATAAGTTCTAAAAGCGTTATCAAAACGTTCTTTTCCTAAAATTTGCTCTCTCAAAATCACCAACCCAGCGCTTGGCTTAAAATAACAAAGCATTCCAATATTAGCTTCCTTCATATTATCTGGAGAACTCATGATAGTTTCTAAGTCAGGTCTAGTAAATGGTTCTGCCTGTTCATGCAAATCTGTTGCTTTTTCTTTGTATTCACCATTATTGAAAGCGGCAGTACTTAATGAATTGATAAAAGTATTGAATCCTTCATCCATCCATGCAAATAATCTTTCATTTGACCCCACAATCATTGGAAACCAAATATGACCAAATTCGTGGTCTGTAACTCCCCAAAGATCCTCTTTCTGAGACTTCCATCCGCAGAAAACAATTCCAGGATATTCCATTCCGCCTTCATTTCCTGCAACGTTAGTTGCAACTGGATAAGGATATTCGAACCATTGTTTTGAATAATGCTCGATTGCCCCCTTTACATATTCGCTTGAACGTCCGTACGCATCGTTTCCATTACTTTCAACTGGATAAGCTGATAATGCCAAAGCTTTTTTACCGCTTGGCAAGTTGATTTTTGCTCCATCTAAGATAAATGCTGAAGACGATGCCCAAGAAAAATCACGCGCATTTTTGATTTTATAGTGCCACGTTTTTTCAGTTCCTACATTTGTGTTTGCTGTAGCGTTAACTTCGTCAGCAGTACGAATCATAACTGTTTTGTCACTGTTCGAAGCGTCTTTGTAACGTTTTAATTGTTCTGCAGAGAGAACTTCAGCACCATTGATTAATTCTCCAGAAGCCACAACATATTGATTTCCTGGAACCGTCAATTTTACATCAAAATCTCCATACTCTAAGTAAAACTCAGAAGCTCCCAAATACGGTGCCGTATTCCATCCTCGCACATCATCATACACACACATACGTGGATACCATTGTGCAATTGTAAAGATTTTTCCATTCTTAGTTTCCAAAACCCCCATTCTGTCTGATCCTTCAAAAGGAGCAATAAACGAGAATTCGATTTTGATTTTTACAGAAGCTCCTTTTGTCGCTAATTCTTGCGGAAGAAAAATCTGCATTCTAGTATCTGTAATGATATATTTCGCTTCAACTTCTGTTTTAGTTTTTCCTCCTGAAATTATTTTTACAGATTTTATTTTATTTCCTCCGTCAAAAACCTGGCCTTGAGCTCCGTTGCGACTTCCTGTCAAAGGAACAACTGCGTTTCCCCTAGAATCATCTTTAAATAAATTTTGATCTAAATTCAGCCAAAGAAAACCTAATTTGTCGGGACTATTATTGGTATAAGTTATTTCATCTGTACCAGTAATTTCGTTCGTAACTGCATTCAATTTTGCCGAAATCTGATAATCGGCTCTATTTTGCCAATATTCTGGACCAGGCTGACCACTTGCAGTACGTGTCGAAGTTCCGTTTTTAGTATAAAAATTCGGAGCAAAGGCATCATGATAATTGTAATTGTTTACTGGATTTGTTGTTGTCGCCTGCGTAGTTTGTTGCGCCCATACAGAAGAAATCCCAAAAAATAAAGTCGCGGTTAAAATGGCTTTTGCAGATTGCTTTTTCATATTTTTTAGCTGTTTATGTAGCAAATTAATGAAAAAAATACTATTTACAGAGAAATACCCAAGGTTAAATTTAATTTTAGCAAAATTTTATTAATTAAACAAATTAAGCGATTTTCCTAAAAAATAAAATTTATTCAAATACCTTTACAACTGCAATAAAATTAACTATCACAATTCTATTATTTTGAATACAACTATATCAAATTCAGTATTAACAGCTTCAATAAAACATGCTGGAGCCGAATTATTTTCATTAAAAGACAATCAAAACAAAGAATATATCTGGGAAGGAAATTCTAATTTCTGGGGAAAACATTCTCCTGTTCTTTTCCCGATTGTCGGCACTTTAAAAAACAATACTTATTCTATTAATGGAAAAGAATACCAATTGCCAAGACATGGCTTTGCAAGGGATATGGAATTTAAATTGGTTGAAAAAACAGGGAACAGCGCTGTTTTTTCTTTAGAATCAAATGAAGAAACTTTAAAAAAATACCCTTTTGAATTTGAGTTGCAACTCATTTACACTTTAGAAAATACTTCTTTAAAAATAGAATATATCGTAATTAATAAAGGAGAAAACAAAATACCTTTTTCCATTGGTGCACATCCTGCAATAGCACTTCCAGAAAATTTTGAAAGTTATGCTTTCAAGTTCGAAAAAGAAGAAAATCTGAAATTTAATCTTTTGGAGAATGATTTGATTTCTAATAAAACCGAAACTTTAAAAACTACGAACAATGTAGTTCCTTTAAATTATAAACTTTTCGAAAATGATGCTCTTGTTTTTAAAGCATTGGAATCAAAATCATTAACAATACTTGAAAATTCAAAACCATATGTTCAAGTTGATTTTGAAGATTTTCCAAGTTTAGGAATTTGGACTAAAGACCAAGCGCCATTTGTTTGCATCGAACCTTGGTTTGGTTATTCAGACACAGCGAGCAATTCTGGAAATTTATTCGAAAAAGAAGGTATTATTACTCTAGAAATAGACCAGACTTTTCACTCTCAGTTCAGTATAAAAATTTTATAAAATGTTAGATTTCAACTTTCATCCTTTTCCAATAATAGAAACAGAACGTTTGCTTTTAAGAAGAATCACAAACGACGATGTCAATGAAGTTTTTGAATTACGTTCAAATCCTGAAACAATGAAATATATTCCACGTCCGTTAGTAAAGACCAACGACGATGCTTTGGAGCATATTGCAATGATTGATGAGAAAATCGAAACTAATGTTGGAATCAATTGGGGAATTACATTAAAAGGCAACTCAAAACTTTTAGGTATTATTGGCTATTACAGAATGCAACCTGAAAATTACCGCGCCGAAATAGGCTACATGCTTTTGCCTGAATTTCATGGAAAAGGAATCATCCCTGAAGCTGTAAATCGATTAATAGCTTATGGTTTTAACGATATGAAACTGCATTCAATTGAGGCTGTTATAGATCCTGAAAATCTAGCTTCAGAAAAAGTATTGCAAAAATGCGGTTTCGTAAAAGAAGCACATTTAAAAGAATCTGAATTTTATGAAGGCCGTTTCTTAGACAAGGTAATTTACTCATTATTAGAAAAATAGAATTTTAACAATTTCTGACAAAAAAATAATATTGTTAAAACAAATATTATTAATCCATAAAATACGTTAATATGGTATATTTGCACGCGAAATAAGCCACTAAACACTTTTTTCGCTCAAAAACATCCTTATGAAAAAAATACTTTTATTAGCCATTATCTTTATTTCAATTCAATCGCAAAGTCAAACTTTTATTAAATTCAATGGCGCTACAGCACTTTTAGCAATTCCAAATGTTGGTGTAGAAACAAGCATTGGAGAAAAAACAACTTTTAGTTTTGATGTTATGGCCTCTTTTTGGAAATCCTTCAATGGCCACAACCCAATGCAATTTTATACTTTCACTCCAGAAGTTCGTTACCACTTCAAAGAAAAATATGATGGATTCTATGTTGGAGCTCATGCTGGCCCGGATATTTACAAAATTCAAAAATGGAATTATTGGGATACCAATATGTATGAAGATGGCTTTGGATATCGTTTAGGTGTTACAGTTGGTTACAATATCAAATTAAGTGATAAGTTTTTATTGGATATTTTTGCAGGAGGTGGATGGCATCAAGGATTCTATAAAGGACATTACAATGACGGGACACCAGGTAGATATCCTGAAGACAAAGCCAAAGATTATAATAAAAGCGGTGAATGGTTACCATACCGTGGCGGAGTTATGATTTCATATAAGTTATAAAATCAGCTTAATTTAGGAAGTGTTTTAATATATAAATCTTCTACTTTTTTACGAGCCCAATCTGTTTTTCTTAAAAAGTAAGCGATGATTTTATACTCGGATTTGAATTAAAACATTTGATAGGTATTAATTCCCCGAGAGTATCAAAACCATAATAATCGACCAAAGTTTCGACAATTTTTTGAAGTGTAATTCCGTGTAAAGGATCTTTTGATTTATTTTCCATTTTATTCTTTTTTTTAAATTATATCAAAAAGACCGTACTCTAAAAAAGTACGGTCTTCTTTTTTTGCAAAATTACTAAAAGAATTTCACGTTAATCAAATAAAGAATAAATTAGAATATAAATTTGAATCCTACAGAAATTGGGGTTGTTAAGTTTGGAGCACTTCCGCCTAATGCTGTATTGTAATAGGAATCAACATTAGCCACATGAGCTAATCCAAAATTTGTAACTGTTGTTTTTTCTCCATTCTCTGGCTTTAAAGTTGTAGAAGTAAAGTTTGCTAAATCATAAGAGAACTCTACAGAGAAATTCTTAGTTACAAAATAATCAAAACCACCTGATACAGACACCCCAACTTGATTTACTTTTAAGTTGCTTTCTTTTTCTTTTCCAGTAATAACTGGTAGCGCGACTTGTCCGAAGAAATATAAAGAACCTGCTACGTTCCAATATTTTCTAGCCAATGGCTGAATAACAATTAAATCTGTTTTGGCAAGTGTTTTAACATCTGCACTACCAGTTACATAACCATCTGATTTAATGTTAATGTAACCAATTCCAGCACCTACAGCTACAGATGGTGTAATAAACGTTCCCACAATTGGAAGCACTGATAGATTAGTTCCTTTTACATCTCCAGTTTTAGTCTTTTGATATCCAAATTGAGAAGTTGCAAACCAAGCTCCTTTTAATCCTTGGCCAGAATCTTGTGCTTGAACAGCAAAACCGATAAATAAAATACCTACTAGTGTAAAAATCTTTTTCATTTTGAGTTTGTTTTAAATTATGGAACAAACTTAAGTGTAAGCTTTTTCTTTAATACTGATTAAAATCATAGATTAAAAAAATCTTTAATTATCTTATATCGCATCAAAATTTTTCAATTTTGTTTTACATTTGCAGTTATGATAAAATCAGTCAACATATTAAACAAAAGAGCCCGATTTGATTACGAAATAATCGATACCTATACCGCCGGAATTGTTTTGGCTGGTACGGAAATCAAATCAATACGTTTAGGCAAAGCAAATATTACAGAAAGTTTTTGCGAATTCAGTGGCATGGAGCTTTTTGCTATCAATACTTATATCGAAGAATATTCTTTTGGAAATCAATTCAATCACAAATCAAGAAGTGAACGAAAACTACTTCTCAATAAAAAAGAATTAAAAACGCTTCATAAAAGCGTTCAGGCAAAAGGACTTACTATTGTACCATTAAAATTGTTTACCAACGAAAAAGGATTGGCCAAATTGCAAATAGGTCTTTGTAAAGGAAAGAAAAATTACGACAAACGTGAATCTCTAAAAGAACAAGACACAAAACGCGATTTAGACAGAATCAAAAAAGCATACAACTAATGCTTCTTTAATTTTCTCAAAATGATGCTTTTATAAATATTTTATCGTTATTTTTACTACAAACAATATAACCGTAAAATATGAAAAAGTATCTACTTATGTTAACCGCCGTGCTGTCTCTCTCAGGTTGTGGCGACAATACTTCGATCGTAAATAGCTGGAGAGACCCAGATGTAACCGTTGCACAGGAGCAATTTAAGAAAGTTTTAGTCGTTGCTTTGGTCAAAGATGAAGCTTCCAGAAGAATTACTGAAAATAGAATTGCATCAACAAATCCTGTATTCAAAACTTCATATCAATATTTAAATGCAACTTCAGAATTAACAAAGGAGCAAAAATTAAAAATATTGCAAGATGAAAATTTTGATGGTGTTGTTACAATGCGTTTAGTTAGTAAAGAAAAAGAAGTTAATTATGTTCCTGGAACTTACACAGGAATGTATTATGGAGGATTTGACGGAATGTACACCGGAGTTTACGGATATGGTTTTGGTAATTGGTACGGAATGTACTCGCCAAATTTCTACGATCCAGGATATTATCAAGAAACTACCTCTTACATGGTTGAAACCAATATTTTCTCATTAAAACAGAATAAATTAATTTGGACTGGAACTACCGAATCACAATATGCAACAGATTTAGGCCAAACGATAGATGCCATTATGCAGGCTGTTGTAAAAGAAATGAGAAAAGATGGCTCTCTGCCTCCAAAATAGTATACCAAAAAGCGACATATTAAAAATGCTTGCTTTTCTTTTATTCAAAAAATTGACTAATTTTGTCAAGACTAAAATTTTCATTAAAATGAAATCTTTATTAAAAAACGCCAGAGAACAAAAAGGCTTAAAAACACGCGAATTAGCACAGCTTGCTGGAATCGACCAAGCCTTGATAAGCAAATTCGAATCTGGAACACGAAAACCAACCAAAGATCAAATAATTAAGCTTTCTCAACTTTTAGAAATTGATTATGAAACTTTGATGATTGCCTGGCTTAAAGAAAAGATTCTTTATGAAATTGGCGAAGAAGAATTTGCTTTGAAAGCCTTAATTTTAGCTGAACAAGAAATTCAAAACAATAAAAAAGAAATCAACTCAGCATTAATATCTTTTAATCAAAATATTCTAAATGAAATTGAAATCTTAAAAAATAAAATCAATTCTTTCAATCATTTTGAGTTTCGTCAAATTTCAAAAACTTTAGAATTAGAATTTGTATTTAAAAGTATTCATTTAAACAAGAATCCATTGACATTAGAAGAAACCAAACTAATTTTAAATGAAGGAATGACCATTTCTGGAAAAAGCATGCAAAATCATCTTGAAGCCATTAATTTTCAAGAAGCAACATTCTACATTAAAGATCTAATTCAAAAGAAAACAACATTAAATGAAAAGGATTTTCTTTTGCTTCACACTTTTCTTTTTAAAGGATTCGAATCTGACGGTTTTGGAAAATATATCAATGATGCACTTATTATACGCGAAATGAATTTATTTTTTAATTGGTATGAATCACAAAAAAACAATCTGCATCCCTTAATTCTAGCTTCTGAAGCTCATCTAAAAATAGCTCAAATTAAGCCTTTTGAAAATGGAAATCTGCAAATGGCAAACTTAGCATTAAATTGGATTTTAATCCAAAATAATTACACATACGTCACTATTGACGAAGATCAAAAGAGTATCGATGAGTATTTCTCTATTTTGGAGGAAAGTCAGATTCAGAATGATAAATCAATTTTTATCAATTATATAATTAGAATCGAAAAAGAAAACCTAAAAAGAGCGATACAATTAATCGAAAAATAAAAAGCCCAGCTAAAACTGGGCTTTCTCATTAATTTTTATCTTCTAACAAAGGAACAAATCTAAATTCTCCAAACTCATGTTTTTCAAATTGAGTTTCATTCTTCCTGATTAATAAAGTCATAATCTGAACATCTTCTCCCAACGGAATAACAAGCCTTCCTCCTATTTTCAATTGCGCCATTAAAGGTTGCGGAATAAAAGGCGCACCTGCTGTAACTATAATACTGTCAAAAGGCGCAAAATTTGGCAATCCTTTATATCCGTCGCCAAAAGTAACGTGTTTTGGGCGAATGTTTAATTTCGGAAATAAATTAGATGTCGTTTTAAATAATTCACTTTGTCTTTCAACTGTATATACTTTAGCGCCAAGCATAAACAAAACAGCCGTCTGATAACCAGAACCTGTACCGATTTCTAAAACTTTATGATCTTTCTTCACTTCAAGCAATTGCGACTGAAAAGCAACTGTATAAGGTTGAGAAATAGTCTGCCCTGCCCCAATAGGAAATGCTTTATCCTGATACGCGAAATCTTCAAAACTTGAATTCAAAAAAAGGTGTCTCGGGATTTTTTTATCGCATCCAAAACCGCTCTGTCAGTAATTCCTTTTTGTTCTAAAGTGCTTACTAATTGATTGCGAAGTCCTTGATGTTTGGCAGTATCTTTCAAAATGGATTGGTTTTATTTTGGCAAAAATAAGAAACAAAACAGGATTTCAAATATTGATTTTTAAATAATAAATTAATACAGTCGAAAGTCAAAAGTCAAAAGTCGAAAGTTAAAAGTTGTAAATCTCCCTTTGTCAGGCTGAGCGAAGTCGAAGCCATTCATGTCCCTCATGTCCTTCGTCTTTGATGAGAGTGGTAAGTTTAAAAGTACGGATGTAAATTACGACCAATGACTAACAAATAACGACCAACAACCAATAATTAACATTTTACGATTCACAACTCACATTTCACAATTCACTAAATTCTTTTTTACTTTCAACAAATAAATTCTATTTTTGTTTAAAATACATTCTCATGTTAAAAGTAGGAGTTTTAGGTGCTGGTCATCTTGGTAAAATACATTTACGCTTATTACAACAATCTGACAAATACGAATTAGTTGGATTTTACGACGAAAATCAAGAAAATGCCGAAAGAATTTCAAAGGAATTTGGCTATAAAAACTTCAGTACAATTGCAAAACTCATACACGCTGTCGACGTGATTGACATTGTAACTCCAACACTTTCGCACTACAAATGTGCAAAGGTTGCGATCAAATCTGGAAAACATATCTTTATAGAAAAACCTATTGCCAATACAGTTGAAGAAGCTGAAGAAATTATTGCTTTAGCAAACGAATACAACGTAAAAGGACAAGTTGGTCACGTAGAACGTTTTAATCCCGCTTTTATTGCCACAAAAAACATGATCGAAAACCCGATGTTTATTGAAACACATCGTTTGGCAGAATTTAATCCGCGTGGTACAGATGTCCCTGTAGTTTTGGATTTAATGATTCATGATATTGATGCTATTTTAAGTGTAGTTAATTCAAAAGTAAAAGACATTCATGCAAGTGGAGTTTCTGTAATTAGCGATACTCCAGATATTGCGAATGCCCGAATCGAATTTGAAAATGGTTGCGTTGCCAATTTAACTGCTAGCAGAATTTCACTGAAAAACATGCGTAAATCTCGTTTCTTTCAAAAAGACGCTTACATCTCTGTTGACTTTTTAGAAAAAAATGTGAAGTAGTTCGTATGAAAGACGCACCAGAAGTTCCTGGAGATTTTGATATGATTCTTCAAAATGCCGAAGGAGTCAAAAAACAAATTTATTTCACCAATCCGGATGTAGAGCACAACAATGCAATTTTAGATGAGTTAAATTCGTTTGCAGATGCAATTAACAATGACACAACTCCAGTTGTAACACTTGAACAGGCAACAGACGCATTACGTGTGGCATATCAAATTATTGATTGTTTCAACAAATAGTTTAAAAAAATCAAAATAAATTAGCCACGAATTCACAAATTAATTGATGATTTCGTGGCTAAATCATAAAAAAATATCTAGCATAAAATGAAAACAATAGCTGTAATTGGAGCAGGAACAATGGGTAACGGAATTGCTCATACTTTTGCGCAAAGCGGATTTACCGTAAAATTAATCGACGTTTCTGAAAAATCATTAGATAAAGGAATGGCAACAATTGTCGCCAACTTAGAGCGTATGTTGTCTAAAGGAACCATCACTCAAGAAGACGTTGCCAAAACAATCACCAATATTATAACGTATACTGATATTAAAGACGGCGTTGTTGGTGTTGATTTGGTAGTTGAAGCCGCAACTGAAAACGTTGAATTAAAACTGAATATCTTCAAACAATTAAACGAATACTGTTCTCACAATACTATTCTGGCAACAAATACTTCTTCAATTTCAATTACACAAATCGGAGCTGTTGTGGCACACCCAGAACGTGTTATCGGAATGCATTTTATGAATCCGGTGCCGATTATGAAATTGGTTGAAATCATCCGCGGATATAATACAAGTGATGAGGTAACAAAAATCATCATGACTTTATCTGAAAAATTAGGTAAAGTTCCTGTAGAAGTAAACGATTATCCAGGTTTTGTAGCAAACAGAATTTTAATGCCAATGTTAAACGAAGCAATTGAAACGTTATACAATGGTGTTGCTGGAGTTTATGAAATTGACACCGTAATGAAATTAGGAATGGGGCACCCGATGGGACCACTTCAATTAGCTGATTTTATTGGACTTGACGTTTGTCTTGCCATTCTAAATGTAATGTATGACGGATTCAAAAATCCTAAATATGCTCCTTGCCCACTTTTAGTAAATATGGTAAGAGCTGGAAAACTGGGAGTGAAATCTGGTGAAGGTTTTTACGATTATAGCGAAAGTAAAAAAGCAGAGAAGATTTCGAAGCAGTTTATTTAACTTTTATTAAGTTATGACAGAATTAAGGGGCGAGTATAAAAATTTTTGGCAACGTTTTTTTACTCTAAGAAATTTAGACTTTTTTATAAACTGTTTTGTTGTTACGTCCTTAATTGTCATTTTTAATCTTGAGAAAACTTATACCATCATAATTGGATCGGCACTTTTGGTAATTAGCATGTATTTCACTATTTACAAGAGTAGAAACAATATTCATTTAATAGCCTTTGAAGAAAATACTATTATTTTATTTGGTGAAACATTCAATACCCAATGGAAAAAAATATTAGATATAAAAAAGACTAATATTGAATTGGAAGGTATTCCTTCTCGAGCAGGTTTAACAAGTGTAATTTTTTATATTAGATTAAAACATAAAAAAAATATTATACGATAAATTTATTTGATACCTTTTCGGATGAACAAATACTCGAAATATTTAATGAATTTAAAAAGTTCAAAGGAGAAAAAATTATAATTGACGAAAAGTTATATATAATGAGAATCCAAGAAAAAATAGAAAAATGTCAATAGCATCGAACTTAAATACAATCAAAACAAGTTTACCTGAACACGTAACTCTAGTTGCCGTTTCAAAAACAAAACCTGTATCCGATTTGATGCAGGCCTATGAAGCTGGACAGCGCATTTTTGGAGAAAACAAAATTCAGGAAATGACCGAGAAATGGGAACAAATGCCAAAAGATATCCAATGGCATATGATTGGTCACGTTCAGTCAAATAAAGTCAAATTTATGGCGCCTTATGTGAATTTAATTCACGGTGTTGACAGTTTGAAGTTATTGCAAGAAATCAATAAACAAGCTTTAAAAAATAATAGAACAATAGATTGTCTTCTTCAAATTTATATTGCTGAAGAAGAATCTAAATTTGGTTTAGACGAAAATGAATTAAATGAACTTTTAACTTCTTCGGAGTTTAAAGAGATGAAAAATATTCGTATCTTAGGTTTAATGGGAATGGCCACTTTCACCGAAGACCAAAACCAGATTAAAAAAGAATTTACCCATTTAAAATCCATTTTTGATTCATTAAAAAAATTGACGGATATGGTAAAGACGCACTGCAGTGCGTCTCAACAATTTCAATGGGAATGTCGGGAGATTATCAATTGGCAATAGAATGCGGAAGCACAATGGTTCGCATTGGAAGCAGTATCTTTGGCGGTCGTTGATTTTTCAATATCAATTTCAATTGCAAAAATCAATATCAATTTCAAAACTGGGAAAAATTTAAATGGAAAAAATATTCAATTTTGAAGATCGATTAGTTCGTTTTGCTGGAGAATGTATTTTCTTTACAAGACAGTTAGAAAGACTATTTGAAAATGAATATTATAAAAATCAATTAATTCGATCATCCGGGAGCGCCTCTTTAAATTTTGGAGAAGCACAAGGGACAATAACTGATAAAGATTTTGTTTTTAAAGTTTCATTAGTTGTGAAGGAGTTAAAAGAATCAAGAAACTCATTAAAAATTCTAGATTATATTAAAGAAGGCGATGACAGTAAAAGAAATAAACTTCTAATCGAAGTAGAGCAATTAATCGCAATTTCATCAAAAATGATAATAAACAAAAGATAATTTTTTCAATATCAATGACAATGGCAAAAATCAATAACAATGACAACGGCAATTTCAAAATTGAAATTGATTTTTGATATTGCAATTGTTTTTTTGATATTGTAATTGCAATTGATTTTTGACATTGACATTGAATATGTACGCAATACTTGACATAGAAACAACCGGAGGACAATTTAATGAAGAAGGAATTACCGAAATCGCCATCTACAAATTTGATGGACACGAAGTAGTTGACCAATTCATTAGCCTTGTCAATCCTGAAATTCCGATTCAGCCCTTCGTAGTAAAACTGACCGGAATCAATAACGCTATGTTGCAGTCTGCACCAAAGTTCTATGAAGTAGCCAAACGTATTATTGAAATTACTTCAGACTGCGTAATCGTAGCTCACAACGCTTCTTTTGATTACAGAATCCTTCGCACAGAATTCCGTCGTTTAGGCTACGATTTTGAAGCCAAAACGCTTTGCACAGTAGAATTAGCTAAAAAACTAATCCCAGAGCAACCCTCATACAGTTTAGGAAAACTAGTGCGTTCTCTCGGAATTCCTATGGCCGACAGACATCGTGCAAGCGGAGATGCAATGGCCACAACGAAGCTTTTTAAAATGCTTCTAGAAAAAGACACAGAAAAAACAATAGTAAAAGATTTTATAAAACTAGAAGTTGAGAAAGGAATTGCTCCAAAATTCCTCGATATTTTAAGTCAAATGCCAACTAAGACTGGAGTTTACTATATCTATAACGAAGGTGGCACTCTAATTTACATTGGCAAAAGTCAAAATATCAAAAAAAGAGTCAATCAGCATTTTACAGGAGTTACAACCAAAAGCAAAAAATTCAAGCCGAAGTTTTTACCATAACTTATGATGAAACTGGAAGTGAATTAATTGCTCTTTTGAAAGAAAGCGAAGAAATAAAAGTAAATAGACCAAGATACAACCGTGCACAGCGCAAAACCATTTTTCAATATGCTCTGTATGCCGAAAAAGATTCAAACGGTTATATCAACTTAAAGTTAGAAAAAGCAGACGGACGTAAAAAGGAAATTACTTCTTACGCATCATTGCAGGAAGGTAAAAATGCGCTTTTTAAAATTACCGCAAAATACCATTTATGCCAAAAACTGACAGGTTTATATCAAACCAAAAAAGAATGTTTTCAATATAAAATTAAAGAATGCGATGGAGCCTGCATTGGCGAGGTTACTCCAGAAGTTTACAATTTAAGAGTGCGACAATTTATCTCGGAAAACAGTTTTGAAAACAAAAGCATGGTTCTGATAGATAGAGGAAGAAATGTAAACGAACGAAGCGCCATTTTGATTGAAAACGGAATCTACAAAGGTTACGCATATTATGATCTCAATTATCAAATTACCAATATTGATATCCTGAAAAATATTCTGGTTCCGATGCAACACAATCGCGATGTAAAAAATATCATTCAGAGTTACATACGCAAAAGCAAATCATTAAAAATACTTCATTTTTAACAAATCGAAACTTTCATTATCTTTAAGGATATGAAAAACAAAAAATCACAATACGAAATCTTCAGAGAAAAAGTCAAAATCGTTCTATATGGCACCAATACCATTTTAGGACGAATGTTCGATTTAGTATTGTTGGGGCTAATCTTACTGAGTGTTCTACTAATAATGTTGGACACTGTTGAAGGCGTCAGTTCTAAATATCATGAACAATTATTAATTTGCGAATGGGTAATTACGGTATTTTTCACCATAGAATATATATTGAGAATTATCTCGATTCAGAAACCAGTTAAATACATTTTCAGCTTTTACGGAATCATCGATTTACTTGCCGTATTGCCTATGTATTTGTCCATCTTTTTCCCAGGTGCGAGTATTTTATCAATCGTAAGGGCATTACGTTTTCTACGATTATTTAAAATTTTGCACATTCCGCAAATCAACCATCAATCCCTGCAATTAAAAGAAGCTATCGAAGCCAGTAAAGAAAAAATTCTGGTTTTCATTTATTTTGTTTTAATCAGCACCGTTATAATTGGAACGATAATGTATCTGGTTGAAGGAAAAGAATCAGGTTTTACCAGCATTCCAATGGGAATTTACTGGACAATAGTGACTTTAACAACAGTTGGTTACGGAGATATTTCTCCTCAAACTCCTTTAGGACAATTCATTGCCGCTTGCGTAATGATTTTAGGTTACGGAATCATTGCTGTACCAATAGGAATTGTAACAGCCGAATTTGCCAAAAGCAGTTTAAGAAACAATGCTGTAAGCAGTAAAAAAACATGTCGAAAATGTCAGTCGCAAGTTTACTTCGATAACGCTAAATATTGTTATGAATGCGGAACCAAATTGTCAAATAATTAATTTTTAGAAGCTAATCCAGCTGTACATTGCAACTCCTCCTTATATTTGTTGTTTTTTAAAGGCATAAAAGGAGCTTCCGCTGGTCGCTCTTTTACACCAAAAAATTCAACAAATATAAGTCCGGGGTTTCCATTTCCATCTGGGCTAAAAACTATGAAATACCTAATCATCATTGTCGGACCAACAGCTATAGGCAAAACAGCCTTGAGTATTGCTTTGGCACAACATTTTAAATGCGAAATCGTTTCTTGCGACAGCCGTCAGTTTTTCAAAGAAATGACTATCGGAACCGCAGTTCCAAGCCAAGAAGAACTCAATTCAGCCAAACATCATTTCATTCAAAACAAATCTATTTTTGAAAATTACACCGTTGGCGATTACGAAAAAGAAGCACTTTCAAAACTTGAAGATTTATATAAAACTAATGATTTTGCCATTTTAATTGGCGGATCTGGTCTTTATGTGGATGCTGTTTTAAAAGGTTTTGACGAATTTCCAGAAATCGCTCCAGAAGTTCGTGCCGAAATAAATTCAAACTATGAAAAATTCGGAATCGAATATCTTCAAGAGCAACTAAAAAATCTAGATCCAGAATATCACCAGAAAATAACAGCCGAAAATCCACAAACACTACAAAACCCACAGCGAATGATGCGTTTCGTAGAAGTGTGCCTTGGATCACAAAAACCATATTCTTCTTTCTTAAACCAAAAGAAAAACAACAGAGACTTCACTCCTATTCTAATAGGTTTAGATGCCGACAGAGAAATCATTTACAGCAGAATCAACCAACGTGTTGATATTATGATGAACGAAGGATTATTAAAAGAAGCCCAAGCACTTTATCCTAACAAAGCGTTAAATGCATTGCAAACGGTCGGTTATAGGGAATTATTTAGTTATTTTGACGGAGAATTCACTTTGCCTTTTGCGATAGAAGAAATCAAAAAGAACACGAGAAGATTCTCGAAAAGACAATTAACATGGTTCAAACGAAATGAAAACACCAAATGGTTTGATTATGCAACTGATAGAAAAGAAATTATAGAATATATCAAAAACTTACTGAAATGAAGTTTCTAAAATCACTCGGAAACATTTTCTTTATTTTTTGTACAACTGTACTAACTATAGCATTTTCTAAAGCATTAAAAGAAAAAATTGAAAAGCCTCATTTTAAAAATTTAAGTATAACAGAATTTTTAATTTTTGGAATAATCCTATTGAGTCTTATCTTTATAAGCTTTAAAATAATATCAGCATATTTCAAAAAGTCATAATTTAAGGTCTTTTTTCTTTCATCTTTATTCTATTTTCCTAAGGAAAAAATCTAAACTCAACAATCTAAAATTAAAAAATGCCAATATCTCCTAATTTCACCTCAGTTCTAAGCAAAGACTGGGAAATCAATTTCACACAATGCACGCCAACCGGATTCTTAAAATATACCGATTTGTGTAATATTTTGCAATTAACCGTCACTGCGCATTCCGAAATTGGAGGAATCAGCTTTTACGACATGCAGGAATTTCATCAAGCTTGGGTTTTAAGCCGTATGCGCGTTGAGGTTCATGCTTTACCAAAATGGCAAGACGTTGTAACCGTAAAAACATGGATTAACAGCCTTGAAAATTCACGTTCTGTCCGTGCACTTGAAATGTATGTAAACGGAAAAAAATAGTGGGTTGCGAAACGTATTGGGCCGTTTTCAATACACAATTGCGTCGTCCCGAAGCACTAGCACTTCCTTACGAGCATTTCGAATTATTTCCAGAAAACAGAGCGACAGAAGAAGGTTTTTCAAAAATCAATATCAATCATGAAAAAGAAGCCGTTTTCGAAAAAACCGTTTATTTATCTGATTTAGATATTGTAAATCACGTAAACAACGTAAAATATCTGGAATGGTGCCTTGATCATGTTGATCCAAAACGAATTATGAAACAAGAGGTTAAAAGCTTCGAAATGAATTTCATGAAAGAGCTTTCGTTAAAAGATAAAGTTGTAATTCATGAAAGCGAAGACGACGATCATACAACAGCAACATTCAGCATAACGAAGGGTGAAAAAACGTGTTTTGCTTTGGAACTACATTGGAAGTAAAAATATTCATAAACTTATTTCTAAACTTACCTTTACACAATATTGTCATTTCGACGAAGGAGAAATCTTCGCGAGAAACTCTACAAAGATTGGACTCTCGTTACAGATTTACTTGTGGAGATTTCTCCTTCGTCGAAATTGTAAAGGTTAGATATTTCGGTAACAAAATTTAAATTTAATAAATTTTGTTACGATGAGAAATAATAGTCAAGATTGTACATTAGAGAGGAACTATTTAGAGAAATATCGTTTCTTGATAAAAGAATATGAGCAGGTGAAAAACAAAACTCATCCACTTTATAAAAAGGCGATGGATTTTTACACAGCAAATGACACGTGCAGAAAAAGTTTCTTAAAGTATTATAATCGCTATAAACAGAGTGGGAAATCTCAGGATCTATTGCCTCAAAAGCGAGGTCCAAAATATAAAACCCGACGTCCTTTGCCTTTTATAGAACAAAAAGTAATCGAATTAAGAGAAAAAGGAAACAACAAATATGAAATTGTTAGTATCTTAAATCCCAAATTAGGAAAACATGCACCATCATATTCTGGAGTTTATAATATTTTAAAAAGGCATAAAATAAATAGATTAACTCCGAAGATTAAAAAGAATCATCAGAAAATAATCAAGGAAAGAATGGGACAGCTGGGTCATATTGATTGTCATTATTTAAGTAAAAGCATAATTCGTGGAGAAAATAAAAAACTCTATTTAGTCTGTGTAATTGATGATTACAGCCGAATTGCCTGGGCAGAATTAGTTCCAGACATTACCAGTTTAACAGTGATGTTTGCGTCATTAAAATGCTTAAACATCCTAAGCAGTCATTATGAAATAAAATTTGAAGAGATATTATCTGATAATGGGGCTGAATTTGGACCTAAAACAAGCAAAGTCAAAAATAACCATCCATTTGAAAGAATGCTGATGGAATTAGGAATCGTGCACCGATATACAAAACCTTACCGTCCACAGACAAATGGTAAAGTAGAGCGGTTTTGGAGAACTCTGGAAGACGATTTATTAAGAGACACGGATTTTGATTCTCAAGAAGAGCTAAAAGAAGAATTATTACAATATTTATATTATTATAATCACGAAAGACCACATCAGGGAATCGATGGAAAAAAGCCAATTGAAATGATAAATCCGTTACCGAAATAAGTGACTTTTACAGAAATGACAGACTTTGTGCATTAACACTTGGCTAAACAAAAAAACGATGCAAATTGCATCGTTTTTTTATCAACATCACTTTGATTTCTTTTTAGAACCTTTCTTAGATTTCTTATCTTTCTTCTTTTTAAGCAAATCAATTTTATTCTCAATTCTTTTCTCAACATCACTAATATCCGATTCATAATTGAATTGCAACAAATGAAGTTTCGCATTTTTAATTTCTTTTAATGCTTTTTTAAACTCATTTTGCGCTTCCAAAAGAATTGCTTTCTTGATGTAAATCTCCGATTTATTGATTCCTTTTACCGTTAAAGCAAAATCAATTAATTTTTGAGCTTCTTCGTAATCTTCGTTTAAAATCAATGTTTTTAAATAATACGGATACACTTCAAGAGCATGAATATTAATAGCTAAAGCCTGCTGAAAATACGATTTCGCTTCTTCATAATTCATCAATTGTTCTGCCTGAATTCTTCCGTACAAACACAAAACCATTGTATTTTTATCATCATAAGAAAAAGCATAATCTAAAGATTCTATTGTTCCTTCCAACCAAAACGGATAATTATCCAAGGCTTGAAAAAGGTATTTATCAGTTGTTTTCATTTCTTAAATCGTTTTTTAATTTCTGACGAGTTCCTTTGTAGCTTTTCTCTACTTTGTTCTTTTTAAAATCACTTCCTGTAAAAACTCTCACGGGATTTCCACGGGCTACATTGAGTTGGTTTTCCCATTGTTTTCCAACGTGATTTTTAAGCTGAATTAATTTCTCGTCTTCTAGTTTTTTTAATAATCTTTCTGTTGCCAGCTTTTTGTTTTGGTGCTGGGAACGGCTGTCCATAGCGACAACTGCAATTCCAGTCGGAATATGAGTCGCCCGAATAGCCGAACTCACTTTATTAACATGCTGTCCTCCTGCTCCAGAACTTCTCATAGCTTGATACTGAATATCATTTTCTGAAAACGAACTATTTTTTTCTTGCTCAATTTCAAAAATTCCAATAAACCAGTTTTTGCGTTTGTGCATTTTCCTAAACTGACTTTGTCCAATCCATTGAATTGTTCCAATCCAGGATTTCACAAATTGATCTGCATTTTTTCCTTTTACAGAAATCGATGCGGTTTCAATAGTTCCGTTTTCTTCTCCTTTTTCTCTTTGGAGTAAAACCACATCTAAATTTTGATCCTGAGCTTCTTCCAAAACTTTTTTCAGCACTTGGGCAACAACCCAAGTGCATTCTGCAGGTCCGCGCCCCGCTGTTATCTGAATTATTCTTTCCATTTTAAATTTCTTCTTAACGGTCCATTCTAACGATCTTCGGCGTAAATGTTCCTAGAACTTCTACTAAATCGGTTTGGTTTGCCATTACTTTTTCAATGTCTTTGTAAGCCATTGGAGCTTCGTCAATATTTCCACCAATTAAAGTCACCTCATGTTTCTTCAATTCTTTATTAATCAAACTTTGTGTAAAAGTGCTTTTACATTTCGCCCTCGAAAACAAACGTCCCGCGCCATGCGAAGCTGAATTCAGACTTTCAGGATTTCCTTTGCCTTTTACAATAAAACCTGGCGCAGTCATCGAACCGGGAATAATTCCCAACTGACCTTCTCCCGCAGGCGTTGCCCCTTTTCTATGCACGATACATTCCTGACCGTTTACGATTTCTTTCCAGGCAAAATTGTGATGGTTTTCAATCGTTACCACTACTCTTTTCCCAATTGCTTTGGCAATTCTTCTGTGAATATCATCGTGGCAGGCTTTTGCATATTCTCCAGCTAAATTCATTGCCAGCCAATATTCCTGACCATCATGCGTATTCAAATCCAGCCAAGCCAAATGCTGTACATTTTTTGGTAACGGACATTGTTTTGTTGCCAAATAAGTATAATGCTTCGCAATGTTTGCGCCCAATCCGCGAGAACCACTATGCGAAAGAACGGCAAAATATTCGCCTTTTTCGAGTTTCCATTCGTTCTCAGGATTTTCAATTTTAGCAATTCCGAATTCTACAAAATGGTTTCCTCCTCCAGATGTCCCTAATTGTTTATAGGCTTTTGGAAGAAGATTTTTCAATAACGGAATATCTTGAAATCCACTATTATAAAACACCTCATGATCTACTCTTGAAGCATGTGTTTCATACATTCCAAACTTCGTATTGTCTTTTAAAATAGCCTCTAATTGATGTTCTTTTCCTTTAAAATGAGAAGCTGGCAAATCAAAAATCGAAAGACTCATTCGGCACCCAATATCAACTCCAACTCCGTACGGAATCACAGCATTATCAGTAGCTAGAACGCCACCAATTGGCAATCCGTAACCTGAATGTGCATCTGGCATCAAAGCTCCAGCAACAGAAATTGGCAATTTCAGCGAATCGTACAATTGAAATTTTGCCTGCTGATCAATTTCGTTTTCACCAAAAATGGTAAAAGGCACTCTTGTATTCTTAAGCTGATGCATTCTCACCTGAACCGGTTTTATCAGACCTTCGGCCACTTTCCCCCAAGTTCCGTTTCCTTCGTACTTTTCAGGATTTAGCAAAACATCTTTTGCTTCTGTTAGAATAGATTCTTTTTTCTCTCTTTTTCTATATCTGTTTATTTGCCCTAAGGCGATATTTATTGAATTGTTCTTTGGAAAACCTAATTTAATAAGGTCTTTTCCAGATAATTTATTTCCCATGATTTTATATCATTTCATCTACATATTGCTGATACAATATGTGTAGACTTTTATTTTTAATTGGGCTTATCTCTCTTGGGTTTTCACTTTGAAAATACCTCCATTTATAAGACTGCCCTTTTACTAATCTGTTTATTTTTCCTCTAAGATTATAATTTGAAGTATAATTTAAAATAAGTCGCATTTCACTTTCTAAATCAGAATCCAACATTCTTTTATGCGTAATCATGTAAGGTTTTACCTGAAGTACATAGCGCCAAGGCTCATTAAACACATAATGAATTCTATATCTCTAAAAAACTTTACTCCAACGTTCTTGCTTGGCAAAATGTGCTTTTTCTCTTTCTGACAATTCCAATTTCGGATTGTTCCATTCACTTTCCGTAAATTCTTTCAGCCTTTGAATTTGCACAGACGAAGCATTTTTTCTCTTTTTACTTTTCCTTTTTTTAAAGGTTTTATCCGAAGAAAACTGCCGAGTATTTATCTTTTCCAACAAAGTTTTATAAAATTCTGCTTCACTTGATCTTACAACATCATCTCTTAATTTAAAATGACAGTCGCCATCCTTTTTGATAAGGCTCATCAAGCAGGATCCAAGGCAAGTTATTACGCTGTTTCCAAAGTTTTTTTCAAGCTTGTGTAGTTGGATTAATTGTCTATCAAAATCTTCTTTTACTAATCTTTTCTTCCTTCTTTTACTTTTAAAACGAGTACACAAAGCATACTCCTCTACCGTATAATTTTTCATTAAAAAATTATAATGCATTAAGTTAACAGCCAAATAGGCCTAAACATTCTATCGATGCAGATAGATAATAAATCGGTTTTTCGGGAAAATTTTGAAGTGTCTAGAATAAAAAAAGCCCGAAACTAAATGTCTTCGGGCTTTTTATATATCTAAAAATATATTTCTAAGATTGAAATAAGCCACGAAGAACTGCTACACCAAATCCGTTTGGCGTGAAGCTTTGTGATGTAGATGTAAATACAAACATTTTTTCTTCGTTTAAAGGGTTATTATTTTTTTTCGTCTGCAAATATTCATAATTGTTTTTTAATTTTCCAAATTTATTTTAAGAAAATTCATCAAAATAAAATTTCCATTTTAAAAACAAGAAGCAAAAAAAACGCAACAAACAATTAAAAATCAAAACATTAAACCCTATTTATTACATAAAAAGCAATAAAAAAAATTTAGTCAAAATGCATAAAAAAAGCTCTGATTTCTCAGAGCTTTTATCTTTTATAGCGAATTATTATTCAGTTACTTTGCTTTTTACAACTAATCTGAAACCTTCTCCGTGAATATTTAAAATTTCAACATCCTCATCAGATTTTAGATACTTTCTAAGTTTGGCAATGTAAACGTCCATACTTCTTGAAGTAAAGTAGTTGTCATCTCTCCAAATTTTTGTTAATGCTAATTCTCTTGGCATTAAGTCATTTTCATGAAGAATCAACATTTTAAGCAATTCATTTTCTTTTGGAGACAATTTAATAGGTTCTTCATCTTGGAAAGTCAAGAATCTAAGTTTTGAATTTAAGTGGAATTTACCAATATTGAACTCAAATTGTACTTGTTCTGCTTTATTATCAGCAGATTTTCTCTGGATAATAGCTTTAATTTTCATTAACAAAACCTCTGAATCAAAAGGTTTATTTAAGTAATCGTCTGCACCAGCTTTATATCCTTTCAACACATCCTCTTTCATTGATTTTGCTGTCAAGAAAATAATTGGCACTTCGCTGTTTTTCTCTCTAATTTCTTTGGCTAAAGTATAACCATCTTTATAAGGCATCATTACATCCAAAATGCATAAATCATATACATCTTTCTTGAATTTTTCGAAACCTTCCATACCGTTTTTAGCTAAAGTAACTTCAAAGTCATTTAACATTAGATAATCTTTAAGAACCGCCCCAAAATTTAGGTCATCTTCTACTAAAAGTATTCTTTTGTTAGTATTTTCCATATTTTAATTTATTAATGGTATTTTTATTATAAAGGTGCTACCTTTTCCTTTTTCGCTTTCAACATATACTTGACCGTTGTGGTCTTCAACTATTCTTTTTACATACGCCAATCCTAAACCATGGCCCTTAACATTGTGCAGATCTCCCGTGTGCTCTCTGTAAAACTTCTCAAATACTCGTTTTTGAGCTATCTTACTCATTCCCAAACCATGATCTTTCACCTTTATCAGAATCATATCTTTTACATTTTCAGTAAAGATTTCGATTTCTGGAGTATCTGGAGAATATTTAATAGCATTCTCTAAAATATTAACCAATACATTCGTAAAGTGCACTTCATTTATCAAACAAGTAGTTCTCGTCGCATTGTAATGTTTTACGACAGTACCTTGTCTATCTTCTAAAATCAGATTTACGTGTTCAATGGCATCATCAATAACATCAGTAACAATCGTCGGTTCTTTTGTAATGTCTAATTCTCTCTTTTCTAATTTAGAAATCCTAAGAACGTTTTCAACCTGCGCATGCATTCTTTTATTTTCGTCCCTAATCATTTGAAGGTATCGATAAACCTTCTCTTTATCTTCAATAACTTTTGGGCTTCTAATGGCATCAAGTGCCAAATTTATCGTCGCAATTGGAGTTTTAAACTCGTGCGTCATATTGTTTATAAAATCTGTTTTGATTTCAGATATATGTTTTTGACGCAACAATTGATTTAATGCACTTGTATATGCTATTATGATGATAAGCGTAAAAACAATAGACAATATTGTGATACTTAATAATTCTGATAACAAAAACTTCTTTTTGTACGGAAATGTCAAAAACAATTCATACTTGCTATTCCCTTCATTATCAGTATAAATTGGCACATGATAACTTAAATCTTTATCGTAATGAAAACCATCAGATTTTACTTTTGTTGGCAAACCACTGCTAAGAACACCAAACTCAAATTTGGTCTTAACACCATATTCCTCAAGTTCTTTCTTTAAGAGTTTATAAAGTTTGTCTTTTGTAATTCTACCTTCAATAGGAGTCAGTGAAGCGATATCTTTGTACTGAATTTGTTGCTGTACTTTATTTAAGATATCTAAACTACCTGATTTTTCAATTTTCAAATCAGGAATGATAGTCTGTCCTAAAGAATTATTATCAATACCATTATTGTTATTATAAACTTCAGTTACACGTTTAGAACTGAAATTCTTAAATCTTTCGCTACTGAATTTTTTATTGAAAAGCGAACCGCTTATATCATAGTCTTCAGAAGTCAGTGTATTTGAATATACAATTGTTTTATTTGTTTTTGTATTTCTCTGAACGTATAAAACCTCCAGCAAATCTTCTTTTTTAGGAATTTTACCTGTACTGTCTTTTATGCGGTTATATTTGTCATAAAAGCTGTATTCTTCTTGCTGTTCAAGCTTATCAGCTACATTTCCAATTACTTGAGTAACGTGGTATTTAAATTGCTCGTCATTGTTTTTGAACGACGAATTGAACCAAAATACCTGAACCAGAATTATCCCTATTAAGGACAAACTCATAAGCAAAACAAGTATTCTAAAAAATAATTTATTCATCGAAACAAAATTAATATTTTAACAATATACTAAATAATACATTAACCAAATATTAACATTTAAGACTGATTTTGTTTTATATTTAAAATTTTAAGAATTTTAACAACTTCTTCTCTAGCAATTTTAAGATTTACGTTATTAATAACAAAATTACTCTTGGAAATGCGATCTTCATCTTTCCATTGCATTTGCATTCTGCTTAAAACTTGTTCTCGTGTGGTATTATCTCGTTTTAAGACTCTTTCAATTCTTACTTCTTCTGGAGCTGTAACTGTAATTATAGTATCACAATCTTTATATCGGCCACTTTCAAACAATATTGTCGCCTCATAAATTACATATTCTTCTTTTTTATGCGGCAAAAGCCATGCCTCAAAATCTTTTTTTACTGCCGGATGAACTATTGCATTAAGCTGTGCGAGCTTTTCTGAATTATTAAATACAACATCAGCAAGTTTTGCTCTATTTAAAATATTGTTTTCAAAAAGAGCTGTTCCAAATGTTTTTTTATTTTTTCTATGACATCTTCAGTCTGCATTACTGCTCTAGCGCCATCATCGGCAATATAAACGGGGATTCCCATTTCTTTGAAATAATTTGAAATGGTTGTTTTACCACTTCCAATTCCACCGGTCAAGCCAATAACTTTTGTCATTTTATACTTTAAAAAACATTTTAGGAAACGCCTCTTGTGGGTTCTTTTTCAGAAGAATAACTTTTATGAATGATTTTAAAAATCCCGTTCCGTAGCCATAAAATTGTTTCCAAACTGCTATTACAGAAAGATACCCAATCTTGATACTTTTATTTTGAATACTTGCTGTAAGAAAAATAATAACGAAATATACGAAATATAATTGTAATAAAATATCAATATTGAAAATTAACAATAAAAAAGCTAATAATAATCCGAGTAAGAAGAATGTCGGAAAGAAAAAAGTTAACTTATTATGCTCTGGATACCAACTATTTAATATTGGTCGAGCAATTCCGAATTTATGTACTTGAACAGAAAACTTCTCCCAATCAATTCTTCGCTTGTGATATACATATGCTTCCGAAAGCAATCTGGTTTCAAAACCTAAATTCCACAAACGAATTGACAAATCAGGATCTTCTCCCGGGTGAATATTACCAAAACCTTTCGATACCAGAAAAGCCTTTTTAGAAATCCCCATATTGAAACTTCTTGGCTGAAACTTGTTGATTTTTTCAGAACCGCCGCGAATACCGCCAGTTGTCAAAAATGATGTCATCGCAAAATTAATTGCCTTTTGAATGCTCGAAAAGCTAGCAAGAGCTTTATCTGGACCTCCAAAACAATCTACATATTTCTCATCTAGTGCTTTTCTAACTTCGGTCAAATAATTAGGCGGAATAATACAATCTGAGTCAAAAATGATAAAATAATCACCTCTAGCCTTTTGCATTCCAAAATTTCTTGAATCGCCCGGTCCTGAATTTTCTTTAAAATAATACGAAATATTCAATTTTCCTTGATAATTCATCACAACATCCTTGCACGGAATCGAAGAGCCGTCTTCAACAAGAACAATTTCAAAAGGTTCATTATAATCAGATTTTGCAAGACTTTCTAAAAGTTCATCAACTTCATCTGGACGATTATACACGGGTATAATTAAAGAAAAAATCATAATGGGATATGCGGTATTAGAATGGCAATTTTTTATAATTCAAAATTTTAACAAAGATAGGCTATATTCATAAAAAAACCATCAACTTTTGGTTGATGGTTTTTGATTTTATGTTTTTTAATAACCTTATTTGATACTTTCAATATCAACGATTTCGTTTGCCTCAGCTTGATAATCAACTCCTGCAAATTCAAATCCGAATAAATTCAAGAAATCATTTCTGTATCCAGCCAAATCTCCAATTTCTGGCAGTGATTCAGTTGTAGCTTCCAACCAAAGTTTAGCCACTTTTTCTTGAACATCATCCCTCATTTCCCAATCATCAATTCTGATTCTTCCCTTTTCATCAACAGGAACCTCAGAACCATTGTATAATCTGTCTTGGAATAAACGTTGGATTTGCTCGATGCAACCTTCATGGATTCCTTCTTCTTTCATGATTTTATATAAAAGAGAAATATACAATGGAATTACAGGAATTGCAGAACTCGCCTGAGTAACTAATGCTTTATTTACAGAAACATAAGCCTTTCCTCCTATTGATTCTAAGCTGTCAGTAATAGTAAATGCAGTAGCTTCTAAATGATCTTTTGCACGTCCGATTGTTCCTTTACGATAAACCGCTTCTGTCAATCCAGGTCCAATATAAGAATAAGCAACTGTAACAGCTCCTTCAGCTAATAAATTTTCAGCTTTTAAAGCATCAATCCACATTGCCCAATCTTCACCTCCCATAACAGCAACAGTGTTCTCAATATCTTCTTCGTTTGCTGGGGCGATTGAAACCTCAGAAACTTTTCCTGTATGAAAATCAACTGTTTTGTTTGTAAAAGTTTGCCCAATTGGCTTTAAAACCGAACGATGCGTAACACCTGTATTTGGATTTGTGCGCACTGGAGAAGCCAAACTATAAATTACAAGATCTACTTGACCTAAATCAGCTTTGATTAAATCAAGAGTTTCTCTTTTAATTTCGTTTGAAAAAGCTGTCTCCATTAATACTTTTTGCATATAGACCTGCTTTGTGAGCTTCTTTTTCAAATGCTTGCAGAATTATACCAACCTGGTGAAGCAGTTTTTCCTTCAACTGGTGGTTTTTCAAAAAATACTCCAATCGTTGACGCACCAGATCCAAAAGCACTTGTGATTCTTGAAGCCAGTCCGAAACCTGTTGAAGCTCCAATAACCAATACTTTTTTAGCACCAGCAATTGATCCTTTTGATTTTACATATTCGATTTGATTTTTAACATTTTGCTCGGCACCATCTGGGTGTGCTGTCAAGCAAATAAAGCCTCTCATTCTAGGTTCTATAATCATATTTTCTTGTTTTTCGTTATAGCAATTGCCAATATAAGACAATTGATTAACTAATTTTAGCTTTGTTTAATTCGTTTTTAGATGACAAATATAAAGTATTTCTTTAGTTCAACAAGGCTTTAGCATGATTTAAAGCCGAATCAGAAACAACTGCTCCAGATAACATTTGAGCAATTTCGATAACTCTTTCGTCCTGAGACAGAAGCTTTAATTCTGATTGTGTGTCATCATCAATTGTTGATTTGAAAACTTTGAAATGAGAATCTCCTTTAGCCGCAATTTGTGGTAAATGTGTAATAGCAAAAATCTGCATCGATGTACTCATTTCTTTCATGATTTCGCCCATTCTAATAGCGATTTCACCAGAAACTCCGGTATCAATTTCGTCAAAAATTAATGTTGGAAGTTTTGAATATTGTGCCAAAATTGCTTTTACAGCCAGCATAATACGAGACATCTCCCCTCCAGATGCTACTTTTTTAAGCAATCCAAAATCGGTTCCTTTATTTGCTGAAAACAGAAATTGCAATTCATCTTTTCCATTTGAAAAATAAGTTTCTGATGGCAAAAGTTCAATATTGAAACGCACATTAGGCATTCCTAACGTTTCCAAAATAGAAATCAATTTATTGGATAAAACTGGAATTGCAGTCAAACGGTTTTGATGAATTGATGCAGAAAAAGCATCCAACTCCACTATTTTTTGATCAATCACTTTTGTCAACGAAGCGATTTCTTCTTCAATATTCCCCAATTCCAAAACCGTATTACTTAATTCAGCTTCAATTTTGATCAACTCGTCAACGGTAGATACTTGATGTTTCTTTTGGAGATTATAAATCAGTCGCAATTTCTGGCTGATCATTTCTAATTGCGCCGGATCGTTCAATAATTTTTCAGAACAATTTTGAAGCTCTTTCGAAACATCATCAAATTCAATTGTCAAACTTATGATTCTTTCAGACAAAGCTTGATATTCTGCAGAAAATGGAGCTATTTTTTGAAGCGCCGTTTTTACTTCATTTAAATTATGCAAAACTCCGAATTGCTCTTCATTTGCAATTGTCAAAGATTTATCTAACGATTCTTTTATCGCTTCGATATTATTCAGTTTTTCAAAATCAGCTTCAAGCTCTTCTTGTTCTCCTGATTTTAATTTCGCCGAAACCAATTCATTCAATAAAAAAGTATTGTACTCTTGTTCTTTTCCTGAATCGCTTTGTTTTTTCAGCAAAGCATTGAGCTTCGATTTATCTGATTTATATGTTTTTAATAGTTTTTGATATTCTAAAATAACATCGGCATTATTTGCAATAGCATCAATTATTTTGAACTGAACGCTTTCGTCAGACAATTCCTGAGTTTGTTGTTGCGAATGAATATCGATCAAAAACAAACTTAGATCTTGTAATTCTTGAAGATTTACAGGACTGTCATTTATAAAGGCACGTGATTTTCCTGAAGGCAAAATTTCTCTTCGGATAATTGTTTCATCTTCATAATCCAAATCATTTGCTTCAAAAAACTCTTTTAAATTGTATTTTGAAATTTCAAATTGCGCTTCGATCACACATTTCTCTTCTTTATTTTTCAAAGAAGTCAAATCGGCTCTTTTTCCTAAGACCAGCCCTAAAGCACCTAAGATAATCGATTTACCTGCTCCTGTTTCACCTGTAATTATTGAAAATCCTTTTGAAAAATCGATAGAAAGTTTTTCAATCAAAGCATAATTTTTAATCGACAGCGAAGTAATCATAAAATAAATGAGGATATATTAGTTAATGGCGAACGTAAAAATAAGACTAAAAAAGCAACTAATACTTAATTTGTGTCCATTTTGTACTATTCAACGGCGAAACTTTATTCAAAACATCGGTTAAGTCTGAAACAGAAATACTTGGTCCGCCTGAAAAAATTGAAGTTATTTCATCCGATTTTGCATCAAAAAAGACTCTTGTTAAAAAAGCATTCGGTTTGACGGTATTAAATTTCCCAATCAGCAACAATGAAGCTTTAATTCTTTCCTTGGCTCCTTTCAAATCGTCACTCATTTTATCCAAACCTGTGTGATACATATAAGTGACTTGGCGAAGATCGCTGTACATTGGCGAAATCATATCAGTGATCAAATAATAACGATTTTGAATGCCGTCTGCCTGGCTCCAACCTTTTGAACCTCCTTGTTGTGCTACATTTGCAATATTTTGGGCCGTTTGAAGATACTGATTCCCTGCTCCCACCTGAAAAGTATCAGCATCCATACCTAAAATCATGTAACAATAAAACGAAATAACCGAAACTAGATTTGACTCAAAAGTGGTTGGATTAAACAATAAAGGCTCATATTCTGTATACCTGAAATTAAAATCTTTATCATTATAATTTAGTACAGGAGAAGAGTATGTCGAATTGAAGATCAATCGAGAAGATTGCACTTGAATTGTTCCTGAAAATTGATCGGAACTATTTGAAGACAAGGTGATATACATCGAGCAGTTAATTCGTTCATTTTGCTTTAAAACTGATCCAGTCCAATCCGTTTTATTCACAAATTCAGACAATGACGTTTGAAGCGTTTTAAAAACTTGCTGATTTGGATTTGGCAATCTTTCTGTATTAATTGTTACAATACAGTTAAGTTGTTGCGCCTGAGTAAAGCCAAAAATTAAAAACATTAAAAATGTAACTGCTTTATTCATAAAAAAAGATTTGTGTTGATGTAAAATTGATGTTGATACTCTATTTTAAACTTTAAAAAAGTTATTATTTCGAAAAATGCAAAATCACTTTGTTTAAAATATCAACAGCAACAGACTCTTTTGATTTTAATTCCATTGGCTCGATTTTAAAATTTTTGTCAATAAAAGTAACTTTATTGGTTTCTTTTTTAAAACCTGCGCCTTCATCCTGCAAAGAATTAAGAACAATCAAATCTAAGTTTTTTTCTGAATTTTCAGCTTAGCATTTTCAATTTCATTTTGAGTCTCTAAAGCAAATCCAATTAAAAACTGGGCTTTCTTTATTGCTCCCAACGATGCTAAAATATCTTTTGTTTTTTCAAGCTCAATTGAAAATTCTTCAGTCGCTTTTTTAATTTTCTGCGTAGCCACAACTTTTGGTCTGTAATCCGCCACAGCCGCCGCCGCAATTGCCACATCTACATCATTATAATGCAAATGACAAGCATCATACATATCTTGCGCAGAAACTACATTTACAACTTCAATCGAACTGTTTTTTGCCTTAAAATGAGTTGGGCCAGCAATTAAAATTACTTGCGCACCTAATTTTGTCGCTTCGTTTGCGATATCAAAACCCATCTTTCCAGACGAATGATTTCCTATAAAACGTACAGGATCTATCGCTTCGTATGTTGGACCAGCAGTTATTAGTATTTTTTTCCTACTAATGGCAGTTTGCTTGTCAAATCGGCTTCTAGAAAAGCCACAATATTCTCAGGTTCAGCCATTCGGCCTTCACCAGACAAACCACTTGCTAATTCGCCGCTTTCAGCAGGAATCATAACATTCCCGAACCGTTTTAAAGCCGCAAAACTAGATAAAGTTGACGGATGCTTATACATATCCAAATCCATTGCCGGAGCAAAATAAACAGGACATTTAGCCGATAAATAGGTTGCAATTAAAAGATTATCACAGTTTCCTGTTGCCATTTTAGACAACGTATTTGCAGTTGCCGGAGCAATCAACATGAAATCAGCCCAAAGCGCTAAATCAACATGATTATTCCAGACAGCGTCTTGATCATCTTCATTAAAGAAACTTGAATGTACAGGATTTTTTGATAACGTAGATAACGTCAATGGAGTTACAAAATCCTTAGAAGCAGGTGTCATGATCACTTGGACATGTGCACCTGCTTTTATAAAAAGTCGTACTAATGAGGCTGTTTTATAGGCCGCAATCCCACCAGAAACTCCCAGTAGAATTTTTTTCCCGTTTAAAACTGACATTATACTATATTATTTGTTTGAACTTCTGTGGTAAGTTTTACCGTCTAACCATTCTTGAACAGCTAAAGCGTGTGGTTTTGGCAATTTTTCGTAAAATTTAGAAACTTCAATTTGCTCTTTATTTTCAAAAACTTCTTCAAGACTGTCATTGTAAGTCGCAAACTCTTCTAATTTCTCAGTTAATTCTTTTTTGATTTCAGAATTAATCTGGTTTGCTCTTTTAGCCATAATGGTAATTGCTTCATACACATTTCCTGTTGGCTCTTCAATAACTGTTTTGTTGTAAGTTATTGTATTTACAGGAGCATTCGTCTTTTTTAAATCCATGACTTTTTTTATTTAGTATAATTTTTCAAATCTGTTTCCACTCGGGCATTCATTTCGTCTGCCTGTTTTCTATATTTTGTATCGCTTTTAAACTTAATCAAGTTATTGTAAGCTACTTTTGCAACATTTAAACGCTCTTCCATTTTTTGAGGAATACTGTTTATTGCCAATTGATATGCTGAATCATATTTGTAGAACAAAGCATCTTCTTTAAAAGGCGTTCCAGGAAAATCAGCAATAAAATTATCAAACGCTACTAAAGCTGATTTATAATCTGAAATCGTATTATAACCTTTAGCATTTTCGTATGCTTTTTTCTCCAATTTTCCGTTTAAAATTTTCACAGCCTCATTAGCCTGAGGAATGTATTCTGAATTTGGATAATTATCGATAAAAGCCTGTAATTTCTCCAAAGCTTTTACTGTATCTGCTTGATCTAAACTATAAACCGGAGCTAATTTTGAATAACTGTATGCACCCAAAAATGCCGCTTCCTGAACTTTTTCACTTCGTGGATAACCTGAAACGAAACTTTCAAACTGATAACCAGCTAAATAATACTGATGCGTTTTATAGTAAGATTGTGAAAACATGTAAAAAAGCTTTTCTGCTTGAGGCTTTCCTCTATACGAAGGTGCCAATTGTTCAAAAAGACGAATCGCTTTTGAATATTTACCTGCATCATACATTTTTGTTGCCATTTCAAATTTTGTCGCAACATCTTCATTTTTTAATACCTTTTGGTAATCACTACAAGAACAAAAAAGGGCAACAACAATTAATAATGATACTATTTTTTTCATTTTCTTACTTTTATTATGATTCTCTCAGACAATTTGCCAAAGCAAAATCACACCGAAGTTTCGGTGCAAATTTAGTTATTAATTTAGCGATTGCAAAATAATTTTTTACTATCTAAAAATACTAATACTTTAACAATTATTTAATGCTGTTTTTTACAAACTCATTTAGTCTATTTGCTAAAGAATCATCTACAGAAACCAATGGAAGACGAACAGTATTGTCAGCAATTCCAAGGGCTTGGAAGATTTGTTTGATTCCAGCCGGATTTCCCTGCTCAAAAATCATATCGATACTGTCTGATAAAAAGTAATGTGTTTTAAAAGCATCGGCTACTTTTTTATTCAATCCTAAACGAATCATTTCTGAAAATTCTTTAGGGAAACCTTGTCCAATTACAGAAATAACTCCTGCTCCACCTGCCAAAACGATTGGCAATGCAAGCATATCATCTCCAGAAATTACTAAAAAATCTTTTGGTGCATTTTTAATAATCTGCATTGCTTGAGCCATGTCTCCTGTTGCTTCTTTTATTGCAACAACGTTTTCAAAATCATTAGCTAAACGAATTACTGTTGAAGGAAGCATATTGCTTGAAGTTCTTCCTGGAACATTATATAAGATTACAGGAATTGGAGATGCTTCAGCAATTGCTTTAAAATGCTGATAAATTCCTTCTTGCGTAGGTTTGTTATAATATGGCGAGACAGATAATATCGCTTCAAAAGCAGAAAAATCTCTTGTTTTTAATTCTTCAACAATCTGCATAGTATTATTTCCTCCAACTCCTAAAACTAGAGGCAATCTTCCCTTATTTACATCAATTACTGTCTTTATAACCAATTCTTTTTCTTCTGAAGTCAGGGTAGCATTTTCTGCTGTCGTTCCCATAACAACAAGATATTCAACTCCTCCATCGATAGAGAAGTTTACAATTCGTTGTAAAGCCTCGATGTCAACTGAAAAATCTTTTTTAAATGGAGTCACAAGCGCAACACCAGTTCCTATTAATGATTGCATATTATAATTAAATTTATTTTATACTTTTTAAATACCTAAACAACTCGGAAACAAATACTTTGTACTTTTCAATTTCTGTATTTATCATCCATCGATTTAATCTTTGATCCACTGATGAAAATCCGATTTTAAATTTTGCTTTTGATCTGTTAGTCATTAGCATTAAAATTGTTTTTTCAATTTCGTAATAACTAATCAAGAGATCAAATTCTTGCTCTAAAAATTCATTTAAAAAAGATTCTGAAAATTCTCCTCTCCAATTGATATGTGTTTTACCAAAAGTAGGTCTTGAATACGCTTTTTTCTTCTCAAATTTATCTTTATAGATTACAACTTTTATGTTTTTGCTAGCAATTTCGTGCTTGATAAGCTCATTTATCAACTCTTCTGATTTACTAAACTCGCTTTCATCTATCAATAAACCAATTGTTTGTATGTTACTGGTAAAGACTTCACTTTCGACATTATGATTCAGGCTATTTTTTAATGATTTTTTTACAAATAATTCCTTTATATAATTTAAAAACATAGTATTTTTACCAGATTACAAAATTAATTATTTAAGTCGCATTTAAGATGGTAAAACTAAAAAAGTATAACGTATTTTTAAAACTTTTTGTTATATTCTTAACACTATTTTTCATTTTCTCCTGTAGCCCGAAAAACTACAATCTAACCAAGATAGAAGGAAAACAGATTCCAATAACCGAAAAAGGCGCTGAAACTCCTGCAATAGAAAGCTTTATCAAACCGTATCGCGACCATATAAATAAGGATTTGGACAGTGTTTTAGCGTATTGCCCTGAAACTTTAGACAAAAGCGTTGGAAAATGGCAAACAACAATTGGATCGTTAATGGCTGATGTTTGCGTACAAAGAGGAAATCTGGTTTTTAAAAAACGTGAAAACAAAACTATTGATTTATGCCTTTTAAATCATGGCGGAATTCGAGCTATTCTTCCAAAAGGAAATGTAACAACAAGAACTGCTTTTGAAATTATGCCTTTTGAAAACAATCTGGTTGTTCTAGGTTTGAAAGGAGAACAAATTCAAGAAATCACTGCCTATATTATTAAGGAGAAAAAAGCCCAGCCACTTTCAGGAATGACATTTACAATTACGAAAGACAAAACAGCTAAAAATATTCTTGTTCAAGGGAAACCTCTTGATTTAAATAAAATTTATTATGTCGCTACCAACGATTACCTAGCTAATCGAGGCGACAACATGAACTTCTTTGGTAAAAGTGTTGAGAAATATGATTTAAACTACAAGCTTAGAGATGTATTGATCGATTATTTTAAAGAAGTAGATACGATTCCGGTTCCAAAAGACATCAGAATTACTGAAGAATAACATTTCAAGAAAAAAACAAAATTCCACGCGTTTACGCAAAAAAACATATTCAATGAAAAGAAGAGAATTTATCGAAAAAACTGTCGCAAGTACCGCTTTATTAAGCTTAGGTTTGTCATTAAGCAGTTTTGAATCTAGCGATATCAAACATTTGACTATTTTGCATACTAATGATGTTCATAGTCACATAGATCCTTTTCCTGCTGATGACCCACGAAATCCTAACAAAGGCGGTGTATCTCGTCGTGTTGCGCTGATTGAAAGCATTCGCCAGGAAAATCCAAATGTGCTTTTATTAGATGCTGGAGATATTTTTCAAGGAACTCCTTATTTTAATTATTACGGAGGAGAATTGGAATTCAAATTGATGAGCATGATGAAGTATGATGCTTCTACAATCGGAAATCATGATTTTGATAATGGTCTAGATGGTTTGTATGCTCAAATGCCTCATGCTAAATTCGAATTCATCAATTCAAATTATGACTTTAAAAATACAGTCATGAACGGACTTGTAAAGCCTTATAAAATTTTCAACAAAAACGGAATTAAAGTGGGAGTTTTTGGTGTAGGAATCGAACTTGATGGTTTGGTTGACAAAAAAATGTACAAAGAAACCGTTTATAATGATCCTGTAGAAATTGCTCAGGACATGACGAAGTTATTAAAGAAAGAAGAAAAATGCGATCTGGTTATCTGCCTTTCGCATCTTGGATATAATTATAAAGATGAGCCAACAAAAATAAGTGATTTAAAATTCGCCGGATTGACTCAAGATATTGATTTAATCATTGGTGGTCATACACATACTTTTCTTGACAAGCCAACAATTGTAAAGAATAAAGCTGGCGAAAATGTACTAGTAAATCAAGTAGGTTGTTATGGAATTAATTTAGGCCGAATTGATTTTTATTTTGACAAAAACAAGAACCATACAAACCAAGGAAAATCAATTATTGTATAACATCTTTTTTTGAATTCTAGTTTTTTCAAGAAAATATTCGACCATAAAATAATATCCTAAAATTTGTGTCACATCGCGAATAAGCACTAAAACGACCGAATATGAAAAATATTGATTGAAAATATAAAAGATGTCTGAAAAAATATAGCTTATTGCCATTAAGGACATTAAAAGTGCTAAATGTGTTCCTTTTGTAATATAAGTGACGAATGAATAGTAGCTCAAGACACTTAAGACAATTCCGTAAAAAGTGTAAAGCACATTAAATCTTTTCATGTTGTCAAGCTGAAGGCTTAATACAGAAACCAACAAATAAACAATAAATATGACCACGATTGAAACTGGAAGAATATCCTTTCTTTTTAATTTTATTCTTTCGTGGTCTATTATAAAAAGCTTTAAAATCAACAAATAAACGATTAAAAAGCTTATCACAGCACCAAGTTCTGATATCTCGATATCCATCAGATCAAAGACCTGCCCGACGAAGCAAAAGAAAAAAATCACCCCTTCGGTTTTTCCAATTTTAAAATCACTGCTGATAATGAAATAGAAGAAAATGGCAGGCAAAACAACAGCTTTAGCATAAATTGCCAAAATATCCTGTTGTGTGCAGTCCAGTATTATTGTAAACAATAAGGCTACAAAAAATAAAATCAAAGACGGTTTATTCGCTTTCATTTAGTTTAGTTATAAAATCTTCCTCTGATAATATCGGAATATTTAATTTATTGGCTTTTTCCAATTTTGCCGGCCCCATGTTATCACCTGCTACCACAAAATCAGTTTTTGCAGAAATCGAACTTCCTACCTTTCCTCCATTATCTTCGATTGCTTTTTTCAATTCATCTCTCGAAAACTGAGCAAATACGCCCGAAACAACAAATGTTTTTCCGATGAATTTTTCTGTAGCGTTGGGGTTAATTTTTTCAACTATTTCAAATTGAATACCATAACTTTTCAAACGCTCAATTATTCGTTTATTTTCTTCATTTTCAAAAAATTCGATTACGCTTTTGGCAATTCGTTCACCAATTTCATCAACTAAAACCAAATCCATTAGTGAAGCTTGCGCCAAAGCATCGATGCTTTTGTAATGTTTGGCTAATTTTTTAGCAACAGTTTCACCTACAAAACGAATTCCCAGAGCAAAAAGAACACTTTCAAACGGAATCTCTTTAGACTTTTCTACTCCATTCACTAAATTCTCTGCTGATTTTTGCGCCATTCTTTCCAAGTGCAAAATATCTTCGACTTTCAATTCATATAAATCAGCATAATTATGAACTAATCCGTTTTTGAAAAGCAAAGCTACTGTTTCTCCACCAAGACCTTCAATATCCATTGCTTTTCTAGAAATGTAATGTTGCACTCGGCCAATAATCTGTGGCGGACATCCGTAGAAATTTGGACAATAATGATTGGCTTCGCCTTCATTTCGAACCAATTCAGTCTCACATTCCGGACAATGCGTAATATAATGCGTTTTCTCTGAATTTTCTGGTCGTTTATCTAAATCTACTGCAATAATCTTCGGAATGATTTCTCCTCCTTTTTCGACAAAAACAGTGTCATTTATTCTAATATCTAATTTTTCAATTTGGTCTGCATTATGTAATGATGCTCTTTTTACAATCGTGCCCGCTAATTGAACTGGAGCTAAATTAGCCACAGGCGTGATCGCTCCCGTGCGACCAACTTGATATGAAATTGAATTTAATTTAGTTGAGACTTGTTCGGCCTTGAATTTATAAGCTATTGCCCAACGCGGTGATTTTGCGGTATAGCCTAATTCTTCTTGGTACTGAATATTATTCACTTTTATGACAACACCATCTGTTTCATAAGGCAAATTATGTCTGTGTGTATCCCAATAATCTATAAAATCAAAGACTTCATTCATATTATCAACCAATTTTGCTTCCTTAGGAACTTTAAATCCCCATTTTCTTGCCGATTCCAATCCTTCAAATTGAGAAGAAAAAGGCAGATTATTTCCGGTAACAAAATATAATAAACACTCTAACGGACGCTTAGCGACCTCAGCACTATCTTGAAGTTTCAAACTTCCAGAAGCGGTATTTCTTGGATTTGAATAAGGTGTTTCTCCTATTTCAATCAATTCTTGATTCATTTTTTCAAAACCAGCATAAGGCAGAATTATTTCGCCTCGTATATCAAATTTTTCAGGATAATTCCCTTTCAATTGCAATGGTACCGATTTTATCGTTTTGATATTATTTGTTACCTCATCGCCTTGAAAACCATCTCCACGCGTCAATGCCTGGACTAATCTTCCATTTTCATACGTAATACTGATCGATGCTCCGTCGTATTTTAATTCGCAAGTATACTCTAATTTTACATTTCCTAAAACCTTTTGAATTCGGTTTTCCCAATCTAACAAATCTTCTTTAGAATAGGAATTATCTAAAGAATACATTCGATATTGATGCGCAATTGTTTTGAAGTTTTTAGTAATTGCACCTCCTACACGCTGGGTTGGAGAATGCTCATCAAAAAATTCCGGATGTTTGTTTTCTAATTCTTGAAGCTCTTTTAATTTAATATCGAAATCATAGTCTGAAATTGTAGCATTATCAAGCACATAATAATTGTAATTGTGCTGGTTAAGTTCCTCTCGTAAAGCTTGAATATTTTCTTGAATTGTCATAAGATATTAAAATGATGCAGATTGTAATTTTGAATAACTGAATATCAAAATTAGGATTATTTTTTTCAAAAACATCATAGAAACTAAAGTTTTAAAAAATCAAAAATCAAGTCACAAAACGATGCGACTTGATTTTCTTCTTGTCCATTATTCTTAAAAAGAATTAAACAAAACCAACTTCCAAATGGTTTCTTCGTTTTACATTTTTAGCATTGATAATCAAATAATTAGCCTGCAAATATAAAACTATTTCTGGATAATGATAAAGTCAGAACGTCTATTTAACAAATGCTCTTCTTCGGTGCATTTTACTCCGTTTTTGCATTTGTTAATCAATCTACTTTCTCCGTAACCTTTTGCACTCTCAATACGAGAAGCATCGATTCCTTGAGAAATAATATAATCGCGTGTTGATTTTGCTCTGTTATCTGAAAGTTTCAAGTTATACGAGTCTTTCCCTCGAGAATCCGTGTGTGATTCAATCTTGATTCTGATGTTTGGAAACTTCTGCATAATAAAAACGACTTTAGTCAACTCTTCAACCGCCAAAGGCGTAATATCATATTTGTCGTAATCAAAATAGATTGGTTTAACATCGACTTTTTCGACACCTTTGCTTTTAACAACTAGATCATCATAATTACTCAATTCAAAATTGACATCTTTGATTTCGCCACCGTTTTCTTTAGTCGTTTCAACTGTTTTTTCGTCACTGGCGTAATTTGGCTTTGCGGCAATCATTTTTACAACTTTTCCGCAAGGCACTTCAATCGCATATTTACCTTCAAAATTTGTTTTTGTTTCACCAAGAATTTCTGTATATGAATTATATGCCATAATTGAAACATCTGTAAGAGGCAATCTCGTCTTTTTATCTATTGCCATACCTGAAACCGTCTGATTACAAACCGGTTTTCCTTTTGCAAAAGAATAAATGTCATCATCGCCTTTTCCTCCTTCTCTATTTGATGAAACATAACCATACGTTTCTGCACCATCAATTACGAAAGTAAAATCGTCTTTATTGCTATTAATTGGTTCGCCTAAATTGACTGGATTAGAAAAAGTTCCGTCAGGCAAAAGTTTGCTTTCGTAAACATCTAAATCTCCTAGACCATAATGTCCGTCAGAAGAAAAATATAACTTTCCGTTTCTGAAATATGGAAAAACCTCATTACCAAGCGTATTGATTTTTGGACCAAGATTTACTGGAGAACTCATTGTTCCGTCGTCGGCAATTTTTACGTAATACAAATCGGTTTGACCAATTCCGCCTTTCATATCAGAAGCAAAGAAAAGCCATTTTCCATCTTCACTCAATGAAGGATGTCCAACCGAGTAATCAGCATTGTCAAAGAAAAGCTGTTGCGGATTTTCTAATTTATTGTTTACGATATCTCCTTTAACGATTTGAAAATTATTAGTTTTGCTTTCATCAATTACCAATTTATTCTTTTTGACAATATTCGTAGAATAATAAATGGTTTTTCCACTTGCATCAAAAGAAGCCGTTGCTTCATGATACTTTGTCATTACGTTTGGAAGAAATAATGTTTCATTAAACAAACTTCCATCAGCTTGATTTCTATCTGCCAAATACAGATTCAAGAAAGGCTGATTGTTCCAAGTATATAACTTTTCACTAAACTTTGTGGTATCTCTAGCAGATGTAAACACAATTCTGTCTTGAAAAAAGTAGCTCCAAAATCAGATTTACTGGTATTGATATCCAAATTTTTGACTGTATAAAGTGACTTTGCTTTAGACAAACTGTCGAGTTGTTTTTTCTGCGCAACATATCGGTTTATCTCGCTTTGATCGCCTTTTTTATTCAGATATTCTTTTGTCATTTTATCTGCTTGATCATAATCTTTGACTCCTTTCAAAGTCTGAATATAACGCAAGTAATAGATATCGGTTAAATTATTGCCTTGTGCTTCGTATAATTTTTTATACCATTTCATAGCATTTCTTTCATCAGAAATAAAATAATACGAATCGGCGGCGTTCTTTAACGTTTGTACCGATGGATTTTTGCTGTTTTGCAGAATTTCTTCATACGCCTTTGATGCATCTGCGTATGCATAATTTCTAAACAGGGCATCCGCTTTCTTTAAATTAGTCTTTTGAGCAAAACTAAACGTAATGCTCAAGACTAAACTTAGGATATATAGTTTTTTCATAGGTTTTGGATTTAGAAGAATCGAGGGGATTTGATTTTACTTTCGCCTTTATTAAACTGGTAACGCAAGATAATCTCATGCGATCCGTCATTGTATTTATTCAGATCACTAACCGTATAGTCGAAAGCGTATCCAATATAAAAACTTTTAGAAATTTGAAAACCAGCAAGGATACTTACAGAATCATCTGTTCTGTATGAACCACCAATCACAAACTTTTCAGCAATCATAAAATTCGCCGATATATCAGCAGTAAGTGGTGCCCCACTCACTGCTTTCACTAAAAATGCAGGTTTGAATTTTAAATTTGGATTCAAATCAAAAACATAACCTCCCATGAAATAATAATGCAAACGATCATAGTCGATGGATTCCTGAACATCATCGTAATAAGTGTTCTGGATAAAACTTGGAACTGATGCTCCAACATACCATTTATCTGTATAATAATAGATTCCTGCCCCAACAGCTAATTTTGCCTGATTGTCAATGTTTTGATTCAACAAAACATCATTTGGATCATAATACCTCCCTTTTGACCAATCTACGTTTAACATTCTCATACCGGCTTTCAAACCAAAAGCTAATCTTTTTTCATATCCAAGCGGAATAGAATAAGAAAAGTTTCCATCAAGGTAAAGTTCATTTGACGGACCAATTTTGTCGTTAACGACACTGAGTCCCAAACCAACTTTTTCATTTCGAAGTGGTGCATGAATCGAGAACGATTGTGTTTCTGGAGCGCCATCAATTCCAACCCATTGTGAACGGTGCAAAAGCGTTGCTTCCAATGTTCCGGTAGATCCAGCATAAGCTGGATTTACCGCCATTGTATTGTACATATACTGCGTATACTCCGGATCTTGCTGTGCGCTGGCACAGACTGTGATAAAAGAGCATATCAGTATAAAATATGCTTCTAATGATTTTATATATAGTTTCATAACGATACTTATTTAGTTTAATTAATTAGATGATTAACAATGTCTGCTTATCTCATTATAGATAACCATCCTTTTTTAACCGTTCCGTCTCCAATGTCTATCACATAAAAATAAGTACCTGTAGGCGACATATCTCCTCTACTAATAACTCCAGATACATTGGCAGTTCCGTTCCAATCATTTTCATAATGCTGTTTGCTGTACACTAATGCACCGTATCTGTTGTATACTTTCAGCTCATTGTTTGGATATGATTCGATACAGTCAATTCGGAACAAGTCATTAGCACCATCATTATTTGGTGTGAACTCATTATACACTGTCAAACAAATTGGATCAACCGAAGCGGAAGCCGTATTGTTTGTCGCAGAAATATCTAAAGGAGTTGAAATTTCAATAGTTGCAACAGATAAGTAATCAGTTCCGTGAACTACTTCGGCAACAATCGTAAGAACTACACTTTGACCTGCATTTAGTGTTGGAATTGTCCAAAGCTGTGTTGCCGGGTCAAATGTTCCTTGAGTTGTGCTAGAACTAATTAATTCATAACCGTTAGGCAATAAGTCGCTTACAAGTGTATTTATGAAGTTTCCTTGTCCAACATTATTTACTGTTACTGTGAATGTTATTTGCTCACCAAAATTTGGAGTCGGATTACTCACTGTATTTGTAATCGTTAAATCTGAACAGGTTGCTACTGTAACATTCAATGTTTTGGTCGTTGTCTCGTCACAAGTATTGATGTACGTAACCTTAACAGTACCTGCACCAATATCTGACCATGAGATTGTTACATTTCCATCGGCAGTTCCTCCACCAGAAATAATTGTTCCATTCGTAACTGACCAAACATAATTTGATTTACCATTTGCTACTGAATAAGTTACACCTTGGAAAACACATGGCGTATCGTCGCTTGTTGTAATTGGAACTAATGCGTCATTTTCGAATGCAATTGTAATTCCTAATCTTGTTGCGCTTTCACATCCATTTGTTGTATTAGCAAGAGCTGATGCATAATAAGTTCCAGCAGTTAATTGTGTATTTGTCGCTAAAGGTGTTCCTCCTGTTGCCGTAGCGTACCATACGACATTTGGTTCATTTACCAAGATATTAGCAAGTGTCGGCAATTTTGATAAGCAGAATGTTTGCGTTGTTCTTGGTGTTGTAATTACTCCTGGAGTATTCACATTTACCACAACTGCCAAACGAACTGGATTTTCACAGCCAATTGCACTTGAAACAGCTCCATAATAAGTTCCTGTAGTTAAAGCTGTCGTAGCTGGAATTGCCGTTCCTCCTGTGGCAGTGCTATACCAAACTACATTTGCTTCATTAACCTGAATATTAGCCACTGTTGGTGAATTCAAGGTACAGAAGTTTTGAGTTGCATTCGTTGTTGTCGGTGTCGGACTTGGATTTGTAACCGTAACCGTAACCTGTAAACGAGTTGAACTTTCACATCCTGTTGCAGGATCTACAATATTTCCAAAATAAGTACCTGTCGTTAAAGCAGTTGTTGCTGGAATTGGTGTTCCGCCAGTCGCTGAAGTAAACCAAGTAACATTACTTTCGTTTACCTGAATGTTAGCAATTGTTGGCGCCGATGTTGAGCAGAAACTTTGAGAAGCATTTGTTGTAGTCGGATTAATTGTATTTCCAACTGTAACATTTACAGCTAATCTTATGCTCGCTTTCACAACCAGTTACCGGATCTTTGATTACCCCATAATAAACACCAGTCGCCAACACAGTTGTTGCTGGAATTGCTGTTCCGCCTGTTATAGTGCTATACCAAACCACATTCGCTTCATTTACTTGAATATTGGCAACTGTAGGCATATTTCCTGAACAGAAAACCTGAGTCGCATTTGTAGTTGTTGGAGTCGCTGGATTTGTCACATTGATTGTCACACTTAATCTTGTTGCACTCTCGCATCCTGTTGCCGGATCATTGATTGCCGCATAATAAGTGCCATTTACCAATGCCTGAGTAGATGGAATCAAGTTTCCTCCTGTCATGGCATCGTACCAAACGATATTGCTTTCATTGAACTGAACGCTTGCGAATGTCGGAGCATTTACCAAGCAGAAGTTTTGAGTTCCTGCGTTTACCAATGTCGGTGTGCCTGGATCGTTTACGTTGATTACAACTGCCAATCTTGTCGCGCTCTCGCATCCTGTCGCCGGATCGCTGATTGAAGCGTAATAATTACCGCTCGCCAATGCCTGAGTAGATGGAATCAAATTTCCTCCTGTCATAGCATCGTACCAAACAATATTTGTCTCATTAAACTGAACGCTGGCAAATGTCGGTGCATTGATCAAGCAGAAGTTTTGAGTTCCTGCATTTACCAATGTAGGTGTGCCTGGATCGTTTACGTTTATCGTTACGCTTAATCTTGTCGCGCTCTCACATCCTGTTGTAGGATCGCTGATTGCGGCATAATAAGTGCCGCTTGCCAAGGCCTGAGTCGATGGAATCAGATTCCCTCCTGTCATAGCATCGTACCAAACGATATTAGTCTCGTTGAACTGAACGCTTGCAAATGTTGGAGCATTTACCAAACAGAAGTTTTGTGTTCCTGCGTTTACCAATGTCGGTGTTCCCGGATCGCTAACGTTTATCGTTACGCTCAATCTTGTTGCGCTCTCACAGCCTGTTGCTGGATCGCTGATTGCCGCATAATAAGTACCATTTGCCAATGCCTGAGTCGATGGAATCAAGTTTCCTCCCGTCATGGCATCGTACCAAACAATGTTTGTTTCATTAAACTGAACGATTGCGAATGTTGGAGCATTTACCAAGCAGAAGTTTTGAGTTCCTGCGTTTACCAATGTTGGTGTTCCCGGATCGTTTACGTTGATTACAACTGCCAATCTTGTCGCGCTCTCGCATCCTGTTGCCGGATCGCTGATTGCGGCATAATAAGTGCCACTTGCCAATGCCTGAGTCGATGGAATCAGGTTTCCTCCTGTCATTGCATCGTACCAAACGATATTTGTCTCATTAAACTGAACGCTTGCAAATGTCGGAGCATTAATCAAGCAGAAGTTTTGAGTTCCTGCATTTACCAATGTCGGAGTGCCTGGATCGTTTACGCTTATCGTTACGCTCAATCGTGTTGCACTTTCGCATCCTGTTACAGGATCGCTGATTGAAGCATAATAAGTGCCGCTTGCCAATGCCTGAGTAGATGGAATCAAGTTTCCTCCTGTCATGGCATCGTACCAAACGATATTTGTTTCGTTGAACTGGACACTTGCGAATGTCGGTACATTGATCAAACAGAAGTTTTGAGTTCCTGCGTTTACCAATGTCGGTGTTCCCGGATCGCTAACGTTTATCGTTACGCTTAATCTTGTCGCGCTCTCACAGCCTGTTGCTGGATCACTGATCGAAGCATAATAAGTTCCGTTAGTCAATGCCTGAGTAGCTGGAATCAAGTTTCCTCCTGTCATAGCATCGTACCAAACGATATTTGTTTCGTTGAACTGAACGCTGGCAAATGTCTGAGCATTTACCAAGCAGAAGTTCTGTGTTCCCGCATTTACCAATGTCGGAGTGCCTGGATCGTTTACATTTATTACAACTGCCAATCGTGTTGCGCTCTCACAGCCTGTCGCCGGATCGCTGATTGAAGCATAATAAGTGCCGCTTGCCAATGCCTGAGTAGATGGAATCAGGTTTCCTCCTGTCATTGCATCGTACCAAACGATATTTGTCTCGTTGAACTGGACGCTTGCAAAAGTCGGTGCATTGATCAAGCAGAAGTTTTGAGTTCCTGCATTTACCAATGTCGGTGTGCCCGGATCGTTTACGCTTATCGTTACGCTCAATCGTGTTGCACTTTCGCATCCTGTTGCAGGATCGCTGATTGAAGCATAATAAGTGCCGCTTGCCAATGCCTGAGTAGATGGAATCAAGTTTCCTCCTGTCATAGCATCGTACCAAACAATGTTTGCTTCATTGAACTGGACACTTGCAAATGTAGGCGCATTGATCAAACAGAAGTTTTGAGTTCCTGCGTTTACCAATGTCGGTGTTCCCGGATCGCTAACGTTTATCGTTACGCTTAATCTTGTCGCGCTCTCACAGCCAGTTGCTGGATCACTGATCGAAGCATAATAAGTTCCGTTAGCCAATGCTTGAGTCGATGGAATCAAGTTTCCTCCTGTCATAGCATCGTACCAAACGATATTAGTCTCGTTGAACTGAACGCTTGCAAATGTCGGAGCATTTACCAAGCAGAAGTTCTGTGTTCCCGCATTTACCAATGTCGGTGTTCCCGGATCGTTTACGTTTATCGTTACGCTCAATCTTGTCGCGCTTTCGCATCCCGTTGCCGGATCGCTGATTGAAGCATAATAAGTGCCGCTCGCCAATGCCTGAGTCGATGGAATCAGGTTTCCTCCTGTCATTGCATCGTACCAAACGATATTTGTCTCATTGAACTGGACACTGGCGAATGTCGGAGCATTGATCAAGCAGAAGTTTTGAGTTCCTGCATTTACCAATGTCGGTGTGCCTGGATCGTTTACGTTTATCGTTACGCTCAATCTTGTCGCGCTTTCGCATCCTGTTGCCGGATCGCTGATTGAAGCATAATAAGTGCCACTTGCCAATGCCTGAGTCGATGGAATCAAGTTTCCTCCCGTCATTGCATCATACCAAACGATGTTTGTTTCATTGAACTGAACGCTGGCAAATGTTGGAACATTGATCAAACAGAATTTTTGTGTGCCTGCATTTACCAATGTCGGTGTGCCTGGATCGTTAACGTTGATTACAACTGCCAATCTTGTCGCGCTTTCGCGACCTGTTGCCGGATCACTGATCGAAGCATAATAAGTGCCGCTCGCCAATGCCTGAGTCGATGGAATCAAGTTTCCTCCTGTCATTGCATCGTACCAAACGATATTAGTCTCGTTGAACTGAACGCTTGCAAATGTCGGAGCGTTTACCAAGCAGAAGTTTTGTGTTCCCGCATTTACCAATGTCGGAGTGCCTGGATCGTTTACATTAATTGCTACTGCCAATCGAACACTACTTTCGCAATTTGTAATTGGATCTTTTGCTGTAGCATAATAAGTACCGCTCACTAAAGCATCAGTAGATAACAAAGGAGTTGTTGATGTATCGCTACTGTACCAAACTACATTAGATTCATTTACTTGGATATTAGCAACTGTTGGATTATTGATCAAACAGAAATTCTGAGTAGAATTTGTTGTAGTTGGTGTATTTGGATCACTAATAATAATTACAGCATCTTGCAACGTTCCTGTTAAGTTTTCACAAGTTCCATCGCTAGAAACCGCAACATAATAAGTTATTGGACTCACAGCACGTGTTAAACCTGTAACTGTTAAAACTCCCGCAGTGCTTACTGAATAAGTTACTCCTGCAGGCGTATTGTTTACAAGAGGAGTTTTATTGTTGTCAGCGTACCAAGTGAAAACAGGATTTGTCAATGTTGGTGCAGTCGGCGTCAATGACGCCGCAACTCCATTACATACTGTTAAATCGTCAACTTCTATATCCGTTGCTACTGAAGGAGGCAAAATAGTAAATGTTATTTGTTTTCTATCTGCTTCGGCAGTTTCGCAATATTCATCTGAACTAACACCAACAAAATAAGTATAGGTTCCTGGCACTAAACTATTAACAGTTAATGATGGTCCTGTTGCACCAGCGATTGGCTGGCTCACCGTTCCGTCAAATTTGTACCAATGATATACGGGATTTGTAAATGTTCCTACCAAACTTGTAGCCAAAGTTACAGTTCCCGAAGGAGCACAGATCGAGGTTGTTGATCCTCCATTTAAAGTAATATCAGCTAAGATATTTTCTGGACTTGTCGCTCTAACCTCAACTGTAACTTCGCCTCTTGTCATTGCTTCACATCCATAACGAACTGGCTGAACATAATATTTATATGTTCCCGCGCCTAATGTAGCTGGAACTGCATAGGTAATACCATTAGCAACTATTGCACCGCCTGTAGGCGAATCATACCAAACATAGGTCGAACAAGCTTCCTGTGGTATTTGAAGAGTGACCGTACCTCCCGGACAGACCGTAACTTTATTAGTCGGATCTCCTCCTATAACCGAGGTATTTGCAACTCGCTCAACTGTATGAACTCGCAAAAATTCCAAAACTCCTGCAACACCACCAAAACGGATTCTAACTCTGTCATATGATTCTGTAGGTGAAGAAACCAAAACCATCGCCATTGTATTTGCAGATAATAATTTCAAACTTAACAATGTACTATTGTTTTGAATTGGAGCTCCAACTGCAACGTTTCCTAAATAACGTTGAATGCTAAAGCCTGTCAATAAATTAACGTTCAAAATTGTACCTGGTTTTGAAATCACAATTCTTAATGTATCGCTTACTACAGATGGAGTTTTAAACTGAACTGTCATATCTGCCGAAGCAAGAACTCCTGCTCCACTGTACATTGTTGCGAAAGTTGTAACATCATTATCAGCTACATTCCAAGCATCGCTTACTCCAACAGTTGAAGTCAGTGCTCCAACAGGAAGCCCTAAATCAGTTGTTCCGTAAAAGATATCTTGAATGTCTCCAGGTGTACATGTAACTGTAGCAACCGATTTTTTGTAATAAGCCTCATAAACTTTAGTATTTTGAGCAACACTCAAAAGAGCTCCTGATACAATTCTGATTCCATCATAATCTTGCGGACCAGTCGCATTTGAAGGAACAAAAGTAAATTCATAAGCATTATCTCCAGGAAGCACATTCAATAACGCTCCTGAAACAGACTGCATTACGCCAATATCGACTCCTGCTTTTCTTCCAATAACAGAAACTCCTTGCGCAACACCTAATCCACTATATTCAGAACCAAGCTTAACGGTTACTGGTGTTCCTTTTGCAATTGTTGAAGGCCAAGTTAAATCTTGCCAAGTTGTACCAATTCCTAACAGCCCAACTCCTGTTGTGATAGTTGAGAATGTTTGAGGATTTCCATCAACTGCATTAGCTTCGTTGGAAACACCACCTGTAACAATTGAACTCCAACTTTGTCCTGTTGCATATACTCTTTCAGTTAATGATTGACAATTGTCTGGATCTTTAACATTGATTGAAAGTGTTCCTGTTACTGAACATGATCCTAATGTCGCTACAACAGTATAGGTATAAATTCCTGGAATATTTAATGCTCCTGTGGTAAACGGAGGTCCTGCCAATGCATTTCCTTGAGGATCATACCATGCTAATGTTCCATTCGAAGTTGCATTCAAAGTTACATTTGTACCTTGAGCAACAGATTGAGCAGGATCGACAGTCAAGCTTGGCAACGGATTAACTGTTACATTTACTGCTTGTTTTGCAGATGGACAATCAACTCCGCTTGCTTGAGCCTGAACCGAGTAAACACCACTAATTGTTATATTCATAGCCGCTTCGTCTGTCATAACTACGTCTGAAGGGTCAAAGAAAGTATATGTTGTATTTCCACTTGTATCAAGTGCCGTAATAGCATTTTTTAAGTTAGCACTTCCACACGCAACTAATGGAGATGTTACTGTCAAAGTTGTAGTAGTTGCTGGAAAATTAACAACTACTGGTTGCAGTGTATTTACATCATTCTCACATGTTGCAGTATTTCCAACAGAAACATAATATGTATAAGATGTTCCAGAAGTAAATCCATTAATAGTAAGTGCTCCAGTAGATGGGTCTTTAGAAAAAGTAATTCCTGGCTGTGCCACTACTGTTGAACCAGTTATAATTTCTTGTGTTTTGGCCTGATCAGTATAATATTTAAATTGTGCTCCTGCCAAATTAGAAGTTGGAGACAACACTGCAGTTCCTGCACAAGATGACACCACCGGACTAGCAATTGTAATATTTGATGCATTTGCTAATGGCAAGACTGTTACCGTTACAGGCTGACGAACGCTATTTATACAAGTACCACCGCGAACAGCTTCGATATAATACGTTTTAGAACTTGTTAAATTTCCTGTATTATAGGTATTTGTGCTTGTAGCTAAAGCTGTACCTCCGCTAGCAACATCATACCAATTAAGAATATCACCAGCTGTTGTTGAAGCTGTTAACGTTGTTGAAGTTCCTGAACAAATTGGTAAAGATGCTCCTGTAACAGTTGCTTCTTTATATCTAAATGAAGCTCCATAAATATCTAAACTCGTTAGCAATGTTGCTATTCCCCCTAAACGAACTTCAACTGCTGTAAAATCTCCGGACGTTACAAAACTTGCTTTAAAACGTTCACCTCCTAATAATTGAACGCTTACTAATGATCCAATATCAACTTGATCACCGTTTGGCGTTCCTCCATTATAACTTCTTAAGCTTATATATGAAAGAGCACTTACATCGGCAATTCCTCCCGGAATTCCTAATTCAACATCTATAATATCACCAGCTTTTCCTGAAGTAGAAAAAGTCAATATTTGCTGTATATACTCATTGACCAAACCAACCGGAACAGTCAGTCTTGCGACTGTTGAATTGTTTCCATCTACAGAATCACCTTGATTAGAAGAGGAACAAGTAAGACATCCTAATCCGAATATTCCTCCAGTTGAAGTTACTTGTGCATTTGCTTGCAAACAAGAAGTAATTGGTACTGGAGGCGTAACTACAACATTAATAGCTGTTCTTGAAGCACTGACACAATTTGCACCAGTTCTTGCTTCTATATAATATGTTTTATTTGCTGTTAAAGCAGGACTTGGAGTATAACTAGGATTAGTCACTATAGCGGTTCCTCCTGTAGGCACGTCATACCAGTCATAAACTACTCCTCCCACAGGATTTGAAACCTGTAAAGTAACAACTTGTCCCGATGGAATTATTACTGTCGAAGAAGCAACAGTTGGGTCTGCTGGCAACGGATTAACAGTAATTGATGCTTGTGTACGCGTTGAACTTGTACAACTTCCAATTACTGATTCAACATAATAATTTGTCGAAGATGTCAAAGCTGGCGTTGTAAAAGCAGTTCCTGTATATACTAAATTCCCAGCGGTTGCCGCATCATACCAATTATAAGTTGTTCCAGCTACTGGAGACTGAACGCTAATTGTAGCCGTTTGTCCTTGACATATACTTGCAGAGCCTCCGGTTAGAGTTGCCACCACAGGATCATTAACCGTAATTGGAACGGCAAAGCGTACACTGTTTACACAACCATTTCTAGTTATTTCTGCCCAATAAGTTGTATCAGCAGTCAAATTTGGTGTTGTAAAAACTGCAGTACTTGCCAATGAAGCACCACCAGTGGTCGCAGAATACCAGTTAACGGTTTCTCCAACAGCAAGGCCTGCAGTTAATGTAGTACTTTGTCCACTACAAATAATTTTATTTCCAGTAACATTTGAATCTGCATATCTATAACTTGCTTGATAAATATCTAAACTTGTTAAAGTCGCTACCAAACCACCTAAACGAACTTCTACACGGTCAAAATTTGCGCCGGCAGTAATACTAGCTCTAAAGCGATTTCCTCCTAATAATTGAACGTTCAATAAATTATTTATCGAAACTCTATCATTATTAAAAGTTGTTCCATTATAGGTTGCCAAATTAATATAGCTTAATAAACTTAAATCAAGAACACCACCAGGTAATTCTAATTCAACATCTATAATATCTCCCGCTTTACCAGGATTGTTAAACTGTAATGTTTGTTGAATCCATCCATTTACTAAACCAACAGGCACTGTTAAACGTGCTCGCAGTATTAATATCTCCATCAACAGAATTGTCCGGATTTGTACTGCCGCACAATAAACAAAGACCATTTAAACTCGTTTGCTGACTGTTTGCTAATAAGCATCCACCTGCTGGAGTGCTTACAACATTTACAGTAATAGCAGTTCTTGAAGCGCTAACACAACCGCCAGTTGCACTCTGAGTTTCTACATAGTAAGTTTTTGTAGCAGTTAAAATCGGAGTGGTAAAAGTTGAGGTATTAGTTGCAATTGCAGTTCCTCCTGTTGGAACATCATACCAATTTAAAGTTACCCCTGCTTCAGATGTTGTTGCACTCAATGTTGCATTTTGCCCTGACTGAATAGTTACACTTTGAGTCAATGCTGTTGCCACAGCGGGAACTGGATTAGATATTACGTCAACTTGAGCTCGAGTCGGACTTATACAACTTCCGATAACAGCTTCTACATAAAAGCTAGTTGTTCCCAGAGGAACTGTTGGCGAATAAGAATTTCCTGTTGCTAATATTGTTCCTCCTGATGATACAGAATACCAATTATAAGTTGTTCCCGGAATTGGATTTATCAAAGACAATGTTGTTTGTTGTGTTATACCACTTGAACAAACTGCTGTCCCAGATGAACTGATTGCAGGTGCTACCGGATTAGAGACATTAATAACAACTGGCACTCGATTATTTCCTTCACATCCACCTGCTCGAGTTACTCCTATATAATAAGTAGTGTTTGCAGTTAAGTTTGGAGTTGTGTAAGTGTTTCCTGTTGCTAAAGCTGTTGTAGATGATAAAGAACCATACCATGCTAAAGTTGTTCCTGCCACAGGTGTAGCAGTCAAAGTAGTCGCGGTTCCAGAACAAATGGTCTGATTTAAACCACCAGTTACCGTAGGTTTGGCAAAATCCAAACGAACATCATAAACCCTTAAATTAACCAGAAGACTTAAAAGTCCTCCAACTTGAATTTGTACTTGATTGGCATCACCCGGAACAGTGTATCTCACCTCTCCGATGGCGTTGCCAGATAACAAACTTAGGTTCAAAACTGGGCTGTTAAGCGCCACTCTTGGACCTACATCTGTGCCGGAAAGTTTAGTTTGAATTGATACGTTAGACAGTAGTCCAACATCAAGCAAACCGTTTCCAGTACCTAAATAAAGTACAATTTCATCGCCTGCTTTTACAGTCTGATTCAATGTCATGGTCTCCTCGACCGCACAAAGAAGTCCGACTGCATTTTGCGGCGTGGCAAATGTCGTTAGGCCCGGATCAACATCATAGGCCAATGTGGGATTGCTTACATCCAAACCTATACATAGTAAACCTGCCTGACTGTTTGTTTGTGACACTGGTCTACAAACCGTCTGAGAAAAAGCATTACTACATAATAGGAATAAAAATAATAGCCCCACTAATCTCTTCTTAAAGATGAGATCGCAAAAAGTAAAATTTCTTTTCATAATTTGGAAGATTAGAAAATGGACAATAAATAACCTGTCGCGATAAACACGTATGCTTATGCAATTATAAAAAACACTAATAATCAATACTTTAAAATGCACTTAAAGTATTTGGGGCTTACCTATAAGTTACATTTCAGTAAAAAAAACATTTGGATTACACATAACTATGTATACCATAGAGCACTCTTATTCATTCTGAATAATAAGTTCCTCAAAACTTTTAGGAAATACTGATCTGGACCATTCTTCCTAACGAAGTGATTTGTTTGAAGCTTAATTTTCATAAAAGAAAAATTAAATTACTATGTGCGGGGAATTTTTTTATTAATATTCTGGTTTCAATATTATTAGAAGTTGATTATGCTTCCTTAAGATTTTCTGTTCTAGGAAAATCTAAACATTGAAACTTTTAAGCCAATAAATAATAATGATCGTAATTATTTAAACAACAAATACGAAACAACATTATTCATTAACAAAGCCGCCGACTGGGGCTTGAAAACAAATTAATAATACTATGAATAGATTTTTGGAATAAATCCAAAGTTGAATACAATGAAAATTTGTGGGCAAATTTTAAAGCTAACAATAAGCTTAATAGAGTAAGAATAATTTGAACACCTAATGCAAACTTGATAATGAGAGTAATTGTCAATTCCATACGCATATTAATTAAGTTACTTAAAAAATAATACCGATAAACACTTTTAGTTCAAAATTCAAACATTAAACAAAACATTCTAAAAACAGTAACATTTTATAAAATTGAATTGTTTTGTTTAACCTTTCTATTTCAAAAATAAAAAAATAAAATCAAAAACCAATCTAATTTTTCTGTTTTTTTTTAGAATACAGAATTGAAAAACACCTCAAAAAGCGTAAATACATAAGAAAAAACACCGTTTTTACTAGAAAAAGCAAACTTTACGAAGTGTAATAAAAACACGTTTATCTAACGTTAATTTTTAATTACATAAGAAAAAACCTATATATTTTAATTTAAAATACTACAGATTTAACAAAAACCCAATAAAACGCAAGAATATTATGTTTTTAACACCAAACTCTTAAAATATTAAGAAATCCGAAATAAACACGTAAAACTACCTGCTCAAAAAAAATTAAAGATTAAACAAATGTTAAAAAATAAAAAAGATTAAACAATTCACACATAAACTGTTTAATCTTTCCATTACTTAAAAAATCGAAAATCGTCTAATTATGACTCAATAATCGAATTAATTTGCTTGAACAACTGTCCGTCACTTAGAAAAGCTCCTTGTTGAATCAATTCAAAAATTGAAGAATTTCGATCCTCAGTGAAGATCTTTTTCCCAACCTTCATTTCTATAGTCTCAGTAAACATATTGTCACTCAACCATTGCAAACCTTCTTGAGTTAAAAAATCAGTCTCTGGCACTAATGATTTCAAAACAATAGATTGGACATAAGTATCAAAACATTGAAACAAAAAAATATGATTTTTAGAAAAATGTTCCAAAAATTCAGCTCTGCCCAACACACCTTCCCAAATCAAATCTGAAAAAACATCTAATTCCTGCTCAGCCACTTCGGGCTTATTTATCTTAAGAGAATCCCATTCTGCTTTATCAATTGCTTGAGTTGCTAAAAAACTAGCAAATTCTGCATGCAATTCATCAAATTGCTCTTTTGTTAATCTTGCGTATTTCATGTCATTGCGAGGAACGAAGCAATCTCGCTCCTATGTTTATTAAAAATTAAAAAGATGAGATTGCTTCATTCAACGCAATAACATCAAAAGAAAAAAATCCCGATTTTCATCGGGATTTCTATATAGATTTTTAAAACTATTACTTTTCAGCAACAATTTCGTAAGCTAACTCAACGATTACATCTCTGTGTAAACGAACCGAAGCATTGTATTTACCAATACGTTTTACAACACCGCTAGTGATGAATTTTCTATCGATAGCATTACCAGATTTCTCTAAAGCTTCAGCAATATCGATGTTAGTGATAGAACCAAAAGTTTCTCTCCACCAGCTTTTGCAGTAAGTTTAATTTCAAGAGCTTTCAAAGTTTCAGCTAATGCTTTAGCATCAGCAACAATTTTAGCTTCTTTGTGTGCTCTTTGTTTTAGGTTTTCAGCTAAAACTTTTTTAGCAGAAGGAGTTGCTAAAGTAGCAAAACCTTGAGGAATTAAAAAGTTACGACCGTAACCAGGTTTTACAGATACTACATCATCTTTAAATCCTAAGTTCTGTACGTCTTGTTTTAAAATAAGTTCCATGTTGTTGTCCTTATATTTTTAGAAGTTAGGTTCTGAGTTAACAGAAACCAGCGACTAGAGTTTTTAATTATTTTAATAAATCGGCCACGTATGGCATTAAAGCTAAGTGACGAGCTCTTTTTACAGCTACAGAAACTTTTCTTTGGTATTTTAATGAAGTACCAGTTAAACGACGAGGAAGAATTTTTCCTTGCTCGTTAACGAATTTCAATAAGAAATCAGCATCTTTATAATCGATGTATTTGATTCCTGATTTTTTGAAACGGCAATACTTTTTAGTTTTGTTAGTTTCAATGTTTAAAGGCGTTAAATATCTGATATCTCCGTCTTTTTTCCTTTTGCAGATTGTTCGATTGTAGACATAATAATTACGCTTTAGTAGATTTTAATTTTGCTCTTCTTCTCTCAGCCCATGAAATAGCATGTTTATCTAAACTTACAGTTAAGAAACGCATAACTCTTTCATCACGTCTGAATTCAGTTTCAAAAGCTAAAAGAACTTCTCCAGCTACTTTGAATTCGAATAAATGGTAAAAACCACTTTTTTTGTTTTGGATTTCGTAAGCCATTTTTTTAAGCCCCCAATCCTCTTTCGATACCATTTCAGCTCCTCTACTAGTAAGAAATTCTTCAAATTTCGTTACTGTTTCCTTCACCTGAACCTCAGATAAAACGGGATTTAAAATGAAAACAGTTTCATAATGATTCATAAATAAAATATTTATTTGTTAAAATTGGGTGCAAAAGTAAGCATTATTTTTATATATCCAACCTTTTTTTGCTTTTATTCGTCATACAGCAAAAAATACTCGCTCAGTTTAGTTTTTTTCCAAAAAAACAATACATTTACTACTGCTATCCTGAATTTATTCTAAATTTAAATGTTATGAAACTAAACTGTGTTGTTGTAGATGATAGTTCTATACAAAGGACGATTATTGCAAAATTAGTTAATAATCACCCAGGTTTGCACTTAATCGGGGACTTTTCTAATGCAATAGAAGCAAAAAGCTGTATCTCTTTAAATAATATCGATTTAATATTTCTTGATATCGAAATGCCTGTCATCAATGGTTTTGACTTCCTTGACGGACTTAAATCGAAGCCACAAATTATATTTATCACTTCTAAAGCCGAATACGCTTTAAAAGCTTTTGATTATGACGCTACTGATTATCTGCAAAAACCAATTGCAGTGGATCGATTCAACGCTTCTGTCAAAAGGGCAATTGATATGCACTTGCTTAAAAAAGAAGTCAAAGAAGAAGAAGGCGAACATATTTTCATCAAAAGTAATCTTAAAAAACTTAAAATCTTTACCGCTAAAATCAAATGGATTGAAGCTTTTGGAGATTACGTAAGAGTAGTTACGGAAGATGACAGCAATTTGGTGCTTTCTACAATGAAGTCTTTTGAAAATGATTTGTCTAAAGATAAATTTATCCGAGTACACAAATCTTATATCATCAATATTGATAAAGTAGAGCGCTTCAACAGCAAGTTTGCCGAAATCGGAATTACAAAAATCCCATTAAGCCGAAACAAAAAAGAAGATCTAGTAAAAGCATTGTCAACGTCGTCTTAATAGAAATCGACGTTAACAGTAACTTTTATTGCTCTGAACTGTGCAACAGCTTCAAAACTATTCAACATTTTCTGAATAGCTTTTTTTGTATTTCCTAAATGATGATTTTGAGGAATCTTAATTAATATTGTTCTAATATATTCATTTCTTATTCTGCTTATCGCCGGCTCCTCTGGCCCCAAAACCGGCATATTCAAATTTTGGCTTAAAACCTGATACAACCACATTGAACCTTCTTTCAATCGATCAAAGTCGCGGTGTTTCAAAGTCAGTTTTATGATCCGGAAATAAGGCGGATATCTATAAATTTGCCTATCATACAATTGCTCCTTATACATACCTATATAATTATGGTTTGTAACTTGTTGAATCGTATTATGATTTGGATTATAAGTTTGTATAACCGCTTTTCCTTGTTTTTCTGATCTTCCTGCTCTTCCAGCAACCTGGGTCATCATCTGAAAACTGCGTTCAAAAGCCCTGAAATCGGGATGATGCGGCATATTATCTGCATTCATGATTCCAACCAAACTTACATTCTCAAAATCCAGACCTTTGGCCAACATTTGGGTTCCTACTAAAATATCAATTTCACGGTTTTTAAAATTATCTATAATTTTTTCAAAACCAAATTTACCCCTTGTAGTATCCTGATCCATTCTGGCAGTCTTTGCTTTCGGAAAAAGCGACGCCAACTCCTGCTCTATTTGTTCTGTTCCAAAACCTTTTGTTGTTAAATCTATACTCGAACAACTGTGGCAATTGGTAGGTTTTGCAATAGAATACCCGCAATAATGACATCGCGACTGATTCTTATTTTTATGATATGTCAAACTCACGTCGCATTGTTGGCAATGTGGCACATGTCCGCATCGCAAGCATTCCATAATAGGAGAATATCCTCTTCTGTTTTGAAACAAAATAACTTGTTCACCTAAAGACATCGCTTCTGCAATTTCATCAATAAGAACATCACTAAAATGCCCTGTTATTCTTTTTCTAAAATGCTTGTCTTTTAAATCAACCAACACTACTTCTGGCAAACGAACATTTTTATAACGTTCGCTAAGGGTTACCAATCCGTACTTATCATTTTGTGTATTAAAATAGGTTTCGATGCTTGGTGTTGCCGAACCTAATATTACTTTTGCTTTATGAAAATTGGCCAAAACAATTGCCGCATCTCTTGCATGAAATCTTGGCGCTGGATCAGTCTGCTTAAAAGTTTGCTCATGTTCTTCGTCGACAATCAATAAACCTAAATTATTAAAAGGCAAAAACAAAGCTGATCTTGCTCCGATTACAATTTGAGCTTTTTCTGAATTCTCAAGCGTTTGTTTCCAAACCTCAACTCTTTCATTATTATTATATTTCGAATGAAAAACAGCTACTTTATCTCCAAAATGAAAACGCAATCGAGAAACCAATTGCGTTGTAACAGCAATTTCAGGAAGCAAATACAACACTTGCCTTCCTGTTTGCAAGTACTCCTCGATTAATTTGATATAAATTTCTGTTTTTCCGCTTGAAGTAACACCGTGAAGCAGACAAACTTCTTTCTCAACAAAACTTGCTTTTATAGCTCTAAAAGCATCCTCCTGCGCTTCACTTAACTGAAGTTCGTTTTCCGACTTTTCTCCACTAAAAGTAATTCGGTCATGTTGCAAAAAATATTCTTCGAAAATTTCTTTTTCAACCAAAGCTTTTACAACTGCAGAAGAGACATTAGAAAACTCTATCAGTTTCTTTACAGTAATTGGCTTTTTCTCAGAAGCGCTAAGCTGAAAAAATGCCATAACAATTTCTTTTTGTTTGTTGGCACTTTTTAAAACTTCCAGCAATTCTGCTAAACCATTATCAGATTCATATTTAGAATGTAATTTTACATATCTAATCAATTTTGGCTTGTAGCTTTCTTTTATTTCTTCTTCTAAAACAATAATATCTTTCGCAATTAATTTTTGAAGAACTGGCAGAATATTTTTTTATTTAAAATAGAAGCTATTTCCTGAACCTTCAATGAACTTTGATGTCGCAAGGCTTCATAAACCAAAAATTCATCATCTGAAAGTTCTGAATCATTAACTAAAACTTCTGGTTTATGAGAAACAATCGTTTCACTTTCCAATAATAATCCGCTTGGAAAGGCACCTCGATACACATCGCCAATGCCGCACATATAATAGTTTGCAATCCAAAGCCAATGCTTAATCTGGATTTCTGTTGCAATTGGTTTTTCATCTAAAATCTGATGAATTTCTTTGGCTTCATATAATGTAGGAGCATTTTCATGGATATCTAATACAAGAGCCGTATATATTTTGTTTTTACCAAAAGGCACCGCCACGCGCATTCCTATTTTTATGAAATGGAATTCGGCTTCAGAAATACTATAAGTAAAAGTCTTAGACAAGGAAAGCGGTAAAATAACTTCGATAAAAAACATGCAACAATTTTAAATATGATTCGGAAAACTATTTTTTTCCTGAAGATTTTTGAGCGAGATACTCATCAACCAATTTTAATGTATGACTTATAGATTTGTTAGTTGTTCCTTCGTCATGTCCCGGAATAACATACTTTGGATTCTTGCATTTAGTCTGGACTTTTACAATTGATTTTTTCCACTCTTTCACATCAGCATCTCCTAAATAACCTAAATCCTGAGCATCGGCACTTTTAATAAAACAGCCACCATAAAGAATTTTTTCTTTAGCAAACCATGCCACAACATTGTCTGGCGCATGTCCTTTTCCTGGATAATAAACTTCAAAAGTATGCTGGCCAACTGTAAAAATTGAATCATTCGGAATTATAAATTCAGATCTAGGCTCGTTTTTCTGTTTTAAAATATCATCTGTCAATTTAATCGAATAGGTTTTAATGCCTTTTTGTTTAAAAAATTCAAATCCACCAGCGCGATCCTCATGCGAATGTGTAGCAAAAAGCATTACTACCTCTTTCTTATGTTTTACCTTGATACTATCCAATAATGGCTGAAATTGCGTCTTATCCCAAGGCGCATCAAATAAAACAACGCCTGCATTTGTTACCAGATACATAGCATTGGCAGAAATCAGTGTTCCTTTATAGTCATGAAAGGTTTCATAAACATAAAAGTCACCCGTAAGATGACTTATTTGTAATGGCGAATTCTTAGATTGTGCAAAGCTATTTGCTGTTAAAACTAAGAATAAAATTATCGAAGCTAATTTTCGCATTTATTTTGAATTAATTATTTCACACGTGTCCAATATTGCGTTCTTCCCATCAATGAAATTCCAACATAACCGCGAAGTTTTAATTTGTCAGCAGATTCTAATGTAATATAACATTTGTATTTTTTACCATTTGTTGGGTCTAAAATTGTTCCGTCGTTATATTCGCTTCCATCTTTTTTAAGACCATTAATAATCACCATTCCTAAAATTGGTTTGTTTTTTTCAGCTCCATCACATTTGCCGCAAACATCCTTTTTATGATTTTCACGAAGTATTTCTACTACTTTACCATAAATTTTTCCTGATTTTTCGTAAACCTCTACGATTGATTTTGCTTCTCCAGTTTCATCGTCAATTGTTTTCCATTTTCCGATAACACTTTGAGCCTGAACACTCATTGCGAAGAAAAAACACCAATTGCTAACATCCAATTTTTCATACTATTTATTTTTTTTGTTTTAATTTTCTGATAGTAGCATTCAATTCGAATCCTAAAAGCAGAATCATACAGTTTATCCAAATGTAGAACATTAGAATCAATAATGTCCCAATTGAACCATAAAGTTCGTTATATTTTGAGAATTTTATAACCCAAATCCCAAAAAAGAACGAAGATATAACAATTAAGATGGTCGTAAAAACAGATCCAATGCTTATAAAAGGCACTTTATTATACTGCTTTGTACCATAACGCAATAATATTGAGGACGTTATCAAAATCATTAAAACCACAAACAAATATCGACCCAAAATAATCAACGGAATTCGATCACTAAGGACATCTTGAATGATTGTTTTTTGAATAAATACCTCAAAAACGACAATTGTTGCAACAGTAACAAACAAAATAACGGTCATCACAAGTGAAATAGCCAACGCCACCAAATATTGATGCAAAAATCCACGTTTGTCAAAAACATGTTTTGAAGATTCAAAACCGCTCAAAATACCATTTATACCATTTGCCATCAAAAATATGGACAGGAAAAAACCCGTTGATAATAAGCCTGAATGACTATTATTTAAAATATCGCTAATAATTTTACTTATAGCATCGAATGTGTTTGGAGGAACGCTCTGTTGCACAAACTGAAGAAAATCGTCCTGAAAATTATCAATTGGAATAAACGGAATCAAGTTCAAAATAAACAGCGCAAACGGAAACAAAGCCATAAAAAAGCTAAAAGAAACCGCACTTGCATGATATGAAAATGCCCCATCGATAATACCGATGGTATACATTTCAAGCAAATCATACAGCGAAAATCCTTCCAGCCAAGGCAATTTTATTTTCTTTAAAAGTCGGGCTAAAGAACGCACCACGGGTATTCTCTCAATCCGAGCTTCTATCTCTTGCGACATATTTTGTTGATTTTAGATTTTAGAGTTCAGATTTTAGATTACAAAACTCATAACTCATAACTTATAACTCATAACTTAAAAAGCTTTCAAGCTCAAATCCATGTTATAAATCGAATGCGTCAATGCCCCTGATGAAATGTAATTTACACCGCAAAGACCATACTCACGGATTGTTTTTTCATTGATATTTCCTGAAGATTCCGTTTGGCATTTTTTGCCAATTAATTCAACCGCTGTCTTGGTATCTTCGTAATTAAAGTTATCAATAAGGATTCTGTGAACACCATCACTCAATAAAATCTCTCTAATTTCATCTAGATTACGAGCTTCAACAATAATTTTTAAGTCCAAATTATTTTCCTTCAAATATTCTTTTGTTTTAGAAATCGCTCGTGTAATACCACCGGCAAAATCAATATGATTGTCTTTCAACATAATCATATCGTATAATGCATAACGGTGATTTTCGCCTCCTCCAATTTTTACAGCCCATTTTTCAGCGACTCTAAAATTTGGAGTTGTTTTGCGGGTATCTAAAATCTTTGCGCCAGTTCCTTCCAAAAGTTGCATTAAATGACTGGTTTTTGTTGCAATTGCCGACATACGTTGCATCGTATTCAAGACCACTCTTTCAGCTTTTAAAATAGACTGTGAGCTTCCTGAAACTTCAAAAACAACTTCACCGTATTCAACATGAGTTCCATCTTCGATAAAAGTTTTCACTTTCAGTTTTGGGTCCACATGTTCAAATATCATTTTAGCCAATTCAACGCCAGCAATTATCCCTTGATCTTTTACCAATAATCTCGCCTGACCATGTGCTGTATCAGGAATGCATGCCAACGAGCTATAATCACCAGGACCAACATCTTCTCTAATGGCATTTGTAATCAAAAGTTGTAATTCTGCTTGAAATTGCGCTTCACTTATCATTTTTCTATTTTTTATAATATGCTAAATTAGGATATATTTTATGGATTTAAAAATTCCAATAACACGAAAAGTTATATAAAGTATTAAATATCTCTTTTTTAACTATTAAAATATTCGGAAAAATAAAGTTACAATTCTTAACAAAACTTAATCTCTTAATAAGCGATCAATTAAATACCTTTGAGGTTCAATCAAGCAAAAATTTATGGGATTAATTAAAGATATTTACTCTGTTTCTTTTTACGAAAAATTTGGTCAAGCTGTGGCCGAAGTGCATCCTTCATTCAATAAAAAGAAATTCATTGACGCGATTTACGAAGGCGATTTTATTCAAAAAGAATGGAAAGAAAGGATGAAGCATACAACAGTTGTTTTACATCAATTTATGCCTCAAAATTTCGTAGAAGCAACTTCTTTGATTGATAAAATCATCGAAAATCTAAAGAAAAACAACTTTGCAGACAGTAATTTGGCTTTCATCTTTTTTGCTGATTATATCGAAATGTATGGTCTACACGATTTTAAAACTTCGGCGAAAGCCTTTGTTTCCATAACACAATTTATAAGCTGTGAATTTGCAGTTCGTCCTTTTATTTTAAAGTATAAAGAACAAATGATTGATGAAATGGTAAAATGGTCTTTACATGAAAATCATCACGTACGACGATTAGCCAGCGAAGGTTCTCGCCCGAGATTACCGTGGGCAATGGCGATTCCGTTTCTAAAAAAGACCCTACTTCTATTCTTCCAATTTTAGAAAATCTAAAAAACGATCCGTCAGAATATGTTCGTAGAAGTGTTGCCAATAGTTTAAATGATATTGCAAAAGATAATCCGCAGATTGTTCTTGAAATTGCCTCTAAATGGAAAAGCTATAGCAAAGAAACCGACGGAATCATTAAACACGGCGCTAGAACTTTATTAAAACAAGGTCATCCTGAAATTTTAAGCCATTATGGTTTACAAAGCACGAATATTGAACTTTCGTCTTTTGAAATCAAAACGCCAATTGTAAAAATTGGTGATTATCTTCAATTCCAATTTCATTTAAATAATAAAAATGAAGAACCAAAAACTGTTCGTTTAGAATATGCAGTTCATTATAAAAAAGCAAAAGGACATTTGGCGAAAAAGTCTTTAAAATCAGCGAGAAAATCTATCATCCGAATCAATTGACTAAAGTTGAAAGAAATCAGTCTTTTAAATTAATTACAACAAGAGTTTTTTATACTGGAATTCATCAATTATCGATTATTATAAATGGAACGGAGAGTGAGGTTTTGGAATTTGAATTGATTGGTTAAACAAAAAAATTCAATTTTCATGCTCCAGAGGAGCAAAATATTTATAGAAAACATCATATATTACCGCAAAAAAGCTCCAGCGGAGCGGCATTTATTTCACCCCACTGGGGCTTAATTTGGTGTTATATCCTTTTTTCTACAAATATTTCGTCCCTCTAGGACTTTTAAACTTAAATTTAATCATATCCTAAAAACTTAACCATCGTTTTTTCTTATTTTTATAATTCGAAAAAACTTTTCTTAATCTAAATTAAGTTACAGATTTCTATCACAACTGTAATTTTGTTTTCAAATCAAATCAAAATACCACATGTCAAATATTAGTTTAATTATCGAAGAACGCTCAGCCAATATTGGTAATTTTATGGTGGGTCGTTTATTGCCTTTCCGTGAAAAAAGAGCCGTTGGCCCATTTGTATTTATCGATCATATGGGACCTGCACATTTAAGTGATCATGAAAATATGGATGTTCCGCCACATCCGCATATAGGGCTTTCGACTTTAACTTTTTTGTTTGAAGGAAGTATCATGCACCGAGATAGTTTAGGAACCGAATTAGAAATAAAACCCGGCGCCGTAAACTGGATGACAGCCGGAAAAGGAATCGTACATTCTGAAAGAACACCAGAATATTTAAGACACTCAGATAAAATGCTTCACGGATTACAGATTTGGGTGGCACTTCCGAAAGAATTGGAACAAATGGATCCAAATTTCACGCATGTTGAAGCTGATGATATTCCGGCTTGGGAAGAAGACGGCGTTTCATATAAATTAATCGCCGGAGAAGCTTTCGGAAAGAAATCGCCTGTTCCTGTTTATAGTCCGCTTTATTTTATTGAAATTAAAAGCAAAGAAGCTAAGAAAATTAATATTGGAAGCCATTTATTTGGCGAAAGCGGTTTGTATATTTTAGAAGGAAGTCTTAAAAATGGTGAACATGTTTATGATCCTAGACAAATTTTAATTACAACAGAAGCTTCTCTTTGTGAGTTTGAAATTTCTGAAAACTCAACGGTTTATATCTTCGGCGGACAACCATTTCCTGAAGAACATTTTATCTTTTGGAATTTCGTTTCTTCGGATAAAGAATTAATCGAAAAAGCCAAAAAAGACTGGACAGAACAAACTTTTCCAAAAGTTCCAGGCGAGACCGAATTTGTGCCATTACCTGAACCAAGAATCAAATAATTATGGATACAATTTCAGCAAAAATAGATACGCGTTTATATAGAACGGAAATTACATCGGCAAGTGGAAATGTCTTAATTTCAGATGAACCACAATCATTAGGCGGAAAAAATTTAGGTTTAAATCCAACAGAGCTTTTGGCTTCGTCATTAGCTTCTTGCACATTGATTACTTTGCGAATGTACATTAATCGCAAACAATGGAATGTCGAAGAAATCAATATCAAAATTGATTTTGAAAGAGATTCAGAGCGAAATTGCACCTCATTTACCAGAAGAATTGAAGTAATCGGCGAAGTAGACGAAACGCAAAGACAAAGATTGGAAACGATTGCAAATAGCTGTCCAATTCACAAAACACTGACACATTCAATCGAAATCAAAACCACATTAATATAATTACAATGGAAATTCAACAAATAAACGATACAAGAAGAGGCTATTTTGAAGCGATCGAAGACGGAAAAGAAGCTGGAAAAATGACTTATACTTGGGCAGGAGATTCAAAATTTATAATTGATCATACTGAAGTAAGTCCTGATTTTAATGGAAAAGGTGTGGGTAAAAAACTGGTTATGGCTTCTGTAGAATATGCGAGAGCTAATAATTTGAAAATTATTCCGCTTTGTCCTTTTGCAAAAAGTGTTTTTGATAAGGTTCCTGAAATACATGATGTACTTTTTTCTTGAAGGGACAAAGTTACAAAGTAACAAAGGGTCAAAGGTTCCACTTTAAACCTAATATTTTTAATACTGAGACGCACTTTTGTGCGTCTTTTTTATTTTTTATAATACACATTTCTTTAAAACTTTGTCACTTTGCACCTCTGTACCTTTGTCACTTTGAAAACTTTGTTTTCAAATTTCTCCGAAAACTCGTATATTTGCGCGTAATTTAAACTTAGAGTATGACAAGGATAATTACGCTTTTCTGTATTTTTATAGCACAAATCGGCTTTTCTCAATCGGCTGAAAGTTATTTAGAAAAAATCAGAAATAATGAAGCGCTCTTAACCGCTTTTTTCAACAAATGCCTAAAGGAGGCGATTTACACCACCATTTTTCAGGATCAATTTACGCCGAACCGCTTTTAGAAAGAGCCATTGCTGAAGACTTTTATTTGAATGTAGAAACTATGGCAGTTTCGAAAACCAAACCTGAAAAAGGAAATTGGAAGAAGTTCTCTACTATAATTGAAGAAGAAAAAGCAGATCCAAAAAAATTAGAGCATGAAAAGCTAGATTACTACAAACAGCAAATCATGCAGACTTGGTCAATCAAAGATTATAATGGTTCTGTTCCTTCTGACGATCAGTTTTTTGATTCGTTTATGAAATTTGAACCAACAATCGCAGGTCATTTTGCAGAAGGAATGCTTGAACTTAAAAAACGTGCAATTGCCGAAAATGTAAGTTATATCGAAACACAATTATCGACAATTCCTTGTGATATGAATGTTTCTGATTTAGCTGATTTCAATACAAAATTACGTCAGGCTTCTGCTCAAAAAGATGAAAAAGCAGTTTTAAAACTTTTGGACGAATTGTATAAATCACTTCAGAAAAAAGAGGCTAAAAAATATGCCGAAGATTTCAACAACAATTTCTTGGCAAAACTTCATAAAGAATTAAAAATTGATGACGAAAAATTCACAATGCGTTATCAGAACTTTGTGCTTCGTTTTATGGAACCGGTTGATTTATTCAAAAATTTGGTGATTGCCTTTATTTCGTCAAGCGAAAGCAAATTGACAGCCGGTGTAAATATCGTTTCTCCAGAACATGGCGAAAATTCAATGAAAGACTATTGGCTTCACATGGTGATGTTTAAATACTGTCACGATAAATTTCCGAATGTAAAATACACGCTTCACGCAGGCGAATTGACTTTAGGTTTGGTTCAGCCAGAAGAATTGACTTGGCATATTAACGATGCGATTTATGTTGCCGGAGCAAACAGAATTGGACACGGAGTTGACATTGCATACGAGGCAAATTCATACGATTTGTTGAAATATATGTCAAAAAATAATATTCCGATTGAGATTAATTTAGCGAGCAACGAGTTCATTTTGAAAGTAAAAGATAACAGGCATCCGTTTACACTTTACAAAGAATTTAATGTTCCAATTGTAATCAGTACAGATGATGCGGGAATTTTAAGAAGCAATATGACAGAGCAATATGTTTTATTAGCAAAAAGATATCAGGACGTTTCATATTCAACAATAAAAAAATACGTTTACAACGGCATTAATTACAGTTTTATCCAAGACGAATCAGTTAAAAAACAATTGATTAAAGATCTTGATAATCGTTTTAAAGCTTTTGAAGCGAAATTCACTAAAAACTAATAAAAATCAGCCAAATCTGCTAAATCTGCGAGAGTATATTTTTCTCCCGCAGATCAAGCAGATCAAGCAGATAAAATTCATTTAAATATGATTCTAGAAGCGGCATTTCTATATGTAAAACCAGAATTAGCGAATCAATTTGAAGCTGATTTTGCGAAAGCAAGCCAATACATTTCATCAATAGACGGTTATTTAGGACATCGTCTAGAGAAATGTCTGGAAGTCGAAAACAAATATCTTTTATTGGTAGACTGGAATACACTTGAAGATCACACAGTAGGTTTCAGAACCTCAGAAGCGTATTTGGAATGGAAAAAGATTCTGCACCATTATTACGAACCGTTTCCAGTTGTAGAGCATTTTGAAACCGTTTTTGAAAATAAAAAATAGTTTTTTGCCACAGATTTCACAGATTAAAAGGATTTTTATTCAGTTTAAATAATTTAATCTGTGTTAATCTGTCAAATCTGTGGCAAAAAAATAAAAATAAATTCGTGCTAATTTGTGCAATTCGTGGCAAAAAAACTTTACAAATGAACATCAAGTTAATCGCAATAGGCAAAACAGACAATAAATCGCTTCAGACTCTGATTGACGATTATACCAAACGTTTGTCGTTTTACATCAAATTTGATTTGGAGATTATTCCCGACATCAAAAACGTAAAAAACTTATCTGAAAGTCAGCAAAAGGAAAAAGAAGGCGAATTGATTCTATCAAAACTTTCCGCAACTGATCAATTGATTTTATTGGATGAAAACGGAAAAAACTTTTCGAGCGTAGGTTTTTCAGAAGAATTGCAAAAGAAAATGAATTCCGGTGTAAAAACGTTGGTTTTTGTTATCGGTGGTCCTTATGGTTTTTCTGAAACAGTTTATAAAAAAGCACAAGGAAAAGTTTCGCTTTCGCTAATGACGTTTTCACATCAAATGGTTCGTTTATTTTTTATCGAACAATTATACCGCGGATTTACGATTTTACGAAATGAGCCTTATCATCATCAATAGTTTTTGTTTCAAGTTTTGTTTGTTTCAGGTTTCAGGTTTTAGAAGATGAATTCTTCATCAGTCAAATTAATTAAAGGAACTTGAAATTTTAAAGTTCCGATAAAAATCTTGTTTTTTATATAAGCGTCGTAGCTTATATTTTTATTAAAACAAAACATATACTTAAGAGGCTTATCATGAATCATGTGATTCAAATAACTCTGTAATTCTTCTCTTTTAACCAAAATTCCCTCTACTAAAATTGAATTATCTTTTTTGAAATACACTTCAACTCCAAACTTTGGTTTTTCCATTTTATAAAGCACTTTAGTAAAAGGCAAAAAAGCTAAATTCTTTCCAATCGAATCTGCATAAGAATAATAATTTTGAGCATTTTCATTTTTATGCGCACTATCTTCGCGTTTCTTTTCCTGCAATTTCATTACCTCAGGAATTACCAATTTTAAAGGAAGACGCTTGTCAATATTAAAAATCCAATTGGTTGAAATGATGCTATTTTTTCGATTGACATCAGCAATTGTGTCTTTTCCTTCTGTTTTAAAGAAGATATAAATTGGAGAATGATCTTGTACGTCTTTTACAATTGTAACATTTGATTTTGGGAGCAAAACATCTTTTTTTCTCCACAGGAAAATAGAAGACAAATTATGGCTAAGACAATGTATTTCATATCATTAATAGTATTTTTAAAAATTATTCAGCTCTGTATTTTTTCTTGTAATAATGAATAATATCTCTTTTCTAATTTCATATAATCATTTTTCCAATCCTGGACAGTTTTTGGAACGTTATACTTTGAATAATTCAAAATTAAAATCTCATCATCTATATCATCAAAAAGACTCCATTCTTCTTCATCTTCATATATCTCCCCCTTCCAGATATTCATTTTATTTTTATCAAAAGCTATGAGGAATTTTTCACCAACATATCTGCGAATTTTCCAAAATAAACTAACTGCATCTCCATGATTTAAATTGAAATTTATTTCAAATACTTCATAAAAATCTATAGGATCACCTATTTCCTGCACAAATTCATTTTTTGTCCAAATAGGTATATCTCCAAAATAGAATAAAATAGCTGTACTTTCTCCTATTTCAACTTTTTGCAGTATGTTTAGAGTATTTATAATGTTTGGTTTTTCCATAATCATCAATAAAATAAACTCGATTAATTAAACTTACTAAACAAAGTAACACATTCCACCGCTTCTTTCACATCGTGAACACGAAGAATTTTTGCGCCTTTCATTAAAGCAATCGTATTCAGAAAAGTTGTTCCGTTTAAAGCTTCTTGCGGTGTAATGTCAAGTGTTTTATATATCATCGATTTTCTTGAAATCCCTGCTAAAACTGGCAATTCTAATAAATTAAAAAGCTCCATTTTTTGCATGACTTCATAATTCTGATCGGTTGTTTTGGCAAAACCAAAGCCAGGGTCTAAAATCAAATCGTTGATTCCGAGACTTCTTGCCTTTTTTACTTTTTCTGAGAAATAAAAAAGCATTTCTTTAACGATATCATCATACTGTGTCAAACTCTGCATCGTTTGCGGATTTCCACGCATATGCATCATAATATAGGGAACGTTATAATGCGCAATTACCTCAAACATTTTTTTGTCTAATTCTCCCGCCGCAATATCGTTTATAATCGCTGAGCCACTTTCAATACTCGCTTTTGCAACTTCGGCTCTAAAAGTGTCGATTGATAATAACGTTTTTGGAAAATGTTTCAAAATCAATTCAATTGCAGGAACAATTCTATCGATTTCTTCTTGTTCCGAAACAAATTCGGCACTTGGCTTGCTGGAATATGCACCAATATCGATAAACGTTGCTCCTTCTGAAAGCATTTTATCGACTTGTGAAATAATTTCGTCTTCGTTTTTGTATTTTCCTCCGTCAAAGAAAGAATTTGGCGTAACGTTTAAAATTCCCATTACTTTAGGAATCGATAAATCTATAAGTTCGCCTTTGCAGTTAATCAACATTTTGTTTCAAGTTTTATTTGTTTCAAGTTTCAAGTTGATGCAGATTGCGCAAGTTCGAAAACTTGAAACGTGAAACCTGAAACTTGAAACATTTTCCGGTTTCAAGTTATCCCCGTTAACACTTTGTTTAGAAAAAACTTGAAACAAAGAAAACCTGAAACTTGAAACTCTAAAAAAATTATCCTTATTTTTGAAAAAATTTAAGCAAATATACAGCATATAAATGAAGAATACTTCCCAAGAGTTTGATAATGTAATTACGATCTGTCGTACTTTGTTTATCAATAAAATGAAAGATTACGGCAGTGCATGGAGAATTTTAAGACTTCCATCATTGACTGACCAAATTTTCATAAAAGCGCAAAGAATCAGAAGTTTACAAGAAAACGATGTTCGCAAGGTTGATGAAGATGAAAAAGGAGAATTCATCGGAATTATCAATTATTCGATTATGGCTTTGATTCAGTTAGAGCTTGGCGTTGTGGATCAGCCTGATCTTGACGTTGAAAAAGCAACCGAATTGTATGATGCTAAAGTAAAGCTTACCAAAGATTTAATGGAAGCAAAAAATCACGATTACGGTGAGGCTTGGCGTGATATGCGCGTAAGCTCTTTGACCGATTTGATTTTGCAGAAACTGCTTCGCGTTAAGCAAATTGAAGATAATAAAGGAAAAACTTTAGTTTCTGAAGGAATTGATGCTAATTATCAGGATATGATTAATTATTCTGTTTTTGCACTGATTTTAAATCCTATAAAATAAATAGTTCGCCACGAATTGCACGAATTTTCACAAATTAATTCGTGAAAATTCGTGCAATTCGTGGCAAAAAAATCCCAAATATATTCCCATGAAAAACATCATTACCCAATTTTCCCGATTATTTGTCGGTGTATTATTTATCATTTCAGGATTAATCAAACTGAATGATCCCGTTGGTTTCTCTTATAAACTAGCTGAATACTTTAGCGAACCTGTTTTCAATATGCCATTTTTAGAACCTTTGGCATTAGGTTTAGCAATCTTTTTAGTGATTTTAGAAGTAGTCTTGGGTGTAATGCTTTTGGTTGGATATAAATCAAAATTGACGATTTGGGCTTTATTATTATTGATCGTTTTCTTTACCTTCCTTACCTTCTACTCGGCTTATTTTGACGTAGTAAAAGATTGTGGTTGTTTCGGAGATGCCTTACACTTAACGCCTTGGCAGTCATTCACGAAAGATGTTGTTTTACTTTTCTTCATCTTGATTTTATTTATCAATAAGAAATTAGTAAAACCATTATTTTCAAAAATGGTTACTAATATTCTTGTATTAATCAGCATCATTCTTTGTGTATTTATGGCTGTTTGGGTTTTAAACCACAATCCGATAAAAGATTTCCGTCCGTATAAAGTGGGGACAAACATCGAGAAAGGAATGGAAATTCCGGAAGGTGCTCCAAAATCGGTTGTTGAAATGATTTTCATTTACAAAGTAAACGGCGTTGATAAAGAATTTACAGAAAAAGATTTGATGAATATTCCGCAAGGTGCCACTTTTGTCGATCGTAAAGACAAAGTGATTACAGAAGGATATATTCCGCCAATTCATGATTTCACGATGACAAAAGACGATTCTGATTATAAAGCAGAATTATTGCAAGAGCCTAAATTAGTAATTTTTGTGACTTATGATTTGGCTTTATCGAATCCTGAAGGAATGAAAAAATTAGAAAAAGTAAATCAGGATGCAAAAGCAAAAGGCTATAAAGTAATTGGAATGACGGCTTCTGGACCAGAAGAAATTGCAAAAGCAAAAAAACAATATGGCTTAAATGTTGATTTTTATTTCTGCGATGCAACAGCTTTAAAAACCGTTGAAAGAGCAAACCCGAGCATTGTGGTATTGCATAAAGGAACTATTATTCAAAAAGTACATTACAACGACGTTGATGATTTGAAATTATCTGATGTTGCTTACGGTATTTAAAAGCCTAAACAAATAATTTACTAAACGCCAATATTTCTCTTTTTTAGATTTATTGGCGTTTTTTTTGAATAAACAATTAACCAAAAAGAAATATGTTTTCAAGGCCAAAAAATGAATCAACTACCAAGTTTTCTAAAATTCTTTACTTTTTTTATTTATATTCTTTGTGATTCTTTATGTCATTTGTGATTCTAATTTTTACGAAACTGATGGTGTACATTTGATTCCTCTTCATATCCTAGCATTAATCTCAGGTATTATTTTTGAAAGCAAAAGAATCACAAAAGCATGGACAACAGTCGCTGTAATAACTATTATTTCTTTTATTTCTACTTTTGGCTTAGGTCTTTATTTATATTACATCTCGCCTAATTCAGAATTTGATTTGACGCAAATTTTAAATCTAAGTATTTTAGCTTGGCCTATTGTTTTCTTTATTTTATATGTTGTCTTTTCGTTACTATTTAACAAGAAACGAATTGTTCCCCAATTGACAGAAGGCATAACTTTAATTCTTTCGATATCCATGATTTACTGGGTTATAGATAATGGTTTGGTAAGATTTGATAATATCATTTTACGAACATTTATGATTATTGTAATTTCACTTTCCATATTTTCTCTATATAACGCTTTTAGCAAAGCTTATTTATCAGATACTAAAAAACTAATCTTGAGCATCTGGAGTTCCATAATTATGTTTTTTTTCGCTATCGATAATTTACATGGATTTTTTTATTACGGAAACGCTGTAAGCACTAATGAATTAATACAAGGAACTTACATTGCAATTCAATATTTTCTTTTAGGTGTTTCAAGTATTTACATGATTCAGAATTTTATGATGCTTATGGGTTTTCTGCTAAGCTGGAAAATATTCTTCTTTACAAAATATTCTGATGCAGTAAGAGAACTAAAAACTCAACACATCGATAGATATTCAGATACACAAGTAAGTAAATCAGACTCCAAGTTTTGTCTTCTTTTTGTTGGCACTATTTTCTTTTTAAATTATTATTATAAAATAGTTCCGAGACAATTTATAATCTGGTTAACTTTTGTGATATTTCCATTTCTATTAATGACGTATAATCATTTTCTGAAAAAGAAAAAATAAACTGGAAATCTGACGTTTTTTTGCTTTGAAATTCCGCTATAAAATTAAAATTCTGACTCATTTTTTATTTTATAAAAATTGCAATTAAAAATTAATCGGAATTTTGGCTCTACTATTACGATTTCATTTTACTTTTTTTAACCCAAATTTCACATTTTGTTATAAAATAAACGATTCTTCAAATTTTGTTAATGAACAATTGGCATTCAATTTGTTTGTTTAACTTTGTGAATTCAGTACTTAATAAAAAATAATTTAAATATAATATGAAACAATTAGCCCTAGTCTTTATTGCGTTTATTACTTTTTCATGCACTCAGGCTCAGAAAAAAGAATTTTCAAAAGAAGCCTTATCTGAAAAATTATTAGCTTCAAATGAAAAACAAGTTGCCTTCGAGAAAATTTTAAAAAAATACAAAGGAAAAACTTTAGTTATCGAAGTTTGGGCTTCATGGTGTGGCGACTGCGTAAAAGCAATGCCAAAAGTAAAAGAATTACAAGCCAATAATCCAGATGTATCTTATTTATTCATTTCAGCGGATAAAACAGCGGATAAATGGAAAGCCGGAATCGAAAAACATGAATTAAAAGGTGATCATTACATGATGAACGACGGTATGAAAGGCTTATTCGGAAAAGCGATCGACTTAGATTGGATTCCACGTTACATCATCGTTGACAAAACAGGAAAAATTGTGCTTTATCGCGCTATCGAAACTGATTTTGACAAAATCAACGAAGCTTTAAAAAGTTTAAAACAAGCTTAATAATTACTTTAAAAACAAAAAATTAAAAGAATAATAAAAACTACCAAAATGAGAAAATCGATTGTTGCAGGAAACTGGAAAATGCATAAAAATGCCGCACAGACTGAAGAATTATTGAACGAATTAATTGCTAAAATTCCAGCAAAAACTAATGCACAAGTAATTGTAGCGCCAACTTTTGTTAACTTACAGGTACATGCTACAAAATTAAAAAATACAACTATTGGTGTTTCTGCTCAAAACGTTCACCAAGCTGAAGGCGGAGCTTTTACAGGAGAAATTTCTGCAGATATGTTGACAAGCATTGGCGTTAATACAGTAATTTTAGGTCACTCTGAGCGCAGAGCTATTTTCCACGAAACTGATGCATTAATCGCAAACAAAGTTGATACTGCTTTGAAACATGATATGACAGTAATTTTCTGTTTTGGAGAAGAATTAAAAGACCGTCAATCAGGAAATCACTTCAACATTGTGGAGAACCAATTGCGTGACGGAGTTTTCCATATTGCAAAAGAATCTTGGTCTAAAGTTGTTTTAGCTTATGAGCCAGTTTGGGCTATCGGAACTGGAGAAACTGCTTCGCCTGAGCAAGCACAAGAAATGCACGAATTTATCAGAGAAACTATCCGCAAAGCTTTTGGAGCTGATATCGCTGATGAAGTTTCTATTTTATACGGTGGTTCTGTTAAACCAGAAAACGCTAAAGAAATTTTCTCTAAACCAGACGTTGACGGTGGTTTAATTGGAGGTGCTTGCTCTAAAAGCTGATGATTTCTTAGCAATTGTTACTGCTATCTAATTTTAGATTTTAGATTTTAGATTTTAGATTTTAGATTTTAGATTTTAGATTTTAGATTTTAGATTTTAGATTTTAGATTTTAGATTTTAGATTTTAGATTTTAGATTTTAGATTTTAGATTTTAGATTTTAGATTTTAGATTTTAGATTTTAGATTTTAGATTTTAGATTCCCTTATAAAAAAAGCGTTCGCACAGCGAACGCTTTTTTTATTCTCTTTTGACTTTCGACTTTCGACTTTCGACTAAATTTTAATTAATAAACGATTTCAAAAGCGGACAATTGTACTTTTTAAACGTTGGTGTTGTTTTATAAATGGAATAAAAATTAGCCAATTCTTTTCCTGCTTTAAAAGGATTTTTAGCTTCTTCTTCCTCTGTAATTATTTCCGCGTAATGATCATGATAATTACATTCAAAAATCATTAAACTTGCCATTGCTTTTTCGTTGCTGTTTTTAGACATTTTCAACGCTTTTTCATAATACATTTTGGCCATTTTTAAATTGTAATAATTTCCGTTTTGAAATTTCTTTTCGTTCTCTGTATTGTCTCCGTAAACATAATCTGTGTAGGATGATCCTGAAGTCCAATCATAAGACGTCATCATCCAGGAATTTCCTAAATACGAAACATTAAAATATGCGTGAGCCAATTGCAAATTACTGCTTGCTGTATTTTGTTTTTTTAGCTGAATTAATTTTGCAATAAAATCGGTTTTATTGAAATGGTAATCGAATTTACGTTCTTTGTCATTTTGGAGAATTTTAGGCGTAAAAGGATTTTCGTTTAAATAATTTTTATACTCATAATTCTTTTCCCAAAAGTCCTGAGGCATGCTTGAAAAAGTTTCATAAGCAAGTTCCAAATCATTATTTCTAAAAGCAATTGTGCCTTTTAAATCCTTGTAGTAATTGATATTTGGAGCAATTGTGCCTGAACAAATATATTTTTCAAAAGGAGTTTTATCATTTTTTTGCTGTAAAGTCATTAAAAGATCCATATCTTTTACAGATGCATTGCGATCAAAATAGCCAATATAACTAAAGAAATAAGGATTACTATATGCTGAATACTCTCCATCATTTTTAATATCTGATTTCATCGAAAGCAAACCAGCCGAAACAATGTCGCCTTTTTTACGAAAATCATCACTTGCAATTCGGTATAAACTGTATAAGTTTTTAAATAATCCCTGATCTGTTTCTACTAGATTTTCTACAGAATTAAAATAAGTATAAAGCTGATTCTGAACTTTCTCATCCTTTAAATCATCTTGTTTTAATGAAACCAAAGCCAGCTGAATATTTTTTTGCATTTGTATCGATGCATTTGCCTTACTAGAAATCATATCAGTATATTTTTTCCTTCGTCAATGTGATCGTCAATAAAGCATAATTGAGCAATTGTCGCGGTAATATAATCTTTCTGTGCATCAGAAGTTTGTTCGCGAATCGAAATCAGGAAATATTCTAATTCTCTCAAGTATAAAATATCCTTATTAAAGTTTTCATCTTTCGTTTTAGCATAATTTTCATACCAATCTGTACTGCTGAAAACTACAGACGGCGTTCCGTCATTAGTATATTGAGGCGTAAAAATCCAATCTTCGAGTTTGTTTACTTCTCTTCCAATCAAAAAACTCAAAAACAAGCTATTCGGACTTAACTCAAAAATTTCTTTAATCGATTTTAAATCCGGAGCAGGATTTCTAAGACTTTCAATTGACAAAATAACGCTTCGCTCTTCATCATTTTGTGCCAAAGCCAAAGTTTCTACAGTCAATTTCCAATTGTAATGCCGCACCACTGCAAATGATTTTTCTTCGCAGGAATTAAAAACTTTACTCAGCAAATAATTTTGCAAAGGTAAATTCTCAACACATAACGCATTGTAATACAACGCCCATGGTTTAAGAATTGTATTTGATTCTGAAGCAAAATAGTCATTAAATAATTCGGCAACTTTTTGCTTTTGCTGTGCATAAAAATAATATCGCAACGCTAAAAAAGCATAACGCTGTTTTAAAAATGAATCTTTAGCCGATTTTATTTTCTTTTCAAAATCAAAATTATCTTCTAAATCATAGTTTTTATAATTGCTTCCTACTTGATCCCAAGATTCCCATTTTGTATATTCTACATTCCCATATTCCAACTTTTTAGCCAGCAAAATATAATTTAAAAAGGCTTTATTTTTAGACAACAATAAAGCTTCTACAAAAGTGTTTTTAGGAAATGTACTTTTTAAAGTTTTGTTTTCAAAAGCAGTTTGAAATTGCTCCGAATCTGTTTCATACAAAATCTTATGAACGTCATCTGGATTAATGCTGTATCCTAATTTCTTTTTCCATTCTAAACAATTCTTTTCCTGATCTACGCTAGAAACAGTATTGGTCGCATAATAATAATCTGCCGAATAATAGAATGGCGTTAATTTAAAGAAACCTTCCCGCTGTGCTCTAAACAAAGCCAAACGGCTGGTTTCTGGCGAAACGCTCCATCCGCAGGCAAATGAAAACTGAACGCTTAAAACGAAAAGCAAACTGCTAAAAACGCGCATAAAAATTGGAGATATTTTCGGTTCCATAATCGTTTATATATTTTTTATCAAAAGAGAAAAAAGTCACTTTTGTCTGATTGTCAATCTGAATTTTGTTTTTAATAATCGAAATCATTTTATCGATTTCATTATCTGAAATTTTCTCGATTCTAATTTCATCGCCATTTCTAAGATACGTCTGTCCTACTAAAACATCATCTTGCAAAACATATTTGTCCTCTGAAGTTTTTTTCACCTTAATGGAATCTTTTATCAATCGATCATAATCGGATAAAATGCCTTTAAACTGATTTCCTCTAAAAGCTACTCCCCAACTATACAATGGCAACGCAATATCTAGTTTAAGTTTGTAATCGCTGTGCGTTATGTATTGCGCCAATTCTTCGCTAGTTCCAATAGAGTTTTTAGTCTGAAAATCGTCTGGTTTGGTAATATTGTAACACATCAGCAAGCCTTTATCAACTGGCGGTATTCCGGCTTTTGTAGCATATTTATACTGCCAAAGCCTAATTGTTGCCACAAGTTTTGAAGATGGAAATTGCTTTTTAACTTGTTTTAATAAATAGAAATAATTCTTTTGCGATCTTTCGGTCCAGTCACAATCAATCAGGATTTCTTTAAAATCAACTTTTAATTTGGCAGATTCTGCTTTTTTAACCGAATCATAATTCAGAGCTTTAAAGTCTTTCTGCTTATAATAATCTTTCGGATAAACAATATTATAGGCATTGCTTTCTGCTTTTCTATCGTTCATTTTTTTAGCAATCTGTTCGATTCGGCGAGCCATTCTCACCGCAAGACTATCCAGCTGTTTGGTATCTGATTTTAAAACCACTTCGTTCGTAATAAAAACACTAGGTGTAATTTCCGGATTACTTTTATTGAATGAAATATCCTGAATCGTAGCAACTGGCAACGATTCTTTAGTATAAGGATTATAATCTACATCAAAAAAACGGACATACATGTGGCTGATATCCATTTTTTTATTAAAGAATCTTCTTCCTTTTGAAAGTACATATCGGTTTTCCAATAACAAAAGGAACGGATAACGTCGTGCTCTTTTTCGCAACTTGCACCACTTAAAACAACTAAAAGTAGCACTAAAACAATATTTTTCATATCCTAAAAAACTTACAAAATCTACTTCAAAATTAATGCTAAAATTTATAACAATATGATTTATTTATGAACAACTTTTGCTTTCTATTCTTACCTTTGCAAAAATTTTTTATTTATGTCAAACATCTATTTAGGATATCATTTTACAATTGAGCCAAAAGAATTGGGTTCTGAAATTTTAGTGGCTGAATTGGGCGAAAAAGCGTTTGAAAGTTTTACAGAAACAGAAAACGGTATTTCTGCTTTTGTGAAGAAGGATTTATGGGATGAAAATATTCTGGATGATATTTATATTCTACAATCTGAAGAATTTAAAATTGAATATACGATTGAAGAAATCGATCAAGTAAACTGGAACGAGGAATGGGAAAAGAATTTTGAACCAATTGATGTTGAAGGAAAATGCCATGTTCGCGCTCCTTTTCACGAAAAAACCGATGCAGAATTTGATATTGTAATTGAACCTAAAATGAGTTTTGGAACTGGTCACCATGAAACTACTCACATGATGATTCAACATTTACTAGAAATGGATGTTAAGGGTTTAAAAACACTTGACATGGGTTGCGGTACTGCAATTTTGGCCATTTTAGCCGAAATGAAAGGCGCTGAACCTATCGATGCTATTGATATTGATAACTGGTGTTACTTGAATTCGATCGAAAATGCTGAACGCAATAATTGCAAACATATCTCCGTTTATGAAGGCGATGCTCGCTTTATTGGCAGGTAAAAAATACGATTTAATTATTGCCAATATCAACAGAAATATTTTGTTGAACGATATGCAAGCGTACGTTGATGCTTTAAATCCAAAAGGAATTATTCTTTTTAGCGGTTTCTACGAAGAAGACATTCCCTTTATTGATGCTTCATGTGTTGAAAAAGGATTGACTTATGTTAAAAAGCTTCAGAGAAACAACTGGGTATCTCTAAAATACGTAAATTAGACACTGATAATCAATTCAGTACAAAACATAAAACTATGAGTACTAAAGAAAAAGTAAGAGAAAGAGTTCGCGAAAAAGAAGCCATTGCTTTTAATAACGAGATCATTGTTTACAATGATGATGTAAATACTTTTGATCACGTAATTGATACTCTTATGCGTGTTTGCGACCATACTGCAGAACAAGCAGAGCAATGTTCTTTGATTGTACATTACAACGGAAAATGCACTGTAAAAACAGGTCCGATTGAAAAACTTAAACCTCAATGCACACAACTTTTGGAAGCTGGCCTTAGTGCCGAAATTGTTTAGTTGCAAATTTTTTAGAAAGCATTCTATTTTATTCTATATTTGAATAAAATAGAATGTTTTTTTTATGGAAGAATACGGAAAAATATTAATCATTGCGATGCCCGTTTTTTTGGCCTTAATCATTTTTGAAAAAATCTACGGCATTTATAAAAAAAACGATACTGCACCTTTAATTGACAGTGTGTCGAGCATCAGTTCCGGAATTACAAATTCGGTTAAAGATGTTTTGGGTCTTAGCGTAACTTTTCTTTCGTATGAATGGCTGGTTTCTAAAATTGCATTACAGCATTTAGAACCAAGTGTACTCTCCTATTTTATAGCTTTTTTTGTTATTGATTTTTATGGTTATTGGAGCCACCGATTAGCACATCAAATCAATTTTCTTTGGAACAAACATGCCATTCATCACAGCGACGAAGAGTTTAATTTGGCCTGTGCATTGCGCCAGCCTATTGCAAGTTTAGTGAATCTGTTTACGTTTTTATTGATTCCTGCGGCGCTATTAGGAGTTCCTGCTTCTGTAATTGCCATTACGCTTCCGTTGCATTTATTTTTGCAATTTTGGTATCATACCAAACACATCAACAAAATGGGATTTTTGGAACATATTATCGTGACACCTTCGCATCATCGTGTTCATCATGCCATAAATCCTGAATATTTAGACAAAAACCACTCGCAGATTTTTATTTTTTGGGACAAATTGTTCGGTACTTTTCAAGCCGAATTAGATGATGTTCCGCCGGTTTTTGGAATCACAAGACCTGCAAATACTTGGAATCCAATAAAAATCAACTTTCAGCATTTAACCCTTCTTATCAAAGATGCTTGGCGTGCCGAAAACTGGAAAGACAAATTCACTATCTGGTTTAAACCAACCGGCTGGAGACCAGAGAATTTTGAAGAAAAATATCCCGTAAACAAAATTGAGAACGTATTTGACTTTGAAAAATATGGCACACAAAACTCTCAAAAGCTGATTTATTGGTCGGTAACTCAAGTTTTGATAACATTATTGTTTGTTAGTTATTTGTTTGATAATATTGCTAAAATTGGTCTGCCAAATATTTTTGTCTATGGATTTTTTATTTTTATTACAATCTATAGCTACAGCGAGTTAATGGACAAAAGCAAATATGCCATTTTTTGGGAAGGATTCCGTTTTAGCATTGCGATCGGAATTATCGTTTTCAACGGCGATTGGTTTGGACTTAATACCATTTTTTCTTTAGCCAATTCTATTATTTTAACCTATTTAACTTTATCTTTTTTAGCTACAATTTATTTTGTGACTGTCGATTTCAAAAACAACCAACCCCAAACTATAAACCCCATGAATGCCTTATGAGAAATGCCACATATTTTAAAATTTACCTCGCTTTCTGCCTAATTTATCTAATTGTTTTACTGCTAGGATATGAAAACCTTGATTTATATTTAAAGCCAATTTTAATTCCGCTGTTAAGTTTTAGCGTCTATTTTTGTCGATCATTTCCAACAAAAAATATTTTATTGCTTGCTTTGTTCTTTTCATGGATTGGCGATGTGATTCTGCTTTTTGCAGATTTAGGCGAAATTTATTTCATTCTCGGATTAGTTTCTTTTCTTATTTCTCATGTTATTTATTGCGTTTTGTTCAATAGACAAATCAAAAAGAAAACCTCGAGAAATTTAATCGTTTTTGGAATTGGGAGCGTAACAATCGCTTTGTACTTAATTGGCATGCTCGCAGTATTATTGCCTACTTTAGGCGATTTGCAAATTCCGGTAATCGTGTATGCAAGCGTGATTTCGATTATGCTTTTATTTGCTTTTAATGGTTATTTAATGTGGCAGAAACCTGGAAATATTTATGTTTTTTTAGGGGCAATTTCTTTTGTAGTTTCGGACAGCATATTGGCAATTAATAAATTTTATGCGCCATTTGAGAAAAGTGCATTTTTTATCATGCTTACTTATCTTGTGGCACAATATCTGATTGCTGTTGGTATATTGAAAGTGAATCCAAAAAAGCTGATTGAGACGCAACTTGGATTTAATTTAAAACCAAAAAAGATTTTCAAAATCATTTTTTGCGAATGAAAAGCCGATACATTTGTATGACCAAAACTCTTAAAACCATGAAAAGAATATTCTTTTTTTAATTTTATTAATTAGCGCGACCTCTTGCATGAGTACTAAATCAACATTGAAAAATGTCGATGATAACGCTCCTGATTTAATTTTGAAGAAAGACAATACGTTTGCCATTACGCTTTTTGCCAAGGATAAAAAATACGGATATGATCCTGACTATCCAGTCAATATTTTTTATAGAAATACCAAAGACGAAACATTAAATGAAACTCGTTTTTTAAATGCATTGGCTGGTCCAAAAGGGGAAAAATAACATACAAGCGCTTAGAAACATGTTGCCCTTTTCCAACTAAAAGAAGCGATATGGGCGCAGGATTTTTAAATGTTTATGAATTGACTTGGGAAGGACAAAAAAAGCCAGTTATCCTTTATTTGAATGTATATGAAAAAGGAATTTTAATGGTTCCGATGGGACTGAGTTTGAAACAGAATTAAATATGACACTAAATAGAGACGAATTAATACATCCAATATTTCATTTGTTATTCATTTCAGCTCCAATAACTGGACTCATCTTTGATTATCATTCTGATTTTTCTGAAAAAGCATTATTGTCTTATTTCGTTTTAATGTTCTTAAATATTTGTGATTCTGTGAAATTAAAAGGAAATGAAATCATTCATGGAATTCATCTTTCCCCATTCGGCTTTATAAAAATTAAAAAACGAATGGCGATTGATGATATAAAAGAATTGAGCATTCATAAAAATGAGAAAAAATACTGCGAGATTAGAGCTATCTCTGATAATGATTTTTTAATTATTAAAACTGTTGCAAATAGAATTCCTGCCGCAGAAGAATTGAAAGAAATTCACTCTAAAATAAACTCCAAAAAACAGATTATTCAAAACTTTAGTTGACTTAATTTCTCATAATTCCACTAAATCTAGCCCTGATAGCAGTGGAAATCATTTCACTCTTAAACTTATTTTTTCCTGACTGGGCAGAGCGACCGGAGGAAGCTCCTGAACAGACTTTGGAAAAAAAGTTTAAGAGTGAAATATTGAAACGAATAGCAGGATTAGCTTCTTAAAATAATCTTAAATCTTCATCCGAAACTCATAAATCATAACTACCTTTGCAGTGCAAAAAATAATTTTATGAATCTACAACATATTCCTCAAATTAAGCATACTGACAGCGGGAATTTCTTTTTATTGGCGGGGCCTTGTGCTATCGAAGGAGAAGAAATGGCGCTGAGAATTGCTGAAAAATTAGTTGGTATTACCGACAATCTTCAGATCCCTTATGTGTTTAAAGGATCTTTTAAAAAAGCGAACCGTTCAAGAATTGATAGTTTCTCTGGAATTGGTGACGAAAAAGCGTTGAAAATCTTAAGAAAAGTATCCGAAACTTTTCATGTTCCAACCGTAACAGATATTCATACGAATGAAGATGCTGATATGGCAAGCACAATACGTTGATGTTTTGCAAATCCCAGCATTTTTGGTTCGTCAAACTGATTTAGTTGTTGCCGCCGCAAATACTGGAAAAACAGTAAACTTGAAAAAAGGACAATTTATGAGTCCAGAAAGCATGAAACATGCTGTTCAAAAAGTTTTAGACTGTAATAACGAAAATGTTATGGTTACTGATCGCGGTACTATGTTTGGCTACCAAGATATGATTGTTGATTTTAGAGGAATTCCTACTATGCAACAATATGCATCGACAGTTCTTGATGTTACACACTCTTTACAACAGCCAAATCAGACTGCGGGTGTAACGGGCGGAAGACCTGACATGATCGAAACAGTTGCAAAAGCTGGTATCGCTGTTGGTGTTGACGGAATTTTTATCGAAACACATTTTGATCCTGCAAATGCAAAAAGTGACGGTGCCAATATGCTTCATTTAGACTATTTTGAAGGTTTAATGAACAAATTGGTTGCTATTAGAAAAACTGTAAATGCCTTTTAATTTATAATACTTAAGTTCTTTGAAAACAAAAATTTTATTTTTCTTACTGGCTTGTGTTTCTTTAAACACATTTGCTCAGGAAGAAATACCTGTACAAAAATACGTCGCTCACAATAAAGGAAAATTCTTTGTGATGTGGGGTGGAAATAGAGAAAGTTACACTAAATCTGATGTAAATTTCAGAGGAAAAGATTACAACTTTACAGTTGCTGACATGTCTGCTCATGATAAACCGAAAGGATATCATGTTGATTATATAAATCCTGCGAACATGACAATTCCTCAGACAAACTTGAGATTGGGTTATTTTTTTAGTGATCACTACAGTGTAACAATTGGAGTTGACCATATGAAATATGTAATGACACAAAATCAGATTGCAAATGTTACCGGAAACATCAATTTACCTGCTGATCAACCTGGATCTTATTACAACGGAGTATATAATAATACACCTGTAGATATGTCTCAAAATGGTGCTATTGAAGGTGGATACCCTAAAGGTGAAGCACAAGGATTCCCTCCTGCTTTTTTAATGTACGAACACACAGATGGTTTGAACTACATTAATACTGAGGTTTCTAGATTTGATGATATTTCGAAGTGGTTTGGATTGCCAAATATTGATAAAGTTCAGATTAACTTAACTGAAGGTTTAGGAGCTGGAGTTTTATACCCAAAAACAAACACAAGTTTGTTAGGAATGGAACGTCATGATGATTTTCACGTTTCTGGATTTGGTGTATCTGCTAAAGCGGGACTTAACTTTACTTTCTTTAAACATTTTTACCTTCAAGGCGAGTTAAAAGGTGGTTATATTGATATGAAAGATATCAGAACTACTGTAAGCAATGACGATAAAGCTTCGCAACACTTTATGTTTTTTCAGCGAATTGTTGCTGTAGGAGGAATTTTCAGAATCTAAAAAGATTAATTTATAAAATTAAAGCAGAATTTCATTCATTTGAAATTCTGCTTTTTTGTTTATGTTAATTGGGAACGAAAACTGAAGAATAAATTATACTTTTAATTTTTTAAAATTTGAACATGAAAAAATCAAAATCCCTCTTTCTTATAATTACCTTTTTACTGAGTTTTGGATGTGCTTTATTTGTTGCTATGAAAGTTTTTCCGAATAATCCGTTTTCAGGAAAAAAAGTCGGAACTGCAGTTTTTGGTAAAATTCAGGATGGTGATATTATATTTCAAACTTCTGAGTCTCCACAATGTGAGGCAGTGCGAATTGCAACAAACTCTAAATTCTCGCATTGTGGCATTATTTATAAAATGAACGGAGATTTATTTGTTTTTGAAGCTGTTCAGCCTGTAAAACTGACTCCACTGAAAGACTGGATTCAACACGGAAGAGACAATAAATATCTAGTAAAAAGATTAAAAAATGCAACTGCAATTTTGACTCCGGCAACTTTGCAAAAAATGAAAGATTACAGCCAACAATTTAATGGCAAAGAATACGATGCTTATTTTGAATGGAATGACAACAGAATTTATTGCTCAGAATTGGTTTGGAAAATATATAAAAATGCTCGCTGGCATCGAATTGTCAAAACTTAGAGAATTGAAAGATTTTAATTTAGAAGATCCAAGAGTTCAAAAAATAATCAAAGAACGATATGGCAATGAAATTCCTCTTGAAGAAAAGGTAGTTGCTCCTTCTGATCTTGCTGATTCTGATTTATTAAAAACAGTGATTGATACTTATTAAAACAAAACATATATAAAAGCAAAAAGCTATGAGTTTTTACTCATAGCTTTTTTGTTTAAATTATAACGATAGCTTAGTTTGCTGTTGGTAAAACAATTCCGTTTTGATCTACTAAATAGATTAATGAAGTCATAGTTGTCGCACCAAGTTCTAATTCTCTTTTATTGATGGCATCAAATTTATCGTTTGTCGCGTGGTGATAATCAAAATAACGCTGAGAATCTGGCTGTAAACCTGCTTTTACAATTGTTTTTGACGTCAAATGCTCAATATCTGATCCTGCGTGTCCTTTTGTGAAGTTATGAATCAAATAAGGCTCGAAAAGGTTTTTATATTCTTGCAATTTTTTGAAGTTAGCATCATCAGCTTCGATTGAAAATCCTCTTGGCGTAAATCCTCCTGAATCACTTTCTAAAGCAAAAATGTGGTTTTCGTTCTTTTGTTTTGCAACTTCTTCATATTTTGCACCACCTTTTCCTCCGTTTTCTTCATTCATAAACAATACCACACGAATTGTATTTTTAGGCTTGTAGTTTAAGTTTTTCAGGATACGAACTACCTCCATACTTTGTACTACTCCTGCTCCATCATCGTGAGAACCATCGGCTAAATCCCAAGAATCAAGGTGTCCTCCAACAACAATAATGTTCTCAGGAGTTACTGTTCCTTTTAATTCTCCAATTACATTATACGACTGAGCATCTGGCAAAGTCTCGCAAGATTGTTTGAAATAGAATTTTATACTCGGATTGGCTTTCAAAGTTTTGCTCAATAATTCAGCTCCATTTGTACTAATTGCGTACTGCTGGAATATATTGCTCTTTTGGCAAATCGCCATAACTTTGTGCTCCTGCATGAGGAAAATCGTCTAAACGTAAGTTTAACGAACGAACAATTGCACCAACTGCACCAAGCTTAGTCGCTTCTTTTGCACCGCTTCTTCTTTGATCTCCTGCACCCGAATAGGAATCAAAAGTTCCGATGTTTTCAGGATTCATTGGTCTGTTAAAAAAACTATTTTACCTTTTACTTTATCACCAAGGCTTTTTAATTCGTCAAAGCTTTGTACTTCGATTACTTCTGCAGTAATTCCAGTTTTTGGAGTTGCTACAGAACCTCCTAAAGCACAAATTGGCACAGCAGTTTTTACTTTTCCGTCCAAAATAAAAGCAGTTTCTTTTTCACCGCGAACCCAGTGAGGAACTGTAACTTCTTGTAAATAAACCTTGTCAAGACCAAGGCTTTCTAATTGTCTTTTTGTGTATTCTACACCTTCTGCGGCGCCTTTTGATCCAGATAAACGGCTTCCGATATCATTTGATAAATATTCTAACCAAGAATAACATTTAGCTTCGGTTAAAGCTTTTTTGTAAAATAATTTAATGTTTTTTTCATCATTTGATTGTGCAAACGATGCGGTCAATCCATTTAAAACTAAAGCAGTTAAAAGAATCGTTTTTTTCATGTGTTTTATAGCATTTTTGGGTTGTTTTACAAAGGAACAAAATTCTTTTAGAACTGTCAGCGTTTTTTTTGCAGTCATTTGTTAAAATAAAAAGCTCTGATTGTAATTTTTAATTTACAACCAGAGCTTTAAAATTTTATCAAAGCAAATTACTTTACTTCAATAAGTTTATTTCTTGTACCGATTCCATTTTCATTAAAAGGTTCAATAGTGAAATAATATTTTGTTCCTTTATCAAGACCTCTAAAATCATATGAATTGTCGCCATAAACCATAATGCTGTTATATAATTTATCAGGGGCAATTCCGTAATAAATATTGTAGCCAACAACATCATTTTGTTTTTTCCAAGAAATCATAGCATTTCGTGAATCTGCTTTATTTCTTTCTACTTTAAAAGAAGAAACTGCTTTTGGTTTTTCTGCCAAACCATTTCCAAAAACTCTGAAATCAGAAATCGCAAACAGTCCCGATGCATTATGAATGTTCTCCATTTTGATATAACGCGCTTTAATTGATTTTGTAAGCTCCACATAATCATGTGGCACATCTTTGTCATTTTTGGATTTATCTACAACCAAAGTCCAATTTTGAGCATCATCAGACATGAATATTTTATATTGGTAATAAATATCCATTGCTTTATTATACTGCGTCGCTTTATGATCTGCGTAATTAATTTGAAACGCTTTGATTTCCATTTGTCTTCCTAAATCCATTTGAAGCCATTCACCAGGATTATTTGTTTTAGCTGACCAATAGGTTTGAATATTTTCATCTGTCAAGTTTTCTGGACCATAACAGAATTTCTCGTAGACTTTTTTCCACCATTATCCATTCTGTGCGTTTCAACTTCCATACATTCTTCAGAAGATGAAACCGTTACAGGCTTTTTGTATGAAAGCAACATCCATCCTGATGAAGCACCTTTTGTTTGATCACGTTTATCAGTTGGAAGTGCAATCGGGAAATCTCCGTATGCTGTAATAGAATACATTACATCATCTTTATCAAATCCGGCAGGAAACATATCGATACGACGCTCAAAACGGTCTTTTATTGAGATTTTGCAGGTTCCAGTATTCCAATAATTCCCGTAATTGTCAGCAAAAGTATTTCCGTGTCCAGCGCCAATTACAAATCCGCCTGGTTTATATGACATCGGATTGTGCTTTTGATATGTAAATGGCCCTAACGGATTATCGCCCACATGAACTCCATTTGCATAACCTTTAAATTCGGTTGCAGGCGCTCCATATTGCATATAATATTTTCCGTTATGCTTTGTCATCCATGCTCCTTCAATGAAATTTCCCCAAGGCGCTGGTTCCATGTCATTATTTGGTCCAAAACGCTCCCATCCGTGGGCTGAAGGATCTAAAATTGCAACTTCCTTAATCTGTCCGTATGGACGCTGAATATCTTCAACTTCGGTTGCTTTATACAATTGCGCATAATCTGCTTGATTTCCTTTTGGCAACCAAGTATTATAATCAACTTCTGTTCCTACAAGAGGTAGTTTTCCGCTTGATCCGTAGTACATATATACCTTTTTGTCATCATCTTGAAAAATCGCTGGATCCCAAGTTGGAAGCATTGCTTTATCAACATGACGCGTCCATCTTCCTGATTTTGGATCGGCTGTTTTCCAAATTGGATGATCTCTTTTCCAAGTTGAACCCACATAAAATAATGTATCGTTTACAACCCAAGCCGCAGGAGCGCATTGATCGTCATCTCCTGGCTGTCTTTGAAAACTTCCATAAACAAAATTCCAATCTGACATGTCTTTACTCCAAAAGAATCCCGCTTGATTGGTTGCAAATAAATAATATTCGCCTTTGTATGTAATAATCACCGGATCGGCACTAGAACGACGAGAATACGGAATTCCGTTATGATTGTAAGTCGTGTAATTGTATCCAATATTAATTGGATTACAGTATGTTGTTGCCGGTTTAGATGGATCAAACCATTCGGTTTTACCAGTATTCTGCGCTAATACAGTGTTATTGAAAACAATCAAAAACAATGCAAACGGCAGTATCAGTTGTTTATATATTTTTTTCATGATCTGATTTGATTTGTTTGATAAAGGCATTAAAGATTACTTTTTAATACTTAATCTTTCCTTTAAAAGTTCTGGTTCATTTGTCGTGATGTAATTGAATTTTTGATCGATAATCCAATCCATATCTGTCGATTCATTTACAGTCCAAGCATTCAAAATAATTTTGTTTTCCTTCGCTTCTTTTATCCATTCAGGATGTTTTTTAAATACTGAATAATGGTAATCGACGCCATCAATTTTATCCGCTTTAACCTCGATTGGAGATTTATTTCCTTCTAAATATTGAAGTTTTGTTTTTGAATCTATAGCTCTTATTTGTTTTAGAATATCATAATCAAAACTGATGTAGCAAGTCTTTTTTTCTGCTTTTAATCTTTTAATGACTTCAACGGCCATTAACGCTGTTTTTTGACCTCTTTCTTTACTGATTTCTGAAGGCTTTATTTCGCAAACTAAAAGTGTGTGTTTGTTGTTTTTTATTCCTTCTGAAATATACTCGTAAAGCGTTGGCAGTTTTTCTCCATTGGATAATTTAAATTGCATTAAATCGGCATAATTTGTTTGCTCGATCACCAATTTGTTAAAATGAGCATCGTGATTGATTACAAGCGAATCATCAGCCGTTCGCCACACATCAAATTCTGATCCTGGCAATTTTAAGTCAATTGCATGTCGTAAAGAAGCGATTGAATTTTCTGGAAGATTATTTTTTTCCACGCACCTCTATGTGCTACAATGGCATTTTTTTGTGCATTGCAAAAAGAGAAAGCGAATAATAAACTTAAAAAAAGAAAGTATGGGATTTTCTGAAAATATTCATGGCTTTTAAAGATTAAAAGGGTTTTGTCTTTTAGAAAAAAAGCCCTCCAAATGAAGGGCTCTTAACTAACCAATAAACCAACTATTTAGTTAACTCGAAACTAACTTTCTTGTCGGCAGTTGAATTTCCTCCAACGAAAACATCAAACTGTCCAGGCTCTGCTACGAATTGTAAATCAGAGTTATAAAATTTTAAATCTTCAACCGTAATATCAAAACTTACGGTTTGTTTTTCACCCTTTTTAAGCGCTATTTTTTGGAAACCTTTTAGTTCTCTAACTGGTCTTGTTACTGAACCAACTAAATCTCTAATATATAATTGCACGGTTTCTTTTCCGTCAAAATTTCCAGTATTTGTAACATCAACCGTTACTTTTAATTTTCCGCTAAAATTCATTTTATCAGAAGAAATTTTCAAGTTTGAATAATCAAAAGTGGTATAGCTTAATCCAAATCCGAATGGGAATAAAGGCTCGTTTCTTTCGTCAATATAGTTTGATCTGAATTTCTCAAATTTACCTTCTGTGTTAGAAAGTGGTCTTCCTGTATTTTTGTGTGCGTAGTAAATTGGCAATTGACCAACGCTTCTTGGGAAAGTTGCTGTCAGTTTTCCAGAAGGATTTACATCTCCAAATAAAACATCAGCAATTGCATAACCAGCTTCTGTACCCGCAAACCAAGCATTTAAGATTGCCGGAACTGTTTTTTCTTCGTCAGTAATTACTAACGGGCGTCCGTCAAATAAAACTACAACAACTGGTTTTCCTGTTTTTAGTAAAGCACTTAATAAATCTTTTTGCGCTTGTGGAATTTGCAAGTTTGTACGGTCGCTAGATTCTCCGCTCATTTCAGCTGATTCTCCTAGAGCCGCAACAATTACATCAGACTGGTTGGCAACTTTTAAAGCCTCTGCTAACAATTCTTCTTTTGAACGTCCATCTCGGTGCAATGTTTTTCCAAACATTGTAGCATTTGTTTCAAAAGTCTCATCGTAATCTAAATTACTTCCTTTAGCGTATAAAACTTTAGTTCCAGCTCCAGCAACTTCTTTTATTCCTGCTAATAATGAAACCGCATTTTCCATTTTTGTAGCTACACTCCATGTTCCTGGCATATTTTCTTTAGCATCAGCCAAAGGTCCGATCAAAGCAATTGTTCCTGATTTTTTAAGAGGCAATAATTGATTTTGATTTTTCAATAAAACCAATGATTGTGCTCGCAATCTGGCGCGCTTCTTTTCTACTGTCAGTTGTGAAGATTTCAGTTTTAGCTCTTTTTTCATCACAATATTTATAAGGATCTTCAAACAATCCTAAATCGTATTTTGCTTCTAAAATAAGTTTTACAGCATTGTCGATAGTTTCGATAGAAACTCTTTTTTCATCCAAAGATTTTTTCAAAGTTCCTAAGAAACCTTCTCCAACCATATCCATTTCAACACCAGCATTTAAAGCTAAAGCCGAAACATCTTGAAGATTCCCCATTCCGTGTTCAATCATTTCAGGAATTCCTGTAAAATCGGTTACTACGAAACCTTTGAAACCCCATTGTTTTCTTAAAACATCTGTCATTAACCATTTGTTTCCAGTTGCCGGAACTCCATCAATTTCATTGAAAGAAGCCATAACTGAACCTACACCAGCATCAACTGCCGCTTTGTAAGGAGGGAAATAATCATTGAACATTCTGATATGGCTCATATCAACTGTATTGTAATCACGTCCAGCTTCTGGTGCGCCATATAATGCGAAGTGCTTAACACAAGCTAAAATGGAATTGTTTTTTGAAAGGTCATGTTGCTGATATCCATTAACCATTGCTTTTGCAATTTGGCTTCCCAAATATGGATCTTCTCCTGAACCTTCAGAAACTCTTCCCCACCTTGGATCACGAGAAATATCAACCATTGGAGAAAATGTCCAGTTGATTCCGTCAGCACTTGCTTCTTTTGTCGCGATTTGAGCACTTCTTTCGATTAAAGCCATATCCCAAGTACAAGACAATCCTAACGGAATTGGGAATGTTGTTTCGTAACCGTGAATAACGTCCATACCAAAAAGCAACGGAATTTTCAAACGGCTTTTTTCAACCGCAATTTTTTGTACTTCTTTGATTTTTTGTACTGATTTTATATTGAACAAACCGCCTACTTTTCCTTCTGCAATATTTTTTGCAACGTTTGAGCTGTTTGCTTGTCCTGTTGTAATATCACCAGATGTTGGTAAATTTAACTGTCCTAATTTCTCCTCTAATGTCATTTTTGACATTAATTCAGCCACAAACTCTGACTTAGGTTTAATTTTTACTGTACTTTTTGTGCTCTTTTTTGAGCGTAACCCAAAACAGCACATCCTAAAAAAGTAAGACTAATTTGTTTTTCATTATAATTTATTTATTTGTTTGTATTCGTTTTTCTTTGTTGCAAGCATCCAGTCATAAATCGCCGCATTATCATAAACCCTTGTCCAACTATTGTGTCCGGCATCATCAAAAATGGTCAGCTTTACATCTTTTGCATTGCATTTTTTAATTCCTTGTAAATGGTCATCGCGTACTCAACATTTACTACGTCATCTAATAATCCGTGGAAAATTCTGGTTGGAATGTTCGCAATTTTACAAGCCCCTTCTAGCGGAATCAAATCTACAAAACCGGCAATAGGTACAACTGCGGCAAACATATCTGGATAAGAAAGTGCCAAATTCCAAGTTGCCCATCCGCCAGAACTTAAACCCGTAACATATATTCTATCTGAATCAATTTTGTTTTCCTTCTGAATTTTTAAAATCAATTCATAAATTGATTCAATACTCCAATTTTCATCTTCCTTGCATTGCGGAGCCAAAACATAAGCATCTAACTGATGCGTTTTTAAATAATTTAAAGGACCGTGAATTTTCACTTTTGAAATATCAGTTCCCTTTTCTCCATCTCCTGAAATAAAAACTATTAAAGGCTTCTTTTCTTTAGTATTTGCTGGCTTGTATAAGGCATAACCGAGCTCGTACTTTTCCATTATTACTGTATTGATTTTTCCTGTAGTTTCGGTTTGAGAAAAACCAAATGCCGAAAACAATAAGATTAGAAGCGTTACTTTAAATTTCATTTAGATGTATAATTAAATTCCGTATTTACCTGATGTAAAACCAAGTTTTTTCAGTCCTTGTTTTGTATCTGATGCATTCATGAACAATTTCCACAATAAACCACTTCTGTAGTTTTCAACCATAGGCGCAATAGTTCCCTGATCGATAGCCAAATAACGTGCTGTCACCCAATTATACTGTGGTGAAAACGCATCATAAGGCCCCGCAATTCCAACAAGTTTTGCCTTATTATCATCGTATAAATAGTGCAAAAACTTCATAGATTCTACCGGCGTATATGGAAAAGATGATAAAGTCGCTGTTGGCGAAATAACTCCGTTATCGTTATTTGGCTGATGCGCTGTGTAACCCGTTGTTCCGTCAGGATTACGAGTGTAACTTGCTGTTAATCCCCAACATTTATCAGAGTAATCTTTGAAACCTTTTGGATTAGCAACACTGTATTGAACCATAATTTTTGCATGGTTTTGTGTCAATTGCCAATAATCTGCGTATTTGTCTTTCAGCATATTTGGATCTAAACCTAAATACGAGTAATGCGACCAAAACATTGGCCCGACATTTCCAACAGCTCCATTATAACTTAAAACAACTGGAATACCATATTGAGAACCTCCATTTACTATAGCACCATTTCTTGCCCAAGCTTGGTGATAAACCTCCGCAGAAATTGGGTGTGTCGGAGATGAAGCCGCCATTACATAAGTAATCAAACATTCATTGTAACCTTCAAGTTTGAAGTTCATTTCCCAGCCATAATTTGGTGACCAATGCCAGTATAAAGCATTTTCTCCTTTTGTGTACCAGTCCCATTCCACACCTTTCCAAAGCTCATCGGCTTTTGCCGCTAATGCTTTTTCAGAAGTGCTTCCATCTTTAAAATATTCTCTAATCGTAATTAAAGCTTGACAAACGAAAGAAGTTTCTACTAAATCTCCTCCATTATCTTTTGTGCCAAATGGAATAACTTTTCCGGAAGTATTGTCCATCCAATGTGGCCATGCACCATGAAATCTGTCGGCTTTTTCAAGAAAATTCAATGCAGTGGTAAGTCTAGAAACAGCTTCAGCTCTTGGCAAAAAACCTCTTTCTACGCCTACTACGATTGTCATTAATCCAAAACCTGAACCTCCTGTTGTTATAATATTGGACTCAAAACTTGGATCTTCTGTCAGGTATCTTTCTCTTGCCAATTTTGAATTCGGATCAGCATAATCCCAAAAATATTTTATTGCATCTTTTTGAACTTGATCCATTGCCTCAGCATCTGTCAAAGGTTTTGCTGGCGTAGTTGGATTTGTTGGTAAAGGAGTTCCTCCGCTATTTCCTTCATTTGGTGTCGAAGATGAACAAGAACTCACAGCACTCAAAAACATTATAATATATAGACCTAACTTCATTTTATCAATTTCTTATTATTAATTACTAAAAAATACACCTGGATTTTCTCCAGGTGCATTTCTGAAAAATTTATCGTTTATCTTTCTCCAGTTTATATAAAGCCGTAACTTCATTATCTGAAAGAGTCGCATCATATATTCTGAATTCATCCATTAAGCCAGTATAATTAAGCATCCAGCTATCAGGAGCGCCCCATGGAGCACCTAAATGCCGCTGATAACCTCCAATAATGAATTTTGACACTTCAGAACTAGCTAATTCTCCAAAAGGACCGCCTCCTGTCGCAGGATCGCTTGCATACCTTTTTGAAATTGATGCTGGTAACGTTATTTTTTGTCCATCAATATAAATACTATAAGTAGAACTTGTTCCATTATATGACCAAACTACCTGCTTCCAAGCACCATACATATTAGGCAACATATTTGCTCCTCCGTGTTCTATAAATTGCCCCGCAAAAGGAATACTCGGAGTAACATCTCTTTGAACATGATTTTTAAGAAACATCGATGTGTTTGAATTACCATTTTCAATCAAAGAAAATATGTTTCCCCAGAAATCTGTTTTCTTTGGAAGCATAAATAATGACTGAGCACCACCAGTATGTGGATCAGTTTTGATCCACATTGAAATTGTAATATTCTTTAAACCAGCAATAGAACTTGCAACATTATTATAAGCTATAAATGAAGTTGTAGAACCTTTGTAAGCACTACCTTTCACGCCTGTGTCATAAGAAACATTTGTTCCTGTTCCACCCGTAATTGCGCCTTTTGAGTCATTGATATTTCCATCAAAACTGAATTTAGCAAGTAAATGACTTGGTGCAATATCATCTGAATTCTCATATCCGCCAATTGACTCGTATGGAATTGGACTGTTGACTTTATCTATACTATCCTCACAGCTTACAAAAATTTGTGAAGCCAAAGCAAAAGAAAGTAATAAAATAGATTTATTTTTTTTCATTTTAATTGATATTTAAGGATTAGTAACCAGGATTTTGAGATGATAAACCTTTTGCTTGATTAAGGAATGATGCCGGAATTGGGAATAATTCATTTTTACCTTCTGTAAAAGTCTTTCCATCAATTGCAAAAGCCGCTTTAGCTTGACCAGTTCTAACTAGATCAAAGAATCTATCATGTTCGAAAGCCATTTCTACTCTTCTTTCTTTCCAAATTGCAGTTCTTACATCAGCCTGAGAACTTGCACCAGTATTTCCTAATCCAGCTCTGTTTCTAACTTGGTTCAATAACGGAATCGCGACAGAAGTTTGACCTAATTCATTCGAAGCCTCAGCTTTCATCAATAAAACCTCAGCATATCTTAAATATTTGATATCAACATCAGTTTCCCATGCATCTGTGTAAGCAGAAGAATATGCTTTGTAGTTGTATCTTTCGTTTTCAACTGTATTTGGCACCACTCTACCATCATATAAAGTTTGTCCTCTAAAAATGATAGTTGCCGCTTTTCTAACATCTCCTGGCTCATATGCATTTACTAAACTTTGAGATGGTGTATTGAAGCCCCAGCCCCAGCCACCGGTACCACGTGCACCTTGTGTGTTAGAGTATCCTTCAATTCCTTTTGCAGGTACAGCACCTTGCGCGTAAATTTCGAAAATTGACTCAGAATCAAACTTTCCTGTAGCTTTATACATTGATGCATAATCACTTACAAGTGAGTAACCTGTAACTTTATTACAATTATCAATTACTTGTCGCCATTTCTTTTGGTATAAACTTACTTTTGCCAATAATGCATAAGTCGCGCCTTTTGATGCTCTTGATCTTTCGTTTGAAGAATAAGCCCCTTTTTCAGGTAATGTCGCGATCGCATCATTCAAATCTTTCTCAATAAAAGCATAAACATCAGCGGCTGTTTTACGTGTTAATTGCATAACTCTGTCTGATTCTGAACTTGGAACTGGTACATGGTCTACAATTGGCACTCCACCGTAACATTTTACCAAAGTAAAATACATAAAAGCTCTTAAAAACTTAGCTTCACCAGCAAGTCTGCTTCTAAGATTTGCATCTGCTTTGTCTAATTTTGGAAGAATAGCCAAAGCCTGATTGCATCTGTTTATCCCATCATAATTAGCAATAAAAGTACTTTCTGCTGAAGGATTAGAAGCATTGTAAGTTAACGCATCTAATACATCTTTATCTGTTCCAGTATCTCCAGGCGAAGATCCTTTATCAGCATCATCTGATGTAATACTAGATAATCCGATCCAACCAAAAGAGGTCATATCCCAATTTAAGAACTTGTTATAAATGGCAGTTACAAACTGCGATGCTCCTGCGTCATTATTATATAGTTCAGTATCATTTGTCGAAATAGTTTCTGTTTGCTGAACATCTAAATAATCGTCTGCACATCCTGTAAAAAAGAATGCCGAAAGCACAAACGTTGTAATATATATCTTTTTCATCTTTTTAAAATTTTAAATTAGCACCAATTACAAATGATCTCAATGTTGGGTAAGCATCAAGCTCAACTCCCTGAGTACCATATGGATTTCCGTCTCCATTTAATTCTGGAGAGAATCCTGAGAATTTTTGTGTAATAAATGGATTAATAGCATTTACATAAATTCTGCAAGCGCTAATAAAATTATTTTCTTGTATAGGCAATTTGTATCCTACTGTAATATTGTTGATTCTGAAGAAATCACCTGACTCTAAATAATAAGTAGAAGCAACTGGTACCTGATTAAAAGGTGCAGGATTTGAAGCTGTCAAATTATTTGGTGTCCAGAAATCAGTAGCGATTGCATCTTCAATGTTTTCTCCTGCAAAACGCTGTGCTTTTTTACCATTGTAAACTTTAGCACCGCCTGTTCCGTATCCGTCAACAGAAAAATCAAAGTTTTTATAGTTGAATCCTAACGTAACTCCATAGTTTGTTTTTGGTAAACTAGATCCAACATATTTTCTGTCTGTATTAGCATTTAAAGCATCTTGAGTAACTTTATCTCCTGTCGCGTTGTAGTACAACATTTTTCCGTTTGTAGCATCAAAACCAGCATAATCATAAATGTAGAAACTTCCTAAAGGCTGTCCAATTGTAGTATTGTCTAACAATTTAGTAGTTTGTCCGTTACCTAAACTTCCACCAACAACTGGAGATAGAATAGCATCTTTTAAACCTGTAAGTTCGTTTTTATTATTTGAGAAGTTACCACCAATCCAGTAACTGAAGTTGTCACCAATTTTATCATCCCAACGTAATGAAATTTCATAACCTTTGTTTGAAACTTCTCCTACGTGTGCTGGTGACTGATCTGTAAGACCTGAAGTCATGTAAGGTTTTGTATATAAAATTACATTTGATGTATTTTTATCATACAAATCAAAAGTTCCTTTTAATCTGTTATTTAAGATTTCGAAATCTAAACCTACAGAAGATTCCTCTGTAATTTCCCAAGACAATGTAGGATCAATTTGAGAACTAATTGTAGTACCTTCATTTAGAATAGAACCTCCTAAATAAGCATTTTTTCCAGAAGCGTAAGACTGATTGTTAAGTGGTACATTTTGATTACCTAATTTACCCCAGCCTCCTCTTAATTTCAACAAATTAATAGCTGTAACATCAGACATAAAACTTTCTTTTGTTATCACCCATCCTAGACCGAAAGCAGGAAAAGTTCCCCAACGATAATCTTTACCAAAATTTGATGATCCATCACGTCTAAGTGTTCCAGTAACTAAATATCTATCCATTAATTTATATTGGAAACGCCCAAAATAAGAAGCCAATTTAGTTTCGTTGAAAACTATATTATATAAGCTAGTTACAGAAGCGAGCATATTCTACACCATGTCCAGCATTAGGATCATTCAAAGCCCAATAATTAGAATCTGGATTAACATTTTTTCTAGCAATAGTAAGTGTTTCTCTAGGTCCTTTTACCGAAGTTTCAATACCAGCTGTTACCTCAACATCATGAATATTGGCAAACAACTTATTATATGTCAAATAATTCGATAAATTCCAGTTGAAATAATCTTCTCTTCCTTTTGTCAATAAATTAATATTTGCATTAGGGAATTCCTTAGCATAATCGCTATCTACTTTATTAGGATTTGCCGCTAACCAAATATTCTTTGTATCATTAAAATTATATTGTTTCCAAGTATAATATTCACCATTAAATTGTGAAGTAAATTTTAATCCTTTTAGAATTTCGTAATCTAATTTCAAACCACCTTGAAGTGTAACACTTTTTTGCTGTTCGTCATAAAAATTTAATTGAGCTACAGGATTTCCAACGTTGTTGAATGAAGAACCTGTTTCACTTGCAAAACCATTATCGCCTACACGAGATACACCATATTTTCCGTCAGGAAAATAGACAGGTACTATAGGAGATTGTTTGTAAGCATTTGTAAATGCACTTAATGGTTTTGGAGAAGAATTAGCTGATGTAAAGCTGAAGGTTTGATTTAAAGTCAGTTTTTTAGAAATTTTGTATTCATTATTATTTCTAAAAGTAGTTCTTCCGTAATCAAGTCCATTTAAAACAGCTTTCTCTTCATAATTTCCTAAACTGAAAAAATACTTGATATGTTCTGAAGATCCTGAAATCGATACGTTATTTTGAGTATAACTTCCAGTTCTTGTAATTTCATCAAACCAGTCTGTATTAACAGGTTGATCTTGAGAAAAGGTTGTAGATTGCAAAGCGACGTTTGAGTAATAAGCATATTTGTTGCTTCCTGCCATCTTAACTTTTTTAAGTGGCTGTCTTACACCTCCAAAGCTTTCAATCTCTACAGAAACTTTATCTCCTGTACCTTTTTTAGTTGTAATAATGATAACTCCATTTGCGGCACGAGTTCCGTAGATTGCTAATGCAGAAGCATCTTTTAAGATTTCATAAGAAGTAATATCATTTGCATTGATGTTATTGATATTCTCTGTCTGCATACCATCAACAATGTACAGTGGATTTCTTCCTCCTAATGCAGTTCCTAAACCTCTAATAACAACAGAAGGAGTACTTCCTGGCAAATCAGATGAAATTACCTGAACACCAGCCGCTTTACCTTGAATCGCTTGTGACGCATTTATTACTTTCGTTTTGGTGATTTCTTCTGCTTTTATAGATGAAATAGCAGTAGTATTATCTACTTTCTTTCTAGTTCCATAACCAATAACAACAACTTCTTTTAAAGCAGTATCGCCTGCTTCTTTTAAAGTAATTGACATTGTTCCCGCAGTTGCTGGCACAGAAACAGAATCAAAACCAAGCATAGAGATTTTTAGAGTTTCCCCAACTTTAGCATTAATGGTGAAATTACCATCGAAGTCGGCATCAGCAGATGTTCTGGATTCTGGAGCACTTATTATTGCCCCTGGAACTCCCATTCCATTACTGTCTACCACTTTCCCTTTAATTGCTTGAGCCTGCCCCATCATATATGTAGGCGGCAACAAGAGCGCTAAAAAGCTAAAAATAAAATTTTTCATACAGTACGTAATCGTTTAAGTTAGTAGAGCCAAATTAAGCAATTACAACGTTGTAGTACATCAATTAGCACTACTACATAGCTACATCATTATGTTAAAATCCTTTCATATACTACTAAAAATCAACACTATAAATGTTAATTTATTTTCTTTAACATAACCTTATGATGTAGTAATGATGTATTGGAATTCTATAAAAAAAGAACTGAAAAAATAGAATATTTTTAAAATTTAAATGCTAATCTTACAGAGTTAATAAAAACTTTGACAGGTTTTCCTCTTGATTTAGATTAAGTTTCTTTCTTAAACGATATCTGTGCAATTCTACGCCTCTAAAAGAGATGTTCATCATAGGTGCAATTTCCTTTGAAGAAAGGTTCATTTTAAGATAAACGCAGAGCTTTATATCTTTTGGAGTTAGGTTTGGAAACTTTTTAGAAAGATTTATAATAAACTCATTATGGATCTGATTCAGATTTGTTTCAAAAATTTCCCATTCGTGTTTATTCACTTCATTAATTTTAATTGCTTTTTTGATTTCGCTTTTCAGTTTATTAAAGTCTTTCTCCGAATCTAAAATATTCTGAATTTTATCAATCATTTCACTTTGCTTTGCAATAGACAAAGATTTTCCGGCAACTTCAGAGGATTTGGTTTGCAATTCTAATTCAAGAATGTGTTTTTCATATTCCTGAATATTCAATTCATTTTCTTTTTCAATTCCATTTCCAAAATTTCGCGCTGATGCTTCAGTTCCTCAGCTTGAAGTTTTAATTTTTGCGTGTAACGAAGCTTATTCCATTTGTAGTAAAAGAATAATACTGCGCCAACAATAAGCAAATAAAGCAGAATCATCCAGAAAGAAAAATACCACGGCTGGGCAACTTTAAACTCAAAAGTCGAAACTTCATCGTAGTTGGCACCATCGTGTTTGAAAATATCAATTGAATGATAGCCACTATTCAAATTGTTTAAAACGATTGTCCCATTTGAAATCGGAAAATAGTTTTTCCCTCCATTTATTTTATAAAACAAATTAGGCTTGCTGGCACCATAAATTCCCGAAATTACATTTATTCGGAGTTCTGTGTTGTGTTTTATTTTGCCTTCATTTTCTAATAAAACATTATCATTGTAAGCTTCAACTTTTACAGCTTCATTTTGTTTGTTTTCATATGAAAGTTGCAGTGATATAAATCCGTCGTCAAGATTCATTAAATAATGATTTTTGCTTTTGAAGATGCGCAAATTCTCATTAATCAATTTTCCTTTATAATACTTCTCCTGAATCATATTCCAGACAAATTTGTTGCCCGTTGCATAAATATGATATAGAATACCGTCTTGAAGTACTATAAAATGATGCTCATCGATTGCGACTACATCTGAAACATTCTTGAAATTGGTATTAAATAAGTCGTTCTTCTCTAATTTATTTGAAATCGAATTGAACGTGTACCAAACATTATTAATTAAAAAGAGTATTTCATCACGAAACTCAAAAATCTTTACGCCAAAGTCATTTTCTATTTTGCTCTGCTGTGTGATATTTTCAACTTTTTTGGTTTTAAAATTATCATCAAAAAGAACCCTATACAATCCTCGATAATTATCGGCGACCCAAATTTCATTTTTTTTATTTTGAGCAACATATTTTATTGGTTTTGTAAAATCATTAATTACTTTGCTTTGCTGTAAGTTTGAAGCATTGTTATAAACCAAAATTCCGCTGTAAGTAGATTGGAAATACGTTTCATTGATGATGCTTTTTGACAGATTCCATCCGCCACTGACATTATTGACTTTTGTCAATGCACCATTTTCATAGCAAAATGTTCCATCGTTGTGGCCGATTACATATTTATTTCCAATTTTGGTAATATTCCAACCTTGGCCTTGTGTATTCGGAAGCATTTTAAAATTTCCCGACTCAAATTCAAAAATACCGTGATTTGAAGCAATCAAATAGCCTTTGTCAATTGTAGCAACAGAATAAACAGATCCTAAAATACCTGAGTTATCATAAAAAAATGAAATTGGAGAATTGACTTCAACATGTGCAATTCCGTTATCCAAACCAAGCCACAAATCTTGTTCTTTATCAAAACCGATGCACAAAACAGAATTGTTCATCAAAACATTGTTTCGATCAATATTTTTATAGGTCTGCGAGGCAAGATCATAAATAAACACCCCTTTATTCCCAGTTCCAATTACAAGTTTGTCATTTTTAATAAATTTAGCCACATTGATTCCAGTACCTTTTAAAGTTTCATTTAATGGACTTTTCCACGCACTCAAACCATTTTTATCAACAACAAAAACTCCTTTTTTGTGTGTAAAAATATAGGTCTTCCCATGGAATTTTTCGACCGCATGAACAACAGTATTTTTCAAAACATTCCATCCTTTTGGGCTTGCAATTTTAGAACCTTGCATTCTAAAAATACCTTTATCAACAGAAGCTACATAAAGATTTTGATCTACAACAAAACAGTAAGAAATTAAGAATGGGAATTTGATTTTCTTAATTTGTTTGCCGTTGTAAATAAAAACATCATTAAACGACTGAAAGTATAATGAACCATTAAATCTGAAAATTTTCCAAATTTCTTCATTGTCTTTTTCATCAAACAAACGCAGATTTTTCGTAATTGAAACATACTGCATTTTTCCATCTTTCCTTTGCCAATAACCAAATTCCTTATAAGATCCCGAATAAATTCGGTCGCCTTCAATTAATATTGAACGGATAATTGTTTTATTTGGCAAAGAATATTTTTCCCAAACAACGCCATCATATCGCAACAAATAATGATTGTTGGCAAAATACATGGCTTTGTCATTTCCTTGAGAGATATTCCAAATTTGATTATCGCCCTGATAATCTGATTTATTATAATTTTCTACGAAGGGAAGTAATTCTTGTGCTTGAATTTGAAAAGCAATGAAAAAGAAGAAAAGTGATTTTAAAAGTATCGATTTCAAGATATTCAGTTTTGTCACCAAAGATACAATTTTAAGAAGTAAAAAAGCTTCTCAAAGGAGAAGCTTTAAGAGTTTAGAATGGTTCAAATTTAGTTTTTTAATAACTGAAAAACCTGATTTGCAATTTCATACTCTTCATCTGTTGGAACTACTAGAACTTTCACAATTGAATTTTCCTTGTTAATTTCTCTGATTTCCTTTGAGCGAACTTGATTCTTTGAAGCATCAATTTCAATCCCAAAATAATCCATATCTGTACAAACCAAATTTCGCATATAAGATGAATTTTCACCAATTCCAGCCGTAAACACAATTGCGTTTAAGCCATTTAAAGCCGCCGCATAAGCCCCAATTGTCTTTTTGATTCTATAGGCATTCATTTGTAATGCTAATTTGCATTCTTTATTTCCTTTTTCAGCTTCAGCTTCAATATCTCTTAAATCGCTGTAGCTTGTAAGACCAAGCATGCCACTTTGCTTCAACAAAACTGCATTTACTTCGTCAGGAGTATATCCTAAATTTTTGATCATATAAAAAATGACAGACTGGTCAATATCACCAGCGCGAGTTCCCATAATCAAACCATTTGAAGGTGAAAATCCCATTGTGGTATCAATACATTTTCCATCTTTTATCGCGGCCATACTACAGCCGTTTCCTAGGTGAATGGTGATTATTTTAGAATGATTTTCTAGAAATTTAATTGCTTTTTCAGAAACGTATTTGTGGCTTGTTCCGTGAAAACCGTAAACACGTACTTTGTTTTCTGTCAATAGATAATTTGGAATTGCGTATTTATAAGCAACTTCAGGCATTGTTTGGTGAAAAGCCGTGTCAAAAACAGCAATTTGCTCTGCAGAACTGAAAATCTCTTCAGCAACATTAATTCCTTCTAAATTTGCGGGATTATGCAACGGCGCCAATTCAAAAAGTTGCTTGATTTTTGCTTTTACTTTTTCGTCAATTTTTACGGTATCGCTAAAATCGCTTCCGCCATGCACAACGCGATGCCCAACTGCCGCAATTTCTGAAGTTGATTTAATTACGCCTTTTTCGGCATCTAAAAGCATATTTGCTACTTTTTGCAAACCAACTTTGTGATTTGGAATTGGAAGTGATTCCTCAATTACGTTTGAAGAAGTTTTAAAAGTAACATTTGAAGTTTCTAAACCAATTCTATCAATCATGCCTGAACAAATTACTTCGTTTTCCGGCATAACCATTAATTGATATTTTATTGAAGAACTTCCTGAGTTTATAATTAATATTTTCATTTTTAAAAAGGTGCTAAGATGCTAAGTTTCTAAGTTTTCTATTTTAGTTTTTATTGTCATCCTGAGCGTAGTCGAAGGCTCGCCAAACAAAAAGGGCTTCGACTACGCTCAGCCTGACATATTATTTTAAATTAATTAAATTCCTTGAGCCTGAATTGCTGTGATTACTACCGTATTAATGATATCATCAACCGTACAGCCACGACTTAAGTCATTTACAGGCTTATTTAAACCTTGCAACATCGGACCGATGGCCAAAGCTCCAGTTTCTCTTTGAACGGCTTTATACGTGTTATTTCCTGTATTTAAATCCGGAAAAATCAATACGCTCGCCTGTCCTGCTACCTCTGAATCTGGCATTTTGCTTTTTCCTACTGCGCGGTCAACTGCTGCGTCATATTGAATTGGCCCTTCGATTTTTAAATCAGGACGTTTTTGTTTTACAATTTCTGTTGCTGTTCTAACTTTATCTACTTCATCACCTTTTCCAGAGGCACCAGATGAATAGGAAAGCATAGCAATTTTTGGCTCAATTCCGAAAGCCGCGCTAGATTCGGCAGAGGAAATCGCAATTTCTGCCAATTGTTCAGCAGTTGGATTTGGGTTAATTGCACAATCTCCAAAAACAGAAACTCGATCTTCCAGACACATAAAAAATACGGAAGAAACTACAGATGAATTTGGTTTTGTTTTAATGAATTGTAAAGCAGGCAAAATGGTGTGTTGCGTAGTATGCGCCGCTCCAGAAACCATTCCGTCTGCATGACCTTTATACACCATCATAGTCCCAAAATACGAAACATCTTCCATTAAATCTCTTGCCATAGTGATGCTTATATTTTTAGCTTTTCTAAGCTCATAATACGTATTGGCATAATCCTCAAAAAGTTCCGATTCTTTTGGATTGATGATATTTACTTTTGAGAAATCCAAAGTAACTCCAAGTTCTGCAACTTTGCTTTCGATTTGTTTTTTCTCCAATGATTGAAATATCAACCACGTCCATATCCATCAATCGCGAAGCCGCCAAAATTATTCTGTCATCATTTCCTTCTGGCAATACGATATGTTTTCGATGTTGTTTCGCCCTTTTCACCATGTTGTATTGAAACATTTTTGGTGTCATACCTTCTGGCACAAAAGTAATTACTCTTTCAGACAGTGCTTCAATTTCAACATATTTCTCAAATGTATTGATTGAGGTTTCTATTTTATGTGTGTTATTGGCATAAATTTCAGATTTGATTGATCCAATTTTATTAGTAATATGATACGTTCCACCATCGACTGCTATAATTGGCACTACTGCCGAAAGTCCTTCGATCAATTTTAAAATACTGTCTTCAGGTACGATATTTCCGGTTAGAATAATTCCTGAAATAGTAGGGTAATTTGCTGATTCATTGGCCTGCAAAGCTCCTAAAATAATATCTGAACGATCGCCTGGTGTAATAACCAATGCATTATTATTCAGGTGAACCAAATAGTTGTGCAATTGCATCGCTCCTACACTGTAATGCCCGATTTCATTGTTCAGATAATTTTCTCCAAACAAAACTTTGGCATTAAGCTCATTTACAATTTCCTGCATGGTAGGATTGTTCAAGCTAGAAATAAGCGGAATTGTATTGACCAAAACGCTTGGAGGCAAGCTTTTTTGAAGGCTTTTGGTTACCAATTTAATGTTCTCAGGTTGTACTTTATTTGCAAAAACGGACAAAACCTCAACCTCTTTGACTTTAAATGAATCGTAAACTAAATATAAGCTGTCAACTAATTCTTCTAAGGTTTTTCCAACTCCTGAACCAATAATTATGGTTGGGATTCCGAGGTTTTTAGCAATTAAAACATTCAAATCCAATTCAATCGAAGTTCCTTCGCCAGTAAAGCTTGTTCCTTCAACCAACACAAAATCAAAACGGTCTTCAAGTTTTTTATACTTTTCAATAATCAAATCTAAAACCTCTCCTATTTTGCCTTTATTTTTCTTCTTGATTAGTTTGCTTTTTGTAATTGCATAAGCATCTTCAAACTTTATATCTAGATTAAAATAAGACAAAACGGTTTCAATATGATTGTCTTTTTCTCCATCTACAAAATCCTCAACAATAGGCCTAAAATATCCCACTTTAGCTGTTTTGCCAATCAAAATGCTCATTAAGCCTAGCGTAATTATCGATTTACCGCTGTTATGATCACTTGTGGCTATATATATTGCTTTACTCATAATTTATGTTTTGAAACTATTCTTATCCCTTTTAAAATTAGAAAACGCTAAAACCAGCGTCTTTTTTTGAAATATATTATCAGCGCTATCACCAACAAAAACATTACGCCCATAACTATAAAATAGCCGTTTTCAGTTTTGAGTTCAGGCATATTTTCAAAGTTCATTCCATACACTCCTACAATAAAAGTCAACGGAATAAATATTGCCGAAATAATGGTCAAAGTCTTCATAATTTCATTCATTTTTCGGCTTTGTTCCGAGAAATAAAAGTTTGATGCACTTTCCAATGCGCTCATATCTGATTCTATCTGCTCTAACAGCTCTAAACTCTTTTGATGAAGCCTAATAAAGAAATTAAACGTTTCTTTCTGAATCAGTCCGTTTTCATCTTCATCATCTTTAATGGTTTTTAAATAATACAAAGAATCCCTTAATGGTACAATGGAACGTTTTAAGAAGTTTAAATTATCGCGGTGATTTTCAATTTTTTCAAGAATAATTGGTTTTGCGTCTTTTTTGGTCAAATTGATCAATTCTTCCACTTTATCTTCTTCATCTTCTAGTGTTATATAGAAATTTTCCATTACGGCATCCAATAATAAATACAGAAGATAATCGACTTTTTTAGTTCTAACAATTCCTGCATGTGTGCGAAGACGTTCACGGATGTGTGTGAAGAAATCACTTCTTTTTTCTTGAAACGAAATCAGTATCCCGTCTTTCAAAATAAAACTAAGTTGCTCAACACTAATATTATCTGAATATTCAGAAGGCAAAAGCGATTTTATATTGAAAAATAAAATTTCTGGTTGTTCTTCTAATTTGGTTCTTTTGGTTGTATTTAAAATATCGGCAAGTAAAAAGTCGTCCAATTTAAAATGCGCTCCAATCATTTTAAGCAGACTTATATCATTTAAGCCATGAACATTTAGCCAATTGTTTTTAGTATAATCAAAACAAGAATTTAAAGCTAGGACCGTAAATTTATCATATTCAATAACATCTGCATCATTATAAACAAAAAGCCGCATTTCAGTTTCATTTTCTTTATGCGTGCCTGTATACTCTAATGTAATATCTTCATGACTTGCGCCCTTTCTTGTATTTAATCTTTCTCATTCATGAAAATTTACAATAGTAATATTACGAAAAAGATTTGGAATGAGAAATGACAATTGTCAGTTTGTAGAAATCCTTAATGTAGAACTCAGGGTAGTGTACTTCTGCATTAAATAAAAATTAGATATAAAAAAACCGAGCCATTTCTGACTCGGTTTTTATATTCATTGTAAAGACGCACTGCAGTGCGTCTCTACGGAGTAAATTATTTTACTTCTTCGAATTCAACGTCTTCAACATTGTCTCCAGACTGCTCTTGTTGTGGAGCGGCTTGTTGACCTGCTTGGTCACCACCTTGAGCGTACATTGCTTCTGTAGCTGTTTTCCAAGTCGCATTTACATTGTCTAATCCTTTTTGGATTGCGTCAAGATCTTGAGATTGGTGAGCCATTCTCAATTCAGTTAAAGCATATTCGATAGCTGTTTTTTGATCGTCTGTCAATTTATCTCCTAACTCTTTCAATTGAGATTCAGTTTGGAAGATAGTACTGTCAGCTTCGTTTAATTTCTCAGCTCTTTCTTTTGCAATTCTGTCAGCATCAGCGTTAGCTTCAGCATCTTTTTTCATTTTTTCGATTTCTTCAGCTGTTAATCCAGAAGAAGCTTCGATACGGATATCGTGAGATTTTCCTGTTCCTTTATCAGTAGCAGAAACTTTGATGATACCATTAGCATCGATATCGAAAGTTACTTCGATTTGAGGAACTCCTCTTGGTGCTGGTGGAATACCATCTAAGTGGAAACGACCGATAGTTTTGTTATCAGCGACCATTGCTCTTTCTCCTTGTAATACGTGGATTTCAACAGATGGTTGAGAATCAGCGGCAGTAGAGAATACTTGAGATTTTTTAGTTGGGATAGTTGTGTTAGACTCGATTAATTTAGTCAATACACCACCCATAGTTTCGATACCTAAAGAAAGAGGTGTTACGTCAAGTAACAATACATCTTTTACATCTCCAGATAAAACTCCACCTTGAATAGCGACTCCAATAGCCACAACCTCATCAGGGTTAACACCTTTAGATGCTTTTTTACCGAAGAATTTCTCCACTTCGTCAGCGATTCTTGGCATACGAGTAGAACCTCCTACAAGGATTACTTCGTCGATATCAGATGTAGATAAACCTGCATCTTTTAATGCTTTAGCAACTGGCTCCATAGAACGTTTTACTAAAGAATCAGATAATTGCTCAAATTTAGCTCTAGATAATTTTTTAACTAAGTGTTTTGGTCCAGAAGCAGTAGCAGTTACGTATGGTAAGTTGATTTCTGTTTCAGCAGAAGATGATAATTCAATCTTAGCTTTCTCAGCGACTTCTTTCAAACGCTGTAATGACATTGGATCTAAACGTAAATCAATTCCTTCTTCAGATTTGAATTCGTCAGCTAACCAGTCAATAATAACTTGGTCAAAATCATCACCTCCTAAGTGAGTATCTCCATTTGTAGATAATACTTCAAATACACCGTCTCCTAATTCAAGAACAGAGATATCAAAAGTACCTCCACCTAAATCGTAAACAGCAATTTTTTGATCATTTCCTTTTTTATCTAATCCGTAAGCAAGTGCGGCGAGCAGTTGGCTCGTTGATGATACGCATAACTTTAAGACCAGCGATTTCACCAGCTTCTTTAGTAGCTTGACGTTGCGCATCGTTAAAGTAAGCAGGAACTGTAATAACTGCCTCAGTTACTGTTTGACCTAAATAGTCTTCAGCAGTTTTTTTCATTTTTTGAAGTGTCATTGCAGACAATTCTTGAGCAGTGTATAAACGACCGTCAATATCCACACGTGGCGTATTGTTGTCACCTTTTACAACACTGTAAGGAACTCTTTTTGCTTCATTTTCAGTTTCAGCAAAAGTGTGTCCCATAAAACGTTTAATAGAAGCAATCGTTTTTGTAGGATTCGTTACTGCTTGTCTTTTTGCAGGATCACCTACTTTAATTTCTCCACCTTCAACAAAAGCGATGATAGATGGTGTAGTTCTTTTTCCTTCTGCGTTAGGGATAACAACTGCTTCGTTACCTTCCATTACAGAAACACAAGAGTTCGTCGTACCTAAGTCAATTCCGATTATTTTACCCATTTTTTATATATTTAATTTTTGATTTAATTTTTAAACTCATGTGGCATAAGTCAATCTTTGTGCCAATATAAAAAACCAAATAAAATTGTCAGTTTTACTGTCGAGGCTTAAAATTCATCTGCCAACATGACATTTTTTAAGACTGACATATGTGCCACATAGGCCTTAAGTATGTCATTAATAAGAAACTGGTTCCTGCTCCCGAAGCTTTATGACCTTTTTTTTATTATGATTTCTATCAGAGCTGGTGCATTCTGATGTTTAAAATAATTGGACATTCAAGAACTTTTTGGACACAATAGCAGTAAAACTGCAGAAATTTACGCATGTAAGTACAAAGAATATACAATAAATAAAAAGTTCTTTTGATGATTTGTAGCTATTATTTTATATTTTAGCAATACAAGAAAAAGCTATTTTATAGCGCATATATCCGTATACTTGCTACAAAGTAAGGCATATAAACTAGTTTGTGACAATAAAGCAAAAAATGACGATATAATGAGTTTTCACTTTTCAATAAAGAATAAAAATAAAATTTCGTTCCATCAATTATTAGAAAATAAATACTTGCAGAAAGAAACAAAAGTATCATTTGGAGTAAATCTAAATGACATTGTAAATGGATATTCAAAATTCTATTTACCAAAACTTTCTTCTAGAGGTGTTGCATTAACAACTAATTCTGAAAAATATGACGTAGAAATAAATGTTGGAGCTACTAAAGATGATTATTTATTAGCCACAAAAATTACTTTAGCCTTAGCAGAATTAAATGATTCATTAATCGATCCGGAATTTGATTCAGAATTAAACTTAACTGAATTTGAAAAAAATATAATTCAGATTGGATTGAAAGTGTAAAACATTTAGGAATTGATTCTTTTATTCAAATGATTCACGAAGGTGAAGATGTAGTCTTAGCTTTTATGGGACCTATTAGACATTATTATGTAGGCAAATATATAATTGATAAACTTTCTACTGATAGTGCTTCACAAGAAACATTAAATGATCAATTAATCGAAGAAGTTCGAAAAATTCAATACTTAGAAGACACCGAAGAAGGAATTGAATTTCCTTCTGTTAAAATAATGGATTTTCCAGAAGAAGGTGAAAAAAATTAACTGTAATACTTCCTAATTTTAAAGTTTTACTTAATAATGTAGATTATGTAGTTTTAAATAAAGTCGGAGAAATATTAATTAAAGTTTCTTACTTAGAATTTGTCAATTATATATCACCTAAAGCCAAAAGAGTTGATGAAAAACAATATATTATTTATCCGATTAATGAAGAAGATTATTTAAAAATGATTTTACACTTTAAAGCAATCGAAAATGAAAAAACAAATACTGTAAAATCTGAAGTCAAACCTGAACTTAAAACACAAATTATTAAAAAAGAAGTTGAAAAAGAAGTTGAAAAAGAAGATTCGAAAAAACTAAAATGGTGGCAAATTTGGAAATGAAACTTTAAGAATGGAAAAATGTAACTAAATAAAAAACTACTGCCAACAATCATTACAAACGATTTGCGAATTTAGTGGAATTAACGGTTTTTCATCGTATTTTCGTTAAACCAAAATACTCAGTTTCAAAACTCGCAAACTACTTGTAGCGTCGCGTTGTGTGTCACATTAAACACCACTCGAATGAAAAAAATATTGATATCCTTAATTCTTCCATCTTTGTGTTTTTCACAAACATCAAAAAAATATAAAAAGTGAAATTCTTTTCAGAGGGCCACTTTATATTCAAGTTTACAGTGTCATTGATACACTAGTAAGTCAAGAGAAAAGACAGATTAAGGATAGTTTGAATTTCACTATAGTTACAGAAAAGTATAAATCAGGATATAAACATTTTGAAGTTTTAGAAGATAGACTGACCAAGCTATTTTACTGGAGACAATTCTATCCAAATGGAAATATTAAGGAAGAAGGCACATTTACAAAAGAAGAATTGATATGCATTGGCAATTGGAAATTTTATCTTGAAAATGGAAACTTGAAAAAAACAACAAATTTTGATTCCTTATTCAATGTGCCATACACAACGGCGATCGAGATCGCAAAAAAACAAAATTACGTAATGCCCGACATTGAAATAGATTTGGTGGTAATTGAAAATAAATCCTATTGGCAAATAAGAAAATGGATAATGAAAAATGGAGATGGTATGTCTTCAACTATTTTGGTAGATACTAACGATGGAAATATTGTAAAATCAACAGAAGAAGTTGAACGACATTATTAAAATGCGAAAGAACAACATGCGTTTGGCGATATTACAAATTTAGCGGTAAAATCACGTTTACGTCTCGCAAGAAATTTTATCTTTAACAGAAAATAAGCAGTTCTGAACTTCGCAACCTTCGCCAAGCACGAGAACGTTAGCAGAAATATCGCCAAACTAAATGCTAAAATTAACCTTATGAAAATTTTTCTCTTATCTATTTTATTGTCTTTTTGCATGAATAAATCAGAATGTAAATTCGATTTTAGCGAGTTAAACATTAAAAAATTCGATTTGGATACTTCAGCAAAAGGTTTCAATTTTAGAGATAAATCAAAATTCAAAAAAACAATTATCTCGAATGAAGTATTTATAATAGAGTTTCATGAAAAAACTCAAGTGCTTTCATCAATAAAAACAGTGTTTTATGTTTTACGATTTGAAAATAATTTATTAGAAGGATATACTTTTAAAATCCCTGTTGATAAAAATGAAGATGGAACAGAATTTTTCAATAATATGTTGAAAAAAATAGACAAAACTAAAAACAATTTTATAGATAGTGAAGAAAAACTAGCATACATGAAAATGACTAATGATTGTAAACGTTTTTTTCGATTTACTGGTAGTGAAATATTTGGAGGAATACATAATAAACCTTAAGATAATTCTGCTAACACACGCTACAAGCAAGCTGGGCATTTGGCTGAATTTAAAGATGGTTTACTTGGAAAATTGTGCATAATGGAAAAACGCCGAAATTTATATTTGAAATAAGTAAAATTCATTTTTAAGAATTATGCAACCAAAAATAACAACTGGATAGGTAAATATTAGCACATCTACACAATGGAAAACTACACCATAATCATTTTCATATTAGCCATTGTAATTGGTCTTTCTGCTTTTGCTGAAAAATCAAAACTGCCCTATCCTATTCTTTTGGTCATTGTTGGAGTTGCCATCGGTTTTATTCCGACAATGAATGAAATCGAAATCAATCCCGAAATTATTTTCTTGATATTTTTGCCTCCGTTATTGTATGATGCATCGTTTAATATTTCGCCAAAACATTTCAAAACAAACCTTAGTACTATCAGCACATTAGCCATTCCATTAGTTTTTCTGACTACTTTTTGGATAGCTGTAGTTTCACATTATATGATTCCAGGCATGAGCTGGCCTTTATCTTTTGTTCTTGGTGCCATACTTTCAGCAACAGATGCCGTTGCGGCAGTAAATATTACAAAAGGGCTTGATATTCCAGAAAAGACTTTGACCATACTCGAAGGCGAAAGCCTTATAAACGATGCATCAGCATTGGTCGCTTATCGTTTTGCAGTAGCGGCCGTTATGGGATCGGCCTTTATAATATGGAAAGCGACATTCGAATTTATTTTCTTGCTTGGTGGCGGATTCTTAGTTGGTTTTGTAATGGGCAAAATTTTAGCTTTAATACTGAAAAAAGTTCGAGACAACATCAACGTCACAGTGAGTTTTATGCTATTAATGCCTTTTGTGACTTATTTGGTTGCAGAACATTTGCATGTTTCGGGCGTAATTGCGGTTGTTATTTTAGGTTTGGCAATGGCGCGTTTCAGCAACAAAATTTTGCCCGAAAATTTAAAAAACAATGCTAGAAGTCTTTGGGATGTTATCATTTTTCTGCTCAACGGATTGATCTTTATTTTAATTGGACTCAATTTTCGATACATTCTGAAAGATATTGATGACGGCATGATTTTACCATACATTGGTTATGCTGTAATAATTACAATCATCGCACTCCTAACTAGAATGACAAGGGTATTTTTCCAAAAGAAGAATCTGCAGAAGGCTTTTCAAAAGAACAAAAAAGAAAACGAAAAGTCAGTGAGCATGCGTTGCTTGATTTTGGCAATAGCTTAATTATAAGTTGGTCTGGAATGCGAGGCATTGTCTCGCTCGCAATTGCTCTGGGTTTACCTAAATTTTTAGAAGACGGAACTCCTTTTCCGGAACGAAATGCTATAATTTTTATTTCGGTAGCAGTGGTATTGATAACCATTATCGGGCAAGGACTTACGTTGCCTTGGATTGTTAAAAAAATAAATTCTTTGAAAGAAAAACAGCATTAAGAGATAATTGTTTTATTTTTAATCTATCAAATAAAAATAAAATGAAATCAGAAATTACCGCAACCACGCCAGAATCAGAAATTGTTACAACCCGAGTTCTGAATTTTCCTCAAGAACTGGTTTTTAAAGCTTGGAGTGATCCTGATCATTTGAAAAATTGGTGGGGACCAAAAGGCTTTACCAATACTTTTTACGAATTTGATTTTCGCGAAGGCGGAAGATGGAAATTTACAATGCACGGCCCTGAACGAGGAAATTTTGAAAATGAATGCGAATTCATAAAAATTGACAGACCCAATCTTATTGCTTGGAAACGTTATTCAAAACCTCTTTTTCAAATTTTGACAACATTTGAAACGGTTGATGAAAACAAAACAAAAGTCGTTTTTAAAATGCTTTTTGAAACTGTCGAAGAATGCCAAAAACTGAAACCTTACGTTATCGATAAAAATGAAGAAAACTTTGACAAACTTGAAGTTGAATTATCGAAAATGAGCTTATAAAGATCTCAAATAAATTATATCGCATGGTAATTAATGAAGAGAGAAAATGTGCAGAGTTTACAATACCATCGGATGTCTCAATACTTTACAATTTGATTTAGTCAGATATAACATCGACCATTTTCATTCGTTGAATGAATTGATTATTTTTCGGAAAAACCATCAAATCAATGAAGAGCAAATTATTTCCAATCATGTTTTATTTATTGAAGAAGAAAAATCGGCGCTCGAGAAAGACTTATCAGAATTAAATACCTCAATTCCGCAAAAAAAATGGTTCTCGAACTGCAATTAAGACAGCAACTCGACAATTTTAATGACCAAATTGAAAACCTTCCGGAAACCCATTCTAGAATTATCCCAACAATAAAAGACTATTGGTTCAATCTTGTTATCTGCACGAAATTTTGGTCGGCACAGCTCAAATTTCATTACAACATCTTTCTTTTCAATTATCAGGTAAAAAAACAGCTTTTTCGAAAAAATAAACGGTTCGAGTATATTTCTGCCAATTTCCAAAATGTTGTAAACGAAAGCAGTTTTTACGATTTACAAGCATTCGAAAAGAAAAAAGAAATAATAGAAACGCTAAGCAATACTATCTACGGCGCAGTTGGCGAGCAAAAAGTTGAAAGCATGCTCAAAAAATTAACCGACGATTACATTTTGATAAATGATTTTTGCCGCACATTCGATCCGCCAATCTATAATAAAAACAATCACGATCACATTCATTCGATTCAAATCGATCATTTATTGATTTCTCCTGCTGGAGTTTTCTTAATTGAAACAAAAAACTGGAGCGATAACTCTATAAACAATCCTGATTTGCGCTCACCTGTGGAGCAAGTCCTTAGAACCAATTATGCTTTGTTCAGATTATTCAACAATCAAATAAGCAAACTAAATAATGATTTTTCTCGGCAATATTGGGGAAATCGAAAAGTGCCAATCAAAAACATCATTGTTTTTACCAACAAAAAACCAGTTGAGGAATTCGAATTTGTAAAAATCCTCACCGTTGATGAATTGCTTCCTTACATCAAATACTTCGACGCAAGCTTTCTTATTGAAGAAACCGAAATAATCGCTGATTTCCTTCTAAAATTCTCCGAACAGAAACAAGTTCACTCTAAATTAAACAATTAACAATAGTTAAGATTTTCTAAAGCACAGTTATAATTAAAATATCATCTTTTAAAAAGCCTTATATTTATCAAAAAACTATAAAATCTAACCCATGAAAAAATTAATTTGTTTTACTCTTTTGTTAATTACACCATTCTTTTACGCACAAACTAAAGTTGCAAAAAAACCTGAAAGAGTAATCATAGCTAACAATGAAATTATCACCATGCAACAACTTGAAGAATATGGCAAAGAAGGGCGCATAAAATCAATGTCAAATGGTGTTTCGGAAGAAAAAAGAAATGAATTTGCAAAAAAATTTGGAGATAAAATTGGAGATAAAGAGTTTATAAGCTTGGTCGAGATTTATGACATTGCAAAACCAGAAAATAGTAGTTCAACACCAGAAAAAATAGCCAAAAAAGAAAATCCCGAATATCTTCTGAATGTAAACGACAAAGCCAAAGATTTTACCTTGAAACTAGTTGATGGTAAAGAAATAAAACTTTCCGATTTAAAAGGAAAAGTGGTTCTTGTCAATTTTTGGGCAACTTGGTGCGCGCCTTGCCTTCAAGAATTTTATGATGTTCCAGAAAAAATTCTAGAGCCATTCAAAAACGATAATTTTGTGTTTTTAGCTATTTCAAGTGGAGAAGCTGAAAAAATAGTAGCAAAAAAAGTTGTTAAACTTAAAGGTGACGGACTGAATTTTAATTACGGAATCGATGCCGACCGAAAAATTTGGAACGATTATGCTACAAATTCAATTCCTAAAAACTTCGTGATTGATCAAAATGGAGTTGTAAAATTTACGGCGACAGGAAATGCTGAAGGAAATCTAGATAATATTGCCTCTGAAATCAAAAAATTGCTTGCAAAATAATTTATTCTAATACATCTATTGAAATAAATCAAAAATAGCAAGATTTGGATTTTCTAATATTCTAAAACAAGTGATTTTTGCTTAAAAAAACTATGAAAGCAAATTTTAAAATTCTTCCTTTAAATCATGTTGAATTTTTAGGATTATTTGAATTAACTGATTTAGAACTAGAAAAAATTGGTGCAATTAAAATGACAGTTGATAAATTTCCGGGATTTCCTTGTAGAGTAAGTCTAGAAGATGCAGAAATAGGAGAAGAAGTTATTCTCTTGCCCTATAAGCATCACAAGACAAACTCGCCTTATCAAGCCAGCGGACCCATTTTCGTTCGAAAAAGAGCCACTACACCACTATTTAAAAACAACGAAATACCAACAATGCTAAATCATAGATTACTTTCACTCCGTAGTTATGACAAAAACGGCATAATGAAGGAGGCAGTTGTAATAGAAGGAAATACTCTTAAGGAGCAGATTTTTAAGTCTTTTGAAAACGAAAAAATAGATTACATCCATATTCATAATGCAAAACCTGGCTGTTATAACTGTCTAGTTGAAAGAGTAAAATGAAAATATTTCTTTTATAGAAAAACAAAAAAATATGCATGCATAACAATTTCATGCTATTCGTTTATTTTTTATTCGTAATTTCGGTTTTTCAATAAAATACTATATTAAAAATGGCTTCATTTATTAAAGAAATTTCTTTTCGTTGGTCAGATTTAGACCCAAATTTTCACGTTCGTCACAGTGCTTATTACGATTTTGGCGCACAGCATCGTATTGAAATCCTTGAAGAATTAGGTTTGACTTTAAGAGTGATGCAGACACAAGGTTTTGGACCGGTTTTGTTCAGAGAAGAATGTGTTTTCAGAAAAGAATTAAAACTTTCAGACAAAATATTCATTCATACTAAAACTTCAAAAATGAAAGCCGATGCTTCTCGCTGGTCTATCATTCACGAATTTAGAAGAGAAGATGATACACTTTGCGCAACCATTACTGTTGATGGCGCGTGGATGGACACAAAACTTAGAAAACTAGCTTCGCCAACGCCAGAAATCGCAATTGAAGCGTTGAGCATTTTCCCAAAAAGCGATGATTTTGTTGGACTGTAAAAACAAAATTATTTGTCTTAACTTTATAAAATCCAAAAAGCAATATTAAATTTGTTTTTTGGATTTTTTTCTCAAAATCAAAACACTTATGATTGATTACATAAAAGACTTTAGAATTTTATTCTTCATTGTTATTATCGCTCTTGTAACGATTGTTTTGGGCGCTTTGACAGATAAAATTCTTCGCTATTTTTTATATCGAAAATTGAGCGACAAAGAATTTGATCCAACGGGGTTTAGATTCTTAAAACACTTAGTCATAACTGTAATTTATATTCTCGGATTTGCTTTTGCTTTAATCCAAATTCCTGAATTTAAAATCATTGGACATTCATTTTTAGCCGGTGCCGGTGTTATTTCACTCGTTGCAGGTTTGGCTTCTCAACAAGCGTTAAGCAATATTGTTAGCGGAATATTTTTAGTTATTTTCAAACCTTTCAAAATCAACGACAAAATCACAATCAACAATTTTGTCGGAACAGTTGAAGATATCAATTTAAGGCAAGTGGTTCTCAAAGATGCTGAAAATAATAGAATTATTATTCCAAATTCAGTCATAAGCAATCAAATTATCGTGAATACCAACATGCATGATACCAAATGCTGTAAAATCATAGAAATCGGAATTGGTTATGATTCTGATGTCGAAAAAGCATTGGAAATTATGAAAGATGAAATCGCCAAACATCCATTTTTTATAGACACAAGAACTGCCGAAGCCAAAAAGCAAAACACACCGTTAGTTATCGCGCGCGTTGTGGCACTGGCAGATTCTAGCGTAAATTTAAAAGCGTGGGCATGGGCAAAAAACTCTACAGACGGATTTGTAATGTATTGTGATTTGCTTCAAAGCATTAAAAAACGTTTTGATGAAGCCAAAATCGATATTCCTTATCCGCAACGAGTCGTGACAATTAAACAGTAATTTACTCAAACTTTAATCCAAAGTTTACTTTCTCAAAAGTCGTACTACAGGAAATGGCAAATCGGCCAACATTTACAGTTCCGAAAATCCCTCCTACTGAATGTCCAGAATAAAATCCGCCAGCAGAAAATCGGCGAACTTGATATTTCAAGGCAATATCATTCACTCTCGAACTCAATTGTCCAAAAGCAATCACATGTGGAATAATTTCATAGCTTCCAAAAACCTTCGGAACTAATTTTTTATAATAATCAAAACTTTCATCGGTTTCGTAATCCACACTTGTTGAATGAAGATTTTCTAGATTTCCGCCTATGTAAGTGTTTTCAGAAAAATGCCATGAAATGCTAAAACCTGTAAAAGTTCCGTCGTAACCACTCCGCGATTCCAGATAACCAACTCCAATCGTGGCTCTGAATTTTCCGCAAATTTTTCCGATGTAGCCAATGTAAGTCCGGTCAATTTCTGACTTGTCAATTCCAGCGCCAAAAATAATATCGTCATCGCACATATTAAAAGCATACTGAAAATAAGCCGAATATTGATCTTTGTTGGTCGCAACAACGCTTCGGCCTTTATCAAGATCGATATTTGCAGAAATTAAGGTTGAATTTATAACGGCGAAATCAAATGTATTGAGTTCTTGGGCAAATGTGGGGACTGTGAGCAGGAATAAAAGTATCGTTTTTTTCATAATACTATTTTTTTAGCTTACAACTTTCTGATACTAAATTACATACTATTTTCCTGTTAATAAAAGAAGTCCTCTGAAGTGTAACATTACTCGTCAAAATGCATTATTTTCAAAATCAGCATCATTTAATCGATAAAATTTCAATAAATCATCGATAATTAGCAATAAAAATCAGCAAACCATTTTGAAAGCTTTTTTCTGATAACTTTAAGACCCAATTCTTTGCATTTCAAATTGGTTAACGGTAATTTTATGCTTCCAACATATAATCAGCTCAAAAATGAAAATTGCAAAGCTCTTATTGTTCTTATTCCCTTTTTTGGCCTCTTCGCAAGATGTCAATGTTAAAGCCTTAGATATTAATTTGACCAATTACGAATATCCATTCCCTGTTCATTTTTTAGAATTAAACAATCAGCGTCAATACATGCAAATGTTTTATATGGACGTTGTTCCGGAAAACTATAACAACAAAAATGTCGTACTGCTTCACGGAAAAAATTTTAACGGAGCTTATTGGGAAACTACTATAAAAGCATTAAATGCCGCAGGTTACCGCGTTATTGTTCCGGATCAAATTGGTTTTGGAAAATCATCAAAACCAGATAATTTTCAATATACTTTTCAGCAATTGGCAGAAAACACTAAAAAATTATTGGATCATCTTGGAATTGGAAAAGCTACTATTCTTGGTCATTCGATGGGTGGCATGTTGGCAACACGATTTGCTTTGATGTATCCAGAAATGACTGAAAAATTAGTTCTCGAAAATCCAATTGGCTTGGAAGACTGGAAATTAGTCGTTCCATACAAACCCGTTGATTGGTGGTACGAATCGGAGCAAAAACAAAACTTTCAGTCGATTAAAAATTACCAAATGGCCAATTACTATAACGGAAAATGGAATGCCGATTACCAAAAATGGGCCGAACTCAGCGCGGGTTGGACAACCGATCCTGAATATGACAAAGTAGCTTGGAATTCGGCGCTTTTGTACGAAATGATTTTTACGCAACCAGTTTTATATGAATTCAAAAACATTCAGGTTCCTACTCTTTTAATCATTGGAACAAGAGACAAAACGGCTTTAGGAAAACCCTTAGTTTCTGAAGACATTCAAGCAACAATGGGAAATTATGCTGAATTAGGAAAACGAACTCAAAAAGCAATCCCGAACTCAAAACTGGTTGAAATTCCAAATACAGGACATTTGCCACATATTGAATCTTTTGATCAATTTATAAAACCATTAATCGTATTTTTGAAAGAATAATTTTTTAATAGCCACGAATTCACGAATTATTTTAAATTAATTCTTAAATAAAAATTCGTGAATTCGTGGCGAAAACTTTTATAATAACTAATTTAAAACCATAAACTATGTTTACAATCGAACAAATAAAAGACGCACATGCTAAAGTAAAAAGCGGAGCAGATTTTCCAAATTATATACAAGATTTAATTATTCTAGGCGTAAAAGGCTATGATACTTACGTGAATGATGGACATGCAGAATATTTTGGCGTGAACAATTATTCTGTTTCTTCAGATGAAAAATACGGCACCATTTCAGTCGCTTCATCTGTCAACAAAGAACTTTTTATCGAATTTTTGGTAAAACATCAGCATGGAGAAACCGATTATCTCACTTTTTGCAATCATTGCGGACAATGCGGTATTGCAAAATGGCGCGTTGATATTATCGAAATGACTTGCACCTATTTTGACAGTGCGGAAAACGAAATTTTAATCGAAAAAATCCCAAGTTAATTTTTTAATAGATATGAAGATTTTCAAGAGAATAAATTCAGTTTTCAAAACAAATATTTTAATTGCTCTTTTGTTGGTTTGTTTTACAGCCTTTTCACAACATAAGAAAGAAAAAACTAAGTTTAAGGTAATTGCTTTTTACACGGCCAAAAATGATCAAGCACACATTAGTTTTGTGCATGAAGCCAATAAATGGTTTCCAAAAGTTGCTGAAGAAAATCATTTTGAATACGATTCTACAAGCAATTGGGACAATTTGAATGCAAAATTTTTGGCAAAATATCAAGTTGTGTTGTTTTTAGACACTCGACCAGAAACTCCAGCGCAACGTGAAGCTTTCCAAAAATATATGGAAAACGGAGGCGGTTTTATTGGATTTCACTTTTCGGCTTTTGCCTTGAATGATTCGTCATATCCTCAAAACTGGGATTGGTATCACAATACTTTTTTAGGTTCTGGCGAATACGGAAGCAATACTTGGCGACCAACATCGGCCATTTTGAGAGTTGAGAATCAAGATCCAATAACTAAAAATATTCCGAAAACCTTTAAATCGCAACCAAATGAATGGTACAGATGGAGCAATGATTTGACAAAAAATCCAGACATCAAAATCCTTTTGGCGATCGATGAAAGCAGTTTTCCTTTAGGAACTGGCCCAAAAGCTCATGAAATCTGGCACAGCGGGTATTATCCAGTTGTTTGGACAAACAAAAAATACAAGATGATGTATGTAAATATGGGTCATAATGATATTGATTATGAAGGCAAAACCAACAAAACCCTTTCGTACTCCTTTGAAAACGAAACACAAAACAAAGTGATTTTGAATGCTTTGCTTTTGTTTGGAAAATCAAAAAAATAAATAATTTCAAAATGTCAAACAAACTGTCTTCAATCACAAATTTTGAAGAAATTTTTAAACCAATTACCATATAATTTAATGAAAAATAAAATTGCGATAATTCTTTTTACACTATTATTGATTTCTTGTAATTCGAAACAACAGGAAAACAAAACTGACAAAACAGATAATCTAAAAAAAGAAACATCGGCAAAAGTAATTAGCAAAAAAATGAATCTGATACGTTAGATTATCAAACTTCGACATTTGATAATCCCGAAGATGCTGATCGTATATCTAGACAAAAGGAAAATTTGAAACGACTTTCAGAAAAAAGGTTTTCTTAAGCATTCATAATAAATTAATTGAAAAATTAAATGAAGAGCAAAAATCTTTTTTCAAAAAGAATCTCAATTATGAATTACTTTTTGTTGCAAAAGGAAGTCTATTTATGGAAAACAGCAATGATTTTGTCTTTGTTGTTTATGACAAACTCAATGTGAAAATTTCGTTTATACTCTATAATGAAAAAACTGCTGTATATGCTCGCATTATATAAAGACATAAAAGTCATAAATGGTTTAAAAGATGCAGATTGCGATTTCTATTCTTTTGGAACATTAGATTATCAATTTGCAGATGAATTTTTAGTTAGCAATGAAAATTACTTAACAAAAAGTATTGAAACTTATTTAGAATATTCTCCCGTTAAAATTGCTGATATATCAAAAGTGCAAGATTTTGCATTAAAAGATGGATGCTTTGCTAAAAATGTGTCAAAAACGAACCTTGCAAATACACTTTGTTTGGCTACAAGTGCTGTTTACAACAATTGGGAATGCTTGCGATACAACAAAACAAACAATACTTTTTTAATTTTTTACGGTCAGGCTTTCGCAGATTGATGATTAAAAAGTGTATTAAAAATATATTTAAAATGTCACACAAACTTTCTCCAATTATAAATTCTGAGGAATTAATTCAATTATCTGATTCAACAGTAATTGTTTTAATTGACGCTAGAGCAGGATTAAATGCCGAAGAAAATTATAAAAACGAACATTTAAAAAATGCGCGTTATGTTGATTTGAACAAAGATTTGGCAACAATCGACTGCAATCCGAAAAATGGCGGCAGACACCCGCTTCCATCTTTAGAAAAATTTTCAGAAGTACTTTCAAAAACAGGAATTTCACCAGAAAGTCATGTGGTTGTTTATGATGACAAAAACGGTTCAAATGCGGCTTCGAGATTTTGGTGGATGCTGAAATCGATTGGACATGAAAAAATTCAGGTACTGAACGGCGGTTTACAAGAAGCCATAAAAGCTGGTTTTCCTATAAATTCTGGAATCGAGCAATTTGAAAAAAGCAATTATCCCGCTTCAAATTGGAAATTGGCTGTTGCCGATATCAACGAAGTCGAAAAAGCGCGCAAAAACGATCAAAACATCGTAATTGATGTTAGAGATAAAAATCGTTTTGATGGCTTCACAGAACCGCTAGATTTAATTGCTGGGCATATTCCTGGCGCAATCAATATTCCGTTTAGCGAAAATTTAGATGAAAACGGATTTTACAAATCGGCAGAGGATTTAAATGAAAAATATACAGCCATTTTGGGCAATATCAATCCAGAAAATGTAATTGTGCACTGTGGCTCGGGTGTAACGGCCTGCCACACCTTACTGGCAATGGATTACGCAGGAATTCCGATTCCGAAACTTTATGTTGGTTCATGGAGCGAATGGTCACGAAATGATCGCGAAATGGCAACAAAAGAAGCGCAATAACCAAAAAAAGCAAAACAAAAAATCTTTTCAGCCACAGATTAAAAGATTCAAAAGATTAATCTATCTAATCTGTGCAATCTGTGGCAAAAACATAAAATAATTATTTTAAGAATTTATAATGCAACACTGGGATATACTTTTATCAAATCAGGTAAATAAAAAAACTAATCGACAACATATTAAATGGCGAAGCAACTGGAGAATTAGCTGTTTTTAATACTCAAAAAGGAATACTGTTTTCTGATATCGCGATCGAAAAATTCATTGAAAAAGAGTTTCAATATGACAGCGTAGAAGCTTCACCAGAATCGCACAGACAACTTCGAACTTTCTCGTCTGGCGAACGCAAAAAAGAGTTTTTAAAATACTGCATCAATCAAAAGCCAGATTTTATCATTTTCGACAATCCTTTTGATCATTTAGATCAGGCTTCAAGAGTTGTTTTAGCTGATTCTTTAAAAGACCTTACAAATGATATTGCAATTATCCAGCTCTTAAATCGTACTGTTGATGTACTTGAATTTGTTCCAAACAAAGCTCAAATCAAAGACAATACTTTTGAACTCCATCCATTTGTAAAAAACGAAAATCATTTCAAAACCTTAAATACAACTGCAATTCCAAAAGCAACCGAAATTCATACTTTTCCTGAAAATGAATTAATAAGACTGGAAAATGTTTCTGTAAGTTATGACGAAAGAAAGATTCTCAATAACATTTCGTGGACGATAAAACAAGGCGAATTTTGGCAATTAATTGGTCCGAACGGCTCTGGAAAAAGTACCATTTTATCTTTGATTACGGGCGATAATCCAAAAGGTTTTGGGCAAAATTTATATTTATTCGGAAGAAAAAAGGGACTGGAGAAAGCGTTTGGGAAATCAAAAAACAAATTGGAATTTACACCACCGCAATGATGGATTTGTTTCAAAAAGGTCATACTTTGGAACAAATGATTCTATCAGGTTTCTTTGACCAGATTGGACTTTACACGGAACCTACAACACATCAAAAAAACATCGTAACACAATGGCTAGAAGTGATTGAAATGACGCATCTAAGAAAAAAGCGCTTCATAGATCTTTCTATCGGCCAGCAAAGAGTTGCCTTAATTGTTCGTGCCGTTTTAAAACATCCGCCATTATTGATTTTAGATGAACCCGTAGAAGGTTTAGATGATGAAAATGTAGATTTAGTAATTCAGCTTATCAATACAATAAAACAAGAAACAAACGTTACCATTTTATACGTTTCACATCGTATCGAATCTGGATTAGCTCCTACTTCTATATTTGAACTTTTATCTTCTGAAACAGGATCTATTGGAAAAATAAAATATCACTCCGAATTAGTCAATTAGATAATGTGACAATTAGAATATTTGCTTACATTAAAGTAATATACACAAAGTAGATCTGTAGAGACGCACTGCAGTGCGTCTCCGCAACGAATATCCACAATGCGTTAGACGCCGCTGTGCGTCTCTACAGAAAATTGGAACGATAAAAAATTATGCTAAAACAAAAAAGCTCCAAAAAGGAGCTTTTTCAATATTAAGAAATTATCTAATTTTCTAATTGACAAATTATCTAATTCAATTCTCTTCATCAGTATTATGCGATTTCACATAATTTTGCCATTTCTCGATACAATCCTTAAAATCCTGAGGAAGTTCAGTATCAAAACGCATCATTTCACCTGTATTTGGATGAACAAAACCAAGCGTTTTAGCATGCGGCGCCTGACGAGGCAATGCTTTAAAACAATTCTCGATAAACTGTTTGTATTTTGTAAAAGTCGTTCCTTTCAAAATCAAATGACCGCCGTAACGCTCATCGTTAAATAACGGATGCCCGATGTGTTTCATGTGCGCACGAATCTGGTGTGTTCTTCCTGTTTCTAGTTTACACGAAACCAAAGTCACATAACCAAAACGCTCCAAAACTTTATAATGCGTTATAGCAGGTTTTCCAATTTCTGGATCATCAAAAACCGCCATTTGCATGCGGTCTTTTAAATGTCTTGCCAAGTTTCCTTCAATTGTTCCGCTGTCTGCTGTAACATTTCCCCAAACTAGAGCAATATATTCACGTTCTGTTGTTTTTGCTTCAAATTGTTTGGCTAAATGCGTCATAGCGCCTTCTGTTTTGGCCACAACCAAAAGTCCAGAAGTATCTTTGTCAATTCTGTGAACCAAACCTGGGCGCTCACTACTATTCATTGGCAAATTTTCAAAATGAAATGCCAACGCATTCACCAAAGTTCCGGTATAATTGCCGTGACCTGGGTGAACTACCAATCCGGGTGGTTTATTGATAAGTAAAAGCGCATCATCTTCGTAAACGATATCCAGCGGAATATCTTCCGGATCTACTCTATTTTCAAATGGCGGATGCGACAACATTACTGTTATCACATCAAAAGGTTTTACTTTATAATTTGATTTTACGGGAATATCATTCACAAAAATATTCCCATTTGTTGCCGCATTCTGAATTTTATTTCGCGTGGCATTCGGAATCAAATACATTAAATATTTGTCAATACGCAAAAACGCTTGACCTTTAGGCACTTCAAATCTGTAATGTTCGAATAATTCGTCTTCCAGATCTAAGTTTTCTTCAATATTATTGCTCATCTTTTGGGGTTTCTACAGGCTCAGTTGCAGTACTGTCTGCCTGGCTATCATCTACATAACTCGCTTTTCCATCACCTAAAACCAAATCAATTTTAGACGCTTTCAAAACACGGTCTCCTACTTTTAAATTTCTTCCTTTGTAACGCATTTCCAAAACCATATCTTTTCCAAGATTCGGAATATAAGTAATAGTTCCTGGCTCAAGCCCTAAAGCTTTCAATGTTGGAACTGCTTCACGATATGTTTTTTCAATTAAATCAGGAATCTTTACAGATGAAAATCCCGATGCATTAATTTTGATGTATATTTTTCTACCTACTTTAACCATCGTTCCCGGCAACGGATCCTGCTCAACAACGCTAAATTTCGGATATTCACTTCGGTAATCAACACTATCCAAAAGCACATAATCTAAGTCCAGTTCGTCAAGTTTATCTTCAACTTGCTCTTCTGTCAATTTAGATAAATTCGGAACCGCAATTTCATGTCCGTGATCAGTTGTAAAAGTCAGCCAATGCATAAACAAATAACCCAAAACTGCAATGATAGTCGCCGCACTTAACAATTGTAAAAAAATACGCGGCTAGTTAAATACTTACGTAAACTCATAAATTAATTTTTAGATGAACGCAAAGATAAAGTATTTCATTTCAAAAAAATGATAATTTTGTTTAAAACAAAAATGCTCTGCGATTGTTATTTCTATTAAAAACTAAAATCTTCGGAATTTGGTATTTTAGAATTTAAAATTTCAATTTTTAGGAGCTGTTTCCCGCTTTCGCCTATATTCCCGATAAACAAAAACTACGGCTAAAAAGCCTTGTTTTTCTAAATCGGGAGATACCGGCTCTATCGGGGCTAAGGCACTTGGTTTCAAAAGAAAATTTTGTTTTTAATAAACTAATTACAATATTGTCAAGCTGAGCGGAGTCGAAGCTCCGCAAAGTGATGCGAGCAAACGAGGCTTCGACTCCGCTCAGCCTGACAAGCAAAACGAATAAAAACAACAATTCGTGAAATTAGTGGCAAATAAAACGATTAAACAAATTAACGATTAAACAAATAAATAGAAAGTCAATGAAAAACATTGCCATTATCATGGGCGGATATTCAAGCGAATACAAAATTTCGCTTATCAGCGGGAACGTTGTCTATCAATATCTTGACAAAACAAAATACAACGGATTCCGAATTCATATTTTCAAAGAAAAATGGGTTTATGTAGATGCCAACGACGCCGAATTTCCAATTGACAAAAATGATTTCTCAGTAACTGTAAATGGTGAAAAAATCACTTTTGATTGTGTTTTCAACGCCATCCACGGAACTCCAGGCGAAGATGGATTAATGCAAGCTTATTTTGAATTAATTGGTTTGCCACAATCATCTTGCGATTATTACCAATCGGCTTTGACTTTCAACAAAAGAGATTTATTATCGGTTTTAAAACCATACGGAATCAAAACGGCAGTTTCTTATTATTTAAACAAAGGCGACGAAATCAATACAGCCGAAATCGTTAAAAAAGTTGGATTGCCATGTTTCGTAAAACCAAACAAAGCAGGTTCTAGTTTCGGTATTTCAAAAGTAAAAACAGAAGCTGAATTGCCAATTGCAATTGAAGTGGCTTACAAAGAAGACAACGAAATTATCATCGAAAGTTTCCTTGATGGAACCGAGGTTTCTGTTGGCGTAATCAATTACAAAGGAGAAATAAAAGTATTGCCAATTACAGAAATTGTATCAGACAATGATTTCTTCGATTATGAAGCAAAATACGAAGGAAAATCACAAGAAATCACACCAGCGAGAATCTCTGATGAACTGACACAAAAAGTTGGAGAAACAGCAAAACGTGCCTACGAAGTTTTAAAAATGAAAGGTTTCTCAAGAAGCGAATTCATTATTGTTGACAACGAACCATATATGCTTGAAATGAATACAATTCCAGGTTTAACAACCGAAAGTTTGATTCCGCAACAAGCAAAAGCGACGGGAATTTCTCTAGAAGAGTTGTTTACAAATGCTATTGAGCTAGCGCTTTCTTAAAGATGCTAAGATACTAAGGTGCTAAGATTCTAAGATTTTAGCACCTTCTTTTTTAATTATAACATAATCTTGTCGTTCTGAATTTCCGGTTCTAAAAAAACTTAGAAACTTGGTATCTCAGAACCTTAGAATCTTAAAAAAAATGCGAAAAGCCATATTCCCAGGATCGTTTGACCCAATTACACTCGGACACGAAGACATCATCAAAAGAGGAGTTCCTTTATTTGATGAAATCGTAATTGCCATTGGTGTAAATGCCGAAAAAAATACATGTTTTCATTGGAAGAAAGAAAACGTTTCATTGAAGAAACCTTCAAAGACGAACCAAAAATTTCGGTAATTACATACGAAGGATTGACTATTGATTTGGCAAAAAAAGAAAAAGCTAATTTCATTTTAAGAGGTTTGCGCAACCCAGCCGATTTCGAATTCGAAAAAGCCATTGCACATACAAACCGAAAACTTTCAAAAATTGAAACGGTATTTTTATTGACTGCGGCAAAAACTTCTTTCATTAGTTCAAGTATTGTACGTGATGTTTTGCGTAATGGCGGCGAGTATGAGATGCTGGTTCCAGACGCAGTAAGGGTTAAGAAATAACTGAATAAATCATTTATTCAGTTTACTTGCACAGGTAAGATAAATCATTATTTTTGTTAATATAACCTATAAAACTTAACTAATGATTTTTTACGGAACCAAATCAAAACACATTAAAAACGACCGAATTAACAATGTAGATTGCCCAGATTGCAACGCTACTGTTTCCATGAACTACAGTTTATATGAAAAGTATGCACACATTTACTGGATCCCATTTTTTCCAATTAAAAAATTGACATTTGCTGAGTGCAACTCATGTAAAAAGACATTTGAGCAAAAAGAATTTTCACCTACTATTAAGCAAAAAATACAACATTCTATTGGAAGAATCAGTAGTCCGCTTTGGATGTATTCTGGAATTTTTATTATAGCTGGTCTTTTTCTATTTGGTATGTATAGCACGGTACAAAAAGGAAAAGATAATATCTCGTATATCGAAAGCCCAAAAATTGGAGATGTATACAGCATCGACAATGCAAACGGTTTTTATTCGACGATGAAATTGACTGAAATTTCAAAAGACAGTTTGACTTTGTTATTGAATGATATGGAAGTGGATAAGAAAACAGGAATTGACAAAATTGACCTAGAAAAAAATTATAGAGATAAAAAGATTATAGCCAAAAAAGATTTGCAAAAACTTTTTAAAGAAAATAAAATTTATGAAGTGGTGAGGCATTAATACTTCTAACCACAAATTTGTAAGCGAAGCAAATTATAAGTAATTTCGCATTTTAAAAACAAACAAGAAATAATGAGCATTGAAAGAGAATTAAGCAAACGAAGCGGATCTAAATGTGAACTTTGTGGCGCTGAAGAAAATCTAAAAGTATATCAAGTATTACCAACTAAAAAAGGCGGAATTGATGAAGCAATATTTGCCTGCAATACCTGTATTGACCAAATCGAGAACCCTGACAATGTTGATTTAAACCACTGGAGATGCTTAAACGATAGCATGTGGAATGAAAATATTCCGGTTCAAGTAGTGGCATGGAGAATGTTAAGCAGAATGCGTTCTGCTGGATGGCCTCAGGAATTACTTGACATGATGTACTTAGACGAAGACACGCTAGAATGGGCAAAAGCAACTGGCGAAGGCGAAGACGATGAAAACAAACTCGTTCACCGCGACAGCAATGGCGTTGTTTTGCAACATGGAGATTCGGTTGTATTAATTAAAGATCTTAAGGTAAAAGGCTCAAGCATGGTTGCCAAACAAGGAACTGCGGTTAGAAACATTCGTTTAGACCATGAAAACGCTGAATACATCGAAGGAAAAGTCGATGGTCAGCAAATTGTTATTATCACGCAATATGTCAAAAAAATATAGTTTTTTTTTTGAGGTACAAAGGTTCAAAGCAACAAAGGTTCAAAGGTTTTCAATCTGGAACTTAAAATCAAAATAACCTGAAAAATAAAAAAAGCTGTTCTAATTGAACAGCTTTTTTGTTTTTATGATGTAAGAGACAAAGATTTAAAAACTTTGTCACTTTGTTCCTTTGAGACTATGAACCTTAAAAAAAATTATTTCTGGAATAATTTATTGATTTGATCTTTTACGAATGGCTCAGAAACACTGCTTGTTGCAGAAGTAGCTTCTTTGCTAGAAACCATAAATTGAACAGTTGCTTTATCTGGAACAACACTTCCTGTGTAATGCAACCAGATATAGTTGTTTGGCAATTCTAATTTAATATCGTATAAAGGGCTTGCTGTGAAACCATTCATGATAATAGTGTAAAGATTTGAGTAATCGTTATTCACATTTTTGAATGAAAATTTTCTTAAAGGTGAAGAATCGTCATCGTTTTGAATACTAGTGTAATACACTGTGTACTCGTCTCCAATTTTTTGAATGTAATTGTTATTTACTTTTCCTAATTTCTCAACAGGAACTGTTTCAAGAACTTTAATTTGTGCAAATGAAACGAAACTTAAAAACAAAGCGACAACGGTAATAATGTTTTTCATAACAGATTTGGGGTTTACAATTTTACTGTAGCAAAAAAACATAGAAATAATGAAAAAATCGCTATCAAATGATTATTTTTTTAACACAAAATTGCAAAACTTAATTTAAATTTTACAAAACACTGATAAACAACACAATAGACCAAATTTTACTCACCTATCCTTTTTTTCCTCAATCTAATATTTTTTGCTTTTATCTTCTTCTTTCTTCACGACATTGCGGGCAACTTCAATTTTAAACTTTTTCCCCTTCATTTTTTCGTCTTTAATATGCTTCAAAAGATCTTTTACTTTGTTGAATTTTACCGCCGCAAACGAAACAAAATCTTTTACTTCAATCAATCCTAAATCATCTTTTTCCAATTTTCCTTTTTGAGAAAAGAAACCTACGATGTCAAATTTATTCAGTTTTGTTTTCTTTCCGCCACTAATGTATATAGTTTGAAATTGTGGTGGTTTTGGCAACGAAACTTTTCCTTCAACGTCCAAAACTTCCATTTCGTAATCAATGTAATCCAATTGTTTTTCACTTTCATGGATAATTACGTAAGCCGTTCCTGTTGCCTGCATACGAGCTGTACGACCATTTCTATGTGTGAATTCGTCTTCTTTTAATGGCAAATGATAATGAATTACGTGTTTCATTTCTGGAATATCCAGTCCTCTCGCGACCAAATCTGTCGTGACCAAATAACTGATACTTCCATTTCTGAACTGAATCAAAGCGCGTTCACGCTCGTCTTGATCCATTCCGCCATGATAATAAACCGAATAAATTCCTTTTTCGTTCAATGTGTCACTAATTCGCTCTGCGGCATCTCTGTGATTACAAAAAATAATAGCCGATTCTGATTTTAGCGAACAAATCAAATTGAACAAACTCTGCAGTTTATCTTTTGCTGGCGAAATCACCATTTTCATCGAAAGATTTGTTTTTTCCTCTTCTTCTGGAATAAAATCCAAAACAACTGGATTTACAACTTTTGTATATTTCGGAATTTCAATATCTGATGTTGCTGATACCAAAACTCTTTTATTGATTTTCGGCAATCTTGCAATAATAAAAGACATTTGCTCATGAAATCCCAGTTGCAACGATTTATCGAATTCATCTAAAACAAGCGTCTGAATTTTATCTGTTCTGAAAGTTTCTCTGTCAATATGATCTGCAATTCTTCCAGGAGTTCCAATCAAAACCGCCGGCGGATTGCTCAAATTCTTGATTTCAGTATCAATCGAATGTCCGCCATAACAGATGTTTACTTTGTACTTTGTTCCCATTTTTTTCCAAACTTGTTCAATCTGCAATCCAAGTTCGCGCGATGGAACTAAAATCAAACATTGCACTGATAAAATCTCAGGTTGAAGCAATTCCAAAATTGGAAGCAAAAAAGCTAATGTTTTTCCAGATCCAGTTGGAGAAAGTAATAATATATTGTTTTCGTTTAAAATAGCATCATGTGCCATTTCCTGCATTTCATTCAGGTTATCAATCCCTAAATTCGAAAGTATATCGTTGGAATGGTGTTTTTTCATGCGAGCAAAAGTAATTAAAAGGTTTCAAGTTTTTCTTGTTTCAGGTTTCAAGTTACTTAACGTAAAGTTTTATTTCACGCAGATTTTGCAGATTGAGCAGATTAAATATTAAAATAAAAATCCGCAGAATCTGCCAAATCTGCGAGAGAAAAAATAATCATAAAGCAGATCAACATGAAACTTGAAACATGAAACTTGAAACAAAAAACTTATATTTGATTTCTATTAAAATAAAACTCATGAAACTTTTTACATTTCTCATTTCACTTTTTACCATCACTACTTTCGCTCAAAATAATAAAAAATACGATACTTTTTTTGAGAAAGGAAACGGAAACCAATCGGCTTCTTATCAAGAAACTATAGCTTATTTTAAAATGCTTGCCGCCGATTTTCCAACTATTCAAATGAAAGAAATGGGATTGACAGATTCTGGTGAACCATTACACATGATAACTTTTAATCCAGACAAGGAATTTGATTTCGATAAAATTCAGAAAACTAAAGCGATTTTATTTGTAAATAACGGAATCCACGCCGGCGAACCCGACGGAATCGATGCTACAATGCAGTTTTACAGAGATTTGGCAACCGGAAAAATGAAAGCACCAAAAAATACGGTTTTGGTTACAATTCCGGTTTATAATATTGGCGGTGCTTTAAATAGAAATTCGACAACGCGCGCCAATCAAGACGGACCTGAAGTTTATGGTTTTAGAGGAAATGCCAGAAATTATGATTTGAATCGTGATTTAATGAAATCGGATACTCGAAATACGAAGAGTTTTGTAGAAATTTTCCAAAAAATAGATGCCGATATTTTTATTGATAATCATGTGAGCAACGGTTCTGACTACCAATATAAACTGACATATATCATGACGCAACACAACAAACTTGGAAAAGTTTTGGGTGATTTTATGAATGACGAAATGATGCCGGCTTTGGTAAAAGATCTTCAGAAAAAGAAAATCGAAACTACACCATATGTAGATTCGTTTAAAGATACACCAGATAAAGGTTTTGGGCAATTTGTTGATAGTCCGCGATATACAACGGGTTATACTTCTTTATTTAATACTATTGGTTTTGTGGTTGAAACACATATGCTAAAAAATATGCTGAACGTGTAAAAATGACGTACGAATACATGAAATCGACTTTAGATTTTACCGATGCCAATTATCAAAAAATAAAAGATTTAAGAGTTAAGAATTTAGAACAATATCAGCCTAAAAAATCCTATACACTACAATGGGAAATGGACAGCACAAAAGCTACAAAATTTACTTTTTAGGCTACGAAGCGGGTTACAAAAAAAGTGACGCTACAACAGGAGATCGTTTGTATTATGACCGAAGCAAACCGTATAAAAAAGATGTTCCGTATATCAAAGAATTCAAATCGGCTAAGGAAATTATGATTCCTACGGCGTATATAGTGCCACGAGGTTATTGGAATATTATTGATCTTTTGAAAAACAATAATATCACATTCCGTCAATTTAAGAATGATACAATTATTGAAGTGGAAAGCTATAAAATTGCCGATTTTAAAACGGTTCCATCTGCTTACGAAGGACATTATACGCACCGAAACACGACTGTAACTTCTAAAATGGTCAAAATGGCTTTCGCCAAAGGTGATTATTACGTTCCAACAAACCAAAAAGGCGTTAAATATTTAATCGAAGCTTTTGAACCAGAAGGTGTTGATTCATTTTTTAACTGGAATTTCTTTGATCCAATTTTACAGCAAAAAGAACATTATTCGGAATATATTTTTGAAGATACTGCTGGACAACTTTTAAAAGACGAACCAACGCTTAAAGCAGAATTCGAAACCAAAAAACAGAACGACCGCGAGTTTGCTAAAAATTCTGAAGCACAGTTGGATTGGATTTACAAGCATTCTGTTTATTATGAGAAGGCGCATTTGCAGTATCCTGTTTATCGCGTTTTGTAGATTTTTTTGGATTGTGTTGATTTTTTAAACGCAAAGTACGCTAAGATTTTTTTATTTTGATTGGGTTGGGCTTCCGATAAGGTCGCAAAGCTTTGCGTGTAGAACATTGTCAAAGTTTGAAACTTTGACAATGTTGAAACTAAAAACTTTTTTACTTTTAGAAAATTATGACATACAAACTTTTTCTCGATGATATCAGAGATGTAAATATAGTTTACAAAAACCTTACTAATAACGATTTTGTCGTGGTTAGAAATTGCCATGATTTTAAAAAAGTGATTCTAGAAAAAGGACTTCCTGAACTAATTAGTTTTGACAATGATTTAGGTCTCGATGAAAACGATAATGTTGCCGAAGATGGCTACGCTTGTGCGAAATGGCTAGTTTATGAATCTGGAATAGATTTAAAGAATCTAAAATTCAATGTTCATTCTGCTAATCCTGTTGCCAGTCAGCAAATTCAGGGTTTACTTGATAATTATATTAGACATTTGAAATCACAATAGTGCAGATTTGCAATATGTACTTTTAAAAAACAAATATAAAAAGCAAGGTTGCCTTACTTTGTGGGCACGGATTGCAAATCCGCGCTATCGGATTAATAAAAGAACGACAATGATAAACAAAATCCTGAAACCAATAATTATTTCTTTTATTCAACTCATTTTATCAGTGATAACATATAAGGCAATAGTCCATCTTTATCCAATACCACACAAGTCTGTTGGGTTTGGATTAACGATTTTATTCACTGGATTTTTTTCAATTTGACTATTCTTTTATTTAATTTTTATTTAGCATTTTTTAAAAAGAATATTTATTGGGTCGCATTAATTCTTTTTGCTTCCGTCGCTATTTTTCCATTTGAGGCTTTTAACGAAAGACCATTTAGAAGCTTGCTTTTAATTTTACTTGCTCTAGTTGGTTTTCTATCTTCTTTGATACTGAATAAGATATTAACTAAAGAAAAACAATAGCTCAAGCTCAGATTTATAAATCTGTACTATCGTTATAGTTATTTTGATAATCAGAAAAACTTTTATTTTTTTACGGCTTCCCGTAACCATATTCAATTTCAACATTCTATATTTGGTTTTAGAATTCATTACCCAATTCTAACCTTAACCAAAAACTATGAATAACCAATCAGGCGACACTATTGTTGAGGGAATATTTTACGGATTAAATTATTTTGGAGCCCTATTCCATTGGTCCGTTTTCTTCGGCAGAAAATCTTTTCAAAAAGTACTTCAAAGCAGTTTTATAAATTCCGTAATTGGAATTCTTGTCCTTGTTTTGATCGTAATATTGTTCAAAAATGAAGTTTTACATTTAATCCTATCTCTAATCAAAAACCGCCTAAATCAACACTAAAAAATGAATCCACAACCTTCAAGAAATTCATCTTCAAGAAATTCATCTTCAGGAAACTCATCTTCAGGAAACCCAAAAGTCTTTTCAATAATAGGTTTAGTATTTGCCATTATTGCTTTTCTTTTTTCAATTATTCCATGTATCGGGTTTTATGCCATCGGGCCAAGTATATTTGCAATTGCGTTCAGCGGTATTTCATATCTCGGTTTAAAAGAAAGAAATGAAAGCACTGGAACTTCTCTTGCTGGATTAATTGTTGGAGTTGTCGCGATCTCAATTGGCGCTTTTCAATATTACCAATATCAAACTGTTTTTGAAACTAAAGCCGAAATAGAAAAATCGATTAATGAAACTGAAGAACATGTAATGGACACGCTTCAAAAAAGGTTTTAGAAAAAGTGGGCGAAAAACTAGAAGAAGAATTGGAAAAAGATTCGATACAAAAAGCCAAAAATGATTCGATCCAAAAAGATTCTATTTCAAAAAATAAGGAATATCATTTTTTCAATCTTTTAATATTTATGGCGATTGTGTTTTTGATTTTCTATTTAAAAACAGATCTCATAAATATCAAATGCCCTTATGCTGAAATTGGAGTAAAATGCAAAACCTGCGGACTTACAACCTCTTTTAATAGGATTTTAAATGGTAATTTTTCTGATTTAAACTTTGGTTTTTTATTGCTATTTATTGCTTTTCTATCACAATTGATTATTCGGCCGTTGGTCAGCTTTATTTTGCTTTTTTCGGACAAATTCAAATTGATCAGAAATATTGATATTGTGTTTTCTATTCTTTTATTTGGGTTTGCTTATGCTGAATTTATATAACATTTTATAAAATTATTTCTTTTAATAAACTGAAATCATGAAGTTTAAACTCCCAATAATAATCGCATTTGCTGTCGGAATTTCTTCATGCAAAAATGAAGCAAAAAAGAATAATCTTAAATCTAATCCAGATGCTTCGGGTTTCAAAAATCAATAGTTCAACTATGATAAAAAAATACAATGCTCTTCTTATTTTTGGAATTATAGAAACAATTCTGTTGCTAATAACTTTTTATTTTACTTCAAAAGACAACGCTCTTTCGTTTTCAGTTTTAACAGCACTTTTTCTAATTGTTGCTCCTGTTGTGTACTATTTTTTGAGTCGAAAAGAAAAAACAGAACTCACCTTTTGGTTTGTTTTCTATTTGGCTTTCAAAATAACACCTTTTATATTCCCAATGGAAGGCAACTTTTTTAAAGTTATTTTTGATTGGAAAATTTATTTCAATATTGCATTTCTTTTGTTTTTGATATGGACAGCCATTCAATTTATTTTAAACTTAAAAAAAAACATAAAACTAACCAATAACGAAAGCCAGGACGATTACGATGTAATTACTCATTCTTTACAAAAATCTATTAAGTTTAAAAAATTAGGCCAAATAATAACATTCGAAATTTGTTCGCTCTATTACTGTTTTATAAAATGGACAAACAACAAAACTCCTGAAAACCAATTTACCGGATATAAAAACAGTGGAGTATCTGCCATTTATATTGGCCTAATGCTGGCCTCGATTGCCGAAGCCGCAACGATGCATATGCTACTTATTTCGCACAGCAAAAAGGGCGCAATCTTATTTTTGGTCTTACACATTTACCTTTTGCTAAATCTAACCGGGCAATTAAAAGCAATAATTTTTAGAAGACATAGTATTTTGTCCGAAAAAATTATAATTCGTTACGGGCTTTTTAATTCGTTAGAAATCCCAATTGATTCTATTGAGAATATAAGCAGATTTGAAGGCGATTATGAAAAAAACGGCAATCTAGCAAAGCTAGCCTTATTAGGCAAATTAGAACCTCACAATGTAAGTATTGAAGTTAAAGACAACATAGAAGTTCATTTACCTTTTGGCATTATTAAAAAGCCGAAATTAATACTCTTCTACATTGATGATGTTGACACATTTGTGTTTAATGTTAAATCCCGATAACGCAGATTACAAATCTGCGCTATCGTTATACTAATTTCTTTGTCAGAAAAAATAACATTTACGGTTTCCCGCAACTATATTCAATTTCAAGATTTTATATTTGAAATAAAATAGCATTTCCTAACGCGTTCGCTTGGATTTGTAATACATGTCCGAAAAGAAAAAAATATCAAAGCACAAAAACGAATATACTTTGTGGATTTGCTTGTGCTGTATTTATGTAAAAATATTTCATTTAATAAACTTGTCTGATGAAATTTAAACCTGTACTTCTAGTTGTTTTTATTTTAGGTATTTCTTCATGTAAAAATGAGTCAAAAGAGGATAATCTTAAATCTAATCCCAACGCTTCGGGGCTAAAAACTGAAAAGAAAACTGTTTTGGAAGATTCTTTAAAGAAGGATTCCGTAGCTGTTGACTCGTCAAAAAGTAGTTTGGCTGAAGACAGAAAGTTATTAGCCGATTTTTTCATTAAAAATGACAAAAAGCCACAATTCTTTTTGATCAACAACCAGAAGGATACAACAATTATCTGTGCGGAGAAAACCAAAATTACCATTAAAGCAAATTCTTTTGTTTTTCTTAAAACAGGAAAAGAAGCAACAGGGAAAATTAAAATATCGGTTAAGGAATATTACGCTATTTCCGATATGATTTTGGGCGGACTTTCGACAACTTCTAACGGGAAATTATTAGAAACCGGCGGTATGCTTGATATTTCTGCAACAGCAAATGGCGAAAAATGTGATTTAAAAAAGGGAACGAACATCGAAATTGCTTTTCCTCAAAAAATCGCTAGAGACAAAATGCGGCTTTTTTATGGAAACTGGCAAAAAGATCAAATCAATTGGATTGTCGACAAAAGTTCGTTTGATCTAAGTGAGACTTTTGAGAATGTTGACGAAATGCCCGTTTATATTGGCGGAAAGGATGCATTTTACAAATTTATTGGTAATAACTACAGACGTCCTGACGAAGAAATTAGCGGCAAAATATATGCTACTTTTGTTGTAAACAAAGAAGGAAACGTCACTGATGTTAAGATAAAAAAGGTTTGAGCAGAGTCGCTGATGAAGAATTTCTTAGAGTTCTCAAAAAACTTGGAAAATTTACTCCTGGCAAAATAAACAGTGTTCCTGTAAACTATATGTACTCTATACCAATTACTCTACAGTCAGGAGACTCCAATATTTCCTCCTCAAATAATTACAACAATAGAATCGCTGTAGAACCGTATGTTACAAAAACTGATGAAAACAAAAAGGCAGATGAAATTAGTTATTATATTTTCAATAGTACAAATCTAGGATATATAAATTGCGATCGATTTTTGAGCTATATTCCGTCAATGGTATTTAATTATGGTGTTATTGTTGAAGATGAAAGCAATGTGTCGATAAATATTATTTACCATCGTTTTAAATCAATTATGAAAGGCGCATTAAGTCCTAAAAAAGCTATTTTTTACAATTCGCTTTTAAAAGAGAAAATTACAATTGTTGCTATTAAATATTTTGAAGGCAAACCATTTTTAGCCATTAAAGAAACTACAACTAGCGAAAAATCTGAAAAGGATTTGCAATTCAATCCGGTAACACCTGAAGAGTTAAAAAATGAAATTCTAAAATTGAATACATTAAATTGAAACTTTAAGCATTAAAAAAAATAAAGACAAAGTTTGGCGCCGCGTGAGGGATAGAAGCTGGCTACCGAAGTAGCGCGGATAGCCCGACAGCATCCCGATAAAAGGGCGAATATGCGCAAACTGAATTAGCCCTTTTATCGGAATGGTGGCACGCCCTGCTATTTCTGTTTAAAAATCAATCTTCGAACGCAACCTTTTCAAGCTTTTTGTACTATAAAATATAACGAAAACAAAAAGCAAAATGAAAAAACTAATCTTCTTATTTACCGCACTTGCGATTGTTTCTTGCTCTAATGATGAAAAAGCTGAAGCCAGCACTAAATCCAGCATACCTTCAAACTTACAAGGAACTTATTGCTATATCTCTGGAAGTACAGTTTTCTTTGACAAGGACAATAATGCAACTTGTGTTGCTAAACCAGAATCTACTTCTGCTTTTTACTACAATAGCTCATTAAATGCTACAAAAATTCAGTGGACTATTGAAGCGCAACCAGCCGGAAGCATAATTGTAAATGGAAATGATAATCAAGAAATGATTAGCCTAACTTTTAAAGATAATTTTGAGAAAGGATCTATTCATTCTGTTGGTGAAAGCGAAAAAGGTACCTGCGGACCTACTTTGTTTATTACAAACAAATAAAACTAAAGACAAAAAAAAGCCCAATATTTAGTATTGGGCTTTTTGATACCATTATGGAATCCAAATTTAAGATTCTAAGTTTTCTTTTTTTGCTTTTAGATCTACCGGAATTGTATTTTCTTCCTGAAACAATAATTTAATGTTTTCATAAGAATTTTTAAGTGCTTCTTTGATTTGTTCTCGATTTAACCAAGCAACTTTTTCGATTCCTTCTTCTAGTTGACCATGTGGAGTTCCTTCAAAATCAGATTGCATTTCGAACCAATGCGTGATTTTAAGTTTGTATTTTCCGTTACGTTTAAAGATATGATAGGTTTTTTGAAGTTTATTCGTAATACGAAGCTTGTTTACTCCTGTCTCCTCCTCTACCTCACGCATAGCCGTCGCTTCAATGTCTTCCCCTTTCTCAATACCGCCTTTTGGCAAATCCCATTTTCCGTTTCTAAAGATGAATAAGACTTCGCCTTTCTTATTATAGACAAAGCCTCCGCCCGCTTTATTTACCGGAATTTTGGCCTTAAGGGTTTTCATGATCTCACTTTCATCTGGATGATATAGAATAGCTTTTTGAATTTTATTTTGAAAAATTTTTATAATAAGCTGTTCGATATCAATACTTTCTAACAAGAACAATTGGAAATCTGTTTCTTTAGAGATTTCATTTGTCAAAAAAAGTGGTTTGTCGTTTACAAAAACTTTATACATTTGTATTATGATTTTTAATAAAGATACTGCCGAAAAAACAGCCGAATTGCTTTTGCAAATAAATGCAATTAAATTGAATCCCGAAAATCCTTTTACGTGGGCTTCTGGTTGGAAATCGCCTATTTACTGTGATAATAGGTTAATTCTTTCATTTCCGAGCATCAGAAACTATGTTCGTGATGAATTTGCTAAAAACATTGAAAAACAATTTGGAAAGCCCGATGTGATTGCTGGTGTTGCTACTGGAGCCATTGGTGTTGGAATTTTGGTTGCCGAAAGTTTAGGGCTTCCTTTCGTATATGTGCGTCCGGAACCTAAAAAACACGGAAGACAAAACCAAGTGGAAGGTTTTTTACAAAAGGGTCAAAATGTTGTAGTTGTTGAAGATTTGATTAGTACTGGAAAAAGCAGTTTGATGGCTGTTGAAGCGTTAAGAAGCGAAGGTGCTAATATTAAAGGTATGGTCGCGATCTTCACATATGGTTTTGGTGTTGCTGAAGAAAATTTCAAAGAAGCAAATATTGATTTATTTACTTTGAGCAATTACGAAAATCTTTTAAGCTTAGCTGTTCAAAAACAATATATCACAGAAGATCAACAATCAACTTTATTGGAATGGAACGCAAGTCCATCGACTTGGGGACAAGAATAGATTTTAGATTTTAGATTTTAGATTTTAGATTTTAGATTTTAGATTTTAGATTTTAGATTTTAGATTTTAGATTTTAGATTTTAGATTTTCTTAAAATCGCTTCGCTCTTTTTGGGATTTAGAAAATTGGAATTTACATAAAACCTAACTTTGCTTCCTTTTCGCTAAAAAAACAAGAAAAACAAAAACAAAAAAATACCTTATGAACTTAGAAAGTCCAAAAGTTACTGTTCAGAAATCAGCTCAAGATTTATTTGATCAACTGACTGACGTAAAGAATTTCGAAAAATTAATGCCAGACAATATCGCTAAATTTGAAGTGACTGGCGAAGACGCTTTTATTTTTGGATTGAAAGGGATGCCGGAAATCAAATTAAAAATGAAAGATAAAGTAGCACCAAACAAAATCGTTCTGGGCGCCGCAAGCGACAAGCTTCCGTTTACTTTGACTTCAAACATTGATAGTGTTTCTGATTCTGAAAGCGCAGTTCAATTATTCTTTGAAGGCGAATTCAACGCTATGATGGCCATGATGATCAAAGGGCCAATCAGCAAGTTTATTGAAACCCTTGCAAACAATATGAACAAGCTTTAATAATGGTGAATTATTAATTGTGAATTATAAATGAAAGTCCAATCTAACGATTGGACTTTTTTTGTTTCACGCAGATTTTGCAGATTAAAGAGATTTGTTTTCTAGTATGGTAAAAAACTTAGAACCTTAGAATCTTAGCATCTTAGAACCTTCCAAAAAAAACACTTCATCCTCAAAAAAACACAGTTCGGCGACAAAAATTATTTTCCGTTAAAATATTGATGGAAGTTTGAATCATCAAACTAAAACATATCAAAATGGAACCAGCTATTAAGATTTTAATTTACATTCACGCATTTTTTGGAGGAATCGGATTAATTACAGGAATTGGAAGTATCGTTGTCAAAAAAGGAGGAAAACTTCACAAACGAATGGGGAAATTATTCTCAATCGGAATGATTACAAGTTCGCTTATTTCAGTGCCAATCTGCTGGATGCCAAAACATCAAAACATCTTTTTATTCCTTATCGGATTATTCACTATTTATCTTGTGGTTTCAGGAAACAGAGCTTTAAGCTTTAAAACAAAACCAAAAGCTGATTTGACAGACAAAATAATTTCTGGAACAATGCTTTTCTTTTCAGCAATAATGATTTCTATAGGTTTGTATTGCCAACTAAATCAAATAACGAACGGAATATTATTTACATTTTTCGGCGGATTTGGGCTTTTTATGACCGTAAAAGATTTTATCTTTTTCAAAAACTTCTCAGAAACCAACAGAAACTGGCTTTCAAAACATATCGGAAAAATGATGGGCGCTCTAATCGCTTCTATTACCGCATATATAGTCGCAGGATTAGGAATCGGAACTTTGATCGCTTGGATTATGCCTTCCATTTTAGGAACATTCTACATCATTTATTGGAATAGAAAAATAGAGCCGAAACCCAAAAAAGCAATTCAACAGATTTAGAAAATAAAAACTTAGAATCTTAGTATCTTAGAAACTTAGAATCTTTTTTAATAAAGCATCTGAATTTCTTTGATATCAAACTCTGAAACCGAATCATCTTCTAATAAAACCTGCAATTTTCCAATCGAAGAAACACCTTGGATAATTCCCATAAAATTTCGTCTAGATGAATTCGGATGCAAGTTTTTAAAAGGCATTGGAACACCTTTTCGGAATAATGTATTATAATAATTGTCCCAAAACTGGAGTGAGTTATTTTCCCAAGAATTAATTTTCTCTTTTATTTTTTCAACAATCATTTCTGGCAAAAGATCTTTATTTAAAGCTTCACCTAAAATAACTGCTAATGAAGAAGCATTTGGCAATTCGTCAAAATTTGTCTGATTGACATTTAGCCCTAATCCGACAACTGACACGATTCTGCCATCACTTTTGATGGTATTTTCGATTAATATGCCACCAACTTTTTTATTGTATGACATAATGTCGTTTGGCCATTTTATGCTTAATTCGGGAATATTTAATGATTTTAAGACTTCAATTACACTTAATGAGACAATTAAACTTAAATTAAAAACCTGTTCATTATCAAATATAAAATCTTTTACCAAGGCACTCATAATTAAGTTTTTACCCGATTCAGACTGCCATTTCGCTCCCATTTGCCCCTTTCCTTTCGTCTGATTTTCAGCCGTTACCACCGTAAAATTCTCAAGTTCATCTTGGCTTGACAATGCCTTTAGAAAGTCATTTGTAGAATCTATGGCATCGAGTTTGATTAGTTTCATCTAAATAATTTAAATTAACTTAATTTAATATTTTGTTAAGGTTCAAAAATAATCACAAATTTTGGTAACTTTACAAATTCATAAAAATAATTCATGGCGAAAAAGACTATTAATAATGATGTTCTATTGGCGAACATAATCAAAGGGATTGAAGAAGTAAAAGGGAATGATATCGATATTCTTGACTTAAGAGATATAGATACCGCTGTATGCGACTATTTTGTTATTTGCAACGGAACTTCAAACACTCAAGTTAACGCCATAGTAAACTCTATACAGAAAACAGTATCTAAAGACTTAAAAGACAAACCTTGGCACGTAGAAGGAACCGATAATGCAGAATGGGTTCTGATGGATTATGTGCATATCGTGGTACATGTTTTCCAAAAACACATTCGTGAATACTATAATATCGAGAGCCTTTGGGGTGACGCCAAAATAACTACAATCGAAAACAAATACTAAAGAAAAATTTTTCTAATGGCTAAAGATAATAATCCAAATCCGAATAAATTTAAAATAAGTCCTTGGTTAATATATACCGCAATACTTTTAGTTTTTTTATTTATAAGTTTTGCAACCGGAGGATCTAACTTAAGCGAGCCCGCTCAATTGACTTCTTCTAAATTCAATACGCTTTTAGAAAAAGGCCAAATTGAAAAAGTTATCGTTTATAATAAAGCCGAAGCTGAGGTTTATCTAACAGTCGCAGACGCTAAAAGATAAAGCAAACGAAAAGGTTTCTAAAGACATTTTTAAAAATGTAAATAAAGGACCACACTATACGTTAGAAATTGGTAATGATCAAATTTTCCAAACTAAACTTGAAAAAGCAGTAAGCGAAGGAAAACTAAAAGATTTCAATTTCTTGCAAAAAAACAATTGGAGCGACATCTTAATCAGCCTTCTTCCAATTATCATCATTATTGGTGTTTGGATTTTCATCATGCGCAAAATGTCTGGCGGAGGCGCTGGCGGAGGCGGACAGATTTTCAATATCGGAAAATCTAAAGCGAAACTTTTGACGAAAAAACAGATATCAAAACAACATTTAAAGATGTTGCTGGTTTAGAAGGTGCAAAAGAAGAGATTCAAGAAATCGTTGAATTCCTTAAAAACCCAGAAAAATACACAAATTTAGGAGGTAAAATCCCTAAAGGAGCTTTACTTGTAGGACCTCCTGGAACTGGTAAAACTTTACTAGCAAAAGCTGTTGCTGGTGAAGCTCAAGTACCTTTCTTCTCATTATCAGGTTCTGATTTCGTTGAAATGTTTGTTGGAGTTGGTGCATCTCGCGTACGTGACTTATTCAAACAAGCAAAAGAAAAATCTCCTGCTATCATTTTCATTGACGAAATTGATGCTGTTGGTAGAGCAAGAGGAAAAAGCAATATGTCAGGCGGAAACGACGAGAGAGAAAATACTTTGAACCAATTATTGACAGAAATGGACGGTTTTGGTACAAACTCAAACGTAATTGTTTTGGCCGCAACAAACAGAGCTGACGTTCTTGACAAAGCTTTGATGCGTGCAGGACGTTTTGACAGACAAATTTTCGTTGACTTACCAGATATTCGTGAGAGAGCTGAAATTTTTAAAGTTCACTTAGCTCCTATCAAAAAAGTTGAAGGTCTTGATTTAGATTTCTTAGCCAAACAAACTCCAGGTTTCTCTGGTGCTGATATTGCTAATGTTTGTAACGAAGCGGCATTAATTGCGGCTCGTAACAATAAAGATGCCGTTGACAGACAAGATTTCCTTGATGCTGTCGATAGAATTATTGGTGGTCTTGAAAAGAAAAACAAAATCATTACTCCAGACGAAAAAAGAGCAATCGCAATTCACGAAGCTGGTCACGCAACTGTTAGCTGGATGTTAGAACACGCCGCACCACTTATTAAAGTAACAATTGTTCCTCGTGGACAAAGTTTAGGAGCCGCTTGGTACTTGCCAGAAGAAAGACAAATCGTGAGAACCGACCAAATGCTGGACGAAATGTGTGCTACAATGGGCGGAAGAGTCGCTGAAAAAGTAACTTTTGACAGAATTTCAACTGGCGCATTGAGTGATTTAGAAAAAGTAACACGTCAAGCCCGTGCTATGGTAACAATTTATGGTTTGAATGATAAAATCGGGAATGTTACGTATTATGATTCAAGCGGACAAAGTGAATACAGTTTCTCTAAACCATATTCTGATGAAACAGCAAAAATTATTGATGCTGAAATTTCAGAGTTAATTGAAGGCCAATATCAAAGAGCTATTCAAATTCTTGAAGAAAACAAAGATAAGTTAAACCAACTTGCTGATATACTGATAGAAAAAGAAGTTATTTTTAAAGATGACTTAGAAACAATTTTCGGAAAACGAACTTTTGACAAAAATCTGGAAGAAGTGGTTTCGTAAATTGCACAGAAATATGTAATATTTTTTAAAATCTTAATTCAAAATCGCCTTTTGAATTAAGATTTTTTTATCTTTGAACGTTTTCAATTAACATGTAAAGTATTTCATATAAAAATGAATTTTTTCAAAAAAATATTTGGTTCGAGTGAATCTGCTTCAGACGAAGAGCACGAAAGCGAATACGGAGGAAATCCTATTCAGAACAGTCATTTATCTATAGACGAACAATTCATTTTTAACTTTAAGAAAAATGGCGGTAAATTTTTGTATTGTGAAAACACACAAGAAGTTGCTGAACAATTTGAAAACATATTAGAAGAAAATGATTGGTTTGAAAACGAAGTTTTATGTTACGAGCCTGCTTTATTTCATTTATTAGAAGAAAATAAACTGACTTACATTTCACCTAGAAATCCAAGATTTTTATTGGCTTCATGCGAAAACTTAATTGCTGACGAAGGTTCCATTTTGTTTTCTTCCAAACAAATCAGACAAGACAAACCTAATGAACTTCCTGCAAACATTGTAATAATTGCTACAACGAGCCAGATTTTACCAATGAAAAGCGACGGCTTAAGCGCAATTAAACGCAAGTACGAACGTGACTATCCAACTAACATTACCACAATAAAATATTTCGAAAAGGCAAAAGAGGAAGATTTTACACAATACGGAAGTGTTGCAAAAAATCTTTATTTACTGCTTTTAGAAGATCTTTAAGATGAACGAAACGTTGAAGAGAACCATCTCTGGTGCTGTTTATATCGCTTTATTGCTTACCTCTATTCTGTTTTCGACTGAAAGCTTTATTATTCTTTTCGGTGTCTTCTTGATCATTACGATTTATGAATTCAGTAATCTAGTCAATCTGAACAAAATATTTTCAATTGTTTTTGGAACTTTGACTTATGCGAGCAGTTTTATTGATTAGTCATTACAATAAAGAAACTACATTGTTTTTGAATGATGCTTTCAAATCTGACTTAGATTTGAATATCAATATTAAACAACTAGATTTAATCTTGCTTGCGGTTACTTTAGTGGTTTCAATAAAATGTATTTTGTTTTTATTTTATGACTCGGTTCAAAAAATAAGCACATCTTCTAAATATTTATATTTATTAGGCTACATAACGCTTCCTTTTATTTTTATCGTTAAAATCTCTTTTGGAACCAATGATTATAACCCAAAAATCATTTTAGGCTTATTCATTTTGATTTGGACCAATGACACTTTTGCTTATTTGGTTGGAAAATCAATGGGAAAACACAAATTATTCGAAAGAGTTTCTCCTAAAAAAACAGTTGAAGGATTTCTGGGCGGCGCAATTTTCGCCGCTTTTGCAGGTTTTTTAATATCAAAATTGTACATTCAGCCTAATCCTGAATTCAGCGGCAAATCAATCTTAATTTGGACCATAATTGCTGTAATTGTGAGTATTTTTGGCACAATTGGAGATTTGATTGAATCCAAATTTAAACGAATTGCTGGGGTAAAAGACAGCGACTCAATAATGCCCGGGCATGGAGGCATCTTAGATCGCTTAGATAGTGTTATATTTGTAGCACCAATTATATTTTTATTTTATCAAATTTTATATTATGTTTCATAAAGAAGGAGGACCATCGATTTTAATAGGTACCGTTTTTGCAGTAGCCTTGCTTTTAATAGCTGAAAAGTTTATTGATATCACATGGCTTAGAATGCTTGTTCAAATTTTTGGCGTAGTAGTTTTGATTATTATTTTACAATTCTTTAGAAATCCTAAAAGAATTGCAATTCGCAATAGCGATCACGTTCTTGCACCGGTTGATGGAAAAGTAGTGGTTATTGAAGAAGTTTACGAAGGAGAGTACTTCAAAGATAAACGTTTACAGGTTTCTATCTTTATGTCTCCAATCAACGTACACGTAACACGTTACGCAATGGACGGAATTATAAAATTCAGTAAATACCATCCAGGGAAATTTTTGGTGGCGTGGCACCCTAAAGCAAGTGAGGAAAACGAAAGAACCACAGTGGTTATCGAAAATGATACTTTTGGAGCCGTTCTTTACAGACAAATCGCTGGAGCTTTGGCACGCAGAATTGTAAACTACGCAAAAGAAGGAATGCAAGTTGTTCAAGGAACTGATGCTGGTTTTATAAAATTTGGTTCAAGAGTAGATTTATTTTTACCTTTAGGTACTCCAATTGATGTGGTTTTAGGCCAAAAAGCAATTGGCGGAAAAACGATTATAGCTAAAAAAGCTTGATGACTGAAAAGGATTTAGATACACGTTTTTCAGAGGCTGTTGAAACTGCCATGCAAATGACTCAAGCCTCACTGCCACAGGATGTGCAGTTAAGGCTTTATGCATATTACAAACAAGCTACATTTGGAACAGCAGTTTACAATCAATCACAAAATTTTGATTTGAGAGATGCCTTCAAAACAAATGCTTGGATGCAGATTAGTCATATTTCTATTGAAGAAGCAAAAGAAAATTATATCGAAATCATCAATTCACTAACATCAAAATAAATTAATCATGAAGAGAAACATTACTCGTTTTGGCATTTTAGCTTCATTTTTTGTGTTATTTTCTTGTAATGACGGTAATAAACTGACTGAAGTTGTTGAAGTGCCTCTTCCAACTAAAGAAGAAAAAATTACCATAGGAACTCCTGATCAGGTGACTATAGATCCAGGCTCCTTTGGACTTACAAAACTGCCATTTGGTTATGACGGTTTAGCACCAGATATTCGTTCGCTAACTTTAGAATCACATTATTCCAAACACTATGTTACGTTCACGAATAATTTAAACAAAGAAATCGTTGCGACTGAGTATGAAAATATGCCAATCGAAGATATTCTAAAGAAAATGGATCTTAGCAATGCTAAGCTTCGTCAAAATGCTGGAGGTTATTACAATCATACATTGTATTTTAATGTTTTGACACCGAAAGAACAGACTCCTAAAGACACCCTTTCAGGATCGATCAATAAGGAATTTGGCTCATTCAACAATTTGACAAATCAATTTAAAGGACAGGCCGAAAAACAATTTGGTTCTGGCTGGGTATGGCTGGTTGTTGATCGTTATGGCAAACTGCAAATTACGACTACAGACAATCAGGACAATCCTTTAATGAAAAATGCTTTGATTCCTGGAACTCCAATTTTAGGAATTGATTTATGGGAACATGCTTATTATTTGGACTACCAAAACAGAAAAGGAAGTTATATAGACGCTTTTTACAAACATATAAATTGGGAAAAAGTGAACGAAAATTACGTCGAGGCTTTGAAGAAAGTCAAAAAAGTATAAATCATAAAAAAGCTGATACTCAAAAATGTATCAGCTTTTTTTATATCTTAATGTTTATTTTGAGAAAACATGAAAGATATTGCTAACCGTTTTATAGAAAATCCGCTTTTAGCTCCAGCAGATCTACCTCCAAGCAGAGAAGGATTAGAAATCACCTGTCTTCTAAATCCGGGTGTATTTCGGTTCCAAAATAAAATATGGCTGGCGGTTCGAGTGGCAGAAAGACCAAAACAAATTGAAAACATTATTTCGTTTCCAATTTTAACAGAAACGGGAACGATTCAAATCATTGAAATTCTAAAAGACCACCCAGAATTAATCGCAACAGATGCTCGGGTTATTAATTATAAAGGAAATGATCACTTGACAACACTTTCGCATATTAGACTACTCTGCAGTGAAGACGGACATCATTTTTATGAACCAGAAGATTATCCACTTTTAGTTGGTGAAGGAATTTTAGAGACTTTTGGAATTGAAGATTGTAGAGTTTCATTCCTCGAAGGGAAATATTATCTAACTTTTACTTCTGTTTCGGAAAATGGTGTTGGAGTTGGATTGCGTACCACGACAGATTGGAAAGCCTTTCAAAAACATGGAATGATTTTGCCTCCACACAATAAAGACTGCGCAATTTTTGAAGAAAAAATAAACGGATTATTTTATGCTTTGCATCGCCCGAGCAGTGTTGATCTTGGTGGCAATTATATCTGGATTACTTCTTCGCCTGATGGCATTCATTGGGGAAATCATAAATGCATTATCAAAACCCGAAAAAATTTCTGGGACAGCAAAAGAGTTGGTGCCGGCGCCGCTCCGATTAAAACTGAAAAAGGCTGGTTGGAAATTTATCATGGCGCCAATGAACAACATCAATATTGTTTAGGCGCTTTTTTGATGGATTTAAATCATCCTTCAAAAGTAATTTCCAGAACTGAAGATCCCATCATGTTTCCCTCAACAGACTATGAATTAAGCGGGTTTTTCGGAAATGTCGTTTTTACCAACGGACATATTATAGAACCTGATGGCGATACACTTATAATTTATTATGGCGCATCAGATGAATTTGTTTGTGGCGCTCAATTTTCAATTAAAGAAATTTTGTCACTATTAGTTGCTATTTAAAAACAAAAACAGATTCAGAACATATCCTAAACCTGTTTTCATTGATTTTAATACTCTTGACTAATTCACCTCATAAATAAACGATTCGGAAGGCTTTATTTTTACTCTCGCTACTCCTTCTCCATTCTTTACCGTAAAATAGGTTTTATTTTCTGAATACAATTTATCAACCAAAACATACGAACCATCTTTCAGTTTCCATTTTGAAATCACATCAGCAGGCACTTTCAACTCGAATTCACTTGTTTTTTCAGATGAAAAATTAGCAACAACGATCAATTTTTGTTTTTCAGACCATCTTGTGTACGAATAAATCAATTCGTCATATCCTGCATTCTGACGATTTGCAGATTGGATTTCTTGAAAACTTCCCATTAAAGCTGAACTCTTAATGGAAAAATTCAGCAATCTTTTATAAAAATCACGCAGATTTTTCTCTGAATCAGATAATTTTCCGCCATCAAACTTTCCATCGTTCATCCATTTTTGATGATTTGGAACTCCAATATAATCAAAAATTGAAGTTCTCGAGCGCTTTCCGAAACCAGCATCTTCATTTCCGGCCTCTCCTACTTCTTGCCCAAAATAAACCATCGTAGGCGAAGTGCTTATTGTTGTAGAAACGACCATTAAAGGTTTTCCGCGTTCTGGAGTTCCTGCAAATTCAGGACTTGCCAAACGTTGCTCATCATGATTATCCAAAAAGTGAAGCATGTGATGCTCTATATCGGCCATTCCTTTTTGAATATCTGACAAACCATCTGGCGAAGATTTTCCTCTAATTACATCTTTTAGTTTATCATACGTTTCAACTTTGTCATATAAATAATCCATTTTTCCTAAACGAATGTAATTTCGATATTCGTTCGGATTATAAACTTCAGCCAATAAAAAAGCATCTGGATTTTTCATTTTAATTGCCGAATTCATATAACTCCAAAATTCATACGGAACCATTTCAGCCATATCATAGCGGAAACCATCAACACCTTTTGCTGTCCAATATAAAGCAATGTCTTTAAACTTTTTCCAAGAACTTGGCACATCTTTATCTTGCCAGAAAGCAAAATGATCTTTGTATGATTTTTGATCAAATCCTGCAGGAAGTTCAGGAAAATCTTTTGATCCATCAGGACGAACGCCATAATTTACTTTTACGGTTTCGTACCAATCATTTTGGTCAGGTTTTGCTTTTCTAGAACCATTTCCGGTCCATTTTGCAGGATTTTCAGCAAACTTGCCATCAATCAGCGGATTTTTTCTCCATTTAGAGGAACATCGCCATCTGGAATTTCGAAAGGAGCATTCGGAATATAATAAAAGTTGTTATCTCTTTTGTATTCAGCAGTTACATCATCATCGGCACCGAAATCTCTTACTCCTTCCGGATTATTTTTCCCTTCATATTTTCTCGCAATATGATTGGGAACAATATCAATAATGAGTTTCAAACCTGCTTTGTGTGTGCGAGAAATCAAAGCTTCAAATTCCTGCAATCTGTTCGCTGGATTCTCCGCCAAATCTGGATTTACATTATAATAATCTTTTACTGCGTAAGGAGAACCTGCACGACCTTTAACAACTTCAGGATCATCGTTTGAAATTCCGAAAGAAGTATAATCACGAACCAGAGCATGATGAGGTACACCAGTGTACCAAATATACGTTACGCCTAGATCTTTAATTTCATGAAGTGCTTTGTCAGTAAAATCATTGAACTTTCCAACGCCATTTTCTTCGATCGTTCCCCAAGGTTTATTTGTTGTATTTTTATTTCCAAACAAACGTGTAAAAACTTGATAAACTACCACTTTATTTGCTGGAGTATTTTCTTCTTTGGCGTTATTCATTTTTAAATCTTGTGTTTTACATGCCGAAAAAAGCATGCTTGTCGCCATTCCCGCGACAATAAATCGTTTATTTATCATATTCTTTATAAAATCGGTCTTTTTTGAGATTTCAGAATAAAATTACGTCCTTAAAATCATTTCCTAAATTTACTCTAATTTTTAAAACTCAAATAAAACTGGTTTTAAATTGTTTGAGAATCAGCAAAAAACGGTTTACTACAACGTTAGAGTTGGTTATTTTGTTGATAAATTTAAGATTTAGAGGTTCAAAGCTTCAAAGGCACAAAGTTCTTTAAAGATCATTAAAAATGTGAAAAATCAATTTAAAACTTTGATACTTTGCCCCTTTGAAGATCTGAACCTAAAAATATAAATTAATCCTAATAACATTATAAGGTTGTAACCTTTTTCATAAATTTGACAAAAATTTAATCAATTGAAGAAATCACTCTTTTTCATATCTTTTTGTCTGTTGTTATTGACTACTCAATTCAGTTTTGCGCAGGCATCAAAAAATAAGCCGGGAACTAAAAAAATCATTATCGAGAACGCTGACTTTTCTGATGTCAACCAGGAAATAGCACCTGATGCGGTTTTATTAACTGGAAACGTAAAAATAAACCATGATGGAGTGGTTTTGACCTGCAACAAAGCTTATTTTTTTCAGAAAGAAAATTACCTAAAAGCATTTGGAAATGTACAATTAGTACAAGGTGATACTTTATACTTAAACAGCAAATATGCTGAATACAACGGAAATCTTAAAAAAGCGTTTGCGACTGGAGATGCAATAATGACTTCGCCAGATGCTACTTTGCAAACCGATACAATTAATTTTGACCGAAATGTACAGCAGGTTTTTTACAATACAAAAGGGACGATTGTCAATAAAGACAATACTTTGGTAAGCAAATCAGGACGCTATTTTGTTGAGGAGAAAAAATTCCAGTTTTTGACTGAAGTAACGATTACCAATCCGAAATACGTAATCAAATCAAATCATTTGGATTATTACAGTAATTCTGGACATACTTATTTACTCGGTCCTTCGACCATTACAAGTAAAGCCAATTACATTTATACTGAAAAAGGTTTTTATGATACGAAGAAAAATCTCGCTCATTTTCTCCGAAAATCATACATAAAGTACGACGATAGGCGCATTGAGGGAGACAGTTTGTATTATAACCGGAACATTGAATTTGCATCGGCAAGTCGAAATGTAAAAATAACCGATTCTATAAATCGTGGTATTGTTAAGGGACATTATGCCGAAATTTTCAAACTGAAAGATTCGATGTTTGTAACCAAAAGAGCCGTTGCAGTAAATTTTGTTGAAAATGATTCGGTTTACATTCACGGAAAAAAATTAATGGTGACTGGAAAAGAAGGCGAACGAATTTTAAGAGCTTATAATAACGTACGTTTTTACAAAACCGATATGAGCGGTAAATGCGATTCGATTCATTCAAATTCTAAAACTGCATTGACAAAATTGATCGGCAATCCGATTTTATGGAGTGGCGAAAGCCAAATTACTGGTGATGTGATGCATTTAATTGGCGACAACAATACCAAAAAAATAGATTCGTTAAAAGTACTCAACAACACTTTTCTGGTCTCGCGGGATACCCTCGGAACCGGATTTAATCAAGTAAAAGGACTGAATTTATTCGGGAAATTTAAAGATGGTAAACTTCATAATGTTGATATTATCAAAAATACCGAAGTCATTTATTACAGCAGAAATGATCAAAATGAGCTTGTTGGAATTGATAAAAGTGTGAGCAGTAAAATCAATTTGATTATAGAAGACAATCAAATCGAAACTCTGACTCTTTTTACAAATGTCGACGGAGACTTATACCCTGAAGCCGATTTGCCTGAAAACGCCCGAAAACTAAGAGGTTTGCATTGGCGTGGCGACGAACGAATAAAATCGAAGGATGATATTTTTACCGATGAAGACAATGAACTAAATGAAAAATTAGTAAAAGAAGGAAAAGATCAGGAAGAAAAAGGCAAAGACGTTCCGATGAAAGTCAGAAAAGAAACCTTGAATTACGACAAAAAGAAACCTGTCGCCAAGAGTAAAAAATAGTTTTCAGTCGCAGTCACAGTTTTCAGCTTACTTGACCTTTTCTAGAAATTAGTATAGAAAATTTAATCTTGGTGCAAAATTAACCTAAGCCTAAAATAAAAACCTTAGTCCCTTAGTACCTTTGCCACTTTGAACCTTAAAAAAATGAATCCAGATTTTATAAAATATCAGGCACAAACTTCTCCTTATCCGTTAGGAATGGAAGTTTCTCACGCCGTTGGCTCTTATATTTACGACACAAACGATAAAAAATACTTAGATTTTGTTGCAGGTGTTTCTGCCTGTACACTTGGACACCAACATCCACGCGTAAATCAAGCAATAAAAGACCAATTGGACAAATATTCGCATGTCATGGTTTATGGCGAATATTCACAAAGTCCAGCGGTTCACTATTGTAAATTAATGGCTTCACTCCTCCCTGAATCTTTAAACAAAACCTATTTGGTAAATTCTGGTACAGAAGCTATTGAAGGCGCTTTAAAATTGGCCAAAAGAACTACAGGACGTAGCCAACTGATTTCGTGCCATAATGCATATCACGGAAACACAATGGGTTCGATGAGCGTTATGGGTTTTGAAGAGCGCAAACAAGCTTTTAGACCACTTCTTCCAGATGTTGATTTTGTTACCTTCAACAATGAAGAAGATTTACAAAAAATAACCACTAGAACTGCCGCAATTCTGTTAGAAACTATACAAGGAGGCGCTGGCTTTATTCAGCCAGAAAATAATTATCTGGAGAAAGTTCGTAAGCGTTGTGATGAAGTTGGCGCATTAATGATTGTCGATGAAATTCAGCCAGGTTTCGGGCGAACAGGAAAGCTTTTTGGTTTTCAGAACTATGATGTCGTTCCAGATATTGTCGTGATGGGAAAAGGAATGGGTGGCGGAATGCCGGTTGGTGCATTTACCGCTTCGGCTGAAAAAATGGATCTGCTTACCGAAAATCCAAAACTAGGACATATTACAACTTTTGGTGGACACCCTGTCATTGCGTCAGCCTGTCTTGCTACTTTGCAAGAATTAACTGAAACAAATTTAATGGCAGAAACGCTAGAGAAGGAAAAACTCTTCAGATCTCTTTTGGTACATCCTTTGATAACAGAAGTAAGAGGAAAAGGATTGATGTTGGCGGCCATGACAGAATCGGCTGAAATTACAAACGAAGTCATTTTAAATTGTCAAGACAAAGGATTGATTTTATTTTGGCTTTTATTTGAAGGATGCGCAATCAGAATAACGCCTCCTTTGACCATTTCAGAAGATGAAATTAGAGAAGGTTGCGCGACAATTTTGGCTGTGATGGATGAAATATTGAAGAAACAGGAATAACTCAATTTTGAAATCTTTTTTCATACTTCAACACGACCACATCAAATATTAAACAACACATTTTCAACTGAATAAAATTCATCTTTGAAAATAAAAAAAGAACAAAAACGAAGTTAATCCCTTAAAAATAAAGGATATTTCTTCTTAAAATAGAATAAAAAACATCATATTTTGTTAATTAAATTGTTCAAAACAATTAATTCCCTTTCCTTACAACAATTATATGGTTGCCTAAATTTATAACAGGCTAATTTCAAATAGAGAAAGTATGCAATTAAGCAACGAAGAAGAAGATTATAACCTATCTCTATCCAAATTTGAGTCGATGTTAAAAACTAACAAAGTACTCTTTTTTGATTCTGAAGAATTTGAAGAAATTATTCTTCATTATTTAGATATAGGCAAGGCCAATTTAGCAAAAAAAGCCTTAAAACTTGCATTAGATCAGCATCCAAAATCTACAGGCTTAAAATTAGTACAAGTAGAAATGCTGGTTTACGACGACAAACTCGATATCGCTGAGAAGCTTTTAAACGAGTTGTATGCAATTGAACCGAACAACGAGGAAATTTATATCCAGAAAGCTAATATCTGCTCTAAAAGAGATCAACACGAAAAAGCCGTAGAATTACTGAAAATTGCATTGCAATATACAGATGATTATGCTGATGTGTACAACTTGATTGGAATGGAATATCTTTTTATGGATAATCTTGAGATGGCAAAAGACAGCTTCATCAAATGTCTTGAAGAAGATTTAGAAGACCAGTCGGCCTTATATAACGTAGTGTATTGTTTTGAATTTTTAGACCAAAATCAAGAAGCTATTGTTTATCTTAACGAATACATCAACAGAAATCCGTATAGCGAGATTGCCTGGCATCAGCTTGGACGCTTGCATTATGGCGTAAAAGAATATGAAGCCGCGATTCGCGCTTTTGACTATGCAACGCTTATTGATGATGAATTTTTAGGCGCGTTTATGGAAAAAGCGAAAGCTTATGAACGTCTTAAAAAGTACAACGAAGCAATTGAAAGCTATAATCGCACGATTGAGCTTGACGATGCAACTTCGTACGCTTTATTACGTATTGGAAAATGCTACGAAAAGCTTGGAAATGCTGTAAAAGCACTTCAGTATTACAATCAAACCGTTCATGAAGATCCGCTTTTGGATAAAGGATGGATTGCGATTACTGATTTTTATATGCGTCAGAAAAATTTCCAAAAAGCATTGTTCTTTGTAAACAAAGCTTTGGCAATTGATAATCAAAATCGTTTGTACTGGAAACGCTATGCGACAATCAACAAACAAATGAACTTTTTGAAGAAGCTGAATTTGGATATAGAAAAGCGGTAGAATTTGGAGATTATGCACTAGACACTTGGCTGTTTTGGGTTGACATTCTTCAATTTCTTGGCGAATTTGAAAGTGCTATTCAAACTTTGTTGCAAGCATCAGAATATTTTCCAGAAGAAAACGAAATTGAATACCGATTAGCTGGATTGTATTTCATGATTCAGGACAATACAAAAGCAAAATTCCATTTAAGTAACGGTTTGCGTTTAAACTTTGACAATTATATCTTAATTGAAGATTTGTTCCCTGTTGTATGGTCGAAAAAAATGGTAAAAAATTACATCGAAAAACATAAGAAATAAAGATGATTGATACTCTAAAAAGACGATTTGGCTTATTAGGCCGTAATATAAGTTACTCTTTTTCAAAAGGATATTTTACAGAAAAATTCAACAATGAAGTTTTTGCAGGCAACACCTACGAAAACTTCGACATTTCTGAAATCAGTCATTTCAAAGGATTGCTTAAAAACAATCCGGATTTGAAAGGCTTGAATGTTACAATTCCATATAAAGAGCAAGTTATTCCCTTTTTAGATAAACTTTCAACAAAAGCAACTTTAATTGGCGCTGTAAACACCATTAAATTCACCAAAAAAGGCAAACTTAAAGGCTACAACACTGACTATTATGGATTCAAAAATCCCTAAAGCCATTATTGGAACCACATCATAAAAAAGCATTGATTTTAGGAACCGGAGGCGCTTCAAAAGGTGTAGCTTTTGCACTTGATGAACTTGATATTCCTTATGTTTTTGTATCAAGAGAAGCTAAAGAAAACATCATCGACTATAGCTTGATCAATGCTACAACTTTTGACAATTTTCAAATCATAATCAATTGCACTCCAATAGGAACAAGCCCAAATATTGAAGCTTGCCCTGACCTGCCTTATGAATTTTTCACAGAAAAACATATCGCTTACGATTTAATTTATAATCCAGCAGAAACCCAATTTTTAAAAAATGCAAAAGAAAAAGGAGCAATTATTAAAAATGGTTACGATATGTTAATTTTTCAGGCCGAAAAAGCTTGGAAAATTTGGAACAAATAAAAAAAGCTGACTATCAGAATGTTAAAGTAATTTTTGTAAATTAGTCTACTCATTTGTAGACAGTTATGAAAAAAAACTACTTTACGTTTTCCTGTTTTTTCTGTTTGCTTTTTCAACTAAAGCACAAGATCAAGATATTAGCAAAGTCGATGGCCCGTTTAATGAACCACGATTTAATTATTTTCTAAAAACAATTTTGCTTTACAATGAATATTTGGATACTAAAAACGGTTCCTTCAATACAACCAATTTACGTATCCTGCATCCAATTGGAAACAAATCTTGGAATCTCAGATTTGATCTTCCTTTAATTTCAACTAATAACCCTAATTCAACCAATCAAACAGGTCTTGGTGACGTAGGCGCTGGAATTACTTATATTCCCTACTTTAAAAAAAATGAAGGATTTGCTGTTAGAACCAGAGTAACGGCGCCGTCAGCAGTTGCTCCAAGTTTTGGAAGTGGAAAATGGGTCGCTATTCCGGCTTTTTTTATGCGAGGTATTTTAAACACAGACAATTTTTATGGATTTCTGATGTAGAACATTCCCAAAGTTTTGCAGGCTCAAGCAACAGAAGCGATGTTAGCGTAACCGTGATTGAAAATAATTTGTTATGGTTCTTTGGCAAAAACTGGATTGCAACCGATGTAGCCTTTAGATATAATTATATATTGGATGGCTTTCAAAATAATGCCTTTGTTGAGTTTGGACGAAAAATTACACCAAAAAATCTAGCATACGTACACCCAAGCGTAGCGTTTGGGAGAGAAAAATCTTATAATTTTGGCATAGAAATGGGATTATTAGTTTTATTCTAATTTAAAGATTAGTTAGATAAAAAGACTATCTCTAACATTTTTCTTTTCCTTTTTCTAAAAAATATAAGAAATATAAATTTTCACTTCATTCAACAAAAAAGATAAAATTAAGGTATCCTAATTGCAAAATAGTATAACTAATAAGGATTTAATCGTAAAATAAAGCATAAACAAGTGATTTATTTTGTATTTAGAAACACCTTTACTATCTTTCGCACTGTTAAAGTAAAAACCTTATACATTTAAAATGTTAGAAGAAAAGAATGATAACCTGCAAGAAGCAGACGGAAAATTAGGAATCGACACTACTGATTCTATTCAAGAAAACGCAATTGATACATCAAGTGCTGAAATAACTGATGAAAATTCAGTTTCAGAAACAGAAACTGCACCAGTAGAAGCCGCCGTTGCTGAAGAAAATGATCATCAAGAAGCGCTAGACGCTATTACAAATTCTAATGCAGAAGAAAGTGAAGATGAAACGCTGAAAGAGCGTCATGATATTCCTATGAAGGATTATGACACTTTTACATTAGATGCTCTTGTCGATGAATTAAGAAAATTGATCCAAATTGACAAAGTAATGTCTGTCAAAGATCATATTGAAGAAATTAAAAAATCATTTTTACTGCAATACAATCATTTAATTGAAGAGAAAAAAGAAGAATTCAACGCTTCAAAACAAGACCCAAATGAAGAATTTGAATATCATTCTCCTTTAAAATCTAAATTCGACGAATATTATAATGTTTTTAGAGAAAAAAGAAATGCTCATTTTAAGCATTTGCAAACCAACTTAAAATCAAATTTAGAAAACAGACTTGCTATTGTTGAAGAGCTTAAAGAGCTTATCAATCCGCAGGAAAACATCAAGGATACTCTTAAGCATTTTAATGAATTAAGAGAAAGATGGAAAAATGCTGGAGCAATTCCAAAAGACAAATACAACCACGTTTGGAACAATTACCATTTTCACGTAGAAAACTTCTATGATTATTTGCATTTAGACCGTGAAGCGAGAGATTTAGATTTCAAATACAATTTGGAACAAAAGCAAAAAATCATCACACGCGTTGAGGAATTGGCTAATGAAGCTGATATCAGCAAAGCATTCCGCGAATTACAGGATTTACATAGAATTTGGAAAGAAGACATTGGGCCAGTTTCTAAAGAACACCGTGATACAATTTGGAATAAATTCAGTGAACTAACGAAAAAAATCCACGACAAGAGAGAATTATTGTTTGAAAGCCAAAGAGCTAACGAACAAAAAAATCTTGAAGTAAAAAAAGAAATAATTAGCAAAATTGAAGTTTTAGGAACTGAAAAAGTAAATTCACATTCGCAATGGCTTGTTCAGATCCAAAAAGTTGAAGAACTTAGAAATGAGTTTTTTGCGGCAGGAAAAGTGCCTTCAGAAGTAAACGAAGAAACTTGGGCCGCTTTTAAAACTGCAGTTCGCAACTTCAATGCATTCAAAAATTCGTTTTACAAAGACATCAAAAAAGACCAAAACGATAATTTAAACAAAAAAATGGCTCTTGTAGCAAAAGCAAAAGAGCTTCAGGAAAGTACGGATTTTAGTTCTACAACTCCAATCATGAAACAAATTCAGGAAGAGTGGAAACAAATTGGCCATGTTCCTAAAAAATATTCAGATAAAATCTGGAAAGAGTTTAAAGATGCCTGCAACCATTATTTTGACAAACTAAAAGAGCACAAGTCTGAAGAAAATGCTGATGAGGTTGTCGCTTTCGACAATAAGAAAGCATATCTAGATATTTTAAGAGCTTATCAGTTAACTGGAGATCACAAAACTGATCTAGATGCAATAAAACAGCACATTGAAATCTGGAAAGGTTACGGAAAAGTACCTTTTTCAAGACGCCATATTGAAGGAAAATTCAATAAAATCCTGGATGCACTTTTTGAAAAATTAAGCTTGAGCAAAAAAGAAAGCGAAATGATGCGTTTTTCTAATCGTATTGATTCACTTTCAGACAGCAACGATACACGCAAACTAGATAATGAAAAAATCTTTATTATGCGTAAAATCGAGGAAGTTCAAAATGAAATTTTCCAATTAGAAAACAATATTCAGTTTTTTACGAATACGAAGAATGCTAAAAAAGAAAACTCAATTGTTCTAGAAGTACGCAAGAATATTGCAATCCATAAAGAAAGCCTTGAATTGTGGAAAGATAAACTAAAACAACTTAGAAATTTAAATCAAGAATAAAACTTCTATTTAAATTCCAATTTTTAAATTCCAAATTCCAATTGAAACTCTTTTAATTGGAATTTGGAATTTTTGCTTTTATAAAGATGTAATGATCATTTATTGCATCTTTTTTTTGCATTTCACTTTCAGATAACAAATTGATAAAGCAACACTTAAAAATATTGACTATATTTGATATTATCATTATAATTGATAATCAATATTTTAACCACATTTTATTAATTAAAAATAACTGAAATATGAAATTTACTAGAAAAGCACACGCCAACTGGCAAGGAACCGGAATGGAAGGCAAAGGAACAATAAGCACACAAAGCACGACTTTAGATAATGCACAATTATCATTTAAAACCAGATTCGCAGATGGCGTAGGAACAAACCCGGAAGAACTTGTTGTACGGTGCGCATTCGGGCTGTTTTACAATGCAATTGAGTTTTTTGCTGAATGAAGCAGGTTTTACAGCAGATGATTTAACAACCGAAGCTACAGTAACTTTTGAAGATGGAACTATAACATTAATTCATTTAGAATTAAAAGGAAAAGTTCCTTCAATTTCAGCTGAAGAATTTAATGCAACAGCGGCTAAAGCAAAAGAGATTTGTCCAATCTCTAAACTTTTAAATACAACCATAACGCTTAATGCAACTTTAGAAAGTTAATTAAAACTTTAAACCATAAAAAAAACCATTCACAATAGTGAATGGTTTTTTTTATGAATTCTATTTCTTATTATCCTTTAGCCTTCAACGCTTTAGCTTCAGCCGTCATTTCAAGAGCACTATAAACCCCTAACAATGTTTTCTTAACATCATCATTTTGAGGATCTAATTCATTAGCTTTTTTAAGATAAGGAATCACACTTTTGAAAACACTTTCTCTTTGCGCTTTTAATACATCATAACGCTTCATATCTTTAGCAGAAGTACCTAATTTGTTCATCTCATCGATGATTGGTTTTTCAGCCTCTAATTTTAAAGCGACAATGTTAATGTAAGCATTTACATAATCAGGTTTAATTTCAATTGCTTTCGCGTAATATTTCTCTGCGTCAGCAGTATTTTTGCTCCAGCACTGATAACTCCCAAGTTAAAAATCAAGTCAGCATTGTTTGGATCTTTTTCTAAAGCTTCGTTTACTAATTTCTTGTATGTATCAAAATCTTTAGTTTCAAGATATAAATTAGCTTCTGTAAGAATCAAAGAAGTATCATCTGGGTTTGTTTTTCTTGCATCAGCAATTGCTTTTTTAGCGTCTTCAGTTCTTCCTTTTTGAACTAAAATCAAAGCTAAATTTTTGTAGATCTCGCCTCTTTTAGAAGGAATAGCTTCTGTTTTAGGTTTTTCGTGAGTTCCTAATTTTACAGCTAAATCTCTATCTTTTGCATTAGCAAAACCATCTTCGCTTCCAGAAATTTTGTTTACAGCAGTATACTGAGTTCCTTTTCCAGAATAGTTTAATTTTTTTAACTCTTCATACATTGGCAAAGCAGTATCATAATCCTGTGCATTTACAGCTGTTGAAGCCGCATAGTATAAATTAATTGTATCATTTTTATCTAATTGATAAGCGTCATACAATTTTTGTGCACTTTCCTTATGTTTATTAGCTTGAGAATCAGCAATAGCAGAATTGATCAACAATCCTTTAATATTAGTAATTGAAGCCGCAGACTTGAGTTGAGTATTTTTGTTTTCCAGAAGCTTTTTCAACATCAATTAACTTTTTGTAGCTTTCAGCAACAGACACTTAAATTTTTGCTTTCTTCAACTTTTTTGTTTGCTAGATCCAAGTAAGCATTTCCTTGCACAAAATAGTATTGCGCTTGTTCAACATCTTTAGCATTTACAACTAAATTTTCAGCATCTTTTAATATTGCAATTGCTCCTTGAGCATCTCCGCTTTTTAAAGCTTTCTCAGCGTTTTTGATTTGATCTTTTTGAGCAAAAGTAGCTACCGAAATCAATAAAGCTGATGCAAGTATTACATATTTACTTTTCATAATATTCAATTTGTGTATTTAATTTTAATTTTTCTTTTTTTATTCTTCTGATTCCTCCTCATCAGATTCTTCTTCGTCCTCAACTACATCATCAGCGTCATCATCGTCATCCTCTGATACTCCGTCGTCTTCAAGAACTTCATCAAGATCAGGCTTAACTCTTTCAATTGCAGATTCTATAACATTTCCATCTTCATCCACAACAACCTCTTCAGCTTCATCTTTCATTACAGTTGTTACAGCGGCGATAGAATCTTTTCCTTTTAAGTTGATCAATCTCACACCTTGAGTTGCACGTCCCATAACGCGTAAGTCTTCGATTGCCATTCTGATTGTCAATCCTGATTTGTTGATAATCATCAAATCATCAGAATCTGTCACAGCGTTGATAGAAATTAATTTACCTGTTTTTTCAGTAATATTAAGTGTTTTAACACCTTTACCACCACGGTTTGTAATTCTATAAACATCTTCTCCATCTTCGTCAACCAATTTGGTACGTTTTCCGTATCCATTTTCAGTAACAACTAAGATTTGAGATTCAGCTATATCATTTTTATCAACAGTTACCATTCCGATTACTTCATCAGTATCATCTTTTAAAGTAATTCCACGAACACCAGAAGCTGTTCTTCCCATCGGACGTGTTTTAGTCTCTTCAAAACGAACTAATTTACCAGATTTAACAGCCATAATGATTTGGCTTTCACCGTTAGTCAATTGCGCTCCAATCAGTTCATCTCCTTCTTTAATTGTAATTGCGGCAACACCATTAACACGAGGTTTAGAATATTTCTCTAAAGAAGTTTTCTTAACCTGTCCTTGTTTTGTTACCATTACAAGGTTATGTGTATTGATATAATCTTTATCTTTTAAGTCTTGCGTACATATGAAAGCTTTTACCTTATCATCGCTTTCAATATTTACCAAGTTCTGAATTGCTCTACCTTTTGCTGTTTTGCTTCCTTCTGGAATTTCATAAACACGCATCCAGAAACATTTTCCTTTTTGCGTAAAGAACATCATATATTGGTGGTTTGTCGCAACGAACATGTGTTCCAAGAAATCCTGATCTCTTGTTCCAGCACTTTTTTGGCCAACTCCTCCTCTATTTTGAGTTTTGTATTCTGTCAAGTTGGTACGTTTGATATAACCTGCGTGAGAAATTGTAATTACAACATTTTCGTCAGCAATTAAATCTTCAATACTTACATCTCCACCAGAATATTCAATTTGAGAACGACGCTCATCACCGTATTTATCACGGATTTCAGTCAATTCTTCTTTGATTAGATCAATTCTTAAATTAACATCTGCTAATAAAGCTTTCAAATGCTCGATCAACTTCATTAATTCTTCAAACTCAGCTCTTAATTTATCTTGTTCCAGACCTGTCAATTGACGCAAACGCATCTCAACAATAGCACGAGCCTGAATATCTGATAATTTAAATCTTTCGATTAATTTCTCTCTAGCTTCATCTGTGTTTTTAGAACCTCTAATTAACGCAATTACTTCGTCGATATTATCTGAAGCAATAATTAATCCTTCTAAAATATGCGCTCTTTCTTCCGCTTTGCGTAATTCGAATTGTGTTCTTCTAACTACTACATCGTGACGGTGCTCGATAAAATAATGAATCATATCTTTTAGATTCAATAATTGAGGACGTCCTTTTACTAATGCAATGTTGTTTACACTAAAAGAAGATTGTAATTGAGTATATTTATATAAGGTATTCAAAACTACGTTCGGCGTAGCATCACGTTTCAAGATATAAACGATACGCATACCGCTTCTATCTGATTCATCACGAATATTGGCAATACCTTCAATTTTTTTATCGTTAACCAAATCAGCCGTACGTTTGATCATTTCGGCTTTGTTAACTTGATATGGAATTTCAGTAACGATGATGCATTCTCTTCCGTCAACTTCTTCAAAACCAACTTTTGCACGCATTACAATACGTCCACGACCTGTTTTGAAAGCTTCACGAACACCTTCGTATCCGTAAATTATACCTCCAGTTGGGAAATCTGGAGCTTTGATGTGAGACATTAACTCATCAACTTCAATATCATTATTATCAAGGTATGCTAATGTACCATTGATAACCTCAGTTAAATTGTGTGGTGGCATATTCGTTGCCATACCAACTGCAATACCAGTCGCTCCGTTTACTAATAAAGTAGGAACTCTTGTAGGCATTACTTTTGGTTCATATATAGTATCGTCAAAGTTTAATTGGAAATCAACTGTTTCTTTTTCGATATCTGCCATAATTTCTTCCGAAATCTTGCGCATTCTAGCCTCAGTATAACGCATAGCCGCAGGACTATCCCCATCGACAGAACCAAAGTTACCCTGACCATCAACTAATAAATATCGCATACTCCACTCCTGAGCCATACGAACCATCGCATCATAAACTGAAGTATCTCCGTGCGGGTGATACTTACCCAGAACCTCTCCTACGATTCTTGCAGATTTTTTGTGGGCAGATCTTGAAGTTACACCTAAATCATACATTCCGTAAAGAACTCTTCGGTGCACTGGTTTTAAGCCATCTCTAACATCCGGAAGTGCTCTCGATACAATTACTGACATCGAATAATCGATGTAAGCTGATTTCATTTCATCCTCAATGTTAATAGGAATTAACTTTTCTCCTTCAGACATAAGTTGTTATGTTTAAATAATTATATTAGTTTCAAAGCGTGCCAAGATACGTTTTTTTGAAATTTTTTCAGCTATTTCCTTACACTTATTTCAATGATTTATTAACAACTTTATTTTCGCTTTTAGTTAATAAATTAAGCGTTTTTTAACGCTTTTATTGTTATTTTTTTGTCAATTAGCTGACAGCAGATATCGCTAGGTATGATTTTTGTTTTTCAACCAGTAAATAATTAAATTTACATTACGAATTAATATATTATGGATGATAATTTTTCACCAAGAGTAAAAGATGTTATTACATACAGTAAGGAAGAAGCTCTCCGTCTAGGGCACGACTTTATTGGTACTGAACATCTAATGCTAGGCATTTTAAGAGATGGTAACGGAAAAGCTATTCATATACTTAATAACCTAGCAGTCGATTTAGATCATTTACGCAGGAAAGTAGAAATACTTAGTCCAGCCAATCACAGCATTGAGATAAACACTGAAAAGAAAAACCTTCACCTAACACGTCAGGCCGAAAGAGCCCTTAAGACAACATTTCTTGAAGCAAAAGTATTTCAGAGCTCGTCGATTAGCACGGCGCACCTGCTTTTGTGTATCTTACGAAACGAAAACGATCCAACAACCAAGCTATTGAATAAGCTAAAAATAGATTATGATATAGCTAAAGAACAATATCTAAACATGACGCCAAACGAAGAAGAATTCTTAGAAAACTTGCCAAGAAACGAGTCATACAATGACGATTCAGGACAAGATGACAGTCTAAAAGAAAGTAGTTTTAATAATCCCGCCAATAAGTCAAACAAAAAATCTAAAACTCCGGTGTTAGATAATTTTGGGAGAGATTTAACAGAAATGGCCGAGGAAGGAAAACTAGATCCTGTCGTAGGACGCGAAAAAGAAATTGAACGCGTTTCTCAAATTTTAAGCCGAAGAAAAAAGAACAACCCGCTTCTTATTGGAGAACCTGGAGTTGGTAAATCTGCTATTGCAGAAGGACTGGCTTTGCGCATCATCCAAAAGAAAGTATCTCGTATTCTTTTCCACAAACGTGTTGTAACTCTTGATCTAGCAAGTTTAGTTGCCGGAACAAAATATAGAGGACAATTTGAGGAAAGAATGAAAGCCGTAATGAACGAGCTTGAGAAAAATGATGACATTATTCTTTTCATTGATGAAATTCACACTATTGTAGGTGCTGGAGGAGCAACAGGTTCGCTTGACGCTTCAAACATGTTCAAACCTGCTTTAGCAAGAGGCGAAATTCAATGTATTGGTGCTACTACTCTTGACGAGTACAGACAATATATTGAAAAAGACGGCGCCTTGGAAAGACGTTTTCAAAAAGTAATTGTGGAACCAACTTCTGTTGAAGAAACAATCGCTATTTTGAACAATGTAAAAGACAAATACGAAGATCACCACAATGTAACTTATACTCCAGAAGCTATTGAAGCTTGTGTTAAATTGACAAACAGATATATGTCTGAGCGTTTCTTACCAGACAAAGCGATAGATGCAATGGATGAAGCTGGATCACGTGTTCACATTACCAATATTGATGTTCCAAAACAAATTTTGGATTTAGAGCGTCAATTGGAAGAAGTGCGCGAAATGAAGAATATGGTAGTTAAAAAACAAAAATATGAAGAAGGTCGCCAAACTTCGCGATGACGAAAAACGCATCGAAAAAGATCTTGCTTTAGCTCAAGAGCAATGGGAAGAAGATTCTAAAAACAACAGAATTGAAGTTACAGAAGATAATGTAGCCGATGTTGTTTCGATGATGACTGGAATTCCAGTGAACAGAATTGCACAAACAGAAAGCAACAAATTAGCCCATTTGCCTGAATTGATCCAAAACAAAGTTATTGGTCAAAACGAGGCAGTTTTGAAAATTGCACGTTCTATTCAGCGTAACAGAGCCGGACTTAAAGATCCTAACAAACCAATTGGTTCGTTCATTTTCTTAGGTCAGACTGGTGTTGGTAAAACGCAGTTAGCAAAAGTTTTAGCAAAAGAATTATTTGATTCAGAAGATGCTTTAGTTCGTATCGATATGAGTGAATATATGGAGAAATTTGCGATTTCTCGTTTAGTTGGAGCGCCTCCAGGATACGTTGGATACGAAGAAGGTGGTCAATTGACTGAGAAAGTTCGCAGAAAACCTTACTGTGTAGTTCTTTTAGATGAGATCGAAAAAGCACACCCAGACGTATTCAATATGATGCTTCAAGTTTTAGATGATGGATATTTGACAGATAGTTTAGGTCGTAAAATTGATTTTAAAAACACGATCATTATCATGACATCTAACGTTGGTGCACGTCAATTGAAAGATTTTGGACAAGGTGTTGGATTCGGAACTGCCGCAAGAACAGCTCAGGCCGATGAAAATTCAAAAAGCATTATCGAAAATGCATTGAAAAAAACTTTTGCTCCTGAGTTCTTAAACAGAATTGACGATGTAATTGTATTTAATGCACTAGAAAAAGCTGATATCGATTTGATTATCGAAATCGAATTGAAAAAACTTTATTCTCGTATTGCTGAATTAGGATACAAATTAAGTTTGACTGACAAAGCAAAAGCATTTATTGCTGAAAAAGGCTTTGACAAACAATTTGGAGCGCGTCCTTTAAAAAGAGCAATTCAGAAATATGTTGAAGATTTGTTAGCCGAAGAAATCATCACTTCGAAAATACATTCTGGTGATGAAATCATGATGGACCTTAAAGATGATTCACAAGAATTATCAGTTGAAATCCACAAAGCTGAAGAACCGACAAATCAGTAATTTAGTTTAAATCTATAACAGAAATAACTTACCCGTTACGTTTTCATAACATAACGGGTATTTTTTTATTAAAAATCACTATCTTTAGTAAAAGCAAATAGCTATTTTTGAATTTAAATTCTCTAACAAAACCTGTTTGGTAGTCAAATCAAAAAAAACTTTTAAACACATAGAAACATAGATTTTTATTTTACTAAAGAAAGGAAAATCAAAAGAAACTAGTTTCTAACACATAGCAAACTATGTTAATTCATGCAAGTGAAACGCCTTTTACGCAGTTGCAAATACTATGTTTCTATGTGTTTAAAATAATTACAGCCAACAGATCATAAAACTAAATAACAACTTATGCTTCAAAACAAAGTCATTTTAGGCGGCGAAGAATGGTGCTCATTTCCAGAACTCGGAATCCCTACTATTAAAGCTCGTGTGGATTCTGGTGCCAAAACTTCGGCAATGCATGCAATAAACATAGCTCCTTTTATAAAAAATGATGCCAATTGGGTGAAATTCGATATTAATCCAATTCAGAATAATATCAAAACTATCATTCATTGTGAAGCGCCACTGGTTGATAAAAGAATCGTAAAAAGTTCAAGCGGCTTTAGAGAACATCGATATGTGATCCAAACCAGCTTAAAAATTGGCGATGCAAAATGGCCAATCGAAATGACTTTGACCAACCGCGATTCTATGGGTTTCAGAATGCTTTTAGGACGCGAAGCTATGAGCGGAAGGGTTTTGGTTGATCCAGAACAAAAATACCTTTTAGGACAACCTACAGCAGAATCTTTAAAAGAATTATACCAAAATTCAGAAAAAGCAAAAACAGGCTTGCGAATTGGCCTTCTTGCCAGCAATCCAGAATTATATAGCAACAAAAGAATCATGGAAGCCGGCGAAATGCGCGGACACGAAATGCATTTTCTAAACATCAAGGAATGCTACATGAAATTGGACGCTAAAAAACCTGAGATTCATTACAGAGGCGGAAAAATTCTAAATGAATTTGACGCTATTATTCCAAGAATCCGTCCTAGCATAACTTTTTATGGTTGTGCTCTAACGCGTCAATTTGAAGCATTGAAGGTTTTTGTTTTGAATTCAGCCACAGCCATAACTCAATCTCGAGACAAACTATATTCTTTACAATTATTATTGAATAGCGGAATTGATATTCCAACAACAGGATTCGCGAATTCTCCGCTAGATACAGACAATTTGATTAAAATGGTAGGCGGTTCGCCATTAATTGTAAAATTATTGGAAGGAACACAAGGAAAAGGCGTTGTTTTAGCCGAAACCAAAAAGCGACAGAAAGCGTTATCAATGCTTTCAAAAGTTTAAATGCCAATATCTTAGTTCAAGAATTCATTAAAGAAGCGAACGGAAAAGACATTCGTTGTTTTGTGATTGACGGAAAAGTGGTTGCGGCGATTCAGCGTGAAGCAATGCCAGGCGAATTTAGAGCTAACATTCACCTTGGTGGAACTGCATCTGTAATTAAAGTAACTGCGGAAGAAAAAAGATCGCTATTAAAGCCGCAAAAGCAATGGATTTAAAAGTTGCCGGAGTAGATATTATTCGCTCTTCTAAAGGGCCTTTGTTGCTTGAAGTAAATTCCTCTCCAGGTCTTGAAGGAATCGAAGGTGCAACAAACAAAGATGTTGCCGGAGAAATGATTAAAGCGATTGAAAAGAATTTTAAATTATAATCAATAGCTTTTCAAATCTACTCGTTCATGCAAAAAATCTCAATCTTTCTATTTTTTATCATAATAAGCCGCAACAAAAATGACTGTTTATCTAATGAAAAAATTAGAAAGATTGAAACTGATAAAATAGTAGAAATACTTGTAAAACAAAATTTTATCACTAATTCTAAAGACTCTTACGCAATTTGCAACAGTTTTAAGAAAATCAAAATTAACACTGAGGATATATACGCAGAACCAACAGAACCATCAATTGTAAAACTTCCACCACGCTTACCTATTATTCTCCAAAACACGGAAACTTACATCCAAATGTTATTGAACGCCAATACAAAAGGACAAAAAGTATTTCAAGATAAAGATTCAATAAATTTTGTAGAACAAAACAATTGCTTTTTAAAATATACATTACCTGAAAAAATATCAAAAAAGCTAAAAACAATTTCTGTCTCAAAAATAGACAAAGCTCAAGATTACATTATATTATCAATTCCAATATTTTCTGAAGACAACAAAAAAGCCTATATGGAAATTGATTGTTATTCGAAAGAATTGCCATTTGGAACATCCGTTTACTTAGAAAAAAAGATAACATTTGGAAAATCATCTACACTAAAGATATCTGGATCAAATGTGCCGGTTAAAAAAAACAATTATTATCTAAAGCTTTGTCAAAGTTTAAAACTTTGGCAAAGCTTTTTTATTTAACTTTAAAATAAAAAACATGACTTTCCCTTATTTAGATATCATCATACGAAGTATTGCTGTTTATTTCTTCATGACAATTGCCTTAAGAATCTTTGGCAAAAAAGAACTTTCTCAATTAAATACAGCCGATGTAATTCTTATTTTACTGATCAGCAACTCTGTCCAAAATGCAATGGTCGGCCCTGACACAAGCTTAACAGGTGGATTAATCGTCGCTTTAGTCTTATTTATCATTAACTACCTTATTAAAAAAATTACGCATCATTCTAAAGTTTTTGAAGAATTATTATTGGACAAACCCGAAATATTGATCCATGATGGAAAACTTGATTTTAAGGCGTTAAGCAAGCTAGATATTTCAGACGAAGAACTAAAAGAAGCTATGCGAGAACATGGCATAGAATTCTTTAAAAACGTAAAATTAGCGATGCTTGAAATTGATGGAACGATAAGCATTATTTCTGAAGACGAAAAAAACCTAAAACAAACACACTACAAAAGAAAACACAACCGAAAAAACTTGCAGAAGTCCTAAAAGCAAAAAGCCGATTTCAAAATTAGAAATCGGCTTTTTTATATCAATAAAATATGATTTTAATCTCACATTTTACAAAATTCATTTTACTTTTAAATAAATACGCTTAAAATAAAGTAAACCAAACCTGCTAATATAGCTGAAATAGGAATAGTCAAGATCCAAGCCCAGATTAAACTTACTGTAACCCCCAGCGAACTGCAGATACACGTTTTGTTAATCCAACACCAATGATTGATCCTGTAATAGTATGCGTTGTACTTACCGGAATTTTTAAATGCTCTGTAAAGTAAAGCGTCAAAGCTCCTGCAGTTTCAGCGACAACACCTTCAAAAGAACTTACTTTTGTGATTTTAGAACCCATTGTTTTTACAATTTTCCATCCACCACTTAAAGTTCCAGCCGCAATTGCAGAATAACATGCTAACGGAATCCAACCTGGCATAACACCTTTAATTCCTAAATCGTCATTTGGCAACACAACATTTAACCAAGAATCCATATGAACACCTGGATTTGTATTGATATAAACCGCTACTGCTCTGCGAGCAATAATACCCATTACTTTTTGCGAATCATTTCCTCCATGTCCTAAACTGAATGCGGCAGAAGAAAGTAATTGCATTTTTTTCAGAGCCGCATCTGCTTGATGAAGATTCAAACTGCTAAATATCAAACAAAAACCACTTACAGTCAAGATAATAAAAGCAACTAAGAACCATTTAATATTATGTGGATCAAAAGCTACACTCCAAAAATGAGATTCAAATCTAGGTTTCTCAATATCTGCATAAGGAACCATTAAGTTGCTAACCAACCAAACAGTTGCAATCATTAAAGCCACAGTAAATACTTTAGGCCCAATACTTTTGCGCGATGCATTCAAAAGCCAAATCGAAATTAAATACGATGCTAAAGCTCCCAATAAAGGCGCAAGAACAATAAAAGCAATAATGATAATAACCCCTGAAGGCATTCCACCGTCTTTTCCGGCTTTGTACCAGCTTACAATTTGATACCAATAATGTGTAGCACCATCTTCACCAACATATCCTGAAAATCCGTGAACTGCAATAGCATGCGCAACCAGTCGCTCCCGCAAAACCTCCAATAAGCGTGTGTGAAGAACTTGAAGGAATTCCTAACCACCAAGTCAATAAATTCCAGCAAATTGCCGCGATAACTCCCGCAAGAATCACTACTAGATTGATTTCCATGGTATGTGCCGTTTTTGCAACTGTATCTGCAACACCAAACCCGAAAACCCAATAGGCTAAAAAGTTGAAAAATGTCGCCTAAAGAACCGCCTGAAAAGGCGTCAGAACCTTTGTTGCAACAACCGTCGCAATAGCATTTGCCGCATCATGAAAACCATTGATGTAATCAAAAATTAAAGCTAATACTATAATTAATATAAGTATCGTCATAAAATTATAACTTCAGATTGAAAAATTAAGAATGTTTTACAGAAATAGATTCTAGTATGTTCGCAACACTCTTACATTTATCTGTTGCTGATTCTAAAACAGATAATACCTCTTTGTATTTAATGATATTTTTAGCGTCTGTTTCGTTTTCGAAGATTTCAAAAACCGCTTTGTTGTAAACATTATCAGATTTGTTTTCCAGTTTGTTGATTCTGGCACAAGCATCTTTAATGATTTTAAAATTCTTTAAATTTCTTAGCTCTTTTACAGCGCTGTCAATGTTTTGACAAGCCTCAAGATTGATTTCTGTCATTTTTCTGATAGATTTTGTAATCTTATCAACTTGATACAATCTCATACGGCTTGCGGCACCATGAAGGTAATCGGCAACGTTATCAATAGAAGTAATTAAGGTGTGAATATCCTCTCTATCAAATGGAGTAATAAAGTTTCTGCTCAATTCTAGATTGGTTTGACGTGTAATGTCTTCTCCTTTTTGTTCTAATTCGTCAATTTTTTGAAAAAGGATTTCTCTTTCTTTTAATGGAAGGTTTACAGCTTCGTGTAAGTTAGAAGCTAATTCAATTAAATTGCTTGAAGCCTCTTCAAAAAGTGGAAAGAATTTCTTGTCTTTCGGCACTAAAAATTGGAAAATACTGTTTATTGACATTTTTATATTTTTGATAGTGCAAAATTACTTCATTAATATTTTGCAGTGTTAAGCCATTGTTAACAAATCGTTTTCAATTTGGAAACTATTTAGGAACGCAACGGTGTTTTCAATATCATAATGTAAGATCCTGTCTTCCTTTACTAAAGGAACAACTTCTCTATAACTGCTCAAGAACATTTCGATAAAATCACTAGATTTTAAAGGCTCTCTGTAAGCAATTGCCTGCGATGCATTCAGTAATTCAATTGCCAAAATACGCTCTAAATTATCTAAAACTCGCAATGCTTTTGTAGCGCCATTTGCTCCCATACTTACGTGATCTTCCTGACCGTTGCTTGAAACAATGCTGTCAATGCTTGATGGAGTTGCCAATTGTTTGTTTTGGCTTGCAATACTAGCGACAGTATATTGCGGAATCATAAATCCTGAATTCAATCCCGGATTATCAACCAAAAATGCTGGTAGATTTCTCAAACCAGAAATCAATTGGTATGTTCTTCTTTCAGATATGCTTCCTAATTCGGCCAATGCAATTGCCATAAAATCTAAAGCTAAAGCCAAAGGCTGTCCGTGGAAATTTCCTCCTGAAATAATCTGATCTGCTTCAACAAAAATGTTCGGATTATCTGTAACAGAATTAATTTCTGTCTTAAATACTTTTCGAACATAATCAATCGCATCTTTTGAGGCACCGTGAACTTGTGGCATGCAACGGAAAGAATACGGATCTTGAACGTGTTTCTTTTCTTGAGCGATAATTTCGCTTCCATCTAAAAATTCAGCAATTCGCTGTGCCGTTACAATTTGTCCTTTATGCGGACGTATATAATGTATCAATTCGTTGAACGGTTCGATTCGTCCATCAAAACCTTCCAAAGAAATAGTTCCGATCAAATCAGCCAAATATGAATATTTATACGCTTTAATTAAAATATGAGCCCCATAAGCACTCATAAATTGTGTTCCGTTCAATAAAGCCAAACCTTCTTTTGATTGTAAAACGATAGGTTCCCAGTCAAAACGTTTTAAAACTTCAGCAGATGCTACTTTTTTCCTTCAAAAAGCACTTCCCCTTCACCAATTAAAGGCAAAGACAAATGCGCCAACGGAGCCAAATCTCCAGAAGCTCCAAGCGAGCCTTGCGTATAAATAACTGGAAGAATATCATTATTATAGAAATCAACTAAACGTTGTAATGTAATTAATTGCACTCCCGAATGCCCGTAACTCAAAGATTGAATTTTAAGCGACAACATCATTTTTACGATTTCGGCAGGAACTTCTTCGCCTGTTCCGCAAGCGTGTGATTTCACCAAGTTCTCCTGAAGTTTAGATAAATTTTCGTTAGAGATTTTCACACTATATAATGACCCAAAACCTGTATTGATTCCGTAGATTGGCGCTGTATGTGTTGCCATTTTTTTATCTAAATAATCACGGCATTTCTGAACATTTACTTTTGCTTCTTCAGATAATTCAAGCATTTTATTAAAGCTCAAAATTTCTTGTAATGTTTCTAAAGTTATGGTTTCAGTACTTATATAATGGATCTCTCTCATGATTATTTTAAATTTAAGACGTCAAAATTCAACAAATCAATATTAAAAAGCAACATTTTATCACAATAATTAAAATTTGCATTGGCACATTTCTTCGCTTTTAATTATTTCATAATGGCGAATTTTATTTAAATCGTCGTTTTTTCGCAAGTTTTTCGTTAAAAACCAATTCATTATACAACTTTCGCCAACAAAAAAACCACCATAAATAATATTAAAACTTCAAATTAGCATATTTAATTTTAACAAATACTCAATATTGATTTTTTGAGATTTGAATTATTAAAATATTCGCAAAAAGGCAAAAGAGGTTTTTAATGCTTGCTTAAAAGCTGTACTTTTGAAAAATCAAAATGAAAAGTAACAGCATAAAATATCAATCTACAATTATTACAACTCAAACAGGAGTTGCAATTACTGCTACCATCACTTCTACTACAAGTACTACTACCCCTTAGGGGTATACATTTTTACATATAATCCTAGGTTATCTATACTTTTTTCTTGAAAGAAGAGAGTCATTGGATACATAAAAAACATTTACAAAGAAAAAAGTCGCAGTTTTTAGTTTCAGTTCACAGTTGATAATCTTTGAACCTTTGTTACTCAAAATCTTTGCACCTTATTAAAAAATATCAAAAAAAATGAAAGTATTAAAATTTGGCGGAACTTCGGTAGCCAATGCTCAAAATATAAAACTCGTTCTTGAAATCGTAAAACAAAAAGCTGAAAAAGATCAATTAGTTGTTGTAGTATCTGCCTTAAGCAAAGTAACCGATTTACTGCAATCGGCAGCGGCAAAAGCGGCGACAAACGACGAAAGCTTCAGAGAAGTTGTTGCCGAAATCGAGAAAAAACACCTTGACACTTTAAAAGAACTGATTCCGGTAAGCGAACAAAGCAGTTTGCTGAGCCACGTAAAAAGAATCATCAATCATTTAGAAACTTTATTAGACGGTTGCTTCTTATTGGGAGAATTATCTCCAAGAACTGCTGATACTATTTTAAGTTTTGGAGAATTGCTTTCGTCATTCATTATTGCAAAAGCATACGAGCAAATCAATAACGATGCGGTTTACAAAGACAGCCGTGAGTTGATTAAAACAAATGCTGATTTTGGAAAAGCGGTTGTAAATTTCGAAATCTCGAATAAATTAATTCAGGAATATTTTGCTGAAAACAAAGCAAAAATCAACATCATGCCTGGGTTTATCGCGCAGACTTTAGACGGAATCACTTCTACTTTAGGACGTGGCGGTTCTGATTATACTGCGGCAATTATCGCTGGAGCAATCGACGCAGAACAATTGGAAATCTGGACTGACGTAAACGGAATGTTTACTGCAAACCCGAAAATTGTAAAGCAAGCACAGCCAATTGCAAACATTTCGTATCAGGAAGCGATGGAATTGTCGCATTTTGGTGCAAAAGTTTTGTATCCGCCAACAATTCAGCCTGTTTTAAGAAAAAATATTCCAATTCTGATCAAAAATACTTTTGAGCCGGAAGCCGAAGGAACTTTAATTTCTGACGTTGTTTTATCAAAAGATACAGTTGTAAAAGGAATCAGCCATATTGATCATATTTCGCTTTTGACACTTGAAGGTCCAGGAATGATTGGTGTTGCAGGTTCATCAAGACGTTTGTTCGAAGTATTGTCTCAGGAAAAAATCAATGTTATTTTTATTACTCAGGCTTCTTCTGAACATTCCATTTGTATCGGAATTTTAAATTCGGATGCCGATAATGCCGAAGCCGCGATTAACAGAGCTTTTGAAATCGAAATTGCACAAAACAAAATCGATCCTTGTTATGTAGAAAAAGACCTTTGCATTATCGCTTTGGTTGGTGAAAACATGAAAAATCACCAAGGTTTAAGCGGAAGAATGTTTAGTACTTTAGGAAAAAACAACGTAAACATTCGTGCCATTGCGCAAGGTGCTTCTGAAAGAAATATCTCGACTGTAATTAACGAAAGAGACGTTAAAAAAGCGTTGAACACATTACACGAAAACTTCTTTGAAGAAAACACAAAACAGCTGAATTTATTTGTAATGGGAGTTGGAAATGTGGGTGAGAAATTCATCGAACAAATCCACAACCAAAAGAAATTCTTAAAAGATGTTTTAAAGATCAATGTTCGTGTAATCGCTTTATCAAACTCAAGAAAAATGGTGTTTGACGAAGACGGAATTTCTTTAAAAGATTGGCAAGCGACTTTAGATAAAGGCGAAGAAGCAATTCCAACAGAATTCATAGCTCGCGCAAAAGAACTGAATTTAAGAAACAGCATTTTTGTTGATATTACAGCAAATGCAGGAGTTTCTGATCTATATGAAAAATTCTTGAAAGAAAGTATTGCGGTTGTAACTTGCAACAAAATTGCTTGTTCATCTGCTTACGACAATTATAAAAAACTAAAAAGCTTATCACGTCAATACAATGCTCCGTTTTTATTTGAAACGAATGTTGGTGCGGGATTGCCAATTATAGATACTGTAAAAAACTTAATTGCATCTGGAGATAAAGTGCATAAAATTCAGGCTGTTTTATCTGGAAGTTTGAACTTTATCTTCAACAATTTTGATGAGAATAATTCTTTCCACGATGTGGTAAAAGAAGCTGGTGTTCAAGGTTTCACAGAACCAGATCCAAAAATAGACTTAAGCGGCATCGACGTGGCACGTAAAATCCTGATTCTTATTCGCGAAAGCGGTTACGAAATGGACATCGACGCCATTGCAAACGAATCGTTTTTGCCTGCCGAATGTTTAGCAACAACAAATAACGACGATTTCTTTGCTTCGTTAATCAAGCACGCTTCTCATTTCGAGAACATTTACAAAGAAGCTTTAGCCAAAGATTCTAGACTGAAATACGTTGCGCAATTCGAAAACGGAAAAGCAAGCGTTGGATTGCAATTTATTCCAAAAGATCATCCTTTCTATAATTTGGAAGGAAAAGACAATATCGTGCTTTTCTACACCGATCGTTACGTAGATCAGCCTTTATTAATCAAAGGAGCCGGTGCAGGAGCCGCAGTAACAGCATCAGGAATTTTTGCAGATGTAATTCGTATAGGAAACATATAAATTTTTGTTTGAGGCTTAAAGTTTAACCGCAAAGCACGCAAAGGATTACGCAAGGTTCGCAAAGCTTTGTTTTTTCTTGTGTGCTTTGCGAAAAAACCTTGCGAACTTTGCGGTTAAGCTCGCAAAGTTTGGCAACTCAAAACTTTAAACCTGAAACCTGAAACAACCAAAAATGAAAGAAATAAAATTATTCTGTCCCGCTACAATCGCCAACCTCTCATGCGGATTTGACGTATTGGGACTTTGCTTAGACAATGCGGGCGATGAAATGATTGTTCGAAAAGTCGATCAAAAAGGAGTTCGAATCACCAAAATTGTCGGCGCCGATTTGCCTTTGGAAACCGAAAAAAACGTTTCTGGAGTTGCGGCTTTAGCCATGCTGGAAACTTTAGACGAATTAGACTTCGGATTTGAAATCGAAATTTATAAAAACATAAAAGCGGGAAGCGGGATCGGAAGCAGTGCTCGCAAGTTCTGCCGGAGCGGTTTTCGGAATAAATGAATTATTAGGAAGACCTTATTCTCGTAAAGATTTGGTTCAGTTTGCGATGCAGGGCGAGAAATTAGCCAGCGGAAACGCGCATGCCGACAACGTTGCTCCTGCCCTTTTAGGTGCTTTTACTTTGGTAAGAAGTTATTCGCCTTTGGATATTATTAGAATTGATAGCCCAGAAGAATTATACGCAACAGTTGTTCATCCTCAGATTGAGTTGAAAACATCTGACGCTCGTTCGGTTTTAAAACAAAACGTTTCCCTTAAAAGCGCCATAATGCAATGGGGAAATGTAGGCGGATTGGTTGCAGGTCTTTACACCAAAGATTACGAATTGATTGGACGTTCGCTTCACGACGAAATTGTTGAACCTGTACGAAGCGTTTTAATTCCAGGTTTTGATCAAATCAAACAAACAGCTTACGAAAACGGCGCTTTAGGTTCTGGAATTTCAGGTTCTGGCCCATCGATTTTTGCTTTAAGCAAAGGAAAAGAAACCGCCGAAAAAATCGCAAAAGCCATGAGCGACGTTTACGAAAAAATGAATTTGCCGTATGAAATTCACGTTTCGAAAATTAATCCTGATGGTGTTAGGATTTTGTAAAATGTGAGATGGGAAATGTGAGATGTATTAAGTAAAAAGAATTAAGTATTAAGACAAAGTTTGTCAGGCTGAGCCCTTCGTTCCTCAGGATAAACTCCGTCGAAGCCCACGCACATTATTGACACAAAGCATAACCGTACAGTTTGTCATTCCGAGGAACGAGGAATCACACTAGAAACTCGACAAAGTATAAACACACAACATAACCGTGTAGTTTGTCATTCCGAGGAACGAGGAATCTCCACGAGAAGCTCGACAAAGATTGGCTCAACGTTGTGGAGTTACTTGCGAAGAGTTCTCCTTACGTCGAAATGACAAACATGGTGTGCTATACTTTGCGTGGGCCGCGACTCCGCTCAGCCTGACAAAAGCAAAACATAATTGAAAATATAAATTATTGGAATTTGGAATTTTAGTATTGGGATTTACCTTCCAAAAAATCTAAAATCTAAAATCAAAAATCTAAAATAATGAGATACTACAGTTTAAACCATAATGCCCCAAAAGTTTCTTTTAAAGAAGCCGTAATACAAGGACTAGCGAGTGACAAAGGATTATATTTTCCAGAAAGCATAACACCGCTTGATCCTTCATTTTTTGATAAAATTGAAAGTTTAAGCCACGAAGAAATTGCCTTTGAAGCAATCAAACAATTCGTTGGCGATGAAATACCTGCAGAAAAATTAAAAGAAATCATTGCCGAAACTTTAGTTTTTGATTTTCCGGTGGTGAAAGTCGAAGACGGAATCTATTCGTTAGAATTATTTCACGGACCAACAATGGCATTTAAAGACGTTGGAGCACGTTTTATGTCGCGTTGTCTAGGTTATTTCAATAAAGATAAAAAAGAGGCTAAAAACACAGTTTTAGTAGCGACTTCAGGAGATACAGGCGGAGCTGTTGCCAGCGGATTTTTAGGCGTTGACGGCGTTGATGTTGTGATTTTATATCCGTCAGGAAAAGTGAGCGATATTCAGGAAAAACAATTGACTACTTTAGGGCAAAACATTAAAGCACTAGAAGTTGACGGTGTTTTCGACGATTGTCAGGATATGGTGAAAAAAGCGTTTTTAGATGAAACTTTGGCGCATAAAAAACTGACTTCTGCAAACTCTATTAATATTGCGCGCTGGTTACCACAAATGTTTTATTTCTTCTTTGCTTACAAAGCGTTGAAAAGCCAAAACAAACCTTTAGTTTTCTCTTGTCCAAGCGGAAACTTCGGGAATATCTGTGCGGGAATTATGGCGAAGAAATTAGGTTTACCAATTGAACATTTTGTTGCTTCTACAAACGTAAACGACACGGTGCCAAGATTCTTAGAAAACGGAAAATACGATCCAAAACCTTCTAAAGCAACAATCTCTAACGCAATGGATGTTGGAAACCCAAGCAACTTTATTAGAATTCAGGAATTGTACAACAATGATTTAAAGGCTTTCGAAAAGGACTTTTCTTCTTATAGTTATACTGATGAAGAAACTCTTGAAGCGCTAAAGAAAATTTATAACACAGACGGTTATATCGCAGAACCTCACGGCGCTGTTGGTTATTTAGGCTTGAAAAAGAATTGGAGAAACACCCTAACGCCATTGGTATTTTCTTAGAAACGGCGCATCCTATTAAATTCTTAGATGTTGTTGAGCCTGCTTTAGGAATTACGCTTCCTATTCCTGCTCAAATTGAGAGTGTAATTAATGAGGAGAAAGTTAGTGTTAAGATTGGAAGTTATGAGGAGTTGAAGGGGTTCTTGGGATAGAAAAACATATAATAAATAATTAAAGCGAGTAAAAAATTTTTACTCGCTTTTTTATTGCATAGCATTATAAATAATTTTGAATTGAAGTACGGAAATCCGTAAAAATTGGCAAGAAACAATATATATTTTTGAAAAACTAAGAAAACAAAACAAAGCTTCGTTTATCCACCCACATTTAAATGTATATATGAAGGTTTGCTTCGTCGATAAATGAGTTACGAAAAAAAAAAAAACGAATGAAAAATGAAGACATTATTTTATTACAACTTTTAAACGATACATTCGATAAAAGCACAAAGGAAAACATTAAGAATAATTATCTTAAAGATTTACGAGATGTGACAAAATGGAAATGTTTTAGTGATTATTGTTTTGATGACAAAAACAAACCAAATGATGTTGTTACATTCTCTATATTTCCATATATTTCTGATTATTATTTAGTAGAAAATTACATTAAAGAAATTGCTAAAACTGACATTAAAAACACAAAAATTATACAAAATAACTTTATAAAATTTTTAAAAGAATATCCCTTAATTAATTTTAGTTTCATTCTCAAAGATAGAAAACATTTTTTTGGAGAAACAACTGAAAAAAGAAAAGAAGGTGTTTTACAAAATCTAAATTCGGCAAAAAAATTATACGAAACTTGGATTGCAAATGAGCCTGAAAAAGAAGAATCTTATAAAAAAACAATTAAGATTATCGATATTTGTATTAAAGAAGCAACTAATGGAAAAAAATTAATATCTATATTGATTTATTCCTTATATCTTTTTTAGGAGCTTATGTTTCATATGTTATTTTAAATGAGTTAAAAGAAATTGAAGTTTTTGGATGGTTTTCCGATAGAGATAAAATATTTGATATTGGAAATGGAATTATAACTAACTTTTTCAAAACAATCTACACGGATTATTAATAGACACAAAAAATTCATATCAGTTTGCAACTTCAATATCTAATTCTAGTTTTGATATATTTTATGATCAATTTATTAAAGTTCCTGATTATATTGCAGGAACTTTAGCAGATTATAATATGGATAAAAACCTTATTAGTAAAGATAAATTTGACAAAATGCTAACTGATTATATGGGAGACAACATTCATAATAATTTTATTTTTAGAATTTTTAAAGAAGATAATCAATTTAAGTGTGGTAGAATTGTCATAAGTAAAAAATAAATCCCAGCACTAGCAAGGAGATTTACTGAAAGTATGAAATCTTTACTTGAAAAAAGTAAAAAACAACTGGACATAACAAGCACTACAGCGGATTTGACAACATTACACAGGCATTGCATGGAAGACAATACTATAAAAAAATCAGAAGAGTTTTAACATATAAAGGAAGAGAAGATTTAGCAGATTTACTTAGACATTCCACTTCCATCCTAGACGAATCTTCTACATTTGGAAGTCGCTGGTATTCGCGTTTAAGTAGCTTTGAAATTAAGTCGCATCCACAAACTCAAGAAAAAATTGATAAACTTCCGAAAGAAGATATCGATGAAATTAAAAGAGCAGTAATGGTTGTGTTTCCCGTTAAAGATAACGAACCTGAAATTACCGAAATAACTTTTTATCCAGATTTTGACATTGAAGCTCACGATTTGGTTGAAGTCAAAGAGCTTAAAAGAATTTCATTTGAATATATACACGAGCAAATAAAAAAGTGCAATAATAAAATTGCAGAAAAAGATTTCGACGGAGCAGTCACTAGCGCCAGAAATTTAATTGAATCCATTTGTTTATTCATCTTAGAATCTAAAACTGGAGAAAGGCATGAATATGATGGAAATATGGTTAAACTCTACAAAGTGGTGGCATCTATTTTAAATATGTCCCCTGGAGATTACGGAGACGAGTTTCTAAAACAAATTTTATCTGGAGTATTTAGTATTGTAAATGGAGTTTCAGGATTAAGAAACGCATATAGTGATTCTCACGGAACTGCGCCTTCCAAGTCTGCATATAAAATTGACGAACGACATGCAATTCTCACAGTTAATCTAGCCAAAACTATTTCGGAATATTTATTCTTGAGTTACGAAAATAGCATAAAGTGACACAACTCCTCGCTAGCGCGAGCGTCTAAGAACCAAAAATAAACAAGAATTGTTATGAAGCTTTACCCATTATTTTTTTCAATATTTCTACTTTGCATATTTCATGAAATTAGAGAAAAGAAAGAAGAAAATCTTATTCTAGGAAAATGGAAAGTTTCAGGAATGTTTTGCTCTGAAAAAGAAGAAGTTCCTAAAGGTTTTTCATTCACTTTCTTAGAAAATGGAAAAGGCTATTTAGAGCACGAAAAAGTAAAAGAAAAAGAAGTTTTTATTTGGCATACAAATTCAGACACTCTACAACTAAAATTCGAACGTGAAAGTGAGGTTAAAAACGTTCTTTTTAAAAAAGATAAATTTCTATTTAGAAAGTTGCCTTATAATAAAAAGCACATTGAATTAAGATATTTAGATTTTAAGGAATGTGGTGTTGAGCTAGAATTTATGAAATAAACAAAAAAAGAGACCTCATAAAAGGTCTCTTCTCAATTTAATATATCCCCTGCTAGCGCTAGCGTCCCGTTCGTGAACACAAAGAAATTCAAAAACCAAGTTTCTTTTTAAAATTTGAATAAGTTCATTATGTTTGATTACTAAACATTAAAATTCAATATGGGCACAAACATTATTTTGGTCTTTTTAGCATTAATTATTATTTCGCTTCTCTGTTATCCTAAAGTCCAATCTTGGGTGGATTACTATAGAGAACAAAGAGCAATAGAATTTAAAAAAAGAACAGGTCTTGATTTGTGGTCTCTTTATAGATTATCAGCACCTACACCTTTTTTTGGGGTTTAGAAAAATTTATTTTTAACACCACCATTTTTTACTTCGATGAAAATAATTTATACCTCATAAAATCAAATCAGCCTTTAATAAAGTATCCGCTTTCAACAATTATTGAAGCCAGAAGAACTGCCGTTACTATTAACAAAAGAAGAGTCTGGAAAATAATTATAAACAATGCGGGCCAGCAATTAACTTATAAGCTAAGAACTTATAATAACTTTAGTCATTTCTTAGAGAAAGTAAGTGAAAATCCAAATGCAATTGTAGACGATAGATACATTTGGGGAATATTTGAGTAATAAAATTAAATACCGTTTACAGGAATGGCAATTTGGCAATATCTTTCAATTGTAGTTCTCAAAAAATCCCACTAGCAAAAACGTTTCGCACGAAGTCAGAAATAAACATCTGTTTTTCATCACTTTTATTATATTTAAAAGAAAAACAAAGCCTCGGAAATCTTTCAATCTCACTAAAATAAACCTAGAAAATTATATGCACATTATAGTTACAATCATAGTCATTATACTAGCAATTATGTTCATTTGTTTTATATTGTATATCCTATTTTCAATGTTTGGAACTTTATTTTTTATTGGTTATGTTTTTAAAAAGTCAGTAGAAAAGAAAACACCTGATTTCTTAAGTGCTGAAAAATTAGAGATGGAAAAAAAGGTTAATAGTCTGAAAACCTCGATTGTAGATTGGAATAAATATTCCATAAATGATATCACAAACGACCTTGAATATTCCTATAAAAAGTGGATAACGAACAAACTAACTGGGCATATTTTAGCGCAAGACGGCAATCGAGTAATTGCTTTTCAAAGGCTACAGAGAGGAATTCGCTTAAATTGCAGAATATTGGCATCTTCTACTGAATTCAAATATTTTTATGAAATAAATCCGGAAGAAATTATCATTGAATACAATGATCAATATTTTGGAAAAATCATGCATTTAAAAGATATTTTTGATTCTTCAAATAACAAAATTGGAACTTTAAACCGAGATAATCCTAATAGCAAATATGTTATAGCTTTTGATTCAGAAAATAGTTTGGAAATCAACAAAAGTTACGATAATAACAGATATGTAAGAAACGTATTTTACGAAAGTCCACATTCTACATACCGCTATAAACGAAGTATGATGGAATATAGAGAACCCTATCCCGAATATTCATTAATGAATAATAACGAAAACTTAAATGCAGAAGAACAAAAATGGGCTATTGCAATTGGCATTTATGAATCTGTATTTTATAGTTTCGATTTTACTTTCGCGTAATTTCAAGGATTGCTTAGAGCATATAAAAATCAATTGCCTCGAACTTTAGTTGGAGGTTTATATTTTGAGTAAGATTCGGCTTTAGCCAAAAAACGCGAAAGATTAGGCTAAAGCCATTTTCTAATGTAATTCTGTTCCTCCAGCTAAAGCTGTAGGCAATTTATTTTTTTGTTCCCAACAAATATAAAATCTTAGCCGGCCCAGATTTTACTTTTCCAACTTCCCAATTAAAACTTTCCTTATTCTCTAACTTAGAAATCAATTCGTTCATTTCTTCAACAGAATAGGTTCTTAAAGACGAAACTACGCCATCCCACAAAACCAAAACTGGTACAATTGGAATTAAATACGTAAAAATAATTCTGCCAATTTTAAACGGACGAATAAAAGGCGTTGTCAGCAAAACACTAATTGGCGAAAAAATCATCGCAATAATACTTGGGGCACTTCGCTCCTGCCCTTCAAAAATTGCAATCGAACTGTTGGTGTCAATCGCATTCTGTAGAATTTGTTGTGCGTCTTTTGGTTTAAAATGATGCAGAGACAAAAACTGTGTTCGAAGCCCTTTTAGGTTTTCGGGAACATGTTTGGCATCAACAGAAGTTTTTATAAATTCAAAATTATCGGCTTGTTTTTGGGTATGTTCGAACGCAGGAATATTGGGAAAATAATCCGTCAGCAGAATTTTTAAATTGGGATTGGTTTTTCGCAATTCGGCATTGAGCCAAATTAATCCGCCTCCTCCACCTGAGGCCAAATCGATAATTTGATTAGTTTGACTTTCTTTTAAACCTTTTTCTATTATGGGCACAATTGCTTTATACATTGCAGTTTTATTCGAAAGAAACTGCAAAAAATCGGTCATATAATTTCTGATAAATTCTGGAAGCCATTGCTGATCTTCAAATTCAAATAAATGTACTCTGCTCATACTCTCCTGATTTTCGGTTCTATACAAATTTCAATAATTTTATTTAGATATTTACTTACAGAATATAAAAATCAATTGCTTACAGCTTTAGCTAGAGGTTTATATTTTTAGTAAAATTCGGCTTTAGCCAAAAAACAAAAGATTAGGCTAAAGCCATTTTCTAATGTAATTTTATCCTTCCAGCTAAAGCTGGAGGCAATTCAAAAAAATAGAATCTCCTTATTAAGCACCTTCATAAAAGATGCCATCCTTATTTAAGACTAGAAAATCATCACTTCTTATTTTTTTATATCTTTAAAAACTTTAATCAACAATCCCCAAATTCGGAACAATAAAATAATAACACGCCTAATTTTATGAAAAAGACATTACTTTCATTTCTTTTAGTTGGATTTTTAAGTGCCTACGCTCAAGAATCAAAGCCAGATTCAAAACCGAAAACGCCTCCTGCAAAAGAAGAAAACTCTCCTTCTAATCTTACTTTCAACCCAGATTCTCAAGTTGTAACCAATCATACAACTACTATAAAAGGCCAAAAGGTTTCATATAAAGCAACGGCTGGTACTATGCCGGTTTGGGATGAAGACGGAAAAGCGATTGCCGGATTATTTTATACTTATTATGAGCGTTCTGATGTGAAAGATCGCGATTCTCGTCCGTTAGTTATTTCATTTAACGGTGGCCCAGGTTCTGCTTCAGTTTGGATGGAGATTGCTTATACAGGGCCAAGTTTATTAAATATTGATGAAGAAGGATATCCTTTGCAACCTTACGGAATAAAGGAAAATCCGTATTCGATTTTAGATATTGCCGATATTGTTTTTGTAAATCCTGTGAATACTGCTTATTCAAGACCTACAAACAAAGAAATTCCTCCTGCAAAATTCTTCGGTGTAAATGCCGATATCAAATACCTAGCCGATTGGATCAATGGTTTTGTAACTCGAACGAATCGTTGGGCTTCACCAAAATACTTGATTGGAGAAAGCTATGGCACTACTCGTGTTTCGGGATTGGCTCTTCAATTGCAAAACAATCAATGGATGTATCTTAATGGGGTAATTTTGGTATCTCCTACTGATTTAGGAATTACTCGCGGCGTTGTTTCTAATGCGGCTCTTAAATTACCTTATTTCATGACTACTGCTTGGTATCATAAAATGCTAAGTCCTGATCTTCAAAACAAAGATTTAACTGCTATGTTACCAGAGGTTGAAGATTTCACCATAAACGAACTTCTTCCTGCTTTGAGCAAAGGAGGATCTTTGGACGAACAAAAAGAAAAGAAATTGTGTCTAAAATGGCGCACTATTCTGGCATTTCAGAGAAAGTTTTTCTGCAAAACAATTTAGATGTTCCTAATGATTATTTCTGGAAAGAATTGTTGAGAGATCAAGGTTATACTGTTGGAAGACTTGATTCACGATACAAAGGAATTGACCGAAAAGACGCCGGTGAAAGTGTTGATTTTAATGCTGAACTTACTTCTTGGTCGCATTCGTTTACACCTTCGATCAATATGTATCTACGAAATAATCTTAACTACAAGACTGACTTTAAATACAATATGTTTGGTCCAGTACATCCTTGGGACAGATCGAATGATAAAACTGGAGAAAACCTGAGACAAGCAATGGCACAAAATCCTTATTTACATGTTATGGTGCAATCAGGATATTATGACGGTGCTTGCGACTATTTTAATGCGAAATATGATTTATGGCAAATGGATCCAAGCGGAAAATTAAATGATAGAATGTCATGGAAAGGCTACAGAAGCGGTCATATGATGTATTTAAGAAAAGCCGACTTAGAAACGGCAAATGAAGACATCAGAACATTCATAAAACAATCTTTACCTAAAGCGGGCGAACCAGCAAAATATTAAATCTGGTTTCTTTGCTACTAACAGATAAAAAGTCAATTGCCTCCAGCTTTAGCTGGAGGTTTTGTTTTTAAGCATAAATCGGCTTTAGCCAAAAGCGTAAAAAATTAGGCTAAAGCCATTTTCTAGTCTAACTTTGTCCCTCCAGCTAAAGCTGGAGGCAATTCATTTTTTAAATTATACAATTACATCAGCATTATAATGATTACAAAATCAACACTGGAAGACATTCCTGCATTAACAACCTTAATAAATTCAGCTTACAGAGGTGAAACTTCCAAAAAAGGCTGGACAACTGAAGCCCATTTACTGGAAGGAAAAAGAACCGACGAACAGGAAATGACAGCCATTTTCGAAGATTCAAAAAATACGATTTTGAAATTTACTGAAAACGAAAAAATTATCGGTTCGGTTTTATTGGTTGAAAAAGGTCATCAATTGTATTTGGGAATGCTGACGGTTTCGCCTGAACTTCAAAATAGCGGAATCGGGAAAAAGCTTTTGGCTGAAGCCGAACATCATGCAAAATCATTAGGATTGTCTTCTATCATTATGACAGTAATTTCGGTTCGCGAAGAACTTATTGCTTGGTATAAACGTCACGGTTATGTGGATACGGGCGAAAAAGAAGCTTTTCCTGAAAGTGGTATTCATGTTACAGTTTCTGAAGAACCCTTGGAGTTTATTTACTTGGAGAAAGTGTTGTAGCGTTTTACCGCAAAGATTCACAAAGGATTGCGCAGAGATTCACTAAGTTTTTTAATCTCGCAAAGACGCAAAGTCGCAAAGTTTTATTTTTCTTTGCGACTCTGCGTCTTTGCGAGATGTTTTTTCGCAATGTTAGACGCACTGCAGTGCGTCTCTACGAAAACCTTTGTCGCTTTGCATCTCTGAGCCTTTGTACCCATTATAAAATAAGCTCTTCAAACAATCTCTGAATCGTTTTTTCCAAATCCTGACATAAACCCGGATGAGGTCTGGAAGTTTGAATTGCAGAACTCCTAATTGCAGTTAACCAACGAAAACGCTCAGGAATCTCAAATTCAGCGATTGGACCACCGTCTTTGGCTCCGTTGGCAATTTTTACTAATGAAGTTAAATTGCATTCTAATTGTTCGATATCAAAATCGTTAGAAAGCGCCTGTATTTTTTCTTTATTTAAATGAAAAAGCACTTTTATAAACTTGGCTTTTTTGCAAAACAAAATGATTCCGATATTCAGGAATTCTTCGCGCTCTACCCTTGGCACAACACGAATCACAGCATATTCGTATAAATGGTTATCTTGCATTTTGAGCCTGATTTACAAATATTTCTGAATTCTCTAATCTTGTTTTTAAAAACTGCAAATAAACGTTTCGCAATCCTTCTGGTGTTTCGTCTGCGTCTTCCCATTGCAACCAATCTAACGGAATTGTATTTACAATTTCTTCTAAAATTTGTGGTGTTAAAATCGCTTTAAATTCAGCATCGACTTCTTTTAAAAGTGAAGCTTGAGGCAATAAAACGTGATCTTTTATCAACGCAAACGGACTTTTAGCATGCTGTTCCCAGTTGTTCCAGGAATGATGAAAATACAAACATGCGCCATGATCGATCAGCCATAATTCTTTATGCCAAATCAGCATATTGGTATTTTTGAAAGTTCTGTCGACATTTGTAATATAAGCGTCCAGCCAAACAATCTGCGAAGCTAATTTTGCGTCAACAGTAGTTACAGCAGGATCAAACGTAATCGCTCCTGATAAAAAATGAAGCGCTAGATTCAATCCCTGACTTCCTTGAAGCAAATCCTGAATTTCCTCATCAGCTTCGGTTCTTCCAAAAGCTTCGTCGAGATTCGCGAAAACTAATTCTGGCAATTGCAATTTTAAGGCTTTTGCTATTTGTCCGCCAACTAATTCGGCTATAAGGGCTTTTACACCGTGTCCGGCACCTCTGAATTTTAATACATATTTAAAGTCGTCATCGGCTTCTGCTAGAGCGGGTAAAGAACCTCCTTCACGCAACGGCGCTATATAACGCATGACATTTACTGTTCTTAAGTCGAAGTTTTTCATATTACAAACTTAGTAATTTTAACCGTAAAGAACGCAAAGGTTTACGCAAAGAACGCAAGGATTCTTTTATGAATGTAGAGAATTTGCTCGCAAAGACGCAGAGTAGTAAAAAAATAAAAACTTTGCGACTCTGCGTCTTTGCGAGATTAAAAACTTTGCGAACCTTGCGTAAACCTTTGCGCTCTTTGCGGTTAAATTAAACTCAAAAAGCTTTTCCTAAGTATTTGATAATAGTAGAAGCAGTAAAAGATTCGTAACCCGTTTTTGGCAGAGCAATATCTGCAGTCAAACCATGAAGATAAACTCCCAATTTTGACGCATATTTGGGTTCGTAGCCTTGCGCAAGCAAGCTTGTGAGGATTCCAGTTAAAACATCTCCGCTTCCTGCAGTTGCTAGAGCTGCGTTTCCGGTTGTGTTTTCGTAAACCGAAGTTCTGTTTATGATATAAGTCGGTGCGCCTTTCATGACGACAATGACTTTGTATTTTTCTGAAAAAGCGACTGTTTTTTGGAATTTCTCAGATTCAGAATTCCATTTGCCTATCAAACGCTCCAATTCTTTTGGATGAGGTGTCAAAATTGTGTCTTCCGGAACCAATTCCAACCAAGATAAGTTTTCTGAAATAATGTTTAAGGCATCTGCATCAAGTACTAAAGGCACTTTGCTTATTCTTAAAAATTCAAATAACGCTTTTTGTGTCCCAAGCTCCTTTCCTATTCCTGGACCAATTCCGATAGCCTGTGGCATGAACGGTAAATGAATAGTAGTAATGAAATTTGTATTTTCATCGGTTACCGTCATCACTTCGGGAATGGAAATTTGAAGAATTTGATAACCGCATTTGGGTATAAAAGTCGTTACTAGTCCGCAACCTGATTTTAGACAGGATTTTGAAGCTAAAACTGCTTGCTCCAACTTTTCCGTAACTTCCGGCAATAATTACTGCGTGGCCTTGTGTTCCTTTATGAGTTTGAGGATTTATAGGTTTATATAACTTCTGAATTTCTTCTTTATTGATTAAATACGGAGATTTCATTTCAATGGTTTTTATTTTAAACACATAGAATCATAGCTTTACTTTACGAATAAAGGCATTTCACTTGTTTAAATAAACATAGCTAAACTTGAAAAGCATAATTCAACATTAAAATTACATAAAAAATCGAAATCACGAATTCTTCTTTTGAAACAGTCAGCCCTAGCCCTGATAGCGATGAGCATCCTTTTACTTTTTTCTTTAAAAAGTAAAAGATATAGCGGATAGCAGGAAATAGCTCCTAATTATTGCGAAATTTATAATTTAGGTCATTTAAATTCGATATTTTTTGAATAGATTTGCATAACAATTTTATAAAACAACACAATGAAAAATACTGCGCTTACGCACATACATGAGGGTTTGGGAGCGAAAATGCCGCCATTTGCAGGTTATAACATGCCTATTACATATGAAGGAGTTAATGCTGAACATGAAACAGTTCGTAATGGTGTGGGCGTTTTTGACGTTTCGCATATGGGTGAATTTTTGTTGACAGGTCCAAATGCTTTGGCTTTGATTCAGAAAGTGACTTCAAATGATGCATCGACGTTGACAATTGGAAGAGCACAATACTCTTGTCTTCCAAACAATGAAGGCGGAATTGTTGACGATTTGATTATTTATAAAATGAAAGACGAAGAATATTTACTTGTTGTAAATGCTTCGAATATTGAAAAAGACTGGAACTGGATTTCTTCTCACAATGATTTGGGTGTTGAAATGAAAAACCTTTCTGATGATTATTCATTATTAGCCATTCAAGGACCAAAAGCGGTTGAAGCAATGCAGTCTTTAACTTCTGTTGATTTGTCAGCTATTGTTTATTATCATTTTGAGGTTGGTAATTTTGCTGGTTTCAATGATGTAATTATCTCTGCAACTGGGTATACTGGTTCTGGCGGATTTGAAATTTACTGCAAAAATGCTGATGCTGAAGCAATTTGGAACAAAGTTTTTGAAGCTGGAGCATCTTTTGGAATTAAGCCAATCGGACTTGCGGCGCGTGATACTTTACGTTTAGAAATGGGATTCTGTCTTTATGGAAATGACATTAACGATACTACTTCTCCGCTTGAAGCTGGTTTAGGATGGATCACTAAATTCACAAAAGATTTTACAAATTCGGAAGCGCTTAAAAAACAAAAAGAAGCAGGAGTTACTAGAAAATTAGTTGCTTTTGAAATGCAAGAGCGTGCAGTGCCAAGACACGATTACGAAATTGTTGACGCTTCTGGAACTGTCATCGGAATTGTGACTTCTGGAACAATGTCGCCTTCTATGAACAAAGGTATCGGCTTAGGATACGTTACAGTGGCTAACAGCGCTGTTGATAGTGATATTTTTATCAGAATTAGAAAAAATGATGTTCCTGCCAAAGTGGTTAAATTACCGTTTTACAAGAAATAATTTCCAATAAGTCTTAAGGTCGAAAGTTTTATATTTTACAACTTTATGACTTTCGACTTAAAGAAAATTCCAAAAATGCATTGCAATTTTATAAAGTTGTAATGCATTTTTTTTATGCCAATTCGGAAATTGCAATGTTCCATTTTAAAGTTTTTGTTAATTTTTATTTCCCTTTTTTTGATTTAATGTCATTCACAGATAAAATCTTTTACTTGTCGATATTCTTCGGAAATTACTGTCTTTTCTAAAAAAAATACCGTAATTTTAGTGTAACCGATGATTTAGAGATTTATGAAAAACCTAGTAATAATATTTCTGCTGACTTCAACTACACTATTTAGTCAAAATAGCGACCATACATGTCAGATCTTAAATAAAATCAATGCCCTAATCCAAAAAGAGCATATTCGGCCAAAACCGGTTGATGATAGCTTGTCTGTTTTTGTTTTTGATAATCTGATCAACGAACTTGATCCGTCGCGAAACATTTTTTTAAAAGTGAATACGATGAAATGTCCAAAAAATATCGCTCAAATCTTGATGATTTAATTTTAAATAATGACTGCAGTTTTCTGAATGATATTACTTCAAAATATCGAGCAGGTCTTTTGAGAACGAAAGCTGTTTTAGAAAAAATTCAGACCACAAATATTGATTATTCTATTAAAGACACTATCCGATTTTATAAAAAAGCTTTTCCTTTTTATCTGAAAAAAGAAGATTTGGAAAAGGTTTGGCAAAAAAACTGCGTTATCAGATTTTGGACGAAATTGCCGAAACTAGTGAAAATCTAGACTCAATAAAAGCTAATTTCAAATCGATTGAAGCCGCTTCAAAACAAATGATTTTATCTAATGAAATTTGCAGAATAAGTACTCTCTTAGAAAACAACAACAAGCAAGAGGAAAATCTGTACAATTATTTCTGTACCTATTTTGATCCGCATACAGCTTATTTCAGTGATGATTCTAAGACTAGCTTTGTTGCATCTTTATCTAAAGAACATCTTTCACTTGGAATGAGTGTAAATTTGAATGAAAAAAATGAAATAATTATCGCTGAAGTCGACCCGAATGGCCCTGCATACCAAACTGGACTGATTAAAAAAGGGGATCAAATTATTTCTATTTCAAATCAAAAGGAAACTTTAAAGGTTTCTTGTGCTTCGCTAGAATTAATCTCAAACATGATTTTATCGGAATCCAATAAAAGCATTACGCTTACGCTGAAACGAAATTCTGGAAAAAGCTTCGATGTTTACATTGAAAAACAAGTAATGAAAGATGAAGACAATTCGGTTTACAGTTTTATTATTGGAAAAGATAGTAAAATTGGCTACATCAAAATTCCAAGTTTTTATGCTGATTTAGACGAAAACAATCGAAAAGGTTGTGCCGATGATGTTGCACGCGAAGTAATGAAACTCGAAAGAGATGAAATAAAAGGCCTTGTAATTGATTTGATTGACAACGGCGGTGGTTCTATGGAAGAAGCTATCAAACTTGCAGGAATGTTTATTGATTATGGCCCAATTTCAATAGTGATTGATAATAAGAAAGAGAAATCAATAATAAATGATCCTTATCGCGGACTGATTTACAAAGGCCCTATTGTGGTTTTGGTAAACAGCAATACTGCATCGGCAAGTGAATTTTTTGCTTCTATTTTGCAAGATTACAACCGTGCGCTTTTGATTGGCGAGCAATACACTTGGAAAAGCAACTATGCAAACCATTCTTCCGCTTGACGAGGAAAAAATACTGATTTTTTAAAAATCACAATCAATAAATTTTACCGTATTACGGGAAAAAGTCATCAATATATTGGCGTTAAGCCAGATGTTATTTTACCTGAATTTTATGAAGATGTTTATCAAAAAGAAAGTGATTTCCCTACTGCAATCAAAAACGACAGTATTCAATCTTTTTGAAATACAGACTTTATGCAAAAAGAACTTTGATCGACAAACTGGCTAAAAATTCTGCCACAAGACTGGCAGACAACTACTATTTTAACGACATTAAAAAAATAAATCTAAAGATTGACCAAATTGTAAATACGCCAAAAGCAGAACTTCCAATGACTTTGGATGCCGTTTTCAAACAAAAAAACTGGTTAATTCGCTTTGGAAAGAAATCAACACTTTCAATGACGAAAACAATCCCCTAGATGTTTACAACTCTACTGTAAATCAATTTTTGCTTGGGGTTTACCCGAATGATAAAACGGCAAATCAATATCAGCTTGAGAATCTAAAAACAAATCCTTATTTGAATGAAGCTGTAAATGTTATCAATGAATTTAATGCTTCGAAATAGGATTTTTGTTTCAAGTTTCAAGTTTCAGGTTTAACCGCAAAAGGCGCAAAGATTTACGCAAAGTTCGCTAAGGTTTTACACAAAGCTTTGCGTCCCGAGGCTTCGGGATGCGTTTATAAGCTTAACCTCGGACAAAAAAACTTTGCGTGCTTTGCGGTTAAACCAACACAAGCCATTCAACTTAAAACATGAAACTTAAAACATTAAAAAAAGAATAATTTTGTTTTTGGAAAAATAAGGAATAACCGTATTTTTGCATCACAAAACTAAAAATTAGAAATGGGAAGAGCGTTCGAATTTAGAAAAGGAAGAAAAATGAAACGTTGGTCAGCAATGGCCAAAACATTTACCAGAATTGGTAAAGATATCGTTATGGCTGTTAAAGAAGGCGGACCAAACCCAGACGCCAATTCTAGATTAAGAGCTGTAATACAAAATGCGAAAGCGACCAACATGCCTAAAGACAATGTGGAGCGCGCGATCAAAAATGCAAGCAATAAAGATACTGCCAACTATAAAGAAATTTTGTTTGAAGGATATGCGCCTCACGGAATTGCAATCTTGATTGAAACTGCTTCTGACAATAATAACAGAACTGTTGCAAACATCCGCAGTTATTTCAACAAATGCAACGGAACAATGGGAACTCAAGGTTCTGTTGAGTTTATGTTTGACCACACTTGCAACTTCAGAATTGCAAAAGATGGTATCGATGCTGAGGAATTAGAATTAGAACTTATCGATTTTGGTGCTGAAGAGGTTTTTGAAGACGAAGACGGAATCTTAATTTACGCTCCTTTTGGAAGCTTTGGTGCTTTACAGAAAGAATTAGAAAACAGAGGTCTTGAAATTTTATCTTCTGGTTTTGAGCGTATTCCGCAGATCACAAAAGAACTTACTGAAGCTCAAATCGCTGACGTTGAAAAACTAATCGAAAAAATCGAAGAAGATGATGACGTTATGAACGTTTATCATACCATGAAAGAAGAATAGTCTTTCTATAAAATATATTTTAAAAAGCTCTGGATTTTTCTGGAGCTTTTTTTTTTCGGAATTTCCCCTTAATTCAAATAAAAAATTATATTTGTTTATAGAGCAAATACGAATCAAACCTCCTAAACAAAACTAATTGAAAACTTCTACTTCATCCAATCTGAAATTTTTGGTAATGGAACCACAAATAATACTGAAGGAATAAGTTCAATAATAACAGAATTGGCAAGACCTTCGATAAGAATATTAGATATAGAATATTCTGAGAAAAAAACCTATACAAAAAACTTAGTCGCTGAATCATGCGCGGCTTCTGATGAATATTTTACTTTAGGTGAATTATTGTTTTTATCAAAAACATACGGATTCGAAATTGAAGAAGACAATAAATCATAAAGGATATTATAAAAGTGTTTTAAAAATTCATAAACTATATGACTGCCCTGATTATATCAATTTGATGGAATTAGACGGGAAAGAGTATTTAAGAATCGAATTTCTTCGCTGGCAATTTGATTGTCAACCGAGAGGCGCTGGAGAAGATATGCTGGGAGAAGATATTACTTATATTCTTGGCATTTGGGAGTCTCCATTATTGACAGATGAAATAGTGGCTAAAATTAAAGCAAGCATTAAGAAATGATAAAAGTATTAGAAAAAGATTGGGAAATTTTACATCAAAACTTCAGAATTAGGAGAGAAGAATTGTTTCCTATTTTTCCTTATAGGGCAAATTTTGAAGAACTGAAACAGTTACTTCTGGAATCAAAAACAGATTCTGTATTCAATAATCGATTTAATGCAATATTATGGAGATTCCCAATTTCTATGTCTGATAATGAATTTATGAAATTATTGCAATTCTTTTTATTAGAGAATTGGCATCATGATCATGAATTCATAATTAGTTCTTTTCAGGATACTTTTTATGACGATAAAGAGAACATCAAAATTTTAATGCAAGCCTTTTCTTCGCTTCCTGAGTTTTATAAATATGACGAGGCAATTAAATATCCCTATATCCGTAAAATAATCTATGCTATTGGTGCACAACCTGAGCCATACAATATTGAAGCATTAGAAACTATTTCACAATCCGAAGACGAAGAAATAAAAGCATTAGCACTGCATCAAATTGAAAAAAGAAAACGACTAGGTAGATGGGAAGCAGAAAATGATCAATAATTTTTTCCATTAGAATTTCAACTGAACTTTTTTAGAACTAAATCATGATGCAACTCACAAAGATTGACAATTTAAACGACTTCAAAAGAGAAAACAAAAAAATAGAACTCGTTTACAAAGGCCGAGAAGAACCTAACAGAGGTCAGGAACTTGTCTATTATGCTTTGCTGATTGATGGAATAGATAAAACCAAAGAATTGTTCTCGGAAAACGCAATTCAATGTGTTATAAATGAAAAAATAGAAACGGAACACCCATCTAAAAATTTCGCATTTATTCCTAACAGAGATTTTCTTTTGCTTAACACTTTAGACTTTACCAAAACTAGCTTAAAAGTATATTTTAGAGAAGACAGAAATACATTTCAAGACAGTCTGGTCGGGAGTTTCTTTTATCCAGAAAATCATTTATTAATCAATAAAAGAAGTTTGGTTTTGACCGATCTTCGAACTTTAGAAAGTAAAAAAATAAAGTTTGATGAAGATATTAATATCGAATGGGCATATTTAATTGATTCTAACCAAATTCAAGTTATTCAGGCATTTTCGAATATGTCATTTATATATGATTTAGAAACAAACAAAATCATTGATAAAAAAACATTGCAGACAAATTACTTTATACTGATATTTTTAGATGGATATACAGAGGGCAGGAATACAAATCTAATGCATTACAAATGGAACTGTTGCAAAAAATTGACAATACATTTATAAGTACTTATTTTAAAATAAACTAAAAATGAAAAATGTACTAAACGATCCCTTTTTTATTTAATACTATTCACAAGTTTAATTATAAATACCAAATCTGACAATCCTTGCCTACTTGCTATACTAGCTAATGATTTATCCACTAAAAATATGAGAAAATTAACATTAAGTGACAGGTTTTTACCTCATCAGTACATTAGAATTGAAAATGAAATTGGCATCACAATACCTAATACCATTAAACATTTTATTTCAGAATATGCTGATTTGTCAGTAAAGGAAAATAAGTTTATAAGTAATGACGGAAAATTATTTGAGATCTCACAATTTATAACTTATAGAATGATGTACGATTTTAAATGTAAGAATTGGCGACACAAAGCTTTCACCAAATACTGCCTTTACACCAAATCAAAAAGTTGCTAATGGTTTAAACAATTTTACAATTAAATCAATTAGTCCAGGATCCTATGTCAAAGGAAAAAAATTACTAAACTTACACCTGGAACAGATGTTGTAAAAACTGGCACTATTTTAAAAATTTACAGCAATGGTAATGGTGATTATGGAGGACTAAAATATTAATATTATGGAAGTATTTAAAATAATTGATAAAGCGATCGTAAAAAATATAGATCTACAGAAATTTAATTTTTCTCATCTAAATTATATGTATGACTACAATACTGGCATTTTCTATAAAGAAACAGAGACTAAAATAGATGTTTTAAGTTATGGATTTAATTATGATTATAGAGACAACGATCCTATTTCTATAAGCCATGAAAATTTTGTACCGTGGATTACTTTCAAAAATGTAGAAAAAATATTAAATTTTGTTCTTTATAATTTATATGAAACTAAACAAATTACTAATGCTCATAATTTTTATGTAAATAATCAGAAGACCTTATTTATTGATGAACCAATGATTAATGAAGATGCTTTTATATATGAGCTTTATAAAGACAAACAATATCTTGAGCAAAACATATTGAAAAGTACTGAATCTGCCGAAATTCTTATAAAGAACCATTTTTTTTCATTTTTTGAAAATTTTTCTACTTTACAAGATATAAATGATAAAATCATTGAAAAATATGAATGGCAACAATGGAATAAGTTTTTTTTAAGGACAACTATTTTAAAGTTATTATCATATTGAAATTGTGCAATAATGATATAAAATATAATGAATTTACAGCAATGTATAAGACAAGAATATATGATGGAATTAAAAATGGACGAAGTGATGTAATTCCTTATTATGAAAACTTAATAAAATTAATGGATTATCTGGAAAATGATAATCATAAAGAATTAAATTAACGCTATTCAAAGAATATCGATTGTATTATGAAGAAGTAATCTATAGATAATTTACAAAACACATAGTATTTAATTTCTAAACTTCATCAAAGACACAAAAACTATTGAACGATGTAGCACCCCGCTCCCCGAAGTGTTCCCATGAAAAGTCGCGCAAACGTCTCTGACTTTACGCAATTTTTTTAATGCCTCAATAAACCCTAAATCTGTCAAAATCTCCAGACTTTTTATGAAATGTTTTTGAATAGAATAAGACAAATACGGTATATTTATAAAAACTTGATATGAAAGTTAGATATATAATTCGCAACCAAAGTAGCGAAATAATTGATAAATTTACAAGCGGGAACGGTGTGCCTACAGATACAAAAGGTTTACAATATGTTGAACTTGAAGTAAAAAGTAGTGCAAATTATTTCAAAGACTATGAAGGAGTTTTAAAAACTGGTGATAAGATTAGAATTTACAAAAATGAAATTTATAAATCAATTAGTAATGGTGATGGAAAATCAATTAAAATATTCAAATAAACATGACAAAAGAATATATTAACGAAAGATACAACCAAATTCTACCTGATAATTTTAACATTTTAATATTAGAAGAAAAATATATTGAAGCAATATCTATTGCCGATAATAAAGTAAATGCTCTATATTTAGGAAACATTGAAATTTACCTATTAAAGAATATATTAGCCAGTATTGAGTTCAATGACGTTGAAAAAATTTTAGATCCCAAATATAAAATTGGTCAAGGAAATTCAACAATCAATATCAATATAAACAAGCATCTTTTCAATCATAATGTAGGAGAAGGAATTTTGAACCAATTACCTGCTAATTTAGATACTGAATCTGGCGTAGAAAAAGCTTGCCATCTTATGCGGCAATACATCCAACAGGAAGCATTGCCTTTTTTTAACTATTGGCAAGATATACGCGATTTTTTGCCTTTTTTAGAATCCGATGACATTAATTTTATATCAGATATATTTTATAGTGATGCATTATTTAAAAAAATAATTATCTGGAAACTGTGTTCACATCCCCAATACAATAATTTTACAGACAAAAAAACTGAGCAATTAACAAAAAGACTTCTCGAAATACCCAAAGATAAATCATTTAAAAAAAATTATGATCGGTATATTAAAATTTTAAAAACATTAGAAAAAACAAAACCTTTGTATGAATGGGATGAAAAATATCTGATAGAAAAACCTTATATAAAATAGATTTAATTTTAATAGTTTATTGAGAAAAATTCCCCTGGCGGTTACGAGTAAGACACTCAAACCGATAGGGGAATTTTTAAATTATCGATGGAAAACATATTTCGGAATAACAACATATACATAAAAAATGAGAAAATTAAATCTATATCCAAGAATGGGTGACTCAAATATGAGACACATCGAAAGTATCATTAATGAAAACTTACCTGAATATTTTAAGGATTTTTTAAAATTAAATGGAGGATTGAGTCATTATGAAAGATATTTTGTAGATCATAACGAAACTGTCTGGGAAGTTAAAAATTATTTAAACTATGCTGATTTATTCAAACTTACTGAGGAGTTTCTTCAAAATTATCATCGTAAACTCGTTCCTTTTGCTTTAGATATGGGAGGATGGCATTTTTGTTTGTGTCTAGATGAAGGTCCTGATTATGAAACCATCTTAATCAACCGTTGGACAGATTATCTTCCTGAAGAACAATTTTTAAAAATTGCAGATAATTTTGAAGATTTTATAAATGGACTAAAAACTGAAGAAGAAATAAATTTATTATGATTGATTAATTTTTAAGTTATGACACTTTATCCACCAGGAAAATCAAGAGGGAATTGGCATTTTTACAGCAATAAATATGATTATAATTATGACATAGCACCATACCCGGAAATTAGATCAGATTTAAAAACTTTACTAACTATTCTCATCGAATCGAAACTATTGATTCCAAAATCATTAGACAGCAAGAATGAAAAATTGGATTATAATAACATAGAAGATTTAATCTCTTTAATAGAAAAAGACAATTTTTTACAAACATGTTTTGAGTTTGATATTAAAGGAGACACCGTAATATACACTGAAAAGGGCGAAGAAATACACTCCGGTATATTTTGTCTGCAAAGCTTTCGTACGTTTCAGCAAAGTTTTGTATTATCAACAAAATCTGATATTTGGATGCCGATGTCTTTTGATGAAGACAGTTATTCATATGTTTGGAATCCGGAACGCTATAATTTAAACAATCATAGATTATCATCTGTTTTAGAAAAAGTAAATAAAAGTTTAAACTGGGAAAATGAAAATCTATTACAGAAAGAATTTAATGAAAGAGGGAGTTTACAAATAGGATATAATATTTTTCTATCTAAAGAAGTAGTAATAAGAGAATATGAAGGGAATCCAAATCCTGATTTTAACATAAACGAATACTTAGCAAAAATGGAAACTTATACTTTTACTTTTTCTAAGCCTCAATAAAAGCATCTATTTGAATTCATTTTAAACTAAGGTTAAATACTTTTAAAGATAACATTTCGATTATATTTGCAACACCTCAAATAAAATTAAAACTAAAAATGCAAACATCAAAAATCACTCGAATTGCTGTAGTAGCCCTAGTACTTCTTTTTTAGCATTAAGCGTAATTAGCTGTAGTACTCATGTCCACACAACAGGACCAGCACCAAAAGCTAAAAAATACCGCCAGGACAAGCTAAAAAATGTCAGGAAGCAAAAGCGCAAAAGCTTATGCCCCAGGACAACAAAATAAAAATTAAAAAAAGCCTTCTGAAAAACATCAGAAGGCTTTTTTGATTTATTCTATATTCAAAGTCAGTGAATTTTACAATCTAATTTATTTTTTCGCTGGTTTTTTTGTTACTTTCAGCAAATAAGTTCCTTCCGGCAAATCATCAATGTTAGAAGCATTGTCGCCTGTAATTTTTCTTCCTTGCGAAAAGACTTCGATCACTTTTTCTGTATTTGCTTCTGGTGCGCTTGGCGTTACAACTGGAGCTTTTGGAGGATTTTGAGTTTTTACCGGTGCAGATGCAACTTTTTTATCACTTGAAACCGTTTCTGTTTTTGCACTTCCAGCTGGTTTTGAACTGTTGTATGATTCCAAAACTTGTTCATCAGTCATTGCGACATTATAAATTTTCAAATCGTCTATATCAGCGTTTAGAGTTGTCGTGGTATTGATTTGCCCCAACCTCAAAACATAACCTTTAGTGGCGCGTAAAATACCGCTTGCTGATTTTAATAATTCACCATTGCGGTATATCTTAGAATTGTTGCCGTCGTAAGTAATATTATATTGATACCACACTTCTTTTTGGAGCGGTACTGTCGCAATAACATTATTTGCATCGCCCCAACCTACCAAGCTTACATCTGAACTTCCAGAAACGGCAGGTTGTCGCAATAAACCAAAAAATTGAGAATTTGATGGCGTTCCATAACCAAAAACATAATTTGTCGCATTGACCGTATTGAATTTTATCCAAAACGAGATTGATCTAGGTTTATTTTCTTGCGGAAGCTCTCCAACCATGCCTTGCGACACTTTGTTTGTAATGCGTTGCGCCGCTTTAGCTGTTCCCATTCTGTCTGCAACAAAATTAGGAGTTCCTAGCAGGGAAATAGTATTATCAGCACTATTAAGGGTTCCGTTAAAAGTAAATTCCTGAATAGGATTTTGAGCATTAGAAGTTAAAAAAGTTACAAACATTATCGTAAGTAATAATTTTTTCATGGGCAGGATTTTTGAAGATTTAGGGGTTATATCTTTATTTAAAACAATTTTAATAATTTATTATGAAGAGAATCTTTTTTAAATAAAAATGATTCCTAATGTTCATAAAATAATTTTATTTATTTGTTAAAATTATAAATTTAATTCAAAGTCGCAAAACATTTGTCGATAACGAGTACGATATTCTTATTAAAATTCAGAAAAACAAATATAAAAAGAAGCTCTCTTTAGAATTTGTAAAAACATCTTTACAAAAACTATATTGACAATAAAAAAACCTTCTGAAATTCAAAAGGCTTTTTCTACTATCCAAAATAAATTGCTCACTAAACAACATGATAAAAAATAAAAAAAAACTAAAAACTAACTATTAACTATTAACCAAATTTCTTATTTCGATGTTAATTTGTTCGCGGGAGCATTTGTAATTTTCAACAAATAGGTTCCCTCTGGCAAATCTTTTATGTTCATTGAATTGTTTTCAAGAACCTTTTGCCCCTGCGAATAAACCTCAACATTTTTTTGTCCTTCACTTACATCATTGTTTCTAATAATTGCATTTGATTGTGTAGTCTTAGTCGCAACTTTGGTTTTTCCTGCAACAGTTTTTACAGGAACTGTTTTAGGAACTGCTTGCTCAAGCGCAACCGCAATTATAGGTTTTGTTTCTTCATAAAGTGCTAAGACTTGCTCATCTGTCATTGCCACACTGTATATTTTTAGATCGTCAACATCAGCATTGATACCTACAGTTGTATTTATTTCACCTAATCTAAAAATATTGCCTTTTGTAGCACGTGTCAGGCCACCTAAAGATTTCAATAGTACGCCGTCACGGTAAATTTTTGAAACTGTTCCGTCAAAAGTAATCGTATACTGATACCAAGTTCCTTTAGCTAACGGAACTGAAACAATCACGTCGTTGCTTGCGCCCCATCCAGCCAGACTTAAATCTGAATTTGACGAAACTGCGGCTTGCTGAAGCAAACCATAATATTGTCCGTTATAAGCAGTACCGTAACCCAAAATGTAATTTGCTTTAGAAATATCGTTTAGTTTTACCCAAATACTTATTGTTCTAGCCGAGTTGTTTTGAGGAAGATCATCTATTACAGCTTCTAAAGATTTATTATTAAGGCGCTGTGCTCCATTAATATTTCCCATTCGATCCGGAACAAAATTGTTTGCCCCCATGAAAGTGATGGTATTTTGAGTATTATTTAAAGTATTGTTGAAGTTAAATTCTTGAATAGGATTCTGCGCACTAGCATTCAAATAACTTACAAACATCAAAGAGAGTAGTAATTTTTTCATAGCGATAGATTTAGGAGATTAAACAACTTTGTGTCATTTTAACACTGCTAAACTATATTTTTATGCTTTTTAGCGAAAATTTTTTCGACAACGAACCAAAAAACTCGTTAAAATAACCAAAATTGATGATTTTCGACGGTTAATTGCATTTATTTATACTATCAGCGATACTATTAATTTTTTAAATTTAATTCAATCAAAACAAATCTTTCTTACGTATAAATACGGTTTTTGCAAAAATATATTAAATATTCAAATTCAATACATTTTACACAATAAGATATTTTTTCTGCTTTTTTAATGATTCTTTGAACTGGGTTCAAAAAAAACTCCATCACAACGGATGGAGTTTTCTATATATCTAAAAATTGTTTTATTTAACAAATTCAACTTTTTGAACTTCTTCTTCATTAATACTGTCGAAGAATCCTTGTTCATTCATCCAATCATCACTAAATACTTTGCTCATGTAACGAGAACCGTGATCTGGGAAAATAGCAATGATATTGCTGTCTTTTGTAAACTCACCTTCTTCCGCATATTGTTTAATCGCCTGCATTACCGCTCCAGATGTATATCCAACGAATAAACCTTCTTTACGAGTGATTTCTCTTGCAGAGTGCGCACTTTCTTCGTCAGTTACTTTCATGAATTTATCAATAATATCAAAATCAGTAGCTGATGGAATCAAATTTTTCCCTAAACCTTCTATACGATACGGATAAATTTCTTTATTATCGAATTCTCTTGTTTCGTGATATTTCTTTAACACTGACCCAAAAGCGTCAACACCAAGAATTCTAATATTAGGATTTTGTTCTTTTAAGAATTTTGCAGTTCCAGAGATCGTTCCTCCCGTTCCGTCGCAAGCAATTAAGTGTGTGATTTTTCCTTTTGTCTGCTCCCAGATTTCAGGACCTGTAGTGTTGTAGTGCGCATCAATATTTAATTGATTGAAATATTGATTGATATAAACAGAACCTTTTGTTTCTTCATGTAAACGCTTGGCTACATTATAATAAGATCTTTCATCATCTGCTGAAACGTGCGCTGGGCAAACATAAACTTTTGCTCCTAAACTTCTCAACATGTCAATCTTATCTTTTGATGATTTTGAGCTTACTGCTAAAATACAGTTATATCCTTTAATAATGCTGACCATTGCCAAACTAAATCCTGTGTTTCCTGATGTAGTTTCAATAATCGTATCACCTGGTGACAAAATTCCTTTTCTCTCAGCTTCTTCAATAATATATAATGCGATTCTATCTTTTGAGGAATGACCTGGATTAAAAGCTTCTACCTTTGCGTAGAAATTTCCTTCTAACTCTTCGGTGATTTTATTTAGCTTAATAAGCGGGGTGTTACCTATTAATTCTAAAACATTATTATAAGCGTTTATTTCTTCTTTCATAAAAAAATAGTTAATCGAGATGGTATTTAAAAATAAACTCGATAGGTTGCAAATTTAACAAAAAATTTTTAATTAGCTTTTAATTTTCTCTAAATCTAATAAAAAACTAAATTCTTTTGCTAGGTCCTTCAAAGCCTCAAAACGTCCTGAAGCACCGCCATGTCCAGCATCCATGTTGGTATCTAAAAACAAAAGATTTCCATTTGTCTTCATATTTCTCAATTTGGCTACCCACTTGGCAGGCTCCCAATATTGTACCTGCGAATCATGCAATCCTGTAGATACATACATATTTGGATAGTCTTGCGCTTTTACATTATCATACGGCGAGTACGATAACATATAATCATAATATTTTTTATTGTTTGGGTTTCCCCATTCATCATATTCTCCCGTTGTTAACGGAATGGTATCATCTAACATTGTTGTTATGACATCCACAAAAGGAACCTGAGCAATTACTCCGTTGTATAATTCAGGAGCTTCATTTATGATAACTCCCATTAAAAGTCCTCCTGCTGATCCGCCTTCTGCGTACAAATGTTTAGAAGATGTATATTTCTCGTTTATTACAAATTTAGAGCAATCGATGAAATCTGTAAAGGTATTTTTCTTTTTTAACAGTTTTCCGTCTTCGTACCATTGTCTTCCTAAGTCTTCTCCGCCTCTAATATGTGCGATAGCATAAATAAATCCGCGGTCTAAGAGCGAAAGTCTTGTCGAAGAGAAATAAGCATCCATTGTGATTCCGTACGAACCATAAGCATACAATAAAAGCGGATTTTTGCCATTTTTCTCTAATCCTTTGCGATAAATCATCGAAATTGGCACTTTTACACCGTCTCTTGCCGTTGCCCAAACACGCTCTTCAACGTAATTTTCTTTGTCAAATTTACCTCCTAAAACCTGTTGTTCTTTTAAGATTTCTTTGGTTTTAGTTTTCATATTAAAATCAATTACCGACGATGGAGTTGCAAGCGATTGATAACTATAACGCAAAATATCGGTGTCAAAATCAATATTTGTTGTCGTGTAAGCATTGTAAGTTTCACTTCCGAAAGGCAAATAATAATCTGGTTCACCATTCCAAGGCATGATTCTGATATGATTTAAACCGTTTGAGCGTTCTTCTACAACTAAGTAATTCTTAAAGATTTCAATATCTTCCAATAAAACATCTTCTCTGTGCGGAATAACGTCAACCCAATTTCTTTTTCCTGTTTTATTCTCAGGCGTTTTCATCAACTTGAAATTGGTCGCTTTATCTTTATTCGTCAACACATAAAACGAATCTTCAAAATGTGAAATACTATATTCTAATCCGCGAACTCGTGTCTGAAACACTTCAAATTCTCCGTCAGGATTATCAGAATTCAAAATTCGGTATTCCGTAGTTAAAGTACTTCCAGAACTGATTACAATGTATTTTTTAGATTTTTCTTTGTGTACAGAAACATTAAATGTATCGTCTACTTCATTATAAACCAAAACATCATCCTTAGAATCTGTGTTTAATTTATGTCTGAAAATTTTGTCGGCCCTTAAAGTAACTTCATCTTGTCTGGTATAAAACAAAGTATTATTGTCATTTGCCCAAACAGAACTTCCTGTTGCATTTTCGATTTTATCTGAAAGAATTTCTCCAGTTTCTAAGTTTTTAACTTGAACTGTATAGATTCTTCTTCCAACAATATCAATTCCAAAACTCGCAAATTTATTGTCCGGACTGATGCTTAAACCTCCTAATTTGAAATAAGCGTGTCCTTTTGCCAGTTCATTGCAATTGAACAAAATTTCTTCATCTGCAGAAAGGCTTCCTTTTTTCTGGCAAAAATTGGATAATCCTGCCCAGTTTCAAAACGTGTGATATAGAAATATCCGTTATAAAAATAAGGAACAGATGAATCGTCTTCCTTGATTCTGCTCTTCATTTCCTCATACAATGATTCTTGCAAATCTTTAGTATGAGCAGTCATATTTTGATAGTATTCGTTTTCTTTGTTCAGATAATCAATTACTTCTGGATTTTCGCGGTCATTAAGCCAAAAATAATTGTCAACTCTGGTTTCTTTATGCTTTTTGAGTTTTTTTGGAATTTCTTTCGCCTTTGGAGCTATTATGTTGTTTTGCATTGATTGAGCATTTATTTTTAAGTACGGAAGGGCAAAAGTAGTATAATCAAAACAGAACCGAAATTAAATTTTTCATAAAATATTCTATTGATTTACCATAGCAATATACTAATTTTGTCTTAAATAATTTAAAAAAGCAAGAAAAATGGATTTAATGGGAATGATGGGCAAACTTAAAGAAACCCAACAAAAAATTGAAGATACAAAGAAACGCTTGGATACTGTTTTAATTGACGAACAAAGCGCTGACGGATTATTGAAAATAACAATTACTGCAAGCAGAAAAATAAAATCGGTTTCAATTGACGACTCTCTTTTAGAAGATAAAGAACAATTGGAAGATTATTTAGTGGTAACCTTAAATAAAGCAATCGAAAAAGCAACAAACATCAATGAAAGAGAGCTTGATGCTGTAGCAAAAATGGATATGCCGATGATTCCTGGAATGGATAATCTTTTTAAATAAGGGACAAAGGTTCAAAGTTACAGAGAGACAAAGAGACAAAGGAACAAAGGTTTAAAAAAACTTTGAACCTTTGTCTCTCTGTAACTTTGAACCTTTCTACTAAATTTTTGAGAAGATTTCCATCACATACGTATGCATTACTTCTTTGTAATCTAAATGCGTAACGATTCGAAGTTTATTATGTCCTAACGAGCTTATAAGGATGTTTTTTTGTTTTAACTTTTCAATTAAAAGTGTATCGCTATAGCCTTCTGCCAAAGAAAAAATCAGAATATTAGTTTCTACTGGCTCTACAGAAGCAATCCATGATTTTGTGCTCAAAATTGCACCAATTTCTTTTGCCCTTCTGTGATCTTCGGCTAATCTTTCGATATTATTCGCTAAAGCATACAATCCCGTCAGCGCTAAATAACCAACTTGACGCATCCCTCCCCTAATATCTTCCTGATTCTCAACGCTCTGTGAATATCAGCTTTACTTCCAAGAAGTACTGAACCAATTGGCGCCCCTAATCCTTTTGATAAACAAACTGATATCGTATCGAAAATTGCCCCAAATTCCTTCGGATTTTGTCTTTTGGCAACTAATGCATTCCAAATTCTCGCTCCATCTAAATGGAATTTTAAATTATTGGCATCACATACTTTTTTAATCTCTCTTAAATCTTCTAATTCATAACAAGCTCCGCCTCCTTTATTGGTGGTATTTTCCACGCAAACCAAACTTGTCAACGGACTATGATAAAATTCTGGATCATTGATTGCTGCAGACAACTTGTGAAGCCTTGATCATGCCTCGGTCACCATCTAATAAACAACATGAAACACCACTGTTAAAAGAAACACCACCTCCTTCATAATTGTAAACGTGTGCAAATTTATCAGCAATTAATTGCTCGCCAGGTTGCGTATGAAGTTTTATAGCAGTTTGATTTGCCATAGTTCCAGACGGAAAAAAAGTCCAGCTTCCATACCAAAAAACTCGGCTACTCTTGTCTCTAATTCGATAACCGTAGGATCCTGTTTGTACACATCATCACCAACTTGCGCATTAAACATGTACTGCGAGCATTTCATACGTTGGTTTTGTAATGGTATCGCTAACTAAATTTATTTCCATATAAAACTGATATCTTTTTTCGGACAGCAAAATTACGTATTACTGTTATTTAATAATCGTAAGTTTTAATAAATTTTAACTTTCGATTACGATATAACCAAATTAACGTTTTATTTATAAAAAACATATAAATCTAACATTAATAATTTAGAAATTGATTTATCCTCTTTCAATTCTCTTCCTTAAAACAAAAATCAGCATTTTGACATCATTAAGAAAATAATGCAAAATCATTAAATACCAAACACTTATATAGACATGATTGTATTCTAAATTATTTCTGGTATTCTGAAAACTAAATCTTATTTTTGTATAAAGAAATTGCGTTAGAAAACAAATGTAATTTCAGCAAAAAACATTTAAAACAAGTTATTAATTTATGACAACAGCCGAACAAGTAAAAGGTATTGTGGAGCGCCTTGGTGCGTTGAGGAGGTATCTTTGACGTTGATGCCAAGCTAATCGAAATTGCAAACGAAGAAGAAAAAACTTTTGCGCCTAATTTTTGGAACAATCCAAAAGAAGCCGAAAACATTGTAAAAAATCTTCGAAACAAGAAAAAATGGATTGAAGATTATGACAAAGCCGTATCACTAACAGAGGAATTACAGCTAGCTTATGATTTTTATAAAGAAGGCGAACTTTCTGTAGATGAATTGGATGAACAATATAACAGTGCGCAATCACATATTGAAAACATCGAATTCAAAAACATGCTTTCTGACGAAGGCGACAGCCTAAGTGCCGTAGTTCAAATCACCGCAGGAGCCGGCGGAACCGAAAGTTGCGACTGGGCGGGAATGCTGATGCGGATGTACATGATGTGGGGCGAAAGTTATGGCTATAAAATCAAAGAGCTTAACTTTCAAGAAGGCGACGTTGCCGGAATCAAAACGGTTACTTTAGAATTTGAAGGAGATTATTCTTTCGGATATCTAAAAGGAGAAAATGGAGTTCACCGTTTAGTTCGAATTTCACCTTTTGACAGTAATGCAAAACGTCATACTTCGTTCGTATCGGTTTATGTTTATCCGCTTGTTGATGACAGTATTGAAATCGACATTAATCCTGCTGATATCGAGATTACAACTTCTCGTTCGAGTGGTGCTGGTGGGCAGAACGTAAATAAGGTTGAAACTAAAGTTCAATTGGTACACAAACCAACTGGAATTCAAATTCAATGTTCTGAAACACGTTCGCAACAAGACAACAGACAACGTGCGATGCAAATGCTTCGTTCTCAATTGTACGAAATCGAATTGAAAAAACAACAAGCACAGCGTGCTGATATTGAGGCCGGAAAAATGAAAATCGAATGGGGTTCGCAAATTCGTAATTACGTAATGCAACCTTATAAATTAGTAAAAGATGTTCGTACAGGCTATGAAACCAGCGACGTTGATGGCGTAATGAACGGAAATATTGACCCATTCCTTAAAGCATATTTAATGATGATGGGGCAAAAAGAGGAAGAGTAAACAGTGTTCAGTCGCAGTCTCAGTTTTCAGTTAACTGAGACTGAATACTAAGACTGGAGACTGCGACTGCGACTGAAAACTTAAAAGAATAGTTATGATAAAATGGGCCGATGTAATTCATTTTACAAATAAAGGAAATCCTGCTCCAGACAAGAGAGTAGAAAAAACAGAGGAAGAATGGAAACAAGTTCTGACTCCAGAAGAATTTCAAGTTACTCGATTGAAAGGAACTGAAAGATCTTTTAGCTCTGAGTTATGCAGTTTATTTGATCCTGGAATTTATGAATGCAAATGCTGTGCAACGGTTCTTTTTGATGCAAGCGAAAAATTTGAATCAGGAACCGGCTGGCCTTCATTCACACAGCCAATCAAAGAAAATGCAATTGCATATCATGCTGATAGATCATACGGAATGGTTCGAGTTGAGGTTGTCTGCAATGTCTGCGATTCTCATTTAGGTCATGTTTTCCCTGACGGACCTCCTCCTAGTGGTCTACGTTATTGCATTAACGCGGTTTCACTTTCTAAAATTAAAGATTAAAACAAAAAAACGATTCCTTTAAAAAGTGAATCGTTTTTTTTTGTTTGAAAATTAAGCAGTTAATACAAAATGTAAGTTAACGCCTATCAATAAAAAAATCTTTTTTATTTTCTCAAAAAAGGCTAAGCATCTACTATTAAATATAATAAAACTCATGCATAGTTAAATTCCAATATTAAAAAACTATCAAAATTTTAATATCTAAAATGTTAATTTTGTAATATTTAAATTGTTATTTTAAACATCTTTCAATAAACCTTAAAAAAATATTAGGTAATTAAAATGTAAATTATTTTATTTGGCAAAAATTAACCCTAAATTCTATAATTACAGTAAATGAGATCCTATTCAATACAAGAAATTAATGAAGTTATTAATGGCGTGATATATGGCTCAACTTCTCAAAGCATAACTGCAACTGAGCAACTTGAAAAGGCAACAACTTCGCAAATTTCATTTATTGGAAACAAAAAATACGAAAAATATTGGTCTGCATCAAACGCTTCCATTGCGGTTGTAAATGAAGACATTTCGATAGAACCAGGAGAAAATCGCGCATTCATTAAAGTAAAAAATGCTGATTTGGCTATGTCGCAAATCCTCAACCTTTTTGCTCCTCCTACCCCTGTATTTCATAGCAATATTCATAAAACAGCAAATATTGATGAAACGGCAATAATTGCAGAAGATGCTAAAATTGGGGCTGGCTGTTATGTTGGACCAAAAGTAGAAATTGGGGCTAATGTGACATTATATCCAAATGTGACAATTTTGGACGAATGTACCATTGGAAAAAATACAATAATTTGGTCTGGCGCAGTGGTTCGCGAACGTTGCCATATTGGAAACGACTGTATTATTCACCCAAATGCTACTATTGGTGCTGATGGTTTTGGATTTCGTCCCTGCAAAGAAAACGGACTTGTAAAAATTCCGCAAATTGGAAATGTAATTATTGGAAACGGTGTCGAAATTGGAGCAAACACTTGTGTTGACCGCGGAAAATTTAGTTCTACAATTCTAGGAGACGGCTGTAAAATTGATAATTTAGTTCAAATAGGGCACAACAGCAAATTAGGGAAATTCTGTATTATGGCTGGAAACAGTGGTTTGGCAGGATCTGTAACTTTAGGAAATGGCGTTATCATTGGCGGAAGCGCATCGATAAAAGATCATACCAGTATTGGCGATGGAGCCGTAATTGGCGCAGGATCTGGTGTTACTGGAGATGTTCCTGCTGGAAAAACAATGTTGGGTTATCCAGCAGTTGAAGCTAGAGATGCATTAAAACAATGGGCAATGCTCAAACAAATGGTTTGTGGTTCCAAAAAATAAATACATTTTAAATATTTTAGAAAAATAGAAGTATTTGCTTCTGTTTTTTTTGCCTTGATTTGACTAAAATTAGACAATCTCAAAACTTTCCATTTATTTCAATTGATTTTGTAAATTAGCCAAGACTATTTTGTAAAATCAATATTATACCATGGATTTAAACTTCAATAAAAACGAAGATCACAATAAATTACTACTTTCAGAATTAAAACAAAAATTTGCCAAAGTAAAATTAGGCGGGGGTGAAAAGCGAATTGAGAAACTTCATTCGGAAGGAAAAATGACTGCTCGTGAGCGCATCGCTTATTTATTGGATGAAAATTCAGAAAATATTGAAATTGGAGGTTTTGCCGGCGAAGGAATGTATAAAGAACATGGCGGGTGTCCTTCTGGTGGTGTTGTGGTAAAAATTGGCTACATAAAGGGAAAACAATGTATTGTTGTAGCTAATGATGCAACAGTAAAAGCTGGCGCTTGGTTTCCTATTACTGGAAAGAAAAACCTTCGTGCACAGGAAATCGCCATAGAAAACAGACTTCCAATCATTTATCTTGTTGATAGCGCTGGAGTTTATCTGCCTATGCAAGATGAAATTTTTCCAGATAAAGAGCATTTCGGCCGCATCTTTAGAAATAATGCCCAAATGAGCAGTATGGGAATTACCCAAATCGCCGCTGTTATGGGAAGCTGTGTTGCTGGTGGTGCTTACTTACCCATTATGAGCGACGAGGCTTTAATTGTCGATAAAACTGGAAGTATTTTTCTTGCCGGAAGCTATTTAGTAAAAGCGACCATTGGTGAAACTATTGACAACGAAACTTTGGGAGGCGCTACAACGCATTGCGAAATATCTGGAGTTACTGATTATAAAGCTAAAGATGATAAAGATGCTTTAGACAAAATTAAAAATATCGTTGATAAAATTGGTGATTTTGACAAAGCGGGCTATAGCCGAATCAAAACTGAAAAACCTGCGTTAGACCCACGTGATATTTACGGAATTCTGCCAAAAGCCCGCACAGAACAATACGATATGATGGAAATCATCAAACGTTTGGTTGACAATTCGGAATTCGAATCTTACAAGGAAGGTTACGGTCAATCATTGATTACAGGCTATGCAAGAATTGATGGCTGGGCAGTTGGAATTGTTGCCAATCAGCGAAAAGTGGTAAAAACCAAAAAAGGTGAAATGCAGTTTGGTGGCGTAATTTATTCTGATAGTGCTGACAAAGCAACTCGTTTTATTGCAAATTGCAACCAAAAGAAAATTCCGCTTGTGTTTTTGCAAGATGTAACCGGTTTTATGGTGGGTTCAAAATCTGAACATGGCGGTATTATAAAAGATGGCGCAAAAATGGTGAATGCAGTCAGCAATTCGGTTGTTCCAAAATTTACAGTTATTGTCGGAAATTCATATGGTGCAGGAAATTATGCCATGTGCGGAAAAGCTTATGATCCAAGATTAATATTTGCTTGGCCAAGCGCTGAACTTGCTGTAATGGGTGGCACGCAAGCCGCTAAAGTTTTGGCACAAATTGAAGCATCTTCGCTTAAAGCAAAAGGAGAAATTGTAGATGAAGCTAAAGAAGCTGAACTTTTCAATAAAATAAAAGCAAAATATGACGAGCAGGTTTCTCCTTATTATGCTTGCGTCGCGATTATGGACAGACGCGATCATTGATCCGCTTGACACACGCAAATGGATTTCAATGGGAATTGAAGCCGCAAACCATGCTCCTATTCAAAAACCATTCAATTTAGGCGTGATTCAGGTTTAACATATTCCGAAATTCTCAAAACAAAACAAATAAACCCCAAAAAACTCATTTTCAACGACTTATTTTTAAATATGTGATTAAAATTTTGTAATTTTAATAAACAATTTTTAATCACATTATGTCATGGAAAATGTAAAAAGCTTGAATAAATGGGCGAATTCGCACACTTATTTGCCAATAGATTTAGTACGTATTGTATTGGGTGTTTTTTTATTTATGAAGGGAGTTTCATTTGTAACCAACGTTCAATATCTGCATGATTTAATTTCTCCGATAGATCAATTTGGAGGCGGAATGTTCTTACTGCATTATATTGCGCCTGCGCATATGATTGGTGGAATAATGATCGTTTTTGGTCTGCTCACCCGTTGGGCAATTGCCGCACAGCTTCCTATTCTTTTTGGAGCCGTTTTAATTAACTTCATGGGAAGAATGCATTCTGAAAGCTTAATTCTTGCAATAGCAGTATTGGTGCTTTGCATTTTCTTTCTATTTTATGGCGGGGGAAAGCATTCCGCCGACTATTATTTTAAAATGCAACAATAATATATTTTATCCTCGGCTTATCTATTTAAGCTGAGGATAAAACAAAAAAGCATTTTTAAGAAGTAATTAGCACTTCAAAATTTCTTTTATTGTGTTTTATGAACTAAATTCGCCCCCATGAATTGGATTCGTAAAACTGTTTTATTTATATCACTTTTGATTATTGGCTTCTTTGCTTGCTCAAGCAAGCGATGTTCCTATGCAAAAAATCGAGAGCCAAAAAACAGATACCAATTTCTCTAAAGACATTCCTGATTCTTCTGCATTTATTCAGCCACAAGCAGGTTACCAATTAGCCGCAAGTATTAAAACAGAATATCCAGTTGTAGTAAAATGGTTTGATTCTTTACTATCAATTGTACCTCAACATGAAACAGTTAAGTCTGTTTTTAATTTTACCCGTCAATTTTCGACTCAGAGCAAGAAAATAACACTCATGCTCTATGCTTTCCATTTTTTTGGTAAATAGATCCGTGAAATTTTAACACGAAAGACATTTTCTTTCACACTCCTAAACAGTTTTCTAAATAGAAAACTATTTACAATTTCATAGTATTTATCAAAATAAAATCAAAAATGGAAACAAGTGTAACCATAATTGGTATTGTGATTGCGATTATTGTCGCGATTCCAATCTATTTTTCAGCACGATCGAGTGCTGAAAACAAAGCTAAAATCTTAAACATCAAGAAGAAATTTGACTCTGTAAATCCAGAAAATTTCAGCTTGACTGAATCGCAAAGCAACAAAACCCTTACTATAGATCAAAATAACAAAAGATTCATTTTAATGAATTTTAATCCAAATCAACAGGAATCGACTTATGTCGATTTAAAAAATATTTCTTCCTGCAGATTAGTTTTGACTACAGATGGAAATTCAGATACAATTTTGAAAATTGATTTCGAATTTCAAGAAAAAGACAACGCAAAAAAATCAATATACCTTTCTATGATTTTGATGACGACCGAATCAAACAGATTAGTGCTTATCAAGATCATGTCTTTGCAAAGAAATGGCTTAAAATCATCCAAGATTCTATTTCACGTTAGTTATTTAATTCAGAGAAGAGGCTCAAATTTTGAGTCTCTTTTTTTATGTTGTAATATGATATTTATCATTTTAATTTTTAAATGGTCACTGTAATTTTGATCATCTCTAAATGTTTTATTTATGAAAATATCATTGACTCAAAAATATAACGTCCCAGGTCCAAGATATACAAGTTATCCAACTGTTCCGTACTGGAATGAAGAAAATTTCAATTTAGAAAAATGGATAACTTCTTTTCAAAAATCATTTTTAGAAAGCAATACACAAAACGGAATCAGCTTATACATTCATTTGCCGTTTTGCGAAAGCATGTGTACCTTTTGTGGTTGTAATAAACGAATTACAAAAAATCACTCTGTAGAAGAAAAATATATAGATGCCGTTTTAAAAGAATGGAAATTATATTGTCAACTTGTTACTGAAAAACCTCTTATAAAAGAAATTCATTTAGGTGGCGGAACACCCACTTTTTTTCGGCCAAGAATTTAGAAAATCTTATAAACAGCATTTTTAAATTAGCTGATAAAGCACCAAACTATGAATTTAGCTTTGAAGGACATCCAAATAACACAACCTACGAACAGCTTAAAAAATTATATGATTTAGGCTTTCACCGAGTTAGTTTTGGTGTTCAAGATTATGCCGAAAAAGTTCAGAAAGCCATTCATCGCATCCAACCTTTCCATAATGTGGCAAAAGTAACTTTCTGGGCTAAAGAAATTGGATATACTTCTATTAGTCATGACATTATTTTCGGACTTCCTTTTCAGACTTTAGAAGATGTTGTTGATACAATTGAAAAAACAAATTCATTAAAACCAGATCGCTTAGCTTTTTACAGTTACGCGCATGTGCCGTGGATAAAAGGAAACGGGCAACGCGGTTTTAATGAAGAAAATTTGCCAAAAGATGCCGAGAAAAGAATGCTCTATGAAATTGGAAAGACTTTACTTTCTGCAAATGGATACCATGAAGTTGGGATGGATCATTTTGCATTGCCCTCAGACAGTTTATTTCATGCCGCACACAGCAAAAAAATGCACCGAAACTTCATGGGATATAGCGCTTCAAAAACACAGCTTATGATTGGTTTAGGTGTTTCATCCATCAGTGATAGCTGGTACAGTTTCGCACAAAACACCAAAACTCTTGAAGATTACTACCAAATCTTGGAATCAAATCAGCTTCCTGTTATAAAAGGACATATTCTGGATGGAGAAGATTTAATTATTAGAAAACACATCTTAAATTTAACTTGTAACCTTGAAACTTCCTGGAGTAAAGAATCTTTATATTTTACTGAATTACCAGAAGTTTTATTGGCTTTAAAGGAAATCGAAAATGACCAATTGATTGTAATTGAAGAAAACAGAATTAAAATTACAGAAGCTGGAAGACCTTTTGTCCGCAATATCTGCATGGCTTTTGATTTGCATTTAAAAAGAAAATCACCGGAGACAAATTTGTTTTCGATGACAGTTTAATAAATTAGTGACAATTTGGAGATTGCTGAATAAACAAGCTCATATTTGAAGGAGATAAATACGGAATCCCCAATCCTAATCCTCTTAAGATAAACAATACTCCAATAAAAACAGCTACATAAGGAATTGCCTTTTGAATTTTATTTCGAAACGGTAATTTTAATAAGGAATGAATGTAAACTACAATCGTCATAAGCGGAATCGTTCCTAACCCGTAAAGCAACATATAGAAAACGCCTAAACTTGCACTTTGCATGGCAATTGCACCAAATAAAGCTACATACACCATTCCGCAAGGCAAAAAACCATTCAATAAGCCAATTATAAAAAGTGATTTGTAGCTTTTCTTTTTAAACTGACTTCCTAAACTTGATTTGATTTTTGAAATTACTTTATAAACTGGCTTTGAGAAATTGTATTTAGCAACTGTTTTTTCGGGAATCAAGACAACTGCAACCATAGCGATACCAATAAAAATTGATATTTTTTGCTGTATTCCTGCCATGAAAAAACCACGTCCTAATAAGCCAAAAATCAAGCCTATCGTGGCATAAGCAGTCAAGCGTCCGAAATGGTAAGTGATAATCTGAATTACTTTTTTTGCTTCATTTCGATGATCAACTGGGAGCATTACCGCAATCGGTCCGCACATTCCAACACAATGCAAACTACTAATAAGTCCTAATATGAGTGCAGAATATAACATTCCTATTTAATTATGAATTATGAATTATAGGTTATATGTTTCAAGTTTCACTTTCGACTTTTGACTTACCAAAATCAGTTTACGTAGATCACCTCTTTAGTCAAATATTTTGTGCCGTTATATTGCCATTCCATATTAACATCCCAACGCCCTTTAATCAATTTGTTCTTTGGAATTACTAAAGCTGAATTTGTTAAAGCAATCTTGGTATTAAAGTCAAATTTCTTATTAGAAGGACGATACAACAATATATTTCCAGTTACTTTATCATTTTCAAAAGTTGCTGGAAAAGCTACTTTTACACCAGCATCGCTAGAGGTAATTGATGGTTTTTGCTGTAAATCATGCGCATTTTGAACACGAGCCATTTCTTCTTGAAAATGTGAATCATGTTTGTAATATTCTTCTACAACCAAATCATTGTCATACTTTGAATTAGACTGCACCTCGAAAACAAAATACAATATAAAGCTCATGAAAAGAGCAAAAGCAATAACAATTCCTGTTCCCCAATTTATTTTCATAATCGTATTGTTTTAATTAAAACTTCTTGGACTTAAAAAGTTTGTTTTGGTAGTTTCAAGCAATTCTTTGCCGTTATAAACTCCAATTTTCACTGTTGTTTTATCACTTTCTAGAATGGCTTCATTAATTTCTATAAAAAGAGTTCCTTGAGCAGTCTCTTCTCTTTTAATTTTGAAATGTTTGTTTCCAACATTTTTGATTTCACCCTTTTGATCAATCAATTCAAAATGAATATCATTGTAGTCATTCATTGTTTTATTAACGATTTTATAGGTGTAAACATTGCTTATGTTTTCGCCTTTATGCTGAAACAATTGTCCAGGTAAGCGTAAGATAATCGCCTCTACATTTGTTCTTAAAAATAGCATCCCAACAAAAACACTCAACAAAATGCATAGAACAGCAGTGTATCCTTTCATTCTTGCCGTGAATTTAAAAGGCTCTTTTTTCGCTATTTCATCTTCAGAAGCATAACGAATTAGACCTTTTGGCAAGCCAACACTTTCCATTATATGATCACATTCATCAATACATGCCGTACAGTTTGTACATTCTAATTGAGTTCCGTTTCGAATATCAATTCCCATTGGGCAAACATGTACACATTGAAGACAATCAATGCAATCACCTTTTCCGGTTAAAGCACGGTCTTCTTTTTTATTAAATTTTCCGCGTCCCGTCTCTTTTTCGCCACGAACAAAATCGTATGCAACATTTATTGATTTATTATCTAAAAGAACGCCTTGAAGCCTTCCATATGGGCAAGCAATGATACAAACTTGTTCACGAAACCAAACAAAAACGAAATAAAAAACACTAGTAAAGATAAGTAGTGCAATAAAGTTGCTGGCTTGTTTTACAGGACCTTGCTCAATCATCAGGAACAATTGATCACTTCCAACTAAATAAGCTAAAAAAACATTCGCGATACCAAAAGAAATCAAAAAGAAAATAGCCCACTTAAGAAGTCTTTTTCGGATTTTTTCGGCATCCCATTCTTGTCGAGCTAAACGCGATTGTGAGCCTCTGTCACCATCAATCCAATATTCAATTCTTCTGAAAACCATTTCCAAAAAATAGTCTGCGGACAAATCCATCCGCAAAAAATCCTTCCAAAAACAACTGTGAATAAAATAACGAAAACAACACCAACAAGCATTGAAATCACAAAAAGATAAAAATCCTGTGGCCAAAACGGGAAACCAAAAATATTAAAACGACGTTCTATAACATTGAACATCATAAATTGGTTTCCGTTTATTTTTATAAAAGGATTTGCTACTAAGATGGCCAATAAAACATAACTGACAATCTTTCTATAATCATAGAATTTACCAGACGGTTTTTTAGGAAAGATAAATTTTCTGTTACCACCTTCATCAATTGTTCCGATGGTATCTCTAAAAGCTTCGTCTGGTAAATTTGACATGATTTTTATTTTTTAACTTCTGTACTATCTTTTGTAATATTTGTGGTCGCGTCTTTTTTGGAGCGCTTTCATCTACCCAAACTTCGCCTTCAGCTTCTTTTGGATCTTTAGGATTGCTTCCTTGCAGAGACAAGATATAACTTGCTACTTTTTGAATGTCTTTTGGCTTCATACCATTAGTTTTCCACGAAACCATTCCTTTTCCGTCACGACCTCCGTTTGTAATGGTATGGAAAACGTTTTTAATACCTCCACCCAAAATCCATTTGTCGTCAGTCAAGTTTGGCCCAATTTGTCCTCCTGCGTCAGCTCTGTGGCACGCAAGACAATTTGTCATGAAAATTTCTTTACCTGTCGCTAAACTTTCTGCATCTGTAAGCAAAACCACAGTTTTTTCATCCATTAAATCCGGAGCCGTTTTTAGATATTCGTCGACATCAATTTTGGCTTGCGCCATTTCTTTTTTCAACTCTGTTTCTTGATCGTCTCCTCCAAGAATTTCATAATGAATAAGATAAATAGCACCAAAAATGATACAGATGTAAAATAAACCTACCCACCAAGGCGGTAAATTATTATCAAGTTCCTTGATTCCGTCATAATCGTGATCCATCAACAATTCGCCTTCTTTTTCCATAGGCTCTGTTTTGGTCAGTTTATGCATTAATTCTTTGAACCAAGTACTTTCCGTTAGACTCAAACTGTTTTCATAATCCAATTTTGCTTTTTCTTCAGGCGACATTAATTGGTACAAAACCTTGTTTACTGCACTAAGTGTAATTTCAATTGCAACCAAGACAAATAGAAATACAAACAAAAAGACTGAAACCATTGGATATTTTATAAAAGCTGGCTTATCGCCTGAATCAATAAAATACTCCATCAAAGCAAAACCAATGAAGAAAATAAGCGGGACTCTTACATATACTGGGAAAAATTTTTTCATTTTATTTATCTTTTGAAATTATACCAAGTCCTCGTTTAAAGGAATTTCACTCATTTCTTTAATCTTTTCCTTTTTGTATGAAAACACCCAAAAGGCTAATCCTACGAAAAACAAAAAGAAGATCATTAGAGAGAGAATCGGGTAAATTTCTACACCCGATATCGTCTCCATATTGTGTTTTATCTGTTCAAACATAATGCTGTTATTTAGAAGTTTCTTTTACCTTAATATCAGTACCAAGTCTTTGTATATAAGCAATCAAGGCAACAATTTCTCTTTCGTTCATTGGAACAAATTTTTCGCCTTTAGCTTCTGCTTTCTTTTTGCTATCTGCATAACTTTTTACGAAATCAGGATCATTTTCTAAGCTTTTCTCAATTTTGACAGCTTGATCTCTCAATGTTTTTTGAGCGTTTGCAATTTCAGCCTCAGAATATGGAACTCCAAGAGAAACCATTGCCTGCATTTTCTTTTGAGTCAATGAAATATCCAGCGGTTTATTATCAAACAACCATTTGTAGCCTGGCATAATTGAACCTGCAGAAGTACTTTGTGGATTCCACATGTGATTGAAATGCCAGTTGTCATTGTACTTGCCTCCTACTCTAAGCAAATCTGGACCTGTACGTTTTGAGCCCCATAAAAATGGATGATCATAAACAAATTCTCCTGCCTTAGATTGTGGCCCATAACGCTCTACTTCACTTCTGAATGGGCGTACTGACTGTGAGTGACAGCCCACACAACCTTCTCTAATATATAAATCACGTCCTTCAAGTTCTAATGGCGTATAAGGTTTCACGCTTGAAATTGTCGGGATATTTGATTTTACCATAATTGTTGGCACAATTTGAATAATTCCTCCAATCAAGATTGCAATCGTAGCTAAAATGGTTAATTGAATAGGTTTTCTTTCCAACCAAGTATGGAATTTCTCTCCTCTAAGTCTGTTACCACTTATTGTTTGCAAAGCTGGAGCTTGAGCCAATTCATCTTCAATAGTATCTCCTGCTTTAATAGTCATTATAATGTTGTACACCAAAGTCAGCATTCCAACTAAATATAAAGTACCACCAATTGCTCTCATCCAGTATAATGGCATAATTGCAGTAACTGTTTCAAGGAAGTTTCCATAAGTTAAAGTTCCATCTGGATTAAATTGTTTCCACATAGATGCTTGCTGGAAACCTGCCACATACATTGGAAGTGCATATAATATAATTCCTAAAGTTCCAATCCAGAAATGGAAATTAGCCAATTTTTTAGAGAACAAAGTACTTTTTGTCATTCTTGGAATCAACCAATAAATAATGGCAAATGACATAAATCCGTTCCATGCTAATGCTCCTACGTGTACGTGTGCAATAATCCAGTCTGTATAATGCGCAATAGCGTTTACATTTTTAAAAGAAAGCATTGGACCTTCAAAAGTTGCCATTCCGTAGCCTGTAATTGCTACAACAAAGAATTTTAAAACGGGTTCTTCACGAACTTTGTCCCACGCACCTCTTAAAGTCAAAAGTCCGTTGATCATACCTCCCCAAGATGGAGCAATAAGCATTACAGAAAATACTACACCTAAATTCTGAGCCCAATTTGGCAAAGCAGAATACAATAAATGGTGTGGTCCTGCCCAAATGTAAATAAAGATTAATGACCAAAAGTGAATAATAGATAATCTATAAGAATAAATAGGACGGTTCGCGATTTTAGGAACAAAATAATACATCAATCCCAAAAATGGTGTTGTCAAGAAAAAGGCAACTGCATTATGCCCGTACCACCACTGTACCAAGGCATCCTGAACACCAGCGTAAACCGAATAACTTTTTAAAGCCGAAACTGGCAATTCAATATTATTAAAAATATGAAGTACAGCTACTGTTACAAATGTGGCCAAATAAAACCAGATCGCAACATATAAATGTCTTTCTCTTCTGCGAAGCATTGTACCTATCATATTGATTCCCATCACTACCCAGATTACGGCAATTGCAATATCAATAGGCCATTCTAACTCGGCATATTCTTTTGAAGAAGTATAACCTAATGGCGGCGTAATAGCGGCGGCAACAATGATCAACTGCCAGCCCCAAAAATGCAGATTACTTAAAAAATCACTGAACATTCTGGCTTTCAACAAACAGCCGCAACGAGTAATATAAACCCGCAAAAAAGGCATTCCCTACAAAGGCAAAAATAACCGCATTTGTATGCAAGGGTCTCAATCGGCCGTAGCTCAACCAAGAGATTCCGTCTGTCATGTTGGGAAAAAGGTACATAACCGCTAAGGTCAGTCCCACTAACATACCAACTACTCCAAAGAGGATAGTGGCATAAATGAATTTTTTTACAATTTTGTTGTCGTAATAAAACTGTTCCATTTCCATAATTATACTTGTTTTTCTTCGGTTGGTGAATTATTTTTCTGGGGAGTAATTTTGGTTTCGTCGTCAAAAAGCATTCTGACAGAAGGCGTATAGTCATCATCGTATTGTCCAGATTTGACAGCGATAATAAAAGCAATGAAAAACCCAATTGCTACGAAAATACTAACTGAAATTAATAGATAAATTACACTCATACCTTAAATTTATGTTAACAAAATTAGTAGGTTACTATTGTATAAAATATGATAATTATCATAGTAAAAAGACTTATGATAAATTTAGTAAAAAAACTCCTCAGTATTATTTATAATCAGTTTAAATTACTCTTACTGAAATAGTTAGACATTAAAGTCACAAAACTCACAATCGTAATTGTGCTCAACGGCATGATGATCGCCGCCACTAATGGCAACAAATTTCCAGTGATTGCAAAGGCAAGTCCTACGACATTATAAAGTAGTGATAAAACGAAACTCATTTTGATAATCAGAATCGATTTATGCGATAATTTTAAAAAATAATCCAATCTTGAAAACTCGATTGCATCTAAGATTGCATCACAGGCAGGAGAAAAAACATTGACATTTTCTGAAATTGAAATTCCAACGTTACTTTGCGCCAATGCTCCGGCATCATTCAAGCCATCACCAACCATCATAACATTTTGTCCTTCTTCCTGGAGTTTTTTTATGAATTCGAGTTTTTGTTCCGGCTTTTGATTAAAGATAAGTTCTGTGTCTTTTGGAAGAATATTTTCAAGATTAGCTCTTTCTCCGTCATTATCTCCTGAAAGCACTTTTAACTTGTAATTTCGGCTTAAAGTAGAAAATAACGTTGCAAGACCATCTCTATATTGATTTTGGAAATTAAATTGTCCGTAATATATATCGTTTATTTTGACATGAAGAGCCGTTTTTTCAATTTCTGATGTATCTAAATCTGGGCTTCCAACAAATGTCGCCGAACCAATTTTTATTGTTTTATTATCAGCTTTGGCCAACAATCCTTTTCCCGTAATTTCCTGAAATTCATCAATTTTGATTCGTTTTGTTTCTGGCAAAAAATCATACAACATTCTGCTTAATGGATGATTTGAAGCACGCAGTACATTTTTCAATAAAATCATATTTTCATCCGAAATCACAGTTCCTTCATAAATAATATTTGACTTTTTATTTGTTGTAATCGTCCCTGTTTTGTCAAAAACAATAGTATCTACTTTTGCCAATTGCTCTATTACCAAAGCATTTTTGAGATACATTTTTTGTTTTCCCATAATTCTGAGAATATTTCCGAAAGTAAATGGAGCCGTTAGTGCCAGAGCGCATGGACAAGCAACAATTAATACCGCAGTGAAAACATTGAAAGCAGTATTGGCATCAATAAATATCCAATAACCAAATCCAGCAAAAGCGATCAATAATAATATCGGAGTAAAATATCGGCTGATTTTATCTGTTATGGTTTTATGCTTTTGAACGACTTTTTTCTGGAAAATTTCATTGCTCCATAACTGCGTAAGATAACTTTGAGAAACCGAATGCAATACTTCCATTTCAATGACTTTTCCAATCTGTTTTCCACCAGCAAAAACTTTATCTCCTGATTTTTTGTTGATTGGAACTGCTTCTCCGGTAACAAAACTATAATCAATTTCGGCTTTTTCGCTGATCAAAATACCATCGACCGGAATCAATTCTTGGTTTCTGATCAATAATCTGTTTCCTTTTAAAACATCATAAATAGGAACGCTTTCCTCTGAAGCATCTGAATTGATTCTTGTAACTGCAATTGGGAAATACGATTTGAAATCTCTTTCAAAGCTTAAGAAACTGTACGTTTTAATTTGAAACATTTTCCCTAAAAGCATAAAGAAAACTAAACCTGTAAGGCTGTCAAAAAAACCTCCTCCGTAATTCATTATAATATCAAAAGTACTTCTGACGAACATGACAATAATGCCCAATGCGATCGGGATATCAATATTCAACATTCTTGAATTTATACTTTTATATGCCGAAACATAATAACCGCTCGCTGAATATAAAAAACTTGGCAGAGCCAAAAGAAAAATCAGAATCCTGAAAAAAGGTTTATAATTATCCAGCCAAAATTCTTTGATTTCGAAATATTCTGGAAATGAAAGCAACATAATGTTTCCAAAACAAAAAAATGCGACTCCCAATTTATACGTCAAACTTCGGTCAACATTGCTTTTTCCTGTTTCATAATTTTCAAGACTGATATACGGTTCGTATCCTATCGAACTCAGCAAATACGCTATCGATTTGAGAGAAACTAGCTCAGTGTTAAATGTAATTCGGACTTTTTTTGTGGAAAATTAACTTGAGACATGCTAATTCCTGGCTGAATTCTGTTCAGATTTTCCAGAATCCAAATACAAGAACTGCAATGTATATGAGGAATATTTAAAGAAACTATCGAAGTATTCCCTTCGTGAAATTCGATTATTTTTGAAGAAATGGATTCATTGTCTAAAAAATCATATTTCCCTTGAATGTCTTGAGGAGTAGCACCTGGCGATTTTTCAAAATCATAATAGCAGGTTAAATCATGGAGGCTAAAAATTTCATAGACTGTTTTACAGCCGGCGCAACAAAACTTTTTTCATCAAAATTGATTTCTTCATTTTTAGGAATATCGATTCCACAATGAAAACAGCTCTGCTCAGTCATAATTTGTTTCTTTTTTAATGTAACAAATATTCCAAATAAGAATTAACTATAAATATGACATTTATCATATGAAAATGAAATCAAATTCTAATTTAATAAAATAAAACAGGCAAATTACATCCGTAAAATTTTTCTTCAAATTTTAATGTCTTTCAATGCGAATATTGGTTAATTTTGCACTAAATTATATTGCGATGAATAAATGTGATCAATGTATTGTACGCCAGTTGTCGTCTTTAAAAGCCCTTAGTAAAGAAGAAGTTATCAAGTTAGCGAATAGCAAAACAAGTTACTCAATTAAAAAAGGTGAAGCTATTTTTGAAGAAGGAGAAGTTACTAATGGCGTATTTTGTGTAAAAGATGGCGTTGGGAAATTATCAAAATTGAGCGCAAACGGAAAAGATCAAATTGTAAAACTGGTAAAGTCTGGTGAACTTTTAGGCCAACGCTCTATGATCAGCAATGAACCAGCTAATTTATCTGCTAAAGCAATTGCTGACATGGAAGTATGTTTTATTCCTAAATCAGAAATCATACATTTTTTCAACAATAACAATCAATTTTCTTTGAATTTAATGCAATCTATTTGTGAAGATTTGAAAGAATCTGAAAACGACAAAATTGCTTTAGTCCAAAAAACAGTAAAACAGCGTCTTGCAGAAACCTTATTGCATCTTCATGACGAATTTGGAGAAAATGACGATAAAACCTTGAAAGTTCAACTTACTCGCGAAGAACTTGCAGGAATTATTGGTACAGCAACTGAAAGCTGTATTCGACTTTTATCTGATTTTAACAAACTGGATTTGATTGAACTTGTCGGAAAAAAATTATGCTGAAAAATGTTCGAGCATTAAAAAAAATGGCCGAATAATTAAAGCTTTTTAGCTTCGTTCCAAAAAACATCCATTTCAGCCAAAGTCATTTCTGAAAGAGGTTTTCCTAATTCACTGGCTTTGCTCTCCAAATACTGAAAACGCTTAATGAATTTTTTATTGGTTCGTTCCAAAGCATCTTCGGGATTTACATTTAAAAATCGGGCGTAATTGATCATCGAGAATAAAACGTCGCCAAATTCAGCTTCTATTTTATCCTGATTTCCTGATTTTACTTCAACTTGAAGCTCTTCTAATTCTTCCTGAACCTTGTCCCAAACTTGATGAGGTTCCTCCCAATCAAATCCAACGCCTTTTACTTTATCTTGAATTCTGCTTGCTTTTACTAATGCTGGAAGACTTCTTGGAACTCCTTCTAAAACTGATTTTTTGCCTTCTTTTAATTTGAGTTTCTCCCAATTCTGCTTTACTTCTTCTTCATCTTTTACAACAGTATCGCCGTAAATATGCGGATGACGATGAATCAATTTATCACAAATTTCATTACATACATCAGCAATATCAAAATCATTGGTTTCTGAGCCTATTTTGGCATAAAAAACAATGTGAAGCAACAAATCGCCAAGCTCTTTTTTAACTTCGTTTAAATCATTATCTAAAATGGCATCTCCAAGCTCGTATGTTTCTTCGATTGTCAAATGACGCAAAGTCTGCAATGTTTGTTTTTTATCCCACGGACATTGCTCACGAAGTTCATCCATGATAATTAATAACCTTTCGAAAGCTTTAAGCTGAAGTTCCTTGCTCATTTTAATGTTTTTTGAATTGTAACAGAATAGTGTAAAAGTAAAAAATCCTGTCAAGAAAATATCTCAACAGGATCAATATATTTAAAAGTAGTTGACTACTATTCTTCTTTTTTAGCTTTTGCTTTTTTAGCAGGTGCTTTTTTAGGTTTTTCTTCAGCTACCGGAGCTTCTTCAGTTGCTTCAACTGCCGCCGGAGCTAAATCTGTAACTAAACCTTTTGCTTGAAGCGTGTTGTACCAGCTTAATACTTTTTTAATATCAGAAGGATAAACTCTTTCTTCATCATATTCAGGCAAAATTTCTTTAAAATATGCGCTTAAAGTAGCATTATCTTCTTTATGCGAAATCGCTTGACCTTTATTTTCTTTAGTCGCAATTTTTTGCATTACTTCAGTTAATGGTTTTTCACCTTCGTATGTATAAATTGAAATTTCTGACAATAAACTTACATTGCTTTTTAAGTTCACTGTGATTTTTTTCCATCTGTTAATGATTCCGCCACAAAACCTGTACGAGTCTGAACTTTAAGTACATATAAACCTGGTTTCCCTGAAATGGCTAAAATTTTGTCTAAATTCATGTTTTATTAATATTAGTATTAGGAATTTTTATTGTATGTTTTCGTCGCTTCCGAATGATTATCTTCCTTTTTTAGCAGTTGCAAATTTCATTCTGTATTCTTGAAAAGTCTTTCCTTCGGTGATATTTTTCAATTTCTTTTGAATCAAACGCTTTTTCAAAGAAGATATTTTATCGGTAAATAAAACTCCCTCGATATGATCATATTCATGTTGAATAACTCTTGCAATCAATCCGTCAAAAACTTCGGTTTTCATCACAAAATCCTCTTCACAATACTCGATCGTAACGGTTGGTTTTCTATAGACATCTTCGCGAACATCAGGAATACTAAGGCATCCTTCATTAAAGCTCCACTCTTCCCCTTCTTCCTTAACGATTTTAGCATTGATAAAAGTTTTTTTGAATCCTTTTAATTCTTTAGCCTCATCGGTTCCTAAATCATCATCTTCACTAAAAGGAGTTGTATCAATAACAAACAAACGAATTGCTAAACCTACCTGCGGCGCGGCAAGCCCAACACCGTAAGCATTGTACATGGTTTCATACATGTTTGCTATTGTTTCTTTTAGGTTTGGATATTCTGGCGTAATTGCCACACCTACTTTTCTTAAAACAGGATCACCATATCCTACAATTGGTAAAATCATTTGTATTATTTTATTGCATTATCTACTGTAAAAACTGAATTTTAGTTTACCTCAATTCAGCTGGCAAAAATAGTAAAAAATAGTCTACGAATGATTTCAAACAACATATTATATCTTATTTTTTGCTCATATGTTAAAATCTCATCTATAATTATGCCAAATTAATTCGTACAATTCTTACCTTTGTTAGTAAACCTTTATATATGTTTGATCGCATCTCGAAATTCACGAACAGTACTTCTTTCTTAAACGCCTCAAAAGTAACTATTGCTTCTGTAGTTCCTGTTGTGATTTTAAATTTCTTTGGACATTTTGAGATTGGGTTTACCATAGCGCTTGGTGCTTTTTATACTTATCCTAGTGATATTCCAAGTTCGTTGAGCCATAAAATAAAGGGCCTTATTGTTGCTTCATTTATTGTCTCTGGAGTGACTTTACTTGTAAATTTTGCTTATCCGTACCCACTCTTATTTTATCCTTTCTTGGGTATTTTATTGTTTTTATGTTCAATGATTTCGGTTTATGGACAACGTGCAACACTTGTATCATTTTCTGCTTTGTTGTCGATTTCATTATCATTTGGACATTTAAACCAAGGCTGGCAAGCGATTGAATATGCTCGCATTTATTTTTATTGGAGGAATTTTATACCTAATTGTTTCGCTTGTTTTTCATTTTATACAACCTTATAAATATGTTGAATTAGAAATTGCAGAAGGAATAAAACTTACAGCAAAATATTTGAAATTAAGAGGCGATTTATGGAATCCCGAAGCCAATAGAGATGCCATTACAGAAAAACAATTAGCCGTTCAAGTTGAATTGAATTTGATTCATGAAGATTTAAGAAAAATGCTGATTGGAAACCAAAATGCGTCTGGTACGACGGCTCAAAACCGTAAAATGCTTTTGGTTTTTATTACTTTGGTCGAAATTCAGGAACTTGCGCTTTATACTTCATTTGATCATAGTAAACTTCATGAAAAATTCGCCAAACATCCAGAAGTACTTCGCACTTATCAAAATGTAGCCTACAAACTGGCTTCAACTTTAAAAAAACTTTCTAAAAATGTACATCACATTGCAGTTTATGTCGACAAAAATGATCTGAAAAATGAATTGGATGCTCTTGAATTTGCCATTTTTGATTATGAGAAAAGTTTAGGAAAAGATGAAGCATCAGAAGGCGTTTTAATGTTGACCAACATGCTGAATTATGCCAAAAATCAAGTTGGAAAAATCAAAATCATTCAGCGTGCTTTTTCGTTGGCGATGCAATCTTACAAACTGAAAGACAAAGACAAAGAGTTAGAAAAATTCTTGACGCCACAATATTATCCGTTACGCACATTGATTGAAAACCTAACTTTTTCATCTTCTATTTTCAGGCATTCAATACGATTGACAATTACAATTTTAATTGGTTTTCTGATTGGAAAAATACTTCCGTTTCAAAATGTCTATTGGATTTTATTGACAATCGTTGTGATTATGCGTCCCGGTTATGGATTGACAAAAGAGCGCTCTTACAACAGGATTTTCGGTACCATTTTGGGAGGTGTTATCGCCTTCGGAATTGTATCTGTCATTCAAAATCACATTGCGTTGAGCATCTTTTCCATTGTCTGCATGCTTTTGGGAATCTCATTTACACAAATCAACTACAAAATCAGTGCGACCTTTGTTACTATGTACGTCGTTTTTATTTACGGAATTTTGACGCCAAATGTTGTTGAGGTAATTCAATTCAGGATTTTAGATTCGCTTGCAGGAGCCATTTTGGCCTTTATTGCCAATCAATTTTTATGGCCGGCGTGGGAATTTATAAATACGCCGATACATATTGAAAATTCGATTCGGGCAAATCGAAATTATCTTAAAGAAATTGCTGATTTTTATAATAAAAAAGGAGAAGTCCCAACTTCATATCGACTAGCAAGAAAACATGCTTTTGTTGAAATTGGCAACTTAATGACATCATTTCAGCGTATGATGCAAGAGCCAAAATCAAAGCAAAAAACAATGCCTTTGGTAAATAAATTGGTTGTGCTGAATCACTCTATTTTATCGGCTTTGGCTTCACTATCAACTTATATTCAATCCCATCAAACTACATCGGCCTCAGATTCTTTTAATTACATTATCAAAACGATTTTATCTAATTTGGATCAGTCGATTTCTATTCTGAGAAATGAAATGATTATTAAGGATACGTTTTTTGACAAAGAAGATGTAACACTGCAATTTGAAGAATTAAAACGCAAAAACTTTACGCGTCTTGCCGCAGACGATGAACTCGACAAAGAAACGCGCCAAGCCAAAATGCAGGAAGCCCAAATGGTAATTGAACAATTAATATGGATGAGCAATCTAGCCGAAAAGATTTTAAAAATTACAAAAGAGCTAAAAGCAACAAATCCAGATTAATTCATCTGGATTTGCTATTTTTTTATCTAACTTTAAGTTTAATTAAGCTTCAAAACTTCTGAAGTTTCTTTTCTAAGTTGAGCCAAAAGTTCTGGTTTGTCATTCAAAGTTTGACCATAAGAAGGAATCATTTTTTTCAATTTTGCTTCCCACTCTGGTGTTTTTATTTGATTTGTAAAACATCTGCTTACAAGATCCACCATAATTGCAACGGCTGTTGATGCTCCAGGCGAAGCGCCTAAAAGAACCGCAAGAGTTCCGTCGTGTGTGTTGATTACCTCAGTACCAAACTCTAAAACCCCACCTTCTTTTTCATCTTTTTTGATTACTTGAACACGCTGACCTGCTTTTTCAAGTTTCCAATCTTTAGAACGTGCCGAAGGCAAATATTCACGAAGCGCTTTCATTCTGTCTTTTGGAGACTGACGCACTTGCTCAATTAAGTATTTTGTCAATGGAATATTGTGATATCCAGCCGCCAACATCGGAATTAAATTGTTTGACTTGATGGACAAAGGCAAATCTAAATAAGAACCATTTTTCAAAAACGAGTTGAAAAACCTGCAAATGGACCAAAAAGCAATGCTTTTTCACCATCAATTACGCGGGTATCAATATGTGGTACTGACATTGGAGGGGCTCCAACGCTAGCTTTTCCGTAAACTTTAGCTTGGTGTTTTGCAATAACTTCTGGATTGGTACATTTCAACCATTGACCACTTACTGGAAATCCTCCGTATCCTTTTCCTTCTGGAACATCGGCTTTTTCTAATAATGGCAATGAACCACCTCCTGCTCCAATAAATACAAAACTTGTATAAGCTTTGCGTTTTTGTCCAGTAGAAAGATCCGTGATTTTGATTCTCCAAGATTTATCTTCGCGCTGTCTTAATTTTTTAACCTCGTGATTAAAAAACAAACTTACGCCATCTAATTTTTCAAGATAATTGAACATGCTTCTGGTCAAAGCTCCGAAATTAACGTCGGTACCAATTTCCATGTACGTAGCCGCCAATTTTTGATCATTTTCTCTGCCTTCCATCACTAATGGCATCCATTTTTTCAACTGCTCAAAATCAGTGCTGAATTCCATTTCAGAAAAAATTGGATTGCTTTGTAAAGCGGCGAATCTCGTTTTTAAATATTCAACGTTTTTATCGCCCCACACAAAACTCATATGCGGAACACTTTTTATGAAATTCTCTGGAGAAGGAACTTTCTTTTCCTTCACTAGATAGGACCAAAACTGACGTGAGATTTCAAAAGATTCTGCTATGCTGATTGCTTTTTTAGGATCAATACTTCCATCCGCCTTTTCTGGTGTATAATTTAATTCACAAAAAGCAGAGTGTCCAGTTCCTGCATTATTCCAAGCATCAGAGCTTTCAGCGGCAGCAACATCTAATCTTTCGTAAATTTCAATTTTAATATCCGGTTGCAACTCTTTCAAAATTAATCCAAGAGTTGCACTCATAATTCCAGCTCCAATAAGCACTACATCACTATTGGAACGTATTGTATTGTCAGGCATAACAGTATTTGTTTTTAAAAATGCAAAGGTACTTTTTTCAATCGCAAAAAAAAACTAAATTTTGCATGATAAAAGTTAGGAAATCATATTTTTTCTAAATAAAGTGAAATTTTTAAGCCGGAAACTTAAAATCGATTAGAAGAAAGATAGTCTTGTAGCATAATCGTTGCAGAAATTTCATCGATCAGTCCTTTATTTTGGCGCTGTTTTTTACTCAGACCACTGTCAATCATGGTTTGAAATGCCATTTTTGAAGTAAAACGCTCATCAACGCGAACCACTTTCATGTCTGGAAAAATATTTGAAAAATGAGTTACAAAACCTTTTATAATGGAAGCACTTTCCGAAGGCTGTCCATTCATTTGTTTTGGTTCGCCAATTAAAACCGCTTCGACTTTTTCTTTGGCAAAATAATCTTTTAAAAAATCAATTAAGGTATGTGTCGGAATTGTAGTCAAGCCTGATGCGATAATTTGCATTTCGTCTGTAACGGCAATTCCGGTGCGCTTTTGTCCGTAGTCTATGGAGAGAATTCTTGGCATTTTATTTTTTTAGCAGGTTTCCTTTAAAACAATTCATTGTATTTTAGAATACCAATAATATAAACAATATCTATTTCTGATTCAATTCTAATAACTACAGTGTAGCCTTTAAAAACATAGTCTCTATATTTTTCTTCTTTAAAATAAATGGATTTTTTAAAGTGAAAAGGGCTTACTAAATCTTTTTTAATATTTTTAAGCAGATCCTTTTTAAATTTTCTTGCCGCAATTGGTTTATCTTTAGCTATATATCTTATTTGTTCTTTTAGTTGCAATATAAAATCTTCAGTAAAACTAACTTTCATATTTAGAGATAGTTTTTTCTAAGATTTCATCGACTTCCTCAAATGAATAAAACTTTGCCGTGCCGTTATCAATTTTAGCCGCTGTGGCTTCAAGCTTTCTTTTGTTTTTAATAAAATTAGGATCAACAAAATTATTCTCCTCAACTATTTTCAATTCATCAGAAGAAAACGAACTTAATAATTTCAAGATCTTATCTTTGATTTCTGGCTGAAATTCTAATCTAATTGCTTCCATAATATTTTTATTTTACAATACAAATATAGTGCATTTTCTACGCAGATTTTCCATATTTAACATTACAGCAATTGGATATTTAAAATAAAAATCCGCTTTAAAAAACTTTAAAGCGGATTCGTCCAAAATATTCAAAACCTAAAAAATTCAAATCTATCTATTAAATAGTCGTCTAAAAAAGCCTCTTTCCTCCTCTTCTTCGTCTTCTGTTTGTTCTTCATATTGCACAAATTTAGATTGGGATTTTTCATGCTCAAGAATCAACTCCTTAATATACTCTACGTATGATCTCTTTTTTCTTCTAAAAATCCAATTAAATATTTTTCACTGAATTCAACTCCGCTGGCGGCTTCAATTTGTAAAAGCTTTTTATATAATGGCTCAATATGCAATGAAATCACTTCATGCGGAACTGATTGACGTCTTCCAAAATAATTGACGATTACACCATTTTCATCTTTTGCAATTTCAAAATCGGTAATAACCCAATAGTATCTTCCAGATTTTGCCAAGTTTTTTACTATTGCGTGAAAATTTTTTCCTTGTTTAAGATTTTCCCATAATACTTTAAAAATAACTTTTGGCATATCTGGATGACGTATAATATTATGAGGCTGTCCCATTAATTCATAATCTTCGTAACCTGAAACATCAACAAATACTTCATTAGCATATTCAATAATACCAAAGGCATTTGTTTTACTCATAATAACCTGTGTCTTGTCCCAAGTAACTTCTTTATCGATTATTGCAATTTTGCCTTGAAGTTGATTTTCCTGATTCATAATGTTGTCGTACTTATTAATTTGTTTTGGAGTAGTTTTAATTAATTTCAATTGTTTCATTGAAATTAACTGCGCGAAATTAATCTGAAGAAAAAAGACAAAATCTGATTTTTGTCATATTTTGATATAAAAAAAACTTTTAGAGGTATTTTAAAAGTTATAGATCCATGAAGGATTTATTTTATTTATCAAATTCAAAACAAAATGTTACACATGTAACACTTTCAAAAGGTTTTACTTTTTCGCTTTTACACAAATACCTTATCTTTGCCAAAAATTAAAACTTATGAATTCTTTACAGACTATAATTGAACAAGCTTGGGAAAACAGAGCTTTATTACAAGAAACTGCTACAACTGATGCTATCAGAGAAGTTATCGAACTAGTAGATGCAGGAAAATTACGTGTTGCTGAACCTGTTGGCGAAGGCTGGCAAGTAAACGAATGGGTTAAGAAAGCGGTTGTAATGTATTTCCCAATTCAAAAAATGGAAACATGGGAGTCTGGTATTTTTGAATACCACGATAAAATGTTGCTAAAAAGAGGATATGCTGAAAAAGGAATTCGTGTAGTGCCAAATGCTGTTGCACGTTACGGAGCTTATATTTCTAGCGGTGTTATCTTGATGCCAAGTTACGTAAATATTGGTGCTTATGTTGACGAAGGAACTATGGTTGACACTTGGGCAACTGTTGGAAGCTGTGCACAAATTGGGAAAAACGTACACTTAAGTGGTGGTGTTGGTATTGGTGGTGTTCTTGAACCATTGCAAGTCGCTCCAGTAATCATTGAAGATGGTGCATTTATTGGTTCTCGTTGTATTGTTGTAGAAGGAGTTCACGTGGGCAAAGAAGCTGTTCTTGGTGCTAACGTTTGCTTAACTGCTTCAACAAAAATTATTGACGTTACAGGTGATGAGCCGGTTGAAATGAAAGGTTTTGTTCCTGCACGTTCTGTTGTAATTCCAGGAAGTTATACTAAGAAATTTGCGGCTGGAGAATTCCAAGTTCCATGCGCCTTGATTATTGGTACTCGTAAACCATCTACAGATTTAAAAACTTCATTAAACAATGCGCTTCGCGAATACGACGTTGCGGTGTAGATTTAATAAAAATCAATTAAAAAATCCAAATTCCAATGTAATAATTGGAATTTGGATTTTTTTTGCATTATCAGAAAAAAAATTATACTATTGCACAAATTTTACAAGATTTAAAACTGCCCGTTTATGTCTACTAAAAATAAAAAATTATCTGTCATTATATTAACTTATAATGAAGAATCCCATATTGCTGATGCAATAAAATCTGTCGCATTTGCAGATGAAATAATTGTTTTAGATTCTCATAGCACTGATGCAACTGCTGAAATTGTTATAGATCTTGGCGCTGAACTTCTTTTTAGAAAATTCGATAATTATTCGAATCAAAGAAATCATGCAATTGAATCTGCTAAAGGAGAATGGATTCTTTTTCTTGATGCCGACGAAAGAGTTACACCTGAACTTAGAGATGAAATCCTAGAAAGCATCCATTCAAATAAATCTGATGCTTACAGAATCTGGTTTCCTCATTTTTTTATGGACCGTTTTTTATTTCATTACACAGACAAAGTAACACGTTTGATGAAAAATGAAAATCTTCGTTTTGAAAATGAAGTGCACGAAAAATTAGTTGTGAAATCGAAGCCACCTGTACTTAAAAACTACATGATACACTATACCTATAAAGGTCTGTTCAATTTTATTTACAAAAAAGATAAGTATGCGTGGTTTCAGGCCAAAATGTCACACCAAAAAGGAAAAAAGCAACTCTTTTTCTATTATTCTTTAAACCTTTTTATAGATTTTTCCATACTTACTTCGTAAAAAGAGTTTATCTTGATGGAGTGCCGGGATTAGCAGTACTTCGATTGATGCGTATGGTGTTTTTTCTAGATATGCAAAAATGGTATTGCTTGAAAAAGATTTAGAATAATTTCAATTTTCCAAATCGTATTTTCAATTTGAAAATCATTAAGCTATCGAATCCTTTAATATCAATACGTTTGATTTCATAATTGTCTTTAAATGGAAATGCATTGGGCCTATTTCCTATTTTTAATCCAAATTTCATCTTATTTTCTTTAAGTAATGATTTGAAATTGGCATTTTCGACACCTTCTTTTTGGTAATTCCCGTACGGATATGCAAGTGCGGGAAATACGTTAAGATTATGCTTTTTGATTTCCGCCTCGCATTTTAAAAAATCGTCTTCGATTTCTGATGCGCTCAACGTGTCATATTTATTATGTCCGTATGAATGATAACCAAGTTCAATGATATCATTTGGCAATTCTTTTAATTGCTCAACAGACATAATTTTTTGTTCAGGCTCTCCTGTATCTTTATTCCAGGAATCCGTTTTTCCTATGTATTTAAAGGGAATAAAGAAACTGGCTTTTAGGTTGTATTTTTTTAATAAAGGCAGAGCAAAAATTAACTGATTTTCAGTAACGTCGTCAAAAGTTAGGATAATACTTTTTTGGGGAATCGTTTTCATTTTTTCTAATTCAGAAAAATGAAACGTCTTATAATTATTGTCACTTAAATATTGAAATTGTCTTTCTAAATTTTGTACCGAAACTGTCAATTTATTACAATCTGAAGAAGATTGACAGACATTGTGATACATTAAAATTGATAATTTAGACATTTTAATTAATTTTCGGCAAAGTTATGGTTTTTAACATTATTTTTGGCGAAAAAATCAGAAATCGTGTTGGCAGAAAAAATAAGCATCATCTCGCTTTGTTACAATGACGAGACCTACATAAAAAAACATTTCGACAATTTATCATTTGCCAATGAGATTATTCTAATTGACAATAACAGCACAGATAAAAGTGTTGAAATTGCTAAAGAATTGGGTGCAATTGTTATTTCACAAAACGACAAGTTCAAAGCTGATTGTATAAAATTGGCAATTGAAACTGCAAAAAACAATTGGGTAGTATTACTTAACTGTACCGATCATCTTTCTGAGGAACTTATAAATGAAATGAGTTCCGAAATTTCCAAACCAAAAACTGAAGCGTCTTATTTTTCGGGACAAACCCTGTTTTTCTTTGGAAAAACAATAAAATATGGCGTATTTTTAACAAGAAAGAAACTCTTGCTTTTTGACAAAACGAGATACTCTTTTAGTGAAGTCGCATATAACAGCTTTTTTAAAAGGCCAAAACGCTTCAAAAACAAAATAGAATCTTTTGCTTATAAAAATTTCGATGATTTTAGCAACAGGGTAAACATAGTTCGAAAAGAAGAAGCCTTGGTTTTGTTTAAGAAAAACAAAAGACCTAATATTTATCATTTTTTCATAAAACCATTTTTCATTTTTATAAATCAATTTTTTCTAAAATTAGGTTTCCTTAATGGCCGCGAAGGATTTATTTTGGCTTATATATATGCTTTTTCCATATTAAAGCGTTATTTTATCCTATGGCTGTTATATCGTAATATGGATTGATTTGTTCAATACATTTAAAAAAGCCTTAATTTAAAATACTCAAAAACAATTTAAAATGAAAATATTAGTAATACAGCAGAAAAGAATTGGAGACGTTTTGCTAAGTTCTATCCTTTGCAATAGCTTGAAACAAGCACACCCAGACGCTACAATAGATTTCATGTGTTATCCTAATTGCAAAGATGTTTTGCTTGGAAATCCAAATATTGATTCAATACTATTGCTTCCAAATGAAACGCGAAAATCATATCCTTCTTTATTTAAGTTCTTTTTTGAGATCAGAGCCAAAAAATACGATGTTCTTATAGATGTTTACGGAAAATTAGAAACCAATTTAATCACCTTATTTTCTGGTGCAAGCACAAAAATATCCTATTACAAATGGTATTCTTCATTGTTTTACAATCATAATCTTCATCGATTGCCAAAAGAAACCAAAACAAAATACGGTCAGGCAATCGATAATAGACTTTTATTGTTGCAACCATTGAAACTGGATGAAAATTCAATTAATCCATATCCAAAATTATATGTTGATCCTAAAGAAAATGAAGAAGCATTAGCTTTATTCCAAAAGCATAATGTAGATCAAAACAAGAAAATTATAATGATCAGCCTTTTGGGAAGTGAGAAGATTAAAACATATCCTTTAGAATATATGGCCGAAATCGTTGAATATGTAGGCCAAAATAATGATGCCGAAATCCTATTCAATTACTTTCCGAGCCAAATCGAAGATGCGCAGAAAGTATACAATTTATGTTCAGAGGCAACTCAGAAAAAAATACATTTTGACTTGCTAGCTGGCAATTTAAGTTCTTTTATTGCTATAATGGATCTGTGTGATGTTATTTTAGGAAACGACGGAGGCGCAATAAATATGGCAAAAGCGTTAAACAAACCTTCTTTCACTATTTTTTCTCCTCACGTTGACAAAAATGACTGGGCAACTTTTGAGGATGGCAAACAAAATATTTCTGTACATTTAAATGACTTTAAACCAGAATTATTCAGCGAATTGGGAGATAAGGAAGTAAAGCCAAATACACTTCAATTGTATACTCAATTTACTCCTGATTTTTTCAAAGATCAAATCTCCTATTTTTTAAACGAGAATTTATAGTCATCAATATTGTCAAGAAGCAAAGGCAGATCTTATTATTTTTTCCAGAATTTTAATTTCTTTTTAAGTCTTTGCTTTCTCGCAAATTTCTCTTGGAATTCACACGTTTCATTCCACATTCTTTCAAAAATCTCAGCTTCTGTTTTGCTTGGATAAAGTTTAGCATATTCATTACTCATTACAGCAATCATGTCTTTTTCAGGCGTTAAACGTCTTAAATTGTGCATTCTTTGCTCAAAACTCATGGTTTCATGAAAATCCATTCGGTTTAAATCGACTAAAAAGAATTCATATTTATCGTCTGCAACCTTCTTTATCAAAGTATTTCCAGGAGAGTGATCTAGAAACTCAATTCCTTTTTCATGAAGATCAAAAGAAAATCTGGTAAACTGTCTTAAAATATTGTCTCCATCTGGATAATCTGGAATTAGAATCAGTTCTCTATAAGTCAATTCTGTTACTAAATGCTCGCTTACATAATAACTGTCTTTTAAGCCTAAAGCATTAAAATTTTCAACAAATGCAATTGGCTCGGGTGTTCCAATACCTTTACTCAGCAGAATTGTAGCGTATTCATAAGAGCGCTCTGCTTTTGATTTTCGAAAAAATCTATAAACGACTTTATTTATTAAATTAGGAACCTTAAATGATTTAATATTAATTGTTTTACCATCAAGATCAAATAACTTAATAATATTACGTTGTCCGTTACCAAAAATAGTTCCAGACACATTGAAATCTCTAGTAACACCAAGAATAGATGAGATAGCGTTTAAAAAAACGGGGTTTACTCTAAAATTCATTTATGATTTTTTATAGACGGCAAAAATACACATAGAATATAATACTTCCAATGAATATGCTTTTTCATATTCATTAAATGACAATAAACCGAGTAGTTTGTCGTAATTTGTTTTTTTTGTTTGTTTTTAACCTTCAAAAACACATAATCTCTTTAAAAATACGTGTTTTCCAAATGGAAAACGGACATTTTGCTTTTATATTACTTCAAAGCAAATTAAACTGAAAAAATATGTTTCTATCTTAGATATCAAAAAAGCAAAAAGGTTTAATCTAAAAATATAAAAACAAAATTTTCAACTAATTTCTTCTAGATTTTCTCAGCAATCAAACTTCTCAATTAAAGTCTTATACTATTGTTTTTAAAACTTTTAAAAACAATTTACTGAATTTTCATAATTAATTTCGTACACAGAAAAAGAAATAAAAAATGAAAATACTAAATATTACCTCTGGAACAGAATTAAGAGGTGGCGATGTTCAGATGTATACTGTTTATAAACTTTTAAAAGACAAAAAAGACTTAAATCAATTCATTTTGTGTCCTGAAAACTCAACATTGGCTTCAATCTGCAAAAATGACAATGCAAATTTTTACACCTACAAAAAAAACAGCATCAAGCTTCTAAACCTAATTATTGCAATAATTAAAATTACTAAAAAGGAGTCAATTGACATTTTACATATTCATGATTCATCCGCATTAAATGCTGGATTAATTGCATTGAAATTCTTAAAAAAGACAACTCATCTAATATTAAGCAGAAAAAGAAACAATAAAATTAAGGATAAATTTTTAAATAGATACAAATACTCACATTCAGGAATAAAAAAATAATTTCTGTATCTAAAGCCGTCGAGGCCATTTTTGATACCATCATTACCAACAAAGAACGATTAGTAACCATTTACGACGCAATTGATGTTGACAAATTCAATCAAAAAAGCAATCAAAATTTACTTCACAAAGAATATAATTTTTCTTCAGACACAAAAATCATAGGTAATGTTGTCGCATTGACAAATCAAAAAGATATTTACACCTTTATCGATACTGCAAAAAAAATAAAAGCTAATTGTCCGGCAAATTATCCTTTGAAATTTGTAGTCATTGGAAATGGTCCCTTAAGTGATGATCTAAAAAAATATACAAAAGTAAATAATTTAGAAAATGATTTATTTTTTACAGGGTTCAGAAACGTAATTGACTTACTTCCTGAATTTGATATTTTTCTAATCACCTCAATTACTGAAGGACTTCCATTAACAGTTTACGAAGCATTTGCTAGCAAAATTCCTGTTGTTTCAACCAAAGCAGGAGGAATTCCTGAAGTAATTATAGATGGAAAAACTGGTTTTTTAGCAGAAATAAAAGACTCTGAAACGCTTTCGAAAAAAGTACTTCAACTTTTATCAGATCCTGTTTTAGAAAAAAACATAAAAACAAATGCTTATAAATTAGTAAAACAAAACCATGACTTAAATATCATGCAAAAGAATTACTACGATTTTTATAAAAATTTTATTTAATACTGATCAATTATAGGTTTCCAAAAATCAATCACTTTTGGCTTATTAATTCCGTGACAACCAAAAGGAAGTTCGTTGTTTGTAAGTTTCATTCCGATATTTGGTTTTCGGTCTAATGCAAAATAAACAGCTTCTTTATAATCAGGAATTTTAAAATTACGTTCAAATTCAGGAGCTTTCAATGACCAAAACACATCTTCTATAGCATAGATCTTCTTTTTTCTTCTTTTAGAAAATCAGAAATAAATTGCTGGTATTTTTTTGTGATCACATAGTGTGATGCCACTTTGCGCAATGAAAAACCGCCATTTCCTGACTTATAAAATATTTGATGTCTTTCTTGCTTTTTCTTAGAAAGCTTTCGCACTAATTCATGATAGTATTTTAAAAACAGATTGCTTTCAGGTGTTGCAAGCCAAGGTGCTCCGATATAATCATATCCTTTTTGGCACCATTTTGTCAAGTCATCCTTAAAAACAAAAGCATCTAATTGGTAAATCAAAATATATTCAGAATCCAAGAAGCTTTCGTAAAATAGTGACGACAAAAGCAATTCATTATAACCGTCAATAGAAGTAAAATATTTTTTCGGAAAACTTTTAGCCAAAATATTCTCAAACTTATCAGTCAAATAAGAATGATTTAATCCTTCTGGATGCACAATTACAATTTCATAGTCTTTTAAGACTTTGCAACATTGCAAAAACGATTTTTCTTCGAGTTCACCAAAATATTCCTTGTAAACAGGAATAATTACTTTTACTAATTTTTGAGACATGTGGTATTTTGTGGTATTTTAAGATTAATCTGCAAGAATGCGATTTGGACCACATTCTTGTTTTTAGACATTTTAACTTAAGCAACAAAAATAATCTTATAAATTACAAAAACTGGATTATTGTAAATAATTTTAAACTTTATACGAAGAAGAAATATTATTTTTGCAATAAATTACATTCCATTTTACAATGAACGAAGAAATAATCAAAGCGTACGAGGTCATTAAAGAAGGCGGCATCATTTTGTATCCGACAGATACGGTTTGGGGAATTGGATGCGATGCAACTAATCCTGAAGCTGTTGCAAAAATTTACAAATTAAAACAACGTGCCGAAACTCAAAGTATGATTGTTTTGATGAACGGAGAAAAAATGATCTACAATGTTTTCAAAAATATTCCTGAAGTTGCTTGGCAAATCTGGGATTTGGCAGACAAACCAACTACTTTGATTTTGGATGACGCGAGAAATGTTGCGCCAAACATTATTGCCGCAGATAAATCTTTGGGAGTTCGTTTGGTAAAAGAGCCTTTCTGCTTTAAATTGATGGAAAGAATGAAAAAGCCTTTAGTTTCAACTTCTGCCAACATTTCAGGACAACCTACTCCAATTGCCTTCAAGGATATTAGTCCGGAAATCGTTAACGGCGTTGATTATGTCGTAAAACTGAATCAAGATAAAATAAACGGAAAATCATCTACAATTATAAAACTGACAAACGATTCGCAAGTAAAAGTGATTCGTAAATAGTTTTTTTGTTTCAGGTTTCAGGTTTCAGGTTCTGCATAAAACTTGAAACCTGAAACCTGAAACTTTAAACCACCTTAAGGCTCTCAATAAGCCAATCAATATCTTCTTTTGTGTTATAATGACTAAATGAAATTCGGAGATTTGGTAATTTTAAATCCGTCTCCGAAAGCATTTCTTTTAAAACATGCGAAGGCTTGATGCTTCCTGATTGGCAGGCGCTTCCTCTTGAAACCGCGATACCTTTCATATCGAGACTAAACAAAAGCATCGAAGTCTTATCTGAAGAAAAAGGCAGAATTATATTGATGATATTATAGAAATCCTCTTTTTTGCCGTTAATTCTGAAACCAGGAAAATGAATTTCCAACTGTTCAATCAAGTACGATTTTAAACCCGAAATATAAGCTCTTTCTTGATCGAGATTTTCATACGAAAGCGATAATGCTTTTGCCATTCCCGCAATTTGATGAACAGCTTCGGTTCCGGCGCGCAGGCCTTTTTCTTGTTCTCCTCCAAAAATTAAAGGTTGTAAACCAGAATTTCTGCGTACAAATGCAAATCCAATTCCTTTTGGTCCGTGAAATTTATGAGCGCTTGCGACGATAAAATCAACTGAGATTTTTTGAAGATCAATTTCTGTTTTCCCTACAGACTGTACTGTATCCGAATGAAATAATGCATTATATTGTTTGCAAATAACTCCAACCCTTTCAATATCCAAAATTGTACCTGTTTCATTATTTACATGCATCAAACTCACTAGTGTCTTTTTATCTTCTGAAAGCAAATTAGACAAATGCGTCAAATCAATGCTTCCGTCTGGATTGACATTTACGTAATCAACCTGGATTCCGTAATCAGATTCTAATGCTAAAACAGCATATAAAACGGCGTGATGCTCAATTTTTGAAGTAATAATTCGTTCTACTTTTAGATCTTCGACAGCAGAGCGCAAAATCCAATTGTCAGCTTCAGTTCCGCCAGAAGTAAAAATAATTTCTTGTGCAGTACAATTTAAATGCTTGGCAATGCTTTTTCTAGAAAGTTCCAAAATGGTTTTTCCATTTCGTCCAAAACTATGCGTAGAAGATGGATTTCCAAAATCTTCTGTCATAACTTTTGTCATTTCCTGAATCACTTCAGGACGCATGGCACTTGTAGAGGCGTTGTCGAGATATACTTTTTTCATTGCTCGCAAAGTTATGAAATATCAATTGTCCAATCTTCAATATCATTTGCCAAATTTTTCACTATTTTTGACCCAAATAAAATTACGATGAAAAAATATGCAAGCCTTCTATTATTTGCGCTTTTATTAAATGGTTGCGATGATGGCGATTTAACGGTAGAAACTATTGACTTTAAAGATATAACAGCAACAAGTCGCGATGCTACTAATACGTTAATTTACAAACTAAAACCTCAGGAAGCTTTAATATTACAAATGCCTGAAGATAAACTTGCAACTCAACCTGACACTATAACTTACACGTTTGACAACAGTCAATATCGTTTTTTTATAGAACGTATGACGGAACAATATCTAAATCAAACATTTGCGATGCAATACCACCAGCTACGCCAAATATTAATCAAGAATGGTATGCAACTGGCGGACAAATAGAAATTATTACTACTGCAGTTTACAAAAGCCCTGCTCCAACGGACGGACATACAGAAATTGAGGCATATAATCACAACATCACCTTTAACGGAATCACATTTTCGAAACCAGGCCCAACTCAAGTTGAAGATAATTTTGTTTTCGGAGATTTTAAAACATCAGTTACTCCTGTTGTAGTAGCTTTTACAGACGAAGTTGCAAAATATTGTGATGTACAACTTAAAGTTTACAACAATAATTTGTCAAACTCATTGGTGATCGAAAATCTAGACAAAAATTTGATTGTAAATACAGATACTCCAATAGGCCAACCTAGAAAAAGCTTGATTAATATAAGCTCTGGAACTCCAGCAGTCATTTCAAATAATGTTTATTATAGAACTTATAATACTAATTTGCCGGAAATCACAAAAGACTATTATTGCACCAATACAACACCAACGAGCCCAACTGTAAAAGATACTTGGGTAGGCGTTACAGGTGTTGCAAATGTAAGTGGAATTATAGAAGTAACTACGACTCATTCACAAAAGGTATACAAGCATAAAGTTGTTTTAAGAAACGCTAGTCTGAAAAAAGGCAACAATACTTTTAAACTCGCAACCGAATTTGTTTTAGGAACAGTAACGACTGTTGAACCATAAATTGGAATCTTAAACCAAGCAAAAAAAGCTTTTCATATTCTTACAAAAAAACATCCGTTTTTCAAGTTGATTTCGTAACAGAATCAAGTCGAAAAACGGATGTTTTTTTATGCTTTTAAAAAGTAATTTTAAAGCCTAAAAAATAGAATCATTTATTGTTTTGCCTAAAATAAACTTCGGTTGCTCCAAGTCCATATTTTTGATAATTGGCATCTTGAAAATCTATTCCGTCATAACGTCCCAATAAAAAATCAAGTTCGGCTTTTAGAATTCCTTCGCCAACGCCATGAATAAAAACAATTTTCGGAATCCTATTTTTGATCGCAAATTCGATATGTCTTTTTGCCGTTTCAGTCTGCAAAGTCAAAATATCATAATTCGACATGCCTCGTTTATTTGGCACCAATTTTTCGATGTGTAAATCAAATTCTGGAACAGCAATATCGCGTTTGTCTTTCTTTTCTTTTACAAAACTGCGTGGTTTTGGCTCAGTTTTCTCTTTTTTGATTTCATCTAAATCAACTCTTTTAATAGAATTCATTAAATCGCTGGTTTCTTGAATTTTAATCAATTCATTGACAAAAAATGTCATCATAAAACCATCTTCAGATTCTATCAAAACCTCGTTATTTTTAACCGAAACCACCGTTCCGTTTATCGCTTCGTCTAAAACCGAAACCTTATCTCCTTTACTCAACATTGTCTTCGTCTTTATCTTGATTTTTACTTGGCGTTTTTGCACTCAGTTGCATCATTCCATACATGAAAACTACAATTGCAACAATCATGATGTAGATATTTTTTCTTCAGAAACTTGCTCATAAAGTGCTACTCCAATTGCAAGAATCATTATTAAAATTTTAAAGGCTTTCATTTTTTCTAATATATAAGATTTCAAAAGTATGAAACTTTAAAATAGTAGTTTGCTTATTCTAAAATCATATCCAATATTTTTTTGTAAAATTGCAAAAACACCTTGCATGAATTTCGAGAATTACATGGTTCCTTGCGTCTTCAAAATGCTCTTCGGATTTGACTGTTTAGGGTGTGGTTTTCAGCGTGCCTTATTCTTACTTTTTCATGGTGATTTTTTAGGTGCTTTCAAAATGTATCCGGCACTTTATACTACTCTTTTATTTTTCGGTTTTTTGATTTTTTACTATTTCGAAAAATCAAAAAAACACAAAAAAGCAGTTTGGAATTTTGCTTTCATCAATCTCCTTTTTGTTATTGGAGGTTATTATCTAAAGCATTTTTACTTCTGATTTTTGTCCCGAAGCCTCGGGATTATTTTTTGATCTGATTCAAGATATCATTCATCATTTCGATTTGAACTTTCTGAATTTCGATTAATTCTTGTTGCTGATGCATAATCAAATGATCGATTTTATCATGAATCATTCTGATCTCCAATTCCGATTTTAAATTGATCATAAAATCCTTTTTTGCACGATTTCTGTCTTTTTCTTCTTGACGATTTTGGCTCATCATAATAACCGGAGCTTGCAAAGCGGCAATACAAGACAAAATCAAATTAAGCAAAATAAACGGATAAGGATCAAAACCTTTGTTCATCAAAATAAAAACATTGGAGCCAATCCAGATTACAATAAAAAAGACGAACGAAATGATAAAAGTCCAGCTTCCGCCAAAATCAGCCACTTGATCGGCCACTTTTTGCCCAAAATTTCGCGTTTCTTCTTCATCTTCAACAATACTTACTATTGATTTATCTTCTTTCAATGAAGAAATAACATTTTTTTCAAGATCCGAAAGCATTCCTATTTCGCTTGACAAATAATTCGAAATATACTTTTGACGGTATTCATTCAATTCATGTACCGAGATGCAGTCATCATCACAAAACGAAGGATGATCTTTCGTTATAAGGCCTAAAATAGGATTGTGAATTGCTTTTCCACATATTTTCTCACTTTCTGAAAATTCAATACCAGAAATTGCACTTTTAAAAGTTGAATTATTTTTCATTTTAGAAATTTTATAAAGCTAATTTAAGCAATTAACTTCTTAGGAGCTGCATCTAAATTCATGATTCGGCAATCTTTTTAATATCACAAATACAAGTCGCAACGCAAAATTTCTTTGGTTAATTCATGCCCTTATTTACAAAAAACGCCTTACTTTTAACGTTTCAAAATTATCCACTCAATTTTACAATTGTGACAAAAGAAAGTATCATACAAAATATAAAGGCCTTAAAGAGCCATTCTAACATAAACTACGGTATTAAAACTAAAACAGAAGACTTTACCGAAAAGCTTTTTTACACTCTATTTGATTCGAATGCGGCTTTAGACGAAAGCATCAATGATCTTGAAATCCGTTTTAAAGAAATTGCTGTTTTGGCTTGCAAAAAACCAGAAAATTTATGCGAATCAATTTGGGACAAGTTTCTTGAAAAACTTCCTGCCGTTTTAGAAAAACTAAATCAGGACGCTGAATATATTTTAGAAAATGATCCAGCATCAAACAGCATCGATGAAGTTTATCTGGGTTATCCAGGCTTTTATGCCATTGCCATTTACAGATTAAGCCACGAATTATACTTGCTTGATTTATTGCTTTTTTCAAGATTGATGAGCGAATATGCACATAGAATTACCGGAACTGATATTCATGCAGGAGCAAAAATTGCATCGCCATTTTTTATTGACCACGCGACGGGAATTGTTATTGGCGAAACGACCGTTATTGAAAAACATGTGAAAATTTATCAAGGTGTTACTTTAGGCGCGCTTAGCGTAAGCAAAGACATGAAAAATGCAAAACGCCATCCTACGGTTGAAAAAAATGTATGCATTTATGCCAATGCAACGATTCTTGGCGGGGAAACTGTGATTGGGAAAAATAGTATTGTGGGAGGAAATGCTTGGATCACCAAATCGATTCCTGAAGATTCTATCGTTTTAAATACCACAACAACTGAAGTTAAAATAAAAGAAAAAAATAAAATGAGTCCACAAAAATTGCTAAACCTAATTGGAAATACTCCATTGATGGAAACTGTCAATTTGGTTAAAAATAAAAACGTAAAACTGTTGCTTAAGCTTGAAGGAAACAATCCTGGCGGAAGCGTAAAAGATAGAGCAAGCATATAACATGATTGCTTCTGCTTTAGAAAGAGGCGAGATTAAAAAAGGTGACAAATTAATTGAAGCCACAAGTGGTAATACAGGAATTGCGCTTGCGATGATTGCACAGTTATTTGGCATCGAAATCGAATTGGTTTTACCAGAAGATTCGACAAAAGAACGAACTCAAACCATGCGTGCATACGGTGCTACAGTAATCCTGACACCTGCTGAAGAAGGAATTATCGGCTCAAGAGATTATGCAGACAAAAAAGTAGCTCAAGGCGGTTATTTGATGTTGAATCAATTTGCAAATGATGACAACTGGAAAGCACATTATAAAACAACTGGACCTGAAATTTGGAATGACACCGAAGGAACTGTAACTCATTTTGTTTCGGCTATGGGAACCACAGGAACTATTATTGGTACTTCGACATATTTAAAAGAAAAAATCCTGCGATTCAAATTATAGGCGCACAGCCAAGCGACGGATCTCAAATTCCGGGAATTCGCAAATGGCCTCAAGAATATTTGCCAAAAATATTTGATGCTACCAAAGTTGATACTGTAATTGATGTAAGTGAAGAAGAAGCCAGAGCAATGACAAAAAGATTAGCCCTTGAAGAAGGCGTTTTTGCAGGAATGAGCAGTGGCGGGTCTGTAGCTGTTGCTTTGAAAATTGCAGAACAATTAGAATCTGGAGTTGTGGTTGCTGTTATTTGTGACCGTGGCGACCGTTATTTATCTTCGGATTTATTTGATTAAAAAAGGTACAAAGTAACAAAGGTTCAGAGGTTCAAAGTTTTTTTTACTGAATAAAAACACCTCACCAAAGACGCACTGCTGTGCGCCTCTACAAAAAACCTTTGTCACTTTGCACCTTTGCAACTTTGTAACTAAAAAGAAAAAAATGCTCTACAGAAAACTAGGAAAAACGAACTTCAATATCTCAGAAATCTCACTTGGCACTTGGCAAGTTGGAGGAAAATGGGGATCAGGATTTGATGATAAAACTGCTGATGCACTTATAAACACAGCAATTGACAATGGCGTTAATTTTATTGATACTGCCGATGTTTACGAAAACGGTTTGAGCGAAACTGCTGTTGGACGTGTAGCCCGCTCTCGTTCTGAACGCATTTATGTGGCGACAAAATGCGGACGCCAAATCAATCCACATGTGAATGAGGGGTATCAACCAAAAGTACTTCAAAAATTTGTTGAAGACAGTTTAAAAAGAATGGGCTTGGAAACATTAGATCTGATTCAGTTGCACTGTCCTCCTACCGAAGTTTATTATCGCCCAGAAATCTTTGAATTGTTTGACCGACTAAAAGAGCAAGGCAAAATTTTAAATCTTGGCGTAAGTGTCGAAAAAGTTGAAGAGGCATTAAAAGCAATTGAATATTCAAATGTAACCACGGTTCAAATTATTTTTAATTTGTTCCGCCAACGCCCTTCACAATTATTTTTCTCTGAAGCAAAGAAAAAAGACATTGGAATTATTGCTAGAGTTCCATTAGCAAGCGGACTTTTAACAGGTAAATTTGATTCAAAAACTACTTTTGAACCTCAAGATCATCGTAATTTTAATCGTAACGGAGATGCTTTTGACAAAGGTGAAACATTCTCTGGAATCGATTATGAATTAGGGCTAAAAGCCGTCGAAGAATTGAAAGCTTTATTTCCTGAAAATCCAAACCTTGCTCCCATCGCTTTACAATGGATTTTGAATTTTGACGAAATTAGCTGTATTATTCCAGGCGCTTCGAAAGCAGATCACGTTTTATCAAATTTATCTGTTTACGATCTTCCTAAAATAAGTCCAGAAAAAATTGTCGCTATGAATGCGATTTACGAAAAATACATAAAATCTTCCGTTCACCATTTATGGTAGCCTAAGATACTGAGACACTAAGTTTCTAAGATGCTAAGATTTTGAACTTAGCAACTTAGAATCTTAGAAACTTAGCATCTTTTCCCCGCACGCAACCTTTTTTGATTTTGCCCATCTACATATAAAACTAGCCAACAATCATTTACCATGAAAAAATTAAGTTTTATACTAGCTGTAATTTGTCTGATTTTTATTTCTTGCAATAATGACGATGCCAATTCAAACGCTTCTCAGGAAGAGGACGCTCAGAAATTAGAAAAAATGTATCAAGAAATTGTGGTGATTTCGCAAGTAAACACTACACCTTGCACTGATTCTGAAGATTGGGATTTTACAGCAATTGGTTCAAAAGCTTGCGGTGGTCCAGCCAAATACATTCTTTATTCTAAAAAATAAATACGGTAGATTTTTTAGCTAAAGTAAAATCATATACAGAAGCAGAAGCCGCATTTAATGTAAAATGGGGTGTTTTTTCCACTTGTGACGTTCCTGTTGCGCCAGATGGAATTGGTTGTGTTGATGGAAAACCAACTTTTTTACGAAATACTGCTTTTTGAGATACTACCTTTCTAAGATACTGAAATTCTAAGTTTTATTTTCAATCTTAGCGCCTTAGCATCTTAGTCCCTTAGAACCTAAAAAAAACTAAAGCTCAAATTCAATCTTAAATTCGGCGCCTTTGTTTTTTCCTTCACTTATTGCAGTCAATGTACCTTTATGACGTTCAATGATCTTTTTGCATAAATAAAGGCCAATTCCGGTTGATAATTCGTTTGCAGTTCCTAAACGACTCATTTTGGTGAATTTTTTAAACAATTCTTCAATTTGATTTTTATCAAATCCCACACCTTTATCGGTAACTGTTATAGTTAATTTTGAATCTTCATTATAAATTCGAACTTTGATTTCGCTATCAAAAAAGAGAATTTGATAGCGTTGCTGATCAAATTAACCAAAACTTGAACCAACAAACCTTCATCTATTCTAAGTTCGGCTTCAGAAATTTCCAGACTTAGACTCATAGTAATGTTTTTATCTAAAAGTCTTTGCTCGACTTGTTCATTAATAAAAGACGCAATATTAGAAAAAACGACAGTTTTAGCTTCAGGGTTAAGATTTGCAACTTGATCTTGTTCTTTCAAAAGCTTTATAAAGTTATCGATATATCGAAATTGCAAACTTGTCGATTCACAAATTAATTCTGCCAAATGCTTCACTGACTCAGATGGATTTTCACTTAAAATTAATCGTGCCAGACCTTGCGGATTTCCAGCAAAATTTTTCAAATCGTGCGAAAGCATATAAATCAAATCTTGTTTTTCGTTGATAAAACTTTCAGATTCATAAATTGATTCCTGAATGTTTCGCATTAACAATCCAGCCTCATCATTATATTCAGTAGGTAAAACCGAAAGTTTTCGATTATTTCGGTAATCATCCAGAGATTTTGATGCTATTGAAATCGGCTTGATTAATTTTTTTAAAATAAACAAGGTTACTAGAGTTGCGACCAAAGTCATAACCAAGGCAAAAATCAAAATCGAAATTGCTGAAATATCGTGTGCTGAAAACAACACAAAGAACAAAATACCAATTAAAGGGATATGTATTCCTATGAAGGCAACAAACAAAAATTTCAAGACATAGCTCTTTTTTAGAAAGCTTATTTGTGACAAATTATGATATAACTTCATAATAAAACAACAATACTATAGGTTAAAAATGCGGCAGTCGGGGAAATTACCAAAAAACAAAGTTAACCTTTAAACTTAATTTATGTGTTAAATTACACAATTTGATAAAATATTTTGAAAATTAAATTTATAAAAGTTTACAAACCCTTATTTTTGCGCTATGGGAAGAAAAAATACAGACAAAGTTGTCTTTCATCAAATTGAAGTATTAGACGCAGGTGCAAAAGGAGTATCGGTTGCAAAAGCTCCAGACGGGAAAGTAATCTTTATTCCGAATGTTGTGCCTGGTGATGTTGTTGATGTACAGACATTCAAAAAAGAAAAGCATACTACGAAGGAAAAGCCGTAAAATTTCATGAATTATCAAAACACCGTATTGATCCTATCTGTGATCATTTTGGAGTTTGCGGTGGGTGCAAATGGCAAAATATGAAATACAGCCAACAGTTGTATTACAAACAAAATGAAGTCAAAAATCATTTACAACGAATTGGAAAAGTTGAGCTTCCTGAATTTGAAGATATTTTAGGTTCAGAAAAACAGTTTTTCTACAGAAACAAAATGGAATTTTCGTTTTCAAACAGCCGTTGGTTAACTGAAAAAGAAATTGGAAGCACTGAAGATCTAGGAAACAGAAATGCACTAGGATTCCATATTCCAAAAATGTGGGATAAAATTCTAGATATCCAAAAATGCCACTTGCAAGAAGATCCTTCAAATGCGATCAGAAACGAAATTAGAGCTTTTGCAAATGAGCATAATTTAGCTTTTTTAATCCGAGAGAACATGCTGGATTATTGAGAACTTTAATGATTCGTACTGCTTCAACTGGCGAAATCATGGTTTTGATTCAGTTTTTTGAAGATGACAAAGCAAATCGTGAATTGGTTTTGGATCATTTATATGAAAAATTCCCACAGATTACATCGTTGCAGTATGTGGTGAATGCAAAACAAAATGATACCATTTACGATCAAGATATCAAGCTTTATAAAGGAAGAGATTATATCTTGGAAGAAATGGAAGGCTTGAAATTTAGCATCAACGCAAAATCTTTCTATCAAACAAATTCAGATCAAGCATACGAATTATACAAAATTACACGCGATTTTGCTGGATTGACAGGAAACGAAACCGTGTATGATTTATATACTGGAACTGGGACTATTGCTCAGTTTGTTTCGAAAAAAGCGAAAAAAGTAATTGGTGTAGAAAGTGTTCCTGAAGCCATTTTAGATGCAAAAGCAAATGCTGAACGCAATAACATTACCAATTGCGAGTTTTTTGTAGGAGACATGAAAGTTGTTTTCAATGAAGCTTTTATTGCGCAACATGGCAAACCTGATGTAATTATTACAGATCCGCCGAGAGACGGAATGCATGCATTAGTGATTGATCAAATCTTGAAAATTGCTCCAAAAAAGTAGTTTATGTAAGCTGTAATTCGGCTACACAGGCACGTGATTTAGCTTTAATGGACGAGAAATACAAAGTTGTCAGAGTACGTCCAGTGGATATGTTTCCGCAAACGCATCATGTCGAAAATGTTGTACTTTTAGAACTTCGCTAATAAATTATAAATGAAAAAAATAGTTTCAGTTTTACTACTTTTTACTTTTGGCTTATCAAGCTGTGAGAAAGATGATATTTGCGATCCAAATACACCTACTACTCCTAGATTGGTTATTGAATTTTACGATTCTAATAATCAGTCAGTGCTTAAACCCGTTACGAATTTAAAAGTAGTTGGAGAAGGCATGAGTCAAGGAATTATTTTTAATGAAAATGCTTCAACTGATGAAGCAAAACAGCTTACAAACGCAAGCAAAATATCAATTCCATTAAAGACAGATGCAGATTCTACAACTTACACTTTCATTTTAGATTCTGGCAATGAAAATGCGGCGACTGTTAATACAGATAAAGTAACATTTTATTACTCGCGCCAAAATCTTTATGTTTCTAGAGCTTGCGGATTTAAAACGATTTTCAAGCTTAATCCTCTTTCTGATGGACCGCCAATTTCGGCTCCCTTTATAAAAGAGGATGTAGATTCAAAAGGTTATTGGATGACCCAAATTTATGTAAATGATTATAACATAGAATTAGAAAATGAAGTACACATTAAAATATATTTCTAGTTTTTGCTTATTGTTTTCAATGTTTTTGGGTTATGCTCAAGAAACACCAACAACTACAGTAACCAAAGAAATTGTTACAGAAAAACCTAAAACCGAAACGGTCGCAAAACCTGCATTACAGGAAGTAAAAAAAGCCGACAGCATAAAAACTGATCGTTACGGACTTCGTGTTGGAGTTGATTTGTACAAATTGACTCGTGGTTTATACGACAAAGATTATAAAGGAGTTGAATTTGTTGGTGACTGGCGATTAACAAAAAAATATTATTTGGTCGCTGAACTTGGTTTTGAGGACAAAACTACTGATGACGACCGATTAAATTCGACTGCAACCGGAACTTACATAAAAGGTGGTTTTGACTACAATTTGTATCAAAACTGGCTTGATATGGAAAACTTAATTACAATAGGTTTACGAGGCGGATTCAGTACTTTTAGTCAAGAACTGAATAGCTATAAAATTTACAATCCTAATCCATATTGGGGTGAAATGCCTCCAATTACTGAGCATCAAAAATACAGCGGACTTACAGCAGGCTGGATTGAAGTTGCAATGGGCCTAAAAGCAAAAGTATTCAACAATATCTTTGTTGGCTTTGGTGTTCAGCTGAAAATGTTGGTTGCAAATACAAAACCAGATGGTTTTGACAATTTATATATTCCAGGATTTAACAGGACTTATGATGGAAGTTTCGGAATTGGTTTCAATTATACAGTTTCGTACTTCATTCCTATTTACAAGAAAAAAACTGTTATTCCGGTGCCAGCTAAAACAGCTCCTAAAAAATAACTTTTTAGTATAAAATAAAAAACCACGAATTCGAAATACTGAATTCGTGGTTTTTTATTTTATTCTAAATTGTATTAAGACAACTGAAAATTAACCGCCGCTTTTGAATGAATCAAAGCAGTATCAAAAACAGCAACCGAAACATCTTCTGGTTTTATTACTAAAGGAATTTCAGTACATCCTAAAATAATTCCTTCAGCTCCCTTCGAAATCAAATCATTGGCAATTTCCAAATAGCGTTTTTTAGTTTCGTCAGTTACCAATCCTCGACCTAGTTCTTCGAAAATAGTGTAATGAATAAAATCTTTATCTTCCTGTTTTTCTGGAATTATTGTTTCGATGCCTTTAGCTGTCAGCTTTTCTTTAAAGAAATCAAGTTCCATTGTAAACTTGGTTCCTAATAAAGCTACTTTTTTAATATTTTGCTTTTGAATTTCAATCGCCGTCGCTGTCGCAATATGAATTAGCGGAAGATCAATAGCTTCTTCAAGTCTGTCAGCAATCAAATGCATGGTATTGGCGCATAAAATAATCGCTTCCGCCCCGCCCGATTTTAAAAATTCGCATCCTTTAAAAAGCATTTCAAAAGTCGAATCCCAATCGTTGTTGTCGTTATTTCTTTTAATATCAGCATAATTAAAAGAATAAACCAAACATTCTGAGAAGTTTAAACCTCCCAATTTTTCGTTTATTCCTTCGTTAATAAGTTTATAATAATCTCCGGTTGAAACCCAGCTGATTCCTCCAATAAGACCAATTTTCCTCATAATGCTGTTTTAAAAAGTTATCCGATTTCTTTAATTCCTTTTATAAATATCCATTTCATAAAAAGCTTTTCGCCATCTTTTGTTCTTACCGCTTGGAATTTTGGTCCAATAATAGTCGCAACAATAAAAGAAGTCATTGGAATCCAGATTCCAGTTAATCCAGTATACATCGCAATTACATATCTTCCTGCGATAAATAAAATTGCAAATGTCCCCAATTGATATAAAAAAGCTCTTACTTGTAGTTTTGTCATTTTTTTTATAGGTTCAAAGGTGCAAAGTGACAAAGGTGCAAAGTTCTTTTCTCTGCAATTTTGAAGCTTTACAACTTTATATTATTTACTTGACTTATTTTTTTAGGTTCAAAGCTACAAAGTGACAAAGAGGCAAAGTTTTTTTCTTTGCTACTTTGAACCTTTGTCACTTTGTAACTATTCAGAAACCTGAAATTTCGTTCTTTTGCTTCCTTCGTACATTTCGTATTTAACCAAACGCGCTTCAAGGCTTGCGTTGAAAAGTTTGATTTTTCTTGAAGGTTTTAATCCAACAAATTTTAAAGCTTCTAAATTTGCCGTAATAAACCAAGCGTTTGTTCCTGGATAATTTTTCTTCAAAGTATCGCCAATACTAGCGTAGAATCTTTCCATATGAATATCCAAACGCTCATCATAAGGCGGATTGAAAACAATATGCAACTTGCCTTCTACTTCTTTTTCGGTGTCAAAAAAGTTGTCTTCGCGAATGGTCACATAATCCTCAAGATTTGCATTTCTGATATTGTCCTTAGCTTTACTAACTGCACTCGGCGCTTTATCAAAACCTTTGATTGTATAATGAAACTCTCTAGTTTTTTTCATCAAACTATCGACAATCTTGTCAAATAAGTCATTATCCCAGTCTTTCCATTTTTCAAAAGCAAATTCTTTTCTGTTGATATTTGCTGGAATATTGCAGGCAATCATTGCCGCCTCGGCCAAAAAAGTTCCTGAACCACACATTGGATCTAGAAAATGACTTTGTCCGTCCCAACCAGACAATAAAAGAATTCCAGCAACCTAAAACCTCATTAATAGGCGCAATATTAGTAGCCGTTCTATAGCCACGCTGATGCAGTGAAGCTCCAGAAGTATCTAAAGAAACCGAAACCTGATCTTTGTCAATATGAATGTTAATTCGCAAATCTGGATGTTGTTTGTCAATGCTTGGACGCTGACCTGTTCTTTCTCGAAACTGGTCAACAATTGCATCTTTACATTTTTGAGAAACAAATTCAGAGTGGTTGAAGTAAGTCGAATGCACTGTAGTATCAATCACAAAAGTCTGATTGGCATTTAGATATTTTGCCCAGTTCATACTTGAAATTCCTTTATACAAAGCTTGATCGTTATTTGCTCTAAAAGAATAAATTGGCTTCAATACCTTAAGCGCAGTTCTAAGGGATAAATTGGCTTTGTACATAAAACCTTTATCTCCTTTAAAACTTACCATTCGCACACCTTTCTCAACATCTTGAGCACCAAGTACGCGCAATTCATTCTCTAATATTTCTTCAAAACCAAAAAAACATTTGGCTATCATTTTAAAATTTTCTTCCATTTTTTTTCAATTAAAAAAAGCCAATCACCATTACCTATGATAGCGAAATAGTTATTTTTCGGCAAAAATACACTAAATTTGCCGGACTTTGAATTAATTGAAATAGAATAAATGTCTGAAGCACCTAACTCATCAACACCTAATCAAGATCGTAACACTGAAAACTGGTTTACATCATGGTTTGATACTCCGTATTATCATATCCTTTACAAAGATAGAAACTATAGAGAAGCTCAGATTTTCATGGACAACTTAACGCATTACCTAAACTTGCCAGAAAAGGCAAAAGTATTGGATTTGGCATGTGGAAAAGGAAGACATTCTATTTACTTGAATCAATTAGGTTATAATGTTTTGGGCGCTGATTTATCTGAAAACAGTATTGCCGAAGCAAGTAAAAACAGCAACGAAAATCTTCATTTCAAAGTGCATGACATGCGTGAGCCGTTTGAAGAAAAATTTGATGCCATATTTAATCTTTTTACAAGTTTTGGCTATTTCGAAAGCGATGATGACAACCTGACAACCTTAAAAGCCATCAAAGAAAGTTTATCTGAATATGGTTTTGCGGTAATCGATTTTATGAATGTGACTCAAGTTATTGAAACTCTTGTTCCTGAAGAAGTCAAAACTGTTGATGGAATTGATTTTCATATTAAAAGATATGTTGAAGACGGTCATATTTTCAAAGAAATTGATTTTGAAGATCAAGGTCGAAAATTTCATTTTACCGAAAAAGTAAAAGCGCTGACTTTAAAAGATTTTCAAGATTTAATGGACGAAGCTGGAATTTATCTTTTAGATATTTTTGGAGATTACAAACTCAAAAAATTCCACAAAACCGAAAGCGAAAGATTAATCATGATTTTTAAATAGCGTTTAATCGTTTAACCGTTAATTTGTTTAATCGCTTAAGCAAATTGACAAAAGACCGATTAAACAATTAAACAAAAAAACGATTAAACAAAAAGATGAACTATTTACTACCTTTAATTTCTGTACTTTTAGGATATAGCGTGGCTTTGTTTATTAAACCAAATAACAAAACCAATTTAAAATTATTGCTGGCTTTTAGCGGTTCTTTTTTATTGTCATTGACTGTAATGCATCTTTTGCCGGAAGTTTACGAATCGCACAACCACAATATTGGAATTTTCATAATGGTCGGGATTTTATTTCAGATTGTGCTTGAATTTTTCTCCAAAGGTGCTGAACACGGGCATGTTCACGGGCATGCGAAGATGTCTCAAATTCCATGGCTTTTATTCATCAGTTTGTGTATTCATGCTTTTTTAGAAGGTTTTCCTGTTAGCCATCATCACGGTTTGGCTGTCGGAATTGCCATTCATCATTTGCCGATTGCCGTAATTTTAACGACATTTTTCATCAATGCCGATTTAAATAAAAAAGCCATTTTTGCCTTCATGCTGACTTTTGCGATCATGACGCCTCTTGGAACAATCGCTTCAGAATATTTATCAATTTTAAATGACTATTATACCGAAATAACCGCAATTGTAATTGGTATTTTATTCCATATTTCATCGACGATTATTTTCGAAAGCAGTGAAGGACATAAATTTAATGTTGCCAAGGTTTCGATGATCGTTCTAGGAATTTTATTAGCATTCTTTTTATAATAACTTAATGTGTCAATGAGATAATGTGTCAATTAGAAAATTATCCCATTGACACATTATCTCATTATCTCATTTAATTAGCTCTCTTTCTCTCGTCCTGATTTCCGAAATTACGTTCCTTCACATTTATCTTTTTATTTCCAAAATTGTAAACTACAGACAAACGAACAAATCTATTGCCTTCATTATTACTATAAACCTGTTTTACACCATTTACCACCGAAGTAAAATCTTTTAAATATGAAGTATTAAAAATATCATTTGCCAAAAACGCTATTTGCATGGTTTTATCAAATAAATCTTGTTTAAATCCGATATCAAAACTAGAAGCATATCCTATTTCATATAACCCGCTTTTATAAGGTGTCGTATATGAAAAATCAATTTGCAATTTTGTATTTTTTCCTAACACAAAAGTATTGTTTGTTGAAAAATCAACTTGCAAACTGTTCGATGGTGTTGCATTGATATCCTTAATAAATTCCGTTTTTGCACCTAAAAAATATACCGAATTTTCACTTTGCCACCATTTCGCAAAACTTGCCGAATAATTCTCTCCAATACTATAATTCACACTTTTAAAATAATTATCACGAGTTATGATCTGAGTGTTTGTTTCTGGATTCGAAGTAAATAAAACGCCATAACCATCTGTAATTATGTTTAAGGAAACACTTGTTCTTAAAATTTCTTTGTACGAATGAGCAAACTCAAAATTATCACTAAAAGAAGGCTTTAAAAACGGATTCCCTTCTGAATAACTATTACTGCTGATGTAAATACGGAATGGATTCAGCAAATCAAAACGAGGTCTGTTGATTCTTTTTCCATAATTCAAACTGAAACTATTATTTTCATTCTTTTTATATGAAGCAAAAACAGTCGGGAAAAGCTTGAAATAATTATTTACCGTTTCTTGATTCAGAGTTTCAGAGAATCCGTTAGTTTGTGTGTTCTCTAGTCGCAATCCCAATTGAAGATTCCACTTTTCATTTATTTTCTTGTCTCCGTTTATATAAGTCGCCTGATTGTTTTCAGTGTATTTAAAGCGATTCGATTGACTTGGATCCAGTACTGGAGTTCCTGTAATTGAATCATAATAAAGTACATCGCTTATGCTGTTTGTAAAACTTACTTTGGCTCCATAAGACAAATTCAATGTTTCCAGAGGATGTTCCATATCTGCTTTAAAACTCACATTATCAATATCCTGATTCGAAATATTTCTTCCAGCTTGGTTCACATCAACAAAAGTTCCATCAGCTAAATAATTATTTGCAATAAACTCACGATCAAATTTTGAATTGTAATTAAAGTAATCTACATCAAAAGATAATTTTCTGTTCAATGGATCTAGTTTTGTAATCAAATGCGCATTATATGTTTGATTTCTGGATTCTCTGTCTGCGAAACTATTGTTGACGATGTAATGTTGCAATTGATTTTCTGTATTGTACTTATTGACTACAATATCAGATTGAAAATCAGGATTTGTTCTATCATTCAAAATTTGAAAACCAGCTGATGTTTTTTCTGAAAAATCATAGTCAAAAGCTAATTTTCCTGATAGACTTTCGTTTTTCAATTTTGTACTTGCATTCAGATTCGAAAGTCCGTCTTCAAAATAAGCATCTGAAACTTCATCTACATTTTTATAACCTGTTTTACCATTGATACTTGCTGAGAAACGAAATTTATTTTTATTGTAAAAGAAATTATCTCTTAAAGTAAAAACTCCATATTTGTTTTGATCGTAAGAAGCCGTAGTTGTGTTTTTCCAAGAATCACGAGCTCCTTTTTTCATCACAATATTTATTAGTCCGCCTGTTCCGTCAGCTTCATATTTTGCAGGTGGATTGCTGATAATTTCAATATTTTTGATGTCGCTTGCCGAAATTGATTTTAAAAAATTGTTCAATTCTTCACCCGTTAATTCAATAATTCTTCCATCAATCATAACTCTTGAAGTTCCTTTTCCTAGTATATTGATTGTATTATTTTGCACTACAACGCCAGGAGCCGTATTAATGGCGCTCAAAGCATCTCCGCCAACATTGGTAACATTATTTTCAAGATTATAGACCAAACGATCTGTTTTCTGTTCGATTGTTTTCTTTTTTGATTGAACAACAACTTCTACCAATTGGGTTTCGCTTTCTTTCATCATAATAATTCCCAAATCTGTATCTTTTTCTACTGAAACTTCTTTTTCGAAATCAGTAAATCCCAAAAGACTTACTGCTATTTTATAATTTCCTTTCTTTAGATTGATTTCAAAACTGCCGTCTTGTTTGCTTGTTGTGCCATCAATTATTTTTCCTTCTGAATTTGAAATTGAAATATCTGCCCATTCTAATGGTGATTTTTCGCTGGAAATTTTCCCTTTTAATTGAAATGATTGTGCTAAACAAAATAAAGGCAATACTAAAAAGATAAGGACATGTAATTTTTTCATGGTTTCTAATTTTAACTTGTTCGATTAATTTGAAGCAAAGTTGCCTTAGAAAATCTTCCTATGCGACCGACAAAAAAAGTCGAACCATTTTCTGTTTAAGAAATTGGTTCGACTTTATTGCACTTAAAGTACGACTTTTTACAAAGCTCTTATTATGAAGCGTTTCGGTACGCCGTTGGTGTTAAATTAGTGTACTTTTTAAAATACGTATTAAATGATGATTTTGAGTTAAAACCCACTTCGTATAAAATTTCCAGAACGGTCAAATCATTTTTTAAAGGATTTTTTAAAATACTCATGGCTTTTTGAATGCGATATTCATTCACAAAATCAAAAAAATGTTGATCAATATGATGATTAATCAAAATTGACAAATCCCGTACCGGAATATTAATCTGATTAGAAAGTTCCTGAATCGTAAGCGACGGATCAAGAAAAGGTTCTTTTTCGGTCATGTATTGTTTCAACAAAGCAATTTGAGTCGTAATTTCCTCGTTTTGATTCTCTTTTTTTCGGCACTGTTTTCATTATGTGTGTGAATAATATCCCTTGCTAATTGCAATTTTGAATCAATTCCTCTAAAAAGTTCAGGATGATTCAGTGCTTTTAAAACAAACCAACAGGTTATTGTTAAAACAAAAACCTGCATTATTACATTGGCCCAAATCCATAATACTTCAAGGTCAATAAATCGTAAAGCATTTTTGGCGATTGACAAATAATACAAAACAAAAAGTACCGTTGCTATTTGAAATAACCACTTAAAAATAGAAGTTTTAGGATTGGCATAATTTTCCTGATAAAGTGCTTTATATTTTTTAAAACCAAAAACACAGCAATGCTATAAACCACAATTTGAACACCCAACATGAGCTGGAAACCGTACAATTCAGGCATTTGATCTCGATGATCATAGAATTGTATTTTTTCTGTATTATTTAAAAAGTATAATCTGAGTAGATAAACTGCATTTGTAATTAAAAATGGAATAGCATGAAACAAATGCTTGGATTTCAACCGAAAATCAGTAAAACAAACTGATATAATATACAAATAAAAAGTAGGAATAATCAAAGCGCAAATACTCCATCTGAAAAATTCAAAATTAAAATGACGTCTGATAAAATCTTCATTAATAAAAATTCCGATATTATCAATTGCAAAAAATATCAAATAGCACGCAAACAGACGATTTGCTAATTTATTTTCGGTTTTTACTGTGAATAGAAAAAAGGCCAGCAATAAGGAAACAAAAACTGACATTCCGCTCAAAACACTTAAAAGACTGGCTATATTCATTATTTTTTCTGTTATTAAACAAATATACTATTTTAGTTTTTTAGCACGTTTCTTTTATTATGAAGCATTTCTATAAGCTGTCGGCGTTAAATTCGTGTGTTTTTTAAAAGAAGTATTAAAAGAAGATTTAGAGTTAAAACCAACTTCGTATAAAATTTCTAAAACAGTTAACTCTTTTTTCGAAGGATTTTTCAAAATATTCATCGCTTTTTGAATACGATATTCATTCACAAAATCAAAAAAATGCTGATTCATATGATGATTAATCAGAATTGATAAATCTCGAACCGGAATATCAATTTGATTCGCTAATTCCTGAATTGTAAGTGACGGATCTAGAAAAGGTTCTTTCTCTGTCATATATTTTTTTAATGCCGAAATTTGAGAAAGAATAGCTTCATCTTTATCAGCTACTGTTTCGGATATATTATTATTTTCTTTTGGAAGAAAGTCTTTAGTCAAAGTCAATTTGGAATTAATGCCTCTAAAAAGTTCCGGATGATTTAACGCTTTCATAACAAACCAGCAGATCACACATAACGCCATCACTACCATAAGAACATTCCCCCAAAGAAAATTATCTCTAGAAGTTGTGTAACGCATTAAGTTTTTTGTCGCCGTAATAGAATGCATAACTACAAAAACACAGGTCATCTGAAAAAGCCATTTATAGGTAGAAGTGCTTGGATTGGTATAGTTTTCAAGATAAATTCTTTTGTATTTTCTTAAAACTAAAAACATACCGACAATATAAAACCAATACTGAACTTCGATTAAAATCTGAAAAAAATAAATCTCAAACATTTCATTGAAATGATTTAAAACATATTGCTTTTCAGCTCCAGATTTCAAATAAATCCTCGGCATTAAAACAAAATTCATCACTACAAAAGGAAGCGTATATACTAAATGCTTCCATTTTAATCGAAAATCAGAATAACAAACTGCTAAGACATATAAATAAATCAAAGGCATTTCCAGCAAACAGATCGTACTTCTGAAAAACTCTATATTAACATATTTCAAAGGAAACGAATATGTCAAAAGTCCACTGAAATCAATGGCTGAAAAAATAATAAAACAAGCAAATAGTCTATTAGCTAATTTATTTTCCGTTTTTACCGTCAACAAAAAAATAGCTAGTAATAACGAAACAAAGACAGCAATACGGGCAACGCTATCCAAAAAAACTAATTTATCCATTCTTATTTTTTTATTTAACAAATATAATATTTTAGTTCATTTTTTGCAGATGTAAGAAAGGATTCGCAACATCGTCAACAAAACTTCAAATCTTTGTGAGTTTGTAATCTAAATTTCGGGATTCAGAGAAAAAATATTAATTTTGGCCAGTCTAAATAACGATAAAATGACATTTACAAAAACTACTGAACAAGCCTCAAAATACGAACATTTAGAGAAAATGTCTGTTCATGAATTGTTGTCGAATATTAATCAAGAAGATAAAACTGTCCCTTATGCAGTAGAAAAAGCTTTGCCACAAATTGAAGCTTTGATTCCGCAAATAGTTGAAAAATTGAAACTTGGTGGCAGATTGTTTTATATTGGAGCTGGAACTTCAGGCCGACTTGGTGTTGTTGATGCTTCAGAATGTCCTCCGACATTTGGTGTTCCTTTTGATTTAGTAAACGGAATTATTGCTGGTGGCGATACAGCCATAAGACGTGCAGTTGAAAATGCTGAAGACAGTACAACAAATGCTTGGATTGATCTTCAAAAATATAAAATCGATTCAAATGATGTTGTAATTGGTATTGCGGCATCTGGAACAACACCATATGTTATCAGTGGTTTAGAAACTTGTAATCAAAATAATATTGTTACAGGATGTATAACTTGTAATGCAGGAAGTCCGTTGGCATTAACAGCACAATTTCCTATTGAAGTAGTTGTCGGTCCAGAATTTATAACTGGAAGTTCTAGAATGAAAGCTGGGACTGCTCAAAAATTGGTCTTAAATATGATTTCGACTGTCGCGATGATTCAGCTAGGAAAAGTACGTGGAAACAAAATGGTCGATATGCAGTTGAGCAATGTAAAATTGGTTGATCGAGGCGTTAAAATGATTATGGAAGAAATTCCTGTTTCGTATGACGAAGCATCAGAATTATTAAAAAAATATGGCGGCTGTAAGAAATGCTGTTGACAATTACAATAAATAAAAAGGGTTTGTTTCAGATAATTTAACAACCTGAAACCTTAAACTTGAAACAAAGGCCATGGCAACAAACAAACAATTACTCGGAAAAGGAATCAAGTATTTAACAGGTGCACTTCCTCTAATGTTTATAGGGCCTACTTTGATTTACAATGCTTTTCAGAATCAGCATACCAACTGGCATTATCTGGTTTTAGGAGTGGGAATTGTGGCTTGCTTGAGTTCTATGTTTTTGATTTTTTATGGATTGAAAACGATTATGAAAGGCATATTTAATGATTAACAAATGAAATATTAAACCCGACAGAGATTAAAACCTGTCGGGTTTAAACTATAACTTTTATCCAAAAAATTCATGGAAAGTCTAATTCACATTCAGAAAACATTCGAAAAAGTTGTTTACATCGACAAAAAAATAAACAATCGAGAGTTTGAAGATTGTGTTTTTAAAAACTGTGACTTTTCTAACAGCAATTTTGCCTACAATACATTTTTAGATTGCGAATTTATCGACTGCAATCTCTCTATGACAAGTTTAGCAGGAACAAGCTTAAAAAATGTCACTTTCAGAAACTGCAAACTTTTAGGAATTGCTTTTAATGAATGTGATGATTTTTTATTTCAAGTTCATTTTGAAGAAAGTGTTTTGGATTACGCTTTGTTTTCGAACAAAAAAATGCCAAAAACAAAATTCATTAATTGTTCCGTACGCGAAGTTACTTTTATTGGAACTAATTTAACGAGTTCTCTATTTGACAATTGTGATCTTGACGGAGCTATTTTCAACGAAACACAATTAGCGGGAGTTAATTTTAGAACTGCTTACAATTATAAAATTGATCCTGAATTTAATCCAATGAAAAAAGCGCAATTTTCTAATGAGGGAATTGCTGGACTTTTAGATAAATATGACATCAAAATCGTTTAATTATGAGTGCCGATCAATCTTATTTGGAAAGTGTTAAAAAGCAATTTTTATATTATAAGATGCTTGGCGAAAAAGCAATCGATCAGCTAGAGCCAGCACAGCTTTTTGTTTCTTTTAATGACGATACCAATAGCATAGCTACAATTGTAAAACATATTTCTGGAAATATGCTTTCGCGCTGGACCGATTTTTTGACTTCTGATGGCGAAAAAGATTGGAGAAACCGTGATTCAGAATTTGAAAATGATTTACAATCTAAAGAAGAAGTGCTTGAAGTTTGGAACAAAGGCTGGAATTGTCTTGAAAATGCTCTGGAAAGTTTAAAACCTGATCAACTTTCGGATATCATTTACATCAGAAATGAAGGCCACACGGTTATTGAAGCCATAAATCGTCAACTGGCACATTATCCTTATCATGTTGGACAAATTGTTTTTTATGCTAAACAATTGAAAAACAGCGAATGGAACAGCTTGTCGATTCCGAAAAACAAATCAGGAAATTATAACGCTGAAAAGTTTGCCAAAGAAAAAGAAATCAAGAACTTTACCGATGATGAACTAAAAAGATTAAAATGATTGAATATTATGCAAATTTTGGCGGGACATGTTGGTGGATCTTAATTAAATTCTGCAAAACAAATTTAACCGAAGAACAGAGTTCCAAAAACAAAAAACGAAATTTACTTTTTATAGCTTTTATAACTCTTGTAATTTTCTTTTTATTCTTTAATTAAAAAAGCACTTTTGAAAACTGAAGCCCTAGCCCTGATGGAAGTGGCATCCTTTTGTGCCGGGGTTCGGCACAAAAGATACAGCGGACAGCAGGATTAGCTCCTAAAAAACAACTCAATTCAAAATGAAAAAAATTATATTCTTATTTCCTTTTCTGGCTTTAGTATCTTGTTATAATGCCGAACACAATTGCAAAGACTTCAAAACCGGAAAGTTCAAATTTGAAACCGAAGTCAACGGAGTAAAAAAACAACCTTCTTTGAACGAAAAGACAGTATTGAAATCGAAACTTTTGAAGGAAAGACAGATACCGCAACCATTCGCTGGGTAAGTGACTGCGAATATGTTCTGCAAAAAAACATCCAAAAAACATGGCTGAAGAAAAAGCAATAAGCATGAAAATTCTAACAACCGAAAAAGATTCTTATACTTTTGAATTTGGTCTGGTTGGTTCTGAAGAAAAGCGACGTGGAAAAGTTTATAAAGTCGATTAAATAATTAAGCTTTTTTCTGTCACAAAGGCACAAAGACACCAAGGATTTATTTCTTTGTGACTTTGTGCCTTTGAGGCAAATTATTATAATGTGTTTCTTTTACATTTCTATTTTAAATAGTATTTTAGGGCTTTAATCTAGCCACATGAAAAATACCATTTCGCAAAGAGTTGCCGACTTTTTAAAGAATTATCCGCCGTTTAATTTTTTGCATCAGAAGGATCTGGAAAAACTATCGGAACAAATTTCTATTATTTATAAAGAAAAAGATTCGGTCATTTTTGCTGAAAATGACAAAACGCACGATTCCTTTTATGTGGTTCATAAAGGCGCTGTGGCTTTGAAAAAAGTACTAAAAACACCGTTTTAGACATGTGCGATGAAGGCGATATTTTTGGGCTTCGCCCGCTTCTGGCGCAAGAAAACTATATTATGGAAGCAGTCGCTCATGAGGAAAGTATTTTATACGCCATTCCGATTGCGGTTTTTAAGCCTTATGCGTTGGAAAATAGAAATGTTGGTAATTTCTTGATCGAAAGTTATGCGTCGAATACCCGAAATCCATATTCTGACATTCATAAAGATAAATTATACGGTGATGATGATCAACTGAATGAAAATCTTCATTCCAGCAATCATTCTTTCGACTTAGCACCCATAAAATATTCTAAAAAAATTGTGACCTGCAGTCCGTCAACCACGGTTAAAGATGTTGCAAAAATTATGAATAAAAAGAAAGTTGGTGCCATTTTAATTGTAGATGAAATGTTGCCAATTGGCATTTTGACAGATAAAGATCTTAGAAATAAAATCGTTACAGGCGATTTTCCGATAACGACAACCGCCGAAACGATAATGACAAAACCTGTTATTACATATCCGAAAAAAATGACGGTTACGGAAGCCCAAATGGCAATGATGAAAAGCAATATCAGTCATCTATGCTTAACCAAAGACGGAACTGTAAATACTAAAGCTGTCGGGATTTTATCAAAACATGATGTTATGGTGGCACTCGGAAATAATCCAGCTGTCTTGATAAAAGCTTTAAAGCGAACCAAAAAAATCAAAGAAATAAAGCCTATTCGAAACCGAATCATGCAATTACTTCAAGGTTATTTAGATCAAAACATTCCAATGACTTTGATAACCAAAATAATTACTGAACTTAACGAAGCTTGTACAAATAGAGTAATTGAAATTTGTTTGGAAAAAATGAGCAGTCCGTCTCCAGTAAAATTTGCATGGTTGGCACTTGGAAGTCAAGGACGCGGTGAACAAATGCTTCATACTGATCAAGATAACGCGATTGTTTATGAAAATGTAAATGAGGTTTTTAGAGATGAAACCAAAATTTATTTCTTAAAATTTGCTCGTCTTGTAAATAAAGGCCTTTTCGATATTGGTTACGATTACTGTCCTGCCGACATGATGGCTTCTAGCCCAAAATGGTGTATGAGTTTAGATGAATGGAAAGCTCAAGTGCATCATTGGATTACAAATCCTGGAAAAAATGAAGTTTTGCTCTCGTTTATTTTCTTTGATTACAGCAAAACTTATGGTGATTCTGAAATCGTAAATCAGTTATCCGATTCTATTTTTGAAGATGTAAAAGCGAATCCGATTTTTTATATGCATTTAGTGAGTGGAGCTTTGCAAAGCCCTTCTCCAACAGGCTTTTTCAGGCAATTTCTGGTTGAACAAGATGGTGCAAATAAAGACAATTTTGATATTAAGCGAAGAGCTTTAATGCCTTTGACAGATGCGAGCACGTCTTTTAATCTTATCTCATTCGGTAAAAGGAATCAGCAATACCGCTGAACGTTTTGAAAAACTGGCCGAACTTGAACCTACAAATAGAGAATTGTATTTGTCATGTTCGTATTCGTTTAAAGCTTTATTGAAATTCAGAACCAAACAGGGATTACTGCATCATGATTCTGGTCAGTTTATCGAATTGGAATCTTTAACCAAAATGGAAAAAATCAAACTGAAACGCACTTTTAAAACTATAAAAGAGCTTCAGGAATTAATTTCGGTTCGTTTTAATATCTCAAATCTGGTATAATAATGAGTTTATTCAATTTTTGGAAGAAGGAAGAAAACATTCTATTCGATGAAAATATTACTATCGAAGAAACTCGTTTTGTGGTTTTAGATACCGAAACTACAGGATTTGATTACGATAATGATCGTATTTTGTGCATCGGCGCTCTTGTTTTACAAAATGGTGTAATTTCTCTTCAGGACAGTTTTGAAGTTTATGTCGAACAAGATCATTACGACAAATCGACTGCCCAAATTCATGGCATTTTAAAAGATTTGCTTGTTAAACGTCCAACTGAGCTAGAGGCTTTACAACATTTTTTGCACTTTTTAGGAAATTCTATAATCATTGCGCACCATACCATTTTTGATGTTACCATGATCAAGAGGGCTTTAGAACGAAATGGACTTCCGCAATTGACAAACAAAACTTTAGATACAGCTTATTTATACAAAAAGACTTTGATTCAGTCGCATTTATTTGAGCGAAAAGATCATTACACATTAGACGATTTAGCTGATAAATTTGATATTTCTAAAAAAGACCGTCATACTGCTTTGGGCGATGCTTACATTACTGCTATCGCATTTCTTAAAATTGTGAAGAAGTTGAAAGAGAAAAAAGAAATCAATTTGAATTCTCTTTTTAAATAGAAAAGACTTGATTTGCTATCAAGTCTTTTTCTGTTTCTTACTTATCTATAAATAAGCGATATGGATAAACATTTGAAGATTTATTTTTAAGGTTTTTCATAAAACTATCACATAAATAACTCCACTCAGAATCTGATAAATATTGTTTTTCTTCAAGTTTTGTCTTGATAAAAATATCAACCGTTCGGCTAAAACCTGCTTTTACGGAGATTTCTTTTCGTGTTCCTTTTTCGATTCTGATATCTTGAATTGAACTTTTAAAATGATTAAATCCAAAAGCTTTGATATCAGCAAAAGTCACAATTCTTCCGCGTGTCAGCAAGGCATTTCTATAAGCCAGTATTCGATCTTTGTTAGTTTGTTTATTTAAGCCTCCAACTGTATTAGTCATAAGAGTTGTTGACTGACTTACAAAAAACAAATCATCTTTACACTCCAGAACAGTTCCTGCCTTAATATCATTTGCTTCTTCTGCACATGTAGACCAATAACTAATCTTAAATGATTTTCCTATTGATTCATCAGCTTTAGGTTTAACCATTAAATAAGGATCATTATTTTTAGAAAAATTACTTTCTTTGGCTTGTTGCTCTACAGACGCCAGCAACTGGTTGATTTGAATTAACGAACTATTCATAAAGTCTTTTCCTAATCCTGCAAAAGATGAAGTTTCATCTTTTAATAAATCTAAAACATTTTGCAATAATTCAGAAGCAGTTCTAGAATCAAATCTCGAAACGCCTCCTGCCCTTAGTACTGCATTTCCTTCTTCTAAAATGCCTTCTTTAAACTCTTTTATTTCGTAATGCCTATTCAATCCATCTACAACGGTGTCTATATCAAGAAAAATATCATTCTTTGTGTCTAAAGCTATATAGGACAAAAAAGTATCTAACGTCTTGGTTAGATTATGTTTCTTTTTATTAATTACCGGAATACAGTTTACTGTAAAGGAAACGTTATCTATAATTTGAGGAACTAACGATTCTGGAAATACCATTTTTACCCAAATTACTGGTTTTTCGTTTTTATTCGATGTTTCTACAAAAGGCTTGTATTCAGCATTATATTCTTTTATGTTTTTGTATTTTAAAGTTCCTTTTAAAGTATAAAAATTATCAAAATAAAACTCATTCACTTCCTGCATTATACCACTAAGATTAGAATAATTATTATTGATAATCCCGTCAATATCAAGATTGTTCAGAGCAACATTATAACCTTCTCTTACTTCTATTTCCTTATCGTCAAGAAAGCATTTTATTTGTTTTAAATAATAATGAAACATTTCTTTCTGATGGGTATTTTTAATATCGATGTACAACATTAAATCTTCCGGCTCTGATAGCTCGTCACTTAATTCAATTCCTAAAACAATCTCTCCAGATGGCAGAGTATGATTATAATCTCGAACAATATCTTTATAAAAAAGATTAGAGATTTGATATAGATTTCTTTCGTAAGCAATATATTTAATTTCGCAGGCTGACAGCTTTACTTCGAGAGTTGGAGCAAATGCAATATCTTTTGTAATTGGTGCCAGCGGATTGTAAATATTATGAATCCTTCTGCTTACTGTCATTTGATTTTGCAGAGAAACTTTGATATTATTTTCTATTGGCAATACATGCATAATCGCTCTTGCAGGTTTTGCTCCAGATGTAACTTCGGGAAACATAATTTCTAAAACCCTTTCGACTACACGAGTTTTAGAATCTTCGAGTTCGTGAGCTACTTTTTCTAATTCATATGATAATGCGTTTAACATCATCGATACTACTGGATCGAAGGATGTTTCCATTTCAATGGTGCTCCTCCAGGCTACGTGGGTTATGAAGAAGGAGGTTTATTAGTAAACAAAATCAGACAAAAACCATACTCTATTGTTTTATTTGACGAAATTGAAAAAGCGCATCCTTCGGTTTTTGATGTTTTTCTTCAAATAATGGACGAAGGAAAACTGCACGATCGCTTAGGAAAAGAAGGTGATTTCTCAAATGCTATTATTCTTTTTACTTCAAATATTGGTGCAGATCATATTGTGAATACTTTTAATAATGGTGAAACACCAAGTTCAACTTCGTTAATGGAAATAATGACAAATTATTTCAGACCTGAATTTTTAGGCCGATTGACTGAAATTATTCCTTTTGCCCCTATTAGTAAAGAGAATTCCTTAAAAATATTTGAGATTCATCTTAAAAAAGAATTCATGGATTTACTGAAAAATATCAATATTACAGTTCATCTTCCGATGGAAGCAAAACTTTATCTTGCTGAAAATGGATACAATGCTAAGTATGGGGCCAGACCAATAAAAAGCATTATTAGAAGTCATTTGAGAAGACCTTTGGCTAAGAAAATAATATCTGGAGAAGTAAAAGATGGAGATACAATTTCTGTTCTTATTGAAAATAATGAGGTAAAATGGATTAAAGAAGAAATTCTTTCTTCACTTGATTAGTTTTAAGCATAAAAAAACGCTAGGAAATCAAATTCTTAGCGTTTTTATTTTTTATTCTAGAACCAAACCTATCTGGCCGTCGTCATCTAATTCTGTTTCTACAGGATCATCTTCTGAAATTTCCGGTTTTTCAGGAACTTCTTCCACTGGCTCTTCGTAAGGAAGCGGGTCTAATAAATTAACCTGTCTTAATTTGTCAGTGGTTAATTGGTTTCCTAAAGCTTTGAAACCTTTTACAGCTATAAAGTCTTCTACATCGATATGTAAATCGTCCTTTTGAACTCCTTTTACTTTGGCAAAAACCAATTGTGCTACCGGACGATAATCAGTCGATACAATCTCTAATTGCGAATTCGGGTGGTCAGTAATAAAGGTTTCTTCTTTTCCTTCGTTTTCTACAAGGAAACGCTTCAAGAAATAACGTTCTTTTTCTCCATCGTAATAAATCGCAGAAATTGGTTTTTTAGGTTTCCATTTTTCCAAAACAATCATATCTTCATCGAAATGAGTTGATAATTCTGGAATAATTACTTTCAATTTTCCTGACTGACTAATTACTAAGATTTTGTCTGTTGGTTTAAACTCTCCTAAAAGTTCTCCTCTTGCATCAACATTTAAACGTTTTACAGTATCATCAAACCAAACTTTTCTTGGCAGTAAAGTAGAAATACCTTTTTCTTTTAATTCGATTTTCTTGATTGGATATTTAGTTACTAAATTTCCTTTTGAGCCACGTCCTTTAATGGCTAATTTAGCAAAATCAATATCGAATTTCAGTTTTTTAATCGTTCCAACTTGGCGCAATAAAATAGTCACAACCTCAGCTTCTCCATTTGGATTATGTGAAAAATAAACTACCTGAGAACCGTTTGTACCGTTTGTTAAATCGTAAGCTTTATCACGTGTCACACCAGTAACATTAAAACGCTTTATGTAAGACGGACCTGATTTTCCATCACGGTACATCATATTATAAATAGTGCGTTTATCATTTTTATCAAAAACGGCGCTGTGTATAATATCTTTTCCTATGAAAGTTTTGGCGTCTACTTTTGTAATCATTAAAGTCCCATCTCGCAAAAACACAATAACATCATCAATATCAGAACAATCGCCTACATATTCATCTTTCTTTAAACTCGTCCCTACGAAACCTTCTTCGCGGTTTACGTAAAGTTTTGTGTTACGTAAAACTACTTTTGTTGCTTCTACATTATCAAATACGCGAAGTTCTGTCTGGCGTTCGCGTCCTTTTCCGTATTTCTCTTTTAATTTGGTAAAGTAAGCAATTGCAAAATCTGTTAAGTGTTCCAGATTATGCTCTACTTCTTTCATTTCGTCTTCTAACTTAGCGATTAAATCATCAGCTTTATCAGAGTCGAAACGTGTAATACGAATCATTGGAATTTGAGTCAGTCTTTGTAAATCGTCGTCATTAATTTCTCTGACAAATGATTTTTTGAAAGGCTCAAAACGATCATATAAATATTTGTAAAGTGATTCTCTGTCACCGTACAATTTAAAGTCGATATACATTTCTTCACGAATGAAGATTTTTTCCAAAGTAGAAAAGTGCCACTTATTTTTTAATTCTTCTAATTGAATTTCAAGCTCTTGCTTAAGTAAATCAACAGTCCTTTGTGTTGAGATTTTCAACATTTGTGAAACCCCAATAAACAACGGTTTATTGTCTTCGATAACACAACCTAAAGGTGCAACAGAAGTTTCACAAGCTGTAAACGCAAACAAAGCATCAATCGTTTTGTCTGGCGAAACGCCTGGGAAAAGATGAATTAAAATTTCAACATCAGCGACAGTATTGTCTTCAATTTTCTTGATTTTGATTTTACCTTTTTCATTGGCTTTCAAAATACTATCAATCAAACTCGATGTATTGGTAGAAAACGGAATCTGTGTAATCACCAATGTATTTTTGTCTAACTGCGAAATTTTAGCACGCACACGAACGCGACCACCACGCATTCCGTCATTGTAGTTGGAAACGTCGGCGATACCTTGCGTCATAAAATCAGGATAAAGCGTAAACGGCTTTCCTTTTAAGATTTTAATCGAAGCGTCAATTAATTCATTGAAGTTATGAGGAAGTACTTTCGTTGAAAGTCCAACTGCAATACCTTCTGCACCTTGCGCTAAAAGCAAAGGGAATTTTACCGGAAGATTAATCGGTTCGGCTTTTCTACCGTCATACGATAATCCCCATTCTGTGATTTTCGGAGAATATAAAACCTCCAAAGCAAATTTTGATAAACGTGCCTCAATATAACGGGGCGCCGCCGCACCATCTCCTGTTAAGATATTTCCCCAGTTTCCTTGGCAGTCAATCAATAAATCTTTTTGGCCAATTTGTACCATCGCGTCACCAATACTCGCATCTCCGTGTGGGTGATATTGCATGGTGTGACCAACAACATTGGCAACTTTATTATAACGACCATCATCCAGCTCTTTTAAAGAGTGCATAATACGACGCTGAACAGGCTTGAATCCGTCCTCGATAGCAGGAACCGCACGTTCCAGAATTACGTACGAAGCATAATCCAAGAACCAATCTTTGTACATTCCGGTTACTTTCGTAATAACGTCTTCGCCTTCTTCTTCCTGATTTTCGTAAAAATGTGCTCCTTCAAAGTGTTTTTCTTCACTATCAATCACATCATCATCGCCATCTTGAATGTTATCTAGATTTTCATCTTGATTATTCTCGTCGTCGTTTGGAATTATGTTATCGTCTTCTTCGTCTTTCATTTTTATGCTGAATTTATTTCAGTACTTTATTGTTTATTTTTTTTCGTTTTCAAACTATCCAAAAACAATCTTTCTTTTTCTTCCTTTTCTTTTGAATCAACAAAATATTTGATTCCGGCTCTTTTGAAAAAATCTTTAACATCATCTTTACAATAATCCCAATTTTCTCTAAGATTATTAGAAGATTCAGAAGTTCCGCATTCAAAACACAGCTCAATATGCCCTATAATTCTATTCTCATTATTATAAAAAAGAATTAAATTTCTTGGTATATAACAACTAGAATTAGGTGCAACATCGCCTTCAACTTTACAATGAATCTTTATTAAATCAAATAATTCATTAATTTGAGTTTCCTTCAATAATGTAACTTTTTCATTAATCATTGAAGTATCAAAATCGATCTTATTATTTATAATAATTTCTTTATGCCTTAATGTATCCCAAGCTAATCGGTCTGGATAAGAGAATATTTCAATCTTTTTAATTGATTCTTTCTCTAAATCAAAAGCATCAGAATAGTCAAGATTTTTTCTCCATCAAAAGCTTTATTTTTATTACAGGAAACTATAATTGTCCCCAAGATAATTGATAAAACTAAATGTATATTAAGCCTCCTCAAGCTCATCAATCTCTACCTTCAAGTTTTTGATAATAAACTCTTGTCTGTCTGGCGTATTTTTACCCATATAAAAAGACAACAACTGCTCTATAGAAGTATGTTTATCCATCATAACCGGATCAAGGCGAATCGTGTCTCCAATAAAGTTTTTAAACTCATCTGGCGAAATCTCTCCCAAACCTTTAAATCGGGTGATTTCTGGTTTTGGTTTTAGTTTTTCGATGGCGTCTTTTCTTTCTTCTTCAGAATAACAATAAATTGTTTCCTTTTTGTTTCGAACTCTGAAAAGTGGTGTTTGTAAAATATACAAATGGCCTTCTTTGATTAATTCTGGGAAAAACTGCAAAAAGAACGTAATTAAAAGCAAACGAATATGCATTCCGTCGACATCGGCATCGGTTGCGATTACAATGTTGTTGTAACGTAATTTTTCTAATCCGTCTTCAATATCTAAAGTCGCTTGAAGTAAGTTGAATTCTTCGTTTTCATACACGATTTTTTTGTCATTCCGTATGAATTCAAAGGTTTACCACGTAAACTAAAAACGGCTTGTGTATTTACGTCACGCGACTTTGTAATCGATCCAGAAGCCGAATCTCCCTCGGTAATAAATAGCGTGCTTTCTAAATTTCTTGGGTTTTTTGTATCTGGAAGATGCGCTCGGCAATCTCTTAATTTTTTATTGTGCAGATTGGCTTTTTTAGCACGATCTGTCGCCAGTTTTCTAATTCCTGATAATTCTTTTCTTTCGCGTTCTGCCTGAAGAATTTTACGCAATAAAGCTTCGGCTGTTGGCGGATTTTTATGCAGATAATTGTCTAGTTTCGTTTTGATAAAATCGTTAACGAAAGTACGAACAGAAACTGCAGGCGTTCCATCATCAGAACCCATATCAGTAGAACCTAATTTGGTTTTGGTCTGAGACTCAAAAACCGGTTCCATTACTTTAATACTAATCGCACTTACAATCGATTTACGAACGTCTGATGCTTCGAAATTCTTATTGTAAAACTCACGAATTGTTTTTACAACAGCCTCACGATACGCCGCTAAGTGCGTTCCTCCTTGCGTTGTATTCTGACCGTTTACGAAAGAGTGATATTCTTCACTGTATTGGGTTTTACTATGTGTCAGTGCAACCTCAATATCGTGGTCTTTTAAATGGATAATTGGATATTCTAAATCTTCTTCGTTGATCGTTTCTTCTAACAAATCACGAAGTCCGTTTTCTGAATAATATTTTTCTCCGTTGAAAATAATCGTCAAACCATTGTTCAAATAACAATAGTTTTTGACCATTTTCACTACATATTCCATACGGAATTTATAGTTTTTGAAAATCGTTTCGTCTGGAGTAAAGATTACTTTTGTTCCTTTACGTTTGGTCGTATCTATTACATCTTCTTCTAAAACTAAATTTCCTGCCGAAAATTCTGCTCCTTTTTGTTTGTCATCACGAACAGATTCTACGCGAAAAAAGTAGAAAGTGCGTTCACCGCCTTTGTTCCGACACCGTTCAAACCAACTGACTTCTGGAAAGCTTTAGAATCATACTTTCCTCCAGTATTCATTTTCGAAACTACATCGACCACTTTTCCTAACGGAATTCCACGTCCATAATCACGAACAGAAACTGTTTTGTCTTTAATACTTACTTCGATAGTTTTACCGGCACCCATAACGAATTCATCGATACAGTTGTCTAAAACCTCTTTCAAAAGAATGTAAATACCATCATCCGGTGATGATCCGTCCCCTAATTTCCCGATGTACATACCCGGACGCATACGAATATGTTCCTTCCAATCGAGTGAACGAATATTATCTTCGTTGTATTGATTTTGCTCTAGCATAAATGAATTTAGGATTTTTGGCTAATGTACCATTTATCAACAAAAAATGAAAGCGTATTTCTTTTTTGTTATGAATAATAACAGTTCAAAATCTATTTTAAATTGATTTTGAACTAAAATGGCCTTTAAAAATATAAAAAAACTGCTTTTTCAGCAAAAAAACTATTTGATTCCGAGTACTTCTTTTGCGAGCGCAATCATTTCGGGTGTTCCCGTATTTTTATTTTTTTCGTCAGAAAGCTTTACAACGCCTTGCCAATGTGTATTGTTGGGTTTTGTTTCAGTTAGCTTTATAACCATATTCATCGCTGGCAAACCGACATCGTTTGTGAAATTTGTTCCGATTCCGAAAGACATTTTTATTTTGTCTTGGCAGAAATCCACAATCGTTTTTACTTTGTCGTAATTAAGTGAATCTGAGAAAACGATTACTTTTGATTTTGGCTCAATTCCCATTTTTATATAATGAGAAATCACTTTTTTAGCAAATTCTATAGGATCTCCACTATCATGTCGAACGCCGTCAAAAAGTTTGGAGTATTTTTTATCAAACTGATTGAAGAATATTTCGGTAGTATAGGTATCTGTTAACGCAATTCCGAGATCTCCTCCGTAAACATTTGTCCAGTTTTCAAGACTTGTAAAATTCGCTACCTGAAAACCATATTGCGCGGCATGAAACATAAACCATTCGTGTGCATGCGTGCCTAAAGGCCTTCTATTGTTGACCATCGCAAAATGCACATTACTGGTTCCAATGAAACTCTGTCCTCCATAAGTTTGCAAAGTTTCATTTACCAGTTCGTGGACATCATAGGAATGACGTCTTCTTGTTCCAAACTCTAAAATAGAAACGCCAAGTTTATTGTATTTATCAATTTTTTCTTTGGTCAGGTCTTTAATGGCTTCATCATTCAAACGAATTAAATGATTGGATTTATAAAAAAGTTCCGAAATCAAGGCCATTAAAGGTACTTCCCACAAAATTGTTCTGTACCAAAATCCTTCAACAGTAACTTTTATCTCTGAGCCTTCCTGACTAATTTGTACTTCAGACGGATCATAACTATAACCTTGCAGAAAATCCAAGTAAGTTGGGTCAAGATAAGGGCAATAATGCGCCAGATAACTCTTTTCTTCCTTCGTCAAGCGAAGATCTGCCATTGCATCTACAGACTTTCTAAGCAAATCAGCAAAACCATCAGGAAAAATATGCTTTCCACGATTTATAAATCCATAACGAACCTTTGCCTTTGGAAAAAGCCTGATTACGGCATGTTGCATCGTAAATTTATAGAAATCATTGTCTAAGATTGATTTCAGAAAAGTTGTTTCCATAGCATTCAAATTCATTTCATTCTTGCTAAGATACGGCTATTTCGTAAAAGAATAAAATGTAATAAAAGACTTGGCTATGAATTATTCGAAACAATTTTAAAAGAAACAATACTATTTGTATTGGCATAAATCGTAATATATTCTCCCACATTACTATCAATCAAAATCTGAAACTCCAAACCTCCCCTTTTTTCTTTTGCATTTTGGATTTTTACAGGCTGATTTCTTTTATTCAAATAAAAAACCTGATCTGATTTTGAAAGATTTTTGATTTCAAAAGTGATTTTATCTCCTTTCCTTGCTTCAATAATTCCAGATTCGGGCGTTTTGATTTGATAATCTTCTTCAATGGTTTTATTGTAAATCAAAGGTCCGTTCAGGAAATCATCTTTACTTAATCTATCGCCTAAAAAAGTTCCTGAATCCGGAAAATGTTTCGCAAAGAAATAATCTGGATCTGTGTCAAAATAAGCGGGATTAAAATCATTGACCATTCTACCTTTACTGCTGTCATAATAGCCTTGACCCCAAGTCACATCAACCAAACGCCATTTTTTATCGATCAAGACCATATTCCATGCATGATTGGATGAAGTCGTTTTTCTTCCGATATCTCTCAATGAAATTTTAGAATCTCCGCGAATGATTTCACATTTAATCCCCATTTCAGTAGCCAAATGCTGATATAAGGCTGTAAAACCTTCACAAACGGCTTTTTGAGATTTAAAAGTTTTCTGAATCAGATTGTCATTAATCTGTTTAATTTTTCGTTGCTTTTCAGCCTCGGAAGAATAACTGAAACCTTGTGTTCTGGGCGGATTCAAAAAAGTATTAAAGTCATATTTTACATTAAATGCAATCCAGCTGTAAATGGCGCGCGCGCGATCATAATCCGAATCAAAATCTTTTTCGATTCTGTCGGCTAATTTTTCAGTGCTAGCAAAACTTTTAGGGTATTTTGCAACAATTTTATCAACTTCGCTTACTTTTTGTGCAGAAGCGAAATTGAAAAAAATAATATGAAGCAAAAGGAATAAAAATGAAATCTTTTTTTGTGGCATTTAAAAATTTGATTTGATAATATTTTTCAGTTCATTGTCTAACTCGACATTAGAAATTTTATTATCATTCAAATCAAAATTCGCGCCAAATGATGGCAAAGAGAAACTTCCTTTTATTTCGGCGCCATAACGTGGGAAAAGATTCTGTGCAATTCCTAAAACTGATGCGCCTCCTCTGCCTCCTGGCGAAGTTGCCAATAATAACATTGGTTTGTGTTGAAAAACATCTTTTTCGATGCGAGAACTCCAATCGAAAACATTTTTGAAAGCAACAGAATAGTTTCCGTTATTTTCTGCCATTGAAACCACCAAAACATCAGCCTCTTTTAATTTGTTTAAGAATGCCTGTGCAACTTTATGTTGACCAACTTCTTTTTCAAGATCCACACTAAATACAGGCATTGCAAAATCATTCAGGTCTAAAACTTCGACATCTGCATTTTCAAACAAACTAGATGCATAAGTCGCTAGACGTTTGTTGATTGATTGTGTACTGTTGCTTCCTCCAAAGGCTATTATTTTCATATTTGTGGTATTTGGTTTATTCAGGTTCAATTTCAAAAACTTCTTTTTGTATTTCTACAGAATAATCATTTGGCGAAATACTTCCTCCGAAAGCTTTTGCATAGACTTTAGTAAATTCAGCTCCAAAGTACAAAATAATAGCCGAATAATAAACCCAGACTAATATTATAACGACAGAACCCGCCGCACCATAAACACTTGCAATAGTTGAATTTCCTAAATAAAGTCCGATGGCAAATTTACCTATCATAAATAAAATTGCCGTACAAGAAGCTCCAATAAAAGCATCTTTCCATTTGATCACTCCGTCAGGTAAAGTTCGGAATATAATTGCGAAAAGCAATGTGATGCTGGCAAAAACAATTACCAAATTAACCACATAAAAAAGTAAACCGTAGTATCTGGAAAATAAAGTTTCAGACGGGCATTTAAAACGTCTAAAGTAGCGTTGACCATTAAACTGACCAACATCAAGAATCCAACCGAAACTATCATTGAAAACGACATAATTCTGTTTTGGATAAATTTTCGCAAGCCTCTATTGGGTTTGGCCCGCAATCCCCAAATATAATTAATGGAACTTTGGATTTCTGCAAAAACTCCAGACGCCCCAATTAGCAACATTACAACCCCAAAAATGGTTACAAACACATTGCTGTCTGACAATTGAACATTTTTTATTGCCTCCTGAATTTGTACCGCCGCATTATTCCCCACCAACCTATTTATTTGGCCGTATAACTGGCCTGTGACTGCCTCTTCCCCAAAAAAGACGCCACAAATAGTAATTATAATTATCAATAAAGGAGGCAATGCAAAAATGGTATAATAGGATAATGCTCGCGCTTAACTTAATGGCATTATCGTCGTTGAATTCTAAAAATGTCGTCTTTAATAAATACCAAGTTTTTGAAAAGATATTATGCTTTTTCATTTGCTGATTGTTTGATATTTATTTCAAATGTAAGCATTACGAAAAATTCTCTAGTTCTTGGATTTTGGTGGAATTTTATATTATTACCATGTTTATTTAGACACTTTTTTAAATTCTTGATCGTATCCCAAATTTTTAATTTTAAAAATCTTTTTAAATTCACTTCTTGCTGGTTTCATCAAATACGAAATAGAATCAAGCTTTTTTGCTTTTATCTTAGTTACTGAATCTAGCTTTTTTAAGTCTTTTAGGTCATATAGATTCTTAAATTTAAGAATGTTTTTGTCGAATGAAACAAATCTAACCTTCCAAAATATGGAATCTTTTTTGCTTAAAATCAATTGTCCGTCAATACGCTTTGCTTTTTCATAAAGAGAAAACCTAAAGAGCGTATCAATATTTTTTTGAATCAATTCGATTGAGTCGCCTTTTGGTATCATATCATAAGTATATCTTGTCTCTTTTACTACTAATTTGCCATCAACAATATCACATTCAGCCTTTAGTGAATCTAATTTAAGCTTATGAATTTTGAACTTCCAAAAATATTCTTCTAGAATTCTGTCTTCTTCAATTCTTATAAAGGTTGAATCGTTATTGACGTACAATCCTCTAAATTTATTCGGAAAATGGTCTAACTCAGAATCATTGTCAGGCTGTGGTTTTTCAAAATAAAAAGTGGCGCATCCTTCCACACATTCTGCCGGCGCATCTGCTTTCTTACAGGAAATGCTTACTGCTAGTATTGCTATAATTAAAACTATCTTTTTCATAGCAAGATTATTTATAATGACAGAAAATCCCCTTATCATAAACCGTCCACAAGCTCGCCTTTTGGTTCGCCTCTTTTAAAGCATTATTCGCCCAAGTATTGCAGGTATTAAAAAGGCTGTAACTTCCTTTTGCTTCATAAAAAGCATCTTTTTTCCGTAACTATGACCTTCAATCCATTGTGGGTGAATTGGATCGGTAAAACTATTAGAGATGTAATTGACTAAATTTTGATAATTTTCTTTTGAAATCAAAATACGTTTACAATCATCGCCTTCTCTTAATTGTTTAAAAAATGTGGTATGCATTGCAGAAGAACTTACTCCAAAAGCCGCTTTTAATGCTGTACTAGCTTTTAAGTCTGACCATTCCGGCGTATCGAGATAAAAACCTTTATCACCCCACCCGAAACCAATATAATTCATCAATGAATCTTTTGATTGTGTCTGGCTGAACTGGATTTCATTTCGCCAATCTTTGATTTCGTTTTTTACGGGAACAACAATATCTGTATGAACGCCATTGGAAAGAATGTAAATTGGAATTGCATTTTGTCCTTCGACTTTTGCAACATCTGAATTAACCGTTATTTTCGAAATAATTAAGACTGAAGAAATGTACAAAGCAATAAAAGTGAAAATTCCGAAAAGTGTCCAGCCCAGAAATTTGAATGATTTTTTTAGCATTTTGATTGGTTGATTTTTAGATTAGTAATTGGTTAATTTTTCTGTAACCAATTTTTGAGCCAAAAATTTTTAAAGCTGAAATTTATCTCTCGCAGATTTTGCAGATCAAGCAGATTTATTCTCATTTTTTTGCGATCCTGAGCGAAGTCGAAGAAGACTCAAGAAGCTCCATAAAGAAAATCGCCAATCTGTGCGCGGGCTTCATCTTCGCTCAGCCTGACAAACAAAATCTTAAGTTATAGACATAAAAAAAACTGCTGAATCTCTCCAGCAGTTTTTTAGTCTATTTTCTTTGTTCTTTCTTCTATTATCTAAAAAAGATTAAACGTTGAAACGGAAGTGCATTACATCACCATCTTTTACGATATACTCTTTCCCTTCAACTCTGAATTTTCCAGCTTCTTTTGCTTTTGCTTCAGAACCGTATTGAACATAATCATCATATGAAATTACCTCAGCACGGATAAATCCTTTTTCAAAATCAGTGTGGATAACTCCTGCCGCTTGTGGCGCAGTTGCTCCAATATTGATTGTCCAAGCACGAACTTCTTTTACACCAGCTGTAAAATAAGTCTGTTGTTTTAATAATTTGTAAGCCGCACGAATCAAAACAGATGCTCCTGGCTCTTCTAATCCCATATCTTCAAGGAAAACCTGACGCTCTTCGTAGCTTTCTAATTCTGTAATATCAGCTTCTGCTCCAACTGAAAGCACAATTACTTCAGCATCTTCGTCTTTTACTAATTCACGAACTTGATCTACATATTTGTTTCCGCTAACTGCTGAACTTTCGTCAACGTTACAAACATATAAAACTGGTTTTGCCGTAATTAACTGGAAGCTTTCCATAAGAACTTCTTCGTCATTATTTTGAGGAACAATTGTTCTTGCAGATTTTGCCTGCAATAAAGCTTCTCTAATTCTGTTTAATAAAGCTTCTTCAGTTTGCGCTTCTTTATTTCCTGTTTTTGCAAGACGTTTTACTTTTTCTAAACGTTTATCGATTGTTTCCAAATCTTTTAACTGCAATTCGATATCGATCGTTTCTTTGTCACGAATTGGATTTACATTTCCGTCAACGTGAACAATATTATCATTGTCAAAACAACGCAAAACGTGAATAATAGCATTACACTCTCTAATGTTTCCTAAAAACTGGTTTCCAAGACCTTCTCCTTTACTTGCACCTTTTACTAAACCTGCAATATCTACGATATCTACAGTTGCCATTTGTACACGCTCTGGTTTTACTAATTCTTCTAACTTATTGATTCTTGGATCTGGAACGTTTACAACACCAATATTTGGCTCGATTGTACAAAACGGAAAGTTAGCACTCTGCGCTTTTGCATTAGATAAACAATTAAATAATGTTGATTTTCCAACATTTGGCAATCCTACAATTCCTGCTTTCATCTGTTTGTTTCTATATTATTTATTCGACCTTTAATTTTTAGGTCTAAACATTAAATATTGTGCTTTAATGTTTTGCGTTTTAAATATTCTTTTCTGATTTCTGCCAAAATCATATTTTTTGGCTTTAAAATTTTGCAAATATAAGATTTAATAGCTCTTGCACGAACTAAAAATGTTCATTAATACAATTTTAAAGCAAATCTTGAAAATTTTTAAACATATTACTAAATTTTTGTTAAAAAATACTACTTTTATAAACCAAACCAATAAAAAACAAACCAAAAAACCAAACCCACATGAAAAGAATAGTTTTTATATTATTTCTGCTGAATACAGCATTTCTTTTTGCCCAAAAAGAAGTCTCAGGTGTCGTAAAAGACAAAACTGGCACACCCCTACCCGGCGTAAACGTTGTCGAAAAAGGAACTTCAAATGGCGTTTCAACTGATTTTGAAGGAGCCTACAAAATCAAAGTCAAAGATGGCGCCACATTAATTTTTAGCTATGTTGGCTTTTCAACAGTTGAAAAATCAGCCTCAAGCGATAAAATAGATGTCAATTTAAGCGAAAGCGATGGCCAAGTTTTAAATGATGTTGTTGTCGTGGGTTCGAGAAGCACCAAAAGAACCGTTGTAAATTCGGCAGTTCCTATTGATGTAATTAATGTAAAAGATGTTACTACACAAAGTGGTAAAATCGAAATCAACCAACTTTTACAATATGTTGCTCCTTCGTTTAACGCAAACAAACAATCTGGTTCTGACGGAGCAGACCACGTTGATCCTGCGTCTTTAAGAGGTATGGGACCTGACCAAACCTTAGTTTTGATTAACGGAAAAAGAAGACACCAATCGTCATTAATCAATTTATTTGGTACTCGCGGACGCGGGAACACAGGAACAGATTTAAATGCGATTCCTGCGGCTTCTATCAAAAGAATTGAGATTTTGCGCGACGGAGCGGCGGCACAATATGGTTCTGATGCGATTGCGGGAGTTATTAATATCATAACAAATGACAATGTAGATGAACTTACAGGATCTGTAACATATGGTGTTTTCAATACACATGCGAAAGGCGATTTTCTTCCGGGAACTCCAAACACAAAAGGTTTTAGATTAGATCAAGATGGAAATGGAAATTCATATGGAAAAGATCAGGATTTAGATGGTGGTTCTGTAAAAGTTGCGGCCAATTATGGAACAGGAATTGGAAGCAAAGGCGGTTACGTAAATATTACAGGTGAGTTTCTAAGCAAAAACAAAACATTAAGACCTGCCTACGATTTTAGAAAAGGTTTTGGTGATGCCGAAATGCAAGGCGTTAATTTATTCGCTAACTTGTCTATTCCAATTAGCGACAAAACTGAGTTTTATGCTTTTGGCGGAAGCAATTTCAGAGATACTGATGCTTATGCTTTTACTAGAAATGATGGCGAAAGAGTTGTTGAATCAGTTTATCCTGGCGGATATACTCCAAGAATCACATCAAAAATTAATGACAATTCTATTGCCGCGGGAATCAAAACAGAATCTTCTGGCGGATGGAAATTTGATTTGAGCAATACTTTTGGAAAGAATAAATTCCAATATGACATCAAAGGGACGATCAATGCTTCTCTTGAGGAAAAATCTCCTCATGAATTTGATGCCGGCGGACATAGTTTGCTTCAAAATACAACCAACTTTGATATTTCTAAAAACTACGATGATATCATGAGCGGATTCAATATTGCTTTTGGAACTGAATTCAGAGTAGAGCAATTTGAAATTTTTGCTGGCGAAGAAGGTTCATACGCAACTTATGATACTAACGGAAATGTTATTACGGATCCTACAACTCAAAGCCCTCCAATTGATCCAATTTCAGGCGAACCAAGACCTGGAGGTTCACAAGGTTTTCCTGGATACAGCCCTTTAAATACCGTAAATAAAGACAGAACAAACTTCTCGCTTTACACTGATGCCGAATTAGATGTTACAGAAGCTTGGATGGTTAGCGGTGCAGTTCGTTTTGAAAATTATAGCGATTTTGGAAGTACTATAAACGGAAAATTAGCTTCAAGATTAAAAATTACAGATCATATTAATGCTAGAGGATCTATCAGTACTGGTTTCCGCGCACCATCTTTAGCTCAAATTTATTACAATTTACATTTTACAAATTTTAATGCGCAAGGAGCACAAGAAGTTTTGCTTGCTCCAAATGACAGTCCTGTTACACGAGCGTTTGGAATTCAAAAATTAAATGAAGAAAAAGCAGTAAATGCTTCTTTAGGACTAACTGCAACATTTGGTGATTTTACAGCTACTGTTGATGGTTATTATATTAAAGTTAAAGATCGTATCGTACTAACAGGTTATTTTGACGCAAGCAATTTAAATCTTGGCGTTGATTCTGCTCAGTTCTTTGCTAACGGAGTTGACACAAGCACGCACGGTTTAGATTTGGTTTTCTCTTGGAAAAAAACGTATGATTTCGGACATATTGGTGCCACTTTAGTTGGAAATATCAATGACATGAAAATTGATAAAGTAAAAAATGGCGATTTAGATGAAGCGACTTTCTTTGGAAAACGTGAAAAAGCCTTTTTATTGGCTTCTGCGCCAGACAGCAAATTTGGCTTAAACCTTACGTATTCAAAAAACAAATTTGATGCAGGATTGGCTTTTACACGTTTCAGCAAAGTAGTTTTAGTTGATTATGCAGATGAAGATGACGTTTACAACCCTAGACTAGTAACTGATTTGACTGTAGGTTACCAATTGACTAAGAGTTTAAAATTAAGCCTTGGAAGCAACAACTTATTCAATGTTTATCCAACAAAACAAGATGAACAAGGAAATACAGAAGCTGGTGGTTATTGGGATGCCGTTCAAATGGGATTCAGCGGTGCTTATTACTACGCAAGACTTGGATTTAACTTCTAAAATATTTCAGAAAAAAGACTTCTCCCGAAGTCTCGGGATTGCTCAGCCTGACAATAAATACAAAATCCTGAACGATTGTTCAGGATTTTTTTATCAAAAATATCTCTCATTTTAAATTTTATAGCTTATAATCTAAACCCGCTATAATTGCTTTTTCTTCATCAGTCGCTACAAAACCCGAAATATCCCAATAATTGGTCATGATTTTATTCTTTTTATTGAAAAGCGTTTTCTCTTTAAAAACGTCACTCTCTTTATAAGTGAAATTTTGTCGGTTAAAATGTGTTGTTGTAAAACTGTTTCGAACCTCAATTTTCTTTATTTGTTCTTTCAAAACAAGATTATACGCAATTTCTTCATTCGAGCTTAACAAATAATAATTTTCGCCATCAATTCTGTAACTAACTTTGATATTAGACTTGGTTACATTTTTTGAGCCTGGTTTAGTCTGTTCTTCAATTTGCATAAGATTTCTTGGCTCAATCGTAATTGTATATTCGATAATCAGTTTTTTAACCGGATCATAAACAATTTCAAAAGTATCTAATGCTTTTTTTGATTTATCGAGAGGCGTAATTTTCAGTACATAATAATCTTTATTATTAGGATGCCCTGTGGTTGTAAAATCATATTCTTTTCTAGTTTTCGGATCTAGAACCTGATCAAAATATTTTAAATTCGAATAATTCTCCATGATATTATTCAAATTATATCCCTTCAAATCGGCACTGACATCAGTTTCTAACAAACCGTAGGATCTATTTTGCTCTACCAATAATGTGGTTGTTGATTTTTTTTGATTTACTGAAAACTGAAAATTTACAAGTCCGTCATTATAATAAGAGTACTTGTTATCGAGCATAAAAAACTCTCTTACATAGACTTTTAACCTATAAGACGATGCTAATTTTTTTCTGGAATTAGCCACAATTTTTTGAAAGATTTTTTGAGGATTTTCCTTTGAAACTACAATTTCATCCAGTTTATTATTGTTGTTCTTCAAATAGACCACAAACTTTTGATCATCTTTTAAAGAAACCCATCGAATATTTAAAGTTTCATAATCTGTTTGCGAAATTTCAATATTAGAACCTCCTGTAAGCATAAAGGTGACCTTACCCTCTTTATTGCTCAACAAAATTTGCTTCGTCTTCATAATAACTACTGTTGCATTTTCTATCGGCAATTGAGTTTCGATATCTTTTACAATAATAGAATATTCAGATTTTTGTGCAAAAGCTGTAATACTAAATAATACGATAAATAAACATACCAGTCTCCTCATAGGCTGTTTTTGGAATATTAACATCAAATTAACAAAATAAATCGTTATGTAACAGCATAATAAAGAATAAATATCAAAAAAAAGATAAAAAAAGATAAAAAAAATCCTGAGCATATTACTCAGGATTTTTTAAAGTTCTGAAATTAAGTCTCAGAATATTATTCTCCGTGTAAAAACGCTTGTCTATTCAACAAGGTTTCTTCATCTTCTACGTGGTTATCATCTGGTACACAGCAATCAACAGGACACACAGCAAGCACATTGAGGCTCATCGTGAAACCCTTTACATTCTGTACATTTTCCTGGAACGATATAATAGATTTCATCAGAAATTGGAGTTTGCGCATCTTCAGCGTCAACCTCAGTTCCGTCAGGTAAAACTACTTTTCCAGAAAGACTTGTTCCGTCTTTATATCTCCAATCATCTGCACCTTCATATATTGCTGTATTTGGGCACTCTGGTTCGCAAGCCCCACAATTAATGCATTCGTCAGTTATAATAATTGCCATCTTTTTTAGTCTTAAAGTTTAAAAGTCATAAAGTCTAAAGTCATAAAGTCTGTCATAAAGTTTGAAAGTATTTAAAGTAAAAGTATTAAAGTCTTTTCAACTTTAGACTTTCGACTTTGGACTTTTGTCTTTCGACTTAATTATGCTTATTTTTGTGCAAAATTACAATCAAAACTCTTCATAAACAAACATTATGACATTAGAAACAAAAAAAAGTGTTTTTGTTGAATTAGGAAATTTTTTAAGTCAGTTCTCTGAAAAGGAATCGATAAAAAAAGTGACGTTTTATATAACGACATTTTTTTTGATGATTTTGAAAACCTGATCCATTTATCACAATCTCATAATGGCTGGTACACACCAGAGCAAGTTTATTTTGCTATAACTTCTTGGGCAGAAGCTCTGACAGAAGAAAATATTACAAAATGGATTTCTAAATATAATTTTGAAGCCAATCCAAAAGAAAAAACTGTTGCCTTGATTTTGGCAGGAAATATTCCGTTAGTTGGTTTTCATGATTTTTTATCTGTTTTGATTACAGGAAACAAAGCTTTGATCAAAACTTCGTCAAACGATCAGCATCTACTTCCTTTCTTAGCCAAATATTTAATTGCTGTAGATGAAAACCTAAAAGATAAAATCACTTTTGTAGAAGGGAAATTGGAAAACTTCGATGCCGTAATTGCAACGGGAAGCAACAATACTGCTCGTTATTTTGAATATTATTTTAAAGACAAACCATCGATCATCAGAAAAAACAGAAATTCTGTTGCGGTTTTGAACGGAAAGGAATCCAAAGAAGATTTAGAAGCTCTTGGTGAAGATATTTTTAGATATTTTGGATTAGGGTGCAGAAATGTTTCCAAACTTTTTGTTCCAAAAGGATATGTTTTTGATGGATTTTTTGAAGCGATGTTCAAATATCAAGATGTAATTCATTACGAAAAATACGCTAATAATTATGACTATAATAAAGCGGTGTTTTTAATGAGCAATTTCAAGCTTCTGGATAATGGATTTTTGACTATAAAAGAAGATTCCAGCTACGCCTCTCCTATCTCGAGTGTTTTTTATGAATTTTACGAAAACATTGATGATTTGCAATCTCGTATTGAAGCTGATTCTGAACAAATTCAATGTATTGTTAGCAACAATTTATTTGAAAACAGCATCATATTTGGGCAAACTCAAAAACCTCAATTGTGGGATTACGCAGATAACGTTGATACTATAACGTTTTTGTTAACAACAAAGTAAAAATATGTGTAATTATTTCGAATAATTTATCGCTTTTTCGTCTCCTATTGCCGAAATTTGCATCTTTAAATTTTTCGACTATTAACAACAACCATGAAAAAACACAACTACAGCGCAGGACCAAGTATTTTACCTCAGGAAGTTTTTGAGAAGGCATCAAAAGCAATTTTAAATTTTAATGATTCAGGATTATCTATTCTTGAAATTTCGCACAGAAGCAAAGATTTTGTTGCGGTTATGGAAGAAGCTCGCTCCCTTGCTTTAGAATTATTAGGACTTCAAGGAAAAGGATACCAAGCATTATTTTTACAAGGTGGTGCAAGTACAGCATTCTTAATGGCACCATATAACTTAATGAAAGAAAACGGAAAAGCGACTTATCTAGATTCAGGTACGTGGGCAACTGCGGCAATCAAAGAGGCCAAACTTTTCGGAGAAACTGTTGTCGTAGCTTCTTCAAAAGAAGACAATTATACTTATGTTCCAAAAGGTTACGAAATTCCAGCAGATGCTGATTATTTCCACTGCACTAGCAACAATACTATCTTTGGAACTCAAATGAAAGAATTCCCATCGACTAACATTCCAGTTGTTTGTGATATGAGTTCTGATATTTTTTCACGTGAATTAGATTTTTCTAAATTCGACTTAATCTATGCAGGTGCTCAAAAAAATATGGGACCAGCAGGAACTACTTTAGTAGTGGTTAAAGAAGAAATCTTAGGCAAAAACGGAAGAACTATTCCGAGTATGCTAGATTACGCGAAACACATCAAAGGAGAAAGTATGTACAATACTCCACCTGTATTTGCTGTTTATGTTTCTCTTTTAACTTTACAATGGATTAAAGAAAAAGGCGGAATCGCGACTGGTTGAAAAATTAAACAATGCTAAAGCAGAATTACTTTACGCTGAAATCGATAGAAACCCATTATTCAAAGGTGCTGCTCGCAGTAGAAGACCGTTCGAATATGAATGTGACTTTCTTATTGAACAATCCTGAACACACTGAAACTTTTGATGCTTTATGGAAAGCGGCAAACATTTCTGGATTGCCTGGACACCGTTCTGTTGGTGGTTACAGAGCTTCTATCTACAATGCTATGCCAATTGAAAGCGTTCAGGTTTTAGTTGATGTAATGAAAGCACTTGAGTCTAAAGTTTAATCGTTTATGCGTTTAACTGTTTAATCGTTAATTTGGTTAGCTGTTTAAACGTAAAATACTTCCTTTAGAAAATATCAAAAAAGAAAAATAATAGAGTGGTTCATCGATTAAACAGTTAAACGCATAAACGATTAAACAGTTAAAACGATTAACCAAATAAAACAATAAACACACAATGAAAGTATTAGCAAATGATGGAATTTCTAAAAGTGGAATTCTAGCCTTAGAAAAAGGTGGTTTTGAAGTTATCACTACAAAAGTAGCTCAAGAACAAGTAGCTAACTATATAAATGAGAACAATGTTGACGTAATTTTAGTTCGTAGTGCAACTAAAGTTCGTAAAGATATTATTGATGCTTGCCCTGGCATCAAGATCATCGGTCGTGGTGGTGTTGGTATGGACAACATTGATGTTGATTATGCTAAAAGCAAAGGAATTCATGTAATCAATACTCCTGCTTCATCTTCAGAATCTGTTGCTGAATTGGTTTTTGGACACTTATTTTCTGGTGTTCGTTTCTTGCATGATTCTAACAGAAATATGCCTTTAGAAGGTGATTCAAACTTTGACGGTTTGAAAAAAGCTTATGCTAACGGAACAGAATTAAGAGGTAAAACTTTAGGTATTGTTGGTATTGGTCGTATCGGACAAGCTACTGCAAAAATGGCTCTTGGTTTAGGAATGAAAGTTATCGCCGCTGATAGTTTTATTCCTGAAGTAGATGTAAAAGTTGAATTTTTCGACGGACAATCAATTACAACTAAAATCGTTTCTCAATCTTTAGAATCTTTATTTAAAGAAGCAGATTTCATTACCTTACACGTTCCTGCTCAAGATGGATACATCATTGGAGAGAAAGAACTTGAAATCATGAAAGACGGAGTTGGAATCGTAAACTGTGCTCGTGGAGGCGTTATTGATGAAGTTGCTTTAGTAAAAGCTTTAGATTCAGGAAAAGTTGCTTTTGCTGGTTTAGACGTTTTTGAAAGCGAGCCAAAACCAGAAATGGCAATCTTAATGCACTCTAAAATCTCTTTGACGCCGCACATCGGAGCCGCAACAGGAGAAGCGCAAGACAGAATTGGTACTGAATTAGCATCACAAATCATTACTTTGTTAAGCTAATTAACTATAATTAAATTACTTGTAAGGGATTTATTAACATTGTTTAATAAATCCCTTTCTTTTTTGATTAAATTTGAGTTCTAATCTAAATCCTTAATATCATGTTTGAACAATTAACCCAATTAGTACAGCAATATGGAGGCGATGCAGTTGTAAACAACAACGCTGTCCCAAATGAACATAATGACGCCGTAATAAGCGAAACAAGCAGTTCTATTTTTGAAGGATTAAAAAAGATTGTTTCTGAGGGAAACACAGATCAGATTGCCGGATTATTTAATGGTAACTCTCCAATAGACAGTTCAAATCCTGTTGTGCGACAAATTCAACAGCAATTAAGCGGTAATCTTGGAGAGAAATTCGGATTGAGCAGTGCAGATTCAAGCGGAGTGGCTTCTAATTTGATTCCACAGATTTTAGGTTCTCTAGTCAATAAAGCAAAAGATCCAAACGACAGCAGTTTTCAAATTTCAGATATTATAAATTCCATTTCAGGAAACAGCGGACAAGCTTCTGGAATAATGGATACCATTTCTAAATACGGAATGCAATTTGGCCTTGACCAAAACAATGACGGAAAAGTCGATGTTGCCGATGTTCTAGTCGTTACTAAAAGTAAAGGTGGCATTTCTGGTTTTATTGGTAAATTGTTTGGAAGTAAATAAAGACTCTAAGTCTCCAAGATACTAAGATTCTAAGTTCCTAAGGTTTTAGTCTCTTTGTAAGATATTCAAAAAGCTGTTTATTAAAATAAACAGCTTTTCTTTTTCACGAAACAAACAAAACTTAGAATCTCAGCATCTTAGAGACTTAGAATCTTTAAAACAAACTGTTAAATAACAAACCTCTTTCTTCAATTATTCGTAAATTTAAGTTTCAAAACTGCGTCATGAGAAAATTCATTTACATATTGATTGTTTTGTTTACAATTATAGCGTGTTCGACAGCTTCAAAAAATAATGTTGTAGCTTCAAATTCGCCTAAACCACAATCTGGCGTAAATGATACCGTCCGAATTGCAAACGATTCCTTAGAATATGAAGTAATTATTATCGACAATGGTTTTTCGACTTGGCTGGCCTCTATTGCGCAACCTCGTTTTTATTATTCTTTAGCTTATCTCGAGAACAAAAATTACTTGTATGTAACCGAGTGGAATAATCGCGTGCGTCAGCCTCAACTTTACAATCCGAATTTATATGAAATGCTGATTGACTACCGCCCAGAGATTCATTATGGTTATGAAGTAAATTACCTTATTTACAACTACATGATTTATTTTCAAAATACTTATAAACAAAAGCTTTGGGGTTACGTTCCAATTAGATAATGTTATTATATTTGTAATCATTACAAATAACAATGAACAAACTAAAACAACGCTGGGGAATTACCTCAAATTTTCAAGCCATTATAATTCTTATCGTTTTTGCCATAACCGGATCGGCATCTGCGTGGCTGTCTAAGCCTTTCTGTGTTTGGCTTGGAATTACAAAAGAAGATTTTGGCGGTTGGTTTACTTTAATTCGTTTACTGATTATTTTCCCAATTTATCAAGTTTTATTGGTCGCAATTGGAGCTATTTTTGGTCAATTCAAATTCTTTTGGAACTTCGAAAAGAAAATGCTCAAAAATATGGGACTAGGCTTTTTATTTAAAAACTAGACCTCTTTGTTCCTTCTCTGAAAATAATACGTGTAAATCCAAGTAATAGTAAAGGAAGGAATTACGTCAGTAAAAGGAAGAATCTCCTCGACAAAGGTCAAAACGCTGGCCACTTTCCCTACCCTGCCTTTATACATTCGTGTCATAATAAAAGCGGCAATTGGCGCCCAGATCACATCGCCAAATTCCCCAATAAATGGAATAGTAAACGAAATCATTCCGATTCCATCTAAAAGCAAACCCAACAAAAGTTTTCTTGTTTTATCATCTTCATCTATTGCTTTCAAATCCTGCATATTACATTTATTTAAGTTCATCTAAATTAAAAATAATTGATCAAATCGAATTATTTCTTTTCATAATTTAATTTCTAAATTCCCATTATCAATAAACATACCGATTTTAGATTTTAGATTTTAGATTTTAGATTTTAGATTTTAGATTTTAGATTTTAGATTTTAATCCGATCAAAGATCGGATTAAGAAATTTCACTTCTCCCTATTCACTATTTACTCACTGAGGAATTTGAATTTTGATTATAATCTTCGTTTCTTTGTAGAAACAGTTTCTAAAATGATACACGCAAAAAATATACATAAATTCTACGATCAGCTTGAAGTTTTAAAAGGAGTTGATTTGCATATTAAAAAAGGAGAAATTGTTTCGATTGTTGGTGCTTCTGGTGCCGGAAAAACTACTTTACTACATATTCTAGGAACTTTAGATAAACCTTCAAACGGCAATACAGACACTTCGTTAACAATAAATGGAGAAAATATCCTGAAACTCAATGACAAGGCTTTATCTAATTTCAGAAACTTAAACTTGGGTTTTATTTTTCAGTTTCATCAGCTTTTGCCTGAGTTTACGGCTTTAGAAAATGTTTGCATTCCCGCTTATATTGCTGGCAAAAAGCCATCAGAAACTGAAACCGAAGCCAAAAAACTTCTTGCGTTTTTAGGCTTGTCACATCGTGTTGATCATAAACCGAATGAACTTTCGGGCGGAGAACAACAACGTGTAGCCGTTGCAAGAGCCTTAATCAATAAACCCGATGTTATTTTTGCCGATGAACCATCGGGAAATTTAGATACACATTCTGCTGAAAATCTGCATCAATTATTTTTTCAATTGAGAGATGAATTTGGTCAGACTTTTGTAATTGTGACCCACAACGAAGAATTGGCAAATATGGCCGATAGAAAATTAATAATGGTTGACGGCCAAATCAGCAATACAGGAACGGTTGCAGATGAATAAAACAGAACTCAAAGAATTTCTTGACGAAAAAGTCATTCTATATAATAATCAGGATTTTATAGAAAGCGATCCTGTGCAAATTCCCCATTTATTTTCACAAAAAGAAGATATTGAAATTGCCGGATTCTTAAGTGCATCGATTGCTTGGGGAAACCGTAAAATGATTATCAAAAATTCGCATAAAATGATGGAATTAATGGGCAATACGCCTTATGATTTTGTCATGTCACATTCTGAAGAAGATTTAGCCCGATTAGAAAATTTTGTTCACCGCACTTTTAACGGGAAAGATTTGGGCGGTTTTATAAAAGGCTTACAGCATATTTACAAAAACCATAATGGGCTCGAAGCTGTTTTTGCCAAAAATCAGGACAAGAATAGTTTGCAGAAAAGCATCAGCGAATTCAAAAAAATATTTTTCGAAATCGATCATTTGGCCAGAACACAAAAACACATTTCAGATCCTTTGAATAATTCTGTCGCAAAGCGAATCAACATGTACTTGCGCTGGATGGTTCGACAAGATACAAAAGGAGTTGACCTTGGAATCTGGAAAACTATTTCTCCTTCTATTTTATCTTGTCCTTTAGATGTTCATTCTGGAAATGTAGCCCGAAAATTAGGATTACTTTCGCGAAAGCAAAACGACGGAAAAGCTTTGGCCGAATTAGATTCAAAACTTCGAGAAATGGACAGCCAAGATCCTGTAAAATATGATTTTGCTCTTTTTGGCTTAGGCGTTTTTGAAGGATTTTAATCCTAAACTGAGTTCTTTTTCGTTAGCTTTTTTCTGTTTTTTTCGTAATATTACAGTATAAAGCTATTGGTATGGAGCAACTTATAGATTATATCAAATATTTTGTCATTCCGTTTTTTTATGCATAACCTTATCTTTAATCGTAATTCTTCTTTTTAAAAGAATACGTTATCAACTCACGTCGCCATATCGATCCAGCATTATTCGCAAATCGGAAATTTTCTTAACTGAAATTACACTTTCAAACCCTGATAAAAACACTTTAAAATACAAAATTTCAGAATTTAAATCGGAAATTCCGATACATAAAAACTGGTGCAAAGACATGCTGATCAGTAATATGATCCTCATGAAAAGCAATTTAAAAGGGAAAACAGCTAAAAATATACTTTCGATCTACAAACAACTTGAATTGAATCGTTACTCAGCACGTTTGATCCGAGATTTTAGAAAATATAAAAAGTGTATTGGTTTTTATCATTTTCAGGCATTAGGATACACGCCAGGAATAATGATGATAAAAAAATATTTACTGCATCCCAACAAGATTATCATGTCGAATGCCAATATTGCATTTTTAGCACTTTCAAAAGGCAATTGGCTGGCTTTGGACAAAATCCCTCTCAAAGTATCTCGCATTACGACTATCAAAGTAATGGATGTACTTCATTCAGAAAACATTCCAATGCCAAAAGACATTGATCTTTGGATACATTCCAAAAACAAAGCCATTTTGAAATTAGCTGTAATGACGATGGTTTTTTACAACTACAGAAACAAATCGGCTGAGATTATAAAATTGCTCAATCACGAACATAAAGCATTAAGAACTGATGTAATTATTGCCATTCGCGAACTTTTTTATATGAGGCAGAAGATGAACTTCTTTCTATAATTAATTATGAAACACGGGATACTCAAATCGAAATAATGGAGACTTTAGCTGTAATTGGATCAGGAAAAACAATTTCTTTCTTAAAGAGTGAAATCCCAAAACAAGAAATAAAAGATGTAAAGCTGAAAATGGTTTTTTGTTATAACAACCTAGATTCTAAGGGCGTAGACAAATTAGGTATTCAAGATCCTGATACTCAAAAAATGATCAACCATATTAGAAAAGTAGAATTATGATCCAGGAGTTTTTTTACTTGCTGATTCATTGCTATGCAATTTTTGCAGGCATATTTTCTATTGCTTATATTTTATTTTATGTTTTTTTAGCCAGCATGTCTTATTTGGCAATCATACGACATGTCAAATATCAGCGTTATCTTGAAGAGGAAGTTTTGCTTCGTTCCAATCATATATTAGGAGTCTCAATTGTAGCGCCTGCGTTCAATGAAGGTGTAAATATTGTTTATAATGTAAAATCACTCCTTTCGCTTACTTATCCCAAATATGAAATTATAATTGTAAATGACGGAAGCTCTGATGACACGTTAGAAAAATTGATAGCCGAATTTGAGCTGGTGAAATTTGATTTTTATTATCAGGAAAAAATCCCAACACAGCCTGTAAGAGGCCATTATAGATCCAAAAATCCAGTCTATTCAAAATTGCTCGTTGTAGACAAAATAAACGGAAAGAGCAAAGCCGATGCTTCAAATGCAGGCATAAATTCGTCACAATATCCTCTTTTTTTATGTACTGATGTTGATTGCATTTTAAAAAAAGATACTATTCTAAAACTAGCGAAACCGTTTATGGAAAGCGATATTCGTATTATAGCTACTGGCGCAGGAATCAGAATTTCGAATTCATGCGATGTAAAAGAAGGTTTTTTGTTCAAAGTGCATTATCCAAAAGAGTGGTATCCACGTTTTCAGGAATTAGAATATGTTCGCTCTTTTTTATTTGGCCGAATGGCTTGGAGTCAAATAAACGGCTTGCTTTTAGTATCTGGCGGACTTGGAATGTTTGATAAGGAAATAGTAGTAAAAGCTGGCGGATATTGGCATCAGTCGCTTGGAGAAGATATGGAACTTGTCACAAGAATGCGAAGATATATGCACGATACCAACCAAGAGTTTTTGATCAAATATATTCCCGAATCACTTTGCTGGACTGAAGTTCCAAGTACAAGAAAAATATTTTTGAGGCAAAGAATTCGCTGGGCAAGAGGACTTATACAAACACTATATCTGCACAGAAAAATGTTTTTGAACCCGAAGTACGGAAGAACTGGTTTTCTGGTTTTGCCTTTCTTTTTCAGTTTTGAGTTTTTAGTGCCAATAATCGAGCTTATTGGAGTTATTATTCTCATTGCTAGTTTTATGCTTGGCATAATAAATTACGAGTATTTATTCATTGTGAGCCTTTTGGTATATCTTTTTTATTTATTCATCACTATAATTTCAATATTGATTGATGAAACATTATACAGGACATATTCTAATTACAAAGAACTTTTGACATTGATCGGGATGGCGGCTATTGAACCTTTTGTCTACCATCCTGTAAATGTTTATGCGTCAATAAAAGGATATTGGTATTTCTTTGGAAAAAAAGAACAAAAGTGGGGCGTCATGGTTCGAAAAGGTTTTGATCAGCCAAACAAAAAATAAAGGAATTATGAAATACAACAGCGTTTTACATACATGCCTGATGATCTGGATTATTCTATTTTCTGTCCAAAATATAAAAGCACAGAAAATAGATACTGACAGCCTATTGACTGTTATAACCAAGGATATGCAAACCAAACATCCTGATTATACACTCAATATCCAAAGAGCTCTATTAGGAAAAAACTGGCTCCAGATTATCTTGATTTTCATTTGGCTCTAGGACGTAATTATGATTTTGTAAATGCAAAAGACAGCGCAAGATATTATTACAATTATGTCATCGACAAAAACCCAAAATATCAGGAAGCTTTTATTTATTTGATCAATTTAGATATTGAGGAAGAAAAATATGATGACGGCGTTGCAGTTGCAAACAAGGCAATAGAATTATACCCTGAAGAAAAAACATTCCGCCTTAAAAGAATTGCTTTTTATTCATTACAAAATGATACTAAAAACGAAGCCAAGTATTTAAAATCCATCAGAGAAAAATTTCCTCATGATCCTGATATTGAGGTTCGTCTTTTTGAATTGTACAATACCGTCAATATGGATCGAATAGGAACATACTACAATTATACAACAATCAGTCGTGATGGCGTTGGCCCTTGGCATCTAGCAAGCGCAGATTATACCAGACAGCGATCTTGGGGAAGCTTAATCGGAAGAGTGAGTTATGCTAAACGGCTGTCGTCAAATTTAGTTATGTCCAGCGGACTTCAGTTTGAAGTAGAATCTTACCTTTTTGCAAAACACAATAATTATTCATACATTGATTTGGCTTACAGTGCAGACAGCGCCTTTCCTGAATGGCGATTTGGGTATTCTTTTTCAAAGCTTTCAAAAAAGGATGGGAAGCAGATTTAGGTGTGCGCTATATTAAAATGCAAGATAATAGCGACATAAAAACATTAAATATTGGCGTTGGAAAATATTTTGGTGAATACTGGATTAATTTAAGATCTTTTATTCAAAAAGATGATCCGTCATTTACACTTACATCGCGGTATTATTATAAAACAAAGTTTGACTATGTCACTTTAATAGCTGGTTACGGAACTTCTCCAGATGATCGTACTAGAGGAGCCGAATTTGACAAAAGAATGTCTTTGAATTCCTATAGAATCAGTGGAGGCTTTTATAAATTGATCAAGAGCCATTACATAGCAGGAATTCTTGTTACATGCAATCAACAGGAATATACTCCTGATAAATACCAAACAGAACTTGATTTTGCCTTTTTATTGCAATATAAATTTTAAATAATCATGAAAAAGAAGCTTTACTTTAAATTACCGCTCCTCTTTTTTTCCTATTTAACTTGAATATGATGGCTCAATCTGAAATTATTATAACCCACAAAAACAGCGTCATTTCTAAATCTGATGAAAGCCGTGACGCCGCTTTGATTTTAAAAAAATATCTTGATAAGGCTTTTGGAAGACAATTTGAGAATATTACCCAAAATAAAAGTGATGATGCATCTGAAATAATTCTGCAAATTTCTGATGAAGAAAAATTAAAACCAACTGAGTTTTTAATCAAAAGCGATTCAAAATCTATTTATCTAATTGCTCAAAATCCAAAATACCTGCGTTATGCGGTTTATACTTTGCTAGAAATCTGGGAATTCAGAAAATTTACTGCCACAGAAACTTATATTCCGAAAGTAACTGAATTTTCATTTCCTAAAAATAGTACAAAACGTTATGAACCCGCTTTTGATTATCGCGCATTGTTTTTTCCTGATTGTTATGACGAAAGCTTTCGCGATTGGCACAAACTAGATTGGCATATTGACGATTTCGGAATTTGGGGACATTCTTTCAATGTTCTTGTGCCGCCAAAGGAATATTTTAAAACCAATCCAAAACTTTTTGCTTTGTATGAAGGTAAACGAAACGGCGAATCTTTATGCATGACGAACGACACCGTTGTCGATTTGGTAGAGAAAAAATGGCTAAGATTATTGCCGAAAAACCAGGTGCTCAATTTTATTCGGTAAGCCAAAATGATGATGTAGTATATTGCGAATGTACCGAATGCCGAAAATTAAATGAGAAATTCGGCGGGCCACAAGGCTCTTTCTACTATTTTTTGAATAAAATTGCTTGCTCATTTTCCAAATACAAAAATTACGACGCTCGCCTATTTGCATACTTTCAAACCACCAACTAGTTTAAAAATAGCATCAAATATTTATACTATTTTATGCCCAATAGAATTAAACCGAGGAAAAGCAATTTCGGTACAAAGCGCGCCTTCATTTGTAAAAATTTTAGAGAATTGGAGCAAAACTTCTCCACATTTATTCCTTTGGGATTATACAGTTCAATTTTCTAATTATATGTCGCCTTTTCCAAATTTTGAATCTTTTCAAAGCAATTACAAGCTTTTTGAAAAAAACAAAGTCACAGGATTATTTGTTCAAGGCTACGCCGACGTCCCTGGAGATTTTTCTGAATTGAGACAGTATCTTTTAGCGAAATTACTTTGGGATCCCAATATTGATATTAAAGCCGTTACAGCCGATTTTTTAAGAGGTTTTTATGGAAAAGCGACGCCACATATAAGCGATTATTTGAAACTTCTGATTGAGAATCAAAATAAAAGCAATTCCTATCTCGATGTTTATTCCGGTCCAGTTCAGGCCCGAAATACTTTTTTATCGCCTGAAGCAATGGATCAATACGATAAATTGCTCGAACTGGCTTCTGATGCTGTTGCCGATGATACTGTTTTAAAATCGAGAGTTTTAAAACTTCGCTTGGGTCTTGAATTTGTCTATTTTGAACAGTCTAAGTTTTATGGAAAAAACCAACACGGAATGTTTACCGTAAATAATAATGGAGAAAAACAAGTCAAAGATAAATTGACCGAAAGAGTTCAAAATTTCACTAAATCCTGCAATGATTTTGGAATTTATGAACTAAGCGAAGATGGACTTTCACCCGATAAATATTATCAGCAATGGCTAAAAATTTGTGAAAACACAACAACACATTTGGGTGAAGATTTGAAAATCAATTTTATAACCCCGCCTTCAGATGACTTTAAAGGAAAAGGAAGTTACGGACTTGTGGATGGAAATAGAGGTTATAAAGATTTCAACATCAATTGGATTGGCTGGTATGGGACAAATCCTTCTTTTGAAATTGAAACCAAAAAGTTAGATTTTAATCTTTTAAAATTGAATTTCCTTGAAGATCAGAGACATTGGATTTTTCCACCAAAAAAAATAAAAATTTATGGTTTTAAAGATCAGAAATGGAAACTTATACAGGAGAAAATTTATGATAATTTAACAGAAGACTATGAAATTACAACAAAATCATGGGAATTTAAAAACCTGAACATTAGTACTTTTGCCAAAATAAAAGTACTCGTAGAAAATCAAACCAAATTACCTGAATGGAGATTACGAAAAAATAAAAAACCTATGGTTATGATTGACGAAATCGAACTGTACAAAAAATAAAAGCCAAAAACAGCAAAATGGGTATCAGCGAAAAAAAATTTTGATCATCGAAAATGATGATATGGCAATTGAAATTCTAAAATTTATTTTAAAAAAGAAGGTTACAAAATAAGCATTGCTAAAGATGGTATGAGTGCATTGGAACGTATTCCGGTAATTTTGCCAGATTTAGTGATCACCACAATCATTATTCCGTTGAAATCGGGTCTGGAAATTATTAATCATATTAAAAAAAACTTCCAAAATATTCGTGTTATTGCGCTCTCATCGCTTGGTGAAGAGGAAAATACAGTCGAAGAAGCTTTTGAATTGGGTGTTGACGATTTTATTGCAAAACCATTTAATCCGAACGAACTTTTATTGCGAATAAAGCGATTATTATAGCTTTTTGAAGTCTGTTTTTAAGAAATACGAAAACCATAAACTATCGTAATTTTTAACAGATGCCAATTTTTCAGCTATTTATAGCTATCTTTGCACAAAATTTAATGCAAATGAGCACTTTCGAAAAATTCAATCTTCCAAAATCATTACAAAAAGCAGTTGACGAATTAGGATTTGTTACGCCTACTCCTATTCAGGAAAAATCTTTTTCTGTAATCATGTCAGGAAGAGATATGATGGGAATTGCACAAACCGGAACCGGTAAAACATTTGCTTATTTATTGCCACTTTTAAAGCTTTATAAATTTACGCATACGAATACGCCAAAAATCGTAATCCTTGTTCCAACACGTGAATTAGTGGTTCAGGTTGTCGAAGAAGTTGAAAAACTGACGACTTATATGTCGGTTAAAACTTTGGGAATTTACGGAGGCGTAAACATCAATACACAAAAAAAGTCGTTTATGAGGGTGTCGACATTTTAGTTGGAACGCCTGGTCGTACAATGGATTTAGCGCTTGACGCTGTGGTTCGTTTTGATGAAACTCAAAAACTGGTTATCGACGAGTTTGATGAAATGCTGAATTTAGGTTTCAGACCACAATTGACTGCGCTTTTTGCAATGATGAAAACCAAACGTCAAAACATTCTGTTCTCAGCAACAATGACAGATGAAGTTGATGATTTATTAAATGATTATTTTGATTTTCCTGAAGAAGTTACACTTGCGCCATCAGGAACGCCACTTGAAAAAATTACTCAACTTACTTATAACGTTCCGAATTTCAATACCAAAGTAAATCTGTTGAAGCATTTACTAGAAAACGACGAAAGTATGAGTCGTATTTTGGTTTTCGTGAACAATAAAAAGATTTCAGATATGCTTTTCAATCGTATTGATGAGCTATTTGAAGGACAGTTTGGTGTTATTCACTCTAATAAATCTCAAAATTACCGTTTGAGCACAATGGCCGAATTTCAAGAAGGAAATCTTCGTGGCTTAATTACAACAGACGTTATGGCCAGAGGTTTGGATATTTCGAATATCACGCACGTAATCAACTTTGAACTTCCAGAAGAACCAGAACTTTATATGCACAGAATTGGTCGTACAGGTCGTGCAGATGCAACGGGAACCGCAATTAGTTTTGTGACTCCAAGAGAGGAAGAATTCAAAATTGAAACTGAACTTTTGATGGATCAAGAGCTTGAAATTGCTGATTTTCCTGAAGAAGTTGAAATTTCAGAAAAACTGATTGAGGCTGAAAAAGACAAATTGCCAAGAAAGTTTTTAATGAAAAAACCAAAACTTGAAGGTGACGGCGCTTTTCACGAAAAATCAAAAAAGAATCAAAAAATCAATCTTGGAGGTCCTTCAAAAACCAAAAAGAAAACTCATGGTTCTGTCAACAGAAATATGTTGAAAACGAGAAATGAGAAAAAGAAGAAGAAAAAATAAAAAATAATAAAATCCAATAAAAAATCCAAATTCCAATCAAACTTGGAATTTGGATTTTTTGCTTTATAGGAATTCCAAAATTAGAATTCCAATTACTGCTAAAATAAAGATGCTTGACAAAAGCCAGATCTTTTGATGCTTTTCGACTCCTAGCTCACCTTTTATTCCGTTCTCATTTAATGTTCTAAAGGCAAAAATCAATATACTTCCGCTTATTATTGCTGTTGAAAAATAATTCCAATTTATACTTTCAAAATGTCTAGCAAAATCAGATAGCAAATTAATCGCGACTGAGACAGAAAGTTAAAAACACAAAAGCCTGTGTACAAATCCATGCTAGAACATTTTTGCTTACAAAACCTATTCCGCCAATTAACAACAATGACCAACGGAAAATATTATAAAACAAAACGTCTTTTGGAGGAATCCCTCCGCCAATCATTTTATAATAATCATTGGAAAACAATGCATGCCAATGAGATACCAAAAGGTGTACATCTGTAATAATAGAAACAATCGAAATGACTATTAAAAGATAACCTAAGCTACTTAAAACTTTATCAATATTGTTCATGTATTTACTTTGTAAAAACCAAACCTACAGGCGAACACAATTCAATCTTTTTACCTGTATTAGTAAGTTTTCCTGTGGTTTTATCTCTTTTAAAAATAATAATGTCGTTTGTATATTGATGCCCTACTAAAAGATAATTCCCTGTTGGATCAATAGCAAAATCTCTTGGACCTTTTCCTAAAGTGCTTTGTTGCTCTACCAATTCCAAACTTCCATTTTTCAGAATTTTATATACTGAAATTGCATTTGCATCAACGCGGTCTGTTAGATATAAGAATTGTCCGTCAGGCGAAATTTTAATTGTCTGCTGCGCCTGTTCCTCCTTTAAATCCTTTAGGCAGAATACTTGTTTCGGCAACTATTTTTAGGCTTCCGGTTTTATCATAACTCAAAGTTGTCAATGTGCCATCTAGTTCCTGAACCAAATAAACAAATTTGCCATCTTTACTAAAAGTCAAATGCCTTGGTCCGCTTCCGGCTTTAACATCAACACTTCCTTTTAAAGTCAGCATTTCGTTTTTAGAATTCGGGTTGTATTTGTAAATAAAAACTTTATCTAAACCTAAATCATTAGATAAAACGAACTTTTTATCTGGTGAAAAAACAACTTGATGAACATGCGCTTTTTCTTGGCGCGCTACATTTGGTCCTTTTCCTTCGTGCTGGATTAATTGTTGTACAGTCGTAATGCTTCCGTCAGCATTTTTCTTAAAAACAACAATACTTCCGCCAGAATAATTGGCTACAATTACATTTTTGTCGTCATTGATCAAATGGCAAGGATCTGCACCTAAAGCATCATTTGTATTCAAAAATTTAAGTTTTCCAGAAGCGACATCAAAACCAAATGCGCTCACAGCACTTTGAGTCCCGTTTTCGTTTACCGCATACACAAACTTATTATTTGATGAAACCGATAAATAACTCGGACTTATTACATTTTCAGAAGAATTTTTAAGCTTGAAATCACCTGATGCGGCATTGAATTCATAAACATAAATTCCGTTGCTTTGGCATTTATTGGTATAAGTTCCAACTAATAAATTGAATTTACTTTGAGCTTTTGCTGTAGTTAATGCTAAAGCTGAAAATAAGATCACATATAACTTTTTCATATTCTATATTGTTTTTTGAATACGCTAAAATACACAATAATATCTTTTTCATCATTACAAATGAAACCAGAAAAGTTACATTTTTTTGTTACATTTCACCACAGAAGTCATATAAGTTCATTTAACTGAAACGCAATAACTACTTACTTATAATCTCTTATATAACTTATATGGTTTAACTAAAAATTTGTATTTTTGACCAGCATCTACAAAACGTAGTGAAGTAAATCGAAGCCAGAATGCATTTTAAACATCCCGAAATTCTATACTTTCTGTTCTTATTGATTGTTCCAATTTTGGTTCATTTATTTCAATTAAGACGTTTTAAGACTTCTTATTTCACCAATGTTCGTTTCCTGAAAGAACTTGCCATTCAAACCAGAAAAAGTTCAAAAATCAAAAAACGATTATTGCTTGCTACTCGTTTATTATTACTTACTTGTGCGATTATTGCTTTTGCACAACCATTTTTTGAAGCAAAAGACAGCAAAAATGCTTCAAACGAAATGTATATCGTTTTAGACAATTCGTTCAGCATGCAAGCAAAAGGAAAAAAGGTGAATTGCTGAAACGTGCAGTGCAAGAATTGCTTGAAAACACTCCAGAAACGACACAATTTTCGCTTTTGACAAACACTGAAAATTATTGGAATACTGACATCAAATCGTCAAAAAGCGCCCTTCAAAATTTAAATTACAGCGCTTCGCCATTTGAGCTTACTTCTATTATAGCAAAAATAAAAGCACACAAATCAGCATATAAAAAGGATATTGTAATTATTACGGATGCTGTTGGCTTAAAAGAAAAAGATGTTAAAAATATTGATTTTGAAGAAAAACCATATTTCATCGTTCCGGAAGCAGAACAAAAAAATAACGTTTCAATTGACAGCGTTTACATCAATCAGACTTTAGAAAACTTTTATGAAATTGGGGTAAACTTATCGGCTTATGGTGATGATTTCAGCCCAATTTCGACTGCTTTATACAATCAAAACAAATTGATTGCCAAAACAATCATCAATTTTGATGCAAAGAAAAAGAAAATCAATTTTACGATTCCGAAAGAAGCTTTCCATGGTTATGTTTCAATTGAAGACAACGGATTGACGTATGACAATAAATTGTATTTCAGCATTTCTAAAAACAAAAAAACAAACGTAATCAGCATTGGCGAACCAGAAAAAAGCAATTTCTTATCCAGAATTTACACTTCTACAGAATTCAATTACAACAATTACCCAATTAGTTCTTTAGATTATAATAGTTTAGAAAAACAAAATACAATTATTCTGAATGAATTAGTTGAGATTCCGCAAGCATTACAAACAACTCTAAAAAGTTTTGTTTCAAAAGGAGGAAATTTAGTTATCATTCCTTCTGAAAAAATTACAGTTTCAAACTTCAACGCTTTCTTGGCAAACTTCGGAAAAATTCAATTTAATTATTTAAAAACCGAAAATAAGTTGATTACCAAAATCAACTTTGACCATCCGTTGTTTTCTGGAGTTTTTGAAAACAGGATTACGAATTTTCAATATCCAAAAACAAATGCTTCTTTCGCTGTTTCAAGTCCGTACCCTGCTGTTTTGTCTTATGAAGATCAAAGTGCTTTTGTGACTTCCATTCAAAATTCAGTTTCTGGTGTGACATTATTTTCTGCGGCAATAAACAGCGTCAATTCTAATTTTCAGCAATCGCCTTTAATCGTTCCTTTGTTTTATAAAATCGCAACAAACAACCAAAAAACTGGAGTTAACGCGTTGACCATTGGAAACAATCAACCTTACTTTGTTGATGTTTTATTGACAAAAGATGCTATTTTAGAAGTAAAAGGAACAGAAGATTCGTTTATACCAATTCAGCAGATTTTAAACAACAAAGTCAAATTAACGTTTAATGATTTCCCTGAAACAGCTGGAAATTATAGCATTTTTGACAAAAAAGAATGGGTTGAAAACTTAAGCTTTAATTACAAAAGAACCGAAAGTGATTTGAGTCATGTAAATACAAATGTAGTTTCTGATTTCAAAACGGCCGATACCATTTCAACCATTTTCAATACTTTACAAACTGAACGAACTGACAGCCAAATTTGGAAATGGTTTGTTATCTTTGCACTGTTATTTTTAGCACTAGAAATGGCAATTATAAAATTTGTGAAATGATTTTTCTTACCATTAAGACATTAAGATTATTAAGCTTTTGCTTTATGACCTTGCTTTTTTTAATGTCTAGAAAATTAAGTACTCCTCTTTATTAACTTAATTTCTTAATGGTAGTAAATAAAAACATTTAATGTTTTAATAAAATAAATATCCAAAATATGAAACTAATCATCAAAAGCGCCAAAATTATCGACTCAAAAAGTCCGTTTCATAATCAGACCGTTGATCTTTTAATTGCAGATGGTGTTATAGAAAAAATAGGTGTCTCTCTACCAAACGATGATGCAGAAATCGTTCGATTTGACAATCTTCATGTTTCTCAAGGATGGTTTGACAGCAGTGTTTCACTTGGAGAACCAGGTTACGAAGACAGAGAAACTATCGCAAACGGATTGAATGTTGCGGCAAAAAGCGGTTTTACAGCAATTGCATTACAACCAAATTCACTGCCTATTATTGACAATCAATCTCAGGTAAATTTTGTAAAAAATAAAGCAAATGGTTTTGCTACAGAAATTTTCCCAATTGGCGCTTTGACTAAAGCCAGTGAAGGAAAAGATATGGCAGAACTTTTTGACATGAAAAATTCAGGAGCAATTGCTTTTGGAGATTACAATAAAAGCATCGACAACGCTAACATTCTGAAAATTGCTTTGCAATATGTACAAGATTTTGACGGATTGGTAATTGCCTACTCGCAAGATCCAAATATTAAAGGAAATGGCGTTGCAAACGAAGGAATTGTTTCGACAAGATTAGGTTTAAAAGGAATTCCGAATTTAGCGGAAGAACTGCAAATTTCAAGAAACTTATTTTTATTGGAATATACAGGTGGAAAACTTCATATTCCAACCATTTCTACCGCAAAATCAGTTCAATTAATTAGAGAAGCTAAAGCAAAAGGTTTAAATGTAACTTGTAGCGCATCAGTACATCATTTGGTTTTAACCGATGAAAAACTAGACGGATTTGACACTCGTTTTAAAGTGACTCCTCCACTAAGAACAGAAGTTGACAGACAAGCTTTATTAAACGGAATTGCAGATGGGACAATCGATATGATTACCTCTGACCACAACCCTATTGATATTGAATTCAAAAAAATGGAATTTGATATGGCCAAAAATGGAACTATCGGTTTAGAAAGTGCTTTTGGAGCTTTGCTGACTGTTTTACCGGCCGAAACTATTGTTGCGAAATTAACTTCAGCAAGAGCTATTTTTGGTTTAGAAAATAATTCAATTGAAGAAGGCGCAAAAGCAAATCTGACTTTGTTTACAACCGAAGGAAAATCAACTTTCATGAAAGAAAACATTCTTTCAAAATCTAAAAATTCAGCTTTTTTAGGAACTGAAATCAAAGGTTCTGTTTACGGAATTTACAATCAAAATCAATTAGTTACAAAATAATAAAATGAACAATACAGTCGAAGAAGGAAAATCAATTGCTATTACTAGCTATATTCTAATTATTGGTGTTTTGATCGCCATGAGCATGAATTCTGAAAACAAAAACAGTTTTGCTTCTTTTCATATCCGCCAAGCTTTAGGCTTGTCTTTAACCTTTATTTCTTTAGGTACCATTGTTAGTAATTTTGATAGTTTTTTTATCACTTTCCCAATGTGGATATTTATTTCCATACTATGGACTTTCGGTATTTTTAATGCTATTCAAGGACAAATGAGACCAATTCCTTTGGTTGGAAATTTATTTCAAAAATGGTTTAAATCTATCGGTTAGAAAAAATTTCAAATTACAACAACTTTTCAAAGTTTGAGCTATGAAACAAACTCATAACTTATAACTCAAAACTCATAACTCCCAAAAATGAATCTATCTTTAGAATATAAAATAAGAGAACCAAAAGTAATTTTAGATAAAAATCCGTTATTGCTTTTATTGCACGGATACGGAAGCAACGAAGCCGATTTATTTTCTTTCGCTTCAGAGCTTCCAGATAATTATTACATCATTTCTGCCAGAGCGCCTTACGATCTACAATACGGAGCTTATGCTTGGTACGCCATCAACTTTGACGCAGATCAAAACAAATTTACGGATAATGTACAAGCTAGAACTTCAAGAGATCTAATTGCAGGTTTTATTGATGAATTAGTGGCAAATTATCCAATTGATGCCAACAATGTTACTTTGATTGGTTTTAGTCAAGGCTCAATTTTAAGTTATGCTACTGCCCTTTCTTATCCAGAAAAAATTCAGCGAGTAGTTGCAATGAGTGGTTATTTCAACGAAGAAATTATAAAAGAAGGATTTGAAAATAACAACTTCAAAAACTTAAAAATATTCGCTTCACACGGAACTGTAGATCAAGTTATTCCGATTGAATGGGCGAGAAAAACTCCAGCCGCTTTAGAAAAACTAAATATTCCGCTTACCTATAAAGAATATCCTGTTGGACACGGTGTTGCACCACAGAATTTCTTTGATTTTAGGAATTGGCTGAATCAGTAAAATAGATAAAGATTATGTTTTGGAGAAAAAACAATAAAGCTTCTAAATCAGGATTTAAATGTTCACAATGTGGAGAAGTCCATGAAGATTGGCCTGCATTAACATTTATAAGTCCTACTCCATTTCATAATTTAAGCGATAATGAAAAAGAAACTATTGGAAATCTAAGTAGCGATTTTTGCACAATTGAATATGAAGATCAAACCGACAGGTTTATAAGGGTAGTATTAAATCAAAAAGTAAATAATCATCCTGAGTCGTTACAATATGGCTTTTGGGTTTCACTTAGTGAAAAAAGTTACGATGATTATTATAATAATTTTGAAAATGAGAATCATGAAACTAAATATTTTGGATGGTTGTCAAATTATTTAGTCGATTATGACAATTCAGAAAGTATTCCAACTACTGTAATTACAAAAAGAGGAAACGACAGGCCTGAAATAATTCCTCATGATGATTTTGATCATCAATTTGTTCGAGATTATTATAATGGAATTTCAAAAGAAGAAGCTGAAAGAAGAATTCATAACATGATGAATAATAATTCTTAAACCTATTAAAAAATTAAAAACGAGAAGTCAAAACATATACCTTAAATAAAGTAACAAACAAAATCGTTGGTGAAATTGGAATTCCACAAGATAAGCTTAAATAATATAAATTAATTTCGTTCCATTTTCAATTCAAACTTATTACACTATTTTACAAATGAGCACAAAACTTGATAATCCAGCATTAATTTTAATTGATATTCAAAAAGGTTTTCATGATGTTGCGTATTGGGGCGGAGACCGAAATAATGTCAATGCAGAAGAAAAAGCTGGCGAACTTCTAGAAATTTGGAGATCAGAAAAACTGCCTATTTTTCACATACAACATTGTTCATCAAATCCGAATTCAATTTTGAATGAAACAAATCCTGGAAATGAATTTCAAGATGTTGTAAAACCATTGGAAAGCGAAACAATCATTAAAAAGAATGTCAACAGCGCTTTTATTGGAACAAATTTACAAGAGCTTTTAGATGATGCTAAAATCACAAATCTTGTAATTGTTGGATTGACAACAGATCATTGCGTTTCTACAACAACCCGAATGGCTGGAAATTTTGGATATAAGGTATATTTAGTTTCTGATGCGACAGCGACTTTCAATAAAAAAGGAATAAATGGCGAAGCCTTTTCTGCAGAAATAATTCACCAAACTGCTTTAGCGAGCTTAAATGAAGAATTTGCTCAGGTTGTAACTTCTGATTTTATTAAAGAAATAGTTTAAGTTTTCAGTCGCAGTCACAGTCACAGTTTTCAGTTTTCAGTTAGAACTTTGTCAAAGTTTTTCGAAAATCAAGACTGAAAACTGCGACTGAGACTGAATACTAAAATTTTTTATTGTCCTGTATAAAGAATCTTCTCCCCTTTTTTCAAAACATATCCTTTCCACGGAATTAATTGCCAATCTCCATTAATCCAAGAATCACCTTCGGATTTTCTTTCTAAAATGATGGATTCTTTTTGAGTGTCTAAGAAAAGTTCGGCTTTATTTCCGTCAAAAATTACATAGGAAACAGTAGAATACGTTTTTCCATCATCAGCATGATTTAATCTTGTGCTATTTTCAAAAACTCGAATACATTTTTTCTCAAAACCGACCAAGTATAGCCAGCTGAAGCTTTGCAACCATGTTCATCTGAATCAGCTCCAACGGCGCCTTCTTTTTTCAGTTCTTTTATTTCTTGCGAATCTGTCTTTTCTGGTGAAACTTTTTTAGCACAAGAAAATGAGGCAACCGCAATAAATACAACTAAAATAATCTTTTTCATAATCCTATAGTTTTACAAATTGGACAAAAAAATAGGATTAAAAAATCCTATTTTTGATATAACCAACTTTGATTTACTTCAAATGTAATATTATCATCGTTATCTACAAAATATTTTAACAAGACTTCTCCCCATAATTCACCATTGCTATAATCGGCAATAATCCATCTGTGGTTTAAAATTTTAATTTTATTGATGATAAATTTCTTTCCATCAATCATATCTTGCCCTGTGTATGGATTTCCTTTTGGACCTGCATTTAAATCCAACAATTTCTCTTTTACAACAGGAATCAATTTTTCGTATAAAATTACTTTTCCGCCAGAAGCACTGTTATCAAAATAATTTTGAGCATTTTCGTTGTGCTCTAATGAGAAATAATCGGCTTCAGCTAGTTTTTCTGTAACTAAGTTAATGCTGTCTCTTAGTTTCTTAGTTGTTTTATCATATCTCTCCTTCTCAAATTTCACTTCACCGCTGTAAAACGTATAAGTAAAAACGTTCATTAATATTGCAAGGAGAAAAAGATAAAGCATTAAGGATTTTTTCATTTTGTGGTATAATTAAATTGTAATTTCTAAATTATCATAAGCCAGAAAAACATTTTCTGGAAGTGTTTTTTGAACTTCTTCATGAAAGCCCAACACATGACTGATATGAGTTAAATAAGCTTTTTCAGGCTTGACAAGATTAATAAAATCAAGGGCTTCCTGTAAATTGAAATGTGTATCATGAGGTTCAATGCGCAATGCGTTCACAACCAAAACTTTTAGGTTTTTAAGTTTTTCAATTTCAACATCGGCAATAGTTTTGACATCAGTCAAATAAGCAAAATCGTCTATGCGATAGCCAAAAACCTGCAAATCTCCATGCATGACATTAATTGGAATTGCTAATTTATCACCAACAGCAAAAGGCTTATTGTTTTCTACTTCAATTGTCTTGACACTTGGAGCTCCAGGATATTTATTTACTGTTTCGAAAACATAGTCAAAACGATGTCTTAAATTATCAATTACACGCTGATGTGCATAAACAGGAATTTCGCCTTGTCTGAAATTAAACGGACGAATATCATCCAATCCAGCAGTATGATCTGCATGCTCATGAGTGAATAAAATAGCGTCCAGTTTACGACATCCGCAAGAAAGCATTTGTTGTCTAAAATCGGGGCCACAATCTATAACATAAGAATGTTCATCCCACGAAATCCAGATGGATACTCGGAGCCTTTTATCCTTAGCATCAGTGCTTTTGCAAACGGGATGATCAACCCCAATAATCGGGATACCTTGAGAAGTACCAGTACCTAAAAAATAGACCTTCAATTGAACTTAATTTTTTTACAAAAATAGGATTATTTCTCTTTCATTAGAAGCCTAATTTACTAACTTTGTAACAAATCTATTTAAAATAAAATGGGTACAGAAATAAAACTCAAAGGTGACAAGGTCATCGAACAGATTCCTTCTATAAAAGACAAAGCGTTACGCATCAACTTAAACGAGAATATTTACGGAACATTTGCCGAAATTGGCGCTGGACAAGAGACAGTTAGACATTTTTTCAGATCCGGAGGTTCATCGGGAACAATTGCAAAAGCGATGTCTGCCTATGACAAAGATTTTAGTGATGCCGTTTACGGAATTGAATCTGACGGACGCTATGTGACAGAAAATCGACTAAAAAAATGCTGACGTTTGAAGGTGAATTGATCGAAGAACGTTTAAGCCGAGAAAAACACCCAAACAAACTTTTTTCAGCTACGCTAATACAGTAGCAACTATAGATTTTGCCAAACAATTTAAAGGTCACGGATGGGTAGGAATTAGATACCAAATCGAACCTGACGAAGCTTACAACGAAATCATACTTCACATTCGTTTTAAAGAAACTGACGCCCGATTACAGCAGGAAACTCTAGGAGTTTTAGGTGTAAACTTGATTTACGGTGCATTTTACAAATACAATGACCCAAAACGTTTATTACGTTATTTATACGACCACTTAGACAAAGATCAGCTGGAAATTGATACAATCAACTTCTCTGGACCTCGTTTTGCAGATGTTGACAACCGATTAATGAGTTTGCAATTGGTTAAAAACGGAATGACAGATGCCGTAATGTTTAATCCAGAAGGAAAAAACGTATTGCCAGTCGCTGTTTTATACAAGAAAAACCTTCTTGCTTTTAGAGGAAGTTTCCGTCCAGTAACGAATGTAAATCTTGACATGTATGAGAAATCATTAAAAATGTTTCTCAGCGAAAATAAAGTTGACAAGGACAATACTTTAACCGTTTTTGAAATTACACTTTCAAACTTACGTTCTGATGGTGAAATTGACGAACGCGATTTCATGGACAGAGCCGAATTGCTTTGCTCACTTGGTCAGACTGTAATGATTTCGAATTTCCAAGAATATTATAAAGTAGTAGAATATTTCTCTAATTATACTAAAGCCCGAATGGGATTAGCAATGGGTGTAAACAACCTTGTTGATATTTTTGATGAGAAATACTACCGTCATCTAAGTGGCGGAATCTTAGAAGCCTTCGGAAAATTATTCTACCGAGACATGAAAGTGTTCTTATACCCAATGTTAGGTGATAATGGCGAAATTATTACTTCAGATAACTTAAAAGTTCATCCTCGAATGAAAGAATTGTACAAATTCTTTAAATTCAACGGAAAAGTGGTTGATATTAAAGATTACAACCCAAACATATTAAATGTATTCTCTCGTCAAGTATTAAAAATGATTGGCCAAGGACAATCAGGATGGGAACCAATGCTTCCTTCTGGAGTTGCCGAGATTATAAAAGAACATCATCTTTTTGGATATCATCCGCAGAAAGAATTAGAACAAAATTCTTAATAAAAAAGTCCCTTAGTTGGGACTTTTTTTAGTATTCAGTCGCAGTTTTCAGTCACAGTCTTAGTCACAGTCTCAGTCTTAGTCTCAGTCTTAGTCTCAGTTTGTCAGGCTGAGCGAAGTCGAAGCCCAGGTTCCAATTGGAGCGCCCTTCGACTTCGCTCAGGGTGACAACTGGCAACTGAGACTGAAAACTGAGACTGAAAACTATTTCAAAATCTGCTCTGCATGTTCTTTTGTTTTTACTTTTTCGATTACCTCATCGATAATTCCGTTTTCGTTGATTACAAAAGTGGTTCTGTGGATTCCGTCGTATTCTCTTCCCATGAATTTCTTTGGTCCCCAAACTCCAAAAGCATTGATAACCGATTTATCTTCATCAGCTAATAAAGGAAATGGTAATTCATATTTTTCTTTGAATTTTGTTTGTGCTTTTTGGCTATCGGCACTTACGCCAAGAAGTTCGTAATTATTAGCCTGAAAACGATGAAAATTATCTCTTAGATCACAAGCTTCAGCTGTACATCCTGGCGTACTTGCTTTTGGATAAAAGAAAACTACTAATTTTTTCCGGCGTAATCTGCCAATTTATGTGCTTTTCCTTCTTGATCAATTCCTGAAAAGTTTGGCGCTTTATCGCCCGCTTTTAATGTTGTCATATCTTTTTATTTTAGATTTTAGATTGTTGATTTCAGATTAACAAAGATAACTCATAACTTATAATTCATGACTTTTTTCATGCCCCAGATTGAAGTGAAAACCCCGGAATTATGGCAATTTACATTTTTTGTATTTAAAAAGCGACTCCCGAGGCTTCGGGAGAAGCTCTTTTAAATACTTAAAAATGTTGTTGCCATAATGAGGAGTTGAAACGGAAAGCTGGATTAGGCACATCATAAAAATTATGCTATTTTTACGGGATTAAAAATACGGAAATGAATAAAGAAGCTCGCGTACAATTTGTTATCGACACCTTAAAAGAACTCTACCCTACTATACCTGTCCCGCTAGACCATAAAGATCCTTATACTTTATTAATTGCTGTTTTGCTTTCGGCACAATGTACAGATGTTCGCGTGAATCAAATTACGCCTTTGTTATTTGCAAAAGCTGATAATCCGTATGATATGGTTAAAATGTCTATCGAAGAGATTAAAGAAATTATTCGACCTTGCGGATTGTCTCCAATGAAATCGAAAGGAATTCATGGTTTATCTGAAATTTTGATTGAAAAACACAATGGCGAAGTGCCTCAAAGTTTTGAAGCGCTTGAAGCCTTGCCGGCTGTTGGCCACAAAACTGCAAGTGTTGTAATGTCACAGGCTTTCGGCGTTCCAGCTTTTCCAGTTGACACACACATTCACAGATTAATGTACAGATGGAATCTTTCGAACGGAAAAAATGTTACACAAACTGAAAAAGATGCTAAACGATTATTCCCGAGAGAGTTATGGAATGACTTACATCTTCAGATTATCTGGTACGGACGCGAATACTCACCCGCACGTGGCTGGAGTTTAGAAAAAGACATCATCACAAGGACTATAGGAAAAAAATCTATAATCGAAGAAATGACAAAATAAAAAAGGCGCAAAGATTCTAAACCTTTGCACCTTTGTTTCTTTGAACCTTTGTACCTTAAAAAACTACATTCCCGCTTTCAAAGCATTGTATTCATTTGTCATATCAAGAGACCTGTAAACTCCTAAAAGTGTTTTTGTTACATCTGGATTTTTAGGCTCTATTGTAAGCGCTTTTTTAAGATATGGAATTGCACTTCTGGCAATATCATCTTTTTTTGCATTTAGCTTGTCGTATTGCCGCATCTCTTTCGGAGTTGTTCCTAAGTTTGCAATTTCATCAGCTATTGCCTTTTTTTGTTGCAATTTTAAGTATGCAAGGTTTATATAAGCATCAATATAATTAGGGTTCATTTCTAAAACATAATTATATATTGCTTCAGCTTTAGCATAATCTTTATTTTCCATATAAGAATATGCTAAATTATTGTTTACATCAATTCTTTTTGAAGGAACAGATTCTGTTCTTGGTTTCTCATAAAGGCCTTGATCAATTGCTGATTGTCTTGCTTTTGGAGAAAGGAAAGCATCTTCTTCTTTTGTCTTTTTATTTGTAGCATAATAAAGCACGCCACTTCCCGAATAATTCTTTTTCTTTAGTTCTTCGTAATATTTAATAGCCGAATTATAATCTTTAGCGTTTATAGACGACGAAGCCGCATTGTATAAATTCAGCGTGTCTTTTTTATCAAACAAATATACTTTATAGCTTTTCTCTGCACTTTCTTTAAATTTTCCCGCTTTGAAATCGGCCATAGCACCATTTACCAAGTTCGACTTCATGTCTTTTAAAGCGGCACTCGCTTTTACGGTAAATTTGAACTTTCCAGATTCATTTTCAAACAAAAACACATCTTGATAAGCTTGTGATGCAAGACTGAAGTTGTTTGTCGCATCAATATTTTTACTGGCTAAATCCTTATATACATTTCCTTTCAAAAATAAAAATCAGATTTATCCTCATCCGGCGCGTTTATGATAAGATATTCGGTCTTGTTTAAAATTGTTAGGGCTTCTTGTGAATTACCTTTATCAAAAAGAGACTGCGCATCTTTAATTTGTGCTTTTTGGGCATATGCCCCAACATTTATCAATAATATTGATAAAATCATAAATTTCATTTTCATTGTAGATCAAGTTTGATAGTTAAATAGATTGGGTTCTTTTCTCAAACAATTTCGTTGGTTTCCAAAAATTGGACAAAATTGCACTTTTGATATCCTTCTGCAGGGATTCAAAAATTATCAAACTGAATAATTAGCGAGAGTAGTTTTTTATCATATTAAATATTTTTGAGAATTAGACATTTTCATTTTATCACTTTAAAAAAAATCACATTTTAACAGTATTTACATTATAAATAACATTATTTACTATTGTTTTCTGCAAACATTATATTTTTTTATCTAAAATAGAATTAAAAACTGAATACGCAATAAAATATTATTATTTTTTTATTCAAAATTTAACTTTTTTTAAAGAGGTGATTCGCTCAAATTCTCAATTTATTTAAATACGCACAAAAAAAACTCACTGTCAGTATTTTACATACAGAAGTGAGCTTTAAACCAAAACGACCATTTGGCTTTTCTATTAGCGATAAACTTTTAGCTTTGTTGCTAATTGCTTAATTTGCTATTATATCAAAGTTTTTATTTTCGATTTTCACAACAGTCAATGCTTGTGAATAACTGAGTAAAAAGAAACGACTTCTTTTTTAGGTTTTAAATTTTTAGAAGCTAATGCTTTTTTAGAGTAAATTTTTGCCATACTATGAAAATGTTTATACATAGTATAACGGGTTAATACTCAAATTAGTATTAGTTGGTCAAAATAATTTGATGTTTATCTATTATTTTTCTCAAATTCATTAATGCATAACGCATTCTACCTAGTGCTGTATTGATGCTAACGTCTGTCAACTCTGAGATTTCCTTGAAACTCATGTCTTGATACATACGCATTACCAATACTTCTTTTTGATCGTCTGGAAGCTCTTCGATTAATCTTTTTAAGTCGATTTCTACTTGATCAAGGATCATTTTGCCTTCAATTGTCAGGGAATCATCAGACATTACAGAGAAGATTGAGAATTCTTCTGTTTCTCTGTACATTGGCATTTTTTTGGTTTTGCGAAAGTGATCCACAATTAAATTGTGAGATATACGCATTACCCAAGGCAAAAATTTACCTTCTTCATTATATGAATTACTTTTTAAGGTTTTGATTACTTTAATAAATGTGTCTTGAAAAATATCATTTGATATATCTCTATCAGCAATCTTAGAATATATGAAACCATAAATCTTCGATTCGTGCCTTTTGATTAATGTCGACAGCGCAACTTCATTGCCATCGATATAATTTTTCACTAACAGAGCGTCTGGAATGTGCAGATGAGCCATAATACTACTTTTTTAGGTTTTTAATTTGGAGTAATTTTCTAAAAAGTAATTTTATTGTATAGGCTTCTCTTTTTTAGTTATGTTAATTAAGTGACCAAATTTAACAAATAATTATTTTAAAAAGCAAATAAAACACAGAATAATTAACAATAAAAACTTAAAAAATAGACACATAAGTTAATTTTTACTGGAAAAGACCGCTAAATCAGCAAATCAGCTATATTTGCAAAAAGACATAAATTACTTACAATTAAGCAGTTACAAAGTAATTTATGCCTTTTTTGAAATAAAAAACTATTGATAAACGCGTACGTAATCGACATAGTACTTTTGCGGAAAGATTTTATCATCTACCTCTGGCCCGCCAAAATTTCCTCCAACAGCTAAATTGACAATGATATAGAAAGGTTTGTCAAAAGGCCAAGTGTCTTCATTTTTTACCGGAGGATTAAATGTATAGACTAATGTTTTATCTACAAAAAAGTCCATTTTATCTTTTGTCCATTCGATTGCAAAGATGTGATAACCTTCTTCAATATTAGGATATGGGGTTCTTTTAGTATTTATTGTATTTCCGTGACTGTCTTGTGTATGCAAAGTAGTATAAACCATTCCTGGATCGCGACCAATGTATTCCAGAATATCAATTTCACCTGCTTTTGGCCAGTGGATTTCATCAATATTGGCGCCTAGCATCCAGAACGCCGGCCAGATTCCTTGACCAACTGGCAATTTTGCTCTTGCTTCAATTCGGCCATATTTAAATTCTTTTTTCCTTTAGTCGTAATTTTAGTCGAAGTGTATTTAGCGCCTTCTTTTCTAGCTTCTATAACTAGATTTCCATCTTTAAATTCATGATTTGTTTTGGTATAAACCTGTCTTTCATTGTTTCCAAAACCACAAAGATTAGGACAGCCATCGCCTATTTCAAAATTCCAATCTTTTTCATTCAATTCTTTTTTATTGAAGTTTTCTTCCCAAACGAGTTTTCTTTTTACTTCCTGCGCAAAACATGCACTGCTGATCAACAGCAACATAATTACCTTTTTCATACTTTCATTTAAAATTATAAAAATTGAGAAGGTCAACCTAAACTGACCTTCTCATTTCATTCTTACTAATTAATTTATACTCTATTGATACACTCTAACGTAATCAATCTCCATAGAAGACTGCGTGAAAGCCGCATCAATATTACCGCCAAAATTACCTCCCATAGCAACATTCAAAATTAAGAAAAAGTCTTTGTTGAAAGGCAAACTCGCATCATTAGGAACCGAATGAATTAACTCATCATCTACATATATTTTTACAGCTTCAGGACTCCAAATTGTTTTGTAAATATGAAATTCTGTCGAAACATTTGCAATAGTTTTTGAACCAGTATTAGCAGTTCCGCCAGAGTGTCCAGGATAATGAAGCGTTCCATGGATTACATTCTGACTGTTTCCAACATGTTCCATAATATCTAATTCTCCACATGCAGGCCATGCATTTGTTGCATAATTTGCTCCAAGCATCCAGATAGCAGGCCAAGTTCCTCCACCTATTGGAAGTTTCGCACGAACCTCAACTTTTCCATAGGTAAATTTATATTTCCCTTCAGATTTTAATCTGGCTGAAGAATAATCAGCTCCGCCAGAAGCTTCTTTTTTAGCTGTAATTTTCAAATTACCTCCTTGAACGATTACGTTTGTTGAAGAATTTGTGTAATTCTGTTTTTCATTATTTCCCCAACCGTTGTCGCCGCGTCCTAAATCATAAACCCATTTTGAAGCATCTGGCGCTCCATCTGTATTAAATTCATCAGACCAAACTAAATTTGTATAATCTTTATCAGGTGTCGTTGGGTTTTGTGTTGGTTTTGTTGTTGTAAAAATATGGTACCAAGCCAATGATGCATTTCCGCCCATAACAGCTCTAACAACCATTCTGTTTGCCGTAATAGATAAAATCTCGTATGAACTTTGACCGATATAGTAACCCATAAATCCGCCATCAGAGAAATTCATCATTGTCCCTCTTGTTTGCGTTGCATGATTTGGATTTTTCATTACAAAAGATTCTGAAGGACTCAACGAAACTGTTTTCTTTCCTGAAGTATCATAAGCCAAACAAGCATCAGATCCTGAGTTTCCTCCTCCCACGCTTTCAAATGCTTGCGTTAAAGAAAGTTGCTCCTCCGTTGTTTAATTGGAATTTAAGCTGACCACCTTCTAAAGAGAATGTCAATTCGTTTTCATATAAACAGCCGCTTGTTGGTGAACCTGCTTTTTCCCAAGCTCCAGCCTGATAATAGTTTCCATAATAGTTTTTAGTTGCATCGCCGTCATTTTGACCAACTCCTAGATGCCCAGCTTCTGAAGCCGACCAATACCATTTTTTAGAAGTACCGCCAGTCAAGAATTGTACTGCCTCGGCATCACTAAAATCACTTCTAACGGTAACATCTGTTGTTGTTGTCGTGCTTACTCCACCTTTTCCAGAAGCAATTACAGTAACTGTATAAGTATTTACTCCTGTTTTTGTAAAACGCTTTGTAATTACTCCGTTTGGCGCATTATCAGATGTTCCATCACTATATACATATTTGTATGATATTGCGCCATCAGCTTTAGCTGTAAATTTTACTGTTCCAGAACCGTCTCCGTTTGGAGTCGCGGTAGTTTTACCAATAATCTCAGCCGTAACTTTAAGATTTGTTGGTGAATCAATTGATCCAAAAGTGAAATCATCATTTTGACATCCCATCATCAAGACAATCGCAAATAAGGATACTATTTTTAAAATTATTTTTTTGTTCATGATTTCTCGTTTTAATTGGATTGTTTAATGTCATCAAAGTAATATGTCGCTCCTGTTCCTGTTTGTCCAAAATCTGGAAATAAAATTACTCTGTCATATTTGATGCTAGAATCGAAACTTGCGGCGCTTGTAAGATCAAAAGTCAAAATTTGCCACGCATTTGCTACTGTTGTTGATGCATGCACTTCAAAATTTACGCTTGGATTTCCATTTCCATCTTTTGGAGATGTCGAAAGCTCCATTTTGTATAAAATATCAGCTCCAACTTTTGGCGACCAAACGGCTACTTTTACTTTAGTTCCTTTTGAGAAATCTGGTGAAGCATCAAGATTTAAACTAGCTCCAGCCCAAGTTTCTGCACCAGATTTTTTCTCCAATTTAACTACTTTATCAGATACGTTTGCTCCTGTTTTGTCAGGATTTGTTGTCATTGAAGCAATAACATTTCCGAAACCGCCCCAATTATAAGTCAAGTTTGTAGATTCAAAATCAATAGGCAATGCAATTGATTCTGCAGGCGCTTTATAGAAATAAATATTGTCAATAAATACTGTTCCTCCAGCCCAAGGCGTTCCAACAAATTTCAATTGGAAAATTTTATCTACTGTTAATCCTTGGCTTGTCCATGCCGAAATTGGAATATCAATACTTGTCCATTGATTTGCAGTAAGATCTTTTGTAACAGGTTTTTCTGAAGGTCCAGTTTGAATCAATGAAGTTTCAATCTTTTGTGCATCGGCTGTCCACACATCCATGTGCAGATATTCCATTTTAGAAACATCTATCGTTACATTGTCTGCCAATGCAATTCCTTGGTAGCTTAATTTGATATAATTCAGCATTTTGTCTCCGTTCAAATCAAACTCTGCCCAGCTACTTCCTTGTCCTGCCTGACCCCAATCTGGGAAATAATTTGTTCCTGCAACATTAGTATATTTAGAACCATAAATTGAAATTACATCTGCCGGTTGTCTATTTGGAGGCGTTGGTGCCGATGCTGAAGGCGCTACAACCAGTTTTGCTGTAACTTGAGCAGTATACTCTGTTGTTTTAATCGCCGCACTTTTTGAAACTACACGAACGGTGTAAACTCCAGCTTCCTTATATGTATAAGAAACAGATTCACCATTGTTTGCCGAAACTGGGTCTGGTTTTCCAGCTTCTCCAAAATAAACATCATAAAACAAAGCAAAATCTGCAGTAGCTTTTACGGTTACTTTTTTAGATACTGATAAATCATTTGTGATTTCAACTACTAAATTTTCTGGAGCTCTGAATGATACAACAACATCATGTGCAACTTCGGTTGTTTTTCCGTTCACATTCATTGCCGTAATTTTCGATTTATATGTTCCTTCTTTATAAGTATGCGTTACAGTTCCGCCAGAAGGAATATAAGTTGATTCTGGAGTTCCGTCACCAAAACTGATTTTATACTGCGTTGCACCTTCTCCAGTCGGGATAAAAGTTACTTTTCCTGTATTGTCTTGTGTCACTGTTGTCAATGCCGACACATTCGTTGGTGCTCGCAGCCGCTGTCTAAATCAACATCAAGAGCATCATCGTTTGCACAAGCAATCAGCATTGTCAAAACGAAAAGATTTAATATTAGATATATTTTTTTCATAATTGTATTTTTTAGTATCCAGGATTTTGTTGCCAGTTTCCATTAGCAAATTGAATTTCTTCAATTGGAAGCGGAAATAATTCGTTTTTATTAGCTGTAAAACCAGGAATTTTCCCAACAGCTTTTCCAGTTCTTACCAAATCAAAGAAACGATGTCCTTCACCAAAAAGTTCCACTCTTCTTTCAGCATAAATAAAATCGGTCAAAGCCTGTCCTGAAGCTGTGATATCGTGATTGTTATCTCCAAAAGCACGTCTTCTTACTTGATTTAAATAATCTCTTGCTTTCGCATCATTGTTTCCTGCACGACTATACGCTTCGGTCGCCATCAATAAAACGTCTGCGTAACGAATCGCTCTGTAGTTGTTTGGATTTGTCAAATTCAAATCTCCCGCTGCAGTTGCGCTTCTTTTTCTTGGAAGGTATTTTCTGTTGAAATATCCTGTATCCTCATTTCCTTTTCCGTAGCTCACACCTTTTCCTCCGTCATAATTAGCATTTGCGGCAGCAAAAGCGGCAATGTCTAAAATCGCAACATCTTTACGTTTGTCACCAGCTTCAAAAGCATCTGCACCTTCTTTTGTTGGAACATTAAAACTGAATCCAGAAGAGAAAAGCGGTCCAGAATAATTTCTGACACCGCTAAATCCAACGGCTACGTTACCTTCACTACATTGCAGACATCCAAATCCAGCACCTTCAATATCCGTATATTGCACTTCAAAAACAGATTCCGCATTATTTTCTCCAGCTTCTTCAAAAATTGAATTGTAATCTGATACTAAAGAATATTTTCCTGAAGTAATTACGCCATCTAAAGCTGTTGCCGCCTGAGCAAATTTCCCTTCATACAAATAAGCTTTCCCAAGAAGTGCCAAAGCGAGCACCTTTTGTAATACGCCCTTTTTGAGAAGCAATTGGAGATAAATTAGCAGTACGCAAAGTTAAATCAGCTTCTATTGAAGCGTAAACTTCTTCCTTACTTGAACGCGGGATTGTTTTTTCATCTCCAATTTTAAACCTCGCATCGCCTTTCATTGGTATTCCACCAAACCATTTCACTAACTCAAACTGGTAGTATGCTCTTAAAAAACGTGCTTCGGCTATAACTTGTGTTTTTCCTGGAAAATCAGTCTTATCTTTAAATTCAAGAATATAATTTGCTCTTTGAACACCTGCAAACATCCAGTTCCAGATATCTCTTAAATTGCTGTTTACCGGAGTATGAATCATGTCATCTATTTGTTGCCAGCCAATAACGTCCGTCGGGCTTTCTCCTCCACAAAGTGTATTGTCTGAGGCAATTTCTCCTAATATGACATTTGCATATGAAGCTTGCAATAAATCATATGCGGCAACTAATGCCTGATCATAATCTTCTTTTGAATTAAAATAGTTTTCAGAATCAATTGAATATTCTGGTGTAGGATCAACAAACTCATCCGAACAAGAAATACATAAAGTCGAAAATAGAGTAAGCGTTATAACGGTTGTATATAAATATTTTTTCATTTTAATTGAAATTAAAAATTAAGGTTAAGTCCCATTAAATAGGTTCTCGGAATTGGATAGAAACCATAATCGATTCCAGCACCAATAGGAGACTGAGAAACATTATCACGATTACCTGGGCCAAATGAAGCGCCCGGATCAAAACCTTTATACTTTGTAAATGTGTATAAATTATTTACCCCAACATAAAGTCTTAATTTTGTAAGCCCTGCTTTTTGAGCCACATTTGGACTTAGAGAATATCCTAATTGAATATTTTGGATTCTGAAATACGAAGCATCTTCAACAAAATAATCAGAGAACACATTGTTTGCTGTTGCTCCCGTTGTTACTCTAGGCGTTGAATTTGTTGATCCCTCGCCTGTCCATCTGTCTAAAACATAATTCAAACGATTAGCGTCTGAAAGTGTTCTTTCGTAATTACGAACCATGTCATTTCCTACAGATGCAAAAGTGTACATTGCAAAATCTACATTTTTGTAATTCATCTGTATATTGAAACCCATTGTAGCATCGGCAATTGGATCGCCAATATTTGTTTTGTCATTTGTATCGATTTTGCCATCGCCATTTACATCAACAAAACGAAGATCACCAGGAACTGCATTTGCTCCTAAAGCAATTTGTGATGGATGAGCATCGATTTCTGCTTGATTCTGGAAAACTCCATCTGTTTTATATCCGTAGAAATATCCCATTGGTTTCCCTACTTCCATGCGTGAAGGTGCAGGCTGACCAACACCAAAAGCGCCTCCTTCAATAAATCCTGTACCGTTATTTACTTCTTGCACAACATTTTTCAGAAGAGTAACATTATATCCTACACTAAAATTGAAAGAATCTGAGAATTTATCTTTGTAGTCAATTGCGAATTCAAAACCTGAATTTTTAACTGATCCCGCATTTAAAGTTGGAGCGCTTGCGCCTGGAGCTCCTGTTCCGTTAATTCCAGAAACTGGGATATTTGGCACTAATAGATCTTTTCTAACATCATTGAAATAATCAGCTACAATGTAAACTTTATCATTTAAGATTTTCAGATCCAAACCAACATCGAATTTTTGTGCTTCTTCCCATTTTAAATTTGGATTCGGAACCTGTCCTGTTGCACTTCCGTTTACGATTGTACCATCAAAAACATACGTAGCTTCTCCATTTAAAAGTCCTAAATAACCATAATTCGGAATTTGGTCGTTTCCTAACGTTCCGTAACTACCTCTCAGCTTTAAGAAATTGATAAACTTAGATTCTCCAAAAATTCTTCTTTCGAAATGATCCATCCACCTGTAACAGAATAGAAATGCCCAATCTTGTTTCCTGGCCCAAATTTAGTCGAGGCATCACGACGCGCCATTCCAGAAAGCAAATATTTCTCTTTATAGTCATATTGAAGTCTTGCATAATAAGACAATCTTCTTTGATCATAATTATAAGAACTGTTTGTCAATGTTTCTGAAATTCCTTTTGTCAAAGAAATATCGGCAAACTGCCAAGAATTATTTGGAACATCATAACCCGTTGCTGTAAGTCCGTTACCCCATTCTTTAAAGATTGTTGTACCTACAGTTCCTGTAATATTATGTGCATCGGCAATTTTTGTTGTATAAGTTCCAAAAAGGTCAAATGAATAATTATTATCATTTACAGCTCTTTGCGTTACTGAACTTCTTTGAACATCAAAAACTTTTCCACCGTAACTAATTTGTTTTGCAAAATCTTTTCCTTCACTGTTTGAAGTATTAAAACCAATTGCACTTGACAAAGTAAATCCTTTGAAAATTTTATAATCCAAAGCAAAGTTTCCGTTCAGTTTTTTATAATTATATTTATTATAAGAATTTTCGATTTGCGCCAGCGGATTGATAATTTCATTTCCTAATCCTGTTGTATTTGGCACAAGAGCAAAACTGCCATCTGCATTATAAGGACTTAATGTTGCTGGAACGTTCAATGCATTAAACAATACAGATCCAAGACCATTTTCATTTAATGTTTTTCTAGTGAAATAGGTATAAATCACATTGGTTCTCATTTTAATCTTACTGCTAAGATCAGCGCTTAAACCAAGTCTTGCCGTATTTCTTAAATAACCTGATTTGTCGCCTCCAACAATACCTTCTTGATCCAAATGTGATCCACTGACAGAGTATGTAATATTTTCTGAACCTCCAGAAATAGTCAAATCATTATTAATAATAGGTGCCATCTGAAAAACTTCATCTTGCCAGTTTGTACCTGTTCCTAATCCGCTTACATTAGGATAAGGAATTGGTTTTCCTCCATTTGCATAACTTTCATTTAATAAAAGTGCATATTCTGTAGCGTTTAGCGTTGGAAGTTTTCTAGAAGTTTCCTGAAATCCTGCGTAGCTGTTGAAGGAAACTTTTGTTTTAGAATTCTTTTACCCATTTTGGTTGTCACCAAAATAATTCCGTTTGCACCAATTGTTCCGTAGATTGCCGCTTGTGCATCTTTTAAAACGGTAATCGTTTCAATGTCATTTGGATTCAACAAACTAAAATCTCCCACATAACCATCAATAATGGCAGTTGGTGAGTTCTGACCATTTGTAGCAATACCACGAATACGAATATCCAATCCTGCTCCCGGCGCACCAGACTGCATAGTTACATTCACACCTGAAACCGTTCCTTGCAAGGCTTGTTCAATTCTTGCTGGTTTCAAGATGTCCAGTGTTTTACTGTCAACTACAGATACTGCTCCGGTAATTTCTCTTTTTTCTGAGTACCGTAACCAATAACCACAACTTCTTCGAGTGATTTTGTGTCATCGGCCATCTTTACGTTCATCTTAGTTCCAGAAACTGCAACTTCCTGCGTTCTGTAACCTATATAACTAAAGACAATTGAAGATCCTTTTGGAACTCCGGTTAACTTAAAAGATCCGTCAAAGTCTGTGGTTGTACTTTGCGACGAACTTTTAACTTTTACATTTACGCCAGGCAATGATAATCCTGACCCATCTACTACCGTTCCGCTTACATCAATTGATTGCGCAAAGGCAAATGATGTGCACAACGATAGTACAATTAGTAACAATTTCGATTTCATAATTAGTTAGTTTTTATTGAAAGATAAATTTATTCGTTCCGATTAGGAATCCGATAAATTTAACCTCAACAAAAAACATACATCATAAAAAAACTGTTAGTAATTTTAAGATATCGTAAAATACAACTCAAAAAAGCTAATATTTACGAATGTTAATTTCTTTAACATTTGCTTTACAAAAACCCAACAAAACCATAATGTTGTGGTAATGTATAGTTTTTTTGAGTCGATTTTTACTTTACTATACAGACAAAATATATTCAACTAAACCGTTTTCGTGCTGTAAATCCATTTTTTTGCGCAAACGGTATCTTTTAATTTCAACACTTCGGACAGAAATATTGAACAGTGGTGCAATCTCTTTTGAAGAAAGATTTAAACGAAGATACGCACACAAACGAAGATCATTTGGTGTTAATAATGGATGCAATTGCTTGATGCGTTTTAAAAAATCCTTATCTGCATTATCAAAAGCTTCTTTGAAAACATTCCAGGAATCTTCTTCGGTGATATTTTTATTAATTGTACTAATCACCGATTTGATATTTTTGCCTTCGCCAGTTTTCTGCAAATCTTCTTTAATAAAAGCAAGCAATTCATTTTTGCTGTTCAAACTCATCGTTGAAACTGCCAATTCTCTGCTTTTCATATCGACATCTTGAGAAAGCTGTTCGTTTCTGAGTTTCATCAATTGCTGTTCGTTTTCCAATTCTTTGATTTCAAGCAAAAGATTATTTTCTTCTATTAGTTTTTCTTTTTGTTTTTGGTAATAATTTCGGTACGCTTTATTGATAAAATAAGCCATTGCAAGCATCAACAGAAAATATATAAAAACAGCCAAATTTGTCAAATACCAAGGTTTTGAAATTACGAAAGTGTAAACGGCGGTATTTTCAAGAATGGTATTGGCGTATTTTGCTCTAACTTTAAATGTGTATTTTCCTGGTGAAAGATTTTTGAAATTTACCGTCGCTTTTGTACTCCACTCGCTCCATTCATTCTGAAAACCTTCTAATAAGTATTGATATTCAGTATTGATGTATTTATTGTACTCCGGAACCGTATAATTTAAAGTGATATTGTTGTCGTTTGAGTGAAAACTTCCTTCTTCTCCAATTGCAACATCTTTCAAAACTTCATTTTGCTTATTTATGGCGATATCTGTAATATTAACTTTGTAATTTTTAAAAACCAAATCGTCAATATTTAAGGTATAATAACCGTCTGTTGTACCAATTAAATAAGTCGATTTAGAAATTTGAGTAATGTTTTCATATCCAAGCATTGAATTGGTCAGAGAAGCCGGAATTGGAATTACATTTTGTTTCAGCTGATTGCTGAGTTTACTCGCCGAGAAATAATGGATATAATTTTTAGAGAAAAGCCAAATTTTATTCGATTTATCTGTTATCAATTTCCCCGAAGTATATTCGTCTTTTTCAAAAATTGAACTCAAAAGAGCATCTTTTTCAAATTGTTTTGTTTTAGAATTCAACTTGAAAATTCCGCCTTTGTAAGCATAATAAATCGCATTATTGAATTTGGTCAAACTTGCTCGCGTACCATTTTTAGGCGATTTATAAGTGTAAAATCCATCTGTTTTTTGCAGTGAATTATCAACTTTTAATCTAAAAATCCCTTTATATTCGTGGCTTACATAAATTTCTGAACGATTTGCAATTTCAAAATAGCGCGAAGAATAATCGAATCCTTGAATTTTATTTCGAAATACCCATTGATTATTGATTTTCTCTAAAACCGAAATTCCGTAATAATTTCCTTGAAGCAGTATATTTTTATTATTTGGAGAAGGTTCAAATTTCCAAGTTCCTGAAGCCGAAAAAATACTTCTGGCCGTATCATTTGTTACTACAAAAGTTCCCGAATCATGCCCGCAAAACAGCGTATCTTCATAAACAAAAAGCGACCAAACCTGCCCTTTTGTTCCATTTATGAATTTAAAATCACTATTGCTTTGAAGCGGTCTGCAAAAAAGCCCCTGATTTGTTCCGATATATAAAATTCCCTTATAAACCGCCGATGCGTAAACGGTTCCCAAAACGCCCGAATCGTCTGTGAAACTATGAACGGGCGATTGCATATTGATACAATTGATTCCGTTGTCAAGTCCGGCCCATAAATTTTGATCTTTATCTTCAAAAAGCGACAAAGCCGTATTGTTGCTCAAACCTTTGCTTTGCGAAAGATGATATTTTAATTTTCCTTTATCTGATAAAACAAAAATTCCATTCGAAACCGTTCCCAAAGCAAAACTTCCATCTTGAAGACGCTGGCTACTATAAACAAAACTCGATTTTAATTCTGAATCAACATCAGTAACAAAAGGCGTTAAGGTATTTCCAACGAGTTTATACATTCCGTCAAGTTGAGTTTGAAGCAACAATCCTTCATCGGTTGTAAAAATATTGGCAATCGTGAATTTTTTAAGAATTGGATTATCTGAAACCAATTTGGCTTTACCACTTTCAATTTCAAAAAGACCTTCTTTTAAAGTCTGAAAATAAATTGCGTTTTTTGGTGCAAACGATTTTACAACACCATTTTTGGGAGCGATTATTTTGAATTGCCCCGTTTTTGTATTATAAATATAAATTCGGTTTAATGACTGAAACAAAATCCATTGATCGTACTTTAATATGTTCCAAAATTGCTCATCGTCGAGAATCTTTCCTTTTATCTTGTCACTTAACGAAGTATATCTTAGCTTCCCATCCGATTTTCTCGTCCAATAGCCAAAATTCATGTATGTTCCTGTGTAAATCTTATTTCCTATGACCTTTACAGAACGTAGAATCGTTTCGTTTGGCGCAGGATACAACTGCCAATTTGTGCCATTATACTCTAGCAGTCCATCATTATTCGCAAAATACAAATAGTTCTCATCATCTTGCGAAATCATCCAACTTTGATTTCCAGCGCCATAAACTGAAGCCGAATATTTTACAATTGGCGGAAACTCTTGCGCAAACAAGAACAAACTCATTAAAAGAAAAAGGGCAGAAAGTTTTGTTTTCAATTCCAGTAAAGTATTAATTTATTATAAAAACAGTTCTAAAATAGCTTATTTTATATTGATATAACAAGTTTTTAATAAAATAAAGAATTTATAAACAACTTTTTATTTTATACATCAAAAATGGATTGTGTTTTACGTTGCGTTCCTGCGGTTGAAACCCGCAGGCTATGCTTTTAAAGCATTTCTCAAATATATTCTAGTATAACCTGTGGTTTCAATCACGAAAAACCGATTGCGATTATACGTTGCGCCCCAGCGGTTGAAACCGCTGGCTATGTTTTACAAGCATCTCTCAATCACATTCAAATATAGCCCGTGGTTTCAACCACGGGAAACATGTTGCGATTATGCGTTGCGCTCCTGCGGTTGAAACTACGAACTATGAAAAATCTTTTTTTAATTACAAGAAATTTAATTTTCAATATTTAAAAGGGTAATTCTGTTAAAATTTGGAACAATCTCGTTAACTAAACTCAATTCAAAATTGATTACTTTTGTAAAAATTGACTTTTTTTATGCAAATTGATCTTTCTACACTCGACCCTAAGCAAAATATCATCATCAAAGGTGCACAAGTACATAATCTAAAAAATGTAGATGTTGCGATTCCGAGAAATAAGCTTGTTGTGATTACAGGGCTTTCAGGATCAGGAAAATCCAGTTTGGCATTTGATACTTTGTACGCCGAAGGACAACGTCGTTACGTAGAAAGCTTATCGTCATATGCGCGTCAGTTTTTGGGGCGTTTAGACAAACCAAAAGTTGAATATATAAAAGGAATTGCACCAGCAATTGCAATTGAGCAAAAAGTAAATACTACAAATGCGCGTTCGACAGTTGGAACGTCAACGGAAATCTACGATTACATCAAACTTTTATATGCCAGAATTGGTCGTACTTTTTCTCCGATCTCTGGGCAAGAAGTCAAAAAAATACTGTCAGCGATGTTATTGCAGATGTAAAATCACTAGAAATTGACAGTAAATGGCTTTTATTGGCTCCAATTCATTTAGAAGAAGGAAGACAGAGACAGCTTGAAGACAAACTTAAAGTACTTTTACAACAAGGTTTTGCGCGTATTCTAGTTGATAATGAAATGGTTCGACTGGATGATTTTACAGCTTCTGAAATGCATTCGTTAGACAATAAAGATATTTTATTGATTATTGACAGGATTGTTGTTAAAGAGGAAGAAGAATTCTACAATCGACTTGCAGATGCGGTACAAACTGCTTTTTTTGAAGGAAAAGGAATTTGTTTTCTGCAGGAATTAGGTTCAGAAAAACGTTTTTCATATTCCAATAATTTTGAGCTCGACGGCATTACTTTCTTAGAGCCAAATGTTCATTTATTCAGTTTCAACAATCCGTATGGTGCTTGTCCAGTTTGTGAAGGCTATGGAAATATAATTGGAATTGACGCCGATTTGGTAGTTCCAAATACTTCTTTATCTGTTTTTGAAAGTGCAATTTATCCTTGGCGTGGAGAAAGTATGAGCTGGTACAAAGATGAATTGGTAAAACATGCTTATAAATTTGATTTTCCGATTCACAAACCTTATTTCCAGCTGACGGATGATCAAAAAGATTTAATTTGGAAAGGAAATCAGTATTTTCAAGGATTAAATGATTTCTTCAGAGAATTAGAAGAAAAAATTATAAGATACAAAATCGCGTAATGTTATCGCGTTACCGCGGAAAAACAAAATGTCACGCTTGTCGCGGAAGACGCCTTCGCGAAGAAGCTTCTTACGTAAAAATCAATGGAAAAACGGTTTCAGAATTAGTTGATTTACCAATCAGACATTTGGTTACTTTTTTCAAAAATATTGAGTTGAACGTTTATGAAACACAAATCGCAAAACGTTTGATGGTTGAAATTAACAATCGATTATCATTTTTGACAGAAGTTGGCTTGGATTATCTTACTTTAAACCGAAATTCATCTACACTTTCTGGAGGTGAATCACAGCGTATCAATCTTGCAACTTCGTTAGGAAGCAGTTTAGTTGGTTCAATGTATATTTTAGATGAGCCAAGTATTGGTTTGCATCCAAAAGATTCTGAACGATTGATCAAAGTTTTGCTTTCACTACGTGATTTAGGAAATACCGTCATTGTGGTTGAACACGACGAAGATATTATGAAAGCGGCTGATATGATTATCGATATTGGTCCAGAAGCGGGAACTTTTGGAGGAAAATTAGTGGCTCAAGGCACTTATCCTGAAATCTTGAAATCTGATTCGCTTACTTCTAAATATTTGAATGGCGATTTAGAAATTTCGGTTCCAAAAAGAAGACGAAAATTTAAAAATCATATCGATATTATTGGCGCGAGAGAAAACAATCTGAAGAATATTGATGTTACTTTCCCTTTGGATGTATTAACTGTTGTTACAGGAGTTTCTGGAAGCGGAAAAAGTACTTTGATCAAGAAAATCTTATTTCCAGCCATGCAGAAAAAACTGGAAAGCGCTTCTGAAAAAGCGGGACAATTTAGTGAAATAAAAGGTTCTTTTTCTCAAATCAAACATATTGAATACGTAGATCAAAACCCGATTGGAAGAAGTTCGAGATCAAATCCCGTAACTTATATCAAAGCATATGATGATATTCGAGATTTGTATGCAAAAGAAAAATTATCAAAAATAAGAGGCTATCAGGCCAAACATTTTTCATTTAATGTTGATGGAGGACGTTGCGAAACTTGTAAAGGAGAAGGCTCAATAAACGTTGAAATGGTCTTCATGGCCGATGTTTCTCTTCCGTGTGAAACTTGTGGCGGAAAACGATTCAAAAAGAAATTTTAGAAGTTACTTTTGACAATCAAAACATCAATGACATTCTGACTATGACTATTGATGATGCGATTGCATTTTTGAAAAAAACAAGCAATCTAAAATCACTCAAAAATTACAGCCTTTGCAGGATGTTGGCTTAGGATATGTTCAATTAGGACAATCTTCTTCTACTCTTTCGGGCGGTGAGGCACAGCGTATCAAATTGGCTTCATTCTTGGTAAAAGGTGCAACAAAAGACAAAGCTTTATTTGTATTTGATGAACCAACAACAGGCTTACATTTTCATGATATCAAAAAATTATTAGCTTCATTTGATGCTTTAATTGAAAAAGGACATTCTATAATTGTTATCGAGCATAATCTAGATTTAATAAAATGTGCCGATTGGATCATTGATCTTGGTCCTGAAGGCGGTGAAAACGGAGGACATTTATTAGCAACCGGAACTCCAGAAGATATTGTAAAAGTGAAAGAATCGGTTACTGGAGTTTATTTAAAAGACAAACTTTAAAAAAGTTTCTGAAACACTAAGCAACTAAGATTCTAAGTTTTTTTAGTTTAGTATTTAGGTATAGAAAAACAGCCATTAAAAATGGCTGTTTTTTTTAAGTTACTTCTGCTTATAACTTATGGCATTAAGCCTATAGCATTAAGCGACTAAACATCTTTCTTCAAAAGGAACACCATCTTCATCGATGGCAACTAATATTTTTTTCTGCTTTGAAGCTTCTAAAGTAAGATAAAGCCATGCAAACGACCACAATCCTAAAGTCAAGCAAAAAATAATAAAATTCAAACCATGATTTACTGCTTTTCCGCCTTTTGAAAGCACTGCAAAAAGCAATTCATCATTTCTCTCTTCTAGAGTAAATCCATTATGAACTTTGTTTGAGATCATGTTGGAAAATACTTGTAAACTTTGTTCTTGACTAAGTGGATTGCCTTTCATAATCATTAATTAATTTTAAAATATTAATTTATACTACTACAATTACTTAATACATTTCAGGTTCTGAAAAGTATTTCAAACTCAATAAAACACAAATCAGCTGACTTTATTGCTTAATGAACGTATTTTTTTATCATTCTCAACAAAGTATTGCTGAATTCTCAGCTAAAGTTAGTTTTAATAAAATTAACTGCAAAGAAATACAGTGTTAAAATTTCAAACTTAACAACTAAATATCAATAACTTAACCTTTATTCTTCACCTCAAATGCAGGTGCTTCGTAATCTGGATTCAAATAATTTGCCGGAATAGTGGTAGCATTTCCATCACGAAGCGAGTTATAATGAGGCGACATAATTTCTGATGCCTGCTCGCGTTGAATGAATCCTGAATATTTTGATGCAAAGAGGAATAAATTCTAGGCTGTTTTGTTGGTTCTTTGGTATAAACATTAATTTGGTAGGAAACATAAAAATCATCCAAACTAGTTTGAAGAACAAAAGGCGCCGGAGTCTGCTCTGTCATCTCTGTTTTAAGTGCCGCATCAATCAAAGCTTTATGAATGTCTTTCCAAGGCACATCATACCCAATTGTTACTGTAGTATGAATAAGCAATCCGTTTGTAGAATGCCTTGTATTAGCAGAAAAATTGGTAGAAGTACTGGACAACACTGTCGCATTCGGAATTGTAATATCTTCAAATTTTGGCGTTCTGATTCGGGTAACTAGAGCCGTTTTTTCGATTACTTCTCCGCTTACATCTCCGATTTTTATAAAATCTCCAATTCTAAAAGGTCGCATGTATGTTATGACCAATCCAGCAACCATGTTTGCAATGGCGTTTGATGAACCTAATGAAAACAAAATACCAACAAATACAGAAACTCCTTTAAAAATATCCGAATCTGATCCTGGCAAATAAGGAAAAATAATTACCAACATAAAGGCAAACATCAAAAATCGGATAATATTGAATGTCGGCATTGCCCAATCGCTGTAAAAGCCATCAATTTTTATATTCTCTTTTTTAATTTCATCAAAAAAGAATTTAATTATTTTGATCGTATATCTAAAAATTACGATTATAACGGCAATTGTAATCAGACTTGGCAAGAAATCAACAAACCCCATAACTGCCAATTTTGCTGGAGTTAATATCCAACGCAGTAAAGTTTTGGTATAAGCTTCGGTTGCCGGAAAAATACTGAATAAAACCGGAAGAGAAAGATAAACTATAAAAACCAAAGTTAGTATCTTGATAAAACTGAAGACTTTCATCAATAGAAATTGTTCTTTCTCTGCTGACAAAATGCTAATTTTATTATAGAAAAACCCTTTAAAATACTTGTCTTTTCTATTTAAGATTCGGGTTCTAACCCAATTGAAAATTTTGCTGACTGCATATAGCACAAGCACTATTATAAAAATCAACAATGCAGTATATCCGAGTCTTTTTGGGAGTCGCGAATAATTTTCATTTTGGTAGGCAATCGCCTTTTTGATCAGACCTAAATTCCGTTTTGCAATAATGGTCGCCGTTTGATTTTCGGCTTTTGCATCATTGCCTAAGACAGACATAATGATTAAATCATTTTTATAAGTAATATCCTGAGAAATATCAGACTGAACAATCGCTAAGGAATCAGAATCAAAGAAGGAATCCTCATAAAGTTTCTTAATCTTTTCGGTAATGGCACGCGCCCTATTTTCAGCAGAAAATGATCCTACATTATTATAAACATAAAAAAGGGTATCTTTAAAAGGACTTACGGGATATCCTTTTAGCTTCTTACTATGACTGTCTTTTTGAGCAAAAATAAACGGAGAAGATAAAACAAAACAGAAAACTAAAAAATAATTGAATTTACTTTTCATAATTCATTAGAAATAAATTGGTTATCCTTTCTAACAAATATAAAACAAAATAAACTCAAATTTAAGTTAGTTCTAATTTTCTCACAAAAATCATATTAGATTTTAATTCCTACTTTTCTCAAAAGACTATCGATTACCTTATTGATATCAGGTGAAATATTAAATCTATAATTGAGATATACATATAATATTGTAACCAAAATAGATTTTAAAGCAATGCTGATTAATTGGAAAAATGGAAATTCCCAAAAATAAAACACTAAAAACAATACAAACGTCAACAATGCCGAATAGATTGTTTGCTTTGTAAACGGATATAAATCCAATTTTTTAACCACAAAAAGCAGTTTTGCCAAACTATATAAGGTAATCGACAATAAAGTAGCAATAGCAGATCCTAAAATTCCTAAAATTGGAATAAAAATCATATTTAAGATTACAGTCAAAACTACAAGCATCAAGCCTAAATACAATACCATTCTGTAATATTTGGTATTAAAGATAATAGCGTTGTTGTTTCCTAAAATCAAGTCAAAATATTTCGATAATCCAATCATGAATACAACAACGATTCCGCCACTGTATTCCTTAGGAACTAATTCATAAAGCTGATTGATATTCACAAATATGCAAAGCATCACAAATCCGCCTACGATTTGCAAATTAATAGACGTTTTTTTGTAAAGTGAATTCAAGTCGTCGTGTTTGTTTTCATGCATCAGTTTTGCTGTGATTGGGTAAACAATTTGATGCATCGCGCGACTCGGAACTGAAATTACCAAAGCAATGTAAGTTGCAACCGAATAATAAGCAATATTTTCGATTTTCATGTATTGATTCAACATCAGCTTGTCACCATCCAAAAGCAAATTGGCAACACTTCCTGAGAGAATAATATAAAATGTATATTCCATTACCGCTTTTACATTGTCAGGAATGGTAATTTGAAAATTTGGTCTTTTGATATAAAATGCATAAAACATTGTGATCAAAAATGCAAAAAAGTAGATTCCGGCTGTTATATAGACAAAACCAACCAATGAAATCCAATTAAAATACAAACCAATCAAAGCAACAGTCGAAAGCAACCTTAAACCAACTTCTTTAATGAAATTTCCAAAAACAGAATGCATATGAACTCTTGCCCAAGCGTAAAAAATCTCAAAATAAGCCATACAAATTCCAATAAACGGAATCAAGTACATAAATTCCTTTACAACTGGATTTTTCTTGGTTACAAAAGCCGTAATATCATCAAAGAAAAATATACCAATTATTCCTAAGGGAATACACATCAAAATAGGAAATAAGGCCGTAAAAGATAAAAATTGTTCTCGTTTTTCTTCTGTATCATACTGCGAATAAAACTTGACCAAGGTATTTTGCATTCCGATCGCAAATAAAGGCATGATCACATTTGCCGCCGATGTGATGTAATTTGTTAATGCATAATATGTTGCACCCAAAAAAACTGGATACAAATAAAGTGTATTAATGGCTCCAATAGCGAAACCTATGTAGGTTATGATTGTATTTTTAAAAGATTGGTTTAAAACAATACCCATTTCTTGATTGCAGAGTTTAGATTGTAGAGTTTAGATTTTTGATTTCTGCTCTCCTTTTATTTTGAAATTGTTATTTTACTGAATTAATTGCGCTAATTGTTTCGTCAAGTTTTTTCGGGAATATTGCTGTAAACCAATTCCATGCGATTGCAATTTCCCTTCTAAAAATTGATTATAAAAGTCCAAAATTACACTTTTTAATTTCGCTTTTTCAGAATAATCAAAAAATACTCCAGTATTTGTCTGTGTAACAATATCTGCAAAGTCAGAACCTTCTGGTCCAATTGCAATTATCGGACGGTTTGAGACCATATATTCGAATAATTTTCCTGGAATAATGCTTTTAGTATCTTCTGAATTAATTTCTATTAAAAGCAAAACCTGAGATTTTCTTTGGTGTTCAACCGCTTCTTTATGCGAAACGTAACCAACTAAATTCAAATAATCATTTAATTGATGTTCCTTAATTGCATCTAGAACTTCCTGACTTACGGCTCCAATTAATTTAATTTCTAAATGAGTTTTAAATTCAGGAATCTCTTGCGGCAATTCTACCAAAACTTCCCATAAAAAAGGAGGATTTCTATCAGATAAAAAAGAGCCAATATGTGCTAAAGTGAATTTACTGTCTAAAGTTTGTTTATCTACCGTTTCAACATCATAACCATTTGTAATTACCGTAATTGGTTTATTGGTAATTGCTTCAAATTCGGTTTTTGTTGTTTTGCTTGTTACAATAATTTCATCTGCCGAATTAAGAACCTTATGCTCTAAATTTTTATGCTTTTTCTCGGCGTAAGAAGATAGACGAAGCGCTTTATGATAGCCAATTGTCGTCCAAGGGTCACGAAAATCGGCAAACCATTTTACATTTAGTTTTTCTTTTAATTCTAAACCAATTAAATGCAGACTATGTGGCGGTCCCGAAGTTACAATCGTATCGATATTATTCTCTTTGATGTATTTTTCGAGATAAGAAACAGAAGGTTTTACCCAAAAAACACGTGCGTCGGGAATAAAAAGATTACCACGAATCCAAAGAAACGTTTTGTCTAAAAATGTCTGCTTTTTTTATGCGGAAATATCCCAGAACTAATTTTCTTAGTCTTATTTTTTGAAAATATAGAAGCCAATTGATAAGGCTCCCAAATTTTATTCTTCAAAATAATTACCTTGTCAGATATTTCACTTACTAATCCTTCATCAACTATAGGATATGTTGGGTTTTCAGGAATATATACAATAGGTTGAACATCAAACTCAGGCAGATATTTAGTAAATTTCAGCCATCGTTGCACGCCAGGTCCACCTGCAGGCGGAAAGTAATAGGTAATTATTAAGAGCTTTTTTTGTTCCAAGAAAAAGGGGGTTAATATTTAAGTTTATAAACTGTAAAAATATTTTGATTGATTTTTAATTGAGATTTCATTTACTTTCTTCAATGTGCTGGAAACTTCAATAAGTATCATTAAACGCTCTAATCTTTCTAAATAAGAAAGTGACTTAATTTCAGCAATTCTTTTGGCTTCCAATTCTTTTGGAGAACCAAAATTTAATACAATCTTTTCCATCACTTAAGTTTTAAAATAAACTAAAACAAAGATACAAAACCATTTACGAATCTAATTTGGTAAATCGCATCCTCTACTATTATTCCTTTTTAGTTTTTTTACTTTCAAAATAAATCCCACCAATCAAAAGCAAAAACATTCCAATTGAACTAGCCAAAGTAATTGTTCCTCCAGTTTTAATTACCTGTGGTTCAAATTTAAATTCAATCGTATGTTTTCCACCAGGAATTTCCATTGCTCTCAAAACATAATCAACAGGGAAATGATCAGTCAACTTGCCGTCAACATATGCATTCCAACCATTTTTATAATACATTTCAGAGAAAACAGCCAAACCATCATTCGTGCTATTAGACTGATATTTAATATAATTCGGCTTATATTCTACAACTTTAATCGTTCCAGTTGTGTCCCATTGCTTTTTCATACGAGCATTTTTAAATTTGGCTTCGTGCTCATGAACATTGAAAACAGCAACTTGTTTTGTATCGATATGATCTAAAGCTTTCATTACATCATCTGGTTTGTTTACCAATTTTACAGTACTTACAAACCAAGCATTTCCGTTTGCTTCAGGATTTATAGTTGGGATTTCTTTTCCTTCTTTATCTGTCTGGATTACATACTTAACATTCAACATATTAAGCACTTCTAGATTATTCTTCGCAATTTGATAATCAAAAAGTTGTTGCATTCTTCGAGGTTTTGCGGCGTGATAACCTCCAATAGAATTATGAAAATATGATGCACGTGCACTAGACATATTTCCGCTTACTTCAAAAACTCTATAATGCGTTGTATCTTCTAAAATCTTAGCATCGGCAGGAGTTTCCTGAAATGGTGTCGCGATTTGAACTGGACTAACAAAATCTTTAGCCGACACATATTTTTTATCAACAAAAAACAAATCAAAAATCATTAAAAGCGCAACAATAACTAATGCCGTAGTCTGAGAAAATTTATTTTTGATAAACAACCATAAAACTCCAAAAGTCACTACAATAAAGAATCCTGAACGAAGTAAATCTGCTGAATACAAAGACATTCTATCTTCTTTTAAAGCATCTACAAAATCAGGCCCATACGTTTCCATGTAATAACTATCACCACTTCCTGAAAAATGGAAGAAACCTTTGGCAATTACTAAAATCAAAATAACACCTAATCCAAAAACTCCTGTTTGAACAAGCGCTTTTTGTTGCAATTTTGGTTCTTCTTTCGCTTTAAAGAAAGATTGAATTCCCATTACAGCAAGTACAGGCATACACAATTCAAGAATAACCTGAATCGATGAAACTGCTCTAAACTTATCATACATCGGAACATAATCAATAAAAAAGTCTGTCAGTACAGCGAAATTTTTACCCCATGAAAGTATAAGTGAAAATAATGTTCCTGCAAGGAATACATATTTTATTTTTCGATCATCAATAAATAGAGCCAAAACAGCCAAAAAGAAAACTACAGCACCAATATAAGCTGGCGCGGCAACAATAGGTTGATCACCCCAATACGTTGGCATTCCAGACACAAAGTTTTCTGCATCTGTAGTTGGAACTCCATGCTCAATCATAAATGAATACATTCGGCTGTCTGTACCCACATTTTCATGATTTGAACCTCCAAAAAGTCTTGGTGCAATCAAGTTGAAACTTTCTGCAATTCCATAACTGTATTCTGTAATATATTCTCTGCTTAAAGCATTTTCGTTTTCTTTTTTAGTTCCATCAGGATTAAAAGTCAACTCACTATTGCTTCTTGTACTGAATTTAGCATATTCACTAGTCGCTAATAAATTTCCTGCATTAGCACCAATAGCAAAAATTCCGGCTACTGCCAATGTTCCAATCGAAATTAAAAGTGGCTTGTATTCTTTATCTTTTATAAAATTAAAGGCATAATATCCTGAAAGAATCAATAAGAAAATTAAAAGATAATACGTCATCTGAAAGTGATTGGCATTTACTTCTAACGCAACCGCAAACATGGTGAGCAAACCTCCCCAAATGTATTTTTTTGAAAAACGAGTATAAATCCGGCAATAACCAGTGGCATATATGCAATGGCGTGCGCTTTTGCATTATGACCAACGCCAAGAATGATAATCAAATAAGTAGAAAATCCAAACGCAATCGCGCCAATAAAAGCTTTTAAAGGATCTGTTTTTAAAACCAATAACAGACCATAAAAACCTAAGAAATATAGAAATAGATAATCAGCCGGTCTTGGTAAAAAACGTAAAGCATCATCAATTTTACCTACAAAATCGTATGGGTAATTTGCTCCTAGCTGATAGGTCGGCATTCCGCCAAAAGCAGAATTTGTCCAATAAGGCTCAGCGTGTTCTGCGGCTCTGAAGTCGTTCTGCTCTTTTGCCATTCCGGTATATTGAGCAATATCTGACTGGAAAATTTGTTTTCCTTGCAGAACTGGATAAAAATAAATTAATGAAACAAGGATAAAGCCCAGTACTACAAGGGCGTGCGGATAGAACTTATTTACTATTTTCAATTTTGGCTGGTTTGGTTAAATGATGAATCCTACTTTGTCAGGATACAAACTTAATCTATTTCTTCGTAATCAACATAATCACCCACTTTTTTGGTTTCGCGAGGATTTTTTGCATTCGCAGTGTTGATGATTATCTCATCATTGTTATTGTTTTGGGTTCTTTGCCAAGAATTGTCTTGGCTATATTGTTGTTGTCTCTGAAAATTTTCGCCTGCTTTTTCAACCGCTTTTTTCACCAATACTGGCAAAAAGATTCTAGCTAAAAATTTGAAAATATAATAAAACGCAATGATCCACATTATCGTTTTAAACAAATTTGTAAAAGATGCTTCTTGCATAACTATATAATTTTTGCCAAAATTAGTAAATCCGCTGTTTAAAATTAAAATATCAATCTTAAATAAATAATAAAATATAGTACATTTGAAATGCGTTATAGCTTTTTAATCAAAAAATACATTTATGTTGAAAATTAAAAACTTACTCATTGCTTCGCTTTTTTTGTGCCCCAATTCTTTTTCGGACAATACACTGATGTTATAAATTCAAATCGCCCAGGCGAAACAATGTCGGCTTACGCTGTCGGAAAATCAGTCATTCAAGGCGAACTCGGGATTTACGGAATCAAAGAAAAGCACGATTTATTAGATTATGATGCAAGCGGTTTTGGAACCGATTTTACGCTTAGATACGGCGCTTTTTTAGAGCAACTGGAGTTTGTTTTAGACGTACAATATCAAATGGAAAACTTTGACACTCCGTACACTAGCTACAAGAAAAACAATTTCAGACAAACCGTTTTAGGAGCTAAGTATTTAATTTACGATCCTTATAAAAATTACAAAAGAGAAGCCAATATTTACAGTTATAAAGCCAATCATGCTTTCAATTGGCATGAATTAATTCCTGCAGTTTCTATATTTGCAGGAGCAAATTTTGTTGGCGCAGATAATCCTTATTATTTTTCTGCAAACAGCGAAATATCTCCTAAAGTTGCTTTGGTAACCCAAAACTTATTTGGAGGTGGAAGATGGGTTTTTGTAACTAATATTATCGCAGATTATATTGGAACAGACTATCCAAGTTATGGATATATTTTAACTTTGACTCATGGATTTAATGACAAATGGTCTGGATTTGTAGAAAATCAAGGATATAAAAGCGATTTTTACAGCGATGCCATCGTTCGTGGCGGTGTCGCTTACTTGCTTTCACGAAATATGCAAGTTGATGCTTCTATCAGCACAAACTTCAAGAATACGCCTTCAATATTATATGGAGGAGTTGGTATTTCTTGGCGTTACGACGGCTGGTATCAGGAAAAATTAACAGCAGTAAAAAACAAAGAAAAGGCAGATAAGAATTCTGACAACAAAAAAGACATTGATTATCAAGCAAAAGAAAGAAAACGAAAAGCTAAATACGAATAAATTCAAACTTAAGTCTCTATAAGAGAATCTTAATAATATCACTTTAATGATTACAATAAAAGAAGCCAAAACTAAAAAAGAATTAACTGAATATATCAAATTCCCATTTTCACTTTATAAGGACAATCCGTATTGGGTACCGCCTATTATTGCCGATGAATTGGAATCTTTTGACAAAACCAAAAACCCAGCTTTTGATAATGCCGAAGCTTATTTTTATATTGCCTATAGAAATAATGAACCTGTTGGCCGAATTACTGCAATTATCAATTGGGCAGAAGTTAACAATCAGCATAAAAGAAAAGTGCGTTTTGGCTGGTTTGACGTTATTGATGATATTGAAGTGACAAAAGCATTGCTTGAAAAAGTATATGAATTAGGAAGAAAACACAATTTAGAACATGCCGAAGGCCCAATGGGTTTTTCAAACTTAGACAAAGTGGGTGTTTTGACCGAAGGCTATGACCAAGTTGGAACTATGATTACATGGTACAATCATCCGTATTATGTTACGCATTTGGAACAACTAGGTTTCCAAGTCGAAAAACAATTTATCGAAAGCATCTTTCCTTTTTCAAATGTAAAACCTGAGTTTTTCCAAAAAGCTCAAGAATTAATCAAAAAACGATACGGATTAAAACCACTTACATTTACGAAAACAAAAGACATTATGCCTTATGTTGACGAAATGTTTGACTTGTTCAATGAATCGTACGAAAAACTAGCATCATTTGTAGCTATTTCTGATGTGCAGAAAGAATATTTCAAAAAGAAATACATTGGTTTCATCAATCCAGAATACATCAAATTTGTAGTTGACAAAGACGATAAATTAGTAGCTTTTAGTATTGTAATGCCAAGTTTTGTTGAAGCTTTGCAGAAGATTAAAGGAAAATTATTTCCGTTTGGATTTCTTCAATTATTAAAAGCTAAAAAACACAGTAAAGATGTTGTTTTTTACCTAATTGGAGTTCGACCAGAATATCAAAACAAAGGAGTCACTGCTATAATTTTTGATGAATATTACAAGACTTTTTCTGCAAAAGGAATTCAGACTTGTATTAGAACCCCTGAATTATTAGAGAACAATGCAATTCACCTTCTTTGGAAAAACTTTGATCCAACTATTCATTGCCAAAGAAAAACATATTTGAAGAATCTTTAGTTTTAGTTTTCAGTCGCAGTTTTAAGTTTTAATATGAAAAAAATCGGCATAATCTTTTTAATTATAATTTCTTTTTCATTTACAAAAGATGAAAATAATCTCTTATATAAAAATTATGCTAAAGCACTAAATCAAGGTGGTACTTTTCAATTTTTTCTTGTAATTAAGATTAAAAACTTAAATACGAATGAAGTTAGAGAAATATGTACGAAAGGTGACTTTCTACAAGGAGCAATTCACCATGAATATAAAATTCCATATACTGAAAAAGGATTACTTAAGGCATATCAAATTGCTTTAAAGAATAAAAAAGGTATTTTGAATTTAAAAATGACAGTGCAATTGCAAATTTAGGCGTACAAGATTATTCAGTAAATGACTTGAAGAAATTGGAATCTAAAATTAACTTCAATTTTCTTGCTGAAAAAATAAAGAAAAACAAAAAATGGTCTTCTTATCTTGATGATAAAGATTTAACAATGTATGCTCATGCATTGTTTAACAGAGGAATTTTAACTGGAGAAAACAGTTGCATGGGAGGTTCACTTATTTACATAAGCCCTGAAACAAAATTTTAAATCCATTCGCCCCCAAACGAATGGATTTTTCAATTTAAAAACTATATTTATTCTACTTTGCAGTCTACTCTAGTCAATGTATTTTTTGCATCAAATGTCAATTTTGACTTATCTTTAAAAGTGACTCTATCATTTGTAGAAACAACGTCGCCATATCCTTCAATCAAAGCCCCGTCTTTTTGCAAAAAAACAACTTCCCTAACAGAAGAAACTCCTTCGGACAAAAACGTATAATCGCCAACTAAAGTATCACCTTTCATATTACCGACTAAAGTTCCTTCGTTTTTATCTTTTCCAGTTAAATTATAACTTAGTTTTCCGTTAACTTCTTGATGCGAATTGACATTGAAACTTATTAAAATTATATTTCCATTTTGTCGTGAAGCGTAACATTGATCGCCAGCTGGCTCAACTAATTCGGCATCTTTTGGTGCTTTTGGCTCAATTTGAACTGGTTCAGTATCAGTTGCTTTTTTACAGGAAATAAGAACTGTTAAAATAAGAGTTGCTATTGCTAATACTTTTTTCATAATTCGTTATTTTTATCTTGTTGATTATGAGATAAAGTTAGTCCAAATAAAAAAATCCATTCGTAGAACAAATGGATTTTTTTACATAATTCCCACTTCTGGGAATTTAATTTTATAATTAATTACGAAACGTCAACAGTCGTACGCTCAGCAATTTCTTTATAAGTTCCGTTAACTAATTTCTCACGAATTGCTTCGAAAGCAGTTAAAGTTTCTTCAATATCTTCTAATGTATGAGAAGCTGTTGGGATCATTCTTAACAAAATAATTCCTTTTGGAATAACTGGATAAACCACAATCGAAAGGAAAATACCGTAGTTTTCTCTTAAATCGTTAACCATTACCATTGCTTCAGGAATACTTCCTTCTAAGTAAACTGGTGTAATACAAGTATTTGTATCTCCAATATTGAATCCTTTTTCTTTAAGTCCGTTTTGCAAAGCATTTACGTTTTCCCAAAGTTTATCTTTAATTGAAGAAGAATTACGCAACAATTCTAAACGTTTCAATGAACCAATTGTTTGAATCATTGGCAATGCTTTTGCAAACATTTGAGAACGCAAGTTGTATTTTAAATAATCAATTACCGTTTTATCAGTTGCTACAAAAGCACCAATATTAGCCATAGATTTTGCAAAAGTAGAGAAGTAAACATCAATATCTGCCTGAACTCCCTGCTCTTCACCTGCTCCAGCTCCTGTTTTTCCAAGTGTACCAAAACCGTGTGCATCATCAACTAATAAACGGAAATTGTATTTTTGCTTCATAGCAACAATTTCTTTTAATTTTCCCTGTTGTCCGCGCATTCCAAAAACACCTTCGGTAATAAACAAAATACCTCCGCCTGTTTCTTCGGCCATTTTAGTAGCACGCCGCAGGTTTTTTTCCATACTTTCAAGGTCATTGTGTTTGTATGTAAAACGTTTACCCATGTGTAAACGAACACCATCAATGATACAAGCATGTGAATCAACATCATATACAATGATGTCATTTTTTGTTACCAAAGCATCAATGATCGAAACCATTCCTTGATAACCAAAATTCAATAAATAAGCAGATTCTTTCATTACGAATTCAGCCAATTCATTTTCTAATTGTTCGTGATACGTTGTGTGTCCAGACATCATACGAGCTCCCATTGGATAAGCGGCACCAAACTGAATTGCGGCATCTGTATCTGCTTTACGAACCTCTGGATGATTAGCTAAACCTAAATAATCATTTAAACTCCAGTTTAAAATATTCTTTCCGTGAAATGTCATTCTAGGACCCAACTCACCCTCTAACTTTGGGAAAACATAATAGCCCTCTGCTTGAGAAGCCCATTTTCCTAAAGGTCCTTTATTGTCCTGAATTCTCTCGAATAAATCTTTTACCATAATATAGTGTAGTAATAATTTTAACTTAATCAGCGAGCAAAAATAATCATTATTAATTTAAAATGAAGAACCTCAATTATTTTTATTGAAAATAATTCACTTGACTCTATTTAACAAGACAAATAATACAATACAAACACAAACCTTTATAATTTAAGCATATAGTTGTTCTTAAATCATGATTTTTATCATAATAAAAGACAAAACAGTCTTTTATTTTTGATTTTAATTAAACCCCTTATAAAACCAAAATTTTATGAAAAACAACAAAGACATTTCAATGAAAATGAGGCTGTTTGCATATCTGCTTTTTAGCGTATTATTTTTAACAAGTCGCAAAAAGGAAGAAAGTGTTAATTATGAAAACATTGTGACTGAAGGAGAAATGAATGCAGAATTAACTTCTCCTCCACATGTTCCAAAACCTGTTGGAAACAGACCTGCCATGAAACTTAAACTAAACATGGAAATTAGAGAAAAAGAAGGCACAATGACTGATGGTGTGAAATATACTTATTGGACATTTGGAGGATCAGTTCCGGGAAGTTTTATCAGAACAAGAGTTGGAGACGAGGTTGAATTTCACTTAAAAAACCATCCTGATAATAAATTACCTCATAACATTGATTTACACGCTGTAACTGGTCCTGGCGGAGGAGCTACTTCTTCTCTTGTTGCTCCTGGACATGAAAAAGTTTTTAGCTTTAAAGTAATCAATCCGGGACTGTATGTTTATCATTGTGCAACTGCTCCCGTGGGAATGCACATTGCAAATGGTATGTACGGATTAATTTTAGTTGAACCAGAAGGCGGGCTTCCTCCTGTTGATAAGGAATACTATGTAATGCAGGGTGATTTTTACACTCAAGGTGAATATGGAGCAAAAGGGCTTCAGCCTTTTGATATGAACAAAGCGATAAAAGAAACTCCTGATTATGTTGTATTTAATGGTAAAGTTGGCTCTTTAACAAATGGAAATGAGCTGACAGCAAAAGTTGGTGAAACTGTTCGTTTATTTGTTGGAAACGGCGGACCAAACTTGGTTTCTTCTTTTCACGTTATTGGCGAAATATTTGACAATGTTCATATTGAAGGTGGCACCACAATCAATCATAATGTACAAACTACTTTAATTCCTGCTGGAGGTTCTGCGATTGTTGATTTTAAAGTTGAAACTCCGGGAACTTTTATTCTGGTTGATCACTCGATTTTTAGAGCATTTAATAAAGGTGCTCTGGGAATGCTGAAAGTGGAAGGAAATGAAAACAAAAACATTTATTCTGGAACTATTCAAGAAGGTATTTATTTACCTGAAGGTGGAACAATTCAAAAAATGCCAGTAGATCCTGTTGCAAAAACTGCGGTTCCTAAACGTACAGCTGAAGAAAAAATAAAAATTGGAAAAGAAATTTTTGGAACAACCTGTTTTGCTTGTCATCAATCTGAAGGGCAAGGAATTCCGAATACGTTTCCTCCTTTAGCAAAATCAGATTATTTAAATGCCGATTCTAAACGTGCTATTAAAACAATTCTTCACGGTTTAACTGGCGAAGTTACTGTTAATGGCAAAAAATACAATAATGTAATGCCGGCTCAAAATTTATCTGATGATGAAATAGCAAATGTGCTGACTTACATTTACAGCGACTGGGGAAATAATAAAACGGAAGTTACACCAGAAATGGTAAAAGCATTAAGATAAACAGCAAACAATCAGCATGAAAAAATACATTTTCATACTAACTATCTTTTTCTCTGTGTTTAGTGTCATGAAGGCGCAGGAAAAAGGAATGGCGTTCATAAAAGAGGGATCTTTTGTCCCTCTTTATGGAGCTGTTTCCAAAAATCCTGTAGTTGTAAAATCATTTTACATAGATGTTTATCCTATAACAAATAGTCAATTTTTAGAGTTCGTTAAAAAAAACACTTCTTATCGAAAATCAAAAATGAAAGGGATTTTTGCAGATAAAAGCTATCTCAATTATTGGAAAAACGATCTTGATTTCGAAAATGCAAAACCAAATTCGCCCGTTACAAATGTTTCTTGGTTTTCAGCAAAAAAATACTGCGAATGCGAAGGAAAACGTTTAGCTACAATGGATGAATGGGAATATGTAGCAATGGCCGACACGAAAAAAATTGACGCAAGAACCAAAAAAGAATTCAATGAATATATTTTATCCTGGTACGAGAAATCGAGAACGTATGAGAATGAAATTGGGAAAACGTTCAAGAATTATTGGGGCGTTTACGACATGCATGGTTTAGTTTGGGAATGGACAGCCGATTTTAACAGCATTTTTTTATCGGGTGAATCGAGAAAGGACAAAAGCAATGATAAAAACCTTTTCTGCGGAGGTGCCTCAGTTAACGCATCCGATTTAATGGATTATGCTTGCTTTTATGCGTTACGCGTTCAGAGGAAGTTTGAAAGCACAATATTCTACAAGAAATCTTGGCTTTAGATGCGCCAGTACAACAAAACCAAAAATCTAATTTAAATTAGTTTGAAATGAAAAAAATAACAATCGTCTTTTTTGCTCTTACATTATCATTTTACAGCCGCAAAAAGACTGATACAAAAGCAGAAACAAAAAAAGAAATCAGCGATTTATCGATTTACAATCTACCATCAAAATGGACAACACAGGATGGGAAAGATATTGAATTAAAAAGTCTGAGAGGAAATGTTTTGGTTATGGTTATGATTTACACAAGCTGTAAGGCAGACATGTCCGAGATTGGTCGCTGATATGCGTGATATTGAATCAAAATTAGAAAAAACGACGAAACAAAATGTAAAATTGATTTTGGTCAGTATAGATCCGAAAACGGATACACCACAAAGATTAAAATCTTTTGCAATTACCAATAAAATGAATCAGGATCCTTGGATTTTCCTTCGTTCATCTGAAGAAAATACACGAGAATTTGCGACAGTTCTGGCTGTAAACTACAAACAAATATCACCAATGGATTTTTCGCATTCTAATATTATAAGTGTTTTTAATCAAGAAGGTGAATTGATTTTTCAGCAGGAAGGTTTAGGTGTAAATAATGAAAAAACAATCGAAACAATAAATCAGGAAGCGACAAAAATATAGATATTTAAATAGGTTGATTAGTAAGAAGCAAGAGTTTGATTTTTAAATAGAAATCGGCTCTTGTTTTTTATTTATAATGGATATCATCATTAAAACTAAACCCAAAACAAGGAGGATACTGAAAACTAAAATACTTTGATAATAAAACACAATCGTTCCTTTTCCAAAAAACAAAAACCCGCCTTGTAAAAACAACAAAATTTCTGTTGAAATATATCCGAAAATAAAGCACTTCACTCCTATTTTTAATATTGGAGAATCTCCTAAAAGTATTTTATTCTGAAGCATAATTCCAAACAAAAATCCTGTGATAATTCCCAAAGTCGTTAAATGAATAAATCCGATTACAAAATTTCGGATTTGATGCGAAACTTCGGCCAAATTTGGAAAAATCGTGAGCAATTGAATTCCAACTTTCAAAAAAATAGAAAACAAAGCTAATCCATAAACGACTTTTGTGGTTTTGTCTAAAGTACTTTTGAAATGATTTATTTGAGGTTTCAGCATTTTATAGAAATAAATAAAAGCTCCTAATTGAAGTAAAACTCCAAAAATATTGATATAACTCAAAACATTATTTTCTATAAACCAACGCACTGGAAAAGCAACCGTTAATAATATAGAAATGATTATTAAAAAGTAAAACTTCTTAAACTTTGCTTCATCAATTTTATATTGAAATTGTTTTAAAAAAAGTGCCAAAATTGCCAAAATAAACCAGCCATTAAACTGAAAATGAAGAAAAAACTGAATCGCAATTTGATAAAAAGCGCTTTGTTTTCCTAATGTACTAACCGCAGGACCTAAACACCAAACTCCGCAGGTTGACAAAATCATAAACAAAATTGAAATCAGTAAAAGTCTTTGTGAGGGTGATTTATCTCTGGAACAATCTTTCCAAACTAAACGACAAAAAACATAACTCAATAAAATATGAAGAGTCGAGGAAATAATCGAAAACAAAGCATATCCCTGAATTTGAAAAGCAATTATCATTCCGACAACCGAAAATTCTGTCAACCAAAATAGACGGTTATAAATTGGTTTTTGGCTTTTCTCTTTTGGAATGAAAAAAAGAACAATCAAAACATATACAATCATATAAACCCAACCCAGCATTGCTACATGTGAATGCGCGTGAAGCAAAAAACTGTAGTTTAAAAAATCTAAAGGAAACAGATACATAAACCGCATTAATAATCCGAAAACACAGGCAATCAGAAAATTAAAAAAACAGCAAATAATCCAGGCTTTTTGAGAATTCATATTGCAATTTTTTTTAACATAAAATTTTTAAACCATATAAGTAATATAAGAAATTATAAGTCTGTTTTAAATGAACTTATATTACTTATATGGTTTAAAATAAAAACACCGATAATTATCATTTTTAGATAAGTTTTCGGTGCTTTTAGAATTAATAAAATCAATCTTTATTCTACTTCAACAAAGTCTTTTTCTAAAGTCACAGCTTTTGGAAATAAAATATTATTTTCCAAATGAATGTGTTTGTGCAAATCTGCTTCAAACTCTTTCAACATTGCAAAAGTCACTCTGTAAGTTGTACAAGCATCTGCAGGTGGCGTATAGTTATTTGTCAATTCGGCAATTGCTCTAAAACGTTCGCCTTCATTATCATGTTCATTCATCATCATCGCAATCGGGTTTGAAACAGTTCCAAAAGTTGGTTGAGATAAAATCCCATCAGATTCTTTGGTTTTTACCATTCGTTTTACAAAAGGAAACAAAACCAATTCCTCTTTTTTCATATGTTGCGCTAATTCGCCAGCACAGCCAACAAACAATTCATTAATTCTAAACAATTCTGGATGGCTAGCACCGTGAACTTTGCATAATTTATCTAAAAACGGAAGCAGTGCATTTGTTTTTTCTTCCACATAACGGTGATGCGTTTTTTCAATATAGTCTGCCAATAAATCCAAAGGCCATGAATTAAAATCGATGTTTCCTTGATTTTCTGACTGCAAAACCTGCAAAACATTTTCTAATAAAGCATCTGCATTAATGTTTTGTTTCTCGCAAACTTCTGTAACGGTTCTATTTCCTTTACAGCAAAAATCAATATTATATTTAGAAAATACAGTCGCTGTTCTAAAATCGTCAGCAACGAATGATCCGATTGTTTTGTTTTTTAAATTTTCCATGATACTCATTTTTTAAATTTTTATTTTTTTATTTTTTTTGAATCCAAATAAAAGATATTTTTATCTTTTATTTGGATTCAAAAAACTCCAAACTGAAACAGAATTGGAGTTTTTACTCTTTACTCAACAATTAATACACCTTTCATCATAGCCACGTGGCCTGGGAAAGAGCAAATAAATGGATAAGATCCTTTTTTATCAATTGTAAATTCGATTGTATCTTCTTCTCCGCCACCTAATAATTTAGTGTGAGCAACAATTGAAGCTTTTTCAGATTCCGGAATATAATCGGTTGCTTTGGCATCATTTGCTTTCAAAGCAAAAGCAGACTTGATCCGTTCCTTCTTGTAAAATCACTAAATTATGCCCCATTGCTTCTTTTGGGATTTTCCCAACATGTTTCAAAGTAAGTTTAATTGGTTTTCCAGCAACTGCTTTTAGTTCATTTACGTTATATTGCATTTGGTCATTTCCTTCAATCACTAATACATTTTCTTCGGTCGCTGGTGTTGCTGGTGCTTTTTCTCCTTCTGTAAATGGTTCAGTTGTTTCTGTTTGATCAGCCGGAGCCGTTTCTTTTTACCGCAAGAAGTAACTGCTAAAAATCCCATCAGGATTAGTATTGAAAATTTGTTTTTTGTATTCATTTTTAAATTATTATTAAATGTTAATCTATTGTATTTTAAGGTTATTCTATATTTAAGGCTTTCAGAAAAGAGTCTCCCGATTCTACTCCAGAAGCAAGCTGTTCTAAAGTTGTTTTTGTAAGCATTTCTAAGAGTAAGCCCCGAATTTTTTGAAATCATTATGCACTGGGCACGGACGCTCTTCAGAACATTCTTTTAATCCAATTCCGCAACCTTTATAAATTTTATCGCCATCAATAGCATCAACTATCTGAATGAGATGAATCGATTTTACAGCTTCATTAGAAACTTCAAAACCGCCTCCAACTCCTTTGGCGGAATGAATGATTCCGTTTTTGGTCAAAATCTGCATAATCTTGGCCGTAAACGGTTCAGGCGAATCAATTTCTTTGGCAACATCTTTTATTCCAACCCTAATTCCTTTTGAAGAATTTGTGGCAATAAAAATCGAAGCTCTAATTCCGTATTCACAGGCTTTTGAAAACATATCTCTTTTATTAATTCCATACAAAGATATACAGATTTATAATAAAGGACAAAATTATCTTTAATTAATTTTACGAAAGGATAAACTTATTTATAACCAAAATAATTAAGTAGGTTAAAAACACTAATTCGGCACTAAAACCACATAAAAACAAATTTTAATTTTAACTTTGAGATACTTAATTTTCTAATATCTAAATAATGGCATTCAGCACTTCAAAAGATTTAAAATTAGCTGTTCTTATAGACGCCGATAATGTTCCCTACAGTAATGTAAAAGGTATGATGGAAGAAATTGCAAAACTTGGAACGCCAACAACAAAAAGAATTTATGCCGATTGGACAAAGCCAAATGCTAATGGCTGGAAAGGCGTTTTATTAGAGCATGCCATCACTCCTATTCAGCAATACAGCTACACCGTTGGCAAAAACTCTTCCGATTCTGCTTTGATAATTGATGCTATGGATTTGCTATATTCTGGAAAATTAGACGGATTCTGCATTGTTTCGAGTGATAGCGATTTTACAAGACTTGCCGTAAGACTTCGCGAATCCGGCATGAAAGTAATTGGTATTGGTGAAAAGAAAACACCAAACTCATTTATCGTTGCCTGCGACCGATTTATTTATATTGAAGTTTTGGATGGAGCAACTCAAAAGAAAAAACCTAAAGTTGTTGTCGCCGACACCAAAAAACCAGTCGAAAAACCTACAGAAAAAGCGCTTCATAAAATTGACAAACAGACTATTGAACTTATCGAAGCCACAATTGAAGATATTGAAGATGACGATGGCTGGGCATTTTTAGGTGATGTAGGAAACTTGATTGTAAAGAAAAAACCAGAATTTGATCCTCGAAATTATGGTTATTCCAAGCTTACCCCAATGCTGAAATCATTGACTGATATTCTAGAAATCGACGAAAGAGAATCAGACAAAAAAGGAATCAAACACGTTTATGTACGTTTAAGATTCAACTAATATTTCATTACCTATTTAAATTTTTAAAAACATGAGAAAAAATTCTTTATTTACGGATTCTTATTGTTTCTAATTGTTCTCGCAATTTATTATTACACTGGACGAGGCTATTTACTCGTTTTTATTATCCCTTTTTTGCTAATTGTGGGAGTTTACAACGCATCTCAAGAAAAACACGCTATTTTAAGGAACTTTCCTGTTTTAGGTTATTTCAGATATTTATTTGAGATGATTGCTCCGGAGATTCAACAGTATTTTATCGAAAGATCTACAGACGGAAAACCATTTTCTAGAAATCAGCGCTCATTAGTTTATCAAAGGGCAAAAAATATCGATTCGAGCACTCCTTTTGGAACGCAATTAAACTTAAACACAGAGAATTATGAAGGAATAAAACACTCCATTTTTCCTGCAAAAGTTAATGAAGAACTGCCTCGCGTTTTAGTAGGCGGAAAAGATTGCAAACAGCCTTATTCGGCTTCTTTATTTAATGTATCGGCAATGAGTTTTGGTTCATTGAGCGAACATGCCGTTCGTGCTATCAATATTGGAGCGCAAAAAGGAAATTTTTATCAAAATACCGGAGAAGGTGGCTTAACAGAATTTCATCTTGCGGGAGGTGGCGATATTACATGGCAAATTGGTACAGGATATTTTGGATGCCGAGACGCCGAAGGAAATTTCAGCCCTGAAAAATTCTCTGAAAAAGCCAATCTCCCAAATGTAAAAATGATTGAGATCAAGCTTTCACAAGGTGCAAAACCTGGACACGGAGGTGTTCTTCCTGCCAGAAAAAACACTGAACAAATTGCAAAAATCAGAGGTGTCGAACCACATACTATGATTCTTTCTCCTCCTGGCCATCATGCGTTTTCAGATTCTAAAGGATTAGTTCATTTTATCAAGCAATTGCGTGATTTGTCGAACGGAAAACCAATCGGATTTAAATTGTGTATTGGAAACACAGCAGAATTTGAAGCGATTTGCCACGAAATGATCGCTGAAGACATTTATCCAGATTTCATTACAGTTGATGGTGCCGAAGGCGGAACTGGAGCCGCGCCTCTTGAATTTGCAGACGGAGTTGGAATGCCATTTGAACCTGCCTTAATTTTCGTCAACAAAACTTTGGTCGGATTAAATATCAGAGATAAGATGAGAATTATCGGAAGCGGAAAAATCATTTCTGGCTACTCTATTTTACACGCCATTGCATTGGGCGCTGACATGTGCAACAGTGCAAGAGGATTTATGTTCTCTTTAGGCTGTATTCAGGCATTGCGTTGCCATAATAACGAATGCCCGACTGGTGTTGCCACTCAAAACAAAATGCTGATGAAAGGATTGGTTGTTACTGATAAATCAGAACGTGTATATCATTTCCATAAAAATACGCTTCACTCGGCAAACGAACTTTTGGTCGCAGACCGGAAAAACTTCTTTTGCAGATGTTGACATTAATATTTTTATGCGAGGTGATGAATTTACTAATTTATCTGAACTATATTTTCCAGATAATCTGACAAACGTTACCAAAAGAAATTAAACTAAAAAGCCTTTTTGATTGTCAAAAAGGCTTTTTTAGTTATTTAAAGTAATTTTATATCACAGGCAATTACAGTTTTGCAGTTTCTTTTCCATTTCCTCCAGAACCTTCTAATACAGCTAGCTCTTCCTTATCAACTAATTGTTGTGCTAAAATGATATTATTATAAGATAAGAAATAAACATCAAACGACACCCCTTCTTCAATCAATTCTTGAGAAATCTGATTGTTTTTGATCATTTCTTTCAGCAAGTTTGGAAAAGATGTTTTTGTTGCCAATTTATTTTCTTCATTGCCTTCTAAATTAGTCTCGATTCTAATTTCGATTTTATTGTCATTTAAAAATGCTTTTGCGCTGGTGCTAATAATTCCCGCACCCTTTATTGACGACGAAATATTGTAATTACTTACATGCTCCTGTATTTTCTGCTTTGTGTTTTTACAGCTGGCAAGCACTAAAATTAAAATAAATGCAAATGCGATTTGGGTAATTTTTTTCATAAATTTTTAGTTTTTTGGTTATTTTTTAACTCAAACATAACAAACTTATAACACAAAAACAACATTGTAGTAAAAAAATAAAATTTGTAATTATTTGATTACAAATAACCTATAACTCAATAAGGCTATTTTACAGCAAACAAAAAAGCCTCTTTTAGATAACCAAAGAGACTTTTGAATATTTTGAAAGATTTTGAGAATCTATTTATTTTATTATTTCGGAAATTGATTCTTTATCGATCACTTTCTTTGAAAGAACAGTATTATCGTCTGCCAAAAAATAAGCATCAAATCGGATCCCTTCTTCAACTAAATCTTTAGGAATCTGATCTTTTTTGATCATTTCTTTCAGCAATTTCGAGAATGCCAAATCACCAGCCATTTTATTTGCTTGATTTTGCTCTAAAGCAGTTTCAAATCTCAATTCAATTTTATCATCATTGATATAACCTCTTGCCGTTGTCAACGTAACATTATCAGCTTTAAAAGTTTTTGCCGAAGCATTATATGCTGTTACGTATTCCTGTAGTTTCTGTTTGGCATTTTTACAACCCACCAATAAAAGCACCATCATGATCATTGACAAAATTTGGCTTATTCTTTTCATAGTTTTTTAATTATTTTATTTTTTGAAGTCTTAAAAGCGCTTCAAGATAATAATAATCTGCGTAATTTATAGAACAATCTACTTCGCTTCCAGCTGGTTTATGACCAGTTGAATGGAGCAAAAATGCCGAATTGACATCACGGCTTTGATAATTATCTGAAAGCGAAACAATCATTTTTTTAGCTTTTGTCAAATATTCTTTTTTCAGATTTTTATCTTTGGTATAAGAGCTCAATTCTAAAAGAGCCGATGACACAATCGCGGCGGCAGATGCATCACGAGGCGCATTTGGAATGTCTGGCGCATTAAAATCCCAATACGGAATCAAGTCTTCTGTCGTTAATTTATCCAGATAAACTCTGGCTATTTTATGTGCAAAATCCAAAAATTTAGGATCTTTTGTTTCTCTGTAAACCATTGTAAAACCATAAATGCCCCATGCCTGGCCTCTCGCCCACATACTATCGTCGCTGTATCCTTGTGCAGTTCTTCCTTTTATCTTTTTCCCCGTTTCATAATCATAAATTACAACATGGTAAGAAGTATAATCTGGTCTAAAATGATTTGCCATTGTAGTTTCGGCATGTTTTACGGCAATGTCGTATAACTTTTTACTTCCTCCATTTTTAGAAGCCCAGAAAAGCATTTCTAAGTTCATCATGTTGTCAATAATCGTATTATGACCACCCATTTTATTATGAGGCCAAGATTGAATAGTTCCCACTTTAGGGTTAAAAAGCGTCGCCAATGTATCAGCCGTTTTCAGAATAATTTCTTTGTATTCTTTGTTTTTAGTCAAACGATATCCATTTCCGAAACTATTAAAAACTTGAAAACCCAAATCATGATCTCCGGCTTTGCTAACTGATAAAGGAGTCAAAAATCGGCTAAATTTATCAGCTTCTTTTTCCCATTTCTTATCGCCGGTTGCTTGGTACAAATACCATAATTCACCTGGCCAGAATCCGCTTGTCCAATCTTTATAACCAACAAATTTCCATTCTTTACTCCCATTCGGAACCGTTCTAGGCGATGTTCCATCATTCGGAATCACTTTTAACGTCTTTGAAGCCTGCTCTGCACAGTAATCAAGTTGTTTTTTAATATTAAACGAATTGTCTTTTTGAGAATAGCCCTGATTTCCAAGCAAGCAAAAAGCCGCAATCAGAGTGAAAAATTTTGCATTCATTGTGGTTATTTTTTGAAGTATAGTTTTATTGAATCGATAAATTTATAAAATAAAGTAAACCTATCCGAATCTTTGTATTTTTGTTTACCCAAAAAAGTACTAATGTCCCCAATCAAAATTTAAAATTGAACAAAACCAGAATCCAATATCTCCTTCTATTCTTGTCAGTTATCTTTCTCGGAATTCTTTCAAGGAAAATTTCACTGATTCCATTATGGATTGGCGATTTCCTGTATGCTGTGATGATTTATTTTCTTGTTAGAATTGTATTTCTCAATAAAAAAGCAACTTACATCTTTATTCTTTCATTACTAATTTGTTATGGAATTGAATTTTTACAGCTTTATCAAGCTCCTTGGATTATTGAACTGAGAAAAACACTTTTTGGAAGATATGTTTTGGGCCAAGGCTTTTTATGGTCGGACATTCTTGCTTATACCGCAGGAATACTTTTCATCTTTTTTATCGAAAAAATCATTTTAAAATACAACAATTATGAAGCTCGTTTTCGCATCAAACAATAAAAACAAAATCAAAGAGATCCAAAGCATTTTAAAAGGATCTATACAATTATTAAGTTTAGAAGATATTGGCTGTTTTGAAGATATTCCGGAAACTGCCCATACAATTGAAGGAAACGCAATTTTGAAAGCCGATTATGTAACCGAAAAATATGGTTACGATTGCTTTGCTGATGATACCGGATTAGAAGTTCATGCCTTAAATGGAGAACCCGGAGTCTATTCAGCACGATATGCAGGCGAACAAAAAAATGCCGATGACAACATGAACAAGCTTTTAGACGCTTTAAAAGGCGAACAGAATCGTAGCGCACAGTTCAAGACCGTTATTGCTTTGAACTTAAATGGAGAACAGCATCTTTTTACTGGAATTGCAAAAGGAGAAATCACTTTGAATAAAACTGGAAATCAAGGTTTTGGATACGATCCAATTTTCAAGCCGGAAAATTACAGCGAAACCTTTGCCGAATTGCCTTTGGAAACCAAAAATAAAATTGGCCATCGCGGAAAAGCAACGCGACAACTTATTGATTTTCTGAACTCCACAAAATAATTGTTTAAAATACAACATTTTAGAAGCTAAAATTGATATTTCAAGACGTATTTTTTTCGAAAATTCTTCAATCTTTAAAAAAATCATTTCACACCAAACATAACTTTTTGATAATCAAATCATAACAAATACATAATTCTTGAAATAGCATTAGCATATCTGAATAATTAACAGTAATTTTGCACCCTATTTTAAAAATACATATGAACAAATTTGAACAATTAGGATTAAATGAATCGTTACTGAAGGCGATTTTAGATCTAGGATTTGAAAATCCGTCGGAGGTACAGGAAAAGGCGATTCCCCTATTATTGGAAAAAGACACGGATATGGTTGCGTTGGCTCAGACAGGGACAGGGAAAACGGCGACTTTCGGTTTTCCGCTAATCCAAAAAATTGATGCTGACAACAGAAATACACAGGCATTAGTTTTATCGCCAACAAGGGAGCTTTGTTTACAGATTACTAACGAACTTAAAAACTACTCAAAATACGAAAAAGGTATTAATGTGGTAGCAGTTTACGGAGGAGCTAGTATTACAGAGCAAGCAAGAGAAATTAAAAGAGGAGCACAAATTATTGTGGCTACTCCAGGAAGAATGCAAGACATGATCAACAGAGGTTTGGTTAACATTAAAAACATCGATTACTGTGTTCTTGATGAGGCTGACGAAATGTTGAACATGGGATTTTATGATGATATCTGTTCTATTTTATCAGATACTCCTGACGAAAAAAGCACATGGTTGTTCTCTGCAACTATGCCACAGGAAGTTGCTAGAATTGCAAAACAATTCATGAGCGACCCAGTAGAAATTACTGTTGGAACTAAAAATTCTGGTTCATCTACAGTATCTCACGAATTTTATTTAGTAAATGCTCGTGACCGTTACGAGGCTTTAAAAAGATTAGCAGATGCTAATCCAGACATTTTCTCTGTGGTTTTCTGTCGTACTAAAAGAGATACGCAGGCAATCGCTGAAAAATTAATTGAAGATGGTTATAGCGCCGCTGCGTTACACGGAGATTTATCTCAAGCGCAACGTGATGGTGTAATGAAATCATTCCGTGGAAGACAAATTCAGATGCTTGTTGCTACTGACGTTGTCGCACGTGGTATTGACGTTGACAACGTAACACACGTTGTGAACTACCAATTGCCTGATGAAATTGAAACATACAACCACCGTTCTGGACGTACTGGTAGAGCTGGAAAATTAGGAACTTCTATTGTAATTGTTACAAAAAGCGAGTTGCGTAAAATTTCTTCTATCGAAAGAATCATCAAGCAAAAATTCGTTGAAAAAACTATTCCATCTGGAATCGAAATCTGCGAAATTCAATTATTGCATTTAGCAAACAAAATTAAAGATACTGAAGTTGATCACGAAATTGACAACTACTTACCAGCAATCAATAATGTTCTTGAAGATTTATCTAAAGAAGAATTGATTAAAAAAATGGTTTCTGTAGAATTCAACCGTTTCATTACTTACTACAAAAAGAATAGAGATATTTCGGCTCAATCTTCTGGAGAAAGACGTGAAAGAGGTGATTCTGAGCCAAGAGAATTTAGCAATAATGGAGCAGTTCGTTATTTCGTAAACATTGGTTCTAGAGATAATTTCGATTGGATGTCTCTTAAAGATTACTTGAAAGAAACATTAGACTTAGGTCGTGATGACGTTTTCAAAGTTGATGTAAAAGAAGGCTTCTCTTTCTTTAACACTGATCCTGAGCACACTGACAAAGTAATGGACATCTTGAACAATACGCAGTTAGAAGGACGTCGTATCAATGTCGAAATTTCTAAAAATGACGGCGGAGGAAGACGTGACCACAACAACCGTGGAGGAAGACGTGATTCTGGAAGAAGAGAAGGAAACTTTGCTCCAAGACGTGAAGGAGGTTCTGACAGAGGCGGATTTAGAGGAGAAAGAAACTCTTCATCTAGACGTGAAGGTGGTTCTGACAGAGGCGGATTCAGAGGAGAAAGAAATTCTGCTCCAAGAGAAGGCGGTTTCAGAAGAAACGAAGGCGGTTCTGATAGAGCTCCAAGACGTTCTGAAAGCTTTGGCGATTCGTCAAGACCAAGAAGACCAAGAAGAGATTAATTTTTTAATATCTTAAAATACAAAATCCCAAATTCCAGACATAATTGGAATTTGGGATTTTTTTGCCAAGAATTCTTCTCTTCTCTCTTTCTAGCTAAATACCAAAAACAAACCAAACAGGTGCACGCAATTTAATTCAAACACATAGAAACATAGATTTAGAGGCATCTATAAAAGGCGTTTCACTTGTTTTAAACAAACATAGCAGGCTATGTGTTAGAAACTAGTTTCTTTTTAAGCTCTTTTCCAAAAATAAAATCTATCTTTCTAAGTGTTGAATAAAAAAACATGAATTACACGCCGTAGTTAAAAGCAATTCTTTTTTGCTTTGTTAATTTTCTTATAATTATATTCCAAGACTATAAAATATTTAATCCCGTTTTACTACTTTTAGTGCTTTAAATCAGGATATGAAATATTTCGCAGTTTTCTTTTTTATGTTATTGACGAGTATTGGTTTTGCTCAAGAAACAGAATCAACAGCTCCTCAAAGAGTTTCAGGTTACATCTTTAATGATAACACCAAACAACCTCTCCCTAATGTAAATATCATCAATAAAAACAAGGTGTTAGGCGCAAAGTCTGATGCTAAAGGTTATTTTGAAATTGATGTACAGCAAAATGACACACTGCAATTCTCTATTCTGGGATTCCAATCTTTGCGCATTAGAGTGACGAATGACTGGATCAAAAACAAAATCACAAGAATTCAGCTTACAGAAAAAGCAATTGCACTTGAAGAAGTTGTTATTGCTCCTTTCAGCTTGACCGGCTATCTTGAAATTGACTCAAAACTTATTCCGACTAAGGAAAACTACCGTTATAGCATTTCTGGCCTTACACAAGGTTATGAAGCTGGTGAATATGCCCCAAATGCATTTGGAAAAGTATTGGGTTCTATTTTCAACCCCGCCGATATGCTCTATAATTTCTTTGGAAAAAATGGAAAAGAGCTCAGGAAGCTTAAAGACATGAAAAAAGATGACACGATCAGAAATCTTCTTGAAACGAAATACGACAGAGAAACCCTTGCCTTGCTTTTAGGAATTACAAAAGAAGAAATTCCGGAGATTTTACAGCGTTGCAACTACTCAGAATCGTTTGTCCAGCAAGCAAATGATTTGCAGATTCTTGATGCTATTAGTGGCTGTTATGAGCAGTATAAAGTCTTGAAACGTAATTAAAGTATTCAGTCGCAGTCGCAGTATTCAGTTGCACTAACATTGAACAATATATAAAAATAATCCCTGATTGCTAAAAGCGGTCAGGGATTTTTACTTTTAGGTACGCGACAGAACTGCGGAAATTTATAAACGTTAGTACGAAAAGTATTCTACAGATTAAAAAATCATTATAATGATTTTTAAGACAAATATTCTATATTTTTGGTGGTGTAGCAATTGTAATATAGTATCAACATTAATCTAAAAACCATGAAACAAATCATAATTATTCTTACTTTATCAGTTACATTTTTTTCTTTTGCACAAAAGAATCGCAAAGCATTTTCATTAGAAATTGCAGTGAATGAAACACAACAATACAAAGCTGAAATACCCGAAAGCCCATATTTTGTAAAGGAAAAATTATTACAAATTTACTGTGGCGAAAAAGTTTTTGTTGAATGCGAAATTGCCGGAGATTCAATAAGCGACATGAAAATAGTTACCGAAAATACACATCCCGAAAAAACAATAGAAATTCAGTTTTCTCAAGATGTTAAAGACAGAAAGAGTATAAATACCATGCTTCAGCTAAATAATCCTTTTAACAAAGACTTAGTTTATGAAGCAATTATGCTTACGCCATTTAGTGAACAATGGAAATCAACATCCACAATTCCAATTACAGCAAAGTTAATGAGTTTCGAAACTTGGGGTCATCCAATTATATCTTTAGGTTTAATGAATTGGCACTTTAAATAAAGCTACGACATATAACAGTTACTAAAATGAATTCGGGAAATTGCCTAAATGGAAAATTGGTTTTACATTTAGAATGATTTGATAAATTCCAATAATAAACTGAATTTAATCTCAAGCTTGCTAAAGTAGCGGGACATTATTGATTATTATATGACCAATCAGAAAACATGATAAAAAAATACTTTTCTTGATATTCATACTAACACTTATTTCTTGTTCAAAACAGAGTAAAATCTATTATGAATATGACGGATTGGTGGTTACACGATTTACAGATTGCTCTAAAGACTATATTTTAATAGGTAAGCATCAAAATATATCAGACACTTTAAATTCAACTTTTATTAAATCTTCATTTAGCGGGTTTAATTCTGGAATGGATGCATATATGGTGTTTCGTTCTGATAGAAAAATAGATATAATTGGTCTAGGTGCTTCTTTTGAAAAATTTGGTTCAAACGATTCAATTAACCTCAAAGATTTCGAAAATAATATTGATTTTAAAAAATGGGAAGATAATGCAAAATTGAATTTTAAGAATATAATTCGCTTATCAAATGTTATAAAACTAGAAAAAAAGCGAAATTTAGGATACAAAACTGAAGTGCAAGCGAGTTACGAAAACTAAAAAAACAGCAATTAAAAACTGCTATAAAGGATTTGGAATGATTTGCTTCGCTTCGTCTATTTATTATCTCGGGTGGAAAATCCGAAAATAGGCGACTTAATTTAACACCTAATTGATGTAGTAACTAGGACTTCTATATGATATTACAAAATAATATGATGACAAATAATGAATTCAAGGAAATTTTTAAAAATCAATTGACCAAAATTGGATTTAAAATGCGCGGAAATAATTTTAGATTAAAAACATCCGAGATTGAAACAATCGTCAATCTTCAAAAATCTAATTTTAGCAATGCATATTATGTAAATTATGGTTACAACCTTCTAAATTTTGATTGTAGTGAAGTATACATTCATATTTCTGAACGCCTGCCACAATTGGCGACTTTCGATCTAGAAAAGGAATTCCAAAATCGAGAAAAAGAGCTCCTTGCTATTATAAATCAAATGCTTATTCCTGAAATTACTAAAATTAAAACTGAACAAGATGTTCTAAATTTATTTCAAAGAAAACCTTATCTCAACATGACTACGATATTCAAGGTTAAAGAATATCTAAAACTATTATAAGTATGTCCCACAAAAGCTAGAACAAATAAATATTTCTGGCATTTTATAGCGTACTAATTTCAAGCATATACCCTTTCCCGCGTACAACAACAATTTTTAGATTTGGATCAAATTCCAGTTTTTTTCTAAGTTTTGATATGAACATATCTAGACTACGCCCGACTATAACACCTTCATCTTCCCATATTTCTTTTTGAATTCGTTTTTTTCTATAATCTCGTTAGGAGACAATGCAAAAATAAGCAGTAAACGGGTTTCTGTTCCGGTCAGGTCGATTGTCTTTCCATTTATAAAAAGTTTCTTGTTTACCGCATCAAACAACGCCGAGCCCAAAGCGATAGCGCCTTTATGTTCAGTATGCGACAAAACCTTTTTCGGCTTAAAAGTTCTAAAAAAATAAAACCTAAAAATCCTAAAAAGGACACACTAGCCAAAAAATATCCGTTCTTAACTATATTTATGTTTGTCGCTTCTAATTTTATATTAATCCTATAACAGGCTTTGGGTTGCTTTCTTCCTATGCAGGCCACAATATCATCCTTTTTATTTTTGGAAATAGCATATCCATAAGCCACACTTGAATCGCTACAGTTCAAAACCTTAACTATGTAATTATTGGCAAACGAAGAGTTGTCTAAAAAACGATTCGTTGTAGCTATTAAACTGTCCGGTTGAAAAGTAAAATCATTCTCAAAACTAATCTGATATTCATTTTCTGCGATTTTTTTCACAGGTAGCACTCTCGATATACTATCGCCCGATTGTAGTAATATTTCATGTCCAATTCTGCGAAGCAATATTTCTCTTCTGGCATAATCAAAATCATCATTATCCTCCGTGCTAAAAGCAAGACAGATTACACAGATAATGGAGATAAATAATAATCCCAACACGTATTTGCGTTTTCCTGAAAGAAGATTTCTGCTAATAAACATAGTATCAAGTTTTTATTTACAAAGTTTACATTTTTATTTACAATTTTTAGCTCACAGTACGCAAAATAATAAAGTAATTTGCTTCATAAACTTTAAAAAGAGATAAAATTAGAGTATTAATTAAAACATCAAAAACATGAAAAAAATCATTTATTTGCTGATCTTATTATTGGTTGTAGTAAGCGGAGTGGTATTTGCTAATCGTAAAATTAAAAATGAAACCATTAAAAATACAAACTCAAAACCTCTCACTATGGCTGAAAGGAAAGCCGCATTAAAAAAATGGGAAGCTACTCCTGATGGCATAATGTACAAAAAATGGGAAGCCTCTGACGCAGGTCAAAAAGTACATGCCAGTGCCATTAAAATAAGCAAGCCCATTAAGGATTACACCAATATGGAAGCAACTGTAACCTCTCTTTCCCTTCCTGCTGGCTCAAGATTAGGTTTCGGTATAATGGCCAAGATTAATGGAGAAGATTATATTCTTGCTTTTGGAACAGAAAAGTCAGATTATACTGTTTTGAATTTTAACAATAGTTTTGACCAATTAAAAACATTAAAAGTAAACGACAAAATAATTATACGAAGCCATAGCGTATCGCAAGCGCCAAAATATTCATATCCGATAATTAGCGTTGACTATGTAGAACAAAACAATAAAACAATTTATAAACGCGCACCTCGCAATGACGGTGACGGTTGTTAAGTCAAAAACGGATAAAAAGAAGAAAGAAAAAAATTCTCTTAAAAAGGATTAATTAGTTTTCAGTCACAGTCGCAGTTTTCAGTCTCAAAAGAAACTGAAAACTGTGACTGAAAACTGAGACTTTTATTTAACCGGAATATTAGAAAGAATTTCCAATACAAATTTCCAATATTTTTGAGCAGATGAAATACTCGCTCTTTCATCTGGAGAATGCGCTCCGTGAATAGTTGGTCCAAAAGAAATCATATCCATTCCAGGATAATTCGTTCCTAAAATACCGCATTCTAAACCAGCGTGACATGCTACAACTTTTGGTTGTTCTCCGTTTTGTTTTTCGTAAATCTCTTTTAAAACCTCTAAAATTTCTGAATTTACATTTGGTGTCCATCCTGGGTAAGAACCTGTAAGTTCTACCTCGCATCCAACTAATTCAAATGCAGAACGCAACGAATTTGCCAAATCAAATTTTGAAGATTCTACAGAAGAACGTGTTAAACATCCAACCAAAATTTCTCCATCTTTAATAATAACTCTAGCAATATTATTTGAAGTTTCAACTAAATCAGCCATATCAGCGCTCATTCTGTAAACGCCGTTGTGTGCCGCATAAATCGCTCTGATGATTCCTTCTTGAACACCTAAGTCCATAACTTTTTCTGGCAAATCGCCCTTTACGATTTCAATCGTTAAGTTTGGTTCCGTTGTTTTATATTCTGCTTTGATATCAGCAATGATTTCTTGCATATCATACACATAAGCTTCATCAAACATTTGAGAAATAATTACTTTAGCAACACTTTCTCTCGGAATTGCATTTCTCAAACTTCCTCCGTTGATTTCTACGATCTGCAAACCAAAGTTTTCAAAAGCATCAAACAACAAACGGTTCATGATTTTATTGGCATTTCCTAAACCTTTATGAATATCCATTCCTGAATGTCCTCCGTTTAAGCCTTTTACTGTAATTGTATAGCCAACAGAACCTTCTGGAACTTCTTCTTCGTGATACGTTCTTGTTGCCGTAACATCAATTCCGCCAGCACATCCAATATCAATTTCGTCATCTTCTTCAGTATCCAAATTCAATAAAATCTGACCTTGCAAAATGCCTCCTTTTAAGTTTAAAGCACCAGTCATTCCAGTTTCTTCGTCAACTGTAAACAAAGCTTCGATTGCAGGATGCGGAATATCTTTGCTTTCCAAAATAGCCATAATAGTCGCTACTCCAAGTCCGTTGTCAGCTCCAAGTGTTGTGCCTCGCGCTCGAACCCAGTCACCATCAACATACATGTCGATTCCTTGAGTATCAAAATCAAAAACAGTATCTGCATTTTTTGGTGCACCATATCAAGATGCCCCTGCATAACGATTGGCTTGCGATTTTCCATTTCTGGAGTTGCCGGTTTTCTAATGATTACATTTCTGATTTCATCTTCAAAAGTTTCTAAACCTAAGCTGTTTCCAAAGTTTTTCATAAACTCGATAACACGCTCTTCTTTCTTTGAGGGACGCGGAACGGCATTTAAATCTGCGAATTTATTCCAAAGTGCTTTTGGCTCCAGATTTCTTACTTCTTGACTCATATATTTTTGTTTGATGTTTAACAATTAAGAGCTCCAAAGTTACAAAGTTTATATTTTTTTTGCCACGAATTTCACAAATTAGCACTAATTATATCCTGTATGAGGTTCAATTTCACAAATTTCAATCCTTATAACTTCCATTTGGATGATCAACAAAAAAATAAATCGTGAATTCTTGGTTATCTTTTTATTTGCCTCGAAAAATCAACCACAAATTCCGCAAATTAGCGCAAATTCTAGGCTTTCATTTGCATGATATAAAAAAATAATTCGTGAATTCGTAGCTAACTTCTTTTTGTCGATTGATATTTGTATCTATATTTACGTATCTAAAAAATCAATCCGTGAAACGAAAATATATACTTCCTATATTCCTTTTAGTTCAGATTATCTTTTTAAAAATCCTGCAATTTTTTCCAGATTATGTTGAAGGCTTTTACAGCAATAATTTATACTTCCGAATTTCGCATTTTTTACGAAGTGTTTTGGGCAAAATTCCGTTTTCTGTTGGGGATTGTTTTTATGCTATTTTGATTCTTTCGATAATCAGTTGGTTTTGGAGAATCAGAAAAACTTGGAGATTAGAATGGAAAGATCATATTTTAAAAATTTTAGGCAAAATCTCTATATACTACTTCTTATTTCATGTGCTTTGGGCGTTCAATTATTACCGTGAACCACTATTTGAAAAAATGGAAATCAAAAGAGAATATACTGATGCTGATCTTTTGGCTTTCACAAAAAGATTAATTTCAAAAACCAATGAAATTCAGTTTCAAATCACAAAAAACGACAGTGCAAAAGTGGTTTTTCCGTATTCTCAAAAAGAAGTTTTTGAAATGAATATTAACGGATATAACAATTTAGCCAAAGAACATCCTTACTTTAAATATGAAATTTTGAGCGTCAAAAAATCATTATTCAGTGTGCCGCTGACTTATATGGGATTTGGAGGTTATTTGAATCCGTTTACAAATGAAGCTCAAGTAAATGATTTGTTGCCAATGTATAACTTCCCGATTACAAGTTCGCACGAAATGGCGCATCAAATTGGTTTTGCGAGCGAAAATGAATGCAATTTTATTGGAGTCTTGGCAACCGTAAAAAACAAAAATCCATATTATCAATATTCTGGATATAGCTTTGCTTTACGTTATTGTCTCGGAATTTGGCAATTCAAAAATGAAAAAATCTTTAATGAATTAAAGAAAACAGTTCATGCCGGAATTTTAAAAAACTATCAAGAAAGTCAAGATTTCTGGAAAAAATACGACACATTTATCGACAAAGGTTTTCATTTTCTTTATGATAATTTCCTGAAAACAAATAATCAAAAAGATGGAATGGAAAGCTACAGCAAGTTTATTGATTTGATGATTAATTATTATAAAGGAAAAGAGCTTTAGTGCTTTTTAACTTTGATACAAAAAAACCTAACAGGCTTTAAAAACCTGTTAGGATAATAAACTTATTTAATTAAGGCAAAACTTCGATTTCTAAACCAGAATTCCAATTTCTATATTCGTTTTCATAATACAAATAGGCCGATGACGCAACGCCTTTATAACTTCCTGGAACAACAGCTTTAAGATCAATATTCACTTTTCGGATTTCTTTGGCATCTAATTTTCTAAAATAAAGCACCAATTCATTTCCAAAGATTTCATAATAATCAACTATATTTTTATCTGTAAGCTCCTTCAATTGCCAAGGTTCTGGGGTTGTTCCACCAGGAATTCCAATTCTTGCTATTGGATTAGAAACTTGCTCATTGCTATTATTTTGAATCTCGATTTCAACTCTAGCTGTTTCACTAATTTTCAGCTTATTAGTCGCTGATTTTGTCTTCAAACTTAATTTGCATTCCTTAGCATTATTTGGAACAAAAGTATGATACTGGATATATAACGTATACGGAATTGATTTTTCAGCAGAAATCTGAATCGAAAAATTGTTGACTCCAGAATTAATTTCCAAATCTTTCAGCATTACATTTTCATTTGAATCTTTTTTGCTTAAATCAACAGCTTTATTATTTAAATTCAGTGTTACCTCAGTAGAAGTAGCTGATTCCGTATTGATTTTAGAAAACTCTGTAATTGCTTTCAAAGCTAATGCTGTAGCTTGTGTAGAACCAAATCCGTAGCTTGTTTTTGCTTTCTGAATATAGTCTAAAACATCCAAAATAGTTTTTGAAATTTTCTTTTCTTTTAACAAAGCAAGAGCGTAAAGGGAATTAACTTCAATATTCAACGATTTTCCATAACTATTAATAACGGATTGTTCCGCCTTAAGTTCCTTAAATCCAATTTTAGCAACTTTATCCTTTATCAAACTCATCAGTTGCTTGTAATTCTCCATTTTATCCAAATTAAATGAAGTCAAAGCCAGCAAATTCATTCGGTATAAATCGTTGCTATTTAAGGCTTCTTCCAAAGCTGTTTCGTATTGTTTTTGAATATCGTTCTGCCCTATTTCAGATAATACATAAACGATATAGGCATTATTTACTTGATATTTTATTCCCGAAAAACCATATTTCGCAGGATTTTGCTTAAAGCCACCTTTTTCATCTTTTCTTGAATTCAGCCAGCGCATTGATCGCTCAATCAACTTTTGATCGATATTGATATATTCTTTCATTTCATGAAACTGAAGCAAACCGTAAGCCGTTAAGGCTTCGTTGCCTGGATTTCCTCCGTACCATTCAAAACCGCCGTCTTTTGATTCGTAATTTTTTAATTTAGTATAGCCATTTTCCAAATATCGCATGGCATTCTCTTTAAATTCTGGCGTAGTCATTTTGTATTTCAGCAATTGCATAGCCATTATATTTGGATAATTTGAAGATGAAACTTGCTCAAAACATCCATAAGGTTCACGCACCATGCCTTCTAGTCCATCAAAAATAGACGAAAACGGATTTATAAATAATTTGAATCCTGCATCCATAGATCCAGGAACAAAATCAGGAATATTAAAATCTTTCGTTTGCGATTTTGTTCCAGAAATATCATCATTTACCGGAAATCCCTTTGAAAAAATATCAATATTCTTTTTGATTTTAGTTTTAAAGTTTTCGGCGCTCAATAAAATTTCAAACGGAAAGTTTTTTCCAACCTTATCTGTTTTTACAGTCACATAAATTGTTTTGGATTCATTTGGTTTTAAATCAATTATGGAGTCTTTTTGAGCAACATTTTGTTCATTGAATATGGTTTTGCATTCTAATTTTACATTTTTACCTGAATTGTTTTTCATCCAAAGTGGCATCAAAACCTTATCAGCTTGCGAAGCGTATAAAGGAACTTTTATATCTGTCTGAATCAAATCTTTTACGGCAAAAACTGCTTCGCCTTTTCCGACATCTCCATTATAAGAAATTCCTTCGGCCATGATTTTAAACGAAGTGCTATCATCTGAATTGTAAAATTCAAAATTTGCTTCACCTTTATTATTCGTATGAACAACAGCATTCCAATAAATACAATTTCTAAAATCTGTTTTTTCTTCAGCGATTAGGGTTTTATATTTTGGTGCATAAAAACTATCAGCCTCATTTACATATTTTGAATCGCCTTTTACAACATCCTGAAAAGTATAATAATGCGTTTTTCCAAAAACAATCTGCGGGTCATTTGCCTTGCTTTTTGTGGTTACCAAAATAACACCGTACACACCCGCTGTGCCATAAGTTGCTGAAGCCGAAGCATCTTTTAAAAATACTACAGATTCAATAGAATTTGCCGGAAGGCTTCCAAAAACAGATGAATTTTCGTTATTCGCATACGGAATTCCATCTACTACAATCAATGGTTGGCCTCCAGATCTGCTTCCATAAACAGAAGACAAACCTCTGATGACCACTTTATCTGCAGAACTCGTTTGACCGGAAGAAGACGAAATTTGAATTCCTGGTAAACGACCGCTTAACGCATTTGAAAAAATTTCCTGATTCGAAACCATTACCACAGAACCTGAAACCATGCTTCTTGTTACGGTTCCATAACCTACGACCATAACTTCTTGCAATCTTTGAGAATCGTTATTTAACGAAATACTCTGGCCTTGAAATTGTCTTTTTTGATTTTCTCCTATCTTTTTTCTTCATATTTGTAATCAATATTTAAAGTTGCCGTGTTGGTAAGCGTATCTTTAATCATCGCAAAAACAGTCGCATGTGAAATTGAATTTTTAATTTCTAATTCCTCCCTATTTTTGTATTCGGCTGTGAGAACTCCAAAATTTGAAAAGTGAACTCGGTTGAATTTAAAATAACCGCTTTTGTTGCTTTTGGTTTCAAAAACCTTTCTTTCATCGGTAAAAAACAGCACTCTCACTGAGGCTGGTTTTCCATTTTTTTCAAAACAAATCCTTCAAGGGTATTGCTCTTTTCTGGCTCAACGACAACATTCGAACTTAGCAGTTTTTGAAGATCATTTTGATTGTATTTTCTCCAACCTTGCGTGTTTAAAAGCAAATCGATCGCTTTTTCTCGCTCTTCCAATTTTTTATTTTCGTCAAAATAAAATCTTGGTTCGTGAATCTTTCCTTTTAATTCAAAACCCAAAAGAAGCCACGACAAAATATTGTCTTGCTTATCATCGATATAAGTCAGAAGTTTTGAATCAGCTACTGATATTGACAAATTAGAAGCAATTAGCGCATTATTTTTGTCTTTCGTAACCACAGAAACTTTTACTTTCTCTCTTGGCAAATACGTTTCTTTATCAGTCTTGATTTCGATTTTCAATCCGTTTTGATAATTCACAAAAATTAATCTTTCTGCCACAATTTTGTCTTCGATTGCTAACGAAAAAGACTGAATTCCAACAGGAAATTCTTTAGTATTTACCTCAATTGTGTTCCAACCTTGAGCTAAATTTACCAGAATTGTTTTGTGAATTTTAGCCGTATTTCTAATCAGTATTTTTCCTTGAACAGCTATTGGCGAATAAATTTTCAAAACAGCATTTTCCTGATTCTTTTCGGCATTTATCACAAATAGATTTTTTTCGGCAACAGGCAATGCAATTTTTTCTTCAGATGCAAAAGGTGAAGTCAATACAGCAAAATATTTTTTATTTTCTTCTGATTTCAACTTGACGTTCCCCATTCCGTCATGAAAACTCTTGAAATCGGTGACTTTATTCCCTTTTTCATCTTCTATAAATCCTGCAACATCCATTGGAAGACCAAATTCATTTTTTGCTATAAAAAACAATGAAGACGTTTCGTTTAGAACTAAATTTCCGCTTTCGGCCAAAAACTGCAAATCGACAAAATTCAAGTTTATTGGAATCGATCTCGTAACAGATTCTTTGAAATTATCATAATCCAGCATTACATTTAAAATTCCGTCGTTTGATTTCAGGTTTTCAGGAAGTTTAAAACGAATTATCGCTTTTCCTAAATCATCGGTTTTTGCATGAAGCGAATCCATTTTGCTTCCGCCAATGAAAATATCATATTTAAATTCATAATTTCGTATAGGCTGATTTTGCAGATTTTTAACCTCAAAATCGGCTTCGCATATTTCACCCTTTCCATAGGCTTTTTTTCTGAAATCCAAAGTCATCAAAATTCTTGGCGAAATCACCTTTTGAACAAAAACATTCTTTTCAAAAATATTATCAGAAACCTGATTTTGAAGTCGCGTATAAGCTCGGATTTTATAAATACCTGAAACACCATCTTTCGGAATTTCATACGATCCAGCCGTATTTCCATCTTTAATAAAATAAATTTGGCTTTTTATTTTTTTATTGCTTCCGTCAAATAAATCGACATAAAGATAATCGCTCAAATTTGAGGGTTTGTTGTCGCTTTTGGTAACAAAAGCTTTAAAATAGATTATTTCGCCTGGGAAATACAATACATTATTGAATTGCAAATAGACTTTTTCTGTCAATGATTTTTTATAAACAGCATTCCATTCGTTTTCAATATTTTGAGCAAATACACTTTGAAACAAAAGCAAAAAGAATATGTATTTTATATTTTTCATCGGACTAAAATTTAATGGTTAAAGATGACCCAAAGCTTTGCATCATTGGCGAATTGAAATAATCTAATCCGGTTGTATCAATGGAATTAAACATCGAATTATTACTAAAAGCCGACTTGCTTTTTGCCATAATGAAGGCATTATTCATAAAAATGGCAACAGAATAATTGAGGTTGTTCCGAGTCCAATTTGTCATTTTTGAATACGATAATGTAATCGAACTTAATCGAAAGTATGTGGCGTCTTCGATTGCATCTTCGGCAACTCCATCAATTCCGTAGCGTGCCCAGCGATTCTGTTCGACAGGAAGGTTTACATCATAAAAAGAAACCGCTTTTGTGTTTGGCAAACCTGCCTGCGTCACGCCATCAAATATATAATTGGTCGTGTTGCGTTGTGATCCTGTTACCGCAGATTTTCCATAATAATTAAGCGTTTGTTGTGTTCCGTTCCAAATTTCGCCTCCTTGGCTCCATTCAAAAGTCAAACTGAGTTTTAAATCTTTATATGTAAAACAGTTATAAAACCCAACAACAAAATCTGGATTTGGATTTCCTAAAATTTTAGGATTCGAATCTTTTATGGGAAAACCAGAATCGTCAATAATAATATTGTTTTTGCTGTCTCTCAAATAGCCGTTTCCAACAATTACGCCGAGTGGCTGGCCAACAATGTAATTTTTATTAACGTCAGCAAAACCAGCAAATGGAATTCGCGCTTGATTGTTGTTCAAACTTGTTACTTCATTTTTATAATAGGTGAAATTTAAATTGAAGTTGTAATTAACATTACGATTATAAAAACGTGGCTTTTGAATGTCAAATTCAATTCCGTTTTGTTTATAATTTACATCTGGCGACCAGCTTACGGTATTCGAATTAAAAATTGGTGTATATAAATTATCGACTTTTTTATGATAGTAAACCAGATTCAAATTCAAATACCTGAAATTGCAACTCAGTTTTAGATTGGTAATTTGCTCTTTTGTTGGTACCGCACCGCGTGATGTAATTAACTCCAAACCATTTTCAAGTTCTTTAAATTGATTTATTTGATAGCGCGACGAATTAAAATTCAAATTATTATTCTGCAATGAAGGCTCAGTTTCATTATAACCATGATCGAGTGTAAAACTTAAATTACTGTCAAAAAGATTTCTTAATTCGGCCGATCCAAAATAATTCGTCATCAAATGATTTTGAACTGTTGAAGAATAGTTCAAATCTGATTTTGCTTTTAAAAATAAATCGGCATAACCAATTATATTAGTCAAGACATAAGCGCCATTTACATTATAGAAAACCTCAAATCTGTCTTGAGCCACATTCAGATTATTTTTGATTTGGCTGTTTTTAGGAAAATCTGCTGACGATGTAAATCCGCTGAAATAATCGCGATTCAATTCTCTGTCAGAAAATCTAAAATCGATTTTAGATTCTATGACTAAATCACCGTTGGTATGTTTACAAACATCCGAAGCCGATGCCGTTTTGAATTTCTCAGTTCGTTCATTAAAATTTGGCGCAATAATTCCTGCACTGTAAAAAGCTTGTCCGTTTGTATTTGTAATCTCTGAAGATTGAAAACTTGCAGTAATCTTATTTTCGTTGTGCCAACCTTTATAAGTATGATTGAAATTAAATGAAAGCGTTTTGCTTTTATTCTCGTCCAGATTATTTTCAAGCAAATAATACGGATTATTCTCAAAAGCTGAAAAACTTCTTTGTTGCCCATTAGACAAAACAGAAGCCAAACCAGTATCAAAATGAATTGGCGTTACGGCATTGGCAAAAATAATTTTATTGATGCCGAAATTAGAATTTGACAAATTATTTGTAAAATCATTATAAGTCAAAAGCGTTTCTATAGTGCTTTTGTCTGAAACCTTTCTGAAATATTTTAAAGAGGTCGTAATTTCATTATTTCGAGTATCTGGAATCGCAATATTTCCTGTTTTATAGGCAAATCTTATGTGAAGCATATTTTGTTTTGGGCCAATGATTTGTGCATTCAAAGCTGTTTTGCTTTCTATGGCATTCTGAAAAAAATGATTCGGATTATATAGCTCCAACTGACTTGCTCCAGCAGAAGATCTGTTTTCAATATCTCCTTGCGGATAATATTCTGAAGCATTTTGAGAATATTGCAATGTACTTACATTTGGTCCCCAACTAAAAATTTCATTGGTTTGTGGCGCTTGATAAATTAATGTTCCGTTTTGGCTTCGGCCTTGTGCATATTCATTTTGGTATTTAGGCAAACGAAATGGCGTCGAAACCAAAAGTTCTTGTGCCACTTCAAATGCTATTCTGTTATATTGATTTTTATATTTCAAATTATAAAAACCATGCTCTTTTCTGGTAATATTCAATATATCAGAACGATCTACATCTCTATTCAAATCAAATTCAAAATATCCAGAAGGTTTTGAGGATTGCAGAGAATCTACTGTTTTTTCGAGCTTTTCAAGATAATCGTTGCTTTCAATTGGTGTTACTCTTTCATCATTTTCCAAAAAAGTCCGAGTGGAAATTCTGAATATTTTTGTTTTCATCCCAAGATAAGAAATCGACAGTTCATCTCCCTCTCGAACTTCGATCGAATAATTTCCATCAAAATCTGTTGAAACGCAGTTTTTAGTATTCACAACGCACACATAAGCGCCAGGAACAGGTTGTCCGTCAGAGCTAACATTGCCTTTATAAATGGACTGGGAAAAACTGATAGAAGATATAAAAAGAAAAAGTAATAGTTTATTCATACTGCTGTTTTATACTATAGAGCTCAATTCTTGCTAAAAGGTTGGGAACAAAATAAAAAAAGCAAGAATACAGCAAAAATTTAATTTTATGTTAATTTTTTTATCTTCACCTGTAACAAAAATCATTTCACGACTACTAATACCTATATGAGCGAAAACCTAGAACAATCATTTGTTGCGCAATTGCAGGCAAATCAGAATATAATCCACAAGATTTGTAGATTATATACTGCCGGCGAAGATGCTCACAAAGACTTGTTTCAGGAAATTACCATTCAGCTCTGGAAAGCATATCCTAAATTTAGAGGCGACAGTAAATTTTCGACCTGGACTTATCGTGTTGCTTTAAATACTGCAATTACCTTATACCGAAAAACCAAACGAACCGTATCGACAGTAGAATATGAAAGTCATCAGCATTTTGTGAAAGATGTCGATTACAATTATGAAGAGGAAGAGCAGATTAAATTGATGTACAAAGCTGTTTACCAGCTCAACGACATTGAGAAAGCATTAGTTTTTATGTATTTAGAAGACAAAGATTATCAAGAAATAGCTGAAACTCTAGGGATCAGCGAAGTGAATGCGCGCGTGAAAATGAACCGAATTAAAGGGAAACTTAAAAAGATACTAAATCCTTAAAAATTATTATGAAAGAACTGGATTTATTAAAAAAAGACTGGAAAAAGAACTCGGATTCTTTTGAGCAAATTTCTGAAAAAGAAATCTACAAAATGATTCATAAAAAATCATCGTCAATTGTAAAGTTGATTTTGATCATAAGCATTTTGGAAATTTCGTTTTGGACTTTTTCCAATTTATTTATCAATACCGATGATTTATTAAATAAAATGAATCATCCTGAAATTGTGCTAGCACTAGATATTATAACCTATTTCAATTATGTAGTGGTTTTGATTTTTGTTATTATTTTTTACAAAAACTACAAAACAATTTCAGCTACTGTTGCCACAAAAAATTTAATGAGCGCCATATTAAAGACTCGAAAAACAGTTCAGTATTATGTATGGTATAACCTTGGAATGCTTGTTATTATTACGATAATTAGTTACTTCATCGCTTTTGTTTACAATCCTGACATGGCGTTTTTAAGAGAAAAATTAGCCGAAAACGGAAAAGCCTTATTCTTTACTGTGGGAATTTTGGTTCTGATCATATTAGGATTGTTCGGTATGTTTTGGTGCATTTACCGATTAGTTTACGGAACTTTATTACGCCGATTATACGCAAATTATAAGGAGTTGAAGAAGATTGATTTCTAATCTAAGATGCAAAGTTGCAAAGGCCCAAAGTGACAAAGGCTCAAAGGTTTTCATTTGAAGCTGAAAATCGCTTTGTAAAAAAATAAACTCAAGTAACTGTCACCCTGAGCGAAGTCGAAGGGTACAAAGTTAAGCTCAGCAAGAAGTAGGCTTCGACTTCGCTCAGCCTGACAAAGTAAAACGTGAAACTTGAAACTTGAAACTTGAAACAATCTAAAATCTAAAATCAGAAATCTAAAATCCCTAGTATTCCCATTGTCTTAACCTGTTAAGTTCTTCCTGTGCTTTGATTTCTTCAGCTGGAATAACTTTTAAGAAAGATGGATGTTGCTCGATTGCGTATTCTACTTTTTCTACAATTTCTTCGATTGTGTCGTTTTCATAATCAATATCAAGAGGTTCTTTGATAATGAAAGACTGCAGAATTCCTTTTTTCTTCATTCTTAAACCTTTTTTGTCAAATGATCTGCGGAAACCGTCAATAACAATAGGAATTACTATAGGTTTATGTTGCTTTATAATATGTGCCGTTCCTTTACGAACCGGCTTAAAAGACTTAGTAGTTCCTTGCGGAAAAGTAATTACCCAACCATCGTTCAGAGCAATTTTAATGTTCTCAGTGTCATTTGGGTTAACGTCTCTTTTTTCAGTAACATCAACTCCTTTTGCACGCCAAGTTCGCTCAACCGTGATTGCACCAACATAAGCTAAAATTCTTGGCAATAAACCCGCATGCATGGTTTCTTTTGCGGCAACATAATAAATATTCATTTTTGGTTGCCACAAATAACCAATGTTCTTAATAGTATCTTGACGTCCGCTTAAACTTGCGTTAAAGACATGAAACATTGCCACAACATCAGCAAAATAAGTTTGGTGATTCGAAATAAACAGCACATTAGTATCAGGCAATGTTTTGATGATTTCAGATCCTTCAATCTGCAATTCATTAAAACCTCTGTATCTTCGGTGCGTCATGGCTCCCAAGACACGGATTAACCATTTCTTGATGAATAAAATATGTCCAAAAGGATTTCGTTTAAACAATCCCATAGCTGTTTATTGTATTTTTTTTGTTAGTCCGCAAACATACAAAAATTATTCTTTCAGCAATACTGTATAGCAATTTCGGAAATAAATCGTTAAAATAATGAATATCAAATTGTTAATTTTTCATTTTTACGATTTTTCACCCAAAACTGTTTTTAGCACGTCGCGTAATTCACTTAATATCATTGCCGTTGCTCCCCAAACAATATGATTTTGGATGCTAAAAGCAGGAACGGGAATGTTGACTGCATAAGAAGTTGATAATGTGGCTTCGGTAATAATTTCGTCATTCAAAAAAACAGACAAAGGCAACTCGATAATATCGGCTACTTCTCGGATATCAGGATAAAATGAGAGTTCTTCTTTTGCGATTCCCATAAATGGATGAACCAAAAAATTGCTCGGCGGAATATACATTGGCGTAAAATGCTTAACTACTTCAATTTTTTCAGGAAGTATGCCAATTTCTTCATTGGTTTCTCTGAGTGCAGTGTCTTTAAAATCAAAATCTGAAAGTTCATATTTTCCTCCAGGAAATGCAATTTGCGAAGAATGAACTCCATTATATGCATTTCGAACAATCAAAACGAGATGTGTTTTTCCATTTTTTGGATAAAACAGCATCATAACAGCGGCAATTCTCGGATTTTTTGTACTTAAATCAAGGTTTTTAAGTTCCTGCATGCGTTCTTTTGGCGCCATTTTTATGTGCGAAGTTGTCGCTGGCAGTTCAACAGGAATTAAATTAGGAACATATTGCAAAAAATCTTGAAAATCCATATTCAAAGTTTATTTTTGTACTTTCAAATAAAATATAAATATACTCTAGAAAATGCGGTTCTACAAATTTTCTAAGATAAAGCCATAAATAATGTACAGTAAAGAAGAATCACAGCGAATGAAAAGAGAATTCTGGGTAGCTTTTGCAGAAAAATATCCGAGAAAATGGGTTCTTTATGATACAAAAATCAAAGATTTCTCTTTTAAGTTTTATGTGGATAATAAAAAAGCTCATGTTTTAATCGATATTGAACACCGAAGCGAAGAAAAACGAATGGCTTATTTCGAAAAACTTGAAGCGTTAAAAAGCATTCTAGAAGAAGAGTTTATTAAGGATTTAGTTTTCGAAAAAAATTATACACTCGAAAGTGGCAAAACCATCAGCCGAATCTGGGTTGAAAAACAAGGAATTGGTTTCAGCAACCGCAATAATTGGGATGCTATTTTTGATTTTTTCAATGAAAACATGCACGCTCTGGAAATGTTTTATCTAGAATATGATGAATTTATAAAAGATATTGAATCGTAAGTTTCTAAGACTCTAAGATGCTAAGATGCTGAGATTCTAAGGTTCTAAAACGAATATTCAAACCCGACAGGTTTTATCCCGAAGCTTCGGGACTGTCGGGTTTACTTTTTACATTTCACTTTTACATTTCACTTTTACTTTTCACTTTTGCATTTTACATTTTGCATTTCACTTTCGACTTTGGACTTTCGACTTTGGACTTATTATTCAATCAGCGACAAAATCAAGACATTACAACAGATTTGTCTGATCTTTAAGATTTTTAAAAATAATTAATAAAGAAATACCTATAATAGATGCAGATTTGAACAAAATCTCTATATTTGAAAAAACCAAAAACCATAATGAAAAAAATTTTACTGCTGTTTTTATTAGTTTCATTTTCAAAAAACTATGCACAAACTGATTATGCTTTTGTTTACAACAATGACTCCATAATCAAAAAAGGCGAAAAATTATATGATGACAAAAAATATGATGAAGCCTTAAAAGAATATCAAAAAATCAGTAAAATTGACCCCCGATACTTAAACGCACAATATGAGATTGGCTTAGTCCTTAATGCGCAGGAAAAAAGAGCGAACTCAAAGCTTTTTTAGAAGATTTATATGCAAAAGGAAAAATGCAGGATTTTCCGGAACTGTATAAAATGTACGCCATCTTTTTAAGCAACGAAAAAGAATACGAATTATCAGAAAAAATCTTTAAAGAAGGCGAAAAATACATTGGAAATTTTTCAACCTTTCAATACAATTTTGCAATCCTATATATTCGTAAACAGGAAACACAAAAAGCACTAGATATACTAAAACGTATTGTTACAAATGATCCTAATTACGCTTCAGCCCATTATTTATTGGGAATTATGGCATTTGAAAATGGCAAAATTACCGAAGGAACTCTAGCTTTGATGAGCTACCTTGCCATTGCTCCTACTGGACAATTTGCAAGTAAAGCTGTACTGCAATTGAATGAAAATTTTGGACAAAATTACCTAGCAGAAAACAAGCTCGTTTTTTCAAAATCTGGAGATAATTTTGAAGAAATCGAAACTATTTTGAGGAATCAATTGCCATTAAAAAAGGTATATAAAGTAAAATCAAGCATTGATGACAAGATAACGCGTCAAGTACAAGCAGTTGCCGAATATACTCTGGAACATAAAATGGGTGACGGTTTTTTTGAAACCACATACATTCCGTGGGTAAAAGACATGGTCGAAAAAAATCAGCTGGAAAATTACTCTTACTACAGTTTGCTTTCTCTTGAAGATAAAATCGGGAAAGAATTAAATAAACAAAAGAAGAAATTAATGTCATTTAATGACGACTATGTGCAAAAAGGTTTTTGGAGTGTTTTTGGCAAAAGAAATTTAGATCTTTTTGGCAAAAACGAAGAAGTTGTAGTCAGCATCAGAAACGAAAGACCATTTATTATTGGTCCGCAAGTTAATGGCGAATTTAATGGGAAATGCAAATATTTAAATGCATTTGGAAATGTAAACGGTGAGCTTAGTTTTAAAAACGGAGAATTAGACGGGCATCAAAAATATTATGATGAAAAAGGTCGTATTACCGAAGAAAAATCTTTTACAGCCGGAAAATTAAACGGAGAAAGAACGACTTATTATGAAAATGGAAACATTGCATTGTTTGAAACTTACAAAGATGACAAACTAGACGGAATTAGCACTTCGTATTATCCAAATGGGGGTAAAAACTGCGAAATAAACTTTACAAACGGAGAACGAAATGGTACTTTAATCTGCTTGCACGAAAATGGAACTAAGAAAAATGAAATTGATTTTGCTAACGGAAAATTAAGTGGCAAATACAATACATACAATGAAGCTGGAGATTTGACTGAAACATACAATTGCAAGGATGATAAAATTGAAGGAAATTATACCGAATATTTTGATGGCAAAACATTAAAATCGGAAGCGGTATATAAAAACGGTTTTATTGAAGGAAGCTATAAAACGTATTATGCAAACAAAACTTTAGAAAGAGAAAACATTTGCGCACTCGGCAATGTTTCGAAATCAACTGATTATTATGAAAACGGCAAAAAATCAGCTGAAAGTTTATATGCGCCTAAGGGTGTTTTAGAAAATTATAGTCGCTTTGATACTGCCGGAAACAAATATTTTGAAGAAAAATACAAAGCCGGCGAATTAAAAACAGGTATTCAATATACTGCAGATGCTCCTAAGGGAACTGAGGTAAGCGTTGCCAAAAAAGGTTTTGAAATGAAAAACTTTGATGGAACATTACGAATTAAAGGAGATTTTGAAAAAGGAAAAAAACAGGCGAATGGAACTACTTGTTTTCTTCTGGATTGCCTCGCTTGAAAGAATTTTATGTCAATGGAAAAAATAGTGGTTTGAGCACTAGTTATAATCAAGGTGGCGAAATTTCAACCATATCAAATTATGCGAATGATACTTTAAACGGACGTTATGAAGTGTATGATGCCGCTAATCTTAATCAAATTTACAACTACGAAAAAGGAAAGCAAAATGGCCCTTTTCAAGTTTTGTATCCTAATGGAAAAGTAAGCACTGAAGGTTTTATGTCTGAAAATAATGTTGTAAATGACAAGTTTGTTTATTTCCAAAACGGAAATATTGCGGCAATCGAACATTATGTGAATAATTACATGACTAGCAAAAAAACATTTGGCCCTGATGAAAAGTTGGAAAACGATTTTGACTATAAAAACAAAACCGGAAAATTCAATTTAGCATTCAATAATGGTGCGTACACTAAAAACTGCGAAATGAAAAACGGAATCTTGAATGGAAAGCTGATTGCACAGGACAAATACAAAGCCAATATACTTGATGCAGAATACGTTAACGGAAAACTTCACAATTTATATAAAAAATACAGTCCGGTTGGTTCACTTTTGGTCGAACAAAACTATTATTGTGGCAAACTAAACGGAACCGCTAAACAATATGATTATGTTGGAAATTTAAAAACTGTCGAAGAATATTCTTTTGGGGCTGAAAATGGAAAATCGGTTCGTTATTTCAATAACAAATCGAAAATGATGGAAAATTCAATGGTTAATGATTCACGAGAAGGCGAAACTACTTATTACAATCAGAAAGGTGAAGCTTTATTGATTATTGGCTTTGAAAATAATATGCCGCAATACTTTATTTCAAAAAGCAAAACTGGCGAATTGACCGAAAAAACTCCAATCAAAAATCAAACAGCAACGATTGTATCGAATTATTCAAACGGAAAACCAGCTATTGAATTAACTTTAAACAAAGGCCAATTACAAGGCAAATTTGTAATCAATTCTATTGATGGAAAACCAGAATACGAATGCAGTTATAACAACGGTAATCTAGATGGAGAACGCGTTGAATATTATGCAAATGGAAAACCATACAAAAAAGAGCATTTTTCAAACAACAACTTCGAAGGACCACAACAGTATTTTAAAGAAGACGGACAATTATGGGCTAGTGTTTCTTTCAAAAATGACGAATTGCACGGAAATACTTTAATTTATAATGCTGGGAAATTAGTACAAACCAAAAAATATGATTCTGATGAATTGGTTGACATCATCAAATAAACCTTTAATTTTGAGTGCCTTTTTTTGTCTGTATTCTGTTTTAGGTATTGCACAAAAATCATTTCAGGAAATAAAAGACTTGTATCCAGATCATAACGAAATCATCTTGGATAATACTGAAGTTTATGATATTTCTATTGAAAACAATGGTTTAAAAATCATCAATGACAGTCATTATGAATCGATGATTCTGACACAAAACGGAATAATCAACAACAAAGAATCTTTCTCTTATTCAGATTTGATTCCTCTTAAAAGTTATGATGCCTATACTGTCGTTAATGAAAACGGAAAAGAGAAAAAATAAAAGTAACACAGACTATTGAAAAAACAGTCTCAGTCAAACTCCATTTTTTACAATGGTGTAAAAGAGCGCCAACTTACTTTTCCGAATTTAGAAATGGGCGCCAAAAAAGTGTACAATTATCAGTCCCAATTTTTAGATCCGCATTTGTTGCACAAATTTATATTTGGCGACAATATGCCAATCCAAAATTCGACTTTAGAAGTACGAACCGACAAAAATGTGGTGATTGATTATAAAATTTTCAATGATCCAAACAAAACCATTATCTACTCTAAAACAGAAAAGAAAGGAAAATGGATTCATAGATGGACATTATCTGACATTAAAGCGACCAAATACGAAGATGGCGCTCCAGGTTATTTATACCAAATTCCGCATGTTGATTTTTATATTAAAGAATATACAATCAATAATGTAAAAACACCGGTTTTAGGCACAATTACAGAATTATTCAATTATTATAGTGATTTTGTAAAAGACCTAAACAAAAAGAAGATCCCGAATTAAAAGCACTTACACTAGACATTACTAAAGACAAAACTACCGATGAAGAAAAAGTAAAAAGTATTTTTTACTGGGTAAAAGAAAACATCAAATATATTGCTTTTGAAAATGGTTATGAAGGATTTATTCCGCGTGAAGCAAGTTTGGTTTTTGAGCGAAAATTTGGTGATTGCAAAGATATGGCGAGCATAATTTCGTGTATGGCGCATTATGCCGGCGTGAAAGATGTTACTTTGGCTTGGATCGGAACGCGCAGTATTCCGTATTCTTATAATGATCTTGCGACTCCATCTGTAGATAATCACATGATTGCCATCTATAAAAAAGGCGATCAGTATATCTTTTTAGACGGAACTGACAAGGAAACACGCTATGGTATTCCAACAGCTTTTATTCAAGGAAAAGAAGTGCTTTTCAACGAAAATGGCCAATACAAAATTTACCCTGTTCCCGTTGTTCCGGCAAATCAAAATGAGATTAAGGAAACTGTCAATTTAAAAATTGAAAACAGCAAATTGATTGGAAATGCAAAAATGGAACGTTTTGGTTACAACCGAAGCCATATTTTAATGCAAATTGGCGATGCATCAAATAAAGCGCGCCAGGAAATGATCAAATCTTTGGTTTTAAAAGGAAACAACAAATTCATTTTAAAAGATTACAAAGAAGAAAATTTATCGGATAAAAATCTGCCGTACATCATCGATTACAATTTTGATCTCGACAATTATATTGTAAAAGTGGACAAGGAGATTTATCTGAATCTATTTTTGGACAAGTTTTTTGACAGATCAAATCTTGCTAAAGACAGAGTTGCACAATATGAATTTGAATATCTGACTCAATTTTCGACACAATATGTATTAGAAATTCCAAAAAACTACAAAATCAAATATCTCCCAAAAGATTTTGATATCGACAATGATTATTTGAAAGCGCATTTTGCATATGAAGTAAAAAACAACATGCTTTATTTGAATGTCAATTTACAGCAAAAGAAATTATTGCTCAACAAACCCGATTTTGAGCCTTGGAATGAAACCATCAAAAAACTAAAAACTAACTATAGCGAAACCATAATTCTACTTGAAAATAATGAAAAAAAACTTCCTTAAAACCATTTTTACCTTTGTCGCATTACTGTGTACTTCAGTCTTTTTTGCGCAAGATTATAGTTTCAAAAATTATGACTGGAATGAAAAAGATGTAAAAATCGAGGTTCCAAAAAATATGAAAACGAGAAAGAATTCATTCTTAATCGAACTGTAAAAATTGAAGTTGCTGTTGATAAAAACAATGTAACACAGTTTCGCTTGATTCATGAAAAAAATACATCAACTCTGATGATGCAATCGAGCGTAATAACAAAATTTATATTCCATTTGGAGACAACGAAAATGTACTTGTTACTAAAGTTCGCGTAATTCTGAAAAATGGAAAAATCATCAGCTTGGACAAAAAAGACATTAAAGAAGAAGTTGATCAAGAAAAAGGAATGAAATATAACTATTTTGCGATCAACGGACTTGAAAAAGGCGCTGTAATCGAAAAACTTTATGTCCTTCAAGAAATGCCAGATTTAAAAGGAAATACCATCAAAATGCAAGATGAGTATCCTATTGCCGATCTAAGTTTTGAATTGATCACACCAGCGCATCTTGTTTTTAAAACCAAATCCTATAATGGTTTGAGCGAAGCCATTGTGGATGACAAAAAATTGGAGAATAAAAAAGTAATCAGCGTTTCTGAAAAAGATATTCCTGCTTTAAAAGATGATGAAGAATACTCAAATTGGGATGTCAAACTTAAACTTTTCCGATACAAATTGGATGCAAATTTATTCAACGGAGGAAAAAACTTGAATAATTTCAAGGAATTTGCAACCATGACTTATGAAAGAATTAATCCTGTTTTAGACAAAAAACAAGAAAAAGCGATCGCAACTTTCTGTAGTTCAATTCCAGAATCAAAAGATCCTCAGGAGCAGATTTGGAATATCGAAAACAAAATCAAAAAAACAATCATCTACGATAAATATACTGACATGAAGCCTTCGCTGACTGATGTAATCAGTACAAAACAAGCGAACAGTGTTGATATTATAAAATTGTATGTTGCTGTTTTCAAATATTTTAAAATAGAACAAAATCTAGTTTTCACTTCTAGCCGTTACAAAGTTCCTTTTGACAAGGATTTTGAAAGCTATGAAAACTTAAATGATTTCTTGTTTTATTTTCCTGCCATCAAAAAATATCTTTCGCCAACTGAAATCGAATACCGTTTGCCTTTATTTCCAAATTACTTAGGAAACAATAATGGCTTATTCATAAAAGAAAAAGTTTTTGCAGGTGTTTCAATGGGAATTGGAGAAGTTAATTTTATTGAAATACCAGGAACAGAAATCACACACGATTTTATGGATATAACGGTCGATTTCACAAAAGATCTTGAAAACCCAACAATTACAAGTATTATGACTTACGGAGGATATTCTGGAATGAATTTTCAGCCTATCAAAGATTTCGTTTCGGCAGACCAATACAAAACCATGCTGAAAAGTATTTCTGAAAATTATACGCTTCAAAGCGAATACAAAACGCTTACCACAGAAAATGACGGTACAGAATTTATTGGCAAAAAACCATACAAATTGAACCTGACTTTTGATGGAAAAGATATGATTCAGAAAGCGGGAGAAAATTATTTGTTTTCAGTAGGACAAACTATTGGAAGGCAAATGGAATTTTATCAAGAAAACAAACGTGTTCTTCCCGTAGAGATTGATTATCCGCATTATTACACACGAAAAATAAAAATTGTTTTGCCAGAAGGAGCAAAAATCAAAAACTTAGATAAGTTTGTAATGGACTTCAAAACCGATTTAAACGGAAAAACTGAAGCCGCATTTACCAGCAAATATTCACAAAACAAAAATGAAGTTATTGTTGAAAATACTGAGTTTTACAATATTGTAAATTATCCGCTATCAAGTTTTGATCAATACAAAGCCGTAATCAACGTCACTGCCGATTTCAATAAAATTGTGGTTATTGTAACACAGTAAATTTTAAGAAACACATAAAAACAAAGCCGACAAATTTTTATGATTTGTCGGCTTTGTTTTTTTATTAAAATTCAAAATCTTAGTATCTTAGTACCGATAGCTATCGGGATAGCATCTCAGTAACTTTTTATTAAACACTAAAAATATTATAAACGATAATATGATCGTCGTAGTTGATATAAAGCTGTTTTCTGAAATCTTGTTTTTTACGGGTTATAATGGAGAGTTTACATTCTTTCCCATCATTGTCTTTACACATAAAAGAATATGTAATATCAGTATCGTTTTCTTCTCTTTCAATATAATCCAAAATATTAAAAAGCTGAATTTCTTGCGAATACACGACGATTCGATGTTTGTTGGTGTCTAAAACCACACTCAAATTAACCAAATCAAGATTAGACCATTCGCCCCACTTCCCTCTTTCATTTTTCTCTAAAACACTAAAACCTGAGGTCTTAAAATGATATGACTGACTTTGGGCTTTTTGCAGTCCAAAAACAAAAAACAATATTACTATAGAAGTCTGAATAAAATTCATAAAATATTTCTCACCTAAAATTAAAATTCAAATGTAGCCTTTTCATTTCTTGCTTCCTCAAATTCAGCTATCATTTGTTGCACAATTTGCTCTACAGGCAAAATTTCATGAATTAGTCCAGCAATTTGTCCAATTTCAAGTTCACCTTCGTCAAGATCGCCTTCAAACATTCCTTTTTTAGCTCTTGCTCTTCCCAAAAGCTGTATCAATTCTTCTTTTGAAGGGCATTTTTCATATAACGCTTGAACATCTTGATAAAATTTATTCTTCACCAATCTAACAGGAGCTAATTCTTTCAAAGTCAAATGCGTATCACCTTCTTTTACCTTAACTATTGTTTTTTTGAAATTATTGTGAGCCGAAGATTCAATTGATGCTCGCAAAACGACTTCCTACTTGTACACCATCGGCACCAAGAATCATTGCGACCAACATTCCTCTTCCTGTGGCAATTCCACCAGCCGCAATAAGCGGAATCTGAATTTTTTCCCTAACCATCGGAATCAAAGTCAAAGTTGTAGTTTCTTCGCGTCCGTTGTGTCCTCCTGCTTCAAAACCTTCGGCCACAACGGCATCTACACCTGCATCTTGAGCTTTTAAAGCAAATGTACTGCTACTCACTACGTGTACAACTGTAATCCCTTTTTCTTTTAAAAATGAAGTCCAAGTTTTAGGATTTCCTGCTGAAGTAAAAACGATTTTTACGCCTTCTTCAACAACAATATTCATGATTTCTTCAATGTTTGGATACAACATTGGAATATTGACTCCAAAAGGTTTATCAGTAGCTTTTTTACATTTCTGAATATGTTCTCTCAAAACTTCAGGGTACATTGAACCTGCACCAATCAGACCTAAACCTCCAGCATTACTAACCGCCGAAGCCAATTTATAACCGCTGTTCCAGATCATTCCGCCTTGAATTATTGGATATTTTATATTAAAAAGCTTCGTAATTTTATTCATGCAAATATGCTGTTATTGTTTTATTATCTTTCCTGTTTTATGCAAACCGTCGGCATCAAAAGTATAAAAATAAAGACCGCTGTTTAACGCTTCTACAGAAAGAAATGGATTTTGATTTGTAATTTGTTTTTCAATTAATTTTTGTCCTAAAACCGAATAAATGGCAACAGAAGCATCATAATTTCCTTCCGAAAACGAAAAAGTTATCATTGTTTTTGCCGGATTAGGAAATACAGAAAAAGACGATGATACAGCGAAATCATCAATTCCTAAATTAGCGCCAAAATTCGGAATTCCGTAACCATAATTATTATCTGGAGCATTATATCGATCTGCCGATTGCAAAATCATCTGCCTGATTTCTTTATTTGTTTTTGTTGGAAATGCCTGCCAAAGGCATGCCACTAATCCCGCCATAACCGGACATGAAAACGATGTTCCGTTTGCAGTGCCGATATTTCCCGAAGCATCAGAAATTACTGTTGCGGTTCCCTGAGCCATAATATCTGGCTTAATCCGATTGTCAAAACTTGGCCCAATGGAGCTAAAATCAGACCTTACTTTTGCCGAAGTCACAGAACCAACAGCTAAAACCGAAACTGCATCAGCGGGAGCACCAATATGCGGTTCAGGAGTTCTTCCTTCATTTCCTGCCGAAGCTAATACAATTATTCCTTTGCTAAAAGCCATTTCAGCTCCTCTAGAAATAAAAGTTGTACTTCCATTCATGTCGCTATAAGTATGGCTTTCACCTGTTTTATCAAACTCAAAATAACCTAACGAAGTGGTAATAATATCAACACCAAGACTGTCTGCTTTTTCTGTCGCTTCGACCCAAAGCGATTCCTCTATTGGATTTTCAGATGCATCGTTTTCAGTAATAAACAAATAGTATGACGCATCTGGTGCCGTACCAACCAAGGAGTTCTCTTTGTAGCCACCCATGGTTGAAAGCACTAAAGTTCCGTGATTATCACCAGTATAAAAATTGGCGTTGCGATTTACAAAATCATATCCGCCCAAAATTCTATTGTTAGTTTGAAGATTCTGAAAAGGCTGTGCTGTATTTACACCTGGAAAACCCGCATCTAAAACCGCTATAATTTTTCCAGATCCTGTATAATTTTGTTTGTGTAAAGCCTGTCCGTTAAGCATTTGAATTTGGCTTGCCGAATTTCCATAAGCATAATCAATATTTGTTTTAAGCTTATTGTTTGTTCGAGCAGAAATGTTTTCATTAACTCTTTTTTCTGTATTCAAAATTTTGTTTGTGAAAACAACTTTATCAACAAAAGATAATGATTTAAGTGTCAAAATATTCGTTTGAGTTCCTCTAATATGAAGCGCATTCAGCCATTTCGATTTAGCCAAAACCGTAATTCCTGTACTTGATTTTATTTGCGAAAGATATGTTTCTTCAACAGGAACATCGGTAATATCTAATGCGATATTCTGGGCAGTTCTTCGGGTTAAGGATCGCTGTGCCAGCATATCAGAAGGTTTATCCAGAAAAGATTGCGAACTTGGTTTATCTTTAAAATAGATCCATGCATCTTCCTGCGAAAACATCGCCGAGGTGAATAGTAATAAAAAAAGAAAAAATAGTGCTTCATAGCTTACTTTTTTAAAAAGAGAAATCTCTTATAAAAAAGTATAAAGCTAAGAAATTACTCCCGAACCAACTAATTCATTATCTAAATACCACGCAACAAACTGACCTTCAGTAATTGCCGATTGCGGTTCTTCAAAACGAACGTACATTCCGTCTTCAAATTGATACAAAACAGCTTTTTGCAAAGGCTGACGATAACGAATTCTAGCCATTACCTCTTTCGATTCACCTGGTTTTAAAGTCAAATCTGTACGAACCCAGTGTACTTCAGAATTTCCAACAAACAAAGCTTTTTTAAACAAGCCTGGATGATTGCTCGACAAACCTGTATAAATAGTATTGGTATCAACATCGGTAGCAATTACAAATAATGGATCTGTAGTTCCACCAACATTCAAACCTTTTCTTTGTCCAACTGTAAAATAATGAGCTCCTTGATGTTTTCCAACCACTTTGCCCATTGTTGGAAGATAATTCAGTTTTCGAGATTCTATTTTTAATTGTTCTTCTAAAGATAATCCAGATATATCTTCAACATTATAAATTGGATCATTTTTATCGATCTGAACAATTTTGCCTTCTTTTGGCTGTAATTTTTGTTGTAAAAATTCAGGTAAACGAACTTTCCCAATAAAACATAACCCTTGTGAATCTTTCTTTTCTGCCGTTACTAATTCCATTTCGGCGACAATTTCACGAACTTCTGGTTTGGTCAAAGCGCCAATTGGAAACAATGCTTTTGATAATTGTTCTTGAGACAATTGACATAAAAAATAAGATTGATCTTTATTTACATCATTACCTGCAATTAATTGATAAACTGGTTTCCCATCAACTTCAATTTCGTTTTTTGGCAATAATGCCCTGTTGCAACATAATCAGCACCAAGGCTTAAGGCAATTTTCATGAAAACATCAAATTTGATTTCGCGATTACAAAGCACGTCAGGATTTGGAGTTCTTCCTTTTTCATATTCGTTGAACATATAATCAACGATTTTCTCTTTGTATTCTTCGCTCAAATCGACAGTTTGAAACGGTATTCCAAGTTTTTCGGCTACTAATAAAGCATCATTACTATCTTCTAACCAAGGGCATTCGTTAGAAATAGTAACCGAATCATCATGCCAGTTTTTCATAAAAAGGCCAATAACTTCGTATCCTTGTTGTTGCAATAAATAAGCCGCAACACTAGAATCTACTCCACCAGAAAGTCCAACAACTACACGTTTCATTTTAAAGTCTTTAATTTTTCAAGGTTGCAAAGGTACACCAAATAATAGAAAATTTTACAAACGTTTTGATTACTTTAAGCAATCCCGCGGTAGATAAAACTTATTACTTTTTTGAGTACATTTAATCATCAAATCAAAAACATGAAAAAATACATTTACAGCTTATTTTTCCTGTTCGCGCTTACTACTGTAAGCGCTCAACGCTATTCATCTTCTCTAAAAGATTATGAGGCTTACAAAGCATTTAAAGGAAAACCGCTATCTGATAAATTTTCTAATATCGAATCTGTAAAAATTGTTTACGATTTAAGAAAGAAAAAATGTACTATTTCAACAGCCAGCTTATTTCACATCATTATCAATTTGCAACTGAATATTTGGGTTATGATAAAGATATCGAAGTCTTTAATAATGAAAATTACAGTGATAGTGAAAAAGATAGAGATTATCTGCTCGGAAATTTAAATCACATTAAAGGAACCGAGAAATGGATTTTTGAGCTTGCCGCTTCAGATCATATGAAAGTTTCGCAAATCGAATGGTTTTATAATCAAGTAAAAAACAGTTCTTTTATTGGCAATAACCTCAAGTTTTATCTCAATGATCCTGAGAAAATAGCCTTATTCCAAGAAGGAAAATTTAAAATTCCATGTGTAAAATCAGATTATATTTTTAATGAAATTACGTATCAGCAAGTCGCTGGTGGCTCTACAATTGGAATTCTTAAACAATACAAAATAAAGGATTTAGAAAAATTTAAACCTAATCCAGATGAAATTATTATCCTCGACGGAACTCCAAATATATTACCAGACGCAAAAGGCATAATTGTAAACGAACTTCAAACGCCGCTAAGTCATTTAGTGCTTTTGGGCAAAAACCGAAAGATTCCAATAATGGCCTATAAAAACATTGACAAAGACAACAACATCAAAAGATTGCTTTCTAAAAAGGTAGAATTCAAAACAGAAATTGACACTTTTTATTTGAAAGAAACAACAAAAAAGATTACTCAAAAAAATGCTTCAAAAAAGAAAATTCTAACAATCGATAATTCTGTAACTGATATTATTGACCTTTCCTCTATTCCAAAAAAAGGAGTAAATTATATTGGTTCCAAAGCACAAAACATGGCTTATTTAATCGCCATTTCAAAAGAAACGCCTTTTAAAACTCCAGAAAATGCGCATGCTATTCCTTTTTATTATTATACCAAACACATTCAGAAACCATTAATTTCTGGCTTAATAAAGGAGTTGCTGAATTATCCAAAAAAGGATTCAACTGCTTGGATAAATAAAAAACTGAAAGAAATTCGGGAAGCAATCAAAACAGAAAAAATTGATCCAGAATTAATTGCAAAACTGAATGAGACTTTTAAAAATGCATCTTTTAAAAACTTCAGATTCAGATCATCAACAAATGCAGAAGATTTGGATGATTTTAATGGCGCCGGATTATATGATTCTAAAACGGGAATTTTAGGCGACAGCATAAAAAGTTTCGAAAAAGCGATCAAACAAGTCTGGGCTAGTGTATGGAACGAAGCTTCTTATAATGAAAGAGAACTTTTTGGAATCGATCAGCAAAATATTGCTATGGGCGTTTTAGTGCATCGTTCATTTCCTGAAGAAGTTGCCAATGGAGTTGTAATTACAAAAAATATATTTAGAAGAAATTTTCCCGGATTTACAGTCAATGTTCAAAAAGGAGAAAGTTCGGTTGTAAAACCTGAAAAAGGAGAAATTTGCGAACAATTTACCGCCTATCACATAAATGATGGCAATGATGATGAAGATTTTGAAATTGATTACACCTCTAACTCGAATTTAAACAATAACGAGCCATTATTGACAAGAAAAGAAATGAACCGATTGTATACTGTCAGCAAAACGATCGAATCTAAAATGTACCGCTATTGGCGAAAAAACCAATTTCATCCTGTAGATATTGAGTTTAAGATTGTGGGCGAAAAAAGAGATTTATATATCAAACAAGTTCGGCCTTTTAATGAATAATCAATAAAAAACCTGAAGTTCAATTTCGTTTGAAACGATATTTACCAAAACAATTTTAAAATCGAAATCGTGAATGTTTATTTTTTCCTGAATTGCTTTGCGAACATTTCCGTTTTCTAAAGAAAAATCATTTAAAAGCGGGATTTTAACATCAACAGTATTTAAATATTTTGAGTTTTTTTTGTTTACAATAAGTGAAGCCGCAACATAAAATCCAATAATAATCAACTGGAAAAACAATAGAACTTCGATTTTTTCATACGGATACATGATATCTAAAATCGAAAGCGTAATGGTTGCAAAAAGAAAAATAATTGCATTTACAGTGAAAGACTGCGTTCGAAATCGTAAAATGGAAAAAATTGCAAAAAGACCAAACCCAATTCCAACACCGATTTCAATTTTGGTAAACAAATAACATAGCGAGAAAGTACACAATCCCACAATAACCATTAATGGATTTATAGTTTCGTTATCTTTTCTATTAGAGAAAAAATACAAAACCAAAATTGAAAAAAACAACAATAAAAACCTTCCAATCAATTCGTTTAAATCCATTTTTCAAAATGTTAGTCAATCAAATTTAAAAAAGTTTGCCACGAATTCACGAATTTTTATTCTAAAATTAATTCATGAATTCGTGGCAAAAAACTTTACGCTAACTTATATAGTTTTCTTATTCCATTTTAGGCTTTGAGTCAGCCTGATAATTACTTTTTGGATCACTCATGTTTATTTCTTTGGTCAATTTTCCTTTCAAGTAAAACTGCCATCTACCAACTTTTTTGCCATTTAGAAATTTTCCTTGAGAGGCCATAAGCCCTTCTGAATCATAAAAAATTGCCTCACCATTATAAACATTATCTTTAAAAGTTGACTGCTCTAGCAGAATTGCATTTTGACCGTATTTTTTATAAACTCCAGCTTTTAATCCATTCTTATAGGTAGTTTCTTCAGCAATCTTGCCATCTGGATAAAAAATAGATCGAATGCCTTCTAACTTTCCGTTTTTATAATTTTCAAGAGTCATCACCACTTTAGAAGCTTTGTGATAATATTTCCACTCTCCTTCTCTAGCTTTCCCTACCTCTTTCCCTTCGCTCACTTTATTTTTATTCTGGTCATAAAAAATAGTGTACGAACTTCCGTCATTTGCAGAAAAATCTCGTGTAGCAATTACATCGCCTTTTTTAGTATCATCAAAAAACTTAAAAACTCCGGTTTCTTTTCCGTGACTGAAAGTTCCTTCATATCGTGGGCGTTTTGAGGTTTCGTAAGTTCCTTTCCAAACTCCGTCTTTTTTACCATCAGCATCCAATTTATTAATGTCTTGTGCAGAAACTAAAAGGGCATTTAAAAAAAGCAATCCAACAACTATTTTTTTATAAATCATAATAAATTTAAATTTTAAGCTTTAACGAAAAATACTTCTGATAAAGTATATTTTAAAAATAAAAAAATCCCGATAAATCGAGATTTTTTTATTGAATTATTTCTTCTTTTGAGCTTTTGCGACTTCTTGCTGTTCCATTACCTCTTGAAGACGCTGTTGAAACTTGCTCTGCTTTTTAGGCTCTTTTAATTTGTTTTCTTGAATTTGAGCATGAATTTTTTCACTGTCAACAATATAGTTCTTGATCACAAACATAATTCCGATTGTAATTAAGTTTGAAATAAAGTTGTATAAACTCAATCCAGCACCATAATTATTGAAGAAAAGCAACATCATTAATGGCGAAACATAAATCATGATTTTCATCATCTTAGCCATATCAGGCATTCCTTCTTGTTGAGGGGCCGCCATTTGTTGATCTCCCGAAGTCATTTTCATGTAGAAGAAAATTGCAATCGCCGCCAAGATTGGGAACAAACTAATATGGTCTCCATAAACCGGAATAGAAAACGGTAATTTAACCACAGCATCAAATGATGATAAATCGTCTGCCCAAAGGAAGCTTTTTTGTCTTAACTCAAAAGCGGCTGGGAAGAACTGAAATGAAGCATACATAAAAGGAAGTTGAATCAAGGCTGGGATACATCCTGCCATTGGATTTACTCCTGCTTTATTGTATAGTTTCATTGTTTCTTGTTGTTTCTTCATTGGGTCTTTTTTGAATTTCTCTCCCAACTCTGCAATATCAGGTCTTAAAACTTTCATTTTAGCCTGAGACAAAAATGACTTATAAGTAATTGGCGACATAGCCAATTTGATAATAATCGTAAAAATAATAATCGCAATTCCTAATGATAATCCTATAGTAGAGCTTAAGAATCCGAATAATGGAATAAAGATCCATTTGTTGATCCATCCAAAAATTCCCCATCCTAAAGGAATGATTTTGTCAAAATTTTTGTCGTAAGACTTTAATGTTTTGTAATCTACTGGACCAAAATAAAGGCTCATTTTATAATCAACTTCGCCATTTGAGAATGCTAAAGGTAAATTAGCTCTGAATTGTTTTGTGTAGACAGTATCAATTTTTTCGTCTTTAACTAAATTGTCTGACTGCAGTTTCGAAGTTTCAAAAGGCTTTTCTGTAGCCAAAATTGTCGCAAAAAAGTGCTGTTTAAAAGCAACAAAACTTACTTTTTCAGGAGTTTCCTCTTTACCTTGCCCTTGACCATTTACATTACTGTATTTTGATTCTTCGTATTTGTAATCAATTTGAGAGAAACGACCTTCGTACGAAATGCTTTTCTCGTTTCTGTATGTTTTTAAATCCCATTCTAAATTTAATGGTTTAGCTGAGTTTAAAACTTTGTTTAAACCTTGAGAACGAATATCAAAACCAACTAAGTAATCATTTGGTTTCAAAATATATTTATACTCTAGAAATTCATTTGCTCCCGCTTTTAAACGCATAGACAAAACTTGGTCTGCACCAACTTTTTCTAATGTTGGTTCAAAATACAAATCTTTAGAATTTAATGTTCTATTATCTGTAGTAAGAAGTTGTAAATTTAAGTTTGAGTTGTTGTTTTTAATTAACTCAACTAATTCACCAGAACCTTTTTTAAACTTTTCAAATTCTTTTAAAGTAGCCTCAACAATATAACCGCCTTTATTAGCAATTTTAAGTTTAATCTTCTCATTTTCAATTGTAGTAAAAGCTTCTTTTGCAGAAGGAAGTGTAGCTGAATAGGCAAATCCTCCTAAAGTTTTTTGCAATTGAGCAATTTGAGCAGTATCACCAGGAGTTGTAGCAACTGGCAATGACGCAGTTTTAGCTTTATCAGCTTTAGCTTGGGCTTCTTGTTTAGCAACTAATTCTTTCTTGGCTTTCTCAGCGAGCAATTTCTTTTTCAGAAGGCTGATTTTGGTACATAATCCAAAGCAAAATTCCAAATATCAGTACAAAACCAATGATCGAATTAAGGTCTAATTTTTTTCTTCCATTATTAATTTAAAAAAGTTATTCGTTTGAGGCTATTAGTATCTGTTTAATTTAAAAGTTACAGTCTCTTAGAATATAATTATTATTTTTTATGCGCATTTACAGCAATTGCCACAAAGTTTACAAAAATAGGGTGCGGATTTGCTACTGTACTTTTGTATTCTGGATGGTATTGTACACCAATGAAGAACGGGTGATTTTCAAGCTCTACAATCTCGACTAAACCTGTATCAGGATTAACTCCAGAAGCTTTTAAACCAGCTTTTTGTAATTCATCTGCATATTTATTGTTATACTCATAACGGTGGCGGTGACGCTCCGAAATAGTTTTTTGTCCGTATATTTTGTATGCTAAAGTGTCTGGTTTGATATCACATTTCCAAGCACCAAGACGCATTGTTCCACCTTTATCAGTAATTGTTTTTTGCTCTTCCATTAAATTCACAACCGGATGAGGCGTCTTATCATTCATCTCTGTTGAATTTGCTTCAGCATAACCTAAAATATTTCTAGAATATTCGATAACAGACATCTGCATTCCTAAACAAATTCCGAAGAAAGGAATATTGTTTTCACGTACGTAACGAACTGCTTCAATTTTTCCTTCAATACCTCTTTCACCAAAACCTGGAGCAACTAAAACTCCGTCCAGAGTTCCTAATTTCTCTTCAACATTATCAGCATTGATATGCTCTGAGTGAATTGAAATTACGTTTACTTTAGTTTCATTTGCGGCTCCTGCATGAATGAACGCCTCTAAAATAGATTTGTAACAATCCTGCATTTCTACATATTTACCAACCAAACCAATATTTACAGTTTGCTTTGGGCTTTTTAATCTTTTTAAGAAAGTATTCCAGTTTTTAAGATCTGGAGATGCTTTTTTAGGTAAATCTAATTTCTTTAAAGCCACAACATCTAATCCTTCTTCAAGCATTAAATTTGGAACTTCATATATTGTAGAAGCATCAATTGACTGAATAACTGCTTCTTTCTTTACATTACAGAATAAAGCTAATTTTTGGCGTAATTCCTGAGACAATTCATGCTCAGTTCTACAAACCAAAATATCTGCCTTAATACCGCTTTCCATTAAAGTTTTAACAGAGTGTTGCGTTGGTTTTGTTTTTAATTCGCCTGCGTACCGCCAAATAAGGAACTAATGTCAAGTGAATAACAATTCCGTTATTTTCACCTAATTCCCAAACTAATTGACGAACAGATTCTATATAAGGTAGCGATTCGATATCACCAACAGTTCCACCAATTTCAGTAATTACAATATCATAATCGCCAGATTTACCTAGCAATTGCATTCTGTCTTTGATTTCGTTTGTGATATGAGGAACAACCTGAACTGTTTTTCCTAAAAATTCTCCTCTTCTTTCTTTTTCAATAACCGAAAGATAAACTCTTCCTGTAGTAACGTTATTAGCCTGAGAAGTAGGAACGTTCAAGAAACGCTCGTAGTGTCCTAAGTCTAAGTCAGTTTCAGCTCCATCATCTGTCACATAACATTCTCCGTGCTCATACGGGTTTAGTGTCCCCGGATCTACGTTAATGTATGGATCAAATTTCTGAATAGTTGTGCGGTATCCTCTTCCTTGTAACAATTTTGCCAAAGATGCCGCGATAATCCCTTTTCCTAATGAAGAGGTCACACCTCCTGTAACAAAAATATATTTTGTTTGATTCATTCTGTTGTTGTTTGTAAGTAGTTGTGTAAAAAACTTGGCAAAAGTACAAATTTAATTAGATAATTTATCAATTCGAGAATGAGATAATTTTGCAAATTTTTAAACATATCGATTACTTGGTTTTGTAATCGATAATTTTAACTTTTAATTAGAAGTTTTTTTGAAGAATGTGCCTAATTCTAGTCTAAAACACCTTAATATACTGTGCTAACTAAAGTAGAATTAAAATTGAAGGAAATCTAAGCATAATTTCCGAATTACTATTGTAGCGAAAAATTTAGGACTTTTTTAAGCAAAAAAAATATTATAATTTAAAAAACACTGACTTGTACACATTTATGAATTCAGTCTTGAACTCTGTGGTATCACTTTGTTTTTGGAAATTATAATATTTTTGTATTTCAAACTTATAAAAAAAATTTTAAACTACGAAAGATTTTTCCTACTATTTAATAGGTTTTGGATATTGCTTCTTTATATTCCGAATCAATTCTTCCAATCCATTTAATTTCAATTCATAAATCAGTTGCAATTGTTGCCCCAATTCTCCCTTTGGAAAACCTTTATTATGATACCAAACTACATAATATTCAGGCAAATCGATTAAATATCTTCCTTCGTATTTCCCGAATGGCATTTTGGTATGCGCTAATTTTATGAGTTGTTTTTTGTCTTGATCCATAGTTTTTAAGAAGAAAGAAGCAAGAGGAAAGACTTATACTTTCTTCTTGCTTCAATTGTATGCAAAGCTACCATTTATTTTTTCTTTTGCCACAGATTAAAAAATAGTTTTCAGTCTCAGTCACAGTTTACAGCTTTAAAACGAAGACTACTGTAAAGACTGGAAAACTTAGAACCTCAGAATCTTAGAACCTTAGCCTCTTTAAAAAAAAAAGCAAGAAAAAAGAACCTAATTCGACTCTCTCTTCCTGCTTCAAAAATATTATTTGACTACTCACTAATTTCCAAAATACTAAGAAAAAAAAACTTAGTGCCTTAGCACCTCAGAACCTTAGGATCTTAGTAATGCCATCTCACGAAAGCCTCCATTGCCGCATAAGTCGCTAAACCTAATTGGTGATACAATTCTGCTGTTTCGCGGTTTCTGTCTTCAGCTCTCTGCCAGAACTCTCTTGCGTCTGTCCCTTGGAAAACAACACCGTCTTTTTGAGATTGGTGCTTGAAGATTCCGTGACGTTTTGCTAAAACCTGATCTGGACTCATTGGAACTGCCATTTCAACTTCATCAATTCCCCATTCTTGCCAAGCACCACGATACAACCATAACCAGCAGTCGTTCATGAATTCTTTTGGCTTTAAAACTTTAACCGCTTCAAAAATAGCATCCAAACAAACTTTATGCGTTCCGTGCGGATCTGCTAAATCTCCAGCGGCATAAATTTGGTGTGGCTTAATTTTCTCGATTAAATCAACTGTCAGCTGAATATCTTCTGGTCCGATTGGTTTTTTCTCGATAGTTCCAGTTTCGTAGAAAGGCAATTCCATAAAGTGAATTTGCGAATCTGGAAGACCTACAAAATAACTTGTAGCTCTCGCCTCTCCTTTTCTGATCAAACCTTTAATATAACGAACTTCTGGAATGTCAATTTCGCTGTTCTTTTTGTTCTGTAAAAATGCTTCTGCTTTTTTGTAGATGTTATCTGCTTCTTCGCTTTTGATTCCGAATTTTTCATTGTAATCAATTACGAATCTTGCAAAACGCAATGCTTCATCGTCAGCAACCGCAATATTTCCTGATGTTTGGTAAGCCACATGCACTTCATGCCCTTGCTCTTGCAGACGCATGAAAGTTCCTCCCATACTGATAATGTCATCATCAGGATGCGGACTGAAAATCAATACACGTTTTTTAGCTGGCTCTGCTCTTTCAGGACGATTTGTATCATCTGAATTTGGTTTTCCACCTGGCCAACCTGTAATTGTATTTTGTAATTTATTAAATATCTTAATGTTAGTATCGTAAGCTGGACCAGAATCTGCTAATAAATCGCTCATACCGTTTTCGATATAATCTGCATCTGTAAGCATCAAAATTGGTTTTTTAAGATCTAATGCCAATCCTAAAACCGCTTTACGAGTTAATTTGTCTGTCCAAACAATTTTCTCTACCAACCAAGGCTTGTTGATTCTCGTTAATTTTGAAGTCGCTTCTTTATCTAAGACAAAAACTGCATTGTTGTGCTCTTGCAAAAACGAAGCTGGAACTCTATTGGTAACTTCATCTTCAACAGATTTTTTCACAATATTTGATTTCCCTTCACCCCAAGCCAATAAAATTACTCTTTTAGCTTCCATGATTTTTTTCACTCCAAGCGTGATTGCTGTTCTTGGCGTATTGTTCAATCCGAAGAAATCTTTGCTTGCGGCAACTCTAGTAATATGATCTAAAGCTACTAAACGTGTTTTCGAGTTTTGAAGCGAACCAGATTCGTTGAAACCAATATGTCCGTTTCCTCCAATTCCAAGAACCTGCAAATCGATTCCGCCTAAAGCTTCGATTTTAGCTTCATATTCGTGACAATAATCAGCAATTTGCTCCTTTGTCAAAAGTCCGTCTGGAACGTGAGCATTTTCAGGTAAAATATCGACATGATCAAACAGCAATTCTTTCATAAAACGAACATAACTGTTGATTGAGTTTGGTTCCATCGGATAATATTCATCCAAGTTAAAACTTACTACGTTTTTGAAACTCAAACCTTCTTCTTTATGAAGACGAACCAATTCAGCATACAAACCTTTTGGAGAAGACCCCGTTGCAAGCCCTAAAACACAAAGCTTATTTTCTTTTTGTTTTTCTCTAATTAGAGCCGCAATTTCCTGTGCTACTTCTTTTGAAGCTTCTGAAGAATTTTCAAAAACAACCGTATTGATGTTTTCGAATCGTTTTTCGAATCCTGTTGCTTTGTCGATTTTACTTTTTAACATGATATAGTTTTTTATTTAGTTTCTCATTTATTTACCATCGTCGGTATTTATGTCCTTTTACTGCGTAAAAAAGAATCATTACATACGATGGCAAAAGCATTAAATACGCCAGCTGATTGCCACTTCTTGAAGTTGCCTGTGTACCGGCCGCAATATTTGACTCATTAATAGTTTCGGTAATCAAACCATAGAACAGCGGGAAAATGGCACCGCCAATAATTCCCATAATCAAAATAGCACTTCCTATTTTAGTATATCCGCCCAAATCTTGTAATGCCATTGGCCAAATTGCCGGCCAGCAAAGTGCATTTGCCAAACCTAAAAGCGCTACTAAAAGAATCACAACTGGCAAAGGTGGAATTCCGGGAAGCTGAATCATTATTTTAGGCGAAATCACAACAATTGCCAGAACCAGAATAATTCCTAAAACTCCAGATCCTTGCAAAGCCGTTGCTTGCGAAAGGTGCTTCGGAATCAATGTTATTCCTAAAATATAGCCGACAACCATTGCCGACATCGTAAAAGAAGTTAATTTGAGATAAAAATTTCCTTCATCACCATAAACCCCTAATTGTTTTCCAAAACCTCCGATCGAATCTCCTGCCAAAACTTCTGCAGAGATGTAAAGCATCAAAGTAATAACTCCAAAAACCAATTGAGGTCGCCTGAAAGCATTTTTAACTTGTTTAAAAACACTCAGATGCTCCACATTTCCATCTTCATCCAAATCAATTTCTGGAAGCGGGGAAAGCTTCACAAATAAAGCTAACACCATAATAATCAATCCCATATAAAGATAAGGTCTTTGCAATTGTAATGCAAGAGAATTCAATGCATTTGATTTTGAAACCGAATCCAACATGGCAATTTTATCTGCTGTAAACTCCTGCATATTAGACAGAACCAAAGCCGTCAATACAATTGGCGCTACAAATCCCGCCAATTTATTAGCAATTCCTAAAACACTTATTCTCGTTGCTTGCACTTTCTCTTGGTCCAATTACCACTACATACGGATTTGAAGCGGTCTGCAAAATGGCCAAGCCTGTTCCCATAACAAAAAGCGCTATCAAGAACAATAAAAATGTACGGCTTTCGGCGACTGGATAAAACAAAAATGCGCCAAGAGCAATGATGAGCAATCCGAGCGAAATCCCATTTTTATAACCTACTTTCTCAATTACCCACGATGATGGCACTGCCATAACAAAGTAAGCAATGTAAAAAGCGAAAGTCACGAAATAAGCCTGAGACGATGACAGTTCGCAAGCCAATTCAAAAAACGGAATCAACGGCCCATTTAGCCACGTTACAAATCCGAGAATAAAAAATAATGCAGTCAAGATAACCATCGGAATAATTGAATTCCTTTTTATTGCTGGTATGACATTTTCAATGTTTGACATAATACTTTTGGTTGATTGTTAATAGATTTTTTGTTTTTCCAATCTAATTTAGAATCAACACTAAATTTATCTATTTGCATATTTTGCGCAAATGTATGCATTTTTTTGCAACACCAAAATTAATACAATAAATGATGGTTATCCTAAAACAGAAATGAAGATTTTGTTATTATTAATTATGAATTCCAATCGAGTACTGGATAGTGTTTTTTAAGATATTCTTTTACATCTGCAATATCTTCTTTTGCCGTCAAATCAGGCACATGCTCGGAAAATGGGATTCCGATTGTAGTATTTGGACTTGCTTTTACAGCATTCAAAAGAACCGTTGGCAACTCCTTTTCATCCCTTTCTGGATTTACCGGACAATTTTTAAGATGCAGGTATAAAGTACTTCCTGTAAACTTAAAAGCATTCATGCTAATCCTGATTTTTCCTTCTTTATCCTTATAATTTTGCAAATCATTTGCAGAAGGTTTTTCTAAAATATCAAGCAATTGATTATTTTCATCTAATTTTGCAATAGCAAAACGCGAAATTCGTTCCGACGGAAATTCCAAAGCATCGCGATCATAACTTATAAACGCATTAGGGCTTGCTGTTTTTCTTAATGCCGATAAAGCATCAGCAGAATATAAATTATCACTATTACAAACCGAATATTCCATTCCGTTTAGCTCTGGATATTGCTCAACTGCCTGAAACAAAGCATCTGCTGTACCAAAAGGCTTTGTTCTTCCTTCTGGAATATATTGTACGGCAAATGAAATGTTGAGGCCATGAAAATCATTATCAGCATCATGGCTTCCGTAAAATTCTTTGAACAATTCTCCCTGTTCGCCTATAATGATATAAATGTTCTCATAGCCCGCTTTTTTTGCATTCAACAACAGGTAATCCAACAAAGGCCTTCCGGTTGAACCTACACCAATCAAGCCTTTGCTTCTTTCATTTGCCTGAGCGATTTCTTCTGCAGACAAATTATCTGCAATAGCTTCTTTTTTCATGCGAGACGATGCTCCGCCCGCTAGAATAACTAAATTGTTGTGCATATCTTCTTTTCTAAATTTCAATATTTTCAATAATTCTGACACCAGGATCAACTATTACTCCATAAGCTTCTTGGGCACCTGCGTTCAAAATTGCTTCAATCACCAAAGCTTCTTTTTTAGGATCTACAATCACCACAATGCCGCCGCCTCCGCCAGAACCTACAATTTTTGCACCGTACGCACCAGCGCGCAAAGCCGCATTTATCATATCATCAATTCTAGGAACGGTAATCTTCAACAAATCACGCAAGACTTCGTGATGCTGATTCATCCAAAAACCAATCTTTTCAAGATTCAAAGCTGGTTTTTCAAACTCTTTCAAAGCTTCTTTTGTATAATGATAATTTTTTAGAGTCGCTTCAAAAAACGGAATCAAACGATCTGGAAGACAATTTTTGTATTTCCCAATATCATCTATTTCAGAAGCATTCAAATCAAAATCAGGGTAATTTTGTTTTACAAGATCAATTGCCATTAGCGCATTCCCTTTCAATTCTCCAATCAACCCAATAGTCTCCTTAGGCACTCCAGAAACTCCTGTAATCAAGCCTTTTAATTCGGTTCCGATGCATCGGTATGAAAAAGGATCTTTTGTATTAATATAAACGATATTTCCAACTCCGATACTGAAATGATCCATCATACCGCCAGGTTCTCCGTGTTCTAACACTTCAGATGCATATCCCATTTTAGCAATAAATTCTGGCGTCACTTCATCATCAACCCCAAACGCTTCGATCAAAAAGCGAATCCAAGCCATTAACAATGCAGATGAGCTCGATGTTCCCGAATTTATTGGAATATCTCCTGTGATCGTAATATCATAACCACATGTAGGCACACAGCCATGTCTGCGCAAAACACGCAATGAGGAAGCGAAATAATCGCGTGGTTCCAATTTCTCAAAAGAGGCATTAATATCAATGACACGAACTTCATTGATATCAGTCATATTAATAACAAATGTGTTAGTATTATTTTGCTCTGCTGTAAGCTTTATGTTTCGATCTATCGCGCAGGCTATAACAGGCAATCCCAAATAGTCCTGATGATCTCCAAAGAGACAAGTACGGCCCGGGGCTAATGAAGTAATTTTTCTCATGTAAAAAATTCACATTAAAACATTAAAAATCAATAATTTAAAATGTTTGTTGGTTATTAATTTTCTTTTCTTTTTTAGGTTTTGATTTTACGAAACTATATATTATATTTTGATAAAACAAGAAAAAAACAAAAAATGTGCTCGAACACACTAATTTTATGTTCTCGAGCACACAATTGAATTATAGCGAAAAAATTTACTGATTATTAAATCAAAGTTTTTATATTTGCTTATATGGATAAAAAGTATACGATTAAGGATATTGCTCAAATGGCAGGAGTTTCTAAAGGAACTGTTGACCGTGTTTTGCATAATAGAGGAAAGGTTTCTCCTGCCGCTTTGGAGAAAATCAATGAGGTTCTGAATGTTATCGACTACGAACCCAATCTCATCGCCCGAAATTTAAAAAGCACGAAAATTTATCGCATTTGCGTTTTACTCCCAGATCCGGCATTTGACCCCTATTGGCTTCCTTGTGTCAACGGAATTCAAGATGCCATAATCGAGTTTAAAGCATATAACGTTATTATTGATACTCATTATTTCAATCCTGAAAGTACAAAATCTTTTTAAAAGTCAATGAAAACATTATCGCTCAAGCACCTGATGCTGTTTTGCTCACGCCATTATTCCATAAAGAAACCGTTGAAATCATAAAACAATATGACGAATTAGGCGTCATGGTAAACACATTCAACAACGAAGTCGAATCTTCCTATATTAAAAGTTTTGTGGGACAAGATCTTCACAAAAGCGGACGCGTTGCCGCCAGCTTAATGAATTTGATTTTAAGCCAAGGCCAAATTGCCATTATCCACATTGACGAAAGCCTTAAAAATGCAGTTCACATGCAGGAAAAGGAAAAAGGTTTTAGAAATTATTTTGAAGAAAAAGAGCTTCATGACTATTCAATAACCACCTTGAAACTGAAAAACTCAAACATCGAAACGAAATTTGCTTCATTCTTAGAAGAAAATCCCGATTTAACCGGAATTTTTATTACTACCTCAAAAGCATATCAAATTGCTTCATTGCTATCTTCAGCTAAAAGCAAAAAAATCGCACTTATAGGTTATGACTTACTTGAAAAAAATGTCAATTTCCTAAACCAAGGATTGGTGCACTTTTTAATCCATCAAAATCAAAAAAGACAAGTTTACCTAGGAGTCAGCACATTAGTTGAACACTTTTTATTCCGAAAAGAAATCCCTGATACTATTTTACTGCCAATAGACATTATTAATGTTGAAAATGCTTCTTTTTACGTGTCATGATTAAAAAAAGGTGCAAAGTTACAAAGTTACAAAGGGACAAAGATTTAAAACTTAGCAACTTTTTTGCTTTGTTGCTTTATTACTTTGCCCCTTTGTAACTTTGTTCCTTTGAACCTCAAAAAAGCTATTCCATCAAAATAAACATTCCGAATGAAGAAGCGATATGAAAATTTGGCGTTTCCGTATTTGGGTTTACCCAGGAAATCCAAGTTGGTTCATAATTTTGACTTTCAGTTTTGGAGAATTTTGCCCTGAAAACACCTGCTTCGATTTTATTATTTTGAATCAAGTTTAATTCCTTCAGCGATTTAATACTGATAATCCCTTTTACCGTGAAAGAGATTTCATCTTTTGACGCATTTATTCTTAAATCTTCTTTTGGCCATTTCCAATCAAAATCGAAAACTTTATCAGGTCGTGCCTCAAAATCCATCAATCTTGCCGAAGTATCCATTTCTAGACAATAATACGGATTCAAAGAATAATTTGTTCTAAAAAACAATTCAACACGATCAGAATTTCCAATGCTGTCAATACTATTATCTTTTTCATCAATATAAATATCAGTATCAAAAACTCTGAAACTAAAATATAAATTTTCAAAATCCCAAAGTGCACGAAATTCAATTTTAGAAATTGATCACTATTCCAAGGTGATGAAAAATCGGTAAGACAATTTGCATTTTCTAAAAAAATGAATCGGAAATTTCACCTTCATTTTTTAAGTTTTTATCGATTAAAACTACCTGATATTCTTTCATGATTTTAATTAAAAGAAAGTTAATTTTTGATTTTGAAAAAAAGCTGGAACAACTTCAAATTCGGCTTCTCTTCCATTCACTTTTTACGACGTCTAATATAGTTCAAAAAATGAAGAAAAAAGTTTCGTTTTCGCGTCGATAAAATTAAAATATCGCCTTCAAAACCCATAAGAAAACACTGCTTAATTTATATGTTTTTCAATCACTAATTGCGAAATTCACAAGTTTTTTTAAAAACCTCATTTATAATTCAAAAAACAGACATTTTTCTATACCTGCGAATTTCTGGAATATTTTAAAAATATCACATCATTTTAGCGTAAAAAATGTATCGCACAAATTTATGTGCTCGAGAACATAAATTTTGTGTGTTCGAGCACATTTTTTGTGTTTTTTCTTGTTTTATAAAAATATAATCTATAGTTTCGTCAGAGATTAATCTTAAAACTGAGTTAAATCAGTAAAATTTTTGATGATTTTGAAGCCTAAAAAACGATCAAAAATGAAGTGAATAAGCTGTATTCCGACTAAAAAATCAAACTGATTTTTTTTTGCAGAAATCAATACGGCAGAAATCAAGTAAAAAACAAAAAAGAATTTGCGAATCAAAAAAGAAGTCTAAAACCTACAAACAACAAAAAACAAATTAAACATTAACCAAAACCAATTTTCGTATGAAATTATTAACCCAAAAAAAGCCAAGAGATTTTCGGATTAACAATTTATCCGGTAAAGAAATTAAACTGACATTACTTTCATTGTTGGCATTTACATTTCAAGCTTCGGCAGTTTCATCAATAAATACCTCTGAGAAAAATTATTCTTCAATATTTTTTGAGAAAACCATAAAAGGTACCGTAACAGATCAGAATGGCTTGCCCCTTCCGGGTGCAAATGTTGTGGTGAAAGGCACGACAAAAGGAGTTCAGACCGATGTTGATGGAAGTTTCTCGATTACAGTAGCTGATAATGTTACTAAACTTATCGTAACCTACATTGGTATGGAAGATCAAGAAGTATCAGTAGGAAGCTCTCCTCTAAAAATTGTCATGAAAGAAGCAGGACAAAAATTAGATGAAGTAGTTATTGGATACGGAAAATCAAAGAAAAAGACCTTACTGGATCTGTTGCTTCTATAAGCAAAGACAACTTGAACTTAGGCGGAACAGTTTCAAACGTTGGGCAAGCTTTACAAGGTCGTGCTTCTGGGGTTCAGGTACAACAAAACAGCTATGCCCCTGGAACGAATCCTTCAGTTGTAATTAGAGGAGGAAACTCGATCAATACTTCGAATGCTCCTTTGTATGTAGTGGATGGATTTATTACGAGTACTGGAGGATCTATCAGCCCAAATGATATTGAAAATATTCAGATTTTAAAAGATGCCGCTTCTACTGCAATTTACGGTGCTCGAGGCGGAAACGGAGTTATTTTGATTACTACCAAAAAAGGAAAATCAGGAAAAATGCAGGTTGAGGCTGAAATTTCTGATGGTTTTCAAAACATCATAAAAGAGCCATCATTAATTACAGGGCAACAATATGCAGATATTCAAAACGCAATTGCATTGGAAAATGGAAGACCACCAGTTTTTCCAGCAAGTTTTCCTATTGCAAATACAAACTGGTTTGAAGCCGCAACGCGTCCGGGCGAGGTTTTAAACAGAACGCTTACTTTCAGCGGAAGCGACAAAACATCTAAATTTTTCCTTTCTGGAAACTATTTGAAACAAACCGGAGCAATTGAAAATACAGATTTTGAAAGATATACTGTAAGAATGGGTGGCGAGAAAAGATTTAATGACAAATTAAACATGGGAACTAATGTTTACGGCGCTGTAAGCGAAGGAAACAACAGTGATTTTGGCGATAATATTTTATCTCCAATGTTCTCTATCCAGACTGCACCTCCAACAATTCCAATTTACAATGCTGATGGTTCTTATTACAAATATCAAGGTAAAGATAATGCCTTGGCTCTTTTACTAGAACCTACTGACCACACTATCAACAGAATGGTGAACGGAAATATGTTCTTGGATTATGAGATCATTAAAGGTTTAACGTATCATTTTGGTGCTGGTGCTGAATGGCAGGAAGTTATTCAAGGAAAATATACGCCAAGTACTTTAGTAGCTGGAGTCGCGTTAAAAGGATCTGGATCTGAAGAAAACAGAACGTATTTCAGATGGAGTACTGAACAATATTTGACTTATAAGTTTAATGTTGCTGAACAACACGCATTTACTGCAATGATTGGAACTTCAAACCAAAAAGATACTTATGAGAGAGTAAAAGCGGCAGGAACTGGTTTCTCAAGCGACTTGCTTACTTATTACAATCTTCAAGGAGCCGCAGTTTACTTGAAACCAGAAACTGAAAAAACAGAAACAAAACTTACTTCTTATTTTGGAAGGTTAAATTATGCATTCAATGACAAATATCTTTTCACTTTTACAATAAGAAAAGATGGTTCTTCTCGTTTTGGGCCAAACAACAAATTCGGTATTTTCCCATCTGGAGCGGTTGCTTGGAAATTGTCTAATGAATCATTCATTCAAAATCTGAACACTTTTTCTGATCTTAAATTAAGAGCCAGCTACGGTATTACAGGAAGTGATGGGATTGGTGACTACTCATACATGAGCAGATTGCAATCATGGGGTGTAACGATTGCTCCTGATGAATTTGTTGCGGGTACTGAACCAGCCAATTTAGCAAACCCGAATTTGAAATGGGAACAAACAGCTCAAACAAACATAGGTTTGGACATGGGATTCTTTAATGACAATCTTACTGTTACAATTGACGCCTACAAAAAAAGAACTTCTGATGCTCTTTTGAATGTTCCTGTTGGAGGATGGTGGGGATTCGGTACTCAAAGAGTTAACTCTGGAGTTATTGACAACAGCGGTATCGAGTTAGGGATCAGCACTGTAAACTTTAAAACTGATAAATTCACTTGGAGTTCATCTTTAAACTTAGCTTACAACAAACAAGAAATTGTTTCTCTTGCTGATAACGTAAAAATCATCAGTACAAATACTTCAAATCCAAGCGGAACTGTTTCTGGACAAGAATTTACAAGATTAGAGCCAGGAAAAGAAATGGGCGTTTTATACGGTTATAAATATGCCGGAGTTATCAAAACCGGAGAAACTTATGCTCCACAGCCACTTTCTAAACCAGGAGATCCAAAATATGTGGATGTTGACGGAGACGGAACAATTACTGCGAGCAGACAGAACTTATTTAGGAAATTCTATTCCGCATTATATTGCTGGTTTCAATAATGATTTCAGATATGGAAATTTTGATATGAATATCTTTTTCCAAGGAGCTTTTGATTATTCTGTGTATAATATGACTAGAATGGTTGGGGAATCATCTACAAGCACAGATGCTTTGAACCGTTGGGTTGCAGGAACAAATGAAAACACTGATATTCCGAGAGATGGATACTACAAAAGCAAATATGGAAGCTATGTGAATTCAAAATTTGTTGAAGAAGCATCTTACCTACGTTTGAAAAATGTTTCTATTGGTTATTCAATTCCTGAAAGCGCACTAAAAACCGTAAAATTTATTGACAGCATCAGATTATATGCTATCGGACAAAATTTATTGACAATCACAAACTATTCTGGAAACGACCCAGAGGTTAATGGGCACTCAGGAAACAATTTAGGTGGTGGAATCGACTTCAACTCGTTCCCAGCTTCAAGAACTTTTATACTTGGTATTAAAGTAGCTATTCACTAGTCTAAAAGCATTTTTTAGTAACATTAAATTTATGAAAATGAAAAAATATACAATATTATTCCTTTTACTCGTCGCAGGAGTACAATTTTCGTGCAACGAAGACTTGGATCCAACAGTGTATAGCAACTTGACTAATACGAATGGATACCAAACCAAGTCAGATGCTATTGCGTCAATCAATTCCATTTACGGAAGACTGAAAGGTCCTGCTGTAGGTGATAACTTTTCATACTGGGCTACAAGACACTTCGCTTTGACTGATATTGCTACCGATTTAGGTCATTGTCAATACGGGGGAGATCCAGGACAATTATCTCTAGGAACTTGGAGTTCAACAAATGGTCTGCTTGCAGAAGATTGGAATGCAATGTACAAGTTGATTGCTAATGCTAACAATGCAATTTTCAACATTACACCAATGTCCGGAATTACAGCGGCAGAAAAAGCACAGTTTATAGCTGAAGCGAAATTTTTGAGAGCTTCTGCCTATATGGATTTGACAGATTCTTGGGGACCGGTAATTTTAATCACCGAAGCCAATTTAGGAAGTCCTGGTTATTTAGATCAGACACCGCCATCATCTGTTGAGGAAATTGATGCTTTCCTTGTAAAAGAATTGACTGAAGTCGCGAATGTATTGCCGGTAAACTATAAAAGCAATGCTATTTATAGTACAAATGACGTTGGTCGAGCTACAAAAGGTGCTCGCACTTACTTTACTAGCAAAACTTTATATGCGCAGTCATGACTGGCAAAAAGTAGTAACATTGACACAGCAAGTGATGGCTTTAAACGAATATAGTTTATATCCTTCTTACTTAGGCTTGTTTAAAGAAAGTAATAAATGGTGTAGTGAAAACATCTTTTCTTCTTTGAGTGATGCAAACACAAACGGAACAGAATTATTGAATCATTTTGGACCAATCGATCACCCAGTAGTTCAAAACAGATGGCAGTATTATACAGTAAACTGGGATTTCTACAACACTTTTGGTGATGAAGATGATAGAAAAAAATGTTTCTTCCCAGAATTTATGGGAACTGACGGTCTTCTTCATAAACAAGCGCCATCATTAGGAGCTCAGCCGCCAGCTGGCGAGTTTTATATGCCAGACGTGTCAACAAGAAAATATGCTGATGATGAAACAACAACATATTACGACGGACACAGTGTGAATATTTTGCGTTATGCTGATGTTTTATTAAGCAGAGCTGAAGCTCTAAATGAAATCAACGGCCCGACTGCTGAAGCTATTAACTTGATCAACCAAGTAAAAGGAAGATCACACGCAAAATTATTGGTTTTAACAGGTCTGACAAAAGAAAGTCTGAGAGACGCGATATTGCAAGAAAGAGGCTGGGAACTTTTCTATGAAGGAAAACGCCGCGCAGATTTGATCAGAATGAACAAATATGATGTTCTTGTAAATGCTTATCATCTTAGAGTTGGAGAAGCGGCACAAATCAAAATGCCACAAAATAAGTATTACACTTATCCGCAGAGTCAGGTAAATCTTAACCCAAAATTAAGCAACGCCGACAGACAATAAATAAATTTTTAAATCAAGAATAGGCAGTTAAAATTGTCTGTCTATTCTTGATTTTTTACACAAAAAAAGTACTTTTCTGTTTCACAAAGAAGACCTTTAAGATGATCAAAAAATTAGTATTAAAATGGAGTTTTATTTTGGTTTTGCTTGTTTTGGCAAGCTGTTCCAAAAATCAGGGCAATGGTATCACAAATATTAACATTGGGACTCATAGCAACAACGAATTGAAAATTCAGATCGATGTTACTACGAAGGACGATGTTCAAGTATATGCAGAATATTGGTCTGATAAAAAAGGAAACAAAGACAAGATGACTTCTCCGATTTCAAAACCTGGTTTTGAGCATTCTTTGGTTCTTTGCAACATTATTCCAGAAACCAATTATAGTTATCAATTATTTACAATTCAGAACGGGGAGAAAAAACCAAGCAAAGTCTACACTTTCAAATCAAGAAAACTTCCGGAATGGCTTCAAAAACAATTCAAAGCCAATTGTCCGAAACCAGAATTATTGCCTGCAAATTTCAAAAAAGGCTTTTTGCTTTTGGCGAAAAGAGAAACTCCTGGAACCGCTTATATTGTTGATTACAAAGGAAATTTAAGATGGTATCATACCGTTGAAGGAACAGGATTTAAAGTTGTACATTTTACAAAAGAACAAACGATTCTTTCGATTTTAGGAACAAATGATGAGCCAACAAGCTACGGAAGTGAGATTCTAGAAATCAATCTTCAAGGCGATACTTTAACACATATTAAAAAAGGCCAAGGCGATTTAAAACAAACAATTCATCATGAAATCATAAAAAAATCGGCTAATGAAATTGTGGTTTTAACGGTTGACCAAAAAATAATCGATTTGACTTCCATTGGAGGAAAAAAACAAGATACAATCAACGGCGACGGAATTCAAATTTTGGATCGAAAAGGAAAACAGCTTTGGAAATGGAGCGTTTTTGATGATCTAGATCCGTTTAAAGATAAAAATTTATTAAAAACCAAGAAAGACTGGACGCACGCCAACAGTTTAAGCTATGATACAGATGGAAATTTCTTAATCTCTTTCTATAATAACGGCCAGATTTGGAAAATCAATTCAAAAACCGGAAAAGTAATCTGGAAATTAGGAAAAGATGGCACAATGAAAATGGCTTCTGATACCAATTTTTCTCAAGCACACAGCCGCACACATTGATCAAGAAGGAAGTTTATTGTTTTTTGACAATGGTGTCGATATCAAACAATCTTCTGTTTTTGCTCTAAAAGTTGACGAAAAAACAAATTCAGTAAAACTGGATTTTCATATAAAATTACCAAAAGATATTTATAATGACCGAATGGGAAGCGCATATATGATCAATAAAGATCTTCTTCTTGTTTGCTGTTCAAAAAGACATATAACAGTTTTAACCAATAAAAAAGGGGTTTTGTTATGGGCATTAGAATCTGAAATTCCGCCATACAGAACAATCTTTATTCCTGAAGAAAAATTGAAACCTTTTCTTCTAAATTAAAAAAATACTAGCCATGAAAAAAACAATTCTTATCGGACTTTTTTCAGCATTTTCAATAGCTGTTTTCAATTCCTGTACCAAAACAAATTCTCAAACTTTGGCTTCAACAACAACCGAAGAAGGAGAAGAAGATGAAGGCTACATCACAATTGATACTTCTCAAATACCAGATGATCAATTTGGAGAATCGGTTCGTTATGGAAGAGAATTAATGATGAAAACGGCTTATTATATTGGCCCAAATGGTACTAAAGGAAAATATTTAGGCAATAAAATGAATTGTACCAATTGTCATCAAGATGCAGGAACAAAACCTCATGCATTCAATTTGATGTCTTCGCATGACAATTATCCACAATACCGTGGACGCGAAAACAAGGTGCTTACATTGGCAGAAAGAGTGAACAACTGCATTATGCGCCCGCATTCCGGAAAACCGCTTCCGTTGGATAGTAAAGAAATGGTGGCATTTTTATCTTATTTTAAATGGATCAGCAAATTTGTGCCAAAAGATGGTAATTTTAAAGGAGCAAAAAATCTAGAAATAGAATTTCCAGATGTTGCGGCAAGTCCAGAAAGAGGAAAAGTTTTATTTGCTGAAAACTGTGCAAGATGCCATGGAAATAATGGTGAAGGAGTTTACAATGCTGACAAATCTGGTTACACTTATCCTCCACTTTGGGGCGAATATGGTTATCAGCCAGGTTCAAGCATGCACCGCGTTATCAAACAAGCACAATGGCTAAAAAGCAATATGCCTTATGATAAAGTAACGCTTGGAAAACCTTATTTGACAGATAAAGAAGCTCTTGACATTGCGGCTTATGTAAATGACGATTCGCAACATACAAGACCAAACCCAAAAACATTTGATTATCCAAATAAAATGGGCAAACCAATCGATTATTCGCATAGTCCTTTTCAGGATAATTTTACTGAAGAACAACACAAATACGGTCCTTATAAACCAATTATTGCATATTGGAAGAAAAATGGATGGAAAGCTGTTTACTAAATAAATCTAACTACACCTTATTAATTGAATATCAAACACAATGAAACTAAACAAACAAACTTTAAATCAGATATTGATCATGAGCTTTTTCATTTTCAGTATTTCATTGACTGCACAAATAAAATATTCAGACGGAAATGACAGCTGGAATCCGAACCAATTAGGAAATCATCGTGCTGTAATTGCGTTTTCTGGTACAGGAAATGTTGCAAAAACAACTATTGAATGGCGAAGAAGAGACCAAAATCCTGAATTAAAGAAAATTATTGTTCAGGATGCATCCGGAAAAGATATTCAGAATATAAAAACAGAAAATATCAATAGAGAAAACGGAACTATTTTCTTCGAACCTATTTCAGGCAAAGGGACTTATTACGTTTATTATATGCCTTATGTTGATGAAGGAACTGCAAATTATCCAAAAGGAATTTATCAAAAACCTGAAGATAAAGCTAATACTGAATGGGTTTCTAAAATTAAAACAAATACAAAAGACAATTGTTCTGTTACTGAAATTCAGAGTGTAAATGCTTTCAATAGTTTTTATCCGATGGAAGTGATTGCAACGGCTTCTGAGACTTCAGCGCTTCTTGCAAAAAACAGTGGAAATTCTTTCTTGGTTTTCCCGGAAGACAAAGAACATTCAATTAAATTAAAATCGGATTTGCCACAAAGATGGATTCAAAAAGGTGTACAAAACAGTTTTTCGGATACGGCAATGAAAGGCGAATATTTAGCTTTTCAATTGGGAGTTTATGCACTTGAAGATTTAAAGAATGTAAAAGTTACTTTCACAAATTTAGTTGGTCCAACTGGTTCAATTGATGCGAAAGATATAAACTGTATCAATACAGACGGAACAAGATATGATGGTTCTCCTTTCACCAATACCGTTTCGGTTTCAAAAGGAAAAATTCAGGCAATGTGGTGCGGAATTGACGTTCCTCAGACTGCAACTGCTGGAACTTACAAAGGAAAAGCGACTGTTACCGCTGATGGAAAATCAAAAGAAATCGAACTTCAAATTACAGTAAGCAATGAAGTAACAAAAAACGGAGGCATTGACAGTCCAGAAAAAATGACGCGTTTAAAATGGTTGAATTCTACATTAGCTCAGGAAAATACGGTTATTGCTCCTTATACTCCACTAGCCGTAAATAATTCTGAAATTTCTTTATTAGGAAGAAAATTGACTTTGGCTCCAAACGGATTTCCAGCTCAGATCCAAACTTATTTCACTCCAGAAATGACTTCTGTAACAACCAAAGCAAATGATATTTTAAGTTCGCCAATCGATTTTCATTTTGTTGATGCATCTGGAAAAGAAGTGCAATGGAAAAATAGCGGTGTAAAATTTACTAAAAAAGAAGCGGGAACGGTTTCTTGGGAAAATACTTCGACTTCAAAATCAGTTCAAATGGATGTAAATGCTTCTGTTGAATTTGATGGTTTCGTACATTATACAGTTAAAGTTACAGCACTTGAAGATGTTTCATTTAATGATATTAATTTCCAAATGTCAATGCGACCAAATTCTGCAAAATACATGATGGGATTAGGTCAAAAAGGTGGAGATCGCCCTGCAACTTTCGACTGGAAATGGGATGTAGCACATAAAAATCAAGATGGTGCTTGGATCGGAGCTGTAAATTCTGGATTGCAGTTTTCTTTAAGAGACGAAAAATATAGTAGCCCTTTAAATACTAATTTCTATTTACAAAAACCTTTATTGTCGCCTACTTCATGGGGTAACGAAAATAAGGGCGGTATTACTATAACGCCAAACCAAAAATCGGTTGTAGTAAATGCGTATAGCGGTGCTAGAACAATGAAAAAAGGCGATGTTTTATATTATAATTTCAACTTATTAATTACGCCTTTCCATACCATAAATACCGATTTTCAATGGGATACAAAGTTTTACCACAAATACAGTCCAATCGATTCTATTGCTAAAACTGGTGCAACGGTAATCAATATTCACCACGCAAATGCGATTAATCCGTATATCAATTATCCTTTTATCGAATTTAAAAAGATGAAATCGTATATCGATGAAGCGCATCAAAAAGGATTAAAAGTAAAAATCTATAATACGGTTAGAGAGGTTTCTAACAAAGCTTATGAGACTTTCGCTTTAAGAAGTTTAGGTCACGAAATTTATTCTCCAGGAAAAGGTGGAGGATTCTCTTGGCTACAAGAACACGTTGGAGACGATTATATCGCGACTTGGTTTGTTCCTGAAATTAAAGATGCTTGCAATCGTAAATAGCGGTATGAATCGTTGGCATAATTATTATGTTGAAGGAATGAATTGGCTAACTCAAAATGTTGGAATTGACGGAATTTATCTTGATGACGTTGCTTTCGACAGAATCACGATGAAACGTATCAAAAGAGTTTTGACGAAAGACGGACATCCTGGAATTATCGATTTACACAGTGCGAACCAGTACAACAAAAGCGACGGATTTAACAACAGTGCCAACTTATACATGGAGCACTTCCCTTACATCAATAAATTATGGTTTGGAGAATATTTTGATTATCAAAAAAATCAACCTGACTTTTTCTTAACTGAGGTAAGCGGAATTCCATTCGGATTAATGGGAGAAATGCTTCAAGATGGCGGAAATCCATGGAGAGGAATGGTTTACGGAATGACAAACAGATTGCCTTGGAGCGACGGAGCTGATCCAAGAAATATCTGGAAAGTATGGGATTCTTTCGGAATCAAAGGTTCTGAAATGATTGGATATTGGAGCGAAAATTGTCCAGTAAAAACAAACAACGACAAAGTTTTGGCAACAGTTTATAAAAAGAACGGAACAGCTTTAATTTCAATTGCAAGCTGGGCAGATGCCGATGTAAATGTGAAATTGAATATTGACTGGAAAAAACTAGGAATCAATCCTGCAAAAGCAACTATTATGGCTCCAGAAGTTACCAATTTCCAACCTGCAAAATCGTTCACAGCAAAAGACGAAATTCCAGTTTCTAAAGGAAAAGGTTGGTTGTTGATTGTTAAATAATAAAATCCATATTGTTGTGCCGTTAGGCACTATATATTGGTAGAAAACAAGAATTAGAAAAAATTTAGCGTGCCGTAGGTACGCAACAAAACGATAATTATTGCGTACCTACGGCACGCCAACGTATTTGAACCTGATTTTTTCTACCAATATTTAGTGCCTGACGGCACATCTAACACCAATTAACACATATTAAATCATTGAAATTTATTTAATCTGTGGCAAAAAACAACCACAAATAAACAAGCTCTCCATCATGAAATTTAGACCATTATTATCAATTCTACTCTTTGGAAGCCTCTTTGTCACCGCACAAAACAAACCAACCGTAAAAGAATACAAAAAAGTATTTACCACATATCCGTTCTCAGATCCTGATCCGATTCCGAAACCTGATACCAAGTTTTACCCGTATTTTCGTTTTGACGGTTTTACAGACAAACCCGTTCAGAAAGAATGGAAAGTAATCGAAATTGAAAACGATTATATCAAAATAATGATTCTGCCAGAAATTGGTGGAAAAGTTTGGTCGGCTATAGAAAAATCTACAGGAAAAGACATTGTTTACAATAATCATGTGGTAAAATTCAGAGACATTGCCATGCGCGGACCGTGGACAAGTGGCGGTGTTGAAGGCAATTACGGAATCATCGGCCACACACCAAATTGTGCCACTCCTGTCGATTATAAAATCATAAACCGAGAAGACGGAAGTATTAGTCACGTGATTGGAGTTTTGGATTTATTGACGAGAACTTCTTGGAAATTAGATATTAATCTGCCGAAAGACAAAGCTTATTTTACCACAAATTCGTTCTGGTCAAACACAACTGAATTCGAGCAGACCTTACTACACTTGGATGAATACTGGAATAAAAGCGACCGAAAATCTGCAATTTATTTATCCGGGACAAACTTATATTGGTCATAACGGAGAATACAATTCGTGGCCAATCGATAAGGAAAACGGTAAAGATTTATCATTCTACAAAAACAACAATTTTGGCGGTTACAAATCGTATCACGTATTCGGGAAATATGATGATTTCTTTGGCGGATATTATCACGACGAAGATTTCGGAATGGGAAGATACGGCAATCACGATGATAAACCGGGCAAAAAAATCTGGATTTGGGGATTGTCTCAACAAGGAATGATTTGGGAAAAATTATTAACGGATACTGATGGACAATATGTAGAAGTTCAAAGCGGAAGATTGTTTAATCAGGCAAGCGAAGGCAGTAATCTTACACCTTTCAAACAGCGCTCATTTGCACCATATCAAACCGATACTTGGACCGAATATTGGTTTCCTGTAAAACACACAAAAGGTTTTGTGAAAGCCAATAATTATGGTTCTGTTAATATTAAAAACGAAAACGGCTGGCTGAAAATCTATTTTTCTCCACTTCAAAAACTAAATGAAAAAATTGAAGTTTTTGAGAACGATAAAAAAGTGTATTCTAAAGATATTGCTTTGAATACCATGCAAACTTTTAAAGACTCTATTCAGATAAAAGTTGATTCTAATAAATTGAAATTTGTTTTGGGCGACAATAAACTAGTTTGGAATTCTGCTCCAGAAGATGGAAATATCAATCGTCCTGTCGAAATTCCGAAGGATTTCGATCATAATTCAATTTACGGATTGTATCAGCAGGGAAAAAATTATATCGCTTTTAAAGATTATGTTCTGGCTGAAGACAAATTGAATGCTTGTTTGAAACTTGATTCAAACTATGCTCCTGCTCTTTCTGCATTGGCTTCTTTACAAATCAGAAAATTAGATTTTAAAGGAGCTGTAAATTCAGCAAGCAAAGCTTTATCAATAGATACTTACGATGCTTCGGCGAATTATTTTTATGCTTTGGCAAATTTCCATTTAGGAAATAATACCGATGCAAAAGATGGTTTTGACATTGCGGTACGCAAGCGTTGAATTCCGCAGTCCAGCTTATACCGCTTTAAGCAAAATTTATTTGGCCGAAAATGACTTGCCAAAAGCGGTTGAATATGCTGAGAAAAGTTTAGTATACAATCAATACAACATAGAAGGCTTACAGGTTTTAGCGGTTTTATATCGTCTTCAAAATAATTCTGATAAAGCAAATTCGGTTTTAAAAAACATTACACAATTGGATCCGCTGAATCATTTTGCTGATTTTGAAAAATACCTTTGGAACAATTCAAACGATTCAAAAAATGCTTTTGTTTCTGCCATTCAAAACGAAATGCCAGAACAGACTTTTCTTGAATTGGGAATTTGGTACAATAATATAAGCCGAAAAGAAGATGCTCTGAAAGTGTTTTCTATTGCAGAATCAAGCGCTGAAATTATTTATTGGAAAGCCTTTTTAGAAAATAAACCAGTTGATTTAAGCAAAATAAAACCGGGAACAAGTTTCCCTTTCAGAAATGAAACAGCTGAAATTTTAAAATCATTAATTAAAACAAATGATCAATACCAATTAAAATATCATTTAGGATTAATTGAATGGAACCGCAACAGTATTTCAGAAGCTAAACAGTTGTTTTCACAATGCGGTACAAAACCAAACGATCCTGCTTTTTATGGCGCAAAAGCTTCTTTATTTAAAGATGATGCTTCAATAGTATTGGCAAGTCTTCAGCAAGCCATAAAATTGGATCCGCAAGGCTGGAGATACCATAAAATGTTGGCAGAACATTACATCGCTCAAAAACAATTTGACAAAGCGCTTACAACAGCTGAATCTTTCTATAAAAAACATCAGGACAATTATTTGATTGGAATGCTGTACGCCAAAACATTATTGCTGAACAAAAAGTATCGTGAAGCCGATTCGTTCTTAACCAAATTGCAGATTCTTCCTTTTGAAGGTGCAACGGCTGGAAGACAATTGTATCACGAAGCTAAATTGATGCAAGCTTTGGCAGAGATGAAAAACAAGCAATACAAAAAAGCATTACAATTTATTGCTGATGCTAAGCTATTCCCAGAAAATTTAGGAGTTGGAAAACCATATGACGAAAATATAGATGAAAGACTAGAAAACTGGCTGGATTATCAATGTTATACCAATCTTGGAAACAAAGAAATGGCTTCAAAATCTTTAGATAAAATTGTCGCTTTTCATCCAGTAGTGGATAATACGGTTATGAATTTTCTTCCAGCAAATCAATTGGTTTCGGCTTGGGCGATTGAAAAAACTTCATCTGCTCAAGAAGCTGAAAAATGGATTAAAACGCAGGCCAATTTATATCCGACAAATAAAATAGTTCAGTGGAGTTTATTGGCTTATACAAAAAAATCATCGAATTTTTTAAGTGAAGATGAAAAAGACGGTGAAGTGAGAATTATCGAAAAACTTTAAAAAATATAGTAAAAGTAAAATACAATTAGCTGTACTTTTAAACCACAAAACAATCATTTAAAATCAAAAAAATGAATAACCTTTTCTTAAAATGTACTCTTTTTGGCCTTGCCTTATTCGCAGTTCAAAATACAGAGGCACAAAACACAGACAAGAGCAAAGACGAATTGTCTGTTTACCGAGTTACCCCTCAAAAAGTTCACGATTTAATTCACACTAAACTTGACGTTTCCTTTGATTATGGCAAAAGATACTTGTATGGGAAAGAGTGGCTGACTTTAAAACCTCATTTCTATGAAACCGATTCACTTACGCTTGACGCAAAAGGAATGGATTTTAAAGAAATTGCAATTATTGAAGGAAACAAAAAAACAACTTTAAAGTATACATATGACAATGAGCAGACTTTTTATTGCCTTAAACAGAAAATACAAAAGCACTGAAAAATTCACTATTTACATTAGTTACACTGCAAAACCAGATGAATTAAAAGTAAAAGGAAGTGCCGCAATTACAGACGCGAAAGGATTATATTTTATAAATCCTGATGGAAAAGATGACAAGCCAATCCAGATCTGGACACAAGGAGAAACAGAAGCATCATCGGCCTGGTTTCCTACAATCGATAAACCAAATCAGAAAACAACTTCTGAAATTGCAATGACGGTTGACGCAAAATATGTAACACTATCTAACGGTAAACTGGCGTCACAAAAAGTCAATTCAAACGGAACCCGCACGGATATCTGGAAAATGGAATTACCACATTCGCCTTATTTGTTTATGATGGCTGTTGGTGATTTTAAAATAACCAAAGACACTTACAACGGTAAAGAAGTGAGCTATTATCTGGAACCAAAATATGCCCCATACGCAAAACAAATATTTGGTAAAACTCCGGATATGATGAACTTTTACAGCAAAATGCTAGGCGTTGAATATCCGTGGGCAAAATATGCGCAAATCGTTGCCAGAGATTATGTTTCAGGCGCAATGGAAAATACATCTGCAACCTTGCATGGAGAGTATGTACAGAAAACAGCCAGAGAATTACTGGATGATAATCAAGAAAGTACAATAGCTCACGAACTTTTTCACCAATGGTTTGGGGATTATGTAACAGCTGAATCGTGGTCGAACTTAACCATGAATGAATCTTTTGCCACTTTTGGAGAAGTGCTTTGGCACGGTCACGATGCTGGACAAGACGCGGAAGACAGATCACGTTATGAAAAACTTCAAAATTATCTTCGTTCACAGAAAAATGGAAACAGCGAAATATTAGCACGTTTTCATTACAAAACTGCAGAAGATATGTTTGATAACATCAGCTATTCTAAAGGTTCAATCATTTTGTATGCAATGAAAAACCAAATGGGTGACGAAGCCTTCTTCAAAGGACTAAATCATTATTTAACTACAAATGCTTTTAAATCTGGTGAACCGCATCAATTGCGTTTGTCTATGGAAGAAGTGACAGGAAAAGACTGGTTGCCTTATTTTGATCAATGGTATTACAATGCCGGAAGTCCGATTCTGGATGTGAATTACAGATATGCTAACGGAAAAGTTATCATTACAATAAGTCAATCTCAGGATAGTGCGGTGCAAACTTTTACACTTCCTTTAAAAGTTGATTTTTACGTAAACGGAAATAAAATAAGAAAAGATATTTTAATTAATGAAAGACAACAAAGCTTCAGTTTTGATCTTCCTTCAAAACCAGAATTTATAGATTTAGATCCAGATAAAATCCTAGTGGGCGAAGTTAAGGTAGATAGAAAAACTGTCGCTGATTATCTATTCCAATATAAAAATGCACCATCTTATTATAACCGAATTGAAGCTATAAAATTTGCTTCAAAAGATAGAAGTCAGGAGTCACAACTTATTTTACTGGAAGGCTTAAAAGACCAACAAGAAGATTTAAGAGTACTGAGCATCAAAGCAATTGATTTGAATGAAAAACAAACCAAAGATCAGGTTTTAAAAACGCTTCTTGATATTGCTAAAAATGATAAAAAGACGATTGCAAGAGCCAATGCCATTGTAAAATTAGCTTCTACAGGCGATGCTTCTTATAAAAGTTTAATGGAAGAAAGCATCAAAGAACAATCATACAACGTAATTGCAACAGGATTAGCAGGATTAACAAAATATGCACCAGCCGAAGCAGATAAAGCATTGGCATCATTAGATGACGATACCAAAAAACACGTAACGCCATTAATGAGAAGATTTAATAGTCAAAAATAATTAGCAAGGTCCATTTGAATTGTTTTGTTTTTGAAAACCTCTCTAATCTGGTTCATTAGAGAGGTTACTTTTAAAAGAAAAACCAAAATCACAGCAAAATGAAAAACTTATTTTACTTGTTTTTTGCTTTCGTATTAGTGTCTTTTTCGAATGAGAAAAACGATGCTGAAACTACAATTTCTATTCCTTTGGCTGGAAATGCTTTTAGTTCTGAACATATTGACGGAAGTAATACAATTACAGACAATGGCATTGAAAATTGGATGAATCCTAAGGAGTTTTTTACTTTATATTTTAAAATTTCAAAACCTGGAACTTTTCAGATTTCTGTTGAAGAATCAGTAGAAGTTTTTGGAAAATCGGAAGTTGAATTTTCTATAAACAACGACTCTAAAAAAGTAAAATTTGTTGCATCAAAAAAAGCGGTTTCCATTGGAACTTGGACAATAAAAAAGAAGGCTATGTAGCATTAAAAATAAAAGGAATCAGTAAAATTGGTACTCAATTTCCTTCTATAAACCGCATAACAATTTCAAGCAAAGATTTTGATGGAAAAATTTCTTATGTTCCAAATAACGAAGGAAACTTTTATCATTGGGGACGCCGTGGACCTTCGGTTCATTTAAATTATCAAATTCCCGAAAATATTAATGCAGAATGGTATTATAATGAAATTACCGTTCCTAAAAACGAAGACAAAATAGGCTCTTATTTTATGGCAAATGGTTTTGGCGAAGGCTATTTTGGAATTCAGGTAAATTCGGCATCAGAAAGACGAATTCTGTTCTCCGTTTGGAGTCCATTTGAAACTGATAATCCAAAAAGTATTCCTGATTCACAAAAAATCAAAATGCTCAAAAAAGGAGAAAATGTTCATACCGGAGAATTTGGAAGTGAAGGTTCCGGAGGTCAAAGTTATCTGAAATATATGTGGAAAGCTGGTACAACCTATAAATTCTTATTGCGAGGAAATCCTCAAAACGACAATTCTACAAATTACACCGCTTATTTTTATGCGCCAGAATTAAAAAAATGGTTGTTGATTGCGAGTTTCAATCGTCCTCAAACACATACTTATTTAAAAAGATTTCATTCCTTTTTAGAAAATTTTGTTCCTGAACAAGGTGATTTATCGCGAAAAGTTCTATTCAATAATCAATGGATTTGTGATGAAAAAGGAAATTGGATTGAAGTTAATTCGGCTCGTTTTACAACAGACAATACCGGCACAAAAGGGTATCGCATGGATTTTGCCGGCGGGCTGGAGAAGAATTCTTTTTATCTAAAAGATGGCGGTTTCTTCAACGATTTCACAACACCAAAAACCATTTTCACAAGACCATTAAACAATAAAAAACCGGAAATCAATTTTGATGCTTTGCCTTAAAAATGATTGCTTTAAATAATCAAAAAAATAAATAACCACACATGAAAACTCGTATTTTAAAACTCTTTTTAATCGTCTGTATTTTATTTGGCTGGACAGTCTCAGCACAAATGATCAAGACCAAAACACCATCAAGGCCAAAAGGACAGCAAGATGTTCTTAGAATGTCTGCACCTGCTATTCCTAAAGTTCGTATTGCTTTCATTGGTTTAGGAATGCGAGGGCCTGGCGCTGTTGAACGTATGACCCATATTCCGGGTGTTGAAATTATCGCACTTTGTGACATGAAGCAAGAAAACACTTCAAAAGCCAATGAAATCTTGGCAAAAGCCGGATTCCCAAAAGCTCAGGAATTTTATGGCGATGAAAATGCTTGGAGAAAAGTTACAGCCCTGCCAAATGTAGATTTAGTTTATGTGGCAACAGATTGGCTTCATCATGCCGTAATTGGAGTTCAGGCCATGAAAGACGGAAAACACGTTGCAATCGAAGTTCCGGGAGCATTGACCATGAAAGAAATCTGGGAACTCATTGATACTTCAGAAAAAACGAGAAAACATTGTATGCAATTGGAAAACTGTGTTTATGATTTCTTCGAATTGACAACTTTAAATATGGCGCAACAAGGTTTATTTGGAGAAATTCTTCATGCGGAAGGTTCTTACATTCACGGATTACAGCCGTTTTGGGGAGAATACTGGAACAACTGGAGAATGGATTACAACATTAAACACCGTGGCGATATTTATGCGACACACGGAATGGGACCTGCGTGTCAGGCACTAAATATTCACCGTGGCGACAAAATGAATTTCTTGGTTTCTATGGATACAAAAGCAGTTGGAAATCCCGCTTATATCAAAGAAAAATCGGGACAAGAAATTAAAGATTTTAGAAACGGAGACCATACCATGACTATGATTCGCACTGAAAACGGAAAAACAATTCAAATTCAGCATGACGTTACTTCTCCTCGCCCATACAGCAGAATGTATCAATTGAGCGGCACAAAAGGTTTCGCAAATAAATATCCTTTAGAAGGTTATGCTTTGGATGGAAAAGAATTAGGCGACGATGTAAAACCAAACCACGAAAAATTAAGCGCACACTCTTTTGTTCCTGAAGAAGTGAAAAAAGCTTTAATGGAAAAATACAAACACCCAATTGCCAAGGGAATTGAAGAACAAGCCAAAAAAGTAGGCGGTCATGGCGGAATGGATTTCATTATGGATTATCGTTTAATTCACTGTTTGCAAAAAGGACTTCCTCTAGATATGGATGTTTACGATTTAGCAGAATGGTCTTGTTTAGGTCCACTGACAGAAATTTCATTAGATAATAATTCTGCACCCGTAGAAATTCCTGATTTCACACGAGGAGGCTGGAACAAACTTAAAAAATTAGAGTTTTCAGAATAAATATTGGTTAGTTAGGAAGACAAGAGGGCAAAGTTTATATTTGTCCTCTTGTCTGTTTTCAAGCAAATCTTATCACAACACAATGAAAAAAATAGCTTTATTTCTTTTTATCGCTTGTTGCTTATTTTCCGAAGCATCAGCACAGAACAAACAAACTTTCGCAATCAGCGATGGAAATTTTCTTTTAGATGGAAAACCGATTCAAATTCACTCTGGAGAAATGCATTATTCCCGAATCCCTCAGCCATATTGGAGACATCGCCTAAAAATGATGAAAGCAATGGGATTAAATGCCGTTGCCACGTATGTTTTCTGGAATTACCACGAAATTGCTCCTGGGATTTGGGATTTTAAAACAGGAAATAAAAACTTAGCCGAATATATTAAAACCGCCCAAGAAGAAGGACTATTTGTGATTTTACGTCCAGGTCCGTATGTTTGTGCCGAATGGGAATTTGGTGGTTATCCTTGGTTTTTGCAAAACGTTCCGAATATGGTAATTCGTGGAAATAACAAGGAGTATTTAGCGGCAACAAAAGCTTATTTTACCGAATTATACAAACAAGTTGCTAATTTGCAAATCACGAAAGGTGGCCCAATTATTATGGTTCAAGGCGAAAATGAATTTGGTTCTTACGTTTCACAGCGAAAAGACATTTCATTAGAAGAGCATAAAAAATACAGCGCCGCAGTTTTTCAACAATTAAAAGATGTTGGTTTTGAAGTTCCGTTTTTCACTTCAGATGGAAGTTGGCTTTTTGAAGGTGGTGCTTTGCCAGGAGCTCTACCAACTGCAAACGGTGAAGATGACGTAACAAAACTTAAAAAAGTCGTAGATCAATTCCATAATGGGAAAGGCCCATATATGGTTGCAGAATTTTATCCGGGCTGGCTAGATCATTGGGCAGAACCATTTCCTATTCAGAAGCCGGAACAGACTGTCCGTCAAACCAAGAAATATCTGGACAATCAAGTTTCTTTCAATTATTATATGGTGCATGGCGGAACCAATTTCGGATTTACGTCTGGTGCAAATTACGATAAAGAGCACGACATTCAGCCTGACATGACATCGTACGATTATGATGCCCCAATAAGTGAAGCGGGTTGGGCAACTCCAAAGTATAATGCATTGAGAGAACTTTTAAAAACCAAAGAAACCCCAAATATTCCGGATCAGATTCCAGTAATTACGATTCCGAATATTCCCCTTTCGAAAGTAGTTGATTTAGATGATCTAAAATCGAAAATAGAACCTGTTATCGAAGATACGCCACAAACATTTGAGCAATTAAACCAAGGAGATGGTTATGTTTGGTACAGCAAAAAATTTACACAACCAATTAGCGGAAAATTAGAATTAAACGGTTTACGTGATTACGCTATCGTATATGTTAACGGAAAAAAGTTGCCGAGCTAAACCGCTATTACAAAAAATACGACTGTGAAATTGAAGTTCCTTTCAATGCAACTTTAGATATTTTAGTTGAAAATATGGGACGCATTAATTATGGTTCGCAGATAAATTCTAATAACAAAGGAATTATTAGTCCAATCATCATCAATGGCGAAACTATTACTGGAAATTGGGAAATGTACAAACTGCCAATGGATAAAAAGCCAGATTTAACTGCTTATAAAAACTCAGGAAAAGCAAATCGTCCTACTTTATATCAAGGAACTTTTGATCTGAAAAAGACCGGAGATACATTTCTGGATATGAAAGATTGGGGAAAAGGAATTGTTTTCATCAACGGAATCAACATTGGCCGTTATTGGAGTGTTGGTCCGCAACAAACGCTTTATGTTCCAGGATGCTGGCTGAAAAAAGGCAAAAATGACATTACAATTTTTGAACAGAAAAATGAAACAATTCAGAAAGAAGTCAAAACAATTGCATCGCCAATTTTACAAGATCTAAAACCTGAAAAAGGTTAAAAAAACCATATTAAAAAGCTCTGGAATAAGCAGATATTCTATAAACAAAAGCCCCAGCGGGGTAAAATATTTATAGAATTTAAATCAAATAAATGAGAAAAAGCTCCAGCGGAGCGACATCTTTAAGATATGTCGCTCCGCTGGAGCTTTATATTGCATAAATATTCTTTTCTGTAGATATTTCGCTTCTCCGAAGCTTATAAAAAAAGCTGTCCTTTTGAGACAGCTCTTTTTAAATATTCAGTCAAAAAAATTAACTCCAGTTAAAAGTAATTTTCTTTTCAATTTCACTGCTTAAGCTCAGAAAAACTGGGCAAGTCATTGCGAGCACGTTCTAAAATAGTTCTGCTTTTTTCATCAGCATTGCTTTTCATTTGAAAAACAATTTCGATTGCACCAATTCGTCTTGGTTCAGCATTCATTATTTTTGTTACTTCTGCAGTAGAACCAACAAAATCAACTTCCATATCGCGGGCTTTGATTCCCATAATCGTCATCATACAACTTGCTAATGCATTTGCAACTGTATCTGTTGGAGAAAACGCCTCCCCTTTTCCGTTATTATCTAATGGCGCGTCTGAAATAATTTCGCTTCCAGACTGCACATGAATTGAACTTGTTCTTAAATCGCCTAAATAGGTTACTTTTGATGTCATTAATTTGCTTCTTTTAAAGTTAAATCGCTGTCGTAATATAAAATGTAAACACCTTTGTTTGCGTGTCCTCCATCCTCTTTTCTGTAATATTGAAATTTATTGTCCACTTGTTCTGTGGTCATTAAATCGGCCGTTTCTTGGTATGTTTTCCCTTGAACCAAACGCATCATCGTGTCAAAAGTAACATCAAATCCTTTTGTTGCATAAACATTCGGATTTACTTTGTTTTTCAAACGGTATTCTTTTTGAAAATCAAAGCTCCTGCTTCACTGCTTTCTCGTGTTACTGATGGATACATCAAATTCAGTTTAACTAAATTATCAAAATTAATTTCATCTGTATCCAATGTACTATTTGGCTCTAAAATAACTAATTGAACCTGACATGTTTTTTGCGAGTCAAGCAACGCTTTTATTGTTGCTTTTACCATTGCTGTATTTCCAGTTTCCATCACTACATAGTTTATTCGGCCAGGAAGCAACAACCCTTTTAAGTTCGCAACATCTAAGCCACCCGTTTCTGTCAAAGTAGCAAATACAACTCCTTTTTGGTTCTGTTTAATATAGTTGATTACTGATTCTTTTTTCTTGTCAACAACGGCTACAATATTTCCGTTTTTGGCGCGCATATAATCAAAAACTGAATTACGCACCACATCGTTTGACGGAATTGCTTGATACAAATTATCAATTGGATTTGTCAGCATCTTTTGATAAAGGCGAAATCACCGGAACATTATATAGACGAAGTGAATTTGCAGTCGACTCAGCATTATTTTGATAAAATGGCCCAATCACAGCATTTGCATTTTGCAATTTATTTTGCGCAATCAAACTTGAAACGTTAGATGTCGTTTTAGTTTCTCCCGAATCATAAATCGAAACATCAATAGGCAATTTCAAAGCTTTAGCAGAGTCAATCGCCATCATTGCTCCTGAATAAAAGTCCAACGTCATGTTTAAGAATTTATCCGTTTTGATTTTTGTTGCCAAACTTGTTGTATCGCTTTGAAGTTTTGACAAATTAAATGGCAATAATAAAACCACTTTTTGTCGCTCTGTCTGACCTCTTTTCTTTGTCAATTCTACCACTTCAGGATCCGCAGAAACCGTTTCAGATTTTACTTTGTCCACAATTTTAATACCGCTTGGAGCAGAAGTTTCTACAGCTTTTTCAATTGGTTTCTCAACCGTTTTTTCAACCACTTGTGGCTGTGCTTGAGGAACAATTGGCTGTGGCGCTAAATATCCTGTTGGAACTTTCAAAACCATTCCTTCTTTCACTCCTCCAGAAAGTTCTGGATTTAATGCTGTCAGCTCTTCTTGACTCAAATGAAATGTTCTTCCCAAACTATAAAAAGTCTCTTTTGGCTTCACTTGATATTCCATATAAGTTGTTGCTTTTTTAGGAGTATCCGCTTTTTTAGTTTCGGCAGGTTTTGCTGTATTTGCAATTGGAGCCGCATCTGTTTTAGGAGCAGTTCCTTTTATGGTCAAACGATACCCAATTGGCAAATTAGAAACGATTTCTGGATTTCGTTTTTCTAATTCTTCAACGGTCATATTGTATTGTTTTGCAATACCAAATTTAGTTTCCTTTGGTCGCACATCATGATATACATATTTCTCTTGAGCTGAATTTTTAGCTGGTTTTGTCTGCGACCGTTTTTGGAACTGAACCTTTTGCTGGAATCACCAATTTTTGTCCAATTTGGACACCGTCTTTTTCTAAAAACGGATTCACTGCTTTTAACGCTTCATCCGAAATTCCATATTTATGCTCAATGCTGTAAAAAGTTTCTTTTGGCTGTACTTCGTGAATAATATCTTTTGTATTAACGGATGTTTTTACCACAGCTGGTTCAGATTTTACCACGGCTTTGCCACTTGCAGGAATCAGCAAAACAGTATTTGGTTTTACTCCATTTCTAGCATCTGGATTTAATGCATAAATATCATAAGGCGTAACTTTAAATTTTACGGCAATCTGGTTTATTGTTTCTCCGCCTGTAACTGTATATTTCACAACCTTTTCCTGTGAAAAAGCCGAACAGGTTACAAAAAAACCAAAGACAATAATGTTGAATAATATTTCATAAATAGGACTTAAAACAATTTAATTTTTAATTCAAAAACAAGTTATTAAATTCTTGTCAAAGCAAGATTCGGGCCAGTGTTAATTCCTCCCCAAATATTATCTAAGATCAATCTCTGCTTTAGCAATAATTATCTCCTTATATAACTCATCTTCCTCCTTTTTCTTGCATTTATACAAAACTTCTTCCATGTTTTCGAACTTATCCGAGTAAACATAATACGAAAGACTGTTTATATTGAAAAAGAAACTTGCGTTAAAATCACCAGAATCAATAAGTTTCATGATAAGCTTATCGCGAACTGTTGCGTCTGTAAATATACCTAAAACTAAGTAATACCCGTTTGAAACTTCTTTAAGATTATCAAAAACTTCAACTTTTACTGTTTTGTCTGTTTTAAGCGGATTTTCTTCCAATTCACGCTTCATTTCTTCTAGTGAAACCGTTTTTGAAGCTTCAGAAATACCCGATTTATTTTGTTTTTTAATTGCCTCATCCTGATACTTTTTCAATTTCATCAAAGCTAATTTGTCATCAAATTTTCGAGCCTCCATACTATAATAAGAAGCTTTGCTGATATGTCTTTTTACTTCAATTTGTTTTTGAGTATCCAATGAATCGATTTTGGCGATCAAGAGCTGATTTTGGGCATCGCCTTGTTCCTGTTGGATTTTGTAACGCTTTATTTCTTCTAAAGAAAGTCTTTGCTGAATTGAAGTAACATTATTATTTTTCTCGCTTTCGCGGATTTTTTCTTGTATTCCTGATTTTCCTCAACGGCTATTTTTTCTACTTTGTTCATCAAGCCGGCATATGCTTTTCGGTTTTCAGCCAATTCTTTTTTCAATTGAGAAGATAATTCACTAGTTTTCCCAATACTTTCATATGATTGTTTTTCCAAACGTTTTGATTCATCAACATTCAAAACATCCATTCGTTTTAATTCAACCAAATCATTATTCATCGTGTTTACCAATGAATCCAGTTTAGCCATCAAAATATCCTGAACATTTTTGTTGGCTTCCAAAACCAATCGGAGTTTTTCAACCGAATTTTCTTTAGAACCATTCATATCATTCAGATTCACTTTCAAATCATTAATTTTTATAATTTTCTGATTCATTTCTTTCTGAACAACCAATCGGTCTTTTAAATCCTCTATTTCAACTGTTTTAGCTTTTGTTTTTTCAACTACAACTTGTTTTTCTGCCAAAGCAAGCATTAATTCTTCGCTTTCATTGGCAGGTTTTATTTCTTTTGTGTTGATGGCTAATTTGTTTCCGACAATTAATCCGTTTACGATTTCAGGATTTTGAGATTCTAATTGATCAATCGAAATACCGTATTTTTTAGAAATCGAGAATTTAGTTTCTTTTGGTTCAACGACATGAAAAATAGTTTCTTTATTAATCACACGAACTTTTCCGTCTAACGTTTTTCTTTTGTTCGGAATTAGAATTGTTTGACCAATTTGCAAACCATTGATCAAAATATCCTTATTTAGATTTTCTAAATCCTCAACCGAAACATTGTATTGTCTGGCAATACTAAATAAAGATTCTTTAGCAACAACAAGATGCGAAGCTTTTGTAGTATTTGTAATTTCAGTTTTTGAAAGATTTGAAGCATTTTGCGGAATAACTAATTCTTGACCAACTTGAAGTCCGCTGGCAAGAATTTCTTTATTGGCTTCCTGAAGTGCTTCTTGAGAAACGTGATATTTTTTTGATAAACCGTAAAGTGTTTCCTTTTCGCCAACAACGTGAGTGATTTGCTGGTTTTGTTTTGGCTTTTCTGAAGAATGAACCGGAACCTTAATAATTTGATTGTCTTTGATTCCGTTTTGTGATTCGGGGTTGAGTTTGTAGATTTCATCAACCGAAACCTTATATTTTTGGGCTATAAAATAAGCGGTTTCTCCCTTTTGAATTTTGTGCTCGATAAATGAATCTTGTGCAGTTATTCTGTTAAAAGACAAAACAAAGACAAGAAAAAACGTTAAAAATTCTCTCATAAATAGTAGGTTATAAAAATTAAGGCCTTACAAATGTAAGACCTTAATTTTAAAATATACTACTATTCCCACTCAATTGTTGCAGGTGGTTTTGAACTAATATCGTAAACTACACGATTCACGCCTTTTACTTTATTGATGATATCGTTTGACACTTTCATCAAGAAATCATATGGCAAATGAACCCAGTCAGCCGTCATACCATCAGTTGATTCCACAGCTCTCAGCGCTACTACTTTTTCGTACGTACGCTCATCACCCATTACACCAACACTGTTTACAGGAAGCAAAATTGCTCCAGCCTGCCAAACTTTATCGTATAATCCCCAAGATTTTAATCCTTCGATAAATACAGAATCTACATCTTGCAGAATTCTAACTTTCTCTGGAGTAATATCTCCTAAAATTCTGATTGATAATCCTGGTCCCGGGAAAGGGTGTCTTCCTAATAATTCAGGATCTATTCCTAATGTAGCACCAACTCTACGAACTTCGTCTTTAAACAACATTCTAAGTGGCTCTACAATTTTTAATTTCATATAATCTGGCAATCCACCAACGTTGTGGTGCGATTTAATAGTTGCAGATGGTCCTTTTACCGAAACAGATTCGATTACGTCTGGATAAATTGTTCCTTGAGCCAACCATTTTACATCTTCCAATAAGTGTGATTCATCATCAAAAACTTCGATAAATACACGACCAATTGTTTTACGTTTTGTTTCAGGATCACTAATTCCAGCTAATTCGCCAAGGAAACGATCTCCAGCATCTACTCCTTTTACGTTTAATCCCATTCCTTTGTATTGATCTAATACATTTTGGAATTCGTTTTTACGTAAAAGACCGTTGTTTACGAAGATGCAATATAAATTTTGTCCAATTGCTTTGTTTAATAAAACAGTCGCTACAGTAGAATCTACTCCTCCAGATAAACCAAGAACGACTTTATCGTCTCCTAATTTCTCTTTCAATTCTGCTACCATTTCGTCAACGAAAGCATTTGGAGTAAAGTTTTGAGGAACTTCTGCAATTTTAACCAAGAAGTTTTCTAACATCTTTTTTCCATCTGTTGAATGGTAAACTTCTGGATGGTATTGAATTGCATAAGTAGTTTCGCCTTCAATTTTGTAAGCCGCGTATTCTACGTCATGCGTGCTTGCTAATTTTACAGCATTTGTCGGAAGCGCTTTGATACTATCGCTATGGCTCATCCAAACTTGGCTGTTTTCTGAAACTCCTTCAAAGAAAGTTTCACCTTCTTTAATATAAGACAAGTTTGCTCTTCCGTATTCTCTTGTATTTGAAGTCGCCACTTCACCTCCACTGAAATGAGCCAAATATTGTGCTCCATAACAAACGGCAAGCAAAGGCATTTTACCTCTAATTTGCGATAAATCAGGGTGTGGTGCATCTTCTCCTCTAACAGAGAAAGGGCTTCCTCCTAAAATTACGGCTTTATAACTTGATAAATCACTCGGAATGTGATTGTAAGGAAAAATTTCGCAGAATATATTTAATTCGCGAACTCTACGCGCAATAAGCTGAGTATATTGCGATCCGAAATCTAAAATAAGTACGTTGTGTTGCATGCGCAAAAGTACTTTTTATATTCGAAATTCAAAAATCGGAACGTTGAAAAAATAAATATTTTTTTTCAGTGGAGTTCCTAAGATGCTAAGTTTCTGAGATTCTGAGCCTTTTTCTGACTCAAAAACAAAAAACTTAGCATCTCAGAAACTTAGCATCTTAGTATCTTTGCCCAAAATCCAAAAACCAAATTATTTCGTATGTAACGAAAAACCCAATTTAAAATTAACTATGAAATCAAAACTTATTGCCTTGACGGTTTGTCTGTCACTTTTTTTAACTTCTTGTGATGCTGTTGATGATTTATTGACTTTCACAATTTCGAATAATACTTCGATTACAATCAAAAGCACTTCACCTATTAATTTGCCTTCGGAAATAATCACGCCGGAAGTAACGACAAATTCATCTGCTGAATTTCAAAACAACAAAACAAAAGCTAGTCTGGTAAAAGATGTAAAATTGAGATCGTTGAATTTATCGATTTCTGATCCATCAGATAAAACATTTACATTTTTGAAATCGGTTCATTTGTACATTTCAACAACAAATTCAGATGAAATCGAATTGGCTTATCAAGATAATATCATGTCAACCAGCAACACAATTGATTTGATTTGCACTGATCAAAAATTGGATCAGTATATCAAAGCTGACAGCTATAAAATAAGAACTAAAGTAACTTTGAAAGAAACTCTAACAAAAGATGTAACCGTAAAAGCGGACATGAAGTTTAAGGTTACTGCGGATCCGTTCTAAAAAGGTTCAAAGTGACAAAGCGACAAAGGTTCAAAGGCAAACGAAGTGTAAAAACTTTGTCCCTTTGAACCTTTGTCGCTTTGTAACTCGCGCTAACAGCGCTTACTCTTTTGTCACCACAATCGAAGCCTTAAATCCTGCCGCTAGATTATCCCAATAATCATTGGTTACCAATTGTCCTTTATCGTCAAAAACTTGGATTTCTGCTGTGTTTCCTCCGAGGCTTCCTATATTAAGGGCTTCAAAATCTAATTTATTAAATCCGTCGGCCAAATTAATTTTAACATCTTTAAAGTTAGCATCCAAAAATATCTGATCGCGAATGACTTGATCGTTATTTGATACTTTTACCAAATCCCCGTCTATTGCTCCAAAATCGCGGAATTTGACAATAAAATATTGTGATTTTGTTTTGAAATCTCCCAAAGAAATATTCTTTTTGACCAATGTTCCCCTGCCCTCGCGAAGTCCTGCATCTTTTAGAGCTTTGTCCAAATCTTTTTCCATTTTGGCTACATAACGATCACCAGGATTAGCAAATTGACTTTCGGTTGACATCGTGAATTTGCTTTTTTCTTCTCCAATCTGAAATTTCGATTTTGTCGTTAATTGCGTATTATCATAAACATTTGGCGTTTTGATACTTGGAATTTCAGAAGTTGAAGCGACCGGATCATCTAAACTTGGTAAATCAGGAGCCGGTATTTTTTTGGCTTCGCATTAAACTTTGGTGCAGGAATACTCTTGAATTTAGTGCTAAATTCATTTTGAGCTGAAAGCGTTGCGGCAGTAAAAAATAATATGAAAAATAATATGTGCTTCATTGAAAAGGTTTTATCGACTCGGCCTGTTAATTTTTGCAAAATATTTCAGTATTGAGCAAAAATACTATAATTTGTTTACGCACTTCCACTTTAAGTATTTTATAACAATATTTTGGCCTAATTTTTAGAATCAAAAAACCTGCCATAGTTTAATTGCTCGTATTAAATTTTAACATTATCCTTGAAAATATTCGTACAATCATTTTGCGAAATTTTTGTTATAAAATGCTCTTTTACTTTGAGAATAAGCAACTTATTCCTAAATTCAAGGTTTAAATTTTTGTTCATCAAAAAATCAAGAAAATGGATTATATCGACTATTATAACACATTGGAAATCACAAAAACAGCTACCGAAGCTGAAATTAAAAAAGCGTACAGGAAATTAGCTCGAAAATACCATCCCGATTTGAATCCGAATGATAAAGAAGCGGAGAAAAAATTCAAAGAAATCAATGAAGCAAATGAAGTTTTGAGCAATCCTGAAAACCGTAAAAAATATGATAAATACGGGAAAGACTGGAAACACGCCGATGAATTTGAAAAAGCTGGCTACGACCCAAACCAGCAACAACAGCAATATTCTAGACAGCAAAGCGGACAGGATTTTTCTGGTTTTGGAGGTGATTTTTCGGGAAGCGATTTTTCTGATTTTTTCAATTCAATGTACGGATCAGGACGAAGCAGAAGCCAATCCAAATACAGAGGACAAGATTTCAATGCCGAATTACAACTAGATTTAGCATCGGCATACACAACACACAAACAAAATTTGACCATTAATGGCAAAAATATTAGAATCACTATTCCAGCAGGAGTTGAAAATGGTCAGGTCATAAAAATTCCTGGGCATGGTGGTGCCGGAGTAAACGGCGGGCCAAATGGCGATTTGTATATTACTTTTCAAATCTCCAACAATTCTGATTTTAAAAGAGATGGAAATAATCTCTACTCAAATGTTGACTTAGACTTGTACACTGCAATTTTAGGTGGCGAAATCAGCGTAAAGACCTTTGACGGAAAAGTAAAAATAAAAGTGCCGGCCGAAACTCAAACGGGAACAAAAGTAAAATTAAAAGGAAAAGGCTTTCCTGTTTATAAAAAAGACAATCAATTTGGTGATTTGTATGTTACTTACAATCTAAAAATCCCAACTAAATTATCTGAAAAAGAAAAAGAATTATTTGCAGAATTAGCTAAACTTAGAAATCATGGCCAGTAAAAATTTAATTCAAATAAAACAGTTTTGTCTATATCACGAAATTGAAAATACCTTTATAAAAGAGCTCAGCAATTATGGTTTGGTGAAAATTATTTTTGAAGAAAATGATGAGTATTTGGAACCAGAAGAGTTGCCCACAATCGAGAAAATGATGCGCATGCATTACGATCTTAATATTAATATGGAAGGAATTGATGCCATTTATCATTTGCTGAATAAAATTGAAGTTTTACAACAACATTTGACAAATACACAAAATAAGCTCCGAATTTACGAAGAAGAAAAATAAATTAATCCATCGGTTTGGAAAACTTATTTCAACCACAAATTGCACAAATTTTTGCAAATTAATTTGTGTGAATTTACTTCGTCAATTCGCTGTCGCTCGGGTGTGAAATTTGCGGTTAAAAACCTTTTTCAGAGCTAAAATTGAAATAAACTATTTACAGAGTTTAAACTACTTTTTCACATCAATAAAAAAGCAGAATCATTTTAAAATATCACAAAAAAGACTGATTTTAAGTGGGATTTCAAACTAAAATAATTCTTTTTCATTGGCTTATTTTATAAATTGCAACGCATTAATTAACCTGAATTTGTTTTAAAAAACCATCAAAAAACAATTCAAAAAAAACTCATAAAATGAAAAGAGAAAACATCTTAACAGGATCGCCGTGGGAAGACAAAATGGGATACTGCCGCGCTGTAAGAATTGGCAACATCATTGAAGTTTCGGGAACTGTAGCAATCGTTGACGGCGAAAAAGTAAAAGCCGATGACGCTTACGCGCAGACATACAACATTATTGAGCGCGTTGAAAAAGTTCTTGAAGATTTGAACGTTGGAATAAAAGATGTAATCAGAACTAGAATTTTCACAACAGATGTTTCTACTTTTGAAGAAGTTGCCAGAGCGCATTCAGCTTTCTTTAAAGATGTAAAACCTACAACTGGATTTTATGAAATCAGCAAATTAGTTGCTCCTGAATATTTAGTTGAAATCGAATTTACTGCTGTTGTTCAGTAAAGTTTTTTTGCCACGAATTGCACGAATTTCCACTAATTTTTTCTTTTATCACTTTCGATAGCGATCGGAATAAATAAATTAAAAATGTTTTTTTTCATATTAATTCGTGAAAATTCGTGAAATTCGTGGCAAAACTATTTTAGAATTCATTAATGACTTCACAAAGCCCAAAACAATTATTGCTTTCCATTCCTAAATGGATTTTTATCTGTGCTTTAATTGGTGTACTTTCAGGATCTGCATCTGCATTTTTTCTTGTTTCTTTAGAATGGGTTACACAATTCAGAATTACGCATGACTGGATCATCTGGCTTTTGCCATTTGGCGGATTATTAGTTGGTTTGAGCTATTATTACTGGGGAGAATCTGTTGCAAAAGGAAATAATTTATTGTTGGAAGAATACGAAAATCCGCAGAAAGTAATTCCGTTTAAAATGGCTCCTTTGGTACTTTTAGGAACCTTGCTTACTCATTTATTTGGCGGATCTGCCGGACGCGAAGGAACTGCAGTTCAAATGGGAGGCGCAATTGCAGATCAATTCACCAAAATTTTCAAACTCGATAATTCCGAACGCAAAATTTTAATAATTCTCGGAATCAGTGCTGGTTTTGCCTCTGTTTTTGGAACACCTTTGGCGGGCGCCATTTTTGCTTTGGAAGTTTTATATTTTAGTAAAATCAATTTCAAAAGCATTTTACTTTCTTTTTTAGTCGCTTATGTCGCCTATTTCACCGTTGAATTTTGGGAAATTAAACATACGCATTACAGCATTCCAGTTATTCCTGAACTTAACTTGAGCAATATCTTTTACATCATAATTATCGGAATTTTATCTGGTCTCGTCGCTTTATTATTTGCTCGAAGTACTCATTTTTGGAGTTCTCTTTTTTCTAAAAACATTAAATATCCACCACTTCGTCCTGTTATTGGCGGAATTATTCTGGCGATTGCAATTGCCGGTTTAGGATTTACAAAATTCTCTGGACTTGGCGTTCCTGTAATTGTAGATTCATTTTCAAATCCAAATGAATGGTATGATTTTCTGCTAAAAATTCTCTTCACTGGATTTACTCTCGGAGCTGGTTTTAAAGGTGGCGAAGTAACACCTCTATTTTTTGTCGGAGCAACTTTAGGAAGCGCTTTGTCAACAGTTATTCCAATGCCAATTGCCCTTTTAGCAGGAGTTGGGTTTGTTGCTGTTTTTTCTGGCGCGACACACACTCCTATCGCCTGCACCATTATGGGAATGGAATTATTCGGAATTGCTCCTGGAATATTTATCGCCATTGGCTGTACAATTGCTTATTTTTCTTCAGGCTCAGTTGGTATTTATAAATCTCAGATTGTAAAAGGTGCGAAATATAAATTGTATCAGCGATTTAAAAAAGAAGAATTGGAACATCTTTAAAAAATTCCAATAATAAAATTCCAAATCCCAATACAGAATTCTCTAAACTGAAACTTTGCAGTACAATCTCAAATCCACAACTCATAACTCCTAACTTAAAAGTGTGTTAATCTATAAAATGATTGCAACATTACATTAAAAAAATGTAAATTCGCACACTATGAAAATACAAGATATACAAGCGATACAATTGTTGCTTGTCGCCCCAAAGAAAATCGCAATAATTCCGCATAGAGGCCCAGATGGAGATGCCATGGGATCTACCTTGGCTTTATACCACTTTTTAATAAAAAACAATCATCAGGCAACCGTAATTGCGCCAAATGATTTTCCTGAATTTCTAGCTTGGCTTCCAGGTTCTGAGACTGTAAAAGTATTTGAAAAAGATACTCAAAACTGTACCAAAATTTTAGAAGAAGCTGAATTGATTTTTACGCTTGATTTTAACGCATTTCATCGTACAGGCGAAATGGAGTATACTTTAGCAAAACTAACTGTTCCGTTTGTCATGATCGATCATCATCAAAAACCTGATGATTATGCGACTTATATGTATTCTGACACTGAATTTGGATCAACTTGTGAAATGGTTTACAACTTTATTTCTTTCTTAAACAAAAAAGAAGATATTGACAAGACCATTGCAACTTGCATCTATACCGGGATTTTGACCGATTCTGGTTCATTCCGTTTTCCAGGAACAACAGGAAATACGCACCGAATTATTGCCGAATTAATTGATCTTGGAGTTGAAAACACTCAAATTCCAGTTTTATTATTTGATAATAGTTCGTACAGCCGTTTGCAATTATTAGGACGAGCGTTGCAGAACATGAAAGTTTTTGAAGAGCATAAAACATCATATACTTCACTTACTCAAGCCGAATTAGATTCATTTGATTATGTAAAAGGCGATACTGAAGGAATAGTAAATTATGGCCTAAGCATAAAAGGTATTGTTTTTACTGCTATTTTTATCGAAAATAAAGACGAGCAGATTATCAAGATATCTTTCCGTTCGCAAGGAGGTTTTGATGTAAACCAATTTGCCAGAGATCATTTTAACGGTGGAGGCCACAGCAATGCCGCCGGAGGAAAATCAGATTTATCAATGGAAGAAACTTTGGCTAAATTTGAAGATTTAGTATCTAAACTTACAATATAACTGAATATGAAATATTTAAAAATCAGTATCTATACACTACTTTTTACTGTTTTGCTTTCCAGTTGCAAACAACACGAAGAAGCAAGAAGGCCACTTTCAAGAGTGTCGGGAACTTTTATGAAAAAATCGGCTGACCGAAACAAAAAGTTAGTTGCCAATGAGGAAGAAGTCATCAAAAAAATCATAAAAAGCAATCCGAAAGTAAAATATTACGCTACAAGAAAAGGCTATTGGTTTTCTTATGATGAAAGAAATCTAAATGAAACTCAAACACCTAAAAAAGGAGATATAGCTTATTTCAATTTAGAAGTAAAAGATATCAAAGGCAATTTAATTTACTCAGAAGCTGATCTTGGGCCTCAAACTTATTATGTTGACAAACAAGACATCATGATGGGATTGCGCGACGGTATCAAATACATGCACAAAAATGAAACAGTTACGTTTTTGTTTCCTTCACATATCGCATACGGATATCATGGCGACAATAAAAAAATTGGACCAAATGAATCGTTAATGTGTACTGTAACACTTCGTAATTTTGTTCCTGATCCTACTGCACCAAAAGTTGTTGCTCCTGCGGGACAAGTCTGCTCCAATGGACGCTTCGGCTGGACAAACGCCAAAACCTGCAACACCAAAACCAGTTGCCGCAAAACCAGTTAATCCAACTAAAAAAGATACAGTAAACCCATAAAAAAAACATTTTAGAAATGAAAAAAAGTATTTTATTATTACTACTAGCCGTTACTTCTCTTTATTCATGCAAAGATGAACACAGTAATTTGCCTGATGGTTTATACGCCGATATTGAAACAAACAAAGGACATATTATAGTTGAATTGGACTATAAAAAAGCTCCAGTTACTGTAGCAAATTTTGTTACGTTAGCAGAAGGGAAAAACGAATTTGTAACTAAAGATTACAAAAAAGGAAAGCCTTTTTACGACGGATTAAAATTCCATAGAGTTATTGAAAATTTTATGATTCAGTCTGGAGATCCTGAAGGAACAGGTTCTGGAGATACTGGATATAAATTCAAAGACGAGATCACAGATTTGAAATTTGACAAACCTGGTGTTTTGGCAATGGCAAACAACGGTCCTGGAACAAACAGCAGTCAATTTTTCATTACACATGTTGAAACGCCTTGGTTGGAAGGAAGACACACTATTTTTGGTCATGTAGTTGAAAAAGGACAAGAAGTAGTAAACCAAATAAAACAAGACGATACAATCGTTGCAATTACTATTATCAGAAATGGTGAAGCCGCAAAGAAATTTGACGCTGTAAAAGTATTTCATGACTATTTTTCAGAAATTCAAAAAGAAAAAAGCAAATATGCTGGTGTTCAAAAAGAAAAAGTGGCTTACTACGCTTCTATCAAACCAAAAGCTACTAAAACAAATTCAGGATTAGAATTTGTAATTACTGAAAAAGGATCTGGAAAAAAACCAGCAATCGGATCTCAAATTTACATTCACTACGCAGGTTTCCTTGAAGATGGAACATTATTTGATTCAAGTATTGCTGATGTAAACAAAACATTTGGAAAATACGACACTGCAAGAGCAGAACAAAACGGCTACCAACCTATTCCATTTCAAGCTGGTAAAAAAGACGGTCTGATTCCTGGATTTATTGAAGGAATTGAGCAACTTTCTTTTGGAGACAAAGCAGTTCTTTTTATTCCATCTCATTTAGCTTATGGAGCAACTGGAGCTGGAGGAGTAATTCCGCCAAATGCTAATATCATTTTCGAAATTCAATTATTAGAAAAACCACAATAATAAATTATACATCGACTTAAATTCGAAACAAAATGAAATTTAAATTTCTATTATTATTTTGCTTGGCTTTAGTAAACCTACAAGCTCAAACAACAAAAAAACCAGCGACAAAGCCAAAAGCGCCTCAATCAAAAGTCGCTCCAGCAAAACCTGTCTGCAAGCTGACAAAACCAGTTGTTCCTGAAGACCCAAACAATGGTATTTTTGCAACAATTTCGACTTCAAAAGGTGATATTGTTGTTTCTTTAGAATATGTAAAAGCACCTGTTACAGTTGCTAATTTTATTTCATTGGCAGAAGGAAACAATCCAAATGTAAAAGTGGAAAGACTAAAAGGAAAACCATTTTATGATGGTCTGAAATTTCACAGGGTAATCAATGATTTCATGATTCAAGGTGGAGATCCAGACGGAAATGGTACTGGTGGCCCTGGATATTCATTCAAAGATGAATTTACCGAAGAATTAAAATTTGACAAAGGCGGTATTCTTGCTATGGCAAATTCTGGCCCGGCTACTAACGGAAGCCAGTTTTTCATTACGCATAAAGACACTCCTTGGTTAAACGGAAAACATACTATTTTTGGTCACGTAGTTTCGGGAATGGACAATGTAAATAAAATTGTTCAAGATGATATCATGACAAAAATTACGATTACTCGCAAAGGAGATGCGGCTAAAAAATTTGACGCCGTAAAAGTTCTTGCAGATGACGTAAAAAAAGAAGAAGCTAAAAAGCAAGAAGCACAAAAGGTAGTTGCTCAAAAAGCGACTTATATTGCGACAACTAAAGCAAAAGCAACTACAACTGCATCTGGCTTAAAGTATGTAATTACACAAAAAGGATCTGGTGTAAAAGGCGCTGAAGGATCGACAATTTATTTCCACTACGCAGGATATTTTGAGAATGGAAATCTTTTTGACAGCAGTATGGCAAATGTTGCAAAAGCATACGGAAAATATGATCCACAAAGAGATGCTGGTGGAGGATATAAAGCCTTCCCTTTCACAGTTGGTAAAAAAGACGGAATGATTCCTGGATTTATCGAGGCATTAGATATGATGACAGATGGCGAAAAAGCAATTTTCTTCCTTCCTTCAAATTTAGCTTACGGAGAAAAAGGTGCTGGAGGTGTAATTCCGCCAAACTCAACTTTGATCTTTGAAATTGAGACTTATAAAAATCAGCCGGTTAAATAATTAACACGAAAGTTTTATAAAAATAGAAACCATCAAAGCATTTGTTTTGGTGGTTTTTTTCTTTTAAATCAAATTCTGATTTTCTGCAAAATACGCAATTTACAAATTCAAAACACCCTTAAAATAATATTAAAACAAACGTTTAGCCATAATTTCTGCCAAATCACAAACAAAATAGCTTACCTTTGCCGGCCTTAATTTTTAAAACAGGATTATCAAATGTCACAGAACAATGTATTAAAAGGAGTTTTTTTAGTTGCTTTAGGAGCTACAACTTACGGAATGTTAGCCACTTTTGTAAAAATGGCTTATTCTGAAGGATATACAACTGCCGAAGTAACAACTTCACAATTTGTTTTGGGAATAATCGGAATTTTGATCATCAATGCATTTCAGAAAATAAAAAATAAAGGAACTGCGGTAAAAGCTTCTTCAAAAAATATAGCCAGCTTAATGCTTGCTGGAACATCATTAGGAATGACAAGTTTATTCTATTACTTGGCTGTAAAATACATTCCAGTTTCGATTGGAATTGTTTTATTAATGCAAACGGTCTGGATGGGCGTTTTGCTTGAAATGATTTTAGAAAAAAATTACCCTCAAAACAAAAAGTAATAGCCGTTTTTATTGTCCTTATCGGAACAGCTTTGGCTACAAATCTTATTCATGCAGATTTTATATTAGATTGGAGAGGAATTGTTTGGGGACTTTTGGTCGCAGCTGTCTTTTACAACTACTATGTTTACCGCAAATCGTGTCGCTACTGAAATTTCTTCGGCGCAACGAAGTCTGTATATGCTTTTAGGTGGAGCCGTGATTGTCTTTTCTTTTGCATTTGCAACGCAAGCAGGCACATTTAATTTGGCCATTTTCATGAAATGGGGAATTGTTTTGTCTTTATTTGGAACCATCATCCCTCCTATGCTTATGAATGCAGGTTTTCCTCTAACTGGAATTGGATTAGGAAGCATTGTTTCTGCTCTCGAACTTCCAGTATCAGTGACAATGGCTTTTATTCTTTTAAATGAAAAAGTAATCTTTTTGCAATGGATAGGTATTGCTTTAATTATTCTTGCCATAATTATTATGAATGTAAATTTCAAGGCAAAAAAGTAAACGATTTTACATAGCTTTAAAAAAAGCCTCCTGTAATGCAATAATTGTTAATTTTTTTATAAATTCGTGATATACAATAAGATATCATGAAACAACCTTGGCATTTATATTTAATGGCTTCTTTATATATACTTGCCGGAATTAATCATTTCAGAAAACCGGGAATGTACATCAAGATCATTCCACCCGTATTCAAAAACCCCAAATTAATAAATAATTTAAGTGGATTTGCCGAAATTCTATTAGGCATACTCCTATTACTTTCTTTTACAAAAAATTTTGCCGCTTGGGGAATTATTGCACTATTAGTTGCCGTATTTCCTGCAAATTTATACATGTACCAAAATAAAAAAGCGAGTTTTAATTTACCAAAATGGATTTTATTTGTACGTTTGCCCTTACAAATTGTTTTGATTTTATGGGCATACCAATATACCCTTTAACGATCGAATCTATTAATTTAAAATTATTTAATTATGAAAAAATTATTTGCTGAGTTTTTTGGAACTTTTTGGTTAGTTTTTGGAGGTTGTGGAAGCGCTATTTTTGCGACTGGAATTCCTGATTTAGGAATTGGATTTGCGGGAGTTGCTTTAGCTTTTGGTTTAACGGTTTTAACAATGGCATATGCTGTTGGACATATTTCTGGCGGACATTTTAATCCCGCAGTTTCATTTGGATTATGGGCTGGTGGAAGATTTTCAGCCAAAGACCTTATTCCGTACATTATTGCGCAATGTGTTGGCGCAATTGCGATCGCAGGAACTTTATACACAATTGCTTCAGGAAAAGCGGGTTTCGCAATTGACAATACTAAAGCTGGGGCATTTGCTTCAAACGGTTTTGGAGCATTTTCGCCTGATGGCTATTCTTTGCAAGCCTGTTTTATTGCCGAATTTGTATTGACATTATTTTTCCTTTTAATTATTTTGGGTGCAACTGATAAGTTTGCAAACGGAAGATTTGCTGGAATCGCAATTGGTTTGGGCTTAACTTTAATCCATTTAATCAGTATTCCTATCACAAATACTTCTGTAAATCCTGCTAGATCTTTATCTCAAGCCATTTTTGTTGGAGGTGAGCCATTATCTCAAGTTTGGTTATTTTGGGTGGCGCCAATTCTAGGTGCAATTGTAGCCGGATTTATCTATAAAAACTTGCCGCAAAATCAAGAGGAAGCATAATTTTCATTCAGCCAAAAATATTTACAAATCTTAAAAATTTAAAAGTTACCTAATATCCCATAAAGAGAAAAAGTCCTTAATAAGCTTTTTTCTCTTTTTTGTTTTTTCACAAGCAATCCAAAAAACACTAATAACAATAAAAAACACAAAAAAAATCATATTTCATAAAATTTAAATTATTATTTCATCAATTTTATTACATTTGAAGAAATACATTGTTGAATTATGAATGCTATAATTGATTATTTCAGTACAATTCCCTCTTCACATCGAAGCTTAATTTTGATTGGTGGCATCACTATTTTTTGGCTGATCGAAAATGCCTTTCCCCTTTTTCAGATGCGTTATAAAAAATGGCATCATGCAGGAATCAACATTTTTTTTACGCTTACCACCATTATAGTCAATTTTGTATTAGCCTTCATTCTAATCAAAACTGTCGCTTGGACAACTGAAAATCATTTTGGAATTCTAGAATGGCTTCCTGAAATTCCAATTTGGCTCTATACCTTAATAGGCTTGCTTTTGCTGGATTTAATTGGTGCTTATTTGGCTCATTTTGTTCAACATAAAGTAAAATTTTTATGGCGTTTTCATTTGATCCACCATACAGATACTTGGATTGACACGACCTCGGCAAACAGACATCACCCGGGAGAAAGCGTTATTCGATTTATTTTTACAACTTTAGGCGTTTTGATTGTCGGAAGCCCAATGTGGATGGTTTTTCTATATCAATCATTGTCCGTAATAGGTTCTCAGTTTAATCATGCTAATATTTCGCTTCCGGAAAAGCTGGATGTTTTTTTGAGTTATTTTATTGTTTCGCCAAATATGCATAAAGTACATCATCATTATGTACTTCCATACACCGATAGCAATTATGGAAATATTTTTTCAATTTGGGACCGTCTTTTCGGAACTTTTACCACTTTGCCAAAAGACCAATTAATTTATGGAGTAGATACCCATATGAACCCCGAAGAACACAACAAATTGGGAAATTTATTGCAAATTCCTTTTCAAAAATCGAGATCAATAAAAAACAGTTAAAATCAGCAAAAAAAATAGTTCGGCGAACCAAGTAATTATTTTTTTATTAATATTGATATATAAAATGAAAATCAATCTATTATTAATCATTAACCTCTATTTTGAATTAATTTTCACGAGATGAAAAAGAGTAGCCGCAAAGAATTGAATTGGGAACAAACAGAAAGACTTGTTTCGTTAGCTTTAGAAGAAAAAATCCATTTGAAATTATAAAAAAAGAATTTGGATTAGCAGAAAAGGAAGTTCTGGAAATCATGAAGAAGAAAATGCCTCTTGAAAAATTTGAGATGTGGAAAAAGAAGGCAATTGCAAATAAGCCAAAACCAAAACCAGTCAAAATCGATGACTTCGACGAAGACTTGGACGGAAAATATTATATAAAGAACAAACTAGACTAATACAAAACTCCTGAAATTCAGGAGTTTTTTTTATTTTTATATAAAATGTAACAATTTGATAATTTAGAAGTCAAATACACATAACTAAACGCGAACAAATGAGAAAAATAATTTACACCCTTGCTCTTGCTGTAACATTTTGGAGCTGTAAAACGGGAAGTACATCTGGAGATGCAAAAAGCAAAACTGTCGATGTCAACATTAACCTTGTAGATGTTAAAGACGACAAAGTCTTAGTAACTGTAACACCTCCGGCAATTAAAACGGACGAAGTAATTTACAGCATCCCAAAAACAGTTCCTGGAACGTATTCAACAGATAATTACGGTAAATATTCTGATGGTTTCAAAGCTTTTGATGCCAAAGGAAATGAGCTAACTGTAAAAAGAATTGACGATAATTCTTGGTCAATTTCGAATGCAAAAACACTTAAAAAAATCACTTATTTGGTTGGCGATACTTTCGATACCGAAAAAGGAACTGGATTTGGAAATGACGATGTGTTTTCACCAGCTGGAACAAACATTAACGCAGGTGTTAACTTTATGGTCAATACGCATGGTTTTGTAGGTTATTTTCAAGATAAGTTAGATGTTCCTTACAAAGTTACTATCACGCATCCTGAAACACTTTGGGGAGCAACTTCAATGACTGATACTGACGACAGCAAAACAAGCGACGTTTTCACAACGCCTCGTTATGCAGTTTTGGTTGAAAATCCAATTATGTATTCTAAACCTGATTACACGACTTTCAACGTGAACGGAATGGATATTTTGATTGCAGTTTATTCTCCTACTGGAAAATTTACTGCTGAAAGCATTACGCCTGAAATGAAAACAATGATGACGGCGCAGAAAAACTTTTTAGGAAAAATCAATTCTACTAAAAAATATACTGTTTTATTGTACTTGTCAAGCCTTGCAAAGGATGATGCACATGGTTTTGGAGCTTTAGAGCATCCAACGGCTACAACAGTGGTTTTGCCAGAATCTATGCCAAAAGAAAAACTGGTAGAATCAATGAAAGATGTGGTCTCTCATGAGTTTTTCCATATTGTAACACCATTGACAATTCATTCAAAAGAAATCCAATATTTTGATTATAATGCACCAAAAATGTCTGAACATTTATGGATGTATGAAGGTGTAACAGAATATTTTGCAAACCTTTTCCAAATCAATCAAGGTTTGATTAACGAAGCTGAATTTTACACGAGAATTGCTGATAAAATCGAACAAGCAAAAGGCTTAAACGATACAATGTCATTTACTGTAATGAGCAAAAATGTATTGGAACAGCCTTATAAAGACCAATATTTGAACGTATATCAAAAAGGTGCGTTGATTGGTATGTGCATCGATATTATTATCAGAGAAAAAAGCAATGGAGAAAGAGGAATTCTTGATTTAATGCACAAACTATCAAACGAATATGGTATTGAAAAACCATTTAATGATGATGAACTTTTTGCTAAAATCACACAATTGACTTATCCTGAAGTTGGTGAATTCTTAAACAAATATGTAGCAGGAACAACTCCAATTCCTTACAATTTTTACTTAGCAAAAGTTGGTGTAACAAAAGCAACTGAGAAAAAACCAGGACCAATATTCTTGAAAGGACAAACACCTTATATTTCTGTTGACAAACAAACAAAAGAAATTGCTGTTCGTTCTGATATTGAACCAAATGAATTTTTCAGAAACCTTAATTTAAAAGGTGGCGATATTTTGGTTTCTATAAACGACAAACCTTATTCGCTTGCTAATATTTATGATTTAATTGGAGAAAGTGAAAACTGGAAAGAAAATGATCCAATTACTGTAAAAATTAAACGCGCGGGCAAAGAAGAAACTATAAAAGGCACTGTTAAATTACCATTTGAAGAATCTGAAACTTTTAAAGCTACTGATGCTTCAAAAGAAAAACTTAAAAATGCATGGTTGAAAGGATAATTCCTTTTAAACAAATAAAAAAACCGACAAGTGATTGTCGGTTTTTTTTATGTCTTTAGTTTTAAATTTTGAGCTGTCTCGAGTGTCAGACTGAGCGAAGTCGAAGTCTCACAAAGTGATTCGGTTTGCGTGGCTTCGACTTCGCTCAGCCTGACAAACTTTATGTTTTTTACTTCTTCACAGGAAACTTCCAGTCAAATTCGTCTTTATCATTGATGATCGCACCTATTTCGAATTTTACAACTTCGTCAAATTCAGTCTGAAGGATGAACCAATTGTCTTCGTTGAAGTAATTTTCAAAAGTGTCAAAAGTCTCTTGATTGAATTTTGTAATTCCTTTTGTTGCCAAATCTTTCTTTACATCGGCAATTTTTCTTCCGATTAATTTGAATCCAAAAACTTCTAGATCATTGCTTGAAGCTACTGCATAACCAAATTTAAAATCTTCTTCTTGATAAAAAGTCAATCTGATTTTATGTGCATTGTACACAAAAATCACATTTTCGTCTTCATCTTTATAGTTTTTATCAGGTTTTCCTAAAACAGCCGTTACATCGTTCTGCTTCATTCCGAAAAGCAATTTGTCAATTCCTGATTTTAGATTTATTTTCATAGTTTGTTTTCTTTATTTGAAATGCAAATTTCGTGAAGTTTTTTTGTTATTCGCCACGAATTGCACAAATTTCTCGAATTTTAATCTTGTGATAATTGGTTGATTTACCCTTTTTGTCAGGCTGAGCGGAGTCAAAGCCCTTTTTGGTCATATAAGCCCTTCGACTTCGCTCAGGGCGACAATAGAATAAACCTGCATAAATCTATTACACCAGTATAATCTGTGGCCCATCTTAATTTTGATAATTCTTCTTATTCGGCTTGTTGCTCATATAAAAAGTAATTTTTCCGCCATTCATCACATCAGAATGCTTCAAAAAGGTTTTGAAAGTTCCTTTCCATTTAAAAGCACTTTCGAAACAAATACATTTTTATCGGATTGGTTTACGGTTTCAACTTCAAAGTTTTTTCCATTTTCTAAATTGAAAACCGCATTTTTTACCAGCGGGCTTCCTAATGCATATTCATCAGAGCCTGGCGCAACTGGATAAAAACCTAAACTGCTAAAAATATACCAAGCGCTCATTTGACCAAAATCATCATTTCCGCCTAAACCATCAGCACCATTTCTATACATTTTTTTCAAAATCATTCTGATTTTGTCTTGCGCTTTCCAAGGCGAATTTGTCCAATTGTATAAATACACAACATGGTGCGAAGGCTCATTTCCATGAACATAATTTCCGATAATTCCGTCTCTTGTGATATCTTCTGTATTTTCGAAATATTTGTCAGGCAAATGCATATTAAACAATGAATCTAAACGAACGCCAAATTTGTCGTTTCCGCCCATCAATTTAATCATTGCCGCAGGATCTTGTGGCACGTATAAACTATAATTCCATGAATTCCCTTCAATAAAACCTTGTCCATGTGTGTCTAATGGATCAAATTCTTTTTGAAAGTTCCGTCATTTAATTTCGGACGCATGAATCCAGTTTTTTCATCATACACATTTTTATAATTCTGAGACCTCGCGATGAATTCATTATAAATATCAATCTTTCCTAATTTCTTTGTCGCTTGCGCAATTGCCCAATCATCGTATGCGTATTCTAAAGTCTTTGAAACCGAAGAACCGTTTTTATCTTCAGGAACATAACCCATTTTCATATAATATTCTAATCCGTCGTAATAAGGAACTTTTGCAGTATTGACACATGCTTGAAGCGCTTTTTCAGCATCAAAATTCACATTTCCCTTTACAATTGCATCGGCAACTACTGAAACAGAATGATAACCAATCATACACCAATTTTCATTAGCATAATGTGACCAAATCGGAAGCATTTTATGTACACTTTGATCCGAATGCGCCAACATTGAACTCACCATATCTGCGTTGCGAGTTGGTTGTATAATATTAAAGAAAGGATGCAGAGCACGATACGTATCCCATAATGAATAACTGGTATAATTTTTAAATTTTTCAGCTTTATGAACATTCATATCCAGCCCTTTATAATTTCCATCCAAATCCATATATTCTGTTGGACCTAAAAAGGCATGATACATTGCGGTATAAAAGTTTACATAATCTTCTTTTTGAATAGCTTCTATCTGAATTTTGTTCAATTCGTTGTTCCAAACTTCCTGACTTTGTTTTTTTACTTTTTCGAAATCCCAACCCGGAACTTCTTTTTTCATATTTTCTAATGCTCCAGCCGAACTTACTGGTGATAAAGCCATTTTTATTTTAATTTTTTCGCCTTCTTCGGTATTAAAATCAAAGAACAATTTTAAGTTTTGTCCAGCCATTTCTGGAAAATTTTTCGTTTGATCAAATCTTCCCCAGAAACCTCTGTAAACACTTTTTTCTTGAGCCGCTTGTCCGTAGCTTTTAATTGGTTTGCTGAAAGACATTGCAAAATAAACTGTTCTTGTACGCGCCCAACCGTTTGTCTGACGATAACCTGTTATCAAAGTATCATTTTCTACACGAACAAATGTCCAAACGTTTTTCTTATCATAATTGTAAATTCCTGAAGTCAAATCCAAAATAATATGCGCATCATTTGCCTTTGGAAAAGTATATTGATGCATACCTACTCTTGTTGTTGCAGTCAATTCAGCTTTAATTTTATGATCTTCTAAGAAAACACTATAATATGCTGGTTCAGCTTTTTCAGTAGTGTGTGAAAATGCAGATCTATAGCCTGACAGTGGTTTTGAAGCCACGCCCGGATTCAATTGCAGTTTTCCTGTCGTAGGCATAATCAAAAAATCACCTAAATCTGAATGTCCTGTTCCACTGAAATGGGTATGACTGAAGCCTACAATTGTCTTGTCTTCATATTGATAGCCTGCGCAATATTTATACACTTCTCCATTGTATTTTCCATTCAAACCGTAAGCGATTGTATCAGTTTCTGGACTTAGCTGAACACTTCCAAAAGGAACTGTTGCACCTGGATAGGTATGCCCCATTCTTGCTGTTCCAATCATTGGATCCACATACTGAATTAAATTTCGTTTTTCAGCTGTTTTTTTCTGCGTATTTGAAGTGATTCCAAGTATCAAAAATGAGAATCCGAAAAGAAGGTTTTTGCAATTTATTTTATTCATTGGGTATTTTTTTAATCATTATGTTTTATCCAAAAAAATCAAGAAGTTTCTAAAACGATTTACCTGATTTTTGGTTCAGAAAAATACAATAAAAAATGCTTTTAAAAAATATAAATTTTACCGCAATGTAAACCGGACTGAAGTCCGGCCCTACAATATGAATCGAGCCTAACGGCTCTTTACAATGATTCTGTTCATTTTTTTGATTCTATGAAAAAATGCGATCGATTGAAAAAACATATACAATCAAAAAAAGTTCCGAAGGAATGGTTTATATTGTAGGGCCGGACTTCAGTCCGGTTTAAAAATAGTAAGAGCCGTTGGCTCTTTTTTATTATAGTTTGTTTTTAAGGTTTTCTTTTACCTCATCAAACCATTCGTTTTTAAGGATGCTTAAAACTATTGAATCACGTCGAATATTGCTATCTCTTGTTGGCATATTGCTTCTTAAAATACCTTCGACTTTACAGCCAATGCTCTTCATTGCGGCAATACTGCGCTCATTATTATTGTCGGCACGAAGTTCCACACGTTCCATCCCTAAAGTTTCAAAGGCAAACTGGAACAAAAGAAATTTACAGTGTTTGTTTAGTCCGGTGCCTCTAAAAGCAAATCCGTACCATGTGTAGCCTAATTGCAGTGTTTGAAATTCAATATTTATGTCGTAAAAGCGCGTAGAACCTGCATATTTTTGAGATTTTTTGTCGAAAACGATAAACGGAAATTCTTTTTTGCATTCCCTTGCTTTTATTGCCAATTGAATATAATTAACCAAATTTTCTTTTCCTTCAGCACCAACTAAAGAGTATTTCCAAGTTTCTGGTTCGTTGATAGAAATTTCTAACAGATTTTCAACATCTGATTCTTGAAGTGGACGCAGTAAAACGAAATCATCTTCTAAAATTATATTGTCTGAGAAATTGAAATTTGATATTTTATTCATAATTTATTTTTCGTTATTAAATTATTTTCGTCTATAAATATAAAGTCCCTACGGGACAAATAAAAATCGCAAATCATTTTTTCTACCAATATGTAATCTCTACGAGATATTTACCATCATTTGTGTAATCCATTACGAGCAAAATATTGGTAGTCTATAAATATAAAGTCCCTACGGGACAAATAAAAATTGCATATCATTTTTTCTACCGATATATAATCTCTACAAGATATTTATTGTAATTTGTATAGTCATATTGGTAAAAAGCAAATACCAATATGCAATCTCTACCAGATATTTATTATAATTTGTGTACTCCGATAGGAGTAAAATATTGGTAGAAAAAACAAATTCCAAAATAAAAAAAGTCCCATAGGGACTTTCCTTTTATACGATATTTTACAAAAATCTGAAAAAACTATTCGCTCATTTCATCGTAACGCTCCGGAACTTGCGGATCGTATAACGGGCATTTGAATTCTTCCATTATCGAAACCAATTGATTCATGGTTTTGCCTTCGGTGCCATAACAGTCAATTTTAACACTCTGCGGTGTTGTAATTACTTGAAAAGCGCCTCTTCCAGCATTATTTTTCCAGCTGTTTTCATCAACTCTTTCCCATTTTGAAAAAACGGAATTAATTCGGTTGATAATTACATCGATCGGAAGAACTGCAAGTCCTTGTATCTCTTCTTTCTCAATAAGAGCTTCGTAAACTTCCTGATTATTCAGGTAAATTTCATCTAAATATCTCCAAAAAAGCAGTTCGTACATAATTCTGGCGTTTTATAAATTGTAGAGACGCACAGCAGTACGTCTAAAATCACGAAAGACGCACTGCTGTGCGCCTCTACAGAAAAAATTTAATATTCAAATGTTCCGTATTCGCTTGAAATAGTAAGTTTTTTAGTATCTGCTACTTCTACTCTACCAACGATTTGTGCATCAACATTGAAAAATTTTGAAATCTCAATAATATCTTGCGCAATGCTTTCTGGAACGTAAAGCTCCATTCTGTGTCCACAGTTAAAAACTTGGTACATTTCTTTCCAATCTGTTTTTGATTGTTCTTGGATTAACTTGAACAATGGCGGAACTGGAAATAAATTATCTTTGATAATGTGCAAATCTTTTACGAAATGCAAAATTTTAGTTTGTGCGCCACCACTGCAGTGTACCATTCCGTGAATATCTTTTGGAGTGTATTTATCTAAAATTTTCTTGATGATTGGTGCATAAGTTCTTGTTGGCGAAAGCACTAATTGTCCAGCGTTGATTGGGCTGTTTTCTACTTCATCAGTCAAATTAACTTGTCCTGAATAAATCAATTCTTCTGGAACTGTCAGCATCGTAGCTTTCTGGGTATTTTTTAGCCAAATATTTTCCGAATACATCGTGACGAGCAGAAGTAAGTCCGTTGCTACCCATTCCGCCGTTATAACCTTTTTCATAAGTTGCTTGACCAAATGAAGCCAAACCAACAATTACATCGCCAGCTTGAATATTCGCATTATCAACAACGTCGCTGCGTTTCATTCTTGCCGTCACAGTAGAATCGACGATAATGGTACGAACAACATCTCCAACATCAGCAGTTTCACCACCTGTTGAATGAATGGTAACGCCAAAAGATTTTAATTCGTTGATTAATTCTTCTGTTCCATTGATGATTGCAGAAATTACCTCAGCTGGAATTAAATTTTTATTTCTTCCGATAGTTGAAGAAAGTAGAATATTATCTGTTGCTCCAACACATAATAAATCGTCAATATTCATGATCAGAGCATCTTGAGCGATTCCTTTCCAAACTGAAAGATCTCCAGTTTCTTTCCAATACATATATGCTAATGATGATTTTGTACCGGCGCCGTCAGCATGCATAATCAAGCAATGTTCTGAATCTTGGGTAAGATAATCTGGAACAATTTTGCAGAATGCCTGTGGAAATAAACCTTTATCAATATTTTTTATTGCGTTGTGTACGTCTTCTTTTGATGCCGAAACACCTCTTTGTGCGTACCTTTTGCTAGAATCTGAACTCATGAAACTTAGTTTGTGTTGATGTGGTGCAAAGATAATTAGATTTTTTAATTCTTGGGTTTATACCAATTTAAAATTAGATTTTATTAGAACTTAATCTTCTGCATTACGATTATTCATTTTATAAAAAAATCGACAGTGAGCAAACTGCCGATTTTTTGACATCAAAATTATTCGAAGATTATGATATTTTTATTTCCAGTCAGGCATCGACGCATTTTGGAACAAAGTTGTCCTTGTACTGTCGTCGGTTGTGCTGACAGTTTGTATATTTTTAGCTGAAAGCCCATCATTAGAGGTATTTACAAAAATGACTTTTGCTTCATTTGGCGAAAATTTCACATCGAGGTCGTTGAAACCATTTTCTTTACCTGATGACAATTCTGCCGATGTATTTGTTGCAACTGTATAAATGAATATTCTGGAATCTAAACGTCTGTAATCTGCATTTTCAAATCCGGAGACATCTCTGGCGTAAACGACTCTTTTATTATCAATCGAAATATCAATTCCGCTTGCACCTCCGGTGACTCCAGAAAGTACCGTATATAATACAGTTCCGCTCATATCTATAGCATAAATTTCGACGCTATAACCTGAAACATCATTTACTTTTAGGATAATTTGGCTTCCATCTCGACTCCATTCGCATTCTGAAATAAATTTGCCGTTTGGTGTTTTAAACAATTGTACCAATCCAGATCCATCAGCGTTTATGCGGTAGAGTTTGTCAAAATTTGGATAAATCAATTGACTTCCATTTGTACTCCAGGAATAACTCACATTGTCCATATTGAAACCTGCTATCGGAACAAAATTGGTAATCTTTCGCACATCTGTACCATCCGGATTCATACTGAAAATTTGATTCAATGATCCGTCAGTGCTGATATAAGCAATTCGGTTAATGCTTAAATTTTTTCTTGGTCTGAAACTATTCACCTCTGCTGAAGACAATTGAAGTTCATTTCCGGCATCATCAGCAGTAAAAATTACATTGTTGTTTTTTATTTTTTTGACATACATGTATCTCGGATTCGGGAAAGCCAATGTTCTAAACGAATTTGTGACACTATTTATAGGCTTGTTGATTCCGTCATCAACACTTACTTGCCAGTAATATTTAGTACTGAAACTTAAATCCTTGATATTTAAAGTTGTTGTTTTAAGATCTGAATACGTTTTCACTTCATCTGTAGTTCCGTTTTTTACCGTCACTGTATAAGTCAACGGATCGCCTTCAGGGTCTTTTGCAGTCCAAGTCAGGTCAAGGCTTAAAGCTTGTCCGGTAGAATTGTCGATAGGCGATGTAAGTACCGGAATTTCTGGCGGTTTATTAGTCGCTGTTGATATTTCTAGCTCAAAAATAACTTCAATTTCAATATCTTTTTCTATTGTACCTGGTACAAATCTGGCAATGAAACCATCTTTTTGGGCCTGAAATGCATATTTCCCTGCTGGTATTTTGTCTATTTTAAAATATCCGTCCTTATCAGTATATACTGTGCTCGTTGTTGGACTCGAAGACACACGAGCATTTTCGATTCCAGTATATGTACGGACATCAACAACTCTTCCTTTAATTGAACCAGTTCCTGTGTTATCAAACTGCTCTTCACTGCAAGAAATTAAAAGAAAAAAGCACGCCAAAATTTTTAATCCTATTTTCATTTGAGACTGAATTTTATTAAACTTATATTGATTTAATCCTTTAATCATTAATTATTAAAGATCAAAAGGTCGCTTATTTTTTCTTATAATTTGTTTTTTTAGGAAAGTAATATGTCATTCCAAGACCTATGCGGTAAAAATAATCATCCCTGACGCCAGCGACGAGATGATCGACATTATCGCTGAATGCGGCATTGAACTCGCCATACATTTTGATTCCGACATGGGGCGAGACAAGATATTCGACTCCTGCTCCAAATTGCACTTTGCTGTGAAAATTTTCTCTATGATGATCAAATTCAAATCCGGTTCCTGCAAAAACAAAAGGAGAAAAAACGTCACGGGGCAATATGATGCATTCCAGATTAAGATCTAAAGACAAATAGCCATAATCCATATAATTTCGATTTGCCACCTGAAAAGCATTTGAGGAAGCACTTAGATTAAATGTTGGAGAGAAAAAGAATTTAATTGCTCCTCTTACCATTGGCATAGGCTTGGGATTTGGATAATCGCCTTGCATAATCGCCGTTCCTCCTACCGCTTCTATGCCAAATCTCGCTCTTCTGTTTTCGCTTAAATTTCTGTTATATAATTGTGCTAAATCGGCTTCGTTTTTTTCTTTGTCATATTCAGCCACAAAATCGTCGATTTGTTTTTGCGGTGCATTTACTTCCCAAAGTTTATCTTTTATTCCGTCAACAATTAGTCCTTCAACGGCTTTTTCAATTGCTTCTGTAACCGCCATCTGGATTGGTTCGTTTCTTGTAAAACCAGTTTCAACTTCCAAAAGCCTGTTTAAATTCACATATCTGAACAAACTTGCATCAATACTTTGTGAGAGAATGGTTTTTGAAACATAAACCGTATTTAAGATTTTTCCGTTTGAAGTTGATACTAGTCTCAAATACACTGTTACTCGGTCTTGTCTATATTGAGTAGAACCTCCAGCTCCAAAATATCTGGCACCAAAACCACCTGTAATTATATTTGTATCATAAGAAATAATTCCACCTTCCAACAAAACTCCGGCAAATAAAAGCGGGGTTAAAACTGCCTCATTTGGTTCTGTTTTTGACGCATACTCTTGGCGCGTAGAACGAATAATATTTCTTTCATTTAAAAGATTCCCCAGATTTTCACGCTCAATAGGAATAAACCATTTTGAATCTTGTAAAGCTTTTATCAAAATAGAAGTTGCTCCTTGCGTTACAGCTGTACTGAAGGTACTTCCTAGCTCAGTAGGCTTGTATTGTCCTGTCTGGTCTTTAAATTTATAAACACCCACAACAATTTGCTCTTTGGGCTTGGGCATTTCTACCAATTTGGCAGTGGCAGGAGTATTTTCTCCATATACCGCTTTCTGCACTCCAACAGGCTGATTAAAATATGCTCCACATCCTGAAAATAGGCAAATTAATAAAAATAGAAAAAGGGGACTTTTATTCATAATCTCAATTATTTACAATAATACTTGAACCTTACTTTTACTTTGAACAATAAATTTTATTGTCCTGGAAGAATTACTTGTGTCTGCTCACCAGTTTCTGTATCTAAAACATCAACCACCAATCCTAAATTAGAATGGTAAATGTCTACTGACAACGTTCCAAAAACATAAGTTCCAGGAGAAAGTGTGCCAGTTCCTGTGCCCGTACCGGTACCTGTTCCCGTTCCAGTTCCGCTTCCTGTGCCGGTACTGCTTCCAAATTGATTTTCGAATAATGAATTTGAAAGCCTGTTTAGCAATTGGTTGTTCAAATTGCTTTTGAAACGCTCCAAATCTGTCTGCTGTTTATACTGCGAACCAGTGTCTTCCTTATAATCATTCTGAGCTTGAGCCGAGCTTAAAAGCCAATTATAGTTGAAAGTATCTCCTCCAAAATTTGGATTGGCGACTTTATATTGAAGGTTTTGTGCAATTGATATTGTACTAAAACCGAACAAGCAAACGAGTAATGCTATAGTTTTCATATAGATACTTTTTTTAGTTTGAACATTAAATGGTAAACTCTTTATCGGAAAAATATACTCAATTGAAAACTTAGTATTGAGTAATCATTTTGTTTTGCTTTTCTAGATCTTTAAAATACTTGAATAGCTTTTGAGAGGCTGAATCTGCCATGTATTTTAAAAAATCTTCGTCAGGACGCGAAATAAACTCCTCAATAATATCACTATCAACTAAGATTGTAATTTTGGTTGTGCGTCCAAAAGTCAGTTCTTCTTGAACCGTTACGATTTTGGTAGTATGAATTTTCAGTTTTGAATATTGTGCATAAAACATATCATAAAAATCATTTCCTAATTTTGTTTTGGCATCATTGGCGACTATTCCAACCATTTCGATGCCGTCAACAGGGAAAGATTTTCCTGCGTCTGATTCAGTTTCTTCATTAAAAACAATTCGGTCTTTACCAATTATGGCATTTTTTTCATCATAAATCAGCAACATTACAATCACTTCATCCTGTTTGGTATAATTGATTTGCGTTTTAGACAATTCTACCCTTTGGATTGGTTCAAGTGTTACTCTTCCGTCTTGTGCATTAGTTGATTTATTTGAATTTGATTTGTTTTTTTTGAATACGCTTAGTTTATATGAAATATTCTTAAACTCTGATTTTAAATTTTCTGCAGTTCCGGTTATAAATAATAAATTCTCGATTTCCTTAACTTCAATTTTAGCTTTTACCTCCTTATTATACTCCGTCTGCGAAAACCCGTTTTCAGAAAAAAAATAACAAAAACTACAACAATTATGTTTAGATACCTTTTCATGATCCTAGCGATTGAATACGTAAATTGTACCAGAATTTCCAGACTGATTGATGATCATATCCCTGGATATTGAATTTGATCCTGTACTGAAAATCGTTAAATTATTGCCTTCTTGATTGACCTTCATCGATTCGACTCCTCGGGAGTACAATGAAACATCACTTATATAATTATTATTACCTGACTGTATATAAGATTGATTTATTTCGTCTGCTTTTTTGTAGACATTCATATAGTTATTATTACCCGTTTGCTGTGCAGTCACATTAGCATTGTTACTGATAATAGTTAAATTAGCCTGATTATAACTGCCAATTTGAGTAATTTTGACTATGTTATGACTTATAATATATTGATTGGTATTCTGATTTTGATTGCGATTGTTTGATTCATTCATGGCTATAACATAATCATTTACATTTCCATCAATTGATTGTGAGAATATAATTCCTGTGAAAAGAAAAAATAGGATTAGTACAGCTTTCATAACTTTTGAAATAATAAAAAAAGGAAGAACTGATATATCTAGTTCTTCCTTCTTCTGGTTTGTTTTAGTTAGATTGGATTACTAAGCTTCCGTTAAGTGCTCCAACTTGAGTGACAGTGCTGTCATGGCCCCATCCAAATTGTGCTGTAGTCATGAAGTTTGCGATTCCGTACTGTTCAATGCTAGAAGTATTAAACCATCCTGCTTGAATTGTCAAAGCATTATTGAATATTCCATATTGTTCAGTAGAAGCATCATTTCCAAATCCTACCTGAATTGTTGCCTCATTATTCAACCAGCCTACTTGAGTAGAAGAAGCTGTATTGAAATCACCAAGTTGAAAGATATCAGAAGAGTTGTCTGCTCCAAACTGAGTTACATAAGCTTGATTTCCAACCCAGAATCCTTGGAAAATATTTGAATCATTATCATCTCCAATTTGAGTTACGACAGCAAGATTTCCTGCTCCTAATTGAAGAATTGTAGATTCGTTGTCTTCCCCATATTGCCCAACAAGAGCAACGTTTGCAATACCAATTTGGTCTACATCAGACATATTGTCTTCACCAACTTGAACTACTAATGCACCATTTAATAAACCAGCTTGGTCTACATCACTCACATTGTTTTGCGCAAAGGCAATACCTACCACTAGCATCGCGGAGATGCTTAAAATTACTTTTTTCATAATAAATATATTTAATTGGTTATTAATACAAATTATTATGCAGGTTGTAATTTGGGGAGCAAAAATTGGGGAATCGTTTTTAATGAAATCTGAGATGAAAATTGGGGTTATTTTCTGATTTCTTTTTTCAAAATTAGAAAACTTACAGAAAACCAAAACGGGTATAAATACTTATTTTACAGCAACTTAACCTACTTTTCGACAAACTGTAAAACTATCTCGACGAACTGCTGTTTTTACCTTTTTTATTAGTACGAAAAAACTTAGTTATAGCAATTTATTTACTTACAAAGACTTGTGAGGCGTTAATAAAATGTTAAAAAAATAGTCATTTTTAACATATTGCCAAAAAAACCTGTCTTTTTAAGACAGGTTTTTATCTAAATTTTGAGAATATTATTTCGTAAACAGCAACTCTCTGTATTTAGTCAGAGTCCAGCTTTCATCATCTACTAGTAATTCTAATTTATCACAGTGATTGCGGATATCCTCGAAATACGGTTTTACCTTATTACAATATGCCTCCGCCATTTTTTGCGCATCAGTGAGTTGATTGGCTTTCTTTCTTTCATTAGTCATTGCCAATACTTTTGAATTAATTCCTTCAATATGTCCTGAAATTTCTTTAATCAAAACAATTTGTTCTTTGGCTAATGCTTCAAAATCTTTTGCGAAAATTTCTTTCAATCCTTTTACATTTTCAATTAAAGTGTTTTGATATCGAATCGCCGTAGGAATTACATGGTTTCTAGCGATATCGCCTAAAACCCTTCCTTCGATTTGGATTTTCTTAGTATATTCTTCTAATTCAATCTCGTAGCGTGCTTCGGCCTCCACGTGATTAAAGATTCCTAATTCTTCAAATAAGGTCAAAGCTTGTTTTGAAACTTTTGCTTTAATTGCTTCTGGAGTTGTTTTAAAATTGCTCAAACCTCTTTTTGTCGCTTCTTTTTCCCAAGCTTCGCTATAACCGTCGCCTTCAAAAAGAATTTTTTTAGATTGTTTGATATATTCTCTCAAGACATTAAAGATAGCATCATCTTTTTTCATGTCTTTATTTTCAATCAAGTTTTCAACTTCATTCTTAAAATCGATTAATTGTTTGGCAACAATCGCATTCAAAGTTGTCATTGCATTTGAACAGTTTGAATTTGAACCTACAGCTCTAAACTCAAATTTGTTTCCTGTAAAGGCAAAAGGCGAAGTTCTGTTTCTGTCTGTGTTATCTAATAATACGTCTGGAATTTTTCCAACAACGTTTAATTTAAGATCTGTTTTTTCTTCTGGAGAAAGTTTTCCTGTTGTTACACTTTCTAGTTCAGATAAAACTTTAGTTAATTGCGCTCCAATGAAAACCGACATAATTGCTGGCGGTGCTTCGTTTGCTCCTAACCTGTGATCGTTGCTCGCAGTTGCGATTGATGCTCTCAATAAAGTTTCGTTGTCGTTTACCGCTTTGATTGTATTAATAAAGAAAGTCAGAAACTGTAAATTACTCATTGGCGTTTTGCTCGGACTCAATAAATTAACGCCAGTATCTGTAGCTAACGACCAGTTATTGTGTTTTCCAGAACCGTTTACTCCTTTAAATGGTTTTTCATGGAATAAAACTTTAAAATCATGACGCTCAGCAACTCTCTGCATTACATCCATTAATAAAGAGTTGTGGTCAACTGCAAGATTTGTTTCTTCAAAAATTGGCGCTAATTCAAACTGATTTGGTGCAACCTCATTGTGACGCGTTTTTACCGGAATTCCCAACAACATACATTCTTGCTCCAAATCTCTCATATAAGTAAGAGCACGAGTTGGAATCGATCCAAAATAATGATCGTCTAACTGCTGTCCTTTTGCAGATGTATGTCCTAATAATGTTCTTCCAGTCATCATCAAATCTGGACGAGAATTTGCCAAAGCTTTATCAATTAGGAAATATTCCTGCTCCCAACCCAAAGTTGCAGTTACCTTTTTTACGTTTTTATCAAAATAGCGACAAACTTCGGTCGCGGCTTCATCAATTGCCGATAATGCTCTTAATAATGGAATTTTATTATCTAAAGCTTCACCAGTGTAAGCGATAAAAACTGTAGGAATACATAAAGTTGTACCATATATAAATGCTGGCGAAGTTGGATCCCAAGCGGTATATCCCCTCGCTTCAAATGTATTACGGATTCCTCCATTCGGGAAACTAGATGCGTCTGGTTCTTGTTGCACTAATTGCGCACCGCCAAATTTCTCTACAGATTCACTTCCATCATATGAAGTTTCAAAAAAAGCATCGTGTTTTTCTGCAGTTGTTCCTGTAAGAGGCTGAAACCAGTGCGTATAATGCGTCACACCTTTAGACAAAGCCCACTCTTTCATTCCCATAGCAATATAATCTGCCAGTTTTCTGTCGATTTTAGTTCCATGCTGAATGGCATCTCTTACTCCTTTTAATGCATCTGAAGTCAAGTACTGCTTCATCGCTTTTTCGTTAAACACATTTGATCCGAAAAGATTTGATTTTCGACCAATTTCTTCAAAATGCACCGGCTTTCTGTTTGAAGCTTGTTGTAAAGCTTGGAAACGTAATGTTGACATGGTATGTAAAGTTTTAATTCGTACTAATTTTCATAAAAAAAATGAAGAACAAATATAAACAATAAAAGTGCCTGTTCAGAATATAAATTTGAGTTTTTTGAGCTATGAATTCTCAACAGATCAGTCTTTTTTCAGAGAATAAGCAAAGGCATTTGAAGAAATATAACAATTAACAGCAATATTCTCTATTAAATAAACATTTTTTCATAATTCCTTAACTCAAAAATTCAAAAATAGCCCTTAATTATTACGAATTTATTTTTTATACCCGTCTAAAATTGCTTTTTTAAAAATATACCCCTACCAAAATTACGCTTCTCTAAAAAATTATACTCTGCAAAACAAAATAGCCCCCTAATTTTTAGGAGTAAAAAAATAAATCTATATTTGACCCAGCGAAAAAACAAAAAAAATAAATTTATATTATTATGGCTAAAATTAAGTTAGAGTACATTTGGTTAGATGGATACGAGCCAACTCAAAATCTTAGAAGTAAAACTAAAGTTGAAGAGCACGAAAATTTCAAAGGAACATTAGAAGAACTTGGAAACTGGTCATTTGATGGTTCGTCAACTAAACAAGCTGAAGGTGGTTCTTCTGACTGTCTTTTAGTTCCTGTTGCAATTTATCCAGATCCAACTCGTATCAATGGATGGTTAGTAATGTCTGAAGTTATGTATGCAGACGGAACTCCACACCCATCTAACGGAAGAGCTACAATTGATGATGAAGATGATGATTTCTGGTTCGGATTCGAGCAAGAGTATTTCATCATGGATACTAAAACTCAACTTCCACTTGGTTTCCCAGTTGGAGGATACCCTGCTCCACAAGGGATGTACTACTGTTCAGTAGGTGGAAAAAACACTCACGGTAGAAAATTAGTTGAAGAGCATGCTGATTTATGTATCGTCGCTGGAATCAACTTTGAAGGAATCAACCAAGAGGTTGCTTGCGGACAATGGGAATTCCAATTATTCGCTAAAGGAGCTAAAAAAGCTGGAGATGAAATCTGGGTTGCTCGTTACTTATTAGATCGTTTGACTGAGAAATATGGCTATTATATTGAATATCACCCAAAACCTCTAGGAGATACAGACTGGAATGGTTCTGGAATGCACGCTAACTTCTCTAACTCAGTTCTTAGAACTTGTGGTTCTCAAGAAACTTATGAGAAAATCTGCGAGGCTTTCCGTCCTGTTACTAAAGAGCACATTGCTGTTTACGGAGCTTACAACGAGCAACGTTTAACTGGTAAGCACGAAACTGCTTCTATCAACGATTTCTCTTATGGAGTTTCAGACAGAGGATGTTCTATCAGAATTCCTTTGATGACTGTTCAAAAAGGTTGGAAAGGTTGGTTGGAAGACAGAAGACCAGCTTCAAACGGAGACCCTTACAAAATTGCCGCAAGAATTATCAAAACTGTTAAATCAGCGCTATAATTCAAAGCTTAAATTATATTCTAAAAAGTGCCAACTTAATTGTTGGCACTTTTTTTATGCTATTAATATTCCTGATTAAACCCGACAGGTTTTAAAAACCTGTCGGGTTCAACAGCAACAACTTTGACAAAGTTCCAACAACCAACACCAACAACCAACAATTAACAATAAACAATTATTAAGAATACCTTTCTTATAAATAATTTTTAATTTAAACTTCAAAACTTATCTTTGTAGATCATTAAAAAAAATTGTTATGATAGTCTGGTCACTCTTTTTACTTGCTGTAGTTTTTATTCTTGCTTTAGACCTTGGTGTCTTCAACAAAACTCCTCATATTATTAGCACCAAAGAAGCCAGCAAATGGACCTTGATTTGGGTTACATTATCTTTTTTGTTTTCGGGAGTAATCTATTGGCTTTACACTACAGATTATATTGCAAATCCTGACAAACTGCAACCTGCAGTAGCTTCAATGAAGTTTATCACGGGTTATCTGATTGAGCTCTCACTGAGCGTAGACAACATTTTTGTGATTGCAATTATTTTTGCTTCGTTCAAAATTCCGCAAAAATACCAGCATCGTGTTTTGTTTTGGGGAATTTTAGGCGCAATAGTTTTCCGCGGCTTGATGATTTTCTTTGGCGTAATGCTGATTAATAAATTTACTTGGACAACGTATTTATTTGGTGCATTCTTAATTTTTACAGCTGTAAAAATGTTATTTTCTGGCGACGATGAAGATTTTCACCCAAAAGATTCTTTTATATATAGAATATTAGGAAAAGTTATGCCAATTACCTCTGAAATGGATGGCGAGAAATTTTTTATTTCGACCAAAACTGCAAAAAAGTCGCAACGCCATTATTTGTAGCGTTGATTGTAATTGAAGTAATGGACGTTTTATTTGCAGTTGACAGCGTTCCAGCAATTCTAGCCATTACTAAAGATCCGTTTTTAGTATTCAGTTCTAATATTTTTGCTATTCTAGGATTACGTTCTATGTATTTCTTCTTGGCAAATATGTTGGCAAAATTCAGTTATTTGGAATATAGTTTAGTTGCGATTTTAGCTTTCGTAGGATTAAAAATGCTTCTCCATGATTGGATTGAAGTTCCAGAATGGGCTTCTTTAGGATTTATTGCATTATCACTTTTAGTGGGAGTTTTAGTTTCTCTTAAATTTGGAAAAGAAAAACTATTGACTGATTCAGATGTAACTGAGAAATAATCTTTGTAAAACATATAGACATAAAAAAAGGAAATCTTGCGATTTCCTTTTTTTATTTGTTAATTCACTTAATTAAGTTTTTTCACATTTGAATCATCAATGTTGTATCTCTTAATAACTTCATTATAATTAGAATAATCAGGTTTAGTAGTCGATTTACTAAACACAGCACCTGGAATAATAACAACTCTAAATGTTTTATTCGCTGTAAAACTAGAAGGTAAAGAATTCAATGCAAGATTAGAATCTATAAAAATTGAAAATTGATCAAATGAAAAATCAAAATTATATTGTGCAGTTCCATTAGGGAAATAATATACTTGTGGCAATAGCGCCCATGCATCAATTCCGTCATTAGTATTAACTAATTCATAGACCAAAATATTGTCAGTTTTCGCTATAACTGGATCAAGCACAAATGTCCTTCCGTAATTATTAGCACTAGTAAAATCAAAAGTGACCTCAAAAACTTCATTAACTCCAGTTGGTCCGGGAGGCCCTTCCGGTCCTTCACAGCTTGAAAACACAATTAATCCAACAATGGCAAATAAGGTAAGTATCTTTTTCATAATATTTGTTTTTTAAAGTTTATAAAGGTATTCCAAAAACCAAACCAAAAAAAGAAAAACATGATTTTTCCTTTATTTTTTTTATCTCACCTACATTTAACAAATCGTTTTACTCGTAAAACACACATAATTAAAGGATAAAGAAAAAATAATTTTCAAAAAAAGCATCCGCTTTTAACGGATGCTTTAAATAAGATTTATAAATTAATTAATTACTGGCAGAAATGATTTTTTTAGTACTACTGCCTTTACTAGTCGTAATTTGTAGAATGTAAACTTGAGATTTGCCAACATAGAAATCAATATTAAAGTTGTATTCTTTTACTAAATAAGAATTTGTATCTGTTTCTGAAGCTAACAATTTTCCTGATAGATCAAACAATTCAATTTTAACATCGCTCGCATAATCAAAGTTATAACGTATGGTAATATTATCTTTGAATGGAACAGGATAAGCATCAAAACTAGGTTTTTTACTTTCTTTCGCATTGCTTTCTACAACAGCTGTTTCTGTAGTAGTAGGTGTCTGAGTAACTATTGACCCTTGAGTAGCAGTACAAGCAAGCGGCTGAATGTTGTATCCCATTGATATTCTACATTCATCAAATGCATTATTTATCAAATCTACCAAACTTGCAATGTCAGAAAGAGAAAGTCCATAAGTGTTTCCGCCTCCCAATGCTTGATTAGCCAAGCTAAACAAATCACCAACTGTTTTATCTCCCGCTAGTTTACTAACCACATTATTCGGAATAGTGTAATATTTGTATTCATTACTTACTGTTCCGTCAGGATTACAAGAACGTACTTTTGGAGTTTTAGATCCGCAACCACCTTCAGGTTGAGCAACTGCCAATATACCTGCCTGCAATTTGAATTTACTTAACTCACTATCAATACCTAAATTAAGTCCTAAGGTAATGGTTTGAGCCAATAAGGTATTATCAATCGTTCCTTTTTTAAGATACGATGCAGGCAATGCACTAATATGAGGATTTCCATTTGCCAACACTTTACTTGGTCCTCCTCCTGGTAGAACTGCTATCACAGCATTAATATCAGTTTGATTGTTAGATATTAAAACAGATTTTCCAATTAAACCAATTGTCATTGTTCCTCCTGGATAACTACTTAATGCTTTCGCAATAAGCTGTACGGTATTATAAGATTGTCCTCCTACACATGCATTACCACCAGGGCTTCCATAAGCTCCTTGGGTGTAAGTGCAAATTGGAGTTGTACATGGAGTAATCAAAAATGTTGATACTTTTTTAATCGTTTCACAACTGTTCGAAACAACATATTCAATAACTAATGCCGTTCCTACCTGAGGTTTCACAAATTGAGATAAATCTGTAGCCTGAACATTTCCAGCACATCCTCCAGTAAATTTAAATCCAGCAATCCATGCTAAAAATGCACCATCTGGATCTTCACCGCAAACAACAGTTTTATTTGGAGGACTCAAAACATTAAGCAAATTAACTTTAGTAATAGTGAAGTCTCGGCTAATAGTTGTTTCATAACATTTATCGGTTACTTTATAAGTCACTGTCACTGTTCCGCCGTCGCATAGTTTCGGTGCAACCGGACTGCCTTGGATGACTCCTTTCGCATCGCATCCGCCACTTACTTTAAAGCCCGCTTTGAAGGTCTCGAAAGCGGCATCCAATGCGGCTTGATCCACATAAGCGCAGGCTGAGGAATTCACTGCTGTCGGAGCTTCAGTGCTTACCGCTGAAGGAACGGTAATAGTGAAGTTTTTAGTGATTGTAGTGGTATAACATTTATCAGTGATCTTGTAACTTACACTCGTAGTTCCACCCTGACATAAGTTTGGCGCCACTGGACTGCCTACAAATACACCTTTTGCATCACAACCTCCGCTCACCTTAAAGCCTTCTTTGAAGGTTTCAAAGGCGACGTTTACAGCAGACCTGATCGGCATACGCACAGGCTGAGGCGTTCACTGCTGTCGGAGCTTCAGTGCTTACCGCCGCAGGAGCCGTGATGGTGAAGTCTCGGCTGATTGTAGTCTCGTAGCATTTGTCGGTCACTTTATAGGTCACTGTCACTGTGCCTCCATCGCATAGTTTCGGAGCCACCGGACTGCCTTGGATTGCTCCTTTCGCTTCGCATCCTCCGCTCACTTTAAAGCCCCCTTTGAAGGTCTCGAAAGCAGCATCCAGTGCGGCCTGGTCGGCATAAGCACAGGCTGAGGCGTTCACTGCCGTCGGAGCTTCAGGGGTTACGGCCGCTGGAGCTGTGATCGTGAAGTCTCGGCTGATGGTAGCAGTGTAGCATTTATCAGTCACTTTATAAGTAACTGTCACTGTTCCGCCGTCGCACAATTTTGGCGCTGTCGGACTGCCTTGGATCTCTCCTTTTGCATCGCATCCGCCGCTCACCTTAAAGCCCGCTTTGAAGGTCTCGAAAGCGGCATCCAGTGCGACCTGGTCGGCATACGCGCAGGCTGAGGCATTCACTGCTGTTGGAGCTTCAGGGGTTACGGCTGATGGAGCTGTAATGGTGAAGTCTCGGCTGATGGTTTGCTCATAGCATTTGTCGGTAACTTTATAGGTCACTGTCACTTTTCCGCCGTCACATAGTTTCGGCGCTGTCGGACTGCCTTGGATCTCGCCTTTTGCATCGCATCCGCCGCTCACCTTAAAGCCCGCTTTGAAGGTCTCGAAAGCAGCATCCAGTGCGGCCTGGTCGGCATACGCGCAGGCTGAGGCATTCACTGCTGTTGGAGCTTCAGGGGTTACGGCTGATGGAGCTGTAATGGTGAAGTCTCGGCTGATGGTTTGCTCATAGCATTTGTCGGTAACTTTATAGGTCACTGTCACTTTTCCGCCGTCACATAGTTTCGGCGCTGTCGGACTGCCTTGGATCTCGCCTTTTGCATCGCATCCGCCGCTCACCTTAAAGCCCGCTTTGAAGGTCTCAAATGCGACATCCAATGCGGCCTGGTCGGCATACGCGCAGGCTGAGGCATTCACTGCCGTCGGAGCTTCAGGGGTTACGGCTGATGGAGCTGTGATGGTGAAGTCTCGGCTGATGGTTTGCTCATAGCATTTGTCGGTAACTTTATAGGTCACTGTCACTGTTCCTCCATCACATAGTTTCGGAGCAACCGGACTGCCTTGGATCTCGCCTTTTGCATCGCATCCGTCCGCTCACCTTAAAGCCCGCTTTGAAGGTCTCGAAAGCGGCATCCAATGCGGCCTGGTCGGCATACGCACAGGCTGAGGCATTGACTGCCGTCGGAGCTTCAGGGGTTACGGCCGCCGGAGCTGTGATCGTGAAGTCTCGGCTGATGGTTTGCTCATAGCATTTGTCGGTAACTTTATAGATCACTGTCACTGTTCCGCCGTCGCATAGTTTCGGAGCCATCGGACTGCCTTGGATCTCGCCTTTTGCATCGCATCCGCCGCTCACCTTAAAGCCCGCTTTGAAGGTCTCGAAAGCAGCATCCAGTGCGGCCTGGTCGGCATACGCGCAGGCTGAGGCATTCACTGCTGTCGGAGCTTCAGGGGTTACGGCCGCCGGAGCTGTGATGGTGAAGTCTCGGCTGATGGTTTGCTCATAGCATTTGTCGGTCACTTTATAAGTAACTGTCACTGTTCCTCCATCACATAGTTTCGGCGCTGTCGGACTGCCTTGGATCTCGCCTTTTGCATCGCATCCGCCGCTCACCTTAAAGCCCGCTTTGAAGGTCTCGAAAGCGGCATCCAATGCGGCCTGGTCGGCATACGCACAGGCTGAGGCATTGACTGCTGTCGGAGCTTCAGGGGTTACGGCCGCCGGAGCTGTGATGGTGAAGTCTCGGCTGATGGTAGCAGTGTAGCATTTGTCGGTCACTTTATAGGTCACTGTCACTGTTCCGCCGTCGCACAATTTTGGCGCTGTCGGACTGCCTTGGATCTCGCCTTTTGCATCGCATCCATGCGCTCACCTTAAAGCCCGCTTTGAAGGTCTCGAAAGCGGCATCCAGTGCGGCCTGGTCGGCATACGCACAAGCTGAGGCATTGACTGCTGTCGGAGCTTCAGGGGTTACGGCTGATGGAGCTGTGATGGTGAAATCTCGGCTGATGGTAGCAGTGTAGCATTTGTCGGTCACTTTATAGGTCACTGTCACGGTTCCGCCGTCGCATAGTTTCGGAGCCATCGGACTTCCTTGGATCTCTCCTTTCGCATCGCATCCATGCGCTCACCTTAAAGCCTGCTTTGAAGGTCTCGAAAGCAGCATCCAATGCGGCCTGGTCGGCATACGCGCAGGCTGAGGCATTCACTGCTGTCGGAGCTTCAGGGGTTACGGCCGCTGGAGCTGTGATCGTGAAGTCTCGGCTGATGGTTTGCTCATAGCATTTGTCGGTAACTTTATAGGTCACTGTCACGGTTCCGCCGTCGCATAGTTTCGGAGCCATCGGACTGCCTTGGATCTCTCCTTTCGCATTGCATCCGCCGCTCACCTTAAAGCCCGCTTTGAAGGTCTCGAAAGCGCATCCAGCGCGGCCTGGTCGGCATACGCGCATGCGGAAGCGTTCACCGCTGTCGGAGCTTCAGGGGTTACGGCCGCTGGAGCTGTGATGGTGAAGTCTCGGCTGATGGTTTGCTCATAGCATTTGTCGGTAACTTTATAGGTCACTGTCACTGTTCCGCCATCGCACAATTTTGGCGCAACCGGACTGCCTTGGATCTCTCCTTTCGCATCGCATCCGCCGCTCACCTTAAAGCCCGCTTTGAAGGTCTCAAATGCGGCATCCAGTGCGGCCTGGTCGGCATACACACAGGCTGAGGCATTCACTGCCGTCGGAGCTTCAGGGGTTACGGCCGCTGGAGCTGTGATGGTAAAGTCTCGGCTGATGGTTTGCTCATAGCATTTGTCGGTAACTTTATAGGTCACTGTCACTGTTCCTCCATCGCACAATTTTGGTGCAACCGGACTGCCTTGGATCTCGCCTTTTGCATCGCATCCTCCGCTCACTTTAAAGCCCGCTTTGAAGGTCTCGAAAGCGGCATCCAATGCGACCTGGTCGGCATAAGCACAAGCTGAGGCATTGACTGCTGTCGGAGCTTCAGGGGTTACGGCTGATGGAGCTGTGATGGTGAAGTCTCGGCTGATGGTTTGCTCATAGCATTTGTCGGTCACCTTATAGGTCACTGTCACTGTTCCGCCATCGCATAATTTTGGCGCTACAGGACTGCCTTGGATCTCTCCTTTCGGATCACATCCGCCGCTCACCTTAAAGCCTGCTTTGAAGGTCTCGAAAGCAGCATCCAGTGCGGCCTGGTCGGCATAAGCACAAGCTGAGGCATTGACTGCTGTCGGAGCTTCAGGGGTTACGGCTGATGGAGCTGTGATGGTGAAGTCTCGGCTGATGGTTTGCTCATAGCATTTGTCGGTAACTTTATAGGTCACTGTCACTGTTCCTCCATCACATAGTTTCGGAGCAACCGGACTGCCTTGGATCTCGCCTTTTGCATCGCATCCGCCGCTCACTTTAAAGCCCGCTTTGAAGGTCTCGAAAGCGGCATCCAATGCGGCCTGGTCGGCATACGCGCATGCGGAAGCGTTCACTGCTGTCGGAGCTTCTGGCGTTACGGCTGATGGAGCTGTGATGGTGAAAGTTGCAGAACATGATTTCTGCAATCCGCAAGAATCGGTAACATTGTAGTTTACGGTTACAGTTCCTCCGCATAGAGCTGGAGGAGTCAAATTCTCTAGCCCAGTAATTGTTAAGGTCCCGTTACCTCCTGAAGCTGTAAAGCCTTGCTTAAATGTCTCAAAAGCGGCATTAACTGCGGCTTGATCGGCATAAAAACAGGAACTTTTTATATTATCTTCAGGACAAGTTATATCAATAGGTGTTGGCGGAGTGTTTGTTACAACTACATCATCTGCCTTTTTACATCCATTTACAGGATCGGTAACTGTCAGGGTATATGTTCCTGCCTTATCAATTGTTGGTGTGAGAGTTGTACCACCTGAAACAATGTTTCCGTCCAATGTACTCCATAAATAAGTAGCATTAGGAGTACTTGACGAACCCGACAATTTTATTGACGTTATCAAACAAGTTAAGGCTTTATCCCCTCCTGCATTAACATTTGGCAGTTCTTTATTTTCAAGAACAGTGACCGTTTTTTTAGCAAAACAGCCTTCCAAATTTGTATAAGCATATACCGTATAAATTCCCTTAACAGATACAACCGGTGCATTTCCTGGTATAAATGGTCCATCGGCTATACCATCAGGTGAAGGTCCGTACCATTTTATAGTAGCATTTGCTGGAGTTGGTGTTGCGGTTAAAGTAGCTGTTGGATTAGTACAAGTCAATGTATTACTAACATTCCCTACTACGGCTACATCCGTAATATTTCCAAATAAATAAGGTCCTGAAAAATCTTTTAATTCTGCAGTAAATGAAGATGAAGATCTTGTTTTTACGATCAAACTACCTAATAAATTTGAACAAGGCGCTTGATTAACATTTCGGCTATCAAGTCCTAACGCTGTCAAATTAAGTCCGAACTCTGTAAACTGCAAAGCCTGATAATTATCTTGAAAAGAGGCTTGCGAACCTTCTAAAGTTCCCCATGGTGGTCCTAATGTAGCGACCGTTACATTAACAACTGCAAAAACATTTGTAAGTATACCTCCTCCTTTTGCTTTTATTTCAGCATATCCGTAAGGCGGCGCGCCATTGCCTTGGTCAAAAACACCAGTAAGATCAAATGGTCTATCAGGTTTTGAGTTAAAACTAGCGATATCAACGCTAGACATCCAAACTCTTACACTACCCAGCGGTTTTGTACCACCATTTTCAAAATCGATGGCAACAAGTACATCACCGGGAACAAGTATTTTTCCAGTAGCATCAAAAGTCCATGCTGTATGTCCTGCTTGACTTCCTGTACCGACTAATGCGCTACCGTTAAAGCTAACTTCTGTTCTAAAAAATTCAAAATCAAAATGTGAATTCCCATCAGAAGAAATTTTAGATGCTCCTCCATATCCCCATAAAATTCCATTAGGATTAATTGCTAATGCGACCGGAGATAAATCCCTTCTTAAATAGCCGTACACATCAACAATATCATCCTTTTGAGGAATACTCCCTGAGCCTAAAGCCCAAGTAGTTGGATTATCACCATTCTTGTTAGAATTTCCAGAAAAAATATTAGAGTCGTTGTTACTTTGTGTTGAATTTCCATCACGTCCATAAACAGCATCAATCCACAAATAATTACCAACCATGGTGTTTTTGGGTTTCGACATTCTTTTTTCGAATGTAAAATTATTATTAGCCTGGATTGATGTTTTCAGTCCCGCCGCATTGGTCTGATCGATAATATTTTGACCCGTTCCATTGGCAAAAGCCGAACTGAAAAACCAGTCATCATAAATACCTGAAACCGTAGGGGGAACTAAAAATTGTTCTTTGTTTGCGTAAACATCTGCATCAATACCAAAATTAGCTTGTACAGTCGCTCCAGATATAGCTTGTGAATACGAATAGGGATGAAAAGCAAATAGCATAAAAAATACCATCAAGTAATAATGATACTTCTTGTGCACAACAACTTTCACCAAACTAAAATTTGGAAAAACCAAATTAATAAGAGAACAACGAAAGATTTTACAAAATTCATGTATAATCTTCATGTGATAAAGGATAGTTTTTTTCATAATAATAGTATTTAGAATACCATTACATTAGCGAAAAAACAGATAGTTTGCAGATTTGGCAATTACATGTAAATAATAAACCATCTTCAAAAGTGATGAAGTACAAAATCTAAAAAACTCTTATAAAAAGACTTGACCCTCAGAAATAAATCTGACTTTTACGATCAGGGGGATAAACATTTGTTAAAATTAGTTAATAACACAAATGCTCTCAATTAAAAAGAAGTAAAATCGATATCATTCAAAAATAATCGATGAACGGAATAGTACACGTAAGAAAAGTATCACTCAGCAATTTAAACAAAACATAAAAAACAGGTCTTTATTTTTAAAAACAAAAAATAAAGACCTGTTTTTTATCAATTTATTAAAAACGCAACATCAAACTAACGCAATAAAAACATATTCCAATTAAAAAACATTAATTTCGCAATTACTTCGTTTTAGTTTTAAGCAAGATTTTATTGAAAAACAGCACGTGATATGGCAGTGAATTTTCCCAATACTCCCAAGTATGTGCGCCAGGGCGTTCTGTATAATCGTGCTCAACTTTGTTGTAAACTAATCTTCGGTGCAATTCTCTGTTTGGTTCAATCAAGAAATCATCAACACCACAATCTATAATCAACGGCAGTTTGTTTGCTTTTATTTTGTCAAGCATATTCATAACAGCGTACTGCTCATACATTTCAGTACTGCCGCTTTTATCGCCAAAAACAGGTCGCATCAATTTTACCACTTGAGCGGCAGAATCACGATTCAACATTGTACTCATATCTACGGCACCGCTCATGCTTCCTGCGGCGCAAAATAAATCAGGGTGTTTTGCTGAAAGATATAAAGCGCCGTGGCCTCCCATTGAAAGTCCGGTAATTACTCTTCCGCTTTTATTGCTAATAGTTCTGTATGTTTTATCTACTTTTTGAATGACTTCCTGTGTTATAAAAGTTTCAAACTGGCTTTCTTTGTTAACTGGACTATCCAAATAAAAACTGAAAACCTCACCTTCAGGCATTACAATAATCATATTGTATTGATCGGATAAAGTTTGAACTAATTTTTTGTTTGGCGTATTTTTAAGCCAGTCACTAAAGTGTCCGTAAGCGCCATGTAAAAGATACATTACCGGAAAAGCCGATTTGCTTTTTGCATAAGTATTAGGTAAAACTACCGCGACTTTGTAGGTTTTCCCCATAGCGGCACTGGCAACTTGTAAAGTGTCTACTTTTGCCGCATATGTCATGGTAGTCAAACAAAGCAAAAATAAAGACAGCGACATTTTAAATTTCTTCATTTTAATATATTTTTTTCTGATTAGGGAATGTAAATATACCTTTTTCAAAATAAATTATATGAAAAATCCGACTAGCTTTTGAGCTAAAAAAGTAGCCACGAATTCACGAATTTATGTTAATTAAATTCGTGAATTCGTGGCTAAAAATTATTTAACCAGCAATATAAAAATTCTAACTAATTATAGTCTTATGCTCTAAACGGTATTGCGATGCGCTTTTACCTGTATATTGTTTGAACGATTTGCTGAAATGGCTGAAATTATTAAACCCGCTTTCGTAACAAACTTCATTAATACTGATTTGTTTTTCCGCCAAAAGCTTAGAAGCATGCACCAAACGGTATTCGTTTACAAATTCAGTAAATGTTTTATTCGAAATCTTTTTGAAATAACGACAAAATGAAGGCGTCGTCATACTAACCAGATTCGAAACTTCATCAATAGCAATTGATTCTTGAAAATGATCTTTTACATAATTAAAAATCAAATTCATTCGGTCATTGTCCTGATTTTGCAATTCTAACGAAAATCCGTCAGCATTTAAAACCGTATATTCATCTGATGATTCCAACTCATCTAAAATACTCAAAAGTGTCAATAAGCGCTCAAAAGGAAGCTGATGCTCCATCATTTCGATTTTTTTGCCTATCTGTTTTTTGGTTTCGCCATTAAAAGCAATTCCAGTTTTTGACTGATTGATAATATTTTGCACTCTCTTCATTTCAGGAGCGACAAAAAAATCATTTGCTAAAAATTCCGGTTTGATGTGAATAACAGTTTCTTTTTTATTTCCCGTTTGTTCATTTGTAAAACCGCAATGTGGCAAATTGGCACCTATTAATATCAAATCTCCGTTTGTATAATAAGAAACATGGCTTCCTATTTGCCTTTTTCCCGCACCTCCATTAATATAAACCAACTCAATTTCTGGATGATAATGCCACAAATGGGCTTTACTGTTGGTCTTTTCGGCATGTTTGGTGTAGGTAAAAGAACTTCCGTATGAGTTTGATATCACTTCAAGAGCTGGGGCGACTGTTTTCATGATATATATCTTTAAAAAATAATAGCAAATTTAACAAAAACACCTAAAATAATTTAAATTTTAACCTATAACGGTTTCGTAACTGCGAATTATTCATGAAATCACACAAAACCATAATACTGTTTTTATACCAAAACAGCATTTTTTTTGAAGGCTCATTTTTTTATCCGTGATTTTTTCTGAATATCATATTTAAAACCGCTTTTTTATAGAAATACATAATTTCTGTAAGAAAACCAGAACTTTTTAACATATCTCAATTTCACCAAAACGTTAGAAAAAAGTAACCGAATTAACAAAAACACCTATAATAATTCAAATTTTAACCTATATCGGTTTCGTAAATGAAAATATAGCATATAAATTGGAAAATAGAGTTGTGTTCAAAAAGCAACTCCTGCAGTAATTTTACATCAGAGAAATGAACTAAAAATTTAAACATAAAGAATTATGAAAAAGATATTAAAATTAAGTTTAGTAGTTGCAGTATTATTATCAGGATTAAATACTTATGCAATTGATGGAGATGCAGAATTTGGTCTTCACGTATTAAAAGGAAATGGAAAGCTTATTACGTTTGCTTTAAACCAAACTAAAAAAGCATACTTATCTATATATGATAAAGACGGATCTTTATTGTATTCTGAAAATGCATCTGGAAAAGATGGTATCTTAAGAACTTTCAGCTTAGAAGAATTTCCAGCTGGAACTTATTATTTAGAAGTTGAAGACAGCACTAAAAAAGTAAGACACGAAATTACAGTTTCTGATGATGCTACAGTTTTATCATCAAAAGCAGTTTCAGCGGTTTACAAAAATGTCGCAAAAAATACTAGCGTAGCAGTACGCTAAAAGATTTATACTCGCATACAGTATAAAAATGAGGTTAGATAGTTAGTAAAGTTTAAAAACCGAAAGGTTTTAGAAACAGCTCTTTGTGGTTATTGAGCTGTTTTTTTTGCATTTATACCACAGAGATTCACAAAGTCTATCGCAGAGATTCGCTAAGTTTTTTAAACCTTTGCGAATCTTTGCGTTTCTTTCTTTGTGAATCTTTGTGATAAAATTAATTCGTCATGTAAACAAATCATCAATTCAACGCAAAGCCAAAATCATCAAAAATTTAAAAAATAATTACCAAATTAACAAAATCATTAAATTAAATTCAAAATTTAACCTATAACGGTTTCGTAAATGAGAATACAGCATAGAAATTGGAAAATAGAGTTGTGAGAAAATCATTATAACATAAGTAATTTAGCATCAGAGAATTAGAACTATTAATCTAAAAAAACTAATGCTATGAAAAATTTAAAATTAAGTTTAGTAGGTGCAGTGCTTTTCACAGGATTTAGCGCTTTTGCAATTGGCGGGAATGAAGATTTTAATCTTCATGTATTAAAAACAAATGGTAAATTGATCACGTTTGCACTTAATCAAGTGAAAAAAGCAAATGTTGCAATTTATGATAAAGATGGAACACTGCTTTATTCTGAATATGCTTCGGGTAAAGAAGGAATTTTGAGAACTTTTAACTTAGAAGAATTTCCAGTTGGAACTTATTATTTAGAAGTAGAAGACAATGTAAAAAAAGTGAGACATGAAATCACCATTACTAGTGATGCTTCAGTTTTATCAAGAAAAGCAGTTTCTTCTGTTTACAAATCAGGATTTAATAAAGAGTCTAGCGTAGCGGTACGCTAAAAATTACACCTATATAATTAGGTATAAAAAATTGGTAATAAAAATATAACAAACAAGAACAGCTCTTTGTGGTAATGGAGCTGTTTTTTTTGTTTTATGCTATTTTGAAGTAACTGACTTTCTTTCAGTTAATTCTTAAGAAATTGTTATTTTAAGATTAACTAAAACATTGAAAAATAATAGCTGTTTTTGCAAAAACGATAAATATAATTCAAATTTTAACCTATAACGGTTTCGTAAATGAGAATATAGCATAGAAATTGGCAAATAGAGTTGTACTCAATTACCCCTTGTTGAAGTAATTTTACATCAGAGAATTAGAACTATTAATTTAATAACTAAGATTATGAAAAAGATTTTAAAATTAAGTTTAGTATGTGCAGTACTTTTCGCAACAAGCAATGCTTTTGCAATTGACGGAAACGACCTTTTGAATGTTCACGTTTTGAAAGGAAATGGAAAAGTGATCACTTTTGCTCTAAATCAGGTAAAAAAAGCTAATGTAGCTATTTACGACAAAAATGGAGAATTGATTTATTCTGAAAGTGCTTCAGGTAAAGACGGAATCCTAAGAACTTTTAGCTTAGAACAGTTTCCAGAAGGAACTTACTATCTAGAAGTTGAAGACAGTACAAAAAAGGTAAGACACGAAATTACAGTTTCTGATGAAACATCTGTTTTATCAAAAAAAGCAGTTTCTACAGTTTATAAAGCAGGTTCTGCTAAAAATACTAGCGTAGCAGTACGCTAAAAAAGTTATACTTCTCATAAAAGTATAAGGTTAGATAGTTAGTAAAAACGTGATTGTTTTACAAACAGCTCTTTGTGGTTATTGAGCTGTTTTTTTTGCTCTAAACTGAACTGTTTTTCTTTTGTTTTTCTTTTTTGGAAAACAATTCCTAATAATTTTAAAAGTCTGACTTTTACACTTTTAAAAAAATCGACAAAAAAACATCCAATACTTTAAAAATTTCGTACATACTGTAAGAAAATTATTGAAACATCTTTAATTCAACAACTTAAGCGTTTGAAAACGGCTTTTTTTTGCAGAAAATTAAATTTCTTTTGTAGTTTTACGCGCCACTATTTTAGTATTAATCTTAAAAAAAACAATTAAAAAAAACATGACAAAATTTGCCAAAATGGGCTTGATTGCGGCCTTGTTCCTATCAGCAATTTTTACCTACGCAAATGAAGGAAAAGGTGATTATATTTTGAATATAGTTACTGGAAACGGAAAAGTAGTAAGCTTTACTCTTGACACTGTTGAAAATTCTTCTTTTTCAATTTATGATGAAAACCATAATTTAGTTTACACAGGAGAATCTGTCGCAAACAAATTAGAAGTTTCGAAAACAATAAGCTTAGAAGGTCATCCAGCCGGAACTTATGTTTTAGAAGTAACTGAAAATGGTAAAACTGCAAAACACGAAATTAAAGTTGTAGCCAAAAAAGTGAAGGCTGTAAAGTTAGATGAAACAGTGAACCAAAGTCCATCTTTCCGTCGCTAACCCTTTTTGTCCCCAACAAAAGCAAAAGCGACTCGTTCCAGGAGTCGCTTTTTTATTTATTGAATTTCCTTCTTCCGAATATCATTTCCTATTTGAGCTATTTTCCAAAACACATCGCCATCATCCAGAAATGGAATTTTTTGATTCACATATTCAACGCCGTTTTCATAAATCGATGAATGTAGAATTGCATAAATGAAATCGAGCAAATCTAGTATTCGAAAACTTTGTCTAAATTCTGTTCGCAATTCTGTACTACTTGCAAAACAAACATTTTCGACTTCTTTTTCATTTAGGAATAATAAACCAACTTGTTTTGAAATTAGGTTTGCCGTTTCAATATTTAGTGTAGTTTCTTCAGATGATTTTTGAAAAAGAGCTTGGAGAGTAAAATAGTTTTCGCTTCTATTCAAAGCATTTTTTGAAATGAGATTTTCTAATTCGGTTAAACCAAAATCTTTTATTTCGCTTTCTTCTCCATTCCAATTATTTATTTTATCCAAATATTGCCGAACTGTCATGATGCTCGCCAATTTAATAATCATAAAGTTAGATTTTAAATTTTCAAAAATAAAATTGCCCTCACTAAAATTATTTCATTGTAAAAACGTTATAAAAAACAATCGTAAATAGTTTCGCACATTCGTCTTAAAAAGTCGACCAAATGAGAAAAAAACAGCCCATTTACACGTTATATTACTGATTTAGATATATTTGCAAAACGAATTAAAAATACACGATTAAAATTATCGAAGACAAAATGACTAACAAAACCAATCTTTTAAACTAATACTTATGCAACAAAAATTTCTTGTTTTAGTATTATTGATTGTTTTTTCATTTCGTGTCACTGCCTCAAAATGAAACCGTGTATATAACCGACAAAGTAAGCGACAAATACGCTTATGTTGATGTTATTAAAACCTACGAAAAAATCGTCGCAAAAGGCTATAAATCTGTAGATTTATTCCAGAAATTGGGAGATTCCTCTTACCAACACGACAAGCTGGAAAAAGCGACCGATTGGTATGATAAATTATTTGCCATGACTTCTGACTTAGAACCGGTATATTATTATCGCTACGCAGAATCACTAAGATTCATTTGCCAAGATGAAAAAGCAAATGCTATTCTTGAAAAATTGAAGCGAAAATCAAAAGGAACAATCAAGAAGAAAGTTTAGATACTAAACTGATTTTCAGAAAACATAAAAAAACCTCTCAGGAATGGGAGGTTTTTCAATTTTTAATATTTTCTTTTTTATTGAAAATTAACCTTCATATTGTCATTTCTGTAAAGGTTAGATATTTCGGTAACAAAATTTAAATTTAATAAATTTTGTTACGATGAGAAATAATAGTCAAGATTGTACATTAGAGAGGAACTATTTAGAGAAATATCGTTTCTTGATAAAAGAATATGAGCAGGTGAAAAACAAAACTCATCCACTTTATAAAAAGGCGATGGATTTTTACACAGCAAATGACACGTGCAGAAAAAGTTTCTTAAAGTATTATAATCGCTATAAACAGAGTGGGAAATCTCAGGATCTATTGCCTCAAAAGCGAGGTCCAAAATATAAAACCCGACGTCCTTTGCCTTTTATAGAACAAAAAGTAATCGAATTAAGAGAAAAAGGAAACAACAAATATGAAATTGTTAGTATCTTAAATCCCAAATTAGGAAAACATGCACCATCATATTCTGGAGTTTATAATATTTTAAAAAGGCATAAAATAAATAGATTAACTCCGAAGATTAAAAAGAATCATCAGAAAATAATCAAGGAAAGAATGGGACAGCTAGGTCATATTGATTGTCATTATTTAAGTAAAAGCATAATTCGTGGAGAAAATAAAAAACTCTATTTAGTCTGTGTAATTGATGATTACAGCCGAATTGCCTGGGCAGAATTAGTTCCAGACATTACCAGTTTAACAGTGATGTTTGCGTCATTAAAATGCTTAAACATCCTAAGCAGTCATTATGAAATAAAATTTGAAGAGATATTATCTGATAATGGGGCTGAATTTGGACCTAAAACAAGCAAAGTCAAAAATAACCATCCATTTGAAAGAATGCTGATGGAATTAGGAATCGTGCACCGATATACAAAACCTTACCGTCCACAGACAAATGGTAAAGTAGAGCGGTTTTGGAGAACTCTGGAAGACGATTTATTAAGAGACACGGATTTTGATTCTCAAGAAGAGCTAAAAGAAGAATTATTACAATATTTATATTATTATAATCACGAAAGACCACATCAGGGAATCGATGGAAAAAAGCCAATTGAAATGATAAATCCGTTACCGAAATAAGTGACTTTTACAATTTCGACCGAAGGGAGAAATCGCACTCGAAGCTCGACAATACAAATCACCAATCTTTGTAGAATTACTAGTGTGATTTCTCCCTTCGGTCGAAATGACAAACTTTATGGAATTTTTTAAATGAGCTCAATTTTTTTCCGTAATAATTTTATACAATTCCTGACAGTAAAGAAACTTGTCATTTTGTTGGTTTCTTTTAAATTCTTGTCCTGTTTCATAAACCATAATTTGAAACCAGTTTAACACCCTAATGGCCATATTTTGTGCTAATAGATTTTTGTTGTCAAGCTTCATCTCATTCAATTCCTCAATTTCAGATTTCCAGTACTTCAAATCAGTATTACTCTTAGCCGTTTTCAATTCCTCTTGAAAACGAAGTGAAAGTTTATCTAGGATTTTATTTTCCTCAAATTTTATCTTCTCCATTTTTGCAATTTCATCTTTATAGGCTCCAGATTTTTTGATTTCGGCAATCTTGGCTCTTAAAGCATTATCTCCATTTGTATTAAAAAAAGTAATTCCTTTTTCATAGGCATTTACCGAAAGTACGAGTTCATTATTTGCTTTTAAACTATCACCTATTTGCGTATTAATCTCGTAAATTCTTTTGATAATAGTGTCGTTCTTAGGCCTTATATTTTTTTTGTAAGCCTCGATTTCTAACCAGCCAAATGCACGAAGCATTTCAGATTGTTTAGGCCAAGAATGACCAGCATGAGTTACAAAAAGCGTATTTACAATCTTAGTTTTGTCCAGCCATTCTTTATTTTCAAGCATTTCATGATAATTCATATCCCGATCTCCAACCATACCAACGTATGAAAATTTATTAGACGGAGGTATAAACTTATCCATAGCATTAAAAGAAGCACCACAAGCAATAACGCCTTGAAAAGCGCCTGTAGATATCCCAAAAAGACTTGCTAATCTTGCACCTCCTGAAAAACCTGATATATAAAGTTGGGAAGTATCAATCGCATAGGTTTGCAATACTTGATCAAATAATCTATTGGCAATGGCAATATTATTTTGGACTAATCCATTTTTTAAAGTATTGGAGCAAACCAAAATATAATGATACGTTTCTGCGGCGAGAATAAACGGCGCAATTCCTTTTTTGCCTCTTGCCGCTGGATCAAAAATAAAAACCAATGCCATTGGGGTTTTAGAATCGTATTTTTTAGGGAGATATATGGCATAGGATTCTGTTGGAGCAGTTGTAATTTTCACGGAATCGATGATAATTCCCGTTTTTAATAATTGCTTGTCTTGGCTATATCCAAAAACCATAACAAAAAGAAACAGAATATAATAGATAGTGTTTTTCATAACACTAAAATTAAAAAAACCTTTCGTTTCTGAAAGGTTTTATAAATATTAAAATCCATCTGCTGGCGCGAGCGTCTCGCTCGTGCATTACTTTGCGCTCACTAGCGAGACGCTAGCGCTAGCAAGTAAGGTTGTTATTGAATAATGAAAATAATTATCAAATATGTTTGTATTTTTACTACTATTTAAAAGACTAAAAAATAGAATATAAAATGCCTAGAAGAATAGAATTAGAAGTTGATTATGACAATTCAGATGCACCAGGATTTTACACAGATTTTGATAGTTATGGAGTAATCTTGTATTATGCTTATTCGGTCAATAAAGATTTAGCACTAGAACTCTATAAAGCTATGGTCAGTGAATATTATTATAAATTAGAAACTGGCATGCCATTAGAAGGATTAACTGACAAAGATTCAAATGTTTATTTACCATTGAACGATTTGCCTCAGGTAATAACATTTATAAACAATCAAGTTTTGCCTTCTTTAGAAACATTACCATTAGACTTAGATTTAAGCACTACATGGAATATAGGAAATAGCATTGAAGCATTTTTAATGAATCAGGGTAGTTTTTTTGAATATTTTAATATTGATGATATAGAGCAGGACGGTTATACTGTCCAATATTTTATTGGTTCTTTTAAACAATTGAATGCTTTTTTCAAGATGTTGTTAACCAAAATCTAATTTATATGGTGTCAATTGTTTAATAATTAACCAATCTATAATCACAACGGATGTCTTACATAATTAATTTATTCTGATGGCACAAGCGTCTTGATTCCGCATTGATTAAAAGCCTACATAAAAAAGCCTGAAAGGCTAACAGCTCCAAAATAGGGCAACGCCCTATTAGAGAACAACCCTCCCCCTTCTACACAAAATCCAATACAAACCGAAACCCTGAAAGGGTGATAGCTATTCTCGTTATCTAATTACTTAAGCCCTTTCAGGGCCTTCCTATTGGGTCTTATTACAGACATTGGGCAAAACCCAATGCTGAACGATTATAGTCCTTCGGCCTTGTTTAAATATTCATTCAAACAAAAAACCTCTCATTTCTGAGAGGCGTTCTATAATGAATAAACGTTCGATAATTTCGGACATTCAAAAATGCATTTTTCTACATATTCCTTCTATACTGCCCGCCAACTTCAAACAACGCCGAAGTAATCTGCCCCAAAGAACAAACCTTTGTAGCTTCCATTAAATGATCGAATAAGTTTTCGTTTTTAATTGCGGCTTGCTGTAACGTATTCAAATGCTCGTTTACTTTTGCTTCGTGGAAATTATGCAAATTATCCAGCATCGTAATTTGATATTGTTTTTCTTCTTCGGTTGCACGAATAACCTCAGCCGGAATTACTGTTGGTGAACCTTTTGAACTCAAGAACGTATTTACACCCACAATTGGGAAATCTCCGTTGTGTTTTAAAGTTTCATAATATAAACTTTCTTCCTGAATTTTAGATCTTTGGTACATGGTTTCCATTGCGCCTAGAACTCCTCCTCTTTCTGTAATTCTGTCGAATTCTTGAAGAACTGCTTCTTCCACTAAATCCGTTAATTCTTCGATGATGAAGGAACCTTGAATTGGGTTTTCGTTTTTCGCTAAACCTAATTCTTTATTGATAATCAACTGAATCGCCATTGCACGACGTACAGACTCTTCTGTTGGCGTTGTAATCGCTTCGTCGTAAGCGTTTGTATGAAGCGAATTACAGTTATCATAAATTGCATATAAAGCCTGTAAAGTGGTTCTGATATCGTTGAAATCAATTTCCTGCGCGTGCAACGAACGTCCGGATGTCTGAATATGATATTTCAGCATTTGCGCTCTTTCGTTGGCTCCATATTTGTTTTTCATAGCTTTTGCCCAAATTTTACGCGCCACACGTCCAATTACTGAATATTCTGGATCTACTCCGTTTGAGAAGAAGAACGACAAATTTGGTCCAAAATCGTTGATGTTCATTCCGCGGCTCAAATAATATTCCACGTAAGTGAAACCATTTGAAAGCGTAAACGCCAATTGCGTAATTGGGTTTGCTCCTGCCTCAGCAATATGATATCCTGAAATCGAAACCGAATAGAAATTACGAACGTTTTTGGTAATAAAATATTCCTGAACGTCGCCCATTAAACGCAAAGCAAATTCGGTTGAGAAAATACAAGTATTCTGTGCCTGATCTTCTTTTAAAATATCGGCCTGAACTGTTCCACGAACTTGCGATAATGTCTTTATTTTTATTTCATTATAAACTTCTAAAGGTAAAACCTCATCTCCGGTAACGCCTAAAAGCATTAATCCTAAACCGTTGTTTCCTGCTGGAAGTTCACCTTGGTATTTAGGTCTTTCGATTCCTTTGTCTTTGTATAATTTGTTGATTTTAGCCTCAACTTCTTTTTCTAAATCATTTGCTTTAATGTAAATCTCACATTGCTGATCGATTGCCGCATTCATAAAGAAACCTAACAACATCGGCGCAGGCCCGTTGATCGTCATACTTACCGAAGTCAATGCGTGAACCAAATCGAAACCTGAATATAGTTTTTTAGCATCATCCAAACAGCAGATTGAAACTCCGGCATTTCCGATTTTTCCGTAAATATCCGGACGCAAATCAGGATCGTTTCCGTATAAAGTTACACTGTCAAAAGCCGTAGAAAGACGTTTTGCAGGCATTCCCGCACTCACATAATGAAAACGTTTGTTGGTTCTTTCTGGTCCGCCCTCGCCCGCAAACATTCTTGACGGATCTTCGCCTTCACGTTTAAACGGATATAATCCCGAAGCAAAAGGAAATTCTCCAGGAACATTTTCCTGTAAATTCCAACGCAGAATATCGCCCCAGCCTTCATATTTAGGCAAAGCAATTTTCGGAATCTGCAAATGCGATAAACTTTCAGAATGTGTGGCAATCTTGATTTCTTTATCACGTACTTTAAACGAGTAAACCGGATTTTTGTATTTCGCTACTTTTTCATCCCAATTCAGGATAATTTCCCAATTGTACGGATCTAAATCCATTTTTACTTTATCAAATTGATTCAGTAAAAGATTTAAAAAGATTCTGTTTTCGTCGTGTTCTTGAATGCCGCTTGGTAAAACAGTCGAATCATCGATTCCTGATTTATTGATTTGAGGCACTTTTCCAGAAACTGATTCTATGGTTTTGAAAATTCCGTATAGTTTTTGAGCGACTTTTTGCTGGGCAATTGCGGTCTCATCATAACTTCTGTTATTCTCCGCAATTTCAGACAAATAACGCGTTCTTCCTGGAGGAATCACGAAGATTTTCTCGCTCATTTCTTTTGTAATTGTAAAAGTCGATTTCAAATCTGAAGCCGTTTTTTCAACCACTTTATCCATAATCGCTTTGTAAAGCGTGTTCATTCCCGGATCATTAAACTGCGAAGCAATTGTTCCGAAAACTGGCATTTCGTCTGGGCTTTTATCCCAAAGATTATGGTTTCTCTGATATTGTTTTTTTACATCGCGCAAAGCATCAAGCGCGCCTCGTTTATCAAATTTGTTTAAAGCCACTAAATCGGCAAAATCAAGCATGTCGATTTTTTCCAATTGTGTTGCCGCTCCAAACTCTGGTGTCATTACATATAAAGAAACGTCTGAATGATCCATAATTTCGGTATCAGACTGACCAATTCCTGAAGTTTCTAAAATAATCAAATCGTATTTTGCGACTTTCAAAACCTGAATCGCTTCGGCTACATATTTAGACAATGCCAAGTTCGACTGACGTGTCGCCAGCGAACGCATATAAACACGAGGATTATTTATGGCATTCATTCGGATTCTGTCTCCTAAAAGCGCTCCTCCCGTTTTTCTTTTCGAGGGATCAACAGAAATTAATCCGATTGTTTTTTCTGGGAAATCAATTAAAAAACGGCGAACCAATTCATCTACCAAAGAAGATTTTCCGGCACCACCCGTTCCTGTAATTCCTAAAACTGGAATTTTTGAAGTTGCATTGCTTTCGTGAATTTTATCAAAAACTGGTTTTGCAATTTCTGGGAAATTCTCAGCTGACGAAATTAAACGCGCAATTGCTGTTGGAACTTTATTCTCGATATGATCGATTTCTCCATTTAATTTATCTCCAATAGGAAAATCGGCACGTTGTACCAAATCATTGATCATTCCCTGAAGTCCTAAAGAACGGCCATCATCTGGAGAATAAATTCTTGTAATTCCATATTCATGCAATTCTGAGATTTCGCTTGGCAGAATTACACCGCCTCCACCTCCGAAGATTTTAATGTGTCCTGCTCCCTTTTCATGAAGCAAATCATACATATATTTAAAGTATTCGTTGTGACCGCCTTGATACGAAGTCATTGCAATAGCGTTTGCATCTTCCTGGATTGCGGTATTTACTACTTCTTCAACACTTCTGTCATGACCAAGGTGAATTACTTCAACTCCTGTTGACTGAATAATTCGACGCATGATATTAATTGCGAGCATCGTGCCCGTCAAATAGCGAAGCCGCTGTGACAATTCTTACTTTATTTTTAGGAATATATGGTATTTGTGGTTCCATTTTATGAATATGATAATTTTAAGCGACCAATGTACAAATTATTTTAATATTTGATTACGAGAATAGCTTTATGTTAACAAAAAAAGAAAAATGTTTTTTTTGATAACAGGGGGTAACAATTTTGAAGACGAATTGATATAAGTTAAAGAAAGCTTAAAGACATGGCAATTTCGCAACATTTAAATAAAATCTAAAAACGTGTTTCAAGCCTTCTGATAGTAATTTAGCAGTGTAGAAAGCCCCAAATTTTTACCAAAAACTTGCCATTTAAAAAGTATAACGTAAAAATTTAAAAAAATGAAAACACTATATTCATTCACCGTAATTTTAGGTTTGAGTTTTTTTGTATCCTCTTATAACAGAATTGAAAACAGTAATTCCTTAAATACAAAAACTCCAAACTCTACTGCAGTCACAATTAATTCTAATGATGACGAAAATGAAATTTCAAACGACTTCTTTAAAAGATACTCTGATTTGAAAAAATATAAATCTGATGTCATGTCATTGTACAAAAACAGAACTTTAGGAACTATTTGGTATGATGAAGATCAGATCAATGAATTTGCTTCTGTTTTATATGATAAAGCAAAAAAAACAAACGATTTGGTAATTCCGTATCAAAAAGAAATTGACCTACTTTTTGATTCATCTGCAACAACAAATCTTTCTAAAACAGACGCAGATATGCTTTTAAGCTCACTTTATATTATGTATGCTAAAAAAAGCAATTCTGAAACCACTAAAAAAGTTTCTTATGATGCTATGCTGAAAGATTTTATGAATTACAGTACTATTGAAGAAGTCAGCCGCACCAGAAGACAATAAAGTTGCTTTTGATCAATATTACAAATTGCAAAATGTTTTAAAACAATACAAAAAAATAGAACGATCAAACAAATGGAAACCAATTGTTCCAGCAGAAACTCCGTACAAAGATTTACGTCCGGATGCAGTTTCAAATACCATCGCTCAAATTAGAACTCGTTTATACATTTTAGGCGATTTGAAACAAGATTCTAAAAGTGATGTTTATGACCGCGAATTGATGGATGCTGTAATGAAATATAAAGTAAGAAACGGATTCAAACCTAACTATATTCTTGCAGAAGAACATATCAAAGAAATGAATATTCCGATTTCTGATAAAATGGAAACGTTGAAATTGAATATGGAAAGATGTCGTACCATTGCAACCGAAATGAATAATGCAGACGAATATGTTTTGGTTAATGTTCCTTCATACGAATTGGTTTATGTGAAAAACGGAAAAGTCGTTTTAAGATCTAATGTATTCGTTGGTTCGCCTTTAACTAAAACTACCATTTTTAATGGCGAAATTGACAGAATTGTTTTCAGCCCTTATTGGACGGTACCACAAAGTATTGTTCAAAACGAATTAAAATCTAAAATCGCCGCCGATCCAAATTATCTTGCTGATCATAATATGGAAATGGTCAATGGTCAAGTAAGACAAAAACCAGGACCAGAAAACTCTTTAGGATTAGTGAAATTTATGTTTCCAAATCCTGATGATATTTACATGCATGATACACCAGCTAAAACACTATTTGATTTTGAAAAAAGAACTTTCAGCCACGGTTGTATTAATGTGAAAATGGCTAAAGAACTTGCGACAGCAATGCTTAAAGATTATCCAGAATGGACGCAAGACAAAATTGATAAGGCTATGGCTGGAAAAACAGAAAACAGTTTTAAATTAACTAAAAAAGTACCTATCTATATTACTTATTTCACTTCATTAGTAAACGAAAATGGAGAAATTGGTTTCTTTCAAGATGTTTATGAAAAAGATCAAGAAGCAGTTTCTCAAAGTGTAGTTTCAAATTAAGAACATAGTAAACTTAAGTTTTAGAGAGAATTTATCAAAGTTATGATAAATTCTCTCTTTTTTGGAGCCTTTTAAAAATCATAAAAAAACCTATTTTAATGATTTTAAACCTTTTACGTCTTAAAAAAACTTTACTAAAATTTGAACTTTGCAAAATAATATACCACTACTATTAATTTACAAAAATGAATTTATCATGAAAACAGAAAATATAGATGGATTAACACTTTTTGAAATCAATTTATTGATCCAACAAGGCGGAAGATTTGTTACTTTTCCTAATACAATGACCAAACAAAAAAGTTCAACAATTTATTTTCTACGTCCAGGAGAAAAAGTATTCAAGTATGCATTAAAGCATTTTATTAAAAATTTAGTGCAAGGATGGAAATCAATTCCTTTAAGACCTTTTCATGTATCTAAATCTTTATTTTATTTAGCAATTGGTGGCAGAGATCACACCTATTCAATTTTAGCCGACATAAAAAAATGAATCCTGTTTACAATCCTAACTTATATTCTTTATACGATTTGAATAGCCTGCAAGAACTGTAAAGCAACTATTTTATAGGCTTAATCTATTAGTTTTAAAACTTTTTAGGTCGTGAATTGCGGTTTTTAAACCTGAAGTTTGCCAGATTTTTAATCTTTAAAGCAAACCTCAAATAAACCCGCAATGAAAAAACAAATTTCCCTTTTTGCCATTATAGCAATTATTTTTACTGCTTGCAATAATAAAGGAAATGATATAACTATCAACGCTGATGGAATCGTAAAACCAAAAGCACCAAAAGCAGAAGGTTTTAAACGTTTATTATTTATAGGAAACAACCATACAGAATACTTTGTCAGCGCACCAACTTTGTTTCAGGAATTATGCAATGCAAATAATCAAGCTGTAATTGTCCAGCAATTGACAACAATGGGAGTTCCGCTCGATAAAGTTTATGATACTAATAAAACAGAAGCAAATCAAAATTTTTCAAATCGAGATAAAGATGGAAATTATTATGATTATGTAATACTTCAAGAATCGACTCCAATAGCATTAACTGATCTTGAAAAATACAGATCAAATTTGAAAATGATAGTCGAAAAAATTCATGTAAACAGCCCCGATGTAGCTATTTATATATACGAAGGAATGTCTCCTGTACCCTACACTGATTCAAAATTTAATGAATATCATGAAGAAATGCGTAAAAATGCTCTTTTAGCCATGGTATATATTAAAAATGCGGGTTTGTTACGAGTTGGGGATGCAATTAAAGACGCCTATGAAGGCAAAAGCGGCTATAATTATTTAGTAAACAACAAAGACAATCTGCGTTTTGAACAAAATAACACATTCCTTGTTTTAAACGATGGCGGATTTTTACAAGCAACTTTATTATATGCTACAATTTTCGACAAAAAGCCAATTATTCCCAAAAAACTAATTTTAAGCACAGGAACCGGCAATGATGATTGCATGAGAAGGCAAGAAGTTGCAAAAGTAATAAGCAATCCAAAAGCTTTGGAAGATCTCGCGTTTAGGAATAGATAAAACATAATAATTTTAAACCTTAAAAATCGCTTTATAAAATTTATAAATGAATTTTTAATTTAATACAAAACACTTAAAAACAATTACAATTAATTCTTATTTTAGCTTTGATATACAACCAATTAAATTAAATCAAATCTAAATTATGGAAGATCCAAACGAAGTTATAGTAGATAAAAGAAGCTGGTGGGCCAGAAACTGGAAATGGTTTGTTCCTACTGGATGTATGAGTCTTATTGTATTATTTGCTTTATTTTTATTTGGAGTTTTCTTTGAAGTTACTTCAATCATGAAAGATTCTGAAGCTTATAAAGAATCTATGACACTCGTTCAGCATAATAAAATATTGATTGAAAAATTGGGGTCGCCTATTGAAACTGATGGAATGCTTTCTGGAAGTGTAAGCACTACAAATGACGTTAGAAAATGCGATGTGCAAGTTCCTCTAAAAGGCCCAAAAGGCAAAGCTACTTTGTTTGTTGTTGGCGAAAAAAGAGGGAAATGGAAATACAGTGAAATGTCTGTTTACATTGAAAAGACAGATGAGAAAATTGATTTGCTTGAGAAAGAATAAAACGTATGCAAAAATATATTTTCATAATGTTTTTGGTCTTCTTTTTTCTTGCAACAAGATTGAAAACAATAAAAGCTTAAATCAGGAAGATATTAAGTATATCCAAAATCTCAATATTTTAGACCAAAACGAAGTTATTATCAAGTTTTACAGTGAATTTAAAAAAGAATTTGCAGGTAATTTTTTCACTAACAAAAGAGTTGCAACTTACTGGATTGATAAACGAAATTCAGAAAAAAATATAATTGATTTTGCATTTTATCCATCTATATCGAAAATTGACACTGTGTATAATGCCGGAGTAACTTACTGCCCTTATGCATTAATTACCAAAAAAGATGGAAGCAGTTTTAAAATAAGCGTTGAAGGCGATAAGCAAGAAATTAAATCTTTCTTTGAAGATTTATTACGCGAATGGCATAAAAGGAGATAAACAAATTTTCAAATAGTTTTTTGCTCTTAAAAAACGAAAAACTTCTAGTCTAGCCCCGATAGCAGTGGAAATCCTTTTATGCCGGGGTTCGGCATGAAAGATTGCAACGAATAGCGGGACGAGTGTTAATTATGAAACAAAATCTTTCTGCTCCTAAAATAAAATTGTGGCGTTGTTTTTGAATAAGTAGTATTTTTGAAACTTAAACAACCCCCAAATAAATGAAAAAGATTTTATTATTCGCCCTTACATTTTCACTTGTTTCATGCGCCGAAATGCAACAGACTTTAAATCAGCTTCCGCAAATTGCATCACAAATACCTGCTGGTGGTGTCGATATTTCGGCTGGATTAAAAGAAGCTTTAAATAAAGGAATTACGCAACAAGTGAGCAAATTAACTGCCGTTGATGGTTTTTATAAAAATGAAGCTGTAAAAATTTTAATGCCTGAAGAATTACAAAAAGTTGATGCCACGCTTAGAAAAGTTGGTTTGAGTTCACTGGCAGATGAAGGAATCAAGATGCTGAATCGTGTCGCCGAAGATGCGGTGAAAGAGGCAACGCCAATATTTGTATCGGCAGTGAAAAATATGTCATTTACAGATGCTAAAAACATTTTATTAGGAAACGATAGCGTCGCGACAACCTATTTACAAGGAAGCACAACGACTGCTTTGTACGGAAAATTTAATCCGGTAATTAAAAATTCATTTGCAAAAGTTGGAGCTGATGCCGTTTGGACTAAAATTATTACCAAATACAATACGATTCCGCTTGTGAAAAAAGTAAATCCTGATTTGACTGATTATACAACCAATCAGGCTTTATCAGGCGTTTTTAAAATGATTGCTGTTGAAGAGAAAGAAATCCGAAATAATATCAGTGCAAGAACAACGCCTTTGTTGCAGAAAGTTTTTGCAATGCAGGACGGAAAATAGCTTTTTTTCAAAGGTACAAAGAGACAAAATAACAAAGGTACAAAGAAGCCTTTGTTACCTTGAACCTTTGCAACTTTGTAACTAACCAAAATAAACCAAAAGACCAAAATGCAAAAAATTACCATTCTTATTCATTGTAAAGACCAAAAAGGAATTATTGCCGCAGTGACTACTTTTATCGCTAAAGTAGAAGGAAATATCACTTACATAGATCAGCATGTTGATGTAGAGCAAAATGTGTTTTTTATGCGCTTGGAATGTGAATTTGCCAATCAAAAAACTACGATTGAAAGCTTTAAAGCCGACTTCGACCAAGCCATTGCATCCGATTTTGATATGTCATGGGATTTGTACAATCAGGAACAAAAACCAAAAATGGCTTTGTTTGTGTCTAAATATGATCATTGCCTTTTTGATATTTTGGGCCGTTACAGCGCTGACGAACTAAATGTTGAAATTCCTGTTATTATTAGCAATCACAACGACTTAAGATGTGTCGCCGAGCGATTTAATATTCCGTATCACTGTGTTCCTTTTACAAAAGACAATAAAGAAGAAGGCGAAGCAAAACAAATTGAGCTTTTAAAAAGATACGATATCAATTTTATTGTTCTGGCGCGCTATATGCAGATTATTACACCAAAACTGATTTCACTTTACGAAAACAAAATCATCAATATTCACCATTCATTTTTACCAGCATTTCCGGGCGCAAAACCATATCACTCGGCATTTAAACGCGGTGTAAAAATTATTGGTGCAACAAGTCATTATGTTACCGAAGAATTAGACGAAGGTCCAATCATCGAACAAGATATTGCTAGAGTTTCGCACATTCACTCTGTTGAAGATTTTATCATGAAAGGAAGGGATTTGGAAAGAATAGTTTTGGCAAGAGCGATCAAATTACATGCTGAAAGAAAAACAATGGTTTATAGCAATAAGACGGTGGTTTTTTCTTAAAAGGTACTGAGTTGCTAAGATGCTAAGGTTCTAAGTTTTTTTACTTTGAACATTGAATAAACAAACCCGATAGGTTTTAAAACCTATCGGGTTTTCATTTGGAAGCAGGTCTTGTTTTAGACCATTTCCTAAAGAGCTTAGCCCCTTAGTATCTTAGTATCTTAGTATCTCAGATTCTTATTTAACTAAATCAAATCGGTCAGCGTTCATAACTTTTGTCCATACAGCAACAAAATCTTTTACGAAACGTTCTTTTGCATCGTTAGAAGCGTAAACTTCTGCAATAGCACGCAATTCTGAGTTTGAACCAAAAATAAGGTCTGCACGAGTTGCTGTCCATTTAATTTCACCTGTTTTGCGGTCACGTCCTTCAAAAGTTTCACCCGTTTCATTGATTGCTTTCCATGCCGTACCCAAGTCTAATAAATTGACAAAGAAATCATTATTCAATGTTTCTGTATTTTTTGTCAACACACCATGTTTAGAACCATCATAATTCGTATTCAAGACTCTTAAACCTCCAAGCAAAATTGTCATTTCTGGTGCAGTTAATCCAAGCAATTGTGCTTTATCTACTAAAAGTTCTTCAGTTACTTGATTACATTGAGCGCTTTTGTAATTTCTGAATCCGTCAGCTTTTGGTTCTAATGCGTTGAAAGAATGAACATCAGTCTGTTCTAAAGTCGCATCACCTCTACCTGGCGTAAAAGGAGCGTCAATATTTATTCCGGCATTTGTCACGCTTTTTCAATCCCTACAGATCCTCCTAAAACTATCAAATCGGCAATAGAAACTACTTTTCCAGTAGCTGTGAATTCATTTTGTATTTTTTCATACGTTGCCAATACATTTTTTAATTGCGCAGGCGAATTCGCTTCCCAATTAATTTGAGGCTCAAAACGAATACGAGCACCATTAGCACCTCCACGTTTATCAGAACCTCTAAAAGTTGAAGCCGAAGCCCAAGCAGTCGATACCAATTGAGAAATTGAAAGTCCGCTAGCTTGAATTTTCTCTTTTAAAAGAGCAATATCGCTATGATTCAATTCGCTTTTAGCGGCAGGAATCGGGTCTTGCCAAATCAAGATTTCACTAGGAACTTCTGGCCCTAAATAACGGCTAATTGGCCCCATATCTCTGTGTGTCAGTTTGAACCACGCTCTTGCAAAAGCATCAGCAAATTTGTCGAAATTCTGCATGTAGTCTCTTGAAATTTTTTCGTAGGCAGGATCCATTCTCATGGCCATATCTGCTGTTGTCATCATTGGCGCATGTCTTTTTGTTGGATCATGTGCATCTTCTACAGTTGTAGCGGCGCTCTCATCTGTTGGTGTCCATTGATGCGCTCCTGCTGGACTTTTAGTCAATTTCCAGTCGTATTTAAATAAGGTTTCAAAATAACCATTATCCCAAGTCGTCGGATTTGGTTTCCATGCACCTTCAAGACCACTCGTAATAGCATCTCCACCTACTCCTGTGCCATATGAACTTTTCCATCCCAATCCCATTTGTTCAATGCTTGCTCCTTCAGGCTCTGCTCCTACTAATGCCGCATCTCCCGCTCCATGCGCTTTCCCAAAAGTATGTCCACCAGCTGTTAAAGCTACCGTTTCTTCATCGTTCATCGCCATACGGGCAAACGTTTCTCTAATATCTCTACCAGAACCTAGTGGATCTGGATTTCCATCTGGACCTTCTGGGTTTACATATATTAATCCCATTTGCACAGCGAGCAAGAGGATTCTCTAAGTCTCTCTCGCCAGAATATCTGCTATTTGGTTTGTCACTAGTAGCTAACCATTCTTTTTCATTACCCCAATTTACATCTTGTTCTGGTTCCCAAACATCTTCTCTACCTCCTGCAAATCCAAAAGTTTTAAAGCCCATCGATTCCAAAGCACAGTTTCCTGTCAAAATCATTAAATCGGCCCATGAAATTTTATTGCCATATTTTTGTTTTATTGGCCAAAGCAAGAAACGAGCTTTATCTAAGTTACCATTATCCGGCCAGCTGTTAAGAGGCGCAAAACGTTGGTTGCCTGAACTGGCACCGCCGCGTCCATCAGAAATACGATACGTTCCTGCACTATGCCAGGCCATACGAATAAACAAAGGCCCATAATGACCATAATCAGCAGGCCACCAATCCTGAGAATCTGTCATTAATGCAAAAAGGTCTTTTTTGACTTCATTTAAATCTAAAGTCTTAAATGCAGCAAGCATAATCAAAACCTTTTTCCATAGGATCTGATAAACTAGAATGTTGACGCAATATGTTCAAATTTAAACGATTTGGCCACCAATCTTTATTAGATGTTCCTGCTCCAGATGTTTCTTTCATTTGTCCGTTATGATATGGACATTTACTTTCATTTGATTCGCTCATTTCTTTTGTTTTTTATGTTGCTGTTATCTATTTTTCGGTCAAATGCCAATTTTTATTTAAATTTCATTTCATTGATATTTAACGCTTTACCAAATATACAAACTTATCTTTAGCATATTGATAATCAAAATTGATTGTTATTATATTTTAATAGCCAAAAATTATTTAACGCCGCAGAAAGCTCAAAAAGACGATTTTACAAATCTTAACTTATGGTCAACAAAGTAATAACAAAACCTTAACAGCAAAAGATTGATATATGTCGGACATTTGTAATGTAATAAACTGGTTATTTATTATTTTGGTTTTGGTTAGTTAAATGATGCCGGCATCTTCGAGATGCCGGCATTCTTTTTTATACTATTTTGTTTCAGGTTTCATGTTTTCTTTGTTTCATGTTGCTTTACTTTGAACATAATTTAACCGCAAAGCACGCAAAGTTTTTTATTTATCGGTTGTCTATACAAAACGCAAAGTTCGCAAAGCTTTGTGTAAAAAAATTCCGAACTTTGCGTAATTCTTTGCGCTCTTTGCGGTTAACTATGCGCTCCAACAACAACCTGAAACTTGGAACTTGGAACAAAAAATTAAGACATTAACTTTTGTCCAACAAAGTAATAACAAGACCTTAACAGCATAACATTGATATATGTCGGATCTTTGTAATGTAATAAACTGGTTATTTATTATTTTGGTTTTGGTTAGTTAAATAATGCCGGCGTCTTTGTGATGTCGGCATTCTTTTTTAATATTAATTTTGTTTCAGGTTTCAAGTTTTCTTTGTTTCAAATTGCTTGACTTTGAACATAATTTAACCGCAAAGACGCAAATTTTAATCATTGAAACTTATAAAACGTAAAGTTCGCAAAGCTTTATGTAAAAAACTTTGCGAACTTTGCGTAATTTTTTGCGCTCTTTGCGGTTAGATAAATGTTCTGTAAATCAAACTTGAAACCTGAAACAAAGAAAACCTAAAACTAATTTTTCAACCTTTCATGAAGTAATTTAAAATAAGCGAAAGCCTTTAATAATCGGCTACCATGCCAAGAGAACATTTCGCCATCTACAAAAATGGTTTTGGCATGATGTGTAAATCTTCCTATTTCGAAAGCATCTTCTTCTTTAAAAGGGTAAGGTTCAGAAGAAAGGAAAACAATATCAGGATCTCCCTCTAAACGCATTTTTTTGAGTTCAATTTCAGGATAACGACCTTTGTCTTCGTAGATGTTTTTAAAATGATTCAGTTTTAGTAATTCATTTATATAGGTATCATTTCCTGCAACCATATACGGATTCTTCCATATAAAATAGGTCGCTTTCTTTTCTTCTATATTATGGATGTATTTTTTGAAATCGGTTAAAGCGAAGGCCAATTTATCGTTCCATTTTTGAGCTTCGGTTCTGCAATTGAATAATTGCCCGAAGTCAGAAATCATCTGAAAATTATCTTCTATAGAAACAATATTTGTCACCCAAACTGGACAAATTTCTTTTAATTGGTTTACAATCTCTTCGGTGTTTTCTTCTTTATTGCAAATGATAATATCGGGCTGTAAAAGCTTTATTTTCTCAAAATGAATCTTCTTTGTGCCGCCAACAATCTTCTTGGTAGATTTTAAATGATACGGATGAACACAGAACTTTGTGATTCCGATGATTTTTTCTTCTAAACCTAAATCATATAATAATTCGGTTTGCGAAGGAACGAGGGAAATAATTCGTTTTGGAGCTGTTTCAAAAGAATGTATTGTGCCAAGCTGGTCCGTTAATTGTTTCATGTTTCAAGTCTTTTTGTTTCAAGTTATTGGTGTGTATACTTAACCGCAAAGTTCGCTAAGATTTACGCTATGAACGCAAAGTTATTTTCTTTGCGAACCTTGCGAAAAACCTTTGCGAACTTTGCGGTTAATTTATGTTCAAAGCAAACTTGAAACTTTAAACCTGAAACTTTAAACAAATAATCTCTTCCATTTCTTTTTGAACCGATAAAGCTTCTTCTCTTGCCTTTTCAGCAAAATCAGTTCCTTTTGAAGCGTAGATAATGGCTCTTGCCGAGTTCACCAAAAGTCCAACTTTATCATTCATTCCGTATTTGCAAACTTCCGACAAACTTCCGCCTTGAGCGCCAATTCCTGGAACTAATAAGAAACTATCCGGAACAATTTTTCTGATATCAGCAAAATACTCTGCTTTAGTTGCACCTACAACATACATTAAGTTTTCGCTGTTTTTCCACGTTTTTGACGTTTCTAAAACTTGTTTGTACAATTCTTTAGCTTCGCCTCGAGTTCCGTTTGTATTTAAAGTCTGAAAATCGAAAGCACCTTCATTTGAAGTTAAAGCCAACATAATTGTATGTTTATTTTCGAAAGCAAGAAAAGGCTCAACAGAATCTTTTCCCATATATGGAGCAACAGTTACGCTGTCAAAATTCAAATCTTCAAAAAAGCTTTTGCATACATGCTTGACGTATTTCCAATATCGCCACGTTTTGCATCGGCAATTGTGAAAATATCCGGGTAATTTTCGTTGATGTAATTAATTGTTTTTTGCAATGACATCCAGCCTTTAATTCCATACGCCTCAAAAAATGCCGTGTTTGGTTTATATCCAACTGTCAAATCGTGAGTTGCATCAATTATAGCTTTATTGAATTCGAAAATAGGATCTTCGGTTTCTAATAAATGTTGAGGCATTTTAGATAAATCAGGATCTAGACCAACGCATAGAAATGATTTTTTTGAAGAATTTGTTCGTGTAGCTGTTGTGTTGTCATAGTGTGTTTTAATAGTGCGGCAAAATTACAAATTATAATTGTGAATTGTAAATGGTGAATTGTGAATTGTTGTTAGGCTACCAATTGAGCACCCTTTGACTTCGCTCAGGGCGACAATAGAAGTTATTTCACGTTTCATGCTTTATTTATGTTGTCAGGCTGAGCGATCCCGAGGCTTCGGGAGAAGCCCACGTTCTAATTGGACCGCCCTTCGACTCCGCTCAGGGTAACAATAGAAATCTATCAAACTTCATTATCTAATTGCCAAATTATCTAATTATCTAATTTAACATTGAATTCCTGTAACAACTCTTGAAAATTATGTAAGAAAAAAGAAAGGCTTCTTCTCTAATTTTGAAACTGAACCTAAAAATCAGACCATTATGAGCCCAAATATTGGAATTTCAGCATCACATTTAAAAAAGAGCACTAGTATATTAGCCACTATTTTGTCAAACGAAATGACGCTTTATGTCAAAACTCGAAAGTTTCACTGGAATATTTCTGGAAACAGCTTTATGGAATTGCACAAATTATTCGAAGAACAATATCGCGTTTTAGAAGCTCAAATTGATGAAATTGCTGAACGCATTAGCCAGCTTGGCGAGAAAACAATTGGAACTATGAAGGAATTTATCGAAAATTCGACTTTGAAAGAATCCCCAAAAGAATATGCATCACAAAAACATATGCTGGAAGAGCTTCTTGAAAACCACGAACAATTGATAAAAGAATTTCGAGATTATATTCCGGTTTTTGAAAACGAAACGCAAGACGCCGGATCTGCTGATTTTGTAACGGGATTACTTCAGGAACATGAAAAAATGGCTTGGATCTTACGACGCTATCAAGCTTAAAACCGAATGGAAAGTGCAAATTATGCAACAATATTCAAAATTAATGTAACGACTTTCATCTTTAAAAATTGGAACTTTACATTGTAATTAATTTCAAATAAAACAGTCATGAATACTACCGAAATAAAAGGAAACTGGAATGAGCTAAAAGGGAAATTAAAACAAAAATATGCTGAACTGACAGATGATGATTTAATGTTTGCTGAAGGAAAAGAAGACGAGATGTACGGAAGACTTCAGCAAAAATTGGGTAAAACCAAAGAAGAATTTCATCAAATCCTTTCAGATTTGTAAAAAGAACTTGAACTCAATTCAGGGAAATACCGTCTAGTAACACAAATATTAGGCGGTATTTTTTTGAAAAATTTATTTCTTTTTTATCTGTTTCAACATTCTTACCAAAGATTAAACATTAACGCCAAAAATAAATTAAGTATCTTTAACCAAATTTTTATAAAATGAAGCTATTTATAAAGTTCGACATTAATACCATTTGTTCTCTTTATCTTAAGCAAAATCTTGAACAGCAAAATATCAATTTTACAAGTTTAGGTTTTGGCGAGATTGAGATTGCCGACAATCTTGATGCTGATGCACTCGAAACTTTAAAAAATAATTTAAGCCCGTGCGGTTTTGAGATTGTAGAAAATCAAAAAAGCGTTTTGGTTCAAAAAATAAAAGACGCCATAATTGAACTGGTTTTCATGGAGGACAGCAACAACTACAAAAGTTCTGTTTTCTTGGCCGAAAAACTAAACCACAGTTACGGCTATTTATCAAATGTTTTTTCGGAAGTAACCTATTCTTCAATCGAAAATTTCATCATTTTACAGAAAATTGAAAGAGCTAAACAATTGATTATAATCAATGAAATGAGCTTAACCGAAATTGCTTTTTTACTCAACTATTCAAGTGTTGCGCATTTGAGTACGCAGTTTAAAAATACGACCGGCATTACGCCATCGGCATTTCAGAGAATTATCAAGAAGCGAAGAGAAAATTTAAAATAAAAACCCAAATACCACACTAAAATGCAAAAAAACGCATTATATATTTTATTGGCTGATGATGATGAAGATGATCGTCTTTTTTTAAGGATGCATTTGAAGAAATAAAAATCCAGACCAACGTAGATTTTGTTCATGACGGAATGCAATTGATGGATCACTTAAACGATCCTGACAACAAACTTCCGGATATTTTATTTCTGGATTTGAACATGCCAAAAAAGACAGGAAAGGAATGTTTGATCGAAATAAAAAAGACTGAACGTCTCAAAAATATTATTATTGCCATCTACTCTACTTCATCATCTGAAGAAGATATTGAAGATACATTTATTCAAGGTGCCAATATTTATATCAAAAAGCCAAGTGATTTTAATACACTCAAAAAAATAATTAATGAAGTCGTGACCGTAAACTGGCACTATCATACCTCTGGGTTAAACCGTGATAATTTTCTGCTCCGACTAAAATAGAATAAGCTTGCCAAATGAAATGGATACCAAATTTTAATTCTTCAAACTCTTTGAGAGTTATTTTTGTAATCGCAGTTTTCATTCTGTTATTTCTTTCTTCAATCGCTTACAAACATAACCAAGACTTGAATGAATCAAGCAAATTGGTTATGCATACCTACGAAATAAACATTCAATTGGAGCGATTAATGTCGGCTATAAAAGATGCTGAAACAGGCCAGCGCGGTTACATCATAACACGCAATGGCCGTTTCTTAGCGCCCTATCTTTATTCCCGCGACAAAGTAAATGCTTCTTTCGTTACTCTTAAAAAACTGACCGCCGACAATCCGATTCAGCAACAAAATCTCGAAAATTTATTCAAGCTAATTATCCAGCGATTTGTCTCTTTTGAAAATTGCCTGAAATACAGCGATCCCAAAACATACGATAAAAGAAAACTTGACAATCATATGTTTGGTGGCCGAATTCTAATGGAAAACATTCGTTTTCAAGTGGATAAAATGAATGACATTGAGAAAAAATATTTAGAAAACCGACTTAAAATTTATGATCAAGAGATCTCGTTAAGTCCGATTTTCTCTATTTCATTATTCTTGACTGCGCTTACTTTTATTTTATTGGCTTACAGACAAATCAGCAGAGATTTTGAGCGATTGAAAGTCTTCAATAAAAAGCTTTTAATTTCAAGCGGTTTGATGGCTGAATCTGAAAAAATTGGAAAATTCAGCACTTGGCAATGGGATTTGGATTCTAATAAAATCGACTATTCTGACAATCAATTTAGGCTGTTGGGCGTTGAACCGGGTTCTTTTGTTCCTGAAAAAGAGACTTTTCTTGAATTTGTGCATCCAGAAGATAAAGATGCGGTGGTCGCTTCGATGGAAGGAATTATCCAAAAACGAAATCTTCCTTTCATTTACTACAAAATTGTGCGTCCAGATCATGAAATACGATATTTTAAATCTACTGGAAAATTATTGACTGATCAACAAGGAAGCAAAATCTTGCTCGGAATCAATTTTGATATTACAGATGAGCATCTTTTAAATATTGAACTTCAGGAACGAAACCGCGAATTAGAAAAAGCAATAAAGAGCTGGCTTCTTTCAATCACGTTGCGAGTCACGATTTGCAAGAACCACTCCGAAAAATCCAGACTTTTATCTCCAGAGTTTCTGATGCTGATAAAGCCATTATGTCTGACAGCGCACGCGAATATCTTTCTAAAATTGAAAGTTCGGCCAAAAGAATGCGTGTTTTAATTGATGATTTATTGCTTTTTTCAAGAACCAATACCACTAAAAAAGAGTTCCTAAAATCGAATTTGAATGAATTGCTCCATAATGCAGAATCTGAATTGACAGAAATTATTCATGAGAAAAAAGCCGTCATTACAGCTTCAAAATTGCCGAAACTAGATGTTATTCCGTATCAAATCGAACAGCTTTTCATCAACTTAATTGGAAATTCTTTAAAATACAGCCAACCAGGCCGAATTCCGGAAATTAATATTGAGAGCACAAAAGTGCTTTCTGCAGATTATCCAGATTTATTGGAACAAACAACTAAGAAATTCCATAAAATAACTTTTTCAGATAACGGAATGGGATTTGATCCGCAATTTAAAGAAACCATATTTATTCTTTTCCAGCGTCTGCATTCAAAAACCGATTATCCTGGAACCGGAATTGGATTAGCGATCTGCAAAAAAATTGTTGAAAACCATAAAGGTTATATTTTGGCTGATAGCACTCCTGAAAAAGGTTCTGTCTTTACTGTTTTTCTTCCAGACTAAAAAAATACAAATTCTTACAAATAGGCTGTCCAAAAAGTGACAGCCTATTTGCTTTTTTATCTATTTTTTTAAGCCCCAGCGGGGCAGAATATTTATAGATATTCAATTACACAGATGCAATAAGAGCTCCAGATGAGCGAAATACACCAATATTAAAAAAGATGTCGCTCCTCTGGAGCTATTTTATCGATAATAAATATAATTTCTATAAATATTTCGCTTCTACGAAGCTGATCTTTAATCATCCAATATTTCTTGCACAGCCTCTTTTTTTATTTTAAAAAAAACGCTTAACCCCTTTATATAAACAGATTATGGGAATTATATAACGTTTCTTTTTTATGCTGTAAGGCAAAACTTCTTATTCGTTAGCACCTTTGTAATGTAATACTTTATGAAGTAATAATGAAAGCAAAGCCCGAAATAAAAGCGACTATTTTAAAAGTCGTTTTCTTATTGACAATACTATTTTTTTCAGCATGCGGAAAGAAAGAACATCAAAAAGCAAACGTCTTTAAAAATGAAACTTTTAGCCAAAACAATAAGCGACAAAACGATCAGGATTTAGCAGAAACATCCTTTTTTATTGCGGTGGCCAATGTAAGCAATGCTCTTATTTCAAAAAGTCAATTTGCACAAAAACGTTCAGAAAATCCGATACAGGATCTGAGCAAAAAAATTGAAGACAATCAAAATCAATTGCTTCAAAAAATAGCTGAAATGGCAAACAAAAAACTAGTCATCATTACCGATATAAATGTGAGCCATAAAAGAGATTTATTTGAATTGATTGATACAAATGAAAACACTTTTGACAGAATTTATCTGAATTCAATTTCAGAGTCGCTTTCAGAACAAATTAAGTTGTTTGAAAAGATTTCGACAGAAACGAATGACGAAACCATTTTAAAATTAGTGCTTCAATATTTGCCAGAACAGTATCAGCTTTTAAGAGAAACCGAAAGACTTAAAACAGAATTTATTTAAACGCCTTAAAATCTATTATTAACTAATTTTTTTACTATGAAAATGCAAATCAAATTTTTATGCGCCTTAGCCTTATTTTTCTCAGCTTCGTTTGGAATGCTTCAAGCCCAAAACGACGAAAATGTAACTACCGAGTTTGGTGTTAAAGGAGGATTCAACATGTCAAATTTATATAACAATAATGCTGACGACGAAAATATTTTATACGGTTTCAATGCCGGTGTTTATGCAACTTTGCCAATCTCAGATTTTATCGCGATCCAGCCTGAAATCATATACACGACAAAAGGTGCAGAATTAGAATACAACAACGCTTTTGCAAGCGGAACAGGAAAATTTAAACTGAATTATATCGAAGTTCCTTTGTTAGTGCGCGTAAACGTTACTAAAAACTTTAATATTCATGCCGGAGGATATGCATCTTATCTCGTAAGTTCTAAAGTTTCTGGTGACGGCGATTTCAACTTTGACCAAGAAATCGACACTGATGATTTAAACCGATTTGATGCTGGTTTATCTGCCGGTGTTGGAGTTGATTTTAGTCCGATCAGTATTGGATTACGATACAATTATGGATTAACAACGATTGGAAAAGAGAGAACTGTTGCAGGAACCACTTTTACAATTCCTGATGCAAAAAACAGCAATTTGTCTTTATACTTATCGTATAAACTGAATTAGAAAAACATTTTAATTAACCTCTAAATATAAAAACCATGTCAAATTTATTATATACAATCGCAGTTATACTGGTTATTCTTTGGGCACTTGGTTTCTTTGTTTACAGCTTTGGAAGCATTATTCACATCTTGTTAGTGATCGCCATTATTGCTGTATTGCTTAGACTAATCAAAGGCAGGGAAATTTAAAACAAATCATATTAAACAATTATATATTAATCATTAAAATCAAATATTATGAAAGCAAGTAACACCATTTTAGGAATTGTTGGAGGCTGCAGCAACAGGAGCATTATTAGGAGTATTGTTTGCACCAGATAAAGGTTCAGAAACAAGAAAAAAATCAAAGATAAATCGAAAGATTACGGAGATAATTTAAAATCAAAGTTTGACGGAATTGTAGACACAATCAAATCAAACGGAAAAGAGCTTGTAGACGAAGGAAAATCAAAATTTAACCAAGTTAAAGACGACTACAATGCAATTAAAGACGAGGCAAAAACCGTAAAATCAAACTATTAATCAAAAGTGCGATTTTTAAACCCTAAATACCTTATATCATGGAACCAAATGCAACAACAAACGAGAATCTAAATCTTTATGAAAAAGCGGAAAACTATACTAAAACGAGTTTGGAATTACTTAAACTCAAAACAGTATGTTCTGTCGCAGATGTGGTATCAACCTTAACATCAAAGATAGCGGTCGGCGTTGTTGTTGCATTTTTTACCCTGTTCCTTAATATCGGGATTAGTTTATGGGTTGGAAAAGAACTTGGAGAGTATTACTACGGCTTTTTTATCATGGCACTATTTTATTTAATCGTTGCCATTGTGATTCATAAAACGCATCACTCATTAATAAAAACTCCAATTGGCAATACCATCGTTTCGAGTATTTTAAAAGAGAAACAAAACTGATTTAAAACTATTAATAACTAAAAAAGACTGTTATGGAGCCTATTTACACTATTGATGAATTAAATCAGAGAATAAAGTTGTTAGAAGATCGTCAGGACGCCGAGTGGTGCTCCATAAAAGATGAAATCGACGATATCAAAGAGAACTTAAAACCTATAAACCTGATTAGAAATACGGTCGAAGAAATCAACGAAACGGTTGGTTTCAAAAGCCACATTGCACAATCGGCAATCAGCATAGGAATTGGATATTTAGCCAAAAGGTTTATTGTCGGAAAAGGCGATTCTATGTTTAAAGGAATTTTAGGCTCAATCGTTCAATTGGTTGTTACCAATTTGGTTTCAAAACCTCATCACGAATCTTCAGATGAAACTTCACCAGAAGCCTCATCACAATACGAACCATCATAGGAGTAATTTGTCTAACTTAAATTTAATATTATGGAAAAGTTAAGCGAAATTGTAATAAAAAATGGAGTTTACATGTACTCTAACCTATATAAATGTTTTGAATACACAAGAGTATTTCTCGGTATCTAACACGTTTATACGTTTTTTCTAATAGAATGTTTTTCTTTTAAATCAAACGATTAAACGGTTAATACACACTATATTTTTAAGGCTCTAAGGGACTAAGGTTCTAAGGGACTAAGGTTTTTGTAAAAGCTAGCGCTTTTCTTAACCAAAAAAGTGGCTGTTTCACAATGTGAAACAGCCACTTTTTCTTTTAAAAAACCTTAGAACCTTAGTACCTCAGCATCTTAGCCCCTTTAATTATAATTCTGATAAATCGGCAATTTCAAGCCAACGTACAAATTGCAAGCTTTTGAAGTATTCGAAAACAAATTTGAGATCAAAGAACCTGAACCTACAAACAACGGACCAGCTCTAAAACCAGTTCCAATTTGTGTACCGCTGAATTCCATGTACGTTACCGGAACGTAAAAACTGAATTGTCTGGTTTCGTATCTCGGCGTAAATGTAACCGAATTTGCAATTGCTGTTCCGTTTACTTTTTTGCATAAACTAAACTCCAATCAGTGCTTAAATTTAGGTAGAATTTATTATCAATATTCCAATCAAAATTCGTGTGAACCGCAGTTGGCAAATTCGCTTTCACACCTGTTTTTGATGAGACTTTTGTATAATGCGTATCAAAGAATTCGAAAATGTTTTCAGCGTTGTCAATATCAGCCTGTGAAACGTTCCCAGCAAGATTATATGTGTTTTCGACAATATTTTTATAATTGATTTTTCCGATATCTGTTACCGAAGTCGCCACTTTGAATTTGTATCGATTCCCGATACAAGTATGGCAATTTGTGCGGTACTCATAAGTAAAACCCAAATCAAGCCCCACGCCTGCCGATGAACCATCAAACTTAGGATCATTTCCGTTTTGATAATCATAGCTTGCTGAAGTTCTCAAAGTTCCAGTTGACAAATATTGGCTTTGATCTGGATTGGCATTATTTTTAATAAAAGCTACGCTCAAATCATTTCCATTGATATAGCCGTTTACTCCTGCCATCAAATATTTGACTGTCAAACCACCTTTAATAAAATGATCGTCATGATCCATTAAAACTGTCGCGTAACTCGCGCCAATTTCTGCCCAGGAATTAGTCACACCATTTGGATTTCCCCCTGAATCAGGAAACTGTTTGAAACATCAAGATCTTTGCTCACCTCATCAATCAACTGGCCGTTTACATCGACAAGACTTGTAATGCTTCGCACGCGCGAATAAAGCGCAATACTATGAACGGGCGTAATATTCAGCGTAAAAGACGGCCCCATAATATCGAGATTCAAATTCCTCGATTGTTTGTTTTGATGTTTTTGCTGGCATCGGTTTGGATATCATAATTTCCGTCAAAAAGCTCAGCAAAATTTAATCCGTACAAATCATTTTGACCTGTTGCGCTTGCCGCGAAAATCGTAACATCCGATTTGTATTTCGAATCTACAATACAAGACGGATTAAATAAAACGCCCTGAATTCCAGCATAATTATCATCCCTGAATCCAAAATAAGATTGCGATCGTGCATAAAAAAAGCTCCCAAAGAAGCAAAATAAAAGTAAAGTTCTCTTCATAGATTATTTTTAAAACGGGTTGGTTGGTTTGTGCCTTTTTTGAAAAAGCACACAAATATTAACAAAAAAATGGCAAAAAAAAACTTGCCAATCTTGGCGATTGGCAAGTTTTTTTTGAGATTCTTAGATACTAAGTTTCTAAGTGACTAAGTTTTAACAAAAAACAATATTAATCCTACTATGTTAAAACACATTGTAGTATTACCTTTATTTTAAATTAAAGAGTTTAAGAAAATTCTTTAAACACTTATTAACAATTTAATCTCATAAATTTAACAACTTCTCAAAGAAAAAACCCGAAAAATTAAAAATCTAAGAAGGTTCTTGCATTTTTCTCTAAAGATACTAAGACTCTAAGTTGCTAAGATTCTAAGCTTTTCTTGTTGGGATGAAGACAACGTTTAAACATAGCCCGTGGTTTCAACCACGGGAAACGTATCGTAAATTTATCGCATCCAATGAATCGTCATCACGTAGCGTCCCCGTGGTTGAAACCACGGGCTAAATTTTAATATTTTGGAAACAATTCAAAAAAAGCCGAACAAAAGTTCGGCTTAAATTTATGTTCAAAGAGAAAAACTTAGTCCCTTAGCAACTTAGAATCTTAGTAGCTCAGATTAGTAAACTTCAGAAGCTTCCTTCAATTTCTCCATATTGTTAACCAACTGAAGCTCAGAAACGATTTTTTGGATATCACCGTTCATGATGTTTCCTAAATCGTAAAGCGTTAAACCAATACGGTGATCGGTTACACGGCCTTGTGCGTAGTTGTATGTACGGATTTTTGCCGAACGGTCTCCAGAACTTACCTGAGAGCTACGTTTTTTAGCATCTTCCTCTTGCTTTTTGGCCAATTCCATTTCGTACAAACGAGAACGTAATACCATTAAAGCTTTATCTTTATTTTTGTGTTGTGATTTCTCATCCTGACATTGCGCCACCAAACCTGTTGGAATGTGCGTTAAACGTACAGCCGATTTCGTTGTATTTACCGACTGACCTCCAGGTCCAGACGAACAGAAGAAATCTACACGAACATCATTCATATCTACCTGAACATCAAACTCCTCCGCTTCTGGCAAAACCATAACCGTTGCGGCCGAAGTATGTACACGTCCTTGAGTTTCTGTCTGAGGCACACGCCGCACACGGTGTACACCCGCTTCAAACTTCAAAGTTCCATACACATCTTCTCCAGTAACTTCAAAAATAACCTCTTTGAAACCTCCAGAAGTACCTTCGTTCATATCTACAACAGATGATCTCCATCCCATTGATTCGCAATATTTCGTGTACATTCTGAACAAGTCACCTGCAAAAATACTCGCTTCGTCCCCACCTGTACCGGCGCGGATCTCCACCATAACGTTTTTAGCATCTTCAGGATCTTTAGGAATCAGCATGAATTTGATTTCCTCCTCCAATTCCGGCAAACGCTCTTTTGCTTCGTCCAATTGCATTTTAGCCATTTCTACCATTTCGGCATCGCTTCCGTCTGCAATAATTTCGTTTGCTTCGTCAATATTTGCTAAAACTATGATGTATTCTTCTCTCTTTTCAACCAGCGCTTTAATCCCTTTATATTCTTGGTTAAGTCGCTTATAACGTTTTTGATCAGAAATAACATCCGGCTGAATAATCAAATCCGAAATCTCATCGAAACGTCGCTTTACATATTGAAGTCTATCTAACATTTTGTTTTTCCTTTATTTTGGACTGCAAAATTACAAAATATTTGTGGAAAATTCTAGTGGTTATTTTTTGGGGAAATTTACTGTTTTTGTTTTTGAAAAACAGGGGTTTTTACTTGGTGTTGGGTTTGGATTTTGTCCGATGTTTGTTTTAGTATGTAGAACAGAACACATTATTTAAAACATGTTCTTTCTATTAAGCTACAAATATTAGACTTATTTAGAGTTTACGGTTTTCCGTAAGGTAATTGGATTCTAAGCAATTAATTTTGAAATACTAATTAATAACCAAGAGTTTTAAAATGAAAAAACTGTTTACAATATTCATATTTCTTTTTGTAATAACTCAAAATTATTCTCAAAAAGGAAACTCTCAAACCCGACAGTTTATTGAGAATGCAGAAATCACTCAAATAAATAAAGATTGGACTATAACTGCTGAATTTAGATCTGGAATTGGAGAAATAGTATCTTTTTTTCCCGTTGAAGCAATTGACTTGAAATCAAATAATAAAATAAAATCATTGCAGATGGATCTTGGAAGAAACGTTAATAGTTATTTCAAATCTTCATGGATCGATTTGGATGAAGTAGATGAGTTTATATTATTTATTGAACAATATGTCATTCCAAATCTTAAAGACAAGACCGAAAAAAACAATCTACCACATACATTTTTAATTCAAGAGAAATAACATTTAGTTTTAAAATTGAAAACACATCTAGAAGAATATCAATATATCTTAAAGATAATGGCGTTACAGATTATGGAAATTATTTCTGGACAGAAACACAAGTAGGTAAAATTCCTGAGTTATTAACAATGTTGAAAGAAATTAAATAATTTAAAGAGCTTAATTTCTGATGTTGTTATTGTCTTATTAAAAAAGAACAAGTAAAAATACTTATTGATCAAAGCCTATTTTGTTGGTATAATTGTCAGATAATAATTTTTAAGACAAGGTTTCAATAAAATGATATTTTGAAAATTTATGAAGTATTAAAAATAAAATCAATTTATGCATATAGATGATAAAGATAATATAATGTTGATTTTTGATAAAAATTATGGAAGAATAAGTAATCTTCTAAATATTTACAAATACTTAGACACCAATAAAGGTAGAGGAAGAAGACCCACCTATAATCTTGATATTTTAAGGACTTCTATTGTCTTTACTCATTCAACTTTAGAAGATTATTTAAGAAATGTTCTAACGATATTGTTACCTAAGGCAAACGCTCTCGTATTAAACAATATTTCTTTAATCGGAACTTCTGAAAATGGCCGGAAAACTAAATTTGACTTAGGAGATTTAGTTGCTCTTAAAGAATTAAAAGTTGAAGAAGTCATAAAAAAATCAGTAAAAGAATATCTTAATTATGTTAGTTTCAACGATGCGAATGACATAACTTCAAATTTATCTAAAGTCAATATTATTATTACACCTGAAATTGCTCAATTATTACCGACCTTAAATGAATTTATAAAGCGCAGACATAATATTGTTCATAACGCAGACAGAGAATCAGAAATTAAAAAGGGAAATCATAAAATAAAATCAATTAATTATAGAAAAGTTCTCAAATGGCAAAAAACACTAGATCAATTTGTCAGTAATATAAATAACCAATTATAACATCCTCGCTCATGCAAGCGTCCCACAAGTGAACATGATTAAGATAAATTTAAATTAACAAATAGTCATGAGCATGATGCTCGTGCTAACCGGCGAAATATAACCAAAAGCAAGAAAAAAACATATGAAAACAGAATTTAACGAAATTTATGAGAACCTATTTGCTGATTATCAATACGATTTCGAATTTGGAAGACGTAATTATTTAAGAGAAATTAATAGAAGACAATATTCTGAATTTGATTTTATCAGAATAATAAGAAGAGCTATTGATCGATCTGATAAAGAATTACTTAGAGCTGATGCAAAATATTTCCTTCTTGTTAATTTCCATCATCTCGTAGTTTTACCCGTTTTAGAAAATAATTTATTTCGAAATCGTGAATATGAAATTAATCTTTATGAATTTCAAAAATCAATCGAAGCTGATATCGAAATAATAATTCAAACAAGTTTTGCAGAAAATAAAATAGAAAATACAACTGAAGGCTTTATCAGTGGACATCAAATTATGATAACTATTGATAGTTTATGGAAGAAATTAAGCACAACTGCATTTGATATTTGGGGATAATTATGTCTGATAAAAAAGATGCCGTAAACATTGGTATTACATTAAGTACTCAATTAATCGCTGTAGCATTAGCTATGATTGCTGTTCTCGCAACTTTTGTGGCATATACAATTGATAAAAAAGAAGTTGGCGGTTTGTATTTTTGTACGATTGGTTGTGCTTTTTTTCTTTTGCATTTAGCATAATGAAAGGTGGAAAAGGAATTGACAAAGCAAGAAAAAGCGGATTCAATAGTAATTGGAATCTAGATGATACGAAATCATCATTTAACCTTCAAGCTATATTTTGCTTAATAGGAGTATTTTTATTTATAAGTAGTATTTTTTTGGAAAAAATAAAGATGATGAATTTAAACTTCAAATTATAAATCACGAGAAGAAAATTATTCAATTGGAAATTACAGATTCCTTAAACAAATTAGAACAAGTAAAATTAAATAAGAGGATTGATAGTTTACAGAAAATTTATTCTAAGAAACCAAAAATTAAAACAAACAAAAAAACTAAGAATTGCTGTGGAACTATAATTATACAGAATATAGGAAAAGATACAATTTACAAACAATAAGATACCCCGATAGTGCGGATTTAATTCACCACAGCTCTACAAAGTGTTTTTTTTAAAAATTCGATGATCGCTGTGCGAAGTCCCAGCTGTAGTACCAAGACGTTAGTCGCAAGCAACAAGAACATAACCAACAAAAAAACATATGAAATTCACAAAAAACCTTTGCACAGTCCTTTTGTGCATATCGTCTATTGCAATCTCGTTTGCACAAACTGATTTAAAAGAGAAAGAAAAAAGTAACGCAGAAAAATTTTCAGATAAATCAGGAACTGTAATTCAAAAAGAATTTATCGATGTTGGTGATCTGAAAAAGTGTAAAATTCAAATTGCAAAATTTACAGATTTGGTTAGCAATCAAAAAACAAGTGCGGTTAGATTTGAATATAGTTATGTAAGTTCATATTCAAGCGACACAAAACTTGCCTTACTAGATTCTGACGAAATAGATGGCTTGATAAAATCTTTGAAATTAGTTCAGGAAAAAATTCTTCCTACGACCGCGACAAGCTATACAGAAGTTTCCTTTAGGAGTAGAAGTGGTTTTGAAGCCGGTCGCTATTCAAAAAAGAATAGTTGGGATTTTTACATGAAACTAGAAAGATATGATGGAAAATCTTATGTGTTCTTAGATAAAGAAGATTTACCTAAACTGCTATCAATTTTAGAACAAGCGAAAGCCAGTTTGTAAAATTGTCAGCTCCTGTCAGCGCAGATTTGCAATCTGTGCCCGCAACAATAAAACACAATACAAATCATCAAAAACAAAAAGCTACAATATCATGTAGCTTTTTTTATATTTACAAAGAGAACAAACCAATTTTTGTGGGCACGGATTACAAACCCGATCGCGCAGATATATCTCTGCAGTTCGTTAGCGCAGATTTGCAATCTGTGCCCGCAACAGTAACACACAATACAATTCATCAAATACAAAAGCTACAAAAATCATGTAGCTTTTTTTATATTTACAGAAAACAAAATAATCTTGGCGGAAACTAATAGTCAAATTTTGAACAACGCCTAATTAAACTGGAATATGAAACCTACAACAAAAAACAAAATAGTGCTTTTTATTTACATTGTAACATTAGGATTATTAGTTTTTTTAACCATTGATCAAGTTAAAGGATCCTGGGGAAAATCAGCTTTTATACTTCTATCCGTTTTTACAGTGGTATTAGCCATTATAAACTCAAACAGGATAAAGTATTTTACTTTGCTGGAAGACCGATTGATTATAAGCCAAACTTTCTCCAAACAAAAACAAATTAGTTTAAAGACCGTTATTGATTGGAATGAAAATCAATACGAATTATTTGGAACTAAAACTAAACGCGAAATCGTATTAAAAACATTTGATGGAAAGAAAATCAATCTATTCGAAAAAAACTCGAAAGATTATGAAATGTTATCCGATTATTTGAATAAAAACATTTCTTAATGCCCACACACACCCGTTAGCTTGGATTTGCCCACGAGCGATAGCGAACTGACGAAGTAATCCGTGCCCGCAACAGCAAGACACAATACAAATAACTTAAAAAAGCCAATCTTTGCGGGCACGGATTGCAAATCCGCGCTATCGGACGGTGAACTAGAAGAAGAATAAAAATAAAATACAAAATGGATAATCTTTGGTTTTGGAATGATATCGAGGATATCTATTGCACTATTGCAGGCTTTGCACTAATAATTTTAGGCTACTTATTTACGAAGTTTTTTGGAAATGGTGGAAAGAAGTTAAGAATCGAAAAACTTCTGTTAGTCAATCTAATGCTTTACAAGGATTTAGCGGAGGTATCGTATTTTTTGCAGTTGGACTAATGTTGCTCTATTATTCATTAGTTTTACCTCTTCTAAGATGGATAAAAGGTTAAAAGCTACTTGCGAATCCAGATTAGTTAAAAAAGCATAAATAGTTCTACTTCACGCTCGCACTAGCTCTTTTTTTATCACAAAAACAACACTAAATCAATATCTTAAAAATAAATTTATACATTTGATACTTGCCAAAATCTAATCATTAATAATTTTTTCTAACCAAACCACTAATGAAAGAACTTATTAAAATTGGCCGTATCTTTTATGGTATCGGCGTTGTTGCTTTAGGAATTCATCAACTTATTCTCAAAGATTTTCGATCAGAAATTTTAGCTCCATTTCCTGCTTGGGCGCATCAAAATAGCATTTTCCCTATTCTTGTCGGAATCATTTTGATATTGGCTGGAATCATCATTTCTGGCGTATTTAAAATTAAATTTATTGATACCAAAAAAGTCTGTCTTTATTTAGGTTTTGCCTTTCTTGCTCTTGTACTCGTTTCTCATTTGCCTTATATGATAATGCTCAGCGCAGAAAAAACTCCAGATTTTCAAGTCTGGATAAATGCTATCGAAGCCTTAACGTATAGCGGCGGAGCGTTTGTAATGGCTGGCTCATTTACAGAAAACAATGCCGCCGGAGGCGAAAAGAATTTCACGGCATTATTAGAAAAACTTATTCCGTGTGGGCGTGTTTTTTATTCCATTTTGATCATCATATTTGGATTGAGTCATTTTGCTTTTGCCAACTTTATCGCTTCAATGGTTCCAAAATGGTTGCCGTCGCCAATGTTTTGGACGTATTTTTTTGGCGTTGCGCTTGTCGTTTCAGGAATATCCATTATTTTCAAAATACTGATAAAACAAATTGCGCTTCTTTTGGCCTTTACTCTTTTATTATTTTTTCTGTTCTTTCATATTCCGGATGCCATTGCAAACCCGTCAGCTGGTGGCGGAAACGAAATTGTACGTGCATTTGTATGCTTGCTTTTTTGTGGTATTGCATTAGTAATCGCATTGACAAATGATTGTAAAAACAGATTTAGTTGAACTAATACAAATTCTAATGAAGAAAAAGAAAAATTGGTTAAAAATATTTACTGAGACTTTACTTGATTTTATTTTAGACTGGAAATAATCTCTACATATTATATCTTTAATAGAAACTGTGGTTCAAATCACGCCACAACGCATTCCATATTTTTTCTTCTATAATCTGCATGTCGATTATTTTTTGAGCAACGATTCCTTTTTCGAATAAACGAATGAATTTGAAAACGGCGCTGACAAAATATCCCGGATTCGAAACCAATCGGGCGATTTCTGTTATTCTTTTGTCTCTTAATTGTGTACAGGCTTCTCTTTCATTTTCTGGAACTGCTACAAATTCATTGGTAAATTTCCATGCCCCATTTCTTGCAGTTTCCATACTGAAATCAATAAAGAAATTATCTACTTTTCCTGTATATTTTAATATCCATGTAAGTGTCGGCCAAATTTTGATCAAGCATTTTTCGACACCTTCTACCAAATTGCTAAGAATGAAGTTTATTTTATCAAAATCGGCTTTTAAATCTTCGATATCTTCAACCGTACTGACTTGAGCAGAGGCAATTCCTAAATCGAGGTTAATATGTGCATTGATTCCAAGTAATAAATGCTCGCAAAACTATTGGCCAGAATTTTTCGGCTTGTTCAAAAGCAAAAGCCCAACATTCTGAAGGCTTTTCTTTGGCTTGGTATTGATAATAAGCTTTCAAATATCGATTGGCAAAAATAACATCCAGTTTTTCCATTCGCTCACCGTTTTGAAAAGATCCTGCTAATATGCCTTCTTTTACTCTTACCGTAACTTCGCGGTATAAAATGGCAAATAAACCTAAATTGCTTTGGTCTATTTTTGATTTTTCTATTATTTGATCTAATAAAAGAATTACCTCGTCTATAGTATTGGCTTGCTTCATGCTCATTTATAATTGGTTGCGATTAATATTGAGAAGAACGAATTTAATTATTTTTAATCTTCTGATGAACATTATTTGAAGTAATTATCTTATTATTTCGCCCGTTTTTTTCAAAAACTTACAACCCGATAGCGAGGATTTGCAATCCGTACCCACAACTATAAGACACAAAACAAATCATAAAAACAAAAGCTACAAGTAAACTTGTAGCTTTTGTTCTTTTACAGTAATCACAAATTAATCTTTGTGGGTTCATATTATCTTGTATAAACCGTAATTACACCAGTAGTTTTATCCTTTAATTTCAACTCTTTGTTGGTAAGATTCATGATGTCGCTTGTCGAACTTACATTACCAACAGTAATAGTCAAATCATTATGAGATCTTGCATAAACACCTGTAGTTTCTACCAAGCTACAGTTAGAACCACTATAATCGCCAATTACTGCTGTATTGCTCAATCTTAAATCTAAATAATCTCGATTACAACCCGCCGCATTTTGTGGCGCGTCAGTTAATACTTCTTTTCCGTCTATAATCGTACCTTGTTGGCTTAGATTGTATTTACCTTGTATCGGAATTATTGTTTCTCCTTCGTTATCGTCACTGCCGCACGATGTTGCAAATACTCCAATACTCAATAATATCCCTAATAATATTCTTTTAGTTTTCATGTTTGATTTATTTAAAATTATTAATGCTAAATTATGCCCAAAGTTTTAAAGGAATGTTTTACAATTACTGGAATCATTTACATAATTTTACTCTTATTGAAAGAATTAACCTATAAATAAAATAATGCCACTTTTAAATAATTTTGCCAAATCAAAAAATAGAGTTTAATTTAGTCCTCAATGTTGCGAGACTTGAAAACAACTTATATAAATCAAGATTATGACACTAATTGCAATTTTCTTTCCGTTTGCTTCTTTCTTTTTGAGAGGACGAATATTAACTTCTATTATTTGTTTGATCTTGCAAATCACTTTAATTGGCTGGATTCCTGCGGCGATTTGGGCTGTTATTTCTTTACAAAACGCAAGAGCTGATAAACGCAACGAGAAACTGATAAGAGCTATGAAATCCAGATCTTAGGCATTTGTTTCATTTTATATGAATAATGAGATGAAAATCAAATTAGCAAAACACACTTATTTCCAAAACAAAACAAGTTATCTCATTAAAAATCAATAACTTTACACTTTCAAGTTATATATCTCCAAAACTTGACAACTTACCTGCTGGATTAAAAAATCATTCCTCAAATCTAAAATTATGAACCTCAGAAAACTATTTTCATAGTATTCTGATTATTTTCTGTTTGCAACTCTTTATATGCTTTAATCAGGAAAAATAGAATGCCCCTCTTAAACTTTGCATGTAAACAATTAAATCTACGAAAATGAGAAAGTTTATTTTTTTAGTATTGTTGCTCTTGTACGCCAATAATTTTTATTGTCAAAACCTGACCATAGACGAATTAATTGATTTGAGAAAAAGTGATGTGGCAGAAGTCGAAGAATTTGTTACCCAGAAAAACTGGACATTTCTTTCGGCAAATGCACCTCAATATAATGAAATGGGAACCGCAACGTTTACTTTCAATAAAAGCAATGAAAGTGATCGTGCTGAAAGTTTTTTGACTTATGCCTATTCAGGCACGGGTAAAGCAAACAGGTTAAACTTGCAGTTTTCAAACCAAGAAAAATACAATTCTTATTTAAATAGACTCAAAATTTTAGGATATGATTTTGTGGTATCTAAAGTTCAAAACGATTCAATTGTCAAATTATATCTTGGCAAAGGGCTTACAATAGAAGTTACTGTTTCTTCAAAAAATGAAAATAATATTACCAGAACGAGCTACAATATATTAATTACGGCTTCTGATGATTATCTTGTCACTTTAGTAGATCAATAACGATTTTGTTTTCAAAAAACTGACGAAAAATGTCTTTTTTTATTCCTTTCAAAACCTAGATCACAAAATGTATCAGATTTGCACACGAGCGATAGCGAACTGGCTAAGTAATCAGTACTTGCAAAAATAAAACATAGTACAAATCATCAAAACAAAAGCTACAAATAATGATGTAGCTTTTTTATATTTACATAAAGAACAAATGGCGCGATTAGAGCAAAAAAATCTTAATCGTAATAACTAGTAAAAATGTGCTAAATCATGGAAAACTTCGACTGGACATCCTTTACAAAAAAAATAGCAATTAAAGCTAAAATCAGCGACATTTATAATGCTTGGACAATTGCAGATGAACTAGAAAAATGGTTTCTGGAAAAAGTTTCTTTTTTAATGATAATCAGGAACCAATTGGTAAAGACCAAAATGTTTCAGAAGGCTTTACTTATGATTGGCTTTGGCATTTGTACAATGATTCAATGTTAGGAAAAATAACAACTGCAAACGGAAAAGATTATTTGCAGTTTACATTTGAGGGAAATTGTCTCGTTGATATAAAATTGAGCGAAACCAATGATTATACTATAGTCGAACTCCGTCATCATAATATTCCAACAGATGATTACTCAAAACAATACATCAGATTGGGCTGTTCAAACGGCTGGCATTTTTATTTAACCAATCTGAAATCAGTTTATGAAGGAGGATTGGATTTACGTAATAAAGATGAGAATTTGAACCCAATGATTAATAATTAAGCTAAAACAGTTTCGGCTCATTTAATTGCAAACTTTTTCTTATTTTTAAAATTACACAAACCAGATTATCAACATAATACAAAACCGATAATCTGTTTTTTTTATGCAGTTCGTAATTCCAAAAACCTCAAAAAGCAAAATATGATTAAGAAATCCGTTTTATCCGTTTTAGTTGTTTTGGCAACGCTCTTTATTTCCTGCAAACAGGAACCCAAAGAAACTCCTGCACCATTAATTGACGTAAAAACTTTTTTCAAAAATGGAGAAAAAAGCTCTTTCCGAATTTCTCCCGACGGAAATTATTTTAGCTACCGTGCCGATTATAAAGGGAAAACCAATGTTTTTGTTCAAAAAGTTGGTGAAGAAAAATCGGTTCGTGTGACTAACGACACTTTGCGAAGCATTTTTAATTATTTCTGGAAAGGCGACCGAATTGTTTATGCGCAGGATATTGGCGGAGACGAAAATTTCCAACTATTTTCGGTAAAAGCAGATGGAACTGATTTAAAAGCTTTAACGCCTTTTCCGGGCATTAGAAGCGATATCACCGATGCTTTGATTGACATTCCAGGAAAAGAAAAAGAACTGATTGTACAGATTAATAAAAGGGTAAAAGAATACTTTGATCCTTATATTTTGAATGTTGAAACCGGAACTTTGACACTGCTTTACAACAATAAAGAAAACTTTGACGGCTGGGTCACAGACAACAATGGAATTATTCGTCTGGCTTCAAAAACCGATGGCGTAAACATTACTTGGAATTACAGAAATTCGGATAAGGAACCATTTACACCTTTGATTACCACAACTTACAAAGATATTTTTACACCAGCATCTTTTGACAAAGACAATAAAAATATTTATGCACTGAGCAATATCGGGAAAGACAAAGTGGTTTTAGTCGAATATGATCCCGTTGCCAAAAAAACCTAAAAGAATTATATGCTGATAGCAAATATGATTTGGACGGCATTAATTACGACCGAAAAAAACAAACGTTGGTTTCTGTTGACTGGGAAGCTGAAAAGCAAGAAAAACATTTCTTTGATAAAGATTGGGAAGAAATCAACAACAATCTGAAAAAACAAATTGAAGGTTATGAAACCGACATTGTAAGCTACGATGATGCCCGAACAAAAGCCATTGTTTGGGCCGGAAATGACAGAACACCGGGGAAATTTTATTTATATGATTTTAAATCGGCTCAAATTAAAGAAGTTGCAGATCCGTATCCTTGGATCAAGGAAAATCAAATGAGCCACATCAAACCAATTACTTATAAATCAAGAGACGGTTTGGAAATTCACGGTTACTTGACACTTCCGTTAGGAATTGAACCTAAAAATCTTCCCGTAATTATTAATCCGCATGGCGGGCCTTGGGCAAGAGACGGCTGGTATTACAATCCAGAAGTTCAGTTTTTGGCCAATCGTGGTTATGCTGTTCTTCAAATGAACTATAGAGGAAGCACGGGCTACGGAAAGAAATTTTGGGAATCTAGTTTCAAACAATGGGGAAAAACCATGCAAGACGATATTACCGATGGTGTTGAATGGCTCAAAAAGAAGGCATTGCCGATGAAAAACGAATCGCAATTTACGGTGGAAGCTACGGCGGTTATGCAACACTTGCCGGAATTACTTACACGCCCGACTTATATGCGGCAGCAGTGGATTACGTGGGCGTGAGTAATTTGTTTACGTTCATGAATACGATTCCGCCTTATTGGAAACCCTACTTACAGCAAATTCACGAAATGGTGGGCGATCCTAAAAAAGATAGCTTATTGCTTGCCTCTGCATCGCCAGCCTTACATGCCGACAAAATTAAAACACCTTTATTCATTGCACAAGGCGCAAACGATCCAAGAGTAAATAAAGCAGAAAGCGACCAAATGGTTGAAGCACTAAAAAAACGCGGTGTTGTTGTTGAATATATGGTGAAAAATGATGAAGGACATGGTTTCAGAAATCAAAATAATCGTTTTGATTTTTATGGTGCGATGGAAAAATTCTTAGATAAACATTTGAAGCAAAAGAAATAAAGTATACTTAATTTAAATTGAGTTATAAAAAAGTCGCAGGAAAATATTTTCTGCGACTTTTTAAAACTGGACTTTTAAACACATAAAGTTTGGACTTTATAACAAAACAAGTTTGTCACTTTTACACTGAACTTTGCAATATTAAAATTCAGAAAAATGACAAATTCAGAAAAAAGCAAAACGGTTTTGGTTACAGGCGGTTCAGGTTTTATAGCCGTTCATTGTATTTTAAAATTACTTAAAGAGGGTTATTCAGTAAAAACAACCCTTCGTTCGTTAAACAGGCAAGATGAAGTAAAACAAATGCTTAGAGTTGGTGGCATCAATGTGTTTGATAATCTTTCGTTTATTGAAGCCGATCTCTCACACGATAAAAATTGGGATCAAGCAGTTCGCGGTTGCGAATTTGTATTGCATGTTGCCTCTCCTACTCCAGTGATTCAATTTACTCATGAAGACGAATTAATTAATCCCGCCAAAGATGGTGTTTTAAGAGTCCTGAGAGCTTCAAGAAATGCCAATGTAAAACGAGTGGTTCTAACTTCTGCCTTCGGCGCAGTCGGCATGGGACACAAAAACCGCAAAACCCCATATACTGAAGAAGACTGGACAAACATTGACAGTAACATTCATGCTTACCAAAAATCCAAAACCATTGCAGAACAAACTGCTTGGGAGTTTATAAAAAATGAAGGTGGCAATCTTGAACTTTCAGCAGTAAATCCGGTTGGCGTCATGGGACCATTATTGGGCCCAGATTATTCGCATTCGCATCAAATGATCAAACAAATGCTGGAGGGTGATATCAAAGCTTGTCCAAAAATCAGTTCTTGTTATGTTGATGTGCGCGACGTTGCTGATTTACATTTGCTTGCTATGACACATCCTAAAGCAAAAGGGGAACGATTCTTAGCCACTACAGGAGATGTCTTATCAATGCTTGATGTTGCCAAAATTTTAAAAAATAAATTAGGCACTAATGCTGAAAAAGTTCCAACAAAAGAGCTTCCTAATTGGATTTTAAAAGCAAGCGCTTTAAAAAAACCTTCCTTGAAAATGCTGGTAACTTTACTTGAACAATACATGCAGGCAAGCGGAGAAAAAGCAAAAAAAACACTAAATTGGTCTCCTCGTTCAAATGAAGAAGCGATCTTGGCAACAGCTGAAAGTTTATTGAAATTACGTCTAATCAAAAAGTAAAAAGATGAAAGTAATCATAACAGGAGCTACAGGAATGGTTGGTGAAGGTGTTTTATTCGAGTGTTTAGCCAACGAAAATGTAACAGAGGTTTTGATGATAAATCGCAAGCATTACAATCTCGATCATCCTAAATTAAAAGAACTTCTTATTCCTGACTTTTTGCAATTAGAAAATTTCTCAGAACAATTAAAAGGCTATGATGCCTGTTTTTACTGTGCTGGTATAAGTTCTATTGGCATAAAAGAAGAAGAGTTTACCCAAATTACTTATAATACTACACTTTCTTTTGCAGAGCAACTATTCCAGTTGAATCCTGCTACCATTTTCATTTTTGTTTCCGGAAACAGAACAGATAGTTCTGAAGTAGGAAAAGTTATGTGGGCAAGAGTAAAAGGAAAAACAGAAAATGCACTTATGAAATTATATGGCAAAAATCAATATAATTTTCGCCCTGCAATAATGAAAGCAACTAAAGGACAAGTTAACGTAAAAAGGGTTTATAAAATCTTGGCACCAATAATTGCTCCATTTTTTCCTCAAAAGACATTGACACTTCGACAAGTAGGTCGTGCAATGATCAATGTAGTATTGAAAGGATATCCAAAACAAATTTTGGAAGTAGATGATATTGATCAATTGGCAAAACAATAAAATTCCAAAAAATGAAAGAAACTGCTATATCCGCCTGCTATGTGAGTCCTTCACTCAATAACGAGCAATTCGTTCCTGAACATTGTTTTATGTATCTTATTTCGGGTTCGATGTTGGCTTATGACGGAAACAAGGAATATAAAATTAAACCTGGAGATTTTGGTATTGCTAGAAGAAATCATTTGACAAAATATACTAAACAACCAGATAATGGTGAATTTAAAAAAATCTACATTTTGTTTGAACAGGATTTTTTAAGAGAGTTTAATGAAAAATATCAATTCAAAGTCGAAAACGAAAAACCTACAAATGGTATCATAGCTTTAAGCAAAAATGAATTAACTAAAAACTTTATTCAGTCGCTTATTCCATACTTCAATGAAAAAGGCACAATTGATGAACAGTTTTTAAATGTAAAACGCAGTGAGTTACTACTTGTATTATTAAAAGCAAATCCAGAACTGGCCAATATTTTGTTTGATTTTAGCAATCCCGAAAAAATAGACTTGGAAGCCTTTATGATTCGAAATTTCAAATTCAATGTAAGCATAGAACGTTTTGCGTATCTTACAGGGCGAAGTTTATCGGCGTTCAAAAGAGATTTCGAAAAAACATTTAATGCCACTCCTAGTCACTGGCTGGTTCAAAAACGACTCGAAGAAGCCTATCATCTAATTGATAAAAAAAACAGAGACCATCTGACATTTATCTCGATTTGGGCTTTGAGAATTTTTCTCATTTTTCATTCGCTTTCAAAAAATTGTTCGGACATTCGCCAACGCGACTTATTGAAGGAAAAAAGAATGAAAAATAAACAAAGCTTATATTGTTTTTTCTTCCTGCTTTTTATGTCTGTTTAAAATCAACAAAATTGTACCAAAATGGCATTTCTATTTGTAATTTTATTGGGGTTTGCAGTCTACCTATACACTATTAATGTAAAGACATTACTTGATAAAGAAAAGGAACCGCCAATATATCAGTATCGCAAACCTAATCCTGTCTCTTTCAAAAGTGCTGTTAAAAAAATCTACTCCAATTAAAGATTTTTATAAAGATGCCGAGTTTGTAAATAAAAATTGCACTCGTTTAGAAGATTTCATTATAAACGACGAACTTAATGGATACGATTTAAGAAAACTTGCTGACTTAAATGGAATTGATTTACAAATTCAGTCTGGCTGGTATCCTATGACTATTGCACTTCTTAAAGAATTAGACAATGACGGATGGGACAAAACTGTTTCATGCATCAAAGAAAAATATGCAGAGCTCCGATTTTATGCCGACCATAGACACAGAAAAATTCTTAATAAGTACGAAGAAAAATCAAGACGAATTTGTGAAACCTGTGGAAAGAGTGGCGATCAGAGAGGCAGTTCATTTATTTATGTTGCATGTAGAAAACATTATCTCGAAGATAGAGGTCAAATTATTATTGAAAACTCTGGTTTTATTTACAAAGGAACTTCCTATTTGTGGGATGATATTTTAAATATCATTTTTGAAAATAAAGACCATAACGATATGTATAAGTATTTGTTTATTGGATTCAAGAAACCAATTATAAAACATGAACGTGGATATCCCGATAATGTACTTAAAATAAATAATCAAACCGTTGGATTTGGAAATTTATTAAACAACTTACCTTTGACTCTTAAAAGATTTCAATACTATTACCCTTATATTGAAGAGAAATTCAGAAAAGTTGAATTTTGTGAAATTTGCGGTTATAAAGCTGTTTATTCCGACAAATGTGAATGTTGCGAATACACTCCTTGGAAAAGTTATAAAAATCGATGGAATGCGGAAGAAGCAGAAAAAAATGATTATATCTCCAGAAATCAAATTTATTGGATAGTCGACGAAGGAGAAATATTTGAACGAAGACAAAATAATTACATTAAAAATCCAGATCATAAAATTCTTTTTACTGAAAAACAACTAAAAGAGTATGTTGAATATTTGGAAGATGACGAATATTATGATGATTAAACACCTTTGCAACTCTGAACCTTTGCTTCTTTGCCCCCTTTCCAAAAAAATCCCTAATTTCGCTCTCCAACAAGAAATGAAAAATGAAGGTCTGTATTGCTGAGAAACCAAGTGTCGCACGTGAAATCGCATCCGTTTTGGGTGCCAATACCAAGCACGATGGCTACTACGAAGGCAACGGTTATGCAGTGACCTATACTTTCGGGCATTTATGCACCTTAAAAGAACCCAACGATTACAAACCGCACTGGAAAAGCTGGGATTTGAATAATCTCCCGATGCTTCCTGAAAAGTTCGAAACCAAAGTCGTTCAGAATTCGGGAATCCAAAAACAGTTTAAAATCATTAAAAGTCTTTTTGACAAAGCCGAAGTGGTGATAAACTGCGGGGATGCTGGACAAGAAGGAGAATTGATTCAGCGCTGGGTGATGAACGAAGCGCATTACAAAGGCGAAATTCAACGTTTATGGATTTCATCTTTGACAACAGAAGCTATCAAAGAAGGTTTTGAAAACTTAAAACCTTCCTCAAATTACGATAATTTATTTTACGCCGGTTTTTCTAGAGCTATTGGAGATTGGCTTTTAGGCATGAATGCCACGCGTTTGTACACCGTAAAACATGGCGGCTACAAGCAAGTTTTGTCTATTGGTCGTGTACAGACGCCAACATTGGCAATGGTTGTAGATCGTTTTAGAGAAATCGAAAACTTCAAACCTCAACCATATTGGGAATTACAGACTTTATATAGAGAAACACTTTTTAGTTATGAAGAAGGCCGTTTTTTAAATAAAGAAGATGGAGAAATTCTTGCAGAAAAAGTAAAAGAAAGTGATTTCGAAATTGTTTCTGTTGACAAAAAAACGGAAACGAATATGCTCCAAAGCTTTTCGATTTAACAGGATTACAAGTTTATTGCAACCAGAAATTTGGATTTTCGGCAGAAGAAACACTGAAAATCGCACAAACTTTGTATGAGCAAAAAGTAATCACTTATCCCAGAGTTGATACCACTTTTTTACCAGGAGATATTTATCCGAAAGTGCCAGGAATTCTGCAAAAATTAACAAATTATGCCGAATTGACTCAGCCCATTTTAGAGAAAAAATCAAGAAATCGCCAAAGGTTTTCAACGATAAAAAAGTAACCGATCACCATGCAATTATTCCAACCGGAATTCAAAATAATCTTCCATACAATCAACAGCAGGTTTATGATATAATTACAAGACGTTTTATTGCTGTTTTTTATGATGATTGTCTGGTTGCCAACACTACAGTAATTGGAAAAGCGACCGAAGTGACTTTTAAAGCAACTGGAAAAGAAATCTTGAAAAAGGGTTTCCGTGTGGTTTTTGAAGATCCAAACGCAAAGGAAAAAGAACCAGATTTATTGCCGAGTTTTGTTGTGGGCGAAAAAGGGCCGCATGAGCCTTCGTTTCTTCAAAAAGAAACCAAACCGCCAAATCAATTTACGGAAGCAACTTTATTGCGTGCCATGGAAACCGCTGGAAAACAGGTTGACGACGAAGATTTACGTGAATTGATGAAAGAAAACGGAATCGGGCGTCCGTCAACACGCGCGAATATTATTGAAACGCTTTTCAAACGTCAATATATTGTCCGAAATAAAAAACAGGTTTTGCCTACTTTAACCGGAATTCAATTGATTGATACGATTCAAAATGAATTAGTAAAATCTGCTGAACTTACGGGAACTTGGGAAAAACAATTGAAAGATATCGAAAAAGGAACTTTCACAGTCGCTGCGTTTATCCGAAATATGAAAAGAATGGTTGAGGCTTTGGTTTATGAAGTTCGAAGCGAAACCAAGCACGCCAATATTTCACATGCCGCAACAATTCAAAAACCTGTCGCAAAAGCAGAAAAAGAGAAAAAGAAAAGTTCTGGAATTTCGGCAGAAACTTGCCCGAAATGCCAAAAAGGAAATCTGATTAAAGGAAAATCAGCCTTTGGATGCAGTGAATATAAATCGGGCTGTGATTTTGTTTTGCCTTTTGTTTTTCATGACAAAAAAATCACTGAAGCTCAATATTTAAGATTGGTTCAGAAAGGTTCAACCGTAAACATAAAAGGTTTTAAAACCGATTCTGGAACTGTTGAAGGTTTAATTCGTTTTGAGGAAAATTACAAATTGAAATTAGAACCGAAGAAAACAGAAAAAAAGCTGAAACTAAAGAAAGTCCAGATGCTTTGACTTGTCCAAAATGCAAAAAAGGAACCATCCTAAAAGGCAAAACTGCGTACGGTTGCGCTGAATATAAATCGGGTTGCGATTTCAAAGTGACTTTTGACGAGGTTAGAGCAAAACTAAAAGATCAAAAACCTACTAAAGAATTAGTTTACGCTATTTTGAGTGAAAGCATTTAAGTTATTTCGCACAGATTTAAAAAGATTTTTAGTAGCTATTAATAAATTTTAATCTGCTTAATCTGCCAAATCTGCGAGAGACATAAATTATTCTTATTTTCAAATCAATCTCTAAAAATCGGTATTATTCGCGACAAACATTTTTTTCTTATTTTAGTACTTCAATACAAAATCAAAACGAAAGAATATGTTTCAGAAAATTACCCTAATCGCCCTAATTATAGCTTTTGTTTCTTGCCAGAAAAAAGAAACTATTGAAAAAGACAAAATCAAAAAAGCCGATTGGTTGATTGGAAATTGGGAAAATACGTCTGATGAAGGCGTTTTATCTGAAAACTGGCAAAAGCTTAACGACAGTACTTTTAGCGCCTCCTCTTATTTCATTAAAGGAAAAGACACGCTACATTTTGAAACTATTATTTTGGCTCAATTAGGCGAAACCTTAACTTATAAAGCAACTGTGAGAGGTCAGAATGAAGACAAACCTGTTTTTTTCCGTCAACTTCTGAAACAGATCAAAAATTAGTTTTCGAAAATCCGAAACATGATTATCCCCAAAAAATCACTTATACAAAAGGCGCAAACAACACTTTGACTGCTGAGATTTCGGGAAATTTAAATGGAAAACCAAGTTCTGAAAAGTTTGTGATGACTAAAAAATAACATTTTCTAATAAGCCATGATATGAGAATAAAAATCCTACTATTTGTAAGCTTTTTTGCAACATTAACCAGCTTGCAAGCACAAAGCATTATTGCTAAAATAAATTTTCAAAACAAAAATTTAATATTTGGGAGCTTAAATAAAAATTTATATTCCCTGAATATCGATACAAAAAATACAAATTGGATTTTTAATGCCGAAAATGAAATATACAGTCAAGCAGAAATTAAAGAAAATAAGATTTTCATTGGTGATGGAAATGCAATGGTTTATTGCGTTGGAGCTGACGGAAAACAAATCTGGAAAATAAATCTTGGTACTTACAGCCCAATAGCAAATAAACCAACGCTGGTAGATAATAATCTCTATGTAACATCGGCATCTAGTTTGTTTATTCTTGATCCTCGCGATGGTTCAACTCTTGGTAAATTCTATGCTGATGCGCCAATTAGCTCTCCTGTTTCATTTAAGGATAATTCAATTTTTATTGGTGACACAAAAGGAAAAATATACAAACTGAGTTTGCAAGGGGCTTTAGTCGAATCTTACCAATGTGCTTCTGCGGGTATTTTTGGAAAAATAATAGTCGATCAGAACAATCTTTTTTTGGCGACAACGATATGAATTTTTACAAATTCGGTTTAGACGAAAAGAAAGTTGTTGGAAAAACCACAACAAATGAATGGGTTTCTTTAACCCCAGCAATTGATGGAAATTTGATTTTCTTTGGCAATGATGGAGGCTTTTTTACTGTCTTGACAAAACAACAATGGCAACAAAATGGAAGTTTAAGGCAAATGCCAGTATTCGAACAGAATCCCTTGTAATGGGCAATAAAATCTTCTTTGGAAGTGATGACAAAAACCTTTACGTTTTAGATAAAGCTACAGGAAAACTAATCAAAAGATTTCCAACAAAAGACAAAATAAAATCAAGTCCAGTACTGATTGAAAACGCGATTTATTTTGCTGATGAATCTGGTGAAGTTTATAAAATAAGTACTGATTTAGCAACAATCAAATCGGTTTTTAAAACAACAGGAGCGAATTCAGACGCGCCGCCAAAAGTGATTGAAACTGCTAAGAAATAATTTTTCAATTATTATAATCAAATGAAAAAATGTTTCTTTTTAGCTCTATTTTCAATTTTGATAATTAGCTGTAGCAATAAATCCCAAACTATTGTAGAAAATATTATAGACAATTTTTCATTTAATACAACACTCTCAAACAGTACTCAAATAATCATAAAAGCCTACGATTCAACTGCCACATATAAGAGATCTGGCAACATAGAGACTTTTACTCCGACAAAAGAATTTAAAACAAAGAATAGGAAACAAATAGACGATTTTGAAAACATTTTCAAAAATGCCGAAAAAACAGGTTATTGTTGTTGTCCTGTAAGTTCATATTCCATTCATTTTTTTAATAAAAAAGAAGAACTTGGCTTGTTTTATGTCGATACTTTAGATTTTAAAGATAAAGTACGAATTTTTGAAGGGAGTTTTCAATTTTCTTATATCATTGAAAAACAAAAATGGAAAGATTATCTTATCGAATTAGAGAAATAAATCTATTTTTAAGATAAAGAACAAAAGGTTCGTAAAATTTTGTAGGGCCAGATTTTAATCCGGTTTCTGCAAAAATTATCCACAATGCATTTACATAAAGAAATAAAAAACTTAGAACCTCAGCATCTTAGAACCTTAGCAACTTAAAAAAAATCACTCATTCTCCCCGATCTTATTCACCATAAAAATCATCAAAACACCTAAAAGCGCCATAATTAAAAACGCCCATTTCATGCTTAAATATTCAGATATAAAACCAACCATTGGCGGTACAAGCAAGAAACCTAAGTAACCAATTGTAGAGATCGAAGTCAAAGCCGAACCACTGCTTAATTTTGACGATCTTCCAGCAATACTAAAGACTAAAGGAACAACACAAGAAACGCCAAACCCAATCAACATATAACCGAAAATAGTTGGATAAACATAAGGCAGGATAAAACAAATTCCGAAACCGACTGTTATCAATATCCCACTGTAAAGCAGAATTTTTTCGTGCCAAATTTCATTACGCCATAATCCCCAAAAATACGTCCGAGAGTTACTGCAGTTGCAAAAAATACAAATGCGGCACTGGTTAATTTTGGCGAAGCTTTAAGTATATTTTCGAAGTAAATTCCGCTCCAATCGTACATTGTATTTTCGCAAGCCATTGAAACGAAACAAATCAAAGCAAATTTGATCAAGTTTTTTTCTGGCATCGAGAAGAATTTCTTTTTCACCGGAACTGGTTCATTGTGAATACTCATTGGATAAAAACAAGCCGTAAGCGCCATCATAAAAACACTCACGCCCAACAAGTGATGCGAGGGCGCAATATGCTGTGTTACCATCACATAACCTAAACCTGCTCCAGAAAAAACAGCTATACTCCAAACGGCATGAAAACGAGTAATAATAGATTTTGGATATAATTTTTGCACTTCAAGCGATTGCGCATTGATCGACAAATTGAAGATATTTCGGGAAGCTCCAAAAATCAAAAGCACGATTACCAATTGCCAGACAAAAGCCACCAAACCAGGCAAAGCAAGCACAATATTGAACATAATTGCGCCTAAAAGCATAATATAACGACTGCTGTATTTATTCAATAATTTCCCTGTAAACGGCATTGTAAGCATTAATCCGATTGGGAAAGCAAATAAAACGGCTCCAAATTGAGCTTCAGACAAATGTAATTGGGCTTGTATATGTGGAATTCTGGAAACCCATGAAGAATAGCCAATTCCGGAAAGAAAGAAAAAACCGTGTTGGCAATGCGATATCCTTTAGGGGTATTTTGATACTTTTTTAAGAAAGGTAAAATCATGAAGTCTATTTTCTGTCTGCAAAATTAAAGCTTTTTAAACTTTATCTACTACAACTTTCAATAAGAATTCCCTTTAATTACACACAAAACCAACATTTAACAATTTCATCAACAATTGATAAATCATCTTAAAAATAAGCTCTTATGAACATTATTAATATTTATTCTAAATAAAAATTGTAAAACTGATTTTAAGCTTTATATTTGCCTTTAATTCAAAAGGCAGACAAATTGATACTTTTTTCATCAATTTAACCTCCACAAAATTTTCTAAACTATTAATCTTAATCTTAAATATTATGAAATCGAAAACTTTAAAAACAATTGCATTTTTATTTTTAATGTTGGTTGTCAGTCCTCAATTATTTGCTCACGCCCTTTGGATCGAGACTAAAGCGACAGGAACAAAAGGAAAAGCACAGGAAATATCTGTTTACTTTGGAGAGTTTTCAGAAAATGACATTACAAAAGCTGACAAATGGTTTTCAGATTTAAAAGATTTCACTTTAGTAGTTATCAGTCCGTCAAAAAAAGAAACTAAACTTACTTCAAAAGCTTTAGATAACAAATATCAAGCATTCTTTACTCCAGATGAAGATGGCGTTTACACAATTGTAATGCATCACACAGTAAAAGATGTTTACGGAACAATGAAATTAGATTACAACTCCAGTGCAAATGTTGTTGTTGGAAACAAAACTGCCGGAAATAGTATTGCTTCAAACAGCAACAAAATTGCTGTTTTCTCTGAAAATGCCGACACTGCAAAAAAAGACGTAAAAGTATCTGGTGTTGCATCTTATGATGGCGCAATAGCAAAAGAAACAAAAATCAAAGTAATTGCTCCAAACGGCTGGGAAAAAGAATTATGGACAAATGATAAAGGTGAATTTTCGTTCACTCCTATCTGGTCAGGTAATTATATGGTTGAATATGCACACACAGATAAATCATCTGGAGAACATAACGGCAAAAAATATGATGAAATCTGGAAAATGGCAACTTACCAGATTACCGTAAAATAACAATACCCCTTCATTTTTAAATTAGTCTTTAGTAAAAAGCCTTGCTTATTTTAAGCAGGGCTTTTTTTGTTTCAAAATAGCTTCTTTTAATTCAATCTAAATAAGAAACAGAATTAAAAAAAGCAAAATCTTAATCAAATCTTAAGACAATAATAAGAAAACTTTAAGAAATAAAATTCCTCTATAAATTTTGTTAAACCCTATACGTGACCTTATATTTGCAGAAAATTATTTTTATTAAATCTAAATAAGTCACATGAAACATAGTTTACTGCTTGCTTTATCTTTAATAAGTTTTGGAGCTTATAGCCAAGAATTTACAAGTACAGAAAATACCACAACTGTTAGTGATACTGTAAAAAACAAAAAAGGAGAAATCCTAAACGAAGTAGTTGTTACTAAAAACAAAGAGCCTAAACCAGTAACAGCAGTGCGTTCTGGTTTGAAGCCAATGGATAATCCACAATCTATTCAAGTTATTGGTTCAGAAGTTATCGAACAACAACAAGCAATCAGATTAAGCGAAGTTTTAAAAAATGCAAATGGGGTTTATGTAGGTTCTGCTCGTGGTGGTGCTCAAGAGTCATTTTTCTCAAGAGGATACGACATGTCTGCCAACAATATGTTTAAAAATGGTTTCCGCTACAATGCGGGTTCTATTCCAGATGTTTCAGGTTTAGATAAAGTAGAATTCTTAAAAGGAAGTTCGGCTTTATTATTCGGAAACGTTGCTCCCGGTGGAATCTTGAACTTAGTAACTAAAACCCCTCAATTTAAAAGCGGTGGCGAAGTTTCAATGCAATTTGGAAGTTATGCTTACTACAAACCAGCTTTTGACTTTTATGGAGGTTTGACAAAATCAATTGCTTTCAGAATCAATGGTTCTTATGAAAATTCTGAAAGTTTTAGAGATGTTGTAAAAAACGAACGCGTATATGTAAATCCGTCTTTGCTGTTTATTGTTAGTCCAAAAACTCAGATTACAGTACAAGGAGATTATTTAACTGCAGATTGGACTCCAGATTTCGGAACAGGAATCATTGGAAAAGAACTTGTTGATGTGCCACGTAATAACTTCTACGGCGCACTTTGGTCAAACGGACAAACAAAGTCGGCTAGTGCTTCGGTATTAGTAAACCATGATTTCAATAAAAACTGGAAATTGAATTTCAACAGCTCTTTTCAATCGTATGACAGAGCATCAAAATCTACAGCACAATTATCTACTGTTACTACAGCAGGTGACTGGACTAGACCATTGATACAAAATAAAAACTTAGAGACTATTTTAGGTGATCAATTAAGCTTGCAAGGAACCTTCAATACAGGATCTGTAAAACACCAACTATTTACTGGTGTTGATTGGGAAAATTCTTTTGCTACTGCAAATACTTATGTTTTCAATCCTGCAAATTACGATACGATCAATCTTTACAATTTCGATCCGTCAACACAAAGAAATGATATTCCGAATTCGACTCTTACAAGAATCGCTAAAACAGAAACAAACCGTTTTGGAGTATATGCACAAGATTTGATTTCATTTACTGAAAAAATTAAAGTTTTACTTGGAATGCGTTGGTCATGGCAAGAAGCAACTGTTTACACTTATGATGTAACAAAAACGCCAAGTGTAATGACACAAACGGCTCCACGTAAAGATGATGCCTTTTCACCAAAAGTAGGATTGGTTTACCAACCAATGAAAGACATGTCTGTATTTGCAAGTTACTCTAACTCATTTACACCAAATACGGGAACAACTGTTGATTTGCAACCTCTTGAAGCCTCAATTATTGATCAATACGAAGCTGGAATCAAAAAAGAATTCTTTAGTGGCGCTTTAAGCACAAATGTTACCGTTTACCAAATTAAAAACAGCAACTTAGCACAAACTGCAGAATTTAGAGCAGACGGAACTCCAAACACTGATACAACAATTAAAACGTTAGGTGGCGGAACAAAAAGCAAAGGAGTTGAGATTGACATTACTGCAAGACCTTTAGAAGGATTAAGCATCATTGGAGGTTACAGCTATAATGATATGCGTTACGTAAATACATCTGGAACAAACGGAAGTTTTGTTGAAGGAGATCGCGTTGTAAGAACACCGCAAAATACTGCTAACTTAAGCTTCTTCTATACTTTGCCAACAGGAGTCTTGAAAGGCCTTTCTTTTGGAGCAATTGCTAATTACATCGGAGATCGTTTAGCGGGATGGAATGATGATTATGTTTGGACAGAAAACAAACCTTCAACTAATCCAAAAACTTATACAATTACAATTAGAGATCGTGATATTCCATTGGAAGGTTATACTACAATTGATGCATCGCTTGGGTACACTTGGAAAAAATTCTCAATTCTTTGTAAATTATCAAACATTACAAACGAGTTAAACTATACCGTTCACGAAAATTACAGTGTAAATCCTATTGCGCCTCGTCAGTTCATGACAAGCTTGCGATACAAATTCTAAATTTTTGAATTAGATTTTAATTTATTAGAACTTTTTGAGCTCTTTAATTCTAAAAAGTATCAAAAGTTTTGGTTTAAATTTCAGCAAAAACCTCATTTATTGTTAAATGAGGTTTTTTTGTTTTTTCACAAATCACTCATTTTTTAATTACATTTACCCATCAACAACAAAACCCAATTCTATGTCAGATTCCAAACAAAACCAATTAAAAAAAACACTTGGATTAAGCTTTAACATAGCCGTATTAATTGGCGGTACAATTGGAGTTGGGATTTTGCGAACACCGGGATCGATTGCTGGACTGTTAGATAATTATTGGCTAATTCTTTTTCCTGGATTTTTGGCGGATTGTATGTTTTATTAGGAGCAAATTCGTATTCCGAATTAGCAACAATGCTCCCAAAAGCTGGCGGATCATACAATTATATAAAAAGAGCTTTAGGCGAGTATGCTGGTTTTTTATCGGGTTGGTATGATTATATCGTTAATGCAATTCCACCCGCATTTTATTGTATTGTAATTAGCGAATACACTATTATTTTGTTTCCTGAATTGGCTAATTATTCGACTGTAATTTCTATTTCTTTATTAATTGCGTTTGTTTTACTGCACTTAAGTGGTGTAAAAAACGGAAGCGTAATACAACAAATTACAAGTTTGTTAAAAGTGATTTGTTTTGTCGCTTTGGTTGTGGCTTGCTTTATGTATTCTGGAACTGAAATTCCACCAATCAAGACAGATAATTCGGTTTTTCAAATTGGACTAATCTTTGGATTTTTCAAATCATTACAGCTTATTATAGGAACTTATAATGGCTGGAATGCCGTTTGCTTTTTTGCCGAAGAAAATAACGATCCTGGCAAAAACATTCCGAAATCATTATACAGTGGCGTTTTACTTGTTGTGGCCATTTATGTTTTGGTAAATGCCGCATTTTTTCATGTTTTGCCAATTGAAACTTTAGCCAAATCAAATTTAGTCTACGCCGATGTTGCCAAAGTTCTTTTTGGAGAAAAAGGCGCGATAATCGTAACGGTGATTTCAATTTTCTCACTAATCAGCATTTTGAATGCTTTTATGATGATTCCGCCAAGAATCCTTTACGGATTAAGCCGTGACGGTTTTTTTATTGAAAAAGGAACAATGGTAAACAAAGGAGGAACACCAATTGTAGCTCTTTTGGTTTCATCATTTTTCAGCTTGTTTTTAATCTGTATTGGTTCTTTTGAAGTCTTGTTTTCTTTCGTCGCTTTTATCTCCATAATCGTTTGGGGACTTGCCTATTATTCGCTTTTAAAACTAAGAACTACTGAACCAGATTTACCAAGGCCATATCGTTCTTTTTGGTATCCGTGGACAACTATTATTGCCATAATTGCCTCTATCGCTTTACTGGCGGGATTTATTTACAGCGATCCTAAAAGCTTTATTATTATCGTTGGTATTGCAATTGTTTCTTATCCTCTATTTTTGGTTTTGAAAAACAAGAAAAAATAACACATTTTTTTATACAAAAAATACCCCAATATTGTCATTCCGAGGAACGAGGAATCTCCACAAGTAGCTCGACAAAGATTGTCGATTCTGATTGTGGAGTTTCTTACGGAGATTCCCCGTTCCTCGGAATGACAAACTGCATGTACAAAAACAAGAAACCCGACAGGTTTCGAAAACTTGTCGGGTTTGATTTTATAAACTAAGTTTGAGTCTTACTTCAAACCAGCCAAACTTTGCTCGATTGTAGCAATTTTTGCCAAAGCATCAGCCTGTTTTTGTTTTTCTAAATTAAGGACTTTCTCTGGAGCTCCGTTTACGAACTTCTCGTTAGAAAGCTTTGCTTCAACAGATTTCAGGAATCCTTTTGTATAGTTTAATTCTTCTGTAAGTTTTGCGATTTCAGCTTCAACATCGATATTTCCTGTAATCGGAATGAAATATTCATTTGATTTTACACGGAAAGACAATGCACCATCCACTTTTTCAGAAACATATTCGAAAGCCGAAACGTTCCCTAATTTCGTAATAATTGAATCAAAATAAGTAGAAACATTTTCGCTGTTGATTCCTTTTAATTCTATAGCATCTTTAAACGGAATATTTTTGTCTTTTCTGATGGTTCTGATTCCAGAAATTACTTCAATTGAGTTTTCAAAATCTGAAATCAATTTTGCATCAAACGGTTTTAATTCTGGCCAAGTCGAAACGATTAACGCTTTTTCTGGAGTTCTTTCAGCAATTAACTGCCAAATTTCTTCCGTTAAGAAAGGCATAAATGGATGAAGCAATTTCAAGTTGCTTTCTAACATTTCGATCGCTTTCGCGAAAGTAACGCTGTCAATTGGCTGTTGGTATGCCGGCTTAATCATTTCTAAGAACCAAGAACAGAAATCATCCCAAACTAATTTATAAATGGCCATTAATGAATCTGAAATTCTGTATTTCTCAAAATTATCTTCAATGTCAACTAAAGTTTGTTGCAACTTCGCTTCGTACCATTCGATTGCCACTTTTGATGATTCAGGTTGCGCGATAGTTTCTGAAACTTCCCATCCTTTAATCAATTTGAAAGCATTCCAGATTTTGTTAGAAAACGCTTTTCCTTGATTACACAATTCCTCATCAAACATAATATCATTTCCTGCAGAAGCACTTAAAAGCAATCCTACACGAACACCATCAGCACTGAATTTTTCGATTAAGTCTAAAGGATCAGGAGAGTTTCCTAATGATTTAGACATTTTACGACGTTGTTTATCACGAACTAAACCTGTCAAATATACGTTTGTAAATGGTTTTTCACCTGCATATTCGTAACCCGCAATAATCATTCTCGCAACCCAGAAAAATAAAATATCCGGACCTGTTACTAAGTCATTTGTTGGATAATAATATTTGTAATCTGCGCTTTCCGGATCCATAATTCCACCAAAAACAGACATTGGCCATAACCAAGATGAAAACCAAGTATCTAACGCGTCAACATCTTGTTTAAGGCTGTCGGTTGTTAGTTGTTGGTTGTTGGTTTTTTCTTTTGCTAAAACTAAAGCATCTTCGATGTTTTCTGCAACTACGAAATCTTCTTTTCCGTCTCCGTAATAGTATGCAGGAATTTGCTGTCCCCACCATAATTGGCGAGAAATATTCCAGTCTCGAATATTGTTTAACCAGTGTGCATATGTATTTTCGAAACGTTTTGGATGTAATTTAATATCTCCTGTTTCTAAAACTGACTTAATTGCAGGTTTTACCAATTCGTCCATTTTTAGGAACCATTGGTCAGATAATCTTGGTTCGATTACCGCTTTAGTTCTTTCAGAAGTTCCTACTTTATTTAAGTGTGTTTCTGTTTTTGCTAAAGCACCGATCTCTTGAAGTTCTTTTTCAATTTCCTTACGAACCACAAAACGGTCTTTTCCTTGATAGTGTAATCCGAAGCTGTTTAATGTAGCATCTTCGTTAAAAATATCAACGATTTCAAGATTGTGTTTTTCTCCTAAAGTCTTATCGTTCATATCGTGCGCAGGCGTTACTTTCAAACATCCTGTTCCGAATTCAACATCTACATATTCATCTTCGATAATTGGAATAACTCTTCCGCAAATTGGAACGATCGCTTTTTTACCTTTTAAATGTGTAAAACGCTCATCATTCGGATTGATACAGATTGCAGTATCTCCAAAAATAGTTTCCGGACGAGTTGTGGCAATGGTCAAAAATTCCTCAGTTCCTTCGATTTTATATTTTAAGAAAAATAATTTTCCTTGTTGTTCTTCGTAAATAACTTCTTCGTCAGAAAGAGTTGTTTTTGCTTCCGGATCCCAGTTAACCATACGGTATCCTCTGTAGATTAAACCTTTGTTGTATAAGTCTACAAACGATTTAATTACTGATGCCGACATATCCGGATCCATAGTAAATTTAGTACGTTCCCAATCGCATGAAGCTCCTAATTTCTTAAGCTGTTCTAAGATTGTTCCGCCATATTTATCTGTCCATTCCCAAGCATGTTTTAGGAATTCTTCACGAGTTAAATCATTTTTATTGATTCCTTCTGCTTTTAATTTTGCTACCACTTTTGCTTCAGTAGCAATCGATGCGTGATCTGTTCCCGGAACCCAACAAGCGTTGAATCCTTTAAGACGCGCTCGACGAATTAAAACATCCTGAATCGTATTATTCAACATATGCCCCATGTGAAGGACTCCAGTGACGTTTGGCGGTGGGATTACAATTGTATAAGGTGTTCTATGATCAGGTTCTGAATGAAAATAGTTGTTTTTCATCCAATACTCATACCATTTGTTCTCAATCGCTTTAGCGTCAAATTGTGCTGGAATTGTCATTTATATATGTTTAATCGTTTATTTGTTTAACCGTTTAATCGGCTTTGATCATTAGAATGTAAAATTGACTTACTTAATTGTTTTTTCTGCTTAAAAAATATCACTTGCACTCAATCTCAACGATTAAACAAATAAACGATTAAACAGTTAAACAAAACTTTGGTTCAATTTTTGTAATTATAACTGACAGCAAAAGTAAATAATTAAAGACACTATAAAAAGCGAATTATTAATTTGTGTGTTAATTAAAAGAATGTATATTTACTTACAATTAAAAATAATTTCAAATGAAAAATGTTGCCTCTTTTATTGCAATCGTATTGTTTAGTGCAATCGGTTTTGCGCAAAATGGCCCGAAAATCGAATTTTCGGCTCAGGACAATACTATTGATTATGGAAAAATTTCGAAAAGTGATAATGGAGTTCGCTCCTTTGAATTCACTAATACTGGAGATGCACTGCTAATGATCATTGGCGCAGAATCAACAGTGAGTTCTATTGTAGTTACTAAACCTACGTCTGCAATACAGCCTGGAAAAAAGGAAAAATTGATGTAAAATACAACATGGCTTCTGGCCCTATTCGTAAAACAATTACTGTTGAAACCAACGCTGTCAATTATCCTGACGGAAGAGTTGCCTTAAAAATCAAAGGTGAAGTTTTATAAGAATTTTTAAATCTAAAAATAACCAAAGCCGTTTCTTGAATTAGAAACGGCTTTTTTATATCCTTAAAAAATTAGACCCGACAGGTTTTGAAAACCTGTCGGGTCTATTATAAAAATGTCTTTATTTATTTTGCTTCACATTCAACTGCATCAAATTTATATTTCACGCGATCAAAATCAATCGGCTTATCTTTAACCAAATAAGTTACTCCCATTGTCGTCTGCATTGTTCCATTTCCTAAAATAAGCTTTTTATCGCGTTTCAATAATGCCATTGGGTTTTTGAACTTTGCATTGTTATTTGTTCCATCAACAAAAGTATAATCAACGAACAAAGTATCACCATGAAATTCTCCAGCAATTTCACCTTTTTTTAGTGGCGAAGATTCAACTTTCATTGTCATATCTCCAGTTATTTTTCCGTTTTTAAGTGTATTCAATTTCAGATCCAAAGTATCGTTTTCATAAATTGCTTTATAACATTCCGTACTCACAACTTTTTCACCTTCGGCTTTAGGCTGTACTTCAGCTTTTTGTTTTTCCTCATTTTTACAGCTTTGAAGTCCAACAAAAGACAAAAGCATACAAGACAATACTATTTTTTTCATAACTGAATTTTTTAATTTCATATAAAAATAAAAAAAGAAACCAAAAAAAGGCTTCTTGTTGATTTATTTTATGATAAATGTCCACAATGCATGGGACGCGCTGTAGTGTACTTCTGCGGAATATCGAAGCGGTATTAAAATTGTTTTTACAACTTCTTAATTACAAATTCAGATCTTCGGTTCAGCTCATGATCTTCTTCTGAACAAGCATCATCGGTTTTGCATTTGATAATTGGAACCGATTCTCCATAGCCTTTTGCCGAAACTCTGCTTGCGCTAATTCCCGACTGAATTATAAATTCTCTGGTTGAATTTGCTCTTTTTTGAGAAAGTTCTTCATTGAATTTTGCATTTCCGCGAGAGTCTGTATGTGAACCAATTTCTATAACCATTCCTGGGTATTTGTTCATTAAAGCAACCACTCGTCCTAAAACTACTTTTGATTCTTTACGAATGTACCACATGTTGTAATCAAAATAAATAGGATCTGTTTTGATAATTAATCGGTCCTTATCATCTTTTACAACATCTTTTTCTTGTTTTAAAATCTCAGTTTCTTTCTCCTTTTTCTTGATTTCTGTCGCTTTTATTTCATCAGCTTTGGCTTTTTTTGTCGCTTCATTTAGTGCAATAATCGCCAGTGCTTCTTTTTCTTTTTCTCTTGTTCTATCTGAATTTCTTGCTTTCTTCTTTTTTCGGCAATTTGTTGTTCTTCTAGTTTAATTGCCTCTAAAGATCTTAATGCTAATGAACCATCGTTTGTTGCGTTTCTTGTTTTTCCAATTTCAAGCGTTTTAGATTCGTTGGTATATTTTTCTTTGAAAGCGACAATTGTATACGAACTTTCGCAAGCAACAGTAAAACTGAATTTTCCATCGGTCGCGACCGAAATCGTATTTAAAGTCTTTTTAGAAGCGTCTTGAAGCATTACGGTTGCATTTTCAAGAGGCAAATTGGTGTCAACGTCTGTAATTGTTCCTGCAATAAACTGTTTGCAGTCTTCAACAATCAAATCTTTTGTTTCTTTGAATTGGTAAATATCATCGCTCCCTTTACCTCCATCTCTGTTGGAAGCAAAATATCCTTCTTTTGTATCGGAATTAATAGTAAACGAAAAATCATCCAAATTAGAGTTCAAAGGCAATCCAATATTTACAGGTTCTGAATATTCATTTCCTTTGATTTCTGAAACAAAAACATCTAATGATCCGTAACCCAAATGTCCATCAGAAGAAAAATAAAGCTTATTATCTGCCGAAACAAACGGGAATTGTTCTCTTTTATCTGTATTAACAATTGGACCTAAATTCTTTGGAGTATCAAAAGCTCCTTTATTGATGTTTACCGAATAAATATCAAAAGAACCGATAGATCCTGGCATATCTGAAGCAAAATACAACACTTTTTCATCAACGCTAAGTGCAGGATGTTCAACTGAATAATTTGGACTATTGAACGGAAGCGACACCACATTTGTCCATTTCCCATCAATTAATTCTGCCTTAAAAATTTGAAGATTCGAAACCTTCTGATCGTTTGTTTTTCTGGTTTTATTCTTCGAATTATTACGCGTAAAATAAACCGTTTTGCCATCTTTTGTAAAAACAGCATTTGATTCGTGCATTCCGGTTTTTAGTTCCTGAGAAAAATAGTCTATGTTTGGTTCTACAGCATTTACTTCGTTCAAAGGAACCGAAACTAAGTTTAAATACGTTTCATTGTCCCATTTGAATTTTTTATCAAATAACCCAGGTTTTAATTTAACCGTCGCAAACACTAATTTTCCATTGTATGGAATTGCTCCGAATTCAGAATTTGGAGTATTGATTCCCAGATTTTTAATCTCAAATCGATTTCCAATAGCCGAAACATTTTCAAGCTCTTTCAGTTCATTTTTAAAATAAATCGAATCTTTTCCGTTAGTCGATGACGCATAATATTGCTTTAACGATGCATTTGCATCGACATAACTATTTGTCGCTTTTAAAGTCTGCGCATATCTGAAATAATATTCGCGATTCAAATCCTTATTATAATTTTGAAATAAAAGTCGGTAATAGCGTTGCGCTTTTACTAAATTATTAGTGTAATAATACGAATCGGCCAAGTTTTTTATCACTTCCTGCGAAGGTTTTTCTTCGACTAATCTTTCATATAATATAATAGCTTCGCTGTAAAATGTCTTATCGAAGAATCGTTTGGCTCGTGCCAAATCTTTGTCTTGGGCGCTTATAAATTGTATTGAAAATACGAATATAATAACGAGTAGTTTTTTCATATTTTTCATTTTAAAAGAATCTAGGTGATTTATCATATCCTTTTCCTAATAAATCCAAATCAAAAAGAAGCATTATTTCGTGCGTCCCCGAATTAAACTGACCCAAATTTGAAAGTGTATAATCGTAAGCATAACCCACTCTCAGGGATGGCGTTACATTAAAATTAAACAAAGCACTTACCGAATCATCAATTCTATACGCCGCGCCAAATTCAAACTTTTCGTTATACAAAACATTTGCTGTCAAATCAATAGAAACAGGAGTCGCTTTTACAAATCTTGACATAAAGGCAGGTTTTAATTTCAAGTTATCATTAATTTGAAAAACGTATCCTCCGGTAAAAAACATGTGAATTTCTTCGGCTCCAAAAGCATTGACTCCCGATTTTTCTTCGATATATTTAGATTTTATCAAATTTGGAGCAGAAAATCCGATATACAAATTATCTCTAAAATAATACGCTCCAACACCAATATTAGGTTTTGTTGCATTTATGTTTTCCGAAAAAGCAAAATCAGTTGCAGGATCACTAAATTTAAATCCGTTAAAATTAGTCTGCATTGATGACACTCCTGCTTTCAAACCCAGCGAAAGTTTATTTTTTCCTCCTAAATTCAATATGTAAGCAAAATCCGCATAAATATTATTTTCTTTTTTTGCGCCATCGCCAATATCATCAGAAATAAATGAAAGGCCTACTTCAACTTTTTCCGATAAAGCCGTATGCCCAAAAAACGTGAAGGTTTTTGGCGCTCCTACTGCCCCAACCCACTGCGTTCTGTACAGTCCACCAAAATTCATCATCAAAGGAGTTCCAGTTGCATAGGCAGGATTTACGACACTCATATTATACATATAGTGCGTATATTCAGGATCCTGTTGCGCTGAAACAGTCGTAAAGCAGAAGAGAAAAGTTATAAAGAGTATTAATTTTTTCATTTGAAGTATATTAAAATAGTGCAAAAGGAATTATCGGTTTAAATAAAGGCGTCCTTGTATTGGCGGTTTATTGCCTTTATTAAACTGGAGTGTGTAAAAATAAACTCCATTTGGCGCTATTCCATGAGCAAATCCGCCAGTCTGCCAATTTGTACCATCCCAACCTGCTTTGTCTTTAAATCCTTCGTACATTCTATTTCCATATCTGTTGAAAATCTGCAGATAATAGTCCGGAAATAAAAAATCAATATTAGGAATTACAAAAGTGTCATTTACTCCATCGCCATTTGGAGAAAATCCATCAGGAATAAAGAAATCTGGCGGTACATCAGGACAATCTGTTAATGATACTGTCACCTCAAGATAGTCGTAAGAAAGACAGTTTTCACTTGACGAAAAATCAAATCCGTAATATATCCTTTTATCAATTAAAGCTGTTGTTGCTGGCAAAAGAGTTCCGCCTTTTGGTGCATCATACCAAACTACAGACGAAGGCACATTTGTGTTATTTGATAAATCAGCAAGAGTTGGCGCATCTAACCCACAGAAATTTTGCCCATCTGTATTTAATTCCGGAGCGGGAGTATCTCTCAAAGTCACTTTAATCGTCGTCGCCGCAGAGGTACAAGACAAAGTTGTTTCGGTCACATATAACGTTTCATCTTTAAGGACGTATGTATTAGGAAGCGACGTTGTCATTGTTGGTGAATTGTACCATTTAAATTGAGGCCCGCTTGGTGCTAAATTCCCTATAATGGCGCCTTCCGACTTACAAAAAGATTGATCTGTAGATACTGGAGCCGCTGGAATTGGGTTTATTGAAAAATTAGCCGATACTGTAGTTACTGGACTATCGCAACCTGTAATATTGTTTTTTACATTTTCAATTTTAATTGTTGTCGAACCTGTATTTGCTAATAAAGTCGCTGGAATTACAAAACTCGCATTACCACTTACGGGAGACAAAACAATTGTTTGTGTTGGCGCAACATTACTGTTTGAAAGCGAATAAGACAACGTAACATCAGCTAAGGTTCCTAAACCAGAAACCGAAGCCGTTACAGCCGATCCAAAACATACCGTTGGTACTTGTATTCTCAAATTTGTCACATTAGGCAAAGGATTTACGGTAATGTTGCCATCAATGTTTGCCGAATTTGTACAACCCGAAACTGTATGCGTAATCTTTACAATTTTGATTGTACCATTTCCGCTTTGAGAATTTAAAATTGCCGGAATAGTAAATGTTGCATTTCCTGCTGAAAAAATTGCTGTTGCGGTTTGTAATGATGCATTATTGGCACCCGAAACATTATAGAGAATATCATAAGTTCCGTCAACAATTTTTACTGCATCAGTAATTTTGACTTCTGTTGCTGTGTTTTGACAGGCAATTATCGGAGTGATTTTTGCACCAGTCAAATCAGGTATTGGATAGATATTTACAGGCGCAGATAAATCATTGATAATATTCTGACAAGCTCTCTCGCTGTTTGTAGCATATATATTAGTGATTGTTACGGTATAATTACCTACACGCTGAAAATAATCGGATTTTATTGGAAAAATAAAAACGCCGTTAATAAAATTTCCAGGCAACGTTTCAGTACCTCCATTTGGGCCAGAAACGCTAAATGTTACGTTATAATCTCCGTTCGGAATAGCCGCAGGTCCTTTGGTAATGGTCCCTGCATACGTAGCTGTAGCAATATCTGTTTCGCAAATATTATTAGCATCAATTCTAAGTTTTGCTCCGGTAAAATCCAGTTTTGTTTCGAGTCTAATTCTAACAGAAGTTAACGCCGTTGGACAAATCGGATTAGTTGAATTTACTCTATAGCTATAGCTAAAATTGCCTACGCCTTTGCTATTAAAAATTCTTTGAATATTAACATTATGATCCCCTACAAAAGTTAATTCTCCTGTATTACTGTTGTCTACCCATGTCCCACCTGGATCCTGACCTGAGAGCAAATTATTTAAATCGTAATTCGTATAAGCTGATAGTCCATCGCTCGCACACAAACGCAAAACATTACCTGCTCCTGATTCTGGCGCTCTAAAAACGGTAACGATAGCTGTAGATGACATCGCAGGGCAAGTACCTCTAGCTGGCATTGTATAAGTATATTGGTAAGTTCCCTCCATATCGGAAACATTGATCGTAGACGGCACGTTTCTATTCGCAAGATCATCATGCCATTGCCCGTTTGAATGAGGACTTAAAGCAACACCATTAAAAGCAGAAAAAAGGCTAAACTCTCCTACAGCACTACAAACTGAAACATTTGGAGATGTAACTCCAGAATAACCTCCTATAGTTACAGTAACAGTTGCTTCATTATCTGGGCAAAGTCCAATTCCTTCCACTAAATACGTATATCGAAAAACGCCACTCGTACGAATTAACTGCGCATTCAAAATACCAGTATCTATATCAAGACCTCCCGAACTATCAACGTCTGTCCAGACACCACCGTTAAGCGGCGAACCTGTCAATGAATTAAATAAATCAATTGTTTTACTGCTTGAAAGTGTAACATCGCAAACTGTCAAAGCTCCGTCTTCACCTGCACACTGCGCATTAATAGTATTTGGAATTAAAGATAAAAAAACAAAAAACAACGTGATTCGTAAGAATTTAATGTATTTTTCGACCATAAATATGTTTTTTGGAAATAAGCGTTATGATTAGCAATATTAAATGCGTTTAGCAATTTAACAATTATTTTTTCACAAAAGTGTGCTTGCGTTCCAAAAATAGTGAATCTGTTCATTATGACACAAAAAACTTTCTTAAATATCTCAATTACAACTCATCTTCAAGTCTAAACCTAAATTTCAAAACTACACTATCACGTTCTACTTCAAGGGTAATCCAAACATCATCTTCAGATTTCAAAAGGCTATTTATTTGTTGTAGCGAGTATTTGTAAGGCGACGCGTTATTTATACTGATAATGATATCGCCTTTTCTTAAACCACATTTTTCCGTCGCTGATTTTTTTCTGATGTTGACGATTTCATATACTGGTTTTAATGAGAATTTATATTTGAAATTATCATCCTTTTTTGCATCATATCCTACATCAGACATTGAGTTGGCAACTTGAACGGTCTCCATATGTACTGTTTCTTGCACCCATTGTAAACCATTATGTTGTATTGTTATACCACTTTTATTATATGTAAAAGGTTCAGAAAACTTATTATTCTTTTTTAGATAGAGCTTCTGATCTGCATAGTCTAAAACAATCGTAAAGCGTTTCAGGACTTCGCCTCCAATTGAACCAATACGGCCCGGCACCATTTTTACATTTCGAATCGAACTTGAATCAGGAAAAGCGACTATTGGATTTTTAAAATCAAATTCGTCAACTGAAAATTTTGCAATTTTTGCACGATGCCCTTCAATATCTCCGCTAAAACCTTTTCCTAAAAAGTCTGGGAAATTTTTCTTAGGCAATTTTATCTTGTCATTCTCAAATATCCAAAAAGCATCACTATTTCCAATATCTATTAATAATTTAGCCGAAATCTGCACGCTATCTACTACTGCAGTTGTGGTAATATAAGGTTTCGATCTTTCAATCGTAATTGGAACCGCTTTAAATTTTTTGTCCAATCTTTCTTTAATAGCATCAGTGTTTGGATAAACGTAGATTTTTTCTTCGAATAATTTATTTCGACTAAATTATTTTTAAAAAATTTATATCCAATAATCCCATTAACCGGAATTCCGATATGAGACGACAAATTAAAATTTTGATCTAATATTATATAAACCAAATGATTATTTGATTTCAAACCGTGTGTTTCAAAAATATTATTCGTTGATTTTAGACCTTCAATTTCATCTTCACTTCCTAGACCTCTCAGTTTTATTTTAACAACGTTGTTAAAACTGACTTCTTTCTTCTCATCCATACTGAACAAAATTGTTTCTTCTACGCCAGAATCCAATAAGAAATTCAGCTCTATTCCGTTTACTTTAATCGGAATAAAAACAAGATTATTTATCAATTTAAACGGAATGGTAATCTTACTACTGTGGCTGTGAATCAAAAAATCATCTTGAGCCTGAATATTGAAAGATACCAAAAGCCCAAAAAACAACATAAAATATTTTTTCATTGATAATATTTTAATATAAAATTAATAAAAATATTGATAATTGTTACATTTCCACAACACCCCATAATGTTTACGTTAAATTCGAAAAAAATATGCAAATTTGCACTTCAATAATTTATACTCATGCCGACAATTTCACACAAGGGAAGAAACATGCCCGAATCTCCGATACGCAAGCTTGCTCCTTTTGCTGATCTAGCAAAGAAAAAAGGACACAAGGTGTATCACTTAAACATTGGTCAACCGGATATCAAGACACCGGAAGTGGCCATCGAGGCGGTAAAAAATATTGATTTGAGTATTATAGAATATAGTCCGTCTGCCGGATATGAAAGCTATAGAAAAAAATTAGCTCATTTTTACCAGCGCCAAAATGTAAACGTTAACCCAGAAGACATCATTGTTACAACTGGTGGTTCTGAAGCCTTACTTTTTGCACTGGCCACAATTACAGATCCTGGAGATGAAATCATCATCCCGGAACCTTTTTATGCTAATTACCATGCATTCGCTTCTTCTACAAGTGCAACTGTTGTACCTCTTGTTTCTACAATTGAAACCGCATTTGCATTGCCAAGTATTGAAGAAGTTGAAAAACTGATTACTCCAAGAACAAAAGCGATTTTAATTTGTAATCCAGGCAATCCAACTGGTTATTTATATTCTGAAGCAGAAATCAAACAATTAGCGAGCTTGATCAAAAAGCACGATTTGTATTTGATTGCAGATGAAGTTTATCGCGAATTTTTATATGATGGCGTTGATGTACATTTTTCTGTAATGAATTTAGAAGATGTACAACAAAACGTAATTATGGTCGATTCTGTTTCAAAACGATACAGCATGTGTGGCGCTAGAATTGGCTGTTTGGTCACTAAAAACAAAGATGTTTTAGCAACTGTAATGAAATTTGCACAAGCTCGTTTGAGTCCACCAACTATTGAACAAATTGCATGCGAAGCGGCAATCGACACGCCTCAGAGTTATTTTGACGAAGTAATTGGCGAATACAAAGAGCGCCGTGACACTTTAATTGCTGAATTGAATAAAATTGAAGGTGTAATTGTTACCAAACCAAAAGGTGCGTTTTACTGCATCGCGCAATTGCCAATCGCTGATTCTGATGATTTTGCACAATGGCTTTTAGAAAGTTATGATTTAAATGGAGAAACTGTTATGGTTGCTCCTGCAAAAGGATTCTATTCTACGCCAGGAATGGGATTAAATCAAGTAAGAATCGCCTATGTTTTAAACAAAAAAGACTTGATTACAGCAGTAAATATTTTAAAAGAAGCGCTTTTAGTTTATAATAAAAGATAAAAACTAAACTTACTTAATCTAAAATCTGTTTTGACTTATATGTTGAAACAGATTTTTTTGCTCTTTATTTTTTTGAATATTGTCTCTCAATCACAATCATATTAATTCATTATTAGTAATTTAGATACAGATTTAAAGACTTTAAAATGAATAAGTTAATTCCAATATTATTTCTATTTCTACTATCTGCATTTGCGACAAGCAAGAATATCGATAATGATTCTAAAATCAGATTTGCTTTTAATCTCAAAAGTCAAGGCATCGAATATTACCGAAAAGAAATGAATCGCGCTGTTTCATTATTAAAAAAGAAAAAGAAATTTATAGACCTAGAACTCGACACAACCGAAAAAGCACAAATTTTATCTATTCCTTTTCCAGAAATCCTTAGATATGATTCTTATTCTGATTACCTGGAAACGTCTTCAAACAGAATTTTATACGTAAATAATGGAAAAGAAGCATCTGATTTTTCAACTGGTTATTTTCAGATGAAACCTTCATTTTTAGAAAACTTGGAAAATTATGTTGCTAGTACCGAAAGTCTAAAATCTTTTCATTGGATTATCATCCAAAATAAAAATGAAAAAGAAGCTCGAAAAGAAAGAATAACCCGATTAGAAAATTTTCAATGGCAATTACGATATCTAAAAGTATTTTGGTTTGTCGCTGAATATAAATATCAAAATATTGCTTTCAAAACCACACAAGACAAAATCAGATTTTATGCAACAGCATATAATTACGGCTTTACAAGTCCAGAAAGCGAAATAACAAAATATCAGTCTGCGAAAAAATTTCCTCCTGGAGAAACCAACTCTACTCACAAATTTGCATTTGCAGATTTTTCAATTGATTTCATACGTACTTATGCCATTTTTTTCAATTAATAAAAATGTATAGAGAAAAACGTTGGACCAAAACACATTTAAACCGCATTAATTTAGATTATATCCAAAAAGGATCGATTAAATAATAAAAACCATAGAAAAGGTTTCCTATTTATTAATTATCTTTACCGCCTTAAAAAGATATACCCATTATAATAGTAGTTTTTAATGATAAACAACGAAGATTTTTTAGACGAAATAGGTGACAGTCATTTCAGCAGTAATGCAAAAAACCCTTTAAGAGCGGACGCTTTTGACATAACTGATGAAGAAAAAATAGAAAAAATTAAAAAAGATGTTGAAAGCATTCTGCAAACTCTTGGAATGGATTTAACAGACGACAGCATAAAAGGAACTCCAAACCGAGTTGCTAAAATGTTTGTAAAAGAAATTTTTGGCGGTTTAAACCCTGCAAAACAGCCAAAAGCCTCAACTTTTGACAACAATTACAAATATGGAGAAATGTTGGTAGAAAAAAACATCACGGTTTATTCTACTTGCGAACATCATTTATTGCCAATCATTGGGCGTGCTCACGTAGCTTATATCTCAAGCGGACGCGTGATTGGTTTATCAAAAATGAACCGTATCGTTGAATATTATGCAAAAAGACCTCAAGTCCAAGAGCGTTTAACAATGCAGATTGTTCAAGAACTTCAAAAAGCTTTAGGAACAGAAGATGTGGCTTGTGTTATCGACGCAAAACACCTTTGCGTAAATTCAAGAGGAATTAAAGATATCGAAAGCAGTACAGTAACATCTGAATTCGGTGGAAAATTCAAAGAGCCACAAACAAAAAGAGAATTTTTGGATTACATTAAACTGGATACTCAGTTCTAATTTTTTTACGATTATTTCTATTATATTTATGAACTAGCCCTGATAGAAGCGGCATCCTTTTATGGCGGGGTTCGCCATAAAAGATATAGCGGATAGCAGGATTAGCTCCTAAAAAACATCAATAAACTTAATATGCCATTATATACATCACAACCGCTTAAAATATACAATTCACTTTCGGGTGAAAAAGAAGATTTCAAACCAATCCATGAAGGAAATGTTGGAATGTATGTTTGTGGACCTACAGTATATAGCAATGTTCACTTAGGAAATGTGAGAACTTTTATGTCTTTCGACGTGATTTTCAGATACTTTCTTCATTTGGATTATAAAGTGCGTTACGTACGTAATATTACAGACGTTGGACATATTGTAGATGATGTTGATGAAGGTGAAGATAAAATTGCAAAAAAAGCACGTTTAGAGCAATTAGAGCCAATGGAAGTTGTGCAACGCTACACTGTCGACTTTCATGATATTCTAAAAGCTTTCAACTTTTTACCACCAAGCATCGAACCAACTGCAACTGGACATATTATTGAGCAAATCGAAATCATCAAAAAAATTATTGATAAAGGAATTGGCTACGTTGCCAACGGATCAGTTTATTTTGATGTTGTAAAATACAACGAAACTAATAATTACGGAATCTTAAGTGGCCGTAATATTGAAGATATGCTTGCCAACACGCGCGATCTTGACGGACAATCTGACAAGAGAAATCCTCAGGATTTTGCACTTTGGAAAAAAGCTGAACCTGAACATATCATGAGATGGCCTTCACCTTGGAGCGACGGTTTCCCAGGCTGGCACTTAGAATGTACTGCAATGAGTACAAAATATCTAGGAAATCATTTTGACATTCATGGAGGCGGAATGGATTTAAAATTTCCTCACCACGAATGCGAAATTGCCCAAAACGAAGCTTGCACAGGACAATCTCCGGTAAATTACTGGATGCACGCCAACATGCTTACCTTAAACGGAAAGAAAATGGCTAAATCTACTGGAAACAATATTTTGCCAGGCGAAATTTTAAGCGGTGATAACACAATTCTAAGTAAAGCATTTTCAGCATCTGTGACTCGTTTTTTCATGTTGCAAGCACATTATAGAAGTATTTTGGATTTTTCAGACGATGCTATTACTGCGGCTGAAAAAGGCTATAAAAGATTAATGGAAGCGCTTGATGCATTGCCAAATATTGTTGCAGGAAATTCAAGTTCTATTGATGTTGAAGCTTGGAAACAATTGTGCTACGACGCCATGAACGACGACTTCAACACACCAATTTTAATTGCTCAATTATTCGAAGGCGTTCGTTATATTAATTTATTGAAAGACGGAAAAGAAACTATTTCTGCCGAAGACCTACAAACATTCGCAAAAGCCATCAATGCTTTTGTTTTTGACGTTTTAGGCTTAAGTGACGAAAAAGGTTCCGACAGCAATAACGACAAATTAGAAGGCGTTGTAAATATGCTAATTGCAATGAGAAATCAAGCGAGAGCAGACAAAAACTTCGCACTTTCTGACCAAATTCGTGATCAATTGATCGCTTTAGGCATTCAATTGAAAGACGGAAAAGAAGGCACCAGCTTTTCTATCTAAAAAAGTCATTTCATAAAACCATGAAAGCAATCACTCCATTTGTTTTATTAGTGCGCTTTTACCAAACCGCCATTTCGCCCTTCACACCAGCGTCTTGCCGATTTGAGCCGACATGTTCCAGCTACATGATCGAAGCCCTTCAAAAACACGGATTATTTTATGGAGGTTATCTCGGAATGAAGCGTATTTTGAGCTGTCATCCTTGGGGAAGAACTGGTTATGATCCCGTTCCAGAAAAGAAATGTTCACACAAACATTAACTTTTTATAAAGAGGAACTCTGCTTTAAATATTTATTTTTACAATTAATAAAAAACACAATATTACATGACACACGCCTTAAACATGGTTTGGAATCCTTCAGAAGGAATCGATTTAGGATTTTTTATGGTTCGTTATTACAGTTTAATGTTCGTAATTGCTTTTGGTTTAGGATGGTACCTAATGAAAAAGATTTTTGAACGCGAAAACGAATCACTTGACAAACTGGATTCTTTATTTGTTTGGACGGTTTTAGCAACCTTAGCCGGCGCGCGTTTAGGACATGTTTTCTTTTACGACTGGGAATATTTCAGAAACCATTTGCTAGAAATCATTCTTCCTTTCCGATTTGAACCAAAATTTGAATTCACAGGTTATCAAGGCTTAGCAAGTCATGGAGCGACAATTTCAATCATTGTAGCAATGTATTTCTATAGCAAAATGATTTTAAAGCGTCCATTATTATGGATTTTAGATCGTGTTGTTATTCCAGTTGCGAGCGGTGCTATTTTTGTTCGTTTAGGAAACTTTTTTAATTCTGAAATCATCGGACACGAAACAACATCTGCTTTCGGAATTCGTTTTCTACACGATACATTCACTAAAAACGATGCTGTACAAAATACCGGAATTGCTAACCCAAAAGATGCTTACAACGCAATCGCACATGATCCAAAATTTGCCGATTTATTAGCTCAAGTTCCAGCAAAACACCCAACCCAATTATACGAAGCATTCTGCTACATTTTTGTATTTGCAATTTTATACTTCTTATATTGGAAAACAAACGCAAGGCTTAAATCAGGCTATCTTTTTGGATTGTTTTTAGTTCTTTTGTTTGTTGTACGTTTTATTGTTGAATTCGTAAAAGAGAGCCAAGGCGGTTTTGAGAGCGAATTAGGCTATTTCTCAACCGGGCAATGGCTAAGCATACCTTTTATTGTTATCGGCCTTTTCTTCATCATTAGAGCACAAAGAAATCCTTTAGCAACACCTTAAAGAATCAAATAATTACAAAAAGCCCAATATTTAAAATATTGGGCTTTTTTTGCAATGAGGTTTTCCATTCAAAAAAACATATCATTCTAAACGCCTTAGCAATTTCTCTTACTTACCGAATTATTTAGAAGCAGAAATTTATCTTTTCAAAAGAAGTATTGTCCCGTCCCGATAGCTATCGGGACTATATCTTTTTATCCGCAAAAAAAGCGGATAAAAAGGATGCTCGCTTCCATCGGGGCTAGACTAGAAGTTTTTGTTTTCAAAAGCTCTTATTGCCAAACCGCATTCAAACGTTTGATCAAATCCAATTTAAACTGGAAACGAAGAAAAACAAATCTCTTTTAGTGAGATTTTAATCTAAACTTACAGATACAATTCTACTTAAAAACAAAAGACTCAAATATTATATTATGGCACAAAAAAAGATCCAGTTTTCACTGGATCTTTTTCTATTTAAAAACAAGGTTTTAATTAAGCCTTATTGTGTTTGTCTTCAATTGTGTGTTTATCTTCACTTGAAATCGTATCAACCAATACTGGCGTCGCGATAAATAATGAAGAATAAGTACCTACAATAATACCAATCAACATAGCGAAGATAAATCCTCTAATTGACTCACCACCAAAAACGAACATTGTCAACAATACAATAATCATCATTAATGACGTATTCAATGTTCTAGATAATGTAGTATTAATCGAAGCGTTTACGATATCTTCAAAACTTCCTTTACGGTTTCCGATGATAAATTCTCTAATTCTGTCAAATACAATTACAGTATCGTTCATAGAGTAACCAATTACCGTAAGAATCGCGACGATAAAGTGCTGATCCATTTCCATGTGGAAAGGCATGAATTTATAGCATAAAGAGTAAATTCCTAATACAAAGATTACGTCATGCGCAACAGCCGCAATTGCACCTAATGAATATTGCCATTTACGGAAAGAAACCATTAAGTATAAGAAAATAACTGCCATTGCACCAAGAACTGCCCAGTAAGAGTTAGTTTTGATATCTTCAGAAATAGAAGCTCCAACTTTAGAAGCTTGCAATACTCCTACTTTTTTACCATCAAAAGAGTTGATGAATTTATCATAAGTAGTATTTGGGAAATATTTCTGTAATCCAGCGTATAATTTTTGGTTTACTTCCTCATCGATAGCAACACCATCTTCTTTAATTTTATATTTAGTTGTGATTTTCAATTGATCATCATCACCTAAAACTTTAGCTTCAACCGGAGTTCCGAAAGCCGCAGACAATTCATCTGAAACTGCCGTTGCATCAATTGGTTTTTCGAATTTAACTTGGAAAGTTCTACCTCCAACAAAATCAACACCTTCATCTAATCCGTTAACGAAGAAGATAGAAACTAAACTTACTACAACTACAATTGAAGAGAAGATATAAGTGAATTTTTTGATTTTGATAAAATCAAAGTGGAAATTAGTAAACCAGTTTTTAGTAATATTTGTGCAGAAAGTCAAATCAGCTTTTCCAGCAATGTTTCTGTCAATAAAAATTCTAGCAATAAAGATAGATGTAAACAATGAAGTTACGATACCAATCAATAATGTCAATGCAAAACCTTTAATAGGCCCTGTTCCAAAGATGAACAAGATAGCTCCAGTTAAAACGTGAGTTACGTTAGCATCGATAATCGAACGCATAGCACCATGCCATCCGTAAGAAGCTTGAACAGCTTCAGAAAGTGATTTTCCTTCGCGTAATTCTTCTTTTGCTCTTTCATATATAATGATGTTCGCATCTACCGCAGTACCTAATGTCAATACGATACCTGCAATACCTGGTAATGTCAATACAAAACCAAAACTTGCCATAATTCCGAATAAGAATAGTAAGTTCAATAATAATGCAAGGTTTGCATACCAACCAGCTTTACCATAATAGAATACCATCCAAACACAAACTAATAAAAACCCAATTACAGAAGACATTGTACCAGCATCAATTGCGGCCTGACCTAAAGATGGTCCAACAACAGTTGATTGAATAATATCTGCAGAAGCTGGTAATTTACCTGCATTTAATACGTTAGCTAAATCTTTAGTTTCAGCAACATCAAAAGAACCTGTAATTTCAGATCTTCCTCCAGCGATTGGTCCGCTAGTAACACCTGGAGCAGAATAAACAATATCATCTAATACAATAGCGATATAACCTTTTTGAGCGAAAGCTCTTCCAGTCAATTCTTCCCAAACTTTAGCACCTTGGCTGTTCATTTGCATAGAAACAGCTGGTTTTCCTAATTGATCAAAAGTATCTTTTGCATCAGTTACAACACCTCCGCTCATAGCTGGTGTGTTATCTCTGTTTCCTTTTAAAGCATACAATTCAACTGCTTCAACTTCTTTACCTTTAGCATCTTTTAAAGTAGTTGGCTTGCTCCATACAAATTTTGCATAATGTTGGTCAGCACCCAATAAAACTCTGATATCTGATCTTTTGAAATATGCATTAACAGTAGCAGTATCTTTAGGAGCAAAATATCCTAAAACTGGTCCACCACCTTGACCAATCATTTTGTCAAATAATGGATTGTTTCCTTTTTTAGTATCTACAGAATCTTTGGCATCAGTCAATAAAGCGTTCAATGAATCTTTAGCAACAGCTTTAGTTTCTGTTTTCTTAATTTCAGTTTTCTTCAAAGCCTCGTTAGAAGCTACTAAGAAGTTTCCGATTTCTTCAATTTTGAAAGTTTCCCAAAACTCTAATTGAGCTTTTCCACCCAATAATTTTTTGATTCTATCAACATCCTTAGCACCTGGAAGCTCAACTAAGATTCTTCCTGTTTCTCCTAATTTTTGAATGTTTGGCTGTGTTACACCAAATTTGTCGATACGCTCTCTTAATACTTTATAAGCACTTTCTACAGACTCGTCAACTTTTCTTTTAATTACTTTTTGAGCTTGCGCATCAGTCATCTGAAAATCAATTCCACCTTCTCCTTGCAAACTTCTGTTTGCGAAAATATCTGGCGAAGCTAACTTCACAGTTCCGTTTGAATTTGCTTCAAAAGCTTCAAAAAACTTATTTAAATAGGTTTTATTTCCTTCTAAGTTCGCAGTTGCATCAGCTAATGATTTATTAAATACTGGATTTTTAGAGTTATTTGATAAACCTTTTAAAACGTCTTTAATAGAAATTTGAAGAATTACGTTGATTCCTCCTTCTAAGTCAAGACCTTTATTAAGTTGCTTGTTTTTTACTTCATTATAAGTATAATCAGTAAAACCAAGATCAAATACTTTCTCTTTACCAATAGAATCTAAATATTTTAGCTCTTTATCAGGATTATCTCCTGCAAAAGCTTTAGCCTCACCTTTGACATTATTTGCCACAAAAGTGAAAGAAAGTTGGTAAATACTTACCAATGCAAATAGAATTGCGAAAAATTTAATAAGTCCTTTATTCTGCATTATTACTAAAAATTAATTAAGTTTTATTATTTGTTTTTGTTTTAAATTCCTGATAAAATAAGCCCTGACATGATTTTTTAAAACAAAAATACGAGATCACGAATTACCAATTTTTTTTAAACCGAGCAAATATATAATTAACGAAAATATTAACCAATTAATTTATTAATTAAATCTCAAAAAAAAGACTGCAAAAGTGCGACCTTTTCTTTTTTTATCGTTTTTATTATACTAATATCGTCTTTAAGGCATCATTCATGCTACGAACCGCATCTGCACTTTTTGCAAATAACGCCTTTTCTTGCTCGTTTAAATTGATGTCAACTATTTCTTCAACACCGTTTTTACCAATTATGCAAGGTACTCCTATACAAATATCGTTTTGCCCATACTCACCTTCTACAAAAACAGAGCATGCAATCATTTTTTTCTGATCGTTTAAGATACTATCTACCAGATAAGCTACAGAAGCTCCCGGAGCATACCAAGCTGACGTTCCAAGTAAACCTGTAAGAGTCGCTCCTCCAACCATAGTATCAGCGACTACTTTTTGAAGCACTTCTTCTGAAAGAAACTGAGAAACTGGTATGCCATTATAAGAAGCTAAACGAGTTAACGGAATCATAGTAGTGTCACCGTGACCACCAATCACCATTGCTGAAATATCATTTGCAGGTTTATCTAAGGCCAAAGAAAGATACGTTCTAAAACGAGAACTATCTAAAGCGCCACCCATACCAATTATTCTGTTTTTTGGCAAGCCTGTCGCTTTTAAAGCCAAATAGGTCATTGTATCCATTGGGTTAGAAACAACAACAATTATAGTATTAGGGGAATATTTCAGCACATTTTCAGCAACTGTTTTTACAATCCCTGCATTTATACCTATCAATTCTTCTCTTGTCATTCCTGGTTTTCTTGGAATTCCTGATGTAATCACTACGACATCACTTCCAGCAGTTTTAGAATAATCGTTGGTAACACCAGAAACTTTGGTATTAAAACCTGTATTTGTGGCACATTGCATAATATCCAACGCTTTACCCTCGGCAAAACCCTCTTTAATATCCAACAGCACTACTTCGCTTGCAATTCCTCTATAAGAAATAACATCCGCACAGGTAGCTCCAACATTTCCTGCTCCTACAATGGCAACTTTCATATTTTTTTACTTTATCGGTTATTAATATTTGTCTATTCCTTAAAAAGACAATTCGTTTAATTGTCTAGTAAATTTAAACAATTAAACGAATTGGAATTATTAATTTTTCATTTTATGCATCAATATTTGCATAAACTGCATTTTTCTCGATAAACTCTCTACGAGGCGGTACTTCATCACCCATCAACATAGAGAAAACTTGATCAGCTTCCGCAAGACTTTCAATATTTACTTGGCGTAGTGTTCTGAAGTTCGGATCCATTGTAGTTTCCCATAACTGCTCCGCGTTCATCTCTCCAAGACCTTTATAACGTTGAATATTGGCACTTCCTCCCATTCTTTCGTTCGCTTGATCACGCCGCACGTCATTCCATGCATATTCTTTTTTATTACCTTTCTTAACTAGGTATAAAGGTGGTGCAGACAATGTAAACGTGACCTTCTTCAATTAACTCTTTCATGAAACGGAAGAAGAACGTTAATATTAAGGTAGAAATGTGGCTACCATCGACATCGGCATCACACATGATGATTACTTTATGATATCTTAGTTTTTCAAGATTTAACGCTTTACTGTCTTCTGCAGTTCCAACTGTAACTCCCAACGCAGTAAAGATATTTCTAATCTCTTCGTTTTCGAATACTTTATGATGCATCGCTTTCTCCACGTTCAAGATTTTACCACGCAAAGGCAAAATCGCTTGAAAGTTACGATCACGTCCTTGTTTTGCTGTTCCACCAGCCGAATCTCCCTCGACAAGGTAAACTTCACATCTTGCAGGATCTTGCTCAGAACAGTCAGATAATTTTCCTGGCAATCCTCCACCGCCCATAACGGTTTTACGCTGTACCATTTCACGCGCCTTTTTCGGCGCGTGTCGTGCCTGAGCCGCTAAGATTACTTTTTGGATAATTACTTTAGCATCATTTGGATTTTCTTCCAAATAATTCTCCAGCATCTCTCCTACTGCTTGAGAAACTGGAGAAACTACTTCTCTGTTTCCAAGTTTAGTTTTTGTTTGTCCTTCGAACTGAGGCTCCGCAACTTTTACCGAAATAATAGCCGTCAATCCTTCACGGAAGTCATCTCCCGAAATTTCGAATTTCAATTTATCCAACATTCCAGAAGCATCGGCATATTTTTTAAGTGTTCTTGTCAAACCACTTCTAAAACCTTGTAAATGCGTACCTCCTTCGTGCGTGTTAATGTTATTTACGTAAGAGAAAATATTCTCAGTATAACTTGTATTATAGATCAAAGCAACCTCAACTGGGATTTCACCTTTTTCGTGATCCATACTGATTACGTGAGAAATAATTGGCTCACGGTTTCCATCTAAATAACGGATATATTCCTTAAGACCTTCGTCAGAATGAAAGACCTCACTTCTGAATTCTCCCTTTTCATTAACTTCTCTTTTATCGGTAAACGTTATTGTGATTCCTTTATTTAAAAAAGAAAGCTCACGCATACGAGCTGAAAGCGTATCGTATGAAAACTCAGTAGTCTGCTGAAAAATAGTATCATCTGGAAAGAAAGTCTGGCGTGTACCTCTTTTCTCTGTTTCACCGATTTGTTTTACAGGATATAAGGCTTTTCCTCTTTCATATTCTTGTTCGTAGATTTTTCCTTCTCTAAAAACAGTAGATTTCATATGAACAGAAAGGGCGTTTACAACCGAAACCCCAACTCCGTGAAGACCTCCTGAAACTTTATATGAATCTTTGTCGAATTTACCACCGGCCCCAATTTTCGTCATTACAACCTCAAGTGCCGAAACTCCTTCTTTTTTATGTAAATCTACTGGAATACCACGTCCGTTATCTTCAACTGTTACCGAACCGTCTTCGTTTATTGCAACACTGATCGTATCACAATGTCCTCCCATCGCCTCATCAATAGAGTTATCAACAACTTCATAAACCAAATGATGTAGCCCTCGAACCCCCACATCTCCAATATACATCGACGGACGCATTCTTACGTGCTCCATTCCCTCTAATGCCTGAATACTATCTGCTGAATAATTGTTCTTCTTGATTTCTTCGCTCATATAATTTATTCTAAAAAATGTAATTATTGTCTAACACGCAAATATATAAAAACGCAAACTATATATCCGTTAAAATCCCATTTAAAGCGCTTAAGTTATTAACACAATTGTCTGAAAAATCAAAAAATCGGGACAAAAAGTCAATTTTAAATTTCAACTTCACAAATTCTAATTACTAAAATTCCAAATACCATACTTTAGAATAAAAAAATCCAAATTCCAATTTTAAAATTGAAATTTGGATTTTAGCTTTTTGGAATTTTCTGTTTTTATTTTTTATTAAAATCTCCTGCGTAGATTGAAGTCATTTTATCTAGCGAAAGATATTTCCTTAAAACACTATTTACTTCCTCAACTTTTAGCGCTTTAACTTTAGTTTCAAGATCATCATAATCTTCCAAAGGAATTCCGTATTGCAAGTAAGTATTTGTCAGTTCCATCAAAGTATAATCAGTTCCTAATCTGGTTTTTCTTTCGTTTTGCCAGCTTACTAAATTTGATTTTAATTCTTCGGCTGTAAATCCGTCTTTCAATGCTTTAGCAATTTCTTCTTTTGCGACACTTTCAACAGCATTCTTTTTCGTCGGATTTAAGAACGCATAATAACTCCAAGCCGCAACATCGTTTGTAATTGGCACATCGATAAACGAACCTGCACCGTAGCTAATACCTTCTTTTTCTCTTAAACGCATCGGGATTCTAGCACTTAAAAATCCTCCGCTTCCTAATATTTCATTTGCCATTACAAATGCAGGATAATCGGCACTATTTCTTTTCATTTTAAAGCTTATTCTACCTAGAGCAACGGCATTTTCTTTATCTGGCGTTATGATATCTTTATCCTCTTTGGCTGTTTCAAAATAAGTTGGCAATGCAAGTTCATATTTCGATTTAGAATTCCATTTTCCAAAAGTACTTTCGAGAATTTCTCCTGTAGTTTTTGGATCTAGGTCACCAACTACACTTCCAATACCATTGTTTCCACCTAAAATATTCGTATAAAAATCAACAATTTCTGATTGCTTGATCTTCTTAAAAGCGTCCATTTGTTCCTGAATAGTTGGTGTATAGAAAATACTTTCTTTTGGATATTTTGTAGTCTGCCTATTAACTTCAGTAAATGCAACTGACTGTGGATCATTTAAATTAGCCTCTAAATACGTGTTATATTCAGCTATCGTTTTAGTCAATTCATTTTCTGGAAAAGTTGAATTAGCTAATAAATCAGATACGATTCCCATTACTTCTTTAAAGCTTTCTTTGTAAGTACTAATATTTAAAGATAAAGTTTGTCTTGAAAAATTAAAATTAACAGAAGATTTCAATTTATCTAAACGATCTTGAATTTGCTCTTTAGTTTGCGTTTTTGTCCCTGTTTTTAGCAATTGAGCAAGAATTCCCCCAACATCACTTTTGCCAGCTAAATCTTTCTCATTACTAACCGGAAATTTAAAACTTGCGTTAACTTTTCCACCTTTAATTTCCTTTTTTATTACCCCGTATTTTATTCCGTTTGTCAGTTTTCCTTCTGTCAAATTCTGTTTTAAATTTTTGATTGAAGCTTCAAAAGACGCAACTTCTTTTTCTAAAGCTTTTCCTTTGTAATCTTTAGTAAGTGCAACAATTTGCTCATCAGTATATTCTACAGGTTTTAATCTTTGCTCATCTTTTGACGGAATAAAAATACCAACTGTTCTATTGTTGCTTCTAAAATACTTTTCGGCAACGCGCTGAATATCTTCTTTTGTCAATTTTTCGACAGCATCTCGATATAGATACCCTAATCTATAATCTCCAGAGCCTATAATTTCAGTCAAATTGATTGCAAATGAAATGGTGTTATTTTTAATAGCGTCTATTTGCTTAATAATTTTTGCCTGAGCTCTGCTTACATCCTGATCTGTGTATTTTGTCGTAACAATTTTATCCAGTTCTGCCCTTACAATATCTTGCGTTGCCTTAATATCCTTATCATTTGCTACAGCAAATCCAAAATACATATAACTTGCATCTCTAACTGTTGGTTGCCAAAAATACAAACTAGAAACTTTTTGAGTTTCAACCAATGATTTATATAAATATCCAGATGGATCTGCAGTCAAAATTTCACCTAAAGCATCTAGCGCGAGCATAATCTTTATCGGCATAAGAAACTGTGTGGTACAATGCCCCTACATTCTTGCTTTCTCCAGCTCTTTTTAATTCTACAAACTTCTCTCCATCTTGTGCTGGCTCAATTGTATAGGTTTTATCCAAAACTCTTTTCGGCCTTGGGACAGCACCAAAATACTGACCAATATACTGCAATGTTTTTTGCTCGTCAAATTTACCAGCAACAATTAGTGTAGCGTTATCTGGCTGATAATATTTTTCATAAAAAACTCTAAGCGTATTTGCTTTTACACGCTCAATGTCTTCTTTGCTTCCAATAGTACTATTTCCGTAATTGTGCCACAAATAAGCAGTCGATACAATTCTTTCCTGCAAAATGCGGTCTGGATCATTTTCTCCAATTTCAAATTCGTTTCTAACAACAGAAAATTCTTTATCAAGATCAGTTTGCAAAATAGTAGCATTTACCATTCTATCTGCTTCCATTTGAATACTCCACTTTAGATTTTCATCATTTGAAGGGAAAACTTCATAATAATTTGTTCGGTCATACCAAGTAGTACCATTAGCATTTCCGCCTTTATCCGAAAGCATTTTTTTAATGTCTCCGAGATTTTTTGTGCTTTTAAAAAGCATATGTTCCAACAAATGCGCCATTCCCTTTTCACCATAACCCTCATTTCTAGAACCTACATTGTAAACAATGTTAACCACCATATTGCTTTGAGAAGCATCTGGAATCAACAAAACTTTTAATCCGTTTTTTAAAGAATATTCTTTGACACCTTCGACATTCGTAATAAATTTAGGCGTCTCTTTAGGCGCCGCCGGTTTTTGTGCGTAAACTGAACTCAACGAAATTAATGAGCGAGCATAAAATTCCACTTAGTAATAGGTTTTTCATAAATTGTTAAATGGTTTGAATTTATATTATTCTTGGTAACCAAATATAATATTTTTCTTAAACAGAAAACCCTTATTAACTTACTTTTAATATTTTACGGAATCACGTAAAACACTCATTTATAAACAATAAAAATTAGAACAAAAAAAACCGAGACAATTTTACGTTGTCTCGGTTTTAAAGAATTATAGTTTTAAAATTTCTTTTAAATTGAAATTTAAGATTTCAAAAGTTCAACTCCAGGCACTTTTACGTGTGCGGCATTTGCTCTTCCGCTTGGATCGAGATTGTCTTGCCATTTCGGAATCCATTTTCTCACCGTTTGAGCTGGCGCTTACTTGTGGATAGAATTTATGAAAAATAGATCTGTACAAATACGCCTCTTTTGTTGTTGGCGAATTGTATGGAAACTCTGTACTTGCACCAGCCAATTGCTCGTCTGTCACTTGTGTTGCACAGTATTCAATCAATTCGTCAACCCATTTGTAGCCTACTCCATCAGAAAATTGTTCTTTTTGACGCCATAAAACTTCGGCTGGCAAATATGGATCTTCTGGAGTATCAAATGCTTTTCTTAAAATATATTTTTCGATGCCGTCATATGTTTTTGGCTGTTTTTCTTCCGGCTTGATTCGGATGGCAACATCTAAAAATGATGTGTCTAAAAACGGAACTCTCGCTTCTAAACCATGTGCCATTGTCGTTTTGTCTACACGTAATAAATCGGCAGTAAAAAGCTTTTGTACTCTTTCTATAGTCTCATCCTGAAATGCTTCTGTAGATGGAGCATTTCTAAAATATAAATGTCCACCAAAAATTTCATCGGCACCTTCACCAGAAAGCGACACTTTTATTCCTTGATCTGCAATTGCCTTTGACAATAAATACATTGGAACACTAGAGCGAACAGAAATAATATCGTAAGTCTCAATATAATAGATCACTTTTTCCAAAACCTGAACTCCTTCTTCTAAAGAAAAATGAATTTCATGATGATCTGTTCCTAAAAATGCGGTAGCTTTTCTTGCGACAATATTATCTGGTGCATCGGCATTTAGTCCAATCGAAAATGTATGTAATTTTTCTCCTTTTTCTTTCAAAAGTTTTGAAGCAATCGAAGAAATCAAAGAAGTATCCAAACCGCCAGATAAGATAGCTCCTAATGGAACATTGCTAAGCAGACGCTTGCGAACAGATTCAATCAAACTCTCACGAATTAAGCCTAAATCTAAGCTTTCAACAGCTTTTTTATGATCTTCGCACTCTGGCTGGTAATATTTTACAAAGCCAGTTTTTGCTGTATAATAGTGTCCTGGAGGAAAAGTTGAAAACGATTTACACTGATCTGCAATTGATTTCATTTCAGAAGAAAAATAAATCCTTCCTCTTTCATCCAATCCATAATATAATGGTTTTACTCCAATAGGATCTCTTCCTGCGATATAATCGTCTCCATCGATTACCACAAAAGCAAAATCTCCATCAAGTTTATTACAGAAGTTATATCCAAATTCTTCATACAAATGCACAATCACCTCTGAATCTGAATTGGTTCTGAATGTGTGATCTTTTAAAACAGTGTTTTTTAATTCCTCATAATTATAAATCTCACCATCGTGAATCACCCATGCACGATTTGTTCCCTGAATAGGCTGTTTGCCTGTTTGCAAATCAACAATTGATAAACTTTCGTGGCAAAGCACGCTTCCGTTATCCATAATATGAACGTCACTCTCATCAGGGCCTCGATGTGACATTCTCGCTGAAAGCTCTTTTACGAGTTTAGGATCTTTTCCTTTGCCTATAACGGCCAATAATCCAGACATATTCTAATTTTTTTACTTAATATTTTCTTCAAACTCACTATATGAAGCCAATTAGTCGCAAAAACGATTATACCTTATAATCTGTCGCAAAACTAAATATTATTTTCTGTTCTTTCTTTACAATCTTATTATAATATCAGGCATTTAACTTTATTTCGGCGAATGCCAAATATAAAAAAGAAAGCCAAATAATTGTCAAAAAACAAAGCGTAACTATCTGAAATATTACAACTTAAATTTAAGACAAGAAAAACGTCCTCTGAATTGAGAACGTTTTTCGAAAAAATATATACTAAATCTAATAAATTAACTTGTTTATGCTTTCACATAAGCGTCATCGTGAACGTTTGCAACCGCTCTTCCTGATGGATCGTTTAAGTTTTTGAAAGCTTCATCCCACTCCAAAGCGATTTTTGTACTACATGCTACACTTGCTTCCTGAGGAACACATAATGCCGCCGCATCACTTGGGAAATGTTCTGTAAAGATTGAACGATAGTAATACTCTTCTTTTGAAGTTGGTGTCTGCAATGGGAATTTGAATCTAGCATTTGCCAATTGCTCATCCGAAACTTCTCTTGCAACCACTTCTTTCAAAGTATCGATCCAGCTGTATCCTACTCCATCAGAAAACTGCTCTTTTTGTCTCCATGCAACACTTTCTGGAAGCATATCTTCAAAAGCTTTACGAACAACCCATTTTTCCATCGGGTGTTCTTTGTTGATCATTTTATCTTGTGGGTTGATGCGCATTGCAACATCCATAAACTCTTTATCTAAGAATGGCACACGACCTTCAATTCCCCAAGCGACTAAACTTTTGTTTGCACGCAAGCAGTCGTACATATGAAGTTTCCCTAATTTACGAACGTTTTCTTCGTGGAATTCTTTTGCGTTTGGCGCTTTGTGGAAATATAAATATCCTCCAAATAACTCATCTGCTCCTTCTCCTGAAAGAACCATTTTGATTCCCATAGACTTGATCACTCTCGCCATTAACCACATTGGAGTTGAAGCTCTTACAGTAGTTACATCATAAGTTTCAAGGTTATAAATTACATCACGAACAGCATCTAAACCTTCTTGGATTGTAAATTTGATTTCGTGGTGAATTGTTCCAATATGATCTGCTACTTTTCTTGCTGCACGCTAAATCAGGTGAACCTTCTAAACCAACTGAAAAAGAGTGCAATTGTGGATACCAAGCATCTGTAGTATCATCTGATTCAATACGTTTTTGAGCGAATTTTTTAGCTACAGCTGAAGTGATAGAAGAATCTAAACCTCCAGAAAGTAAAACTCCGTAAGGAACATCACTCATTAATTGTCTGTGAACTGTCGCTTCAAGCGCTTTTCTGATTTCAGGAATGCTTGTTTCGTTATCTTTTACTGCATCATACTCTGTCCAATCTCTTTTGTACCATTGTACAAATTCTCCATCTTTGCTTGACAAATAGTGTCCTGGAGGAAATAATTCGATTTTTGTACAATATCCTTCTAAAGCTTTTAACTCAGAAGCTACGTAGAAAGTTCCATGTTGATCCCAACCAATGTACAATGGAATAATTCCCATGTGGTCACGAGCAACAAAATATTCATCTTTATCAACGTCATAAATCGCAAATCCGAAGATTCCGTTTAATTCATCAACAAAACTTACTCCTTTTTCTCTGTATAATGCTAAGATAACTTCGCAGTCACTTTCTGTTTGAAAGTTATATTTTCCTTCAAATTGCTTGCGAAGATCTCTGTGATTGTAAATTTCGCCATTTGCGACCAAAACCAACTTTTTATCTTCTGTAAATAAAGGTTGTTTTCCTGAAGCTGGATCTACAATTGCCAAACGCTCATGCGAAAGAATTGCTTTATCATTACTGTAAATACCGCTCCAGTCTGGTCCACGATGACGAATGATTTTAGACATTTCTAATACTTGAGGTCTTAAAATTTCGGCTTTTTGTTTTAGATCAAAGGCACATACGATTCCGCACATAATTCTATATTTTAATATTTTTATTCTGAAATTTTATTTTGATAGGGCAAAGATGAAATATTAGTTACAATTGAAAAACACAATTCATTATTTCAATTACATTTTATAACCATATTTTTGTTTTTACATACAAAATGTAAAATTTTAACATTAAAAAAAGCCTTAAACTTGAAATTTTCAATTTTGAGCCAAAAACTGCTTTAAAATTGAAAGTTTAATCTAATTTTTTGAATTAAATTTTGAGTTATTCAAATATCCATGAAAGATTCGCAAGCAAAACCCAAAAAGGTGTTCAGATATTATTCTATGTTCAATCTTGTCATTTCTGTAAAGGTTAGATATTTCGGTAACAAAATTTAAATTTAATAAATTTTGTTACGATGAGAAATAATAGTCAAGATTGTACATTAGAGAGGAACTATTTAGAGAAATATCGTTTCTTGATAAAAGAATATGAGCAGGTGAAAAACAAAACTCATCCACTTTATAAAAAGGCGATGGATTTTTACACAGCAAATGACACGTGCAGAAAAAGTTTCTTAAAGTATTATAATCGCTATAAACAGAGTGGGAAATCTCAGGATCTATTGCCTCAAAAGCGAGGTCCAAAATATAAAACCCGACGTCCTTTGCCTTTTATAGAACAAAAAGTAATCGAATTAAGAGAAAAAGGAAACAACAAATATGAAATTGTTAGTATCTTAAATCCCAAATTAGGAAAACATGCACCATCATATTCTGGAGTTTATAATATTTTAAAAAGGCATAAAATAAATAGATTAACTCCGAAGATTAAAAAGAATCATCAGAAAATAATCAAGGAAAGAATGGGACAGCTGGGTCATATTGATTGTCATTATTTAAGTAAAAGCATAATTCGTGGAGAAAATAAAAAACTCTATTTAGTCTGTGTAATTGATGATTACAGCCGGATTGCCTGGGCAGAATTAGTTCCAGACATTACCAGTTTAACAGTGATGTTTGCGTCATTAAAATGCTTAAACATCCTAAGCAGTCATTATGAAATAAAATTTGAAGAGATATTATCTGATAATGGAGCTGAATTTGGACCTAAAACAAGCAAAGTCAAAAATAACCATCCATTTGAAAGAATGCTGATGGAATTAGGAATCGTGCACCGATATACAAAACCTTACCGTCCACAGACAAATGGTAAAGTAGAGCGGTTTTGGAGAACTCTGGAAGACGATTTATTAAGAGACACGGATTTTGATTCTCAAGAAGAGCTAAAAGAAGAATTATTACAATATTTATATTATTATAATCACGAAAGACCACATCAGGGAATCGATGGAAAAAAGCCAATTGAAATGATAAATCCGTTACCGAAATAAGTGACTTTTACAATTTCGATCCCGAAGTCTCAGGAGAGAAATCAAACTTGAGATTCGACAAAGATTGGCGAATTTGTATGCAGAATTACCAGTACGGTTTTCTGTCTTTAAAATAACAAAGACGTAGTGGATTTAGTCCCTACAGGACAATTGTATTGGGTTGCTTATATTTCTACCAATATTTGATCTCTACGAGATATGTTTTTTTAACTATATATGTGACTTTTTATAATTAATGATTTTTTGGGTAGTATTTAATTTCTTCAATTGGTACTCCGTTAGGAGTTAAATATTGGTAGAAAAACATATTCGCATAAAAATTGTCCCGTAGGGACTATACCTTGAGTCCCTACGGGACAATTGCATTGGGTTGCTTATGTTTCTACCGACATTAAACTCCTAACGGAGTGCACTCGAAGACAAAAGCAGGTTTTTATTTAAATCTTAAAAATCATATCTCGTAGAGATTAAATATTGGCAGAAAAAAACACGCACAAAGTAAAATTGTCCCGTAGGGACTATACTTGAGAAATAAATTACTCAACACTCTCAATAGTATAATGCGTCTTATTAATCTCAAACTGAAACCCAACTTTATTTCCCATTAAGCGATTTCCTAATGGAGATTGCGGAGAAAGCGCAATGACATTAATTCCGTCAATTGCAATTTTTGGAAGCGCTACACTTACGTACAAATAGATTCCGTTTGCTTTTACCAAGCTTCCTAAAACTATATTTTCGGTAATTTTTGATGGATCTATTTTATCTAAAATTCCTTTTTGATCAATTGCTTCTTTTAATTTATTGGTCAATTTTTCCTGTTCGATGTGCATCATCGATAAAGCCGTTTCATGCTTATCACCAGCAGATCCTTTAGCATCATTTTTTGAATCTTCGGTCAATCCCGAAATCATGTCTTTAAAAACATCAATTCGATCCTGAACCATTTGGGTGTAATGTGTATATATTTTTTCTTTGAAAATCATCTTTTAAAAGGTACTGAGGTTCTAAGGTGCAAAGGTGCAAAGGTTTTTGTTCTTTGTCTAAATTTTTATTCGAAAAAAGCACTTGGGTAAACTACTTCTCCGCTTACATTGCTTAAACCATCTTCTGTCAAACTAATAACCATACAATTTTCTGCAGGAACCTCGAAAGGCATTTTTATATTATATTTTTTGCAGAGTTCATACCCAAATCTCGGATAATAATCCTGATGACCAAGCAAAATAACAGATTTATAACCTAACTTTTTTGCAATTTCATGTCCGTGGAATATAAGTTTCGAACCAATTCCTTTTCCATGAAATTCTGGCAAAACAGAAACTGGAGCCAATGCTAATGAATGAAAAGTTTGTGATTCATTTTTTATTTGCAGTTTAGTAAATAAAATATGCCCAATAATTTTGTTTTCAGTTTCGGCCACAATTGACAATTCTGGGATAAAAGCTTCGGATTTCCTCAATCTTTCTACCAAAAATTGCTCTTTGTGATCGCTGTATTCCTCTTTTTCAAAGGCTTTTTCTATCAATTGAAAAACACTTTCAAAATCGTCTTTTCTTTCTTGTCTTATTTTAATATCCATAAAAATAAAATTATAAAAAATTAGCCATGAAAACACGAGTTTACTCCAAAAAACTCATGAAATCATGGCTAAAAAGTCCCAGAGTTAAAGTGAGTCTGGGGCTGAGTGCCTTTACGGCAAAATCTTCCTAAAAGTCAAATTTGTAATTTCCTCCAACTAAAACTTGGACTCCCTGAACCGGGTAATTCAGCCATCTTTCGTAGGCCTGATTTCCAATATTATTTAGTTTTAAAAAGAAAGTCAGACGTTCATTGTATTTGTATCCTAAATGTGCATTGGCATCAAAATAGCTTTTCAAAGTCACCACAGATGGAGCAACACCCAAATCTAGATTAGTCTGCATGTCTTTTCGTTCTCCAACATAAAACACATTAAGACCTGCATACCATTGTTTAGTAATAGTAACGTCAAGATTTGAACTTAATTTCATTGAAGGTAAATTCCATGCTTCTAATCCGTCTGTTTTGTAGCTATTGAATGTTCCATTAATTCCAAAAGAAACATTTTGCGAAAAATCGGCTTTTAATTCTCCGTAGAAACGGAAAGTTCTCACATCATCATACACGACGTCAAAAGAGTTTCCGAAAGCATAGTTTTGGTTCGAAAAATCTTCTGTATAATCATGACTTTTGAACAACGCTTTATCTTTTTCATTCAAATAAGAACCTGTCAAATTATAGCTCACATTGTTTGCTAATTTCCCTTTTAATCCAGCAAAAACAGTATATTGATTGCTTGTTGGCCTCATATTTAAAGTTGGAGACAAAAATGGATTTTCGCTCACAAAATCAGCATAGGAATTTTGATTTAAGCTTCCGTTTGCCCCCGTATAGAAAATCATTAAATCGCCAACTAGTTTATATGATGCATTGATTTTTGGATAAACAAAAAATTTGTTTCCACTATTTTCAGAATCTAAACCATAAAACAATCCAGCTCCCAATTCTAATGTCCATTCGTTTTCATGAATCACAAAACTTGGTTCAATTCCAAAATTGGTCAAACTATATTTTAATGGCTCAGTATTATCTCTCGCATAATTATGCTCAAACGAACCGCTCACGTGATCTACAATAACATTTGTAGTTATGGCTTGATCCATTACATCAACTTTGAAAGTTGGCTTCAAGTAAAAACGATTTTCTGAAGAAGAAAAACTATCTGAAAAATGCGTAAATCGAGTTGCTATTTTACTGAAAATTCCCTCTGTAAATTCAGCATTTCCACCAAGTGAAATCGTATTATACGAATGATTCGGATTAATTCCTCTAATCAAATCTTCCTGTGTTTGAGGTGGCAAAGTCATTCCAAAATCCGCTGGAAGACCATACCAGTTGTAAAGCTGATTTTGATATCCTAAATCAACTCCCCAAGACATATCGCGATTGATTACACCATAACCTACATTTAAAGCTGTATCATAAAACTCATCATTTAAGTTTACATCCTTAATTCCGCCTTGCGATGAATGATGGCGCAACATTCCAGCCACATAATCATTATTTCCTAAATCTTGCGTTACAAACAATTCTGCATTTAGAGTTCCATAATTTCCAACACCCAAAGTTGCATAATTATTGAACAAACGTTCTTTTTAGATTTATCTACTGCTTGCGCATTTCCTTTTGAAGGCGTAAAAGTCGAAGCAACCGGAACCGACAAAATACTATATTTAATAGTTTCTTTTGGCTGATTGCCGCTGTCGTCAAGCGAAGGCGTTTCTTTCACTTTAAAAGCATCTGATACTGTTGGCGAATAAGGTTTTACTACATTAACTGTTTCAGTTCCGATGTTTTCATTTTTTTCTGAGAAAACGAAAGCTGGCAAGCAAACAACAGCAGTAAAACGATGATTTTATTATGGCAGTTTAATTTCATATTTCTTTTATTTTGTAAAATGCGAGTTGTAAAATGTCAGATGCTTTACAACTTACTTTTTACTTTTCCTATTTAACATCTTACTTTATCTAATTTTCTAATTATCTCAATTCTCTAATTATTATGCTTCCCACTCTCCTTTGGCAACAAACTGGGCTTTTCCTCCTATTTTGATATCAAATTGTTCTCCAGATAATTTTCCTTTAAAATAAATTTCAGATGGACGATTAATGTAATCTCCTTGATAATTTGTCAATTCGATTTCCGGCTTATGATATTTCAGTAAAAAAGCTTGCAGACAAGTACTTGCGCTTCCCGTAGCAAGCATCTTCAACCAACTGATTATGTTCTATACAAAGCATTCGACTGAACAGTTTTTCTCCTTCTAAATAGTAGAAATACAAACCTCGGTGATCTGTTTTGCAATTATTTTTGAGCCATTTGTCTGTTTTGTCTTTATCCAAAACCAAATTTTCCAATGCTCTTTTGCTCGCTTAATCCAACCATTACAAAAGCACTTCCTGTTGTCACTTCCTGAATTGGAAACTGATTTTCAAAATCACTTAATGTCAGATTGCTAAAAGTCGAGAAGTCTTCTTTCGAAAAAATATCCCAAAATTTTGGTCGCGCTGCTTTTAACCAAATCAAATCGTCTGATTTATGAATCGCGATTGGTCCAATCGGAACTTCCAATTTGATTTCTTCAGGTGAATTATTAAAAATCTTATTCATCAAAACCCATGAAGTGCCAATTATCGGATGTCCTGCAAATTGCATTTCATGCGCCGGAGTAAATATTCTGATTTCGGCTTTATTATTTTCTTTATCTAATTTGGTCACAAAAGTGCTTTCGGCAAAATTAATTTCACGAGCTATATTTTGCATTTCTGTCTGCACTCAAATTTCCTGCATCCAAAAAAACTGCCAATTGATTTCCGGCATATTTTTTATCGGCAAAAACATCAACTATATAAAAAGGTAAACTCATTTCTTTCTTTTTTCTTAAGAATCAAGAAGAAAGAGACAAGACTTTCATAAATCTTGCTTCTTGCTTCTTTTTTCTACATTATCTTTACTTACTGATAGACGAATTCGTTTTTGATTCTTCTAATTTTATCGCTGTCAATTCTCTTTTTGCTTCTTCAACCACATCCGGAAAATCCGTAAAGTTGTTGATCACGTTGTCAAGAATATAAGTAGCCTGATAACTATCCTTTAATCCGTAGAAATTTTTCGCCATTAAAACCAATCCTTTTGCTCCATAATATTTGTATGCCGAATAATTTTTTGCCAGTTTTTGAACTGCAACATTCGAAGCATCAAATTTTCCTTCTTTAGTTTTAAAATAAGCATCATAATACAAAGCTTCTGCCGCTAATTCTCCTTTTGAAGTTGTCGAAAGTTTTGCATAAGCCGCTTTTGCCTTGTCTTCATTTCCTGTTTGCATCATGCGCGCGAGCTACAATAATTTGCGCATCGGCTTTTACGCCAGCATCTGCTTTTGGATTTTCTAACACTTTATCAGCAAGCAATAACCGAATTGTCATAATCTTTTTTGTCATAATAACATTTCATCAGATTAGCTTGCGCGAAGTTTTTATTTTGAGAATTATCTGCTTCATTTTCCAAACGCACTAAAACCGGAATCGCCTTATCGCAATCTTTTGTTTTTAAATAAATCTGCGCCAATTTGTTTAATGATTGTTCGCTAAATTCATTTCGTGGCTGTCCGATTACATATTGATAATTTGAAATCGATTTTGTCTCTAGACCATCAGCATAATACAATTGAGCCAAGTAGAAATTTGCTTCTAAAGCATGCAATCCCGAAGGAAATTTGCTTACATAACCTGCAAAACCTGTAATCGCGCCTTTGCTGTTGCTTTGGCTGTATTGTTTGTAAGCGAGCATCATAAGTATCATTATCCAATTCTGCATCTGTAACCGAAACGAAATCCAAAGTTCGCACCCAAGTCGCATATTCATCTACTTTCCCAGAATCAACATAAATCAATCTTGCTGTTGAAACTGCCTCTAAGGCTTCTGGCGTTTTAGGAAAATCAGCCGCAACTTTTTTGAATTTGGCCAAAGCCAATTCATCACGATCTGAATTGTAATAAATCAAACCTTGCTTTAAGATTGATTTTGAAGTAAACAAACCATTTGGATATTCTGAAATCAGCTGATCATAGGTTTTAATTGCCAAATCATTTTTCTTATCGGCAACATAAGTATTTCCTAATTCAAACAAAACATCATCACGATATTCTGATTTTTTATACATTTTCAAAAAGTTGTTCAACTCATTGATTTTTTGATCATTTTTTGACATAAAACCATAAGAAAGTGCTTTTTGAAACTGCGCATAATCAGCATCAACTCCTTTTGCATCAATTGCTTTTCCGTATGCTTCCATTGCTTGAGAATATTTTGAATTCACAAAACGAGAATCTCCCAAACGCAAATACGAATCAGTTAAACGCGATTTATCAGAAGGCGAATTATCAATCTGAGCTTGAAATGAACTTGCCGCCGAATCGTATTCTTTCAATTTGAAATAGGTATATCCAATATTGTAATTGATGTTTTTATATTCATCAGTAGATTTTGTCTGCAGACAAGGCCGGCAAACTGTTTATAAGTCAATAAAGCATTTTTAAAATCATCTGAAAGATATTCTGTTTCAGCTTTCCAGAAAGTAGCACGTGCCGTAAATTCTGGCGTTTTTTGTTCGCTCATAGCACTTTTAAACATCTTTCCTGCTTCTGTATAATTCGATTCATTATACAGCTCCAAACCTCTATAAAACAGAACTTTCTGATATGCGGCTTTATTTTCGGCTGTTCTGTTTTTTTCCAATAAAGCCAAAGCTTCTTTGTAGTTTTTTGTCGAAATATACGAGTCAACCAAAAGTTTTTCAACTTCAGCTCTGCTAGAATTATTTGGATATTTTTTTAAGAAATCAAGCAAAATTCCAGGAACAGTTTGATACGCATTTCCAATATCATAACTCAATTTAGCATAATTCAACAGCGCATCTTCTTGGATTTGAGCATTAAATTCCATTTCAGAAGCATTTTTAAACGCGTTCAAAGCTTCTTGTTTTTTGCCAGTATTCAAATAACTTAAACCTAAATGGTAATAAGCATTTTGAGCCACGAAATCTTTTCCTTCAATAATTTTGTTGAACTGAGAAATCGCTTTTTCGTAATCTTTTTGCTCGTAATAAGCATAACCCAATTGATAAAAATCGGTATTATTCCATTTTCCTTTTTTACCTGCGTAAAGTTCTAGATACGGAATCGCTTTGCCATATTGCTTTAAATTGAAATAACTTTCTCCGATTATTTTATTCAGTTCCGATTTTTCCATTTCATTAGATTTTGCCATCGCTTTTTGGCCTAAATCAATTGCTTTTTGGAAATTTCCTAGCTTGAAATTCATATCAGCTTGATAATACGAAAGCTTTTCTTTGTATTTTTCTTCGCCTGAAACTTCATCAAAATATTTGGTTGCTTCTTTGTAATCGTCGCCTTCATAAGCCATGAATCCTAAATAATATTTGGCTTGAGAACCATATTCAGGAGAATTTACGACTTTATTAAAATACGTTGTCGCTTCTTTTTCTTTTTAGCATTAAAAAAGCTGTATCCTTTTTGGAAATTAAATTTATCTGAATCAGCTTTGCTCATATAACTTTCATCCACTTTGTCAAACCATTGCAAAGCTTTTGGATAATTTGCTTGTTCGAAGAAATATTGAGCCACTTCAATATATGCCTGATTTTGTTTAGTGCTTGTTGGATAATCATCCACAAACTTTTCCATCAATGCATCCGCATTTGGCTGATTGGTTCTGATAGCACAATTTGCGATATAATAAGCGCAATCTGATTTTACTTCTTCAGTTGGCGCCGTATTATTTTTTACATATTCAAAAATATGTTGTGCCGATGCATATTGTTTGTCATTGTATAAAGCCACTGCTTTATCAAAATCCTTTAATTCGTAAGTATATATAGCTGATTTTTGTGCCGAAACCGTGGTCGAAATAAGAATAATTTGGAGTAAAAAGAACCAGGAAAGTCTACGCATTTTAGTTTTATTTAGTATTCAAATTTATCATTTTATACCGTTTATAACGAAACGTTTCCGGCTTTTATTATAAACAAATCTTTAACAGAGCATATTTTAGAACACAATAAAAAACGATTTTTAACCATATAAGTTATATAAGTTATTATAAGCTAGGTGGTTTTCGTAGACGAACCAAAATGAACTTCCATTACTTATATGGTGCAAATTTTCATTTCATTTTTTAGAATTTTTCTTAAGAAATGATTGAAATTTATTTTGAATCCAATCGTTATCTTATTACTTTTACCAATCAAATCAATTTTATTATGTCACAAACCGTACTATCTCTTAAAGAAGTCACTATATATCAAGAAGGAAGAAAAATTATATCTCATATTAATTTAGATGTTCAACATGGTGAATTTATCTACATCATTGGAAAAACAGGTTCTGGAAAAAGTAGTTTCTTAAAAACTTTATATGCAGATTTGCCTTTAATTGAAGGTGAAGGCCACATTGTAGAATTTGATTTAGCAACTTTAAAAGAAAATGATATTCCGTATTTGAGACGTAAAATCGGGATTGTGTTTCAGGATTTCAAATTGCTTCCAGACCGTTCTGTAAAAGACAATATGATTTTTGTTTTAAAAGCAACCGGATGGACAGAAAAGGAAGCAATGGAGCACAAAATCGACGAGGTTTTGAATAAAGTTGGAATGAAAGATTTCCTAAATAAAATGCCTCACCAGCTTTCTGGAGGTGAACAACAGCGTGTTGCGATTGCAAGAGCTTTGCTTAACGATCCAGAATTTATCCTTGCTGATGAACCTACAGGAAACCTTGATCCTCAAACAAGTTCAGAGGTTTTAGAAGTATTAAAAAACATCAACGCTCTTGGCAAAACAGTTATCATGGCAACGCACGATTATGCTTTATTGATGAAATTCCCATCAAAAACATTGAAATGCGAAGATGAAAGAATCTTCGAAGTAGTGCAAAGAAGCGTGTAATGCTTTCCATTTTAATTCCGGTTTTTAATTATAATGTTTTACCGCTCGTTAACGAACTCGTAAAGCGATGCAACTCGTGCGGAATTACTTTTGAAATTCTTTGTCAGGACGATGCATCACAATCAGAATTACACATTCAAAACCAAGAAATTAATTCTTTTCTGAATTGTTCATTTTTTACAAATGAAACTAATTTAGGAAGAGGAAAAAACATCAATTCGTTAGCGCAAAAAGCAAAATACAATTGGCTTTTGATTTTAGACTGCGATACTTTTCCAGCCAAAAATAATTTCATTAAAAACTATATTTCAGCAATTTCAGAATCAAAAAATATTCTTTTTGGTGGCATTATATATGACGAAAAAAAGCCAGAAAAAGAACAGCTATTGCGTTGGATTTATGGACAAGAAAGAGAGATTTCGGCCGTTTTGAGTTCTAATTTATTAATCAAAAAAGACATTTTTCTTCAATTTCCTTTTGATGAAGAAATTACAAAATACGGCTATGAAGATTTGCTTTTCTTTTCGGTTTTAAAAAGAAATCATTTTGAAGTTTTTCAAATTGAAAACCCAACTTTTCATCTGAATTTAGAAACATCCAAATTGTTTTTATCAAAAACCAAAACGGCTTTAGAGAACTTAGTTTTTCTTTATAATTCGAATAAAATTTCGAAAGCAGACAGTAAAATCATTAAAGCTTTTGATTTTCTTAAAAACTTAAAATTAACTGGTTTTGTAAAATTTATTTTCGACAAGAATAAAAATAAAATCGAACAAAATTTACTTTCTGAAAAACCATCTTTATTTCTTTTTGACCTTTATAAATTAGGATATTTTTGTTATCTGAAAGTCCAGAGTTCCAGCGGGGCGAAATATTTATAGCAAATAATTTAGAATTGCTACAAAGCTCCAGCGGAGCGAAATCTTTGTGTTCAAAAATATCACCCCGATGGGGTTTTCTTAAAAACCTAGAATGCTTTTCTATAAATATTGCGTCCCACTGGGACTAAAAAGCAATGAATCTCACTAGGAATTAAATAATTTTTATGTTTTCTAGAAACTGCCTCCACTGCTCCATTATTTTTTCAACTGAATAATTTTCAGATGTTGCTTTTGCATTCTTTCCAAATTCAAATCTTGCTTCTTCATTTTCAATCAAAAAAGCAAGTTTTTCAACATACATTTCAAAATTATTATCTGGAATCAAAAAACCATTTTCTTTATTTATAATAATCGTTCTTGGACCAATTGGACAATCATAAGCAATACACGGAATCCCAAACGACATTGCTTCCAATAAAACCATAGGAAATCCTTCTGATCTCGAAGTCATTACGTAAATCGAAGATTCTAAATATTTCTCTTCTATATTTTTGGCGAAAGAAAAATAATTTATGTTTGGTGTTTTTTCTAAAGAATCAATTTCATCTGTATAAATATCCAGAATCCAATCCGGATGTTTTTCGCTCATTTTTTTCCAAATCAACAATAATCGATCTAACCCTTTTTCATAGGAATTTCGGGCAATGGCAATTACTTTTTTACTTTTTAAATCCGAAGTTTTTTCATCTTTAATCCAAGAAGGATTCGGAATTACGATTCCGTTTTTTATGTTCCATTCTCTCAAACTTTCTTCAGAAAGTGCTACTATATTTGCAAATTTTTGCGCCCCAAAATCTTTAAATCGATATTTTATTTTCTGAATTGATTTAGAAACGAAATCTGTTTTCAAAACGTTTTCTTCGACAAATTTTGAACCGTGAACTTCAAAAACAATTGGTCTTTTTGTTTTGACAATAAACGGAAAAACAAAGGCTTTCAAACCATTGTCGGCAACTAAAATTACGTCTGGTTTGATTTCTTGAATGGTTTGATTTATTTGTTTTTGATAGGATTTTAAAAACTGAAAAGCGTTTCCTTTTAAAATCATATTATGAAAGACAATCTCAGAATTGAAGTCATAAAAAAGCAAGTCATTTTCTTCATTTTGAGATAAAATATGAACTTCATAATTAAAATGCTCTACAAAATAATTCGCCTTAATCGACAAGACGCGCGCAACTCCGCCGGAATTTTTTATTTTGGGAACAATATAAAGAAGCTTCATTTTTTAGATTTCAGAAAAGTTTCATAATCCCGAATATAATCGGTTTCTTCAAAAACATCTGAAGCCAAAACAAGACAAACTGAACCTGAAGAAAAATTTTCAAGTTCGCGCCAAATTCCTTTTGGCAAATGCAAACCAATATTTGGCTTGTTCAGCAAATAGCTTTTTTTGTCTTTTCCATCGTTTACAATCACTTCAAAACTGCCACTTAAAGCAATCAAAACTTCATGTTGCTCAATGTGTGAATGTCCGCCGCGAAAAGCAGTGCTAGGAACATCAAAAAGATAATAAACGCGTTTGAATTCAAAAGGCAAAACGCCATTTTGAATAAAAGCCAAATTTCCGCTCAAGTCTTCGACAACGGGAATTTTTAATAATGAAATATCTTGAACTGTTGTCATATATTTAATGTTCCTGCAACAAATTTAGCCATTGCTGTCCAATTTTTTCCAATAAAAATGGATCGATACTATTCTGCGAATTTTGACGGCATTTTTGATATAAATCTTTACTAGAAATCAATAAATTTAGAGCTTCTGTCAATTTTTGCCAATTCTGATTTTCGACTAAAATGCCATTTTCAAAATTAACAATCATATCTCTCGGCCCAAAATCACAGTCAAAAGAAACAACCGGAATTTCGCAGGCCAAAGCTTCTAAAATAACATTCGGGAAACCTTCATTTTTACTGCATAAAACTAAAAATTTAGCTCTGCACAAATATTTAAACGGATTATTTTGATATCCTAAAAGATGCACAAAATCTTGAATTTGATGATCTGATATTGCTTTTTGAAGTTTTGATTCGTAACCATTTCCAACAATCACCAAATGGATTTGTTTCTCAACCAAATCAGATTTTGCATAACTTGAAATCAGTTTGTCAAACTGTTTTATTTCGTTTTCATATTGTCCAATTGCAATTATATAATCAAATGCAATGTCTATTTTTTCAATTTGCTTTTTCACAATTTCTTCTAAATAAACTGGATTATGAATTGTGACTACATTTTGCAATTTATGTTTCGTCTCAATCAGCGTTTTCATTTCATCTGTAAGCGCCACATTTGCCAGACAATGATTGTACATTAATCGTGTCAGCCATGAATTATTGGGCATATAATGATCAATCAAAAAACTATGAACGGTAAAAATTGTCTTGGCATTATAGATAAATCGGGCCAAAATAAGCTCCTGAATAACTTTCGTGCGGAAACGGAAATCAATTATAAAATCAAAATGATTTTCGTTCAAATACTTTTTTAAAGCCTTTAAACGCTTTATTTTATTAAAAATTCCATTTGATTTATTCTTCAGCAAACCCAAATTCACCAATTTCCCCAAATACGGAAAACTTACTTCATCCAAAACAATAATAATATCGACTTCAAAACCTTTATGATGAAAAAAGATGGACAAATTTGCCATTACTTTGTCGCTCCCGCCTCCGCTAAGACGGTATCCAATTAAAGCAATTTTCTTTTTTTGTGAGTCGATATCATTCGTGATTTCTTATTTTCGTATCAAATATAACTCTTTAAAATAAAATACGATTTAGAACCATTAAGGCATTAAGTTGCATAAAGTTTTTGGCTTAATTTTCTTAACGGAGAAAATTAAGCTTATGTTGAACTTAATTTCCTTAATATCTTAATGGTAAAACAAAAAACATGAAGAATAATTCATTGGTGACCATTATTTGCTTGTGCTACAATCATGAAAAATTTGTTGTGGAGAGTTTATTTTCTGCGCTGAACCAAGATTATTCTGCCATTGAAATCATTATTGTTGATGATTTTAGTACGGACAATTCCAGAGATGTCATTAAAAATTTCCTTGTCGATTATCCCCAAATTCAGTTTATTGAAAATGAAATAAATTTAGGAAGTACAAAATCTTTTAATAAAGCATTGAAACTAGCCAAAGGTGATTTTATAATTGATTTGGCTTGCGATGATGTTTTATTACCAAATTGTGTTTCATTGCAAATAAAAGCCTTTCAGAAAAACACATTTAAAAACCTCGGAATTGTTTACGGAAATGCCGAATTAATTACTGAAAATGGCAATCATGATTCGTATTATTTTCCAGTTGATTCAAATAAAAAAACAATTGAAAAACGAAAAACCAGAGATATTTATTTAAGCGTAATTTCAGGTGGAAACAGTATTTGCTCCGTTTCTTCGATGGTTAAAAAATCTGTTTTTGATGATTTAAATGGTTATGATGAAAATCTGGCTTATGAAGATTTAGACCTTTGGATTCGTGCTTCTCGTAAATACGAATTTGATTTTATTGATGAAATTTTGATCAAAAAACGAATTTCTGACAACTCTTTAGGAACTCATTTTTTTATTAAAAACGATTCACGATCCAGAAAAATAAATTATTCTACGTATTTGATAATCAAAAAAGCAATTTCGTTAAACCAAACAAAAGAAGAACATAAAGCGATTTTGAAACGCATTCATTTTGAAATGATTTTGGTGTTTAAAACTTCGAATTTTAAATTATTGTTCCGATATATTGTATTGGAAATAAAGCAACGAATTAAAATATTTTTATCTTTTGAATAAATTATTAGCCACGAATTCACCAATTATTTTTAAAATAAAATTCGTGAATTCGTGGCTATTTTTCTTCATTAAATCGTCAAAAAATCATCTAGTAGCTCTTTTTCTCCCTCCCAATCACGAGAAATATTTGTTTTGATTAATTTGGCAGGAATTCCACCAATTAAAATATTATTCCCCCACGAAGTATAATCTTTATTGCAAAAACTATTTGTCGCAATCGTGCAAAAATCAGGCGTTTCGGTGTTTTTCATAATCGAAATTCGGCTTCCGCTATAATTGTAGTTTCCAATAAAAATTGGTCCTGTTTTCCGTTGTTTTTCTCCAGTAACCGTATCAATCATATCATGAAAATTGGTGTCTATAATTTGGCTTTCAGCTCCTAAACGAACGTAGTTTCCCAGAACAACTTTCTCTAAACAAATCAATTTTCCGCCGGTTCCCATTGAAGACATATTGCCAAATTCGCAATATCCGTTTTCACCAATAAATACAAAATAATCTTTTCCAAATTGCGCGTGGCCTTTAAAAACCATTTTCCCCTGAATATTGATTTCTCCTATTCCTTTCGCAACCGTATTCAATTCATAAGGCTGACCAAAACCGATCATTCCTCTTTTGATGTTTCCCTCAATTTGAATTTCTCCAGAAATGGAAGTTAATTTTACTCTTTTATAAAAGAAAACCGGAAGCTTTTTTGCAATTTCAAAAGGAAACTTCTTGAAATTAAAATACAGCGTTTTGGTCCAGTTTACTGAATAGTAAAACCGGAATTTGTGATAAAATGAGCGACATTTTCTATACGTACTCTTAATCATTTTTATCTTTTTTTCGCTGAACAAATGACGTAAATATTTCGCTTAAATTCATCTTTTTATTGATTTCATAAAAACTAAAACCAAAAGAAACTAAAATCATTAGTGAAAACAAACTATATTTAAAAATCTCATTTTCGATAAATCGCAACAAGAATGAAACGATACATATGACAAAACAAATAAAATAGATTTGGTAAAATTCTTTTTGAAAATAAAAATTATATCGGTTTTTGGTAATGATTTTCAGTCCAATAAAATGACATAAAAAGTAAAGGCAGAAACTAATTCCCAAACCTTCCAAACCATAAAAATAATACCCGGCAATATTCATTAATAAAGACAAAGTATTGAAACCAATAGCGGTTTTAATAAACATTTTCGAATCGCCTTTTGCAATCAAAATAAATCCCATTGACCAGGAAACGGCACGAAATAACATCCCGATAATTCCGGCACAAATCATAGGAATAATAACTTCAAATTTTGAAGTATAAATTACTTTTACAATTAATGAGCTTAAAACCAAAAACAAAACAATAACAGGCGTAATAATTAAAACTGAAATAAAAGCCTGTTGCTGAACGCTTTCTCTGACTTTATCATTATCTGTATTTATAGAGGCTAATTTTGGGAAATAATCCGTGCTCATAACTGTGAAAATAATCCCGACATAGGAATTCAGCAGAGTAAAGCCGGCGTTATAAAAACCAACTTGTTCTAAACCGCCCATTTTTCCAACATAAATTTGAACCAAATATGTTGACAAAAGCGTCAAAACACTGCTAATTGTTAGCATAAAGCCTAATTTCACAATCAGTTTACTTTCAATTAAAAAAAGCGAATTGGGTATTTTTTCCTTTTCAATTTTAATTTTATTCGAATAATAAAATGAAAAAAGCAAAGCTGAAAATGAAGCAATTATAATGGTTGGAAGAATGGCATCAATTTTCAGAAAATAATACAACGGAATCGAAAAAAGTAGTCCAAATAAATTACCGTATAAATTGGCTTTCGCCAAAAGTCGAAAAGATCGCAGACCTTGCAAAACGGCCAATTGTCCTGAACTTAATTGCTTGAACAAAATCGTAACCGAAAGAATTGCAAAAGCATATGTCTGACTTGAATCGCCAAAAGTCATTATGCTCAAAGCTTTCGAAAAAACAAAAGTCAGAAGCATTCCAAAAATTCCGGTAAAAAAACAATCTTTTTTACGATTTGAATGGTTTTCGCAACCGTATTCAAATCTTCATTTTTATAATTTTCAGAGATATTTTTCACCGAACTCGTTTCAATTCCGAAACCTGAAATACTGCTTAAAACTCCTAAAGTTGAGTTCAGCAAAGCGATAATTCCCATTCCGGCCGGACCGATAAAAACGGCAATTAATTTGGTACGAATTATTGAAATTAAAATCGAAAAAAACTGAACACCTCCAAAAAGTGAAGTTGTTTTTAAAATCTGCTGATATGATTTTTTATCAGACACGAATTAGTATTTATTTAAAATTTCGATAATAAAATCTACTTCTGTTTCGGTTAAAACAGGACTTATTGGCAAACTCAAAACTTCGTTGTGAATCTTTTCAGTAATTGGAAATGACAGATTATTCCAGTCTAAAAAAGCTTTTTGCTTGTGTGGCGGAATTGGATAATGAATAACCGTTTGAATGTTATTTTGAGCTAAATAATTTTGCAGAGCTTCTCTGTTTTCTGTTCGGATAACAAATAAGTGAAAAACATGATTTTCGGATAAATCCCAAAACGGAATTGCAATTTTTTCGTTTTTTATTTCTGATAAATAGCGCTTTGCAATTACTCTTCGCTTTTCATTGTCTGCGTCTAAATTGGGTAATTTTAAGTTTAAAAACCCAGCCTGAAGTTCATCTAATCTTGAATTTACGCCAATATATTCGTTGTAATATTTCCGTTCAGAACCATAATTTCGAAGCGAAAAAAGCACTTTTGCCAATTCTGAATCATTGGTTGTAATGGCGCCACCGTCGCCCAGACAGCCTAAATTTTTTCCTGGATAGAAACTATACGCTGACGCTGATTTTAGATTGTAGATTTTTGATTTTTGATTTTTGATTGCACCGTGAGATTGTGCACAATCTTCCACAATTATCAAATTATTATTTTCTGCAATCTCATTTATTTTATCCATTTCTGCTAATTGTCCGTAAAGATGAACCGCTAAAATGGCTTTTGTTTTTGAAGTTATTTTTTCTTCAATTAAATCGGGATTTAGGTTGTAGGTTTCTAATTTTGGCTCGACCAAAACCGGAACTAAATCGGCTTGCAAAATTGCCAAAATGCTGGCAATGTAAGTGTTTGCCGGAACAATAACTTCGTCGCCTTTTTTGAGTTTTCCTAATTCGATATAAGCTTTAAAAATTAGAACCAAAGCGTCAAAACCATTTCCAACGCCAACGCAAAATTGAGTTTGATTGTATTCGGCGAAAGCCCTTTCAAAAGTTTCGACTTCCTTTCCTAAAATATACCAGCCGTTTTCTAAAACCGATTTCAGTTTTTCCTGAAAAGCAGTTTCATACGGTTCGTTTATTTTTTTAAGTCTAGAAATGATATCATGTTTTTTGCTTTGCCCCATTTTTTAAATTTATCAAATAAAGTCACAAAGTTTTTTTTTTAAGCTATTCTTTATTTTTTAATCTCGCAAAGACGCGAAGTCGCTAAGCTTTTTATTTTTATTTTTTTTATAAACTTTGTGACTTCGCGACTTTGCGAGAATTTTTCCTATTGGACATAATATTTTAATCTGTAGCTATTTATTTAAATCGATTTTATAAAAATCCTGATTGTAAACTGTACAGCCTAATTCTTCTTTTTGTTGCAAAAGTCCAGCATTATAGTCCTTTTCGTTTACTGAATTTACGATTCCCATGTCAAAAAAGTGTTTTCCTTTTCGCTTGTATTTATGAATCAAATTGATGAAAAGAAAATCTAAAGCTCTTACTTTCTCGCCTTTTTCAGAAGTTGCTCCATATTGTGATTTTACCACATTTTCAGTTTCAAAAATAGTTATTCCAGCAATAATTTCATCATTTTGGCAGACTGAATATTGCTTGATTTTTTCTGGGAATCGTTGTTTTAAAAAAGTAATCTCTTCGCAAGTATGAACTGGTTTGGCATTGAATTTTTCCAGTAATCTTGGTTCTAGAACATTTTTCCAAAAAGGCTGAAACTCTTGCTCTTCGACAATATCCAAATCAAGATTTTCAATTCTTCTGAAATGCTTCATTTTGCTTTTAGAAATATGCAAAGGCGATTTTAAATCCACAACCAAATTCATTTCTTTTCTTTCTAAAACGGCATTTCTTTTAAACAAAAAAAAGTCCATTTCCTGATTTCCATTTAAAAAATAAAAAGACGGAATTGGCTTATAATGAAATGTTTCCACTTTGTTTTCTTTCAAAAAAAACAAAACAGCATCCAAAATTTCTTCTGCTTTTTCTGCTTTTAACTTTGTAGAAAACACCAAACCTCCATAGGTCAAACCTTGATGCGAGAAAACCGAATTTCCTTTTTTATTTGCTGGCAGAATTGCCTTAAGCTTTTCATTTTCGAATACTAAAAGCGAAAAATCATCAAATCGATCTTTGTGATATTCCATAAAATCGCGATGAAACAAAAAAGTTGCATTTTTAGCTTTTGCAACAAAATCGTTCCATGAATTATAATCATTTTGATCGTATTTTTTAATATTAAATTCTCTCATTTTTTAGCCACGAATTTCACGAATATCACTAATTTACTTTTGTTTCCCTATAAATTTTGAATCAAATTCCATACAATTACACCAATCAAATTCGTGAAAATTAGTGGAATTCGTGGCAGAAAAATAAATTTTCACTTATGATCAAATGCTTTTAAATGCCATTTGTATTTTACAGCCATTAATCGTACTACGATGATTACTAAAGAAGTAACCAAATACAAAATATCATCATTAAGATTTAGTTTTCGCAAACCAAAAAATACGATTCCGCCTAAAATACAAATCGTGGCATAAATTTCTTCTCTAAAAACATTTGGGATTTCATTGCACAAAATATCTCTGATAACGCCTCCAAAACAAGCTGTCATAGTTCCTAAAGCGATACAGATAACAGGATGAAGTCCAGTCAAAATTCCTCTTTCGAGACCAATTAATGTAAAAACACCAAGACCAATTGTATCAAAAAGAAACAAAGAAGTTCGAAGTTTGTCAAAACTTTTTCTGAAAAGAATAGCCAGAAAATATCCTAAAATAATCACATAAACATATTGTATATCGCGCATCCAGCCTACCGGAGTTCTTCCAATTAAGACATCACGGAGCGTTCCTCCTCCTACTGCAGTTACAAACGCAATAATAAAAACCCCAAACGGATCGAGTTTTTTATGCATTGCCGTTAAAGCGCCAGACATGGCAAAAGCCATTGTCCCAATAATATCTAGTAAGTGAAACATTTTCTATTTAGGTGCAAAGGTTCAGAGTTGCAAAGGTGCAAAGGTTCTGTTTAATTCTACTTATTTTTTAACACTATTTCTACTTCAGGGTTTATTTTTTTTATTGCTTCAAAAAATCCGCTTTTGTCTTTTGGAGAAATTACTATTGAATCAGATTTATTATATAAAATCTCCAGTCGATCAATAGAAAGTGCCGGAGCGCTCAACAAACTATTGGTTTCAGAAATTCTTTTTATTTTTTGAATGTCAATTGTAGAATTAATCAAAAAGCCGCTTTTAATTTTTAGTTTTTGTCCAACGATTGTATAGAAAGTAGTTAAGAACATGTGTACTATAAAAACTATTGTAACGAATAAAATTCCACTTGCATCCCAAACTTTATCAAAAAGTGTACTCATTAAAGCGCCTCCAAGAACAACACTTAAAAAAAGAACAAGCCAAATATCTATTTTAGATTTAAATTTTTCCATTTTTAAGCATTTTATTTTTTCACGTAAATCGGACTTCTTTTCAGCAAATATTGGACAGATTCCATCCAGCTATCTTTTACTGCCAAAAAGGGTTTACGCGTTTGAGAGTATATTTTTGTAGCATTTTTGTACATATCAAAATAAACGGTGTAATAGTAATATTGCTGATTATTTGCTGTTGTAGTCGAATAATCATTTGTGGTCACTTTTTTATTATTGTCACTCACTTTTGCATTTCCGCTGTTATATGTCGTTGCAGTTGTTCCAGTTCCAATTGTAAACGAAACTTTTGCCGCAACAATATTATCAACGCCCAATATTTTTTCAAGATCTTCAATAGGAGTTGAATCGATATTGCGGTAATCAATTCCGGCTTTGCTCAATAAACTGTTGGTTGTTCTTAAATCCTGAACCGTCAGTGGTGCAATATTTCCAGACTTATCTAATAATTTGTTATACATATCATTTTGCGCAAATTTTGCCATTTCTTCTGAACTTTGCTGGCTGTCCGAATTTAAAAACGGAACCGGCAATACCGCAATTGTATTCTGCTTTATTTCCGTCGCCGCCACATATCCTGAACCTGACGATGGCGCAGAACTGCTTCCTTGACTTACATCAAATGTCTGAGAACGCCCGCTTGCAAAATCGATTCGGGCAATTTGAGAGACATTCAGAACTATTAAAAGGGTTTCTCCAGGCAAAGAATATTCAACTGTTTTATCTGATATTTTAGAAATTGTACCTTCAATAATCGTATAATCTCTTTTTATGATTTTATCTAATTTTTTTCCGCCTTGAGCGAAAGAAAAAACACAAACAAAAAACAGTATTAATAACGCGGCGACTTTCTTAATTTTCATGGTATTTACGCTTAAGTTTTCCTACTCTTCGGCTTTTCGGTTACTCCTTTTCTAAATATTAAACTTGTTAAATTTAAAAAATTAAATCCAAATCAAGGTTAAGCCACCATTTTAAAGTAAAAAAACTAGAAGAAAAAATCTCGCAAAGACGCGAAGTCGGAAAGTTTATAATATAGCGAATGTAAAAAAGCAATCGAGTCTAAGAACAAGCTTAGCAACTCAGAAACTTAACCACTTTCCTTACATATTCTGAGTGTAGAAATTATAATCTTTCAAAACCACACGAATAAAATCGCTATTGTTTCCAGATTGATTTTTGATTCCGGTAACGCTTTCAATTTTTGCGACTAATTTTCCAATGATTTCAAAATCATTTTTAGCAATACTTTCTTGAAAGTCTCTTTGATGATTCGCATATCATTATCAGATAATTTAATTACGAGCGGATAAGTTGGCACATAAGCCGTTCCAATCTCTTCTAAAATCGTATGACTAATATCGATTTTATTTTTCAGTGTAATTACAGCTGTTCCTGTCGCCATATCACCAAAACGTTGCGTTTTACTATTTGATATTGCAGTAATTAATGCCACCAATCCATAAAATGGCGGAATAAAAAAATCGACCGTTCCAAAAACCAGCGAATCAAATAATCGCCAAACCCAGCTTGATAGCCATCAATTTTAACGACTTTTATCTTCACCAATATTTTCCCAATAGATTGTCCCTCAAAAAAACTTTCCAAGGCAAGCGAATAAAATATAAGCGGAATACCAAACAATAACACAATTGCTCTTTCTGACCAACTGTCTAAATTATCTATTATAAGACCCAGTTTCAGCCAGCTAAAAAAGACAAACCACACCACAAGAATATAGGCAATTTTGACTCCTAAATCAATAAAATAAGCACCCAATCGTTCTCCTACCGAAGCCGATATAAAATTTATTTTGACATTTTGTGTTGTGTTAATAGATAATTCTGACATATTTTATATTTTAGCCTTCAATGAGAGAAGTTGCCTTCATAAAACAAAATAAAGAAAAATGGCTGGAATTTGAGCTAGCTATTTTTGGTAAAGCTAAAAAAATCCTGACGAATTAGCTAATTTGTACATTCAAATGATGAATGATTTGTCGTATGCACAAACGTATTATCCTAAAAGTAAAACCGTTATTTACTTAAATCATCTTGCATCGCAGATTTACCAAAAGATCTACAAAACCAAGAGAACAGAAAAAAACAGAATTCTCGAGTTTTTTGTAACCGAAGTTCCTTTGCTGGTATATCAATACAGACGTTACTTGATTTACGCCTTTATTTTATTTTTTGTGACCGTTTCCATTGGAGTGATCTCCGCAAAATACGACCCAAATTTTGTTCGTCTTATTCTCGGTGATGATTATGTCAATCAAACTTTAGAAAACATTAAAAAAGGAAATCCAATGGCCGTTTATGGCTCTGGAAGCAATTGGGGAAGTTTTATTTCCATCACAGTAAATAATCTTTTTGTGGGTGCGAAATGCTACTTTTTTGGACTTATTGCAGGAATCGGGACCTTTTATATTAGCATGCAGAATTCAATTATGTTGGGTTCTTTTCAATATTTCTTTTATGAACAAGGCGTTTTCTGGAAAAGTGTAAGAGGAATTTGGATTCACGGCTCAATGGAAATCTTCGGAATTGTAATCGAAACCGCATGTGGATTTATTTTAGGTGCTTCTATTTTGTTTCCAAAGACATTTTCTAGATTAAATTCGTTTAAAATTGGCTTCAAAAATAGTTTCAAAATTTATTTAAGTACATTTCCGTTTACCATTGCGGCAGGATTTTTAGAAGGTTACATTACGAGATATTCTATTGATATGCCAAATTGGTTAAGCAGTTTTATTATATTATTTACTTTAGGAATAATTTCATTTTATTATTTGGTTTATCCTTTTATCGTGCACAAAAAAATACAACAATTAGCGGCCCTAAATTGACTTAATCGGAAACCATAATGAATAAGATTTTCTTCATTTTACTTTTTGTTTTCAACTGCAGTTTTTCAAATGCACAAGATTCTATTGTGGCTGAAGAACCGCCAAAAATGGCTTCGATAAAATATACCGAGAAAGATATTCAAATCGATTCAGCAACAGTTGAGCCTAAAACTTTTGAAAAAAAATTCAAAGAACGATACAAAGGCGAAGACTTTGTTTATGAGGTAAAACCTCCTGAAAAAACACTTTGGGATGATTTTCTGGAATGGCTTGCGCGCCTCTTCAGCAAAATATTTACTTTCAGCGATCATAAGTCTTCAGTAAATTTTGTAGCGATACTTTTTAAAACTTTGGCGACAATACTTGTTGTCGTTTTTATTTTTTTGATTGTAAAAGCCTTAATCAATAAAGAAGGCCAATGGATTTTTGGCAGAAATTCGCAAAAAAAGAACATCTATTACTCTGATATTGAAAAAAATATTCATCTTTTAGATTTTGAAAAACTGATTGCCGAAAACATTCAATCTGGTGAAAAAAGAATTGCAATACGATATTATTATTTGTGGTTGCTAAAAGTGATGGCACAAAATAATTACATTGATTGGGATATTGAAAAAACAAATTCGGATTATTTATACGAGATTAAAAGTCCTGCTCATAAAGAAGAATTCACATATTTATCTTATTTGTACAATTATATTTGGTATGGTGAATTTGAAATTAACGAACCTATTTTCCTGAAAGCCGAAAACCGATTTAAAAAAGCTATAAAAACCTTTAACCATGGATAGATCTATAAAAATTTACCTAGGAGTTCTGGTTTTTATTTTTGGCGTGATTTTGTTTACAGGCAAAAAAGAACCAAAACCAATTGACTGGCGCCCTACTTTTTCTGTACATGACAAAATTCCGTACGGACTGTTTGTATTTAATCAGGAAATCAACAAAGTTTTAAAAAATCAGAAAGTTGAACGAATTTCAACCGTAACGCCTTACGAATATTTAGACTCAAAATACAATCCAGACACTTTAGTTGAAGATTACCGAATAAAAGGCACTTTTATGAATATTGCCAACAACGGCGATATTGACGAGCAATCTGTAAAGGAACTTTTTTACTTTGTTTCGCGCGGGAATAGTGCGTTTTTAAGCATGCGAACTTTTCCGCAAATTTTGTTAGACAGTTTAAATCTGAAAGTTCAAAATGATTTAAAACCTGTTCACAACACTACAATTTGGATGGCAAATCCAAAAGCAAGCAAAAAGAAATACATTTTTAAGCAAGCCATTGAAGATTATTTTTCAAAAATTGATACGGCAGAAACTACTGTTTTGGGATATCAAAGCACCGCAAAAAATGAAAAGCATATCAATTTTATAAAAGTCAATTACAACGGAGGTTCTTTTTATTTGCATACACAACCGGCGGCTTTTACTAATTTTCATTTGCTGAGATACAATCACTATCAATATGTCGAAAATTTGTTGTCTCAGATTCCAAAAGGGGATATTTTTTGGTACACCAAAGGGCAAAATAACGAATCGGTTTCAGGTTCTCCGTTGCGCTATATTTTTAGTCAGCCGGCATTAAAATGGGCTTATTTGTTTGCAATATTTGGAATACTGATTTTCATTATTTTCAATGCCAAACGAAAACAACGCATTGTTCCGATACTAAAACCATTGGCAAATTTAACAGTCGATTTTACAAAAACAATCGGGAATTTATATTATCAAGAAGGTGATCACACAAATATTATCGACAAAAAAATCATTTTTTTCTTGAAAAAATGCGAAACGAATATTTGATTGACACCACAAAACTTGACGATGATTTTATTAAAAAACTGCATCACAAAACAGGAAAAAACATTGCCGACATTCAAGAGCTTGTCTTTTTGATCAATGAACATAGAAAGAGTTACCACGGAAGTCTCGAAGAAGATTTAATCCGAATTAATAATGCAATCGAAAAAGTTATACATTAGTATTTTTAATCGAAATTCACCACAAGAAAACATACCAAAACATGGACGAAAATAGCATCACAGAAAACGAAATCACAAACGAAAATGTGAATTTTGAAACCAGAATAAACTTAGCTCCTCTTTTAGAGCACGTAAATGCCATTAAAAAAGAAATTGAAACTGTAATTGTTGGGCAACATAAAATGGTCGATCAGCTTTTGGTTGCTATTTTGTCAAATGGTCATGTTTTGCTAGAAGGTGTTCCTGGTGTTGCCAAAACTATTACCGCAAAATTGCTAGCAAAAACGGTAAATATTGATTTTAGCCGAATTCAGTTTACACCAGATTTAATGCCATCAGACATTTTAGGAACTTCGATTTTCAATTTAAAAAGTTCAGAATTTGAATTTAAAAAAGGGCCTATTTTTTCTAATTTAATTTTAATTGACGAGATCAACCGTGCGCCAGCAAAAACACAAGCCGCTCTTTTTGAAGTTATGGAAGAGCGCCAAATTACAATCGATGGTTCAGCATATCAATTAGACGCTCCGTTTTTAGTAATTGCAACCCAAAACCCAATTGAGCAGGAAGGAACTTATCGTTTGCCAGAAGCGCAATTGGATCGTTTTTTATTCAAAATCGCGATTGATTATCCAAAATTAAATGAAGAAATCCTGATTATTCAGCGTGAGCATTTATTAGAAAATCATGGCAAATTAGAAGCTATAAAAGCGGTGCTTTCTGCGGCAGAAATAAAAGAATATCAAGCGTTGATAAAACAAATTAGAGTGGAGCAGAATTTATTAGAATACATTGCACGAATTGTAGTCAACACTCGTGAAAATGCCTTTTTATATTTAGGTGCTTCTCCTCGTGCGTCAATCGCTATTTTGAATGCTCGCTAAAGGTTTTGACGCTATTCGCGGACGCGATTTTGTTACTCCTGAAGATATTAAAGAAGTCGCCATTCCGGTTTTACAACATCGTGTAATCGTAGCACCAGAAAGAGAAATGGAAGGAATTACAAGTTCTGAAATTATTAAACAAATTATTGAAACGGTCGAGATTCCGAGATAATTGTTAATGATGAATGGTGAATGAAAAATGGTGAATGAAAAATATTAAAATGAAAAATTCTAAAATCTTTATTTTGTCTTGTCTTTTAATTTTGTTTGTTGGTTTTTCGACTGCAAACGCGACTCAATTACAAAACACAAAAAAGTCAATTTATTTTACAAGTGACAAACAACAGCTTGAGACATTAATAAGAAAAACTTATGAATGGGTAGAAACTAAAAACAGCAACAATGATTTTGATCCAATTGATGCTAAAAAAGGCGGTAAATATAAAGGACTAGATCAAAATTCACTTAAAAAAAGATTAGAAGAATTAAAAAGAACCAATTTCTTCTCACAGCAGTTTTTAGACAATTACAGCAAAATTGCATCAAAATTGGATGCAAATCTTAAAAACAAAAAAATTGAATGGCTTGTGGGCGATATGCCTCCTTTTGGAAATGGAGCAAATCCTTGGTGCAATTGCCAGGATTTTCCCGATGAATATTGGAAAACAATGAAAATTAAGGATCTTAAAATTGATAATAACAAAGCTAGTTTAAAATGGATTTGGTTGTGGGATGGAGTTTGGAGTGGTAACTATAAAGTTGAAGCAGTCAAAGAAAATGGAGTTTGGAAAATATCCTATTTAGAAGGTTTTGATTTTACTGAGTTTACCAAAATTTATTAATTTTTAAAGTATCTAAACTTGAAATTCATAAAAAGTCTATATCTCAACAACTTCTTTTTCTATGTGCTAACGGGCATTATAGGACTGTTTGTTTGTGCTTTTATTTTTCCGAATATCTATAATGCTGTTTGGTTTGGAGTTTTGGTTTTGATCACATTTTTGGCTCTTGATATTTTGCTTTTGTATATGACCAGAACGGGATTTGAAGCAGATCGAATTACTCCTGAAAAATTATCAAATGGAGATTTGAATCCGATAAATTTGATTCTGAAAAATCATTATACTTTTCCGGTTTCGGTTAAAATAATTGATGAGATTCCGTTTCAATTTCAGGTTCGTGATTTTAAAATCATCAAAACGGTAAAAGCTTCTGAACAAAAAGAAATCAGTTACGATTTACGCCCAACAGAACGTGGCGAATATTTTTTCGGATATTTGAATATTTACGTTTCTTCGCCTTTGCGATTAATTTCGAGAAGATTTACGTTTAATAACGACCAAATGGTTCCAACGTATCCTTCTTACATCCAATTAAGAAAATACGATTTGCTGGCTTTTTCAAACAATTTATATCAATACGGAATCAAAAAAATTCGTCGAATTGGCCACACAATGGAATTTGAACAAATTAAAGAATATGTTCAAGGCGATGATTTGCGAACAATAAACTGGAAAGCAACCGCAAAGAAAAATGCTTTGATGGTCAATCAATTTCAGGACGAAAAATCGCAATCGGTTTATATGGCGATCGATAAAGGGCGTGTAATGCAAATGCCTTTCGACGGATTAAGTTTACTGGATTATGCAATCAATTCGACTTTAGTTTTATCAAACGTAATTCTGAAAAAACAGGACAAAGCCGGGCTTTTTTCTTTTTCTAAAAAAGTAGAAAACAGAGTTTTTGCCGAAAAAAGAGGCTCGCAAATGCAAAAAATTCTGGAATCTTTGTACAACATAAAAACAGATTTTTTTGAAAGCGATTACAGCCGATTATATGTTGATATCAAAAAAAATATCAATCAAAGAAGCTTGATTATTTTGTACACCAATTTTGAAACAATGGATGGATTGAACCGACAATTACCTTATTTGAAAGGAATTGCAAAAAGCCATTTGTTAGTTGTAATCTTTTTCCAAAACACAGAACTTAATTCGATCATCAACAAAAAAACCGATACGATTCAAGAAGTTTACGACAAAATTATTGCCGAAAAATTCATGTTTGAAAAACGTTTAATTGTCAATGAACTAAAGAAATACGGAATTCATTCGGTTTTAACGCAACCTGAGAATTTGACTTTGGATGCTATTAATAAATATTTGGAAATAAAAGCGAGAGGGATTTTGTAAATCTCAAGTTTTGTATCTTATTGTTATTTTATAAAAAAAACTATCTTGGATCAATTTTATAAATTAGTTTTGGAATAAACATGAAATCTGAACAAATTTAAAACGTATCAAAAATGAAAAAAACAATTCTAATACTGTTCGTTTTATTAAGCTTCAAATCTCAAGCCCAAAAAACAGAAAACATTATCATCATCACAACAGACGGATTTAGATGGCAGGAAGTTTTTAAAGGCGTTGATCAGGCAATTGCCAATGATAAAAAATTCAATCAAGGCGACAGCGCTTACATTTATAAAAAATATGGAAGTGCCGAAATCAAAGAATCTCGTAAAAAACTAATGCCATTTTTCTGGTCTGAAATTGCTTCAAAAGGGCAAATCTATGGCAATCGCGATCTCGGAAACAAAGTCGATGTTGCCAATCCGTATTGGTTTAGTTATCCTGGATATAGCGAAATTATGACCGGAAATGTTGATGTAGCAGTAAATTCAAACGGCTATAAAGCAAATCCGAATGTAAATGTTTTGGAGTTCTTGAACAAGCAACCGAAACTTAAAGGAAAAGTTGAAGCATTTGGCGCATGGGACGCTTTTGATCGAATTTTAAATGAAGAACGAAGCGGATTTCCTGTAATTTCGGCATTTGACAAAGTAGGTGGAAACAAGCCAACTGCATCTCAAAAATTATTAAATGAAATGCGTGACAACTCTTATAAGCCGTTTCATGAAGATGAATGCCTTGATGTTTTCACACATTATCAAGCCATGGATGAACTTAAAACCAAAAAGCCAAAAGTACTTTATATTGCTTATGGAGAAACTGATGAATGGGCGCATCACGGCCAGTATCGTTCGTACTTGGATGCTCGCAAACCAAGTAGATAAATGGATTCAAGAAATATGGAATTTTGTACAAAATGATCCACAGTACAAAAATAAAACAACATTATTCATAACCGTTGACCACGGACGCGGCGACAAAGTAAAAAAACAATGGACAGATCACGGTTCAGATGTAGAAGGTGCATCGCAAATTTGGTTTGCCACAATAGGCCCAGAAATTGCTCCGAAAGGCGAAATCAAAACAGAATCACAATTTTATCAAAAACAATTTGCGCAAACTTTAGCCAAATTAATGGGATATGATTTCACAACAGACCATCCTGTTAATGAAGAGATAAAAGAAGTTTTTGAAAAATAGTTTTTTTTCTGCCACGAATTTCACGAATTACACTAATTTTAATTTGTGGAAATTAGTGTAATTCGTGGCAAACATTAAACAACTTTTTTGAAAAATCTCAGTACCTTAGCACCTTAGAATCTTAGCATCTCAAAAAAATGAAACAAATCACTTCAGTTCAAAATCCGTTTATCAAATCTTTGGTTTTACTTCAAGAAAAATCCAAAGCCAGAAAACAAACCGGAACATTTTTAATTGAAGGCTTACGTGAAATTTCATTAGCCACAAAAGGCGGTTACGAAATTGAAACTGTTTTATTTTTGCCAGAATTAGTTTCCGAATCGGAAATCAACAAGCTAATTTCTTCACCGTTTCAAATAATTGAAATCAACAAAGAAGTTTACCAAAAACTGGCTTATCGTGATACAACAGAAGGTATTTTGGCTGTAGCCAAAACCAAATCTCTTAAATTATCGGACTTAAAATTATCAGACAATCCGTTGATTTTAGTTGTAGAATCATTAGAAAAACCAGGAAATATTGGAGCTGTTTTGCGTACAGCAGATGCGACTAAATTAGATGCCGTTTTAATTGCCAATCCTAAAAGTGACTTATACAACCCAAATATTGTTCGTTCTAGCGTTGGTTGCCTTTTTACCAACCAAATTGCAACTGGAACATCCGAAGAAATCATCGCATTTTTAAAAGAAAAAAGATCAATTTCTACAGTGCAACTTTACAAAACTCTACTTCTTACCACACTCAAAATTTTACAACTCCAACTGCTTTGGTTGTTGGTACAGAAGCAACTGGATTAACGCAAGAATGGCGTGATGCCGCCACCCAAAATATCATCATCCCGATGCAAGGCGAAATTGACAGTATGAATGTTTCTGTCGCGGTAACAATTTTAATTTTTGAAGCCAAACGCCAAAGAGAATTTAAGTAATTTTAATTACCACGTTATGAAGTACAAGTTATTGTTTTTAGCACTATTATTCAGTTTCGCAACCTTTGCACAAATTACCAATCAGGAAGTAGACAATTTAGTAGAACGAACAATGAAAGCATTTGACGTTCCTGGAATTTCAGTTGCAATTGTAAAAGACGGAAAAGTAGTTCTAGCTAAAGGATATGGCGTAAAATCGATCGTAACACAACAAAAAGTTGATGCTAATACACTTTTCGGAATTGCATCAAACAGCAAAGCCTTTACCACTGCTCGCATTGGCAATGTTGGTAGATGAGGGTAAAATAAAATGGGATGATAAAGTGATAAAATATCTTCCAGATTTTAAAATGTATGATGATTTTGTAACTCGTGAATTCACCATTCGTGACTTATTAACGCATAGAAGCGGACTTGGCCTTGGTGCCGGAGATTTGATGATCTGGCCAGACGGCAGTGATTTTACAGCAAAAGACATAGTGCATAATTTACGTTATTTGAAACCAGTTTCGAGCTTTAGAACAAAATATGATTACGACAACCTAATGTATATTATTGCAGGCGAAATTGTTCATGTTGTGAGCGGAAAAACCTGGGCAGATTTTATCGAAGAGCGCATCATGAAACCTTTGGAAATGACTAACAGTGTGGCTTCAATAAAACGCTTAAAAGATACTTCAAATGTAATTACACCACACGTTCCAATTGATGGAAAACTAAAAACGATAAAACGCTACCAAAATCAGCTTTTTGATGGCGCGACCGGAATTTACTCAAGTGTAAATGATTTGAGCAAATGGGCCATTTTGCAAATCAATAATGGAAAATACGGCGATAACAAACAATTATTCTCTGAAAAAGAGCATGATGAAATGTGGCAACTTCAAACTATTCTTCCTGCCAAAACCAGACCGCCATACAATACTCATTTCTCAGGTTACGGATTAGGCTGGTTTTTAAGCGATGTAAAAGGATACAAACAAGCATCACACACAGGAGGTTTAGAAGGTAATGTGACACAGACAACCTTAATTCCGGAAATTGGTTTGGGAATTATTGTTTTAACGAATCAGCAGTCTGGGGCCGCTTTTAATGCGATTACGAATACTATTAAAGACAGTTATTTAGGCATTAAATCGGATGATTATGTCACTGTTTACAGCAACAGAATGAAAGCCACAGAAGAAAAGGCAGATAAAATTACAGACGAAGTTTGGGCTGTTGTTGCTAAGAATAAAAAAGCTAAAATAAAAACTGATTTTTCTAAAATTATCGGGACTTACAGAGATAATTGGTTTGGAGAAATCACGATTATAGAGAAAAAAGGAAAGTTATATTTTGCCTCAAAACGCTCTCCGCAATTAGCTGGGGAAGTTTCTTTTTATAAAGATGGAAATTATGTCGTGAAATGGAATAATGCTTTTTTTCATGCCGATGCCCATTTACTCTTCAAATATGATGAAAGCGGAAAAGTTACTAATCTAAAAATGCTTCCAATCTCTCAACTGACTGATTTTAGTTATGATTTTCAGGATTTGGATTTTTCTAAAGAATAATTTTAGATTTTAGATTTTAGATTTTAGATTTTAGATTTTAGATTTTAGATTTTAGATTTTAGATTTTAGATTTTAGATTTTAGATTTTAGATTTTAGATTTTAGATTTTAGATTTTAGATTTTAGATTTTAGATTTTAGATTTTAGATTTTAGATTTTAGATTTTAGATTTTAGATTTTAGATTTTTCAAAAATCGCTTCGCTCTTTTTGGAATTTGGGATTTAAAAATTGGAACTTATTTCTAAATTATTCTTTTTCCTATGTCAGGCTGAGCGAAGTCGAAGCCCAATTCTTTCATGAAAAAATCTAAAATCTGAAATCTAAAATCTACAATGGAAAAGCCTTGCGTATATTCAAACTAATGCGTATTTTTAGTACTTGAATATGCCGTTATGATAGAAATAGATATTGAGAAAGAAAACAAAGCGATTGCGCAGGAATACAAAGAATTACTTCGAATAAGTTATCAAACTTTAACCCCAGCCGATAAAAAATTAATTCGGAAAGCTTTTGACGTCGCTGTCGATGCTCATAAAGAACAAAGACGCAAATCTGGAGAAGCGTATATCTTTCATCCTATTGCAGTTGCAAAAATTGTTGCCTCAGAAATTGGTCTGGGAGCGACCTCTATTGCCGCGACCTTATTGCACGATGTTGTAGAAGATACACCAATGACTGTTGAGGAAATTGAGCGATTATTTAACCCAAAAGTTGCTCAACTGGTTGAAGGTTTGACTAAAATTTCATTGGTTCAAAAAGACTTGAATGCTTCAATGCAAGCCGAGAATTTTAGAAAAATGATCCTCACATTGAATGATGATGTACGCGTGATCTTGATAAAATTGGCCGATCGTCTTCACAATATGCAGACCATGGATTCGATGGCAGAATACAAACAAACCAAAATCGCATCAGAAACACTTTATATTTATGCTCCTCTAGCGCACCGTTTGGGACTTTACAACATTAAAACCAAACTAGAAGATTTAGGATTAAAATATACTGAACCTGCAATCTACAACGACATTGTAAGCAAAATCAGAGAAACAAAAGAAGAGCAAGACGCTTATATCAAAGATATTTCGGATGTTTTGAAAAAATCTCTTGATGCTGAAAATATCGATTATATCATAAAAGGACGTCCGAAATCGATCTATTCGATTCGCCGAAAAATGCGTGCTCAAAATGTAAGTTTTGACGAAGTGTACGACAAATTCGCTCTTCGAATTGTTTACAAATCTGATTCGCATGACGAAAAATTCATTGCTTGGAAAATCTATTCAATCGTAACCGATCATTATAGACCAAGCCCGAGCCGTTTGCGTGACTGGATTTCATCTCCAAAATCGACTGGTTATGAAGCACTTCACATCACGGTAATGGGACCAAAAGGACGCTGGGTCGAAGTTCAGGTTCGAAGCGAGCGTATGGACGAAATTGCCGAAAAAGGTTATGCGGCGCATTATAAATACAAAAATGGTGCAACCGAAGAAAGTGGACTTGACACTTGGCTGAATTTGCTTCGCGAAGCATTGGAAAATCCAGAAACAAACGCAGTTGATTTTGTGGAAGATTTCAAAATGAATTTGTATTCAAAAGAAATCTTCGTTTTTACGCCGAAAGGAGAAATAAAATCGCTTCCGAAAGGAGCAACTTCTCTGGATTTTGCTTTTAGTATTCACTCTGAAATTGGAATCAAAACTAGAGGAACGCGTGTAAATGGGCGCCTTGTTCCGTTAAATCACGAATTAAAAAGTGGTGATCAGGTTGAAGTGATTACATCTGCAAACCAGAAACCAACGGTGAACTGGTTGGAATATGTTACGACTTCGCGTGCCAAAAATAAAATCAAAAACGTTCTTAACGAGAATACGAAAAAATTGGCGAAGAAGGAAAAGAACTTCTTACGAGAAAATTAAAACACTTAAAAATTACGCTTAACGAGCAAGTTACAAACGAGCTGGTTAACTTTTTTAAACTAAAAACAAGTTTAGATTTATTTTACAGAGTTGGAATTGGTGCGATCGAAAATCAGCAATTGAAAGATTATGCGGCGCAAAAAAGCAATTCGTTTATCAATTTCTTTAAAAATAAAATCAAAAGAAATAAAGATACTGCAGACGAAGATATTCATAAACCAGTCATCAGCGACAATTATGACATGCTGGTTTTTGGAACTGAACATGACAAGCTAGATTATAAGCTTTCGCAATGTTGCAATCCTATTCCGGGCGATGATGTTTTTGGCTTTGTAACGATTAATGAAGGAATAAAAGTTCACAAAAAAGATTGTCCAAACGCAATTGGAATGCAGTCTAATTATGCGTACCGAATCATGAGCGCCAAATGGATTGATTCCTCTCAGGAAGAATTCAAAGCCATTATCAATATTACCGGAATGGACGTTCTTGGACTTACAAATCAATTAACACGAGTAATTTCAAACAATATGAACGTGAATATTCAAAGTATTTCATTGAGTACCGATGCTGGAATTTTTCATGGACAGGTCGCCGTAATTGTTAAAAACAACACTATTTTGAAAAAAATGATCAATGCAATCAAAAAAATTGATGGTGTAGATAAAGTTACCAGAGAATATCGAACGTAAGTAAGTTGAAAGTTTAAAGTCTTAAAGTCAAAAGAAATACAATATCATAATTACTTAAATAAAGTTTTTTATGGAAGATGAAACCTTAGAAATTCCTGAAATAAAGTTTGATGAAAACGGAGAACTTATCATTATCGCTTCTGAATCTTCTTCAAAAGATGATTTTGATTTTTTTCAGGGAAAGTCTTTCATTCGAAATAAAAAATTAAAACAAAGATTTGCCAATTGCACCGAATGGATTGAGTTTCCATCGACTCAGGAAATGTATAAAATCCTGAACGGAATTGGAAATATTGACAATTTTCTAGCCACTTTTGACGGAGAACCTTTTGAAGGAATGACTGTTCGATTATTCAATCCAAAAACAAGATTATGGAGCATTTATTGGTCAGATTCAAACACAGGAATTTTAGACAAACCTGTTGTTGGTTCGTTCGAAAATAATATTGGACATTTTTTTCAAAAGATGTTTATGAAGGAAAAAATGTACTTCAGGTTTTTCGCTGGGATGCCAGAGATCAAGATAATCCAGTATGGAGTCAAGCAATGTCTGATGATAAGGGAAAAACTTGGGAATGGAATTGGTACATGTACATGACAAAAAGCAAATAGGAATTTGTTAATTTTATTGTAATTAAAAATATTTATGTTAATTCAGCTTTTTTAGATTCTCCAAAACTTATCATTGCCAAACCCTGTAAATATTACATTTTTGCCATTCTGATATGATTTTGAACGTTAAACTTTAAAGCCGAAACTTTTATTGATTAAAAATAAAAAATTATCTTTGCAGGATATGACACTTATTTCAACTGACAACACTAAGAATCAAGAAATTGTAAAAAATGTTTTTACAATGTATCTTGAACAAAAAGGGCATCGCAAAACTCCTGAGCGTTATGCTATTCTACAGGAAATTTACGATAGCGAAGAGCATTTTGATATTGAAAACTTATATATCAAAATGAAAAACAAAAACTATCGTGTGAGTAGAGCTACTTTATACAACACGATCGAGTTATTGTTAGACTGCGCTTTGGTTAGAAAACATCAATTTGGACAAAATCAGGCTTACTACGAAAAATCATATTTTGATAAACAACATGATCACATCATTATGACTGATTCGGGCGAGGTAATTGAGTTTTGTGACCCAAGGATTCAAACCATCAAAAAAACGATCGAAGAAATATTTGATATCGAAATCACAAATCATTCGCTTTACTTCTACGGAAACAAAAAGCAGAATTCAAATTCATAGTCTGCAAAATCAGACTTTTCAAAAATTAAAAAAAGAAAATTAACTACATAATCAGTAGGACAACTTAAATTGTCCCAACGCAAATTAAAACAGAATGACCGTAGATTTATTACTAGGCTTACAATGGGGAGATGAAGGTAAAGGAAAAATTGTTGACGTACTTACCTCAAATTACGATATTATTGCACGTTTTCAAGGAGGACCAAATGCAGGACATACATTAGAATTTGACGGAATTAAACATGTACTTAGAACTATTCCTTCTGGAATTTTTCATAAAAACTCAGTAAATATCATCGGAAATGGTGTTGTAATTGATCCTGTAGTTTTTCAAAAAGAAATTGAAGGTTTGGAGAAATTCAATCTTGATATCAAAAGCAAATTAATCATTTCAAGAAAAGCACACTTGATTTTACCAACGCACCGTTTGCTTGATGCTTGCTTCTGAAGCTTCAAAAGGAAAAGCAAAAATTGGTTCTACTCTTAAAGGAATTGGACCAACTTACATGGACAAAACGGGTAGAAATGGTTTACGTGTTGGAGATATCGAATTAGAAGATTTCAAAGATCGTTACAGAGCCTTAGCTGACAAACACGAAGCGATGATCGCTTTTTACGATGTTAATATTCAATATAATTTAGCTGAACTTGAAAAAGAATTCTTTGAAGCTATCGAAGAATTGAAAAAATTAGATTTCATTGACAGTGAAGAATATATGCACCAAGCTCAAAAAGCGGGTAAATCTATTCTTTGCGAAGGTGCTCAAGGATCTTTATTAGATGTTGATTTCGGAACTTATCCTTTCGTAACTTCATCAAATACTACTGTCGCTGGAGCTTGTACAGGTTTAGGAATTGCTCCTAACAAAATCAAAGAAGTATACGGAATTTTTAAAGCTTACGTTACACGTGTTGGTAGCGGACCTTTCCCAACTGAACTTTTTGACGAAGTTGGTGCTACAATGGCAAAAGTTGGTAACGAATTTGGTTCTGTAACAGGAAGACAAAGACGTTGTGGATGGTTAGATTTAGTTGCTTTAAAATATGCTGTTCAAGTTAACGGTGTAACGCAATTGATGATGATGAAAGGAGATGTACTTTCTGGTTTTGAAACTTTGAAAGTTTGTACTGAATACAACTATAAAGGAGAAAACATTTCTCATTTTCCTTATAACATCGAGCCAGAAAATGTAACTCCAATTTACAAAGAGTTCAAAGGATGGAAACAAGACTTAACTGGATTGACAACTTACGATCAATTGCCAATTGAGCTAAAAGAATATATCGAGTTTATTGAGAAAGAAATCGAAGTGCCAATCAAAATTGTATCGGTTGGACCAGATAGAAAGCAAACAATAACAAAATAATACATTTTAAACGCTCTGATAATCAGAGCGTTTTTTTATACAAAATTATTCGCCATATGAAAAATCCAGAAATTAAAATTACAGAAACGAAGTTATTATCAGACAATTGGTATATCTTAAACAAAGTCACGTTTAGTTATCAGAAAGAAAATGAAGCATCTCAAACACACACGCGTGAAGTATACGATCGTGGAAATGGAGCTGGAATTCTACTTTATAATTCAACCAAAAAAACTGTTATTTTAACGCGTCAGTTTCGTTTGCCTAGTTTTCTTAACGGAAACAAAACCGGAATGATGATTGAAGTTTGTGCAGGACTTTTAGACAAAGATAATCCTGAAACCGCAATCATTCGTGAAACCGAAGAAGAAACGGGATATCGCATTTCTAAAGTTCAAAAAGTTTTCGAAACTTATATGTCGCCAGGCGCTGTAACTGAGATTCTATATCTTTTTGTTGGAGAATATAACGAAAACATGAAAGTTAGTGAAGGCGGAGGGTTGGATTCAGAACAAGAAAATATTGAAGTTTTAGAATATACTTTTGATGAAGCTTATGCGATGATTGAATCTGGCGAAATTGTTGATGCTAAAACTATTATTTTACTACAACATGCTAAAATAAAAGGATTGATATAATCGATTTTTACTATTTTAGTATTTGATTTAAAACACTATGATATGCTAACAATCGGACTAAGTAGACTTATAAGACCTTATAACAATATACTCGATTATTATTCAAGTTTTAAAAATGGAATTGTAGAAAATTATCCAATTGAAATATTAGTAAATGATAGTTATGTTTTTAGATTTAAACAAAAATTATCTGATTGTAATTTAGATTTAACTATTCAATTAAGACGTGAGTTAGAAAATTATGGGAGGGCATTTATATTTGTCAATTGCAGAATAATAAATAGTCTCGAACAACAAGATTCCTTAGTATTTAAAATAGAGCCAGAAAAATTCAATAAAACTTTAATTCTAAATTTTTTAAATAATAACAAAATTTTTAAGGAATTTCACTTGTTTAATTCTCACATTGAAAACTGGAATTTAATTACAGATGAACTACATACATATAGTGAATCTAAAAATTCCAATCATTTAATAATGTGTCCCAAAAATCCAATTATTGATTATCAGAAGATTAATATCAATCCAGCAATAATAAAATTTAATAATCGATGGCATGAGAAACATTTAAAGAGATACTCGTTTTGCTTAATTATTATATTTAAAGATTCTCAATTAAGTAAAATTTTTAATTTAAAAGAATATTACTCGCATTACTTTCATCTAGAAAAAATAAATTTTGAATTCGGAAATAAAGAAATAGGTTTTAAAATAAACTCAAATCTTGTAAGTACAGAGTTTGACGAGGATTCTGACCCTGAATTAGATTTTTATATACGTACTCTTTCAATAAATTTAGATGCTATTTCTAATGAAGTTTTTAATCAAAAAAATGATAACAAAATAAACAAAATAGTCCTAGAATTTAAGCATGTCAGAGAAATAGTAAAATACAATTTGGAATTAACAGATATAAAAAACATCGAAAATTTATATTCTCAATGTAAAAATTATATAGATATTTAAGGTGAACGCTTTGAAATGAAAATGAAACAAACAATTTAAAAAATTATGTAACCCTTTTCGGCTATCCTCATTATAACTTTACTTTCATAAAATTACTACCTATGAAAAAGTTATATTATTCAGCAAACGCCCTACTTCTATTGATGTTAGTTTTACTAGGTTCTTGTAAAAAAAGTGAAACCGTACAATTATCAGAAAATAAAAAAGAAAGAAAAGTAATTGAATATAAAAAACCTGAAACAACTGTTTCTTATCAAATTCAAAACACTAAAGAATGGCTTAAAATAAATGAAGCCGACAGCACAAAAATGAATCTTGTTTACGCTTTAAACAGAACCGATAAAGCCAATTTCAAGAAACTGGATTCGGTTGTTATTCCTGCAGATTTCAGTGGCGATTTGGTGTATTATATGCCATTTCCACTCCATGTTTCTGCTTTAGAAGAGGTTTCAAAAATCATTATTTTCTCCTATCCTACTCAAGCTTTTGTCGCTTATGAAAACGGCGAATTAGTTCGTACCGGCCCAACAAACATGGGAAGAAAAAAGATCCTACTCCAACCGGATTATTTTTTACCAATTGGAAAGCCGAACAAACGACAAGTACTTTCAATGACGAATGGGATTTGAAATGGAATTTCAACATCGAAAACAAACTTGGCGTTGGTTTTCACCAATATGAATTACCAGGTTATCCGGTGTCGCATTCTTGTTTAAGACTTCAGGAAAAAGATGCCAAATACCTTTACAAATTTGCCGATGAATGGATTTTGAAAGACAGAGAAAACGTGAAAGTCAAAGGCACCCCAGTAGTTGTTTTTGGAAGTTATAATTTTGATGAACCAAAACCTTGGCTAAAAATGGCTTCAGATCCAAAAACATTAAATATTTCAGAAAATGAAATTGAAAATCAAACCAAGCCTTTTCTGCCTCAAATATTAGAAAATCAAAAACTTAGAGAATCTGAACATACAGAAACACTTTAAAAATATATTATACCTATCAGACAAGAAAGACCGCAACTTAAGCGGTCTTTCTTATTTAAAATTCATTTTGTTTGGTATGCCATTTCAAACGTATTGTAAAAACATCACAACAAGTAAGTTTCTTTTTTTACAATAAATGAATAAACACTCATTTATTATTATATCTTTGCATCGAATTATTAGCTTGATATTATTCAAGCAAATTTTTATTATGAATTAAATCTTATTGACAAAATGAAAACTTCACTTATAGAAAATAAAAAAATTGCCATTATTGGCGGAGGGCCAGTCGGGCTTACAACCGCTCGAATTTTACAAATCAATGGTGCTGATGTAAAAGTTTATGAAAGAGACATGAATGCGCAAGCCAGAACTTCTGGAGGAACTCTTGATATTCATTCGGATTCAGGCCAATATGCGATCCAAAAAGCTGGGTTGATGGAAGAGTTTTATAAATATGCACGCCCAACTGGCGAAAAAATGGCTGATATAGACGGAAATATTACTTCTGATGAAATGCCGAGTGAAACACACGCCTATTCAAGACCAGAAATTGATCGTAATGATTTGCGAAAAATTATGCTGGAAAATCTTAAAGAAAACACTGTTGCTTGGGACAGTCAATTAATAAATATTGAAAAAGAAAAAGGTCAATACATTTTAGAATTTAAAAACGGAACAACAACAAAAGCCGATTTCGTAATTGTGGCGAATGGCGGAAGATCAAATGCCAGAAAATTTGTAAGCGATCAAGAACCTCAACTTTCTGGAACTTATATTATTCAGGGTGAAATCACAAATCCAGAACAAGATTATCCAGAATTCAAACCGAAATACGGGAACGGAAATGTAATGGCAATGGGAGAACAAAAAATGTTTTATACGCACACGATGCGAGATGGTTCTGTGCATTTTGGGGTTTCTTTTAAAGCTCATGAAAACTGGATTTCAAATCACGGAATCAATTTTGAAGATGACAAAACAGTCATTTCTTTTTTGAATGAAATGTTTAAAAACTGGGGAGAAGATTATAAAAAATTCTTTGCTGTTGCTACTGAATTCTCTGGATTACCTTTACGATTATTTTCTTTAGAAGAATCCTGGAAAAAGCATTCAAATATCACGCTTGTTGGTGATGCTCGCACATTTAATGCCTCCGTTTGCTGGCGAAGGCGCAAATATGGGATTATACGATGCTTTTCATTTAACCGAAAACCTGACCAACGGAAAATTTGAAACAATTGATGATGCAATTACTGATTACGAACAAAAAATGTTTGGTTATGCACTACAAGCACAAAGAATGACCAAAAAAATGGAAGATTTACTACATTCTGATATAACTGCAGAAGATATTTTAAGTAGTAGAGTTGAGTAAAGTTTTAATTTCATATTTTCGTTTTGAATAAGCAGAAAAAACTGCATAAAAAACAACCATGAAAAAAATATTCCTTTTCCTTTTTATTTGTACAACGGCTTTAAATTATGGACAATCTAATCAAGTTTTAGATTTCAAAGCAGGTTATGCGCCAGAAACCATCTATAATCAAAACACAAGCAATTCTTCAGATTATGAAATAGCTTATTCAGGGTCAGAAAAATTTCTAGAAGTATTAAAGGAAAACGGAACTGAAAATCCAACAAAAATAAAAAACACTTTTAATGTCGAGACGGTCTCTAAAACTGGAAAAACTGGCAAGGATGGAAATTTTCCGATTACTATCGAGTACCTAAAATCTTATGATGCAAATGGAAAAACCATAATCCCGAGCGGCACTCTATTGTATGGAAAAAGTTCTTTAACTACAATGCCTAAAATGGATTCTATTGTTGCCAAAGGCATGGAAGAAAACCTAAAAAATACGATTTTCCAAATGGTTCAAAGCACCTTTTCGCAACTGCTTTTGCCACAGAAAAAACTAAAAATTGGAGAATCATTCAGTCAAGATAATCCGCTAGTCATACCGATTGCTGGAATCAGCTTTGAAATGGTGATTACCACAACTTACACCTTAAAAAGCATGGATTCAAAAAATGCCTTTTTTGATATTGTACAAACGTACACAATGAAAATGTCAGACAACAGATTTGAAACAAGTGGAACTGGAAAAGGAAAAGGCAATTTGGTATATGACATTCCAAATCATTTTATGGTTGAAAATAATTTAGACATGGAATTTAGTCTCGGCCTGAAACACACTGATTTTTCTATGCAATTGAAATCAAAAAGTGATTTTAAACAAATTTGCAAAATTTCAAAAAATAAAAAAGGCGTAAGATTTATTTCTTACGCCTTTTGCTTTATAGTGAAAACTAAAAATTATCTAGAATAATTTGGAGCCTCTTTTGTAATAGTTACGTTGTGTGGATGACTCTCCGTGATTCCGCTAGAAGTAATTCTAACAAAACGCCCAGTTTCTTGTAAAGTTGGAATATCCTTTGAGCCGCAATATCCCATACCTGCACGAAGACCACCTATAAATTGAAGCATACTTTCGTTCAATTCGCCTTTGTAAGGAACACGTCCAACAATTCCTTCTGGAACTAATTTCTTAACATCATCCTCAACATCTTGGAAATAACGATCTTTTGAACCAGTTTGCATTGCTTCAACAGACCCCATTCCGCGGTAAGATTTGAATTTTCTTCCTTCAAAAATGATAGTTTCACCTGGTGATTCTTTTGTTCCTGCTAATAATGAACCTAACATTACGCAGTCAGCACCTGCGGCGATTGCTTTAGGAATATCTCCTGTATAACGAATTCCACCATCGGCAATAACCGGAACACCAGAACCTTTAATTGCTGCAAGCAACTTCTAAAACTGCTGAGAATTGAGGAAAACCAACACCTGCAACGATACGTGTAGTACAAATAGAACCAGGTCCAATTCCTACTTTTACACCATCAGCACCATTTTCTACTAAATATTTAGCGACTTCTGGAGTAGCAATGTTTCCAACAATTACATCTATTTGAGGGAATTTTGATTTTACTTCTTTTAATGTATTTACCACACCTTCGGTATGTCCGTGTGCGGTATCAATAATGATTGCATCTACACCTGCATTTACTAAAGCTTCAGCTCTTTGAACTGCATCTCCAGTAACTCCAATAGCGGCGGCAACTCTTAAACGACCAAAAGAATCTTTGTTTGCGATTGGTTTTTGAGTCAGTTTTGTAATATCTCTAAAGGTAATTAAGCCTACTAATTCGTTTTTAGCATTTACCACCGGAAGTTTTTCAATTTTATGACCTTGCAAAACTACTTCTGCTTGCTCTAATGAAGTTCCTTCGGCAACAGTAACCAAGTTTTTGCTTGTCATTACCTCAGCGATTGGTCGAGAACCATTTTTCTCAAAACGTAAGTCGCGATTAGTAACAATGCCCTTTAAGATTTTGTTTTCGTCAACAATTGGAATACCGCCAATTCCGAATTCTTTCATGGCATTTTTTGCGTCAGCAATTGTTGAAGTCATTGGCAAAGTAACTGGATCAATGATCATTCCAGCTTCTGCACGTTTTACTTTTCGAACTTTTCCTGCTTGTTGTTCGATAGTCATATTTTTATGTAAAACACCAATTCCGCCTTCTTGTGCCATAGCAATAGCCATAGCGCTCTCAGTAACTGTATCCATAGCCGCAGATACAATTGGAACATTTAATGTGATGTTTCTTGAAAATTTTGATTTGATACTCACTTCGCGAGGAAGCACATTCGAGTAGTTAGGTACTAATAATACATCGTCGTAAGTTAAACCTTCGCCGATAATCTTGGAGTTGTGTGCTATCATGGTGCAATTTCTAGTTGAATTGCGTGCAAATATAGTGAATAAATTGCTAACTTGAATACTAACTAATTCATAAAATTGCATTTACAGGAAAAAACTTACGAATTTAAAATTCCAAAAACTAAGTTCCAAATTCCAATACAAACCGAAAATGAAGTTTTGTTCTTGGAATTTGAAATTTCCTTTTTTTGGAATTTATTCTTCTGGATCTTGAAAAACAAAATTGATTCCGAGTTGAAATGCCGCGCTGTTTGCTTTTGAAATATCTTTATATTCTAAAACATTATTTACTAACGCATAAATATTAAGTTTCCAAATTGTTCCCGAAAGCCCGAGGCCAATATTGGTGCTCGAAAATGTATCGACTGTGTAAGTCGCTTTTAGATCTAATTTTTCAAAAATATTTCGCTTATAAAAAGCCGTTAAAGCAACAAGCGGTTCTCTAGGGGCTGTCATAGCAAAAAACTGAAGTCCCACTGCATTCCTATATCTTTCCTTTACTTGGTCTTTACAATTACAATCAGTATTTGAGCGATAATTGCCAAACGAATATTCGGCAGATGCATATATTTTTGTCGGGCGCCATGTTGTATACTTATTGTATAATGTGTCTCGCGGAATTGCTTTCTTAAATTCATCAAAAACATTTTCAGGGTCATCTGGATTTGTAAAATCTGGATTTGCTCCTTGATATTGATAAACTCCTTTATAGGTAAGCGTTTCAATGTCTTTTGACTGATTTACAAATCCGAGGTCAATAATACTGGCAGTAAACTGAAGATTTTCTTTTGGATAATAAGTCACTCCAGCATCTAATCCCAAACCCAAACTTCCGTTGAAAAAAGTGTTATGAGCAATATCTCTTGCAATATTTCCGTCATATTCATCTTTCGTGAAAGGAGCCAGCCCAGATGTTTTAAGTTCTAAATTTGACGAAATAATTTGGGTATAAAGATTGGGTGTTCCAGGTTCTTGTGCAGTAAATATATAACCAGAATTGTGAACAGAAGTTGCATTTGCACCACTGGAATAAATTTTCGCACGACCACCAAGCACTAATTTGTCGTTCATTTTTTTGTGAAATCCTACATGAAAAACAGAAAGAACTTCGGCTTTGACATTTAAATCATCCAGATGAAAAACTTTCCCCATGTAATTTTTGTTTCCGTCTAAAGCTAGTATTGCTAGGTCTTTTGGCATGTACATAAAAAAATCAAATTCCTGATAGAGACCGAATGAAACATAAGATCGGCTTTCTCTTCCTCCAACTCTGAATCCGCCAGAAAACACTTCCAGCTGTTCATTTGTAACTACTTTGTCATTTCGCGAAGATTTATTGACAACGTCTCTCACTTTCTGATTAAAATCGACTCCATTATTTGCAAATAAATCATAAGCCGAAAAACTGCTCGATCCTGCATTGAATGAGATTCCAGACAATACAGGAAATCCAAAATAATATTTATACGAAACATCTGCACCAGGATTTACTAATGACGATTGCGGAATTGATGTGAAATTATACAACACTTCCTTATTTTGAGAAAAACAAGAAAGCTGAAAAAGCAGTCCGAAAATCAAGAATTTTGCCCTCATTCTACTTCGATTTCAAAATAAGTTGTTGCACTTGATCGCAGTTTTATATTCCCCACGCTGTTTTCATCTAGAGGAGCTCCAGAAGTCATCAGAACAACAAAACCAATTTTCTGGGTTTGCTTTAAAAGTGCTAATCTTTGATTTTCAAAAACTTCGGTAGGGTATTTAATCACATTTGGACTTCCTTTATAAGCAGGTACAGTATAAGATGAAGTAGTAAGAATTTGATCTTGAGAATCTAAAAACAGCATGTTGATCACAAAGCCTCGCGCAATAGTGTTTTCAATCTCTACATCAAATTCAGCTTTTGCCAAATAGTCTCTGAGAAACTGTTTTTTGAAAACATCAAAATTTCTGGAATCATAAGCGATCTGAACTCCTCCATCGGCAATTAGCTCATTTGCCGGAATATCAAAATAAGCGAGATTGGCAACATATACTGGTTCTAGTTTTAAATCATGTACCTGATCAAAATCTAGATCACTTGAACACGATAAAAACAAAATCGCTACCGCGAAAACCCTTACTATACTATTGATGCAATTCAATTTCATGGCTGAAAGAATTTTAAAATAATAGTAACAACTGGGGACTGTTGCTTTTATTGCTTTGATAAGTAAATATAAGATTTTTTTAATGAAACTTACCAAATAATTTTGAAGCCTCATTATAAGCACTTTCAAAACTTAATGAATTTAAGCCTGTAATTTTTTTATTTGCAGTAAAGTACGAAACCAATTTTTCTGTAGGCATATTTCCCGTCAACTTATCAGTTGCCATAGGACAACCTCCAAATCCTTGAATCGCACCATCAAAACGGGTGCATCCAGCTTTCTGTCGCGGCATCGATTTTTTCGAACCAACTGTCTGGGGTCGTATGCAAATGTGCTCCAAACTCGATTTGAGGATATTTCGGAATCAAATTAGAGAAAAGATACGTTATAACATCTGGTGTCGAACTTCCTACGGTATCTGAAAGCGAAAGGATTTTTACGCCCATTCCAGCCAATTTTTCTGTCCACTCGCCTACAATTTCAACATTCCAGGGATCTCCATACGGATTTCCAAAACCCATTGAAAGGTATGTTACAACTTCTTTATTTTTTTATCGGCAATTTCTAGAATTTCTTCTAAAGTAATCAGCGATTCGGCGATTGTTTTATGTGTATTACGCATCTGAAAATTCTCAGATATCGAAAAAGGAAATCCTAAATAGTGAATCGATTCAAATTCTGAAGCCAGAGCCGCACCTTGCGTATTAGCAATTATTGAAAGCAATTTGCTTGAAGTCTGCGAAAGATCAAGCTGTGCCAAAACGGCGACCGTATCCTGCATTTGCGGAATCGCTTTTGGAGACACAAAACTTCCAAAATCAATAGTATCAAAACCTACTCGAAGCAATGCTTGAATATAAGTAGCCTTGTTTTTTGTTGGAATAAAATCCTTGATGCCTTGCATTGCATCTCGCGGACATTCGATAATCTTGATTTCTTTATTCAAAACTTTTTCTTTTGTAAAGCTAAGTTAGTTTCTTTTTTAAAGAAATAAAAATTATGTCGCCTTTCTGTTTCTGAACATGTATTTTTTGTAGAGATGCACTGCATTGCATCTAACGTATTGTGTTCCCTACATTTTGGATTCTCTTTGTGTAGACGCACTGCTGTGCGCCTCTACTATGCTTCGCTATAATTATTGCGGAAAATTGTAATTATAAAAATTATTACCAAAAATTGTAATAAAACAAAATATTACCAAAAAACGTAATAACAAAAAACATTACTTATATTTGTAATAGAAAGTTTATAATTTTTTAATTATATTTGGTTATGACTAGTGTAATTACAGGCGACATTATTGGTTCAAGGCAACAGAAATCAAATCATTGGGTTGAGGATTTAAAAAAATCCTGAGTCCACTTGGCGTTACGCCCAAACAGTGGGAAATTTATCGCGGAGATGAATTTCAAATTGAAGTAAAAAACCCTGAAGAAGCTTTAATAACGGCCATTTTAGTAAAAGCTCGTTTAAGAGCCATAAAATCGGATGCGCGTATGAGTATTGGTTTTGGAGATAAAACACATGATGCTGAAAAAATTTCCGAAAGCTATGGTTCTGCATTTATACATTCGGGAGAGCTTTTTGAAACTTTAAAAAAGCAAAAAGTCACTTTAGCTATGCGAACCGACAATACAGATTTCGATGAAAAAATGAATTTAATGATTCAACTGGCTTTAACTTTTATGGACAGTTGGCTGGCACAATCAGCTGAGTTTGTCGCTTTGGCAATTGAAAATCCAAATTTGTCTCAGGAAGAGCTTGGACAAAAATTAGGCATTAATCAAGCCGCCGTAAGCCGAAGACAAAAACGCGCCCAATTTGATCTAGTCATGAATTTAGACCGATATTTTAGAACTCAAATAAAACAACTTGCCCCATGATTATATTTATAAAACTGCTTTTAGCACATTTATTAGGCGATTTTATCTGGCGACCTAATTCCTGGGTTATCGACAAGGAAAACAAAAAATATAAAAGTATCTACTTATATCTTCATATTTTGCTTCACGGAGTTTTGGCGACCGTTTTAGTTGGAGAAATCTACTTTATCCCTTATGCTATTTTGATTGCTGTTACTCACGGCATCATCGATTTAATCAAATTGAATTTTCAGAAACCCGAAAACAAACGCACTTGGTTTGTAGTCGATCAAATTGCACATCTTTTGATTTTAATTGGAATTGCACTCTTGTATCACAGAAATAGCATTATCCCTTTTCTTCCTTCGAATGAATTTTGGATTTTAACGACAGGTTTTATATTGGTTACTAAACCCACATCTATTTTTATCAAAACCATCATTTCTATTTGGAGTCCGGAGAGCCAGAACAGCCATCAAGACAATTCGCTTGCCAATGCAGGAAATTACATTGGCATATTAGAACGTCTATTTGTAGTTTGTTTTATTTTGACAGGACATTTCGAAGCAATCGGTTTTTTATTGGTCGCCAAATCTATTTTTAGGTTTGGAGATTTACAAGAAGCCAAAGACAGAAAACTTACCGAATATGTAATGATTGGTACTTTAATTAGTTTCGGAATTTCTATCCTTACCGGATTAGCAATTCAAGCACTATTACAGCTGTGCTAAAACTTTTTTGTTGATTGCTTTAATCAACGCCGGGCCTTCATAAATAAATCCTGTGTACAATTGCACTAAACTTGCTCCTGCGTTTAGTTTTTCGATGGCATCATCGGCAGAATGAATTCCTCCTACTCCAATAATTGGGAATGCTTTATTACTTTTTTCTGAAAGAAAACGAATCACTTCTGTAGAGCGTTTTGTCAATGGTTTTCCGGATAAACCTCCCATTTCAGATTGATTAGCAGATTGTAAACCTTCTCTCGAAATTGTAGTATTTGTTGCAATTACACCTGCAATTTGAGTTGTTTTTACAATATCAATAATATCTAATAATTGTTCATCTGTCAAATCCGGAGCAATTTTTAAAAGAATAGGTTTTACTTTTTGAGTGCTTGTTTTTTGTTTTTCAACATTTCTGTTTTGCAAAGTCTGCAACAAAGCTGTCAAAGGTTCTTTATCTTGAAGCGCTCTTAAATTTGGCGTATTTGGTGAACTCACATTTACCACAAAATAATCAACATGGTCATATAAAGCATCGAAACAAATGATATAATCTTTAACTGCCTCTTCGTTATCAGTCACTTTATTTTTTCCGATGTTTCCTCCAATTAAAACACCTGAATTTTTCTTCAAACGTTCTACAGCTTCCAGAACTCCGCCATTATTAAATCCCATTCGGTTAATAATCGCTTGATCTTCTTTTAAACGGAATAAACGTTTTTTGGATTTCCTTCCTGACCAACTGGAGTCACGGTTCCGATTTCAATAAAACCAAAACCAAAATCGCCTAATTCTTTGTACAGCTTGGCATCTTTATCAAAACCTGCGGCAAGTCCAACAGGGTTTTTAAATTTTATTCCAAAAACTTCTCGCTCTAAACGACTGTCTTTTACTTCGTAGATTGCTCTTATAATTGATGAAACTCCGGGGATTTTTGAAATGAATTTTACGAATGAAAAAGTAAAGTAATGCACTTCTTCAGGATCAAACCAAAAAAGTATCGGACGAATTATCAATTTATACATAAGAATTTTGTTGTGTTGTTTTCGGGTGCAAATTTAAATATTATAGTTTAAAAAGGTGCTTTTTTATAAAAAACAAATAATTTGAATTTTGTTCGATTCTTTAATATCTTAAAGTTGAATTCAAAAAAATGCTCCGAAACATGTTTTTTTTGGTTGCAAATTATAAAATGAAACATGTCCCTACCCTGAAAAAGAGCCCCTTGGGTTAGAGATTGTTTAAATTTGAAGAATTTACACACAATTTCTATAATCTTAAACTCATTTCTGATTTTCTGACATTATCAATATTCAAAATAAATTAATTAATACCTTAAAATTATGAAAGCCAGCAACAAATTATTGCTTTTAACACTTCTGTTATTCCTTTCATTAGGTTTAACTACGAAGCTATCAGCTCAGGCAGATCCTAGAGAAGATGTAAAGAAAAACTTCCATGGTGTCATCGAACTTGACATTAGAAATTCAAAACCAGACTGGAAACCCTATACCAAAAAGCGGCTCCAGAAGGCGCACCAAACATATTGTTTATCTTATACGATGACACAGGACAGGTCGCCTGGTCACCTTATGGAGGAGCCATCAACATGCCAACACTACAAAAATTAGCGGACAATGGTATTACCTATACCCAATGGCACACTACGGCATTATGTTCGCCAACTCGTTCTACTTTATTAACAGGGCGTAACCACCACTTAAACGGTATGGCATCCATCACCGAAACTACAGATGGTTATCCTGGAGCAAACGGACAAATCCCAGCTCAGTGTGCTACTATTGGTCAAGTATTACAACAAGCAGGATGGAGTACTTTCTGGATTGGAAAAAACCACAACGTACCGGAACAAGACGTTTCTTCTGGAGGCTCCAAAGTACAATGGCCAACTCAAATGGGCTTTGACCGCTATTACGGATTCATAGGGGGTGAAACCAACCAATGGTATCCTGATTTAGTAGAAGACAATCACTTTATTGAGGCACCTTACACTCCTGAAGAAGGATATCACTTATCTAAAGATTTAGCCGATAAAGCCATTGAATATATCAAAGACCAAAAAGCCACCAACCCTTCTAAACCATGGTATATGTGGTATTGCCCTGGAGCGAACCATGCACCACACCATGCACCAGCAGAGTACATTGCTAAATACAAAGGAAAATTTGATGCTGGTTACGATGCATACCGCGAATGGGTATTACCTCGTATGATTGCTAAAGGAATTGTACCTAAAGGAACTAAAAACACCGATTTCAATTTCTTACCTCCTAACATTGCTAATCCTGGTGATTATGTAAAACCTTGGAATACACTAAGTGCTGATGAGAAAAAATTATTCTCTAAACTAGCCGAAGTGTATGCCGGTTTCTCAGAATACACTGATGCTCAAGTAGGACGTGTTATTGAGTATTTAGAAAAAACTGGTCAGTTAGAAAATACTGTGGTTCTTTATGCCGCCGATAATGGTGCTTCTGGTGAAGGCTCTCCAACTGGATCTGTAAACGAAAACAAATTCTTTAACGGTTATCCTGATGAATTATCTGAAAATTTAAAATATTTGGATAAACTAGGAGGTCCTGATACATACGAACATTATCCAACTGGTTGAGGCTGCAGACTTTCTCTGCTCCTTACAAAATGTTCAAACGTTACAGTAACTATGCAGGAGGAACATGTGATGCATTAGTAATTTCGTGGCCAAAAGGAATTAAAGCACGAGGTGAAATCCGTAATCAATACCATCACTCTACCGATATTGTTCCTACCATTTTAGACATCTGTGGTTTAGAAATGCCTAAAACATTTAATAATATACCACAGTACCCTCTTTCTGGAGTTTCTATGAAATACTCCTTTGATGCCAAACCAGACGCTCCTACTCAAAAACACATACAGTACTATACAATGTTAGGGACTCGTGCCATTTGGAAAGACGGTTGGAAAGCAGTGGCTGTACACGTACCGCTTACAGGTAAAAGCAACTTTGACAAAGACGAATGGGAATTGTATAATGTAGATGTGGACAGAGCTGAATCAAACAATTTGGCTAAAAAGAACCCTGAAAAATTAAAAGAACTTAAAGCCGCTTGGTTTGAAGAAGCGGATAAAAATTTAGTTTTACCACTAGACGACCGTTCTCCTATGGAATTATTAAGCACGGAACGTCCTTCTCAAGAAAAACCAAAGACTCGTTACATTTACTATCCTGGAACTGTCGCCGTACCAGAAGGTGTAGCAGTAAACGTACGTGGTCGTTCATACAAAATTGTAGGTGATGTAGATATTAAATCGGGAGCTTCAGGAGTAGTTTTTGCTCACGGATCCCGCTTTGGAGGACACTCTTTATTCATCAAAGACAATAAGTTATACTATGTTTATAATTTCTTAGGAATTCAGCCAGAACAAACTTTTGTTTCATCGGCTACCTTAACTCCTGGTAAACATGCCTTAGGATTTGAGTTTGTAAGAGAAAGCACCGGTAAAAACGGAGAACAAATTGGTACAGGTCATTTATACATTGACGGCAAAGAAGTAGCCAAAGGCCCTATGAAAACACAACCTGGTAAATTCACACTTTCTGGTGATGGTCTTTGTGTAGGATTCGATAGTGGCGACGCTGTAAGTCATCAATATAAATCACCAGGCACTTTTAAAGGTGGAGAAATCTTAGGTGTTGGTGTTGATATTAGCGAACAAAGCTATGAAGACCTTAACAAAGAAGCTTTAAGAATTATGAAAAGCGAATAGCCTATAGAAAAACAGAATTAAAAGAGGTATTTATGTACTTAAAAAAGTGAATAAAATACCTCTTTTTTATTAAAGATTAAAAACTAATTCACAATGACTAGTACAAGCCATCTTAAAAAAACACTTTTTCTAACAGCCTTTTTGTACTTAATCATTCCAAACAAAGTCTCAGCTCAGGAAAACGAAGAAAAAACTTTTCATCCGCATCATCAAATAGGCATTTCGATTAATCATGTTCATGTTTTTGAAGGACGTGATGACGAAGGAAATCGGGAAACTTTAACGCTTCCTGCGTGGGGAATTGATTACACTTATCAATTTCATGAAAAATGGGCCCTTGGTCTTCATACCGACTTTATAATGGAAAAATATAAAGTCGAAAAAGTATATGCCAACGAAGAAGATAAAGAAACTGTTGAAAGAAGTTATCCTATTGCCCCTGCTCTTATGGGAATTTACAAACCAAACGAACATTGGAGTTTTCTATTGGGGTTTGGAGGTGAATTTGCCAAAGAAGAAGATTTTTCCTCACTCGAGCCGGTGTCGAATACGGGTATGAACTTCCGAAAGACTGGGAAATATTTGGCACTGTGAGCTATGACTTTAAATGGAATGCTTATGACAGCTGGGGAATTGGTCTAGGAATCGCAAAAAATTTTGGAGGAAAATAAACTTATCATCTAAATTATTAAACCTACTATGCACATATATAAAACAAATAAAATTGTTTCGATGTCAAGATGCTTTTTGACATCCTTAATGCTTTTAATTGGTTTTAATGGAATGGCACAGCTCGAAGAAAAAGAAAAAGATACCTCAAAAATAATGACGGTTCGATATGGAGACAAGGGATTTGAATTGCGCACAAAGGACAATAAATTTTTATTCCAATTACATAGCCGACTCCAATTTCGTTTTTCAACACCCAATGATACAGATCCACTAACTTATGATGATTACAGTCAGGATGCTAAAACTACTTTTAAAATAAACCGTGCTAGATTAAAAGTCGGCGGTCATGCTTTTGAGCCTTGGCTTAAATATTACTGGGAATATGAATTGAGTCAATCCAATTTGCTTGATTTCAGATTAATGATTGAAAAATGGGATTATTTGAGTTTTAAAGTCGGACAATGGAAAACAGAATTTACTCGTGAACGTTTCATTAGTAGTGGCGAACAGCAAATGGTGGATCGATCACTAATTAATCGACCTTTTACGGTCGATCGACAATTAGGAGCCGAAGTTTATGGCCATTTAAAAGGAAAAGGTATTGCCGATTTTAATTATTGGTTTGCGACCTTGACTGGAACAGGTCGCGGAAGCACTTCAAATGACGATAATAATCTCATGTATTTTGGAAGAGCACAATGGAATTTCTTAGGCCGATTTTTAGATTTTGAAGGCTGTGATTTAGAATTTCACGAAAAACCAACACCTATTGTTGCTTTTTCTGCTATTACCAATCGAAGCCCATATACTCGATTCTCACAAGCTGGAGGAGGCTCTCTAGACGGATTTGAAGATGGTGGTCCCGGTCAATATAGAGTAAATCAATGGAATTTGGAAACTGCTTTTATGTATCGCGGTTTTTCATGGCAAAGCGAATTGCACACAAAAGAAATAATTGACAAATACAACAACGACAACATGACTGTCATGAAAGGTTATTATGTTCAGGCGGGTTATTTCTTTCATAATACTTTTAAATGGTGGCCTGAACACCTAGAGATGGCGAGCAAGACATGCCGCATATAGACCTGACAATAGTTTACGAGAAAATTTACAAGATGAAACTACTATCGCTTTTAATTGGTTCTTTAATGGTCATAAAAACAAACTGACTTCTGAAGTCAGTTACTTTAGTTTTCAGGATAAAACCTTGCCATTAGAACAAGGCTGGCGCTTTAGAATACAATGGGATATTTCATTATAAGCCGAGAGAAGCATAAAAGGAAATTTCGTTAAATTTTAATGATAAATCTTTTTTTTAATAACTTTATAAAACTAAAACTCTGAAAATGAAAAATATAACCAAAACAATTAGAAAAACGGTTTGTTTGTTTTTCGTTACATCGCTTTTTATGATTTCAATGGATGGTTTTGCGCAACGTGGGCGTGGTGGTTTTCACGGAGCTGGAGGCGGTGGAGCTACAAGACAAGCAAGACCAACAAGAGAAGCGCGTCCAGCTATGCAGTCTAGACCAACTGCAAGCAGACCTCAAGTAAATAGACCTTCTAATACAACTAGGCCAGGAGCAAATAATGGCGGTACAAGAATTAATCCTTCGACAAATAATAGCAACATCCGCAATAACGGAACTGTGAACAATACCAACCGTATTAATAATTCTGGAAACCGAAATACGAATATCAGCGGCAATACTGTAAACAGAAACAGAAACAACGTTAATATAAACGTTAATAATAGCGTTCATGTTCGCAACAACCGAAATACTGTTGTTAGACCAGGTTACAGACCATATACCCGCCCTCCATATGTATATGGTGGCTACAGATACAATTGCTATCATCCTTATTATCCTCGCCCTTATGTACCGTTTTATTGGGGACCAGTTTGGCATCCCTGGGGATTTTTCGTAGCAACATTGGCAACTACTGCAATAATTGTTAGCGTTCAAAACGAAAAATATCATTACGATCAGGGAGTTTGGTACACCTCTACCAATGGAGGTTATACAGCCGTCCCGGCGCCTGTTGGTGGTACTGTAAATAATATTCCAAGTGGAGCAGAAACAGTAAATACCGGAACCGTTAATAATTATTATTACGGAGGTACTTATTACGAAAAAGATGGCGGAAAATATACTGTAGTTGCACCAACCGCTGGAACAGTAGTCGATAAATTGCCTGAAGGAGGTGAAGAAGTAACCATAGGAGATGCAAAATATGTAAAATTTGGCGAAACCTATTATCAACCAGTTCAAGTTGACGGAAAAGATAAATATGAGGTTGTTTCAGTGGAGAAAGAATAATTAAAAACAAATTATCCTATAAATTCTATAAAATAAATAGACTATTAAATATTTATTTTTATAATTTTATCATCTATTAACAGCCAATACATACTTAAAACTATTTCAATGAAAAATAAAACATTTTGGATTTTCGGAATATTGACAATTTCAATAATTTCACTTGCTTACGGTGTAACAAAATTTATCGAGCCGAAAGAAAAAGTGGTTGCAGAAGCAACAGAATGTCATGAAACTCCAAACACTTCAGAAGCATCTGCATTTAAACCCACAATTGAAAACAAAACAAAACCTGCTGGAAAAGCACCAAAAGGTATGGTTTGGATTCCGGGTGGTGAATTTTCGATGGGATCAAATGTTGAAGATGAAAGCTTATGTAGCATAAAAGGTGTCACAAAAGATGCCGCTCCTATTCATCGTGTATATGTTGATGGTTATTATATGGATCAAACCGAAGTAACCAACGAAGAATTTGAAAAATTTGTCAAAGCAACTGGTTATGTAACAGTTGCCGAACAAAAACCAACAAAAGAGGAATTCCCAACGGCAAATGAAGAAGATTTAGTTACAGGTTCTGTTGTCTTTACTCCTACACCTTCAGCAGTTAATTTAAATAATTTTCTGCAATGGTGGCGCTATGAGCCAGGCGCGGACTGGAGACATCCTGAAGGTCCGCAGAGCACTATTAAAGGAAAAGAAAAATATCCTGTGGTACATGTAGTATATGAAGATGCAGTTGCTTACGCAAAATGGGCAGGAAAAAGACTTCCAACTGAAGCAGAATGGGAATTTGCGGCTCGTGGAGGTAAAACCGGAAATCTTTACGCTTGGGGAAATTCTTTAAAACCTAATGGAAAATTTCAGGCTAACATTTATCAAGGCCACTTTCCTATAAAAGATGGCGATTCAGGCGAAGATGGCTTCAAAGGAATTGCACCAACAGCACAATTTGCTCCAAATGCCTACGGTTTGTATGATATGGCTGGAAATGTATGGGAATGGGTCAACGACTGGTATAGTGTGGATTATTACAAAACTTTGGCCGAAAGTGGCGAAGTAACAAAAAATCCGCAAGGACCAAGTGCGTATTATGATCCTAGCGATCCATCTGAAGTAAAACGAGTTCATCGAGGTGGCTCATTTTTATGTACAGATCAATACTGCACACGCTATATGGTGGGGACAAGAGGAAAAGGCGAAATCAGATCTGCTCGCAAACCACGTTGGTTTTAGATGCGTAAAAAGCAAATAATAAACTTAAAACATCAAAAAGGGATTCATTATCGAATCCCTTTTTTTATTAATTCAGATATTGAAAGCTAAATTTTCTTGGAGAAAAAATTTCTATATTTGCTAAAAAAACAAAAAAATGCAACATATCATAGATCGTTTTATCAGTTATGTAACAATTGATACTGAATCAGATCCGAATTCACAAACAACACCAAGTACAGAAAAACAGTGGAATCTTGCCAATAAATTAGTCGAAGAACTAAAAGCTATTGGAATGCAAGAGGTTACAATAGACGATAAAGCATACATTATGGCCACTTTGCCTAGCAATGTTGAGCATGAAGTTCCTACAATTGGTTTTGTTTCGCATTTTGACACTTCGCCGGACTTTAGCGGAGCAAATGTAAAACCTCAGATTGTTGAGAATTACGATGGAAAAGATATCATTTTGAACGCTGAGAAAAACATTGTTTTATCCCCAGATTACTTTAAAGATTTGCTTTTATATAAAGGCCAAACCATCATTACAACCGATGGAACGACTTTGTTAGGTGCCGATGATAAAGCTGGAATTACAGAAATCGTTTCGGCGATGGAATATTTAATTCAGCATCCTGAAATTAAACACGGAAAAATTAGAGTTGGTTTTACTCCAGATGAAGAAATTGGTCGAGGCGCACATCATTTTGATGTTGAGAAATTTGGAGCACAATGGGCTTACACAATGGATGGAAGCCAGATTGGCGAATTGGAATATGAAAATTTTAATGCGGCTGGAGCCAAAATCACTTTCAAAGGAAAAAGCGTTCATCCAGGTTATGCAAAAGGGAAAATGATCAATTCGATGCTCTTAGCAAATGAATTCATCAACGAACTTCCGAAAGGCGAAACACCTCAGGAAACAAAGGGTTATGAAGGATTTTTTCACGTTCATCATATTAAAGGAAATATCGAAGAAACCGTTCTAGAATTGATTATTCGTGATCACAACAAAAAGAGATTCGAAAAACGAAAAGAACTTATTTTCAAGATTGCGAAAAACTTCAATAAAAAATATGCCAAAAAATTCGGGGAAGATATTGTAATTCCAGTTGTAAAAGATCAATATTACAATATGAAAGAAAAGGTTTTACCTGTAAAATACATTGTCGATATTGCTGAAAAAGCAATGAGAGAATTAAACATAAAACCGATCATCAAACCAATTCGTGGCGGAACTGATGGTTCTCAATTATCATTTATGGGATTGCCTTGTCCGAATATTTTTGCCGGCGGACATAACTTCCATGGAAAATATGAATACGTTCCTGCAGAAAGCATCCAAAAAGCTACTGATGTAATTGTAAAAATTGCTGAGTTAACTGCAATTCCAGGGATTTTTGACGTAAACGAAAAACCTAAAAGAAAATAACTATTGGAACCAACAACTGAAAATAAAGGCATGTGGAAATATGGTGGTCAGTGGGAAGAAGAATTGATCCTGCTGAAAGCCATTATTGACAAAACAATTTTAACCGAAACCACAAAATGGGGAGGCTGTGTTTATGTTTTTGACAAAAAAAATGTTGTTGGAATTGGAGGATTTAAGGATTATTTTGCCTTGTGGTTTTTTAATGGCGTTTTTTTAAAAGATGAAAAAAGAAATTAATTAATGCTCAGGAAGAAGTAACAAAATCTTTGAGACAATGGCGATTTTCTTCAAAAGAAGAAATAGACGAAATAGTCATTTTGGAATACATAAAAGAAGCCATCGAAAATGAGAAACAAGGGAAAGTCATAAAACCTTCTAAAAAAGAAGCAATTGTATCTGAACTTTTGAATAAAGAAATGAATCAGAATCCTGCTTTAAAAGAAGCTTTTGAAAAGTTTTCTCCTTATAAACAATATGAGTTTTTAGAATATATTGAAACTGCAAAACAGGAAAAAACCAAAATTTCAAGAATCGAAAAAGTGATTCCGATGATATTAGAAAATATTGGATTGAATGATAAGTACAGGTAGATTAAAATCCAATATTTAAAATCCTAATTCCAAAACTATACGAGACTAAACCTTAGTCAAAGTTTAAAACTTTGACTAAGGTTTTTTAATTTTTCTATCTCTAACAAAATTTATCCGTAAAGTTTGTCATTCCGAGGTACGAGGAATCTTCGCAAGTAGCTCCGTAACGAAAATCGTCAATCTTTGTAGAGTTTCTTGTGGAGATTCCTCGTACCTCGGAATGACAAGATTGAGGCGAATTTCATCACAAAAAAAATCCCAAACTCCATTGGAATTTGGGATTTAATATTTTTTTGAAATTTAAAACCTTAAGCTTTTTTAGCATTCAAAGCGACCGTTTTTTCAATTGAAAGTGACGATCTATCTAATTTCAATTTTCCTGACATTGTTTCAATTACAATTGTCGTTTCGCCTAATTCAGTTAATTTTCCATGAATTCCTCCAATAGTAACAACTTTATCTCCAACTTTTAAAGCTTCTTTAAATTCTTTTTCCGCTTTTGCTTTTTTCTGAGCTGGTCTAAACATAAATAAGTAAATAATTACTCCCATTAGACCTAGCTGAAGATACAACATGTAATTTCCCATTTTTTATATTTTATAATTATTGATTATTAATTTATTTTTACATTAATCCTCGTCCTACTTTTACCATCTTTTTATTGGCAGTAAGTTCTTTTACCAGATTATCTAAAATTCCGTTGATAAAAATACTGCTTTTTGGTGTAGAATACTCTTTTGCAATTTCTAAATATTCGTTAAGAGTTACTTTTACAGGAATTGATGGGAATTTCAAAAATTCGCAAATTGCCATTTTCAAGATAATAGTATCAATTTCTGCAATACGCTCGCTGTCCCAATTTGGCGTTTTGTCATCGTATTCTTTTGCTAAAACTGCTTCGTTCAAAACAGTTCTTCTGAATAAATCTTTTGCAAAATCCTTATCCTCAACATCTTTATATAATTTCGGAACTCTAAAAGCATCTGGGTCTTCCGTTTTGATTGCTTTTAATTGTTTAACGATATGCGTGTTTACAACCGGAATATCATCAACCCAAGTTAATTTATCATCTTCCAGATATTCGTATAATTTTTCATTCGGAACAATAACATTTTCAAACAAATCAACTATAAATTGTCTGTCTTCTTCAAATGTATTGACATTGTTGCTCATGTATTTTTTGTAAATATCACTTGCTTTAATATCATTCAAAAGCAAAATGATATAATCATCATTTAATGACCAATTATTGATTTTACGAGTTTCTAAAGCGATGCTAAGAGAATTGCTTTCGGCAAGAAGTTGAAAAATTTTGTTTTTTACAAACTTTTCGTTAGGATTACGTTCTGCGGCAGTTGCAAGATGTTTTTTGCTTGAAAGATGTAAAAAAACTGACTCTTTTTTGCAAATTTCAATCAATGAAGAAAGCATTATAAGGTATAAGTCCTGAATATTGTCAATGCTGTAAAAAAGAAATTTCTCTTCTTTTTCCATATTGTCAGAACCGCTTTGATGCATTGCATAAATGGATTGCATTACTTTAACGCGTATGTGTCTTCTATTTACCACCTTGTAAGAACATTTAAAAATTAGTCTGCAAAAGTATAACTTTCGAAGCTTATTTTAAAATTATTTCGTAAAAAAGTGGTAGTTTTTAGTCACAGTTTGCAGTCGCAGTCACAATTTACTACAATATATTAAGAATCAAATAAAAAAGTCTCAGTTTCCAGATAAACTGAAAACTGAGACTGAGACTGTAAACTAAAAAAATTATTTCTTAGCGACGTTTTCTAATTTTCTTGCGTCAATACGATTTTGAGCAATTGTAAGTGCCGCCTTATGCGTTGTAATTCCGTTTTTCACAGCATAATCGATAATTTCTAAAGTAGTGTTATAGATATTTTCGGTTTTAGCCATAATTTCTGGTTTACCATAATGAGCTAATTCAGCGTAAACATTGATGATTCCACCTGCGTTAATCAAGAAATCAGGAGCGTATAAAATTCCTCTTTCTTGCAATCTTGCCCCGTGAACATTTTCATCTGCTAATTGATTATTTGCCGCACCAGCAATAACTTTAGCCTTAATTTTGTTTACTGTGTTATCGTTAATGATTGCTCCCATTGCACATGGCGCATAAATATCAACATCAGCAGTGTACAAATCTTCACCTGTATAAATTGTTGCGTTGTATTTTTGAGCTACCTCATATAATTTTTCTTCGTTGATATCAGAAATAGTAACCTGTGCTCCTTCTTTAGTCAAATATTCAACTAAAGCCTCACCTACGTGTCCAATTCCTTGAACCAAAACTTTTTTGCCATCTAAAACATCAGAGCCAAATTGGCTTTTTGCTGTCGCTTTCATTCCTAAATAAACTCCGTAAGCTGTAACAGGCGAAGGATTTCCAGATCCGCCTCTTTCTTCAGAAATTCCAGTTACATAAGGTGTAACATCTCTTACAGTGTCCATGTCTTTTGTTTCCATTCCAACATCTTCAGCTGTAATATATCTTCCGCTCAAAGAATGAACAAATTCTCCAAACTTGCGCATTAGCTCAGGCGTTTTTTGGGTTTTTGCATCACCAATAATAACCGCTTTTCCTCCACCAATATTAAGCCCAGTAATAGCAGATTTATAAGTCATTCCTCTTGAAAGACGCAAAACATCGTTTAATGCCTCCCACTCGGTGTTATAATTCCACATTCTAGTACCTCCTAAAGCTGGCCCCATAACCGAATTATGAATACCAATAATTGCTTTTAAACCTGTATCTTTGTCATTGCAAAATACAATTTGTTCGTGATCGTCAAAAGATAATTGACCAAAAACAGGATCCATTTTTTGAAGTTCCTTTCCAGTTGCGAAAGTTGCATCCATAGCGCTAGTATTAATTAGTTAAAATTATGAATTTGTCAAAAAGACTTCTCAAACATAATTAAAAAATACACATGTGCTAATTTTTTATCTTTAAAATAACAATTTTACAATATAATTGTTTTGATTAAATTGCATTTTATTATAATTTTAATTAATAATAATTCATAATTTTAAATCAATTCGATATCGCATTTCTTAAAAAAATGAAAGAATTAAGCTATTTAAACAAATATTTCATCAAATATAAATTCAGTTTTTCCTTTGGAATTTTAATCACAATAATCGCACAAATTTTCTTTTTGTTTACACCAAAATTGGTCAGCCATTCATTTGACGTTATTGAGCGATTTCTAAAACTTTCAGAAGCAGACCAAAATTCAGCCATTATTAGAGAATTTTACAAACAAGATTTGATTCATAATGTGCTGTTAATCATTGGAAGTGCCATTGTAGCAGGGTTCTTGACTTTTTTAATGCGTCAAACTTTAATTGTAATGTCGCGTCATATTGAGTTTGATTTAAAAAATGAAGTTTTCAAACAATACGAAATCCTTTCACAGAATTTCTACAAACAAAACCGAACCGGAGATTTAATGAACCGAATTTCTGAAGACGTTTCAAAAGTTCGTATGTATGTGGGGCCGGCCGTGATGTACACCATCAACACATTCATTCGTTTTGCGATCGTCATTATATATATGTATAATGTATCGCTGCTTTTGACTTTATATACAATTCTTCCGTTGCCAATTTTATCGTATTGCATTTTCAAATTAAGTTCTGAAATCAATAAACGAAGCACAACTTTCCAACAATATTTATCAAAAGTTTCGAGTTTTACGCAAGAAATTTTTCAGGAATTCGCGTAATAAAAGCCTATTCATTAGAAAATCAGCATCAAAACAATATGATTGATCTTGCTGATGAAAGCAAAAAGAAAAGCTTGGATTTAGCCAAAGTACAATCGCTTTTTGGACCGTTGATGATTGCCCTTATCGGAATCAGTAATTTGGTTGTGATCTATTTTGGAGGCATAATGTACATTAATGGAAGCATTCCAAATATTGGAACAATTGCCGAGTTCATATTATATGTAAACATGTTAACTTGGCCAGTAGCATCATTAGGCTGGGTTTCTTCAATGGTCCAAGAAGCCGAAGCGTCACAAAAACGTTTGAATGAATTTTTGAAACTGGAACCAGAAATTAAAAACAACAATCCAAATTCATCTGAAATTCACGGTTCAATTGCTTTTGAAAATGTGAGCTACACTTATGAAGACACCAATATCGAAGCGCTAAAAAACGTAACTTTTTCAGTGAAAAATGGAGAAACATTAGCCATTTTAGGAAAAACCGGCTCTGGAAAATCGACGATTTTATCGTTGATTTCGCGTTTATATGATGTCACAGAAGGAAGAATTACAATTGACCAAAATGAAATCAGCAGTTTGAACTTAAATGACCTAAGAAACAATATTGGTATCGTGCCTCAAGATGCTTTTTTATTCTCTGATACTATCAAAAACAATATCAAATTTGGCAATGAAAATGCTACTGATGAAGAAGTGATCGAAGCGACTAAAAATGCTGTCGTTCATGACAATATCGTAGCATTCAACAAACAATACGATACTATTTTGGGCGAACGAGGCATCACGCTTTCGGGCGGACAAAAGCAACGTGTCTCCATTGCACGCGCCATAATTAAAGATCCTGCAATTTTGCTTTTTGACGATTGTCTTTCTGCAGTTGATACTGAAACAGAAGAAACTATCTTAAGCAATTTATTTGAAATTTGTAAAAATAAAACTACAATAATTGTAAGCCACCGAGTATCGTCAGCCAAAAACGCTGACAAGATTATCATTTTAGAGGATGGCAAAATTATTCAACAAGGTTCTCATAATCAATTAATAAATCAAGACGGTTATTATTCGTCGTTATATTTAAAACAACTTTCGGAAAAAGAATTACTTTAATTGTTGTGTAATAGATAATTTTTTATGATTTTTGATTACTATTAATTCCAAAAAATGATAGAACGTATTATGAGAGAAAATGACATGTTAGAAAAAGAAGAGATTTTTTCTAAAGTATTACGCGCAGGAAGAAGAACTTATTTCTTTGATGTGAGAGCTACAAAAGCTGACGATTATTATATCACAATTACCGAAAGTAAAAAATTCACTGAAGAAGATGGTTCTTTTCATTTTAAAAAACACAAAATTTACTTATACAAAGAAGATTTTAGTGCTTTTGCTGAAATACTAGAAGAAATGACTTCATACGTCTTGAACCACAAAGGCGAAGAAGTAATCTCTGAAAGACACCAAAAAGATTTTAAGAAAGAATACAGTTCTGATAAAGCTGAAACACAAAGATCTAGCTTTACCGATATTGATTTTGACGATATTTAGTCTCCAGATAACTTTTCAAAAAGTACGAGTCCAATTTGTATAGCATTTTGGACTTTTTTTATATATTTATTTGTGAGATGTGAAATGCAAAATGTGAGATGCACGATTCACAAAACTTCATACATTACATTTTACTTCTAACATTTTACTTTTTAACCAAAAATGAAAAAATTACTTTCTCTACTCGCTTTTATTTTAATCAGTTTTTCAGCATTTGCGCAAAAACCTGAATATGAAACCAAATCAAATATTCAATACTACAACGCCGCAACAAATAAAGCAGACAGCTATATTAACGAAAGATGCGTTTTAGATATTTACTACCCAAAAAACACTAAAGGTTTTGCAACAATCGTGTGGTTTCACGGTGGAGGATTGACTGGCGGAAACAAAGAAATTCCGGAAGCATTAAAAAATAAAGGTTTTGCCATTATTGGAGTTAACTATAGGCTTTCGCCAAAGGTAAAAGCCGAAAAAGCAATTGAAGATCTGCATGTTGCAATAGCGTGGACTTTTAATAACATTGCCAGTTATGGAGGCGATGTTTCTCAGATTTTCGTTTCAGGACATTCGGCTGGCGGTTATTTGGCTTTAATGACAGGATTGGATAAAAAATGGCTTCAAAAAGAAGGAATTGATGCCAATAAAATTGCCGGACTTATTCCGTTTAGCGGACAATGTATTACACATTTTGAAATTAGAAGACAGAACGGAATCCCCGAAAAACAACCAACAATTGATGCTTTTGCTCCTTTATACCACGTTCGTGCCGATGCTCCGCCTCTTTTATTGATTACAGGAGATCGCGAACTGGAAATGTTAGGACGCTATGAAGAAAACGCTTATATGGCCCGAATGATGAAACTTGTTGGCCATACACAAACGAAACTTTATGAATTGGACGGTTACGGACACGGAATGACAGAACCTGGTTTTCCGTTGCTTGTCAATGAAGTAAACCGCATTTTAAAAGAAAAACAAACCAAAAAATAACACTATAAAATCCACGGCAATGGAGACACAACTTTTAATTTTACCTGGACTTGGAGATTCTGGAGAGAAACACTGGCAGACTTTTTGGCACAAAAAATTCGAAAATTCTATTCGAATTGTACAAGATAATTGGGACGAACCACTTCGTGAAGATTGGATTTCACGTCTGAACGAAGAAGTTTCAAAACTTGAAAATCCGACTATTTTAGTTGCGCATAGTCTAGCCGTTTCTTTGGTATTGCATTGGGCAGAAACTAATTTCAATAAAAATATAATTGGCGCTTTATTGGTCGCTCCTGCAGATGTCGATTCACCAGAACACACACCAGAAGAAGTTAGAAATTTTTCGCCAATGCCACTTTATAAATTGCCATTTCCATCTATTGTTGTTGCTAGTGAAAATGATCCTTATGCTTCTTTCGAAAGAAAAAAATATTTTGCTGAAAAATGGGGAAGCGATTTTGTAAACGTAGGCGAACAAGGCCACATCAACTCTGATTCGGATTTAAAATATTGGGAAGAAGGGCAGATTATTTTACAGAAGTTGATTGAAAAGGTTAAATAAGTTTTCAGTCGCAGTCTCAGTTTGCAGTCTCTGTTCAAAACTGAAAACTGAGACTGCGACTGAATACTAACCTATACGCAAACCATTCTCTATCTTAAAATCCGGAGCCAATAAAATAACATCTCCTTCCTCGCCTACTGCACCAAGTACCAAGCATTCGCTCATAAATTTCCCGATTTGTTTTTTAGGAAAATTGACAACCGCTACAATTTGGCGATTTACCAGATCCTCTTTTTTATATCGTTTTGTGATTTGTGCCGATGATTTTCGAATTCCTATTTCGGAACCAAAATCTATTGTTAATTGAAAAGCAGGCTTTCTTGCTTCGGGAAAATCATTCACTTCCATAATTGTCCCAACACGCATATCTGTTCTTTCAAATTCGTTCCAAGTCAAGTCCATTTTATATTCGATCTAGTTTATTTACAAACCTATAATTTTGTAATGAATTGCACTAATTCTATAATGAGTTTTTCTTCCATCCATTTAATTTTAACTATTCATTTTTTTACTAATATTTAAAATATGCAAAATGGAAAATAATATAATAACTCCAGGCATTTCCCTTAAAGATTTTGATTATGAGGTTAATAAATCAAATAGCGATAAATATATTGAAACTGCAAAAGATGTAAAACTTTATGTAAAAGATTATGGAAAGGGAAAACCAGTCATTCTAATTCACGGCTGGCCGCTTTCAAACGAAATGTGGGAATATCAAACAGAATTTCTGATCCAAAATAATTACAGAGTAATTGCTTATGATCGTCGTGGTTTTGGCAAATCTTCTCAGCCTTGGGACGGATATGACTATGATAGTTTGACGGATGATTTAAGCGAAATTATTGAACAGCCGCAATTAGAAGACATTACTTTAGTTGGTTTTTCAATGGGTGGTGGCGAAGTTGTTCGTTATTTTAGCAGACATCGGGGAAAAGGCGTTACTAAAGCAGTTTTAATTTCCTCTATTATTCCATTTTTAGCAAAAACGGAAGATAATCCTGAGGGGCGTCCGAAAGAAAAAGGCGAATCTACTGCCGCGGCAATTAGAGAAGATAGAATTGGTTTTTTGGATAATTTTATCAAAATCTTTTTTGGCGTAAACATCATCAACAAGCCATTAAGCACTTCTTTATTAGAATATTACAGGAACTTATGTACTGTAGCTTCTCCGAGAGCAACTTTGCAATGCGCCGAATCTTTAAATACAACCGATTTTAGAGATGAACTTCACACGATAAAAGTTCCAACTTTAATCATTCATGGAACCGATGATAAAAATGTTCCTATTGAAATCAGTTCAGAAAAAACAGCCAAAGCAATCGAAAACAATACTTTCATTACTTACGAAGGCGCACCACACGGTTTATTTTATACTGAAAAAGACAGATTAAACAAAGATTTACTTGAATTCTTGAATTCATAAAATTAAGTTTTGCCACTCTCGATGGTTTTCTAGAGTGGCAAAAAAATACAATTTGCCACAATATTAAATAGGAGTAAACTTTCAAAAAAGTTTACTATCTTTGCTAAACAAGCAAAATTACTCATTGTGAACACTCTAACAACATTTACAGTTTCTTCTTTGCCGTTTTCTTTTAGAAGAAGACCGCTTTCTGCTGTATTTATTTCACATAGTAAGGCCTTTATTAATTAGGCCTCCGTCTATTTCACTTTTCTTCTTTCAGGCGGAGGATTTACATTTTTTTTAAAACTTTATCTTATTTGACAAAATCAATTTTAGTCAGATATTTTTTTGTTTTTCCACATTTAAGCATTTCAAAAAATCTGCCTTTTTAAAGGTTCTGTAACGGACTGCTTTTACATTTTAAAAGAAGAAAATTCATTCAAAAAAATAATATAAAATTCAAACAGATATGAAACCAACACCCACTTTTAGCAAATCAGATTATCAATTTTTAAGAGAATTGATATTAAAGAGCAAGAATTCTACAAATACGAAAGAAGCGAATCAGCTTTCGCAGGAATTGGATCGCGCTGTAATTAGTAAAGAAAGCGAACTTGATCCTTCGGTAATCAGAATCAACTCTTTGGTAACTATTGAAGATGTAAAAGCTCAAAAGCAAATGAAAATACAGATTGTTTTGCCATCTTCTGCCGATTTAAAACAATCGAAAATTTCAATTCTTGCTCCTTTAAGTGTTGCCATTATTGGATTTAAGGAAAATGACCAAGTTGATTGGGAATTGCCTGCCGGAATCAAGACTTTAAAGGTAATTGCTGTTGATAACACAGAAGTATTCACTTCATAAATTTTTAAACACCTCCAATTGTGAAGGTGTTTTTTTATATCTGTTTGAAAACAAAAAAACTATTCAATAGTAATACTGAATAGTTTTTTTATGTTTTTCTCAATCGTAAACTACTACAATTGCGAATGAATATAGTTTGTTATTGAAGCCATGTTAGTATCATCTAACTTCGCTTTTTTCTGCATGCGAACCAAAATTGGTCGCCATTCTTCTTTCGTAAATTTCGTTGGTTCGAACAATTTATGACATTTTGCACAATTGTTTTCGTATAAACTCTTACCTGCGGCAAGTTCAGGAGTTAGTTCCTTTGCTTTTGCAGTCTCAGTAACTGCCGGAGCAGACTGGAGTAGCAGGTGCTTTTTTTGAACCGCAAGAAGTCGCAAATAATGCTATAGCGGCTAAAGTTAAAATTTTTGATTTCATCGCTTGGTTTCGTTTTTATTTTAAGTAAATATAAAAAAATCCCATACGCCGCGACATATGGGATTGCTATTTAAAACAATACTAAATTGCTTGTAAAATCTTATTTTACGTCCATTAATTCAACGTCAAAAATCAAAGTTGCGTGTGGTGGAATTACTCCTCCTGCTCCTGATGGTCCGTAAGCTAAATCAGATGGAATTACAAAACGAGCTTTGTCACCAACTTGCAATAAAGCAATACCTTCGTCCCATCCTTCGATAACTTGTCCAATTCCTAATTTGAATTCGATTGGTTTTTTCTTGGGTAAGAAGAATCAAAAACTTTTCCGTTTTCTAAAGATCCTTCGTAGTGAACAGAAACTGTTTTTCCAGCTTCAGCTTTTTTACCTTCACCTTTTTGGATCATTTTATAACGTAAACCGCTTTCAGTTTTATCAAAACCAGTCGCTAATTGTTCCATTTTTGCTTCAGATTCTGCTTTCAAAGTCGCTTCTCTTTTCATGCGAGCACCTTTTAAAGAAATGAAAGCTTCGATTGCATTCCATTTTTCAGCTTCTTCACCAACTCTAATGATTTCTACAGATTCTAAAGCATCACCTTGAGCAACCGCATCAACGATATCTTGTCCTTCAACAACATGTCCAAAAACTGTGTGTTTTCCATCTAACCAAGGAGTTGGAACGTGAGTGATGAAAAATTGAGAACCATTAGTTCCAGGCCCAGAGTTTGCCATAGACAAAACTCCTGGACGATCGTGTTTTAAACTTGAAACAAATTCGTCATCAAATTTATAACCTGGATCTCCAGTTCCAGTTCCTTTAGGGCATCCACCTTGAATCATAAAATCAGCGATTACTCTGTGAAAGTTCAATCCGTCATAGAATTTTTGTCCTTGAGGTTTTACTTTATTTTCCATATTTCCTTCTGCAAGAGCTACAAAGTTTCCTACAGTTCCTGGTGTCAAATCATGTGTCAATTTTACTAAAATCGAACCTTTGCTAGTATTGAATTTAGCGTATATTCCGTTTTCCATTGTTGTATTTTTTTATTTGAATGCAAATTTACAAATTAATTTTTTATCAATTTGTCTTTCTATTTTTTAGTCCCGATGTTTCGGGATTGATTTATAAGTAAGTCCGTAAACAGCCAATGACATTAGCGATAAAACCATACAACCTATTGCTACAGCATGCCATTCGCCAAGTTTCCAAAGCAATAATCCGTATGCTGATCCAGCGACAGTTCCTAAAAAGCTAAATGACATAAATACAGTATTTAATCGGTTTCTGGCTTCTGGCAATAACGAATAAACTCGGGTTTGATTTGAAATGTGAACACCTTGGATTCCGATATCAATAAACACAATTCCAATTGCAATTCCGATTACACTTTCGATCGAAAAGTAAAAGATCAAAAAGCTGATTAAAATCAACAAACATCCATAACCAACTGCAATTCTTGAATTTCCTTTATCTCCAATTTTTCCAACCAAAGGCGCGACCAAAGCTCCAGAAGCACCTACAATTCCGAATAAACCAATTGTAGCACTATTAAAACCAAACGGCTCGCCAGAAAGCAATAAAACCATTGTAGTCCAGAAAGCGCCAAACTGAGCAAAGCTGAAAACATTTATTGCCGTTGCTTCACGCAAAACAGGCTGTGTTTTTATAAGTGTAAACAGCGATTGGATTAGTTGCCCGTAAGTTCCTTGAAATTGTGGTTTATTAACGGGGAATTTACTTTGAATAACAAAAAAGATCAAAAGACAAATTCCGGCGACGATATAAAACATCGATCTCCAACCCAAAACCTGACCAATAAATCCGCTTAATGTTCGCGAAAGCAAAATGCCGACCAAAAGACCACTCATAATAGTTCCAATGACTTTTCCGCGCTGTTCATGTGTGCTTAATGACGCGACCAAAGGCAGAATAAGTTGCGGCACAATCGAAGTAATTCCGACTAACAAAGAAGCAATTTGCAAAATCAAAAAGCTTTTTGCCGTCGCCGCAATCAATAATGCAATTACAGAGGCAAAAGTGGTCATTAAAATTTGCTTTTTTCGCTCAATTTTATCTCCAAGTGGCACCATAAAAAACAACCCTACGGCGTAACCTGCCTGAGTTAAATAAGTTATCGTTCCGGCATCAGCTTCAGGAATTTTAAATTCGTTGGCAATTAATACGATCAAAGGTTGGCAGTAATAGAGATTTGCAACTATAAGACCAGTGCAAACTGCCATAAACAGTACGTTGGTTTTAGATAAATTCATGATGCAAAAATACCAATCTAATCTTTAGCAAAACTTTAAAAAAACTATAAATTTTCAAAGTTTAAGTGACTTACCAAACAGAACATAGTGATTTTTTAAACCATATAAGTAATATAAGCTCATTTAAATCTATGTCGGTCAAAACATATAAAAAAAGCTTTTTATTAAACCATATAAGTGATATAGGCTCATTTAAACTAAACGCTTAAATTTTCTTATATCACTTATATGGTTTATTTTTTTAACTTTTAATAGTTCAAAAAGTCTTCTCTTGCTGGACTAAAAACATCAGTAAGCATTCCCTCTTCCAGACAAACCACACCGTGAACAGCGTGAGGCGGAATGTAAAAACTGTCGCCTTCTTTTAACGTTTGTGTTACGCCGCTAATGGTTACATCAAATTTTCCGCTTGCGATATAGGTAACCTGAGAATGATAATGATCGTGCAAAACGCCAATTCCGCCTTTTTCAAAATGAACATTTACAAGCATAATTCGGTCATCAAAAGCAAGTATTTTTCTTTTTATTCCTTCACCAACTACTTCCCATTCTATTTCGTCTCCTTTTATAAATTCTTTGCTCGTTGCCATTTTTAATTATTTTTAATTTTATCAATATCTTTTTTCATTAACGCTAATCCTTCCGCCAAATTATTTTCTTTAAAATATTGCTCCAGCTCTTTCAGCCTTTTTACATTATCATATTTGAATCCGGAATTTAATTTTCTTTGGCAAACTGAACACAATCTAAGCGAATGCTCATCGGTTTCAGATAAACTATTTGTTCCATTCATGGCACAATCGGCTTCAATGCAATGATGCAAACCAAACATGTGCCCTATTTCATGAGAACAAATTTTTAATAATCGCTCTAAACACAAACTGAAATCTGCTCCTGCTAACGTTTTGTCATACAATCTGTGAATCGAACTTACAGCAATTTTATCCCTATAAGATGCAAGTCCAAAAACATAATTCCATTCTGGTTTTGGATACAAATCCATTTCAGTTATTGCCATCAAAGCAATGCCTTTTTCATGTTTCTCTTTCTTTAGAACACTATCTAAAATATAACCTGCCAAAAACTGTTCTTGACCTAGATCTCCTTTTTTCTAACATTTTTCGGAATTATATCATTTGAAACTTCTTTCAAAACTTTCGTCTTCAACTGAAAAAATATTTCCAAATATTGACGAACCAATTCAATTTGTTTGACTTGAAGTGAATCGAATTGACCTATAGGCTGTAAATAAATAATATCTTCCTCTTTTGTTGGCACGACGTGTTTTGTATTCATAAATTGCTCAAAACTCTGTCCTTTTTCCGGATGAGAATATAACCAATCCCCAAAAACAGGTTCACCAAGCTTTATGTCATTTACTTTGATTTTCGTAAAATATGGATCTTCGGGCAGATTTAATTCGGGATTTTCTTTTTTATTGGATTGGCATGAACAAAGAATAACAAAAGCTAGAAAAAGAAGTTTTTTCATAAAATCATCAACGAATTAAATTATATTTTTTGAAATAAAATCACAGCTTGTTTTTATAGATTCGAAAGAATTTGGCACATAATTATTTTCCTGCTCCACAAAAAAGTGAATCATTCCAGATTGTTTTGCTTCTTTGAATAAAAGTTTAAAATCAATTAATCCTGAACCAATTTCGGTATTCAGTGCCTGATTAACTTTATCCATATCTTTTACATGCCACATTTTAAAACGACCCGGATTTTCTTTAAACAATTTTAAAGAATCATTCCCTGATCGTGCGACCCAATATAAATCCAATTCAAAATAAACCAAATCTTTATCTGTTTCTTTCAACAGAATTTCATAGCCTGTTACGCCATCATGCTTTTGGAATTCAAAATCATGATTATGGTACGCCAATTTCAAACCTGCCTTTTTACACATTTTTGCGACTTCATTTAAACGTGCCGCTATTATTTTATAATTTTCAATATTTTTTCTAAAATGTTCCTCAACCCATGGAATAGTCAAAAATTCATTCTTCAAGATTTTAGTCACCTCAATAGCCGCAACAAGTTCAGCAGTATTTCCATCGTATAAAAAAGTTCCTAAATTATAATGTCCGCTCACCGCTTTTAGATTATTAGCATCTAGAATCTTTTTCAATTCTATTGGCGATAATCCCCAAAATTGATCTTTTATAGAAAAACCATAAGTTTCGACGGTTGTATAACCTGCTTTTGCGACTTTCTCTAAAGTTGATTTTACATCCTTTGGCAATTCATCACGCAAAGTGTATAACTGTAATCCAATTTCTTTTTTGTTCATAGTAAAAGCTAATGATGGAGGCGGCTAAAACTGCGTACTGCAGCCAAGCTTGTGTTTATAATAAAGTTTCTTCTTGTTACCATTTTAATTAATAAAATCTAAAAGTAAATCTACTCTTTTTATTGAAACGCGCTACAATTCGCTCAAAAATTGATTCTCAAAATTATGTATAAAAGATGCCAGAGTCGCTTCGGTAGATGTATTTACAATTTTTCCTTTATCATTAACTTTTCCGCGAATGCCTTGTATCAGGATTTGTTCCGAATTTTCAAATTTAGCTTCAACCGTTTTCATAATAAGCAAAAGTTGTTCGTGCGCCATTTCACCTGATGCCGAAGCCGTAATTAAACCAGTTCTTTTTCCAGAAAAAACAGTGGTTGAAACACACCATTCTAATGCATTTTTCAAAGTTCCAGGCAAACTGAAGACATATTCGGGTGTACAAATTAAAATGCCGTCAGCCTGAGCAATTTTATTTCTGAATTCAGTAACTTTCTTCGGAGGAGTTTCCTGATCTAAATCGGGATTAAAATGTGGTAATTGATCTATTTCTTCAAATATTTCAATTTCAAATTGTGAATTTATTTTTTCTGAAATGTATTTCAGGATTTTATAATTGCTTGAATTTTTTCTTGTACTGCCAATAATGGCAAAGATCTTTATTTTTTGAGAAGGCATTTTTCAGATAAAAAAATTAGATTAAGTCTTTAAAAATAAACTTTTCATCATAATCAATTTCAAATTTTTCGAGAAAGTTCAAGTACTCGTCCTTAAAAGTCTTCTTTTTATGATGCAATTCTTGATTCTCAATATAATTTACAACTGCTTTTATTTGCGATTTACTGTATGAAAAAGCGCCATATCCTTCCTGCCATTCAAAATGAGTTTTTGCGAATTTATTTTCGTTTATCCATTTTGACGAATTCTGCTTTACAATTTTCATTAATTCAGAAATCGATTGTGCAGGTCGTATCCCAATTAAAACATGAATATGATCTTCGACTCCGTTTATAGCCAGAAGCTTATAATTATTATTTTTAATAATTCCTGAAATATACTTATACAATTCCTCTTTCCAGTTCTTGTGTATGGTTGCATTTCTATACTTGACCGCGAAAACAAAATGAATATGTATTTGTGTATATGTATTTGCCATATATATAGTCCCTACGGGACATTATTGTAAATCGTTATTTTTTTCTACCAACATTTTATTCCTAGCGGAATAATCATATCGTTGTAAATATAAAAAAGAAAGAATTATCTTTCAATAAATTTATTTGATTTCTAACAGATCAATCAAAAAACTTAAAAGAAAACTTCATATTTAGCAAAAAAGGCGACAACAAAGATGTTCCATTAGGAACAAAATATGGGTAGAAAAAATAGTACCACAAAGCAATTTTGTCCCGCAGGGACTAAACTATAATCTATTTTAAATAGAAATAATTACAAAATAAAATCTATAAGTTGCGCTAGGAACAAAATATCGGTAGCTAAAAAATTATTGTGATAAAGGAATTTTGTCCCGTAGGGACTATATTTATTTCACCGTTAGCAAATTCATTCCCGCTAATTTATTGGAATCTATAGATTGCGGAGAATAATTTTGTTTCTCATTTCTAAAAGAAGATATTTTTCCTGTTTTGTCGACATACATATAAATATAGTTCCAATACATTGGGCCGGCCATTCTCGAATCATGATCATTATCTTTTTCAAAAACCTGATCTGCATAAACTAGAATTTCGCCATTGGCGGCTGTTATCAAATGTTCGGACTGGAGTTCCCCAACTTTTTATCAAATTTTGTTTGGTTTTCCCAATCCATTTATCTCCAGTATTTTTCGAACTTGAGCATGCATATAACATCATTACAGCAAACCATAAAAATATATTTTTCATTAGATCATCGATTTAGATTTAAGGCAATACTTTCATAAGTAAAAACTATGTAATACTAATTAAAATTAAACATTAATTCTTACATAAAAGCTTTTAAATGTTATATAATTATTATTTATTCATTTGACAAACAGACAATTGAAATAAATCCAAAAATTCATCTGTAAGAATCCCAAAACAATGCTTTTGAATATCCTTTTTTCAAAATTTCTCCACATTTACTTTGTATCTTTGCAACCAAACTTTTGAAAAAGAGAAATGCGAATTGATATTATTACACTTTTACCTGAATTATTAAGAAGTCCGTTTGAGGCTTCGATTATGAAACGTGCCATTGATAAAGGTTTGGTCGAAGTACATTTTCACAACCTTCGTGATTATAGCACCAACAGACAAAAAAGTGTTGATGATTATCCATTTGGCGGAGGCGCCGGAATGGTAATGACAATTCAGCCAATTGATGACTGCATTACGCATTTAAAAAGTCAGCGTGAATATGACGAAATCATATATATGTCTCCCGACGGTGAAACCTTGAATCAAAAAATGGCCAATAAAATGTCGATGTACAAAAACATTATCATTTTATGCGGACATTATAAAGGTGTGGACCAAAGAGTTCGAGATCATTTTATTACAAAGGAAATTTCGATTGGCGATTATGTTTTATCTGGCGGAGAATTGGGCGCTATTGTTTTATCTGATGCATTAATTCGATTAATTCCAGGAGTTTTGAGTGATGAAACCTCAGCCTTGACAGACAGTTTTCAAGACAATTTGTTATCTGGACCAATATACACAAGACCCGCTGATTATAAAGGATGGAAAGTTCCTGAAGTTTTAACCAGCGGTCATGCTCGCCAAAATTGACAAATGGCGTGAAGACATGGCTTTTGAACATACTAAAAATAGACGTCCGGATTTGCTGGAAGGGCATTAAAATTTAGTTTCAAGTTTAAGGTTATTTTTGTTTCAAGTTAAAACTCTCGATAGCAACAACTTGAAACCTGAAACCTGAAACAAAACAAACTAAAAATAATTCACAATTTATAATTCATAATTTATAATTATTTTTTACATTTGCACCCGAATTTGACCAACCTCTGGCGAGATCCGTGAATGTTGTTCGAAATAAAACTATAATTTACATTATCATGGCAGATTTATTAAAATTCGTTCAAGACGAATTCGTTGCTAAAAAAGATTTCCCAGATTTCGGAGCTGGAGACACAATCACTGTTTTCTACGAAATTAAAGAGGGTGAAAAAACAAGAACTCAGTTTTTCAAAGGAGTTGTTATTCAAAGAAGAGGTTCTGGAAACACAGAAACTTTCACAATTCGTAAAATGTCTGGAGCTGTTGGTGTTGAGCGTATCTTCCCAGTAAACTTACCAGCTTTACAAAAAATTGAAATCAACAAGAAAGGTCACGTACGTAGAGCTAGAATTTTCTACTTCAGAGAACTTACTGGTAAAAAAGCTAAGATTAAAGATAAAAGAAGATAATCATTTATCAATCTGTTATAAAAAAACTCGTTTCATATTATTTGAAACGAGTTTTTTTATGTCTTCATTTGAACCAATATCAAAACCGTAATTTTTTAATATCAAAATCATCGATTTGACAATTTAAGAAGCACGAAATAACAATCTGATAATTCATCCATTTATAAACAAAACTACACCGTTTTCGGACTGTTTTTATTATATTTGCTCCGCTCGTTTTGAGCCGACTATACTTTTCATATCGTCACCCTTTGACGACACGATTATAAAAAAAAAAATGACACAGAATTCAAAAATTTTTTACACCTTAACTGATGAGGCGCCATTATTAGCGACTTATTCTTTGTTACCAATTGTGCAGGCGTTTACTTCTACAGCAGGTATCGCTATTGAAACAAGAGACATCTCTTTAGCAGGAAGAATTTTATCAAACTTTCCTGAATCATTGACAGATGCTCAAAAAACTGGTGATGCTCTTGCTGAACTTGGTCAATTAGCTACTCAACCAGAAGCTAACATCATCAAATTACCAAACATTTCAGCATCTGTACCACAATTAAAAGCGGCTATTGCTGAATTACAATCTCACGGATACAACGTTCCAAATTATCCAGAAGATCCTAAAAATGATACTGAAAAAGAAATTAAAGCAAAATATGCAAAAGTATTAGGTTCTGCTGTAAACCCAGTTTTACGTGAAGGAAACTCTGATCGTAGAGCTCCAAGAGCAGTTAAAAACTTTGCAAAAGCAAATCCACACTCAATGGGTGCTTGGTCTGCTGACTCAAAAACTAAAGTGGCTTCTATGTCAGGTGGTGATTTTTACGGAAGTGAAAAATCGTTAACTGTTGCTGAAGCAAATGATGTAAAAATCGAATTTGTTGCTAAAGATGGTTCAACAACTGTTCTTAAAGCAAGTACTCCATTAAAAGCTGGAGAAATCATTGACAGCTCTGTTTTAAGCGTAAGCAAATTAAAAGCTTTTGTCGCTGATGTTATTGCTGAAGCTAAAGCCGCAGGAGTTTTACTTTCTGTGCACTTAAAAGCTACAATGATGAAAGTTTCTGATCCAATTATCTTTGGCGCTATCGTTGAAGTATATTTTGCAGATGTTTTCAAAAAATACGCTTCTTTATTCGCTGAATTAAATGTTGATACAAGAAACGGTTTAGGTGATATCTATGCTAAAATTGCTGGAAGACCTGAGCAGGCAGAAGTTGAAGTCGCTATCGATCAAGCTATCGCTAACGGGCCAGCTTTGGCAATGGTGAATTCTGATAAAGGAATTACAAACTTACACGTTCCTTCTGATGTTATTGTTGATGCTTCTATGCCAGCAATGATCCGTACTTCTGGACAAATGTGGAACAAAGAAGGAAAAGCACAAGATACATTTGCTGTTATTCCAGACCGTTCTTATGCTGGAGTTTATACTGCAACTATTGATTTCTGTAAAAAACATGGTGCTTTTGATCCAAAAACAATGGGAAGTGTTCCTAACGTTGGATTAATGGCTCAAAAAGCTGAAGAATACGGATCTCACGACAAAACTTTCCAAATGAAAGCTGACGGTGTTGTTCGTGTGGTTGATGCAAACGGAAATGTTTTAATGGAACAAAACGTTGAAGCAAACGACATTTTCAGAATGTGTCAAGCAAAAGACGCTCCAATTCAGGACTGGGTTAAATTGGCTGTAAACAGAGCTCGTTTATCTGATACTCCTGCTGTTTTCTGGTTAGACGAAAATAGAGCACACGACAGAGAATTGATCGTAAAAGTTCAAAAATACCTTAAAGATTACGATACGACAAACTTAGATATCCGTATTTTAAATCCAATAGTCGCTACTGAATTTACTTTAGACAGAATCATCAAAGGCTTAGATACAATCTCTGTAACAGGAAACGTTTTACGTGACTACTTAACAGATTTATTCCCAATCTTAGAATTAGGAACTTCTGCAAAAATGCTTTCTATCGTTCCATTAATGAACGGTGGTGGATTGTTCGAAACTGGTGCTGGAGGTTCTGCTCCTAAACACGTTGAGCAATTTACAGAAGAAGGATACCTACGTTGGGATTCATTAGGAGAATTTTTAGCTCTTGGTGCTTCTTTAGAGCATTTAGGACAAACTTTAGACAATTCTAAAGCAATTGTTTTATCTGAGACTTTAGATCAGGCAAACGATAAATTCTTAGCAAACGATAAATCTCCAGCTCGTAAAGTGGGACAGATTGACAACCGTGGTTCTCACTTCTATTTAGCATTCTACTGGGCTCAAGCTTTGGTCGCTCAAACTAAAGATGCTGAATTGAAAGCAATCTTTACTCCAATTGTCGCTGAATTTGAAGCTAACGAAGCTAAAATCGATGCTGAATTAATTGGTGCTCAAGGAAAAGCGCAAAATATTGGTGGTTACTATCAGCCAACTCCAGAATTAGTTAGCAAAGCAATGCGTCCTAGCGAAACTTTCAACGCTATTATTGCTAAAATCAAATAATTTCAAGGCATTACAAATGCAATACTGTAAATAAATAAAAAAAGACAACCTTATACGGTTGTCTTTTTTGTTTATCTTAACTAACATTTAACAACCAATTCTTTTTAATATATTAGTAAGAATTCTTAACTATGTAAACCAAAATATAAAAGATGATTATACGAAAGATTGGCATACTTATTTTTTTAGTTTTAACTGCGTTTACATCGTATTCTCAAGAAAAATTTACTCTTAGCGGCACTATAAAAGATAACAAAAGCAATGAAACTTTAATTGCTGTCAATGTTTATATTCCTTCTTTAAAAATTGGAACTACAACAAACGAATACGGATTTTACTCTCTGACAATTCCAAAAGGAGAACATCAAATCGAAATTAGTTATGTAGGTTATCAAATACTGCAACAAACTGTTCTTTTAAATCAAAATACCAAAATGAATTTTAGCCTAAGTGAAGGCGCAGGTCAGGAACTTCAGGAAGTTGTAATCAAGGAAAACAAAGGTAAAATAAATACCAAATCTCCCGAAATGAGCGCCAACAAGCTCTCCATTGCTACTATTAAAAAAATGCCGGTGGTTTTGGGAGAAGTTGATGTCCTAAAATCTATTTTATTGCTTCCAGGGGTTACAAATGCAGGCGAAGGTGCATCTGGCTTTAATGTTCGAGGTGGCGGTGCTGATCAGAATTTGATTTTATTAGACGAGGCGACTATTTTTAATTCTTCTCATGTTTTTGGATTCTTTTCGGTTTTTAATCCAGATGCGATCAAAGATTTAAAATTATACAAAGGTGGAATTCCAGCACGCTTTGGAGGAAGAGCTTCTTCTGTTTTGGATATTTATCAGAAAGATGGAAACAGCAAAGAATTTCATGTAAATGGAGGAATCGGATTAATTTCCAGCCGACTTTTAGCTGAAGGTCCTTTGGTAAAAGATAAAGGTTCTTTTTTAATTGGAGGAAGAGCTTCTTACGCACATTTATTCTTAAAGCTTTCTGAGGATCAAAAAGATAATTCAGCTTATTTTTATGATCTGAATACCAAATTGAGCTATAAATTAAACGACAATAACAGTTTGTATTTATCCGGATATTTTGGGCGAGATGTTTTCAGTTTAAATAAAAGTTTTACGAATATTTATGGAAATTCTACTTTAAACCTGAGATGGAATCATTTGTATTCTGATAAATTGTTTTCGAATTTATCCTTGATCTACAGTGATTATTATTACGGCTTGGATCTTGATTTTGTTGGATTCAAATGGGATTCAGGAATTCAAAATTACAATATCAAATACGATTTCAAACATTATATTTCAGATAAATTTAAATTGAGCTATGGCTTAAACGGAATTTATTACAAATTCAACCCCGGAACCATTAAACCAAGCAGTCCAGAATCAGGAATTAATCCAGATCAATTGGATAAAAAATATGCTTTTGAGCCTTCTATTTATATTGATGCCGAAAGTCAGCTTTCGAAAAAAATCACAATTGCTTACGGATTACGATACAGCTTGTTTTATCGTTTGGGACCTTCTTCTGTAAATCTTTACGAAAACAACAATCCGGTAATTTTCAATTCTGATATGCAGATTTATGAAAAAGCAACACCCATTGGTACTGAATATTATGGCAAAAACAAATCAATCAAAAATTATAATAATCTAGAGCCTCGCTTTTCTATTTCTTATCAATTAAATGACGAACAAGCGATAAAGGCAAGTTACAACCGAATGGCACAATATCTTCAGTTGATTTCAAACACCTCATCACCTACTCCGCTTGATGTTTGGATGCCGAGCGACAATTACATCAAACCTCAAATTGCTGATCAGGTGGCGCTAGGTTATTTTAGAAATATTGAAAACAGTGCTTATTCGTTAGAAGTTGAAACCTATTACAAAGAAATTCAAAACCGACTTGATTATATTGATGGAGCCGATTTAATTGCAAACAATGCCATTGAGCAAGTAATTCTAAACGGGCAAATGCGTGCGTACGGATTGGAAATTATGGTAAAGAAAAACGAAGGGAAATTCAATGGATGGATTTCTTATACTTTATCAAAATCAGAACAGCAAACGCCGGGCAGAACTCCAGAAGAAACTGGAATCAACAATGGCCAATGGTACAGTTCAGCTTATGACAAAACACATAATTTGGCTATAACTTCGGCTTATAATTTAAACGAAAAATGGTCGTTTGGTGCTAACTTTGCATTACAGTCTGGAATGCCGGTCACTTACCCGAACGGACAATATCAATATTTAGGAATCACGGTTCCGAGTTATGGCTTAAGAAACGAAAACCGTTTGCCAGCTTATCATCATTTAGATGTTTCGGCGACTCTGACTCCGAGAAAAAACAAAGACCGAAACTGGAAAGGAGAATGGGTTTTTAGTATCTATAATTTATATAATCGCAAAAATGCGGCTTCAATTAATTTCCGACAAAATACGGATACAGGCGATAACGAAGCAGTAAAAACATCAATTTTCGGAATTGTTCCTGCGGTAAGTTATAATTTTAGGTTTTAAATATCACTTTTTTATTAAAAAAGAAAGCTATGAAAAAAGTTGCTTTATTACTGATCATTTTTATTTCGATTTTCTTTACAGCCTGTGAAGAAGTTGTTGATGTTGATTTAGATACTGCGCCTCCAAAATTAGTTATTGAAGCCGCAATTAATTGGCAAAAAGGTACAAATGGAAGACAACAAACCATAAAATTAACCACTACAACTGGTTATTTCGAAAATGTAATTCCGACAGTTTCTGGCGCTAAAATTTATATAAAAAACAGTGCTAATGAGCAATTTAATTTTACCGAAGTTCCAAAGACTGGCCGTTACATATGCACCAATTTCAAGCCGGTATTAAATCAAGAATATACCTTGACTGTAATTACAAATGGACAGACTTACACCGCTACCGAAACGTTGATGTCTGTTGCGCCTATTACACATATTGAACAAAACAATCAAGGAGGTTTTACAGGAAAAGACATCGAAATCAAGGCTTATTTTAATGATCCTGCAGATGCTGATAATTTCTATTTGTACAAATATGTTTATTCGAATAAAATCAAATCCAATTATTACGTTGATGAAGACAAATTTTTTCAAGGCAATGAATTTTTCAGTCTTTCAGATGACGACGAATTAAAATCTGGCGATGAAATTGAAATAACACATATTGGAATCTCAAAACAATACTACAACTATATGAATATTCTTGTAAGCATTGCGGGAAGCAATGTTGGCGGGTCTTTTCAATCCCCTCCGGCAACTGTGAAAGGAAATATCATAAATAGCACAAATAAGGATAATTATCCGCTTGGATATTTTTCTCTAAGCGAAACTGATCTCAAAAAATACACTATAAAATAAACCGCCCAAAATGGAAGCCCAAATTAAAATTTTGACCGAGAAGAAATTAGTCGGCAAGCATATTATAATGTCATTTATGGAAAATCAAACCTTTCAATTATGGAGCAGTTTTATGCCAAAACGAAAGGAAATTAAAAATACAGTCGATGCTAATTTATATTCCCTAGAGGTTTTCCCAAACGGATATTTTGACAATTTTGACGCGAGTAAAACTTTTCAAAAATGGGTCGCAGTCGAAGTGAAAAATTTTCCTGTAATACCAGAAGAAATGGAAACTCTAATAATACCGACAGGAATTTATGCGGTTTTTATTCATAAAGGCCCGGCAAGCGAAGGTCATAAAACATACCATTCTATTTTTGCAGAATGGCTTCCAAATTCTGAATATACTGTTGACGATCGACCTCATTTTGCCGTAATGGATGAAAAATACAAAAAAGATGATCCCGATTCTGAAGAAGAAATCTGGATTCCGATAAAAAACAGACCTTAACTAAAAATAAAATCATGCTGATCGAAACCATAAAATCATTATTTGAGCGCGATCTCAACAAATTAAGAATTGAAATCGAATCGTATCAAAATGAAAACAATCTTTGGAAGACTGACAAAGACATTTCAAATTCGGCAGGAAATCTTTGTCTGCATCTTATCGGGAATATCAACACTTATATAGGTGCAGAAATTGGAAAAACGGGCTATATTCGAAATCGCCCTTTAGAATTTTCTTTAAAAGATATTCCAAAAGCAGAATTGATTCAAAAAATCGAAAAAACATTAATTGTCGTAAACAATGCCTTAGATTCTTTAACAGAAACTGATTTAGAAGCAATTTATCCGCAGATTGTTTTCGAAAAAGAAATGACAACAGAATTCTTTTTGGTTCATCTTTCGACACATTTGGCTTATCATTTAGGACAGATAAATTATCACCGAAGATTGCTAGATTTTTAATTAGCCCACAGATTTCACAGATTAAATGGATTAATCTTTTTAATCTTTTTAATCCTTCTAATCTGTGGCAAAAAAATCTAAAATATAAAATTCTAACCTTACCTTTGCATCACAATCAAAAATACCAATATGTCATCACATCATATAGTTCGCGACGATCAGGAACCTGCTTTAATTATTGCTAACGGAGTCGCCTGCAGTCCTGAACTATTGGGACAATTGCTGGAATGGTCGCCATTGGTTGTTGTTCTGGATTCTGCTATTGAAAGAGTTCTTGAATTGGGAATAAAAGTTGATGTGCTTCTAGGTGATTTTGATCGCGGGTTTGATCCTGAAATTTACAGAACATCTCAATATCCTATTGAAATAGTTCATACAGAAGATCAAGACAAAACCGATCTTGAAAAAGCCTGCGATTATCTTGTTGATCGAGGAATTCCGGCCGTAAATGTGGTTTGGGCAACAGGAAAACGTGCCGATCATACCATTACCAATCTTACCAATATTGTTCAGCATCGCGATTCTCTTAAAATTGTAATTCTCGATGATCACTCAAAAATATTTCTTTTGCCACGGAAATTTGAGAAATGGTACACAGCGCAAACTCCAATTTCGCTAATCCCAATTGGGGTTGTAAACGGTATTTTTTCAACTAATTTAAAATATGAATTGAATAACGATACTTTGACAATGGGCTACAGAACCGGAAGCAGTAATTCAGTTGAAAAAGATGGACTTGTGACTATTACACATCGTGAAGGTGATCTTTTAATGATGGAATGTTTTGATTAATAAATCCCAGCGGGATGGAATGTTTATAGATGAAAACATTCTCGTGATGAAAAACCCCAGCGGGGTGATACATAAAGCACTATTTCGCTCCGATGGAGCTTATGTTTACTCATAATTTAACAGACTATAAATATAACGCTCCTATGGAGCTTTCGACGAATCCTAAAAAAGGAATACCTATCTTTGTAGTCGAAATCAATCAAAATGAAAGCAAACGACAATTCACAAAAAGACAATTTACATACAAGAAATCTTCATCGCAATCGCTATGATTTTGAAAAACTGATTTCACATTGCCCTGAATTGAAAGCTTTTATTTCTGTAAATAAATACGGAATCGAAACTATTGATTTCAGTAATCCAGCGACTGTAAAAACATTAAACAGAGCTCTTTTACAAACTTATTATAATATTCAAAACTGGAATATTCCTTTACATTATCTTTGTCCGCCAATTCCAGGACGCGCTGATTACATTCATTATATCGCTGATTTATTAGCCGAAAACAATAACGGAATCATTCCGAAAGGAAATTCTATTTTAGGTTTAGATATCGGAACTGGAGCAAATTTGATTTATCCGATATTAGGATATAGTATTTACGATTGGAGTTTTGTTGGAACAGATATTGACCAAAAAGCGATTAAAAATTGCAGTAAAATTATCGAAGCTAATCCAAAACTAATCGATGCTATTGCGTTGCAACAACAACCTGAATCCAGATTTATTTTCAAAAATATTTTTATTCCGGAAGATAAATTCACTTTCACAATGTGCAATCCGCCATTTCATGCATCGGCACAAGAAGCAAATAAAAGTGCTTCCAGAAAAGTTTCGAATTTAAATCCGAAAGAAAAAGAAACACAAATCCTGTTTTAAACTTTGGCGGTCAAAATGCAGAATTATGGTGCAACGGTGGCGAAATCGGGTTTATTACACAAATGATTTACGAAAGCGTCAAATACGGTTCGCAATGTTTGTGGTTTACTACTTTGGTTTCTAAAAAAGAAAATCTTTCTTCGATTTATAAAATTCTGAAAAAGGTAAATGCCATTTCTGTCAAAACAATTGATATGGCGCAAGGCCAAAAAAACAGCCGTATTGTGGCTTGGAGTTTCTTAAATGAAGTAGAACAGAAAAACTTCAAAATCTAAAATACTGATTTTCAGAATCAACTCTTGATAATATAATTTCATTTCACTACATTTAGTGTAAACAATTAAATATCAAGATTATGGCAGAATATGTTGGTTATCTCGCATCTGTTTTTATTGTTGGAGGTTTTTTACTAAAAAACCTCAGAACAATTCGGTTTATTAATATGTTTGGCTGTATCTGTTTTGTCATTTATGGTATTTTTTTAAATGATTATCAAGATTTTAATCAATGGCTTTGGCCTGTTATTATTCCGAATGCTATTTTGGCTTTTGTACAGATTTATTATCTGACTTCTAAAAAAGACCAATCTTAAAATTATGATAGTTTCAGATAAAATTCTGAAAAAGCTTCGAAATTAGATTGTTGTACCTTTAAAAGTAAATTTAATTTTATGCGTACTTCAAAAATATTCTTTTGGTTATTCTTTATTATTTTACTGACAGCTTGTGCTTCTTCGAAAAAAACTAAATTCGAAGATTATGTTTTTAAAACAGAAAGCGACAAACAAAATTATACTGCATCTTACGACAAAGCCCTAAAACTTTGGGATGTTCCTTATACTGAAGAAAATGTAAAAACCAGTTTTGGAACAGCGCACGTTATTATCGCCGGACCAAAAAACGGAAAAGACTTAGTTTTACTTCACGGAATGGATGCAAGTTCTACTATGTGGTATCCAAATATCAATGCTTTGGCAAAAACTCACCGTATTTACGCCATTGATTTTTTAATGGAACCAAACAAATCAACTTTAACCGCAAAACCACTTTCAAAAGAAGAAATTGTCCTTTGGTACAATGAAGTTTTCGATCATTATAAATTAAAGAAATTTGATATTGTCGGCGCTTCACGCGGAGGCTGGATTGCAACATTATTGGCCGTTCAAAAAAACAATTCGATTGACAAAATTGTTTTATTGAGTCCTGCTCAAACCTTTAAATTTATTGATAAACCCAGAAAAACATCCTCGGCTTTGCTTTTAAAATTGTTTCCAAGCGAAAAGAAGTTCAGCAAAACATTAAAAACATTTTCTACTCATCCAGAAAAAATCAGCCCTATTTATAACCGACAATTTTATTTGGCGAATAAATATGCAAAATCCAACTCAAGCATGCTCAAAATGACGCCTTTTTCAGATGATGAATTAGAGTCGATCAAAAATCCGGTTTTGGTATTAATTGGCGATAAAGACGTTATCAATTCAGACGAAAGTTTGGAACGTGCAAAAAAATATCTACCAAACGCCAAAACAATAATGGTTAAAGATGCTGGACATTTTTTAAGTATCGATCAGTCGAAATTTGTAAATGATGCAATGATTGATTTTTTAAAATAGTACGTAATGTGTAGTCCCTACGGGACAATTTTAAAATGTGAAAATATTTTTTCTACCAATATATAATCTCTACGAGATAATTCTGATGCCAATTGATTTTTTTTAATCTCGTAGAGATTATATATTGGTAGAAAAACATTAATCAACGGAAAAATTGTCCCGTAGGGACTACACCACATAAAATCCATGCGATCCTATGCAACCTTATTTGTCTTTTTTATAGCCTTCAAACTTTGTATCTTTACAAAACTAATTTTTCATCAATAAAAAATGAATTTTCAAGTAGCTTCAGAATATAGTCCAAAAGGAGATCAGCCACAAGCCATACAAAAACTTGCACAAGGTGTTGAAGATGGCGAAAAATATCAAACTTTATTAGGAGTTACAGGATCCGGAAAAACATTTACAGTTGCTAATGTTATTCAGGAAGTGCAACGCCCGACATTGGTTTTGGCACACAACAAAACTTTGGCGACTGCAATTGTATTCTGAATTCAAACAGTTTTTCCCAAATAATGCGGTTGAATATTTCGTTTCTTACTACGACTATTATCAGCCAGAAGCTTTTATGCCTGTTACAGGTGTTTTTATCGAGAAGGATTTATCTATCAATGAAGAATTAGAAAAGATGCGTTTGAGCACTACTTCTTCCCTACTTTCTGGGCGTCGTGATGTTTTGGTTGTTGCTTCAGTTTCTTGTTTATATGGTATCGGAAATCCAGTGGAGTTTCAAAAAATGTAATTGAAATTACCCGAGATCAGGTTATTTCGAGAACCAAATTATTGCATAGTTTGGTTCAAAGTTTATATGCCAGAACGGAAGCCGATTTTAATCCGGGAACTTTCAGAATCAAAGGAGATACGGTAGAAGTATATCCAAGCTATGCTGACGATGCGTATCGAATTCACTTTTTGGAGATGAAATTGAGGAAATAGAATCATTTGATGCTCAAACTTCCAAAGTAATCGAGAAATTCAAAAGATTGACCATCTATCCTGCCAATATGTTTGTGACTTCTCCAGAAGTTTTACAAGGCGCTATTTGGCAAATCCAGCAGGATTTAGTGAAACAAGTAGATTATTTTAAAGAAATAGGAAAACATCTGGAAGCAAAACGTCTTGAAGAACGAACTAATTTCGATTTAGAAATGATTCGCGAATTGGGCTATTGTTCTGGAATTGAGAATTATTCCCGTTATCTAGACGGACGTGAAGCTGGAACAAGACCTTTCTGTTTGTTAGATTATTTCCCAAGCGATTATTTGATGGTTGTTGACGAAAGCCACGTAACCGTTTCACAAGTTCACGCTATGTATGGAGGCGACCGCGACCGTAAAGAAAATTTGGTTGAATATGGTTTCCGTCTGCCTGCCGCAATGGACAATCGACCTTTAAAGTTTGAAGAATTTGAAGCCTTGCAAAATCAGGTCATTTATGTTTCTGCAACTCCCGCCGATTATGAATTACAAAAATCAGACGGAATTTATGTGGAGCAAATTATTCGTCCAACCGGATTATTAGATCCAATAATTGAAGTACGCCCAAGTTTGAATCAAATTGATGATTTGATCGAAGAAATTCAGGTGAGATGTGAATTAGACGAAAGAGTTTTGGTCACCACTTTAACCAAAAGAATGGCCGAAGAATTAGCAAAATATTTGACCAAAGTAAATATTCGTTGTCGATACATTCATTCTGAAGTCGATACATTAGAGCGAATCGAAATCATGCAGGATTTGCGAAAAGGTATTTTTGATGTTTTGATTGGAGTCAACTTGCTTCGTGAAGGTTTGGATTTGCCCGAAGTTTCACTTGTAGCAATTTTGGATGCCGATAAAGAAGGTTTTTTAAGAAACCACAGATCTTTGACGCAAACAATCGGTCGTGCGGCAAGAAACTTAAACGGAAAAGCCATTATGTATGCTGATAAAATCACAGCCAGCATGCAAAGAACAATTGACGAAACCAATTATAGAAGAACCAAGCAAATCAATTTCAACACCGAAAATAATATTACGCCTCAGGCTCTAAATAAAAAGATCGATAGCGCCTTTACTAAAAATCCTTTGGTTGAATACGAATTAGGCCATACGTTACCAGTTGTCGCTGAACCAGAAACGGCCTATATGTCTAAAACAGATTTAGAAAAGCTAATTCGTGAGAAACGAAAATCAATGGAAAAAGCGGCAAAAGAATTAGACTTTTTGCAAGCGACTAAATTACGCGACGATATCAAAAAACTTCAGGAACAATTATCTTAATTGTGTTGTTCCTGAAAAACACTAAGCAACTTTTTAGGATCTATAATAGCGTTTGGCGCCTTTTTCATCAGTTCTAAAACTCGTTTTACCGCAGTTGGATTTAATCCCATTTCGAGTGCAATTTGATGTATCGCATTTGATTCTTTTTCATGCAAGATGCCATCGCAATGCATAATCAAAGCCAATCTATAAAATTGCTGAATACGCTGAAACTCAGATCTAGCTACTTTGGTCTTATTCTCTTGATGAAATAAATCCTTAAATTCTTCTTTGCTGATATTCAATTCTTCAGCAACAATCCACAAAAAATCTACCTCACGTTTATGCAAATGCCCATCAATAGTCGCAAATGCAATCATTTCTAAAAGTAAACTTCTTTTTCTTCTTCTGTGTTCATCAAATTATTATTTTTAGCTAAATTATTACATTAAATCTAAAACGCAAAAACGAATGATTCGAGGATTTTTCTTTTTTATATTTCTACTGACATTTACGGTTGGAAATGCACAGGAAAGCACGGCTTCAAAAAACGTATCCACTTTTACCATTGAAGCTCCTCAGCTCAAAACTACCAAAAAAATATGGCTTTACTTGCCCGAAGGTTATTCGGCTTCGCCTAAAAAAAGGTACAGCGTTATTTATATGCATGATGCTCAAAATTTATTTGATGCCAAAACTTCTTATGTTGGCGAATGGAATGTAGATGAAAAATTAGACAGTTTAAAAGCTCCAGTAATTGTTGTGGGAATTGAGCACGGAAACGACAAACGCATCGACGAATTGACTCCTTATAAAAATGAAAAATATGGCGGAGGTAATGCCGATAATTATCTTGATTTTATAGTTAAAACTTTAAAACCTTATATCGACAAAAATTACAGAACTAAAACCAAAGCAAAAAACACAACAATAATGGGAAGCTCTCTTGGTGGTTTGGTTTCTTATTATGCTATTTTAAAATATCCGGAAGTTTTTGGCAATGCGGGTATTTTTTCCCCATCATTTTGGTTTACAAACGACATTTATACTTTAACAGAACAAGCTCCAAAAATAAAACGCGCATCTATTTTCTTTGTGGAGACAAAGAAAGTGATGATATGGTAAATGATTTACATAAAATGGAGCGCTTACTAGACAAGAACCGCTGTTATTGTCTTCATCTAACCAAAACTAGAATTATACCTGGTGGCCAGCATAACGAAAAATTATGGAGAGATGGCTTTGTAAAAGCAGTTCTTTGGCTTGGTTATTGAGCAAAATACACCTAAAAAAACAACATAAAGACGATGAAACTAATTTTAAGAGAATACAACCTAAAACTAAAACATACCTTCACGATTTCAAGGGAATCTATTGATTTTCAACCTTCTTTAATTGTAGAATTGCAAAGCGATGGCTTTTCTGGTTTTGGAGAAGCTACTTCAAATCCGTATTACAAAACTACGGTTCCAATGATGATGGCGGATTTGGAAAAAATCAGAAACATTATTGAAAATACCGAAGACGAAACTCCAGAAGTATTTTGGTCAAAAATACATCCGTATTTAAAAGACGATATGTTTGCTCTTTGTGCTTTAGATCTTGCTTATAATGATTTGTATGCTCGCAAAAAAGGCAAAAAATTATACGAATTATGGAACTATACTACGGAAAGAAATCCGATGACAGATTACACAATCGGAATTGCTTCTATTGACAAAATGGTTTCAAAAATGCAGGAACTTCCTTGGCCAATTTATAAAATTAAATTAGGAACCAAAGAAGATATTGCAATCGTAAAAGAACTCAGAAAACATACCGATGCTATTTTTAGAATCGATGCTAACTGTGGCTGGGGTGTTGAAGAAACGATCAACAATTCTGTAGAGCTTAAAAAATTAGGTGTTGAATTTCTAGAACAACCCATGAAAGCCGACAATTGGGAAGGTCACAAAGAAGTTTTTAAACATTCTGCACTTCCTGTAATCGCAGACGAAAGCTGTATCATTGAAGAAGATGTTGCTAAATGTCATAATCATTTTCATGGTGTAAATGTGAAATTGGTAAAATGTGGCGGATTAACTCCTGGAAAACGTATGATTGAAGAAGCTAAAAAACTTGGCTTAAGAACAATGGTTGGCTGTATGACCGAATCTACTGTTGGGATTTCGGCTATTGCACATTTGCTTCCACAATTGGATTATGTTGATATGGATGGCGCTTTGCTATTAGATAAAGACATTGCAACTGGTGTAAAAATAAAAGACGGAGTCATTTCGTATTCTGATCTTAACGGAACTGGAGTTACACTTTTATAAAAAATGATAGTCGAAAAATTTCCTGATCGCGTTATTGAAATTGACCAAGAACATTATCTGTATTTTGGTGGGACTGCTTATTTAGGCCTTCCAACAAATAAGGATTTTCAGAATTTAGTTGTTCAGAATATTTTAAATTGGGGAACAACTTATGGAAGTTCTAGAACTGCAAATATAAAGCTGAGCGCTTATGATAAAGGCGAAAAATTCTTAGCATCGCATATTGGTTCAGAAAGCGCTATTACCGTTTCTTCAGGAATGCTTGCCGGGAAATTGGTTGTCCATTTAATGAAAAAACAAACCGATTGTTTTTTTCATTTGAATGATACGCACAATGCAATCCAAACTGAAAATAGTTTTCCTGTATTCTTAAACGGAAATTTAAACGATCGTCTATTAGATTCAAAACCAGAAAAGATAACCATTCTTACCGATGGCGTTCCTTCGTTTGAGACAAAACCTGTCGCTTTATCATTTTTAGAAAAAATTCCAAACCACAAAGAAATCACATTGATTGTTGACGAATCACATTCTTTGGGAATTGTTGGCAAAAACGGCAATGGAATTTATTCTTCCATTTCTTTTCCAATTAAAAGAAAAATCATGGTTTCTTCGTTAGGAAAAGCATTTGGATTAACGGGCGGTGTCATTGCAAGTGATTCTAATTTCATTGAACAAATAAAGGAATTAGAAACTTTTACTAGTGCGGCCGGAATGAATCCAGCTTTTGTTCAAACAATTTTTGATGCAAAAGAAATTTATAAAGTACAGCATCAAAAACTGTTGGATAATTTGAATTATATCGATTCTATTTTACTCCCAAACAGTAATGTAAAGTTTGACAAAAGTTATCCTCTGATTTATATCTTATCGCAAGAATTAGTAGAAAATCTAAAAGAAGAAAAAATTATTATTGCCAGTTTCAAATATACCAAAGAAGCTGATCCACTAAACCGAATTGTGATTACAGCAAATCATTTAAAAGAAGATTTAGATAAAATTGTAGCTGTTTTAAATGCGCATTAATTAGTAATTATTTCTCAACATAAAAAATAAAAAAGAGGAAATCCCGTAGTGAGATTTCCTCTTTTTTCGTTTAAGTTATAGTGACTAAATTAATTAGCCCACCATACTTTTGTTTCCATTTTGTCAGCTCCTTGAGCGACAATTGCGGCATTGTAATTTTCTAAATTCAATGTTTTTACACTTGCACCATAAGCTTGCCTTTGCGGAATTGTAGCAGACCCAATCGCTCCAACAGGAACAGTTAGAGCAACAGCATCAGCTCCAAATCTTCTCCACTCATTCCATCCTTCATAACCTTGCATATACAAAGCAATGTGTTTTTGGTAAGCAATAGATTTTAAATTTACATAAGGAAATTGCAATACATAAGCGTCAGCCGCCGCAGTTGTAACTCCCCATTGTGCCATAGAAGCTCTAATTCCTTCAGCATAAAAAGTTGCCGCTGATCCCGGAATCCATCCTAAAGATGCCGCTTCAGCTTTCGCAAAAGAAACTTGTGCATAAGTATAGAAAAATGCAGGAGCAGTTTTATTTTTGATAATAGTATTCGTTATAAAAGAATAATTGGCAACAGTTGTGTTTCCTACAGCCGAAGTAAGACCACCTTTGTAAATTCCACCACCGTTAGTCGCTTTTTCTGCAAATTTTACCAACCTAGGATCTTGTGGTGCAACATTTGTCCCTGTACCAATCAATAAATTTACGAAAGGCTCACTTACTAAATAATCTGTTCTAGTTTCAAAACGGTCTTCCCAAGGATTATCATAAGCCTCATCAGTAATATAAGGATATGTAAAGTTTTGTAAATTTGAAGCAATAGTTCCAGCGTTTAAAGCCTCAACAAATTTTGTTGCGAGCATAACCTCCTGGAGCAGGAAACCTCTTCGATAAGCGCATCGCCATATTTAACTTTAAAGTATTTGCAAAACGTTTCCATTCAGACATCTGAGTCGCTTTTGTGGTAAAAATCACATCGCCTTTTGGTCCTGCACCAGCATCCATAAGTGCTACTGCATCAGTAAGATCTTTAAACAATCCATCATAAATAGCTTCTTGTGTATCAAATTTAGGAAATGGATTATCTAATCCTTTTAAGGCTCCAGTATAGGGAACCATTCCCCAACGATCTGTAATATGCTGAAAAACATAAGCTTTCAAGATCATTGCTACAGCAATTTGGTTATTGTTTGAACCATTAGCTAAAGCGACTCCAGCCGTTGCCGCATTTTTGTTTAAATCTATAACAGCTTGTAAATTGTTTAGAATAGATACATAATTGCTGGTATATTCAAAATTTACTACATCATAAATCGTTTCCTTAGGATATTGTCCGTTTGTGATATATTGTACATAACAAAGTGGCTCAGTTGCAGTAAGAATAGGCGACATTGATCTTTCGGCTCCTGTAAGCAAAGAAGCTGTATTTGCGACACTAGGATAATTTGGATTTAAGTTGGTATCGCCAAAATCAGCATTATCACAAGAAACTGACAACAAAGCAGTTGTTAGTGCTAAAATTGATGTTATTATTATTTTTTTCATTTTTATAATTATAAAGTTAAAACAACATTTAAACCAATAGATCTAGAATTTGGCAATTGAGCCGTTTCTATAAATGGCGTACTTGATGTATTATACGATTGAAGTTCTGATGGATCGATGTCACGATTTGCGGCATAAATCAACCATACATTGTTTGCATAAAGCGCAACATTGATTTTTTCGAAGGGTGTTTTATGCAACACACTTTTAGTTAAAGTATATCCAATTCTAACTGTTCTCAATTTTGCGTATGAAGCGTCTTCTAAGAAAGGCTCAGTAATAGCTCTAATGTTTGACCAATATGTTCTAGTACTTACACGGTAAGCAACATCAGCGCCAGTTGTGGCATCTACACCTTCTACCAAAAGTCCTCCTGAAGTTGGAGTTACTGCAGAATTTAGCATTGCTCCTGTAGCAATACTTGCGCCAGTAGTAGCGTTTACGATTGGATCTCTTTTTGGATTTCCTAAATCATTGTTACCAACTGTTTCAATACCAACTCCTGTTCTATTAATCAATGAATTAGAAACAGAGTAATATTTACCACCTTGTTGGAAATCAAATCCTAAACTTAAATCAAAATTTTTCAGCTTAAAAGATGTCGTTAAACCTCCTGTATAGTTTGGCAAAACATTACCTAAATAGACTCCCAATTCTCTCACATAAGCTCCGGCAGTAGTTAATTTTGGTTTTCCATTTTCATCTCTTGCAATTCTGCTTCCGTAAATAGCTCCCCATTTTTCCCCTACTTGCTCCACCAACTGAACGTTACCCATATTTGAGTTTCCAGACTGAATAATATTTCTCGTAATTCCTGGAGCAATAGCTACTACTTGTCTATCTAAAGTGGCGAAATTGACGCCGATATTCCATTCAAATTTATCTGTTTTAATTGGTGTTCCAGACAATGCAACTTCAAAACCTTTGTAAGTTTGTTTTCCTCCGTTTAGAAAAACGCCACCAATTCCTGTTGAAGCATCCAAATCTACTCTATAAGGCAATTCATTATCTAATCTGTCAAAATAAGAAACATCTAATGAAAGTCTATTATTAAAGAATTTCAAATCTACCCCATATTCTTTTTCTTCGCGATTTCCACCTTTCAATCTTGGATTACTTGGTGTTGTTTGTGTTGACGAAACTGGATAGGTCCCATAAGCCGTTCCGATTCCGTAAATAGGGCTTGTTAAATAAACTCCAGGAAACTGAGGCGCCATTGCATAACCAGCTCTTAATTTACCAAATGTGAAAAAACGATTTTCTGGAATAAATTTAGAGAAAACGAAACTCCCAGAAATACCATAAGTAGCTAATTTATTATCATTTACATCGGCAGTAGAAGCATAATCATTACGATAAGAACCATCAATATAAACAAAATCATCATAACCCACAGAAGCTGTTAAAAAGGTCGCGCGATTTTTTGTTTTGTACCTTTTGTTATCAATAAGCGGTGTTCCCACTGAAGTACTTATACTGTAGAATCCTTCTGAAACTAAACCTCCAACAGTAGTATCGTCCATGTATGTTCTATCATAAAATTGATATTCGAAACCTAAATTTCCTGTGATATCAAATTTGTTGATTTTCTTTTTATAATTTAAAATACCTGAAATTTCATCTTTATTCGTGATTTGAAGACTTTCTTCATAAACAGGAACTTCGGCACCGCCCCAAGCTTTGTAGATATCATAATAATTGTTTCCAATATATGTTTTTCTTATCTCTACAGTAGCCGCCAAATCATCAATAATTTGGTAAGAACCGCCAATTTTTCCATTAAAAGATTTTTGGTCTTCGTTGTTTGGTTGTTCGTATTGATCAAAAAATGGAGAGTTCCAACCTATCGATTTTCCATTTGTCGGACTCGTTCTGTTCCAAGTTACTATTTTACCATTCATACGATAATTTCTTAAATCATCCATATTTAGTTGCCTTTGAAACCATTGTCTCAAACTCGCAACCGCTGGTAAGATTAAGTTTTTATCATTATATCCTGTAGTTTGTCTATCTTGAAATAAAACAGTTGAGAATACTTTAAATTTCTTACTTAAACTAGCCTCTACAGTAAGATTTACATCATACTGAGTTCTTGCTGTATTTGGTACTATACCTTCTTTATCTGTTCTAGTTATACCAAAGTTTATAGAATAGTCTTCACCACCTTTACCAACAGACAAACTAGATCTTTTGGTAACTCCAGTATTGTAAAAATCTTTAATATTATTTGGATTTGGAGAAAAAGGAGTTAGTTTTCCAAATTCTGGCGTCCCTTCTTCCCAGCTATTCCATGCACGTACCATTTGACCTTGCATTCTTGGTCCCCAACTTTCATCTGCCGTATAATCAACAATATCCTGACCGTTGAAAGCGAGCAAAAGAAGCAGGGTCAGTAGCTGGATTATAAGTATATTTTGGAAAAGTTTGAGAATAACCTCCACCATATTCATTTTGAAATTTAGGCAATCCATAAGCATTTTCTAATGAAGAACTTACGTTAAACTCTACTGTAGTAGCTCCCTTTTTACCTCTTTTTGTTGTAATTACAATTGCACCATTTCTACCTTCTGGTCCGTAAAGCGCTGTTGCAGATAAACCTTTTAAAGTATTGATACTTTCAATGCTTTCTGGGTTAATATCACTAATTGTACTAACTTTAATGTTATCAACCACATACAATACTCCTGTATCTCCACGAAGTCTAAGCAAAGAGGTTCTAAAATCGCCACTCGGAGAACCTTGAAATTGAACACCTGCAATTTTTCCAGCCAAAGCGTTATTAAGATCTGTTTCTCTCACCGTAACAACATCTGCTACTCTTACTTTTTGCGTAGCATAACCAAGTGATTTCTCGCTTCTCTTAAGCCCCAAAGCGGTTACTACAACCCCGTCAAGCTCTTTTGCATCAGAAATCATTTTTACATTTAATGTGGTGCTGGCTGTTGTAGCTTTCGTTGATTTATATCCGATAAACGAAAAAACTAAAACAGAACCTTTATTGACACTAATTTGATAATCGCCGTCAAATCCAGTCGTAGTTCCAGCCGAGCCTCCCTCTTCTTGAATGTTAACTCCTGGCATAGGCATTCCTGTCTCATCAGTCACTATTCCTTTGACAGTTATTTTTTGTGCGAACAAAATGCTCGAAGCAAATAAGAACAAAACGAAGGAAAAGATAAAATTCTTTTGTTTCATAAACTTTAGTTAAAAATTAGTTAATAGATTGGTTCGTTAAAGTTGCAATTTAACGTTTTATATCAACAAAATGCGTTTTTATAAGAAAAAAGCACTAAACATTTCTTAAAATATGCATTTATACGCAACAAAAACGCATAAAACAGCAATATTATTAATTTAATTTGCTAATTTTTAACAAGTTATAAATTACAAAAGATTCTAATTTTAATTAACAAGAAACAAAATCATCAAAATTAAAATTTGATGATAACAACAATTTTAGCAGATTGTACCGTACCTTTGTAAAAAATAAACGATGACAAATAACGATATACTTAAAAAACTTCGCGTGGCTTTGATGCTCCGTGATGACCAAATAGTTGAAATTTTAGAATTAGTAGATTTCAGAATTTCAAAATCAGAATTAGGTGCTTTTTTCAGAGCCGAGGACCATCCAAATTATATGGAATGTGGCGATCAGATTCTGCGCAACTTCTTGAATGGTTTGGTAATTCATTTAAGAGGAACAAAAGAAAATCCTAAAAACCCAAATGACGTTTTAGCAAAACATAGAGCTGAAATTCCTAAAAAAGAAACTTCTAAAGAAAGACCTGAATTCAAAGCGACTCCAAAAGATTCTGAAAAATACAGAGGTGATCAAAGTCCATCAAAGTCAGGTTCATCAGCTGGAAAACCTAAGAAGAAATCATTCCCAAAAGGAAATGGAAAACCAGTTGTGGTAGAAAAAGTGGTTTTCAAAAACGGGAAGAATAAAAAGTAATTTATTTAACCGCAAAGCACGCAAAGAATTACGTAAAGTTCGCAAAGTTTTTAGCCACAGATTAAAAAGATTAACACAGATTTTAAAAAATCCTGCGAATCTTTTTAATCTGTGGCTATATTTTTTTACGAGTTGCTGAAATTTTTGTTTCCCGCAGATTTTACAGATTAAGCAGATTTATTTTTTCTTTATCATTAAAAATCTGCTCAATCTGCGAGAGAAAATTTTAAACACATTTATTGTAGAGACGCACTGCTGTGCGTCTACGCAAAGTATTTCCCATTATGGATTCACGAGACGTAGACGCACAGCAGTGCGCCTCTTCAATATACTTTGTCTTAAAAATATTCTTAACCGGAATGTTTTTTGACATAATTACAAACAAAAAATCCACCCCTTTCGGAATGGATTTTCTATATAAATTGATTTCTTATTTTAATTAAGAAAGAGCGACTTTAACTTGGTCAGCGACTTCTTGGAATTGAACTGCAGATAAGATTGGCATACCAGAGTTGTCAATTAATTCTTTTGCAATTTCAGCATTTGTTCCTTGCAAACGAACAATAATTGGCACTTTAATAGCGTCACCCATGTTTTTGTAAGCATCAACTACACCTTGAGCAACACGGTCACAACGAACGATACCTCCGAAGATGTTAATTAAGATAGCTTTTACGTTTGGATCTTTCAAGATAATTCTGAAAGCTGTCTCAACACGTTTTGCATCAGCAGTTCCTCCTACGTCAAGGAAGTTAGCAGGCTCAAAACCAGCGTATTTAATTAAGTCCATAGTTGCCATTGCAAGACCAGCTCCATTTACCATACATCCTACAGTACCGTCAAGGTCAACATAGTTAAGACCAACTTCTTTAGCTTCAACTTCGATTGGATTCTCCTCACGGATATCTCTCATTTCAGCATATTTTGGTTGTCTGTATAAAGCGTTGTCGTCGATGTTAACTTTAGCATCAACAGCTAAGATTTTGTTATCAGAAGTTTTTAAAACTGGGTTGATTTCAAACATTGAAGCATCAGAACCAATGTAAGCATTGTAAAGTGCATCGATGAATTTCACCATTTCTTTAAAAGCATTTCCAGAAAGTCCTAAATTGAAAGCAATTCTTCTAGCTTGGAAACCTTGTAATCCTACAGTTGGATCAATTTCTTCAGTAAAGATTAAGTGTGGAGTGTGCTCAGCAACTTCTTCGATATCCATTCCACCTTCAGTAGAATACATGATCATGTTGCGTCCTGTACCTCTATTCAATAAAACAGAAACATAAAATTCAGAAGTTTCGCTTTCACCTGGATAGTAAACATCTTCTGCAACTAATACCTTATTTACTTTTTTACCTTCAGGCGGAGTCTGAGGTGTGATCAATTGCATTCCGATGATTTGTTCTGCTAACTCTTCAACTTGCTGTAAGTTTTTTGCCAGCTTAACTCCACCACCTTTTCCACGACCACCTGCGTGAATTTGTGCTTTTATTACGTGCCATCCTGTACCAGTTTCGGCAGTTAATTGTTTTGCAGCTGACTACAGCTTCAACCGCATTGTTAGCCACAATTCCGCGTTGCACGCGTACTCCGTAACTTGCTAAAATTTCTTTTCCTTGATATTCGTGTATGTTCATAATATAGAATTTGTCTGGTTCTGAATTTATTTCAGAATAAAAGTGCGACAAAAGTAGCAAAATTCAACTTAATAGTAAAATCTTTTTCGAATTAAAAAACGAGTCATTTCGTTAATAATTGGATATTCTTTTTGAAAGCAAATTTACCGTTAACGAATTGCATCGAAAAAGTTAACACAAAATCACTATATCGTTTGATATTTAACAAAAAACCCTATTGAATTCTAGGCCTCACGACGATTTTTCCTAATATTATTTAATTGTTATTATGATTTTATCATTTCGCAATGCCTTAAATAATATTATTATCATTTAAGAACCGTTTTTCTAATATTACGGTAAAAATGAAAGCAAAAGCACAATTTCAATACATTATGTTTAACGAAATCTTTATTTTTGTAGAAAAAATATCAAGAATGAAAGTTAAAGAACAAGGGCTCTATTTGCCTGAATTTGAACACGACAATTGTGGTGCAGGATTTATTTGTAATTTGAATGGTATTAAGTCAAATGATATTATTCATAAAGCATTGGACATCTTAATAAAATTGGAACATCGTGGTGCCGTTAGTTCTGATGGAAGAACTGGAGACGGGGCTGGAATTTTATTTGATATCCCACATGCGTTCTTTAAGAAAGTATGTGACTTTGAAATCCCTGAAGCGCGTGAGTATGCAGTAGGAATGGTTTTTTTACCAAAAAGCAAAAACCAGGTTTCTTTTTGTATTAATGCATTTGAGGCTACTATTAAAGACCAGAACTTAAAAGTTTTAGGTTGGAGAGATGTGCCAGTTGACGTTGAAAATTTAGGTGAAATCGCCGCCAGAAAAAGAACCAACAATTAAACAAGTTTTCGTTTCTAAAAACGGACAGGATTTAACTGAACAAGAATTTAATGCAAAACTTTTTGCGGCTAGAAAAATTGCTGAACATGCCGTAAGAGGATCTAAAACCTCAGAAAGCCACATGTTTTATTTTACTAGTTTATCGACAACTACTATAATATATAAAGGTCTATTGATGCCGGAAGACATCAGCCGTTATTATATAGATTTGAAAGATCCAGACTTGGTGACGCGTCTTGCGCTTGTACACCAACGTTTCTCTACCAATACATTCCCATCTTGGGATCTAGCTCAGCCGTTTAGATACATGTGTCATAATGGTGAGATCAACACACTTCGTGGAAACGTAAGCCGTATGCGTGCTCGTGAAGAGCTTATGCAGAGTAAAGTTTTTGGCGAAGACATTAAAAAATTATTCCCAATTATCTTAGAAGGAAAATCAGATTCTGCTTCTATGGATATGGTGATTGAGCTTTTATTAATGACAGGTCGTTCTCTTCCAGAGGCAATGATGATGGTGGTTCCTGAAGCTTGGGAAAAACACCAAACAATGTCTCCTGAGAAAAGAGCTTTCTATGAGTACAATGCTTGTATCATGGAACCTTGGGATGGTCCAGCTTCTATTCCGTTTACAGATGGTAACGTAATTGGAGCTTTACTAGACAGAAACGGTTTGCGTCCTTCTCGTTATACATTAACACATAGCGGATTCGTAATTATGTCATCTGAAATTGGTGTATTAGACATCGATCCGGAAGATGTAATTCAGCACGGTCGTTTAGAGCCAGGAAAAATGTTCTTGGTTGACATGAACGAAGGCCGTATCATCGAAGACGAAGAAGTTAAAAAAGCGATCGTTACAAAACGTCCATACAAACAATGGGTTGACGAAAACTTATTGCCATTGGCTAGCGTTCCTTACACTAACAACCCTACTCCTGTTGAAAAATTAGATTTCTTAACAAGACAGCGTTTGTTTGGTTATACTATTGAAGACTTAAAAACAATCATCAATCCAATGGGAAGCGACGGAGCTGAAGCTATCAGTTCTATGGGTAATGATACACCTTTGGCAGTTCTCTCAGATCAACCTCAGTTGTTGTACAATTACTTCAAACAATTGTTTGCTCAGGTTACTAACCCGCCGTTGGATGGTATTCGTGAAGAAATCATTACGGATATCAGTTTAGCGATTGGTGGCGATTTCAATATTTTCGAAATTGAATCTAAACAATGTAAAAAACTAAAAATCCAAAATCCGGTTATCTCTAACGAGGATTTGGATAAAATCAGAAATATCGATCACGCAGATTTCAAATCGGCTACCATTTCTACTTTATATAAAATAGAAAAAGGAGTTAACGGTTTAGAGCGTGCACTTGAAAAATGTGTTCAGGCTACTTTTAAAGCGGTTGAAGAAGGATGCAACATTATTATCTTATCTGATAGAGGTGTTAGCGAAGAATTAGCTCCAATTCCGATGTTATTAGCTTGTTCTTACATTCACCACTCATTAAACATTTTACAAGTTCGTTCTAAATTCGGAATCATCATCGAATCTGCTGAACCTAGAGAACCTCATCATTTTGCTTTATTGTTCGGATACGGAGCAAGTGCAATTAACCCTTATATGGTAAACGAAATCATTCACGATCAAGTTGAAAAAGGTTTCATTACAAAAGTAAAAGCGGATTATGCTGTAGTTAACTACAACAAAGCGATTGCGAAAGGAATCGTAAAAATCATGAACAAAATTGGTATCTCTACTTTACATTCATACAGAGTCAGCTCAGATTTTCGAGATTTTAGGTTTAAACAAAACATTTACATCTAAATACTTCCCATACACTCCATCAAGAATTGAAGGAATTGGTTTGATGGAAGTAGAGAAAGAGGTTAAAAAACGTTTCCAAAAAGCTTTCCCAAATTCAAAAATTGCAAACTTGCTTTCTCTTGAAATTGGAGGTATTTACAGATGGAGACGTGGTGGTGAAAAACACATGTTTAACCCAACTACGATTTCTAAATTACAACAAGCAGTTCGTTTAAACAGCCCAGAAAGCTATAAAGAATATGCAAATGCTGTAAATGAGCAAAGCTCAAACTTAATGACCATTAGAGGTTTATTTGAATTCAACAATTTGGATCCAATTTCTATTGACGAAGTAGAACCTTGGACAGAAATTGTGAAGAAATTCAAAACCGGAGCAATGTCTTATGGTTCTATCAGCCAGGAAGCGCACGAGAACTTAGCGATTGCAATGAACAGAATTGGAGGAAAAAGTAACTCTGGAGAAGGTGGAGAAGATCCAAGACGTTTCCAGAAAGAAATTAACGGAGATTCTAGAAACTCTGCCATCAAACAAGTTGCATCTGGACGTTTTGGTGTTTCGATCAACTATTTGACAAACGCTAGAGAAATCCAAATCAAAATGGCTCAGGGAGCAAAACCTGGAGAAGGTGGTCAGTTGCCTGGAGAAAAAGTGGTGCCTTGGATTGCTGAAACCAGAAACTCTACGCCTTATGTAGGTTTGATTTCGCCTCCGCCTCACCACGATATTTACTCTATTGAGGATTTATCTCAGTTGATTTACGATTTGAAAAACGCAAACCGTGAAGCTCGTATCAACGTGAAATTAGTTTCTGAAGTTGGAGTTGGAACCATCGTCGCCGGTGTTGCCAAAGCAAAAGCTGACGTTATCTTGATTTCAGGTTATGACGGAGGAACTGGAGCCGCTCCATTAACATCTTTACAGCACACAGGTATTCCATGGGAACTTGGTTTAGCTGAAGCTCAACAAACTTTGATTCTAAACGACTTAAGAAGCCGTGTAGTTTTAGAATGTGACGGACAGTTGAAAACAGGACGTGACGTGGCGATAGTCGCTTTATTAGGTGCGGAAGAATTCGGATTTGCAACTGCTCCGCTTGTAGCTTCTGGATGTATCATGATGAGAGCTTGTCACTTAAATACTTGTCCGGTTGGTATTGCAACTCAGGATCCTGAATTGAGAAAAAATTTCAAAGGAACTCCAGAGCACGTAATCAACTTCATGTATTTCATTGCTGAAGAATTAAGAGAAATCATGGCACAGTTAGGTTTCAGAACTTTAAAAGAAATGGTTGGCCAGTCTCAAAAATTAAACGTAGACAAAGCTATCAAACATTATAAAGCTAATGGTTTAGATTTATCAACTATTCTATACAAACCGGAAAAAGCGAAAACGGTTCCTAATCATAATACAACAACTCAAGATCATGCTCTTGAAAACGTATTGGATTTTGACATCATTAAAGAAGCTATTCCATCTATCTATAGAAAAGAGAAAACGAGAGTTACCTTCAAAATCAAAAATACAGACCGTTCTGTAGGAGCGATTTTGAGTAACGAAATCTCAAAAATTTATGGCGCACAAGGATTACCAGATGACACTATTTTAGTTGATTTTGAAGGTTCTGCCGGACAAAGTTTTGGTGCATTCGCAACAAACGGATTGTCATTTAAAATTCACGGAAACTGTAATGATTATTTAGGAAAAGGTCTTTCTGGAGGAAAACTAATTGTAAAAGTACCTCCTACTGCAACTTTCAAACCTGAAGACAACATCATTATCGGAAACGTTGCCCTTTACGGAGCTATTACCGGAGAGGCTTATATTAATGGTATCGCAGGAGAGCGTTTCTGTGTGAGAAACTCTGGAGCAACAGCTGTTGTAGAAGGAATTGGAGATCACGGTTGCGAGTACATGACTGGTGGTACAGTAGTAGTTTTAGGAAAAACAGGAAGAAACTTCGCGACTGGTATGAGCGGTGGTGTGGCTTATGTTTACGATCCAAACAAGAAATTCGATTCTACAGTTTGTAACATGGAAATGGTTGCATTCGATCCAATGGAAGAAGAAGATCTTACAAAACTAAGAAAACTGATCAAAAACCATTCATTGTACACAAGCAGTCCATTAGCAAAAAGAATTTTAGCAGACTGGGAAAATCAAACACAGCACTTCGTAAAAGTAATGCCAACAGATTATAAAAAAGCATTAAAACGAATTGCAGAAGAAAAACAAATAGAAGAATTAATAGCGGGATAAATGATTTTAGAATTCAGATTTTAGATTTTAGATTGAAGTTAACCTCAAAGCTTTGCGAACTTAAAACACTCCAAAAAGCAAAACAAAAACCTTGCGTTCTTTGCGGTTAAAAAAATTGGAATTTGGAATTTAAGAATTGGAATTTGATCATTTAGATTTAATAAAAAAGTCATGGGTAAAATAGGCGGATTTAAAGAATATAACAGAGCCGACGAAAGTAATTTAGCAGTAGCAGAACGTGTTTCGAACTACAACGAATTTACTATTCCGGTACCAAAAGATAAATTAAAAGAACAAGGATCAAGATGTATGGACTGTGGAATTCCTTTTTGCCACAGTGGATGTCCGTTAGGAAATTTAATTCCTGACTTCAACGACATGGTGCATCAGGAAGAATGGCAAAGCGCATTAGAGATTTTACAATCTACTAATAACTTCCCTGAATTTACAGGACGCTTATGCCCTGCTCCATGTGAGAAATCATGTGTATTAGGAATCATCAAAGATCCGGTTTCTATCGAAAACATCGAGAAAAGCATCGTAGAAAGAGGTTTTGCTGAAGGATGGATCAAACCACAAGCGCCAAAAACAAGAACTGGTAAAACTGTTGCCGTTATTGGTTCAGGACCTGCAGGTCTTGCGTACCGCTCAGCAATTAAACAGAGCTGGTCACACGGTTACTGTTTTTGAAAGAGACAATGCAATTGGAGGTTTATTACGTTACGGAATTCCAAATTTCAAATTAGAAAAAGGAATTATCGATCGTCGTGTAGCTATTTTGGAAGCAGAAGGAATCACTTTCAAAACTAACGTAAATGTTGGTGTTAATTTCAGTGTAGAAGAATTAAACCAATTCGATTCTATCGTTTTATGCGGAGGAGCAACTGAAAGAAGAAGCTTGCCAACTAAAGGAATCGAAAGCAAAGGTGTTGTTCAGGCAATGGATTTCTTGACTCAACAAACTAAAGTTTTATACGGAGAATCTATTCCAGACCAAGTAAAAGCAACTGGTAAAGATGTAATCGTTATTGGTGGTGGAGATACTGGTTCTGACTGTATCGGAACTTCTAACAGACATGGAGCTAAATCGGTAACCAACTTTGAGATTTTACCAAAACCTCCAGTTGGAAGAAGCGAATCAACTCCATGGCCTTTCTGGCCGTTGCGGCTTAAAACGTCTTCTTCACACGAAGAAGGTTGCGACAGAAACTGGTTAATCAACACTAAAGAATTCATTTCTAACGAAAAAGGCGAATTAACTGGATTAAAAACAGTTGAAGTGCAATGGAAAATGACTCCAGGTCAGCGTCCAGAATTAATCGAAAAAGAAGGTTCTGAAAAAATCTGGCCTTGCGACTTAGCTTTATTAGCTCTTGGATTTACAGGTCCTGAGAAAACTTTAAGCGAGCAATTAGGAATCGAAACTGATGCAAGAAGCAACTACAAAGCGCATAATTATCAAACAAATGTTCCTCACATCTTCACCGCAGGTGATATGAGAAGAGGACAATCATTAATCGTGTGGGCTATTTCAGAAGGTCGCGAAGCCGCAAGAGAGGTAGATTTATTCCTTATGGGATCTACAAACTTGCCTACTAAAGGAAAAGGAGATTTACCGAGTCTATAATTTTTTTTAAAGATTCTAAGATGCTAAGGTTCTAAGATACTAAGTTTTTTTCCTTGCATTTTATTTAATCTTATTCCGACAACAACATAACTACTAACAAACCCTTGAATTTATATTCAGGGGTTTTGTTTTTGCTATAATTTTTTTTAGCCACGAATTCACGAATTACTCTAATTTATATATGATGTTTAAAACTATTCTTTCCTTTAAATTTCACGAATTTCTATTTTTTTTAATTTCTCTTAATTCGTGAAATTCATTACAAAACAATTTCAACAGCATTTTTAGAATTAGTCAAATTCGTGAATTCGTGGCGGAAAAATTTTCTCATTTTAAAGCATCACAATAGGCATTTTAATAAACATAGTTCCCGCTTTCGGCTCTATCTCTCCGTTCCACTGCGAGGATACCGCCTCCATCGGGGCTAAATTCAAACATTTGGCTTCTTTTAAAAAATTAGGATAAAATAATCTGTGGCAATCAGATAATCTGTGGCAAGAAAAAATCAAATCCATGCAATCTATGGCGAAAAAACTTACTATATTAGCAACTTTCAAAAAGCAGTTATAAAAATCGAAAATAAGCAACTTATTGTTTAAAATAAAACAATTTGTTATAATTTGTTATTTTTCTACAATTTATTTGCTGATACACAAAAGAGTAATAACTTTGTCCAAAATAAGTTTAAAAATGCAAGCAAAAGATTTACTGCAGTTAGCAGACCAATTTGGAAGTCCATTGTATGTTTACGATGCCGAAAAAATCCAATCACAGTACAACAGATTAACTAAAGCTTTCTCTAAGGTAGAAAACTTAAGAGTTAATTATGCCATGAAGGCATTGTCAAACGTTGCGATTCTTCAGTTATTAAAGAACATGGGGTCTGGTTTAGATACTGTATCAATTCAGGAAGTTTTGTTAGGACTTCATGCTGGCTATGAACCCGAAAGAATTTTCTTTACACCAAACGGCGTTTCTCTAGAAGAAATCGAAGAAGTTGCCGCAATGGGTGTACAAATCAATATCGACAATTTATCTATTTTAGAGCAATTCGGAACAAAACATCCTCATATTCCAGTATGTATCCGTATCAACCCACACGTAATGGCGGGTGGAAATGCTAATATTTCTGTTGGACATATCGATAGTAAATTCGGAATTTCTGTTCACCAGATTCCGCATATCTTGCGAATTGTTGAAAACACAAAAATGAGCATTGTGGGAATTCACATGCACACAGGATCTGATATTTTAGATATCGAAGTATTCTTGTATGCTTGCTGAAATCTTGTTTGATACCGCAAAACATTTCAAAGATTTACAATTCTTAGATTTCGGAAGCGGATTCAAAGTGCCTTACAAAAAAGACGATATCGAAACCGACATCGAAGAATTAGGTAAAAAATTATCTAAAAGATTCAACGCTTTCTGTGCTGAATATGGCAGAGATTTGACACTTATTTTCGAACCAGGAAAATTCTTGGTGAGTGAGGCAGGTCATTTCTTAGTAAAAGTAAACGTAGTAAAACAAACAACCTCAACAGTTTTCGCTGGAGTTGACAGTGGTTTCAACCACTTAATTCGTCCAATGTTGTACGGATCTTCACACCACATTGAAAACATCTCAAACCCAAAAGGAAAAGAGCGTTTTTACTCTGTTGTAGGATACATTTGCGAAACAGATACTTTTGCAAACAACCGCAGAATTCAGGAAATTACTGAAGGAGACATTTTATCTTTCAGAAATGCTGGAGCATATTGTTTCTCAATGTCTTCAAACTACAATTCAAGATACAAACCAGCTGAAGTATTATGGATGAACGGACAAGGAATCTTAATTCGCCAAGCCGAAACATTTGAAGATTTACTTAAAAATCAAATTCCGTTGCCTCAAGAAATTGTTGCTACGGTTTAACAATAGAAAAAAAGGAATATCACCTTAATCCCGTTTCTTAATTGAGGCGGGATTTTTTATGCATTTTTATCTCAAAAAATATTAGATCAGATTATAAAAGCTTTAATTTTGTAAGAAATTTATATATTAATGAATTACAAAAAATATGCTCTTATCAAAAATGAATTATCTACAGTATTTCATTTTATAAGTATTGGTCATAAAGGAAATTTCAGAAAAGTAGTTGTTTACTCTCCGACTACAAATCCAAATGTCTTTAATCTTGGTTTTGGAGATTTAAAATATGATTCTTTAAAACAGAAATACATTGTAGACGATCAAGTCACAAATGATAATGGAGATATTAAAATGATTTTAGCAACTGTAGTAAAAACTGCATATGAATTTACTAGTGCTAATCCGCATATAACAATCTTTTTCAGAGGGAGTGATATTAGAAGAACAAATACTTACAAAAGAGCTATAATGTTAAATCAAGAGGAATTATCAGAAACTTTTGATATATTTGGTGCAAGAATGATTGATAATAATAAAATCATAGATGAGCCATTTGATTATAAGAAAGACTATGATGGTTTTTTAATTAAAAGAAAATGAAAAATATAAAAAAAATAATCAAGACAAAAAGATCAACAACTAAGGACTCAAAAATTATAGTTGACACATCTCTCGATAATCTAAAAAATATCGAATTTAAGTCTGGAAAACAAGATGAAATAAATAGAATTGAGTTTAAACTTAGTTTTTAATCTTAAATTAAATATCACCTTAATCCCGTTTCTTAATTGAGGCGGGATTTTTTTTGGTTTCACGCAGATTTTGCAGATTTGAGCAGATTTTTTATATACAATCTTATCATTTCGAAGAATTAGAAATCTTCCTTTCAAATTAGACAAAGAATAGTGCTTAAAAATGAATCTCATACTTTGTAAATATTATTTCAATATTTTAGCATAACCAAAGTTAATTTTTAACAAGGCAAATAAAGTTAAGAGATTATAATTCAGATAGTATGATAAAAAAATTACACTTCTATTATTATGTTTTACAGGAATATGTTTTGGCCAAGAGTTTCCTGAAAAAGATAAAAAATACGACATTGATATATTTGAGTTTCTAATGAAACATATAGAAAAGGATTCAGTCACATTTGAAACATTTTTAGTAAATAGTAAACCTTTTTCAAAATGGGACATCAGACCTTTAAAGAGAGAAAAAGTTTGGGCCTTAGATACTTTTCATAATGCAAGTGAAGTACCCAATTTTATCTTCGGAGCGTTCGCTCACAATTATAATATACAGCAAAAAATGGCAATGGAAATGCCAAATCAATTTTTAGAAAAAGGTCGAGAGAGGAAAAACTTTTTAGAAATTTATCTAAATGAAAACCTGAAAAAATTCGAAAATCTTACCAAACTTATTTCAGATAATAAAAATGAGATTTTTACATCTTATCAAGGAATTCAAAGAGTTGATAATCTATATAAAGAAAATGGACTTTATTGGAAATATATAATCCCTTCAGATTCTCCTTTTCCCATTTCAAATAAGATTGAAAGTAATTTAAAAAAAGCTTTTCGAAACAACTAATCAAAATTTTTGACTTACTTAAGGAGTTAAATATTTATTCCGCTGTTAAAACAAAAAAAGGTATTTTCTATTTGGTTGATGGACTTACTGATAATTCATACGGATTTTATTTCAACACAAAAGGAGAAATGGAAACAGATAATTTTCTTTTCGAAATCTTGACGTTTGAAAAGATTAACAAAAATTATTTTTACTATATAGCAAATTAATTCCCCGCTAGCGCGAGCCTCCCGCTCGTGAACTCAAATTAAGCAAATAAATAAAAACTTTGCATGCTCGAGCGGGAGATTGCAAATAAGGACTATATAAAATGAAAGCTGTATATTAGATATAAAATCAAAAAACTGATTAGCCATAAAACGTTAACAAACCATATATACACTCATGAATAAATTATTTTTTATTATTGTACTTGCCTTTCTTTTATGTTCTTTCAACGAAATGAAACAACTAGAAGAAAAATTCAATTTAAGAGAAAACTATATCACAATTAATCAAACTGATCCTCTTTACACAAAAGGACGGAATATTTTTAAAAGAGATTGCGCGACCTGTCATTACATCGGAATGGATCAAATTGCAACCGCACCAGCCCTAGGAGGTATTACCAAATTGAGAGAGAAGAAGTGGCTTTACAATTATACTCGATATTCTTATCAAATGTATGAACGAGGCGATAAAATTGCGAAAGAAATAAGAGCTCAAGGCTGGGGACTTATGACTTCTTTTCCATATCTCACAAATACTGATCTAGATGCTGTATATTACTTTGTTGAGAAGAGATACGAAATGTCAAAAAAAGGAATTCCGCTTGAAAAATAATTTTGCAAACAAAGTAAAACACGTTTATCCCTGCTAGCGCGAGCGTCTCGCTCGTGAACACAAGTTGAAGAAATCTACAATATAAAAACTTTACGGGCACGAGCGAGACAGCAAAAAGGAACGCAAAGTTTTTATAAGTTGCCTCCAGTTTTAACTGGAGAAATATGTCAAGATCAGAAAAGGCTTTAGCCAAATATTACAATTTGGCTAAAGCCTTAAGCTCCTTTATTATTTTCTCATCCAGCTAAAGCTGGACGCAATTAAACTTTTTTCCTCCCCTCAATATTCGGCAAGAAACCAGTAATAATCCCAATCAAAGGCAGAAACGCACAAATTTTAAAAACATATTCTATACTTGTCGCATCGGCGATTTTTCCTAAAACTGCAGATCCTAAACCTCCCATTCCAAAGGCGAATCCGAAGAAAAGACCGGCTACTAAACCTACTTTTCCAGGCAATAATTCAGTTGCATAAACTAGAATTGCAGAGAAAGCAGAAGAAAGAATCAATCCGATAATTACAGATAAAGTTCCGACCCAAAATAAATCTACATAAGGCAACATCAACGTAAATGGCGCAACTCCAAGAATTGAAACCCAGATTACATATTTTCTTCCAATTCGATCGCCAATTGGTCCGCCAATTAAAGTTCCTGCTCGCAACAGCTCCAGAAAACAAGAATAAATACACCTGCGATTGCTGAATCGAAATATGGAATTTATCAATCAAAAAGAATGTATAATAACTCGTAATACTGCTCATATAAAAGTATTTAGAGAAAATCAAAACCAATAAAATGATCAACGAAGCAATCACTCTATTTTTTGATAAATGATGCGTTTCAATTTTATGCGTGGCTTTATTCGCATTTCTTTCAGCTAAATGTTCTGTGTACCAAAGCGCAATTTTATACAAAGCAAAAATTCCGATTAAAGCGATAATACAAAACCAAGCCACAAAACTTTGTCCATGCGGAATGATTATAAACAGCCGCCAACAAAGGTCCGATTGCGCTTCCGGCATTTCCTCCCAATTGAAAAATAGACTGCGCCAGTCCTTTTTTACCGCCTGAAGCCAAATGTGCGACTCTCGAAGATTCAGGATGAAAAATCGAAGATCCAATTCCGATTAAACTTACTGATAACAATAGAAAAGTGAAATTTGTAGCGATCGAAACCAAAAATAATCCCGTCATGGTGAAACACATTCCGACAATCAATGAATAAGGTTTAGAATTTTTGTCGGTATACATTCCCACGAAAGGCTGTAAAATTGAAGCGACGATTTGATAGGTAAAAGTGATAATTCCGATTTGAGTAAAACTCAGTCCGAAATTTTCTTTAATGAGCGGATATATTGAAGGAACGACAGCTTGTAAAAGATCATTGATTAAATGCGAAAAACTGATTATAAAAAGTATCGAATACGTTGTTTTTTTAATTACTTCTGGTTGTACTTTAACGGTTTCCATGAGTTGTTTTTAGGTTAATGGTATTTTTTAAAAATAACAGCTGTATTATTTTATTACAAAATTGGAATAAATTAGAATGTCAAAATTGCTATATTTGGACAATGAATAATCAGATTCGGACATATCGAATGGCGCAGGATTATGGATACCAAGTCAATCCATTAATTCCTGTTATTGGCTATACTGAAATGGTCAACAACGAAATGTGCATTTCGCACTCGCATCCGCGCGGACAATTGATTTATGCTACTCGTGGCGTCATGAATGTTGTGGTTGGAAATCATATTTGGGTTGTAAATCCGTTGCAGGGATTGTGGCTTCCGGGCGGTGTCGAACATCAGGTTACTTTTCAGAAAGACGTTAATTATTATAGCGTTTTTATTGATCCGTCGGCAAGTGAAGGACTGCCTATAAACAGTTTTTCATTTGATATTCCGATGTTTTTAAAACAGTTGGTCTTCAAAATTATTTCTTTTGGAACAGATGGAAACCTGACGCCTGCGCAACGCAGAGTTATTTCCGTTTTTCTGGATGAACTTGCATTGATTGAGCCAAGCGCTACTTTTTTGCCAACGACAAATAACGAAAGACTTCAAAAAGTAGTTGAACTTTTAATGAATGACGTAGCAAGCAAAAATACAATTGATTATTATGCCGAACTTTCGTTTATGAGCAGTCGAACTTTATCGAGATTATTCATAAAAGAATTGGGAATGAATTTCAGCGATTGGCGTACGCGTTTAAAATTACTTGAAGCGATTAAACGTTTGGGCGAAAAACAATCCATAAAAGAAATCGCTTTGGATTTAGGTTATGAAACTGCCAGCGCTTTCATTTTCATGTTCAAAAAACATTTAGGAAAAACGCCTTCTAATTATATCTTGGAAGATGAAAATGATTCGGATAAAATTTCTGCTTAAAGCTTTTTGACCGCTTTAAACTCAAATAAAAAACTTATTTTAGCTTAGCAAACCCAAAACCCAAATCATGAAAATTACAATTTCCTTGTCAGCTTTATTCATATTGCTTACAACCAATTTATTCAGTCAAACTATTGCTGATTTAAAATTAAAACCAAAAGAAATTCCCAAAGCTTACACGTTCAACGACGGCAATATTTGCATTACGCCACAAGCCTGCACTTTTTATAATGATATTGAAACCTACAGCAATATTGTTGGAACTGTAAAAAGCAAAGCCATTCAGAATTTTAGAAGCAAAGGCGATCGTGGTTCGATTATGTATTTTGAATTTGATCACGTTTTTAAAGGCGATCGTTTTCTGCAAGGATTACTTTGGGGAAAAGACGGCCAGCCAACTGATGAACATCCAGAAGAATATGTCGTAAAAGGAAAATTTCTAATCATTTGGAGTTTCAAACCAGATAGCGTTTTAAAGGAAAAATCAGAAGAAAAAATAGAAAAACTATTGCCATAAAAAACCGAAGAACATCTAAAGAGTAAATTAACTTCATTTAGAATTCATCTTTTCGAATTACTTTTGCTACTGCGAAACTTCATCTTAAATAATAAAAAATGAAACCACAAATACGAATTCTTTCTTATTCAATACTTTTCTTTTTATATCTAATTTCAACACCAATTATTTTAAAGATAGGTGAAAAATTAAAAACGGACCCTTTTGTAACCCTAGGATTCGGTTATGCGGTTTTCAATATTATTTATGCTTTTGTGGCTTTAAAATGGAAACCTATATTGAATGTAATCTACGCTGTAGCAATTGCAACATTGGCCCTTTTTCTGGCTTTGAAGTTTACAAACCTGCATTTGCTTTTTGAGTATGATCCGTATCAGGTTAAAACAGCTATACTTGCAAATGCTGTTTTTGCTGTTATTTTTTGGGAGATTATTTATCAGATTAAAAACAAATTTTCATAACCAAAAAATGAATAGACAAGGCGCCGTTGGAGCATTGCTTGACATTTACGAACAAGCAATTAATGATCTTAAAGATGTAATTAAAACCTTTTCCGATAATGCTTTAACAAAAATCACAGACGAAAAAACAACAAACGAAGATTGCAAATCGATACAAACAATTTTATCACATGTTGTAAGATCGGGCTACATTTATGCCATAAATATTCAGAATCTGAAAGGCCATACTATTGACCGCCCTGAAAAGGTTTTCCATTCAACTATTGAAGAATATTTGAACGACTTAAACAATGTTTTCGAATATACTGAAAATGTTCTCAGAGAAATTAAAGACAATGAACTAGAACAATATGATAATTCATTGAAAATGATGACTTCGTGGGGACAACTTTATGATATTGAACAATTAATGGAACATGCTATTGTACATGTTTTGCGCCATAAAAGGCAAATTGAAAAGATTAAATAATTTACTAAATTTACTCTTAATCATTTCAAAACCAAACTAATGAAACGACTTCCATCAATCGACATCGTACGAGGCATTGTAATGATTATTATGGCTCTTGATCATGTTCGTGATTTGATGCATGTTGATTCGCTAACACAAAGTCCGACAGATTTGTCAACAACTACACCTTGGTTGTTTTTTACACGATGGATTACGTATTTATGTGCACCAACTTTTGTTTTTTTGGCAGGAACTTCGGTTTATCTTTCTCTTCAAAATAATAGTTTAGCCGAAACAAGAATGCTTTTATTTAAAAGAGGTTTTTGGTTAATATTCCTTGAATTTACAATTTTCAATTTCGGATTGTATTTCGATATTGGATTTCACACACTTCTATTTGAAGTAATTGCCACAATAGGTTTTGGATTTATTATTTTAGGATTGCTATTGAAAATTCCATCCAGAATCTTAGGAATTATTGGACTCTTTATTTTAATTTTCCATAATCTTTTGCCTTTTATTTTGGTTTCGCAAAACGTGACTTTAAATCCAATTTTAACGTCTTTTATAAGTCCGTTTGGAACTCCATTTGGGAACCCTTTGTTAGGAAGAGTATTTATTATGGCTTACCCACCTTTTCAATGGCTGGGAATTATGTTTGTTGGGTTTGCTAGCGGAAAATTCTTTGAACTGGAAACCCTAAAAAGAAAAAAACTATTTATCAAAATTGGTTGCAGTGCTTTGGCTTTATTTGTCGCGATTCGCTTCTTGAATATTTATGGCGATCCAGCATTGTGGAATGTTCAAAAAGATGCTGTTTTTACTTTTTTGTCTTTTATCAATGTTACCAAATATCCGCCTTCACTCCTATTTTGCTTACTCAATTTAGGTATCATGTTTTTGCTTCTTGCCTTTGCAGATCAATTTCATAATAAAGTCAAAAAAGTCACTTTAGTTTATGGAAGAGTACCTTTGTTTTACTTTATTGTTCATTTTTATGTCATTCATATTCTGACTATAATTATGCTTTTCGCACAAGATATCAGTTGGTCACAATTCGAATTTGCATCAGGAACTTTTGGGCGTCCAAAAAATACTGAAAGTGGTTTGCCTCTTTGGGCAATTTATTTAATGTGGATTTTTGTTGTGGTAATTCTTTATAAACCTTCAAAATGGTTTGGAAAATATAAACTTGAGAATAAATATTGGTGGCTGAAATATTGCTAAAATTGTAACTATTCCAAAAATTATTTGAACATGAAAAATACAGTTGAAATTGCAAATCGGTTTAGAGAGATTATTTTGAACGGAACTTGGGTTGCCAATACCAATTATAAAGACCAGCTCGAAAATCTGGATTGGAAAATTGCCATTGCTCCGCTTCAAAACTTAAACACCATTGCAATTCTGGCACAACATATTCATTACTACATCAACGGAATAAATCAGGTTTTTAAAGGCGGAACTCTCGATATAAAAGACAAATTCAGTTTTGACTTTCCTCCTATTCAATCGCAATGGGAATGGGATATTTTTCTAAATAAATTTTGGGACACAGCTGAAGAATTTGCTTCTCTGGTTGAAAAAATGCCAGATGAAAAACTAGACGAAGGTTTTGTAGATGTAAAATATGGCACTTACAGAAGAAACATTGACTGTATGATCGAACACAGTTATTATCATTTAGGCCAAATTGTATTGATTAAAAAGTCGCTATCAAACTAAAAAGCATAGACTTAACTTTAAATTTTCTTTCAAATCAGAAGAAATTCTTAATTTTAGAATTCAACTTTAAAACTTTAGTAATGAGAAAATTATTTTTAGCATTTGCATTTTTAATTGGATTGTCTGCCACGGCTCAAACTTCTAAAGAATTGATTGGAAAATGGCAATTGGTAAAATGGACTAAAAACGGAAAAGAAAAAGATATCAAGAAACGTTTTAAAACAGATCAGGTTTTTCAGATTTTTAAAGAAAATGGTGATTTTGAAAGCGTAATTGGTGATGAATCTCATAAAGCAAAATGGAAATTATCAAGCGACAATTCTCAGTTGACTATCGTTTCTGTTATTGTGCCAGTCGTATTTAAAATTAATTCTTTTGACAGTGAAAAACGCAGTATCTCAAATCCTGAAGTAGGCACTTTTGAGTATAAAAAAGTAAGTAACTAAATCACAATCGTTTTTATTACTCGAAAAAAACAAAACTTCTCATCTAGCCCCGATGGAGGCGGCATCCTTTTGTGGTGGGGTTCACCACAAAAGATATAGCGGACAGCGGGACTAAACATTCTTATGAAAACATAGGTTTCTGCTCCTTAAAAAATCTAAAAAAAGGCATAGTTGTTGAAAGTTAAAAAAAGATATATTTACACCTTCAAAAAATACAACATGCAAAAAACTACTTTACTATTTTCTATATTTTTTCTAATTCTTTCTTCGTGCGGTGTAAAAACAACACAAGCGCTAATAAGCGATGGCAATTATGACGGCGCAATTGACCGCGCGGTCGAAGCTTTAAGAACGAATAAAGATTCAAAAGGAAAACAGGATTATGTATATCTGCTCGAAGAGGCTTTTGCCAAAGCAAAAGATCGAGACTTGCGTAATCTGGAAATGCTCAACAAAGAGAATAATCCTGCGAATGCTGAACGCATCTATAATACTTATTTACAGCTCAATAACCGTCAGGAAAAAATTAGGCCGATTTTACCTTTGAAATTATTAAAGCAGGGAAGAAACGCGATTTTTCCATTTGACAATTATTCGAATGAAATTGTAAACAGCAAAAACGCACTTTCAAAATATTTGTATGAAAACGCTTCTGCTCTTTTGAAATCGAACAATAAATTGGATTTCAGAAAAGCTTACGATGATTTTGCCTATTTGGAAAGTATAAATCCGAATTACAAAAATGCAAAAAAATTGATGGACGATGCTCAGTTTAAAGGAACTGATTTTGTAGATGTTTATGCCAAAAATGAAACTAATATGGTAATTCCGAAAATGCTTCAGGACGATTTATTGGATTTCAAAACCTACGGATTAAATGATAAATGGACGGTCTATCATAGTGCCAGACAAAAAAATGTAAACTACGATTACAGTCTGATTATTAATTTTAGAGATATTTATATTTCTCCAGAGCAAATCAAAGAAAAGGAATTTACTAAAGAAAAACAGGTAAAAGATGGCGTAAAAACACTTTTGGACAGCCGAGGAAAGGCTGTAAAAGACAGTCTTGGAAAGGAAGTTAAAGTAGATAATTATAAAATTCTTCGTGCAACAGTTTACGAATTCCGACAATTCAAATCGTGCCAGGTTACTGCAAAAGTGGATTACGTTGATTTGAAATCGAATCAGCTGGTTCAGACATTTCCAATTAGCAGTGAATTTGTTTTTGAGAATATCTATTCGACTTATAAAGGTGATAAAAATGCATGCGAGGACAATTATCTAGGCAACTTCAATAAACGTGCAGTTTTGTTTCCGAATAACGAGCAAATGGTTTACGACACAGGCGAAGATCTGAAAGCCAAGCTAAAAGACATCATTGTAAAGAATAAATTTAGACGATAATTATATAACATGATTATAAAGAAAAAGGCGCATTTTTGATGCGTCTTTTTTTGTTTAGGTTCTTTTCTTTAAAAAAAATATGCTTTTTCTAATTGCGCAACCAAAAGGTTGCGTATATTTGCAACTAATTAGTTGCGTAATTCTATTTAAAAAATGAAACGAGATATTTTTCAAGCAATCGCCGATCCGACTCGAAGAGCGATTTTAGTTTTGGTTTCGACAACGGCATTAACACCAAATGCCATTGCAGAACAATTCAAAACCACAAGACAAGCAGTTTCTAAACACATTAAAGTTTTGAACGAATGTGATTTATTGGAAGAAAAAAACTGGGCAGAGAAATTTATTATCAGCTCAAAATTGATAAAATGAAAGAAGTAGATCAATGGATGGAGCAGTTCAAGAAAATTTGGGAAAGCCGTTTCAGCCAATTGGATCAAGTATTAATGAATTTAAAATCTAAAGAAAATGAAATCTGATCTTTTAATGAATTTTTCCCTAGACAAGGAAAATAAAACGGTAAACGTAAAACGCAAATTCAATGCGCCATTGTCAAACGTTTGGTCGGCATGGACAGAAGCAGAAATTCTGGATCAATGGTGGGCTCCAGCTCCGATAAAATCAAAAACAAAAAGAATGGAATTTAAGGAAGGGGGACGAAGATTATATGCAATGGTTACTCCTGAGGGCGACGAGCGATGGAGTTTTTTTGAATACACTTCTATTTCTCCAAAAACGAATTTCAAACATACATCAACTTTTTGTGATGCTGATGAAAACCCAATTCCGAATTTTGGAAGTTCAAACTGGAGCGTTACTTTTTCCGAAGAAGAAAATGCGACAATTGTTGACATTGCCATTCACAGAGATAATTTGGCCGAAATAGAACAATTAATAGAAACTGGCTTCAAAGAAGGTTTTACATCTGCAATGGACAGCTTGGATAAAATTTTGGAAGCTGAAAAATAAAAGTCTTTTTAAATCACACAACGAATTTAAAATCTAAAGAAAATGAAATCAAATTTTTTAATGAATTTTACAGTAGATAAAGAAACGAGTACCGTAAATGTAAAACGCGAATTTAATGCATCCTTACCTGATGTTTGGTCGGCGTGGACAGAAGCTGAAATTCTGGATCAATGGTGGGCGCCAGCTCCTTGGAAAGCCCGAACTAAAAGTATGGAATTTAAAGAAGGCGGACGCCGACTTTATGCAATGGTTGGTCCAGAAGGCGAAGAACATTGGGCAATTGCCGATTTTACTTCTATTAGTCCGAAGACAAATTTCAAATATTTGGATGCTTTCTGCGACAGCGAAGGAAATTTAAATACCGAATTTCCGAGGTCTAACTGGGATGTCAATTTTTCTGAACAAGACGGTTCAACTTTTGTTGATATTGCAATTAAACACGAGAAACTTTCTGACTTGGAAATGATTATTCAAATGGGATTCAAGGAAGGTTTTACTATTGCGATGGAAGGTCTGGATGCAATTTTTGCAGATAAACAAAAATAATTTTTCATGTTCTTATAAATGAAATCCTGCTTTTATTTAGCAGGATTTTTTTGTTTTAATGAGCTGATTGTATTAATATTAAAATTCGTATTTTCGATTTCAATTATATATCAAAACACAAAACCTTTAACAAAAAAACTAACCGCTCTAAACCTGAAAAAAATGATCAAATTTATTACCGCAATACTTTTGTTTGCCTCTATTTCGGCATTTTCCCAAAGCAAATATGAACTCTCTGATGAAGGAAAAGACAAATTCTATCTTTCTGATTCGATTGCAAATTTGGCTAAAGCCGGAAAAATTAGCGATAAGCCAATTGTAGTTGTTGACGGAATACCACATCGTTTTCAGGACTTGGAAAAAGAAAAGCTTGTTTTGTCTAAAATGGAAATTTCCAAAATTATCGCCATGGACAAACAAAAAGGAATCAGCATTTATGGAAATTATGGAGAAGCCGGCGTGTTGATTGTTACTACAAATAGAAGCAGTTTTTATAAGCCTGTTCAAGTAGTAAAAGAAATAAAAGGAAATTAAGTTTTAGTTCAGGTTTCCAGTTTCAATTTTCATTCGCAATTGTCAGGCTGAGCGAAGTCGAGGCCCTCGTTTCAATAGGAGCGCCCTTCGACTTCGCTCAGGGTGACAATCGGTTTTACAATTAACAATTTATAATTAACAATTCACAATTAATTATCCAAGCCATCCTTCACGATCTAGACTTCTATATTGAATAGCTTCAGCGATATGTCGCGAAATAATTGACGGAGCATTGTCTAAATCAGCAATTGTTCTCGCGACTTTCAGAATCCTATCGTATGCTCGCGCGGAAAGATTCAAACGTTCCATTGCGGTTTTTAGCAATTCTTTTGATTGTGCGTCTAAAACGCAAAATTCACGAATCAATTTACTGCTCATTTGGGCATTATAATGTATGTTTTCGATTTCCTGAAATCTTTTAGTTTGAATTTCCCTTGCCGCCGTAACACGTTTTCTGATTTCGACACTGCTTTCGGCTTTTCGGTCATCTGCCAGTTTTTCGAAAGGAACAGGTGTTACTTCGATATGAATATCAATTCGGTCTAAAAGCGGTCCGGAAATTTTGCTCATATAGCGTTGCATTTCATGCGGTGATGAGGTATTCGGCATACTTGGATCGTTAAAAAATCCACTCGGACTAGGGTTCATGCTCGCCACCAACATAAACGACGACGGATATGTAACCGTAAATTTGGCTCTAGAAATAGTTACTTCACGATCTTCAAGTGGCTGACGCATTACTTCTAAAACATCACGTTTAAATTCTGGCAATTCATCCAAAAACAAAACACCATTATGCGCCATCGATATTTCGCCCGGTTGTGGATAACTTCCGCCACCAACAAGAGCCACATTTGAAATTGTATGATGCGGACTGCGAAACGGTCGCTGATTCATCAAACCGACTTCTTTCAGTTTTCCAGCAACACTGTGAATTTTAGTCGTTTCAAGCGCTTCGCGCAAAGTCATTGGAGGCAAAATACTGGGAACGCGTTTTGCCAACATTGTTTTTCCAGCTCCCGGCGGACCAATTAAAATGATGTTATGTCCTCCAGTCGCCGCAATTTCCATACAACGTTTGATACTCTCTTGACCGCGAACATCTGAAAAATCATGTTCAGGAAAATCGAGAGTTTTGTAAAATTCTGCTCTCGTATCAATTACAGTTGGCTGAAGCGTTCCTTTTCCTTTAAAAAAATCTATTATTTCCTGCAAATTTGAAACACCATAAACATCAAGTCCGGCGACAATTGTCGCTTCTTTTACATTTTGAATTGGCAGAAAAAATCCTTTGTAACCTTCTTCTTTTGCTTTTATTGCAATTGGCAAAGCGCCACGAATAGGTCGCAAACTTCCATCTAATGAAAGTTCGCCCATAATAATATATTGTTCAATTTCGGGGGCCTTTATTTGGTCTGAACCGACTAAAATTCCCATTGCGAGTGGTAAATCGTATGCAGAACCTTCTTTTCTAAGGTCGGCGGGCGCCATATTTATGGTTATTTTTTTCCCGGAAGACTTAATCCGTTGTTTTTTAGAGCGATTGCAATTCTAAAACTGCTTTCTTTTATGGCATTATCTGGAAGCCCAACTAAATGATAACCAATTCCTTTGTCCATATGAACTTCCATTGTAATGGTAGTTGCTTCTACTCCAAAAACGGCACTTCCGTAAACTTTTACTAGCATAATTATTCTTTCATTAAATGATTTTTAAATCTAATGAAAAAATAATTATTGTAAATATTTTATTACAAAAAAATAATCTAGAAAGGTAATTTAATTTGAGATTTGATTTCTTCCACTATTTTACTCAAATCCAAGCAATTCTGGTGCGACCAAAATTCACTTTCAATTTGACTATTTCGAATACAATTATGGCATTCCATAATTTCATGCGAATATCCTTTTCCTAAAACCGGCAAACTGATAACCGCTTCTTTTTCATTGTTTATAGATAAAGAATATCCATCGGCAACAAACCAAGGCGAATTGAGCTCGATTCTTCCTTTACTTCCCGCAATAACCGCTTTCATTTCTGAATCAGAAACAATGGAAGCGTGCAAAATAGATTGTGCCGATTCATATTGCAAGATCATCGAAGTCTGCAAATCAATGTCGTTTTTATGTTTTATGGCTTTTGCAATAATCTCTTTCGGATTTCCCAACAATATATACGACAGAAATAAAGGATAAACGCCAATATCAAATAATGCGCCTCCGCCAAGATTCTTGTCAAAAAGTCTTTGATTTTCAGTTTCGCTTCCGCGGAAAGCAAAATCAGCATTGATGTATTTCACATCGCCAATTGCTCCGTTTTTTACTTGTTGCAAAACTTCTTTTATTGACGGATTAAATCGCGTCCAAAATGCTTCCATAAAAAATCTATTATTCTTTTTTGAAGCTTCAATCATTCGGATTGCATCTGGATACGAAAGTGCCATCGGTTTTTCGCATAAAACATGTTTTCCGTTTTCTAAGGCTTTAATAGACAATGCTCGCATGAGAATTGTGTGGCGTGGCAATGTAAATAATTTCGACTTCTTCATCGGCAAAAAGTGCTTCATAAGAATCATATGCTTTAGTGCAATTAAATTTTTGGGCAAAATCATTGGCTTTAACCAAATCTCTAGAAGCAACTGCTGTCAATTCAGCATCTTCTAGCAATAGCAAGTCTGAAGCAAATTGATTGGCTATGTTTCCCAAACCAATAATTCCCCATTTTATTTTTTGTGAATTTTCCATAAATGTTCTATATACACTATCCATCAGCGGTTTACCAAAATCTTTATCTAAAATAGAGAAAAAACATTTTGGAAAATTAAAACTTATCTAACATATTTTCATATTTTTAGCAACAAATTAGCAAATACCATATGAAAAAAGCCCTACTACTACTCTTTTTGAGCGTTTTTTTAACAAAAACGTATGCTCAAGACTATTTCCCTGTTAATGAAAGTGTGCATAACAAAAGTAAAAATTACACTGTTTTTACAAACGCCACGATTTATGTTACACCAACTCAAAAAATTGAAAAAGGAACATTGCTGATCCAAGACGGAAAAGTAGTTTCTGTTGGAACTTCAATTGCAATTCCTAAAAACAGCATCACAATTGATCTGGCAGGAAAAACAATTTATCCATCATTTATTGATGCTTATACAAGTTTTGGAATCGAAAAACCAAAATCAAACTTACCTCCAGGACGCAACCGCAATCAGATTTATGACACAAAAAGAACGGGTTATTACTGGAACGAAAGCGTTAGACCTGAAGTAAACGGTTACGAAACTTTCAAATATGACCAACCAAAAGCAGAAGAATTTTTGAAAGCTGGTTTTGGTGTTGTTGGAACTCACACTGTTGACGGAATCGCTCAAGGAACTGGAGCTCTAGTCGCTCTTAATAATGAAGACAACAGCAAACAAATCATTTCGAACAAACTAACAAATCACTTTGCTTTTACAAAAAGTGCTTTGACAAGTCAAGCATATCCAAGCTCTTTGATGGGTATGATGGCTTTATTGCGCCAAATGTACCTTGACTTAGATTGGTATAAAAAAGGAAATTCTGAAACCAAAGATTTATCATTAGAAGCTTTGGCTAGCAATGAAAAATTAGTTCAGATTTTTGCAACAGAAGATAAATTGAACAGTTTAAGAGCTTCGAAAATTGCAAAAGAATTTGGCTTAAACTACGTTTTAAAAGGAAGCGGTAACGAATTTGAGAGAATTGAAGAAATAAAAGCTACGAATGCAAAATTCATCATTCCGATAAGTTTCCCAGATGCTTATGATGTTTCTAATCCATATTTATCAAACCAAATTGAATTGGCAGATATGCGTTTCTGGAATCAAGCGCCAACAAACTTGAAAGTGCTTTCAGAAAACGGAGTTGTTTTTGCTCTAACAACAGACAAATTAAAAAAGATTGAAGATTTTAAACCTAATTTATTGAAAGCAATAAAATATGGTTTTGATAAAACAAAAGCTTTAGAAGCGTTAACGACAATTCCGGCGGCGATCTTAGGAAAAAGCGACGAAGTTGGAAGTTTGAAAACGGGAAGTTTTGCCAATTTCATTATTACTTCTGGCGAAATTTTTGACGAAAAAACAGTTTTATATGAAAACTGGGTTCAAGGAAGCAAATATATCGTGAACGATATCAATGCAAAAGATATTCGTGGAAATTACAACTTGACTGTTGGAAAAGATATTTATAAATGGAAAATTGACGGAACGGCTGATGCTCAAAAATCAGAAATCACAACTGCTGATTCTAAAAAAGTAAAAAGCACTTTTTCTATCGCAAAAAATTGGGTTTCACTTGTCATCAAACCTGCGGATACTATTAAATCAAACTTTGCTCGTTTAACTGGATTTGTTGAAAAAACAGATGCGCTTTCAGGAAAAGCTGTTTTAGCAAACGGAGATGAATTAGTTTGGAATGCAGTAAAAACTAATCCGTTTGTGGCAGTAAAAGATACTGTTAAGCCAGAAAAACCAAATGCGGTTATGCCTGTAACGTATCCAAACGTTGCTTTTGGAGATACTAAAAAACAAACGGCTCAAACTTTATTATTCAAAAATGCTACAGTTTGGACGAATGAAAAAGAAGGAATTTTGACTGAAACAGATGTTTTAATCAAAAACGGAAAAATCGTCGCTGTTGGAAAAAACCTTTCAGATGCATCTGCAACTGTGATCGATGCAAAAGGAAAACACATTACAAGCGGTATTATTGACGAGCATTCGCATATCGCAATTTCTAAAGGTGTAAACGAAAGCGGACACAACTCAACTGCCGAAGTTACGATTCAGGATGTTGTTAACTCTGAAGATATTAATATTTATAGAGATTTAGCTGGAGGTGTTACTATTTCGCAATTATTGCACGGATCTGCAAACCCAATTGGTGGTCGTTCTGCAATTGTAAAATGGAAATGGGGTTCTGCGACAGAAGATATGTTGTACAAAAACCAACCAAAATTCATCAAATTTGCTTTGGGTGAAAACGTAAAACAAGCGAATTGGGGAATTGACAATCCAACACGTTTTCCACAAACCAGAATGGGAGTTGAACAAGTTTTCACAGATTATTTCCAATTGGCTAAAGAATACGACGAAAACTGGAAAAAATTCAATGCTGGAAATAAAAAAGGAAAAGCTCCGAGAGTGGATTTGGAATTACAGACTCTTGCTGAAATCTTAAACAAAGAGCGTTTCATTACTTGTCACTCTTATGTAGAGTCAGAAATTTTGATGTTGATGAATGTTGCTGAAAAATTCAATTTCAGAGTAAACACTTTCACGCACATTTTAGAAGGTTACAAAGTTGCCGATAAGATGAAAGAACACGGCGTTGGAGCTTCTACATTCTCTGACTGGTGGGCCTATAAATTTGAGGTTAATGATGCAATTCCGTACAACGGACCAATTATGCACAATGAAGGCTTAGTGGTTGCTTACAACTCTGATGACGCTGAAATGTCAAGAAGATTAAATCAAGAAGCCGCAAAAGCTGTAAAATACGGAAATGTATCTGAAGAAGATGCTTGGAAATTTGTGACTTTAAATCCTGCAAAATTATTACATATTGATGATAAGGTAGGAAGCTTAAAAGTAGGCAAAGATGCCGATGTAGTTTTATGGAGTGAAAATCCATTGTCTATTTATGCTAAAGCTGAAAAAACAATTATTGAAGGTGTAGTTTATTTTGATATCGAAAAAGATGCTCAAAAACAATTGGCCATCACTAAAGAAAGAAACGAATTGATTGGACAAATGTCGCAAGAAAAAAACAAAGGAAACAGCACTCAGGCGCCAACAAGAAAAGAGAAAAGAGAATATCACTGTGATACTTTAGAACAGTTATAAGAGCTTTAGAAAATTCATAATGATAAAAAGATACAACATGATAAATAAGAATATATATAAACTGTTGCTGTTGTTTTGTGCTTCTATACAAATGAATGCACAACAAATTCCAGCGCCAAAGCAATCAAAATCGGTTTTGATTTTAAATGCTACTGCGCACTTGGGGAACGGAAAAGTAATTCAAAATAGCGCAATCGGATTTAAAGATGGAAAACTGACTTTAGTAGCCGATGCAACAACTATCAGACTTGCCGCTGATGCCTATGACACTACAATTGATGCGACTGGAAAACATGTTTATCCAGGTTTTATTGCGTCAAACGCGACTTTAGGTTTAGTAGAAATTGATGCTGTAAAAGCATCAGATGACGAGGAAGAAATTGGAACTTTTAATCCGAATGTGAGAAGTATTATTGCTTATAATTCAGAATCAAAAGTAGTCGAAACTGTTCGTCCTAACGGAATTTTAATCGCACAGGTTACTCCACGTGGTGGAACAATCTCTGGAACTTCATCAATCGTGCAATTAGATGCTTGGAGCTGGAAAGATGCTATTTTAAAAGAAAATGACGGAATTCATTTAAACTTTCCATCAAGTTTCAAAAGATCAGGATCTTGGTTTGAGCCTGGAGTTATTGAGCCAAACAAGGATTATGCAAAACAGTCTGAAGAAATCAATGCATTTTTGATTAATGCAAAAGCGTATAATCAAACCACTCCAAAAGAAAGAAACATTGTTCTTGAAGCTACAAAAGGTTTATTTGACGGAACTCAAACACTTTATATCCACGCTGATGAAGAAAAGCAAATTGTAGATGCCATTCAATTAGCGACAGACAATCAAATTAAAAAGATTGTTATTGTTGGCGGATTTGAAGCTTACAAAGCAACTCCTCAATTATTAAAATACAATGTAGGCGTACTTTTAAGACGTGTACACGATATGCCAACAAGCGCAGATCAAGATGTGAATTTGCCTTATAAAATGGCAAAAATGCTTACTGACAAAGGAATTGTTGTAGGATTAGAAAACAGCGGTGATCACGAGCGTATGAGCGTGAGAAACTTGCCTTTCTTGGCAGGAACTTGCGCCGCTTTTGGTTTAGACAAAGAAATTGCTGTACAGTTAATTACATTAAATACCGCTAAATTATTAGGTATTGATGCTACTTGCGGTACTTTAGAAACGGGTAAAGACGCCACTTTATTTATTTCTGAAGGAGATGCTTTAGATATGCGTACAAACAAATTGACAACTGCTTTTATTCAAGGAAGAAATATCAACTTAGATACTTTCCAAAATAAACTGAACAGAAAATTCAAAGAGAAGTTCGGTCAGAAATAATACATCTTTTTTAATACAAAAAGGCATCAATTGAAATATTCATTTGATGCCTTTTTCATTTGAAGCAACACACTTTAAACAATACATTGAATAATTTGAGAAGAAAAAATCAGTATTTTAAGAATAATAGTATCTTTTTTTCATCATAATTTGCATAAATGGTACTTTTTACCCATTTCAAGATTAATAAATTGTAAAATTTAAGTCTTTTTTAAGATATACACGCAAAATTTAGGGGGTCAAATTTTAAAATTAACAAAAATTAAACAATAGGCTCTATTTTTTATAGGGGTGTCGAATGATTTTATACTTTTATAAAAAATTTAAAACTAAATAACTATGCGAAAAATTATTTTAAGTGTGATCCTCATCACGATTTTGTTACTATCTATTTTTTCTATCTCATTTGTTACTGAATCAAAAACATTAGGCGCTCATGTTGTTGAATTAAAATTAGACACGGGTGATACAGCATGGATGGTTGTTGCTACGGCATTTGTATTATTAATGACTCCGGGATTAGGATTTTTCTATGGCGGTATGGTAGGCAAGAAAAACGTAATCAGCACAATGCTTCAAAGTTTCATGGCAATGGTAATTGTTACAGTACTTTGGGTAGTAATTGGTTTCGGATTATGTTTTGGGCCATCTATAGGCGGTTTCATTGGAGATCCTTCTTCAAATATATTTTTCCAAGGAGTAAGCGCAAACACTGCGTGGGAATTAGCACCAACAATCCCGATGATTCTTTTTGCTTTATTTCAAGCAAAATTCGCAATCATTACTCCAGCATTAATCACAGGAGCTTTTGCAGAGCGTGTACGTTTCTGGGCTTACTTATTATTCATGGTTTTATTTATCTTATTCATATACGCTCCATTATGCCACATGACTTGGCATCCTGATGGATTATTCTTTGGCTGGGGAGTTCTTGACTTCGCTGGTGGTACTGTAGTACACATGAGTGCTGGATGGGTCGCTTTGGCTGGAGCAATTTTCTTAGGAAAACGTAAAGTTCAAAAAGTTAACCCTGCTAGAATTACTTATGTATTATTAGGTACAGGTTTATTATGGTTTGGATGGTTTGGTTTCAACGCAGGTTCTGCTCGCTGGAGCCGGAAGTCTTGCTCGCTCAAGCTTTAGGAACTACTACAATCGTCGCCGCTTCTGTCGCTATGGCTTGGGTTTTCCTTGACAAAATTTTAGGACACAAATTATCTGCAATGGGAGCTTGTATTGGAGCTGTTGTAGGTTTAGTTGCAATCACTCCTGCTCGCTGGTTTCGTAACTATTCCTCATGCTTTAGCAATCGGTATCATCGTCGCAGTAATCAGTAATATTGTTGTGAGCAAATTCCCTAAAGGAAAAATCGATGACGCTCTTGACGTTTTCGCTTGCCACGGTGTTGGTGGAATGGTAGGGATGTTATTGACTGGAGTTTTTGCTTCTAAAAGTGTAAACTCAATTGTTGGTGACCACGAAGGATTAATCTTTGGAGATGCAACATTGTTCTTAACGCAATTGAAAGCTCTAGTAATCGTTTCAATCTTTGCATTCTGTGCTTCTTACGCTTTATTCTTCATTGTAAACAAAATCACTCCTTTAAGAGTTACTGAAGAAAAAGAAGAATTAGGATTAGACATCTCTCAACACGGAGAGTACTTATAATAATTAATTGTCTCTTTTTGCCTTTACAAAAAAATCCCTCTAAGCTAAAACTTAGAGGGATTTTCATTTGAATTAATATTAATCCTTGCTTGTTATTTTAGATTTTAGATTGCAGATTGTAGATTTTAGAACTAAACTCTTATCATCAAAATATTGTAAACACAAACTTTTTAAAACATAGCCCGCGGTTTCAACCGTGGGGACGCATAGAATATAGGTTTGATATTGATTGTGTTCCCGCGGTTGAAACCGCGGGCTATATTTTTAATCGCAATAAGATTGAATCAGAATCTATCTCAATTCATAATTTATAACTCATAACTCATAACTAAAAAATCTTATTTAAAGTTAGAAATCCCTTCCTTAAGCCATTGTAAATATTCTTCAGTAGGAACATAACTTATTGTTGGTTTTGAACTATTTAAATTATTCCCTTCTAAATCTGTAATCACATATAAAGGCTGTGTGTTGGTTTTATATTTTGAAATCATAAAATCAGTCCATTTATCCCCTACAGTAATGATTTCATCACCTGCTTTTGTCACAAATTGCTCATTTTTTGGAAGCTCTCTTTTGTCGTCAACATAAAGAGAAATCAAAACAACTTCATTTTTCAAGATTGGCAAAACCGAAGGATCTGACCAAACATTATTTTCCATTTTTCTACAATTTACACACGCATATCCTGTAAAATCAAGCATTATGGGTTTATTGATTTTTTTGCGTAAGCTAGACCATCTTCATAATCGTGGAAAACCATTATTCCATGCGGTCCTAATTCTGCACCTTCTGGAAGGCCTTCTATCTCTCCAGAAGTTGCATTAGAATTTCCAGAACCCCCAACTCCAAATGGGCTTTCACTATATTGTGGCGGTGGTGGAAATGCGCTGATTAATTTCAACGGAGCACCCCAAAGTCCAGGAATCAAATAAATGGTAAATATTAAAGATAAAATTCCTAAATACAATCTTCCAACTGAAATATGCTGAATTGGGCTGTCGTGAGGCAATGTAATTTTTCCAAATAAATATAATGCTAAAGCTCCAAAAATTGCAATCCAGATCGCTAAGAAAACTTCTCTTTCTAAGAAATGCAATTGCAATACCAAATCAGCATTTGATAAGAATTTGAATGCCAAAGCCAATTCCAAAAATCCTAATACCACTTTTACAGTATTCAACCATCCACCCGATTTTGGCAATGAATTCAGCCATCCTGGAAACAACGCAAACAACATAAATGGAAGTGCTAATGCAGAAGAAAAACCTAACATTCCAACAATAGGTGCAATTCCTCCATTTGAAGCCGCTTCAACCAATAAGGTCCCGACAATTGGCCCTGTACATGAAAATGACACGATTGCCAATGCCAATGCCATAAATAATATTCCGATAATTCCACCTTTGTCAGCTTGTTGATCCGCCTTGTTTGCCCATGAATTTGGAAGCATGATCTCGAAAGCTCCTAAAAACGAAGTTGCAAAAATGATTAAGATCACGAAGAAGATTAAATTGAACCAAACATCTGTAGATAATGCATTTAAAGCATCAGCACCAAATATTTTAGTTACAATCAAACCTAGAATTACATAAATCGCAATAATTGATAATCCGTAAATAATTGCATTTCTGATTCCTTTTGCTCTGCTTTTGCTTTGTTTTGTAAAAAAGCTCACGGTCATTGGAATCATTGGGAAAACGCAAGGCGTAAATAAAGCGACGAAACCACCTAAAAACGCAAAGAAAAAGATAGACCACAAACTTCTTGATGGCGCTGGAGCTGGCATATCTTCTTTAGAAATCGGCTCTTCAATATTTGATTTTACAACTTGAGTTTTTGCTGAATCTGCCGCTTTTGAAATGGTATCCACCGCAATTCCAGTTACTTTTGTCTCATCTTTTTTCGCTTCTGTTATTGCTGGAACTGCGTCCATATTAAAAGTCGACGGAATCGCAATTGAGAATTTTTTATTCGAATTGATGCAAACTTCTTTACAAACCTGAAAATCAAAATCAACATCAACCGTTTTTAAATTTGGGTTGATAATCTTGATTTCTTGCTCGATATGCGCTTTTCCTTCAAAGAAAGTTTCGTTTACGCCAAAAACGTCATTAAACGCCGTTCTGGTTTTTCCTTCTTTTGCCTTTCCAACTAATTCGTAATTTCCTTTTTGATTTTTAAATGCAATTTCCAATGCCAATGGCCCGCCTTCTGGCGTGAACTGCGAATACATATGCCAATCTTTTTCAATTGTCCCATCAAAAATCAAAACAGCATTATTGCCTGCCTTTTTTTCAATTTTAGAAGTCCATTTTACTGGCTCTAAAACTTGAGCATTACTTTTTGCATAAGAAAAAAGCAAAAACAGTAAAAATAAAAGGGATTTACTCCAGTAATTTTTTGTCATTATCGTTTGACGGTATTGATTAAAGTTCATTATTGCAGTTCTATTTTAAGTATATTATTTGTGGTATTTTCAATTTTAAAACGTTCGTCTTGCCTAATTCCAACAACCCAAACTATCTGGTCATCTGAACACAAAATCCACGTTTTTTCTTTTTCAATCAGAGATAATTTTTCGTCTTTAAAAAGCTTGCTCACTTTTTTGATTTCCCCTGCATTCCAAAAGGATGAAAAACATCGCCTTCAGTCCATTTACGTAGAATCAAAGGAAACTGGATTTTTTCAGCATCCACAAATATAGACTTATTTGAGGCTATACTTATGTGACCTACGTTACAAAGTCTCATTTTTAAGGGAAAATTAACTTCTGTCTCATTTTCATGAATTTCAAATTCTTCGTTTTTAGGCTCGTATGAAATGGGGCTCAAAATTAAAGTTTCTCTATTTTTAAGCAATCTGAATTCTTCCGAAAGCACTTGTTTTCCAGATTGTCCATTTACCAAATCGTAAATATCATTCCACGCTGTGAAACCAAATTCATTCAGCCATTGATACAAATACGATTTATAATTGGGTAATTTTTTCAACTGATTTAAATCGAAATGAATATCTTCCCCTTCTTCTTTTGCCACTTGCTGATAAATCATAATCGATGCATCTTCAGCCATTTCCTGCGATTCCTGCAAATACGATTGCGTTTTCTGAAAAGCATTCAAAAAGTTCGGATTGATTTCTTTTAAAATCGGAACTAAATCATGACGGATTTTATTTCGTAAATATTTATTCGAAGCATTACTACTATCTTCACGCCATTCAATATTATTTTCTTCGGCATATTTCAGAATTTCTTCTCTAGAAAAAGGCAAAAGCGGACGAATTATTTTATCATTTTGTTCCGGAATACCAGTTAATCCGTCTAATCCTGTCCCGCGAGTTAGATTGATCAAAAAGGTTTCTAGATTATCATCAGCGTGATGTGCTGTTAAAATATAATCGAAATTTTCTTCATCCAAAATCTCATAAAACCAATTGTAGCGAAGCTCTCTTGCGGCAACTTGTGTCGATAATTTATAATCTTCGGCAAAAGCTTTGGTATCGAATTGTGTGGTAAAAAACGGAATGTTGTTTTGCTTGCAGTAATTCTGAATAAATTCTTGATCTCCAAAACTTTCTAATCCGCGAAGCTGAAAATTACAGTGCAAAACCGCAATTTCGTAAGGCAATTTTTCCAACAAATGCAACAAAACCATACTGTCTAATCCACCGCTTACAGCCAGAAAAAGCTTTTTTTCTGCTAAAAATGGAAAACGAGAAACGATATGATTTTGAAAGTTTGAAAACATTTGATAAATGTAAAAAATTAAATTCTATCTATTTTTAAACGAAATGTTAAGCCGAATATTTTCTTTGCCACGAATAGCACTAATATTTTCTCACGCAGATTTGGCAGATTAAGCTGATTTTTTTACCCTTGAAAAGATTTACGCAGATTTTATTTATTCCTAAATTCAAATTAAATCTGCTCAATCTGCCAAATCTGCGTGAAACAAAAAAACATTTTCAATCCTTTATTGCAAAACTTCGTGCATTGCTTTCGCTTTCAATAAACATTCTTCGTATTCTTTTTCAGGAATAGAAAGCGATGTTATGGCGCTTCCGACAGAAAATGAAACGTATTTATTTTCCTGATTATATAAAATACTTCGGATCACTACATTAAAATCAAAATCGCCTTCGGGAGTAAAATATCCAATAGCTCCGCTATAAAGACCGCGTTTAGTCTCTTCCAGATTTTCGATAATTTTCATCACCGAAATTTTTGGTGCTCCGGTCATGCTTCCCATTGGGAAAGTTGTTTTTAAAACATCAACTGATGAATATTGTTTGTCTAATTTTGAAGTAATTGTTGAAATCATTTGATGAACCTGCAAAAACGAATAGATTTTGCAAAGTTCCGCAACCTCAACAGAGCCTTTTTGCGCAGTGTGAGAAAGATCATTCCGAACCAAATCGGTAATCATAATATTTTCGGCACGTTCTTTTGCATCGTTTTCCAAAAATGTTTTGATTTTTCATCTTCAACAGGATCTGCAAAACGTTTTGAAGTTCCTTTTATGGGTTGCGAAATTATTTTATCGCCAACTTTTTTCAGATATCTTTCTGGCGAAGCCGAAAGCAGATATTGCTTATGATTTTTAAAGAAAACCGAAAATGGTGCTTGTGAAATAACATTCAATTTCTCGAATTTTTCTAACGGATTTATAGTCGCATTTTCAGCAAAAATTCCATGCAAAAATTAGCTTCATACATATCACCTTTGTGAATATGCTCAAGCATTTTTGTCACTTTTTCAACATACAATTCTTTCGAAATTCTCTGTTCAATCTTTAAAGATACAGCACTTTCGACTTTAGACTTTGGGCTTTCGACTATCTCAACTATTTCACTAAAATCATCTTCAAATTCGTCGTCACAAAGTAATAAATACTGAATTTCAAGTTGGTTTTCTTTCAATAAAAATATTTTTTTTGGCTGAAAGAAAAACAAATCCGGAAAATCCAATCCGTCAAAATTATCTGATTTTAAATCTTCGGTACCATTTTTCAAATCATACGAAAGATAGCCAAAAAGCCAATCTTTTGTGGTTTGTTGATATTGTTTTAAATCTTCGAAAGCATTTTGAAAATCGGTTTTTACCGAAGTAAAGGCGTCAACAGCCAGCAGACAGTCAAAACTTGAATATTCCTGAGGATATGAATTGCTGTCCAGAAAAACAATTTCGCGAAAATGTTGCGACCAAACTAAAAGCTGTTGTTTGAATTGTTCTGGATTGGAAATATGTTTATGGATTGAAACTCTCAAAGAAGCATAAATTTTAGACTTCAAAATTACGACAAAAAAATCCTTCATTAATTTTTTTACCATTAAGACATTAAGAAAATTGAGTTCTGAATTCTAAGCTTAATTCCCTTGTATAGTCAAGAAAATCAAGACCAACGCTTTATGAAGCTTAATGCCTTAATGGTTTAAAATAAATTAACAAAAAAATATTGGCACACTTTTTAGTATATCGATTTTAACACTAATCCATAAAATTCGCCATTTGATTAAAAACTACTCTTAAACTTTAACAACAAACCGTATTTACATCGTGTAAATATTTCATTTATTAATCAAATTTTAAAAATTTTATGAAAACAACTGCAAAATTAGGTTTGACCACCTTAATTCTTATTCTAGTATTATTTTCTTGCAAAAAAGCAGATTATGCAACAGCTGAAGCTTCGGAAAATGTTGCAACTATGGACAGCACTGCAATTTCGTCGTCGGCGACAGTCGAGCAAAAAAACAGCAAACAGAAATTTATTCGTACCGCTGATATTAAGTTTAAGGTTAAAAATGTCGTCAAATCTACTTATGCAATTGAAAATGCTACGCAAAAATTCGGTGGATTTGTGACTTACACTAATCTTCAAAGCAATATTCATGATCAGATTAAGACAAAAATCAGCCAAGACAGCACTTTAGAAACCACAAAATATTCTGTCGAAAACAATATCACTATTCGAGTTCCTAACACAAAATTGGACACCGTAATAAAAACAATTGCCAAACAAATTGATTTTTTAGATTTCAGAGTCATCAAAGCCGATGATGTTTCTATAAAAATGTTAGCCAATCAGCTTTCGCAAAAAAGAAACAGTATTTCTGAAAAAAGAGTTGCAAATGCAATTGATTCAAAAGGAAAAAAATTAATGATATTGTAGAAGCTGAAAATACGCTGGACAATAAAAGAGAAGAAAAAGACAATAGCACCATTGAAAATCTCTCATTGCAGGATCAAGTTAACTTTAGCACCATTACGTTGCGGCTTTATCAAAACGAAACCATCAGACAAGAGGTAATGGCAAGCGAAAAAGACAGCGTTGCGTACAAACCTAATTTAGGAATCCAAACCATTGATGCTTTAAAAAGCGGTTGGTACATTCTAGAGTCTATCTTGATTTTCTTTATCAATATTTGGCCGATCATTTTAATAAGTATTGGAGGATTTTTTCTTTACAGAAAATATATCAAGAAATAAGAAAAGTGTTAATAAAATAGCAATTTAATAATGAAAAAATCGTTATATTTGATATAGATTTCAATTAATCCCAAAACAAGGTTAGATCAATTGAAAAATCCTCAATAAAACAGAGTCAAAATACCAATTCTGTTTACGAGGAATTTACGTTAGACGATTTCCAAGCACATTATTTATATTTTTTAACTTATTTAAAAATCCTAAGTATTATGAAAATTGCTACTATTATTGTCCGTGTTTTAATTGGCCTCTTGCTTCTTTTTGCTTCTATTAGTTTTTTCTTTCACTTAATGCCAGCAGAACCAGCAACCAATAATGATTTTAAAGCCTTTAATACAGGTTTAATGGCTTCTACTTATTTAATGCCCTTGGCTAAATCAATTGAATTGCTTTGCGGAATTGCATTTGTAACAGGACGTTATGTAACATTAGCTAATATTTTGATCTTGCCTATTACGGTAAATATCTTGTTCATCAATTATTTCCTGACGCCAGAAGGCCTGCCAATTGCGGGACTATTATTTTTAGGCAACTTATTCTTGATTTACAGATATTGGGATAACTACAAAAGTGTCTTTACAGCTTAATTTATTTTCAATCAGAAATAAAAAACCCGATACCTTAAAGTATCGGGTTTCTTTTTAATTTGTTTTGTCATGTTTTACCCAAATTAGATCGGAAATTTTATATCCAATTTCTTGGGCTTTAATCAGAAAATCAGCTTTAATGCTTTCAGGAATTGTAGTTTCCCTCGAAAGTATCCACATATACTTCAAACTTTCGCCTGCAACAAGAGCATATTTATAATCTTGATCTACTGCGATAACATTGTATCCAGCATAAAAAGGACCAAAAAATGAAACCTTAAGCATACCAACATTGTCCTTTTTGACAAACTTGGCTTTCCCGATACTTTCCTCCCATTTGTCTTTTTTGACATCATAGCCCTTATTATCAACTTTTATAGTGCCATTGTCATTCAGCGAATACTCGGCGGTGACGTTATTTAAATCTTTTTCCCATTTATAATCTAACCTTGCGATTTCATACCATTTTCCTAAATATTTTGCCTTATCAAAGTTGGTGACGGCAACCGCTTTTTTAGGAATTGTAGAACTGCAGGAATAAAGTACTGCCGCAATTCCCGCCCCAAGAAGAACTGGAGCTATATATCTATTCTTCATAATGTTATCTTTTTAATTTAAGTAAAGATAGCATCTGAAATACACATCTAATTTACAAAATATTTCTGTGATTTTATATTTTTCAAATCAAAATATTTTTCGCATTTAGTTTTCAAAACATTTAGTCCCTACGGGACATTTTATTCCCATTAATTTTGTTCTACCAATATTAAACTCCTAGCGGAGTTGAACCATATATTCAATAAAAAAAATCGATTACAAAAGATTGTTATCTCGTAGAGATTATATGTTGGTAGAAAAGAATATTAACGCAATTACAACTAGTCCCGTAGGGACTACACAATATAACCAAACCTAAATATTCTGTACAAAAATGAAACATTAAAAAAAACCGTCAAAACTAAATTTGACGGTTTTAAATATATTTTACGTAAAAAATTATACGTGTAAAGCTCTATTTTCAGTAGTCGCCAATGTTGCTTCTTTTACCGCTTCCGCGAAAGTTGGGTGCGCGTGGCTCATTCTTGAAATATCTTCAGCAGAAGCTTTGAATTCCATTGCAGTAACTGCTTCAGCAATTAAATCTGCTGTACGAGCACCGATCATGTGAACTCCTAAAACCTCATCTGTTTTTTCATCAGCTAAGATTTTTACGAATCCATCTAAGTCAGCACTTGCTCTTGCACGTCCTAAAGCTTTGAATGGGAAACTTCCTGATTTATATTTTACTCCAGCCGCTTTTAACTGCTCTTCAGTTTGTCCAACCGCGACAACTTCTGGCCAAGTGTAAACAACACCAGGAATTAAGTTATAATCGATATGTGGTTTTTGACCTGCTAAAATTTCAGCAACCATTACTCCTTCTTCCTCTGCTTTGTGCGCCAACATCGCTCCACGAACAACGTCTCCAATTGCATAAATATTTGGAACGTTAGTTTGTAAATGATCGTTTACTTCAACTTGTCCTCTGTCAGAAATTTTTACTCCGGCTTTGTCAGCGTTTAATCCGTCTGTGTAAGGACGACGACCAACAGAAACTAATGAATAATCTCCTTCAAGAGTGATTGTTTCTCCTTTTGCATTTTCAGCCTGAACTGTAACAGCATCGCCGTTTCTTTCAACTGATTTTACTTTGTGAGAAACGTAGAATTTCATTCCTTGTTTTTTCAATACTTTAGTCAATTCTTTAGAAAGCGCTCCATCCATTCCTGGAATGATTCTGTCCATGAATTCCACTACAGAAACTTGAGCTCCTAAACGTAAGTAAACTTGTCCAAGCTCGATTCCGATAACTCCACCACCAATAATTACTAAGTGTTTTGGAACTTCTTTTAAAGCCAAAGCTTCAGTAGAAGTGATGATTCTTTCTTTATCAATTTTGATAAATGGTAAAGAAGATGGTTTTGATCCTGTAGCAATTACAGTATATTTTGCTTCGATAGTTTCAGATGTTCCGTCAGCTTTTGCAACAGCAATGTGCGTTGCATCTACGAAAGAACCTAAACCGTTGAAAACAGTAATTTTATTTTTATCCATCAAGTAGTTGATTCCACCTACAGTTTGATCAACAACGGCTTGTTTGCGCGCGATCATTTTCTCTAAATTGATTTTTACATCGCCAGAAACTTCGATTCCGTGATCTGCGAAATGAGCGATTTCTGAATAATGGTGAGAAGAAGATAATAATGCTTTTGAAGGAATACAACCTACGTTAAGGCAAGTTCCGCCTAATGAATTATATTTTTCTACAATTGCAGTTTTGAAACCTAATTGTGCGCAACGAATTGCTGATACATATCCTCCAGGACCTGAACCTATAATGACTACGTCAAATGAACTCATAGTATTTTGTTTTTATTTTAGCGGTTACAAAATTAAGCAATAAAGTTCTGTTTAAAGTTTAATTTTCAATGTTTTTTGCGTGAAATTTTGGGTGTGAGTTTTACCGCAAAGGGCATTAAGAATTACGCAGAGGTTCGCAAAGTTTTGTTTTTTAATCTCGCAAAGACGCAGAGTCGCAAGGTTTTTGATTTAAGATTGAATAGCGTCCAGCTTTAGCTGGATGAGAAATATTGTCAAAATAAAAGGGCTTTAGCCAAACTTATGCAGATTAAACTAAAACCTTTTTCTATCTAAATACAAAACCTCCAGCTAAAGCTGGAGGCAATTCAATCAAAAACTTTGCGACTCTGCGTCTTTGCGAGATTATAAAAAACCTTAGAATCTTAGAACGAAATCACCGTCGAATTCTTCACTTCACTAATCATAAACATACTTTGTGTGCTTCCAATATGTTGTAATGAAGTCAGTTTTGTTACTAAAAATTCCCTGTACGCTTCCATATCTTTTACCAGAACTTTTAAAATATAATCATAATCGCCGCTTACGTGATGGCATTCTAAAACCTCATTTAGTTTGATGACTTCACTTTCGAATTTGGTTAAGAATTCTTTTGTGTGCTGAATGAGTTTTAAATGACAGAAAACGACAAATCCTTTTTCGATTTTGGATTTATCGACTAACGCGACGTAGTTTTTGATTATTCCTTCGCGTTCTAACTTTTTAATTCTTTCATATACCGCTGTAACAGAAAGATCAAGTTTTAAGGATAATTCTTTGGTTGTTTTTTTACTATCGGTTTGTAGTAAAACCAAGAGTTTTTTATCTGTAGCGTCTAAAATCATTTTTTGTTGATAGTTTTTGGTTGATTGTTGATAGTTTTTCTAAATGATAGAAAATCTATTTAAATGCTTTTTACGAATCAAATTTAGATTAAAAATCATTATAAACACATTTTTATAGTTTTAAAATCTAATTATCCGTTTTACGATTGATTATTTTTCTAATTCAATCTTACTTTGAATAAAATTTCTTTTCAAACAACTTGAAACTAACTAAATATGAAAGACTTTAACCCAGCAGATAAAATTCAGGATTTACAATACTTTGGAGAATTTGGCGGTGTGAATCCGTCGATTTCTGATTCTTCGACTTATACCTTTCTTTCGGCTAAAACCATGTTTGATACTTTCGAAGGAAATATGGAAGGCTGTTATTTATATTCTCGTCATTCTTCTCCCAGCAATTTATATCTCGATCAGGCTTTGGTCGCAATGGAAGGAACTGAAACGGCAAATGTTTCTGCATCAGGAATGGGAGCTATTACGCCTACTCTATTGCAATTGTGCGGTGCTGGCGACCATATTGTTTCAAGCCGAACAATTTATGGCGGAACTTACGCTTTTCTGAAAAACTTTACACCAAGATTTGGGATCGAAACAAGCTTTGTTGACATTACAAAATTAGACATTGTAGAAGTCTGCGATTACGCTAAAAACGAAAGTTTTGTATTGTGAGACTGTTAGTAATCCGTTATTAGAAGTAGCTGATATTGCTGGTTTGGCTAAAATTGCTAAAAGACACAATTTGAAATTGGTAGTCGATAATACTTTTTCACCGCTTTCTGTTTCTCCTGCAAAATTGGGGGCCGATATTGTGATTCATAGTTTAACAAAATACATTAACGGAAGCAGTGATACGGTTGGTGGTGTAACTTGTGCGTCGAAAGAATTTATTAATTCACTGAAAAATGTAAATTCTGGCGCGAGTATGCTTTTAGGACCAACAATGGACAGTCTGCGTTCTGCAAGTGTGATGAAAAACCTTCGCACGCTTCATATTAGAATTAAACAGCACAGTCATAATGCACATTTTTTAGCTGATCAATTTGAAAAAGACGGTTTAAAAACAGTTTATCCAGGATTGAAAAGTCATCCAAGTCATGAACTGTATAAAATGATGATTAATCCGGAATATGGTTTTGGAGGAATGCTGACGATTGATGTTGGTACTTTGGAAAAAGCGAATGAATTAATGGAGTTAATGCAAGCCCGAAATTTAGGCTATCTAGCAGTAAGTTTAGGTTTTTATAAAACATTATTCAGCGCGCCGGGAACCTCAACTTCTAGTGAAATTCCGCTTGAAGAACAAAAAGAAATGGGATTAACAGATGGTTTAATTCGTTTTTCGATTGGCTTGGATAATGATATTGATCGTACTTACGAAATGATGAAACAATGTATGATTGAACTTGGGATTTTGAATTCCGCAAAGAATCACAAAGAAGTTTTCACAGAGATACACTAAGAAGTTTCACGCAGATTTAAAAAGATTTAAGCAGATATACGCAGATTTATTTATTATAATAAAATTAAAAAAATCTATTTCAATCTGCTTAAATCTGCAGAATCTGCGTGAAACAAAAGACTTTTTTAATCATTAATATATGGCAAAACAAAAAAGCCGTTTTGAAACAATTTTCAGAACGGCTTTTTCATTTATAATTTATAATTCACAATTAATAATTACCTACGTTTAGTTTACTGTTTTTTCTACTGTAAGTAAAGTAGATTAATAGTCCAATTAATAACCAGATTGTAAAGTAAATCCAGTTCCAAACGCTTAATTCGGCCATCATATACAAACAGCAGATTAATCCTAATAGTGGAATTAAAGACAAGTTTCTTCTAAAAGCCCAAACTGCTAATCCAACTAAAACGAATAGGAAAATCCACATTGGTATTTTGTGTTTGAATAAACCAAAACCTGATTCGTATTTTGCAGAATCAGCAATTGGCAATCCTTTTACCACTTCAGCATATTTCACTTCGTCGTCTTGGTATTGTCCTAATAAATGCTCTAAATCTGATGTTTCAGCAGTTTTATTGTTTACTTCGATACTTTCTAAATATTTAAAAACTTGCTCTGATTCTGATTTATCTAAAGAAGTTACAATTGAAGTAGCATCGTAAATCTGCGGATCGTTATTGATAAACGCCATTGTTGCTTTATTGTTGAATGCAAAAGCATAATACAATCCCGCAATCATTAAAACTGGCAGAATAAATTTTGAATTGATATAAGGCGTTTTGAATTTTCCTCTTGGAATTTCTGGTTTGTTTTGCGGCACTAAAACCCCTGCACAAACTAATACAAAGGCAAATAATGTTCCGATACTGCATAAATCAGTTACCATTGTAAGATTTAAGAATAATGCCGGAATTGCTACTACAAATCCTGTAACTATAGTTGCAAAAGAAGGTGTTTTAAATCTTGGATGAACCGTTGAGAATTTCTTTGGCAATAAACCATCACGGCTCATACTCATCCAGATACGAGGCTGTCCCATTTGGAAAACCAATAAAACGCTTGCCATTGCCACAACTGCGCTGACTGCGATTATTCCCGACATCCATTTTAAGTCTAATTTATCGAAAACGAATGCAAGAGGATCTCCAACATTTAATTCGTGATATTTTACCATTCCGGTTAAAACCAAAGCAATGGCAATATATAAAAGCGTACAAATAATAATAGCCCACATCATACCGCGTGGCAAATCACGTTGTGGATTTTTACATTCTTCTGCCGTTGTCGAAATAGCATCAAAACCAATATAAGCAAAGAAAACGGCTGACACTCCTTTTAAAACGCCGCCAACTCCATTTGGAGCAAACGGATCCCAATTTGCTGTATCCACATAAAACACTCCAACTGCAATTACCAAAAGAACCACACAAAGTTTTACAACAACCATTAAGTTACTTGCATTACGAGATTCTTTCATTCCTCTGTAAACCAAAGCTGTAATTAGAATAATAATGAATAAAGCTGGCAAATCAGTTACAAAATGAAAAGATCCTATTGTTGGCGCTGTCGTCCAAGCTGTATGAGCTTGCTGTAAAGCCGTGCTCAAATTTTCGAATGATTTTCCGCCTCGCATCAAGGCTTCGGCATCATTAAATCCGTTTGAAGCGGTCAGATAATCCATCTGAATCCATTGCGGGAGATGAATCCCGCCACTTTGGAGCAGTCCTGTAAAATAATCACTCCAGGATATGGCAACAGTTATGTTTCCGACTGCATATTCCATGATTAAAGCCCATCCGATAATCCATGCAATTATTTCTCCAAAAGCAACATAAGAATAGGTATAAGCACTTCCTGAAACCGGAACCATCGAAGCAAATTCGGCGTAAGCAAAAGCGAAGAAACTACATGCAAGAGCAGTAAAAAGAAACAAAAATATTACGGCTGGTCCTCCGTCTGCACTCGCTTTTCCGATGGTGCTAAAAATACCTGCGCCGACAATAGCGGCAATTCCGAAAGCAGTTAAATCTTTGGTTGTAAGGTGTTTTCCTAATGCCTCATGTCCGTCTGCCTCATTCTTTGCAACCTGTTTCAGAATATCCTGCACCGTTTTCTTTCGGAATAAACTTGAAAATGCCATATATGTTTTTGCTATTATTAATTAATTTAATTCAGTCGTTCTGGTTTTATTTTGCAAATAATGCAAAAATTATCTTGATTTCAAATATATAAAACCATTTTGTTTTTCTGTGATTTTTTTTGCCACGAATTCACGAATTATTTTTTCAAATCTTTGGCTACAAATTTTCTCTCGCAGATTGAGCAGATTAAATTTTAAAATCTGCATAAATATTTTCATCACAGTAAAAATCTGCATTATCTGCCATCCCGATAGTTATCGGGAGCGAGAGAAATAAAATCTTTGTGAACTTTGCGTTACCGATAGTTATCGGGATTGCGCTCTTTGCGGTTAAATCGAAAACACGAATGTAACATTTCACAAAATGAGCTTACTAATTAGAAGTATTTAATTTTTAAAGAATCATTTTATGGAAAAAATTACGAGACGTTCTTTTGTAAATAAATTTGGGCTTGGTGTTGGAGCTTCGGTTGTGATGACAACACTTCCGTCTTTTATCACCGAAACAGAAAAGACTCATGCGCCTTACACTGGAAAAAAATTAAATATTGCTTTGTGTGGTCTAGGAAATTATGCCTCATTACTAGCTGAAGGACTTCAGGTTTCTGAATATTGTCAACTTGCGGGAATCGTTACGGGAACGCCTTCTAAAGCAGAAATATGGAAAAAAATATAATATTCCTGAAAAGAATATTTACAACTATGAAAATTTCGATTCAATCATAAAAAATAAAGATATTGATTTGGTTTATGTTGTAACTCCAAATGCGTTGCATAAAGAATTTACTGTTCGCGTTGCAAAAGCCGGAAAACACGTAATTGTAGAAAAACCGATGGCAATTACTGCCGAAGATTGCGAAGAAATGATAAAAGCCTGTAACGATAACAACGTGCAATTGGCAATGGGTTATCGCTTGCACTACGAACCGAATCATTTAGAAATAAAACGTCTTGGACAAGAAAAAGTTATGGGACAGGTTCGTTATATTGAAACTGGTCTTGGTTACAGCACCTACGATGTTCGCGATATCAATAAACCGATCGATTTAAATGCCCGAAACGAATGGAGACTTACTAAAAAATGGGCAGGCGGCGGTGCCTTAATCAATTTAGGAGTGTATTGCATTCAGGTTTCACGTTATGTTTTGGGAGAAGAACCAATTTCGGTTACGGCACAATTTGGACATGTGAATAACAAAAATAGATTTGCGCAAGTAGAAGAAAATATCACTTGGCAAATGGAATTTCCGAGTGGTGCTGTTGCGAATTGCGACAGTTCTTATGGTTTTGGTATTGATAGATTTTACGTCGCTACAGATGAAGGTTTTTTCGAAATGAGCCCTGCTGTGAGTTATGGTCCTTTTATAGGCAAAAGATCTGATGGAAAACCATTTAATTTTCCGGCTATAAACCAACAGCAAACTCAAATGGATGAAATTTGTAAAGTAATTTTAGCCAATAAAAAACTTCCAAATCATATTACAGGTGAAGAAGGAATTAAAGATGTTAGAATCATCAACGCCATTTATAAAGCCGCTGAAACTGGAAAGAAAATTATACTTTAATTTTAGCCACAGATTACAATGATTCACACAGATTATTATTTTGTTTCACGCAGATTATTATTTTGTTTCACGCAGATTTAAAATGATTTAAGCAGATAAAAGCAGATTTTGTTTATTTAAATCTAAAATAAAATCTGCTCAAATCTGCAAAATCTGCGTGAAACAAAAATCTTTGCGGTTAAATTATTTCAAGCAATTCCGCAAAATACTAACCGGATGTTGCGCTTCACGTTTTGTTCCATCATAAATTTGATGACGACAGCTTGTTCCTGCCGCAGACGAATTTTTACGTTTTCGGCGGTGTTACGAACTTTTGGGAAAAGCGTATCCTCTCCCATTTGCATACTTACTTGATAATGTTCTTTTTCATAACCAAAAGAACCCGCCATGCCGCAACAACCTGAATTATAAATTGTAACCGTATTATTTTTTGGAAGATTCAGCATCGCAAAAGTCGCTTCAACTGAACTTAAAGATTTTTGATGGCAATGTCCGTGAATTTTAATTTCTTTGGTCTCTTCAGAAAATGAATCTGGAGTTATTTTTCCGTCGATGATTTCTTTTTTGAAGAATTCTTCGATTGTGAAAGCATTTTGCGAAATTCTCTCCGCATTTTCTTTATCCGAAGCCAATCGCAAATATTCATCTCTAAAAGTCAAAATTGCCGAAGGTTCAATCCCAATTAATGGCGCTTTCGCGGAAATTAAGTCTTTAAAAATATTGACATTGATATCCGTTATCTTTTTGGCTTCTTCCAAAAATCCTTTTGAAAGATAGGTTCTTCCGCTTTCTTCGTGATCGACAACTAAAACCTGATAGCCTAATTTAGTCAATAATTCGAAAGCATCGATTCCAATATTTACGTCGTAATAATTCGTGAATTCATCCACAAACAAATACAATCTTCCGTTTGGAAAATCAGTTGCCGCAGGTTTATTGTTTTGATACCATTTTCTGAAAGTCTTTTTCGCCAAAAGCGGCACTTGTCTTTCGGGCGCAATTCCCATTGTTTTTTTAACCAAAGACTGATTCGAAATAAAATTCGTAATCGACGGGAATTTGCTTCCCATTTTATTCAATTTCGCGTTGTTGGCAAAAATCTTGTTTCTGGTCGAAAATCCGTTTGCTTTTTGGTATTGGTATAAAAATTCAGCTTTAAGAGTCGCAACGTCCACATTACTCGGACATTCGCTGGCGCAGGCTTTACAGCTCACACACAACTCAAAAACTTCATATAATTCTTTCTGGTCAAATTTGTTTTCTTTTTCAGAATACGTCAAATATTCACGCAACGCATTTGCTCTTGCACGAGTGGTTTCTTTCTCATTTCGCGTCGCACGATAACTCGGACACATTGCTCCTCCTGCCGATGGCATTTTTCGGCAATCGCCAGAACCGTTACATTTTTCGGCAGAGACGCAAAATTCCTAAACTATCAGAGAAATCCTGAAACGTTTTGATATCTGGTTCTACTCTGCCCGAAATTACACGATGATTTTCGTCCATTTTCAAGGCATTTACAATCTTCCCGATATTTAAAACCGAATTTGGATCAAAAGCTAATTTGATTCTTTTCAGCAATTCGTAATTCTTATCGCCAATCATAAACGGAATAAACTCACCACGCACAATTCCGTCGCCATGTTCACCGCTTAACGAACCTCTGTATTTTTTTACCAAATGTGCCACTTCTGTCGCAATGGTTCTGAATAATTTTAAATCTGATGTTTTCTTCAAATTCAAAACCGGACGCAAATGCAATTCTCCCGCACCTGCATGCGCATAATAAATCGCTTCTTGTCCGTGGCTTAACATCATTGCTGAAAACTCCGCAATATAAGCTGGCAAATCGCTTAATTCTACCGCCGTGTCTTCAATAGAATCGGCGGCTTTGTCGTCGCCCACAATGCTTCCTAAAAGTCCGAGGCCGGCTTTTCTTAATTCATTGGCTTTATCAATATCTGGTCCGTAAATTTTTACGAGCGCGTAACCAAAATTATTTTTTCTAAATCGGCAATTAAAGCGTTTGCCTGATTTTCGGCATCTTCCAACGTGTGCGATGCGACTTCAAACAACATAATCGCTTTAGGTTCTCCAACTAAAAAGAAACGGTTTTTAATGTGTTCACGATTCGTTTTCGTACAATCCAAAATCGTGTCGTCGATCATTTCGCAAGTGTACAAATGATGTTTCATCGCCACCACAACAGATTCCAAAGATTCTTGGATCGTGTGATAATGCGCCACAACCATAATGCTGTGAGGTGGCGGTAAATCGTCCACTTTTAAAGTTACTTCGGTTGTGAAGGCCAAAGTTCCTTCGCTTCCGCAAAGCAGTTTTCCAAGGTTTATTGTACGTTCAGTTCCGCCAAATAATTCTGATCTTAGCAGAATATCAACAGCATAACCTGTATTTCGTCTGTGAATTTCTGGTTTTGGAAACTCTTTTATAATTTCTTCCTGATTTTCTTTTACCAAAAGTTCGTCGTAAACGCTTTTGTAGATTTTATTTTCTAAAGAATCGCCTTTGGTTTTCTCAATAAATTCTGCCGAAGTCAATTCGCCAAAAGCCACTTCCGATCCATCGCTCAAAATCGCTTTTACCTCGGCAATTTTATCACGCGTAACGCCATAACGAATTGAAGTTGTTCCCGATGAATTATTCCCCACCATTCCGCCAATCATTGCACGGTTTGAAGTAGAAGTAATTGGCGCAAAGAAAACGCCATGAGGTTTCAAAAATAAATTCAGTTCGTCGCGAATAACGCCGGGCTGAACTGTAACTGTTTTTTCTCAGCATCGTAACCTAATATTTTGGTAAAGTGTTTCGAAACATCGATCACAAGTCCGTCGCCAACGGCTTGTCCCGCAAGTGAAGTTCCGGCTGTTCTTGGCGTAACCGAAATATTATGTTCTCTAGCAAAACGAATTAATTTGCTAATATCAGCTGTAGACTTAGGCAAAGCCACCGCATTTGGCCGAATCCGGTACACCGATGCATCTGTCGAATAAAGTGTTTTATGAAGATCATCGTATAAAATTGTGCCCTCGAGTTCGCCGGCTAACTGCTCTAAATCCTTAAGTCGTAACATTATTGCTTTCTTTTGAAATACAAAAATAGGGATTTTTTTAAGGTTCAAAGTGACATAGTGACAAAGAGGCAAAGGTTTTCTTTGAGATTGTTTTTGGAGTTGGAATTTGGACCCGAGCGTTAGCGAACAGGCGTAGCAATTTTATTATTTGGAATTTTAACCTGTTTGTCACCCTGAGCGTAGTCGAAGGCCTTTGAAAAAGTAAATTTTCTCTTTTTAATCCATAATTCCTTCTGTAAACTTTTTAGAAAGAACACCAAAAGTCGGTTTCATGAAATCTTGAAAAGCATTTGCCTCTTCAAGGGTTTGAAAAGTTATCGAATGTTCCTCAACCAATGCGTTTAATGTAAAGTTTAAATGCATAATGTAATCTTGAAAACCATCCAGATAATGAGATTTTGCATCTAGTAGTTCCATACCTGATAATTTTTCAAATGGCTGGCGCTTTGCGTTTATATACGCTTCCGCACTTTTAATAAATTCTTCTTTGATTTTTTCGTAACTCATGTCTTAATGATATATGAACTCTAACATTTTTGCCTTCTGTTTTAAAATCCGTTATGGGCAATTTCCCGAATAAGTCTAACGGACAACATGAGTATATGACTTTCTATTTTGAGTAATTCGTTTAATCAAATTTAAAAAAAATAGCGAGTATATCAAAATTTTGAAATACCTCGCTCTGTGAAGCCTCCCGAACTCGAAGCGACAACGATTAGCAAATACAGTTATTAAAATTGGAACGGGTACGAAGTAAGGAGACTTCGCACAGCAAAACTTCTAAATACACTTTAGGTTTCTATAAGACTTTGGAGAGCGGGGCCTAATCCAATTCTCAGTATCTAATTACTTTATCTTTAATGTTGATCCTATTTCTTTAGCCTGATTGAATAAATTATCCAGATAAGTTATACTGCAAAAATTAATAGTTGCTTTATTGTCACCCAAGACAATTTGATAAACCGTTACAGGTCTATCATTAAACTTGCCTATAATAGTAATTTCATAAGCACTTAGATCATTTATTACAATTTCTTTTTCTACTGCTTTTTGAATTTTAATGCCATCGTTTTTATACCAATTTATCATTGATTGGGCATATTTCTTTCGTGCTTCAAAATTTACCATTGAAGGTAGCGACAAAACCTTTATAATATTTAGGTTGGCAGTAGAAAAACTTCCTATGCCATTTTCAGTAAAATAGAAATCTTGTGCTGATAAATTACAAAAAAACTTAAAGTCTGATTTTGAAAGATCCAAATTAAATTTAGCAAAAGCCAAGTAATCTTGATTTTCAGTTTTATCAAAACTGCAGGTTAATAATGCCGAAAGTATATCTTGACGGATTTTTTCATCATCCTTTAAAAACTTTCCTTCAACCATAACAGAGAAATCATTATCTCCAAACATTAAAATAATTCCGTCTGATTCTCCTTCCAATTGAGGGCAATACATTAAATACGCATCGTAGTCTCCAAGTTTAAATTCTTTTTCATAATAAATTATTGCTCCTTTTAATTTATTTTTTGCTATTGATTCTTTAAAACTTGCCTTGTCTTTTGAAAAACTTGTTTTTGTATTTTCAAACACACGAACATTGCCATCATGCTCCTCTTTTCTATACTTTTCAGAAATTACCATTGAAACCCTTGTATTTGGAAAATACGCCTGATTCCCAGATTTCTGTATCTCAACTTTGTCTGGAATTTGAAGATCAATTTTATTAGTTTGAGAAATTGCGCAATAACTTATCAGGTTAACACAAAAAAGTAAAATTAATGTTGATAATTTCATGTCGTTTATCTTTAAGATATTTTCAGTAATGATAGTGTGAATTATTGTAATTGCAAGTTTAATTAGGAGCTATTTCCTGCTGTCCGCTATATCTTTTGTGGCGAACCCCGCCACAAAAGGATGCCGCTCCCATCAGGGCTAGGGCACTTGATTTCATAAAAGCATTTATTGAAAAACCGTTTAAATAAAAGTTTTAGGACGCAACGATAGCGCGGATTTGTAATCCGTGCCCACAAAGTATATCTTTTTCAACTTATATTGTGTCCAATCTTTGCGGGCACGGATTACAAATCCGCGCTAACGGGTGAGTATATCAAAATTTTGAAATATCCTGAATATCATGCGTGCAGTGAGCTATTTCCTCTAAACGCAAGAAAAAACAGGACGACTAAAACCACACAAACAACCAGAGAAAAAGATTGTAAACGTTTATTTATTTCATTTGAAATTTCAAAAGAAAGTGTAAATACATACAGAAACAGCCCCACAAAAAACAATACAAAAGTCGATACTACCATAAAAATTATGCCTTCTCCTACTACAATTTGTTTCAATGTTATTATTTCTTGAGTAGTATAAAAGAAAAAATAGATAAACCAAACCCAATATAAAAAATGGAAAATGTAGGCAAATGTTGACTTCATTTTTGTTTAATTTTAAAATAAAAGTGATTCCTGAATAATCCTATACGTCATAAAAACACATCCAAAAGGAGTTCCTTCTATTCCTTCGATAGTTAACCATTCTAAAATTCCTTCATTTATAAGTTGATAAAGTTCATACTCAATGTAATCTTCACTATAATTTAATTTATGATATTCAGGATGAGTACGAATAAACTCTGAAAATTTCCATTGAGAAAATTTAATTTCATTTATTGTACTATCATACTCATAAACAACTCCGTCTTTCTTAGCTGTACAACCACTTCCGTGAAACCAATATTCAATTCCATTAATTGTTCCTTTTCTTTCAAAAAAGTCACTAGAAAATGAACATGGATTTATATTTTGTTTGTACTTATCTTTTAATAAAGCTTCGAAGTTTCTGATAAATGTAACGTAGTCTGTTAGGATTTTTTCAATCATAATTCAATCAAATGTAAATCGAATATTTTAATCCACAACAACGATAGCTTGAATTTGCAATTGGTGCCCGTAAATTATATATTTTTCAAATTATTATTGCGTTCTATTTGTGCAGGTACGGATTGCAAATCCGCGTTATAGGAAAATTTTAATGATTTTTGTAAACTCCTAAACTTGTAATATTACCAATAGAGCCTTTAAAATCGTATTTTTTTATTCCTTCTTTAACTTTCAATTCTAAATTGATAACTGCCGCTTCGTACTTAGTAGTATCCTTTGTTTCGCCATCTTGAAATTCCATTGCGCAAGGAACCAAATTTGCATCCAAATTCAAAACATCTACTTTACTGACAAACTTTTCATCTTTTACAATTTTTAAATAAACAATTCTATTGCAAGATTCCTTATCTAAGCCCGAAAGCAAGGCTAAATTAAATGGAATTTCATAATCTCTAAATTTGAATTTTATTGACCTCTTCAAAGTATCTTTTGACAGAATTAAATCCTTAGTATCTAAAAAGTCCTAGAAAACTCAATAGGTTTTTCTTCTCTAACTTTTAAATCAGATTCATTTTTAGTGTCTTTGCATGACTGCAATACAATAATGATAATTGTTAAAAATGCGAATAGTCTTGTTCTCATAGTTTTAGTTAAAAAAAATATTATTAGTTACTTGATGAAACACTATAAATTAGTAGAACCTGTCTTTTACAAACTCTAATCAACTTCGCACCAAAAATATTAATTAACTTATTTAAACAAATACGTACTTATACCTGTTTATTTTTCATTATTTTTTACAATTTCAATGTAATTTTATCCAAAATAATCCCATTTTAGCATTATCAAAAAAAGCATTCCATCAAAATGAATAAAAACATAACCGCCCTTTACAATATAGCTCAAAAACAAACCCGAAAAATAATAGGTTTAATGTCTGGAACTTCACTCGACGGGCTCGATTTGGCACTTTGTGCAATTTCCGGCGAAGGCGAAAACACGGTTGTAAAAATCGAACAGTTTGAAACCATCGATTACAACGAAGACATTAAAACCGAAATCAGAAAGGTATTTGCTAAAAAAACAATCGATTTTCAGCATTTGGTTTTACTGAACGCATGGATTGCAGATTTACATGCCGGAATGATCAACGATTGTCTTTCAAAATGGAATATTCCCGCAAGCGAAGTCGATTTGATTGCATCGCACGGACAAACGGTTTTGCATGCACCAAAGTTTTTGCATCAGCAGGAAAAATTCCCAAATGCAACTCTACAAATTGGCGACGGTGATCATATTGCGGTAAAAACCGGAATTATAACATTATCAGATTTCAGACAAAAACACGTTGCAGGCGGTGGCGAAGGCGCGCCTTTGGCGGTTTATGGCGATTATTTGTTATTCAGCAAAAAAGGCGAAAACCGAATCATGCTTAACATGGGCGGTATCGCAAATTTCACTTATTTGCCAGCCTCACAAAACGCCGAAGAAGTCTTTGTAACCGATACTGGAACGGCTAATACGCTAATCGATATTTTCACCAAACAATTTTTCCCTGAAAAAAGCTTCGATAAAGATGCTGAAATCGCCAAAAGCGGTACAGTAAATCAAGAACTTTTAAGCGAATTAAAAAGTGACGCTTTCTTCCAAAAAGCTTCCCGAAAACAATAGGTCAGGAATTATTCAATCATGATTTTGTGAATTCTGCTTTGATGAAATTAGGCTTAGAAAATATTTCGGCACCAGATTTGCTGGCCACTTTAACACGCCTAAGCGCCGAAACGATTGCCGAAGCGGTTTTGTTTGTTGTAGAAAATACTAAAACTCCAATCGATGAGTTTACAGTTTATATGTCAGGCGGTGGCGCTAGGAATCCGTTATTGGTGAGATGGTTACAGGAATTATTGTCTTGTAAATTTGAAAAAAGCGACGTTCTCGGAATTTCAGGCGATGCTAAAGAAGCGGTTTTGTTTGCTGTTTTGGCGAATGAAACGGTTGCGGGAGGAAATTATAATTTTGGTTCAAAAAAGGAATTCCATCGGTAACAATGGGGAAAATTTCTTTTCCTGATTAAATTAAGTTTGCCACGAATTACACAAATTTCCACTAATTTTTTCTGACTGTATAAAAAACAATTCGTGATAATTCGTGCAATTCGTGGCTAAAAAAACACCATTACTTGCGCAAATTGCACTATTTTTTCTTTTTAATTATTCCTTTCAAAAATAATTTGTGAAAATTCGTGTAATTCGTGGCAAAAGAAACTATTTTTGGTTTTTGTTAATATAAAGATTGAAATGCATAAAAATCAGCACTTACTATACTCTATTCTATTTTTGTTTTTCTTTGGATGGAAATCCTTTTCACAGGAAAAAATACTGCATCCTAAAAACGAATTCAGAGGTGTGTGGATTGCGACTGTAGTGAATATTGACTGGCCAAAAACAAGTGCAGACAATGTTGAAAAAGAAAAAGCTGATTATCTTGAAATTTTAGAAACATACAAAAAACTGAATTACAACGCCGTAATTGTTCAAGTTCGAAGCGTTGGCGACGCGATTTATCCTTCTGAATTGGCACCTTGGTCGCGATTTTTGACAGGGAAAGAAGGTTTGGCTCCGAATCCATATTATGATGCATTAGCTTGGATGATCGAGCAAGCGCACAATCGAGGATTTGAGTTTCATGCATGGCTGAATCCGTATCGTGCGACTTTTGATTTGAATAAAAATCTTTTAAGTCCGGGACACGATCTTTTTAAACATCCGGAATGGATGATCGAATACGGCGGAAAATACTACTACAATCCTGCTTTACCTGAAGTTCAGGAACATTTGACAAAAGTGGTAAAAGAAGTCGTTGATAAATACGACATCGACGCCATTCATTTTGATGATTATTTTTATCCGTATGCTGTTCCCGGAAAAGTCTTTAATGATACTGCTTCATACAAAAAATACGGAGCAGGTTTAAGCCTTTCTGATTGGCGTCGTGCCAATGTGAGCAACTTTGTACACACCATTTCAACTACAATTAAAGCAAGTAAACCTTGGGTACAATTCGGAATCAGTCCGTTTGGGGTTTGGCGAAATAAATCTCAGGATCCAAGAGGTTCCGAAACACAATCTACCTCAAATTACGACGATTTATACGCAGATCCAATGCTTTGGATGGATCAAAAATGGATCGATTACATCTTGCCTCAATTGTATTGGAGCATGAACAATACGAGAGCATCTTATTCTAAACTAGTAAAATGGTGGTCAGAAAATGCTAATCCAAATACTGCGATTTATATTGGTCATGCGTCTTATAAAATTAGAGGCGACGGCGATAAAAGCTGGAATTTCATTACCGAAATCCCAACACAAATCGATTTTCTAAGAACCTTCAAAAACGTTTCCGGAAGTGCTTATTTCAGCTCTAAATGGTTTATGGATAAAAACTTAGACGTGGCTCGTCATCTAGAAGAAAATCAATATAAATATCCAGCGCTTCCTGCTCCGGTTCCAAATTTGAAACATGTTATTATTGATACGCCACAAGTTCTTGAATATGCAAAAGACAGCATAAAATATACCTTTACAATAAAAAGTCCGCTGAATACTAAAGTGCGTTATATGGTGGTGTACGGTGGCGACAATATTTCTAAAATCGACATTAACGACGCTACCAAAATCGTTGAAAAAGTTACCATAAAAGAAGTTGATGGAAAAATCACTTTTTCGATTGCTGGCGGAAAACTAAATCTTTACAAAGCCTGCGCCGTAACTTTCATTGATTACTATGCCAACGAAAGTACACCAACTGCCATTGATCTAAAAAAACTTTTAAAAACTATACACCAAATCAACCTAATGAAAACAGATAATAACCCTTGGTTCTGGATTCCCTTTTTAAACTTTGCATCTGGATTGCCATATGCCATAATTATTTCGGTTTCGGTAATTATGTACAAAAATCTTGGAATTTCAAATGAAGACATCGGAATCTACACCAGTTTATTATATCTTCCTTGGGTAGTAAAACCGCTTTGGAGTCCGCTTATCGAATTAATCGGAACCAAAAGAAAATGGTTTTTAGGGATGCAGTTATTAATTTCGATTGCCTTTTTATTAGTTGGATTAACGATTCCGACAAACGGGTTTTTCATGATGTCTTTGGCCATATTTTGGGTCGCCGCTTTTGCTTCTGCTTCAAATGATATTGCGACCGACGGTTTCTATTTATTGGTTTTGCCGGAAGACAAACAATCTTTCTTTATCGGAATCAGAAGTACTTTCTACAGACTTTCTATGCTTGCCGGAAACGGATTGGTAGTACTTTTCGCTGGATATTTGGAACATAAATATGGAGACAATACCAAAGCTTGGTCGTACACGATGATTTTTGTTGGTTTAGTAATGACATTCATCACAGCGTACAATTTTATTTTTACGCCAAAAAATGAGATTAATGTCGTAGAAAACAAGAAAGAAACAACGCACCAAAATTTTGGAACGATATTTACCAGCTTCTTTCAGAAAAAACAAATCGGATTGGTACTGGCTTTTATTTTGGTTTTTAGATTAGGAGAATCACAATTGCTTAAAATGCTAAGTCCATTCCTATTAGATTCTAAAGAATTAGGCGGAATGGGATTAGACACGGAAGCAGTTGGAATCATTTATGGGACATTAGGAATCTCAGCTTTAACAATTGGCGGAATTTTGGGTGGAATTGCAATTTCAAAACACGGACTTACTAAATGGATGTTTCCAATGTTTTTAGCAATGCATCTCCCAATTCTTGGTTTTATTGGCTTGGCTCATTTTCAGCCACAAGAATTATTTCATCTTCATTTAAATTTATATTTTTTCGAAATAAATTCTCCATTAAATCTTTATACTTGTATTACTGTTGTTTTAGAGCAATTTGGTTATGGTTTTGGATTTACCGGTTTCATGATGTTTTTAATTCATGTTGCCGAAGGAGAATCAAAAACAGCACATTATGCACTTGCAACCGGATTTATGGCATTAGGAATGATGCTTCCGGGAATGTTGAGCGGTTTTATACAACAATATTTAGGCTATCAGAACTTTTTTGTTTGGGTTTTGATTACCACAATTCCAGGTCTTATTTTATCACGTTTTTTAAGTTTCCCAAAAGATTTTGGGAAAAAATCAGAAGAAGTTTAAACCCCAAATCAAACTTTTACCTATGGAAATCAATGAAAATTTGCAGGCCGAACGCAACTTGAAAGGAGCTGAGTTCGAAAAAAATGGAAATCTTGAAAAAGCAATTGAATTGTATGAGGAAAATGTCGCAGAAAGCTTTAAAGGAAATCACCCTTACGATCGATTAGCTACGATCTACAAAAATCAACTTGATCTCGAAAACGAAATCAGGGTTTTAGAAAAAGCCATTTTGGTTTACGAAGAAATCACTCTTGTAGACCGATTGGAAGGACTTCCAAAACTTTTCAGATTCAAAAACCGATTGGAAAAAGCTATTGAAACTAAAAAACAATTGGCTAAACAAAAGAAAGCAAAGTTGAAATAATTTTTACCATTAAGATATTAAGTAATTTAAGCCAAGCTTTATGAACTTTCTTGTTGAAAAGAAAAGAATAAAGTAAAACTAAGACGATAAGCTTAATTTTCTTTTACCTCGAATAGATTAAGCAATTTAAGCCATAGCTTTATGAACTTAATGCCTTAATGGTAAAAACATGATAACTAAATTTATTTGACATGGTTACTTTAAAACGTACGAATTCAGACGATATTGATTTTATAAATCTGGTTGCTTTATTAGACCAAGATTTAGCAATTCGAGACGGAGACGATCATGCTTTTTACAATCAGTTTAATAAAACCGATAAAATAAAACATGTAATTGTTTATTACGAAAATGACATTGCTGTTGGTTGTGGCGCTTTCCGCGAAAAAGAAAGCGACAAAACCGAAATCAAACGAATGTACGTTCATCCTGATTTCCGCAATAAAGGAATTGCTTCTAAAGTTTTAGCCGAATTAGAAATCTGGGCCAAAGAAGTGGGTTATACTTATACTATTTTGGAAACCGGAAAAAATCAGCCGGAAGCCATCAACTTATATCAAAAACTAAATTATACCATCATTCCAAATTATCCGCCTTATGAAGAAATGGATAATAGTGTTTGTATGAAAAAGACTTTATAATAATGAAAATTACAGAACAAGCTTTACGACAAAGAATAGGACAATTTTTCTTTCCTGCCGTATTTATGAACGATACAGAAGAAAACATTCAGGAAATGGAACGTTTCATAAAAGAGTATAATATTGGCGGATTGACCTTTTTCATAGTCGTGCGAGCGCGGCAACTAACTACGAAAGCAAGAAAAAAGTAGTTTTTAATGACGACAGCTACGAAAAAATCAAAGCTCTAATTGTTCGTTATCAAAAAGCCGCTTCTACTCCACTTCTAATCAGTATTGATGCAGAATGGGGATTGGCCATGCGTATCGAAAAAACACCGCAATATCCGTATGCAATTACGCTTGGCGCTTTGCCAGAAAGCAAATCAAAATTGGTTTATGAAGTTGGAAAACAAATTGGTTTGGATTTAAAAGCGGCCGGAATTCAGTACAATTTATCGCCTTTGGCAGACATTAATAACAATCCAGATAATCCCGTTATTGGTTATCGCTCTTTTGGTGAAAACAAAGAAAAAGTAGCCGATTTTGCTGTCGAATATTTAAACGGAATGTCAGAAGTTGGAGTTTTAGGATGTTTGAAGCACTTTCCTGGACATGGAAATACGAATGTCGATTCACATTTAGGATTGCCGGTTTTAAAGGAAACTTTAGAAGAATTGATGGAAAACGAATTGCATCCGTTCATCAAAGGAATTGAAAACAATGTTGATTCGATTATGATTGGGCATTTGGCTGTTCCAAGTTTAAATGATGGAAAAGATACTTCAGCGACGTTGTCAAAAGCAGTAATTCAAGATCTTTTGCGCGATAAATTAGGTTATGATGGTCTAGTAATTTCTGATGCTCTAAATATGCACAGCGTTTCTAAATTGTACGAAACCAAAGGACAATTAGAATGGGAAGCTTTTAACGCAGGAAACGATGTTTTATGTTTTGCCGAAAATGTTCCCGAAGGAATTGAAGCGATTTATAAAAACGCTTCACCAGACCGAATCGAAGAAAGCTTTAACCGAATCATGAAAGCTAAAGAAAAAGCAGGAATTCTTTCTGGAAATACCGGTATTTCGGGCGAATTAAATTTCGAAAAAACATCAAAAATAAACTTAGAAATTGCTCAAAATGCGATTACCAAACTTATAGACAACGCAAGTTCAGAATTGGCTTTTGAAGCTCAGAAAAACAACAAATTAGCCAAACTGAGTTTATATAAAAATACCGAGAATACATTCTTCAAAACTCTAAATTCAAAATTACCTTCGCCTGAATTTGCTTTTGAAAATTTAGAAGTTTCCGATATTTCATCCATAAAAAAAGAATTAGAAAATTTTGAAACGATTATCATTTCATTATTTGTTCCAAAAGCAAAACCGCTGAATAATTTCGAAATTGACAATGAAGTTTTAGACTTGCTTTCTGACTTACTACAAACTAAAAAATGCATTGTTTACGTTTTCGGAAATCCGTATTCTTTACCATTAATTCCGAATCTTAAAAAGGCTTCAGGATTAATTGAGGCGTACCAAGATTTTGAAGTGTTTCAAAAAACAGCAGGAGTTCAATTTTTAGAAAAAAATATTTTCAATGGCGCTCTGCCAGTAAATATTGACATTCAATAAGTTAAAACATCAAATAACCAAAATTTATCAACTTATAAATTTTTATAATCACATCTTATTGTAAGAACCTGTACTTATGCCCTACTTTTGCGGCAAATAAATATTTAACGTAAAACGAAAATTATGTCTTTAGTAGGAAAAAATTCCCAAGTATTGCAGTAGATGCTATCTCAGAAATGGGTGACAATTTAAAAATCAACATTTTTGAAGAAGCAGTAAACAACAATAAAAAAGTACTTTTATTTTGGTACCCAAAAGATTTTACTTTTGTATGTCCAACTGAATTACACGCCTTTCAAGCCGCATTACCAGAATTCGAAAAAGAAATACTATCGTAATTGGTGCTTCTTGCGACACAAACGAAGTTCACTTTGCTTGGTTAAATACTCCAAAAAACAATGGTGGAATCGAAGGTGTTACTTACCCAATCTTGGCTGACACTAACCGTAACTTAGCTAACATTTTAGGTATTCTTGATATCGAATCTACAAGCTACAGTGAAGATACTGATTCAGTTATCATCGAAGGTTCAAACGTAACTTACAGAGCTACTTACCTAATCGACGAAACTGGAAAAATCTTCCACGAAAGTGTAAACGATATGCCATTAGGACGTAACGTAAACGAATACTTAAGAATGGTTGACGCTTACACTCACATTCAAACTAAAGGTGAAGTTTGTCCTGCAAACTGGGAAGCTGGTAAAGAAGCTATGTCTGCTGACAGAATCAGTACTGCTGAATACTTAAGCGCTAATTAAGTCGCTAAGATACTAAGGTTCTAAGTTGCTAAGTTTTTAAACTTAACTTTTGAATCTTAAATACAATTCTACAATACAAAGTCAAGAGATTCTAAGGTCAAACTTAGATCTTAGAATCTCAATGACTTAAAAAAATCAAAATAAATCCACACAAAGTTATTCGGTTCGAGAGCAAACTTAGCATCTTAGAACCTTAGCAACTTAGTGTCTAAAAAATAAACTTATGTTAATCGACTTAAACGAAGATACGTTAGCAGATTTAGTTGCTAAAAACGAAAAAGTAGTAGTACAATATTCAGCTTCATGGTGTGGAAATTGCCGTATTATGAAACCAAAATTCAAAAAATTAGCAACAGAAAATGAAGCTATCACTTTTGTTTTGGTTGATGCTGAAAATTCTCCTGAGTCTAGAAAATTAGCTAATGTGAGCAACTTGCCAACATTCGCAACTTTCGTAAACGGACAATTAGTTGGCGAAACGCAAACCAACAAACAAGAAGTATTAATTGACTTAGTAAACGCTATTGTTTAATTGGTTATTTGTTTATTCGTTTAATCGATTAAACAAAAAAACGATTTAACGCTTAAACAAAAAATTATGAAATTACCAGTAATTAAGCATTTAACGCAATTCATCGAAGAAAACGATCAGGATTATATCATTGAAACGATCGAAGTTCTAGAAGCGATGACCGAAATTCCTTCTCTTAAAGATGAAGAACTAGACGTTATCGGCGAATTGATTTCGAACATGTACGGCGCACTTGAAGTACAAAAACTTGTGGCTCAAGGAACTGATAAAAAAGAAGCTTTAAACACGTTTATGAAACGTGTTTTAGGCTCAATCGATAAATAAATCGGCCTCTTTTTCAAATAAAAAACAAAAAAACATGACTGAGAAAGCGTTTCTATTTTAGGGACGTTTTTTTTGTTTTCAGTCTCAGTGGCAGTTTTCAGTCTCTGTTTTGACATAATCTTTGTCAGGCTGAGCGGAGTCGAAGCCAACGCAAAGCAATTCGACAAAGATTATCAATTTAAATTGTGGATTGACTTACGCGGGCTTCGACTCCGCTCAGCCTGACAAGCGTGACGCAAATCTAAAATCTACCTGTTAAAAACTAAAATTATGAGATAAATTCGTGAATCCGTAGCCATCAAAAAACCACTCTTAATCTCTCCTTAAACCCATAACAAATACTTTTAGATTCAAATATTAATCCTTACTTTTGAGCCTCATTAATTTTAAACAAAAATCATGGCTACAATAACTTTAGGAGGAAATCCAGTTCATACATCAGGTGAATTACCAGCAATTGGATCACAATTAGCTGACTTCAAATTAGTTCAAAACGATTTATCTGTTGCTTCATTAAGCAATTTTGCAGGTAAAAAATTAGTTCTAAATATTTTCCCAAGTGTGGATACAGGAACTTGCGCAACATCTGTTAGAAAATTCAATGCAAGTGCAAGCGGATTAGAAAACACTACAGTTTTATGTATTTCAAGAGATTTACCTTTTGCTCAAAAACGTTTTTGTGGTGCTGAAGGTTTAGAAAATGTAGTAAACTTATCAGATTTCCAAACTGGTGCTTTCGGAAAAGCAAACGGATTAGAAATCGTTGACGGACCTTTAGCAGGTTTACACTCAAGAGCAATCATTGTTGTTGACGCTGACGGAAAAGTTCTTCACACAGAACAAGTTGGAGAAATCGCAAACGAACCAAATTACGAAGCGACATTAGCGGCATTATAATATTTTCCTATAAATGGAGTTTCAAAAAGATAATACATTTGTTACAGGTCGGTTAAAAAGCATGACTTATGCTTTTAATGGAGCTGTAAAATTGATTAAAACAGAACACAGCATTATGGTTCAATTCTCACTGGGAATTATCATGACGATAGCTGGCTTCTATTTTCATATTTCACAAACCGAATGGCTATGTCAAACCTTAGCCATTGGTTTAGTTTTAGCTGTTGAAGGATTAAATACAGCTGTTGAAAAAATTGCCGATTTTATTCATCCTGACTACAGCAAACGAATTGGATTTATTAAAGATATTGCTCGCCGGAGCGGTATTTTTTGCCGCAATGACTGCAATAGCAATTGGCTTAATTATTTATATCCCAAAATTTATATAGGCGAAACGCAAGAATGGCAAAAGCAAAAAAAGAAACTGCAGACAAAAAAACAGAATCAAAAGTCGAGAGTATTAGGTCTTGGAAACTAACCAAACAACAAAAGTTTGTTTTGGGATGTCTTCTGATACTCTTTTCAATCGCATTATTAGTTGCGTTTATTTCATTTTATGTTAACGGACAATGGCAGACCGACCAAAGCGCTGTCAACAGTCTTGGAGACCGAGATGAAGTAGTAGAAAACTGGCTCGGAAAATTCGGGGCTTATCTTGCTGATCTGATCGTTTATCGAGGTTTCGGAATAGCATCTTTCATTTTTGTTCGTCTATTTTTCTTAACCGGACTTTTTTAGCATTAGAGCTTTCGACCAAAAAACTAAAAAATACTTGGTTCTGGGATTTATTTGCCTTGATTGTTGTTTCTATTCTTTTTGGTTTTTTCGCTACGTCAGCACCGGAATTAGGAGGAACGATTGGCTATGAATTAAATCTTTTCCTTCAGGATTACATCGGAAAAACAGGAACTTTATTAACCTTGCTTTTCGGACTGATTGTTTATTTGATTTTCAAAATAAAAGTATCGCCTGAAAAAATTCAGTCTTATTTTGATTCGACAAAAAAGGAATTCAACTCTGAATTAGAATCAATAAAACCAATTCAGCCACAACAACCGCAACAACCTGAAAGCGCTTATAATTTAGAAGAATTTGCAATTGAGGAAGAAGATCCTGAATTGGACAATATTCACCTAAAAACCGTTGACAGTCAATTTGAAATCAACAAAGAAGCTTTAAAACCAACCATTTCACACTCATCAGAAATTGACCTGAGTCCGGTTTTAAAACCTATTACACCGTCTACTCCGCAAGTCATTCCAACGCACGACGAAGCATTTGTAATCGAAAAAGCAGAAGAAGAAGATATTATTGAAGAAAATCTAGCTTCTAGATTAGTTGCCGATTTTGGTTTGTTTGATCCAACTTTAGACCTTTCAAATTATAAGTTCCCAACTATCGATTTATTAAAAGAATATTCGACTGGCGGAATTACAATCAATCAAGAAGAATTAGAAGAAAATAAAAACAAAATTGTAGATACACTTCGTAATTACAAAATTGAAATTGCCCAGATTAAAGCAACCGTTGGACCATCAGTAACTTTATATGAAATTGTTCCAGAAGCCGGAATTAGAATTTCGAAAATTAAGAGTTTAGAAGATGATATTGCCTTGTCATTATCGGCTTTAGGAATTCGTATTATTGCACCAATTCCAGGAAAAGGAACTATCGGTATCGAGGTTCCGAACAAAAACCCAACCATGGTTTCCATGAAAAGCGTTATTGGAGCAACAAAATTCCAAGAAGCTGAAATGGAATTGCCAATTGCTTTAGGAAAAACAATTTCTAACGAAACTTTTGTTGTCGATTTGGCCAAAATGCCTCACTTATTGATGGCAGGTGCTACGGGACAAGGAAAATCGGTTGGATTGAATGCTGTTTTAACTTCTCTTTTATACAAAAAACATCCTGCAGAAGTAAAATTTGTTTTGGTTGACCCGAAAAAAGTGGAGCTTACGCTTTTCAATAAAATTGAAAGACATTATTTAGCCAAACTTCCTGATACAGAAGATGCTATTATTACTGATAACGCAAAAGTTGTAAATACTTTAAATTCACTTTGTACCGAAATGGACAATCGTTATTCTTTATTAAAAGACGCGATGGTTCGTAACATTAAAGAATACAACGAAAAATTCAGATCAAGAAAATTAAACCCAGAAGCCGGTCACCGATTTTTACCATACATTGTTCTGGTTGTCGATGAGTTTGCCGATTTGATTATGACAGCAGGAAAAGAAGTCGAAATTCCTATTGCGCGTTTAGCTCAGTTGGCTCGTGCTATTGGTATTCACTTGATTATAGCAACACAAAGACCATCTGTAAACGTAATTACAGGTTTAATTAAAGCCAATTTCCCTGCCAGAATTGCCTTTAGAGTAACTTCAAAAATTGACTCAAGAACGATTTTGGATACTCAAGGAGCTGATCAGTTGATTGGACGAGGAGATTTATTATACACAAATGGAAACGACGTTGTGCGTGTTCAATGTGCATTTATTGATACGCCAGAGGTCGAAAAAATTACGGATTTTATTGGTGGACAAAAAGCGTATGCCACGGCTTATTTACTTCCGGAGTTCATCGGAGAAGAAAGTGGCATCAATCTTGATATAGACATTTCCGAAAGAGATACCCTGTTTAGAGAAGTCGCTGAGATTATTGTCAATGCACAGCAAGGTTCTGCTTCGTTACTGCAAAGAAAATTAAAACTAGGCTACAACAGAGCCGGAAGATTGATCGATCAATTGGAAGCGACCGGAATTGTTGGTCCTTTTGAAGGCAGTAAAGCTCGAAGCGTAAACATTCTAGATTTAAGTGCTCTTGATCAATTTTTTAATAATGAACAAAATTAACCCCATCATGAAAACGAAAATTCAGGAAATCAGAAACAATTCTATCACAAACATGACTAAAAAGTGTCTTCAAATTGCAACTATATTGCTTTTGAGCTTCACTTCTATTCAGGCTCAGGATAAAAAAGCCAAAGATTTATTGAACGAAGTAACAACTAAAATAAAAAGTTACGATAATATTGTGATCGACTTTAAATACTCTTTGAATAATGCTAAAGAAAACATTAATCAAGACAGTAAAGGAAATGTAACAATGAAGGGAAATCAATATGTATTGAACTTCATGGGAGTTACTAAAATATTTGACGGACAAAAAACATACACTATCAATCCTGAAGACGAAGAAGTTACTATTTCTAAAGTAAATGAAAAAGATGACAATGCTATTACGCCTTCTAAAATGCTCACTTTCTTTAATTCTGGATACAAATACAATATGGATATTGTTCAGAATGTTAAGGGAAGAAAAATTCAATACATAAAATTAGTGCCAACTAGTGGTAAAGACCAAAGAAAAGAAATTCTTTTAGGAATTGACGTTCAAACAAAACACATCTATAATTTGATTGAAACTGGAAAAAACGGAACAAAAACGACTTTAACCGTTAATTCTTTTAAAACCAATCAGCCTTTATCAAAAAATCAATTTACCTTTGTAGCGAGCAAATATCCAAAATACTACATCAACAAATTAGATTAATTACGGGTTGAAAATTTTAGACAAATACTTACTAAAAACATTCTTGATTACGTTTACTACGGTATTCGTAATCCTTTTTTTATATTCATTCTTCAAACGGTCTGGCTTTTTATCTCAGAGCTTGCAGGTAAAGACTTGGATTTGATTCTGATTGTAAAATTCCTATTATTCTCGATGCCAAGGATTATTCCGTTAGTTTTACCACTATCGGTTTTACTGGCTTCGATTATGACTTTCGGAAATTTAGCCGAGAATTATGAATTTGCGGCGATGAAATCTTCAGGAATTTCACTTCAGAGAGCAATGCGTATTTTGATTGTATTTATCTTTGTTTTAAGTATTGTTGCTTTTTGGTTTGCCAATAATGTCATTCCGTATGCGGAATACAAATTCGTTAATTTCCGAAAAAATATTGCTCAAGCGAAACCTGCAATGGCAATCGCCGAAGGACAATTTAACGATGTCGGATTTTACAATATCAAAGTAAATAAAAAATCAGGCGAAAACGGAAACATCTTAACAGGAGTTACAATTCATGAAAAGAACAACAATATTGGTGAAAACAAAACTGTCATAAAAGCCAAACACGGTAAATTAATCAGTAATGAAAAATCAAGTATTTTAAAATTGGTTTTAAATGACGGTTATTATTACCAAGACGTTACACCAAAAAAATATGAAGATCGCGCCAAAATACCATTTGTAAAAGCCTCTTTTAAAAAGCAAATCATCAATATCGATTTGTCTGAATTAAACAAAGTTGACGATGACAAAGAAAGCGTAAATAGCACAAACGGAATGCTAAATGTCAGCGAATTACGCTATACTTTAGATTCTTTAAGCAAAAATCTAGACAATGAAATAATTTCTTTTTCAGAAAATATCAATCAACGAGTGGGAATCAAAAAATCCCTATTCCGACAAAAACTGACATAAAGAAAAAGCAAATGCCTAATGATCTTTTGTCATTATATAATACAAAACAAAAGGTAGATATCTTAAAAATGGCCAACAGCAATGTATCCAGCAATATCTATTCAATCGAGGCAACTCAAAAAGATTTAAAAGACAAACAACGCGAGATTAACAAACATCTAACTGCATTGTATGAGAAGTTTGTGATTGCTTTTGCGTGCTTTTTAATGTTTTTTATTGGAGCTCCTTTAGGCGCAATCATCCGTAAAGGAGGATTGGGATTGCCTATCGTATTTGCAGTTTTGATTTTTATTACTTTCCACTTTATCAATACTTTTGGGAAAAGACTTTCGCAAGAAGGCGGTATGACTCCTTTTATGGGATCATGGATGTCATCTTTCATATTATCACCATTGGCAATTTTATTGACCTATCGTGCAACAAACGACAATGGTTTAATAAATTTTGATGCAATCACAACGCCAATTTCTCAAGCATTTCAGAAAATTTCCGAGCGATTTTTTCCCGCTCAAAACAAACAATAATTATGTCAGCAAAAATACAACTAAATACCATTGAAGAAGCTATAGAAGATATTCGTCAAGGTAAAGTGATCATTGTAGTCGATGATGAAGATCGTGAAAACGAAGGTGATTTTTTGGCGTGACCGAAAAAGTAACTCCAGAAATGATTAACTTCATGGCCACACACGGACGCGGATTAATTTGTACACCACTTACAGAAAGTCGTTGCAAGGAACTTGATTTGCGTGCCATGGTAACTAACAATACAGATCACATGGAAACTGCTTTTACAGTTTCAGTTGATTTGAAAGGCAACGGAGTTACAACTGGAATTTCTGCGGCAGATAGATCAAAAACGGTTCAATCCTTAGTTGATCCAAATACAAAACCACATGACTTAGCACGTCCTGGACATATATTCCCATTAATTGCAAAACAAGGTGGTGTTTTAAGAAGAACTGGACATACTGAAGCCGCAATTGATTTTGCAAGATTAGCAGGATTCAAACCTGCTGGCGTTATCTGCGAAATTTTAAATGAAGACGGAACAATGTCGCGCCTGCCTCAACTTATTGAAGTAGCGAAAAAATTCAACTTAAAATTAGTTTCGATTGAAGATTTAGTTGCCTACAGAATGCAACATGACAGTCTGATTGTAAAAAAAGAGGATTTTGATATTGAAACTCGTTTTGGAACATTCAGATTAAGAGCTTACGAACAGACAACCAACAAGCAAATTCATATTGCGTTGACTAAAGGAACATGGAATTTAGGCGAGCCAATCTTAACTAGAATCCACTCTTCACAAGTTAACAATGATTTACTTGGCACTTTGACAAACAATGCAGAACAGCAATTAGACGATATGTTTAAAGTTATTAATGAAAATGGCAAAGGAGCTATTATTTTCATTAATCAAGATATGACAGCCGTTAACCTATTGAATAGAATTTCTGAACTTAAAGCGCTACAGTCAGAAGGAACGTTAAAAGCACCAAAAGTGATTATTGATAGCAAAGACTACGGAATAGGAGCTCAAATTCTTCATGATATTGATATCTCAAAAATTAGATTAGTTTCAAATACTCAGCAAACAAAACGTGTTGGTATGATTGGCTACGGCCTTGAAATCACAGAGTACGTAAACTACTAATTTATGGGGACAATTGAAGAAAGAATCATAAAATCTGAGACTCGAATTTTTAAAGCCGTTTTTCCAAGTACAACCAATCATTATGACACTTTATTTGGAGGAACAGCGCTTCATCTAATGGATGAAGTTGCTTTTATTTGTGCCACACGTTTTAGCCGCAAAAAAGTAGTAACGATTTCAACTGGTCAAATCGATTTTAAAAAAGCAATTCCAGCTGGAACTTTGATCGAATTAGTGGCAAAAGTTGTTAGTGTTGGAAACACGAGTTGCAAAATCCATGTCGACATCTTTATGGAACAAATGTATTCTGAGCTTCGCGAAACGGTAGTTTCTGGAACTTTTTCATTTGTTGCAGTTGACGAAAACAAAAAATCAGTTCCTATTTTAGATGATTTAGGATAATTTTTCAAAAAAGCTCAATTTCAGAAATACTGATAATTAGACACTTGAAAATTATTTCAAAAAAGTTTCAAAAAAACTCCAAAAAAAGTTTTGAGAACCGAAAAACCGTCTTATATTTGCACCCGCAATCAGGCACTGATAGCAACATACTGGAGAAATGGCAGAGCGGTCGAATGCGGCAGTCTTGAAAACTGTTGACTGTAACAGGTCCGGGGGTTCGAATCCCTCTTTCTCCGCTGAAGGCTTAAAAACTAAAGGATAGCAATCTTTACAAAGTTTTCAAAAATGCCTATAAAGAGCGGTAAACCCTGCAAATCCAACGATTTTCAGGGTTTTTTCTTTTATACCGCTTTTCAATATTTATAAAATCGAACAAAAACTTTGTGGCGCATTCGTGGCGCATTTTCAAAGTTCAAATCTGCGCCACAAAATTTCATCTTAAGTCCCGATATCAAAGGGGTTAAGTACGTTTACATCTTGTTTAAATGAGGTTATAATTCTACATTTACTAATCTAATAAGTTGAATTATGCTAGAGAACAGCTTTGGGTTGATTTTCTTTTGAAAGCACCCCGCCACAATGAGAGTAACATTAGAAGTGTTTATTTCAGGATAACCGTTGACGGAATCCCGAAAGAAGCATCCACCAGACGCCAGTGGGACACTGAGCGCTGGAACAAGAAAACCGAAAGAGCAACAGGCACAAAAGAAGATGCAAAGTCCCTGAACTTTTTCTGGATTCACTCACTGCGAAAATCCATGAAATCAAAGCCGAAATTATGTACACCGGAAAACCTATAACTTCCCAAAAGATCATGGACCATGTCATGGGAAGAATAACTCCTAGAGCCAGGGTACTTGAAGAATTTCAAAAACACAATGATGAATTGAAAGCCCTGATTGGAAACGGATATACAGCGACTACATTGGAGCGGTTCAATATTACTAAAAATCACTTAACGGCTTTCATTAAATCTAAATACAATAACAGTGATATTGAATTTGCTGACTTAAATTTTGAATTCATAAAAGACTTTGAATTCTATCTTCGTACCGTAAGGAAATGTGCAAATAATACCACACTAAAATACATTTCCAATTTCAAGAAAATTGTAATACGAGCAATCGATAAAGAAATCATTATCAAAGATCCATTTAAGAATTTTAAAGGAAAGAAAACTAAAATTGTAAAGAAGCCTATATCTGCAAAAGAATTGGCTGAACTGGAAAGACGCGAATTTTCGACTGACCGGCTCAATACAGTGCGTGATATTTTTATTTTCCAGTGTTATACTGGACTTGCTTATATTGATGCATTTCAGCTTCAGAAAGCTGACATAAAAGATGGCGTCGACGGAAATCAGTGGATTTTATCTGAGAGGCAGAAAACAAATTCGACGGCAAGAATCCCGCTTCTTCCAAAGGCGATCGATATTCTTGAAAAATACAAAGATCATCCACTCTGTCTTAAGCGAGGAACTGTACTGCCCGTTTCTTCTAATCAGAAAATGAATGAATACCTCAAAGAAATTGCTTCATTGTGCGGTTTTCCGTTCACACTTAATACACATATGGCACGCAGAACTTTCGGAAGCACGGTAACATTAAACAATAATGTACCCATCAACGTAGTAAAGGAAATGCTTGGACATTCTTCAGTAAAGCAGACTGAGTCTTACGCTATAACAGAACAAGCGACGATAGGTCGAGAAATGTCTGTTCTAACTCATAAACTCAATCAGCAAAAACCTGAGCTTTCTCAAGAAGATTTGAGTACCCTTGAAAAACTAGAAAAAGAAATTCAATTGATTAAAAATAAATATAAAATCGCATCACTTTAGCATAAAATTGAGTTCTAACTAACATCCGACATTATAGAGCTATCAACCTAAGTTTTGATTCACATATTAACTTCTCTAACATGTTAAAATGATACCTCATAGGTTCCAATACTGCTCTCCCCACGGAAAGGCCGAAAAGCCTGAAAATTTAAAGTTTTCAATCTTTTCAAAAAGCCATAAAAAATGTCTGAAGACCTGCAAATTCAAGGATTTGCAGGTTTTTTGCTTTTAAGAGCTATCTTCAAAATTTATAAAAGTGCACAAAACAAAAGGTGCAGAATCGGTGCACTTTCCAGTGGCCCGAAAAAGTGCACCAGAAAAGGCAATAATCCCAGCACTGGCAAGGGGTAAAGAAGGTTAACGACTTGATTTGACAGTAATATTATTCTACATTTATTAACCTAAAAAGTGGAATTATGTTAGAGAGCAGTTTCGGTTTGGGATTCTTTTTAAAAAGACCCAAAATAACAAACAAAGAATGGATTGTATACTTCAGAATTACTGTTGATGGTATACGCAAAGAAGGTTCAACCAAAAGAAAATGGGAAAATGCACGATGGGATCAAAAGTTTGAACGAGCCCTCGGATCAAAGGAAGATGCAAAGTCGCTGAACTTCTTTTTGGATTCGCTGACTTTAAAAATCAATGAAATCAAAACCGAAATGATGTACAGCGGCAAAACCATAACCGCTGAGAAAATTATGGACGAGGTTCTGGGCAGGACAGCGCCAAAGATTAAGGTGCTCGAAGAATTTCAAAAGCATAATGATGAAATGGAGGCGCTTCTTGGAAAAGGCTATGCAAAAGGCACCCTTGACCGGTTTACCATTACTAAAAACCATTTGACTGCGTTTATAAAATTCAAGCTTAAAAAGCACGATCTTGAATTTGCGGATTTGAATCTTGAGTTTGTAAAGGACTTCGAGTTTTATCTTAGAACTGTACGCGACTGCGGCAACAACACCACCCTAAAGTATATTGCAAATTTCAAAAAGATTGTAATCCGCGCCATTGATAAGGAGTTAATCACCAAGGACCCATTTAAGAACTTTAAGGGACGTAAAACAAAACTGGTAAAAAAACCACTCACCGCACAGGAATTGTACGAACTTGAAAGTCATTATTTCACAACTGACAGGCTCAATGTCGTAAGGGATGTATTTGTCTTCCAATGCTACACTGGTCTGGCTTACATAGACGCTTATCAATTAAAGAAAACTGATATCAAAGAAGGCATTGATGGAAATCTATGGATTATGTCCGAAAGGCAGAAAACAAACTCATCATTTAATGTCCCTCTTCTTCCCCAAGCACTGAAAATAGTTGAAAAATATAAAGAGCACCCGCTATGTATCCAGCGTGGAACCGTGCTTCCTGTTTCATCCAACCAGAAAATGAATGAGTATCTAAAAGAGGTGGCAGTCTTGTGCGGCTTTCCTTTTACATTAAACACGCATATGGCACGCCGTACTTTTGGAAGCACTGTGACATTAAATAACAACGTCCCTATTAATGTAGTTAAAGAACTGCTGGGTCATGCATCGGTAAAACAGACTGAGGCATATGCTATAACTGAGCAGGCCACAATCGGACGTGAAATGTCTATTCTCAATAAAAAACTCAATAAAACTGGCTCCAAAATGTCTAAGCCTGATTTGGCGGTTCTCAGCAGGCTCGAAAAGGAAATTCAGGCAATCAAAAAGAAATACAACATTTCTTCGTGATAAATAAATTTCAAAATATATTTAAAATTAAAAGAGGCTATCTCAAATATTTTGAGATAGCCTCTTTTACACAACTTAACTTCGCTTTTATATCCTGGATGATAAGATGGGGTGTACTTAATGTATCCTAAATCCTGAAGCTGTTTAAAATACTTATGATAAGTCGGTAGCGTATTCACATGTGACAGCTCCATAATTTTACTGCGGCTGACTTTAATCCTTCTTCTTTGGCCCTGCCTATAGCCTAATTCCAGTATTGCTGTCAAAATTGATAGATGCCAGACATTTAGTTTAGGATCATTACTATACATTGACAGATAACTCATTATAAAGCTTTCTTTTAATCTTTTAGTGTTTATCATCATCAAAAAGTTTTAGAATATCTTCTTTATTGTAGTAGTACGAGCCAAGCACTTTTTTGAAACGGACTTTTTGGCTTGTTCTAAGATTCTGTACTGAACCTGCTGAAATATCAAGCAGTTTTCTCACAGACTTGCTTTTAATCCACTCTGGTTCCAAAGTTTCTTTCCGTCCAGAATCCTTATCTTTAAATACAGCCTGTATTTTATCAACTAGAAAAAGACCAAACTGTCTCAGATCTTCCTTGGTTACAATTTCATTCATAATACAATTTCATAAAATTATTAATTGCAGAACCTTTAACTGTCCGCATCTGCTGAAAACAAAAAATATACTTCACTGCCACGATTTTTTTAAAAGATGGTCTATACTTTATGTATCCATACTGATGAAGTTCCTGGACACATTTATGATACGTATTTGCTGAAGAAACTTTAGCAATAACAATAATCTCCGAGCTAAAGACAAAAATTGGATTAATGAAGCCCTTAACGGATCTAAATTGTAATAGAGCCGCATAAATGGCAATATGCATCGGACTAATCCGGTAATCATTCTCTATTGCGGTAAAAAAATCCGATAAAGGCTTTAATTTTTCCATAACTTTAAAGTGAAGGAGTTTTTCTTTTCTTTACTTTATTATCTTTCCTCCCTAAATCAACTTCATCAGAATCTAGATTTTTTTTGATCTTTAGATACTGATTCTTTTTGAGATTCAGCCTTTTTTCTTCCTTGCTCTCTCGATGATTAATTCTTTGTAAATTTTCATCATAAACATTAACAGTCTTAAACTGGGGATTTGCCTCCACATACATTTTGCTTTCGACACCGCCGACAACAAAAGTCGCCGACTGAAGGTTTCCTTTCTTTAGCGAATTCAAAAGGTCTTCTTTATACTTCGGAGTATTCAGTTCCTTGATTGAATGTTTTGCCAGACTTGCTTCCAGATCATACCCGTAGTTCTCATGGTATTGATTGAGTTTAAAATTTCCCTGAGAATCTGATTCTTTGAAGTTCATTTTTAACCAGCAATTATAGCTCTCCCCTTCTCTATTTTTAAGATCTTTATTGACAGATCTGCCTTCCATCAAATTATAAGCCTCTTTCATTGTAATACTGGCGCTGTCTTTGTTGATGTAAAAAGTGTGTTCCAGACCAGGTTTGTTCTCTTCTTTCTGCAGATTGACGTGATAGGAATTAAAAAAGTACATATCTGTCTGCTCAGACTTTTTGAAATTTAAATCTACAGTTAGGGTATCTTTATTAGGAACACCATTGTTCATAATGCCAGTGTGCATGATTTTAAAATCCTGATCACCTTTCATCATTTTCTCTCTCAGTTCAGCATCAAACGTCTCTCCAAAGCCAGTGTATTTCAGCTGATCTTTCAGGAATTCAAAATTTTTCTGATTCATAATATTTGTATTTAAATTGTTATCTAATATTTCTTTACTCTCCCTAAATCGCTTAGCAAATCCAGTAAGTTCAAAAGCTTCATTATCGAACGTATTAATTCCGCTCTCTAAAACTGCTCGTAAGTCATCAATAACTGATTCAACCGGCAGGCTCTGAAAATAATTCGCATCATTGGTCATAACCAGACAGTACTCCTTCGCATCCAATGGGTTTCTAAAAAACTCAATTGTGTCGGTATCAGTCACCTCATCGGTATTAAAGGCGACAAATCGATGGCCGATACAAGCCATTTCCTCGGCAAACGACAGCATCATTTCAGTGTCAGCTAAATTGAGTATCATAATTTATTCTAAAGCTTAAAAAGTGTCACTGCTTAATTCTGTAATCGGAAAAACCAGATCAGTCAGGTTATTATTTATATCTACTTCCAAATGTCTTCCGCCGTTTTTTTCAATCATCTGAATCGTTAGATACTTATTCTCCGGGATGGTAAATTTCTCCAGCGCATAGACTTTTATTATTTCAGATTTAAAAGGAATTACAGAAGATGACGAAGTTGCATACAAAGGCTCCAATTCAATTTCCTGTGAGGCAGTTCGTTTTGATTTTCTCTTATCCCTGATAAAGAAACGAAACTGATCAATATCGTAGTTAATCTTTGATTTGTTTTCAAAAACAACACGCAGATACAAAACATTCTGCTGAATAAAGATGCCGTTCACCGCCAGTCTGATCTGATACTTTGATTTTTTTAGACCACCGATTTTTTCTTTTTGGAATATGCGGCCCAAGCACACTGTTCAATTCTTTTCTGATTTTCGTTTTCTAAAGAAAACAGCACGTCCCTGCTTGCGACCACTGCGTTTTCAGCCTTAAAATTTAAGTCAGGGCACAAATCGTCATAATTCAGTACAAAAACGTACAATTTCCCGTCAGAAGTTACAACTGTCAGATTGGTCTGGAAAAAATGCTGTTTAGCGGCTTTTACAAGTAGTATATTCTCAACTCCTTTTGCTTTCTGTACAAGCACTTCTGCGCTTCCTTTATCTATACTCTTGATTGTATAAGGAAAAATAATGCTTGTGGTTTTAGAAAAACCTATTTGTAGATTTTTATACTGGTCTTCGTAAAAGACAGTTTCCCTTGCGTTTGACTGTGGATTAACTGAAACACAAACCAGCGGCAAACTGATTAAAAACAAATAATTCGCTCTTTTCATATTTTCTCTCTTTTAAGGTTTTAAATTCTTTTGTTTTTCATCATACAGCGGCACCTGGTACCCTGCCTTTACAACTACTTTTATGAGTTTTACCTTTTTGCTCATAAGACTTTTGGTCGCCTCGATGCCCATACCTGCGGCCTGTGCTCCCCATGAATCCGAAATCCCAGTAAGACCGAGAGTCTGAATGGATCTGTCAGCTGATGCTTTAGCCACATCCCTGTTAATTGCTCCGGGAATATAGATGCCGTCAATCCCGTCAATATCATAGACTGCCAGCTCGACGGGAAATATCGAATTATTGTACTGGATGTTTGTGATTTTTACCTCAAGCCTCTCCCCTTTTAAAGCCGCCATACCATACAGAAAAGTATTTCTGGGTATCATTGTTCCTTGGAGAAAAATATCATTCGTAAGTCTTAATTTAACCACCGAGCCATTGACAATAGTCTGCGTCTGATGCACAACTGCTTCAATAGAATTTTGTATTTCTTCATCAGGCTGTGCTTCCTCCAGAGAATAAAATTCATTTGTTTTCAAAGAGGTCTGCCAATCGGCATTCCGCTGAAGTGAGCTTATGTTATTCTCTGCTTCTTTTTTCTGCACTGAATATATTTTGCCTTTTTTGCTCTCAGATGTTTGTTTAAGCCTTTCCTGCACATGCGTCGCGGATGCTGTATATCCAAAATATTTTCCAGCATACCGCCTAATTGCTGAAGTTCCGGATCAGGTTCCTGAGGCGTGCTCATCGTCGACATTAGCCCTTCAAGTTTTTTAATCTCTTCCGATTCTCCACTAGAAGTGCCGTAATTTTCAAATTCCCTCATGTCCTGACCGTAAGCAGGGACAGCAGGCTGGCTGATTATGTTTTCAAGAGCCCTCAGCTTCTCATAAACTTTCTGTTCATTGCGGTCCTGAAAAGACTGAGAATTAAAAGCTGATCTGTTTTTTGGAAGCATGCGGGATTCAAAATCACTTGTGGAAAAAGAATCTGATTTATCTTCCGAGACTTTATTATCAATATAGTTAGGATCTTTTTTTATCTGCTCCCGCAGTTTTATCGAATCAACTGCCGCCTGATCGTAATAGCTCATCTTATCCAGTGCTGAATCTGCTTTAAATTTAGGCAGTGGCAGATTAAAATTGAATCCTTTCCTTTCATCGTTCTCTGCCATCTTGGATTCCATTCTTCCGCCGCCTAATGAATAAAATAAGAATGTGAGAAATGGAAATGTTATAAGAGGCGACATTAAAAGCATCTTTCTCTTTTTAGATTCCTTTGGAGATAATGTTTTCTCTTGCATAATTTTAATTTTTTAAATTGATTGTCTTAATTTTTGAAGCTGTTGAAACCTCAGCTTGTTTATAAAATGTCCTATACAGGTTATAAATTAAATAACCCGATGTCAAAACCATAAAGAACAGAAGTCCCCAGATCAGTTTTGTTTTAGAGAGCCCATCTGTGACTCTCTTCATTTTTTCTGCCCATCTTCTCTGCACTAGCAGATAATACTTGTGATACACAAAAGGCTCAGACTTTCTTGTATAAAAGGATTTCATAAATCTCTATTTTCTGGTTTCTGCTGAAAGATCTTTGTTTTCAATAGTATTAAACCGCTCGATAAGAAAACCATGCGGATTATTATCGCTTCTTGATACATTGCGAAGCGCACCTTCTGTAAGCAGGCTTCTTTTCAAAATACTGGTAGTACGGATAATGTTCTGTCCGGCATAACATCTAAAACGGTAGGGATATTCACGGATATCAATACTCACACTGTCAATCTGGATGGTCTGGCTGATATTTCCTGATATAATACCCGAATAAAAATTGTTTTCCTTCAGGTCATCATAAACCCGTTTTGCACTGTCGTCTGCCAGATATAGCGCTTTTGTGATATTGGTTTTAATGACCTTATCATCAGGATCAAGGGTAAAGAAAAACTTGTGAAAGGTTTTCACATGGTCCCTTGCTTCAACAGCAATATTATCTTTTCTTTCCGAAGCGTAAGCTTCCAGCGCTTTGCCGTTTGCCAGAATATATACTTTATCCTGCATAAGGCTCACTGTCTGGAAACTTTTATAGACAGCATAACAGCTTATTATGATGCATCCTGCAATTACAAGCATCGTGAAACCTCTCACATATCTAAATGCCGTATCAATGTTTTTCATTTTGGTAAACATATGCTCCTTTTATTAAGTCTGTTTAGAATTTCCTTTAAGCCTGTCATTCATATAGTTTCCTTTATCAGTAAAATAAGGACTGCTTCCTGCTGTCGCGACCATGCTCGCTGGTCATTCTCCGATCCGCATCTCCCATCGCATCAGCGACCATTCCAACCGCATTTGAAGAGGTTCTCACAACAGAACTAGCTGAATTGCTAAACATGCTTGTCACTTTATGACCCAAGGCTCCTCCTCCGCCTGCATGAACTATATAATTGGCAACAGAAGGCACGGTAAAATATCCTATGATACCTATTATCATGAAAATTAAATATGACATATCGGTCCTGCTGAAAAAAGTGTCACCTGTTGCCTGCACCTGCGAGAGGTCCAGCTTGAGCATGAGTTCCTGAATCTTTCCTATAATACTTCCGAATATATTGGCAACAGGAAGCCAGAGGTAAATATTGATATATCGGGCAAGCCAGACAGTGAGCGTGTGCTGGAAACCTTCAAATACTGCGATTCCAAATACCAGCGGACCTAAAATGGAAAGCACCACCAGCTGAAAGGTCCGAAGGGTGTCAATGCATAAGGCGGCGACTTCAAACAAAACCCTCAGCACCTCGCTCAGCCATTCCTTGACCGAATTTCGAAAACTGTAAGAAGCTTTTTCCATCGCAAATTTGACATCATTGCCTATGCCTGCGAGCATGCTCTCATCCGATGGATCAGCACCGTCATGCGTATACTTATACCATCTGTCACGATCACCCGTACCTGCAGTCCCGACATACATCTTCCATGGATCGGTTTCTTTAATTGCTTTTTCTTTCTCTTTAAGCAGAACAGCAACTGCATTGTTAGAGCCTGTTACCATAGCCGCAGTAGCTGTAACAGTTGGTTTCATAACTCCGTTAATAAGTGCCAGGACCGACGGAAAAATCATAATGCAGAATCCTATAACAAAGGGGCGGAAGAGCGGATAAAAATCAATGGGCTCGGCACTTGCTATATGCCTCCACACGCGTGAGGCGATGTACCATATAGTTCCAAAGCCTGCTATTCCCTGCCCTACTGCTATAAGATTAGAACACAACGGCATCATTTGATCATAAAGCTGGTCTAAGACCCCATGAAGACTACTCATATCTTCACCAAGTCCCTGTGCTATTATTCTGCAGGGAAGCAGTAATATGATAAGCATCACACAAACTGCTTTTTTGTTTAATAGGCATTTCATACTCTATTCTTTAAATTCCTGAAAACTCTTTGAGACATAAACATCATTTTTCTCTTTTGATCTCTGAAGGGCCAGCACATTAGATGAGGCATTAAAGTTTCTTAAGAAAAGTAGCTTATCCTGCATCTGCTCATAGATATCGTCAACGGCCTTTAGCCTCTCGTCATCCGACATCCTGAGCTTATCCGCAGTTATGACCATCGTAAGTTCATCGAGATTTCGCAGGCTCTGATTAAGCAGGTTTCCGTAAACTTTCTCAAAGTAATTTATTTCCTGTCCGCTGAAATTTCCGCTTTTTATAAATCGGTTCATTCCGTTGCGGCTTTCCTTGACTATTGAAATCTGATATTCTACTATCTCTGCTACCCTTTTGTAATTCCTCACCGCTGGACTTACCTGCATAAGCGCATCTAGAAAAGTTTTATGCAGGCTGAAGTTTCCTTCAGTCATATCTTTCACCGTTTTGTATCCACCTGAAAGCGGCTCATATCCCTTTTTCATATCACTGAGAATTTTCTTGAACTGGGATAGCTTTTCGATATTCAAAATCAGTCGCTGAATTTCTGCTGACTGCCCCATTGATTTAACTGGAATCATTAACAAAGTGATCAATATTGTCAAAATCAAAATCTTTTTCATAGTAGCTTAATTTATAATCCATATAATTCATTAACATTCTTAGAATCATTTTTATCGGCAGATTTTGAAATCGACAGCAGTCTGGCATCGCCGCAGAAAGAAAGACAGAAATTATAATCCTCCAGCATAGTTTTGTGCAGGAGATCAATGCGCTCAAGCCTCTGGTCATCTTTTAGTTCCAGTTCTGCATCGGTGGTAATAACAAGCGGCTGGTCGAGAGTCTGGCCGCAGTTCTGAAGAAGTTTCTCAAAAGACCTCTCTATATAGTCCAGTTCATTACCGTGAAACAAATCAACAGTCTTAAGATCTGCCAAAGTCTTGTCGCAGAGTTTTATTATTTTAAACTGCATGGAAATGATCTCAACAGTTTTATAATAATTCCTAACCTTTGGATTGATTTTTAAAAGTGAGGTAAAATAATCACCATGCAGGTTTAGCTCTCCTTTTCTGGCATCACCTATGAAATTAAGCCCCTTTGATACTGCCGAATATCCTTTCTTTGCATAGTCAATATAAACCTGAAGTGCCGCTATTTGCAGGATTAGTTCCTTCCTCTGCTTTGCCTGCCCGCTCATATTTTGATTAAAAACACAGAGCGCTACTAGTAGTACACCTATCTTTTTCATGTTTTTTTATTGAATTATGGAATTCCGTAAAATTGTTTCACTTGGTTTACATCTGCTTCTGTTTTGGCCCTCTGAAGACTCAGCAGTATGTTCTGCTGGTGAAACATTGTAAGGTCGTCGTAGTTCCCATCAATCTGATCAGCGACCTTGTTGATGATTTCCAGACGTTTGAGATCGCTCATCTGGGTGGCAAAAGAATCCAGAATCAAAAAAATCTGGTCGATATTCTTCACACTTTCCTCTAGTATTCCTGTATAAACGCGCTCCATATACTGGATTTCGCTGTCTTTAAAATGAGTATCCTGCCTGAAAAGATTCCAGGCTCTTTCATATTCCTGAACAAGCTGTGTCTGCTTTTTGGTAATCTCTTTTATCCTCTGGTAGTAGGTGATTATTGACTTTACTTTAGCGAGCTCTTCATAGTAGCCTTTGTAAAGATTTTTTTGTTTCTGGGTCCAGTCCGAGATCTCATCGAGCTTCAATTTGGAAAGTACATTTTCCACCTGCTTCTGTGCATTCTGAAGCCAGATCGTTTTATTCTGCAGTTTCTGGATTCTAAGATCGATTGCTTTGATTACCTTCTTAGTTACTGCTTTTACAATTTCCAATATCGGGAGCGCCGCAACTTTTTCCGCAGGTCTTACCGAGGTGCCCACTAGCGACAGGCAGACCATCAAGAGTATTAATTTCTTTTTCATTATTCCTTTTCATTTAATTCCATTTCTCATATCCTGAGCCATTGCGGCTATTCCTTTCTTTATGTCCCCGCCAAACTTCTTCGCATAGGCATTCATTTTCACTTTCTCGCTTTCCTCTGTTGTATAAGCTAAATATTCCTCCGGCGAAACTTCGGTTCTGTAGACCTTTGAAAGCATCCCTCCCAAGGAGATAAACACTTCTTTGTATTTTCTGGCTGGATCATTGGCTTTATTTACAGAAAGTACAAGTGCCTTTTCTTTGTCTGTAAGTCCCAGCGGCTCCTGAATCTGGTTAAACTTATTTTGATATTTGCTCTGGTCCAGAAGGATCTTGCAGTCGCTGTTGTTAATAATGGCCTGCTTGACCACTGGCGAAGAAATAATATCCTCCACTTCCTGGGTTACCACTATCGCTTCCCCGAAGAATTTACGCACTGTTTTAAAAAGATACTTTATGTAATCTGCAAAACCCTCCTTCATTAGTGCTTTCCATGCTTCCTCAATAAGTATCATTTTTCGGATACCCTTAAGTTTTCTCATCTTGTTTATAAAAACTTCCATTATTATGATGGTCACTACTGGAAAAAGAATCGGATGGTCTTTAATATTATCCAGCTCGAAGACAATAAACCTTTCTTTTAGAAGATCCAGATTTTCTGTCGCGTTCAGCAAATAATCAAACTCGCCTCCCTTGTAATATGGCCTGAGCACATAGAGAAAGTTATTCACATCAAAGTCCTTCTCCTTTACTTTATCGCCTTCTAAAATCGAGATAAAATCCTCTTTCAGGAAATCATAGAAGCTATTGAAACAGGGAAATATCTTTGAGTTTATATCCAATTTCTCGTAATACAGCCGCAGGGCATTTGAGAGTGCTACATACTCGCTCCGGTTAAAGGTTTCGTCGTCTTTTTTCCATAGTGCAAGCAGAAGCGTTTTAATGCTCTCTTTTTTCTCCGTATCCAGACTGTCTCCTTCTGAAATATAAAATGGGTTAAAACGGATAGGATTCTTTTCATCGTAAGTAAAATAATAACCGTTTACCATATCGCAGAGCCCTTTATAGCTGTGCCCAACATCCACCAGCACAATATGCGTTCCCTGCTCGTAATAGCTTCTCACCATATGATTGGTAAAAAAGGACTTGCCATCGCCCGAAGGTCCCAATATAAACTTATTGCGATTGGTGCAGATTCCCATCTTAACAGGCTCATCGCTGATATCAACATGAACTGGTTTTCCTGTCAGCCTGTCTCCCAGCCTGATACCGCAGGGACTCAGCGAAGATTTATATCCCGTTTCCATATTCAGAAAGCATACCGCCTGTTCGGTAAAGGTGTCGAAGGTGTCATTCATGGGAAAGTCCGCAACATTTCCCGCCATTCCAGCCCAATAGATCTGCGGAGCTCCGACAGTTTCCTGCTTTGCCGCCGCATCCATCTGGGCAAGAGCTGATGACACTTTGTTTTTAATCTCTTTGAGTTCTTCCTTATCCGTGCTCCAGGCCAGTACATTAAAATGGGCTTTAACCGGAAGCCTCTGCTGTGATACTGCCTCGTTCAGGAAATCATTCGTCGCATCCCTGGCAATCATATTCTCCCGGCTGTAGGCAGAGAGTGACTGCAGTCTGAGTCGCTTGCTTTCCAGTTTTTGAATGGTTTTCTGTGCGTCTTCAATGAAGATATACTGATTGTAAATATGATTACAGGATAAGAGCTGGCCGAGGGTTGACGCAAAACCAATGCTGAATTTGGTCTTATCGGTCGAATAGCGGTCAAAATTAATTCTTGATCCGCATAATCCGGGCAGATCAGCCGCATCACCAAGTGTAAACAATTGGCAGTGTTTATCCCCTACTGCTAATCCTTCGTCAAACCTGATATCCTTAAATACGAATGAATTTTCCTGCTCTGATAAAAAACAGTACTTTTCCACCAGCCCGATTCTTCTGCTCTCGCTTCTAAGCAATTCATTTTGCAGACGCTCCAGCTTTATAAATCCGCTGTCTTCCATAATCCTTTTAAACTGTCCGCAGGTATCTGCAAAATCCTGCAGAAGCTGGGTTTTTAAGGTTTCCTCGGGTACTATAGAACTTCTAAGCAGATTAGAAAACAATGAGGTTCCATTTCTTCTTCCCGCTGGTTTCATGGTCAGCATGATATAGCAGGAATGATCCAGAAAAGGTCTTTCGTTAAAGAAACGCTCGTCGCTTCTGGTCAGAAAACTTCTGTCTTCACTTGAAAAATCAGCTTTATAAGCACTTTCTAAAAACCAGTCCTGTTTATGGAAAACACAAAACTTCGGCAAGCACCTTTAACGCCTTTATCCACGATTGGTGGAAAGCTTCATACTCCTGATCTGACAGCGTAAAAATCTCAGGCAGTTCTGCCTTAAAAACTATAGTTACATCGCCCTGTTTTGACAAAATACAATCATGCTCCACTGCCATAACCGGCGAGCAGATCTTCCATCCTCTTCTCCATTCTTTCTCCATTATATCATTAACGCTCTACAGCTATAGCTTCATAAAAACCTCTCTGCTGTAAACTTTAATCCGCTTAGGAATCTGTTTTTTAGCCAGAGCCTTCATCATTCCGTATTCACCGTAAGTATTACTCATTCTGTATATTTTAAAAACAAGAAAACCTCCCGCCGTTCCAACAAAACCAATGCATATCAAGGAAGGAATTCCAATTATATACAAGACAGCAAATAGAATCATAAGACCTACAACACCTCCGCCCAAATACCAGATGTACTGCGCTTTAAGTCCCTTAAATTCTATGCTCTGATTGATTCCTTTATTGATCGAATAAACGCTGTTACTCATCTTCTCTATCGTTTAAACCCCGAAAAAGGATTTAATGACAGTAGCGACTACCACCAGAAACACACAGCTTCCAAACCAGGTCTGCAGCAACTTTTCCAGTATCAGGATCGCCCGCATTCCATTTCTGGTACACTTTCACGGCACCTATCAGCCCGAGGATTGCTCCTACTGCGTACATCAGTTCAGTGCCGGCATCAAAATAGCTTCTCACTTTCTGGTTGGCTTCATTAATTCCCGCCACACCATCCTGGCTGTAAATAACATTACTCAGCAAAATCATCAGCGACGACGATCCCATAGCTCTAAATCGTCTAAAAAGACTTTTTAATTTCCATCTGCATTTTTTCATCACAAATCATTTTTAAAGTTATTCTTTGATAAAAAGAAGAGGAATACCGCCGTTGTCGCTCTATTTTCCTGTCACATAAAGCCATACCGCACCAGAGAGAACGGGGAATATTCCTCCTCTGAATTTTTTAAAATATCGGTCCTTCCCAAAGACTGTCTGCTTCGCTGAGCGTTAAGAGCAGATTGGGATACTTTTGAGATTCAAAGACCATTTGTTGGTTAATGTTTTCTCTGACGGAGGAAACTTTGACATAAGGATATTCATCCAGAAGCATTCGCAGGTAGTTTTGAAACTGCTCGCTTTGTTAGTTGTTTTTCTGCGCTTTCTTTAACAGCTTCTTTAATACGCTGGGATAGATTTTCCGCATCTTCCAGAGTATCGAAAGATTTCGGAAATGAATCGGATATCGATTTTATTTCCTGTAACTTTTTAGAAGTTTTTTTAGAAATGGTATTTGCAGTTTCTTTTCACCTGATAAGATTTTTTTAAATCACTACTGTGAAATTTCAGTAAGATTATTAGATACCAGAAAATTATAGTAATACCAGTCGCGGTCAGATAACTGCCCCATGAAATATTTGTAAACATAGCTCCTCATTTTATCGTTCAACATTTTATCCTCCTCTATGAAAATCACTATCCGTTAAATTTTGATGTGATTTATTCTACAGGTCAAAGGAACGATAAGAATAAATTTTCTACAAGTACAACTTTTCTGTACCCTTTTTGTACCCTTTCAGAATACCCGAATTTAAAGGGTTATCAGATTATACACTACAATAAAATCTAATACGTTTTTATCTTGCGGATTATTTTCTCAAGACTTTCAATAGCAATTTCCTTATCACGCTCTTCCGCACTATATGATTTGCTTCTGACCGACTGGTAAGAAAGATTTCTCTTTACTGGAGTAGAGAGATAAGGCACTATACTTTTAAATATGTAGTTCATAGACTTGGCTTTAATAATTCTCGCCTCATCTGTCGCCCTTAAAATAAGTCCAATCTGATCCCCTGAAAGTATACATTCAAGTTTTGAATCTGCCTTCTCCACAAATTCACTCCCGACAGAAGCATCAATCTGTTCCTGTATTAGAATTGCGGCCTTTTTTTCAGCAAATCTGATTTCGCTGGAGAACCAGTATTCCAAAAATGAGATAAGATTCTGTTGAGATGGATTAAAGGTCAATTTTAAATCTGCGTTTATTTTAGATAGTTTCTTGCAGAAGTATAGCGACTTTTCAAGTCTTTCAGATAAATTCTCAAAACCTTCTAAATACCTGCCTATTCTAGTTACCAGTCTATCGGTATATTCTCTGGAATTAAAATTCATTCTTATAAGCACAAGATCCAGATTTGAAAAACCTTCTGATTCCGTAACTGGATAATTTAATTTTTCAAGTTCGATGATTATCTCTCTATAATACAAAATCTGGCGATAGGTATACTTACTATTTCTGCTGTTATGAAGTGGCGCGGCAAGAAGATTAACAACAAATACCATTTCTGGATCATTGTCCACAGTATTTTCTTTTTTTAATCACATTTTTTAAAACCTCTAGTGTCTCTTTTTTCCAAATTGAAAAATAGCTGTAGGACACCCTTTGGTCCAAACTCATAAAGGACGAATATCTGATTTCTACAAATGACAGCAAATCGTCCAGGGAACTAACGATCAGGTCAAATATTCTAAAAAAATCAGGAGAATTGAATTTTTCGATCATTCTTATTTCTACTATCCTGTCTAATAAAAAAACCAATGAAGAATGATATTTTCTTATAAGAAGTCTAATCTGCCTTTTACTTTTCAGTTCGAAAAAAGAATCTTTAATTTGAATTTTAATTATTTTCGATTCAGATACTATTGTTTTTCTCAAATTCTCCAATTCATATTCCGATACTTTTAAAGAAGAATTATCAGCATCAAATGAATTTATAATCAACGAATCAAACCATTCCAAAGGATATATTTTAATCATCGTCTTATCGTTTTAATTAAACAATCTCTGGCAGAATAAGGAGCTATCTCAGCGACTTACTTTTTATTAGAACGAAATTCGGTTGGCGAGCATACCAGTATGTCTTTTAAAAAATACGCCAAAGTTTTCAGCGCCGCTGAATTCTAATTCATCGGCAATATTAGCCACGGAATAGCTTGAGTCCGTAAGAAGATTTTTTGAAACATTGACAATAGCTTCAATGATAAATGCTTTAGCAGTTTTACCTGTGCTTTCTTTTACCATCTTATTCAAATGTCCTGGAGTGATAAATAATGCTCCTGCATAAAACTGAACATGATGCTGTTTTCTCAAATGTATTGATAATAGAGTCAGGAACTGTATTACAATGCTCTCCCTTCTTGAAAAGTCAAGATTTAAGTCGGGTTTATATTTCGAATGTATAAATTTGAGTTCATATATAAATAAATTAAAGCATATCCGGCGCGACTTAGTAATTACTTCCGGTTTGTCATTGCTGTTCTGCAATACATACATTAATTTATAAATAAGTGACAAAACTTTAAAATCCGTTTCCTGAAGACTAATCTTTCGATCTGATTTTAACATTAGAAAACTAAAAGCATCCGAAAGCTCTTTCTCATAACAATTATTAAATGCAAAATCAAAATTTGTCCTTACAAGATATAGCTGGATATTATTCGTGGCTTCAAGCCTGGTGCATATGGAATTAAATGGGATTACCAGTAAATCTTTCCGATTAACTATATTAGTTTCGTCATGAAATTTGATATTCATTTTACCACTTTTGATTAAAAGCACTGAAAAATTTGAAATGGAAAATGGGACCGGGACAATATTTTTTGCCTTATAGTCTGTAATGTATACTACATCGATACCATCATTTTCAATGCTTTTAATCTCAGTATTTAAGATTTCTCTAATCATTTTTGTTCTTTTAGTTTAGATCTCCTTTAGATTTCATCCTTGAAAAAATATTCCATCCATGTAAAAAACTGGAAATATAAATTAGACAAACAGCAGACGTATAAAATATACGCTGTTAATCTCGGACTCTCAATTATATTGTCCTCGTAAAGTACGTACTGAACCAGCTGATCAGCGGCAAAAAGCTTCATTATAAAATAAAGGTCTGCAAAGATTAAAAAGGAACAATAAAATATAAAACAAAGCTCTTTTTTTCATAAATCAGATAGATTAGAAAATTATTAATCAACTATATTAGTAGGAAGTGATTCAACTTCAATCACCTCGTTACATCATTGATGTCCGGTACTCCTACTGGTGGTGGATGTCTCCCAATCTCTGTCCTTTCTGTCCTTTTCACTAAATAAAACTGCTTCCGAAATTGAGGAAATAGATAAAATGGATTCCTTTTCATCTGTTAGAAGTGTTGAATCCTGTCTTTTTGAAATCTCGTATTGAATTATAAAATCATCCACGATGTAGTACTGCTGGTCGCGAAGATTTCCGAGATTAACTATATACCCCTTCAGATCAAGTTTTAATGACGTTCCCAGTGTACTTTCATCAACAATTATAAATAATGTTGAGACTGGATCCTCCGTAGAAGAAATTGTATCTAATGCAGAACTGTTTTTCTCAAAAGTCTTTAGTTCATTTCGCCCAGGTTGGGCTTTTAATACTGAAATGATCTTTTCTTTTAATTGGGCGGGAACTAGAAGTACGTAATCCCCCGCCTGAACTTCCTTAAAGTTTTCCTCTAAAGCAGACCCATTTTTAAAATCTGCAGTTTTCTCTTTGCTGATTGCTTGGCTGGAAACCAATCTTAAATCAGAATTGTCAAAATCGTCATTTGAACATGAACCTAATAAAATAATTAAACCAGTTAATAATAAATTTTTCATAATGCAAAATGGTTTGGTTAATTGAGAACTTGTCTCAGTCCATTTTACCCGGGCCAGCAGAACTTTTGCTCAGTACTTTACTGAATCTTTTGCTGTTGAATTCAAGGCAAATCTAAATTGCAAAAAATCATAAATCAAGTGCATGTATGTGGATTTTCGGAAAATCCACTGTCGATTTCCATGAAATCAATAATGTATTTTTCTTACATTAAATATTGAAATTCAAATAATTGCATTATTTTTGAAAGTTGCTCTATAGCGACTTCTACATTTTTTTATTAATCTGATTTATGCTTTCATCAGAGCATAAACTCAAAATTTCTATGTATTATGAAATGTAATTTATCGGTACTGTCGCTTCTATTTCTAATTAAATCTTTAACTGCCCAGAATACTCCGAACAGAATTCCTGATTCCCTTATTTTTAAAAGTTATGGATATCTGGATGATAAAATTTATCAATACAAAAATGACAGCCTGAAAGCATCTCCATATTTATATGCCTATTTAAGAAAAGCGCGCAGGGAAAAGAATCATGAAGAGTTAGTTAATGCATATCAAAATATGTCGCATCAGTCACCTATGATTCTCCGTTTAAAATACGCGGACAGCATGGTGCAGACAGCTTTGAAGTCAAAAAGCAATGAACTGATCGGATCTACTCAGCTATCCAAAGGAATAGTCTATTACAGCCAGAAAAACTATGTAAAAGCCTATGATTATTATATTAAAGCAAATAAAAGCATTTCCAAAACCGAAAATGATTACCTGATCTATAAAACCAAATATCACATTGCCCAGATTAAATTTTACCTCGGATTTTATGATGAAGCCATTTCTCTTTTTAATGACTGCATTGAATATTTTAAAAAAATCAACCCCGCCCCTATTTAAATTCACTGCATTCACTTAGTGTTTGTTACAATAAGATTGGAGATTACAATAAATGCTCCGAAACTAATGCCTTTGGAATTAAAGAATGTGAGCGCCTTAAGATTCCCGAGATGGAATTATTTTTTAAGCACTCCGAAGGAATCAACCAGTTCTTTCTAAATAATTATCATACTTCGATTCAATTGCTTCAGGAAGTCATGCCGCATTTAGACAGCATGACAGAATTTGCAAATGAATCAATCGCCAATTTTTACATTGGAAAAAACTATTGGAAACTACAGCGTCCGGCAAAAGCAGTTCCTTACTTTAAAAAGGTGGAAAAAGCATTTATTGAGAAAGGTTACATTCGTCCGGATTTAAGAGAAGTTTTTGAATTAATGATTAAATATTACAAGAAAGAAAATAACCTGAAATCCCAGTTGTATTATATAGACCAGCTTTTAAAAGCAGATTCTATATTAACAGATACCAATAAGTACCTAATGAGCAAAATTCACAAGGAATATGACACGAAGGAAATTCTGCTTGAAAAAGAAAAAATACAGCGAAGACTTGTAAAAGAGAAATATTATGACGTTATTTTAATCAGCGTGGTTGTCGTTCTGTTCTCCGCTGTAATTTATGGGACCTATAACCACTTTGAAACGAAAAAGCGCAATAAGATCAAATTTGATCTGCTTCTTGAAAAAAATGAAAAGAGCACCTTCCAAAAACAGTCACCAGATAAATTCGAAATAACAGATATTTCGCAGGAGACTGTACAGCAGATAATAAGACACCTTGAAAAATTTGAAAGGGATAAAAAATTCCTGCACAAAGAGGCAACACTAGCCACTTTAACTGTCCGGTTTAATACAAACAGCAAATACCTTTCAAAAGTAATATACCATCGTAGCGGCAAGCGTTTTGCCGATTATATCAATGATCTAAAAATTGATTATCTTGTGGAACTGCTCCAAAACTCAAGCATGCATAGAAATTACTCCATAGGCTCACTGGCGGAGGAAGCCGGTTTTACTTCCACTCCCCGATTCACCAATGCATTCCACTCTAAAACAGGAATTTCGGCCAGTTATTTTCTTAAAGAGCTGAAGAAAGAGAATTCGTGAAAATATTTTATTACCAATACCGTTTTCATTTAAGGCAAAATTTTACTTTTGCCCACTTAATTAAAAAATTGTACAAATGAAAGACCTAGTTGCAAAAATCAACGCTGAAATCGAAACGTTTAAAACAGAATCTGAAGCTGTAGCTGAAAAAGGAGTTAAGGCCGCAGGGGCTAGAGCAAGAAAATCATCTTTGGAAATTGAAAAACTTTTAAAAGAGTTCAGAAAAGTTTCTATAGAAGAATCTAAGAAATAATTTTTCACACTCTTACTTAAATAAAAGGAGAAAATGGGGTTTTACGCCCCATTTTTTTATTCTTATTGTCTGGCGACTTCTCCCGCTTTCGTCGCAATCTTTTTGGCATAGCCCTTGCCAAAAAGGATTTCTGCTTCAATCGAGGCTGGAGAGAAACATACTGATATATAAGAATAGAACTAATGTAACAATATTTGTATCTGATATCTGTAGTTTTTATTTAAATCCGAATAATTCCGTCTCTTGAAAATCAATTATTCCTTGATTGCGAAGTATTTCAGTATATGCATCTATCCTTGTTGCGATTAATCTGTTTCTATTTGTTATTGACCACTCATTCATAATTCCAATTAATTTGGGTTCGCTTTTTAAATCAAAATTATTGATATACCATAGCCCACATCCGCTAATTCCAAACAAATTAGGCCCATAACTAATCGATTTAGATTTCAGATTGGGAGTATTTTGTCGGTCATATTCTACAATTAAATTTAAATATTCATTTCTTTTTAGTTTCCTATACTCGTTTATATGCACACATTTTGTGATACCAATAAACGGAATTGAGTGAAAAGAATTTCTTGAATGTGATTTTTTTGACCAGTCGCTTGGATATCCAAAAACTATGTAACTCATAAAATCAATCGAAGAATGATTAATCTCTATATCTGAACTATCAAGAAAAGAATAATCAATGCTTAAATCTTTTACAGAATGATTGTCCAAAATTAAAATTGCCACATCTAATTCATCAGACTTTCGATCTTTTTTCGGATTATTTTTAATGATCCTTCCGCCAGGTTTTATTAATGTTTTGCCTTCTTTAATTGGGATGAATAACTTTTCAAAATCATCAAAAACGTGAGTCGCAGAGAATAGGAAATATTTCGTTCCAATTTTTACAAAAACACCTGTTCCATGCTTGCTTGTAAGAATCCAGATCTTTAAAAAGTGTACAAGTGAAATTCCTAATTTTTGGAAGACTTTTTATATATTTTTCTGCAATTTCGTTCATTTCGTGAATTTTAAAATTTCAGATAATTTTCTAGTACCTGCGACTTGTTTGAGACTAAATTAATACCTGTTTTCAGATTTTCTACTTGATTGATAGCGAATAGACCAACTTAATCATCTCAAATAAAAAAGTTGCTTTTATATATGCCTGTTACTAAAAATACAGTTATTTCCGTAGTACAAAAACATTCAAACAAAACCGCTTTTGTATTATTGTACCGGTTCCCATAATCTGAAGCATTAGTTAGCTGTAAAGTAACTCTTCACAAGTGAAAAGTTTACTGTATAAATGCCTGTTGTAATTTTTAGTTGAAAATAAAAAAAGATGCCTAAGCATCCTTATTAAATTTTTCATCATCAAAAAAATCTTTCAATGTTATATCTAACATTTTACAGAATTTTTGAATTGAATATATTGTAACTCCTCTTTTATTTTTTATGCTTTCCCATCTATTAATAACTTGGCGATCAATATGGTGTTTTTGAGCAAAATCTGTTTGTGAAAGCCCAGTTTTTAAACGTAAAAACTGAATCCTTTCTGCTATTTTTATTTGTAGTATAGTATCTTCGGTTGTCAATTCTGCCATACTGCAATTTTGCTAAATTCTTATAATATTCTGTAAACCACTTGGATTACAAATAATATTTACTATCTTTGAATAATATTTAATCTATAATTCGAAATAATAGATTTTCATTTATTAAATTTGCGATTCTTCATAAAAAAAATTGAAGCATTCGCTTTGAATCTCGTATCAAAAAACTGGCGTTTTACATACCACGAGAGGATAAGTAAGATGCTCACGTCATATGGCGTGGGCTCACTTATTTGTGGTAGGGTGCCGCCAGTGCCTTTGATACGATAAGTTGAGTTCCGCGCCTTTTTTATGCTCAAAATTCTCTTAAAATTCTTAGCAAATCAGACTTCTATTTTTAAGTTTCGCTCAAGTCGAACTTTTAAAACAATCAAAGCCCGTGCATTAAATTTATGTTCATTATGATAATTAAGTAGATTCCTTAATACATAAAAATGGCCCTCAGTCATAGCTGACCAAACTAGAGCAGAGGACCTTAGCTAATCAAATATCCATTTAACTAACCAATCCCAATATTATGAATTATTTTTCATTATTTAAGGATGGAAGAGCTCTTTATTGCCTATTTTTTGCTGGCATACTGTTATCTTTTTCATCGTCGTACGCCAAAATTTCAAAACGGCATTTCAAAACCATTTTACAGCATCAGGTACAGGGAACAGTCACCGACGGCATAACTCCCCTTCCCGGCGTAACTATTGCTGTAAAAAGCAGATCAAATAATAGTTCCATTACAGATTATAATGGGCAGTTCTCAATCAATGTGTCGCCGAGCGACACGCTTATTATTTCATTTCTGGGATTTAAAACTCTTAATATGCCAGTCGCGGGGAGAACCAAAATCACCATTGTGATGCAGTTTGATACCACAACCCTGCAGGAAGTGAAGATTAATGCCGGATATTATTCGGTTAAAGAAAGCGAGCGCACCGGCAATATTGCACGAATTACTTCTAAAGACATCGAAACCCAGCCCGTAACCAATATCCTTGCCGCCATGCAGGGTCGAATGGCAGGAGTGAATATAATCCAGACCACAGGTGTGCCGGGAGGCGGATTTGATATCAAAATCAGAGGACAGAATAGCCTTCGGGCGGCGGCAAATAACCCGCTTTATATTATAGACGGAGTTCCCTATGCTTCTGACCCTATCGGATATTCGCAGACTTCCACTATATATCCTAGCAGTACAAGCCCTTTAAACAGCATTAATCCCGAAACAATAGAAAGCATTGAAGTGCTTAAAGATGCCGATGCCACTTCCATTTATGGATCAAGGGGTGCCAATGGCGTGGTCCTTATAACTACCAAAAAAGGAAAAGCGGGCCGTACAAAGTTCACTCTCTCAAGCTCTACCGGAGCAGGAAAAGCAACAAAATTCATGAAACTGATGGATACGCGACAATATGTTGCTATGAGAAAACAGGCGTTTATAAATGACGGCATTACGACGTACGGCGCTTCGGATTACGATATAAACGGTACCTGGAACCAGAATCGATACACCGACTGGCAGAAAGAACTGATGGGAGGCACTTCTCAGCTCAACGATCTGCAAGGTTCCGTATCGGGAGGATCTGATAAAACACAATTCCTAATCGGCGGAAACTATCATCAGGAAACCACTGTCTACACAGGCGATTTCAAATATAAAAAAGGAGGAGTCCAGTTAAGCCTCAACCACGTTTCAAAAGATGATAGATTTCAGATTAATTTCTCGGGAGTATATAATATACAGAACAGCAACCTTCCTGCAAATGAACTGACTTATACCGCACAGACGCTTGCGCCAAATGCCCCTTCACTTTATAATCCAGATGGAAGTTTAAACTGGGAGAATCAAACCTGGCAGAATCCTCTTGCAATGCTGAATTCTAAATTTAAGGCAAAGACAAAAGATCTTGTTGCAAACGCACTGCTGTCATATAAAATTACGCCGGAGATAACCGCTAAAAGCGACTTTGGATACACAGACCTGAAAACTAATGAAACCCGAACCACACCCTCCACAATCTATAATCCCATCTATAATATAAGCAGTGCGCGTTCTTCGATGTTTAGCAATATTACCGGCAGGTCATCCTGGATTGTTGAACCGCGACTTAATTGGGAGAAAGATGGTGATTTCGGAAAAGCAGGATTGCTGATTGGAGCAACTTTCCAAAACCAAATCAACAGCGCATTATACCAGTCTGGTACAGGTTTTAGTTCAAACAGTTTGATTTACAATCTTGCGGCAGCAAAGACCGTATCCATCCTTGCAGACGATGAGACGCAATACCGATATCAGGCCTTTTTTGCCCGTTTGTTTTACAGCTATCAGCGGCGCTACATCATAAATCTTACCGCCAGACGCGACGGATCGAGCCGATTTGGGCCCGGCCGGCAGTTCGCCACATTCGGAGCGGCAGGATTTGCCTGGCTCTTCAGCAATGAAAAATTCTTAAAGAACAGTTCATGGATGAGCTTTGGAAAAATCAGAGGCAGTTACGGCACGACCGGAAACGACCAGATTGGAGATCACCAATATCTGGATACCTATACAATTACAGGAATCAGCTACAATGGAACCATAGGAATGCGGCCTTCAAGACTGTTCAATCCCGATTTTGGATGGGAAATAAATAAAAAATTGGAATTGGCTCTGGAAACTGGTTTTCTTAATGACAGAATCTTTGCAACCTTTTCATGGTATTCCAACCGTTCTTCAAATCAGCTGGTCGGCATACCGCTGAGCGGCGTTACCGGTTTTGCTTCCATTCAGGCAAACCTGAATGCGGAAGTCGCAAACTCGGGTCTGGAATTGACTTTGCGCACAGCAAATATTAAAAGGGGAAACTTTCAGTGGCAGACCAATTTCAATCTTACTTTCCCAAAAAACGAACTGGTTTCGTTTCCAGGGCTTGAAAGCTCGACCTACAGCCAGAAATACAGGATCGGACAGCCGCTAAATATTGCCCTAGTTTATCAGCTCAAAGGAGTAAATGTGCAGACAGGAATATATGAATTTGAGGATATAAATGGGGATGGCAAAATTTCTTATCCGCTAGACAGGCAGAAAGCCGTAAACCTAAATCCAAAATATTATGGCGGTCTTCAAAACCAGCTGGCTTATAAGAATTGGAATCTAGATTTTCTATTTCAATTTACAAAACAGCAGAACCGTTTGATTCCTATGGGAGCCGCAGGGTCGATGTCCAATCAGCCGGCGAGGATCGCTGACGCATGGCTCCAGTCAGGCGACAGCAGACCATATCAGATATATACTACCGGTGTCAACAGTGCGGCGGTAAATGCCGACTCTTATTTTTCTGAAAGCGACGCCTTGATTTCCGACTCGTCCTTTATAAGGCTCAAAAATATCGCCCTCACCTATCAGTCGCCTCTTAGTCTGACAGAAACTAGCCGCAAGGTTATTTTACAGGGGCAGAACCTTCTGACTTTCACAAAATACAAAGACGGCGATCCGGAATTTACCAGTTACGGATTTCTCCCTCCTCTTAAAACAGTTACAGCAGGGATCCAGCTAACCTTTTAAACTTATAATCATGAAAATATTCTACAAACAACTTCCAATACTGATTGTCCTTTTGACATTCACCTCATGCGATTCATTTGTCGAAACAGATCTGCCAAAATCACAGCTTGCAAGCAGTTCCGTTTTTGAAAACTATGAGACGGCAAATGCGGCGTTGATAAACGTTTACGCTAAACTTCGTGATACTGGACTGCTTACAGGCACCGGTACCGGACTTTCCAATATATTGGGAAATTACACCGACGAGCTGACTGCGTACGGAGGTACAACAAGCACCAATATGGCCTTTTATAATAATGCACTGTCGCCCGGATCGACAGTAATATCAAACTTATGGAACGCATCCTACAATCAGATTTATGCTCGCTAACGCAGTAATTGAAGGTCTTGATAACAGCGGCGGGATTACAACGAAAAATAAGAAACAGCTTTTAGGGGAAGCGCTTTTTCTTAGGGCGGTGGTGCATTTTTATCTGACTAATCTTTTTGGTGATGTGCCTTATGTTACTACAACAGACTATCAGAAAAACAACACGGCTGGCAAAGTCGGAAGCGCGGAAATATACAAAAGCATAATTTCCGACCTTCAGACTGCATCGGCGCTATTGCCTGAAACCTATAGCAGTGCTTCGAGAGGCAGAGCCAATAAATTTGTATGTCGTGCATTGCTGTCCAGAATTTACCTCTATAACAAGTCATATCCTGAAGCGGCAAATGAAGCATCTGCCCTCATAAACAGTACTGCCTTGTTTGCTCTCGAATCAGATCTCAACAATGTCTTTTTAATCAACTCAAAAGAAACGATCTGGCAGTTTGAATCAGCCTCCGCAGGACAAAATACGAAAGAGGGGCCTATCTTCATATTTACAGCCGGCCCTCCCGCATCTGTTGCGGCAAGCACGATACTCACCAGTTCATTTGTCGCGCTTGACCAGAGAAAATCAAAATGGTTGAAAGCCGTATCAAAAGCAGGTGAAATCTGGTATCATCCGTATAAATATAAAGAACAGACCAATACTTCAGTCTCAAAAGAATACTCGGTAGTGCTGAGGATGGCAGAACAATACCTTATAAGATCTGAAGCCAGAGCAATGCAGGGCGATCTAATAGGTGCAAAAGAAGACCTAAATAAAATTAGGTCGCGTTCTGGTCTGCCAGGAACACAGGCTCTCTCCAAAGAAGATTTGCTTAGCGCTGTACTGGAGGAAAGAAGATGGGAACTTTTTACGGAATACGGACATCGCTTTTTTGACCTTAAAAGGCTGGACATGCTTGATGCTAAATTACAGCCTGTCAAAGCAGGATGGAATACTGAAGACCGCCTTTTCCCAATTCCGCAGACCGAACTGGGAAACAATCCAAAACTTCTTCCGCAAAATCCGGGATATTAAAGAAATAATCATGATTCACACTGGTATTAAAAATATTGCAATAACCCTTTTTAGAGCTTTGGCTCATGTTTTTTTTATTTTGCCATTAGTAACCTGTCCCGTTTCGGGACAGGCGGTGCAAAAGAGAAAACTCGCTTTTAATGACTATAAGCTTTGGGGACAGCTTAGACTGGACAAATCCTCACCCGATTCACATTGGATCAGCTATGCTGTGCAGTATGAAAACGAAGCAGATACACTTTTTGTCGCCAGTACCGCCGGCAATGAAAAATACGCGCCGCCTTCGGGCTCAAAATCACTTTTTACAAAGGAAAACATCTTCATTTTTATGAAAAAAAATGAGTCGCATGTATTAGACCCTGTGACTGACAGGAACGAAAGTTTTGAAAGTGTTAGCCGATATGAATACTCTATGGCATTAAATAAGCTTATCATCCTATGTAAGGAAAAAGACAACACAGAAAAACTGATTACTAAGAGTCCTTTGGCAGACAGCAAAAATGAGATTACAGGTGTGTCGGATTTCTCCTTAAGTCCAAACGGAGAATTGCTTGCTTATTCCTTTTACAGTGATGGGAAAAATTCCGCATTGCTATTTGACCTTCGCAAAAACCAGATGCTAAAAAGCATGGCTCAAGACAGCAAGATTGGATATAAATTTTCAGCCTGGAGCAGAAACAGCAGGGCCTTGGTTTTCAATGGGCAGTCAGGTAAAAAATCTTCCAGCCACTTATACTATTATGTCGTTACACAAAGCAGGCTTTATGTTCTTGATGCCGGCGACCATAAAGGCCTTAAGCCGCAAAGCAGAATCATTAACTCGGCGCTGAATCCGATATTGATTGCAGATGATCTGGAAAAGGTTCTGTTTTCTGTAGGACCAGACAAAAAAAGGACACCATTGAAAAACCCAGTGTTGAAATATGGAATGGGAATGATAAATGGGTTTATGGACAGAACCAACGCTATGGCAGATTTGACTTGAGTCCTAAATTAATGCTCTGGAAACCTAAGAAGGAATCCCTGCTTCCGATTACTTCTGAGACTTTTCCATCGGTTATGCTGAGTCGGGATTTGAGCTATGCGGTACTTTCAAATCCCAAACAATACGAGCCTCAATTTGAACATCGCGGCCCAAGGGATTACTACATATTAGATCTGGATAATTTCCAAAAAGACACCCTCCTTTTAAAACAATCTGCGAGCACTAGAATACATGTATGGTTCGCCTAACGGAAAATACATTTCCTATTTTAAAGACAATGACTGGTGGACTTACAATGTCAAAAGGAAAATACATGTCAATTTAAGCGGAAAACTCAAATATCCCTTTTTCGGAAAGGTAAATCTGCTGGCATCGGACGATCCGTATGGAAATCCTGGCTGGAGCCGCAGCAACGATGAAATCCTGCTTTATGATGAATTTGATATTTGGGCGCTGAAACCTGACGGCAGTTCGGCCAGAAGACTCACCCGTGGAAGGGAGAAAAAATCAGATTCCGTCTTCATGTCGATAGGCAGAACTTTAGAAAATCATTATATGATGCACCGCTTAATGAAACTTTCGATCTCAATGATGAACTGTATCTCAGTGCCGCAGGCGATGACGGAAAGACTGGCTATTGGAGTTGGAGCCGTTTTAAAGGAGAAAAGGAAATTTTGTTTACAGATTCCTATGTTGATAGATTCATCTTCAATGTGAAAACCAAAACTGCTGTAATGGTTGAGCAGAAATTTAATATCCCTCCCAGAATCATTTCTAAAAAAGGGGAACGTGAAACTCGCGTCATAGTGCAGAGCAATCCGCAACAGGTAAATTATTTCTGGGGAAAAACTGAATTGGTCACCTTTCAGAATTCAAAAAAACAAAATCTAAAAGGTGTTCTATATTATCCTGCAGATTATAAGCCATCTAGAGATTATCCGATGATAGTGGGAATATATGAGAAGCAGTCGCACCTCCTGCATCAGTACATCAATCCGACACTGCTTAACGAACCAGGCTACAACTCCACTGTTTTCACAGCAGAAGGCTATTTTGTATTCCGGCCGGATATAATTCATGAAAATGAAAACGTCGGCTTTTCAACACTTGACTGCGTTGAATCAGGCACCAGAAAAATAATTGAAATGGGGCTTGTAAATCCAAAAAGGATAGCTTTGATGGGACATTCATTCGGAGGCTATGAGACTGCTTTTGTTATCAATCATTCAGATCTGTTTGCTACCGCAGTTGCCAGCGGAGGAATTTTTGATCTTACCCGCAGATTTTTGACTTTTGGAGCCAATATGGCTATGCCGGAAATGTGGCGTTTTTCCAGTGGCGGATGGCGTCTGGGAAAAAAACTCCGTTCAGCGACCGCTTGGATTTTGATCGAAATTCTCCTTTGGAATCTGTCACAAATTTAAATATCCCTCTGCTGATGTGGTGCGGGAAAGAAGATACGCAGGTAGACCCTTTTCAAAGTATGGAATACTATCTGGCGCTCCGCAGGCTGGGCAAGAAATGCATCTTTCTTCAATACCCTAAAGAAGACCATACGCTGATGGATCCAATGAATCAGGAAGATTTATCGCTTCGCATATTGCAATGGTTTGATTACTTTCTGAAAGATCAAAATAAAGCCGAGTGGATTACAGCTGGGACACTATGATTCTCTGGAAATTTAAAATGCCGTTCCATTGGAACGGCATCATTATATGGGTTAATAATTCAATTTGTTTACTCGGGGCGATATAGTTTTACCACACAGTCGCCATTACTGTCTTTTCCCCAAGCCTGCGCTCCTGTAGTGCCATTGATACGGCAGACAAAATCATTTTCCTGAGTGTCGCAGTCTGCTTCAATATTGGTACAATTACCCAAAGCATCCAATTGATATCCTGGCTCTGGAGCCGCTCGCAGAAGCTTTCTGCATTGAAGTAGTAACAAAGGCTCCTGAAAGTCCAAATGCCAGTACTGCAAATGGAACAGCATTTTTTAAAAATTGCGTTTTCATAATAACAAATATTAAATTAAAACTCTGATCTACTTTTTTCTACAGGTGTTCGATCTTTATTTCCTGATACTGGCCGGTATATTATAATTGCCGCATTTTATTCAGCACTTTTCATTTCTTTTTTAGAATTGCCTTGAAATCATAAACTACTAATGAATTTCCGATGATGGCATATAAATGGTCTCCCGTTGCCATGATGTTTTTTAGCTTTTCATCTTTGATTTTATAAATTGGAAAACTCATTATATAAGCCTGTCTGCTTATATCGTAAACATCAATTATGAAAGCCTGATTCCAGGTTGTCTCATCCTGAAATTTCCCTCTCACTTTCGAATGGATAAAAAGAAGATTTCCATAGACGGCAAGCACCCGCATTCACAATATAGGGAGGAGCAGACATTTTCCTTTCCGTACTGTTTTTCACATAAGAAACTTTTAACCTGGCATGGCTAGTGGTATCGATTGTGCGGCTTCGCGAAATTAATTCAGCATCTTTTCCTGCGGCGATAAACTGATTGCGATAAAAATACACATACACTATTTTTTGGGTAGTTTCGTCGTATAAAAGTCTTCCATCCGTATCAAAAACGCCGTCTAGCTGTTTTTGCGGCTGACCGTTCATTGTAGTTTAACCGCCCATTATCATTATCAAATACACCTAGAATATTGGCAAGATCATTTCCCTTATTGGATCGAAGCACTATTCTGCCGCTGTCCATAGGCGACGCCTGATCAAAATAAGGCAGTCCATTGAATTTTTTGTTTAGGGTCCAATCTTTTGAGCTTCCTCTGAAAATAACTGGAACCGTTCCGTCAGTTAAATAGAAATAATGATTCTGAACTCTTACAGTTGGTCTGTGGAATAATATTTTCCCACCATTGAAAATAATTCTGTCAACCTTCTGGTTTCCTAAATTTTTATCTACGGAAAAAAGCTGAAGAGGTGCTGTAGAATTGCCCAGATAAATTCGGCCGCCGGAAGTGCCTGCAAAATAATAAGAATTATATTTTAGGTCCAGCTCATTGCGAAACATTGTCGCATGGCGGGGATATCTTCTAATAAAAGGATTTTCATAATGCATTATCCGTTCCGAACAGATAAATAAAAAGATAACCGCAGACAGTACCGCTGAAAGCAATACTAAAAATCCAAATAAAGCTTTTCCTGTAACTTGTTCTGATGTCTTGCTTATCAAAATTTGCGCTAAGCAGTATTGCGACTATCCCTAAGAAAATAAAAACAACATTAAAAGCAAGATGGGCATTCCAGCTCATTTTTCCCAAAACACCTCCGCAGGAACAAGGTACGAAAGAGGTGTAGTGCAGGATTATAAAAATATAGGCCGTAAACATAACCATTAGCCCATACGCCGCAAAAAGTCCCACAAGCTTAAATCTGGGGATTAAAAGAAGCACGCAGATAATAATTTCCAATACCGGCACAAATACGGAAAACTGATCGGCAAATGCACTCAGAAGCGGTGACTGTCCAAGCTCTATTTTAAAATGCTGGAAATCCATTAATTTGCTTGCCGAAGCGTAAATGAACAGCAGGACAAAGAGCAGACATATAGTGTCTCTGATAAAATATTTGGTGCGGAGGCTTATCATAATGATCTAATATTTTTAAAGTTTATTATAAATTTCTTTCATATTTAAACTGTAAGTTGTTGTCAATACAAATTTAAATGGGATAATTCTTATACATACTTTAAAAATCAAGCTAAAAACTTTGAAAATCAGGCTGTTTTATATTTTTACTATCATCAAAAAAAATGCCCGCACTTTGTAAGAATAGTGCAGGCATTAAATCATAGTGGGTCTTTTGTGGAATCAGCCTTTTATGGAGGCGCTGATTTCTGCAAGTTTTTCATGCAGTTCTATAAGCCCTGCCTTCTGAAGGCAGTCTTGGGAGAGGCTCTCCAATTCTGTTTTTCCCTGCTCGCTTACGCTCTCCAGAAGAACCGAAGATCCTTCCCTTATCTTTAGCCCGTCCTGTATCAGATGGCTTAAAAGCGAGCACATTTTTTCGTGAAATTTTCAGATCCATTTTCACCGTCTCATTCATGCCAGGGATACTTAGCACCGTATCAAAAACCTTGGTCGCATCATTTGCTGTAATCATACTTCATCATTTTAAATTAATATTCCACTTGCCGTAAAATTATAAAGTATCTACCCTATCTACCCTACTCAAAATTTGGGGAGGATTGCAGGGCTTGCAGGCCTTTTCTAATTTAGCGCTCAGATTAATCCCTGGTATCTGTGCAATGGGTACTTTTAGAATTTTAAAGCAGATTCTGAAATGGATTTCCTTAAAATTTTAAGGGAGCTAACAGCTTCTTCATAGCTTATTGCTAAAGCTGAAAAAATCCTTTTAGAAGCTTTCGGACTGCGGTTTTCTGCAGTCAGCAAGATGTCTGGTTGTATCACAACCAAAAATCTTGTCGCCCCTCTGCTCGGAACTCGCTGGCAGTGAAACTTTCAGATTAAATGAAATGGATATCAATGAAAAAGAGAAGATTTATAGAAGAGCAAAACAGCGGCAGAAACAGATGGTCGCACATCCGGCTGAACAAAGAAGAATTCGATCAGATTGACAAAAATTTCAAGGCATCAGCCTGCCGTAAACGCAGTGATTTCGTCCGCAGAAATCTCTTGCGTAAACCCATTGTAATAAAGTACAGAAATGAGTCGCTCGATATGCTTTTGCAGGAACTTATCGAGTCACGGGCACAGCTGAATTTAATGGGAAATAATTTCAATCAAAGCGTTAAAAAACTCCATACCCTTTTTGAAATTTCCGATTTAAGAATATGGATACTGTCCTTTGATTCCGACAGGAACAGATATTTTTCCCTCATTGAAGAAATAAAAAAAGCATTGAAAATCTCGCCCAAAAATGGTTGCAGTCATAAATACAGGACGCTCGATAAGAGGCATTTTCATGTACAATGAGAAAAAAGTTTCTGAGGGAAAGGCGGAATGTATTAGCGAGGGAAATTATCCGATGGATCTTGAAAAAATGTCAGAAAATTTTAAGCTCTGCGTATTTTTAAAACAGCTCCAGCTCAATGAAAATGTCAAGCGCTCCGCAGTGCACATCTCACTGAATTTTGACCGCTCCGACACGGATTTATCGAAAGAAAAACTCATGCAGATTGCTTCTTCCTATATGGACAAGATAGGATTCGGCTCATGACCTTATCTGGTTTATCAGCATCACGATGCAGGCCATCCTCACATTCATATTGCCTCCATAAATGTGAAGGCAGATGGATCAAGGATCAACATGCACAACATTGGAAGAAACCAGTCTGAAACGGCCAGGAAAGAATTAGAGATTGCTTTTAATCTGGTACGGGCAGATTCAAGAAAAAAACAGGATCCAAGGGAAATTCATGCCATCGATGCTGAAAAAATAAAATACGGGGCAATAGATTCCAAAAGAGCCATCAGCAGTGTACTAAATGCAGTCATTCCTCATTACAAATACACCACGCTGGGTGAGCTCAACGCAGTATTAAACCTGTATAATGTAAAAGCAGAAAAGGGAAAGGAAAATTCAAAAATGTTTCAGAATAAAGGGTTGGTCTACCAGATTCTGGATGAGAATAAAAAGACTGTAGGGATTCCAATAAAAGCCAGCGACTTTCATTCCAAGCCTACCCTTTCCCAGCTTGAAATTAATTTTACTGCGTCCAAAAATTCGCGTGTAGTAAACATGAAAAGAACGCGTAATGCCGTGGATTTGTCGCTTTTGAAATATCCTTCCATTACGCTTTCCCAGCTTGAAACCCGGCTCGCAAATCAAGGCATCACCGCTGTAGTCAGAAAAAATGAAAACGGTTTAATCTACGGCATGACCTACATAGATCATAACACCAGATGCGTATTCAACGGAAGCAGTCTGGGACCAGCTTATGCGGCCAAGGGGCTTCTAGAGCGTATTGGCGGATCTTCTGAATTTGGAAAACAGTCGGCTGTTTTGGAAAGACCACTGAGCCAGCAGAACTCTTTTATTTCCGCGACTGAAGTCCAGCGGATAATTGATGAAGTTCTTTACGCTGAATCGCCTTCTGACTACGTTCCCAATCAGCTTAAGAAGAAATGGAAAAAAAGCAGGAGAAAAGGACAATCTGACAACCATTAAAAACTAAAAATCAAAAGCATGCAGACAGGAGAAAATGAACAGGCGCTTAGAAAAATTTTAGACATGACTAGACTGATGGGAATTGCAGTTCTGCTCATCCATTTTTATTTTTACTGCTTCCATTCTTTCAGGCAGTGGAATCTTACTCCAGATTTTGCCCAGCGGATCTTGGAAAATATTTGTCGCACAGGACTTCTGGACAGCTTTCATAAATCCAAGTTTTTTGCCTTGGGACTGCTTACTATTTCCCTTATGGGGGCCAGAGGAAGAAAAGATGAAAAACTGCATTTTAGAATTGCTTTTTACTATATCTCGCTGGGGTCGCTGTTTTACTTTGGATCTTACACCGCATTTATAATATTTGCGGATGCCGAAGTCTGTTCTGCAGTGTATATTTTGCTGTGTTCTTTTGGCTATCTGATGATTCTTTCAGGTGGCACGCTCCTTTCTCGCATTATCCGAAGAAAACTCAGCTCGTCTGACATTTTCAATAAGGAAAATGAAACTTTCCCGCAGGAAGAAAGGCTTATTGAAAATGAATATTCGGTCAACCTTCCCGCCCGCTATCACCTCAAAGATAAAGTGCGCAAAAGCTGGATTAACGTCATCAATCCCTTCCGCGGCATTCTGGTTCCGGGAACGCCGGGTTCGGGAAAATCATACTTTGTTATCCGCCATGTAATCACCCAGCACATTGCCAAGGGATTTTCTATGTTCATATACGATTTTAAGTTCGACGACCTCACCCTTATCGCCTATAATGCTTGGCTCAAATTCCGCCATCTATATGCCGTGGAGCCAAAATTTTACATCATAAATTTTGATGACCTCTCGCGAACCCACCGTTGCAATCCCCTTGATCCTGCGGCAATGGGAGACATTACCGATGCCGCCGAATCGGCGCGCACAATCCTTATGGGGCTAAACCGAGAATGGATTAAAAAGCAGGGAGATTTCTTTGTCGAATCTCCCATAAATTTTCTCACAGCGGTCATCTGGTATCTGAAAAAATACAGCAATGGTGAGTTCTGTACTCTGCCACATGTAATTGAAATGATCCAGACTGATTATGAGGAGCTTTTTACGCTTCTGCGAACCGAAAAAGAGATTGAAGTGCTGATCAATCCCTTTGTAAGTGCATTCCTGAACGAGGCAGTCGACCAGCTGGAGGGCCAGATAGCTTCTGCAAAAATCTCACTGGCTAAACTCTCCTCCCCACAGCTATATTATGTATTGTCGGGCTGTGATTTTACACTCGACATCAATAATCCTTCTGATCCTAAAATTGTTTCCATCGGAAATAATCCGCAGAAAATACAGACGTACGGTGCGGTGCTTTCCCTATTTGTCAGCCGTCTTATCAAACAGGTAAACCAAAAGGGAAAACTAAAAAGCAGTTTGATTTTTGATGAGTTCCCGACCATCTACCTCAACAATATCGACAGCCTGATTGCAACGGCAAGAAGCAATAAGGTGAGCACCTGTCTTGGCATTCAGGATTTCAGCCAGCTCCGCAAAGACTATGGGCGCGAACAGGCAGACGTAATCATTAACATAGTTGGGAATATTGTATCAGGACAGGTCACAGGCGATACGGCAAAACAGCTTTCAGAACGTTTCGGAAAAATAATGCAGGACCGTGAAAGCCTTTCGATAAATAGCGACGATACCTCCATCAGCCGTTCAAGACAGCTCGAATCAGCAGTGCCTCCTTCAAAGATTTCTTCGCTGAGTTCGGGGGAGTTTGTTGGCATGACAGCAGATAACCCAGACTGTCGAATTGAGCTTAAAACCTTTCATTGCGAGATCATCAATGACCATAAAAAAATAAAAAAAGAGACCGATAATTATAAAGAGATTCCTGTCATTCGCACAATTGATAATGTAATGGTCCAGAAAAATTATCTCCAGGTTAAAATCGAAATTCAGGAAATAATCCACAGTGAAATGGAAAGGATAATCAAAAGTCCGGCACTTTCATCTTTGGTTCTCAAAAAAGAAAAATAGCCTTTATTTATTTGATGTTTTCTTTTGGCTTTGAAAAGAAAAACTTTTTTAGCCGGTGGAGTCTTTTATAAGCCGCAGAGTCGTTTCGTCCTTCTCTCCTCCATAATATTTTTCAAGCACCTTCACAAAATATTCTGGCGCTTGCGGCACCAGACTGAACAAGGTCATGCAGGATTTCAGTTTTCTCTCATCTGGCCTGCCAAGGATTTCCAACGCCGTTTTATTTTCGATTTGAAGCATGGCTCTGGTAATTTCCTCAAGTCGTTTTCCCAATATCGGATGATTAAGATACAGCCTGGCTTCCTTCAGGCTTTCAATGCCATAATAGATATTGTAATCCTTAAAACCCAGTCCTCTTAACTGAGGAAAAATGAACCACATCCAATGGCTTTGTTTCTTTCCTTTTTTTATTTCATCCAAAGCTTGCTCATAGACATTTTCCTGTGCAGATAAATAGCGCTCAATACCTTCCTTTAAATTCATAATTAGCGACTTTTTCAAAACACTTCCTGATACATCATCTCAATTGTTATCTCTTTTTTGGCTCGCCCCTCCTCTGTAATGATTGTCGTCCATCTAGGCTCAAAATTTTTAATCAGATAATGGAATGCACCTAATATTTCTTCTGCAGGACTTTCCATATTGATCCCCAGATTATTCTGATAGCCCATAATTCGGTAGAATACTCCGTCCTCCAAAAGTTCATCTTTTCCATCGGATGTATTGTCGGGCGCTGGGCCAAAGAAGTAAATTTCAGTTGCGGGGTCGCAAAGCAGTCCGAGAACATCAGTGCGGACAGTCAAAAACAGGCATTCGTCCTTCAGATGATAAGGAACCTGCAGATTCTTTGCCCTGACAGTTAATGCGAGATCTTCAAAATGTCCTTCCATAAATGGCAAACTTAATTTCCATATCTATTGTGGCAATGCCCCTAGTCTTGCACTTAAATTTTCAGAGTCAGTCAAGAATACCCTTCCCGAATATTTTTTCAATTTGAAAAATATAGCTTTTCAATATTGGAGTCGCCAGGTAAAACCGGCTGACCGCTGCGGCTTTCGCATCGAGCTTCTGACTGTCGAAGCGGCGCTCCAGCAATGCCTTATAATCCTTAAGCTGGCTGTCATCGAATATTTTGCGCAGATCCTTTTCGGTGTTTACAATTGATTTGAGCATTGGAAAATCATTATTGTTATCCAGCTCATACCTTTCGAGCCCCGACTTTATTTCGAGAAACTGCTTTCTGAACAGGCTCATTACTTCAGGTATATTATGTCCATAAAAAATATCGGGTATCAGTCCTGCCTTATAGTGCGCATAATGTTCCTGCGAAGCATTCGAATCGGATAGATACTTTTCAAAGGTCTGGATTCGATATATATAATCCACCTCAAAAACATTAATATCCTGATAGTCAACATTCATACGATGCTTTATTTAAGTTATATATAAAAATAGCGAAATTTTTGATTGCATCCAACTATTAAAGAAGCTGGTTCAATTGCAATACCTGTCACTTGAAAATTGTACACTGAACATGAATTGCAAAGAAAGAAATGACCTCATTTTAAACTCTTGAAATTTATTGCTTAAATTTGTGGAGGCAGGGCTTTTTATAAAAATAGTTTCTACTAAACATCTTGAATATGACCGATCCGATATTAGAAAATTTAAACCCAAAACAGCTTCAGGCAGTGAAGACCACTGAAGGCTATGTACGCGTTATTGCGGGAGCCGGATCTGGAAAAACCAAAGCGCTTACATCTCGTTTTGCCTACATCGTGGACCGCCTGGGCATCAACTCTTCCAATATCCTGTGCGTAACCTTTACCAACAAGGCGGCGCAGGAAATGAAAAAAAGGGTTAAAGCACTCATTGGCGACCTTTACGATGTCTGCTTCATAACCACCTATCACGGTTTCTGCGTGAGGTTTCTGCGAGAAGAAATAAACAAAATCCACTATCCGAAGAATTTTATAATATTGGATGCCGAAGATCAGAAAACCATCCTTCGCGATGTGTTCACCGAACTGGACATCAATTCCAAAAACCTTACCTTCAAGCAGGTCTTAAGATTTATCTCCAAACAGAAAAGCACCTCTGATTACCTAGGCTATATGCTGGATAATAAAAGTTTTCAGGATGATGAAAAAGATTCGCTTTCAAGCCGTGTCTACCAGAAATACCTTGATAAGCAGAAGCGCAACTATGCATTGGATTTTGATGACCTGATCCATTTTACGGCTTTTATACTGGACAGCAATGAAGATGTGCTTTCCAAATGGCAGGAAATGATGCATTACATACAGGTAGATGAGGCACAGGACAGCTCCGACAGCCAGTTCCATCTTGTGGAAACGCTCTCGCGTGTGCACCAGAACTTGTTTCTTGTAGGAGATCCCGACCAGACCATCTATGAATGGAGAGGCGCCAAACCCGAATACCTTGTGGAATTTGATAGGATGTTTCCCGATACGAAGACCATAATAATGAACCAGAATTACCGTTCCACACCAAACATCCTCAAAGTTGGCAACCATATCATCAAAAACAACAAGGTAAGAGTGGATAAGGATATGGTCACTGAGAATCCCGAAGGAGTTGAAGTAGTCCATTTTCATGGCAAAAATGACTTTGAGGAAACACTTTGGGTGGCATCGGAAATCAAAGAAATACTTAAAACGGAAAATGCATCCTATACCGATATAACCATCTTATACCGTTCCAATCATCTTTCCAGAAATATCGAGCAGGCGCTAATTAAGGAAAACATTCCCTATGCCATATTTGGCGGCGTGCGTTTTTTCGAACGTAAGGAAATCAAGGATGTGCTTTCCTTTTTAAGGCTTATTGTGCAGGGAGACAATTTCTCATTTCTGCGCATGTTCAACCATCCGTCCCGCGGACTGGGCAAAAAGTTTCTGGAAAGGCTGAGCTTTCTCATGACCGAGCAGAACCTTTCCCTGCTTGATGCGCTGCAGCCGCAATATTGAAGACAAAGAACTCAATAAGAAAGGGGCTTCAGATTTTCTGGCACTGGTTTCAGATCTTAAAAAAGAGGCCGATCAGAATTCCATCTCGGATCTGGTCAAGATCATACTCGACAAAAGCGGGCTCTCCGAACTCTACCGCAAAGACGGCGATGAAGACAGACTTGAAAATATCAAAGAGCTTGTAAGTTCCATGATGCTCGCTGGAGAAAGAAAATAACGCGCCTGTCAATATTGTGGAATACCTGCAGGAAATAGCACTTTATACCGATCTTGATAAAGATACCGAAAATCAGGACAAGGTTCGCCTGATGACTATTCATATCTCTAAAGGTCTTGAATTTCCATATGTATTCCTTTGCGGTTTTACCGAAGGGGTGCCGCCAAGTGCACTGTCAATTAAAGAAAGAAGAAAAAGGGCGATTGAGGAGGAAAGAAGATTGATGTATGTCGCTGTTACAAGAGCCGAAAAGAGGTTTTATATGACCGACTCGGAAGGGTTTAATTTTACCACGGGCCTCAGCAAGCACCCTTCAAGATTCCTGTTTGAAATAAAAGAAGAATTTTATGTGCGGAAGGGAAAACTTTCACCTGAAATTCTTCAGGCGGCGCAATCATCTTCTGCGACTTCCAAAAACAGTGAAGATACGGCATTCAAACAGGGAGATTTTGTAATGCATCCTGTATGGAATAAAGGAAGGATAGAATCAGTTGATCTGGAGAAGAACCAGTACATCGTGCACTTTTTTGAAATGGATAAGGAAAAGCCTATTGATTTTGCTTTCCGTTTTCTTACGGCCGTTTCCGATGCACAAGAAGACGCCGCATCACCTGCCGATCTGCTGGAACTGCATGATAGCTTAAAGAACACGCCGGATCCCTTTGAAGATAATGATTCTACACAGGATTTTTGGAAAAGGAAGGCAATTCTTCAGACATATTTGACCAAAGTACTGAAAGCAGTGAAAAAAATGGCCGGAATAGGTCATCACGTAATTGCTCTGGCAATATCATACTGGCTTGTGAAGCAGAACTGTTATTCCTTCTGCTGATTTTCCATGCCGTCAATGATCTTTCCCACTTCTGCCTCGGTGGCTTTAAGCCTGCCCTGACAGAAGGCGATTAATTCTGAGGCCCTCTTGACTTTAGATGCAAGCTCATCTACTGAGATAGTCTCATTTTCTATTTCTTTTGAAATGGCTGTCAGCTCGCTCCAAGCCACTTCATAGGTCAGTTTCTCTTCCATCATATTGTATTTTTCCCTAACGGTGCTTTTTAGTATAGTATCATGAAGGATGACCTCGATATCATCCCCTTCTTTTATATTTTCTGTATTGCTGGTAATACCTCCTCCTGCTCTTACGATAGCATAGCCTTTTTTAAGTATGTTCTGCGGGGACATCAGCCTGATGCTTTTCTGCATATGTTCCAGATGCAGGCTTCTGGTTTTAAAATATCCTTGCGCAGATCGTTTCAAGTTTCCGGCAAGATAATCAATATCACTTCTTTTGAGGGCAAGCAGGTCGCGCGAAATCTGCGACGTACTCTGCGCCATAAGCGATAACTCCCTGTTTTGCTGAAAAAGGATTCTTCTGCTGTCCGATGCAAGCTTTTGATTGGTGCTTGACAGCTTTTCCTTGTAAAGGCCCACAAGCCCCATTGCGTTTCTGGAAATATTTCTTTTAAGCTCTTCAAGTATTCTGAAATGGCCCATAAAAAGCCGCTGTGATTTGATGACGATATTCTGCTCGCAGAGAAAGCGACCTCATCTCAAAACTTCGGTTGTGGGCAATAATAAACTCTGCTGCTTTTGTGGGGGTTTTGGTACTGGTATGTGCCATAAGATCCACTATGGAGACATTTTTCTGATGCCCGATTCCCGTTATGACAGGAATTGGAAATTTAGCCACGGCACGTCCTATCTGGTAATTGTCAAAAATCAAAAAGTCCGATTGTGCTCCTCCTCCCCTTATAATGATAATAGCATCATATGGTATGCCGCTACTGTACACTTCTATCAGCTTATTTAAAAACAGTTTTGCGTTATTGTCTCCCTGTACTACGGTATAATAGTCATCAGCCTGAAAGGAATAGCCAAAATCATTATGCCGCAGAGTATGCCTGAAATCTTCATTGCCTGCCGAATTGCTGGCTGAAATGACTGCCACCCTCTGAATGACAAGCGGCGGTGCAGACGGCTGTTTAGCGTAGAGTAGCCATCTGGTGTTTTGGTGATAAAATCATTTTCAGCTTCCAGCCTTTTCAAGGTAGCATTGCGCTCGCTGCTCGAGAACACCCAGCGTGAAATTGGCATCTATATCCAGAACGTTTACCGAAAGTCCGTAAAGTGCGTGGTAATCCACACTCACCTGTACCAGCACATGAAGATTGTTCGTAAAAATCTGCCCTGTCTTCTTTTGAAAATCCGTAAGCCTAACCGCACCTTCCCCCACGCCTTTCCCATAATCTTGGCTGTAATCGCACTGTTTTTCTCCCCTTTCTCAACCAGCTCAAAGTAATGGATCTTTTTATCAGCCTTATAGGTGTGGCTGGTCACATCTGCAACTACCCAGTAAGTGCGTCCCTTGAACCGCTCACTTATAGTCTGATGGATCTGATAGTTTAGCTGAGAGAGTGTGATAAAGTTTTCTGGTTCCATAAAGTTAAGGTGAAACTGCTTCCTTTTGCTGTGATTATTCCGCCCAGCTAAAGTAAGGATAATCCGTAAGATACTAAAACATTAAAATCTGTTGGACTTTTTCAATTAAAACGGATTAAAAGAGCCGCGAAAATAGCACCCGCAGGCTCCTGCATGCGCATAACGGCCTTGCCGCCCTTCGGGACTTATAGCACTCCGGATCCTTTATCGGATGCTTGATTTTGTGCTTTCTTTTTTCCCGTTTTTCTTTTGAAAAATTTCATGCGGGGCTTGAGAAAAAACAGAAAAGTATTCACTTAAAATTATTCAATCATGGAAATCTCAGGACGAATTACAAAGGATGCCGTAACGGCAAAAGTTTCAAATGACAGAGAGGTGGTAAACTTCTCCATCGCAGTAAACGACAGCTACAGACCTAAAGGGGCTAGTGAACTTAAAAAGATTGTGACCTACATCGACTGCTCGTATTGGATGGGTTCCAAAATGGCGCAGTGGCTTAAAAAAGGCACTATGGTCGAACTCTTCGGGCGCATCGGTCTGAATGTCTACACCAATGCGGAGGGCAAAGCACTCGGCTCTTTGACCTTTCACACCAGTAATATCAAAATACTGGTTTTCCCGAAAGCAGAAAACGCTTCTGCTGTTCCCCCATCTGCAAAGAAAAACACGTCTGAAAACGAGCCTGACGATCTGCCTTTCTAAACATGTCACATTTATTTTTTATACACGCCTAAAGACAATATTATGCAAGCCTTATCAAAATCCAACTACAGCGAATACCGTGTAGCCGGTGCCTTTAATGGGATAATCCTCAAAAGCATCACTTCCTATAACGGAAAAAAAGAGAGCAACTGAAATCATTCTTTCTTGACCTGCAGCAGAAGGGGTCGCGTGAGCGGTATGATTTCCGAATTTATCTACCACGCCGACTGCAAGGAATTTTACATCGAGCATATCGATGACCTTGAAAATATCAGAACCGAACTCGAAGAGGCAGTTGGCGAAGCGATTGAAAACCGATTCCAAGCCCCTCACTACACTTTTGTATGCTGGCTCTGCTTTGAAGAATACTGCTATGACCTCTATTCAAGGCTTTTTGAATAACAGTTTAATCTTAAATCTTCTCTTATGAAAGCTACAGAACAATTCAAATCCGTAATGGAGAAATACCTGATTGATAAGGCGCAGAACGATACTGCTTTTGCGCCTGCCTTTGCCAAGCATTCCAAAAACCTAGAAAGCTGTTTCAATTACATTTTCGGAGAGGTCAAAAAAACAGGATGCTTGCGCTTTTGATAATCAGGAAATCTATGACATGGCTGTCAAATACTATACCGATGATTCAATCGGTGTTCCTCCACCAATCAGCCGCAAGGCTGTTGTCGCTCCGCCTGCAAAAGCTGATTTATTCTCGGTCGCTTCCTGCGGTATCTGAAACTCCAATTCAGAAAACCGAAGTGCCAAAACCTGTAAAACCTGCTTGCCCAAACCTTAACCCTCTTTGACCTATGACACCGAAAACCATCATCGAGAAACAGATTACTGAATTAAGCAGTAATCTGAAACCCATTACTTCACAAACGCAGTCTTGGGCGGAAAAAAATATTTTCCTGAAATGGGCGGTGCTCTCAAGAGGAAAATTCCACTGCTTGGAATGCGCCCACTCGTGGAAGCCCGATAGCCAAATACAGTCCTGCCAAAAGTATATCAATTGTACTGCCTGTCAGGGCAGACTAAAAATGCATCAGTACAATCAGGTGCATTTCAAGGAAATCGAATACTTCTCCATTTTGCAGACCTGCGGCGGTTTTCAAGTAGTGCGCATCATCTGTTCGTACAAACACATGAAAAAGAATTTTCAGCCGTCTTATTTTCATAAGGAAGTCATGCGACATTGGATAAGTGCCGACGGCGAAGTCCGAACCATGTCGCTCAGCACTAATGTATTTGCACAGGTATATGACCAATGGAAATTTTATTCCCCTCTTGAAATACGACCGAAAGATTTTCAAGGCGACCAAAAATACCGAATCAATCCCTATAAGATTTACCCTAAGATGAAAGTGTTGCCCATATTGAAAAGAAACGGTTTCAAGACCTCCGTGCATGGCATTGCACCGCAGATACTCTTTACCGCACTTTTGAAAGACCCCGTTTCAGAAACACTTTTAAAATCGGCGCAGAACTCCCTGCTGAAACATTACCTGACTTCCCATGAGCAAGCATTTGCGTGAAAACTGGCAGGCAGTGAAAACCTGTCTTAAACACCGCTATAAAATTCAGGACATCAAAATTTGGGAGGATTATATTGCCCTGCTCCGATGGTTTAAAAAAGACCTCAGCGCCCCTGCGCTTGTCTGCCCCCAAAACTTGGACGATGCGCATGACAGGCTTGTTGCCAAAAAAAGGGATATTCAAAGAAGAAAGCATCTTGCGCAGATGCGCGCCGAAATACAGCAGGCAGAGCCGATTTATGAAAACGATAAAAAACAGTTCTTGGGACTTTCTTTTACCGATAATGACCTAACGGTAAAAGTGCTTGACCGTGTGCAGGATTTCCTCAACGAGGGCGACACGCTCCATCACTGCGTATTTACCAACGAATATTATAAAAAGAAAGATTCCCTTATCCTTTCTGCACAGATAGAAAACAGACCTATTGAAACCATTGAAATTTCCCTTTCAAAAATGGAAATCATCCAATGCAGAGGGCATCGAAATAAAGCTACTAAACACCACAGCAGAATTTTAGGCATTATCCGAAGAAACCTGCCTGAGATTGCCAAACGGTTGAAGAAACAGAAAAAGCAGACCGTTACTGTTTAACCCCTTTTAATACTTACACCGCAGACTTGTACTGCGGTTTTTTTCGGCGCGCAGACACTTTAAGGCTAACGGGGCAATCTTGGTTTAGGGGCTATTGGGGAATGTTAAGTCAATTTCATCACAAAGTTCGGACACGGCTTTCGGTTCTCCGCAAAAAATTCCCCCATAAATGCAGGGCCGCACTCCTGCTTTATTGCGTTGCTTTCTGCGTTCGCTCGTCCCTGTCCGCCAGCGGTGCTGTAATTAATCTTAAAACTATTGCGGCTATGAAAAATCAAAATCAAAACACAGAATGGCAGAAAGTATCAGAAATCGAACTGATCTATAAAACCAAAGTAAAAAGCGCCGACAGGCCTTATATCAGCTCTTCCAAAGATGCTTACCGAATTCTTCTTGACAGCTGGGATCCCGGCAAAATAGAATTCTTTGAGCAGTTCAAAGTGCTCGCTGCTCAACCAGTCCAACAGGGTTCTGGGAATCTACGAGGTCTCCTCAGGAGGCATTGCAGGGACTGTGGTTGATATGCGCCTGCTTTTCGCGGCGACCCTGAAAGCGTACGCCGTCGGGATCATCATCACCCACAACCATCCCTCAGGAAAAACAGCGCCTTCAGAGGCCGACAGAAACATGACCCGAAAAATCCATGAAGCGGGAAAGTCGCTGGACATACCGCTGTTTGACCACATCATCGTGACTCCTTATACCTATTACTCTTTTGCAGATGAAGGCGCCCTATAAGGGCGTTTTCATCTTTCATGCCCTTGGTCTGTTCTGGTTTTTTAAGTAATTTTGCCCTATGAATCATGAAGAAATAAAACGCCATTTTGAGAACAATCCTCCCCCAAAGGAAGTTAGATTGACGGAATGGGCAAATATCACCGACACGCAGGTTTTCCTCAACAGTCGCTATTCGACTATAAGAAACTTTAACGGCCCGATAGATCGATGCCCTGCATGGTGGCATCTGCGGGATTTTTACATTCTAATGAAGAAAACAGCCGGCCAGCCGACCGGCGAAGAGCCTGCTTCAGAATAATTCTGATCCTTCCGTAAATTCTTAATAAAGCAAAAAAGCACCTAAATCGGTGCTTTTTTTATGCCCTGAAAAATAAGGCTTTTTAAATTTTGTTATTAATTAGAACATTTTATTTTTACAAATTGTTATTATCTGTAATAATTTTGACTGATATAAAATGATTAAGATTATGAGCCGGGCAATTGTACATATCGACATGAACACGTTTTTCGTATCCTGCGAAAGACTGACAAATTCAGAACTTAACGGCATACCGCTTATCATCGGCGGCGGTGACAGAGGCGTTGTGGCTTCGTGCTCTTATGAAGCTCGAAAATTCGGCGTGCGTTCTGCCATGCCTATCCACATGGCCATGAAACTCTGTCCTCAGGCAAAAATTATGAAAGGAGACATGGAACTCTACTCCAGGCTTTCCCACGACATTACCGAAATCATTCAGGAAAAGGCACCCGTGGTGGAAAAAGCCAGCATCGATGAATTTTATCTGGACATTACCGGCATGGATAAATTTTACGGAAGCTACAGATGGACAGATGAACTCGCCCAGCGTATTACCAAAGAGACGGGACTTCCCCTCACCTTTGCGCTTTCGGTCAACAAAACCGTTTCGAAAATCGGAACCGGCGAGGGTAAGCAGAAGCAGAACCTTGAAATTCCCGAGCACTTGGTGCAGTCTTTTTTGAATCCGCTCTCCATTAGAAAAATCCCGATGGTCGGACAGAAAACCTTTGAGCTTCTTTCGCGAATCGGAATCCGCACCATCCAGACACTCTCTGAAATGCCTGCCGAATCCCTGCGAGCAGATGATCGGCAAAAACGGAACCGAACTCTGGAAAAAAGCCAATGGGATTGACAACACTCCTGTGGAACCCTACACGGAAAGAAAATCCATTTCAACCGAACATACCTTTTCTCAGGACACTATTGATGTATTGAAACTCAACAGGATCCTGCAGGGCATGGTGGAAAAACTGGCTTATCAGTCACGAGCCGAAGAGTGGCTCACCTCAAATGTAACGGTTAAAATAAGGTACGCCAATTTTGATACCGAAACCAAGCAGTCAAGGGTTCCCTACACCTCAGCAGATCACATTCTGACCCAAACCGTCACTGATCTCTTTACCAAGCTGTACCAGCGCCGTATGCGCCTCCGCCTCATAGGCGTACGCTTCAGCGGACTGGTCAGAGGAACCTATCAGATTGACCTTTTCAATGATACCGAAGAAATGCTTGCCCTCTATCAGGCGATGGACAGAATGAAGACCCGTTACGGCTTTGATGCCGTGATGAGATGTGCCGGTGCCTCTTTCAAACCCAATACTAAAGACGAAATTTTAAAACGCAAAAAATAAATCATGTACCTCAACTGCCACTCTTTTCATTCGTCGCGCTACGGCACCATTCCGCTGGATGATCTGATAAGTCAGGCGGCGGATTGCGGTGTCACGGCAGCGACCTTGACCGATATCAATACCGTAACAGGGATTTATGATTTTATAAAAGGTCGCCAGGCTCTAGGCATAAAACCGCTTGTCGGGATAGAATTCCGCCGCAGGCATAAATTGCGCTATATCGGTCTAGCCAAAAATGCCGCAGGACTTGCCCAGATGAACCGTTTTCTGACCGATCATAATTTCAGCGGCGCTCCGCTTCCGCAAAAGGCTCCGTCTTTTGATTCGGTTTATGTTATCTATACGCTGGAAAATGCGCCAGCAGAGCTCAGCGAAAATGAATATATAGGCATCCAGCATGACCAGCTCGGCAGGCTTTTTATGCCTGAGCTTAAAAAGAAGATTTCCAAAATGGTTATCCTTCAGCCTGTGGTATTCCGTACCAAAAGGGAATACAACCTGCACCGGATCCTGCGCGCGGTTGACCTCAATGAGCTTCTTTCTAAACTTGGGCCTGAGGACTGCCGCAAGAAATCCGATATGATGATTCCCGAAGCGGAACTTATAGGGCTGTATAAAGATTATCCCGAGATTATCCAGAATACACGATACATCATCGAGAACTGCAATTTTCAGTATGATTTCGAAAGCCCGAAAAACAAAAAGCATTATACCAAAAATAAAGCGGGAGACATTGCACTTCTGACCACCCTTGCCGAAGAAGGTCTGGTCTGGCGTTACGGAAGACATAACGCCGAAGCAAAAGCGCGTGTGGAGAAAGAGCTTAAAGTGATCAATGATCTTGAATTCAGCGGGTATTTTCTCATTACCTGGGATATCATACGCTACAGCAACAGTCGCGGTTTCCTTCATATCGGAAGGGGCTCGGGAGCCAACAGCATTATCGCATACTGTCTGGGAATAACGGACATCTGCCCCTTGGAGCTTGACCTTTATTTCGAGCGCTTTCTGAATGAGAACCGCAAGAGTCCTCCCGATTTTGATATAGACTGGTCATGGAAAGAGCGTGACGTGATCCTGAAATATATCTTCGACCGTTACGGCTATGAGAATGTGGCTTTCTGCGGCACGAATGTGGAATTCAAATACCGCTCTATTTTCCGCGAGGTCGGCAAAGTTTTCGGGCTTCCGAAAGACGAGCTGGATATGCTTGCCAAAAATCCCATGAAGCTCCACCAGACCAACTCCATAGTCAAATTGGTGCAGGAATACGGTATGATGCTCGAAAAATATCCTAATATGCGCAGTATGCATTCCTGCGGAATCCTGATCTCGGAAGAACCGCTGACCAATTACACGCCGCTGGAAATGCCGCCGAAAGATTTTCCCATCGTGCTCTTTGATATGCATACAGCAGAGGATATCGGTTTTGATAAATTTGACATCCTCAGCCAGAGAGGCATCGGACATATTGATGATACCGTAAAAATAATTGAGCAGAACAGAGGCATTCGGATCAATATCCGCGACACGAGAATCTCAAAAAACGAACAGTCCGCAAACGTCTATCTTGCAGAGGGACGCACCATCGGGTGCTTTTACATTGAAAGCCCTGCCATGCGCGGTCTATTGCGCCGTCTGAAATGCGATAACTATAAAACACTTGTGGCAAGCATCGTCAATCATCCGCCCGGGAGTAGCGCAGTCCGGAATGATGAAGGAATATATTTTCCGTCATAACAACCCATCAAAATTTGAATATTTTCATCCGGTTTTTGAAAAGGAGCTTGGAGAAACCTACGGTATTATGGTCTATCAGGAAGACGTGATCAAAATTGCCCTGCATTACGGCGGGCTTTCGGCCGCAGACGGAGATATCCTAAGGCGTGCCATGTCGGGGAAGGGACGCTCAAAAGCCGCGCTTCAGAAAGTAAAGGACGATTTCTTTATCGCGGTACGCGGCAAAGGGGCATCCCGAACAGCTGAGCCAGGAAATCTACCGCCAGATCGAATCCTTTGCAGGCTATTCCTTCTGCAAGGCGCATTCTGCCTCCTATGCCGTGGAAAGCTACCAGAGCCTTTATCTTAAGGTGCACTACCCTATTGAATTTATGGTTGCCGTCATAAATAATCAGGGAGGATTTTACCGAACGGAAATCTACATCCATGAAGCCAGAATGGCCGGCGCTGTTATCCATACTCCCTGCGTGAATAAAAGCCAATATGAAACTGCTCTTCACGGCGCCGACATTTATCTGGGATTTATGCACCTGCAGGGCCTGGATTCCAAACTCTCGCAGTTCATCGCTTTTGAGCGCGAGAGAAACGGTGATTATAAATCGCTCGAAGATTTTATAAACAGGGTACCGATGGGCATTGAAAATGTAAAGGCTCTTATTTTCATCGGTGCTTTCCGCTTTACCGGAAAAACAAAAAATCAGCCGCTGGTGCAGGTCAGCCTTTTGATGAATAATTTCAAGCCCGAGAACCGCGGGCTTATGCTCATTGAACAGCCCGCCAAAGAGTTCAAGTCGCCTGTTCTGGAGCGTTCGATATTTGAGGATGCCTTTGATGAAATCGAGTCGCTGAATTTTCCAGTTTCCTGCACCGTTTTTGATCTGCCGCAGACCAGACACCGCGGGGACGTGATGGTCAGGGATTTATTAAAATACCATAAAAAGCAGGTCCGCATGCTGGCATACCTGATTTCGACCAAGCAGGTGCCAACCAAAAGGGGAAATATGTATTTCGGAACGTGGATCGATCATGAGGGAGCCTATTTTGATACGGCACATTTCCCAGACAGTCTGGTAAATAACCCGTTTCAGGGAGGAGGTCGCTACCTGCTATTGGGAACAGTGGAAATTGACTATCATTTCCCGACGATAACCATTTCTAGAATGGCGAAAATGCCCTTCATCCCTGATCCGAGATATTCGGATTCGGAAAAAAGGTATACCACACAGCACAATATCAAACAGGATGTCAGCGACACCCATCGCCAGCCTTATCCGCAGGATCATGAAATTAATCTGCCGCGCCACAGAATGAAATTTTGACAATTAAGTTATGCAATATCCTAAGAATGAATTAATTTTGATAAAGAAGCAAAAACAGAAAGAGGAAAACAAGCATGCCGTACATCAGTTTTCTGCTGTTTCTTTTTCTAAGCATTTGTTTTCGCTGTTCATTTTCTTTTATAAGTCTTTCGATGCGTTTAATGTCTATTGGGCATAATTCCATAAGATCGTTTATTCAAACTTAAGCCGCATGAAAATGACAAAAGCCCTTAAAAGGGCAAATTAGTATCAGGATAAGACATTTTTAAAACAGCCTTTAAAACGGAATATTATGTGCTATTATACCCAGCAGAATGCCTCGATAGAAAATCTAAAAAGACGCTTTAATGCCGAACTCGACAACGAGGAGACCTTTCTGCAGTCTGATTTCATAAATGGGTTCTCCCATCCTAACATCCCCGTGATACTCAATTCCTCACCGCATCTTATCACAACGGACTACACATGGGGGCTTCTGCCTTCTTGGGCAAAAGACATCGATTTCAGGAAAAATACGCTCAATGCACGCATTGAATCCATTGATGAGAAGGCATCATTCAAGAATATAACCCATAACCGATGCCTGATAATCGCATCTGCCTACTACGAATGGCACTGGAATGATGAGAAGGGAAAAAGCAAGGATAAGTACCAGATCAACTCGCAGGATGATGAAATCTTCACCTTTGCGGGATTGTATTCCTCATGGACTGACCCTGTAACGGATGAAATTAAAAACACATATACCATGGTAACCACGAAAGCAAACAGACTAATGGATTTCGTGCACAACCATAAACACAGGATGCCCATCATGCTCAAAAAGCAGGATGAAACAGCTTGGCTGGACCAGTCTGTGGCTATTTCTGAATTTGCTTATCCCTATGAAGGAAACCTAATCGCGCTTCCGTCAAATTAATACCATTTTTATGAAACAGGATATCGATTATTTCAATGGCATGAGCACCGAAGACCTGCATCAGAGATTTTTGCAGAAGCTGTATTCCAAAACAGAATTTATACAGTACAATGATCCTGATGATTTTTTCGATCCAGAGCAGGAATACGGGAATCATATAACGCAGTGCATTGCCGAGGAAAGAGATTTTTTAAGAGAATTGATTCGCGACGCATCAGGCGAAGCTGGAATAGTACTGGCAAACGAGCGTGTGGAAGAAATGGTGCGACAGAAAATAGAAGAAATCAATCACCTTATCGGAACGGCAATCGAAGATTATATTGAAAAGGTTTCAGTTACCTATATTGATCCTGTGCCAGAATGCGGCCAGACATCTATATTGTATAGATGGTTTTGCAGACTTTTGAAATTTATAAAATCATTCTTCAACAGCTAACTGCTTTAATTGAACCAGATTCTTTGATAGAATAAATAGAATAACTAACTCCTCATCGTCAAATTATATTTATTTAAAGACTTATTGAAAGCCAACCACATAAAATACTGAAAGACTTGCAGTTGCTTCTTGTTTTATAAATGAACGTTTTTAAAAACAATGCTTCCAAATATCACAAACAGATATTTAATCTGATGAATAGAATCATTCATCAGATAAAGGAGCGGGCGAAAAGAGCAAAATCAGCTGAAAATAGTTAAGCCAGCCTTATGACGTTTTTTTAACGCCGGTAAGATACTTTAAGTATTTTAATTCCTAACTTTTAAAGCATTTTCATATTCCACAATTTACTCGGAAGTCACTTGTAGCAGTACCTCTGCACGGTCAAATTAGGCATTCAATAAAAAATGTTCTATTTGGTCCGGACAGAAAAGAAAGTTAAAATATCAAGCTCAAATTAATATTATAAGCTCAATAATGCATGTGTTGTTTTTATATTTTGTTAATTTGTATCAATTAAAAGAATATAGAAATTTATGTCTGAAACAGCGACCAATCCACTGAATAAACTTACTTTTTCTGGGCATGAAACTTTCCATTGCAGGCAATTGTGGCTGAAAAAAGGTTATGATTTTGTAAAAAAGGGAAGCAGATTCAGCGATAGCGAGGCAGTAGTTCTGTTGGGTGTCGGTAAAAATATGGTTTCAGCCATACATTTCTGGATGAAAGCATTTGCATTAATCGACAAAGAAGGGAACACTACTGAGTTGGCGGATTATATTTTTTCTGCAAATGGCAGAGACCCGTATCTGGAAGATGAAGCTACTTTGTGGCTTCTGCATTACCACCTAGTAGCTCAGGGCTCAGCATCGATATATGATTTGGTATTTAATCAATTGAGAAAGGAGAAAATTGAGTTTACAAAAGAAAATTTCCTGGTGTTTGCTGAAAGGAAGGCAAATGAAATTGGATTTACGCAGTACAACAGGAAGACCGTTTCGGCGGATTTTGAGGTATTGACAAAAATGTACATCCGAACAACCGACCAAGCAAAAGATAAGGAAGACACCTTTTCCGGCCTTTTGACGGACTTAAATCTAATACAGGAAGAAAAGAAGCATAATTCTCTATATTCCATTCCTAATGAGAGCCGAAATAGCCTGCCTGAAGAAATTATTTTATACACAATTTTGGATAAAGACGATTTTCAAAAATCTGTAAGCTTAAATGTTCTTGCTCAGGACCGAAACAAGGCCGGATCTGTTTTTGCAATTACGAAAAATGCATTGATGGAAAAATTAGACTCAGCTACTAACAGTCTTAAATATAAGAAATACGGTATAACGTTAAGTGATCACGCGGGTATCAAAGAACTACAGTTCACAGTAAAACCCAATAAATTTGAAATACTAGATCATTACTATGGCAACTAAATTCACCACATCAACCAATATAATTCGTGATACGGACAGGGAACTTATATATATTCCTACTCCAAATGCCATTCGAATTAGTAATCAGATAAGTAATGACTTTAAACAAGGGGCAAGGTCATTTAATATAATCGGATCATACGGAACCGGTAAAAGCTCGTTCTTATGGGCTCTTGAGCAGACCCTGAAAAAAATAAATCATATTTTGGATTAAACATGCTTGCTGATCCGAAAATTGGTTTCGTTAAAATAATTGGTGAATATCAGTCCTTAAAGCAGACCTTTGCTGATCTGCTTGAAATCAAGAATGATAAAAATGTTATTGAAAATATCTTTTCTGAAATTTTTAACCGCTATTACGATCTGGACAGGAAAAACCCCTTGCTTTTTATTGTCATAGATGAGTTCGGCAAATTTCTTGAATATGCATCACAGAATAAGCCTGAGCAGGAACTGTACTTCATACAGCGGCTCTCTGAGTTTGCAAATAATTCGGATAATAATATAGTATTATTGACGACAGTGCATCAAAATTTTGATGCCTACGCCATGAATCTTGGGTCGTCGCAGAGACAGGAATGGACAAAAGTTAAAGGAAGATTTAAAGAAATTACTTTTAATGAACCCGTAGAGCAGTTATTGTTTCTTGCATCCGAACATATTGAAGAGAGGCAATCAGTCAATAAGAAAGAACGAACTGTTGGTGAACTGGTTGAACTGTTGGCAGATTCTAAGGCTTTTAGGATTAATGAAGACTACATTAACGGAATTGCTAAAAGATTATATCCCCTAGACGCTATTTCTGCCTACGTGCTGACTTTGTCATTGCAGAAATACGGACAAAATGAAAGGTCATTATTTTCTTTTTTAGAATCAACAGATCATACTGGATTATACCAACACAGTATCTTGTCTGATGGTTTCTATTCGATAGCTGAAGTGTACGATTTTCTGGTGCATAATTATTTTTCATTTCTTAACTCAAGGTATAATCCTGATTTTAGTGCGTGGAAAGCTATAAGGACTTCATTAGAAAAGGCTGAAGTTTTATTTGACATAAACTTGGCCGATTATGAGAAACTTATCAAAACAATAGGCTTGCTGTCAATAAATGCGCAGGCAGGCTCATTCATTAATCGTGATTTTCTTATAAGATATGCCCAAAAAAGTCTAGGTATTGTCTGCCGCTGATGCGCTAATCGAGGATCTGGAGGTAAAAAAGTGATTCTTTACAGAAATTACAACAACAGATATATCCTTTTTGAAGGGACAGATTTAGATATACAAACCGCACTTTACGAAGCAGGCAATAAAATCGATGACATTACAGATGTAGTGACTTTGCTGAACAAAAATTACGAGCTCCCTCCCGTCTTGGCTAAAAGAGCTATGTTCGAGACAGGAACGCCACGTCTGTTTGAATATAAAATTACCTCACAGCCTATTTCTGCAAAGCCCGAAGGAGATGTGGACGGTTACATTAATCTGATTTTTAATGAGAAGGACATTTTGTCCGATATTGAAAGCTTCTCATTTGAGAATCAGGAAGCAATTCTATATTGCTATTATTTAAATTCGAAAGAGATCAAAGATCTCCTATTCGAAATAGAGAAGACAAGAAAAGTTATAGAAGAAAACCGCGATGACAAAGTCGCGGTTATAGAGCTTAAAAATATTGTTTTGCACCAGAGAAATTTATTGAATCATAAGATACTCAATAGTTTTTTTGGAAGTAAAGCGACGGTAAAGTGGATCTTTGATGGACAGCAGATAGAACTGAAATCGCAAAAAGATTTTAATGCATTCCTGTCTGAGATTTGCCGCAAGGTTTATCATAAAACGCCTTACTTCAATAATGAGCTTGTAAACAAGCATAAGATCTCGACATCTATCCATACAGCAAAAAGAAATTATTTCAGGGCTTTGGCCAATGATTGGGATATTCCCCAGCTTGGTTTTCCTGCAGAGAAATATCCACCGGAGAAAACAATTTATTTATCCTTGCTGGAAAACAATGGCATAAAGTTATGTAATGATAATGCATCCAACTTAATTGAGCCTCATAATGAAAACGGTTTTGATGATTTGTGGAAAGTCTCTGTGGAGTTTTTAAACAATGCCAAGCTGGCCAAAAGAAACTTAACAGAATTCGTAGAAATATTAAGCAACAAGCCTTTTAAGCTCAAGCAAGGTTTCATCGACTTTTGGGTTCCTACTTTTTTATTTATCAAAAGGGACGAATATGCCTTATTTAATGGAAATATCTACACTCCTACCATTAATGAGGATATTTTGGAACTATTGGCAAAAGTGCCAAAAGATTTTGATGTAAAATCTTTTGTGCTTGAAGGCGTCAAGTTGGATATTTTCAATAGCTATCGCAAATTTTTAAATATTGATATAAATAAAAACGGTAATGCACAGACTTTCATAGAAACCATAAAGCCTTTTCTGGTGTTTTATAGAGGACTCCCGCAATATTCGAAGGAAACCAAACGTCTGTCAAAAGAAAGTTTTGCAATCAGGGAGGCAATAGCAAATTCCAAGGACCCGGAGCAGTCTTTCTTTGAGGATTTCCCTGTCGCATTAGGCTATTCTGTTTCAAAAATACAGAAGGACAGGACGGAATTGCGAGCATTTTATTGTACAACTGCAGGATTCCATAAAAGAGATTCGCAACTCTTTCGATGAATTGGTCAACCGTTTTGAATCTTTTCTGCAGGATAAATACTTGGACAAGCCTATGCCGTTTGACCAGTACAAAATCAAATTTCAAAATAGATATAAGAGTTTACACCGCCACTTGCCGCTCAACACGCAAAAATCATTTGTGCAAAGGCTTGATTCTCAAATAGAGGATAAGAAAGCATGGTTAAGCTCATTAGCGCAATCTTTAACGGGCAAATCGCTCGAAAAGTTTAAAGATGATGACGAACTCGTGCTCTATGATAAGTTTGCAGATATGATTTTAAGCCTTGACAGCTTAAATAGGATTTCAAGGACTAAATTTGATGAAGATAAGGAAATAGCCTTGGATGTCCAGATCAACTCTTTTGAAGGAGGAATGGCAAACAAGGTCATACGGCTTCCGAAAGGAAAAAGCAAAGAGGTCGAGAATCTCGAAGAAAAGATAAAACAGTCGCTGTCTAAAGATAAAAGTATAGACCTAGCCGCTGTAACAACTGTTTTAAAAGACTTGTTATAATGGGTAAAGTAAGACACGTATTGGGCATATCTGGAGGAAAGGACAGTGCGGCCTTGGCTATATACATGATGAAGAATTATCCGGAACTGGATATAGAATATTATACATCAGATACAGGAAAAGAACTTGATGACACTTATAATCTGATAGAAAATCTTGAAAATTATTTGGGCAGGGAAATATACAGACTTCCTGTACTTTCTGACGACAGCCTGAATCCATTTGATCATTTTGTGAAAATGTACAATGGCTATCTCCCTGGAAATATGTCACGCTGGTGCACAAAAAAACTGAAGCTGGAGCCGTTCGAAAAATTTGTTGGAGACGATTTGGTTATATCTTATGTGGGTATCCGTGGTGATGAAGACAGAGAAGGCTATATATCTAAAAAATCCAATATCCAATCTATTTTTCCGTTCCGTAAAAATATCTTCAGCGAGGATGTTACCGCCAAATTTCTTTCAAACAGCAATATCAATAATGTTTTAAAATATTATGAAGCATGTGATTTAGGCGAAAAGCGTGAAAGAATTTTTGAAGCCATAAATGAGGAGGTTTCGATTAACTTCAGTCAGGCGCAAAAACTCAATAATCTCTTGGATCTTGGAATCAAGGAGTACAATCAGGCTGTTTTTCAATTTCTGCAGACAACTGAATATCCATTGTCCAAAGAAACTGAATTCCCTTTGATAGATAATCAAGAAGTACTGGTCAGGGATGATATTTTCAGAATATTGGAGGATTCCGGCGTTGGGGTTCCGGCATATTATAAAGCTATAGAATTTGAGGTAAATGGCAAAAAATCAACTTATGCGCGCGAATCAGCTCAGGTCGCTTCTTTTGTTTTTATCAGCAGAAAATTGAGTGGGTTTGGCTGTATGAACAGCATCCCGATTTGTTTATGAAAGCTATGGAGTATGAGAAAGACGGCTATACCTGGATACAGGATGAATCCTTGTCTGAATTAATTCATCCTGATCGTATTGAAAAAATAAAAGAAGAGTATATCAAACGTAAAGAAAGAAAAAACTCAAAAGTACAGTCGCCTTATCTTTTAGACATTTTGGAAGATGCGGAAGGAGAAGGTTGTGCAAGTTGTTTTATATGATAGAAATACACGATGGCAGAACATAAAATTTTTTAATTTACTACAGGGGGACATGTCTAGTATCAAAATGGGTGAAAAATAAATTGGACATCTTTCGACAACTATGAATTAGTTAGTAAAAAATCTATATGACGCAGATGCTGACAAATGTTAGATTTATACCCAATATAATACGGATCCGAATAAAAATTTAATGATAATAAAATACATAAACAAAGTGTTACTGTTTAAATTTTCTTATACTTAAAAATCAATCCTCTAAACTTCCAATCAACTGCTCCATTCCAAAATTCAACAGAAAATCAGAGTAATAACTGTCGAATACATCGCTGATGTAGGTGTCTATCGTTATTTCTTCCTCAGTATTATCAGAAGTAGTAAGCCTGTAATTCTTCTTTTTGGTTATCATATACAAAAACAATGAATGGAAGTACACCGCCGCAATATATCTCTTCTGTGCAACTATTATCTGATCTTCATTTTTTAGCTTTTTTCGATAATTGAGAAAGACATTACTGTCGATATTAATGTAGATTTTCTCCAGAATATCTCCAGAAGCTACAGGAGCCAAAACCGTATCATAATTCATGGAAATACCGCTCTTTATTTCGAGTTCATCCCATTGTTCTTTGGAAACTTTAACCAGTTCCGGTAGCCCTATGTTATCAAAACTTTCCGTTTCCACGGGAGCAGGTTCTTTCTTCTGCTCAGGGTCGACGATTTTAAGGAAAACAATTTCCTGAAAAAGTCTTCGCCAACACCTTTCAGGCTTGCCTCTATTTCTATTTCGTCTCCTTGACGTAAGTCAGTGTCAGGATTCAATGTGATTTTGATTGTACCTTTGTCAGGACTAGATTTGATGATATTCAGCAACTCTCCGGGTTCTTTTGTATTTCCTTTTTCATTCCCACCGTTACTATCTGTTCGTTTAACCCTCAAGATACTAACCTGCAAATCTCCTGGATTATCAGTCCTGTCAAAATAGTGGTCTTCCACATCTGTTTCAAAGCGTAAGGTCTTTTCACCTCCAACTGGAACGGGCATAGGACTGTTTGCTTTATGCTCGCAACTTAAAAAAACTTGGAAAGCGCTCGGGTTTGAATGGCACCTGTTCTTTGGCAGGCCTATTTGGTGTCTGCTTTTTTCGGGTTTTTCTTTTGCTCGCTCCTCAAGTTTAAGTGTATTTTGCAATAACTTGAATAGATCACTGTCTTTTGACAGGTTTTTTGCAAAACTTTTTATAAGCTCGGATGTGTCTTCACTTTCTAAACCAATAGAATCCTTCCTGCGTTTGTTAATTTCGTCAAGTTTGGATTTAGTTAATTTCTTGCGCAGATAGTCCCTTAATTCTTCGGCTTTAGCTCCATTTTTTAAACGATCACGCGAAGCCATAAAAAGATCTTTTCTAAACTCATATTTCATTTTAGTACAATCTACATTGATCAGAAGGTAATCCTTCAATAAGTTGTATTTCAGACCTCTGGTGATAAATTCGGACGTATAGTGTCCATGTACCTGCCCATTCATCGAAAACAAAGTTGACATATTATTTTTAAAGAATCTGCGCTGTATATCTCCTTTGGTTTCTTTTACGGTTTTGCCGTCCTGTTTTGCCTTGAAGAGATAGCACGTTACTTTCATCTTACCGAATAGAACGTCTTCGTATTCTTCAGAAAACCAGTCTTCGACATAATCCTTTTCCTCTTCCAAACGTCTTTGCAGTCCATAAACTGTAGTTTCTAAAACCTTGTTATTAGGATAACGCTCTTTGGTATCGATTGTAAAGACCGGTAGAACAGGTTTGAACAAAAATTCATTCAGATTTTGATTTAAATCCTGGGCAAAACCGGAAACTCCTTTCATCTGGTACGAATACATCTTAATCACCGTGCCGGTGGTAAACTGGCGGTTGAGCTGACTTTAAATCCAACTTAGTTGTATCAAAAGACGGAATATTGTTGTCAATCTTTAAATACTCATACCATGTGTTTTTTTTAATTTCCAATTCATCTTTGGACAACGGATGTTCCCTCACAAGTGTAAAACCAAATTTTCCTAAACCGTCAAATCTTTTAGAGGCAATCAGTTGATATCCTTTGCCACAAAAGACAATGGCGCCACTTCCTCCCATATTGTATTTCCCCTGTACGAAATGAATTTCATTTTTGTTTCCACGCATCAAGGAGAGGAAAGTACTTTCGAAATTTTCGGGATGCTGTCCCTCTCCATTATCGTAAATGATTACTGAACTTTGTCTGGTGGGACCGTCAGCAATAATTTGTATGTCTTCAGCCTGTTTCCTTCTGGTAGTGTTCAGATCCCAATTTTTATTGTCAACGAAAAACAATTCAACAGCTTCGTCCATTGATTTTGGAGCATTTTTAGCTTTAGGGTCCAAACCTGCCTCAATACATTTTTTCATCAGGATGGCATCTATAGAATTGGTTACCTTTTCGACGAGCGCCGCAATTGGGTTAGACTGCTGATTTTCGATTATACTGAAATTTGATTCGTTTTGCCCAATTGGAAACCAGTTCTCCGCCTTGGACAGATGGGTATCAACAGAAATTAATTTGTCTATATCAGATTCAGTCTTGCAATTATATATGGATTCAAATAAAGCTTTCAACATAAGGAGTTTAATTGGTTATTTTAAAATAAATATATTAATTTTTAAGCAATTTCTTAATAATACAGATAAAATGCTGTAGGTAAAAACGGAATCGGTATTAATTATAAATCTAAAGTCCTCTTCAAGTCCGTTTTCGATATGATATCATAAGAGTACTTTGAAAGTGATCTTTTGCCGATACTGCCGCTGTCAGCATATGTACCAATTATTACCCTTTTAAGAAAATTGTCGTCAATGCCTGCCTGGTCGCCCAATATGCTTTTCAATTCATCTATTTTTGTTTCATTATAATAAACTGATTTGAACAGCAGTTCCTGCGCAACGTCTTTATGCAGATTGTATAGTTCTTTTATTAGAAATGTCTTGCAAGAATTGTCGATGCTGGTTTTTAAGTCCGCATCTTCGGTCAAAGTTGTCACAACGATTTCAAAGCTATCCACATCGGCGACTATTTCTTCAATAACGTCTTCACTATATTTGATTTCAAATTGGAAATCGTCGTTCTTAAACTCCATAAATGGGTGGAGATGCGGTTCGAGATAAAAATCCTTAGCACCTTTTAAACTTGAGTTGCAGATATGGCAACTAGGTATCAAATTGTAAATTGATATTGATAGAAACGGATATTTTGATTTAGGAAAAAAGTGGTCAAGTTCGGGCCTCGTTTTTCCATGGTCGTTATAGCTGGTGTTGATATAGTTCCTGTTGCAATAGGGGCATACATTAACATTGAGTTCATTTGTCAATTTATAGGCTCCCCAAGGTTCTTTTGCCTCAATTAGGGCATCATAATTGAAAATGGTGTAAATCTTGGAATAAAAGTCCTTTACGCTTTCAGTAAATTGTCCTTTAAGCGCTGAAAACATTGATTTTAAAAGATTAATGGGAATTTTTGCTCCTGCATTTGGGTTTGGAAATAAGGCGGGATTCAGTTCCGTTTTTAAGCCCACCAAAGTGTCACGATATTCATTTTTCCTGCGTAGGACCTCAACTTTTCCGACAAAACTCTCGGCCTTTCTGTTGATGCGCTCACATATTTGATCAAATGTACCGAGAGCTAAAAAACTTTGATACTGTGAAAGTAAAGCTATTTCATTTATTATATTTGTTTGATAATGTTCAATTTCTATTTTTAATTCATGCGGTCTGCCGACAACAATGGATTTCAAAATATCAGGATTGTCCCGTAATCTGATAAAATAATTGCGTTGGGATTCTTCAATTCCTTCATCTTCGGCAAATGAGTTTATTTTTGCATAACCGTCAGATGCTGTGAAATAGGTCCAATGAGAATCGAGTATGGATTCGGGTATACTTCCTATAAAAATCATGATGCAGTCAGTTTAGAAATTTCTGATTTATGCCATTTGATCTGCGTTTCTTTTGATAATTGGCTCAATCTCTTTTTTAATTCATCTTCCAGCCTAAAGCGTAAAACCGGTTCTCCAATCATATCAACCCTTTTTTGGTATAATTCAACATTATCCTCGGTCATTTCCTTTATGTCATTCAAAAGAGTTGTAATCTTCCTTTTTGCGAATTCCCCAATCGAGCCGTTCTTCAGAAAAAATTGTTTTGTATACAACTGATGGATATTTGCCCCAAAAGAAGATTCTTCATTTAGCTGTCTGGTTGGATTGCAATTATCATCTAAAAGAATGATATTTTCTTTTGGAAGATCAGAGATAAGGAATGGGGAATGCGAAGTGAGAATCAATTGAACCTTTGAGGATTCAAATACTTGTGAAATAAACCAGATAAGATCATTTAGAAAATTCTTTTGCCATTCTGGATGCAGATATAGGTCACCTTCGTCTATACATATCAATAGACTTTTGGAGTTTCCCCTAACTTTTTCGCTCACCGAGTATAGTTGCGAAAATAAATTTAGGTAGGCTCTCATGCCTGAACTCAATTTTGACCAGTCATGCGATATAAGAGATGGATTATTGAAAAGGTCTTGTTTATCGTCTATAAGATCTTTGAACTCATCACTAAAATCCACAAGAATTGAATTGCTGTATTTTTCTACCTGTCCAAAGTTAAAATTTTGGGATTCCAATTCCTGCGGCAAATCATTGTACAAACTGTAATCTGATTCGCTCAGGTCTTCAATTTCACTGTGATGAAAACTGTTTAGAAAGGCAACAACTTTTGGATTTAAGGTCGCAATAGCTTCTGCCATTCCTTCCTGTCCAACTAATTGAACACCGTCCAAAAATTCATCCATCGAAACGTTTTTAGAAATTAGAAAACTAAGCAGATTAACTGCCAATCCGTATTTAAACCTATTGTAGTTAGATGTTGATTCCTGGTAAATTGCCTTTCTGTAACGTTTGATGATACCTTCAATTTTATCGTCAGCCATAAAAACACTTTCAAGTTCCGTAAAAGCAATTGGATTAAAAATGAACCTGATCTTTCTTTCTGGATTGTTATTGGGATTTAATTTTTGCCAAGTGTCACTAAAAATTGGAGAATCGACAAATCTGATCTTATTTGACTGCAACTTGTTCATTGCTTCGAATGAACAATTATTGATCGTACTTCCTTCGAACAGATATTCCTTATTATCTGCAACATTGGAATAGAACATGGTCTCCCATTCGCTGTTAATAACAGCTTTTTCTAATTCAACTTCCAAACATTTAACTTTCGAAGTCGTAATACTCTTGCCTTCAGTTCTGCCAAAAAAATAAGGTTTGTCATCTTTTTTAAAAATCAAAACATAATTGGGGCTTAATCTATCCCTTCGCCCTTTACTTATTGCTGTAAGTATAAAATCTATAATATTGCTTTTACCGGATGAGTTTTTTCCGATAATTGCAGTGACCTGAGAAATATTAGATATCGTTTCTGAAGGTTCAGAACTGAAGAAATTCTCAAGATAATTAATATCATCGTCTTTAAATTTCAAGTTACGGTAGCGTTTTTTTAATGCATTACTGCCGTCAAACAGGTTAATTGTCAAATTATTTGACAATCTGTCGTAATTGATTTCATATTGATTGGAAAAATTTAAGCCCTTATTATTGATATTTCTGAAATTCTCAATCCATACGTAGAGTAGTTCCATTATAGTTGTTGGTTAATAGTTTTTTATAAATATATTTTTTGGGTGTAGTTGATAAAGAAGATACTCAATTAATTGATGAAATTTTTGATCCGCTCGATGAGTTGGTGAATCTCATTCTCAGTATTATATTTACCAATGGATATGCGTAAGCTATTCATGGCATCATTATTACTTAGTCCCATTGCTAACAGGACATGTGACGGTTGAACAAGTGCCGAGTTACAGGCTGATCCATTGCTGACGGCAATATCATGGTTAATCCCAATGAAAACTTCACTATCAAGGCCGGTTATACAGACATTTACGGTATTGAAGATTCTTGGTCCTTGCGCACCATTAATAAAAGTCTTGCCAATTTTTGATAATTCATATTCCAGCAATTTTCTGATCTGCTCTATGTGATCATAATTTTTCTGCATTTCTTCCTGCGCAATTTCAAATGCTTTACCTAATCCGGCAATTAAAGGCACATTATACGTTCCGCTTCTTAAATTGCTTTCTTGACCTCCGCCGTGAATTAAAGGCTGTATTTTATCATTTCTGGTTATTTCTGAATCGATATAGATTCCTCCGACGCCTTTACTGGCGTACAATTTATGGCCAGAAAAGCAAAGAATGTCAATATTAGAGCTCGTTACACTGATAGGTAGTTTTCCGACTCCCTGAGAGCCGTCGCAGACGAAATACACCCCCGTGGCTTTAGTTATTTTCCCAATTTCATTTATGGGGTGAATGACACCAGTTTCATTATTTACCCACATTAGACATACCAAAAGTGTATCTTCTTTTATACTAGATTTAAGCAGTTCCAAATCTATGGCTCCAAATTTATTGACAGGAAGATAATCGATTTCATATCCGATACTTTGTAAGTATTCGCATGTTTCCAGTACAGCCTTATGTTCGGTACTGCATGTTATAATGTGTTTTTTAGAATTTTTAGGGTTTAATGCAAGCCCTTTTAAGGCCAGATTGACACTTTCTGTCGCTCCGGATGTAAAATAAATGCTATCTGCTTCAACGTCCAGCAATTCAGCTACACTAGCCTTCGCATTGTCTACTGCTATTTTAGATTTATGTCCAAAGGAATACAAACTAGACGCATTGCCAAAGAGTTCATTAAAGTAAACATTTACTATATCCACAACTCTACCATCAACGGGAGTTGTCGCGTTATTATCTAAATATGTTATTTTATTTTTCAAAAGATTATAATCATTTAATAAAAGCTAATATATGACATTTTACAGTTTGAACTATGTCAGTTATTTAATAATTCTCAGCACCTTTATCGGTTGCTTCTAGATCCAAAAAATCATAATCTAAAATACTTTTAAAGCCAAATTGCACCACATTATAAAAATACATAAAATGCGGCTTTTATAAAATGGATAAGCCTTATAAGGAAATCAGAACGGTGATTCGGAAGAGAGCCAGTCTGCACTGAACTGCCATAAGACATAATTGCCGCCTTTTACCCATCACACTGATTCTACTTCCTATCTTTAGCTGATTTTTTTAATTTCTTTTCTTTGTTTCTGTCTTTAAAATAAAACAATCTCATATACAGCTATCTTACTGATCGATATACGTTTGTAAATACAGTCTGTATAGTTCTCTAAATATTTCATCTATTAGCACAAGAGTAGAAAACCATATAAAATAATTTTCATATTTATAATTCTGGCTGACAAGTGTATTTAAGGTTGGAAGATTTTGCTGATAGGACTGCGTATTATGGGCAATCCTATTTCTGAACCTGTAAAGGTAATCTCTGTATATCACCTGCAGTGAAAGTTCACCATCCTTTAGTGCCGTGAAAAGGTTATTATTATCGTTTGCAAAATGTTTGGTTTTAATTTCGTTCCATATCATGCCGTATTCATTAAAACTTTTCTGGGACCAGATAGAAAGATTACTTTCTGCAAAAATTTCTTTTACCGCAGTAGTTGTTCTGTCTAGAATTCCATTTTTATCCAGATCACTGGCCACCTCAAAATTCTTCGACCTTTTCTGAAGTCGCCTGATTAGATCCTTATAGAGGGTCTGTTTATCATTATATGAGGAGCGCTCCCCTACAGGATTAGTTTTATAATCGTATCTGTACTCGAAATCAACAGACGCCAGTTCCCAGCAGATGCATTTGAGTTTTTGTTCCTGAAATCCTGTCATTTTTAAAAATGCGGACTGCATTACGTAATCGCACATTGGGAAAGTTTCGATGCCAGAACCGATTCCTACACTCGCCGAAACGACATCAGTCAGAATTTCGGTAATTGGCGAAATGATAAACGAAGTATGAATGTTAGGTCGCATAGGCTGTGAAAAATGAAATTGAACTATATATTCGATACCTTAAATGCCCCAGATTATTTGGCGCCCTAGTGTGTGAGGGATCATTTTTCATGCCCTTTATTGCGGCCTCAACTGCAAGTTTTAAATCAACTTTTTTGAAGTGTTAATCTTTCGATTTCGAAAGACGATAAGATAAACCAGACCAAAAAAGAACATATCCAGATCAATAATCGAAGGAAATTCCGTTTTTATCTCCAAATCTGATAAGGCCTGTTTCAGATTTTCAATTTGTACCTCGTACTTCCGTCCAGGAAAAAACTTGGAAAATTGACCGTACTTTGGGCTATTGATGTCAGATACTACAGTATATATGTATTCCTCGTAATATTTTTCCATATTTGGCTTATAGCCCCTTGCTATATATTTTGAATCATTGTCATTTTTGTATTGAGCCAATAAGGACAGTATTCTGACAAAGTCTAGTTTTGCTTCCCCACTGACCCCCTTTACAACATATTTCTTCAAAAAGTCAGGCGCAAAAAACTGCACGAGGTCTTTGTCCAAAAAATACAGCGATGCCCTGCTTTCCTGAGCCAAGAGAGGTGCTCCCTGAATATTTATATTTCTGAAAACAGAAGAATAATAGTTTTGCTGCTGCTTCTCATCTGAAATTACCGGAACCAGATAAGAAAATCCCAAAAATGTATTTTCAAAGAACTCAGCCGCAACATCGAGATTTATTTTTTTGTAATTGCCTTCCTTGATACCTGAGATAATACCTTCCTTGGTTTTGCCTTTAGCAGTTAGTTTGCCAAAGGTCCACTCCACCACATCATCAAGACGTTCATCTTCCTCCTCTTCGTCATCGTTTTCAGAGGCAAACATTTCTATCGTTTTTTTATATACCACCTGATCTGGAAACAATCCAAGATAAGCCAAGAGTATACTGGTTAATCTCTGTCGCCCATCCAGAATCAAATTTTGATTAGTCTGATCAAATTTAAAGGCGCCTATAGTTACAGGAGGCACAAATTGTTTGTCTTTAAAAGTTTTTATTAAAGTTTCAACCTTTTTTTCATCCCAGACAAAAAAACGCTGGTATTCGGGCAGTATTATATTTTTCCTGAGTATTAAATCAATCCAATGCTTCAAAGAATACTCTCCGTAATATACTCTATTGTCCATATTTAATTCGGCTTTGTTTGTTATAATTTTTGAATGCGAAATCTTTTTGTAAAAAATTGCGCCGACTGGAACTATCCTCGGAGGCGACGCGGCGATTAAAATATACAAACGTCGTCTAAAATCGATGAGTGACAGCAGGTAGATTTACCTGTTTTTCCAGTCACAGCAACGTGTAAAATCTTCGTTGGCATACAGCTACTAATGTATCAAATTACACTTTCATCACCTTACGGAAAACCGTAACGGTCTTCAATTGACCGCCAGGCTTTTTCTTTTTTCTTCTGTCGCAGATATTAGTGAGTTATTTAAAAGTGTCGTTGTTCCTTAAAAGGGCAGGAGTTTTCTTGGACTTGAAACCTTTTGTTCGCAAAAAACTAAGGTTTACTTTTTCTATTTTAGAACATCTAAGCTTTGTGGCTCTTTGGGTGCAGAATCGGTGCAATTAGAATTAACACTCAATTAAAACACTGTAAAAAAGCTATTTAAAACCATAAGTTCGAAACATTACTAGATCATTGAAGATAAATATTGAATCGAAAAAATAAGTTCGGGAGTCTAATACTCCGACTTGAAAAATGTTTTATTGGGTTACATTGAAGGAAATGAGCTACTGCCTTAACTAGTAAATTTCATAATTTGGTACGTTTCGTAAAATATCAATAATAGATTAAACTCTTTTTCAATTTATACAGAATTATCAATATATTTGGATTAACGAAATGCATTGAAAAAGGCGATTTCGGATCGATCATTATTTGCGTTAAAAACAATTTATCGGCCTTGTCAATAAAATGATTACTATCCTTTCGGAATGCTGGTGCCGAACAGACATCAAGATACCAAAGAGTATCGCTATGGATTCCAAGGACAGGAAAAGGATGACGAGATTAAGGGGGAAGGAAATTCGATTAACTACAAATATCGTATGCATGACCCGAGAATTGGTAGATTTTTCGCAGTTGACCCTTTAAGTGCAAAGTTTACATGGAATAGTCCTTATGCTTTTAGCGAGAATAGGGTTATTGATGGAGTGGAATTAGAAGGAAAAGAAGTTCTATTAGTTGGTAAAACAGTTAGTGGTGGTGCAGGAATCACAGGTAATTCTGGTGCAGGTATTGTAATTGCTCCTGACGGAATTTATGCTTACGGTTCTTATGGTTTAGGACTTACTACAAATGTTTCAATAAGCACAGGGATAAATCTAACAATTTTCCCTACAATGCCTTCAGCTAGGGATGCATCTGGTTGGGGACATACTGGTGGAGCGTCTTTTAATGCAACACTTATTGGGGTACCTGGTGGTGCTTCTGTGGGACTTGCTACTTCAGGAGAATATATAGGAGGTTATTTTTCCTTTGGTTTAGGTGCGGGTCTTCTCCCTGTTTCTGTAGACTATGCATATAGTAATACTGAAATAAAACCTATTTCAAACTTAGCGAAGTATACTACTTTGTTGCAAAGTGCTAGGGAATCTTTATCAGGTCAGATTAAAAGTGCAAAGGAGACATTAACTAGTGTACAAAAAGATAAAAAGGAGGCTCTTTCCAATATAAAAGATGCAAAAGAAAAAATTTCTAAGTTTAAAACTTCAGATTATTACAAAGGTCAAAATGGAGAGCTTCATAAAAAATGGGCTATAGAGCAATATAACAAAGGTAAAGAAGATTTAAAAAATGCTAATGCAAATATCGCAACAACGCAAGGAAATATTAAAACTATGGAAACAACAGTTCAAATGATTGATAAAAAATTAGATAAATGATGAGTATACGTAATTTATATATTAGTTTTTTAAGTGTAACAATCATTACAGGACTTCTGATTATTCTGAAAGTGCCATATTTCAATTTTTTATCTTTAATTTATGGATTTATTTTGTATCCCTTCTATATTGCTAAACTTCTAAATTTAGCTTTTAAAATGTCATCTTACGTTAAAAAAAACATCCTGAATTCTATGAAAAGCATAAAACATTTACAAGTTCTTTTGAAGGAAAAATGATTTCACTTGATAAAAGTGATGTTTTAAAACTAAACGATAAACTACTTCTTGAGTATCATTATGAAACTAAAAAATTAATAGCGTTGTTGTTTTACATTTTTCTATCTATATTTATACTTACTGTTTTAATAATAGTAATTAAATAATAATTTTAATTTCTTAAATTTTAAAGTTATAAAATAATAAAACCTAATACTGGATATGATTCTGGTATTAGGTTTTTTCTTTTTCACACTTTTTATAAAATTTTCAAACTTTGAACCTAGAACGATAAGCTACAAAAGATTAAAGTCGCAAACGCCAAAAATGGTAGTTTTTTATTTTTGTATTCAAACCATTTCAACTCTCCTCTAAAATTATATTTTTGTCAAAAAACACAACCATGAAAAAAACGAGTCCAATTATTCCCTTATTCAAACAATTCATTAAAGAAACTGAAAGCGGAAAACGGCTCAAAAAAAATGGCGAAAAAATAAAATCTGGTTCGATACAAAACTATTATTATGTATTAAACAATCTTATTCAGTTTTCGAGCGATACAAAATTTGAATTACGGATTTGTGATGCATCTAAACTTGACAAACGCGAACTAGTATCCGAAAAAAGTTATTGGAAAAAATTTTATCAAAAGTTTACCGAATTTCTATACAAAAAAGGTTGTCACGATAATTATGTAGGCGCTAATGTTAAAGTAATTAGGGTGTTTTTTAATTATCTTAAAAACGATAAAGATATTATAACTGGAGATTTTCAACGTTTATTTTATGTTCGTAAAGAGGAAATTGAAATCTTCGTTCTTTCACCAGAACAGTTAAAATTTTTAATTCATGATAAAGAATTTGAACAATCACTTATTCCAAGCCATAAACGAATTAAAGATGTCTTTGTTTTTGGATGTTCTACAGGTTTACGTTATTCAGATATCTTTTTACTGACAAACAAAAATTTTGAACAAATGGAAGGAGATTGGTATTTAAAACTGAAATCTCAAAAAACAAAAACCTTTAGCTTTATTAAACTTTCTGCTTATGCCGTTACGATCTTTCACCGTTATAAGGCTGTAAATGATAGAACGCCAATTTTTGGAAACATCAGTCTTTTCAATTTTAATAAAAGTCTCAAACAAATTGGCGAACAAGCTGGATTTACAATGCCCATTGAAGTCTCCAGAGAGAAACAAGGGAAAACTCAAAAATTAACCAAGAAAACGGATTCTGCAAATAATCGTTTTTGTGATAAAATGAGTTCTCACATGATGCGACGTACTGCAATTACTACGTTGCTTATTTTAGGAATGCCTGAGCATTTGGTTCGTAAAATAAGCGGACATAGTAATGGAAGTACTTCTTTTAATCGATATGTTCATTATGCACAGGCTTATATGGATAAAGAGATTGAAAAAGTATATAGTAAATTAGAGAGTTATTAAATAGAAAAGCTACAGCTTTTTTTAGGTTGTGTTTTCAATAGAAATACAATTTTAGATGAAAGTTAAACCTGATACATACGTTCAATTGTGTAAAAATGAAAAAGAAACCTCGCATAGCTGTGAGGTTTCTTTTTTAAATTCCATTTGCTAATTCGTCGATGGTTTTAAACGACAAAAGAGTTTCTGAGCATCGTTAAGCATAGATGATATCTAGTAATTTAGAGGTTGTGTAGTTGGTTCATCTAATAAAATAATAGAACGTTTTGGGTTTTCAGTCCAATATTTTACTTTATATTTATTTCCTTCCCTTAAGTTTGGATATTTTAATTCTGAATTTTTCATAGGCAAATAACTTTGTTTGTATTTATTTCCATTAACAAAATATATAAATGAAATTTCTCTAAAATAATTTGGATTGTAATTTTCTACAATACCAATAGTAATATTTGTTTTCTCATTTGTTAAAAAGACTGGCTTATCTATTCTAGCTTTATTTATTTTGGGTTCATTTTCCTCATATTCGACTACAAACTTTTCTCCAACATCATAATTGCTAGATATATATGTGATATATTTTTCCCCTTTTACACTGAAAGCTAATTCAGCAGGCCTCATGCTCGTGCCTCCTTCTTGATAACCAGTCACGGTTCCTATTGCTTCTTTAATATTTTCTCGAGGAATTTTTGCCTTATAATACTGTATAAAAAAAGCAACAATTGAAAACAAAATTATTAATGGCATATAAGGTAATATTTTCCAAAAAGATTTTCTAATAATTTCATATTAAACTTTTATTGTTGTCCCGACAGTAATTTTATTTGGATCCGTAATTTTATTTTGATGTGATAAACCCTTAACAGTTCTATTATTTCTCTTTGCAATATCTTGTAGTGTATCTCCTTTCTGAATTGTATAATTCTTGTAAGCAGGAACTCTCACATTAGATTTTTCTACATTCCCATATTTTGCGGCGCTCAAACTTTCAAGTTTATCATTTAAGCCTCCTGATAAAAATTCAGCAGTACGCTTGCTCCAGGAAATGAAGTTACAAAGTCTGCAACTCCACCAGAAGCCTTTATTGTAACAATAGCTCCAGTTGTTGAAATTTGACCGCTTGCAATTCTAGGCACTAATTTTCCAGCAACTTTTGCTTCTACTACATCTACCAGTTTACCTACTTTAGAATTGGAGATTAACCCTCCTGTAGCCAATCCAGTCGCTTCTTCCCAACTATCAGCTAATACTTTTTGAGGCCTTTTATTTACACCAATTACAGCAACACCTTCTTCTGAACTATAGTCAAGCGATACTCTTCCGACAGAAGCTACACCGTGTACTATGTTAGGTGGTAAACCGGCACCAATCGTCGCCCCTTCTGCCGCAGAAATGCCAACATCTGCCCAATCAATATTTTCAAACATAGGCTTACCACTTGCACGATTTGCAAGCATTTGGCCTCCCAAATCAATACTCGCCCCAACAATGGCTCCAATTCCGCCTGTTATTAATTGAACCTCTTTTCCTTCTAATTCAACACCATCAATTAATCTATTTTCACTAAAAGCATAAGTTGAATTATGTGGGTATTTTCTAAATAACGGATCAATTGCAAAAAACCTACCAACCCTAGGATCATGCATCCTGAAAGTATAGTTAATAGAATTCCCATCACCGCCTCTAATTTCATCATCTTTTTCCTGCCCCTGGAAACCATAACGATACTCTTTGGTATCTTGATGTCTGTTCGGCACCAGCATTCCGAAAGGATAGTAATCAAAAAACCGCTACATTGGTATATATAAGAACATTCGCCATATAATAAACATCTTAAAACTACCTTTTTTAAGTGATTTTAAGTTACTTCAAAAATAGGCGAAATTTTTCTGTTTTTTATTTTTATACTTATTTATTTTAAAATAAGTAAGTCGGATATTTAAACAAAAACTGGAGACTTAGAAAGGAAATCCGATATGAATCATTTTTTATATTTTAAATGTACAATTGATTTTTATTTGTACATTTATCACAAAAATTCACATCAACTTGGGAGTTGACCTGTTAGTTGACCACAAATTTGACAAGCCACAAACGCCAGTATTTGCTAGGAATAAGATATCAGTTCGGAGACCTCTTTCTCCAAAACCTGCATTTGAAAAAATCTGGATTTTCAAAAAATCAATTTTCGGTGCAGAATCGGGGCATTCGGATTTAAAAAACCAAGTCTTTCCTGTATTTACAGCCCTTGCCAGGGAGAAGTTCGAAACTTTAAAGCATCAAAATTATTCTTATGGTTCGAGTCCTGTTCCCACTACAAAATCGTACTTCTAAATATGTTCGCAACCTGTAATTTTAAATTTGTGTCAGAATCGTGGCACATTGTATTTTTGAAAACCAGATAGTCAACAAAATCAAAGGTTAAGCAGTATACGTTCGAAACTTTTAGAGAATATTGTTCCTGTAATGCAAAAAATTGATTGATATCGTAACATGAATGGAGAAATTATGGAAATCAGAGAAGGAAGATTCGATTTAAATTATTAAAATACAAAATATATGAAAAAATTTGCATTAATGATTATCTTACTTTTGAATATAAATGTCTTTGCAGGCTATTCCATGATAAAAAGTCAGACTACTGTCGGGTAATATGAAACTTATCTAAAACTGAAAGCCCACAGACCTTTCATCAACAGAAAAAGAACTAAGACCGCCAAGTTATTTAAACTATTACATAAAAGGTAGATTAATGTATAAAACGCGAAAGATTTTTTTATTTAGCTACAACAAAATTACAGTACAAAAAACTACTGTTTTCGAATCAACAAAAAAAATAAATTAGTTCAAAAACAATATGTAAAATGCCTGCATAGAAAACTTAAATACTATTTATTGCACTTTTAAGAATTTGTACCGCATGGACTAATTTTTGTTCGTTCACTGATGCAAACCCAAATCTAAAAGCATTAATTTTGGAATCTGTATCTTGATAATAAGGGATTCCCTGCAGTATAAGTCCCTTCATATTTGCTTTATTTATAATTTTAGATACGTCGTATTCCGGTTTGAACTCAAGCCATAATGCCATTCCTCCTGAAGGTTTGGTAAACGAGACTACTTCTGCCAATTCATTACGAATCAAGTCAGATAATACAGTACATCGATGCGCATATATTCTATTGGTTTTTTGAATATGCCGCGATAAATCTCCATTTTCTATAAAAGAGGCGATCGCATTCTCAAAAATCGTATTTCCCTGCAAGTCTATAAGTATTCGAAGTCTGCGAGCTGATTCGAGAAAATCTGAAGTTGCTATCATGTAGCCTATACGGAAAGAAGAGCCCAACACCTTCGATAAGGATCCTATATAGATAACACGACCGCCATGATCACCACTTGCCAGTGGCAAATAAGGTTCATATTTGTAGTGAAAATCATAGTCATAATCATCCTCTATAACGGCAAAATTGTTGGCGTTAATAATTTGCAAAAGCTCATTGCGTCTTTCAACGCTCATTGTTACAGTGGTAGGATGATGGTGATGAGGAATAACATATAACAATTTTATTTTGTGTTTTTGTAGCACCTCTTTCAATTTATCAGTGCACATACCATCATTATCCATAGGAACGCGGATAAGTTCTGCTCCCAGTCTTGTAAATAGAGTTTCGGCAATGAAAAAGTTGGTTCACTTATGGCAACTTTATCCCCACGCTTAATAAGCAAGGAAGCCGCAATGTAAATTGCCATTTGTGCACCGCTAGTTGTAAGTACATTTTCAATTCCCATATCAATTCCACGTGTTTTGCAAAGAAAGGAATGAAGTGCTACTGTCAAACGCGAAAATGACTCATGGGTACCGACAGAATTTGCCTCTGAAGCGACATATTCAAACTGCTTTTTTACGTGCTTTATAATCGCATTAGTAGGAAGTAAGGAAGGATCGGGGTACCCATCATTTATGATAATAGTGCTTTTAGCACTTGGGATGGCAAAATCAATAAAGGTTGGAACTGGCTCAAAATCAAAACTCCCTCTAACAGCAAATGAATTTAGCCTTTTGCTATTATAGGACCTTGGTTTTATAACCGGTAGTATTGCTGATACTGTATACCTTTTTCGCGGTAAGTTGCTAACCCAATGCTCAGCAATTAGTAGATCATATGCCGCTATAATTGTCTTTCTGTGGACCTGCAAATCAAAAGCAAGTGAACGTGTACTTGGCGACAGAGTTCCGGGTTGAAGTTTTCCTTGTTGGATCAATAAAATAAGTTCAAGAGAAATCTGTTTGTAAATTGGAAGACCTTTATTTTTGTCAAAGACAATGAGGTTTTTGTAAGGAAGCATAGCGTCTTTTATATCGATTTGGTAAGTCATATATTTAAAAAGCAGTATTTACGTGTTTATGACGGTACCTTTTTTTGTAATCAAAGCGGAATTCTACATAATTCTTTTCACAGTTGGCAATTCAACTACTGTACTGCCAGAAATACATGAATACTTTTTAATGATAAATTCTTTTGGAAAAATCAGAGAATCACTGATCAAGTATAATTCTCCGGAGTTATCACTGTTTTCCAAATAGAAAACATTCATATTGCATCCCTTCGGGTTACTACTCATTTGATTAACCTCCATTGAAAAATCATCTTTTGCATAATTTATATCAAATAGCCTTATATAGTAAGCTGAAAATTCAATTTTTTTAATGAAATAGACTTTAAAATTAACTAAATTCTGCATTTTTGGTAATGCACTTTTAAATAGTCTAAGTTTTCGGTTCTCAGTCATATAATTTTGTTGTAATAAAAATATTGGTAAATCCAATTGAATACGCATTAAAAAAAAAGACAAGTAAACGTCAACTATATAAAAATTTCTGTCTTGGTGCCCTATGTTTAACGAGCAACTCAATAACAAATTTATCACAGAAATAAAATTGAAAAAGGTACCAAATCAAACTATTCTTGTAGTCCAATAATATTATTTATCGTAAGATGCGATATTAGAAAAATTTAAAGGCATTTCGGAAATGAAAGTTCGCTCTTAATTCCAATTTAAAGCTATCGAATACCTGTAAATATTTAAAATATTGTTTATCAATAATTTAAATCGCAATTAAAAATCTGAGCGACTTACTTTTGACACGATAAAAATGCATACACTAACTATTGCAATCTGTATGCAACCCACAATCCCAATTTTTAAGAGAAATTGAATAATTGCTTGGCGAACTGCAATTTCTTGATACATAGAAAAACACCATCATAAACAATTCACAGACAACAAGATTACATAAAACCATATAACTACGATCATTAATACTAAATCCAGATTTAATCAAAGAAATGCAAATACGTTTATGATGTGGTTCTTCGCAAAGTAGCACACTTCCGCCATCCTATGCATACGTTTTAGTTGACAGCCTTCGGGGCCTAAATTTCTGCATTTCTATTTATTAAGTATTTCAAATGGCCAGTTCAGCTTCAAATTGGGAAGCTTGAACCTCTTATGGCTTTTAGTACCATAAACCCTGTTTTACCTTTGCCAAAAATATTGAAGCGGGAAACAATATTAGACCGCAAAAAACAATTTTCACTCATTTAAAAATATGGAAATCATGAAAATAGCACAAACTATCTTTTTTCTCCTTGCGGCATTTCTTGTTGTGTCTGTGGCGCTGGTTCTCTCAGTAGTGCTCGAAGGATTACTTTAATTATAAATCATTTAAAAAAACATTTACCTTATGAAAACATTATTTATTTCCCTTGCCGCAATTGCGGTTGTCCTCGCCTGCGGCCTTGAAGTCTCAGGTCCCGTTTCGGAATACTTTTCAAAAAAAGATCTGAAAATCATTGCTTCCAGCTATAACCCTAAATTGGAAACCAGGGCTGTGCTTTACGGCAATGAGCAGGCAGAAGCAGGCTACAACGACGCTGGGCACAAACAAAAGCAAGGCGCCATTTTTAAGCTCTATACCTATAAAGAATCAACAGATCCAGCCTCATATGATTTTAATGTGAAATCGACCCTTCTGAAAACAGAAATCGTAACAATTAAAAACAGTTATCCAGATAGCATCATTGCAACCTATAATAGGGTGGAAGGCAGAAAATTACAAAAGGATTCTGCTGAAAGTTCAAGTCAAAGAATCTCTTCTATCACCAGACTGGACGGCAATTTACTTCAAAATTAACAACCAAAGTTACTGGCAGATGGGTTCCATTTCAGATTACATACATCTTAAAAGCCTCGCAGTCTAGTGTGAGGCTTTTCATTTTAAATTAAAAACCATACAAATCCATGATAAATTAGTCAATTGATTGTCTTAAAAAATTGCTATGACATATTCTTTGACACAGTGCATCGGTATTTGACCTCAACTTTAGTTACAAAGATTTTCAATTGTAATCCTGTTAAAAAATATAATCAGTGCTAAGGAAATTAGAATCATGATCTCGAACAATACTATTAAATAAAGTCTTGTTGGACGCAGTTGCTTTTGTGGCAACTAATGAGCGAATTGAAAAAGACCTCAACGCATCTGCTATCGATAAAGTTCCCTCGGCACTGTCCTTTCTTCCTGTAAAAGGAAACACATCAGGCCCTCGCTGTGACTGGCAATTGATGTTTACTCGGCTTACCAGATTAACAAACGGATCAATCAGACTCGCTACTTCTCGAGGGTCCTCACTAAAAATACTCACCTGCATTCCATGCGACGCATTGATCTGGTAATTAATTGGCTCATCAATGGAATCAAAGGGAACAATTGGAATAATAGGCCCAAACTGTTCTTCATGATACAATTTCATTTTATCATTAACAGGATATACCACGGAAGGAAAAACAAAGGAATTATTGGCATATCCTCCATTTTCATTAACAATTTTTGCGCCGTTGGCTATAGCGTCATCAAGACAGGTTTTAAGATAATCAGGTTTGTCAAATTCTGGGAGCGGTGTAATTTTGACATCTTTATCCCAAGGTAAGCCAGGCTTTAAGGTCGTAACAGCATTACTTAATCTAGTTACAAATTCGTCTGCTATTTCCCTCTGTACAAAAATAAGTTTCAGAGCAGTACAGCGCTGGCCATTAAAAGACAGCGCGCCTAAAAGGCATTCATTAACTGCTACCTCAAGATCTGCATGTTTGGTTACTACTGCCGCATTTTTAGCATCAAGGCTTAAAATAGATCGCAGTCTGTTTGGTTTAGGATGGAGTTTTTTCAACCCATTGGCTACTTTGCTGGAGCCTATGAATGCCAGAACATTGACTTTCCCGCTTTCCATCAGTGGAGAAATGATATCAGCACCCCGGCCGTAAAGCGTGTTTACAGTCCCCGGCGGAAAAGCTTCCTTAAATGCGCTAAGCAATGGATAATGCGATAGCACTCCATGTTTGGGAAGCTTAAATAGTATAGTATTACCCATAATAAGGGCAGGTATGAGCGTGGTAAATATTTCATTCAAAGGATAGTTAAAAGGCCCCATGCTCAGCACCACGCCTAAGGGAGATCTTCTAATCTGTGCCAAGATTCCTTCCGCTTCCTCAAATCGTGAGGAAACTCTGTCCAGATCCTTTAATGCATCAATAGTAGCGTTGATATACTCTACCGTGCGGTCAAATTCCTTAATGGAATCGGGAAGAGTTTTTCCAATTTCCCACATCAGCATTTTAATGACCGGTTCACGCTGTAGGATCATCAGATATACAAATTTCTGCATACATAGAATGCGGCCCTCAATGCTCATCGTAGGCCACATCCCCTGGCCTTCATTATAGGCTTTAACTGCCGCATCCAGGGAATCCAAAGCCTCTTTGGGAGAAGTATGAGGAATTGTACCGAGAAGTTTTCTCCTAAGACCTTCATCACCTTTAACAAAAACAGGAGAATAAACTTCCGCAACTTCTCCATTCCAAGGAACCAGTTTGCCATTAAGTAAGTATTCCCGCTGATGAATCTCCGTTATTTTATACTGTTCCGGTATCTGGCTTTCCTCTACAAACAGATTATCAATTGCTTTCAAGGATTCTTTTAAATTTCCCATAAGAATTTATTTTTTAGACAGTTAACAATTCAAATTCAAATGCAAAGTTTAAATTGGTCTATCAAATATAAACCCAAAAATTAACAAAAACACCATTATTTATTCATAATATCAATCACATAAGCGCCTGAAGTTTAGTTATTTAAAAAAAGTAGTATTTGCCTTAAAGATAATTGGAGCCAGAACTACGATTTCAGTTTAACGGCAATTTGCCAATATTTTAAGCAAAAAAATGGTTATGCCGACGCGACTCTATCAAACTTATGACAGGTTTTTTATTTAAACATACTAGGTTTATACTAATGATCCATGAAAAAACAATGCAAATTACCCCATCTGATTAAATTTCAATGGAATAAGATTGCAACTAAAAGAAAGATCTATTTACGATTAGAGGATAATACTCCGCTTGTACCTGAACCTATTTTAGTTTCAATAGAATTTTAACAATATAAAATTTCCGGTAGTAAAATTTTACAGAATCAACAAAGATCCTTAATCTATAAACTAACAGAAGACTAAATTAAGACAAATGCCTTGTATAAATCACACCTTTTGTGTGCATCCCCACTGGCAGATTATTTAGTCATATATGAATAAACAAAAGCCGCTCTTAAAAGAAAGAGCTGCTTTTTGCCAAACAAACAAAAACCAATTATAAAAACGAATTTATTTTTTTAGTGATGCTCGCAATTATAACATCGGCTACAGCCTGAGGTTGTGATATATAAACTAAATAACCTCCTTTTAATTCGGTAGTTTTCATTTTCGCATTTTTGTACATGCTTTTTTGCAGATCCGGATTAATAGCCCTGTCATTGATGGTTACAATTCCATAACTTGGTTTTGTTCTCCAAGCCGCATTAGTAACTGGCGTTCCAAAACAATCTTTATAGATTGGAAGCTGGGAGGCATTTAAAAAATCAGCATCTTCCTTGCTTAATTCGCCGGTCGCACCAACTCTAAAAGAGCTTCTGTCATAAAATATGTATCCACCTGTGTCAGGAGCCTCGGTTCTCATTTCAGGAAGTGTTGGAAATGATCTTGCTAACTTCCATGTAGTTTCTCCAATATCAGGTACAAACCCCGTTACGTAAACCAGACCTTCAACTTTTGGATGAACACCTGCTTCTGTTATCACAGTTCCGCCCCATGCATGCCCTACCAAAATAGTTGGTCCATCCTGACTCTCTAAAATATGGTTAGTTGCCTCTACATCATCTTTTAAAGAAGTCAAAGGATTTTGAACCAAGGTTACATGATACCCTTTTTTGGTTAAAATCGAATACACTCCCTTCCATCCCGAAGCATCCAAATATTGGCCGTGCACGATAACTATATTCTTAATTAATTTTTCTTGTGCCACACTTGTAGTTGTGGAAAATAGCGCCGTTGCTATTAGAGCAATGGTCGCATCTTTTTTATGCTCTTCAATACGTTTTTCATTTTGTAATTATTTAAATTAAGTTAATTGTAACTTTAATGTTACCTCGTGTAGCTTTTGAATAAGGGCAGGTTTGATGAGCTTCATCAACAATACTTTGTGCTATTTCAGGATCTAAACCCGGTAAGCTTACATTTAAACGCGCCTGAAGCTCATAACCATCATTAATTAATAGTAAATCAATTTCAGTGTCCACATAATGGTCTGCGGGCAATTTTACATTTAAGTTAAGTGCGGCCTTTCCCATAGCGCCAATAAAACAAGCTGACCAACCTGCGGCAAATAATTGTTCAGGATTGGTACCTGGTCTGTTACTGCCCGGCGATGAGAGGATGATGTCTAATTCACCGTCCGAACTTTTAGAATTACCTGTTCTGCCACCTTTAGTTTGTGTCACTCCGGTATACAGTACTTTTTCAATTGTTGTTTTCATTTATAAAATTTAAAGTTAAAATTATGGGGCAAAGATATCTGGACATTGCATTGAACTATAGCATTAATATGGTTAACCGGACAAATCCTATCCTGAATCAGACATTTTAAAACCTGACTTAAACGGCTTTGATGAACGGCCAAATGACTATGATTCACAGCAATTAAAAGTGTTGGGGCTAAAAATAAAGACAGTGTTTTATTTTAACTTGTTAAATGGCTGGTTTACCATTAAATATGTCTGGTTCATAATTTTTAAGATTCTATTTACTGAGGGTTGTCTATAATTTTGCTGAAAATTTCAAGATTATGAGACACTTAAAATATTTTATCTTAATTCTATTATTAGGATTTATAAATGCAAATGCACAGATTATTAACCCTGTAAAATGGGAAACGAGAATTGAGAAACAATCTGCTACGGATTATCTCCTAATAATTGATGGCACTATTGAAAAAGACTGGCATCTTTATTCCCAAAATACTCCCAAAGGAGGAGGAGCTCCTTTAAAACTTTTATTTCCTAATAGCACCGGTAATTTTATTATAGAAGGAAGCGCCGCCGAAAGTCCCGAGACAACAACGCAATTCAATGAAGTGTTTGGTGTGTCCGAAACCTATTTTACAGATAAAATACAGCTAAAGCAAAAAATTGTAGTAACAGAAAGAAAAAATCAGTTGATTCAGGTTGAACTTTCCTATCAAGTATGCAAGGATGTTTGTATTCCGCAATCGTACTATTTTGAATTTAATACTGCCACATTAACGGGTAAAAATGTCAAAAGCTTTACTGTGTTAAAAAATAAAATAGAAACGCACACAGTAAGCAATCAACCAGTATCTGACAAGGGTCTTTGGTCTATTTTTCTGATCGCCTTCTTATCAGGTTTTGCGGCTTTATTAACACCCTGTGTTTTTCCGATGATTCCAATGACCGTAAGTTATTTTACCAAGCAAAGCAAAAGCAAGGCTAAAGGAATTAAGAATGCAGTTGTATATGGTATTTCTATAATTTTAATTTATGTATTCTTAGGTAGCGTGATTACACTGTTATTTGGTTCAGATGCACTCAATGCTTTATCAACCAGCGTTTGGTTTAACCTGATTTTCTTTGTTCTGCTGGTATTTTTTGCTTTATCCTTTCTGGGCGCCTTTGAAATATTATTGCCTAATTCCTGGGCAAACAAAGTAGATCGACAAGCAGATAAAGGTGGTATCTCAGGTATATTATTTATGGCTCTCGCCCTTGCAATAGTTTCCTTTTCATGCACAGGTCCGATAGTAGGAACACTATTGGTGGAAGCGACTTCAAAAGGAGGCTTGGCGCCAATTGTGGGTATGCTGGGATTTTCTTTGGCCTTGGCTTTGCCATTTATGTTGTTTGCTTTATTTCCGGGATGGTTAAATACCTTACCTAAATCAGGAGGTTGGCTACATACAGTAAAGGTCTCTTTAGGATTTTTGGAATTGGCATTAGCTTTCAAATTTTTATCGAATGCTGATTTAGTTCTGCAATTGCATTGGTTTGAACGTGAAGTATTTTTAGCTATCTGGATTGCAATTTTTATCACGTTTACACTTTATTTATTAGGAAAGATAACAATGCCGCATGAACCCGCGACGGAACAGCTTACGGTAGGAAGACTGGCTATGGGACTATTAGTCCTCTCCTTTACGGTTTATATGATTCCGGGTCTTTGGGGAGCGCCCTTAAAACTTATCAGTGGTTTTCCGCCTCCCTTAACTTATTCTGAATCGTCACATGGCATTGGAAGCACTTCTGATTCTCAAACTGATGATTCATTGCCCCCAGACGCAGAATGGGGACCACACAACATCGTAACATTTACCGATTATGAAAAAGGACTGGCATATGCCAAATCAGTAAACAAACCTATTCTTCTGGATTTTACGGGTTATGCTTGCGTGAATTGCCGAAAAATTGAAGATAATGTATGGTCAAACGGCGAAATTTTATCCATTCTAAAAAATGAGGTGATTCTGGTGTCATTGCACGTAGACGATAAACGCTTACTTCCGGAAAAGGAACAATACATATCTAAAGAAACCGGTAAAAACATTGAAACAGTCGGAAATAAGTGGAGTGATTTTCAGATTGCTCGCTATAAAGCCAATGCACAGCCTTATTATGTCATTTTGGATTCTGATGGCAATGATTTAAACCAACCGGCTGGATATTTGCCAGATGTACAAGAATATAAAGTCTGGTCGCAAACAGGTATTTCAAAATAAAGGAACGGAAGCGTCGACTAATTGGATAATTAATTTGTGTACTCAAATGGTTTTCGATTTACAGCGTACGTTCTGAGACTAAATTTCTTCTAATAATTAATAAATATATACAAAAAAATGAAACACATTGAATTAACAATCGCTTTTGTGCTTTTAGCACTAGTACTTAACGTATCGGCTTACGGGCAAAAAAATCATACAGGTAAAACCAATAAAAAAGGTTTTGCCGTTTTGGAATTATTTACCTCCGAAGGATGCTCCAGTTGTCCAACCGCAGATGAATTAATGGGGAAAATCCAGAATGAATACAAAGACCAACCCGTTTATGTTCTTTCCTATCATGTAGATTATTGGGACGATCTTGGCTGGAAAGATATTTTCAGTAACGCAGATTATACTAAAAGACAGTACAGCTATGGCAAATGGTTACAAAAGGAACCCATTTACACACCACAACTTATCATAAACGGCAAAACGGATTATGTTGGCTCACAAGAAACTGCTGTTAGAAGTGGTTTTACAAAATTGCTGTCAAAACCAGCCGAAGCAAACTTGGTTATATCGGCACAACGTTTAAAAAACGGGTCACTAGTAAGCTACAAAGCTTCAGGAAACTCAAGAAACACACAATTAGTACTGGTACTGGTCCAAAAATCTGCTAAAAACAAAGTAAAGCGTGGTGAAAATGAAGGAAAACTGCTTTCTCATTACCAGATTGTGAGGAATTTAACCACTAGGAGCATAACAGCAGACGAAAAAGGAAGGACCAATTTGTATTTTCCTAAAAATTTTAACACCCAAAATGCTGAGATTGTTGGATTTATCCAAGATACAGCTACAGGGAATATTTTAGGAGCTACGAAAGTCAATTTGTAACAACAATAATTTAAAACTAATACAATGAAAACTAAAGCGAAAATAGTCTGGATCACCGGTGCGTCATCAGACATAGAGAAGTCCACGGCAAAGTCGCTATTAAAAAATGGATTTGTGGTTTATGCATCAGCAAAAAGAAAAGAAGAAATCTTAAACCTGCGGCAACTGGGCGCTCACATTATGCTTATGGATATCAGCGAAGACAGGGATATGCAGAGCGGAATTGATGAAATAATTGCCAATGAAGGACGTATAGACATCCTAATAAATAGTGCTGGATTTGGGCTGTTAGGAGCAATTGAGGATGTCTCGATTGAAGAGGTGAAATATGAATTTGATGTAAATGTCTTTGGATTGGCCAGATTATCGCAATTGGTTTTGCCTTATATGAGAAAACAGAAGTCAGGTAAAATTATTACCATATCTTCTGATTACAATGATGCCGAAATTGGCCTGTCCGGTTGGTACAGTGCCAGTAAATATGCCATTGAAGCGATAAACAAGAGTATAAGAAAAGAGGTAGAACCTTTTGGTGTTGATGTGGTTCTTTTAGAGCCACATGGTATAAAATCGGAATGGAGCAGAATTGCCGCACAAAGCCTGCAAAAAATATCGACAGGAAAGGCGTATGCTAAACTGGCTGAAGAATTTTTGCTGTTTTTAAAGAAATCATTCCCTAAAAATGATGAACCGTCAATAGTAGCAGAGTTAATTTTAAAATCTATTCTCGAAGCAAAACCAAAAGGAAGATACTATGCAAGAAATAAGGCCAGGGCTATCATTGAAAAGGTGGCCTTACCAGACAAGCAATTTGATAAATCAAGATTAGGCCAATTGGCTTAAATAAGCGTATAAATTTATACCTTTGTTTATGATCCAAACAAATTATAATGGAATAATTCACCTCTTCTTGCAAACAGAGAACAACTGGACCTATACTTTGATTAGGCTGGTTGCCGGAATTATTATTTTTCCTTATGGGATGCAAAAACTAATGGGATGGTTTAAGGATTTTGGAGGTGGGGTAGGAATAAAGCAATCTCTCGAAAGTTTTAAGGATAAAAATGTGCCGATAGTTGTGGCTTGGCTTGTAATAATTGGGCAGGCATTCGGAAGTGTAATGTTGATCGCCGGATTTTTTGGAAGATTTGTCGCCTTTGCTAATTTTATTATTTTCACTGGTGCCCTCCTGACCCACCGTAAGGATGGATGGACCATGAATTGGAACAATAAAAAACGAGGTGAAGGCATTGAGTATTTTGTTTTATTACTGACCTTTCTTTGCATAATACTACTAGAAGGAAGTGGAGCGTTTTCAGTTGATTTTTGGATGCTCGCAAATGATAAAGTAGAACCAGAAGGACACATTATGAATAAAAAGGGGATCGTTAAAAATGATAGTACCCAAAGATAGATACTCCATTATTATCATAAACTTTTTACAACGTGTAGTGTCGAGTCTGCTCATTTTTATTTTAGCACTAGCCTTTGGTAACCAACCGTTTATTTACAATTTAGCATTATACTTGAAAGCCCTGAGGCTTTTATCCTACAATTTACTTGCCCCTTCAAGCGGAGGATAATCCATAGATGCATGCTTATAAATAAAGAAAAGAAAAAAACAGGTCCGCTGGCTTTATCTATTTTCCAACCAGCTCAGAAAAGCGGTAGCCTTTTCTTTGCCTATAAGTAGTTTTTCTTCAGTTGCCACAACGAGTTTAACAAGAAGCTTGCGTGAAAAATAATGTTCAACTTCCTTAATCGCCGAAAAATTGACTAAATATTGTCTGTTAATCCTAAAAAACTGGTTGGGTGACAGCAATTTATGAACCTCATCAAGAGACTGCGTTATTTGATACTCCCCTTTGTCAAAGGTGAAAATCGTCGGAGTTTCATTTTTAATAAAAAAATAAGCAATACTTTCGGTCTGAATTGTCAGGTACTTATTGTTTTTAAAAATCAGAAAACTGCTTTTTCCATTCTGTTCTCCCGTTCTGGTCAGTAGATAATCAAAATCCGGCAGGTTCTTTTTATTTCGCTGGAAAAAATTTTTCAGCTCACTGGTTTTTTTAATCGCCTGAGCAATGCTCTCTCTCGAAAATGGCTTTAGGACATAATCAATTCCATTGGATTTAAATGCTTCAATGGCATAGTCATCAAAAGCCGTGCAGAAGATGACAGGAGAAACCACCTCAACATTCTTAAAAATCTCAAAACATAAGCCGTCAGCAAGCTGTATGTCCATAAAAATAAGATCCGGCTGGTCATTTTCCATCAAGTAATTCACTGCCCCATCCACACTTTGAATGTAGGACAGAATTTGTATATCAGGCCTGATACTTAAAATAAGCTGACCAAGGGCTTTTGCCGTTTTAACTTCGTCTTCAATTATTATGATATTCATGGATCACCGGTATTTTTACTTTAAAAGTAGTTTCGTTTTTATCTATTTCAATTTCTTTATGAACCAGATGGCTGAAGCGCTGATTGATATTATCAAGGCCAACGCCAGTAGAAAGCGTTCCCTTTTTTAACTGGATGCGGTTTTCAACCACAAGAAAATCACCCTGATCGTACAATCTTATCTCCAAGGGCTTGTCCAGTGAAACAATATTGTGCTTAATACAGTTTTCTATCAGTAACTGAAGGGTAAAAGGCGGGATTCCGGCTTCATAATGCCTCTTGTCAATCTGATTTACCATAACAAACCCTTCTTCAAAACGCGCTTTAAGCAAATAGGTATAGGCATCCAAAATTTTCAGTTCTTCACGAAGTGGAATCAAATCCTGTTTTCTGCTTTCGAGTGTAAAACGATAAAAATCAGAAAGTTTCAAAATAAAATCAGCACTCTGAGGGTCCTGTATTTCCACCATTGACTTTAGGGTGTTTAGGCTGTTAAAGAGAAAATGTGGGTTCACCTGCTGTTTTAAAAGCTCATACTGCGCGCCTAAATTTACCGAAATCGTCCGCTCTAATTCCAGTCCTATCTGCTGGGTCCAGTAGTTTTGAAATAATAGATGTAAAAACATATACACAATCAGATTGATCAAAACACCTCTAAGTTCAAACATTATAGGTGCATCCATATGAGAAACCTCAAAAAGTTCCTGATGCACAACAACTAGTATGACCATCATGACAATACCCAATACTACACTGAGCAGAAGCCTTGCGTTTAAAAAGTTTTTTGAGTACGCGTCGCGCCGTATACTTTGGCAGGCTGTATATATTATAAAACCAGATAAAAAGCGAAAATAAAAACGTAATGGATGCGTTTATTATAATATCAACCGGAGTCGAATACATGTCAAATAATTTGGGGATTGAACCAAGTACAGCCAGTGAAAGGGAACTTCCCCATATAACACGTCGTGAAACCTGAAAACTTCTTTTTTGCTTTTCCATAATTTATATGCTGTAGTAAAGATGCTTCCTCTCAAAGGTAGCATATTTTAACAAGAACTGTATTTGAAAAGAATTAATAATCTTTAAGCTTTTTTTCATGGACCACTATAAAGTAGCTTTGGAAGCTCCTAAAATTGCTCCTGTTGTTATATCCTGTACAAATCCAATAACCTCAAATTCACCTCTGTTGATATTCTTGGGTAGGTTCAGTGAGACATTTCCAGCGGCGTCCGCTTTTAATGCAGTGTTCTGCAGTTTTTGTACAATCTGAAAATGAGATAAAACGCGATTGGCATTTTCTCCTCTTTTAACATTGCTTACCGCCGATTTTTGAATAAGTGCCATCATCAGTCGGCTATTCTTAAAACTGCCCTCTATTTTGTAGCTAACTGTAAGTTTACTAGCCGTCTGACTTGCGTTTAAAGCAATATTTACAGTGGCAGGTTTGGAAAGTGCCTTTTTAATACCCGCTTTCACTAGAGATTCCTGTGCGGCGATATATTCTGCTTTTCCATTGATGAGTATCTGCGGGGTAAAAATAGTTTCAGTTCCGAACCAATCTGAATACTGATGCTGTCTTTTGGTATATTCTGCACTACTGAAAATATCTTTCCAGCCAAGTCTGTCCCAATAATCTACGTGGTAGGACAAAATGTAAACCGGACTCTGCTTGTACTCCTGCTGGATTTTACCTATCAGTTCATCCGCAGGGGGACAGCTTGAACATCCTTCTGAAGTAAACAATTCTAAAACAGCAATTCCTTTCTGAACATTTTTCTATGCATTGCTTTGCGCCTTTACACTGCTTACAAGGAAAACCAGTGCTATAAAAGTTGGTATTAATTTTATTTTATTCATGATATTTTTTTTAATTTTTCATCAAAATTACGCGGATCATACAGATTCAAAAGCTAATAAAAGTAAAGTGGACATATTAGATTGTAAAGTGTCCGAAAAACAATCTGAATATATCTGCAGATAATTAAGATCGCTTAGGTATAGGAATAGAAAAATTGCACCAACATCGGCGCGGATGCGATTTACCTTTAATTAATAACAACACATAATTTAATTTTTGTGAAACGGCTTTCACTGCGATAGGACTAAATCTTGAAAGATATCAAAGCCAAAAAGGTTCACTTTCCTTCATCATTTCCAAAAGGACCGCTTTTTGATTTGATGCCGCCCTCAAATCCGAACTATGCTTTTGCGGATATTTTGCCTTTCGTATCTCCTTGTAATCCTGAGTAAATATGTTATTCTGGAACTCAAACACATGCTTTAATTTTCTCAGGCTGTCTGTTGTAAGATTTATAATCCGCTCACTTATTCTATATAGAGTTTGTAATTTCATTTTTTATATTTTTTAAAGATTGAAAAAAGTGCCCCTGATTTAAAAACGGTAAACCAAAACTGTATTATTAATTAACCCAGGTTCTTCAAATGAAGGCTGTCTTATCGTTAACGGGCTCAGAGGATACCCTAAAAATCAAGTTTTGTCTCCACATTTTTAATTAGGGAGGGAGCTGTGTTTGTTTTTAAATCGGCATCTGTACTCACTTGCTTTTTGTATAAAGTTGTCCAGTTTCTCACATTGAAGGATGGCGGAAGGTTCATCAAAACCATCAGGTCTTGTTCTTTGATAGGAGATGCTATGGTTTCCCTTTTAAAATCAGGAACCAGCTTGTCCATAAATGATTCTTTTGTATCAAGAGAAGCTAATTGAACTGAGACTGCCTGATCTAAAGCGGTAAAGTGAGATTGTGCCTTCATTGTGGTAGCTGAAATTACAAATACAAGCACAATAGGTAAAAAAATTGTTTTCATGATTATTGTTATTAGTTAGATTGTTATTTTATTGTGTAAAACTGCTAGAGATTCATTTGTAAATCAGACTTAAATTCTTTCTCTTTTAAGCTGACAAAAAACAGACTTCATCCATAACTCATTAATTTCCAACAAATTTACAGCGATATTGCAAGAACATAAACCTAAAACAAGTTAAACCGGACATCTTTAAAGCTGAAGCGTACACACACTACTTTGAACATTTTGGTGCGCTCTGTATCAAGTGCATTTTTTTTTAAATCAGTACTATTGCAAACCACAAAATCCCCTTGTCGGGGATTTGAACTATAGCTAAAAGCGTGTGGCAGACTTGCAAAAAATTTGTAAAGTCTATATGTATATTTTTTTACTTAAAGTAACGGCCTATGAAACCCTTAAATTGTTAAAGTCAAAAAGCTGACATAAAAAACAAATATTAAAGACAAATCTCTAGAATGTTTTTGACGGCGACTCAATAAAATAGTTAAATGCCTCACCAAGAATGGCAAGTCTAAAATCTTATTTGTTTCTAAACAAATAGTCTACAAATCTCTTCACTTTGGGGCCAAAAAATAGAATCGTCGGAACAATTATCGTTAAGGCGGTCATCCATGATCTACACCATTTGCCAAGGAAATTTTCAGTAAAACCTGCATTGGTGCTGATTATTATAAATGAAATAAGCCCTGTAGAAATAAAGCCCATAATAAAAGCGGCAGCAATTTTTTTTTCATTTTTGTTTCATTTTTGTTAATCAATTAATAGTAAAATGATCTGGCTTGCCGCAAAAGGCAATAGAACCAAATAAGTTTTACTAGCCAGCCAATTTACAGGAAAGTGTCAAACCTCTCAAAATGGCAAGTGTACCCATTGGGATTCTTCACCAGGTAATTCTGGTGCTCTTCTTCGGCAGACCAGAATTTTGTATAGGGTTCTAATGTTGTAACCGCTTTGCCTCTCCATCTTCCGGAATCATCAACAATAGTTATGATTTCGTTGGCAACCTCTTTCTCGTGATCATCTTGAATAAAGATGGCAGATCGATAACTGGATCCTATGTCATTCCCTTGACTGTCAACTGTTGTTGGGTCATGCATTCTGAAAAAGTAATCCAATAGCTCCAAGTATGATGTCTTATCCAGATCATATGTGATTTCTATTCCTTCAGCATGTCCGGGATGGTTATGATAAGTTGGATTCTCGTTCTCTCCGCCAATATAGCCAACTTCAGTATGAATTACGCCCGGGCGCACTCTAAAGAGGTCTTCCATTCCCCAAAAACAGCCACCTGCTAGGTATGCTTTTTTTAATTTTTTCATAATCATTCTTAAATAGGAGTAATTCTAAATTTTTTAATAAACAGCCTCTCACCTTATATAATCAGCGAAGACAGTTTAGTACTGTAGTACTTATAGTAAAATAGGTTCCGATCTCTTTAATAGACACCGGAACCGATTTATAAGAAAATCTTAGATAAGATTATACTCAGTTTTAACGTTACCTTTGATAGCTTTAGAATAAGGACAGGTCAAACTAGCTCCTTCTATAACTTTTTGAGCTACTTCGCGGTCGATACCCGGCAAACTGATATTCAAACGTGCTTTCAATTCATATCCATTATCGCTTGATACTAAGTCAATCTCGGTGTCTACATAATGATCAGCAGGTAATTTTATGTCTAAACTGCTGGCGGCTTTACCCATTGCACCAATAAAACAAGCCGACCAACCGGTCGCAAATAATTGTTCAGGATTGGTACCCGGTCTATTACTTCCTGGTGACGAAAGAATGATATCTAATTCACCATCAGAACTTTTAGATGTACCGGTTCTTCCACCTGTTGTTTTTGTAAATGCTGTGTAAAGCACTTTTTCATTGTTTGTTTCCATTTTGAAATTTATTTAAATTAATTTTTATTTAAGACGTTTTGTTATTTTTTCATGACCAAAAGTGGCTTATCCTTTTCCACAATATATGTGGCCAATTCAGAACCTTTAACCTTGCCCACATTTTTAGCGGCGTGGTTCTTTCCTGCCGGGATAAAAAGTACATCTCCAGCATGAAGAAGTACCGGCTTTTCGCCTTCAATTTCATACTCTAGGGAACCATCCAGTACATAAATGATCTCTTCACCGGGATGTGAATGCATTCCGAAAGCCGAACCAGCTTCAAAGTCAACTCGTACCTGAATAGACTCGTGTCCTGGAACACTAATATTATGACGCTGAAGGTCTGTACGGTGTATTCCCGACTGCTGTGCTGAGGCATTGCTTGGGAACAGGAGCACTGCTAGCCCCATGATAATACTTCCAAGAAGTATGTTTTTTTCTATTTTTCATAATTTTTAAATTTTAATTCGAAAAGGGCAACCAATGTGCATTGCCCTTCGTAAGGATTAACGCAATGATTTAAAGGCGACCCGCAATTCTTGCGTAAATAATTCTGGTTGTTCCCAGGCGACAAAATGACCACCTCTGTCAACTTCATGAAAGTAGATTAGATTTTTGTAGGCTTTGCGTGCCCAGCTTTCAGGTGATGCATAAACATCTTCCGGAAATGTGGTAACAGCTACTGGAATGGTAATCTTGTCAGACTGCATTGATCCTGCACTAATAAGGCTTATTTTTTGGCTCTCCCAATAAATTCTTGAAGCAGATGCTCGCTGAATTAGTAAGCCAGTACAGCGAAATATCGTCAAGTACATCATCTTTGCTTAGCGATTGTTTAGGATCGTTTCCATAGGCCCACGCGACAAAACCAGGATGCAAGAGAAGCCATCCAGCAAGACCCGCAGGTGAATCTGTCAGACCATAACTAACTCCTTGTGGTCGGGCTTCCATAGTAGATTTATAGATAAATCCACCACTAACAATCGCATTTCTCAATTGCGTAAAAGATGCACGCTCCTTGGCAGTAAACGATTCAGGTATTACACCTGTTCCCAGTGCCATCCCTGCTTCATTTGGCAAGGTAGCAGGTAAATTACTATGGATAGCTTGTAATCCTGCCGGTGCTTGAAGTGCCATATAATGAACGATAGTCGCCCCCCAGTCACCACCTTGAGCGACATAATGCTTGTACCCCAATCGGTTCATTAATTCTGCCCATGCTTTTGCAATATGAGGTGTATCCCAACCGGCCTGAGCTGGCTTACCTGAGAATCCAAAACCTGGCAAAGAAGGTATGATTACATCAAAAGCATCTTCTGCTTTTCCACCGTAAGCTACTGGGTCGGTTAGAGGACCAATGACTTTCATAAACTCAAATACTGAACCCGGCCATCCGTGGCTTAAGATAAGAGGCATAGCATTTTTATTTTTCGACTTAACATGGATAAAGTGAATATCCACCCCGTCAATTTTAGTAATAAATTGTGGATAAGCATTTAGTTTTGCTTCTGCTTTTCTCCAATCATACTTCGTACCCCAGTACTGTACCAACTCTTGCATTTTAGAAAGCTGAGCTCCTTGTGACTGGTCAGCAACAGTTTCTTTACTGGGCCATTTTGTGGCCAATGCACGTTCCCGCAAATCTTTCAAATCGGCATTTGAGATTGCTACTTTATAAGGGTGGATAGCCTCATAATTCTTTACATCCGCTTTTTTAATCCCCCTTGCGCTGAAGCGACTGTCAACTGTAAAGCTAACACTCCTGTCCAAAATGCACGAGTTATAATCGTTGTTGAATTTTTCATTGTTTTATTCTTTGTTTTTTTACTCTTTGTTATTTATTCATAATTACTCTGCTGAAACTTGATCAGCAGTTAGTCCTGTTTGAGTATATACCTTGCGTTCGTGCACATGAGCAGTCGGTGTGCGGTCAATTACCAAACTTAATAATTCAGGTCTGCTGTAGTGTCCACTGGCATCCATTAATCGTTTACGCGCATCTATCTGGGCAAAATCAATATCAGCAATCACTTCACCTTCTCCCGATTTAAGTGGCTCCCCGATTAGTTGTCCGTCCGGACCTACTATAGCCGTAAAACAGCCTCCTGAAATCGGTCCAATAGGCGCTCCTGTATCTTTTGCGATTTGAGCTTGCTGGTCTGCATCAAGCCATCCGGTTGCGCAAACAACAAAACAGGCAGATTCTAAAGCATGTTGACGAACATTAACTTCAGTTTGTTCGCTGAACAAGGGGCCAAAAATAGAACCCGGATACATAGCGGAATGGATTTGTTCCCCATCAGCTATAAGCGCATAACGGAATAAAGGATTATAATGCTCCCAACAGGCCAATTGACCAATTCGTCCTACAGTACTATCGGTAGCACGTAATCCCGAAGCGTCACCCTGACCCCAAAGCATTTTCTCATGATAGGTAGGTGTCAGCTTGCGGCGTCTTTGAATTAAAGTGCCGTCTGCATCAAAAAGAAGTTGCGTATTATAAATAGTTCCTCCGTCTCGCTCATTGACACCGATAGATACAACCATGTTGGCTTCTTTTGCCGCTTTTCCTATTGCATCAGTCGCCGCAGATGGAACTGTAACCGATTGTTCCAATAATTGTTGGTGTTCTTTCCCCATCATAAATGGTGCCTGTACAAAGGCAAAATAAGGATAATATGGCACTATGGTTTCTGGAAAAGTGGCAAATTGAACCCCTTTCTTGCCCAATTCTAGAATCTTGTTTACCACCTTTTCAACGGTAGCTTCACGACTATATAAAACCGGGCTGATTTGTACAGCGACAACTTTGACTACTTTACTTGTTTCTGAATTTTTAGTATTTTTCATTATTTCTTTTTTAAAAATTATTATTTTTAATATGGATCAAAATTAGTACGACAAAAAAATTTATGCTAGTAAGAAATTGGTCAACTGGACAAAATAAGGGGTGAACTAGACAATGCTAAAAGTGAAATGTTTTTAATATTATTCAACATAAAAAAATTTGTACCACTTCGATGAAGCCCTGATTATTTCTTTATTTGAAAGTGGTCAGCCCGTCTTAAAAAATTGCTTGTTGCTCTTCAATACAGTAATATCTACTTACCTAGAATCTTCTTTTAAAAGCCCTGAAACTATTTTCAATGCTGTTGTTCTCCCATCGATTCAAGCCATCCTACTAGCTCTTTACATCAAGGATATTTATCTAAACTGGGGCACTATATATTCACCAAATTCATGAATCATTTCATCTGCAGGACGAAACGAAGGTTTGGGATTAAGTACAGCATGGGACAAACCACCTTTTTGCTGTTGATTCCAAAAATTAATCAGAGCTTTTCGACCACCAGCAAGATAATTAGGCCCAAAGGTTATTGGCGCTTCCGGATCCTCTGAAAGATCAAAGAAGTGGGCATACCCATAAGGCTTATAAATACCATCAGTGGCGTCGTTCCATTGTTTCATTCTCAAGGAAATATGCCTTGCGGGTTCACCATGCCATATCCATCCATCCATGTTTTCTCCAATCCATTCTATACTCTGACCTGCCCTTCCTATGGCAATTGTTGGAATATGATTTACAACAGGTTTAGGAATAAGGTCTAATGAACCGTTAAGATTACCATAATATTCTGAAGTATAATTAGGGAATCTTTCCTCGGTCAAACTTCGAATAATTCCCCTTGCCTCGCGATATCGCTCAGCACGATTCTCAAAATTGCTTCCAAAAGCCGGATATTCACCTTGGCGATCTCCCGATGAAAGTCCTAAAATAAAGCGTCCTCCTGATAATTGGTCCAGTGTTGCGGCTTGTTTGGCTACAATTATTGGATCCCGCAGCGGCAATACAATACCTGCTGTACCAATTGCAATACGTTTTGTCATTCCTGCCAGCAATCCTCCATAAACCATCGGATCGTATACTTGCCCAGCATCACCGAAGTTAGGATCTAGAAAAGGAACATCTCTTAACCATATAATGTCTATTCCGCTTTGATCAGCTTGACGGACTACCTTCTCAAAAATGTTCATATTGGGTATTGGTCCATTTGGATACCCGGCAATCGGGGCAATAAAACCAAATGTAAGTTTATCTGGCTGAAATACTTGTGAATATCCTTTGTGCATTTTTAAAGCACTTTGAACATTATTTTTTTCTATATTTTCCATTTATATTTTGTTTTGCTTGAAATGATATTTTATCACAAGCGGGTATATATTTGTCTTTTTTTATTTATCTTAGGTAAATCTTAATCTTAAAATCCTAAAAACACATTTTTTAAAAACAGCCACTACTACAAAACCATTGAAAAAATGCTTGTTAGCTAATTAGCGCAGTGATTTGAATGCGGCACGCAATTCTTGTGTAAATAATTGTGGTTGCTCCCATGCCGCAAAATGCCCTCCTCTATCCACCTCATGAAAATAAATCAGATTTTTAAATGCACGATGTGCCCATGATTCAGAAGATGTAAATACATCATAAGGAAATACGGTAATTGCAACTGGCAATTTGATTTGATCGGTTTTCATAGCACCTGCATTAATATTGTCTTTATTTCTGTTTTCCCAGTAAATTCGAGCTGACGAAGTCGCAGAGTCGGTTAACCAGTAAAGCGTAATATCATCGAGTACCTCATCTTTTGTTGGAGATTCTTTAGGATCAGTTCCGTAAGACCAATTGTAAAAACCAGGGTGCAAAAGAAGCCATGCGGCAAGGCCAACCGGAGAATCGTTCAAGCCGTAACCAATCGCTTGTGGACGCGCAGTCATAGTTGCCTTGTAGGCAAAATATCCTCCTTTGTTCAATTTAATGCGATAATCAAAAGTCGCTTTTTCCTGAGCAGAAAACCCCTCTGGTGCTGTTCCGCTTCCGAGTGCTTTAACTGCTTCTGCAGGTAATGTTGGAGGAAAGTTACTGTGGATGCCCAATAATCCTTCTGGTGCTTGCAAAGCCATTGAATTGACAATCCCACCTCCCCAGTCTCCGCCTTGCGCAACATAATGTTTATATCCAAGACGATTCATTAAAACACCCCATGCTTTTGCTATTCTGTCAATATCCCATCCTGTCTCTGTTGGTTTTCCTGAAAAACCAAAACCAGGTAAAGAAGGTATAATTACATCAAAAGCGTCTTCGGCTTTTCCGCCATAAGCCACTGGATCAGTGAGTGGGCCTATGACGTTTATAAATTCAAATATTGAACCCGGCCATCCATGCGTTAGTACAAGAGGCATTGCATGAGGCTCTTTGGAACGAACGTGGATGAAATAGATATCCACTCCATCTATCTTTGTCATAAATTGTGGATAGGAATTCAGCTTAGCCTCTGCTTTTCTCCAATCATAAGATGTACCCCAATATTGCGCTAAACCTTTCAGTTTAGCAAGTTGTACTCCTTGCGATTGATCAGAGACAGTTTCTTTTTCTGGCCATTTTGCGGCCAAGACACGCTGGCGAAGATCCTTTAAGGCAACATCCGAAACATGAACTGTATATGGACGTATTAGCTCTGATGGTTTAACATCCGTTGTAATTGCATTTTGTGCAAAGCCACTACTAGCCGCTAACAAAATAAATACGCCAGACATTATTGTTGAGTGAAGGTCACTTTTAATCTTTCTTAATGTTTTCATTTTTATGTGGTTATAAATTATGAGTCAAAAGTATTTCGCAATCTGACTCTGGCAAAGCACTAAATCATGAAACAGACCAAAAGGCAGTTGAAACCGGCATTTCGAATGTTGAATAATATTAGACCAAGCAAAACAGATATAAATAGTTAGTATCCTATTATATAATATTGTGCATTTAAAAAAAAGAATAGGAGCACCGACGTATTCTATTTAAAATTGACAATGATTGAAAAACCAACTAAAATAAATTGGAAGATTAGATTTGTACAAAGAGGGTAAAATCGTATATATCCACAACAATCAAAAATAAGTTGATTCTAATACGGGTTAAGAAATACATCTGAAACCATAACTACACCTTCACTAGTACAAGCTCAATGCATTGTAGTTCATCATGAAAGTAAAGTACAAATCTAGAACAACCGATTTAGTAAGAAGAAGGTCCCATTATAAGAGATAGTATCATGCCTCTGAAATCTTGAATATTAGAAGTAATGAAGATAACTCCAGCATTTAAATTTTCAAATTTGGGGGTATCCATTTGAATATCAAATTTGACTATTCGAACTATTTAAAAGCTTAACTATAAAGAACACAGACACATAACTTCATCAAAATTACAAACATCCTAATTTAAAAACAAATAAAATGAAAGTAAATAAATGGAAATTGAAAATACTCACAGTCGCATAGATATTGACAATAAAAAAGGAAGACTAAAAGTCATTATACTTTTAGTCTTCCTTTTATACTTAGAAAAAAATTATAATGTTTAATTAGCTAAATTGTATTTCGCTATAATCGATATGAACCATTAGATTCTCAATTCTTGGCATATTATCATCCTGCTTTTTATAGGCTTTTCTTTTAGTAGGGAGTTTAATACCATTTGCCTCCACATAATCGGATGAGATACTGTGTCACGTTAAATTCACCAGCTACATCAATAAAATAATCATGACGACGCAATAAGTAGTCTTTGTCAAAATAAAAATCTTGAATTGTGCAGTGGGTTGCTATCGTATCGGGAAAACTAACTCGTAGTCCGGTCCATATTTCATCATGGTACTGAAATGGAGCAATTTCAGTAACTTTTATTCCAGTTGATGCAAGGAAAAAAGGTGTTGTCAAGTATGTCCAGTTTGCGTAGCCATTAAAGTAAGCTCTGTCTAATACATCCCAACCCTCCATTTGCATATGGCTATGAAGATTTTTTATAGTGCCAGTACGCTCGGAAATCACTTCTCCGTCTAAAGTTTCAATAGCAATTCTATTTGGTGTAAAGCTCGTCTTCCTATTAGAGCCACCGTAAGGTGTCATTGATAATCTCTGTTCATGAAGGTACACTTCCAAAAAACGAGGTAATGCATCTTGTGGCTGATTAATAAGCTCAAAAAGTTTACCGCCACTTACAATTGTTGCATTTACCTTAGTAAATTTTTTCCATTGTTCGAAACCTCCATGGGTTTCCAATATTTTATCGATAACATCTTGCATTTCTATTTTAAAACAATTTCGCTTAAATCAATTGAAACTAAAAGCGGTTCAGGTAAAAGTGGAGTATTATCCTCTAATCGTACATATACTCTTCTTTTAGTTGCAACCTTAATTCCTTGAACTTCAATATAATCAGACAGATAATGTGCAGTCGCTGAATTTCCTAAAATGTCTGCACTGTAATCGTGTCTTTTAATAAGTCCTTCTTTGTCAATATAAAATGTCTGGATCTTACTGTGGGTGGCAATTTCGGAAGGGAATTCAACCTCTAATCTTCGTAGTTCCTCTCCATTTTCTAACCATGTCTCCAATTCTTTTACCTTATAAGCAGGATCTGCAAAAATGAAAGGAGCATTAAAATAGGTCCACATTGCATAACCCGCAAAATAAGCAAGCCGCAGTTTGGACCAGGGAGTATCCCTCTCGTGCCCATTAAAGGACTCTCTGGGAGTAAAAGCTCTTCAATTATTTCCCCTCTATCATTTTCTATTGCTACACGTCCAGCTTCAAAAGAGGTATGCCAGTCTTTCTCAATAAAAGGGTAGTGGGTCGTAAATTCTTTTTTGTATCTGAAGTAACATTTACAGTATCAATGATACCGGATTGTCGCTTCATAGGCCATAGTACTCCTCCTGTAACGAGTTTTGCACTAATGTTTTCAAATTTCTTCCAAGTATCAATGCCACCGTGGGCGTTGATTGTAAATTCTAATAAATTGTTCATATTGATGTGTTTTTAAATTAATGAGCTTTACAGCTACAGAATATTGTTTAGTTTTTGTGTTGGAGTCTGGGATCCGATTTCTTATCGACATATTCCAAGCCCAGAGGACCAATGGCATATACCTGGGTAATGTACTCTCCTGATTTTGCAAGATGAAAGTGAGCAGTGTTGCCTGGCAAAACAATGACAGCACCAGGCGGATACGCTTGTAATTTTGTTTCGTCAAATATTTCACCTATTCCAATATAGAATACGCCTGATATTACGGTATAAATCCTATCTTCCGGATGTGCATGCGGCATGATTTTTTCGCCATTCGACACCTTGACTCTAACTATAAAGGTTTCTGGTTTAGTGGGGTCACCAACCAAAATGGCCAGCTTTACTTTTTCAGGAAATGCAGGAAAGGAATTCCATACTATATTTTCTGAATTAATAGAACTGAATTCTTTTAGATTCTTACTTTGTGCTTCACCTTGTTCAATATAACTGAAAAGAAAGAATACTATCAAAAAGCTTTTAATGAATATATTAGATTTCATGGGTTGCTTATTAAAATGAAGATTTGGTATAGTTTTTTCTTCATTCATACCAAATCTTCAACTATAAATGTATTACTTAATTTTTGACAAAATTTTAGCGACTACTTCTTCTGCAGATTGCGGATTTTGACCTGTCAATAATAAGCCGTCTTCCATTACATAAGAACTCCAATCAGAACCCTGAGAATATTTACCTCCGCGCTCTTTTAATTTATCTTCCAATAAAAATGGAACCACTTTGGTTAATCCAACAGTCGCTTCTTCAGTATTAGTGAAACCTGTAACTTTTTTCCGGCAATTAGATATTTTCCGCTTTTGTCTTTAACATTTACTAAGGTCGCTGGCGCATGACATACAAATGCAATAGGTTTGTTATTATTGTAAAAATCCTGTATGATTTTTATAGAGTTTTTATCACTTGATAAATCCCACATTGGACCGTGTCCCCCAGGATAGAATACCGCTTTAAAGTTTTTTTGATTTACCGTCTCCAATTTAACGGTAGTGCTTAATGCTTTTTGAGCATTTTTATCGGCATAAAATCGTTTAGTTGAAGGTGTTTGGAATGAAGGATCATTGCTTTTTGGGTCAATAGGAGCCTGTCCTCCTTTTGGAGTAGCAATAACTACATCAATTCCTTTGTCTAAAAAGTAGTAGTATGGCGTAGCAAATTCTTCAATCCATGAACCTGTTGGTTTTCCAGTATCTCCTAATTTATCGTGAGAAGTTAAAACAAAAAGTACCTTTGTTTTTTTGTTTTCTTGCGCATTAGTTGCAATGCTTGCTATTGCAAAAAGTGCAATAAATAATGATTTAATTTGATTTTTCATTTTATTTAATTTTTAGGTTTTGATGCCCGAAATGCTATCGGACACCAAAAGATTTTGTTCTTACTGTTGTTTTTTTTAATTAAAGGTTGTGACCAGCGGCTTTACCACCATCTACATTAATAATCGATCCGGTAATAAATGTACTTTTTGCTACGGTATACACCATTTCTGCAACATCCTCAATTTCGCCTACACGGTTTAATAAATGCAGACCAGCATTCTGATCTGCTTTATCTCCATGCATTGGAGTACGGATAACACCAGGTGCAACTACATTTACTCTAATATTTTGTTTCCCGAATTCAGCCGCCAATTGAGTCGTCAATGCATGTATTGCACCTTTACTTGCTACAGGTGCGCTTGCAGGCCAACCACCCAATCCGTGGTTTACTAATGGAGTACCTATATTAATGACCACACCATCTTTTTGTTTCAGCATTTGAGGAATTACTGCTTGGGTAGTAAAGTATACTCCTTTTAAATTGGTTGTTAGAAACTTATCAAGGTAAGCTTCATCAACTTCCAAAAATGGCCTGCTGTCAAAAATACCTGCATTGTTTACTAAAACGTCTGCTGAACCAAATTTTTCAATTGCAGTAGCAACTAATTTTTCACCAACAGCTTTATTGCTAACATCTCCGGCAACCATCGCCAGGTTTTCACCAGCGCCAAATTCTTTAAACGTTGCTTCTAATGAATCACTAGTGCGTGAATTAATTACTACATTATCGCCTCTGTCTAAAAAATATTTTGCGATTCCTTTTCCGATACCAGAAGTCGCTCCGGTAACAATTATTGTTTGTTTTTTCATTTTATTTATTTTTTATCGGCTGTTATGCCTTTTTCTCTTAACACTGACACTTGTTCCCCTGCATATCCCCAATCGTCCAAATCAATTTCTTGTATTACTACATGAGTCAAATGAGGATCTTTGTTTAATGTGTTTGTAATTAAGTCTGTTATCTCTTTGATAAGTGTCTGCTTCTGCTCGCGAGTAACTCCTTCACGAGTGAGCTCAATTTTTACGTACGGCATGTCTTTTTATTTTAGGCTAATCATGCTTTTAAGCAATCGTAGCAGTTACGTTAAGATTAAGATCAAAGTCATTGTGGATTAGAGTATCTCCGAGGTCTTTAAAAAGTTTCCTGAACGAAATTTTATTCCGTATTTTGTTCTGTCGATTACAATTTTTCCAGATAGAGTCAAACTATCAGCAGTAATATTGATAAATGCATCAAATATTATTGTATTTGTAATACCTTTAATAGTAAGCTTTCCTTCAACGGTTGTTGTGTTGATATTAATTGGTGTTGCTGAAGTGATCACGAATTGTGCTTCAGGATATTCTCTTGAATTAAAGAAATCATCTGAAGCTAGGTGATCAGCAAATTGTTCATTCGCAGTGGGGTCAGTGATATCTAGTATTTTAATTGAAGTAGTATCAATGACTACTGTTCCTTCTGAGAGGTTACCATTACTAAATAGTAGTGTACCCTCTTTAATATCAATAGTTCCATTATGTGAACCAGTTACTTTTCTGCCAATCCAATCTATGTTGCTTTTGGCACTTTCTAATTTAAATTTTTTTGTTTCCATTTTATGTGTTTTAATAATATTAGTTGTTATTATGGGACAAAGGTGTTTCAATTTTTTGCGGCATAAAACCTTTAAATAGCCCAAATGGTCAAATTTGATAATGAAATGGACATTCGAAACCCTGAGTATTAATAAGTTTGATTTTAAATCTTAAGCTATTAACTCTTTTGAAGCAGTTACGTAAACATTTAGTTCGAACTCATTATGGATAAGTGTATCTCCTAGGTCTTTAAAGAAATTTCCTGAACGAAATTTTATTCCGTATTTAGTTCTGTCGATTATAATTTTGCCTGCTAATGTTACATTATCGTCGTTAGAATTGATCAGTGCATCAAAAGCAGTTGCATGTGTTATTCCTTTTATAGTAAGGTTTCCTTCAACATGCGTTTTACCAGAATTGTTCGGTATTGCTGAAGTGATTACAAATTGTGCTTCAGGATATTCTGTTGAATTAAAAAAATCATCTGAAGCCAAGTGACCAGCAAACTGTGCATTTGTATTGGGATCAGTGATGTCCAGTATTTTAAGTGAAGTAGTATCTATTACAACTTTTCCTTCCAATAGTTTACCATTGTTAAATACAAATATTCCCTCTTTAACGTCAATAGTCCCATTATGCGAACCAGTTACTTTTCTGCCAATCCAGTCAATATTACTTTTGGCTCTTTCTAATTTAAAATTTTGTGTTTCCACTTTTTGTAGATAATTAATTGTTTAATTATGGTACAAATTTCAATAGAAGTGTTGAGTAACTTATGTGACCTATCTCACATTTAAAAAAGTATGGGATTATGTGATCTACGTCACTTTTTTGTGAATGGTAAGGTAGTGAATGCTTATACCGAAAGTTCTCCGCATTTAATTATTAACGTTTTATGTTTTTTAGCAAGTTCTAATCTCATTCTTATGAATATAATTATGATTGAAAAAAGATTTATCTTTGTTATCTATGCAATCAAAAGATATATTAAGAAAACATATTGCGAAGACCATTTCGCTGACTGAAGAGGAATTCGATTATTTTTTTTCGTTTTTTAAAGAACACTCTTTTCAAAAAGGGCAAGTTATAATTTCTGCTGGAGAAACTATAGATTGCGAATATTTTGTTCTGGATGGAGTTTTGAAGTCTTTTTACATCACAGATAATTTAAAAATGAATATACTTCAATTTGCTATGTCAACATGGTGGATATCTGACTTTGAAGCGCTTTATAGCGGAGCAAAAGCTACAATTAATGTAGATTGCATATCAGATGCAATCGTGTTAAGTATATCAAATCACGATAGAGAAAAACTTTGCAGTGAGATGCATCAAGTTGAATATTTTTTTCGATGGCGTACTAATAAGGGATATATAGCTTCACAAAAAAGATTATTATCATTAATGAATAGTGATGCCAAACATCGTTATGAAGAACTGATGGAACAATACCCTACTTTATACAATGATGTTCCCAAATATTTAATTGCGGCGTATCTTGGTGTTTCCAGAGAAACCTTGAGTCGTCTGTATAATTCTTGATAAGTTTAATAGAATAAATAAGTTGTCCCTCTTCTTGAATGTGATATAGGTCACATAGTTTGTATGTTTTTTCTGTTGAGTTTTGTACAGTAATCGAAATGAGAACAAAAAAATAAATTATTATGAAGACTATTTTAGTAACCGCTTTTATACTCTTTTTTGTACAAGGGATAGATGCACAAAGCACAAAGAAAATGGAAAATAATCAGAATGATATGGGCGCTATTAGAGTTGCGCTGGAGCAGAACTACTTTGAAGGAATTTATCAAGGAAATGTTGATTTGTTAAAACAAATCTTTTACCCGGACACTTTACTTTTTGGCGATGTCAATGGAGTTCCTTATTCCAAAACACTGGTTCAATATTTAGACGGAGTGGCCAACAGACAAAGTCCTAAAGATTCGGGAAAACCTTTTAAAGGGGAAATAATTACAATCAAAGTCGTTAATTCAATTGCGATTGCCGAAGTAAAGGTGAAGATGTACGATTTCTATTATCATGATTTATTGTCATTTCACCGCATTGATGGTCATTGGTTTATAGTAAATAAAATGCTTACCAATAGTAACGAATAAACTTTTGTGTCATGTGGTATAACAAAAGTATCGAAACAATTAGGTATTTAATATCCAATTATGCAGGGCCATTTGGTGGAGGTCTTTCCACGGTGGAACTGACTGTCTGCGGTATCCAATGCTGGTGATTTAGGAGGTTTTGGGGCTTATACTCTAAGTCCACGAGAAATATATGAAGCAGATAAAAAGCTAAAAACTGCAACAAACAAACCTTATAATATTAATTTTTGGGTATCTGATACTGATGCTGTAAACGGAACGGTTTCGGACGAGCAGTTTGAAAAAACAAAAGCATTGTATAAACCTTATTTTGATGAAGTCAATATTCCTTTACCTGAAAAACCAGCAATTTTTGCACCACGTTTTGAAAATCAGGTCAATGTAATATTATATATTCGCCCAAAAGTGTTCAGCTTTATGTTTGGTATACCGTCCCAAGATATCCTGGAGGAATCCCGATAACGAGGCATCAAAACTATCGGCTAGCTGCTGCAGCAATCGATGAAGCAATTGCATAAGAGTCCGCTGGTGTAGATATGATCGTAGCTTCGGGGTTTGAAACAGGTGGGCATACGCCTTCGTTTTTAGCTTCTGCCGAACAATCCATTATTATAGGAACTTTTGTTGTGCTTCGATTAATCAAAGAAAAAGTAAAAATACCTATCATTGCTCGCTGGGGGAATTGCAAATGGGAGAGTAGTAGTCTGCAGCCATGATATTGGGAGCTGATGCGGCTCAAATTGGCACAGCTTTTTAGCTACAAATGAATCGGGAGCATTACCTATTCATAGGTAATTGTTATTTTCTGAGGCGGCTAAATATACTACCCTGTCATGCGTTTAGACAGGTCGATTAGGTCGTTGCATTACTAGTAGAATTGCGGCAACCCACAAAAAAACAACTACATAAATGAGATGAACAATACAATTTACGACAGACTATTGGACGAAATTTCAAAAATAGGTAAACCAACAATTCAGGACATAGAATATATTCGTATAAGTTTTATGCCAACTAATTCAGCAAAAAATTCAGTTTTAGAAGAACAGGATAAAATTCCAGAATATTTATATTTCATAAATTCTGGTTTTATGCGACTTTTTTATTACGACGAAAATGGCGAAGAACAAACCACGTTTTTATGCTCAGAAAACGGTTTTATCGCATCATTTTCTTCACTTGTAAACCAATCAAAAGCTACTGAAAATATAGAATGCATTACAGACTGTGAATTATTAAGAATTTCGTACATCGATGCAAAACGGCTTGTAGAAAAAAGTGAGACTTTGAAAAACTTTTTTTTAGTGGTTTTTGAAAAATCTATATCGGCGACATCATTGAGAGCCAACGATTTGGCAGTCCTAAACGCAGAGCGGCGCTACCAAAAAATGCTGGAAAAACAACCCCATTTTATTCAAAACATTCCACTTCAATACATTGCTTCCTATTTAGGAATAAAACCACAAAGTCTGAGCAGAATTAGAAAACTGGCAATTAAGTAACATTTGTGAAGTGGATTGAGAACTTGTTTTAAGACTTTTACATTTCATTAATCACATTCAAAAATGGAAGCATTACAAGAAGCCTTAAAACAATTACCGGCGACATTCGGACAATCCTTAATGAACTATGGTATCATTGCAATAATTTACATAGTGGTTTGGAAACTATTTAAAAAACGTCTTCAAAATTGGAGAATACAATTGAAAGAACGTGCTGATAGCAATCAGATCAAATCAGAATTGCTAAATAGTATTTTCACATTAATGATAAGCACCATATTTGTGCTTATTATCTATCTTTTAAAATCACTAGGTTACACGAAAATTTATACAGACATCAATCAATATCCCAAATTCTTTGCTTATGGTGGTTTTTTTATTCTTTTAATCTTTGACGACACTTGGTTTTACTGGGTACACCGCCTTTTGCATCATCCAAGAATTTTCAAATATATACACAAAGTACATCATAAAAGTATTGACGTTAATCCGTTCACATCACTTTCGTTCCATTGGGCAGAAGCATTATTGCTTACCGTTTGGATTGTTCCTGTAAGTATGATTTTTCCAATGTATGTTCCTGCACTTGTACTGACACAAATTTTCGGTTTCTTAAACAATATAAAATCACATCTGGGCTACGAATTTTTTCCGGGCTGGTGGAACAGAAGTTTTGGAAAATTAATGACATCAAGCACACATCATAATATGCACCACAGTAAATTTAATGGAAATTACGGAGTTCATTTCCGTATTTGGGACAAACTGTTAGGGACAGAATTTAACGATTATGAAAAAACCTTTGACGAAATACAAGAACGGAAAAAGGGAAGCCGCTGATAGCGATTTCGTACAATTGATGCCTGCTTAGTTACCTGAACTCTTTCTTCTAAAAAAACTCATTATTTGCAACGTAAATGTTAATTTATGGAACCTGACCTTGTTTGAGTCCTTTTTTCGATTCAGAGCATTATAAAATAAAAAACCGCCTAAAGACTGTTTAAGTTTTAGGTGGTATTAATATCTTATTTTTTATAAATACTCGATTTTTTATTACCTATAAAAGCAAAAATGATTATTTTTGTTTAACAAAATTAAAAAATAGTTAAACAATCTGATGAAGCCAATTCTGGAAAAAATCGATAAAAGCGCCCTAAATGAAATTCATATAGACCGGATCTTAGAAATGGCATGGGAAGACCGAACCCCATTTGATGCCATACAATTTCAATTCGGACTGGCCGAGGCAGATGTCAAGGCTTTAATGAAAAAGGAGCTCAAATTCAGCGGCTACAAACTATGGCGCGAACGGGTTGAAAACTGCAAGACCAAACATGTCGCCAGACGACCCGAAGCGATAAATCGTTTTAAATGCGACGAGGCGACGCTCTATTTCAAATAATAGAATATCCAAAAGGTAAAACACAGTTACAGATTATGGAAAAAGACAAACCCGATAATGTAGTATTTTCCAATGAACACGGTTATAATGCAAGTCTATTGCCGTATGGAACCAGTGTTGGTGCGCCGGTGATACAGGCAGTTGATCTGGCAGGCTGGAAAAACATCGGCATTAGCAAGGTGAATAAGGAATTTGAAAGCAGGTTTAACGAACTTAAGGTCCAATATCAAAATTTGATCGACGAATTTCAGTGGAATGAGCTTCTGTACAACGCCAGATTTTCTTTTGAACCCATCGTGGGTGAAATTTATCATTTATATAAAGATGCCGACGGTTTTAATTTTCTCTCGCTCATTGCGTCAAAATAATGGAATAAGGAACTTATAGATACGTTCAGGCTCAACAGCGATAAAAAATGGATACTGCTCACTAGTGGAGGTGCCGCAATTTAATACAACCAAAACCAGATGAAAAATAAAATTAATTTTAACACCAGTGACCTCGAAAAAATGGAAAAACAGACTGTGGTTCATCTGATCAACAGCCTTGGGGGATTTAAGAGCGTGGCACTGGCAGGCACTTCTGATTTGCAGGGAAACACCAATTTGTCTGTTTTTAGTTCTCTTTTTCATATTGGCGCCAATCCCCCGCTCGTAGGGATGATTTTTCGTCCCAGTCCGCCAGAGCGTGATACTTTAAGAAATATTCTCAGTACTGGATTTTATACCCTTAACCATATCAACGAGCAGATATACAGACAGGCACACCAGACATCGGCCAGGTATGACAGAAACGTTTCAGAATTTGACGCCGCATGCCTGACAGAAGAGTATAAAAATGATTTTTTCGCTCCCTTTGTAAAGCAGAGCAACATCCAACTGGCCGTTGAGTATAAAGAAAAAATAGACATTACAATCAACAATACGACTTTAGTTATAGGCGAAATCGTTCAAATCTTCATACCTGGAGACTGCCTCGGCGATGATGGTTTCGTTGATTTGGAAAAAGCCAATACCATTACATGTTCCGGTCTGGACAGTTATCATAAAACCGTGCGGCTGGACCGTTTGAGTTATGCAAAACCCGACAGGGAAATCACATCACTGCTGGATAGGTGAACAGAAAAAAGTAAATATCATATGGTTCAAACGGGATCTTCGCCTTACAGATCACGAGCCGCTGTTTTTGGCCCAGCAGGAAAATACACCTTTACTTTTATTTTATTTCTTTGAACCTTCGGTGATGGCCCATGATGATTCTGACGTGCGCCACTGGCGGTTTGTTTATGAATCCCTGCAGGAAATGCAGTCAAGGTTAAAGACAGTCCAAACACAGATCTATTGTTTTCATAACGAAGTCCATACTGTCTTTGAGCAGACTTGGTCTGCACTATGACATCAGAACAGTGTTTTCGCATCAGGAAACCGGCAATATGCTTACATTCGAAAGGGATATTGCAATGCAGTCTTTTTTTGACCAGCACAACATTCTATGGAAACAATCGCAACTGCATGGTGTCATCCGAAAACTGAAATCAAGACGGGACTGGGAAAAACGATGGGAACTCACAATGCGTGCTGACCCGAAAATAATTGATCTCAACAGTTTTAAATTTCAAAATCTAGACACTGATCTTTATGCCAGCTTACAAGGAAAACCGCTTTCAGGAGATATTGCCACGCGCAATAAAAATTTTCAGCAGGGCGGCGAATACTGGGCCTGGCGCTATCTGGAAAGTTTTGCAAAAGAGCGGCATGCAAACTACAGCAGGCATATTTCAAAACCCTATTTAAGCCGTAAGGGCTGCGACCGTCTCTCCCCTTATCTGGCCTACGGGAATATCAGCATGCGCATGGTGTATCACTACACCAATCAGTTCTACGAGAAGTCTGCCAATAAAAAAGCCATGCTTGATTTTGTATCGCGTACTGCACTGGCACTGCCATTTTATGCAGAAATTCGAAAGTGACTGCCGCATTGAGTTTGAAAATATAGACCGAAGTTTTGATGTTCTTATAAAACCTAAAAATGAAATTTATATCAAGGCGTGGCAGGAAGGAAAAACAGGAGTTCCAATTGTAGATGCCTGCATGCGCTGTGTAGTCCGGACCGGTTTTATTAATTTTAGGATGCGCGCTCTGGTTGTCTCCTTTTTTGTATTTAATCTCTGGCAGGACTGGCGCGAACTCCACTTTCTGGCCCGGCAGTTTCTGGATTATGAGCCCGGAATCCACTATCCGCGGTACGCAGATGCAGGCAGGGGTAACCGGCACGGGAACTATCAGAATTTACAATCCCGTTAAAAACTCGGAGCAAGCACGATAAGGAGGGTATTTTTATCAAACAATGGGTGCCTGAATTAGCGGCTGTCCCGCCTCACCTTCTTCACGAGCCCTGGAAGCTGAGCCTTATAGAACAGCGGCTATACCATTGTGAAATAGGAACCGATTATCCGTTTCCGATTGTTCCGATCGAAGAGACCCGCAGGCATGCCAGTGATGCAATCTGGAGTGTCAGAAAAAAGAATACATGCTAATAGAGAAATAGTCGCTCAAATCACGGTATCATGCGAAGCGTAAAAAAACAAAATCTTCCCGCTAAAACCTGCCCGGTCTGCGGCAGGCCTTTCTCCTGGAGAAATGGGAAAAAGTCTGGGCGGAAGTAAAATACTGCAGTTATAAATGCAGAAGAAATAAATAATATGGCAGATAAAACTTTAAGGCTAATTCTTGGAGATCAGCTGAATTCCAATCATTCGTGGTTTGCAAAGACAGATCATTCGATTACCTATGTAATGATGGAAATCCGGACAGAAACCGATTATACAACGCATCATATCCAGAAAATAGCAGGCTTTTTTGTCGCCATGCGCCAGTTTGCCGATTTTCTGAAATCCAAAAAACACCACTGCATTTATTTAAAAATAAATAACAAAGACAATTTACAATCGTTTGATGCCAATCTGTCTTTTCTCATACAAAGAGATCATTACACCAAATTTGAATACCAGTCGCCTGATGAATATCGTGTCGATCTGCTGTTGAAGAATTTCACTACGCAACTTGCTATTGCATCTGAAATTTACGATACCGAGCACTTTTTCAGCACGCGCGGTGAACTGGAAAAGTTCTTTGAAGGCAGAAAAAGTTTTTTGATGGAAAGTTTCTACCGTGCTATGCGAAAAAAGCACCACATTCTTATGTCAGGAGATGATCCTATGACTGGACAGTGGAATTATGACCAGGAAAACAGAAAGAAAATGCCTAAAAATCATAAGCCGGTCGCCTCCGCTGGTTTTCAACAATGATGTTTCGGATATCGTGGAAGCTGTTGGGCAGACCGATATTAAAACCATGGGCGTTATTGACAAAACTAATTTTATCTGGCCTGTAAACAGGCAACAGTCTTTGGAACTGCTGGCTTATTTTACAGCAGAGTGTCTTCCCCTTTTCGGATCTTTTCAGGATGCTATGGTTCCCGGTGAATGGTCTTTATACCATTCCCGATTATCCTTTTCATTAAACACGAAAATGCTTTCTCCCGCTGAAGTTATACAGACCGCCATTGCGGCATGGCGTGCAGCAGCCTGAACGTATTGCCTACCACCAGCTGGAAGGTTTTGTGCGGCAGATTATTGGCTGGCGCGAATACATGAGGGGTGTTTACTGGCTGAAGATGCCGGAGTACTCCGCCCTTAATTTTTTCAGTCATACAGAAAAATTACCGGATTGGTTCTGGACAGGCAGAACGAAGATGAACTGCCTTAAAGAGGCCATAATGCAATCTCTTAACTATGCTTATGCGCACCATATCCAGCGTCTAATGGTTACGGGAAATTTTGCCCTTTTGGCCGGAACAGATCCTGATGAAGTGGACAAGTGGTATCTTGGCATCTACATTGACGCCCTGGACTGGGTTGAAATTACCAATACTCGGGGCATGAGCCAGTTTGCAGACGGAGGGATTGTCGGTACAAAGCCTTATGTAAGTTCAGCTTCCTACATGGATAAAACGGGTCATTATTGCGGCACCTGTTTTTACAATAAAGCAAAAAAATCGGAGACTGGGCCTGTCCGTTTAACAGCCTATACTGGAATTTTTATGACAAGCATGAAGCCCTTCTGGCACATAATCCCCGAATTGCAATGATGTATAAGGTATGGCATAAAATGAAGACTGAAGAAAAAACAGCGTTACTTCAACAGGCAGATTATTATCTAAAAAATATAAACAGCTTATGAAAACAGCGATAGTGTGGTTTAAGACAGATTTACGACTAACCGATAATGAAACTTTATTTAAGGTCATGCAGCACAAAACGATCTTGTTGTCCCTATTTATTGTTTTGACGATTCGCATTTTGCGGCAACAGCGTATGGATTTAAAAAAACCGGTCATTTCAGGGCCCAGTTTCTGATTGAATCCCTGCTTGATCTGGACGCCAATTTAAGGGCATTGGGATCGGGCCTGCTTATTTTAAAAGGAAAGCCTGAAATTGAAATTCCAAAAATTGTAAGGCAGTATAAGGTTTCCAAAGTATATGCCAAGCGGGAAGTTGCTTTTGAAGAAAAGCATACTGAAACCCTTGTACAGTCTGAACTTTGGAAACTGCGCTGTGAATTCCTGACCTTTAGCACCAGTACTTTGTACCATGCCGAAGACCTGCCTTTTTCTATAAAAAACATACCCGACGTATTTACTGATTTCAGAAAAAAGTAGAGAAAGATTCCATAATAAGGCCAGCCCTGCCAAAACCGCACACTTTTGCCTCGCCCGAAATTCCGGAACTTGATCTGCCGGATCTGCGGCAATTAGGGTTACAAAAAACATCTATTGATTCCCGCGCCGCTTTGCAGTTTATTGGAGGTGAATCACAGGCTTTAAAGAGAATGCATTATTACTTTTTTGAATCGCACTGCATTTCCGCCTATAAGGAAACCCGAAACGGGATGACCGGCGCTGATTATTCTTCCAAGTTTTCTCCCTGGCTTGCCCTGGGATGCATTTCGCCACGGCTTATTTATCAGGAACTTAAAAATTATGAATTGCTTTACACGGCCAATGAATCCACCTACTGGCTGGTATTTGAGCCGCTGTGGCGCGATTACTTCAGGTTTATGATGAAAAAATATCACAACAGCTTTTTTCAGAAAAACGGAATAAAAAATACAGGTTCTATTGCTAAAATAATAAATTTTGAGCGTACTCCGGCCGCTGGATTGACGCAGAGACCGGAGTAGATTTTATTGATGCCGCCATGACCGAACTTCGACTGACCGGTTTTATGAGCAACCGCGGCCGTCAGAATGTGGCGAGCTATTTATGCAACGATCTGGAAGTGGATTGGCGCTATGGCGCCGCTTATTTCGAGCGACAGACTAATCGATTATGATGTCTGCGGCAACTGGGGCAACTGGGCTTATTTGGCCGGTGTAGGCAATGATCCCAGAGCAAGCCGGTATTTTAATATTGAAAAACAAGCTCAGGATTATGATAAAAATAAAATTTTTCGAAATTTATGGTTGAAAGGTTAAGAGCTCAACTCCAATATACCAACGAAGTTATGTAGCATATTTACAATATAATTGATTAAATATCAATAACCAAAAAAGCATGCTAAGTTTTATTGCAAAATCGTGACACTTGAAATTTGGACTTGATACTATTTTTGCCACAAAAATTTAAGGAGAATTTTTACAGGTCTTCCTTCTATTTAACTTTAGTGGCAAAATCGTGGCACATGGCTCTTCAAATGTTGTTCAACTCTGTAAAATTAAGCTCTTCATTACTGGAGGTTCGAATGGCGGAGCGAACATAACCTAATATAATTTGTTAAGTTATTTCGTTACTTTATAATTAAAAGCAATCAAAGAAAGCTTATATAAACTTTCAATTATCTCCTCCCCATCCGCATCTGAAACATCTGCAAATCCTTCGCATTTTCTTAATTCCGCTAAAGTTAATTTGCCATTGCTCTCGTTTACTTCCTTTTTACTGCATACAGAATTTTGCAGTTTTGACTTGTCATTTTTTTTATCGGATTTCATATCTCATATATTCAGTGGTTCAAAATCATTCATTGTCTTTTAATGTTAGTTTATATATTTTTTTAAACCTGTCAACTTTCTTAATCCAAATGTGTTAATTAGCAATAATCAATTTCAACTTCGCGTATAATGCAAACTATTTCTAAAACATTTCCTAAAAAGCAAGGCATTAATTACCTCTACTCTAAGGTTTGCAATAATGTTATAGCAATATTACTAGGATATATTGAATCATATAAAATTTTGGATATAATTCCACCGCCAACAATCATAGTTTTTTTGTTTTCTGGGTTCGTCAGTCTAATAGCTCGCTTGTTAATTATAAACATGACCTTCATTTTTTCACGTTGTTTCAACTTCATCGTTTGTTTTTCACTTAATAGTTCAACTTCAAAACCTGTATCCTTGAAAACTTGGATTAGGGCATCGATATTTAAACCAATAATCAATTTTATGTCTCCTACAAGAATATCTATCATAAGTTTTGGAGGTAGTGGTTTTGCAAAAAGAGGTTCTGAGACATTTCCTGCAATTGAAACAAAATCAATAATTACATGATTTGTAGTTTTCTTATCAAGAATATCCTTTATCAAACCAGTCATAAATCTTCCTTCATCTCTGTAAAGACCTACATGTAAACATCCTCTATCAATCACATCATATGCCCAAATAGAAGATTCAAGCTTTTTAAATAATTTTTCAAATTCATGAGAATAGAACTCAGTTCTATTCTTTGGGGTCGACACACTTATTTTTTCCCCTGTTTTTGGATCATTACCTTCATCTTTATTTATAATTTCCACAGCACGAAAAGCCCTTTCTTCTTGACGTAAAACTCTTTGCAGTTGTTTATTCGTGTTTAAGTCAAGATTACTTATTTCGTCTTCTAAATCTTTTAAGGGAAAACCTGTATCATGAATTTTTTTAACCAAATCCGCAATCTTGTTATTTACAGATCCTTCTTTTAGCTCCATTATAGCTAACCCTTTTGGAGTTCGTGTTAATAAATCGCCAATTTGCACAAAATGAGTTAAATCAGATATTAATGCAAAATTTTCTGGAGATTCATTGATTTCTAAACTAACCTTAATTGCATGTTCAAGATTTGAGGAGTCTAATTGTTTTACAGATTCACCTATATATAATCTTCTAGAAACATGAATTTCACCTCTAATTAACTGCCAAGCAATACCATCTGCAATATGAAAATACGCGCTCAAACGTTGTTCAATTACTAATATAATATGTTGATTTTCTTCAATTGCTTTTTTATCTCTTAGCCTTCTACTTTCTTTTAATTGAACTTTTTTTCACGCAATAAACTTTGATAATACAGAACTTCGTCAATAATTAGTCCTTGAGCCATTTTGAATCCCTCATGGCATTTTTCCATGAACAATTTAAGGACTTCTTTGCTCCAAGAGTTTGGAAACGAAAATCTTTCTACATATGGTTTAATGGCTTCTACACCATGGCTAAACGCGAGATCGCTTATTTGTTTCAATTTAATCTTATGTTCTTCTTTCGTTTTCATTTAATTTATTGTGGTAAAAGTTAATAATAATAAAAAAACAACTATACAAGTCCAGTAATAGACACTAAATGTGAATTAGATAAAACACAATATCAAAAATTTTAAGTTTATTCTTAAACATTTTTTGTATTTTTAGCCCAAATGTAAAGGCTTATGCAAATACTATTACTTTTCATTAATTTTTGTCAGTTATGCTAAAATTAGATCTTTTTCAAGCAGGAAAAGGAGACAGCTTCATGCTAACCTGGACGGAATCAAATACCCATCGACTGCTGATTGACTGCGGAAATCAGGGTACTTACAGATTTTTTAAAAGTAAAGTTAAAGAATTTAGTTATGCAGACGCTGTTATTATAACTCATGTTGATTACGATCATATAGGAGGTCTTTTTAAATGGTCATGAGATAAAGAAACAGAACTATCAGTTTCATCAAAAGTTTATATGAACACTCCCCAACTGATATTCTCTCCTTCAGAATCTAATCTTGTTGGAATCGAACACGGAGTAAAACTGGAACAGCTTCTTCTTGAGAGAAATATCAAGTGCATTCCGATATTTTTAGACGACAAAAACGAAGATACTATTACCATTAACGGTTTAGTCCTGACAATATTATCTCCAAGGCAAAACGTGGTAGAGGAACTGCTCAAAAAATGGACAGCAGATAAAATATATCAGCAATATCAGTCCCAGATCAAATCAGCAGACCCTAAAATTACTGCGGAAGGACAAAACCTAAAAAGCATACAGTCAATTCTGGAAAATCCGCCATTTCCGCACAAGTGGGAAGATGACCTGTTAAACTCATCCTCTATCGCTTTTCTGTCGCATTATAAGCAGATCAGCCTGTTCTTTTTAGGAGATGCAAACCCGGAACTAATCTGCAGAGAAATGGAAAGGATTGGATATAGATATGATAACAGACTTGAGCTGGACCTCTTCAAAATAAGCCATCATGGTTCCAAACATAATACCACCAAAGAACTATTGGAAATGGTGGAATGTTCGAATTATTTGATTTCAACAGATAGCAGTGACCCCTATTATCATCCTTCGAGAGAAACATTGATCATGATCAGCAACTTCGGAAGACATTCTCCTGAAACTGCTCTTACAATCTATTCAAATTACCCATTACGTCTAAAAAGGCTTTTCACGGACGATGAATTACTGACTATAAATATAAGATTTAAGCCCGTTAAAGAATTAACCTTTCCTTTAATATGAATGAAGAAGATCTATATTCAACAACCGGCCTGCTTTATAAAAACGATATATTTATCGGAAGCGGTGTAATCTTTTGTGTTAACTATACTTTATTGTGCCTGACGGCCGGACATAATCTATACGGTAAAAACTTTGATATCACCCCTGACTTGAGTCAATGGACTGTCCAAGATCACCATGGAGACCATCATCGTTTAGCCGCATTGAACAGCGACCTTAATTTTGCAGAAAAAAATGATATTGTGCTCGCTTCAATTAGAATGTGCTTCAACGCTGGAGAACTTTATCTGCCCTAAATTCCTCACAGCTCCAAAAAACCCGTCGCACAGTTTAATGTTCAGAGGAAAATATGAGAGCTCTGAATATCCTGTTAATAGAAGAAAAATTAGTTACAATGGTGTCTGCAATGGAAATAAAATGCATTTTATATGCGATATTGAACGCAGTATTCTAACTGATGATTTATACAACTCAGGCAGTGACTGGCTTGGAGGCTGGTCAGGTTCAGGGTTGTTTATTGATAATCATACTGAACTTCTATGCGTGGGGATTCTTATTGAAATACCAAATAAGGGAAATGACGGCCAGCTTCATTTTGTTAATTTAGAAGTTCTTAACGGACTAAATCCGAATGTTCAGATTCATAATTCTGAAATACTTGACTATGATAAAAAATTGAGAGCCATATCATTAGATTCCATATTTAATGATATAAATGAGCAAGCAGTAGTTGAATGGGAAATGAATGATATTAATAAACCGCATGTTGCAATTCATTAACGACAAAATTCCTCTGGTTTACGCAAAAGCAGAACTGGAGAAACAGAAACGAACAATTATCAAGGCAATTCTGGTAGGCAAATCATATCTTGCATTGGAACTGAAGAAAAACGAACACCTTAATAATGCATTCAATAATGCGAAAAACACCTATAATCTTGAGGGTTTAACCATTTATGCAGACAACAAGCCAGAGGCAAGAGCCGGCCTGTCCGCAATCAAAAAAGATTATGAAGCATTTTTAAGAGAATGTCTTGCTCCGGACTTTGATGAATCTCATATTAAATTACTTGCATTGTACAGCGTCAGCGAATGGATCGCTGTATGCGGCTTAAGTATATTGGAAAATGACTAGTAGAGTAGAAATAAAAGGAAATAAAATAAAAGTTTTTGAAGCGTATCAAGATAATGATCAGATTAATATTTTGATGATACTCCTTATCATTAATTTTTCAACCGATAAAAGGACACTATCAATTCCTCTCAAAAAAATTGCTTTTATTTTAGATGCAGTAAAAAAAATATTCCAGTAAGTAAAATTTCCACGTGACTCTCCATTCCATGGTCCATCAGCAACATGTCGCGTAAGAATATTATTTTAGCGCATGAAAAAAAGTACGTTATTTTAAAAGACGGCGATGGATCCTTCGGAGTAGGACTTGATAAAAATGGTGAAAATGTTGTCAAGGAAGTGGAGGAAAATGATCTAATTCCTGAAATAAGGAAAGAAATTATGAAAATGTGTAAAGCCGTAAACAGCAAAGAACTAAAAAAACAAATATTAATCTGGTAGTAAAATGATAACAATTCATTCCATAAAAGCGACTGTTACAGATTCGCAGAGAAAAGAATTCGGTTTTTTTATGCATTTACTGCAGGGCTAAATATCCTTTCCGGAGACAATTCAAGCGGAAAATCCACTGTGTTATCTTGTATTTATTACTGCCTTGCTATGGAACAGCTGGCAAGCTACGGCAATAATGACGGTCTTAAAGAATGCCTGAAAACCAGTTTTAAATATGATAACCAAAAGCATTTTGTTGCCTCATCATACGCGGAACTGCATCTAAGCAATGATGCGGGAAAAACCGCCGTAATAAAAAGATGGATTAAACCTGCATATAATGAAGACACAAATCTGCTCGCTGGTGCGAGCAGAATGACGGAGAGCCTGAAGAGAAATTTGTTCATAAAGCAGGCGATACAGATCATCCTGACGGGTTCTACAGATGGCTTTCTGAATTTTCTGATATTGCAGTTCCTTTATTTAAAGATGAGGACGGAAAATTTCAGAAAATTTTGTATCTCCAACAGATTTTCGCTAGCTCTTTTGTCGAACAGACAAAAGGCTGGTCCGATTTTTTTGCGCAGATTCCTGTTTTCAGCACTAAAAAAGCAAAACAAAAAATTGTTGAATATACTTTAGGGCTGAGCGGTCTTGCCGAAGAATTTGAACTTGAAGTTCTCAAACTGCATGAAAAACAATATAAAGCGGTATGGACCAATACTATAGACAGCTTTCAGACCATTACTGCGTATTATAATTTTCAGACTCCAAATCTTTCAGATACTTTCACCTCTGATCTATCCCCTGCCAAAATAGCAAAACTTGATCTTAAAACTAGGGACGAAAATGGTAAATATAATAATATCTCTGAAACCATTAGTGTACTTGAAAGGAGTAAGAAAATCATTAATATCAGCAACACTGTTCAATATGACAAGGCGACGCCTTATCCCATTCTTAAAAAGCACGCGGAACTAAGAAAAAACATTACTATTCTTAGTGAAGAACTAAATGATATAATTGTTAAAAAAAACAATGAAAATCTTAAAGTAAAGAATTATCAGCTAACCATAGAGCGACTTAATCGGGAAATTGAAGCTCTGGAGGGTATAAATAAAATCACAGGGCTAAAGTCTTTTAAGATTAACGACGTGGAAAACTGTCCTGTATGCAATTCTTCGCTTTTGGGCAATCCGGATATTAAACTTACTAACATTGAAAAAGTAAATAGTTCTAAATCTCTTCCTTTCTTTAAAGCTGAAAAGAGTCTGTATGAATCCTACATTAAAAGCTCCGAGAACCTTTCCAAACGAATTAGTAAAACCATCGTTTATTACCAGGAAAAAATAAATGACATCAAGAATGCCCTTACCATGCTTGATGAAGAGCTTACAGAGAACTCCAAAACACCTTCAAGAATGGAAATCGCAGAAGAAATGAGAATTGCATTTGAACTTCAAAAAATGCAGAAACTCTCAAAACAGTTCGATTTATTTAAGTCTGATCTTTCTACAATTTCTGAAAAGCTGGCAGATATTAGGACAGAAATCTCTATCTTGAAGGATCATATAAAAATAGATCATGCGCAAATTCTTCAATTTACTAAAAAATATGTTTCTTATCTGGATGAATTTGGTTATTCGCGAGAAATTCTTGACCGCATTTTCATTTCAACGGAAGAGAACACAAAAATGTTTCCAGTAGTTAAAACAGGATCATTATCACCACAGCCTATCAGGCTTGTTTCTTCTGCAAGCGATTTTATTAGAGCTCAATGGGCGTTTTATATGACGCTCCTTGTACAAGCAAAACATCATCTAGGAATTTTGATTATAGATGAGCCTGGACAACACGCAATTGCTGATGCAGATTTACAGCGACTTTTAAAAGAAGCAAGCAAAATTAAAGACCGGCAAATTATCGTTGCTATCTCAAAAGAAGATAAAATCCGCACCATCAGTGATAATGAAAAACCTGAGATTGAAATTGATTTACTAAAAATTTTAGAGGAGTCAAAATTAGAAAAAGACAAGGATTACAAAATTAATATCATAGACTCACATAACAGAAAAGACAAATGCATACAACCTTTACCTTAAAATATGACTTCAATACTTTTCACACAAGCATTTATAAGTCTTTTCTTAAATCATTTAGCACGATTTAAAAAGTTGTAAAATCATTTTTGGCACTTGTAAGAAAAAATTCTTATTTTTAGCATCGAATCATTTAAGGAATTACAACCAAAATAAACAGATAAGTTAAGTTACAAACGTTCAAAATCCCACAAAATTGCTCAAAATCTTCGTGGCAGAATCGTGGCGCGGTATCGAAAAAAATATAGAAATGCGGCATAAAAGAGGGATGAGAAAAATTTGTTCGAATCCCTCTTTCTCCGCTGAAATTTGAAACCCTTAACTTTTGTTAAGGGTTTCTTTTTTATATAATTTTCTTTGCAAATAGTTGCAAAAAAGTTTTGAGAACCGAAAAAGCGTGTTATATTTGCACTCGCAATCAGCAAAGGATTGCATCTTACTGGAGGAATGGCAGAGCGGTCGAATGCGGCAGTCTTGAAAACTGTTGACTGTAACAGGTCCGGGGGTTCGAATCCCTCTTCCTCCGCTGAGAGCTTAAAAAGAAACTTTTCAAAGTTTACAAAAAAGGCAAAAATTCACGGAAAACCCTGCAGATCTAGCGATAAGCAGGGTTTTTAGCTTACTACACATTTTCAATATTTATAAAACCACTCAAAATTTTAATAGCAGATTCGTGGCAAATTTCAAATAGAATTGCCTTCATACGTGCTACAAAAAGCCAAGGCGAATTCTGTTTAAAGCGGTTAAAAAATTCGTGAAATCTGCGTTATGATCCTCAATACCCCTATCCTTGGACGGAATAAAGCTAATAACTTTTAACTGTATTGAAATCTGCTAAAAAAATACAGTACCGATTTTAAAACCTGGACCGTCAAGACCTGCATCGAGCATAAAAGCATGCGGCTCATGCCGATAATCTTAAGACCTACAAAAACAGCCTGCAACACTGGAAAGACCTTTTCCGAAACGGAAAGCTGACTCAGTAAAAGAGAAGAGACCCGCATCCAGACAGGTCATGGAAAGAACTCAAAAATATCAGACTGGAATGGGATATTCTAAAAGAAGACGCACGAATTCTACATCGGGATAAACGCTCCGTAAAACAATTATTACGGGAATTATACTTCAATGTTACACCGGACTTACATATATTGATGCATACCAGCTCACAAGCACCAATATCAAAGACAACGTTATTCCATCGCTATTAACATCCAAAATTTTCTTTTACTCATTAAAATCAATATTGGCAACTTGCATATTTGCCAGCAATTCCTTCATTGTCGATCAAAACAGTAAAGTGTCAAAATATTTTTTTGAATAATAATAAACTTTGTATTCATTTTTTTCACAGAGTTAAGCCCTAAAAATAGCTATTACATACTGTAGGACAAATACAAAATAAAAAAAAGTTTATTTTAAAACATACAAAGTGTTAACATTCAACATGTTAACATTTAACCAACTAAAAAAAGCACTCATATAGGCTCAGAATGAGGAAATCCGTAATGCTTTGCTAAAAAAATAATATAGATTTGGACCAAAATAAATTAACATTTATTTTAACATAATAAACAAGTGTTGTATTAAAGTATTTAACAATAAATACAAGATAAAAATTAATATTAACATAAATAATTTATTATAATTCACGCAAGCATTTCATTTTAAATCATAAAACAATAATTCAAAAACAAATTTTAACCCAATTATTCTGTGAAAAAAACGTCTTTAAGATATTATTAATATGTAATATTTTATTAATAATTCTAGTGGTATTTAAATATTATGCCAGCACAACAACAAAAGTCGTCTACGTTGACAATTCAAAGTTATTTGAAAACTTCACCATGACTAGAGAGCTGAAAATTTCTGCCGAGAGAGAGTTCAACATCATGAAAACAAATACAGACTCGTTATTTAACAGACTTCAAAATCCACAAAATTCTGGTTCTCAAAAGAAAGGCTTAATGTTGCAATTTCTGCAGTCAAAAGAAAACCTTGAAAAATTTAATGAAAACTTTGCTTCAGATCAATCATTAAAAATTTGGGCTAGAATAAAAAGTTATAGCCTAGAGTTTTCGCAAGAAAATAACTATGACCTCATAATTGGTTCGGAAAAAACGAACATTTTATTCGCATCCGAAAAAATTGATGTAACAAATGAACTACTAACCTACATAAATAAAAAATATGAAGGGATCTAGTAGTTTTTTTGGTTTACTATTTCTTCTACTTCTATTTTCTTGCAAAAAAGAAAAGATTGACGATTCTGATATTAGGGACAGGTATTTTAATCTAGAAAAAATAGGCTGGAAATCTCGTTCTTATACACAAGTTGTTGATGATATTGGTTTTACAGCGACAGAAGTTCCAATTCAATACTATTTACTAAAAGATCAAGGAACTGAAAATCTCCAACGTGTTGATTCTCTTTATGAAGAAAATAAAACCGAACGTATAATAGAATTTGTGTTTCAACAAGATGAAGAGAACGACTTACTTGCTAAAGATTTTACAGGCATGGACTATGATCAAGCTGTAAAATATATGTCTTTTGGTCTAGATAAAGATTTTTGTGTTGTGACTTCAAAAAAGATACTATCCATTGTTCTGGGGTAAATTTTGAGCGTAATTATAAAATTGCGCCTTTTCAAAAAGTGCTATTATTTTTTTCTGGAATAGACCCTAATGATAAAATACAATTGATTTATAACGATTACCTTTTTAAAAGGGAACATTAAAATTTAAATTCAAAGATCCTTTTACTCCTATAGCCTTATGATCAAGCCAAAAAAAGTAAGTAAATTTAAAAAAGTTGTTGCTATTTATTTAGCCATGATGATTCTTCTGGAAACATTGCAACCAACACAAATGTTTGCTTTAACGAGCGGACCTACGCAACCTGAATTCAACGCTTTTACACCTATCGGTACTTCAGATATGGTAGATTTAGCAAGCGGTGATTTTAATTACAATATTCCAATAATGGATATTGGCGGATATCCTATAAACCTTGCTTATAACTCTGGAATAACCATGGACCAAGAAGCATCCTGGGTAGGACTTGGCTGGAATCTCAATGTAGGACAAATAGAACGACAAGTTCGTGGCTTACCTGATGATTTTAGAGGTGATGAAATGGTCTATGAAAATTATCTCAAACAAAATAGAACTGTAGGTATTAATGTAGGTGTTAATGCCGCATATACAGGTTTTGATGCTTTGCAATTGGGTGTCGGATTAGGTGTAGAATCTAATAATTACGAAGGAATATCATTTAAACCTTCTTATGGCATCGGATTTAATTTTAACGGAAATGTATCTGTCGGGATGGATTTTGCAAGTTCTCTTGATGGAGGTGCAACTGTGACACCAAGAATTGGTATTTCTACTAAAATGATGGATAATGGTTGTGAGAGTACTTCTTTAAAAAGTTCTATTTCTTTAGGTTTAAATAGTAGAAAAGGAGTTGAAAATCTTAACGTCTCTGCTAGTGTAAGTCAACGAGGAGAAACTGCAAGCAAACACACTAACGCCCAAGGACAAACTTATTATGATAACATTAAAAATGCAAGTGCCAGCCCTGGCAGTATAGGTGGTAGTATTTCTTTTAACAATTTAAGTTATACACCTACAAAGAGAATTGGGTTCAGAAATGAAAATTTTTCTTTTAATGGTGCCCTTGGAGGTGAAGTTTTTGGTGTAGAAGGACAAGTTCAGGTTACTGGTTATGGTTCTTATCAAACCATTGCTGATGAATACAAAAACAGAAAAGAAAAAGCGTATGGTTATGAAAATACAGAATACAAAAAAGCCGCAGAATCTGGAATTCTAGATTTTAATAGAGAAAACGAAAGAGTTGTAAGTCAAAACACATTAGCACTTCCCGTGACTAACTATACATATGACATCTATAGTATCGATGGTCAAGGGGTTTCGGGAATGTTCAGACCCTATCGATCTAAAGTAAGCAGTGTATCTAATGATGAAGTTAAGGATCTAGGAAAAAGTCAAAATTTTGGAGCTGAAGTTGGATTAGGCAACTTATTCCATGCGAGTGGTGATTTCAAGAAAGCTCCATCTGAAAGTACAACAGGAGGATGGGTAGAGAATAATCATGTACTTGCTAATTTTAATGAAAAAAATACCGATAAAAAAGTTTATGACTACGAATCAATTACCTTCAAAATGGTGGGTGCCACAATTGTGGATCCTGAAACTATTTATAAAGACAAAATATACGAAACAAAAGCATTACGTGTAGATATTGATGGTAATAAGAAAAACACTTACACTAGTCCATATTCATTTGCTGGTGGAACATATGGAAATACTGAAATAAAAAGAAGTAAACGTTTTCTACGTAGTCAAGTGGTTCAGAAAGTTACCAATTCAGAAGCATCTCGAGATAAATTTATTATCAAAAATGCCAATGCTAAACCACACCATACAGCAGGAATAAAAATTCTTCAAACAGATGGCAACACATATGTTTATGGGGAAACAGCATATAACATCAAAAAATCAGAAGCTACTTTTGATGTCTCAAGCCAAACAGGTAATAACACAACTGGCCTAGTAAGCTATAACGGGTCGTTATATGGAAATGGAAACAATACGAGTGATCAATATGTAAACAGAGTTTCTACTCCTGCATATGCGCATACGTATTTATTATCTACCGTTTTATCATCAGATTACCAAGATGTTGATGACAACGGTCCAACGATTAATGATTTGGGTGCTTTTACTAAATTCGAATATACAGCCACATCTGAAATTTATAAATGGAGAGTGCCTTTTGAAAAAAACAAAGCCACTTATAACGAAGGCCTAATTTCAAAAAAAGACGATCAAAAGGGTAGCTATTTATATGGTGAAAAAGAACTAAAATACTTAGATAAAATTGTAACCAAAACTCATGTAGCTTTCTTCGATCTTGAAGACAGAAAAGATGCTATTGGAGTAGCTGACGAAAATGGAGGCGCCGGTTCTGGAAGAATGAAAAAACTTAAATCTATAAGATTATATTCTAGACCAGAGGTTACCGATGCTTCAGGTGCTATTACTGATCCTTCTAAAATCTCAGGAAGTACTGTAAAACCAATCAAAACAGCTCACTTTATATACAGTTATAACCTATGTAAAGGAATGCCCAATAACGACAAAAGCACAGTTTTGTCTTCTAACGAGTTAAATAATGCTGGAGGAAAATTGACCCTCGAAAAAGTCTACTTTACTTATAGAGGATCAAATATGGGAAAATATACTCCATATGTTTTTAATTATGGAACTGATAGCGAAACCGACAATCCAACTTATGACATGAAAGGTTTTGATATATGGGGTGATTTTAAAAAGAATCCGGCAAACAGTGGTTATATTAATACCCCGTTATCCAATACTGAGTTTCCTTTTGTTGACCAAAGCAAAACAAAAGCAAACCCTGAAAAAACTAAAAATCAAGCGGATATTAATACCGCTTCATGGAATTTAAAATCAGTTACATTACCTTCTGGAGGTAAAATCACTATTGAAACAGAAAGTGATGATTACAAATATGTACAAAACAAAAAAGCAATGCAGATGTATAAGGTTGTCGGGGTTGGAAATAACAATTACCCTGACACTAATGATCTAAATAGTAAAAACATATTGTACAACGGCAATAGTCATAAAAAATACCTGTATGTAAAACTAAGCGATGAAGATCTTTCTTCTAGCAGTGACCCGCTTACGAGACAGAAGTTTTTGGATAAATATTTAAGTGAAAATTTAGACAAACCAATTCAGTTTAGATTCATGTTGAATATGTCTGATAACAAAGAGCATTTTGAATACGTATCTGGTTACTTCAAAATAGGTAATGTTGACGACATTGAGGTTGAATACAATAATGACTTAAAAGGAACAATTGCTTCTATTCCTGTAGAATTTTTGAAAAAAGATAAAGCAAATTCAAATACAGTTAATCCAATTGCAAAAGCTGGATGGGGCTTCGGACGTACTTTTTTAAATAGATTAACATGCGGTATAAATGACAATCCTGCAGATGAAGATTTTAATTCTATTATTAAGAATTTAAGAGGAAGTTTAAGCATAATCAAAGAAATTTTTGATGGACCAGACGGCTATTTACAAAATAAAGGACGCGCTAGAGTTTTTAAACCAGAGAAATCTTGGGTCAGATTAGAAAATCCTGACGGTCATAAACTTGGCGGCGGACTTCGCGTTACATCTCTAAAATTAAGCGACAACTGGACTCGAATGTTGGAAAATAATTCGGGGACACAATTTGATATGGAATACGGCCAAACCTATTCTTACAATAATACAGATGGAAGTTCTAGTGGAGTTGCCACTTTTGAACCTAATATGTGTGCAGAGAACCCTTTTGTTGAACCGTTTTACAATGGAAAAGGAAATTATGCTGAAACTATAGCGGCGCCTATGGAAAGCAATTATGTAGAGAAACCTTTTGGTGTTAATTTTTTTCCATCGCCAAAAGTTACTTACGGACGAGTTACAGTCAAAAATTTGGATCGCAAAAACGACCAAGGAAATATAATTATCAAAAAACACGCAACAGGTAGCGTTGTAACTAAACACTATACTAGTTATGATTTTCCAACAAAAGTATTATATACTGATTTGAAAATGATCAACGGAATTACTCCAACAAATATCGTAAAAGATATGTTGAAGAATATTGTACGAGGTGGTAATATAGATGTCAGAAACTTAGTAACAATGACTCAGGGCTATTCTATAGAAACCAACGACATGAATGGCAAAATAGATTTTCAGGAAATATATAATGAAGCTGACGAAATCGTTTCTTCGGTAAAATACAAGTATAATATAGACGATCAGAATAATATTGACAATAATATTACCACTATTGATGAAAAGGGGAATGTTTCTAAAAAAACAATTGGTGTAGATTATGATTTAATTAATGACTTTAATCGCAGTTACGCTAAAACTGAAACTTCTGGCTTTAAAGCGAACGTTGCTGGAATGCTAATTCCTGCGGGGCCATTTCCAATTCCTATATTTATACCAACTGTTTTTCCTGAATCGTCTACTAATATAAACGAACTTCGTACTGCAGTAACTACAAAACATGTACATAAAACAGGAATTTTAGTTGAAAAAATCGCAACCAATCTAGGTTCGACAGTTTCTACAAAAAATCTCGCATGGGATGCAAACTCAGGTGAAGTTCTAATGACTGAAACTGTAAATGAATATAGCGATCACTACTATTCTTTTAACTTTCCAGCGTACTGGATGTATGATGGAATGGGACTAGCATCGCAAAATATTGGTATTGAAGGAAAATTGATTGCAAATGTACCAGTAACAGCACCTAACGCATCTAATAGTCCTACTGGTAATCCTTATTTTAAATTAGATAAATACAGTGCAGATTTATCTAAGGTATTCCATATTGGTGATGAACTTATGGTGTTAGATGAAAATGGAATTGTTCAGTCTTCAGAGATCTTAGGGCAAAATTTACCTGCTCAATACAAAGTATGGATCGTAGGTTTTGGTCCAGGCAACACGACAGTATTACTTATGGACAGAAATGGTGTTTACATTAACAAGTGTGAAGATTTAAGCAGTTTCAATTTTAAAATTGTTCGTTCAGGGTATCGAAATATGCAGACAGCATCTATGGCGTCAATTACTTCTATGATTAATCCAATAAAAGATGGAAAATTAAATCTGGAATCATTACAATTTAGTGCCAATGCAAGTTTCAATCCAAGAATCATTAATGCAAATGCTGTAGTTTATAAGGATTATTGGAATACCCAAATAGAGTCCAATCTTCCCTACTATCCTAGTTACAATTCTAGTAATGTTACCTCACATACAGATCCAATCACTGGTAATATTATAATCGATACAGATTCTAACTGGGTTAAGCCTTCTGGCGATGTAAAATATCCTATTGATGTTAAAGTAAATCCTTACCTCTGGAATATTAAAGGAAATTGGAGAGCCGAAAAATCATACGCTTACCTCACTGGTAGAAATGGTGGAAACTCGATTAATAACCCTAGAAATGAAGGATTCTTTACAAATTTTAATCCATTTTACAAATTAGATAGAACTTCTTCTATTCCTGTTTGGAAAATAGATGAAACAAACTGGACATATGCTAGCAGTGTAAGTCAATACAGTCCATACGGAGCTGAGCTAGAAAATAAAGATGCTTTAGATCGCTATAGCGCCGCACAATACGGCTATATGTATAAATTACCAATGGCAGTTGCTTCTAACTCTAAATATCAGCAAATTGGATATGAAGGATTTGAAGAGAAAAAACGGTAACAACTAAAAAACATTTTGGTTTTATAAACGACAAAGTAAATATAGATTCTAACCACTCTCATACTGGCAAAAATAGTCTAAAAGTAGCTAAAGGAACTTCCAGTGTAATGAATAGAAATCTATTTGCTACTTCTAAAAATATTGAAGATGCTAAATGCCCAACTAGTGGCCCAGTGGTAGTAGATCCTCCAGTAAATAACATTACGATAGAATGCAAAGATGGCTGGCAGATTTTTTCAAGAATTGATGATATAATATATCAAGTAACTTACAATATACCTATTAGTCTTAATTATTCTTATGCATCAATAGTTGATTTTCAAAACCCAACCGCACCATCAATGCCTGCCGAGGCTGGAAAATACAGTATAACATTAAGTGCTGACAGGAAAACCGTAATATTTAAGCTTAATCCTGCTTATCATGGTACGCTAAATTCTACGAACAAAGGAATTATACTGCAAGCCGTTATAAATCCAAACTCGCCTGGTTATGTTGGACGTATGACAATATTAGCAGGAACAACAATGGGCAATCAAGGGATACGAACAGCGTGTGCAAACGGATATGATACACCCAAATTTTAATTTTTAATTAAAATGAATGCTTATAAACTAATTGACTGATTTTAAGACTTGTTTCATTGATCAATTCAAAAGATTCAAAACGAATTAATAAACAGCATTTGATTAGTTATAATACTATTTATGAATAAAATGATTTTTTATATATAAAAATTAAAAAATGAAAAAAATAATATTGTTTGTCTTTTTTACATTTTCGACCATTGCATTTTCTCAATCATATGCTATAAAAGTATACGATTTAAATTATCAGATAACAGCAGGAGTTAAGAATAATACTTCTTCAAATATAAGAATCACATTATTCTTTGAAAACGGAACATCTGAAGATATTTACAAAAGAAACATCAATAACAATGGCGATAGAGAAACCAATTTAATGGTATTTTCTAATGTTCGCACTTCAAAACCAATTAGAATAGAATGCTATGCTTTTGTAAATTTTAGAACAGGAACAGATGCAAATTCTACTGTTCCTCAGAATATCACAACAACCTGTGGGAGCGGTAGTTTTTCGGCTAACTATTCACCAAGAATGACTGCTGTAACTTTCAAATATACAGTTGGTCCTGATCTTAAAATCTTTCCAAATTCGGACAATTACCTGACTTTAAATGACAACATCAAAATATCAAGTCAAGCAGGATACATAAGCAGTTCTTATAAATGGCAGTATACCCTGAATTCCGTAAACTGGATCGATATGCCACAATTTGATGGATTATCAGAACTAAATGTTAATGCTCGCCGCAATTTTGGGCACTACTGGTGCAAATAGCAACATTGACAAAACAATTTCTATCAGACAAAAAGCATGTGAGCAATTTTCAAATACGGTAACCTTCATTATAAAAAAATATTCGCAAGCAGAGCAAGCGGCAATTGATGAAATGGCTAACAGTTCGTTTATGCCTATTGCGGGTAAATATATTGTGTCAGGCTGGGTCAAAGAAAATGTTGCTCAACAAGTAATTAATTATACTAATAGCAATCTTACTATATCTATTGCAAATGGTAATGGGGCTCCATTTTATTCCGAAACCTTTAAACCATCTGGAGCAATTATTGACGGCTGGCGGCGAATTGTTGGAATTATAGAAATTCCAACTATAATTCCGGCAAACAGCCCAAAATTGGAAATAGCTTTAAACTGTACCAGCACCACAGCAGATTGTTACTTTGATGATATTCGATTTTTTCCTTTCAACGGAAATCTCAAAAGTTTTGTCTATGACGAAGACACACAAAAACTCATGGCAGAATTAGACGAAAACAACTATGCCTCATTTTATGAATATGATCTCGAAGGTGGTTTAGTCAGAGTAAAAAAAGAAACTGAAAAAGGAGTATATACAATACAAGAAACAAGAGGAAATAGTCCGAAAAGAGAATAATTAAATCTTGAGTTAAATAAGGCTCGATTGGCGGCCAAAATTTATCACTCAAATAAAGTTTTACCACAAATCGAGTTTCTTTAACCATTATCTCAAGAATAAGAAAATCTCTTAAATAGAACATATAAGTTAATCACGTTATAATTATAATATGAATATATCATTGAATGTGTTAAGTAGAAAAATAAGTTTAATTGGGCTATTGCTATTCACACTAATGCTTAGTGCACAAGTACAAGAAAAAGAATACAGCAATTTTACACCAACAGCAATTACCAGCTTTGGCAATGCTCCTATTACTATTTTTGATTCAGAAGCTAGTCTTCCTAATCAAAATAACTTAGGCACCTATTGTTACCTGTCATTAAATATTAATAATAATCTGGCCCCTTTTGTAAATTACGAGCTTAAGGCAACTTTTAGAATTACACCTTTAAAACAAGATGGAAGTAATGATACTCCATTTAATAAAGAGTTAATTGTCAATTATAATCCAAATCATGCTAATAACGGAGGCGCTAATTTTAGTGATTTAAGTTATTTAAAAATCGGAAATAGATTTGGTATAAAGGTACAATTGCTTTCTTATAAAGCGTTAAATACGAATAACGGAAATGTAATTCCTAGTAATGCCTTTGTTAGCATGGGCTTTAAAAGTAAAAGATACTACGCGGTATCAGAACAATTGTTGAATCCTATCGGATCAATAAATGCTACGGCAAATGCAGTTACTATTAAATGGGAAAATTTGGCTGGTGCTTTAGAATATGAATTAGAGTGGACTTGGCTTGATAATTACAGTAACGAAAATATTACTGCAAATTTGCCTGGAAATCAAATTCCATTGACACAAAGGGATTTTGAACTAAATAACAGCCGAATTGTAACTACTAAAAACACATTTGAAATACCTTTAATTTACGGTAAAGGATATTTAATATACAGAGTAAGAGGCATAAGCAGGAATACCGAATTTGTTAAGTATTATGGTAATTGGAGTTCTGGAACAGGTTCTAAAAATACTGTTGCCGATTGGCCACATCAAAGTATAATTTCTGAACATGAAGCTGGAAAAAACTGGCAATTTCAAGCCTCTTACGCCGAGGATGGAAAGAAAAAAGAAATTGTTAGCTATTTTGACGGCTCACTAAGAAATCGTCAGACTGTGACAAAAATTAATACCGACAATACTACAATTGTAGGAGAAGTAATCTATGATGCTCAGGGTAGAGCCGGAGTAGAAGTTTTACCTACACCAAATACAGATCCAAATATTCATTTCTTCAAGAATTATAATTTAAACAACCAAAACAACTTATTCACTTACAAAGATTTTGATATTGATGGCGGGAGCTGTACCAGCAATGTTTCTGGAATGTCTAGCAGTTCTGGCTCTAGTAAATACTATTCTCCTGCTGGATATGCCGATTTTTCTTCAAGAACAAATCAAGCGTTTGTTCCAGATGCAAAATTGTATCCTTTTTCACAAATAGAATATACTCCTGACAATACAGGCAGAATTTCTAGAAAGGGAGGCGTTGGACCTGATCATCAACTGGGTAAAAACCATGAGATGAAATATTTCTATACAACACCCTCTTCAACAGAATTATATCGATTATTTGGTTATAGTGTAGGAGAATCTTCTCATTATCAAAAAAATATTGTAGTTGACCCTAATAAACAAGTATCTGTAAGTTATTTAGATCCACAAGGGCGTACAATTGCTACAGCATTATCAGGAAAATCACCAACTAATCTTGAGGGTTTACCAGACGAAAACATAGACAGTTCTGCTCAAGCTGAAGCTAATGGACATGGCAGTACAACTACTGATTTACTTAATAAACTTGCTGTTACGGATCCAGATACTGCAAAAGATAATAATATTTTGAAATCTTCTGGAAAGTTTTCGCAAAACAATGATGTTTTGTTTCTTTCAAAATCAATAGAAGTAACAAATGACGGAGAGGGATATAAATTTGAATATGGTTTAGATCAAAAAAGCTCTTTTTCTCCTTTTTATTGTCCTACAGGATTATATCCATTTGTTTATGATGTTCAATTAAGTCTAAAAGATGATTGCGGTAACGAAAAATTAGATAATCCTATCTCTAAATCCGCTGGGATATTTAGTCTATCAGGAAGCCATATTGCGGCAGGAATACCAAAAACTACTGCAAATGCTACTTTAAATACAGGTAGTTATAGTCTAAAAAAGAAATAAAAATAAATGAAAAAGCCTTAAATGATTATGCTAATGATTATTTAAGAAAATTAACCACAGTTGGTTCTGAGTGTTATATTGACCCCGCAGATCCGAAATTTGGGTTATCGCCAAATGCTCAGTTTATTTTTGATTCTTGTAACATGACTTGTCAAACTTGTACAGATAATTTAGGAACAAGACTAAATTATGTACAGAAAGCTTTCAATAATTTATACTCAAAAGTAATAGTTACTGTATCAGAATCAGGAAATACAACAAATATTGTCTTAAACTCTGGAGCTACAGATACGCAAGGCAACTTAGTATTACAATCTGACGTAAATGCATTAAATATCCGCTTCAATAGAGAATTTGATTTATTACTTCAAGAATGTAATAAGGTATGTAATCCTACTGCTATAGAATTTGAGACTGCTTGCCAGATGAATGAAAATTTATTGGTTTCAGATTTAAGACCAAATGGTCAATATGGAGCTACAGACATAAATATTATCGATGTTAATGGAAATCCTCTGCCCAACCCAAATTTTGACAAATTAAGTATTTTCAATTCTAACGGTTCGCTTTTTTATAATGGCTCTACAGCAGGAAATAATTGGAAACATCCTAAAAAAGCCATCAGTCCAACTCAAGATCAGGTTGATACTTACAAAGATATGTATGGTGTGCCGTCAGTTATTGAGGTAAAAATTGTTGACAATACTAGTAATCCAAAAAAATACTCGCCTGAAGTTGATCCTGCTTTTACTCCTACTCTAAGTTCTGTAAAAGCTCCAGACGGAAGTGATATATGGACTGTACAGCCAGAGCAATTAAAAAATGTATCTGATTTTATCGCAAATTGGGAAGACAGCTGGGCACAATCTTTATTGCTTTATCATCCTGAATACAGATATTTAGAGTACAGTCGTGAAATATGTAAGAGAACATCAAACTTTTCTATCGCAAAAAGTACTGGAACAGTTTCAACACCATTATCATCTGACGGATATGATTCTTATTTAATGAATACGTCAACTTATGCAGATGCCAGATCAAAAGGATTTGTTGATTTTGACAGTGCAGGAAACTCTGGTAAATTATTAATTTACAATAATGACCCATACTTTAAACAAGTGCAAGTCGTTGCTCCTTTTGAAGATGGTACTCTTTATAATATGAGAACTGGCAACAATAGCATAATGTATTATGCTTTAAATAATAGCTATATAGCTGGAAGTGGTACTAATTTGACTATGTATCAAGTTGCCTTACAAGGGGTAATGTGTAACTCTTTCTCCGTATGTGATTTAAACAACGTAAGCTTAAGTGAAGCTCAAAAAAATGAGGTTTGGAATGCTTACAAAGCTTTATATATTGGACTAAAAAATAAAATTAAGCATATCTTTAGCAATATATATGCAATGCAACGCAAATCTTACAATGGTTGTATTGGCACAGCATCTTCTAGCGTAATAACAGACGTTTTGAGTGATAATTTCCCTCAAAAAAATACGCTATATAATTATATTCAAAGCAATACTTCTACTGCTGGTTCTTTATGCGAAAGTAGCAGTGCAACATTGTATCAAACGAAACAAAAAAATTATCTTCCAGCAGATTTCGGATACAATTCTAGCCTGAATCCTACAGATGCAGTAGCCGATTTAGTTAAAGCCAATCATTTTGAGTATTATGCACAAACAGGAAACTGTCCTCTTTTATTCGATTTTGATATGCTTCTTAATGGTTTGTTCAAAGATCAAGATCCTGCTTTTACTCAACTGGCTTCTTTAACAAATAAACCATTCAACAAACAGTACATTACCAAAGAATTAATGAAGAAATTAATGATTCCTGCTGTTAATCAAACTGTTGAGGGATTATTTGGAGCTGGGTTATCTCCGCTGACGATTACAACAAAAATTTCGGGATCAACATTAAATATAAACTTTGATCCAAAAACGGGTGCCGGTTTTACAACTTGTCCAATTACAGTTCAAATGCCCTCAGGGGCAGGTTACAGTTGGTCTGGTTATGGTTCTAACTGGAATATTAAGAACCTAAAACAAATTTATTACGATTTAGGAAATTCAGATCCTTCAAATGGGAAATTCAAATTTTCTGTTGTCGCAGAAATAGGCCCTGTTAACAGTAACATTGTATATACGGAAGTGGTTTTATCTGGAGAAACTTGCGCGCCTATTGGTGAATGTGGTATTTCTCCTAATTCAATTGGTGAAGTGCTGGATCCTAATCAGGCTACAAATGATCAGGGAGTTGGCTGTAACAGAAAATCTAAATTCGAAAAAGCATTAATTCCTTTATTTAATGAATTAAAAACCAAAGGAACATTTAACAGTACAACACCTGTTGACATCACGAACTATACTGCCTATAGAGATTCTTTCCTACAAGAGTTTTTCGGAATCAATGCTGGTGTAACTTGGGAAAGAAACGCACAATATGTTTATATCAAACAAGGAGCAAATGTTATTGCAAAAATTGTTTGGCAGTCAACTACTGGTGGTGATGGCGGAAACCATACTGCACCTACAATTACTTTATTAGATTCATATACTTTCAAAAAATTCGAATCTATATCTATCAAAAGTCCTGATGCTAATGCAGAAAATCAATTTCAGTTAGTAACTTCTGGAAATACAAATTTTGCTGTTGGTACGGCAATTCTAAATGGAATGCTACAACTTTTCACTACTAATTTCGACTGTTGTCCTATTGTTACTATTATAGATTCTGATCATGATGGTGTTCCAGACGAGTTAGACAACTGTCCGACTACACCAAATACAGATCAATTAGATTTAAATAAAGATGGTATTGGAGATGCATGCCAGCAGGCTCCTGGTTGTAACCCTAGTCCTAATGTTAATTCTTGCGCAAATACTGAAGATGAAATTGCTTTTGAAATTGGACTTAAAAATATTATTAATCAAATTTTGTCTGATCCATCTTCTTACAATGAATATGGGTATTTACTATCACCTCGTAGAATTTGTACTGATTATCCTCTAATGATTGATCTAATAACTAGTTCACACTTAAGAGAACATTTTCAAGCTCTAAAAGATAGAGATCAATCTTCAAGTTGTCTTGATAAAGGTCCTGTAAATCTATATCAATTCCGATTAGGTAAAGATGTAGATGATTCGATAACATTATACTTTTATAATGAAAATGATGAAGTCCAAGGAGGTTTTAAATTAGGAGTACATTACTTAACTACTGGAGATGGTGCATATGAAGCATCTACTCATTTTAACAAAATTGATATCGCTGAAGGAAGAACTGTTAATACAAATTACGATTCAAAAAACATTAAATGTTTTGATGTCGTTGTTGGCTGGAGTTATATCGTAATTAATGATTTCTCTTGTTATTCGCTAACATATGATTTTTGTGATTTCTTGGCTCCTTTAACATCTGGAGATTCGTGTTTAGTAGTAACTGCATGTAATCCAAATACTATATCAAAAGAGGTTAAGTTTGAAACTGGACTAAAAAGGTTACTTGAACAAGCTTTGCAAGATAATTTTATTCTTAAAGGCGAAAGTAAATACATGACTTCTTTTGATTACCCTGCAATGAAAGATTTTATTATTGAATCTGACTTAGTAAACCATTTTCAAGCATTAAGAGATAGTGAGAATCCAAATAGTGGATTACCTCCAATTCAATTACACACATTTGGTATTTGGTTTGCGGGTTCAAGTCCAATAATATGGATTGATTTTTTCAACCAGAATGGTCTTAAAGAAGTTATAATACAAATAGATACGCCTTATGTTCCAGGTACATTATCAGGAGATGTTACTCATTTTAATTGTTTTGACATTTCTGGAGATAATGATATAAATTCAAAAATTACATCGAAAGATAATAACGAATATACAAGAACAGGAGGTAAAATATATTATAGAGTAAAAGTAGACAATAGCCCATTTTACTATTATGATGGTAAATTTTGTGATTTTATTAATGATAATTATTCTAGTAATTTAAGAGCGACAGTTAGTTCGCGCATCTCTGCCAAATCATCTCTAGCAACAGTAGAATCATGCTCAACCTGTATTCCTCAAACAGTTGCTCCAGTTGCTTGTGAACAAAAGAAAACTGCTTTTGAAAACGCAATGAAGAATCTAATTCAAGATTATACAGTGCCACAAGCTACACTTGATAACTTCTGCAATAACGGATATCAGTACATTTCTGATAGTTATGTTCGATATTTAAAAGAATTAAATGTTACGCGACTTTATGACATTCGTTTTAGAACCCTTGCAGAATTTGGTGATACTTATCTGCATTATGGTTTTAATGGTATCAACGCCGTAATAGACCAATATAAATCGTACGTAGAAGCAAATACCAGCAATAATGAAATAAATCCTGATACACTTAATTGGAACGATTGGGTTCAAAATGTATTCAGACCAGCTAATAATGGAAAAATTTGTCCTCCAGCCGCTTTAATTAATACCGTTTCACCTGAATTGCCAGAAGAAACAGAATCTACTTGCGAGAAGTTAGTTAAAAATATTGCAGAAGCTTTCTCTGCGGATAATTATAATAATTTATTACAAGAAAAACGTAAAGAATTTATTGCATCTTATATCAAAAAAGGAATGTCTGAAGTGGTAGAAACTTTAGATATGACCTACTACGATCAAGAATATCAATATACGCTTTATTACTATGATCAAGCAGGAAATCTTACTCAAACGGTAGCGCCAGAAGGTGTAAAACGTTTTTTACCAGCAGAGGTAAAAGCTAAAACTCCTCAGATAGAAGCTTTCAAAGCGACAGATGATCCACTAAAATTCATTATTGGTAATGGTAGTTTACAACCAAATCATCAATTTAAAACAATGTATCGTTACAATTCATTAAACCAACTGGTATATCAATCTACTCCAGATGGTGGCATAACACGTTTCGCTTATGATAAATTAGGCAGGATTATAGCTTCACAAAATCAAAATCAAGTCGGTACTAAAGCTAAAATGAGCTATACTTCATATGATAGTTTAGGAAGAATTGTTGAGGCAGGTGAAATAGAGAGTTTTGTATTCAATGTCGCTAATCCATCTACGCCACTAAGTTACAGTATATCCGCGGAAGGAAGACTTGTGCGTAGTCCAAAACCAAATGGAAATGTTAATGGAATTGTTGACGGATTTGATCCTGATTTATCAAAAACACAAGTAACAAGAACTGTTTACGATGATGACCCACAAGTAGAGACAGCAGTTAAAGCTTCAAACCTTTTTACAACTAATACTGAATCAGGTTACAATGCGGCATACAATAACCGTAATCGAGTAACTGGTATTTTTTATCATACTACTTATACTAATCCGTTGGTATTTGATAATGCTATATTATACAATTATGATGTGCACGGTAATGTAAAGGAAATTGTTAATTATTACACCGCTCTAAAAAATCCGAATTGTACACAAACTGTTATTGATGCAACTACAGGACAGACAAATGACTGTGAAGCGCATTTAAAAAGGATTGTTTATAATTATGATCTTATAAGCGGAAATGTAAACAGCGTAAAATTCCAGCCTAAGAAAGCTGATCAATTTATTCATCGCTATAACTACGACGCTGACAATCGTATTGTAAATGTTGAAACTTCTTCTGATGAAGTATTATGGGAAAAAGATGCAAGCTATCAATATTATGCTCACGGACCATTAGCAAGAGTAGAACTTGGAGACAAAAAAGTTCAAGGTATCGACTATGCTTATACCTTACAAGGATGGCTTAAAACTGTTAATGGTGAAAATTTGGCCAGCAGTGCTAATGATTTAGGTCAAGATGGATCGCTAGCCGGAACAACCAAAACAAAAGATGCTTTTGGTTACTCTTTAAGCTACTATGATAACGACTATAAAGCGATCTCTGGAGATACAGGTACAGATTCTTTCAAACCTTTAATGGTAAGTCGCAACGCTACTGGGGCTACGCTTAAAAACTTGTATAATGGAAATATCAAACAAATGACAACCGCTATTCGTAAAGAAGGCGATCAGTCGCTTGCTATTCAGAAAAACAATTATACTTATGATCAGCTAAACCGTATTAAAACAATGACTTCTCAAGCTTTTGATGCTTTCACAATGAATTCGGAAAATAGTTATGAGTCTAGTTATTCTTACGATAAAAACGGAAACCTGCAAACTATGCGTAATACTGCACCAGGTCTTTATCCAGAATCTAAAACACCAAATAAGAAAAATCCAGAAATGGATAACTTTACATATAAATATGTTCCAGGCACTAATAAATTAACAAACGTATTTGATGTAGCCGATGATATATTTACAGCGACAGGTATAGACATCAAACAAAACCTTAGCGAAAAGGCCGCTTACATTATAAGCGATAATAGTACCCATAACTATAAATACGACAATATAGGTCAATTAATAGAAGACAGAAACGAAGGTTTAACTATTAACTGGCGTGTAGACGGCAAAGTAGATAAAGTATCAAACAGTAAATCTGGAGTTACTATTAACTTTGAATATGACGGTCTTGGCAATAGAATTGCAAAGCGCGTACAGCGAGGTCTTGATGTAGAACGTACACATTATACACACGATGCGCAAGGTAATGTATTAGGTGTTTATGTGGAAAATTATAAAGTTAATGCACAAGGTAACAGTGGCGAATCTCTATATCGTTTAAAAGAGCATCATCTTTTTAGCGTGACCGTTTAGGATTAGAAGAAGCAAATTTATTGGTATACAAATATGGCAACAATGCAAATGTTGCTAGCAGAATGACTGCAAAAGCAAGTGCTTTGGTTAGCAATAGCATATTAACAGGAACACCAGTTATCAGAGATTATGCTTTGCATTTTGACACAGCAACGCCATCTTCTGTTTGGAACATGCAGTCAGATATAGATGCTGATCTAAAAAGCTTGAATCTAGATACTAGTATCTCGTTGCTAAATACTAATCCAGCAAACGGAACTTACTTTATAGGTGAATTACAATATAAAGGCACTAAAGAAGAATCTATTACAAAAAGCAGAAAAGTAGATATCTCCGGAGTCGTTAACACTTGTGTTAGAAAAGTAGACAATGGCGATGCTATCAATATTTTTAGAGCCACAGGAAGTAGTTGTTCTTTAGCCAATCCGGTAGATGTTTTCAACCCTTCAGAAACAGGTTCGCTAGAATATAAAACTGTCGCATTATTTTCAAATAGTGATAAAATAAAAGTAGGACTTACTGTAAATAATGCTTTTTACGGTTTTATCGCTAAAAGAGTAAGAGTTTCAATCTTATATACTCCAAGATTATATTATTCTAACGGAAGCACAGAAGTTCTAATTGGTGCATATAACGCAAACGAGACTTTAAAAGTGGAGAAAACGGTAGAATCTGGCAGAATGTTCATTACACTATACAGAGGTGCAACAACAGTATTCAAAACTCAAATTACACCTGGAGTAGCGACAACTACTATAGATGCTCGCCGTATCTAACATAGCTGTGGTCGCAGTTCAAGATCTTAAAGTTATGAAGGATGTAATTGAGACTCAAACTAAAGAAATTACGAATCAGGTCTTGGTAAATTTGGTTAAAACTAATAATTCGATAAGTCCGAAATTTACAGTTAATCAATACACTAAAATTACGTCAGATAGTCCTGCAACAGCGACTATTAAAACGTATGATGTCAGTTTACCTGCAAATGTATTGACTACACCTACAAGTAACATTGCTATAAAACTGAACACTTCTTTTGGTGAAGGAACAACGCAATTGAACGTAAATGGCTTTACACAAATTGTAGAAAACAAAGCAGATTGGGTTACACCAAAAACATATAATCCTGCGAATATACCAGCCGGAACTGACAGTAAATTAGGTGGAACTGGTAATGCTAGAGCTCTAGGGTTTGATATGTGTTACTTTAATTACGGCCTAAATAATGTTCAAGATGCCTTTAATTTTGACGATGCCGCTAGTAAAACAATAACTAACAATCCACCGGTATCAAGTAAAGGGGTTGCAATGAACAATAATGTAACTAGAACTTTAGGACCATGTCTAGTAGATACAGATGGAGATGGAATATTTGATCTTTATGAGGTAAACGATGATTTAAGTTTTATTGATACAGATGGTGATGGAATTGCCAATCATGATGATAAAGACGACGATGGTGACGGTATTTATACCCTTTACGAAGGTGCAAATCCTGATGGAGATAAAAATCCGGCAACAGGAGCAACTTTAAACACCAATGCACAACCATCAACGCAAAATCCAAAAGCGACGACCAACACCATACCAAACTATCTGGATGTTGACGACGATGGCGACGGTTATGCAACATGGGAAACTTATGAAGGCGGAAAAGGTTATATCAATGCAGAAACAAACGGTATGCCTTATACATTGAATACAGACAATCCTAATGATGCAATACCAAATTATTTAGATCCAACGAATGGACTTTACACTCCTACTCTGCCGATTACTTTAAATAATTATATATCTTTGATTGGAGATAAGCGATATGAGTTGTCAAATCACTTAGGAAACGTACTTTCTGTAGTGTCAGATAAGAAGATTCCAACGCTATCTTCAGGTTCTTTGAGCTACTTTAATGCTGAAGTTCTAAGCTATTCAGATTACTATCCTTTTGGAATGCTGGTGCCGAATCGTCATGGAAGCTCGGATTCGTATAGATATGGGTTCCAAGGGCAGGAAAAAGATGATGAGTTAAAAGGCGAAGGAAATTCGCTTAACTATACGTATCGTATGCATGACCCTAGGATTGGTAGGTTTTTTGCATTGGATCCTCTTGCTCCTAAATATCCATTCTATTCTCCATATCAATTTAGCGGGAATCGTGTTATTGATATGATAGAGTTAGAAGGATTGGAACCAACTGAACCTACAAAAAATATTAATGCAATTCAAAATATAGACGAAAGAATGATCAATTCTCTCGTTGATATGGCAAATTCAAAAAAGTTAATACAAACTCACTAGGATGGCCAAGAGATCCAAAATATTTTTGGAAAGAATTTGCTAAGTCTGAATTAGGGGGAGAAGCATTGAGTAAAGACAATTTAGCTAGAATAAATGGTAAAAATTTTAGAGCTCCCAAAGTAGATAAACAATGGAATAATGTTATGGATGTTTATGATTTAGATGGAATTATTGGTGAAGGACTAGAACATCATCATCACAATAAAGGTAGGACAGCATATCCGCGACCAAGATCAAAACATATATCTGAAGCGTGGAATAAAGTTTTACATGATTTAGAACATAGATTTGGGAAAACCTATCAAGATAAAGGAGCTATATCTAAACTAGCAAAGAGAAGAGGAACTTTTCGAGGAGGGTTAAATAGTTTAATGACTATTTTAGATATTCTTCCAATTATACTTGATAGCCCACATTCTCCAATTTATATGTTCGGTCCGACAAAAACATTAAATAGGGCATTCTATAATGAAGATACTGGTTTATATTTTGAATATAGAGAAATATCAGATGATTTTATAAGGATTCAATTTTTTAAAGATTACGATAAAATTAATGGGGAATGGAGAGGTATAATGAAAGTCGGGGAAGAAAAAACATATATTAAAGGACAACATGGAGAAGCAATAGAAGCCATAAAATCATAAAAATATTAGGCATTATTAATTGAAACTTTTATAAAACGATATGGATTTAAAACAATTTAAAGAAAAGCTTTTTAGTTTGCAACCTAGCTTAAATGACTTATTGGATGAGGGGTATAGTCATGATGGGGCTATGGATATTATTGATAACGAATATGTGCTCAAACCCAAAAAAATCAAAATCATTACAATTCATTACTATTTGATTTTTTAAATAATTACAATTTAGAATTCTTCAGCATAAGAAATATTTTTTTTAATGATGTTTTGCACTATATCAATGGGTATTTAATAGTTGGAAATATTGATGGTGGGTATTTAGGCTTAAATGAAAAGACAGGATTTATCTATATAATGTATGTAGATCAATTAGATAGTATTAATACAATATTTGTTGAAAATGAAGTTCAGTTTTTTGAAGTTTTGCTGATTTTTGCTGAATATTCCACCAATGGATCAGAAGAAGAAATTGAAAACTATGTCGAACGCTGTGAGAATATTTGTCCTTCAGGGAATTTTGATCTATTTTTTTAAACCATTTGTATTTTTTTTATAATTATCAAATTTCCAAAATTTATAATTGATCACGTATTACGATAAATCATGCTAATTCATTTCTAGCTTGACGATTAATGCCCTATCAATGAATTTTTACTAATTCGGATGATGTATCAAAAAACTACAACTTTTTTAGAGTTGTAGTTTTTTTTACATAAAAACTCTCTAGTTACAATATACCTTTCACTATATCAATCCGTATTTTGTGAATATAATGCATATATTGACGATGATATGATATAAATAAAAATTTTGCAAACGAAGTGTTCAGTCATTTCTAAAACACAAGTATTATTCAATAGCTTAGAACGTATTATATTAAGTGTATTTATACTATAAAACGTTTCTTACTATCTCCCTCCTTTACTTTTTTTAGTTTTTTCTTCTGAAACTTAGATTAAGTCTCATTTTAACATAACACAAGCTATAATTCATTTAAATGAGCGAATAGTTACATAAAAGATATCTTGTTATTTGAAAATGAGTAATGTTGAAAAAATTAGCTATGACATGTACCAAAAGTTTAATATTCTTAAACGATATAGTTTTCTTTTCAAAGTTTTTAACAAAAAAATCCAAAATGAGGAAACCCGTAAAAAAATCAGAAAAATTAAAAATACATTTGCTTTCCGGAGATAGTGATCACATTTAAAAATTAAAATTGCACCTTGAAAACATATACAATACCACGTTATATTATATTCTTTTTTGCATTTGCATTAGTTTCTTTTTCAGATCCTTATATGATAAAACGAATTTCTGATAAAGATTTTCGCTATGAATTTTACACTACCGATAAAAAAGTAAATCCGAAAATCAATAAAACGTACAGCTGGTTCAAAGGCGGACTTATACACGAAGCCCAAGGCGGTATTGGCGGTGATCTATTGAATGATAAATTTGTTAAAATGTATCATAGTAATCAATTGGCAGAACAAGGTGAATTTAAAAACGGGCTCCGCGTTGGTTTATGGAAAACCTGGCATCAAAATGGTGTTTTAGCCACTACTCTATCATATAGCAAAGGTCTCAAATCTGGAAAATATTTTAGATATGATAAAGACGGAAATTTAGTAGAAAACGGAAAATTCAGTTCTGGCCTTAAAACCGGAAAATGGACAAATGCAGAAAGCAAAGAAATAATTACATACAGAAAAGGTGAAGTTGTGAAGAAAAAACAAACTTTCACTAAATCTGAAAAATATAAAATAAAGCAAGATGCCCAAAAATTAGAAAATGCAGAAAAGAATCAAAAAGAGCTTGACGCAATTTCTGACGCAGAAAAGTTAGCTGGTTATAAAGCTAAGGCAAAAGAAGAAAAAACATTAGAAGAAGAAAAGGCTAAAAGAGACAGGGAGACAAAAAAAGTTGCTCAAAAAACTGCAAGAGAAAATAAAAAACTATTAAGAGAACAAGCTAAAAACGAACCTAAAAAAGATTCAAAAATAACCACATTCTTTAAAAACATCTTTAAAAAGAAAGACAAAGCACCCCAATAATGGTCAAAGCTCATAGTTTATTATATGCCATTTATATCTGCTTAATTGTCTCTATTATTTGCGGAGCGCTGTTGTATTTCTCAAATTTATACAACCAGCTTAATTTGTACTATAATTTACAGGAAGAACTGTATATTCAAAATCAATCGCTTTTGAATTTTGCTTTGGGCAATAAAATGGCTGTTCAAGAAATTGAAAAAGATGAAAATTCGGGAATCGAAGGCAGTTATGAATCAAAATCGTACGGATTACTTTCTTTGGTATTAACCAAATCTTTTGTTTCAAACGATACTGTTTCTTCAGTCCATTTTGCTGGTGCTTACAATCATGATAAAAATGCTGTTTATCTAACCAATTTTTCAAAATCATTATCCTATTCAGGAACAGTAAAACTAATTGGCAATAACCAACTTCCAAGTACTTTTATCGAGACCTCATATATTACAAGTGATTTAAACAAACTTACAACTGAAGGCAAAATATCAATTTCAGAAAAACAGTTACCAGAGATCAATCCAGAATTCAAAAAGATTTTTGATGTACTGAAATCAGAAAAAACTACACTTTCTAATGTTGAGAAAATTCAGGATTCTATCTATTATAATTCCTTTTTTAATACTACAAAAGAGATTCAAGTGAAGCCAAATTTGGCAAATATCATTTTTAAAGGAAATTTTATATTACGATCTCCAGATTCCATTCGAGTAAAAAAACACAGTGCTTGAAGATGTTATTTTAATTGCTCCTAAAATAACTTTTGAAGAAGGTTTTACCGGAACTATACAAGCATTTGCTACAAAAGGAATTGAACTAGATGAAAAAGTAACTTTAAATTATCCATCTGTAGTTTGCGTTTACAACGAAAGTACTGACGAATCAAAAATTAAAATAAAAAAAGGATGCCAAATATATGGAGCTGTAGTTTTATTTGGCAATACGAATGAACTTCTAAATAAGAATACAATAGAAATTGACGAAGATGGATTACTAACAGGCGATTTATATTGTTCTGGAAAATTAATGCTGAAAAGTAATGTTTATGGTTCAGTTTATACAAATCGATTCTTTCTAAAAACTGAGGTTTCCAGTTATGAAAACATGATTAGCAATATTGAAATCAATTCAGCAAAACGTCCGGAATATTTTATATCAATTCCTTTGTTCGACACTCAAAAAACAACGTATGGCATCATTAAAAAAGTATTGTAACCTTTCGGCCAATTCGTTGTTAGAGTCTGTGATTGCTTTAACAATTATTTCAATCTGTCTCTATTTTGCAGTGTTGATTTTTGCGTCTGTTTATACACCAAAAACATCAGCGAAGTTTTACAGCACTCAAAATAAGGTAAACGAACTTTTTTATTTATCAGAATTAGAAAATGATTCGATTAGAAATGAAAATGAAAAAATTCGAATTGAGGAAGAAGTAATTAACGAGAATTTAAAAAAAATAGCAGTAGAATATAAAGATAGTATTCAATTTAAGTTTGAAAAAAGTTTCTATGTGCAGACCAAAAAATAACATGTTTAGTCTTCCCGCCTTCTCTATGATTGAAGCTGTTATTGGCATGGCTATAACAGCAATTATTTTGGGAATATTGTTTGTTATTTTTTCGATTGTTACAGGGCGAATGTTCGATTTTAAAAATCAGAATCAATTGGTAAACGATCTAAATCGACTAACATACAGTTTGAATAAAGATATTTTTGAAAAAGAGAAAATGATGGTTGCAGAAAGTGAAATCAATTTTACTGGATATAATGGTGAAAAAATAAACTATTTATTTTCTGAGGAATACATTTTAAGAAACAGCGAAACATTTATAGATACATTCAGAATTAAACTGAATACTTTAAAAATAGATACAATGAAAAATAATACCGAAACTGTTGTTTTTCAGAAAATCAGAATGAATTTAAAAGCCAATGAAGAAGATCTGGATTTAAGTTTTTACAAAAGAATTTTTCCAAACGAGTCGCTTCAAAAAATGAAAAAACAATGAGTTTTGATTTAAGTACATATAACGCTCCAAAAGCCGCAAAAAAAGATTTCAAAATTGAAACAGCTTCTTTTCAGTTTTCTAAAAAGCTTTCTGATAAAAAAAGGAAGTATTTTATAGAGAACTCGGAATGTTGTCGCGATCTGGAGTCGATTTTAAAAAAGCATTGGAAATACTCAGTAATCAATCGGCTAATAAATTTGAGAAAGAATTAATTCTGCAGATCAAAGAAAAAGTCGTTGAAGGAAAAAGTATTTACGAATCGATGCGAGAAAGCGGTCAGTTTTCGGCTTACGAATATTACAGTATCCAGATTGGAGAAGAAACCAGAAAACTAGAAGAAGTTTTAGCCGAACTGCAAAAATATTTCAACCGAAAAATTCAGATGAAAAGACAAATTGTTTCGGTAATGACATATCCGACAATTGTAATGCTGGTAACCATTTTAGTCCTTTATTTTATGCTAAATAAAGTAGTACCGATGTTTAGCTCGGTATTCAAACAATTTGGAAGCGAGTCGCCAAAAAGTACTCAGATTATTTTAAAAATTTCAAGCCATTCCGGATTTATTTTTTCGATTGTAATCGGAATGATAATCGGACTTACAGCAATTCATGTTCTTTTTAAAGAAAAAGAAAGTTATAGAGCAATTACAACTCGTTTGATTTTAAAAATTCCGTATTTCGGAAACCTGATTCTTAAAATTTATATTTCGAGGTTTTGCCAAGCGATGAATTTATTGATTACCTCAAAAACGACCTTGATCAACTCCTTGACGCTGACATCAAAAATGATCGGCTTCTACCCTATCGAAATTGCCATTTATCAAATTAAGGAAGACATTACCAGAGGCGCTTCATTAAACGAAAGTTTAAAAAAACATTCCGTTTTTGAGAACAAACTTGTTTCTATGGTAGAAGTAGCAGAACAGGTAAATCAGTTAGAAACAATGTTTGAGCGATTAACTGAGCAATATAATGAAGAAATCAGTCATCAGACCAAAATGATTGGTGTCATTTTAGAACCGTTGATAATCATTGTGATAGGTGTAATTGTAGGGGTTATTATGGTCTCGATGTATGCACCAATGTTTGATTTAAGTAAAATTATAAACAACTAATAATTTATTCAGTATAAGTATTTCGTCCCAATAATAAATTTTAATAAAAGTAAAACCAGAATGTTGAAAACCATAAAAAAATACCGCAAATTAAGCCAAAAACTATATGCTAAGGCGTATTCACTTACCGAAATTTTAATTGTATTATGCATCATTGGTATATTATTGTTAATGGTTCTTCCAAACCAGACTTCGGTAATCGGGCAAGCAAAAGCAATTGAAGCTCAAGCGATGCTAAATCAAGTTTATGGTTTAGAAAAAAGCTATTTCTACAGACATTCAAAATATTCTGGAGACTTAGAAGAAATTGGTTTCGAACAAGAAAAAACAGTAGATGAAGGCGGTCAGGCAGTTTATAAAATTGAAATAATAGATGCCACTAACGATTCGTTTTTAGCAAGAGCAACTGCCACTTCAGACTTGGATGGTGACGGAAGTTTTAATACTTGGGAAATCGACAGCAAAAAAATATTAACCGAAGTAACCAAAGAATAAATTGAAACTAGCCCCCATAATCTTGATGATTTGCTTGATATTGGTTTTTATTCAGGATTGGAAATTTCGCAAAATACATGTTGTTTTACCGCTTGTCATTTTTGTAATTTCTTTCTATCTAATTCCAGTAAAAAAATACCAGTTAGCTGAAGTAGTATTATACAATACCGTTTTTTTCTGATTACATTAGGATTTCTTACGCTATATATGAGTTTGAAATCTAAACAATTTCTAAACCCTTTCCTTCACTATTTTGGATTGGGAGACTTGCTATTCTATATCGCTGTTAGTCCTTTGTTTTTACTAAAGAACTACATTTTGTTTTTCGTATTATCTCTTGTTTTTGCCATTGTGATGCAATTTGGACTAAAAAAGATCATTACGGAAAACACCGTTCCGCTGGCAGGATTTTCGGCTTTATTTTTATTCATTGTTTTAATGAAAGACTTTTTCTAACCTTTCAAAAACTTACCTTATTGTAATGCTACAAAATATCGAAATATTTCCAGAGATTCAGCATGTTATATCAAATGATTTGGCCAACCAATACCGCATTATTCCGAAGTCAATTCACGAAAATACGATAGAGGTTTACGTAGACCATTCTAACAATAAAGAAGATGCTAAAGAAGAGCTTGAGCTCTTTTTAGGAAAAAATATCGTTTTCCATTCTGCAGAATCTAGCGAAATTGAAAAAGCGTTGTCTATTTATTATAGAAAAGAACGTGCATTGGCTTCAAACAAATCTTTGAATGTTGACAAAGGGGATTTTCTTGAAAATTTATTGGCCGAAGCCAAGTCCTTAAAATGTAGCGATATCCATTTTGAAGTTTACGAGAATTCGTCTCGAATCCGTTTCAGAATTGATGGACAATTAATTGAACGCTACAAGATTGAGCAGGACAATTATCTGGAATTGGTTAATAAGGTTAAAATTAAAGCCAAACTAAATATTACCGAAAAAAGGCTTCCGCAGGACGGACGAATCACCAATGAATCTTTTGATATCAGGGTGTCTATTTTACCAACTTTATTTGGCGAAAAAATAGTAATGCGTCTTTTGGGGCAAGATGCTTCAAATATTGATTTGAGTACGCTGGGCTTGCAAAAAGAAGAACACGAAAAATATTTGGAAGCGGTTAAAAAACCAAATGGAATTATTCTAATAAGCGGTCCAACAGGTTCGGGAAAAACAACGACGCTTTATGCTACTTTAAGATTACTAAATGACAGCAGAAGAAACATCGTTACTGTTGAAGATCCTATAGAATATACGCTTAAAGGAATCAATCAGGTACAGCTTAAAGAAGATATTGGTTTAACGTTTGCCTCTGCTCTAAAATCGTTTTTGCGTCAGGATCCTGATGTCATTATGCTTGGAGAGATTCGCGATTCCGAAACTGCTTTAATGGCAATTCGAGCTTCTTTGACAGGGCATTTGGTTTTATCTACCATTCATACCAATTCAGCTATCGGAACAATTTCAAGGCTGATTGATATGGGTGTGCCATCATATTTAATTGCCGAAACTTTAAACTTGTCTGTTGCGCAAAGACTAATTCGAAAACTTTGCGACAGCCGCAAAAAAGAAACCACGAGCGATCCTAAAGATTTTCCTCTCAACTTCAAATTTCCGTATGATATTTCATCATATTACAAACCAGTGGGATGTAATAAATGTTTTCACACGGGATACAAAGGAAGAACAGCTATTTATGAAATCTTAAATATCGACCACACTATTGCAGAATCTATTAAAAATAACACCATTACAAAATTACACAGCAATGATAGCAGTTATAAATCGTCGCCTGAAAAAGCATTTGAGATTCTAGCATCGGGAGAAACATCATTAGAAGAAATTTATTCAATTTTAATAAACATATAAATAAATGCTTAAACAGATAGTTTTCGCACTAGTCGCGTTATTTTTTTCAAATTTAATTTTTGCCCAGCAGGATCTAACTGAACTGAGCCGAAAATTTGACGAATTTTCAGTACAAAAAAAGGGTTAAATGAAACCATTAAAATTGATGTTTCAGGACTTACTCTTCATGATTTCATTTCCTCGATAGCAGAAGAACATCAATTAAATGTCGATGTAGATATAGAATTAAACCAGCCAGTTGCAAACAATTTTTTTGATGTAACGGTAAAAGATGTCTTTCTTCATCTTGTGCAAAAATATGATATCGATGTTTCTTTTATGAGCAATATTATTGTCTTTAAGAAAAGAAAAATTGTTGCTGTACTCGAAAAGAAACAGCCAAAAATTATCGATGTAACTTACAATCCTCAAAATGATTTCTTGTCAATAAAGCTGGAAAACGACACTTTATCGGCTGTAGCAAAAGCAATAATAGACAAGTCTGGAAAGAATTTAATCTTAGCGCAGGATGTAAAAACAATGAGAGTTTCCTCGTATGTGCTAAACCGTCCTTTTGATCAGGTTATCGAGATGATGGCAAAATCAAATGATTTAAGCGCCACAAAAGACGATAATGGCATTTATTTTCTGCAAAAAGGTACAGCGCAAAGTGCAAGCGCTTTGGCAACAACTGCAAAGCCAAAACAGCCAAAAGTAAGTCTTGGCGTTCCTGGATATTACGAAGTAAACATTAATAAAAACGGTTTTTTGCAAGTTAATGCCTATATCGCAGATGCATCTGATTTATTGACTGAAGCGGCCGAGAAACTTCATATCAACTATTTTTTATACAATAAACCTGAAAACGAAAAAACAACGCTTTCTGCTGATAACATAACCTTTGATGATCTTTTGGCTCATATTTTTAAAGGGAAAAAATATACGTATAAAAAACAGGACAATTTTTATTTGATTGGCGAAGAAGGTACTGAAGGACTAAGGATGACCGAAATGGTTCAGCTGGAAAACAGATCGATTGAATCTGTTATGTCTACTCTTCCGAAGGTTTTTTCAGAAAAATTAGAAATAAAAGAATTTATAGAATTAAACGGATTAATCGTTTCAGGATCAAGATCAATTTTAGAAGAGCTGAAAGTATATATCAAACAGATTGACAAAGTGGTTCCGATGGTTCAGATCGAAGTAATCATCGTGCAATACAATAAAGCATACGATATTCAAACCGGTATGAAAGCTGGTCTTGATAAAATAAATAAAGTTCAAACTGGTGGCGTATTATTTCCAAATTCAGATATTAGTTTAAACGGTTCTTCTGTAAACAGTTTAATAGATGCTTTTAATGGTTTTGGACTTTTTAAATTAGGGAAAGTAACAGAATCATTTTATCTCAATTTAAAATTACTTGAAAACAATTCTGCTTTAAAGATAGAGTCAACTCCAAAAATTGCTACGATTAGCGGACACGAAGCAAAACTATCTATAGGAGAAACAAGCTACTACTTTGAACAAAATAACCGATTGATAAATAACAGTATCGGAAATGACATATTGAATTCTGGAACTTGGAAATCTACAGACGCCAATCTTAGCGTTTCTATAAAACCGTATGTTTCTACAGATGAAAATGTAACGCTAACAATTGCAGTAGAAAAAGTTCTTTCTTGGCGCGTGTTGGCGAAGATGCTCCTCCTGGAAAGGCGACCCAAAAATTTGAATCGCTAGTAAGAGTTAAAAACAGTGAAATGATTTTATTGGGAGGTCTTGATGAATTGAAAAAGAAAATTCTGGAACTGGAACGCCTTTGCTTTCACGAATTCCAATTGTTAAATGGTTCTTTAGTAGCAGAAAAAAGGGAAAAAGCGATTCTAAACTTCATATTTTTATTAAACCAACAGTAATTTACTAAAGATGATCGCCGCTTTATCTAAATTCATAAAAATAAACGACTTAAATGTTGTTAGCGTAGTCAAAAAAGAAGATTGCGAAATTTATAATTTGCTTACAATAAAAAAGAAGGCAAATAAAATTTCTATTGTTTCTCAACAGTCTTTTGAAACCTTTGATAGCTTAATAAAAACTGCTGATAAAAAATTGCCTGTTTTGCTTGCTGTTGAAGGAAAAGGGGTTTTAAATAAAGAAATAAATTTTGAAAATGAAGCCGATTTAAACTGGCAGAAAAATATAGATTTTAATACTATTTATTATACTGATCTAAAAGGAAGCAAATCTAACTTTATAAGCTTTTGCAGAAAAAATATTGTAGAAGAAAGCATTTCTCAGTTTCAAAAAAGCGGTTTCCAGATTATTGATGTCTACATTGGATCGTTTCTTGGAGCATTGCTCAATAATGCGCTAAATAAAGATATTTTATATTCTGGCGATTTGAAGCTTGAGTTTGAAAATGATATTATTTCTGGTTTTTCAAAACAGAATGAAATTCAAAACACAGCTAATTATCAAATTGGTGAACAAACCGTATCAAATGTTTTTCTCCCATTATACGGTTCGGTCATTCATTTTTTTGTAAAGCCAAAAGAAGTCTCCAAAACAATAAACTCCAGTTTAAACAATGAAGAACTGATTTATAAGAAAGCATTCCATTTTCTTGGCATCGGAATGCTGGTGACTTTTCTTGTTTCTTTATTAATCAGTTATTTACTGATTCAATATTACGGCACTAAAAATTCAGAATTAAACCTTCAAACCGTTTATTCTAACCAATCCTATCAGCTAATACTGGATCTAGAAGCTCAAAAAGAAAAAAATCAGTCTTTTAAAGGAATCTGGAGTTTTATCATCTAAGTTCTTCACTTTTTATAGCTATGAAATTATTAGAACAGTACCGGAGGCCATTTCTTTAACAGAATTAAATATTGCTCCTTTAAAAGAAGAATATAAAGAGAATAAAAAAGTCTTATTTGAAAGCGGTACTATAATTGTCAAAGGCGAAACCTATCAGGAAGTATCTTTTAATTCTTGGCTTGGAAATTTAAAAAAATGGACTGGTTGCAACGTTTTGAAATCGTTAGTTTAAAAAAAGACAAAAAGAACAAATCAATATTTGAAATAAAAATAATCCTTAAAAATGTTTGAAAACTATTCTTATAAACAAAAATTTCACGCCTTGATCGTAATCTTTTTTATGCTCTCGATTACGGCATACAAACGATCTTTTCACACATTGTTTGAAGTAGTTTCAGAATATCATATGCTTTCAAAAAAAGCAGACGATATCAATAAAAAAGCAAAAAACACGGGAACTCTTAAAAATGATGTCGAATATCTAGACAGAATAATTGGCAAAGAAGGTGTTACAAAAGAAATGGTCCAGCAAGGCATAATCGGTTTTGCTACAACAAATTCTGGAGCTTCCATAAACGATTTAAAGCCTATTCATGATTATCCGGAAGCAGATTATCATATTATAACCAATCAATTGGATGTTACCGGAAATGCAAACCAATTATTAGACTTGGCATATAATTTTGAAAAAAACTTTAATTATTCCCGTATGGTGAGCCAGAACTTTTACACAACAAAAAAATAATAAATCTGACGTTTTACATTTAAAAATGATCTTTCAAAACTATGAAAACACTAAATAAAATTATTCTAATCGGCCTTTCTCTTTTTATGTTCTCATGTGAGGACATCCTTGAAGAAGATATTACTGATGATATCGTACAGATTATTTCACCAACAAAAGATGCAGTTGTAGAAAGTAATGTTGTCAATTTTAAATGGAACAGTCTAAAAGGCGCCGACAAATACCGTGTTCAGATTTTCGAATCTAACGAGACGCTAGTACTAGACTCTTTAACGACTAAGACAAATTTGACTTTGCCACTAGAAGCAGGAAGTTATATCTGGCGCGTGCGTGCAGAAAATTATGCATATCAGTCTACCTATTCTTTTCCTTCAAATTTTTCAACCAAAATCCCAGATGATTTAACCAATCAGCAGGTTATATTACTGACTCCCGACAATAATAAATATTTGAATTTTAAAAAAATCACCTTAAGTTGGCAACAGCTTGACAAGGCGACTTCTTATAGTGTAAGAGTTGTAAACACAGCAAACGGCCAAGAAGTTTATCCACAAACAGATGTAACAGACACCTCTGTAACATTAGATTTGCCAACAATTGACGATGGAAATTATGAATGGAGAGTAAAAGCTAAAAATGCTAATACTGAAACAAAACAATACGGAGCAAAAAAATTCAATATTGACACCACTGTTCCAAATCAACCAAAAAATGCAACGCCAGCCGATAATTCGACTCAGACAGTTAATACTCCTGTAAATTATACTTGGACAATAGCAACCGATACTGGAACTATAAAATCTCCTGTATCTTATGTATTAGAAATTGCAAGCGATGTGGATTTTACCAATATATCTCAGACATTATACAGCAATACCACAACGCTTTCATATACATTTTTGAATGCTGGAACTTACTATTGGCGAGTAAGAGCTGTAGATGTTGCCGGAAACATAGGAGTCAACAGCACTGGGTCTAAGGTTACAGTAAATTAATTATGGCTAAGAAAAAATTAATATTGTTCTAATTCTAATAGTTCTAGGTCTATGGGGAACCGTAGGCTATAGAACTATTACTAGATATTTTGGCAGTAACGATGCCGTTTTAAATACAGAAATGACAAATCACAACGTATCTTTAAAAAAATTAATAAAGATACTTTTGATCTAAAAAAGTTGGTCGCGATCCTTTTTTAAATAGGCAATTTAACGAAAAAACTCTACCTGTAACTTCTGTTTCTTATCATGCCCCTATAAAAAAAGTAGCAAAACCTGCACCAGTTCCAAAAATAATGTATGATGTTCCTTGGCCGCAATTGCAATATTTTGGCTATCTTAAATCTAATAATTTAGAATTAGTGCTTTTAAAAATAGATTCGAAACTCCATAAACTAAAATTGAACGATGAAGTAAATGGTTTAATAGTCAAGAAAAAATTTAAAGATTCAATAGAAGTTGTATTCAATTCCCAAAGCAGAATTTTACGTTTAAAAAAAACTAAGTTTTACAGGTAAAACATAGGAGAAATGAAAAACTTTATCTTGAATTTTTACTTTTTGAGTTTCATTGCAAAATATTGGCTCTCTAGTTTTTAAAATTTAGGAATATAGGAAATACAGGAATTTCTAGGCTTAGGTTCGAATCCCTCTTCCTCCGCTGAATTTCAAACCTTCAACTTTGTTGAAGGTTTTTTTATTTTCTGCAACACCGTAATCTTTTGCAGATTTTCTTCAATCTGGTTCATTTTTCATTTTTTATAAGTAAATTCACACTCTCTTTCTTGATAAGATTTTTTAATTTAAAAAAAAATCTTGAAATTAATTGCGTCAGACTTAACTTATGATAGAAAACCAAATAAAATTTATTGAATTAAATATAAAAGCCATAAATGAAGCAAATTTTAATCTTAATGATATAGAAGATGGCATTGCTTTATTTGGTTCGATAACGAACTTAAAAACGTTTTTAAAAGGTTACTTCATTACACGATTAAACGAAAGAAATTTTAGCGATAAGCTTGTAAAAGAATTTGCCGAAATCAATTTTGTAAAAGCCAGAATTGTCGAAATTGCAAATCAACATTATATAACAAAATCAGATCTTCAATCATTTTATGATGATATTCTTCAAAGAAATTTAATAAACGAAATATCCAAAGATGACTTTATCAATAACTCATTAAATTTTATTCAAAACAGCATTCCAAATTCATATCATTTTGGATATACAAAAACTTCACTTAAAAAAATACTTGAAAAACAATACGATTTTATTTTCTCAAATGGTTTTCCAACAAATCTTTTAAATATAAATACCGGTGTAATGACTGCAAATGCAGGAGATAGTGCGCAGTTTTTATTTTTAGCCAGAGCTATATTAGCAGGATATAATTGTTCAAATGTTGACGTCCGTTCCAGCAGATATGACGCTGTAGTCGATTTCAACAATGTTCTTTTGCGTCTTCAAATCAAAGGGGTTTCTAGTAGCAACGCTATAAGTTTCAAAGATCGAGATAGAGGCGGACAAGGCATCGACCATACACACATAACGAATAAGGGAAAAGAATCACTTCCGCAGATTGTGATATTTATGTTGCCGTGGATAAAGAAGTTGGGATTTGTTATTTGATCCCTATGAATTATGTTGATAATCTAGATGAAAGCCAAATTACAAGCATTAATTTAAACAGCTTGAAACAATATAAAGAAAATTGGAATATAATTGCTGAAGTGGCAGAAACGAAAAAAGTATGAAATTGACATATGAAAAGAAAACTGATGGTGATTATTATTTTGTAAACAACCCAAAGCTTTTTAATGGTATTTCAATAGACAAAACGGATATCGAAAAAGTTCTAAATTTTGCCTATTCAATGTGTTTTGGAGAAGGTCATCATAGATCCACAAGAACTGGAGGTCAAAATAGTCGAAAAAACGGTGAAAAATTCTGTAATACTTTTCAAGGAAAATTAGCTGAACTTGTCCTTTACAATCATTTTAAAGCAAATTCGATTGAATGCAACGAACCTGATTTTGGAATTTATAAAGAAGGAATTTGGGACGATTCAGATTTAGAAATTCAAAACAAAAAACTCAATATAAAATCAGCCGCATCGCAATCCAATCTCTTGCTTCTTGAAACAAAAGATTGGACTTCAGAGGGGAAATATATTCCAAATCTTATTAATGGAGCCACAAATACATACGACTATTTTATTTTGGTTCGCATAAATCCCGATGTCAAAAAGCTTTTTCGCTCCAAAAGTTTAATGTACACTAATCAGATTCCAAAAACAGTAATTGAAGAACTCATTTTTTCATTATTCTGGACATATGATATTGCAGGATATTGCAGTAATGAAGATTTAAAAATGGCGATCGCTAATAAAAATATACTACCTCAAAATTCTTTTTTAAACAAATACACAAAAATGGATGCTGAAAACTACTACATTCAGAGCGGAAACATGAGGAGTATAGAAAATCTTATTTCAAAATTCATTAACTACTCTCAAACACAAAATTAATCTATTTAACAGATTTCAAAACCTTCATTATATTCTTTGAAACAGCTTCAATAACTGGTACGCTAACTGAATTTCCTGCTTGTTTATATAAATGGGAATTAGCTATTTTTGGAATTTTAAATCCATCAGGAAACCCTTGGAATCTTAAACACTCTCTAGGTGTCAATTTTCTAAATCCAAAATCAGTTTTTATTAAAGGCACATTATGTCCACCCGTTCCCATATTCGCAGTCAGCGTTGGACAAACATTTGATTTATTCTCTCTCACATACTGTCTTCTGAATTGGTAAACGGTTTTATCAGAAGTCATTTCTTGTTGAAGCATTTTATACATATAACGATCTTCGTTATAATAAAATTCGTCTTCCACTTTTTCATTAATCACAAGATCTTTGATCGTTTTTGTCAATTTATCTTCTTTCGGAAATTCAAAAACTTCCTCCGGATTTTTAATCACAGTCTTATCAAAAGCAACTATAAAAATACGTTCTCTATTATGCGGAATATTCCCATAGTCTTTAGTATTCAAAACTTTAGACTGAAAAGAATAATTTCTATCACGCAATGATTTTTCGATCACTTTCATCGTATTTCCGTGATCATGCGTTACTAAGTTTTTTACATTTTCCAAAAAAACCACTTTTGGCCTCATGGTGTCAACAAAATCTAATATTCTAAAAAAGTGATTTCCTCTATTGTCATCAAAACCTTTTCTATAACCAGCTACAGAAAATGGCTGACACGGAAAACCCGCTGTAAGAACATCAATTTTAGGAATTCCATCAACATCTAATTGCAATACATCACCTTCAATTAAATTATGTTTAAAGTTTTCTTTATACGTAATGCAGGCATTTTTATCATATTCATTTGCCCAAAGCAAATCAAAACCCGATTTTTAAATCCCAAACAAATTCCCCCAATACCGGCATATAGACTTCCAACAGTAAATTTATTGCTCATTTTATATCTCACTAATTATACTATGCGACTTTAATTACATTTAGTCGTTTTTACAAAGATAGCTATTCAAAATCGAATAAAATATTGCTTTTAAAATTTCGAAAAATAATTTTAAATCAAAATTACAATACTCAGAAACAAAAACAACATAACATTAAAAATCAATAACTTAAATAGAAAACCAACATTAGCTCTTTATTTTGACAGACTAATTATTAATTCGTAATTTAGTTAGAATAAACTTTGAAATAATAACTTTAAAACCATAAAATATGCGTCATATTCTACTTCTTTCAGTTATAATTCTAACTTTTTCATGCAAAAAAGACGTTCAATCCACTAATCTAAAAGATTATTTCACCTACGAAAAAAATAATACCATAGAAAGCGCAGGAGTAAAAATGATTCCAATAAAAACACCCATTGGGGATTTCAAAGTTTGGACAAAACGTTTTGGAAACAACCCAAAAATAAAAATACTTTTATTGCATGGCGGCCCAGCAATGACACACGAATATATGGAATGTTTTGAGACCTTTTTTCAGCGTGAAGGATTTGAATTTTACGAATATGACCAACTTGGCTCGTATTATAGCGACCAACCAAAAGACAGCAGTTTATGGACCACGAACCGATTTGTTGAAGAAGTCGAGCAAGTTCGAAAAGCAATTGGCGCAGATAATAGCAATTTTTATATTTTAGGAAATTCATGGGGAGGAATACTTGCAATGGAATATGCCTTGAAATATCAAAAAAGCATGAAAGCATTATTAGTTTCAAACATGGTTGCCAGCGCGCCAGAATACAAAAAATACGCTGAAGAGGTTTTAGCCAAGCAAATGAAACCAGAAATATTAGCCGAAATAAGAGCATTAGAGACCAAAAAAGATTTCAATAATCCGAGATATATGGAGCTTTTAATTCCAAATTTCTATCACGAGCATTTATGCCGATTAAAAGAATGGCCTGATGGCTTAAACAGATCAGGAAAACATATAAATAATGAAATTTACACTATTATGCAAGGTCCGAGTGAATTTGGGATAAGTGGTAGATTAGCAAAATGGGATATCAAAAATCGATTGCACGAAATGGAAATTCCAACTCTTATGATTGGAGCCAAATACGACACAATGGATCCAAAAGCAATGGAAGAGCAAAGTAAATTAGTTAAAAATGGACATTATTTATACTGTCCAAATGGAAGTCATCTTGCAATGTGGGATGATCAGCAAGTATACATGAATGGCGTTATTGAATTTATCCATAATGTAGATTTGAAAAAAATCTAATTCTCAAAATATACAATAGATTACGGCCTCACTTCGTTCCGTACTATCGATACGTCCTCTGCCGCATTCCGCCAAGCCACGAGCTTTTCGCAAAAGAATCCATTCTTTTTAAAAATAGAAAAAACAAAAAAAATCCCCATCAAGTGAATGATGAGGATTCTCAAAAGAAAGTTCCGGTTTTAATGATTCCCCGCAAACCATATAAAACAAAAAACCCCGTCCGAATTGGACAGGGTTTTCAAAAGAAAGGCGACGACATACTCTCCCACAATGATGCAGTACCATCTGCGCAGGCGGGCTTAACTTCTCTGTTCGGGATGGGAAGAGGTGAGCCCCGCCGCAATAACCACCTTAAGGTTTTAAGTGATTAGCTTTTAGTGATTAGCAATTAGCTTTGGACTAATCACTAGTTACTTTTTACTAGTCACTGCTCTTGCGCGAGCTAATATCTTAACATACTGAGACAAAGAAACAATATCCATTATAGAAAGTTCTCTCCCTCCGATTGCTCGGAGGGAAAAGGGATGTACATAAGCTTACGGATTATTAGTACTACTCGACTGTGACATTGTCGCCTTTACATCTGTAGCCTATCAACGTGGTCATCTTCCACGATCCTTAAAAGAAATCTCATCTTGTGGTGGGTTTCGCGCTTATATGCTTTCAGCGCTTATCCCTTCCCAACGTAGCTACTCTGCGGTGCCCCTGGCGGGACAACAGATACACTAGAGGTTGGTCCAATTCGGTCCTCTCGTACTAGAATCAGATCCACTCAAATTTCTAACGCCCGCAGTAGATAGAGACCGAACTGTCTCACGACGTTCTGAACCCAGCTCGCGTGCCACTTTAATGGGCGAACAGCCCAACCCTTGGGACCTTCTCCAGCCCCAGGATGTGACGAGCCGACATCGAGGTGCCAAACCCCCCGTCGATATGAGCTCTTGGGGGAGATCAGCCTGTTATCCCCGGCGTACCTTTTATCCTTTGAGCGATGGCCCTTCCATGCGGAACCACCGGATCACTATGCTCTACTTTCGTACCTGATCGACCTGTATGTCTCTCAGTCAAGCTCCCTTATGCCATTGCACTCTGCGCACGGTTACCAAGCGTGCTGAGGGAACCTTTAGAAGCCTCCGTTACTCTTTTGGAGGCGACCACCCCAGTCAAACTACCCACCAAGCAATGTCCCCCGCGACCGCGGGGTTAGGCCTCAGATAAACAAAGGGTTGTATTTCAACAATGACTCCACAACGCCTGGCGACGCCGCCTCATAGTCTCCAACCTATCCTACACATCATTTATCCAAGGTCAATACTAAGCTATAGTAAAGGTGCACAGGGTCTTTTCGTCCCACTGCGGGTAAACGGCATCTTCACCGTTACTACAATTTCACCGAGCTCATGGCTGAGACAGTGTCCAGATCGTTACACCATTCGTGCAGGTCGGAACTTACCCGACAAGGAATTTCGCTACCTTAGGACCGTTATAGTTACGGCCGCCGTTTACTGGGGCTTCAATTCAATGCTTCTCCGAAGATAACATCTCCTCTTAACCTTCCAGCACCGGGCAGGTGTCAGGCCCTATACTTCATCTTGCGATTTTGCAGAGCCCTGTGTTTTTGATAAACAGTCGCCTGGACCTCTTCACTGCGGCCCCGCCGTGGGCGGGGCGACCTTTCTCCCGAAGTTACAGGTCTATTTTGCCTAATTCCTTAGCCATGAATCTCTCGAGCACCTTAGGATTCTCTCCTCAACTACCTGTGTCGGTTTGCGGTACTGGTACTAATTACCTGAAGTTTAGAGGTTTTTCTTGGAAGCCCTTAGGCGCACTATCTCTTTGTCCGAAGACTCCGAGTACTATCGTATTTCACCATTCTCTACGGATTTGCCTATAGAGAATATAGCTAGGTACTTCAACGAACTATTCCGTCAGTTCGCGGCGCTTTCATCACTCCGTCACCCCATCACAGTAATTAGTAGTACGGGAATATTAACCCGTCGGCCATCGACTGTCCCTTTCGGGTTCGCCTTAGGACCAGACTAACCCACAGCTGATTAGCATAGCTGTGGAAACCTTAGTTTTTCGGTGTGCGGGTTTCTCGCCCGCATTATCGTTACTTATGCCTACATTTTCTTTTCCGACCGGTCCAGCATGCCTTGCGACACACCTTCAGCCCTGTCGGAATGCTCCCCTACCACTTTGCATTGCCGCAAAATCCATAGCTTCGGTAATATGCTTATGCCCGATTATTATCCATGCTCGTCCGCTCGACTAGTGAGCTGTTACGCACTCTTTAAATGAATGGTCGCTTCCAAGCCAACATCCTAGCTGTCTGGGCAGACAAACCTCGTTCTTTCAACTTAGCATATATTTGGGGACCTTAGCTGATGGTCTGGGTTCTTTCCCTCTCGGACTTGGACCTTAGCACCCAAGCCCTCACTGCTGTGAAACATTATATAGCATTCGGAGTTTGTCAGGAATTGGTAGGCGGTGAAGCCCCCGCATCCAATCAGTAGCTCTACCTCTATATAACTATCATCAGCGCCGCACCTAAATGCATTTCGGGGAGTACGAGCTATTTCCGAGTTTGATTGGCCTTTCACCCCTACCCACAGGTCATCCGAAGACTTTTCAACGTCAACCGGTTCGGTCCTCCACTGTGTGTTACCACAGCTTCAACCTGCCCATGGGTAGATCACACGGTTTCGCGTCTAACACTGCCGACTAAAGCGCCCTATTCAGACTCGCTTTCGCCGCGGATCCATGGCTTAACCACTTATCCTTGCCGGCAACGTTAACTCGTAGGCTCATTATGCAAAAGGCACGCCGTCACCCCACTTAAGGGCTCCGACCGCTTGTAGGCGCATGGTTTCAGGATCTATTTCACTCCGTTATTCACGGTTCTTTTCACCTTTCCCTCACGGTACTGGTTCACTATCGGTCTCTCAGGAGTATTTAGCCTTAGCGGATGGTCCCGCCGAATTCAGACAGGGTTTCACGTGCCCCGCCCTACTCAGGATACCGCTATCCATTACACTCGTTGCCCATACGGGGCTGTCACCCTCTATGGCGCTCCTTTCCAGAAGCTTCCGGTTCCTTGTGCATGAAATGTCGCGGTCCTACAACCCCAGATATGCCGCAACATGCCTGGTTTGGGCTAATCCGCGTTCGCTCGCCACTACTTACGGAATCACTTTTGTTTTCTTCTCCTCCGCCTACTTAGATGTTTCAGTTCAGCGGGTTTGCCCACCTATCGGTGTGCTATGCCTTCAGCATAGCGGGTTGCCCCATTCGGATATCTGCGGATCGATCTGTGTGTGCCAGTCCCCGCGACTTTTCGCGACTTATCACGTCCTTCTTCGCCTCTGAGAGCCTAGGCATTCCCCATGCGCCCTTGTTTTGCTTATTGTACCAATCTCGTTTTCAAAACGAGACCGTTTTTTTGTTTCCGCCATCGCTGGCAGAAACGCTTTCTACTTTTTGTATTTTTCTTATCTCAATATGTCAATGAACTTTTTCCCGATCCATCGGGATTGTGGAGAATAACGGAGTCGAACCGTTGACCTCCTGCGTGCAAGGCAGGCGCTCTAGCCAGCTGAGCTAATCCCCCATTTTGAATCTCAGATTTTAGAATTCAGATTTTAGATCCCTTGATTCTTCTCTAATCTCTTTTGGCGAATCCCAGCTTCCAGAATTTCCTTTGCTCAAGTCAAATAGTAGTCCCGGGCAGACTCGAACTGCCGACCCCTACATTATCAGTGTAGTACTCTAACCAGCTGAGCTACGAGACTCTGTTTTTCTTAAGTTTTATCATTTTTTTTAAATCGACAGCAAGAGTAGCGCAGTCTTGGATCCCAAACCATCCGGTCCGCATCTTTTTTCCTCAGCGTGTATTGCTACCAACACTAAGGCTCTAGAAAGGAGGTGTTCCAGCCGCACCTTCCGGTACGGCTACCTTGTTACGACTTAGCCCTAGTTACCAGTTTTACCCTAGGCGACTCCTTGCGGTCACCGACTTCAGGCACCCCCAGCTTCCATGGCTTGACGGGCGGTGTGTACAAGGCCCGGGAACGTATTCACCGGATCATGGCTGATATCCGATTACTAGCGATTCCAGCTTCACGGAGTCGAGTTGCAGACTCCGATCCGAACTGTGACCGGCTTTGTAGATTCGCTCCCCCTCGCGGGGTGGTCGCTCTCTGTACCGGCCATTGTAGCACGTGTGTAGCCCAAGGCGTAAGGGCCGTGATGATTTGACGTCATCCCCACCTTCCTCACAGTTTGCACTGGCAGTCTTGCTAGAGTTCCCGACATGACTCGCTGGCAACTAACAACAGGGGTTGCGCTCGTTATAGGACTTAACCTGACACCTCACGGCACGAGCTGACGACAACCATGCGAGCACCTTGTAGACTGTCTTGCGAAAGTTCTGTTTCCAAAACGGTCAGTCTGCATTTAAGCCTTGGTAAGGTTCCTCGCGTATCATCGAATTAAACCACATGCTCCACCGCTTGTGCGGGCCCCCGTCAATTCCTTTGAGTTTCAAACTTGCGTTCGTACTCCCCAGGTGGGATACTTATCACTTTCGCTTAGCCACTGAGGTCGCCCCCAACAGCTAGTATCCATCGTTTACGGCGTGGACTACCAGGGTATCTAATCCTGTTCGCTACCCACGCTTTCGTCCATCAGCGTCAATCCACTGGTAGCAACCTGCCTTCGCAATTGGTATTCCATGTAATCTCTAAGCATTTCACCGCTACACTACATATTCTAGTTGCTTCCCAGTAATTCAAGTCCTGCAGTATCAATGGCCGTTCCACCGTTGAGCGATGGGCTTTCACCACTGACTTACAAGACCGCCTACAGACCCTTTAAACCCAATGATTCCGGATAACGCTTGGATCCTCCGTATTACCGCGTACTGCTGGCACGGAGTTAGCCGATCCTTATTCTTACGGTACCGTCAAGCTCCTACACGTAGGAGTGTTTCTTCCCGTACAAAAGCAGTTTACAATCCATAGGACCGTCATCCTGCACGCGGCATGGCTGGTTCAGGCTTGCGCCCATTGACCAATATTCCTCACTGTCGCCTCCCGTAGGAGTCTGGTCCGTGTCTCAGTACCAGTGTGGGGGATCTCCCTCTCAGGACCCCTACCCATCGTCGCCTTGGTAAGCCGTTACCTTGCCAACTAGCTAATGGGACGCATGCTCATCTTCCACCGTTGTGACTTTAATCGCTTCCCGATGCCGGAAAACGATGCTATGAGGTATTAATCCAAATTTCTCTGGGCTATCCCTCTGTGGAAGGCAGATTGCATACGCGTTACGCACCCGTGCGCCGGTCTCAAAATCCGAAGACTTCTACCCCTCGACTTGCATGTGTTAAGCCTGCCGCTAGCGTTCATCCTGAGCCAGGATCAAACTCTTCATCGTATATTTTAATAATGTATATTCGACGCTTATCTAGTGGTTATATTCGGATCTTCCGATTCCGTTACTCTTATTCTGTTTGTTCCGATTCTCATCGGAACGGCTGTCAATTCAATATGTCTACGAACGTAATTTCTTGTATTCCGCTTGTCTCTCAAAGCGGGTGCAAAACTAAAACTTCTTTTTGTTTCTCGCAAGAAAAACTTGAAAAATTTTGAAACTTTTTTTTCGCTTCCATTTTCTCATTTTTCTTTCAATCTCTCAAGGAACTTTCCGTGTTTTGCGGGGTGCAAATGTAGAACGCTTTTTCAAAACCTGCAAGCTTTTTTTGAACTTTTTTCAGGAATCTCTTCCCGCTTGGTCCGTATTGCCTGCCAGTATTTCTGTGAACGTTTTCGCTGTTGCGGGTGCAAAAGTAGCACCTTTTTCCAGTTGTGCAAGGCTTTTCCAAATGTTTTTTCGGTCTTTTTTTTATTTTTCTCCTAACTCGCTGATAACATACAACTTGCATTTCGTATTTTTTTGATCCCATGCAGGAATTTTCTTGTTTTATGCGCGGTTTCGGCAGTTTCTGCCTCTTTTAGGATTCCGTTTTTGATGGGTTTTCAGCTTTTTTGATAATTTTCTGAAGAGATATTAAGTTTTCATCAGCCGGTTTTATGCCACAAAGACGCCAAGACGCCAAGTTTTATCCCTTTTATCCCTGATTCTTCTTCTGAAAACCTATGCCATAGCCCCGATAGCGGCGGAAATCCTTTTGTGCCGGGGTTCGGCACAAAAGATTGGAGCGGATAGCGGGATCAGCTCCTTATATATATCAAGACTGCAATACTGAAATTCCAAATTCGCTCTGTCTTAAAAAAAACACTAAGCAGTCTGTTAATATATTAATATGTATGTCAACCATGTGCATAAGACGCACTGCTGTGCGCCTCTACGGAAGATTGGGACCCAATTCAAACTGTGCATACATATATATGTATAAAAAACAAACCCGACAGGTTTTGGAAAACTGGCGGGTTGCGAAGAAATTGGTACCTATATATTATAGTATGTTTTTGTACCTACTTATATATAGTATATATGTGTCGTTTTTAATTCAGACTCTCTATCACTTCTTTTGTTATTTGAATACTTCTTAGTTTTGCCTGATGATCATATATTGGACTTGTAACCATAAGTTCATCAATTTGGGCATAATTGACAAATTTTTTCAAATCAACAATTAATTGTTCTTTGTTTCCTGTAAATGTTCCTGCTGTCATTTGATTGACATGATAACGTTCTGCCTCATTCATAATATCGTCGAGTGATGGAACTGGTGGTTGCAATCCTTTACGATCGTTTCTAATTAAATTTAAAAACATTTGGTACAAACTTGTAGACAATAGTTCTGCTTCTTCATTTGTGTCAGTCGCTATTACATTTACACATGCCATTGTTTTGGGTTTATCCAAAAACTCGGAAGACTGAAAGTTTTCACGATAGAACTCAAATGCCTGAATCATGAGTTTTGGAGCAAAATGTCCAGCAAAGGCATAAGGCAAACCATAAGTCGCCGCTAGAGCCGCACTTTCCATGCTGGATCCTAAAATCCAAATTGGGACTTTTAATCCCTCGGCTGGAAATGCACGGACTTTTCCTGTCGCATTTTCGCTTGAAAAATACTCTTGGAGTTTGCTTACGTTTTGCGGAAAGCGCTGTGCCTGCTCAAAAAAGTCTTTTCTGATTGCTTCGGCGGTTGGTTGATCTGTTCCTGGTGCTCTTCCTAAACCTAAATCAATTCGGCCTGGATAAAGCGTTTCCAATGTTCCGAATTGTTCAGCTACTACTAAAGGCGAATGATTCGGCAACATGATTCCACCAGAACCTACGCGGATATTTTCTGTTTGACTTGCCACATATCCAATTAAAACTACAGTTGCCGTACTGGCAACGTGTGCCATATTGTGATGTTCTGCCAACCAAATTCTTTTGTATCCTAATCTGTCGGCTAATTGTGCAATGTCTTTTGTTTTTTGAAATGTTTTTGTTGCGTTGCTATCTTGGTTGATAATTGCAAGTTCTAATATTGAGACTGAAATTGGTTTTTTCATATAAATTAAGGCTAAAATGCAAAATTAAGTCATTTATATGAATGCGTTTTGCTTTCTTCTGTTAAGAGAATTATAATATTTGTAACTACAAATATCACCGCTACAATTGTAACAAAATTAGTTTATGATTTGTTTGACCATCATTTTTAATCTTTAAATCTTTAGTCGACTCTATTTCAAATTTAGATTTTGTTTTTATGTTTAACGAAACAGCTCGATTTCTAAAATTTTGGGGAATTTCTGGAAGCTGAATCGTCACAATTACTTCTTTGTTTTTCTGCTGAAAATCGACTTTAATTCTATCTCTTAACCAAATATATTCGTAAACTTCCTGCCACGGTGCCATCCAGATGGAATCGTTTCCTTTTTCGCCATATTTATCGGCTAGTGTTGTCATATAATACTTGAAATCTGGAAAACGCATGCTTAAATTCCACAGATTTGAATTTCCTGTTCCGTGCGTAAATTCGTTGAACCAAATTGAATTTGGTTGTTTTACAATCGAATCTACAGTTTTCAAAAAACGGTCCATTGTTTTAAAACTGGTTGTATCTTTTGAACTTTGAACAAAAGTTCGGGCAGAAATCATTTTATCTAAATCTACTTTTGAATCAACTTTAAAAACTGGTCCGACACCATAATAAGACGCTACCGAAAAATGTTCATTATTAAGAGCGTCTTTTTCATATTCCAAATAATATTTTTCATCACCTTCTCCGCCAGGAACCACAAAATGCGACATTGTGAAATCTAGATTTTGTTTAATCGAAGATACATTTTCAGTTACTTCCGTCAAATAATTAGTCCCGTGTTTGGTAGCGTGATGAAATCCGTGGTTCAAAATATCCCAACCGGCATTATAAATTTCATTTACCTCAGCCCATGAAAGGTGCCCACGATTTTCTGGCAAAGCACGAATTGATCCGCCGTTGATGGCTAATGCGAGTTTAAATGGAATTTTATTTCCCATTCCATCCGAATAAAAAAGACCTTTTGAAGTTGTCCCATCTCCACCTTGATCGATTTTCCATTCATTTATATTAGAATTGCTTATTTTTCCTCCATTCAATAATGGGAAAGCCGTCAAATAAGCAGACCTGTAACCGTCATCGAGCGTGAAACTGTAGGCAAAATGTTTATTATATTTTAAAGGAGAAACGGCAATTTTGATTTTATCTGCCGATTTTAGTTTTATTTTGAATGAAATGGTTTTCGGTTTCGAAGAATCTTTTTCAACAATTCCATTTGAAAAACTTTTAAAGCTTCCGAAAATTACGATAGCTACTATAAGGAGAATTCGTTTTGACATAAATTTTAGTGGTTCATTTTCTGCTTTAAAAGTACATTTCTTTTCCAAAAGAATATTTTAAAACTTATTATTATCCTAAAAATAATTTCTGCAGATTCAAAAAAGCGAACAGATTTTAAACCTAAATTTGTACATCAAAATACTAAATTCGGTTTTAGCTTATCTGCAAATGACACACAAAATTTTAATTATAGACGACGAAGAAAAACTGAGAAGTCTGCTGGCACGAATTATAAAATCGGAAGGATTTGAAGTTTTTGAATCGAAGGATTTAAAATCGGGTTTCAAAAAACTGGAACAAACCGAAATTGATGTTGTTTTATGTGATGTAAAACTGCCCGACGGAAATGGTGTCGATTTTGTTCAAAATATAAAAGGAAGTTTTCCGCTGGCAGAAATAATTCTGTTAACTGCTTTCGGAAATATTCCCGACGGCGTTCAGGCCATGCGAAACGGTGCTTTTGATTATATTGTAAAAGGTGATGATAACGACAAAATTATTCCACTTCTTTATAAAGCTGTCGAAAAAGTGCAATTGCAGAAAAAAGTACAGCAGTTAGAAAAACGAATCAATGATAAATATTCCTTTTCTACTATTATAGGTAAATCAAAAGGAATTGAACAAGTCATTGATCTTGCACAAAAAGTGGCCAAAACTGATTCGACTGTTTTATTAACTGGCGAAACCGGAACTGGAAAAGAAGTTTTTGCACAGGCAATTCACGAAAACAGCAATCGCGTTGGAAAATCTTTTGTGGCTTTAAACTGCAGTACTTTCAGTAAAGAAATTCTGGAGAGTGAACTTTTCGGTCATAAACAAGGTGCTTTTACCGGAGCTTTAAAAGATAAAAAAGGTTTTATTGAAGAAGCGAATGGCGGAACTTTGTTTCTAGATGAAATTGGCGAAATGCCGATTGATCTTCAAGCTAAATTATTGCGTGTTTTAGAAACCAGCGAATATATTCCCATTGGAGATACGACTCCAAAAAAATCAAATTTCAGATTAATTGCGGCTACAAATCGCGATTTGAAAGAAGAAAGTGAAGCACATCGTTTCCGTTCTGATTTGTATTTCCGTTTAAATATTTTCGAAATTAAATTGCCTTCTTTACGAGAAAGAATTAAAGACATTCCACTTTTGGCGAATTATTACGTTAAACAGTTTTCCGAAAAAACGAATAAAAAAGCATTGCAGATTGGCGATGATTTTCTTCAGAAATTAGAAAATTATTCCTGGCCGGGAAATATTCGTGAACTTAAAAATGTTATCGAAAGATCGGTTATTTTGAGTAATGGAGATATTTTGACTGCAGATGTTCTGCCTTACGAAATGCAACATCAGGCTGAAAACAATTCAAAACCAATGTCGGCTTTTTCGATGCAGAGTATTGAGAAACTGCATATTCAAAAGGTTTTAAATTATACGAGAGGCAATAAAGCAGAAACGGCTAGATTATTAGAAATTGGGATTGCAACTTTGTATCGAAAGATTGAAGAATATAATATACAACCGTGATCCTACAAGGTTTTGAAAACCTTGCAGGAAATGCAATCGACCTTATCATTTCAATAAAAGCTTATCATTTTGATAGGCTTTTTTTATGCTCTTTTTTTGGCATAAAACTACATTCCTTTTATTTACAACACTTTACATCTTAACTTCTTTTTTCGGAACATATTTTGGCATAGAGAGGAAAAAAACATTAAAAAAATCCTTCTCATGAAAAATCAAGTTACCTCAATCTATAAACAAGCGGAACGCTTTGCTGAGATTACTAAAAAATCAATTATCTGTGGCAATATCGTTCGGGCTAAAAAATGTTTAGCACTTGCTGAACGGTTGTTTAATACAGGGAGTATCGAAACTAAAAACGCCATTTCAAATGTGTATGTTTTCTCCGTTTCATCTTTTATGGAAATGCGTCACTGCAATATCTCACATCTTTTTCCACAAACTCTTAAAGCAGAATATATCAAACAGGTTAATGCTTCAGGAGTGTAAAAAGTTTAATCGGTTAACTGTTTAATTGTTTAATCGATAAAAATCTAAAATCTAAAATAAAATTATGATCACCATCCTCCTTCTCGCTTTAGCAGTTTTACTGTTTGCGATTTGTTATTTATCAGTTGAATTCTTTGAAAAAATCTAAATAATGACAGCACTATTTATTATTTCAATCGCCGTTTTTGTGTATTTGATTTACGTATTAATCAAACCTGAAAAATTCTAAAATGAAAAAGTCAAATTATAAAAGTAAAAATACACCATTATTATATGCGTGCGCAGTCTGGGCGTTAACCTTCATTGTGCTGGTTCTATTTTTATAAATGCCAAAAAATAAAATAATTTCTAACAAATAAAATATGAATACAGAATTAATAGGTGTTATAGGAGTTTTTCTCTTGACGATTGTTCTGGCAATTCCATTCGGAAAATATATTGCCAAAGTTTTCTTAGGAGACAAAACAATCCTTGACCCCATTTTCAATCCAATTGAAAAATTTATTTTTAAAATCAGCGGTATTAATCCAGCTGAAGAAATGAACTGGAAACAACACTTAAAAGCACTTTTAAGCATCAATATGCTTTGGTTCTTTCTCTGCTTCTTTGTTTTGCTTTTTCAGGGCTCTTTGCCTTTAAATCCAGATAATAATCCGTCAATGACTCCCGATTTGGCTTTTAATACTGCTATTTCATTTTTGGTCAATTGCGATTTACAACATTATTCAGGCGAAAGTGGTGTTTCTTACCTGTCTCAGATGGTTTTAATGTTCCTGCAATTCGTTTCGGCTGGTGTCGGAATCGGCTGCCGCGGTAATGGTTTTTACTGCAATGCGCGAAAGAACTACAGATAAACTAGGGAATTTTTATACTAATTTAGTTAAAAGCTGTACTCGAATCTTGCTTCCTCTTTCTGCTATTGTTGCCATTGCATTAGTTTTTAGCGGAACTCCTATGACTTTTGAAGGAAAAGATACTATTACCACTTTACAAGGTGATCAGGTTGAAGTTTCTCGCGGGCCAGCAACTGCATTCGTGGCAATCAAACATATTGGTACAAACGGAGGCGGATTTTTTGGAGCTAACTCAGCACATCCTTTAGAAAACCCAACATATCTCTCGAATGCAATTGAACTTTGGGCACAATTGATCGTCCCATTTGCGATGATTTTTGCACTTGGATTTTTCCTAAATAAAAGGAAATTATCGTATGTAATTTTTGGTGTAATGACCGTTGGATTCTTACTCTTGGTAATTCCGACAATGTCTGCCGAAATGAATGGAAACCCTGCTATTGAAAAAATGGGAGTTTCACAATCAACCGGAGCAATGGAAGGAAAAGAAGTTCGGTTTGGCCCAGCTATTTCAGGGTTTTGGAGTATTGCTACAACCGTGATTTCTACAGGATCTGTAAATAGTATGCACGATAGTTCTATGCCGATTTCTGGAGCAATGCAGTTATTAGCCATGATGGTAAATGCTTTTTACGGCGGATGTGGTGTCGGTTACCTCAACTTTTACATCTTTATTATTCTAGCCGTATTTATCTCTGGTTTAATGGTTGGCCGAACTCCTGAATTTTTAGGAAAGAAAATTGAAGCACGGGAAGTTAAAATTGTCGCTTTTATCGCGATTATTCACCCATTATTGATTTTAGCCGGAACTGCTTTAGCTTCTTATTTTGCCGCACATGACACTGCAATGGGTTATTGGTTCAGCGGAAACGCAACAGGCTGGCTAAACAATCCAGGCAATCATGGTTTCTCAGAGATGTTATATGAATATACTTCAAGCGTCGCTAACAACGGTTCTGGTTTTGAAGGTTTAGGAGATAATAATCCGTTTTGGAATATCACAACTGGAATTGTTTTATTGTTGAGCCGTTTCATTCCGATTATTGGGCCTCTTGCAATTGCAGGTTTGTTAGCCAATAAAAAATACATTCCTGAAAGTGCAGGAACTCTTAAGACTGACACAACTATTTTCGGAATTATGACTTTTGCCGTGATCGCTATTATTGTCGCTTTATCATTCTTTCCTGCATTAGCTTTAGGTCCATTAGCAGAATACTTTACACTAAAATAATAATTCATTTTTCAATGCTTAAATTATTTTAAACACATAGAAACATATATTTTTTCTTTTCTAAAAAAGATGAATAAAAAGAAACTAGTTTCTAACACATAGTTGAATAACAAATTGTTCATTCTTATTTTAAATATAGCCCGTGGTTTCAACCACTGGAAACGGATTGCCGAGACACAGATTGTGATATGCGTTGCGTCCCAGCGGTTAAAACCGCTGGCTATGTTTTATAACCTATATGTTTTTTACGCATAACATTTTACAAATAACATTTAACTTTTTACAAGAAAATGACAACTAATAAATCCACATCATTATTTGAGAGCCAGCAGGTAAAAGAAGCCTTCGTGCAGTCTTTTGTGAAGCTGAATCCAAAATTGATGATCAAAAATCCGGTAATGTTTACCGTAGAAATCGGAACTGCCATTATGTTTGCAGTCTGCATTTCGATCTTAATGGGCGCAACCGATCAGGGAAGCTTAGCTTACAATATTGTCGTATTCCTTATTTTATTTGCTACTCTTTTGTTCGGAAATTTTGCCGAAGCCATTGCTGAAGCTAGAGGAAAAGCACAAGCCGACAGTTTAAGAAAAACCCGTGAAGAAACTCCGGCAAGACAGATTCTTCCAAACGGAGAAATCAAAAACGTAAGTTCTTCAACATTAAAAAAAGACGATATTTTCATTTGTGAAGCAGGTGATTTAATTGTCGCGGATGGAGAGATTATTGAAGGGCTCGCTACAATTGACGAAAGTGCGATTACAGGAGAAAGTGCTCCCGTGATTCGTGAAGCAGGCGGTGACAAATCATCAGTTACAGGAGGAACAAAAGTACTTTCAGATAAAATAAAAGTACGAGTAACTTCTGAACCTGGCGAAAGTTTCTTAGATAAAATGATTGCTTTGGTTGAAGGTGCGAGCCGTCAAAAAACACCAAACGAAATTGCTTTAACAATTCTGTTAGCCGCTTTCACTTTAATCTTCATCATTGTCTGTGTAACCTTAAAATCTTTCGCAGATTATGCTAATGCACCAATTACGATTGTCGCTTTTATTTCGCTTTTTGTCTGTTTAATTCCAACCACAATTGGAGGTTTATTATCTGCTATCGGAATTGCGGGAATGGACAGAGCTTTACGTGCCAACGTAATTACAAAATCAGGGAAAGCGGTTGAAACTGCCGGAGATATTGATGTTTTGCTTTTGGATAAAACAGGAACGATTACAATTGGAAACAGAAAAGCAACGAATTTTTATCCAACAAAAGGAATCTCTTTTGATGATTTTGTGAAATCGGCTGTATTGAGTTCTCTTGCCGATGATACGCCTGAAGGGAAAAGTATTTTGGAATTAAGTGAATCTATCGATGTAAAAAGTGATACTAAAGCAAGTGCTTTGAAAAACACTTCTGAAATTTCACAAACTATCAAATTTACTGCTGAAACCAGAACATCAGGTGTTATTTTAAAAGATGGAACAAACATTCGTAAAGGCGCACAAGATGCTCGCAAGGAATATTGCACAACAAGCTGGAAATTCTTTTCCAGAAGATACAGCACAGCAAGTAATTTCTATTTCTTCTAATGGAGGAACGCCTTTAGTAGTAATAAAAAACAACGAAATTCAAGGTGTTATCGAACTTCAGGATATTATCAAAACCGGAATGAAAGAACGTTTTGAACGCTTACGCCGAATGGGAATCAAAACGGTTATGGTCACAGGAGATAATCCGTTGACTGCTAAATTTATTGCCGAAAAAGCTGGTGTTGATGATTTTATTGCTGAAGCAAAACCAGAAGATAAAATGAACTACATCCGAAAAGAACAAGCAGAAGGACGTTTGGTTGCCATGATGGGTGACGGAACAAATGACGCTCCTGCCCTTGCACAAGCCAACGTTGGAGTTGCCATGAACAGTGGAACTCAAGTCGCAAAAGAAGCTGGAAACATGGTCGACCTTGACAATGATCCAACGAAACTAATAGAGATTGTAGAAATTGGAAAACAGCTTTTAATGACTCGTGGAACTTTGACGACTTTCTCAATTGCCAATGACGTTGCTAAATATTTCGCTATTGTTCCTGCCTTATTTATTACAGCAATTCCAGCGTTGCAAGGTTTAAATATCATGCATTTGCATAGTCCTGAAAGTGCGATTTTATCGGCTGTTATTTTTAATGCGATTATCATTCCGATATTGATTCCGCTTGCGCTAAAAGGTGTTGATTATCGACCTATTGGAGCTAGTGCCATCTTAAAAAGAAACCTTTTGATTTATGGTTTAGGAGGAATTATTGTTCCCTTTATCGGAATCAAAATAATTGATATAATCGTTACTCTCTTCATGTAAAAAAAGTTGCTAAGGTACTGAGATACTAAGATGCTAAGTTTTTTTACTTAGTCCCTCAGAGCCTTAGTCCCTTAGAACCTCTAAAAGCAAAAAAATGAAAAATATATTCTCACTCATAAAACTTACAGTAGCATTACTATTGTTATTCATCGTTATCTACCCTTTAGCTATTTACGGGATAGGTCAGCTCGCTCCAAATCAAGGAAAAGGAGAAACTATTTCGGTTAACGGAAAAGTTGTTGGCTATCAAAAAATCGGTCAAAAATTCGATAAGTCGAATTATTTCTGGGGAAGACCTTCATCTGTAGATTACAACAGCGCGGGAAGTGCCGGAAGCAACAAAGGCCCAAGCAATGCTGATTATCTGGCTTTGGTTCAAAAAAGGATTGATACGCTTTTATTAGTTCATCCTTACTTGAAAAAATCTGATATTCCGTCTGATATGGTAACCGCTTCGGGAAGTGGTTTAGATCCGAATATTTCTCCTCAAGGCGCTTTGATTCAGGTGAAACGAATTGCTAAAGAACGAAAACTGGATGAAGCTAAAGTAAAAGCTTTGGTGGAATCTAAAATTAATACGGCTGTTGTTGGGCCTGAAACGGTCAATGTTTTGGAATTGAATGTGGCTCTTGATCAGTTGAAATAAAGGTTCAGAGGTTTTACTCGCGTATTCTTGTCATTTCGACGTAAGGAGAAATCTTCGCAAGAAGCTCCGCAAAGAATATCAATCTGTGTCGATTTAGCAACGAAGATTTCTCCTTACGTCGAAATGACAAACAGAACGGTAACTGGAATCGAAAAACTAAAACTTAAATGAAATACCTAACAGGTTTTGGAAACCTGTTAGGATATAAAACCTATATAATACTAAAACGCCTTTTTACCCCAAATGTCCTAGCCCCGATAGTAGTGGAAATCCTTTTACTTTTTTCTTTAAAAAGCAAAAGATTGAAACGGATAGCGGGAAATAGCTCCTAAAAAATCTACTTAATAATTTAATAACGAGGACGAGATTGCTTCGTTCCTCGCAATGACTAACAAAATGAAAAAAATAATACTTACCGCTTTAATCACTTTTGGTTATAGCAATTTACACGCACAGTCAGCATCTAAAAGTCCGTTTACGTTTTCAGGATATGTAGACGTTTATTATAGTTATGATTTTGGGAAACCGGAAAATCATACTCGTCCAAACTTTTTTTACAGTTATAATAAAAGCAATGAAGTGAACCTGAATTTGGGAATGGCAAAAGTGAATTATTCGACAGAAAATGTTCGTGGAAATTTTGCTTTGATGGCTGGAACTTATCCGCAATATAATATGTCGGCTGAACAAGGTCTTTTGCAAAATGTTTATGAAGCGAATGTTGGCGTAAAGATTTCGCAAAAACATGATTTATGGATTGATGCGGGAATTATGCCTTCGCATATTGGTTTTGAAAGTGCGATTGGAAAAGATTGCGCCAATTTAACCCGAAGCATTTTGGCGGAGAACTCGCCTTATTATGAAGCGGGAGTAAAAATTGGTTATACTTCTGATTCTGGAAAATGGTATTTGGCCGGAATGTATTTGAACGGCTGGCAGAGAATTCAGAAAATTGATGGAAATCAAACGCCTGCTTTTGGAACGCAAGTTACGTACAAACCATCTGATCGGGTTGTTTTGAACTGGAGCACTTATGTTGGAAACGAACAGACGGATATTGATAAAAAATGGCGTTACTTTAATAATTTCTATGGACAATTTAAAGTAGCCGAAAAAGTAAATCTGACAACTGGATTTGATATTGGTTCTCAGCAATCGGCTAAAGGAAGCGATAAATATGATGTTTGGTTTTCGCCTGTTGTAATTCTGCAATACAAGCCAACTGATAAAATTCAGCTTGCAACACGAGGTGAATATTACAGCGACGAAAAAGGTGTAATAATCTCAACTGAAACACCAAACGGATTTAAAACTTACGGATTTTCAGCTAACTTTGATTACTTAGTTACGGATAATGTTATGTTTAGAGTTGAAGCGAGAAATCTATCAAGTAAAGATGAAATTTTCACAAAAAACAATCAGCCAACGGATACGAATACGTTTGTAACAACTTCGCTGGCAATTAGTTTCTAGAAAATATTTTTTGCCACAGATTACACAGATTAAAAGGATTCTTTGTGTTTGCCACGAATTGCACAAATTTTCACGAATTAATTACTTTAACGTTTATGCCATTTTTAAAATAAAAATTTGTGCAATTCGTGTAATTCGTGGCAAACACAAAGAATCCTTTTAATCTGTGAAATCTGTGGCTAAAAAAACTTAGTGTCTTAGCGCCTTCGTGGCAAAACAAAAAAATGGAAAACGAAAACAACGCACAGCATTTTCTGGATTTGATTCAGAAATCACGGAAAGGGAAATTTAAAATCTACATTGGAATGAGTGCCGGTGTGGGCAAAACTTTTCGTATGCTTCAGGAAGCGCATTCGTTATTGAAAAACGGAATCGATGTAAAAATCGGCTACATCGAAACGCATATGCGAAAGGAAACACATGAATTATTAGCTGGCCTTCCTATTATTCCAAGGCGAACAATTTTTTATAAAGGAAAACAGCTTGAAGAACTTGATGTACAAGCAATTATTAATCTTCGTCCGGAAGTTGTTATTGTTGATGAATTGGCGCATACCAATATTGAAGGAAGTAAAAACGAAAAACGCTGGCAGGATGTTCTGGAAATTCTCGATGCAGGAATTAATGTAATTTCGGCGGTTAATATTCAGCATATTGAAAGTTTAAATGAAGATGTAAAACGAATTACGAATATTGATGTTCAGGAACGAATTCCCGATAATGTTTTACGATTGGCGGATGAAGTCGTGAATATCGATTTGACTTCTGAAGATTTGATTGCTCGTTTAAAGGAAGGAAAAATTTATACGGCAGATAAAATTCAGACCGCTTTAGCGAACTTTTTAAATCGGAACAGATTCTTCAATTGCGCGAATTGGCGTTGAAAGAAGTAGCGAGTCAGGTGGTTCGAAAAGTAGAAAGTGAAGTTCCGAATCTGCATGCTTTACGGCATGAAAAATTATTGGCTTGCATTAGCGGCAACGAGAAAACAGCCAAAATTATAATTAGAAAAGTAAGCACGTTTAGCGAGTTATTATAATGGTTCCTGGTATGTTTTGTATGTCGAAACGCCAAAAGAAAGTAGTAATAGAATTGCACTTGACAAACAAAGACATTTAATTAATAACTTTAAACTCGCTGTGCAATTGGGTGCGGAAGTTATTAAATTAGAAAATTCAAATATTACGGATGCTATTTTGAAAACGGTAGAAGAAAAACAAATTACAACGGTGTGCATCGGGAAACCGCATTTTAATTTGTTTAAAGTAATTTTGTCTACAACAATTTTCAGACGTTTGCTGAACAAATTGTCTCTGTCAAATGTTGATCTTGTTATACTATCATGAAAAAATATTAAACCATATAAGTTATATAAGTTCATTTAATACGGGACGTTGAAGTTTAACCGCAAAGAGCACAATGATTTACGCAAAGTTCGCTAGAGTTTTTGCTCGCAAAGTCGCAAGGGCGCAAAGTTTTTCATCTAATCCTTGCGTGCTTTGCGAAACCTTAGCGCTCTTTGCGGTTAAAAAAGCAACTCTAATATTTCCTTACATAACTTATATGGTTCAAAAAAACTAAATGTTTTATAAAATGAGAATTAAAACCAAATTGAATCTGGGTGTTGGATTGTTATTTTTAATGATCATTATACTTTCGCTGGTTAGCGGATATTCTGTTTTTTGATAAAAGCAGATACAGAGAATATTCTAAAAGCAAATTATAATACGCTGGAATATTCCCGAAATATGATTTTGTCTTTGGATGAAATCAAAATGAATGATGACAACAAGATTCATGTTTTCAAAGAATATCTTGAAAAACAAACTCAAAATGTTACCGAACCCGGAGAAAAAGAAGCTACGGCGAATCTTGAAAAAAGTTTCACTCTTTTAGAACAAAATGGCGCTAATGAAGCCATAAAAACACAAATTCGGAAAGACATTTTTGCGATTATGAAGCTTAATCTCGATGCGATAAAACAGAAAAGTGACATTGCAAAACTCACCGCCGAAAATGCTAATTTATGGATTGCTATTGTGGGAAGTTTATGCTTTTTGATTGCTTTTAATTTACTGGTTAATCTGCCAAATAATATTGCAAACCCTATAAAAGAATTAACACTGAGTATCAGAGAAATTGCTAATAAAAATTATTCTGAAAGAGTTCATTTTACGAGTCACAGCGAGTTTGGCGATTTGGCAAAATCGTTCAATACGATGGCGCAGAAACTTCAGGAATATAACGACAGTAATTTATATAAACTCTTTTTTGAAAAGAAACGTCTCGAAACGCTTATCAATAATATGAATGATCCAATTATTGGTTTGGATAATGAAAATATTGTTTTGTTTGCCAATGATGAAGCATTAAAAATTATTGGTCTGAAGTTAGAAGATGTTATTGGAAAATCGGCTTCAGAACTGGCTTTGTCAAATGATTTGATTCGCTCTTTGATTTTAAAAGAAGATTCAGATATTCCTAAAAAACAACCGCTTAAAATCTTTGCTCATGGAAAGGAAAGTTATTTCGAAAAAGAAATTCTGAACATTACCATAGTTCCAACGGGAGAAGAAAAGGAAATCAATATTGGCGATGTAATTATTCTGCGAAATATTACGCTTTTTAAAGAATTGGATTTTGCCAAAACCAATTTTATTGCGACAGTTTCACACGAATTAAAAACACCTATTGCGTCTATAAAATTAAGTCTTCAATTGCTTGAAAATGCTAAGACAGGCGATATGAACGACGATCAGAAACAATTGGTTGAAAGCATAAAAGATGACAGTCAGCGACTCTTGAAAATTACAGGCGAATTACTGAATTTATCGCAATTGGAAACTGGAAATATTCAGCTTAATATCGAAAAAAGTAATCCGCATGAAATTGTAAATTATGCGGTTGAAGCAGTAAAAGTTCAAGCCGACCAAAAACAGATTCAGTTAATTGTTCATGCCGATGAAAACCTAACCGAGGTAAAAGCCGACAGCGAAAAAACAGGCTGGGTTTTGATTAATTATTTATCGAATGCGATTCGATATTCATCTGAAAAAAGTATGATCCACATCAAACTGAAAAAGAAAACAATCAAATCGTATTTCAGGTTATTGATACCGGAAAAGGAATTGATGCACGATATAAAGACCGAGTTTTTGATAAATATTTTCAAGTTCCGGGAAGTCAGAAATCTGGAACGGGATTAGGTTTAGCGATTAGCAAAGAGTTTATTGAAGCACAGAATGGAAGTGTTGGTGTAGAAAGCAATTTAGGATTGGGAAGTACTTTTTGGTTTGCATTAAAAGTTTAAAAAATAAAACAATTCTTATAAAATTTAAAAAAATATAATATATTTATAATTGAATTTTGTCTTTAATTAATATTCACTTAAGGTTCAATTAAGTACAAAATACTAGGTTCAAAACATTCGTTAATTTGTAAAATATAACAACCCAAAAAAATGTTCTACAAAGCGATTTTCCTTCTATTTCTGTTCGGATTCTTTTCTGCAAACGCGCGACAAAATGATTCTATTACAAAAATTGACAGCACGTCAAATAATTTGAAATTCAATTACAAACAGCTAATTATTCCGTCGGTTTTGATTGGGTACGGCGTAATTGGAATTGGAAATGATCAACTTTTAAGCTTCAATCGCCAGATAAGAGCAGAAGTTAAAGAAGATATTGACGAAAAAATCACAATTGATGACTTCTCTCAATACGCACCTGCGAGCATCTGTTTATGCTTTGAATGCTTTTGGCGTAGAAGGGAAAAATAATATGCGTGATCGCTCTGTGATATTTGCAACTTCGTATATTATTATGGCAACGACTGTTTTGAGCTTGAAATCGATTGTACATGAAGAAAGACCTGATGGAAGTTCAAACAACTCCTTCCCTTCTGGACATACTGCAACTGCTTTTGCTGGAGCAGAATTTTTATATCAAGAATACAAAGACAAATCGATTTGGTACGGAATTGCAGGTTATGCCGTTGCAACAGGAACCGGACTTTTTAGAATTTACAATAATCGTCATTGGCTGACAGATGTTGCCGCTGGAGCGGGAATCGGGATTTTGAGTACCAAAATTGCGTATTGGATTAATCCGTATATCACAAAAAAATTATTTAAGTCAGATTCTGAAAACAAATCAACTTCGATGATAATGCCTTTTTATAATGGACAGCAATATGGATTGGGTTTTGCGAAAGTTTTTTAGTTTTTTGCCACGAAGGCGCTAAGACACAAAGTTTATTTTAAAAGCCACAGATTCCCCAGATTAAAAAGATTTTTTTCGCCACGAATTACACAAATTTCCACGAATTATATTTGAATAAAAATTTGTGTAATTCGTGTAATTCGTGGCGAAAAAATCAAAAAAAGTCATTTTTAAATCCTTTTAATCTGGGGAATCTGTGGCAAAAACTCTTTTTATGTATTCGAAGTATTATTCTTAATCTCTCGAACTTCACGTTTCAATTCTAAAAGCAAATCTTTCATTTCCCCAGTTTCCGTCGTTTCTTGTTTTTTATCTGAACGGCCGATATTGCATTCGTATTCCCAAATCTCCAAAATATCAGAAGCTTTCACTTCATAATTCGGATAAAAACTATTATCAGATTCTAAAACCAAACTATTCTTTTTGTTTTTATTGAGACGTTTATACACCATTCCTTCACTTTTAGTGATAAGAATATAGGTTTTGCCGTCCATCACCTCTCCTAGCTTTTCTACATAACGACCAATAATAATAGAACCATCTTCGTGTGGAGGCATTGAATCGCCTTCAACTGGAAAACCTCTATGCTTACCTGGTCCTAAAAACGGAAGTGTAATCTGCTGTAAACTTTCAATATATTCTGGATCAGCATATCCGTTAAGGTAACCGGCTTTTGCTTTTTGAGATACAATTTCAATAAAATTTTCTCCAAAACTATCCACCTGAATGGGCAAAATAAGTCGGTTGCCTTCCAGTTTTATCAAATTTTGCACATCAATCTTACGGATATCGACAGATAATATCAAGTCGATACTCATATGAAAATATAATGCAATCTTCTTTAAAATGTCATACGGTGCTTCCGAAGTTCCATCTTCGTATTTTACGTATCTACCTCTGGTAATGCTAAGGTTTTCAGCTAATTTCTCCTGCGATATTTTATGCTTAACCCTTAATGCTCTGATGTTGTCTGAAAATAAGGACATAATTAATTTGTTATAATTTGGAACAGCAAATATACAAAAAATTGTTATCACCTGTACTAATTTTGTTTCATACAAAAACAAAGGAAAATGACACGGGCAATTGTACATATGGATTTGGATACCTTTTTTGTATCCTGCGAAAGACGCACCAACTCAGAACTCAACGGAATTCCACTTATTATTGGCGGAGGCGACCGAGGCGTTGTGGCATCTTGTTCTTATGAAGCTCGTAAATATGGAGTGCGTTCTGCCATGCCAATTCGTATGGCATTAAAACTTTGCCCAGACGCAAAAGTGATGAAAGGCGACATGGAATTATATTCGCAACTCTCTCATGATGTTACCGAAATTCTTCAGGAAAAAGCGCCTGTTTTAGAAAAAGCGAGTATCGATGAATTTTATATGGACATTACCGGAATGGATAAATTTCACGGAAGTTATAAATGGACAAATGAATTGGCGCAGAAAGTCATTAAAGAAACCGGACTGCCAATTAGTTTTTCGTTATCCATCAATAAAACCGTTTCTAAAATCGCTACAGGCGAAGGAAAGCCTGTTGGAAATCTTCAAATTCCGGAACAAGAAGTCCAAGACTTTTTAAATCCGCTTTCGATTCAAAAAATCCCGATGGTTGGCGCTGTTACTTTTCAACTTTTATCTCGAATTGGCGTTCGTAAAATTCAGACTTTAGCCGAAATGCCTGCTGAGGTTTTACAACAAATGATTGGCAAAAATGGCCTGGAACTTTGGAAGAAAGCGCACGGAATCGACCACACGCCTGTTGAACCTTATACCGAAAGAAAATCAATTTCAACCGAAACTACTTTTTCTCAGGATACTATTGATCTTGCAAAACTGAGAAGAATATTATTAGGAATGGTCGAAAAACTGGCTTTCCAGCTTCGTGCGGAACAATGGCTGACCTCAACTGTGACAGTCAAAATACGTTACGCCAATTTTGATACTGAAACCAAACAATGCCGAGTAGCTTATACTTCAGCAGATCATGTTTTGACCAAAAATGTAATAGAACTTTTTGAAAAAGTCTACCAGCGTCGTATGCGTCTGCGCTTGATTGGTGTTCGCTTTAGCGGATTGGTCCGCGGAACGTATCAAATTGATCTTTTTGAAGATACTCAGGAAATGCTTTCACTCTACGAAGCGATGGACAAAATGAAAAGTCGTTACGGTTTTGATGCCGTAATGCGCTGTGCTGGAGCTCACTTTAAACCAAATACTAAAGACGAAATTTTAAAAGAAAAAAATAATGTATCTCAATTGTCATTCATACCATTCATTACGTTACGGCACAATTCCGCTTAAGGATTTGATTGCCGAAGCCGTTTTGCACGGTATAAAAGCAATGGCATTGACCGATATTAATACCGTTACCGGAATTTACGATTTTATAAAAGCGTGTCAGGAAAACGGAATTAAACCTTTGGTTGGAATGGAATTTCGATGTAATCACGAATTCCGATATATTGGTTTAGCGCAAAATGCAGAAGGTTTGGCAGAAATGAATCGATTCTTAACAGAACATAATTTCAGCGGAGAAACTCTGCCTTTGCGTGCTCCAAAATTCGAATCCGCATTTGTGATTTATACTTTAGAAAATGCCCCTGAAACGCTTTTTGAAAATGAATTTATCGGAGTTCGTCCTGAAGAAGTTTCTGGTCTTCTGACTTCAAAACATAAAAATAAAATCTCCAAAATGGTGATTTTACAGCCTGTAACTTTTAGAAGTAAAAAAGAATACAATCTACACAAAGTGCTTCGTGCTATTGATACGAATATTATTTTATCGAAACTTACAGAAGCAGATTATTGCAAAGTTTCTGATGTGATGAAACCTGTAGTATCGATTCTACCTTTCTATGAAAAATATCCTGAAATCATTTTAAATACACAACGCATCATTGACGATTGTAATTTTCAATATGATTTTTCAGCTAAAAGAAATAAAAAATTCTTTACTAAAAACCGTCAAAAAGATTTAGAAAAACTGACCGAATTGGCTTGGGAAGGATTTGAAAAACGTTATGGAAACGAAAATATTGAAGCAAAAGCTCGCGTAGAAAAAGAGTTAAAAGTAATTGACGAATTAGAATTCAGCGGTTATTTTTTAATTACTTGGGATATTATTCAATACAGCAATAGCCAAGGTTTTATGCACATTGGTCGTGGAAGCGGTGCCAACAGCATCATTGCCTATTGCCTCGGAATTACAGATATCTGCCCTATCGAATTAGATTTGTATTTTGAGCGTTTTCTAAATCTAAACCGTAAAACTCCGCCAGATTTTGATATCGATTGGAGCTGGCAGGAACGCAATACAATTTTAGAATATATCTTCGGAAAATACGGCAAAGATCACGTTGCTTTTTGCGGTACGAACGTCGAGTTTAAATATCGTTCTATTTTTAGAGAAGTCGGAAAAGTTTTTGGTCTTCCTAAAGAAGAACTGGATATGCTGGCTAAAAATCCAATGGCTTTGCATGAATCCAATAAAATCGTAAAAATGGTTCAGCAATACGGAATGTTGCTTGAAAAATACCCGAATCAACGAAGCATGCATGCCTGCGGAATTTTGATTTCTGAAAAGCCCATTACGAATTATACGCCTCTGGAAATGCCTCCAAAAGGTTTTCCAATCGTGCTTTTTGACATGCATATTGCCGAAGAAATTGGTTTTGATAAATTCGATATTCTGAGTCAGCGAGGTATCGGACATATTGATGACAGTGTAAAACTAATTGCCAAAAACCGCGGTATAAAAGTTAATATTCGTGACACTTCAATTTCTAAAGACGAAGCGGTTTGCAATTCTTATTTAGCAAAAGGACATACGATTGGCTGTTTTTATATCGAAAGCCCTGCTATGCGTGGTTTACTGCGTCGTTTAAATTGTGATAATTATAAAATTCTGGTCGCCGCGTCGTCTATTATTCGTCCCGGAGTAGCACAATCGGGAATGATGAAAGAGTATATTTTCCGTCATAATAATCCAACGCAGTTTGAGTATTTTCATGAGGTTTTTAGGGAACATCTCGGAGAAACTTACGGTATTATGGTTTATCAGGAAGATGTAATTAAAATCGCCCAGCATTATGGCGGACTTCCCGCTCCTGACGGCGATATTCTGCGTCGTGCCATGTCTGGAAAAGGAAGATCTTTGGAAGCGTTGCAGAAAGTAAAAGATAATTTCTTCGCGAGTTGTGCTCAAAAAGGGCATCCATTATCGCTGAGTCAGGAAATTTACCGTCAGATTGAATCTTTTGCGGGCTATTCTTTCTGCAAAGCGCATTCGGCTTCTTATGCGGTTGAAAGTTATCAGAGTTTGTATTTGAAAGTCAATTATCCCGTCGAATTTATGACGGCAGTAATCAACAATCAAGGCGGATTTTACAGAACCGAAGTTTATGTACACGAAGCAAGAATGTCTGGCGGAACGATTCATAATCCGTGTGTGAATAAAAGCGAATATCAAACTACTTTGTATGGAACTGATATTTACCTTGGTTTTATGCACATTCAAAGTCTGGAATTTAAAATTGCTCATTTGATTGAAGAAGATCGAAACAAAAAAGGCGATTTTAATTCTCTGGAAGATTTTATCAACCGAATTCCAATTGGGATTGAAGGCGTTAAAACATTGATTTTTATTGATGCTTTTCGCTTTACAGGAAAAACCAAAAATCAGCTTTTGGTAACTGCAAGTCTGTTATTGAATAATTTTAAGCCTGAAAACAGAGATTTGAAATTACTGCAAGAGCCCGTTAAAGAATACAAACTTCCAACATTGGAACGCTCTGTTTTTGAAGATGCTTTTGACGAAATCGAACTTTTGAGTTTTCCTGTTTCCTGTACTGTTTTCGATCTATTGCAAACCAAACATCGTGGAGATGTTATGGCGAAAGATTTGGTTCAATATCATAAAAAACAAGTCAGAATGCTGGCGTATTTGATTTCCAGAAAACACGTTCCGACAAAAAAGGAACGATGTATTTCGGAACCTGGATTGATCATGAAGGCACTTATTTTGACACCGCTCATTTTCCGGATAGTTTAGAAAAACATCCTTTTCAGGGCGGAGGTTGTTATTTGTTGTTAGGAAATGTCGAAGTCGATTATCATTTTCCGACCATTACGATAACCAAAATGGCCAAAATGCCTTTTATTCCAGATCCGCGTTATATGGATGCTAAAGATCAATACAGAACACAAAACCAGATTAAAGAAGATATAAGCCTTACACATAGAAAACCTTATCCGCAGGGACATGAAATTAATCTGCCGAGACATAGAATGAAGTTTTAGTTTTCAGTCGCAGTCTCAGTATTCAGGACTGAGACTGAAAACTGAGACTGAGACTGAGAACTGAACACTAAAAAAATAACTAAAGAACAACTTACGTTATATAAAGATGAAAAATACGGAATATGCTATAGTCGATATCGAAACCACAGGCGGAAATGCCAGTGGAAGTCGCATTACTGAAATTGCGATCATTATTCATGATGGTAAAAATGTACTGGATCGTTATGAAACACTTGTAAATCCTGAGCAGGAAATTCCTCCTTCTATTTTTGGATTAACGGGTATTAATAACGAAATGGTTGCCAATGCGCCAATCTTTGATGACATTTCTGAGAAAGTACTCGAAATGCTAACCGACCGTATTTTCGTCGCACATAACGTAAACTTCGATTATTCGTTTGTGCATCATCAGCTGGAACAAGCTGGTTTTAAATGGTCTGCAAAAAAACTTTGTACCGTTCGCGTCGCTCGAAAAATCAAACCGGGTTTAGGTTCTTATAGTTTAGGAAATCTTTGTAACTCGTTGAATATTTCTTTAGAAAACCGACATCGCGCCGGCGGAGATGCCGATGCTACTGCTCTACTTTTTCTCTTTTAATGGAATGGGACGATGCAGGAGAAATCGAAAAAATGATTAAAAAAACGGCACAAGATCAACGTCTTCCTCCTAACCTTCCGCCAGATGATTTCAATAATTTACCAGACAAACCTGGTGTATATTATTTTTATAATCAAGCTAAAAAAGTGATTTATGTTGGAAAAGCGATTAATCTAAAAAAACGTGTGGCTTCTCATTTTAGCGGAAATAATATTAATCCGCAGAGACAGCATTTTTTAAGGGATATCCACGGAATTTCTTTTGAAGTCTGCGCTACAGAATTGATGGCACTTCTTTTAGAATGCACCGAAATCAAAAAACTTTGGCCGACTTACAACAGAGCCTTAAAACGTTTTGAAGCCAAATTTGGTATTTACCAATACGAAGCCCGAAATGGTTATAAATATCTTGCCATTGGGAAAGTGAGCAAATTTCAGATCTGTTTGCATGAATTCAGCAGTTTATATGAAGGCACTAATATTCTTAGAAGTTTAGCTGAACGATTTGAAATTGATCATCGTTTCTGCAAATATTCAAAATCTGAGGAAGGAGAGTTTTTCCAGAATAATAATCCGCAAAGCCTGCCTGATGTTATCATGCATAATGCACAAATCGATAACGCTATTGACTTCTTATTAAACAACAGACCCACTTTTGCTATAATCGACAAAGGAAGGTCTAAAGAAGAAAAAAGCTGTATCTGGATCGAAAATGGCCATTTTTATGGAATGGGATATATTCCGTCAGATATTTCAATTCAAGATCCATTGGAAGCAAAAAATTATACCGAACCTTATAAGAGCAACCAATATATCGAGCAGTTAATCTTTTCTTATGCAGAAAAAAATCCTAGAAAAGTATTCTTCAATAAACCGTTATTAAACCAAAACTAATCTGTTTTCAGATTCCGAATTAAATTAAAAAATAGAGCTGTAAAAAATCCAAATTATGACACTATTTAGCGATACCGAATTATTCACGACAGGTTTGGGAGGAAAAAAATATTTGACATTCCAGATTCTGAACTCATTTTGATTGAGAATTTCTTCACTAAAGAAGAATCGGATCATTTTTATGAAAGAATACTACGCAAAACCAAATGGCGAGAATATGAAATGGAAATTTATGATAAAACCTATACCGTTCCTCGAATGATTTCTTGGTACGAAGACAAAGATAATCCTGGCGCAGATCCAAAAGGTCCAGACTGGACGTATGAATTATTAAAAATCAGAGGCCGTGTAGAAAAAGAAACTCAGCTTGATTTTAACAGCCTTCTGTTAAATTTATATCGAAACGGAAAAGACGGAGTTGGCTGGCACAGCGACCGGGAAGACAATTCTGGAAAAGATCCGATTATAGCTTCGGTAACTTTTGGTGAAACGAGAATATTTAAATTGCGCCATAAATTCAATAAGGAAATTCCTCAGATTGAAATTCCGCTACATCATGGTTCGTTTCTACTGATGGCAGGAACGACTAATAGTTTTTGGCAACATCAAGTTCCAAAAACAGCTCGAGATGTTTTGCCAAGGATCAATCTTACCTTTAGAAGAACCAATCGAAATCTTTGATTTTTATAACATTGAACTCTAAAAAAAGCATTTTTTATTTAAAACCACGTAAGATATTCCTTCTTTAAAAAGTTAAAACATGCACTGTATGAACCTTTTATTAGGCTAACCCTATCTTTTTTACTATTTTTGCAACCTTTTTCAAAATACAATACCATAATGGCTTATTCTAACAATGATTTATCGCGTTTCTTAGATGCGCAAAACAAACTTTATCTTACTGCTCTTTCTGAAATCAGCAAAGGGAAAAAAGAGACCCATTGGATGTGGTTTATTTTTCCTCAAATAAAAGGTTTGGGCAAAAGCGATACAGCAAATCTTTATGCCATTAACGATTTAAAAGAAGCTTCTGACTATTTGGAACACCCGATTCTTGGAAAACATTTAATCGAAATTTCAGAACTTTTACTAAGCTTTAAAATGAAATCGGCAGATGGGATTTTTGGAGATTTAGATGCACGCAAATTGCGTTCGTCTATGACACTATTCTCATTAGTTGAAAACACAAATCCTATATTTCAGGAAATTCTGGATGCTTTCTTTTCAGGAGAATCTGACCCGCTTACCTTGTCTATTATTAATTCAACAATAAAATCATCTGCTGAACCTGTTGCATTATAACAGTTTCCAGATTATTTGCATCAAAGGAGACATTGCTTAATTGCAATGTCTTTTTTTGTTCCATATCTTCTCTTCAGAATTTTTCGTTGTAATTTTCTTCGTTTACTTTTTATTCTCAACAAAAAAACAATCAATTAAGATTCTTAACTCTAAAAATAAGAATTTTCAGAGAATTAATTTCTAACTTGCATATTAGAAACCACCCCTAACTAACCAAATCATGTCTGAAAAAATTAAAACCTTACAAATCATTCATCTCGGCATTTGCGCTGGTACGATTGTATTCTATTATATCTTAGGTGACCTTTCGATTGAAAAATTGCGAATTCCCACCATCGACTCATCATCGATAATTTATGTTGCAATTCCAGTTGTAGCATTTGTTTTGAGTACTTTTTTATTCAAATCCCAATTGAAACAAATCAATCCCAAATTAAAACTCGAGGAAAAGTTTCCAATTTATCAAACCGCGTCAATCATGCGCTGGGGTGTTCTTGAAGGTGCGACATTTCTGATCTTAATTTTAAAACCAGATTTTATATTATTTGGAATACTGATTTTAATTTATCTGATTTTTTTAAGACCAACCGCAGAAAGAATTGACAATGATTTATCGGATACCAACAATTAGAAACAAAAAAAGCGCATTGTATACAAGACGCTTTTTTTATATACTCAAAGTTTTAAACTTGAAACCTCAAACCTGAAACTTTAAACTTAAATTTTATTCTTCTTTAGGTTTTGTCAAATAGTAAACGGGAATTCCAGTTAACATAATTAGCACACCCCAGCCACAAGTAGAAAATTTTGTAATCAACAACGAAACGCTAATTGCTGTTGCCGCAATAATATATACCATTGGCAAGAATGGATATCCAAATGCTTTATATGGCCTTTCGGCATTTGGCATTTTTCTTCTCAAAATAAAAATTCCGTAGATTGTTAAAATATAGAAAATCAAAACAATGATGATTACGAAATCCAACAAATCGCCATACTTCCCAGTCAAACACAAAGCAGAAGCCCAAATACACTGTGCCCAAAGTGCCCAAGCAGGAACACTTGATTCATTTAAAACAGTCGCTTTTTTAAAGAACAAACCATCATTTGCCATTGTATAATATACTCTTGCGCCCGCCATAATTAATCCGTTGTTGCAGGCAAAAGTCGAAATCATAATCATAATTGCGATAATCAATGTTCCAACATTTCCAAAAATATATTGTGCCGCAACAACTGCAACTCTATCTGATTTTGCCGTAGCAATTTCATCTAACGGAACTACCGCCAAGTACATAATATTCGTTAAAACATAAATAAGCGTCACGATAAAAGTTCCAAGAAACAGGCTTAAACCTACATTACGTTGCGGATTTTTAATTTCGCCAGCAATAAAAGTTACACCATTCCAAGCATCACTAGAAAATAATGAACCAACCATTGCGGCAGAAATTCCAGTAATCAAAGCCGTTTCGCTAATTGGAAGCCATGAACTGCTTTCGGTATTATATGTGCGTGTTGTCCAGGCATCTGCCCAGTTGGCATCCCAAACTGAAGCTTTTGTCGCGAGCGTTAATCCAAAAACGATCAACCCTAGCAATGATAAAATTTTAATTATTGTTAAAACTGTCTGCAGGATTTTTCCGTTTTTTACACCGCGACTGTTAATATAAGTCAATAAAATAATCGTGAAAATAGAAACGAGTTGTGCGGCATTAAGCTTAAAAAAACCAGCTTCATAAAGAATGTTTTCATCGCTAAAAGGTTCATATAAATATGCGGCAAACTTCGAAAAAGCCACTCCCACTGCGGCAATTGTACCGGTCTGAATTACTGCAAAAAAACTCCATCCATAAAGAAATGCTATCAGTTTGTTGTAAGCTTCTTTTAGATAAACATATTGCCCTCCGGCTTTTGGAAACATCGAACTTAATTCTCCGTAACTCACTGCGGCAATAATCGTAATTAATCCCGAAATCAGCCAAATTAAGGTAAGCCATCCGGCAGATCCTACTCGCCTTGCGATATCAGCACTTACTATAAATATTCCGGATCCAATCATCGAACCTACTACAAGCATGGTTCCGTCTAATAATCCTAATTCTCTTTTAAAATGTTCATTTTCTTGGTCGTGTTCTTGCATTTTTTTTGGTTTTGGGTTGGTTAAAGATATACTTTTTTCTGAAATCCTAATCTTCAAATTCCAAATTCTGATTATTCTTTAAAAACAAAAGCTCACTTTCTTAGAAAACTTTGATTTTGCAAAAAAGTCTTTGCTTTACGTCTTTCCGTAACTTTATATTAGTTCGACTGCTTAATTTTGGAATACTATTCCCAAAAAGAAACTAAACCATTTTGAAAAAGATAGAAAAAATAATCAACAAAACTGCTCAAGATCATATCGATTTTAATACCGGCTTAGAGCTTTTATTAGAAAATGATTATAATTTTAAAGAGCTTTTTACAACGTTGCATAATTATATCATCAATTCGATTCCAGATAAAGTCAACTATAATTCGCCATCTTACCAAGAGGCATTAAAAAGCATTCCATTAAAACCAACTTATACACCAATAGTGCTTTTAAAAACATTCCCAACCAAAATTGCATTTCAAAAATTAGCTAAACTTCCTGAGGAAGAAAATAAAAAAACAATAACCGCCTTGCTATGGATTTTTAAAATAACTGACACCGAAAGAAGAAAAACAGAATGCAAGGATGGTTGCAAACATTTCTGGCACGAACTTTATTAATAAAAGCCGCAAATTAACTTGCGGTTTTTATTATATCAAAATTTAACATTTACGGTTTTCCGCAATTATTTGCCAATTCAACTATTTAAATTTGAGAACTATAGCAATGATTCAATTTCGTCAAACAATAATTCAATCTAATAGATCTATTTTTTAACCACATAACTTTAATAAGGCTTCTAACCAAACCTACTCCAATGAAACTAAACCTATCTTTAATTTTAATCCTTCTGCTAGCATTTACACTCTCTTTAAATTCATGTGGCGCTATTGCAAAAGGACATGCAAAAAAACATTTTACTGAAAAAGAAGATGCTATTCCGCCAGAATTTGGAAAATTTGACAATCAAGTTCTTTTAATTGTTCTCAAAAAACGTTCTAGCTACGATAAATATGTAAAAAGCGCCGCAAAACGATATTTAGGGAAATATGAATTTATTACTTATGACAAAATTGAATCCGAAAAGTATAAAGACAAAACTATCTATCGCTATGTTTTTGATTATGATGAAGGAACTTCACGAACTGTATATTACTCAGGCAATTCTCAATTTCATACACCACCCTCAAGCAGTACAATAATATTCAAGCAATTTTATGTAAGAGACAGATTTACAAACAAACAATATAAATGCGGATATGAAAGTGCTTATTTTGGAAAAGCTCTAAAAGCTTATATGGAAAATTTAGAACTGAAAAGATCATCAACTGTAAAAATATAAATTAGATCACAATGGTTTTCAATAAAAAAGTGGCAAATTTTCATTGCCACTTTTTTTATTGAAAAAAATTTTCCCATTTACGTCTTCCCGTAAGCATATAATTTTTCAACTATTTATATTTGACTTAGCATATAAAATCCCCATTCTAATGAGAATACTATCAAATAATATGATAGCCGTAGAAAGTATTTATATTTTATTCATAACTAACCCAAAACTAATCCATGGAAACGACCCAAAATGCCCCATCTGATGTATCAACACATCACTACAATTATGCAACAAACCTGCTCATCAATGAAAACAAATCGGCTTATGAAACCAAAGCAAAACTTGCAGAACAAGGGGTAAGCGCCGAAGTTGTCGCATTGATTGTTGAAAACCTAGAAATAGAAATTCAAGAAGCAAAATACGAAAAAGCCCGAAAAGATATGGTTTATGGAGCGTTATGGTTTTGCGGAGGCACCATTTTGACGCTTGCTAATATTGGATTTATATTTTGGGGCGCTATCTTATTTGGCGGTATTCAGTTTTTCAGAGGATTGATTAATGTGAATTCTTAATGCAGAAAATTTAGTCCGGATAAGGCAAAAGGACTTAAAAAAATATAGGCTTTTAATTAAAAACTTAAAATAATGATAGTTTGGTCAGGCAGAGGAATTTTCTCTCTATTAATTTTATTTGTTGCTCTTTTAATCAGCGTTTCAATTTTTCCAGAAACATACGTTGATTTATCATTTATCGTTCCACTATATATAACTGGAATTTTTAGCTTTATATTGGGAATAAAATGGAACAGAACATTACGAGTTATTATTGACAAGGAAACTGGAAATAAAATAAATTACAAAAGTAATCACAGTTTATTTTGGGTCAAAATGGAATATTGGGGTATTATATTTACCGCTTTTGGCTTAATTATTTTAGCTCAAAATTTAAGCCGAACTGGAATTGAGATGTATATCAACATTTTTCTTGCTTTATTTGGCATTGGAGCTTTGGCATTTTTTATCAGTACTCTTTTGAAAATTAAAAATTCAACTATGGCTAATCCTGTTTTTGAAAGCAATCCTGCTAAAGCTGAACCAAAATTAAATTTTATTAAAGAAGAAATTTCAACATCAAAATTTAAAAATGAGGACAATAGCCAATATTTACCAAAATAAACCACACCTTTATGGGAATATTTGACAAACTTTTTGGCAAGAAAGAAAAAGACATATCTATTCAATCTGCAAAAAAAAGATTTCAAAATTTCTGACGAATTGATGGATGAAGATTTATTTTGGAAAATAATTCAAAAAACCAAAGATATCTCCGGAGGCAATTTTGAAGAACAACAAGAAGAATTAGCAAATGAACTTAGAAAACTAACTGCAGATGAACTCATTTTATTTGGCAACAGTTTTCGAAATTTTAGAGGCCAAGCCAATACTTGGGAGCTTTGGGGCGCCATATACATTATTCACGGAGGCTGTAGCGACGATAATTTCAATGATTTTCGCGAATGGGTAATCGCTCAAGGCCAAGGCTTTTATTATAAAACAATCGCTGATCCAGAATCACTTTCAGAAATTGAAACTCACTTAATTGAGGATTTTGAATGGGAAGGATTTGGGTATCTACCAGGAATAATTTTTGAAGAACTTACTGGGCAAAAAATGCCATATCCATTTCAGGAAAACTATATCACAACTGGAAATGAGTGGAACGAAGATAATGACGATTTAAAACGAATGTTCCCAAAATTATCTGCTAAGTATCTATAAAACTTTTTCTGTGTTCACTAAAAAACAAATAAAAATATAAATTTTACTACATGACATAACTCTACTTTTAAACAAAAGCGGCAGGCAAAAGCTGCTGCTTTTTCTTTTAAAAACTCTGAACTCTGAAAAAGAACACTATTAATTTCTTACATTTTATCAAAACTTATTTTTTATTCTTCCAAAAAAATAAAAATTAAATTCTTAAAAAAATTTAATTTATAAAACCTTAAAGTAGTTAAACAAAATTATTAGTATAAAAAATAAATTATTCCAAAAATGATTACTAAAAACTTGATTCAAAGATAGCAGAAAGCGTTAAAAAATATCTTTAACAAACATTCAATTAATTGATAATCAAATAATTAAATTAAAAAATATTAAATTTCAGAAAAAATAAAATCCCATTTGTCAAAGCAAAATATATTTTTATTAAATTTGGTTGAGAGGATAAAAGTTTTAAAATTCTTTCTTTTTTATTAACATTTGTTTACCCAAGACATTAAAAACATGAGCAAACCCAAAAAAGATTAGTGAGATATAAAAAGCATCTTTTACAAGTTATTAGACCCCCAAATCCAAACTATTAACCTACAAAACAAGAAATATGCAAAAGATCCAGTTTCTCAGAAAAATGCGTTTCCCAAACGTCTTCGTTCTTTTGTTAATTGTTTTTATTACATGCGCCTTATTAATTTGCATAAATTTCTTCACCATCAAAATATTATCTGCCAATAGAGCTTATGTAAATGGTGAATCACATTACTCAAAAAGCCAAAAAGATGCTTCCAGGCACCTTATAACTTACCTCTATACCAAAGACCAAAATCAATGGAAACTATTTCTGGAAGAATTGACTGTCCCTCAAGGTGACGGAATTGCCCGAAAAACACTTTTAAAAGCTGGCGACAATCAAATTGCAAGACAAGGTTTTTTAGCAGGAAGAAATCATAAAGATGATTTAGACGATATAGTTTGGTTATTTGTCAATTTTAAAAAAGTTCCCTTTTTAGCAAAAGCAATTCATGAATGGGAACAGGGAGATAATTTGATCTATGAGTTATTTGTGATTGGAACAGAAATCGACGCCAAAATCAAACATAATTCACTAACCGTTGATGAACAAAGAAAATTCCTTGAACGAATCAGTTCGATTAGTGATCGATTGACGGTGAATGAACGTAATTTTTCAAACACCCTTGGAGCCGGAACTCGAAAAATAAAAGATTTATTGACTATTACAAATATTGTTTTCATCCTCATCATTATATGCGAGCATATGTCTTTACTATTCTATAATGGTAAAACGCTTGCTGACATCAAAAAAAGAAATTGAGGTGAAAAATGAAAATTTATTACTGGCAAATCACGAACTGGACTGTTTTGTCTATAGCGCTTCACATGATTTAAGATCACCGATCACTTCTCTAAAAGGCTTGATAAAAGTTACTCAATTAGAAGACAATATGAGTCAGATCAAAGAATATCTCCATTTAATGGAGCAAAGTTTAGCTAAACAAGATCAATTCATCAGTGATATTATTGATTATTCAAAAAACAAGCGTGCACAAATAGTGATGGAACCTGTAAGCTTAAAAGAATTGTTTGAAGAAGCAATTTCGCAACTGATGCATATTGAAAACGCAGACCGAATAATATTCACAAAAGAATTATTAGTTGATCAAATTCATAGCGACAGCCTAAGATTGAAAATCATTATCTCGAACTTACTTTCTAATGCGATAAAATATGCCGACGCAAGTAAACAAGAAATGTTTATTTCTATTAAAACTTCACTGACTGACGGCTTTAACAAAATTGAAGTAACAGACAATGGAATCGGAATCAAGGAAGAATTTAAGGCTAATATTTTCGAAATGTATTTCGGAACAAACAAAAATAAAGGCTCAGGGCTCGGGCTTTATATTGTCAAAGAAGCCGTTGAAAATATAAAAGGAAACATATCTGTATGTTCAGAAACTACAATTGGAAGCAAATTCATCGTAACAATACCGAATCATTATGCCATTTAGCCCAACATTTTTATTAATCGAAGATAATTTGATTGATCAGCTTGTAATGAAACAATTGCTGAAAAAAGTACTTTTTGTACATAAAATTCATATTGCCAACAACGGGCAAGAAGGACTTCAATGGTTAGCGAACAGCAAAGAATCCGATAAACCTTTGATTATTCTTCTTGATATTCAAATGCCATTTATGAATGGATTCGAATTCTTAAAAGAATATGACAAACTGGATTCAAAACTAAAGAGTGAGACCTTAATTTATGTTCTTTCGTCTACCTTAGATCAAGACGAAATTGCTGAAATAACAGAAAATAAATATGTCTCTAAAATGCTAACCAAACCTTTTCCAATCGAAGAATTCAAAGATGACTTTTATATCAACATTATAGCTTCTTAGACTCTTCTACTAAAACACGATTTACTTGCGAAAAAGCTCTTTCGTAATATGGTTCTTTTGTAGAAGAAATCATTACGCCACCATGAGTTGATGAGTGAACAAATTTAATTTCCCCATCGCTTACCTCAACGACCATACCAACATGATTAATATGGCGTCGCCCATTGGTTTTAAAGAAAATCAAGTCTCCTTTTTGCGCTTCGGCGTTGCCTACTTTTGTACCAATTCGGGATTGCTCGATTGAGCTTCTTGGCAATTTAATATCGAAGTTTCCAAAAGTGCAAAACATCAGACCTGAACAATCAAAACCGGCTTTTGTCGTTCCGCCAGAACGGTAGCGTGTCCCTATATTTTGTGTCGCATTTAAAATCAGCAAATCAATTAATTCAGAATGATTACTCACATGCACCATCGCTGAATCCATTTTAACATTGGTTTTGTCTGCAATCTGAATATTTTCTTCCTGAAGCGGTTTCATTTCAGTTTGCGTAGAACCCGAATTTAGCGCCGCAATAGCATCCGCTTTTTCTTTAGGTATTTTTAACTTTAAAACATAACCTACTGGTAATTTCCCTTTTATAAATGGGTTTTGCTTTTCTAGTTCCGCAACCGTAATTCCATACTTCTTGGCTATTGCGTATTTTGTCTCTTTTGGCTGAACCTCCACCACAACCTCAACATCTGATGAATTTATAGCAACTTCAGCAGGCTTTTCGGCAATTTCAACATTCTTAGAAGGAATAGCAATTCGTTGACCAATCTTCAATCCATCGGTTTCAATTGACGGATTTGCTTTTTTAAATCATCGACCGAAACGTTGTATTTTTTCGAGATTCCCCAAAGCGTTTCTTTTGCCTCAACTTCATGTGTATCATTTGAGACATTATCTGGGGGCGTATTATTTACAGCAAGCTCAGTAGACTTAGTTTTTGCTTTTGAAGCGCTGTTATTTTTATCGGGGATTAATAGTATCGAATTTAGTTTTAGAATTTTTGGCGCATCTGGGTTAGCGTCTGTAATTTCTTTCACTTTTACTCCGTATTTTTTAGCAATAACAGAAAGGTTTTCTCCTTTTGAAATTTTGTGCTTGATATATTTTTCCTGAGAAAAAACACCTACACTGAAAAAAAACATCAGTATTATTAATCTATAAATCATTCCTATTCATTTTATCAATCGCATTTTTCGAGCTTTTCTACATGTAAAACTCAAAAAAAGCAATTTTGTTGTTTGGGGCAAGGCGAATTTAACTTTTTAAAGTAAAAAAAGCACATTTTTTAACAACTAATTTTGCTCAAATTAACAAGTCGGCACAGAAATTGTGATAATACTCTGACAATATGCCTTTTATAGAAAAAAGTTTTTCTCATAAATTCGGAACAACCAAAATCTGAAAAACCAAATGAAAAAATTATTTTTAATTTTCGTTTTATGTCCTTTGTTATCATTTGCTCAAAATATAAGCGGAATTATCGTTTCTGAGAAAGATAATAATCCAATTGAAAACACTAACATATTGGCACTCTCGAGCAAAACCAGAACAATAAGCGATAAAGACGGCAAGTTTTCTTTACAACTACTTTCGCAATTTAAAAATGATGAAATACTGGAATTTTCTCATATTGGCTATACCACAAAAAGACTTAGTATAAGCTATTTAAAAAGTCACAATTATAAAATTATACTTAACGAAGACGTTCAAAATTTATCCAATGTAACTATTGCCTCCAGCAAAAAATTGGAGAAAAAACTTTCCTTTAAGGAATTGAACTCAATGAAAAATGATATTTCAGCATTTGGATCATTTCTTAAAGATGATAAATTGTACATAATTGGAGGCGATGCATCACGAGAAACAGATGCATTTGAAAAATTTAGATCAAGAAGAGCAGACGCTGATTTGATTAACTTTCTTCAATCTGGAACAGAAGATAATATTCTATTTTATAAACGTGACCTATGCATTTATGATTTTAAAACGGATTCGTGGGAAATCAAAAAGTTAAAACTAAAAAAAGAGCCTATCATAATATTCATTATTACGACAATTCAATTTACGTTTTAGGTGGCAAAGAAATCAAGATGAATATTAAAACTGATGGACTTACCTATGTCTGGGAATATATACAAGATAAAATTGAAGTTTTAAATATTAATGACCAAGCTATTCAAGTAGATAATACCAATCCGCATCAGGCCGCAAATTTTGCTTCATTTTCTTACAAGGATAATATTATCGTAATGGGCGGTTATTTGAGAACCGGAACAAAAGGAGTAAAAGATTTTACAAGTAAAATTCATCTTTACAATATTACTTCAGGATATTGGTATGAGCTTGGAAATCTTCCTACTCCCCGAGAAACTACTGGAATTCTCATTGATGACAAAATTTATTTAATTGGAGGCAATGATGGAAAACCGATCACTAAAATTCAAAGTTATGATTTGCATACAGAAATATGGGAAACTGAAGCTGAATTATTCTCAAGTTTAGAAAGACCCGCGATAACCTGCTACGAAAATATTATTTACTTTTTTGAAGATCGAAAAATGTTTACTTATGACCTCAAAACACAACTGCTCAATGAATATCAAATTGACTTAAACTTAAAATATTCTTCAATGTACTATTATGACAACAAATTATATATTTTTGGAGGACGTGTCGAAACTCCATACTCTAAAACAGCCTCATCAAAAGTATTTACTATTGAAGTCGAAAACTTAAAAAAAACGAGACCGGTTAGAACTAAAAATTTCAAGAAAGAAATAACCTTAGCCAAGGTTAATTAGTAATTCTCTTTTAAGAATCATCCACAAAACAAAATCCAGTTTTTTACATAATTCAAGATTTAATAGTAACTTAACTTTCAAAAACTTGTGAAAAAATTACTCTTTCTTTTACTTATCTTTCCGCTAATTTCCACTGCACAAACACAAAGAGGCTTTGTATTTTCATCAACAAACGAACCTCTAGAAGATGTAAATATTTTTGCTGTAAGCAGTAAAACGGGCACCATAACAAACAAAAAAGGAGAATTTTCATTAGCCTCTTTTTCAAATCTAAAAGCCGATGAGATTATAGAATTCTCTCATATTGGATACAAAACCGCTCAATATTCTTTTAGATATTTAACAGAGCATAAATTCAAAATTTACCTTGAAGAAAGCATTCAGAATTTATCCGAAGTAGCAATTTTACCCAATGCAAAATTGAAAACCAGTCTTTCTTTTAATCTACTTAGTCCGTTAAAAAATCCTACTTTTTCCTTTGGATCTTTTTTAAAAGAAGACAAAATTTATGTCAGTGGCGGAGATGCTTATCCTGAAATCGATTATTTGAAAAGAGGTCAAGCAGAAAGAGCCGATTATAATACGGGCGATTATTTAAAGGAAGCACAGATGCCTAAACCAAAAAGACATTATAAAAAATACCTTTCTATTTATGATATTGGAACTAATACGTGGGAAACTTCCAAATTAAATCTAAAAGCAAGAGGTTATCATAGTTTACATTACTACAATGGCATGATTTATGTTTTGGGCGGAAAAAGAATGTTGGTTAACTCAGTAAGCAGTTGGGAATATCTAGAAAATCAAATTGAAGTGATCGATCTTGATAAACAAACTGTAAGTTTAGACCATACAAATCCGCATCAAGCGACAGATTTTGCTTCGTTTTCGTATAAAGATAATATTATCGTAATGGGTGGCTCTGTAAAAAGATCTGAAAAAGACGTAAAGGGATTTACTAATAAAGTGCATTTGTACAATATCACATCCGGAAATTGGTACGAACTCGATCCTATGCCCACTGCAAAGGAAACTACCGGAATCTTAATTAATGATAAAATCTATCTCATTGGAGGCAATGATGGAAAACCAATTTCTCAAATTGAGACTTTTGATTTAGTAACCGAAACCTGGCAAATTGAAGGTGAATTGTTTTCGGAATTTGAAAGACCTGCAATTACTTATCATGATAATATGATCTATTTTTTGAAGACAAAAAAATGTGTACCTACAATATAAAAACCAAACAATTGAAAGAATACGACATCGACATTCCATTAAAATATAGTGCGATGTATTACTACAATAACAAATTATATCTTTTGGGCGGCCGTTTGGACAATTCTTATTCTAAAGTTCCTTCTTCAAAAGTATACAGTGTTGATGTGGAAGAATTTAAAAACACTAAACCCTATAGAATCAAAACCTTATCGGAAGAAAAAATCACAGCCAAATCAAATGATTAATTTTTTTTGAAATGTTGAAATCACTCTGAAAATCTTCTTTTAAAACCGAATGCCCTAGCCCGGATAGAGGCGGCATCTCCCGATTTAGAAAAACAAGGCTTTTTAGCCGTAGTTTTTCTAAATCGGGAATACAGCGGATAGCCGGATTAGCTCCTAATAAAAAATGCCCTGTTTTCACAGAGCATTTTTACTATAATTGAATCTTAAAAATTACGCTTTTCCAGCCGCAATCAAATTTAATGCAGAACCTGCAACGAACCATCCAATTTGGCCTTCGTTGTATGTATGGTTAGCTAAAATAATATCTTTTGTGCCATTTGCATGGACAAATTCCAATGTCAATGGTTTTCCTGGCGCGAATTCTGTTAAATCTAAGAAATTGATTGTGTCATCTTCTTGAATTTTATCATAGTCTGCTTCATTTGCAAAAGTCAATCCTAAAAGACCTTGTTTTTTAAGGTTTGTTTCGTGGATACGAGCGAATGATTTTACCAAAACAGCCTTTACACCTAAGAAACGAGGCTCCATTGCGGCGTGCTCACGAGAAGAACCTTCTCCATAATTGTGATCACCAACTACAATCGACGGAACTCCAACTGCTTTGTACGCTCGAGCAACAGCAGGAACAGCATCATACTGGCCTGTTAATTGGTTTTTAACCGAATTTGTTTTTTGGTTATACGCATTTACAGCACCAATCAACATGTTGTTTGAAATATTATCTAAATGTCCGCGGAAACGCAACCAAGGTCCAGCCATAGAAATGTGGTCTGTAGTACATTTTCCGAATGCTTTGATCAACAATTTAGCGCCTGTGATGTTTTTGCCATCCCAAGCATCAAAAGGAGCCAATAACTGCAAACGCTCTGAAGTTGGATTTACCACAACCTGAACTCCTGATCCGTCTTCTGCTGGAGCTTGGAATCCTGGATCTTCAGCATAAAATCCTTTAGCTGGAAGTTCATCTCCTGTTGGAGCATCTAGCATTACTTCTTCTCCATCTTCATTGATTAATTTATCGGTTAACGGATTAAAACCTAAATCGCCCGCGATTGCCATCGCCGTTACCAATTCTGGAGAACCAACAAAAGCTAAAGTATTAGGATTACCATCAGCACGTTTTGAGAAGTTACGGTTGAATGAGTGCACAATCGTATTTCTTTCTTCTTTTTCTGCTCCTTCTCTATCCCACATACCAATACATGGTCCGCAAGCGTTAGCAAAAACAGTTGCTCCAATTTTATGGAATGTATCAATAAATCCGTCTCTTTCAATAGTTGAACGAACTACTTCAGAGCCTGGCGTAATAGTAAATTCAGCTTTTGTTTTTAAATTTTTAGCGACAACTTGTCTTGCCAAAGATGCAAGCACGAGAAATATCTTCGTAAGAAGAATTTGTACATGAACCGATCAAACCAACTTGAATTTGCAACGGCCAGTTATTTTTGATGGCTTCCTCTTTCATTTTAGAGATTGGTGTAGCCAAATCTGGAGTAAAAGGTCCGTTTAAATGTGGCTCTAATTCAGACAAATTGATTTCGATAACCTGATCAAAATACTGCTCTGGATTTGCATATACTTCTGGGTCTCCAGTTAAATATGAAGCTATTTTGTCTGCAGGCATCGGCAACATCTGCACGGTTTGTAGAACGTAGATAACGCCCCATTGAAGCATCATAACCAAAAGTTGAAGTTGTAGCTCCAATTTCAGCACCCATATTACAGATTGTTCCCTTTCCAGTACAAGACATAGCTGTTGCACCTTCTCCAAAATATTCTACAATAGCACCGGTTCCTCCCTTTACAGTAAGAATACCTGCAACTTTAAGAATAACATCTTTAGGAGCTGTCCAACCTGATAATTTTCCAGTCAATTTAACTCCGATAAGTTTAGGGAATTTAAGTTCCCATGCCATTCCTGACATTACATCTACAGCATCTGCTCCACCAACACCAATTGCTACCATTCCCAAACCACCTGCATTTACAGTGTGAGAATCGGTACCAATCATCATTCCGCCTGGGAAAGCATAATTTTCGAGTACAACTTGGTGAATAATTCCAGCTCCTGGTTTCCAGAAACCGATTCCGTATTTATTCGAAACAGAAGACAAAAAGTCAAAAACTTCATTACTTTGTGTCTTCGCTCTAGCCAAATCAGTTGCCGCATCGACTTTTGCCTGAATCAAGTGATCACAGTGTACCGTTGTTGGAACTGCTACTTTAGATTTTCCAGCGTGCATAAATTGCAATAATGCCATTTGTGCTGTTGCATCCTGACAAGCTACACGGTCTGGCGCAAAATCAACATAATCAACTCCTCTCTTAAACACCTTAGATGGCGTTCCATCCCAAAGGTGGTTGTATAAAATTTTCTCCGTTAAAGTAAGTGGACGCCCAACAAGCTCACGCGCTTTATCAACACGTGCAGGCATATTCTCGTACACTTTTTTAATCATTTCAATATCAAAAGCCATAGATTTTTTTGTTTTTATTATTGTTTTTTGAACATCACAAGATACAAAAAATAGAACAATTATTACAAAAAAAGCCCGAGTTTTATGACTCGGGCTTTGAAAATATTATTTAAATAATCTTTCGATTACATAACTAATTGCTTATTAGATGGAGCGAACTTCGTTAAGTTGATTCCATCAACAGCGACAGTATACTCTTCTATAGTTGGAGTTCTACCTAAAATTGTAGAAAGAACCACAACTGGTGTAGAAGAAAGCAATGACTCTCCTTTTTTACCATCAGCATCTTCCACAACTCTTCCTTGGAATAAACGAGTAGATGTTGCCATTACAGTATCTCCTTTAGCCGCTTTTTCTTGGTTACCCATACAAAGGTTACATCCAGGACGCTCTAAGTACAACATGTTTTCGTATTCTGTACGAGCCGCACCTTTAGGAGCGTTATCGTCAAATTCGAAACCAGAGTATCTTTGTAAAACTTCCCAATCACCTTCAGCTTTCAATTCATCTACGATGTTGTAAGTTGGAGGAGCAACTACAAGAGGAGCATTGAATTCAACTTTTCCTTGTTGCGCTTCAACGTTTTTCAACATTTGAGCAAGGATTTTCATATCTCCTTTGTGAACCATACAAGAACCGATAAATCCAAGATCTACTTTTTTCTCTCCACCATAGAAAGATAATGGTCTAATTGTATCGTGAGTATAACGTTTAGAAACGTCTTTATTATTAACGTCTGGATCCGCAATCATTGGCTCAGCAATTTGATCCAAATCAACTACAACTTCAGCATAATATTTAGCATTCGCATCTGGAGTTAAGGCTGGTTTTTCACCAGATTTAATTTCAGCAATTCTCTTATCTGCTTTGTTGATTAATCCTTGAAGAACTTGTCTATCATTATCCATTCCTTTGTTAATCATGATTTGGATTCTGCCTTTAGCAATTTCCAATGATTCAATCAAAGTATCGTCTTCTGAAATACAGATAGAGGCTTTAGCTTTCATCTCTGCAGTCCAGTCTGTAAATGTAAACGCTTGGTCAGCAGTAAGCGTACCAATGTGAACCTCAATGATTCTTCCTTGGAATACGTTCTCACCGTTGAATTGCTTAAGCATTTGCGCTTGTGTAGCATGAACCACATCACGGAAATCCATATATCCTTTCATCTCTCCTTTGAAAGTCACTTTTACAGATTCTGGAATTGGCATAGAAGCCTCTCCCGTAGCCAATGCTAGAGCAACAGTTCCTGAGTCAGCACCAAAAGCAACACCTTTAGACATTCTCGTGTGAGAGTCACCACCGATAATGATCGCCCATTCGTCGATAGTAATATCATTAAGTACTTTGTGGATAACGTCGGTCATTGAGTGATAAACACCTTTTGGGTCACGAGCCGTGATCAAACCGAAGTTGTTCATGAACTTCATTAATTTAGGGATATTAGCCTGAGCTTTTTTATCCCAAACTGAAGCAGTGTGACAACCAGATTGGTAAGCACCATCAACAATTGGAGAAATAACTGTAGCGACCATAGACTCTAATTCTTGAGCCGTCATAAGACCTGTAGTATCCTGAGAACCTACAATGTTTACTTCTACACGAACGTCAGAACCAGCATGCAATACTTTTCCTGGAGCAATACCTACAGCATTTTTATTGAAGATTTTTTCAACTGCTGTTAAACCTTGTCCTTCGTTAGAAATTTCTTTAGATGGAGCAAATACAGCTGGAGCTTCAATATCTAAAACTTTTGCGACAAATGTTTGAAGTTTTTTACCGAATACAATTGCATAAGATCCTCCAGCTCTGATGAACTCTTTTTTCTGAGGAGTGAATGATCTAGAAATATCAATTAATTCTTGATCACCGTTGTATAATTTTTTAGTTTGAGTATTGATCGTCAACACAGTTCCTGTAGCAACAGAATAAGCTTGCTCAAGAATTGGCTCATTATTTTCGTTCAATACTGGTTTTCCATCTGCATCAACTTTTTTAACCCAGTTTTTAAGGTCAATTCCGATACCTCCAGTTACATCAACTGTAGTAAGGAAAATTGGAGAAATACCGTTCGTACCTCCAACAATTGGAGCAATGTTTACGAATGGAACATACTCACTTGCTTGTTTTCCTGTCCAAAGCGCCACGTTGTTTACACCTGACATACGAGAAGAACCAACTCCCATTGTTCCTTTTTCAGCAATTAACATCACACTTGCATCTGGATGTTTCGCCTGTAAAGCTTGAATTTCCTCTTGTGCTTGAGGTGTAATCATACATTTACCGTGAAGCTCACGATCTGAACGAGAGTGCGCTTGGTTTCCTGGAGACAATAAATCTGTCGAGATATCACCTTCTCCAGCGATATAAGTAACAACTTTAATTTCTTCAGCTATTTCTGGAAGTTTAGTGAAGAATTCAGCTTTTGCATAACTTTCAATAATTTCTTTAGCGAATGCATTACCTGCTTTGAAAGCTTCTTTCAAGCGATCAGTATCTGCATCATAAAGGAAAACTTGTGTTTTAAGAACGTCTGCGCCTTGTTTAGCAATTGCGGCATCATTTCCTAAAGCTAGATCTAATAACACTTCAATTGAAGGTCCTCCCTTCATGTGTGATAATAATTCAAAAGCAAAAGCAGGTGTAATCTCTTTTACTACAGATTGACCTAAAATGATTTCTTTTAAAAACTTTGCTTTTTCACCTGCAAGCACTTGTAGTACCAGGTAACGTATTGTAAATAAAAAACTTAAGAGAGTCTTCGCGGTATGCGTTATCAACATCTTTAATTTGAGCAATGATTTCGCTTAATAATTCAGCTCCATCAATTGGTTTTGGGTGTAACCCTTGATTTTTTCTTTCTTCAATTTCTTGAAGGTAATCCTGATAAATATTCATAATAAAAGCGGATTTATTTTTTTGAGGCAAATTTAAACATTAAAGACCGTAATTAAAAAAATTTAATAGAAGTCGTCTTTTCAAAAATTATTATTGCTAAAAAACGATTTTCACTGCTTGTTTTTATCAAAAAATCAATTTTATATTAAAAAAATGAATTATTGGTATTTTAAAATCTTTTCTTTAACAAAGTCGAAATTTAATGTTACGGCGTAAGTACGATTTTACTTCTATTTTAGCTAAGAACCTTTCTAAATAACAAATTATAACGTTATAGTTATCTTTTTTCTTCTTCAAAATACAATTTCAGACAAAAAAGTCTAATCAAGAATTTTCTTAAAAAAACTAAGTCAAAAATTTTGTTTTTCAGATTTTCTATTAACTTTGCAATTCAAAGTACTTTTAAAAACACATAACTATGAAATACAAAACAGAAATTTTAGATTACTATCAAAAACCAGGAGTACAAGCAAGTCTTGTGGTTACAATTTTCAGCACCATATTTATGATTTGTGCTTTAGCCTCTCAAAAATTATCTTTTTATGAATATGAATCAATCGGGGTAATCAGCCTTATTATTGAATTTTTATATGGAACTATTATCTCTTTTTCAATTTTAAAAGACAAAAACGAATACGTTCATCTGATTCCTTTTCTAATGCTGAATTGGCTTATCGGTTGTTTTAGCTTAAATGTTTTTATTCCGGTTTTTCAAGATTTGCCAATATGGGTTTACGTCACCACTTTTGTTTTTTGCTTTACGAATTTTATTCTGTATCAAGATTTTATTGAAACCCCTCGTACATTCCTATTTTATTTTATAAATGGAATTTCATTTTGGATCATCTTTTATTTTGCCTTATACCTTATTCCACTTACACCATTTTCATTTATTGGAATTTTAGCTCTCGGAATGGGATTTTATGGTCTGGTGCCCGGAATAATTTTAATTATTCATTTGCTAACCGTTATTTTGTATTTGCCAAAAAACAGACTTTATTTCCTTTCCTTTAGTGCCGGATTTGGGCTTGTATTAGTCGGTTTTTCGATTTTCACTATTGGATTAGTTGTGGAAAACAACAAAATAATTCAAATTGCCAAAATCAATTCTTTTAATTCTAATGAAGATTTACCACGATACATTTTGGTTTCTCAAAATTTAAAACCTAATTTTTTTAACGAGATCTTGCTAAAGAAGGATATTGTATATTTTGACAAAAATGACTTTTTCTCATTTGACGGATTTGATTCATTCAGCAATCAACAGTTCAACGAAACCAAAATCCATAATCCATTTATTAGCATTGCCTATTGGTTTTGTGAAGATTCAGGCTTAACAAATGATGACAAAATAAATATTTTAAAATCAAATTTTGACAAAAGACTTGAAACCGAAGAACAGCTTTGGAACGGTGAAAATGTACTCACAAAAGCCATTAAAGAAGATGTAAAGCTTTACCCTAATACTCGATTGGCTTATACTGAAATCACGATGGATATTGCATCTGACGCAAAAGCTTGGAATAATCAAGAAGCCATTTACTCTTTTCAATTGCCGGAAGGTTCTGTCGCCACTTCACTTTCACTTTGGGTAAACGGAATCGAACGAAAAGGCGTCTTGACAACAAAGGAAAAAGCAAAAAAAGCATACAAACAAATTGTTGGCGTAGAATATCGTGATCCGTCTTTAATGCAATGGAAAGAAGGTAACAAAGTTGTCGTTCGAGTTTTTCCAGTAAACAAAAGAACGCCAAGAAAATTTAAATGTGGCTTTACCACTCCTATGAAAGTAGAGGATAATATTTTGAAATATCAGAGCCTTGCTATAAAAGGACCAAATATTTCAAATGCAAAAACAATTTCAAGAATACAAACTGTTGGAAACACCGCTATAGAAACCAGCAAGGATTTTGAACTTGAAAAAGGATTTTTCATCAATCAATCTGAAGGATTAGACGAATGGGAAGCAACTATGCCTTTGCCTAAAATTAATTCGCAAGCATTTGTATGGAAAAACAAAGTGTATGAAATTCAAAATATTCAAAAAAAGGTTATCCCTTTCACTCCTTCTGAAATCATATTAGATCTGAATAACAATTGGACCACCAAACAAATCGAAGCTTTTATAGATTTAAACCAACAAAATCTTTATGCTTTTGTTAATGGCAAAAAAACACCAATTAATGCCGAGAATTTCAAAGCCATTCAATTGGATTTTGAAAACTACCACTATTCTTTGCTTCCTCTTTACAAATTGGCTAAGAATACTTTGATCATTACAAAATCGGGAACATTTTCTGCCAATTTTGAAGAACTTGAAGATTCAAATTATCTGAAAGAAATCAAAATCAATACAAAAGAAAGAAACATAAAAGTCATTAATATTAGTACCGATATTAATCCGTTTTGGCAAACTGTAAAAGAGCAAAAATACATTGATTATTTTCAATGCGACTTGGACAAAAGCTTAGATCTGATCAAAAAACAACAATTTCCATCGTATAAAACAGATGAAAACAGCATCAATATTGAACCTGCTCAAATTTCAATTCATGAAAACATTGCAGACAGCACTTCAAAAAGCAACGGCCCAAATCATATTTACAGAATGTATGCTTTTGGAAAAGTTTTAGAAGAACAAGTAAAAATACAGAATGACACTTTAGCGACAAATCAATTTGTTGACCTAGCGAAAGATGCCAATATCGTCACGCCGATTTCTTCTTTAATTGTCTTGGAAACAGATGAAGATTATGCAGAAAATGGTATCGAAAAAAATGTGAATACTTTAGGAAACGCGTCTATAAATAATGACGGCTCGGTTCCTGAACCTCATGAATGGCTTTTAATCATAATTGGAATCTCAGCTTTATATCTCTATTACAGAAAAAACAAAAAACAACTAGCATAAATGAATTCAACACTTCAATACAAAAAAATGCCGCACTGCTAATCGTTTGTTTTCTTTTGTTTTTAAACTACAGTATTGTACTTACGGGATTAAACAATAATTTATTCGGAATAATAGCCTCAATTGGATTGTTTGTTTTTGGTGGAAAAAAACGAGTCTTAATCTCAACTATCCTCTTTTAGCATCAATTATTGTTTTAGAATTCATTAGTTATCGACTGCACACGCAATCTGTACATTTTCTGGCTTTAGCTTTGTTTGTGTGCCTTTTGTATTATAGCGTTACCCAAAAATTTTCATTTATTGCTTTTATCTGCATCTTATTGTTTTCTTCCATCTTCAATACGTTTTTTGACTATTTGACAACCGAAATCAAACAATCTCTCTGTTACTATGTTTATTTAATTTTGAAGAACTTTATTTCGATCGACAAAATAGAAGGCGTCAATTTTTACATCGATAATGCAAAAATTACTATTGATACCGCTTGTATGGGATTGTCCATGTTCAAAACCGGATTGTTGTCTGGCGCATTTTTATTGACGCTTGAAGAAAAGAAACATCAAAAACATTTCAATATTTTGCAGATTTTTCTTTTTTGCGCCGTAGTAATAATTCTAAATATTATTTCAAATTATTTTAGAATTATCACATTGATCTTATTCAATTGTACCGAAGAAAACGCGCCGCATCATTCTATCGGAATTCTTTGTTTTATATTTTATCAAATTCTTCCCATGCTTTTTTTCATCCGATTTTTTAAGCCCAAAACAAAAGAGGCTGGAACAAAAAAACACAACATGCCGTTTTCTTTGCCATCGCTGGAACAATCGTAACCGTTGGGACTAGTTTTGAAATTAAAAAAATACAGCCTCATAATTTACTTGAGAACATAAGTCCGGAATACGCTATTAAAGATGGTATTTGGGTCAATAACGAAGTGTTCAAGATTTCGACTTCTAACAAACTTATTTATATTAAAACTCCTGCCCATAACCCTTTAATATGTTGGACTGGAGCAGGCTATAAAATCATCGAGAAAAAAGAAATAAGCGACGCAAATGAAAAAATCTGGTTGGTGAAAATGGAGAAAAACAATGTCAAATATAATTCTTACTGGTGGTACGAATGCGATTCCAGAAAATATACTTCGCTTCCGGAAGTTCTTTTAATCAAATTATTTTCAAACAAACCTGTCCGTTTGATCAACGAAACAGTCAAAATCTAAAAACAAAAAAGCCTGACAAATTTATTTTTGCCAGGCTTTGATTATATGATGAAACTATTTACAACAATTTCTTAATAATAACTTCTTCAGTTATTCCTTCAGCATCAGCTTTATAGTTTTTAATAATTCTGTGTCTTAGAATCCCAACTGCAACAGCTTTTACATCTTCAATATCCGGAGAGAATTTACCATTGAAAGCGGCGTGCGCCTTTGCGACCAAAATCAAATTCTGAGAAGCTCTTGGTCCTGCTCCCCAATCTAAATAGTTTTTCACAAAATCATTGGTCAAACTATTATCTGGACGCGTTTTGCTTACTAGACTGACAGCATATTCAATTACATTATCTGCAACAGGAATTCTGCGGATCAAATGCTGAAAGTCGATAATTTCCTGAGCCGAAAATAACGGATTAATTTGTGTTTTAACGTCAGACGTAGTACGTTTTACCACTTGAACTTCCTCTTCAAATGTTGGATATTCTAATTTGATTGCAAACATAAAACGGTCTAACTGCGCTTCCGGCAACGGATAAGTTCCTTCCTGCTCAATTGGGTTTTGAGTTGCCAATACAAAATAAGGCAAATCTAATTTGTAATTCTGTCCAGCAATTGTAACCGAACGTTCTTGCATCGCTTCAAGCAAAGCGGCTTGAGTTTTTGGTGGCGTTCTGTTGATCTCATCGGCCAAAATGATATTAGAAAAAATCGGTCCTTTTATGAATTTAAAATGTCTATTTTCATCCAAGATTTCGCTTCCCAAAATATCAGACGGCATTAAATCTGGCGTAAACTGGATTCTTTTAAAATCCAATCCTAAAGCCTGTGACAACGTATTTATCATTAATGTTTTTGCCAAACCTGGAACTCCAATCAATAAGGCATGCCCTCCTGAAAATATACACAATAATATTTGATCAATAACGGCATCTTGGCCTACAATGATTTTTGCTATTTCTGATTTTAACTCGTTTCGTTTTTGAACTAAATTATGAATTGCTGTAACGTCAGACATTTAAGTATGTTTTAAAATTAAAAAAGAGTCAGCTCTATAGATTCATAAAACTAACTCTTTTTATTTATTTAATAAAAATTATTTTTTTAACCAGTTGTTTGTAAAAGTACAATCTCTGTATTCTCCAATAATTTTAATATAAGTATCTTTTATCTTTGTATCAAACCATTTTGCAATCGCTTGAATTTGCTTTTCTTTTAGTGCTAATTCTTTGATTTTTGTATAATCTTGAGCATAATCAGCAGTATGCTCGTTAATTCTATTTGTTACAGTGATTATCTTATATGTTTTTTTGCCTTTATCGTCTACGTTCAAAAGTGGTTGAGAAATCTCTTTATCTTTCAAATTTGAAACTTGGCCATATAATTGCGGATCCATTTTAGTCAATTCAAAACGTGTATCTTGCGTGTTAGGATTTACTAAAGTTCCACCATTTGCTCTTGTTTCTTTCTCATCAGATTCTGTTCTGGCGAGCATCAGCAAAAGAGATTTCTTTATTCATAATCTTAGTACGAACGTTCATAAGTCTTTCTTTTGCTTCTTTCAACGTCGCTTCAGAAACAGTTGGTGAAATCAAAATATGACGTAATTCAACTTCCTGACCTTTAATTTTATCAACCATAATAATGTGGAAGCCATAAATAGTTTCAAAAGGCTGTGAAATTTCACCTTCCTGCAAGCTAAAAGCAACATCTTTAAATTCCTTTAAGAAAGGAGTTTTTCGAGTCATTTTGTAATAACCTCCATTTGAAGACGATCCAGGATCTTGCGAATACAAAACAGCTTTTGTTGCAAAACTGGCACCATCTAAAACATCTTGTCTAATCGCATTCAATCTGTCAATTACTTTTTGCTTGTCTTCTTTGGAAACTTTTGGCTCCGCTACAATTTGCGCAACTTCCATTTCAGCTCCAAAAGTTGGCAATTCTTCTTTTGGTATTTTTTTAAAGAAATTTCGAACCTCTTCTGGAGTGATTTCTACACCTTCAACAATTTTTTTCTGCATTTCAGAAGCAAGTTTTTGCTCTTTCAAAATATCTGCAAAATAAGTTTTGAATTCTTCAACTGAACTTTTGTGGTAATATTCAACCACTTTATTGATGTCTCCAACCTGTTTAACCATATAATTCAAACGGTCTTCCATCATACTTCTAATTTCGGCATCACTTACAATGATACTATCTTGAATCGCTTGGTGCGCATATAATTTATCTTCAAGAAGCTTACCTAACATCTGGCATCTTGTAATATCTTTTGTACTACCACCAGAAGCCTGGATTTCTAAAAAGCCTTTATCAATATCTGAATCTAAAACAATATAATCTCCAACGGTAGCAATAATACCATCAATTTTTTGTCCTCCAACATGAGGTTCAGCTGGCTTTTGAGCTACAATCTCTGGAATAACCTCCTGAGCTGAAACCATTGAGCTGAAAAAAGTAAAAAACACATTGTCAATACAAGCTTGTAATCAATTGTTTTTAGCTGTAATTTTTTTAATAACATTATTCTAGATTTAATTTAAATGTAAGATCTTGTTTTTAGAATTATTCTTTTTAAAAACTAAACTCTCAATTGTCTTATTTTAAAAGATAAACTTTAAAAACAGTAAACAATTAAACTCTAGTTCTTTTACTTATAACGAACAAAAATAACAATTCAATTACATAATACAACTATCGCCTATACTATTAACAAAAAATTATAGTGATTGTCTTTTTATAAAAATCAAAAATCACTTTTGTCGCTTATTTTAACATGTCGTGTAAATAAGAAGCAAAGCCTACAGAATCTATTCCTTGCAAAACTTAATCCTTTAATAATAAAGGGCCTAAAAAAGTTTTTAACACTACAACGTTTTCGTTGTATAACTATTTTCAGACAAAAACGAATCGAATCAAAAAAACCTACATTCGTAAGCAATTAACAATTTTAGCTAGCAAAATTTAAGAATAAACTCTTTAAAAAGCCTTAAAATTGCGTAATTACTAACTTTATTAACCATTTTAACCAAATCTATTATGAAAAAACCACAAACAAAATTTTTGTTTATGAGCATGCTTACAGCATTGTTATATTCGTGCTCTCAAAATGAAACAATTGAAGCTGATTCAAAAGCAGAGAGTCAGAAATTTGAAATCATTAATGTTACACATCACGACGGAAAACCTTTTAGTACAGGTGCAAAATCATCACTTACAGGAAAATATGTTGACAATCCAGGCGGTGGCGTCATGATGCAGGCGTTTTATTGGGATGTTCCTGCAGGCGGAACTTGGTGGAATACTGTAAGCAGTAAAGTAACGGCATGGGGAAATGCTGGAATTGGGTCTATCTGGCTTCCACCGGCATCTAAAGCTCAAAACGGAGCATTTTCAATGGGATATGATCCTACTGATTATTTTGACTTTGGAGATTACAATCAAAATGGAAGTACAGAAACCAGATTTGGATCAAAAACCGAATTGGTAAACCTAATCACTGTCGCTCATGCTGAGAATATAAAAGTATATGCAGATATTGTAATCAACCACAACAGTGGCGGTCAATCTGAAGCAAATCCTTTCACTGGAACAAATACATGGACTAATTTTAATGGAATAGCTTCAGGAAAATTTAAGCGTACTTATGCTAATTTTTATAAAAATAGCTACGGTAATAATGATGAAGGCTCATTTGGAGGATTTCCTGATTTATGCCATGCTGATCCTTATGTAAAAGACTGGCTGTGGATACGTGCAGATGGAGTTGGGAAATATTATAAAAATACCATGAAGTTTGACGGTTGGAGATTCGACTATGTAAAAGGCTTTGGTGCTTGGGTTGTAAATGCATGGAATGCCAATGTTGGCGGATTTTCTGTTGGAGAATTATGGGATTCAAATGTAAACATATTAAATGACTGGGCAAACAATGCTAATAGTTCTGTATTTGATTTTGCATGTTATTACAAAATGAATGATGCTTTTGATGGAAACAATTTGGCATTATTGAATGATGATATGATGTGGAAACGTAATCCCTACAAAGCAGTAACGTTTGTAACCAATCATGATACTGATGAAATTTGGAGCAAAATGTTAGCTTACTCTTATATTTTGACTCATGAAGGTTATCCAACTATTTTCTACAGAGATTATGAAGAATGGCTAGACAAAAACAAATTGAACAATCTAATCTGGATTCACAACAATAAAGCAACAGGAACAACTTCAATTTTATATTCTGATAATGACGAATACGTTGCAAGAAGAAATGGATACAACGGAAATCCAGGTTTAGTGGTTTACATCAACAACTCTGATGTTTGGCAGGAAAGATGGATTCAGACTAATTGGGCTAATACTCAAATTAAAGATTTCACAGGAAATTCAACTTGGTACCCAACTACTCAAGCAGACAAATGGGTAAAAATACAATGTCCGCCAAAAGGATATTCAATTTGGTCAATTAATCAGTAATTTTAAAAATGACTATAATAAGGCTGTTGCAAAACAGCCTTATTTTTTGCTAAAAATATATTTGAAAGATATAAGTCTTTTAAATTAAGAACTGAATATTTTTAAAAAGCCGTAATTTAATAGTACTTTTGCAACCTATTTATACAAAATATGAGCTTTTTAAAAGAAATACAACGCAGAAGAACATTTGGAATTATATCGCATCCCGATGCCGGTAAAACGACATTAACAGAGAAATTACTTTTATTTGGAGGTGCTATTCAAGAGGCAGGAGCTGTAAAAAATAACAAAATTAAAAAAGGAGCAACGAGTGACTTTATGGAGATCGAACGCCAAAGAGGTATCTCGGTTTCAACTTCTGTACTTGCTTTTAATTATAAAGACAAAAAAATCAATATTCTTGATACTCCGGGACACAAGGATTTTGCTGAAGATACTTTTAGAACTTTAACTGCTGTTGATAGCGTGATTGTTGTAATCGACGTTGCAAAAGGGGTTGAGGAGCAGACAGAAAAATTAGTTGCAGTTTGTAGAATGCGTAACATTCCTATGATTGTTTTCATCAACAAATTAGACCGAGAAGGTAAAGATGCTTTCGATTTGATGGATGAGGTTGAACAAAAATTAGGATTGAAAGTTACTCCTCTAAGTTTCCCTATCGGAATGGGTTACGATTTTCAGGGAATTTATAATTTATGGGAAGAAAACATCAATCTTTTCAGCGGAGACAGTCGTAAAAATATTGAAGAAACAATTGCTTTTTCTGATGTGCAAAACAATCCAGAATTAGATAAAATTGTGGGTGAAAAAGTCGCTAATAAACTTCGTGAAGAATTAGAATTGATTGATGAAGTTTATCCAAAATTTGAGCGTCAGGATTATTTAGATGGAAAAATTCAGCCGGTATTTTTTGGTTCTGCTTTGAACAATTTTGGAGTTCGCGAATTGTTAGATTGTTTTATTACAATCGCTCCGTCTCCAAGAGCAAAAGATTCGGAAACTCGTACAGTTGAGCCTACAGAAGAAAAAATGTCTGGATTTGTTTTCAAAATCCACGCCAATATGGATCCGAAACACCGTGACCGTTTAGCATTTATCAAAATTGTTTCTGGAACTTTTGAAAGAAACAAACCTTATTACCACGTTCGCCAAAAGAAAAATTTAAAATTCTCAAGTCCGAATGCCTTTTTCGCTGAGAAAAAAGAAATTGTAGATATTTCCTATCCTGGTGATATTGTTGGTTTACATGATACTGGAAACTTTAAAATTGGAGATACTTTAACAGAAGGTGAAGTAATGAGTTTCAAAGGAATTCCGAGTTTCTCTCCAGAGCACTTTAGATACATCAATAATGCCGATCCTATGAAAGCTAAGCAATTAGAAAAAGGAGTTGATCAGTTGATGGACGAAGGTGTTGCTCAGTTATTTACTTTAGAAATGAACAACCGTAAAGTTATCGGAACTGTTGGAGCACTTCAGTACGAGGTAATTCAATATCGTTTGGAGCATGAATACGGTGCAAAATGTACTTACGAAAACTTCCCTGTACATAAAGCATGTTGGGTAAAACCAGATGATGCAAAAAACGAAGAGTTCAAAGAATTTAAAAGAATCAAGCAAAAATTCTTGGCACACGATAAATATGGGCAATTAGTATTTTTAGCTGATTCTGATTTCACAATTCAAATGACGCAAAGTAAATATCCAAGCGTGAAATTATACTTTACATCGGAGTTTGATTAATTTACATTTAAAAAATAAACTATAAAAAAAGCGCTATACATAATATAGCGCTTTTTTTATTTGAATTAATTACAACCTTACTCAGTTATTATTCTAATATATTTTTTTCTAATTCGGAATTGCTAAAATACTGCAAACTTCAATAATGCAGAAATTTAGTCGATGAAATACCGATTAAATCGGATAAACTGCAAAATAGAAAATTAATACTAAAAAAAGCCCCATTACTGGGGCTTTAAAATTTATGCTTGTCCCGCAGGACCGAAATTAAGCGGAATTGGTGCTTGTTCCGTTTCTTTGATTTCGCCATGGGTCGCTTCAAATCTGTGGATATTTTCACCAATTGCTCGTAATAATCTTTTAGCATGTTGTGGTGTCAAGACAATTCTTGACTTTACCTTGGCTTTAGGAATCCCTGGCATAATACTCACAAAATCTAAAACAAACTCAGATGATGAGTGATTAATGATTGCAAGATTAGAATAAATTCCTTCTGCAATAGTTTCGTCTAACTCAATATTAATTTGCTCTTGTTGTTGTTTCGGATTACTCATAGTTTCCTAATTAATAAATGTATTCTTCTTTATTAGCCATCATTTCGTTGTAATCGTCTTTAGATCCTACGATAGTGTTATCGTATTCTCTCATACCAGTTCCCGCAGGAATTCTGTGTCCAACAATTACATTTTCTTTTAATCCTTCTAAATCATCTACTTTACCAGCTACAGCGGCTTCGTTAAGTACTTTCGTTGTCTCCTGGAATGAAGCCGCAGAAATGAATGATTTAGTTTGTAACGAAGCTCTCGTAATACCTTGTAGAACTGGCGTTGCAGTTGCAGTGATTACGTCTCTTGCTACAACAAGATTTTTATCTGTACGTTTCAATAATGAATTTTCATCACGTAATTCACGAGGCGTAATAATCTGACCTGGTTTCAATACTGAAGAATCTCCAGCATCTTCAACTACTTTCATACCGTATAATTTATCGTTTTGAACGATGAAATCTTTAGTGTGAATTAATTGATCCTCTAAGAATAAAGTATCACCTGGATCCTGAACTCTTACTTTACGCATCATTTGACGGATAACAACCTCAAAGTGTTTGTCATTGATTTTTACCCCTTGTAAACGGTAAACCTCTTGAATTTCATTTACCAAGTACTGTTGAACAGTCGCTGGACCTTGAATTCTTAGGATATCATCTGGTGTAATTGCACCATCAGACAATGGAACTCCCGCTCTTACGAAGTCATTCTCTTGTACCAAAATTTGGCTTGAAAGTTTAACTAAATACTTTTTAACCTCACCAAATTTAGACTCGATAACGATCTCACGGTTACCTCTCTTAATTTTTCCGAAAGATACAACACCATCAATTTCAGATACAACTGCTGGGTTTGAAGGGTTACGAGCCTCTAAAAGCTCAGTAATTCTTGGTAAACCTCCCGTGATATCGCCTGCTTTAGAAGAACGACGAGGGATTTTTACTAATACTTTACCTGCTTTAATTTTCTCACCGTTTTCAACCATTAAGTGTGCACCTACTGGCAAGTTGTAAGAACGAATCAATTCACCTTCTTTACCGTAAACCAATAAAGTTGGGATTAATTTTTTGTTTCTAGCCTCAGAAATTACTTTTTCTTGGAAACCAGTCTGCTCATCGATCTCAACCATGAACGATTGTCCTTGCTCTAAATCTTCGTAAGCAATCTTACCAGTAAATTCAGAAACAATTACACCGTTATATGGATCCCATTTACAGATTACAGTTCCTTTAGCAACAGTATCTCCATCATTAACAAAAATACTAGAACCGTAAGGAATGTTATGTGTATTTAAAACAATTCCGGTTTTCTCGTCAACTAATTTCAACTCAGTTGAACGTGAAACTACGATATCAACAGAGTTACCTTCTCCGTCTTCACCTTTAACTGTTTTTAAATCTTCAATTTCAAGTCTACCTGCGAATCTTGTAATAATACTAGACTCTTCAGAGATACCTCCAGCAACCCCTCCAACGTGGAACGTACGAAGTGTCAACTGTGTACCTGGCTCTCCAATAGACTGAGCCGCAATAACTCCGACAGCTTCTCCTCTTTGTGTCATTTTTCCAGTAGCTAAGTTTCTACCGTAACATTTAGCACAAATACCTTTTAAAGCTTCACAAGTTAATGGAGATCTAACTTCTACTTTCTCAATTGGAGAAGCTTCGATAGTTCTCATAATTGATTCTGTAATTTGCTCTCCAGATTTAACCATTACTTCATTAGTAAGAGGATTAATAACGTCTTGTAATGCAACACGTCCTAAAATTCTCTCTCCTAAAGATTCAACGATTTCCTCATTTTTCTTCAATGCGACAACTTCAACACCTCTTAAAGTTCCACAATCCTCGATGTTAACAATAACATCTTGAGAAACGTCATGAAGCCTTCTTGTCAAGTAACCAGCATCGGCCGTTTTAAGAGCCGTATCCGCAAGACCTTTACGAGCACCGTGAGTAGAAATGAAGTACTCAAGGATCGAAAGACCTTCCTTAAAGTTAGAAAGAATCGGGTTTTCAATAATCTCACCACCACCAGCAGTAGATTTTTTAGGCTTAGCCATCAAACCACGCATACCAGTTAACTGACGAATCTGTTCCTTAGAACCCCTCGCCCCAGAGTCAAGCATCATATATACAGAGTTGAAACCTTGTTGGTCTTCTCTAATATTTTTCATTGCTAACTCTGTTAACTGAGCATTTGCTGAAGTCCATACGTCAATAACTTGGTTGTAACGCTCGTTATTTGTGATAAGACCCATGTTATAGTTAGTTGAGATACCTTCAACTTGCTCTCTAGCATCTGCAATTAACTTCGTTTTTTGTTCTGGGATTCTAATATCACCTAAAGAGAATGATAAACCTCCTCTAAATGCGAATTTATAACCCATATCTTTCATATTATCCAAGAAAGTCAGCTGTTGTAGGTACATCAGTCACACTTAAAATGTGTCCGATAATATCTCTAAGGTTTTTCTTAGTCAATACGTCGTTGATATATCCAGTCGCTTCAGGTACTACTTCGTTAAATAATACACGTCCTGCAGTTGTTTGAATGATTTTGTACACTAATTCTCCAGCGTCATTAAAATCTTTTGCTCTAATTTTCACACGAGCATTCAATTCTAATCTTCCTTCGTTTAATGCAATGTTTACTTCTTCAGCAGAATAGAAAGTCAAATCCTGACCTAAAATAATGTGATCTTCTGTAGAAATACGTTCTTTGGTCATATAGTATAGACCCAAGACCATGTCCTGAGAAGGTACAGTAATTGGAGCACCATTTGCAGGGTTCAAGATATTGTGAGAAGCCAACATTAATAATTGTGCCTCTAAAATAGCCTCTGGTCCTAATGGTAAGTGAACCGCCATCTGGTCACCATCGAAATCGGCGTTGAAAGCCGTACATACTAATGGGTGTAACTGGATCGCTTTTCCTTCAATTAATTTTGGTTGGAATGCTTGAATACCAAGTCTGTGCAAAGTAGGAGCACGGTTCAGTAATACTGGGTGTCCTTTAATTACATTTTCTAAGATATCCCAAACTACCGGCTCTTTTTTGTCAATGATTTTCTTAGCAGATTTTACTGTTTTAACAATACCTCTTTCAATCAATTTACGGATAACGAAAGGTTTGTATAATTCAGAAGCCATATCTTTTGGCAATCCGCACTCATATAATTTTAACTCTGGACCAACGACAATTACCGAACGAGCAGAATAATCCACACGTTTACCAAGTAAGTTTTGACGGAAACGTCCTTGCTTACCTTTTAATGAGTCAGATAATGATTTTAATGGTCTGTTTGATTCTGTTTTAACAGCAGAAGCTTTACGAGTGTTATCAAACAATGAATCTACAGATTCTTGTAACATACGTTTCTCGTTTCTTAAGATAACCTCAGGAGCTTTAATCTCCATTAATCTTTTCAAACGGTTGTTACGGATGATTACACGACGGTATAAGTCGTTCAAATCTGAAGTTGCAAAACGACCTCCATCAAGTGGCACAAGTGGACGTAATTCTGGTGGAATAACTGGAACCACTTTCATGATCATCCATTCTGGACGGTTTTCGCGGTTTTCGTTAGACTCACGGAAAGATTCAACAACTTGTAATCTTTTTAAAGCCTCAGTTTTTCTTTGTTTAGAAGTCTCGTTGTTAGCGCTGTGTCTTAATTCATAAGATAAAGCATCAAGGTCAATACGAGCTAATAAATCCATAATACACTCTGCTCCCATTTTGGCAACAAATTTATTAGGATCTAAATCATCTAAATATTGGTTTTCTTGTGGAAGAGTATCTAAAATGTTTAAGTATTCTTCTTCAGTTAAGAAATCTAATCTTTGTAAAGATTCTCCATCTGCATTTTTAGCGATACCAGCTTGGATTACTACGTATCTTTCGTAGTAAATGATCATATCTAATTTCTTAGATGGAAGACCAAGGATATAACCAATTTTGTTTGGAAGAGAACGGAAGTACCAGATGTGAGCAATTGGCACAACAAGGTTGATGTGTCCTACTCTATCACGACGTACTTTTTTCTCAGTAACTTCAACACCACAACGGTCACAGATGATGCCTTTGTAACGAATTCTTTTATACTTACCACAAGCACATTCGAAATCTTTTACTGGTCCGAAGATTCTTTCGCAGAAAAGTCCGTCACGCTCTGGTTTGTGAGTTCTATAGTTGATTGTTTCTGGCTTTAAAACCTCTCCTCTTGATTCTTTCAAGATAGATTCTGGTGAAGCCAATCCAATAGAAATTTTGTTAAATCTTTTTACTGGATTCTTATCTTTATTGTTTCTGTTATTCATCATAGTTTTTACTATTGATTTATTTGCAATTAAAAAATTGAATTTAGATTTATAATCTACTCTTTAAAAAATAAAGAGTTAATCATTCAGCTACTACCTCGGGTTACTTCTCTAAACCTCAAATTTTTATTTGAAGTGCTAGTTATAAAATGCCTCGCATCGTTATAAAAAATCGGAACGGTTTACGGGTATAAATCTTTAAAAACTTTTATAAATATGAATGTAGAGACGTGATTAATCACGTCTCTACATTTTTTATTATTCTTCCAAACGAAGATCTAAACCTAGACCTTTCAATTCGTGCATTAATACATTGAATGATTCTGGTAAACCTGGTTCTGGCATAGTTTCACCCTTAACAATAGCTTCGTAAGTTTTAGCTCTACCAATAACGTCATCAGACTTAACAGTTAAGATTTCACGTAGTGTACTAGAAGCTCCATAAGCCTCAAGTGCCCAAACCTCCATCTCTCCAAAACGCTGACCTCCAAATTGAGCCTTACCTCCAAGTGGCTGTTGCGTAATCAATGAGTATGGTCCGATAGAACGTGCGTGCATCTTATCATCAACCATGTGTCCTAATTTAAGCATGTAAATTACACCCACAGTTGCTTTTTGTGCAAAACGCTCTCCAGTTCCACCATCATAAAGATATGTATGTCCAAAACGTGGTACGTTTGCCTCATCAGTCAAAGCATTGATCTCGTCAAGAGAAGCACCGTCGAAAATTGGAGTAGCAAATTTTCTACCCAAGTTCATACCTGCCCATCCTAATACAGTCTCATAAATCTGACCAATGTTCATACGTGAAGGTACCCCAAGTGGATTCAATACGATATCTACCGGTGTTCCATCTTCTAAGAAAGGCATATCTTCATGACGAACGATTCTTGCAACAATACCTTTGTTACCGTGACGTCCCGCCATTTTATCACCAACTTTTAACTTACGTTTTTTAGCGATATAGATTTTAGCCAATTTCAAGATTCCAGATGGTAATTCATCTCCAACTGTAATAGTGAATTTTTCTCTTCTTAAAGATCCTTGCAAGTCATTCAGCTTAATTTTATAGTTATGAATCAAATCATTAACCATTTTATTTGTAGCATCATCAGCAACCCATTGACCTTTGCTTAAGTGAGCGAAATCTTCTACTGCGTAAAGCATTTTTTGAGTATATTTTTTACCTTTTGGTAAAACTTCTTCACCCAAATCATTCATTACACCTTGAGATGTTTTTCCGTTAACGATCAAGAATAATTTCTCAACCAATCTGTCTTTTAATTCAACAAATTTAGTTTCGAATTCCATTTCTAAAGCGCCTAAAGCATCTTTATCCTGAGTACGTTTACGTTTATCTTTTACGGCTCTTGCAAATAATTTTTTGTCAAGAACTACACCATGTAAAGATGGAGAAGCTTTTAATGAAGCATCTTTCACATCACCTGCTTTATCCCCGAAGATTGCACGAAGCAATTTCTCTTCTGGAGTAGGATCTGATTCTCCTTTTGGTGTAATTTTTCCGATCAAAATGTCGCCAGGTTTAACCTCTGCTCCAATTCTAATCATACCGTTTTCATCTAAATCTTTAGTAGCTTCTTCAGAAACGTTAGGAATATCGTTTGTTAACTCTTCGTTTCCTAACTTAGTATCTCTAACCTCTAATGAATAATCATCAACGTGGATAGATGTAAAAATATCATCACGAACTACTTTTTCAGAAATTACAATCGCATCCTCGAAGTTGTACCCTTTCCATGGCATGAACGCAACTTTTAAGTTTCTACCTAAAGCTAATTCTCCATTTTGAGTAGCATATCCTTCTGATAATACTTGTCCAGGAATAACTCTGTCACCTTTTCTTACGATTGGTTTCAAGTTAATACTTGTACCTTGATTGGTTTTTCTAAATTTAATTAAGTTGTACGTTTTCTCATCAGCATCAAAACTAACCATTCTCTCGTCTTCTGTACGATCGTATTTAATAGTAATGATGTTAGCATCAACGTATTCAACAGTACCATGCCCTTCAGCATTGATTAATACTCTTGAATCAGAAGCTACCTGACGCTCTAAACCTGTACCTACAATTGGTGCTTCAGGACGGATCAAAGGAACTGCCTGACGCATCATGTTCGATCCCATCAACGCACGGTTCGCATCATCATGCTCCAAGAAAGGAATCAAAGATGCAGAAATCGAAGCGATCTGGTTAGGAGCAACGTCTGTATAATGAACTACTGATGGCTCAACAACTGGGAAGTCACCTTCCTCACGAGCAATAACATTGCTAGCTGTAATTTTACCAGTAGTATCCATCTCAATGTTTGCCTGAGCAATCATTTTACCTTCTTCTTCTTCAGCACTTAAGTAAACCGGTGCGCTTTCTAAATCAACAACACCATTTGTTACTTTACGGTATGGAGTTTCGATGAATCCCATTCCGTTTACTTTTGCATAAACACCAAGAGAAGAAATCAAACCAATATTTGGTCCCTCAGGAGTTTCAATCGGACATAAACGACCATAGTGAGTATAGTGAACGTCACGAACCTCGAAACCAGCTCTCTCTCTCGAAAGTCCACCTGGTCCAAGTGCAGAAAGTCTTCTTTTGTGTGTAATCTCAGCTAATGGATTCGTTTGATCCATAAATTGAGATAACTGGTTAGTACCAAAGAAAGAGTTGATAACTGATGATAATGTTTTTGCATTAATCAAATCAATTGGTGTAAACACCTCGTTATCTCTAACGTTCATTCTCTCACGAATAGTTCTAGCCATACGTGCTAAACCAACACCGAATTGTTGAGACAATTGTTCTCCAACTGTTCTAACACGACGGTTTGATAAGTGGTCGATATCATCAATCTCTGCTTTAGAGTTGATCAATTCGATCAAATATTTAACGATTGTAATGATATCCTCTTTAGTAAGCACTTGCTTATCCATAGGGATATCTAAATCTAATTTTTTATTCATTCTGTAACGACCAACTTCACCTAAGTTATAACGTTGATCAGAGAAGAACAATTTATCTATAATACCACGAGCAGTTTCCTCATCAGGCGGTTCAGCGTTACGCAACTGACGGTAGATGTGCTCTACAGCTTCTTTTTCAGAGTTAGTTGGATCTTTTTGTAACGTGTTGTGGATAATAGCATAATCTGCTTGATTGTTATCCTCTTTGTGCAACAAAATAGATTTTACATTAGAATCGATGATCTCTTCAACATTATCTTTGTCGATAATAGTATCACGATCAAGGATGATTTCGTTACGCTCGATAGAAACTACCTCTCCAGTATCCTCATCTACGAAATCCTCGTGCCATGTGTTCAAAACACGTGCGACAAGTCTTCTTCCAATATATTTTTTAATACCAGTTTTAGAAACTTTAATTTCTTCAGCTAAGTCGAAAATTTCAAGGATATCCTTATCTCTTTCAAAACCGATAGCACGGAATAAAGTTGTTACAGGTAATTTTTTCTTTCTATCGATATATGCGTACATTACGCTGTTAATATCAGTAGAGAATTCTATCCAAGAACCTTTAAAAGGAATTACTCTGGCAGAATAAAGTTTAGTTCCATTTGCGTGGAATGACTGTCCAAAGAAAACCCCTGGAGAACGGTGTAATTGAGATACTACAACACGCTCGGCACCATTAATAACAAAAGTACCACTAGGAGTCATGTAAGGAATTGTTCCAAGATAAACATCTTGTACAATAGTTTCAAAATCTTCGTGTTCTGGATCTGTACAGTATAGTTTTAACCTAGCTTTTAAAGGCACACTATAAGTAAGACCTCTCTCTATACATTCTTGAATTGTATAACGTGGCGGATCAACAAAATAATCTAGGAATTCCAATACAAAGTTATTTCTTGTATCTGTAATTGGGAAGTTTTCCATGAAGGTATTGTATAACCCTTCGTTGCCTCTTTCGTCAGATTTCGTTTCTAATTGAAAGAAATCTTTAAAAGATTTAACCTGAACATCCAAGAAATCTGGATAGTCAGGGATATTTTTTGTAGAGGCAAAATTCAATCTTTCAGTCTGATTTGTTATCATCAATGGACAAAATTTTGATTAAAAAAAGTAATTTTTTTGTGTAAAAACACACTGCGTAGTTTATACTTTCTTTTTAAAATCAATACATCTTTAAAAATAAAACGATAAAATTCAGTTCCATTTTTTTCTTCGTATTGATCAAAAACTCTTTCGTATATTAAACTATTTGATAATAAAATTTAATGTATTTTATTATACGAAAAATGGTTTAGGCCTTTGAGTGTTAACTCAGGACCTAAACCTAGTTCTTAAAACCGAGTTGAATTATTTTAATTCAACTACAGCTCCAGCTTCTTCTAATGATTTTTTAAGACCTTCAGCCTCTTCTTTAGAAACACCTTCTTTAACGTTGCTTGGAGCTCCGTCAACTACATCTTTAGCTTCTTTCAAACCTAAACCTGTAAGTTCTTTTACTAATTTCACAACTGCTAATTTAGATGCACCAGCATCTTTCAATACAACTGTAAATTCAGTTTGTGCTTCTTCAGCGACACCTTCTCCACCAGCAAGACGAACTACTACAGTCGCAGCAGCAGGCTCGATACCATACTCGTCTTTTAATATTGTTGCTAATTCGTTAACTTCTTTAACTGTTAAGTTAACTAATTGTTCTGCGAATTGTTTCAAATCTGCCATTTTTTCTATCGTTTAAAATGATTTGTAAAAATATAATTTAATTATTGTGCGCTAATTAAGCAGTAAGAAAGTATTCTTTCTTACGTTGATAATTACTCTGCTCCTTCTTCTTCGCTTCCTGCGAATTTGTTTTGTAAAGCAGAAATAATTCTTTGAGCTGGAGATTGTAATAATCCAATGATTTCTCCAATAAGCTCTTCTTTAGATTTAATTGTAGCTAATGCATCTAATTGGTTGTCACCAATATATACTTCAGAATTGATGTAAGCTCCTTTTAAAACTGGTTTATCAGATTTCTTACGGAAATCTTTGATAATTTTTCCAGGTGCGTTAGCAACATCAGAAATAAATATAGCACTGTTACCTGATAAAACTGTAGGTAAATCACCATAATCATTAGAAGAAGCTTCCATTGCTTTTGCAAGCAAAGTGTTCTTTACAACCTCTAATTTGATACCTGCTTTAAAACAAGCTCTACGCAAGTTTGAAGTTGTCTCTGCGTTTAAACCAGAAATATCAGAAATATAAATGATATTTGTACCAGCTAACTGCGCAGTTAAATTTTCAATCGCGATTGATTTTTCTTCTCTAGTCATACTAAAAATTTTTAACTACCAATTATACTGCTTTTGGGTCTAATGCGATAGCAGGACTCATTGTGCTTGTAAGGTGAATACCTTTGATGTATGTACCTTTAGCGACAGTTGGCTTAAGTTTTATTAATGTTTGAATAATTTCGTGTGCGTTCTCAACGATTTGCTCAGCTCCAAAAGAAACTTTACCAATACCAGCGTGAACGATACCAGTTTTATCAACTTTAAAGTCAATTTTACCAGCTTTAACTTCTTGAACAGCTTTAGCAACATCCATAGTTACTGTACCTGTTTTAGGGTTTGGCATTAAACCTCTAGGTCCTAAAATACGACCTAATGGACCTAATTTCCCCATAACAGCAGGCATAGTAATGATCACATCAACATCTGTCCAACCGTCTTTAATTTTTTGTAAGTAATCATCAAGACCAACGTGATCTGCTCCAGCTTCTCTAGCTTCCGCTTCTTTATCTGGAGTAACCAATGCTAATACTTTAACGTCTTTTCCTGTTCCATGAGGTAAAGTAACTACACCTCTCACCATTTGATTCGCTTTTCTAGGATCTACACCTAAACGAACTGCGATATCAACAGACTCATCAAATTTTGCAGAAGCAACAACTTTTAATAATGCGGCGAGCATCCTTAAGAGAGTATAATTTGTTCTTTTCAATTTTTGAAGCGACCTCTTTTTGCTTTTTTGTTAATTTTGCCATGTCTTTTTCTTAATTAAAAAGGAGCATCTCCTGATACAGTTATACCCATAGATCTAGCTGTTCCTGCAACCATACTCATCGCTTTTTCAATTGTAAAAGCATTTAAGTCTGGCATTTTGTCTTCAGCAATAGTTCTAATTTGTTCCCAAGTAACGCTAGCTACTTTTTTACGATTAGGCTCACCAGAACCAGATTTTAGCTTTGCGGCTTCCATTAACTGAACTGTCGCTGGAGGAGTCTTAACAACAAAATCAAATGATTTGTCTTTGTACACAGTGATTTGCACTGGACAAATTTTGCCAGGTTTATCTTGAGTTCTAGCATTAAATTGCTTACAAAACTCCATGATGTTTACCCCAGCGACTCCTAAAGCAGGTCCAACCGGTGGCGACGGGTTCGCGAGCACCTCCCTTAACTTGTAGTTTAACTACCTTACTAATTTCTTTAGCCATTTTTAAAAAATTTAACACTGTAATCAATGGAAGCGATTACAATGGTTTATTATAGTGTAACAAAAAATTATACTTTTTCAACTTGCATAAAACTCAATTCTAATGGAGTTTTTCTTCCGAAAATCTTAACCATTACTTCAAGTTTACGCTTTTCTTCATTTATTTTCTCAACCGTTCCGTTAAAACCATTAAAAGGACCATCGATCACTTTTACAGTTTCACCTAAGCTGAATGGAATTGAACGAGTATCTGTATTTACAGCTAACTCATCTACTTTTCCTAACATACGATTTACCTCAGACAATCTCAAAGGAACAGGTTCTCCCCTTTAATCTCTCCTAAGAAACCAATTACACTTGTAATAGACTTAATAATATGAGGGATCTCACCAACTAAATTAGCTTCGATCATAACATATCCAGGAAAATACACTTTATCCTTAGATGATTTTTTCCCATCTTTTACAGTAACTACTTTTTCAGTAGGAACTAAAACCTGAGAAACATAATCCTCCATACCTAATCTCGCAATCTCAGTCTCGATATAAGCTTTCACTTTATTCTCTTGACCACTAACCGCTCTAACTACGTACCATTTTTTCACATTATTATCTGCCATCACAAAAAAATTATCCTTTTAACCAGTTAAAAAATCCAGCTAAAGCTTTTGCAAAAAATTCGTCTACTCCCCATGTTGCCAAAGCAAATAAGATCGAAAATACAGCCACAACAATTGTCAATTTTTGAACCTCAGCCCAAGCTGGCCAAGTAACATTTGACTTTAACTCCTCGAAAGCCTCTGATAAATAATTAGTAACTTTTGTCATTTGATATATTTTTTATTGCACGGGCGGAGGGATTCGAACCCCCATCAACGGTTTTGGAGACCGCTATTCTACCCTTGAACTACGCCCGTAATTAAAGCCAGTGATTAAAAAATTAATCACTGGCTTTTTATTTATTTTAATAGAATTACTCTACGATTTCAGTTACCTGACCAGCACCAACTGTTCTACCACCTTCACGGATAGCGAAACGTAAACCTACGTTCATAGCGATTGGGCTTAATAAAGCAACCTCAATAGTTAAGTTATCACCTGGCATTACCATCTCTACACCTGCTGGTAAAGAAATAACTCCTGTTACGTCAGTTGTACGTACGTAGAACTGTGGACGGTAGTTATTGTGGAATGGAGTGTGACGTCCACCTTCTTCTTTTTTCAAGATATAAACCTCAGCTTTGAATTTAGCGTGTGGTTTTACTGAACCTGGCTTAATAATAACCATACCTCTTTTGATATCAGCTTTATCAATACCTCTTAACAATAAACCTACGTTATCTCCAGCTTCACCTCTATCAAGGATTTTACGGAACATCTCAACTCCTGTAATAGTAGAAGTTAATTTTTCAGCTCCCATACCAATGATCTCAACAGGATCTCCAGTGTTAGCAACTCCAGTTTCGATACGACCTGTAGCAACAGTTCCACGACCTGTAATTGTAAATACGTCCTCAACTGGCATCAAGAATGGTTTAGCAACGTCACGTACTGGCTCTTCGATCCAGTTGTCAACAGCTTCCATTAATTCGATAATTTTAGGTACCCAGTTTGGATCATTGTTTAATCCTCCTAATGCAGAACCTTGAACTACAGGACCATTATCTCCGTCATATTCGTAGAAAGATAATAAATCTCTAATTTCCATTTCAACAAGCTCCAACAACTCAGCATCATCAACCATATCCACTTTGTTCATGAAAACAACGATTCTTGGAATACCAACCTGACGACCTAAAAGGATGTGCTCACGAGTTTGTGGCATTGGACCATCTGTAGCGACAACTACTAAGATAGCTCCGTCCATTTGAGCAAGCACCAGTAACCATGTTCTTTACGTAATCCGCGTGACCTGGACAGTCAACGTGAGCGTAGTGACGGTTAGCTGTTTCATACTCTACGTGTGATGTATTAATAGTAATACCTCTTTCTTTCTCCTCTGGAGCGTTATCGATTTGATCAAACGATTTTGCTTGACAGTAACCAGCATCTGACAATACTTTTGTAATTGCGGCAGTTAATGTAGTTTTTCCGTGATCTACGTGTCCAATTGTACCTATGTTTAAGTGCGGTTTGGAACGATTAAAATTCTCCTTTGCCATTTTACTTAATTTTTAATCTTAGTTATATATTAATTTTCAATTTCCTACTTACTTGAGCCAATGTCGGGATTTGAACCCGAGACCTCTTCCTTACCAAGGAAGCACTCTACCCCTGAGCTACACCGGCAGAGAGTTCTGATTTTAGATTTTTGAATTTAGATTTCAGATTTAAAATCTCCAAGATCTGCATTTCAAAATCCAAACTTCTTTTTTTTTGTGGGGAGAGCAGGATTCGAACCTGCGAAGTTCACACAGCAGATTTACAGTCTGCCCTCGTTGGCCGCTTGAGTATCTCCCCTAATTTTTAAAATTCCATAATTTTAAAGAACCAATTTCAAATCGCATTTGAAATTTTCTGAGCCGATAGAGGGACTCGAACCCACGACCTGCTGATTACAAATCAGTCGCTCTAGCCAGCTGAGCTACATCGGCGAATGCATTAAAAAAGTCCGCTATTTCTAACGGACTGCAAATGTAGCTATTTTATCTTTTAATCAAAACATTTTTTGAAAAAAATTTCAATTATATGTGTGCTCTTATTTTTTCTTTCCTTTTTACTAGCAAACGTTCTAATGATTCTGCCGAAAGCTCTACCGCTTCTTCAAATGTTTTACATTGCTTTTTTACCAAAAAATCATCTCCAGGAACATTGATCTTTATCTCCACCGCTTTATTCTCCTTATCACTTGTTCTTTCCACTTTTAAAAAAACGTCCGACGACACTATTCGATCGTAGTATTTTTCTAACTTATCCATTCTTTCTTGAATAAAATCCACCAATTTTCTGTCAACAGTAAAGTTAACTGCATGAACATCTACCTTCATAATACTAATTTTAGGGTTAAACATTTCAGAAATCATTATTTGTTTCGAGGATGCGCATCATTATATGTCTTTTTGAGCTCCGCCAAACTATTATGAGTATATACTTGTGTCGACGCCAAACTCGAATGCCCTAATAATTCCTTAACTGAATTTAAATCTGCCCCATTATTTAACAAGTGAGTTGCAAAAGTATGCCGAAGCACATGCGGACTTTTTTCACCTTTTCAGAGACCCTACTAAAGTAAGAATTTATTAATCGATACACAAAAGATTCACTCAATTTTAATCCTTTTTTTGAAATAAAAAAATAATCCTCATCCTGAATGTTTTCTACCGAAGAACGCTCATTTAAATACACGTTCACTTCGTCGGCCACAATAGGCAAAATCGGAATAAGGCGCTCTTTATTTCTTTTCCCCAAAACCTTAATTATTCTTGAAGATAAATCTACATTATAAAGCATCAAGTTTATCAGCTCTGCTCTACGCATTCCTGTGGTATAAAATAAATCGACAATCAATTTATCCCTGACTTCTTCAAAGCCAACAGGAGAATCAATTCCCGACATCAAATCCCCTAGTTCTTTTTCTGAAAACGGAATTTGAACATTTTTTGGAGTTTTCAAAGCTTTATGCTTCAACATGGGATTCACATCAATTTGCTTTGCTTTTAAAAGAAATTTATAAAACGACTTTAAAGAAGCCATTTTTCTATTTACAGAAACATTTGAAATCCCGTCATCAACCAAAGAAACAATCCAGCTTCTGATTTGGCTATAATTTACATTTTCGACGCCGTCCTGTTCAAAATTAATTTTATTGAATTCCTCAAAAAACGAAATATCATTCAAATATGCATTAACTGTATGCATTGAATATTTTTTCTCCAACTGAAGATAATCGCGAAAAGCTTCTTTATTTGATTTCATCAGATTCCGTTTTATTTCCCAATAATGATTTCAGACCTATTTCAAAATTAAGCATAAAAAAACCGTTAGTATCAAAATTTTTGACAACTAACGGTAATTATTTTGCAAAAGCTAAATACTAACTCTCTAAACTATCTTTCAAGCCTTGGATGTAAGCCGCTTTTTGAATTTGAGCTCTTTTGATAACAGAAGGCTTAATAAAAGCAGTACGTGCTCTTAATTGACGAACAGTTCCTGTTTTATCAAATTTTCTTTTATAGCGCTTTAATGCTCTATCGATATTTTCTCCGTCTTTAATTGGTATAATTAACATAATATAGACACCTCCTCTCGTTAAGGTCGCAAATGTAAATATTAATTATGAATTATGAATTATAAATTGTGAATTATTTTTCATAAACTCGATTTCGCCCTTATGCGTGAGGGATTGCAACGGAAATCCTTTTTGTTTTTTCTTTAAAAACAAAAAGATTGCAGTGAAAAGCCCGACCCTAAAAACAAAAGCCACTCTGCGTTTGCTGAATGGCTTTTGTTTTTAGGGGCACGCCCAAAATACTATTATTCTTTTAACAGATTTCTAGAAATAACAAGTTTTTGAATTTCTGTTGTTCCTTCACCTATTGTACAAAGCTTAGAATCTCTATAGAATTTCTCGACCGGAAAATCTTTAGTATAACCATAACCTCCGTGAATTTGAACGGCATCATTGGCGATTTTAACGCAAGCCTCTGAAGCATACATTTTAGCCATGGCTCCTGATGTAGTTACTGGCTTATTGTGCTGTTTTAAATAAGCCGCTTTATGCAAAAGTAATTCCGAAGCCTCAATTTCTGTGGCCATATCGGCTAATTTAAAAGATATCCCTTGAAAATTACTAATTGGCTGACCAAATTGATATCTTTCTTTTGAATATTTCAAAGCCGCATTGTAAGCGCCTTTTGCAATTCCTAATGACAAGGCGCCAATTGAAATTCGGCCACCATCAAGTATTTTCATGGCTTGGACAAAACCTTCCCCTACTTCACCTAGTCTATTTGCATCTGGAACACGACAATTATCGAAAACCAATTCTGCTGTTTCACTGGCACGCATTCCAAGTTTATTTTCTTTTTTCCTGATGAAAATCCGGGCATTCCTTTTTCAAAAACAAATGCCGTCATACCTTTTGAATCACCTTTTTCTCCTGTGCGAACTACAACCACAGCAACATCCCCTGAAATAGCGTGTGTGATAAAATTTTTAGCTCCGTTGACAATCCAAAAATCGCCATCTTTTACTGCTGTGGTATTCATACCGCCCGCATCAGAGCCTGTATTATGTTCTGTTAATCCCCAAGCGCCAATAAATTCTGCAGTTGCTAATTTCGGAAGCCACTTTTTCTTTTGTTCTTCGTTTCCAAAAGTCAAAATATGATTTGTACATAATGAATTGTGCGCCGCAACTGACAAACCTATTGATGGATCTACTTTCGAAATTTCTTCGATAACTGTTATATATTCATGGTATCCCAATCCGGAACCACCGTACTCTTCTGGCACTAAAACGCCCATAAATCCCATTTCTCCTAATTTTTTGAAAAGCTGGATAGGAAAAATTTGCGCTTCGTCCCACTCCATAATATTAGGTCTAATGTTCTTCTCCGCAAACTCTTTTATGGATTGCGCAATCATTGACTGTGTTTCGCTGTAATCAAAATTCATTGTTGGCTGTTTTTTTAGAACTCCAAATATAAACTAATTATTTTTGCTTTTTCAACAGGAAAACCTTTAATTTTTGCTAAATCCTCAATATTATCAAAATTTCCGTTCATGCTTCGATAAGTTATAATTTGTTTTGCCAATCCATATTTGAAATAGGGAAATTGCGATAAATCTTTTAGTGACGCATCATTTATTGCGATTTTTTTCAAATCTTTAGGAATTACAACTTTAAAATGAGAATTCAGCTCTAGGATGACCTCTGGAGACAATCCCCAAATTTCACTCATCTGTTCCATAGATACAAAGCAACCTAAAATTTCTTTTTGCTTTAAGATCCTTGCAGACAATGCTTCGCCAATACCATAAACTTTGATCAAATCTTCTTGTGTAGCTTGGTTAATATCCAAAACAACTAACTTTTCCTTTTTATTTTCCTTTTTGAAATCTGTTTTTTGAACATATTCTTTTTTGTCATTTTTGAAGTTTGTTTTATTTCGAGACCAATCTGGAAATTTAAACAACGGAGAAATCGCCCTCAATAAAGAATCGGATATTTTGGTTACTGCCTGAAATTCCTCTGCCGAATTCACATATTTATTTTCTTTTCGAAATGCCAATAAGCGATCAATTTCTTGAACAGACATTCCAAGCTTGTAACCTTTATAATCTGAAATAAAGTTTGGGTTAAATAAATATTGTATCGGCTTTTTTTCGTTTTTCATCATTTTGAGAGAATCAATCTCTGACTGAAGCGCCATCCATTGCTCTTTTTCAGGAAAAGCTTTTTCTGCAGAATTAAAATCTAGACAGAAATACAAAACCTCTAATACAATTATAATTATAAAAAGCCCCACAATGCCAGTTCGCTGTTGATTTGAGAATTTAAAATAGGACAACAATTGTTTATAATTTTTCATTTGACTGAACTCATACATTTAAAAGATCTCAAAAATATAAAATTAACAAGTATTTTACTAAATTTATTTTTAACCTAAAATTATGCAATCAAAAATTTTAACCTAAATAGATTGACAAATTCAAAGCTGAAAACCTTGTTTCTTGTGACTTTTATGAATATTTTAAACATTTTATAACTTAAAACTCTATAATTGTTTTTATTTTTTACAAAAAACAATACATTTGGAGCTTAATAACAATAAACCAATATAATTATATGTCAATTTGGAGAGTTAAACCTATATCTGCTTTTGAAGCCGATATGAAAAAAAGTGATTTAAAAAGAGTTCTTGGAAAATGGAGCCTTACTGCCATTGGAGTTGGTGCTATCATTGGTGGTGGAATTTTTGTTCTTACTGGTACAGGAGCTTACTATCATGCAGGGCCAGCATTAGCTATTTCCTTCATTATTGCAGGTATTGCCTGTGTTTTTGTCGCTCTTTGTTATTCTGAGTTTGCATCAATTTTGCCAGTTGAAGGTTCTGCTTATGCTTATGCATATGGAACGATTGGAGAAATTTTTGCCTGGATAATTGGATGGGGATTAATTCTCGAATATGCAATGGGATCCATGACAGTCGCCGTTTCTTGGTCGGGATACTTTAATAAATTGCTTAAAATGTTTCATATCAAACTCCCAGAGTGGCTTACAACAGATCCTGCGAGTTACACAGGAGAAGGTTTCTCAATGAATCTTCCAGCTTTTTGTATCGTTATTTTAGTTATTTCGTTATTAATCAAAGGAACAAAAAGTGCTCGCAAAAGCAAATAATGCTATCGTTATCCTTAAAGTATCTGCTGTAATTTTCGTAATCGTAGCTGGACTTTTCTTCATCAATACTGCAAACTGGAGCCCTTTTATTCCAGAAGCTACTCAAATTATTGAAAAAGAAACTACTCATAATGCCTACGGAATTGGAGGTATCGTTTCTGGAGTCAGCTGCAATTTTCTTTGCTTATGTTGGTTTTGATGCTGTTTCTACTCAAGCTGGAGAAGCAATCAATCCTAAAAAAGACGTTCCTTTTGCCATTATTGCCTCTTTATTAATTTGTACGACTTTATACATTCTTGTTTCTTTAGTATTAACAGGAATGATGAACTACCAAGATTTCAATCCACTAGGAAAATATCCTGAGGCTATTAAAGCTCCTGTTGCTTATGCATTTGATATTGCTGGACAAGGCTGGGCTGGATTTATAATCACTGTTGTCGCTACTATCGGTTTAGTTTCAGTATTAATGGTAATGATTATGGGACAATCTAGAATTTTCTTAGGAATGTCTAAAGATGGTTTAATCCCTCAAGTTTTCTCAAGAGTTAACCCAATTTCTGGAACTCCAAAAACAAACTTAATGATCCTAGGAGGTATCATTGCAACTGTTGTCGCTTTTACTCCAATCAATAAATTAGCAGATATGACAAGTTTTGGTACTTTGTTTGCCTTTACAATGGTTTGCATCGCTGTTTGGATTTTAAGAGTAAAACAACCTGGATTAAACAGAACTTTTAAAGTTCCTGCTTTGCCGGTTATTGCTGTTTTAGGAATCGCGATTAATACTTATTTGATTATCAATTTGAGTATTGATGCTCAATTATTGTCTCTTGGATGGTTAGTAATTGGTATTTTGGTCTATTTTGGATATAGCAAAAGAAGGTCAAAACTTAACAATACAGATGCAGATGTTGAATAATTTTCAATTCTAGTTATAAAAAAAGCTCCAAATTTAAATTTGGAGCTTTTTTTATAAATCAAATACTGATGTTCTTTTTGAGCGAATTAAATCTTTTAGCCTAATCCAAAAAGCAAGAGTCAAATAAACCCCAAATCCTAAACCAGCAGTAACAAAAGATATGTAGATAAAAAATAAACGCACATTCGTTACACGCATTCCGAGTTTATCTGCTAATCTTGACGAAACATGGAATCCATATTTTTCAAAGAAAAACTTAAGTTTTAAAATTGCTGACATTTTTTATTTTAGATTTAAGTCCCGAAGTCTCGGGATAAATTTTAGATTTCTTTGACTTTGCTTAAGTTGACAAAAATACAAATTATCTCATTATCTCATTTTTCTAATTGTCTAATTATTTTTAAGCAACTCCATTCCTAGCGCACATTTCAAGCAAGCATTATGATTGCAATATTCATTTTTGAGTTCTATCAGAGTCTGGCTTTCAAAGGCATTTTTTGATTTTATTCCAAAAGACTCAAACTTTTCAATTATCGAATTTTTCTCTGCCGAAACATCATTCATAAAGTCAATTAAATCCTCAGCAATTGTACCGCCCATTATATTTGAATAAGCAAACTGAATTGGAATTATTGTATTTATAATCAATAAATCGATAAATGATTTTGACAGTTTTTTAGCTTTTTTGGACTTTCTTTATCAAACTGATAATGATTCTCCCAATACAAGCTTACCGAAACATCCAGTAAATTATAGACACTTTCTGCTGACTTCAGTTCGATTATTTTCGAAAACAAATTATGGCAATTGTAATAAAGACTTGCTAATTGGGAAAGTCTTATAGTAGGAAAATTATCTGGCCGATGCTTGAAAAACTGTACTGGATCAACATAAGTTCGTTCCAAATTATATTTATGAAGCAGAAAAAAATACCTGAATTTTAAATCCTTAAAATAAACATCTTCTTTCTCTGCATCAAGCAAACCACAGATGCCGAAAAGCAATGCTTCGAGATTTTCTATTTCAAAGCTTTCCTTTCTTAAAACAGAAAAAGGAATTGACTTTGACATCTGAAAAAAGAATTTCCGTTTGTATTAAGTCCAAAATTCTTAGCCAACATGCAAAACAAAACTGCTTCCCAATCTTGATTTGTTTCTTCTAACAATTGAAAAACAAACCGTGATTTGCGTTCTAATCTTTCGAAAAAAGTCGCTCCTGCCAATTTTTAAAAACAAATTTGTTGATTTCCTTTAGCTGTCTTTCACAAAAAATCCATGATTTAACTGAAACAAGTGCGTTATAACTTTCTATAGTTTCTTTAGGGACATAATCTTTTAATACCAAAACAGGAATTTCAGAATTGTCTTTCCTAAAGACCTCAGTATCATGTTCCCAAACAACATGTAAAATTACATTCTCATAAGCCGTATCCTTTTCATGATAATGCAAATACCAATCAGAGGATTTTAAATGGATTTCAATATTGCCCGCCCATTTTTGCTCTCCAATTTTAATTTGTGCATTGAAAAAATCGGGGCCGGAAAGACCTAAATAATCACCTGTCTTAAAAATAACAAGTTCGTCGTTCTGGACCGTTTTTAAACTCAAAGTGTCAAACTTTTTGAATCGCCAGAGATAATGAAGAAAATCTTCTTTCATTTTTAGATTTTATAAAAAATTACAAAACCTAAAAATAATTAAAAATTAATATTATTCTTACAAATTTATGGTTTTTTATCGCGACATATATAACTTTGCACATGCTCGCGCATCTGACAATGCTTCGTGGTGATTCAATTTAATATTCATTTCGCGACAGCAATCACTTAATTTTGTAGGCTTTATGCCTTTAGCTTTGTAAATTCTGACGGTACATTCCCATTTTGAGGCAATATTCAAATCCTCATAATTCAAACCATTTGCCAACATGGATTTCACAAGCACATTTCGATCAAAACTTTCATTATGAGCCACTACGACTCTATTTTTTAATCTCTTTTCGATTTCTGGATAAACTTGTTTAAACGATTTTGCATTAACGGTATCTCTTGGATAAATTCCATGCACTTGAATTGTAAACGGATTGTATATATTATTTGGTGGTTTTATCAAAGTGACAAATTCATCGACAATTACGCCATTTTGTACTGTTACAATTCCAACAGAACATGGATGAAATCCTGTTGCGGTTTCAAAATCTATCGCAGTAAAATTCATAATAAATCTTTTTAAAAAACAAATCCATAAATCTAATTATATGTTTAATCAGATTTATGGACAAATTTTATTTCTAGTACCTTATTTTATTGAACCGATAATATCATATTTGGTGATAATATGGTGATGTCCATTGCCTAAATCTACTAAAACCGCATCGTTTTCTTTTGAGAAAAGCTTAGATACTTCTTCAATTGGAGTTCCCATTTTTACAATCGGAAATGGTTTACCCATTACTTCTTTGATTGGTTTTTCGGCAACGTTTTTATCGGCAACATAACTTCTGAATAAGTCGGTCTCATCAACAGAACCAACAAATCCATTAATATCAACAACCGGAATTTGCGAAATTTTATATTTACGCATACGCTCGATTGCATGCGAAACTAATTCTTCTGTGCGCACTACAATCAATTCTTTGTCAATATGATCTTTGATAACATCTTCAGCTTTAGTTACGTTTTCTTCCAAGAATCCGCGTTCACGCATCCAATCATCATTGAACATTTTACCGACATAACGGCTTCCAGAATCGTGAAATAAAACCACAACAACATCATCTGGCTTAAAATGCTCTTTTAATTGAAGCAATCCTTTGATACAAGCTCCAGCAGAATTTCCAACAAAAATTCCTTCTTCAAGTGCAATTTTTCTCGTATAAACTGTCGCATCTTTATCTGTAACTTTGGTAAAACCATCAATTAAAGAAAAATCAACATTTTTAGGCAAAATATCTTCCCCAATACCTTCTGTTATATAGGAATAGATTTCGTTTTCATCAAAAATACCCGTTTCATGATATTTTTTGAAAACAGAACCATAAGTATCAATTCCCCAGATTTTGATGTTTGGGTTTTTCTCTTTTAAATATTTTCCAACGCCTGAAATAGTTCCTCCTGTTCCAACACCAACCACGAAATGAGTAATTTTTCCATCTGTTTGTTTCCAGATTTCTGGTCCAGTTTGTTCATAATGCGCCAATGAATTTGACATATTATCATACTGATTCACATACCAAGAATTTGGGGTTTCTTCAGCTAAACGTTTTGAAACCGAATAATAAGAACGTGGATCTGTTGGCTCAACATCTGTAGGACAAACAACAACTTTTGCTCCAACAGCGCGGAGTATATCCATTTTTTCTTTTGATTGTTTATCAGAGATAACACAAATCAATTTATATCCTTTAACGATGGCAACAAGAGCCAATCCCATTCCTGTATTTCCAGAGGTTCCTTCAATAATTGTTCCTCCAGGTTTCAATCTGCCATCAGCCTCAGCATCTTCAATCATTTTAACAGCCATTCTGTCTTTTACAGAATTACCTGGATTAAAAGTTTCGACTTTTGCCAATACCAACGCATCAATTTCAGCAACAATTTTGTTGAGCTTTACAAGCGGCGTGTTGCCTATTGTTTCTAAAATATTATTTGAAAAGTCCATTTTATTGTAATTTAATATTTGGTTTAAAAAAATAAATCACGTCTTAATTTTATTCGAACCAGTTCCATACCAAACCAAATCGGATAAGAAAATCACGATATGGATTATTAGGCGCCGAATAGTAATCGTTTTTAGAAAATGCAGAATTAAAATGTTCTGCTTTTAAATAAAAACGAGTTTGACGAATTCTCGCATTTACGAAAAAGTCGAATCTTGCATAATTACCAATTTCCTTGGTGTTTTGAACAAAAAATTCTCCAATTACCGGATTGTAATCATTTCCGTAATATTTCGTAAAATAGTTAAAAACAAGTCCGGTTTGCATGAACAAGGCTTTTTTGAAAAAGTAACTTGAGTAATACAATGTATTTCTGGTCACAAAATCTGGTACATTTACGATCAATTCAGACTGATCTACTTTTTGATACAAAAGTGTATTATCAAACCCGAATCTTCCAAACTTAAATTCTTTGTTTGCTTTTATAGAAAAATAATTAATAACGTTTCCATACTGAGCCGGATTTATAATTTGAGTGTGAACCATGACTTGTTCTTGCGTCGAAACATCAGCAAAATACAAATGATCTTTTAAAACAGAATATTGAACTTCTGCATTCAGCCAAGGCGTATAGACATTTGCACCTAGTTGATTGATTTTTTCATTTTTAAAACTATTTGACCAATTATATTCTACATAACTACTTTGGTACAAATTATAGTTATTATTTGGCAACTTATTGATATTACGGTATCTAAAATCAAACTGAAAATCTTTATTTAAATTGTATCGCAATTTTGCATCTAAATCAGAAAGCGACTGGTTTGTAATTGATCTTGTATACAAGAAACGTCCATTCCATTTATTTTTTTGATATTCATATTGTCCCCCAACATTATTAATCTGCAAAAACAAATTGTTTGGAATAATATGTCCATCTTCTTTTACAATAATTCTATTATACTCATAATTTGATCTATAATCGTCAATAAAAAAATAGAACTTCCCTAAAAGTGTATTTTCATATGCCAGTCCAGCTTTGTTATATAATTTTTCAAAACGAGTTTTGTCATTTATATTACTAGTCACATATGATTCTCCAAAACGTTGCACATTTGTCGCATTACCTACAGAAGACAGAACTGTTGGCTGTTCGTATTCAAAAATTTTATACTCGTAATTAAATTGATGCGTTACGTACAAATTATTATCGGCATCTTTTGGGTTAATTCTAAAGGCGTGATCGAAAAAGAATCGATGCCCTTTTAATAATGTTTTAGCATCTGTTAAATAAACCTGTAATCGTTGTCGGTTTTTATAATCAGGGTTGTCACTTTCAAAATCCTCTGGCCTTGTAATTCCGCCATTTTCTTCATTTGTCACATCTTGATACGTTACGTGTGCATTCAAGATATATCTTTTATTGGTTGTTGCATAACTTGTTGTAAATCTAAAGTTACCAACACTAGTCAGTTGATTTATATAATTCCCCTCTGAACGCAAGCCTCGATATGCAATTGAAAAATTCAAGTTTTTCGAAGTATTCAAGGTAATAAACGAATCTACGTTTTGTCCTTTATTTATAGTGGTATTAAAAAACAATTCAGTAAACGGAGTTGGTGCTGAGTAATATTTAATATCCGACGGTTGCATATAATCAAAATGCTTGCCTGTAAAACCAATTTCTGGATACGGAGAAAAACTATTCAAACTATATTGCAAAGTATTAAACGGTCGCCTGATATTTGAGAATTCCAAAAGTCCAAAATAATCTTTACGAAGATAATTTTGTCTGTAAGCACTTTTTAATGTTAAAGACGTATCTGCATAAGTTGTATCGTGTTCTAAAGTAATAATCTGGTATTGCTCAATCTTAGCCACTAATGATTTTTTCTTTTTTACTGTATCAGTAATACTAGAATACTTTGTATTCATATCCAAATTATTTTTGGAGCGTTTTTTCTTGAGAAAACAATAAGGCGGGCATTATTATTAGGTATAGAAAAAGAGTATTCTCATTTGATTGTTTTATATGAAATTATAATCGACAAAATTAGTCAAGCAAAGGTAAAAGATAAAAACGTATAAAAAAACAAATCAGTATGATTGCAGAATTTTTATCACAATATATTGCAAATAGAAAAACCCCCAATCAAAAATGATTGAGGGTTTTTAAAAAAATCAAAATATTTATTTTCTTACCAGTTAGGGTTTTGTCCTAAACCTGGGTTTGTATTCATTTCAATTTGTGGTATTGGCCAAATAAACTTGTAATCAGAGTAAGGCAAAGCTGGCACACCGTAAGGACCTGTGTAAGGAGTTCCTAAAGTGTATAATGCGGCGACTGGAGCGGCATTAGCAAGTTTTGCAGGGATACCGTTGATTGGAGCAATATCATCATTTTGTAATCTGTGAATATCAGACCATCTACGTCCTTCCATTAAAAACTCAATTCTTCTTTCCACAAGTATTGCTGGAACTAAAGTTTGTGGTGTATTTAAAGTAGCGACAGTATAAGCTTGAGTTGCAGGATTAGCTAATGATCTGTTTCTTACTTGGTTCAATAAAGCTAAAGATGAAGCTAAACTAGCAGGAGTATTTAAACGAGCTTGTGCTTCAGCCATGTTTAATAAAACCTCTGCATATCTAATAACTGGAGCGAGCATCTGTCAAGTTAACAATATCAGAATATTTGTTAGTGTATTTTCTACCAGCAACAGTTTTGATCATAACACCTTCTTCTCTTCTTTTATCATCAGCTAACCAGTTTGGATTTCTCCAAATGATTGGACTAATGTTAACTAAAGCTCTACTGTTCAAGATACTTGCTAATGCGGCATTAACCTGAGGGTTAGAAGTAGCAGAGTGAGCGATAGAGAAAATAGACTCTGAGTTTGTTAAGTTACTAGCTGGTACGAATGGATCACCTGGCTTAGCAGTCAACGTATATTTACCATTTAATTTAGTTCCTTCAACAACTACATTTGCCCAGTCTCTTTTTTGAAGATAAACTCTCGTTTTGAAAGCAATCGCAACATTTTTAGATGCTCTTGAAGTAGTTGCGGCTGTAATTAATTTTTCAGCATCATCTAAATCAGCAAGTACTTTAGCATAACATTCTGCTACAGTATTTCTTGGTTTTGCATTTTCAGAATCAATTTCTGCTTGAGTATTTATACCAACTTCTCTGTAAGGAATACCTAAGTGAGTAGCTCCTGCAGTGTGGTTGTAAGGTCTTGCGAAATAATTCAATAATTCAAAATGTGTAATCGCTCTTAAAAATTTAGATTGACCAATATAGTCATCACCTACAGCTTTAGTAATTACACCTTTTGCAACAGCGTCAGTAACACCTTCGATCATTAAGTTACATCTGTTGATTAATCTGTAACCATCAACCCAGTAGTAAACGTTATTTGCAGATGTTGGATCGTAAGTTTGAGTATATGTTAATTGGTAGAAAGTAGCATTGTTTACTGCATCTTCTCCCATACATTCTCCCTGCTCAACAAAAGCGACTCCCCATACGTATCCTCTACCACCATTTGAAGTACCACTGTTATAAGTACCAATCGTTGCAGACATTGTACACACCAGCCATATAAGTTTCGATATATGTTGGAGTTGTAAAAGCTAGGTCAGTCGGAACGTTATTTATAGGTACAAGGTCTAAGATCTTTTCTTCAGTACATGAGCTCATCCCAAGTACTACTGCAGAAAGTAAAATTGATTTTATTATATTTTTCATATTTTTCATATTATAAACTAACATTTATTCCCATTGATATAACTTTAGAACGTGGAGTTCCATTGATATCTACTCCAGATGTTTCCATTTCAGGGTTAATACCTTTGTAATCAGAAATCAACCAGATATTTTGAGCCTGAACATAGATTCTGAAGTTTTCTACTTGAATTTTATCTAACAAGATTCTAGGTAAAGTATAACCTAAGCTAATGTTATCTAAAGAAATGAAATCTCCTTTTTCTACGAAACGAGAACTCGCGTTTCCAGAAAGGTTAGTAAATGTATTTGAACTTGCCCATAATCTTGGAGTCCATCCGTCTCCAGGATTGTCAACACTTTGCCATCTTCCTAAAATCTCTGTTCCGTTGTTGTTGAAGTTTTGGTTCATCAACTCTCTTCTTGTAGAGTTGAAAATTTTGTTTCCTCCACTGAATCTGAACATAAATCCGAAATCAAGATTTTTGTATTTCATGCTAGAAGATACAGATCCGTAGTAAGTTGGTAATGTATTACCTAAAATCACTTTATCAGTAGCAACACTTAAAGTAGCTGGAGTTGTTAATGCGGCTGGGTTGCTTGGATCGTAAACATAGTAAGTAGATGTTGGAATATTTCCTTGAACTAAACTACCATCAGCTTTATAGTAAACTGGGTTACCGTTTGCTTTGTTAACTCCCCAATATCTGAAACCATATAAAGAGTTCATTGATTCACCTTCTCTAATAATGATATTTGGTGCAATGTTAGTATCTGTAGAAGATCCTCCAATGATATCTTGACCATTAAATACGTCAGTAACTACGTTTTTAGACAAAGTCAAGTTTGAAGACACATCCCATTTGAAGTTTTGGTTGTTGATAGCTTTGTAAGCTACAGCGAACTCTAAACCTTGGTTGTACAATTTACCAATGTTTTTGTTTGTTGTGTTAAACGGAACCCCTAATGATGGAGAAACCGGTACAGCCAAGATTAATTTATCGATATTGTTTCTGTAGTAATCGAAACCAATAGTCAAACGATTATTGAATAATCCGAAATCAGCACCAAAGTCGATTTTCTCACTAGATTCCCATTGTAATTGAGGATTTCCAAATTGGAAATATCCAATACCATTTGCAGTTGCATAAGGAGAACCAGTTGTTAAATCCATGTATGGGTAGTTTCCAATTTCAGTATTTCCAACTTTAGAGTAAGATGCTCTAAGTTTGAAATCAGAAAGCGTATTGCTGATTCCTTGCATGAAATCTTCTTTAGAAACTGTCCAACCTGCAGAAACTCCAGGGAAGTTAGTCCATCTTGTATCTGCACTTAATTTAGAAATACCGTCTCTTCTGATAGAACCTTGAATAAAGTATTTCTCTTTGTAGTTATATGTAAAACGTCCTAAGTAAGAAATGATACCGTTTTCAGTAACAGATCCACCTGAATCTTTAGTAACGTATGAGTTAGTAACTAAGTTTTTGTTGAAGAAATCACTGATGATATCACTTCCAGATCCCCAGAAATTTTGGTATCTCTGTTTTTGGTACTCAGCAACAGCTGTAGCTCCTACGTTATGATTTTCGCCAAAAGTATGCTTGTAGTTCAAGATATTTTGCCAGTTCCATCTTAAGTATTCTGTATTATCATTGTAAAGGTAACCGTTTCTAGAACGTCCGTCACCGTGAATAGGATTCCAGTATTGTAATCCACCAGTGATAGAGTTATCAGCACTTACTTGTAATTTATAAGTTAAATCAGAAGTAATTTTTGCGTTAGCAAAAATGCTTAACAATGTTCTGTTAACTTTTGAGTAATATTTATTATGATCTAATACATAAATAATATTTGTAATGTTATCTCCTACTGGATCAGTATTATCCCATCTACCAACTGTATTTGTGCTTAACGGCAATGTTAAGTTATATCCTGTTGGGTTTGCGAGCATCATAAATTGGCACGTTAGGTAATTGTCTGATTGTGTTGAAGATATTACCAGAAAGTCCACTAGCACTTGTATTTAAACCATTGTACTCAGTTCTAGAAACACTTAAGTTTGTACCAATGCTTAACCATTTATTGATATCTTGATCAATATTAGCTCTTACAGAATATCTCTGCATACTATTTGACAAGTTGATACCATCTTGATCAGTATAACCTAAAGATAAGTAGTATTTAGTTTTATCAGAACCACCACTGAACGCTAAGTTGTTAGTGATTTGAGGTGCGTTTCTTAAAACAGCACTTTGCCAGTCTGTATTATAAGTACTTCCAACAGCCCATGGAGCTTGTCCTCTATTAGTTCTTTTTTCGTTTGCAATTGTTAAGAAATCAGGAGTCTGTAAAAGATCATATTTTTTAGCCGCACTTGCAACACCAAAATTTGAAGAGAAATTAACTTTTAAAGTTCCTTTTTTACCGCTTTTAGTAGTAATCAAAATTACTCCATTCGCGACTCTAGATCCGTAGATAGCCGTTGCGAGCACCATCTTTCAAGATGTCGAATGATTCGATATCGTCTGGGTTAATATCAGCTAAACCGTTTGTATTTGCAACACCTCCGATATCACCAGAAAGAATTGGCACACCATCTACTACGATTAATGGATCACTTCCACTTGAGATAGAAGCAATACCTCTAATTCTAATTTTTGGAGCAACACCCACAATACCACTGTTAGTTACAACTTGTACTCCAGTTGCTCTACCAGCTAATACTCCTTCAAAAGATGGAGTTACTAAGTTAGCGATGTCGTTACCCGCAATTTTAGAAATAGAACCTGTAACCTCTTTTCTTTTCTGAACACCGTAACCAACTACGACAACCTCATTCATTAATTGTGCTTCAGATTCCATTTCAACGTTTACTGTATTTGAAGTTCCTACAGTAACTTGTTTGTTGTTCATACCAACATATGAAAAAACTAAAACATCACCAGTCTTTGCTTTGATAGAATAACTTCCATCAAAATCTGTCTGAGTATTTGTTTTAGATCCTTTCACAAGAACATTTACTCCTGGAATAACACCTGTTTTATCAGATACCTTTCCAGTTACAGTTCTCTCTTGAGCGAAAGAAAACTGCATAGATAACGCTACAAGGAGCGTAAAAATCCATTTAAATTTTAATTTCATTTTAATTTATTTTGAATTAGTATGCGACAAACATCTTAATTATTTCTTAAAATAACAAACTATTTCAATTTAAATTTCCTTAACATTATTAACAAAAGCTTAATACATTTTAATAAAATGTAACTATTTTCAAGTTTACGTATTATTTTTCCCTCAAAAACAAGCAAGAAAGGGTTCTTTCAAATTGTTAAATTTTAGTAAATTTTAACATTTCAAAAAATCGAACAATAAAACTCATAAAAAACATCAATTTCTTTTACTAAGTTCTTTAATTTGATAAGATTTTTTGAACTTTTGACAAAAACAAGAGGTGAATAACCAAAAACATTAATTTTCTAATGATTTTTTAATCTTAGTTATTCAAAAAACTTAAAAAAAATAACTTAACGACCAAAATTATTAAGATAAAGTGTAAAAAACATGGGAAATTGCCGTTAAAAAATGTCAATAAATCATAAAATTTATTAACCCTATTAAACCTTTATACTTAAATTCAGTCGCTATTTTATCAATTTGCTGATTTTTTTACAATCTTTGCTATTCAAAAAAAGCCTAAAAATGCTCAAAAAGAACTTCTCTGGATTTATTTTAGAAACGGGAACCGATGAAGCTGGTCGTGGGTGCCTTGCCGGCCCCGTTACAGCGTACCGCGATAATTTTGCCTGAAGATTTTGAAAACACTATTTTGAATGACAGTAAACAATTGTCTGAAAAAACAAGAGCGCTTTTGAAACCTATTATTGAAGAACAAGCAGTCTGTTTTGCAGTAACACATTTATTTCCGGAAGAAATTGACGAAATAAATATTCTTAATGCATCTATGAAAGGAATGCAGGAATGTATTCTAAAATTAAAACATGTTCCTGAATATATTATTGTCGATGGAAATCGTTCTTTAAATGCAAAGCTCGGACTTAAAAACACTTTTGGAAAACAATTCTCCTCTGCTGAAATTGAATTATTGAAATCGATCCCAAATCAAAGCATTATTAAAGGTGATGCAAAATTTTTAAGTATTGCCGCAAAGCATCAGTTTTGGCAAAAACGTATCGAGATGAATACATGGATCAAATTCATGAAGAATTCCCAATGTACAATTGGAAAAAAATAAGGGATATCCAACCAAGGAACATCGAGAAGCGATTAAAAAATACGGAACTACAAAATATCATCGAATGAGTTTCAGACTTTTGCCAGAACAACTCACTCTTGATTTTTTCGAATAAAAAAAGCGACCTATATATTAAGGTCGCTTTTTTTATTATTTTTTGCTCTTCAAAAATTCAGCAAATTGTTTTGTATCATAATAAAAAGGTCTGATTGCCGTAATTTTTCCATTCTTCAAATCAAAATGCTCTGAGATTGGCATCGACATTGTTTTGCCGGATTTTTTGGATTTACAATTTATGGTAAAATAAATAATCACTTCATTCTTTGATGCGTCGCTAAAATATGTTGGTTCCTTTTCAATTTGCAAATCATAAAACTCAGCCGCTTTTGCAAACATTTTAGTCCATTCTGCAAAACCCACATAAGTCCCTCCGTAAGGCAAACCCGTCGCTTGAGTATAAATAGCCCCATCTTCTATTAAAGTTGCCATTGCATCAAAATCTCTTGTTTTAAAAAGACATTCATAATATTTAGCTACAACTTTAAAATTATCAGCTTCAAGATTTTTCAGAATATCCACTTCAGACAAAGTTGCATCCTTATCCCAAAAACCAATAATCTTGCTCACTTGACCTTTGCCATTCAAACGAGCAAAATCTCGTCCTGCCATTATTAACTGATTTTTTGAATCGACAATTTTCCATTCCCATGTCACATAATTGTCTTTCACGATTTTTGCTCCAGATGTTAAAATAGCATCTGGGAATTTCTTATAAAATTCGTTGATTACATTATTGAATGCCACAGTTCCTTTTATAGAAGCGGAAGGATCTTCAAAAGTGCTATCTTCCAACCAAATTGATTTGATTAGTTTTAATCGGGTATCACTATTTTTTCTTGCCAAATTTTTTCATAAGCGGTAATTGGATATAATTTATCTTTCTTTTGAGCAAAAAGACCGTTGAGCATAAAAAGGAAAAAAGGAAGTAAAGTTTTCTCATAAGCCATCAGGGATAAAATGAAATTTAAATTTAATAGTACAAAACCAAATTTAGCATAAATAGCTAAGAGAATTACATGAAGTTTAGAATTTGCCATCCCTTCAAAATCTTAGCTTTTGCGAAATGGTTTTTCGATTTTTTGAACATAAATTTAAGAAAAAAAGGTTTCTATTAAAAAACAAGCCACAATTCCCTACTGAAGAATGTCATAATTATCCTGAAAAAATTATGACTAGCCCCAAAATAAAAGCCCGTTTCAAACAAGATGCCTGAGACGGGTTTTTATTTTGACAATTTTTTTAAACAAATTCGGCTTCAAACAAATCCCTCAAATGCTTAATGATTTTAGCTTTTACTTCTTCCTCATCCACTTTTTCTACACCAAGTTCAACGTTCAAAGAAGTCACTCCTTTTCCTCGAATACCACACGGAATTATATTATCAAAATAACCCAAATCTACATTTACATTTAAAGCAAAACCGTGCATGGTGACCCAGCGCGAAGCACGAACGCCCATTGCACATATTTTGCGTGCAAACGGAGTTCCAACACCTAACCATACTCCTGTTTCACCTTCGCTTCTGCCCGATTCTAAACCGTATTCTGCTAATGTCAAAATGATTGCTTCTTCCAGAAATCGCAAATATTTATGAATATCTGTAAAGAAATTTTCCAAATCCAGAATTGGATAACCTACAATTTGTCCTGGCCCGTGATACGTAATATCGCCACCACGATTGATTTTATAAAAAGTTGCTCCTTTCGCTTCGAGCTGTTTTTCGTTCAATAATAAGTTTTCAAGATCACCACTTTTTCCCAAAGTATAAACGTGCGGATGCTCGACAAATAATAAATAATTTGGAGTTGGTAAATCTTGTTCTTCTCTTCTGTTTTTGATTTTCAGATCGACTATATCTTTGAAAAGCTCTTCCTGATATTCCCAAGTCGATTTATAATCACGGTTTCCCAGATCCTGAAGTTGAATTTTTGTATTCATTTTAATTATTTTTCAAACTCAACATCAAAGTTAAGTTTGTCCGGATTCTCCATATAATCCGTGAAAGAGTATTGAATTGTAATTGATTTTCTGTCGTCGCTAAATAAAGCGTTCGGATTTGAAACTTTTTTGATTTTTTTCGGAAAATGATATTTCACAATATAATTTGACGAAGCAAAAATCATTTTCGACATATCGGCAGACGAATCGTTAAGCTTTTCAGTCAATTTTTGCTGATCGATGGTAGCTTTTCTGGTAAATTTCTTTCCGTCATATGTATAACTTAGTTTGCTTTTATTATCTCCAAAACCACTTCCTAACGGATTTGCATTTGCACCGCCTTCAAGTTTTTGTAAAGTGCTAGCAGTTTGCAAGATATCTTGAAGCTCGTTTACACTCTTAAAATCAGTTGCCAAGGTCATTAAAAACTGTTTTTTCTCGGCATTCATTTTTGTTGTGACTACAAAGTTTTCAAGCTTTTTAAGCTCTTTCTGTGTTTCTGGCGATAATTTTGCGATACTGTCTTTTTTCTCCGCAAGCAACTGCTTGAAAGTAAAAGTTGTATCAATATCTTTTTTATTATCTGCTCCCATCTGGCTCCCTATTTGATCGCCGGCCATTTGCATTAAAGAAGAACCATCCATATCTACAGAAAATTTTCCGGTTCCGTTATCGTTGATAGTTATGTTTTCTGTGAAAGTACAGCTTGCTAGAGTTGCTAATAAAAAAGAAAAAAACAGTAGTTTATATAATTTCATAATGATTTTATTTTTTATCAAAGATACGAAGTCTATTTTTATTTTTAAGAATCTAAGCAACTAAGCTTCTAAGACACTAAGTCTCTCTTAATGAAAGCCTTTTAGCTCTAAAACTACTTCCAAATTTGTCATTTCAGGGTTTTGAAGACAATCTGAAAGCTGAAATTCTAAGCTTAACGACTTTTTATCTTCGCTTAAAATAGCTTTTTCATTTGATACCGATTTTATTTTTCTCGGAAAAGTATAGTGTAAGGTATAAGATTGTATCACTTTATATTTAGCATACCATTTTTTTCTTTGATCCACCATTTTTTTGTCCTCCTCAAATTTTTCCTGATCTAGAATTATTACACCTCTTTTAAAGGTAGTCCCGTCAAATCTGTAATTTATTTTATAAGATTTTCTTGCTATCGGAAAATTTTCTTTTAAAGAATTGGCTAGACTAAGGCTCTCATAAAGATTTGGTACTTCTTCTATTTTTTTGAAATCTGAGGAAACGATATTAAAATGTTCTACTTGAATGGGGTCGACTTTTATTTGCATTTTAACATTGGCATGTTCTTGAAATATTAACTGATCTTCTTTGAGAAATTTTACAAAAGTTTCCTGGTATTTTTTTATATAATCCCGAAAAACAAAGGTAGTGTCAATAAATCTTTCCGAACTAAAATTTTGTCTTCCTATCTGTACCATACTATTTTCATCCTGAAGACTGTACACTTCAATATTTCCACTTCCGTCTGGATTTATATTAATAGTTTCTGTTATTTGACAACTTGTTAGGATACAAAAAAGCAAAAAGGCTGATAGGTATTTCATTTTTTAAGGTTCTGAGATGTTAAGGTTCTTAGATGCTAAGATAAAAATATTTTAAAATAATTTCTTACAGGAATTATTTTCTACACACACTATTGTCATTCCAAGGAACGGGTAATCTCCACAATCAGAAGGACAATCTTTGTCGAGCTACTTGCGGAGATTCCTCGTTCCTCGGAATTGACAAGAATACGTTAAAACTTTGATGCGCCCCCAACTAAAACGTCTTTTGAAAACAGAAACTTCTAAACTAGCCCCGATAGAAACGGTATCTCCCGATTTAGAAAAACAAGACTTTTTAGTCGTAGTTTTTGTTAATTGGGAATTTAGTGGATAGCGGGACAAAACGCCTCAAAAAACCATATTTTCTGCTCCTGATAAAAAACATTACTCTTTTCTAAAACTTTAGACTTTATGACTTTGCAACTTTGCGACTTAAAAACTATCTTTGCACACTTAAAAAACAGAGCACAAAATGGCATTATCAGAACAAGAAATCATTAGAAGAGAAAAACTTCAGAACTTACGCAACTTAGGAATCAATCCTTACCCAGCTAATCTTTTTCCTGTAAATCATACTTCGAAGCAGATAAAGGAATCGTTTGAAGAGGGCAAGAAGGTTATCGTTGCGGGACGTTTGATGAGTGTTCGTGATCAGGGTAAAGCTTGTTTTGCTGAATTACAAGACAGCGAAGGACGTATTCAATTGTACGTGAACCGCGATGTTTTATGTGAAGGTGACGATAAAACTTTATACAACCAAGTATTCAAAAAATTAACCGATTTAGGTGATTTTATCGGTATCGAAGGTGAATTATTTACAACTCAAGTTGGTGCAAAATGTATTCGTGTAAGCGGTTTTACATTCTTAAGTAAAACATTACGTCCATTACCATTGCCTAAAGTTGATGAAGAAGGAAATGTACACGATGCTTTCAACGATGCTGAATTACGTTACAGAATGCGTTATGTAGATTTAACTGTAAATCCGCAGGTTAAGGAAACTTTTATTAAGCGTACAAAATTATTTAGTGCAATGCGTGGTTATTTTAACGACGCTGGATATCTTGAAGTTGATACGCCAGTTTTACAATCTATTCCTGGTGGAGCTTCGGCAAGACCATTTATTACGCACCACAACTCGCTTGACATTCCGCTTTACATGCGTATTGCAAACGAATTATACTTAAAAAGATTAATTGTTGGTGGATTTGAAGGTGTTTATGAGTTCTCTAGAAACTTCCGTAACGAAGGTATGGACAGAACACATAATCCTGAATTTACTGCAATGGAAATATATGTAGCCTACAAAGACTACAACTGGATGATGGAATTTGCTGAAGGCTTATTAGAGCATTGTGCAATTGCAGTTAACGGAACTAGCGAAGTTACTTTTGGCGAGCATAAAATCAACTTTAAAGCGCCTTATGCGCGTGTTACAATGACAGATTCTATCAAAAATTTTACTGGTTTTGATATTTCTGGAAAAACAGAACAAGAATTGTTTGAAGTCAGCTCGCGGAATGGGAATCGAAGTTGACGAAACAATGGGTAAAGGAAAATTGATTGATGAGATTTTTGGAGCTAAATGTGAAGGAAATTATATTCAGCCAACTTTCATTACAGATTATCCTAAAGAAATGTCTCCGCTTTGTAAAGAGCACCGCGATAATCCAGATTTGACGGAGCGTTTTGAATTAATGGTTTGTGGTAAAGAAATTGCAAATGCATATTCTGAATTGAATGACCCAATTGATCAACGTGAACGTTTTGAAGATCAAATGCGTTTGGTCGCAAAAGGTGATGATGAAGCAAACGGAATTATCGATGAAGATTTCTTAAGAGCGCTTGAATACGGTATGCCTCCAACGTCTGGAATGGGAATTGGAATGGATCGTTTGATTATGTATTTGACGAATAATGCTTCTATTCAGGAAGTTTTATTGTTCCCACAAATGCGTCCGGAGAAAAAACAAGCTCAGATTGAACTTTCTGATGAAGAAAAATTCATTATTGACTTGCTTACAAAAAATGAAAATAGAATGGATTTAACGCAACTAAAAATTACAGCTAACTTAAGCGGTAAAAAATGGGATGCGTCTATGAAAAATTTATCTAAACACGGTTTGACAAAAGTTGTTGTTGACGGTGAGTTTAAGTTTGTGGAATTGGTGGGTTAAATTCCTTTAAAATCATACAAAATTTAAAAAGGAGCTTTTATTTAAGCTCCTTTTTCATATATAAATATTTTCCTTAATTTTGGAAACATGGAAAGAGCAAAACTTATTGTTAAAAATTTCGGGCCTCTAAAAGATATTGAAATCGAAGTTAGAGAAATGGTTACTTTTATTGGCGCACAGGCTTCTGGGAAAAGCACCTTGGCTAAATTGATTTCTATTTTTGAAGATGATGAATTTAGAAGAAATTCAGAAACTACATTTGAAATTGAATTAAAGAAATATAACATTTACTCCTACTTAAATAAGAAAACTTTTATTGAATACACGAATAGTAAAAATATATATCCATTTGTTTTAAGATATTCTTCAGAAAAATTTGAAAAGAAAACTATTCAAAATATATTAAAAATTTATAAAGGAGTAAAGAATGAGAAATTACTTGCGCAATTTAATTCACTTGAAAAATTTAAATCTTTAACAAAATCCAGTTTTTCATTCTGTAAAAGAACTGATTCTAAATTTAATGAAAAAATTCTCGATTTATTTCCTTTAAAAAGTCAAAAAGATAAATTCAAGCGTCATAAATTAAATCAAAAAGATAATCTTTTTTTCGACGGGAATTATATAGATGATATTTTAGTGATTCTGGAAAAAGAAAAATCTTTTGAGAATTATCTTAATCTTTATGAGGATTTAATAGCAATTTTTCCAGATATTTTTTTATATGATTCCATCTACATACCAACCGAAAGAAATATATTACAAATAATATTTTCTAATGTCTTAGGGCTCATAAACAATGATATTCAAATTCCTAAATACTTATTAAACAGTGGGCAAGAATATGAAAAGGCCATTCACGCAATAAAAGAATTGCCTCTTAATATTATTGGGAAAAATTTCAAATATAAAAGAGAGGGAAAAACTTCATTTATTTATCATAATGATAATGAAAAAGTTGATTTATTAGAATCTGCATCTGGCTTACAATCAATAATTCCAATTTTACTTTTAATAGAATATTCTAAATCACTAAAAGATAAATATAATTTCAACTTCGTAGTTGAAGAACCTGAATTAAATTTATACCCAAAAGCACAGCATGAATTAATTAAATACTTAGTAAAAAACTGCTTGTTTGACAGAAAGAATTTAATCTTAACAACTCACAGTCCTTTTGTTTTAGCTTCTATAAACAATTTATTATTGGCATATGATAAAGGACAAAAAAATCCGAAAGAAGTAAACAAAATTATAAAGAAAGAGTCTTGGCTTAATCCCAAAAACTTCATTGCTTACGAATTGAAAAATGGAAAAGCTAAAAAAATTATGAATGATAAATTAGGGCAAATTTCTGAAAATATGATTGATGGTGTTTCCGATGCTTTTGCTAATGAATTTGACAAATTGCTGGATTTATGATTCAACGTCTTAGACAAGCATTCCCTGAAATTGGAGCAAATTGCTTAAAAACAATTATTGACAAGCATACATTTGTCTTTGAAGCTGATCCCGTTTTATTTGTTATAGTAAAAGAGCCTTGGCATTTACATATTGAAAACAAATCAAATACTGAATTCTATTTTATTCAAAATGATGATTGTGTAATGAAAAATGTTAAAGGTGGTCAATGTGATTATGTTATTTGTAACAATAAAGATGTCTTTTTTACAGAAGTTAAGGTTGCCAAAGGAAATCAGGCAAATCACAGAAAAGATGCTTATTCTCAGTTAGAAAACACATTTAAACATTATTCAAGTTTAATAGATTTTAATCCATACACCCTTAATGCCGTTGTTTGTTTTCCAAGCAAAAGAAGAATTATAAAGGCAAGTGCTTCCACAAAAAGAAAAGAATTCAAAGATTCATATAAATTAAATCTTATTGAAAGTAATTATATTTCGTTCGAATAATTTCAAACCCGACAGGTTTTTAAAAACCTGTCGGGTTTTGTTTTTTAAAACGAATACTTCTTCAATTTCTTCGTTTGAATATCCAAAACTTTTGTACTTTCTTTTGGAGCATTTCCTTTTATAACTTCTTGAACAGATGGATTTGATGGATATTTTCCATTTTTCATTTTTAAAAGATGAAATTCTCCTCCACTTTCAAATATAAGATCATAAAATTTTTCTGTTGTTGAAGTTGTTATAGAAATCGGGAAATCGGTTACTGAGAAGCGATTTATTACACTTCCGTCATTATTCAAAATATAACCTGAACAGCCTCCGCTTCCGCAGAAATAGGAATTGGAGAAACCAACGAAATATTCGTTTTTCTGATCGTTATTTAAGTCGAAAGCATCATAATAAAAATAACGATCGTTTTTTGTCATAGCGGGAATATCATTCTTTAATAAAACCTGCAATTGTTTTCGAATCAATTCAACTGCCTTATCATCTTTTTCAGAAACTTCACTTAAATCTGCTGTCCCTCCCATTGTTTTTGATAAAGTATCTTGAACAATTGTTTTGACAATATTTTTTGAATTGTCTTTATTTTGACAAGAATAGAATGCCAAAATACCTACTAGAATTAGAATTTTATTTTTCATAATCTAATATTTTAAATTAGAAAATTCTTCCAAACCCGACAGGTTTCAAAAACCTGTCGGGTTTACGCTTATGATAATTTAAACCAGCAAAGCCGCCTTATTTTCAATATCATTTTTCTCTAATAATGATTTTATATTATTAAAAGTAACCAATGCAATCTGAGTTAAAGCTTCATTTGTGAAAAAAGCTTGATGCGCTGTAACCAAAACATTAGGAAAACTCATTAAACGCTGAATTGCATCATCTTGAATAATATCTGCAGAAAGATCTCTAAAGAATAATTTTTCTTCTTGCTCATAAACATCGATTCCTAAATACCCAATTTTTCCGTCTTTCAAACCTTCAATTGCAGAAGCTGTTTCTATCAATCCACCGCGACTGGTATTGATAATCATGACGCTATCTTTCATAAAAGAAATAGAAGTCGAATTAATGACATGCTTTGTCTGATCATTTAACGGACAATGCAATGAAATAATATCACTTGATTTGAAAATCTCCTCCAAACTCACAAACGAAACGCCGTCCTTTTTCATTCCCTCATTTTCAACAATATCATAAGCCAAAACTTTACAGCCAAAACCTAATGCTATTTTTGAAAATGCTTTTCCGATATTTCCTGTTCCGATAATCCCGATTGTTTTTCCAAATAAATCAAAACCTAATAATCCGTTTAGCGAAAAATTTTGTTCGCGAACTCTGTTGTACGCTTTATGCGTTTTTCGGTTTAAGGTCAAAATCATTGCCATAGCGTGTTCAGCCACAGCCTGAGGAGAATAAGCAGGAACTCGGCAAACTTTTAAATTGTATTTTTTAGCGGCTTCTAAATCAACATTGTTAAATCCAGCGCATCGAAGTGCAATTATTTTTACTTTTTTCTCTGCTAATTGTTTTATAACCGTTTCGTTTACAATATCATTTACAAATACGCAAACAATTTCACATTCTTCAATCAATACTACCGTTTGCGGATTTAGTTGTGTTTCAAAAAATCCAATTGAAAACCAAAATCAGCATTGTATTTATTGAAAAAAGTTTTGTCGTATGGCTGTGTTGAAAAAAAGCGATTTTATTTGATGTGGTATTTGTGCTCATAAAAATTTATCCTAAACGTTGATTCATTAAAAATACGCAATTATTTCTATACTATTACTCTTATAAGAAACGTTTTAATAGATTACGAATCAATTTGTTAAATAAAACACAAATCTTTTAAGCAAATTAAACCTAATTAATTTCTAAAAGTCTAATCGGTATAACAATTAAAAAACGTAATCATGAAAAAACTATTTATCGCGACTATGTTATTTGTTGGAGTAGCATCTTTTGCACAAGACATGGATCAAAAATCAGGACGTGATCAAAGAGAAAGAATGACGCCTGAACAGCGTAATGAAAAACAGTTGCAAAAACTGACTTCTGAATTGACTTTGGATGCTAATCAGCAAGCACAAGTAAAACAACTTTTGGCTGACCGAAGCGCTAAAGCAGAAAAATTAAGAGAAACTCGCCAAGCGAATAAAGACAGCGGCACTAAACTAACTGCGACTGAAAGAGAAGCCTTTAAAAAAGAAATGATCGCCGAAAGAGATGCTAACGATGCTAAAATGAAATCGATCTTGAATGCTGACCAATACACCAAATGGAAAAAAATTCAAGAAGAAAACAAAGACAAAGCAAGAGAAAAAATGAGAGAATACAGAAATGACAGCAACTAATTTGTTTTCATAAAAAAAGAGGCTTTTTAAGGCCTCTTTTTTGTTTTTATTACTATTTAATCGGATTTAAAATCAAATCAATTCGTTTGATGCAATCTTCATAATGGTATTTTGTTTCTGTGTTTATTCCGGTTGCTTTTGCTCGCAACAAGCGATTTTTTCAAAGCATTCAATTCACCACGAACCAAAGCTCTAAGATCAGATTGTGCAACATTATAATATGTTGCTCCTCTTTCTGTTGGCTTCATTTCTTCGGTCATTAAATTGCCCATCCTGTCAATGTAAGCTCTTTGCAGATTTCTGCGGTAAATCGTAACATTCGAAGGCTGCTGCAGTTTCTTTCCAAATTCCTTTTCGAAGATCTTTGAAGAAATCCAATGCTTTGTATGTATCAGCGCCTAGAATTTCGTTGTCTATTAATCTTCCAATGCGAGGCAAACTCAGCAAATTGTTCAAATGTTTAACCTGAATATTTCTGAACATTTCAGTGTAACCAGCATATTCTGTATTTTTCAACGTATTGATGTTTACAATCCAAGTTGGCGATGCAAAAGCATTTGCCTGAAGCCAGTTCATTGCGTCGATTTGTTTTGCTTTTGGAACTACTTCATAAACATTTCCAGGCTGATTTGGATTTTTTGTGTTTTCGTAAACACCTCCAACATTGGTCACAACATGTCCAACATATCTTCCCCAAACATCCAACATTTCTTTATATAATTCACTTAAATCATCATAATCGTTTGTCACTTTGCTTGTCCATTCGCTCAAATGATTTGCTACGTACTCTAGATTTTTCATTCCATACGTACTTGCTTTCATTGAATTATTTCCAATATCTTCTGTTTGAGAAGAAGGATCAAACGTACTGCTCTGTTTTCCGAATTTATAAATTGGATTTCCAGCTTTGTCTAAAATCCATTTGTCTAAAGTTGCTTTTTCATCCTGAGGCGATTTTGCATTCGGAATCACTCTGTATCCCCAATTTAAAGCATAATGATCATATGCTCCCATTTTACGAATAAAACGAATATTTTGGTCGCCAGGTTGCGCAATATAATTATAGCGTGCATAATCCATTATACTCGGAGAAATACCGTTTTCCTGTGTGAAAGCTCCATTTCTATAACTTTCGCAATCATAAGATGAACTTGCGCCCATATTGTGCGGAAAACCTAAAGCATGACCTACTTCGTGCGCAATTACCATTCGCATCATTTCGCCCATTTCTTCATCGCTCGTCTGCAACGTTCTCGCTGATGGATTTGCGGCTCCAGTTTCAAGCAAATATCTGTTTCTGTACGAACGCAAATGATTGTGGTACCAAATTACATCACTTTCAATAATTTCTCCTGTTCTAGGGTCTGAAACGCTTGGTCCAACAGCATTTCTTGTTGTGCTCGCTACATAACGAATTACAGAATAACGAATATCTTCCGGGCTAAAATCTGGATCTTCTTCTTTCGTTGGCGCATCTTTTGCAATAATGGCATTTTTGAATCCGGCAGTTTCAAAAGGTTTTTGCCATTCTTCAATTCCTTGCTTGATGTATTTTTTAGTTTTTCAGGAGTTGCTGGATCTAGATAATACACAATCGGTTTTATTGGTTCAACCAATTCTCCTCTTGCATAAGCTTCTGGATCTTTTGGCTCCAATCTCCAGCGACGGATGTATGTTTTTAAATCTGATTTTAATTCATTGCTTCCATAATCATATTGACTTACTGTAAACCAACCCACGCGCGGATCTGCCAATCTAGGTTTCATCGGGACTTCTGGCAATAAAATCATCGATTGATTCATCTGAATGCTGATTGATTCAGTATCTTCCAACATTGATGGTTTCGAAGCATTGTAAGTCATATCCTGAATAACCTCAATATTCATTGGAAAACTTTTAATTTTATTGATGAAACTTCTAGATTCATCCAATCCTTTTACTTTGTAGGTATCTCGCATTTCTGCAGAAATTCCGCTGATTGCCTTTACATCTGTACTGTAAAATTTAGTCACATCGATTACAGTATTTGCAGAATCTTTGCTGAAAGCTACAATATCAAAAGCAAATAATGTTGGATTATAATTGTTTGATTTAACCGAAATACTAATTGGCAAAGTATCATTTGCAACTGAATTGTATGATTTTGATTTGATCAGAATTTTATCCTGAAAACGCTCCCAAACAACTAATTGCTCATTAGTTTCAGAACCTGCATTTACATAGCCTCCTCCTAAATTTGAAGGCAATTTTGCTAATCTGCTGACAAGCAACATATCTTTATTTAAATATTTGTTTGGGATTTCGAAATAATACTTTTTATCCACTTTGTGAACTGTAAAAAGTCCTTCGTCTGAAACAGCATCTTTTGTAATTACTTTGCTGTACTCTTTGATTGATGATTCTGGCTTCTTTTCAGGCGGAGTTGCTTGAGTTTCGTCTTTTTTCTTTTTCGACTGGGCAAATTGGTTGTTTGGAAATAGTGCAAAAGCCACTATTGTAGATAAAATGAAAAATTTCTTCATTTATTGCAGGTTTAATGGTTATTTATCAAACAAAAATAATTTTTGATTACAATAACACAAGACAATACGTCTTCATTAACTTTTTATTAACTACAAAATAAGGTTTATAATCATAAAAAAAGGTTCAGCTGAAAACTGAACCTTTTAAAAATATTTCTTATTCGATTTAAAATGTTTTCGAAACTTTATCGATCGCATTAATTGTAAAATCTAAATCTTCATACGTCAAAGCGTCAGTAATAAACCAAGTTTCATATGCCGATGGCGCAATATAAACGCCTTCTTGCAATAATCCGTGGAAGAATTTCTTGAAGGTTTCATTATCTCCTTTTGTCGCTGTTTGAAAATCAGTAACTGGATTTGCATCAAAATGTACCGAAATCATAGAACCTACTCTATTGATCGTAAAAACAACATTGTTTGCTTTTAAAACCCTATCTATTCCTGCTTCTAAATAAGCCGTTTTTTCTTCTAAACGTGTAAAAATTTCTCTGTCTGAATCAAGCGCTTTCAACATTGCTAATCCAGTCGCCATTGCCAACGGATTTCCAGATAATGTTCCTGCCTGATAAACTGGTCCAAGTGGCGCTAAATAATTCATGATTTCTTCACGTGCTTGCAAAAGCTCCAACTGGCAATCCTCCACCAATAACTTTCCCGAAAGTCACGATATCAGCATCAATGCCATACAATTCCTGAACTCCTCCACGAGCCAAACGGAAACCTGTCATTACCTCATCAAAAATCAATAAGATTCCGTTTGCGGTACACAATTCTCTTAAACCTTCTAAGAAACCTTTTGCTGGCGGAATACATCCCATATTTCCTGCAACTGCTTCGATAATAATTGCGGCAATTTCTCCTTTATTAGCTTCAACTAATGTTTTCACATTTTCTAAATCATTGTATTTTGCCAATAAAGTATCTTTTGCGGTTCCTTCTGTAACGCCTGGACTATTTGGAGATCCAAAAGTTACAGCGCCACTTCCTGCCTGAATCAAAAACGAATCAGAATGTCCGTGATAGCAACCTGCAAATTTTACAATTTTATCTCTTTTTGTAAAGCCACGAGCTAGACGAATCGCACTCATACAAGCTTCTGTTCCTGAATTTACAAAACGAATTTTATCAATATTTGGAACCATAGAAACGGCCAAAGCCGCAATTTCTGTTTCCAATTCTGTTGGCATTCCAAATGAAGTTCCCAGTTTTGCTTTTTCGATTACGGCATCAACAACCGGCTGATACGCATGACCCAAAACCATTGGTCCCCAAGAGTTGATGTAATCTATTAATTTGTTTCCGTCTTCATCATACAAATAAGCACCTTTGGCACTTTTTACAAAAATTGGAATTCCGCCAACGGCTTTAAACGCTCTTACTGGTGAATTTACTCCTCCCGGAATTACTTTTTCTGCTTCAGCAAAAAGCTGACTACTTCTTTTATATAACATTCTTAATTTTTGATTTTAGAGTTTAGATTTCAGATTTAATTTATCGACTTAAACCCTGATCCAAAACAAACTCATTGAAATATTTTTGTTCTCTTTTTTCTTCTTCCGAAAGCTCTTCAATCTTTTTATCTGACATTCCAATTGGAGAATAAAATCTCCATTTCCAAGTTGGCCGACGTTTTATGAAAAGGTTTGTTTCTGCAAATTCATCATGCTGATAGACTCCACAAAAACATCTAATTATTGCAACTATTGTCAAAATAAAAATCCCAATTGAGGCTTTGCTTTTCATTAATAATTCACAATTAACAATTGATAATTATTTCACCTTAAGCCTCTGTCCTATCGAAATGGCATTGTCAGTCAAATTATTTTTTTGCTTCAAATCGTCAACTAATAAATTGAACTTTTTTGAAATTGAATACAATGTATCGCCTTTTTGAACTTCGTATAAATTTGGATCGTTTGCGTTCATATTTATTTTTGGATCAGAAGCAACGTCATAAGATGATTTTTTCGTTGGAGCCGTTTTGTTAATGGCAACATAAGTTTTCCCCGTAACCTGACAATCATATTGATGCAAATTATAGCGTTCAATATAACCAATTAATTTGTCCGGATAATTTGGATCTGTTGCATAGCCACAAGCTCTCAGACCTTTTGCCCAGGCTTTGTAATCGTCTTTTTCATAAGTAAACAAAGACTCATATCTCTTTTTCCAACCAAAAACAGAGCGTGATCTCTGTATGATTCTGAAGCTTCTGGATATTTTCTAAAACATTCCTGCTCAGCATCATCATCATGACGAACACTTTCTCCAAGCCAATCTTTATGACATTTAATTCCGAAATGATTATTGGCCGAAACCGCCAAATCTCCTTTTCCTGCACCCGATTCTAAAATTCCTTGAGCCAAAATAATACTGGCAGGAATTCCATATTTCTGCATATTTCCTATTGCAATATCTTTAAATTGCAAAATATAATTATTAACTAAATCGCTGGTTACAACTGTTTTTGAAGTAGATTGAATAACCTCAGTCGTATTATTTGTAGAAGGGTAATTTTTACCAATTGGCTTAACTGGTGTTTGTTTTTTGGTCGCCACTGTCCTAGGCCTCTGAACCGCCGCCGCTTGCTTTTTAGTCGTTGCAATAGTAGGTTTGCTTGACGAACAGCTTGCCAAAACTAGAACTGTAAAAAGCAACACTATTTTTTTAATCATTTGTCTTGAGTATTGGTAATTTTTTCTGCTTCAGTTTTATATTCATTCCATCAATTCCCTGCAAACCGCCGGTGTGAATGAGTAAAATTTTTGAATGTGCAGGAAAATAATTTTTGCTGATTAAATCTATAACGCCAAAAACCATCTTTCCTGTATAAATTGGATCTAAAGGCACTTTTGTCTTTTCGAAAAAAGCATTTATAAATTCGATTAATTCTAAATTTATCTTGCCATATCCTCCAAAATGATAGTCAGAAATTAAATTCCAGTTATCTTTTTTTGCAAAAATACGAATTTCATCGGTTAAAAAGTCACCTTTTAATGCTGGAAAGCCCAAAATTTTCTGATTTGGAAATGCGCTGTTTATTAATCCTGAAATAGTTCCACCAGTTCCAACAGCACAACAAACGTAATTAAAACCCGAATCTTCATTACTCAAAATTTCTTCACAGCCTTGCACTGCGAGTTCATTTGTTCCTCCTTCGGGCACTAAATAAAAATCGCCAAATTTGTCTTTTAATTTTTCTAAATAAGAAGTTTCGCTTTTTAAGCGGTATTCTTCTCTTGAAACAAACTCAAACTGCATTCCGTTTTCCTGAGCAAATTTCAGCGTTGGATTTTCTTCAATTTTATCAAAAAGTTCATCGCCACGAATAATTCCGATTGTCTTCAATCCTTGTTCCTTTCCTGCAAAAGCAACTGCCGCAATATGGTTGGAAAATGCGCCACCAAAAGTCAATAAAGTTTTTTTGTTTTCAGCTTTCGCCTGAAGCAAATTGTATTTTAATTTTCTGAATTTATTTCCAGAAACAAAAGGATGAATAAGATCTTCTCGCTTAATGGTCAACGAAACATCATTCGGAAATTGAATATTTATGGACTGATTCATTTTAATTTTAGATAATTTAAAAACTGAAAAAAAGATCGGTTTTTTAAATAATTGATGTTGGTTTCATTTTGATAAGCTTCTCTTTCAAAACCAATATTTCGGTACGCCAAATCTTTATTTTTATATTGAATCAATCGAATCAAAAATTCTGAAAAATACCAAATAAAAAAAGGCAAAACCAGCATTTCTACTTGTTGTCTCAAATGTATTTTTTCATGATTTACGAAAACGTCATTCGCTTTATCAAAATCATATTTTACCAATACAAACGGAAATACAGCCATTCCGCGATATCCTTTCGGAATTAAATATTTGGCAACAATCAGAAACATTGGCTGTAAAATTTATAAATTTGTAGCTATAAAATTGTTCGATTTCGACAAAATCATAATCAAATATTTATATTTTTGATTTTTGAATTATCAAAATCAGAACGCGAAGCAGATTTATGAAAGAGCAAAGTAATGAAAATAAATTAATCGAAGGAGAAGATTTTTACTATACGCCCGAAGGTTATAAATGCTTTACCGAAAAACATCATTTAAAAAGGGGCTATTGCTGTAAAAGCGGTTGTAGACATTGTCCGTATGGTTTTGACAAACGAACGGGAGAAATCCGAAAAAAGCGAATTAGTCAATTTGAAAATGTGTCAATTAGATAATTCAGCAATCTAAATTCTAAAATCAACAATCTAAAATATCATATGGATATCCATTCACGAAAATTCAGGATTAAAATCCACAAGTCTTATCATAGGTCGGATATCCGCTATCCCTAGTTTTTTTAATTAGTAAATGTGGCAATTTGGAAATTAGAATAATTTAATAAATTGAAAATCTAATTGCATCGTCTATATTTCGCTCCGCTGGAGCTTTTATATTAGGATGATATTATTTTCTATAAATATTTCGCCCTTCCAAGGCTTTGCTTTTCAGTTTGCAAATTTTGCAGTTTCAACAAGCTCCGAGAGGAGCGATATATTTATAGAAACCATTTTAAACGTTTGTAACATAAGAGCCCCAGCGGGCCGACATAATTAAAAAAACAAAAAATTAATCTGTTGTTAATCTAACTAAAATACCTTAGCGTCTTAGAACCTTAGCAACTTAGCATCTCTAAAAAAAATGACCTTTAAAGAACAAATACAACAAGGAATTCCAAATATATTGCCTCAAAAACAGGAATACGATCCGGCTATTAATCATGCTCCAAAGAGAAAAGAAATCCTTTCGGCAGAAGAAAAAAGCTGGCATTAAAAAATGCATTACGTTATTTCGATCCAAAACATCATGCCGAATTAATTCAGGAATTTTTAGAAGAATTGGAAACTTACGGACGTATTTATATGTACCGTCTTCGTCCAAATTACAGAATGTACGCGCGTCCAATTGACGAATATCCTGGAAAATCTTTGCAGGCAAAAGCGATCATGCATATGATTCAGAATAATCTGGATTATGCAGTGGCGCAACATCCGCATGAATTGATTACGTATGGTGGAAATGGAGCTGTTTTTCAAAACTGGGCACAATATTTATTAACGATGCAATATTTGTCTGAAATGACAGACGAGCAGACTTTAACCATGTATTCAGGACATCCGATGGGATTATTTCCTTCGCATAAAGAAGCTCCAAGAGTTGTAGTTACAAACGGAATGGTAATCCCGAATTACTCAAAACCAGACGATTGGGAAAAAATGAACGCTTTAGGTGTTTCACAATACGGACAAATGACAGCCGGAAGTTATATGTACATTGGCCCACAAGGAATTGTACACGGAACTACGATTACGGTTTTGAACGGTTTCAGAAAAATAAAACAAAATCCAGAAGGAAGTTTATTTGTAACTTCCGGCCTGGGCGGAATGTCGGGCGCGCAACCAAAAGCCGGAAATATTGCAGGTTGTATTACGGTCTGCGCCGAAGTAAATCCGAAAATCACAAAAATTCGTCACGAACAAGGCTGGATTAATGAAGTTGTAACTTCTACAGATGAATTAGTTGCTAGAGTAACTTTGGCGAAAGCCAATAAAGAAACCGTTTCTATTGCTTATTTAGGAAATGTAGTTGATGTTTGGGAACGTTTTGATCAAGAAAATATCAAAATTGATTTAGGTTCAGACCAAACTTCACTTCATAATCCTTGGGCTGGAGGTTATTATCCTGTCGGAATTTCTTTTGAGGAAGCCAATAAAATGATGGCCGAAAATCCAGAATTGTTCAAAGAAAAAGTTCAGGAATCACTTCGCAGACAAGCATTGGCAATCAATAAACATACTGCAAAAGGAACTTACTTTTTCGATTACGGAAATGCCTTTTTGTTAGAAGCTTCCCGCGCTGGAGCAGATGTTATGGCCGAAAATAATATTGATTTCAAATATCCAAGTTACGTTCAGGACATTATGGGACCAATGTGTTTTGATTACGGTTTTGGACCTTTCCGTTGGGTTTGTACTTCCGGAAAACCAGAAGATTTACAAAAAACTGACGCAATTGCAAGTCAGGTTTTAGAAGAAATGGCAAAAACAGCTCCAAATGAAATTCAGCAACAAATGCAGGATAATATCAAATGGATCAAAGGTGCACAAGAAAATAAATTAGTTGTAGGCTCTCAAGCTCGTATTTTATATGCTGATGCCGAAGGAAGAATCAAAATTGCAGAAGCATTCAATCAAGCAATTGCAAAAGGCGAAATTGGTGCTGTTGTTTTAGGACGCGATCATCATGACGTTTCAGGAACTGATTCTCCATATAGAGAAACTTCAAATATCTATGACGGATCTCGTTTTACAGCTGATATGGCAATTCATAACGTAATTGGAGATAGCTTTAGAGGCGCAACTTGGGTATCGATTCACAACGGCGGTGGCGTTGGCTGGGGAGAGGTTATAAACGGTGGATTTGGTATGGTTCTTGATGGCTCTAAAGAGGCTTCAAAGCGTTTAGCGTCAATGCTTTTTGGGATGTCAACAACGGTATTTCAAGACGAAGCTGGGCACGAAATGACGAAGCTATTTTTGCAATAAAAAGAGCCATGCAAGCCGAGCCTTTACTAAAAGTAACTTTGCCAAATATAGTTGACGAAAGTCTGCTTTAAACAAAAAGTTACTCATAAACAGAATGTCATCCTGAGCGGAGTCGAAGGCTTATGAGTAAGAAAGGTTTCGACTCCGCTCAGCCTGACAGACATAAAACAAGAACATTAAATTTCCAATAATATGAAAACATTCAAATTAATTCCGATTTTTTTGCTTTTGATACTTGCCGCGTCCTGCGACACGGTTAGTGCTTACTCTGACTACGATAAAACCGTAGATTTCGCGCCTTACAAAACTTATGCTTATTTTAAACCCGGAATTGACAAGGTCGAAATTTCTGATTTGGATAAAAAAAGAATCCTTCATGCAATTGACGATCAAATGCAGGCTAAAGGTTTTACAAAAAGCGAAAATCCTGATATCCTAATAAACATTTTTACGAAAGCCAAAGAACAAGTTGATGTCAATCAATTTTATGGCGCATACGGCTACGGATGGGGCTATGGCTGGGGATGGGGCTGGAGTCCTTATATGTATGGAGGGACTTCCGTTTCAAGATATACTGAAGGAACTTTATTCATTGATTTTATTGATGCTAAAAAGAAAGAAATGATCTGGCAAGGTCAAGGTATTGGTACTCTTTACAAAAACATCGATAAAAAAGATGCCCGAATTACTGAATTTGTAACCAAAATTTTAGCACAGTATCCGCCTGTTAAAAAACAGTAATCAGTCTCAGTTATTAGTTTTCAGCTTTTTTAAAAAGTTGTGAACTATTTCCAGAAATAATTAATACATTTGCTACTCAGATAACAAAAATGACAAACTTTAATAACATTATTATCGCTATTATCAGCATTATTGCAATTCAGCAGTAATGGCGAGGTGTTATATAAATAAGTAAAATATAATTTATAAGAACCTCCCAAAACGGGAGGTTTTTTATTTTAAAAATAATTTATCTGCCACAGATTAAAAGGATTTTCACAGATTAAAAATCCTTTTAATCATTTTAATCTGTGGCAAAAAACAAAACATATGAGTTTATTTAACGAAGTACTTAACGCAAAAAAGCAACTTGAAAATGTAGTTGTAGCAACGCCTTTGACCCAAAATTTGAATCTGTCAGAAGAATTCAAATCGACTATTTTATTAAAAAGAGAAGATTTGCAAATCGTCCGGTCGTACAAAATTAGAGGCGCTTACAATAAGATTTCTTCATTAAATGAAAAGGAAAAAGCTAACGGTATTGTTTGCGCCAGCGCAGGAAATCATGCACAAGGTGTTGCCTATTCCTGTAATCTTTTAAAAATTCAAGGCAAAATTTATATGCCAAAAACCACTCCAAAACAAAAAGTAAAACAAGTTCAATTATTCGGGAAATCGTTTGTTGAAATTGTTTTGACTGGAGATACTTTTGATGATGCATACGCTTCGGCAACTGCAGACGCAATCAAAAATCATAAAACTTTTATTCATCCATTTGACGACGAAAAAGTAATTGCTGGACAAGGAACAGTTGGCCTAGAAATTCTGGAAAGTTTCAAAGAAACAATTGATTATGTTTTTGTTCCAATTGGCGGTGGCGGACTGGCTTCTGGATTATCTGAAGTTTTTAAACATTTGAGTCCGCATACAAAAATCATTGGCGTTGAGCCGAAAGGTGCACCTTCGATGAAAACTTCTATTGAAGAAAATAAAAATACTGCATTAAAAACGATCGACAAATTTGTTGACGGTGCTCGCAGTAAAACAAGTTGGTGATAAAACTTTTGAGATCTGCCGATATAATTTAGAAGATATTATTTTGGTTCCAGAAGGAAAAGTTTGTACCACAATTTTGCGATTGTACAATGAAGAAGCAATGGTTGTTGAACCCGCAGGCGCTTTGACCATTGTCGCTTTGGATTTTTATAAAGATAAAATAAAAGACAAAAATGTAGTTTGCATCGTCAGCGGGAGCAATAATGATATTGAGCGAACTGCCGAAATAAAAGAACGCTCCTTGCTTTATGAAGGTTTGATGCATTACTTCATGATTCAGTTTCCACAACGTCCAGGAGCTTTAAAAGAATTTGTAAATAATATTCTCGGGCCAGATGATGACATTACTTATTTTCAATTTGCAAAGAAAAACAGCCGTGAAGTTGGTTCTGTTGTAGTTGGTCTGGAATTAAAAAACAAAAATGATATTATGCCAATTAAACTGAAAATGACTCAAAACGGATTTGAATTTCAATATTTAAATGACAATCAAGATTTGTTCACCCAATTGATTGGATAAAACAAAAAGGCTGTCTATTAACCGTAGACAGCCTTTTAAAATCAAATATAAAATTACTAATTGAATTCTAGATTTGTAATTTATTGTTTTAAAACTTTTTTCGAATAGGCTCCTTTGCTGTCGTTTACTCTCACCACATAAATCCCTTTTGGCAATCTCGAAATTTCAATTTCAGCTTGCCTTCCTTCGAAATTCATATTTTTCTTTAAAACGCTTTGTCCTTCAAGTGAGAATATTTCAACATTGGCACTTCCGGTATGGTTAGTATCAATTTTTAAATAATCATTTGATGAATTAATAAAAATCACCATATCATTTGGATTTTCTTCTTCGGCTGGAGCGGTTTGCACCAATGCTTTTTTTGCTGTAGATTCCACTTGAACAAACTGCCATTGCTGATTTAATCCGCCAGTATAATCCCATACCTGAATATTAGCTCCATTTGCTGTCGAAACATTTTCAACATCAAGAGACTTTCCGGTATTTACATTGGTAATTTTATAATATCCACCACTAAGGCTTGCCACTGTCCATTTAAATTCATTAGAATTAACAAAAGTCCTTTGCTGTACTTTTAGACCATTTGCGGTTCCGTTATTTTCAACTGCCAAATACATTCCCGTTGATTTCACAATGATGTAATAATTTCCACTTCCATCTGAAACAAATTTCCATCTTTGGTTGCTTCCTCCGCCATTGGTAACATCATATTGCTGAATTCTTCCACCGCTACTTGTAGAATTATCAGCAACATCTAAACCTTTGTTACTGTTTCTTGAAAGGATATTATAGTACCCAGGAAACCCAGTACTTGAAGCATTTACTGTAATTGCACTTGTCGCCGTTTTAGCTCCATCTACAGTTGTAACTGTTATTGTTGCGCTTCCTGCGACAACTCCTGTAACTAATCCGTTTGAGTTTACGGTTGCCACTGAAGTATTGCTTGAACTCCAATTTACAGCTGTATTTGATGCATTACTTGGAGAAACTGTTGCTGTCAACTGTTGTGTTTGTCCTGCTGTAATTGTTGCCGCAGTCGGGCTTACACTTACTCCCGTTACTGCGACCGTACCTCCTGTTCCCCAAGTAAAAGTAACTGCAGATGATCCTGGAACTGCATAATTAAATGCTGATGAGCCAGAAACCACTTTTATCGTATTTGACGATCCAGAAGTATTATAAAGTACAAGAGCAATAGATCCGTCAGTGTTTTTAAATCCAACTGATAAAATGCTTCCGCTTGTGCTAGAAGAACTAATTCTTACTGCGCCCGGTTTCACATATTTAGAAATTTGGCCGATAATATAGTACGCAACATTTTTAGTATAGCTTGTACTATTATTTACCGTAATAGCTCCTAAACAGGTATTGCAACCGCCTGGCGTATGTGGCCCCATGCTTGAATTATTGGCCGCATTCCATTCTAAAACTGTTTTCGACCAGTTGTTTGTACTGCCAATAACAACATTTTGCATATGCCAGCCAAAATCGCCACTGAAGCTTCCTCCAGAACCTGTGTATTGTTCTGTAAAATAAACGTTTTTATTAGTCTGCGTTTTTACGGTTGACATTGCAGAGATATTTCCTAAATACAAGTGAAACAGCCGCACCATCAACATAACTGCTGTTGTTTAAAACATCAATTGGATATGCAGTATTATCGCAATTGTGATCAAAAGCAATAATCTTGACACCGCCATATCCAGCGATGACCAATTGTGGCCCAAGTTGCTGATTGATAAAATTCTTTTGTTCTGTAGAATTCATCAGCATGCTTGGCTCGTTGTTTGGATTTTCAGGTTCGTTTTGCGGCGTGATTGCCCAAATCGAAATTCCTTGCGCCTGCATAGCCTGAATATATTTCACAAAATATTTGGCGTAAGCCGCATAATATTGCGTCTGTAAACTTCCGCCAACCCAAGAACCGTTGGTTTTCATCCATCGCGGTGCCGTCCAAGGAGTTGCCAATATTTTAATATTCGGATTGATCAACTGAATCTTTTTGATAATCGGAATCAAATAAGTCAAATCTGGACCGTTTAAACTAAAGTTATTCATATTAGTATCTCCCGAAGTTTCATTGTAACTATATGAAGAACTGCTTAAATCTGAAGTCGCTATACTAATACGAATCACACTTGCGTTTAATCCTGTAGTTGGATTATACAAATCATTCAATAACTGATTTTGTCGTCGTTGTCGCCATTCCGCTTATCACTTCGGCACTACCTTCTGTAAGCGTGTAACCAAAGCCGTCCATTGTTTGATAGGTTGTCCCTGCATTAACTGTAACTGTAGAAGGATTGGTTCCTGAGTTTGTTCCAAAACTTACAGTTGCCTGCTGTTGAAGTAATTTTGTCTGATCGCCTGATGTTATAAAAGGCGTAACCGTCTGAGCATTTGTTTTTGTAATACATAAAAGCATTATTATAATGACTTGTGTCATAAAAGCTTTTACCCGATTTGTAGGTTTTTGAGTAGTTTTGTGCATAAATCTTGTGGTTTTTGTGGTTTGTTGATAGTTAACGTTTTCTCATTTTATTATGATTATTTTTATTAAAACGAATCAAAAATATATCAATTTTAGCGAAATCGATATAATTGAAACTTTACAAATACACATCATTTGTAAAATTTACCTTAACAAAAACTTATCTATTTAAAAATCAAAACATTGACTACTAAACATTTAAACAAAATAAAAACACAAAAAATCTTACTTTTTATCACACAACCGCCTTTATACTCAAAAAAGAGGATGTTTTTATAAGTTAAATAGATTGTTTTGAGAGCAAAAAATCCTCTTGTTAAATGACAAATATCATGGATTAAGCAAGAAGTTATATCGTATTTTTGCAATTCATTTTAGAAAAAAACAATGAATGCCCTTAAAGATATTTCGACTTTAGAAGATATTAAACAGATGGTGAACAGCTTTTATGACAATGTTAGAAAAGATGATCTCATTGGCCCGATATTTAATGATAAATTACAAGATCGATGGGAGCCACATTTACAAAAAATGTATGGCTTTTGGCAAACTATTTTATTTGATGTCCGTGCTTATTCAGGAACTCCCTTTCCTCCGCACAAACAATTACCAGTCGATAAAACTCATTTTGATCGTTGGATTGAAATTTTCAACACTACAATTGATGCACAATTTGCAGGTCCATTAACTGAAGAAGCTAAAATGCGTGCCACCAATATGGCTTTTATGTTCAATCATAAAATTGAATATTTCAGAAATGCCGAAAATGAATTGAGAAATTCACTTAAGAAATCCTAAAAGTAAATTTCAAAAATTTAGAAGATGTTGTTATTTTTTAAATAAATTTGGTTCAACGCAAGCCCATCTTAACCAAATTAAAAACCTACTAAATGTTTTTCGTATGAAAAAAATAATATTGCTTTTTATAATTTGCTTCTCATTTTTCAATACAATTCAGGCCCAAACAGCACCAACTTCAAATTTATATCAAGGAACTGTTGATGGAAAAACACCGATAACAGTTTATATAAAAACGGAGGAAAATCCATGCACAGCCGATTTAATGTACACTTCGATGTACCGTTACAATAAATCCAAAAACTGGATTCAGCTCAATATTACTCAAAACAGAAAAGCTGAAAATGAATTTATCATGGTAGAACATGACTTTAGCGGTGTACTGATTTTAAAGAAAACGAACAATACTTTTTCAGGGTTGTGGATTAGTCCAGATACCAAAAAACAATTAAAAGTTGATTTGAAAGAAGCAACAATGACCAAAAAAGAACTAGAAAACTTTGAAAAAACAATGGAAAAAGTCAATTATGAGAATAATGACTGTTAAAATCCATTTTCTTGCAAAGCTAGAAAAACCTATAAAAACGCAATAAAACACACTTTCGAATAAAAATTTTGTGATGAATAGCAAAAATTAGCGGTCTAAATTCGTAATTTTACATTCTAATCTACAACGTTTTCGAAATGAATGCATCTATAGAAACAAATCCGTTATTGGAGCGATTGCCAAAACATTTAAAGCAATTTATTAAGCCTCAAGATTATAGTGATTACACACCTATCAATCAAGCGGTTTGGCGCTATGTAATGCGCAAAAATGTAGATTATCTTTCAAAAGTTGCTCATCACTCCTATTTAGATGGTTTGAAGAAAACCGGAATCGAGATTGATTCTATTCCGAGTATGTATGGAATGAACAGAATCCTGACTGAAATTGGCTGGGCGGCGGTAGCCGTTGACGGATTTATTCCGCCAAATGCTTTTATGGAATTTCAGGCTTATAATGTTTTAGTTATTGCTTCAGATATTCGACAATTAGAACATATTGAATATACGCCAGCTCCGGATATTATTCACGAAGGCGCCGGCCACGCTCCTATTATTGCTAATCCTGAGTATGCTGAATACTTGAGACGTTTTGGTGAAATTGGATGTAAAGCGATTTCTTCTCATAAGGATTACCAAATGTATGAAGCGATTCGTTTGCTTTCGATTTTGAAAGAAGCTGAAGATACTCCACAGGAAAAAATCGACGAAGCTGAAAAAGCGGTTGCCGATTTACAAAACAACATGGGCGAACTTTCTGAAATGGCTCAAATTCGTAATTTACATTGGTGGACAGTTGAATACGGATTAATCGGAACTGTTGAAAATCCAAAAATATATGGCGCCGGATTACTTTCTTCTATTGGTGAAAGTGCTCACTGTATGACTAATAATGTGAAAAAAATCCCTTATGATATTTCGGCGACGAATCAAAATTTTGATATTACGCAACTGCAACCTCAACTTTATGTAACACCAACTTTCTCTTATTTGAGTTTGATTTTGGAAGAATTTGCAAATAAAATGGCTTTACGAACTGGAGGGCTTTCTGGAATCCAAAAACTGATTCAATCAAACGCTTTGGGAACAATCGAATTGAGTACAGGTTTACAAATTTCCGGAGTTTTCACGAATGTAATTGAAGAAGAAGGAAAACCGGTTTATATACAGACAACCGGAAAAACAGCTTTGGCTTACCGCGAAAAAGAATTAGTTGGCCACGGAACTTTAACGCATCCGCATGGATTTGGAAGTCCGATTGGGAAACTGAAAGGTTTTAATCTGGCTATTGAAGATATGAGTCCGAAGGATTTACAGGCTTACAGCATTGTTGAAGGAGAAAAAATAAAACTAGAATTTGAAGGCAATATTATTGTTGAAGGTGAAATCATTACAGGTTCTAGAAACCTTCACGGCGAAATTATTTTGATCAGTTTTAGAAATTGTACTGTAACTCATGGCGAAACAATTTTGTTTCAGCCGGAATGGGGAAATTACGATATGGCGATTGGTAAAAAAGTAGTTTCTGCTTTTTCCGGTCCAGCCGATGTGAATAGTTTTGACTTAATCAATATCGTTCCGACAACTAAAACGATAAAAGCAAAACATACTGACGAGCGTGATGAATTAGAGATTTTATACGCAACAGTTCGAAATATCCGAAATAATAAAGATGCTAAAACGGAATTAAAATCGGTTTTTGAGAAAGTTAAAAACAATCATTCCAACGATTGGTTATTGTCTGTTGAAATTGCTGAACTTTTGAAGGATTCTGATGAGAAACAACTTTTACAGGAAGTATTAGTTCATCTTGATCAATTGAAAATTAAACGTCCTGAAGTAGCGCATTTAATTTCTGGCGGATTGGATTTGATTTTTGATAGTTCTTTGCCAAATTTGCCACAAAGGCACTAGGACTCTAAGTTTTTTAAATTGCCTCCTGCTTTAGCTGGAGGAAAAATAAGTCAACAGAAAAGGCTTTAGCCAAAACTCATTTTTTGGGCTAAAGCCTTTTTCAATTCATTACAAATACCTCCAGCTAAAGCAGGAGGCAATTCAATAAATCATTTTAATCCTATAATCTGTGGCAAAAAGCCTTTGCGCCTATGTAACTTTGCCTCTTTAAGCCTCAAAAACTATAATTTCAAATCCTGAGTCAACTCGGTCTCTGATTCAATAGTTTTTCCTTCATATTGCAGTTTCCAGCCCATTGAATTTGTCATAATCAAAATCTTAGACAACTCGCTTATTAATCGGTTTTCAGCGTTTGTTTTTAATGAAGATGTTTCGATTTTTTTGCCAGATTCGCTTTTACCGATTTATTGATTTTATTGTAATCATCTCCAGTAAATTGATTCATTTGACTTTGCTCGATGTCGTAAAACTTAATATCAGGATTGATTGTGATTTCTTCTTTTGGAATATTTAGAATGGTAATTGTTTTGTTTTTTTCGTCAATATCATATTTCATTTTATGCAAATCGTAGGCAACCGTCACATTCGCATTTACAACAACAAGCGCTTTCTTTTCAAAAGAAATCATATCCATTAAGTACTTCTGCTGATTTTTATAGGTTATAACTTCTGAAAAATGTCCTTCGGTCACAACCAGTTTTCCAACATTAAGAATCTGTTGCTGAATTAAATTGGTATTATACTCAATATCTTTATCATCATCTTTTTTAAATTGGCAGAATTTGAAAGCCAAAATAATGACTAAAACAATTGCTCCAACACCGATAATTCTTTTGATTAAGTTTTGCATTCCTCTAAAATATTTTAGACCAATTTACTGCTTTTTTTCCTTTTTTTCCGCCACGAATTCACGAATTATATTAATTTTCTGAAATGTTTAAAAGTTGAATTATTCGAATTTTAATTTGTGAAATTGATTAAAAAAACCAACGCCAAGATTAGATAAAATTCGTGAATTGCTTCGCCTGTTCGCTATCGCTCGAGTCGTGGCAAAAAAACCTTAAAATGGATATCCAATAGCAATATTCAAAATCAGATTATCTTTTCGCCAGGAACTACTTCCGAAATTTATATCATCAATTACCCATCGTTGTCCGTCTGGCAAGGCAGGATTTCTAAGCGGAATCGCTAAATCTGTTCTCAAAACAAAGAATGACAAATCAAAACGTAATCCGGCACCAGCGCCAACAGCAATCTCTTTCATAAAATCTTTTGAGATTTCAGCTCCAGGTTTGTCAGGATCTGCATGCAAGAGCCAAATATTTCCTGCATCTAAAAAAACTGCACCTCTTACAATACTGAAAAGTTTTGCACGATATTCTGTATTGAATTCCAATTTCAAATCTGCCGATTGATCTGGTGTATAATTTGAATTTGTTGTGTTGGGTGGAATTACATAACTTCCAGGACCGAGCGTTCTTGCTCTAAAGGCACGAATACTATTGGTTCCACCGACTACAAATTGTTTTGATGCGGGAAGTGTATTTGAATTTCCGTAAGCAAATCCCATTCCGACAATCAATCTGCTGGCCAGTTCGCTCTCTTTTCCCAATTTCAAATAATGTCTGAAATCAGATCTGATTTTTACATATTGACTAAACGGAACATCAAATATTGTTTTTACTTTATTTGGATAATCTGCGCCCGTAACTAAGCCCGTAAGGTTTCCTGCCAAGTCTAATTCACCATTAAAATAAATAGTGTTTTTTAGGCGTTTCTGCATCGTATTCGTGTAGGTATAATTGTAAGTTGGACCAAAAATCAATTGCTTTTCAATTACTTTTCCTAATGCCGGATCAGCTTTAATATCTTCTAAATATTCTTCCGTAACATGATTCGGACTTACATATGTCACATCTACGACGTTTAATTGATGTTCTTTTCGGATATTTTCTTTCCACAAATAACCAAACGTCGAGTTGAAAGAATTCAGTGCATACAACTGCGTTCTTTTTTGGTATTCGTATCTTAAAGTAGCTTTAGTTCTTGGCACAAATTCGCTATTTCCTTCAATATGAAAAGGCGTTATAAATCTCGGCCAGGTCAAACTAACTTCTCCTCCGAGTTTGTAAATATTTTTTCCTTTATTGACACCGCCCAACTGAAAATCGGCACCACCAAAAACCGATGCTGTAAACAATTCGGCACCTTTTAAAAAGTTTCGATTATTCCAATTTAAATTGAGTTCTGTACCGGTATAACTCGCCGAATTCGTTTTTCCGATCACCTCAACTCTTATAAATTTCTTAGGCAAAAGCGTCAGATAATAATACGAATCCAAAGCATTACTGATAGAATCTGATGGCTTAAATTCATTTTTTACAAAGCTAAAAGTACCCAGATTCACAAATCGGTTCAACGTTAAATTATGGTCTTTTCTATTGTATAAATCTCCTTTTTTAAAATAAATAGTGCGATCATACACTCTTGGTTTAAAGGTTTCCGTAGTATCTATAATAGTGAAATCTTTGTATTGCGTTATGTTTCGTTTTCTATAAACTGCAGTGTCATTTCCAAAAGAATAATTGGGATACACAAATATGTTATTGATTTTGTAAGCCGTTAAAGCTTTAGCCGACGTTTCGTCTTTTATAACCAATCTGATTTTTACTTCGTGATCGCCTTTACTGCTGTCTACTTTTGCTAAAATATAATCCGGATTAAAATAGAAATAACCTTTTTCTTTTAATCGCGCATCGATGCGTTCTCTTTCCGCTTTTATGACATCCAAATCGTAGGGATTTCCAACTTTCAGCAAACTTCTTCGACTGGATCTGGCGATTATTTTTGACATTTTCAGAGAATCATCAGGAAAAGTCACGCTCTTAATAATGTATTGTTTTTTAGGAACAACAATATATTCTGCCGTTACTCTTTTGTTTCGCACAGTTGAATCGGCGCTTACACGAGTTTTAAAATAACCTCTGTTTTCGGTAAAATTGCGCAAAACCGATGCATTGTATTCTAAATCTACTTTACTGAAAAGTACCGGTTCTTCTCCCACTTTATTCTTCAGCCAATATCTAAATCCTTTTTGTTTTTTGGGTGTTCCGGCAATATTATAAAACCATAATTTCGGGCGCAAACCTAAAAATGTTTTATTTGGTTTTGGGCGAAGTAATCCTTCCAATTCTGTTTCCATTGCCTTTCTCTCTTTCTTTTTCATAATGGAATCCTTCACTTCTACAGAACCGCCAGTATAAAGCAAATCACCTTCCGGAAGATATTTTGTATTACTGCATCCCAAAACAAAAAACAGGAACGTCAGCATAAAATACTTTGCAAAATGAGATTTTATATGATTATGTTTTTTGTTCATTTCCTTTAATTTGATTTTCCTGATCTTCTTCCAGTTGCTTCTTTTCTTTCTCCTTTTGTTTTTGCTTTTCTTTTCGGAGTTTTTCTTCTCTGATCAATTCTTTTTCTTTTTCTGTACGATGAAAAAGTTCTCTGAATTTATTGTAACTCATCGTGATAACAAAAGCAACGCCTGTTTCTATGACCTGACCTTCTACTGCGACCTGGTATTGATTTTTTCGGTACGCGCGAACCATATATCGGCCATCTTTTGTTAGCTGGTAATCGAGTGCTACGTCTCCGGCAATATTGGTACTTTCCTCATTAGCACGCTCAGCGCCTTCTACACCAAAACTGCTTCCTACCGTAACTTTTAAACGATCATCTAATAATTTTTTAGAAACCTCAACATTCAGATCGGTTCTGTTTTGCATCGTTCCTGTGGTATAATCTTCAGTTGATTCTAAGTCAAAATTGACTTCAAATCCTGTGATTAAATCTCCCGCAAGATTATTTAATTGCTGTGACAGAATCTTGCTCACACTTTGTCTTGCCATAGATTCTGCACTTGTACCACCACTTTGACTCGCAAACGGATTTTCGCCTACAAATCGGTTTAATAATAAAAGCGCAAAAACCTGTTTGTTCAACTCCGCCGGATCTTGCTCTATTTGCTTTAATTTTGATTGTGTTAACGTAACAACATCAGTAGAAACATCGTAGTTTCCGTCCGGAAGCTCGATTCCAAATGAAATTTCCGGTTTCATTAATTCGCCATTCATTTTCAATAAAGTCTGAAAAGGAAGTTTTTGCTTATAGGTATTTATTACAACCTGATCTTTGCCTGCCAATTGATTGCCAAGCAAATCTATTGGAGCCGCATTGACTTTATAAATCGCAGTAATATTTACATTTGCCTGTGTAGGTTCGCCATTCCAGGTGATAAAACTTCCTTTCTGAATGTCAAATTTTCTTTTTATTCCGTTAAAGTTCATTTCGTAAGCACCATCAGAAAACTCATATTTTCCTGTCAAAGTAGTTTTTCCGGACTGATCAATTCCGCCAACCAATTCGGCTTCGCCTTTTAATTTTAAATAGTCGCCATTGGCTTTATCAATCAGCAAAGTCAGTTCAGCTTCTGGATCTATAGAAATGGCGACGTTTACATCCATTCCTTTCAATTCCGATTGATCCAATTTATTTTTCATGTCAACCGTTTGTTTCAGATACATATTATCTTCATCCACAAACTCAACAATTCCTTCCCGATCTGCAATTGACGGATCTGACTGAGGCATCACAACCGTAAACTCAGTTTCTTTATTGATTTTAATCGTTCCATCAACAACCGGACTTTCAAGACTTCCTTTGATGTTCAGTTTTGTATCCAAAAATAAATCGCCGTAAAACAAATCATTGTCGGCAGGTTTAGAATTAATTGCTCTAAAATCATTTGCCTCAACAAGAAGATTAAAATTGTATTTCACAAAATCAGCCGATTGAACGGTTCCGTTGACAAACAATTCATTATCGTTTTCATCTAAAAGAGAAAATTTATCAAACGAAATTATTCCTTCATTGAAAGTGATTTTTTCTTTACCAGTTTTAAAATAAGAATTCAGTTGGGTCACTCTAAAACCAGCGTCATTAAAATTCAATTCGCCGTTTATTTTTGGTGCCGAAGTATTTCCTGTAATTTTAAAATTTCCGGACAGAAATCCTGTTCCTTCCGAAATATTCCCCATACTAAAGCCTTGAATGCTTTTAATATGCAACGTATTAATCGCAACGTCCAAATCAAAATTTCCTTCTGCTATTTTATATTCTCCTGTAAGTTTTACATCGTTTCCTTCGTCGCTCAAAACAACATTTGCATAAAGCGTATCAGCCGTTTTGTTGTCTACTTTTATTTCTAAATCGCCAACTTTTTCTCCTTTAAAATTAAAATCATCTATTTTTAAATCAGATGTAAAAGTTGGTTTTGTCATTACATTTTCGACCAAAGCATTTCCGTTTACCAAACCTTGAATCAGTGCTTGATCTTTGGAAATCATATTCATAATGGTTCCGATTTTGAAGTTTACAAAATCGACTTGCAATGGCGAATTATTTTGTGTTCCCTGAGACTGAATTTTCAATTCATCGCCTTCATGATTCAAATAAAATTTATTGATATAAAGTCTTTTATCTCCAAATTCGATTGCATTTTCTGGATCGACATTCCATTTTTCATAATTTAAAACAAAACTCTCAGAATCAATTTTAAAGACGTTTTTTGCATTTTCATGGTTCAAGTTTCCGGCAATAAAATACTGCTGTTTCTCTTTGGCATCTTTTACTTCTAAAGCGTAAGTAAGTTCATTATTTTCTACTTTTCCGGACAAACTCGTAAACGGAATTTTGAGCGAACCGCTTTCAATGGTTGCCACAGAAACCAAATAACTTAAAGCATTATCTTTTGTTTCGATATTTATTTTTCCGTCCGAAATGGTATTTCCGCCATAAACAATTCTCGGAATCGTTCCTTTTACTTCCAAAGAATCTTTTTGGCTGTTGTATTTTCCGTTTATCTCAAAAGGCTCTAAACCTGTCAATTTTGGAAGCAATTTTAAAAGCACTGGATCATTATCAACTTTCAAACTAAACGCCAGTCTTTGCTCGTCTGATTCGGCATTGACTTTTGGGTTTTGAAGATCAATATATTTCGATAAAGATTTCTGAATTGAATTTGCCAGCGTCGTCAATTTATATTTTCCTACGACTTCTGCTTTTAAAAATTGAGACGAAATTTTGATCGAATTGGTGTCTTTGTTCGCAAAAGCAATAACACGAATGGAATCTAAAACAACAGGTTCTTTGTCCTGCAAAATCTGAATGTTTGACAGAAATACTTTTCCGTTCAGAAAATCGGGATTGCTGTTGGCAATATCAGCATCAACATTTCCGCGGAGTTTCATCGGGCCAGCGTGAAGATTCAGTTTCTCCAAATCTGCAATATCCAGGTTTAGTTTTAATTTTATTGCCGGATATTTCTCTTTTGTGTTTCCGCTGGCAACCAAATCAAAATCCAGATTTGGATCCTGCATTCCTGATTTTACTGCGAAAGATCCGTTTTTGATATTTCCTTTTAAAGCTAAATCTTTATAAGTATATCGATTAAAAACCGCTTTCTGAACCAATCCGTCAACAACTGCATTCGCCGTTTTTGGATCTAAACCGTTGCCTTTGACTTTCGCTTTAAGCGTAATTTTTCCGATTGAATCGTTTTTGATTAATCGGCCGAGATCGAAGTCATTTAAAGAAACTACGGCGTCGTATTTTTCTCTTTTTTAATTCGTTGATCGAATAACGCATCGATTTTTGCATTTCCGAAACTGCTATTTAAATCCAGATTGGTTTTAAAATTCTGCACTGCACCTTTAAACTTTCCAACCAAACTCAATTGAGAAGGAATTTGAATATTGTTAGGAATTGTTCCTTTCGGCACAAATGAATAAATATCTTTTGAAGTGCTCGAAAGTTTTTTAATATTCAAATCGTAATAGGCTTTTTGCGCATCAGGAAGCCCTTTTATCTTCCCCGAAAGGGAAATTTTTGTTGTTCCTATTCCGCTCATTTCAAATTGCGGAATATTCAAATCTTTTACTTTTCCACTGACACGGCTGTCTACATACAAAATCGCATTTGGATTACTCTTAAACGGATTCGTGTTTTGAAGCGTAGGAACAAATAATAAAATGTCTTTAAAACCGATTTTTGAATCTTTTAAGTTGGCATCAATGGCAAGATTTCCTAGATCTTTTTGAAGCGATTCTAATGATTTGTATTCGGCTATAATTTTATCCTGAATAAGCGTTTGAGGTGTTTTTAAATACAGATTTTCCAGAGAAGCATTTTTTGGTCCGTAGAAAAAATTGGTTTTTAAAGATTGTATTTGCAAACCGCTTTTTTCGTTTACCGTAAGTTTATTGATGTTTCCTGAAATTGTATCATTTCCATAATATAATTTCTCCGCTTCAAAGTTGAATTTACTCAAATCCAAATGACTATAATCTAAACCTTTTGCAACTGGTTTTGATTGCATATCATCAAATTTGAAGGCAACATTTTCAATATTTACTTTGTTTAATTTTGCTTTCCAACCGGCTTGTTTTATCGCAGTTGTATCTAAATTTGGCGTTTGAATTTGTTTGTCTTTAGCGCCTAATCGCAAATTCCCGCTTAAGTTTTTTACTTCGAAAGAATCAAAATCCAAAAGCTGTTTGTTCAAATCGATTTCGTTTACCGCCAGATTTAAATTTCCTAAGCGAATGCCTGAATTTAATTTCGAATCTTTGTTATCGTATAAAATATCAATTTTGGATAAAGTAATTTTGTTTAATGCCAATTTGAAATCCGGCCGTTTCGAAATCGTATCAACCGTTTTAACCGAAACCTCCGCAATTTTCTCTACAACATCCTGATCCAAAACAACTTTTAATCCATCTAAATTAATTGTCGGAATATTGAAATCCATTTCATCCAAATCGAATTTCTTGAATTTGGTATCGAAATGCGTCAGATTTACGCGAATATCATTTTTGGCAAAATCGTCTTTAAAATTGAATTTTACCTGATCGAGGTTTACTTTTACAACAGAAATTTTAAAAGGTTTTGCATTTGGATCATCAACTTTTGGTTCTTTTGATTCGAATGCTTTGATGATGTAATCGAAATTGAAAACGCCTTTTTTGTCTCGTGAAATATTGGCTTTTACATTTTCAAGCGAAACCGAATTGATTTCGAGTTCACTACTAACCAATTTAAAAAGGTCAACATCAACTTCTAATCGTTTACCCGCCAGCAAAGTATCTTTTTTTGATCTTCAAAATAGAAACCTTCCAGCACTACATCTTTTGGAAATTTTATCGAAATATAATCTAAGGAAACTTTTGTTTTTATCTTGTCCTGAAGATAGTTGACCGCTTTATTTTTAACGAAATTCTGAACCGACGGAACCTGAATTAACACAATAAGAAGCAATAAAAGTGCAATTACAGAAACCACGCACCAAACCAGTACACGAAATATTCTTTTAAAAATAGGAATGGATTTCTTATTCATACTTCATTAAAATACCTGATTTAATTGCTTCTGAAAAAAGCACACTTTCACATTTTACAAAATTGCAAAACATAAAGCCCTAACAATTTACATAATTATTAGGAAATATTCTAAAATTTCATTGTGAAATGGCTATTTTTCAGTTCTTACTTTACGCAAAACCTAAATAGAACTTTGCGCCTTTGTGTCTTTGCGCGATTATTTCAAAGCATTTTTTAAGCAACTTTGGTTGGTTCTCGCAAAGGCGCGAAGTCGCTAACAATAAAAGTTAAAACTTAATTTGTGGCAGTTTTTCTCCTAAAAGATTTATTTTCTTTTGAAGATTTGCCAAGAATTTTTGATGTTGATCTGATTCGGGATTGAAACTTCTGTGGCGAAGGCTTTTTTGGATTTCATCGACTTCTTGCATTGTCGAAATACTACTTTCTGAAATATAATTTTCACTGAAAAGCTTCCAGATATAATCGATCGCAATTTGGTTGGGATGCAACATATCTTCATTATAAAAACGATAATCACGAAGCTCGTCCATCATGATTTCGTAAGACGGAAAGTATTCAGTGTTCAGTTTTAAGTGTTCAGTATTCAACACAGAATGCAAAGCCGTAAATAAATGCGATTTGCTTAGTTGATTTTCTATAAATCCGTCTTTTATGTGGCGGACTGGAGAAATTGTGAAAATGAAATTTATATTTGAATTTAGTGTCTGAATTAAATCGATTGTGTTTTGAATGCTTTTCTGAATTGTATCAGCAGATAATAATTCTTTTGAAAATTGTTTTTGAGGCACTTTATGACAATTCGCTACAATTTCTTCGCTTTCTAAATTTCTGTAAATCCAGGAAGTTCCGTAAGTGATTATAATATGAGTTGCTTCTTTTACTTGTTTATTGGTTTCTGTAATCGCTTTATTTAAAGTTTCAAGCAATTCTTGTCGGTCGGAATTACTTAAATCAGAATGCACTTCATAAGAATGCCAACGTTCGTTATGAAAAAAACGTCTTTTTCTTGATAAAAATCCAACTCACAAACTCTTCGAAATATTTTCTCAATTGAAACCGGATTGAAAATAATCCCAAACGGATTTGTTTCATTCTGAAACTTGAAATAATCAAATTTCTCTGCCATATTTTCTGCAAAACAAGAACCTATCGAAAGTATTTTCGAATTATAATCGATTGGCGAATTACTTTTTGAAATTGGAATTTGGGTTCTGAATTGCATGAGAATTTATTTGAATACGAATTTCGCCAATTATGAGCAATAAAAAAACCAAATACAGAAGTATTTGGTTTTGGCAAACATAACATTATTTATATTTAATAAGTGTACTCATGTATTTCACTAACAATTACACCATCTTCTCCATAAAGCATTTGTTTAGTAGGATATCCATCAGCATTATATTCATACATTGTTTTCCTAGAATATGAACTATTATCTTTTGAATAAGTGTATGTGTGTTTAATAAGATTATTAACACTACTATTATCTGCATCAATTAATAAATTGTAACCTAAAACATTTTTAAATGGGCTATTTTTTGTGTCATATTCATAAATACTTGTGCGAACTGAACTTAATCCAGATGGTTGATCAGTGGCAACTAACTTAACTAAGTTTCCATTCTGAAAAGTATATACCTCTAAATAATCAACTTTACTTTCTTCTCCTGTTGTAGCATTTATACTATAAGTTTCTTTTTTAACAGTACCATCGGCATTATACGTATAAACATATCTGCCTTTATATTGTCCAAATGGATATTTAGAAGTGAAATTTCTAGCATATAATGTAGATGTTAGCTTCCCGTTTGTATAAGAGTATGATTCTTCTTCTGTTTTATCACCATTTGTGACATCGTACCCTATCATTTTAGCAATAACATTCCCTTCGTAAGTGAAATTTGTTCGACTTCCTTCATCTATAACACTTACAACTTTATTACCATCATAAGTAATAGTTGAAGTTGTATTCTCCAAAGGGTAATCTGGCTCAGAAAATTTGATTGTTTTAGGTAAAATTGCTGTTTCTGCTTTTCCAGAGTCATCATCATTTGATGAACAAGAAGTAATCGTTAAAGCAAAAGCTCCAAAAAGGCATAAAAATTTTTTCATTTTATATAGGTTTTGATTTTAAATTCCTACAAAATTAATTATATCTATGTCCGGAAATTGGTTTTATAAATTTAAAAACTATTAAAATAAGACATCTTTAAGCCTAATAAATAAAACTCATTAATCTCAATTATTTGTCCTGTATAATCATAAGTTATTTTTTTATCCGATAACCATTTTTATTTTATTCGTATTCCATAGCAATACAGCTGAAATTGCAGTTACAAGATGATGGCGATCTTCAATTGATTTATAAGGGAGTTGTAAAATGGCCGTCGAAAAGCAGAAAATTATAAACAAAAAAAGCCAGACAAAATCTAGCTTTTATAATTAAAATTGTCTGGTTATTAATAGAAGTACTCAATAGTACCTAAACTTTCAGATCCTTTATCAACTTCTTTAGTTGGGTATCCTTGGTCATTATAAGTAAAAGTGCTCTTTGTCCACAAATCACCGTCTGCTGTATCGGTTAAAATATTAAATTTTACGCCACTTCCTTCTCCATCAGCAAATGCAATTTTATCCATTCCTAAAATATTTTTCGCAGGATTGTTTTTATTATCGTATGTATATTTATGATCAGGTTGATTTGCAGTAATTGCTACAATCTCACTTACTTCACCATCTACAAATTTAATTGTTGATGTAACACCTCCTCCTGTTTGAGTTTTACTATCTCCAGAATATGACTTAACCAAAATTGTACCGTCAGTATTGTATGTATAAACTTCTTTATGCCCCCAATCAATATTTGGTTCTACTCTTACAAAAGTTGTTAGTTTTCCTTCTGCATTATAAGAAAATGTATTGATCTGATCAATTGTTCCATCAGGATATTTAAATTCTATTTTGGTAATTAGATCCCCTGTATAAGTGTAATATAGACCTGTATCTCCCGAATCATCTACGGCACTTACTATTTTATTGCCATCATATTTGTAAATAGTTGTGACTTTTTCTCCATCAGAATCTGTAATAATGGTTTTCTTAAGTAAAACAAGATCTGAAGAATCTGAAGAAGAGTCATCACTAGAACATGAATTTAATAATAGAGTCAGAGCTCCGAAAAGACATAAAATTTTTTTCATTTTGATTTGGATAAATTTGTTAATGAAACAAACCTAATATAATCTAAAACTAAAGCCTTACGGTTTTCCATAATCAAACGTAAAAAAATTACATTTTAAATAACATAAATGAACTTTACAAACTAAAACAATTCCTTACTTTTGCATCTTCCACTTTTCTAAAAATCATATGAAATTATTATATTCTTATATAATCAGACACAAAATGCTTTTGTTTTTTGCGCTGATTATGGCTTCGATAAACATTTGTTTCAGTTTATCAGACTCAATTATCACCGGTAAATTAATGCAGGATTGCGGTGTTGGACTACATAAATACGACGGAAACGCCGCTGGCTTTATTAAATCGTTATCTTTCTGGCTCGGGCTTTCGCTTGGCGCGGCGATGATTTCCCGAATTACAAAAAACTTTCAGGATTATTTCACCAATGTCGTAATTCAGAGAACCGGCGCTCAAATGTATACAGACGGAATCAAAAAGTCGCTTGATTTACCTTACGCCGAATTTGAAGATCAACGAAGCGGTGAAACTTTAAGCAAATTAACTAAAGTGCGTTCTGATTCAGAGAAATTGATTACGCTTTCGATTTCTTTGATTTTTCAAACCATTATTGGGTTCATTTTCGTAATCGTATATGTTGCGAGAATCGATTACAGAATTTCGATCATCTTTTTAATTACGGCTCCAATTATTGCTTTGGTAAGTTCGTATTTAGGTAAAAAAATCAAAATTGTTTCTAAGAAAATCGTGAATCAAACCAATGCTTTGGCAGGTTCTACAACTGAGAGTTTACGAAATATTGAGCTTGTAAAAAGTTTAGGATTAACGTATCAGGAAGAAAAGCGTTTGAATTTAAATACGTTTAAAATTCTTCAGTTAGAATTAGAAAAAATTCGTTTCATCAGAAGTTTGAGTTTCATTCAGGGAACAACGGTTCACTTTTTGAGAACTTGCGTGGTTTTCACATTGTATTATTTCCTATTTGGAGGAAAAATTATTGTGGGCGATTTATTGACAATGGTATTTTTCACTTTCTTTATTTTTGGCCCTTTACAGGAACTCGGAAACTTTATTATTGCAATCAATGAAACGAAAGTTTCAATGGAAAACTTTAGAGTTTTATTGAATGCTCCTAAAGAATTTCGTCCTAAAACTCCAAAACATGTTGGAGCAATCCAAAAACTGCTTTTTACCAATGTCAGCTTTCAACATAAAACTGCAAAATTCAAAGCAGTTGAAAATATCAATTTCGAAATTAAACAAGGACAGACTGTTGCATTTGTTGGACCTTCGGGATCTGGAAAAACGACTCTTGTAAAATTATTAGTTGGATTGTATACGCCTGCAGAAGGGCAAGTTTTGTATAATGACATCGACTCAACCGAAATTGATTTATTAGATTTAAGAAAGCAGTTAGGTTTTGTTACTCAAGATGCACAATTATTCTCTGGAACGATTCGCGAAAATTTATTGTTTGTAAAACCAAATGCAAGCGATGAAGATTTATATGATGCGCTAAAACGTGCTAGTTGCGAAAAGCTTTTAAAACGTGCCGAAGACGGACTAAACACCACAATTGGTGAAGGCGGAATCAAGGTTTCTGGTGGAGAAAAACAACGTTTATCAATCGCAAGAGCTATTCTTAGAAATCCGAATTTATTGATTTTTGATGAAGCAACTTCTGCTTTGGATTCGATTACCGAAGAAGAAATCAATGCTACAATCCGAAATATATCTGATAAAAACAGAATTACAGTTTTAATTGCTCACCGTTTATCAACTGTAATGCACGCTGATAAAATCTTTGTACTAGAACAAGGTAAAATCATCGAACAAGGCAAACACGATGATTTGATTGCTGAAAAAGGATTGTATTACGCTATGTGGCGTCAGCAGATTGGGGAGCGTAAGTAGTTTTCTGAGACACTAAGGTTCTAAGATACTAAGCCACTAAGACTCTAAGTTTTTTTCAGTAGCATCCAGCTTTAGCTGGATGGATACTAATTTAAAATTGAAGGGCTTTAGCCAAACTATTACGTTTGGCTAAAGCCCTTTTCTAATTCTTTCCTTTTTCATCCAGTTAAAACTGGACGCTATTGAAATTAAACACAAAATCCGGTAGGTTGTAAAAAACCTGCCGGATTTTGTGTTTATTATCTTTATTAAACTGGACTGAAGTCCAGCTCTACAAAATAGCTTGTTCCTTCGGAACTGTAAAAGAGCCTTCGGCTCGATTTATTTTGTAGGGCCGGATTTTAATCCGGTTGATATATGAATTGCAATAAATAGCAAACCCGACAGGTTTTAAAAACCTGTCGGGTTTGAATTGAATTATAAAAACTTAGTCCCTTAGTATCTTAGAACCTTAGCATCTTTAATTATTTTACAAAATCCACCGCTTTAGTAAGCGCCTCTCCAATTCCATCAACATTTTTACCTCCTGCTGTAGCGAAGAAAGGCTGACCTCCTCCTCCACCTTGAATGTATTTTCCTAATTCGCGAACAACTTGTCCAGCGTTTAAGTTTTTCTCAGCTACAATTTCCTTAGAAATATAACAAGTTAACATTGGTTTTCCTTCGTGAGCCGTAGCGAAAACTATAAATAAATTATTACAAGAACCACCCAATTCATAAGCTAAGTCTTTTGCTCCTTCTGGATTTAAATCTACTTGTTTAGCTAAGAACTGAACTCCGTTGATTTCTTGCAATTCTTTAGCCAAATCAGCTTTCATATTTTTAGCTTTATCTTTTAATAAAGCTTCTAATTGTTTTTTCAATTGCGCATTTTCGTCTTGCAAAGCCAAGATCGATTTTACTGGATCTTGAGCATTTTTAAGCGCTTCTTTGATTTCAGCTAAAGAAACAGCTTGAGACTCAAAGTACTCTTTTGCCGCTTCACTTGTGATCGCCTCAATCCTTCTGATTCCAGCCGCAACAGCTCCTTCAGAAATAATTTTAAAGTGCCAGATGTCAGATGTGTTCGCAACGTGAGTTCCACCACATAATTCGACAGAATCTCCAAATTTAATGGTACGAACTAAATCGCCGTATTTCTCCCCAAATAAAGCAATAGCTCCATCTTCAAGAGCTTGATCTTTTGGAATCGCTCTTTTTTCAATCAAAGGCAAACTCTCACGAATCCTAGCATTTACGAAGTTTTCTACTTCAACTAATTCCTCATCTGATACTTTAGAAAAATGCGAAAAGTCAAAACGCAATGAAGCATTTCTTACCATTGACCCTTTTTGCTCAATATGAGTTCCTAAAATCTTACGTAAAGCTTGGTGCAACAAGTGTGTAGCCGAGTGATTTGACGAAGTTTTAGCTCTCTGTAAAGCATCAACAACAGCAGTAAAAGTTCCTGTAAGATTTTCTGGCAATGATTTTGCCAAATGTATCGTTTGATTATTTTCTTTTTTAGTATCAATAATGTAAACGATATCTCCGTTTTGAGCTTCTAAATATCCTTTATCTCCCGTTTGTCCTCCGCTTTCTCCATAAAATGGTGTTGCATTGAAAACCAATTGAAAAATCTCTCCGTCTTTTGCACTTTCAACTCTACGATATTTTGTAATTTTTACTTGTTGTGATAATCTGTCATATCCAACAAATTCCTGAATATCATCTTCTACAATAACATTCCAATCTCCCGCCGTAACTTTAGAAGCCGCACGTGATCTTTCTTTTTGTAATTGTAATTGTTCTTGGAATCCTACTTCGTCCAATTTCAAACCTCTTTCAGAAAGAATTAAAGCTGTTAAATCGATTGGGAATCCGTAAGTATCATACAATTCAAATGCTTTTTTACCATCAACGGTATCTGCACTGTTATTTGAAATTACAGCATCTAAAAGAACCAATCCTTGATCTAATGTTTTCAAGAACGAATTTTCTTCTTCACGAATTACATTCGAACAAAGTGCTTTCTGTGTTCTGATTTCTGGGAAAGAATCTCCCATTTGCTCGCTTAGTGTTTCAACCAATTTAAAAATAAACGGCTCTTTTGTTCCTAAGAAAGTAAATCCGTAACGAATTGCACGACGCAAAATTCTACGAATTACATATCCTGCACCCGTGTTAGAAGGCAACTGACCGTCAGCAATAGCAAAGGCTACCGCACGAACGTGATCTGCCACTACACGAATAGCAATATTCATTTTATTTTGTTCTTCACTAATTCCTGTTACATCATTAGTGGTATATTTTGCTCCCGTAATGGTTTCAATTTCTCGAATCAAAGGCATAAAAACATCCGTATCATAGTTTGATGTTTTTCCTTGTAAAGCCATACACAAACGCTCAAATCCCATTCCAGTATCTACGTGTTGAGCTGGAAGTTTTTCAAGAGAACCATCCGCTTTACGGTTGAATTCCATGAATACGTTATTCCAGATTTCAACAACTTGTGGGTGATCATTATTTACTAAACTTTTTCCTGAAACCTGAGCTTTTTCTTCTTCAGAACGTAAATCAACGTGAATTTCAGAACAAGGTCCACATGGTCCTTGATCTCCCATTTCCCAGAAATTATCTTTTTTATTTCCTAAAATAATTCTGTCTTCGTCGATTAAAGTTTTCCAGATATCCCAAGCTTCCTGGTCAAAAGGAACGTTATCTTCTTTACTTCCTTCAAAAACAGAAACATAAAGATTCTCTTTTGGAATTTTGTACACTTCTGTCAATAATTCCCAAGCCCAGTTGATCGCTTCTTTTTTGAAGTAATCACCAAAAGACCAGTTCCCTAACATTTCGAACATAGTATGGTGGTAGGTATCAATACCAACCTCTTCAAGATCGTTATGTTTTCCTGAAACACGAAGACATTTTTGCGTATCGGCTATTCTTGGACTTTTTGGAGTTCCGTTTCCCAAGAAAAATTCTTTAAACTGGGCCATTCCCGAGTTGTTGAACATTAAGGTTGGATCGTCTTTAAGAACAATAGGAGCTGAAGGAACAATAGTATGCCCTTTACTCTCAAAAAATCTAAAAATTGTTTACGTACGTCTTGTGATTTCATATTTTAATTAGAAAATGTGTCAATTTGATAATGTGATAATTTTTGCAATGAGATAATTCATCAATCTAAAAATGTGATTACTAGAAAAATTCGATTAAAAACTTAAAATTCAAAACAATAAATTTCGCTTTTAATGCATTATCTAATTATCAAATTGACACATTATCTAATTGCTTTAATTCTTGAAAAAAGTCTCGAACAACTGAAACATTTTTTAATTTTGTTCGACTAACTTATTTTACAAGTCGCAAAAATAGGGTATTTTAAAATATGGCGAAAGTAAAATATTATTACGACTCAGAAAATCTGGCTTATACGAAAATAAAAACCAGAAAAAGGGCAAAAATTGGTTATGCTTTCTTGTTTTTGTTGGCCTCAGCACTGTTTGGCTTTTTAATTTTTGTTCTTTTAATCAATACCTCTTATTTTGAGACTCCAAAAGATCGTTTGCAAGCTCGTGAAATTGAAAATTTAAAACTGCAATATGCTATTCTGAATAAAAAAATGGACGAAATTGACGATGTTGCCGAGTCACTCGAAGATAGAGACAATAATATTTACAGAGTTTATTTCAATAAAACTGAAATTCCAGATTCGATTCGGAAAGAAGGTTTCAGAGATGCTCAGCGATATAAAAAATTAGAAGGCTACAACAATTCACAATTGGTTTTAAACACAACCAAGCGAATCGACAAGCTTTCAAAGCAATTAGCTATTCAGTCTAAATCTCTAGATGAGATTTTGAAATTAGCTGGAGCAAAAGAAAATTTATTATTAGCCATTCCGGCAATTCAGCCAGTTCAGAACGAAAGTTTAAAACGAGTTGCGTCAGGTTTTGGATATCGAATCGATCCTTTCACGAAAGTGAGAAAAATGCACAACGGAATGGATTTTACCGCCAACACAGGCGCTCCTGTTTACGCAACCGGCGACGGCGTGGTGGATCGAGCTGATGCCACTGCTTCGGGATTTGGAAATCATGTGGTTATCAGGCATGGTTTTGGCTATGAAAGTTTGTATGCACATTTGAGCAAATACAATTGCAGACCAGGACAACATGTCAAAAGAGGAGATATTATTGGTTATGTGGGAAGTACAGGAAGATCTGAAGGTCCGCATTGCCATTATGAAGTTCATAAAGATGGAAAAGTCGTAAATCCGCTGAATTTTTATTACGGAAATATTTCGGTCGCTGAATATGTAGCAATTTCGCAAATGGCAAATCAGGAAAATCAATCGTTGGATTAATACTATAAAAAGTGTTATTTTTGAAATAAAATAGAAAAAAACAAATCATGCATATCGAACTTTCAAAAGACAAAAGATATTACAGTATTGGCGAAGTGGCCAAAGCTTTTAATGTCAATGCCTCTTTGATACGCTTTTGGGACAGCGAATTTGATATTCTGAAACCAAAAAAGAATGCCAAAGGAAATCGAATGTTTACTCCGGAAGATATTACAAACCTACAGCTGATTTATCATTTGGTCAAAGAAAGAGGTTTTACACTTGAAGGCGCCAAAACGCATTTAAAAGAGGGACAGAAGAAAACATTAGATAAATTCGAAATAATACGTAAATTAGAATCCATAAAAACACAATTAAACGACATCAAAAACGAATTGTAATTAAATAAAAATAGAAATAAACCTAAATTAAATACTCATGAAAAGATTTTTGCCTTGGATTATCGCCGCAGTTGTTATTATTGGAATTTACAGCTGGGTTAAAGGAATTAACAATACTGCGGTAACATTAAATCAAACTGTAGAACAATCTTGGGGAAATGTTCAAACAGCTTACCAAAGACGTAACGACCTTATTGGAAATTTAGTAAACACGGTAAAAGGTGCTCGCTGATTTCGAAAAATCAACTTTAACGGCTGTTATCGAAGCTCGTGCAAAAGCGACAAGCGTGACTGTGGATCCATCTAACATTACACCGGAACAACTTGCTGAATTCAATAAAGCACAAAGTGGTGTATCTTCATCTTTATCAAGATTATTAGTTTCTGTTGAGCAATATCCAACATTAAAAGCAAATGAGAATTTCTTGAAACTTCAAGACGAATTGGCTAGTACTGAAAACCAAATTCTAACGGCAAGAACTCGTTTCAACGAAGCTGTTGCGCCTTATAACAACCACATCAAAACATTCCCAAACAGCTTGTTTGCAGGTATGTTTGGATTTAAAGAAAAAGCATATTTCAATGCTGTCGAAGGTGCTGACAAACCAGTTGAAGTAAAATTCTAAGATTTAATATTTTTGATTAACGATTTTTAGATTTCAAATTTAATCTGCAATCTAAAATCTATCCCGAGGCTTCGGGACTAAACTCTAAAATAATTTCCATGTCAAAAGTAGAAGATTTTTTAACCAAAGAAGAAGAGCAAGAAATTGTTGAAGCTATTCGCATGGCCGAAAATAATACTTCTGGCGAAATTAGAGTACATATAGAAAAAACAACTTCTAAAGCTCATTTTGACCGAGCTTTAGAAGTTTTTCATGAATTACGAATGGATGAAACTAAATTGAAAAATGGCGTATTACTCTATTTTGCAGTTGAAGACAAAAACTTTGTGATTTGTGGAGACAAAGGAATTAATGATCTAGTTGCCAATGATTTTTGGGACTGTACCAAAGACATTATGACCAATCATTTTAAAGCTGGAAATTTTAAACAAGGAATTGTTGACGGAATTACAAATGCCGGAGAACAATTAAAAAAATATTTTCCATGGTCAGAAGATGACACAAATGAACTATCTAACGAAATCTCAAAAGGATAAATGATGAAAAATTCCAATAATACAATTTCAAATTCCAATAGAATTTTTCAATTTACTTTTTTGTTTATCGCGTTTTTTATCTGCAATATTACTTTCGCGCAATTCGAAATTCCTAAAAAACCAGATTTTCAAACTTCTGTTTACGACTACGCGAATCTGTTAAGTGCCTCCGAAAAATCGCAGTTAGAAGAAAAACTTATCCGTTATTCTGATTCTACCACTACTCAAATTGTTGTAATTACAATTGAAAGCCTAAAAGGTGAAGATGTAAGTCAGTTAGCAACTAAATGGGGACAGACGTGGGGAATTGGAGGAACTGAAAAAGATGACAATGGCGTAATTATTTTATTAGCAAAAAACGAAAAGAAAATTGCCATTAATCCGGGTTACGGACTTGAAGATCGATTGACGGCAGGAATTGGCGGAACGATTATCAGAAATATTATAATTCCTGAATTTAAAGCTGGCGGCTTTTATAATGGTCTAGACAAAGGAACAGATGCTATAATTGACGTTTTCAAAGGAAAATTCAAAGGCGAAAGAAAACAAAGCAAAGGAAAAGACTTTCCGATATTGCCATTCATCGTAATTGTTGTTATTGTATTGATTTTAATGTCTCGAAACAAACGAGGCGGAGGAGGAAATTCAGGCAACAGTGGCGGAGGCCCTAGCCTACTCGACGTTATTATTCTAAGTAATCTTGGAAGAAGTGGCGGAGGCGGTTTTGGTGGGTTCGGCGGCGGATCATCTGGAGGTGGTTTTGGCGGAGGCGGTGGCTTCGGTGGCGGATTTGGCGGTGGAGGTTTCTCTGGTGGCGGATCTAGCGGAGGCTGGTAAACAAATTTTGTTTCAAGTTTTATTTGTTTCACGTTTCAAGTTTAGGTTTCAAGTTTAAAAAATCATACATTTACATTTTACAATTTAATATAGATGTTATCACATAAAGCAAAATACGCCCTTAAGGCCTTACTTTATTTAGCAGAACAAGACGAAAATCACATTTCTAGAACTATAGAAATTGCTGATGGCGCTAACATTCCCAAAAAGTTTTTAGAGCAAATTTTATTAGATCTAAAACGAGGACGTTTTGTGAGCGAGCAAGCAAGGAAAATTTGGCGGATATTATCTGATAAAATCAAAAAACGACATCACTTTGGCAGAAATTCACCGATTATTTGACGGTGCAATTGCACTTTTGCCATGCGCTTCTTTAAATTTTTACGAACCTTGCTCTGATTGCAAAACCGAGTCTGAATGCAGTCTGCGTCACGGTTTGATGCTTATCAGAGATAAAACTTTGAAGGCTATGGAAGGCATCACAATCGCCTCATTAGTAAAAAAATAAAAAAATATTTTCTAAAGTCTAGTAAATCGATAGAATTAATTATATATATTTGCCAAAAAATAATTAACAAACCAATTACAAATTTTTGACTCATGAAAGAACATTTCAGTTTATTAGGCGTAACCAAAAGTCTTTTGCAAATAAATTATAATAGTCAGTTAAAAACTGCAAAAAGCATTTCCTGTATGATGTGTATGTGTAAATAAAAAAATTTATTTTAAAACTCTACTAATCACATATACTTAATATAAAAATGAAAAATTCGATTAAAAATATACTTACAATATTATCTGTTTTAACTTTTTCAATCTCATTTGGACAAAACATAGAGGGCTACGTTAAAACAAAAGAAAATACCACATTAGAAGCCGCAAATGTTGTTGTTAAAGGAACTACAACAAATACAATTACAGACGCTACGGGAAAATTTACCATCGATACTAAAGGAAAACTTCCAATAACACTTTTAGTTCAATATGTGGGCTACAAAACAACTGAAATCGAAATTGATGATCTGCCAGCAACCCCATTGCAAATTATTTTAAACGAAGAAAACGAACTTGTTGAAGTTGTGGTTTCTTCAAGAAGAAGAATTGAAAAAGTTCAAGATGTGCCAATTGCAATTTCTGTAATTACAGGAAAGCAGGCTGAACAAACTGGAGCATTCAACGTAAACCGTATTAAAGAATTAGTTCCATCAGTACAACTTTATTCTTCAAATCCGAGAAATACTGGAATCAACATTCGTAGTTTGGGTTCTCCATTTGGGTTAACCAATGACGGAATTGATCCTGGAGTTGGTTTTTATGTTGACGGAGTTTATTACGCGCGTCCGGCGACAACAACTTTAGACTTTATTGATGTTGAACAAATCGAGGTTTTACGTGGGCCACAAGGTTCATTATTTGGAAAAAACACTACTTCTGGTGCTTTTAATATCACTACTAGAAAACCAAGTTTTTCTACAGGAGCAGATTTTGAAGTAAGTTATGGAAACTATAACTTTTTACAAGCAAAAGCATCGGTTACTGGAGCTTTGGGCAAAAAAGTAGCTGGAAGAATCTCTTTTTCAGGAACACAAAGAGATGGTTTAGTTGATAATGTTGCAACAGGAAGACCTACAAATACATTGAATAATCAAGGAATTAGAGGGCAATTGCTTTGGACGCCTTCTGTAAATACCAACATTATTTTGGCAAGCAGATATTACAACGCAACGTCCTGACGGATATGCTCAAGTTGTTGCCGGAGTTGCCCCAACTCAAAGAGCGGCTTATCGCCAATTTGATGCCATAATCAAAGATCTAAATTATCAATTGCCAAGCCTAAATGCTTTTGACCGTAAAATTGACCACGATACGCCATGGCGTTCAAATCAAGACATGGGAGGCATCTCGCTTAATATTGACACAAAAGTTGGACCGGGAACATTGACTTCGACTACAGCTTGGAGATTCTGGAACTGGGATCCATCGAATGATAGAGATTTTACAGGATTGCAAGTATTAGCAAAATCGCAAAACCCAACAAGACAAACACAAGTAACTCAAGAAGTACGTTACGCTGGCCAACTTTCTAGTAAAGTAAGCGGTGTTGTGGGTGCATTCTTTATTGACCAAACTTCGCAGACCGATGGTACAGAAGAATCTGGAAATGCACAATGGAGATTTTCTCAAAGTACTACAAGTCCGTTATGGAAAACTCCTGGGCTTTTTGAAGGATACGGAATCAAAACGGATGCAAACATTAGATCATCAAGTGCGGCAGTATTTGGGCAAATTGATTGGGCCATTACAGAGCGTTTTCACGTATTGCCAGGTTTGAGATATAACTTCGACAAAAAAGATGCACATTATTCTCGTAAAACCTATGGAGGTTTACAAACTACAGATCCTGCATTGCTTGCTTTGAAAAAATCAGTTTACTCTGATCAAGCATTTGATTCGGATACTGACAATACAGACTTTTCAGGAAACATTACGCTTACGTATAAAGCTTCAGACAAAATCAATGCCTACGCAACTTTTGCAAAAAGCTACAAACCAGTTGGTGTAAATGTTGCCGGACTTCCATCAGATGCAAAAGGAAATCCAATGCTTGATCTTGCAGTTATCAAACCTGAAAAAGTATATCACTATGAATTTGGAGTAAAAACATCTCCTTTCAAAAATTCAATTTTGAACTTAACATTCTTTAATACTGATATTAAAGATTTCCAAACTAACGTTCAAGTCGCTGAATTAGGTGTAAACCGTGGCTATTTAGCAAATGCTGATAAAGTACGTGTAAGAGGTGCTGAGTTAGATGCAAGTTTTGTATTCAGTTCTCACTTGACAGTAAATGCTGCATGACAACTTATACTGATGGTAAATATGTGAAATTTACAAATGCGCCACTTCCATTAGAAGAAACTGGTGCACCGGTAGCCTACAAAGATGTTTCTGGAACTGATTTGCCGGGAGCTTCAAGATGGGCAGGATCTTTAGGCGGCGAACTTTCTGATAATGCAACATTCTTTGGAAATAAAGGAAAAGTATTTTTAGCTGTTGATTCTTATGCACGTTCTGAATTTTCTTCAAGCCCATCGGCTTCAAAATATTTAGTAGTACAAGGTTACGCTATTTTTAATGCACGTTTAGGTTTCCGTGCTTCTCAAGGACTTTCTGTTCATTTCTGGGGACGCAACCTATTCAACAAAGATTATTATGAGCAGTTATTGCCTGCTGGTGGTAACGCAGGACAATATGCAGGAGTTCTTGGTGATCAAAGAACTTACGGAATTACTCTAAAGTATTCTCTGTAATCAGGTTAAGTTAGTTAGTTTAAATCATTGAAACGAGGCAAGTTTTTAAACCTGTCTCGTTTTTTTTATCTTTTGAAATCACAAAATAACACTCAAAGCAAATTTTAATTTGCACCAAATCAATTCTGATTTCTATATATTCGCGACCTGAATTTATGGAGATTAGATGAAGTTTCTCAAATTACTGTTTTTACTTGGCTTAATTAGCACCAATTTATCGGCACAAAATGAAAAGAAAATCGACCAGCAAACTCTAACCTGGACTCGTTATTACAATATTTTGCCTTTATCTGAAAAATGGGCGCTTCATTCTGAATTTGACAATCGGGCTTTTTTAAATCCAGTTCATGAAAACCTTTTTGTCATTAGAACTCAAGGACGGTATCGCGCAAGCAAACTTGTAGATTTAGGTGGCGGATTTGCTTTTTTAGCGTAAATACACAAAACCCAAATGTTGATCCTGATTTCTCAATCCCAGAATATCGAATTCAACAAGACATTACTCTGATTAACGATATTGCAAAAGTCACTTTTCATAATCGTTTTCAGCTTGAAGAACGTTTTATCGAAAAAGCCTCCAGAACAGAATTACTTGATGAATTTTCATTTGCCCTGAGATTCCGTTACAGATTACAATCGACTTTTGATCTTTGGAAAAAAGAAGGCAAAAGCTTAAAAGGTACAATTTCTGACGAAGTAATGTTTAATTTCGGAAAAGACAATAAACTGAACACTTTCGACCAAAATAGATTTTACGTGGCACTCCGCTATCATTTTAATCCAAATCTCGGATTAGAATTAGGCTACTTGAAAAACTTCCAAAGACGCGCCAGCGGTGTAGATTTCTATGATCGAGATATTATTCGTTTTACTGTTTATCATCGAGTTAATAGGAAGTTTTGAAAAAAGGTTCAGAGTGACAAAGTAACAAAGTTGCAAAGGTCTTTTTTATAAAAAAGGGTATAAATTAAAATTTGATTTATACCCTTTTTACCTTTGTCACTTTGTTACTTTGTTACTTTGACACCTTTGTTGCTCAAAAAAGCCTTAAAGAGACGCACAAAAAGCACGTCTCTCCAGAAAGACAAAACCTACTCCTCTCTTTCTCGGCCTCTTCTCTTGCCTTTTTCATTTCCTGCAAAATTTCCGATTTTATAGGCTAATGAAAACATGACATAACGTTTTAAAACTGTATTTTCCTCATCTCGGATTGAGGTTGCCGAGATTGTTCTTGTTGCGCTTTGATTTTGATTCAAAACGTCATATACCTTGATTTTCGCATATAATTTTTTATCCAAAAATCCGTAAGACAAACTCGTATTCCATAAATAAAAGTCCTTTTTGAAATCACTTGAGATATTAGAATTGTAAGTGTATCCAAAATCATTTCCGAAAATAAATTTAGATGGCCAATAGCTCGTAGTCTGCAAATTAATTCGGTGTACTACGTTTGAAGTCGCGTCGCGTGTGTAGTTTTCATATTTTGTTTCATTATATGACAAACTATACGATGGTGCAATGACAAGCAAATCTCCGTATTCGTATGACAAATATACTTTTGGCGTTACAGCTGTTCCTTTTGCATTATACATAACTCCATTTGTAAAACCTTTATCAAAACTATAAGTTCCGTTCAACTGCAAGCCGTATCTAAACGTATTCGCATCTTTCTTGATCGATTGATTCCAGTTTCCGCCAACAGTTAAGGTGTAGGTATCTGATATATTCACATATGTTGTTGTTCTTTTTCCGCTGTCATCATAAAATGAAGTTGACGAAATATCATTACTATAATAATCTCCTCTTGCATAAACGCTGTAACCAGAGCGCGTGCGGAAATCAAAATTTCTGAAACTAAAATTTGCACTGCTTTTTTCAATTGGTGTCAAATTCGGATTTCCTATAATTGTGTTCAACGGATTGCTCAAATTTGCAACTGGCAATAAAAAACTCGAAGCCGGAAGCGTATTCGAATAATCATATTTAAAAGTCATATTCTTTGAACGGCTGAATTTATATCGAAATTGAGCTGTTGCGTATGGCAAAGCATATTTCTGATTTAAATCGGTCGCATTTCCTAAATAAAAAGCATGATTATCATAATCAATAATCGAGGTTTTGGTATCCAGATTTATAGTGTATTTATTCTTTTGCAATGTAATTCCGACTTTCGGACTTACCGAATTTTGTTTCGAAGTAGTATAAGTCGTTAAAGACTGATTTATTTGAGAATACGATTGTGTATCAGCATCATAATCAAATGTTTTTTGATCTTTTATTTCGTTTTGCCAATCAAAATCAGAACCAAATCTGATTCTCAACGAATCTGTAATCGGTTCCGTATATTCAATATCTAACGAATAGGCATCATTAACATTATCATTTCTTGTTGTCTGATTTCGGGTATCATTTGGCTTGTTGTCTTGGTAAAAAATAGTTTCCGAAACGTTCAAAGCATCCGTAATAGCATCTGTATTATTATTATCAAAAACAAAACTCAAGTTTCGATTCTTTTTCTCAAATGCTTTGTTGAAATTTAAAGTATTAGCAAAATTAGTTGTTGTATTTTCTCGGCGAGAAACTGCTGTACTTTCGTTTAAAGCCTGTCCATTTTCATCTTGTGAAGAACTTGAAGAATCCGAATCACTATCAACTCGTGTTTGATTGAATTTTGGTGTAAAAACAATTCGCGTACTCGGATCCAGTTTGTATTCGAACTCAAAATTGGCTTTATTCCCGGTATTTTCAGTTCTCGTTTTAGCATCTGATTCCGTCAAAATATTTCCTGTCGGCAAAAAGCTCAGTTGATTTGCTTTACTGTCATTGTTAGTTATATTATTAGAAAAATTATAACTTCCAGAAGCTTGAAAATCCTTAAACCATTCATCAGAATAATTAACACCTGCTAAATTAGATTGAATAATACCTTTTCCGCTTGTACTACTTCCTTGGTTTGCACTATTATTTCTTCCCCTCCCATATTATCAAAAACATCATCCATTGAAAAACCGGTCGAATTGATATTATTAGAAGAAGCCAAAACACTAATTTTCTGATTATTATTAAAGAAATTCATAATCAAACTGCTTTCATAACGATCGTCAGAACCATAACCGCCTAGCACTTTCCCGAAGAAACCTTTATTTTTCTTTTCATCAACAGTAAAGTTGATCGATGAATTATCAGAACTTGATTCCTGTTTTGCCAGCTCTTCTTTTTTGGTTTTGAAATCTGAAACTTGAACTTTTTTATGATTTCAGCCGGCATGTTTTTCAACAACATCTGTCCGTCTTTATCAAAAAAAGCTTTTCCGTTGACTAAAAACTGAGTGACTTCTCGCCCATTTACTGTGACTTTTCCGTCATTGTCAACATCAACTCCTGGCAATTGCTTTAATAAAGTTTCCACATTAGCATCTGGCCTCACTTTAAAAGCCGATGCATTAAATTCTAATGTATCTTTCTTAATAGCAACTGGCGGCGCTTCGGTTTTAATGACTACATTTTCTAGCGCATTTATATTTTCGGTCAAATACAATTTTCCAAAATCTTTGCTTTCTATAAGTTCTTTTTGTTCTTCAACCAAGGTTTGGTAGCCCATATAGTTGACTTTTAAAAAACGGGCTTGGTAATTTTTTTGGTATTGATTCTGAAAACCCCATTTTTATCGGTAGTAGCATATTCAATTACAGCAGAATCCTTTACGGTTGTAAAATAAACAGTCGCCATTTCAAGGGGAACCTGAGTATTAAGATCAACAACGGTTCCTTTGAGAATAATATCATTTTGCGCATTGGCGGCGATGCAAAAAAGAAAAAATAATAAATAAGAAAAATACTTGGTCATAATTGGTCAGTTAGAATAAATAAGACCCAAGAACAAGTTAAAGGTTTAATTCTTTATTTAACATTTAACAGGCATTTTGTTTAAAAGCATAAAAAAAACCCCATTTTACTGGGGATTTTAATTTTATTTTTCTCTGATATAAATATCGATTGGAACTCCTGCAAAGTCCCATTTTTCTCTGATTTTATTTTCAAGATATCTTTTATATGGTTCTTTAACATATTGTGGCATATTTGCAAAAAACACAAACTGAGGCGTTTGAGTTGGCAACTGCATACAATATTTAATTTTTACATATTTACCTTTTGTTGCTGGTGGCGGATAAGCCTCAATTACCTTCAACATGTATTCATTGAATTTTGAAGTCGCGATTCTTTGTTTTCTGTTTTCAAAAACCTGAACTGTAGCTTCAAGCGCTTTTAACAAACGTTGTTTTGTCAATGCCGAAACAAATAAAATTGGCACATCTGTAAAAGGCATTAATTCTTTTTTGATTTTCTCTTCGTAATCACGAGTCGACATGGTATCTTTTTCAACCAAATCCCATTTGTTTACCAAGATTACAACACCTTTACGGTTTTTCTCTGCCAACCAGAAAATACTTTGATCCTGACCTTCAAATCCGCGAGTTGCATCAATAACCAAGATACAAATATCTGCATGCTCAATTGCTCTAACAGAACGCATTACAGAGTAAAACTCTAAATCTTCTTTTACTTTTGCTTTACGACGAATTCCTGCAGTGTCAACCAAGTTGAACTCAAAACCAAAACGGTCAAACTTTGTATCAATAGCATCACGAGTTGTTCCAGCAATATCAGTTACCATAAATCTATCTTGACCAATTAGGGCATTGATAAAACTAGATTTCCCTGCATTTGGGCGTCCTACTACAGCAAAACGAGGCAAAACCACTTCTTCCTGCACAGGCTCAGGTTTTACTGGAAAAGATTCGATCAAAGCGTCCAATAAATCCCCTGTTCCGCTTCCAGAGATACTTGCAAAAGTATAATAATCTCCTAAACCAAGATTATAAAACTCCACTGCATCTTTCTCACGCATTGCATTATCAACCTTATTTACAGCCAATAAAACTGGTTTTGTTACTTTACGAAGTAATTTTGCAACGGTTTCATCCATTGGCGTAATTCCTTCTTCAACATCAACCACAAAAATAATAACATCGGCTTCATCGATAGCAAGTTCTACCTGTTTACGAATTTCACCTTCAAAAACGTCATCAGACCCTCGAACGTATCCACCTGTATCAATGACAGAAAACTCTTTTCCGTTCCACTCGCTTTTACCATAGTTTCTATCACGGGTAACCCCAGATACTGAATCTACAATAGCTTCTCTTCTTTGTATCAGCCTATTGAAAAGGGTTGATTTCCCTACATTAGGTCTTCCTACTATCGCAACAATGTTATTACTCATTTTTTTGAATTTTAGATTTTAGATCTCAGATTTTAGATTTTCATTTCACTAAAAACCTAATTACTTGTAATCCAAAATGCTTTATTTAAATTTTTTGCAAAGGTAGTTAAAAAAAGTTGCTAAGATGCTAAGTTTCTAAGTACCTAAGTTTTTATTGTTTTTTTGTATAATTTTCAGGAGCTAATTCCAGCTGTCCACTATATCTTTTGTGGCGAACCCCGCCACAAAAGGATGCCGTTCCCATCTGGGCTAGGACACCTATTTTCAAAAGAACTTTCGTTTTCACGATTAAACAAATCAACGATTAATCGATTAAACAAAAACTATTGATTATATCCGAAACGTTTTAGCATATTAGCGTTGCTTCTCCAGTTTTTGTTCACTTTTACGTACAGTTCAATGTGAATTTGTTTTCCGAAGAATTTCTCTAAATCAGCTCTAGCATCAGTTCCCACTTTTTTAAGTGCGGCTCCTTTATGCCCGATAATGATTCCTTTTTGCGTATCACGTTCCACCATAATCACTGAACGGATTCTGATAATATTTTCATCTTCATGAAATTCTTCTGTTACGATTTCCACCGCATACGGAATCTCTTTACTATAATTCAATAAGATTTTCTCACGAATTGTCTCGTTAACGAAGAAACGTTCTGGTTTGTCTGTTAATTGGTCTTTTGGATAATAAGCCTGAGATTCTGGCAATAATTCGATAATTCTTCCGAAAACTTCTGGCACGTTGAAATTCTGCAAAGCCGAAATTGGGAAAATTTCTGCATTTGGCACTTTTTCTTTCCAGAAAGAAACTTGTTGTTCTAATTGTTCTTGGTTTGAATTGTCAATTTTATTTAAAAGCAATAAAACCGGAATTTTAGCATGAATGATTTTCTTAAAGAAATCTTCATCTTTAAGATCCTGCTCGCCTATTTCGACCATGTAGATTAAAATGTCAGCATCTTCAAAAGCCGATTTTACAAAGTTCATCATCGATTCCTGCATTTCGTATGCCGGTTTAATGATTCCTGGAGTATCAGATAGAACCAATTGAAAGTCTTCTCCGTTTACAATTCCAAGAATTCTATGACGTGTAGTTTGTGCTTTTGATGTAATGATCGACAATCGCTCTCCAACGAAAGCGTTCATCAATGTTGATTTTCCAACATTTGGATTTCCGATAATGTTTACAAAACCTGCTTTATGTGACATTTGCATAATATTTAATTTGCAAAGGTAGTCATATCAACTGAATACGGAAAATAAAAGATTTTTTTAAATTTTCGTTGGAATTCTCAAAAATCGGCGTATCTTTGCACCCGAAACATCGCGGGATAGAGCAGTAGGCGACTCGTCGGGCTCATAACCCGAAGGTCACAGGTTCGAGTCCTGTTCCCGCTACAAAGTAAAAGCTTCAGAGAAATCTGGAGCTTTTACTGTTTTTATCTTTTTACTGATTCTCTTTGCGGGCACAGATTGCAAATCTGCGCTATCGTTGTCTATATATCGGAGCGAGAATTCTATTAATTGCAATACAATAAAAAAAATTATTTTTTCAAATAAGATTCCCTGCTTGGCATTGGCCCTTTAGATACTGAATTCGTATCAATTTTAATTTTAAAATACTCGATTGTTTTTTTAATTATTAAATAATCATCGTATATATCGGGCTTACCATAAAAAAATAAAATAATTGTATCATTTGAAAGTTGTATATCTTTTAAATTTGTTGACTTAACAATTGTGTCGCTTTTACCACTTAGTGTATCATAAAGTAATACATAGTCGGCACTAGTTGAACTAACATTTGAATAATAAAACCATTCTATAACTTTATTTTTTGTTTTTATTTCTTTCAAATACAAGCGATCTTCCTGTAATTTATTTACGCAACCTAAAATTATTATAGGTATAAAGATTAAAAATTTTCTCATCGTTTGTAAAATTGTTTATAATATCCATAATAAATGTGCCCAATCGCGCAGATCTACTTTCAATCGTTAGCGCAGATTTGCAATCTGTGCCCGCAAAGATTGGACACGATACAAATCAAAACCTTTCAATTATTAGCCTTCTAAAAGATTTTTTCTTAAATCAAATCTAATAAAATCACCTCTAAATCATTTTACAAACCTGAATAATTTCGTGCAGACTAAAATAATAACCTTCTAGTCTGCCATAAGCTGATTTTTTTGTAAATCAACCAAAAAATTGCTTGAAAATTGTATCGTTAGGGCTACTAAAACAAAAAAAGATTCAGAGAAATCTGGAGCTTTTTTTGTTTTATCTTTCTGATTCTATTTTCGGACACAGATTACAAATCTTCACTATCGTTGTCCGCATATCAGAGCGATCGGGCTCTTTTTTACAAACAAGAAATAAACACTTACTAATCAAAACACTATACTAAACTCTATCAATTCAACTAATTACTTTGCACTGCTTTTCTTTTATTACAATGCAATTTTATCTTATTTTTACCACAAAAACGCAGTAAAAAAATGCAGTAAAAATGATTATCAGTGACGTATATTAAACTCTAAAAATTTAACCTATAACCCCTAACCTAAAACTAATGTATTACATGAATAATAAAAATCTGATACCAATTTTTATATTATTGTTTTTCTTGTCCTGTAAAATTCAGGCACAAAGAGCTGATAAAAACGCAAAGGATAGTTTAATGCTGTACAATAAAATGCTTTCGGTAAAACAAATACAGCAGGATCTTAAAATACTCTTTGCTATAAACGAAAAAGCAAATTCCGGATTGTACCAATACCGTTCTAAAAAACAAGTAGACAGTATTTACAATACAACTATTAAAAGTATAAAAAAGCCTATAAGCGTTACGGAGTTTTACAAAATAATGCTCCATCTGGCAGATTTTGAGGGAAGTGTACACAATTATACTATTCCTGATCTCGACTTAATAAAATTTCTGAACAGGCAAAAATCTTTTTCCCTTATCCTCTTCTTTACATTGGCGGCCAAATTATCTTCGACGGTCAATCATCAGATATACCAGTAGGTTCAAGAATAAGAAGCATAAACGGGATAAGTGACGCAAAATTGATGCAATCTTTTTATAAATATTATACAGCTGATGGCTTTAACACTACAGAAAAATTATCGGCCAGCGTAAATAAATCGTTTGGAATAAACTATCTGTTAGAATATGGCCTTTCAAATGAATTCATTATAGAATACAATTCACCAAAATCGGAGTCTCTTGAAAAAAAGATACTTCCTGCAGTAACACTAAAGCAAAGAGAAGCGAACATTAAAAATAGATTTAGCGCTCCTGTTACTGATTTGATAGATTACAAAAAGCGACCTCCTTATAGTTTTAACATGCTTAATCCAACAACAGGTTTATTAAATCTAAGATGGTTTGGAATGGCATACGGATCAGACGATCCTAAGTTTAAAACGTATGTTCATTTTTTGGATAGTGTTTTTATAGGACTAGACAAAAACAAGGTTTCTAACCTGATCATTGATGTTAGAAATAATCCTGGCGGAAGTGACCCTAACTTTGAACAGCCTGTAATGTACCTCACAGATCAACCATTCAAGGAAAATGTAAAAGCTACCATAATCTTCGATCCTAACTTGTTGCCTTTTGAGAACTATTTCTGGGGCGTTTCAACATCAGAACGAATGGATAGTATTTCTAAAAAAACGGGAAAAGAATATCTAAAAGATGTGTATCCGGTTTTTAAAAACAATATAAGTTTACAAAACCCAAAATATAATCCGGTTTACTATCCCAAATCACCAAAGTTCAAAGGCAATCTTTATCTTTTGATTAATGAAAATGTCGCATCAGCCGCTTCACATTTTGCTTCCCTAGTAAAAGCATATGTTCCAAATGTTACCATAGTTGGTGTAGAGACTGTTGGCGGTTATTATCGTCACAACGGACACTCACCATTGGTCTATGAACTTCCCAATTCAAAGATAAAAACACAATTTTCAATCGTAAATCTGGTTCAGGATGCTCCCAAAAAGGAAAATCAGCCAGAAGGTCACGGTATTATGCCAGATCATGAAGTGTGGCCATCTTTGGATGATTTTTTCCAACAAAAGGATACACAAATGAACTATACCCTTAAACTTATACAAATGAAATAATTTGGATTTTCATACTTTTAACTAATAGAAAGCTCCAGATTTCTCTGGAGCTTTTTTTGTTTTAAAATTCTCGACCTTACTTCACTCGCATTCCAAAAAGAATAAAATGCAATTAATCTTTCTTCTATCGATAAAAATTTAGAAAACCTCAAAACTGCACAAGTATGTGACAGTAATGAGGCCCGCTAAAAACTATATGTTAGTAGATTCAAATTGCTTAAGGTCTCTGGTGTTTTTTTGCACTGCAAGAGCAGAAAACAATCCCAACACGAAAGACATTCCGAAAAACCCTTTTTCACTGAGCAGTAAATCGGCATTCCATAATCCTATTATCAGCAATACTATTGAAGCAATCGTGCTAAACCAGCTTATACTATAATACAAATCGGTTACAGGAATACCTTCCAACCTGTCTCGCACACTTTTTTGTACTGATATTACAGAGAAAAGCCCGAAAAGGAGAATAGTAAAATAATACCCTTTTTCGTTGTAAGCCATTGCCGAATTATAAAGTCCAATACAATACGACGTCATACCTATGATTAACGTCATCCATGATGCCCCCACAAAAGCGACACTTGGTTTTAGAGCAATTCCTCCATTATTTAATCTTGTGTTTTTTAATTCCAAACTGTTGTTTGTTTCATTTGTTTTTAGCGGTTCCATAATTTTTATGTTTTTTATAATTATGAAGCAAATGTCTGAATGAATTAGAAGTTGCAAAAATCAATTTATATAAAAAACTGATGATATAAAAATTCATTTTATTATTTTTACCTTAATAAAACTGTACTTATGAATGCACTGGAAGAAATATCAAATACAATGAATGAATTAGAAAAAAGGCATTCATACAATATTTATCCAGAAAAAACAAACGCAAAGACGCAGGAAATATCGAATTATTCAATTCTTTAAAAACTGACGATATAAACATCAAAAAAAGTGAATTAAAAGATAAAAAAAGCATCGATGCTTATCATGCTCTTCGAAAAAGACTTTATGACAACATGATTAACTTCATGGCTAATCAAAGTTTTGAAAATGATACTTCGCAAGAAAATGCAGTCCTTCGCCTTATTGTGGTAAGTCGCTTATTTTTTGAACATAAACTTATCAAAACCGCTTTTAAATGTTTGGCAAAAGCCGAAGAAATTGCACTAAACATTGAGCATTTTAGCCTCCTCAACGAAATTTATCTGACTCAGATACAATTTGCTCATTTTAAATTATCGGAGCCAATCGAAGAAATAATAACGAAATTTAAAGCCAATAAAAAGAAAGCGGAATATGAGGAACAGCTTAATTTAGGCTACGCTGTTTTACGCCGCGAACTTGCATCTATTCATCACGAAGGACGAATAGTCGATTTTCAGGGACTTATAAAAAATACCATCCAAACGCACGGAATATCATTAAAGCAAGGATTGACTTTTAAATCTTTGTATCAGATATTATTTATTGCCAATGAATATGCTTCTATAAACAACAACTTCTCACTGATACAGCCTTTTGTACTTAAAAGCTATCAATTCATCAGCAAAAAAACAGATCTCTTAGATCGTCATTTATACTATCATATTTACATTTTGTATTTTATAGCCAACTTTTATTTCCGTAACGGACAGTTTGCAGAGTCTCTAAATTACCTCCAATTGATGTTTACGGAACTTCAAAAGCAATCTGGCAAATATTATCAGCGTTTTTGTCTTCGCTATTTTTTGCTATTGGCTTTCAATGAAAATTATCTTGGACATTCGCAAAAAGCAATAGAAATTGCTGAAAAAGCACTTTCTTCAAGCAAAAAAGCAGATCCTAACGACAGCAATGATATTCATCTTATGCTTATCGTCTTTTATATACAGCAAGATGCGGGACGCAATGCCGCAAAAGAAATGGCAAAACTGAATCATACCGAAAATTGGTACGAAAAAAATGGGAATGGACTGGACAATAAAAAAGTGTCTTGTTGAAATTCTTCTGCATGCACAGCAAGAAAACACCGAACTGGCTTTATCCCGAATAAAAAGCTTTAAAAGGCGCTATAAAAAATATCTTTTAACCGTCAATGAAGAACGCGTTGTTCAATATCTTTTGCTTGTAGAACAATACGCAATGAAACCTGAAATTATAAAGACTGAAAAATTCCAAAAAACAATAGAAGATTTTATAATTACAGCACAAAATGGTCCAAAAGACATCCTGATCATGAGTTTTTTATCGTGGTTAGTTGCAAAAGCAAGAAAAACAACTATTTACGAAACAACCTTAAATCTTTTGGAAACATATTTTAAAATAGAAAAAAAATAGGACTTAAAAAAACTCCTTAAGAACCAGGAACTTTTGTAGTTTAAAGATATTAATTCAAGTAAATTTTGAGTTGAATATCATACATATATTTACCAAACTAAAAACAAAGCTTCAGAGGAAATCTGGAGCTTTGTTTTTCATTATATCTTCCTGACCCTTTTGCGGCCACAGATTACAAAGTCTGCGCTATCATTGTCTATATATCGGAGTGATCAGGAATTTTTTGATTATGCCGTAGGCTTATCAAATACCCACCCATCAACAACAAGATCCTGGATCGTTTCATTTGAGGCGATTCCCTGATCTAATGTTAATCTCTCCTGTGGTATTTTATTTTTTGTTGCATGTTTATGCAGGAAAAAAACAAGACCAAACTCAATGCAATACCAATTACAAATACCTTTAGGCCAAAAACAGGCGAGCACAAAAATTAGAATAAGGAGATAAACTGCATATTTCAATATTGGCGATTTTCGAGAAAGTTCTTGATGGAATTCAAAGCAGTCATTGCATCTTGAAACTCCTATCTCTATTTCTTGATACTTTAAACTTCTGTGGACAATATGATTGGTTCTTTCTTTTACTTTATAAAGTTTGATAAAATAGTAATTATTAATATTTCGCCCTTCGTTTTGAAAACAATAACCACATCTTTTTTCTTTTGGCTCAAAACGCTTTGAACTCTCATTGTAATTGTATTTATACAGCATCACTTTGTAGATTTATATTAAATTTCTTCAGGGTAAAATATTTTAGAAATTATGAACTGGAATAAAAATGCAATGAGACAACAAATAAAAAATGGGATTAATAACTCAACAGCATAATACGAACTTCTCGTGCTTATACATAATTCAAAAACTAAGGGAAATAAAACGACTAAAACTATTGACCTGACTACTCCTGCAATTGGTCGCTTTTTCAAATCAAAATAACCAACAATCCCCGCAACAATAGAGGCCAAGACATACCATTCATATAATTTTATGCCTAAAACGGGTCCTAAAATGGCCAAGCCAAATATGATGCTTCCAGTAATTTTTTGATTTTCGTTTTCTGAACTTTCTTCCTGAGCCGCTTCCACAAGCTCTCTTTTGTACTCTCTAATCACTTTGTTAACCAATTCTTCTGCAGTACTTTCATCATAGCCTGCAACAATCAATTTTATAATTTGATTCTCAACAGACAAATTATCTTTTAAATATGCTTCTTTGATTTCCTTTATTTGCTGATAACTGAGTTCTTTTTTCATTAACTAACTGGGGCCGTTATTAAGAATTAAATGATTGTAAATTTCTTTTAAGAAATGCCTTTTCAATGCTAATATATAAATTAGACAATAATATATCCAGGTTACCACTTTATTTTTTTGAATATCCTAGGAAATTGCTTAATAAAGGTAATGACGTATCAAATATGCTACTATAAAAAATTATTTGCTATTTTTAATCAGTATTTGATTTCAAAAACTAACCATCTAAACCACAAAAAATGAAAAAAACCTTGCTTTTATTGCTAATTGTTGTTTTATATTCCTTCACAACTCTCGGAGAAACAACAACCGTTTCAGGCAAAATCACAAATACAGAAAACAAAACAATTAGGATTAAAGGAGAATTATTTGACAAAGAAATCAAGCTAAAACCAGATGGCAGTTTTTTAGAGAATTTAGCATTAGAATCTGATCGTATTTATAAAATTGAAACCAGTAAAAATAGTTTTCAAATATACCTAACCAAAGATTCTAAATTAATAATTAATGCTGATGATGCAAACTTGGAATCAACTTTAAAGTTTACCGGCAAAGGAAGTGTAGAAAATCAATATCTAGCTCAAAAACAACTTATAACTTCGGCAAACCCATACGATGTACTTTATGCACTTAAAGAAAATGAATTCCTGAAAAAACTACAGGAAATGAAAGCTTCAGTCAATAATTTGTACCAAAAAACAAAATTTACTGATGCCACTTTCAAAGAAAAAGAAGCTAGAAGCATTTATTATCTGGAGCAGAAGAATTTGCTTTTTTACGAAAAAAGCCATGGATTTTATGGACACGACAATAATTTTAAAATTTCAGAAACATATCCAAAGATTGACGACAGAATTGATATGGACAATGATTCAGACTTTTTATTTTCAGAAGACTATCAACAAATAGTGCTAAACAGATTTTACGAAAACGTGGGAGATTTTGAAAATAATGCAATTCCAAAACTAAAAGCATTGAAAAGTCAAAGCATAAAAAATCGATTGATTGAAAATTCAACGTTCAATATCACCATAGAAAATCCTAATTATGAAAAAATATATCAGGAATTTTTATCGATTACAAACGATCCAATATTAAAAGAAAAGCTTACGGCCTTATACAATGCAACAAATGCTGTACAACCAGGAAAACCGTCTCCGAGATTTAATTATGAAAATCACAAAGGAGGAAAAACCGCTCTAGAAGATCTGAAGGGAAAATATATTTATATTGATCTTTGGGCAACGTGGTGCGGTCCTTGTGTTAAAGAAATTCCGTTTCTTCAGAAAGTCGAAGAACAATATAAAGGAAAAAATATTGAGTTTGTGACTATTTCAGTAGATGCGATGAAAGATCACGACAAATGGAGCAAATTTGTTACAGAAAAACAATTAGGAGGTATTCAGTTATTGGCTGATAACGAATTTAAATCAGAATTTATGAAAGCCTATGGGGTCGAGCAAATTCCTACTTTTATCCTTCTTGATCCTAATGGCAATATCGTTTCTGCACGAGCACCAAGACCATCTGATCCCAAACTAATTGAATTATTCAACAGCCTAAAAATTTAATTCTAGATATAAATTTACAAAATCATCAATAAAGCTTCAGAGCAATCTGAGGCTTTATTTTTTTGCATTAAATTGAATTCTCAAAAATTAACGAGAACATTGAGCAAATAAAGACAGTATTTTTAAAGCCGCAAGTATGATAAAAAAATGGTTTTTCCGGATATTCCATCTGAACTGCTTGATGAACCTCGGTCACTGGTATTGGCAAGAACAGCTTCTCTATTGCCTACCAAAATACGTGTTAAATCAGGATCGTAAGCAACATATCCTTCCATGGAAGATATGCAAGTGGAATAAAAATCAGATTGTTTATTGGCATTGTAACGTGCTGAAACTATATTCACAAGGCTTCTGATTTTATTATCTATTTCGATTGAACTGAAATAGGACAGCAAAACATAAAAACTTCTGTATTCTACATACGGAATTGCAAGCATATTTGGCGAAACACTTTGATTCAAATTAACGAGAATAGAGTCGACTTTCCCACTTAGTTTTTTATTCAATTGAAAAAGTGCATCTTCGGGAAAACAATCTTTGAAATCAAAAATATCGCTGATGTAATCAAATTTATTTTGGGATAAATTTTGATCAAAAAACAGCACCAAATCATCATTAAGAAACTGATAAACAAAGGACTGAATTTTCTCGGCATCATATTCTCTTTGAGGTGCAGGAAAACTATTTCGGGAATAATTTTTCTTCGAAAAAAGATTATACAAAATTCGGTTTGATACTACAAAATAGAGTTCCTCGCGATAATCTTTTAAAGCCAAAATCAAGTTATTGGCCACATTAACATCTATATCAGGATTTATTCTTTTCTCTACATTTACCTGTTTTTCTATTCGGATAATGTCTTCTGGTGAAAATAATAGAAGATTGCTTTTATCTATTTTTAATTCTTCAAATAATTCTATTATATTCATCTGTGCCTTTAATTTCTGAGGACAAACATAATCTTTTTAGCGCTTTTGCAAAAGATAAATTATTTTTTTAGTGACATTTACCTGTTAAAAAAAGTATTAGAACAAAAATAAATACAATCAGCAAACTCATCCCAGGATGCATTTCTTGTCCATCAGCTTCTTCCCTTGATTTCATTAAAATTGCTCTATTTTCGATCAGGATTTTACCTATATTTTCATTAAAAGCCACATAAAATGCCATTGATTTTATAACAGAACTAAAAAAAATGACATTTGTCTTTTTTTTATAATTTTGAACAATCAAACCCAATAAAACAATTATTTTTCTATCTAATTCAATCGTTGCAAAATGAGATAGTAAATCATAAAAAGTTCTGTATTTAATATAAACGATATTGGAAAACTCATTCTTAGTAGAAACGTTTAAAAGATGAATAGCAAAATCAAGTTTAGAAAAAACAAGTAAATTCATTTTATAGACAACCTCTTCAGGAAGATATCTTTTTAAATCTAAAAGAAAATTAAGTTCCTCTAAATAGTGATACCATCCTTTAGAGAGTTTTAAACTGAAAAAAGATACAAGATCATCGGCTAAAAAGAGCGTAATAAAATGTTTAATTTTTTCATCGGAAACCGTCAAATTATAATTTGAAAAAAATTTCTGGAGAAATCACTATATGAAAAAAATTGAAGAGAATACGATTTGACATCACAAACAATAATTCTTCTTTGTATTCTTTCAAAGCCAAAATTAAATTTTCGCTCGTTTTTGAATCTATTTCTGGATTTATCTTTTTTTCGAAGTTTATTTTTTCTCTATTCGAATGTAATCTTCAGAAGCAAATTCCAAAATTTTATCTCTTTCTAAATCCAATAAAGAAAACAATTGAATGATATTCATTTTGTAAAAAATTAATTACAGCAATGATAAAAAAATATTATTGATAATTAATATCGTATTAAATAAATTGTAAATTGCTAATTCATAAAAATCCGATTTTAAGAAATGAATGTAATTATAAACCAACTGTTTGAAATTGAAAAAAAGCGCTAGAACAAAACTTCAGTGGTTTTGAGCGCAATCTGAAAAGAATTTACAGCGAATTGGAAGAACAAGGATATAAAATCATAAATCCGATTGGGACAAATTATGACGAAAGAGACAGCTCTATTGACGCCAATATTCTTAATTCAAATTCCAAGAAAATAACCAAAGTCATAAGACCTACCATTTACAAAACAGAAAACGACACACTGCAACTGGTTCAAAAAGCAGTAGTTATAGTAGAATAATATAGCATTATGAAGAATATCAATATCGGGATTGATTTAGGAACGACGAATTCAGGAATTGCAAAATATGACAATGGAAAAATCAATATTTACAAAAATCCTGTTGGGTTCAAAGACACAATTCCATCAGTAGTTTCATTTCGAAAAGGACGCATTCAAATTGGTGAAAAAGCAAGAGAACACAGTGCCGTAAATGCCGAAAATGTTTTTTCTTCTTTTAAACGAAAAATGGGTTCTGACGAACTCTATTTCATCAAAGATTTGGATAAAAACATCAGTCCGATTGAACTGTCTTCAATGGTTTTAAAAGAACTTATCAATTTCGCTCAAGGCGAAAGTTTAAAATCTGCAGTGATTACAATTCCGGCTTCATTTGATACCATTCAATCTAATGCGACCAAAAAAGCAGGTTATCAAGCTGGCTTTGAAGAAATCGTTTTGCTTCAAGAACCAATTGCGGCTTGTTTAGCCTATTCGAATTCCTTAAATCTTGAAATCACGTCAGATCAAAAATGGCTGGTTTACGATTTTGGAGGCGGAACATTTGACATTGCGTTGGTAAACATCAACGAACGAGATCTCAAAGTATTTGATCACAAAGGCAATAATTTCTTGGGAGGCGTCGATTTAGACACCTTATTTGTGGAGAAAATTATATGCCCGAAAATCGAAAAAGCAACTCAAGAAAATAATCTTTGGTCAAAAATAATTTCCAAAGAAAATTCGGTCTACAACAAACTTTTTTTGAGCTTCTCTACAAAGCAGAAGAAGCAAAAAAAGAACTTTCGATAAAAGAAACTTCAAGTATTGAAATTGATTTTGACGAGCTTTCAATTTCGCTGGATATTGACATCAGCCGAAAAGAGTTTGAATCGATCGTGCGACCAAAATTTGAAGAATCATTTCATTTGGTTGAAAAATTAATTTCAGAAAATCACCTGAAATTCTCAGACATAGAGCGAATTATACTTGTTGGTGGCACCACTTATATTCCTTACATACGCCAGCAATTGCAGGAACGAACTCAAATTAATATCGAAACGAATTTAGATCCTACAACCGCCGTAATGATTGGCGCCGCATATTATGCGGGTTCAAAACCTTCTGAATTAATCGAAGAAGAAATTGCACAAGAACCTAAAGCCGAAGAAAACAATATTGAAGTTGAAATCGTTTATGAGCCACATTCTAAAGATTCTGAGGAACTAATTGTCGCTCTTTTAGGAGAATCGTTTGATGGCTATTACAGAATTACCCGCGCAGATGGAGGTTTTGATACTGGCCTTTTGAAAGCAAATAAAAAAATTGCCGAATTTGTTCCGTTACTTGAAAAAGCGACCAATCAATTCACGCTATTTTTATTTGACAATCAGCAAAAACAAATATTCAGCAATCCGAATATTCAAATTACGAACGGCTTATACAGCATTCAAGGACAACCAATCCCGAACGACATTTGTTTGGAATTAGACGAGGAAACTGGAAAAAGTCATATGGAAGTTATCTTTAAGAAAAATGACATTCTGCCCTTAAAGAAAACCATTTACAAAACCTGTTCTAAAAACATTCTACGAAATTCGGACCAAAAACTGATCATAAATGTCGTTGAAGGCAACGCTGGAAGCATGGTGGGAAGCAATCTTTCGATTGGTTATATTGAAATATGCGGAACTGATTTTGATCAAGATCTTTTGAAAGGAATGGATATCGAATTGAATTTTAAAGTTTCAGAATCACGAGATCTTAGTATTGATGTTTACATTGGAGCTCTTGATTTAGAAATAAATGAAGTATTCAATCCGCATCAAAGAAAAATTTCGGTTGAGAAATTATTGTCCGAAATAAAAAATGCTTTAGACACAATTCTAGAAGAAATAAGACGCGAAGAGCAAGAAGAAAATTATGAATATTTAGCCAAATTAAAAAGATCTCAAGAATCATTGACGATCCTTTATAACGAGGCATTAGAAAATAAAGATGATGCTGTAACAGACAAAAAGTATCAAATTGATGAATTGAAAAAAATCTACATTCAGGAATTTGACGATCTTGTTCGCCACAAGCATGTATTATTGGAACTTGAAGAGTACAACAGCATAAAAGACACTTTTTCTTTTTATCTTGAAAAAGGTACACCGCGCCAAAAAGAAGAATATGAAAAGATCATAAAAAATGAAAAGGAATTTCTTCAATCAAACAATAAATATTTGATTCGAAAAAGAAAAAAGAATTGGACAATCTTTTGGAGAATATCTATGTCAACCAGGATGAAAGCTACATCAATTATTTCTACAGTATGCGATTTGAAGATCCAAGCGCTTTCAAAGATAGTTCGAAGCACAGCAAATTGATCGAACTTGGAGCACGAGCAATTGACAATGCCAACTTGCCTGAATTAAAATCAATTTGTCATCAATTGTATAATTTACTGATTGTAAAACCAAAAAGAAAAGACGACTTCAATACATTTGACGGAAATCTTGGAATTAAATAATTTGCCTAATCAAAAAGATGCAAATTTTTAACCTTCATCACAAAAGCTCTAGAGAAATCTGGAGCTTTTGTGATTTTTGCTATTTAATGAAATCACAAATAAAAAAAAACACGTAAAAATATTCTTTCAAAATAAAAATAATTTCATTTTATTGAAAAAATTTTCATTTTGCTAAAAACGCCCTACCCCCACTCTTAAGCACAAAACAACCCATTATTAATCAAATAAATATAACCACATTAACTTAGATAATTCAAGAATCCTAATTCCAAAAAATGATTTTATTTAAAAATAATTCAAAAAAATCTCTTCAAATTCTTTGTGTATTCCAAAAATAGTTGCACTTTTGCACCCGCAATAACAAAGCAGGTCCGTTCGTCTATCGGTTAGGACGCCAGGTTTTCATCCTGGTAAGGGGGTTCGATTCCCCCACGGACTACTTAATAAAGCTTCAGAGAAATCTGAAGCTTTTTTTATTTCTACATTATACTAAATGCGTTTTCAGCACGTTAAATAGCATGAAAAAACCACTATCAACTTCAAAACAAGACCTTAATAATTTAATAATGCGTTTTCTTTACAACTGAGTTTATATTTAGTAAATGTTTTCATAAATTTGCAATCTGATTACAAAACCTACTATTTCCAATCTAAAATTATGATTTTCACATAATTCACGAAAAGTCTTTATCAAAACTATATTACAACAACAATTAAAATCCACAATGTTCACAAAAAACAAACCCCAAATTTTATTTCTTACCCTTTTAAGCTTATTTTTTTCCATCACTTCATTTTCTCAAAAAAGCCTTTATGGCGGAATTGAAATTGGCCGAAGAGCAATAAAAGCTTCTGTTGTAGATGTAAACAACATCAGAAAAGCAGATTACAAAATCCTTTACTTCGCAACTGACAGACTTGATTTTGCCGCACATATTGCTGAAAAAGGCGAACTTCCACAAGAAGACATCAACAAAATCAGCGTCACGGTTGTTGATCAATTGAAAAAAATCAAAACAGAATTCAAACTTCTTGAAGAAAACATCTTCATCGTAGCGGCTCCAGTTTTTGCACAAGCTCGAAATGTTGAGGTTTTAAGAAGCAAAATCACTACGCTTACAAACAAAAATCTTGATGTATTAAACGTAAACGAAGAAGCAAAAACACTTGTAAAAGGCGCTATGCCTCCAGTTGACTTTGCCAATGCGTTTTTACTTGATATTGGTGCTCAAACTACAAAAGGCGGTTACATTGACGAACAAGACGACAAATTAGAGTTCGTTCCGTTAGAACTTGATTTCGGGACAATGACACTTACTGATGCTGTAAAAAAGACGGTTGTAAACCCGAACCAAGCAAATGATATGACAACGTATCAAGAAAAAGCATTTGACTTCAACCCAATTTTGCGCAAAAAAGTAAAAGCATTGTTGGACGCAAATCCTCCATTGGCTAAAAAAGACAAAATTTACTTGTCTGGCGGCGCTGTATGGGCTTTTGCAACATTATATTATAATGATGAGACAAAAGATCATTACATCTCTTTAACTTTAGAAGACGTAATCAACTATGACGCTATCCTAAAAAACAATTTCGTAAAATTCACCAACCTTGCAAAAACAAATAAAGAAATTGCAAGAGTTTTGAGTACTTACGACCAGCAATATCTTATTTCGGCAAACAACATATTACAAACTTGCCTTGAAAGCATTCCGAATTTACAATCAAAGAAAGTCTATTTTGTAAAAGAAGGACAAGTAATCTGGCTGATTTCATATATTGCAGATCGTTCTAAAAAAGTAAATACTAATTTTTAAGAAATTAGGACAAATAAGAAAACCACTTCTAGCAAGTGGTTTTTTTTGCCTTATGCCCTCATGAAAACATAAACGTATTTTTCACTTTCTGGAAAAGAAATTTATCCAACAATTTTCTGAAAACAGAACCCTAAAGATCATTCTACTTTTATTACATTTGAGACTACAACCCCAAATAAACCAACATGAAAAAAATGCTATTAGCACTATCCTTATTTTTATCTTTATTAGGATGCCAAAACAAAGCCGAAAATCAAATAAACGAAGAAAAAGCGACAGAAACTAAAGAAGAAATCAACATGGCGCCAGCTTCAAATGAAGATGAGTTTTTCTACATCAAACTCAATACAATTTACGGTGAAAATGGCTTAGAAGATTATGCTAAAAACGCAAGCGAAGTTTCTGGGAAAATAATCAAACAACTGAATGGGCCAGATGGAAGCGAATACTATTTATTAAAATTACACCTGACTTTAGAATATAGAGAACTGGACAAAAAACCGCTTTTAAAAACCGACTATCTTATTGTTGGTGGAAGATTTCAAGAACAACCTTTAAAACCTGGAGCAAACAAAACTGTAGTGAACGTAGCAATAGTGAAAGATCAAACCTTAATAAACGACAGCGAACTTGATTTTAAGAAAGCTATTTTCGCTGGTTATGGAGAAGCTACAGAAATTAAGATTTAAAAACTCAAAAAAAGCCCGAAAAACTTTTCTTGGCAACAAAATCAACCAACATTCAAAAGCTTGTTTAACCCTTCTTTTTCGAACAAAATTCGGCCGACTTTAATATCCGACCAACCTTTTTTCAATTTATAAGTAAAAGTCGGGATATTATCAATCAATTCACAATCCAGATAATAGGTCGAAACAGTCTCGTTTGTCATATCTTTCAATTCTTGAATATGTGTTGAAATCAGAAAATATGAATTTGAATAAAGACTAACGCCATTAATGGTTCTGGTACAAATTTCGAGTGCATCTTCAACATTAGTTCCACTAAAAAGTTCATCAAAAACAACAAAGCATCTTTTTCCGTCGGCGACTTTCAAGACAACATCTTTGACATTAATAACTTCCGTCATAAAGTGGCTGTAGCCATTCAAAATATCGTCGCGTTTGTTTATTCCGACTGAAAAATCAGTGCAAAATGGGATTTCCGCGACGAGAAGCCGGAATCCCAAATCCTAAATTCCCCAAATAAACACACAAACTCACCGATTTAAGAAATGTCGATTTGCCTGACATGTTTGGGCCATTCAACAGAATTACATTATTGATCGCCCTAAAACTGTTTTTAACAGGATTCTCCACTAACGGATGGTAAAAATCATTTATTACTAAGCCTTTTTCCGTCAATAAAGGAAAGACAAATTCACGGTCAATTATAGTTTTGCTTATAGACAAATACGATTCAAACAAAAACAAATCTTCCCAAAAACATTCAATTCTCCCTTCTTCTTTTAAAACCGAAATTTTAGCCAGCATATTTTTGACATGCTTGGTTTTCAGCTGTTTCTCCCTAATGATATGTTCGAATTTTTTAAGCTCAAAAAAGGAAAGAAATGACAGAATTCTATTTAAATCTTTTCTGTATGATTTTGGAAAATGAATAAGGTTAAGCCTAGAAAAACACACCGATTCCAATCTATGAAAAAACAAAATCATCTGATGGATTTTATTGTGAGTCAGAATCTCATCGGCAGTTGGGCCAAAAAACAAAAATCGCTTCCAATTCAACTCTTCTTCTTTAAAATTGTTCAGGAAATAATGCACTTCATTCAAATACAAAACAGTATATGAATAGCTTTTTAAAACCTCTTTATTATGAATAAAACCTTTAAGAATATTTTGCCTCTCATTAGCATGAGCTTGCGTTGGCAATGGCGTTTCTAACAGATGAAGAATCTTTTTTCGAGTAAAGCTATTCAATGAAGAATCGAAAATCGGCAATACTTCTTCCTTTATATTTAAATCTTGAATATTATTCATACTTAAAATGTTCGAGTTTATCTTCAACAAATACCTGATTTCAAAATTTAAGTTTTGTTTAAGCTAAAGTAATAAAATACTTTAAAAAAACGTTGTTCTAAAAGTTAATAAACTTACAAAATATTGTTATTTTTAACAAATAAAACACACCATATCCATTTATAAACGACCAACTGCACAATTAACAAAGTCAGTTTGCAAAAAAGCACCAAAAAACAAAACTCCATCAAACATTAAACAAAATATCAAAAAATTGAAGCTTATTTCAAATTGTGAATATCTATTTCTGAATTTGGCTTCTATTTTCATGGTAAAATCTATCTTTGGCATCCTTAAAAATTACAAAGAATATGAGCGCAACTTGGTACGAATGCAAAGTAAAATATAGAAAAACTGACGAAACGGGCGGACAAAAAGTTTTAACCGAACCGTATTTGGTGGATGCAATTTCTTATACAGAAGCCGAAAAAAGAATCAATGAAGAAATGGCCGCTTATATTAGTGAAGAATTCAAAATCACCAATATAAAAGTGGCAAATTTTGCCGAAATTCACCCGTTTGAAAACGCTGATCGTTGGTTCAAATCAAAAGTCTCTTTAATTGCTTATGACGAAGAAAGCGGCAAAGAAAGAAAATCAAACATGTACATGCTTGTTCAGGCAAATGACGTGAGAGAAGCCTATGACAACACGCTTCATGTAATGAAAAACAGCATGGGCGAATATTCGATTCCGGCTATTTCTGAATCGCCAATTATGGATGTTTTTCCTTATTTCAGCGGTGAAGAAGAAGAAACTGAAATGCTTGAAAGATTCAATGCTTTGAAAGCTTCAAAACCAGCAAAACTAGATGAGGAAATCATTGACCACATGGAATTTGAAACCGCAATAGAAGAATAAATTCATTTAAAGCTCCTGAGAAATCTGGAGCTTTTTTATTTCTAAACAGCAACATTTCCTTCATTTTCAAATCAAAATAAATCCTATATTCGTGATGCTTTTATTTAACTGATAGAAAACCACATATAACCTAAACCAAAAACTTCATGACTAAAAAAACACTTATTTTAATTGCGTTTATCATTTTAAAATTTGTTTTGCAGTACGTTTTGTTAAGTCCAGAATATGATTTGCAACGCGATGAATATTTACATCTGGATCAGGCGCATCATTTGGCTTGGGGTTACTTATCAGTTCCTCCGGTGACTTCTTGGTTCTCATACATCATATTTTTGCTAGGAAATTCTGTTTTTTGGGTCAAGTTCTTCCCTGCTCTTTTTGGCGCCTTGACGCTAATAATTGTGTGGAAAACAGTCGAAATCTTAAAAGGGAATCTATATGCCCTGATTTTAGGAGCAACTTGCATTTTGCTGTCATCGTTGTTGCGACTAAATATGCTTTTTCAGCCAAATTCATTAGATATTTTATGCTGGACTGCTTTTTATTTTACCGTCATTCAATACATCATAACCGAAAAACCAAAATGGCTTTTTGTTGGCGCTATAATTTTTGCTTTCGGATTTCTGAATAAATACAACATTCTTTTTTTATTAATCGGTTTTTTGCCGGCACTTTTGCTTTCAAAACAAAGAAAAATACTTGCCGAAAAAAATTCTATTTTGCAATGATTTCAGGCTTGATTTTGGTTTTTCCGAATCTTTTATGGCAATTCAACAACCATTTCCCGATTGTGCATCACATGAAGGAATTGGCCGAAACACAACTTGTAAACGTTGACCGTATTGGATTTTTAAAAGAACAACTATTATTTTTCCTTGGAGGCATTTTAGTTATACTTTCCTCCTTTTATGCTTTGCTCTTTTACAAGCCTTTTGCAAAATTCCGATTCTTTTTTGCTTCGATAATTTTTACGCTTTTGGTCTTTATTTATTTCAAAGCCAAAGCCTATTATGCCATTGGTTTGTATCCAATTTATATTGCGTTTGGTGCTGTGTTTTTAGGCGAAATTTCGAAAGATGGATGGAAACGCTTTTTACAGCCGGTTTTTCTTTTAATTCCGATTTTGCTTTTTTTCCCGATTTACAATGTTGCATTTCCGAATAAAAGTCCTGAGGAAATCACTGCAAATCCCGAAAAATATAAAAAACTAGGAATGTTGCGATGGGAAGATGGAAAAGACCACCAACTACCTCAAGATTTTGCCGATATGCTGGGCTGGAAAGAACTTGCCCACAAAACCGATTCGGTTTATGCCTTATTTCCAAAATCTGAAAACACTTTGGTGCTTTGCGATAATTACGGCCAAGCTGGAGCGATTAATTATTATACCCAAAAGGGAATTAAAGCCGTTTCTTTCAACGCCGATTATGTCAATTGGTTTAATTTGGATGTATATTATACAAACCTCATCAGAGTTAAAGAATTTGATGAAAACAACACTGAAATTGCCGAAACTAGTCCGTTTTTTGAAAAAGGATCTATTGGCGGCGAAATCACCAACAAATTTGCTCGCGAATACAGAACTACAATTTTTGTTTTTACCAAAGCGAAAATCAACATCAACAAAAGATTAGAACAGGAAATCAAAGAAGAAAAAAATTACGACAAATAAGCTGATGATTGATTTCAAAAATATCGAATATTTAAAGTCTGGAAATAAAATACAAACCGAAGCTTATGAAACCTTGACAAAAAACAAGGTTTTAGAAAGTTTGGCAGAATTTGACCCGATTTTAGTGGGCACGATTCCAATAAATATTGCTATTGAAAACAGCGATTTGGATATTGTTTGTTATTGGCAAAATAAGAGTCATTTTATTGAAAGAATAACTTCTCTTTTTAAAAATAAAACCAATTTCAAACTCAGCGAAACGTTTATAAATCAAGAAGAATCTGTAATTGGAAGCTTTATTTTGGATGATTTCGAAATTGAAATCTTCGGACAAAACATTCCGACTCAAAATCAAAACGGATACAGGCATATGATTATAGAACATCAAATTCTGCAATCACGAGACGAAAATTTCAGGAAAGAAATCATAAAACTCAAACAAAACGGCTACAAAACTGAACCTGCTTTTGGCAAATTATTAGGCTTAGAAAAAGATCCATATGCAGAATTATTGAATTATAAAATCTGATTTCACGACCAAAACCACATAAATCACTTATTAACAAATAGTTGCTTCAAATTTAACTTTAGGAAAATATTTCACTTATTTCTTTGATAAACTGTATTTACTGCTTATCTTTGCACCCGAAACATCGCGGGATAGAGCAGTAGGCGACTCGTCGGGCTCATAACCCGAAGGTCACAGGTTCGAGTCCTGTTCCCGCTACTACATGGGATAAAGAAGAGAAATTCTTCTTTATCCCTTTTTTATTTGCCTCTAATTCCTTGTTTATAAAGTAAATTGTCTGTACAACTTCATTAACTCTTGTGGTTCGAAACTGATTTTCAAGTATTGTGAAATTTTCAGGATAGATCGAACTTATTAGCTGTCTTGATTCCGTCCATTTATTGTTTTCGTAGTAATCATGAAGCTTCAAAAGGTTCTCTACTCCTATTCTCAATAACTCTTCAATATCTTTGGTTTCTTCACCAATGACAGATAATTTCTGTTCCAAGCGATAAATCGCATCACTGTACTCCGACTTCATATCTCTATAATCACTTGCATCAATTTGATTGGCAGATAGCAGATTTCTAATGTGAGAGAGTCTTTTATCATAATCTGCGATCTGATTCATAACTCTGGTTTTTTCTTCAAACGAATCCTTCGTTTGATCTCTATAACATTCCGCCAAAACTGTTGTATAGATATTTTTAAGCTCCTTTAATGGAACATATCTCTTAAGATTATCTATAACTATAGCATTTGCTTTTTCCGCATTCATTCTAAATTTACATCCATTGCTACAATGATAATATGGATAATATTTAGTTCTTCCTCTAGAAATACTTCCCGTTAATATTTTTCCACAATCTGGACAAATAAAAAAACCTCTAAGTGGAAATGGTTTTGTCGTAACTGATTTTGGAAGATATTTTTTTGATCTACCATCTAAAACATCCTGTACTTTATAAAAAAGCATTTCAGATATTAATGCTTCGTGCTGTCCTTGTACATAAATCTTGTTTTCGTCTTTGTATTTTGGTACAACTATTTTACCGCAGTACAGCGGATTTCTAATACTTCTCCAAAAATTATTTCTACTTGTTTTCAGCCCTTTTTCTTTGGCCATGTAAAATATCTGATCTGTATTGTAAATTCCCTTTGATAGTTCTTCAAATGCCCATTTTAAAATCGAAGCTTCTGGCTCGTCAAAAGCGATATATTTCACTCCATTTTCTTTTATCCTGTTCACATATCCAACAGGAGCAAATCCCATATATCTTCCTTCTTTTCTGGCTCTACGCATTCCATGAAAAGTATTTAAAGCTCTTCTGTCATTTTCAACTTCAGGAGCCGCTAGGTAAAATGCAAGCATCATTTTATTCTCAGGGATCGAAAGATCCAAAGGCTGTTCGATTGCCTGAGGCTCTACTCCTAGTTTTCTTAATATATTAATCATCTGATAGGCATCGCCAGCATTTCTGCTAAACCGATCCCATTTGGTAAACAGCACTAAGTCAGTCTTGTTTTTATACTTTTTTATATTGGCTAAAAACAATCGCCATTTTGGTCTATTAAAGGTCTTTGCCGAATGATCTTCATAAATAACATTTCTAATTTCAATTGAATTAATATCACAGTATTTCCTAAGCATCTCCTCTTGGTTTCTTTGTGAATATCCTTTTTCTGCCTGTTCGTCTGTACTTACTCTCACATAAAGGTCTGCTGTCTTTTTCATCTTTGTCATTTAAAAAGTTTGAAACTGTAACACTAGCGAGCATTCTTAAAAATTCCAAGATTTTACCTGCTTGTTCTAATGTCACATCTAATTTTTCTTCTCTTAGCATTTTCAAGGCTTGCTCTGCCGTTAATTTTCCTTTCTCATTTTTCTGCACGTTTTCCATTTGTCACAATCTCTCCATTAAAAAAAGACCCTTTTGGGTCTTTTTGTTATACATCATTTATCTTTTTCAAAGATAAACTGTAATGAAGAATTTACCCCAGTCAAAATATAACCATCAACTTGAATATCAGAAAACTAAATTCTATTTTTCATTTAACAAAAGTGATCTTGATTTGTCTAAAAATTCAGCTTCTTCCATGGGTAATAGTTCAATTGCTATTTCAAGAATTTGAATAATATTGATTTTTGAAATTCCTAAAGTATCAGATTCAAAATCTTCGTCAAGCGCATGCACGCAGAGTTTAATCATATTAGAAATTGCAAAAAATAAGTCTTTATAATCAAGAACAGTAAAGCAGACTATAAAACGATCTTTATCATATTTTTCAGGCTTTAGAGTCGTGAAAGTTTTTATTGCCAACTCCTTTAATTCTTCTTCTATTTTTACATCAGTCGTTTTCATAATCATTCATTTTTTTGAGTTAGAATTTCATTCTGATTTTCTGATTTAACTAAAAGTAATTTCTGAATTTCATCGAGTACTTCCAATTCTGCTTTTGGGAACATTTGCAAGGCAAGTTCCATAACCGATCCAATATCCATTTCACGATCATCTAATGCATCACTATGTACAATGTGCAAGCACATTCTAATAAGGTTGACCCCTAGTCTTATCATGTCGGAATATCCTGAAACTTTAATTTCTAAAATATCACCATCATAAATACTTTCTGCTGGTCTTAGCATTTTAAAATGATACGAAGCAAAATGCTTCAACTCTTCCAGTGTTTCAATTTTATCACCTGTCATGGCTCTTGGAGTTTAAGTTGTATATTTTCTAAACGGTTTAGTTCAGATTCAACCAATTCACTTGCTCTTTCTTGAAAAAGATTACATCTTCTCTCGAGAATTTCAGTGTTTAAAAAATCAGAAGTTTTCAATGTTGCCCATCTAAGTTTATTGGGATGTGCTTTTAAAAGATCGAATAACTTTTTATCCTCTTTTGTAGTTTGGGGAAATATTTCAGATGTTATTGGCGTGAATACCTCGCAAATTTCAAAAAGGTAAGCTGTCGCAAAGTGATTAGGTTGATAGCTAAGAAATAAATCAATTAGCCCTAGACAAATCTGTTCAACTGAAGTATGAAGCATAGATTCCTGAATAATTTGTGCATTGCTACGATCTACTTGGCTTTCATTTTTTAAGTAGACCTCTGCAATCTTTTTTCTATTATTCCAATGGGAACGCATAGAATCTAAGTTTCGTTTTGGCTGTCCAGCAAAAGCAACACTTGGAGGAAAATTTACATGTTCAAATACAATTTGGCTCTTAGTTAAAACTTCATGAAAGAAGTGCAATTTAGAAGGAGCTAAATGTCTTAATGATGTTGCTTTATGAAGCAGTAACGTAACTGTATAGCGACCTCCTGTTTTTTCCCGTACTATATCAGCAATATCAGCAGTTGCATTGTCTATAATTTCATTGGTTATAACCAACAAATAAAAATGAGTGTGTTCTTTCTGATTCGATACGGATTCCTGAAAAGGATTTTGGACTACCTGAATTTGTTTCTTCTCTCCAAAGCAGTAAATACCACTTGTGTTAATCTTTTGGATGACAATCTCACTAATTAATTGTAACCCTTCATTGTCAATTGCTTTCATAATTTTACTTTTTTAATTAATACTTGTCTGAAAAATTGTATTTTTGTTTAATACACAGCAAGTAAGCAATAGATTGTACCGTACTGAACTAACGGAAATTGTGAATTACCAGAGCGGACTTGTTTTTTACCAAAATCTATTTTTAAATATTATTTTAAATATCTTTGAGCTATGAACACAGCAACAAAACCAAAACATATCGGTAGAAATATCAGCCGAATTAGAGAGCTTAGAGGTATGAAACAAGAGGCTTTAGCAATTGCTATTGGTGTAAGTCAACAGTCTGTTTCTAACATTGAAAGCAGTGAGATTGTTGATGAGGAAAAACTTGTTGAAGTTGCAAAAGCACTTGGTGTAAGTGTTGAGGCAATTAAGAATTTTACTGAAGAAAATGTGATTAATTATTTTAATAACTTTTACGATAATAGCGCAAGTAATGGTCAAGGTGCTTTTGGCCCAGTTTTCAACTTTAATCCTTTGGAAAAATTGATTGAATCTTACGAAGAAAACAAAAAGTTATACGAACGTTTGGTTCAGGCAGAAAAGGACAAAGTTGAATATTTAGAGAAATTACTAAAAGGAAAATAGACTTTCCAAAAAGAGATATTAATTCACAAGAGACTTTTTTAAGGTCTCTTTTTTATTTTTGGGTATTTCCGATTTTTGAGTATTTTGATAATTCATTACCAAAGGAGAAAAAGCAAGCCAATGTATTTGGGCATAGTCAAAAAAGTGCGCATAATGACAAGCCTCGTTCCTCGTCCTGTCACCCTTCGGGACTTATAGCACTTCTTTTGCCTACTTGCCCAATTTTTAGACTGCTTTCTTTTTTCCTTTTCTTTTGGAAAGTGATTTTATTGCTCGACTTTTAAAAATTTGGAGCTTTTTAGGTAAGCCACTGAAAGTATTATTCCTATAAAAAAAGAACTTTTAGATGCTATCTGATAATATTCAATTTGATTTAGTTTATCAAATAAGAATAAGGAAATCCAAGCTATCAATGGAAGTACCACTATTAAACAACTTAAAAAATAATAGAATTTAATATCTGTTATTGTTTCAATTTTGCTTTCTTTTTCTGAATTCTTTACCATACTTTTTATTAGAAGTGCAATTCCAAAATTCGGCATCATAAATGCCAGCATAAGTTTAATTATTCTCTTCATAGTTTAAGTTTTTACAGCTCGATAACTTCGTCTAAATTGTTGTTTAAAAAATTATCTATTTGATTATTTGTTTTATTTGCTAAAAATTCATCTTCTTTTTTACCGAGTAATAGATTAGTTTCATAAACTAAAGTATCAATCTGTAAATCATTTTTAGCTGATTTTTTGAATTCATTGATTTTATTCTTTTTAATTTGAATTTCAAGATTGATTTGAACATTTAATTCAGACAAATGATTACTGAATTCAATTTCATTTGCTTCGTTTTCTGCCTTTAATTTTACAGTTTCTTGTTTTATTTGTGCAATTAAGACATAGTTTTTAAGAAATTCTAATCCGTACAGAGCAATTTTATTTGAATTATTAGCATCTAAGTTAAATTTAGCTTCAATTTCTTTTTGAATTAAATTGATAATCCCTTCTTTATTAAAATGAGATATTTTAAAATTTTCTAAGTTTTGTTTTATAATTATTTTGGCATCGTCTGATAGATCATATTTTTCCAAAAATGAATCTATCATTTGTTCAGATTCGTCACGACTTGGAATTTTTTCATATAATTTTAATATTTCCGAAATCATTCCAGTCATATTACTTAAATTAAGATTCTGCTCTCTATTTATTTCCATAAAATATTAAAAATTTCGTTCAGTTACTTCTAATAATCTTTGATCGAGTTTAATCTCTAATACGTTTTTCGCCACTCGCGATAAACTAGCTATTTTTAAAATTTGAACTAATACTATCTTTTAATTCATTTTCATTACTTAATAAAGTATTAATCTTATGCGAATTCTGCAAAATTTCTATTTTTAGCTCTGATTTTTTTGACACATTCATTAAGTAAAGCTTGATGTACATTTATTCTTTCGCTTTCAATTTGCATGTCATTTAAGTTGTACATGTATTCATTGCGAAGATCAATTGTTTTATAATCCCACTGATTATGCATTTTGTAAAATATATTAACAGATGTTCCAAGAGATAGTAAAATTGTCAATCGACTAGGCATTTTAGGTTCATTTAGCGGCGCAAAATCATAATCATTTTGATAGTAACTTACATTAGATGAGTAAAGACTTTGTAAAGCTTTCGAATCATCTACTATCTTTTTTAGATCATATATTTCTATTTCCAATTCTCTTAATTCCAGAGATATTTCGACATTTAAGTCTTTGATTGGCTTGATTCTCTCCAAATTGAAAACCAAATTAAAGTCTTTTTTTATTTCATTTTCAAAAACTGTACGAAAGCTATTTGTAAACAATTTTGTTGCAGGAATAAGATAGTCTTTTAAGTTTTTATGAATCTCTAAAAGACGCATTACATCGAGTCTTATTTTTTTGAATCATTCCAGAAACTTGCCTTCATTATTTCAATTTCATAATCTAAATTCGAAATTGTAATTTTTGCATCTTGATTTGTTTTAGAAATCGAAATTAGGGTATCTATTCCTATATCAATGGCGGCGTTTTTAAGTGCTCCTTTTTTGCCATTCATATTATTAAGATGATTTTCTGCCGAATTCGAAAGTTTATCATAAGTGGCTTTATGTGACGAAAAAAAGGTTTGACAAGTAGCTTCTATTTTGTAAAAATCACTATTTAAATTATTTAGAATATCTTCAAAATCCATCCACTTAACAGAGTCGAAAGAGAATAGATCTGGATGTGTTTTTTTACATTTTCTCCATAGATATCTACTAGCATATCCATTAAATCTTCACGTAGATACTTTAAAATATTTCGAATTTTTTCAAATTCGTTAAATAACGATTGAAGTTCTATTTTGATCGATTCATAACTATTTATTAAACCTTTATAGTTGTAATAAATTTTTCTGGCTTCTCTAAACTTTTCGTCAACTTTTGAAGCACCTGTTATCGAAAAAACTTCAACTACTTTTATTTTTTTATGTTCCTCTTCTATTTTGTAAACTGAATCTAGAAAACTTTTTTCTTCAATCTTTTCTAATCCCTTTTCAAGTAAGGCAAAAGATTCAGTAATATTTTCAAAATGTTTTTCATTATTATCTAGATTTAATGGAATAGGAACTATATTGATCTCATTAGGATTAATATATTTTGTGATTCCATCATTTTCATAAAACCTATTTAATAAAGATTCTTGAAAACTTAAATGTAAAGAATTTTGTAAGTAAAAATCTTTGAAGATTTCTTTTAATTCTCGGTTCTCAATAATCTTAAGTACTGGATTCTTGTGGTTTAAGTTATCTATAAAACTTCTTATTGTAATAGTGGAATTGCTTCTTGATAAATCAATTTCGACTGATTTGATTTCTTCAAACAATCTTTCCTTAATCTGATTTTCCATAATTTAAATTTAAAGCGTTGGAGAATGTTTGCCTTTTCCAGAACCATTAGGGTGTCTTGAGCATGAATTACCAGTTAAAGATGATATTGTTGAGGATGATGTACCGCAATATTTACAACTGTATTTAGTTTTCTCGGAACCTTCATAAAGTTTATGTTTTCCTTTTCCTGAACCAAGTGGATGACGGGAGCATGAATTTCCTGTCAAGCTTGATATACTTGAACTTTTAGTACCACAGTATTCACAATAAAAATTAGGCATATTTATTTAGTTTGGTTAATAATACATCAAAACTAAATAGATATGTTTTAAGAAAAATACCACTTCCGTAATGTGGTATTTCTGTGCGATAAAATAGGTATTCTAGGTGATAATCGAAGTTTATATAAACAGTAGAATTCTTACTGTGGTACCGTTTTGAGAAAAACGAATGTCAATAGGATTTGTGTTTTTTGGTCGCAAGATCTGAATTCGCTCTTTGGTAATTTGAATTCCTTTAGAGACATGCGTTTTAGAGTTGGTTTTATTTCCATTCCCATTATCTGAAATTATAATCTCTAATAGATTTTTATCAAGTAAAGCAAATTCAATTTTAAAGCTTGGTTGTTGGTTTTTGTTATCAAATGCATGTTTGAAAATGTTTTCGACAAAAGGTTGTAAGAACATAGTAGGAATTTCAGTCTCGTGGAGATTAATTTTTTCATCTATATTAATTTGATGTTGAATTTTTTCTCAAAACGTTGCTTTTCAATTGTAATGTAGGATTCTAAGTATTTTATTTCATCTTCAATTGAAATAGTTAATTTATCTGAGTTTTCTAATGTCTGACGCATTAAACTTGCAAATTCACTAATATATATTGTTGAATGGTAGACGTCTTTCGCAAAAACATATTCTTGTATGGCATTCATGGCATTGAACGTAAAGTGAGGATTCATTTGACTTAATAATGTTTCTAATCTAGATTTTGCGATTAAATTTTCGACGTGAGCTTTCTGTCTTACTCTTTTTTGATCCTCACAATGATTATAATAATAACAATGCTTATTATTATTAATAATAAAATTAAGAACCAAGTCTGCCTGCCAAAATGGAGGGTTAATTATAATAGATAAAATATTATGAATTGATTTTATTCCAGTGTTTAAATCTAAAACTTCAATTTCTAAATTATATTGATCACTTGGTAAATAAGATAAATAAATGCTTGGTTTTACTGAATATGGACTCCAGTTTCTACCTTTTTTTAATCGGTATCTGAATTTTAGTTTATTAGGGAAGGAATGTCCTTTAGGAATAAAATCCAGTGCAATTGTATTGTGTTTGTAATCACAGATCAGCTGATTTGAGTTGTAAGTAAACCAATTGTAGTTCTCTTGTTTAAGTGGTATCGAATTAATGCTGATTGCTCTTATTTCGATTTTAGAAACAGTTTGCTTTTTTGCAGTAAGTCTTTTTAAATCAATAGTATAAAAACCTTTTTTGTTCCCAGCCATAATTCATCATCAAAAATATGTGACGAAGTTATCGCGCAATCATTTAAACCTTGTTCTTTGTCGAACAGTTGAACGATATTCTCTTTGTATATATTGATTCCCTTTTCTGTACCAATAAGAATAAAATCTTTATACGATTCTAAAAAAGTGATTGTATTACCAATAATCTGTTTCTTTGAAATGCTCTTTAAAATTTTAAAGTTTTTAGTATTATCAATTATATAAATAGAATCAAATTCTGAAGCTATAATTAGATTTCTTTTGTCTTTTTGTGTAATAAATTTTAATTTTTCTTCTTTCCATATTTTACTATTTAAAAGAGATTTGAATTCATTATTTTCATGAACAAATAAACCTTTAAAAACAGAAATTAAATAAGTTTTATTATTTGTATTTACAATGCCAACGATGTCTAAAGGCGTATTTTTATCAAATTCTGAAAAGTGTCTGCTTTTTAGATGGTAAACGTCATCATAAACACGGACTCCACCATAAGGTATGGTTTCTATGAATTTATTGTCAGTAGTAAAACCTATTTTATAACTGTGAATAGGAAGATAATGGAGTATTTGACCTTCAAAATTAAGTTCGAAAATGCCAATATTACTAGTAACCCATAAAGATTTTTGATGTTTTACAATTTCATAAAACTCAATTTCAGATGCCGGAGTATTGTAGTTTAACTCGTAAAAACCATCTTTATGGGTTGGAAGTTTCGTCGCAGATTTAATAAATGCCAATTCGAATTTCTTAAAATCAGATTTGATAATTGATTTTAAAATTACTTTTTCACCATTTATAAAAGATAATCCATTTTGATGAAGTATAATCTTCTGGTTATTCACATTCTCAAAATCTGCGATCGATAGATCGTTGAACACGTTATATGCTATTGTGTTGTCAAGTAAAACTTCATAAATACCTTTGTCTTTTGAACCAACGTAAAGAATATTTTTTTGTTATTGTAAACAACATTTAATAAATTTCTTGAATCTATCCCGTATTGTTCTGAGATGTTCTCTAATTGACTGCCCTTAATAGTGTATAAACCACCACTCAAGTCAAAAACACCCCAAGCGGCGAGCATAAATAGTGTTGTTGTTGTCTTTCACAAAATCCCAAACTACAGATTTTCCAAATGATTGAGGTATTGTTTTTTTAGCTAAAATATCTTCAATCTTAAAGCGATCAAGAAATCCTTTGTTACCGCTTAAAAGAATATTGTCATAAAATCCCAAACCGTAGACATTTTTATAATCTAAAATGTGTTCTATAGTTGGAATACCGTTTTCATGAACCACTTTAAATAACCCCTCATTGGACGTAGAAAAATAAACTTGATCGTGATAAACAAAGAAATCTGTAGTGATAAAAACTTCAAAATGGGGTTTTATACCTTTCGGAACTATAACTTTATTGGTTTTGATGTTAATAATTGCAATACCAAGTTCCGTACCTACATAAATATTATTTTTAAATGATAATAGTTTTCGGGTTCGGTCAAGTGGTAAACCATTTTTATGATTGAAAATAGTAAAAATTTTGCCGTCAAATTTATACACGCCACCGCCATAACTTGCAAACCACATAGCTCCATTAGCATCTTGTGTAATGTCCCAACAGCTTTTGTTTGTAATAGAAATGGGAAATGAAAGATTTGTAAAAGAACCATTTTCCATTTTAGAAATGCCATTTTCAGTACCAATCCATAAGTCAGAATTTTTGTCTAGGAAAAGTGACCGAACAGCATTGTTTGGTAAACCATCAGCAGTCGAATAGTTTTTTGAAGGTCTATTTTGTGTCCAGGAATAATTGGAAAATAAAAGTAGAAAATAAAGAATATATTTAATTCGCAATTGCATTCATCAAATTAGTTTTATTATAAAATTTGTCTGAAACCTTAATTTGGTAATCGTTTTTCATAATTAAAACTGATTTTTTACTGTTAAAAGACTTTACAAAGTTCTTATTTATGATTGCACTTCCACTGACTTTTAAAAAAATATCATTCGGAAGTAGTTCAGACATTTTGTTTAGAGCTTTTGAAGCGACGATATTATCATTAGGAGTAGTAATTTTACATTTTCCATCACCATTTCCTGTTTCACAGTAAAGAATTTCTGAAATTATAACTATTTTAAAACCATCGTTATCTGGAAAAGCAATTGATTTAGTTCCTTTTTCCATGTTTTCTTTTAAAATAGCAATTCTGTTTTTAGAATTTTCAGCACTATCCCTATTCTCAAAATTTTCGATGATAGATTTTATATTTAAAGGATTAATAGGCTTCATTAAATAATTTAACGCGCCGCAGTCAATTGCTTTTATAAATTGATTCGAATGTCCCGTTACAAATACAATTTCGAAAACAATTTTAGAATAATGATTTATTAAATCAAATCCGTTTTTTTCAGGCATATCAATGTCTAAAAAAACTAAATCTGGTTTGTTTTTTTCGATAGAAAAAATTGCATTGTCAACAGATTCACAATCATCTAATATTTCGATTTTATTTGAAAAATATTCCTCACAGTAGTCTTTAATTAGTTTTCTGGATTTAAAATCATCATCAACAATAATTGCTTTAATTTTCATTTTATTTCCTGTTGTTACAGTGGTTAAATCGTTTAGTTTTATTTTGAAGAGCTTAATGATTTTTATTTAAAATACTTAGAAGTTCATTATTAAGAAACATTTTTGGTTCTTGATAAGTAAAAGAATAAAATAATTATTGGATGTGCAAATAAAAATGCAAACTAATTTACAGTATTTACAAACCATTTCCCCAGTAAGTTGAAGAGAATTGCAATTATATAGACGTGAATATTTGGGTCTTTATATTTGCGTAAACAGATAGGTAGTTTTTAATAATCTTCTAGCTATTAGTTTTTTTTAATTAGAATTACTGTTTTAAATAATTGTAGTTCTTTAAAAGAGCAGATTGCCACGTTCCTGCAATCGGCCAGATGAACGGTTGTATCACAACCGATTTCTGGCCGCCCTATTACTCGGAACTCGTGGGCAGTGAAATTAAAAGTTTAGATCATTCAGAAAATAATAAAATCTGGTACCTAGTGGAATAGGTTATTACTTTTTTAATAATTATTTTTACCAAATGAATAAAAATACAACCATTTTTATTTAAACAATTCATTCAGAATATTCTACAATGTCTACAAACAAACATCAACTAATCAGATACAACAAATTAGACAGATGCTTCCAAAACTTTGGTAAAGAATATACTATTGATAACCTTTTGGAAGCAGTCAATGAAGCTATACTTGATCACGATGTTAATAGTTCTGGAGTCCAACTACGAACATTAAGAAAAGATATTGCTTATATGCGTTCTACGATAGGTTACGATGCTCCAATTGAAACCTATAAAAGTTCAAATGGAACCAATTACTATCGTTATGACAATAAGAATTTTTCAATAAACAAAAGTCCAATTAATGAAACGGAAGCAGAACAGTTAAAAAAAGCCATTTCTGTTCTACAACGATTTGAAGGAAGTCCAGAATTTGAATGGGTAAATGAAATTGCTCCGTTACTGAATGATAAATTTGGTTTAAAAAGTCAAGAAAAAAGTAATGTCTTTAGAATCTAATATTGATTATAAAGGGTACGATTACATTACTCCTTTATTTAATGCCATCGTGAACAAAATAGTTGTCAAAATAAATTACGCACCATTTGGTAAACAACCTTATAACATATTGTTTCACCCCTATTTTTTAAAACAATACAACAACCGTTGGTTTGTTTTAGGTTACAATGAATTTAATGAAAACGCACATTGGAATTTAGCCTTAGACAGAATAAACGGAGAAATTATAACTACATCCAACAAATATAAAACGGATACAACCGACTGGGAAGAATATTTTGAAGAGATTATTGGAGTTTCAAAACCTATTGGTGATGAAGTAACAGAAGTTAAGTTAGTTTTTGATAAAGAACAAGCTCCATATATTCAAACCAAACCTGTTCACAGTACACAAAGAAATAAAATACTAGACGATGGGGCTTTGGAAATTCGCATTAACGTAATTATCAATTATGAATTAGAAACAAGGATTCTTTCCTTTGGTGAAAAAGTAAAAGTAGTTGCTCCTCAAACTTTAGTGGAATGTATTTCAAAGAGAATAAAATTGCTAAATGATAGATATTAATTCACTGTGTACCTATAATGCACACTACTAAAATATCTTTGCAGAGTAGAAATCAAAATAAGAGTATGACCGAAAATAATAGTAATATAATTCAAAATATTTCAAATCAAATATGGAATTCTTTCACTACAATTAGTAGTGATGTATCTCCAAATGATTATCATGTTATCCTATTTTTATTATCACTTCACACCCATAAAGTAGAAATTGGTGGTATGAATAATTCCACCGGTATGATTACTAATTTTAAAAATTATAGCCAAACGGGAAACTTTAAATTTAGTACTAAAAATCAAAATGCAACTCTCCTTTTTAATACATACATCCCTATAGTTGAAAAAATAGGTATTGAAAATATAGGAATTTTTATAGAAAACCTTAAACTTTATAACTTCAGCTCAATTTTAAGGGATTATTCCAAAATTTTTGAATTGCTTCTAAAAAAATGTATCAAATCTTCTGAAAAAAGAGCTGATTATAGTTTACCTGTAGAGATTAATTTACTTATTTCTAAGCTAAATTCTCTTCCGTTAAATAGTGAAATATATAACCCTTTTGCAGGTTATGCGTCCTTTGGATTATTTGAAGGAGCAAAAACACTTCATTATTTGGAGATAATTCCTCAACTTATATAGGCCAAGAAAAAGTCCAAACTACATGGGCAATAGGATATTTAAGATTATTAGCACAAGGACATTCAAAAAAACATCAACTAGAAATTGGAGATTCAATTTATGATTGGAATCCCAAAAAATGAATTTTGATTTGGTAATAGCGACCCCTCCTTTAGGTTTGAAATTAACACCTCCTATTTATGGTAAATTTGGGAGAATCAACAACGCAGAACACTTCTTTATTGAAAAAGGTATCGAAAGTTTAAAAACAAATGGTGTTTTGATAGCTGTAATTTCTAATAATAAACTGACTAGTACAGGCTCCGAAAAAATTTGCGTGAATATATCATTGAAAATGATATTTTAGAAATGGTAATATCTGTACCAAGTGAGCTTTTAATTGAGACTAACATTCCATTATCAATATTAGTAATCAATAAAAATAAAAAAGATAAGGGAATAGTCTATATGGTTGACGCTAGCAATTACGTAACTATAATAAAAAAGGAAAAGCAATTAGCATACAAGGAATTAATCTTATTAATTAAATCCAAAGCTTGTAATGATTCGCAAGTATTTATTTCAAATGAGGAAATCATTAACAATGATTTTTCCTTAACCCCTTCTAGATATCTTGGTTTAAATCAAGTTATTGAATTGGAGTCTACTCATCAATTAATGAAATTTGGATATCTAGCCCCTACGGTTTCAAGGAATAGAACAAAAAAACCAGAAACCGGTAAGTTTGTTAGAATTCGTGACTTAAAAGATAGTAATCTGGAATATTCTCTTACCCTAGAAACTATCCAAGACAGTGAAATACCAAATAACGCTCAAAAAATTGAGGAGTCTTGTTTGCTTATTACATTACGTGGGAAAAATATAAAACCAACTTACTTTAAATTTGAAGAAGAGCCGATTTATATATCTAATGATATTGTAGCTCTTAAAGTGGAAGAGTCAATCATAGATATCGAATATTTAATCAATGAATTGTATTCAGAATATTTTTTAAAACAAATTGAATCATATAGAACAGGAATCGCCATTCCTATTCTTAAAAAAAGTGATTTGTTAAATAGTAATATTATTGTTCCAAGCCTAGAAGAGCAAAAAGCAAAAATTAAAGGAGTCAAAGAAGCTTTTATTCAGTCGCAAAAGAAAGAACTTGAATTAAAGCAAGAACTTTTAGGTTTCAAAGACGAGTCTTTCCGTGAATTTGCTTCAATAAAACATAGCTTTAGACAATACTTAAACGCTTTACAGTCAAATGTAGCTGGAACAAAAAAATTTATTACAAATAATGAAGGTAATAGCATATCACTTGATATGGTGTATAGTAAAAATCTGAACAAGACTTTTGGAGAACATCTGTCTAGTTTAGAAGGAACCATACAATCTATGGCAAAAATGCTATCCTCTTTTGAGGACACCAAGGAGAGTAGTTCAGCTTCTAGGGTAAATTTAGCTACATTAATAACTGAAGCACAAAATAGGTTTAAAAACACAGACGTTTTCACATTTGAAGAAGTCAATATAGATACCGATTCTTTCACAATGTTTGATGATAGGGTGTTGGATCCAATAGTGTCTTTCAATGAAGACGATTTCTACAGGCTTTATTCTAATATTGTATCGAATGCAATGGATCACGGTTTCAAAGACAATACTAAAAAATACAGTATTAGAACTGCCATATCATTCGATGATAAAGAAAAAAATGTGTTTTAGAAATTTCCAATAATGGAGTGCCGATGCCTAATAATTTTACACTTAAACACCTAACGACAAGAGGCGAAAAAACTACTGACAGTAAGGGAACGGGTATGGGCGGAGCAGACATAAAAGCGATCTTACATAAATACAACGGAACACTAGATATTAGTAAACAGGAAGAGGAATTGTTTTCGGTTACCTATATCATGAAACTTCCGTATCAATATGAATTTACCCTATAAATTAAATAATTAGGGATAAACATCAAATTTTTAATATTATGAATATAAATGTTTTATGGATTGATGATGATTATAAAACCCAAGAGGATTTTATTTCATTTGCAGAACAATACGGAATTGATATTCATCCCTTCGAATCTCATGAAGAAGGAATGGTTTCATTGGAAGCAAAACCTAATTTTTATCACGTGACTATCTTAGATGCTAAAGTTAAAAACAAAAAAGACGATACTGTTACAGATTTAACTGGACTAGCGAGCATCAAGGGATCGTTTAATAGAAATGAATAAGGATCAATATTTACCTTTCTTTATTTTTACGGGACAGCCTGATTATATTTCAAATGAAATGTTTATGCAATCATTCGGGAAATTTTATACCAAAGGAGAGGATAATCAAAAACTATTGGACGATATTATTGCGGCATGTGGCGATCAACCCGAAATTCAAGCTCGAAAATCTTTCCCTGAAGTCTTTAAGGCTTTTGATAAAAACATATTATCAACTACTAGTAAAAAACTATTGGTAGATATTATCCAAAATATCGAAAATAAAAACTTTGCAAAGAAGAATTTAACCACACAAAGAGATTTATTAGAAGCTATTTTTAAATCTTTAAATAACCCCATTCCCTGCATTCCTAGTAGTCTTTTTACTCCTGCAATGAATAATAAACCAAATTTAGAATGGTGTACAATGTTTTTAGAAGATAGGGAAAGGAGAGACGGAAATGGACAATCATTTAAATTGAATAAAAATATTAGTCGCTCCATTAAATCTGCCATTAGAAAAGTAAAAGAATCAACCAATGAGTTTTCACATTTACAGGAAGAAGATATTGTAAAATATCCTTTTCTATCCAATAGTTTTCTACTTTTCGAAATATTAATTTGGTTACCCGAATTCGTGCAAGAACATTATGAAAACTACATTTAGTAATGCACTAAACCCGCACTCCTAACCCCTATCTTTGAATTCAAAATAAAAAACTAAACAAACCCTATGATAACAGGCGACTTAAAATCTCAAATAGACAAAATCTGGAGCGACTTCTGGACTGGTGGAATATCTAACCCACTAACCGTAATCGAACAATTTACCTATTTGATTTTCTTAAAACAATTAGACGATAAACAACTGCTAATAGAAAAACGTGCCAATATGTTGGGCGTTACTACCGACAAACCTATTTATACTCCTGAACAAAAAGAACTACGCTGGAGCAGTTTCAAAGACAAAGATCCAGAAGTAATGTACAATCTGTTCACTCGTCCACAACATCATTTGAATGACGTTACTGTTTTCGATTTTATGAAAACTCTAGGGAAAGACGGCGGTGCCTTTACAGAGTATATTAAAGGAGCGACCTTTATGATACCAACGGCTAAACTATTAGACCGTGTGGTACAACAAATTGATAAATTACCGCTGGACAATCGTGATACCAAAGGCGATTTATACGAATACATGTTAGGCAAAATTGCCGAAGCAGGAACCAACGGACAATTCCGAACCCCACGACACATCATCCGTATGATGGTCGAAATGATGCAACCAAAAAAGACGATACTATTTGTGACCCATCATTGGGAACGGCAGGTTTTTTGGTGTCCGCTTCGCAATACATACACGAACGCGAACAAGATTGGTTTATGGAACAAGATTTCAGAGAACATTTCAATACTAAAATGTTCAACGGAATTGAAATTGATCCATCGATGATGCGAATAGCTTCGATGAATTTGCAATTACACGGTATCGAACATCCGCAATTATTGGGTAATTCCGCTTTAAGCGAAAGCAATACCATTACAAGTCAATACTCTTTAGTATTAGCCAATCCTCCGTTTAAAGGTGCGTTAGATTATGATGAAGTAGAAAGCAGTTTGTTGAATGTAACCAAAACCAAGAAAACCGAATTACTATTTCTGGCCTTGATTTTGCGAATGCTAAAACTAGGCGGACGCGCCGCCGTAATTATTCCCGATGGTGTTTTGTTTGGTAGCTCAGGCGCACACAAAAACATCCGTAAAGAATTGGTCGAAAACCAACAGTTACAAGCCGTAATTTCGATGCCAAGTGGTGTTTTCAAACCCTACGCTGGAGTAAGCACAGCAATTTTAGTATTTACCAAAACCAACTCAGGAGGTACGGATAATGTTTGGTTCTATGATATGCAAGCCGATGGATTCAGTTTAGACGACAAACGCAATCCATTAATTACCGAAGAACAATTAGAAGAATCCTTTAACAATCCAGAGAAAGTTGCAGAAGCCTTGAATGGAAAATCGGATATCGCTTCTATACTTTCAGAATGGACAACCATCAACGAACAATCTACTACGGACAACCATCAAGATAGAACTCAAAAGTCCTTCTTAGTACCAAAAGCTGATATCGTTGCCAATGATTACGACTTGAGCATTAACCGCTATAAAGAAGTCGTATATGACGAAGTCGTTTACGAAAAACCTGCAATGCTAATTGCCGACATCAAAGCCATTGATGTAAAAAGACAACAAGCTATTCTTGAATTAGAAAAAATGTTAGGATAAAATTGCAGAGAGGAAGGGATTCGAAACCATAAACTCAGGGTTATGAATCCTGTGCCTTTTGTAAGTTTGTGACCTTGACTGGATTCAAACCTGTAACCTTCTAAATAATAAAGGAATGTATTGACCGCGGAGGGGTTCGAACCGTGAACCCTAAAGTAAAAAATGTAAAAGCAGAAGGATTCGAACCTTCGACCGCCTGCTTAGAAGGCAGGCGACAGTTTCAGAAATACTAGAAGGTTTTTAAAACCTTGTAGGTATAAAAACAAATATAATATAAAATTTAGATTGAAAAAAATAGTGGGGATAATGGAGAAAATAGCTTTTAAAGAAATATTTAATTTTCAAAAGAAGTCAAAAATAAAAGCAGGTGATGGATTTAAAATTGGTGAAGGTAAATATCCATTTTATACTTCGAGTAATGTATTAACTAAATCTTTAAATGATTTTTTGTTTGAAAATGAAAGTTTAATTTTTGGAACAGGTGGATTAGCCAGCATTCATTATTGCAACGAAAATTTTGCCGTTTCTACAGATTGTTTTGTCACTCAACCTAAAAACAATAAACAAACATTTACAAAATTTATTTATTACTACTTAAGTGGTAATATGCATATTTTAGAAAATGGTTTCAAAGGTGCTGGCTTAAAACATATTTCTAAAGATTATTTAGAAAATATTGAAATCCCACTCCCCCACTCGCAACCCAACAAAAAATAGCCTCCATTCTCGACAAAGCCGATGAATTGCGCCAATACAACCAACAACTCATCGAGAAATACGATAAGCTTACGCAAAGTTTGTTTTTGGATATGTTTGGGGATCCTGTGAGGAATGAAAAGGGTTGGAAAATAGAAGTTTTAAAAAATGTATGTCATAAAATAACTGATGGAACGCATTTCTCACCTGAACCATTAAATGAAGGTTTTCCATATGTAACTGCTAAACATGTAAAGTCATTTGGATTAGACTTTTATTCAAAACCAACATATATTAGTGAAGAAGCACATAATGAAATTTATAAAAGATGTACTCCTGAATTTGGAGATGTATTATACATTAAAGATGGTGCTACAACGGGTATTGCTTGTTTAAATATTTTTAATGAACCAATTAGCCTTCTGTCGAGCTTAGCATTATTGAAGCCAAACTATAAAATTATTAATAACTATTATTTGTCATATTGGTTAAACAATCCTAAAGTTAAAATAAAACTATTGAACGAATTTATGTCTGGAGCCGCAATCCAAAGATATACATTAACCAAAATAAATTCTTTTCAATTAATCATTCCACCAATCGCCCTCCAAAACCAGTTCGCCGAGCGAGTACAAATGATAGAATCTCAAAAACAACAAGCGCAAGAAGCCTTAGCAAAAAGCGAGCAATTATTTCAAGCTTTGTTACAGCAGGCATTTAAGGGAGAGTTGAATTAGAATAAATAATTTTATGAAAACTATCACAACATTTTATTCCATTATAAAAACCAAAATAGAACTATCAAAGGAATTTAGAAAACAATATGGTAAAATACTTTCTCCTGATTTTAATTTATTTGATTTTTGGTACATTGACGAAAATAAAGTTTCTGAAGTAATAGCCCATTTTCTAAATCCAAAAGAGACACACAATCAGAATGATACTTTTTTAAAACTATTTATCAATCATTTTGATTTAGATTTTAAATACACCGATACTGATAACATTGAAGTAGAATGTGAACACATAACGCACAACAAAAGGCGTATCGATATTGTTATTCGTAAAAACCAATGGGAGCAAATCATTGGTATTGAAAACAAAATTTACATCTGGACTGCGGATCAAATTAATCAAATCAAAGATTATATCGACTATTTAGAAAAAGTAACTAAAGATAATTATTGCTTGTTGTATCTAAGTCCTGCAAGCAAAATAATCTCAGAAACAAGTTTATCTAAAGTAGATTTTGAAAACTACACCAATCTAAATAAGCTAAAAACTATTAGTTATGAAGATCACATAATAGAACTAGTTCATCTCTTTGCTCTTCATTGTGAATCAGATCGCGTGCGCTACTTTTTATTAGAATTTGAAAAAAATTAAAAAGTCAATTTATTGGAGAAAAATATATGGATGAAACTAAAATGATTGCCGAGTATATATTGGAAAGTCAAGATAATCTAGAAACAAGTTTAAAGTTAGTAATGAGTTTGCAACAAGTAAAAGAACAACTTAAAGAAAAGTTTGAATTGCAGTTAGAACAAGTCGCGACTGAATTAGGTATACAATTTGAAAGAGAAAAAATGCGTTTTTTCCCAAGCAATTGGTCTAAACACACTATTGCCCTTAGTTACGAATCAGGTGCCATACTCTACGGTATCAACAGAAATGAAGTTCTAGAAACTAAAGAGCCATCACCCGAAATTCAAGAATTTTTTAAAGAACAATTCCAAACATCTTATTGGTGGCCAATGCACAAGGATTTTTATAGTAACATTAATAACAATTCTGAATTTTGGTTAGATATTAATTCTGGAAAAGCAAAAGCAAGAATTAAAGAATTTGTCAAGATTGTGAATGATAATTGTAATACTACAAACTACTAAGTAGCAAAGTATGGCATACGATACAACCACCTATTTAGAACCCTTTTGGGCAAAAAGTGCTGACTTTGTTAGAGGTCGTGATCCACTAGGAATTCAAAACAGTTCAATTTCGGTTTACTCCTTGTTGCTACCAGGAATGACCAATCTAACTTTGAGACTAAGATATTATGGGTTTTATGTATGGTTGTTAGACGAATATCATAACCTCCCTGAAAGTAGTGAGTTTAAAACGAGTGTTAGAGGGCAATATAATTTTATACGAAGAGCCGAACTGATTCTTTCGTATTGTATGGTAAATAAGTATCCTTCAGAACAGAGTGTGGTAGGAAGCAATTTTGCTATCAAATATATCACAGACTTAAACACACAAAACTATTATGATATTGCGCTAGGGGCTGATAAATTTGAAAACACGATCAAACATTCAGTATATTGGGATTATACATCGGGCGCTTTTGGTCAGTATTATAGTGGTTCCTTAATGGCTTTGCAATTAGTAGATGCCAAAACGGGTGGTTATTTTGAACGAACCAAGAAAGGGCAAAAGCTAGCGGATTCTTACCGCAATTCTATTCAAGACAACACTGCCATAACCTTGTTTTTAGAGAGAATAAACGAAGGTAAATTGTATCGAGAAGATATAGATACTTTGGCTGACTTTGCTCTAAATAGAGATTTATGCAATAGTACTGAAGAAGTATTTTACTCTGAAATGCTCTTGGATTATGATGGATTAAAATATAAAAAAACGAACGGAGTTCCCTCTAATCAAAGAAAAGACACGGTCTTACTTTTCTTAAATTACATAGCGACAAACAAAGACAAGGAGGCTTGGAAAGCTTTTCCGATGTTTTTATATACTTCTTTTTAGAAAATCACTCGACGATAACCAATGAAACGCATTTGGGTTGGTATTATTATTTTCTAAACGAGTTAGTACACTTTAGTTTAGAAACTATTTTTTGGGCCATGTTGGTCCAAATGGAAAACAAACCACAATCAGTCTCAGTTTTTATTGAAGCTATTACGGAATTAGTAGTTGAGAATGAACAAGAAACTTTTGATCTAAAGCTATTAACTGTATCTCAAGTAATTGAAAAAATCGGAAATAGTGAAGACACACCAACAGAGTATATAAAACACATCAATAACAATGTTAAAGGAGATCTTAATATTTCGGGGCTTTCTAAAGGCTTATTTTTACTTTTAAAAGTATATCACGATAGTATTCCCGTTACCGAAAAAATAGAGCAGTATGCAACAGATTATGCTTTATTTGATAAAAATGGGAATGCCCTAAACGTTTTCAAAGAATTTATTACCTCTAGCAAAGAGATGCTTTTTCCAGATTTTATAAGAACCATAATAAAGGCTATCATAAACGACCATACCGCAATTGCCTATCGAAAAATGGGGAATGGCGAAAAGAACTTATTGAAATTTATTATCGAAGACAATTATTTAATTCACATTGAAACAATGACTCCCAATTTTACGAGTCCAAGGATAAAAACACTTTACAATTTCTTAATCGATTTAGGTTTAATTACTATTGAAAGTGATTTAAGCACTAAAGCAAATCAATTAATTTCGACTGCAGTATGATAGAGAAAAAACTATTTCACGAAATTAAAAAAAGTGCAGATTTTCATTCAGTCGTGATGACTACTTTTTCCTTTGATTTCCATCATTTTGAAACACAGGTTTTAAAACAAATCAAGCAAAAAGGAATCACGAATGTAAACTTATTAGTGGATGATAAAATGCTAGACGAAAGCATTGGTTTGACTACTGGTAATTTAAAAAGTTTGAATTCGAGTTATAGTGTAAGTGGAATAGCATCAACAGGAGTGTTCCATCCTAAAATGGCCTTTTTTGTTGGAGAAAAAGAAATTATGCTTATTCAAGGTTCCGGAAATATAACTGCTGGAGGTCATGGCAAAAATCACGAACTTTTTTCTGTACTCTATGCCACAGAAGAAGATAAAACACAATTACCCTTATTAATAGAAGCTTGGAATTATTTGAAATCCAATACCGTAAAAATAAAAGGTTTTTCAAAAGACAAACTAAATTGGTTAGAAGAGAATACGACTTTACTACAAAAAGGAACAACTGACGAACACTTATTTCATAAAATAACAGACAACGTTGAGGTTGCCCTTTTATATAATGAAGAAAACAGTATTTACAAGCAACTGATCAACCTTATTCCAAAGGATTCAATCACAAAAATCAAAATAGTTAGCCCTTTTTATGATGAAAATGGTGCTTTACTCCTATCTATGTCGAATCACTTTGATAAATCTATTATGGAAGTGTATTTACAAGACAAAAAAGGCATTCATCCACACAAAATGGAGAAGCAAAAAAATATTAATTTTTATTCCTGGGACGCAACCGAGAGAGCTGAATTAAAATTTAAAAAATACGATAGAAAATTACATGCTAAACTATTTATTTTTGAATCTAAAGATTGGACTTATTGTTTAATAGGAAGTCCGAACGCCTCTATAAAAGCTTTTGGTCAAGAAAACTATACCGGTGCTAATGATGAATTCGCAGTTTTATACAAGTACAAAGAGAATGACATTCTTAAAGAAATTGGCATTTTTACCATAAAACAAAAACTGACACCTTCAAAACCAATAGAAGCAGAAGTACAAAAAGAAGAGGAAATTGAAAAAAGAAGAGTCAAAAAAATTGTCATACTCGGGGCAGACAAAGAAGGAAATAAAATAACATTATTTCTACAAAATTACGATAGTCATAAACAAGTAAATCTAAAATTATTCAACAGCTGGGGAACAGTGATTGAAAATAAAATGATCTCCAAAATAGCTGATAAAATATATTTTGAAGTCAATAATACAATCAGCAATAATGCTTTGTATTTACAGCTTTTTGACGAAAAGGAGGATATTATTTCGAACAAACAGTTACTCAATAATGTATCTGAATTATGGAATACAAACCCTTCGCCCGATAATCGAAAATTAATTAGACTAACAAGTATGATTGAATCGGGAGATTTCAAACTCTTTGAAGTAATGGAATATTTCAATATGATTCATAGCAACTCTTCCTTTTCAAAAAAGAAACGACTACTTCTGGCTATTCAGATGATGAAAAAAGAAACTAAAAATTTAGATTATGCATTAAGTTATGAAGATGCAATTGCTTTAGATTCAAATTCAAAAGAGCATCAATTAATTTTAAAACAACACCATACTGTCAAGATTTGGGATTCGTTTGAAAAATACCTTAAAGACTATGCAAGAGAATTTGAAGAAGACAATGAGGATGATGAGGAAGAAGCGGATGCTACATCAAGTAGAGATAGAAAAGACATTACAGCTAGAGATAAAAAACAAGAATATTATCCTTCCAGAAATGTTCTTGAAAAAAGACGGGAAGTTGTGTACAAATTCATTACAAACTATCTAAAAGCGCTTTATAAATTTGAAAATCATAAAGACAAAAAACTTGGTTTAGTGGATTTAGCAATGCTTTTAATAGTATTAAAACATCTATTTGAAGTTACCAATCGTAAATTTACAATTAAGAACGAAACAGAAACAGCGCAAGAACAATACTATATTTATCACATACCAGGCAATTTATTTGAAATAGGAAGTTTTTCTGGGGCGATTCTCAATGTTCTGGGTGAATTTATAAACGTAGCACTTCAATCAAACTGGGATGATGCTAAAGATGAATATACAGTAAAAAAACTAGCGCATTATAAAAACATCAGTTGTATTAATTCTTTATTGTCTATTGCGATTATCAAACTAAATTATAAAGAAGATAGTCGTTTCTACGATTGGTTTGAGGTAACAGCATTAAATATATTGAAGATTTTTGGCATCCCAAATGAAGCCTTTGAAAAAGAAATTGAGAATCTAATAACTGCATCTTACATTCTAGATATTTCAAGTGAATCTATTAGTGAGATAATCAGAGCGTGGATAAAAAAACATAATGACCAATTTATCCCAGCACATTATTTCAACAACAATAACAGTGGTATCTGCATAATTTGTAAATTTATTCCTAACCAAGACAATCCGAAATTTTTGAAATTGTCAAGACCTGGTTTCAACTATGACGAAAAAGAACATGATTTCTTAAATGAGAATTTATTCAATATAGCTACTAATAGTTGGATTAAATCAAAACAAAAAAATGGATTATAAAAATGTCTTACAACAAATTCAGGAAATACAACTAGAAACTTTTTGTACATTAGATAGATTTTTAAGTGAAGGTACCGTATTGTTACCAAGACACAGAAGAGGATTATATTGGCTTTGGTCACGTTTAGATTACGACTTATTAAGCTTAGCTAGAGATAATCATAAAAGTGAAGTTCCAATTATAAAATTAATAGCACAAAGATCAAAGCTGAGCTATATTAGTACAGTTGAACATAATGGTTTCAAAATAATATACAATGGTATCGGCGGGTACAAAAGTAATCCTCCAGCATTTGGTTTAAGAGAAAGAATACTTCAAGAACTAAACTGTATGGATCACAGAACAGGGACTTTAAATATTCTAAAACGTTTTGATAATCAAGAAGATTGGGCAATAAGTTTTTTTGATTTTGATGATAATAACAATAAAGCAATTTTTGGTTTCTTGTATGAAGAAGATGCCTATTCAAAGTACGCTTCTGATATTGAAAAACTTTGGCGTTTAGAATTTGGTCACCCTATATTGTGTAGAAACTAAAAAATTAATATGGCAATATTATATCCTTCTTTAGAGACTATTATAAATGGTAAAGTTAAACCTGAACCTGGAGAGCTTCATTTATTAAAATATTTGATTAATAATCTAGATAATTCTTTCGAAGTATATTTTAATCCCATGTTGAATGGAGATAGACCAGATGTCGTCATTTTAAGAAAAGGGTTTGGAGTTCTAATCATAGAAGTGAAAGATTATAATTTAGATAGTTATAGATTAGATGAAAGAAAAAATTGGGTTGTAAAACATAATAATGCTCGAATAAAATCCCCAATAAATCAGGCTTTAAAATACAAAGAAAACCTCTTCAATCTTCATATACCGCTACTCTTAGAGAAACAAATTCTTAATTTCAGATTCTTAAATATAGTTTCCTGTGCCATTTACTTCCACAATGCAAGCGAACAAGAAATAAATGATTTATTAGTTTCACCCTATGAACACGATGTGAAATACAAAAGTTTTCTAAAGTACAACATCAATTTTATAGGTCGAGATAATTTGAATGAACTCGATTTTGAAACATTACTAAAAAAAATTAAGTTAAAATCTAGTAGTACTCAAGCGTTATTTTCAGATGAGTTATACGATAGCTTTAAAAGATTTTTAAGCCCTCCAAGACATTTAATTGAAGATGGGAAAAACATTCCTTATAGTCGCAGACAAATTGAAATTATTCATAGTCAAACAAGAGAACAGCGAATTAAAGGAGTTGTTGGCTCAGGCAAGACAACTATTTTGGCAGACTAGGGCAGTTCAAGCTTATAAAAGAACAAAAGGTAAAATTCTAATTCTAACCTACAACATTACATTAAAGAATTATATTCATGACAAAATAAGTCAGGTACGTGAAGAGTTTCCGTGGGAGAACTTTATCATTCTTAACTACCATAATTTTATAAATACAGAATTAAATAATTTAGGTCTAGAATTCGAGTTTCCAGAAAATTTCAATGAATTTACTATAGAAGAAAAAGGGGTTTATTTTGAAACCAACTATTATTCTAACAAAAAACTTTTTGAAGAGAATCGTGATAATTTAATGCAGTTCGAAGCTATTTTCATTGATGAAATTCAAGATTATAAAAGACCATGGATGGACATCATTAAGGATTGTTTTTTAGCTAAAGGTGGAGAATATGTCCTCTTTGGAGATGTAAAACAAAACATTTACAACAATCAAACTTCTGGAAAAGATGTTGTAACAAATGTAATGGGTGTTGTAAACTTAAAAGATTGCTATAGATCTGATTATAAGATCAAAGACTTAGCAATAAAATTTCAAGAAACAATTTTCAAAGACAAATACGAGATCGATGATTTTAATAAAATAGATAATTCCCTTGAAATTCAATTTGAGAAAAATTTGCAGGGACATCTTAATTATATGTTCTTAGAAAATACCGATAATGTTTCAACTCTCTACACAATTATATATGAAAATATTATCAATAAAAAATTCATTCCAAATGACATAACTATTTTAAGTCACTCCATATCACTCTTAAAAAAATTTGATTCCTATTATAGATATTCATGTTATGAAAATACAAATACCATGTTTGAAACTTCAGAAATGGTTTGTAATATGGCACTGAATGATATTAAAAGAGTAAATACTGATACTTTTTCCAATTGGTTAAAAGAAGCTATTATATTAATAAAAAGAAACAATGATTATGACACTACTAAAGCATTTGCTGAATTAAGTATTCTTTTTACATTATATGATTTGGTTATTGCCTACCCAAATAGATTTGACCCAATTTTTGATTGGTATTGTCAAAAATATAATACCAACCTATCAGGTTTTTTAACTTTAATTTCGAATAATCAAAATAGTTATGATGCATTTAAAATGTATAGAAACACTATAGTAACAAACGAAAAAATAAAAAATTTGAGAAATAATAAAAAACTCCATTTTTATATGAATAGAGGAACTGTAAAATTGTCTACTATTCATAGTTTTAAAGGATGGGAAAGCGACATCGTATTTTTAATTATCGAAAAAAATCATTCCAATGTAGAATCTACATTCGACGAAATTCTATATACTGGATTAACGCGAACTAAAAAAAATCTTGTCATTATAAACTTTGGAAACCTGCAATACAATGAAAACCTAAAAAATATAATAAATTCGATCAACTCATAGATTGAAAAGCATATACTCACTAAAAATTATATTTTAATTAATTTTAAAAAGAAATAAATTGATACATTTTAATATCGTTTTTGTAGATAAAGTAGTATTTTAGTCCATCAAAATAAACCAATGCAAAGCAATTTTACTTTTCTTCAGTCAGAATTCCCTGAAATCTATCGCGAAATTCAAGAAGCTGAAAAACATACCTTCACTGCACCTCGTTATGCGGCGTTACTATGTAGAAGCACTTTAGAGAAAACTTTGTTTTGGTTGTATAAAAATGATGAAGATTTAGAACTGCCTTATGATACAAAATTAGGTGCCCTACTCCATCATCAAAGTTTCAAAAACATACTCAAGCCATCTATGTTGATGGAATTGGATATTGTTCGCTTAAATGGAAACAATGCAAGCACACGGCAAAACCGTGAAAGCTTTAGAAGCCTTACATTCACTAAAAAACAGTTTTCGCTTTCTTTCTTTTTTGAGTAAGTATTACAGCGAAAGCAATCCCGATATTCCAGAATTTGATGAAAGAGTAATTCCGTATGGAGATACGAAAGATAAAAACACCAAACAACTGCAAGAGCTAGTTGAGAAACTAGAACAAGAACGTACTGAAGCGCAGAAAGCTCTAAAACAACAAGAAAAATTAGCGGAACAAAACGAAGCCTTACGCAAACAGCTAGAAGAAAAATTACAGTTGGTATCGGCTCGTAAAGAAGAGCGTTTACAAGAAATTCAGTTAGATCGAGCCATTCCAGAACTTACTTCCGAACAAGAAACAAGAGAGAAATTAATCGATTTGTTATTGCGTGAAGCAGGTTGGGATAATTTACGCCAAGGCAGAGAAATAGAATTTGAAGTAAGCGGAATGCCACTTACAACAAACCCATCTGGAAAAGGACTTGTCGATTATGTTTTATGGGGTGATAACGGTTTGCCTTTAGCAATAGTCGAAGCCAAAAGTACGATTCACAGCGCTTCAAAAGGAAAACATCAAGCTAGTTTATACGCCGATTGCGTAGAAAAAGTACCGGACAACGTCCTGTTATTTTTTACAGCAATGGTTTTGAAACCCATATTTGGGATGACACTTTTTATCCTTCAAGACTCGTACAAGGTTTTTATACCAAAGAAGAATTACAAGTCCTGATGGAAAGACGATTGGCTCGTAAAGACCTAAGGGAATTTGTAGTCAATAAAGCTATTGCAGGAAGGTATTACCAACTCGAAGCCATTCAAAGAGTTGCAGAACATTTGGTAACTACCAATCAAAATAAACTAAAAGGTACAAGCCGAAAAGCCTTGTTAGTAATGGCAACAGGAAGCGGTAAAACCAGAACTGCTGCCGCAATGGTTGACTTGTTCACCAAATGCAATTGGGCTAAACGAATCTTGTTTTTAGCGGACAGAAATGCATTGGTAACCCAAGCTAAAAATGCCTTCAAAGAACACTTACCACATTTATCGGCTATTGATTTGACCAAGGAAAAAGAAGACAATGGTACACGTGTAGTGTTTTCGACCTACCCCAGCATTCTTAATAAAATTGATAACCTCAAAAATGATGATGAACGTTTTTATGGCGTGGGACATTTTGATGTCATTATCATTGACGAAGCCCACCGTTCCGTTTATCAAAAATACCAATCTATTTTTAGCTACTTTGATGCGCTTCTTATCGGATTAACTGCAACCCCTAAAAAAGAGATTGACAAGAATACCTATGGTTTGTTTGAAATAGAAGATGACAACCCGACGTACGCTTACGAACTCAATAAAGCGGTAGCGGACAACTATCTAAAACCACCAAAGGCGTTCAAAGTACCTTTAAAATTTCCACGAGAAGGAATTATTTACGATGATCTTTCAGAACAGGATAAAACTCGTTTTAGAGACCTTTTTGGAGTTCAATTTGGTGATGAGAATGAAGTTTTTAATGTGGATAAAAGCAAAATCAATACTTGGCTATACAATAGTGATACTATTGATAAAGTGTTAGATTATTTAATGACTAACGGCCAGAAAATTGCTGGTGGTGACAAATTAGGGAAAACAATTTTGTTTGCTAAAAACCACAAACACGCGACTTTTATAGAAGAGCGTTTCAATAAAAACTATCCTCAATATGGTGGTGGATTCCTAAGAGTAATTGACAATTACGAAGACAAAGCACAGGATCTATTAGAGAAATTCTGCTTTGATAAAGGCCATGAAAAAGAGCCTCAAATTGCCGTTTCGGTTGATATGATGGATACGGGTGTGGATGCGCCAAGAGTATTGAATCTAGTCTTTTTCAAAGAAGTTAAATCATATTCTAAGTACTGGCAAATGATTGGCCGTGGCACTCGATTATGTCCTGATATTTTTGCACCGGGAGAAGATAAAGAGTATTTCTTAATCTTTGATTTCTGCGGTAATTTTGAATACTTTGGAGAAAATCCAGATGGAGAAATTCAAAAAACAACACTATCTCTATCTCAACAAACATTCAATACGAAACTTGAAATTGTAATGGCAATTCGCCAATTACAAAATCCAACGGACGAGCAAGAAAAAATTCAAATGCAATATGTGGATGAACTACATCAATTAATAGAAAAGCTAGACGATAGTCGTTTTGAAGTTCGCAAACATTGGCGTTATGTTGTAGAATATAAAAATAGAGCACGTTGGAATAATCTAACCCAAGGAGATATTTTAAATATTCAAACCAATCTATCCCATTTAATAGATAATAATCAAGACAAAGACGAATTCGCAAAACGATTTGACTTGTTGACATACAAACTACAACTGGCGTTAATAACAGGAAACAAATCCCAAGTCAATCATATTACTAATATTCACGAAATTGTAAATCTCTTATTTACAAAAAGAAATATTCCTGCCGTACAAGCAAAAATAAATACAATCCAAAAACTCCAAAAAGAACAATTCTGGAGTACAGTGAATATTCTAAATGTAGAAGAAATTCGTCAAGAATTAAGAGATTTAGTGCAATTCCTAAAAGATGAGAAAAAACTAGATCCAATTTACACTTCTTTTACAGATGAATTAGATTTGGATAAAGTAGAAGAAGTCGATTTGTTAGCTTCCTACACTTCCTTACAAAGCTATAAAGACCGAGTAGAAGCTTTTATCAAAAAAACAGATCGCATCTAGTAATTGATAAATTGTATAAAAACTTACCTATCACAACAAACGAATTAGAAGTGTTAGAAGCCTTTTTATTAAAAGAAACTTTAGAAAGCAAAGACCGATTTGTTAAGGAATATGGCGAACAACCTTTGGGTAAATTTGTTCGAAATATTATTGGCATGGATATCGATGTAGCTAATAAATTATTTGCTGATTTTATTAGCCAAGGAAATCTGAATGCCAACCAAATTACATTCATCCACAAAATCATTCAGTATTTGAATCATAAAGGAGTTATTGAAAAGCACCTATTAACACAAGCGCCTTTCAATGAAAACAATGATCAAGGTATTTTCGGAATCTTCCCCGAAGAAGATAAAGTAATGAGAGTCATTCAGGTAATTAACCAAGTGAATGAAAATGCAATGTTTGCTTAATAATTATCTAGTCCATCAAAAGTATCTTCCTTATACATTTATCTGAAACACCAAAATTCATTATTTACTGCATTTCTGCATTGTACAGAATATATAATAGTACAATTTTAGTATGAACAAGTAAAAAAATAGTAGGTTCAGACTTTATTCACAAGTATGCACTTACAATGCACACGTCTCTATCATCTTTGCAGGAGTAAACTTTAAAACTGTAAATGATGTCAAAAAACTATGTCCAATTGATTAGTAAAATTAACCAACGAAGCAACCCTGATTTGGTTCAAATGAAAGCTTTGTATGCAGAAGAAAATGCAACATCTAAGCTTTTTGAAAACAAAAAATTACCAAATACTGAGGTATATATCTATGTCCAAAAGGCTATGAAAGGTGTGGCACCAGAATATACAACAAATAGCAAAACAGCCGCTAATCAAGTAGAGGCACATCTAAGAAAAAGTCATGGAAATGATGTTCATTTTGAACGACAAGGTTCAGTAATGACCAATACTCACATACTTAAAGACAATGATATCGATTTAGTTCAAATTACAAACAAGTCAAAAGGTGTTGATCATGATCGTCTAAAAAGTTCTTTAGCAAATCCAAAGTTATTAGATCCAATAGAATTTAAAAACTTAAAAAAACATTCAGATGATTTTAGGCAATATGAAGGAAATCAAATAATCGATCTGAAGAATATTAGGAGACAATCCGAAGATATTTTAAGTTCTACATATAAAGAGATTGATATTGACAAAGATAATTCAATTTATGTATTAGTTACTTCCCTAAACGTGATGTAGATGTTGTTACTGCGACGTATTACAAGGGTATTGATTATATGAAAACAAATCGTGATCATAGAAGAGGTATTCAGATTTACAATAAAAAAACAAATAAGCTTTCCGATGTTGATTACCCTTTCTGGAGTATAAAACGAATTAATGAAAGAAGTATTCTAACTAATGGAAGATTGAAAAACATGATTCGCTTTCTAAAAAATGTGAAATATGATTGTGATAATATTGACAATAAAGGCGCAATAAGAAGTTTTCACATTAATGCGATTTGCTATAATATTGGCATTGAAAAATATCAATACTCACATTTCCTCGACCTTGTCTCTATAATAAATGAAGAACTAATTCGAATTTTAAATGATAAATCTTATCGTAATAATATTAAATCAGTTGATGGTACCGAAATCATTTTTGAGAAGGATTGCGACAAAAAAATGCAAGAAATAAGTTTTTTGCAAAGTGAAATTAATCAGATAGTAAACGATTTAAGATTTAATAATCAAAATTTTATATAATGAAGAAAATACAAAATCACCTCTTAGAATTGGCAGTAATTAATATTAGAATATTTACTTATTTCAGTTATGTTTTAAATTTTTTGACCGCAACAATAGTTATATTCTGGCTATTAAAAAAATCCATCCCAAAATTTGAAAACATTGACTTAGAAGCATTGGTTACTATAGTTTCATTTTCTGCTGTTACTTTGAACCAGTTAAATAGAAAACTTTTTGAGAAAACGGAATATTCTCCGGCTGATGTACTAGCTCTAGGTTATGTTAATAATTTCCTTGTTCCGGTGATAACTCAATTGAAAGAAGATGGTATACAAAATCCAAGTGTATGTATTTTTAAGCCAAGTAAAATAAATGAACTAGAATCAAGTAACATTGATATTATAAAAGCTGAACTGAGAAACAAAAAATATTCATTAGAAGAAATAAAATTAAATCTCAAACAAGCTAGAGCACGAGATATATTGGCGATTCAAAAAAGTGAAAACAAACAAGTTTATTTTGATTTCCCTAATACATTATTATCCCTAATAAGTTATATTGATTATAAAGCTGAATCTAAAGCTAACAGATCGTCTGATAAAATAAAAGCTGAATTAGGAATAAATCTAATTTCTGAATTTTATAAAAAAGTTGAAGAATTAGCTAAAGAAAAAAGAATATTTAAAAACATAAAATTTTGTTCCGCTGACCTAAATTTATTCTAAATATCTATCTACCATTTTATAGCTGATCTCTGCATTTTATCCAAGAATTATAATATAACATCAATAAATTATTGATGTTATATTAAGATATAAAACTAGATAATTTATTATTTAACTAATTTGTAAATACAATTAAATCATTAATTTAATTGTATTTACAAAATCTCTTTTATATGAAAACTATTGAGCTTTCAAGAAATCAATTATATGACTTAGTTTGGTCGACTCCACTTTCTAAATTAATCAAGCAATATGCTATTTCAAATGAAGGTATAAAAAAATATGCAGGCTATTTGAAATACCCATACCCGAAAGTGGCTATTGGATGAAATTAAAATTCAATAAAAAAGTCAAAAAAGAAAAATTTAATCCAATTTTTGGCGGAGTGGATAAAATTATTTTTCAAATAAGAGAAGAAGGTAATCCAATCAATTTTGATCAAACACCCCTAACAATAAGAACTAAAGAAATCGAGAAATATGCGAAAGCTCCATTATTAGTTCCAGATAAAATTACAAAACCAGACATTTTAACTATCCAAACAAAAGACTATTGGAAAGGTAAAATCAAATTTTCTTCATATCGAGAAAATAATATAATACTATATCCTATTAGAGTTGAGAAAAACAACCGAGATAGAGCATTATGCTTTATGGATTCTTTAACGAAATTGCTAAGATTTAGAGGTCACACGATATCAAAACAATATGGTGACACATGTGCATTGATAGATGGGATTTTTATCGAAATGGACTTACGTGAAGCATCAAAAAGAGTTCCAAGAAAACCGCCATACAGTGGTACCGAATTAGAATATATTGGTGAATTCATTTTTAAAATTGGGAAATATTCCGGAGAACGCGAATGGAGAGATGGAAAGACAAAAATAGAATCCAATTTAGCAAAAATTGTCGCAAAATTAGAACTTATTGCCCAAAGTGAAAAGGAATGGAAAGAACGTTCAAGAATCGCGACTTTAAAAAGAGAAGAAGAAGAATTACGTATTGCAAATATTAAAAAGAAAAAAACGAAGAAATAGAAAAGTTCAATAAACTGGTTACTTTGTCAGAGCAATACAATAAGACACTCATTATTAGACAATATATTGAAGCAGAAAAACATAAATCAATAGATAATAACACTTTAAACATTGAAAAGCAAGAATGGTTAAAATGGGCTTCTGATAAAGCAGACTGGTTAGATCCCTTAATCAACAAGCCTGATAATATATTAGACCAATAATTTTTTATTTAAGATCTACCCAATCCTCCTAAATCAACCATGAAATGGTTCGAGAATTGTATCGTCAGGGCTACTAAGTAAAGCTTCAGAGAAATCTGGAGCTTTTTTTTGTTTATTTTAGATTTAGAAAATAGTATCTGATTCAAATTGTGGGTGCGAAGTCAGAGACATTCGCACAGCGTTTCCTAAGAACTCTTCGAAGAGCAGGGCTTCTTTTGTTTTAACTATCTTTGTTAATATCATTTTTGCGTTCACGAGCGAGACGCTCGCGCCAGCAGGGGGAAGTTCTTTAAATAATTAATTATGAGATCTAATTATTTATTTTTTCTTAATGACAAGTTCAGCATTATGCTATCCACAAAAAACAAATTTAATGAAGAAAAAAATTCCATACAGCGAGTTTAAGGAAATCCTAACTAAAAATGATGAACAAATTTTAGGATTTATAACAGATGTAAATCGAAAATTGAAAAAAAGTCAAATCTATTACGCATTTGATAATTTAGATGTTTTTATTGAAACATCTAATTCCAACGTAGATCTAACACTTTACGGTGATAATCATGTAACAAATGAAAGTGAAATATATCTTTTTAATTCTGAAGAATCTTTTTGGAATCACTTAATGAGAAAAACTTCAAGGAAATTAATACCCCTTATTTTAAGTATCGTAAGATTTTTAAGAATCCAACTTTATTTAGAGAAGTTTTTATAAAGGAACTATTTTTAAATCTAAAATTAGAAATACCAGAAAAGATCTCAGAAACTAATTTAGATGAGTTTAATAAAGCATTATATAATTTTGGATATGACAGAACTAAAAACTTTTTATATATACATCTCATTATATTTTGTGGAGAATTTTTAAATGAAATTGAGAATAATAAAGGTAGATGGACGACATACACAAGTTCGCATTACCCATTATTGAACATTCCTGAATTTATAATGGCTGATAATCTTTCGACCAAAATTTCTATAAATCATTTTTTGGGTAAAGATTTAAACGAGGCGATTGATAAAAACCAAGTGAATAATATTTACATATATAAGATCGAAGATTTGTTCGAATTTAATTCTGATTGGCAAAAATTCAGATCTAAAGTGATTATCAAAAAAAATGAGATTAAATAAAATCGATGAAAGAAAGAAAATGCTGACGTCGAATATTACTTTGATGACAATAGTTAAAATTTTACGATCTAAGCCATTTCGATAATTGAACATGCCCCAATAGTTAGACACTATTTAGGGCATGTTCAATTATCAGGCTTTTATTTTCTAATAATCTACATTGAATTTGAATTACTAGATCATTACATTTTAAAATATTACTTTAGGATGCTAATGCAAAAATTGCATAATAATCAGTAATAATGCGGTTAGATATTTGAATGCTTCCCGCTACTAAGACAAAAGCTTCAGATTTCTCTGAAGCTTTTTTTATGCTTTCGTTAGAACTTTTATGCACGTCACAATTTGAAAGTGCATTACTCCAAATTACTATTTTTCTTCCAGTTCTGTTTCGGTATGCATGACACACGCCCATTTGTTATTTTCTTTAATCCAAGTAGAAGTGCAGGCGGCCTTTATAGGCTCTTTTTGACTTTGACCTACTATCTCAAAATCTAGACCATACCCTATTACAGCTGTATTTTCGGCAATTAGCTTTTCTTTTACATCATAGATGTTCAGTACTTTTATTTTATTAGTCTGTCCAGAGTCAAACATATTTTTGAAATCAGCCTCACTGATACTTTGAACACCATTTTTTCCGGCAACTATACAGGGAAAAAACGTTAGATTTCTTACTGTTTCATAATCATCACTTTCAACTCCGTGCCAATATTTTTTTCCAATTCAATGATTTGTCCTTCCATATTATCTCGTTGTTAATTAGACATTTTACAAATTTCAAATTAATATTGAAATAAAGCGACTCTTTTAACATAGATTTAATTTTCATAAGAGCTATCTTATTCAAGTCAAATAGATTTGAGAACATCCTATCTTGGGATATTACATTCAACCAAATCTTTCTCATAAATCTGGTTTTGGGCCTTTTGAAATTATAGACCTCATCAATCCCGGAAACCACCTTTGCAACCAAACAGCCAGCTTTCCGTGACCTGTGAAAACGTAATTTCTCTTTCGTTTTAAAACAGCCTTTACCATTACTTTTGCGGCTTTATCAGTAGGCCACATTAAATTTGACGGACGCGGATCTGGCTCTTCAGGATGCCAAACTCCGTCATTGTCAATTCGGGCAATTTCCGAAACTACAAAACCTGGATGCATTGTAGTACAACTCACACCTGTGCCCTTTAATTCAACCTGCAAAGTCAGACCTATAGAATTTACAGCCGCTTTTGAAGCACCGTATGCGCCTACATTAGGATTAGGAAGATATGCTTGCTACACTTCCAACTAAACCAATTCGGCCATTGTTTTTCTTTAAATGCGGCAATGCATATTTTACTGTTAGGGCTAAACCTGTAACATTGCCTTGCAATTGTCTGTTCCAATCTTTGGCTGTTAGTTTTTCGATACTTCCAAAAACACCAAAACCGGCATTAGCAACAACTATATCCAAACGCCCCAAATCTTTAATGATTTGTTGGACTGCATTTTCAATAGAGGTTTCTTCCATTATATCACACGGAATCACCAGTGCTTCTCCACCTGAATATCTAATCTGATCAGCAACTTTATCTAATAGTTCTTTGCGCCTTGAAGAGAGAACTACTTTATATCCTAATCTTGCCCATTCAAGAGCCATTGATTTTCCAATGCCAGATGAAGCACCTGTTATCCATACTATGCCTTCTTTTACATTTGTCATTTTTAATCATTTTAGTTTAGATAGTTTCTTTTCGTTATAATATAGAATGCCCAATCCCAAATTACTAATCTACTGGCGCAATCGTTTTTTTATTTGATTTCTTGCGCAGGCTTTATTAAATTATCTTTTATTTTTGCATAAATATCAAGACTTATAAACTTACCATTTTTAATTTCACAGTCTTTCATCGTCCCTTCGTACTGAAAGTCAAGTTTAGCCATTACATTTTTACAATTCTTATTTTCTGACTCAACAAATCCTTCAATTCTATTAATTCCTAAACTGTCAAACCCATAATTACAAATTAACGGTATTGCTTCTTTTATAATTTCATGCCCCCAAAAATCAGGAATTAACCAAAAACCGATTTCTGCTTTTTTATGTTCTTTACTTAAATTATTTAATCCACCCGCTCCGTAGAATGTGCTATTATCGGCAGAACAAATAGCAAACCAAATTCCTGTCTCATTTTTTTCAAGATCAGCGAAAAAAATCATCTGTTCCTTAGTAGCTTCCAATGTTTGAAAACTCACCCCATAATATTTAATAACTTCCGGATCTGAAAGTCCTTTGAAAACATTTTCAAGATCACTACCGATAAATTGTCGCAATAAAAGTCTTTCGGTTTTTATGGTTACAAATCCTTTTTTCATGTTTTTTTGCTCCTTTTTCATTATCAGTTTTCATCGTCAAGGTTCTCTTTGTGGGAACAGATTGCAAATCTACTTATCAGATTTCTTCTTCAATATTCAGCTTAAGATCAACAAGCCTTTGTTTTACATTTGTTTGCAAAATCTTTTTTATAAAATTTATCAATAAGCTGAACGGAAATCTAAGTGAAAAAGAATACAAAAAGACAACTTCTGTTTTATCGTTAGGCATTTCTTTAAATGTCCAAGAACCTAAAAATGACCTAAATAACAATGAATTATCTATCATTTTTATTGCCGTAACTTTTGGTCGGTTATAGGTAACATATTCCGTTTTCATACCAAGTCCATTTTTTGCCACACAATATGCCTTAACTCCTTTACCAGCTTCTGTTGCACCATCAATTAAGTTAGCTTTTTTCAGAAAAGTATCCCATTTTAATCGTTTATTATAATCTTGTGTAAAATCAAAAACTAACTCAGAGTTTTTATTAATTAGAATGGTCTCTTTAAATTTAATCGTGTTCATAATCAGGATTTTCGAACTTCTTTTTTAATCTCTTTTTTTGGTTTCTCTAATTACACCAGTGTCAAATTTCTCTCTGCTGGCTAAAGTGATTTTGTTCTAAAAATTTAAATCAGCATTCATTTCCTTTTGAATGTAAAGCCCTTCAGTAAACTTCCGTCTGAGTTTTTATAATAATATGTTAATTTATTTTTAGTTATTTTTAGGCAATGCATTTCATTTTCCAAATGATTCACAGGATTAATTAATAAATAATACTGTCCTTTTTTTGAAATAATCTGCTTCTCTTCTTTTACCTCATAGTTCTTATAATTTTTCCACTCTCGTTTATTCGGCAATCTATAATCATATCTTGTCAATATCGAATCTGAGGAAATGTGAATTTCAGTTACTTCGTAACTGTAAATCGTACTATAGTTATGGGCTCTTCCAAAATACACCTTTTCTTCCAGTTGGATATTTTTCGAAATAAAAACCGAAAAAAGAATTGCTGTAATTAGATTCATAGTTTTACAAAGTTAATTATAACTCCTCCTCTTGGAGCTAACATATTGCTCATGAACCAATCTATATCTAGTAATAATTTTTAACCATATAGCTGTTTACAAAATAAAAAATAGTCAGTAATAGTCCTGTAAGAATTAAAAACAAAATTTCGCTTTTAATTGTCGCCCAAATTAAATGACGCTTGTAGACTTTATATACTAAGAAAATTACAATTATAAGTAACGAATAAACAATTGAATAAATTGACAATATTATCGCCGGCCAAATCATAAAACCAGCATTTGAGTAAATACTAAAACATTCTCCTTTGTAAACTAGCGACGAAATAATCGAAATAATTAGTAGTATAGAGGAAATTGCCAAAACAATTCTGGCAACTCGCTTTAAAGATGAGAATATTTTGTCGAATTTTAAATTAATGCTATTCTGATTTGTTTCCATTTTGTAGTGATGAATATTGTTTTCTATGGATGTTTGCTTTTATTTACTATAAATATTCTTACTTATCTCGATTTTATGTTCCCACACTTCAACACTCATAAATGGCTTGCATTTAATTGCATAAGTTTTATCCTTTCCTGTAAATTGATATTTATGTTCTTTCAATGAACTGCTATCCCTCATTTTTGCATAAATTAAACTTTGCAAAGAGTCATTTTCAATTCTTGAAATTAATTTTCCAGACTTTATATCATATTTAGATACATATTTCCAATAAACGGTCTTCACCAGTAATGTTGAGTTGATCGTATCAACACAATGCCCTCCATAAGGATCATCAAACTTAGCTTTCCAGATTGTTTTTCCTTTATTATCAAATGCAGAAATATCACCTAAATAGGAACAATAAATAACTGTATCGCCTTGAAAAGAAGCGGGCTGACTTGCAAAAGCATCAACATGTGCGCGCCAAACAACATTTCCATCCTTAGGATTCAAGCAATAAAGAAAATTGCTATCACCACCAACATCAATTGTATTGCAATATATCTTGTCATGATATACAACTGCATTTTGCAATCCTCTTTCATCAAATTTATCAAGCCAAAATTCTCCCGGATTTAAAATCGGATACGGAACGGTCGGGTCATACTCAAAGTTTGATTCTTTTTTTGTGCAACAAATCATTATAATAGAAATAACCAACAAGAATGATCTTTTCATACTTTTAAAATATTAGCACAAATGGATTTCCTCATTAATTCACTCCAATTTAATTTTACAATACTCCGTTCTGTATTATTTGATCCGCCATTCCATAACACTGTAATTCCCTTCAAGGGGTAATTAATTTTGTTTCAACACTACCAAATTGTGATTCTGTCTTTCTCTGGCAAAAACATTTTATCTCCAGGTTGCACATTAAATGCTTTATAAAAAGGTGTCGTATTCATTAAAGGACCATTCACACGCCAATTTGGTGGAGAATGCGGGTTATTGTTAATCCACAAACGTAGGAACTCATCTTTCATTTTTACTCTCCATATTTTGGCTATAGAAATAAAGAAACGTTGGTCTGGAGTATAACCGTCAATTTTTGTATTTCCTTTTCCTTGTTCAGTCATTTTAAAAGCATCGTAGGCAACTGCAATTCCAGCTATATCAGCTGTGTTTTCGCCAACTGTCATTGCACCATTAATATGTAAATCTCCTAAAACGGTATAAGTACTATATAAATCAATAACTTGTTGTATTCTTGATTTAAACTGCGCATAATCCTCTTTTGTCCACCAGTTTTTCATGTTTCCATCCTTGTCATATTGCGCACCTTGATCATCAAAAGTATGGGTTATTTCGTGGCCAATTACCATACCGATACCTCCGTAGTTAAGTGCATCATCGGCATTATTATCAAAATATGGGGCTTGTAAAATACCGGCAGGAAAAACAATTTCATTTGCAGTAAGATTGTTATATGCCGTAACGGTTGGGGTTGTAGTAAACCATTCTGATTTATCGACTGGCTTGCCCAATTTTGCCAATTGAAATTGATATGCTCGCTTTAGACCCTGAAACCACATTCTCAAAATAGGCATTTCTAGCAATATTTACGTTACTATAATCTCTCCATTTATCTGGATATCCTATTTTCTTAGTAATGGCAAATAATTTTTCTTTGGCTTTTTGTTTCGTAATAGGACTCATCCATTGCAAGTTATCAATTCTTTTTGCATAGGCTTTCTGTAAATTATTTACTAGAACCAGCATACGCTTTTTGGCATCTTCCGAAAAATATTTCTTTACATACAATTCACCCAGAGCTTCGCCTAAATAATTGTCAACGATATTTGCCATTTTTTCGCCACGTGATTTTTGAACAGCTTGCCCAGAAAGCACTTTAGTATATTCAAATGAAGCATCTACAAAAGGCTTGCTTAAATCATCTGCATATCTTTCGATAGAATTTGCTTTCAAGTAAATTTTCCAATTATTAATCGGGATGGTTTTTAAAAGCTTATTAAGGGCATCATAATAAGCAGGTTGGCCAACATTAATAAAATCAGTTTTAGCACCTAAATTATTTAAAAAAGTAGTCCAGTCTATATTAGGATGTCTTTTTGCAAGATCTGCTACAGCTGTTTTATTATAATTTGCCTGCACATCTCGAAGTTCAACTTTTGTTTTATGCGAAAGTGCAAGCTGTTTATCAATATCATAAACCAAACCAGCATTCTTTTTAGCTTCTTGAGCATTGCTTCCTGTTAGCTGAAATAATACAGTAAGATATTTTTTGTATGCTTCTTGTATAGCAACGGTCGATGAATCTGATTTGAAATAATAATCCCTGTCAGGCAAGCCTAAACCCGTTTGATAAAGCTGGGCGATATTCATACTGCTGTTTTTATCATCGGGCGACACTCCAAAACCAATAATAGAATAATTGCCCGCTTTTTCTTCATTAACAACAAAATTCATTAATGAAGGCAAATCGCTAATTGCTTCAATTTTTGCAAGTAGAGGCTTGATAGGTGTATAACCGCGTTTGTCAATAGTCACAGTATCCATACCCGATGCATAAAAATCCCCTACTTTTTGCGCTATACTTCCTGCTGGGTTATTGCTTTTTGAAATACTATCTAATATTCCTTGAAGGCGAATTCGTTGCGGGAAATTCATAAACATATAAGCGCCTACTCCAGATTGAGATGCTGGTATTGATACAGAATCATACCATTTGCCATTTACATATCTAAAAAAATCATTGCCAGGTCGCAATGTGGAATCTATTCCTGTAATAGCAACATCTTTTTTCCTTGATGTTTTGAGCAAGCTGTAAGAGCTAAGAATGCAATAAAGAGCATTAATGATTTTTTCATAATCTCGATTGTTTCTATTAAAATGAAGTGAAAAACGTTTTGAAGGCAATTATTTTAAAATGTATATGTCTGACATAATCCATTTTAGCAGAACAAGATACAAATTCAGTTTTTAATTCTAAAATTTTTGTCAGAATTATTACTGATTTAAATTCGTTTTGCTGTGGAAATTGAATCTGTATTAAAGATGTTTGGAGGGAATATTTTCTATAATATTTTTATTGCTCGCCAAGAGAAAAATGATAAAAATAGAAAAGCTTCAGAGAGATCTGAAGCTTTTCTATTTTATAAGATCTTTAATCTTTTTATTTCCAAGTTATCTCTGACGGACAATAACAAAAAGTACTAATTATTTCTTTAGAACTTTTAGCGTGTTTCCTTTTTTAGTCTTGAAAAAATACACACCAGATGGTAATGAATCAAGATTCACTTCATTATATCCCACAACTAAATTTAATTCTTTTAATTGCTCTCCAACAGCGTTGTAAATATACATTTTACAATCAGATTTTACATTTACATTCACTTTGCCAATTGTTGGATTAGGATACAAACTTGTCGAGGATAAAAGATCATTTTCATCTACCGAAAGCACAGTCTTACACATTGCTGTAACTTCCTCTCTATTGTTACATCCTTCTTTGTTTGAACGGATAGCGGCACTTTTTGCAATATCTGAAAGATAACTGCACACACTTTGGATCGCACAAGTTGACAATAAGGCATTCAACTCAATAGTTACATATCCGATTGTCTTGGGATCAATATTCTCAATACCTTTCAAACTTGTTATTTTGTCATTATAACTGATTGTTAAATTGCCATTATTTATATTCTTAAGACTTTCTAATCCTACTAAATTTTCAAGACTTGTACATCCAGATACGTAAAGGTTTGCACTCGACACGAAACTATTTAAACCTTGAAGATTTATCATACCCAAATTGTCTGAAATTTCAAATGAAATTCCAACTTTAGTCAAACCACTCAATCCCGTTAAATTAGTCAATGCATTGCAACTTTTTATTTGCAACATTCCATCAATTGATGTCACATTTTGCGACCCATTCAATGAATTTAATTTATCAATTCCAAATAGCGTTAAATTTTCTTTTACAATTTTAAGATTATCAAGTCCTTTTAGATTAATTAGATTATCATTATCAACTACAAATAACCTGTAAATAGTAGCAAGATTTTCCAAACCAGCAAAACTTGAAATATTATCATTTCGTTCTATTTCAAAAAATCGTCCAGTAGATATTAGCCCATTTAAACCTTGTAAATCTTTCAAGCTATTATTAAATCTAATTTTTAAATCTCTTTTTACAGTCTTTAAATTATTCAAACCATCTAAAGACGTCAAAAGCGGATTTGACTCTACAACCAAATCATTATTAACTTCCGTAATACCTGCTAATCCATTAATATTAAGAAGCTTATTGTTTGCACTGATTATTAGATTATTTCCAATATTTGCAACGTTTTTAAGGGCGCTGATATTAGTTAATACTTTATTATCTCTTATCGACAAATCTCCTCCTACTGATTTAAGATTTTCTAAGCCATTAAAATTATCTAAAACGTCATTTCTTTCGATCAATACATTTTTTCCAATCGAATTCAACGCTTCTAATCCAGTGAAATTGGTCAAAAGAGAATTGCCACTAATAGTCAAATCTCCACCAATTGAAGTCAAATTATTCAACCCTTTTAAGTCTTTAATTAAGAGTTTGAGCGTAAGGTTTCCTGTAATAGATTTAATTTGGGATAATCCTAAAAGATTGCCGACGTTTTCTATTAATACATCCCCGCCAATAGTGGTACAACCAGGATAATTTTTTGAGAAATTATCTATTTGGGATTGACTGTTTATTGTAATTCCTGACGGCAAGCAATTTTGACCAGAACTACTTAAAACTGTTAAAACAAGTATACAAAAAGTTAACACACCTTTTTTTATCATTATGATTTGGAGTTTTGAATTTGTAAAAAAAATTTTATTTTCTTTTCAAAAATACATTATTAAAAATTAAAAACAATATCCTAATAATTGATTCATTTTAAGAAAAATCAAAAGTTTTAATTTCAGATAAATCATCATTGAATTTGACGAAAGTTGCAGGAAATCCAGCTTTTATTTTTCCGTATTTATCTCCTAAACCAATTGCATTTGCCACGCGAGAAGATCCCATTTTCAATGCTTCATCAACAGAAACATTCAAATGATTGTAGGCATTTTGCACTGCCTCTAACATCGAGATTGAGGCTCCAGCTAAATTGCCGTCTTTATTTCTGTAAAATCCATTGTCAAGATGAGCATCAAAATTATCCCAATTGAAGTTAGTCACTTTTCGTCCTAAAAATGTGGCATCACTAATCAAAAAGAATTTCTCTTGTTTTAGTTTATAGGCTAATCTCGTCATCGCGTAATCGCAATGCGAACCATCTAAAATAGCGGGTGTAAATACATTTTCGTTTTCAAAAGATGCGCCAACCAAACCGGGTTCGCGATGTCCAAATTGTGTCATCGCATTAAACAAATGTGTAACGAGTTTAATTCCTTTTGCAAAATAAGGTTGCGCTTCTTTATACGAAATAGTCGAATGTCCTATTGAAATTACAAAACCGCTTTCGAGCAACATATCAAGCTGTTCTTCCGTAAAGCATTCTGGAGCAATCGTGATGACTTTTATAACATCTTTCCCATACTTTATAATTTCTTCAAGCTCCTTGTTTGTAGGTTTTCGAACTTGATCTATACTGTGCGCACCTCTTCGTAGTGGATTCAAAAATGGTCCTTCTAAATGCATTCCGATTACGCCATTATCGTATTTTGCTCTATAATTGCGAACAGCCTCGATTCCTTTCATAATGGTTTCATTTGAAGAGGATATCAAACACGGAAGCACCTGCATTGTTCCATATTTACGGCTAGCATCATAAATATCCTGAATTGCTTCTTCAGTTGGAGTTTGGCTGAAATAAAGCTTTTCTCCTCCATTTATCTGAATATCTATAAAACCCGCGACAATATGTTTTCCCTGAAGATCAATCGTTTCAATGGCATCCGGAATTTCATTTTGAACCGAAAGAATTTTTCCGTTTTCTACAACAACAACTCCATTATTGATTATTTCTTCTCCTGTGTGAACGACTGCATTGATAATGGCTTGTTTCATTTTTTAAAATTTAATTTATTCAAACTTATAATTAATTTTTCACGCAGATTTAAATTGATCTAAGCAGATAAATTTTAAATAAAATCTGTAGAATCTGCGTAAAACAAAAATTTCAAATCAGTTTTTTAGCTACGACTCGAGCGATAGCGAACAGGCAAAGTAATTCACAAATTATTTTAAATAAATTAGTGTAATTCTGGTTGTTCCTTTCGCAAAGATTTTAAGAAAATAATTCGTGAATTCGTGGCGAAAAACTACTTATTAATTTGCCTCCAGATTTTAGCACTAAAATCATCTTTATACATTAATCTGTTTGTTCGAGTTGGATTTACACGATTCGTCAGAATAACTACAAATCGATTTGTGTTTGGATTCATAAAGAAAAATGTTCCTGTAAAACCCGTATGTCCAAAATCATCATTTGTAAAAAACTCGTCTGGCTTTCTTTTATCAAAGCCTAAACCGCGATAAATTCCTTCTTTGGCAAGTGGCGATTCTGTAAACTCTTTTACGACTTTGGCTTTTAGAATTTGTTTTCCTTTATAATTTCCGTTGTTCATGAGCATTTTGCAGATTACAGCAATTGATTCCGCGTTCGCAAACAAACCTGCATTTCCAGAAACACCTCCAAAAATCGTCGCGGCTTCATCATGCACATATCCTTTTATGGTATCTTTTCTGAAAAAATTATCTACTTCCGTTGGCATTACATTATCTATGGAAGTCCATTTTAGTGGATTATATCCAATTTTTGAAATGCCCAATTGAGTGTAAATTTCATTTGTCAACTGATCTAATTTCTTTCCTGTTTTAGTTTCGATCATTTGCTTAACCAACAGCAAATTTAAATCGCTGTAAACATATTTGCCACGAACATTCGTATTTGCAGTCGCGATTCTTTCATAAACCGATGGATAATATTCTGGATTCAGCCACATGTTTTTATAAATCTGAACCCAATTTTCTTTTGGCTCAAAAACAAGATATTTTGAATCGTAAACAATATTTTTGTTCACATACATATTATCGAACGGCTCAGGATATTGCTCTGATTTTTTATCGCTTAACAAAGGCGAACCATCAGGTGTAGAAAGCAAACTTTGATAAAAAGTAATGCTTGCCTTTAAGCCTGAAGTATGCGTTAGCAACTCAAAAAGCGTTAAATCGGAAATAGCTGTCTTTTTATACATCGGAACAATTTCGCCTACTTGATCCGTGAGTTTTATTTTGCCATCTCCAACCAAGCGCATGGTAACAAGAGTTGCTCCCAAAACTTTAGACATTGAAGCCAAATCGAAAACGTCTTCTGTTTTTACCTTTTGCTTTTTAATATAATCATGATAGCCATAATTTTTGGTTATCAAATTAAAATCTCCCGTTCCAACGATAATTTGGGCGCCTGGAAAAAAGCCTTTTTCAAGCGCATTATTCATCATTGAATCGATGAAGGCTTCATTTTCTTTATTATCGCCAACTTTATTTATTTTTTAGGAGAATGAAAGCCCATTCCTAAAAAGACAAAAGAAATAATGACAATACTGAATGTTATCTTTTTCATATTTCTATGGATTAATTTTTAAGTCCTGCCCTGCCATCAAAGGCTCATTATTGGTTCCCGTAATTTGAATTCTGACCGCTTTTACAGGTTGTTTTGGATAAATTGATGCATTTCCGTAATCAAAATTATCGCCTTTTATAAAATCAGTTCCGTTGTATGAAAACTCAACATAACCGTTGTTTATGATAAATCTCGGATGATGCGGAATCCCACTTAAAACATCAATTTTAGAAGAAGTTACAGGAGTAGTAAAGGTATACAAAATCCAGTCGCCGTCTTTGCAGGCAACATCTGTACGCATATACGATTCTTCATTATAATCTTGCAGATTTGCAATTGGAAACTTTAGGTTTTCTACCATTGATGAAGTGACTTTAACTTCCGGTTCCTGATAAGGCGAACAAGTGAATTTTACATTTGCCGAAGATTTTTCTCTTCTCTATTTTCAACAGAAAAATCTAATCTGTACGTATTTTTTTCGTTGTAATTTTCAATCAAAAATCGCAAACGAGGTTTTGATTTTAAAGTTTTTTCGTCTGAATAGGTTTGCAATAATTTGTCATTTTCAAAAAGCGAAGCATTTTTGATTATTCCGTTTGCACCGTCATCAGTCGGATTAAAATTCAAATACCAAATTCCCTTTTTATCAACATGTTCAGAGATATTTTCTGAAATAGTTAAAACCTCAGCTTTAGCTGTGTTCCAAGTCGCAACAGGCAATTTCTCCACTTTCACTGCAGGACTTGCGGAAGTTTCATTGAAGAAAACTCTAAACCTATACTGCTCGTAATCTTTTGTTTTAATTGGTCCTGTGTACAAAGGCGATTGTCTTGTTGGCTCATTTCCATCTTTATCGAATCTTACAATCGCGCCTTCATAAGGTGGTGCCACTGTAATTGTTCCGTTTTTATAAATGGCTGTTGGAGGAAAATCTCTGAAAGCAATTCCCATATCGGCCAATCTTTTCAAATGGCTGTTGGTTAATCTTCCGTAAAAATCATCCCAATTTTTATCTTCTTTTTAGACCAACCCATTTCAGACAAAGCCGTAATTCTCGGATAACTTTGGTATTCCATAATTCTTGCCGGACGATCCAAATATTCACTCCACAAAGCACCTTGAACTCCAATTATGTTTTTTTGTTCTTCTGGCGTTAAATCAGAATCTGGAATTGGTTCGAAAGAATACGCGCGTTTAGTATCGGTAATTGCCGCCCAGCGATGACCGCGTTCTGTTTCAGATTGTGCCATATCAAAATACAAAAATTGTCCCGGCATCATAATGGTTTTGTATCCTTTTTTTGCCGATTCAATTCCATAACTAATTCCTTGCCAAGCCGAAATCAGTGTATTCGGGTTGATTTCTCCACCTTTCAAGATTTCATTCCAACCGTCTGTTTTTTTATGGTATTTATCTACAATTTTTTGAACTCTTTTAAAGAAATAATTCTGTAGCTGAAAACTGTCTGTAAAACCTTCTTTCGCCATCAAAGCTTGGCATTTTGGGCAATATTCCCAATTCGCACGATTGACTTCGTCTCCCGCCACATGAATATATTCAAAAGGAAATAATCCAGAAACTTCTCTAATGATCGAATCCAAAATATCGTAATTTTCTTCACGCCCAACGCACCAAACATTTTTTACTTCGCCTTGAACACTTTTAAGTTCCTGACTTATTTCGCATCCGATTTCTGGATATGAAGCTGTAACGGCACGCGAATGCCCCGGAATTTCAATTTCTGGCATAACTGAAATGCCACGATTTGCGGCATAAGCAACTACTTCTTTAATATCTTCTTGCGTATAAAAACCTCCGTAACGTTTATCTCCTGAACCGTAAGATGGCAATAAAACTTCTCCCGGGCCTCTCCAAGCGCCTTTTAAAGTTAAATCTGGCATTGATTTGATTTCGATTCTCCAGCCGTTGTCATCAGTTAAATGCCAATGAAAAACATTCATTTTATGCGTACGCCAACCAATCGATATAATTTTCTACAGTTTGTTTATCAAAAAATTGTCGCGAACAATCGAGCATCATACCGCGCCAATCAAAACGAGGATAATCTTCAATTTTCACAAATGGAACTGTTCCTTTTTTAACTTCTTTTGCAGAACAAATTTGGACTAAGGTTTGAAGTCCGTTTAAGGCCCCATTTTCAGTTTTCCCTTTTATGAAAATTCCTTTTTGATTTATTTCTAATTGATAACCTTCATTTGGAAGCTCTAATTTCTTATCAACTAAAAATGAAATCGTATTTTTTCCATGTTTTCTTCCAGTGGAAACAATTGGATTAATTCCTGCATTTTTTGAAATACTTGTCGAAATATAATCGGCACTATTTTTTAGCTTTTTATCTACAGTAATTTTTAATACTGAAGGAAGAACAAACTGTCCTGCACTTTGTTGTACGGAAACTGGTTTTGGAATTATATCTAATTTTTGGGCTTGTACAAAACTCAGAGAGCTTAGAAAAATGGCAATTAGGAGAATACTTTTTCTCATTTCTTTATATTTTTATTTTCCTGTAAATTCAATTGGACTACTTTCTGTCTGGGTTTGGCTCAAAGCGGTGAGCGCATAAACGTAATTTCCTAAATTGGCATTTGGAACTTCCAGTTTTAGAGCTGTTGTCACATAAAAAATAGTTGAAGGATTTGAGAAATCGGTTATTTTTCCTTTTGGAAATCTGTAAATCACATATTTCTTGTTGTTAAGCGCTGGTTTCCAAGTCAAAATTGCTTTGTCCCCTTTTTTAGTAATTACTGCATTTGTAGGCGTTTCAGGCTTTAATCTTGTAATTCTGTTTGCTTCGGGAGTCAAAGCGATGTATTTGTATTCTTTTTGAAGAAGAGGTTTTCTAAGCGTATCTCCTTTTTTCAAAAAATTAGAAGCTGTAAAATGCATCGAACCTTCAATTTGAGGAAATTTTCGAATCATTTCAATCTGTTTTACGATTTGATCAGGGCTTCTCCATTCAGGCTCTTTGGCCGAAGTCGAAAGCTTGTAATCGCCATGTCCCACATAAACATTTGCTCCGTATTTATGTTCTGCCCACCATTTTGCCAAAACTTCAAAATTTGCCTTGTCAAAACCAATGTGCCAATATATTTGTGGCGTTACATAATCGATCCAGTTTTCTTTTTGCCATTTTAAGATATTGGCATACAAATCATCATAATTGGTAGCTCCAGCGGCGGTTTTAGAACCTTCAGAATCTTTGGCTATATTTCTCCAAACTCCAAAAGGCGAAATTCCGAATTCAACTTCTGGTTTGTTGGCAATAATGGTATCCCTGATTTGTTTGATGATCAAATCGACATTGTCTCTTCTCCAATCGTCTTTGTCTTTAAACTGACGCGGTTCTTTCGCAAATGCTTTTTCGTCTGGAAATTCTTGTCCAGCAATTTTATATGGATAAAAATAATCATCCATATGAACGGCCTGAATATCATATTTACGAACAATTTCGCCTACAACAGAAGCCACAAAATCTCTAGTTTCTTGTAATCCCGGATTAAAATATCTCGTTTTTCCGTATGTCAGGAAAAGGTCTGGTCTTTTAAAATACAAATGATTTTTTGAAAGCACGTCTCTAACAGTATCTTTCTGAACACGATACGGATTCAGCCAAACATGCACGTTCATGCCACGTTTTCCTGCTTCGTCAATCATCATTTGCAACGGATCAAAACCTGGCGCAACGCCTTGAGTTCCGGTTATCCAATGCGAAGCCGGCTCTTTTGTCGATTTGTAGAAAGCATCGGCAGTTGGGCGGATTTGAAAAATTACAGTATTCAGATTATACGAACGTAGATTATCTAAAAGTGTAATCATTTCGGCTTTCATTTCTTTGTCTGATAAACCCGGTTTAGACGGCCAATCAATATTTTCTACTGTAGAGATCCAAGCGGCGCGCATTTCTCTTTTTGGAGATTGCTGACTGAAAATTTTGGAATGAATCAGCAAAACTAGAATTATAATTTTTATGCTTTTCATAATTTTTATTTTGGGTTAGTTTCCTAATATTTAATCGTAATCCCGATAGCTATCAGAAGCGGAGATTTAATGTTGTTTTTTAATCTCAAAAAGTTTCAAATATTTTTAATCTGCGCCTATTTTTCTCTCGCAGATTTGGCAGATATAACAGATTTATTTGTGGCTAAAAAATCTTTTTAATCTTTTAATCTGTGGCCAAAAAACACCTAACAGGTTTTAAAAACCTGTTAGGATAACTTATTATTAATTAAGCAAATAAATTCCGCCTTCGATTAGAGAAGTCCAAACTCTGCCTTGATCATCAATTGTGAAACCATTTACACTTGAACTTCCTAAAGTGATTTGTTTTATGATTTCAAATTTTTCTGCATCAACTATTATAACTTCACCTTTTCGGCTTCCAATATAGATCTTGTTGTCTTTTTCTAAAATTCCTGCTGGATTGTGTTCGTATCCTAATTTCAAATCCAAAACTTTACTTTGTTTTTCCACATTTTCTTCAGTCAATTCAAGATCATCAGAAAGAGGCACTCTTAAAAGCAATCCGTCCATTGTTTTGCCATAAAACCATTTTCCGTTCTGGCTTTTCCCCATCGATTCTCTAATTTTCCACTTCGAAGTTCTTAAAAGCGTTTTTCCAGTTTCAATATCCAAAATGGTCAAAAAACGCTGTGGCGTCACAAAATAAAGTCGGCTTTTTGTCGAAACCATATTTACATTTCCAGCCGAATATAAAATCTGTTTGTCATTGCCATTATTCCACTTCCAGATTAACTCTCCGGTATTTTTATTTAAACAATAAACATAAGTATCCCAAACCCCAAAAATGATTTTATCTCCTTGAATCAAAGGTGTTCCCTGAGAATACGATTGTGGCATTTCTTTTTTCCAAATTACCTTACCGCTCAAAGCATCGGCGCAAACAAATGAAGTCGAACTTGCGGTGTAAACTTTGTTGTTTTCAGCAATTGGAGAACCTACCAAAACACCACCAACAGCAATATTCCATTTTTGTTTTCCCGATTGCGAATCGAATCCTAAAAGATTTCCTTCTATGGTTCCAACTACAAGATTATTTTTTACAATTATTGGCGAAAAATAAATGGCATTTCCAGTTTTTGTCTTCCAATTTATTTTTTTGTCTTTCAAATTTACAGATTCTATTTCGCCTAGAGAATTCGCAAAATAAAAATTCTTTTTGTCAAATGAAGGAAGGCTGTAAATCGAAGCGTCGTCTTTCAAAAAAGGAGCAATTGCCGGAAAATCATCCTTCGGAATTTCAATTTTTGATGGTTTTGTCGGAACAGAAAATTTGAAAACACCAGGTTTGCCTATTTCTTTTTGATAAATACTGATGCTATCATTACTGATAATTAATTCGTTATAACTTTGAGTTTTGCCATCTAACGAAGTTATAGAAGTCCCCATTAAGCCACTCAAACCAGAAAAATCATATTTTCTCAAAGTATGACCGTGACCGCAAAAACTCGCAACAGTAGGATATTTTTGCAAAACAGAAAGTACTTCTTTATAATTGCTCACACTATTGTCCATTGGATAATGAGCAAAGTTGAGTACTTTTTTATTGTTTCCTTTAAGACTATCTTTCAACGTTTTATCTAGCCAAAGTACATCTTCGTGTTTTACAAAACCATCACCCATTTTCATGTATGGCCCGCATGGATATCCAATGAAAAGATAATCTCCCTTTGAAAACACAAAACGATCTTCTCCAAATATCTTTTTATACGTAAGTCCAGCGCTTTCGCTCCAGTTCGTTTCGTGATTTCCAGAAATAACATAATACGGTTTTGTTAATTTTGAAAGAATTGAATGAACCTGTTTCAATTCGTCATCGGCGCCACGATTGGTTAAATCTCCGGTTACGACTACAAATTCATTGTCTGAATTGTTGATTTCTTTTACGATATTTTGCAACAAAAAGTCATTGTCATTTCCTACAGACACATGCAAGTCTGTAAGTTGTACAAATTTCATAATTCCTTTTTTTCTGCATTCTGCGAAAATCCAGTTGCTATTGCAAAAAGCAATACTATTCTGAAAAATAAATGTTTCATGGTTGTTTTTAGTTTATTAGCAATAATTTATTTTAAAAATTCCTATTCGGAATATGATGCGTTTGTTTGTTTTACACCAATTTAATTCGTGCAGAATTGATCAAAAAAACCTAACAGGTTTGACAAAAAACCTGTTAGGATAACCAACCAAAATTTGTGTATTTCGATCATGTGTGAGAACCAAAATACACTTTATGATTACTTTGTTTTTACATTTTCATTAAAGAAATCGTGAAAAAACAAAAGTTGATATTTTAAAGAATTCTCCCAGTATTTAAGATTATGTTCTCCTGGGCGTTCAATATAATCGTGATTTATTTTTAGAGCCAACATTTTTGCGTGAAGCTCTCTGTTTACGGTCATGAAAAAATCATCAACACCGCAATCAATAATCAGTTTTAATTTGTTGTCTTTTACCAAATCAAGCATATTGGTAATCGTATTTTGATTCCAATTTTCAGGAAATTCAGCAATTGATCCTAATCGTTTTTTGATGTCCCACTTATCAGGAAACGGACGAATATCTACTCCTCCGCTCATGCTTCCTGCGGCACCAAATACATCTTGATGTCTGAATGACAAATACAAAGCGCCATGACCACCCATACTTAATCCTGAAATTGCTCTTCCTGTTCGATCGGAAATGGTTTTGTATTTTTTGTCAATAAAAGGAACCAGCTCTTTCACAACATAAGTTTCATATTTAAAACTCGGATCAATTGGGCTGTCAAAATACCAGCTTGAATAATTTCCGTCAGCACAAACTACAATAAAACCGTATTGATCTACTTGTTTTCCAAGTTCCTTAAAACCTTTTACCCATGTGGCATAATTGCCGCTGTGTCCGTGAAGCAAATAAACCACCGGAAAAGCCTTTTTGCTCTTATTGTAATGGTCTGGAACTACAACACACGTCTTGATGTTTTTCTGCATTGAAGCACTAAAAACCTCTAGAGTATCGACTTTCGAAGCTTGGGCTGTAAAGACTAGAAACAGTAAGAAGATTGTGTAGATTGATTTTTTCATAACTGATGTTCTTTAAATGCTATTTTAGGCAATCTTTCAAAATAGTTACGGGATGCATTGCTTTTCTGCTGGTTCCGTCAAAAATTTGATGACGGCAACTTGTTCCTCTTCTTGCGATTTCCGTTGTCGATTCCGTTGCTCTGATTTTCGGAAACAAAGTATCTTCTCCCATTTGCATACTGATTTCGTAATGCTCTTTTTCATATCCAAATGAACCGGCCATGCCACAACAGCCCGAATTGTAAATCGTAACCGTATTATTTTTTGGAATATTCAGCATTGCAAAAGAAGCTTCAACACTGCTCAATGATTTTTGATGACAATGTCCGTGAATCTTTATGCTTTTCTCTTTTTCAGAAAATTGTCCCGCGTGAATTTTTCCGTTTGAAATTTCTCTTTTGAAAAACTCTTCAACTGTAAAAGTATTTTTTGCAACTTTTTCGGCACTTTCCTTATCACCAGCCAATCGAAGATATTCATCTCTGAAAGTCAAAATCGCCGAAGGTTCAAGACCAATTAAAGGCGTATTTTCAGCAATTATATTTTTAAAAATAGTGATGTTTTTATTCGCAATTTCCTGCGCTTCTTCTAGAAAGCCTTTTGAAATAAAAGCTCTTCCGCTTTCTTCATGATCGATTACAATTACGTTGTAACCTAATTTCGTCAATAATTCGAAAGCATCAATTCCTACCGAAACATCATAATAATTAGTGAACTCGTCGCAAAAAAGATAAACGCTTCCGTTTTCAAAAGAGTTGGACTCGTAAAGCTTTTTGTTGGCTTGATACCATTTTCTAAACGTTTTTGGAGCCAATAATGGCACTTGTCTTTCAGGCGCGATTCCCATTCTTTTTTAACGAATGAAAGATTGGAAGCCCAATTGGTTATTGACGGCGCTATACTTCCGAATTCATTCAATTTTGAATTAAAAGCGAATATTTTATTTCGGAAAGAAAAACCGTTTGCTTTTTGATATTGGTATAAAAATTCTGCTTTTAAAGTGGCGATATCAACATTACTTGGGCATTCGCTTGCGCAGGCTTTACAGCTCACACACAATTCGAATACTTTATATAATTCTTCGTGGTCAAATTTATTTTCTTTTTCAGAATGCGTCAGATATTCGCGTAAAGCGTTGGCACGTGCGCGTGTGGTATCTTTTTCATTTCTTGTCGCACGATAACTCGGACATAAAGTGCCACCTGCCGATGGCATTTTTCGGCAATCTCCAGATCCGTTGCATTTTTCAGTCGCACGCAAAATTCCTAAACTGTCTGAGAAATCTTGAATGGTTTTAATATCGGGTTCCACTCTTCCTGCTTCGAAACGAAGATTTTCATCCATTTTAGAAGCATTTACAATTTTCCCAACATTTAAAATAGTATCAGGATCAAATGTTTTTTTGATCCGTTTCAGTAATTCATAGTTTTTATCGCCAATCATAAACGGCAGAAACTCGTCGCGCAAAATTCCGTCGCCATGTTCTCCACTTAGTGAACCTCTATATTTTTTCACCAAATGTGCTACTTCAGTAGATAAATTTCTAAACTGATGTAAACCTTCTTTCGTTTTTAAATTTATCTTCGGACGCAAATGCAACTCTCCCGCTCCAGCGTGCGCATAATAAATAGCACTCTGTCCGTGGCTTTCCATCATGGCGGCAAAATCGGCAATGTAATTTGGCAAATCGCTTAATTCAACTGCAGTATCTTCAATCGAATCGGCGACTTTGTCGTCTCCCACAATACTTCCGAGAAGTCCAAGACCCGCTTTTCTTACCTCATTTACCTTTTCGATATCTTCTCCATAAATTTTTGGAAGTGCATATCCAAAACCATTAACTTCAAGATCTTTAATTAAAGCATCAGCTTGCAATTCGGCATCTTCCATACTAATATGCGAACCTACTTCGAGCATGATAACTGCTTTTGGTTCGCCCACAATAAAAAATCTATTTTTGGCCTGTTCTCTATTTGTTTTGGTACAATCTAAAATCGTGTCATCCATCATTTCGCAAGTGTACAAATGATGTTTCATGGCGACCACAACCGCTTCAAGACTTTCTTGAATCGTATGAAAATGCGCCACGACCATAATATTATTTGTTGGAGGAAGATCGTCAACTTTTAAAGTAACTTCTGTTGTAAATGCCAAAGTTCCTTCACTGCCACAAAGCAATTTCCCCAAATTGATGGTATTTTCTGTTCCCGAAAAAAGCTCCGATTTTAATAAAGCATCAATCGCGTAACCTGTATTTCTTCGGTGAATTTCTGGTTTTGGAAACTCTCTTAAAATCTCTTCCTGATTTTCTTTATTTGAAAGTTCTTCGTAAATCGATTTATAAATTTTACTTTCTAAAGAATCGCCTTTTGTTTTCTCAATAAATTCCTCAGAAGTCAAATCCTTAAATACAGCAAGAGTTCCGTCGCTTAAAACTGCCTTTATTTCTACAATTTTATCTCTGGTAACGCCATAACGTATCGAAGTTGTTCCAGAAGAATTATTTCCTACCATTCCACCAATCATACATCTATTAGTAGTCGATGTTGTTGGTGCAAAAAATAATCCGTACGGTTTTAAAAACAAATTCAGCTCGTCGCGAATGACTCCTGGCTGAACTGTTACCGTTTTCTTTTCGGCATCAAAAGAAACAATTTTAGTAAAATGCTTTGAAACATCTACAATTATGCCGCTTCCAACGGTTTGTCCAGCTAAAGACGTTCCTGCTGTTCTTGGTGTTATTGAAATTTTATTTTGTGATGCAAAACGAATAATCTTAACGATATCATCTTCTGTTTTCGGAATTGCCACGGCAACTGGCGTAATTCTGTAAGCAGAAGCATCTGTCGAATATATTTTTTTATGAAGTTCATCATAAAAAAGATTTCCTTCCAATGAAGCAGACAGTTCGTTTAATTGTTGAGAATTGGGCATTTTAATGGTTCTATTGCTTTTGGTTGTTTATTACAAATATTGAGATCCATTTTAAAACAACTTATACTGTTTAAATAGCATATAAATTGTATTGAAATCAATATTTAGCCTACCAATAGACCGAAAATGATGAAATAGCAATATTCATATATTTTGTCAAAGGTTTAGCTTTAACAAATATATGTACAAAAAAGAGAAACATTACATTATTTTGCGTTATTTAACAAAATAAATTTTAAAAAACGCAAAAACATGCAGTTTTGGTTTTTCCAATCAATAAATTATAGGATAAGTACGCCAGATTTTCGATATTCTTCCAATTTGTCGTCATTTGGATCTAAATCGGTTACAATTGTATCTAATTTAGTAAGTTCACAAACACCATGAGGCATTTTTGTATCCAATTTATCAGAAGAAAACATTGAAACTACCTTGTCTGAAGCCTCAATCATTGCTTTTTTGACAATGGAGATTTCATACCCAATTTCCGTCAAACCTTGTTTTATATTGATCTTGCTGGCGCCAATGAAACAAATATCAGCTTTGATTTTAGAGACAACCTGAATCACATCCATACCAATTGTTACCATTGCGTTTTTTTGCATTTTTCCGCCAATAAAGATCAAGTCGATGTTTGGATGCTGTGATAATTGCATGGCAATTGGAAGACTATAAGTATAAATTGTAGCCTTTAAATCGGCAGGAATTAACTTTGCAAAAACCAAATTGGTGCTTCCACCACTCATTATAATAACTTGATCATCACTAAGTAAAGACAATGCTTTTGTGACGATTTGTTTTTTTGCTCTTCTTCCGAAATGTAAATATCAAATATATTAGCCGATTTTTCAGAAACCTGAACCGCTCCGCCATACACTTTTTCTAGCGACTTTTTACTGTCTAATTCGTTCAAATCTCGACGAATAGTGTCTTCAGACAAATCTAGAGCCAACGCTAAATCTGTCGTGACAACCTTTTGGTCCTCAATAAGCTTAGTCATTATATATTGATGTCTTTCGGCTTTCAGCATGTTCTTAAAAAGTTAAAATTCAGAGCAAATATATCAATTATTTCAATTTATAGTAAAAAACACAAATTGAATATGCAACATTCCGCAAATTAAAAGATTTTAATTATTAACACATCCTAATTAAAACATTATAATTTGCGTTATTTTGCGTTATTTAAGTTAATTTTAGAAAAAAATGACAAAAAAATGCAATTGTATGCAATAAATAAATATATTTGCTCAACAACCATAAAAAAAACCAGATTATTATGAAAAAATTATTACTAATTTCATTGTTGGTTTTGTTCATTCAAGTGACATTTGGGCAAACAAAAACAATTACTGGAACTGTTAAAAACAAAGCAGACGGGTTTCCCATACCGGGAGTCAGCGTAGTGATTCAGGGAACTACACACGGTACAACTACTGATTTTGATGGAAACTTCAGCATCAGCGTAGCGCAGGGACAATCACTAAGCTTTAGCTACATGGGTTCTGAAACTCAGGTAGTAAAAATTGAAGGACAGCAAAAACTTAACATTTCGCTTGCGGCGACTACTGCAAAATTGGATGAAGTAGTTGTCGTAGGATTCTCTTCTCAGAAAAAAGCAAACGTTACAGGTGCTGTTGCTAAAGTAGATGTGAAAAAAGCTTTAGGAAGCATTCCTATTACAGATATCACAAAAGGTTTACAAGGAACAACGCCAGGACTTAATATTACTTATAATTCAGGTAATATAGGAAAACAATCGAATGTTAACATTCGTGGAGCTGGAACTATTGTAAATGGAGTAGCTACAGGATCGCCACTTATTTTAGTTGATGGTGTTCCAGGTGATTTATCAATGCTTAATTCAGAAGACGTAGAATCGATGTCTGTACTTAAGGACGCCGCTTCTGCTTCTATCTATGGTGCACGTGCTTGCTTTTGGAGTTATCTTAATTACTACTAAAAGTGGTAAAAATGCTAAAGGAAAAGTACGATTCGCTTACAGCAACAATACAGGATGGAGCAACCCAATTTCTTTGGTTCAATTTAATGACCCTACTGTAGAACTTCCTGCAATGATTGATGCGCAAGCCAGAGCTGGTAATGCAAATCCAGAATCTTTTGGTATGAACTACAAAACATTATTGCCAGGAATCATTAACTGGAAAGAAAAATACGCCGCGACAAGAAATCCTAACGATAAAAATATGATCTTAGGAGAAGATTTTGACGTTATTGGCGGAAAAGAATATTTTTACAGAATTTGGAATCCGCATGATGAAATGCTAAAAAAGAATGCAGTACAAACGCTTCACAATTTATCTGCTCAAGGTTCTTTAGGCGACAAAAGTTCGTTTATTGTTTCGTTAGGTCTTGCTAACCAAGAAGGTGTAATGAAAATCAATAACGAGACTAATCAAAGATTCAATCTTAACCTTGGTATGACTACACAGTTGGCAAGCTGGCTTACTGGAGATTTTAAAGTATTGGGAACTTTCCAAGAATACGATTCTCCTTTCAACTACTACAACAATGGTGTTGATACTGCTGGTAACGGATATTTTGGATACTACATGCGTTGGGGTTCTTATTTCCCATATGGTACTTATAATGGTACTTACTTTAGACATGCGCCAGGTTACATGGCAAATGCAACTCAAAACGAAAGCAAGTCAAATGACATGAGGATCAGTGGAAGACTTACAGCTCAAATCACAAAAGACTTTAATATCGTTGGAGAATACAGCATTAACAACAACTTCTCAAGCCTAAAAATGAATGGTGGTCAAGTGCCACTTTGGGATTGGTGGACAAGTGCTCGCTGACTTAGTTGCAGGAAAACCTACCATGATGGAAAGTGGAAACGACTTTGTTGCACAAGCTAAATCATCTTATACAAGAAATGTAGCAAACATCTTTGGAAATTATACTAAAACATTAGGAGAAAGCCATAACTTTAAAGTATTAGGTGGTTTGAACACAGAATGGTATGATTTTGAAAGAACTTATGCTCGTAGAAATACACTTTTAGATAAAACCAAACCAGAATTCAACTTAGCAATCGGTGATCAATTTACTTCACCTCTTGTTGCTAATGACATTTTAAATCCAGGTTTATCTAGATATGCTATTGCCGGATTCTTTGCACGTGTAAATTACGATTACAAAGGAAAATATTTATTGGAATTAAATGGACGTTATGACGGTTCATCAAAGTTCCCTACTGATGAGCAATGGGGATTCTTCCCTTCTGCTTCTGTTGGATATAGAATTTCTGAAGAAGGTTTCATGGAAGGAACAAAAAGCTGGTTAAATGATTTAAAAATTCGTGGATCTGTTGGTTCAATCGGAAACCAAAACATTGTCGCGAATGCCTTTTTACCAGTTATGACTAACGTTACTACTAACCCTAACCCTTATTGGATAGGCAGTGGTACAACCATAAATCCTACTGTTAATCAGCCATCAAACGTTGATCCAAATTTAACTTGGGAAAAAGTAACAACTCAAGATATAGGTATTGATATTCGAATCTTTAATATGTTAGGTTTAACTTTTGATTATTACCAACGTGATACTAAAGGAATGTTAGCTCCTGGTAAAACACTTCCGGGTTCATTTGGTCAATCGAGTCGCCAATACAAACTCAGGAAACTTGAGAACAACAGGTTGGGAACTTGCTATTAACTTTAATAAACAAATCAACAAAGACATCAATGTTTATACTGATCTTGCTCTTTACGACAATACTACTGAAGTAACTGAATGGAACAACACTTCTAAACTTTTAGGTTCTTTTTATGCAGGTCAAAAAATTGGAGAAATCTGGGGATTAGAAACTGACCGATTGATTCAATCTACAGATCAAGTTGACGCAACAGGATTAATCGTAAATGGTGTTGATTATAAAAATATAAGAACAGGTGCTTTTAAATATGGCGCTGGAGATGTAATGTACAAGGACTTAAACGGAGACGGAGTAATCTCAAGAGGAGATGGGACAGCTACTAATCCTGGAGATTTAAAAGTTATTGGTAATACAACTCCTCGTTATCAATATAGTGCTCGTTTAGGAGGTACTTTATATGGATTTGATATTGATGCTTTCTTTCAAGGAGTTGGAAAACGTGAGTACTGGACAACTTCTGACTTAGTATTGCCATTCTACAACAGAACAGATGCTATGTATGTGAACCAAAACGACTATTGGACGCCACAAAATACAGATGCTTATTTCCCTAATCCATACCCAGGACATTCTGGTAACGCTTTTGGAACTTATGCACCAGGATCAAACAACTTTGTTGCACAATCACGTTATTTATTAGACATGTCTTATTTACGTTTAAAATCAGTAACCATTGGATATACTTTCCCTAAAAGTATTACTTCAAAAGTGGGAATTGATAAAATCAGACCGTATATTTCAGGTATGAACTTAGCTACTTGGAAAAGCAACAAATTGCCAGTAGATCCTGAGATCAATCAAGAGGAATCACAATGGGGTAGAACTTTTCCTTATTCTAAAACATGGTCAGTTGGTATTCAGCTTGCGTTCTAAAAAATGTATTTAAAAATTAAAAATTAATCAAAATGAGAAAACTAATAATAAACTCTAAGATAAAACTATCAGTTGCCTTGCTAACTTTTGCAAGTCTAGCTGTTAGCTGTTCAGATTTTTTGGATACACCGCCTGAAGATGTGTTTACAGACGACAATTTTTGGACTTCAGAAAATAACGTAAAAACATATTCTTGGCTAAACTATAATACCTTTAATGGTTACGGAAATAATGCTGGTACTACGGCAGACTTTTATTTCCATGCCACAGCTACAGGATTAATAGACGACAACTTGGCAATGAACGTTTTTACAAACTTTCCAACAGCAACAAATGCAACTAACGCAAACTGGAACGAATACTACACTTTGATTCGCCGTTGTAATTTGATGCTAGAAAGAGTACCAAATGTACCTATGGATCAGGTGAAGAAAAACCACTATATAGGTGTTGCAAAGTTTTTTAGAGCTAATACCTATTTCCGTTTGGCACAACAGTTTGGTGATGTGCCTTATACAGATAAATATTTAGCTCAAAACGATCCTAATGTATACAAACCAGCTTCTTCAAGAGCAGAAGTTATGGACAATGTTATTAAAGATTTGGAAGAAGCAATTCCAATGTTATTAAACGTTGATGACAGTAATATTACAGTAAACAAATACACTGCATATGCATTATTAAGCAAAGTATGTTTAACTGAAGGTACTTACAGAAAATACAATCTAGGTCAAAATGGAAATGCTTATCTTCAAAAAGCAAAAGATGCTTCTTTAGCTGTAATGAATAACAATTCTTATAAATTAAACGCAGATTGGAAAGCACTTTACAATTCTCTTGAGCTATTAGGAAACACTGAAGTAATTTTGACAAAAAGATACATTAAAGGTGTTTTAGGAAATGGAATTCAAGCATACACAAATACCTCAACTGTTCAAAACGGATTGACAAAATTTGCCGCAGAAAGTTATGTAACTACAAATGGATTGCCTATCAAACAAGCAGGAAATGCTCAGTATTTGGGTGATGCTACTATTGCTAATACATTTGCCAACAGAGATCCAAGATTTGCTAAAGCTTTCAGCAATGCAGATTATGCTTATTCTGACAAACCTTTCAATGGTTTGACATCTATAACAGGTTATGTAATTCAACTATACAACAACCCAGCCGCAACAGGCACAGAGGTTACAACAATTGGGCAAAATCAAATTGATGCTCCTATCTTTACACTAAGCGAGGTTTATTTGAATTATGCTGAAGCTTGTGCTGAATTAGGCACAATTACTAACAATGATCTTAATTTGTCAATCAACAAAGTTCGTACACGTGCAGGAATTGCTATTTTGACTACAGATGGCACAAATGCTTCTGCTAATGGCGTACAAATCGATGATCCGCAAAGAACATCTGCGTTAGAGCAACTAGGCGGAATTGTTAGTCCAATTATATATGAGATTCGTCGTGAGCGCAGAATTGAGTTCATGAGCTGGACTTCTATGAGAAAAGAAGATCTTATTCGTTGGAAAAAAGGAGATTATTTAGACACTAATGCTAATCCAGATGTTATTTTAGGAGCTAGAATAGTTTCTTTGATAGGCGGAAATACTAAAACAAAAGTAAATGCACAAGGATATGTAATTCCTTACGCAAGCAGGTGTAACAAGATTGTTTGTATCGCCTAAAAATTACTTAAGTGCAATTCCAACAAACGATATCAATTTGTACTTGGCTGAAGGTGTAACATTAAAACAAAACCCAGGCTGGTAATTCAGTAAAAACTGAAAAATAAATAGTAAAACTGCCTCCAAAATATCATGTTTTTTGGGGGCAGTATTTAAAAAACATTCTTTTTTAAACACATCGTGACAGACAAAAAGACAAAATAAGATTCTCACCTGAATAATTCAGGTTATACAATATTAGTTTTTAGATTTCCCCCAATCTACCTAAAACATTCATATACATCCCAATAAAATCTTATTTTTATTTTGTCAATTTTTTTGTCTTAACAATTAACTGTATTTAAAATGATAAAATTTATAGCAAAAAGTGCTTTTGTTGCGGCATTTCTATTTTGTATTCCGTCTCAATCTTCAACAATTCAATCTCAGAATTCATTGGGAATCAATGCTTCTGTAATTAAAACTGGTGCAGATAATTACGAAAAATATCTTCCGATTTTAAAAGATAAAAAAGTCGGAATTGTGACGAATCAAACTGGAATTTTGTCTGATAAAACACATGTAGTTGATTTTCTTCTAGAGAAAAAAATCGCCATTCAGACTATTTTTGCTCCAGAACACGGGTTTAGAGGAACTGCTGATGCCGGCGAACATGTTGTTGACGGAAAAGATCCAAAAACCGGCTTACCCATTATTTCACTTTACGGTGACAATAAAAAGCCAAAACCAGCACAATTAGCAGGAATTGATGTGATGATCTTTGACTTACAAGATGTTGGCGCTCGATTCTATACTTATATTTCTTCGCTTCATTATGTAATGGAAGCTTGCGCAGAAAACAACGTTCCGCTTATTGTTTTTGATAGGCCAAACCCGAATGGTTCCATCGTTGACGGTCCGCTTTTAGAAAAAGAATTTACAAGTTTTGTCGGCATGCACCCTATTCCCCTTCTTCACGGAATGACGATTGGAGAATATGCACAAATGGTAAATGGCGAAAAATGGCTGAAAGATGGCGCACAATGCAAATTAACTGTTATTCCATGTTTGGATTATAAACGCACAATGCCTTACAGTTTATTGGTTAAGCCATCTCCGAATTTGCCAAACGATCAATCGATCAATCTTTATGCGAGTTTATGTCTTTTTGAAGGAACAAATGTGAGTGTGGGCCGTGGCACTGAAACGCAATTTCAAATTTATGGTTCGCCCTATTTAACCAAAACCAATTTCAGCTTTACACCGAAACCAAATTTTGGTGCAAAAGATCCTTTATACAATGGAAAAGAATGTTTTGGCGAGGATTTAACGAAATATCCAAAACTAAAACAACTCGAATTAAAATGGCTGATTAAAGCGTATCAAAATACGAGTGACAAAACAAAATTCTTCAATGCTTTTTTTACTAAGCTTGCGGGAACAAAAAAATTACAACAGCAAATTGAAAGCGGTGTTTCTGAATCTGAAATTAGAAAAACTTGGCAGAAAGATCTTGAAGCTTTCAAAAAAACGCGAACAAAATACCTGATTTACAAATAATCCCTTAATTCAATAATCCACTCGAATTCCGCTATTTTTTCAATAAAATAGAGACTATTAATGCAAAAAAACGAAGTCCTTATTCGAAAGAATTTGGTTTTTAAAATCAAAAAAAAGAGAAAAATGAAAAATAAAAATCCTGAAACTGAACAAGAATCTTTGTACAAAGATTTGGATCAAATGAGCGTGAAAGAACTTCTTACAAACATTAATACAGAAGACAAAAAAGTACCGAATATTATTGAAGAACAAATTCCTAAAATCGAAAAACTGGTTAAAGCAATTGTCAAAAAAATGCAGTTAGGCGGCCGATTATTTTATATTGGAGCAGGAACTTCAGGGAGAATCGGAATTTTAGATGCATCGGAATGCCCACCGACTTTTGGTGTTCCACATGATATGATTATCGGAATTATTGCCGGCGGTGACACTGCTATTAGAAAAGCAGTTGAAAACGCTGAAGATGACACAGAACAAGCTTGGAAAGATTTAGAAAAATTTGAAATCTCAAGCCTTGATTTTATTATCGGAATTGCCGCTTCTGAAATACACCTTATGTCTTAGGCGCTCTAAAAAAGCCAAAGAACACAATATAAAAACAGGAAGTATTTCTTGCATCAGTAAAGGACTTATTGCTCAAGAAGCTGATTATCCAATTGAATTAATTGTAGGGCCAGAATTTTTAACTGGAAGCACCCGAATGAAATCGGGAACGGCTCAAAAATTAACTTTAAACATGATCTCAACTTCGGTAATGATCAAACTTGGAAAAGTAAAAGGCAACAAAATGGTTGATATGCGGCTTTCGAATGAAAAACTCGTAAAACGAGGCATCAAAATGATCATGGAAGAGCTTAATATTGAGTATGATTTAGCCGAAGAATTACTACATAAGCACAAAAGTGTAAGAGCAGTTTTATTGGCACAAAAATAAAAATCTGCAAAACCAAAACTATTTAAAATCTTTTATAGTTTTATAAAAGAATCAAACACCAAAAAATAAAATGACACCAAGCACCATCCTTCTCTTAATTATCATTTATTTCGGAACATTATTCTATATCTCGCACAGAGTAAGCAAGAAAGACAGCGGAAATGAAGCTTTTTTTACTGCCAATAAAAATTCAAAATGGTATTTAGTTGCTTTCGGGATGATTGGAACGGCTCTTTCTGGAGTTACTTTTATATCGGTTCCGGGCGAGGTTGGTGCGGCAAGTGGTGAACAATTCAAATACTTTCAGTTTGTTTTAGGAAATGCGCTTGGCTTTATTGTAATTACAAAATTATTGTTGCCACTCTATTACAGAATGAATCTGACTTCGATTTACAGTTATATCGAGCACAGAATGGGTGTTTTCAGTTATAAAACTGCCGCTTCTATTTTCTTGATCAGCAGAACGATCAGCTCGGCATTCAGACTTTATTTGGTGGTTATTGTTTTACAACGTTTTGTATTTGATTTCTATCACGTTCCGTTCGCTTTTACCGTTTTGATTTCGTTATTGCTTATTTTCTCATACACTTACAGAGGCGGACTAAAAACGATTATTATTACGGATACTTTGCAGACGTTTTTCCTAGTGACTTCTGTTTTCTTAACCATTTATTTCATTTGCGACCGAATGGATTTAAGTGCTATCAGCGCTTTTGAAGAAGTGAAAAATAGTAATTACTCCAAGATCTTTTTCTTTGATGATTTTATGGGAAGCAAATTCCATTTCATAAAACAAATTATAGGCGGAATGTTTGTAACCATTGCCATGACAGGTTTGGATCAGGATTTAATGCAAAAAAACCTGAGTCGCAAAAACATTGGCGAAGCACAAAAAAACATGTTCACTTTTACAGGAATATTTGTCGTAATCAATATTTTCTTTTTGAGTGTTGGAGCGCTTTTATACATCTATGCAAATAAAAATGGGATTTCAATTCCAACTGATTTAGTGACGGGAAAACCAAGAACCGATTTATTATTTCCAGAAATTGCGCTAAATCATTTAGCATTAATTCCTGCAATCGTATTTTTATTAGGAATTATTGCCGCAACTTTTGCTACTACAGATTCGGCTTTAACAGCTTTAACCACTTCTTTCTGTGTTGACTTTTTAGGAATGGACAAAGCAGAAAATAGTCACAAGAAAAACACGGTAAAAATTAGACATTTAGTACACATCAGTTTTTCTGTTTTAGTGTTTTTTATCATCTTGGTTTTTAATGCTATAAACGATAGTTCTGTTGTAGGAATGATCTTTAAAGTTGCTTCTTATACTTATGGCCCATTACTAGGATTATATGCTTTTGGTTTGTTCCAAAAATCAAGAAATGTAAATGACAAACTCGTACCGATAATCTGTTTATTGTCGCCGTTTTTCACTTATCTAATTAATGAAAACTCGAAACTGCTGTTTGCAGGATATGTTTTTGATAACGAATTAATCGTCCTAAACGGATTAATAACTTATTTAGGATTATACATTACAAGCTCTAAAACGAGTGACAAAATAAGCTTCTAATCAGCTTATCAATATTGATTAATCGATTTGAATTTGATGCTAAAATTCAAATCGATTTAAAAAAATCACATGAAAAATTCATTCATAAAAATCAGTTTATACGCCTCTTTTATATTTTTAATCACCAATTGTGCTTCTAAAAAAACCACCGTAACCGATGCCAAAAAAGGTATTCCTTTGAAGGACACCACTGTTTACGTCCAAAAAAATACTTCAGAAAAAAAGACATTCTTCAAAGATTCTGATCAGGAAACAGCTTGGGTTGACAGCATTTACAACAAAATGACGGTTCAAGAAAAAATTGGTCAGCTGTTCATGGTTTCTGCTTATTCTAATAAAGATTCTGCACACGTCAACCAAATCAGCAAACTTATTGAAGATTACAAAATAGGAAACGTTATTTTCTTTCAAGGCGGACCAGTTCGTCAAGCAAAATTGACCAATTTATATCAATCAAAAGCTAAAGTCCCTTTGATGATCGGTATTGATGCCGAATGGGGATTAGCCATGCGTTTGGATTCAACGTATCGTTATCCTTGGAACATGACTTTGGGCGCGATTCAAGATTTGAGCTTGATCGAAAAAGTGGGAAAAAATATGGCCACTGAAAACAAACGAATTGGCGTTCATTTCAACTTTGCTCCTGTTTTGGATATTAATACAAACCCTAAAAATCCAATTATTGGAAACCGCTCTTTTGGTGAAGATAAAGTAAACGTAAGCGAAAAAGCGATTGCGTTAATGAAAGGAATTCAAGGAAACGGCGTTTTCTGTACAGGAAAGCATTTTCCTGGACATGGCGACACTTCAACCGATTCGCATAAAGCTTTGCCTACCGTTAATTTTTCTAAAGACAGACTAGAGTTGGTAGAATTATATCCGTACAAAAAATTATTCGACGAAGGTTTGGCTTCTGTAATGGTCGCGCATCTTAATATTCCGAGTTTAGAATCACAGCCAAATTGCCCTTCTTCTGCTTCTTATAATGTCGTTACGAACTTGCTTCAAAAAGAATTAGGTTTCAATGGATTAATTTTTACAGATGGTTTAGCGATGAAAGGCGCGACTAATTTTAAAGGCCCAGGCGATTTGGAAATAGCCGTAATTTTAGCTGGAAATGACATTTTGCTTTGCCCAGAAAATGTGCCAGTTGCTTTTCAGAAATTAGAAGCGACTTACAACGAAAAAGTAATTACAGAAGAACGTTTAGCACATTCGGTAAAAAAATATTGCACTACAAATACAAAGCAGGATTAAACAAATACAAACCAATTGATTTAAATAATTTGTATGAAGATTTGAATCCGTCTCAAAATGATGCTTTGCATTATAAATTATATGAAAATGCGATTACGGTTTTAAAAAATGACAAAGAAATTCTTCCGATAAAAGATTTAAGCGAAAAAATTGCTTACGTAAAATTGGGTGAAGATACCAACAGCAGTTTCATTTCTACTTTAAAAAAATACACTGATATTACAGAAGTTAAAGACACCAATCTTGACAGTTTGAATAGTGAATTAAAAAAGTTTGACAAGGTTATCATCAGCTTTCATAAAGTAAATAAGCCTTGGGAAAAACAAGAATTCACACTACAAGAAATGCTTTGGCTGAAAGAAATTGCAAAACACAACAAAGTAATTTTGGATGTTTTTGCCAAACCGTATTCACTTCTGTCAATTGATAACTTTGATGATATTGAAGGATTAGTTGTTTCGTATCAAAACTCAGATATCAGCCAAGTGGTTTCGGCAGAATTGCTTTTTGGAGCCATTGAAGCTAAAGGAAAACTGCCTGTTTCAATTAATGATGCTTTTCATGTAAACGATGGTTTAACTACCGAAAAACTAAATCGATTAGCGTTTACAGCTCCAGAAAACGTAAATATGAATCCGGCTATTTTATCTAAAATTGATGCTGTGGCACAAAAAGCAATTGACGGAAAAATGACTCCCGGAATGCAGGTTTTGGTGGCAAGAAAAGGAAGTGTAATTTTTCAGAAATCATATGGAGCTCAAACTTACGATAACGGAAAAACAGTAACCAATTCCGATTTATATGATGTAGCTTCGATTTCAAAAATGATTTCGACGCCGCCAAATGTGATGCAATTGTACGATAAAAACAAAGTAACGCTGGACACCAAACTAAAAGACATGTTGCCGTTTTTTGCCAAAACAAACAAAGAAAACATCACTTTCAAAGATTTGCTGAATCATTATGCTGGACTTCAAGCTTGGATTCCGTTTTACAAAGCAACATTAGACAAAAACAACAAACCTTCTGAAAAATACTATCGAAAAATAGCTGAAAATGGTTTTACAACAAAAGTAGCTGACAGTCTTTACATTCGAAATGATTATCATGACACGATCATGAAAATCATTGCGCAAAGTCCTGTTTCTCCTAAAAAAGAATACAAATACAGCGATTTTACTTTTATCATTCTAAAAGAATATTTAGAAAGAAAAACACATAAAAAACTGGAAGATTTGAGCAAAGAAAATTTCTACAGCACGTTAGGAATGACCAATACGCTTTACAATCCTTTGGATAAATTTGGCAAAAGTAATATTGCGCCAACTGAAATTGATAATTATTTCAGACATCAGCTAATTCAAGGTTATGTGCACGATATGGCGGCGGCGATGGAAGGCGGTGTTGCAGGTCATGCAGGAATTTTTTCAAACAGTATGGATGTTGCAAAAATGATGCAATTGTACTTACAAAAAGGAAATTACGGTGGTATTCAATATTTTTCTCCTCAAACTTTTGATACTTTTAATACTTGTTACTACAAAAATCAGGGCGTTTTAAGAGGTTTAGGATTTGATAAAAGAGTTCACAAAGGCGGGCCAACTTGTGATTGTGTTTCTGAAGCAAGTTTTGGGCATACAGGCTTTACAGGAAACATGGCTTGGGCAGATCCAGAAACCGAAATTGTTTATGTTTTCTTATCCAACAGAACATACCCAGAAGTAGTGAATGACGAAAATAAATTAGCCAAAGGAAAAATCAGAGAAGAAATTCAGCAAATAATTCAGAATGCGATTATAAAGTAATCTTTCTTCTTGCTTCTTTCTTCTAAAAAATCTAACAACCCAAAAAACAAACCCAATGACAAAAGAACGTTTAACCTCACTCGATGTCTTTAGAGGATTTACCATCTTCTTGATGACAATTGTAAATAATCCGGGGAGCTGGGATTCAATTTATGCTCCTTTAGAACATGCTGAATGGCACGGTCGCACTCCTACCGATTTAGTTTTTCCCTTTTTTGTTTTCATAATGGGAACTGCAATTCCGTTTGCAATGCCAGTAAAACATTTTGACGGAAATGCTTTCAATAAAATCTTAGTCCGTTCACTTCGAATTTTCTGTTTGGGATTGTTTTTAAGCATTTTCAGCAGAATTCATTTGTTTGGTTTAGAAGGAATTCCGTTGTTAGGCGTGAGATTGGTTATTGCTTTTGGCGTAGCTTATGCACTTTTAGGAAACTTTTCAATGAAAGTGAAAACCGTTCTTGCAGTTGGAATCTTTATCATATTACTTTCTCTAGCTTTTAGTGGCTTAGAGCATTTTGAAGATACGAGAATTCCAGGCGTTTTGCGGCGAATAGCGATTGTGTATTTCTTTACCTCTATTTTGTATTTAAAGACAAATTTAAAAACACAACTTTTAGTTTTAGCAACACTTTTAATTGGTTATTGGCTTTTAATGGCTTTTGTTCCCGTTCCGGGATTTGGTCCTGCGAATTTCGACAAAGGAACAAATCTAGCCGCTTGGATTGACGATACGCTTCTAAATGGCCATTTATGGGCTTCGTCTAAAACTTGGGATCCAGAAGGAATTTTGAGTACGTTGCCAGCAATTGGAACTGGAATTTTAGGAATGTACATTGGACAGCTTTTAAACTTATCAATTGATAAAATCGAAATCGTAAAAAAGACTGCTATTGCAGGAACCGCTTTATTAATTGGAGGTTTGTTTTGGAACATCTTCTTCCCTATCAACAAATCGCTTTGGACAAGTTCTTACGTTTTATATACGGCCGGAATCGCTACAATCTGCTTAACGATTTTGTATTACATAATCGATATTCAAGGCTATAAAAAATGGACCAAATTGTTCTTGATTTGGGGCGTAAACCCAATGATTGTATTTTTCTTTTCTGGAATAATTCCGAGAGTTTTAAGCGCCATAAAAGTTGCCAATCCAGAAATTGCTGGAGAAGAAATCAGCTTTCAAACTTATATCTATAAACACGGGCTTGCTCCGTGTTTCGAAAATCCATTGAATGCGTCGCTGGCTTATGCTTTGTTGTATGCTGTTTTCTGGTCAGTTATTTTGTGGATTTTTTATAAAAAGAAACTGATTTTTAAAGTTTAAAAGTTACCATGTAACGATAAGCAAAATTTAAATTTCTGTTTAATGTTAGTTATTTAAAAAGCTTCAAGAAAACTTGAAGCTTTTTGCTTTTGATATACATTTTTCTACAAAATCTAATTTTTGTGTGGTATTCAACACAAAATATTTCTCACAGGAATTGATTATTTTTCTATCTTCCCAAAAACAAAAACTTTCAAAATGAATATTTTGCCTTCCATAAAAAAATCAATTTCATGCATCGTAATTGTGCTGTTGAGTTGTTTTTTAGCCTCTTTTTATCAAAAAAATACAGAACTCAACAATTCTGAAAAGACAAAAAAAGTATTGATTTTTTCTAAAACAAATGGCTTCAGACATGAAAGCATTCCAGCAGGAATTGCGGCCATTAAAAAATTAGGTTCAGAAAATAACTTTTTAGTAGATGCGACTGAGGATTCATTGGCTATTAATTCTAAAAATTTGAAAAAATATCAAGCTGTAATATTTCTAAGCGCTTCGGGTCATGTTTTAGGCGAAGAACAAAAATTAGCTTTACAGCAATTTATAGAAAAAGGAAACGGTTTTGTGGGTATCCATTCTGCCACAAATTGTGAACCCGATTGGGATTGGTACACCCAAATGATCGGCGGTATTTTTGAAGGTCATCCAGAGCCTCAAAACGCTAAACTTATTGTGGTAGATCACAAACATCCATCGACAAAACATCTGCCTGAAATTTGGGAAAGAAAAGACGAATGGTACAATTTCAAATATTTAAATCCCAATGTAAAAGTGCTCATAAAGATTGACGAATCATCGTATAATGGAGGAAAACATGGCAATAATCATCCTCTTGCGTGGTATCATGATTATGATGGTGGAAGAGCCTTTTATACCGCATTAGGACATAGCCCTGAAAGTTACAGCGATCCACTTTTCGTGAAGCATTTGCTTGGCGGGATTACTTATGCAATGGGAAAATGAACTTAACAAAAAGAAACAAAATACAATCACACAATTTTAATTTACAACCCAACTTTACATGAACGATTCTGAGCCAATTAAACCCAAACAACATTTTCAAATTCTTGACGGATTAAGAGGTATTGCCGCAATAGCCGTAGTAATTTACCATTTTTTAGAAATCGCAATTTCAGATTACAGCAAAAATTTATTCGCACATAGTTTTCTTGCCGTCGATTTTTTCTTTTGTCTTTCGGGGTTTGTTATAGCTTATGCTTATGATGATAGAATAGGAAAAATTGGCGCTGTCGAGTTTTTGAAATTACGTTTAATACGACTGCATCCGTTAGTTATTTTAGGTTCGATTTTGGGCTTGATTGGATATTTTGCTTTGCCATTTGGTGATACTGGAAGCAGAAGTTTTTTCGATATTTTGCTTCTATTTATTTGCTCACTATTAATGATTCCGCTTCCAATAATGAAAGAGCGCTTTTACAATAATTTCGGACTGAATGCGCCTGCTTGGTCTTTGTTTTGGGAATATATTGCTAATATTTTTTATTGTTTATTCTTATATCGCTTGTCTCGCAAAATGATTCTTTTACTAACTTGTATTGCAGGAATTGCTTTGGCTTATGTTTCTTATTATGCAAAAGGCATTTCAGGTGGCTGGGGTGGCGACACTTTTTGGCATGGCGCCGCACGCATTTCCTACTCTTTTTAGCAGGAATGACGGTTTATAGATTTAAATGGATTATTCCTTCAAAACTTGGATTCATCGGACTTTCATTGCTTTTATTTCCAACCTTCATCTATCCATTCAATACCGATTTAAATTTTATAACAGAACCTCTTATTGTATTGTTTTACTACCCATTGATAGTCGCTTTGGGAGCTGGCGCAATAACTTCAGAAAGAACGGAAAAACTTTGTATTTTCTCAGGAAATTTATCTTATCCATTATACATGACGCATTATTTCGCCATGTGGATATTTGCTTCATACAATCTAGAATATAAGCTTACAGGTTTGAAATTATACACAGTTGTAGCTATAGGAACATTAGTTTTAATTGGCTTCGCTTATCTTGTTATGACATATATTGATACACCAATCCGAAAATATTTGACTGAAAAGAGAAAACTAAAACAATCCTTTTAACTTCTTGCTTCTAAACAGAAAAGACCGTTCAAATGAACGGTCTTTTGTTTTATTTTAAGTTTGAACTTAAGCTCTAAACAAAGCGTATTTATTGTAGTTGAACAAAACTCTATCGTAAGGAACATAAAGCGAAACTATTTTCTCTGAAGCGACGTCAAATTTGATTCCGTGGTGTTTTCTAAACAAATAAATCTCTTTCAAACAATTAGAAAGACTTTGATGAATTTCAGTTGTAAATGTTGGCAATTTTTTATCTCCTACCAAAAGATCAATTTGATAATTTGAACTACTTTTTGACAAATTGTTTCCAATGATTCTTAATGTAAATGTCGTTGGTTTTCCGTATTCTTCGCCTTGATATTGCAGTGTCATAATTTTAACATTAAAAGGTTAATTATTTTTCTCTTTCCGGCTTCAGCCAAATGACCGAATCTAATTTTAAAATTAAAGAAAAAAACTAAAAGATTTTTAAAATATTTTCACAAAGTTAAAACAATAAATCGCAAAAAAAGAAACAAAAAAAACCGTAACGAATTACGGTTTTCGGCAATTAACTAAATATATTTAATCAACTTTTTTCAGAGTAAAATTCATTCCATAAGCACGATTAATTTTCGGTAATATTTTTTTGTCTTTCAGCATTTATTTCTAATAAAAACAGATTTCCGTTTTCATCAAACATTGTCATATTTAAAGCATCTAATAAAGCTATTTTTCTAGAAACTCCTCCTTTAAATTTATTATAAGAAAGATTCATTTCAGAAAGATGCTTCATGACTTTCCAAGTCCGTCCGGAATTTCTCCTTCAAAACTGTTGTCAAACAAACTTAAGTTTTCCAAAGCTCTAAAATTCGCAATTTCCCTACTCAAATTACCCGATAATTTATTGCCATTTAAAAGCAATGTTTTTAGGGTCGAGATTTTGTAAATTGAACTCGGCAACGAGCCTTGAATTTCATTGTTAAACAAGGCAAGAACTTCTAGCTGTTTTAATTTTCCAAGATCTGTAGGTAGTTCTCCTGAAATTTTATTCATAAAAAGCTCCAAGTCTTTCAGTTTTTCAAGCTCACAAATTGCCGCAGGAATTTCTCCTGAGAAATTATTATCAGAAACATTTAAAACTTCAAGCTCTTTGAGATTCTGAATTTTGTTCGGCAAATTTCCTTCTAATTTATTTTTCTGAAAATTAACCTGAACCAAATTAATCAAATCAAAAAACTCCGCAGGCAGTTCGCCTTGCAGGTTATTATTTGATAAATCTAAAGCTACTACTTTTCCGTTTTCAGCACGAACGCCATACCATGTCGAAACAGAAAGCGATAAATCCCACTTTGTTTTCCATTGCAAACCATTCGTTGCATGATATAATTTTATTAAAGCTTCTTTCTCTTTATCTGAAACAGTATCTGCAAAAGAACTGAGTGAAAAAGCGAATGCTAAAAAAAGTAATAAAGCTTTTCATAACAGATTTGGGGTTTGTTACGAGTGTAAAATTATATAATTATCTAGACATAATGCACTAATTGTCGATAAAGTGTTAATAAAAATACAATTAACAACCTTTTTACTACTTAAGGAGAAAATGTAAATTCGGTCGTTTTTTTAACTAAATTTGACTCAACTAATCTAAAAACCTCATATTATGGAAATTAACTTTATTGCATTATTTGGAGTCGCTGTAATACCACTTGTTGTTGGCTTTATCTGGTACAACCCAAAAACATTCGGAACAATCTGGATGAGAGAAAACAATTTCACACAAGAAGAACTTCAAAAAGGAAATATGCTCAAAATATTTGGGTTGACTTATGTTTTCTCTTTAATGGCTACAATGATATTAATGGCTTTGACCATTCACCAATCTGGAGCAGTTGGAATGGTTGGCGGACCACCAATGCTAGCTAATGCAAAACCATCATTTGCCGCATTTATGGCTGATTACGGAACTGCTTATCGTACTTTTAAGCATGGTGCGCTTCACGGGTTTATGGGAGGTCTATTCTTTGCTCTTCCGATAATTGGAATTAATGGATTATTTGAAAGAAAATCTTGGAAATATATCTTCATTCATGCAGGCTTCTGGATGGTTACTCTTGCTTTAATGGGCGGCGTTATCTGTGCTTACGCATAAATCAATATATAATGGACCCGTTTGAAACCAAAACTCAAACGGGTTTTTCTTAATAATAACTTAAAGGAAGTAAGTTATTGCAAATATTATCTAATTTTGAAGAAATTAGCGCACACTTTTGAATACAACTTATTCTTTTCAAATCTATAACCGAACGTCCTCACTTCCGTCGGAATGGAATTTGCTTGCGACAGAAAATATTTTTTTGACGCGAGAATATCTCGAAGTACTGGAAAATTCTTGTCCAGTAAATATGATTTGTCATTTTATTGGAATTTTTGAAGAAGAAAAACTGACAGGAATTGCTTTGACTCAATTTTTATTTGCCGAAAAGTTAGAATCCTTTGGCGAACGCGATCAATGTTTAAAAACGTCTGTGCGTAATTTTGCTTTCAAAAACTTCGCTTCACATGTATTATTTGTTGGCAACAACATGCTTACGGGACAAAATGCTTTTGCTTTTTCTAAGAATGCAGAAGTTTCAAAAGCGGTCAAAACACTTCATAAAGCAATCAATCAGCTTAAAAAAGATTTGAGAGCTTCTGGTAAAAAAGTTCATATTACCAGCATAAAAGATTTTACTGCCGAGGAAATCAAACCACTTCAGGCTGAATTCAAAAACAATTACACTTTTTCGACACAACCCAATATGATTTTTGAAATCAATGAAAATTGGAAGACCGAACAAGATTATATTGATGCACTGTCTAAAAAATATAGAGATCAATACAAACGCGCTCGCAAGAAATCAGAAGGAATTGTAAAGAAAAAATGTCATTATCTGACATCAAACAATATGAAGATGTAATTTATGACTTGTATTTTCATGTGGCAAAAAATGCACCTTTTAATACCTTTTTTCTAGCTCGAAATCATTTCAGCTTTTTCAAAGAGATCATGAAAGACAACTTTTTGTTTTATGGTTATTTTTTGGATGAAAAACTAATCGGATTCAATACTTTGATCAAGAATGGAAATGTAATGGATACCTATTTTCTGGGTTACGATGAAAATCTGCAACGCGAAAAAATGTTGTATCTAAATATGCTTTATGACATGATCGCCTATTCAATCAATCAAGGTTTTAAAGCAATTGTATTTGCCAGAACAGCACTTGAAATAAAAAGCTCTGTCGGTGCACAACCATTAAAAATGTATGGTTTGATTACACACAGCAATGCTTTGATCAATCATAATATTGCGAAATTATTCCAGTATTTGGAACCAAAAACAGAATGGCAGGAACGGAATCCGTTTAAATAATAAATTTCAATGGCAATGGCAATCTCAATGACAATATAAATGGCAATATAAATGGCAATTTCAATTAAGGAACTGCAATTTTCATTTGCTTGTGCAAAATATGAATATCTAAATCGGTTTGCGCGCCACAATATTCGCCGTCAATCTGAAAATTTACTGGATAATCTGTTTTAATACTCGCTTTATCTGTCGAAATAATGACAATATCATCAGAATCAATTGGCATATTTCCGGTGATGATTTTCCCTATTAATAATAAATCGAGGTTTTTCAGAACTACAAGTTCGAATTTTCCATCATTCATGGCACCATTTGGATTGATGATTACACCCGTTCCATATTTTTGTGAATTGGCTATTACAATCATTCTTGCGGTATGCTCTACAATTTCATTATTGGCAGAAATCGTCGCCACAAAAGGCTCTTCAGATTCGGTCAAAGTTGTAAAAGCCTGTAAGGCGTATCCCCAAAAACCACGTACATCGCTTTGTTCGTAGTTTTTTACCAAATTGGCATTCAACCCTAAATCGCTTAAATGAATGCTTTTTTTGCCGTTGATGCAAATCATATCCATTTCGATATAATGATTCATAAAAGCGATTTTTAAGTTTTCATCTATTTGAGCAGGCAAATTCAAATCGACAGACAAACCGTTTGCTGATCCGGCAGGTAAAATTCCAAGTACAACATCGTAATCCTCTACCGCCTCGGCCACCATTTTAATTGTTCCGTCGCCTCCCGCTACGACAATTCGCTCCGGGACAAATGCATTATAAATCGACTGAATTTTGCTCAAATCATTATTTCCAGATGTTTCATAAACTTCCAGATTAAAATAATTTACAGATGCAAATTCTTCAACCGTTTCGATTAAACTACTTTTATCTAGATCACCCGAAATGGGATTTACAACAAATAGAATGTTCTTTTTCAAAATTTTACCTTTAAAATCAATTAAATTAAGTAATTTACAGTTTCATAAATATACGCAATAAATGAAACCAATATTACAATTATATCGCGGTTATGCCAATCAAGAAGAATTAATTGTAATGGGGCATGTTTTTAAAAGAACGTATGATTATGATTTTCAAAAGAAAAATTTAAAAAATGCAAAATCCATAATCAATCAGTTTCGAATAAAAACAATTAAAAATTTTGATGTTTATTTGAAATATGGCAATCAAGAAATTCATACGAAAACTTTAGATGACGGACATTTTAAGTTTTGCATTCCACTTGAAAATGAAACGCATTTTGGTTGGATGAATTATGAAGTCAGCATTAAATATAATTCACAAATCATTACTTCAAAAGGAAGTTTTATACATCCACATACAGGAAAACTAGGCATTATTTCTGATATCGATGATACTTTTTTGATTTCGCACACGCAGAATATCTTCAGGAAAATTTATATTTTATTGTTTAAGAATGTAAACGACCGAAAAGTTTTTAAAGATGTTGTAGCGCATTATCAAGCTCTGAGTTCGGCAGGAAGAAAAAATAAAGAAGAGGTAAATGCTTTTTTTATATTTCAAGCGACGAATGGAATTTGTACCGTTTTATTGTGCAGTTTACCAAAATCCATCATTTACCAAGAGCCGTCATTTTATTGAAAGACATCAAAAGAGGCATTACTGATTTTTTCATGAGCGGGCGCGGCAATCACGATCACAAGTTTGAAAAAATAAAACATGTTTTGGAATTTTACCCGAATCTGAAATATATTTTATTGGGCGATGACTCACAGCATGATCCCGTTTTATATGAAAGAATCTGCAAAATATTTCCCGTTACTGTAATTGCGGTTTACATCCGGCAAACTGGAAAATCTCAAAAAGAAGAAGTCAAAAAAATCATGAAAAACTTAGAAACTTTGAATGTTTTTGTCTGTTATTTTAAAGACAGCAGTCAAGCAATTGAGCATTCTCGATCCATTGGGATTATTGAATAGTTTTGTTTCAAGTTTCAAGTTTCAGGTTGCTATCTAGACGAGTAAATTTTACCGCAAAGCACGCAAAGGTTTTTTATAGTTTGCATATATAATGCGCAAAGTTCGCAAAGCTTTGTCAAAAAAACTTTGCGAACTTTGCGTAATCCTTTGCGTGCTTTGCGGTTAAATATCCATTCAGTTCAAAACCTGAAACTTCAAACCTGAAACTTGAAACAAAAATTAAGCATTAAAATTATCAATCTCTTCTTGAACGATTTCCCAGTCGATTAACAATTGATCTAAATCTGCTTTCTTTTTGTTGTATGCTGTAAAAAATGAAGCGTCTTCAACATGTTTGTCGTAATTGGTTTCCAGCATTTTATCGTCGTGCTGAATGTCTTTTTCTAATTGCTGAATCTGACTTTCGATTTTGCTTAATCTGTTTTGTAGCGCTTTTGTTTTCTTTTGATCTTCATATGATATTTTAGCAACTTCTTTCTCTTTTGGAGTAGATACTTTTACAACATCTTTTTTCTCGACTTCACGCATGTTTTCAAGATTGCAGCTGCTCTAAGAAGAAGTTGATATCGCCAAGATATTCTTTTATTTTTTGGTCTTTGAATTCGTAAACGATATTCGACATTCCTTGAAGGAAATCCCTGTCGTGCGAAACTAACAACAAAGTTCCGCCGAATTTTTGAAGCGCCGCTTTTAATACATTTTTAGATTTGATATCTAAGTGGTTTGTAGGCTCATCCATCAGCAAAACGTTGATTGGCCGCAACAACAATTTACAAAGCGCCAAACGGTTACGTTCACCTCCAGAAAGTACTTTTACTTTTTCTCTACATCATCGCCACGAAACAAGAATGAACCCAACATATCACGAACTTTCATTCTGTTCGTGTCGGTTGCGACGTCTTCCATTGTTTGAAGCAACGTGATTTCTCCATCTAAATATTCCGCTTGATTTTGCGCAAAATATCCTAATTGTACATTATGTCCTAATTTGATGTTTCCTTGGTATTCAAATTCGTTTACCAATGCTTTTATGAAAGTCGATTTTCCTTGTCCGTTTTGGCCGACAAAAGCAATTTTACTTCCTCTTTCTACCAATAAACTTATGTCTTTAAGAATCGTTTTATCGCCGTAAGCTTTTGTTACATGCTCTGCTTCGATTACCACTTTTCCTGGCTCTTTTGACACCGGAAACGAGATATTCATTACTGAATTGTCATCTTCGTCAACTTCAATTCTTTCTACTTTATCTAATTTTTTAATCAGCGATTGTGCCATTGAAGCTTTTGAAGCTTTTGCTCGGAATTTCTCGATTAACTTTTCAGTTTCTTCAATCTTTTTCTGCTGATTTTTTTGCGTCGCTAATTGCTTTTCACGAATTTCATGACGCAATTCTAAATATTGAGTATACGGTTTATTAAAATCATATGCTTTTCCTAAAGAGATTTCGATTGTTCTGTTTGTAACATTGTCCAAGAACATTTTATCATGCGAAACGATTACTACAACTCCAGGATAATTACGAAGGAAGTTCTCCAACCAAATAATACTCTCGATATCTAAGTGGTTGGTTGGCTCATCCAGAAGCAACACATCATTAGACTGCAATAATAATTTGGCCAATTCGATACGCATTCTCCATCCTCCAGAAAATGTTTCCGTTTGATTATTGAAAACTTCTCTTTTGAAACCAAGTCCTAAAAGAATTTTCTCTGTATCTCCCACATAATTGTAACCGCCAAGAAGATCAAAACGATGTGTATAATCAGATAAATCTTCGATGATTTGTCCGTATTCTTCGCTTTCATAATCGGTTCTAGTTACCAATTGATGATTGATTTCTTCCAGCTTTTTCTCTACAATTTTGATTTCTGTAAAGGCTTCGTATGCTTCTTCCAAAACAGTTCTTCCTTGTTCAAAATCAATATCCTGACGCAGGAATCCCATTTTGATGTCTTTTTCCTGAGAAATAACTCCCGAATCTGGTTTGAAGTCACCAGCAAGCATTTTAAGCATTGTCGATTTACCTGCTCCGTTTTTACCAACAAGACCAACTCGGTCGCCGGCGCCTAGACGAAATGTAACTTCTTCAAATAAATAGGTCCCACCAAAAGAAACTGAAAGATTGTGTATATTAAGCATAATGTATTGCTGAAAATCTAGAAATTAAAAAAACTGTAAAACAATCACTTGCTGTTCACAATTTTGAAAGTGCAAAAGTATAACTTTTAATTGAAAGTTCTTGAACTGAATAAGGTCTGCTTTGGCAATATTTCTGAATTCCATTTGTTTTGGCTTTCGCCGATGAAAAAATAGTCGAAGTTTTTGGATATTTTCTTGAATATGCCTCTCCCCATTCGCAACAAATCAAACTAAAAACAAAATAAAATAGTATCTTTGTAAGAGAGTACTTCATTATAGCAACTATTCTTTTTATTGATCAATTTCTTTGATTTCAGAATTAAAAACTACGCATTAAAATGTTTAAAAAAGGATCCAAAATCAACAGTATTTTTACCGGAAGCTGTCCAAAATGTCAAAATGAAAGCATGTACGAAGACAAAAATCCCCTTCATTTGACTAAAGTCCTAAAAATGAATGAAACCTGCAGTCATTGCGGTTTAAAATACCAAATTGAACCTTCCTTTTTTTATGGTGCAATGTATGTGAGTTATGCACTGAATGTTGCCGTAGGAATTGTCGCTTTTATTGTTTCTTTTGTCTTTTTGGGCGCAAGTATTAGCCAATCCTTTATTGCAATCATAATCACCCTTATAGTTTTATTTCCTTTTGTACTTAGGCTTTCCAGAAATTTATATATCAATATGTTTATTTCTTATGATCCGAAGGCTGGTCAGAAGTAAGAGATTTTAAATATCTTTTGTGGAATCGCTTAATATCAGCCTCTCTATCCAAAGGAATTTCATTTTCGATGTGGTCGTATAAAGCTTGTGCCATTGCAGGCCCTAGCATAACACCTCTCGTACCTAATCCGTTTAGAATATGCAATGACTTGTGAACTTCGTGAGTTCCCAACAAAGGTCGTCTGTCCGCAACTGTAGGACGAACACCACCAAAATGTTTTACAATCTCAAAATCACAGGTAATAATTTCTTTTATACGTTCCAAGAGTTCTTGCTTGCCTTCTTCTGTTGGTGCATCAGTTTTATCAGACCAATTATACGTTGCGCCAACTTTGAATAGATTATTTCCCAAAGGAAGTATAAAAACGCTAGTATTTACAATCAAATCCAAATTCAAATCAGGCGCTTTTATGATAAACAATTCCCCTTTAGTGCCATCAAGCGGTAAATAATTAAAAAACGGATTTTTGTGCATTCCAAAACCCTCCGCAAAAATGATATGGCGTGCCTCGATATCTTTATATTTAATACCAGATTCTAAAAATTCAATATCATTGCAATCAAACGATTCTTCCTGCAACAAATTATTTTCAAGCAAGTATTTTTGATAACAATCCAATAATAAAGCGGTATCAACATAACCTGTATGTAAGACTTCACCATAATCATAAGGAGAATCGATTCCGTTAAATTTCTCAGTAATTAATTTTGTGGATAAAAAAGGAGCCAAATTTATTTTATCTGAAGCGGCGAACCAATTATTTTGTTCTTCTATTGAGAAAAATTTTCTGAGAATTGGCATTTTAAAATTGAATTTCTCTTTTAATTTATCCTCTACCCGAGCGTAAAAATCATTCATTAAAACCAATTGCTCTTTGGCATTCCAAACTTCACTGAAGCGTTTTAAAATTACAGGATTATACAATCCGCCTGCCACTCTAGACGAATGCTGTGATTTGTTGTCAACAAGTATAATAGATTTGTTGTTTCTGAGCGCCACTTCGGCAAAAGAAATTCCGGCTAATCCAGATCCTACGATTAAATAATCAAGCATTGTGCAGTGTATAGGTAAAATAAAAAAACTCTTATTACAAAGATAATAAGAGTTTGTCTTATAAATTGGTTCAATTACTTAGTAATTCCACATGTCTTGTTCAAAGTTACGAATCTTCTCTTTCACCCTTTCAGATTCCAAAAGCTGATTCTGGGCATTATCTTTCATGTAATCCTTGATTTCGCGGTCTCCATACACATTTTCTTCTTTGTAGATAATGGAATTAAAACGTCTTGAATTTAAAATTTGATCAAATGAAATTGATGCCGCAGAATTCACATCATTAAAAGCCTTTGCTTCATGTAATACCGCGCGCGCATCCGGAAAGAAAACCCAAAACAACTCGATATAATCTTTCTCATCACTATTCATCGTATAAACATCAGGAGTAACAGGACAAATACCAATTAAGCGATACTTCAATTCTCCTTGACGTTTATCAAAATACCAATATCCTTTGATTTTATATTGCGTTACATCCTGAGCAGTTAAATCTTGTTTTAGAATATACTCAGCAGGAACAGAACGTGTAGGCCCAACTGTTTCCTCTTTATAAGTCACACTTTTTTCTTACCCGTACCCGTAACAACCTTCTTCTTTACTACATGTGATCTATAATCATCTGGATTTTGATTGATTAACTCTCTTCCTGCATCAGTGGTATCTACGCGAGATAATGATCCTTCAATATCTTTCATAGTTTTCTTGGTGTTAAAATAACTGTCTGAATACACTTCAGTTATTTTACCATTCCTGATCGCTTTAGTTAAAACATCATAAAGAGAACGCCTATCTGGGCCAATATTAGCAGTATCTACAGGAAAATAAAGTGGAAAGTTGATTTTTTCATTTAAATCAATAATCTCCCAAGTCATTTTTCCCATCAAAACGTCACGATCTTCTACATAACCATATGCCAATGGCTTATCATTATCTGCGATACGCTGTGCAGGTGTCTTGATTCCAATTTGGGAAACAGTTTTTGCATTAAGCAAATTAGATTGTGCAATAGAAACAAAATTTCCTACGACAAAAAACATAACGATTAAAATATTTCTCACTTTCATCATAATTAATAGTATAAGAAACCAAACGTAATATTTTATACAATATTGTAATTTTTCTTACAAAATTAAAATCATTGCGATTTTATTGACCGTCAAAGAATTTTCTCCAAAAAAAACTCTTACTACAAAGGTAGTAAGAGTTTTTCTTATAATGGTATGTTTCTACTTAGTAGTTCCACATATCTTGTTCGAAGTTACGAATCTTTTCTTTTACTCTTTCAGATTCTAATAATTGGTTTTGAGCGTTATCTTTCATATAATCGCTGATAGCTCTGTCTCCGTAAAGGTTTTCCTCTTTGTAAACAACCGCATTAAAACGTCTTGAATTTAAGATCTGATCGAATGAAATTGGCAATGCAGAGTTATTGTCATTAAACGCTTTTGCTTCATGCAAAGCATCTCTTGAATTTGGAAAGAAAACCCAAAATAACTCAATATAATCCTTTTCATCACTATTCATAGTGTAAACGTCTGGAGTTACAGGACAAATCCCAAGCAAACGATATTTCAATTCACTTTGACGTTTGTCAAAATACCAATATCCTTTGATTTTGTATTGTGTAACGTCCTGAGCAGTTAAATCTTGTTTTAAGATATATTCTGCAGGTACCGTTCTTGAAGCTGGTACCGTTTCATCAACATAAGTAACAACTTTCTTTTTACCAGTTCCAGTAACTACTTTTTTCTTCACAACACGTGATCTATAGTCATCAGGATTTTGGTTGATAAGCTCTCTACCAGCATCAGTTGTATCAATACGAGATAATGATCCTTCGATGTCTTTCATTGACTTTTTAGTGTTAAAATAACTATCAGTATAAACTTCAGTTATCTTACCTTTTTTGATAGCTTTTGTTAAAACGTCGTATAATGAACGTCTATCAGCACCAATGTTAGCTGTATCTATAGGAAAGTATAAAGGAAAATTGATTTTTTCATTCAAATCGATAATCTCCCAAGTTGTTTTTCCCATCAAAATATCTCTATCATCAACATAACCGTAAGCTAAAGGCTTATCATTATCTGAGATAAGTTGCGCAGGAGTTTTAAGTCCTATTTGAGCAGGTGTTTTCGCGTTAAGCAAATTCGATTGCGCATTAGAAGCAAAACCTCCAGCAATAGAAACAATGGCTATTAAAAAATTTCTTACTTTCATCGTGGTATCATTATAAGATATTGAACGTAGTATAAACTACTTTATTATTGTATTTCGAAAATTACTGGAGCAGTTCTTGGCAATAAATAACTTCCAGCTCCAACAAGTTTAGTTTTAATTTCAGAAATAGTAACCTGATCCCCTCTACCAGCTCTTGCAAGAACTGATTTACATTGAGCATTTAATTTGTTTCCTGTAACAACAACTGTAGGTTGTCCAGCAATTTTCAAGTTAAATCCAACAACATCTAAACCAACTTCGAAATCAAAATCCATTAATTTTGCTCCGATTGTCGCAACTTCTAGGTTAGATTTAGGCCCTTTAACAACACCATAATCACCTCTAATTGTACCTGTTGGTCCAGGAATACCTTTAATTCTGAATGTTTTCTTATCTGAAACTTTATCTCCATTTGGTAAAGTACCAGTAACTGAAATTGTTGTCTCAGTACCTGTACCTGGGCTCATGTTATATTTACCTGGTTTACCAGCTGAACTTAATCCTGGAGCACTAGCAACAACTTTATTGTCAGCAACACCAGCGAATGATACAGAGATTGGGTTAACAACACCTCTATACACTACATTCATTTTGTCTGCAGAAATTGTAGCAGAGTTTGGTCTTGGAACTACAACATACTTTCCAGCGAATTTAAGTGGAATGTTTTTTCCATCTTCTAAGAAAGTAAATTGTCCATTGATATTTTGTTCTCCAACTCCTCCAGCAGTTAACGAGATAACAGCTTGTCCGTTTACGATTTGTCCTGGACCTTGGAAAGATGTCGGTTTAGTGTTTTCGTCATAACGACCTAAAACTACCTTACCTGTAACTTTTTCACCTTGGAAATATGCATTTTTATCTAAAACAACGATAGCTTGATAATTGCTGTATGAAGCAGCGAGCAACCGCATGACTTTACCTAAAGCGAGCACTGTAAACATCAGATTCAGCTTTTTGAACGTCATTTTGCCAAGCAGAAAGTTTAGCTAATGAAGCAACAGCTGGAAAACCTTTAAAGTGGTAAGCTAAATACTTGTCTTTTAAACCTTCTTTGTTTGCAACATCAGAAAGATCAAATTTCTTTTCAACCTCAGCTAAGATTGCGCCGTATTTTTTGTCTGACAAAGCGGCTTTCATTTCTGCTTTATACTTTTCGATGTGAGCGATGATATCGTTTCCTTTTTTAGTATATCCGTCACCAGTAAACCAGTTGTCGATATTGTCACCTTTGTCCATTGACTCGTATGGCAATTTACCAGTTTCTTTATCAGTTTCAAAACCTTTTAAAACATCTGCTTTTAAAGAACCTACGTATGCATAAAATTCTTTTGAAGCTGTTTCAACTTTGTGAGCCGTTACCGCCGCAGTAGCAAATTCTCCTTTTGCTTCAGTCGCTTTTTGATCTAACGACGTCAACATAGATGCATTTGTTTGTTCTGAAGACGTATTAGCACTTTCAAATTTTTCATTCATTAATCCAAAAGCAGATAAAACTTCTTTGGACATGTTCATTGCTAACATTGCGATGAAAACCAGATACATCAGGTTGATCATCTTCTGTCTAGGGGTTAATTTTCCTCCTGCCATTTTTTTCTAATTAGTTCTTAATTAATAATTTTAATATAATAGTTAAAAACTAATTATCCTTTGTTACTCATTGCAGAAAGCATACCACCGTAAACGCTGTTTAAAGAAGCGATGTTTGCAGTCATAGATTGCATTTGCTCTTTTAATTTAGCAACATTTTCAGCGATTTCGCTATTAGCTTGTGCGTTTCTTGAAGCACTTTCTAATTGAACTTTATATAAACTGTTTAATGATTCCATTTGTGCATATTGCCATAGACATTTCTTCAGCATATTTCTTTTGACCTGCGATTGAATCTACAGTTGGAGAAATAGCTTTTGCGACTCCTTCGAAGTTTTTGATTGAATTTCCTAAGCTTGCCATTAACTCACCGTCAACTTTAGCTTCTTTCAACATAGCATCTAATTTTTGAGATAATAAACCTTGAGCATCAGTTGGAGTTTCAGCTTTTGCTTCTTTTTTCTAGCTTGTCCGTTCGCTAATTCTGGATAAACAAGAGTCCAATCTAATTCGTCTTCAACTGGTTCAAAAGCAGATAACGCAAAGATCAACGCCTCAGTTAATAACCCTACTGAAAGCATAACTGTTCCTGTTAATGGTCCAATTTCAAAGTGAGTAATTTTGAATAAAGCTCCAACGATTACTACTGCCGCTCCCATACCATAAGCGAAATTCATTGCTTTTTTACTTAATAATGCCATAATAATTTTTTTTAGGTTTTAATTTTAAAATAGATTCGATTTGGTTATTGTATTTAATTTACTAATAAATTACTTTCTTTTAGAGCTTCCAGTCACTTGAGTTCCCATGTAATCTTGTACAGTTCTGAAACCAATGTAACTTCTAGCTGAATCAGCATATTCGTGATCACGAGTACTTACTTGTAGGAAATAAGCAACATCTTTCCAAGATCCACCACGAACAACTTTTCTTTGGTTGTTTCCATCAATTACGTTAGGGTTCATTGTAGAAACATATTCGTATGCATTTGGATTATAAGCTGAATCTGTCCACTCTGCAACGTTTCCTGCCATATTGTATAATCCATAACCGTTTGGTTCGTAAGATTTAGCTTCAACTGTATATAAAGCTTCGTCAGCGAGCATAATCACCTCTGTTAGGTTTGAAGTTTGCCATAAAGCATCCTCTATCGCTTTTTGTGTAAGGACCACCCCAAGGATAAGTTGCTGATTCCAGACCTCCTCTTGCGGCATACTCCCATTCAGACTCTGTAGGCAATCTGAAAGCATTTACTAAGTCACGTCCCTTTTTCTTAGATTTAATGTAACTGTTTTTATTCAATGTTCTCCAAGCACAGAAAGCTTTTGCTTGTTTCCAAGTAACACCAACTACAGGATAATCTCCATAAGCTTTGTGCCAGAAATAATCATTATGCATTGGCTCATTATATGAGTAAGCGAAATCTTTAATCCAAACTGTTGTATCAGGATAAACACTAACTTGTTCTGTTTTAACAAAGTCTTTTCTTTTTCCAACTTTAGCTTTAGTGCATGACTTGAATATCCATCCAAGAATAACGGAATTTCAATTTATTTACATCCATCGTTCTTAAACCATTGTAAGACTCTTCAATTGGCAAATACAATGAATCCATTACCTCAGCATAGTACTCATCTGGATAAGCTTTTGTATCCTTAATCAACTTAACTTTTTTGTTTAATTTTCTACCAGCATAAGGATCATCTTTTGTTCCTACACTATAGTAGTTATCATACATATACTTATCATAAGCCGTCATTTTATCTGGCTCAGAATCATTAAATGCATAATCAGCAATACTGCCACCTTTTTTCCTTTACCGTCACCAGTAGCTTTTTGACCTGTTTCGTCAGCCAAGATTGCTAAACGAACTCTCATTGTAGAGTCTTTTACCCACTCCACAAATTGACGATACTCACTGTTAGTAATCTCTGTTTCATCCATGTAGAACGAACGAACTGTTACTGTTTTAGTTGGAGCATCTTCCACATTAGCTAAATCTGCATCAGCTTTACCCATAATAAAAGATCCACCTGGAACCAAAGTCATTCCATAAGGTTTTTCAGGATGCCATTTCCCTCCTGTAACACCAACTAATTCACCTTTGTCACCTGACTTACCACAGCCAATTACCAGTGTTAACATTGCCGCAAATGCAATAAACTTCTTCATATAAATTTGGATTATCTATTCATTATTAAAAGTCCGTAAACGTATTTATTATTTATCTAAAAAACAATACTACTTGCGAATTTTATTTTACCGTTCAAAAATAATGTTAAATAAAATAAAAAAAATATTTCATCGATAAACTAACGCAAAAAATCGACCAAAAACATCAAATTTTATAATATGTAATCTACTTCTTATTAATATTTCTTAAATAATTTTTAGGATTCTAAAAAATTAAGATTTTAATTGAAATTTTCTTCTACAAAGCGTTTTTTCGCTGTGCTTTCCACCATCTTTCTGGCAATTCTTGATTGCAAGCACACAAATATTCATCATAAGAACACGGTAATAACGTATTTCTTTTCAATTTATTGCCGCCGTTTGAAACAAACGGAATTTCGATCCACCAACGATCAGTTTTGTCGCTTTTGTAAAAAATCAGCTCCTCATCTTCTAGAGGAACAATATATTTCAAATAGTTTGTTCTGCTTCCAAATGGATATTCTTTCGAACGATAATGATAACCTTCTATAAAATACCATACAATTTGAGCAATCAAAACTGATTCATGCACAGTACTGTTATGATTAAAAATTCCAAATGCCGAAACTTTATCACTTATTCCTGAATATCTCGCCAAAGAACAAATCTCTTTTCCATTGAAACCATTTGGCTCAAAAGACACCAAATTACCTGATTCAGATGATTTTACAGAATTCAAATCAATACTCACAAGATCAGCATCTCTGAAAACTGGCTCTGATAAAGCAATATTTGTTGAAATTTCTCCTAATCGATAAGCATCAAAAAACAATTTTTCGATTAAATCAATTTCTTCTTGAGAGTTATAATAGGTTTGATATCCTATATTACAATAATTAAATAAGTTATTCGGCTCATCAATAATGATTTTAGTCAGGTAAGAATTGGCTGAAACCGATTCATTTTCTTTGCCAAAATCAAAACGATTATCTACCGAAACCAAATTCACCATCTGCTCCAAATCATCATAAGCGCGATACAATGCATAGGTCAAATCCTGAGAACCTCCTAGGACTATAGGAATAACTTTATTCTTAATTAAAGAAGCCACAACTTTTTTAAGTGCAAAATAAGTATCATCAACAGAATCGCCCGCCAGGATATCACCAAGGTCAGCAATAGATGCGTCCCAGTTACCTGGAAACATGCCGTAAAGCTTCTTTCGGATCGAAGTCAAATTGACTTCATTGACCATATTAATGTTTCGTCTGTCTTCTAAAACACCAATAATGGCAATATTTATTTTGCTAATATCAGGAAATTGATCGTGGGTGTGCAACACTATTTTACTGCCCAATTCTTGAGAAGACAACGAATTGATAAAATTTACAATTCCTTCGTTAACTGGTTCTAGAAAATCAAATTCCATTTATTGTGCTTATATTATTTCTTTTTTGCTGTTGCTTTTTTAGCAGGAGCTTTCTTCGCTGTTGTTGTTTTTTTAGCCGGAGCTTTTTTTGCTGGTGTTTTTGCCGCAATCATTTCTTGAACTTGAGCCAATGTTAATTTTGTTGCATCAACATCTTTGCTTAATTCAATTTTGATTTTTCCTTTCAGAATTACCGAACGTCCCCAACGTGCTTTTTCCACTACAATTCCTTCTTCTTCCCAATTGTGAAGCACTTTGTCAATGTTCTTTTGCAATTTATCTTCAATCAATTCCTCAACATCAGCCTGAGATAGATTATCGAAATTGTATTTTTTGCTCACATTTACAAAAAGACCATTCCATTTGATGAACGGACCAAAACGTCCCACTCCTTTTTGAACAGCTTCTCCTTTGTAAACCGCAATTGGCGCATCAGCAAGTGCTTTTTCGTCAATTAATTCCTGAGCTCTTTCTTTTGAAACTCCTAAAGGATCTTCTCCTCTAGGCAAAGAAATAAAGACACTTCCGTGACGTACATATGGGCCATAACGACCATTATTAACTTCAACTTCTTCTCCTTTATATTCTCCCAGACTTTTTGGAAGCAAGAATAAATTCAAAGCTTCTTCAAGTGTAATATTTCCAATGTTTTGATCTGCCATTAAGCTGGCAAATTTTTTGTCTTCGTCGTCTGCTTCTCCAATTTGAGCCATTGGACCAAATTTTCCTAAACGAACAGAAACTTGTCTTCCATCAGCATCTTTCCCTAGAATTCTTTCACCGCTTTCACGCTCAGCATTTGCATCAACTTCTTTTACATTTGGATGAAACTGATTGTAGAAATCCTGCATCATTTTTGCCCAGTCGATATTTCCTTCGGCAATCTCGTCGAAATCCTGCTCAACTTTTGCAGTAAAATTGTAATCTAAAATATTTCCGAAGTTTTTAACTAAGAAATCTGTTACGATTGTCCCGATATCCGTTGGAACTAATTTCCCTTTATCAGAACCTGTATTTTCTTTTAATACTTTTTCGCCAACTTTACTGTTTTGCAACGTAAGCTGTGTATAATTACGTTCTACTCCTTCAAGCGTTCCTTTTTCAACATAATTTCTATTGATAATAGTTGAAATGGTTGGTGCATAAGTAGAAGGACGTCCAATTCCAAGTTCTTCAAGCTTTTTAACCAAAGAAGCCTCTGTATAACGAGCCGGCGGTCTTGAATATCGTTCTGTGGCTGTAATATAGCTATTTGCTAACTTTTCATTTACTTTTAAAGCCGGAAGCATTCCTTCTTGCTCTTCTTCGTCATCATCATGACCTTCTAAGTACACTTTCAAGAAACCTTCAAAAAGCAATACTTCCCCTGAAGCTGTAAAAATTTCGTTGTGGTTATCTGCTTCGATTTTTACGTTTGTTCTTTCTAACTGCGCATCACTCATTTGTGAAGCCAAAGTTCTTTTCCAGATCAAATCGTATAAACGAGCTTGGTCACGGTCAATATTTACAGAATGACGAGACATATCTGTTGGACGGATTGCTTCGTGTGCTTCTTGCGCCCCTTTGCTTTTCGTTGCAAAAGTTCTCGGTTTTGAGAATTCTTTTCCGTATGATTTTATGATTTCTGCTTCAGCGGCGTCCATTGCATCTTTTGAAAGATTCACAGAATCGGTTCTCATATAAGTAATAAGTCCCGCTTCGTAAAGACGTTGCGCTAACTGCATTGTGATTCCAACTGGCAAATACAATTTTCTTGCGACCTCTTGTTGAAGCGTTGAAGTTGTAAAAGGTGCTGTTGGAGATTTTTTGGTAGGTTTAGTTTCTAAATCGGCTACCTTATATTTAGAACCGATATTTTGGTTTAAGAAATCTTCGGCTTCTTTTTTAGTATTAAAGTTTTTTGGAAGTTTTGCTTTGAAAGCTTTTCCTGCTTCATTTACAAATTCTGCAACAATAGAATACGTTGCAACTGCATTAAAACTTTGAATTTCACGTTCTCTTTCAACAATCAAACGTACAGAAACAGATTGTACACGACCCGCTGAAAGTCCGCCTTTAATTTTTCTCCATAAAACTGGAGATAATTCATAACCTACTAAACGGTCCAAAACACGACGTGCTTGTTGTGCGTTTACTAAATTATAATCAATTTCTCTTGGATTGTCGATTGCTTTAAGAATCGCAGATTTTGTAATTTCGTGAAAAACAATACGTTTTGTTTTTTTGTATCCAGTTTTAATTCTTCCGCCAAGTGCCATGAAATAGCCTCTCCCTCGCGGTCCTCATCGGATGCTAACCAAACCGTTTCGGCATTTTTAGAAAGTGATTTTAGTTTCGTTACCAAGGCTTTTTTATCCGGAGAAACTTCATATTTAGGTTTAAAACCATTTTCTACATCTACTCCTATTTCCTTTGATGGTAAGTCTGCTATGTGACCATAACTTGACTCCACCTGAAAATCACTCCCAAGAAATTTCTCGATCGTTTTCGCCTTTGCAGGTGACTCCACTATTACTAAATTCTTTGCCATTGCTCTTATTTTCTGCAACAAAAGTATTTATTTTTTTTAAATATTAACCTTATCGGTGCATTTTTGAGTTATTTTAATATTATGTTTCTCAAAATTGCAGATTTATCTGTAATCCTACCTATTATATATATAGGTGTAATTTTTAATCGATTATGACCGAGAAATTCTTTTATTTCAGATTTGAGAGTTGAGATTTTAGATTATAAAAAGCATATCATAAAATCTACAATTCAATTTAGAATTTTCTTTAAATCAAATTTTATTTTGAAACCGAAAGCCCTAGCCCAGATTGCAACGGAAAGCCCGGAGTAAAAAAAGCAAAAGTTTCTTGTTTTAAAAAAGCGACTCCCGAAGCCTCGGGAGAAGCTCTTTTAAAACATTAGAAACTTTGCTTTTTTTATGAGGACTTGAAGTGGAAAGCTGGAAATAGCTCCTTAATAATTTATTGCCGATTTTAGATTTTAGATTTTAGATTCTCATTGCTGATCTTAAAAAAACTCGTTATTCATTAAATTTCAACAATCTAAAATCTTTTTCCTGCCATCTTGTCATATTCATCTCATTTAACCTATCTTTGCACTTTGAATTTTTACAATGGAAAAGATTATTGAAGAAAGCAAACAGGGCGAAAGTCTTGTTTTAGAAAATAAACCTGAGAATACTAAAAAACTATTTATAGAAAGTTACGGCTGTGCGATGAATTTTTCGGACAGTGAAGTCGTAGCTTCGATTTTGTCTGACGGCGGATATAACACAACTTCAGTTTTAGAAGAAGCTGATTTGGTTTTGGTGAACACTTGTTCAATCCGAGACAAAGCTGAACAAACTATTCGTAAACGTCTTGAAAAATATAATGCGGTAAAACGTACTAATCCAAAAATGAAAGTAGGCGTTTTGGGCTGTATGGCTGAGCGTTTGAAAAGTCAGTTTTTAGAAGAAGAAAAAATAGTCGACCTTGTTGTGGGTCCTGATGCTTATAAAGATCTTCCGAATTTATTGGCTGAAGTTGAAGAAGGACGCGATGCTATCAATGTAATTTTATCGAAAGAGGAAACATACGGAGATATTTCGCCTGTTCGTTTGATGAGCAACGGAATTACGGCTTTGGTTTCTATTACTCGTGGATGTGATAATATGTGTACGTTTTGCGTTGTACCTTTTACGCGCGGACGCGAAAGAAGCCGTGAACCGCAAAGTATCATGAATGAAATTCAGGACTTGTGGAATAATGGCTATAAAGAAATTACACTTTTAGGCCAAAACGTTGACAGTTACCTTTGGTACGGAGGCGGATTGAAAAAAGATTTCGTAAATGCTTCTGAAATGCAAAAAGCAACTGCTGTTGATTTTGATCAATTGCTTGAAATGGTTGCTGTTGGTTTTCCTAAAATGAGAATTCGATTTTCGACCTCAAATCCGCAGGATATGCACGAAAGCATTCTACATGTTATTGCGAAATATCCAAATATCTGTAAACATATTCATTTGCCGGTTCAGTCTGGAAGCAATAGAATTTTGAAAGAAATGAATCGTTTGCATTCTCGTGAAGAATATATGGCTTTGATTGATAAGATTAGAGCGATTGTTCCTGATGCTTCGATTTCGCAAGATATGATTGCCGGTTTCCCAACAGAAACTGAAGAAGATCACCAAGACACTATGAGTTTAATGGAATATGTGAAATACAACTTCGGTTATATGTATTCGTATTCTGAACGTCCTGGAACTTTGGCCGGAAGAAAAATGAAAGATGATGTTGAAGAAGAAACCAAAGCTAGAAGATTACAGGAAATTGTCGATTTACAACAAAAACATGCTTGGTTTAGAAGCGAAGAGTTTGTTGGAAAAACTGTTGAAGTTTTAGTAGAAAAAGTTTCTAAGAAATCTAAAGACGAATTTTCAGGAAGAAATTCTCAAAGTATAACGGTAGTTTTCCCGAAAGAAAATTACAAAATTGGAGATTTCGTAAACGTAAAAATTACAAGTTGTACTTCTGGAACTCTAAAAGGTGAAGCTGTAGGACTTAGTAGCATGAATTAGTTTTTTTTTGCCACAGATTAAAAGGATTAAAAAGATTTTTTTAATATTTTTCTTACTTTTAATTTTGTACCAAAATTAAAATATTTATGCAACATTATAGATAAAAAGATACTTACAAGATTATTGGAATTTGCATGGAAGTGCACCGAAATCTTGGTCCAGGTTTATTAGAAGTAGTTTACAAAGATGCTTTAGAATTAGAGTTTAAAGAAAATAATATTCCTTTTGAAAGAGAAAAGGAATATTCAATTGAATATAAAGGAACTATTTTACCTCATAAATTTTATGCTGATTTCATTATTAATGAAGATATAGTTTTAGAGGTAAAAGCTATAAAAGAATTTTCAAGTGAACATATTGCTCAGATTTTAAATTATATTAAGTTATCTAATTCAGAAGTAGGATTGCTGATTAATTTTCAAACAAAATCCCTCCAATATAAAAGATATATTTTATAATTTAGAGAATCTGTGTTAATCACTTTAATCTGTGGCAAAAGAAAAAAATAAATGGAAACAGTTCAAGCAATAAAACAACGATTTGAGATTATTGGAAACGATCCGAAATTAAATCGTGCTATCGAAAAAGCCATTCAGGTTGCTCCAACTGATATTTCAGTAATGGTAACTGGGGAAAGTGGTGTTGGTAAAGAAAATATTCCTAGAATTATACATTCGCTTTCGCACAGAAAGCATGGTAAATATATTGCCGTAAACTGCGGTGCAATTCCGGAAGGAACCATTGATAGTGAACTTTTCGGTCACGAAAAAGGAGCTTTTACAGGCGCAACAAGCACACGTGAAGGTTATTTTGAAGTGGCAGACGGCGGAACAATCTTTCTTGACGAAGTTGGAGAATTGCCATTAACAACTCAAGTAAGATTACTTCGTGTTTTGGAAAATGGTGAATTTATAAAAGTAGGTTCATCTCAAGTTCAAAAAACAAATGTTAGAATTGTTGCCGCAACCAACGTGAATTTATTTAATGCGATCGAAAAAGGAAAATTCCGTGAAGATTTGTACTATCGTTTAAGTACAGTTGAGATTACTTTGCCTCCTTTGAGAGAACGAAATGACGACATTCATTTATTGTTCAGAAAATTTGTCGCCGATTTTGCTCATAAATACAAAATGCCACCATTAAGACTAGATGATGATGCGGTACAGCTTTTGCAGAAATTCAGATGGAGCGGAAATATTCGTCAGCTTCGAAATGTTGCTGAACAAATTTCTGTTTTAGAAACGAATCGCGACATTAGTCTGGCAACTTTACAATCTTATCTACCAGCAGAAGGAAGCAATTTACCTTCTGTTATTAGCGACAGCAAAAAAGAAAGTGATTTCAGTACAGAAAGAGACATATTATATAAGGTACTTTTCGATATGAGAAGCGATTTGAACGATTTGAAAAAACTGACCTTGGAACTCATGAAAAATGGTTCTTCAAAAGTGCAGGATATCAATCCAAATTTAATTCAGAAAATATACGGAAACCAGCAAAACGACAGCGAAATTGATTTTGAAGAAGAACCAAGAACTGCAGTAATGACAACTCCAGCTGTTCGTGAAGAAAACTATCAAATTCAAGACGACAATTATTTATTTGCCGAAACTATCGAAGAAGAAGAGATTTTACGTTTGGAACAAAAAGAAATCGAAATGATCAAAAAATCATTAGAGAAAAACAAAGGAAAACGTAAAGTCAGCGCCGATGAACTAGGCATTTCTGAAAGAACATTGTATCGAAAAATCAAACAATTCGATTTATAAAATAATTAAATTACAATTCCGAAATTCCAAATTCCAATTACTTATATTTGGACACAATTGGAATTTGAGATTTAAAACATTGGAATTCCCTCTTCAAATAGTATGAAAAAAATATATTCTTTATTTGCACTTTTGAGTCTGTTCTTATTGAGCGGATGCAATATTTACAACTTCACAGGAACAGGAACTATTGATGCAAAAACTTTTCAGGTTAACTTTTTTCAAAACAATGCTGATTTGGTTGAACCTGGAATCGACAGACAATTTACATTGGCACTTCAGGATTTGATTATGAATCAAACGAACCTGAATTTGGTAAGCAATAGTGGTGATTTGGTTTACGAAGGTGAAATCGTAGATTACAGAATAAGCCCGATGACAGCAACAGCCGTTGCAGACAGACGGCGCTGTTGGAGCCGCACAAAACCGTTTGACAATTCGTGTAAATGTTCGTTTTACAAACAAGAAAAACGAAAAGGATGATTTTGAAAGAACATTTGAATTTTACAATGACTTCCCAGGAACAGATCTTCCAACGGGAGCTGTTTTAAGTAATGCAATCCAAACTATTTTTGAAAGAATTACTCAGGATATTTTTAATGAGTCATTGGCTAAATGGTAATTTTGCTTGTTTAATCGTTTAATCGTATAACCGTTTAATCGATAAAACAACTAAAAACAAATCAACGATTAAATAGTTAACCGATTAAACAAAAAAATAAATAATGAACGTAACCGATTATACATACCTAATCAATAAACCTGACACCGTTACAGAAAAACAGGCCGAAACATTAGGAAGTGTTTTGAATGAATTCCCGTATTTTCAAAGTGCGCGCGCATTGCGATTAAAAGGACTTTACAAACAAAACAGCTTTAAGTATAATTATGCCTTAAAAGTTACAGCAAAGACATACCACTGATCGCTCGGTTTTATTTGATTTTATTACTTCGGAGGAATTCACGCCAATTCAGGGCGCGTATTATGACCGAAAGCTGAGGGACCTTTTAAACATCACCGTTTTTGATGTCGAAATTATTTCAGCGGAAGAAAAAAGAAACTTGCCGAAGTCCGAATCGATCCAATCGAAAAATCAATTTTAGATTCTATCAAAGAAGCCACAAATGTAACTTTTGAAGAACCAATAAAAGTAGAAGAAAAACCAATTGAATCTGTTATTGAAGAGCCAATTGAACTTTCTGCCAAAGAAGAAATTCCGGTTGTTAAAGAAACACCTATTATTAAGGAAAGTCGAACTTTTCTAGAAGACAGATTAGACGATGAAATTCCGAGTATTCGAATTGATCCAATTGAAGAATCAGTATTTAATGCAATTAAAGAAGCAGGAAATGTAGTTTTTGAAGAAGCTAAAACTATTGCAGAACCAACTGCAATTGAAATAATTCCAGAAACAACAATTATTGCAGAAGAAACTATAACGGAAGAACCTACAACAATCGAAATTTCACAAACAGTAGCACCTGTTGAAGAAACTGTAACGATTGAAGAATCAAAAGAAATCGAAGTTCCGGAAACTATAATTGCAATTCAAGAAACTGAAACAATCTCAGAACCAGAAAAAATCGAAATTCCTGAAGCAGTAAAAACTGCAGAAGAGAATCTAGAAATTGGAAAACCATTGGATTTTTCAGGAAATGAAACACATTCATTTCAAGAATGGTTGCAATTAGCAAGAACTGAGCCTATTGACAGAACCAAAGAAGCGCTAATGGAAAATAATTTAACGAAAAATCCTGTTGAAATTGCAGAACAAACGTTAGGAACAGTTAATCCAGAAGAAAAAATAGAGGAAGAGAAAAAGAAAAAGCGGAAATAATCGACCGATTTATTGAAGCAAATCCAAAAATCTCTCCGATAAAGCAAACAGCAATAACTGCAACTGCCCAGCTTGACATCAATAAAGACGATAGTTCATACTTAATGACAGAGACTTTAGCCAGAGTATATTTGGAACAAAAAAATACACAAAGGCAATTCAAGCATATGAAATATTAATTTTGAAATATCCAGAAAAAATTACTTTCTTTGCAGACCGCATATCGGATATAAAGATTTTACAACAAAATAACAATAACAATAATTAAGTAATGAGCACATTTTCAATTTTTTTAGTTTTAATCACAATAGTTTGTTTTCTATTGATCGTAGTAATCATGGTACAGAACCCTAAAGGAGGAGGATTATCTTCTACTATCAGTGGAACTCAAATGTTAGGTGGTGTACAAAAAACAACAGACTTTTTAGATAAAAGTACTTGGACATTAGCTACAGTTTTGATCGTTTTAGTTATTCTTTCAAGCTTAAGCTTTACAGGTTCATTAAATGATACTGGATCTAAGATTATTGAAAAAACAGAAGCTCCTGCAAATACACCTGCAACACCAGCACAGCAAACTCCTGCTCCAGCGGCACCAGCTAAATAATTATAGCTTGATATAAAAATCTAATGCCAGCCTGTCAAAGCTGGCATTTTTTTTAAGAAATAATGTCAGTTTATTGAGCATGGCACAATTTCTGAAAGTTTATTGAACAATAAAAAACGTATAATAACTTAATTAATAATATAAAATCATGGCTTTAAACATTAAACCGCTTTCAGACCGCGTACTTATCGAGCCTGTTGCGGCTGAAACTAAAACTGCCTCAGGTATTTTTATTCCAGATACTGCCAAAGAAAAACCACAAAAAGGAACTGTAGTTGCAGTAGGAAACGGAACTAAAGATCACACTATGACTGTAAAAGTTGGTGATACTGTTCTTTACGGAAAATATGCAGGAACTGAATTAAAATTAGAAGGTACTGATTATTTGATTATGCGCGAAGACGACATCTTAGCAATTATCTAAAAAAATATTGTATTAAGTACGAAGTATTAAGAATTAAGAACTTCGATAACTTGAAACAAATCAAACTTTAAACAAAATTAAAATGGCAAAAGATATAAAATTTGATATTGAAGCACGTGACGGTTTAAAACGTGGTGTTGATGCATTGGCAAATGCTGTAAAAGTAACTCTTGGACCAAAAGGTCGTAACGTAATCATCGGAAAATCTTTCGGTGGACCAACTGTTACTAAAGATGGTGTTTCTGTTGCAAAAGAAATCGAATTAAAAGACGCTCTAGAAAACATGGGAGCGCAAATGGTTAAAGAAGTAGCTTCTAAAACCAATGATTTAGCTGGAGACGGAACTACAACTGCTACAGTATTAGCTCAAGCTATCGTAAAAGAAGGTCTTAAAAACGTTGTCGCGGGTGCAAATCCAATGGACTTAAAACGTGGTATCGACAAAGCTGTTGAAACAATCGTGGCTGACTTAGCAAAACAAGCTAAAGTTGTGGGAAGCGATTCTGACAAAATCAAACAAATTGCTTCTATCTCTGCTAACAATGACGATGTTATTGGTGAATTAATCGCTACAGCTTTCGCAAAAGTTGGAAAAGAAGGTGTAATCACTGTTGAAGAAGCAAAAGGAACTGACACTTTCGTTGACGTTGTTGAAGGAATGCAGTTTGACAGAGGATATCTTTCTCCTTACTTTGTAACAAATCCAGAGAAAATGGAAGTTGAATTAGACTCTCCATACATCTTATTATACGACAAAAAAGTTTCTTCTTTAAAAGAATTACTTCCAGTTTTAGAGCCAGTTGCTCAATCAGGAAAACCATTATTGATTATTGCTGAAGATGTTGACGGAGAAGCTCTTTCTACTTTAGTAGTAAACAAATTAAGAGGTGCTCTTAAAATTGCTCGCTGTAAAAGCTCCAGGTTTTGGAGATAGAAGAAAAGCAATGTTAGAAGATATCGCTATCTTAACTGGCGGAACTGTAATTTCTGAAGAAAGAGGTTATACACTTGAAAATACAACTATCGATATGTTAGGAAACGCAAAAAGAGTTTCTATCGATAAAGACAATACAACTATCGTAAGCGGTGCTGGTGAAGCAGATATCATCAAAAACCGTGTGAACCAAATTAAAGGTCAGATGGAAACTACTACATCTGATTACGACAAAGAAAAATTGCAAGAGCGTTTGGCTAAATTAGCTGGTGGTGTTGCTGTTCTTTATGTTGGTGTCGCTTCTGAAGTTGAAATGAAAGAGAAAAAGACAGAGTTGATGACGCTTTACACGCAACTCGCGGTCGCTGTAGAAGAAGGAATCGTTGCTGGTGGTGGTGTTGCTTTATTAAGAGCTAAAATTGCTTTAGCTGATTTAAAAGCCGACAACGCTGACGAAGCTACTGGAATCCAAATCGTTTCTCGCGCTGTTGAAGCTCCATTAAGAACTATCGTTGAAAATGCTGGTCTTGAAGGTTCTGTTGTTGTAGCTAAAGTTTCTGAAGGAAAAGGTGATTTCGGATACAACGCAAAAACTGACGAATATGTAGATATGCTTACTGCTGGTATTATCGATCCTAAAAAAGTAACTCGTGTTGCATTAGAAAATGCGGCATCTGTTTCTGGAATGATCTTAACTACAGAATGTGCATTAATTGATATTAAAGAAGAAAATGCCGGAGGTGGAATGCCAATGGGAGGCGGAATGCCAGGAATGATGTAATTCATTCTCTTCTTAAAACTTAAAAGCGCCAGATTTCTTATCTGGCGCTTTTTTTGTTTGCCACGAATTTCACTAATTTCCACGAATTAGTTTTAATCTTTTGCGCATAGTTCAATTAGCCACAGATTAAAAGGATTTTTATTTCATGCGGATCATAGACTATAAAAATTTAAATTAATCTGCTTAAATCTGTAAAATCTGCGTGAAAATTTTTAATGTACCCAATAAAGAAATCCTTTTAATCTGTGTAATCTGTGGCAACTTCTTTTACACAAAGCATTAGTGGAAATTCGTTCAATTCGTGGCAACTCTTTTATTTAACATTCTCTTTTTCTTTAAAAAATCTGTTATCAATACCTTTGTTGCTTCACAATAATATAAAAAATGAAAAAGCATTTTACCTCACTCCTATCCTTAGTTTTTCTTTCACTTTCTTTCGTTTTACAAGCCCAAAACAATAAAGACAATTACGTTGTTTTAGTTTCTATGGATGGATTTCGTTGGGATTACGGCAAACAATTCAATCTTCCTAATTTAAAGCAAATTGAAAAAGTAGGTGTTCATGCCAAATCAATGAAACCTTCTTATCCGAGCAAAACCTTCCCAAATCATTATTCGATTGTAACAGGTCTTTATCCAGATCATCACGGAATCATCAATAATGTTTTTTATGATGCTACTTTAAACCAAGCTTTTTCATTATCAAGCGATGCAAAAAATGATTCAAGATTTTATGGTGGAAATCCGATTTGGAATTTAGCCGAGCAACAAGGCGTAAAAACAGCTTCGTTCTTCTGGCCAGGTTCTGATATTGACAAAAGAAATCCAAGTTATTTCAAAAAATACGATAATAAAATTCCGCACGAAGCGAGAATCGATACCGTTATGAAATGGTCTGCAGCCTTCCAGAAAAACAGCGTCCTCATTTGGTGACTTTATACTTTGACGAACCAGATCATACGGGGCATAATTTTGGCCCGCTTTCGCCTGAAAACAAAAAAATGGTCATCAAAATGGATTCTATAATGGGTGAAATATCTCGAAAATTAGATCAATTGCCTATCGGAAAACAAATCAATTTGATCATTGTTTCAGACCACGGAATGGCAAATATAAGCAATGACAAAAAAGTAGCGGTTTTAGATTATTTGAAACCAGAATGGTTGGGTTATAAAGATGTTGTAAATCCAATTATGAGTTTGCAAGCAAAATCTGGCTATCAAGACTCTATTGCCAATGCTTTGAAAAAGTTCCTCATATCAAATTCTGGAAATCATCTGAAGTTCCCGAAAGATTGCATTACGGAACAAATTCGCGCGCGCTTGATTTTGTTATAGAAGCCGATAAAGGATGGAGTTTAGTAACGAAAGAATCTCAAAACATCAAAGGCGGAACGCATGGTTATGACAATAATGAAAAAGATATGCACGCTATTTTCTACGCAAAAGGGCCGGCTTTTAAAGTAAACAAAAGAGTCAAAACATTTCAGAATGTTTCGGTTTATCCTTTAATTGCTCATATTTTAGGTCTTCAAACAGGAGAAATCGACGGAAAATTGAGCGATGTTTACACAATGCTCGCTAATTAGATAATTTTCTTATATGATAACAGCAAACCCAACAGATTTTGAATCTGTTGGGTTTCTTACTTTAAAATCTTTGCCAGCAAAACGCATATAAGTTACTACAATAAACGCACTTATATAATTATCTAATCGGCAAATTTCCAAATTATCTAATCATCTTACTTTAAAAAAACTTGCATGGTTTTTGTGAATTACAGATTAATATTACAATTAATTCTATAGCTTTATGGTAATTAAAATTGTTCCTAATATTTTCTGTATGAAATCAATCATTCGGTTTTTTAGTTTACTATTTTGTGTACATTCCTTTTCACAAGAGATTAGCAATCAAGATAAAATCACCAAATATCTTTCTGATTATTTTTCAGAGGACCGAGAGATTATCCATGTACAATTCAATAAAAATATTTATACAAATAACGAAGATATTGCCTTCAAAGGATACATCTTAAGCAAAAACAACAACATTCCAAATAGCTCTACTACAAATGTTCAATTAGTCGTTTATAATGATGAAGAACAAATAATTCAAAAACAATTGCTTCTTGCACAAGAGGGCATTTTTTCTGGCGGAATTCATTTAAATGAAAAATTCAAATCTGGTAAATACTATTTTCATTTTTATACGAACTGGATGAATAATTTCAAGGAAGATGATTCCTTTAATCAGACCATCGAAGTTATTGACAAAAACAATCCGTATGTTTTTGAAACCAATGAGCCGAATTGGCAAACAGCAGAAATAAGCTTGTTTCCCGAAGGCGGAATTATACTTAGTGATGTCGTCAATACGATTGGAATTAAGATTACAGACTGCAATAAAAAAGGAATAGAAATAACAGATGGCGTTATTTTGGACTCTAAAGCAAATGAAATTTCAAACTTTCGCACCAACAAAATGGGAAATGGTGTTATTTATTTAAGAGCACAATTAAACGAAAAATACACGCTAAAAATAAATACTGACAAATTAAAAATACAACAGCCTCTTGGCAAAATTGCAGAAACCGGATTAATCCTAACTCAAAAGGATTATACCGCTAAAAACAATTTGCTTGTTGTTCTAAAGACAAATGAAAAAGGGCTTCAAACCTTTCAAAATAAAAAATTCATTGTGCTCATTCAGCAAAATGGTAATTTAATGCAACACGAGGTTACCTTCAATAATAACAAAACAGAACAGCCAATTTTCTTTGATAAAAAATCCCTATCAAATGGCATTCATACGATCAGACTATTAGATGAAGATTTGAATGAGATCACAGAGCGATTAACTTATCTTGAAGAAGATCCGAATCCGTTGACAATATTTCAAACTAAAGCAACAGCTAACGACAGCATTATATTATCTGGGAAAGTGGAAACTAACAACGCACATTTGAGTATTAGTATTCTGCCGGAAAAAAGCATTTGCAATAATCAAAAAAATCAATTTTTGGAACTTATTATTTAAATACCTATTTAGACAAACCAGTAAGTGATACTTATTTTTATTTTAATCCAGACAATAAAACCCGAAAACGAGACATCGAACTCTTATTGGTTACACAAAACAGAGGCAAATACTTATGGGAAAACATTAAAGCAGGTCCGCCAAAAATCAGTTATGAATTTGAAAAAGGAATTACCATAAATGGGAAAGTGGAGAGAGAACAAAAACCGAATTCTAAAAATAAAATTTCTCTTTTTTCATTAAAAACCAACCTGTTTGATGAAACTTTTATTGATCAGAATAATGATTTTAAATTCGAGCATTTTTTTGTTCAGGATTCTACTGTTTTAGGCCTACAAATGAGCAATGAGAAAAACAACACTTTAACTACTAAAATAGAAGCACGAATTGCTAGAAATGAACCTCGCTTTGCTTTGGGACCATCATTCGAAAAAACATTCTGTCCAATAAAAAAAGTGCCTGAAAATGTTTTTAATTTCCCACCGCCTAAAATAAAAGCTACTACATTAAAAGAAGTAGAAGTGAAAAATACTCCCCAAAAAGAAGTCTTTATTCATAAATCAGACGTGAGCTTTATGGCTAGAGCCTTTAAAATTGACGGCAAATCACATCAGACTTTGCTAAATTTTCTATCTTCAAATGGCTACAATACAGGCATTGATCCCAGTACTAATACCGTACGTATAGCAGATCGCAGAGATGCTTATAAAGGTTGGGCACCGGGTTCTTATCTCACAGCGACTCCTCCAAATGTGTATATTGACAATTTTTTACTTTATGATTTTAATGATCTTTACTATCTTACGTTAGATCAAATAGATGAAATCTACATTGACCGAACCGGAAGCTCTGATGTTACAGCTCTAAGAGGACATGGCACAATTAAAATTTTCATGAAAACCGGGCAAAAAAACGAATATTTCAAAGTAAAACATACCTCATTAATTGTAACAAAAGGTTTTGCGCAAAATTTCACATACAAAACTGTACCATTAGAAGATCAGGTCGAATTTAATTATTTCGGAACATTGAATTGGTCACCAAACGTCGAATTAACCGATCATTCAGATTTTCAAATTAAAATTCCAAAGAATGGTCAAAAAGAAATAACAGTTTTAATAGAAGGTTTTACTAATGATGGATATTTAATTTCAGAAGTTAGAAAAATTCCTATTGGAGTAAATAATTAGAAAATTTGCCAATTAGAAAATTAGACAATCCTTTTTCTGTACAAAAACAAACCCGACAGGTTTAAAAAAACTGTCGGGTTTGTTGCGTTAATACCTTTGCGCATAAGACGCACTGCAGTACGTCTCTAAGGATATGCATGCTATTAATGCAATTATCTAATTATCTAATTAGCATATTTACAAACTATCTAATTATCTTCAAATTCTTTATTCAACTTGTACTAAATTTTATAAAATAAAAATTTCTCTAATCATTTTGGTCGTGATATATTTTTTGTTTCAAAAAACCTTAATCTACAATAAAAAAAATTTTTAGAGACAAAGTGATGCACAAAGCTCCAGTAATTTTGCCGAAATTTTAGAGGTAAAAGGCAATATGCTTTCTAATTATTTACTCAGAGTGAATTAACAATAGGACACATCAAAAAAACATTCACTCTAAACTGAAATAATTTTATCACCCTAAAGAAAATATTAAAGACATGAAAAACAAAAAATTTATTACAAAAATGAAGAAAATTACTTGTCTCCTATTATTAATTCAGAGTGGATTTATGATGGCGCAAACAAAAACCGTTGTTACCCAAAATGGGGAAAAGGTCACTATTCATCCTAATGCCAATAACGGTATAACAGCAAACGCAGGTTATATTCAACTAGGAGGAGAATTAATACAGGCTACAAAAATAAAAACAACGTCATCATCTACTCTTGCTTTAGATGGACTTATAGCAGGATCTAACACAGATAATGTTTTAGTAATTGATAGTGCCGGGATAATACGTTTTATATCTAGAGCAGAATTTGCCGGTGACAATCTTGGTAATCATATTGCTGAAAAAGATTTAGATATGAATGCTAAAAATATTGCTGGAGCCGCAAATATTACTGCTACAGGAAAAACAAGTACCGCAACAGCTCAAATCTCTACAGGCGCTACAACTGGTTATATCGCTACATCAGTAGACGCGACTGGTAATGTTGTTTGGACAGATCCTGCAACAATTTCTACAAAAGGTGACAATCTTGGTAATCATATTGCTGAAAAAGATTTAGATATGAATGCTAAAAATATTAATGCGGCTACAAATATTACTGCTACAGGAAAAACAACTACTGCAACAGCACAAATCAGTACAGGTGCCACAGCTGGTTATATAGCTACATCAGTAGATGCGGCAGGTAATGTTGTTTGGACAGATCCTGCAACAATTACTACAAAAGGTGACAATCTTGGTAATCATATTGCTGAAAAAGATTTAGATATGAATGCTAAAAATATTAATGCCGCTACAAATATTACTGCTACAGGAAAAACATCTACTTCAACAGCTCAAATCTCTACAGGTGCCGTGACTGGTTATATAGCTACATCAGTAGATGCTCGCTGGTAATGTTGTCTGGAAAAATCCTTCAGAAATTACTACTCAAGGCGACAACCTTGGTAATCACATTGCTACAGAAGATCTAAATATGAGTTCTTTTAATGTTAATGCTCGCTAAAAATATTACCGCTTCAGGAAAAACAACTACTGCAACAGCTCAAATCACTACAGGTGCTGTAGCTGGTTACGTTGCGACATCAGTAGATACAGCTGGTAATGTTGTTTGGACAAATCCAGCAACTTTTGCAACACAGCTAACTATTGACGAATTTACCACTACATCAGCTGGAACAGCTTCTTTTACACTAAGTATAGAACCACAAGCGTTAAAAACACAAATGTTTGTAAATGGTGTCGCTATTTCTAAAGAAGCATTTTCTGTAACTGGTACTACTGCAACATATGATCCTTCTAAAAATGGTTCATATGTATTAATGGCAAATGACCTAGTAAAATTTGTTTATCTAAAATAATAGTTTTTTAAGAATTTTATCGAAACAGATAAAGCTTCAAAACAATAATAGACAATAAAAAAGTCGCAAACCAAAATTTGCGACTTTTTCACTTTAAAAAACTTACTATTTTCAATATTTGTAATCGTTTCATTAAAAAATCTTTAATGTGGCTTTAAACGCTATGTTTTTTTTAGCTCAACAGACCTTAAATTAAAAATTATTTTTCAACTTTTTCTTCATTTAATAGCACTTCTCAAAGAAGTAAATTATTTTATTTTCTAATTATCAGGAAACCACTTTATAAGTAGGATCTTCAATAACATTTACCTTAATAACAGCATCGGCATTTTTTAGTAATTGCCTGCAGTCTCCGCTTAAATGCTGTAGCTCTACTATTTTATTTAGCTGAGTGTATTTTTTGGTCAAATTGTTCAGTGCTTCAATCGCTGACATATCAGAAACACGGCTTTCTTTAAAATCAATAATCACGTGATTAGGATCATTTTGAATGTCAAATTTTTCTAAAAAAGCAGTAACCGATCCAAAAAATAATGGCCCATAAATTTCATAATGCTTTACGCCATTTTCATCAATATAATGACGTGCCCGGATTCTTTTAGCACTTTCCCAAGCAAAAACCAAAGCCGAAATAATCACTCCAATCAAAACTGCCAAAGCCAGATTGTGCAGTACGATTGTAATTAAAGCCACTAGAATTCCAACAAAAATATCATGTTTCGGCATTTTATTAATAATCTTGAAACTTGCCCATTCAAAAGTGGTAATAGCCACCATCATCATAACTCCCACCAAAGCCGCCATCGGTAATTTTCCTATTACAGGCGCTCCAAAAAGTATAATCATTAAAATAGTCAAAGCGCCTATAATTCCTGAAAGTCTGGCTCTAGAACCTGCTCCAAGATTCACTAGAGTTTGAGCAATCATTGGACAACCACCCATTCCGTAGAAAAAGCCGTTTAAGATGTTCGAGCTTCCTTGTGCAATGCATTCGCGATTGCTATTGCCTCGAGTTCCCGTAATTTCATCAACTAAATTCAACGTAAGCAAACCTTCAGTCAAACCCACTGCCGCAACAATTACGGAATAAGGAAATATGATTTTTAAAGTTTCAAAAGAAAGCGGAATATTCGGAATGTGAAAAGGAGGAAATCCACCTTGAACTGATGCAATATCTTCAACTGTTTTAGTTTCAATATTAAAAATAATTACGATCGCAAAAACAACCATAATAGCCACAAGCGAAGCTGGCACTGCTTTTGTAATTTTAGAAAAAACCAAAACAATTGAAATTGTCAATGCAACCAATCCTAACATAATGTACAAAGGTGCTCCTTGAAGCCAAGAAACTTGCCCATTTACTACAGTTTTAAATTGTTCCAATTGCGACATGAAAATTACAACTGCTAAACCGTTTACAAAACCAAACATCACTGGCTGTGGCACTAAACGAATAAATTTTCCGAGTTTAAAAAGTCCGATACAGATTTGAACAATACCGCCGAGTGCGACAGCGGCAAAAACATATTCAATTCCGTGCGATTTCATCAGAGCAATTAAAACAATCACCGTTGCTCCTGCTCCACCCGAAATCATTCCCGGTCTTCCTCCAAAAATTGCTGTTACCAATCCCGCAATAAACGCCGCATACAACCCAACCAAAGGCGGAAATCCAGCCAAAATTGCAAAAGACAACGATTCTGGAATCATTGTCATAGCAACGGTTAAACCGGCTAAAATTTCGTTTTTGTAATTGACTTTTTGAGTAAAATCGAAGAGTTGGAATGCTTTTTTCATAGGGCACAAAATTAGAAAATAATGTGCGAAAACAACGCAAAGCTAACTATTAAGTAATAGTATTACTGAACATCGAAATATTAAAATAACGACTCCATTTCTATTTCGATCAAAAACAGATTAAAAATTTTGTATTCTATCCAACTTTTTGAGACTACAAATTATCATTTAAAAAAAAGACAACACTATTCATTATTTTTTTGCACATTATTATACTTTAAAAAAAGCGCAATTCTATATTCAACAAATTTCACCTCATAAATTTTATCTTTCTCATGATATGTAAAGTAGGCTTTTTTCAAACAAAATACTTGATCTTAACATCGCTCACAAACCAAATAACTCAGTGGCTTACAACAACATAAAAACAAAAAACCTAATTGCCAAACAATTCAAAAACAAAAAAACCAAACTTATTCTAGCACAATTAAAACTTCTAGCGGCAAGACAAACTTTAAAGCATATATACTTTTGTACCGAATAAAACAAACACTTTTAATCACATTTTTATCCTAAAAAAATTAATTAAAATTCTATGAAAAGGTATTTTATAATAACCGCAATTTGCTTGTCATTAAATTCTTTATCTTCATACGCACAAGTTGGCATGACAACCAATAATCCTAATAAAGATTCAGCTTTAGATTTAAACATAACAAACGGAACAAATACAAAAGGCTTATTACTACCTAAAGTTGCCTTAACAGCAATCAACATCGCATCTCCTATGTTAACGCATGTCGCAGGAATGCGTGTGTACAATACAGCCACTGACGGCTCAGGAGTAAATGCCGTAACACCTGGACAATACTACAATGATGGTTCCAAATGGGTTCGTTGTGCAGACGACAACTTGGGTAACCACATTGCAACTCAAACACTAAACATGGCCAACAATAACATTACTGGCGCGACAAATATCTCTACCCAAACAGCAAAAATTGCAAAAGGAACAGATAATGGCACCCCAGCAACTGGTAATATAGCAACTGCCGCTGATGATTCTGGTAATATTGTTTGGAAACCAGCTAATACCTTGCCAGGAGCCATTAGCAATGTAATTGAATATTTTGGTTCAGGTAAAGTGAGTGTACCTGCTAATACTCAAAAAAGTGTGCTTGCGGCAAAAAGCTTTAATGTACCCAGATTGTCTACATTAGTTATTACTTCTTCGGCTCTAGGAGCACCATCCGCTGTTGGAGCACCTGTACAAGGATCAATTGATTTATATTTTGATGGCGTTAAAGTTATTTCAACCTATTATTCAGGAGCAGATGCACCAAACAACTTATTATGGGGATTAAGCAATTTCTCTACTAGTAAAAAAGTAATTCAAAACGTAGCGACCGGAACTCACACAATTGAATTGAAAGCAAAAAGTTGGTACAATACTACAATGTTTAATACGGATCCTTACGCAGACAAATGGGCTGGCGCCCTCAGTACTGACACTCAGGCTTTAGCTTCGAGATTGACTGTAGTTGTATATAATCAGTAATATTCTGTTTTTCAGTACTTCTTTCTAGAACGCTTTAAACAATCATTTTTGTTATATCCACGCATCCAAAACAAAAAAACCAAATTTATTGCACAATTAAAACTTTAGCAGAAAAACAAACTTTAAAACACATATACTTTTTTTGCCGAAAAAACAAACACTTTTAATCACATTTTTATTCTAAAAAAATTAATTCAAAATTTTATGAAAAGGTATTTTATAATAACCGCAATTTGCTTGTCATTAAATTCTTTATCTTCATACGCACAAGTTGGCATGACAACCAATAATCCTAATAAAGATTCAGCTTTAGATTTAAACACAACAAACGGAACAAATACAAAAGGCTTATTACTACCTAAAGTTGCCTTAACAGCAATTAACGTCGCATCTCCTATGTCAGCACATGTTGCAGGAATGCAAGTGTATAATACAGCCACTGCCGGCTCTGGAGTAAATGCCGTAACACCGGGAGAATATTACAATGATGGTTCTAAATGGATTCGTTCTGAAGGCGACAACTTGGGTAACCACATTGCAACTCAAACACTAAACATGGCCAACAATAACATTACTGGCGCGGCAAATATTTCTACGCAAACAGCAACAATTGCAAAGGGAACAGATAATGGAACACCAGCGACTGGTTATGTAGTAACTGCCGCTGATAATTCTGGTAATGTTGTTTGGGGAGCACCTAATACCATGATAGGAACGATTAGCAATGTACTTGAATATTTTGGTTCAGGTAAAGTGAGTATACCTGTTAATAATCAAAAAAGTGTGGTTTCGTTACAAACCTTTACTGTGCCTAGATTGTCTACATTAGTTATTACTTCTTCGGCTCTAGGAACACCAGCCAATAATGGAGCACCTGTACAAGGATCAGTTGACTTATATTTTGATGGCAATAAAGTTATTTCATCCTTTTATTCAGGAGCAGATGCACCAAGTGGGTCATTATGGAGATTAAGTAATTTCTGCACTAGTGAAAAAGTAATTCAAAACGTAGCGACTGGAACTCACACGGTTGAATTGAGAGCAAAAAGTTGGTACAATACTACAGTGTTTAATACAGATCCTTTCTCAGACTCATGGAATGGTGCCACAAGTGGTGACACTCAAGCTTTAGCTTCGAGAATAACTGTAGTTGTATTTAATCAGTAATATTGTATTTTTCAGCACTTCTTTTTAGAGCGCTTTAAACAATCATTTTTGTCATTATTTTTCGAAATAAAGATGCACCATACTTCGTCATTTCTGTAAAAATATCAAAACAAAAGTGAAGAAATACAAATCTGTAAGGCAGGTATTTTGAAAATTGTTATAGACAAACAATAACGAATTATCTAAATAAATTAGATCTCGTTTATATCTACACAAAAATAAAGTAATGATAAAGTGAATTTATAATCCTTGGCCTACACAACAATAAAACAAAAAGCAAAAAAGCTGTAAACTTAAAATTTACAGCTTTTTTTTGTTATCTTGAGAAACAAGGAATCATGTAAAACCCGAAAAACGTTGCTGGCATGGATTAAAAATCTGCGCTAAAGCTTGACCCTAAAATTCTTTCAAACAAGCTTTAATCCAAGGCTTTTTAATCAAATAAATCATTCCAACCTCACGCAAGTATAACCAAGGCAGTTGACATAATCGATAATATTATCAAATTCTATATCAACGCCTTCAACTCGCAATATTTTATCGCAGTCTTCTAAATCAAAATTAATTTTATAGTCAGGAAATTGCGTTTGTATAACGGCAATAACATAGTTCTTGTCGGCTTCTTTCTGCACATTTGTTTTGAAAACTTCAACTATCATGGGGCCAGCTTTGATTCTCTTTTTCCTTAAAAAAAGTTTGTAGTGATATCGAAACTTAAAGTTAAGTAAAAACTTTCAGAGTTGAAATTTTTGCTTAAGTAAACTCTTTCAATATATAATAAAACTTCCGTTTTAGGATACAAATTCAATTCTTAGATAAACTTTTATTGTAAAACAACAAAATACTACTTACTAAACAATTAAATTTAATATTGTAGTAAAAAACCGTATAAATACGTAATGTAATCTTTTTAAATTATAGTAAACTTGTAAACAATTAACTCCGAATTTAAATAATCAAAAGTAACTTTTTAAACTATTAACTTATGGGAAATCAAAACTTAGAATTAGACGGTGAATTATTCTTAAGCGGTTCAACACCACCATTATCTCCATCTTACCAAAAGGAAATCGAGAGCACATACTATTCAGAAAATGCTTTGTTTGGAGAAACTACAAGATATCAACTTGAGTACCCCGCAAATAGTGAAACAACACTTTATGAAAGAGTATTATTTGTTACCAAAGACCCTACAAGCCTACCTAACACAAGAGAAAAATGTGTTAAATGGTGTTCAGCAGGACCAATTAAAACATGCTGTGGCTGGAAAATACAATATAAATGGCTATATGTTACAGGAGTACTTAAAGTTTCAACAGCAAGACCAGTAAATATTCAAGAAGCAATTGAAGATTGTTTAAAACAAGGTGCAATAGTCGTCGCCATTACAACTATAATTTCAGGCGGAAGTGTTGCCATTCCAGCCGCTGAAGCCGCTTTTAAAGCATGTCTAGCTTCAAAACTTGGCGAAAATCTTTTAACAGTAAGTATAACATTACATCATAAAAGAGGAGATTGGGAATAATGCTATTCATTATAAAAGCATTTAGTTCAAACGACTAATCTGCTTAAAAAATTTAATCAATTTTGAAACATAAAGCTCGACAGTAAATGTTGAGCTTTTCAAATTTATTAAAACCCAGTAGAAATACTCAATGCTGAATTTCTATTTATTATTATAATTTCCTAAAAAAAATAATTGAATTAGAACTCCAAAAAAATTAGCATCTAAAAATAATAGCCATGCTTAAAAGTCTTGACAATACTCAACTCGTAAAAATATAAACTTAAAATTATGAAAAATTGTGTTTTTGATTTTCATATCTTTTTTTAATATCAATCATGCTTTTAGCAGGAGCATTTGGTGGCTTTCTTAATTATCTAAATAATTTTGACACCGTAGAAGAATCTAAGAATTCAAAATTGGCAATTTCGAAATATATTTTTCTTGGAATTGGCGCGGCTTTTCTTGTACCACTTTTTTTAAAAATGATTGCTAGTAATTTAATAACTATTGTGAATAAATACGACAATTGTAACTATTTAATTTTTACGGGATTTTGTTTAATTGCGGCTATTTTCTCCAGAAAATTCATAACAACATTGGGCGAAAAAATACTCGAAACAGCGAAAAGAGCTGAAAAGATTGCAAGTGAAAGCAAACAAGAATCAAAAACTACTCAACTAGAACTAAATAATACGTTAGATCGTATTGAAGATGCAAATCTCGCTATTCATATAAACACAAGAAAAGAAGCGATTGCTCCAGCAAAAAATCCCGAAAAAGAATTATACAATCTAGTGAATTCATACATTATAAAAACAAGTATTCCAGATTACACCGAAAGATTAAAGCTAAAAGCTGAATTTGGAAGAAAAATGGGCGAAATCATTATTACCAATGGATTACCAAAAGAAAAACTTTTAAACGAATCTAAAGATGAAGGTATGTTTTTAGCTCTAGCTTATTCTGTACAATTAAGTCCAGACGTAAATGGTTTATCAATTTTGAATAAATTATCACCAAAAGTTTCTCAACTATATACTAAATATGCAATTTTATTAGGATATAAAACTCTTGCTCGAAATGGTTTTATTATTAGAGAAGACGTAAAATCTATTTATAATATAATTATCAAATTTAAAGAAACGGCTGACAAACCATTATTAAGAAATATTGACGAAACTATAACAGTTTTAAAATTTATTGATCAAAATATTGAATAATCAATGCTTTATCAAAATACAAAAACAAACTTAAAATCGTAATTATGAATATAGATGATAAAGACGATATAATGTTGCTATTTGATAAAAATTATGGACGCATAACCAATCTTTTAAAAATCTACAAATATTTGGAAGAAAATAAAGGTAAGGGAAGAAGACCGACTCATAATTTAGACATTTTACGAACTTCAATAGTCTTTATTCATTCAACTCTAGAAGATTATTTACGAAATATTTTAACTATAAAACTTCCAAATTCAGACCCAATAACATTAAATAATATTTCTTTACCAGGTATTTCAGAAAATGGGTGAAAGACAAAATTTGACTAGGGGACTTAGTAGCTTTTAAAAGGCTAAAAGTTGAAAAAGTCATAGAAAATTCTGTAAAAGAACATTTAAATTATGTTAGTTTTAATAACACCACTGATATATCTTCAAATTTGAAAAAAATTTCCATTACCATAACTCCAGAAATCGAGAGATCATTCCCTCCTTTAACTGAATATATAAAAAGAAGACACAATATAGTTCATAATGCAGATAGAGAGATTGAAGTCAAAAAAGGCCACCATAAAATTAAATCAATAAATTATGATAAAGTAATTAAATGGCAAAAAATTTTAGACCAATTCGTCTATAATGTAAATATGCAATTTAAAATTAATCAAATTTTATTTTATACTCAAAAAATGAAAAAGATTTTTCAAACAACCCCAAATTACTTACAGTCAATTTTATAAAAAAATACTGTATGAGAATTACTAGAAAAATAAACTTTTTACTTAACGACTATTGAAAAAGCAATGAAAAACAAAGGGAATAGACAATTTTAGTTTTATCTCGCATTAATCGTAAGTGCTTTTTCTAACAAGTAATTAATTACTTAAAAAAATAAGCGAAGTATCAAAAAAATCTTTTAAAATCTATTTTTAGCAAATAATAACAAAGAACGAGTTTTTTACTTCCTTCAAAATAACAAAAACAACTTAATACTTTATTTGAAATAAACTTAGCAGAACAGAATTATTCCTCTCTCTTCTTATAAACCGCAACCTTATCCTCTAAATACATAATTTCTTTTTTAAGGCTTTCTATTGTTTCTTTTCGAGAATCGGCGAGATCTTTATAATGTGATGAAAAATTATAATCTGAAGATTCTGATTGCAAATCGATAGTTCGTTTCAACATCGGACCTTCATTTTTTATCAACCATTCACAGCTATATTGTGGATAAATTTCAACAATTTTGCTAATCCATTTTGCCTGTATGTCGCTGTTTTTAGCAATAGCACGAGATAGAACACCTTTGCTTGCGCCAATTTTTTCTTCTAGTTTAGTTATCCCAATCCCTTCATTATTAGCCAAACATTTAATATTATCTAGAACTGTACTCATTTGTGTAAGAAATTATTTTCAAAATATTTAGTTTGTTGAAAATTATCATCTATATTTGTTTCCATATTTAAAACAAACTAAACAATGGGTAAAAGTAAAACAAAAAACTATAATTCCTACAATTCTACTATATTAGAAGCTTTATTTTTAAAATACGAAGTCTCAAAATATTACATCAGACAGTGCATAAACGGCTCTGTGCAAGGAATTAAAGCAGACAATATCAAGAAAGATTATTATATAATGGAAAAAGCACATGAAGATGTTGTTTCTCAACTCATTAAAAAAACATTAAAATAAATTGCAAAAAATAATACGGTTCTATTAAAAAAATTCGTTCCTATTGCATAATAGAATGAATGTGTTTTTGAGATTTAAATCCCGAGGCCTTCTCGCTATCGGGATTTTTTTCATCTACATCACAAAGCGAATCATTTACCAATAATTTGCATTCATCCACAAAAACAGGTATAAATACGCATAGTCACAATTTTATTTTATAGTAAAATTGTAATATCATTTATTCTTGTAGAATAAGATTTCCTAAGGGAAATCAGGTAAATTTTGTCACTTTTTTTTGGAACTTTAAGTGGGATTTTAATCGCTGGAACCGATTTTAAATCTCACTTTTTTATTTCTCCTTTATTTCAAGCTTTTCTCTAAATCAAAAAAAACTTTTTCGAAATCAAATTTCAGGCAGTATTTTTGCATGCTGTAAACGCCACGCATTAAAGCCCAGAATCAAGATGATCCTAGAACATTATATTCCGTTCAACAAAGAATTTTTATTAGAACAGCAAATTGTCGCTTTCGCTAAAAATTCTGAAGAAGAAGATAATTTTAAAAAATTGTTTGATATTATCGAACATTATTATCACTACGAATCTTTTAATCTGAATCGAAATCTGAAACAAAACTATGCTTTGTTTGATCCGGATTTGAGCAAAAAAGAGCGAAAGCAATTTATTGGCAAAAGTGATTTTTCGGCATTCAAGGAAACATTACTTAAGGTTTTAGAACGTGGAAATTATTACAGAATTGATCAAAAAACACTAGAGGAAGCTTTTACAGAATCTGATTTGATTGGTTTGAATCTCGAAATTGATTTCAACGCCTTCAAAGATTTTGAACTTTATGCTCGTGGGCATCATAAAGCGACAGAAAAAGTCAAAAAGTATTTCTTCTGGAAAAAAGAAATTGAAGTCGAATATTACGATCGGGTTTTAGTTTACCTTAATTATAGCGACGCCGATTTCCTTAATAAAAAGAAAGTCAAATTAGGCAAAATGCCAATTGATCCGGGTTCTATTTCCTTAAAAATCTTTAAGCGTGTTCCAAAAAATGACCTTGAAACGATTTTCCCGAATGCAATTCCGAGAATGTCAATCAAGGATAAAATGCTGTTGTGGATTCCTGGAGTTTTTGGTGGAATTTCATTACTAAGTGCAAAAGTAATTCCGGCTTTAATCAATATGTACAATGCTTATGAAACGGGCGAAACCATAGATTTATTAAACAGCAAAACTTCCTTAAATCAAGGTTTGATTGCACTGGGAATTTTATCTGCTTATTGTTTCCGCCAGTACAACAATTTCATAAATAAAAAAATCCGATATTCTAAATTGCTTTCTGATAGTTTGTACTTCAAAAATCTCGGAAACAACAGTGGTGCGTTTTATTCGCTCCTGAATTCATCTGAAGAAGAGGTTTTAAAAGAGACTATTTTAGCTTATTCTTTTTTACACAAAAGCGAAAAACCTTTAACCGCCAAAGAACTTGACCATCAAATAGAATCTTGGTTTAAAACCAAATTGAATACCGATTTGGATTTTGATGTCAATGATGCTTTATTAAAATTGAAAAATATCGGCCTCGGAATTGAAAATAATGGAAAATGGAAAGTTATTCCATTGCAAGAAGCGCTTGTCACAATTGATGAATTGTGGGATACTATTTTTGAGTATAACGTAACTCAAAAAATCTAATTTTGTTTCTCGCAGATTTGGCAGATTAAGCCGATTTTTTTGAAAATATACTTTTGAATCCTCTTTATATTGCCTTTAAAATAAAAAAATAAATCCGCTAAATCTGCCAAATCTGCGAGAGAAATTTTATTCTGTTTAAGTAAAAAGATTTTTCATTAGATTTACGTCAACTAACTACTAAAACCAAAAAAAATGAGAACATTAGATCAATGGTTTGCAGAATATGCCGTAAGTCATCAAAACCCAAAAAACAAAGCGATACATTATGTTTGCGTTCCTGCAATCTTTTTTTCGATTGTTGGTTTGTTAATGAGCATTCCGAGCGGTATTATCTCAAATTCGCTAAAACTAAACATGCCTATTATTGAAAATTGGGCTTTTGTGGTTTTGCTTTTTGTTCTTGTTTTTTACATTCGCTTATCGATTGCTATGGCGGTAAAAATTGCTGTTTTTTCGGGCATTTGTCTGGTTGCAAATTATTACATTGCCCAATTTGTGCCTTTATGGATGTTTTCAATTGGCGTGTTTGTCATCGCTTGGATCGGACAATTTTACGGACACAATATTGAAGGCAAAAAACCTTCTTTTTAAAAGACCTTCAGTTTTTATTGATCGGCCCTGCTTGGGTTGTCGAGAATATTTTTTCTAAGAAATAAAACTAAAACTTCCCGAGATTTACTAAAACTGTTTTCAACATGGGATTATTTTCACTTTTACTTTTTCCTATATTTTTTGCCATTTCAAACCGCTTCATCCTCAGATTATATTCTCCTTTGTGATAAGCTTGATTGATTGTAGAATAATAAACTGCTGGACAAATAATACTATTTTCATATAGTTCCAAGCAATTATTAATTGTCCTTTACTTTGCTAAAATATGAAATCGGAATTAAAATATTTCATTATATTAGCTTTATAACCAGAAAAGAATTACTAATCATAATCAAACATAAATATGGAAAATAAAAGCGCATTACGATTCACTTTTTCGATTATCGCAATCATTTTAGGCGTAGTATTGTTTAAACAATTTGACTTTGAAACACTAAAATTTGAGAAGCCAGCTTTGGCTATTATTTATATTGTTGTCTTTTTGTTTTCGATTTATGTACTGATTAAGAATTCCAAGAAGAAAACTGAGAAATAGAAGTAAGTTTAGAAAGCAACTTTATTTATTCATAATATTTTTGAAACAATCATATGAAAAATTTTCTTTTGCTAATTTTCATATTCTTAATTATTTCTTGTGATAAAAAAATAGAAAAGAACGAAACTTCAACAACCAAGACAAATCAGACTGTAGATTTTTTCGAACCTGCAGATCTTGGTGCTTTTGGCTCGAAAACGAGATTAATTATTTATGCTTATTTTGATGAATGTGGCGAGTGGGGCGGTCATAATGAAAGTTTTGAAATATTCGCAAAACCTGACAAAGAATTCTACGCAAATTACAAAAGAACAAAAGTCGATTGTAACAAACTTGGAGAACTGTACGGAAAGCCCGAGTTCCAGCAACCATACATAAACAAAGAAATTAAATTGGCTAACAAACAAAAAATTGCAATCAACAATTACTTATCACAACTAATAAAAAGTAAAATTAAAGAAGGATTTCCTGGAAATGCAGGACAAACTTTTGGCGCGATTAAAACTGATTCTACTTTAGTAATTGACGTTTATGATGGTGATAGAACGAATCTAAAAAATTACAATAATTTACTTAAGGAATTTAATTTGGAAATTGTCAAATATGAGTACCGATAAGTAACTTATATTCATTAAAAGATTAGTTTTAAAAGAATAAAAAGTGTAAACCTGTACATTTATCAGTTTAAGCTTTTTTCACTGTTACCCGTACGAAAAGCATTCAACAAATAAAAAATCCGTTTGATAATCGATGAAATAAAAATCCTATTTTTGAGAATATCCAAACTATATCTAACTTTTAAATTAAAAAAGTGTAAATCAAACAAGTTATTTTAAAATGATAAAAAATTGGTTTAAAAACTTTTTCAACACAACCAAAGTCGATTCTAATATCATAAAACAAGCCATTATTGATTATCGAATTCAAGGGAAATATTTAATGTTTGAACTTGGAAAAAAATTTGATCTTGACATAAAAAAAATAGATGATTATAAACAACTAATATCCCGAAGTAATGAAAATATTCCACGAAAAGGAAAACTATCGGAGCGTTGGAATTATTGTTTTCATGGTGGAGAATGTCGCTTTTACAACAAAAAACATCAACAAACAGTTGAGGTTGTTTTATGCAATTCTCCAGAATTTGGCCATATCAATGCTTGGTTTCTTTGGTCTTTTATGCAATCAACTGAAAAGTATAAAAACGAAGCAAAAAATATAGAATGGCAAGAGTTAAAAGTAATGATTAACAAACTATATAAAAGCGGGCAAATTAAAAATATCGAATGACAACAGAGAAAACATATAAATAATCCGCCCGAAAAATCTTCATTTATAAAAGTTTTAACCCATAAAAAGCCTGAGAATCAACATTCCCAAGCTTTTCAAATTTTATGGTGACCTTGACCGTACAAAATTCGAACTTTTATTAGAGGATTTAAAGATATTGAATGATATCTAATTTTGTGATTTAAACTTGAAATTACTATTAGGTTAGATATGTTTTTGTTGATTCAATAAAGTAGCAAGTCTCGCGAAATTTGCACTTAAGTTAACTAGAAGTATTCGTTAGATAAAAAATCTATTTGATGATATGTAAGTTTATTATCATATATTTGATAATACATGAACCTAACGTTTGTCAGATATATCTACCTAATTTTGGGTAAAAAGTCTAAAGTTGTCAGTAGTACAGCTATAAGCATTTTGAAAACCAACAAACTTTGAAAAACCAACAAATAATGAGAAATTTAATTTGCAAATTAGTCCTGCCGTTAACCATAATATCGTTTTTAATATTCAGAAAATGGTGGTATGTTTTTCCTGTTGACGCGCCCGACTCGATGATGTATGGATTTCCTCTCCCTTATGTTTGTGACGGCTGGTTTACATCAATGTCAAATCAATTTTTTGTAATGGAATTTATTATCGACTTGTTAATTTACTTTTTGTTTTGGTTTTTATTGATCCTCAGTATAAATCGTTTTTTTGTAAAGATTCGTATCCCACAAGTTTTAACGATAATCTTAATGACAATTAGTATATTATTTTTTTCTGGAGCTATATTTATTGTAGGTATTTCGGAAAATATTTTTAAAATAAAAAGGGAGTTTGATCTTGAAGTTAAAGAAACGGGATATAATTTTATTTGGCAAAATACACAACGACCGAACGTTAACAAATATATTAAGAAATAAAAACGGCTTATAGCGACTGTTACAACGGATTTAGGCAATTGGCTAATGGAAAATATGGTTTTGTGTCTGAATGATTTGGCAAATCCGAAGAGTGGACTAAATTTAGTCCCAAACCCGCTGTAGAGGAACGTTGGCACCAAGTTAGAAAAAACGAAAGGATGAAAATAACAATAATTATTATTTTACTGTCTTCAATTTTTTATTCATGCGAAAATTTTGAAAGATCTAAGAGAAAATCTATTTACTCTGAAACAGAAAGGAATTTTGAAACTGTTTCCTTGAAGAATAAATTGGTTGATTCCTTAATTAAATTTTCAAGTTTGGATGAATTTTTACTTAGAGATCGGGATAGTAAATTCGTTTTATATGGCGGAGAAATAAATAATACAAAAATTGGATTTATTGCCGTTACCGATTCAACATTATTCTTCTACCAAAAGTTCAAAAATAAATGGATTCTTAATGATAGCATTCCTTTTGATACTTATGCTTTTTCCTATGAAGTTATAGATTTAAACGGAGATAATAGAGATGATTTTATTATAAATAGTGCTAGGGATACTCATGGACAATCAATACCATATGTATTTATTTGCAACGAGAAAAATATTTTGAAATATAGAAAAGACATTAAATTATACAATATGACTTATGATCGTGATAAAAAGTTTATTAGAAGCTTTTATGAAAGTTGCGCATATTGTGTACATTCAAAAGAATTATATCGCTGGGTTAATGATTCATTAAAATTGATTGAACGTGTTGAATTAGACTTAACAAATGAAAATATTATTAAAACAAAATATTATAAGGAAATCAAAGGAAAATTAATCAATTACAAAACTATAAATGGTGATGCAGTATACGAAAAGGCACTTTGGATCGAGTAATTATAGATAAATAACCTGCTAACAATCCTTGATGGAATTCGAACTAAAATTACTTTTAAACAGTGAGATTTTGTAAAAATAAAAAATCACCGAAGGATTTCCGAACCACAAAAAAGCCTGAGAATCAAAATTCTCAGGCTTTTCCTTTTTTTGTGACCTTGACGGTACAGAATTCGAACCAATTATTGGAGGATTTAAAAATTTTAAATGATCACTAATTTTGTGATTTGAACTATTTATTAGTCTTGAGTTATCACTAATTCATTAATGCGGCAAGCATCAGCTAAATTTTCTCCCGCATTAGTACGAAAAGCATTCATTAAATTAAACCTCTTTTAAGAAGTTCATTTATTGTTTTATCATCAAGACTATCATCAGATATACTTGAATCCAGAATAGCAATATTGTTAGAAAGCTCGATAGATTTCAATTTATTATTTTCTAATTTAAGTCTTCCCAATTTCTTATTTTCTAAAAGATTGATGCTTTCCAACAATGTATTTTTTATACTTAAATCATTAAGCAAAATGTTTTTTGACAAATCAATTAATATTATTGGATTTTCATCAATATAAAGTCTTTCAAGCAACGAATTATTAGATAAATCAACTTTTGACAAACCACTTGAACTAATAAACAACTCAAGTAATTGGGTATTATGTGTTAGATCTAAATGAGTATGATTAATTTTTTCTGAAGACTCAGGCTCTGTATCTCCACCTAAATGAAGATATTTTAAGTTTATATTTTCTTCAAGATTAATTCTTGAGAAGGCATTATCAGTAATACGTAATTCTTCTAACAGAATATTTTGAGAAAGGTCTATTTCGGATATTTGATTCCAAGTTATATCCAATTTCTTCAATTTTGGAAATCTTGTAACATCTAACGAATCTATTTCTACATTTTCTAACGTAAGATCCTCTAATTCGGCTAATCCATTTTCATGCCAGATACAATGGCCGCCATATGAGCAATAGATTTTTTTAAGCATTTTGTTATTCTCATTTACGCTGGCTGAGATTAACATATGACTGATATGTAATTCTTCAAGATTTATATTTAAACTTAAATCTATATCATCTAGCTCATTTAATCCATCCAAAAATAATTGCCTTAGATTTAAGTTTGTTTTTAAATCTAAACTTTCCAGCAACAGATTATCTAGTTTTAAAACTTCAAGCCTTGTATTTTTTGAAAAATCAATTTCTGTAAGATGCTCACTTCTTTCAATGGTAATTTTTTTTAATTTTTCATTAAAAGTCAAATCTAATTCTTCTAAATCATAAGAATCTATAATCAGTATTTCCAGATTGGGAAAATACTTGATTTCATCGATACAAGTCAAATCATGACCTTCACAATTAAGCTCTGTAATTGATGCAACAGATTCTATGTTTAAATCAAGTATCATTTTTTTAAAGTTTTCATCTCTAAAATTAATCTGTGATATTTTCTTTTCTTTTGAATCCGATTTAAATCGACCAAACCAATTTAATATGCTATCCATCTAATACTTTTTTTATGTTTATATCTCTTGACCTTTTGGACATGTAAAAAAAATAGAATTTTGTTTTAAAAATCAATCTATCTCTAAATTCTTCAGACCGTTTATCGAAACTTACACACTCAATCGTCTTTAGATCACACTACACTAATTCATAATCATTACTTTATCTTTTTAATTAGAATTCATTTTTTTAATGATACAAAAAAGTAGGAGACAATAAATTAAGAGCGGTGGAGCAGAACCCGCGTAAATAAACGTGAAATTCCTTTTTAGTTTTACAAGCAGTCATTTTTTTATAACTACTGGTTTTATTCGGGTTTGTTTATTGATAAATAGCCGCTAAAAACAATTCCTTTATAACTCTCGCCTTCATCATCGTTAAAGATAACATAAGTCAAATTACCTTTTCTTCCATTCTTATAGATATATTCTGTACTGTAATCACTCTCTTTTTCGACCATTGCCCCATAAGGAAGTTTTGTAATAAAATACTCTTTGTTTTCAAAAAAGTCGTCGCTGTAGGTATTGTCATACATTTCTAAACCTTGCGGCGCAGTTACGAATCTTTCTCTGTTTTCATGTGGATCAAAAACTAGAATGTTTTCAATTTCTTTAAGATCTATATATTTTACACCTTCATTTTTTAGAAATATCTTCGCAAAGTATTTAGTTGATGTTCCTTGTTTTTGCACGTTTATTTCTCTTAAATACTTAAATGAAATACTTGAAGAAATTATTTTATAATTATTTGTGCTCTCAAGTTCGTATACTTTTAAAGAGTCTTGATCTGCATAAATTTCGTCGTTATTGTTTTTGGTATTGTATAATGATTTAGGCGGCTTTTCAACGGGAAAATCAGCTTTGCTTAATAAAAGGTCAACTGATAAAAGATTGAAAAAGTATCCTTTTGATGGATTCTCTTTGCTTTTAAAATAATCACTTATTTTTTTACCATCAAAAGACATATAACTGAAAGTGTAATTCTTTCTGTAGAACTCATAGCGTTCTTCATACTTAATTGGATAATCAGAAATAACATTCTTTGTTAAAGTATCGGTAATAGAAACAGTCCCGTCAAAGAAATTTTCATCATTGATGTGATAGCCTTCTCTTCGATAGCTTGATTCGGAATCCCCTCCATAGCTTTCGGCAAAAAATTTATGCTCTACTCGATTCAATTTATTTTCCCCATAAAATAAAGTCAATGTATCTGTTTTGTATTTTAAAACCAAACTTTCTTTTTTGTTATAAGGGACAAAAAAATCTCCTTTTTCTAATTCCGCTTTTACTGTTTTTTTATTATTGCTGTTTCTTTCTTTTGACAGGAAATGAAAAGAATGGTTATTATTAAAATTAGTTTTTTCATGTAGTTTTTTAGCTAAAATAATGTAATTATTGCATGTTATATTTATAAATAACTGCGTAAAGCATTTTATTCTTTACGCAGTTCTATAATTTGACCGATCTTTAGCTTGGTTTTATCACTAGACTAAATATACTATGGTTATTGCAAGAATAGATATTCTTTGTATTCGTGTATGTCTTCAAACTAATTTGGACTTTTCCTAAAGGAGTGTTTTTTTTTAATTATTTCAAAGATAAATTTAATTTTTGATTGGTTTTGTTTTTCAAATTTTGGCATTCATTTTTTCTTTTTTCATAGGCTTGTTTTTTTAAGTTTTTCCGTTCTTTTAAACGGCTTCTCTGGAATATTATATTCCTCAACTATTTGCGTTAAGTCATTAAGATTCCAGCCGGCTTTTTAAATCGCTTCTTAAATTTTTTTTCCGTGTATGTTTGGATATGCTAATTTCATGGAGTTCCAGTTTAAAGGTAACCTGAGCATAAAAGCTGAAAAAGAACCTAAAACTTAACAAATCCATGAAGGGGTTCGAACCGAAATCTCCTGTGAATATAGGCAGTTTCAAAGATAGAAGAAAATGTTAAAAATTTTCGAACCGCAAAAAAAGCCTGAGAATCGGCATTCTCAGGCTTTTAAAGTTTTTAGTGACCGCGGAGGGGTTCGAACCCCCAGCCCTCAGAGCCGAAATCTGATATTCTATCCAGTTGAACTACGCGGTCAGTTTATTTTATGTTTGTGATTTTAGAATGCAAATTTAATCTAAAATCTACATTCTAATCCCGAAACTTCGGGACTAAAATTATATTTACGAAAGTAATTTCTTCACAATTGTAGAAATGGTTTTTCCTTCAGCAGTTCCGCCCAATTGAGCAGATGCCAATCCCATAACTTTACCCATTGAAGCAATTCCAGAAGCTCCTGTTTCAGTGATAATTTTTGCAATAACAGCTTCTACTTCCTCTTCGCTTAATTGAGCTGGTAAAAACTTCTCGATTACTGCTACCTGAGCCAATTCTGGTTCAGCAAGGTCAGGACGATTTTGCTCTGTAAAGATTCTTGCGCTTTCTTTACGTGTTTTTACTAATCTCTGAAGTAATTTAATTTCGTCTTCTTCAGATAAATCTTCTTTAGATCCAGAAGCAGTTGAAGCCAATAACAATTCTGATTTAACAGCTCTTAAAGCTTCTAAAGCTACAGTATCTTTTGCTTTCATGGCGTTTTTGATTTCGTCCATGATTTGTGTTTGTAAACTCATGTTTATGTTTTATTTAAAATAAGCCAATGCCTATTAATTGATAGATTAATTTGGAATTTTTATTTAACTAACTCTATAGTTTGTCAGGCTGAGCGGAGTCGAAACCCTTTCCAACGAGAAGCCCTTCGACTACGCTCAGGGTGACAATATTGTTTTAAAAGTACTATTTAAAAGTCAAATTTCTAAATTCTGTGCGAAGATAAAAAAATAACCCGAAAATTAAATCCAATTTTCGGGTCATCCTTATATTAAGATTTTGAAAACTAATCTACGTTGTCGTGCAAAAATGAATTATTTGAACGCAATTGCAAATCGTTGTTGCTGTCTGTTCCTACAGAAATTCTAGAATTAGTATTATTAGATTGAGAATTCGATAAATCAATTCCTAATCTTTTGTAAGCTGGCTCTTTTTCCAACTCATCAATTCTTGAAACATTATTGTGGAATTTATAATTAAATTCTTTTAGTTTCTTTCTTCTCTCTTCGGCACGCAAACGCAATGTTTCTTCAATTGTCAATTCCATTGGAGAAACTTCAGCTGTTGTTGTGTAATCTGCTTGAGCAACAAAATCAACTCTTGGCTTCAAAGTGATGTTTAATTCTTCTGGCACAGTATCTTCAACCACTTTTTCAACTGGTTTCGAAGCCATTAAATCATTCTCCACTTCCATATATTCTTCTAAAGAATATTTGATGATTCCGTTGTCAGAAAGTTCTGTAACCGGAACAAATGAAACTGGATCATTTACTTTAATATTACGTGTTTCGTTTGTTAACTCAAAAACGATTTTATTTTCTTGTTCTGCAACTGGCTCTTTTTTCACTTCAGGCTCACTTCTGAAAAGTGGCAAATCAAATGAAAAAGTCGTTTGCTCTTCTTTTTCAAAAGTTCTTTGCTGTACTGGTTTTACCTCTTGGTAAGCTGGCACTTCTGGAGCAGAAATTTTAAAATCGATATCTGTAATTGGCGAAACGATTTCAAAAGTTACATCAAGATTTTTGATAAACTCAGACATCACTACCAATTCTTCTTGATTGATTGTTGGTGGCGTTACCGGAGCAACTGGAGTTTGAACTACGGGAGCAACCGTATCTTCCATTAAATCAAAAACAACTTTATCTTCAGATTTTGCAATAGGTGTTTCTGCATTCAAATCAAAAGATGCAAGCGGTTTGTTCGTCAAGTTGTGAACACTTCTTTGTTCGTCTTCTAACGTGTGAATAATTTTCTTTGGCTCAGTATTAACGATTTCGTTTTGTTGTTCAACATCAAAACCAGTCGCAATAATAGTTACAGCAATAGCCTCACCAAGAGCTTCGTCTTCACCAACTCCCATGATAATATTTGCGTTGTAACCAGCCTCCGCTTGAATGTGATCATTGATTTCTCCAATCTCATCAAGCGTTATTTCATTAGATCCAGAAACGATAAGCAACAATACGTTTTTGGCTCCTGTAATTTTATTGTCATTCAACAATGGAGAATCCAATGCTGATACAATTGCATCTTTTGCTCTGTTTTCACCTTCTGACACTGCAGATCCCATAATCGCAGTTCCGCTGTTTGCCAAAACTGTTTTAGCATCGCGTAAATCGATATTTTGAGTATAGTGGTGCGTAATTACTTCAGCAATACCTCTTGAGGCAGTTGCCAAAACTTCGTCAGCTTTTGAAAACCCAGCTTTGAAACCTAGATTCCCGTAAACTTCTCTTAATTTATTATTGTTAATTACGATCAAAGAGTCAACTTGCTTTCGTAATTTTTCGATTCCTAAAAGTGCTTGCTCCTGACGAACTTTCCCTTCAAATTGAAACGGAATCGTCACGATACCCACTGTTAAGATTTCTCTTTCTTTTGCTAATTGTGCGATAACTGGAGCGGCACCTGTACCTGTACCACCACCCATACCAGCAGTAATAAATACCATCTTAGTATTGCGATCCAACATTTTTTCAATATCGGCAATACTTTCAATAGCAGACTGTTGTCCTACATCAGGATTTGCTCCTGCTCCAAGACCTTCTGTTAAATTCATACCCAACTGAATTTTGTTAGGCACCGAACTATTTTGAAGTGCTTGCGAATCTGTATTACAAACGATGAAATCAACGCCTTTAATACCTTGCTTAAACATATGGTTGATAGCGTTGCTACCTCCTCCACCTACACCTATTACTTTGATTACATTTGATTGGTTTTTTGGCAAATCAAATGAAATGCTTCCAAATTCTGAGTTGCTCATCATCTTTTTGGTTTTTAATTCTTATTTAGTACATTTTTTACTTCTTGACTTGGGGCAAAAAGCAATCCTTTTCTCTTTTCTCTATTCGGCTTATATTTATTCAGCGTTGTCTAAAAAATCTTTGATTTTATCGACGTATCTGTCAAAAAATGATCTCCTAATTTTGGTTTCTGTAGATTCTGCTTCTACTTTATTTGTTCTTGTTTCTCTTAGTTCTTCAACAGTTTCTACTCTTTCAACGTAGTTTTCTTCAACTTCGTATCGTTGCTGAACTGGTTGTTGTGCTTGAACCGGAGGGTTTCTGTAAACTACTTTTGGCTGTTCATTTACAATTTCCATCCTAACAGCGCTTTGTGTACTGTTTTCAATACTGTTCATCACTAAACCAACAGCTGTTGCAAACAATGGGCTTGAAATTTCTTCGCTTGAATTTCCTGCTAAATGTTCGTTTGGATATCCAATTCTGGTATCCATTCCAGTAATGTATTCAACTAATTGTTTGATATGTTTTAGTTGTGCTCCACCTCCAGTTAAAACGATTCCTGCAATCAATTTTTTGCGTGGATCTTCGTGTCCGTAAGCTTTGATTTCTGCAAAAACCTGTTCGATAATTTCCACCACACGTGCATGGATGATTTTTGATAAGTTTTTAAGCGAAATCTCTTTCGGCTCTCTTCCTCTTAAACCAGGAATAGAAACAATTTCGTTGTCTTTATTTTCTCCCGGCCAAGCTGATCCGAATTTTATTTTTAAAAGCTCTGCTTGTTTTTCGATAATCGAACAGCCTTCTTTAATATCATCTGTAATTACATTTCCTCCAAAAGGAATAACCGCAGTATGGCGAATAATTCCATCTTTAAAAATGGCCAAATCCGTAGTTCCACCTCCAATATCGATTAATGCAACACCCGCTTCTTTTTCTTCTTGGCTCAAAACAGCATCTGCCGAAGCCAATGGCTCCAAAGTCAATCCTGACAATTCAATTCCTGAACTCTGAATACATCTTCCAACATTTCTGATTGAAGATGCCTGACCAACTACAACGTGAAAACTAGATTCTAATCTTCCGCCGTACATTCCGATTGGCTCTTTAATCTCAGATTGCCCGTCGATTTTGAATTCTTGTGGCAAAACGTGAATAATTTCTTCACCCGGCAACATTGCCAATTTATTCACCTGATCAATTAAAAGCTGAATATCTTTTTCGCCAATTACTTCCTCCGGATTATTACGGCTGATGTAATCTGTATGCTGAATACTTCTGATATGTTGCCCAGCAATACCCACAACAACATCTTTTATTTTGTAACCTGAATTGTTTTCCGCCTCAAGTATTGCTTGCTGGATTGATTGAATAGTTTGCGTGATATTATTTACCACTCCTCTTGCAACTCCCAAACTTTTGGATTTTCCAATACCCAAAATTTCCAATTTGCCATACTCATTCTTCTTGCCTATCATGGCAACTATCTTTGTCGTTCCAATATCTAGACCTACTGCAATGTTATCTTTTTCCATTTTCTATTATTTTGTGCAAACTACTTGTTCCGTAAACCTAAGGTCAATTTTATTGTATTTGTATAACGAACTATCTAAAACTGCTTTTTGAAAAAACGCTTTATAGTTTCTAAATTTCTTATCAACATTCATCGTTCTGCCAAAATCTATGAAGTAATCATAATTTCGATTAAACATTTTTAGGTCGCCATTAGGCATAATTTGTATTGCAATGATGTTTTTTTCAAAAACGCATCGTCATAAATTGTGCGAAATAAAGCGACTAAATCTTCGTTATTTTTTTCATTTATTGCCCCTGAAACAAGAGGAACTCGCGCTGTAAAATTGTCTGACAAAGGCATTTTATTTCCCTCGTAGTCAATATAAAAAGATCGATCACCATCAAGAATCCTTGCTATTGGTGTCTTCTGTTTTACCCTCGCTTTTAGAACACCATCGATACTTACAAAAACATCTGACTTCTCAATCATGTCTTGCGCATCAAGGGTTTTCTCTATCTTATTCAAATCTACTTCATCTTTTCTAATACTACTAGCGTCTCTTTTATTTTCTATCAACAATTTATTAACCGTTTCTGCTTTGACAAAAAGAGCATTTTCTCCTACAAAAACAACTACAGATTTCTTCAATTTTCTATCTCCATTTCGATGTTGGGCGAAGGAATATAGAAAAAGAACTAGTCCGAAAATAAGTACTAATCTAATATTTGTCCAATTAAATATTTTCATTTAGCATCTGTTTAATTGATGGTACCATCTCTCCAATATCACCTGCTCCTATTGTTACAATTATCGGCGCATCGTTTGCTTTGATTTGTGCCAATAAATCTTCTTTTGCGACAATTTTTTTGTTCGAATTTGTCATTTTGCCTAAAAGCCATTCTGAAGTCACTCCTTCCATAGGAAGTTCTCTTGCCGGATAAATATCCATTAAAAATACTTCGTCAAACTGAGACAAGCTTTCTGCAAATCCATCCACGAAATCCTTTGTTCTACTGAACAAATGCGGCTGGAAAATTGCCAAAACTTTCTTTCCCGGATATAATTCTCTAACTGCTTGATGAACAGCATTAATTTCTGTTGGATGATGTGCATAATCATCTATGTAAACTAACTTATCCGATTTAATCTGATAAGAAAAACGTCTTCTGATTCCTCTGAATGAAGCAATGGCTTTTGCAATGGACTCGGTCGGGGTGCCGAAAGTTTTTGCCATCGCAATAGCCATCAATCCATTCATTAAATTGTGTTTTCCAGGCAATCCAAAATGAAGATCTTTTATTATTTCTGATGGCGTTTGAACATCAAAAACATAGCTTCCATCTTCAATTCGAACATTGTAGGCCTTATATACCGCATCTTCGTTTATCGCACATTGAACGCCTTCTAAAGGCAATTCTTTAGTAATAAACAGATTGTTTTTATCTTCTACTTTTGAAGCAAATTCCCTAAAAGAATCTTCAATAGCATCACTTGTTCCATAAATATCCAAATGATCTGCATCCATTGAAGTTATACAGGCAATATTTGGATGCAAGTGTAAAAACGATCTATCAAATTCATCAGCTTCAACAACTGTCACGGTTTTCCCCGTTCCAATTAAATTTGAGTTGTAATTTTCTACAATTCCACCAACAAACGCCGTAACATCTGCTCCGCTTTCAAATAAAATATGTCCTAAAATACTTGATGTTGTCGTTTTGCCATGTGTTCCAGCAACTGCGAAACTAAATGTGTCTTTGGTGATAATCCCTAAAACCTCGGCACGTTTTTTAATTTCGTAATTTCTTTCAATAAAATAATTCCACTCTGAATGCGATTTCGGCACTGCTGGAGTAAAAATCACCAATGTATTTTCTACAAAATAATCAGTAGGAATCAAATTAATATTATCCTCAAAATGAATATCAATACCACTTTCAATTAATTCACTTGTAAGCATTGATGGCGTTTTGTCGTAACCTGAAACTTGTTTTCCAATATATTTGAAATAACGAGCCAGAGCACTCATTCCGATGCCTCCGATACCTATAAAATAAACGTTTTGTATTTGATTTAAATTCATAATTCAGTCTTAATGTCTTAAAGTCAAAAGTTTTTAAAGTCGCGCACTTTGCGTCTTTAACTTTTGACAACTCCTATTTAATTAACTTCACAATTTCAGCCACGATGTCTTGTGTAGCTTTCGGTTTTGCAAGTTTTTTAATGTTATCACTCAATTGTTTTTGTTTCCCTTCATCTTTTAACAACGCTTCAAAAACAATACTAAATTCGCCGTCTAATTCAGATTCTTTCAACAAAATTGCACCTTTTGCATCTACAATTGCTTGTGCATTTTTGGTTTGATGATCTTCGGCCACATTTGGCGACGGAATAAATATTACTGGTTTCCCAACAATACATAATTCTGAAACTGATGACGCGCCGGCTCTTGAAATAATCACATCCGCGTACAGCGTAAACAAAATCCATTCTTTCAATGAAATCAACCACTTTTACATTTGGCTGATTGTATTTTTTATAATCTTCAAAATATAATTTTCCGCATTGCCAGATTATTTGAACACCTTGCGAAAGAAAATTTTGCAATTCTTTTTCAATTAATTGATTGATTCTGCGTGCACCTAAACTTCCGCCCAAAACCAATAGTGTTTTTTTATTTGGATCCAAACCATAAAACGCAATTGCTTCGTCGCGTTTACTGTTAATATCGATTAAATCCTGACGCACTGGATTTCCAGTCAAAATAATTTTATCTGCTGGAAAAAAACGCTCCAAATTATCGTAAGCAACACAAATCGAATTTGCTTTTTTACTCAACAATTTATTTGTTATCCCCGGAAAAGAATTCTGTTCCTGAATAACCGTTGGAATTCCTGCTGATCCTGCCGCTTGTAATAATGGCCCACTAGCAAAACCGCCAGTTCCAATTACAACATTCGGTTTGAACTTTTTAATGATTCTTCTTGATTCCAATAAACTTGTCGCCAATTTTAACGGAAACATCATATTTTGCAAAGTCAATTTGCGCTGTAATCCAGCAATCCAAAGACCTTTAATCTCATATCCTGCCTGAGGCACTTTCTGCATTTCCATTTTATCTTTGGCACCAACAAATAGAAATTCTGCATCAGGAAATTGTAATTTTAATTCATTTGCAATCGCAATTGCAGGATAAATGTGCCCTCCTGTTCCTCCTCCGCTAAGTATGAATTTATACTTTGTCATCGTTCTAAAAATTACACCTTTTTAAAAAATCTTTATATTTTAATCTTATCTATTTAAAACTGCATTCATCGGATTTCTTGAATTATCTTCGATTGAATACATTGCCTCTTCTTCATATACTTCATCCGCAGGCAAATCTTCTTCTGCTAATTCTTTGTCAATTAATCTTTGAAGCGCTTCTTTTCGTCTCTCCTTCTCTTCTTTTTCTTCAGCTATTTCTTCTTCTTTTTTTGTAACACTAATGATAATTCCGAGACCTAAACATGTCATCCAGATCGAACTTCCTCCTGAACTTATCAGTGGTAATGTTTGTCCTGTAACCGGCAACAATTCAACTGCAACCGCCATATTGATCATCGCCTGAAATATCATCGGGAAACCGAGCCCAACGACAACAAGTTTTCCAAACAATGTATTGGCTTTATGCGATGCGATCACAAATCGGAACAAAAGCAATAAATACAAAATCACTATTGCTACGCCGCCAACCAATCCATATTCTTCGACAATAATGGCATAAATAAAATCGGAAGAAGATTGTGGCAAAAAGTTTTTCTGAACACTTTTTCCAGGCCCCAATCCGCCAAGTCTTCCAGATGCAATTGCAATTTTTGCTTTCTCAATCTGATAATCGTCTTCGTCAGGTTTATCAGTGGTAAAGTTCATAATACGACTTTCCCAAGTTGAAACCCTGCTGAAAAATCTCGAATCAGGAAAAGCTTTTGCAACTAAAAGGAAAAATGCCAACATCGCTACTCCTGAACCTATAATAATTCCGATATGTTTTAACGGATATTTCCCAATGAACGTAAGCATTAAAACCATTGCAAAAATCAACGCTGTCGTTGAAAAGTTAGCAGGCAGAATTAATGCCAATGTAATAAATACAGGAATCCAAAGCTGAACAAACGACACTTGAAAAGGTTCGTTTTCTTCTTTAGTTTTTGACAAATATCGCGCTACAAATATGAACAAAACAATCGAAGCCAATGTCGAAGTCTGAAATGTAATTCCGATAAAAGGCACCTGAATCCAGCGGCTCGCATTTGCTCCGGCAATAACTGTTCCTTTTAACAATGTATAAAGCAATAAAAACCAAACTATTGGCAAAGCAATTTTTGAAATCGCTCTGAAATAATGATACGGAACCCTATGTACCCAGTAAATAATCAAGAAACCAATACACACATGCGCTAAATGTTTCACTAAATAACCCAGTGTATTTCCTGTTCCGTGACCTATATATGCTAAATTACTACTCGCACTAAAAACAGGCATAAACGAAAACAGCGCTAATAAAGCCACGAATGACCATATTACTCTATCTCCTTTTAGTTTGTTTACTAGCTCCTTCATTTAATTTTAGATTTCTGATTTTAGATTTTAGATTGCTTTTTAAAACCTTTAATTTTATTGATTGATTCTTTTATTTACTGTTTTTAAACTGCTTACAAAAATTGCTGTTAATTCATTGGCTTCTTTCAAAATCATTTCTAAATCTGATTTATCACTCCAATCTTTTTCTTTTATAATTTCTAACCAAAATAAAGTTTCATCAGCTTCTTCTAAAACAATATTCATCTTGGAAATAAATTCTTTATCGCTTCTAGCTCTACAAACTGCTCTATAATTTGCTCCGACTGATGTTCCACTTCTTACAATTTGATTTGCAATTACTTTTACAATATATGTATTAGATAATTTTTCGGCTAAACCAATTATACTCAAAGAGAATGCTTTTGTTCTCAATTTCATTTCATCCGTCGTCATAATCAAAAAGAACTTTTATATTTTTTTAGTTCAAAGTTTAGCAACAATCTAAAATCTGAACTCTAAAATCTAAAATTATAAATTATGTACCGCTTGCTTGAATTGTTTTCCACGATCTTCGTAATTTTCGAACAAATCGAAACTTGCGCAAGCTGGAGACAACAAAACAGCATCACCCTTTTCTGTTAATCTTTGGGCAGTTTTCACTGCATCATTCATATTATTTACTTCCACCATAATATCAACAACATTTCCAAAAGCTTCAATAATTTTGCGATTATCAATTCCTAAGCAGATAATTGCCTTAACTTTTTCGCGAACTAACGACATTAATTCGTTGTAATCATTTCCTTTGTCAACTCCACCCACGATCCAAACAGTTGGCACATTCATGCTGTCTAAAGCAAAGAAAGTCGCATTAACGTTTGTCGCTTTCGAATCGTTGATATATTGTACATTCTGAATTTTTAATACTTTTTCTAAACGGTGCTCAACACCTTGGAAATTAGATAGACTTTCACGAATTGTTGCATTTCTAATTTGCATCAATTTTGCCACAGAGCTTGCTTGCCATTGCATTTTTCATATTATGTTTTCCTTCTAACGCAATGTGTTCTGTATCCATTGTAAACTCTTCTTGGTTGATCTTTATTTCCATTTTGTTGTTATTTATAGAAGCTCCTTCTTTAAGATTTTTAGTCAATGAAAAAGGAATTAATTTCGCTTTTGTTGTATTATTTTTTAACCACTCTGTGCTTGCCTCATCATCAGCATCATAAATCAGATAATCACTTTCAGTCTGATTCATTGTTATTCTGAACTTCGAATTGATATAATTTTCATATTTATACTCATATCGATCTAAGTGATCCGGGCTGATATTCGTAATTATGGCAATATCTGGCCTATAATCTATGATTCCATCAAGTTGAAAACTGCTTAATTCAAGAACGTATGCATCAAATTTATTTTCGGCCACTTGCCAAGCAAAGCTTTTTCCAATATTTCCTCCCAATCCCACATTCAATCCAGCCGATTTTAGTAAGTGGTAAGTCAGCATTGTAGTTGTCGTTTTACCATTGCTCCCTGTAATTCCAACTGTAAGCGCTTCCGTATAAGGCTTCGCAAATTCAATTTCCGAAATCACTTTTACTCCGGCCGCAATCAGCTTTTTTACTATTGGAGATTTCTCAGGAATTCCAGGGCTTTTCATCACGACATCGGCGTTCAGAATTAAATCTTCTGTATGCTGTTCTTCTTCCCAAGCAATTTTATTAATGATAAGAACTTCTTTATAACTTTCTTTTATCTTTCCGAAATCAGATACAAAAACATCATATCCTTTTTTCTTTCCGAGAATGGCGGTCCCCACACCACTTTCTCCTCCTCCAAGCACAACCAGCCTCATCTATCTTAATTTTAAAGTAACGATTGACAATATGGCTAACATGATGGCAACAACCCAGAATCTGGTTACGATTTTACTTTCGTGGTACCCTTTTTTCTGATAATGATGATGAAGAGGCGACATCAAGAAAATTCTTCGTCCCTCGCCATATCTCTTTTTAGTAAATTTGAAATAACTCACTTGTAAAACCACTGAGAAATTCTCTACTAAAAAGATTCCGCATAATAATGGAATCAATAATTCTTTACGAGACGGCAATCGCTAAAACCGCTATAATTCCTCCAATTGTCAAACTTCCTGTATCTCCCATAAAAACAGATGCTGGATAAGAATTGTACCAAAGAAATCCAATCAAAGCCCCAACAAATGCCGATATAAATACAGTCATTTCTCCCGAATTTGGGATATACATGATATTCAAATAATTAGAAAAAATGATATTACCAGAAACGAATGTAAATATGCCGAGTGCGAGCACCGATATTGCAGAAGTTCCGGCGACAAGACCATCAATTCCGTCTGTTAGATTTGCTCCGTTAGAAACCGCTGTAATGATGAAAATTACAACCGGAATAAAAATCAACCAAGCCCATTTTTCATATCCTTCGCCTGTCCAAGCCAATAGTTCAGCATAATCAAATTCGTTATTTTTTACAAAAGGGATTGTCGTTGCTGTTGATTTTTCCTCAACTGGTGCCGGCAAAATAACCGTTGTATTTTGTGATGCTTTAAAAACATCAGTTCTTCCAGTATCTGTTCGTACTGTAACAGCCGGGCTAAAATAAAGAACCGCACCTACGATTATTCCCAAACCAACTTGACCAATAACTTTAAAAATTCCTTTTAGACCTTCTTTATCTTTTTTGAATATTTTAATATAATCATCAATAAAACCAATTGCACCCATCCAAAGTGTAGTCACAATAAGCAATACGATGTATATATTATGCAAGCGTGCAAACAACAAAACAGGCACAAGGGTTGCAAAAATGATAATCAAACCTCCCATTGTTGGCGTTCCAGCTTTTTCATTTTGCCCTTGAAGACCAAGCTCACGAACCGTTTCACCTACTTGTTGACGACGCAAAAAGTTGATAATCCTTTTTCCGTAAATCGTAGATAAAAGCAACGAAAGCATTAAAGCCAAAGCCGATCTGAAAGTGATATATTGAAAAACTCCCGTTCCAGGTATATCTAATGTTTTGTCAAAATATTCAAATAAGTAGTATAGCATATTTTTCTATTTTTTAAATTCCAATTCGTAAAGTGGATTTTGGATTTTGGAATTTCAGTTTTGTTATTTCCCTAGTTGTTCTAAAATTTCTTTTACAGTTTCCATATCATCAAAATGATGGCGAACACCGTTTATCTCTTGATAAGTCTCGTGCCCTTTTCCTGCAATAAGAATAATATCATTTGGCTGAGCCAATTGACAAGCGGTTTTTATTGCTTGTTTTCTGTCCGTAATTCTTAGAATCTTTTTATAATTCTGTCCTTCAACTCCCGCTTCCATTTCATCTAAAATCACTTCAGGATCTTCGTTTCTTGGATTATCAGAAGTTAAAATTGCTTTATCGCTCAATTTTGAAGCGCTTTTTGCCATAACCGGCCTTTTTGTTTTATCTCTATTTCCGCCACAACCAACAACAGTGATTAACTGTTCATTTTTTGTACGAATGTCGTTTATCGTTTTTAAGACATTTTCAAGCGCATCCGGCGTGTGTGCATAATCAACTACCGCTGTTATCTTTTCATTTGAAACTATATATTGAAAACGACCCGAAACACTCTCTAAATCAGACAATAATCGTAACGCTTCCAGACTATCAATTCCTAATTCTACAGCTGTTCCATAAATTGCCAAAACATTGTATGCGTTGAAAGTACCAATTAGCTTTACCCAAACTTCATTATCATTAATTTTCAATAACAAACCTGATAATTGGCTTTCTAAAATCTGCGCTCTGTAATCTGCGTAAGATTTTAATGCGTAAGTCAGTTTTTTAGCAACAGTATTTTGCAACATTACCGATCCGTTTTTATCATCAATGTTTGATAACACAAAAGCCGATTTTGGAAGCGAATCAAAAAATGATTTTTTCACATCTCTATACTCAGCAAAAGTTGGATGATAATCTAAGTGATCGTGTGAAAGATTCGTAAAAATGCCTCCCACAAAATGCAAAGCTTCAGTACGTTTTTGATGAATTCCGTGCGAACTCACTTCCATAAAACAGTGCGTCACTCCTGCTTCTATCATTTCATTTAAAAAATGATTTATTGTAATCGAATCTGGTGTTGTATGCGTTGCTGGATATTCTGTTTCATCAACCATAATTTTTACAGTTGAAAGCAAACCAACTTTAAAACCTGCTTTTTTGAACAATTGAAACAATAATGAAGCAATTGTTGTTTTGCCGTTTGTACCCGTTACGCCAACTAATTTTAGTTTTGCCGATGGATCTTCAAAATAATTAGCGACCATAAAAGCCAACGCTGTATTGGTATCTTTTACCTGAATATAAGTTACATCATTTGCAATATTTGCCGGAAACGTATCGCAAATAATTGCTTTTGCTCCAAGCTGAATTGCCTTTTCGATGTAATCATGTCCATCAGAAAGTGAACCGCGAATGGCCACGAAAATATCATTTGCCTCTATTTTACGTGAATCAAATTCGATTTTCTGAATAGCAACATCCGTTGAACCTTTTACAGATTCAATAGCTACTTTATATAATATGTCTTTTAATACTTTCACGATAATTCTAATACAATTGTTGCGTTCTTGCTAATATTTTGACCAGCTTGAATCGATTGATTCTTCACTTTTCCAATTCCATTTACTTTTACTTTCAAACCTAAATTTTCAAGCAAAGCAATTGCATCCATTCCTGGCATTCCTTTTAAATTCGGAATTACATTTGTTTTCGTATTTGATACTTTATCAAACTTTGCATAACTGATTTCCTGCTTTGGAATCCTAGAATCCAGCTGTTTTATTTTATTTGTTGAAGGCGCATCTGTAAAAATCTTTTGAGCAATTCTTTTAAAAACCGGCCCTGCAACGTCTGCTCCGTAATAATTGTTTTTAGCTGTATTTGGTTTATGCACTACTACAATACAAGAATATTTTGGATGATCTGCCGGAAAATATCCTACGAAAGATGAAGCATAATACAATGCCGATTTTCCTTCTTTCCCACCATAATTCATCTGAGCAGTTCCCGTTTTTCCTGCCATCGAAAAATCTTTCGAATACAACTTAGAACCTGTTCCTTTTTTTACCACATTTTGCAAAACAGCTTTTACTTTTTTAAGTGTTTCTTCAGAGCAAACCTTTGGATTAATTACTTCTGTATCAAACTTTTTAATTGTTTTATTCCATTCTTTAATTTCCGAAACAAATTGCGGCCTTACCATTACACCATTATTTGCTACCGAATTATAAAACGCTAAAGTTTGCATTGGCGTCACTGAAACCGAATAGCCAAAAGCCATCCACGGAAGTGATATTCCCGACCAACGTTTTTCTCCAGGTTGAGGAATAATTGGCCTTCCTTCTCCTTTAAAATGCAATCCTAGAGGTTTATCCAAACCAAAACTTTTAATATGATCTACAAACTTAGATGGATTATTTTTATAGTTATCATAAACCGCCTGAACCATTACCGTATTTGACGAAAGTTCGAATCCGCGCGCTAATGATACTTTTCCATAACCTCCGTTATGCGAATCACGAACAGATCTTCCATAGTATTTAACCACACCACCATGACTGTCATAAACCGTACTTGTATCAGCAACTTTATCCTCTAAAATGGCCATTAAATCAACCAATTTAAAAGTCGATCCAGGTTCATGAGATTCTGCTACAGCATAGTTAGTCGTTTCAGTATATGTTCCATCCTCGCCTCTACCTAAATTTGAAATCGCTTTTACATATCCCGTTTCTGTTTCCATTACCACCACACAACCGTGATCTGCTTCATACTCTTCAAGCTGTTTCAACAAAGCATGATGCGCAATATCTTGAATAAAAACATCTATAGTAGAAATTACATCGTAACCATCAATTGGATCTACTTCGTTTACATCTCGAATAGGTTTCCACTGTCCTTTTGCAATTTTCTGCTTTAAGATTTTTCCATCTTTTCCATTCAAATAGCTTTTAAAAGCCCATTCGATTCCTTTTCCAACTTCAATTCCTGTTGCTGGATCAATTCGGTCGTAACCAATAGTTCTTTCTGCAATTTTACCAATCGGATGTTTTCTAACTGTTTCTTGTTCAATTATAATTCCACCTTTAAAAGCGCCTAAATTGAACAATGGAAAACCTTTAATTTTTACATATTCTGTATAACTCAGCTTTCTAGCAACCAAATAATAACGGTTTTTATTTGCTCTTGCTCTTCTTAATTCTTGTTCGTAATAACCTGCAGGTCGATCCAGAACAGTTGCTAATGAATCTGAAAGCGCTTTTACGTATTTCTCAAAAGTTTCTGTTTTTGGCGCTTTTGCATCAAAACGAATTTCATAATTCGGGATTGATGTTGCCAATAAACTTCCGTCAGCCGAATAAATATTTCCTTTGTTTGCCGGAATCACAAAATTTCTTACTGTACGCTGTTTTGCCAGTTGTCTATAATGATCGCCTTGAACCCACTGAATATTGGTTAATTTAACAACAATAGCAATTGCCATCAAAAAGATGAAAACTGCTACGAGGTAAATTCTGTAGGATATATGTTTATCGTCTACTGCCATATTCTTTTAAAGAAACTTTTTCTTCTTCTTTTTTAACTTCTATTTTTATTGGAGGAACCGTTGATGGAAAAATCTGTTTTTCAAGCATTTTATCCGATATTGTCGATTCCATTTTTAATTTCATCAATTCTGAACGTCGGTCAACAAATTCTGATCTCAATTCTTTTACTTCATTATTCAGTTTTGCAATTTCAAAAACCTTTTGTTCGTATCGCTGTGTATTTGCAATCATCAAAATGGCCAACAAAATGATGAAAACAATGAAACGCCAGTTTTTAATTGCGTCGTCATTGATCAAGAATCTTGCTTTTAATATGCCAAATACTCCACTTTTCATTTCTACCTATATATTATATCTTTTCAGCAATTCTCAATTTTGCGCTTCTCGCTCTATTGTTGATTTTGATTTCAGCGTCGTCTGGAACAATCAATTTCCCGATAGTCTTAAACGGAACTGAAAAATTCCCGTAAAAATCGCGTTCTGGTTCTCCTTCAAACATTCCGTTTTTAATGAATCTTTTTACCAATCGATCTTCTAAAGAATGATAAGAGATTACTGAAAGCCTTCCACCCGGATTCAAAATTTCTAATGACTGTTCAATAAATTCTTTCAGAACGTCCATTTCTTGATTCACTTCAATTCTGATTGCTTGATAAATCTGAGCCAATACTTTGTTTCTAACTTTTTCAGGCAAATATTTCTTCAAGGCTTCTTTTAGCTCATCAGTTGTTTTGATTGGATAATCTCTTCTCGCTTCAACGATTGTTCTAGCTAAAGCTGGCGCGTTTTTCAACTCCCCATAATCAAAAAACACGACGTAAATCCTGTTCTTCATATTCGTTAACCACTCGATAAGCATTCAAATCATTTTTTTGACTCATCCGCATATCAAGTTCGGCATCAAATCTGGTTGAAAAACCTCTTTCAGGAACATCAAACTGATGTGACGAAACTCCTAAATCTGCCAAGATTCCATCAACACCTCTAACACCATGAAAACGCAAGAACCTTTTTATAAATCTAAAATTCTCATTAATTAAAGTAAACCTTTCATCTGGCAGTGCATTTGCAAGTGCATCTTCGTCTTGATCAAAAGCAAACAATTTTCCATTTGGCCCCAAGCGTCTCAAAATTTCTTTTGAATGGCCACCTCCGCCAAAGGTCACATCTACATATATACCATCAGATTTAATGTTTAAACCATCAACTGTTGGATGAAGCAAAACCGGATTATGATATTCCATTGTCGTCGTCATTAATATTTCCCATTACCTCCTCGGCTAAATCAGCAAAATCCATATCTTCGCCGCTTATTGATTTTTCATATAAATCTTTATCCCAAATTTCCACAATATTAACCGCAGAAGAAAAAACAACATCTTTAGAAATACTTGAAAAAGCAACCAGATCTTTCGGCACCAGCAATCTTCCTAATGCATCAATCTCCACCATTTTAACCCCAGCAGTAAATCTTCGAATGAAATCATTGTTTTTTTCACAAAGCGATTAAGCTTGTTGATTTTTTGCATCATCAAATTCCATTCTTCCATTGGATATAATTCTAAACACGGCTGAAAAACGGAGCGTTTCAAAACGAAACCGTCTTGAAGCGATGAAGCCAATTGCTTTTTCAAAGGCGCAGGCATCATTAGCCTTCCTTTAGCATCGACTTTACACTCATATGTCCCAACAATTGTGTTCAAAAAAATCAATTAAGATGTTATAGGACAAAAATATAAAAAATATTACCACATTTTACCACAATATACCACTTTGTTAATAAGTTTAACCACTTTTCTACCACCTTCACTAAGCCATAGACAATCAATAGTTTAACTTATTAATAGCGTTTTCTTAATAACATTAATCATTCAAAAAAATTAAGCACTATTTTTCTTAAAAAAATGATTTTTATATCGATTTCTTAACATTTGGCTTTTTTATCAAAAAACACCCTAAAAGCTGATTTTTAACCACTTATAAATTCTACGTAAATTATCTAGTTAAAAAACGGTGGCAAAAATTCATTTTTATTTATTTAACCCTATATTTGTCCAAATTGAAATTGGCATTAGATTAAATGGACAAACACTACAAAAAAGAAGGCAAATACAGCTATTTTGAAGCTGGAGAAGGAACTCCTATCGTAATTTTACACGGGTTAATGGGAGGCCTTAGTAATTTTGATGGTGTAGCGCAATATTTTCCGTCGAAAGGATACAAAGTGGTAATCCCGGATTTGCCAATCTACACGCAAAGCATTTTAAAAACAAACGTAAAAAGTTTTGCCAAATACGTAAAAGATTTTATTGCTTTTAAAGGTTTTGACAAAGTTATTTTACTAGGAAATTCATTGGGAGGACATATCGCATTGTACCACACAAAACTATACCCGGAAAAAGTTGCAGGACTTGTAATTACCGGAAGTTCTGGCCTTTACGAAAGCGCAATGGGAGATAGCTACCCAAGAAGAGGCGATTACGAATACATCAAAAAGAAAGCTGAAGATGTGTTTTATGATCCTGCTATTGCTACTCCAGAACTGATCGATGAAGTTTATGCAACTGCTAATGACCGAATCAAATTAATCAAGACTTTAACGATTGCCAAAAGCGCAATTCGTCATAATATGGCTAAAGATTTACCAAAAATGACAGTAGAAACCTGCATCATTTGGGGTAAAAATGATTCGGTAACACCTCCAAATGTTGCTGAAGAATTTGATAAATTATTGCCAAATTCAACTTTGTATTGGATTGACAAATGTGGACACGCCGCTATGATGGAACATCCTGATGAATTCAACGAGATTCTTGAAAAATGGCTTACTGAGCAGAAATTATAGTACCTAACTTTCCATTTTTAAGAAAGTTTAAAAACAAAAAAACATGAAAATTACTTCTGCCGAATTCATTGTCAGCAATTCTGACGCTTCAAAATGCCCGGCTGAATTTTTGCCAGAATACGCTTTTATTGGCCGATCAAATGTTGGAAAATCCTCTTTGATCAATATGATTACCAATCATAAAAATTTAGCAAAAACATCTGGAAAACCTGGAAAAACACAGCTGATAAATCACTTCAAAATCAATAATAATTGGTTTTTGGTCGATTTGCCAGGTTATGGATATGCAAAAGTTTCTAAAAAAACAAAATCTGTTTTTCAGCAATTTATCACCGATTATTTTGAAAACAGAGAACAGCTTGTTTGCGCTTTTGTCTTGATCGACATTCGCCACGAAGCTCAAAATATTGACATTGAATTCATGTCCTACATGGGCGAAAGCGAAATTCCGTTTTGCATTATTTTTACCAAAGCAGACAAAATCAGCAGAACAAAAGTTGATTCGCATATTGTCGCCTACAAAAAACAAATGTACGCTAACAACTGGGCCGAAATGCCTCATTATTTTGTTACCTCATCAACAGAATCAATTGGAAAAGAAGAACTTTTAACTTACATAGACGAAGTAAATCAGGAAGTATTCAAAAACAACAACCAATTTTAAATTCCAAATTTTAAAAATACACTAAACAAAATCCCAAATTCCAATTTAAGACTTGGAATTTGGGATTTTTTTATTGGATTTTCTTTTCCTATTTTTGAACGAATTAACTTATTTTCCATGAACAAAACCAAATTAATCTGTAGTATCACTTTCCTTTTTATTTTTTTGTCCTCTTGCAGTAAACCATCATTTCTTTTTTTAACACCTAAGCAAACCGGAGTCGATTTCACTTCAGGAAAATGGCTTTTAAACGAAATAGATGCGCCTAAGAATTCCAAAGATCGCCTGACAGATGAATCTATGAAATTCTTCAGAAAAAACCTTGGAGAGCGCATATCATATATCCACGATGTAAATGGATTGCTTGTTCCTCGAAAAATTCCTTTGAATCCTAATAAAACAAAATTAAAAGAATTGAAAGAAGGTACAGGATTTGACTTCTTCATCAATATTTCTACAAAAAAGAATAAAAGCGACTTCTCTACAATCGAATTATATCAGAGTGATAGTGAAACAGGAAAAAATGAAGCTTCGGTAATTGTCGAAATTTATGATTTGAATCTGCAACAAATAATCTATTCACAAAACGTAGTGGGAATTACAAGAAAAGAAGCTTCAGAGCCAATGTGGCAAACCGAAAAGTCAGATAAACTTATAGACAATATAGCATTCTATAAAAACTCCAACCAATTGATGACAAAAGCTTTGAAGAAAATTTTTAAAGACATAGATAAAAAATCAGTCAAATAACTTTAAAATGATCAATAAAAAAATTCCAAATTCCAATTTTAAAGCTTGGAATTTGGAATTTTTTATTTTAGAATTTCCGACTACTTTGTAAGTTCCAGTTTTTCTGCAAAATAATCACAGAAATCTTTCATTGTATCCGACATTTTCTCGTCGTCTGTTGCACGTTTGAAAGTGTCAGCCATTGCCACTAAAGTCTGGTGGAAAAAGATTTTCATTTCATCCACTGGCATATCTTTTGTCCACAAATCAATACGCATTGTTTCTTTGGCTTTACTGTCCCAAATAGACAACATTATTGCTTTCGCTTCTTCATCACGAACCCCGCCGTCTTGTGCACTCCATGATAATTTTTCTGGAACACGGTTTTCGTCTAATTCTATATTGAATTTAATTTCTGAATTTATTGTATTTGACATTATTTCTTAGGTTTATATTTTGACTTTTCAAAAATCTCTTTTGCATTTACTTTTAGCAATTCCTGCAAAGATACATTGTTATTTTTCATGTACGAACGCACCATCTGCCATCCAATCCATGCGCCTACTCTTCCTGGCGATTCATTATCAATCTCTAAATAAAATTTCGAAAACGGTGCTGGCGCAATAAATCGAGTTGTAAGTTTTGGATCATCACTGTACAACATCTCTTTTTCTAAAAAATAGCGCCACATGTAGGCTTCATTTTCTTCGCACCATTTTATTTGCTCTGGCGTATATCCAATTTTATCGGCATCTGAATATTCAGGCAAAAGCAAATCTTTAGCATAAAGTTGCTTCCCTTCGAAAATCATTTGCGAAATCAAATTTCGATCTGGAAAAGCCGGGATATTTCTGTATGTAAAACTAGAAACTACATCTGGCATTATTTGTTTCTCTTCAAAATTTTGCTTCAAATAAGCAGGAAACTCATAAAACTTATGCTCTTTTCCTAAATACAATTCCAAAGCCACAATAACTAGACTATCAGCATAGATTGCTTTAGTATTATAATCCATTTCTCCAATTACCGTAATTACTTTTGGCGTTTTCGTTTTAGGGAAATAATATTTTACGTGCTGAAAAAGCGAATTAAACTCTTCGCGCACCGGTTCAAAATTGGAGTATTTTTTTGCACCTCAGCATATACTTCACGCCAAATTGGTTCTTGCATTTTTTGGATCCAGACAGCATCGTCATTTCCTGCCGGAAAGAAGTATGGATATTGCTTTTTTAATTTCCCAAGATCTTCTGGCTTGGCTTCAAAAAATGCTTTATCAAAACGTTCAACTTTAATATCTACTGGAATTTCTTCAACTTGTTTTTCGACTTTGCTTTTTTGTTCACAAGACAAAAAAACAAACACAGAAGCACTGCAAAGCGATATAATTTCATTTTATTTTAATTAGATTTGTGTTGCATAAATTTAAATAAATACATACTTAAAAATATTTGTGCAAATATACATCCCTGTATCTTAAAACTTGAACTATTATGGCTAAAAAAAGTACAATTCAAACAGAAAAAGTAAACATCCACATTGTAGAGTGGCTAAAAAATTATGCTGAGAGCGCAAAAGTAAATGGTTTTGTAATTGGAATTTCTGGCGGAGTGGACTCTGCGGTGACTTCGACTTTGTGTGCTCAGACAGGTTTACAGGTTTTATGTGTTGAAATGCCGATTCATCAGGCCGAAAGTCAAGTTTCAAGAGCAAAAGAGCATATTGAACAATTAAAAAAGCGTTTTCCAAACGTTTCAAGCGTGCAAACTGATTTGACTGCTACTTTTGAAGCTTTTAAAAGCGCAGTACCAAAAACTGACGACGAAGCCAAAGTCAATCTTTCTCTAGCAAACACGCGTGCTCGTATTAGAATGACTTCATTATATTATTTGGCTGGAATTCATGGCCTTTTAGTTGCCGGAACCGGAAACAAAGTCGAAGATTTTGGTGTTGGTTTTTACACAAAATATGGCGATGGAGGAGTTGATTTGAGTCCGATTGCTGATTTAATGAAGTCCGATGTTTATGCTTTAGGAGAATTTTTGCAAATCCCGCAATCAATTTTAACAGCCGCACCAACCGATGGATTATTTGGTGATAATCGTACCGATGAAGACCAACTTGGGGCAAGTTATGACGAACTAGAATGGGCGATGTTAGCGGCGGAGTCAGGAAAGACGGCGGGTGACTTTGATGGAAGAGAAAAAACGGTCTTCGAAATTTATAAACGATTAAACACCAGCAACAAGCACAAAATGGAATCAATTCCGGTTTGTTTGATACCAAAAACGTTAAAATAAAAGTTTTAACATTTGTCAGCTATAAACTACAGAATTTATTTATTAATTTTACCGTTCCAAAAACATGATAACAATTCTAAAAAGGTAAAAATTATGATTAAAGTATGTCTAGCAGACAATCATCCTGTGACGCACTTTGGCGTTAAGTCTTATTTTAAAGACCACGATCAAATTTCAATTGTTGCCAACGTAGGCAATTTTTCAATGGTTAGAGATATTCTTCAAACGAAGGAGATCGACATCCTAATTCTAGATTTAGAGTTAGAAGGCCTTTCGAGTATCTTTGAAGTGAAATCTATCTTGAAAAACTTCCCAAAAACAAAAATTGTAATTTTTAGTGACCTCGCTGAACAAATGTATGCTCCAAATGCAATTAAAGCGGGGGTTTCGGGGTATGTACACAAAACAGAAAAACTTGAAACTTTAGGTCTTTCTATTATTAAAGTACACGAAGGAAAAATTATTATCAACGAAACAGTTCGCAAAAACATGGCCCTTATTGCTAAACAAAGCAAGAGCGAACGTTTGTACAGAAAACTTTCTAATCGCGAGATTGAAGTTTTACGTTACTTAAGTGACGGTAAGAAAAACAATGAAATTTCTAAAATCTTAAATCTGAACGAAAAAACGATCAGTACTTACAAATTAAGATTATTGACTAAATTGAACGTTACTAATTTAGTTGACTTAGTAAACAAAGCTAAGACTTTAGAAATTATTTAATTTAATGTTGATTTGCTTCGGCAATCAACAGTAATAAAAAAGCTCTGTATTGTTTATCAATATAGAGCTTTTTGATTTTTTAGTGATAAGGAACAACTACTCTTCCTAATTTCTTCGAAAAATTATTCAGCAACTTAGAATAATCTACAACCATCGACAAAACTTCTGAATTATCATCTTGTGGATCCGTAATCAAGGAGTTTTTCAAATCGTGAATAATTTTTGACACCAAAAACCATCTTAATGAAAATATAGTATCGGAAACATTTTGCTCAATAGTCACATTTTTATGTTTCGGAAAAATATTTTGTCCTTCCCAATCGTGAATGACCACTTTTTCATCTTCCATTAAAATATTTGTTACTTCTTGAGCAAATTCTGGTTGCAAGTGCATCAAATATTTGTCTAAACTGAAAACTTCATTTTGATTGAAAAAATTGATCAAGTTTTTGAAAATATCTTGGAACAACTGATTCGAAAGTTCAATTTCGTCTTCTTGCAAACTCAAATAGATTTTTTCAAAAACCCTATATTTTCGTTTTTCGGATACTTCTTTGACATTTCCTTCTTCATCTGCTTTCAAGAAAACATCTTCAAAATCTTCTTCTACACTTCCGTAAAGCAATAACAATTCAATGACTTTCCTTTCAAAACCATACAAAATATCAACTTTTTGAGACGGTTCTTGGTAGCCCATATCTCCCGGATAATCGTAACCTTCTGGCGGGCCAGTTCTTGGATCTTCTGGATCTCCTCCAGAAAAACTTCCTGCATTTTGTGGAGGTTGGTTTCTATGAACTTCAAAAGGTTTTTGCTCTTGTTTTTGCTTTTTATTTGCTTCTGCAATATCTTTTTGAATCAGCTGTGCTAGTGTACTAACTAAAACTTGCTCTGAAATATCCATTATTCGGGCACATTCCTGAACATATACTTCACGCTGAATACGGTCTGGAATTTTAGAAATACTCGCAACCATATCGCGAATCAAATCGGCTTTTTTGATCGGATCGTTTTTAGCTTCGTTCATCAAAATCGAAGCCTTAAACTGTATAAAATCTTTACTATTGTTTTCGAGATAAGCAACTAGTTCGTCATGAGGCGTTTTCCTTGCAAAACTGTCTGGATCTTCTCCATCAGGAAATGCACAAACTCTTACGTTCATGCCTTCTTCCAAGATCAAATCGATTCCTCGAATGGTCGCACGAAGTCCTGCGGCATCACCGTCAAAAAGTACCGTAATATTTCGGGTAAGACGATTAATCAATCGGATTTGATCTGGCGTTAAAGCAGTTCCTGATGACGCCACAACATTCTCAATTCCAGATTGATTAAACTGAATCACATCGGTATAACCTTCAACCAAATAGCAATTATTTAGTTTTGCTATCGATTGTTTTGCCTGAAAAATACCGTAGAGCACTTTACTTTTATGGTAAATATCACTTTCAGGCGAATTCAGGTATTTTGCCGCTTTTTTGTCATTGGTTAAAATTCGTCCTCCAAAACCTAAAACACGTCCCGACATACTTTCAATAGGGAACATTACACGTCCCTTAAATCGATCAAATGGACGGTCTTCTCGTGGAATGGTTAAACCTGTACTTTCTAAAAACTCTAATTTATATCCTTTCCCTAATGCTTCCTTTGTTAAAGCATCCCAGGTTTCTGGCGAATATCCTAAACTAAATTTCTTGATGGTTTCATTTGTAAAACCTCTTTCTTTAAAATAAGAAAGCCCAATCGCTTTTCCTTCTTCCGAATTTAAAAGCGTTTTATGAAAATAATCTTTTGCAAATTCTGAAACCAAATACATACTTTCGCGAACATCCGTCATCGCTTTTTCAGCATCTGTTTGTTCCGTTTCTTCAATTTCAATATTATATTTTCGCGCCAAATAGCGAATCGCTTCTGGATAGGTAAATTGTGAATGCTCCATTAGGAATTTAACCGAATTCCCTCCTTTTCCGGTACTAAAATCTTTCCAGATTCCCTTTGCCGGCGAAACCATGAACGACGGAGAACGCTCATCTGAGAATGGGCTCAACCCTTTAAAGTTACTTCCGGCACGTTTTAAATTAACAAAATCGCCAATAACCTCCTCTACGCGAGCAGTTTCAAAAACAGCATCAATTGTACTTTGTGAAATCAAAACGTAAATTTATTTTTAAAGTTGAAAGCTTGTAAAAGTACATAAATCCTTCCTGAAATTTATTTATTAAACTAAAAAAAGTGCCTCTTTCGAAGCACTTTTTCTACTAACTAAACTTAAACTCGTAACTTAATTAAAATCAAAACGAAGTCCCATTGAAATATTGTTTTCCTTAACTAAATTGTCCTGAAACAACGGATTCAAATCGTATTTTACATATAAGCTTAATTCTTTATATCCTATGTAAGAGCTTACGCCATAAATGAAATTATTTACATTGTATTCGCCTTTAGCTTTGCTTTTATATTTTAAATCGTCTTCTTCGAATTTCAAAATTTGTTTTGATTTTACATTGATTCCCGTGTAACCTCCAATTCCAAAACGGAAACTTTTATGTGTCTTAAAATAAGTCTTTCCATCTTTTACTGTTGGCCTCGTAAAATCAAATTCCAAATGCACTGGCATTACTAAATACACATTTCTAAAACGTGATTCGGTTAAATTTACGGCATTGGTTTCTAAATTGGTTTGATCGCCGTTTACCACAAAATAGCGGTTATCTGTTGGGCGAATGTTATTGTACATTAACGAAAGTCCATACTTCGCATGAAGCAAATTATCATTTTTCATTAATCTTGAATTATAAGTGAAACCCCACTCATAAAAATGCGAACCTATAAAACTGTAATTTGAATCCTGATATTTTCCGTCAACCATCATATTATTCAAACCCAATGCAAAAACAAATTGCGAAGTGGTTCTTTTTCTCCACGAAGAGAATCCTTGCATTTATTATGGTTCCAGTCGTTTTTATCCCAGTAAATAACAATTTTGCTTTTCTTGATAGAATCTTGTTCTTTCAGTTTTCCATCTACTTTTTGTTGTACAAGATCATTCAGTTCATTTTGTGCCAACGTTACTTTTTCCTCGATAATTACTGCTCTGGCCTCTGCCAATTCTTTTTTGCGTTTGTCCGCTTGTTCCTGCGTGATTTTCCCTTCAGACAATTGCACATTTACTGCTTCAACTTCTTGTTTTAAGGTTTCTTTTTCTTCTTTGGTAACTTTCTCGATTTTATTGGCAATTTTCTTCGCTTTTGATTCAAAAGTTTCCTGACTGAAAACCTTGCTGACAAATAAGAAAATTAAAATTACGAGATGAATGGTAAAATTTTTCATGATTGATTTGATTGATGATGATTAATTATTAATTGTGAATTATGAATTGTTAATTGCGAAATGCTTCTCCATCGGGTTAAAACCCGACGCTACAATATGAATCGTCCCTTCGGGACTTTAAATCTATATTCTTTATTCCATTCTCCTTTCTCTTGCTTCTTGCATCTAAAAATCTAAACTCACTCCTGCTGATTTCTGTTCGCCAAAGCCACTTTTACTGTCTGATAATTTTTATTGACTCTTGTAATTACTTTTTCACGAAAGGATTCTTCTAATTCGCCGTCAACTTGATTCAGCAAATCATTGGCATTGACTTTAATTTTTGCTTTTGGTTTAGCCGAATTTTCAGCTACAACCTTATTTTCAGCAGTTTCTAATAGTTGATCTACGCTTTCTTTTTTAGGCGTTTCAGCAACTACATTTTGATTGTTGGTTGACTGTTTTTCTTGATTTTTTTGATGATGATTGAAGACTCCGCTACTTGATTTGATTCATTTTTACTGATTTTATCTGATTTCTGATGATTGATTTTTGCTTCTTGATTTAAGCTTTCTTCTGAATGATTTTCTGAAGTTGCGATTTCATTTTTTGAAGAATTGATGTTGTTCAAAATTGGCTTTTCAACAGAATCTTTTTCTGCTTCTTTTACAACGACTGAATTTTTAGGCGCTTCAATTGTATTTTCTTTTTGATGAAAGAAGAAAGTTCCAACCAACAAAAATCCCACAACGCTCGCCGCGATATAAAGCCATTTTTTGTTCGATTTTTTCTCAGACGTTAGTTGAATTGTTTTCTTTTCTTCGGCAACACTCAACATGGCATCTAATCGATCCCAGGCTTTGTTGCTTGGCTCAATTTTGCGCTGATTTAGTTTCTCACGGAAATCCTTTTCGAAATTATTCGGTTCCATTATCTTGTTTTTTTAAAATAGTAATTTGTGTTTGCGACATTTTTCTAGCGTGCGATAATTGCGATTTTGATGTTCCTTCATTAATTCCTAACATCTTGGCAATTTCATTGTGTTTGTAGCCTTCGATTGCATATAAATTGAAAACCATTTTATAGCCATCCGGCAAGGCATCAATTAAAAACTGAATTTGTTCGACTGTAAATTGGCTGTCGATTTCGTTGAAACTTTCTTCGACAAAAAATTCATCTTCGGCAAATTTTACTTTTTTCTGAACTCTTAAATACGAAATACATTCATTAACCATTATCCGGCGGATCCAGCCTTCAAAACTTCCTTTGTGCTCAAAGTTTTTCAGATTCGTAAATACTTTCATGAAAGCCGTTATCATTACATCTTCTGCCAGCTGAATATCCTTTATATATTGCCTGCAGACGCTTAGCATTTTCGAAGCATATTTACCATAAATCTGCTGTTGTGCTTGACGATTATTCTCGACAGCCAACTTTATGATTTTGGTTTCTTCTTGATGTAACGAAATAATTTTCATTAATAAGCTTTTGGTTTTTGGTTTTAGAAACAGACTTCTATTAGCATAGACGATTATCGATTTGAAATGGTTGCATGGGAGTGAAAAAAATCAAAAAAATAAAATCTAAATCCCAAAAATCGGGTAGAATCTTTGGAATTTATTCTATGTAAACTTAAATAAAATTCTTCTGAATAGGCCTAAACATGCATTGTCTCTACTTAAAAGCGTTATTTCAACAATTATTTAAATTAATACCTATTTACGTATTAAATATTTTATATTTACGTTTGAAATTTTACCAAAAACAACCTAAATCTAATTAAAAATGAAGAGTTTAAAAGACAAAATTGGAGGAATTGTAATCCTTATCGTGGCAATTGCATGCTGTAAACAATGTACATCTGAATACATTAAAGGAGGAGACAACAAAGCCATTTCAAACTATGAAAAAATGATTTTTGACAAATCTACAGCAGTAGCAGAATTATATCCTGAATACAAAGAGGTTACAGTCAAAATTGCCCATGTACCAATTAAAACTTATGAATTCAGATATCATTTTGAAGTTGATGGAAATAAATATGAAGGAGAACATACTTTTAGTACTGATTTGCCAAAATCAAATACTTTAAAAATTTATTATTTGAAAGATGATCCAAATTTCAACTTACAGGATCCACAAGCTAAATTAGACTCAGAAAAAGAAAAAAACACCTCAAACAGCAGTTTATATTGGGCAATTGGATGGGGCGTATTTGCTTTATTGATGCTTTTAGGCCTTATTGATGAATTTAAGAAAAAACCTCAACCTCAACCTGAAACAGAAATTGAACCAGCAGAGTAAATTTGCTTTATCATAAAAAAAAGACCTCTTTTAAAATTTTAAAAGAGGTCTTTTATTTTATAGCTACTCAATTATCTAATTGGCAAATTCCCCAATTATCTAATTAAAAAAATTATTTCTTTCTCTCAATAACATAATTTACCATCAAAGTCAAAGCGTCTTTATATTCAGAATCTTCGAAGTTTTGAAGCAGAGAAAGTGCTTCTTGCTGAAATTCGACCATTTTGTTTTCGGCATAAGCCAAACCATTATTATTTTTTACAAAAGCAATAACTTCTTTAACTCGTTTTTTGTCTTTGTTATGGTTTTTGATGGAGTTTATCAACCACTTTTTTCTTGCGGAGTACAAGTATTTAAAACGTGAATTAAAGGCAAAGTCATTTTTTGCTCCTTAATATCTATTCCGGTTGGTTTTCCGATGGCTTCTTCGCTGTAATCAAATAAATCGTCTTTAATTTGAAAAGCCATTCCAATCAATTCTCCGAATTTGCGCATGTTTTCTACCTGAACATCATCTTCAATTACTGCTTTCGCGCCAAGCGCACAACAAGCCGCAATAAGCGTTGCAGTTTTCTTTCGGATAATTTCGTAGTAAACATCTTCGGTAATATCGAGTCTTCGGGCTTTTTCAATTTGAAGCAATTCGCCTTCGCTCATTTCACGAACGGCAACAGAAATAATTCGGAGCAAATCAAAGTCGCCATTATCAATAGAAAGCAACAAACCTTTTGAAAGCAAATAATCTCCAACCAAAACAGCAATTTTGTTTTTCCAAAGCGCGTTGATAGAGAAAAATCCGCGTCGGCGATTACTGTCGTCCACCACGTCATCATGAACTAAAGTTGCCGTGTGAATCAATTCAATTACAGAAGCACCGCGATACGTTCTCTCGTTTACAACACCTCCAGAAACCATTTTTGCAGTAAGAAAAACAAACATTGGGCGCATTTGCTTTCCTTTTCGATTTACAATATAGTATGTAATTCGGTTCAGCAATGCAACCTTTGAAGTCATCGATTCATGGAACTTTTTTCAAAAAGTTCCATTTCGTTAAAAATGGGCTGTTTTATTTGGGAAGTAATATTCATTTCGATTCCAAATATACTATTTTAAATAAAAAAACGTTATCAATTTTATGTTAGTATATCAACAATTTGTGCACTAATATAAATTCACACCAAAAACACCAAATTTTATTTAAAGCCTAATTTGAATTCAATTAATTAAAATCACGTAAAACTAATTTATTATGAAAACAAAAATTTTATGTATTGGAACGTTAGTCGCTTTATCTTTTTTTGTCAGCTGTAACTCTGATGAAAAAATGAATGACGGATCATCTGCGAGCAATTACCAAAGATGAAATCATCAAAAATTCAAAAATTGACGCTTCAATTGATGATGTAACCAACATTGCCGAAGATCAATTTAGCGCACAACAAAATGTAACTGCCAAACCTAGCGGTATGGTAAAAAATTTCCTTCCGAGTTGTGCTACGATTACAACAGTATTAACTAACAACACCTGGACAAGAACGGTCGATTTTGGCGTAGAAGGTTGTACGCTTGAAAACGGAAATACCGTAAAAGGAAAAATGGTCATTTCTTTCTCTAATGATTTTGCGTCATCCACACAAACGATTAGTTATACTTTTGACGGATTTTATCACAATGGCAAAAAGCTTCAAGGAAGCAAAAGCATAGTTCGAACTGTAAAAACAACCGATTTGCTTGCAACTGCACATCCTGTTTTTACCGCAAGCAATCGATATGACAATCACTTTTGATGACGGAGGTGTTTACACTCGAAAAGGCACGCTAGTTAAAGAACAAGTTGAAGGTTTTGATACTTGGTTCAACTGGGACGACAATGCTTATTTAGTAACTGGAAGCGGTACAACAACTTTCCCTAATGGAGATACTTTTTCTGCGGAAATTACAACTCCACTACAATTTAAAGCATCATGCAAAACATCTTTCCCTGTCAAAGGAGTTTTGTCTATAACCAAAAATGGCGCAACAGCTGTTGTTGATTATGGTGACGGAACATGCAATACTCTAGCAACAATTACAAAAGACGGCGTAACGGAAGAAGTCGATTTGAAAAAATAGAATCCTTTTTGCCCAAAAAAAGCATTAAAAACAAGATCGATCTCGTTTTTAATGCTTTTTTGTTTTATCAATATATGAGATGTGTAGTCCCTACGGGACATATTAGTATTGCGTATATTATTTCTACCCATATGTTGCTCCTAACGGAGCATATTCATTTTGACTATCTCGGAGAAATGCAATGAGATATTTTTTTACCAAATTTATTTACAGGATATATTCCGTAAGGAATAAAATATCGGTAGAAAACAAATGTGTTATATAATAATGTCCCGTAGGGACTAAACTATTACGCTTCTTTATTTGCCAATTGTCCACAAGCGGCGTCAATATCTTTTCCGCGTACTGCGTCTAACTTTTACCACAACTCCAATATTTTCCAATGCTTTTATGTAGGCCATAATTGACTCTTCTGAAGCTTGCTGAAATTCGCCGTCATCAATTGGATTATATTCTATCAAATTGACTTTACAAGGCACATATTTGCAGAATTTCACCAATGCATCAATCGAAGCCTTATCGTCGTTGATTCCTTTCCAAACTACATATTCGTACGAAACTTTGCTTTTTGTTTTTCTGTACCAATATTCCAATGCTTCACGCAAATCTTTCAAAGGGAAATTTTTACTGAAAGGCATAATCTTCGCACGGGTTTCATCAATTGCAGAATGTAGTGAAACTGCTAATTTGAATTTCACTTCATCATCGGCCATTTTTTTGATCATTTTCGGGATACCCGATGTCGAAACCATAATACGTTTTGGCGACATTCCTAAACCTTCTGATGAAGTGACCATATCAATCGCTTTAATGACATTGTTGTAATTCATTAAAGGCTCTCCCATTCCCATAAAAACAATATTTGAAAGCGGATGATTGTAATATAAACGGCTTTCTTTGTCGATTGCCAAAATCTGATCGTAGATTTCGCCTGGCTCCAAATTCCGCATACGCTTTAATCTTGCTGTTGCGCAAAAATTACAATCTAAACTACAACCAACTTGACTAGAAACACAAGCCGTAGTTCTAGTTTCTGTTGGTATCAAAACTGATTCTACCACTAAGCCGTCATGCAAGCGAACAGCATTTTTTACAGTTCCATCGTCGCTACGTTGCATGGTATCAACCTTAATATGATTAATTACAAAATTCTCTTCAAGCATAGTACGCGTTGTTTTGGCAACATTTGTCATGTCTTCAAAACTATGTGCTCCTTTGCTCCACAGCCATTCATAAACTTGATTTCCACGGAAAGCTTTGTCATTGTTTGCGACAAAAAAATCACGCAATTGTTCTTTTGATAAGGCTCTTATGTCTTTCTTTTCGATTTGCATGCTCGCAAAGGTAAGTATTTGTTCATTTCTAATATTATAAACAAGCCTTCAATCTTCAAAAATCAAATAATAAAAAAATCAAAATTTAAAATTCAATTAATAATAACATCCTTTTTCTATAAGAAATCGATTTCAATAAAAAATGAAAACGTTGTAGTTAATATGTAAGAATTTAATAAAATTTTAACAATGATTTTTATCATAAAACTCAGTAAAATATAAGTTGACCTTTGAAACAAGTTAAAACATCATTATTAGTACTAAGCAAAAATTAACTTAATTTTTACAATATAAATATTACAAAATGAAAACTACAAAAATCAAATTGATCACAGCTGTAATTACCTTTTTGGGAATTACTTCGTTTGCTTCAGCTCAAAAATCATACACTTTAGATTCTAAATCTACTTTTTCTGTTGCGGGAACCTCAACACTTCATGATTGGGAAATGAAATCAGGATCTGGAACTGGCTCAGCAAATTTAACGATCGCCAGTTCAAAGCTAACTGAAATAGAATCTTTGTCTGTTACTCTTTTAGCAGAAAGCGTGAAAAGCGAGAAAAAAGCATGGACAAGGTAGCGTATGAAACTTTGAAAACAGATAAAAACAAAAACATTAAATATGTTTTAAAATCTGCCGAAAAAGTAAACGAAACAACTTGGGAACTAACCGGAACTTACACAATTGCCGGCGTAAGCAAAGTTTTAAAAACTACTGTTAAAACATCAATTACCAAAGACGGATTAAACATGCAGGGATCAAACAAAATCACATTTGCTGATTTTGGAATGAAATCTCCAACTGCCTTATTAGGCACAATAAAAACCGGGCAAGATTTAACTATAAAATTCAATTTAAACTTTAATTTATAACCGCCATGAAGAAGATTTATGCTCTATTTATTACATTAGCAAGTACATTTGCTATGAATGCACAAGTGAGTTTTGGTCATATCCAAAATCAAATTCCAAGAAATCAAAAAGGAATCAATCAATTTGATGTTAAAAAAGATACTGTCGCTTACAAAGGATTAAGTGTTGACATGGGTGCCGCATTTGCGCTTCAATTTCAAGCTGTAAATTCATTCAATGATCAAAAAGATTTAGCCACTGCGCCAGGTTACAGATTAAATAATCTAACCAACAATTTCAATTTACCAAATGCAAACTTTACAATTGGAGCACAATTGTATGATGGTGTACGTGTGAACTTAGATCTTTATTTAGCATCTAGACACCACAACGAAACTTGGGTAAAAGGAGGTTATTTACAAATCGACAAATTAGACTTCATCAAGAAAGATTTCCTTGCCGATTTCATGAAATACACTACAATTAAAATTGGTCAGATGGAAAATAACTATGGTGATGCTCACTTTAGAAGATCTGATAATGGAAATGCATTCATGAATCCGTTTGTAGGAAACAACATCATGGACGCTTTTATTACTGAAATGGGAGCTGAACTTTATTATAACAGATCAGGTTTTGTCAGCATGATTGGAGTTACTAATTCTAAATTGAACCAAAACGTTCAGGAAATTGTAGCGACTACTCCTACTGCATCAAAACCAGATAATAATACAACAATTAGCCCTTCTATTCTTGCTAAATTAGGTTGGGACAAACAAATCAATGAAGATTTAAGAATTAGATTGACTGGTTCTTACTATCACACTGCAAATTCTAGCGGAAATTTATATGCATCTGACAGAGCAGGAAGCCGTTTTTATGGTGTAATGAGCCACTCAGATTACAATATTATTAATCCAGCTACTGGAGCGATTGTAAGCACTGTTGCAAACAATTTTGACCCAACTGCAAATAAAGACACTGGAAGATTTAATCCTAATTACGGAAACTGGGCAACATCATATATGGTTAACCCTTTTATCAAATATAAAGGTCTTGAATTCTTTGGAACTTTAGAATTTACTTCTGGAGGTGATTATAAAGGTACTGATGATACAAGAAAAGTGAATCAATATGTTGGAGATCTTGTATATCGTTTTGGAGAAAATGAAAGATTTTATGTAGGTGGAAAATACAATTTAGTTGATGGAAAACTTTCAAATGCAAGCGCACAAGCAATTCAAATAAACAGATTTGAAGGCTATGACGAGGTTGGTTTATGACTAAAAACGTCCTAGCTAAATTAGAGTATGTAGACCAAAACTATAAAAACTTCTCTCAATTTAACGGAGCAACTCCAAACGATCTTTTTGGTGGAAGCTTTAAAGGGTTGATGTTTGAAGCAGTAATTCTATTTTGATAAAATGCCCAATAGATTTATTTTTTAATTATGGGTTTAGCGACTTTCTTTTTATTAGGAAGCGCTAAACCCTCTTCTTTACAGATGATACAACCTTGCTAATAAACAAAATAAAAATAGAAATTACAGGAATATCAACTGTAGGCAAATATAATTGCTCAAATACTTTTTCCACAAAAGACACGATTTGCATTAATTCAAATAAAAAAAACACTTTTACTACGGCAATTAAAATGGCAAGTTTCGATTGTGGAAACAAAATAATGACTAAAGATTTGCAAGGCACCGTTAAGGCTCAAAAATTCCCAAATAGTATCGTTTCTATAACTGATGTAAAACCAAACGGTAAAAATTACAAATGCAAACTCAATTTTATTGTTACCGATAAAACATTGAAATACAATGATTTTATTTTATACAATTCTGACAATACTATTCAAGGAAAACTTAATCTAAAATTTTCTGATCTCGAATTGGTACCTCCTACAAAAATGGCAGGTCTTATAAAAGTCAAGGATGACATTGTAATAAATTTTATTCTTTACAAAAATTAAAACAAATACTATCTAATTAAAGACCTATACTAGAGAGGACAGAGATGTTTCTCCTTTAGTATAGGTTTTTAATTAAATCTTAACCATGATTTTTATCAGCTCTCATACGATTTGTTCAAAATACCTTTGACTCAAGAAAAAGATAGGATTTACAAACTATCTAGTTTTAACTAAATACCACATAAAAATGAAAACGATCAAATCAATTTTATTAGCCGTAGTAATTACATTATCTCTACAAGTAAACGCACAAAAAAGATATTCTCTCACAAAATCAACTTTTGAAGTTGCAGGAACATCTAATATACACGATTGGGTAATGCGCTCTTCAGATGGCACGGGTAGCGCCATTTTTACCATCACTGATTCAAAACTTGTCGATATTAAAAACTTAACTATTACATTGCCTGCCGAAAGTATAAAAAGCGACAAAACCAGTATGGATGATGTCGCTTACGAATGTTTAGACACCAAAACGCATAAAAACATAAAATACACTTTAAAATCGGCTGATAAAATAAACGAAATAACTTGGATTTTCACTGGAACATATACCATTTCAGGTGCCAGCAAAGATTTTAAAACACAAGTAAAAGTGACAACTATTGACAACGACACTTTTGTATTACAAGGCTCAAATCGAGTAACTTTTACTGATTTTGAAATGACGCCACCATCGGTCGCCCTTGGCGTAGTACGAGCTGGCAAAGAGTTAACTATTCTTTTCAATATTACTCTAACCGATTTTGCAAGAAATGAAAATGTGCTAGTGATCAAATAAATGCATTGGCAACTAGGTAAAAATTATACTTAAAAAAATCTTAAAGTAAATAGGTTTTCATTCTAACAGAAAATTTTGGCACAAGAATTGTCTAGCACATTTAAGGAAAAATAATCTTACAAAGCGCGCACTAATTTTAAAATTTGTAATTTTATTATTTCGACGATATAACCTTTATTTTTTAATAAACCTAAAAAAGACAATTCATTATGAAAAAACAAATTTTAAGCTTAGCTGTTGTTGCTTTATTAACTTTGGCTGTACAATCTTGTGGCAATAAAGAGCCAAAACCTGCAGATGACGAATTAACACTTGGAAACAAAGTTGACTCATTAACTTCAGATATTGAAGAAGTAAAAGACAGTGCAGTAAGCAAAACTGAAAGTGCCGCTCAGGATGTTAAGGATGCTACTAAAAAGGTCGCTGACGATGTAAAAGATGCAACTAAAAAAGCCGCAGATGACGTAAAAGACGCAACTAAAAAAGGAGCTCAAAAAGTTGAAAATGCGACAAAAGCGACAAAAGATGGAACTGTAAAAACAGCAAAAGAAGTAAATGAAGCTTTGAAAAAATAATTTCATTTAAAAATCGAATTCAAAACCATTCGCCAAAACGAATGGTTTTTTTATACCCAAAAATTCAGTTTATAATTTTGTATTTTTGCTTCAAATTAATAAGACTCGGAAAATGCATTTTATTTCACAAGAACTTGAAGATTACATCGAACAACATTCTGAAAACGAACCAGCGTTATTAGCAAAACTCAATAAAGAAACCTATCAAAAAATTCTTTTGCCAAGAATGTTGAGCGGTCACTTTCAAGGACGTGTTTTGAGCATGTTGTCTAAATTGATTCGTCCAGTAAATATTCTTGAAATTGGAACTTATACTGGTTATGCGGCTTTATGTCTTTGCGAAGGAATGCAGGAAAATGGACAATTGCACACTATTGACATCAAAGAAGAATTGGTTGATTTTCAAAGAAAATATTTTGATGCATCTCCCTGGGGAAATCAAATTTTTCAGCATTTAGGTGAAGCCATTGATATTATTCCGACGCTTGATGTAAAATTTGATTTGGTTTTTATTGATGCCGATAAAGAAAACTACCTCAATTATTGGGAAATGATTGTTCCGAAAATGAATAAAGGCGGCATTATTTTATCTGATAATGTTTTGTGGAGCGGTAAAATTCTGGAGCCAGTTCACCCAAACGATGTAAGCACAAAAGTTCTTTTAGAATACAACCAGCTTTTGAAAGATGATCCTAGAGTGGAAACGGTTTTATTGCCAATTCGTGATGGATTGACGGTTAGTCGCGTTTTATAGAAAATTAAAAAAATTAATTGCCTCCAGCTTTAGCTGGAGGAACGAAATTTAGATTCCAAGGCTTTAGCCAAATTTAATACTCACTAATTTGGCTAAAGCCATTTCTTTGCAATATTATTTTACCCCAGCTAAAGCTGGAGGCAATTAAAGTTTTTTTTAAATGAATTATATAGACAAAATAAACTCTGAAGGTTTTTCAATTGTAAATAACGTTTTTACAGAAAATGAAATTGAAAATCTAATTTCATTGATTGAAAACAAAACTGCAAATAATCCAGAAAATGCCACTTTTAGAAAGTCTCAAGATTTATTTGCCATCAGACAATTTCACAAAGAAATCCCTGAAACTTTAGATTTTATTTTTAATAAAAACTTAAATCAAATTATTGAATCCAATTTTGGAAAAGGTTACTTTATAACAAAATCCATCTATTTTGATAAACCAGAAAAATCAAATTGGTTTGTAGCTTATCATCAAGATTTGACTATTTCTGTGGATAAAAAAATTGAAGCTGAGAATTTTGAAAATTGGACTGTAAAACAAAATCAGTTTGCCGTTCAGCCTCCAAAGGAAATTTTAGAGGATAATTTCACTATCAGAATTCATATAGACAAGACAACAAAAGATAATGGCGCTTTAAAAGTCATAAATAATTCGCATTCAAAAGGAATTTTGAGAATCGAAAATTTAGATTTTGAAAAGGAAACCGAAACGATATGCGAAGTTGAAAAAGGCGGCATTATGATTATGAAACCTTTGTTATTTCATGCTTCAAACAAAACTACAAACAACGAAAGGCGAAGAGTAATTCATATTGAATTCAGCAGAGAGCAACTTCCTCAAGGACTTGAATGGAGTGAAAAAACAATAATTCAAAATTGATTCTCACAAAAAACAAAAGGCTTTAACCAAGTAATAGATAAATATTTGGCTAAAGCCTTTTGTTTTGACCCATAAAAAAACTCCAGCTAAATGGAGTTTTTTTTATAATTTATATTAAATTCTTAGCATCTTAGTAGCTTACAAACTTAGAATCTTTTTTTATCCCGGAAAATACTGTGGTTTCAATTTTCGATAAACTAAATAAATTAGCGATCCGAAAAGAGCTCCAAAGAAATACCCAGCCAAAATATCACCTGGATAATGCAATCCTAAATAAATTCGGCTGTAAGCAAAAATTAATGGCCATAAAAAGATGAATCCCAAATACTTGAAGCGGCTTTTTAAAACCAAGAATAAAAAAGTTGCAACGGCCATGGTATTTGTCGCATGCCCAGAGAAAAAACTATAAGATGTTCTCACCTGAACAATACGGATAATCGATTTTAATTCGGGATTATTACATGGGCGCAAGCGCTGAAAAGTATGTTTGAACAAATTGCAAGTCTGATCTGTAAAAGCAATCAAAACCGCAATGAAAAGCAATAAATACAAGGTTTGTTTCCCTCCTATTTTTTTATAAATAAGATAAAACATTAATAAGAAAAGAGGTGTCCAATTTAACTGGCTTGTAATAATCAGCCAAAGTTTATCGTATGTTTCAGAACCTAAACCATTCAGATACACAAAGAGATTTGTATCTAATTCTTGTATTTTTTCAAGCATATTACATTTGACGTTTTATAGGTCCTGAAAGCGAATCAATATCTTCTTTTACTTTATCAATTTCTGTAGCTGTATCTCCTAAAAGATTTCCTGAATCTCCTAAAATATTCGATTTTGCTTCATTGATTTGAGCATTGATATTCCCTGTTATACTGTTAAGAGATTTCGTATCAAGTCCGTTTGCTTCAGCTCCTTTTTGAATCTCGCTTTTAATATCATTGGTAGCATTTTTTAATTGCGCCATAGCTTTACCCATTGTACGAGCAATTTCTGGCACTTTATCTGAACCAAAAAGCATTAATACTATAAACAGTATGAAAACTAATTCTCCTCCTCCTATACCGAACATATCTTTTTAATTTTGTGTGGTCACAAAGATATTAAATTTTGTTGCGTAGAGTTTTAAAATTTACTTAAAAAAAATAGGACTACCAGCATAACGGACTAATAATTCAATTAAGCACACAGATAATGCGGATTAAACGGATCTTTACCGATTAAATATAAAAATCAGTTTAATCTGTGTCATCCGCGCGCCATTTTCAAGATAAGCACAAGTAACGGATAGTCATAAAAAAAGACTCTTTTCAGAGTCTTTTTTAGTTTATTCTTAATCAAATTTTGATTTTTCTTCTGTTTTTGGCCAAGCATTGTTGGTTACATCAATATCAGCAGTCATTAATTTTGGGTCAATCTGAATACTTTTGATTGCTTTTGAAGTTGCATAAACTTTTTTAGCCGTATCATTATTCTTTCTCCAGATTTGTGCTGGGTACTGATAATTATCTTTTGAACCATCTTCGTACGTAATCTCTACTAAGATTGGCATAATCATTCCTCCTGGTTTATTGAATTCTACTTCGTAGAAATATTTAGGAGATTTTAAACCTGCTTTTTCATCTGCTGTAAAAGTTTGATTTACATAATCCGATAACAATTTTACGTCGTCAACTTTTAAAGCTTTCTTGCTTGATGCGCTAACCTCAGCGTTATCTCCAGAAACTAAATATACGAATGGTCCTTTATCTAAACCAAAACGTCCTTTTCTAACTTTTACATCTTTTAAATCCGTAGTTGGAGTCTCAGAAACATAATATTGTTTTACTTCTTTAATTCCGATATCTACAAAATCAGTTGAGTAAAACCATCCTCTGAAAAACCAATCCAAATCAACTGCCGAAGCATCTTCCATAGTTCTGAAGAAATCCTCTGGAGTTGGATGCTTGAATTTCCATCTGTTTGCGTATGTTCTGAAAGCATAATCAAACAATTCTCTTCCCATAACAACTTCTCTTAAAATATTAAGACCTGTAGCTGGTTTTCCGTAAGCATTGTTACCAAATTGAGCAATTGTTTCAGAGTTAGACATAATTGGCTCTAAAAACTTTTGATCACCGCTCATGTAAGGAACAATATTTTTTGCTGGTCCACGTCTTGATGGGAAATTTGAATCTAATTCCTGTTCAGCTAAATATTCTAAAAATGAATTCAAACCTTCATCCATCCAAGTCCATTGACGCTCATCTGAATTTACAATCATTGGGAAGAAAGTGTGCCCAACTTCGTGGATAACTACACCAATCATTCCATTTTTAACTTCTTTGCTTGTTACACCATTTTCGTCAGGACGACCAAAATTCCAGCAAATCATTGGGTATTCCATTCCTTGATCTTCTGCAGAAACTGAAACTGCTTTTGGATAAGGATAATCAAATGTATGAGAAGAATAGCTTTTTAAAGTATGTGCAACAACCATTGTAGAAGTTTCTCCCCAAAGCGGATTCGCCTCTTTAGGATAAACAGATTCTGCCATAACAATTTTTCCACCTAATTTAACAGCCATTGCATCGTAGATGAATTTTCTTGAAGATGCAATTCCGAAATCACGAACATTTTTCGCACTGAATTTCCAAGTTTTTTCTTTTCAGAGAAACCTTTTTCAGCGACTTCTGCTTCAGCTTGCGTCACAATTACAACTGGTTTGTCAAATGATTTTTGAGCTTGCTCGTAACGTTTAACTTGTTCAGCCGTGAAAACTTCGCTTCTATTAGTCAATTCTCCTGTAGCATCAATCACGTGATCAGCAGGAACTGTAATGTTTACATCGAAGTTTCCGAAAGGAAGAGCAAACTCTCCACTTCCCCAGAACTGCATGTTCTGCCATCCTTCAACATCATTATAAACTGCCATTCTTGGGTAGAATTGAGCAATTACATATAATTTATTTCCGTCTTTTTCGAATAATTCATAACCAGAACGTCCACCTTCTTTTCTGTAATTATTGATGTTGTACCACCATTTTATAGCTAAAGAAATTTTTTCACCTGGTTTTAAAGGAGTAGCCAAATTAATACGCATCATTGTTTCATTGATCGTATATGACATTGGGTTTCCTTTTGCATCTTTTACTTGCTCAATATTAAAACCACGCTCTAGATCTTTTTTAAGATATTTATTCGCAAATCCTTCAAGTGGCAAAACCTGACTCAATTTTTCACCTTCTGCTAAAGAAGTCTGTCCGTTTGCTCTTGCTTGATTTTGATCAAGCTGGATCCATAAATATTCCAAACTGTCTGGTGAGTTGTTAGAATACGTAATCACCTCAGAACCTGTTATTTTTGAATTTTTATCGTCTAGTTCGATATCAATTTTATAATCTGCTTGTTGTTGATAATAAGCTGGTCCTGGAGCTCCAGATGCAGTACGAAACATATTTGGAGTAGCCAACAAATCATACATTTGGCTGAATTTGTTTGTGTCATACTTTCCTTGTTGTCTTGGAGCTGGCGGGGTATTTGCTTTTTCCTGAGCAACCAACATCGCTGGAAAAAGTAATAATAGCGAAAGTTTTTTCATAAAAGTTTAATGGTAATTTTATCAGGGTGTGAAAATAACAATTAAAATGATAATTTCACCTATCCATTAATACTTTAACACTTCTTTCCTTGAAGATTCTGTAAAAAGCACACTCTTTTTTGTGCCAAACGCTGAAATATGTGTAATGTTTTGCTGTTCAGCATTCCAATCTACTAAAATCGTGTTTGAAATTTCGAGTGTTTTGAATTTATCAATATCTTTTATTCTAGAGTAACAAACCAAAACATCTCCAGATTCTACTTCTTTTGATAAGAATGTAATCACTTTTGGCTGGCCGTTAACTTTCATGGTAAAATTCTCAGCAAGATACTTTTTCAAAAGTTCAACATCTTCCGCCGTTTCTTTTTCAGTACCAATGAATGTTTTTTTATGGTATTTCTTCTCTATTCCGTTATTCAAATCATCAACAAAAATTCGAGATGTAATTTGAATCATTTTTTTCAGCGACATAATTTACCTGGAAAACGCCCATGTAAAATTTATGAAAAGCAAATGCCGAGAGCAATAAAAATAAAACCCCAATTAAGGGGTAAATCAATCTTTTTTTCATTTTTCAGTAACATTCGATTTTTTAAATTCCTTATTCTTATTGATCAAAAAATCGATCAATTCAAATTTTTGATCTGGATCAACGTGTCGCTTAGACTCTGGATCATTAGAACAATACATTAAAAACAAATCTATTTCATCTTCTTTCAGCCCCAAAGTTTTAGTAAAAAAATCAGGTTTGAAATTATCTTTTGTGTAAGCAACAAAAGCAATATCTGATATTTCTTCTTCTTTTACATCTTCTTTTTTCCTTAAAAGTTTTTTGACGTCTTTAAAGATTCGAACAAAATCAGTTCCGTATTTTATAGTTTGGTCTGAATACATTGCTGTATTTTTTGCCGTTGACTGCTTATCATCTTCAAATTGCATATCTACGATTGCTTGCGAGCCGACTCCTAATGCTTTTACTTTTAAATCTTTATGAACAACAACTTCTTTTAATTGATTATTTACCAATTCTAACGGAACTGTAAAAAGAATTTGCGCGCAATCTTTTTCAGTCAGCACAATTTTTTTAGACTGAAACGCCATTCCGGTAAAGACTAAAGTGTCTTTTGGCCTTGCCAAAATATCAAACAATCCACCAACACCTATAAAAGTTCTGGCATTTGCATTAATATTCATTACATGACCGCTTTCTATTGCTAATGATGAATTTACCACTTGTCCGTGAAGTGGCTTTCTTTCTGTATTTTGCCCTAATGCAATTTGACAAAACAAGCAAACAACGAATACTGATAAACTATTTTTCATTTTCGAGGATAATTAAATATTTTCTGGCTAGATCTGTGATCAAAAACATACTCATTGTTTTGTTCTTTGTATTCAAAGATACAGCAAATTGAGCATCATCCACACAAAATAATTGAAATCCTTTTATATAATCTACAGGAATTTTCAATCTTTCAGTATAATAATTCTCTTCAAAAAGGTATTCTAATTTCCTGAAAAGCATCTCTTTTTGCTCCACAACAACTTCTTTTTTAAGCATTGCGGTACGTCCAGAAATTTTATTCAATATTTTATCAATTGAGGTCGAAGTGGCTGTGTAAACCTTTCTCTCTGCAGGCGTATATGTTTTTTGTCCATGCGGGACAATTCCGAGATTTTCAGTTGTAATTTGTGGATTTTCATTTACAACAACTTCCTTCAATTCAATTTCTTTGGCAGTCATTTTAATCTGAATTTTATCTAAATTCAAATCTTCAGCAGTAATTCTATGTTTTAGCGGATCTAAATTTACAGATGAAAAAACCAACACATCTCCTTCTTTTACAGCAATAGAAAACATTCCGTTAACATCTGAAATGGTAGAAACTTGGGTTGCATTGTTGACAATGTTTACACCATCAACAGACGTTGACTGCTCAAAAATTTGCCCAAGCATTTCTTTTCTGACCAAATTTTGACTAAAGCCAAACTGCATCAGAAATAAAAAAATAGTATATGTAAAGTATTATTTGATTTCACTGGCAATCATTTCTTTATATTTTGTTGCCAATTCTGCCAGCAAAAATTCTGTCGAAGTTTTATTCTTTGAGTTCAAAATCACCGTAAACTTATCATTTTCGACGGCATAATACTCAAAACCTTTTACATATTCACTAGGAATTTTCAAAACATTTACAAAATGCTCAATAGTAAACATGCGCTCCAAAAGCTTCATAAAGGCCTCTTTTTTCTCCACTTCAGCTTCTTTTTTAAGCATCGCCGTTCTTCCTGAGAAAAAATTCAGCAAAGGATCTGCCGAAATCGATCCTCCTGCCATTGTTCCTCCATTTGCTTGCGCATCTAAGGCAGTTGCAGTACGAAGTCTTCTTTCTGCCTGAGTGTATGTTTTTTGCCCGTATGGAACAATTCCTAAAGATTCTGCATTAATTCCGTTATAATTTCTAATCACAACTTCCTGGAGCTGATGCATGACCATACTCAATTTTACTGTAAAATTAAGATCTGAAAAATTATCAGCCGTCAATAAAATTCTTTTTCTTTGAATTGTATTGATGAAAAAACAAGAGTTTCTCCAACATTTGCCAAAATAGAAAAACCACCAGACTTGTCTGTCACAGTCATTGCCTCGGTTTGCGCATTAACCACATAAATCCCTTCCAAATCAGCACAACTGGAAACAATTTTCCCGTTAATGACCGTTCGTTCTTCAACTTGCGAAATGGCATTCTGTCCACAAAACACCAACAAAAAACAAGCAATTTTATTAATCAAAATGACAAAAAATTAAAATTATTCTTAAAGCCGTAAAAATATCTTAATGTGTTCAAAATTTAATATTAAGAACTTGGTAAAAATATGTTAATTAAAGCTTGGCAATCTTCCCAAAAATGAGAGTTTTTAATATCTTTAGCGTACAGAATCTGATTTTAAAAAATTATGAAAAGCATTATTATTGCAAGCACCTCTACACTTCATGAAGGCAGTTATTTAGAGTACTTATTACCTACCCTGCAATCTCATTTCAAAAACTGCAAAAGCATTTTGTTCATTCCTTATGCACGCCCGAGTGGTATTTCGCATGACGAATACACACAAAAAGTTTCACAGGCTTTTGCAACTATTAACATTTCAGTAAAAGGAATTCATGAATTTGAAGATGCAAAAGATGCAATCAAAAATGCAGGCGGCATATTCACAGGTGGCGGCAATACATTTTTACTTGTAACGCGACTTTACAAAAATGACATTATGCGACTTCTTGCCGAAACTGTAAAAAACGGCACGCCATATTTAGGAACAAGCGCCGGAAGTAATATTTGCGGTTTGTCAATGCAAACTACAAACGACATGCCTATCATTTATCCGCCAAGCTTTCAGACTTTGGGATTAATTCCATTCAATTTAAATCCGCATTATTTAGATCCAGATTTGCAATCAAAACATATGGGCGAAACGCGCGAAACTAGAATTAAGGAATTTCACGCTTTCAATGCAATTCCAGTTTTAGGTTTAAGAGAAGGAAGCTGGCTCGAAGTAAAAGGCGAAAAAATCACTTTGAAAGGAGATTTAACAGCACGTTTGTTCAAACAAAACCAAACCCCGATCGAATTAGAAACTGAAAGCGATTTGAGCAACTTAAAGTAAAAGTTCAATATTTTAAATTGCTTCGCCTATTCGCTATCGCTCGGGTCCAAATTCCATTTTTGCACTTATCCATTTTGGAATTTGGAGTTTAAAAATTGGGATTTGCATCAGCTAAAAAAAACAAAAAAGCCTCAAACATTGTTTGAGGCTTTTGAAGAGCGAAAGACGAGGCTCGAACTCGCGACAACCAGCTTGGAAGGCTGGAGCTCTACCAACTGAGCTACTTTCGCATTTGTGCTTGCAAATATAAATAATTTTAATTTCTAAAAAAATAAAATCTAAAATTATTTATTTTAGAGCGAAAGACGAGGCTCGAACTCGCGACAACCAGCTTGGAAGGCTGGAGCTCTACCAACTGAGCTACTTTCGCATTGGTGGTGCAAATATAAAAAGAAAGTTAAGTTAAAAACAAGCTTTTGGGCAAAAAAATTCAATAAAAAACAACAATAATTTATAACATATTTAAAATTAAAAAGTTATAAATTGAAAAAAATTAAAAAAAATCATGACTATTATTAAAGAAATCTCCTCAAAAGAAACTTATGCTGTTCGTCAACCTGTTTTAAGAGCAGGAAAACCTATTGAAAGTTGCATATTTGAAGGCGATGATTTAGACACAACACATCATTTTGGTTTATTTGAAGATAAAAATTTAACAGGAATAATTTCATTATTTCAACAAACCAACTCTATATTTGCCGAAAAAAATCAAGCCCAAATTCGTGGAATGGCCGTTTTAGAAACGCATCAGAAAAAGGATTTGGAGAAGCTCTTGTGAAGCATTGTGAAAATTACTGCAATGAAAACAATGTTGATTTAATTTGGTTTAACGCACGAACCGCCGCTGTTGGTTTTTACAAAAAATGAATTACAAGGTTTCAGGAGAACCTTTTGACATTAAAGATGTTGGCGAGCATTATTTGATGTTTAAAAAATTATAAAATGAAAAAAATTTACTTTCTTTTAGTGATATGTGTGTTTTTTGGCCGCAAAAAAGACGAGCCGAAAATTATTCCTGTTGTCAAAAAAAGGCACCTGCAATCATACTTACCGATGAAAGAAAAGTTGAAATTGATACCGCTATAATAGGCGCTTACAAAAGCGAAACCCTTAAACAGTTTTATAATTCATCTGAAAATAAAACTGTTTGGGGAAATCTTAAAAAGAGAACTTATGTTTTGTCGCAATTGCAAAATTCAGACAAACTAGGCTTAGATCCAGAAGATTACAAAGCTTCACAATTACAAAAATTCGAAAAAAGAATTGGTTCGCTTAGCGATACTGATTTAGCAACTTATGATATTTTGCTGACTTATAATTTTGAAAAATACCTGAATCATCTTTTCAAAGGAAAACTAGATCCTAAAACAATTTACACTGATTGGGATTTGGACGAAAAAGTTTTTGATGTAAATGATGTTCTTATTAAAGCTTTCAATAAAAACAAATTAGATAGCATTGTCGATAACATTCAGCCAAAATCTGAGACCTATAAAGAACTGCTGAAAGCACTTGAAATCATAAATACATTTCCAGATGAAAATATTGACAAGATAACTACTGATTCTTTGACAAAAAAATAAGCTTAAATGAGAGCAATGTTGCATTAATAAACATCAAAAAAAGACTTTTGTTCTGGGGCGACATGACTGGAAAAGACAGCGTTTTGACTAAAATTTACGACAACAAAACATTTGAGTCAATCAAAAGATTTCAGGAACGTCACGGATTAGCAACTGACGGCGTTATTGGACAAGGAACCATTAATGCCTTAAACTATTCTAAAGAAAAAGAAAACAGCAAATTATTGCCAATTTAGAACGCTGGAGATGGTTTACTAGTGATTTTGCCGAAAACTATTTCATTATCAACATACCTGATTACAGTTTAAATGTTGTTGAAAATCGAGATACAACTTTAGTTCGCAATGTCGTGGTTGGAACTAACAAAAGAAAAACACCTATTATAACCTCAACACTTAGAACTGTGGTTTTTAACCCAACATGGACTGTTCCTCCTACTATTTTAAAGGAAGATGTTGTTCCTGCAATGAAAAGAAATCGAAATTACTTAGCAAATAAAAACATTACCATTTATGACACTGCCGGACATGTTGTTGAGCCAAATTCTTGGAACGAAAACAAACCTAACAATTACCGCTATGTCCAAAGTCCAGGCTACAATAATTCATTAGGAGTTATGAAAATTTTATTTCCAAACAACCATAGTGTTTATTTGCACGATACGAATCATCGAAACTATTTTGGACGAAGCAATCGTTCTTTGAGTTCTGGTTGTGTACGTATCGAAAATCCTCTGGAACTGGCTGAGCATATTTTAAATGATACTGTACGATTTTCAAAAGTAAAAATTGACACTATAATTGCTTCTAAAAAAACGATGAGTTTCAAAATTGAAAAAAAGTACGCACTATATCAATGGTATTGGACAGCTTGGAGCAAAAAAATCAGCTCATTTTTAGAGCTGATATTTATAATCTGGATTCGGATTTGTATACTAAATTAAGAAATTAGCTTTTCTTCCATTGAGAAACTTCTTGATGGATGATAAATATACAAACACGATTTTCCTTTTATTGCTTCGATTATTTCATCTGTCAATTCAAAAGGAATTGCAGGACAACCTTGGCTTCTTCCTAATCTTTTATGATCTCTTATAAATGACTCTGACACATAATCAGCTCCATGCATTACAACACCTCTTTCACGAGCATTGCTGTTAAAACCTTTTTCTAAACCATCAAGACGCAAAGATGCTCCGTGTTTTCCTTGATAAATTTCGCCTGTAGCATAAAAGCCTAAACTGCTTTTATATGAAGAGTTGTTGTTTGAAAATGAAGTAGCAAATTCTTCACCCGTATTTCTTCCGTGAGCTACTAATGACTGAAATAAAATTGTATTAGTTGATAGGTCAATTACCCAAAGACGTTTCATGTTTGACGACAAACTAAAATCGATCAAAGTCAAAATATCTTTTTGAATTACTCCTTTTTCTTTTAAAAGGTAAAATCCTTTTAAAGCTTCAGAAAAAGTCTTTAGTTCTGGCAACTGAAAATGATTTGCATTTAAATTGCTGTACACACTTTCCACTTTAGCATCAACTGTAAGTTTTTCAACTTTAGCAATGCTTTTTGCTGTTGCAGTTTTAATTTCGGGAGTGTTTTTTGAATCTTTACCAAAAGACAACAGGAAAAACACAAACAGGGGATAAATTTTGTAAATCATTGAATTTCTTTAGGTTAATATTTAAATTTGGGTAGGGCAAAAATATAAAAAAATTATAGCGATCGAAACTCAATAGGCTGAATCAGTGCATTTTTGCCTAAACTTTAACAGAATAACAGTAAAAAATTTGCATTTTTGGCCTAAAACTGATTTTTTTGTAAGATTTTTACTTGTGTAAAAAATCTAAACGTTTTTAGGCATTTTCTTAAAGAAAATACAATTAAACATTATTTTTGACGCTCAAAAGTGTAACAATCAAACCAAATCAGAGTCTATTACTGCAGTAATATCATTTTGAAAAGCCATTTTCTTTTAAAATTCCATGAAAAAATTAGTTTTCTTAAGTCTTCTTTTATCCGTTTTTTGCAGTTATAGCCAAAAGAAAACCCTTCAGGCTCAATCTACTGCGGAATCAATTTCTATTGACGGAAAATTAGATGAAGAAGCTTGGGCAAACGCTCCTATTGCCTCTAATTTTATCATGTTTGAACCCGATAATGGCAAACCAATCACTGAAGCAAAAAAACAGAAATTAAAGTTCTTTATAATAATGACGCCATTTATATAGGCGCCATGATGTATGACGATGAGCCAAACAAGATTTTAAAAGAAATATCACAACGAGACAATTTTGGAACTGCTGATATTTTTGGTGTTTTTGTAAATGGTTTTAATGACGGCCAGCAAAACTTTGAGTTTTTTGTTTCGGTCGCAGATGTTCAGGGTGATTGTATCATGACTGATGCTATTGGAGAAGATTATTCGTGGGATGCTGTTTGGTTAAGCAAAGCCCGAATTACTGACAAAGGCTGGATTGTAGAAATCAAACTTCCTTATCTTGCTCTGCGTTTTTCTGCAGAAAATAAACAAACTTGGGGAATCAATTTTTTTAGGGAAGTTAAGCGAGAACGCAAAAAATACACATGGAATTTAATTGACACCAAAATTGGGACATTTACACAGCAAAATGGAGAATTAGCAGGAATTGAAAACATCAAACCTCCTACTCGACTGTTTTTTATGCCTTATGCTTCATATTATTTAAATGCGACTGACGGCCAAAAAACCTACGGCACAATGAAAGGCGGAATGGATATAAAATACGGAATCAACGATGCTTTTACACTTGATGCTATTTTAGTTCCTGATTTTGGACAAACGAAATATGATGACCGAATTTTGAATCTTAGTCCGTTTGAACAACAGTTTAATGAAAATCGTGCTTTTTTTACAGAAGGAACTGACTTGTTCAATAAAGGAAATATTTTTTATTCGCGTAGAATTGGCGGAAGCCCATCAATTGATCCGGAGCTAAACGACAACGAAGAAGTTATTGAAACGGTTCAAAACGTGAATCTTATTAATGCCTTAAAAGTTTCAGGAAGAACAAAAAAGGATTGGGAATTGGAGTTTTGAACGCCGTCACTGAAAAAACATATGCAACAATTAAAGATACTATTTCAAACGAAACACGTCGTGTAATTGTTGAACCATTGACTAACTATAATGTCTTGGTTCTAGATCAGCGTTTTCGCAAAAATTCATCCGTTACCTTTATTAATACCAATGTTACTAGAAATGGCCATTATAGAGATGCCAATGTAACTGGTCTGGCTTGGGATTTAAACACAAAAGCAAACACTTACAGCTTATATGGAAATGCAAAATACAGCCATATTAATATGGAAGAAGACAAAAATGGTGTTTTTACCACTATTGGTTTTGCAGAAACTAGCGGAAAATATCGCTACAGTATCGGTTCTGATTTTGTGACCAAAGGTTACGACCCAAATGACCTCGGAATCAATTTTTATACTAATTATTATAACTTTTATGGAAATGCAAATTATAGAATTCTAAATCCGACAAAGCTTTTCAACAGCTTCAGAATCAACTATAATATGTATGCTGAATTCAATAAAGAATCTGGGCTAATTCAAGACAATAGTATCAATGCAAACGTAAATCTGACAACGGTAAAAAACAATTATTATGGTGGCGGAATTACAGTTTATCCTATGGAATCACACGATTATTACGAGCCAAGAGCTGATAATAGATATGTAATTATTCCGAGAAAAATTGAAGCATGGGGAAGCGTTTCTACCAATTACAACCACAAATTTGCAATCGACTTAAATCCGTCAATTGCGATTTTGGATGAACCAGGTCGAACTTCATATGGAATTGACATTGGGCCAAGATATCGTTTTAACGACAAATTATTGTTGACTTATTATTTTAGTTTTTTCAGAAAAAACAACAACAAAGGCTATATTGACAGCGTTGATGCAGATGACAATGATACCACTCCAAATACTATTGTTTTTGCCAATAGAAATGTGGTTACGTACTCAAATACGCTTGGCGGAAAATATGCTTTGAACAGCACCATGACTCTAAATTTATCTGTTAGACAATATTGGTCTTATGCTGAAAACAAAGACATTTTGCAACTTCAGGACAATGGCACCTTAACACCTTATCCAGATTATGATAAAAACAAAAATTCAAGTTTTTATTCCTGGAATGCTGATTTATCTTATTCTTGGTGGTTTGCTCCCGGAAGCCAAGTTTCGGTACTATATCGCAATAATGCTGATAATTTTGAGCGCATTATCGACAAACAATATAAAGACAATGTAACCGCTTTATTGAATAACGAGGCTTTAAAACATGCTTTTTCAATCAGTGTCAAATATTTTATTGACTACAATGCTGTCAAAAATAAGTTCAGAAAGAGAGCTTAGCGTGAATTAATTTTAAAAAATAAAGGCTTCTGCAATTAAATTATTATTTTTTGATACGCTTCATTTTATTAAATATAAATGTATCGTCGCTCCCTTGCAAAGTTTAGAAATGACTTATCTTTGTAGAAAACAAAAAGTAATGAACAAAAAAGTTATCCTTATGATTTTAGACGGTTGGGGAAAATCTCCTGACCCTAAAGTATCTGCAATAGACAATGCAAATGTTCCTTTTATAAACAGTCTTTACAAAAATTACCCAAGTGCACAACTTAGAACTGATGGCTTGAACGTTGGTTTACCAGAAGGTCAAATGGGAAACAGCGAGGTAGGTCATATGAACCTTGGAGCTGGAAGAATTGTTTACCAAGATTTAGCCAAAATTAATTTAGCTGTAGCGAACAAAACTCTTGCAAAAGAACAAGTTTTAGTTGACGCCTTTACATATGCTAAAGAAAACAATAAAAAAGTACACTTTTTAGGATTAGTTTCTGACGGAGGCGTGCATTCACATACTTCTCACTTGCGCGGATTAATCGATGCTTCTCAAGAATATGGTTTAGATCAAGTTTATGTTCACGCTTTTACAGATGGACGTGATGTTGACCCAAAATCTGGAGCAAAATACATTCACGATCTTGAAGATTATATTAAAGATACTCCTGTAAAAATTGCTTCAATCGTTGGACGTTACTACGCAATGGATCGTGACAAACGTTGGGAGCGTGTAAAACTGGCTTACGACTTAGTTGTGAACGGCGTAGGAACTCCATCAACAAATGCTGTTGCGAGTGTTCTTTCAAGCTACGAAAAAGATGTTACAGACGAATTTATCGAACCAGTTGTTATCGTTGATGAAAATGCAAGACCTCTTGCTACAATCGTAGAAGGCGATGTTGTTATTTTCTTCAATTTTAGAACAGACAGAGGTCGTGAACTTACTGAAGCGCTTTCGCAACAAGATTTCCACGAGCAAAACATGCACAAACTAAACCTTTATTATGTAACATTGACAAACTACGATGAAACGTATCAAAACGTAAAAGTGGTTTACAATAAAGATAATATCACAGAAACTCTTGGTGAGGTTTTAGAGAAAGCAGGCAAAAAACAAATCAGAATTGCTGAAACTGAGAAATATCCTCACGTAACTTTCTTCTTCTCTGGAGGTAGAGAAACTCCTTTTGAAGGTGAATCTAGAATTTTGAGAAACTCTCCAAAAGTTGCGACTTATGATTTACAACCAGAAATGAGCGCTTACGAATTAGCAGATGCTCTTGTTCCTGAATTGAACAAAGGCGAAGTTGATTTTGTTTGTTTAAACTTCGCAAACGGAGACATGGTTGGCCACACCGGAATTATGGAAGCCGCAATTAAAGCTTGTGAAGCTGTTGACGCTTGCGCGAAAAAAGTTATCGATCTTGCTCTTGCAAATGACTACACAACAATCGTCATTGCGGATCACGGAAACTGCGAAACAATGATTAATCCTGACGGAACTCCAAACACGGCTCACACAACAAACCCAGTGCCGATTATTTTAGTTGACAAAGAATTGAAAAACATCCAAAATGGTGTTTTAGGTGATATCGCTCCAACAATTTTAGAATTAATGGGTGTGCAACAGCCAAATGCTATGACTTGTCATTCATTATTATAATTTTTTAAACCATATAAGTGATATAAGTTCATTTAAAAAAACTTAAAAAATCTCGCAAAGACGCTAAGTCGCAAAGAACAATAAACTTTGCGCCTCTGCGTCTTTGCGAGAACTATTTTATACATACTCTGATTGTCATCCTGAGCGGAGTCGAACGCTGATGAAACGTAAAAAGGCTTCGACTCCGCTCAGGATGACATGCGTATTAAAAGTGTTTTTTTATCAAAAAATAAAATAATGATAAAGTCAGCTCAACACCATAAATCACAAGCCCAATAAAACCTCCAACCAAAGTTCCGTTGATTCTGATGTATTGAAGATCTTTTCCGATTTCTAATTCTAATTTCTCGGAGACTTCTTTCCATCCCAGCTTTTTACGGTTGACGAAATCAAATCTCCAATTACTTTTTTATTGTTCAAAAGCATTGATAATAAATCATTCTTGATAAATCCGTTGATTTTATCGATCATTACAGCGTCTTCCTTAATTCCATTCCCAAAAGTTTGAATCAAATCTGCAACGTTATTTTTTATTGACGAATCGTCGCCACGACTTAAATCGTTTGTAATAGAAAGTTTAATTTCATCCCAAATTCCGTTGATGTAATCCTGAACTTCTTTTTTCCAACAAATCCCAAAATCATATCATTGATTTTAATTCGCATTTCTTCAGAATTTTTGACTTTTTCTAAAAAATTAAAAATATACTCGTCAATTTTTAAACGCACTGCACTTTCTGGCTTCTTTGCTTCATTCAAAAAATCCTGCAAACCGTTAAAAACACCTTCAGTGATGCTTTTATCAGCCAATCCAAAACTTAAAAATGGAGTTGAAGCTTTTACTTTCTGTCTGATTAAATCCTTGTTGTTAGTCAATTCATTGCTCATTACTTCGAGAAGATTCGTGAGCATTTGATTTTTTAAATTTCCTTTTTGCAAAGGCTCTAATGCCAATGCCACCCATTCGCCAAAATTTATTCCTTCTATTTTTTCCTTAAACTGAACTTGAATAAATCGCTTTACATCCTCATCTTTAATGGTTCTTAGAATTCCGGGTATAACACTAACTGCAACAGCATTGGCAATATTATTGGCATTTTCCTCATGTGAAAGCCATTCTGATGCTTTGGTTGCAAAATTGAATTCGTCCAGTTTAACTTCTAATTTTTCACGGTCAAGAAATTCCTCAGAAACAAAATTCCCAAGGTTCTCTCCTATTTCATTTTTCTTGGTCGGAATAATTGCCGTATGCCAAATCGGAATTCCCATTGGGTGACGAAACAAAGCCACAACCGCGAACCAATCGGCAATTCCGCCCACCATAGCCGCTTCGCTGAAAGCCTGCAACATTGGGATTTTAAAATAAATAGCGATTAAAAACAACAACACTGCAATACCTAAAAGCCCCAAAGCATTTCGCTTCATTTTCTTCAGCGCTTTTACTTTGGCTATATCTTTATCTGTAATAGTTTCCATGATTATATGTGTTTCTACTACTAATTTATGGCTTTTTTCTTAAAAGCTCTTGTATTAGTAGCCACGAATTCACGAATTTTCTTTTTATCTCTAAAATCTAAATTTGGTGAAATTGAATTTCATCAATTTAGATTTAGATAAATTCGTGAATTCGTGGCAAAAAAATTACTCAAAAAATGAGATAAAAATTGTACTTTTGCGAACTGAAAAATGGAAAAAATATGATTATCCAAAAAACTAGAGAGGAAATTGAATTAATGCGCGAAAGTGCCTTAATCGTATCTAAAACATTAGGAATGATTGCTTCTGAAATCAAAGAAGGAGTTACTACATTATATCTTGACAAATTAGCCGAAGAATTTATTCGTGATCACGGTGCAGTTCCAAGTTTCCTTGGATTGTACGATTTCCCAAATTCACTTTGCATGAGCCCAAACGCTCAGGTTGTTCACGGTATTCCTAATAATGTTCCTCTAAAAAATGGTGATGTTATTCTCGGTTGATTGTGGCGCTTTCAAAAATGGTTACCATGGAGATCATGCCTACAGTTTCGAAATTGGAGAAGTTGCACCAGAAGTTAAAAAACTTTTACGTGTTACTAAAGAATCTCTTTACGTTGGAATTAGAGAATTTAAAGCTGGAAATCGTGTAGAAGATGTTGGAAATGCGATTCAAAAATATACTGAAGCTCACGGTTACGGAGTAGTTCGTGAATTGGTTGGTCATGGTGTCGGACAAAAAATGCACGAAGAACCAGAAATGCCAAATTACGGAAAACGAGGACGCGGAAAGCTTTTTGTTGAAGGAATGGTCGTAGCAATCGAACCAATGATCAACATGGGAACTAGAAACATTAAACAACTAAAAGACGGCTGGACAATCTTGACTGCTGACGGCAAACCTAGTGCGCATTTTGAGCACGATGTAGCTTTGGTTGACGGAAAACCTGAATTATTATCTACTTTCCAATACATCTACAAAGCTTTAGGAATCGAAAGCAACGAAGAAGATGAATTTAGACAAGTTCCTTTAGTACTATAATACAACCCGAATCAAACCTGTGAAAAAACTTTTCAAATTAGTTTTAAATACTATTCCAAGACCATTATTAATTCGTTTGAGTTATGTGGCACGACCAATTTTAGCATTATCTTTAAGAGGAAGTAAATATACTGATCCTATCGACGGAAAAAGTTTTAGATCTTTTCTGCCTTACGGATACGGAAAACAACGTAACAATGTGCTTTCACCAAGCACGCTTTCTTTAGAAAGACACCGCTTACTTTGGCTGTATTTAAACGATCAAACTGATTTTTTTACAGCACCTAAAAAGTATTGCATTTTGCTCCGGAACAAGCTTTTTACAAAAGATTCCGCAAGCAAAAAAACTTAGATTACACGACAACCGATTTGCTTTCGCCTCTTGCTGATGTCAAAGCAGACATTTGTAATCTTCCTTTCAAAGACAACGAATATGATGTTATTTTGTGCAATCACGTTTTAGAACATATTCCTGATGACACAAAAGCAATGCAGGAATTATATCGTGTTTTAAAACCAGGCGGAATGGCAATTTTGCAGATTCCCCAGGATTTATCTCGTGAAGTTACATTTGCAGATGATTCTATTACAGATCAAAAAGAACGCGCTAAAATCTTCGGACAATACGACCACGTTCGTGTTTACGGACGCGATTATTTCGATAAATTAAGAAGCATCGGGTTTATTGTTATCGAAGAAGATTATACCAATAAAATTGCACCAGAATTAGTTGAGAAATACTGTTTGGCGAAAGGCGAAATTATTCCGCTTTGCTTTAAACAGGAAAACTAATTTTTTCACCAAATAAGTTCATTTATAAAGAGTTTTCAAATTATTGATATTTTGAAAACTCTTTATTTTTTTGCCAAAAACCAAATTACAAGCCTAACCAAATCCCTAAACCTTGGAACCTACAAAACCATTTCAGTTCTGTTTTGACATCAGTTTTGAAAAAATCTGAATGCCTATATCCCAACAGCATATATCGTTGAAAATACTAGTGAAATCAAATATCTAGACAAAAAAGCAACAAAAACAATAATTGAAAGTTTCGGAATTGATTTCGAAAATTTAGATTCCAGTTCCAAAAGAATTCTAAACATTTGTGAATCTTTAAAACCTGAATTTGTATTTAAAAAATTCAGTGCAAAAGTAAAATCAGCTAAAACAATTGCCGATTTGCAGAAAGACTCCAAAATTGATTTTGCTATTCGCCAGCACTTAAAAATTAATTTAAGTCCGTTTTACAGCTTAATTGTACAGGAACAATATCCCTTATCTATTGACTTAGGACCGGAGAAAGATTTCTATCGTTCTAGAGTCAACATTGATCCGCTGGATTTTGAGCCTCAAATTCAATTCGACAAACATTCAGAAGGCATCACTTATACACTTTCTTTAAAAGAAAATGAAACTACATTTTTGCCAATGGACAATAAAGTAGATATTCTTTCTGATGAGCCAGGCTGGTTAATTGTCAATAAAAAACTAGGACAATTAAAAGAACTAAATGGCAAAAAACTGACTCCATTTTTAAAGAAAAAATCAATTGAAATTCCATCAAAATTAGTTGATGATTATTTTAAGAATTTCATTCCCGAAATAGCAAAAAAAATTGACATCGAAGCCAATGGATTTGAAATCGAACTTCGCGACCAAATCGCTTCTTGCACAATTCAGCCTATTTTTGATTTCTTTAAAAACTGCTATTATCTCAATCTTTATTTTGATTATAACGGATATGTTTTTGACGCAAGCAAAACCAAAAAAACACATTCTTTTGTTGATTTCGCTGTAGCGAATGAACCAAAAATTATTCAATTTAAGAGAAGTCACGAAGAAAATTCATATACAGAAAAATTACTCGAAATTGGTTTAGAAAAAATCAAAAATGAATTGTTTGGATTAAACTCTGAAAAAGAAACTTCCGATCCTTATGTTAATATCCAACTCATTATTGACAACAAAGAAAAACTAGAAAGTTTAGGTTTTACAATTCAAAATCTAAAACTAGAAAGCAAAGAAATCATTACAGAAAGTAATACGATTTCTATTGCAAAAGAAACAAAAGCAGATTGGTTCGATATTAAAATCATTATTACGATTGGCAATTACAAAATCAATTTCAGTGAAATTATTCCGAATATAAAAAGCAAAGAAAGGCTTTTCCAATTGCCAGACGGAAACTATTTTTTGATTCCGTTAGAATGGTTTAGTAAGTATGGCTCTTTGGCAAAATTGGCCAAAACAGAAAATGGCACAGTACTTTTACGAAAAAGCAATTTTACGGCTTTAGACGGAATTTCGGAAATAAACAATGATTTAGACCAAATTCATCAAGCCGAATTTACCGCTTCAGAATTAATAAAAGCAACTTTAAGACCTTATCAAATTGATGGAGTAAAATGGCTTTTGGGTCATTTCAATTCTAATATGGGCGCATGTCTGGCCGATGATATGGGACTTGGAAAAACTTTACAGACTTTGTCAGTTTTGGTTTCTGTGCAGGAACAATTAGGTTTTACAACCAAAACAACCAATTTTGACTTATTTTCAAACGAAACAACTGTCGAAAGAGAGCCTTTAAAAGCTTTGATTGTTTTGCCTTCTTCATTGGTTTTTAACTGGTTTAATGAAGCCGGAAAATTCACGCCACACTTTTCAAAAATGCAATATATCGGCAATGACCGTAAAATTTTAGCGAGCAGAATAAATTCAACCGATTTGATTTTTACAAGTTATAGCATCATTCACCGAGATATTTCTATTTTAGAAAAATACGACTTCCGTTATTTGATTTTGGACGAAAGTCAATATATTAAAAACAAAAATTCTAAGATTTTTAAAGCTATAAATAAAATCAGTACCGGGCATAAAATCGCCCTAAGTGGTACACCAATCGAAAATTCGCTTGACGATTTATGGTCGCAAATGCAGTTTATCAATCCGGATATTTTAGGAAGCTATGCCTTCTTTATGGAAAACTTCAAAAATCCGATTGAGAAAAAGCAGAACGAAGAAGTTTTAGCAGAATTAAAAAACCTCATCCAACCTTATATTTTAAGACGAACCAAAGAACAGGTTTTAAAAGATTTACCAGAATTGACCGAGCAGATTTATTACTGCGATATGGATCCTGAACAGGAAAAATTATACGAGAAAGAGAAATCTAAAGCTCGTAATTTCTTGCTTAAAACGGATGGATCTCCTGATAAAATCAGCATTATCAATACTTTGATGAAATTGCGTCAGTTGAGTAATCACCCAAAAATGGTCGATCAGGAATCTGAGATTGATTCGGGAAAATATATTGCAGTTACTAATTATCTTGAAAATTTAGTCAAAGCAAAACAAAAAGTAATCATTTTTAGTTCATTTGTTACGAATTTGAGTTTTTATACTGATTGGTGTAAAGAAAATAAAATAGAATTCTGTGAAATTACTGGAGAAACTCCAGCAAGCAAAAGGGAACAAGAAGTAAAACGTTTTCAGGAAAAAGAAAATCCGTTGTTGTTTTTTATTTCGCTTAAAGCGGGAGGAGTTGGATTAAATATTACCAAAGCTTCTTATGTTTTATTTTTAGATCCTTGGTGGAATCCTTTTGCCGAAAAACAAGGTATTGGACGAGCACACAGAATCGGGCAAATGAATAAAGTAAATGTGATTCGTTTTATTTCGAAAAATACGGTTGAGGAAAAAATCATCAAACTGCAGGAAAACAAAAAACTGCTATCAGATTCTCTTTTAGAGGAAAGCTACATCAATGATGAAATTGAAGGCAATTTAGAATACATTTTGGGTTCATAATTGTTAAACCCAATAGATTGGCATATTTTTCGTTGTATAAAATTGCTATATTTACAAATCTTACAATCTATCAAATGCCAAAATTTTTATCTATAAGTTTTCTTCTGCTTTTTATTTTTACTTCGGCGAAAGCCCAAGAAGTCCAAAACGAAGTAGATCCTCCATATAATATCAAGACCGCATCATTCGTTCAAAACGACTCAAATGTGGTTCCAATTTTTGAATTGGGTTCGGTATTTTCATTTCAATTTGATGATTTATTTGGCAATGAAGCAAATTATTATTTTGAATTGGTTCATTGTGATTACAATTGGATTCCGTCAGACATTCCGAAGACGGAATACATTCGCGGTTTTGACAATCAAAGAATTACTGATTTTTCTAATTCATTCAATACGCTTCAAGGTTACACGCATTACACGTTGACTTTTCCAAATCAATTCACAACACAGCTTAGAATTTCGGGCAATTATATGCTAAAAATCCTGAATGAAGATAGAGAAGTTGTTTTCTCCAGAAAATTTGTTCTTTACGAAAATCATTCGACAGTTGCCTGTTTGGTAAAACGCACCCGAAATCTCAGCAATATCGATTTTAAGCAAAATCTTGAATTTACTATTTTGTCAAATGACATTACTTTTCAAACCCCTTTGCAGAACATAAAAGTGCTTTTATTGCAAAATGGTGATTTTAAAACAAGTATCAAAAATGTTCCACCGCAATATACTATTGGAAATCAAATGGTATATAAATATGATAAAGAAACGCAATTTTGGGGAGGCAATGAATTTTTGTATTTTGAAAATAAAGACATTCGTGCGGCTAGTAATAATGTCGCTAAAATGGGTTCCAATAATGATGTTTATAGCTCTTATTTGTACACCAATCACGCAAGAGGCAACCAAATTTATACACTTTATGAAGATGTAAATGGAAATTTTGTAGTGAAAAACATCAACGGATTCAAACAAGAAATCGAAGCTGATTATGCTTGGGTTTACTTCACACTTTCGGCGCCGGCCTTTCAATTAAACAAAGACATTTATATTGTTGGAATGTTCAATAATTACAGCCTTTCACCAGAATATAAAATGGATTATAATCCAGACAAAGCGATCTTTGAAAAAGCCGTTATGATCAAGCAAGGTTTTACAAATTATCAATACAGAACAGTTGATAAAAAAGGAAATATCGATTACGAAAATGCCGTTGACGGGAATTTTTATCAGACTGAAAATGAATACACCATCTTGGTTTATTACAAAGAAACTTCAGATCGTTATCAAAGAGTCATTGGAAAAGGAAACGGAAACTCAATAAACATCGTAAATTAAAACAATGTTAACGTTTTCACTTCAATCATTTTTTTCGTAGCTTTGCACATATAACGCACACATATATACCACTTTAGTATGGTTTCTCAAATTACAAGAGGCATAAAAATATCAGTTTTAACTAGTTTTGAAGGAACTTACTTCAAAAACTACAAGATTCATTTTGCTTTTAGCTATGTAGTTACAATTGAAAACCACAGTAAAGATTCTGTTCAATTGACTTCTCGCCATTGGGAAATTTTTGATTCGCTAAATGACTTAGATATTGTGGATGGCGAAGGCGTAATTGGTAAAAAACCGGTTTTAAAACCAGGCGAAAATCATACTTATAGTTCTGGTTGCTTATTATCATCACCTTATGGCGCTATGAAAGGCCATTTTAATATGATCAATTTTACTACAACAAAAACATTCAAAGTAATTGTTCCTACTTTTAGAATGTGTGCTCCTTTTGCGTTGAACTAATTTATAGTTTAAGCAATCTTTTTTTCATTTCATAAAACTCAAGAAAACATTTAATTTTTGTTTAAATCATTTCGATTTTATGCAATTAAAATGTTAATTATCCTGCAACTTAAATCATCCGTTTATCAAAATACAACTTTTTAATATTGTATTGTGATAAATTCAAATTATCATTTGTACTTTTGTAAAAAATTGAACAAAATCGTAATTTTAAAATAATTTATCCCATGTTAAAAGGATTCTTTCATGTACCAAAAGCGGTAAACGAGCCAGTTAAAAGCTATGCACCGAACTCACCAGAAAAAGCCGCAGTTCAGGCGACTTACACTACAATGTGGAACTCTCAAATTGACGTTCCTTTATATATTGGAAGTGAAGAAATCAAAACTGGAAATACAAGAAACATTACAGCTCCACACAATCACAAACACGTTGTTGGGAAATATCATTTAGCTGAAAAACAACATATTGAAAAAGCGATTGCAAATGCACTTGAAGCAAGAAAAGCATGGGCAAACATGGCATGGGAACAACGTGTCGCTATTTTCTTAAAAGTCGCTGAACTTATCGCAGGACCATACAGAGCGCGTATCAACGCCGCAACAATGATTGGTCAATCTAAAAATATTCACCAGGCAGAAATCGATTCTTCTTGCGAATTAATCGACTTCTTAAGATACAATGTTGAGTTTATGACTCAAATCTACAACGATCAGCCAAAATCAGATTCTACTGTTTGGAACCGTGTAGAATACAGACCATTAGAAGGTTTTGTTTACGCAATTACTCCATTTAACTTTACTGCTATCGCCGCAAACCTTCCTGCAAGCGCCGCCATGATGGGTAACGTTGTGGTTTGGAAACCAAGTGACAGCCAAGTATTTTCTGCAAAAATCATCATCGATGTATTCAAAGAAGCTGGAGTTCCAGACGGCGTAATCAACGTGGTTTTTGGAGATGCTTTAATGATTACTGATACAGTTTTAGCGAGCCGTGATTTTGCTGGTATTCACTTTACAGGATCAACTCACGTATTTAAAGATATTTGGGCTAAAATTGGTGCAAACATTCACAATTACAAAACTTACCCAAGAATCGTTGGTGAAACTGGAGGTAAAGATTTTATCATTGCACATCCAAGTGCAAACGTAAAACAAGTAGCTACGGGAATTACTCGTGGAGCTTTCGAATTCCAAGGACAAAAATGTTCTGCTTGCTTCTAGAGCTTATATTCCACAAAGTTTATGGCCAGCTGTAAAAGAACAATTAATTGCTGACGTAAAATCTATGAAAATGGGTTCTCCAGAAGATTTCGGAAACTTTATTACTGCAGTTATTCACGAAGGTTCTTTTGATAAATTAGCTAGTTATATTGACCAAGCTAAAAAAGATGCCGACGCTGAAATCATTGTTGGAGGAAATTACGATAAATCGATTGGGTACTTTATTGAGCCAACGGTTATTGTAACAACAAATCCAAAATATACTACAATGGAAACTGAGTTGTTTGGACCAGTTATCACGATTTACGTTTACGAAGATGCTAAATGGGAAGAAACTCTTGAATTAGTTGATACTACTTCTGAGTATGCTTTAACAGGAGCTGTTTTCAGCCAAGATCGTTATGCAATTGAAGTGGCTACAACTAAATTACAAAATTCTGCTGGTAACTTCTACATCAACGACAAACCAACTGGAGCTGTTGTAGGAATGCGACCGTTTGGTGGAGCAAGAGCTTCTGGAACTAACGACAAAGCTGGTTCTGCGTTGAACTTATTGCGTTGGGCTTCTCCAAGAACAATTAAAGAAACTTTTGTAACTCCTGAGGATTACAGATATCCTTTCTTAGGTTAATTTTTTGTTTCAAGTTTAAAGTTTCAGGTTTCACGTTTGTGACCTGTCCATATAAAAAAGCCGAATCTTTTAAAAGATTCGGCTTTTGTTTTTATCTGAATTTATAAAAAGATTACTTCTCCTGAATGCAAATCATAATAAGCTCCTATTATTTTGATTTCGCCTTTGTCTGCCATTTCTTTTAAGATTGGACTTCTCGCTTTAATATTTTCAATTGTTTCCAAAACATTAGTCTTGGCAACATGTTCTACAAATTCATCATTTTTAGATGTTTTATCTCCTTTAAAATCTTTCGATTTTGCAATTGCGGGTTTTATTTTGGATAGCATTGCAGTTATATTTCCCAATTTCACATCATCGATTGCCGATTTTATAGCACCACAGGATTCGTGTCCAAGAACCAAAATTAATTTTGCTCCAGAGACTTTGCATCCAAATTCCATACTTCCTAGCAAATCTTCATTGACAAAATTCCCAGCAACTCTTGCAACAAATAAATCACCAATTCCTTTATCAAAAACATCTTCAACCGGAATTCGGCTATCTAAACAAGATAGGATTACCGCCTTAGGATATTGACCTTCGGTTGCATCACGAACCAGCGCCGAATGATCTCTTAAAGTCAGATCATTATTTCTGAAGCGTTTGTTCCCATCTTTTAAACTTTGAATGACATAATCTGGAGTCAGTGCTTTTTGTTCTTCAGCCGTCAAAACTTTTTCTTTTAACGGAACTAATTTTTCTATTGAATCTACGGTAGTAGTTTGTTTAGCATCTTTTGTTTCTTTCTTTTGACAAGAAACGGCAAGAATCGATGCCAGCATAATCGTAAAAAGTGTTTTTTTATTCATTAGTGATAATTTTAAAAGTTCAACAATTAAAAAATGGATCAAAAACAAGCAACTATAAACGATTTTTTCTTTTTTTGAATCTAAAATTAGGAAAAAAAACTCATTCTGTAAGAAGATTCTTTTATAAAATAAAATTGTAGTACTTTTCCTATATATCTAATTTTCAATACCATACGAAGTCAAAAAAACCTATTTTATTATTTTTAAAACTTTTTATTCCGTTCCAAAAACTGATACACTCATAAATTTGCCAAAAAAACATTCTATACAAACTAATTAGTAACATATGAGAAACTTAAACAACCTACCGGAAGTGATTTTAAAATCAAAAAGTGTTGGGCACCCTATCGATTTTAAATGGAATAATAAAAAAATGGAAAAGTTTTTGGATCCATTAGAAGGAAATGAAGAATTAGAAAATGTATTGTCTCAAATTAGTCACAAAGCCAGTATAGGATTAACCGCATGACTTTATTAGAATGGGTTTCATGGCGTTTTACAGGTTATTCGACATCTGCAAAAGATATTCAAAAACGTATAGAAGCGCTTTGGTGTTCTATTCGCGATAGTCATGAAACAGATCCTTTAGTTTTTGACACTGACTTAAGCTTATCTGATTCTGGCTCTGTAGATGGACCTTTATGGGTCGCGCTCATGAACGTGACAATGGTAGATGCAAGATATAGAAAAGGCTCTTATTTTCTTCAAAGCGAACTTGTTGGATTAGTATTGCTTGCCCGTTATATTACACCGAAGAAAAAGTTTTTCGACAAATGGTTTAACGGAACAATTACAGCTTTACTAAACTCATATCCTTGCCCTTATAACTATCACGATGCTGATCAAAGCGACGAGGGTATTTATGATTCTTCTAAAGAAACAGTTACATGCAGAGAATTTTTCTTTGATTCAAAATTTCATTACACGCCTGCGACCTGCGAAATCGCATTAGATAATTTCATCAACAATTTAGATCATAAAGCTAATCCGTTTTTGCATTTATCAAAAAAGGCATCTTAATTTTAGCCACTTAATTCAAAAAATAACCCGGAAGAATTTTATCAATTCTATCCGGGTTATACTTATTTGGTCTTTTTATTTATGGTTTAAACTTTAATGGCAAATGCACCACCTTTTTAGTTTCAAAAAATTCATCATCAAAATGATCTGCTAAATCGTATAAAGTAGCACTTGGAAAATCTTTCAATTCTTCTGCCAAATCTCCACCTTTTAAATATAAAATTCCATTTTTTAAAGTGTGCTTGTTTTGCTTTTTGATTTTATCTTTTATCCAAGACACAAAATCAGGCATATTAGTTACGGCACGGCTTACAATAAAATCGAAATCCCCTTTTACCAATTCGGCACGTTTTTGCTCTGCTTTTACATTTTTTAGTTCCAAAGCCTCAGCAACACCCTGCACCACTCTGATTTTTTTAGCAATAACATCAATTAAATAAAAACGGGTTTCAGGAAAAAGAATCGCTAACGGAATTCCAGGAAAACCTCCGCCTGTTCCAACATCTAAAACTGTTGTGCCAGGCTCGAATTTCATGATTTTTGCAATTCCAAGCGAATGCAAAATATGTTTCGTGTATAATGAATCAATATCTTTTCTAGAAATTACATTGATTTTTTCATTCCAATCGTGGTATAAAAAGTCTAATTGCTGAAATTGTTTGATTTGAAGATCGGTCAAATCAGGAAAATATTTCAATATCTCATCCATTGCTCAAATTTTTAACAAAAGTACTACTTTACGATTGAAATATTTAACTCAATTTTGCAAATTGAAAATTTATAATAATTACCTTTGAAACCTATTTAAAATAATTATGAATAACACTGCACCTACATTTGCAAGGCAAGACAATTTAAAGTTTTTTAGAACACTTAATTCTCGGGTAAACAATTACTTCAAAGAGAATAATATTCAAAAAACCGGAAACTGGAAGTTACATCTAAAAGCCGTTATCCTTTTTGCAGTGTTTCTTACTCCTTATTTTTTGATTCTAACACTTAACATGCCTTTTTGGGTAATGCTTTTATTATCTATCGTAATGGGTATTGGAATGGCAGGCGTTGGAATGAATGTAATGCATGATGGAAATCATGGTTCTTACTCAAACAAAAGCTGGATCAACAAACTAATGGGCGGTACGATTTATGTTTTGGCAGGAAATGTTTACAACTGGCAAGTACAGCACAATGTATTGCACCATACATACACAAATATCCCAGGCCACGATGAAGATTTAGATGCGGGACGAATCATCCGTTTCACAAAGCATGCTGAATGGCATAGTTTTCACCGTTTTCAACATTATTATTCTGTTTTCTTATATGGATTATTGACTTTCAATTGGGCAATTACAACCGATTTTAAGCAAATGAGAAATTACTTAAAAAGAAAATTATCTTACGGAGAACCAAAAAGCCCAAAAATTCTTTGGACAACTTTAATTATCACAAAAATTATCTACGCATCGATCTGGATTGTATTGCCAATCGTGATTGGAATTACATGGTGGAAAGTACTTCTTGGATTTTTTGTAATGCATTATACAACAGGATTAATCTTGAGTATTGTATTTCAATTAGCACACGTTGTGGATCATACAACTAATCCAGAACCAAACGAATTAGGCGAAATGGATAATACTTGGGCCATTCACCAATTGTACACTACAACTAATTTTGCACCAAAAAATGCAATTGTAAATTGGTACACTGGCGGATTAAACCATCAAATTGAGCATCATATTTTTCCAAATATCAGTCACATCCACTACGGTAAAATTGCAAAAATTGTAAAAGAAACAGCAAAAGAGTGCAACTTGCCTTATTATGAATATAAAACAATGCGAAGTGCTGTTATTGCTCACTTCAAGCATTTACGTGAGTTGGGAATGAAGCCAGAATTAGCATAAAAACTAAAAAAATCTATTAATAATTAACCTTCCTTAAACAACACAGCAAATTTAAGGATATCAAAATTTTTATAATGAATCATATTCTTTCGGACAGAATCAACAACCTTGCGACTTCGCAGACATTAGCAATGGCCGCTTTGGCAAGAGAATTAAAAGCACAAGGAAAAGACATTATCAGTTTAAGTTTAGGCGAGCCTGACTTTAATACACCAGATTTCATCAAAGAAGCTGTTAAAAAAGCAGTAGACGAAAATTATAGCACCTATTCTCCAGTAGAAGGTTACCTTGAATTGAGAGAAGCAATTTGCAGAAAATTCAAAAGAGACAATGGATTAGATTACAAACCAACTCAAATTGTTGTTTCTACAGGAGCAAAACAATCTTTATACAACATTGCGCAAGTAATGTTAAATGATGGTGACGAAGTTATTTTACCGGCACCATACTGGGTTTCTTATTTCGAAATCGTAAAACTTTCTGGTGGAGTTCCTGTCGAAGTTCCAACTTCTGTTGAAACCGATTTCAAAATGACACCAGAGCAATTAGAGGCGAGCAATCACACCAAAAACAAAAATGATGTGGTTCTCTTCTCCATGCAATCCTTCAGGTTCTGTTTACAGCAGAGAAGAGTTAACAGCTTTGGCTAAAGTGTTGGAAAAACACCCAAATATTTACGTAGTTTCAGATGAAATTTATGAGCACATCAACTTCTCAGGAACTTTCTGCAGTATCGGTTCTATCCCAGGAATGTTAGAAAAAACAATCACTGTAAACGGAGTTGCAAAAGCATTCGCAATGACTGGATACAGAATTGGTTATATTGGAGCACCAGAATTCATCGCAAAAGCGTGTACAAAAATTCAAGGGCAAGTAACATCTGGAGCAAATTCAGTTGCTCAAAGAGCTACAATTACAGCGGTAGATGCAGATCCTAGCGTTTTAAACCACATGGTTCAGGCTTTTCACACACGTCGTGATTTAGTTGTTGGATTATTAAAAGAAATTCCAGGCGTAAAAATCAACGTTCCAGAAGGTGCATTCTACGTATTCCCAGACGTTTCTTCTTTCTTCGGAAAAACTTTAAAAGGACAGGAAATCAAAGATGCGAACGATGTTTCTATGTATCTTTTAGCCGAGGCAAACGTTGCAACAGTAACTGGAGATGCTTTCGGAAATCCAAACTGTATTCGTTTTTCTTACGCAACAAGCGACGATATTTTAAAAGAAGCATTACGCAGAATCAAAGAAGCTTTGACTGCATAAACATATTCTAAGTTTTATTAAAACGGCTTAAGGTTTAAAAGTTTCATCACTTTTATTACTTTAAGCTGTTTTTTTATGGACTTAATTTGGGCGTGCCCCTCCGGGTCGGGCTATCCGCTACAAGTCCTCGCACTTCCTTCGTCAGGCTGTGGGCTTTCCACTGCTATCCCTCACGCAAACCGATAAGCGAGATAATCCATTTTCAAAAGAAAAAAATCCCCAAGATCTGCCAAATCTGCGAGAAATACCAAATAGACCTTTCAAAATTCCCATTCCACAATATTATAAAATCCCGATTGTAATCCTGTAAAACATAGCATGTTATAAATTACAAACTTTGTAACATATTAATTTCAAAAATTATGTGTCATGATACATGCAGAAGAAACCACAACAGAAACAATTAAAACATTAGAGGGATTAATTTCTATTCTTGAAGACGGAAAACTAGGATACACAAATGCGGCAGAACATGTAGAAAATCTAGCCATGAAAGCCGATTTTCTTGATTACGCCCGAGAACGTGCCCTATTCATTGTAGAACTGCAAGACGAAATCAATAAACTTGGTAAATCTACAGATACATCTGGCGGAGGTCCACTTGGTGCTTTACACAGAACTTGGATCGACATTAAATCTTCTTTTACAGGAGGTGATACAAAAGCAATTATCAACGCTTGTGTTACGGGTGAAGAAGCCGCAATTGAAAAGTACAAAGCGACACTCGAAGAAAATCATCTTGAACACAGCCAAGTTTACATTGTTTCAAAACAATTAAACAGTATTCAAAACACTTTATCACAAATTAAAATGAGAGCTAATTAATATCATTTAAGCTTTTTATTTTAGAAAACTGCTTAGTCTATTTATAGGTAAGCAGTTTTTTTGTTTTTTGTTAAAACTGAAAAAATAATACTATTTTAGTTGCAACCAATTTCTAACCAAAAAGCTATTTTTTATGACCTTAAAATTACGCAGTATTTTTACTTGTACTATTTTTATTTTTTTATTTTCCACCCAAACAAAAGCACAAACAACAGGCAAATTTATTAAAGCATCTATAGGTTACGGATCAAGCGCTTCCTATTATATCGAAGATTATGGAAGTCAAGATGAAGTAGATGTTATGGGAGGCGGTCTTTATCTTCAGGGCGAATACATTATAGGAATAAAATCATGGTTTAGCATAAGACCTTACGCCGGCGCCATTTTTGAATCTGTTGATAAAGATCAAAATGTACAAAATCAACCTCAATATAAAGTCACAACTAATGCTTTTTTAATGGGAGGAAAAGTTCGTATTTGCGCACCAATTCCATGGGTTGCCCCATTTATTGAAGGTGGAATCGGAACGTCGATAGGTAAATTTGAAACCTTTACACCAAACGTTAATTTTAATAAAAGTACTATTTTAATGCATATTCCTTTCAGTGTAGGATTAGCAGTCGGAAGACATAATAGTTTTGAAATTGGTATTTCTGGATACTTTCATCCAGCCGCAAAACAATCAACTGGAATATTTGCTGTTGGATATACTTTCCCTTTAGATTAAAAAAATATTAAATAAAAAAACAACACATTATGAAAATTTCAGCCATAATATTTTCATTTCTTTTCATTGTTCAAGTTTCTTTTAGCCAGACTAATTCAATTGAAAATCCTCCCAAAAGAACTTGGAAAATTTTAATAAAAAATGGTAAATCTGCTGAGGAAAATTTTACATTGGTTGGGAAAACGATATTAGAGAATGATTTTCAAATTGAAAAAAAGGACAAAGAATTTTTATCAATTCAAACATCACCAAAAAATTTAAAAAAGTTAAATGCTCTTTACTACTTAAATTTTCTAGTAAAAGACAGTTTAATAATTTTGACCGGAATGTCAAAAATTAACTTATCATTAAATTATGGAGGCGTTACTTCTGAAAGTTCATATGATAAAATAATTAATCAAGGAATGAGGGGTTCTGTAGCTAAAGAATCTTTCAACGAAATGTGGAAATTTGCAGGATTAATTCCAAAATCGGAATACCAATTCATTACTGATTAACTTAACAAATCTAATTTAACCATACCATATTAAGTTAACAATTTCAAAAAAATCGCCTCATCGCTAGCAAACTCGAATAATTTATTAGACCTTTGCACACTTTTTTCGGGAATACCACAAAAGTCTAAAGTTTTAGAAATGAAGAAGAAAATCGAAATATTAGCTCCTGCTAGAGATTTAATTGGAGGAATCGCGACCATAAATAGTGGTGCCGATGCTGTATATATTGGTGCACCGCAATTTGGAGCACGTTCAAATGCCAACAATTCAATCGAAGATGTTGCTGAACTTGTAAAATATGCGCACTTATTTAACGCTCAGGTTTTTGTAGTTATCAATACCATTTTATATGATAACGAATTAGAAACTTGTCGCGCCATGATCTGGGAATTATACGACATTGGTGTCGATGCCTTGATTATTCAGGATATGGCGATTATGGAAATGGACTTGCCTCCTATCGTACTTCACGCCAGCACACAAGCTAATAATCGTGATGCTGATAAAATTAAATTCTTAAAAGACGCTGGTATCAAACGTGTAGTTTTAGCACGTGAATTAAACCTGCATCAAATTAAAACAATATACGATCACGCTGATGTTGAATTAGAGTTTTTCGTAACGGGAGCTTTATGTGTATCCTTCAGCGGAAACTGTTATATGAGTGTGGCAAACGGAGAACGTAGCGCAAATCGTGGTTCTTGCGCTCAAAACTGCCGTTTACCATACAACTTAATCGACGGAAACGGAGATACTTTAATCCGAAACAGTCACTTGCTTTCTATTAAAGATTTAGATATTTCAGATCAGATTCCGAATTTGATCGAGGCCGGAATCGTTTCTTTCAAAATTGAAGGAAGATTAAAAGACGTAGCTTACGTTAAAAACAACGTATCTTATCTTCGTCAGAAATTAGACAGTTATTTAGAAGGTCCAGGAAGCGATAAATACACAAAAGCTTCTTCTGGAAAATGTACTTATACTTTTGATTCTGCATTAAACAGAACTTTCAATCGTGGTTATACTGATTATTTCGTAAACGACAGACACAGTTCTATTGGTTCTTGGGAAAGCCCAAAATCAAAAGGACAATACATTGGTAAATTAATCCGAACTGTTGGCGGTGCTTACGAAATCGAAAACGGCGAATTATTAAACAACGGTGACGGACTTTGTTTCATCAACGAAAATAACGAAGCCGACGGAATCTACGTAAACAAAGCCGAAAACGGAAAAGTTTACCCGAACGTTCTAAAAGAAGTAAAAGACGGAACTTTTATCTACAGAAACAACGACGCCGCTTTCATCAAAATTGTAGAAAGAGAAGACAGTGCCGTTCGTAAATTAAGCACCACTTTATTGCTTACAGAAACTGAAACTGGTTTCCAGTTAATCGCAACAGACGAAGACGGAAACGTAAGTACCGTAGATTTAGAACATCCAAAAGAGCAGACAAAAACGGGCGAATCTATCGAAGAGAACATCAAAACACAATTGGCAAAAACAGGTTTCACACCTTATACTGCTGATGAAATCAATATTATGTTTTCTCAAAACTGGTTCCTTCCTATTTCAAAAATCAACGAAATGAGAAGAACGGTTTACGATCAGTTGACAGAAATTCGTCTGGCAAATTACGTTCGTGAAGAACACCAATTGGTAAAAACGTCACATCCTTATCCAGAAACTAAACTGGATTTCATGTACAACGTTTCAAACAAAACAGCTCGTAAATTCTACGAACGTCACGGTGTTACCGAAATCGAAAAAGCTTTTGAATTACAATGGGATCCAGGAAAATCTCGTGTAATGACAACGAAATATTGCATCAAATACGAATTGAAAAAATGCCCAATACACCAAAAAGACATCGTAGGCATTAAAGTAAAAGAACCTTTGGTTTTAAAACAGGGAGAATTAGAATACAAACTAAAATTCAACTGTAAACCCTGCGAGATGGAAATCTGGGAAAAAGATGCCGAATTTGAGATTGAAGAAGATCATTTTCATTGATTTTTTACCACAAAGATTCACAAAGAAATACACAAAGGTTCACAAAGATTAATTTTAAAATCTTTGTGAACTTTTTTATTTTGGGCGTGTCCCTCCGGGTCGGGCTATCCGCTACAAGTCCTCGCCTGTTCGTTCCTCACGGCTCCGGGCTTTCCACTTCTATCCCTCACGCAAACCGTAAAACGAGAAAATTCATTTTCAAAATCAAATTTTTGAATTGCCTCCAGCTTTAGTTGGAGGTCAAAATAAAGATTCTATATTGGCTTTAGCCAAACTATAAATTCGGCTAAAGCCACCAACTTATTCAATTCTACTCCCTCCAGCTAAAGCTGGAGGCAATTCAATCACTTAACAAAACTAAATCTGCCGAATCTCCAAAATCTGCGTGAGAATAAATGCCATTTTATTTATCTTTACTCTTCAAAAGAACTTTAAATGGAATCAAACAAATACATTCAAAAATACGCCATCATTGCAGGAATTTTTGTGTGTGCTTTTTTTCCATTTTTAATTTTTTCAAAAAGCCTCTTCATCGACTTATGTATTCAAATATGTGATTTTGGTATTTTTTGGAATCCAATCTTCTGGGGAATTCTATTTCCTTTATTTATTGTTTTTCTTTTTTGGAATACAGCAAAGAAACTTAGTTATTCACTGAATCAAATCACTTATTTCCAAGCTTGTTCTCAATTTTCTTTTGGTGTAAGTTCAAAAATCATAATAGCTTTTTTTACAATTTATATAATCGGAAAATTTATTAATGGAATGTCTGCTCCATTGCAATCACAATTTTTAGATGATATAGTATTTTCAATACTAATAATCCTATTTCTCTCATTTACATTAATGATTTTAACCTTTATAAGCAGTTTAATAATTGTAAAAGCAAGTCAAAACATCCAAACTTTAAATCAAACAAAATGAAAATATTACTCCTCGGCTCAGGCGAATTAGGCAAAGAATTTGTCATTGCTCGCACAACGAATCGGACAAACCATAATTGCAGTTGACAGTTACGAAAACGCACCAGCCATGCAAGTCGCACATGGTTTTGAAGTCATTAATATGTTAGACGGCGAAGCACTTGACCGAATCGTAGCCAAACACCAACCTGATTTTATAGTTCCTGAAATAGAAGCCATTCGAACTGAACGTTTTTACGATTACGAAAAACAAGGAATCACCGTTGTTCCATCAGCGAAAGCGGCCAACTTTACCATGAACCGTAAAGCCATTCGTGATTTAGCTTCAAAAGAACTGGGATTACGAACAGCAAAATACCAATACGCAACGTCAGCCGAAGAACTGCAAAAAGCCGTTCAAGAAGTTGGAATTCCCTGCGTAGTAAAACCGCTAATGTCTTCATCTGGAAAAGGACAATCGACTATCAAAACAGAAAGCGATATCGAAAAAGCTTGGCAATATGCTGTTGCGGGTTCTCGTGGCGATGTTATTGAAGTTATCGTAGAAGCCTTTGTAAATTTCGATTCTGAAATTACGCTTTTAACGATTACGCAAAATAATAATCCAACTTTGTTTTGCGCTCCAATTGGCCACAGACAAGAACGAGGCGATTATCAGGAAAGCTGGCAACCAGCTTTAGTTTCTGAAAAAGACTTATACGAAGCTCAAGATATGGCCGAAAAAATTACAGAAGCTCTTGGTGGCGCAGGACTTTTTGGTGTTGAATTTTTCTGACCAAAGAGGGCGTTTATTTCTCTGAACTTTCTCCGCGTCCACATGATACTGGAATGGTAACTTTAGCCGGAACGCAGAATTTCAACGAATTTGAATTGCATTTAAGAGCTATTTTAAGTCTTCCAATTTTCGAAATCACTTTAGAAAAAGCCGGAGCAAGCGCCGTAATTTTAGCATCAGAAGATTCTACAAATCCAACTTTTACCGGAATCGAAAAAGTAGTCGCTTTACCAAAAACTGATTTCAGGATTTTTGGAAAACCGACATCAAGACCTTACCGAAGAATGGGTGTTGTTTTAAGTTATGACACACTTTCGACTCCAATTAACGAAATAACAGAACGCGCCAAAGAAACGGCAAAATTAATAACTGTAAATTCTTAAAAAATGAAAAAACTTATATTCATGACTTTCCTTTTTATTGGAATTTCATCTCAGGCTCAAGACAAAAAGAAATTTGATCAACCAACCGTAGTAGAAGCTTCTTGCGGAGAATGCCAATTTGGAATGAAAGGCAAAAGCTGTGATTTAGCCGTTCGTATTGATGGAAAATCTTATTTTGTTGAAGGAACAAAAATTGATCAGCATGGCGATGCTCATGCAAAAGATGGATTCTGCGACCGCAATCAGAAAAGCTTCTGTTACAGGGCAAATCAAAGGAAACAAATTTATCGCTACTTCTTTCACTTTAATAGACGATAAAAAATAATGGCATTAATTCTCGAAAATATTGCCAAACATGTTTCTTTGACACCAGAAGAACAAGCACTTTTTTTATCGAAACTGGAAATAAACACTTATAAAGCAAAAACGGTTTTATTGAACGCTGGCGAAGTCTGCAAACATTCGTATTTTGTAAACTCAGGGATTTTAAGAAGCTTTAATATCAACGATAATATTGTTGAACATGTACTTTCTTTCGCTTGCGAAGGCTGGTGGATGAGCGATATGTACAGTTATTTTTCACAAAAACCGGGACAGCTTTTTATTGAAGTTTTGGAAGAAGCCGAAGTAGTTTCATTATCCAAAGAAAATCAGGAAAAATTATATCTTGAAATTCCAAAACTGGAACGTTTTTTCAGGATTTTAATTGAGAATTCTTTAGTTGCCAATCAACAGCGATTAATGGACAACTTGAGTTTACCTGCAGAAGAACGTTTTGAAAAATTCACTAAAAAATATGGACCATTGGTTCACAAAGTTCCTCAAAAACAAATTGCTTCTTTTATAGGTGTAACACCAGAATTTTTCAGTAAAATGAAAGCCCGACTTTTGAAGAAATAATATTTAGCCACAGATTTCACAGATTAAAAAGATTTTTTCTAGCCACAAATTACACAAATTTTCACAAATTTTATTTCAATATTATTCCGATTTAATTCGTGGAAATTTGTGTAATTCGTGGCAACATTTTTTAATCATTCTAATCTGTGAAATCTGTGGCAAAAAAAACACACGGCTCAAAACGAACCGTGTTGTTGTGAATTAAAATTGCTCAACCTCTGTAGAATGTTCCATTGCGGTTATTGCTGATTTTCCAAGCATAACAGTGTTTTGAACCGCATCAAAATAAGAAGTCCCAACAAAAGCTTGATGTTTTACAGCTCTGAATCCGTTTTGTTGTAATGCGAATTCACGTTCCTGCAATTCAGAATAACCTGCCATTCCGCGCTCTTTGTAGGCTTTAGACAATTCAAACATACTTGTATTCAAAGCATGGAAACCTGCTAAAGTAATGAATTGAAAACTATATCCCATTTCGGCCAAATCTTCTCTAAACGTTTCCATTTCGGCAACTGATAATTTCTGTCGCCCAATTGAAAGATGGAGAACAATTATAAGCCAACATTTTGTCTGGAAATTCTTTTTTCATGGCTTTTGCAAATTTTCTCGCATAATCCAAATCCGGATTACTGGTTTCCATCCAAATTAAATCGGCGTAAGGAGCATAGCTCAAACCTCTTGCAATTCCCTGCTCGATTCCATTTTTTACGTAGAAGAAACCTTCAGGCGTTTTTTCTCCAGTCAAAAATTTCCTATCTCTCGGATCTGCGTCGCTTGTTAATAAATTTGCCGCATCTGCATCTGTTCTAGCAACAATTAAAGTTGGAACCCCCATAACGTCTGAAGCTAATCTAGCCGCAATTAGTTTATTGATTGCTTCTTGAGTCGGAACCAAAACTTTTCCGCCCAAGTGTCCGCACTTTTTAGCAGAACTTAACTGATCTTCAAAATGCACTCCAGAAGCTCCCGCTTCAATCATCGATTTCATTAATTCGAAAGCATTTAAATTTCCGCCAAAACCTGCTTCGGCATCGGCTACAATCGGCACTAAATAATCTTTTTTATCTTCAATTTTATTTACAATCTGAATCTGATCGGCGCGCAATAAAGCATTATTGATTTTTTTACTACCATTGGCACACTATTTACAGGGTAAAGCGATTGATCAGGGTACATTTCTCCTGCTAAGTTTGCATCAGCGGCAACCTGCCATCCGCTTAAATAAATCGCCTCTAAACCCGCATCGACTTCCTGAATCGCTTGATTTCCAGTCAAAGCTCCCAAACCCGCAACATAATCCTGACTTTTTAACTTTCTCCATAATTTTTCAGCACCCATTTTCGCAATAGAATGCTCAATTTTATACGATCCCTGAAGCGTCACTACTTCGCTCGCAGTGTAAGGGCGTTCCACACCTTTCCATCTTGGGTTCGTAATCCAATCGTTAATCAATTCCTGAATTCTGTCTTCTGTTGTTTTCATAAATGATATAGTTAAGTTGGTTAGTAAGTAATAGTGTTCACTACACAGCTAAAAGTGTTCAGTTTTTAACTTGACGTATTTTTTTAACACATAGAGACATAGTTATGCTTTGCGGTTAAAGGCGTTTCACTTGTTTCAATACATCCCGATAGCTATCGGGACTATGTGTGAAAAACTAGTTTTTTCTTCTTCCTTTTTTATGTAAATACTAAAACCTATGTTTCTATGTGTTTAAATTGTTTAAGACTAAATTTTATCTGCCTAATCTGCTAAATTTGCGGAAAAAAATTATTCGCTCGCAGATTTGGCAGATTGAGCAGATTTAAAAAGTTTTATAGATATTTATAGCAAGGAATCGTTAAGAAATCCACAAAATGCAGGTTTACAACCAATCTTTCCAGCATTTTTTCTGCTAATGGAAATTGCTGTTTTTCGTGATTTTCCGCTCCTAGTTCTTCCTTGATTTTTCTGCATTCATCTAAAGCCAATTCGTGATAATACGCCAAATCTAATTTTCTGCCATTATCCAAAATCACTTTATTCTGAAGCCATTGCCACAATTGCGATCTTGAAATTTCGGCAGTTGTCGCATCTTCCATCAAATTATGAAGCGCCGCAAAGACCTTGTCCGTTTAGCCATGAAGCCAGATATAAAACCGCTACATTGATATTTTTTCGAACACCGTTTTCAGTTATCATTCCAATTGGCGGTTCAATCAAATCAGCTTCTGTGATTTTTCGACTTTCTCTTTTTATATGAATCTGATTAGGAGTTGGCATTCCTTTGTCAAAAATCTCTTTAGCAATTGCAACCAAATCTGGATGCGCAACCCAAGTTCCGTCGTGACCATTTCGAACTTCGCGTTCTTTGTCGGTTTTTACTTTTGCGAAAGCAACTGCATTTGCTTCTTCATTATTTCTAATCGGAATTTGAGCCGCCATTCCGCCAATCGCATGAATTCCTCTTTTATGACATCTCTGAATTACCAAATTTGAATACGCATTCATAAAAGGCGAAGTCATATTTACTTGATCACGGTCTGGAACTATGAATTTTGGATTTTTTCTAAACTTTTTGATGTAAGAGAAAATATAATCCCAGCGCCCGCAGTTCAAACCAACGATATGTTCTTTTAATTCATAAATGATTTCGTCCAATTGAAAACTTGCCGTTATGGTTTCAACTAAGACCGTCACTTTTATCGTTCCTCGTTTCAGATTTAAATAATCTTCTGTAAAATCAATTACAGTATTCCACCAGCGCGCTTCCAGATAATGTTCTAATTTCGGAATGTAGAAATACGGTCCTGAGTTGTTTTCTAAAAGTCTTTTATGATTATGAAAAACATACAAACCAAAATCTACCAAAGAACCCGAAACTTCCTTTTCTTCAATCAAAAGATGCTTTTCTGGCAAATGCAAACCTCTTGGGCGAACAATCAGCGTTGCGATTTTTTCATTCAAATGATAGGATTTTTGCTTTACCAAATCCGTATAAGTAATTGTTTTGTTTACTGCATCGATTAGATTTACTTGGCCATCCATTAGGTTTTGCCAAGTTGGAGAAGTGCTGTCTTCAAAATCGGCCATAAAAGTTTTCGCACCCGAATTCAGGGCATTGATAATCATTTTACGATCAACTGGGCCAGTAATTTCAACTCTTCGATCCAATAAATCTTTAGGAATTTCTCCAGCTGTCCAATTACTTTCTCTGATGCTTTTGGTTTCTGGAATAAAAACTGGCATAATTCCCTGATCAAAAGTGACTTGTTTCTGTTCTCTCTGTAAAAGCAATAATTTTCTTTGCGATTCAAATTTTTTGTGCAATTCGATAATAAACGCAGTTGCTTCTTCTGTCCAGATTTTTGGATAAGCAAGTTTTTTGTCGGCTAGGAATTCTATAGCCATTTCAGTGATCTCTAATTGGTTTTTCATAGCTCCAGATTTTAATTTTTTATTTGACTAAACAGTTTTTCTATTCAATCTTTTTTATTCCATCAAAACAACTCAATCATAACTAATTCATAATTAATAAGTTTCAACGATACAATATTAGAAAAAGTTTTTTACAAAACAAGCGAACGTTCGCTAAAAATGAAAAATAATTTTTTGGCGATTATTTTTAGAATAACTATATTTGGTTCATGGATATCGAAAAAGACTATATAAAGCTGATCTTCGGACTAAAATTGAAGCAAGTCAGAACGCAAAAAAATCTGTCGCTTTTTGGCCTGGCCAAATTGACAAATCTTTCAAAATCGTATTTAAATGAGATTGAAAAAGGAAAAAAATATCCAAAAACAGATAAAATTCTTCTTTTATGCGAACATTTGGACGTGACTTATGACCAAATGGTGTCTTTAAAACTCGACAACAACCTCGCTCCAATTGGCGAAATCTTGAAATCCGGAATTTTAAAAGAGATTCCGCTAGAGCTTTTCGGAATTCAGGAGGCAGATTTAATTGATATTATTGCTAATGCACCCGCAAAAGTCAATGCTTTTATTAGTACGATTATCGAAATCGCACAGCATTATAATTTAAGTCGTGAAAGCTTCTTTTTGGCCGCTTTACGTTCATATCAGGAAGCGCACAGCAATTATTTTGAAGATTTAGAAGAAAAAGTAATTGCGTTTTCGAAATCATTTCAAATTAATCTCGATTCTAAAATCAGTATTGAAGAATTGGAAGCAATTTTAAAAGAAGAATACGAATATAAAATTCAAGAAATTGCTTTTACAGACCAAGAAGCTTTAGATGATTTGCGTTCGATTTATGTCCCAAAAAGCAAAACTTTATTGCTTTCTACCGAACTTGATGCTCCGCAAAAAGCTTTTATTTTAGCTAAAGAAATTGCCTATAATTACATGAAGATTTCTGATCGTCTGTTGACGTTTAGCTGGATTAAATTTGACAATTTCGATCAGGTTCTGAATAATTTTTATGCTTCTTATTTTGCCGGCGCTTTATTATTACCGAGAAAATTGGTTGTAGATAAAATCAATCTTTTTTTAGAAAATGAAAATCCGAAACCGGAAGAATTTGTTTCTTTGATAGAAAGTTTTGAAGTTTCACCAGAATCTTTTTATCAGCGATTAACTAATTTATTGCCCAAAGATTTTCAGTTGAAAAACCTTTTCTTCTTGAGATTGTCACACAAAATCGGATCTGATTTTTATCAAATCAATAAAGAATTACACATTACGCATCAACAAGAACCGCACGCCAACGAAACTAACGAACATTATTGCAGAAGATGGGTTTCGGTTAAAACAATTGACGAAGCCATCAAACAAAACAAATCTCATTTTTTTGATGCTCAGATTTCGAGTTATGCCAATAGCGGAAACGAATATTTGGTTTTTTCATCGGCTACAAAAGATCCTTTTGCAGAAAATTACATCAGAAGTATTTCCGTTGGAATCTTAATCAATCCGACAATGAAAAAGAAATTCAAATTCATTGACGGAAAACCTTTGGTCAAACGAATTGTTGGTGTAACTTGCGAGACCTGTGCCGTAAAAGATTGTTTGGAAAGAAGCGCTCCTCCTATAGTTTTAGAAAAGGAAAAGCGCCATGAAAATACCGATGCAGTTGTACAGCAGTTTATAAATCAATACAGCTAAAATTTTATGAAATATTTTGCCTTACTAATAACCTTGTTTTTTATCAACTTCAACCAAAAAGCGGACAAACTCAACGGTCGTTATAATTATTTGATTGAAGAAGATAATGTTTATAACCAAAAAGATAAAATTTCTTTTAATGATAGTGTCTTCAAATTTGATAACAAGTATTTGCCAAAAGGTAAAATATCATACGGCAATGTAATTTTATTGGATCATTTCATTAATCGAGATTTAATTATAAGTATTCCGAAAGATCAAATTGCAAAAGACACTATTGAATTTTTTATGCATGACAAACAAAGTCCAGTTTCTAATTACCTTGATGTAGTTACTGGAAAAGGGAAATTGATTAGGATTAAATAATTTATTCCTTTCTTTTTTATCATGTATTATTTGTCATTGCGAGGAACGAGGAATCTCCGTGAGTGGCTCGACAAAGATTGCCGACATACTATACGGAGCTTCTTGCGGAGATTCCTCGTTCCTCGGAATGACAAACTACACGGCCATACTTTATGATCAATCATAAATACAACTTCTTCTGAAAACAAAAAATTCTCGTTTAGCCCCGATAGAAGTGGAAATCCTTTTGTGGTGGGGTTCACCACAAAAGATTACTTCGTCAGTTCGCTATCGCTCGTGTGCAACGGACAGCGGGACTAGACATCTTTTGAAAACTATACTTCTGCTCCAGAAAATAATTAGATAATTTGGGAATATGCCAATTAGATAATTTTGACAATCTGGAAAATTCTTCGAAAAAACTTAGAAACTTAGCATCTTAGAATCTCAGCACCTTTTTTCTTAACCTAGATTAAGTGCTTTTCCTTTACATCGACCGTATCTTTGTACTATAAAATTAACAAAAGGACAAAATCATGGAAAATATAGTATTGCACAAAGCAGACACAAGAGGAAACGCAAATCACGGATGGTTGAACGCTTATCATAGTTTTAGCTTTGCAAGCTGGTACAATCCGGATAGAATTCAGTTTGGAGCGCTTCGTGTTTTGAACGATGATACGATTGCAGGTGGAATGGGTTTTGGAACGCATCCGCACGATAATATGGAAATCATTACAATTCCGCTAGAAGGTGATTTGGCCCACAAAGACAGTATGGGAAATACTGAAATCATCAAAAATGGCGATATTCAGGTAATGAGTGCCGGAACCGGAATTCAGCATAGTGAGTTTAACCCAAATGCAGATCAGCAGACTAAATTGTTGCAGATTTGGTTGTTTCCAAACAAAAGAAATGTTACACCACGTTATCAGCAAATTACTTTAGATGTTGCCGACAGACATAACAAATTGTCTCAGGTTTTATCTCCAAATGCAGACGACGAAGGTGTTTGGATTCACCAAGATGCTTGGTTCAACATGGGGAATTTTGATGCCGGAATCGCAACAGAATATAAAATCAAAAAAGAAGGAAACGGAGTTTATGCTTTCGTTTTAAAAGGAAATGTAACCATCAACGGTCAAGAATTGAATTCTCGTGATGCGGTTGGAATTTCAGGAACTGACACTTTAACTATTAAAGCCAATACAGACGCTGAATTTTTATTGATGGATATTCCGATGAATTACTAATTCAAGATTACAATTAATATTTTTTTAGAAACGATATTTAAGTTGGTTTTCAGCTTATTATCGTTTCTTTTTTGTTCCAATTTCATCGAAACTCAAAAAAGAAAACGTAATTTTATTAGATGAAAATTTGCCTTAATTCACTTAAAACTAACTATTTAAAACTTTCAATCATGAATCCAAACAACCTAACTAAAGAATATACAAACGGCGAAGTAACGATTGTTTGGCAATCTGGAAAATGCATACATTCGGCCAATTGTGTAAAAAACAATCCAGATGTTTTTCGTCCAAAAGAAAAACCATGGATTACTCCAGAGCAATCTACAACTGAGAAAATAATTTCTACTGTTAATAAATGTCCGTCGGGAGCGTTGACATTTTACATGAATAACAAAAGCTAAGTTTTACGCATTAGTTTTTTGCCACAGATTGCACGGATTAAAGTGATTTTATTCGCCACTAATTACTCGAATTTCCACGAATTAAATTAAATAAAAATTAGTGAAAATTCGAGTAATTAGTGGCGATATCTTTTGCTTAATCTTTTTAATCTGTGCAATCTGTGGCAAAAAAAATCACCTTTTTTATTTCTTAATCTAGGTTAAGTGCGTTACACTTACTACCACCGTAACTTTGTCCTATCAAAATGAAATAAATTAATTATTTAAATATTAAAAAAATAAAATTATGGCAACTACAAAATGGTCAATTGACCCAACTCACTCAGAAATTGGTTTTAAAGTTAAACACATGATGTTTACTAATGTTTCAGGAAAATTTGGAACTTATGATGCTTCTGCAATTACAGAAGGAGAAGGTTTTGATAATGCAGATTTCAGTTTTTCTGCTGATATCGCTTCAGTAGACACTGCAAACACAGATCGTGACGGACATTTAAGAAGCGGTGATTTCTTTGACGCTGAGAATCATCCAAAATTAACTTTCAAATCTTCTGCTTTCAAAAAAATCAATGATGGTGAATTTGAACTAACTGGAGATTTAGACATTAAAGGTGTTTCTAAAACTGTGAAATTCCCAGTTGAATTTAGCGGAGTCATGACTGATCCTTGGGGAAATACTAAAGTTGGTTTAAGCATTGAAGGAAAAATTAATCGTAAAGATTGGGGTTTAAACTGGAACTCAGCTCTTGAAACAGGTGGTGTTTTAGTTGGAGAGGAAGTAAAATTAAACATTGAATTACAATTCGTAAAACAAGCTTAATACTTTATAATAGGTTTTAATTTGGTTGGTTAAGAAGCCTGCACTTTTTTAATAGTGCAGGCTTTTTTTTGCCACAAATTGCGCGAATTTCCACTAATTTTTTCTTTCAAACTGGAAATGTTTTTTCTGCCACAGATTAAAAGGATTAAAAAGATTTTTTCCTGCATTGGAGAATAAATAATCTGTGAAAATCCTTTTAATCTGTGACAAAAATTAAAATAATAATTCGTGGAAATTAGTGTAATTCGTGGCAAACTAATCAACGCCCTGTATTTCGAAATTCGGTTGGGGAGATTCCGGTTTGTTTTTTGAAGAATCGCGAGAAATAGGAATAATCTTCGTAGCCGACTTTGAAGGCTACTTCATTTACAGCTAATTGTTTGTCGATCAACATTCTTTTGATTTCTAGAATTACTCTGTCCATAATTACTTCTGTTGCTGTTTTTTGAAGAATTTCATTGCAGATTCTATTCAGATGCTTCAACGTAATATTGAGTTTTTCTGCATAAAACGAAGGCAACTTTTGGGTCCTGAAATATTGTTCTAAAAGCGATTCAAACTTGTTGATTTTTATATTGTATGAATGCGTTTGATGCGAATAGGTTTCTCCATATTTTCTCGCTACTTCGACATGAATGCAATCCAATAAATTCAATAATTTGTCCAATTGGTATTTGTTGTCTTGGCTATTTTCCTGAATCAGCAAATCGAAATATGGAAGGATTTTGGGAATTTCCTTTTCTTCAAAAACCATTTCTGGCCGGTTTTGAATGGAATGATAAAAATTATAATCGTTGATCTTTTTCTGTCCGAAATACAAATTGTACAATTCCTGCGAAAAGATAATTACAAAACCTTCAATATCTTCGGATAAATTCCAATGGTGCATTTGTCCTGGTTGAAGCACAAACAAACTCCCTCTTTTGATTTCAAACTGGTCAAAATCGACTTCATGCAATCCAGCCCCTTTTGTAAAAAATACCATCAAATAGGAATCATGACGATGTGGTTCTTCGACAAAACTGTGACTTTTTAAATGTTCTTTAAAAGTATTCACATAAAAATCGCGATGAATATCATTACAACTGAAATTCTGAACACTATAAATGGGATACTTTTTCATTTTGGAATTTGGAATTTATTCTTTGAAAATTTAAATCAAAAATGTCTTTATTATGCTATAAGTAGCGAAGATACTAAAAAGACTTTTACCTTATTCCAAATTACCTTTGTATAAATAAAAAACATCAAAGTCATGTCAAGCGCATTAACTCATATTTTAAGCAACGAATGTCCGATTTGTCACAAAGGAAAAGTTTTTACAGACAAAAGTATTTTTTTGACTTTTGGTCTTCCAAAAATGAATGAATACTGCAGTCACTGTAATTATAAGTTTCAAAAAGAGCCTGGCTATTTCTTCGGCGCCATGTATGTAAACTACGGATTAACAGTAGCTCAGGGAATTGCAACGTATTGTATTGCACAATTTTTCTTTGAGAAAAATTTCGATTTAAGAATCATTCCAATCATTGCTGTTGTCATTACTTTGCTCACTTCTTTCAATCTGCGATTTTCACGATTAGCATGGATTTACATGTTTAAGGATTATACGAAATAAAAAAGTATTATTTTTGCCTTTCAATTGAAGCTAATTTTCAATTCCAAAAAAAATAAAAAACAAATTAGACAAATGAAAGCATACGTATTTCCAGGTCAAGGGGCGCAATTCACAGGAATGGGTAAAGACCTTTATGAAAATTCGGCTTTAGCCAAAGAATTATTCGAAAAAGCTAATGAAATATTAGGTTTCAGAATTACAGATATTATGTTTGAAGGTACTGCCGAAGAACTAAAAGAAACTAAAGTTACACAACCAGCTGTATTTTTACACTCTGTTATTTTAGCAAAAACTTTAGAAGATTTCAAACCAGAAATGGTTGCAGGACATTCATTAGGAGAATTTTCAGCTTTGGTTGCTAACGGAACTTTATCTTTTGAAGATGGTTTAAAATTAGTTTCTCAACGTGCTTTGGCAATGCAAAAAGCTTGCGAAATCACACCATCTACAATGGCGACTGGTTTTAGGTTTAGCAGATAATGTTGTAGAAGAAGTTTGCGCTTCTATTGACGGTGTTGTGGTTGTCGCCAACTATAACTGCCCAGGACAATTAGTAATTTCTGGTGAAACTACTGCTGTTGAAAAAGCATGTGAAGCCATGAAAGCCGCGGGAGCAAAACGTGCATTAATTTTACCTGTTGGAGGAGCATTTCACTCGCCAATGATGGAACCTGCAAGAGAAGAATTAGCCGCCGCAATTGAAGCAACTACTTTCTCTACTCCAAGCTGTCCAGTGTACCAAAATGTTACAGCAAACGCTGTTTCTGATGCTCGCCGAAATTAAAAAGAACTTAATTATTCAGTTAACTGCTCCTGTAAAATGGACGCAATCTGTACAACAAATGATCGCCGACGGTGCTACTTTGTTTACTGAAGTTGGTCCAGGAAAAGTTTTAACTGGTTTGATTAACAAAATCGATAAAGAAGCTGTTACGGCTAATGCTTAATTAGTTTTCAGTCGCGGTCTCAGTTTTCAGTTAAAAAAACCATATACATAAAAAATCCTCATAGACTTTGAAATTGGTTTATGAGGATTTAGTTTTACTATATCATTTCCAAGGATAAGCTTTTTATTCTTTTAGACATTTCAGCTTTAAATTCTTCTGGCGTAAATCCGTTAGCAAATTCAACGTCAAAATTCTCTGGCCACCATTCTCTAATTCTTCTTTTGGATTCTACTTTTGCTTCTTCAAGAGTAAATCCTTTGGCAAACTCGGCATCAAAATCAAAAGTTTCGGGATCTATGCCCTTAAATTTTGGCTTTTGAACTTCGTATTCTACTCTTGGCTCTTTAAGTTTGTTATTCTTTTTATTTTCTTTATCCAAACTCATTATTCCTACATTTTTAATTCTTACAAATTTACAAAACAAAATGAATCAAAATTTACACAACTTTCTTTTCTTTCTTCTTGTAATTTACAATAAAAACGCCAAGAATAATAAGTGCTGTAGCAATTATAAAATCAATTGTAATGACTTCGTCTAAAAGCAACCAGCCCAGAAAAACAGCAATTATCGTGTTTATATAAGCCAAAATAGAAACTTGAACCGCGGTAACATGCTTCAAAGCATAACTGTAACTAAAAAAAGCAATCACCGAACCAAAAATCGACAAATACAAAGCCGCAAAAATACTTCTCGAAGTCCAAGAACTGAAATCTGGATTTGGTGAAAAAATAGAAGCCAAAACCAACTGAATACAAGACGCAGATGTAAATTGATAAAATAAATTAAGCACAATATTGTTTGACTTATTAGCGTGTGTTTTGGTGTAAATTGTTCCTATGGCCCAAGCTAAAATTGCAAATCCCATGAACATCATTCCTATTCTGTAATCGGCATCCAAAAATGATCCTAGTCCGTCTTTGAATATAAAGACAACTCCAGAAAACCCAATCAACACTCCAACAAATCCCTTAAGACTCATTTTTTGCAATCCGACTAAAATACTTCCTAAAAAAATCAATATTGGAGACAAAGCACTTATTACTGAAGCTAATCCACTTGGCAAAGTCTTTTCGGCAATTGTGGTAAAACCATTGGCAATTACAATCATTAAGACTGAAGGTATAAGCTGTTGTTTGAAATTTCCCCAGCCAATCCACTTTAATTCTTTTTTAAACAATAAGATCATCATCATAATCAATCCTGCCAAACCTTGACGAATTGAAGTGACAAACCAAGGCGGAATCGTTTCAACAGCAACTCTGATTCCTAAAAATGTCGTACCCCATATAACTCCAACCGCAGTTAGAGCAAAAATCAATTTATAATCTAAACTTTGTTTCATGATAATCAATCAGCTAAAAAAAATCCCAAACTATATTACTATAACTTGGGATCTTAAAATTTTATAATTTTAAAGTGTTGAATTATTTATTCCTCACCTTTTGTTCCCATTTCCATGCACTTGCCATTGCTTCGTCAAGACTTAATTCAGCCTTCCATCCTAAGACATTATTTGCCTTATCTGTATTTGCGTATGCTTCTGTAATATCACCTTCACGACGAGGCATCATCTTATAAGGCAGATTTTTACCGCTGACTTTTTCAAAACTGTGAATGACTTCCAAAACAGAACTTCCTTTTCCAGTTCCTAGATTGAAAGTTTCAACTTTTGCCAAATTCTTTTTATTCAATAAGCGTTGCAAAGCAATTACGTGTGCTTTTGCCAAATCAACAACGTGAATATAATCACGAACTGCTGTTCCGTCTGGTGTTGGGTAATCATTCCCAAAAACAGATAATTCTTGGCGTAAACCTACACCTGTTTGTGTAATAAACGGAACTAAATTTTGAGGAACACCCAATGGCAATTCTCCAATTTCTACTGATTTATGCGCTCCAACTGGATTAAAATAGCGCAATAAAATTGCACTAATATTAGTAACTTTTGCAGTATCTGTAATGATTTCCTCTCCAATCTGTTTTGTATTTCCGTAAGGAGACATTGCAGTTTGAACTGGAGCATCTTCTGTAATTGGCATTTTTTCGGCTTGACCGTAAACGGTACAAGACGAACTGAAAATAAAACTAGCTTCAGGTTTTTGCTGTAATTCCTGCAACAAATAAACCAAACTGCTAATGTTGTTTTCATAATACAACAAAGGTTGTTCAACACTTTCACCAACGGCTTTTGAAGCCGCAAAATGAATTACCCCAGTAACATCATTATGTTTTTTAAAGAAATCCTGAACGGCACTTTTTTCTCTTAAATCAATTTTTTCGAACAAAGGTGTTTTTCCTGTGATGGCCGTAATGCCGCCTAAAACATCTTCTGAAGAATTAGAAAGATTATCAATTATCACTACTTCGAAGCCTTCATTTTGCAATTCGACTACGGTGTGAGAACCAATAAAACCTAATCCTCCTGTTACTAATACTTTCATTTTTGTGGTTGTTTTTATGTAGTTAATTTATAAGCTTGTCTTGCAATAAGAATCCAATTATTTTTTTGTTTTTGCCAAACCAACATTATTCCAATTTTAATATCCTTGTCAATTCCACCATCTTTAGTATGAGCCGACAGAACATGTCTAACTATAGCAACGTCATTCTGAATAGATATAGTTTGATTTTGAAAATCTATAGACACAAAATCAGATTTTCCGCTAACTATTCCCTCAATAAATTCAGTTTGATTTTGAAAATTGCCATTAGAATGAACATAGGACAATTGACTTGAAGTTAAAGCTTTTAATTTCGCTCCATCCGCATCGATCATTGCCTGACGCAAAATTTCAACTTGACTGCTGACAGCATTTTCATCTTTAGAATTTGTTTTTTGAGCAAAAACCGAAACTTGGAAAAAAATCATGAAAATCAAAAGACTTGTTCTTCTCATCTTTTTATTTATTTAGAAATTCTAAAACAGAATCAGTAATAAATTTAATCTGTTCGTCATCAAGTTCTGTATGCATTGGCAAAGCAATCACTTCCTGCACTAACTGATTCGTAACCGGAAACTGTTCTTCTTTATAACGAGGATCTAAATATGCTTTTTGAGAATGCAACGGAATTGGATAATAAATCGCACACGGAATTCCTTTATCCAACAAATGTCGCATCAAAGCATTTCTATCGGCATTAATAATTCTTAATACGTATTGATGAAAAACGTGATCATTTTCATTAGTATCAAAATCTGGCGTAATGATGTGTGCGTTTCCTGCAAAAGCCGCATTGTATTTTGTTGCCGCTAAACGACGTGCTTTATTATATTCATCAAGCAAAGGCAATTTTGCATTCAAAACTCCAGCCTGAATACTATCCAAACGAGAATTTACTCCCACAACATCATGATGGTAACGCTCGTACATTCCGTGGTTTACAATTCCGCGGATGATATGAGCCAATTTATCATCATTAGTAAAAATTGCCCCACCATCTCCATAGCAACCTAAGTTTTTAGAAGGAAAAAATGAAGTTGCCGCAACATGACCAATTGTTCCTACTTTAGTTTTTGATCCAGATTTAGAAACATAATCTGCTCCAATTGCCTGAGCATTATCTTCAATTACATATAAGTTATGTTCAGCCGCAATTTCCATAATTGCATCCATATTTGCAAGCACGTCCAAATAAATGAACCGGAACAATTGCTTTCGTTTTTGGTGTGATTGCTTTTTTAACAGCATCGATATCAATATTCATGTTTACCATATCAACATCAACTAAAACTGGCGTCAATTGCAACAAAGCAATAACCTCAACAGTAGCCGCAAAAGTAAAGTCAGCTGTTATCACCTCATCTCCTGGCTGAAGACCAAGTCCCATCATTGCAATTTGCAAAGCATCGGTTCCATTTGCACACGGAATTACGTGTTTTGCTCCTAAATAATCTTCAAGATTTTTTTGAAACTGATGAACCAAAGGTCCGTTGATGTAAGTATTAGTATCTAAAACTTCCTGAATTGAAGCGTCAACAGTAGATTTTATTTTTTCATATTGACTCTTTAAGTCAACCATTTGTATTTTTTTCATTTTGAATAACATTTAAAATAAAGACCTGTTTTTTAACAGAATCTCCAAAAGGAGGAACAAAAATAGTTATTAATAGCTTCAAACCAATGAAAATAGTCGAAAGAAATGTAATTTAGCCACAAAAATTATGAGATGCTTTTTTTATACAATTTAGCCCTACACATAGCAGGATTTTTCTTAAGAATCATTGCGTTATTTAGTCCGAAAATTAAGCTTTTTGTCGAAGGCCGAAAAGACGTTTTCTCTATTTTAAAAGAAAAAATCAAACCAGAAGACCAAACCATTTGGTTTCATTCGGCTTCATTGGGCGAATACGAACAAGGACTTCCTGTGATTGAAAAAATAAAAGAAAAATATCCAGCACATAAAATTGTTGTAACCTTTTTTCACCATCTGGGTACGAAGTGCGTAAAAACAACACAGTTGCAGATGCTACTGTTTATCTTCCTTTGGACACAAAAAGCAATGCAAAAAAGTTTTTAAAATTAGTTCATCCAGAAATTGCCTTTTTTATCAAATATGAATTTTGGCTAAACTATTTAAAGGAATTAAAAAAAGCAAAACACCAACTTATCTGATTTCGGGAATTTTTAGAGACAATCAAATGTTCTTTAAATGGTATGGAGGTTTCTACAGAAAAGCATTAAAAGCCTTTACTTATTTTTTGTGCAGAATGAAAAATCGAAAGAAAAAATTGAAGCAATCGGATTTCAAAATGTTGTTGTTTCTGGAGATACGCGTTTTGACCGCGTTGCGACAATTTTAGAAAGAGATAATAAAGTTGATTTTATTGCAGAATTCAAAAACAACCAACCCACAATTGTTATAGGAAGTTCGTGGCCAAAAGATGAAACTTTATTAGCGGAATACATCAATCAAGCTTCTGAAAGCGTAAAATTTATCATTGCGCCTCATAATATCAAAGAAGATCAAATCTCAAGTTTGAAAACACAAATCACAAAATCAACCGTTTTGTTTTCAGAAAAAGAACAAGCTGGCGATTTATCAAATTACAATGTTTTTATAATCGATACAGTTGGTTTATTGACCAAAATTTACAGCTACGGAACAATTGCTTATGTCGGAGGCGGTTTTGGAAACCCCGGAATACATAATATTTTGGAACCAGCCACATTTGGGATTCCAATTTTAATTGGGCCAAATTATTCGAATTTTGCAGAAGCTGTTTCATTAGTACAATTGGGAGGATGTATCTCTATTTCCAATTATACCGAATTAAAGCAGAATTTCGACCGATTACTTACAGATAAAGCGTATTTTGAAGAAAAAAGCCAAATCTGCAAATCTTTTATTCGTGACAACAAAGGAGCAACAAACTCCATCATGAAAATAGTTTCAGAAACAGTCTAAAAGACCACAAACCCATTTAGAGATCGTTGCCATCAAAAAAGCCCTTAAAAAAGCTAATATGAAGCCATGTCTTTTGAAGAATATCTCACAAAAAACAAAATAAATTGCAAACAAACGAATACGTACAGCTTGTTTTTTTGCCGATTATGCAACAAAAAATAATTTACTCAAAAAATACTACAATATAATATTTTTTTCGTATTTTGGCATGTTTTTTGATAACTAAGATAATCGTGAGCAACGAAAATATTTTAAAAAAAGTGAAAAAATATTTTACATATTAAAAAATTTATATCTTTGCCACGAATTAATAATTAACCTTTTATAATAAAGTAAGATGAAAAAAGTATTTTTAAGTTTAGCTGTTGTTGCTGTATTAACTGTTGTATCTTGTAAAAAAGCTGACGCTCGTCGCTGAAGCTCCTGCTGTAGATTCTGCTCGCTGTTGCTGTTGATTCAGCCGTCGCTGTTGTTGATTCTGCCGCTCGCAACTGTTGATTCTGCTCGTCGCTAAAGTTGATTCTGCTCGTCGCTAAAGTAGAAGAAGTAAAAAAATAATTAGAACCTAAGTTCTAAAAATTTTAAAACCATCATAGCGATGGTTTTTTTTATGCCCAAAAATTAGCAAATTCCAACAAAACAAAATTCCAAATCCCAATCACACAACTTGTTTTTGGAATTTGGAATTTTATTTTGTTTTGTTTTATTGGAATCCTACTTATTCGATTTCTTCCTCTTCAAGAGGCTCATCTTCAAAAATTGCTTCATTTGACGAAAAATCCAAAATTTCCGATCTCGAAGAATATGTCACAATTTCCTTTATCCCCTTTTGCAAAAGCAATTCCGTACTGTATTTACGACTTGTTGCAAAATGAACCTCACCCAGCATCAATTTAAAAAAATACTTCCCACCAGAGCCTTTAAATTTCAAAAACTTCGCAGACTCAACATTTGCTTTAAATCTCTCAATATCTTCCTCGCATTCAAATCGCAACTCATAACTCAAACTTGTAAAAATTACTTTCCCTTTTCGCGAAGTAAAAGTAAATTTATATTCATCATTAAACCGCCTGCTGATCACAAAAGCACCCATTTAGAAATTTTAGATTTTAGATTATTGATTTTAGATTCTGAGATTTCTAATAAATTTAGCACTCAAATTTATCATTCACAAGTATGCAAATAAAAAAAGCCTCTTCAAAAGAAGAGGCTTTAGTACTCAGAGCGGGACTTGAACCCGCACGAACATTGCTGTTCACTGGATTTTAAGTCCAGCGTGTCTACCAATTTCACCATCCGAGCATTGTATGGTTTTAGAGCGAAAAACGGGGCTCGAACCCGCGACCTCGACCTTGGCAAGGTCGCGCTCTACCAACTGAGCTATTTTCGCATTTCAATTCTTTATAAGAACCGCAACACTTGATTTGTTTCGTATTGCGAGTGCAAATTTAGGACATTTATTCAATTACACAAGCGTTTTTTGAAAAAAAAGTTTACTTATTTTATAACCTTCTGATAACCTAAACTTTAAAATTGAAAATTTTTGATTTTATTTTTTGACCAACATTCTTTTGATCTCGTTCAGCTTCATCAATGCTTCTACTGGTGTTATCGCATTTATGTCAAGCCCCAAAATCTCTTCTTTTATTTCCTCCAACAAAGGATCGTCCAAATTGAAGAAACTCATCTGCATTTCATCATTTGCCGATTTTATTCCGTTCAAAGCGTCACTTGAATGATTCTTTTCTAATTTCTTTAAAAGCTTTTGCGCTTTCGAAATAACCAATTGTGGCATTCCAGCCATTTTTGCAACATGAATTCCAAAACTATGTGCACTTCCTCCTTTTACCAATTTACGGACAAAAAGAACAGTATCTTTTAACTCCTTCACCGCCACATTGAAATTCTGAATTCTCGGAAGTGATTCTGTCATTTCATTTAATTCATGATAATGCGTTGCAAATAACGTTTTAGCTTTTGAAGGATGTTCATGCAAAAACTCGGCAATAGCCCAAGCAATCGAGATTCCGTCATACGTACTTGTCCCTCTTCCAATTTCATCCAAAAGGACTAAGCTTCTGTCTGAAATATTATTCAAAATAGAAGCTGTTTCATTCATCTCTACCATAAAAGTAGATTCCCCCATCGAAATATTATCAGAAGCCCCTACCCTTGTAAAAATCTTATCTACAATTCCCATTCTAACGCTTTCAGCAGGAACAAAACTCCCCATTTGAGCCAACAATACAATCAAAGCAGTTTGCCTCAAAATAGCCGACTTACCCGACATATTGGGTCCGGTAATCATAATAATCTGTTGGGTTTCTCTGTCCAAATAAACATCATTTGAAATATACGGCGTTCCAACCGGCAATTGCTTTTCAATTACAGGATGTCTTCCTTCTTTGATTTCCAATTCAAATGTATCGTCAATTTCTGGACACACATATTTGTTTTCTATCGCCAATTGCGTGAAAGAACACAAACAATCCAATTGCGCCACAAGATTGGCATTCATTTGAACTGGCTTTATATAGGTTGCAATCCAAGCTACTAATTGCTCAAACAAATCGACCTCAATTTTATAGATCCTTTCTTCTGCTCCTAAAATTTTAGTTTCATATTCTTTTAATTCCTCTGTAATATAACGTTCCGCATTGACCAATGTCTGCTTTCTTATCCACTCTGCAGGAACTTTATCTTTATGCGTATTTCGAACTTCAATATAATATCCAAAAACATTATTAAAAGATATTTTCAAAGAAGAAATCCCTGTACGCTCAGATTCTCGCCTTTCAATTCCTTCTAAATATTCTTTTCCAGAAGTTGATATTGCACGAAGTTCGTCAAGCTCTTCATTAATACCGCTTGCAATAGCATTTCCTTTTGCGATCGCGACCGGCGCATCTTGATTTAAAGTTACCTTTATTTTTTCGCGGAGCAAATCACAGGCATGCAAACTATCTCCAATAATTTTTACAGCTTCCTGCGGACTTTCGAGCGCCAAAGTTTTTATCGGGATAACGGCATCTAATGATTCTTTCAGATAAACAATTTCACGTGGCGAAACTTTTCCAGCGGCAATTTTAGAAATCAAACGCTCCAAATCAGAAATTTGCTTAATCTGATATTGAATATTGTGCAGGATTTCAGGATTAGATTTTAAATATGCAACAACTTCATGTCGGCTTTTTACTTTATTAGCATCTTTTAAAGGCAAAGCAAGCCAACGTTTCAACAAACGCCCCCCATTGGAGAAAGTGTTTTGTCTACAACATCTAAAAGCGTGACCGCATTTGGATTGTAGCTGTGATACAATTCTAAATTTCGAATCGTAAAACGGTCCATCCAAACATATGCATCTTCAGCAATTCGCTGAATTGCCGTAATATGCTTGCACACGATTATGTTGTGTCTCTGACAAATAATATAGAATTGCTCCAGAAGCGATAATTCCTTCTTTCAGTTCTTCAACACCAAATCCTTTTAAAGAATTTGTTTGAAAATGTTTTGTCAGTGTTTCTAAAGCGTAATCTTCTTTATAAATCCAATCTTCCAGATAAAAACTATGAAAATCTTCTCCGAAAGCATCTTTAAAATCGCCTTTGTTTGCTTTTGGAACCAAAACTTCACTCGGATTGAAATTCTGCAAAAGCTTATCAATATACTCCGCATTTCCTTGAGCAGTCAAAAATTCTCCTGTCGAGACATCCAAAAAAGAAATTCCGATATTTTTATTGGCAAAATAAACTGATGCCAAGAAATTATTTGATTTAGATTGCAAAACCTCATCATTCAAAGAAACACCTGGAGTAACCAATTCAGTCACGCCACGTTTCACAATAGTTTTGGTCATTTTTGGGTCTTCAAGCTGATCACAAATTGCTACGCGAAGTCCCGCTTTAACCAATTTTGGCAAATACGTATTTATCGAATGATGTGGAAAACCAGCCAAAGCTGTTTCGGTATCAGAACCAGCACCTCTTTTGGTCAACGTAATTCCAAGAATTTTAGAAGATCTGATCGCATCTTCTCCAAAGGTTTCATAAAAATCCCCAACTCTAAAAAGCAGACATGCATCAGGATATTTTCTCTTGATTTCGTTGTACTGTTTCATTAAAGGTGTTTCCTTCACCACTTTTTCTTTAGTCGCCAAATCGATATATTTTAAATGAAAATTAAGACAGCGAATTTATAATTTTTTAGCGGCATAATGAAGGCTTCAAAAATTAAAATATTTTAAGAGATTTTTAAGTTGACATTTAAGAATTTTACATAGATTTGTTTTATCATTTAAACAAAGACTATAAAAATGAAAAAAATAATTTTATTTGTAATGCTAGCTGTGGCTGGAGTTACAGCTTCTAACGCACAAAGCACTAAAAAAGGAGCGGCTAAAGTTGCTAAAGTTGAAGGAGCAGGAATGCTTTTTGAAACAGAAACTATTGATTACGGAACAATCGCTCACAATGCTGACGGAAAACGTGAATTCGTTTTTGTTAACAACGGAACTAAGCCACTTATCATCACTAACACACAAGGTTCTTGTGGATGTACAGTTCCAACTACACCAAAAGAGCCAATCGCTCCAGGTGCAAAAGGAATTATTGGAGTAAAATATGCTACTGACAGAGTTGGTGCTTTTACAAAAACTGTAACTGTTACTTCAAACGCTGAAGGACAACCAACAAAAGTACTTACTATTAAAGGTACTGTTTTACCAGATCCAGTAAAAAGCTAATCTGAAATAAAACAAAATAAAATAATTGAAAAAGCTTCCTTATCTTTGGAGGCTTTTTTTATGACCTGAATGCAACAAAAATGAGAAAACTTGAAAATAGCGAATTAGACCGCAAATCGATTGAAGATTTTAAAAAATCAGACAAAACACCTTTAATTTTGGTTTTGGACGACATTCGCGACTTACACAATATTGGTTCTGTTTTTAGAACTGCCGATGCTTTTTTGATTGAGAAAATCATTTTATGTGGTATCACGGCTACTCCGCCAAATAAGGAAATTCACAAAACTGCTCTTGGCGCTACGGAAACTGTAACTTGGGAACATCATGAAAATGTTTTGGAAGTCATAGAAAACCTTAAAAAAGAAAATGTTTTGACACTTGCGATAGAACAAGTAGAAAGCGCTATTTTTCTTCAAGATTTCAAAGTAGAGAAAAATCAAAAATATGCATTGGTTTTTGGAAACGAAGTTTACGGTGTAGCTCAGGAAGCTGTTGCAATTTGCGATGGCTGTATCGAGATTCCTCAACTTGGAACCAAACATTCTTTGAACATCTCTGTAAGTGCCGGAATTGTGGTTTGGGATTTATTTCAAAAACTAAACTGGCCAACGAACAATTAAGAATATTTTGCCTAAAAAAATGTGATTTTAAAGCTGTTTTCAGGCTTTAATTGTTAGAAATTGAAATATTTTTTTATTATTATAAAAGTGATACTTTTATAAAATGAAAAAAAATTACTCCCTTAAAACATATATCTCATTAGCTTTTCTGCTGTCTAGTTTCTTTGGATTTGCTCAAATTACGGCAAGTGCTCCTATCGTCAAAGCAACCGGAGATCAATTATATTGCCCACAAAACACAATAAATATTGTAACTGATTTCAATATTATAAATGATCCAGCAGAAACAGGAACTAAAGGCGTTTATATTCAAGTTTCCTCTGGATATTCAAGTGGTTTTGATCAGCTTACTTTAGCAAATCCTGCCACTCACCCTAATGTAACAACAAGCTGGGACTCAACAGCAGGAAAATTAAGCATAACAAGTCCATCTGGAACTGATGTTCTATATTCTGATTTAATTGCCGCTGTAAAAGATGTCGTTTTTACGAATTCATCAGCAACAGCATCTGGAACGCGAACTTTTTCTATTACTATTGGAAACGCCAATTATTTACCATCAACACAACACTTTTATTTATACGTTCCAAGTATCGGTATTACTTGGACTTCGGCAAGAGATGCTGCTGCTGCAAGTACTTATTATGGACTTAAAGGCTATTTAGCAACTATCTTATCTGCAGATGAGGCCAAATTAATTGGAGAGCAAGCTTCAGGAACAGGATGGATTGGAGGAAGCGATGCAGAAACTGAAGGCGTTTGGAAATGGGTGACAGGTCCTGAAGCTGGAACTGTTTTTTGGAATGGTGGCCCAAACGGTTCAACACCAAATTACGCTTTTTGGAACACAGGCGAACCCAACCAACAAGGAGATGAAGATTACGCACATATTACACAACCTGGAGTAGGAATACGCGGTTCATGGAACGATTTATCAAACACAGGATCACTAACACCTGGCGACAACTATCAACCAAAAGGTTATGTAGTTGAATATGGCGGATCTGCCGGCGAAGCACCTTTAGAAATTGCGACAAGTACAAAAATTACAATTCCGGAGGCAACTGTTTTGACTCCAAATCCAATTTGTGATTCAGGGAGTTTTACTTTAAATGCAACAGCTACTACAGGAGCAACAATCAGTTGGTACACTCAAGCAAATGGCGGAACAGCTATTGCTACTGGAAGCCCATACACAACTCCAATATTAAATACCACTACAACATATTATGTAGATGCTGGATGTCAAAGCAACCGTAAATCAGTTACTGTAGTTGTTAACAAAACTCCTGCAACACCAACTGTAGCCGAATCAAATGTTTCACGATGCGGACCAGGAAATGTAACATTGCAGGCTACTACTGATGTAGGACTTATCAGCTGGTACACAACTCCATCGGGAGGGACAAGCGTTTGGACAGGAAACATTTTTACTGCGCCGAACATTACTTCCTCGGCTGTTTATTACGCTGAAGCTTCAAACAATGGTCGCCTAAATCCAACCCGAACTCCTGTAAATATTACTGTTTATACACCTCCTGTAGTTACAGACGAAACAGTTGTATTGTGTCAATCTAAAAAGAAAATTCTTGATGCTGGAATAGCTGGAATGACTTATTTATGGTCAACTGGCGCAACAACTCAAACCATTGAAATAGGAACCGGAGGCACATATACTGTTGATGTAACAAGCCCAGCTCCGCAAAACTGTACGAGCCGAAAAACAATTATTGTTGAAGAACACGAAATTCCACAGATAGATCGAATCGATGTTGAAGGAACAAGAGCTATAATTTATCTTAAAAAAGAACAATCTTACTTTGAATACTCTGTTGATGGTTCAAATTTCCAAGATTCAAATATTTTTTATGATGTGCCAGGCGGACTGCAAACTGCCTATGTGAGAGAAAAAGGTGGTTGTGGCGGTACAGCAAAAAACTTTGTCGTTTTAGTTTTCCCAGCCTTCTTTACTCCAAACAATGACAGTTATAATGATGTTTGGGAAGTAACTGGAATGGAAAACTATCCACAAGCTCAAGTCACGATATTTGATCGTTATGGAAAACTATTAGCGCAATTATCTGTCTCAAGAATGAGTTGGGATGGGAATTTCAACCACGCCCCGCTTCCTGCTTCAGACTATTGGTATGCACTAAAAATTGATGATAATCATCCTATTCTAAGAGGACATTTTACATTAAAAAGATAGAACTCATTTTTAAGCGTTTCATATAAGGTTTTCAATTAAAAAATGTATTTTTAAACATGAAAACTCAATTCTTTTACAATAGCACTTTGATCCTTATATTACTTTGTGGTAATGTATTATTTGCTTTTAGTACAAGACATTTGCCTGAAAGAAAACCTAAAAAAGAAACATCAAAAAAAACAACGGCAGTTGCATCGGCAATTACTGCAACTGGAGATCAAGTATATTGTCCGCAAAGCACTATAAAAATCGTAACCGATGTTGCCATAAATGCAACAGAAGAAATCAACGCGATCTACATACAAATTTCTTCTGGATATGAGATTAATGAAGACGTATTGACTTTAATTGGTACTCATCCTAATTTAACCTCAAACTGGAATCCTGATTCTGGCACTCTTGTTATTTCAAATATTGCCGGAAAAACAGCTTCTCTCTCTGAATTTATTGCGACCATCAAAGCTGTTGAATTTAAAAACAGTTCATTGGATCCAAAAGGTATCAGAAATTTTTCTATAAGTTTAGGACAAGCCAATTATTTGCCTTCATCAAAACATTATTATCAATTTGTTTCTAGTCCAGGAATTTCGTGGGGAGAAGCCAAAAGAGCTGCAGCTGACGAGCAATTATTTTGGATTAAAAGGTTATTTAGTAACTATTACTACTTTAGACGAAGCAATATTTGTTGGCGAACAACTTTCAGGAACAGGATGGATTGGTGGAAGCGATGCTAGAAAAGAACCCTATTGGCTATGGGAAACAGGTCCAGAAGAAGGCACTCAGTTTTGGTATGGCCGTGAAAGCGGATCAACTACAACTTTTGCTTATTGGAATGATTATAAAGAACCGGATAATGGTGGCGAATTAGCCCTAAAAGGAGTTGAAGATTATGCCTACATTACACCAGCGGGATTTGGCCAAAAAGGAAGATGGAACGACGCTTCTCTTTATGGAAGTTCTGACCCAACAAATGTCAATTATCCTCGTGGCTATATTGTTGAATATGGAGGAATGCCCGGCGATGTTTATCCGCAAATAAGTACAAGCACTTCCTTAACTATGCTTTCAATTACTGAAACCAAAGCTCCTGATATTTGTGGATCAGGAACTACAATACTAGAAGCTAAAAGTGCCACAGGAACAATAAATTGGTACATTGACGAAACTGGATCAAGTTTAATTGCAACTGGTCCTAATTTCACAACTCCAATTTTAAATACAAATGAAACATATTATGTTGCCACTGAATACAATGGATGTTTTTCTAAAAGAATTCCAGTAGACGTTAGAGTAAATAAGGTTCCAGAAGTAACTTTTGTTTCAAATCCAGCTCCTGAATGTGGTTCTGGAATATTTTTTTAGAAGCTTCAGTTTCTGAAGGTGATCCAAACTGGTACACTTCTGAAACCGGAGGAATCGTTGTAGGAACTGGCTCTTTATTCATTACGCCTTCCATTTCTTCAGATACAATTTATTATGTCGAAGCCAATAATAATGATTGCCGCTCTACAGCAAGAACGCCAATTAAAATAGAAATAATTCCGCTTCCTGATGTTAAAAATGAGGAAGTCGTTTTGTGCGCTCCAAATTCGGCTATACTTGATGCCGGAATTAGTAATATGAGCTATCTATGGTCAACTGGAGAGATGACTCAAAAAATAACGGTTTCGCAATTAGGAACTTATTTCGTTGACGTTACTGCATCTACACAAGGAAATTGTTCCAATAGAAAAACAATAAAAGTAATTGAACCTCTAGTACCTGAAATTCAAAAAGTAGAAGTTGATAATAGAACAGTAACTATTATTCTCAAAAATCTTGACAGCGATTACGAGTATTCAATTGATGGAGTAAATTTCCAAAATTCTAATGTTTTTTACAATGCCCCAGGAGGTTTGCAAACGGCATATGCTAGAGAAAAAAGCGGTTGCAAAACTGCTTCAAGAAGTTTTATTGTTCTGCTTGTTCCTGCATTTTTCACACCAAACAATGATTCATACAATGATGTTTGGGAAATAATCGGAATTGAGAATTATCCCGAAGCAGAAGTGACTATTTTTGATCGCTACGGAAAATTCATAACACAGTTGAACATCTCAAAAAAATATTGGGATGGCACACTAAACAAAGTACCATTACCTGCATCAGATTACTGGTACGCTTTAAAAATTGATAATACACAACCTATTTTGAGAGGTCATTTTTCATTAAAAAGATAATTATGGACATAGAAACAATTCGCGAAATCTGTCAAAAATTAACTGGGACAACAGAAGATATTAAATGGGATCATGATCTTGTATTTTCTGTTGGAACCAAAATGTATTGTGTCGTTGGACTTGATCAAAATCCAACTTCGGCTTCGTTTAAAGTTTTGGATGAAGAATTTGAAGAAATGAACAATAAACCCGGCTTCAAACCTGCCCCTTATGTAGCAAAATACAAATGGGTTTTAATTGATGACATTACAAGAATGAAAAAGTCTGAATGGGAAAAATACATTCAGCAATCGTATAATCTCGTTCAGGAAAAATTAACAGCAAAACTTCGAAAACAACTCGGGATCATATAATGAGATAATTTGTCAATTTGATAATTAGAAAATGCTATTGAAACCACATAAAATTATCTAATTTTCTAATTGACACATTCCCTAATTGAGGTATTACCCAATTTTCTTCTGTATTTCATTTAGAATAAAAAGATAGTCTTCGTGTTTTTTTACAAAATCACGATCTGAAACATCTATGATCAAAACGTTCAAATCGGTTTGCGATTTGATGTAATCCAAATAACCTGTATTAATTTTATCCAAATAACTCGCTTCGATGTTTTGTTCGTAACTTCTACCACGTTTCTTGATGTTTTGCAACAATCTTTCTGTATTCTGATATAAATAAATATACAAATCTGGCTTTGGCATTTCTTTGTAAATAATGTCAAACAACGTTCTGTATAATCGATACTCGTCTTCCCCAAGCGTTATTTTAGAAAAAATGAGCGATTTAAAAATATGATAATCGGCAACGATAAAATCTTTAAACAAATCAAATTGTTTCAAATCGTCTGATAATTGCTGATAACGATCGGCCAAAAAAGACATTTCTAACGGAAACGCATAACGGTTTTGATCTTTATAAAATTTTGGCAAAAAAGGGTTGTCTGCAAAACCTTCCAAAACAGTTTTAGCATTAAAATCCTCGGCAATTTTATGAACCAATGTCGTTTTTCCGGCTCCGATATTTCCTTCAAAAGCAATATAATTGAAATTTTCCAAAGCAATTTCCTGCAACGGACTTTTCAAGTTTTGAACTGCGGTACAAATGCTATCATCTGGAGAAACTTCAATCAATTCTTGAATCGTTTTCTGCAAAACGGGATGTTTCCAATCTAATTTCAAATCGTTAAACGGCAACAAAACAAAATTCCTATTTTGCATCAATGGATGCGGAATCTGCAATTTTTCAGTTTCAATAATTTCAGCACCAAAAGCAATTATATCGACATCAATAACTCGAGACTGATATCCTTCCTGATTAGATCGAATTCGGCCCAATTGTTTTTCGACTTTTAAAACCTGATTCAGTATTTTTTGCGCCGATGAAGTACTGTGCAAAAGCAGTGCACAATTATAAAAAGCATCACTTTCAAATCCCCAAGCGGGAGTTTCATATAGTTTTGAAACCCTGATAACAGTGCCCACCTCTTGATGTATTAAAGCAATACAACTTTCGATATTTGCTAATCTGTTTCCTTGATTACTTCCTATTGATAAAACGACTTGATGCTGTGACTTCATAATTAATGCAAAGTAACTAAAAACAATTTAGAATCGGTTATATTATTTATCGAGTTTGAAAATGTAAAATCTACAAATATTTCATAAATTGGATTCTATAATTAAATCGCATTTAAATATATTTGTAACGAAAGAGGCTTTTTTGCTACTTATTAAAAAAATACACTTATGAAGTTTTTAGGAAATGTAATTGCCACAGTGATTGGTATTTTTGTATTTATCATGATATTCTTTTTGGAGTAATCCTTATTGGGGCAATATTTGGAGGAGACGATACGGTTTCGGTTAAAAAAGATTCGGTTATCGAATTGAATTTAAAAGAAATCAAAAACGACTATGCCGGAAAATATAAAGATCCTTGGGTAACTGTTTTTTCAGAACAAAAAGGAATCGGCATAACCGATGTCATCAATGCCATAGAAGTCGCAAAAACGGACGACAATATCAAAGGAATTTCAATATTAAATGATGAATCTTCATTAGGACTTGCACAATACAAAGATTTGAGAAACGCTCTTGAAAGCTTTAAAAAATCAGGAAAATTTGTTTGGGCTTACGCCAATACTTATTCGCAAAAAGAATATTATTTAAATTCCGTTGCCAACACCGTTTATTTGAATCCTGCAGGCGAATTAGACTTTAAAGGACTTTCATCTGAAGTAATGTTTTTCAAAGATTTCCAAGACAAATCTGGAATTCATATGGAAGTTATTCGTCACGGAAAATACAAAAGTGCTGTCGAGCCATTTTTAGAAAATAAGATGAGCGACGCTAACAGAGAACAAGTTACTGCATTATTAAATTCAATTTGGTCAACGGTTTCTGCCGATATTTCAAAAAGCCGAAATATTCCGCTTCCTAGATTGAATGAAATTGCAAATGGATTGTTGGCAAGAACTCCAGAATTGGCAAAAGCAAATGGATTGGTTGACATTGTCGCTTATGAAGACGTTTATCATGACGCTATCAAAAAACAATTGAAAGTAACTGGCGATGATGATTACAATAAAATTTCAATTGAAGATTATACCCAAAATAATGTCACTACAGCCTTAACAAATACTGCAACTGACGAAATCGCAATTATTTACGCTCAAGGCGAAATTGAAAGTGGCGAAGGCGATGTCAACGTTATTGGCGAAGGCTCAATGAGAAGAGCACTTCAAGAAGCTCGAAAAAATGATGACGTAAAAGCAATTGTTTTAAGAATCGACAGTCCAGGAGGAAGCGCTTTGACTTCAGATTTGATTTGGAGAGAAATTGAAGTGACTAAAAAAGTAAAACCTGTTGTGGTTTCAATGGGGAATTATGCGGCTTCTGGAGGTTATTATATTGCTTGCAATGCTAATAAAATTTTCGCCGAAAGCAATACTATTACGGGTTCTATTGGGGTTTTTGGAATATTGCCAAACTTCAGTCCGTTAGCTAACAAATTAGGGATCAATACCGAGCAAGTAAAAACACACGAAAATGCGGCAAATTATAGTCCATTTGTTCCTGTTGACGAAAAATTTAAAGCTTTTACTCTAGAAGGAGTTGAGCAGATCTATAAAACATTTGTAACGCATGTTGCTGAAGGAAGAAAAATGACTTTTGAGCAAGTTGACGCCATTGCACAAGGAAGAGTTTGGTCTGGAAGCGAAGCTTTAAAAATAGGCTTAGTAGACAAAATTGGTGGATTAAATGATGCAATTACCGAAGTCGCTAAAATGGCTAAAATAAAAACATACTCGACTCAAAATTATCCTGAATACGAAAAGACTTTTGGGGATCTTCTATCAAAAATGCCTTTTGCAAAATCTAAAGAAGCTTTCATCAAAGAAGAAATCGGCGAAGAAAACTACTTGATGATTGAGCAGATCAAAAAACTTCAAAAACAAAAAGGAGTTCAGGCGATGATGCCTTTTGGAATTAACATTAAGTAATTCAAATCTTAAAAAATGAAAAAGATCTTTTTGTTTTTGAGCGCTTTACTCTTTTCTGTTGTAAATGCTCAAAACACAGAACAACATACTTTTAAGGAAACTAATGTTACTTTAAAAATCAATATAGACCAACTTTACGGCACCCTGACTGTTCCTGATGTAACAAAAAGGTGTCCTGTTGCTTTAATCATTTCGGGTTCTGGCCCAACGGATCGAGACGGAAATAATCCGAAGATGAAAAACAATTCGTTGAAAATGCTTGCTGAAGCTTTGGCAAAAAACGGAATCGCATCATTACGATATGACAAAAGAGGAATTGGCGAAAGCAAAGCATCAGCACTAACAGAATCGACTTTGGTTTTTGAAAATTATACAGAAGATGCCAAAAGCTGGATCAACTTTTTGAAACAAGACAAACGCTTTTCACAATTAACAGTTATTGGTCACAGCGAAGGATCATTAATCGGGATGATTGCAGGCGCGAAGGCGAACAAATTTATTTCGATTGCAGGAGCGGGCGAATCTGCAGACAAATTGTTAAAAGAGCAGATTTCTTCTAAATCAAATAAGCAGATTGAAGAAATGACTTTCCCGATTATTGACAGTTTAAAAGCAGGAAATAAAGTAAACAAAGTTGACCCTCTTTTAAATTCCCTATTCAGGCCAAGCATTCAGCCTTATTTGATTTCTTGGTTTAAATATGATCCTCAAACAGAAATTAAAAAACTGACTGTTCCTGTTTTAATCCTTCAAGGAAGCAGTGATTTGCAAGTAAGCATTACTGACGCCGAAAATTTATCAAAAGCAAACACCAATTCTGAATTGGTAATTATAGACAAAATGAATCATATCCTGAAAATAATTGATGGTGATAATAAAGCAAATTTTGACAGCTATAATAATGAGACCTTGCCAATTTCAGAAGTATTGACTAACAAAATTGTTTCCTTCATAAAAAAACAGACACAACACTAATAGCAAATCCGTTTGATAATTTCAAACGGATTTTTTATTTCAATAAAAATAATCCATTTCTTACTTTTTAAGAAAACTTTATCTTCGCTCTTTGGCAAAAAAAACTATTTTTGCAGAGTCTGATTTTAAGTAAACCCTCAAATCTATAAATATGTTAAAGAAAATTTTAAAAGTAACCGCCATTGTAATTGTGGTTTTTGTGGCCGCATTATTCGCCATTCCTTACTTCTTTAAGGATCAGATCAAAGCAAAAATTTCGGAAGCAATCAATGAAAGCGTTGATGCGAAAGTAAGTTTTGCTGACGCCGATTTAAGTTTGTTTAAAAACTTTCCAAATGCGACTGTTGGGATTGAAAAATTGGTAATTATCAACAAAGCGCCGTTTGAAGGTGACACATTGGTTTCTTTAGGCCAATTAAACTTAAAAATGAGCATCAAAGAACTTTTCAAAGGAAAAGACGAACCGTTGAGCATTCAAGGAATTACATCTGAAAATGGTTTAATCAACATTATTTTTAATAAAGACGGTGTTGGAAACTTCGACATTGCTTTAAAAGACAAAAAGGAAGAAACCAAAGACGAAAAAAGCAAACCTCTTGCTTTAAAAATACAGAATTATAAAATCGAAAATTTCACTTTTAGATATATCGATCAAGGTTCTAAAATTAAAATGGTTATCGACAGTTTAAACCACGAAGGAACTGGAGATTTCACCAATTCAAAGTTAGATTTGACAACAAAATCTACTGCAAAAGTATCTTTGGATATGGACAAAATCAATTACATGAAAAATGTAAAACTGACTTTGGACGCAATTTTAGGAATCGATCTTGAAAAGAGCAAATATACTTTCAAAGAAAACAAAGCTTTAATCAATCAATTGCCTTTAGAATTTGACGGATTTATTCAAATGACTGAGAAAGCGCAGGTTTATGATTTGAAATTTAAAACCCCGACTTCATCATTTACAAACTTCTTAGGTTTGATTCCTTCAGCATACGCATCAAGTTTGGAAGGTGTTAAAACAACTGGAGATTTTACAGTTAATGGTTTTGCAAAAGGAGAATTGACAGATACTACTGTTCCTAAATTCAATATTGAAATTGCTTCAAGCAACTCTTCATTTCAATATCCAAACTTGCCAAAATCAGTTCAAAATATCGTAATTGACACTAAAATCATAAACGAAACAGGAATTCTAAACGACACCTACGTCAATTTAGACAAACTGTCTTTCAGAATTGATCAAGACGTTTTTAACGCTAAAGCGAATATTAAAAACATTACAGTAAATCCAATTGTTGATGCTTGCTTTGAAAGGAACAATCAACTTGGCAAATCTTTCAAAAGCATATCCAATTAAAATGGATAAACCACTTGCAGGTATTCTGAAAGCTGATGTTACGACTAATTTTGACATGGCTTCTGTTGAAAAAAGTCAATATCAAAACATCAAAAATGCTGGAACTATGAGTTTGTCAGGATTTAAATATACTGACGAAAATGGCAAAGCAATGAACATCAGCACCGCTTTAGTTGAGTTTAATCCAAGCAAAATCAACTTAAAACAATTTAATGCAACTACTGGAAAAAGTGATCTTGCGATCAATGGAGTTTTAGAAAACTTCTACGGTTTCATGTTCAAAAAACAAGAATTGAGAGGAAACTTTAATATGAGTTCAAATCAATTAGCTGTTGATGATTTCATGACCGCTGGCGAGCCTGCAAAAACAGAAACAAAAACTCCAGCAAAACCTGCTGAAGCAATGAAAATTCCAGCATTCTTGAACTGTACCTTAAACGCAAAAGCAACAACGGTTTTATATGACAATTTAAAACTTAAAGATGTTTCTGGAAAATTGATCATCAAAGATGAAAAAGCACTTTTGGAAAACTTCAAAACATCAATTTTTGGAGGAACAATTGGTTTGACAGGAGCAGTTTCAACAAAAGAAAAAGTGCCAACATTTGATATGAATTTAGGTTTCAATCAAGTTGATATTGCACAGACATTTACGCAATTAGACATGATGAAAAAAATTGCGCCAATTGCTGGAATCATTAATGGTAAACTAAACTCAACTATTAAATTAAATGGAAATCTAGATGCTAATGAGTTAACTCCAGATTTAAAATCTATTTCGGGCGATTTAATTGGACAATTGCTTTCTACAACAGTAAATGCTAAAAACTCCACTTTGCTTAATTCGCTTAGCTCAAACATTAAATTTATCGATATGAATAAGGTAAATTTAAATGACATTAAAGCGACTCTGACTTTTGATAACGGAAAAGTAAATGTAAAACCTTTCGATATTAAATATCAAGACATTAAAGTAACAGTTGGCGGAACTCACGGTTTCGATCAAACGATGAATTACAACTTGAAATTTGATGTTCCAGCCAAATATTTAGGAAGCGAAGCAAATGCTTTGATAGCAAAAATGTCTCCTGCTGATGCTTGCAAAACTGGAAAACATTCCGATCAATGCGATGATAACAGGTAATTTTTCGAGCCCAAAAATCAGCACAGATATGAAAACAGCTGTTAGCAGTTTAGCAACTCAAGTTGCCAATCAGCAAAAAGAAAAATTAACGCAAAAAGGTACTGTTGCTTTAACTGATTTGATCAATAAAAACACAAAAGCAAAAGATACAACTCAGGTCGCAAAAACTGAAAAAGAACAAAAAACTCAAGAAGTAACCAAAAAAGCAAGCGACTTGCTAAATGGATTATTTAAGAAGAAAAACTAAATCTGAATTGATTTCATAAAAAATGCTCGCCCTATCCAGAGCAGACATTTTTTGTTTATATCAGATAAATGTTGTTATTTGTTCAAAATCGAATTTATTATTTGGATATAATCAGAAATCGAGTTTGTATTAGTGTCAACTCCAACACTGTTATTTCCGTACGGCTCATATTTTTTAATATTTGCTCCTGAAAATAATCCAACAGTAGCTACTTTTGAAGCACTTGCCAAATGCATGATGCCACTGTCTGCTCCAATAAACACTACGCTATTAGCCATTACAGAACCAATCTCGCGAACATCTTTACTATAAAATGATGGCGCCTGAAAATTTATTTGAGATACATTTTCAACTGGCAAGATTTCAAAAATATTGTAATCTGCTTCATATTCCTTTTTCAAAGCCGCATAAAACTCTTCCCACCATTCTACACGATAGCATTTTTCGCCAGTTGCAAAAGTAAATATGGCAATCGATTTTTTATTTTCATCAACAATTCCATTCAAGATTGCTTTTCCTTTTGCAATTTCATCTTGTGACAATTTTAAATCAATAAGAGCTACTGGCTCTTTTTTATCTTCAATACCTAATTGGCTTAAAGCATATCTAAAATTATAAACTGGATATTTTGCAATATGAGCATAGTCTTCATAAGGCAACTGCACATTTTCTGGCAAGTCACCAAAAAATTTATATTTCATGACTGAGAATTTCACTGCCAATCTTCCTGACGATGAGTTTTGATCGACATTAATTACGGCATCGTAATTTTGTTTTCGAATCAATGTCCAAACTTTCAAATATTTGATTAATTCCTTGAAAGGTTTTTTAGGCAAATGAATTATTTTGTCGATGTTTTCATAATTTTCAAAAACAATTGGAGCTAGCGTTCCTTTGACAAATAAGTCGATTTTACAATTCGGAAATGTTTTAGTCACTTCTTGTACCAAAGGTGAAATTAAAATCAAATTTCCTAATCTTTGATTAGGTCTAGCGATTAATATTTTTTTGATTTCACTTTTAGTAATTGGCTCGCCGTTTTGCATATTTGAGCGACCAATATTTTTGGTTAAATTACGCATTAAACTGCGTCTGAATCCGTTAACTTTTTTTAAGTTACTCATTCATTTTGTTTTTAGAATTAAAAAAGTTCTTGCCTGACTTGGTAATTCAGTGGTATTGAACTGGCCAAATGTAAGTTAAATTTTTCTTAAAATTAAAATCTTTGAATAAGTAAATATTACATAATTGTAAATTAATTTAACAGAATTCACATCATTAATTTTAAAAAGCGCCGAAAATACAAGTATTTTGGCGCTTTTTTATATTTAATAGACCGAGGTCAAAAATAAATAGACGAATGCTAGATAATACTAGACATTTATGGTAACCACATAACCTTCTGAACCACGAATGTTAAAAACTGTTCCGTTTTCAAATAATAAATATTGTCCTTTGATCCCAACTAATTTTCCTTGAAATGAAGGTGTCTTATCTAAATTCAAACTATTGATTTTTGCTGGATAGCTCAACACCGGATAATTTAACTCGTAAACATCATTTTTTTCACTGTAAAAATAATCCTTTACTTCATCTGGAATCAAGCTTTCTACTTTTGATTTTTCAAGAATCAAATCACATGATTCTGTTGTGTTTTGAAGCATTTTCCTCCAATTTGTCTTATCTGTATAATGATCTTTTAGAGCGACCTCAGTAATTCCTGCTAAGTAACGATTTGGAACCTCAACAATTGCAATTGCCTGCGTTGCACCTTGGTCGATCCATCTTGTTGGAACTTGAGATTTTCTGGTCACGCCAACTTTTACTTCAGTTGAAAAAGCCAAATACACAATATGAGGCTGTAACTGGGCTTTTGATTCAAAATCTAAATCACGATCTGCAATTCCTAAATGGGCTTTACTCAATTCTGGACGCATGATCCAATCACCTGAAGCGACACTTGAATAAAAGCATTCATAACAAAAACCTTGTCTATATATTTTTTTCTTTTTGCCGCAATTTAAACATTGAAAACCTACAAAATTTATCTCAATATCCTTATTCAATAATTGATTCATACTTAAGAAACTATCTTCGAAAACCAAATAATATTGAATTGGATTTCCCATTTCTGTCTGCATTTTTGTAAGTACTCCTTGATAAGTCATTGTATTTTAGATTGCTGATTTTAGATTTTAGATTTACTTCTTTTGAGTTCAGAATTTAATTTTTAATTCAATTTAATTAGAATCTTTACTCAACATAGAATGGTTTTTTTTACAAAAAAATACTATTTTTGATAATATGACAAAGTTAGTGTTTGTCTATTGATATTCAAATTTTAAATTTCTTGATTTTGCGTGAGACGTCAAATCTAAAATCTAAAATCAGCAATCTAAAATCTAAAATTCACTCATGCCTGTATCTATCATCAATTCTTTCGCATCTTGGGTCCTTAAACAAAGGATACACCAAATTGAACTTTTTCTAAAATATCCGAATGAAGTTCAGGAAGAACTGTTGCATAATTTATTGACAGCTTCAGAAAATACAGTTGTAGGAAAAAATATGATTTTGTTTCCATAACTTCTTATCAAACTTTTGCAGAAAGAGTCCCGATTTCAACTTATGAAGAATTACAACCGTTGATTGAGCGCACGCGTCAAGGCGAGCAAGGCGTTTTTTGGGAAACTCCAATTAAATGGTTTGCAAAATCGAGCGGTACTACAAATGCCAAAAGCAAATTTATTCCGGTAAGCAACGAAGCGCTTGAAGATTGTCATTATAAAGGAAGCAAAGACTTACTTTGCCTTTATTTGAATAATAATGAAGATTCTGAATTGTTTTTAGGAAAAAGTCTTCGCTTGGGCGGAAGTTCTCAGATATACGAAAACAACAATACTTTCTTTGGAGATTTATCCGCGATTTTGATTGAGAATATGCCAATTTGGGCTGAATTTAGCAGTACACCAAGCGACAAAACTTCGTTGATGAGCGAGTGGGAAAGCAAAATTGCGGCAATCATCAATGAAACCAAAAACGAAAATGTAACCAGTTTTGCCGGAGTACCTTCCTGGATGCTGGTTTTAATGAATAAAGTTTTAGAAAATACAGGCAATCAAAACTTGCTGGAACTTTGGCCAAATCTTGAAGTTTATTTTCATGGAGGCGTAAGTTTTTCTCCTTATAGAGAGCAATACAAAAAAATCCTGCCAAGTTCTGATTTTAAATATTACGAAATTTACAATGCATCTGAAGGCTTTTTTGCCATTCAGGATTTGAATTATTCAAGTGATTTATTGCTGATGTTGGATTACGGAATTTTCTATGAATTTATTCCGATGGACACTTTTGGAACTCCAAATCAAAAAGTCGTTCGTTTGGCCGATGTTGAATTGAATAAAAACTACGCCATTGTTATTACGACTAATTCTGGTTTATGGCGTTATTTAATTGGTGATACGATTCGTTTTACTTCATTAAATCCTTACCGAATAAGAGTTACAGGAAGAACCAAACATCATATTAATGTTTTTGGCGAAGAATTGATGGTCGAAAATACGGATCAAGCTATCGCTAAAGCGTGCCAAGTCACTCAAACCGAAGTTATCGATTATACGGTTGCTCCTATTTTTATGCATGACAAAGAAAAAGGCGCACACGAGTGGATGATTGAATTCAAGAAAAACCCAGCTGATGTAGGTCTTTTCCAAAAAGTTCTAGACGAAACTTTACAGACTTTAAATTCAGACTATGAAGCGAAACGCTACAACAATATGACTTTAAACCCTTTGGTGATTAATGTTGCCAGAGAGAATCTTTTTTATGATTGGTTGAAGGAAAGAGATAAACTTGGCGGCCAACACAAAATTCCAAGACTTTCCAATCAGAGAGATTATTTGGAGCAATTGAAGGAGATGTAATTTTTTTACCACGAATTGCACAAATTAACACGAATTAAATATTTTTTTCTTATTTCTCAAAATGAATGATCCAGACAAAATATCGAATGAAAACAAAAATTGGTTTATTGCTGAAATAATTGAAAAATGCGAACCGATTACAAGAAATGAAGAGCAAGAATTACGAAGAGTAAAAACTTGGGGGAATTTTCATTTGATAAAAGCTGAAAATTCAAAAATAGCATATGAAAAGGCCGTTAATATAGGAAAATCAGGTGAATACAAATTTGTAAATTCGGATAATGTAGAAATGGAATGGATTTTTATTGGTATCGCAGATTTAATTCCGATTTATGATGAAAATATTGAAGATGGATGCGAAATAATGTTTGAAGATTATGGCTTTATTAGCAACAAAAGAGCAATGAAATTTGCTATAACCAAACATGTACTTTTAGAAAAAATAAAAAGATCAAGAGGAATATAATGTATTTTCTTGTTTTTTTGAATTGCCACTGGCTTTAGCTAGTGGTTCAAATAATATCTGCTGTTGGCTTTAGCCAAAATAAACATTCCTAATTAATTTGGCTAAAGCCGAAAATCTATTTCAATCAAATTTCCTCCAGCTAAAGCTTGAGGCAATTCAATTAAAATTGCTTCTAAATTTATTGTTTCTTTAAAAAACGTTAATTCCACTAAACCGTATGAGGGATAGCAGTGGAAATCCTTTTTGTTTTTTCTTTAAAAACAAAAAGATTGAAACGGATAGCCCGACCCGGAGGGGCATGCCATTATTAAGATGCTGAGTTGCTGAGTTTCTAAGTTGCTGAGATTTTCTCAATATTGTCATTTCGAGGAACGAGAAATCTCCACAAGTAGCTCCGGCATGCTGAATCAGCTTTGTAGAGTTTCTTGTGGAGATTTCTCGTTCCTCGAAATGACAAAAAATGGGCTGAATTTTCTTTGTCAGGCTTTGCATTTACATCATATCAATATATCGATCGTGATATCCTAAAAGATATAAAACACCATCCAAACCTAAACTTGAAATTGAGGTTGAAGCGCTTTCTTTAACTTTTGGTTTGGCGTGGAAAGCGATTCCGAGGCCGGCTAAATTTAGCATTGGCAAATCGTTTGCTCCGTCGCCCACTGCAATGGTTTGATTAATGTGGATTCCTTCTTTTTCGGCAATTGCTTTTAAGTGTTCGGCTTTTTTCTGACCGTCTACGATATCGCCGATATATTTACCTGTCAATTTTCCGTCTTTTATTTCTAATTGGTTGGCGTGCACATAATCTATTCCCAACTCTTTTTGAAGATATTCTCCAAAATAAGTGAAACCTCCAGAAAGAATTGCAGTTTTGTAACCGTAATATTTTAAGGCTTTCATCAAACGATGCGCCCCTTGCGTAATTGGTAAATTTATGGCAACATTTTGCAAAACCTCTTCGCTCAAACCTTCAAGCAAAGCCATACGCTTTTTGAAACTTTCGTTGAAATCAATTTCGCCATTCATTGCTGATTCTGTAATCGCTCGCACTTGATCTCCTACTCCATTCAATTCTGCCAATTCGTCGATAACTTCAGTTTGAATCAAAGTAGAATCCATATCGAAGCATACTAAACGGCGATTTCTTCTGTAAATATTATCCTCTTGGAAAGAAATATCAACATTTAATGTTCGTGAAACTTCCATAAAACTTGCCGTCATGTCAATTTTATTTACAATTTCGCCAGTTACAGATAATTGAATGCAAGAGCGTGGATATTGTTCTTTTTCAACAATAGAAGTTCGCCCTGTCAATCGTATAATAGAATCAATATTCAGGTTTTGATCTGACATAATTTTAGTTACGGCCGCCAATTGAGAAGCGACTAATTTTTCGCCTAAAATATTGATAATGTATCGTTGTTTTGATTGTGATTTTACCCACGTTTCATAATCTTCGATAGAAATTGGAATAAATTTCACTTTAATTTCCAATTCGTAAGCTTTAAACAGCAAATCTTTCAAAACCGGTGCAGAAGAAGAACCTGCGGCAATTTCGAATAAAATTCCTAAAGAAAGTGTATCGTGAATATCGGCTTGGCCAATATCTAAAATATTAGCATCATAAGCCGCCAATACAGCTGTCAAACCTGCTGTAACTCCTATTTTATCGTGTCCTGAAACTTTTAATAAAATAATTTCTTTATCCTCTATTGCCATTTTTTCTTTATTGATTTTGAAGCGACAAAAATCGGCAATCTCTCGTTGATAAAAAAGAATAATCCTTGTTTTTTTGAAAAGAAAAAGCGCATATTAATGCGCTTTTTTGAGGAATTTAACAATAATGCATTACGATTGAAATAACGTAACAAAGTGACTTTTTTCTGCCACGAATTCACGAATTTTTTCTAAACACTATATTAGAATATAATTCGTGAATTCGTGGCTAAAAACTATTTTTGATTTTCGTCAAAATTCACCATCCAGTTGATTCCGAATTTATCTTTGAACATTCCGAAATAAGCGCCCCAGAAAGTTTTGTTCATCGGCATTTCAACTTTTCCGCCAGCTGAAAGTCCGTTGAAAATTCGGTCTGCTTCTTCTGTGCTTTCTGTGTTGATTGAAATTGAAAAATTCTCTCCAAAAGGCAGATCTCCAAATCTTGTCGAGCTGTCGCTTCCCATTAAAACAGTGTCGCCAATTGGCAGTGAAACGTGCATAATTCTTTCAGCATCTGCCTCAGAAACTTCATCACAGCCTTCTTCTTTCGGCATGTCTTTAAATTTTCCGATATAAGGAAATTCTCCTCCAAAAACGGATTTATAAAATAGGAATGCTTCTTCGCAATTTCCATTAAATAACAAATAAGGGTTTACTGTTGCCATGATATTTTTGTTTAATTGTTGATTGTTAATTATAAATTGTAATTCTCTTTATTTCTCTGCTAACTCTTTTACTTTCTCTAAACCTTTAGGAAAAGCTTCTTTAAAATAATCGATATACTTTTCGACAACGTCAACGTGTGCTGTCAAATCAGTAAATCCATCTTCTGATGTTAAACGATACGTTTCCATTGCACCACTCCACTTTTTTGTTTCTTCATCGAGTGGCAGTTCTTTGAAATCTTTAATCTCTCCTATATGCTTAAAAGCCATATATTCATTTGGGATTTTCTTCTCAATAAGACTATTCATTCCTTCTCCATTTGGTGACATGAAATGAATTTTGTCTCCTTCATTCCAATCACTTACAGCATATGAACCTTCGCAAAAAGCACCTGTCCATTCCTTATAAGTGTCATCATTCCATAAAACCTCCCAAACTTTCGTCGCGGGAGCTTTAATTCTACTCTTAAATTCTAATGTTTCCATAATTACGATAATTTACTAAAATCCATATACAAAACATTCCATCTATGGCCATCTAAATCTGCAAATCCGCAACCGTACATCCAGCCTTGACTTTCTGCTGGTGTCTGCAAAAACAGTTCCGCCGGCTTCGGTCACTTTTTTAGCTAATTCGTCAACCTCTTCTCTGCTTTCGGCATCAATAGAAATCAAAACTTCAGAACTTAGCTTTGTATCTGTAAGTGCATTTTGAGAGAAACTAGAAAAAAGCATTTCCTCAAAAAGCATTACTACAAAATGTCCTTCACCAACCACCATGCAAGTTGAACTTGGCGTGTCGTGCTGTTCATTAAACGAAAAACCTATTTTCCAGAAAAAATCTTTCGCTTTTGCTACATTCTTTACAGGAAGATTCAACCATATTTGTTTTGTCATTTTTTTAGATTTTTTGTGTTAAACAATTTATTTTAAACATTAGTTATGTAAGTCAATTTAAGTTTAATCTGCAATATAATCTTTGAACCTCTGCACCTTTGAGTCTTTGCACCTTTGAGCCTAAAAATTAATTATTCTCTACGTAATTTTTAAAATTATCCAAAATCGCCTGCCAGCCTGCGCGTTGCATTTCTTCAGGATTTACTGTTTCGGGATCAAAACGTTCAATGATTTCTACACCATCTGCTGTTTCAGTATACGTAATTTCAACTTTCCTGCCATCGCCTAAAACATACGAAAGCGCTTCTTCAGGTTTTACTAACGTAAATTCGCCTCCAAAATCAAAACTCATACTGCCATCTTTAGTCGCCATAGTCGATTTGAATTTTCCGCCTTCTCTCAAATCAGCTTCTGCATATGGCGTGTGCCAGTCTGGCGAAGCAAAACTCCATTTTGTAATATGTTCTGGTGTGTTCCAATATTCCCAAACTTTTGCTATCGGTGCGTTTACTGTATTTTTAATTGTTATCATTATTTCTAAATTTAGTTTTGAAAATCTTTTAACTGTTTTCTGTATATTTTTTAAAGTTATTCAGCACATCCTGACACCAATTTTCCTGCATACTTTCGGGATCAGTTTTATTTGGTTCAAACTTTTCAGTAATTTTCACCTTATCGCCAAAATCCTCAAAATAAATACTTCCAATTCTGTCATCTGAAAGTTGGTATTCTATTAAACGGAATTTTTCAATTTTAGTGTATATTCCTTCAAAATCAAAACTGCCAGTGTTGTCTCTTGATGTCATTTCGTACTTAAACTTCCCCTCTACCTTCAAATCATTATCAGCATAAGCCGTGTACCAATTGTCAAAAGCCGCATTCCAGTTCTGAATGTGTTTTGGTGTAATCCAAAAATCCCAAGCTTTTTCTATTGGTACCTTAACTGTAACTTCTACCGAAATCATTTTAATTACCTGGAATCTGACTTTCATCCATAAAGAAAAGCTCCCAATGATGGCCATCTAAATCCAGAAAAGCTCTTTGGTACATCCAGCCATAATCTTTCGCTTCTATGTAATCAGTTCCGCCAGCGCCGACCGCTTTTTTTACTAATTCGTCAACCTGCTCTCGGCTTTCTACCGAAATAGAAATTAAAACTTCGCTAGCTGTTGCCGCGTCACAAATTTGCTTATGAGTAAATGTTTTGTAAAACGCTTCAACCAAAAGCATCACATTTATATCTTCACCAATTATCATGCATGTTGCTTTATCATCAGTAAATTTTGGATTAAATGAAAAACCCATTTTAGTAAAAAAAGCAATTGAACGATTTAAATCTTTTACCGGAAGATTTAAGAATATCTTTGTTTTCATCTTTATAAAATTACAAATTAATCAAAGCAAATGTAAAATTTTAAGATTAGTTTAAAACGACAATAAAAGTCAACTTTAGGGTCATTTAAGACAATTTGATTACTTTTGTAAGAATTACAATCTTCCAAAAAAGAAAAAGTCATGAGCAAGAAAACAGGTTTGATAGTACCGCACGACTATAAATTATTGAGTATAGCGACGATTTTAGAAGTTTTTGAAACGGCCAATAAACTAAGCAAAGATGCTGAAAAACCTTTTGATATTATGCTATTTCAATCGGTTGAACAAATTACGCAGGAAAAATTATTTGGATATGATGTTCATGCCATCGAGGCTTCAAACATTGATTTGGAACTGATTCTGATTCCTGCTTTCACTACTGATGATATGAGTGGCATGATCGCAAAAAACCGAAATTTTATTCCGTGGTTGAAAAAACAGCATCAATCTGGAGCTGAGTTGGCTAGTTTTTGTACTGGCGCCTTTTTGTTTGTCTGCATCTGGATTATTAAACGAAAAATTGGCTACTACTCACGTTGACGCCTGCAGTGCTTTTACAAAAGCTTTTCCGCTAGTAAAATTAAAACCCGAAGAAACTTTGACTGCCGATGGAAGTTTGTATACAAGCGGTGGTTCGACTTCGTCATTCCATTTGCTTATACTTTTAGTCCAAAAATACTGTGGCAACGAAATTGCGGTTCAAATTGCCAAAATATTTTCGATCGATTTGAATCGATACAAACAAAGTTATTTTAGCACATTCAGACCAAATCATTTGCACAATGACGCTTTGGTAGCGCAATTACAGCAAAAAATTGAAAGCCAGTATCACACCATTGAAAAACTGGAAGAAATCACAAAAGACATTCCAACAAGTGCGCGCAACATGACGCGCCGATTCAAGCAAGTAACTGGAATTCCGCCAATTGAATATCTGCAAAATATTAGAGTCGAAAGCTCCAAAAAATATTTGGAACAAACGCAGACTTTCAATTTCAGAAATTATCGAAAAAACAGGATACAACGATCCAAAAGCATTCAGAAAAGTATTTTATAAAATGGTTGGAATGAAACCTATTGAATATCGTGAGAAGTTTAGGGTTCAGTAATTTTTAGGAGCAGAAATATCAGTTTCGACAGAAGTCTTGTCCTGCTCTACACTATATCTTTTGTGGTGAACCCCACCACAAAAGGATGCCGTTTCGATCAGGGCTAAATGAGAAGTTTTTGTTTTCAAAAGGCCTAAAAATAAAAAAACCTGCTCAAAAAAATGAACAGGTTTATAATTGCACTTTGTCAAAGTTATTTGAATACTTTAAGAAGCAATTTCCATTCGTTTCAATAAATTTTTACTCAAAGTATGTTCTGCATATTCTTTGTCAATTGTCAAAGTCGTATCATCAGAACTTGGCAGTTCATACATTGCATCTGTCAAAATTGCTTCACATAGCGAACGCAATCCACGAGCTCCTAATTTGTATTCCAAAGCTTTATCAACAATAAAATCCAAAGCTTCATCTGTAATGGTGAATTCAACATCATCCATTAAGAATAATTTTTGGTATTGTTTTACCAAAGCATTTTTAGGCTGTGTCAAAATAGCACGCAATGTTTCTCTATCTAAAGGATCCATGTGTGTTAAAACCGGAAGACGACCAATAATCTCAGGAATCAATCCAAAATCTTTAATGTCCTTCGGAATAATATATTGCAACAAATTGTCTTTGTCGATGTTATCTGCATTCTTAGAAGTTGAATAACCAACTGCTTGACGATTCAAACGTTTTGAAATAATACGCTCAACTCCATCAAAAGCTCCACCTGCAATAAACAAGATATTTTGCGTATTCACTTCAACAAATTTTTGGTCTGGATGTTTACGCCCTCCTTTTGGTGGTACGTTTACGATCGTTCCTTCTAATAATTTAAGCAACGCTTGTTGAACACCTTCTCCAGAAACATCACGAGTTATTGACGGATTGTCGCTTTTACGAGCAATTTTATCAATTTCATCAATAAATACGATTCCTCTTTCTGCTTTGGTTACATCATAATCTGCGACTTGCAAAAGACGAGTCAAAATACTTTCAACATCTTCTCCAACATAACCAGCTTCTGTCAATACAGTTGCATCAACAATTGCCAAAGGAACGTCTAACATTTTTGCAATTGTTTTTGCAACTAATGTTTTTCCTGTTCCGGTTTGTCCTACCATTATAATGTTACTTTTTTCAATCTCAACTTCATCGTCTAATTGCTGTTGCATTAAACGCTTGTAGTGATTGTAAACCGCAACCGACATTACTTTTTTAGTCTGATCCTGACCAATAACATATTGATCCAAGAAAGCTCTAATTTCTTTTGGTTTCTTTAAAATTAAGTCCCCAACCAGTTTAGCATTTCCGCTGGATTTTAACTCTTCTAATACGATTCCGTGCGCTTGCTCAATACACTTATCACAGATATGTGCATTAATCCCGGCAATTAATAAATTAGTTTCTGGCTTTTTTCTTCCACAAAACGAACATTCTAAAACTACTTTTGCCATTCTTTATTTAAGTTACTAAGTCGCAAAGATACTAAGTTTCTAAGCTTTTTATTTTAATTAAAACTTAAAAACTTAATTCTTTGCGACTTAATATTTATTTTTGTTTGAAGTTTAATTTTGTTTCAAGTTTCAAGTTGACCTTAGGACCTTAGTTCCTTTGCAACTTTGAACCTTTTAAAAATTTATCCTCTTCTTAATACTTCGTCGATCATTCCGTACTCTTTTGCTTCGTCTGCTTTCATCCAGTAATCACGCTCACTGTCTTTGTGCACTTTGTCAAAAGTTTGTCCAGAATGGTGTGAAATGATGTTGTATAATTCATCTTTTAATTTCAACATCTCACGTAAGTTGATTTCCATATCTGTAGCAACACCTTGCGCTCCTCCAGATGGCTGGTGAATCATTACTCTTGAGTGAGGCAATGCAGAACGTTTTCCTTCTGCTCCTGCACATAATAAAACCGCTCCCATAGAAGCCGCCATTCCTGTGCAAATTGTAGCAACATCTGGCTTGATGTATTGCATAGTATCATAAATTCCTAAACCTGCATAAACACTTCCTCCTGGAGAGTTTAAGTAAATCTGAATATCTTTTGAAGCATCAGCACTTTCTAAGAATAATAATTGTGCTTGAACGATATTTGCGATTTGATCGTCGATACCAGTTCCTAAAAAGATAATTCTGTCCATCATTAATCTAGAAAAAACATCTAATTGAGAAACGTTCAACTGACGCTCTTCGATAATGTATGGAGTCATATTAGTTGGATTCATCGTCGCAACGATTTTATCGTAATACATTGCGTTTACTCCTTGGTGCTTTGTAGCAAATTTTTTGAATTCTTTACCGTAGTTCATATTTTTAGTTTATAAGGTGAAAAGTCTAAAGTCAACAAGTGACTCAAACGAATTAAACAAAGTTCATACCTTTTTATAAAGGATGCCAATTTGTCTTCTTTTTAAAGATGCTAAGATTCTAAGGTGCTAAGATTCTAAGTTTTTTTTAAACTAGGAAACGTTTGCCAACTTGAAACCTGAAACAAAAAAAGAACGTCAATAGAAGAAAAACTTCCATTGACGTTCAAATATAATTATTTTTATCTTTCAGTTTCTGTAATAAAATCTTAATTTTTAAAAAGTATACTTCTTAACTTTCGACTTTAGAACTTTCGACTTTCAGACTAAAATTTATTCTCCGTAAGACGCGACGATAAATTCTTCGTAAGTAACCTCTTTAGTTGTTGGGTTAGCTTTTTCTTTGAAAATATCTAACATTTTAGTCGCTACAACTTGCTCAGAAAGTCTTTTCACTTCGTCTTGGTTAGATAAAACTCTAGCCACGATTCCTTGAACTTCTTCGTCAGTTGGGTTTGTTTGACCAAATTGAGCCATTTGCTGTCTGATAGCGTTTGATGTAAACTCTTTCAAATCCTCAAATGTAATTTGGATATTGCTTTGAGCTAAAGCTTTTCCTTCGATTAATTGGAAACGCAAACCTTTTTCAGATCTTGCGTATTCAACTTCTGCTTCTTCAGCAGTTAATTTTTTCTCTCCAACAGTTTGCAACCATTTTTTCAAGAATTCAGCTGGCAAATCGAATTTTGTGTTCTCGATCAAGAAATCTTGAACGTCTAATAATAATTTTTGGTCAGCTTGTTGAGCGAATTGAGACTCAGCATCTTCTTTAATTTTAGCTTTTAAATCTTCTAAAGAAGCAACTTTTCCTTCACCAAAAAGTTTGTCAAATAATTCTTGGTTTAATTCCGCAGGCTCAGAACCGTTGATTGCTTCAATAGTAAAGTTAACTTCAACATCTAAACCGTGAACACCTTCGTGACCAACTTTTAAGTAATCCATTAATTGGTGATCGTCTTCGAATAAACCTTTTGTGCTTACTGTAACAACATCTCCAACTTTTTTACCTGTGAATTGTTTTTGAGCTTTTTTGCTGAATGCATCTACAGCAATTGTAGTTGTATTATTAATCCCGTTTGCTTCGCTTGAGAAAGTTCCAGTCAAGTCAGATTTTGCATCAGATACTTCTTGAGGAACTGCTTTTCCAAATTGTTTTTGGATACGCTCTACTTGTCCGTCGATTAATTTATCGTCAGCAGTAACAATATATTTTACGATATTATTTTTAGCTTCTAAATCAATTTCGAAGTTTGGCACTAAACCAATTTCGAACTCAAAAGTTAATTCTTCTGCATTCCAATCAAGGTTTTCATTTACTTTTGGAAGCGGAGTTCCTAAAAGATTTAATCTTTCAGATTGAATATAACGCTCTAAAGCCAAATCAACTACTTTTTTGATCTCTTCTTGCTTAATAGCTTTTCCGTACTGTTTTTCAACAAGATCTTTAGGCACAGCCCCTTTTCTAAATCCTTTTACTTGCGCCAAAGGCATTTTTTCGTTAATTCTTTTTGCTACTTGACCTTTATAATCCATATGAACAACGTTCATAACAATCGTCTCGTTTACAGCGTCTATTGCTACTCTTTTAATATCCATCTTCTTCTTTAATTTACATAATAAAATTGGGTTGCAAAATTATAAAATTTTTGCAACCCAACCAAGTTTTTAATCTATTGTATTTGAAGCAGTTTTAATCTGCTCAATTTGTTTTATTTATCGTCTCCCAGTATTTTATAAGTGATCGATTGCAGAACAGACAAAATAACACTAAAAATTAATGCCGTCCAGAATGAATCGACTGCGAAACCACCAACAATTTTAGTACATAACAGAATCATTACTGCATTTATGACCAACAAAAACAAACCAAGTGTCACCACTGTTACCGGCAAAGTCAAAATCACCAAAATTGGTTTTATAAAAATATTCAACAAGCCTAAAACTACTGCAACAATTACAGCGGTTCCAAAACTAGTGACAACAACCCCCGTCAAAAGGTTAGATAATAATAAAACCAAAGCCGCAGTAACAAGAAGTCTAAGTAATAATTTCATAGTTTTTCAGGTTTAAAATTCATTTAAAAGTAATAAAATTTTTATCAAAAATAACTACTCCTTTAAAAACGTAGTAGTCATTTCGAAAAACATTTTAGGGTTTTCGGCATGAAGCCAATGTCCTGCATTTGGAATTGTTTCTAGTTTTAAATTCGGAAAATGCTCTTTTATTGCATCAATATCTTCATCCTGAATATAGCCAGAATTCCCTCCTCTTATAAATAATGTTGGATTATTGAAAACCAAACCTTCTGCCAAAGGTTTTCCAATAGCATCCAAATTATTATTAAAAACCTCTAGATTAAATCTAAAAGCCAATTGTCCCGGCTCTTTCCAATATAAATTTTTAAGCAAAAATTGGCGCGTTCCAAAATCTGGCACATATTGCGCAACGATTGCTTCAACGTCATTTCGGCTTGGCTTAACAGAAAAATCCACTGCATTCAAACCTGCCAAAATATCTTGATGATGTTGTTTATAAAATCTCGGACCAATATCGGCTACGATTAATTTATCGACAATTTCAGGATGTGTTGTAGCAAAAAGCATTGCTACTTTTCCTCCCATTGAATGTCCAAGCATGTCAATTCTTGTCAAATTATTTGCTTGGCAATATTCAAATACATCTTGAACCATTGCTTCATAACTCCATTCATCTGAATGAAAACTGCGCCCGTGGTTTCTTAAATCTAAAATATGAACCTGAAAACCGGCTTCTACATATTGTCCAGCAAGTGTTTTCCAATTATCAGACATTCCAAGAAAACCGTGCATGATGATGAATGGTTTTCCTTCACCTTCTATTTTTGAGTATAACATTTATATATTTTTTTCTTTGAGAGGCTTTGCGAAAATCTTTGTGCAACTCTGTGTAATATTCCACAAAGACTCACAAAGAAATCGCGAAGATTCACAAAAGTTATTTCAATTTATTCAGATACATATTTACCGTATTATCCAATCCAAGATAAAGCGCTTCCGAAATTAAGGCGTGACCAATAGAAACCTCCAATAAACCTGGAATATTCTCTTTGAAAAATTTGATGTTATCTAAACTCAAATCATGTCCAGCATTGATTCCTAAACCTAATTCGTTTGCCAATACTGCGGCTTTTGTGTAAGGCTCAATTCCGTTTTTATTCCCTAATTCGTATTGATGCGCAAAAGCTTCGGTGTATAATTCAATTCTATCAGTTCCTGTTTTTTTGCTCCTTCAATAATTTCTAAAACAGGATCAACAAAAATCGAAGTTCTGATTCCGTTTCTCTGAAATTCCTGAATAACTTCAGTCAAATATTCTTGATTTTTGATAGTATCCCAACCTGCAGAAGATGTAATTGCTCCAATTGCATCAGGAACCAGCGTCACTTGATCAGGCTTGCATTCTAAAACCAAATCAATAAAATTATGTTGCGGATTTCCTTCAATATTATATTCTGTCGTAACAATTGCTTTTAAATCGCGAGCGTCCTGATAACGTATGTGACGCTCGTCTGGACGCGGATGAATAGTAATTCCTTGAGCTCCAAATTTCTGAATATCCACAGCTACTTTTAACAAATCAGGAACATTCCCACCACGTGCATTTCTTAAAGTTGCAATTTTATTGATATTAACACTTAACTTTGTCATATAAATAGATAATTAATTCTAGTAACACTATATTTGTAATGACAAAAATACAAAGTAAAACGTCGTAGTTTTTCGTATTTTTTGATTATTTTGCAAAGGAAATATCTTCAATTGATTTATGACAGAAATTACAAACTATATCACCAATGATTACAGAGCGATTGATAGTCAGGAAACGATAGCCTCGATTCAGGATTTTTTTATCGATGTGAATTTTTCTCATTTCCCAATTTTAGAAGATGGGATTTTCATTGGCAGTATTGCGGCTGATGACATTGAAACTTTTGACACCGATAAAAAAGCAATTGACTACAAATATACTTTAGAACGCTTTTTCGCCCGAAAATCAATGATTTGGCTTGACGTTCTTGAGGTTTTTGCCAAAAATCACACCAATACGGTTCCTGTATTAGACGAAAACAACAGTTATATTGGCTACTATGAAATGGAAGATATCATGAAATTCTTTCAGGAAACTCCATTTTTAAAAGAACAGGGAGGAATCATAATTGTTCAAAAAGGGCTTTTGGATTATTCTATGGGGCAAATTGCTCAAATTGTTGAGAGCAACAACGGCAAAGTCCTTGGCTGTTTTATTTCTGAAGCTGATCTTGAAAATGTTCAGATTACAGTAAAAATCGGAACTGGTCCTTTGAATGAGATTATCCAGACTTTCAGACGATATAATTACGAAATTATTTCTGAACACCAAGAAGATGCTTACATCAACAGCTTGAAAGAACGCTCAGATTACTTAGACAAATATCTCAACATATAAATTATGAATGTGCCAATGAGAAAATTAGCCAATTAGATAATTTTCGCATTTTAAAACAATTATCTAATTGACACATTGACAAATTATCTAATTTAAAAAGAATGAAAATAGCCATTTACGGACAATATTATCAAAACAGCACCGAGCCTATTATAAAAGACATTTTTTTGTTTTTTACTACCAATAATGTTGAAATTGTTATTGAAGAGAATTTTCTGGAAATGCTTTATGAAAAACAGCTTGTAAAAAAAGAGTATAAAACTTTTTCATCGAGCACTATTCTAGACAATAGTTTTGAAATGCTGATTAGTATTGGCGGAGATGGAACCGTTTTAAGATCTGCGGCTCTGGTCCGAAATTCTGGCGTGCCACTTTTAGGAATCAATGCAGGCCGATTGGGTTTTCTTGCTAAAGTTCAAAAAGAAAACATCGACATCTTATTGCAGTACGTGATCGATCAAAATTATACTACTTCAGAAAGAACTCTTCTTGGATTAACTTCTGAACCAAATAATGAAGCTTTCGCAGAATTGAATTTTGCAATGAACGAAGTAACTGTCAGCCGTAAAGACACCACTTCGATGATTACTGTAGAAACGTATTTAAACAACGAATACCTAAATTCTTATTGGGCCGACGGATTAATCATTTCAACACCAACAGGCTCTACTGGATATTCTTTAAGTTGTGGCGGACCTATTTTAACGCCAGATGTAAAAAGCTTAGTCATAACACCAATTGCCCCACACAACTTAACTGCAAGACCGCTTGTTATTCCTGATGATACCGAAATAACTTTACGCGTTTCAGGAAGAGAAGATCAATACTTAGTTTCTTTGGATTCAAGAATTTCATCTGTAAAAAACGAGTCTATTTTAAAAATCAAAAAAACAGATTATAAAATCAAAATGGTAGAGATTCCTGGCGAAACTTTCCTGAAAACATTAAGAAACAAATTGCTCTGGGGCGAAGACAAGAGAAATTAAGCCCTTTTCTGACACCCGACTATACGATAATACCACTTTTTCTCGTTCTGCATGTATCGAATCCGCATTAAATGTCTCAAAATCATAATGTAAATTGAAAAAAAGCACATTTAACTAAAGCGACGTTGATTCGTATCGATAATTATTATATTTGCACGCAATTTTGAATTAAATGAAGAAAATTTTTAATTTATTGTTATGTTTTTTCCCCTTTATTACACTTCATGCTCAAATAAATGAGTTAGGTGTTTTTCTTGGTGGAAGCAACTTTATTGGCGACGTCGGAAGTACGACTTATATCAATCCAGACAAACTGGCTTTTGGTGTATTATACAAATGGAATAAAAGTCCGCGTCATGCGTACCGCTTTTCGTATACACAATCTACTGTTTCCGGAAATGATGTAGACTCAGAAGAATCAGGAAGATACAATCGAGGATACAGCTTTAGAAACAACATCAAAGAGCTTTCTGCCGGTTTAGAATTTAATTTTTTCGATTTTAATCTGCACGATTACCATACAAAAGTTACACCTTATATATATACAGGTTTAAGTTACTTTTTTTATGATGATCTATACATTCAAGGAGGCTATACCTACAAGGACAAAACTTCAAGTTCGATTGCCATTCCGATGACTTTAGGAATCAAATCAAATGTAACGCCTCACTTTATTATAGGAGCCGAAGTTGGTGCCCGCTATACTTTTACAGATAATATTGATGGAAGCTATCCTTCAAACAGCAATCTTTCGAATTTGCGTTTTGGAAATTTAAATAATAATGACTGGTATGTGTTCTCTGGCATTACACTGACTTATACCTTTGGACAAAAACCTTGCTATTGCGCAGAATAACAAAATGAATTTACTAGACTCTATAGATCACAAAAATTTGCCTAAACACCTTGCCATTATTATGGACGGAAACGGACGTTGGGCTAAACAACAAGGTTTTTTACGCGCTTTTGGCCATGAAAACGGTACAAAATCAGTAAAAAAACAATTACAACCTGCGCCAAACTTGGCATAGAGTATTTGACATTATATGCTTTTTCTACTGAAAATTGGAATCGACCAAAATTGGAAGTTGAAGCATTAATGAAAATATTGATCAATTCATTAAAAAAAGAGCTAGTTACTTTACAAGAAAACAATATCAGACTAAACGCTATCGGGAATCTTGATAAATTGCCAAAATCAGCCCAAAAAGAACTTTTAGACGTTATGGAGAAGACGAAAAACAACACTCGTCTTACGCTTACACTGGCTTTAAGTTACGGATCGAGAGAAGAATTGGTAAATGCCGTGAGAATCATCAGCGATAAAGTTAAAAATAATATAATTTCATTAGACACTATTGACGATTCAATTATAAATGAGCATCTTTACACGCAAAATTTACCTGACGTAGATTTATTAATACGAACAAGTGGAGAACATAGAATAAGTAACTTTTTGCTATGGCAGATTGCCTACGCAGAATTGTATTTTACGAATGTCTTATGGCCAGACTTTAAAGATCAAGATTTATATGAGGCTATCATTAGTTATCAAAAAAGAGAACGTAGATTTGGAAAAACAAGTGAACAAATTAAATAATTTTTTAGTGTTACAAAAGAGAATACCACAATTAATCTGTACCCTATTATTTTTGGGTAGTTTTTCACAAATAAAAGCACAAGAGCGAGTTCCTTTTGATCAAGGAAAAAAATATATTCTTGCTAAAGTTTCTGTAGTTGGTAAAATAAGCTTCAATGAACAAACAGTTGTTACTTTCTCTGGCCTTCAAAAAGGGCAGGAAATTACTGTACCTGGTGAAGAAATCAGTAGCGCTATTAAAAAATTAGGTAAACTTGGCCTTTTTGACGAAATCTCGTTTTACATCAATAAAGTTGAACACGACAGTATCTATCTAGACCTGAATATTGTTGAGCTTCCTAAATTGAACGAAGTTAAAATCGTTGGTGTCAAGAAGAGCAAAATTGAGGGACTTATTAAAGATAATAATTTGACAAAAAGCAAGATTGTCAATGAAAACTTGATTACGACGACTAAAAATTATATTGAAAACAAATATAAAAAAGAAGGCTACTATAATACAAAAGTTACTATTACAAATACACCTGACACCACTGCTGGAAACCAAGTAAACATGTTGGTTCGAATTGACAAGGGCGATAAGGTAAAAATTAGCAGTATTGATTTCACTGGAAACAAACAACTTACTGACACTCAATTAAGAGCCGCAATGAAAGACACGAAACAAAAAAACGTACTTCGTGTTTTAAAAGCATCAAAATTTATTCCTGAAAAATACAAAACTGACTTAGAAAAAGTGATTGCGGCCTACAAAGAAAAAGGCTATCGCGATGCTCGTATCATTTACGACTCTGTTACTTATAATAAGGACAAAAATATGCTTGCCATAAAAATTAATGTCGAAGAAGGAAACAAATACTACTTTGGTAACATTAAATTTTTAGGAAATACTGTTTATTCTGACCAATTTTTACACCGTATTTTAGGTATTAAAAAAGGAGAAATTTACAACGGAGTTTTACTAGAAAAACGTATCGCAGACAAATCAAAACCTGATGCAGAAGACATTACAAACTTGTACCAAAACAATGGTTACTTGTTCTCTAATATCAACGCGGTAGAGACTAGAACAGCTAATGATACAATTGATTTTGAAATTAGAGTAACAGAAGGTCCAATTGCTTATTTCAACAAAATATATGTTACAGGAAACGACAAAACAAATGACCACGTTATATATCGTGAGTTAAGAACTAAACCTGGAAACAAATACAGCAAAGAAGAATTAGTTAGAACAATTCGTGAAATTGGTCAGTTAGGTTTCTTCGATCCGGAATCTATCAAACCAGAATTTAGAAATGTAGATGCTGGAGCCGGAACAGTAGATATCGAATACCAACTTGTTGAAAAAGGATCTAGCCAGGTCGAGCTTCAAGGAGGATACGGTGGAGGTGGTTTCATCGGAACTTTAGGTCTTTCATTCAACAACTTCTCAGCTAGAAATATATTCAACAAAGAATCGTACAAACCACTTCCGATGGGAGATGGTCAAAAAGTAGCACTTCGTTTACAAGGAAGTACATATTTCCAAACGTATAGTTTGTCATTTTCTGAGCCATGGTTTGGAGGAAAGAAACCAGTACAATTTAGTTCTGCCATTTCATACAGTAAACAGTTCAACAACAATTATGCAACAAGAACTGTTGATAAAAGCAAAAGTTTTAATATTTTTACTGTACAAGTTGGTTTAGCAAAACGTTTAACAGTGCCAGATGACTTCTTTGTATTATCACAATCTGTAAGTTATCAGCATTATGACTTGAACAACTATTACACTGGATTGTTTACCTTTGGTAACGGAGCATCACGAAACCTTGCTTACACCATCGGTCTTACTAGAAATAATAAAGGTACAAACCCTATTTTCCCAATGTATGGTTCGGAATTTAGTATTTCGGCAAAAGTAACACCTCCGTATTCATTATTTAACGGAGTTAATTATTCTGATTTAGGAAATCAAAAAGAATACAAAAAACAATATACAGGTACAAACGGATCAGATGATTATGGTCAACCACTTAATAATGGTGATTACTATAAAACTGACGCTCAAGGAAAAACGGTTAGTGTAGGATCTGATTATGCAAGTGCTGATACAGATCAGGCTAAGGTCGATCAAAAGAAATACAACTGGTTAGAATATTATAAAATTAAATTCAAAGCAGACTGGTATACTAAAGTTTATGGAAAATTAGTCTTAAGAACATTGACAGAATTTGGTTTCTTAGGAGCTTATGATCAAGCAAGAGGAGTTGTACCGTTTGAGCGTTTTTATTTAGGAGGAGACGGAATGGCGCAATACTCAATGGATGGTAGAGAGACTATTGGTTTAAGAGGTTATCCAAACGGATCATTGACTCCTACAAATGTCGCGGGTCAACAGATTGGAGCAACAATCTATAACAAATTCTCTATGGAGTTACGTTATCCTATTACACTAAAATCGTCAGCATCAATTTATGCGTTGACATTCTTAGAAGCAGGTGCATCTTATCCTCAATTTAAGGATTACAATCCGTTTGATTTGAGCCGTTCTGCAGGTGTAGGATTACGTGTATTCATGCCAGCATTTGGATTATTAGGAATCGATTTTGGTTACGGTTTCGACGCACTTCCTAATTCTGTTACCAATAAACCAAATGGATGGGAAACTCATTTCATTATTGGACAACAATTTTAGACAATTAGCGTTTGGTTAAAAATCATCAATAAAGTTATGTTATGAGAAAACAGTTTTTATTTTTATTTTTAGCCTTGATTGTAGCAAATACAAGTCAGGCACAGACAAGAACGACAAGAATTGGCTATATAGACATGGAGTATATTCTTGAAAACGTTTCTGACTATAAAGAGGCGACAGCTCAATTGGAGCTGAAAGCTCAAAAATGGAAACAAGAAATTGAATCCAAAAAATAGAAATAAACAAACTGAAAGAAAGCTTAAAAGCAGAAAAAGCACTTTTGACAAAAGAGCTTATTGATGAAAGAGAAACTGAAATAAAATTTCTGGAAACAGAAATGATGGATTATCAGCAAAAGCAATTTGGTTCTGATGGAAATCTGATTCACCAAAAAGCCGCATTGGCTAAACCAATCCAAGATCAAGTTTTTACGGCAGTACAAGATATCGCAGAAGCTAAAAATTATGATTTTATTTTTGATAAGTCTTCAGATTTGACAATGCTTTTCAGCAACAAGAAATTTGATATTAGCGATCAAGTTATTCGTATCTTAAACAGAACTGACAAAAGAGAGCAATTGACTAAAAAACAATTGAAAGATCAGGAAGTTAAAGAAGCCAAAGAAAATGCTATTGACGAAAACCCAGCGATGGCTGATCGACAAAAAGCACTTGATGAAAAAAGAGTCATGAGAGAAAAGCTAATTGAAGACAGACGATTAGAACAAGAGGCTAAGAAAAAAGAATACGACGATAGAAGAAAAGCCATACAAGCCGAAAGAGAAGCTAAAAAAATGGCACGGTTTCTGAACCTGCAAAAACAACTGAAGCAACCTAAGACTACTGAAGCCGTCAAAACTGACGGAACAACCGCAAAACCTGCGACAACTACTGAAACTGCACCAGCAACAACTGAACCAGCAGTAGATAAAGCGACTGAAAGGCAAAAACTTTACGAACAGCGTAAAAAAGAACTAGAAGAAAGAAGAAAGAAAATATTAGAAGAAAGAGAAGTACTAAAAAAGCAAAAGAAGCCGAAACGCAAAAACCTAATACGACCAATAATTAATTAATATTTTAAAAATGATGAAACAAATCAAAACTTTACTAATTGCTTGCCGTTCTAATTTTAGGAGCAAGTAACACAATGAATGCACAGGCTAAGGTTGCCCATGTTGATGTTAGCGAGATTATGTCGAAAATGCCTGCTATGCTAGATGCACAAAATCAATTGCAAAAATTAAGTGGTACATACGACGCTGAATACAAAAAAATGGTAGACGAATACCAAACTAAAATCAAAAAGTACGAGCAAGAATCTACACAAGCTACTGAAGCTGTTAACACAGAGCGTGCTAAAGAAGTTCAAGACATGCAAAAAAGAATTGTTGATTACAGAGACAATGCACAAAAAGAACTACAACAAAAAGACAATGACATCATGAAACCAATTATGGAGAAAGTGAAAGCTTCTATCCAAAAAGTTGGAAAAGCTAAAGGTTACCAATACGTTTTAGACGGTTCTAGCCTTATCTTAGCTGATGGTCCAAACATCACTGCTGATGTTAAAAAAGATTTAGGATTCTAATAAACGAATTCTTCATTATTAAAAAACTGCTCAAACTTTCAAAAGTATCGAGCAGTTTTTTTTACAATAAATTAAAATAAAAAAAGAAAATAATTCGCAGATTTCAGCTAAATTCAAATATCAATTTATTTCAAAAAATACTAAATTTGTATTTATGACAAACAATAATCCTATAGGCGTTTTTGATTCTGGAATTGGAGGAACTTCAATCTGGAATGAAATTCATAATCTCCTTCCAAACGAAAAAACTATTTATTTAGCCGATAGCAAAAATGCTCCCTATGGTCAAAGAACCAAAGAAGAAATTGTTGCACTCAGCAAAAAGAATGCAGAATTTTTAATTGAAAGAGGCTGTAAATTGATTGTTGTAGCTTGCAATACAGCAACAACAAATGCTATTCGTGAACTACGTGCTGATTACGATATTCCGTTTGTTGGCATTGAGCCTGCGATTAAGCCTGCGACAAATAATTCAAAAACTCAAGTTATTGGTATTTTAGCTACTAAAGGAACTTTGAACAGCGAGCTGTTTAATAAAACTGCCGAAATGTTTCAGAATACCACAATCATTGAGCAAGTGGGTCATGGTTTAGTACAGCTTATTGAAGACGGAAATTTAAACTCGCCAGAAATGACAGCGCTTTTAGAATCGTACTTAAAGCCAATGATCGATGCTAATATTGATTATCTTGTTTTGGGTTGTAGTCATTATCCGTACTTGATTCCTCAAATAAAAAAATTCTGCCGGACCACATCCAGATTATAGATTCTGGTGAAGCAGTGGCCCGTCAGACCCAAAATATTTTGCGTGATAAAGTTGGTTTCTCAGATCTTAAAGACGTTGCGCCTGAATTTTATGTTAATTCAAATCCTGCAGTATTAGAATCAATTTTAGACCACAAATATCCAGTGATCAAAAAAGACTTCTAAGGAGTTACTCAAACTTTCGCTTGACGAACCATATTCCGTCTAAGGATAAATTCAGAGATAATTTATGATAATTTTCTTTAATTAAATTATCCGATATTCTCCCTTTTTGTCCATACGAATAGGATATATTCAGGGTTGTCAATGTATTTTCTATCGGTAACGAAAGACCAATTGAAACTGTCGCATTATTTATGCGTTTGCCATCTACTTCAAGATATCCGTTATCAAAATTGGCTCCCATTGCATATTGAACACGGTCCCAATATTTTCGGTAATCTTTTTTTGCCTATAAGTAAAACCAAGCGCAAATCGGTCTTGGTTTACAAAATTCCCGTACAGTTCAGATTGTTTGGTATCATCCCAAAAGCTCTTTTCATAATCTAAAGTCATATTTAAATTATTCTTGAAACGTTTGCTAATCCCCACTCCTATTTCTAAAGGCATATAGTAATCGTCTATATCTGACGCAACCTCTGACTGAATTGTTGTTGTCACATCATCTGCAATAGTTGCAACGCTTTGTACTTTTGAAGCATTGACTTGAGAAGGAAGCTTGATCACTGGAGCAATTGTAAAAGTTGAATCGATTTTATATTGCGCGCCGAATGTTGCTCGAACACCTTTATAACTAGTTTTCTTGCTAATGGTTGTGAGTGTGTTTGTAATCAGGTAATGCCTTTCATCTGTAGTGCTTCCGAATAATACTGAGCCAGCAAAACCAACAGAAAGTTTTTTCCCAAATCGATATCCATACGAAAAATCAAAATTATTCAATCCGCCAGATCCAACTGCGGTTAAGTAGTAATATTCCTGGCTTCCTTCTATCGGCAATTTTAGATTTGAAATTTTAAAAGCCGCACTCGAATATGGACGCAATGCCATACTAAATCCTGAGTTTTTAGTAACCGGAAAAGCAAAAGCCATGTGTGAAAACTGGAAATTATTTCGCTTTTCACTACGCGAGTCGCTTTGATAAATAGTTGTTATAGCTTTTCCTCCAATATCAAACATAAAGTGATTTAAAGAAGTAAAACCTAATGATGCGGGATTTAAATTATTGATAAAAGTATCTGATGGCAATGCCATACCCGAGGAACCAATTGAAGGAAGAATTCCAAAATCAGAATCATACACACTACCCACTCCATAAAGCGAATAAGGCGAACTTGAAATACTTTGAGAAAATGAAGTCAGCGACAACAAGATGAAGCAACTTAAATAAATGATTTTACTTTTCATTTAATAGGAGATATAATAAATTTTCAATTGAACTTTATTGTTTGGGTGTTTTTGATCGCCTAAAACGATTCGATTTACTGTTTTGTAAATTCCTGGCAATGTTAAAATCAGAGAGGATTTTGAATCTGTTGTTTTTAGCATTTCTTTCTGCAAAAAGTTCCCAACCGGAATTGAATATCCAACATCTTCATTGAACTCGTCACTTTTTTTATTTAAAACACCATAAACCGTAGTTCCAGCAGAATTTACTAAAGAAGTACTTATTCGGTTTAATTTATCTGCTACAAAAACAGACAAAGAATCTGCCAAAGGATATTTAGCCGAATAAGTATTATTGACAGGTTTTAAAATAAGTTCAGCATTGACAATTGCTCCATTATCTGAAATATATTTGAGTTGCTTAATGTTTGGAAAATCAATTCTGCATGCGAGTCCTGTTCCCGACTGAATAAAACCTTGCCGATCTGTGAGCGAACTTGATAATTTACTGCTCGAAATAGGCAAATTCTGAATCAGAGTTCCTGTTTTATCTAACGAAATAGAATTAAACTGCCTTGTTGCGTCAGCAATTGTAAAATCTAATGTATAAGATATCTCTTCAGTGTCTGCTTGATATTTGGAGTAGTACAACCGTACTTTGCTGGTCGAAACATGAAAGCCAATCATGCTCGAAGAATTTGTTGTAGAAGGAACAATAACCAATCCCTTGAGATATTCAGAAAAACTATCAAAATCTGTAATTTCTCTCTTTTTTAATTTCTGAAAAAGTGCAGAACCAAAAGCATCACTCATTTTTATTGTGATAGAATCTTTTTCTAGTGGCCTTGGCTTATACGAAATACTTCCTATACTTTCATCACCATAGGTCAATGAAGAATTATTGTAGAAATTTTCATCTTCGGTATTTGGTTTTACTCTTTGCGTTAATCTGTGAACATTAAGTGTCTGCACACTTGTCGTATCTCCATAGTAATAATTATCGTATTTTAAAATCACGGCAATCGAATCAAACACGTAATTCACAGTTTCAGTATCAGAACCGCCACCTGAATTTAAGGTATAGGAGTCGGCGACTAACTGAAAGTAACTATTTGATTTTACTTTTCCCAAAATAGGATCATCATAATTTCCAACTAAAATTCTGCTCTGATTTGAAGTAATCAATGAGTCAAAATTTATTGTCGCCATATCAACCGTAACAGTGTCGATCATAATAACTTTATTGTTCACGGCCAAATAATCAGACCCCACAACAAATTCTCCAGCATCGGTATCTGTACCGCACGAAATAATCGTGATCGCAAAAAAGAACATCAATATAAACTTGTGCATAATAAAATTTTTGAGCAAATATAAAATGCCTCATTCTGCACGGCACTATAACATATACAGCCATGCTTTTTTGCACTACAAACAGCAAAAAATCATCTATAATACCTTAGCACAAACAAATCTTCAATTCAGCCTTAAAAAAGGCAATTTAGTCTATCAAAAAACGCCATACATATATATTCTTTTTTTAAAAGCATCAGCCACCTACTTTTGAACCAATAATTATGCAATGAGAATAAGGCTTTTAATATGTTCGTTTTTTACAATTTCATTTTTTAGTATGAAGGCTCAAGAAACTTTTTCGGCAAATGTGAATGTAAAAACAGAACCTACTGATAAAATTGATTTTAATGAGAGTAGTATTTCGGTAGTATTTAATAAAAAAATAAACACTAAAAATCAGCTCACCAATACAACTGAATATTCTAAGCTGAATGTAAATTATGATTTTAATAATTTTTCGGAACTTGAAAATTTAGATCGGTTTAATCAATTTCACAATAAAACAGATTATTCGTTTCAAGCTTGGGAAAAAACAAAGTTGAAATTTTCGCTTACGCCAATGTTTAGCTATCAGCAAAATTTAGAAGCATCTGATTTTACGCTTTTGGGAAGCTTTGAAATCAACCAGCAATTGAGTTCTAATACAAATATTTCACTTGGAGTGGCGCGATCTACAGTTTTCGGAAATCCAAAATTCATTCCTGTTGCGGCAATAAACTATAATTTAAGTGAAGAAAGCACTATTTCGATTGGATTTCCGGATACCAAAATTTCATACTCAAATAATATCCGAAACAAATTCAGTTTAACAAACAGCTTCAATGGTAGCTTTTACAATTTAGACCAAAAGTCTGATTTATATTATAATGCATCAAGAATGAGTTTGTCACAAATGACTACAGCATTTGAATATGAGCGAAATGTAGATGGAAATTGGTTTTTGAATTTTAAGGCTGGGTATGATTTCAACAAAAATTACAAACTCACCGATTCTGAAGACCACACTATATACAATTTTAATACTGGAAACGGATACATTTTAGGAATTGGGATCAAATACAAACAATAAATAAATTTAATACATTATGAATAATTTGAAAAAAGGAATATTATTCGCGACTCTATTTTCAGCTCTTGTTTTTGTAGGTCGCAGTAATGATGATGACGATGACGATTTGATTGGAAACTGGATTAAAAAGTCGGCATTTGATGGCCCTGCGAGATCTAGTGCCACAAGTTTCGTTATTGGTGATTATGCATATGTAGCAACTGGTTATACCGGCGATGTGTATTTAAAAGATTTGTGGGCTTATAATTCAAATGGCGATTATTGGGAACAAAAAGCTGATTTTATTGGTGTTGGAAGAAGTTCTGCATCAAGTTTTGCTTTGAACGAAAAAGGATATGTAGGTCTTGGTTACGATGGAACAAATAAATTAAAAGATTTTTTCAATATGACCCAACAAGCAACAGCTGGACTCAAAAAACAGATTTTGCTGGAACTGGGCGTTATGGCGCACTTGGATTTCAAGTTGGCGGAAAAGCTTATTTTGGAACTGGTTATGACGGAAACTATCTGAAAGATTTCTATCAATATAATGACCAAACAAATGCTTGGACATTAGTAAACGGTTTTAGTGGAAACAAAAGACGTAATGCTACTGTTTTTATAATTGGCGACAAAGCTTATTTAGGAACTGGAATCAACAATGGTGTTTATCAAGAAGATTTTTGGGAATTTGATCCTGCATCAGACGCTTGGACTAGAAAACGTGATATCGATAAAGACATTGATGACGATTACACTTACAATGATGATTATGCCGTAACGCGTTCAAATGCATCAAGTTTTTCAATGAATGGCTTAGGATATGTTGTAGGCGGCGATGGTGTAAAAACGGTTTGGGAGTACAACCCATCAACAGATCTTTGGGTTGAAAGAACTTCTATGGAAGGTGCGACCAGAACAGATGCTGTAGGTTTTGCAATCAACAACCGCGGATTTTATATGCTTGGACGAGTTGGATCAACTTATTTTGATGATGCCTGGGAATTTAAACCACTTGACGAACAAAGCGACGATGACAATTAATACAAAAAAACAATTCTTCTGGAATAAAATCCAGAAGAATTTATTGTTTATTTTACTTGTTTTGCAATTCGGCGCATGCACAAAAGCAGAAACATTTAAAATCGATTCTTTCCAAACTAAAACAGGCTGGGGATATACGATTTCAGCCAAAAACAAAATCCTAATCAAACAGTCTATCATCCCTGTAATCAGCACTGTAAAAAGTTTTTCATCTGAAGAAGATGCATTAAAAACTGCACATTTAGTGGTTAGCAAACTCGACCAAAATATGTCGCCAACTATAACGAAAAATGATTTAATTTTATTAAAAATAAAATTGTAAATGAAGCTAGACGCCATTAAAAATACTAACTCAAACAAAATTCTATTTCATTGCATCATATGGATTTTCTTTATATTGACTTCTTTAATTCAATTTTATGAAAGTCCTTTCAAAATCAATACTGATTTTTATGCGCAATGGGTTACCGGAATTATATTGTTTTATCTCAACTATTTTTACTTGGTTCCAGCTTTGCTTTTAGAGAAAAAATATTGGCTATACTTTATTTTTGTTTTGGCTCTTATCGTATTGTTCATGGTCATCCGAACTAATTATTTCCTTCCGGAATTCAGACATTTAAGACCTGAAAATATGGGAGCGCCAAGAATGATGCCTGATCCTAAATTTTTTCCAAAAGGAGGACCTCATTTTAGAACCGAAATTAGGCGACAACCTCTTTTCTTTAAAATTGGCCCTTCTTTTTTCTATATTTTAATTATTACTATAAGCGCAATTATTAGAACATTGGCTGAATTTTATAATAATCAGCAAAATAAATTAATTGCCGAAACTCATAGAACAAGTACTGAATTGATTTATTTGCGAAAACAAACAAATCCGCATTTTTTATTCAATTCCTTAAACAGTATTTATTCATTAGCACACAAGAAATCTGATTTGGTCCCTGATGCCATCGTGACATTATCTGAACTCATGCGATACATGTTGTATGAAACGGATAACAAAACGGTGGCTTTAGAAAAAGAGATCAATTATATTCAGAATTATATTGAACTGCAAAAACTTCGATTAAACAATATTGAAGACATTGTCATAAATGTGCACGGCGATACTCGTAATAAATTTATCGAACCACTGCTTTTGATTTCATTTGTTGAAAATGCCTTTAAATATGGAACAGATTACAAAGGCGCCAGCGCACGTAAAAATCAAAATTTTCATTCATGAAAATAGTCTCGATTTTTGGATCGAAAATACAATCGAAAACTATGTTAAAGATCCTGAAAACTCAGGAATTGGTTTGGTCAATATTCAAAGCCGACTTGATTTGCTTTATCCAAACGCGCATCAGCTTACTATAACACAAGATAATGCCTATTATCGAGTGCATCTGAATTTAAATTTGGATCAAATTCAAACCGCTATAAATTAAAAATTTTATGCTGAAACGTTAAGAGATAATTATAAAATAAAGACTTATTTTATGAAAATTTTAAAACTTAATTAATTGATTTCAAAGTACTTTTGAGCACCAAAACAAAACTTTTTATAATCTAATTTCCAGCAGAATGAAATGTGTAATTATTGATGACGAACCTTTAGCAGTTGAATTATTAGAAGATTTTGTCAAGAAAGTAGATTATCTTGAATTAGTCAGCACTTTCAATAATGCTATTGATGCTGTTTCTTTTATCAATCAAAACAATGTCGATTTAATTTTTCTAGACATTCAGATGCCACATTTCTCCGGAATTGATTTTTTGAATACTATTGAAAAAAGCCTTTGGTCATTTTCACTACTGCTTATTCTGATTATGCTGTAGAAGGTTTCAATCTTGGAGCTGTAGATTATTTGGTAAAACCAATTCCGTTTCATCGTTTTCTAAAATCGGTTGTAAGAGCACAGCAAATTGTGAATCCAGCAACTGCAATCCAAGCTATTTCTGAAAATACAACAGCTCCTGAATTAGAGCAGGATTTTATGTTTGTAAGAGCCGAATATGAAAACGTGAAAATGAATTTTTCGGATATCTTATTTATTGAAGGATTGAAAGATTATGTAAAAATCTACACAACAGACAATAAATTCACGCTGACTTTAATCAGTTTAATAAAACTTGAAAACTTGCTTTCCAGCAAAGGTTTTTCACGAATTCATAGATCTTATATCATCAATATAAAACATGTCAAATCGATACAAAAAAATAAGGTTTTGATTAGTGACAAGCGAATTCCAATCAGTGAAAGCTATAAGACTGCTTTTTTTGAAAAAATCAATTTGTAATTTTAAATTCCAATAAAAAAATCCCAAATTCCAAGTCTTATAAACAATTGGAATTTGGGATTTTAAATTTTTAATATTTATTGTTTATTCTTCGTTTTTAAACCAACCAGAATACATTACATAATTATTCGAAATACGCTCGATTTCCCCTGCAAAATTAGACTGATCAATATCTTTTACTTTTTTTGCCGGAACACCTGCATAAATAGTTCCTGACTCTACAACTGTATTTTGAGTAATAACCGCCCCTGCCGCAATAATGGCATTACTTTCTATTACGCAATTATCCATTACAATAGCACCCATTCCAATTAAAACATTATCATGAACTGTACAACCGTGAACAATGGCATTATGGCCAATTGAAACATTATTTCCAATAATTGTTGGATGTTTTTGATAGGTGCAATGAATAATTGCTCCATCTTGAATATTTACTTTATTTCCAATTTTAATAAAGTGAACATCACCGCGAACAACGGCATTGAACCAAACACTACAAGAGTGTCCAAAAGATACATCACCTACAATAGTCGCATTTTCAGCAACATAGCAATCTTCTGGGATCGAAGGCGATTTTCCTTTTACAGACTTGATCAACATAACATATTAATTAATAGCAGGACAATTACAATCGTAACGTTCTTTTTTGCAAAATAAATTGATTCCTAAAGTAATTTGGTGATAGGCACCTGTATCGAATTTTACATCACCCATAACTTGTGAGTAGGTATACGCAAACATAAAATTGTTATAATTGATTCCAATTATCGGCGTAAAATATTGCAGTTTTTGCGCCTTTACACCACTTCCTGTACTGTATTGTGCGCCATCAAAACTTCTTCTGTATGACAATGCGGCCCATAAACTTCCAAAATCCATGTTTTTATAGCCTTTAAAATTCAAGTCGATTGTTTTTTCTTTTGTCTTATCAAAAACCTGAAGCAATACTGAAGGCTCCCAAGTGAAGTTGTCATTTTTGCCAAAAACATATCCTGCACTCAGCAAAAACTTTCTCAAATTATCACTTTCGTAATCAGTATATAAATCTCTTCTAGTTTCAAGCAATCCCTGAACCGTTGCATGCGCATAAAAGTTTAAATAATTATACGAAGCTCCAACATCAACATTGAAATAAGAATCTTTTTGAATAGAACCGAAAACAATTGGATCAAAAGTTCCTCCAAATTTAGTTTCATCTAATTGACTCTGAATAACGCCTCCGCTGATACCAAATGAAAGCTGATTCAAATCAAGTTCATCTCTAGAAAACATAATATGATGCGCATAAGTAAGCTTTAGTCCTTTTTGAGAATGATATCCATTTTTATCATTAAAAACAATAATTCCGGCTCCAGAACGTTCTCCTACTCTACCATTAAAACTTAAAGTTTGCAATGATGGCGCATCTTCTTCACCAAACCATTGTTTTCTTGCTGTCAATCTAACTTTTGCACAATTTGCCGCACCTGCCATCGATGGATGAATCAAATAAAGGTTATCAGACAAGTAATCTGAGTAAACAGGAATTCCTTCTTGCGAATAGGAATAAAATGAGGTAATCAAAAAAATGAACAAAACCTTGATTCTAAATTTCATAAAGGCAAAATTGTTTAAGGAAATTTTTGACTCTTCTAATTTAATACGATTTATTTGTAAAGAGTCTTAATTATTTTATTAAAAAACCAAATATAAGTATTAGTAGAAAATAACTTTACTAAATTTGCAAAAAATATACGACCATGACAAAAATCACTATAAAAGAAACTCAAAACCCTACCATTCTTAAATTTGAGTTTGATGATTTCATCACAAGAAATCAAAATTTTGAGTTCAAAAACATTGACGAGGCTAAATCTTCGCCTCTTGCACAACAATTATTTTATCTTCCGTTTGTAAAAACAGTTTATATTTCAGGAAATTTTATTGCAATCGAGCGATTCAGTATCGTTGATTGGGATGATGTAAAAGACGCTGTAGCAGAGCAAATTGCGGCATTTGTTGACAAAGGTGGTGTTATTGTAAACATTGACGAAAACGCACCTAAAAAACAGCCAATTACGGTTTACGGAGAAACGACTCCAAATCCTGCGGCGTTAAAATTTGTTGTTAGCAGAATGTTGACTAGAAATGCAGTTGAATATAAAAATATTGATCAGACTGCTTCTTCTCCGCTGGCACAGGAATTGTTCAAATTTCCTTACGTAAAAGAAATTTTTATTGATGAAAACTATATTTCGGTAACAAAATATGAAATCAACAATTGGGATGAAATTACTTTGGAATTAAGAACTTTCATCAAACAATATATTGAAAATGGAGGAACTGTTCTTGACGAAAGCTTGATTGAAACTAAAGCCAAAAATGAAGCAACAAAAGATGAAGCATTTGACAAATTAGATGTTACTTCTCAGCAAATCATTAATATTTTAGAAGAATATGTAAAACCAGCCGTTGCCGCAGATGGTGGAAACATTGCTTTTGATTCATACAATGAAGACAACAAAACGGTAAAAGTAATTCTGCAAGGCGCTTGCAGTGGTTGCCCTTCATCAACTTTTACTTTAAAAAGCGGTATCGAAAATATGTTGAAAAGCATGCTGAATGATGAAGCAATTACAGTTGAAGCTTTAAACGCTTAATCTAAAAATAAAACAGTATTTGAAAACGCCCGCAAATTGTGGGCGTTTTTTTATTTAACCTTATATTAATCTTGTTTTCAGTAAATTATCAATAGAAAAACATTGAAATTCTGTAAAAAAGTTTAATATTGTAATTCTAAACCAATCAATAAAAAACTATGGGATTATCATCTTTTTTCAAAAATTTATTTGGCTCTACCAAAGAATCAGTAAATGAATTGGCAAATAACGCCGAAACTACTTTTGACCAAGCCAAAGAAGCCGCAACTCCTTATATTGAAAAAGCAGAGGCTTTTGCTGAAGAAACAATTGCGAAAGCAAAAGAAGCTTCAGAACCAATTATTGAAACTGCTACAGAATATGCACATCAAGCCAAAGAAACGGTAAGCGAATATGCCGAAAAAGCTTCTGATGCCATTAGTGATGTTATTGAAAGCATAAAAGAAGCTACTGCTGAAACCACAGATGATGCTAAAAAACTGGTTACTGAAACTGTTGTTGATGCAAGCGAGCCAGAAATTGAAGAAGCTGAGAAGGAATAAAACCGCATTCTTTTCTTATAAAAATAAATATTTTTTATATTTGCAAAATCTTACGCCTTCTCGCTTTGAGAAGGTTTTTTTATTCTTAAAATATAATTATGAGCCCAGAACAATTAGCAAGTTACACTACTCGATTGATCAATTTATTAATAGATTATTCTCCAAAATTATTCTCTGCATTTCTGATTTTATTTGTTGGATTATATGCCATTCGATTAATAAACAGACTGATTAGAAAAATAATGGTAAAAAGAAATCTAGATCCTACATTGACTAAATTTCTCGCCGATATTTTATTGTGGGCACTCCGAGTTTTATTGTTTGTAACTTTTATTTCAAAAATCGGAATTGATACTTCATCTTTTGTAGCTATTTTAGGAGCAATGGGACTTGCAGTGGGTTTATCGCTTCAAGGTTCGCTTTCTAATTTTGCCGGCGGAATGCTTATCATTGTTTTCAAACCTTTCAAAGTGGGCGATACAATCGAAGCTCAAGGAATTGTAGCAACGGTATTAGAAATCCAGATTTTTGTGACCAAAATGTTGACAGGAAACAACCAAACTGTTTTTGTGCCAAATGGCGCTTTATCAAATGGAACAATCATAAATTATTCGATGCAAGGAGAAAGAAGAGCCGATTTGACTTTTTCAATTTCGTACGATTCTGATATTAAAAAAGCAAAAGACATTCTTTTAGCTACTTTAAACAATAATCCAAAAGTGCTTAAAACTCCAGCACCAGAGGTTTTCGTAAAAAATCTATCAGCAAGTTCTGTGGATTTTGCGGTTCGTCCTTGGGCCAAAAATGCCAATTACTCCGCTGTTTTTTCTGAAACTTTAGAGAATTGCAAAACAGCTTTAGACCAAGCAGGAATTTCTGTTCAGCCTTATACAATTCAAAAATAAATATAGATTGTTATTTTTTTGATGACAACGTCATCATAAAATCTTTTAGATAATACGGTTCAAAATAAGCGACATCTACAGTGTCGCTTTTTTGATATTTATCAAAACTGATTTTACTCATTTCACGCGCAGAAGGATATTTGATTTCTTCTAAAAAGACAAAGTTTTCTTTTGTCAAAACTGGTTTGCATTTTTCGGCACAATCACCAACAAAATATAGTACCTCTTTATATTCTGCAAAAGAATCTTCTGTAATTACTTCGGCTTGAATTGCTCTTTCCGTTTTTAAATCGGCACTAAAAACTTCGTTGTAAACTTCCATTCTTCGGGCATCCAACATCGGAATTATTTTTCCTTCTGAAATAGAAACCCTTGAAGCCAAAGTTTCTAGCGTATCAACAGCGATCAACGGAATGTTTAAAGCGTAACACAATCCTTTTGCCGCCGAAACTCCAATTCGTAATCCAGTATAAGAACCCGGTCCTTGACTTACAGCGATTGCCACTAAATCCTGAACCGAGATTTTTGATTCGGCAATTACTTCTTCAATAAAAACATGAAGTTTTTCGGCATGCGAATATCCTTCTTCAGCAATTTCCCTGCATACAATGGTTTCTCCATTTTTTGCAATTGATACTGAACAATTTTTAGTTGCTGTTTCGATATTGAGAATAAAAGACAAAATATTTATTTTTTAAGTTAAAATTATTTGCAAAATATGGTCGCTATACCGATAAAAAGGAATGACAATATCCAGAACAGCCCAACTGCAATGAATAAACTGACAATCAAAAAACCGATATACAAGAACAGCTTTTTCCATGATGAAAAATAAACGTATTCTTCATTATAATATTCTGATTTATATATGCGATAATGAATATAAATCAGAAATAAGGCAATCGTTATTAATGCGGCGCCAAATCCATAAATCATTTCCATTGAAAACCCGCCATGTAATGCAATAATCATAGCAAGTTATTTCTTAGGAGTTTCTGCTTTTTTAAGCTTTACTTTATCACCAGAATTCAAATCTTTAGAAACCGTTGTATAAGGACCTGTAATTACAACATCTCCAGGTTTTAGTCCAGACATTACTTCAATATTAGTATCATCTTGGATTCCAGTTTTAATGATTCTAATTTTAGCTTTATCACCCACTTTTACAAAAACACATTCGTATTTTTTATCAACTTTTGGCGTCGCTTTTTTATCTTCGTTTGGATCGTCAACTTTAAATTCTTTTACTGCAGTTGTATCTGCTTTAACTACAACAGAACTGATTGGCACTGCCAAAACATTTGTTTTTGTTGTTGTTATGATGTCAACTGTAGCCGTCATTCCTGGTCTGAAAGGCGAATAAGCTTCTGGTTTTCCTTCTAATAAATCTTTATAAGAATCTTTAAGAATGCGAACTTTAACCTTAAAGTTAGTAACCTGATCTGAAGTCAAAGCTGTACTTGCAGAGTTAGAAATGCTGGTTACAATACCGCGGAATTTCTTTTTCAAATAAGCATCAACTTCAACATTTGCTTCATCTCCAATCTTGATTTTTACAATATCATTTTCGTTGACATCCACTTCCACTTCCATATTGTTCAAATTCGCAACACGCAAAAGCTCTGTTCCAGCCATTTGTTGCGTTCCTAAAACACGCTCTCCTAATTCAACATTCAATACTGAAATAGTACCATCTGCAGGAGAATAAATTGTTGTACGCCCTAAGTTATCTCTGGCTTCAGTAACAGATGCCGTAGCACTTTGAACATTGTAATAAGAACTTTGCTTTGTTGCTTTTGCGACTTCATAAGTCGAAATAGCTTTATCCCAATCTGATTTTGAAATTACGCCTTTGTCATACAAGGTCTTATTTCGCTCGTAATTTGCTTTTGCCTCTCTAAAGTTGGCATCAGATTGTGTCAAACCTGCTTTGGTTCCAGCCAAATTTGCAACCGAACGCTCTAGACCCGAAGTATACAAATCAGGATTTATCTTAACCAATAAATCTCCTTTTTTAACTACTTGACCTTCTTTTACGTTTAGCGCAATAATTTCGCCTGAAACCATTGAAGCTATTTTAACTTCGATTTCAGGCTGAATTTTTCCAGTTGCCGAAACGGTTTCAACAATGGTTGATGCCACAACTTTTGATATTTCTACTTCTTTGCCTTCATCCTTATTTCCAATAATTCCTGCTTTTGACAGACCTATTAAAGCGGCAATAACTATAATTGCGCCCCCGACTAAGAAATAAATTGTTTTTTTTGACATAGTAAATTATTTTGCAGGAATTGGAACAATTGGAATTCCAAAATAGAATTCAAGAATTTTTATTTTAAATATATAATCGTATTTCGTTCTAATAACTTCAGATTGCGCATTTGTCAACAACGTTTGCGCCTGAGTAAAATCAAATGAATTCATCAAACCAACATCATACTTTTCTTTAGCATAATTGTAAGCCTGTTGTCTTGCTTCTAAAGTTACTGTTGCGGCTTCATAAGTATTTAAGGCTCCTTTTGCATTTGTAAAAGCAGTGTAAACGTTACGTTGCAAATCTAAACTTTTTTGCTCTAAATCTATTTTAGATTTCTCTAAACTTACTTTATTTCGTTCAACATTATTTCTAACCGAGAATCCATTGAAAATTGGAACATTCAATTGCAAACCAAAATTATGTCCTTTATTGTCGCTAAATTGTTGGAATATCGGATCTGGACCTGTCGTATAAGGCTGATTTTGATCATCTAATTTTACTTGATCACTATAACTTGCTCTCGTATTAAAACCATAAAAACCAGTAAGAGTAGGCTGAAAAGCACCTTTAGCAATTGCTACATTCTTTTCGGCAATTTCAAGATTGGTTTGTGCCAGTTTTAATTCAGTTCTTGTTTCTTTTGCCTTATTATAAATATCAATTGGACTTTGTGCCATGATATTATTTTCATCTTTTGCATTTGTATCATCAACAACATCAAAATCAGCAAATTCTTTAAGCTGTAAAAGCTGAGCAAGACTCAATTTAGAAATCAACAAATTGTTTTCTGAAACTGCAATATTTTGCTTATCAGTTGCAATAGTTGCTTTCAGATCAAATAAATCGCCACGTGGAATTGTTCCCGCGCTCACCATTTCTTCTGAACGTTTTAGACGTTTTTCATCAATAGAAAGCTGTTCTGTTTTTATTTTCAAATCTTCTTTATAGCCCAAAATCTGAAGAAAAGCATTCGCAACGTTCAACGAAACATCTTCCTGCATTTTCAATAATTGATATTGAGATGCAATAATAGCAAGTTTTGTTCGTCTGTATGTATTTTGGTTTTGTAGCCCTTTGTAAATATCAACTCCAGCATTTAAACCTACAGATGAGTACTGCGTTGTCTGATTACGCAAAACTCCTGTAGTCACATCCTGGTTCAAACCAATATTCCATGAATGCGATGCATTTCCGTTTACTGATGGAAGATATCTGCCAAACGCATCTTTTTTATTTATTTCAGCATTTTGAACATCTAATTCCGAATTTTTAATCGTGATATTATTATCCAATGCATATCGTACACATTCCTCTAATGTCCATTGTTTTGTCTGCGCCTGACCTGACAATCCAAATCCGAAAAGCATGGCAAAAACAAGACTATTTATTTTATTTATTTTCATATATTTTGAATGAAGCACAGCAAACGAGCCACGCAAATTTAACATTTTAAAAACCCAAAAACTCCTTTAAATAATCAAATTATTTTTTATCCTTATCTCCTTCGTTAATCAAGCCTTGATTCCAGATTTTGATTTTATCAGAAGCCGCAACGCCACTTTTAACTTGAACATAAATTCCGTCACTAACACCTAAAACTAAATCTCTTCTCTGAAATTTTTGCGGTGCCATTTCAACTTCTACATAAGGTTTTTGAGTTTTCTTGTCAAACTGCACAAGCGATTCTTTAATTGCTAAAACTTTGTCTGCTTTTTCCAAAATAATCGATGCATTAGCACTTAAACCAGCTCTGATAAAAGTATCTCCTTTATTTTCTAATCTAGCTTTTATTTCAAACTGAATAGCGCCATTTTCTGTAACTCCTTTTGGCGCGATGTCTGTCAAAGTCGCGTCGAATTTTTTGTTTTCAATAGCTCCAACTGTAATTTCAATCGGCATTTTTTCTTTGATTTTACCTACTTCTGATTCGTCAATTTTTCCAATGAAAATCATTCTTCCCACATCAGCCACACTAGCAATTGTAGTTCCCTCGTTAAAATTATTACTTTCAATAACTTGGTTTCCAACTTTTACAGGAACCTGCAATACCATTCCGTTTACTGTTGAACGAATCAATGTATTTGCATAACTTCCTAAAGATGTTGTTGTTCCTGTTTTTACGATATCCAAACTTTGTTTTGCGGCCAAATAATTTTGTTTAGCTTGTTTATAAGCCACTTGAGTACGCGTCAAAATCATTTGCAGAAATTACATCCTTATCAAACAATGTTTTTTGTCTTTGATAGATTTTCTCTTGATTGTCCAATGCAATTTTTGCTGTCTGCACTTGATTTTGCGTACTGCTTACGTTTGAAACATTGGCAACAACTCTAATTTTAGCAATCATATCTCCAGCCTTAATTTTCTCTCCAGCTTTGATATACACTTCTTCAATAATTCCTGAGATATTTGGTTTGATTAAGACCTCTTCATCAGGCTGAATATTACCAGTTGCGATGGTATTTTTTACTATCGTTTTAATCTCTGCCTTTTCTGTTTGATAAACGATTGGTGACTCTTGATTTTTAGCATACAAATAATAAAGTGCACCAAAGAAAATTATTGCAATAAAGATTAAAATGGTTACGGTTACTCCTTTTTTCATTTTGTTTTTGGTTTAATCGATTATATTTTGATTGATAATTTATTCTGTTCGTAAAGCGTCAACTGGCTTCACATTAATTGCAGTTTGAGCTGGAATAAATCCGGCCAGCAAACCTGAACCCACTAATATTAATAAGGCAACAAATACAACTCCCAAATCTACGCTCGGACTCGCAAACATCGTATTGTCGCCTGGTGGCATGGAATCTAAAGCCATATTTAAAAGAGCGATGATTCCTGTGGCGACGGCAATTCCAAGCATTCCTGAAATAATAGTTAAAAAGATAGACTCCGATAAAATTTGTCCACGAATTGTCGCCGGAGTTGCTCCCAAAGCTCTTCTAATTCCAATTTCTTTTGTACGTTCTTTAACTACAATAAGCATAATATTCGAAATTCCGATTACTCCAGAAATCAGAACCAGAGTTCCAACAAAATAAGCAATGATTTTCAAGATATTAAACAAACTCTGCACTTTATTAAACTGCTCGTACAAATCGAAATTCCCAACTGCTCGGTCATCTGCAGGATTTATAGAATGCAAAGCTTTGATAATTTCAAGAATTTTCGGTTTTAAATCGGTAATCGATGTTTCATCTTTTGCTGTAAGTGCCATCCAACCTACTTTATCCCCATAATTAAAAGCTTGTTGGAAAGTTGTAAATGGAATAAATATATTCTTTTGTTCCTGTTCTGCATTTCCTCCTTGTTGTTTAGATTTATAAACCCCAACAACCATAAAATTTATGCTGTTAATTTTAATATAGGTTCCAATGCACTCTTCTTCTTTTCCATAAAGTTCGCTGATAACACCTTGACCAATCACGCACACTTTTCTTTTTCCTTCAATATCTTGTTGATTTACAAATCTTCCTTTTATGATATCCATCGGCTGTTGCTTAATCAGTTCCGGATAATCTCCATAAATGGTAAATGCCGATGTTTTTGTACCACGCACCACATTATTGGTCCCGTTAAAATCACCTAACTGATTTCTTGGTGAAACATATAATAAATCTGGCAAAGCGGCTTTTAATGCCGCAACGTCGCTATTTCTAAAATCATAACGGCGTGTTTTTGGCAATCCTTTATATGCTTTTGACGTTGTCTGACTCCACATGAACATTGTATTTGTCGCAATTCCGTCAAAACCTTTTTTATTCCATTTTCCAGCCCATTTCCTGCGCCTAGCAGAATCACCAAAATGAAAATTCCCCAAAAAACACCAAAAGCCGTCAAGATCGTCCTGAAAGGATTTGCGGTCAATGCCTGTAAAATTTCGTCCCAATTATCTTTCTTAAACATAATTATTCGTCTCTAAGTGCTACAATAGGTTTAATTTTGGCCGCTCTGTATGCCGGAAAAAACCAGCCATTGCGCCCGCGAATACAAGTAATACAAGTGTTGTCAATGCCACACTGAAATCGACTTCTGGATTTCTAAAATATTCGCTTTGTACCATTGGCCCAACAAATTCTAATAACATTAAACTCATCAACAATCCAACAAAACCAGCAATTGTGGTAATAAAAATAGATTCATGAAGTATCATTGTAATAATAGAAAATGGAGATGCACCTAATGCTTTTCGAATTCCAATTTCTTTAGTTCTTTCTTTAACTATGATCAACATAATGTTGCTAACTCCAACAACTCCGGCAATAATAGTACAAATACCAACCCACCAAAAGAACAATCTGATGTATAAATTCAAATCATAAAACTGTTTTGCATCTTTTACTGAATTGTATGCACCAATTCCACTATCATCATCAGGAGCAACCATGTTTTTGCTTTTCAACAAATCTTTTACATCCTGAGTAAATTTTTCAGATTGTGCCAATGCTTCATCATAATCATTAGTTTTCTTCAAGTTAAAAGACATATAACTAATTTTATCACCTCCACCAAAAGCTCTTTGCACAGTAGTTCTAGGTAAATACGCTCTGGATTCTTCTCTTTCTCCTCCAGGATCTGTAAAAATACCCACCACTTTAAAATTGACATTGTTGATTGCGATTTCCTTACCTAAAGCATCTTTATCTTTAAACAAATCTGTTTTGACTTTCATCCCAATCACTGCTACTTTTTCATTGTTAGCCAAATCGTTACTATTTATAAATCGTCCTTGAACAACTGTAAGATTTTCTACTGAACCATGATCAGGATCTACTCCTCTGAATTGATAACTTGCAGATTCTTTACCATAACTAATCGTACCACCCCAAAAATTATATGAAGCAGAACGCAAATCTAATTTATCCTCAAATTTTTGAACAGACTGATTATAATCACTATTTCTAAGCTGAATTTGTCTTCCCGGATTTAACCCTTTGTATTCTTTTGTTGTCGTTCCAGACCAAACCTCGATAAGTCCGGCAAGCATCGCGCTCAAACTGCTTTTCAATTCCATTCTGAAGCCCTTTTCCCGCTCCAAGCAAAATCACCAAAATAAAAATTCCCGATGCTACAGAAACCCCGGTAAGAAAAGTTCTTAACCGGTTTTTGGAGATTGCTTCAAATATTTCTTGCCAACGCTCAATATTAAACATAAGATGAAGCTCTAACTTGTTCTACTTTTTTATCATCGATAATTAATCCATCTTTCAGGACCACATTTCTTTTGCACATAGCGGCAATATCGGGTTCGTGCGTAACGATCAAAATAGTTTTACCTTCATCGTTAATTCCTTGAATAAGTTCCATTACTTCATAAGAAGTTTTAGTATCCAAAGCTCCAGTTGGCTCATCCGCAAGCAAAACTTTTGGATTTGAAGCTAACGCTCTAGCGATTGCAACACGTTGTTTTTGACCTCCTGAAAGCTCATTTGGCAAGTGGTGTGAATGAGAACCCAAACCCACTTTTTCCAAATATTTCATAGCAATGTCATAACGCTCTTTTCTTTTTATTCCTTGATAATATAATGGCATTGCCACATTATCAAGTGCACTTTTATAATTGATCAAATTAAAAGACTGAAACACAAAACCTAAAAATTTATTACGATATTTAGAAGCTATAGTTTCATTCAGTTTTTTAATTGGAGTTTTATCTAAAATATAACTTCCAGAATCAGCCTCATCTAAAATTCCCAAAATATTTAGGAGGGTCGATTTACCAGATCCTGAAGATCCCATGATAGCTACAAGCTCACCTTCTTCAATATTAAAATTTATCCCTTTTAACACATGCAGTTCTGAACTTCCCATTTTATAGGATTTATGCAAATCTTTGATTTCGATCATGGTATTGTTAATTTTTTAAAACAATAATAATATTTTTTATAAGTAAATTATGATAACAAAACGTTAATAATTTCATTTTAATATTTAAATAAGACGGCAGTCTTTCGCAATTGTTACACTTTTTTACAATTATTTAATTGTTTTCTTAATTTTGTGTCACTCAAAAAAATTGTACCAATGAAGCTTACTTCAATTTTCGCTTTATTTATAGTCTGCTGCAATCCTTGCTGGCTGTTCCACATCTCAAAAATTAGAAACTTTAAAACCAGAACCCGATGACGCTAGTCCGTTGGTTTATGACGCAAATCCGTCATTCATAAATTTGCCGATAAACGTAAAATTGGCTGATATCGAAAATCAGACAAATGCTCTTTTAAATGGATTAATTTATGAGGACAACAATATCGAAGATGACGACATTGAAATGAAAGTATGGAAACAGGCTCCAATAAAAATCCAGAACGATCCTTCAAATCCAGACAAAAAAATCAAAACTATTTTGCCTTTAAAAGCAACTGTAAAATATCGAATTGGAACAAAAAAACTAGGAGTTGAACTTTATGATACTCGTGAATTTAATTTAAATGGAGTTATCACATTATCGAGCGATGTTGCTTTGACGAATTGGAAATTAAACACTAAAACCGAATTCAAATCATTAGATTGGAATGAAAGTCCAACTATGATGGTCTTTGGGAAAAGTATGCCAATTACATATTTGATAAATCCAGCAATTTCAATTTTCAAATCAAAAATCGAAAAGAAAATCGATGAATCAATTGAAAAATCAATGGATTTCAAACCAAATGTTTTGACTGCGTTAGAAAAAATATGTACGCCATTTCAAATGAGCGATACGTATGAAAGCTGGTTACGAATTGCTCCAATTGAAGTTTATTCGACAAATGCAAAACTGAAAAATGATTCTTTTTTATTAGACATGGGAATGAAATGCAACATGGAAACCATTGTAGGGAAACAACCAGAATCTAAATTCAATGCGAATAAAATTGTTTTGAAACCTGTTGCTAAAATCCCAAATCAGGTTAGTGCCAATATTGCGGCAATCTCAACTTATGCAGATGCTTCCAAAATCATGACGAAAAATTTTGCCGATCAGGAATTTGGATCTGGAAGCAAAAAAGTGACTGTGAAAAATGTTTCCATTTGGCATAAAGATGGGAAGATGGTTATCGCGTTGGATGTTTTAGGCTCAATAAACGGAACATTATACCTTAATGGATTTCCGCAATACAATCCGCAAACAAAAGAAATTTATTTTGATAAACTCGATTATGTTTTGGATACCAAAAGCAAATTAATGAGAACTGCAAGCTGGCTTGGACAAGGCTATATTTTAAGAAAGATGGAAGCAAGTTGCCGTTATTCAATCCAGCCAAATTTGGAGGAAGGCAAAAAAAGCATGGTCGCGTATCTTAAAAACTATTCGCCAATGCCAGGTGTTTTTGTTAACGGTAAAATGGAAGACATTCAGTTTGACAAAATTCAATTGACAAATCAGGCGATTATCGCCTTCATAAAAATAAACGGAACGGTTAATGTCTCCGTTAATGGATTAAAATAAAAAAAGCAGTCTAAATTTAGACTGCTTTTTTCTTTTTAGACTGGTACATTCTGTAAATCAGAAAACCAATTATACCTACAAGTAAATACGGAATAACCATTAAATATACTATTCCGTCATTTACAGCTTCAGCCTTTTTTGTATTTGAATCTCCCGCCAACGCCGCACGACACATAGCACATTGCGCATTTGCAGAAATTCCAATAAGGAAAATACAAATTCCAAAAAACAACTTTTGAAGTTTAGAATTCAATATTTTAAAATTTGATATTTTATTTTTAATGCGCATAATAAGGGGAAATCATTAAGTAAACTACAACTCCTGTAACCGCAACATACAGCCAAAGCGGAAAAGTTATTTTAGCTAATTTTTTATGTCTGTCAAAACGTTGTGCTAATGCCCTAACATAAGTAAATAAGACAAGTGGAATAATTGCTATCGACAATAAAATATGCGTTATTAAAATAAAGAAATAAACATAGCGCAAAATACCTTCACCACCATATTTAGTAGAATCTGCCGTCATATGATATGCAACATACATCACTAAAAAAGCAACAGACAAAGCAATCGCAAAAGTCATTAAACGTTCATGCAAAATACGTTTTCCATTTTTAATTGCCATTACGGCCCAAACCAGTACAATTGCTGTTAAACCATTTATAGTTGCATAAATTGGCGGCAACATTGACAATGGTTCAACATTGTAACCAAAATCTTTTAGTTTTACACCAAATAAAATCGCTACCACAACCGGTATTACAACTGAAACCGCAATAATAAATTTATTGTATTTTTTTCTATCGAATTATCTTCCATTTTTATTCTGCTAATAATACTTTAATATCTTCTTGAATTTCTCTAACTCCTTTTTTATCTAATCCATCATAATACAAAATAGGATTTCCAAATTCATCTTTTCTGCATCGGATTTTACCGTCTTTGTCAATCAAGGCAAACAAACCTGAATGCTCAAAACCGCCGCTCACTTTATCATTTTCTCCAGCATACAAATTGAATCCTTTGTTAGACAAATCCATAATTGTGGCTTTATCACCTGTAAGGAAATTCCAATTTGAAGATTTTACTCCTATTAATTTCGCATGATCTTTTAAGACCTTTGGCGTATCATGATTGGGATCTATAGTAATTGAGACGATTCCAAAGTTTGGATTTCCAAAGAAAGTCTTTTCGATTTCCAACATGCTTAAATTCATCTTTGGACAAATTGAAGGACAAGTTGTGAAGAAAAACTCCAAAACATAAACTTTTCCTTTATACGTTTCATTTGAAACTTTTGCACCATCTTGATTCGTTAGTTCAAATTTAGGAGCTGGTCCAATCGTCAGCAATTTAGTTGCGTCTTTTGAGTCTTTCAAACCAACATTATCCAAGCGGTTTCCTTTTACAACTTCTCCGTTTTTAATTCTGTCAACAATTTTTGGCACTGCATAAATTCCAAAAATGAGAACGATAAACGAAATTCCGATGTATGATTTATTTTTAAACATGTAGGTAAAAATTAAAGTTGTTTAGTGGCATTGTGATTCTTTTTAAGAGTCGCGCGGTATTCGTATAAAATGATTTTGAAATCATCTAGCATTTCATTGCTCAACTCTGATGGATGAAAAGTATCGTAGCCTTCCTTATATTCATCTTTGTCTTTTCTGCCTCTTAGATTCCTTTCTTTATCGACAATAAAAACATTTGGAGTTCCAAGATTCTCATTTAATTTTCCTTTCAAATGAAGTCCATCATAAAACTTTTGAATTTCTTCCTTTGAAGCAAATACAAAATTCCAATTTTTAACATCTGTAAAAGGAGACAAAGCATCAACTATTTTTTGAGCTTCTTTTTCTGTTCCAAGCGGGCATAAAATCACAAACTGAAGATCTTCAAAACCGTTATAACGTTTGTAGATTTTTTCATTTAGATTAAAGTAATTTCCTCGGTTCTCTAAAATATTTGTACCTCCAAAACCAAGTACCGTAATTTTTTTATTAAGAGAAATCTTTTTTCCGTTTAATGAATTCCAATTTCCAAAATCAGCCACTTTAGGTGTTATTACAGGAAGTGTTGTGAAACTATTTACACCAGAAGCAAAAAATAAATAGGCTACAATTGGCAAAACAAAAAGTACAAAGAGAACTATATTTTTTTCATTGTTTATGCAGGAAAATATTGAGGTACAAAAATAAAAAAAGCTCCGCAAATCGGAGCTTCTTTTCGAATTAATATCATGTTAAAAATTCCATTTAATAGTAGAATCTTTAAAAACCCCATAAATATAATGTCCTTCTGTCAAAAGAATAAACAATAAATATAAAACTAGGAAAATAACAGGCGATACAACAGACCATCTAAGACTGCTTTTTTCACCTTCCATGTGCATAAATGCCCATACAATATAATATGCTTTGAAAATTGTAAGGATATAGAAAATCCAGTTCAGTAAATTCAAACCTACAAAATGATTACCTTCTAAAACTGCAGGTTTGTAGATACCAAGAATAACCTCTACTGTAGTTACTACTGATAGTAATGCAAAAACAAACCAGATTCTTTTTGTATTTGATACGTATTCGTGACCGTGTGCCATAATAATAAATCTTAAAAAATTAAACTAAGTAGAAAACTGTAAATACGAATACCCAAACTAAATCTACAAAGTGCCAGTATAATCCAACTTTCTCTACCATTTCGTAGCTTCTTCTTTTCTCGTAAGTTCCTAATAATACATTAAAGAAGATAATGATATTAATGATAACTCCAGAAAATACGTGGAATCCGTGGAATCCAGTGATGAAGAAGAAGAAATCAGCAAATAATTTACTTCCGTATTCATTTCTAGTTAAGTTCGCTCCTTCAACTACATATTTTGCAGTCGCTAAACGAGTTTCAGATTCTGCTCTAGTTAAAACATGTTTGCTTTTTTCCCGTTTGTTTCAATAATCTGCTCTGTTCTGATCAATAATTCAGGGTGTGCTTTAAAACCAGCTTGAACTTCAGCAACAGTATAAGTTGGTTGCGTTTCAGCATCTTCAACAAACCAAGTTCCATGACTTCTTGTCAAAGCTTCTCTTTGTTCTGGTAATTTTACAGCAAATGCTTCAAGAGCTACTCTTTTACCATCTTTGTCAACAAACTGCAATAAACTTCCACCTGCCGTTTCCACTGCGCCATATTCACCTTTAATGAAGTTTTTCCACTCCCAAGCTTGAGAACCAACGAAAATTAAACCTCCAATAATAGTCAAGAACATATAGATTGCAACCTTTGTCTTTTTTAATTGATGACCAGCATCAACAGCCAAAACCATGGTTACAGATGAGAAAATCAAGATAAAAGTCATTAAGGCTACATAATACATAGGAGCCTCAACGCCATGTAAAAATGGGAAGTGAGTAAACACTTCATCAGCCAAAGGCCAAGTTTCAATAAATTTAAATCTAGAAAAACCATAAGCGACAAGGAATCCAGAGAATGTTAAGGCATCTGATACGATGAAAAACCACATCATCATTTTACCATAACTTGCTCCTAATGGTTGGATATCATCTCCGCCTCCCCAAGTTTTTTCGTTGTTATTTGCAGTAGTAACTGTCGCTTCCATAAAAGATATTCGTTAAAAAGTTCCCAAATTTACGTTTTTTTCTTATTTAAAGAAATATAAAAATAAAAATAAATATACCCACAATAAATCCAAAAAGTGCCAATACATCGCACCTAGTTCTATACCAAGAGTTTGAGTCGAATTGTATTTTTGTTTAAAATGATTATAAATTATAATTAAAAGTGAAATTAATCCGCCAGCCAAGTGCAATAGGTGCGTTACAGTCACTACATAAAGAAAAGTTGTAGTAATTGAGCTACCTTGCCCTGTAAAATAATATCCTTTTTCAACGATTTGTCCAAATCCTTGAAATTGCAACACTACAAACAAAACTCCTAAAACCAAAGTTCCCAAAAGCAAAGCTGTAACTTCGCTTCTTTTGTCTTTCTGAATTGCCCTTTTTGCTAAATAAAAAGTAATACTGCGACCGATAATTACCGCTGTACTATAATAAAATGCTGATGGAAGTTCAAAATCCTTCAACCAGTCGGCTCTTGATTTACTTACCACAAATGCACTTGTAAGTCCTGCAAACATCATGGTCATACTCACCATGGCGAATAACAAAATCAGTTTTGCCGATTTTGATTTTCTTAATTGTTCCTCATTTGCTTTAATTGTCATTTCCATAACTATCTTAAAAATTTATCTACTATAAACACGATTTGCAATAGTGAAATGTACGATACACTCACCAGCATCAACGTTCTCGTCGCTTTTGCAGTTCTCAATTGATACAATTTCACTGCATAAAACAACATCCATAATCCCAACAAAAACACCAAAATTGTCGCAATTGGAGAAATAAACAATTGTCCTGTATAGCCCAAAACTGGAAGTAATGACGCTATAATAAGCCAAATCGTATATAAAATAACCTGCAAAGCCGTTCCTTTATCTTTTTTCCTGTTGGCAACATAAAGATTCCCGCTTTTTCATAATCTTCATACAAAAACCAGCCAATTGCCCAAAAATGGGGAAATTGCCAGAAAAACTGAATCAAAAACAAGGTTCCTGCTTCAATTCCAAACTCGCCTGTAGCCGCAACCCATCCTAACATAAATGGTATTGCACCAGGAAAAGCACCCACAAAAACAGATAACGAAGTAACTGTTTTTAATGGTGTATAGATACTTGTGTATAAAAATATTGAAATCGCGACAAACATTGCTGACTTAGCATTGATTGTGTAAAGCAAACTGATTCCGATAATCGTCAGCAGACTTGCCACAAACAAAGCCATTTTAGGAGACATACGTCCAGAAGGAACTGGACGGTTTTTGGTTCGATCCATTAAAGCATCGATATCTTTTTCAATTACTTGATTGAATGCATTTGACGCACCAACCATACAGTAACCGCCAATTGACAAAACAAGCAAAACACTCCATTTAAATGGGTGTTCATCATTTACACCTAATAAATATCCAGCAATTGAAGAGAACAAAACACTAATAGCCAAACCAGCCTTAGTAATCTCTTTGAAATCCAGAAATATTGATTTTAGTGAAATTGTATTTTTTGTAGCGTTCAAACCTTTATTGTTTGTATATTTTTTTTGAGTGCTTGCAAATGTACAAATTAGATTGTAGAATCTAAACCAATAAATTTAGATTTTTTTCAATAAAACCTTTACAAAATAAGGACTTGCAAATCTTTAACACAATTATTTCGAAAAATCCTATAAAAATCCTAGTAATCAAAATACCAATTGAAAATATCTGAACGCAATCCTATAGTAAACCAAGTCGTACTTTGTTTAAAAGTTGTTGGTGTATCTTGAGTCGGATCGAAGTTTCTATAAATAAAGCTTCCGAATAATTTTAGATTTGTCATTGGGTTAATCAAATAACCTCCTTGGATATCTGCAATAAAAACATCTGTTTTATTTCCTTGGCCAACTTTAACTCCTTTATCATATGGGCGTTTTACATCATAGCTTTTATAAATATCACCTCCATAATTGTAACTATCCTGTGCAGTATTAAAATCAAGTCCGCGTTTTCCAATATTAAACTTAGCATCACCAAAAAGACGACCTTTATGATATCTTCCAATTACTACAAGCTCATTGAAATTTCCGCCCCATTGATGTCCAATACTTTGATTATTGTGACCGTAATTTGTAATTACTGCACTATGCGAGTACACATAAGGACGAACATGATTGTATTCTACCTGCAATAAAAGATCTTTTACATCAAATGCGTTGAAATATTTCCCTCCAATTTGAAAACCAAATTTGTTTTTCCAGCTTTGATCTCCAGCCTTCACATCAGAAACTGAAAATTCATCAATCAAAAATTGCGAATATAAATTTATACTGTTATTCCATTTGTATTTCCCTGTAATCCCCAACATCGCGTTTCCACTTCTTGAAGAAGAAGTAAACTCAACAGTTCTGTAAAAAATAATTGGGTTTACAAAATTGACATCAAATCCTCTATTATTTGTATCTGTCCAAACCACCGATTCAAAGAAACCTAAATTCAATCTATTTGAAACATTCCAACTTAAATAATGGTTTGCCATAAATTTTGTTGCGTATGTTTTATCAACCGTAACCTCTGGACGGACATCTTTGAGCCACATGTATGTATTTGTGTATTTGATTTTCCAGAAAGTCGTATTAATTTTAAAATACGGATATGGGCTCGCTCCATCACCTTCTAGCAATGAACGATATCCATCACCAATAAAATTCCTTCCATAACCCAACTGAAGATCAAAAAACTTATATGGAGCATATGTAATATCGGCTTCAGCCAAAGGAAAATCATACGCATCTGTTTTAAAACGCTTTGCAATACCAACTCCTGGAATAATCGCCGGATTTCCTCCAGATGGCTTTAATGATTCAGCATAATCGTTAAAATATCCTGCAAAACGACCTTGACTTTCAAAAATTGTCGTTGTGAAGTTTAATTTTTTGCCAAGACCTCCTCTAAAATTTAGAGCACGTGTATTTACATACGTATAAGAAGCATCAAGATCTGAAGCTTTTCCTAACTGCAAATCAACAATAGGGTTTAAAGCCAGCCAATAATCTTCTCCTTGAATTTGCACTAAATTTTCATTCCACCATTTTCTTCCCAGCCAAGTTGTAGCCTTCTTTTGAAGCGACTCGTTTACAGCTCTTAAATTATAATATTTCGAAACCTCGGTATAAGTGTACGGCTTTGAAGCAGTATGGCTATTACTTCCTACCTGATTCATAGCACCATCAAATTGTGCGTAATAACTATGAGAAAAAGGAATATTTAAATAACTATCAAACTCTGGATTATTGTATTTTTTGTACACAATACTATCCAATTCCGTCATAGGCTTTTCAGCTGGCTTTAAAATTTGCGATGCCGCCAAAGCTTCCGCCGCTAACTGTTCAGAACTTTTTAAAGGAATATTAATCGTAATGGTGTACTTTGAATATGTAGGCTTTCCGTTGTAAGTTGACGGCTTGATTGTTGGAAACTTTGCAAAAACACGTTTTGCGGCTTCAGACAACTCCTCATTTGCAGTATTTACATAAATCACTTTAAAAGCTCCCGTCGCATCAACTTCAAAAAGCACTTTTACCTCTCCTTTGTAATTTGCCTGCTTTAAATTTTCAGGTACTTCAAAATTCTGAAAAACAAAATCCTGAACTTCTTTGTAAAAACAATCTTCTAATTTTTTATCCATTAAATTTTCGCAATTCTGAAAAACAGGAAACTGTTCACTTGTAAATCCAGATTTTACCGAAGTAGCATTATTTTCTTGTGCAAAAACAAACAAAGAAGTCATCATTAAAACAAAAGTAAGGGCGCTTTTGTTTATTAAGTAGGTTTTGGTTTTCATTTAATATTGATTTGGGGTATTCTCTCCGTTAGCAATTGCCTTTGTCGCTGAAGTTCCAATTCGTTTAACTCCTAAACGAATCATTTCTATTGCATCATCATATGATCTCACACCGCCCATACTTTAACTGGCAATGGCGATGCATTTTCTAACATTATAATAATTACGGGAACCGTAGCTCCATTTGGCAAACCATTTTCTGTTTTATAAAAACCAGTGGATGATTTTACAAATACTGATTCGTAATTCTCTTCTTTAAAATTAGATATCACAACATTTTTTATCAAAGCTGACAGCTGAATAATTTCTTTATCTGTCAAGGCGACTGTTTCAATAATCCACTTTACAGTTTTATTGTGAGCTAAGCCAATTTGAGTACCTAATAAAATTTCATTTTTAACTAAGGCAATGTCACCATTTTTGAAAGCTTCATAATTGCAGACAAAATCCAAATCATCTGCCCCGTTTTCAATAGCTTCATTTGCCTCTTTAATTTTGGTTTCTAAATCTGATTTGCCTTCTGGAAAATCAATTACAGTACCAACAAGTAAAGCTGAATGAGCTTTCAAAATCATTTTTTTAGCTAAGCTGACCTGTTCTGGTCGAATCATAATCAATTTAAATCCTTCCGCAATTGCTTCTTCAATTACTTTTTCAACGACAGCATTATTTTCTGCTTCTGAAAGCCCAGCTTGCGAAGCAGTTTTAAGATACGTTGAATCAAGGTATTGCTTAATGTTCATGATTTTCTATTTCATCAGATCGGCACAAAAATACATTTTAAATTCAAAAAACAGCACTATTATTAGGCTTCATTTTAGGATAATAAAAAACCCACCGAAGTGGGTAATTATATTCCTATTATTTTATCGATCTGCTTCCTAAAACCTATAGCAGAAAATACTCCGGCAGTCGCACCAATTGTATTTGCTAAAACATCTGTTACATCTGGAGTTCTCGTAGTTGTCAAAACTCCCTGCAAAATTTCAATTGTAATTCCAAAGAAAACTGAAAATATAAACGAAATCAGATAGGCTTTATAATCATTTGAATGTTGCCCTTTAAGTTCTTTTTTGAAAAACAAAATCCACGAAATCGTAAATCCAAAATGAAAACAAAAATGAACAATCTTGTCTATACTTGGAAAATCTATTGCTGGAATATTACCTGAATTTGTCAAACAAAAATAAGTAATGATGCCTGAACAAATAATTGCCCAAATTAAAAGAAGTTGTTTAGGCACCGATAAGTTGTTTGTAAGTCGCGTCAGATAATAATGTATCTATTTCAGATGCATCAGCAATTTTAATTTTGATCATCCATCCTGCTCCATAAGGATCAGAATTTACCGTTTCTGGAGCGCTTTCTAAATCATCATTGAATGCAATAATTTCACCTGTTAAAGGCAAAAATAAATCTGAAACCGTTTTTACAGCCTCAACAGTTCCAAAAACCTCATCTTTTGAAAGTGTCTGATCTAAAGTTTCTACCTCAACATACACGATATCCCCTAACTCTTTTTGTGCAAAATGAGTAATTCCTACAGTCGCAACATCTCCATCGATGCTAACCCATTCGTGATCTTTTGTGTACTTTAAATTTGCTGGTATGCTCATAATAGTATGTTTGAAAATTGATAATTTAATAAATAAGTCACAAATGTAATAATCTTCTAATAAAATTTAGTTCAGAATCCTAAATTTAATTTCCGAAATTATATCTGAGCGTAAATCCTGACCTAATATTTGTAAGCGGGAAAGAAGTCGAAATAACTGCTTTTGAAAATGAATGGTCATAATAAAATATCGCTGTCAAATTTTTGCTGAAAGCATAATCTGCTGTTAATTTTAATGCCCAAATATTTTGACCCGCCGCCAATTGGTTATTGTCATAATCTAAATAACGCACTAATGTTTGATTATTTCGATATGAAAAATCGGCTTTTATATTAATGTCACTTTTTATAATTCCTGTTGGGTTATCGGCCAATCGAGATGAAAAGATAACATCTTTAAAACGATATCCCATACCTACCACGTATTCAACTCCTCGCACTTCAGTCAATAAATTATTATCAAAACTCATTGATAATGCACGATCTCTTTTTACTTCTGTCAACAAACGGAATGAATTTTTCAGCTCAAAATCAACACGAATCAGCGGGCTGAATTGCTCTACCAAATTGACATTTGACATTATCGTGCCGTTGTAGAAATTCGTATTAACATCTTGACCATTTGGGTTTTCATGATAATCAAAGTTAGATCTAAACTGATTTATTGTATAAGATGCACGGTAGTTATGCTCGCAATGAGAAACGTCTAAATTTATCTTTGAAATACTTATAACGCATCAAACCATTGTATTTTATACTCCAGTTTGGAATCGGGAAACTTCTAAATATATCTGTAGAACTGCTCGATGCATTTCCTCCTGAATAAGCCGCCAAAAATGATGGCAATAAAACAGCCTGGTTACTTTTTGTGTAACCAATTGGATACCCAACATTCGCAGTATAAATAGCATAATTTGGATCACCAACCGCCGGAATTGGGTTGTTTGCATCTCCATACCTTGGTATTTCATTTCCTGCACCATAGTGCTCTTCAGCCAAACGATTGGCAATAACCAAACGATTATTTCTAAACTCGTCAAATGCCGCAGATTGTGTTTCATTGCTTGTAGCAAAAGATGTTTTAATCAACACAGTTGAAATCGAAAACATTCCATACGTATATGGCGACAAAGGCGTATATTCTCCATTTATCACACTATATTGTTCTGATGAATTTTGCGAATAAGCACGATCCATAGCCAAATCAATTTTTAAATCAGGCAATAAATCAATATTTGCCGTTACCTTCAAAAGCTTATTTGTAACCTGTGTGAAATTTTGGTTGAAATTCTCGTAATTAGTCAACCAACCATTTTTTGCAGATTCATAACGAACATCATCTTGGCTTCCAAAAATAAATCCTAATGAAGGTTTTGATGTACCGAAGAAACCAATACTAGGTGTATAACCCGGCAATACGGTTCCGCTATTTTTAGTATAATTAACCTGAACGGTTTTTAGACTTGTTAAAACACCAATCAAACCATCATAAAACGGACTATTATTAGTCGCCACTGTTTTTGTTGGAGTACTTACCACTTTTTCCCCTGGTTTTGGCGGACCAGCAGGTTTAGGTTGTGAAGCTTTTTTGCACCAGGTGTAAGTCCAAGATATTTATACAACAAATTCATATTTAAAGTTGAAGACAATGTATTTGAATTTGCATTCTGAATCGTATTTCCTAAATTGTACTGAACTCCATTATCATCAACAAATTCAGCCATTGCCGTAGAAGAACGTTGCCAACTATAATCTGCTTTGTATTCATAATTCGCTTTTACGAAACTCAAAACTGGAATTTTATTAAGCGGAATTTCATAATTCAGCACTAATTGTTGCATATGTTGATTTGGAGTTCCTAAATCAAAATAATCATCCCAGATATTAAAATCTTCTTTTGGCGTTTTATCTTCATTCAAATAATTTTTCACAATATTATTTGATGCTCGCTGTATAAGTTAACTTTAACGATTTGGTTAAATTGAAACCAAAGCCATATTGGTAATTAAAAGCAAAATTTCTTCTATAAAGCGGGTCAAGACCAATTCCTTCAACTTCAACAAGCCTGTATTGCTGACGGTTGCTTTGTCTTAAAATATTTGTATTGAATGTGATATTTGAAGGCAAATAATTAAAATTGAAATCGCTCAGCATTTTCCAATAATCACTTTTTTCATGAATTTGGTCTGCTTGAATGGCACAACTTCTTTTGGCTGAAAATTATAGGCATAATTCACAGCTGAATTGGATTGTTGGTCACGATAATCTTCTACTTCATAATCATGACGCGCTACTTCATTATATGATTGTGAGAACGTGAAATTTTCTACATCATAAACATGAGGTTTTTGCTCTGGAGCTCTGTCTTTTCTAACACCAATAAAGTTGATACTCTTACGTTTTGTATAATCTACTGCACGAGTTCTAATATTGTCTTTCTCTGCCGGATCAGTAGTTTCTTTAATCAACTGATCTAATTTGATATCCTGATTGAATGGATCATATTCTGGCGTAATAACTTCTTCACCAATAGCATAGTTAAATGGCAAATTAATTCCCCATTTATGAGGCATTAATTTTCCTAAATTCAAATTCGTTACAATATTATATTGCTGAATATCTTCTCTGTCTCTTTCGTTTGCACCTTGCTCTAAAGATCCAAAACCAATCGTGCTTTTTCTTCCCGTTGCAGAAACTGTTGCAAAATCAGCCATATTGGTATCCACATTCAGCAATGCGCCCATTCCGCCTTTATTGTCCAAATCTGACATTCGAAGTTCATTGAACCAAACTTCTCCTTTTATATCTTTATGATCAGCCCTACTCTTAACTCCGACCATCAAATTTCTAACCAAACCAAAATTCGGATTTCCCTTAATACCTAATCTTAATTTACTGTCACCATCACCTCCACTTGAAGCTAAATCCGGGTCATCATCAGGATAATATACCCCATTGATATCTCTTTTTGGAGAGTTAACATCCAAAGGCATAGCCTTGATTTTCATACGAGTTAATAATTCAAGCGCCAAATCAATGTTATTTTCTTCCATCCAAACCAAATCAGGACTTATAGTACAAGAACCTCCTGTTGGTGTCACTTTTAAGGGAATTTCGACTTGATAGTAGTTTTGTGTGAAATCATTACCAAAACGAATAAAACCAACCATTTCGTCGTCTAATAAATTCGCTTCATTTGGCAATGATTCTGCATGCAGGAACATTTTTAACTTTTTGTATTGACGCATATCAACACTTACATTTTTGAAAACTGCTCTTGAATCCAAATACTGCAATCCGCCACCTCCAATTCGCACTGCTAAAGCTTGTTCATTTTGGTTGATTATGGTATTATTGTTATACAATTGCTCTCTTTGAACTCCTGGAGGTATAACATAATTTACTGGACATTTTGTACCGTTCTCCTGAATGTTAACTGCCGCAACATCAAACTGAACGCCATCATCATCTGGATTTGGATCGTTTGCATCAAGTGTTCCAGTATATTTTCTCCATTCACCTCGCACTAAATCCAAAGCTCCAAAACGAACTGTCATTTGATCATTAAAACCAGTCATAAACATACGCATGAAACGAATCGATCTAAAATCAGATATGTTTCCAATTGTATTTTGAGGAGATGCTACTGGGATCTTAAACTGAATCCATCTTGCAGTTGTAGTTCCACCATTTGGCAATTCGACATTACTTACTTCACGTATATCTGTAATATAATTTGATCCAACTTGCATTCCTGGCTTAAGTTCAACACTGTATTCATAATAAGCATTAATAGTGCTCATGGTATTATCACGATTAATATCCTCCACATCTGGCAATGTTGTAGAACCACGATTTGGATCATCAATGCTTACAGCTGAATTATTTTCTGTACCATTGTATCTTTTGTAACGATCGAGAACTCCTCCTTCAACATTTAAATAATATTTATAGTTATCTGCGGCGGGATCTTCTTCGTTTGAGTAATTAGTATAAATTGAGCCTTCTTTAGCATCCGGCAAACCGTCAAGACCAACATCTTGATTTCTACGATTATCTGGATTAGTATCAAATGCATAGATCAAAGACTGCGAAGCCGGCACATCTCCCCAAATCGGTTGTGGATTTACCATTACTTGATCAGGACCTAAACCATTTTCGTATTGTTTTCTGCCATCTTTTAAAACATCTTCTGAAATTTCACCTAAGTTGAAATAAATTTTCCCAGTATTATTTGCTGGTGCTTGTCCATTTCCTACATAAGGATCTAATACCCAAAATTGAATATATTCAACATTTCCTTGCTCAAAATTGGTCGAGTTTAACGCACGCATAATTCCCCCGAAATTAGAAGACGGATTATTCGTTCCGAAATTTGGGTCATTATTATAAGGTCCTCTATCTGATGGAAAATAGGTTAAATCAAGCGTATTAATTACTTGAATCTGACCTTGTGCAATATCTGTATTCGGATATAGCTCTTTACTATAAATTCTTCGGGTTGTATTTAAAGATAAATCATCGTTTGAAATTCCGCTTGGTTTTGACGAATAAAAAACGGGATCAATAGTGTACCACGCCAATTTTGCACGTTTGAAACCGTAATCTAATGTATTCGAATTAGCATTAAAAGTATTATCGTTTATTGAACCCACAAAAGGTGTCGAAGCCAAACTCCATGCATAAGCAGACCTCATATCAATAGTAGTTTGCGAACCTTCAAAATCATCAACATAAATAGTTGCTTCACCTTCAAAATCGCTTGCTTTTGGCGCATCAGGCTTTAGAAAAGCAACTTCACCACGAATCGAAAGATTTGATGGAACATCGGTATCAATATTTGGAAGTTTATTTACTAATCTTGTAAAAAATGGAACCTCAGTAGCATAATTTCCATTGAATCCGAAAATTGTATTGTTCACAGATTCTTGACCGTAGCTTGATTTTTGCGTAAATGGCTTTTCAGACATTTTTAAATAAGAACCTCCAACAACAAATTTATCTGAAATTTTATGCTCAACATTGAAACCTATAAACCTTCTAGTTTGTTGGCCAAAAATTGAGTTATTCTCTAACGAAACTTCGATTGGTGTATTTGAAGCTTGAAGTGAAGGATCTAAAATTTGAACACGTCCTAATTGATAATCGACGCTGTAATCAATTCCTTCAACCAATCTTCTTCCCGCCGCCATTACCACAACAGATCCTTGAGGCACATTGAAAGCTCCAATCGGGATTCCGTTGCTTCCTGAAGATTTGTATTTTCCTCGTAATAAGAATTTATTCTTGTCACTATCCTGTAAAGCACCAGATTGCGTATTGCGATACATGTTTCTAAATACATATTTCTGCTGATTCGCATTATATGTACTCGGATCATTATAGGTTTCACCAGAACCTTGATTTTGCAATTTTTTAAACAACAGTTCCCCAAAAGGCTCTTTTGTAGTAAAAATAATTCTACCGTTTTGAACATCAACCGTAATACCTGGCAAGTAGTCAAAGAAACCGTCTCCACCTGTTTGTGGATCGTTATTGTAGTTCAATTTATCCAAATTAAAGACATTCAATAAAGGTGTCTGATCTACTTTATTGTCTGGCGTTGGATTAGATGGAAAAGAAGTTCCTGCAACTGGCGAAATATAGTTTATAGGAGAAGGATCTGTATATAGAATGTTCATTCTAAAATCATCCTGCTTAATTTGATAAGCTTGCGGAATTTGATAAACGTTTTTCATCATCAAGTTCCAAACTGGATTTTGCACATTTGTCAAATTGCTCTTCAGCATTTTCAAAATCAAACTCTGAGTAATAATCGCCTGATTTGAATTATTGTTTCCTGTAACAACAGTTGCATCAACTCCATCACTTCCAAATTCCCCTACTTGATAAATCTTGCCTCCTTCAGTATATTCATAAGCAACAGCCAAAATTTCATCATTTGCCAAACGTTGTTGCAACGATATATATCCTAACTGTGGATTAAAAGTAAATTCGTTTGCGGTTAATTTTCTAGCATTTTCTAATATCGAATAATCAGTTCCTTCGCTAACATTTGTATTGTTAAATCCTGATTTTGCCGTAACAATTTCTCTGATGTTTGAATTTAAAAATGAGCCTGACTGTCCAATTGCTTCTGGATTATAAGCATTGTTCTCATTTTCTGCAGGAGAATCGATAGGTATTGAAGGATTAAAGAATCCTGTTGTTGAACTGATCACTACAACTTCATTATCTGGAACACCACTTAAACGGCCTTCACCTAAATCTTGAAGTGCGACTATGTTACGAAGGTTATTGTTAGTTGTACTTACTCTGTTTTGTTTGTTGGTTACCCAAACTTCGATCCGAGTAATTTGAACACGACTATTTATTACCGGATATGTTTTTAATGACTCATCATATTTATCTCTAAAATATTGTGACAAGAAAAAGTGTCTGTCATTGTCATAATCCAATGCATATAAATCAAAGTTTTGAACTGTACCACCTCCTTCGGCTACAACACTCTTCGTTTGGGATTTTTGTTCAGAGAAAACACCTGTAATTGTCGTTTTGCCAAATTGCAATTGAGTTTTCACCCCAAATAAACTTTGTGCTCCACGAATCAATGTACTGTTTAAAGGCATGCTAACATTACCCACTTCGACTTTCTGAATGATATCATCTTCTGAAGGCGTGTAGGCAAGTTTAAATAAGTTTTGAAAAGCAAATGTGGATTGGGTGTCATAATTAGCATTTACTTCTAAACGCGTACCCACTTTTCCCATCAAACTCATACTGATACGCTGATCAAAGTCAAACGTAAGACTGGATCTGTTTCTAGGTGAAAATGAAGGATTGTCTTGCTTGGTGTATCGTATACCCAAATCCATCTCTACAGAACCTGTGGGCTTTACATCGATTGTATTGCTTCCAAAAATACTTTCAAAGAAGTTTGAATTTACGTAATATCTTGGTAATAAATTCTTTTTTGTCGCTTCACTACCCGCTTTTTTCCCATCAATTGCATCAGCTTTTTTCTGAAATACTCTCGTCGAGATTCTTTCAAAACTAAATCCTCGTACTCTTTGGGTGTTAAAATAATAGGATAGTTGACAGGAAAGCCGTCAACCGAATTGGTATAAATATAACGATCTGAAATTGGATCGTATTTATATGCCGATAGTATGCTTGGAGGATCCTTCAGCTCTACTTTTCCTGTAGAATACTGAGTTTTGGTTGTATCTTGAACTGCCGGATTTACTTGCGCTCGCAAAACATTGCCGCAAAATAAAACCAGTAAAAAAATACAAATTTTACGCATACAATTGGTTTATGTTAGTTGTGTTACAAGCTTTTTAATGCTTTTTTTATGATGGTTTCTGCCGTAGCTTCTGGGTCTTCTTTTACAATCCTTTCCACTACTTTTTCAGATGCTTTACGAACAAATCCTAAAACTTCCAAAGCAGATAACGCTTCATCTCTATTTGTATTGTTTTGAATTACTGAAACTTCATCCAAATCGTACAACTTTAACACTTTTTCTTTTAAATCAAGTATAACTCTCTGGGCAGTTTTGTCGCCAATTCCTTTAATTGACTGTATAACTGCTACATCTCCAGATGCAATAGCATTTATAATTTGTTTAGGTTCTATTGAAGACAACATCGTCCTTGCAATATTAGCGCCTATACCAGAAACCGACAACAACATTCTGAATATTTCGCGCTCTGACTTTTCTACAAAGCCAAATAAAGTATGCGCATCTTCTTTGATTTGAAGATGCGTATACAATTTTATAAAATCAGCATTAGGAATTAGCGAAAAAGTATGTAAAGAGATATTTACATGGTATCCCACTCCACCACAATCAATTACGACTTCTGTGGGATTCTTTTCAACCAGTTTCCCTTGCAAATGTGCTATCATAAAAATAATTTATAGTACCAAATATACACAAAAAGTAAGACAATAATATCTTATTCTTGTAAGTCTATTGGGCTAATTTATTTTTTTAATTTCTTTTTCTTGAGCATCTATCACAGCAATTGCCGCCATATTTACCATTTCTTCAACACTTGCTCCTAATTGGAAAATATGCACTGGCTTGCCAAGTCCCATCATAATTGGACCAATTGAACCGGCTTTATTTAACTCTTTCAACAACTTATAAGTAATGTTTGCCGACTCTAAATTAGGGAAAACCAAAGTATTAACTTTTTTGCCTGCCAATTTAGAGAAAGGGAATTTTTCTTTAAGCATTTCAGAATTTAACGCGAAATCTGCTTGAATCTCTCCATCTACAATTAATTCAGGATGATTTTTATGCAGATAAGCAACCGCCTCTCTAACTTTTGACGCATTTTGATGTGTTGATGATCCAAAGTTTGAATATGAAACCATTGCAATAACAGGCTCAATACCAAACATTTTTGCTGTTTTTGCCGTCATCAATGCAATATTAATTAAATCTTGAGCAGACGGATTAATATTGATCGCAGTGTCTGACAAGAACATTGGTCCACGTGCTGTAAGCATCATATTTGCGGTTGCAACAAGTGAAGCGCCTGGAGCTTTTTCAATCAATTGAAGCATTGGTTTTACCACACTTGGATAACTTCTTGAATATCCTGTAACCACAGCGTCTGCTTCGCCTTCATTTACCATCATGGCGGCGAAATAATTTCTTTCGCGCATAAATTTTTGAGCGTCAAGCAATGAAACACCTCTACGCTCTCTTGATTCCCAGTATGAATTTGCAAAACGATTACGTCTTGCTTCTTCTTCGTTTGTTTTAGGATCAATGATTTCTAAATCTGCATCAAAACCTAATTCTGATTTTAATTCCAAAATAGTTTCTCTGCTTCCTAATAAAACTGGAATACCAATTCCGTCTTCATAAACAATTTGTGCTCGCTTTTAATACATTTAATTGATCTGCCTCAGCAAAAACTACTCTTTTAGGATCTAATTTCGCTCGGTTTGTAATCAAACGCACCATTTTATTATCGTTACCCATACGCTCACGAAGTTTATCTTCATAAGCGACCCAGTCTGTAATAGGATTTTTTGCAACTCCAGATTCCATTGCCGCTTTTGCAACTGCAGGAGCCACAACTGTGATCAATCTTGGATCAAATGGTTTAGGAATAATATATTCTTGTCCAAAACCAAGTTTTGTTGCTCCATAAGCTACGTTAACTTGTTCTGGAACTGGTTCTTTTGCCAAAATAGCTAAAGCTTTTACCGCGACCATTTTCATAGCTTCGTTAATTTTTCTAGCTCTTACATCAAGTGCACCTCTAAAAATATATGGGAATCCAAGCACGTTGTTAACCTGATTAGGAAAATCAGAACGGCCTGTAGCCATAATAACATCTTTACGAGTTTCTACAGCTAAATTATAATCGATTTCCGGATTTGGATTTGCCATTGCAAATACAATCGGGTTATCTTTCATTGTCAATAACATTTCTGGCGACAAAATACCTCCTGAAGATAATCCGATGAAAACGTCAGCGCCTTTTACAGCTTCTGCCAATTCAATCTTTGGGCCATCAATCGCGTATTTTAATTGTAATTCTGAAAGCGAAGGATTGTCTTTTGTCAAAAGTCCTTTACTGTTATACATTAAGATGTTTTCTACTTTTACACCTAATGAAACATATAAATCTGTACAAGCAATTGCCGCAGATCCTGCACCTGAAACTACCATTTTTACATCTTCAGCTTTTTTGCCTGCCAATTCAAGTGCATTAATCAAGGCCGCAGAAGAAATGATCGCTGTTCCGTGCTGGTCATCGTGCATTACCGGAATATCTAATTCTTCAATAAGTCTTCTTTCGATTTCGAAAGATTCTGGCGCTTTAATATCCTCAAGATTAATTCCTCCAAAAGTTGGAGCAATATTTTTTACTGTCTGAATAAACTCTTCAACATTTTTTGTATCAACTTCGATATCAAAAACGTCAATGTCAGAGAATATTTTAAATAACAAACCTTTCCCCTCCATTACAGGTTTTCCTGCCTCAGGCCCAATATCCCCAAGTCCTAAAACAGCTGTACCGTTTGAAATTACGGCAACTAAATTTCCTTTTGCTGTATATTTATAAACGTTTTCAACGTCTGCCGCAATCTCTAAACATGGCTCTGCAACACCTGGCGAATATGCCAATGACAAGTCTCTCTGGGTTGCGTATTTTTTTGTTGGAACTACCTGAATTTTTCCTGGAGTCGGCTCTGCGTGATACAGCGGCGCTTCTCTTCTTTTACTCTCTTTGTTCATTATTTTTAGCTTTTATTCTAGCTTACAAAGATATAAGTCTTAGTTTAAAATGGGGCGTTTTTAGTGCTTTCTTTTGTTAAAATAACAATTTGAGCTATCAAAAAAAATAGTCCTTCAAAATCAGGACTATTTATAAAAGTATATTTTTGGATTTTCTTTTATTGCGAAATATAAGAATTCAAGTGATTTATGGTATCTTTTTGAATCTCGATTATTGCTTTTACAACATCGCTGATTGAAATAATTCCCACTACAGTTCCATCTTCTAAAACTGGCAAATGTCTGAATCTTTTTGTGCTCATAAGCTCCATGCAATCTTCAATATTATTTGAAAGATTTACTGTGATAACATTGCTTTCCATAATTTCATGAACAAAAGTCTCTTTTGACGATTTGTCCTTCAAAACAATTTTTCGAGCATAATCCCTTTCAGATAATATTCCTTTTAGGTCAGTTCCATCAATTACAAGAATTGCCCCTATGTTTTTTTCTCCCATTACTTTCAATGCTTCATAAACTGTTGTAGATGAAAGTACGGAATAAACATTTCTTCCTTTTGCGTTTAATATTTGATTTACAGTCATATCTGAAAAAATTTAGATTTATAAAGTTATAAAAAATTTGACACAATTTGTTGTCCATCTAAACTTTTTAAAAACATAACACATTCATTTTAAACAAAATACATCGATTTTTTATTTTTCAAAATTATCCCGCAAAGAATGAAATTAATAAAGCGTTTTTTTTGTGAAAAATAAGTTTTTTTAACGCTTTTTCATCTCCATAAAAAAAGAGCTTTTTTCATAATATTGAGAAAAGCTCTTTTTGTTTTTATATTATAGACCAACAATTATAAACTCACTTCGTCTGTTTTGTTGATGTTCTTTTTCGGTGCACTTTACTCCGTCAGCACATTTGTTTACTAATTTAGTTTCACCATATCCTTTTGCTGTCAATCTGCTTTCATCAATTCCTTTGCTTATCAGCCAATCTTTTGTTGATTGTGCTCTTTTATCTGATAAAATTTGATTGCTTTCAGATGATGAACGGCTGTCTGTATGCGAACGAATATCTAATTTTACATTTGGATATTGATTCAAAACATCCACCACTTTTAGTAAATCTGGTTCAGATGTTTTTTTGATCGTCGCTTTTCCTAAATCAAAAAAGTTCATTGGAATATGAAGAAGTTTAGCCAAATCTGTACCAATTTTTATTGGGCCAATTTTTACTGGCTTTACCGCCGTTTTTTTGATTTCAATGGTTTTAGCGACTAAAGGCTTGAATATTTTTTGCATCGAAAAATCCAAGGTTGTTTTGCCATTTTCTTTTTTGAGCAATGCTGAAACATCTTTCATTCCATAATCACTTTTTGAAGCTCTTATCGAATATTTTTTGCCACATTTTATCTTTGGAAAAATGTAATTCCCTTTTTCATCTGTAGTTATTGTTGCAAGCGGATTTAAATTTTCGTCGAATAATGCCAAAGTTACATTTGCTAAAACTTCATTTGATTCAGAATCAGTAATGGTTCCCATTAAATCTTGTTCGCAAACCAATCTTTTGATTTCAGTGAAACGATAAATATCATCTAAACCGTGTCCTCCATCTCTATTAGAAGAAAAATATCCGTTTCTGTTTTTACCGTCAAGCGTAAATCCGAAATCGTCTTGTTTGCTGTTTACGGGCTCTCCAACATTTTGCACATCATCTTCGATCGTGTTGTCTGCATTTATTTTGGTAACAAAAATATCAAGTCCGCCAAGCCCCGGACGTCCATCAGAAGCAAAATAAAGTTCATTTTCAGCCGAAACAAATGGGAAAGTTTCTCTTCCTTCGGTATTAATTATCGGACCTAAATTTTGAGGTTGACCAAAAGTTCCGTCAGGATTTATTGCAACTTTAAACAAATCAGATTGTCCTAAAGTTCCTGGCATATCTGAGGCAAAATACAATGTTTTTTCATCAATGCTCAAAGCTGGATGTGCGGTGCTGTACTGATCGCTATTGAATGAAAGTTCTTTTTCATTTGTCCATTGGCCATCAATAAAATCAGCTTTATATAGTTTTAAAAGTGTTACTTGCTTATCATTTTGCCCTCTTTTTCCGTCTGTGAAATTATTTCTGGTAAAATACATTGTTCGGCCATCTTTTGTGAAAATTGGCGTTGACTCATTAAATTTTGCCTTTTGATTTTTACGAAGCAACTTTGGATTGCCAACACTTCCGTCTGCCATTAAATCCGAGACATATAATTTAGAGAATGATTTGTTTGTCCATTTAAAACTTGTTTTCGTAATTCCACCCGTATCTCGGGCTGAAGTAAAAACAATTTTTTTGTCATAAATTATACTTCCATAATCCGAATAAGGCGAATTTATTCCGGCATCGGCAATTTCATACCGTCCAGAATTAAACTTAATTTCGTCTAAATAATTTTTCTCATTTCTGATTAAAGAAGCTCTTTTTTCTGAACCTGCTTTTAGATTGAATTTTTCTAAAACTTCATTCGCCTTTTGATAATCTCCAGATGCTTTTAAACATTGTGCATATCGGTATAAATATTCAGGTTCTTGTTCTTCATTCATTCGGAACAATTCATCATAACACTGCAACGCCGACTGCAATTCACTTAAAAAATAATAGGAATTAGCCAGTCTTTGCACTATTTTTTCATCTTTTGTTCCTTTTTCTATAAGGCTTTCATATGCTTTTATGGCATCTGCGTAAGCATAATCATCATACTTTTTATCTGCGGAGCTTATGTTGGTCATTTGTGCATTTGCATTGAAGAAAAAGCAAACAAATAAAACAGAAAAGCTTAAAATTTTAATTCTCATGATTGTATCGAATTAGAAGAATCTTGGAGAGATCATTTTTTTATAACTGTTGAAAAACTCGTAACGAAGGAAAATTTCATGAGATCCCGAGTTGTATTTTCTTAAATTGGTTGTTTCGTGATCATATCCGTAACCAATATACATTCCTTTTGATACCTGAAAGCCTGCCATTGCACTTACTGAAGCACTCCAGCGGTAAGCAAGACCCACAGTAAATTTATCATAAAACATGAAATTCCCCGAGACATCTACCTGCAATGGTGCTCCTTGAACCATTTTTGTTAATAGCGCGGGCTTGAATCTTATGTATTCTAATTTGTCAAGATTAAATACATAACCTGCAATAAAATAATAATTGATTTTGTCTTTAAAAATAGCAGTAGTATTATCGTCATAACGATTTGTTTCGATAAAATTAGGTATAGAAAATCCTAAATAAGCTCGATCAGAATGCCAATAAACTCCGGCACCAACATTTGGCGAAAATTTATTTTGCAAATCTTGAAATTGCTCCTCTCCTTGGTTTTCGAAACTCAATTTGCTTACATCAAGATTAAAAAGATTCGCAGTTGCTTTTACTCCGAATGAAAGTTTAAATGATTCAGAGGTTGGGATACTATAAGACAAATCTGCAGATAAAGTGTTTTCAACTGTTGGTCCGATTTTATCATTGACCAAAGAAACACCTAATCCTAATTTACTGTTAGTGCTTAAAGGAGTGTTTAATGAAAAGGTACTTGTTTCTGGCGCGCCATCAAGTCCGATCCATTGTGTACGATACAATCCAAACAAACTTAAAACGCCTCTAGAACCTGCATAAGCAGGATTCACCGAAATTGTATTATACATATATTGCGTATACTGCGCATCTTGCTGAGCGGAACACACAACCGAAAAAAACATGAAAATTAAAATTAATTTTTTCATTTAGTAAGCTTTAAAAAACGGCTCAGCTAAAAGTCAAGCCGTTTATTATTTTTTATTTATTTAAATACAAGTAACCTGACTGCTCGTGCTGATTTGAATCATTATCTTTATATTTCAACGTATAGAAATAAGTTCCTCCTGGTAATCCATCTGATTCTTTTATCGTAACTCGTCCTCCTGAAAACCCAACAAAAACTCGATCTTCATTGTTGTAATGATCAATATCAAATACCAAGACACCCCAGCGATTGTAAATTTCAACCGTATTGTCAGGATAACATTCTATTCCTTGAATATAGAATCTTGCATTTTTCAAATCTCCATTTGGAGAAAAAGCATTCAGCACTTTTACCTTACAGCCATCTAAATCCAATACTGTAGGATTATCTCCTGTATTGCTCATATCATCAGATTTATCTTCGACTTCAACTCCTCTTGCACTTTTTCCAAGAGCAGTTGCTTGATTGCTTACTTTGCCTGCAATAATATCACTCTGAGTAATTTTATATTTGGCCGTAAAATTATTGTCGTTTGATTCACCTACTTCCAAGTTAATTGCCTGTCCAGAAACAACAACACCTGGCAGTGGATCTGTAATTGCAATTCCTTTTAATGGAACGTTACCTGTGTTGGTTACTTTAAATTTATAGCTGATGGTTTCGCCTGCATTTGCAAATCCATTTGCATTTTCGTCATTAAATACTGCTGTTTTGATAATCGCAATATTTGGAACTTCAACAAAAACATTCAATGTTGATGAACTGCAATTTGATGAATTTGCTTTTTCACATACTTGGTAAACTAAAGCATAAGTTCCTGCAGGTGTATTTGGTTTGACATTTACCGTTCCGTCTGCATTAAATTCAAAATATGGGCTTTTTGGCGTATTAGAAATCACCACATTTGCTGGATCAATCGGCAAGCCATTCCATAAGTCATTATCTAAAATGTTTACAAACTCAAGCTGTCCGTTAACTCCATCTACACTTACTTGCAGGTCATCTTTCGTAACAATCTGTGGTGCTGGTGCTGGATCTTCTGAATTCACCACCGTTACATTCACAACTGCTTGACTGCAATTTGATAAGTTTGAAGCTTCACAAATTTGATATGTCAATTGATATGTCCCTGACGCTGTTCCTGTTTTAACATCGACAGAACCATCTGCATTTAAAATCAAATTCGGATTTGCAATTACGGTAGTTAAAACAACTGCTGTTTGATTTACCGCAATTCCATTCAAACGGTCATTGCTAAATATATTCAATGCAGTACTAATACCTTTTTTAGCATCGATTGGTCCTGCGCTGTCATTGTTCGCTTTGATTATAAATGTTGGTCTTGCGTTACACTGTGGTGTTGCAGGCGGATAACTCACTACAACATTTACAGTTGGGTTTAATGAAAACTCCATTGTTACGCCAGTTCTGGTTTTTTCAAATCCATCTGCACCTTCTATCCATCGTCCATTTGTTAATAACCATCCTGGCCAATCGACTCCAATTCCGTTACTGTCTACGATTGCTCCTGGCCACAAAATGTTTCCACTTAAAGGCAAATTAGTTTGAGTAGCCACCACATTGTTGTCACTGTCAATCCATTTTACAGTCAATAAATTATTTGTAGTAAAATTATCTGGTGTTACATTGTATGACACGTATGGCACATCATTAGAGCAATAGCTGTTTGTAGTTACTGTCATTGTTGGAAGAACAACTGAAACTTTAACATTAGCCGTTGCGCAATTTGTTGTATTTAATTCACATACTTGATAAGTAAGTTCATAAGTTCCTGCTGGTGCATTTTCTTTTAACACTATTGTTCCGTCTGGATTTAATGTTAAATATCCAGTTGGATCTGCAACTGTTACTGAAAGATTTACATCAGACGCCGCGATTGATAATCCATTTTTAGTATCATTTCCTAAAACATTTACAACTGTCACTGGATGGTTGACTCCTGCAATTGGGCCAGCTAAATCATCTTTCAATACCAATAAATCTCCCGTCACTAAAACATAACTTTTCACTGTATCACAGTTGAGTGCATGATCATTATCACAGATCGTGTATTCCACTTCGTAGCTTCCTGAGGCTGTGCCTGGAGCTACCGTAATGGTCTTGTCTGCATTCAAGGTTAATCCTGATGGAAGCACGCTCACTAAAGTGAAGCTCACTTCTCCTGCGCCAGTTCCTACCGTCACTGGGCTTCCGTTCAGCGTATCGTTTGCTGTAAGGGATGCTGTCGTACCTCCTGCATTGCTGTTGATGGCTGTAGTTGTTTCAGTCACCGCATCGATTACTGGTATTACTATCGGAGCGTTTACAGTCAAGCTGACTGTCGCTGTCGAGCAGTTTGATGTATTGGTCTTGTCGCAGATTGAATACGTCAGCGTGTAAGTTCCTGCTGGAGCATTCGCGCCAAGCGTCACTGTTCCTGTTGCTGGATCAAGCGTCAGATGTCCTGAACGATCCGCAACGGTTGTCGTTATTTTTACTTCAGATGCCGTCAATGGCTGTCCGTTTCTGGTGTCGTTGTCTGTAACTGTAATAATTGTCTGAGCTGTGGTTGACTGTGCAACCGAAGCAGGATTGTCTGCATTGGCTACCAAAACATCGCCTACAACCTGAACGTAGCTCTTCACTGTATCGCAGTTCAGTGCATGATCATTGTCACAGATCGTGTATTCCACTTCGTAGCTTCCTGAGGCTGTGCCTGGAGCTACTGTAATGGTCTTGTCGGCATTCAGGGTTAATCCTGATGGAAGCGTGCTCACTAAAGTGAAGCTCACTTCTCCTGCGCCAGTTCCTACCGTCACTGGGCTTCCGTTCAGCGTATCGTTTGCCGTTAGGGATACTGTTGTGCCTCCATTGTTCCTGTTGATCGCTGTAGTTGTTTCAGTCACCGCATCGATTACTGGTATTACTATCGGAGCGTTTACCGTCAGACTGACTGTCGCTGTCGAGCAGTTTGATGTATTGGTCTTGTCGCAGATTGAATACGTCAGCGTGTAAGTTCCTGCTGGAGCATTCGCGCCAAGAGCCACTGTTCCAGTCGTCGGATCTAAAACTAAATATCCTGAAGGATCCGCAACGGTCGTCGTTATTTTTACTTCGGATGCCGTCAATGGCTGTCCATTTCTGGTGTCGTTGTCCGTAACTGTGATGATCGTCTGTGGCTGGTTCGATGCCGTTACTGCTGATGGCGAATCTGCATTGGCAACCAGTACATCTCCCACAACCTGAACGTAGCTCTTCACTGTATCGCAGTTCAGTGCATGATCATTGTCGCAGATTGTGTATTCCACTTCGTAGCTTCCTGAAGCTGTGCCCGGTGCTACTGTGATTGTCTTGTCGGCATTTAATGTCAATCCTGATGGAAGCGTACTGATAAGCGTGAAGTTCACTTCTCCTGTTCCTGTTCCTATCGTCACCAGGCTTCCGTTCAGCGTATCGTTTGCTGTAAGGGATGCTGTTGTGCCTCCATTGTTGCTGTTGATGGCTGTTGTTGTTTCGGTCACCGCGTCGATCACAGGAATCACAACCGGAGCGTTTACCGTCAGGCTAACTGTTGCTGTCGAGCGACTCGATGCATTGGTCTTGTCGCAGATCGAATACGTCAGCGTGTAAGTTCCTGCCGGAGCATTCGCGCCAAGCGTCACTGTTCCAGTCGTTGGATCTAAAACCAAATATCCTGAAGGATCCGCAACGGTCGTCGTTATTTTTACTTCAGATGCCGTCAACGGCTGTCCGTTTCTAGTGTCGTTGTCTGTAACTGTAATAATTGTCTGAGCTGTCGTTGACTGTGCAACCGAAGCAGGATTGTCTGCATTGGCTACCAAAACATCGCCCACAACTTGGATATAGCTCTTCACTGTATCGCAGTTCAGTGCATGATCATTGTCGCAGATCGTGTATTCCACTTCGTAGCTTCCTGAGGCTGTGCCCGGTGCTACTGTGATTGTCTTGTCGGCATTTAATGTCAATCCTGAAGGAAGAGTGCTTACAAGGGTGAAGCTTACTTCTCCTGCGCCTGTTCCTATCGTCAGCGGGCTTCCGTTCAGCGTATCGTTTGCCGTAAGGGATGCTGTCGTGCCTCCATTGTTGCTGTTGATGGCTGTTGTTGTTTCAGTCACCGCGTCGATTACTGGTATTACTATCGGAGCGTTTACCGTCAGGCTGACTGTCGCTGTCGAGCAGTTTGATGTATTGGTCTTGTCGCAGATAGAATACGTCAGCGTGTAAGTTCCTGCTGGAGCATTCGCGCCAAGCGTCACTGTTCCTGTTGCTCGATCAAGCGTCAGATGTCCTGAAGGATCCGCAACGGTTGTCGTTATTTTCACTTCAGATGCCGTCAGAGGCTGTCCGTTTCTGGTGTCGTTGTCCGTAACTGTGATGATCGTCTGTGGCTGGTTTGATGCCGTTACTGCTGATGGCGAATCTTCATTGGCAACCAGTACATCTCCCACAACCTGAACATAGCTCTTCACTGTATCGCAGTTCAGTGCATGATCATTGTCGCAGATTGTGTATTCTACTTCGTAGCTTCCTGAGGCTGTGCCCGGAGCTACCGTAATGGTTTTGTCGGCATTCAGGGTTAATCCTGATGGAAGCGTGCTCACTAAAGTGAAGCTCACTTCTCCTGCGCCAGTTCCTACCGTCACCGGGCTTCCGTTCAGCGTATCGTTTGCTGTAAGGGATGCTGTCGTACCTCCTGCATTGCTGTTGATGGCTGTTGTTGTTTCGGTCACCGCGTCGATTATTGGTCTTTCAATTACTATCTCTACTGTTGCAGAATCACAAATACTAGCATTTGCAGTCATACAAATTGTATAAGTAATTAAATGTGTTCCCGCACTTGTATTAGGTGCGACCGTAATTGTTCCATCAGAATTAAATACTATTCCTGTTGGAAGCGAACCTGTTGATACACTAATATCTGTTGGTAAAAATGAAGATCCATTTATTTTGTCATTAACAAAAACAGTTGAAATAGTTCCTCCTACAGCTCCATTTATTGTAGATGGAGTATCATTCTCAGCACAAATATAATCTAAGATTTTAACGTCTGAAGAAGCCACTGATTCGCAACCTAAATTATCTGTTACCTTATAATTATGAGTGTTACCTGCCATTAAACCAGTAATTGTAATTGTCGCAGTATTTCCTGTTATATTCCCTGGATTAATAGTCCAATTTCCTGTTGGCAAACCGCTTAATTCAACACTAGCCGTCGCTGATGAACAAGTTGGTTGTGTAATTAAGCCAACTATTGGACTTGCAACAGTAGTCACCGTCAATTGAAGCTCCTGATCAGCCGTGCATCCATTATTCAGAATCGGATAAGTCCCGCTTATTGTATAATCTGTCGAGTTCGCCGACCATGTATAGGTGTCGCCAGAGCATATAGTTGCTGTGGTTATTATTTTTGCAGGCTTAGGAGTGACAGTCAGGTTCAGCACCTGGTCTGCAGTACACCCGTTGTTTGAGATTCTTGTTCCGCTTTGGGTCGTGCTGTAGACCGTATTGTTGGCAGTCCAAGTATAAGTTTCTCCCGAACAGATTGTTGCATTCGTTACCACATCTGCAGGCTTAGGAGTGACAGTCAGGTTCAGCACCTGGTCTGCAGTACACCCGTTGTTGCTGATTCTCGTTCCGCTTTGGGTCGTGCTGTAAGCCGTATTGTTTGCTGTCCATGTATAAGTTTCTCCTGAACAGATTGTTGCATTCGTTACCACATCCGCAGGCTTAGGAGTAACAGTCAGGTTCAGCACCTGGTCTGCAGTACAGCCGTTGTTGCTGATTCTAGTTCCGATTTGCGTTGTGCTGTAGACCGTATTGTTGGCTGTCCATGTATAAGTCTCTCCTGAACAGATTGTTGCATTCGTTACAACATCTGCAGGCTTAGGAGTGACAGTCAGGTTCAGCACCTGGTCTGCAGTACACCCGTTGTTGCTGATTCTCGTTCCGCTTTGGGTCGTGCTGTAAGCCGTATTGTTTGCTGTCCATGTATAAGTCTCTCCTGAACAGATTGTTGCATTCGTTACAACATCTGCAGGTTTTGGAGTGACAGTCAGGTTCAGCACCTGGTCTGCAGTACACCCGTTGTTTGAGATTCTTGTCCCGTTTTGTGTTGTGCTGTAGACCGTATTGTTGGCAGTCCAAGTATAAGTTTCTCCCGAACAGATTGTTGCATTCGTTACAACATCTGCAGGTTTTGGAGTAACAGTCAGGTTCAGCACCTGGTCTGCAGTACAGCCGTTGTTTGAGATTCTCGTTCCGTTTTGTGTTGTGCTGTAAACTGTATTGTTCACTGTCCATGTATAAGTCTCTCCTGAACAGATTGTTGCATTCGTTACAACATCTGCAGGCTTAGGAGTGACAGTCAGGTTCAGCACCTGGTCTGCAGTACACCCGTTGTTGCTGATTCTCGTTCCGCTTTGGGTCGTGCTGTAAGCCGTATTGTTTGCTGTCCATGTATAAGTCTCTCCCGAACAGATTGTTGCATTCGTTACCACATCCGCAGGCTTAGGAGTAACAGTCAGGTTCAGCACCTGGTCTGCAGTACAGCCGTTGTTGCTGATTCTAGTTCCGATTTGCGTTGTGCTGTAGACCGTATTGTTCACTGTCCATGTATAAGTCTCTCCTGAACAGATTGTTGCATTCGTTACAACATCTGCAGGCTTAGGAGTGACAGTCAGGTTCAGCACCTGGTCTGCAGTACAGCCGTTGTTTGAGATTCTCGTTCCGTTTTGTGTTGTGCTGTAAACTGTATTGTTCACTGTCCATGTATAAGTTTCTCCTGAACAGATTGTTGCATTCGTTACCACATCTGCAGGCTTAGGAGTGACAGTCAGGTTCAGCACCTGGTCTGCAGTACACCCGTTGTTGCTGATTCTCGTTCCGCTTTGGGTCGTGCTGTAAGCCGTATTGTTTGCTGTCCATGTATAAGTTTCTCCTGAACAGATTGTTGCATTCGTTACCACATCCGCAGGCTTAGGAGTAACAGTCAGGTTCAGCACCTGGTCTGCAGTACAGCCGTTGTTTGAGATTCTCGTTCCTGATTTGCGTTGTGCTGTAGACCGTATTGTTGGCTGTCCATGTATAAGTCTCTCCTGAACAGATTGTTGCATTCGTTACAACATCTGCAGGCTTAGGAGTGACAGTCAGGTTCAGCACCTGGTCTGCAGTACACCCGTTGTTGCTGATTCTCGTTCCGCTTTGGGTCGTGCTGTAAGCCGTATTGTTTGCTGTCCATGTATAAGTCTCTCCTGAACAGATTGTTGCATTCGTTACCACATCCGCAGGCTTAGGAGTAACAGTCAGGTTCAGCACCTGGTCTGCAGTACAGCCGTTGTTGCTGATTCTAGTTCCGATTTGCGTTGTGCTGTAGACCGTATTGTTCACTGTCCATGTATAAGTCTCTCCTGAACAGATTGTTGCATTCGTTACCACATCTGCAGGCTTAGGAGTGACAGTCAGGTTCAGCACCTGGTCTGCAGTACACCCGTTGTTGCTGATTCTCGTTCCGCTTTGGGTCGTGCTGTAAGCCGTATTGTTTGCTGTCCATGTATAAGTTTCTCCTGAACAGATTGTTGCATTCGTTACCACATCCGCAGGCTTAGGAGTGACAGTCAGGTTCAGCACCTGGTCTGCAGTACAGCCGTTGTTTGAGATTCTTGTCCCGTTTTGTGTTGTGCTGTAGACCGTATTGTTCACTGTCCATGTATAAGTTTCTCCCGAACAGATTGTTGCATTCGTTACCACATCCGCAGGCTTAGGAGTAACAGTCAGGTTCAGCACCTGGTCTGCAGTACAGCCGTTGTTGCTGATTCTAGTTCCGATTTGCGTTGTGCTGTAGACCGTATTGTTGGCTGTCCATGTATAAGTCTCTCCTGAACAGATCGCCGCATTCGTTACAACATCTGCAGGCTTAGGAGTGACAGTCAGGTTCAGCACCTGGTCTGCAGTACACCCGTTGTTGCTGATTCTCGTTCCGTTTTGTGTTGTGCTGTAGACCGTATTGTTGGCAGTCCAAGTATAAGTTTCTCCCGAACAGATTGTTGCATTCGTTACAACATCTGCAGGTTTTGGAGTGACAGTCAGGTTCAGCACCTGGTCTGCAGTACACCCGTTGTTTGAGATTCTTGTCCTGATTTGCGTTGTGCTGTAGACCGTATTGTTGGCTGTCCATGTATAAGTCTCTCCTGAACAGATTGTTGCATTCGTTACCACATCTGCAGGCTTAGGAGTGACAGTCAGGTTCAGCACCTGGTCTGCAGTACACCCGTTGTTTGAGATTCTTGTTCCGTTTTGTGTTGTGCTGTAGACCGTATTGTTCACTGTCCATGTATAAGTTTCTCCCGAACAGATTGTTGCATTCGTTACAACATCTGCAGGCTTAGGAGTGACAGTCAGGTTCAGCACCTGGTCTGCAGTACAGCCGTTGTTGCTGATTCTCGTTCCGCTTTGGGTCGTGCTGTAAGCCGTATTGTTTGCTGTCCATGTATAAGTTTCTCCTGAACAGATTGTTGCATTCGTTACCACATCCGCAGGCTTAGGAGTAACAGTCAGGTTCAGCACCTGGTCTGCAGTACAGCCGTTGTTGCTGATTCTAGTTCCGATTTGCGTTGTGCTGTAGACCGTATTGTTGGCTGTCCATGTATAAGTCTCTCCTGAACAGATTGTTGCATTCGTTACAACATCTGCAGGCTTAGGAGTGACAGTCAGGTTCAGCACCTGGTCTGCAGTACAGCCGTTGTTGCTGATTCTCGTTCCGCTTTGGGTCGTGCTGTAGACCGTATTGTTGGCAGTCCAAGTATAAGTTTCTCCCGAACAGATTGTTGCATTCGTTACAACATCTGCAGGTTTTGGAGTGACAGTCAGGTTCAGCACCTGGTCTGCAGTACACCCGTTGTTTGAGATTCTTGTTCCGTTTTGTGTTGTGCTGTAGACCGTATTGTTGGCAGTCCAAGTATAAGTTTCTCCCGAACAGATTGTTGCATTCGTTACAACATCTGCAGGTTTTGGAGTAACAGTCAGGTTCAGCACCTGGTCTGCAGTACAGCCGTTGTTTGAGATTCTCGTTCCGTTTTGTGTTGTGCTGTAAACTGTATTGTTCACTGTCCATGTATAAGTCTCTCCTGAACAGATTGTTGCATTCGTTACAACATCTGCAGGCTTAGGAGTGACAGTCAGGTTCAGCACCTGGTCTGCAGTACACCCGTTGTTGCTGATTCTCGTTCCGTTTTGTGTTGTGCTGTAGACCGTATTGTTGGCAGTCCAAGTATAAGTTTCTCCCGAACAGATTGTTGCATTCGTTACAACATCTGCAGGTTTTGGAGTGACAGTCAGGTTCAGCACCTGGTCTGCAGTACACCCGTTGTTTGAGATTCTTGTTCCTGATTTGCGTTGTGCTGTAGACCGTATTGTTGGCTGTCCATGTATAAGTCTCTCCTGAACAGATTGTTGCATTCGTTACCACATCTGCAGGCTTAGGAGTGACAGTCAGGTTCAGCACCTGGTCTGCAGTACACCCGTTGTTTGAGATTCTTGTTCCGTTTTGTGTTGTGCTGTAGACCGTATTGTTCACTGTCCATGTATAAGTTTCTCCCGAACAGATTGTTGCATTCGTTACAACATCTGCAGGCTTAGGAGTGACAGTCAGGTTCAGCACCTGGTCTGCAGTACAGCCGTTGTTGCTGATTCTCGTTCCGCTTTGGGTCGTGCTGTAAGCCGTATTGTTTGCTGTCCATGTATAAGTTTCTCCTGAACAGATTGTTGCATTCGTTACCACATCCGCAGGCTTAGGAGTAACAGTCAGGTTCAGCACCTGGTCTGCAGTACAGCCGTTGTTGCTGATTCTAGTTCCGATTTGCGTTGTGCTGTAGACCGTATTGTTGGCTGTCCATGTATAAGTCTCTCCTGAACAGATTGTTGCATTCGTTACAACATCTGCAGGCTTAGGAGTGACAGTCAGGTTCAGCACCTGGTCTGCAGTACAGCCGTTGTTGCTGATTCTAGTTCCGCTTTGGGTCGTGCTGTAGACCGTATTGTTGGCAGTCCAAGTATAAGTTTCTCCCGAACAGATTGTTGCATTCGTTACAACATCTGCAGGTTTTGGAGTGACAGTCAGGTTCAGCACCTGGTCTGCAGTACACCCGTTGTTTGAGATTCTTGTTCCGTTTTGTGTTGTGCTGTAGACCGTATTGTTGGCAGTCCAAGTATAAGTTTCTCCCGAACAGATTGTTGCATTCGTTACAACATCTGCAGGTTTTGGAGTAACAGTCAGGTTCAGCACCTGGTCTGCAGTACAGCCGTTGTTTGAGATTCTCGTTCCGTTTTGTGTTGTGCTGTAAACTGTATTGTTCACTGTCCATGTATAAGTCTCTCCTGAACAGATTGTTGCATTCGTTACAACATCTGCAGGCTTAGGAGTGACAGTCAGGTTCAGCACCTGGTCTGCAGTACACCCGTTGTTGCTGATTCTCGTTCCGCTTTGGGTCGTGCTGTAAGCCGTATTGTTTGCTGTCCATGTATAAGTCTCTCCCGAACAGATTGTTGCATTCGTTACCACATCCGCAGGCTTAGGAGTAACAGTCAGGTTCAGCACCTGGTCTGCAGTACAGCCGTTGTTGCTGATTCTGATTCCGCTTTGGGTCGTGCTGTAGACCGTATTGTTTGCTGTCCATGTATAAGTCTCTTCTGAACAGATTGTTGCATTCGTTACAACATCAGCCTGTTTTGGATTAACCGTCACATTTACAGCAGTTCTCGCGCTCTCGCATCCACTCGTTGTCTGACTTACATAATAAGTTCCTGTAGACAATGTTTCTGTTCCTGCATATGCGGTACTTGCTGAATTTGAACTGTACCATTTGATTCCTGCTCCTGAAGGTGCTAAATCACTAACTGTTTTTGCATCAATTGAACAGAATGCCTGGTCTGAAGCTGTCGGAGGCGAAGGAATGGTATTTACAGTTACATTCACTGCTGTTGAAGATGCGCTTAAACAGCCAGAAGCATTTGTTACCTGAACACTATAGCTTCCTGAATTTGAAACTGTAATTGATTGGGTAGTTGCCCCATTGGACCATAAATATCCTATTCCGCTGGTTGAAGTTAAAACAACATTTCCTCCTGTACAGAATGTTGTTGACCCTCCTCCGGCAGAAATGCTTGGCGTTGCTGGTGTTGGGTTTACTGTTACCGCAACTAAAATTCTAGAGCTTTCGCAATTATTAAGCGTTTGGCTTACATAATAATTCCCTGACGCCAAAGTTTCGGTTCCAGTATAAAGCGTGCCACCTGAACTAGCACTATACCATTTTAAATTTGTTCCCGAAGCAACTGTTAAATCGCTAACTTTTTTAGCATCTCCAGCGCAAAATGACTGAGAATTAGCAGTTGGAGCAAACTGTATTATATACTGTAACTGCTACTGCTGTTCTAGCACTTTCGCAACTATTCAAAGTCTGACTTACATAATAAGTTCCCGTAGTTAACGTCTCTGTGCCTATATAAAGGGTCCCACCTGTACTAGCACTATACCATTTTAAACCAGTTCCTGTTGCAACTAGATTACTGACTTTTTTAGCATCTGGCAAACAAAATGATTGAGACGAAGCGGTTGGTGTCGCTGTATTATTTACAATAACTGCTACAGTAGTTCTTGTACTCTCTCCACAGTTGTTAGTCTGGCTTACATAATAATTACCTGTTGATAAAGCTTCATTTCCATTATAAAGCGTTCCTCCTGTACTAGCACTATACCATTTTAAATTGCTACCTGTTGCACTTAAATTACTTACTGTTTTTGAATCTGTACCACAAAATGTTTGTGAAGATGCTGTTGGTGCTGATGGAATATCGTTTATTGTAACTGCCACTAAAGTTCTTGCACTTTCTGTACAAGAACCCGCTGTCTGGCTTACATAATAATTTCTGGTAACTAATGTTTCAGTTCCCAAATATTGTGTTCCTCCCGTACTAGCGCTATACCATTTCAAATTGTCTCCTGAAACAACTAAATCACTTATTTTTTTATTTTCAGCGAGCACAAAATGTCTGTGCTGAAGCAACTGGTGCTGAAGAAGAACTTATGTTTACCTGTACAGAAGTCCTATCACTTTCACAACCATTTGCGGCTGTTTGCCTTACATAATATGTTCCCGCAGTTAAAGTAGTATTTGGGTCATATTGCGTACCGGAGTTATTATACCATTTCAAATTACTTCCTGTTGCCACCAAATCACTTATTTTTTTGTTTTCAGAAGCACAAAATGACTGGGGAGAAGTTGCTGTTGGTGCAGAAGGTTTTAATTTGATAACCACAGAGTCAGAAACCTCACTTATACAACCTGAACTATTTACCCTCCTAACCGAATAAGTTCCATCAGTGGTAACAGTAATTTCTCTTGTCGTTTCTCCAGTAGACCATAAATAACTCCCTGAATTACCTGATGATCTCAAAATAACAGATGTAGATGAACAAGCCGTAGCTGAACCACTTGAAAAAGTAATTGATGGCTTGCTTGATGGCTGAACAATACTAACGGAAACTGATTTTATAACTGTGCATCCTTCTGCTGAAACTGCTTTAATATAATAAGTTCCTCCAGATGTTACCGCATTGGGATTGGTCAATACTGTTGTCGCCAATGCATTTGTCCAATATGAAAAAGTCAAATTATTAGAACTCCCAGCAGTTACAGTAGAAGCCGTTAAATCAGCTGAAGGTGCACAAGCTGTCACTGCATTGGTTACAAGAGTAACAGCAGGATTTGGATTCACTGCCGCACTAGCCGAATTATTTGCTGTATTTATGTCTATTGAAGCTGGCAATGAAGCTGTATTTGTATAATTGCCAGATGCATTTACAGTCGCCGTAACTTTTAATGTTACAGATGTTTGTGCATCTACATCACCAATACTCCAGATCCCTGTTGTAGAATTATAAACTCCAACAGAAGGCGTTGAACTTACATAAGTATAGCCCGAAGGGAGCAAATCATTTACGGAAACTCCCGAAACATTATTTCCTCCCAAGTTACTTACTTTAACTGTAAATTCAACATTCGATCCTATACATGGAGTTGCATTATCAACCGTTTTTGTAATTCCAAGGTCGGTACATAAAGTAACACTAACTGGTTTGGATTGTGTTTGAGCTCCACACGCTAAAGTAGAAGATACCGTGTAGTTACCCGTTTTAGTAGCCGTATAAGTAGATGAATTTGCTCCACTAATTGCTGTTCCGTTAAAATACCATTGGTAGGGAGCAAAATTTGCAGGAGTTGTAAGTTCTGCAGTATTGTTAGTACATCCACCCCCTGAAATATATGTTAAAGTTGGTTCATCTGGTTGCGCGACAAAATTCGAGAAAAATCCTGCCATAGAAAATCCTCCTGCCTGCCGCACGATCGAAACAGTGAGCTTGGCATCACTGGCAATAGAAAGAACTTCTGGACTTCCTATTTGTACACTATTAAAATTAATCAAATACCATCCTGTTGTACCTATTTGGTAACGAGGAGCAATACCAGATATGTTTGCAATATTAGTGCCATTGACAGTTACAATTTCTGTAGCGCTTCTTAAAAGAATATACCCAAAGTAATCTAGTGTTCCCTCCTGGTAATTTTTAAATTTTGCAGTTTCTATAAAATTAGACCCCCCACATTCAGAGACTGGTGCAATTGTTGAAATATCAACCTCGCAAGATTGTGCTGTGCCTGAATAAACTGCAACTCTTTTATCTGCAAACACACGTGATGATGTGAAACTTGTAACAGAATTACCATTATTAGGAACACCATTTTTAAAAGTATAAAACTTACCTGCTTGTGGTAAATTTACATTAACAGTAGACACTAATGCTCCTGTAGTTGAATATCCATTTATTGTTAAATTTGTATCATCTTTTGTAGCAACAACTGTAGTTTGCTCCGCTGTATCATTCCCCGTTCCTCTTACAAGAAAATATTCGGTTCCTAAAACTGCTTCGGGAGGTATTTGGTTGTATGCTCCATCTCCACATCCATCTGGCATATCTATTCCAGCGGCTGTGTTCATTACAGCAGGATTTGAAGTTTCTACGAGAGTTCCTATTGGCGCCTTAAACAAATAACTTTGTCCAGCATTTAACGTCGCTGTGATAGTATTATCTATTTTCACAGTCGTGTTGTTTGCCGTAGCCATAACACTGTAAATAGGACGTTGATCACCCAAACTTCCGAAATTCCCTAAAGAACCATCTCTATAATAACCTACTCTAAAACGAATACCTAAACCGGCATCACCAAAACTAGTTAATGTCGCATTTCCTTTAATGTTAGCATCGACATTTTCTCCTCTTATATAATCATCTGAGGCAACATTCCTTAAGTTCACAGCGGTAGGACCAGTACTTGTAATAATTAGACCTGCACCATTTAGAACAGTATTTAAAGCATTCATCGGAAGAGTAGATGCATTAAGTTTAAATCTATAAACTGCAGGAGCTCCTTTTGTAGCTTTCAAAGTAGCTTCAAAAGTACCGTCGCTTTTGGCTAAAGTTATAGTTACTTCGGTAAGCGAATTGGTAGAAATTACAATTTCGTTTGCCTTGCTAAAATACTGCCAAGGTGCTGGTGCTATATAATGTTTTGTATAGAACTGAGCCGAAGCACTAAAACTAATCAGTAATAAAAATGCAATAAAAAAGTATAGTCTAGAAAATCTAGACTGATTAAAAGTAGAGTTACGCATACGCAAGTGAGATTTGAAAGCAAATATTGTAAGCTGGAAACCCAACCAAGGTTTTCAGCTTATAGGACAGATACGAAAAAATATAGGGATTGGATCTTGAAAAAAAGACAATATCTTTCTTCAGATTTTTATTAAAATCAAAATGTGTTTGAACCGTTTTAGGTCCAAAACATAAAAATTGTCTCATAGGTTATTTGGTAGTTTTGGTGTCGCGAAAATATATAAACACCTAATAACTAGCTACATTAGTCGACAAACTACCTATAAAAACGTTGAATAACACCTTTTTTCGACTAAATTCAATTTTAAAAATCATTAAAATTATTTATTTCACAATAAAACAGAAGAATTTTCTTAAATTATTACAAATAACCTATATTTTTTTAAATATTTGAAACAAAAAAACAAAATACCTTACAAAATCAACCAATATTAAGTTGCGAAAAAGATTTTAACATTTGTTTGTTTTTTGACCTACAAATGATCTTGTTTTTTTACATTAAAATTTGGATTTTATAATAGCATATTATTTATTAAATTATTTTACTAAGTACGAAAAGCAATAAATTATTTTACATTTATCTCTTTTGTTCATTTTTCCCCATAAAAACAATAAAACTATGTCTATCAAATACTTATACACAGACGTCAAAGAAATTTTATAGCCTAAAAACTTGAAATTCATTTTAAAATTCTTTTTTATTCATTGACAGTCAAGATTACAATAAATATATTTTGGATGAGTAAAACGTATTTAAATTTACATTGGATAGTTGGCAGAAAATTAAATTTAAAAATTTGCCATAAAAACAAATCATGAAGTAATAGGTAATTGGTCGATAAATATTATCGACAAAATACATTCAGTGTATTTTATTTCTTACAGATCGGTAAAGACACACGTATCAAGTTAAAAATTAGCGTCTTACAAAAATGTGCCATGTTAAAGCGGAAATTCATACGTGAAAAAAAGTATAATTAGACCAAATTTTCACCTTACTACAAGTTTCATTTTTATTTTAAAAAGGAGATATTTCGCTTTAATCCTTCAAACTTTGTTCTTTTGATCGGAGAGTTTTTAAAAACAATACGAAAAGTTTCTTCTGTAATTTCCGTCCAATCTTTTTTGGAAAAAGAAAGCAATTCAGGGTTTGGATTAAAGAGGGGTTCTGAATGAGGTTTCGAAAATCTGTTCCACGGACAAACATCTTGACAGGTATCACAGCCAAACATCCATTCGTCAAATTTTCCCTTCATTTCATTCGGAAGATTTTCTTTTAATTCGATTGTATAATAAGAAATGCATTTACTGCCGTCGACAACATACGGAGCTACAATTGCCTGCGTAGGACAAGCATCAATACAAGCAGTACATGAACCGCAATGATCAGTTACTTTGTAATCATATTCTAAATCGAGATCTAAAATAAGTTCTGCTATAAAATAGAAAGAACCTACTTTTTGCGTTATCAAATTGCTGTTTTTCCCAATCCACCCCAAACCGCTTTTTGCCGCCCAAGCCTTATCTAAAACTGGGGCTGAATCAACAAAAGCTCTACCAGAGACTGCTCCAATATTTTCTTCTATTGAATGAAGAAGTTCTTTCAATTTTTCCTTAATAACAAAATGATAGTCTTGACCATAGGCATATTTCGAAATTTTAAAACTATCCGAATTTTGGGATTCCGATGGGAAATAATTAAGAAGAAGTGAGACTATACTTTTTGCGTCATCAACAAGCAAAGTAGGATCTAAACGTTTGTCAAAATGGTTTTCCATATAAGCCATCTGGCCGTTATGATTATTATTTAACCATTTTTCCAGACGAGGAGCCTCTTCTTCCAAAAATCCAGCTTTCGAAATACCGCACGAAAGAAAGCCGAGCCTTTTAGCTTCGTCTTTTATAAACTTTGAATATGTCTCTTTCGAATTAATACTCATCTTTTAGACAATGAAATTTCGATATTAACTGGTTTCAAAGTTACCAGTGGATTGAATTCTACTACAGCTGTATTTGATGTAATATGATAGCGTTTTACAATATGAGAAATTGCTAAGCACATTTCGTAAATAGCGAAACCAGCTCCAATACACATGCGTGGTCCAGCTCCAAAAGGATAAAAATATTGCATTGACTGTTTCTTTTGCTCACCAAGAAATCGTTCTGGAATAAATTTATCAGGATCTTGCCAATATTTTGGATTTCGATGCAGTTCATAAAATGAAACTCCAATCAAAGTTCCTTTTTTGATTTTAAAGCCGCCAATACTATCGTCTTCGAGGTTTTGCCTATCTGTAATCCACGCTGGAGGATATAAACGCATTGATTCATTCAAAACCGCATTTGTATATGTCATCTTTTGCAACTGTTCAATAACACTATCCGTTTGCGATTCAATTTCAGTAATCTCATTAAAAACCTTTTGTTGCACTTCAGGATTGCATCCTAAAAAATGAAGTGTAAAAGTCAATGCGTTTGCAGTTGTTTCATGCCCAGCTATAAACAAAATTTTTATTTCATCTATTAGCTGTTGTATCGACATACTTTCACCAGTATCTTCATACCGAGTTTCTAAGAGCATATTTAGCAAATCATTAAAATCATCATTTGAAGCATTTCTTGTTTCTATGATTTCTTTAATGATCTTATCATTTTCTTCTGCTAATCTTAAATGTTTTTTGACCTGACCGCTCAAAGAAAACCATAATGCTTTGTGAGGAAGTCTGATTTCTTTGACCAAGAACTTTTGAACTTCTTCAATTATAAATTTAATTCTATGCAGTTTTTCTTCCGAAATTGAAAATTCAAATAATGATTTTGCCACAACATTAAATGCCAATTGGCTCATCACAGGAAAAGCGTTAAAAGTTTCATTTTCTTTTAAAGCATCAATTTCAGAAATGATAGTTGCATTCATATTATCAACCAACATATTCATTTTTTGTTTATGAAAAGCAGGCTGAATAAGTCTTCGTTGTTGCAACCAAAAATCACCATCACTTGTCAAAAGACCTTTCCCTAAATATTTAGAAAGATAAACAGATTGAAATTTTGACTTGTAATAATTCTTCTGATTTTTAACTAAAATATACTGTGCGACATCATTATCCCTTGACAGAATTAAGTGCTTTGAAAATCCAATTTTTAAAGAAAATGAATCTCCTAATTTGCCAAAATATCGTTTATGATAAGGTATCGGATTTCTTCGAACGCCCTCGGAATCTTTAAAAAATCTGAGTATTGATAATTTATTAGGATAAATATATTTTTTAGTAGCAGACATTTTTAGTAGAATTAGAACAATTCACCTTGAATATTGATCTTTATATTTCCTTGTTTGTTAATCCAATTTATTGTGCAGTAAGACCCATTCCGTAATATCCTTTATATTCTGAATTTCAGTTTCAGGTGTATTCATACCAACATCATGTCCTTTACCCTCTCTAATTATAAGTTTCGCATCTACACCTTTTCTTTTTAATTCATTATAAAGATTTTTTGATTGACTAACATCAACTATGTTATCAGCATTACCATGAATTAACAATGTAGGTATATTTGAAATATTACTAAACGGACTAATCTTGGTCACTGCAGGATTATTTCCATTTGGATTAATTTTAGATCCAGCCAATTTTTCGATAATATCCAAATGCCCATTATTTTTTCTAAGTTCCAACGTCTCCGCAGAATCCAATCTCGAAGGTGCACACAAGGCCACTATAGACTTCATATTCTTGTTTGTATAACCATATAATAATGCCAAATGAGCACCTGCACTAATTCCAACAATATGGTATCCTTTTTGGGCATAACCATATTTAACAGAATTTTTCGAAACATAAGCAACAGCAAAATTGATATCTTCTAATAAATCTTTAGCAGAAATAGTATCATTTATATAACGATAATCAACATTAGCAACAACAAAACCTTTATTAGCGATATCTTTAGCATGCTTATTTGTATATTCAAGCCCGCCCATCGACCAAGATCCTCCATGCAGAAGAATTACAACTGGTACATCTTTCAAATTCCCATTGGGAACATACAAATCCAAAATTTGCTGAGACGATTTTCCATAAGAAAGATGTGGAAAATAACTCGTTTGGCCAAAAGAGCAAAAATAAGCAAACAGCAAAAATAAAAAGTAATGCTTCATAAGATGCCTTTAAAATAATCCCCCTTGAATATTTGTATTAACCTTTCCTAAATGCTTATAAGCCTTCTCTGTAACTTCACGGCCACGAGGAGTACGCATAATAAATCCTTCCTGAATCAAAAATGGCTCATATACTTCTTCAATAGTTTCACTGCTTTCAGAAACAGCCGTTGCTAAAGTAGAAAGTCCAACTGGTCCGCCTTTGAATTTATTTATAATCGTCAATAAGATTTTATTATCCATTTCATCTAGTCCATGTGCATCAACATTTAATGCCTTCAAGGCGTATCGTGAAATTTCAAGATCTATTCTTCCATTTCCTTTTATCTGAGCAAAATCACGAACACGTCTTAATAATGCATTTGCAATACGAGGTGTTCCTCGGTCGCGACCTGCTATTTCAATTGCGGCTTCTAAGTCAATTGGTGTTTTTAAAATTGAAGCACTTCTTTCAACAATTGTAGTCAAAAGTTCTGTAGTATAATATTGTAAACGAGACGAAATTCCAAAACGCGCTCGCATTGGAGCAGTTAATAATCCGGAACGTGTAGTGGCACCAATAAGTGTAAACGGATTCAAATTTATCTGGACCGTACGTGCATTTGGTCCTGATTCAATCATAATATCGATTTTGAAATCTTCCATTGCCGAATATAGATATTCTTCAACAACTGGGCTTAGTCGGTGAATTTCATCAATGAATAAAACATCACGTTCATCTAAATTAGTAAGCAAACCAGCTAAATCTCCAGGTTTGTCTAAAACAGGTCCAGAAGTAATCTTAATTCCCACTTGAAGTTCATTGGCTAATATATTTGCCAAAGTAGTTTTTCCAAGACCGGGAGGTCCATGAAAAAGAGCATGATCAAGCGCCTCGCCACGCTGATTAGCGGCGGCTACAAAGACTTTTAAATTTTCCAAAACTTGATCTTGTCCAGCAAAATCATCAAATGATAGCGGACGCAATCTTTTTTCAAGATCTAATTCTTCTGAGTTATATCCTTTAGTAGTAGGATCTAGATTTTCATTCATCCTACAAAGATATAGAAAGTAATCAGTTTCTAAAACAGTAAAACTGAAGGTTTAAAACTTTAACTAAACAAAAAAAGGCTATCATTTCTGATAGCCTTTTTAATATTTTTAGTGGTGTAAAACTTCTTCACCTTCTTTCATTGGTACATTTTGAGGAACAAAATCTACATCGTGATTAGGGTTACTGTAGTCATACGGCCAACGATATACGTGAGGAATTTCTCCTGGCCAGTTTCCGTGAATATGCTCAACTGGTGTAGTCCACTCTAAAGTTGTAGATTTCCATGGATTCTGAACTGCTTTCTTACCGTAGAAAATACTGCTAAAGAAGTTGTATAAGAATACTAATTGGAACGCACCTCCTACAAGAGCAAATGTTGTAATTAAAACATTCACATTTTGTAAATCATCAAATAATGGGAAGTTTGTATTAGTATAATAACGTCTTGGCAAACCAGCTAACCCGATAAAGTGCATTGGGAAGAAAACTCCATAAGCACAAACTGCAGTTACCCAGAAGTGGATATAACCTAAGTTTTTATTCAACATTCTTCCGTACATTTTAGGGAACCAGTGGTAAATACCAGCAAACATTCCGTAAAGTGCAGAGATACCCATTACTAAGTGAAAGTGAGCAATTACGAAGTAAGTATCGTGAACGTTAATATCTAAAGTACTATCTCCTAAAATGATTCCCGTTAAACCTCCAGTAATGAAAGTAGAAACCATTCCAATAGAGAACAACATTGCAGGGTTAAACTGTAAGTTACCTTTCCATAATGTAGTGATCCAGTTAAATGCTTTTACAGCAGATGGAATTGCAATCAATAAAGTTGTAAAAGTAAATACAGAACCTAAGAAAGGATTCATACCTGAAATAAACATGTGGTGACCCCAAACAATAGTAGATAAGAATGCAATTGCAAGAACTGACATAATCATCGCTCTGTAACCAAAGATTGGCTTACGAGAGTTTGTAGCCATAATTTCAGATACAAGACCCATTGCAGGCAAGATTACGATATAAACCTCAGGGTGACCCAAGAACCAGAATAAGTGTTCAAACAATACTGGTGAACCTCCTTGGTAGTGTAGAACTTCTCCAGCAATATAAATATCAGACAAGAAGAATGAAGTACCAAAACTTCTATCGAAAATCAATAATAATGCCGCAGATAATAATACTGGGAATGAAATAACACCAATAATAGCTGTTACGAAAAACGTCCAGATTGTAAGTGGAAGTCTAGTCATAGACATTCCTTTAGTTCTTAAGTTGATAACAGTAACAATGTAGTTTAATGATCCCATTAAAGAAGATGCAATAAAAATAGCCATTGAAACTAACCATAAAGTCATACCAGTTCCAGAACCAGGAATTGCTTGTGGTAATGCACTTAATGGAGGATAAATTGTCCAACCTGCAGAAGCTGGTCCAGCCTCAACAAATAAAGAACAAACCATTACAACAGCAGACAAGAAAAACAACCAGTAAGAAATCATATTCATGAATCCTGATGCCATATCTCTTGCTCCAATCTGAAGTGGAATAAGCAAGTTACTAAAAGTACCACTTAAACCAGCTGTCAAAACAAAGAATACCATTATGGTACCGTGAATCGTAACTAATGCTAGGTAAATATCATTTGCCATTACACCGTTTGGTGCAAATTTATCGCCTAATAGAACATTAAAAATTTTGAAAGACTCCTCAGGCCAAGCCAATTGCATTCTGAAAAGCAAAGACATTACGATACCAATGATTCCCATGATAATACCTGTAATCAAGTATTGCTTAGCAATCATTTTGTGATCAATACTAAAAATATACTTAGTAATGAACGTGTCTTTATGATGATGTTCGTGCTCGTGATCGTGTCCGTGATCGTGACCGTGCGCTTCTGCTGACATATATGTGTACTTTAAATTTTCTAAATAATATTATTTCATCGCAACTTTAGCTACAGTCGCTTTTACAGTATCAATAACCGCTTTCACAGTATCTTGTACTTTTGCAGTAGTATCTGTAGTTGGAGCAACTCCTTCAGCTGGTTTTTCAGCCGCTTTTGCCGCAGACAATATCTTGAGCTAAAGTAGTTTTTTCACTTAACCATTTCTTATAATCTTCAGGAGTATCAACAACAACTTTCATTTGCATGTTGTAGTGAGAAGCTCCACAAATTTTATTACATAATAATAAAAAATCAAAAGTATAAGGATCTAAAGCTGTTCCGCCTTTAGCAACTAATTCAACGCTCTTTTCAGCTCTAAGTTTGTTGATTTTTGCAACTTTCTCCTTCATAAAATCCAACTCTCTGTATTCAGCAGTTGTATATGTTGGAACAAAAGCAAATTCAGTAACCATACCAGGAACACAGTTCATTTGTGCTCTAAAGTGAGGCATGTAAGCCGAGTGTAATACATCTTGAGAACGCATTTTGAAGTGAACTTTTTTCCCTTTAGGAATGTGTAATTCAGTAACTACGATATCATCTTGAGAATTCTTATCAGACATATCAACACCTAAAGTGTTAACTCCTTCGATCAATCTTACATTCGCTTTTCCCAATGTATTATCAGCACCAGCGTATCTTGCAGTCCATTTAAATTGTTGAGCGTATAATTCGATTTCAATCACATCTTCATCTTTGTCAACAAACATAATATTGTTCCAAGCATATAATCCATAAAGAATTAAACAAGCTAAAACTACAGATGGAATAATACTCCAAATTGCTTCAAGTTTGTTACTATCTGCAAAAAACAATGCTTTTCTGTCTTTATGTCCTCTATTCTTGAAAGAAAACCAATATAATAAACCTTGAGTAATAACTTGAACTGTGAAGATCAAAACCCAAGTAATATTCATTAAGTTATCTACTAAAAGTCCATGCTCAGAAGCAGGAGTATGAAGTGCTAAATTACCCCATTTCAGTAAACCGTAAATCGTAAATATATAAATGAAAGCTAAAAAGCCAAACATAATATATCCTTGAACATTATTATCATTATCTGATGCAACCTGAGAATCGTCCGAAGAAGAACCTACCTGAGTAAGGTCAAATATCTTGGTCAATTGCCATAATGCAACTGCTAATAAAACTACAACTATAATTACCAACAAACTTGTCATCTGTTTACTTCTTTAAATATTAATAATGAAAATGTTTACTTTCTTCGATGAAAGGATTTCTTTTTGCTAACAAAGGAGCTTTAGTTAATGCAGTAAATACAACAAAAATAAATAAACCTAAGAAGAAAAGAATAGATGCAATTTCAGGAACACCAATAAACCATTTGTCTCCAACTGTACCAGGCATAATCATATTAAAGAAATCAACATAGTGACCCAATAAGATAACAATACCAGCCATTACAATAACCCAATTAAGACGTTTGAAATCTGTGTTGATTAATATCAATAATGGGAAAACAAAGTTCATAACTACAGCACCAAAGAATGGCAAGTTATATAATTGAATTCTTGTTACAAAATAAGTAACCTCCTCTGGAATATTAGCATACCAGATTAACATGAATTGAGAGAACCATAAGTAAGTCCAGAAAACACTAATACCAAACATAAATTTAGCTAAATCGTGAATATGGCTTGTATTTACATACTCTAAATATCCTTTTGATTTTAAGTAAATTGTCACTAAAGCAATAGATGTAATTCCACTCACAAAGAAAGAAGCAAATACATACCATCCGAACAAAGTACTGAACCAGTGTGGATCAAATGACATAATCCAATCCCAAGACATAATAGACTCAGAAACAATAAAGAACACTAAGAATCCTGCAGATGCTTTGAAATTCTTTTTGTAGTAAAGATCATCATTAGCTTCATCTTGTGCTAAACAGTTTTTTCTTGAAAAGTGACGGTAGATGTTCCATCCTAATAAGAAAACAAATGCTCTTGCAATCCAAAATGGGAAATTTAAATATCCAGATTTTCCAGCAATAATCGCATCATAGTTTGGACTTTTTGGATCAGTAACTCCTTCGCCTAACCAAACAAAAATGTGATTAAAGTGCAATCCGCATAGAACTAATATAATAAAGAAAATGATTGAACCAGCTGGCAAATAAGCAGTGATACCCTGCATAACTCTAAATAAAACTGGAGACCAACCTGCCTGAGCCACTTGTTGAATAGCGTAAAACGCTAAAACTCCCATAGAAAGCAGTAAAAAGAAAATAGAAGCAACATATAATGCAGACCATGGCTTATTTTGCAATTGGTGCAATACATGAGTTAAATGTTCAGTATGTTCATCAGTTGCTCCAACTTTTTCATGCTCACCACCTTTGTGTGATTCATGCGAAGCTTCAGCGGCTTCATGATGCGCGGCATCTTTATGAGAAGCTTCAGCGGCCTCTTCATGTGCGGCCCCATGCGAACCGTGAGCATCCGCGACTAGTATTTTTTCAACTTCTTGAATATCTTTAGGTGCACTTAAAAAACCATACCCAATTCCTAATAGTCCTAGAACCATTAAGATGATAGAAAAAGTTTTTAATTTACTTGAAAATGTATACATATCTATTACGATCAGTTTGTTCAACAATTATAATTGGCTTTTTAGTTTTAGAACATAGTCAGCAACTAACCAACGTTCGTGGGCGCTTAATTGATTTGCGTGTGAACCCATTGCATTTAAACCATAAGTCTCAACATGGAATACACTTCCTTCAGTGATTACCCTATCTTTATAGCTAGGTACCCCAAGAAATTTTTCTCTTTCAACCAATTTACCTTTACCGTTACCAGCGAGCACCATGGCAACTGATACAATAAATTTCGAAAAGCTCTTTTCCTTTACCAGAATTTCTTTCTTCTTCAGTTAAAGGTGATTTTAAATTCGCTTTTGCTAATTCATAACCAGCAGTCGAATTTTCATATTCATAAGGCTCAAAACCTCTATTAATAGTTCCTGCAACAGGAAGCTGTCCTTCTTTTCCACCTTTAAATATATTTGCTTCCGAATATGGCTCGTAAGCAACAGACTCATACATATTTGGGAAATACTGATAGTTCGGTGCCGAATTATTGTGGCAAGATGAAACTAAAATAGTTATACCAACTAAAAGTGTTATTTTATATATCCTTTTCATAGCTACAATTAATTCTTTTCTATTACTTTAACTTCAACAGCTCCAGTCCCTTCAAAGAAAGAAACTAATTCTGCTTCGTTATCATTTACTGCTACTTCCATTAAGAAGTGATCATCTGTTGTTCTTACATCAGGATTTTCAGCTTCTTTAAATGGCCATAATCTACTTCTCATATAAAAAGTGATTACCATTAAGTGCGCGACAAAAAATACTGTCATCTCAAACATAATTGGCACAAAAGATGGCATATTTTGAATGAAACTGAAACTCGGCTTTCCTCCAATATCTTGTGGCCAGTCATGAATCATGATGTAACCCATCATTGTAGTCGCAACAGAAATACCAACACATCCATATAAGAAAGAACAAATTGCTAATCTTGTTGGCGCTAAGCCCATGGCTTTATCCAATCCGTGAACAGGAAATGGAGTAAAAACCTCTTCAATATGATGGTGAGCGACTCTAGTTTTCTTAACTGCATCCATCAAAATATCGTCGTCATTATAAATGGCGTATATTACTTTATTACTCATGATGTGAATCTTTACTATTTGCTCTTTCTCTTACGTAATTATCTCCTGTTCCTTTCAAAATTGTTTTAACCTCTGCCTGAGCAATTACAGGGAATGTTCTAGAGTATAACAAAAACAATACGAAGAAGAAACCAATTGTTCCAATGAAAATTCCAATATCAACAAATGTTGGTGAAAACATTGTCCAAGAAGATGGAAGATAATCTCTATGCAAAGAAGTAACAATGATTACAAATCTTTCAAACCACATTCCGATGTTTACTACAATCGAAATAATAAATGAGAACATGATACTTGTTCTAAGTTTCTTGAACCACATAAATTGTGGAGAGAAAACGTTACAAGTCATCATCGACCAATATGCCCACCAGTAAGGTCCAGTAGCTCTGTTTAAGAATGCATATTGCTCATACTCTACTCCTGAATACCAAGCTACGAATAACTCAGTGATGTAAGCAACACCAACAATAGACCCAGTAATCATGATAATGATGTTCATTAACTCGATGTGTTGTAATGTGATATACGCTTCAAGATTAGAAACTTTTCTCATAACGATCAACAATGTATTTACCATCGCGAATCCAGAGAAAACCGCTCCAGCAACGAAGTATGGAGGGAAAATTGTTGTATGCCATCCAGGAATTACAGAAGTAGCAAAGTCCATAGATACAATTGTGTGTACAGAAAGTACAAGAGGAGTTGCTAAACCAGCTAATACTAAAGATACCTCTTCAAAACGTTGCCAGTCTTTTGCACGTCCGCTCCATCCGAAACTTAGGATAGAATAAACTCTTTTATTGAAAGGAGTAATAGCTCTATCACGAAGCATTGCAAAGTCAGGCAATAAACCAGTCCACCAGAAAACTAATGATACTGATAAATACGTTGAAATCGCGAATACGTCCCAAAGTAAAGGTGAGTTAAAGTTTACCCATAAAGATCCAAATTGGTTTGGAATAGGTAATACCCAGTATGCTAACCATGGACGACCCATGTGAATAATTGGGAATAAACCTGCTTGAACTACCGAGAAAATAGTCATTGCTTCCGCAGAACGGTTAATAGCCATTCTCCAACGTTGACGGAAAAGTAATAGTACTGCAGAAATTAATGTTCCGGCGTGACCAATACCAACCCACCAAACGAAGTTAGTAATATCCCAAGCCCAGCCAACTGTTTTATTTAATCCCCATGTTCCAATACCGGTAGATACGGTGTAAATTATACAACCTAATCCCCAAAGGAAGGCTGTTAATGCGATTGAAAATACAATCCACCATTGTTTATTTGCAGGTCCTTCAACAGGCGCCGCCACATCTACAGTTACATCGTGATAAGATTTATCACCTATAACTAAAGGTTTTCTAATGGGTGCTTCGTAGTGAGACGACATAATCCTTTATATTGTTTCTTATTAATAATTTTACTAAGTATTTCTAACTTTAACGTGATAAACCACATTAGGTTTTGTTCCTACATGCTCCAATAAGTGGTAAGATCTTGCATCAGTCGCTAATGCCGCAACTTTACTTTCTTTATCATTTACATCACCAAATATCATCGCTCCAGAAGAACAAGCACTTGAACAAGCTGTTTGGAATTCTCCATCTCTAACTGGACGGCCTTCGTTTTTAGCTTTCAATTTAGTAGCTTGCGTCATTTGGATACACATAGAACATTTCTCCATAACACCACGAGAACGCACGTTAACATCAGGATTTAATACCATACGGCCTAAATCATTGTTCATGTGATAATCGAACTCGCTGTTTTTGTTGTATAAGAACCAGTTAAAACGACGTACTTTATATGGACAGTTGTTAGCACAGTAACGAGTACCAACACATCTGTTGTAAGCCATATGGTTTTGGCCTTCACGACCGTGAGAAGTTGCGACAACAGGACAAACTGTTTCACATGGAGCGTGGTTACAGTGCTGACACATTACAGGTTGGAATGCAACTTGAGGATTCTCACCTGCTTTTTCCATTTCATTGAATGTAGACAATGAACTAGATAAACCAGCGATTCCTTCTTTTCTCTTGTTATCACCTTCAAAAGTGCTTTCAGAAGAATAATATCTATCGATACGCAACCAGTGCATATCACGGCTTCTTCTTACCTCTGCTTTACCTACAACTGGAACGTTGTTTTCAGCGTGACAAGCAATAACGCAAGCCCCACATCCAGTACAAGCATTTAAGTCAATTGAAAGATTGAAATGGTGCCCAGTTGTACGATCAAATGATTCCCAAAGATCTACAGTTGTAGCTTCAACCTCTTGGTGATCTAAAGATACCATTGGCTTTTCATTCCAATGTTCTGCATCTTCAGAATTGAATACTGTTAGAGTAGTTTCTTTAATAATATCTCCTCTACCCATTAATGTTTTTTGTCCTTGAACACAAGCAAACTCATGAACACCATTAGCCTTAGCTAAAGTAACAGACTGAACATTATTGAAATTTTTATATAAAGCGTAAGCATTAACACCTACTTGCATTTCTTCTTTTAAAGATGCTTTACGACCATATCCAACCGAAAGACCGATAGTTCCAACAGCTTGTCCTGGTTGAACAATAACCGGAACATTTTCAATCTTAACACCATCAGCAGTTGTAATAGTAGCATAACTTCCGTTTAAACCACCATTTGCAACAATTTCGTTTGATAAATCGTATTTCTTAGCATCTGCATTAGAAACCGTAACGTAGTTATCCCAAGAAACTCTTGTAATTGGATCTGGAAACTCTTGCAACCAAGGATTGTTTGCATGTTGACCATCACCCATACCTGTTTTAGTATACAATACTAATTCTAATCCACCTGCAGATTTAGCGCTAGCAAGGGCACCTGCGGCACCAGCAAAATCATAAGATCCACCAGCTAAAGCAACAGAACCCGTTACTAAAACACCATCATGCAATACTTTATTCCAAGAAGAACCAGCAATTAAACTAGCTGAATTAGCTTTAAGGTAATCGTAGAAAGTTCCACCAACACCATTTAAAGACAATAAAACATCTTGAAATTGTTTTGTATTAAAGATTGGACGAATAGTTGGTTGCGTTAAAGCATAAGTTCCTTTAGTAATCACAACATCACCCCAAGACTCTAAATAATGAGGTGCTGGAGCGACGATAGTAGTGATCGAAGCCGTTTCATCTTCTTTCAAAGAAAAAGCAACTGAAGTATCTACTTTTTTCAATCCAGATACAAAAGAAGCTGAATCAGCTAATGTGTAAGCAGGATTGATTCCACTCATAATTAAAGTATGAACACTTCCTGCATTCATATCTTTTAATAATTGAGCTACGGCCGCATTAGAACCTTTTCTAATTTGTCTTGTTCCAGCAGTACTGAAAGACTCACTAGCCAATCGCTGGTTGATAGCTAATACCAACAATTGAGCATTTTTATCTTCAATTCCAGACACTAAAACCCCTCTTGTACCAGCCATTTTTAATTGCCGTGCCGCTTTTACAGCTTCAGCTTTAAAGTTAGCATCTAAAGATACAGGAATAGAAGCACCTACAATAATATTATAAATTTGAACTAAAGCTTGTTTTTGATCAGCAGTAGTCATTGGAACACGCTTATCAGCGGCGGCTCCAGATAATGTCATGTTTGATTCAAACTGAATATGGCGAGACATTGTTTTTTTCCCTTCAGTTCCAGAAGGAATTCTACCTTTTGCATATCCAGAATCATATCCTCCACCTTGCCAATCTCCTAAGAAGTCAGCACCAACAGATACAATTAAAGAAGCTTTTGAAAAATCATAATCAACCAAAGCTCTTTCTCCATATACTGCCTCAAATGCATCTAAAGCTTCAGAAGAAGAAACTGCATCGTAAACAACATGTTTTGCATTAGGATTTTTAGCAATAAACTCACCTATCAATTTCTCAGTAGATGGACTTGCTAATGTATTTGTCAACAATACCACTTGTCCTCCTTTTGCTTTTGCTTGAGCAAGGCTTGATTTGATTTGCAAATCAACAGCAGACCAGCCGCTTTTTTGCCCTTTTAATTTTGGCTCACTCAAACGAGCACTATCGTATAATCCTAAGATTGATGCATGAATTCTAGCATTAGCCGCAAATTTAGCACCTTCAATAGTGTTGTTCTCAACTTTGATTGGACGACCCTCGCGAGTTTTAATCAAAAGATTTGCAAAATCAAAACCATCAAAAACTGTAGTTGCATAGTAATCAGCAACACCAGGAATGATTTGCTCTGGTTGTAAAACATAAGGGATAGACTTGTGCACAGGACCTTCACAAGCGAGCAAGTGTAACAGTCGCAGTACTAAATCCTACGTACTTTAAAAAGTCACGACGTGAAGTTCCTGATGAAGCCAACGCTTCAGCATTTCCCAAGAATTCATCTGTAGGAATCTCTTCAACAAATTCGTTATTTCTAAGCGCCTCAACAATAGAACCATTCTCTAGTTCTTCAACACTTTTCCAGTATTTTTTGTTTGATGACATTGTATATAAATATTAAAATCTTAATAATTCGATTAATAGTGGCATTTACCGCATTCTAAACCTCCCATTTGCGCCGCAGTTAATTTCTCTACACCGTATTTTTTAGAAAGTTCAGCATGAATTTTATCATAGTAAGCATTACCTTCCATCTTAACATCAGTTTTTCTGTGGCAATCCACACACCATCCCATTGTTAATTTAGAATATTGCTTCATGATTTCAAATTCTTGTACCGGACCATGACAAGTTTGACACTCAATTCCCGCAACAGAAACGTGTTGTGAGTGGTTGAAATATACAAAATCAGGAAGATTATGAATACGAACCCATTTTACAGGCTGTGTTTTTCCAGTATATGCTTGTTTAGTTTTATCCCAACCAACAGCATCGTATAATTTTTGAATTTGAGCATCGTAGAAAGCTTTGCTGTATTCAGCAGTAGCAGTTGTTTCAGCAACTTCAGAAATATTCTTATGACAGTTCATACAAACATTCAAAGAAGGAATACCTGCAGTTTTACTAACACGAGCGACTGAGTGACAATATTTACAATTGATCTCGTTATCTCCAGCGTGAATTTTGTGAGAATAGTGAATTGGCTGAATTGGCTCATAGTTTTGATCCACACCAACTTGCATTAAGTATCCATAAACAAAGTAACCACTAGCTAAAAGCAAGAAAATTGAAGTAACCAATACCAAGAACTGGTTTTTAACGAAAGCTTTCCAGATTGGCAATCTTTCCTCTTTAGGACCAACCTCAATACCATTTTTATTCGCCACTTTAGTCAACACCTTGTTCACCATGAACAACATAACAACCAAAATAGCCATCACTAGAGCAAGAGCTCCTAGAATAACATTATTAGAAATTGAACCGCTTTCTACATTAGTTCCCGGAGGAGTTGCGGCTCCACCAGCTACAGCAGTTGGCGCTTCAGGTTTCTTTTCAGAAGTATAAGCAATAATATTATCAATATCCCCTTCAGATAATTGAGGAAACGCAGTCATTACCGCTTTGTTGTTTTCTTCAAAAAGCTTAACAGCAAGCAGCATCGCCTGACTTAATCATATCAGAACTATTGTGCACCCACTTGTAAATCCAAGCCATTTCATGCCTGTCAGCAACCCCTCTTAAAGCAGGACCTGTTGATTTAGCATCTAATTTGTGACATGCGACGCAATTTGCATTAAAAAGTTCTTTCCCTTTTACCGGATCTCCACCAGATGTCATGACCGGAGCGGCGGCTTCAGGTGCCGCAGGAGCCGCAGCAGGATCTTGAGCAAATGAAGTTAGGGAGAAAATAAGCGTTAGCGATAAGCTAAGGAGCAATTTTCTTGAGATCGAATTATGGTTACCCACCTTTTTCATATAGTATAATAATTATCTACTAATTTTTGGTATGATTTTTACTGTGATAAATTCGTAAAAACTTATACCCTCTTTTAAAACTTGCACAAAAATACGACTTATGAACTATTCTCAAAACCTTAAAATAGTCTTAAATATCAATTTATATCAATTCTAAATAATATTAAAATTTTCCACACAAACTTTAAATAGTATTTTTGCATAAAAACCATCACATTATGAGAATTTTAACCCCTTCAAAAAGAGTTTTCTTCACATTGACTCTATTCACATTAGCATATAATATTCATGCTCAGGATCAAAATTTAACAGTAAATCAGGACCCTAAATTCGAGCAACTATTGACCGAGAAGCGCAAAATTAACACATCAATAAGTACAAACGATACCTACCGAATTCAAATTTTCAGTGGCAAAAGTGATGAAGCAAAGAAAACTTTATCTGATTTCAAAAGAGAATACATCAACATTGACGGAACGATAATTTTCAATACACCAAATTACAAAGTAATAGTTGGAAATTTTAAAACCAGAATAGAGGCCGAACGAAATTTGGCAGATATAAAAAATAGATACAAAAATGTTTTTTTGCTTAAGCCAGGAAAATAGTCAAATACTTCAAACAAAAAAAAGAGCAAGATTAAATCTTGCTCTTTTTTTATCTCTTTATTCAAGTTAATTTACCACTTTGATTCCACTTGCCATAAAACGAATTTCTTCTTTAGGCATAGTAATTGCATTTATTTCAGCAGGCGATTTCTTAGCATCTTTTGCATAATGCTTCAACTCATCAACCGAAGTTATTTTTTCTCTGCATTTCCTTCCAAAACTACATTTTTACCTTTTAAGGCAGTCGGCACAAAAAATGCGTAATCTTTCATTTTCACAAAAAACGAAGATCCATTTTCGGTTTTAATGGTCACCCAACATCCTCTTTTTTCACAAACATCAGTCACCATTCCTTTAACAGCAACATTTTCTACTTTTTTCTGATCTTTAAATTTCAATTCTAATTTCTCAACAGAAATTGCTTTATCTACAGAAACAGTAGAAACATTATCTCCATAATAATCGCCAACTGCGGCATTTCCTGCCGGCGGAGCACTTTTCTCTACAGCTTCTTGAGAAAAAGACAGAGTAGAAATACTAATAAAAAATAAAGCCGAATACAAAAACTGTTTCATGATCAAATAATTTTAATCAAAAATAGCAAAATTTCAGAAAAACGAACAGTTTTAGAGAAAAAGCATTTTTCACCGAGATAAGACATAAAAAAAGCTCCAATTTTCATTGGAGCTTTCAGTATATCAACTAAATATTATTTCAATTTCTTTTTGATTGCCACTTCATGATAAGCTTCAATAACATCATTAATTTCGATATCATTAAATCCTTTTATCTGAATACCACAATCGTAACCTTTAGTCACTTCTTTAACATCGTCTTTGAAACGCTTTAAGGCAACTAATTCACCTGTATGAACCACAACTCCATCTCTAATAACTCTAATCTTAGAAGTTCTCAAAATTTTACCATCAGTTACCATACATCCAGCGATTGAACCCACTTTAGAAATTTTGAAAATCTCACGAATTTCAGCATTACCTAAAACTTCTTCTTTCATTTCCGGCGCCAACATTCCTTCCATCGCGTCTTTCAAGTCATCGATTGCCGCATAAATAATAGAATAGTAACGGATATCGATTTCTTCTTTATCAGCAAGCTGTCTAGCATTTCCAGCAGGACGAACGTTAAATCCGATGATGATTGCATCTGATGCAGAAGCTAAGTTAACATCGGTTTCCGTAATCGCACCAACACCTTTATGAATAATATTGATTTGAACCTCTTCTGTAGAAAGTTTAGAGAACGAATCTGATAACGCTTCAACAGAACCATCCACGTCTCCTTTAAGGATTACATTTAATTCTTTAAACTGACCAAGAGCAATACGACGTCCAATTTCATCTAGTGTAATATGTCTTTGAGTACGAACAGATTGTTCACGCATTAATTGAGAACGTTTAGATGCAATTTGTTTTGCTTCTTTTTCATCTTCAAATACATTAAACTTATCACCCGCTGTTGGAGCTCCATCTAAACCTAAAACTGATACCGGAGTTGAAGGACCAGCTGATAAAATCGTGTGCCCTCTTTCATCATGCATCGCTTTCACTTTACCATGATGTTTACCAGCAAGCATATAATCTCCAATTTTCAAAGTACCTTGTTGTACCAAAATCGTAGATACATATCCTTTTCCTTTATCCAAATAAGCCTCAACAACTGTTCCTTGAGCCGCTTTATTTGGATTTGCTTTTAGATCTAAAATCTCTGCCTCTAATAAAACTTTCTCTAATAATTCTTTAACCCCTGTTCCGACTTTTGCAGAAATATCATGTGACTGAATTTTTCCACCCCAATCTTCAACAAGTAAATTCATACCAGCCAAACGCTCTTTAATTTTATCAACGTTAGCATTTGGTTTATCAATTTTATTAATCGCAAATATAATTGGCACTCCCATGACCTGTGCGTGAGAAATCGCTTCTTTTGTTTGTGGCATGATATCATCATCCGCCGCTACTACGATAATTGCAATATCCGTAACTTGAGCTCCACGTGCACGCATCGCGGTAAACGCCTCGTGACCCGGAGTATCTAAGAATGCAATTTTTTGTCCGTTATCTAAAGTAACTCCGTATGCTCCAATGTGCTGTGTAATACCTCCAGACTCACCAGCAATAACATTTTCTTTACGAATATAATCTAGTAAAGATGTTTTACCGTGGTCAACGTGACCCATTACTGTTACAATTGGCGCTCTTGTTACTAAATCTTCCTCTCTATCTTCTACAACTTCTATCGCTTCTTCAATATCTACTGTAATGAATTCAACATCGTAACCAAATTCATCTGCTACAATAGTTAATGTTTCTGCATCTAGACGTTGGTTCATGGTAACCATGATACCAAGAGACATACAAGTTCCAATTACTTTAGTAATCGGCACATCCATCATAATTGCAATTTCACCTACAGTAACGAACTCGGTAACTTTAATAGTTTTACTTCCTTCGTCAAGAGCTCTTTGCTCATCATCAGATTTCTGACGGTGCGTTTCTCTTTTATCTCTTCTATATTTTGCCGCTTTAGATTTCCCTCCTTTACCTTGAAGTTTTTCAAGAGTTTCTCTAATTTGGTTTTTTACTTCTTCTTCTGTTGGCTCAACTTTAGCCACAATTGCAGGACGATTTCCTTTTACAAATCCAGGTCTTTGGCTTCTATTTGCATTAAAACCACCTCCACTATTATTATTTGGAGTTATCTTATTAGGGTTTGGCGTTCCTGGCGCATTGTTATTTCCTGTTGGAGGTTTTGGCGCACCAGGTGTTCCTGGCTTAGGAGCAATTCTTTTACGCTTATTTTTATTTGCGTTGTTTCCTCCCGCTCCCGGAACCCCAGGTTTATTTTGAGTCGCTTTAGGATCTTCTTTCTTTTTCTTCGGCTTATTGAATTGAGACAAATCAATTGTTTGGCCTGTAAGAGTTGTTCCTGAAAGCTTTTGATATTGAGTAGTAATAGTTTCCTCTGACGTTGTTGGATCAGTAGACACGATTGGCTCCTGAGCAACTTTAGAAGATTCTGTTTTAACTTCTTTTTCTCCGTAATAATAGGTTCTTCCTTTTTAGCTTCTACAATTGGAGTTGCAGTAACTGGTTCAGGTTTTACAGTCTCAGTCTGAACCGGCTTTTCTGGCCGCACAGGTGCAACAACAGCTTTTGGTTCTTCAACTTTTGCTGTTTCCTCAGAAGGAGTAACCGCAGGTTTTTTGGATTTAAGTCAATTTTACCAACTTGTACAGGTCCTGAAACAACCGCTCTCGCTTTAATTATTTCTTGTTGTTTTTGACGCTCCTCTTCTTGTCTGCGTTTGTCTTCAATTTCTTTCTCACGCTCAACACGCAATGCTTCTTTTTCTTTTCTTTTCTCCTCTCCTACCTCTTTAGAAGCTTCCTTATTCCCCTTATCGCCCGCAAATTGGCTTTGTAGGATATTAAATTCACTATCAGAAATTTTAGCGTTCGGATTTGCATCAATAGCAATCCCCTTATCTTTTAGATAATCAACAGCTCTTTCTAACGAAATATTTAATTCCCTTAAAACCTTGTTTATTCTTATTACTCTCTCTTCAGACATATAACCTTTTTATTATTACCTTTTTAGTTGTGTTGTTAGAGCAGATATTCAGCTATTTTCTAGCTATCAAACTCCTCTTTTAGTATTTTCATAACATCTAGAATCGTTTCCTCTTCTAAATCTGTTCTTCTTACTAAATCTTCTACGTCGTGTTTCAAGATACTTTTTGCAGTATCCAAACCTATTTTTGCAAACTCTTCAATTACCCACTCTTCGATTTCATCTGAGAACTCTGTTAATTCAACATCGTCTTCATCTGCAACAGTTCCTGCCACATCGCCTTCGCGAATAACATCTAATTCATAACCTGTCAATTGACCAGCCAATTTAATGTTGTGACCACCTCTACCAATTGCTTTAGAAACCTCTTCTAATTTCAAGAAAACTTCAGCTCTTTTGCTTTCTTCATCAATTTTGATTGAAGAAACTTTTGCAGGGCTTAATGCTCTTGTAATAAACAATTGAATATTGTTTGTATAATTAATAACGTCAATATTTTCATTTCCAAGCTCACGAACAATTCCATGAATACGAGAACCTTTCATACCTACGCAAGCTCCAACTGGATCAATTCTGTCATCATAAGAATCTACAGCTACTTTTGCTTTTTCACCAGGAATACGAACTACGTTTTTCACTGTAATTAATCCGTCGAAAACTTCTGGAATTTCTTGCTCAAATAATTTTTCCAAGAACTTTTCTGAAGTTCTAGACATAATAATTTGAGGTTTATTTCCTTTCAATTCCACGCTTTCAATAATTCCGCGAACATTGTCTCCTTTACGGAAGAAATCTGACGGAATTTGTTTTTCTTTTGGAAGTACAATTTCATTTCCTTCATCATCAACCAAGATTACTACTCTTGGACGTACGTGATGCACTTCGGCAGTATATATATCACCAATAATATCTTTAAATTGTTTGTAAAGATTTGTATTATCGTGTTCGTGAATTTTAGATATTAAGTTTTGACGAAGCGCTAAAATAGCTCTTCTTCCTAGATCAATCAATTTAACTTCCTCAGAAACCTCTTCTCCAATTTCAAAATCCGCTTCAATTTTTCTAGCTTCAGTCAATGTAATTTCTTCATTTTCAAAGTCAAGATCCTCATCTGCAACAATTACTCTTCTTCTCCATATTTCCATATCTCCTTTATCAGGATTTATAATAATATCGAAATTTTCATCTGAACCGTATTTTTTCTTCAATGCATTTCTAAACACGTCCTCTAAAATTGCCATAAGCGTTACACGATCAATAAGTTTATTATCTTTAAACTCTGAGAATGAATCGATTAATGCTAAATTTTCCATGCGAATTCTTTAATTAAAATGTTACTGTAACAATTGCCTCTTTTATCTCTGTATAAGGTATTTGTTGCTCTTTTTGAACTGTTTCTTTTCCTTTTCCTACTTTTTTCGGTTCTCTTGCCTTCCAAGACAAAATTATGAAAACATCGTTAGCTTCAACCAATTCTGCTTCAATTTTTTCATTATTTGTAGTAACAATCAACGTTCTACCAATATTTTTCTTGTATTGTCTAATCAATTTCAAAGGAGACCCTACTCCAACCGAAGCTACTTCAAGCGAAAAATCTTGCTCTTCACGATCCAGATTATTTTCGATGGCACGACTGATATCAATACAATCCTGCAACGCAACTCCATTATCTCCGTCTAAACCAACACTAATTTTAAAAGAATCCGAAACCGCAAGATCAATCAAAAAGATTGATGGCTTCTCCAGAAGTGCTTCCGTAATTAATCCGTTAACTTTTTCCTTAAATGTCATAATTTTATAAAAAGAGGGGACACTTAGTCCCCTCATTATTTAGATTTTAATAAATAACGATGCAAATATAGTGATTTTTTTATAAATCAAAATAAATTGATTGCTCTAAAAATATTTCTTATCTTTATAAGAGCATTCAAAAACAGATTATTCTAATAATTTAACCCAAAAAATTATGAAACGAATTTTAGTTCCTACTGACTTTTCAGAACATGCTGAAGATGCGTTAAAAGTGGTCGCGCAAATTGCTAAAAAAACAATTCAGAAATTATCATTTTGCACATGCTTGAATTGCCGCACCAAATGAACGATGCCATACTCGGAGGCGCGAGCATACCTGAAACTATGCTTTTTATGAAAAAAGCAAACGAAACACTTGACGAAGTATCTTCAAGACCATATCTGGACGGAATCTCGGTAACTGAAATCGTAAAAATGGACAAACCAATTCACGGAATCCTCCAAGTAAGCAAGGATTACGAAGTTGATTTAATCATAATGGGATCTCACGGATCTTCTGGCGTTGAAGAACTTTTAATTGGCTCAAATACAGAAAAAGTTGTCCGAAACTCTGAAATTCCGGTTTTGGTCATCAAAAAAGACATTTCAGACTTTAAGGTTAGCGATATTGTTTTTGCTTCTGATTTTTCTGAAGAAACCAAAAAACCTTTCGCCAAACTATTGAATTTCACCAAATTCTTTGAAGCAAAAATCCACCTGGTAACCATCTGCACACCAAACAGCTTTAAGCCGACACATGTCATGGAAAAAGCAATGAAAAGTTTTGTAGCAGAATTTGGCATAGCCAACTGTACAACTCAGATTTACAACGACACCAATATTGAAAAAGGAATCCTCAATTTTTCAAATAGCATAAACGCAGACATCATTGGAATGTGCACACACGGCAGAACAGGCTTCGCACATTTCTTCAACGGCAAGATAAGCGAGGGATTGGTTAATCACGCCGTCAGACCTGTAATTACGCTAAAGATTTAAGAAACAAAATCATTTCAGCGACAAAAGCTTCTCAATCGAGAAGCTTTTTTCGCAAAACAAAAAAAATGAGCTTTTCAACAAAGCTTAATTGAGCTTTACAACAAAACCGCAGACGGCATTTATCCAGAAATTTGTCAAATAAAAATTCATTAAATCATATATTATGAAAACAATAGACAAAATTTACATTAACGGAGAATTTGTAACTCCTCAAGGAACTGAATATTTCGACCTTATAAACCCAACCACAAATGAAAAGCTTGGAAAAGTTCTTTTAGGAAATACCGAAGACACTCAAAACGCAATTGAAGCCGCCAAAAATGCTTTTAAAACTTTTTCCAAAACTTCACCAACAAAAAGAATTCAATACCTGAAAAACATTAAAACTGCTGTTGAAAAAAGAAAAAACGACTTTATAAACATAATGGTTGAAGAATATGGAGGAACATTTCAATTTGCCTCAGTAAGTTACGAATACATGCTAAAAGGGTTCGATTCTGCAATTAACCTATTAAACGACTACGATTTCATCAAAACCATGGGGCAATCTGAAGTTCAAATGACCCCAATCGGCGTTGTTGGAATCATAATCCCATGGAACTCCAGCAACGGATTCATCTCTAGCAAATTAGCAACAGCGATCGTTGCGGGATGCACAACCGTTATAAAACCCAGCGAAATGAGCGCCCAACAAACGCAATTAATGACGGAATGCCTACATGACGCACAACTCCCAAAAGGAATAGTAAATATCGTAAACGGATTGGGAGAAGTTGTAGGTGCAGAAATCAGCCGAAACCCTGATATTTCAAAAATTTCTTTTACCGGCTCAACAAACGTTGGAAAAATTATTGCCAAAGAAGCAGTCAACACCATGAAACGAGTTACACTAGAACTTGGAGGAAAATCGCCAAACATTATTTTAGACGATGCCAATTTCTCAAAAGCAATCCCACTTGCCTTGAGCGCCGCATTTATGAACAGTGGACAGGCCTGCATTGCCGGAACTCGACTTTTAATTCCAGAAAACAAACTGGAAGAAACTAAATCAATCCTAAAAGAAGTTTTAGCAAACGTAATTGTTGGCGACCCAAAAAACAGCAACACAGCAGTCGGACCAATGGTAAGCACAAAACAATATCAACGCGTTCAAGATTATATTCAGACTGGAATTAATGAAGGCGCCGAAATTCTTGTTGGAGGATTAGGAAAACCTAACGGACTTGAAAAAGGAAATTTTGTCAAACCGACTGTTTTTGTAAATGCAAACAATCAAATGCGCATTGCAAGAGAAGAAATATTTGGACCAGTTTTAACTGTCATTACATACAAAACCGAAGAAGAAGCAATTGATATCGCAAATGATACCACTTACGGACTTCAAGCTTATGTAAGCTCATCAGACGAAAAAAGAGCACACCGAGTTGCCTCACAAATTAACGCTGGACGCGTTCAAATAAACGGAATTGGGCACGATCCTATGGCCCCTTTTGGCGGATTTAAGCAATCAGGAATTGGTCGCGAATTTGGAACCATTGGACTTGAAGCTTATCTAGAACCAAAAGCGCTTATCAAACCTCTATAATCATTTACGATCCGGAAAGTTTGCATGAACAAAATTTCCGGATCTTTTGTAATTTTACCATTATGACAACAAAATCAAATCCGAAACCAAAAATACTCTACTCCTGCTACTATGCACGCGACCGAGAAGGAGAACATTTCATTCCTGAACATGTTTTCAGCTATCAAATTTCTGGAGAAATGATCGCTTCAGACAGCAAAAACACCTTTCATTCAAAACCGGGAGATTTTCGCTTTAGTAGAAGAAATCATTTGGCAAAATTTACCAAAATACCACCAGAAGGAGGCGAATTCAAAACCATATCGCTTTTTCTTGATCAGGAAATTTTAAAAGAAATTAGCAAGGAGTACAATTTGAAAGCTGACAAAAAAGCCGACACAGACGCTATGTTTTCGCTAGCTCCCAACCCACTCTATAAGTCTTTCATGGAATCGCTTATATCTTATCTTGAAGTCGAAGAAGAAAAGAACGAAGCTTTATTCAATTTGAAAATTAAGGAAGCCATTCATCTTTTATTAAAAGTAAATCCAGAATTAAAAGACATTTTATTTGATTTTAATGAACCTGGCAAAATCGACTTGGAAGCTTTTATGAATAAGAATTTTCATTTCAACGTTCAAATGCGACGATTCGCCTATCTTACAGGAAGAAGTTTGGCAACTTTCAAAAGAGACTTTCAAAAAGTATTTCAAGAAACACCTGGAAAATGGCTTTTAAACAAAAGACTTCAAGAAGCATATTATTTAATCAGCCAAGGAAATTCGCCATCAGAAGTTTATATTGGTGTAGGATTTGAAGACTTATCCCATTTTTCATTTTCATTCAAAAAGAAATTCGGAATCGTTCCATCTTCTTTAAATCATAAATAGGTCTCCAATAAGCCTTCCAAAAATTACGTCTTTCCCTATAAGTTTTCCGTGGTTGAAACCACGGGCTATATTCAAAATAAGACACATAAAACTTTGCGAACTCAGCATTCTTTAAAAAGACACTTTGCGCATACCTTAGCGCGCTTTGCGATAAAAAAATCTAGAAAACACCCTAATTTTAAAGCATAAAAAAAGCCTCTCATTTCTGAGAGGCTTTTCTGTTGGTCTACTAGGACTCGAACCTAGAAAGACGGCACCAAAAACCGTAGTGTTACCATTACACCATAGACCAGCAGTGCTGTAAAGCGGGTGCAAAATTAGAACTTTATTTGTCTTATGCAAATTTTATTTGAAACTTTTTTGCATAAAAAAAGCCTCTCATTTCTGAGAGGCTTTTCTGTTGGTCTACTAGGACTCGAACCTAGAAAGACGGCACCAAAAACCGTAGTGTTACCATTACACCATAGACCAGCAGTGCTGTAAAGCGAGTGCAAATTTAAGGCTTTATTTAGTTTTTGCAAACTTTTTGAACAAAAAAAATGATTTTTTTTGTTTTTTTTCACATTTAAATCCCACTCAACAATAGAATCATCTCATTGACAGGACATTACTTTTAACGTAGACTTTTATAGAATTTTTTGTTAATGCTCGTTTCTTTACACAAAAAAACATTTTCTTTGTAGGATAGAAAACATACAAAATTTTAACACCTAAATATGGCACAATTCAATTTCAATAAATGGAATACTATTATTGGTTGGTTTGCATTTGCAATCGCTTTAATTACTTATACTTTAACCGTCGAACCTACAATGAGTTTTTGGGATTGTGGAGAATATATAGCCACAGCGACCAAACTTGAAGTGGGTCACCCACCAGGAGCCCCTTTATTCCAAATGATGGGAGCTTTTTTTGCCATGTTTGCTATTGACGCACAACATGTAGCTGTAATGGTTAATATGATGTCTGTTTTTTCTAGTGCATTTACGATTTTATTTATGTTCTGGTCTTCTTCAATGATCTTAAAAAAGATCGTAGCGCGTTTTGCAGAAATTGACCAAAACAATTCTATAGTTATTTTAGGAAGCTCTTTTGTAGGCGCTCTTGCTTATACTTTTTCAGACAGCTTTTGGTTCAATGCAGTTGAAGCAGAAGTTTATGCAATGGCATCTTTATTAATTGCCTTGCTTTTTTGGCTTGGTCTTCGTTGGGAACAAGATATGGACAAACCAAAAGGAAACAAATGGCTTTTGATTATTTCATTAGTTGTCGGACTTTCATTTGGTGTTCACTTTATGGCATTATTGACAATTCCGTCTATAGGTTTTCTTTACTATTTTAAACACTACGAAAAAGTTACCATTAAAAATTTCCTTATTGCCAATGTAGTCGTAATTGGAATTTTGTTGTTCATTTTCAAATTGCTTCTGCCTTTAACTATGGCTTTCTTCGGAAAAACTGAAATCTTCATGGTAAACAGCGTGGGACTTCCTTTCAACTCAGGAACTATTTTTGTCGCATTGCTTTTTGTAGCTTTCTTTTATTTTGGATTAAAATTCACCAAACGAAAAGGGCTTATTTTTTACAACACGATTATCCTTTGTATTTTATTTATCTTAATTGGTTTCTCTACTTGGATGATGCTTCCAGTTCGTGCAAATGCAAATACGGTAATCAACGAAAACAAACCATCAGACGCTATTGAGGTTTTAGCTTATTACAATCGTGAGCAATATGGTGTAAATCCTTTATTCTATGGCCCTCAATATACCGAAGTTTTTGCAGGTCTTGACGAAAAAACGCCATACTTAGACAAAAAACCAAACTACGAAAGAGATTATAAAACAGGTAAATACATCATTACTAACAATTACAAAAATGCAGATCAAAATTCTGATGACAATCAAAAAACGATTCTGCCAAGAATGTGGAGCACTGAAACTGCTCATATTCAAAACTATATCAACTTTACAAATCCGCCGAAATTCAGAATAAACCCGAATTACAATTATGAGGAAGATTTGGCAAAATATGGAATTGATGCAAGCCAATTAAGTGAAGATGAATACAATAAAGCGACTGCTCAATTAAGAAACGAAGTTGAAAAAACAGTTTCTGAATTCAGAAAAGCTTATGCTCAAAAACAAATTGACAACGAAGGCTATGTAAAATTCTTGAATAGCTACAAAGACTATCTAATTATTGAAAAACCAACCGCAACTGACAACTTCAGTTTTATGTTCGAATATCAATTTGGATATATGTATTGGAGATATTTGATGTGGAATTTTGTTGGACGCCAAAGCGATGTTCAAGGAAAATACGATAATCTTGATGGAAACTGGATCAGTGGAATCAAGCCTCTTGACTCAGTGCATTTAGGTTCACAAGAAAATTTGCCTTCAGATGTTTTAAACAACAAAGGACGCAATGTTTACTATTTCCTTCCTTTCATCTTAGGACTTATTGGAATAATGTATCATGCAAACAAAGATCTTAAGAGTTTTTATGTGCTTTTGGCATTATTCTTATTCACAGGAATTGCATTAAAAATTTATTTGAACGAAAGACCTTTTGAACCTCGTGAGAGAGATTATGCACTTGTAGGATCATTTTATGTTTTTGCCATTTGGATTGGCTTTGGAGTTTATTCTTTATATGAAAGCATTCAAAAATATATTGCTCCAAAAATTGCAGGACCGGTAATTATTGCAGGAAGTTTGCTTGCCGCACCTGTTTTAATGGCATCTCAAAACTGGGATGACCACGACAGATCTGGAAGATATACAGCAGTTGCAATGGCAAAAGCTTATTTGAGTTCATGTGACAAAGACGCTATTTTATTTACGATTGGAGATAATGACACATTCCCGCTTTGGTATGCTCAGGAAATAGAGCATTTTAGAACCGATGTCAAAATCGTAAACACAAGCTTATTCATGACAGATTGGTACATTGATCAAATGAAAGCCAAAGCTTATGAATCGAATCCATTGCCAATATCGTTCACACATGATGATTATGTGGGTGACAAACTGGATTATGTAGCTTATATCCAAAAAATTGACACGCGTTGGAACATTAATGATTTTATCAATTTCATTAAAAACCCAAAATCGACTGTTGGTCTTCAAAATGGACAAACAATCCACTTTTACCCAACAAACAAAATCAGAGTTCCTGTTGATAAAGATGCTATCATCAAAAACAAAGTGATCAATCCGAAATACAATGATTCTATCGTTCCTTATTTGGATATTGACATCAAAGGAAGCGCGATATACAAAAACCGCTTAATGATGCTTGACATCTTGGCTAACAACAACTGGAAACGTCCAATTTACTTTAGTGGTGGCGCCTTTGATGATGAAGATTACTTATGGTTGAAAAACTATCTGCAACTAGACGGAATGGTTTACAAATTAGTTCCGATCAGAAATGTTCCATCAAAAGATGGTGGGCCAATGGATATGGGACAAATTGATGCCGATAAAATGTATGATATTGTAATGAAATGGGATTGGGGCAACAGCGAAAGTGATAAAATCTATCACGATCCAGAAACCAGAAGAAACAGTATCACTTACCGCACAAACTTATCTCGTTTGATGGATCAGCTTATTGCGGAAGGCAAAATTGACAAAGCTAAAAACGTAATCAATTTAGCAATGACAAAAATGCCATTGGATAAATTCGGTTATTATTCATTAGTGGAACCTTTCACAAATGGATATTACAAAGTTGGAGAAACTGCAAAAGCACGAGAATTGCTTAATAGATTGGTTAAAAAATACAATGAAAACCTAAACTATTATGCGACATTGCCTCCTGGAGACCAAACTGATCTTGCAATTGATATTATTACCGATATTGAGCGCTACAGAAGTCTGCTACAAGTAATGGATCGCAATAACGACAAAGCATTCTACGAAAAACACAAAAAGACATTTAATACGTATGTAAATGTATTCGAACGTTTTGGACGTGAAAAAGAATAATAATATACGAAAAATATACTGATTAAAAAAATGCAGTGCTGTTAGATAAATAGCACTGCATTTTTTAATTTTACAGTATCTATAAATCCATTCAAAATGAGCTTTTATTGGGTCAAAACTAACTCTTTTATCAAAAAGGTATTTTCTAAGTATTGTTGGGATATTCCGAACAAGGAAAAGAAAATATACCTCACTTTTGATGATGGTCCTACTCCAGAAATCACAGACTGGGTTTTGTCTGAATTAAAGAAGTTCGACGCAAAAGCTACGTTTTTCTGCATCGGAAAAAACATCAATGCAAATTCTTCCTTATTTGAAAGATTGATTGCCGAGGGACATGCTATTGGAAACCACACAATGAATCATATAAATGGATGGAAAAGCCAAACTAATGATTATATTGAAAACGTGAAAAATTGCGCCTCGATTTTAGCCAATGAAAAAAACTAAACAGCTTACTGTTTCGTCCTCCTTATGGCAAAATCAAAAAAGCACAATCCAAAATATTGCGCGACTTAGGCTACAAAATAGTAATGTGGGATGTTTTGAGCGCTGATTTCGATCAATCGATTACGCCAGAGAAATGCCTAGAAAATGTGACTAAGAATGTGACTTCGGGAAGTGTAATTGTTTTTCATGACAGCATAAAAGCATCGCAAAATTTAAAATTTGCATTGCCAAAAACATTACATTTTTTAAAAGAAAATGGGTATGCTTTTGATGTTATCCACTAAAACAACATCAAAAAAAGGTTTAATTATTGATTGAACTGTTCTTGAACAATTCCTATAATCGTATTTGCATCAAGCTCACCTGACTGCCTCCAGATCATTTGTCCTTCTTTATAAATCATTAGCGTCGGAAGACCTTTAATACGAAGAGCCTCAGCCAGTTCTTGATTCTTATCTACATCAATTTTGATTACTTTGGCCTTATCACCAAGCGCAGCTGCAACATCCTTAATTACTGGATGCATAGATACTGACGATTCATTCCAATCTGTGTAAAAGTCAATCAACACAGGGACTTGAGCATTTATTAGTTCTCCAAATTTTGACATAAAACCAAAAATTTAAATTTTTTAATTTACTACAAAGAGGCAAATATTCTACAAATGTAGCATTTTTAACGAATTAAGCCACATTCTTGCCCTTTTTTAGTTCAATCACTGTTATTTCTGGCATAATGCCAACTCGGCCTGGATAGGCATGAAAACCAAATCCACGGTTAACATAAACGTATCTTCCGGCAGTTTCGTACAAACCAGCCCATTGTTTGTAAATATATTGTGCCAAACTCCATTTAAAATAACCCGGAATCTCAATTCCAAACTGCATTCCGTGCGTATGTCCAGCCAATGTCAAATGAAAGTTTTTAGGATGATCTTTAATTTCAGCGTCCCAATGACTTGGATCGTGGCTCATCAAGACTTTAAAATCTTCTTTAGCAACATTTTCAGAAGCTTTATTTAAATCTCCAGCCTTTTTGAAATTAACTCCCCAATTCTCTACTCCAATCAACGCAATTTTATCATTGCCTTTTTGAATATAAGTATGTTCGTTCAGCATCAATTTAAATCCGATTTGCCCGTAAAGTTTTTTGATTTCTTGAAAGTTTTCGTCCTTTTCTTTTGCTGATGGCCAAGTCACATATTCTCCATAATCATGATTTCCTAAAACTGAAAATTTTCCATATTTATAATCTTTGATTCGGCTAAAAGTCTCCAACCACGGATGCATTTCTTTTGCATGCGTATTTACGATATCGCCAGTAAACAAAATCATATCGGCTTCTTGTTCATTGATCAAATCGATGGCATAATTTATCTTTTCGGGATTATCAAAACTGCCACTATGAACATCTGAAATTTGTGTAATTCTAAAACCATCAAAAGCATCTGGCAAATCTGGAAAAAAGACAGTCTGCTTGATTACTTTAAAATTATATTTCCCTTCAAAAATTCCATAAATCAAAGACAAAAAGGGCACAGCCGCCAAACCTAAAGCAATTTGACTGATGAATTTTCTTCTGTCTGGCATTATTTCTTTTCTTGGTGCATTATACATGAAATAATTCAGAAGACTTGCACCAATTCTGAAAATGTCTTCACCAAACATTACCAACGTAAGAACTATTTTTGGAACATAAACCAAAAGCATTAGCCCCATTGTAAACATGGTTTGCTTGGTTTGCCCTACTGAACGGTCAAACTGAGTAAAAGAATAAATGATAAAGGCTAAAAGAAGAAAACTTATGAGTTGATAACTTACTAAAACCCATCTCGTTTTAATTAAAGTACGAAAGGCTTGATAGGAATAAAATTCAATAAAAAGAAAAAGGGCACAAAGAATTATAAAACGAATGATCATTAGTTATAGTTTTAAGCAAAGTAACAAAGAATGAAAATTTTATTGCTTTTTATTATCAAAAATTTAACTCAAAAATAAAGAACAAAAAGCTGGCAGATTTCTCCACCAGCTTTTTCTCTACCAAATTTTTTAAAACCTTTTATAATCCACACAAAGCCTGCCGAGGCAAACTTATATTTTTTTATTTTTGAGTTTTTGCCGCTTCTGGCTTAGTTGCCTCTGCTTTTTTAGCTTTTTTGTCTGCTTTTTCTCTTTTGCTGGAGCTTTAGCTTCTTTTGCTGGAGCCGCTTTAGCTTGAGCTGGAGTTGTTTGAGCATTTACCATTGCCACTGTTCCTAGAACAGCTACTGCAAGCATTACTATTTTTTTCATAATTAAAATTTTTACTGATTTGTTTATTACTTCTATTATTATACTTCAAAGATAGAATCACTAAATGAAGACAAAATGAAGATTAAACCATTTCAAAAGAATTAACTTTTAATTATGTTTTAGAGGCTCCGGAACGATCAAAGTGAATGTTGTTCCGACATTAATTTCCGACTCAACTTTGATTTCAATATGGTGAAAAGAAGCAATACTTTCGGCAATTGCGAGCCCTAAACCCTGACCGTCTTGATCTGAGCTGATTCTAGCAAATCGGTTAAATATTTTTTCAAGATGCGCCTCACTCATGCCAAGACCTGTATCTGTTATGGAAATAAAATAATGTCCTTTTTCAAAACCATCTTTGGCAATAATTTTTCCGTTCGGACGATTGTATTTTATAGCATTTGTAACCAAGTTATAAATCAAAATATGAAGCGACGTTTTATTTCCCGTAAAAACATAATCATGCTCCATTTTATTTACAAACTCAATTTCTCGATCTTCAATTCGATCTTCTAAATCTTCCTGCAAGTCATTTACAATTTCATGAAAATTAATCTCTTCGTTTGCTTCATATTGATTGTTTTCGATTCTAGAAATCAGCAACAGATTATTGATTATTTTTTTCAGCATGTCCAATGTCTTCATTGATCCAACTATTTTATCAACAGCATTATCATCTAAAGATTCATTTTGCAATAAATTTTCGAATTTATTTTTCAGCAATGCAATTGGAGTAAGCAATTCGTGAGAAACATTTGAGATGAATTGTTTTTCTTTTTTAAAAAGTTCCGTAATTCGATCCATCATTTGATTTAATACCAAATCAAGTTCTCTGAAATCTCTAGAATTTGCTTTTATCGGAGTATGATCAAAAGCTTCTGGCTCATTGACACGCTTTATTTTTGTATCAATGATTTTATAAAAAGGCTTTAAAAGGTATTCAATATAAACGGTATCTGCCAAAAAAGTAACAAGCAGAATAACCACCAAAACGATAATAATAAAGAATCGAATAATAAACGTCAAGTCATTTACTTCGCTGAGGCTACTACCAATTTCCAGCTGATACCCTTGATTTTCATAAGTAAAATGATATTGCAGAATTCGATATTCATTTTCTTCTCCTTCAATAATTCGGTATTCATTATTGAAAAAAGTCTTTTTATCATTATCTTTTATAGGAATTTTAGAAAGAACCAAAAATTCGCTGTGCAGTGTCGAAAATTGAGAATAAGTTTCGGTTGAATCATCGGCATTCTGAATAAAATCATCTATTTCTTTTTTATTCAAATGATCAATGAATTTTTTCTTTTTTCAACCAAGCCGTTATTGATATGCCTGTAAACCACATTTTCGACCAAAATGGGCAACATCAGCCATAAAATCAAAATCACCAACAATCTTGTCAGTGCATTAAAAATAGCCAACTGGTGTTTTATCTTCACAAATTTGTCTTTTTATTCATTGATTCGATAACCTACATTTCTAACCGTTTCAAACCAATCAATTGTGGTATGTTTATCTAATTTTTTTCGAAGATTTCGAACATGGACATCAATAAAATTAGAATCGGAGTTAACTTCGAGAATATCACCCCAAATATGTTCTGTCAATTGCAGTCGTGTAATCACTCGGTTTTTATTCAGAACTAAATATTGAAAAATATCAAACTCTTTTTTGGTTAAACTAATCGGCACTTCATTATAACTGACTTTATAATCTTGAAGCTGCATGACAAAAATCCATGAATGCTTAAATTATTCAAGGTAAAACCATGAATTCTGCGAATCACAGCAAACAATCTCGCACTGAGTTCAGTAAGTGCAAAAGGTTTTGTCAAATAATCATCAGCACCTAAATGCAGGCCGTTTATTCTGTCGTCTAATTCACCACGAGCCGTCAAAACAATAACAGCCATTTTTGATTGTGTTTTTCTTACCGCTTTCAAAATCTCGAAACCGTCGCCATCCGGCAATCCTAAATCAAGAAGCATCGCATCAAAATCATTGCCAGCTACTTCTTCGAGTGCTTCCTCGCAAGTATGCGTAATTTTACATACATAACCTGTATTGCACAAAAAATCATAAACTTCGACTGCAAGTTCCTTATTGTCTTCAACAATTAAAATATTCATAATCTGTAGCTATTAAGCGCAATTAAATTTAAGCAATTTTAAAAAATCACGACACCTGTTATTAAAAAATTAACGATTAAAAAAAGCCGACAAATTTCTTCGTCAGCTTTTTCAACCGCATTCTCCATAACCATTATCCCTGTTTTGTTTCCTAACCATGAATCTGAAAACAAAACTTAAACAATCTTTATTTTATTTTTTTGCAGTTTCTGCTTTTGGAGTTTCACTTTTTTCTGATTTATCTTTTTTACCAGATTTGTGATTATGGTGTTTAGTTGCTTTTACCTCTTTTGCCGGTGCGGCCTGAGCTGGCGTTGTTTGAGCATTTACCATTGCACTTGTTCCTAATACTAATACTGCCGCCATCAATAAATTTTTCATAATTTCTAATTTTTAAATTAATGTTTTTATTCTCTTAAGTTGTTTTTATTATTTTTTTACTTTTGTTGTTTCAGCTTTTGGAGCTTCACTTTTAACTGATTTTGTTTTTTTATCAGCTTTGTTTTTTGACTGTTTTGGTGCTTGAGCTTCTTTTACAGGAGTTGTTTGACTGTTTTTTGCAGGAAATGCATGAACCATTGCACTTGCGCCTAAAACTGCTACTAATACCATCAATAAATTTCTCATGATTTCTAAAATTTAAAATTAATTACCTTTTATTTTACAGTTCAAAATTACCTTCGTAAAATGAAGAAAAAATGAAGAATTCCTACAAGAATCATTTTTTAACTTGATATTAACTTTCTCCTTTTTTTAATCATTTACGCCATATGAATCATTTAATTATTCGCAATTTTCACGACATTATTAAATGCAACGAGGAGACGCACTGCGGTGCGTCTCTACAAATAATGTAGAACAAATTAATTTTCATCAACCGAATCATTTTTAAAACCCAATTGTTTATTTTTACAGACTAATATTTTTTTATGTCAACTCAAAAACGCCTTTTTCTTCTAGATGCTTACGCATTAATTTTTCGTGGTTATTATGCCTTTATAAAAAACCCGAGAATCAACTCAAAAGGAATGGATACATCTGCAATTATGGGTTTCATGAACTCACTTTTGGATGTGATTAAACGAGAAAAACCAGATCATTTAGCTGTTGCCTTTGATAAAGGCGGAAGCGCAATGCGAAACGAAATATTCCCAGAATATAAAGCAAACCGAGACGTAACGCCCGAAGCAATCAAAATTGCTGTTCCTTATATATGTGAACTTTTAAAAGCAATGCACATTCCTATTATAGAAGTTGAAGGTTTTGAGGCCGATGACTTAATTGGAACTATTGCTAAACAAGCTGAAAAACAGAATTACAAAGTTTTTATGGTAACTCCCGATAAAGATTTTGCGCAATTAGTTTCTGAAAACATCTTTATGTACAAACCTGCCCGAATGGGTAACGGAATCGAAATTTGGGGTGTTCCTGAAGTTTTAGAAAAATTTGAAATCGAAAGACCTGAACAAGTAATTGATTTTCTTGGAATGATGGGCGACGCGACCGATAATATTCCTGGACTTCCTGGAGTTGGCGAAGTTACAGCTAAAAAACTTTTGAAAGAATTTGGCACAATGGAAAACCTTTTAGCAAATACAGACAAGCTGAAAGGCAAAATGAAAGAGAATATTGAAGCAAACAAAGAAAAAGGTTTGCTTTCTAAAACATTGGCAACTATTCTATTAGACTGCCCTGTTACTTTTGACGAAACTGATTATGAATTATCGCGTCCGGATATTGAAAAAACAGAAGCTATTTTTCAAGAATTAGAATTCAGAAGAATGGCAGAGCAATTTGACAATTTGTTCAAAACCGATGGAACGCAAACTGCAACTCCAGAAGTTTCTGATGCTAAATTGTACAAAAAACCACAACCAAAAAACGAAGATCAATTTGATTTGTTTGGAAGCGCTTCCGCAGATGAAGATTCAGAAACTCCAAAAAATTCATTTTACAGTACTTTATCAGATACACCACACTCCTACCAGATTGTTCAAGGAGATTTGGGCGTGAAATTGTTATTGCAGAATTTACAAAACCAAACTTCGGTTTGTTTTGACACTGAAACTACTGGAATTGATGCTTTGCATGCTGAATTAGTAGGAATGTCTTTTTCATATGAAAAAGGAAAAGCATTTTATGTTCCGTTTCCTGAAAGCCAAGAAGAAGCTAAAACTTTAATTGACAAATTTGTTCCGTTTTTCGAAAATGAAAACATCGAAAAAATTGGGCAAAACTTAAAATACGATCTAAAAATCCTTGCTAATTATGGCGTTACAGTAAAAGGAAAACTTTTTGATACGATGATTGCACATTATCTGATCAATCCTGATATGCGTCATAATATGGATGTTTTAGCCGAAACATATTTGAAATATTCGCCTAAACCAATTGAAGATTTAATTGGCAAAAAAGGAAAAAATCAGCTTTCGATGCGCGATGTTCCTCTTGAAGATATTAAAGAATATGCTCGCCGAAGATGCTGATATTACTTTACAATTAAAGGAAATCTTCACGACGGAACTAGACAAAACTGAAACTAAAAAGTTATTTGATGAAATCGAAATTCCGTTAGTGAGCGTTTTAGTCGCTATGGAAACCGAAGGAATTCGTTTAGATGTTGATTTCTTGAAAGGAATGTCATCTGAAATGGATGTCGAAATCAAATCTTTGGAACAAAAAATATACGAAACTGCCGGCGAGAAATTCAATTTGGCTTCGCCAAAACAATTAGGAGATATCTTATTTGAAAAAATGAAGATTGGAGGTGCAAAACAAAAGAAAACCAAAACAGGTCAATATGCAACTGGTGAAGAAGTTTTGACGTATTTGGCAAACGAAAATCCGATTGTAAAAGACATTCTGGACTGGCGTCAAATGGTTAAATTGCAGAGTACGTATATTTTGGCTTTGCCAGAACAAGTGGACAAAAAGACTTTGCGCGTTCATACCGATTATATGCAGACAGTTGCCGCAACAGGGCGTTTGAGTTCAAATAATCCGAACTTGCAGAATATTCCAATTCGTACTGAAAGAGGGCGCCAGATTCGTAAAGCTTTTGTCGCTCGCGATGAAAATCACACTTTAATCTCTGCCGATTATTCTCAAATAGAATTACGAATCATCGCCGCTTTAAGTGGCGAAGAAAACATGATAAAAGCATTCCAAAACGGAGAAGATATTCACAGATCGACAGCCGCAAAGGTTTTTGATGTTGCTTTAGAAGATGTGACTCGTGAACAAAGAAGCAACGCCAAAACAGTAAACTTCGGAATTATATATGGTGTTTCGGCTTTTGGATTGAGCAGTCAAACTTCATTATCTCGAAGCGAAAGTGCTTGCTTTAATTGAAGCGTATTATAAAACTTATCCAAAATTAAGATCTTATATTAATGAGCAAATAGAATTTGCCCGCGAAAAAGGATATGTACAGACTATTTTAGGACGTCGTCGTTATTTAAAAGACATCAACTCGGCAAATGCTGTAGTAAGAAGTGTCGCTGAGCGAAATGCCGTTAACGCACCAATTCAAGGAAGCGCCGCCGACGTAATTAAAATCGCAATGATCAACATTCATAAAAAATTACAAGACGAAAACTGGAAATCTAAAATGTTACTTCAAGTTCATGATGAGCTTGTGTTCGATGTTCACAACGATGAACTCGAAAAAATCCAGCCAATGATTAAACACGAAATGGAAAATGCATTTAAAATGTCGGTTCCTTTAGAAGTTGAATTAGGAATGGGTAAAGATTGGCTAGAAGCACATTAATAATTTTAGATTTTAGATTGTAGACTTTAGATTTCTAAGCAATCTTGTCATTGCGAGGAACGAAGCAATCTCATTTGCTGAATTAATTTTGCGTCTTATGTTAGTGAGGTTGCTTGGTTCCTAGCAATGACACAAATTATAAATAAAAAAGACTGTTCTTCCGAACAGTCTTTTTTTATAACTTACATTTTATTTAACTTTTCTTGTCGATTCTCTTTCTTTCAAAACCGTCTTAATAACGATTGTTTCATAATCCGAAGTTTCTTCTTCGCTTTCTTCCAATCTTTTGATTAAGCGTTTTGCGGCAACTTCACCAATTTCAATTCCGTGTTGGCTTACTGTTGTCAAACTTGGCGACAAACGTCTTGAAGCCAAAATTCCGTCAGCAAAACCAATAATTGAAATATCTTCTGGAACTCTGTATCCTTTTTTCAAACTAACTCTTAAAGCCGCAACCGAATCATTTTCATCCAAAGCAAAAATTCCATCAATTTTATTATCAAAAAGCCCATCGATTTTAGCTTTCATATCATCTTCAGAATCTGTACGAAGAATAATTTTCTCGTTTATCGGAATATTATTGTCTTTTAAAGCTTTCAAATATCCATCGGCTCTTAGTTTTCCAACACTTAAATTATCTACCGAAGAAATTAGTGCGATATTTTTACATCCAAGATTAATTAAATGCTGTGTTGAGTTCAAAGCTGAATCAAAATCGTCAACCACAACTTTATCGCAATCTACTTCATCTGCAATACGGTCAAACATTACAATTGGAGTTCCGTCATTAATAATTTCCGAAAAGTGATTGTAATCCTGAAGTTTTTGCGCTTCCTCAGAAACTGAAAGAATGAAACCATCGATAGTTCCGTTGCTCAACATTTCAAGTGTATGAATTTCTTTTTCTAAAGATTCGTTAGAAATACAAGTAATCACATTATAACCTTTCTTGTCGGCTACTTTTTCAATACCACTGAAAACTTTTGCGAAAAAAGAGTTCAATATATTAGGTATAATTACACCAATAGTTTTGGTCTTTCTGTTCTTCAAATTCAGACCAATAACATTCGGTTTATAATTTTTGAGTTTGGCATACTCCTTAATCTTCACCTTCGTTTGCTCACTAATTTCTGGACTATCATTCAATGCTTTAGACACTGTAGACACAGAAACACCTAGTTCTTTCGCAATTTGTTTAAGAGTTGCTTTAGCTTTCATCTAATTAAATTTTATGTAATTAATACAAATATAGTAGAATTACCTAAAATAAAACAAAAAAGCCCTACCACTTATTAAAATTATAACGCCTTTTGAAAATAAAATCAAGAAACATTGATTTTTCAAAACCGTATCTCCTTAAATCTCGTTAATACTCTAATATACGCTTTATTAACCTTAATAAAAACCTTTGATTATGAAAAACGAAGTTAAAATTCAGGAAGTTAATCCTTCTCTGGATAGCAGAAGGAGCTTTCTAAAGCTCAGTGGCTTAACGCTAGTTAGTGCAGGTTTGGTTCTTGCTGGGCTGCAGCTGACAACGATAATGAAGATAATATGCAGGATAATTCCCTGCCCGGAATAAAAAATGGAGTATTTGATTTAGGCTCCGGAGATTTTGGCGTACTTACTTATGCGTATGCCTTAGAACAGTTAGAAGCTGATTTTTATACGAAAGTTGTAAATTCTTCCAGTTTCAATTCTGTTTTTAATGACACAGAAAAACAAGTTTTAACCGACTTGTATCATCATGAAGTAGTTCACAGAGATTTTTTTAAAGTCGCTTTGACAGGAGCCCTTCCTGACCCTAGTTCTCAATTGCTTCCCTCCTTAGCATTCAATTATGGCTCTCTCAATTTCAACAGCCGCAACGAGGTCCTTGCAACGGCAAAAGCACTGGAAGACACAGGAGTTGTCGCTTATAATGGCGCCGGACGATTAATTAAAAGCGCAGACTACTTGTTATTGGCCGGAAAAATTGTTTCGGTAGAAGCCAGACATGCTTCAGCAATAAGAAGCTTGATCAACCCAAATTCTAAAGATTTTGCGGGAGACGATATTGTAAATACATCAACAGGATTAGATGTTGCTAAAGATCCTTCCAAAATTCTACCCGTTGCTGGAGGATTTATTACTACAAAATTCACTGCCAAATATTTACCTTAATACTAACTCGCTAAAACTTAGAAATTATGAATATTTTAAAATTTATAGAGACCTTCACTGATGACAGCTTAATGGCAAGAACAGGCTCACGAAGAGACAGTTTTAATCAGTTTGGAAATATTGGACGAAATCTTGCGCTGGCCTCAATCCCTTTCGGATTATCTGCAATGGCCAACAAAGCGCTTGCAAAAGATATAACGGCAACACCTGCCACGCCAATTGGCGCTTTGCAATTTGCATTGACTCTAGAATATCTTGAAAATGAATTTTATGCGATGGCATTGGATTCTGGAGTAATTCCAGCTTCGGAAAATGGCGGACGCGATTTAAAAGTTTTTCAGCAGATTGCGGCACATGAATCAAATCATGTCAAATTTTTAATAGCAGGATTAGGAGGCACAATGAGCGCCAATTTTGTTGCAAAACCTACTTTTGACTTTACAGTTGGAGGAGCATTTGATCCTTTTCATGATTATCCAACCTTTTTAGCATTGGCACAAGCTTTTGAAGATACAGGCGTAAGAGCTTACAAAGGCCAAGTCGCCAATTTAATAACAACACCAGACTTGTTGACAGTCGCTTTGCAAATTCATTCTGTCGAAGCTCGACATGCATCTGAAGTTCGACGCTTACGCGGATTAAAAGGCTGGATTTCAAATGCCGAAAGAGGTGCAGGAATGCCTGCGGCAACACAAGCTGTTTATGATGGCGAAGGTGTCACCATGCAAGCAGGGTTCAATACATCAACAGCCTTTGGAGCATCCGCAGGATCAGAAGCTTATGATGAACCATTAACAACACAACAAGTTGTAGACATTGCAAATTTGTTCATTGTTTAACAAAATAATTCAAAATATTGAGCCACCTTCGCGTTATAGTGAAGGTGGTTTTTTTTAATGTTTTAAATACAAAACTGATGTCCTGATTTTCAGGATATAAAATATTCTTTTCAGGTATTTGGTTTTAAAATAATTAATTGTACTTTTGCATCCCCTTTATTGGGGATGGAATGTTTAATTAAAATAATATTATGGACGCATTAAGCTACAAAACAGTTTCAGCTAACAAAGCCACAGTAACTAAAGAGTGGATTGTTGTTGACGCTGAAGGTCATAACTTAGGACGTCTTGCTTCAAAGGTTGCTATGATCTTAAGAGGTAAGTACAAGCCAAGTTACACACCGCACGTTGACTGTGGAGATAACGTAATTGTTATCAACTCAGAAAAAATTAACCTTACAGGTACAAAAATGAATGACAAAATTTACATGCGTCATACAGGTTACCCAGGAGGACAAAGAACTTTAACTGCTAAAGTATTGCAAGCTAAAAACCCTGCATTATTAGTAGAAAAAGCTGTAAAAGGTATGTTACCTAAAAACAAATTAGGTGCTGAACTTTTTAGAAATCTAAATGTTGTTGTAGGATCTGAGCACAAACACGGAGCTCAAAAACCTAGAACTGTTAACCTAAATGATCTTAAGTAATGGGAGTTATTCACAAAATCGGTAGAAGAAAAACCGCTGTTGCACGTGTTTACGTTTCTGAAGGAACTGGAAACATCACTGTAAACAAAAAAGAATTCGCAACTTACTTTCCAACTGCAACTTTACGTTACAAAGTGTTACAACCATTATCTATGACAGAAAATGAAAACAACTTTGACGTAAAAGTAAACGTTTACGGAGGTGGTACAACTGGTCAAGCAGAAGCTGTAAGAATGGCATTAGCTCGCGTAATGTGTGAAGTTAACGCTGAAAACAGAGGAATCCTTAAACCAGAAGGTTTATTAACAAGAGACCCAAGAATGGTTGAACGTAAGAAATTCGGTCAGAAGAAAGCTCGTAAGAGATTCCAATTCTCTAAACGTTAATATTACCTGTCTTGTTCAAATGGGACAAGACATTATCAATTATTTATTGAAATTAAAAAACACAGTTATTGTTGCTCTCCTATCGAGGTAGGATATAGTTTAGCATCTAAATGTATAAAGCCAGAGAAATCGCCATTTATACATTGCTAATCAACAGAACGTAAACTAGTACAAAAATGGCAAACAAAATAGAAGTAAAAGAATTACTAGAAGCAGGTGTTCACTTCGGACACATGACTAGAAAATGGGATCCAAACATGGCTCCTTACATTTATATGGAGCGTAATGGTATTCACATTATCAATCTATATAAAACTGCGGCTAAAATTGAAGAAGCTAACGAAGCTTTGAAAAAAATTGTCGCATCAGGTAGAAAAATCTTATTCGTAGCTACCAAAAAACAAGCAAAAGACATCGTTGCTGATAAAGCAAAAGCCGCAAACATGCCTTACATCACTGAAAGATGGCCAGGTGGAATGTTGACTAACTTCGTAACTATCAGAAAGGCAGTTAAAAAAATGTCTTCTATCGATAAAATGAAGAAAGATGGTACTTTCAACACTTTATCTAAAAAAGAGCGTTTACAAGTTGATCGTCTACGTGCTAAATTAGAGAAAAACTTAGGTTCAATTGCTGATATGTCTAGACTACCTGCGGCATTGTTCGTAGTAGATATCAAAGCTGAACACATCGCAATAAAAGAAGCTCAAAAATTAAACATTCCAGTTTTCGCAATGGTTGATACGAATTCTGACCCAAGAGAGGTTGATTACGTGATTCCTGCAAATGATGACGCTTCTAAATCAATTGACAAAATTTTATCTTTAGTAACTACTGCAGTAATCGAAGGTCTTTCTGACAGAGGTGCTGAAAAAGAAGTTGAAGTCGCTGAAGAAGCTCCTGTCGCTGAGGCTGAAGTCGCTCCTGCAACTGAAGAATAAATCAAATTTTAAATTCCAAATTTTAAATTCCAAATTCCAAATACAAAATTAAAAACGTTATGTTGATAATTTATTAAAATTGGAGTTTGGGATTTAAAAGCTGGAATTTTTACTTTTAACATTAAAAATTCAAAATATTATGTCAACAATTACTGCCGCAGACGTAAATAAATTAAGACAATCTACAGGTGCCGGAATGATGGACTGTAAAAAAGCTTTAGTTGAAGCTGAAGGAGATTTCGATAAAGCGATCCAAATCCTTAGAGAAAAAGGACAAAAAGTTGCCGCTAACCGTTCTGACCGTGAGTCTGCTGAAGGAGTCGCTGTTTCTTTTATCAATGCTGACAACACTAAAGGAGCTATCATCACTTTAAACTGTGAAACTGACTTCGTAGGTAAAAATGAAGCTTTCGTTGCTTTAGCTAAAGATTTAGTAGAAAGAGCTATCAACTTCTCTTCTAAAGAAGAATTATTAGCTTCTGATTTCAACGGAATCACTGTTGCTGAGAAATTAATCGAGCAAACTGGTGTTATCGGTGAAAAAATCGAAATCGGTGGTTTCGAAATTTTAGAAGGTGCTTACGTAGGATCTTATGTTCACGTTAATAAAATTGCCGCTTTAACTGCAATTTCTGCTCCAGTTGCTAACGCTGAAGCTTTAACAAAAGATATCTCTATGCAAGTTGCTTCTATGGGAGCTGATACATTATCTTACAAAGATTTTGATCCTGCTTTCGTTGAATCTGAACTTGTTGCTCGTATTGCTGTAATCGAAAAAGATAATGAAGAAGCAAAACGTTTAGGAAAAACTTTAAAAAATGTTCCTAAATATATCTCTTTCTCTCAATTAACTCCTGAAGTTATCAAACAAGCTGAAGAAGATGCTAAAGCTGAATTAAAAGCTGAAGGTAAACCAGAGCAAATCTGGGATAAAATTCTTCCAGGAAAAGTTCAACGTTTCATTTCTGACAACACTACTTTAGATCAAGAGAAAGCTCTTTTAGATCAAAACTTCATCAAAGATGACAGTAAAAAAGTTGGTGATTATGTTAAAGGATTCAATGTTGAAATCACTGGTTTCAAAAGAGTTACTTTAGGTTAATATTTATTATTTCAAATATTAAAAGCCCTGAATCTTGCGATTCAGGGCTTTTTTTATCCCATTTAAACTGGACTAAAGTCCAGCTCTACAATATAATTCGTTCCTATCGGAACTACTAAAAAAAGACTTTTTCGACCTTCAGTCTGATTTAAAATGCAAAAAACTGTATGGTAGAATTGTGACAATATTCAATAAAAAATCCTCGGATAAATAATTATCCGAGGATTTTAATCAGATTTTCATCTTATTATTTTTTGCTCTTAATTGGAAAGTTTCTAGCGCGCATCAACGCATCAGATTTTGGAGCTCTTCCTCTAAAGTTTTCATAAGCTTTTTCCTGATCGATAGTGTTTCCTACACTAAATACAGTATCATAAAGTCTTTTCGCTACTGCTTTATCATAAGCACCTTTTCCTTCTAGGAAAGCTTCCCACGCATCAGCATTAATAACATCTGCCCATAAATAACTGTAGTATCCTGCAAGCATATCCATCGCTTGAAAAAATGTGTCCAAATTGTGGAATACGGTGACGCATTACAATTTCTGAAGGCATGTGCAATGCATCTAACGTTTCTTTTTCAAATTTATGAGGATCAATCGGCTCAGTAGCTAAATGTAGTTTCATATCTACTAAAGAACTTGAAATTGTTTCTACTGTAGAGAAACCTTCACCAAAGTTTGTCGCTTTTTCAATTCTGTCTACTAAAGCCTGAGGCATTGGTTGATTTGTTTTGTAATGCAAAGCAAATTTGTTCAATACTTCTGGAGTTGCCAACCAGTGCTCTAATAATTGAGAAGGGAATTCAACATAATCTCTTGCTACAGACGTTCCTGCCAAACTTGGGTATGTTACATTTGAGCATAATCCGTGAAGCGCATGTCCAAATTCGTGGAATAAAGTCGAAGCATCTTCCCAAGAAATCAAAATTGGCTCACCTGGTGCACCTTTAATAAAATTACAGTTGTTAGACACAATTGTAAGCACATTTCCGTCTAATTTTTCTTGGTTACGGTAAGCATTCATCCAAGCGCCAGAGCGTTTTCCTGCACGTGCGTAAGGATCAAAATACCATAAACCAACCACTTTTCCAGTTACTTTGTTGCTTACTTCCCAAACACGTACATCTGGATGATAAACCGGAACATTTGTAATTTGTTTGAAGCTGAAATTGAACAATTCGCCAGCAACCCAAAACATTCCTTCGCGCAGTTTTTCCAATTGAAGATAAGGCTTAACTTCATTTTGATCTAAATCGTATTTTGCTTTTCTAACTTTTTCAGCATAAAAACGGTAATCCCATGGCTGAATTTTGAAATTCCCACCTTCAGCATCAACAATTTTTTGCATTTCAGCAACGTCTTTGTGAACTTGCGCAACAGCCGGCTCCCAAACAGATTCCATTAGAGCCAAAGTCTTTTTAGGATCTTTTGCCATTTTGTTAGACAAACTCCAATCAGCAAATGTTGGGTAACCTAATAATTTTGCTTTTTGCGTACGCAATTGCAAAATAGAAACAAGTGTTGCATTGTTGTCATTCTCGTTTCCGTTATCGCCACGTTTAACAAAAATATCAAATGCTTTTTCTCTTAAATCTCTACGAGTTGAAAAGGTCAAAAACGGCTCAATTGAAGATCGTGTATTCGCAACACATCCCATTACATTCAATTTTCTTTCTTTTGCTTCTGCAATCGCCGCATTTTTAACTTCGGTTGGCAAACCAGCAAAATCATTTTCTGTTTTTAATTCAACATATTGGTTATGCTCTTCTGCCAATAAATTTTGACTGAAACGTGTAAATAATGTTGCAAGTTCTTTGTTTATTCCTGCAACTTTTGCTTTATCAGCATCATTAAGTTGCGCACCTTGACGCACAAAATTGGTGTAGTACAACCAAATTAAACGTTGTTGCTCACCAGTAAGTTTGCTTTTTTCTTTTGAATTATAAACCGTTTCAATTCTGGTAAATAATTTTTTATTTTGATTGATTTTATCTGAAAACTCAGAAAATTTAGGCGACATTTCTCTGTCAATAGCGCTAAACTCAGGGTCGCTTAAGTTTGATCTGTAAATTCCGTAAACGGTCATGATTCTTTCAATTGTTTGCCCAGAGCGCTCCATAGCAACAATTGTATTTTCGAAAGTAGCTGGTTTTGGATTATTTGCAATAGCATCTACTTCATTTAATTTTTCCTGAATTGCAAATTCAATTGCTGGTTTAAAGTCTGAAACTTTGTACTCATTGAAGGCAGGAACTCCTCCGTATGGCCCTGGCCATGGTTTTAGCAACGGATTATCAGAATTGCTTTGTGCGGAAGCCGCAAAAAAGTTGTACTCATGATAAAAATTGACATTAATTTTTTCATTCTCGTGAATTTGATTATAAATAATAGAAACTTGTTCTTCTCCAAAAATACCTAAAATTTACCAATCGACAGCATATCACAATATGTTAAAAAAACGAGACAAATAAAACAATTTCGCTTTTCAGGCAAACAATCGCTCGCAATCAGAAAACGTTTATTAAATGAAAAGCAAAATAAAGAGTTCTATTATTAACTAAAAGGAAAACCGAATAAGAAATAATCATCAATGCTAAATGTTAATTTAGTTAAAATAATTAACTTTGAATAAATCAGATTTTAATAAGTTCACATGTTTAAAACCAAAAAAGAAGTTGTCTTTGTTATTCTAGCAGGCATATTTATAACTAACGCTGTTGTAGCTGAATTAATTGGAGGTAAGCTGATCCAGATTGGTCCATTTGTAATGAGTATTGGAATTTTGCCTTGGCCGGTGGTTTTTTTAACAACCGATTTGATTAATGAATATTTTGGAGAAAAAGGAGTGAAAAAGCTCTCATTCATTACGGCTTGCTTGATTGCGTATGCTTTTTTAATTTTATTTATGGCCATTATAATTCCCGCGACAAAAGGAATAAGCCCTGTAAATGACGACCAATTTCAGGCTGTTTTTGGGCAAAGTATGTGGATAATTGTTGGTAGTTTGATTGCTTTTATGGCATCACAGTTAATTGATGTATGGATTTTTTGGTTCTTTAAAAGACGAACTGGCGAAAGAAAAATTTGGCTCAGAACAACAGGATCAACTGTAATATCGCAGTTATTTGATTCTTTTATTGTTCTTGGAATTGCATTTTGGTTGCCCGGAAAAATTGATTTTGACACCTTTTTGTCATCGGCATTGATTGGATATACGTTTAAATTGTCGATTGCAATATTGTTAACGCCTTTAATTTACGCAGGGCATCATTTGATTAAAAAATATTTGGAAGAAGATTCTCCACATAAGGAATAAAAACGCCATAGTCATGAAAAATAGTTGCTTGTTTATTTTATTCTCCATTATTACCTGTTTCTTTTTTAGTTGCGGACATGATGAAAAAAACCGTCTAAAAAAGCAATCATGCCTGTAAATATGCTGAAACCCGCTCCAATTAAGACGAGTTCCAAAATTTCATCAAAAAATATCAAGGCTCCAAAAGAAATTGGAACCAAAAAAGCAACGACAAAACAAACTGCTTTTGCAGTCAAAAATACAATCAGCATAACACCACTTCCAAGTCCGGTAACAAAAACAGAAAGCACTACTATTGATATCAAAAAAGAAGCAAATGATAAATTGCTCAATTTTGTCAATATTCGAAAAATTCTCAACAATTGTAAAATAGGCCAAACAATGACACAAGAACAGCTTACAGACAATTTTGAAATTCCTGAAGAAGCTGTCAAACTAGTCAAAAGTGTGACTAAAACTGCTGAAAATGAGCTATCCGTGAAATGGAAGTCAACTTGGCTTGTCGAAAAAGTATCAGATGCCGAACTTGAAGACGGTAAAATGAAAGTAAAATTCAAAGCCAATAAAATGTATATGTCTGGCAATGCTATCGGCATAAAATACAATCGTAAAATCTATAACGACTTAGTAATAGTTGGTCGCTCGGCATATATTCCGTCTGTAAAAGGATACAGCTGGCAAATAGGAAGATAATGGAAAAAGAAGATTTAATAAGATGTAGCTGGTGCAATTCCAGCGATTTATATAAAAAATACCATGACGAAGAATGGGGCGTTCCAGTTTATGATGACCCTACTCTTTTTGAATTCTTAATTTTGGAAACCTTCCAAGCGGGTTTAAGCTGGATTACGATTTTAAACAAAAGAGAAAATTTCAGAGCCGCTTTTGATTATTTCGATTATAAAAAAATAGCCAATTATTCTGAAGACAAAATCGAAGAATTGATGCAGAATACGGGAATTATCCGAAATAAATTAAAAATTAAAGTCAGCGGTTTCCAATGCTCAAGCTTTTATGAAAGTTCAGGAAGAATTTGGAACTTTCTCTGATTATATTTGGAAATATACAGACGGAAAACCAATCGTAAACAATCTGAAAAATTCAAAAGATGCTCCCGCTACTACTCCACTTTCAGATGAAATCAGCAAAGATTTAAAAAAACGCGGTTTTAAATTTGTTGGTTCAACCGTAATTTACGCACACATGCAAGCCACCGGAATGGTCAATGATCATACGGAAGATTGCTTTATCCGAAAAGGAAAATAGTCGCAGTTTTCAGTCTCTGTTTTCAGTTTTTTTGAAACTTGAAATCACAGATTAAAACTGTAAACTGTGACTGAGACTGAAAACTTAAAAAAAATTTCATTACATTTGCTTCACACTTTAGGGGTGTCTGCATTGCGCAGGCTGAGATTTTACCCTCTGAACCTGATCTAGTTCATACTAGCGTAGGGAAAAGTAAGATGACTTCTTAAACGCATTTCTATGCGTTATTGTAGCCATTCCTAACGTGTATCTATACACTAAACTTAATAAGGAATGGAACTAAAAATCAATCAACAAACCAAAAAATTCAATGCTGAATCGCTAAGCGTTCAATCATTGCTCGATCTCGAAATTCCGCACAAACAAATCGGAATTGCTGTTGCTGTTAACAATACTGTTGTTCCAAAACTCAAATGGAACGAATTCTTCGTACAAGAAACTGACGAAATCCTCATTATTTCTGCTACGCAGGGTGGTTAAATTCCAATTTGCCAACCTTACGTAGACGCATTGAAATGCGTCTCTACAGTAAACCTGAAACCTGAAACAAAAAACACTATGACTAAAGAAGAACAAATATCCAGAACCCCATTTCCAAATTCTAAAAAGGTTTATATCGATGGCGAAATTCATCCAATAAAAGTTGCGATGCGCGAAATTACTTTGAGCGACACCAAACTTTCAAATGGCGGAATAGAAAAAATCCCCCAGTAACTGTTTATGATACTTCCGGACCTTACACAGATCCAAATGTTGAAATTGATATTAGAAAAGGATTGCCACGCTTACGCGAAAGCTGGATTCTTGATCGAAATGATGTTGAAATTTTAGATGAAATCACTTCAGATTATGGTCAAAGTCGATTGAAAGATGAAACACTAAATCATCTTCGTTTTGAATATTTGCATCAGCCAAAACGCGCTAAAAAAGGCGCCAACGTAACACAGTTATATTACGCTAAACAGGGAATTATTACTCCAGAAATGGAATACATCGCGATTCGCGAAAACCAAAGAATTGAGCTTTTAAACGAACAAACCAAAGCAATGCAATGTCAACATAACGGACAAAGTTTTGGTGCGAATACTCCAAAAACAAAATCACTCCTGAATTTGTTCGTTCTGAAGTAGCTTGCGGAAGAGCAATTATTCCAAACAACATCAACCATCCAGAAAGTGAACCTATGATTGTGGGACGTAATTTTTTGGTGAAAATCAATGCCAATATTGGAAATAGTGCCGTGACTTCAAGCATTGAAGAAGAAGTTGAAAAAGCGGTTTGGGCTTGCCGTTGGGGAGCGGATACAATTATGGACTTATCTACTGGAAAAAACATTCACGAAACCAGAGAATGGATTATTCGAAATTCTCCTGTTCCAATTGGGACTGTTCCGATTTATCAAGCTTTAGAAAAAGTGAAAGGAATTGCTGAAGATTTAACTTGGGAAATTTTTCGTGATACTTTAATTGAACAAGCTGAACAAGGTGTTTCGTATTTCACAATTCACGCCGGAGTTTTGCTTCGTTACATTCATTTAACTGCAAACCGTGTTACTGGAATTGTTTCTCGTGGCGGATCGATTATGGCAAAATGGTGTTTGTTTCATCATAAAGAAAACTTCTTATACACTCATTTTGAGGAAATCTGCGAAATCATGAAGCAATATGATGTTGCTTTTTCTCTTGGAGACGGCTTACGTCCGGGTTCGATTGCTGACGCAAATGATACAGCTCAATTTGCCGAATTAGAAACTTTAGGCGAATTGACCAAAATTGCTTGGAAACACGATGTTCAGGTTTTTATTGAAGGCCCAGGACACGTTCCGATGCACATGATCAAAGAAAACATGGACAAACAATTAGAACATTGCCACGAAGCTCCATTTTACACTTTAGGTCCTTTAACTACAGATATTGCTCCGGGTTACGATCATATTACTTCGGCAATTGGAGCCGCAATGATTGGCTGGTATGGCTGTGCGATGTTGTGTTATGTAACTCCAAAAGAGCACCTTGGCTTGCCAAATAAAAAAGATGTTAAAGATGGTGTGATCACCTATAAAATATCTGCTCATGCTCGCTGACTTAGCAAAAGGTCATCCGGGAGCACAATATCGCGATAATGCACTGAGCAAAGCTCGTTTTGAATTCCGTTGGGAAGACCAATTCAATTTGGCTTTAGATCCAGACACAGCAAGAGAATTTCATGATGAAACACTTCCTGCCGATGGTGCAAAAGTGGCACATTTTTGCTCAATGTGCGGACCAAAATTCTGTTCTATGAAAATATCTCAGGAAATCAGGGATGTGGTAGCCGCAGAAAAAGGAATGCAGGAGAAATCAGAGGAATTTATTGAGCAAGGGAAAGAGATTTATATTTAGTAATGTATTAAGATGGGAATATTAAGACTTAAAATCTGTAAACTCTTAATACTTTCATCTTAATACTTAATACTTTTTTGAAATGATTGTGATTACAAATCCTTTTTTTGTTGAAGATGAAATTCAAATTCTTCATTCTTTGTTTGAAGAGGGATTGTCTTTACTTCATATTCGGAAACCTGATTTTTGTGAATTGGAAATGGCACAATTTCTTCATCAGATAAAATTGGAATTTCGTGCTAATTTGGTTTTGCATAGTCATCATCATTTAGCGGAAGATTTTGGAATTAACCGATTTCATTTTTCTGAAAAAGAAAGAAAAAAGACTTGGCCTTTCCTGCTAGGTATCCAAAACCATGTAGGTCCAAATCGACATCAACGCATTCAATTGCAGATTTTAATTCATTAAAAAATGATTTTGATTATGCATTTCTAAGTCCAGTTTTCAAAAGTATCTCCAAAGACAATTATGAACCAAAAATTGATTTTTTCGAAGAAATAAAATTAAGAACAAATCATGAAACAAAAGTTGTCGCTTTAGGCGGAATTGATTCAAACAACATTCAAACAACATTAAAAAATGGCTTTGATGATATTGCACTTTTGGGAGCTATTTGGAACAACAAAAAACCATTAACCGAATTTAAATTATGTCAGCAAATCGTCCTTTCGTTCTTACAATCGCAGGTTTAGATCCGTCTGGTGGTGCTGGAATTTTGGCTGATATCAAAACATTTGAACAGCATAAAGTTTCTGGCTTCGCTATTGCAACGGCTAATACTATTCAGACAGAAAATAAATTTTATGAAATTCAATGGATCAATTTAAGCTTTGTTATCCGATCGATCGAAACGCTATTTTTAAGCTATAAAATTGCCGCAGTAAAAATTGGAATTGTTCCTTCTCTACATTACTTGAACCGAATTCTTTCGACTATAAAATTACTTTCTCCTTCAACTCAAATTGTTTGGGATCCGGTTTTAAAATCGACTACAAAATTTGATTTTTTAAATATTGAAGATCATTCGGATCTCCTCAAAATCCTATCAAAAATCGATTTGATTACCCCAAATTATATCGAAATCGAACAATTGCTTCCCGGTTTTATAAAAGAGAATCTTTGGATTGAAAATGAAATTTCAACAGCAATTTTACTAAAAGGCGGTCATAATTCAAATGCAATTGGAAAAGATCAATTGTTCTTGAAAAATGAAATTATCGATTTATTTCCATCAGAAAAATACTGTTCTGAAAAACACGGTTCCGGCTGTGTGCTTGCTTCTGCAATTGCTTCCAATTTAGCTCTAAATCAACCTTTAGAAATGGCTTGCAAAAATGCCAAAAACTATACCGAAAAATACCTGAGTTCAACATCAACCTTAATTGGATATCACTATGTATAGCAAACTTCAATATATCTCGCAGGGCGAAACCATCGACGAACAATTGCGTAATATTCATCAGGCTCTTGACGCAGGATGCAATTGGGTTCAAATGCGTTTTAAAAACCAAACACAAAAAGATGCTTTCACTTTAGCGGAAGCGATAAAACTTTTATGTGAAAAATACACCGCTAATTTTATTGTAAATGATGATTTGCATCTTACTAAAGAAATAGATGCTGACGGCGTTCATTTGGGTTTAACTGATGCCAAAATTAATGACGCGAGAATGCTTTTGGGAACTTCGAAAGTGATTGGAGGAACTGCTAATACTTTTGAAGACATTGAAAATCATGTCAAAAATGGCTGTAATTATATTGGTTTAGGGCCTTTTCGTTTTACTGCAACAAAAGAAAAATTAAGTCCGATTTTAGGATTGTCAGGCTATTTTGATATTCTTCAGAAAATTAAAAAAATAAAATCGAAATTCCTGTTTATGCCATTGGAGGCATCACATTACGCGATGTAAGTCCGTTAATGGAAACTGGAATTTTTGGAATTGCCGTTTCTGGGATTATTACAGAAAGTGATGGCAAAGAAAAATTAATTCAACAATTAAACGAAAAATTATATGCAAACATCATTGTTTAATATAGGAGATAAAACTTTCCAGTCCCGTTTGTTTTTAGGAACGGGGAAATTTGGTTCGAATAAGGAAATGGAAGAAGCGATTTTAGCTTCAGAAAGCGAATTGGTTACGGTTGCCTTAAAACGTATCGATTTAGAAACGGATACAGATGCTATTTTATCGCATTTAAAACATCCAAATATCAATTTACTGCCGAATACATCTGGAGCACGAAATGCAAAAGAAGCTGTTTTTGCCGCACAACTAGCTCGTGAAGCACTAGAAACCAATTGGGTTAAACTGGAAATTCATCCTGATCCGAAATATTTAATGCCAGATCCTATTGAAACTTTAAAAGCTACCGAAGAGTTGGCAAAATTAGGTTTTATCGTGCTTCCATACATTCACGCTGATCCTGTTTTGTGCAAACATTTAGAAAGTGCAGGAACTTCTGCCGTAATGCCTTTGGGTTCGCCAATTGGAAGCAATAAAGGTTTAAAAACGATTGATTTTTTAGAAATTATAATTGAGCAAAGCAATGTTCCGGTTATTGTCGATGCGGGAATTGGTGCTCCTTCTGATGCTCGCCAAAGCAATGGAAATTGGTGCCGATGCTGTTTTGGTAAACACTGCGATTGCCGTTGCCGGAAATCCGAGTTTAATGGCTGAGGCTTTTAAAGAGGCTGTTATTTCGGGAAGAAAAGCTTTTGAAGCTAAAGTTGGCTCTCAACAGAATTATGCTTCGGCTTCTAGCCCTTTGATTTCTTTTCTTTATGAATAATTTTAATCTCTCGCAGATTTGGCAGATTGGACAGATTTATTTGAATTAGAATGCGCAAAAATAATTTGTATGATCTGTATAATCTGAGGGAGAGTATTTTAATAAAAATAAGAAATTTCTTTAATTTTGGTTTGAAAAATAAAATCAAAATTATGTCAGAAAATGAAATTTCATATAAAGTCAGAGGAGCAATTTTTAAAGTATATAACAATCTAGGTCCTGGGTTATTGGAATCGGTTTATGAAAGTGCACTTTTTTATGAATTGGAAAAAGATGGATTACAAGTAGCCAAACAAATTGATTTACCCGTTAAATATGATGATGTTTATTTAGACATAACTTTCAGACTAGATATTTTAGTTGAGGATAAAGTAATTATAGAATTAAAGTCAGTCGAAGAAATGAAGTCAATTCATTTTAAACAATTGAATACGTATTTAAAATTGACAAATAAAAAACTTGGACTATTAGTCAATTTCAACTGTTCTAATATCCTTGAAAATATTCATCGCGTTGCAAATAAAATTTAATCTGCATGATCTGCAAAATCTGCGGGAGACAAAATAAAAATATGAAAACATTCAAATCTATTTTTGAGCAATATAATTGGAATGACATCCAAACCAGAATATATAAAACCACATCAAAAGATGTCGAAAGAACTTTGGCTAAAACCAAATACAATCTCGACGATTTTTTGATTTTGATCTCCCCTATTGCTCAAAATTATTTGGAACAAATGGCGCAAAAATGCCATGAAATCACCAAAAAGCGTTTCGGAAAAACGATTCAAATGTATGCGCCACTTTATTTAAGCAATGAATGCCAAAATATCTGCACGTATTGCGGATTTAGCTTAGACAATAAAATCAAAAGAAAAACACTTTCTGACTCAGAAATAAAACTTGAAGTTGAAGCCTTAAAAAATAGTGGCTTTGATCACGTTTTGCTAGTTACAGGCGAAGCGAATTATACTGTAAACATCAATTACTTTCTGAATGCAATTAACTTGATAAGAAAAGATTTTTCGATTATTTCTGTTGAAGTGCAACCACTTTCTACTGAAGATTATGAACGTTTGCATGACGCTGGAGTTTACTCGGTTTTGGTTTATCAGGAAACATACCATCAGGAAGTTTACAAAAAGTATCATACAAAAGGAAAAAAATCAAATTTTGATTATCGACTAGAAACTCCAGACCGAATTGGAACTGCTGGGATTCACAAAATTGGTTTAGGGGTTTTACTAGGTTTAGAAGATTGGCGAACAGATAGTTTTTTCAACGCTTTGCATTTAGATTATTTGCAGAAGAAATATTGGCAGACGAAATATTCGGTTTCATTTCCGCGTCTGCGACCTGCTGAGGGCATTATCGAACCTAATTTCATAATGGATGATAAAGATCTAACACAATTAATTTGTGCTTACCGATTGTGGAATGAAGATTTGGAAATCTCAATTTCAACTCGTGAAAACGAAAAATTCAGAAACAATATTATACCAATAGGTGTTACAAGTATGAGCGCAGGTTCAAAAACAAATCCGGGCGGTTATGTTGTTGATCCGCAATCATTGGAACAATTCGAAATCAGCGATGAACGCTCCGCCGAAGAAATTTCAAAAATCATAAAAAACGCAGGCTACGAACCCGTTTGGAAAGATTGGGACAAGAGTTTTATTTCAGATTTTAGAGTTTAGATTTCAGATTTTTTCTGCTTTTCATTCAATCTAAAATCAACAATCTAAAATTAAAAAATGAGCATCATAAAAGAATTCCTTCGTTACAACAGACAAACTATTCTTCCTGAAATTGGAGACGAAGGTCAGGAAAAATTAAAAAAAGCTAGAGTTTTAGTAATTGGAGCTGGTGGTTTAGGCTGTCCAATTTTACAATATATTGCTACTGCTGGAGTGGGTTTTATCGGAATTATGGATTTTGATACCATTGAGATTCATAATCTTCACCGACAGATTTTATATACCGAAAATGAAATTGGCGAACAAAAAGCGATTGTTGCACAAAAAGTAGTTTCAAAATTAAATCCGTTGATTGAAACTGTAGCAATCAATGAAAAATTTACTGCTAAAAATGCATCAGAAATCATTCAGCAATATGATATTGTTGTGGATGGTTCTGATAATTTTTCGACTCGTTATTTAGTGAATGATACTTGTGTGAAACTCAACAAACCGTTGATTTACGGAAGCATTTTAAAGTTCGAAGGACAAATTGCAGTTTTCAATCATAATGGAAGTAAAAATCTCCGCGATTTGTTTCCAGAAATGCCCGATCCAAAAGATGTTCCGAATTGTAATTTGAATGGCGTTTTAGGAACTTTGCCTGGAATTATCGGAAACATGATGGCACACGAAACACTAAAATTGATTTTAGAATTACCTTCTTTAAAAAATGAAATTATAATTTTTAATACGCTGAATTGGAATTTTACAAAGCTGAATTTCTAAAAAACAACCTCATCACCAACAGCAATAATTCCTGAATTCAAACTCACAATATTAGTTCCGAATAAAACCGAATTATCGACATTTCTGTATTTGCTGAGAGTTTTTAAAGGTTCTTTTTTTAAACGCCCATTTTCCGGATCATTGTTCACCATAACACATCTTCCGCAAGGTTTTATGTTTTTAAATTGAACGTCTCCAATTGTAAAAGTGGTAAAATCATCTTCTTCATGAGGATTTTCAGTGCTTACTACAATGTTTGGTCGAAATCTTTTTATGGTAATTTTTTCATCCAATTTCTCATTTAAAAAATCAAGACTTTCTGTTCCAATCAATAAATACGGATAACCGTCTGCCAAACTCACATTGAATGTTTCTTTTAATCTGGAGCTTTCGTGTTTGCGAGCTCCATTTCTAAGTATTTTGACTAATTTGCATTCAAAACCTAAATGCTGGCTGAACCACTTTGAAGTTTCAGGATTTACCTCAACAACTTCGCTTTTATCATCCCAGACATTTACTTCTATTGTATTTTCTAAATGTTCATTTACAGAAAATTCATGTTTTTGATCCTGAAAAGTAATGCTGATTTTTCCATTTGAAATCTGCGGATAAAACTGACTCATGATTCGATGTTCTCTCTGCGTCAGCATTTGATTTTCTGCATCAATCAACATCCAACGGCGATCATTTTCAAATCCCATTTCTTCCGCTTTTGCAGATTCAAGACTGATTCCCGCCAAACTTTTTATCGGATAAATATAAATTTCTTTTACACTGTAAACTGCGCTCATTTTTATTTGCTTTTTAAAATGGACATAAACTCTTCACGATCAATTTCGCGACAACCCAAACTTTCCAAATGTGGATTATAAACCTGACAATCCAATAATTTGTAATTTTCTTTCTTCAAATATAAGGCTAAAGCAATAAAAGCTGTTTTTGAAGCATTTGAAACTTTAGAAAACATACTTTCTCCACAAAAAATAGTTCCTTTTCCCAAATCAACTCCATACAAACCTCCAACCAATACTTCATCCTGCCAAACCTCAACAGATTTTGCAAATCCTTCTTCGTTCAATTTGCAATAAGCTTCAATCATTTCGTCTGAAATCCAAGTTCCGTTTTGGCCCTCGCGTTTTATTTTTTGGCAATTCGAAATTACTTCTCTGAAATTTTTGTTGTAAGTCACCTTGAAAATTTTCTGGTTCAGAATCTTTCGCATACTTTTCGATATTACGAGTTCATCAAAAAACAGAACCATCCTCGGATCTGGCGCCCACCAAAGAATTGGCTCTCCTTCATTAAACCACGGAAAGATGCCGTTTTTATATGCCAATTGCAATCGTTCTGAACTTAGATCACCTCCAATTGCTAAAACGCCTTCTTCATCGGCTTCAGTTACTGGTGGAAAAAACAAATCGTTGAATAAATAATACATTTTAAATAATCAAATTTTAAATTGCTTCGCCAGTTCACTATCGCTCGTGTCCAAATCCCAGCGAAATTGAAATCTCAATACAAAAAATTCCAAATCCCAAATTCAAACGAATGAATTGGAATTTGGAATTTATAATTTTGGAATTTACCTTTTTTTAGAACGGTAAATCGTCTGGTTCGTCTTCATTAATGCTTGTTGCTGGTGCAAAAGTTTCTGCGGCTGGCATTGGCGCGCCTTGTGCAGGACCTTCTGGTGCTAATCTTTCGATTCTCCAACCTTGAATACTATTGAAATATCTAGTTTCTCCTTGTGGGTTAACCCATTCTCTTCCTCTTAAATTGATAGAAACTTTTACTGCTTCACCTAGTTTATAGTTGCTTAATAAATCGCATTTATCTTGTGTAAATTCGATTAAAATGTGCTGTGGATACTGCTCATCTGTAGTTACTACTAATTCTCTTTTTTGAATGAAGCACTAACTTGTTGCTCAGGATTTACCACTTTTACTTTTCCTATAACTTCCATCTTCGTCTATAATTAATTATTGTTTCTATTCTTATTTTTTGGCTAAAAGCACTTTCCACGCCGAGGCAACATCGTCATTATTGAGATATTTTTTGGCTTCTAAATGTATTTTTTCCTGATCGTCTGAGCTTAAAACTCCTTTCACAGAAAAATTTTCTTTCACAAATATACTAACTTCTTCCTTTGTAGGCAAGGCTTCTATATTTCCTAATTTTCCAAGGTCATTCCCATTAAACACAGGGCTTTCCTTTACAAAATTCGGAATTGCATCTACTCCAACTCCTAAAGTTGTCAGCGGTTTTGGTACTTCAAAAAGTCCTTCATTCGATCTTGAATACCAATTTGCTCCCAATCTTGAAACCAAATCAATTTTGTGCTGATCAATCGCACCATTTTCATCTAAAATTGATTCGTGAATATGCATTTTCACTACTTCGCACAAAATCAGATTTCCAGCTCCCCCTTCAGTTCCTAACGGAATAATTTGCGTAATCTTGCATTCAAACTGAACCGGAGATTCTTTTACTCGATACGGTTTTACAATATCCGATGGAATTTGTGTCAAACCTGCTTTTATAAATTCGTTTACGCCTTCTCCATATTCTGTGCTTGCCAGCGAAGTCTGTTGTACGATATCATAATTAACTACGTTTATGACAACTTCCTTTGTCGCTTCGGCATTAATCAAAGTGTGTTTTACAGTATTGTCACGAACGCGTCTTGCTGGCGAAAAAACCAAAATTGGCGGATTTGCACTAAACACATTAAAAAAGCTGAAAGGCGATAAATTCGGAATTCCTTTCTCACTAATTGTACTTGCAAAAGCAATTGGCCTTGGCCCTACAGCACTTTGCAAATAACCTTGTAATTTTACTGTTGGCGTCTCTTTTGGATCGATGCTAATCATATATTTTCTTTTTAACCAAACCTCATTTTGGTAACTGCAAAAGTATAGAAATGGTTTAATTCGGAGAAATAGTTTAAGACATAAAAACAAAAATCTTTAGGGAACTGCAAAATATAAAATGACTATATTTCGTTATATTTATACCTCAAAAATTAATTTATGCATTTTTCTGAACGCAGAAATACAACTCGCTGGGTTATAATTCTTATTTCCTTTTTAATCATTACTTTGATTCTTTGGAATACTTATACTTTTTTCCAAATTTTCAAAAATGAAGAGCGTCTGAAAATGAAGCTTTTTGCCAATGCGCAAATTACAATTGTAAATGCCGACGAAAATACCGATGTCGAATTGCCTCTTCAGATTTTCAGCAACAATACTTCAATTCCTGTTGTATTGATGCTGTATGACAATGTTGTAAGTTCTAAAAATGTTCCCGACGAAATTTTAAATGACCCAAAAAAATTAAAACATTTTTTAACCAATTTAAGAAATGAAAACGAACCCATAACTTTTGAATATGCGCCAGGAAAATACCAAATTCTTTATTATGGAAATTCGGCATTACTCAATAAATTAAAGTATTATCCAATTGCTTTGTTATTAATTGTGTTTCTATGTGTTGCATTGATTTACAACTTTTACAAAAGCACCAAAATGGCCACACAGAACAAACTTTGGGCCGGAATGGCAAAAGAAACCGCACATCAAATTGGTACGCCTTTGTCATCATTAATTGGTTGGATTGAAATTCTCAAAACAGAAAATATTGATTCGTCAATAACTTCTGAAATTGAAAAAGATATTAATCGCTTACAAACTATTACAGATCGTTTTTCGAAAATTGGTTCTATTCCAGTTTTAGAAATTCATGATATTGTTTCAGAAACTTTAAATGCGTTTAAATATTTGCAATCTCGTTTTTCAAAACAAGTTTCTTTTTCTTATGATACTCCAAATGAACCGATTTTGGTTGAAATAAATCCGACGCTTTACAGCTGGACAATTGAAAATTTGGTAAAAAATGCGATTGACGCCATGAAAGGAAAAGGAATTTTAGAACTCCAAATCGAACAAGATTCTCATCAAGTAAAAATCAATGTAAAAGATTCAGGAACCGGAATTCCCAAAAAACAATTCAAGACCATTTTTGAAACTGGTTATACAACCAAAAAGCGTGGATGGGGATTAGGACTTTCGCTAACCAAAAGAATTGTTGAAGAATATCATAACGGCAAAATCAAGGTTTTACATTCTGAAATTGGAAAAGGGACTACGTTTCAGATTTCTTTAAATAAAAAAATGCAGTAAAATTATTTACTGCATTTTTTATATTTTTTAAGGGCTTCTCCCAAAGCTTCGGGATCGCTCAGTCTGACACTCGTAAAATATTTACAAATTCTCCGAAATACTTTTAGCCAAAGCTTCAAACTCTTCTTTAGTAAGTGAAACTTTATCGATAAAACGCATTTCATCCATATGATTTAACGGAATCAAATGCACATGCACATGAGGAACTTCCAAGCCAACAACGGCAACACCAACTCTTTTGCAAGGAACTGTTTTCTCTAAAGCAATTGCTACTTTCTTAGAGAATTTCATCAAGCCTAAATACAGCTCATCATCCATATCAAAAATCTTGTCGATTTCTTGTTTTGGAATACAAAGCGTGTGTCCTTTTGCATTTGGATTTACATCTAAAAAAGCCAAAAAGTTTTCATCTTCAGCGATTTTATATGCAGGAATTTCTCCGTTTACTATTTTTGTGAATATTGATGCCATTGTTTATTTGTTTAATCGTTGATTCGTTTAACCGATTGAACTTTTAAAATCCTGATAGTGTGATTGCTTCGTTCCTCGCAATGACTTAATCGCGTGAAATTTCAAGAATTTCGAATTTCAAAACTCCGTTTGGAACTGTAATTTCAGCTACTTCTCCAACCGATTTTCCAAGCAAACCTTTTCCAATAGGAGAAGTTACCGAGATTTTTCCAGTTTTTAGATCAGCTTCGCTTTCAGCAACAAGCGTATATTTCATTTCCATTCCGTTGCTTTGGTTTTTGATTTTCACATTCGAAAGAACCAAAACTTTAGAAACATCCAATTGAGATTCGTCAATTAATCTAGCATTTGCATAAACTTCTTCTAGTTTTGCAATTCTCATTTCTAATAAACCCTGCGCTTCTTTTGCGGCATCGTACTCGGCATTTTCAGATAAATCGCCTTTGTCTCTTGCGTCTGCTATATCTTGAGATGCTTTTGGGCGCATTACACTCTTTAAATGCTCCAACTCATCTTTTAATTTTTTTAAACCATCTGCGGTATAATAAGATACTTTACTCATAACTTCATCGTTTATATAAATACAAAAAATCCCATCGGGACGGGATTTTGTAATACAAATATACTATTATTTTTAATAGTACATAATTATATGTTAATCATATAAAAATCAAAACTAAATAATTTATTTTTGTTTCACTAATCCAAATTCAAATAATGAAAAAAATCTGGCTCTTAATCGTCTTTGTTTGTGTACTTTCTGCTTGTAGCGAAGGTGAACGAAGCAGTAAAAATCCTTACATTCCAAACTACTCTGTTAATTTAACTGTAGATATGAATTTACCTTTGTATTCTAATCTAAAGTATCCAAGTAATGGCGTTATCATTCCGAATTATGGAGCAAAAGGAATTATCATTTTTAATGCTGGAAGCGGTTATAATGCTTTTGATGCCGCTTGCCCAAATCAAGAAATCAATTCATGTACAGCAATGACAATTGATGGGATATATGCAGTTTGTTCTTGCGACAAAGTCCAATACAGCTTATTTACCGGACTTGGCTCAAAGGAATATCCATTAAAATCATATCGCGTCGAAGTTTCTGGAACGGTAATTCACGTATATAACTAAAACAAAAAAAAGCCTGAAAGTTTAGATTTTCAGGCTTTTTTGTTTTTTAGAATTTCAAAGTCAATCCGGCTAAGAAATTGATTCCTGCCTGTGGATAGTAGTAAGGATATATATCCCACATGTATCCATTTGAAACATATTTTTTATCCAAAATATTGTTGACCATACCGGTAATCATAATTGATTTGAAAACTGATTTTGGTTTGATTTCATAAGAAACATTCAAATCGTTCACAAAGTAATCTGCCAGTTTTGCTGAAGGCAATTCGATATTGTTCATGTATTGTTCCCCAACGTATTTTTGCAATAATGAAATATGCAAATTCTGAATTGGGCTGTAAACAATTATATTTCCAGCAATGACTTCTGGAGAATACGCAATTTTAGTTGTTCCATAATTTTGTCCTTCAACAGCTAAATCAACATTTTTATTACTGCTTAAAGTAAAGTTTGGACGAATAATAAATTGTTCCGAAAGCTTAATTGTAGCGTCAAATTCAAAACCTAAACGGTAACTTTTATCTGTATTAGAACGAATTGGCGCTCCAACATCATCAAGTGTTCCTGTCAAAATCAACTGATCTTTATAGGCCATGTAATAGAAATTAGAATTCAATTGGAAGTTTTCCGAATTAAATCTCCATCCTAATTCAAAATCGTTTAGTTTTTCAGGTTTTACATTTCCGCCTTCATAATCGGTTCTGTTCGGTTCACGATTCGCACGAGCGTATGAAAAATACAAGGTGTTTTTTTCATTGAAAGCATAATTCAAACCTGCTTTTGGATTAAAGAAATTGAAATTATCATCAACTAAACCAGTTTCAGCACTGTTTGCTTTGTACTGTACATTACGATATTGAAGGTCTCCATAAAAGCTCAATTTTTCTGTAAACTGATAATTTGCTTTTGCGAAAATATTGCCATCTGTTTTTGTCGAAAAATCATCGTAGTAGTGATCTCCTAATTCTGAGTTTGATGCATATCTAGCCCAGATCACTTTTCCGAAATGATCACCTTCATATTTATTCCAGCCTCCGCCAAAAATAACATCCAGTTTTTCATCTTTATATTTTAGAGAAAAAGTAGTTCCGTAGAAATCATTATCCAACCATTTTTGGCGAACCAAATCTGTCGTTGTGATTGTTCCTACTGGATCTAAACCATAATCGGCCATATCAGCATCTTCTTTATAATTTTCGTAGTAACCTTTTCCTTTTGTATAATGGAAAGCCAAATTAGAACTCCATTTATCAGACCAAGATTCACTCCAGTGCAATTGATAATGGTCTTGCTGATAATTATCGGTTTCATTGTCGTAAAAACGAACATTTCCAGATTCATCTGTGTACATTCCAGCTGAGTTGAATGTACGGTTTTCATTCATGGTTTCAGCGTCAATTCCGTTCCATGATTGATATGTTTTTTCAGTTCCACCAAAAACTAAAGCTTTGATCAAAGTCGTTTTTCCAACATAAGTTCCCTGAAGAAAATACGATTTCAAATCAGAGCTCGCTCTGTCGATATAACCATCAGATTTAATTCTAGACAAACGTCCAGCCAATTCAAAATGATCGTTCAATAATCCTGTGCTGAATTTCACGGTATTTTTCTGCGAATTAAAACTTCCGAAAGAGCTTGAAACTTCGCCCGTTGCCTTCGAAGCATAATTATTTGTCAACATATTCAAACTTGCGCCGAAAGCACCAGAACCATTTGTAGAAGTTCCTACTCCGCGCTGTAATTGAAGACTTTCTACTGAAGAAGCAAAATCGGGCATATTTACCCAAAACGTCCCTTGGCTTTCTGCATCGTTATACGGAATTCCGTTGATCGTAACATTCACACGAGTTGCATCGCTTCCGCGGACTCTGATTCCGCTATAACCAATTCCATTTCCAGCATCAGAAGTTGTAACTACCGAAGGAAGATAATTCATTAAAGTCGGAATATCCTGTCCAAGATTTCTGAATTTGATTTCTTTTTTATCCATATTACTAAAAGTAACCGGAGTTTTTGAAGTCACACGAACCGCCGAAACCAAAACATCATCAAGCTTATTTACTTTGGTCGAATCTTGCTCTTGTGCAAAAGAAAATTGCGAAAGAAAAATAGAAGAAAGAAGAAAGAAAATGGATTTTGTTCTGCTCATTTTTTGAGCCTTTGTGCCTTTGTAACTTAGTACCTCAGCACCTTGAAAAATAGTTTTCATTCGCAAAAATTACGAATAAAAGGGGGAATTATTCTTTTGTTAAATTAATAAATGTGTTTCACGACAAGATAAAGTGTGCACGCTCGATAGTGTCGTTTTTTCCCTTAGCAACATTACTCGCTCAGGTTCTTTGGGTATGATCTCAGCTCGTTATTTAGAGCACCCCTTTGAGACAGTGCAAATGTAATGTGTTAAATTCCAAAAAACAAATTCCAAATTCCAAAAATCAAATGCAACTTTAATTTTTAGAAATTGATACATTTTTGGCATTTTTTACAAGACAATAAATACCAATAAAAAGCCCAACTACACCTCCAAGATATCCAAAATTATGTATTGAACCTACATTTATAAAATCCTGAACATGTCTCGTATTAGCTGGTATATACCAATCTATCTTATCATCAACAAAGAAAAAGCCCCACAAAAATCCTAGGAAGCCAAAAACTAAAGCCGTTAGCAAATTAAAAAAAATTGACTTTATTGTAATCTTTAAAATCTCTTTCGATTTAAAAAACAAAGAAACAAATGCATAGATAATACCTAAATAATATCCGACCCACCAAGTCGCTAAAAACCCAACAATTCCAGCTTTAATTCTTTCATTTGAAACTCCCCACTGGTTTACTCCAAATTGCTCGAATTTATAAAGTGTATAGTATTCTGGTGAAATTGTGTAGGTAATTTGGTCATGTAAAATTCCATAAATTCCAGCAATCAAAATTGAAGAAATAATTATCAGAAAGAAATTAAGTATTTTAAACATTGTCTCAAATTTTATGGTCCTAATCTAAATTTGGCTTTTTACGAGATTGTTTTAAATCAGAAATATTCTTTTTATCCTTAATTCGTTTTTTGATAACTGATTTTGGAACCTTAGTTGCTTTTCTAACTTTAGGAACAAATAATCCTTTTTTGATTATTTCCAAAAATCGTTTTGTGACGATTTCTTTGTTTTTAAGCTGACTTCGGTCTTCGTCACAATTTAAAATCAAGATATTTTCAGAAGTTAAACGTGCTTGCAATATTAGTTTGCAAAAGCAATTTTTCATCTTCAGATAAGGCTTGCGAAGCTTCTAAATCAAAAGACAAAACCACTTTTGATGAAACTTTATTTACGTTTTGCCCGCCCGCGCCACTACTACGAACAGCTTTGAAATTTAATTCTGATATGATTTTTTCAATATCCATTATTGTGGCTGATGTGGTGCTTTTAATAAATCATTTACTGTTTTCACAGGGTTAAAAGTAATCAATGGAACGGCAACAAAAATAGTCAACCAATGCGCCATTGAACCATTCCATAATCCTGGCAATTCGTAATTTTTAACTGTTTTTCCGTCAACACTTTTTTCAACAATAAAACCTGTTTTTTGATCTACAAAGTCTTGTAAATCAAATTTCTGGCCTTTATAATTTTTAATTCCACAAACTAAATCTACGGGATTAAAATGTGTAGATTCTGCTAAAATTTTAGCCTGCTTTTTATCCGATAAATCAATTTGCGATGTCTCAACAATCTGAAGTGATCTTATTCCTTTGTCACTCATCACCCAAAAAGGTCCTCCACCGGGTTCTCCTTCATTTTTCACCATTCCGCAAACTCTGATTGGGCGATCCAAAAGTTCTTTCACTTTGTTGATTTTATTCTCAAAAGTGAACATTTTAAAATCACTGGAGATTTCTATATTTAGGTTTTCAGACAAAAAACGAACGATCTCTTCCAGTTCAGTTTCACCGATTTTTTGCTCATCAATAGCGTTTAGATAACTAAAAACTTTTTGCTGTGCTTCAATCAATACTCCAGCAAGCGCTTTTTTATACAATGTAATTTTATCAATATGATTTTGAATTACATTGTCGATATTTTTAATAAAAATAACATCGGCATCAAGTGTATTTAGATTTTGAATCAATGCGCCATGTCCGCCTGGTCTAAAAATCAAGGTATCATTTTTATCTCTTACCAATTTGTTTTTTGTGTCAACCGCAATTGAATCTGTACTTGCATTTTGATAGGAATATCCAATATTAATTTGAATTCCAGAATCCTTTTCGACTTTCTCTTTTAGAATTTCAATCTCTTTTTCAAATAATTGCTGATGCGTTTCGGTTACCGTAAAATGAAGATTTGAAACCTTATTGGAAGAAGCATAATGAGCACATTCATTCAGATGTTCTTCAATCGGATTCGCAATGTGATCTTTGTATTTATGGAAAGGCAAAACCGCTTTTGGCTTATCTGCGAAAGCAAAATAATCCTGCGAAAGCAATGTTTTTATGAAATAGTAATTTTTATAATCACGCTCTAAAGCATCAAAATCAGGATAAATTGATCTCAGCTTTTTATCGACCGCTTTAAAAAATGGAAACTTGTCCATTGCGACAATAAAAATCGGTAATTCTTTATCTTTCTTTCTATTTATGTAAGCGTTTATTGTTTCTTTTTCGATATCAAATTCATTCAAAAAAGCTCTTAAAAATTTAAACATTCTCGTCGCCGCACCTGAAGCTGGAACAAACTTTTTAATTTTCAGATTCTTTACTTGCGAATCAAAAAAGCCGCTTTCTCTTCGAACTCTGTTTCTGAAAAAGCTAAAATTCCGTCATCAATTGTCGCCGCACTAATTAGGTTGGTTTTGGTTATTCCTTTTTTGAAAATTTTCAATTGCTTAAGAACATTCTCAAAAGATATCCCTCGCTCATATAACTGAACAAAATCTTCTGATGTAAAGCCACGTTCTTTGGCCATAGCAAGCTCATCAATAATTGCAGTTGCTTTTGCCAAACGGCTTTCTTTATCTCCTGAAAGAATTATGAATGGTTTTTTAGTATCTATTAAAGTCTGTTTGAAAACAGAAAATACAGTTTCTCTTCCATCTGGAGAATCTCTAATATCATCTTTTTCCCAAGGGACATCAATATCAGTTAAGAAAAACAAATCATATTCATGTTCCAGTGTCGCTTCATTTAAAAGCGGATCACAAAAACCATAATACATCTCAGAGAAAACTTTGGTAACCATCAAATTAGTATCGCAGAACAAATAAGTATTTGCTTTAGAAAGTTTTTCATTCTCTAAAGCTGTTTGTCCGTATGCAATAGGCATCATATCATCAGCCACGCAAATGTGCTGGTTTTCTTCCCATTTTTCTTGTAAATAATCACGAGCAAATTCTGGAACCCATTCGGTTTCGTAGTATTCTGCAAGCTGTTTTGCTAAGGTTGTTTTTCCAGTACTTTCAGGACCAAACAAAGCAATTTTTATGATAGTTGTTTTTTGCTGTCTAAGATTTTTCTCCATTCTAAATAAGCTGAAATAGCCAAAATTGTAAAAATTAAATATTGAAGTGACAGCATCCCTAAGCCACGATAAGCATAAAGAGGCACAACAATTATATCGCCAATAATCCAAAGTGTCCAGTTTTCGATTTTTTCCTGGCCATGTACCACATTCCCGCGAAAAATATTCCTGACGAAATCATATCGACATAATTGTCTTTTTTGATTTCATAATCAAAATATTTATAAATGCCGAAAACTACAAAAACGGTTACAATAAACAGTACGATTCCGATTATTTTTTCATTAAGATTTGTACGAGTAATTGGTAAATTATCCTCAACCGTTCCTCCTCTTGCCCATACATACCAACCGTAAATACTCATAATCGAAAAATATCCGTTGATAATCATATCGCCAATGTAGCCCGCAATGTATAGTAAATACACTGAAATTACTGTTGCAATTAATCCCGTTGGATAAACCCAAATGTTTTCTTTTTTTGCAAACCAAACACTTAAAATACCACAGACAAAAACTAAAAATTCAAGAACAATATGCCATAGCGGCGCATTTTTGTAACTGTCTAGAAAAAATCCATCATTGGGTCAAGCTGTTTTTTGGTATGGTTTAGGATTCAAAAAAACGACTGTTGTTTTCAAAAGCAGTTCCAATAACTACTAAATCGGCGCCAGCTTTGTATGCATTTTGAATTCCGTGCAAATCTACAATTCCTCCGCCAACAATTATAGGAATTTCTATATTTTGAGCAATTAACTCTATCATTTTCAGCGGCACTGCATTTTTAGCACCACTTCCAGCTTCTAAATACATTAATTTGTTTCCTAACATTTCTCCCGCCTGAGCAGTTGCCAAAACCAAATCAAAGTTTTCACGATTCAGCGGTTTCGTTTTGCTAACGCGCGCAACGGCAGTTTCATTGCCGCTTTCAATCAAAATATATCCTGTAGAAATAACTTCTAGATTTGTTTTTTTAGTATTGGCGCGACTTGAACTTGATATTCAATTAAATAATCTGGATTTCTACCCGATAATAAGGATAGAAATAAAATAGCATCTGCTTGAGGAGAAATTTGCGACGGATCTCCAGGAAATATAATTACTGGAAGGTTTGTTTTTAGTTTTAACTGTGCGATTAAATCTTCTAAAATTGTTGCCTGAACAATGCTTCCGCCCACAAAAATATGTGTAGCGGGCGACTGATTTATCTTATCTAATAAATGATCTAAATTTTCCCAAACAATTTTATCAGGATCTAAAAGAATGGCCAGCAATTTTTGGCCACTTTTTTTAGCTTCTAAAATTTGTTGATGGATATTAAGTATTTTATGCCTCATAATGGCCGTAAAAGTAAAAGTTTTTAATGTGAAGAACTATTTTGAATAAATTATATTTGTATTGCTGTTTTTGAAAACCAAAGTGATAAAGATATGATTGCTCCCGAATTATTAGAAAAATATGGCGCTTTGAAAAAATCTTTCGACAAAAATGAAACTATTTTTGAAGAAGGAATTTTCCCTGCAAATTATTATCAGATCCTTTCTGGAGAAATAAAAATGAGCAACTACAATGATGACGGACGCGAATTTATTCAGGGAATATTCTACAAGGACCAATCCTTCGGCGAACCGCCTTTATTTTTAAACCAAAAATATCCTGCTAATGCAATTGCGGTCGATGACAGCGAAATTCTTCTTCTTCCAAAATCAAACTTTATGAAATTGCTGGAAGAGAATCCAAAAATCAGCATTAAAATAATCGAAAACTTGGCGCAACGTTTGTATTACAAATCAGTTATGGTCGCTGAGATTTCGACGCAAGAACCTGAACACCGTGTTTTGAAATTAATCGATCACGGAATTGCTTATTTCAATTTTAAGAAAGAAACCAACGGATATTTAATCAATTTCACCAGACAACAAATTGGAGATTTGACTGGACTGCGCGTTGAAACCGTTATTAGAACCATAAAATCATTGGAAAAAAAGGGCGAATTGAAAATTATTAACCGAAAAGTATATCGATAAAAAAGTTTTTGTTTTATGATTTTAATCATAAAACGCAAGCAGTATTGTGCACGTACCTTTGTTGGTATAAAATCACAATATCATGACACTATATCAATCAACATTCGACATTTTCAATAGAAATTACATGGGTTCTGTTTGCAATGGCAGTAATTGGGCAAAGCTGTTTAGGAGGCGGCTGCTGCAATGTACGTTTTAGCAAACGGAACTTCAATTCCTCAAATGATTCAACTAGGCATCATTGTTCTGGCTTGTGTTTTTGCAAATACATCAATTTTAGCACAAATGAAACACAAAACAGTTTTTAACTTTATAATTGCAAGCGCTGTATTAAGCGTATTTTTTATATTATTGAATAGTTTTATTCTATGAAAAAGCAAATAGAAAACAGAGCTGATGTTTCTTTCTTAGTACATCAATTCTATGCTAAAATAAGAGCCGATAAGGAAATCGGCTTTTATTTTAATGAAATGATTTCGGATTGGGAGGCGCATCTCGAAAAACTGACTGATTTTTGGGAAACAAATTTATTTGCGATTCGCAAGTATAAAGGAAATCCACATGCGGTTCATAACCAAGTTGATGAACATTTTGGAGGCAAGATTACAGCAAACGAATTCGGAATTTGGCTGAATTATTGGGCGCAGACTTTAGACGAACATTTTGAAGGTGAAAATGTTGAAACACTAAAACGTCGAGCTAGAAAAATGAGCACTTTTTTGTATGTGAGCATGTTTCAGCACAGACAAAAGGAAAGCGAAGTTTGACTTTCTAAGACTGTGACTGAAAACTGAGACTAAAAAACTACTTCTCAAAAGCATAAACCAAAGTAAAAGTTCCTTCAAAATTATCGGATTTCACTTCTTGATAATGCACATTAAAATCTTTAACCAAGTCATCAAAATGAAGACTTGCCTTTGTTTGAGCGTTGTTTAGAGAAAAATCCTCTACCCAAATGTGATCTTTAAAACTGATTCCTTTCTCGTTTCTGATTTTAAAAATAGCTTCTTTAGCACCCCAGACAACAGTAAGTTTCTTAACATATTCTTCTACAGATTTTGGTTCTAAGTACTTGCATTCGTAATCTGTAAATTTATCTGCAATTCGCTGAATTTTTTCGCGTTGCAATTCCATGTCAATTCCAACAGTTTCATGGCTTATAATTATAGTCGCAAAATGATAAGAATGCGTAATTGAGATATAATTATGACAATCAAAATAGGGTTTCCCGAATTCGTCATAATGCAGGTCTTTATCTGTAAAACCCATTTCTTGAATCAGCATTCGAACACTCAAAAAAGCACGCTGATGCATTTGTGACTTCATTCCGTCTAGTCTTCGTTGCGTTTTTTCTTTCAGGGTAACACGGCTATACAATTCATCAAAAGATTCGGTTATTTCCCAAATTAAGATTTTAGTGGTTTCGTTAAACTGTATGGTCTGAAATAAAGGCATTACTTTTTAATTGTAAATTATGAATGGTTAATTATAAATTATGGGCGGCACATTTTAAACCATATAAGTTATTTAAGAAAATATAACTGTTGGCTCAAAAATGTATTAGTAAATATAAGCAATTCAGTGCAAAGGTAATAGTTTCAGAATCTTTTTAAATGAACTTACATCACTTATATGGTTTAAAAACGATTCCTAAACTAACATTCTAAAGATTAAGAATTTAAAGATTTCACAAATCTTAGAGAAAGTAGTAAAAATAAAAAGCTATTCCTTAAATTTGCAAAAAATTTACACCCGAGCCTGAAAGGCGAACGGACGAAGTAATTATACAAATATAACATATATAATATAAATGAGTACTACAACTACGCCATATGTGGCTTACAAAGTAAAAGACATTTCTCTAGCGGCTTGGGGAAGAAAAGAAATTGAACTAGCTGAAGCTGAAATGCCAGGTTTAATGGCACTTCGCGCTGAATACAAAGACGAACAACCATTAAAAGGTGCTCGTATTGCTGGATGTTTGCACATGACGATTCAAACTGCTGTTTTGATCGAAACTTTAATTGCTCTTGGTGCTGAGGTTACTTGGTCTTCTTGTAACATTTTCTCTACTCAAGATCAAGTCGCTGCTGCAATTGCTGCTTGCTGGAATTTCTGTTTATGCTTGGAAAGGTTTAAATGAAGAAGAATTTGACTGGTGTATTGAGCAAACTTTATTCTTTGGAGAAGACAGAAAACCATTGAACATGATTCTTGATGATGGTGGAGATTTGACTAACATGGTTATCGACCGTTACCCAGAATTAGTTCCTGGAATTAAAGGTCTTTCTGAAGAAACTACAACGGGGGTTCACAGACTTTACGAAAGAGTAAAAGCTGGAACGTTGCCAATGCCTGCTATCAACATTAACGACTCTGTTACTAAATCTAAATTTGACAACAAATACGGATGTAAAGAATCTGCGGTAGACGCTATTCGTCGTGCAACTGACTTAATGTTGGCTGGAAAAAGAGTAATTGTTTGCGGATATGGTGACGTAGGAAAAGGAACTGCTCGCTTCTTTTAGAGGTGCTGGTTCTATTGTAACAGTTACTGAAATTGATCCAATTTGTGCTTTACAAGCCGCAATGGACGGTTACGAAGTTAAAAAATTAGATACTGTAATTGCTAATGCTGATATCATCATTACAACTACAGGAAATAAAGATATCGTGGTTGGAAGTCATTTCGAAAAAATGAAAGACAAAACTGTTGTTTGTAACATCGGACACTTTGATAACGAAATCGACATGGCTTGGTTAAACAAAAACCATGGTGCTTCTAAAATCGAAATCAAACCTCAGGTTGACAAATATACTATCGCTGGAAAAGATATCATTATCTTGGCTGAAGGCCGTTTAGTAAACCTTGGTTGTGCTACAGGTCACCCAAGTTTTGTAATGAGTAACTCATTTACAAATCAAACTTTGGCACAAATCGAATTATGGAAAAACAGCGCGACTTACAAAAATGAAGTTTACATGTTACCAAAACATTTAGATGAAAAAGTTGCCGCTTTACACTTAGCTAAATTAGGCGTTGAACTTGAAGTTTTAAGAGAAGATCAAGCGACTTACATTGGTGTTGAAGTTCAAGGTCCATTCAAACCAGAATACTACAGATATTAATCTATTTTAGATTTCTGAGTTTAGATTTTAGATTTCTTTAAAATCATATATCAAACCCGACAGGTTTTAAAACCTGTCGGGTTTTGTTTTTAACAAACAAAAAAGATTTCTATAAAAAATATGCTTTTTAAAGAATATCTCTTAATTTTAAGAAATCAAATAAGTTACTATTTCTCAAATACATAAACACTGTACTCTTGAAAAAAACTTCTTATTTATTCGTCTTCTTATTTTTAATGTGTCTTCCGCACATTCTTTTTTCTCAGGAAAAAAACCTAAAGTCGTTTTAGTATTAAGCGGTGGTGGAGCAAAAGGAATTGCCCATATTCCGCTTTTGCAAAAACTCGATTCTTTGCATATTGTTCCTGACCTTATTGTTGGAAATAGTATGGGAAGCATTATAGGTGGCCTGTATGCCATGGGATATTCTGGCGACAGTATCGAAAAAATCACCAAAACTATTTCGTGGGATAAAATTCTTGGCGGAGGACAATCACTGCGATCTGTAAGTGCCGAAGAAAAACGAGAGTTTCAAAGATATGTAGTGGGAATTGGTGTTAAAGATGGAAAACTTAATAGTATTGGTTCTCTTTTAAATGATCAAAACCTAAGAGAATACCTTTCTGAATTAACCTTTCCCGTATATAATGTTAGAGATTTTGATAGTCTCCCAATACCTTTCAGAGCTATGGCAACCGACTTGGTTGAGGGAAAAGAAGTTATTTTAAGCAAAGGCAGTTTAGCTTATGCTATGCGCGCCAGTATGTCATTGCCTGCGATTTTCAAGCCAATGCCTTACGAAAAATCAGTATTAGTAGATGGAGGAGTTTTAAACAATTTCCCTACTGATGTTGCCCAAAAAATGGGAGCTGATATTATTATTGGAAGTGATGTTGGTGGCGGATTGGAACCAATAGACAAACTCAACAATGTTATGACCATATTGATGCAAACCAGTATGTTTCCAAGTAATATAAAGAATCCTGAAAATCGTGATCGATGTACAATATTGGTCGATCATTTACCCAACTTACGTTTCTCAACTGCTGATTTTGCAGACAGCGATGAAATCTACAAAGACGGCAAAATAGCAACAAATCAAAATCTTCCCGCTTTAATTGCTTTGTCAGAAAAGCTAAAAGCATTTCCGCAACGAACTCATGCATTGCCTGATATGCCAAAAGAGTTTGTGCTTGACACCATAGTCTATAAAAAAATAAGCCCAGAAAATATGCCATTGGTTGTTGGAAGAGCCAATCTTAAAACCCATGTAAAATATACCACCAAAGATTTAATCGCCGGTATAAACAGAGCCATGGGAACTAATCTTTTTGATGAGATTACCTATAGCTATTTTGTCAAAGACGGAAACAAACTCGGAATTAATTTATTTGGATTTGAGCGCGCTAAAAATCAGCTCAACACCTCAATTCATTATGACACTTACAGAGGTGTTGGAATCATTTTTAATTATACTGGCAGGAATGTTCTTGCAGATGCATCTCGTCTTCTGATCACTGCCGATATTGCCGAACAGCCAAAAGGCAGAATCAATTATCAGAAAAATTTTGGAGGACATAGAGAATGGTGGTGGGCATCTGAAGCTTATGGAGCCTTGCTGAGGCAGGAAATTTATATTAATGGTAAAGCATCAGACAATATACTTTATAACGCTTTCGAATTCAACAATGAAATAAACAGAAATCTAAATTCGCTGAAAAGTTATTTTGGTTTCGGCCTAAACTATCATTATACTAATTTAAAACCAAAATATGATAGAGAATACAATCCAAACTCCATTTCATTAACCAATTACAACTTTAACAACATCGAATTCAACATGCATTATTCTTATAATGATATGGATAAAGTTTTCTTTGCTACAAACGGAACAATCATAAAATCAAATATAGCTCGATCATTTCTTACCGATATTAACTCCTCATATTCTGACCCAGATATAACAAGCATCTCTGGCTCAACAAATGGCTATACAAAATTTGGATTTAGTTTTGAAAAGAGAGCACTCTTAAAAAAGAAAATTACAGGAATAGTAGGATTCGATTCTTATTTTATTTTTCAAGACAAACTCAAACATAATGATATTCCGTTTTCAGATTTTGGTTATGCATCAAAATATTTCATCGGTGGCATCATACCAAGTTCAGGCAGTAATCGGTTTTCATTTGCAGGTTTGCATGAAGACGAACTTAATGCCACACAATATATGGGACTCAAACTCGGATCTCAAATAAATATTACCGGAAAAATTTATGTGACACCTCATTTCAATATCGCAACCGTTGGTTTTGGTACTTTTAACGATTATATAGATCACGCCTTTAACCCAAAAGGAAATTGGGATGATAATTTTGAGCCTAGCCTTGTAATTTCTGGTGGATCAGCCATTTCCTATCAGTCCATTTTAGGTCCAATTCATTTTGATGCATCATGGATAAATAATATTGACAAAGTAAGATTGTTTTTCAGTGTCGGATTGTCGCTTAATCCATAGGAGAATCAATCCTAAAAGTGTAAGTTTGGAACCCAAGAGTCCATCAAAAAAATAAAGGGCGAAAAGAAAATTATGATTGAGAAAGTTTTATGTGAAACACATGGTGTAAAAGAAATGGCTTTTGGCTGTATTCATATTGCAATGGCAATAGATTCTAAAGAAAAAGTAGGTTTTTACTATTCAGAAGCCGAAGAAGATCTTCCTCAGATTGCTTGGTGTCGAGAATGCGAACAATGGCTTCTTGATAATGGTGAAGAATGGACTGACGTTTTTAAAGCTAAAGCCGATTTTCAAATGCTATGTATGGATTGTTTTGATGAGGTAAAAAATAATGAAACAGAAATTCATCTTCGATAAATAAATTCCTTTTCGTTTTAAACAAAGCTTAACTTTGTAAAAACGACAATCATGAAGAATTTTTTATTTTTATTTATCGCCATAATCTTCGAAATCATCGCTACTTCAGCATTAAAAAAATCGGAAGAATTCACAAAACTTATTCCGAGCATTATTACCGTAATTGGTTATTGCGGTGCATTTTATTGTTTGAGTTTCGCTATCAGGACAATTCCAGTTGGTTTTGCTTATGCTATTTGGTCTGGTGTTGGGATTGTTTTAATTACCGCAATTGGTGCTATATTTTTCAAAGAAATTCCAGATTTACCAGCAATAATTGGATTGAGCTTAATTATAATTGGAGTTGTTGTAATTAATGTTTTTTCTAAAACTACGGCGCATTAATTATTTTGTTTCAAGTTTCAAGTTTCAACATAACTTGAAACCTAAAACCTGAAACAAAAATTACTTCCGCAAGTTTCGGATTTTATTCCCGCGCAAACCAATCGATCTTTGCCTTATAAAATGGAAAGAAAATGAACACACAAGAAACCATTAATTATAATCGTATTGCCGAAGCTATCGATTATATCAAAGCAAATTTTAAAGATCAGCCCAATCTTGATGAGGTTGCAGAGAAAGTGCATTTGAGTCCGTTTCACTTTCAGAGGCTTTTTAGCGACTGGGCAGGAACAAGTCCGAAGAAATTTTTACAATATACAAGCATCGAACACGCCAAAAAATTGTTAAAAGAAAATCAGGCAACAATCTCTGAAACGGCTTTCGAAACAGGACTTTCGGGAACAAGCAGACTTCATGATTTGTTCGTAAATATCGAAGGAATGACGCCAGCAGAATACAAAAATGGTGGTAAAAATCTGGAAATAAATTACAGTTTTGCCGAAAGTCCGTTTGGGAATATAATTGTCGCATCAACTCAAAAAGGCGTTTGTTTTATGGCTTTCGCCGAAGAAGAAGAAATCGGATTTCAAGATTTAAAACACAAATTCCCAAATGCTCAATTTTCTAAAAAACTAGATTTGGCTCAGCAAAATGCCTTATTTATTTTCCAAAATGACTGGAGCAAATTATCCGAAATTAAACTTCACTTAAAAGGCACCGATTTTCAACTTAAAGTTTGGGAAACTTTGCTTAAAATTCCGATGGGACAACTTTCTACTTATGGAAATATTGCACATCAAATTCAAAAACCAAATGCTTCACGCGCAGTTGGTACAGCGATTGGTAGCAATCCTGTTGCATTTCTAATTCCGTGTCACCGTGTCATCCAATCTTCTGGAATTTTTGGTGGTTATATGTGGGGAAATACACGAAAAACAGCCATTATTGGTTGGGAAGGTGCGCAGATAAATCCTTAAAACGATTTTAGGTAGAGACGCAATTCATTGCATCTAAACAAAATTGTCGACAAAAATTCTTTGCGGAAATACATGATGTTAGACGCAATGAATTGCGTCTCTACGATGAAAACACACCACACACTAATTTAATTTTATGCAAAATATACAATCAAAAATTGCTTCTCAAAATTGGGAAAGCATCACCGAATCTATGCACGAAAATGGATTCGCAATAATTCCAAACGTACTTAATAACGAACAATGTGAAGATTTAAAATTTGATTACGACAACCCAAATTTATACCGAAAAACGGTTGTCATGGAACGCTATCGATTTGGATTGGGCGAATACAAATATTTCAATTATCCGTTGCCGTATTTGATTCAAAACATACGTTCTTCGATTTATCCAAAACTCGCACCAATTGCAAATTCCTGGATGAAAGCTCTGAACATCAATACTGTTTTTCCAAACAAACACGAAGAGTTATTAAGACAATGTCACGAGAATAATCAACTCAAGGCGACTGTTTTAATCTTAAAATATGGCAAAAGCGGCTTCAATACTTTACATCAGGATTTGTATGGTGATGTTTATTTCCCCATTCAAATTGTGCTATTTCTTTCTGATCCTGATGAAGATTTCACCGGAGGCGAATTTGTATTGACGCAACAAACACCAAGAGCACAATCAAAAGCAATTGTTTTGAAACCTAAAAAAGGTGATATTCTGATTTTCACAACCAATTTCAGACCTGTAAAAGGTACAAAAGGTTATTATCGTGTGAATATGAAACATGGTGTAAGCGAAATTCATTCGGGCGAGCGATATACATTGGGAATTATTTTTCACGACGCCCTTTCTTAATTTATTTCTCGCAAAGTCGCGAAGTCGCAAAAAATAATCCAACTTTATGTTTTAAGTTTTAAATCCTTTGCTTCTTAAATTATAGACAAAAACTTTGCGTTTTTGCGACTTTGCGAGAAATACTATTTGCAAAAATATGATTCAGCACAACAAAATTCAAGATTCAGACCTTCGGAATAAAATTAAAAATGCGGAAATTTGCTTTGGTGGAAACCAAAAATTAAAAATCTACGGAACGTTAAAATGTTCTTCGGGAAAAAGAATGAAACGTGAAAATCGTGTTTTCTTTTTATCTGAAGATGAAGCGAAACAAAATGGCTTCAGACCTTGTGGACATTGTATGAAAACCGAATATCAAAAATGGAAAAATGGACTTATTTAATCCGGCTATAGACGAAAACACCAATTTACTTCCAAAAGACGGAACTGTAAATTATTACGGAAAATTGTTTTCCAAAACTGAAGCCGACTTCTATCGCGATCTTTTATTAAATACAATTGAATGGAAAAATGACGAGGCAATCATCTTTGGGAAACTAATTTTAACCAAACGAAAAGTAGCTTGGTACGGCGATGAGGAATTTGAATATACATACTCAAATACAACAAAAAAAGCACTTCCCTGGACTCCAGAACTTTTGGAATTAAAGAAATTCATCGAAGAAAAAACAGGAGAAACTTTCAATTCCTGTTTGCTTAATTTATATCATTCCGGCGAAGAAGGAATGGCTTGGCATAGCGACGCCGAAAAAGATTTAAAGAAAAATGGTGCAATTGGTTCTGTAAGTTTTGGTGCAGAAAGAAAGTTTGCTTTTAAACATAAAGAATCAAAAGAAGTTGTTTCTTTAATTTTAGAACATGGAAGTTTATTAGTTATGAAAGATGAAACCCAAACGCATTGGTTGCATCGTTTGCCTCCAACTAAAACAACTCAAAAACCTAGAGTAAACTTAACTTTTAGAACTATTATAAGATAGAAATCTCACTTCTTTTTGAAGCTACATTTTGATACGAAAGCGACAAAGCATCTTCAAACATTTCTGGTCTTACTTTTGAAAGTTCGACAATAGTCCAGCCTTGTTTTCCCCATTTGTTTGGAATTGGGTAAAAAATCATTTCGCTTGAAGCACAAAAAACAGATTGATCGATTTCGTTTAATTTTAAAACTGCACGATTATTTTTTTCATCAAAAGTTGCGAAAATTTTCTTGTTGATGCGAAATGAGGTTTTCTCAAAATGAGGTTCTTCGGTCGCATCTGGAAATGACATTGCTAATTTTCTAAATTCTTCAATTGAAACCATAACATCATTTTAAAAGATTAAATTCTTCTTTTACCAGCCTTGATTCAGTCCATTTTTTAAGACTTCATCATATTTTTCTTTATCAAAAGAATATAAGTTTGGTGCTTTATGCGCTACATTGCTTTTCTTTTCGTCAAGTTTTTTTACGATTCCAATGTTAGTTATTTTTCGTAGAAAGTTTCTGCGGTCCAATTTCTTATCCAAAATCGTTTCATACAATTTTTGAAGTTCAGGCATTGTAAATTTCTCTGGCAATAAATTGTAACCTATGGGCATTAAATTTAATTCCATTCGCAACGTGTCTAATGCTTTATCTAGAATTTCTTTGTGATCTAAAATAAGTTCCGGAACTTCCTTATGATCAATCCATTCTACAATTTCACGCTCACTTGACGGTTTCGGAATCGTTTTTAAAAAATCGACCAAAGCATAATAGCCAATTGTCACAAAACGGCGCATCAGCCATTTGCCTTTTGACTCTTCAATTTCTAAATATTCTAAAACCTGCTTGTCAAAATGTTGATCGTTTCGTTTTACTTTTCCAAAAGCCGCAAATTGTCTTAAAAAATTCCGTCAACACCTGTTCTGTCGTTCAAAACTGTAACCGCGGCAGTATCAATATCTTGATCAATCGGAATAAATCCGCCAGGCAAAGACCATTTTGGATTTCTGTCTACTTTGATCAATAAAACTTTAAGCTGGTTATCATGAAAGCCAAAAATGACACAGTCAATCGACAATCCCGGTTGATAATTTTCATTATTTTCTATAATGTCTTTTAACATTTTCGCCATTTAAATACGACTTTTGATCTTGGAATAACAGCTGCAATTTACTTCATTTTAATGAAAATAAATCTAATCAAAGTGTCTGGGTTCTAAAATTAATCTTTGTTAAATAAGTGTTGCTATCACAATTTTAACTTAAAATTAAAATCAAATATAAAAAAATAAGTACATTGCGTCATAATAACACATTTAAATAAATATGTTATTATTTCAAGTTAAAAAGAAAGAATATTATTACATTTGTGTGATTCAGTAAATCAATGTGAGAGATTATGAGCACTAATCCATTAAAAGATCTAAACAAAAAAATACGAGCAAAAATCTGGACTTCCTTCGGATTTGTTTCGAAAACGTATTTATTGGAAGAATCAATAAAATACAGCCAACAGCAGGAGAAAATTTTCAATGAAATGATTGTTGAAACTGAAGCTAAAGATAAAAAAGCGAAACGTGAGGCTTTTGACAAAGCGTTGTATGCTTCATATAAAGGAATAGGCGCTATGGATTTTATAAATACTGTCTTGAAGTAATACCTGTACTTAATAATTTATAATACTAACCTCACTTCCTTTTAGTGAGGTTTTTTTATTTAAAAAATTTCTCATTCTTCAAGAAACCTCTTAAATAATTTGACATAAAAAAATGGGGCTTTTTAACGGCCCCATTTTTTATTCTGCTCAAGTTTTACTAATTCGCAAGCAGTTCAAAATCTGATCTTAATTTTATATCTGCTGATGAAGCTCCAATCATTACTTCGAAATCTCCAGGTTCAGCAACCCATTCTAATTTATTATTGTAGAAAGAAAGTTTTTCTTTGTCAATTGTAAATTCAATTGTTTTAGATTCTTCTGCATTCAATTTTACTTTTTGGAAATCTCTTAATTCTAAAACTGGACGAACTACAGATCCAAATTTATCTTTCAAATACAATTGAACCACTTCTTCTCCAGCAACTTTTCCAACATTTGATAATTGGAAAGAAACTTTAATAGTTTCATTGCTTTTGATTTTTGTTGAAGAAAGTTTCAAACCTGAATAATCAAATTTTGTATAACTCAATCCATATCCAAATGGGAATTTTGGCGAGTTTTTCAAATCGATATAAGCCGAAACATAGTTTTTAGAATCTTCATTTTTAGCTGGTCTTCCTGTACTGAAATGGTTATAGTAAATTGGAATTTGACCAATTTCTCTAGGGAATGTCATAGGCAATTTCCCTGACGGATTATAATCTCCAAACAAAACATTTGCGATTGCATTTCCTGCCTCAGTTCCTAACCACCAAGTATATACAATTGCCGGAACATTGTCAGCGGTCCAGTTAAAAATAAGAGGTCTTCCTGCATTTACTAAAACTACAACCGGTTTTCCTGTAGCTTGAATCGCTTTTACTAAATCTTCCTGAACACCTGGCAAATGAAGATCGCTTCGGCTTTTTGCTTCACCACTCATGTCATGTCTTTCTCCAATACTCAAAATAACAACATCGGCTTGTTTTGCAGTTTCTACTGCTTCAGCAAAACCGTCTTTATTGTCGCCAGTCACGTCACAACCTTTTGCATAAAGCAATTTGGTATTTTTCCCAACTTTATTTTGCAAACCATCCCACTGCGAAACAACCCATTTGTTGTAATCTACATCTGGAAGTTCCACTGACCAAAATCCCATATTGGCTTTGTATTCTTTTACCATTGGACCAATAAAAGCAATTGTTTTTAGGTTTTTAGAAAGTGGCAAAGTCTGGTTGTCATTCTTTAATAAAACAATACTTTTCTCTGCTACTTCAAGCGCGACTTTTCTGTTTTCTGGATTTCCTAAAACTTTTTCTGCTCTTTTATCATCCGAATATTTATAAGGATCATCAAACAAACCTAATTCAAATTTCTTGCGTAAAATACGTTTTACCGCATCGTCAATCAAATCAACAGAAACCCTTCCTTCTTTTACTAAATCAGCTAAATTCTTGCGATATGCATTACTTTCCATATCCATGTCACTACCTGCAGTGATTGCGGCATATGCGACTTCTTTAAGATCTTTTGAATAACCGTGCGCTACCATTTCTCCAATTGATCCCCAATCCGAAACTACAAAACCTTGAAAATTCCATTTTCCTTTTAAAATATCGCGCCGCAAATGTGCATTTCCAGTTGCTGGAATTCCGTTTAAATCATTAAATGAATTCATAAAAGTTGTCGCACCAGCATCTAAAGCTGATTTAAATGGAGGCAAATAGGTTTCTAAAAGCATTCTTTCACTCATATCAACCGAGTTATAATCTCTTCCGCCAACACCAGCACCATAAGCCGCAAAGTGTTTTACGCAAGCCATAACAGAGTTCAAATCACCTAATTTATTTCCTTGAAAACCTTTTACGCGTGCATAAGCAATTTTAGAACCTAAATAAGTATCTTCTCCTGCGCCTTCCATAACTCTTCCCCATCTTGGATCACGGCCAATATCAACCATTGGAGCAAATGTCCAGTGAATACCGCTTGCTGATGCTTCTGTCGTCGCTACTCTAGTCGCCAATTCAATTGCCGCTAAATCCCAGCTCGTCGCTTCTGCCAACGGAATTGGAAATGTTGTTTTGTAACCGTGAATAACATCTTGACCAAATAACAATGGAATTTTAAGGCGAGACTGCATTGCTAATTCCTGATATTGTCTGGTATATTTTGTTCCAATGATATTCAACATCGAACCAATTAAACCTTGTTTAATTTCAGATTGTTTGTTCGGGTTTATGGTAATTGGTCCTGTTGCCTGATTATCTCCAGTGTATTGATTCAGCTGTCCAATTTTTTCTTCAATTGTCATTTTCTTCAACAGATCATTTACTTTTTGATCTATTGTCTGTTGCTGAGCTGTCGCAAAAAATGCCGCCATCAACAAGGCAAATGTGGTTATTTTTTTCATGAATTTAATTTTGGTTACCAAACGTAAGTTGCTACTGCACCTGCATTTAAAGTAGTTGAAATTTGTTTTTGATTGTATTTGATATTGAATGTTTCTGCTCGCTGTTCCATCATTTTCTACAATTAGAACAATTTGTCCTGATGGAGTTTTGAAAGCCGCATTATGTAAGTTTCCTGCAATATTGCTTCCAATTCTTACTGAACCTTCAGGAACAAATTTTGAAGCATGACCAATAATATAATATCCAACTTCTCTCTTAATGTTTTGATTTTGATCAATCATCAAAGCACCTTTACAAGTAGAACATCCGCCTGGCGTAAATGGCTTATAATATTCATCATTTGCCAATCCCCATGAAAGTGCATTTTTACTCCAGTTGCGCATAGAACCAATCACAACATTTTTTACACTCCATTTCAAATCGTTTTCAAAACTGCTTTTTGATCCTGTATATTGTTCTGTGAAATACAAATCTTTGTTTGGAAATGCATCATGAACTGTTGTTAAAGCGCTGATATCACCTTCATATAAATGAAATGCTGAACCTGCAACATAAGGATTCGCTTTTGCATCTTTTAAAATCGTCAAAGGATATTCTGGCTTATTGCAATTGTGATCGTAAACAATAATTTTAGTTTTGATTCCGGTCGCTTTAAAAGTTGGACCTAAATTATTTCCAATAAAATCTGCTTGCTGTTCTGCCAACATCAACATACTCGGATTGTTTCCTGGATGCAAAGGCTCGTTTTGAGGTGTTATAGCATCAATTACAATTCCTTGTGCTTTCATTGCCTGAATATATTTCACAAAATATTCAGCATAAACTTGATAATATTTCGGTTGTAAACTACCGCCTTTTGAGCTTCCATTGTCTTTCATCCAAACTGGTGGCGACCACGGCGAGCCCATAATTTTGATTTTCGGATTTATAGCTAAAATCTCTTTTAAAACCGGAACGACATCTTTCAAATCTGGCCCAAGATTAAAATGCTCCAGTTTCAAATCGGTTTGCCCTTCTGGCATATCATCATACGAAAAAACTACTTCATTCAAATCTGAAGCACCAATACTGATTCTTAAATAACTTATACCAATCGCATCATTTTTTCTTGAAAAAAGCTCTTGAAGCAATGCTTCTCTTTTCGCTTTATCCAATTTTAAAATGGTTTGAGCACTTCCTCCTGTCAAAGAAAATCCGAAACCTTCAATCGTTTGGAATTTTTGCGAAGCGTCAACCGTAATTGTTTGATTCGAATTGACATCAGAATTAAAAACCAAATCTGGCTGTTTTTTCAATTTTGATGTTTCATCTGTCGTTGTAATCCAAGATTCAGCTTTACCAGAATTGGTCGCTGTGTTTTTTGAAGTTCCGCATTTTATTTGAACTGCAATCAAAGGCAGTAAAAGTAAAATTTGAAGTTTTTTGTTGATGTTTTTCATATTCAATCTATTTCTATTAGAACAGGTAAATGATCTGAAGGATATTTTAAATCTTTAGAATCACTTAAAACTGCATGTTTTTGAATTTTAAGTCCGCTATTTTTCGACACAAAAATATAGTCGATCAATAGATTGACTGGTTTGTCATGTTGGAATGCATTGAAAGTTCCATAAGGACCAAATGGCTTTTCTTTTGAAACATCTTTGGTATCATCCATGACCTTTTTTATTTCCACGATTTGTTTCGTATCAGGTTCTGAATTGAAATCTCCCATTAAAAAAACAGGCAGTTTTTTAGTATTCAGTTCTGCAATCTTCGACAAAACAAGTTCAACTCCTTTTACTCTCGCAACTTCCCCAATATGATCGAGGTGAAGATTAAAAACCCAAAATGTCTTTTTTGTTTTTAGATCTTTAAAGAGCCCATATGTACAAACTCTATTGCAAGCACCATCCCAGCCTTTAGAGACTTGACTTGGTGTTTCAGACAACCAAAATGTATTTGACTGTTGCACCTGAAAACGGTCTTTTTTATAAAATATCGTCGCTGCTTCTCCCGTTCCATTTTCCTCTCTTCCAATTCCAAACTTTGCATAATTTGGCAAAGCCGATGCAATATCAATTACTTGATTTGGCAATCCTTCCTGAATCCCGAAAATATCCGGACTATAAAATTGCAATTGAGAAGTAAAATACTCCTTTCTATTTGGCCAAGCATTTTCTCCGTCTGAAGCAACATCCAAACGAATATTATACGTCATCAATTTCAGATTCTGACCAAAAAAAGATTGACTTGCCAAAACAAGCATTACTGCTAAAACTATTTTATTTACTGTTTTCATATTTAAAAAATTTAATCTCGTAAAGCTAGGTTTTCCGAGGCTTTACAAAAAATAAATCATTTAAAAATTATGTTAATTATATACTCTGACGTAATCTACTTCGAAAGTTGCGCTGGTAAAATTTGGATCAACCTTTCCACCAAAATTCCCTCCCATTGCTAAATTCAAAATCAAGAAAAACTTGGCATTAAATGGTGTTGAACTGCTGTTTCCATAGGTATAAAACAAATTATCATCTACATAAAATTTGATGCTTTCTGCACTCCATTCTGCGGCATAAACATGAAATTCTGTAGCCGAGTTTGGAACTGTTGTAATGGCGGTATCAGGCGTATTTCCGGAACGTCCAGGTGAATGCAATGAAGAATGATTAACATTTGGGTTATTTCCAACCGATTCTAAAATATCAACTTCACCGCAAGCTGGCCACGGCGCTGTATCAATATTATCACCCAACATCCAGAAAGCTGGCCAAGTTCCGCCGCCAACGGGCAATTTCGCGCGCACTTCGGCACGGCCATATTTAAATGAGAATTTCCCCTTTGTAAGCATTCTTGCAGAAGTGTAATGGCTTCCCATATAGTCTTCTTTAATTGCTTTTATTTTTAAAATTCCATTTTCAACAATCACGTTTTCAGGACGAGTGGTATAATATTCTAACTCATTATTTCCCCAACCATCGCCAGTTCCTGTGTTATACCCCCATTTTGAAGAATTTGGAGCACCATTTACATCAAATTCGTCTGCCCAAAGCAATTTTCTTGCAACAAATACATTCACAGAAGTTGTTGTACTTACAAACTTTAATCCGTTGTAAGCAGAAACCACTATTGGATAATTTTTGGTTCCAGAACCTGAAAATTCATATGTAAAATCTCCGGTTGTAATTTCTTTTAATTGATTATCAATCAAAACTTTGTAAGATGTTGCATTTGTTGCAGAAATGGTAAGTTTTATTTTTCCGCTTCCATCACCATCCGGTTTATCAGCTGTTTTTCCAATAACTTCTACTTGAACTGAAAGATTTGATGGACCAGTTGCAACAGGCGTATCATCACCAGAATCACTTCCACCGCCGCAGGATTGGAAGACAAATAACAAGGCCATCAAAAAGCTTATTTTCTTTATTAAAGTATTTAGGTTCATTGGTTTTGGTTTTAGTTAGTTTTTTTGAGCTTATTTTTTCCCTTCAGAAAAATCCAAATAATTCAAATTGAAGCCTCCTTTTTCAAAAACGGTTTTGATTTTATTTGTTCCTGCTTCCAGTTGAATTCCAGACAAAACGATTGTTTTCCATTTATCATTTCCTCCGGTTGCAGGAAGCACAATTGATTCTGATTTTTTTCCGTTCGCAGTTTCAAAATAAATTTTTCCTTCTGATTTTTCACTTGAGTAACGAATCGCAACCTTATAAATTCCTTGCTTTTTTACTTCCGAAGTAAATTGCAACCATTCGCCATCTTCGATAAATGAAACCTGATAACCATTTGATCCAGAATCTTTGCATGGCAAAATATCTACACCATCATTTCTCATGGTGTTACCTTTATTCCATTGATCAAAATTTCCAGTTTCTACTCTGTAGTTTATAAAATCTGTATCTGAATACGCATAGCCATTTGTTCCTAAATCATATTGAGTTGCGGCAATTTTTCCAGGAATTACATGTGTTTTATATGGTTTTGTATCGTTTGTTTGCACTTGTCTGAACATTGCATCGATCACATCTGGCTTGACTGTTACGTTTTCCATTTTGTAATTGTCAGCCATTTTCATTAAAGCTTTCTTTGCAAATTCTGGAGTTGGCTTTTGTCCGCCATCTTTCCAATATTTCAACAAAACATCATATTCAGGAATTTTTGTAACCGAAGTTACACCAGCTATATTTTCAATTTTTTTCATTGGCCAAAAAGCCCAACCAATGTTGTTACTTTCTACCAAAGTCAAAACGTCTTTAAACCAAACATTTGAGTTTTCGCCACTTTCTCCTAACCAAATTGGCACATTGTATTGCTTTCTATAATCCAACATTTTTTGAATAGATTCAACAGTATTATAATTCCAATATTTGTGAAAACTCAATGCCATATTTTCATCCCATAAAGGAAAAATTCCGTTGTAATTATTCCCCCAACAATTTCCTTCAATAACTATCAGGTGGTTTGGATCGACTTCGCGAATGGCTTTTGTCACTGCAACCATCAAATCTCTCAATGGTCCGTTTGAATTTTCATCACAGCCGTTTTTATTGGTTCCGGTAAAATTCCAATTTGGTTCATTGATAATATCGTATCCACCAATCCATTGATTGTCTCTGTAACGAGAAGCCAATTTTTTCCATAAAGCAATCATTTTTTTCTGATTGGCTTCGCTGTTCCAAAGTGATGGCTTTGAAGTGTCATAATCCGAAATTGCTCGCATCATTTCCTTGTCCTCCAGGTGCCGCGTGCAAATCTAAAATCAAGTACATTTTATTCTCGGCACACCATTTCACTAAATTATCGGTGATTGCGAAACCTTCTTCAATCCAAGTAATTTCGCCATTTTTTTCTTCTTGAATTGATGGCGTATATAGATTGTAATGCATTGGAAGACGAACAGAATTGAAACCCCATTTGGCTAATGAATCGATATCACGTTTTGTGATTCCATTTGCTTTATAAGCCGCATAAAATTCTTTTGTTCCTTGTTCGCCAACAACGTCCTGAATTTTTTGTTTGATTTGATACTGCGGACTTGCAAATGGCTGTGTCTGCAACATATATCCTTCCTGAACCATCCAGCCTCCAAGACCTAAACCTCTTAAAATTATATTTTTGCCGTTTCCATCAACTATGTTTTGTCCATCTCGATGCAGAAACCCCTGTCCGAATGAAGCAACAGCAAATAAAAGTTGAGCCGCAATAATTATTTTTTTCATGCTGAAACTATTTTCTGTTCAAAATTGTTTTATTTCCAAGTAAATGTTCCTACTGCACCAGCTTCCAATGTAATAGTCACCCATTTGTCATTGTATTTGATGTTGAAAACTTCTACTCCAGATCCGTCATTTTCTACAATTAAAACTTTAGAACCAGTTGGCGTAATAAAAGCGACATTTTGAAGATTTCCGCTCGTATTGCTCGAAATTCTAACTGAACCCGCCGGAACAAATTTTGAAGCATGAGCTATAATATAATAAGCAACATTACGCTGAAAAGTTTCACTTGATGTTATAGTCAAAGCTCCTTTACATTGGCTACATCCCCCAGATGTGTGAGGCTCAAAAGAACCATTATTAGCTAAATTCCATTCTAAAGCATTCTTGCTGTAATTTCTCATTGAACCGATCACTACATTTTTAAGATGCCATTTTAAATCACCTCCAAAATCTCCAGTTGACGAAGTCCATTGTTCTGTGAAATAAACATTTTTAGTTGGGAAAGCATTGTACACATTTGAAAGTGCGCTGATATCTCCTGCATATAAGTGAAATGCAGAACCATCTACGAAAGGAAATGCATCGGCATCTGCTAAAACTGCTTTTGGATAACCAGGCTGATCACAATTATGATCATAAGCAATAATTTTTGTTTTAAGTCCAGTCGCCTTAAATGCAGGGCCTAAATTTGTTTTTATAAAATTAGTCTGTTCTAATGCAGACATATACATACTTGGGTTATTACCGTCATGTAATGGCTCGTTTTGAGGCGTTACTGCATCAATCGTAATTCCTTCAGCTTTCATTTGCTGAATGTATTTTACAAAATATTTTGCATAAACATCATAATATTTAGTTTGCAATTTTCCACCAACGAAACTATCTTTATCTTTCATCCAAAGCGGGGCTGACCAAGGCGTCGCCAAAATCAAAATTTTAGGATTAATCGCCAGAATTTCTTTCAAAAGAGCAATTACACCTGTTCTGTCTTTGTCTAAACTAAATTTTGCCAAATCCAAATCAGTTTCTCCTGTTGCAATATCATCATAAGTAAATGACGATCCATGTAAATCTGACGCACCAATACTAATTCGGATATAACTTATGCCGATTGAAGTTTCGCTTGAACCAAATAATTCTTGCAAAAGTGCGCTCTTTTTAGCTGGCGTCAGCTGATTTATCATTTCGGCACTTCCTCCTGTTAATGTGTAACCAAAACCATCAACAGTTTGGTATTTTAATGCGTCATCTACAACAATATTAGGATATGTGTTGTAAGATGTATTAAACCCTAAAGTTGTATTTTGTTTGGCCAAAAGAACACTTTGGTCTCCTTTTGTCAGCCAAAAATCAACATCATTTGTTACCGTTACTGGTGGCGTTACAACTGGAGGAGTTACAGGTGTTGGATCTGTAGCATCATTTGACGACGAGCATTTTACTTGCGTAAAAATTGCTAAAGCAAGAAATAATCCTTTTATAGTGGTTTTAGAATTAAAATTCATTTTTTTAGTTTTTTAGTTAATAGTACCGCTTAATAAACAATTGTTTGTATAGCGTGTGCCGGGATAGTTATAGTAGTTTTTAAAGTGTTGCTGGTTAAATTATATACAACCTCTTTATCTGATTGATTCATAACAATAGTGGCAATTTTTCCGTCAGTATTTTTAAAAGACGTACTCAAAAGGGTTTTATCACTTATTGTTTGTGTGATGCGTTTCGCATTTGCATGAATGAATTTTGAAAAATGTCCAATATAATAGTACATCGGCGTATAGATCAATTCATCTTTTGTAGTATCAGCGTGGATTGGTGCAAAGCAAAAATTACCAACATGATTTGGCCCTCCGTTTTGGTCCAAAAGAATATTCCAATCTGTCCAGCCTACTGTTCCGTTGTTAAAATCATTGATCATGTTAAGACCGTAACGTTCAGCATTTCCCCAAAACTGAAATCTTGAAGCATCAAATTTTTCAACGCATCCTTCTGTAAATAAAAGGCCTTTGTTTGGGAAAGTTTTGTGAACAACACCAACAGACTCAAATCTTGGCGGACCACCGCTCCATGTTTCATACCAGTGGAATCCGATTCCCCAAGCAAATTTTGAAACTTCAGGATCAGAGAAAACAAGATTTGCTCTTTTTTCAAGCATCTCACCTCGGTTATGATCCCAGATAATTACATTTTTTGAAGCAAGTCCTTCTTTTTCTAAAGTTGGTCCAAGGAAATTCTTCAAGAAATCTCTTTCAGCTTCCGGAGTATATATGCAAGATTCCCATCTTTGTTTTGCCGCTGGCTCATTTTGAATGGTTAATCCCCAAATCGGGATACCTTCTTTTTCATATTCTCTAATAAATTTCACGTAATAATTTGCCCATGATTGTGCAAATTCTGGCAATAAAACGCCGCCGTGCAAAATATCATTATTGTCTTTCATAAAAGCTGGGGGACTCCAAGGACTGACAAATAAAGTTAATTTCCCGCCGGCTGTTTTGATTGCTTTTTTAAGAAGTGGAATTCTGTATTTGCGATCGTGATCAATATTGAAGGTTTTCAAATCTTTGTCACCTTCTGCAATGTAAGTGTAGCTGTCGCTACTAAAATCGCAACTATGTATGTTAGTTCTGGCTAATGAATAACCAATTCCTTTATTTTTATCGTAGTAAGCGTTTAGAAATTCCTCTTGTTTTTTGGAGATAATTTGGCGAAAACTTCAGCACTTGCATCTGTAATTGCGCCTCCAATGCCAAGGAAAGTCTGGTCTGTTTGTGCGAGCATCTACATTAATAGATACTGTTGAATTTGTTTGTTGTGATGTGTTGTTTGAAATTAAGTTATTTGATAGTGTTAATTTCAAATTGGTATTTTCGGCCGTAGTATAAACCTCTATTTTTTGATTTGATTTGGAACCAGAAACCGCAGAAGCATCTGCAATTTTTGATGAATTACAACTAAATTGCAATAATACTATTGGGGCGATTAATATGTCGCTTATGGCTTTGGCTTTCATTGTACTTTCAAAAAAATTTAACTTAAAAAAGTAAATTGAGGGTCGATTTGGATGATTCAGATCAACCCTCGTCATTTACCAATAAAATATTAATATACAAGCGTTTGGATTGCGTGTGCAGGAATCTTAACTACAGTCTTTTCAGAAGCTATAATCAAGTTATAAGTAATCTCTTTATCTGATTGATTCATGACAATTGTTGCCATTGTTCCATCAGTATTTAAAAATGAAGTGCTTAATAATGCACTTCTGCTTACAGCAGTGCTAACTCGAACTGCATTTAGGCGAATAAATTTCGAAAAATGTCCGATGTAATAATAAGATGGAGTATAAATCAACTCACCTGTTGTAGTATCAGCATGAATTGGAGCAAAACAAAAATTACCAACATGATTTGGACCTCCGTTTTGATCTAAAAGGATATTCCAATCTGTCCAACCAGCTGTTCCGTTATTGAAATCATTAATCATTGAAATACCATATCTTTCACCATTAGCCCAGAACTGATATTTTTTTGCATCAAATTTTTCAACACAACCTTCTGTGAATAAAAGTCCTTTGTTTGGATAGGCTTCGTTTACTTTTCCAACATTGTCAAACATTGAAGCTCCGCCAGACCAGTTTTCATACCAGTGAAAACCCATTCCCCAAACATATTTTGAAGCTTCTGGATCAGAGTAAATTACGTTGGCTCTGTAATTCATTAAATCACGGTTATGATCCCATGCAATGATTTTTACATTACCTAATTTTTCTTTTTTCAAAGTTGGCCCAAGGAAATTTTTAATAAAATCTCTTTCAGCTTCGGCAGTATAAATACAAGATTCCCAAGTTTGAACTGCCATTGGCTCATTTTGAGTTGAAGTCCCCCAAATTGGAATACCTTCTTTTTCATAAGCCTTTATGAATTTTGCATAAAAATTAGCCCAAGTCTGGTAGTATTCCGGTAATAATGTTCCTCCTTTTAAGACATTTTTATTGTCTTTCATGAAAGCATTTGGCGACCATGGAGCCACATAAGTTGTCAATTTTCCGCCCGCTTTTGCAATGGCTTGTTTGATCAATGGAATACGAAATTGTCGATCATGATCAATAGAAAAAGTTTTCAAATCTTTATCTCCTTCTTCGATATAAGAATAGCTTCCACTGCTAAAATCAGAGCTTTGAATTGTTGTTCTTAGCAAAGAATAGCCAATTCCTTTTTGTTTATCGTAGTAAGCATTTAAAAATTCTTCTTGCTTTTCTTTTGAAAGTTTAGCAAATATTTCGGCACTCGCATCTGTGATAGCTCCACCAATTCCCATAAAAGTCTGGAATTTTTTTGATGGCTCTACAAAAACAGAAGATTCTATTTCAAGAGGTTGCTTTGATGCTGAGAATGTTAAATTATCTGTAGAAGTTAATCTTAAATTAGAATTCTCAGCTGTAGTATATACGGTTACTTTTTTTCCGTTGGTTGTAAATTCCTTTTTTGCTTTAGGCTGGGCAAAAGCCGTCACTGAAAACAAAAAACATAGAATTTTTAAACTATTATTTTTCATTCTTTCCTTAATTATATTATTTCTAATTACAAGTTCTCAGAAACTCATTTTCTGACAAGCTTAAGGAAGGATTTAAAAAATAGCCCATACTCATAACGATTATGGGCTATTTACAACCAAACTTAAACTTAACTTAATCTTTATTATTTTCCGCGTAATTCTACACCTTTGATTGTGATACCGCCTGGAGCAATTCCTCCACCGCATCTAATCATTAAATAAATTTTACCTGTAATATCAAATTTTACGACATTGCTAATCGTACCTAATCTAGCATTTTTTACACATCCAACACCTGATAATTTACCAGATACAGTATTGTTACCACATCCATTCCAAGTGTTTAATCCCATTACAGCACCTCCATCGCTATAATCTCCTGAAACTGTAGCTGGATCTGTTTTACCTGCATAAACCTCAAACCACATATCAGTAGAAGCTCCACCAGAAACAACCATATCAACAGTATATTCTTTGTCTTTTACAACATCGATTGCTTGATAAATTCCTGCGTGACCACCACTTACAGTAGCTCCTTTAGAACTATATGTCCAGTCTCCTCCAGCTCCGTAAATCACTTTTTTCCAGTTAGCTTGATCTGCCGCAGTTGCAAAAGAACCACCTTTTACAAGATTCCCTTTTACAGGATCTGAAGTAGCCACAACAACTTGAGTATTTGCTGTACCTGTAGCACCTCCTGCTCCAATAGCAGTATGCGTTATCGTATAAGTTCCTGCATCTGGAAGAACGATAGTTTGAGTCATTTTTCCTGGTGAAGCACCAGTTCCAGTATCCCACATTGATGAGATTACACCTTTAGGCTGTGCAACAGCAAGGTAAGTGTTTACTGCACCTGCTACAGGAGTTAAAGTAAATGAAGCATCAACGTTTGAAGCTATTAATGTATTAGGGTTAACCTCGTCATCACAGCTTGATAGTGTACCTAATGCTATAGCTAGCATTAGGAATACACTTCTTTTTATATTTATATTTAGGTTCATTTTTTTGTGGTATTTGGTTACTGTTATTCAGTTATTAACTATTGGTAGTTAGGATTTTGTTTCAATTTAGTTCCATTTAACTCAGTATATGGAATTGGGAAAATCTCGTCAGTTCCAGCGTTGAAACCTCTATCAGATAATGTCTGCAGCGACATCTCCCCATCTTACTAAATCAAAGAATCTGTGTCCTTCACCAGCTAACTCCATTCTTCTTTCAGCTTTGATAGCATCTAATGTTACTGGAACTGATGCAAGACCAACTCTAGCTCTAACAGCATCAAGCAATGCTTGCGCTCTTGGTCCAGAACCTAATGCTTCTGCTTCCATTAAGTATGTATCAGCAAGTCTGATAACATAAGAATTTTGTTTGTAGTTTAACTCAGCGAGCACCTCCACCTGTACGAACATCGCCAGTTCTTGGAAGGAATTTGTTCAAGAAATAACCTGTATCTTGGTATCCACCGATATAATCAGCTTCTCCTGCGGCTTTAAGCGCTTTAACGTCAAGAATTGTAGCGACAAAACGAGGATCGTTTTTCATGAAATCATACAATTTTTGAGTTGGTACGCTGAAGCTCCATCCTGATGGAAGATCTGGTGCATTTGAACCTTTTTTAGAATAACCTCTTGGTCCAACCATAACGTTTAATGAGTTTCCTTCATCTCTTCCAGAACCCCAGAAATCCCAGTTTGAGTTACCAGCACTAGAGTGTGATACTTCAATTAATGACTCTGTATTGAATTTGTTAGCAACTACCCATAAATCGCTGAATTTAGCCAACAATTTATTTCCGTATTGGTTTGCTTGTCCTGGTGTTCCATTTACTTGAGCCAAAACTGCGGCGACGTCAGCTTTTTTACCTTCAAATAAATATACTTTCCCTAATAATGCTTGTGCGGCACCTTTGTTAAATCTTCCAGCTTCAGTTGATGCTACAACTGTATTTGGTAAAACAGGAATTGCTTCTAACAAGTCTTTTTCGATTTGTGCATAAATCTCTTCTGGTTTTGCTTGCTCTGGACTATAAATTGTACTTGTATTCAATGGCTCTAAAATCAAAGGAATATTTTTGAACAATCTTACTAAGTTGAAGTAGTAAAGTGCACGAAGTGTTTTTGCTTCTGCGACAAACCTAGCTCTTTTATTATTATCCATAGAAGCGGCTGGTAGCTTATTCAATAAAAGATTTGCTCTAGAAACTCCTTGGTAATGATCACTCCAGAAACTTCCTGGAATGATAATAGACGTAAGTGAGTGCGTAGAGAAATTCTGAATTCCAGTTCCATCTGTTGGACCACCTCCACCAGCGTAGAAATCATCAGATCCAGCGTTCAGCATTGCTACCATGTTTTCAAAACCACCAGTATTTTTTCTCATTGGGTCATAAACTCCAACTAAAGCGACGTAACACTCAGATTCATTAGAAAAATAAGTATCTGTGTCAAATTGTCCTTTTGGGTCGATTGTTACAAAATCTTCAGAACAAGCTCCTAAAGCGGCAAATGCCAATGCAACATATATATATTTTAATTTTATACTTTTCATAATTCTTTAATTTTTAAAATTGAAAGTTTGCTCCAAACAGAATAGATCTTGCTTGTGGATAAACTCCTTTATCTACACCATACACTTGACCACCAATTTCTGGGTCATATCCAGTATATTTTGTAAAAGTGATTAAGTTTTCTCCTGTTAGATAAAAACGAATTTTGTCAGCTCCAATTTTAGATGATATATTAGCTGGCATTGTGTAACCAAGCTGAACAATTTTCAAACGTAAGTAATTTCCATTTTCTAAATAAAAATCAGACATGTTAGTGAAGTTTTTATTTGGATCGTTATTACTTAATCTTGGGTAATCATCTGAAGTACCTTCACCAACCCAACGCTCTAAAGCTTTTGTTTGGTAGTTTGCATTTAAGATATCAAGTCTTCTTAAACCTTGGAAAATTTTGCTTCCTGCAGTTCCTTGAGCAAATGCCATAAAATCAAAGTTTTTGTAGTCTAAGTTTAATGTAAGACCAAAAGTATACTTAGGCAAGTTTGTTCCTAAAAATTGCTTGTCATCATCAGAAATAGCACCATCACCATTTGTATCTACCCAACGGAAATCTCCTGGCTTAGCATTTGGTTGAATTAATCCTCCAGCCGCATTTTTGTAAGCCGCAACTTCTGCTTCATTTTGAAAAATTCCAGCAGTTTTGTAACCGTAAAACTCATTGAAAGAGTGACCAACTGCAGTTCTTGTTACAGGTCCCATAGATTGGAAACTAGCATCTCCAACAATATAATTTGTAGATGAACCTACATAAGTGATTTCGTTTTTCAAGTAAGCAACGTTCCCGTTAACTCCTAAGTTAAATTCACCAAGTCTTTTCTTGTAACCTAATTCAATTTCAAAACCACTGTTATCCATATCTGCGATATTTGCAGATGGCGCTGTAACAACTCCAACATAACCAGGAATAACAACATCTCTCAAGATTCCTTTAGTAGTTTTTTTGTAGTAATCAGCAGTTAAAGTAAAATCGTTGAAAAGTTTTGCATCAATACCGATAGTAGTTTGAGATGTTTCTTCCCATCCTAAATCAGGATTTGGCAAAGTTGAGTTTCCATAACCAGTCGTAATATCACCTGAAGTTCCTACTGCGTAGTTATATCCACCAACAACTACCGCTCTATATTTAAAGTCATCAATGTTATCGTTACCAACAACTCCATAACCTCCACGAACTTTTAAAGTATTAACTACATTATTTTCTTTCCAGAATCCTTCTTTTGAAACAACCCAACCTAAAGAGAATGAAGGGAAAACACCCCATTTTTTATTATCTCCAAAACGAGTAGATCCATCACGACGAACAATACCAGTGAAAAGATATTTCTCCATATAATCATAGTTTGCACGTAAGAATAATGAAGCCAACTTGTGTTGTGTTTTATCACTTGTAGATGTTGATCTATCAGTTTGAGGAACATTAAAATTCCAAGAAGCATCTTTGTAGTTAGTAATTGGAAGTCCAAACATTGTTGTGTTAACAGCTTTACCAATATTCTCTACATAAGCACCTTGTCCAGCCAAAACGCTAACGTTATGATCTCCAAATTTGTTAGCATAAGCTAAAGTGTTTTCAAGAGTCCAAGCAAATGATTTTTCATTATTTTGGTTGTAATTGTTTCTATCCGCTTTAATATTAGGATTTAAGAAGAAAACAGGTGTAAAACCTTCACTTCCCCAGTAAGCTAATTTACCTCCAAGTGTAGTTCTTAATTTTAAGTGGCTTGTAATATTTGCCTCTAAATAAGCATTTCCAACAAAATCATCAGACCAGCTATAACCACCTAATCTTGTTTGAGTATAAGCTAATGGGTTACTCATCTCTTGTTGAACTAAAGTAGAAATTCCGTAAGGATTTCCGTTTGCATCTCTAATAACGTTTGGATTTGCATAGAACCCAACAGTATTTTTAGTAGGATCAGTTTCAACTAATGGAGTAATCGGATCTAAATTGATTGCAGAACTTAAAGGTCCTCCAAACTCACTGTTTGTGTTTCCAATTCCTTTAGTTTTTTGGTGTGTATAACCAAAAGTTTGTCCGAAAGTAAAATAATCAGAAATTTTGTGTGTTGAGTTTAAACGGAAATTCTTTTTGCTATAGTTTGAAATTTCCGTAGCGACAATACCATCTTGATCTTGAATTCCAAAAGAAGCATAGAAAGTAGATTTTTCACCACCGCCACTAATGCTTAATTCGTGAGTGTATCTAAAAGCTGAATGATTAAAGATTGCATCTTGCCAGTCAGTTCCTTTTCCTAAAGCTGTAGGGTCAGCATATTTAATAGGACCACCGTCTGCTAAAGATTTCTCATTCATGATTGCTCCATACTGAGTAGCATTAAGCATGTTTAATGTTTTAGCTGGTGCAGAAGTTCCTGCAAAACCATTATAATTTACAGAAATTTTACCCGATTTACCTTTTTTAGTTGTAACCAAGATAACCCCAGTTGCGAGCACGAGTACCATAAATAGCGACCGAAGCGACATCTTTAAGAACCTCGATGAGACTCGATGTCACTTTGATTAATAAAACCAATTGCTCCTGCATCTACTGCGATACCATCAACAACCCATAAAGGATCGTTTCCTCCTTCTCTAAAAGTAGTGATACCTCTAACACGTACTTTTGAAGCTGAACCAGGCTGTCCAGAAGTAGCGACAACAGAAACCCCCGCTACTCTACCTTGCAAAGACTGCTCCACACGTCCGTTTGGTACTTTCTCTAAATCTGCCGCTTTAACACTAGAAATTGCTCCAGTAACAACTGATTTCTTTTGAGTACCGTATCCAACAACCACAACCTCATTTAATGATTGTGATTCTGGTTTTAATTGAAATGTAATTTTTGTTCTTCCATTTACAGCTTCACTAATTGTGCTGTATCCAATAAAAGTAACTGTCAAAACACCATTTGAAGGCGCTTGAATTTGGAATTTTCCATCAAAATCTGATGCAGTAGACTTTTTTGTACCTTTTAATACAACAGTTGCACCAGGAACTGGCATCCCATTTTCATCATTTATTATTCCGTTTACAGTGACATCCTGAGCCACAGCTATAACCGAGAATAACAGAGATGAAATACAAAAAACAAGTAGTTTTGTTAATTTCATTTTTCTAAAAATTTTGGTTAATTAATTAGTAATTTGATGCAATAATAATGTTATTTTTTTACTATCAGCAAGTAAAATTCACTACAAAAACACATCAAAACAAATTTTAATACATTACAAAAACACATCATTTTTTTTCAAATATCTAATATACAAACAATTAAAAATTAAAATTAAGATGTTATCGAAATGTTAATTATAAAAATAAACACTACAGTTGTATAAGATTCCTTATTTTTATCAATAAAATGTGTTTCTACAACGAAATAGTAGAGAAAAAACTATTGTAAAACACTACAAACAAGACAATTAAGACGCCAACACCCAAAAAAGCCAAAAAATTTATGAAATTGACAAAATCATATTTTATTATTACTTTTTTTACATTATTATCAATTAATATTTTTGCGCAAGTTAAAAACATTGGACTTCCAGATGTAAGAAATTACAAACGAAATGAATATAAAGGAGGAACACAAAACTGGAGTATCGATCAAGATAAAAACGGAAATCTATATTTTGCCAACAATAACGGCCTTTTGCAGTTCGATGGATCATCTTGGAGAAAATATCCGCTTCCTAATTTAACATCTGTAAGATGTTTAAAGATTTCCTCTGACGGAAGAGTATTTGTTGGCGGTTATAACGAATTTGGCTATTTCAAACCAAATGAAAAAGGAAAACTTCAATACACATCATTATCTAAAAAAGTCGATCGTAATAAAATTAAGATAATAGACTTCATCTGGAAAATCCACACTTTTGAGAAACAAACCATTTTTCAATCATTTGCTCGAGCATATATTTTAAAAGATGATAAGCTTACTATATTGGAAGCTCCTAAACGATTTCAATTTTCTTTTGTCGTTAATAACAAACTTTATTTTCAAGACATTGAAAAAGGTATTTTGGAGTACAAAAACGGAAAACTTTATTCCTTGCCAAACACTACAAGTCTCAACAACACTGAGATTTGGGGAATGTATAATTTAACAAAAGATAAAACCTTAATAATAACCTTAGAAAAAGGCTTATTCGTTTACGAAAAAAATGTTGTAAAACCATGGAATACCGAAGCCAATAACTTTGTAAAAAAGAACAACTCTCTTGGAGGCGTAACTATAAATCATAATTTTATAGTCTTAAATTCAGTATTGGACGGCATTGTCATATGCGATTATAACGGTAAAATAATCCAGCATTTGAATCGTAAAAAAGGCTTGCAAAACAATACGGTTCTTACTTCATTTATTGACAACAAAAATAATCTTTGGCTTGGCCTAGACAATGGTATCGCATTTGTCAACGAAGGATCACCTTTTACTTACTTTGGTTTCAGCTACGACATTAGTACCGTTTATGCATCAGTTATCTATCAAGGCAATTTATATGTAGCGACAAACCAAGGTGTATTTTATCACGCATGGAATAACAGCTTTAAAGAAGATACTTTCAAACTTGTACAAGGGACTACCGCACAATCCTGGAACGTTCAAGTTATAGACAATCAATTGATTTGTTCTAATAACCGCGGAGCTTTAGTTATTAAAGGTGGCGCTGTAACTAATATTATTGACTCTAAAGGATATTTCGGATTTAAAAAAATCCCAAATCATCCCGGGTTTTTAATTGGTTCCAATTATGAAGGTTTTGCCGTTTTTGAAAGCACCGCAAACGGATTAGTTTACAAAAACCAAGTTATCGGATTTGATAAATCTTCAAACAATTTTGAGCTTGATGACTCTTATTTATGGCTTAAAAAAGATGAATCTATTTATAGAATGGCGCTAAACAGCGATTTGACAAGATTTTCATCAATTAAAAAAATTGATCGGCTTGTATCACAGTATAAAAACATCGGAAGTATTCAAAAAATTGACAATCAATTGTATTTTCAAACAAATAATCATTTCTACAAATACTCTAAAGAGCAAGACCTATTTTATGAAGATAAAAATCTTTCAAAACTCTTTAAAAACATTCCTATAATAAACAGTTTAAGCGAGGATTCGCAATCTAATCTATGGTATGCTTTTGATGAATCTATTGGCGTATTAATGAAGACAAATAACTATTACACTAATATTGTTGCTCCATTCTCAAATTTGACAGGAAATTTGGTTAGCAATTACCTATCTGTAAATACGATCGATCCAAAGAATATTTTTATTGGATTAACAGATGGATTAGCACATTACAATCCAGATTTGCTGAATAATTTTGTAACCAAGCCAAAAGCATTTATTAGAAGTTTTTCTTTCCCCGGTGACACTATTATTTTAGGAAACAACCAAAATAAAATCGAAAACATTCGCATTCCATACTCGTCAAATCATGTGCGTTTTACTTTTTCATCGCCAACGTACGAAAATCTTGAAAATGTTGAGTTTTCGTATCAATTAGAGCCTTTCGATGACAAATGGAGTAACTGGTCCACTATTTCTATAAAAGAATACACAAATCTTCGTGAAGGCGAATATATGATGAAAGTAAAGGTCAGAAACAGTTATGGAATCCAGTCTGAACCATCAACCATTTCATTTACGGTTTCACCGCCTTGGTATCGACATTTCTTGGCGCTGATGATTTATTTTATTTTAATAATAATTGCAATTTATGTGATTTCTGATCGAATAAAAATGAAAATCAGAAAGAATAAATATTACGAAACAATCGAACAGCGAAGGTTGTATCTTGAAAAAGAGTCAAAAATCAGACAGGAACAATATGATCTTGAAAAAGAAATTGAAAAACTTAAAAATGATAAACTTCAAATTAAAATTCTAGCAAAAGATAAAGAGCTGGTAAACAATTCGCTTCAGGTCGTAAAGAAAAACAAGATCTTGAACGGAATTATCCATAAATTAAAAGAAATTGACATTGAAGCACTTGATGATTCTACCAAATTTCAAGTAAGCAAACTCAACAAAAGCATTGTAAAGGAAGTAAATACAGATAAGAGCTGGAAAGACCTAGAAAAACACATCAAAAATGTTCATTTTGAATTTTTGAAAAGATTAAAAGAAAAATATCCAACAATCTCTCCACGAGAACTCGATTTATCTACTTATTTATTGATGAATATGTCAACTAAAGAAATAGCCGAAATCATGAATATTTCGACCGGAGGAGTTGAGTTAGCCAGATATCGTTTAAGAAAGAAACTTGGACTGAATAAAAAAGAAAATCTAATTGGGTTTTTAATGAGCATTTAAAAAACAAAAGAGCCATTCGTAATGAATGGCTCTTTTATTATGAAATATATTCTAATGTTCGCTCCAAAGCCATTCCTCTGGAGCCTTTTATCAAAATAGTATTATTGTCGAAATGAAGTGTTTTCAAATGACTAGAAAAATCATCAAATGTCTCAAAAAAGTGAAGCCTGTCATTTAAAATTCTATTTTCAAAGAATGACTTTCCAATCAAATAACATTCAGATTTATTTTGATTCAACAGTGATTCAACAATGATTTTATGTTCTTGCAGACTTTCTACACCCAATTCAAACATATCGCCCAAAATCATTATTTTATTATGACTATCTAACTGCAAAAAATTAGCAATCGCTACAGCCATACTGCTCGGATTTGCATTATAAGCATCAAGAATAATTTGATTTGTGCCTTTTTTCAACAATTGAGACCTATTATTCTCCGGAATATAATTCTCGATCGCTTCTTTTATAGCCTCGTTGCTCACTTTAAAATAATGACCGATGGAAACTGCGACATTTATGTTATTTGAATTGTATAAACCAATTAAATGCGATTCAACATTGAAATTTTCATAATCAATCACAACAAAAGGATTTGCTTCAATCTTTTTGATATTTACATCAGCATTTTTGTTATTCAAACCAAAAGTAAACGACTTGATTCCAGCCGATTTTTCAATCTGAATTGGATCTTCAAGATTTACAAATGCGACCTTATCATTTTTTGCAAGATATTGGTACATTTCGCTTTTTCCTTGAATCACCCCTTCAACGCCACCAAAACCTTCTAAATGAGCTTTTCCAAAATTCGTAATGTAGCCATAATCTGGATGCGCTATTTCACATAAAAATTCAATTTCCTTTTTATGGTTTGCACCCATTTCTACAATTCCAATTTCAGTTTCCTTCGTAAAAGATAACAAAGTCAATGGAACACCAATATGATTATTTAAATTCCCAATAGTCGCCTTGGTTTTATATTTTTTAGACAAAACTGCATTGATAAGCTCTTTGGTTGTTGTTTTCCCATTGCTTCCTGTCAAAGCAACAATAGGTAAATTCAAATAAACGCGGTGAAATTTAGCCAATTCCTGAAGCGTTTCTAAACTGTTTTTAACCAAAATAGTCCTTTCGTCTATAAAGTAAGATTCATTGTCAATAACAACAAATAAAGCCCCTAATTTCAAAGCTTCTTCAGCGAAAGTATTGGCGTCAAAATTCTCTCCTTTAATAGCAAAAAACATAGAATCTTTTTCAATCTTTCTTGTATCAATTGAAAGCGATTTACATTGTAAAAACAGATTATGAATGTCCTGAATATTCATTTATATTATTTTTTATAGATGATAAAAGTAGAAAAAAACAATAAAAAAATTCCAAATTCCAGACTGAATATTCAGCTTTTGGAATTTGGAATTTTTTATATTGGAATTTCTAAATCTTAATTCCTTGGTGATTTTCTTTTTCAGATTTAGATCCTACTCTTGACATTGCACATCTGAAACCAATGTAATCAGTTGCCATATCTTGAGGGAAATATCTTCTTTGAGCTGGATCTAACCAGTAAGCTCTATCTCTCCAAGAACCCCCTTTGTAAACTCTAACTTTATCATCGATTAAAGTAGTACGTTTACTAGAGCTGTCATATTTTCTAATCATTTTTCCTAAACTGTCAGTTGTTACATTGTGTTTAGGAGAGTTGTACATAGCTTGATCAGCTTTTGGCCCAGACTCTGAATCTCCGAAGTCAAAATATCTAGAAGATTGTTTATCACCATCTCTATAGTTGATATTGTCGCTTGTGCTGAAGTTTTGTCTCAAATATGTCTCTTGCTCATCAACTGGAACTTGAGCAATTTCTCCTGGAAGATTTCTTGCAACAATTTTACCGTTGCTTAAAGTATCATATTTAATGTTAGCCGTTGAAACGATTTCGATTTTACCATCTTTGCCAATTTTGTTTTTAGCATAAAGGTTACCTCTAAAGTAGTTGAAGTCGTTTGCTTCGTTATCAATAATAGGTCTGTAAACATCGGCTACCCATTCGGCAACGTTACCAGCCATATCATATAATCCGAAATCATTTGGAGCATAGCTTTTTACTTTGTTAGTAATATCAGCTCCGTCATCAGACCATCCAGCAATTCCACCGTAGTCACCGTTTCCTTGCTTAAAGTTAGCCAATTGATCACCTCTGTTTTTACGTTTTGCAGAACGAGTGTAATCTCCAGACCAAGGATATTTCTTTTGACCTTTATAAATATTGTATTCTCTTTGTCCAACATCAGTCGCAGCAGAGATACTCCCATTCTGCTTCAGTAGGAAGTCTGTACTCAGGTAAAATAACACCTGAAGAACGTTGTGCATATACGTTTTTCTCTTCTGGAACTACTCCGTCTTTACCAGCTTTTGGTCTTCTTCCGCTAGGATTTTTCTTTAATACAATTTCTTCATTACCTCCATATTGCGTTGAAGGAGATGCTAAATAAGCCTCAGTATTAAATAACGTTTCAGCAGTAACGTCGTTGGTTTTAGCACCTTTTTTAATATATCCATCTTTTTCTAAAACAGCTTCGTTTACACGGTCTGTTCTCCATTTACTGAATTCAACAGCCTGAATCCAGTTAACACCAACAACAGGATACTCAGCATAAGCAGGGTGTCTCAAGTAGTTGTTAGTCATAGTTTCGTTATATCCTAAACGATTTCTCCATACTAATGTATCAGGAGATGCTCCTTCGTAAATGTTTTTGTAATTTTCTTCTGTTGGAGGGAAAACTTTTTCAACCACTCAAGGTATTCTAAGTACATACCGTTCGTAACTTCGGTTTCATCCATATAGAATGACTGAACGTGTTGTTGAGTTGGTGTGTTATTCCAATCGTGCATAACATCATCCTGTACTTTACCCATTGTAAATGTACCTCCTTCAACAAAAACTAAACCAGGACCAGCCTGTTGTTTTTTTCCTGCATTTCTAGCGACCGTTCCATTTTGACTATCTACATCCCACCCAGTCGCTCGAGAAGCGTGAGAGGAACTCGATTTTTTGCTACAACTAGCCGTGCCCAACATCAATACCATTGACATCATTAATTGCAAGACTACAATTTTGTTTACTTTCATACTCATTCTTAGGTGATAAATTTAGGTGCTCGCAATATAATAATTAACATTTAATTAGCAACATCTGTTCTAATAATTTTATTTAGCTGTTTTTTACCAGAAAATAACCTATAGTTACGAACGCAAAAATATACTTTTTATTATTTACTATAACATGAAATACTATATTTTTACTTACTAAAATATTTTGCAATCAATTTCGTTTTCTTTACCTATGAAACAAGTCTTAATCTTATATTTTTTTTAATTCCGATTCTTGCTTTTTCTCAGATAAATGGGAGCTTCACAATAGATTGGCAAGGCAAAAAAGAAATGAGTTTCGGCGATTTCAAAACCATCGTCCCTTATTTTTCCGGAAGCAGTTTTCGTTACGATACTACTAAAAAAGCCTAACATTGCTTCTTAATTTAAGCGATTCGGGTCCTGCAACGAGCAATTCCATCCAACTTTCGAGCATTATTTACGAAGCAATTTCAGTGAATGATCTTGGCGATTTAGCTCTTGAAAACATTCCTGAAAAACCAAATGAAACGTTAAAATCTGCTTCTTCAAGAGATAAAAAACAACTTTTCTTGTCACTTTCTCCAATTCTAAAAGATGGCAATGGATATAAACGAATCAAATCTTTCTCCTATTCTTCAACCGGCACAACATCAAAAAATAGCAACATTTCTTCCACTCAAAAAACTGCCGCAATTACAAATTCTGTTTTAGCTTCAGGAGATTGGTATCGTTTTTATGTTGAAAAATCAGGTGTTTATAAAATATCCAAATCGTTTTTGCAAAGTTTAGGCTTTGACCCTAGCAAAACTGATCCAAAAAGAATCAAAATCTACGGAAATGGAGGCAAAATGCTTCCGTTGGCCAACAATATCTATTATCCAGATGATTTAACCGAAAATGCTATCCAGATTACTGGAGAAACTGACGGAATCTTTAACAATGAAGACTATGTCCTATTTTACGCCGAAGGAGTTGAAAACTGGAATTCAGAAAGCCAAACCAACCTTAATTTATATGATTCGAAATCTTATTATTACATTACAACTACAGGTGGTGATGGAAAACGAATTTCAAACCTAAATCAGCCTACTGGCAATGCTACTTTAGAACTAAACACGTTTGATGACTATCAATATCACGAAATTGACCAAACAAACATTGCACATTTGGGACGTCAATGGTTTGGCGAATCATTTGACATTAATCAAGAACAGGAATTTTCATTTACATTTCCAAATCTTGACACATCAGTTCCAGCAAAAATAGAAGTTGTTGCCTGCTTCAGCGACCTTTACTCCTACTTCTTTTGCGATAAGCGCAAACGGACAAAGCATTGGAAACATAAATTTCAACGCATTAGCATCAAGTTCTGACATTAAATTTTACACAGGAAAATTACCTGCAAACACAACTTTTACAGGTTCCGAAACCACAAAAATCAAACTTACTTATAATAATAATGGCGTTCCTGGCTCGAAAGGATATCTTGACTACATTAATATAGTTACAAAAAGAAAACTCCTTGGAACCGGGAAACAATTCAAATTTCAGTATGACCAAGCAGGATCTACTGCCGGAATTGTAAATTACACAATAGGAAACGCAACAGGAATATCTCAAATTTGGGACATTACGGACATCTATAATGTATCTAAAATCGAAAATGCAAATCAAGCCACTTTCAGCTTTAAGGCTCCTTTAGGCGAAATCAGAAAATATATTGCAATAGATGCTTCAGATTATTTAACACCTTTAAAAGAGAGCCAGTCAAAAGTTGCTAATCAGAATTTGAAAGGAACTCTTTTTAAGAATGCTCAAAACAACTTTCAGGATATCGATTATGTCATTATTTCACCTAAATCTTTAGCTTCACAAGCTGAAAAACTAGCAACTTTTCATCGCAATTATTCAAATTTGAATGTAAAAGTTATTGCTTTAGAAAATATCTATCAAGAATTTTCTTCTGGAAAGCAGGATATTGCCGCCATCCGAAACTGCATCAGATATCTTTATGAAAATGCGTCTTCAACAGACAAAAGAATCAAATATGTAAATTTGTTTGGAGACGCCTCATATGATTATAAGGACAGAATTTCGAACAATACTAATATTGTACCTATATATCATTCCACAATTAGCAACTCTACCGGAGAAGCCTCATTTGCTTCTGATGATTTTTATGGATTAATGGATGCAGACGAAGGAAACATCACTAGTTTTTTTGGCGGAATTGATATTGCTACTGGCCGAATGCTGGTTTCCGACAATGCTCAAGCCAACGAAATGGTAAACAAAGTACTAGAATATCACGATGCCAAATCCTACGGAAGCTGGAAAAATAATTTTGTATTAATAAGTGACGATTCAGATCAAAGCTCAGATGCCACACTTCAATCACGCCAAAATGCGCTTGCAGATGTTATTGCAACTCAAAAACCTTTTTTCAACATCGACAAAATCATTTTAGACTCCTACACACAAGAAGCTTCCGCGGGCGGATCACGATATCCAAAAGCACGAACTGATTTATTTGACGCTTTTGAAAAAGGTGCCTTGGTCTTTAATTATTTAGGACATGGTGGCGAGGATGGACTAGCCAGCGAAAGAATTTGGGAAAAATCAGACGGACAAAATTTAAACAATCAATACAAATATCCTTTGTTCATAACGATTACTTGTGAATTTTCTAGATTTGATGATCCAACTCGACCAACGGCTGGTGAATATACGTATTGGAATCCAAAAGGAGGCGCAATCTCAATGTTGACGACAATTCGCTCAATTGGCCAATTTAATGCTGAGAATTTTAATGATAGCTTGAGCAAAAATCTGCTTTCTTATGGATCAAATCAATATACCACTATTTCAGAAGCGCTTCGAATTTCGAAAAATGAAAATCCAAGCTCTTCGAGTAATGTCATTTTTTACATTGGAGATCCAGCATTAATGCTTGCAATTCCAAAACCACGAATTAATTTAACAAAAATAAATGACATTGTGATTTCACAAGCAATTCCTGATTTAAAATCACTTTCAAAAATCAAGATTACGGGAGAAATCACAGACGAAAACAACACTCTTTTAAGCAATTACAACGGCGAATTAGCAACAGCAATTTTCGACAAGCTGATTACAACATCTACACTAAATAATGATGGTTTTAGCCCTGCAATGTCATTCAAAACGCTTGGCGAAACCATTTTTAGAGGAAACGCATCTGTTACAAATGGCCAGTTTGAATTTAGTTTTGTTGTGCCAAGAGACATTCGAATTCCAGTTGATTATGGCCGAATTAGTTTCTATTCTAAGAAAACTCAAGGATTAGAAAACCAATCTGGCTACAACACCACTATTAAAATTGGAGGCATAAATGAAAATGCACCCCAGGACAATATTAGTCCAAAAGTTAAGTTATATATGAACGACGAGACATTTGTTTCAGGTGGCATAACAAATGAAAATCCGTTCCTTTTGGCTTTTCTTGAAGACGAAAACGGGATTAATACAGCCAGTGGAATTGGGCATGACATAGTGGCGATACTAGATGGAGACGTGAGCAATCCGTATGTTTTGAATGATTATTATCAAACAAAACTAGACGATTATACTAATGGGAATTTACGCTTTCCGCTTCGAAATTTAAAAGCAGGACTGCATACAATAAGTTTTACAGCTTGGGATGTTTACAACAATCCTGTGACTAGTGAAATACAATTTGTTGTTGTTGGAGATGAATCATTATCTTTAACCCACGTTCTTAATTATCCGAATCCCTTTTCAACTTACACCCAATTTTGGTTTTCGCACAATAGGCCCTACGAACCGCTAGAAGTTCAAGTACAAGTAATGACTATTACGGGAAAAGTAGTCTGGACTACAAACCAAATTATCACAACAGAAGGATTCCTTTCGAGAGAAATTACTTGGGACGGAAAAGACGATTATGGAGACCGAATAGGCAAAGGAGTTTATATTTATAAACTTACAGTAAAATCTAATTTAACAAATAAAAAAGCAGAAAAATACGAAAGGCTTGTCATTCTATAATAATATATATAATTTGCACCACCCAAAACATATAGTCCTAATAAATGAAAAAAATATCACTTTTATTAATTTGTTTTTTAATTATTTCATACGCTAAGGCTCAAGAAACTCGACCAATCACCACAGGAGTTCCTTTCTTATTAGTTGCCGCTGATGCACGAGCCGCAGGTTTAGCAGACCAAGGTGTAGCTACATCCTCTGACGTTTTCTCTCAGCAATGGAATCCTGCCAAATATGCATTTGCCAAAGATGCACAAGGGCTTTCTATTAGTTACACACCTTATTTAACAGATTTAGCGAATGATATTTCGCTTGGCCAATTAACCTATTACAACAAATTCAGTGATCGAAGCGCCTTTGCAACAGGTTTTCGTTATTTCGGATTTGGAGATATCGAGTTAAGAAGAACTGGCGACCCAAACGAAGTTCCAAATATTGTATCACCAAATGAATTTGCATTAGACGGATCATATTCTCAAAAATTAAGTGAAACCTTTTCGATGTCTGTTGGAGCAAGATATATTCGCTCTAATTTAAAAGTAGCTTCCGAAGATGTAGATGCTACAGCAGGAAAATCATTTGCTGTTGACGTTGCTGGATTTTATCAATCTGAAGAAATCGCTTATAGCAGTTTTAACGGAAGATGGAGAGCAGGTTTCAACTTCCAGAATATGGGACCGAAAATCAGCTATGACAATGACGATTTAAGCTCAAACTTTTTACCTGCCAACATGCGTTTAGGAGGAGGATTTGATTTTATTCTTGATGACTACAACAAATTTGCGGTTAGCCTTGAGTTCACAAAACTATTAGTCCCAACGCCTCCGGGACAACAAGCGACAGTAGACTTAAATGGAGATGGCGATTTTACTGATCCAGGAGAAAGCGCAGAAGACCAAAGCACTATCGCTTACAACAAATACAACGACATAGGCTGGTTCCAGGGGATGTTTAAATCTTTTGGAGATGCTCCAGGCGGATTTAGCGAAGAAATAAAAGAAGTTACCTATAGTTTAGCTGGAGAATATATGTACCAAGATTCCTTTGCATTTCGTGCAGGATATTTTCACGAAAGTCCAGAAAAAGGAGCTAGACAATTCTTTTCTTTAGGAGCTGGTTTCAAATACAACATCGTAAAAATTGACGTTTCTTACTTATTCTCAACTTCAAAAGTTAAAAATCCGTTAGAAAACACACTTCGTTTTTCTTTAACGTTTAACTTTGGAGACAAATATGAAGAATATTAATCGGTCTAAATAATAAAACAATAACAATCCAAATTTCTATTTTTAGGAATTTGGATTTTTTTCCCATAAAAACAATGAAAGAAATAAGCATAACATCATCGTTCACAATTTTCGAAAACATCAATGAAGTCCCTGAAGATGTTCAGCATTTAATGCAACAGGCCGTTGAAATTCGCAAAAAAGCTTATGCTCCTTATTCTAAATTCAGAGTTGGAGCCGCTTTACTTTTAGATAATGGAGAAGTAATTTTGGGATCGAATCAAGAAAATGTCGCTTATCCATCAGGACTATGCGCAGAAAGAACCGCGATTTTTTATGCCGGAAGTACTTATCCAGAAGCCAAAATTCTAAAAATAGCTATTTCAGCGACTTCAGACACAAATCAAACCACCGCTCCTATTCCACCTTGTGGCTCTTGCCGACAATCAATTGCAGAATATGAAATCAAACAAGACACCCCTATAGAAATCTATTTTATGGGTGAAATTGGCGAAGTTTACCAATCGGCATCCCTAAAAAATTTACTCCCTTTTATGTTTGATAAAAAGTTCTTGTAAAAAAAGCCAAAAAGTAGCGTTTAAATTTTAGTTCTTAAATGTAATGTCTTATTTTTGCATCCCGACCTTTCGGGCGCAAATTTGTGGGAGGAAACTATTTTGCGTTATAGGCAACAATTGATAACACAAACAAACTTTAGCAAAAGAAAGAATTCAGATGAAAGAAGTTACAAAAGAGGTGTATTTAAAGTGGTACGAAGACATGCTACTTTGGAGAAAGTTTGAAGACAAACTTGCGGCATTATACATTCAACAAAAAGTTAGAGGTTTTTTACACCTATATAATGGTCAAGAAGCTGTATTAGCAGGTGCATTGCACGCTATGGACTTGACGAAAGACAAAATGATTACTGCTTACAGAAACCACGTTCAGCCAATCGGTATGGGCGTTGATCCAAGAAATGTAATGGCTGAGCTTTTAGGAAAAGCAACAGGAACTTCTAAAGGTATGGGAGGTTCTATGCACATTTTCTCTAAAGAACACGGTTTTTACGGTGGTCACGGAATCGTAGGAGCTCAAATTCCTGTGGGAGCTGGTATTGCTTTCGCAGACAAATATTTCAACACTGGCGGTGTTACCATGACTTACTTTGGTGATGGAGTCGCTAGACAAGGTTCTCTTCACGAAGCTTTCAACATGGCTATGTTGTGGAAACTTCCAGTGGTATTTATCGTTGAAAACAACGGTTATGCAATGGGAACTTCTGTAGAAAGAACTGCAAACCATACTGACATTTGGAAATTAGGTTTAGGCTACGAAATGCCTTGTGGACCTGTTGACGGAATGAACCCAGTAAAAGTTGCTGAAGCAATGCATGAAGCTATCGAAAGAGCACGTCGCGGAGACGGGCCAACTTTCCTTGAAATGAAAACGTACCGTTACAGAGGACACTCTATGTCTGACGCACAATTATACCGTTCTAAAGAAGAGGTTGAAGAGTACAAAAAAATCGACCCAATTACACAAGTTCTTGATGTAATCTTGGATCAAAAATATGCTACTGAAGAAGAAATCGAAGTTATTGACCAAAGAGTTAAAGACTTAGTTGAAGAATGTGCGAAATTCGCTGAAGAATCTCCATATCCAGACTTACAACAATTATACGATGTAGTATACGCACAAGAAGACTATCCATTTACACCTCATAAACTATAACATCATGGCGATTAAAGTAACAATGCCTCGTTTGAGCGATACTATGACGGAAGGAACGGTAGCGACTTGGCTTAAAAAAGTAGGCGACAAAATTAGCGAAGGAGATATCTTAGCTGAAATTGAAACAGACAAAGCAACAATGGAGTTCGAATCTTTTAACGAAGGAACTCTTTTACATATCGGAATTCAAGCAGGAGAAACTGCTCCTGTTGATTCATTATTAGCTATCATTGGTAACGAAGGAGAAGATATTTCTGCTCTTTTAGCTGGTGGTGACGCTCCTGTTGCTAGTTCCGAAGCTTCGGAACCAAAAGCGGACGCTCCGGTCGCTGAAGCAAAAACTGAAACTGCTCGCTCCTGCAAAAGCGACAACAGAATTACCTAAAGGTGTTATCGTAGTAACAATGCCACGTTTAAGTGATACAATGACCGAAGGAACAGTAGCAACTTGGTTGAAAAAGTTGGCGACGCTGTAGCGGAAGGTGATATTTTAGCAGAAATTGAAACTGACAAAGCTACTATGGAGTTTGAGTCTTTCAATGCTGGAACATTATTGTACATCGGAATTCAAGAAGGCAACACTGCTCCTGTTGACAGCTTATTAGCTATCATTGGACCTGCAGGAACTGATATTTCTGGAATCGCTGAAAACTATACTGCCGGAGGTGCCGCACCTGCAAGCGCTCCTGTCGCTGAAGAAACAAAAGTCGCTCCAGTCGCCGCACAAGCCACAGAAGCTGTTGCTGAAACTTCAAACGGAGGAAGAATTTTAGCTTCACCATTAGCTAAAAAAATCGCTTCTGATAAAGGAATTTCACTAAACCAAGTGAAAGGATCTGGAGAAAACGGACGTATCGTAAAAAGCGATATCGAAAACTTTACTCCATCTGCGCAAGCGCAAGCTCCTGCTTCTGCACCTGTCGCTAAACAAGAAGCATCTGCTCCTGTTGCACCAAAAGTATTTGTTCCTGCTGGTGAAGTTTTCACAGAAGAGATCAAAAACTCTCAAATGCGTAAAATCATTGCAAAACGTCTTTCTGAATCTTTATTCACTGCTCCTCACTACAACTTAGTGATCGAAGTAAGCATGGACGAAGCAATGCAAGCAAGAGTCGCTATCAACAGCGTTCCAGATACAAAAGTATCTTTCAACGATATGGTTATCAAAGCTTGTGCTTTAGCATTGAAAAAACACCCAAAAATCAACTCTACTTGGAAAGAAGATGCTATCATCATCAACCACCACGTAAATATTGGTGTTGCTGTAGCCGTTGAAGACGGATTAGTGGTTCCTGTATTGAAATTTACTGACGCTATGAGTTTATCTCAAATTGGTGGTTCAGTAAGAGATCTTGCCGGAAGAGCTAAAAACAAAAAATTAGGACCACAAGAAATGGAAGGAAGTACTTTTACAGTATCTAACCTTGGTATGTTTGGTATTACAGAATTTAATTCAATTATCAACCAACCAAACTCTGCTATCCTTTCAGTAGGTGCGATTGTTGAGAAACCAGTAGTTAAAAACGGTCAAATCGTAGTTGGAAACACGATGATGTTATCATTAGCTTGCGACCACAGAACAATTGACGGTGCAACTGGCGCTCAGTTCTTACAAACATTAAAACAATACATCGAAAGCCCAGTTACAATGTTGGCGTAATCTTTGTTAATTTTATAATTAAATCCCGTTCCGAAGTTTCAGAACGGGATTTTTTGTTTAATTTTCATCCTCAAATTCAAAATCTCATAAAATGAAAAAACTAATTCTTGTCGCTTTATTTCTTACGGCATTTGCTTGCCAGAAAAAAGAGCAATCAGAAAAAACGGCTATTGTTGTTGACGAACACAGTTATTCTAAACCAGAACTTGCTGTCGCACAACATCTTGATCTTGATATCAAAGTTGATTTTGATACTCAAACCATTTCAGGAAAAGCATCTTGGACAATTGATAATATTAGTAAAGGAAACGAAATTATTTTCGATGAAAACACTTTGAATATTACAAAAGTTACTTTAGGGCAAGGAGAAGAAGAAAAAGAAACCAAATTTAAACTTGGAAAAGACGTTGAATTTCACGGAAAGCCAATTCATATTACTATTGAGCCAAATACAACTAGAGTGAACATTTACTACAGCACAACTAAAGATGCTGTTGCATTACAATGGCTAAAACCAGAACAGACAGCAGACAAAAAGAAACCTTTCCTATTCTCACAAGGAGAAAGCGTTTGGTCGCGCACTTGGATTCCGTGTCAGGATTCACCGGGAATTCGTTTTACTTATAATGCTAAAGTTACAGTTCCTAAAGATTTATTAGCGGTTATGAGCGCTGTAAATCCGCAGAAGAAAAATGATACTGGAGTTTATACTTTCAAACAAGACAAAGCAATTCCTTCGTATTTAATGGCAATTGCCGTTGGAGATATCGAATTTCAAGCCATTGATAACAGAACTGGAGTTTATGCAGAACCATCTGTTTTAAAAAGCGCCGCTCACGAATTTGCTGAATTAGGAAAAATGGTAAACGCCGCAGAAAAGTTATACGGTCCATACAGATGGGGACGCTATGACGTTTTGGTTTTACCTCCAAGTTTCCCTTATGGCGGAATGGAGAATCCAAACTTGACTTTCTTAACTCCGGGAGTTATAGCTGGCGATCGTTCTTTAACAAGTTTGTTAGCACACGAATTAGGACACAGCTGGAGCGGAAACCTAGTTACAAACGCAACTTGGGATGACATTTGGTTAAACGAAGGCTTTACAACTTATGTTGAACACAGAATTGGCGAAGCTATTTTTGGAAAGAAAGAATTTGACATGCAAAATGTTATTACCAACAAAGAATTGGTTGATAATGTTGCGGAATACGGAGACACAAATCCAGACACAAGATTAAAAGTTTCTTTAACTGGCAGAAATCCTGACGACGGAATCAGTCAAATTCCTTATGTAAAAGGATATGCGTTTTTAAGAGTTATTGAAAATGCCGTTGGACGCGAAAAATTCGATCCGTTTATTAAGAATTATTTCGATTCCCATGCTTTTCAATCGATCACAACAGAAGATTTTGTAAAGTATTTAAAGGAAAATCTTATAAAAGGAGACAAAGCCTTAGCCGATAAAATCCAATTAGACAACTGGATTTACAAACCAGGAATTCCATCAAATATCCTTCCGGTAAGTTCCGCAGAATTTGATGCTATTGACGCAATTCAAAAAAGCTGGAGAGAAACTGGCGTAACCGGTTTAAGCAAAAAAATCACCACAACTGCTGAAAAACAACATTTTATAGATCATCTCCCAGCTGATATTACAGCAAAAGAAATGGAAGCAATTGATAAAGAATTCAACTTTACAAAAGGTGGAAACTTTATTATCAAGCGTCAATGGTTTGTTCAGGCATTGCGTCATCAATACAAACCAGCCTATCCAGCAATTGAGCAATTTTTAATTGGAATCAGCAGAACGGGTTCTGTTATGATGCTTTATAAAGAAATGGTTAAAACTCCAGAAGGGAAAGTTTGGTCTAAACAGGTTTTTGAAAAAGCGAAGTCTGGTTATCATGCTACAACGATTCAGGCTGTTGAAGGGGTTTTGAAATAGGCTTTTTCAAGAATATAAGTTTAAAAGAGTCTGTTCCTTAGGAACAGACTCTTTTTTTAAGCCTTATTTGTCATTTCTGTAAAAGTCACTTATTTCGGTAACGGATTTATCATTTCAATTGGCTTTTTTCCATCGATTCCCTGATGTGGTCTTTCGTGATTATAATAATATAAATATTGTAATAATTCTTCTTTTAGCTCTTCTTGAGAATCAAAATCCGTGTCTCTTAATAAATCGTCTTCCAGAGTTCTCCAAAACCGCTCTACTTTACCATTTGTCTGTGGACGGTAAGGTTTTGTATATCGGTGCACGATTCCTAATTCCATCAGCATTCTTTCAAATGGATGGTTATTTTTGACTTTGCTTGTTTTAGGTCCAAATTCAGCCCCATTATCAGATAATATCTCTTCAAATTTTATTTCATAATGACTGCTTAGGATGTTTAAGCATTTTAATGACGCAAACATCACTGTTAAACTGGTAATGTCTGGAACTAATTCTGCCCAGGCAATTCGGCTGTAATCATCAATTACACAGACTAAATAGAGTTTTTTATTTTCTCCACGAATTATGCTTTTACTTAAATAATGACAATCAATATGACCCAGCTGTCCCATTCTTTCCTTGATTATTTTCTGATGATTCTTTTTAATCTTCGGAGTTAATCTATTTATTTTATGCCTTTTTAAAATATTATAAACTCCAGAATATGATGGTGCATGTTTTCCTAATTTGGGATTTAAGATACTAACAATTTCATATTTGTTGTTTCCTTTTTCTCTTAATTCGATTACTTTTTGTTCTATAAAAGGCAAAGGACGTCGGGTTTTATATTTTGGACCTCGCTTTTGAGGCAATAGATCCTGAGATTTCCCACTCTGTTTATAGCGATTATAATACTTTAAGAAACTTTTTCTGCACGTGTCATTTGCTGTGTAAAAATCCATCGCCTTTTTATAAAGTGGATGAGTTTTGTTTTTCACCTGCTCATATTCTTTTATCAAGAAACGATATTTCTCTAAATAGTTCCTCTCTAATGTACAATCTTGACTATTATTTCTCATCGTAACAAAATTTATTAAATTTAAATTTTGTTACCGAAATATCTAACCTTTACAATTTCGACGAAGGAGAAATCTTCGCGAGAAGCTCGACAAAGATTGGATTTGCGTTACGGAGTTACTTGCGAAGATTTCTCCTTCGTCGAAATGACAAACTATACGAAAAACAATCTTATAAAACGAGTGCCCTAGCCCCGATAGAAGTGGAAATCCTTTTGTGCCGGGGTTCGGCACAAAAGATTGGAACGGATAGCGGGAAATAGCTCCTAAAAAACATCAGGGAAAATTATCCATCACATAGCGTCAATCCTCCATGTTTTAAAATCTGTAATCGTTGCAACTTTGTAATGTCAAAAGACAACAACAAATAACAACTTTAAAAAATTAAATAAAATGGCACGATTAACAGCATTAAACCCAGAAGAAGTAACAGGAAAAACTAAAGATTTATTCAACGCAGTTCAGGCAAAATTAGGCGTTGTACCAAACATGATGAGAACAATGGGAAATTCTCCAGCGGTTTTGGAAGGATATCTGAATTTAAGTGGCGCTTTGAGCCACGGAAAATTAAGTGCAAAAACAGGCGAATTAATCGCTCTAGCAGTTTCAGAAAGCAACTCTTGTGATTATTGTTTAGTCAGCTCACACTTTTATTGGAGAAAAATTGGTAAAAGCTGATCCAGCAGTTTTAAAAGCGACAAGATCTGGAAATTCTGATGATGCGAAAACAGAAGCTATTTTACAATTGGCTAAAACACTAATCAGCAAAGGTGGTTTAGTAAATGATGAAGATGTAAATAAAGCCAAAAATGCAGGAGTTTCTGATGCTGAAATTGCAGAAACCATCGGTCACGTAGCGTTAAACGTTTTAACTAACTACTTTAATAATGCGACAAATACAGAAATTGATTTTCCAGCAGTTTAATCAAGATTTGCACATTCACTATAACAAAAAACAATTTATAAAGATAGCTACGGATTTATTTCATGGCTATCTTTATGCTTTCAAAAACAAAGCATATGAGCTCTCAAAATGTTTTCACTTTAATCAATCCGCAGAATGGAAATTTGGCTTTCAAGATTCTTCCTTTTGATGATAACAGCCATTTTGATCATTTACAGCGAAATAATTATTATTCTTTAATTTGGATTACCAAAGGAAAAGGCAAAGTAAAAGCGGATTTTGCGGAACATCATTTTGAAGAAAACTCACTTCTCGCCTTTTCTCCTTATCAACCTTTTATGCTTTGTGTAAGCGAACCGATTGACGGAATTGCGATTCATTTTCATCCTGATTTTTATTGCATTCATATGCACCAAAAAGAGGTTTCTTGCAATGGTGTTTTGTTCAATAACATTTATCAGCCACCATATGTTCAGATTACAGAACAAGCAGAACAGACTTTTAAAATGGTGATTGAACAAATGAAAGCCGAAATCCAGAATGCAGAATTAGCGCAGTACGAATTATTGATTTCGTATTTAAAAATCTTTTTAATTACAGCTTCAAGATTAAAAACAGAACAATTAGAAGAAATGAAATCGGTTCCAGATTCAAAAGAGCCTTTGATTCTCCAAAACCTGAAAGATGCAATTGAACTGAATTTCAAAACAAAACATTCGGCAGGAAACTATGCTGATTTATTAAATATTTCTCCAAAAGCGTTAGCGAAATTGTCTAAGAATTATTTCAATAAAACCTTAACCGATTTGATTTCGGAAAGAATTATTATTGAAGCCAAAAGAGAACTTTATCTAACCAACAAAACCGTAAAAGAAATTGCGTACGAATTAGGCTATGATGACGAACATTATTTCAGCCGTTTCTTTAAAACGAATGCAGATGTTTCGCCACAGATTTATCGTGAAACTGTAGGATTTGGAAAAATGGAAGCTTAGTTTAGAATCGCAGTTTTCAGTCGCAGTCTGCTGATTACTATAAACTGTTACTGATTACTTATTTTTCGCTTCAATCCATTTTGACATATACATGGTGCTTTTATAGGCGTGATGCTGGAGTAGATTTCCCATAAAATTATGCAGGCGATGGCTTTCAGAATCTATTAAAAGTGAATTTGTCAAAGAAACTAATTGAGCTGAATAATTGCTTTTTTGATAACATTTATTAATGATTGCAATTCCGTTTTTCTGAGCCTGTTTCCAAAGATTTCCATCCTGATACAATGCAATTGCTTTTTTCGAGAATTCTTCGGGATTATCTTCAATAAAACCATTCCAAGGCAAATTGGCACGCATGGCTTCTGATCCAATCGATGTTGTTGCGCTCGGAGTTCCGCATTGCATGGCTTCTAATAATTTCCCTTTCAGACCCGCTCCAAAACGAATTGGCGCCAGAACAATTCTTGATTTTCTTACAATTTCATTAGCATCTTCTGCCCTTCCCATGATAAAAAAACCATTTTTAGGCTGATGCAACTGTAACACTTTTTGCGAAGGATATGCACCGTAAACTTCTAAAACCGCTTCTGGAAAATCTTTTTTTATGAATGGCCAAATGGCTTCTTTTAAATATTGAACAGTATTCCAATTGGGCTCATGAAGAAAATTCCCGATGAAAACAAAATTCTTTCGCTCTTCAAAAGAAGGCAATTTCAACAGCTCTTCTTCTTTCATTTTTTCTACTAAAAAAGGAAGATAAAACAGTAAGGTTTCGTTGATTTTGAAAACATTTTTGAGAACATCCATTTCAAATTCAGAAATAATCAGAGATACATCGCAACGTAAAATACTGGCAATTTCTCGTTTTGCAACTTCTTCCGACAATAAATCAATCAATTCAAAAGTTCGGTTTTCCTTAAACGCTTTTTGTCTTGCTGTTCGCAGACAATGCAAATCTTCAGTATCTAAAATTCGAACGGCTTTCGGACAATTTTCAATCACTCTCCATCCAAACTGCTCTTCAACCATAAAACGATCAAACAAGACCACATCTGGATTTAATTCTTTTATAAAATCATCAAAACTTGAAGAGTTCAGTTCGATGCTTTTTTTATTACTCCAAATTCAGACAAATCAACCATAAAATCGCTGTCTTGCGCCGCACTTGCAAATGTTATTTCAAATCCATTTTCTTTGAAGATCGAAATCAATTGCATCATTCTTCCACCTGCGAGCAGAAGACTTTGGCTCAGGCCAAACAAACCCAATAATTAAAAGTTTCTTTATCTGATTCATAATATTTGTTTCATATTACAAAATAATGCTTTTTTCCGCGGATTTGCACCCAATTAACCAATATTCGGTCACAAAAAAACACTAATTTTGTACCATCTAAAAATGTTGGGAAATCATGTTGGGATTAAAATTAGCTACAGACCCTCGCTGGGTAAATATTGTTGAGTCAAATATCGAAGAAATTTTAACGGATCACGCTTGGTGTGAACAAAAAGCGACTTCAAACGCTATCAGTATTGTCACTTACAACTCTGAAATTGAAGAATTGGTAACCGAAATGCTTGAAATTGCCAGAGAAGAACTGGAACATTTTCAAATGGTTCACAATATTATAAAACAACGCGGACTTACTTTAGGCCGTGAAAGAAAAGATCATTACGTTAATGAACTTTTTAAATTCATGAAAAAAGACGGAAGCCGAAGAGATGCACTTTGCGACCGATTATTGTTTTCGGCCATGATTGAAGCAAGAAGTTGTGAGCGTTTTAAAGTGCTTTCGGAAAATATTAAAGATGAAGAATTAGCAAAATTCTACAGAGATTTAATGATTTCTGAAGCTGGGCATTATACTACTTTTTTAGGATTTGCCAGAAAATACCAAGACAATATTGACATTGACAAACGCTGGAAAGAGTGGATTGAATATGAAGGTTCTATCATTACCAATTATGGTAAAAATGAAACTGTACACGGGTAATTTTTTATGAATATTTTCTAAAAACTAATACCAAAATTGAATATGAGCGCCGATAAAAAGAAATCCATAATATTAAAAATCCTAAAATATCTTGGAATAACCTTTGTTGTTATTATAGGATTATTGTTTTTAACGCCAATTATTTTTGCGGATAAAATTAAAGAACAAATTAAAAAAACAGCAAACGAAAAACTTAGCGCAGAATTGAATTATTCTGATGTTTCCGTTTCGTTTTTTCATCATTTCCCCTCGCTTACATTAACTTTAAGCGATTTAAACCTTAATGGCTCGGCGCCTTATGCAAAGGAAAAATTCATTACAGCAAAAGAAGTTTCTTTTGGAATAAATGTTGCCAGTCTGGTTTTTAGTAAAACGGTAAAAATTGATCAAATTTACTTATCCGATTCTTTTATCAATGTAAAAGTAAATCCTGCTGGTGAAGCCAATTACAACATTTACAAATCTTCAAAACCTTCGGATCCCAAAGACAGCACAGAAACTGCCTTAAAATTGGAACGTATTGAAATCCTGAACAGCAAAATAATTTACGACGACCAGTCAACCAAAGTTCATTTTGATGCTTTTGGCTTCAATTATTTAGGAAAAGGCGACCTGAACAAATCTGTTTTTGATTTGTATTCGAAAGCTAAAATCGAAAAACTGAATGTGATTTACGAAGACGAACCGTATTTGATGAACAAAAAGGTTGATGCTGATTTGATTACTAAAGTAAACGTAAATTCGCTTTCCTTCTTTTTCCAGCAAAACAACTTAAAAATCAATCAACTTGTAGTCGATTTTAAAGGGAAATTTGATTTCTTGAAAGACGGCTACAACATGGATTTTGTCATAAAATCAGAAAACAGCAAGCTCAACGACGTTTTCACCGCGTTTCCGCCAAAATATGTAACCTGGCTTTCTAAAACCGAATTAAAAGGAAATACAAATCTTCTTTTGACATTGAAAGGAGATTATATCGCTTCGCAAAATATTGCTCCAGAACTTGATCTGGATGTAAAAATCGATAGCGGATTTGTAAATTACAACAAAAGCGCTTTCCCGGTCTCAAACCTGAATTTAGATGTTAAAACTAAAGTCCCTAATTTAAATCCGGATCTTGCTGATATCGATGCCAAAAATCTTTCATTAAACATTAATAAAGATTATTTGAAATCGAAATTTCACGTAGTGGGAGTAAATACTCCAAATATTGACGCGGAATTAAAAGCTAAAATCGATCTTGGAAAATTGATGTCAGCACTTGGAATTCCAGACATTGTATTAAAAGGGAATCTTGACGGAGATGCAGTTGTGAATGGAAAATTTGACCAAAAAACAGGCTTTTCCCAAAAACGAAAGGAACAATTAATCTTGAAAATGGTTATTTGAAAACGCCTTATTATCCAAATCCAATTACAAATATTACCGTTAAGTCAAACATCGACAACCAAAAAGGAACTTATGATGATTTGAAAGTGAAACTGAAACCAGCGCAGTTTACTTTTGAAGGAAAGCCTGTTTTTGTTGAGGCAGATTTAAGCAATTTTGATGATTTGACTTATGATATTAAAGCCAAAGGCGAATTGGATGTCAACAAAATCTATAAAGTTTTCTCTCAAAAAGGACTTGATTTAGACGGTTTCGTAAAAGCCGATGTTGTATTAAAGGGAAAACAAAGCGATGCCGAAAAAGGAAATTACAGCAAATTGCACAATAAAGGAACGCTTGAATTGAGAAACATTGGCATTACATCAGAATATCTGCCTAAAAAATTCATTATAAAAGAAGGAATTTTCAAAATCAACCAAGACAAAATGTATTTCAACAACTTTTTGGCCACATACGGAAAGTCTGATTTTACAATGAATGGTTATTTACAAAATGTCTTTAACTATGCCACCACGAATACAGGCGTTTTAAAAGGCTCTTTCAAATCCTCATCACGATATATTAATGTTGATGAATTTATGTCCGAAACAACAGCCGGAACTTCTGTAACAGAAAATGCAACCCCAAAAACGGAAACAAAAACTGGAAATACACAAAGTGGCGTTATTATTATTCCGACAAATCTGAATTTGCAATTTACTGCCAACGCTCAAAAAGTAAATTTTGACAAATTGAACCTTCAAAATGCAACTGGAAACTTGAGCATGAAAAATGGCAAACTGACGATGCAAAATACAGGTTTTGACTTAATAGGTTGCAAAGTAACAATGAACGCCAATTATCAAGCTGTAACACCTCAAAAAGCAAATTTCGACTACGCCATTAAAGCAACGGATTTTGACATCAAACGAGCTTATAATGAAGTTGAAGTATTCAGGAAAATGGCCAGCGCCGCTGAAAAAGCACAAGGAATCGTTTCTTTAGATTATCAATTAAAAGGTCGTTTAAATGCAAATATGGAGCCTGTTTATCCTTCATTGACCGGAGGAGGAACACTTTCTGTTAAAGATGTAAAAGTACGAGGATTGAAGATGTTTAACGCAGTCAGCAAAGAAACCAATTCAGAATCCATGAAAAATCCAGATGTTTCTAAAGTTGATATTAAAACGACGATCAAAAATAATATCATGACCGTAGAACGCTTTAAATTCAAGTTTGCCGGCTTTAGACCAAGAATTGAAGGCACAACAAGCTTAGACGGAAAACTAAACTTAAAAATGCGCTTAGGATTGCCTCCTTTGGGTATTTTCGGAATTCCGCTTACAGTTACAGGAACTCAGGATAATCCAAAAATAAAAGTTGGAAAAAAATCTCAGGATTTGGAAGAAACTAAAGATACCGAGGAATAATATTTTAAATTCTAAATTAAAAAATTCCAAATTCCAATTTTAAAATACTTCTCAACCTTTGCCAAAGTTTAAAACTTTGACAAAGGTTTTTTATTATCAAATTCTCAAAGCAATCTTGTCATCCTGACGGAGGAGGGATCACACTAGAAACACGACAAAGATTGGCGACTTTGATTGCGTAGTCTCGCGTGTGATCCTTCCTCCGTCAGGATGACAAAACTTTGAGCAGAAATTACAAACAAAAAACCCGATCTTTTCAGAACGGGTTTTTTATAAAAAGTAATCTTTGATTATTATGCCTCGAAAGGAATAACAGATACATAAGATTTATTATCTCTTTTCTTTTGGAACTTAACAACTCCAGCTACTCTTGCGTGTAGTGTGTGATCTTTACTGATGTAAACGTTTTCACCTGGATTGTGTTTTGAACCTCTTTGTCTAACGATGATGTTACCAGCAATAGCGACTTGACCACCATAAATCTTAACGCCTAAACGTTTTGATTCTGATTCTCTACCATTCTTCGAACTACCGACACCTTTCTTGTGAGCCATGACGTATGAGTTTAAATATTGTTATTATTCTTTAGTAGTCTCTTTTTTTGCTTTTGGAGTCGCTTTTTTGCTTTTGGAGCTTCTACTTCTTCAGTAGCCGCTTCTTCTGCTACAACTGCTTTTTTAGTCGTCGCTTTTTTAGTTCCTCCTGCCGCAGTAATACCTTCAATTACAATTTGAGTAAGATATTGTCTGTGACCATTTCTTTTTTGTATCCTTTTCTTCTTTTCTTTTTGAAAACGATAACTTTATCACCTTTTAAGTGTTGTAACACTTTAGCTTCTACTGAAGCACCTTCTATAGCTGGGGCGCCTAAAGTTACATTTCCATTGTCATCTAATAAAAGAACTTTATCAAAAGAAACTTTTGAACCTTCTTCATTAGCTAAACGGTGAACATAAACCTTTAAGTCTTTGCTTACTTTAAATTGTTGCCCTGCTATCTCTACGATTGCATACATATCAAATTGATTTATTGATTTTTAAGGTTGCAAATATACAACTAATAATTTACTACGCAATCCCTAAAAGCAAAAATATTTTTTTCATGTTTAACGGCTGTTTTTCAACTCTTTTAAATAATTTCAAAATTAAAAACATAAGTATTTTTCTGTTAATTTTTAATGATATCTGCACAAATCCTCAAATACTTCGCAAAAAACACTATTTTTGAAGTAACTATAATCAACTTTTTGCTACCTACTTGTTTTTAGGTATTATAAAATTATTAATCTAATATGAAAAACTCAATAATGATGTTAAGTGCGGCACTAATGCTTGGCGGAGTAGCGCATGCTCAAAAGGTAGCTTTTGAAGAATACAACTTAGACAACGGAATGCATGTTATTCTGCATAATGATCCATCGGCACCTGTGGTTATTACTTCTGTAATGTATCATGTTGGCTCTAAAGACGAGCGCCCAGATCGTACAGGTTTTGCACACTTCTTCGAACACTTATTATTTGAAGGCACTCAAAATATAAAACGTGGCGAATGGATGAAAATCGTTACGGCAAACGGAGGAGTAAACAACGCTAATACTTCTGATGACAGAACCTATTATTATGAAGTTTTCCCATCAAACAATTTAGAATTAGGTTTATGGATGGAATCAGAAAGATTGATGCATCCTATTATTAATAAAATTGGAGTTGATACGCAAAATGAAGTGGTAAAAGAAGAAAAAAGAATGCGTTATGACAATCAACCTTATGGAAACATTCTTCCAGAAGTTAAAAAGAATATGTTTAAAAATCACCCGTATCGCTGGACAACTATTGGCTCAATGAAAGATCTAGATGCCGCAACTCTTGAAGAATTTCAGGCATTCAACAAAAAATTCTATACGCCAAATAATGCTGTTTTAGTTGTTGCCGGAGATTTCGACAAGACCAAAGCCAAAGAATGGGTTCAGAAATATTTTGGCCCAATTCCAAGAGGTGAAGAAGTTAAAAAACAAACTTATACTGAAGAACCAATTACGCAGACTATAAAAGCAACTTACGAAGATCCAAATATTCAGATTCCGATGGTTGTTGCCTCATACAGAACACCTTCGATGAAAACCAGAGATGCCAGAGTTCTAGATTTGATCTCTTCCTATTTAAGTGACGGAAAAAGTTCAAAGCTTTACAAAAAAATCGTTGATGACAAAAAAATGGCGCTTCAAATTGGTGCAGTTGGCTTTAGCCAAGAAGATTACGGAACGTACATTTTATATGGTTTACCAATGGCTCCAAACACAACGGCAGACATTTTAAAAGAAATGGATGAAGAAATCGTAAAAATCCAAACCGATTTGATTTCTGAAAAAGATTACGAAAAATTGCAAAACAAATTCGATAATAATTTTGTGAATGCGAATTCAAGCGTAGAAGGAATTGCAGAAAACCTTGCTTCGTATTACTTGCTATATGGAGACGTAAATTTGATTAATACAGAAATTGATATTTACCACTCGATCACGAGAGAAGAAATAAGAGAAGTTGCAAAGAAATACTTGAATCCTAACCAGCGCTTGATTTTAGATTATATCCCAACTGCAAAATCTCAAAACTAAGAATTATCGAATCATGAAAAAAATATATCCTTTTTTAATCCTTTTTTCCTAACAGGAATTATGATAGCACAAGATCGTCCACAACCAAAACCAGGAAACGCCCCAGTAGTCAACATCAAAAAACCCCAGACCTTTGTTTTAGCAAACGGAATGAAGGTTTTAGTTGTTGAAAATCACAAATTACCGCGAGTAAGCTTTACGCTAACTCTGGATAACGCACCGTTTACTGAAGGCAACAAAAAAGGTGTCGACGAATTGACCAGCGACTTAATTGGCAACGGAACTAAAAAAACAACAAAAGAAGCTTTTAATGAAGAAATTGATTTTTACGGAGCAAATATCAACTTTACATCACAAGGAGCCTATGCAAGCGCTTTGTCCAAATATTCAGGACGCGTATTAGAACTTTTAGCAGAAGGCGCTTTACAGCCAAATTTTACTCAAACCGAATTTGATAAAGAAAAAGCAAAACTTCTAGAAGGTCTTAAAGCAGACGAAAAAAGCGTTCCGGCTATTTCAAACCGAGTGGTTGATGTTTTAGCTTTTGGAAAAAATCACCCTAACGGCGAGTATCTTTCTGAGGAAACTGTAAAAAATGTTACTCTAGCGGATGTTCAAAACAACTACAACACTTATTTCGTTCCAGAAAATGCTTATTTAGTGGTCATTGGAGACATTAAATTCAAAGAAACAAAAGCCGCAGTTGAAAAATTATTCAGTGGATGGAAAAAGCAAGTCGCACCAAAAAATACATATCCAAATCCAGTGAATGTTTCGAGCTTACAAATTGACTTGGTTGATGTTCCAAATGCTGTTCAATCTGAAATTTCATTAGTTAATACGGTAAATTTGAGAATGAGTGATCCGGATTTTTTCCTGCTGTAATTGCAAACCAAATATTAGGAGGCGATTTCAATAGTTATTTAAATATGAATTTACGCGAACAACACGCTTGGACGTATGGCGCAAATTCAAGCCTTGGAGCCAGCAAATATGTCTCTAAATTCAAAGCAACTTCGGCAGTTCGAAATACAGTTACTGATAGCGCCGTAGTTCAATTTATTAAAGAAATCAAACGAATCAGAACAGAAAGAGTTGATCCAGAAGTTTTACGAAATGTAAAAGCAGGCTACATTGGAAGATTTGTAATGCAAGTCGAAAAACCTCAAGCCGTTGCTCGTTACGCTCTAAACATCGAAACAGAAAAGCTTCCTGCTGATTTCTACGAGAAATACATTCAGACAATAAATAATGTTACTGCAGATGATATTTATCGCGTTGCAAACAAATATTTCCTGCTTGACAATATGCGAATTGTGATTGTTGGAAAAGGATCTGATGTTATTTCTGGCTTGGAAAAACTTCAAATTCCGATTTATTATTTTGATAAATACGGAAATCCAGTTGAAAAACCAGCAACTAAAAAAGAAGCTCCTTCAAGTGTTACAGCACAAACCGTTTTTCAAAATTATATTAAAGCAATTGGTGGCGAGAAAGCAGTAACTTCTGTAAAAACACTTTACATGAACGGAAGCACAACAGTTCCGCAAGCTCCTACTCCACTGACTTTCACTTCTAAATTAGACTCAAAAGGAAAAATGATGGTTTCTCTTGCTATGGGAACTATGAACTTGATGAAACAGGTTGTGAATGAAAAAGGCGCTTATGTTGAACAACAAGGCCAACGCAAAAACCTTGAAGGCGATGACCTCAAAGACATGAAAGCAAATGCCGCACCTTTTGAAGAACTTCAATTAGCAAAAAGAACTGATTTGAAAGTTGACGGAATTGAACCAATCAACGGAAGTGACGCTTATGCAATTAAAGATGGCAAAACAACGTATTTCTACGATATTAAATCTGGATTAAAAGTAGCGGAATCTAAAACACGTGAACAAGGCGGAAAATCGGTTACGCAAATCACAAATTTTAATGATTATAAAGAAGTAAAAGGCGTGAAAGTTCCTTTTAATTTAATTCAGAATGTAGGTTTTGAATTGGATATCAAAATGTCTGATATCAAAATAAACGAAGGAGTTTCTGATGCGGATTTTCTTTAAAAGATTCTAAGATACTAAGGCACTAAGTTGCTAAGGTTTTTTCTCATAGGCTTTGTCAAAGTTTAAAACTTTGACAAAGCTTTTTTATTTACTGAGTTTTGTCAGGCTGAGCGATACCGAGGCTTCGGGAGAAGCCTACTCCAATTGGCGCGCCCTTCGACATCGCTCAAGGTAACATGCGCAAAACTCATAACTCATAATTCATAACTCACAACTATTTCTTAGCCGACAAATAAACCCCAATCAAAATAATAAACGCTCCGAAAAATTGAATTGGCGTGAGCATTTCATTGTCTAACAACCCCCAGAAAAAAGCCACTATCGGAATTAAATAGGTAACTGATGTCGCAAATACCGGCGATGACATTTGGATCAATTTAAAGAACAAAACATTAGCTATTCCGGTTCCTAAAATCCCTAAAATTCCAACAAAAAATATAGAATGCTGTGTTTCTACAAAATGTATTTTTTGGCTAATATCAGTTGTGCTCAGAATAATTAACGCCGGCAAAAGCAGAACCGTAAAATTTCCTGTGGTTATACTAACAGAATTTAAATCGTGTAAATATTTTTTAATCAAATTTACATTGATTGCATAACTAAGCGTTGCAATAACTACAAGCAAAACATATAAATAATTTTGTGTTCCGCCTGCAGAATCTCCGCTTAAAACCAAAAGCAGACAACCAACAAGCCCAACAAAAACGCCTAAAACTTGTCTTTTTTGAAATTGAATTCCGAAAGCCACAATTCCTAAAACCAATGTGTTTAATGGCGTGAGGGAATTCAAAATAGCAACAATTGAACTATTCACCTGAGTTTCTGCAATAGCAAAAAGATAAGCCGGCATAAAAGTTCCAAAAAGTGAAGTTATGGCAACATATTTCCATTGACGACGCGAAATCTTTTTCAAACTATTGAAACCAACAATCAGTAAAAACAGAGCCGCAAAAATAATTCGGAACGAACCTACTTGAATAGCTGTCAAACCAATCAATCCCTTCTTTATCAAAATAAAAGAACTTCCCCAGATTAGAGAAAGAATAGCTAAGTAGATCCACTTTAACTGTTTTGTTTCCATAAATTGTATTTTACTGCAAAATTGTAATTATTTTATGAACTGACCTCTTGGTTTTTATTAATTTTGCAACAAACATATTGACAATCTAAAATCATAAATATGAAATTCACTAAAATATTTGCATCATTAGCTATTGCTGGTTTAGTATTCGTTGGCTGTAAAAAAGAAGAAGATAAAAATTTGGCTAACATAAAACCTTTAGAAACAACCGCAAAAGAACAAAAAGCAATCGTCGCCGAAAATGTTCAAACAGCAAGTTTTGAAATCGAAGGAATGACTTGTGCCATGGGATGCGCTAAAACTATCGAAAAAGAATTATCAAATCTTGACGGCGTTGAAAAAGCAACTGTTGATTTTGACAAAAAAATGGCAACCATAACTTTTGACAAAACGATTCAAAATCAAGAATCTTTGACTAGAGTTGTTCAAGCTACTGGTGACGGTAAAACATATAAGGTTTTGAATTTTAAGTCTTAATTTGAAACTTTACAATTCAAAAAAAGGCGTTCAAATTTGAATGCCTTTTTTTAGTTTATTTTACTGAAAAACAACGCGACCATAAAAGTCGCGCTTAAATTTATCTCAATCTAAATAATATTTTGAATTGCGATAATAACGCTTTTTTCCATTTAAAAAATAGGAATCAATTGCATGACTAATACTGTTGCCAGAACACACAGTATCATAGTCAAAATTTTGAAAAAAATAAAAATATTTTTTGTTTTTGACATCAATAGTTAATCTATAATTACAATCAAGATTTAATTTTTTTCTAAGTTTGAACTTATATTTTGCCGATTTAAATTCTGAAAAGTCAGTGTCTACTTTAGACTTGTATTCAAATTTCACTGACTCTGAAAAATTTCTTTTGTTATTACAGTATTCTTCTAAAACTACACCATCAGTTTGATTTAAATCTAGTTTTGTTATCATTTCTGGGCTAAACTCAAGTAAATCTTTTTCTTTTTTATCAACACAATTCATCAAAAGCAAAAAAGTAATAAATAAGATTTTTTTGTTTTTAAATTTAGTGATTTCAATTTTCATACTTTATTATCTGGTTGACTAATGTGAATTATAAAATAAATATCAAATGGCTCGCATGAACTCAAAAAATTATATCCAAAAAAAGGAATCCGATTTGGATTCCTTTCTTCTTTATTTCCACTTCAGAGTTTCCATAATTCTCTGCATATCATTTTTAATATAACTCACAGCCGGCATAACTGAATCAAAATTAGGCTTGGCATAAAAATAAACCGAACCAATTAAAAAGTGTTTTGTACTATCCGTAACGTAAAATTGTGAGTTTGTAGCGGCGTTTCCATCAACTTGATAAAACATTCCGTAAACCTTTTTTCTTGATTTAAATAAGGCTGTTCTAGAATATCATCGGCTTTAATTACGTGCTCGTAGGTAAGTTTCTGTGCATCTTTCAAAAGCTTATTAATATCTCCGTGTACAGGTTTGTATGTCAAGTAAATCGTAGCTTTCATTTTTGGATATGTAATTGCAAATCCGCATTCTTTCTCACCTTTAATTACCGCATCTTCGTTCATATCAAAAGCAAACGGACAAGTATTTTCAAAATGAACATATTTTGCCTCTGGATAATCCAAACGCAGAAAACTTGCCGGTTTTGGCAAAACATCATCTTTACAGCTTACCAAAGTTAGCGTCAATATAATTACTGTCGCTGAAATTATCTTTTTTAACATCTTAATCTATCGTTACTTTTATTTGTTTTACACGCTTTTTGTCAACTGTTTCTATTGTAAAAACACAGTTTTCAAAAGCTATTTTTTGATCTTTTTTCGGAAAATTCCCTAAAATTTCTAGAATAAATCCGGCCAGCGTTTCGGCTTCGCCTTTGCGCGCATCAAAAACATCTTCATCAACATCTACGATTCGGTAAAAATCCTTCAGGTTTATTTTTCCTTCAAAAAGAAAATTCTTTTCATCAATCTGCGAGAAATTCAAATTTTCATCATCAAACTCGTCACTGATATCTCCTACTATTTCTTCAATAACATCTTCTAAAGAAACTAATCCAGAAGTTCCGCCATATTCATCAACTACAATCGCCAAATGACTTTTAAGACTCTGAAAATCCTTCAATAAATTATCCAATTTTTTATTCTCAGGAACAAAAAACGCTTCTCGCATTAATGAAGTCCAATCAAATTCTTCTTTATCAATATGAGGCAATAAATCTTTTACGAACAAAACACCTTCAATCTGATCGATATTATCTCGGTAAACTGGAATTCTAGAAAATCCGCTTTCAATAATTTTTGGATAAATTTCTGCGAATGTTTCTGAAATTTCCAAAGCAAAAACATCAATCCTCGGACTCATAACTTGCTTCGTATCGGTATTTCCAAAAGAAACAATTCCTTCCAGAATTTTCTGTTCTTCGGTTGATGTACCTTCAGAATCTGTAAGTTCGAGCGCCTGAGAAATTTGATTTATTGAAAAACTATTCTTCTGCTTCCCTAATTTACGTTGCAAATATAAGGTAACAGCACGCATTGGCAAACTGATAGGCGAAAGTAATTTGTCTAAAAAAGCAATAGGATAAGCAAAACGTTTTGCAAATTTTAAATTGTTTCGGCTTGCATAAACTTTCGGCAAAACTTCTGCAAATAATAAAATAAGAAAAGTCACTAAAACCACTTCTAAAAAGAATTTAAAAGCAGGCGAACTTATATGCGAAAAAATATTTCGGCCAATAAAAGAGAACAAAATAACAACTCCGATATTTAGAAAATTATTAGCAACTAAAAGCGTTGCAAGTAATTTCTTAGGCTTATCCAAAAGATTGGAAATAATTTTTCCTTTGGAGGGATTTTCATGCACCGCTTCGTCGATATCCTTTTGTGATAGTGAAAAAAGAGCAACTTCGGCACCTGAAACAATGGCTGATAAAAACAGCAAAATAAATATTCCGACAAAACCAATAATCAAATTGATGTCTAAAGTAGTAGATAAAAGTAAACTGGGCTCTGGGTCCAAATTAAAAAAGATTAGTTAAACAATTAGAAAGGCAAGTCGTTTATAGGCAAGCTTTCGTTTGAAGCGTCAAAGTTAGTATTTTTTGCTGATTCCTGATCCTGATGTGGCTTATGATTTCCGGTTTCTTTTTTGGTAGTCAGGAAAGTAAACTCAGTAACCTGAATTTCTGTAGTATATTTTGTGGTGCCGTCTTCTGCCTGCCATTGACGGGATTTTATACGACCCTCAACATATATTTTATCTCCTTTAGACAAATATTTTTCACAAATTTCAGCGGCTTTGTTGCGTACAACTAAATTATGCCACTCTGTCGAAGTTATTTTTTCATTAGTGGTTTTATTAATGTAAACTTCGTTTGTGGCCAGCTGAAAACGTCCTATGCAGTTTCCTCCATCAAAATAATGCATTTTTACATCATCTCCCAAATGGCCAATTAGCATCACCTTATTTAATGTTCCGTTCATAGTTTTTGGTAGTATTTCTCCCAAAGATACATTTTTTAGCAATTTAATTCTTGCTTTTCAATAAAATTATATATCACAATTGGAAAAGGAAAATTTTTTAACTCATTGATGTTCACGCCATTCCGTAGTTCTTCACTAATTTTCACCTTCCAGAACTGAATATGCAAGTGCTGATGCGAAAGTTTGTGAATTACAGTGGTTTCTGCGCATTCTTCTATACCTATAATAGTATAGGAGGAAAAAATATCATTTTGTATCGCTTTTGACACCAAATCAAAACCAACAATTTCATCGGTCTCCAAAAGTGGAAACTCATATAAATTATGCCAAATTCCCTTGGCTGTTCTTTTCTGGATTAAGGTATTCCCCAAAACATCTTCTAAAACCAAATAATTAAAAAAGCGATTGGTCACTTTTGTCTTTTTCAATTTCACAGGCAAAACTGCTACTTTCTTTTTTTGCAACGCAAGCACAGCTTCCGTTAAAATCACAAACCATACAATTGGGATTTTTCGGAACACATTGCAGGGCGCCAAATTCCATTATCGCTTGATTGAAGATTGCTGGATTATCTTTTGGCATTAATTCAAAAGCCAATTCGGTAAACTCTTTTTTGTTGCCGGTAATGCAATATCTGACTCTATATCAAAATAACGAGAAAGCACCCTGAAAACATTTCCGTCGACAACTGGAACAGCTTCATTATAAGAAAAAGAAGCAATTGCGGTACGCTGTATATTCACCAACACCTTTAAGCTTTAAAAGTTCTTTATAAGAATTTGGAAAAACTCCATTTAGGTCATAAGCAATATATTGAGCGGTTTTATGAAGATTGCGAGCCCTTGAATAATAACCTAAACCTTGCCAAAGCTTTAAAACTTTTTCTTCTGAAGCATCGGCCAAATCTTTTACCGTAGGAAATTCCTTCTTAAAGGCAAAAAAATAAGGCATTCCTTGAGCAACACGCGTTTGCTCGCGACGATAATTTCTGAGAGCCAAATATGGTACGGATTGGCCGTTTTGCGCCACGGCAAATCACGCTTGTTTTGTAAATACCAATTTATCAGTACGTTATGAAAATCCATTTAAAAATACTTAGAAAACAAAAGTAAATGTTTATGTAATTAAAATTTAACGATTTAGCTTGATTAATTATTTTTTTAATTCCTATATTTGCAAACTCAAAAAAATAGTACATCATTTATAAAATAAAATAGGAAAGAAAATGACGAAAGCAGATATCGTAGCGAAAATTTCAGAGAAACTTGGTCTTGAAAAAGGAGATGTTCAAGCAACAGTTGAAACTTTTATGGAAGAAGTTAAGACTTCATTGGAAACTGGTGACAATGTTTACCTAAGAGGTTTCGGAAGCTTTATCGTTAAAACAAGAGCTGAGAAGACAGGTAGAAACATTTCAAAAAACACTACAATCAAAATTCCAGCACACAACATCCCTGCGTTTAAACCTGCAAAAGTTTTTGTAGAAGGAGTAAAAACGAACAACGAAGCAAAATAATACTATTAATTAACATAAAATCTGACACGATATGCCAAGTGGTAAAAAAAGAAAGAGACATAAGGTAGCTACTCACAAACGTAAAAAAAGAGCGAGAGCTAACCGTCATAAAAAGAAAAAGTAGTTTTAAACTACTTTTTTCTTTTTAAACGTTCATTGAAATTGGAGTTTGATAGTCTCAGTCACAGATTACAGTTTGCGGCTTAAAACTGCTTACTGAAACTGAATACTGGCAACTAACTCCACCGGGTTAATACCTGTTAAAAATATTGTTTAATCCATCTGTAGATAAGATTTTAGATTTTAGATTTCAGATTTTAGATTTTTATAAGTCTATATTCTTTTTTCTTTCTTCTATTTTCTGAAAAAACAGATAAAAATTTACAGTGTGAATAAAGAATTAATCATTAGATCTAGTTCTGAAGCAGTAGATTTTGCCTTATTAAAAGATGGAAAACTAATTGAATTACACAAAGAAGAAGAAAAAAGCAACTTTCAGGTTGGTGATATTTTTATTGCCAAAATCAGAAAACCAGTTGCTGGACTTAATGCCGCTTTTGTGAATGTAGGCTTCGAAAAAGATGCCTTTTTACATTATCACGATTTGGGTCCAAATCTAGCTTCCCAACTGAAATTCATAAAACTTGTAAGCGCAGGTAAATTAAAAGATTTCTCCCTAAAAACCTTTCAGTTTGAGAAAGAGATTGACAAAGATGGCATCATTACTGATATTTTAAGTGCCAATCAATCTGTCTTAGTTCAAGTAGTTAAAGAACCTATATCAACCAAAGGCCCAAGAATAAGTGCTGAGCTTTCTCTTGCCGGAAGATTTATCGTTCTAGTTCCTTTTTCTGATCGCGTTTCTATTTCTCAAAAAATAGAAGACAAAAAAGAAAAGGATCGTCTAAAAAAACTTGTTCTATCGATCAAACCTAAAGGATTTGGTGTTATTGTTCGTACAGTAGCCGAAGGCAAAAACGTAGCCGAATTAGAAAAAGATTTGCAGAACCTGCTTGGCAGATGGTCTGCAATGTGTAAAAAATTACCAACTGCTCATCATCCATCAAAAGTATTAGGAGAGCTTAATAGAGCTTCTTCAATATTAAGAGATGTATTCAACGATACCTTCAGCGGTATTCAAATAGATGATGAAGAGTTGTACCATCAAACGAAGGAATATTTGCAAGAAATTGCACCTTCAAAACAATCGATTGTTAAGTTTTATCAATCAAATGACACTCCGATTTTCGAGAAATACAATATAGAGAGACAAATCAAAACTTCTTTTGGCCGAACTGTTTCTATGAGTAAAGGTGCTTATCTTATCATTGAACACACTGAAGCATTGCACGTTATAGACGTCAATAGCGGAAACCGTTCAAACAAAGCAACCAACCAGGAAGACACTGCCATGGAAGTTAATATGATTGCCGCAACGAGAAATCGCAAGACAATTACGTCTTCGAGATATGGGCGGGATAATCGTAGTTGATTTTATCGATATGTCTAATCCTGAAAACAGGAAAGTCTTGTTCGACTTCTTGCGAGAAGAAATGAGCGACGATAAAGCAAAGCATAAAATATTACCGCCAAGTAAATTTGGACTTGTCCAGATTACAAGACAGCGCGTAAGACCAGAAGTTAATATCAAAACCAGAGAAGAAGATCCTGATAAAATTAATGGTGAAATTGAAGCGCCAATATTAATAATTGACAAGATCGCCGCTGATTTAGAAAGACTTTTAAAAACCCACAATAAAGTTGTGCTTAATACACATCCGTTTGTGGTCGCATACCTCAGCAAAGGTTTTCCATCATTACGTTCAAAATGGTTTTTTGAACATAAAAAGTGGGTGAAAATCATACCTCGTGACGCTTACACGTACTTAGAATACCATTTCTATGATAAAAAAGGAAATGTTATTTCAGAATAAAAAACAAAACCGCCTTTCGAAAGATTGGCGGTTTTTTTGTGGATTTATTTTTCGTTGCGAATTTCACGAATTTGCACGAATTAATTTGTGTCAATTGGTGTAATTCGTGGCGAAAACTATTCTCGAACTATTTCAATGCTTCTAAAAACTGATGTCACCCTGAGCGGAGTCGAAGGGCGCTCCAATTGGCACGTGGGCTTCTCCCGAAGCCTCGGGATCGCTCAGCCTGACAATTGGTTATTATTCTCTCACAATCTCAATTCTGCGTCTAATTTCATTACCTGAAGCATCTACAACCGTGATATAATGAATTCCTGTTATCGGGGTAATTGGCAGTTCATGAAACGTTTTGGTTGTAGCTTTATAAACATCATCTACATACCAAAACAATTCTTTATCTCTTTCAGAATAAGCCACTTTTAAAATAACCGGCTGAACGTTACTATTAAAATCTTTTGTCAAATAGATTTTACTGTTAGCTTTTGGATAAATAAAATCCATTGTTGTGGTTTGCGTTCCTTCACAACCTTCTTTAAAAGGTGGCAATGGCAAATATTCTATATGCTGGCTTTTATAATACCAAGCCATAACTGGAGGCAATACAAACCAATTTTTAGTCACAATATCCTCAACACTTTCACAACTGCTGTTTACCTGAAACTGCTCTGTTTTATCTAAATGAATCGTTTTATGATACGGACAAACTTTAGTCGATTTTCCTTTTTTAGCAACCCATTGCTTGATTTTCTGACAATTATCTTTTGCGAGATAACCGCTTAATCGACAAACCTCAACTTCTGCCAAATCTTTGTAAGGCGTATCAAACCACCTTTGTCTTGGCAATAAATTAAAAACATCGAACAAAATTGGTGCGGCGCTTGTAACTCCAGTCAAAGTTGGTCTTCCTTCCCCTGTTGCATTTCCAACCCAAACACCAACGACATATCTTGAATTTGTCCCAATGGCCCATGCATCTCGATTTCCGAAACTGGTTCCTGTTTTCCAGGCAATCTTTAACGAGCTGTCATAAAACTTCCATGCTTCATCTCCTTCGGGTCTATTTACTTCCTCCATTGCATTGTAAGTCAACCAAATTGATCCTGCGCCCAAAATATTCTTCTGATCAGTTTCGGCACCAAAATCGGACTTAAAATCATTTTTATAATTCAATTCTGTGAATTCATTTGTTCTGTATTTTGCATGATTTTTAGCAAAGTAATTTAACGTTGAAGATAAATTAGCATAGGTTCTGCACAAATCCCAAAGATTACTTTCCGCACCACCCAAAATAAGCGACAAACCATAATGATCTGGCGTTTTGTTAATATTCTTTAATTTGAATTTCTGCAACTCTTCATAAAACTTATTTACCCCAAAATCCTGAAGCATTAAAACTGCAGGAATATTTAACGAGCGAGACAATGCACGATGTGCCGGAACTGCTCCATCAAAAGTGAGATTGAAATTCTGAGGTGTATATCCTGAAATCTGCGTTGGAATATCGGCAACTAAAGTATTCGGCAATAATTCGCCATCATCAAGCATCGAGCCGTATAAAAGCGGTTTCAAAATACTTCCTGTACTTCTCGGTGCATCAATAATATCAACATCTTTTTGGTGATCTGCATCAGCTGGAGAATTTCCAACATAACTCATTACATTTCTGTTTTGAACATCAATGACCAAAATAGCCAGATTATGAACTTCATTCTGCTTGTACTGATTGTAATAGTATCTTGCAATTTGATTTACGCGATTTTGCAAAGCGTAATCAATAGTTGTTTTTACTCTCGTTCCTTCTTCATTTTTGGCTACTCTTTGCAATAAATGAGGCGCAATTTGTGGCAGATCATAAGGTTTTTGAGGCAGAGGCTCTTCAATAGACAATTCGTATGTCTGCTTGTCGATTATACCTTCTTGATGTAATTTTAATAAAAGTCGGTTTCGTTTGTTTAATAGTTTTATTTGATTTTTTCCTGGATAAATTAAACTTGGTGCATTTGGCAAAACAGCCAAAACTGCATTTTCTGCCCAAGATAATTGATTGGACTGAACTCCAAAATAACGCCAAGAAGCCATTTCCAACCCAACAACATTCCCTCCAAATGGTGCGTGCGCTGCGTACATTTCGAGAATTTCGTTTTTAGAATAGCCTAATTCTAATCGTGTAGCAAGAATTATCTCGATTATTTTCTCAAAGTAGGTTCTGTTTTTTCCTTTTCGGGATAATCGGATAACTTGTTGTGTCAAGGTGCTCCCGCCTCTGACTACTTTTCCTGCTTTTTTGTTTTGTTTAAAAGCATTTACCATTGCGCCCGGATTGAATCCCGGATGTTTGTAGAAGTATTCGTCTTCAAAATAAACAATGCATTTTTTGAATTTGTCTGGAACACTGTCTTGTGCAGGAAAACGCCATTGACCGTCACGGGCAATTTTAGCTCCTAGAAGTTCTCCCTCTTTGCTCTCAATTACGGTTGAATACGGTTCTTTGAACAAAGTTCTGGGTATCGAGAAATAGTAAATCAGCAAGAGCAGAAATGCAATTGCCGATTTTATTTTATTTCTTTTAATCCAGTTTATAACGCGCTGAAGAAACGCTTTTAATTTATTTTTCAATACTGATTTATTTTTTAACCGCAAAGACGCAAAGTTCGCAAAGTTTTTCTCTCGCAGATTCCGCAGATTGGGCAGATTTAATTTTTATCTGCTTAATCTGCAAAATCTGCGGGAGACCTTTTATCACAAAGATTTTTTGCCACAGATTAAATTGATTCGCACAGATTTTCAAAAATCCTTTTTATCCATTAATCTGTGGCTAATAAATTTACTTCACAACCTCAACCCAGAATCCTTTTGTTCTAGCTAGGAAAGTATTATCATACATCGCTTCGCATTGCAAGCCTGGTAAATAGTAATTTCCTAAGTATGATGCATTCAGCAATATTCTGAAAACTTTAGTTTCTCTAGATTTCATTCCGAAATAGAAGTTTGTTCTGTCATCACGAATATCTATGTAATCAGCAATGTTATTTACAGCATCTCCATAATCTGTGAAACGAGTATTTACAATTTCGAATCCAGAAGGCAGAATCTGCGATAATGCTACATTTTGAACACTTTCTCCTCTTTGATTTTTAATTGTAACCTCAGCGACAAATTCCGTTCCTTGATTGATTTTCGAAACATTGATTACGCTTCCTTTTCTGTTTTTGAAGACAATTGAAGCCGTAACATCACTTTGAACTGCGTTTTCTTTTCCAATTGGCAGAATTCCTGTATTCAACACACGCACATAAACCGTATTATTTTTATTGTTTTTCAGCGTAATACTGTTTGCTCCGCTTGCAACAGACAAACTGCGATCTGCAATTGTTTTTTGTGTATTTATCATTTCTCCTTTACCATTTTTGCTAAACTGAATATTGATTCCTTTTGGACCGTTGCTTACTGCAAACTTCGACATTGCATACAAGCAATAAGCCGTAGTTTGTGTACTCATCCATTGATTGGCTGACATTTCTTTGGCTAATCTACTCGCCATTGCAAACGCTTTTTGTTTTTGATCTAAAAGCAACATTGTTTCTAAAGCCATTGCTCTGTTTCGTTCGCTTGAACCGTAGTAATAATAACTGTAACCATCAGAATCACCATCAATACTTGTATTTAAAAACAAACTTTGCCCTGCCGATTTTTGTCCGGCTAAGACATACGCGGCGACCAAACGAAGCTTACTTTCATTCGAAATTCCTTTTGTTTCGCGAAGTCGATTCATTGAGGATAAATCAGCGTTTCCTGCTAAAGCCAATGTGTATAATCTGTAAGCTTGAGCTAGATCATTTCCGTATTTTGACTCAAAACGCCATTGTTTTGCTTCTTTTTGTTGATACGAAAGCCATTTTGATTTGAAATTAATTGGCAATACATATCCTTTTTCTCTGCTTCAATCAAGAAATGTCCAGCATAAGATGTCCCCCAGTCGTCTGCAACTGCATTTCCCTGCCAGTAAGGCATTCCGCCATTAGACAATTGAAAACTTCCTAATCTTGCAATTCCTGCTGTAACGTTCTTTTGAATTAATCCTTTACGAATCGCATCAATATCAGCAACGTCTCCTAAATATAATTGCGGGAAAACAGATGAAGTAGTTTGCTCCACACAACCATGTGGGTATTGAATTAAGAATTGTAATCTTCCATTCAAATTCATCGATGGCATAGACGAAACTTCTAATCTTGCTTTATTGCTTCCGGCAACCCCAAATGTCTTCCACGAAAGTGTTTTAGTACTGTTTGGAGTTAAAACAACATCCGTAAATGTACTCGTAACCGGATTTGGATTTGTCATATCAATTTCAACATCGTAACTTGATTTTTCATTTCCTGATATTGCAATTACCTGAACTTTTGCAATTCCCGTTGCAGAACCAACCACTAAATTGAAATACGCCATTTTCTCATCTGGTTGTGCAAAACTCAATTTCTGAACTGGGCTTCCTGCAATTTGCAAACCATTGCTTGTTTTAATCTGAACGGTAACATTTTTGATTTTATTCTCGGTTACAAAAATCGCTACTGGAATTGTCACTTTTTCTGATGGCGAAATTTTTCTCGGTAACGAAGCCAAAACCATTAATGGACTTTTAACCGGCGTAGCTTTTTCGACACTTCCATAAGCGCTTGTATTCGCATCTCCAGCCACAACCATTGTTCGAACCGACCCAATATATTTTGGCAATTTTAGTTGATGTGATTTTGTTTGTCCTTTTTCTAATTTAAATGGTCCGTAATACAATACAACGGGTTTGAAACGGTTTGCTTTTTTAGCTTTTCCGCCTCCTAAATCCTGATCTCCACCAATACTGAAAATCTGATTTATTTTTCCGCCATAAGCGCCAATAACATCATCATAAATATCCCATGTTTTTACTCCTAAAGCTTCACGAACATAGAAACTATCCCATGCATTTGGTGTTTTAAAACGTGTTAAATCCAAAAGCCCTTCATCGACAACTGCGATTGTATAGGTCATTTCCTTACCTGATTTTTCACCTACTTTAACTGTAAATGGTTGTTCTGGCTTTAAAACATCCGGCATATTAATGGTGGGTGCCAAAATCGTGTTTTTGTCTACAACTTCAATCGGAACGATTCCATACATACGAATCGGCGAATCATTTTTGGTTGAAGCATGAGGTTGTAATAACGTAATATTAAAATACACATTTGGCGCCATTGCTCCTGTAATTGGAACTTCAACTTTGGTTTCTCCATTTTTTGTTTTTGCCCAAAGCGTTTGCACTACTTTTGATCCGTTTTCTATCGAAATCAAAGCACGTCCACCTTCACTTGAAGGAAAAGAAATTTGTGCTTTTTCTCCAACGGCATAATTTTTCTTGTCTGTAGAAAACACCAACATATTCGCTGTCGAAGCATCTCTGTTACGTGTTTTTCCAGACCAGATTGGCCAATCAATGTTTACTGTCAAAGCTGTTGCATGTCCGTCTGCACTATCTGAAACACGAATCAAATAACGTCCCCATTCTTCATCAGTCAATGAAAAATGAACACTTCCTTTTCCGTTTGAATCTGTATTGATCACAAATGTTTTATAAGAAGTAGTTGCGTTCGAAGAATTGTAATTTGACAAATTATCGCTTGAAGAATCCCACCACCAGCGCCAATCTACTTTGAACACTTTTACTTCCAAATTTCTAACCGATTTTGGCCTTCCATTTTCATCAACAGTCACAATATCAAAACGATTATCCGTTCTGGTTTCAAGCATGTTGTATTTATTAAGTTCTGGCGATTTAATTCCTACATATGTTTTATATGGCGAATAAGTTGTTGCCACAACATCGGTACTGAAATCTCCGCCTTCTTCATATACTTTTGTGATGAATGAAGCGCGAAGCATCCCCGGCGCTTGGCCTTGTAATTTTGGTTGAATATTTACCGAAGCTTTTCCGTTTTCATTTAATTTTCCAGAAAAAACATTGATTTCTTCTGTACTAAATTGGCGTACCAAATCATCAAAACTATATTTCTCATAACCTTTAAATGTTGTTGCTTGTTGCGAAAATTTAGCCTGCATTTCTACATTCAGATTCTTCGCAATTGCGCCATGAAGCCATGTCACTTCGAGATTATCTGTATTTGGATACGACGATGAAAGCGTAGCTCTTGTAAATGTATTTTTGATTTTTAAACGATTCGGTTTTATCGTTTCAATCTTGATGCTTTTATAAAATTTCGCACCTCCAACGCTTACCATCGCTTCCCAATTTCCTGTTGGCGCATCTTGGTTTGTTGGAACTATAAAAGCATAATGATTTAAATCATTTGTTTTTTGAACAGTTTGATAAACTGTTTTTCCATTCGGGTCGTTCAATCTAAATTTTATTGGATGCGATTTCGGAAGTTTATTTGTCGCATCATTCAAAATAAATGACAAATACAAATTATCGCCCGGACGCCAAACACCTCTTTCTCCGTAAATAAATCCTTTTAAGCCTTTTTGCAAAGTCTCTCCTGCTACATCAAAATTACTTACTGATAATGAAAGTCCGTCATCCAATTTCACATAAGTCGATTGATCTCCTAAGGTAACAATTGCAAAATAAGCGAATTTATCCAATTGGAAAGATGCAATTCCTTCACTGCTTGTTGCCTCTGTTCCAATTTTTTGTTGTTGGAAATTATACAAATCCACTCTCGCATTCGAAACTGGTTCGGTCGTAACAATATTATTTACAGCAAATAAGTACGATTTATTTTCTCCTCTTTTGGCAATTACACCCAAATCAGAAGCTAAAATATTAGTTGCAATTTTTGCATTATAAAAATAAGAATTCGAGCAAGGATCTTGGCTTTCTCTCCACTCATAATCATCATAATAGTAATCGTCATAGGAGTTGCCACTATAGTTTACGTCATTTTCATCAACTTCTTCCTCGTCTTCACTTTCGTTTTGATCTCCATCTGATGTTTCACATTTATAAAGCGAATATTTCTTTTTGTATTCAAATTCTACTCTATAAATCGCTCCTGGTTCAGGTTTGATAATTTTGGATAAATCCAATGCAAAAGTGTTCCATTTACTTGGATTCGTTAATTTACTTTCGACCAAATTAAGCGTTGTTTTCGCAACAGGTTGGGCGACCTTTTTAAGATTTTGCCCTCCATTCAATTCATTATATTGCAAAAACTGCAGAATATTATTTTTGTAGATTTTATAAACCTTTACATCAACAGCTCTTAGATTTACGGCCTCAAAATTTAGTTTTAAATTGTTTGAACTTGGCAAAATTGTTCCATTTTTAATAAAACGAACACTTGGCTTTATTTGATCAAAGGAAATTTTCTCAGAATAATTTGCATCCAGTTTTTTGCCATATTGGCTCTCAATTCCTTGAAAAACTTCTACTAATAAATCGCCTACTACGATTTGTTCTGGTTCAGTTTCTTCCTCTTGAACCACTTCAACGGGCTCCGAAACTACCGCTACGGCACTATCAACTATCGCGACTGTAGAATCAACAAGTGAAACTGCCGTTTCTTCAACCGGAATAACTTCTTCTTTTTTTGCAGGAGCTTCTTTTTCATTATTAAAATAAACTTTCAGCAAATTTCCATCTGTAGAAAATTTCAGATTATTGGTATTTTGAATCGAAACCAAACCTTTGAAATCCTGTCCTTTCTCTAAAGGTTCAGAAAAATTTATCAAAACCGACTGATTGCTCCCTTCCGGAACTTCAACTTTTACAATTTTAAATTCATTAATAGTTGTAATCGGGAAATCGATCTGCCCTTTTTGATCAATATCAAAATCACTTCCATCGTATAGAATTTCCAAATTAGAAGCTTCAGAAAAACGCTGAATACTATCAATAATAAAATGGAATTCTTTACCAAAGCCTGATTTTTGGTCAAATTTTATTTTAAGATTATTCCCTTTTTGTTTGGCTTCAACAAGCTTTTTTGCTGTTTCTACATCAATATTATCAGCTGTTTTTAAAACACAGTTCAAGTACTGGTATTCTTTGCTGTACGATTGAATATCGGCAGTATTAATTGTAAAATCCTGTTTTATTGTTTTTACTGTAAAGTTGAATTCGGAAAGCTCTTTTTCTTTCTCCTTCGGAAGTGTAATAAGCTTATTAAGCTTTAAAGTTACCTGATACTCTGTACCTGGTTTCAGCTTTTTTCTGGAATAAAAGCAATTGTATTTGACGAAAGCGCAACTACTTTTCCGTCAACGCTTGGCGAAATATCAAACAAATCGCTGTCTAGTTCTTGATTGGCCTTCCATTCTTTTTTATCAAAAGCCAAAACCACCCTTATATCAGATTCCGACGAGACTATGCCTCCCGTGAAACTGACTATATACTCTTTAAATAATGAAAAATCAGAATTAAAATCGGTCGCTGATTTTCTGCCGCAAGATTGAAAAATAAAAAACACACAAAACACGAGAACTAATCCTTTTGCTTTCACTTTTATTTAGAGTTAATGGTTACAATTTTAAAGAAATCAGAGAACATTTTAACATTTGACTGTTACAACCATAACTATCAAATGATAAATATATTGTAGTAAATATAGAATATTTTCCAAGCTTTTTTAAGAAGAAATTTCTTTAATTGTAAATTTAACTTTTGTTGAAGTTTAAAAGCTATTTTTAGGATAGGCAAGAAGAATTTTAGGCTTTCTATTTGCTAAAACAGCACAGTTTTCATCTTTTAAAAAATGACTTATTTCAAGTTGATTATTTACGTCTTTCCAGAAAAAAACGTTTCATTAAATCGGCGACTTCATTTGCCATTACACCAGAAACAACAGTCGTTTTTGGGTGAAGTTTTGTTCCCATATTGATAAAACCGCGCTGTTCATCGCGTGCGCCAAAAACGATTTTAGAAATCTGGCTCCAGTACAAAGCTCCGGCGCACATTTGGCAAGGTTCTAATGTGACATAAAGCGTACAATCCTTCAAATATTTTCCACCAAGAAAATTTGTCTGCGGCAGTTATCGATTGCATTTCGGCATGAGCCGTTACATCATTTAATAATTCAGTTAAATTATGACTGCTTGCAATTACTTTATCAGCAACAACAATTACAGCTCCAACAGGAATTTCGCCTTTATCAAAAGCCATTTCAGCTTCCTGCAAAGCTTTTTTCATAAAATATTCGTCTGTGAAAGGATTTATCATAAGTGCAAAAATAGGGTTTTTAAAATGTATTTTTTATTACTTTTAAATTTTGATATTTGAATATGGAAAGAAATTACAAAATAACAATTCCTGAACCGTGCCATGAAAACTGGGATGCAATGACGCCAAAAGATAATGGCCGTTTCTGCATGAGCTGTTCTAAAACTGTTATTGATTTTGCTTCTATGTTGCCAGAAGAAATTCAGCATTTTTTCATTCAGAATCAAAATAAAAAAATCTGCGGAAGATTTAGAAATGAGCAATTAGAGACTATTATAGTTCAGATTCCAAGTCGTATTTTATATACGCAAACGCAATATCATAAAGTATTTTTATTGGCATTATTTATTGCAATGGGCACAACATTATTTAGTTGCCAAGATAAAGACGGCAATAAAAAGAAAATTGAGAATGTTGAAATTGTTGATCATTTAGAACAAATTCCAGATGAAGACGAACCTGTATCTAAATGTTATGGACATCAGATTGAATCTAAAAGAGTGATTCACAAAAAGAATTCTGTTGGCGTTACAATGGGCGCGTTGATTCTACCAGGTTTTTCTGAAGAAGGAAGTTTCAATTATCATATTATATACCAATCAACTGATTTGGATATTCTGCCAACTCCAGAAATTGGAATGAAAAAGTTTCATGATTTTTTCAAAAAAATTATGTTGCTCCAAAGCAAACAGAAAAGTTTAATGGCAAAATATCAGTCATATTTGTAGTTGAGGAAGATGGTAGTTTAAGCAATTTCAACATCGCTAAAAATACGCCAAAAGAAATTGGAAAAGAAGTGATTAGAGTTTTAAAAACAGCTTCAAACTGGATTCCCGGAAAACTTAACGGTAAAACTGTCCGCTCTTCTTATATATTGCCATTTACAATTAAATAAAAAAATATTCAAACCCCTCATCAAAATGTCACACAAGCAAACCTCTAATTATAAAATACAATTACTGACTTTATTTATTGCTGGAACAACATTATTCAGCTGTCAAAACAAAGAAGACAAAAAACAAGAAATTGAAAAAGCTCAGATTGCAATTGATACCTCGAAAAAAGAGCCAATTGCGGTTGAGAAAATTCCGTCAGATAAAAATGAAAAAACTCAGACGGTAAATACTTCTCCACAACCATCAAAAGCAGATCAGGTACAATTAGAAAAAAATCAGTTAACGATATTTCAAAATCTGAAAAAATAGAAAGCAAAAAAAATAACGTTCCAAAAAAGAAATCAGTAGTACTCCGGTAACAGCATCTGAAACTAATGCAGAGTTTGCGGGCGGGATTGATCAATTTTTAACTTTTTTCCAAAAAGAATTTAAAAAACCCGAAGAATCAGGATTTTATAAACTCAAGATAAACCTCTCTTTTGCAGTAGAAAAAAACGGTTCAGTATCTTACCTTCAATCAGAACCTGCTATTAATAAAAATGTAGAACAAGAAATTATCCGAGTTTTGAATGCTTGTCCGAAATGGTCGCCAGGGGAATCAAATGGGAAAAAAGTAAAAAGGCAATATTCTTTGCCAATTGTATTGCAATAGATCAAAACAATAAAATTAAATTTAAAACCGTAAATTTGCTTTTTACCTTACAATGAAAAGCGATTTACTTTCAAACATATACAATCCGGCCGATTTACGTTTACTAGACGAAAGTCAATTGCCACAACTGGCAAAAGAATTACGAGATTTTATCATTGATATTGTTTCTGTAAAAGAAGGCCATTTGGGCGCAAGTTTGGGCGTTGTAGAATTGACAATTGCTTTACATTATGTTTTTAATACGCCAGATGATTTATTGGTTTGGGATGTTGGGCATCAAGCTTATGGACACAAAATTTTAACCGAAAGACGAGAAAATTTCCACACCAACAGACAAATAGACGGCGTTTCTGGTTTCCCAAAAAGAAGTGAAAGCATTTATGATACTTTTGGCGTAGGCCATTCTTCTACTTCTATTTCTGCGGCACTCGGAATGGCGATTGCCTCTAAACTAAAAGGAGATTTTGAAAAAGAACATATTGCCGTAATTGGCGATGCTTCAATTGCAAGCGGAATGGCTTTTGAGGGTTTGAATCATGCCGGAGTTACAGATGCCAATATTTTGGTTATTTTAAATGATAACGCAATCGGAATTGATCCAAGCGTTGGTGCTTTGAAAAAATACCTGACCGCAGTTAAAAATGGAAAAAATCCAAAACAGAATAATATTATCAAATCGCTGAATTTTGATTATTCAGGACCAATTGATGGTCATGACTTTCCGACATTGATCAAAGAATTAAATCGATTAAAAAAGATAAAAGGCCCAAAATTCCTTCATATTGTAACTACAAAAGGAAAAGGCTTGCAACAAGCAGAAGAAAATCAGGTCAAATATCATGCGCCTGGAAAATTTGATGCTTCGACTGGAGAAATTCATTTTAAATCTGAAGAAAATCTTCCTCCAAAATATCAAGATGTTTTTGGCTTGACCATTTTGGATTTGGCCAAAAAAATGAAAAAATAATCGGAATCACGCCTGCAATGCCGTCTGGAAGTTCATTAAAATTTATGATGGACGAATTGCCAGAGCGTGCTTTTGACGTTGGAATCGCAGAACAACATGCCGTAACGCTCTCTGCAGGAATGGCAACTCAGGGAATGATTGTATTTTGCAATATTTATTCGACTTTCTTGCAACGCGCTTACGATCAAGTAATACATGATGTGGCTTTGCAAAATCTGCTAGTTATTTTTTGTCTGGACAGAGCCGGTTTAGTTGGCGAAGATGGCGCAACCCATCACGGCGTTTTTGATATTGCTTATTTAAGAGCGATTCCGAACATAATTATTCATGCACCGCTGAATGAAATTGAACTTCAAAATATTCTATATACAGCGCAATTAGGACTAAATCACCCGATCGCAATTCGATATCCGCGCGGACGTGGCGTTTTACCAAATTGGGAAGTAGAAAATTTCGGACATTATGAAAAAATTGAAATTGGTGCGGCAAAAATTATAAAAGATGGTACGAAAGTTGCTGTGCTTTCGACCGGAACAATTGGAAATAATGTTATTGAGGCTTTGAAACAATGTGACAACGCTGACGAATTTGCCCACTATAACTTTAGCTTCATCAAACCACTAGACATCAATACATTAAACCATATATTTTCATCATTTGAGGGCATAATTACAATTGAAGATGGGGTGAAAAATGGCGGTTTCGGAAGTGCTGTTTTAGAATATGCAACATCGCAAAATTTCAAAAATAATGTTGAAATTTTAGGAATTCCTGACCATTTTATTGAGCATGGAAGCGTGTCTCAGCTACAACATTTGTGTAAAATTGACGTTAAAAGTTTGGTAAATCTTTTTTCTAACAGTTCAAAATAATTATTTTGCACAACCAAAAAAATAAAAATAAGCCTAATGAAATTATTGCGTTCTACCCTTTTGCTGTTATTGCTACTTAGTACGTCAAATAACTTTGCCCAGATTATCCAAACTACTTTAGATCCTTCTCAACTTCCAAAATTGCCAACGTATTGGACTAAAAAAACCAGCTTGGATTTGACATTTCAGAAATTGCTTTTGTAAACTGGAGCGCGGGGGAACTAGCTCGATTTCAGGACTTTTTAAAGGGGAATTCGGACGAACTTATATCAAACGAAATCATAAATGGGTTAACGAACTTATCGTAAAATACGGCCTAAACAAACAAGACGGAATTGAATTAAGAAAAACCGATGACGCCTTTCAATTCAACTCTACTTATGGTTTTAGAAAAGATACGATTTCAAATTGGTATTACTCTTCAAAATTAAATTTCAATACGCAGTTTACAAACGGTTATAATTATCCAAACCGAGATGTAGCAATTTCGAAACCATTTGCGCCAGCTTATATTTTCCTTGGAGCTGGAGCTGAGAATTCAAACAAAAAGAAAAACAGAACCTTTTATTTCTCACCAATAACGTTAAAAACTACTTTGGTTTTAGATCAAGATTTAGCAAATCAAGGAGCGTTTGGGGTTAAAAAAGCGGTTTATGCAACAGATCCAAATGACCCAAATACTCAAATATTAGTTCAAGAAGGACAAAAAGTAAAAGCCGAATTTGGTATTCTTTTCACAGGTTATATGAAAAGTGAGATTTATAAAAACGTGTTCTACGAAAACCGTTTAAGCTTATATACCGATTATTTAAATAAATTTGGAAACGTCGATGTCGATTATGACACCAAATTAGATTTGGTTGTAAATGCTTATGTAAAAGCCAACATTGGAGTCCATCTTGTTTACGATGACGATATCAAAACGAAAAAAGATGTTATCGATCCAACAACAGGAGCAAAAACACAGGTTAATGACGGACCAAGAATGCAGTTGCGTCAAGTTCTTGGCGTTGGTTTAGTTTATGCTTTTCAATAAATCTTAACTTTATAAAAGAAACGAAGCTGTCTCCAAATTGAGTCAGCTTTTTTTTGAACATTTTCTAATCCTATACAAATGCAATTCTTGATAAACATAGCCCGTGGTTTCAACCACGGGGACACATATTGTTTTCTCATTGCATCCCGTGGTTAAAACCACGGGCTATATTTAAATAGCTGAAAATTTCACTTGCTCAAAAATGAAAAAGGAGCTGTCCTTTGAAACAGCTCCTTTTCTATATAAAGTGAAAAGCAAATTACCTCTTTTTTCGTCCCTGAATCATTTCGTATAATTCCAGTGCATTTCCATCTGTCAGAAGCGAAACATAATGGCATATATGAAGCAGGCGTTCGTATAGATTTCCTTTTTCTAAATGATGTTTTTCAGGAAGCATTTTCAGAATCAGCTTATCGTAATTCGAAGCTGTTCCTTCATATTTATTATTAAATGCCGTTATGAATTTATCCAATAATGTCTGGATGATTTGATAACCAACAATTTCTTTCTCGATAACTTCTCGGCTTTGATAAATCTTCTCAATACTTAACTTGATAATATCATTCATCTGAGCTTTGTATTTGCTTTTATCAGTCAAAGCAAAAGGAAAATCACCAGCTAAAATTGCTTCTTCATTTTCAATAAAAACGTCAACAGCGTCATTAATCAAAGCACCAATTGCCAGAGCACGCAAATAACTGATTCGGTCTTCTTTAGTTTCCAATAATTTGTATTTGGCAACACCAATATTATCTTTTACTAATTTGATTAAATATTCTAAAGCATAATCTTCAGAAACCAAACCTAAATTAATCCCGTCTTCAAAATCGATAATTGTGTAGCAAATATCATCTGCCGCTTCAACCAAATAAGCTAGCGGATGTCTTTCAAAACCAATATCGCCATCCTCTTTATTGGCAATCAAACCCATATCCTGAGCTACTTCTTCAAAGAATAATTTATCCGATTGAAAGAAGCCATATTTTTTATCTGAAATTTTGTTTGTAGGCTTTTTGGAAGACTCTCTTTTGGATACTTCATAAAAGCGCCAAGCGTTGCGTACGAAATTCTAAGTCCGCCTTCAATTCCTGGACGACTTGCTGTAAGCACCGAAAACCCATTGGCATTTCCTTCAAAATCAATTAAATCCTGCCATTGTTTTGCGGTCAGTTTATCTTTGTATTTTAATCCTTTTCCGCTTGAAAAATATTCCCCAATCGCTTTTTCACCCGAATGTCCAAAAGGTGGATTTCCAATGTCGTGCGCCAAAGATCTTTGCGGCAACAATGGCTCCAAAATCATTCATGTGATAGCCATGAACTTCTTTTAAATAAGGATATTTTTCAATAATTTTCTTCCCAACTAAACGTCCTAAAGATCTTCCAACAACAGAAACTTCCAAACTATGCGTTAAACGCGTATGTACGAAATCTGTTTTTGAAAGCGGGATAACTTGAGTTTTATCTTGTAAACTTCTAAACGCCGACGAAAATATGATTCGGTCATAATCGACCTCAAAACCTAAACGTGTATCATCTTGTTCTACACGTAATCTTTTGCTTGTATCGCCTTGTCGTTTTAATGATAAAAGTTGTTCCCAGTTCATTTTTCTATTTTAGATTTCTGATTTTAGACTTTAGATTATTCATCTAAACGTCAAAAATACGTTTTATTTTAGGATAAAATATGTCACTGATTAAGTTTTATTCGCCACGAATTCACGAATTATTTAAACACAATGATTTGTAAAAATTCGTGCATTCGTGGCGAAAAATTTAGTCATTAAGCATAAAAACATAATTGCGGCATTATTTTTTTTAGAAGCAGAAATTCTTGTTTTCAAAACATGTTCAGTCCCGCTATCCACTATATCTTTTATGGTGAACCCCACCATAAAAGGATACCGCTTCTATCGGGGCTAATCGAGAAATTTTTATTTTCAAAAGATCTTTACAAAAAAAGCACTCCAATTGGAATGCTTTAATATTTATTAAAAATCTAATATTAGAAGTTTTTAGAAACACCAATAGAAAATGACTGTCCGAAATTAAATTCAAAAGACTTCGTTTTACCCTTCATACCGGCGACTAAATCAGCATTTAAAGCCGAATAATTTAGCCCCCGATATTAAAGTTCAATCCAAAACCTTTTTTAATGTCGATAAAAAGAGCTGGCGTTAAACTTGCATAAAATCCGTCGCTATCATTGTAAGTTTGACCGGTCGTATTTCTAAAGGTTTCTTTTCTATTTTTATATCCAAGACCTAAATCTGCATATGCTGAAAAAATGCCACCCAGTGGTTTAGAGTAACGCAAAAAACCGCCAAGCTTATAAACATGATCTTTGTATAGACTTCCGTCGCTTAAATCATTTTTGGAATTTGAAATATTTCCTTCAATACCAGCTGTCCAATTTTCCTGAAACTGATAACCAACCTTTGGCTGAAAACCAAAAAAATTTTGTTTGCTTTCGAAATTCGAATTTGAATCGTTTTGAGAATTATACATAATACTTCCCATAACTAAAACTGAGCCTTTTTGAGCATTTGCAAAACTGAACACCGCCAGTGCAACAATAACTAGAATTTTTTTCATATCTGATATTTGTTAAATTTATTTCATTCAATTTAACAAGAAAGATGCCATAAAATTAACTTTGACATTTTCTTAACACAAAACAGCCTTGTATAGCACAACAGAAGGTATTTTTAACATTTATCAATAAAAAAAGCACCCCAATTGGAGTGCTTTTCTGAAATTGAATATAAAACTTAAGATTAGAAGTTTTTAGAAACTCCAATGTTAAATGTTTGTCCAAAATTGAAGTAGAATTTACTGTAATCAGGACCATTATTATCATAACTTAAAGTCTCATATCCTAAACCACCAATGCTGAAGTTTAATCCGAAACCTTTTTTCATGTTAATAAAAAGAGCTGGAGTAATACCAACATACACACCCTCTGCTTTGTCTTTTGAAAAAGCATTTCCAGGACCGTACGTTTTATTTTTCAAGTTTTGGAAACCAGCCCCCATATCTGCAAAAACAGAAAATGTTTGGCTTAATGGCACTGAATAACGTACAAATCCACCTAGTCTGAATCTGTTGTCTTTTTCTTCAATATTTCCATTGTCAGTAGTAGCTGAACTTACTGTAAACTCTCCACCTACTGTCCAGTTATCGTTAAATTGGTAACCTACTTTTGGAGAAAAGCTAAATTCGCTTGATTTTGCTTCGCTAAATTGGTATTCTGATTTTTCAGAAGTGTAGCCAATGTTTCCACCTACTAAGATTGTTCCTTTTTGAGCGTTTGCAAAACTGCAGATAGCTAATGCGACCATCACTAAAATTTTTTTCATGATTTGGGTATATTTAAATTTAGCATTCCCTTAACAATAACGATGCCGTGAATAAAGGGCCTTCGCATTTTTTATCATTATTTTTAAAAGACAAATTGTAGCAATCGAAACTATTTCTCGTTACTTTTGCAGTAAATAAAAAGTCCATGTCGATAGAAGTAAACAGCATATCAAAAAGTTACGGAGAGCAAAAAGCTTTAAATGAAATTTCTTTTAAAATTGAGAAAGGAGAAATCGTGGGATTTCTTGGTCCAAACGGAGCTGGAAAATCTACTTTAATGAAAATTTTGACTACTTATTTACTTGCCGATAGTGGTTCAGCCCTTGTAAATAGTCATGATGTCATGACAAACACTAAAGAAGTGCAACGTTCCATTGGATATTTGCCTGAGCACAATCCTTTGTATTTGGATTTGTATGTTCGTGAATATTTGGCTTTTAATGCCGATGTTTATAATGTTCCGAAATCAAGAATTGAAGAAGTTATCCAACTGACAGGACTGACACCGGAAAGCCATAAAAAGATAAGCCAATTATCAAAAGGATACCGCCAGCGCGTGGGACTTGCCAATGCTTTATTGCATAATCCTGATGTTTTAATTTTAGACGAACCAACTACAGGTCTGGATCCGAATCAGTTAATGGAAATCAGAAATGTAATTAAAAATGTCGGGAAAGATAAAACCGTTTTTTTATCAACACACATCATGCAGGAAGTCGAAGCAATTTGTGATCGTGTCATAATTATTGACAAAGGACAAATAGTTGCCGACAATAAATTAGATCATTTGGTTTCAGCCGATAAAGAACAAGTGATTGAGGTTGAGTTTGATTACCAAGTCGAACAACAACTTTTGGCAAAACTAGAAAACATCACTTCATACGTAAATACGCATGACATGACATGGGAGCTAACTTTTGTTACCGAAAAAGATATGCGCCCTGCAATATTTGATTTTGCAAATGAAAATGGCTTAAAAACACTTCAATTGAATCAGAAGAATAAAAATCTAGAAGCCGTTTTTAGAGAAATTACAAAGTAAAGTCTTCACTTTTCATAAAACAAAACCTATTTATTCTCAAGAAGAATAAATAGGTTTTTCTTTTTCACTGGACTGGAAAAGTTTCTTTTGTGATTTAGAAATTTTAAAGCACAACTTATCACCTCGTTTTCAGACGATTAAAACTTTATTGGTTATTTTTAATTATTTTTATTTAGACTTGATATAAATAATACTATATTTGCATACAGAAACATAATAATTTCTGCTTTAATCAACCTTTCAATTCTTGTTTTTTGTTTTTTTTGTGTTAGTAAAGAGCCTGTCTGTAGTTAACAGGCTCTTTTATATTTAATTTATTTTCAATTATATTTCCAGATCTAGAATTGACGAATTTAATTCTTCTATAATAATTTTCACATCTTCTTCAGTTGTGCGCCAATTCACAAAAGAAGCTCTAATTCCTTTTCGGCCTGCATAAACTGTCGGCGTCATAAAGACTTTTCCTTTATCATTCAAAATTGTTAAAAAATCGCTTACTTTATCCTGATTGTGATTTCCTTTTAAAGTGAAACAAACATTATTTAGCCTGATTGGAGCCAGCAATTCAAAACTTCCAGTTTCAATTAAACAATTTGCAAAATGCAATGCCAATGCTGTACTGTTTTCAACAATATCTTTAAAACCATCTTTTCCATAAGCCTTGAGTGAAAACCAAGCTGGAAGCGCCCTCAAACGACGCGAATTTTCTGGAAGAACATTCAAATAATTAAAATTCTCCAATGGATTTCCTAAATAAGGCGCATTCGAATTCTGAAAAGTTTCTATTTGAAGACTAACATGTTCTTTTTTGATCAAGTAAAAAGCGCTTTCGTATGGAACATTCAGCCATTTATGGCAATCAATTGTTATACTATCTGCTCCTTCCCAGCCCTCAACCAAATGTTTGAATTTTTCTGAAACAGTCGCAAAACCGCCAAAAGTCGCATCAATATGCCACCAAAAATTATATTTTTCTCGTAGTTTAGAGATTGCTTCAAAATCATCAAAATCTGCCGTATTTACAGTTCCGGCACTTGAAATCAGAATAAAAGGTTTGCCATTTAGTTTTTTAATATTTTCTTCTAAATCTGTAATATCAATTGCTTCGCGGTTGCCTTCAATTGTTTTTAAAGTCGAATAATTTTGGCTTCCAATTCCAAGCATTGACAAGCATTTAATGGAAGAAGAATGTGGCGTTGCAGTTAAAATATTGATGTTTTCCGAGATTCCGTTTTTAGCAAAATCTTTTCCCAATTGCTTTCCAAACCATTGTCTGGCAACACCTAAACAAGTAAAATTTGACATTGTAGCGCCGGTTACAAATCCGCCAAGAAATGAATCTGGAAGTTCCAGCAATTGCGGCAATAAATTAATGGTTTCAAATTCAATTAATGCCGATGCGCCTCCCTGCGCTTTAACCGCCTGCGTATTTTGATCATAAACTGAAGCCAGCCAATCACCAACAATAGATGCCGGAGTCGAGCCGCCAGTTACAAATCCTAAGTAGCGCGGTCCTGGAGAGGAAACCATCAAAGGCGCCAATCGTTCATTGAATTCTTTTAAGACTTCAATCGAACCTAAACCGAATTCGTTTAAGATGCTTTTAGGATCAATTGTATTTTTATTTGAAGTGGGGATAGTATCAAGGTTATTTAGAAAATCGATTCCTTGTTGTTTTGTTTTTTCTAAAATATTCTCAAAATTGTTAAGATCGTTTTGTAATGCTTGCGTTCATTTTTTCTGCGTTAAAATGTTTTCTCGAATTTAGTGAATAATCTTCATTCACGTAAGAAAAACACTGGAAAACCTCTACCTTTTCATGCTAAAATGTCCTTTATAAACTTTGCCATTGGCTCTTGTAACCACAAACCAATAATCTGAAGCAGGAAGCTCTTTTCCGTTAAAAGTTCCGTCCCAAGTCGCATATGCATTTAATTCTTTCAAAAATTTACCATAACGATCAAATATCTTGGTATTGATTGTTGGTTCAGTTTCAGAGAATTTTATTCCCCAAGTATCATTATAGCCGTCTTGATTTGGAGTAAAAAACTTTGGGTAATTCAGTAAAAAGACTTCTTGATTTACAATTCCGCATCCATTTTTGTCGCGAACATAAACGACATAATCGCCTGTTGCTAATCCTGAAAATATGTTGCTATCTTGATATGTATTTCCATCAACCGAATATTCGTAATTCCCTAAACTAGTATCTGTTAACTGTACTTCAATTGTGTTGTCTGAATCTGTCCAATCTTGAATCTCAAGATTCTTAATTACAGCACTATTCGAAAGTTTTACTTCAAAATTTTTCGTCGCAGAACAAATTACATTTCCATGATTTTGAGTAACGGTTACCGAATAAGATCCGGCATCGTCAATTACAATGGATTCTGAAATAGCTCCATTCGACCATAAATAACTATCAAAACCTATTCCCGCATGAACTTCAACATCTTTGTTTTGACATAATGAAACCGTATCTGAAATCGAAATTAGAGGTACATTTTGCAAAGTCAATTTCAATTCTGCTACTTGAAAACATTTGTCTGTAGAATCAATTCTCACATAAATTAGGGTTGTTCCTGCCAACAAATTATAATTGGAAACTGCTGTAATTTGATCTGCTAAAATTTGATTTTCGGCTCCATTCAATGTAGTGTAAAAACTAAAAACACAGGAACTGCATGATGCTAATTGCGAGCTAAAATCTGTTAGATTTATGACTTCATTCCCATCATTTAATTCATCGCAAACATTTGCAACAACATCATTTACTGGTAAACTGGGAGCAACTATAGAAACCGAAACTGCCAAACGGTTTACGCTTTCGCAACTATTGAGGGTCTGCGAAGCATAATAAGTTGCCCCATTTACCAAACTTGTTGAAGGAGATAAAATTACACCATTTACAATGTTGTCATACCAAACAACATTTGTCCCTTCAGCAATTAAATTTCCTATTGTAGGTTTTTGAGACGTACAAAAATTTTGATTTGAATCTCCTGCTGGAGCCGCTGTATTTTGAATATTTATACTAACTGGAATTCTTTCGCTTTCGCAAATGTTAATCGTCTGTGATGCATAATAGGTTTTGGTTTCCAAAAGTGTAGCCGCAGACAAAAGATTTCCATTTACTGATGCATCATACCATTTTACATTTTGTCCGTTAATTGAAACATCCTGTAAACTTGCATTTTGTTGTACACAAAAAGTCTGCGGACTTGTTGCCGAAGGAAGTGGTTCTGTGTTGACGTAAGCTTTGATTTCGACTTCATTTGGAACCAAAGAAACACAACCTAAATTGTTTTTTATAAGAACTTTATAAAATCCCGGTGCTAAATTATTTTTTGAATTTGAAGCTATCCAAGTTGCTCCATTATCAAAACTATAAGATGTCGCCGAATCAGAAATCGTGATTGTTCCCGTCAAAGACATACAATCTGGTCGCATAACGGAAACTGTTGGCGTTGGTGGATAACCTGGCGGAACTAAAACGGCCACAGAAACGGCTGTTGTTTCGCAACCGGAATTGTTCCTAGTTTTTATTAAATAATCGCCTGCCTCCAAACCTGATTTTACATTATTTGTTGACCAAGTTGCCCCATTATCAAAACTATATTCATAATCCGGACTTGTAATTGTGATTGTTCCCAAGGGATTTGAGCAAATAATGGGCTGAATTACAGAAAATGTTGGCGTTGCACTTGAAGATGCGACCGAATTTATGTGTGCGATTGTTGGTGCGGAAGCACAACCTGAACGCAATTTTGCTGTAACATTATAATCGCCACCAGCCAAACCTGAAAATAATCCCGAGGCTTGATAATTTGTCCCATCGATACTGTAAGTTGTATTTGTAACCATTTCAATATTAATGGTTCCAGTTGGCACATCGCATGTAGGTTGAACAGTAGTAAAATTTGGAACTACGGTGCTTTCATTTACTTTAAAGCTGATAGTGTTTGATACGACCCTACAAGAAGCCGAGGAAATATTCACGATTTGTGCAACCGCCATGCGATATAAATAGGTGCCCACTGTCAAATTGGGGACAAAAGAATACGTTAATGCATTTGCTCCAGAAATATCAGACCAAGTTGTTCCATTGTCATTGCTAACCTGCCATTGATAAGCTGGATTCGAATAACCCGAAGAAACGGTTCCTGTCAAAGTGTAACTTTGAGAATCACCCTGGCAAATTGTTAAATCTGTATTTGTATTGTTTTGTATTGATGAAGTAACTGTTGGTCCGCAGGCACGAAAAGTAATATCATCTAAAGCAATGTCATTTCCGGGTGCCGCTCCTGCTTTGTTGTTTCTCATTCTGATAACAACTGTAGAAATATCGGCTGGAGTTGTGAAAAAGAAACCATACTGTTTCCAGACTGCACTGGAACTTAGACCAATATCTCCGGTATTATAAGTCCCTAAAATTGTTCCCGAGGTTGATTCAATCGTAAAAGTAATATTTGGCGGACTTGTATCATTTGACCGCAACAAATTCATAATCCATGCCGCAAATTCATAAGTAGTATCCGGGCAAAGACCTGTAACTGTGTTTTTATAGAAATAATCAGTTGTAGAAAGACTCGCGTTTACCACCATCATGTACCCACCTCCTGTATGATCTGTGGTTGTCCACCAAGTTCCTGGCGTATTGGTTGTTTTTTCGATTGTATAAGAGCCATCGTTTGGAAAATCTGCAGTAGTCCAAGTATAACTTGTAATTCCCGTTCCAAGAGCAGTACCATGTGAAGCTGTTCCTGATCCAAAATCAAGTTTAACAACAGCATCGCCTAAACTTCCCGTACACAATTGCGCCTGTATTTTTAATACAAGAAAAAATAAAATTACGAATAAGGCAGTTTTACGATTCAAAACAATTGTTTTTGTGTCGGTAAAACTACTTTATAATAAAATAACGGCTTAAATTTTTATACTAATGGCGAGAAACAATCGATGTATTTAAAGGTATTATCTACTAAAGATGTGTATCGAATTTGAAATCGTTTACCATTTGGTCTTTTCAGAGAATCTAGAAACCATCATAGAGCAGATTACATCTCCGTTGGCATTTAATAAAGTAGCGATTGGATCAACCAAAGTTCCTAAAATCATAGCAACTGGAAGCGCTTGTTCCATTGGGAAACCATAAACTGTTATGGCTAAAATTTCACCAATATAACCACCATTTGGAATTCCGCCTTCCACAATCGAAACGACAACTGTAATTCCTAAAGCCAGAAGAATGGTCATCGGATCTGAAAAATCTTTCCCAAACATGGCAAACAAAAAGGTTATTTTTAAGATGGATGACATACTCGAACCGTCTTTATGCAATGGCCCTCCTAATGGAATCACCAAATTACGAACATGTGCTGGAATCCCCATTTTTTCAGCCGCAACTAAATTGGCTGGAATCGTTGCAATACTACTGCAGGTTCCTACCGCGGTTAAAGATGGTGTAATATTATTGCTCCAAAAGACTTTAAAAGCTCTTTTTCCTCCAGCGACAAGTGCGTATAAACTGAAAAACACGAAGAAATAGAAAATGCAGGCTCCATAATAAACCGCCATTGGTTTTGCATAAACGCCAAATAATTGTGGTCCAAAAATACCAACCTGATAAGCAAAATAAGCTCCTAAACCTATTGGTGCCGATTTCATGATAATGTTCAAAAGCTGTTTCATTACCTCGTTTCCAGAATCCAGAAAACTCTTGAAAGCTTTTCCTTTTTCACCTGATTGCAGTGTAGCAAAACCAACTAAAAAAGAAAAATAATCAATGCCAACATGCTTTTTCTAGACAATAATTCGAAGAAATCATTTGCGGTAAGCAGTTTTGCAATTTGATCTCCTGCCGATCCTGATGCCACTTCTTCAAAGGGAACTTTCGCAATTGCTATATCTTCATGAATAGGAAAAATATAAACAGCAAAAATCATTACAATGGCCGAAATCAGAATTGTAGCAAGAAAAACCAAAATCATGATAACAAACAGTTTTCCTAATTTTTCTGTTCGTTCCAAATTAGCAATCGAAGAACCAATCGTGAAAAAAATCAGCGGAATAATGGCTGTAAAAAGCAAATTGAGAAAAATATCTCCCAGCGGTTTTATGATCAAAACATCTTCGCCAAATACTAACCCGAAAATACTTCCGATTATAATTCCGCCCAGAAGCCATAAAATACTGCTGTAATTCTGCAAAAAATTGATTTTCTTAACTTCCATACTTGAAGAGAATTATAATTCAGATAGGTTAATAATAAAGAATGAAAGTAATGAAAATTTGCGAAGATTTTTTTGCCACAGATTAAAAAGATTAGACAGGATTTTTAATCTGTGTTAATCCGTGTAATCTGTGGCAAAAAAGTTATTTCTCAAGAACAATAGTAGTAAAAGCCCTCTCAACCAATTCACCGGTTTTGCTTTTTACTTGTTCTGTCTGTGTTTCGGTATAAACGATTTTAAAATCTGATTTTTTGATTAATTCCTGCGCTTTTTCGGTACTGTATAGTTCAAATTCGAATTGCGTAAAAGGAAGCGTTTTCATGAAATCTTCTTCGGCAAATGTCAGGCAGAAATTACCATTTGGTTTTAAAACCCTGTAGATTTCTGAAAGCAATTCTTCAGGCTTCTGCCAAAAATAAATAGTATTTACGGTAAATATTTTATCGAATAATTCAGCTTCAAACGGAATAATATTTCCGTCATAAAGTGAAAAAAAGCCTGTTTTTGGGAAACAAAATTTCGGTTGATCTGTCGGGCTTCCTGAAACATCAGTTCCGACATTTCCAATCCGTAGTATTTTAGGTTTTCGGCTTGTTCCATCAGAAACTCAAGGTGTCCTGCATTTCCATGGCCTAATTCCAGAATTCTATTTTCATTTGAAATATTGAGATTCAGAATCGAATGTTTCGTCATATTGATGTTCGTTTCGTTCATCATATTGGCCATTTCAATTCCTTTTTCTCCCGATGGATGTTTTAATTGAGAGGCTATGGCTTGTAGTTCTTCTTGTTTCATAATCTTTTAAATTAAATTCCAATTAAAAAATACCAAATTCCAAACCTTGTTGATCATTGCGAGGAACGAAGCGCCTCACTAATGGTTTCAAAGTCATGTTTGTCATTCCGAGGAACGAGGAATCTCCGCAAGAAACTCGACAAAGATTGGCGATTCACTGGACGGAGCTACTTGTGGAGATTCCTCGTTCCTCGGAATGACAAAACTATATGAAATACTAAAATAAGATAAAACTCTTAAAAAACCTGACTCGCGATCTGGCGGATGTTCTCAGATTTACCCATTGAATAATAGTGTAAAAATGGAACTCCGGCGGCTTTTAATTCTAATGACTGCTGAACTGCCCATTCGATTCCGACTTGTTTGATTTCAGCGTTATTTTTGCATTTGTCTACTGCATCGATTAAATCTTCTGGCAAATCAATTCGAAAAATCTGCGGTAAAACTTGCAAATGTCTTTGAACAGCAATTGGCTTAATTCCAGGGATAATCGGAATCGTGATACCCATTTCTCTTGCTTTTTCTACGAAAGCAAAATATTTAGCATTGTCAAAAAACATTTGTGTTACTACATAATCAGCTCCTGCATCTACTTTCTCTTTTAATCTTTTTAAGTCTGATTGTAAAGAAGGGGATTCTAAGTGTTTTTCAGGATAACCAGCAACTCCAATACAAAAATCGGCTTTGTTATCGGTATCGATTACTTCGTGAAGATATTGCCCGCAGTTTAAATCTTTAATTTGTTTTACCAAATCAACTGCGTAATGATTTCCTCCTGCTTTTGGCGTAAAAGATTGCTCATCTTTCATAGCGTCACCGCGAAGCGCCATCACGTTATTAATTCCTAAATAATGACAGTCAACCAGCATGTATTCGGTCTCTTCTTTGGTAAAACCACCGCAAAGTAAATGCGGAACAGTGTCAACATTATATTTATGTTTTATAGAAGCGCAAATTCCAAGCGTTCCCGGACGCATACGAGTCAGTTTTTTGTCCAAAAGTCCGTTGCCTTTATCAATATAAATATACTCCTCACGAGAAGTCGTTACATCAATAAACGGCGGATTAAACTCCATCAACGGATCAATATTATCGTATAATTCCTGAATGCTTTTCCCCTTTTGAGGCGGAATAATTTCAAATGAGAATAATGTTTTTCCTTTGGCGTTTTCTATATGTTCTGTTACTTTCATTTCTAAGTTATGAGTTATGAGTTATGAATTTTGAGTTTTAGTTTGTGTAAAAAATCTGAAATCAAAAAACGTAAATCAATCTTTTTATTTAAATGATGACTTAGAGTAAAATCTAAAATCTGAACTCTAAAATCATCAATCAATTTAATCTGCTATATTAGGGTTTAACCATTTCATTGCGTAATCAAGCGGTACATTTCGGCGTTTGGCGTAATCTGTAACTTGATCTTCTTTTATTTTTCCGAGTCCGAAATAACGGCTTTTTGGGTTTCCGAAATAATATCCTGAAACCGATGAAGCCGGCCACATTGCCATACTTTCTGTTAGTTTCACTCCTATTTGTTTTTCAACATCTAAAAGCTTCCAGATTGTAGGCTTTTCCAAGTGATCAGGACAAGCCGGATAACCTGGAGCTGGACGAATTCCTTTATAACTTTCTTTAATCAGTTCTTCGTTGGTTAAAGATTCTTCGCTATCATAACCCCAGAAATCTTTACGCACTCTTTCATGAAGATATTCGGCGAAAGCCTCAGCAAAACGATCCGCAAGGGCTTTAACCATAATCGAATTATAATCGTCTAGATTCTTTTCGTATTCTGTCGCCCATTCGTCTACACCAAAACCAGTTGTTACACAGAAAGCTCCCATGTAATCTTCAACTCCGCTTTCTTTTGGCAGAATAAAATCGGCCAAAGCGATATTTGGAGCGCCTTTTGTTTTTTGTGACTGCTGACGAAGTGTTAAGAATTTCTCTAATACTTTTCCGTTTTCATCACGCAATTCAATATCGTCATCATTTACCTGATTCGCTGGAAAAATTCCGTAAATACCTTTTGCTTTCAGTTTTTCTCTTCTAAAATTACTTTTAGCATTGCCTGAGCATCATTAAAAACAGAAGTTGCTTCTTTACCCACAACCTCATCAGTTAAAATTGCCGGATATTTTCCGTACAATTCCCAAGTCTGAAAAAATGGCGTCCAGTCGATATACGGGACCAAAACATCCAATTCTACTTCGATAGTTTGTGCGCCGATTACTTTTGGTTTAACCGGAGTATATTCGCTCCAATCCAATGGCAATTTGTTTTTACGGGCATCTTCAATCGTCAGGAAGTTTTTATCTCTTGAACGATTTAAAAATGTTTCTCTAAACGAATCGTATTCTGCACGAATATCTGCGAGCATATATTTTTCGATTATGATCCAACAGGTTTCCTGCAACGGTAACCGCTCTTGAAGCATCGTTTACGTGAATTACAGTTTCTCTGTATTGAGGCGCAATTTTCACGGCTGTATGCGCACGCGAAGTTGTTGCTCCACCAATCATAATCGGGATTTTAATATCTTGTTTGTCTAATTCTTTAGCTAGATAAACCATTTCATCAAGCGAAGGTGTAATCAGTCCACTTAATCCAATAATATCTACCTCATGTTCAATTGCTCGCCGCAATAATTTTTTCCGGAGCAACCATCACACCAAGATCTACAATCTCATAATTATTACAAGCCAAAACTACCGAAACGATGTTTTTACCAATATCGTGAACGTCTCCTTTTACGGTTGCCATTAATATTTTCCCATTTCCTTGTTTGTCTCCGGCTTGTTTGCTGGCTTCAATAAATGGTAATAAATACGCCACAGCTTTTTTCATTACACGTGCTGATTTTACTACCTGAGGCAAGAACATTTTTCCGCTTCCGAATAAATCTCCAACGACATTCATTCCGGCCATTAAGTTGATCTCAATAACTTCGATTGGTTTTGTTGCGACCAAACGCGCTTCTTCTACATCTTCTTCAATAAAAGCATCAATTCCTTTTACCAATGAATGTGTAATACGCTCCTGAACGGTTCCAAAACGCCATTCTTGAACTGTTTTTTCGTCGCTTTTTGCTTCGCCTTTTACGCTTTCGGCAAAATCCAAAAGTCTTTCGGTTGCATCGTCGCGTCTATCTAAAATTACGTCTTCAACGTATTCTAATAAGTCTTTCGGAATGTCATCGTAAATCGTCAACATTTCTGGATTTACGATTCCCATCGTCATTCCGTTTTTAATCGCGTGGTATAAAAACACCGAGTGCATCGCTTCACGAACCGTATCGTTTCCTCTAAAAGAGAACGAAACGTTACTTACACCACCACTGATATGTGCGTGCGGAAGATTCTCGCGAACCCATTTTGTTCCTCTAAAGAAATCCAACGCGTTCAATCTATGCTCTTCCATTCCCGTTGCAACTGGGAAAATATTCAAATCGAAAATAATATCCTGTGGAGGAAAGCCTACTTTGTTCACCAAAATATCATACGAACGCTGACAAATTTCCACTCTTCGATCGTAATTATCGGCCTGACCTACTTCGTCAAAAGCCATAACAATCGTCTGCCGCTCCATAACGTTTGATTAATTTGGCGTGGTGAATAAAAGCTTCTTCGCCTTCTTTTAATGAAATCGAGTTTACAACGCTTTTTCCTTGTACTACTTTAAGACCAGCTTCGATGATTTCCCATTTCGAACTGTCGATCATAATTGGCACTCTCGAAATGTCTGGTTCAGCGGCGATTAAATTCAAAAATTTAGTCATTGCAGTAACGCCATCAAGCATTCCTTCATCCATATTAATATCGATGATTTGTGCTCCTCCTTCTACCTGCTGTCTTGCAATATCAAGTGCCTCATCATATTTCTCTTCCTTGATTAGTCTCAAGAATTTTCTTGAACCTGTTACATTCGTACGCTCGCCAACATTCACGAAAACACTTTCCGGCGTAATAATCAACGGTTCTAATCCTGATAATACAAGGTCTCTTCTTTTTTCTGTCATTTTTTTTAAAGTTACTGAGATTCTAAGATGCTTAGATTCTGAGTTTTTTTATTCTTTTCTTTCCTGCAAGATTTTTAAAACCTTGTAGGTATATTCGTTTTCAATATTTTAATTTGGGCATGTCCTTCGGCCGGGCTATCCGTTACAAGTCCTCGCTCTTCCTTCGTCAGGCTGTGGGCTTTTCACTTCTATCCCTCATGCAAACTCGGTTTCATAAGACGTTTATGTTTACCGAATTTTTCAATTTTATATTATATTTTTCGTTCCTATTGAACTTTTGTTTTATCAAAACCTACTAAATTTGAAATTGCTCTAAAAGTTGCCATTTCAAAACTTCTCCTATGCGAATCAACTACATGATGAGAACCTCCAACAATTCTAAATTTGAAAGATTTTTTACTATCGTAAACTATAGTTTTTATCGTTGTAACAATTACATCTAAATACTCTATTGGAATTTCATCATCTGCAACTTCCCAACTAAATGTTTTATCTCCGCTCCAATTTCTCTTATTTTCTACAATAATTTTCACTTCACCATATTTGCAATATCCGGAACTTTGTTGCTTTATTTTCCCTTCGCAATAATAAGATTCCTCAGAAAATTCAAAATCCGCAAAAGCTCGAATTAATTCTTCGTATGAAGAATCTAGAACAACTCTATGTAGCAGAAATTCCATACTTAATTTTATAAAAATTATTTTTAAATTTTACCAAATCATTACGATAAAACCGGCGCCACTCTTGGCTTATAATCTTTAGCAACCTCAGCCATTAATCGAATATGATCTGGCGTTGTTCCGCAACAACCTCCTATGATATTGATTAAATTATCCTCTAAATATTCTTTAATGAATGCTTGAGTTTGTTCTGGTGTTTCATCGTACTGTCCGAAAGCATTTGGTAATCCAGCGTTTGGATGTGCCGAAACATTAAAGCTTGTATTGTGCGCTAATGTTTTTAAATACGGTTTCAGCAAATCGGCTCCAAGGGCGCAATTGAATCCTACACTTAACAACGGAATATGCGAAACGGAAATCAAAAACGCTTCAACTGTCTGCCCAGAAAGTGTTCTTCCTGAAGCATCGGTAATCGTTCCTGAAACCATGATTGGAATATCAAGATTACGTTCTTCTTTTACTTCTTCGATTGCAAAAAGTGCTTGCTTTTGCATTTAATGTATCAAAGATTGTTTCTACTAAAAGCAAATCACAGCCACCATCCATTAAAGCTTCTGCTTGTTGTTTGTAGGCAATTCGTAAATCGTCAAATGTTACAGCTCTGTAACCTGGATCGTTTACATCTGGTGACATACTTGCCGTACGGTTTGTCGGTCCGATTGAACCCGCTACGAAACGTGGTTTTTCCGGATTTTTTGCGGTAAACTCATCGGCAACCTCGCGTGCAAGTTTTGCCGATTCATAGTTTAACTCGTAAACCAAATCTTCCATATGATAATCGGCCATACCGATTGTCGTTCCAGAGAAAGTGTTGGTTTCTACAATGTCAGCACCAGCTTCAAAATAAGCGGCATGTACATCGCGGATCGCTTGTGGTTGTGTTAGGGATAGTAAATCGTTGTTTCCTTTTAACGGATACGGAAAATCTTTGAAACGCTCTCCTCTGAAATCTTCTTCTGAGAAATTATAGCGTTGCAACATTGTTCCCATTGCTCCGTCAAGGATTAGGATATTTTTTTATTGCTTCTTGAATTGTTATTGCCATGTTGTTTTGTTTTAGCCGCTAAGACGCTAAGGTTCTAAGATGCTAAGTTTTTTTATTATGATTGTGAAGTTAAACCTAACAGGTCTGCTTCGATATTTTTTCACTTTGGTTCCAAAAACTCACTATTGCTGGCTCATTAGCCCCGATGGAAGCAAATATCCTTTTATTCTGGGGTTCAGAATAAAAGATATTTGTGTACAGCGGGAACTATTGACTGCAAAAATGCGCCAATGATTCGCTCCTTACCGAATTGCTTTGGTAAATATTGTATGTTGTCTGGAAAAGTTTTGAGAAATACTGTATGTATTTGTGTTATCTATCTTTAATACTGGAAAATGTCGTATAAAGTAGAATTTAGCACCTTCTTTATGATAAAGGGTTGCTAAGGTTTCATCGGGTCTATCCCTCCGCCTTTCGTGATAACGAACAATAATTTTAAGAACAGTGCAAAGGTATGAAATAGGGTTTCGATTTGCAAATGTTTTTTTCTAAGGTGCTGAGGGACTAAGATACTAAGGTTCTAAGTTTTTTTAAAGATGCTGAGATTCTAAGATACTGAGTTACTAAGTTTAAAGTTCTGATCTTGTTTTTCAAATATAGCCCGTGGTTTTAACCACGGGAAACGTATTGTGATTATGCGTTGCGTTTATATGTTGCGGTAATTCGAAATGTCTCTTCGTTGTGTTCCAGTGGTTGAAACCACTGGCTATGTTTGATATATTTTATAAAAAAACAAAGCCCAAACTAAAAGTTTGAGCTTTGTTTATAAAAATCTTAGTTTCTTAGAATCTTAGAATCTCAGCAACTTAGACAATCGCCTTAACAACCGCTTTTGGAGCCTCTTTACGAGTTCCATCGAAACCGTCTACGCCAGAAACTGTTGTATATTTCAATACGTATTTTTTACCTGGGTTGATGATTGAGTAAGCGACTTGGCACATTAAAGTTGCTTCGTGGAAACCGCAAAGGATTAATTTTAATTTTCCTGGATATGTGTTTACGTCTCCAATAGCAAAGATTCCCGGAATATTAGTTTGGTAATCTAATGCATTGTTTACTTTAATAGCATTTTTCTCGATTTCTAATCCCCAGTCTCCAATTGGACCTAATTTTGGTGTTAATCCGAAAAGTGGAATGAAATAGTCGCAGTCGATTTTACGGTGTGCTCCGTTTTCTTCGATATCTAAAGATTCAACATGCTCAGCACCGTTGATTCCGATAACTTCAGCTGGCGTGATCAATTTGATTTTTCCTGCTGATTTTAATTCTTGTACTTTTTCTACTGAATCAAGAGCTCCTCTAAATTCGTTTCTTCTGTGGATTAAAGTTACTTCTGAAGCTACATTTGCTAAGAAAATTGACCAGTCTAATGCTGAATCTCCTCCTCCTGCAATAACAACTCTTTTATCTCTGAATTTCTCAGGATTTTTGATGAAGTATTTTACTCCTTTATCTTCATAAAACTCGATATCTTCGATAAGTGGTTTACGAGGCTCAAAACTTCCTAAACCTCCAGCAATTGCGATAACTGGCGCGTGGAATTTAGTTCCTTTGTTTGATGTTACAATGAAAGTCCCGTCTTCTTGCTTTTCAACTGTTTCAGCACGTTCTCCTAAAGTAAATCCTGGCTCAAATTGTTTGATTTGCTCCATTAATCCGTCAACTAAATCTCCGGCTAATACTTCTGGGAACCCAGGAATATCATAAATTGGTTTTTTTGGATATAACTCTGATAGTTGTCCTCCTGGTTGTGGAAGCGCATCTAAAATGTGGCATTTTAACTTTAGCAATCCTGCCTCAAAAACGGCAAATAAACCTGTTGGCCCTGCTCCAATTATAAGTATATCTGTTTTAATCATTATGTTGTTGTTTATAATCATTCTTAATAACGCAAAGAAACGAATAAATCCTTGTACTTTCAATGATTTTTATCATTAATTTCTTTCCGAAACTTTTTTACTCTTTATTTTTTAATGAAGAGGTAATCTCATTCATCCTTTTTACTTTTTCCTCAAAATTGCCTTTAAGCGTTTTTCGGTATTCATTCAGATTCTCAACCATTTGGTTGATATCTTCCGGAATTACTTCTTCGAAAAACTCACGCAATCTTTTTGCTGTTGTCGGTGATTTTCCGTTGGTTGAAATGGCAATTTTTACATTTCCTTTCGTTACGATTCCGCCCAGATAATAATCGCATAAATCTGGTGTATCGGCGATATTGCAAATCAGATAACGCTTTCTAGCTAAATCGTAAACCTTTTTATTTACTTTCAAATCGTCTGTACAGGCAATTACCATGTGACGTTTTTTAAGCATTTTCTTTTTAAACTTCGATCTTGTTAATGTTATCGAAGGATGCTTTTCGGCCAGAACTTTTATTTCTAAATGAAATTCTTTTGCCACTACCTCAACATTTGCATTCGGACTTGACTTAAGCAAGAAAGAAAGCTTTTCCAGACCGACATTTCCTCCGCCTACAATCAAGACATTTAAATTGTGAAGCTTTAGAAATATGGGATATAATTCGTTCTGTTCCATTTTAATTTAATTTCATCTAAACAAAATTAGATGATTTATTTTATTTCAGAGCATTCGTAGTAAATGGCAACTTCATCAAAATTAATATTCGACAATTCCGGAGCTAATTCGAGTAATTTCAAAAATTGCTCATTATTAATTTCATAAACCAAATAAATTTCAGGATCATCTTCGATATCGACATTTAAAATCTCAATCAATTTTTCAGAAGACAAATTAATTTCAACACTATCAATAAATTTATCTCCCTCTTTTTGATAAATTACAATCTCACGTAATACATTCATTTAAAATTCATTTAGAAACCGAAAGAAATTCTTCGTAAAATCCTTTTAATTTATTGCTTTCTCGGACAACTTCACCTAAAACTATTATCGCTGGTGAACCTAATTCTTTTTGTTTTACAACTTCTAGAATCGAATCTACTGTTCCAATGCCTACTTTTTCTTCCGTTGTTGTTCCGTTTTGGATGATCGCAACGGGTAAATTTCCTTTATCTTCTTTCTGAAACAAATCGATTATTTGAGACAATTTGTGCATTCCCATCAAGATTACGACTGTTGCAGAAGATTTTGCTGATAAAGCGATATCTGACGATAATTTTTTATTCGATGTTGTTCCGGTAATTACCCAAAAGCTTTCTGAAACGCCTCTTTTTGTAATCGAAATTCCCTGACTTGCCGGAACTGCAACTACTGATGAAATTCCAGGAACTACAATCGTTTCGATTCCGAAACTTTCTGCAAAATCAACTTCTTCTCCACCTCTTCCGAAAATAAACGGATCTCCGCCTTTTAGTCGAACCACATTTCCGTAGGTCAAAGCATTATCTACAATCAATTGATTGATTTGATCCTGCGTGTAAGCATGATTTCCGATTCGTTTTCCAACAAAAATTCGGATGGCATTTTTAGGTGCGTAATCCAGAATTTCTTCGTTGGCCAAAGCGTCGTATAAAACCACATTTGCTTCAGCCAATGCCTTTACAGCTTTCAGCGTCAGTAAATCGGGATCGCCCGGACCTGCACCGACTAAAGTTATTTTGGGTTTTATATTATGCATTTGCTAATTCCTGTGCTCTGAAAGTTTCGATTTTATCAAAGAAAACTACTGCCTGAGCAATGTAATCTTTAGCGAAAGCTTCAGATGGTTCATTTTTATTGATTTGGTAAACCAAGTCTTTAAAAGTTGAGTTTAATTCGATTTTATTATTTTCAACAAAAACAGTATCAAACAAGTCAACAATTCCTGCGTGGTGGTTTGTTTTTTGGTTTTCTGCCAATAACAATGCTTTTGCACCATTAACAAATCCTGCATAAGCATGATAAATTGCATCTGACCATTTTTTCTCGTCGAAAGATTCCTCTGCCAAAATCAATTTCTCTTTAGCTTCAAACAATAATGTTGCTACTAAATCGATCACAACTCCGGCACATTCTCCAACTCCAACTGCTTTTACGTAATTGTCTGCGTTACCCCAATCCACAAAATCAGCTTCTGTTAAATTGGTAACATCTGCGAAAGGTTTTAAGATTTCATAGAAATATTTTTCTCCTTTTAAGTCGTAATAGTTTAGGAATTTTTCTCCGTTTGCATTTGCATCAAAATCGTTTAAAATCGTACGCAAAGCATCTGGTCCTCTTCTACTCGGAATTTTAATTACTTTATCAGCAAAACGTCCCGCTCCATTTCCTAATCTTCCTCCACCTAACAAAACTTGTAAAGCCGGAGCAACCAATTTTCCTGAGTTGATAGACATTCCCTGAAATCCAATTGCAGACATATTATGTTGTCCGCAGGCATTCATACAGCCTGAAATTTTAATTTCGATTTCACGGTTGTTTAAATACTGAGGATATTCTGTACTTAAAACTCTTTCTAATTCTTCTGCAATACCGGTACTACTTGCAATCCCCAAGTTGCAAGTATCAGTACCCGGACATGCCGTAATATCTCCAACTGAATTATATCCTAATTGAACAAAGTCAAGTTTGGCTAATTCTTGATAAAAGAAAGGAAGATTCTCTTCTTTTATGTTTCGTATTACAATATTTTGACGCAATGAAAAACGCAATTCATTTGCTCCGTAATTTTTAATTAAATCGGCTAATAATCTGGCTTTATCGGTATAAAAATCTCCTAATAAAACTTTGATTCCGATAGCATAATAACCGTTTTGTTTCTGTTTGATTACATTCGATTTTTTCCACGCTTCATACGCTTCTGTATCTTCGATTGTAACTTGTGGAACTTCTAATAACGGTTCTGTAATTGGTCCGTCGAAAGCCGTTGTATCTATTTCATATGTTTGAAAAGCAATTGCTTTTTCTCTTTTTCAACCAAATCAAGGAAAGCATCTTTCCCCATTTCTTTGATTAAGAATTTCATACGCGCTTTCATTCTTTTGGCACGTTCTCCGTATCTGTCGAAAATACGAATGATTCCTTCTGCTGTTGGAATGATTTCGTTTACGGGAACAAACTCCGAAAGTAATTCAGCATGTGCCGGCTGAGATCCTAAACCTCCACCAAACATGATTTTGAAACCTTTTTGTCCGTCTTTAATTTTCGGAATAAATCCTAAATCGTGCAAATAACTCAAAGCGGTATCTTCGTCTGAAGAAGAGAACGAAATTTTGAATTTACGTCCCATTTCCTGACAGATTGGGTTTCTTAACAAATATTGAAATAATCCGTGTGCATAAGGCGAAACATCAAATGGTTCGTTTACGTCAACTCCAGCTAATTCGCTTCCTGTAATATTTCTAACGGTGTTTCCGCAAGCTTCACGAAGTGTAATATCATCTTTGGCCAAATCTGCCCAAAGTTCAGGTGTTCTGTCTAAACTTACGTAGTGAATCTGAATATCCTGACGTGTTGTAATATGCAAACGTCCTGTAGAATATTCATCAGACACTTCTGTAATTCTTCTTAACTGCTCGCTGGTTACTTTTCCATAAGGCAATTTGATACGAATCATCTGAACTCCTTCCTGACGCTGACCGTAGATTCCACGTGCTAAACGAAGACTACGAAAACGCTCATCATCAATTTTTCCTCCACGGAATAAGTGAATCTTTTTTCTAATTCGATAATCTCCTTCTGAACTACCGGATTTTCTATTTCTGTTCTAAAACTTTCCATTTCTCTTTAGTTGTTGGTTGTCAGTTGCTGGTTGTTGGTTTGCTGGCAGATAACTATCAACCAAAAACCATCAACTATCAACTAGCGAATGAATCCTACTCCTGCTGTTGTGTTTGTTGCTGTATCAATTAAGATGAAAGCTCCGTTTGATTTGTTTTCGTTGTATGAATCAAAGTATAACGGTTTGCTTAATTTGATCGTTACTTCTCCAATTTCGTTGATTGCCAATTGTGAAGCTTCTGTCGTTCCTGAGTAATCTGTTGCAATTGTATTTTTAATGCTTTCTACTTTTGCTAAAACTCTGTTGGTATTGTGTTGTACCAAATATTTAGTTCCTGCAACCAGTTTTTTGCTGTCCATCCAGCAAACTGTTGTGGTAATATCTTTTTCAATTTTTGGAAGCTCGCTTGATTTCACAATCATATCACCTCTCGTTACATTGATATCATTTTCTAATTCGATTGTAATTGAAGAACCTGCTGTAGCTTCATCAAATGTTTTATCGAAAAAGTGAATTTTAGTAACTGTTGATTCTGTTAAAGATGGAAGAACTGTTACAGCATCTCCAACTTTAATGGAGTTTCCGTATAATTTTCCTGCGTAACCTCTAAAATCGTGGTATTCTTCTGTTTTTGGACGAATAACCGTCTGAACTGGGAAACGTGCTTTTCCTGCTTCGTAAACATCATGAGAATGTAATCCTTCCAAATGCTCTAAAACAGTTTGTCCGTTGTACCAAGGCATGTTTTCAGATTTGTCCACAACGTTTCCTCCATTGATTGCACTTAACGGAATGTAACTTACGTTTTGCTCTTTGAAAGTACTTTTTGCATTTAAAGCCTCAAAATCAGCTTTGATTTTATTGAAAACTTCTTCTGAATAATCAACTAAATCCATTTTGTTGATAGCAACAATTACTTCTTTTACTCTCAATAAATTATTGATGAAAAAGTGACGGTATGTTTGCTCAATAACGCCTTTTCTGGCATCAATTAAAATGATCGAAACCTGAGAAGTCGAAGCTCCTGTAACCATGTTTCTTGTATATTCTACGTGACCCGGAGTATCGGCAATAATGTAACTTTTCTTTGCAGTCGAAAAATAAATATGCGCAACGTCAATCGTGATTCCTTGCTCTCTTTCTGCTACCAATCCGTCAGTTGCCAAAGAAAAATCAAGGTAATCGTATCCTTTTTGTTTACTGCTTTTTTCAATTGCTTCTATTTTATCAGTTGTCAACGATTTTGTATCATACAATAATCTTCCGATCAAAGTACTTTTTCCGTCATCTACACTTCCTGCTGTTGCTATTTTTAAAACGTCCATTCTAATTTATGTTGTTGGTTGTTGGTTTATGGTTGTTGGTTTTTCTAAACATCAACTAAAACCATCAAAATATTTAATCTGTTTTTTTGTCTTCTTGTTGTAATTATTGAAGTTTTCAGCTGTCAACTAAAAACTATCAACCAACAACTTAAAAGTATCCTTGTTGTTTTCTTTTTTCCATTGCGGCTTCAGAACGTTTGTCATCGATTCTGGCTCCTCTTTCAGAAATGGTTGATGATCTGATTTCGCCAACAACTTCTTCAATTGTTGCTTGCGTAAGATTCAACAGCCGCTGTACAGCTCATATCTCCAACGGTTCTGAAGCGAACAATTCTTTCTTCGATTTGTTCGTCTTCTTCTTGGTACACAAAAGGAGAATGCGACCAGATTAAACCGTCTCTCAAAAAAACTTTTCTTTTATGTGAGAAATAGATTGACGGAATCTCGATTTTTTCTTTCTCGATATAACTCCAAACATCTAATTCTGTCCAGTTTGAAATTGGGAAAACACGAACGTTTTGTCCATTTTCTATTTTTCCATTCAAAATATCAAACAACTCAGGTCTTTGATTTTTTTCGTCCCATTGTCCGAAATCATCACGAACAGAAAAAATACGTTCTTTAGCTCTTGCTTTTTCTTCGTCACGACGCGCTCCTCCAATACAAGCATCAAATTTGAATTCTTCAATTGCATCTAAAAGTGTTGTTGTCTGCAAGCTGTTTCTACTTGAATATTTCCCAGTTTCTTCAACTACTTTTCCTTCATCAATAGCATCCTGAACATTACGAACGATTAGCTCTAAACCTAATTCTTCTACCAATTTATCTCTGAAAGCAATAGTTTCAGGAAATTATGTCCCGTATCAACGTGCAAAAGAGGAAACGGAATCTTAGCAGGGAAAAATGCTTTTTGCGCTAAACGCACTAATGTAATAGAATCTTTTCCTCCTGAGAAAAGTAAAACCGGTTTGTCAAACTGTGAAATTACTTCTCTGAAAATGTATATCGCTTCACTCTCTAAAGCGTTTGTTTTTAATACTGAACTCATTGTTTTTTTGTTTGATATTTTGTTGTGAAAATTTTGTTTCAGGTTTAAAATTTCAAGTTGCCTGATCTAAAAATCCCCACTCTTTATTCTATAATCTATTTTCTATTCTCTAAAAAAGTCTTGCCTCTTTCTTCTTGCTTCTAAAAAGTCTACTCTTTCTTAGCGCTATGCAACCCACACTCTTTATGGCTTGATTCCCACCACCATCTTCCGGCTCTGATGTCTTCTCCAGGGAAAATCGCTCTTGTGCAAGGCGCGCATCCAATACTTACGAAACCTTGTTTGTGTAATGCATTTTGCGGAACATTATTTTCTGACAAATACGTTTCAACTTCTTCTAAAGTCCATTTTAGCAAAGGATTGAATTTTATGATTTCGAAGTTTCCATCATATTCAAACAAACTTAAATCGTGTCTGTTTTCTGATTGTTCAGCTCTTAAACCTGTAATCCAAACTGAGTTTCCTGCCAAAGCTTTTCTCAACGGAACCACTTTTCGAATAAAACAGCATTCTTTTCTATTTTCAACTGAATCGTAAAAGCTGTTTGGCCCTTTTGTCTGAAGCAGATTTTCTACTGAAGTCACTTCCGGAAAAAAGACTTCAATTGGTCTTTTGTATTTTTTTAATGTTTTATGAAAAACATCATACGTTTCCTGAAATAATCTTCCGGTATCTAAAGTAAACACCTTAATATCTGTGTTGCTTTTTGCAATAAAATCAGTAATTACCTGATCTTCTTGTCCGAAAGAAGTCGAAAAAATTACTTTTCCCGGAAATTCTTTTGCTAAAAAAACTAAGGTTTCGTCAAGCGAAAGAGTCGCAGTTTTTTCTAATAATTCTTGTACAATAATCGCACTCATAATCTCTCCTTTCTAAAATTATCTTTTACAATAATTTAGATAATGTTTTTAAACTCAATATTATAATTAGAATCCCAACTGCAATCATCATTGGTTTTCTTTTAATTCTAGTCACTAAAAATGCCGCAATTGGCGCCGCAATAACCCCTCCAGCAATTAATCCGATAATAACCTGCCAGCCGTGAATTCCTCCAAAAAGCATGAATGTGATTCCGCTTGCAAATGAAATTGCAAACTCTGCGGCGTTAACAGAACCAATTGTATATTTCGGGTTTCTTCCTCTTCCTAATAATGTTGAAGTTACGATTGGCCCCCAGCCTCCACCACCAACTGAATCCATAAAACCTCCAAAAACAGCTAAAACGCCTAATTTTTTAGTTTTCTTTTTTCAACATTTTTCTTCAACGCTTTTTTGATAATAATCGAAGCCAAAACAATCATATAAACTGCAATAAAAGGCTTAATAACATCACCGTCAATTACATCAGACAATAAATAAGCTCCTGTTATAGAACCCAAAACTCCCGGAATCAACAAATGCTTTACCAATTTTTTATTGATGTTCCCAAAACGATGATGAGAAAGCGCTGACGCTCCCGTTGTAAACATTTCTGAAACGTGAACTGCTGTACTACTCACAACCGGCGGAACTCCATAAGCTAATAAAAACGATGTTGAAGTTGCTCCATATCCCATTCCTAAAGCACCATCTACTAATTGAGCAAAAACACCAATTAAGAAGAATGCTAAAAGATTTTCATCAAATCCTTGAACAAAACCATTCCACGAAAATTCAGCGTGATGATTATAAATTAGTGTAGCTACTAAACCTAACAACAAAAGTACAGGTATCACAACCCATAAATTTTCCTTTGACAAAGCATTAGACTTTACCGTTGTGTTGTTTAACTTAAGTTCATTTTCCATGTTTTAAGAATTTGTTTTTGCTCTTAAAAATCCATTACCCTATCGGCTTAGTAGATTACTTTGCAAATGTACTACATATTTTGAAATATCAAAATAATATATTTACTTTTTTACAATAGCTATTCTACTCTAAACCAACATAAAAGATATTTAAAGAACGATTAGTAAATTAATTTAACAAATTATGCACTGCTCCTTAAAATCTTAACAGTACAGCCTAATTTTGTGATTTGTAAAAATACACATTTAATCTCTACCAAATCTATAGGATAATTGTAAAAATGTTATTATTTTAGCGCCAAATTTTTTTTATGGATTTTCAGATTGGTCTTGTCATTGCGGGTTTAGTAGTTGGGTTTATTGTTGGGTTAACTGGTGTAGGAGGCGGTTCTTTGATGACTCCTATTTTATTATACTTTAATATTCCGCCTACAACAGCCGTTGGAACCGATCTACTTTATGCCGCATTTACTAAAGCTGGAGGAATTTTTGTACACAATAAAAAAGGCAACATCAACTGGAAAATTACAGGTTGGCTTACTTTAGGAAGTGTTCCTGCCGCTTTGGCAACTTTATGGATACTTCACAGCATTAAAACAGATATTGAAACTATAAATCGTGTTATCAAACAAAGCTTAGGCTGGGCATTATTATTTACTTCTGTCGCTATTATCTTCAAACAGAAATTAATGAAGTTTTCACAAAAACATGCCGGCGATAAATTTCATAGTGAAAGCCACACTCAAAACATGCTTACCATTGGAATTGGTATTTTGTTAGGAGCAACCGTAACTTTAACCTCAATTGGCGCTGGAGCTTTAGGAACGGTAACCTTATTTTTCCTTTATCCTTTATTACCAACCCCAAAATTGGTTGGAACAGAAATTGCCCATGCCGTTCCTTTAACTTTAGTCGCCGGAATCGGTCATGCTTCTATGGGAAATTTAGATTTAGGATTATTAGGTCAATTATTAATGGGATCGCTTCCAGGAATCTACATGGGAAGTATGTTAAGCGGAAAAGTGCCAGATCAGTTTCTTAGAAATGCTATTGCTGTAATGCTTTTTATGGCTGGATATAAATTGATATTTTAGTATTGAAAACATATAAAAACAGAAAGACCAATTCATTATTTTTGAATTGGTCTTTTTATTTGAATTATGAGTAAATTCTAAAACGCAATATCTGCTAAAGAATTACTTTCTAATATTTTAAGGGTATTGTCACGAACTTCTGTCATTAAACGTCTAGCGAGCACAAGTTGATTCGTCGTCACAGTCATCACATCTTTCATAGAAATTATGACTGGCGCAAGGCAATAATGCAATTGGCCCTTCCAGAATACGGTAGACTTTCGCCATGCTAATATCTTTTGGATCTTTTATCAAATAATAACCACCGCCTTTTCCTTTTTTCGCTCCAAGAAATCCTGAGTTTCTCAATAACAGCAAAATACTTTCTAAAAACTTAATCGAAATATGTTCATTTTTTGCAATTTCAGCAATTTGGACAGGCTCATTATTCTCTCTTCTCGCCAAATAAGTTAAAGCTTTAATTCCGTATTTTGTTTTCTTTGAAAGCATCTTTAAATTTTAAATTGCAAAATATTTGTTCTGAATTTGACACATCAAAATCGACGTATTCTTTTCTGCAACAAAAATAGGCTTTTTAAATGAGAATAATAAAAGAACAGAAGTTAAATTCTACTTAACCTATCAGATTACTTCACTGCTTCCAATTAAATTAAACTCATGAAATGTTTTTAATTCTTCCTCGAGATCCTTTTTATTGACAACATAAGTTTCAGAAATAGAATCGTGCCAGCCTCTGCTTCCTAGAAAAGAAAGTCCGTCAAAAGGGATTAATCGGCACAAAGTCCTTTTAAAAATGGTTCCAAAAGGAGGTTTTTCTCCATTCTCATCAACGACAATGGTTCCCGTAATTAATTTACCCAATGATCTTCCAAAAATTCCTTCGACAAACAAATAGTAAAAAATGGAAACAACAATAAAAATCAATTGTCCTTCTAAATCACTCAAGTGACCAAGCCAGTAAAAAAGCTCATTCAATCCTAAAAAGACTGCAAAAAGAGCCAAAAAGAAAGAAAGAGCAAAAATTAAAGCCACTATTGCAATGATATCTATGATATAATTTGCAAAACGGTTTCCGTTTGACGCCAATAATTTTTCGTCAAGAATGTAAGAAGGATTACTCATACGCTAATTAGATTATTAATTGATTTCGTTTTTAGTTGCAACAAAAATATAATTTTTGTTGAATGAATTACAAAAAATTACTACAAATAAGCGAAATATTCTTGTTCCTTGAATACAATTCATGGTACTCATTTTCAAAAAGATGGCTTGTTATTTCTAAATCTGAAAACCACTGAGGATTAGGTTTATTTAAATCTTTTTCGCCAAAATAAAGTTTGATTTCACAATTTGGCATTTCAGTCTCAAAACGCAATCTTGTCGAAGAAACTGCCACTAATTGCGTTGTTTTTAACCCTCGCAAAGAAGCTTTCCAAGCAATAGTTCCTCCAATGCTAAAACCTAAAATTGCTACTTCTCCTTTTTCAGAATCCAACAAATTATTTACTACTTTTTCAATTCCTCCGCTTAAAAATTGATTGTGAATTTCCTTTTCATCATTTGAAGAATCAATCTGAGCTAATTTTAAAACATCATAAAATTGAACATCAAATTTAGTCTCTAATATTTCAACGTAATATTGAACCCATTCGGGATTGCCTCCAAACAAATCAGACAGCAAAATTAATCTTGGCTTTATCATATTTAGGCAAACTTCTAATTTAGCAATTTCAAGATAACAAAAAAGGGCTATTTAAAACAAATAGCCCTTTCCATTTTCATGATTATATTTTATGATAATGCTTGATTCAAATCGGCAATTACATCTTCTACCTTTTCTAGGCCAACAGAAATACGAACCAAACCTTGTGTGATTCCAACCGCCAATTGGTCTTCTTCAGACAATTTGCTGTGTGTTGTTGATGCTGGATGCGTAACAATTGTTTTTACATCGCCAATATTTGCAGAAAGAGAACATAATTTAATTTTGTTCAAAAAGTTTCGTCCTGCTTCAAGACCACCTTTAATTTCAATTGCAATTATGTTACCCCCTAAAAGCATTTGTTTTTTGGCAATTTCATATTTTGGATGTGATTTCAAGAATGGATATTTCACATTGTTTACATTTGGGTGGCTTTCTAAAAATTCAGCCACTTTTAAAGCATTTTCACAATGTCTATCAACACGAACAGCCAAAGTTTCTAAACTTTTTGACAAAACCCATGCGTTAAATGGTGACATTGCCGGTCCTGTGTTTCTTGAAAACAAATAAATTTTACGTATCAACTCTGCTTCTCCAACTGCGATTCCTCCCAGAACACGACCTTGGCCATCCATTAATTTTGTAGCCGAATGCACTACGACATGCGCTCCATATTTAATAGGTTGCTGAATGTATGGCGTAGCAAAACAGTTGTCAATTATTAAAATTAAATTGTGTTTTTTTGCAATTTGACCCAACAATTCTAAATCAATCACATCTACACCCGGATTAGTTGGCGTTTCAGCATATAGAATTTTAGTATTTGGCTTAATAAAGCTTTCAATTGTTTCGGGTTGATTGATATCAAAATATGAAGTTTCGATTTTCCATTTTGGAAAATACGTCATGAATAAAGCATGAGTTGACCCGAAAACACTTCCTGCTGAAACAATATGATCTCCTGATTCTAACAATGCGACAAATGTAGAATAGATCGCCGCCATTCCAGTTGCAAAAGCATAACCGGCTTCGGCACCTTCCATTGCACAAACTTTGTCAACAAATTCTGTTGTATTTGGATTGCTGAAACGGGAATAAATATTGCGGACTTTTTCTTCTGTGAAAGAAGCTCTCATATCCTCTGCATCTTCAAATATAAAGCTTGATGATAAATACAAAGGAGTTGAATGCTCCTGGAATTGTGTTCTTTCTAAATGTGTTCGTATGGCTTGTGTTTCAAAACCCAAATCTTCTATATTCATTGTGTTGTTTTTTGTTTTTTTTTGTTTCAAGTTTCAGATTTCAAGTTTCAGGTTTTAAAACTGAAATCCAAACTTAAACAAGTCAATTATTTATGCGCAATCTGAGCATTTTCTAATTATCTAATTGACAAATTATCTAATTTATAAAGCTTCGTTGTTCAAGACAACTTTGTAACTAATGGTTGCAGTCGGTTCAACTGTTTTGGCAACTGAGCAGTATTTCTCAAAAGAAAGTTGTGCCGCTTTTTTGCTTTTTCAGGATTGATTTCTCCTTCTAAATAAAAAACCACATCGATTTCTTTAAAAGGTTTTGCTTCTTCAATCTGAACGCGTGTTCCTTCAACCTCAGCGTTGAAAGAAGTAATTTCTTGACGCTGTTTTTTCAAAATCGAAATCATATCAATAGCACTGCATCCTGCAACTCCCATTAAAACTAATTCCATTGGACTTGCACCTAAATCGCTTCCGCCAAATTCGGCTCTGCTGTCAACGTCAACTACGTGTCCGCGTTCATTTTTTACTTTGAAATGAAATGCGTCATTTACTCTGTTTAAAGTTACTTTCATTGTGTTGTTATTTTTTTTGTTTTTGTTTTTCTGTATAATTTCCACAATCTTGTCATTTCGACGAAGGAGGCTCGAGCGATAGCGAACAGGCGAAGCAAATCTTCGTTGCTAAATCGACAAAGATTGACATTACTTTGTCGAGCTACTTGCGGAGATTTCTCCTTCGTCGAAATGACAAACAGTAGCAAAACTCTCTGAAATCAACAATCTAAAATCTGAATTCTAAAATCAATTACCCTTTATCAGACAATCTCAAAATATCTCCAAAGACTCCTCTTGCCGTAACCGCAGAACCTGCACCGGCTCCTTGAATCACAATTGGACGATCTCCGTAAGATTCTGTGTAAATTTCGAAGAAAGAATCAGAACCTTTTAATCCGCCTAAAGCTGTGTCTTTTGGTACCGAAACTAATTTTACTTCTAAATTTCCTTTATCATTCTGCAAATCTCCAGACAGCTCACCTATGTATCTCAACACGTGATTTGGCTGTTGTTCGGCTTTTATTTTCTCGTAAATTGGGTCGAATTCTTTTAATTTCGTCAAGAAATCAGAAACATTTCCTTCTCTTAAATGTTCCGGAATTAAATTCTGAATTGAGATTTCCTCAAACTCATTCTGTAAATCTAATTCTCTTGCCAAGATCAATAATTTTCTTCCCACATCATTTCCGCATAAATCCTCGCGCGGATCTGGCTCTGTATATCCATTATCAATTGCTTCTTGCAAAATTTCGCTGAAAGGCGCATCTTTTGCAGAGAAATTATTGAACAAATAACTTAATGTTCCAGAGAAGACTCCTTTAATTTTTGTGATGTTTTCTCCCGAAAGATGCGACAACTTAATCGTATCAATTAACGGCAAACCTGCTCCAACATTGGTTTCGTATAAATAATTCTTTTGATTTTCTGCCAAGGCTTTTCTCAATTCTTTATAAAACCCATAAGTCAACGTATTAGCTACTTTGTTTGAAGAAATCAAGTCAAAACTGCTTTCCACAAGCGGAATATAATTTTCTACGAATGATGCACTTGCTGTGTTGTCAATTGCAATTAAATTCTCTAAATGATATTCATTTGCGTAAGCAATAATATCATTCAGCGTATAAGCTTCTCCTTTTGTTTGGATATCGTTTTTCCAATTTGAAGTTACGCCATTTTTATTTAAAAGCAGTTTTTTAGAATTGGCAATTGCGAAAACATTCAGCTTAATGTCTTTACGTTTTTCAATTGCAGAAGCCGATTCTAAAATTTGATTGATCAAAGTTCCTCCAACTAATCCGTGACCGAAAATTGCAATGTTGATTTTTTTAGAAACTCCAAAAATTTCTCCGTGAATTACGTTTAAAGCTTTATTTAGCTCTTCTTTCTTCACAACCAAACTCACGTTTTTACCCGTAACTGTATTGTTGAATAAAATCGGAACAATTTTATTTTTAATTAAAGCTGTATATGGTTTGTGGAAAGTACTTAAATCCTGTCCGATAATCGAAATTACCGAAACATTATCAGTTACTGTAATCTGGTTTACATCTTTAGAATAAAAGTCATTTTCGAACTCTTTTTCTAACTCCACCATGGCAAGCGTTGCTTTATCTTTTGCCACAACCAAACCAATTCCTCTTTCAGAAGAACCTTGCGAAATGATGCTTACGCTGATGTTGTGATCACCCATTACTTTGAAAATTCTGGCATCAACTCCCGCTTTCCCTAATAATCCACGTCCTTCAAGATTTACAAGCGAAACATTTTCTAAAACAGAAAGCGTTTTAATTCCTTCTTTATTTGAATCTGAAGTGATTAAAGTGCCGCGATTTTCGTGATTGAATGTATTTAAAATACGTAGCGGAATGTTTTTTTCTAATAACGGAATAATCGTTTTTGCATGCAGAATCGTTGCGCCAAAATTAGCCAACTCATTCGCTTCATTAAACGACAAATATTCGATTTTTTTAGCATCGGCAACTAAATCTGGATTTGCGGTATAAATTCCGTCAACGTGCGTGAAGTTTTGAAGTTCTTCCGCATTTAGGTAATTCGCGATTAACGAAGCAGTATAGTTACTTCCGTTACGTCCTAAAGTTGTGGTGTCGTTGTTATTGTTTGAACCAATGAAACCTGTTACGATATTCACTGTTTCTCCGTTATGAAGCTTGAAATAATTGATCACGTTTTTCTTTGAAAGTTGTTCCAAAGGCTGAGCGTCACCAAACTTAGAATCGGTTTTTAATAATTCTCTTGTATCAACAAAGTTCGCCGGAATCCCTTTTTCAATTAAAATGGCAGTCAGTAATTTAGCCGAAAGCAATTCGCCTTTAGATAAAATCTGATCTTTAATTTTACTGCTGTAATCTCCAATAAGGCTAACTCCTTCAAAAAGTTTATCTAGAATATTGAATTCTTCAGACAAATCAACTTCTGGATAATCTGAAGTTTGATACGCTTTGAAGCTTTCCAATAATGGCTTATAATTTCCGTTTTTCGCGGCAATTCTTAAAATATCTTCTAATTCATCTGTTGCATTACCGCGCGCAGAAACAACTACGGCAATTTGTTCGCCTTGATTTACTTTGTCTGAAATGATTGAAACTACTTTGTTAAGCCCTTCTCCGTTTGATAACGATTTACCTCCAAATTTTAATACTTTCATTTTTATTTTGCTATTGTTTCTGCCTTAAAAATATCGGCAAGTAAATGATCTAATTGTTTGTACTCGATTAAAAAAGCGTCATGTCCGTGAACCGAATCAATTTCGCTGTAAAAAACATTGTCTTTAAACCTTTTTAATTCCTGATAGGTTTCCAGGTTTTCTTTTGGCGTAAAAAACAAATCTGAATTGATGCCGATAATGTGAATCGACGCCGGCGTTTTAGACATTAAAGTTTCAAAATCCTCACTATTTCGAGTAATGTCTATGGTTTTAAGCAATTGGTTCATCAATTTATAAGATGAAAGCTGAAAACGTTGCCGCAACTTTTTGCCGTGGTGTGCTAGCCAGCTTTCGATATTAAAAATCAAAAGATCCTGATTGATGGTTCGTTGAAATTTTTCTTTGAATGATTCAGGAGATCGATAACAGAGCATGGCATGAATTCTGGCATCTTCAATTGGTTTGGATGAATTATTCAAAATTTGTTCCTGCAGAAAACAATTTGCAATCATCCAATCCGTCGATTTCCAATCGGTTGCTATTGGAATTAAATGTTCTGTAATATTTGGTTCCAATGCCAAAATCTCCCACGCAATTCCGCCACCTACAGAACCGCCGATTATAGTAAAAACCTGTTCTATGTTTAGCGATTTCAAACCTTTGATAAAAATTCTTGCAATATCTCTGGTTGTAAAATCGTAATAATTTTCGATTATAAAAGAATCGTTTCCGTTTCCTGGAACATTAAATGCCAGAACCGTATATTTATTTGTGTCGATTGTTTTTCCGTCGCCAATTAAATCATTCCACCAGCCATTTTCGCCAGTTACTTGTGCATTTCCAGTCAAAGCATGATTTACCAAAACGATTGGTGCGGTATGCAAAGGCAAGCCAGAAAGCATAAAGCTTAATGGCAATAACGGATAAATTGCACCACTTTCTGTGATGAAATCTTGAATTATAATAGGATTGGGTATATTTTCCAATTTCAAATCTTTTATTAATTGATTTGTATGTGGAAATATTAGAAAGAAAGCCTAGAGTTTGAAACTAGAAAAATTCTTGTTGTTATCTTTCCACGTTTGGGCGTGGTAGAATGCGACACCTTCTTCGAATTAACGAAGGGTTGCTAAGGATTCATCGGGTCTAATCCCTCCTCCTTTCTTTATAACATTTCAATACGTTTTTGAACTTAACGGTGCAAATTAACTACTAATTTCTGAAACTAACAAATTTTATCGAAACTGATTGTGCAATTTCTTAAACATACTTTAAAATAAATCGATCCCGAAGCCTCGTGATAAAAGTCATAAAGTCGAAAGAATTGGCATCTATTAATAAATATGACAATCTCTCTTCTTAATTATGAAAAACTATTATACGCAAAAAATTACCGAACAAACTGCCCAGTAAAATTAAGCGGGTTTTACCCTATTTTATGATGCTTTTTGATTTAGATAAAAAGCGTTTCATTCTCTTTTGAATACATCAAGAATAATAAAGAATTTGGTTCTTTTTTCACCTCTTTTTTATCTGTCTCCGTGATTCCGAAACTTGGGTGGATCAACTCATTTGTTGGCGGAGGATTGTTTCTTTCATTTTTGATGTTTTTGAAAGTTGAAATCTTTTTTCTTAAGTAGTTTAATGTGCTCATGATATTTAAGTTTAAGTTAGTTTGCGTTTTATAATCTTTACTTTTTCTTTAAATCTGTGTTATGGTAATCAAAATGAATAAAAAAACCCTTTTGGATTTTTAATACCAAAAGGGTTTAAGTTTTTATATAAACTTATATATACTTTTAGTATCAACAGACGCATACACAAATACGTGCGACGTTAAACATCTTGTTCATCTGTAGGGATTTATTCATCTGTGATTTGACTTTTATTTTAAAAAACTTTTGCATTTAAATTTCTTTAATAAACTTTTAGATTTGATTAAGATCTAAAAGGAAATAATCATTTGTTTTTAACATTTCGGCATCTGTTTTTAACAGATCTTACTTGTCTTACAAATTTGCAACTTTTTTTGAATATTGCAAGTTACAAAAGCTTATTTTTTCTAAAAAAACGTTAAAAAACACAATTTTATCGTCAAAAAACATCTTACAAAATCACAATTTAGCGAAATAGCAGTTTTATCTTACAAAAAATTAACTAACTTTTTCTGTTTCAATCTTTCAAAGAACTTTTTTTCTAATATCAAAAACCACTTAAAGCCAAACTGCTTCTTTATTTTTAATTTTTTCGGCGACTTTTAAAATATCAGTTATAATTCCCCTTGAAATTGCCTGTTTTGATGGCGATGCTCCTTGTATTACAATTGGAACATTGGCATAAGACTGCGTGTAAATTTCAAAAATAGCATCTGATCCTTTTAATTGACCAATTGCCGATGTAATAGGTTCTGAAACCAACTTTACCTCAAGCGTATTTTTCTCAATATCAAATTCACCTACATAACGCAATACATGATTTTCGGGTCGCGTAATTTTTGCTATTTTATACGATTTGTCGATTGCCTCTTTATTCAATATTCCGTTTTTCTCCAAATGTTCTTCTCTTATAATAGGATTGATCTTTATATCTGCTAATTCGAACTCTTTTCCAATTTCGCGAGTCAAAATCAACAATTTCCGAGCTGTATCATTTCCTGACAAGTCTTCTTTAAAAGTAGAGCGCATTAATCCGAGTAGGCTGGCATCTTTCAAAATGGATGAAAAAGAATTTTCCTCTAAAGAAAATCTATTGAAGATATAACTCAAATGATCTGAAAAAACTCCTCTGATTTTGGTGATCTTTTCGCCCGAATAATACAAATCTCTTAAAGTCTGCAAAACTGGAAATCCAGTATCGACCGATGTTTCATACAAAAACTCTTTATCGTACTTTTTTAGATTTTCTCTAAGCTGTTTATAAAGATCGATTGGAAGCGTGTTGGCTTTTTTGTTTACGGCGACAATATTAAATCCGTTTTCGATCAAAGTATTATAATGACTAATCAGTTCGTCACTGGCTGTAGCATCAACTGCTATCAAGTTTTCGAATTCATTTTCTTTTGCAAATTCTATAATATCTTCGACTCTAAAAGGGACTGCCAATTCTCTAAAATTAGTTTCCCAAGAATATCCAACGCCTTCTTTTTCAAAAAAGGCAACAGTTGAATTGGTAATTATTGGAAAGTGAAAATCAACATTTTTATTCTGGAGAAAAATTCCTGACTTTCAATAATCTGATTGATCAAAGTGCTTCCGATATTCCCGATCCCAAAAAGAATAATATTTATTTTAAGCTTTGACATAATTTTAATTTTTAAAACATATCTGATTTTATTGAACCGTATAAGTTTAAACTCTCATGTTACGAGTTAGACGCACTGCTGTGCGTCTCTACAGTGCGCCTCTACACATATATATTGTGATTTTTTCTTCATAAAAAATCACCCTTAGCGACACCACACCGCTAAAGGCAATTTTTCAAACAAAAAACAAAAAAACCTAATTTTTATTGATACTGTACTGCGCTTGTGTAACGCTTTCGAAAACCGCTTGCAAATCGGCAATTAAATCTTCGATATCTTCGATCCCCACAGAAAGTCGGATTAAATCTTTAGAAACTCCAGTTGACAATTGATCTTCTTCAGACAATTGTTGGTGCGTTGTACTTGCTGGATGTATGATTAATGACTTTGTATCACCAATATTAGCCAGCAATGAGAATAATTTAGTTTCATCAACTACTTTTTTGGTCGCATCAAATCCGCCTTTTAATCCAAACGTTATAATTCCGCTTTGTCCTTCTGGCAAATATTGTTTAGCCAAATCATGATATTTGCTTGATTTCAAACCTGGATAATTTACCCAAACTACCTCATCTTGTTTTTCAAGCCATTCAGCCAAGGCCAAAGCATTTTCGCTGTGTTTTTTAATTCGGATTGGCAAAGTTTCTAATCCCTGAATAATCTGAAAAGCATTAAACGGACTCAAAGTCGCGCCAAAATCGCGCAAACCTTCAATTCGTGCTTTTGCTATAAAAGCCGCATTTCCTAAAGCTTCGTGATATACTAATCCATGATATCCTGCAGAAGGCTCTGTAAATTCTGGGAATTTTCCGTTTACCCAATCAAAATTTCCGGCATCAATAATAACGCCGCCTAATGAAGTTCCGTTTCCGGCAATATATTTAGTCAAGGAATGAATTACAATATCGGCACCATATTTAATTGGGTTTAATAAATAAGGTGTCGCAACTGTATTATCTACTATAAACGGCACTTTGAATGCTTTGGCTTCCGCCGAAATTCCTTTTAAGTCCAAAACATCAAGTTTTGGGTTTCCTAAAGATTCTACAAAAAAGGCTCTTGTATTTTCTTTTGCGGCTTTAGTGAAGTTTTCTGGTTTTGAAGGATCTACAAAAGTAGTGGTAATTCCTAATCGTGGCAATGTCACACTTAGCAAATTGTAAGTTCCTCCATATAAACTATTTGATGCTACGATATGATCTCCAGCTCGCGACAAAGTCAGCAAAGTTGTCGAAATTGCCGATGCCCCAGAAGCCGTAACAACAGCACCGATTCCGCCTTCCAACGCCGCTAATCTTTGTTCTAAAACATCATTTGTTGGATTATTTAATCGAGTGTAAATAAATCCAGCTTCAGCAAGACCAAACAAATTGGCGACGTGATCTGCATTATTAAATACATATGAAGATGTCTGGTAAATAGGCACTGCTCTGGTTCCTGCGTTTTTAGTTACGTCGTGTCCTGCATGAAGTGCGTTTGTTGCAAATTTTTGTGTACTCATGATTTCTTAGTTTTTAGATATTGTTAATACTATATATAGTGTGGTTAATTTTTTGAATTTGTACTTGAATCAGAATTGGGTTAAGCAAAAAAGTCGCCTTCTTCGAGCTCATACATTTGAAACAACAATGATTTTTGATTTCTTGTGTATTGTTCTGAATTTATCCTGCGAACTTCTTTCGCGATTTCTTCTGATTTATTAGTATTGTTTTGAGAATCGTTTCTCAATAAATATTCTATAGCTATTGAATTTAATGTTTTCATGATTTTAATTTTAAATGGTAAATAAAAAGCCCTTTCGGATGGCGACCAAAAGGGCTTATAGTTGAAACTATAACAAAGATTTTATCTTTCACTTTTGGCAACAGCAAGTTGGGATGCACATTTGCATCATACTACAACACATCATATTTTTTCTTGCTATTGTTTTCATTTTTAATTAAAATTAATTTCATTTTAAATTCGACTAATTCGATAGAGTAAATGTAGTAAGTTTTTTTTAACCACCAAATTAAAAATTGAATTTTCTTTCATTTTTTTCTTTTGAACAAAAAAAAACCTCTGCGTTCTTGCAGAGGTTCTATATATATTTTTAAAAAAAATTACAATAGCGTCTCTGCGGAATATTCCGGCATCATACAAGACATCATATTGCAAATTGTAAATTTCATTTTTTTGTTTCTTTTATTTCAACGAGGCAAAGTTGCGAACTATTTTTGAATCAGCCAAACAAAAAGCAAAATATTTTCTATTACCCTATCAAATTAATATACTACTGTTAAATTTCTCTTTAAAAAAATAAAAAAGTTGAACTTTAATTTGCAAATCAAAATGGTTTCATACCTTTGCACGCGAATACAGAGGAAAAATTTGAACTGATTGCAACCTCTTCATAATGAAATGGTTCATTATGATTGCCGGGAGATAGATTTCGGCATTAAAAAATGCTAAAGCAGAAACTCTCCTTTAGCCCTTTTTAGCAATTATTTTTCCTCGCTAAATTTTATTTATACAAATTTAATACATTATTATGGCTTATTTATTTACGTCAGAATCTGTTAGTGAAGGGCATCCAGACAAAGTTGCAGATCAAATTTCGGATGCATTAATTGACAACTTTTTGGCATTTGACGCTGATTCAAAAGTAGCTTGTGAAACTTTAGTTACAACGGGTCAGGTTATTTTAGCAGGTGAAGTAAAATCGAATACTTATCTAGATGTACAGCAAATTGCACGTGAGGTAATCCGTAAAATTGGATATACTAAAAGTGAATATATGTTTGAGGCAAATTCTTGTGGAATTCTTTCAGCAATTCACGAGCAGTCTGCAGACATTAACCAAGGTGTTGATAGAGCTAAGCCAGAAGAGCAAGGAGCTGGTGACCAAGGAATGATGTTTGGCTACGCTACAAATGAAACTGAAAACTACATGCCATTGGCATTAGATTTATCTCATAAATTATTACAAGAGTTAGCTATTTTAAGACGCGAAAACAAAGAAATCACGTATTTACGTCCAGATGCTAAATCTCAAGTAACTTTAGAATACAGCGACGATAACAAACCAACTCGTATCGATGCGATTGTTATCTCAACTCAACATGACGATTTTGATGAAGAAGCCGCAATGTTGGCTAAAATCAAAAAAGATATTATCGAAATTCTTATTCCAAGAATTATCGCTAAAAACCCAGAGCACGCTCACTTATTTAACGATAAAATCAACTACCATATTAACCCGACAGGAAAATTCGTTATTGGAGGACCTCACGGAGATACTGGTTTAACAGGAAGAAAAATTATTGTTGATACTTACGGTGGAAAAGGTGCTCACGGTGGTGGTGCATTCTCTGGAAAAGATCCAAGTAAAGTAGATAGAAGTGCTCGCTTATGCGACACGTCATATCGCTAAAAACTTAGTTGTCGCTGGTGTTGCTGACGAAATCTTAGTTCAGGTTTCTTACGCAATTGGAGTTGCTGAACCAATGGGAATCTTTATTGAAACTTACGGAACTTCTAAAGTAAACTTAACTAACGGTGAAATCGCTAAAAAAGTAGAAGCTATCTTCGATATGCGTCCTTACTTCATCGAGCAACGTTTGAAATTAAGAAACCCAATTTATAGCGAAACTGTCGCTTACGGACACATGGGACGTAAACCAGAAACTGTAACAAAAACTTTCTCTGCTCCAGGTGGAAATGAAAAAACAGTTACTGTGGAATTGTTTACATGGGAAAAACTTGATTTTGTTGACCAAGTAAAAGTCGCGTTTGGATTGTAATTCAATCTGAAACATTTATATACCAAAAAGGCTGTCTAAATATAATAGACAGCCTTTTTTATTTTTATTTCTGTGTGCGAATCGAACGCAGATAAAACGGATTTACTTCGTAAAGACGCGGATAAAAACGGATTTTTCTGTTTTATATCTAAATCAGTTTTTATCCGCGTGTTTCGCGATAGCGAATCTGTTTTATCCGCGTCTAAATAGCATTTTTATCTTTCCAATTGCACATTTGGCAATGTTTTAGGACGATTAGGATCATTAGATAAAATCCAGCCCGTTCTGTAAATCCACTCGGTCATTTTGTGCAATTTCACAAAATCAATATTTTCAGATTCATCCATTGGCGTATGGTATTGGCTGTGCAAAACGCTGGTGTAAAAAACCGAAGGGATTCCTTTTCTTGCATATGGCAAATGATCTGAACGGAAGTAAAAATATTCTGGATGTTCTGGCCTGTCCCAAAGTTTATCTAAATCAAATTTTGGCCCTTCGTCATTTGCTCTTTTAGCAATTGCAACCAAATCAGAAGAATTTTCATGAGGCGACGACGAGCCTAACAAAGCCGCTTGATTTACGTTGTTTCTTCCAATCATATCACCGTTTAAAACTGCTACGATATCTTTTTCCGGAACCGTTGGATGCGCCGCATACCATCTTGATCCCAACAAACCACGTTCTTCTGAGCCGTGAAATACAAATAAAGATGTTCTTTTTCCTGGTTGTTTTTTATAAGCTCTTGCAATTGCCAGCATCGCAACACAAGTACTTGCATTGTCATCAGCTCCATTATAAATAGAATCCTGACCGTATTTTTGACGTACTCCATCGTGATCTTGATGTCCGCTGAAAAGTACATATTCATTTTTTAGTTTAGGATCAGTTCCTGCAATTGTTCCCACGACATTTACCGAAGGATATTTATAAGTTTCAGAAACAACCTCAGCAGACAATAAATCTTTAGTCGTTTTTAAATAATTTAATTGGTCGCCGTGAACCCAAAAAACTGGCATTGTCGCACCTATTTTATCACGAAAACCTTCAATTCCATAAATACCTCTTGTCATTTGCGGCTCAACTTGAGACCAGCTTTGTTCTGCCAATTCATCTGCGACCATAATAAGCGCGATTGCGCCTTTTTTCACAACAAGATCATAATATTTATTTCTAACTAAACCTGGATAACGTCTGTCAAAAAGCGAGATATCATCCGCAATTCCTTCTTTTGAAGCTAATAAAACAACTGCTTTTCCTTTTACATCGGCTTTTTCGATTTCTTCTTTTGTTGCGACTCCTAAATAAACTAATGAACCTTCAACCTTGATATTAGTTGTTTCAGCTACTAAAACTTCTTTCCAAAGTTTAAATTCTTTTTGTCCAATTTTGAATTTTGTATTTGGGGTAACTTGATGTCTGTACAAATCAAAAAATTGGAAATATGTTCCATCATCTCCTGCGGGCGCCATTCCTGCTTCTTTTGCTTTATTCGCCAGCCACATTGATACTTTTAATTCGTCAAGAGTACCAGCTTCACGGCCGTTAAAATGGTCGCCAGCCATTTGATACATATCCGTTTTAAGATCTTTGTCCGTTATTGCCGAAACTAATGGTTTTTTAACTACCTGCGCAAAAGCAACTGCACTTGAGGCAAGTAAAACAAGGATTAATTTGTTTTTCATACATTTTAATTTTATAATCCAAACTTAATCATTTCGAGGCAGAAACATTGATTTTTTAACATCAAAAACCGCGAATAGCAACGATTAACAAACAAAAATGGTAGCCTACTTAGACAGCCATTGCATTTTTCACAACGATTATGTTTTTAATATGTTCCGTTTTTCATCTTATCCAAAGTCTCCTTAATATCTGTCGCCGTTTCTGGTTCTGTAACCGCATTCAAAAATTTAACTGCCAGAGCTTGTGTTTCAATAGCTTTTTGCTTTTGGCCGTCTTTATAATATAATTGTGCCAACGTATCTAAATAGTACGGATTGTTCTTGGTTACTACTAAACTATATTCAGACCATTTAATAGCATCTTTTAAAAACCCAGCATTTTGTTGCTGAAGCACTACAGACCACGCCGCATTATTGCAAAGATTTGAATGATAATCTTTAAAAGAATTCCATCCATTATAAGCATATGCTGAATTAGAATCTAAGGTCGAATATATTTCATCTAATTTTTCGATTGGACTAGATGATGCCAAACGAGAATCAAAGTAAGTACTAAACTCTTTTAAGAAATCGATGTTTGATGCGGTTGCATCTTCTGAATTATTTAAATATTGAAAATAATTGCTGTACGATTCAAAATTTCCTTTTCCTAAAGCAATTATCTTTTTATAAATTGAAATATTCTTTTGCTTGTTTACATCAGAACCTGATTTTTCTTGAGCAATAGAATTATTAGACTGTAATGCTGAAGAAATTTCAGTTATTACGTTTCCTAAATTATGTACTTCGCCTTCTTTAGAATTGAATTCTGTACGATTTTCTTCAATTTTATCTGAATGTTTTAAAAGATAATCGATAGCCAGAAAATCAGTATCATTCAAGACTCTTTCTTTATCAAAAAGTTGTTTCGTAAAGCCTTGATTTTTGATTTCTCTTACCATTGTTTCTACCAAATACATATCAGGTTTTGTGTCTTTTTGATGGCTTTCAATCAATTTTTTCCAAGTTTGAGCAACTTCTTTTTGGTCTAAATTCGTTTTTACAATTACAAAATCAGTAGAATTTGGGTCGGTTGTTGTATAAGCTGAATCATAAGATGTTTCCAATAAAGCCGCTTTATTAAAGGCTGTAATTAAATCAGAATCTGAGGCTTTTTTGTTCTTTAAAACTTTATCTATAGAAAGAAAAGCATTTGCACCCTGAAGTTTTTTATAAAAATCACCATAATAGCTAAACTGATACTGTCTGCGCTGTTAAATCTGATTTTGCAACAGCAAGCAAATCACCGTTTCCGTTCAAAATAAATATACTCTGATCATAAGTTATTTTATTGCTTTTTAGCCATTTTTTGTCTTCGGCTCCAGCCAAATAATAATTATAAAGATCATACTGTCCATCATATTTATCATACATATTATAGCCAACCTGTGTTTCTTGATCTTTTATAAAAGTATCAAAACCCTCCTTTGCCGTTTTGTTTTTGCTGTCAGCCACAACAACCAAAAATTTATTGCTGGCTGTTTTTGTAGATTCTATTGCCTTTTTTAGATTGTCTTCTATTTTTAGTTTAAAATCATATCTGCTATAAGAACCTGTAGAATCAATAGGATAGTCTGCAACAGCTACTGCAGTAGTATCAACTGGCGAGCCATTATATATACTATCTAACTCAGCTCCTCCGTAAGAATTGTAATCGGGATCTTTTCCTGGATAAGTCCAATTTGTAATAATTTGATCTTCAAGCGGAATCACTTTTTTTGGCTTTACCGGTTGTGGCTCTTTTTCATTTAAAAATACTAACGGGTTTTCTCCATAACGATCAGAGATTTTTAATTCATTGGTTTTTCTATCAAAAAAACCGCAGATTTTTAAATCGGCCAATGCTTTAGAATCAAATTTTATTGTTACCTCAGAAACGTCTTTTGGCAATGCATATTTACAAACATTGCTTTTTCCGTCGTAATTTTCATAGACTAAATATAGGTAATCCGTTTTTTCAATTTCAAATTCTAAATCTGCTTTTTCCCAATTTGGATCTATTTTATTTTTGAGGTCTGAAAGCCTTTGATAAACAATAGACTCTGATCCTTTTTGAGTTCCTAAATAAAAAGAATCATAAGTCAAATCTAAAAACTGAATTTTAATTTTTTTTGATTTTTTATTAGTTGCAAAAGCAAGATCAAAATTACTTTCTGGCTTTTCCTTTTTAATAAATAATAAAGAATCTCCTTTAATTTCATATTCTCCTGTGTAAAAAACCAGTTCGTATTTATTATTGTCTAATAAATTTAATTTGATTGATTGGCCTTTATTATTTGCCAAATAAGTTCCTTTTTCGATTCCATTTGTCTGAGAAAAAGAAATAAAAATTCCAGAAACGAAGAGCAATAAGCTCCAAATAAAATTACGCATGACTATTATTTTTTTGTGCTGATAATTAGGCGTAAAGATATTTCATTATAGTGAAACAAAAGACTAAAACATCAAAATTTTGCAATCAAAATACTACAAATTATATTTCATTGAAAAGATGATGTAACGAGGTTGAACAGTGTATTGCGAAACTCGTGTAGAAAACTGCGAGAAGCTGTCATCATTCAAATAAGTAGTATTTAATATGTTTGTTGCCGAAATTTTATATTCCCATTTGCTGTCCTTTTTCTGATAAACTAAACTGGCGCTCAAAAAGTCGTATTCGTTATCAACTGTTTTATTTGAATTATAATAATGATAGAATTCATACTCTGAAACAAATGAAAAACTGTTCCAGAAATAATAATCCAATCTCGCAAAAGGCTTATCAGTATAATAAGTCGAACCGCTGTATTGATTAATCAAAGCGTTATATCCAATTTCTAAATTCGGCATTTTTTTATAGTTTGTCGCGGCTTTTACGGTATAGCTTTGGGTAAAACTTTCGGTTGTTGCCAAAACATTATTTTGAATATTATTGAATTTCGACCAATTCAAGGTTGCTATCGCCGAGGCTTTGTAATTTTTCAAGAAAGAACGTCCGTAACTTCCCATTCCGCTTAAAGTTTCATCGGCTAAATTAGAATTGTATGGAACTGAAGATTGATTAATTCCGTCAAAATTAGCCTTCGTTTTAATTGCATCAACTTTTTTAGTGTAAGTCGCATTAGCAAAAATGTTCTCGAAATTGAACATATTATATTTGAAATAACGAAGCGAATGTACTTGCGAAGTCGCATTTTCTAAGAAACGATTTCCTCTAAACAAACTGCTATAATCTGACAAAACATAACCTGCCGCAAGCTGATTTATATCGGTAAAATCATTTGATAAGGAGAAATTATACGTCAACGTTTCTGATTTTTTGATTTGATATAAAGCAAAAAAATCAGGCAACACTTTCGTAAAACTCTGCGAATAATCTGTTCCCAATTGCGCATTTGTCATATTATATGTGTGTATGCTTACGCCGGGAGTGAAAGTAAATTTTCCAGTCAGGATTTTATAGTGAAAACCTAAAAAAGCATCGTTAAACCTATAATCAACATCATTGTTATTTTCTGGTTCGTTCAAATCATTTTTAGCTCCATTGTCCAACATTTGGAAAATATGAGAATTAAAATTTTGGTACGAATACGTATTTCCTAAAGTTACATTAATATTGCTTTTTGGCGTTACCATATAATAGTAGTCCAGTTTTGCATCGAGTTTATTTGTTTTTACAAAACGATCTTGATTTAAATCATTTCGATTTTGTCCTGAAATATATCCAGCCAAATCAAAAGGTTGCGAACGTAAGTTTGCATTATAAAATGGATTTTCATCCTGATATAAATGCTCGCGCCTCAAAAGCAAAAATGTTTTTGTCGCTTTGCGTGTAATATAAACTCAAGTTTTGGTTTACCGATGTTGGATCTTGCTTTTTCTGCGTCAAAATGGTTTCAACTGCCGAAACATTATTCACAACTGATTCACGAAGCAAATCAGTATCTTCATCTTGTTTTGACAATTTGGTCAAAATATCATAATCAAACTGAAATTTATCGCTTGGTTTGTAACTTGAACTCAATTTAAAAAGTCCTAAGTTATTTTTTTGATGCGTCATTTCATCTCGTTTCTGCTGATCACCAGAATCTAAAATTGTAGTTTGCGATTTGGTTTCTAAATCTGTTTTTGAAACCGAAAGAATTCCAAATCCGCTAATATTCCAAGCTTTTGTGGGATTATAGGAAAAATTCGTCGCTCCAAACTTCGTTTCGATTTCCTTAGCACGATTGTTTCTTAAAACTGAAATCCCCAAATCATTTGAAGAGACGTTAAAATTGCTTCCTCCCTTCTTCATCATGTTTTTGAAACCGCCCGTAAACTTGAAATAATCCTGCGCCGTAAGAGGCAATTCGCCAATATTATTGAAATTGGTGATTAAATTAATGGAATATTTCGGACTATAATAAAACAGTTTCGGATTGATAATATAACGACTATCGAGCTCTGCAACGCCAATTCCTGCAGTAACATCTCCAAACCAGAAATTCTTTTTGCCCGATTTCAGTTTAATGTTCATAGCAACATTATCCTGATCATTTTCAAGGCCTTTCAATTGGCTTACTTCATTATAATTCCTAAGAACTTGAACTTTATCAATAGCATCGGCAGGAATGTTTTTAACGCCAAGTTTAGTATCTCCGTCAAAAAAATCCTTTCCTTCAACCATTAGTTTGCTGACTTTTTTGCCTTCAACTTCAATTTCTCCATCGGCATTTACCTCAACGCCAGGAAGCTTTTTCAAAACATCTTCCAGCTTTTTTCGGTTCCCGATTTAAAGGAATCTGCATTATAAACAATGGTGTCGCCTTTTATCGAAACTGGCATTTCGCGAACAATTTCAACACCTTCAAGTTCTATTCCCGCGCCATCCATGACAATATTCTGAACAATATTTTCTGTATTAGTTGAAATTGAAACTTCTTTAGATTTCATTCCCAGATAACTTATTTTAATTGTATAAGAAGTGTTTGGCTTTAACGTAAGCTGAAATTTACCTTTGTCATTTGTAATCCCATAGGAATCCATTGCTTTTGTTCCGTTATTAACCGCCATAATATTGGCCATTTCCAACGGACTTTTTTGTTCGTCTTGAATAATTCCATCAAAACGAACCGTTTGAGCAAAAGTTATCGAGGTCATTAAAAAAATGACGAAAAAAAGTATATTTTTCATGGAGAAAATCTAAAAGATGATATTCAAAAATTAGCGTCTAATCATTACTGGACCACCGCCTGGACCGCCTTCACGACCACGGTTCATTTCTCTGAACTCTTCCATTTTTTTGATTACCGTTTCGTCGTAATCCTTCTGAGAAACCACTTTTCCTTTTGTCGGTGCTTTTATTTCGACTTTGTCTTTGGCATTCAAAACAATTTTCGAACATAATATAGTGGTTCTTCCGTCATTTACTTCCAAAATCAAACCTGGAAGTCCCCAATAATTTTCTGGTCCTTGATTCACCGGAATTTCTGGAGAATACCAAGCTGTTATAATAATTTCTTTTGGAATTTCGAAGTTGTCCTGAAAATTTGTTTTCGTTTCGCCAGAAGTTTTCTTTGCGTCATCTTTTTTCTCTTCCGGCTTTTTATCGTCGTTATTTTTTGGTCTAAAGTTTCTAAAATCGGTTTTGCTCGCTTCTTTTACTGCTGTTGCTTTGTAACAAGTATAACCGCCAATTTGCTTGGTTTCAGATTCCATTTTCCAATTTAATTTTGGCAAAGAATCTACCACTAGAAATTCTTTTCCCATAAATTCTTTATCAACTGTGTACGATTTGCTTTTTACATTTTTATAAAAAGTGCCTCCACCGCCCATGAACGAATTCATCATGATACGCATGCCACCCCCTTGTTGTCCTGGAGTTTCTAGTTTTTCTTCTTCTTTATAAATAGAAGCCGATTTGTCAAAATTTAAAATGAATGTTTTTTCAAGCATCTTTTTCATTCGCTCCTCCATGTTTTTTTGCATTTCAGGCGTAATATCTCTATTGGCACGCATTCCGTCCATTTTTGGAGCTTGGGTTTTTGACTCATAAACGGCCATTCCCTGAAAATCTTTTTGTGCTTGTACTTGAGAAAAAACAAACAGTAAAGACATATAAAAAAACACTTTTTTCATTTTCATTTTATTTAAATTGGCAAATCCGATAAACTTACACTCAAATGTATTATTTATTTTAAAATACTAAAAAAATAATATATCAGTTCTGTTAAGGTATAGACAAAATGCACTATTTTTTAGACTATTACGTTTTAAAAAGGTTTAAATTGCAAAATCAGCAAAAACGCACTTTTTTAGCCCTCAATAATACAGTTTTTTGTAATTTGGCTCTACAGAAACCCCAAAAATCATGACCAAAAAGGCACTTACATTTTTGTTTTTTATTTTAATTGCCGGCTTTCCGTCTATGCTTTTGGCGCAAAATTTAAAAATAAATGCAGTCCAAATTTCTCATGTAAACAATACCGCTGATGAATATTTAGGGCAGGATTCTTTTGGATTCAATTATCAGATCAGCAATAATGTTTTCAGTAAATTTAAAGGAAGCGAGGTTTTTGAATACAAAAATGTTTCATTAGGAAATATTACGAGAACCGACTTGCAGAATCCACTAAAGATGGTTTTGTATTATGAAGATTTCAATACCGTTGTTCTGTTGGACAATCAGCTAAACAAAATCACTGAAATCAATTTTACAGTAAATACTACTCCAATTGTTGTAAGTGCAATTGGAATGTCAACACAAAATCAATTATGGATTTACAATGCATTGAATCAACAAATTGGATTATTTGATTATTTGAAAAACGAATATAAAACAGTTTCAATTCCGTTGACAGAACCTATAAAATATTACCACACCGATTTTAATATTTTTTATTGGATCGACAAAAAAAACAATTGGTTCTCATGTAATATTTTCGGAAAAATTACTAGTCTCGGAAATGTGGAAGATTTTGATAAAATCGAAATAATTGATGCGCAAAAATACATTTTCAGCAAAGGTAATCACTTGTATTTAAGAGACATTAGCAAAGAGAAAACCGAAGTAATTTCAGAAATTGAAATTTTAGAAAAATCGTTTGATAATTTCTATTACAAAGACCAAATTTTATCTATTTTTACAGCTAAAGAAATTGTAAATTATAAAATCGTAACACCGTAATGCACATAGCTATAGCAGGAAATATAGGCGCAGGAAAAACAACCTTGACTAAATTATTAGCCAAACATTTTAAATGGGAGCCTCATTACGAAGATGTGGTTGACAATCCATATCTAGACGATTTTTATCACCAAATGGAACGTTGGTCGTTCAATTTGCAGATTTATTTCTTGAACAGCCGTTTTCGTCAGGTACAGCAAATTCGCGAAAGCGGAAAAAAATCATTCAAGACAGAACGATTTATGAAGATGCTTACATCTTTGCTCCTAACTTGTACTCTATGGGTTTGATGACAAGCCGTGATTTTGAGAATTATACTTCGTTGTTTGAATTAATGGAATCACTTGTAAAAGCTCCCGATTTATTGATTTATTTAAGAAGTTCTATTCCGAATCTTGTTGGGCAAATCCACAAGCGTGGACGCGAATACGAAAATTCAATTTCAATTGATTATTTAAGCCGTTTGAATGAAAGATACGAAGCCTGGATTCAGACTTACACTAAAGGAAGATTATTAATCATTGATGTTGACAATATTAATTTTGTTGATAATCCAGAGGATTTAGGAAATATCATCAACAGAATTGATGCTGAATTAAATGGATTGTTTTAAAACACGAATTACACAGATTTACACGAAATAAAAAAATGCCTCTAAAAAATATTTAGAGGCATTTTCTGTTCTAAGAAACTTTGTCAAAGTTAATCAAGTTATTCTTTATTTTACAGCTTCGATTTTAGCTTTTACTTCTTCTTCAGTTCCTTCGAAAACTTCAGTTGTTGTTTTGCCGTTTTCTGTTTTTGTAACTGTTCCAACGGCTTTCCCGTTAACATTTTTCAATTCAACGCGAACTGATTTTTTCTCGTATTTGCTTGTGTCAAAACAATCTGTCTTTTGATGCATATATTTTCCGTCTGCATCATAATGGGCTAGACATTTGGCAGTTTCTTCCTCAGAACATCCTTTTTCTTTGCACATTTTGATACATTCTTCTTTAGTCATTGAAGATAAATCGCCACATTTAGAAACTCCACCAGCATGCATTTCCATTTTAACGCAACAAGAACCTTTTTCAGCCATTCCTGCGGCTGAATGTCCTTCACCTAAAATTGGTGCCACTACAAGTCCTATCAAACAAGTTAACTTGATTAAGATGTTCATTGATGGCCCAGAAGTATCTTTAAACGGGTCTCCAACTGTATCTCCAGTTACCGTCGCTTTATGCGCATCAGAACCTTTATAAGTCATTTCGCCGTTGATCATAACTCCAGCTTCAAAAGATTTTTTAGCATTGTCCCAAGCACCTCCGGCATTGTTTTGAAAAACTGCCCAAAGCACACCAGAAACCGTAACTCCAGCCATATATCCTCCTAACATTTCAGCGATTAACTGATTGTTATCTCCGTAAACTAATTTGCCAATCAATACAATTGCAATTGGAAAACCAATCGTTAAAATTCCTGGAAGCATCATTTCGCGTAAAGTCGCTTTTGTAGAAATCTCAACACATTTTCCATATTCTGGTTTTCCAGTTCCTTCCATAATTCCAGGAATTTCTTTGAACTGACGACGCACTTCGTAAACCATATCCATTGCTCGCTTTTCCAACAGAATTCATTGCTAAAGCAGAGAAAACTACCGGAATCATTCCGCCCACAAATAACATCGCTAAAACTGGTGCTTTAAAAATATTAATTCCGTCAATTCCAGTAAACGTTACATATGCTCGCAAATAATGCTAATGAAGTTAAGGTCGCAGAAGCGATTGCAAATCCTTTTCCTGTTGCGGCAGTTGTATTTCCAACAGAATCTAAAATATCTGTTCTTGTACGAACTTCTTTTGGCAATTCGCTCATTTCAGCAATTCCTCCCGCATTATCAGAAATTGGTCCGAAAGCATCAATCGCTAATTGCATTGCTGTTGTAGCCATCATTGCTGAAGCCGCTAATGCAACTCCATAAAATCCTGCTAAAGCATAAGAAATCCAGATTGCTACTGCAAACAACAATACTGTTGGGAAAGTAGAAATCATTCCGGTTGCCAAACCTGCAATTACGTTTGTTCCTGCTCCTGTAGATGATTTTTGAACAATTGCCATAACTGGTTTTGTTCCTAATCCTGTATAATATTCTGTTACCGATGAAATAGCTCCACCAACTACTAAACCTACTAATGTAGCATAAAAAACACGCATTGAAGATATTTGCTGTGATCCTTCGCCAAAGAATTCCATTGTCATTACTTCTGGCAACATATGTTGTACCAAAAAGAAACAAGCAATAGCTGTTAAACCAATAGAAACCCAGTTTCCTATATTTAAGGCTTTTTGTACTTGAGCTTCTCTAGCACTATCATCAGAAATTTTCACCAACATGGTTCCGATAATCGAAAATAAAATTCCGAAACCGGCAATTGCCATTGGAAGCAAAATTGGACCGATACCGCCAAAAGCGTCGTTGATGCTTCCACCCATATCTTTAATCACATAGTTTCCAAGAACCATTGTCGCCAAAACAGTTGCTACGTAAGAACCAAATAAATCGGCTCCCATACCTGCAACGTCTCCTACGTTATCACCCACGTTATCAGCAATTGTAGCAGGATTACGCGGATCATCTTCTGGAATTCCTGCTTCAACTTTACCAACTAAGTCGGCTCCAACATCGGTCGCTTTTGTGTAGATTCCACCTCCAACTCTAGCAAACAATGCAATTGATTCTGCTCCAAGTGAAAATCCTGCTAGAGTTTCCAAAACAACGGTCATTGTATCTGTATCTTTCCAAACACCGCCTGAAAATAAATTAAAGAAAATTATAAAAAAAGCCGTCAATCCTAAAACAGCTAAACCTGCAACACCAAGTCCCATTACAGTTCCTCCGCCAAAAGAAACTTTTAGAGCTTGAGGCAAACTTGTGCGTGCGACCTGAGTAGTTCTAACGTTTGTTTTAGTTGCGATTTTCATTCCGATATTTCCAGCATAAGCCGAAAATAAAGCTCCAAAAATAAATGCTACTACGATTAATAAATGAGTTTTTACTCCTGGAATAAAAGTGATTCCTGCCAAAGCTAAACTGGCAATAATTACGAAGATGGTTAATAATTTATATTCGGCTTTGAGGAAGGCTAAGGCTCCTTCGTAGATGTAATCTGAAATCTCTTTCATCTTACCGTCTCCGGCATCTTGTTTTAAAACCCAAGTCCTTTTTATTCCCATGAAAAGTAATCCTAAAACTGCCATGACAATTGGCAGATAAATCATAAATGCATTCATAATTATTTAATGGTTTTGGTTAATAGTCAACAATCTAACTAAAACGAATTTAAACAAAAAAGCAATACTCCTAACGGAGTATTGCTTTTTTTATAAAATATGAATGCTAAAATTATTTAATGCTAAATAATCCTGCTGGTTTATTTTCAATATCGTCAAAACGCTTAGTGCATTCTGCAATAATTTCGTATGCTTCTTTCACATCTCCCCATCCTTCAACATCTACTTTTTTGTTTTCAAGATCTTTATAAACTTGGAAAAAGTGCTCGATTTCTTTTACTAAGTGAGGGTTGATATCTGATAAGTCTGATAATGAATTCCAGATTGGATCTGAAACTGGTACACAAATAATTTTTTCGTCTGGTCCTTTATCATCTGCCATGTGGAAAACTCCAATTGGCTTAACTTCCATTACACATCCAGGGAAAGTTGGTTCGTTTACTAAAACCAATACATCAAGAGGGTCACCATCAAGAGCTAAAGTTTCTGGAATAAATCCATAATCAGCTGGGTACATCATTGAAGAGAACAACATTCTGTCGAAACGCATTCTTTTGATTTCAAAATCGTACTCGTATTTATTTCTGCTTCCTCTTGGTATTTCGATTAATACATCGAAAGTCGTTAGTTTGTCTGCGGTCATTTTCTTTTTTATTATATCTTATAATTTCGGTTGCAAAAGTAACCAAACATTCTATTTTTACAATAAAAAAACAGGTTAAATTATCTGTATTATGTATTAAAAAACAAGCATTTAATAGGTAATTGTTCGATTTCGCTTTTTTAAGTAATGATGCCAAAGCAAATAGGTTGCATATGACCGATACGGAATCCATTGTTCGGCATGAATTTCCATTTCCTGTTTGTCATGAATGTTGAACAATTCTTTCATTGTATTTACAACTGCAATATCACCAAGCGGAATCAAATCGGGCTCTTCCAAACAAAACATCAAATAAATATCGATAGTCCAATTTCCGATTCCTTTGAGTTTTATGAGTTCCTCCCGAACCTCTTTTGCCGATTTTGAAGGCAGACTTTCTAAATCTAAATCTTTATTTAAAATGGCTTCTGCCAAAATCTTAATGTATTTTGTTTTTTGTCGGCTTACGCCAAGACTTCTAAATTCTTCATCAGACAAAACAGCCATGTTTTCTGGATTACAGTCTTTATGAGCTTTGATTTTTAAGAATGTGGCTTTCGCCGAATCGATAGAAACCTGTTGTTCCAATATAAGCAATACCAAAGTTTCAAAACCTTGAGGGCGTCTTGGAATTTGAGGCATTCCATATTTATCAATAATTTCTTGAAATATTGGATTTTTAGATAAAAGAAAATTGATGGCTTCTTGCATGGTCCTTGTGTTTAAGTCACTTATCAAAATTATATAAAAATCTCGCAAAGGCACAGAAGCGCAAAGTTTTTTATCTCTCGCAGATTTTGCAGATTAAGCTGATAGAATAATCTGCCCGATCTGCAAAATCTGCGAGAACAAAAAAAATCGCAAAGATTTTAAACCTTTGCGACTTTGTAACTTTGAAACTTTGCAACTTTAAAAATAGAATCCAAAAGATCCTTTTACAGCAAATTTATTAGCATCAGGCATATTCAAATAATTCCCTCTCCAAGAAAAATCAATTCGGAATACTTTAAAAATATTTCCGATTCCCGCATTATATTCCCAGTAAACATTTTCCGGAGCATTGTAAGGTTGACCAGAAGCATTAATTGCTCTATTGGCATCCGAAATAGTTCCATGAACCGCTTTAATTCCAATAAATTCTCTCCAGTTTAGTTTTCTCATAAATGGAACCCTTGCAAACAATCTTCCTTGAAAATTATGTTGCCATTGCAAAGTGGTATATTGATCAGTAACAAATTCGTAGAAATTTAAATTGCTAAAGGTATTTTCAATAGTCCAGTATGTTTGGTTTCCTGGAACAACGCTCATCAATCCTAACGGAATTGTGCCAAACGTTTTTCCTGTTTCAACAATAATATCTGTTCTGCCCAAAGGTCCAATAATAATTGGTTGTTTGTAATAGATCTGAATTTTTTCGTATGCAAAATCACTTTCAAAAACACCTTTTAATCCATAACTGAAATTCACAAAGAAATGACTAAACGGGCTATCAACTAAATCTCTTTCAACACCATAACCGATGGTTTTTCGGTTTGGCATGTATTCAAATTGAATATTAGCCTCTGATTGCCTTACTTTACTCTGAATGACTCCAGCAGGATTTGATGGACTAGGCAAAGTACTGTAATAATCCAAGCTAAATGTTGGTGAGGCCGATTCTAAAGTTCGATATGAAAAACCCGTTTGAATTATAAAATTCTTCTTGGCTTCAATTTCAAACGAAACATTACTCAAATTAATATTCGTCAATTTTCCGTTACTGCTCGTTGTAAACAAAGCTGAAGAAGCAAAACTTCGCCCTAAAATATCATTTGTCGTAGTCAAGCTCGCTCCAATTTGCTCAATGTCGCGCCTGTTTCCTCCAGAAATAATGATTCGATTTTTCTTATCAACCATCCATTTTCCAGAAACTCCGTATTTGAATTTGTTATCGTTAAAACCATACGCCGTATAAGCTTGAACACGCCAAGGATCATTTGGTCCAAAATAAGTTCGTCCTCCAACTCTCACCCTTAAACCTTCGACTTCATTATAACCAAAAGTCGAAAAAATCGGGCCATAATCGAAGTTTTTAAACTCGACATAACCACTTCCTAAAATGGAGACGAGACTATACAATTGCTTGAATCGCTTGACCGTTTGTAGTGTGTCGAGCATTTTATAAATTCCTGCTTCGTCTTTATTTAATTTCTCAAAACGATTTTCCTCCCAAAATTCAGGTGGTCGGTCGTACACAGCATTGTCTATAAAATTGACTTCTTCTTTATAAAATTTCTCTGGTTTCTGAATATTGAATTTATGATTACGATACAAAGTTGTTCGCTTTCCATAAACACCTTTTGATTTTTCTTTTTTATTCAAAGCAAAATCAGACATCATATAATCACGTGTCAAAAGGAAAACCGAATCGTTTTCTACTTCAAATTCTTGCTCAATATAAATATCTTTTACCCAGTTAATATTGGCACTTTTCGTCACGCCCATATTAATTTTCTTGATGGCAAAAGTGGTGTCATTAACCCAAAAATCTCCTTTAAATGTCAATTCGTTTTTACGTCTTGGATAAAAAACAATATTATAACACCATTTTTTATCGACAAAAGCACTGTCTTTCAAAACATAGTTGTAAACATCAATTCCTGTTTTTGAAAGTGGACTCGTAAAACTCTTATCAAAAAATTTAAGGTGATTGTCGTAAATATTATAATCTGAATAAAGGTCTTTTACGAAAGATAAAATCTGCTGATTTCCGTTAAAACCAGACATTTTATTTCCTGTTAAATTTTCTTTTACTTTCTTTAATTTATTATCTCCGTAAACATCATAAACTGATTCGTTGATAAAAATTGGAAGATACGTTTTACCCGTAACATCAGAAGTATCAACATGATCAAAGATAAACTCCATTCCTTTAAAGAGTTTGTTTTTCATCAAAGCACTGTCGATCGTGTTCATGTCAAACTCGACTTTTTCGTACTTCTGCATCTGATATTGGTTGAATTGGTAAAGTCCGTTTTTACGTTTTCTTTCCCAAATTTTCCTCAAAATATCTAATGCAGGATTATTCTTTTTAGAAGTTTTTCCGGTATAAATTACAACTTCGTTCAACACTTGCTCTTCAAACAAAATAATTTTGAAATTATAATTGACTGCTTTTTCCAGAGGAACTTCCTTATCTGAAAATCCTGCGGAACTTACTAGCAAAGCAGTATAAGTATTTGGTGATTCTAGATAAAAACGTCCGTCTTCATTAGAAACAATTCCGGTATTAGAACCTTTGAAAACAACATTTGCAAAAGGAATCGGCTGATTTGATTTGTCCAAAACAATTCCACTCACTTTTGTTTGTGCAGTTCCAAGATTCACAAAGGCGAATACAAAAAATAGGCTGAGTAAAATTATTCTTTTTATCATTTGGCAAAAAAAACTTCATCAATTAATATGACTGATGAAGTTTTATAAGTATTGTTGAATTTCTTATTTGTACATTACTTTCTTTACTGCTTTTACTACATCACCAGCGTTTGGCAACCAGTCTTTAAGCAATACAGGAGAGTAAGGCGCAGGAGTATCAGCAGTTGTGATACGCTGAATTGGCGCATCAAGGAAATCGAATGCTTGTTCCTGAACAATATATGTGATTTCAGAAGAAAGGCTGGCAACTGGCCAAGCTTCTTCAAGAATTACTAAACGGTTTGTTTTCTTAACCGATTTTAAGATCGCATCTTTGTCCATTGGACGAACTGTTCTTAAATCGATAATTTCACAAGAGATTCCTTCTTTCGCTAATTCATCAGCGACAATGAAAGCTTCTTTGATGATTTTTCCGAAAGAAACAATTGTTACATCTGTTCCTTCACGTTTTACATCAGCAACACCTAGAGGAATTGTGTATTCTCCGTCTGGCACTTCACCTTTGTCTCCGTACATTTGCTCAGATTCCATGAAAATAACTGGATCGTTATCACGAATAGCTGATTTCAAAAGTCCTTTTGCATCATATGGAGTTGAAGGAACAACAACTTTAAGACCTGGAGTGTTTGCAAACCAGTTTTCTAAAGCTTGTGAGTGAGTAGCTCCTAATTGACCTGCAGAAGCAGTTGGTCCACGGAAAACGATTGGCACATTAAATTGTCCACCAGTCATTTGACGCATTTTAGCGGCGTTATTTATAATTTGATCAATACCAACTAAACAGAAGTTGAATGTCATATATTCTACAATTGGGCGGTTTCCGTTCATTGCAGAACCTACTGCAATTCCTGAAAAACCAAGCTCAGCAATTGGAGTATCGATTACTCTTTTTCACCAAACTCAGCAAGCATTCCTTTTGAAGCTTTGTAAGCTCCGTTGTATTCTGCAACCTCTTCTCCCATTAAATATATGGATTCATCGCGACGCATTTCTTCGCTCATCGCTTCGCAAATGGCCTCTCTAAATTGTATTGTTCTCATATTTATATTGTATGTTGAATTTTCTGAAGAGCAAAAATAAATATTTTAAATCACTTAAAAGCATAAATTGAATTTAAAATCGCACGAACTTTCTTCTCTTCTCATGCTTTTAACTTTTTAAAACTTATTGTGATATTTACGAAATCGATATAATTGTTATTATTCTCTTCCGAAAAACACTTTTCATACAAATCCAACCCTATTTGTGTAATTCTGATTTATTCAAATTCGACCATTTAAACGGAATTGATCAAAATTTAGTATAAATCTGCCCTAATTTTAACAGTTGACACCCTTCAGGCCATTACGAATTTGCTAAGGATCAGGCAAAATAACTGAATTTTCGATTTTACATTTGGGCAAAACCACTTCCAAATTTCAAAATCTTCGAAAACGTAATAGTTTTTAAAAAATATTATGCATGCATAGTATATTATTCCGATTTTAATTTCTAAATTTGTCAAAGCATATTATTAAATTCAAAATATATACTTATGAAAATATTGGTTTGCATCAGCCATGTGCCTGATACTACTTCAAAAATTAACTTTACCAACGGTGATTCAGAATTTGATACCAATGGTGTACAATATGTAATCAATCCAAATGACGAATTTGGTTTAACACGTGCTATTTGGTTTCAAGAACAACAAGGAGCAACGGTAACTGTTGTTAATGTTGGAGGACCAGATACTGAACCAACTTTGCGTAAAGCATTGGCAATTGGCGCAAACGAAGCGATTCGTGTAAACGCTAACCCAACTGATGGATTTTTTGTTGCAAAACAATTAGCTGAAGTAATTAAAAATGGAGGTTACGATCTTGTAATTGCAGGAAAAGAGTCTTTAGATTATAATGGAGGAATGGTTCCAGGAATGATTGCTGGAATTTTAGGTTCTAATTTCTTAAATTCTTGTACAGCAATAACTGTTGACGGAAACAACGTAAAAGCAGTTCGTGAAATCGACGGTGGAAAAGAAACTGTAAGTACTACACTACCTTTAATTATTGGTGGTCAAAAAGGTCTTGTTGAAGAAAAAGATTTACGTATCCCGAACATGAGAGGAATTATGACTGCAAGAACTAAAGCCTTGACTATTCTTGAGCCAGTTGACGCGACAGTAAATACAAAAGCAGTGAAATTTGAAAAACCAGCTCCAAAATCAGCAGTAAAATTAGTTTCTGCAGATAATTTAGATGAGTTAATCAATTTATTACACAACGAAGCTAAGGTGATTTAAGATTGTAGACTTTAGATTTTAGATTGCTGATTGCAATACTAAATCTAAAACTCAACATTTGATTCACTTCAAAATCTAAAATCAATAATCTTTTTAGTTTTCATTTTCAAAAATCTGAAATCTAAAATCTAAAATCTAAAATTGTTATGTCAATATTAATATATGCAGAATCTGCAGAAGGAAAATTTAAAAAAGTTGCTTTCGAATTAGCTTCTTACGCTAAAAAAGTAGCAGAATCATTAGGAACTACAGTTACAGCTTTGACTGTAAACATCAGCGATGTAAGCGAATTAGGCAAATACGGCGTTGATAAAGTTCTAAAAGTAAATAACGATAAATTAGCAGGATTTACAGCTAAGGCATACGCCGATGTAATCAAACAAGTCGCTGAAAAAGAAGGAACAAAAGTAGTTTTGCTTTCTTCAACAACAGACAGTATTTATCTTTCATCATTAGTTGCAGTAGCTTTAAATGCTGGTTTTGCTTCAAATGTTGTGGGATTGCCAGTTAGCACTTCTCCTTTTCAAGTAAAAAGAAATGCTTTCTCTAACAAAGCTTTCAATATCACTCAAATCGATACAGATGTAAAAGTTCTTGGTTTAGCTAAAAACTCTTACGGTATTTTCGAAAGTGCAGGAGCAAGCAATGCGGAAGATTTCAATCCAACAATTGGAGATAATGATTTTGGCGTAAAAGTAGAATCTGTAGAAAAAGTAACCGGAAAAGTTTCTATCGCTGATGCTGATATCGTAGTTTCTGGCGGACGCGGATTAAAAGGTCCAGAAAACTGGGGATTAGTTGAAAATCTAGCTGAAGTTTTAGGCGCCGCAACAGCATGCTCTAAACCAGTTTCTGATTTAGGATGGAGACCTCACAGCGAGCACGTTGGTCAAACAGGAAAACCAGTAGCAACTAATTTATACATTGCAATCGGAATTTCTGGAGCAATTCAGCATATTGCCGGAATCAACTCATCTAAAGTTAAAGTTGTAATCAACAATGACCCAGAAGCGCCTTTCTTTAAAGTTGCAGATTACGGTATTGTTGGAGATGCTTTTGAAATTGTTCCTCAATTAACAGAGAAACTTAAAGCTTTCAAAGCTCAGCATTCTTAATCTAAGAATTCTTAAATAATATAGTCGCCTAAAAACAAGATAATCGTATCTTTGTTTTAAGGCAGACTTTTTTGTTCGATATTTTTTGATTAAAATTGCACCTTTATTTTCTAATCAAAAAAAGTATTAAAATGTGGCGCTAAGTGCCCTTTTTTCAATCATATATGAGTCTAGTAAAATTATCCATAAAAGGAATTTCATACAGCCAAACTCAAAATGGCGCTTATGCCTTAATTTTGAATGAAGTTGATGGCGAAAGAAAATTACCTATCGTAATTGGCGCTTTTGAAGCCCAATCGATTGCTATTGCCTTAGAAAAAGAGATCAAACCTCCTCGCCCATTAACACATGATTTATTCAAAAACTTCGCAGAGCGATTTGACATTGTTGTAAAACAAGTAATCATACACAAACTTGTTGATGGTGTTTTTTATTCTAGTTTGATCTGCGAAAGAGATAAAATCGAAGAAATTATTGACGCGAGAACTTCAGATGCAATTGCATTAGCATTGCGTTTCAACGCACCAATTTTTACCTATAAAAACATTTTAGACAAAGCCGGAATTTATTTAAAATCAAATTCTGGAGATGGCGACCAAGGTTCTCAAGAAATCGACGATGTACTTTCTAATCCGGAAACTTTTGGACATGAAGAAGAAAGCAATCAATCTGGCGATGTTTATGCAAAACACTCATTGCAAGAATTAAATGAGCTTTTGGATCAGGCAGTTTCTCAGGAAGATTACGAAAAAGCCGCAAAAATCAGAGACGAAATCTCTAGAAGATAATTTTTAATGTTTAATCGTTAAACCGTTGAATCGTTAAGTCGATTAAACAAATTTACAATTAAACATAATCCACGATTAAACGATTAAACGAAGATGAAGCAATACTTAGATTTAGTAAAACACGTTTTAGAAAACGGCAATCAAAAAGGAGATAGAACAGGAACCGGAACAAAAAGTGTTTTTGGCTACCAAATGCGTTTTGATTTAAGTGAAGGTTTTCCAATGGTTACCACTAAAAAACTTCATTTAAAATCAATTATTTACGAATTGCTTTGGTTTTTAAAAGGAGATACCAACATCAAATACCTTCAAGAAAACGGCGTTAAAATCTGGGATGAATGGGCTGATTCTAATGGTGATTTGGGACCAGTTTATGGTCATCAATGGCGCAATTGGAACAGTGAAGAAATTGACCAGATATCTGAGTTAATCACCGAATTGAAGACAAATCCAAACAGTCGCAGAATGCTGGTTTCGGCTTGGAATCCTTCAGTTTTGCCAGACACTAAAAAATCTTTTGAGGAAAATGTAGCAAACAACAAAGTCTGCCTTGCCTCCATGCCATGCCTTTTTCCAATTTTATGTTTCGAGTCCCGATTTAGAAAAAGGAGAAACCAAAGGCAAACTTTCTTGTCAGCTGTATCAGCGAAGCGCTGATATCTTTTTAGGAGTTCCTTTCAACATTGCTTCTTATGCATTATTAACCATGATGATTGCTCAAGTTTGCGATCTTGAAGCTGGTGAGTTTATTCACACTTTTGGAGACGCGCACATTTACAACAATCACTTTGAGCAATTGGAACTGCAACTTTCGAGAGAACCAAAACCTCTTCCAAAAATGATTTTGAATCCTGCAATTAAAAACATTTTTGATTTTGATTATGACGATTTCACACTTGTAGACTATGAACCACATCCGGGGATAAAAGGAAGTGTAGCTGTATAAAAACATAAAAAAATCCGCTTAGAATTTAAGCGGATTTTTTTATACTGCCAGGACACTATTTTCGCTTCCAGCAAAATCATTCCATTTATAAGAATCTGCCTCAGGCTCGTTAACATAAACTCCGTCAATTAAATACTTAAACTCATAAATGGCATCTTTCACCAAATCATAAGTCGCTTTAAAAGTTCCATTTTTTAACTTACTCAAAGTTCCTTCTTCTGGATTCCAATTATTAAAATCTCCAACTACAGCCGCAGTACTTGCATCTTTAGCTTCTACAGAAAAAGTAACTTTTACCACTGGTTTTGTTTTGATAAATTGCTTCTTTAAAGACATAACTATTTAGTTTTTAGATTGATATGTCTAAGTTACACAAATTCGACTGAACTTTCAATACTCCATTATCCGATTTACGACAATAGCAAAAATGCATATTTATTTTAATCATATCCATAAATTAATCCACAATAATTTTTTGATTTCAAATTCTTAACTACTTCAAGAGCAAATATTATAGAATCAAAATTCCTTGTTTTCAAAATAAATTTTAACTTTATAACCTCATTTCATTTAATATCTTATGGAAAAAGAAGTACACGAACAGTATGAATATGCCAGAAGAAGACTCAGACAAAAGAAAATCCTGTATTTTCATTTTGTTCTTTTTCTAATCGGAAGCTTATTTTTATTTGTTGCCAATAGATTTTTCGGTTTTGGAGCTGGAACAAATCAAAATTGGTGTATATGGGGAATTACTATATGGCTCTTTTTGTTTATTTTACACTTTATAAAAGTCTATATTACAGACCGATTCATGAATAAAAAATGGGAAAGAGAACAAATTGACAGGCTTGTTGCACTGCGGCAGAAAAGAATCAGTCAATTAGAATCCAAAATAAATGCGGATACTGAAAAATAAAATTTTAGTTTAGAATGCCATGATTATAATGATAGCGGCTGTAGCCGAAAACAATGCTCTCGGAAAAAATAATGATTTAGTATGGCATTTGCCAAATGATTTCAAAAGATTCAAATCGCTTACAACGAATCATTACATTATTATGGGAAGAAAGACTTTTGAAAGTTTCCCAAAACCTTTGCCTAACAGAACTCATGTTATCATAACACGCCAAACCGATTATCAGCCTGAAGGCCGCATTGTAGTTGACAGTATCGAAAAAGCAATTGCTGTTTGTCCTGAAAATGAAGATTCATACATCATTGGCGGGGGTGAAATTTACAATCTTGCAATGCCTTATGCTGATATAATTGAAATAACCAAAGTACATCATGCTTTTGATGCAGATACTTTTTTCCAAAAATCAACGAAAACGAGTGGATGCTGGTAGAATCAGAAGAAAACTTTAAAGATGACAAACATCTTTATGATTACACTTACGAAACGTATATCCGTAAATAAAAAAACATCCTCTTGTGAAGGATGTTTTTTAAACAATTGATTTTAAGATTTTGACTCTTTCGAGAAATAGTTTTGGTAAAAAAATCACAAATGTGTAAACACTTGAAATAACTGAATAACATAAATGTTAATTTGAGAACAAGTCTCAAAACGCCTTTAATAACAAATACCACTAAGATATTAAAGGCAAGAAAATTAAAATTTCCAAAAACAAATTTAATCCTAAGAACGTACTTTGCACTTAACTTTTAAAATGATCTTGCTTTTAAGAACAGCATTTCAAAACTACTTACAAGAACAACTGAATTACCAGTGCAAAAGAAGCAACCATTTGATTTAAGTCATATTTTTCAATCAATCATTAAAATTTTCATCATTTTATCTTTGACAAATTTGTGCATAAATCCAGCGCTACACAATACCCACTTTTGGTGATTTTTTTAAAATACCCACTTTTGGTGATATGCTTCAACAAACAAAAACAGCGAGCTCGCAACATCAAAAATCTCGCTTTTAAAACATTTGTTTTACAAATTGAAAAAGCCAATTACAGTTAAGTCAGATTGTATTATATTTGCCTAAATAAAAAAAATGTCTGAAAAAATAACTCCATATAAAGACTCTTCTTTAGGGAAGAAAGAGCAGGTTGCCCAAATGTTTGACAACATTTCTGGGAACTATGATAATTTGAACCGTGTCATCTCATTTGGGATTGATGTGAAATGGCGAAAAAAGTATTAAAAATAGTATCTGACACAAAGCCAAAAGTCATTCTTGATATTGCTACTGGAACTGGTGACCTAGCTATTTTAATGGCACAAACCAATGCAGAAAAAATAATCGGTTTGGATATTTCGGCGGGAATGCTTGAAGTTGGGAAAAAGAAAGTAGCCGAAAAAAATCTTTCAAATACTATTGATTTGGTTTTGGGAGATTCTGAAAATATTCCTTTTGAAGACAATTATTTTGATGCTATAACTGTTGGTTTTGGTGTTCGAAACTTTGAAAATTTAGAAAAAGGATTTGCCGAAATTTTAAGAGTTTTAAAACCAAACGGCATATTTGTAATTCTTGAAACTTCTGTTCCAGATAAAACTCCATACAAACAAGGGTATAAATTTTACAGCAAAAACATCCTCCCAATAATCGGGAAATTATTTTCTAAAGATAATTCTGCTTATGGTTATTTATCAGAATCTGTCGCGGCTTTTCCTTACGGAGAAGCATTAAACAATATTTTGAGAAAAATTGGGTTTATAGATGTTGTGGCTATGCCTCAAACCTTCGGAGTTGCAACCATTTATTCTGCTTCTAAAAAATAGTATGAAAAAAACAGTAATCTTAATTTTATTAGTCTTATCGACAAAAGGGTATTCGCAATTTGCTAAAAACATGTTTAGCAAAGATCCCATTATAAACCTTGAAAACTGGCAAAAACAACGCCTTTATTTTGGTTACTATTTAGGATTCAATAGCTTTGACTTTAAATTTGACTATAAAAATGTTGTGAACCAAGATATTCAGGTAAAAAAAACTACCGGATTTAATGTTGGTGTTGTTGCAGATTTAAGATTACAGGAGTATATAAACCTGCGTTTTGAACCAGGTTTATACTATACAAAACGTGATTTATATTATCCAAATTTCCCTTCTCAAAATGACTATTTGAGAGAAGTGAACAGTACTTATATCCATTTTCCTTTATTGCTGAAATTCTCTTCTTTGCGTACAGGAAATATCCGCCCTTACCTAGTTGGCGGAATGTCGACAACGCTGAATTTATCGAGCAATTCAAAATCTCAAGATGATAATTCGCGACAAAAATTCAGAGTAAAACCTTGGACGGCTGACTTATGAAATGGGTGTTGGAATTGATTTCTTTACAGAATATTTCATTTTTTCACCGTCAATCAGAGGAATGTTTGGCATCACTGACGAATTAGTTAGAGATAATGACCCAAACAGTCCTTGGACAGGAAATATAGATTCTATGAAATCTAGAGCCATTTTAATAAATTTTACTTTTCACTAAAACAAATAGCTAACTATTTCGTTTAAATTCACTGAGAATAATTGCTGTTGCAGTAGCTACATTTAAACTTTCGGTTTTTTGCGGCTTTCCAAATCGTGGAATTGTGAGTCGGCTTGTGACCATTTTTTCAATTTCTGCCGAAATACCATTGGCTTCATTGCCCATAATAATGATTCCTTTTTCTGGCAAATTTGATTTATAAATGTTTTCGCCATCCATAAAAGTTCCAAAAATTGGCAGTTTTGTTTGAGCGATAAAGCTTTTCAAATCAATATAATTTACATTTACTCTGGTTATAGATCCCATTGTAGCCTGAACCACTTTTGGGTTATAAATATCTACAGTTTCTTTAGAGCAAATGATTTGTTTGATGCCAAACCAGTCGCAAAGGCGCATAATTGTCCCCAAATTTCCGGGATCACGAATGTCGTCTAAAGCCAAAATCAATCCTGATTCGATTATTTTATTTTCGGCAGGGATTTTGAATACTGCCAAACAAGTATTTGGAGTTGACAAAGCACTTATTTTCTTTAACTCCTGTTCATTAATAAGAGTACGTTTTGAAGATTGAACCGCCTCAAAATCATTTTGCGTGGTGTACAAATGCTCTAATTCAAAGTTGGATTGCAACAATTCTTGAATTACTTTTACTCCTTCCGCAAAAAATAATTGATTTGCAAAACGCTGTTTTTTTTGATGTAAGCCTGAGATAAGTTTTATTTGGTTTTTACTAACCATAAAATAATGTACTTTTGAATTAAATATTTATAAACACTTGAAAAATAATTCCACAAAAATAACAGCATTTATTCTAATAGCAACACTTATTTGTGCTTGTAATGCCGTAAAAAGAGTTCCAGATGGAAAAAACCTTCTTGTAAAAAATAATATTCTTGTAAACGGAAAATCATCAAATGATGAAATTGCCACGAATCAAATGTACCAAAAACCAAACGGAAAACTGTTGGGTTTTAAATTGCGTTTGAATTTATACAACTTAGCCAATTTAAATCCTGACTCTACTTATAAAGCAAAATTTGACAATCATCCGGGTAGATATGAGCGTTGGTCGAAATTATTATCAGCTAAACAGGTCGATCGTCTTGGCCAATCTTTTATAAATAAAGGCTTAAATGATTTCTTAAAAAATACGGGAGAAGCTCCTGTAATTATTGATACTGCAAAAACAAGAAAATCTTTGCTTCGTTTAAAATATTACTATTTAAATAATGGTTTTTTCAAAGTACAAACAGATTATACTATTGACACTGTTGGAATCAAAAGAGCCAAAATAAACTACAACATCACGACTGGACCAGCCTATACATTAGATTCTATCAGAACTACGATTTTGACTCCTGCATTAGACTCGCTTTATCACACAAGCAGAGAACCTTCGCTTTTAAAATCTGGAAACCAATATAAAACCACTGATTTTGAAGAAGAAAAAAACCGTATTACAACGTACTTCAGAAACAATGGCGCTTATTATTTTCAACCGACTTATGTGACTTTTGATATTGATACTATTGGCAAAAAAACAAAGCCGATGTAAACTTAATCATCAACAATAACAGCATACAAGAAAAAGATTCAAGCAGAACAGAACCATTTAAATTGTATAAAATCAGCGATGTGAATATTTATACTGATTATTCACCAGCTAATGCAAAATCAAAAATCAACGATAGTATTTCGTACAACAACTTTAATTTATACGGTTACAAAAAAATCAAATACAAACCGCGAGCTATTACTGATGCCGTTTTTATTACAAAAGGAAGCATTTTCTCTGATACGAGAACAACGCTTTCTTCTCGATATTTGAACAATTTAAAAATCTTCAATTATCCTTCAATACAATATGAAGTCGATAAAAGAGATTCAACCGCACAATCTTTAATTGCCAATGTTTATTTGACACCAAGAAAAAAATATAGTTTCGGGGCAACGCTCGATGTAACACATTCTAACATTCAGGATTTTGGTATTGGGGCAAGTATATCTGAAACTATTCGAAATGTATTTAATCGTGCTGAAACGCTTGAAATTTCGGCAAGAATGAATATTGGATCATCAAAAGATATGGCGAATCCTAACAATAATTTCTTCAATGTTTCAGAATATGGACTTGATATGAAATTGAATTTCCCAAGGATTTTAATGCCTTTTGGAACTGAAAAAATCATCCCGAAAAGAATGATTCCTTCCACATCAATATCAAGCGGTTTTTCGAAACAGCGAAATATTGGTTTGGACAAAGAAAACTTTACGGGCGGAATTGCCTACAACTGGTCGCCAAAACGTCACAATACAGCAAAATTAGAATTATTGAACGCACAATATGTTCGAAACTTAAACCCGAACAATTACTTTAATGTATACACTTCTTCATATGATGAATTAAACGGCATAGGTAAAGATTATAACATAAATGATGAAAACTGGGGAACCACACCAGAAGAACAAGCTAGAAAAAACCTTACCATTCCTCAAGGAACTACAGGATTTACTGATGACGTATTGAATAACAGAACTGCATTACAGCCTGGAGACCCTCAATATAGAGACGTAGAAAGCATTGAAGAACGAAGAGTTCGTTTGACCGAAAATGACTTTATTTTAGCGACAAGTTATACGTTTACCAAAACCACTAAAAAAGATTTAGCAGACAATACGTTCTATCAATTTAAAACAAAAGTAGAATCTGCAGGAACTTTATTGTCCGCGATTTCAAACATTGCGAGTCTGCCAAAAAACACCAATGGCAATTACGAAATATTTAATTTAGAATATTCGGAATACATCAAAACCGAATTCGATTATATCAAACACTGGGATTTTGGAAAAGAAAATGTAATAGCAGTAAGAAGTTTCTTTGGGATTGCAATTCCCTTTGGAAATTCAGATTACATTCCGTTTTCACGAAGTTATTACTCAGGAGGTTCAAATGACAACCGCGCATGGCAACCTTACTCATTAGGTCCGGGAAGCACAGATGCGAAGGATGATTTTAACGAAGCAAATATGAAGATTGCGCTTAGTGCCGAATATCGTTTTAAAATTCTTGGAGATGTCAAAGGTGCAATTTTTGCAGACGCTGGAAATATCTGGAATGTACTCGATAACGTGATTGACGAAAAGGCAAGATTCAACAACGTAAACGATTTAGCTGAAATTGCTTTGGGTACAGGATTTGGTTTACGCTATGATTTAAGCTTTTTTGTTGTTCGATTGGATTTAGGCTTCAAGACTTATAATCCGGCACATGAGAAGGGAGACAGATGGTTTAAGGAATACAATTTTGGGCACTCTGTTTTAAATTTTGGAATAAATTATCCTTTCTAATGCTAATTAATTCTTATTTTTGCAACCTAAAAACTAAAAACAACTATAAAAAAATTACAATGGCACACAATATCAAACCAGGAGTTGCTACAGGAGACCAAGTTCAGGAGATTTTTAACTATGCAAAAGAAAAAGGATTTGCACTTCCTGCAGTAAACGTTACTGGATCAAGCACAATCAACGGTGTACTTGAAACTGCAGACAAAACTAAACGCACCAGTTATTATTCAATTTTCTAACGGAGGAGCACAATTCAACGCTGGAAAAGGATTATCTAACGCAGGTGAAAAAGCGGCAATCGCTGGAGGAATCGCTGGAGCAAAACATATTCACACTTTAGCTGAAGCTTACGGTGCAACTGTAATTTTACACACTGACCACTGCGCAAAAAAATTATTGCCTTGGATTGATGGTTTATTAGACGCTTCTGAAAAACACTTCGCAGAAACAGGAAAACCATTATTCAGTTCTCACATGATCGATTTGTCTGAGGAGCCAATCGAAGAAAACATCGAGATCTGTAAAGAATATTTAGCTAGAATGAGCAAAATGGGTATGACATTAGAAATCGAGCTTGGTATTACAGGTGGTGAAGAAGATGGTGTTGACAACTCTGATGTTGATAGCTCAAAATTATACACTCAACCAGAAGAAGTAGCTTACGCTTACGAAGAATTATCTAAAGTGAGCCCTAAATTCACAATTGCTCGCCGCTTTTGGAAACGTTCACGGTGTTTACAAACCAGGAAACGTAAAATTAACTCCAAAAATCTTAAAAAATTCTCAGGATTTCGTACAACAAAAATTCAACACAGGACACAATCCAGTTGACTTCGTTTTCCACGGAGGTTCAGGTTCTACACTTGAAGAAATCAGAGAAGGTATCAGCTACGGAGTTATCAAAATGAACATCGATACAGATTTACAATTTGCATACACTGAAGGAATCCGTGATTATATGGTTAAAAATTTAGATTATTTGAAATCTCAAATTGGAAACCCAGAAGGTCCTGATGCTCCAAACAAAAAATATTACGATCCAAGAAGATGGGTTCGTGAAAGCGAAGTAACATTCAACGCAAGACTTGAACAAGCTTTTGCTGATTTAAATAACGTAAACACGCTTTAAATTTTAGATTTCTGATTTTAGATTTCAGACTTCTAAAAGCCTGAAATCTAATTTCTGAATCAGATTAAAAATCTAAAATCTAAAATCTACATTCTAAAATTAAAAAAATGGCTTGGTTTAAAAGACAAGAAAAAGGGATTACGACCGCTACAGAAGATAAGATGGACGTTCCGAAAGGATTGTGGTACAAATCTCCTACTGGAAAAATTATTGATGCTGACGAATTAGCGAGAAATTTATTCGTTAGCCCTGAAGATGATTTTCACGTTCGAATTGGAAGCGCAACCTATTTTGAAATTTTATTCGACAACAACGAATTTGTTGAGTTAGATAAAAACATGACATCAAAAGATCCTTTGCACTTTGTTGACACAAAGAAATATGCAGACAGATTGAAAGATGTAATGGAAAAAACTCACTTAAAAGACGCTGTACGTACGGGAGTAGGAAAATCTAAAGGAAAAGAACTTGTAATCTGCTGTATGGATTTCGCTTTTATTGGTGGATCTATGGGAGCAGTTGTAGGTGAGAAAATCGCAAGAGGTATTGATCACGCGATCAAAAACAAATTGCCTTTTGTAATGATTTCAAAATCTGGTGGAGCTCGTATGATGGAAGTCGCTTATTCGTTAATGCAATTAGCAAAAACTTCTGTAAAGCTAGCTCAATTAGCTGAAGCTAAATTACCTTATATCTCTCTTTGTACCGATCCAACAACTGGAGGAACAACTGCATCTTACGCTATGTTAGGAGACATCAACATCTCTGAGCCAGGCGCTTTGATTGGTTTTGCTGGTCCTCGTGTTGTACGTGACACTACAGGAAAAGATTTGCCAGAAGGTTTCCAAACCGCTGAGTTTCTTTTAGAGCACGGTTTCTTAGACTTTATCACGCCTAGAAAAGAATTGAAAGATAAGATCAACTTATATATCGATTTGATTCAAAATAATACAATTAGATAGTTTTAAAACTATTCAAAATAGAAAATCCCAAGAAATTCCTTCTTGGGATTTTTTTATATTAAACATTGACATATCATACATGTGACGGAATAAATTCCGTTGCTACCAATATTTCATTCCTACGGAATTTTTCACTTCCTAAATACAATCTTTAAATTACCCTGCTTTCTTCAAATCCTTTTTCAATTCTTTCTCAGCGATTTTAAAAGCAAGTTTCTCGCGCCATGCGAGCATAACGTTCCCTGAAAACAACTTTAATAGCACTATCAACTGCTCCATGCATGAACAAGCTCCAAACGCTGGCTACTTTTCTAGATACAGACTGATCCCAAGCGCGAAGTGTTAGCGAAAAAGAACCATCAATGTAACGCATCCAGTGCCACATTCCTGTTGGCATGAATAAAGTGTCGCCGTGCTCAAGAAAAACTTCATAACCCTCTACTCCCTTTAGCGCTGGGAATTTTTCAAAATCTGGATTAGCGACATCATAATCTTCTAAGGCATATGTAGTGTTTGGAAGACAATACAATCTTTTTTCCACTTATTATCGAATAATATAATATGCTTTCTTCCGCCAAAATGAGTGTGAAAAAGATGCGGCAAATCAATATCGTAATGCAAAAAAGTTATTGCCTTTGAACCACCAAAAAACATGGCCGGCATACTTTCGATAAAACCGCCCATTAATTCTTTTGGAATTTTTACATCATCGATTAATTCGGGTCTGTGTTTGAAAAGATTGAAAAAAGATACGCAATTGCGTCGGTTCTCGTTTTATCAAATCCAAGTATTCGCCAAATTTCATGCTGGCGATTGAAGCATTAATTACTTTTGAAGGGTCTGCTTTTGAATTATCTACCAATTTAACCTCAATATCACCTGCAATCTGCTTAAAATATTCGGTTGACCACTTTTCTCTGGCTGGCCAATCTTTCGTTAGTCCTTTTATAATTAAAGGCCTTCTTTTATCCAAATAATTCTTTTTAAAATCTTCTTTGGAAATAGACTCAACAGTATCAACAGATTTAAGGTTAAAGCTCATTTGTTTTACGGATTAAGTTGTCAGTGGTCTATCAAAAATATCTAATTATTTCGAGCCATCAAAATTTACAGTAAAATAACACAAAAACAATATTACATTCCGGTTCTAATTGCTTCAACCGGATCTAGATTTGCCGCTGAAACTGCCGGTAAAATCCCTGAAATTATCCCAACAAAAATGGAAAGCCCTGCACCAATAAAGATGTTCCAGAAACTCAAAACAAACTCAAACTCCAATAAATTGGTCAGAAGAAGAGAAAGCAACCAAACAATCAGCAAACCAATTACACCTCCAATCAAGCAAAGCATTACGGCTTCAAATAAAAACTGAAATAAGATGAATTTATTTTTCGCTCCCAAAGATTTTTGAATACCAATTAAATTTGTTCGCTCTTTTACAGAAACAAACATAATATTGGCAACTCCAAAACCTCCAACCAAGAAAGAAAAAATACTGATGAAAATTCCAGCAGTTCTCAAAGTTCCCAATATTCCATCTATAAAATCAGTGAAGCCAGAAAGCACGTTTACAAAGAAATTATCCATTTCTCCCGCTTTCATACCACGAATGGCACGAAGTTTTTGAGCAACTTCAGCTTTATAGGCTTCCATATCAACTCCTTTAACGGGTTTCAAAACAATTACGGGCGTCATCGAATCACTGTCGCCATACATTCGGCGAAGGAAATTGGCTGGCAAATAAACCGAAGTATCATTGCTGTCGCCAAAAAACCTGCTCCTTGCTTTGCCATTACACCAATAACCGTAAAACGCTGTCCATATAAACGAATATTTTTTCCAATCGGATCACTTGCGTCGAAAAGCCCTTCGGCAATATCATATCCAAGAACAATAACCGGAGTTCCAGAATTTGACTCAGATTCATTGTAAAATCGTCCTTTATCAAAACTCAATCCGTCAATCTCAACCATTTCAAATGATGAAGGAATAATATTCACATCGGCAACAGTTTTGGAATCATACTTTAAAGTTTCCCTCGCAACAAAAAGCTGATAACCTACTTGATCGGTATTATTCAATGAATTTTTCAACCCAATATATTCATCGTATTTCACATTTGGAAACTGCTCTCTTTTCCATTGTGGAATTTCAGATGGCCCAAAGCAATATTTCATTAAATAAATCGTATTTTTATCTAAGCTACTCAAATCCTTAGAAATTTTTCGGTCTAAAGAATCGACAGCGACCAAAACAGCAATAATCGAAAAAATACCAATCGTAACGCCCAGCAAAGACAATAAAGTTCTTAATTTATTATTTCGCAACGCATTTATGGCAAAGCCGAAACTTTCTTTTAATAATCGGAGGTAAAGAAACATATAATAGTATTTTTCAATAAAGTAAAATTCAATAAATTAAATTCAAAAACCTAATAAAACTTAACTTACTCATCAGTAGATTTTTTTAGCATAATGTTACATTAATTTTCTTTAAAATAATATTTAAAAAAACTACTTTTGCAGTCTGAAAATCATAACTACACAATGAGCACAACTAAAAAAATACAATCAGCACTAATTTCGGTTTTTTCTAAAGACGGATTAGAGCCAATCGTTAGAAAATTACACGAACAAAATGTAACACTTTACTCTACTGGAGGAACTGAAGATTTTATTAAAAATCTTGGAATTCCTGTAGTTCCAGTTGAAGATATTACTTCGTTTCCAGAAATTCTTGGAGGAAGAGTAAAAACATTGCACCCGAAAATTTTTGGCGGAATCTTAAACCGTCAAGACAACGAGAGCGATGTTCAGCAAATGAAAGAATTTGACATTCCTCAAATTGATTTGGTAATTGTTGATTTGTATCCTTTTGAAAAAACTGTTTCTTCAGGTGCAAGCGAACAAGATATCATCGAAAAAATTGATATTGGCGGGATTTCATTAATCCGTGCAGGTGCTAAAAATTTCAAAGACACTGTAATTGTTGCTTCAGTTAATGAATACAGCCTTCTTTTAGATTTGATTACAGAACAAAACGGAAGCACAACTCTTGAAAACAGAAGATTGTTTGCTACTAAAGCGTTCCACGTATCATCTCATTATGATGGAGCAATTTTTAATTATTTCAATACAGACGAGACGATTTACAAAGAAAGTATTGCGAACGGTCAAGTTTTAAGATACGGTGAAAACCCTCACCAAAAAGGATTCTTCTTTGGAGATTTCGACGCTATGTTCAAAAAACTTCATGGAAAAGAATTGTCATACAACAACTTATTAGACGTTGATGCTGACAGTAAATTTAATTGCTGAGTTTAAAACTGACGGACCAACATTTGCAATTTTGAAACACAATAATGCTTGTGGTTTAGCTTCAAGAAAAACAATCAGCGAAGCATATTTAGCCGCTTTGGCTTGTGATCCTACTTCTGCTTTTGGCGGAGTGTTAATTTCTAACACAAAAATTGATTTAGAAACAGCGCAAGAAATCAACAAATTATTCTGCGAAGTGGTAATTGCTCCAGCTTATGATGATGAGGCAGTTACAGTTTTACAAGAGAAGAAAAACAGAATCATTTTAGTTCAAAATGAAGTTGAATTACCAGCTCGTCAAGTTAGAACTTGTCTTAATGGTTTGTTAATTCAAGACAGAAATAATATTACGGATAATAAAGAGCATTTAAAAACCGTTACCATTACAGAACCTACTGCTCAAGAGATCGAAGATTTGATCTTTGCTTCTAAAATCTGCAAGAATACAAAATCAAACACTATTGTATTTGCTAAAAATGGAACATTGATTTCATCTGGTACAGGTCAGACATCAAGAGTCGATGCATTAATGCAGGCTGTAGACAAAGCGAAAGCTTTTGGATTTGATTTAACTGGAGCTTCGATGGCAAGTGACGCATTTTTTCCATTTCCGGATTGTGTAGAATTAGCCAAAAAAGCAGGAATAACTGCTGTAATTCAGCCAGGAGGTTCGATAAAAGACGAATTAAGCATAAATTATTGCAATGAAAATAATCTTGCAATGGTATTTACAGGAACTCGTCATTTTAAACATTAATTTGTTTAACTTTGTTCGATAAATAATTTATAACATTTTAAACCCCTAAAAAACTTATGGGATTTTTTGATTTCATGACCGAGGATATTGCAATAGACCTTGGTACCGCAAACACTTTAATCATTCATAATGATAAAGTTGTTATTGACAGCCCCTCTATCGTAGCACGCGACAGAGTTTCAGGCAAAATCATCGCTGTTGGTAAAGAAGCCAACATGATGCAAGGTAAAACGCATGAAAACATCAAAACCATAAGGCCTTTGAAGGATGGTGTTATTGCCGATTTTGATGCTTCAGAAAAGATGATCAACATGTTCATCAAAAGTATTCCTGCATTAAAAAAGAGAATGTTTACGCCAGCATTAAGAATGGTTGTTTGTATTCCTTCTGGAATTACTGAGGTTGAAATGCGTGCTGTAAAAGAATCTTGTGAGCGTGTAAACGGAAAAGAAGTTTATTTGATTCACGAGCCAATGGCAAGCGAGCAATTGGTATTGGTATCGACATTATGCAACCAAAAGGTAACATGATTGTAGATATTGGAGGTGGTACAACTGAAATTGCTGTTATTGCATTAGGCGGAATTGTTTGTGACAAATCTGTAAAAATTGCGGGTGACGTTTTCACAAATGATATCGTTTATTACATGCGTACACAGCACAACTTATTTGTTGGAGAAAGTACCGCTGAAAAAATCAAAATTCAGATTGGAGCAGACTATCGAAGATTTAGATGGGCCGCCAGAAGATATGTCTGTTCAAGGTAGAGATTTGCTTACTGGTAAACCAAAACAAGTAGATGTATCTTACCGTGAGATTGCAAAAGCATTAGACAAATCTATCCAACGTATTGAGGATGCTGTAATGGAAACATTATCTCAGACTCCTCCTGAGTTAGCGGCAGATATCTACAATACTGGTATCTATTTAGCTGGTGGTGGATCTATGTTGAGAGGTCTTGACAAACGTATTTCTCAAAAAACAGATTTGCCAGTTTATATTGCTGAAGATCCGTTAAGAGCAGTTGTTCGCGGTACTGGAATGGCACTTAAAAATATTGCAAAATTTAAAAGCATCTTAATCAAATAAGATCAAAATAAAAACTAATTTACTTTTATAAAGGTCAAATTTCTATGATTTGACCTTTATAAAAATTGAAACCTAAAGCATATCCTGAAACAAAATAACCAGACAAGAAATGCGACAAATATTTAATTTCATTATAAGAAACAGTAATCGATTGCTGTTTTTGTCGCTTTTAGGTATTTCGTTAGGACTCACTATTCAATCTCATTCCTACCATAGAAGCAAAGTAATCAGTTCTGCCAATTTCTTGAGCGGAGGTGTTTATGAAAGAATCAATCATGTGAATGAATACTTGAATTTAAGAGCTGAAAATGACGAACTTGTACTTGAGAACGCAAGATTAAAAAGTCTTTTATTCAATAAAGAAGACACAACAAAATTGCCTTTACCTGATACTATCAAAGGAGTAAAGCCGGCTGACATTATTGTGTCAAAAGTGATTCATAATACCTACAGTACTCACGAAAACTTTCTTACTTTAAATTCTGGATCCAACGAAGGTGTAAAACCAGATATGGGAGTAATCAACAGTTTAGGAATTGTTGGAGTAATTGATAATACTTCCCCAAGATATTCTACTGTGGTTAGTATTTTGAATATGAAATCACAAATCAATGCCAAACTTAAAAAATCAAATCACTTTGGTTCTTTAACTTGGGATGGGAAAAGTACTGGATTTGTACAGCTGAGAGACGTTCCAAGGTTAGCTTCTGTTAGAAAAGGCGACACAATCGTAACTGGAGGACAATCTGTAATTTTCCCTGAAGGAATCAACATAGGAACTGTTGAAACCGTTTATAAAGAAGACCAGACAAGTTTTTATGTCATAAAAGTTAAACTGTTTAACGATATGACAAATCTAGGACATGTCTATATTATCAAAAGCAAAGACAGAGAAGAACTTATTAATTTAGAAAAAAAGGAAAAAGATGAATAGCGCATTGTTAGTCAATATTTTTCGATTTATTATGTTACTGGCAATTCAGATTGTTATTTTCAACAATATGAATTTTTTAGGTTACATAAGTCCTTTTCCGTATATCCTATATATCATTCTTTATCCTGTTAACAGCAATAAATCAGGATTGATTATTTCAAGTTTTTTGCTTGGATTAACAATGGATATGTTTTGCAATTCTGGCGGAATCCATGCAACAGCTTGTGTAATTCTTGCTTATTACAGACCTTATATTTTTAAATTTTCGTTTGGACTGAGTTATGAATATCAAACCATCAAACTAAATGAATCTTTAACACCGGAGCGCTTTTCATTCATTTTGGTATCAGTTTTGCTACATCATATTGTACTATTTGTTCTCGAAGCGTTCCAATTTAAATTTGTTTGGGACATTTTGCTCCGAACCTTATTTAGTTCAATTTTTACAATTATAACTTCAATCATAATAATTTATCTTATTAAGCCCAATAAACGATGAGAAAAGTTCTGTCTGCCCGCTTTAATTATCATTGCAGGATCTTTACTGGTGATCAGGGTATTTTATTTGCAAATTGTAGACGATTCATTTAAGTTAAAATCAGAAAACAACGCAATAAAAAAACAGTACGACTATCCTGAGAGAGGTTATATTTACGACAGATACGGCAAATTATTAGTAGCCAACCAAGCTTCATATGATATCATGGTTATTCCGCGAGAAATCAAAGAAGATTTGAATGTTACTGAATTTTGTGCGTTATTAAACATCACAAAAGAAGAATACGATAAAAGAATTGCTAAGGCTAAAGTTTATAGCCCGCGTCTTCCGTCAGTATTTTTGGCGCAATTAAACAAAAATGAATTTGTCGCTTTTCAAGAAAAAATCAGAAAATATGAAGGTTTTTATTTCCAAAAAGGTCGCTTCGTGATTATGAAGTAGATTATGGAGCAAATATCTTTGGTTTTATTAGACAAGTAGATGAGAACTTAATTGCGAAAAACCCGTACTACAATAGTGGAGATTTGATTGGAAGACAAGGTGTAGAAGAGAGTTATGAAGAAGTACTACGCGGAATCAAAGGAGTTAAATATATCCAGAAAGATAAGTACAATCGTGAAATTGGATCTTATAAAAATGGAAAATACGACACTATCGCTGTTGCAGGAGAAGATATCAATTTAACTATTGATGCCGAACTTCAAAAATATGGCGAAGAATTAATGATCAATAAAAGAGGTGGGATCGTTGCTCTTGAGCCTAAAACAGGTGAAATTTTAGCACTTGTTACTGCTCCTTCTTACGATCCTGGAATTTTAGTTGGAAGACAGCGCTCTAAAAACTATACTCTTTTATATCATGATTCTATTGCAAAACCATTATATGACAGAGGGCTTTTGGCAGAGTATCCTCCTGGATCACCGTTTAAAATATTGACGGGTTTAGTTGCTCTTCAAGAAGGAGTAATTGATGAACATACAACATTTATGTGCCACCATGGTTTCAGTTATGGTAGAGGCCGATTTATGAAGTGTCACGGTTTTGGTCCGCATCAGCTGAACAACGGTATTTATAATTCTTGCAACACATACTTTGCACAATCATATATGTTAACAATCAACAAGTATCGAAATCCAGGATATGCTGTTGATGTTTGGAGCAATCACGTTAAAAGTTTTGGACTTGGCCAATTTATGGGGTATGATTTGCCTACAGGAAGAAAAGGTAACATTCCAACATCTAAAACCTATAAAAAGATATATCCAAACGGCGGATGGAGAAGCACAACAATTGTTTCTAATGCGATCGGACAAGGTGAGGTTTTAATGACTCCAATCCAGCTGGCTAATATGATGGCAACTGTTGCAAATCAGGGTTATTACTACACGCCTCATATCATTAAAAAGATCGAAGGCAAAAAAATTGACGCAAAATTTACAACAAGGCACGAAACCACAATAGACAAAAAGTATTTCCCTCCTGTAATAAATGGATTATTTGACGTTTACAACAAGGGTACGGCTTATGCTCTTAAAGTACAAGGCATCGATATTTGTGGAAAAACAGGTACTGCCGAAAACTATGCTAAAATTGACGGAGTGCGAACAAAACTGAAAGATCACTCTATTTTTGTTGCTTTTGCTCCTAAAGACAATCCTAAAATTGCCATCGCAATCATGATTGAGAATGGAGGTTTTGGTGCAAACGTAGCCGGACCGATTGCAAGTTTGATGATTGAAAAGTATTTAAGAAAGAAAATCACAAGAACCGATTTAGAAGTTCGTGTTTTAAATAAAAGTTTAGCGAGTGAATATGCTAAATTAGGAGGCATGAGTGAAGCAAGTGCAATTGAATCGACTCCAAAAGACTCTGTTTTAAAAGCGAAAATTGTTGCCCAAAAAGCAACAACAAAAACTGAATTGAAAAAGATACCAATAGACACCACTAAAGAAAACTAACAAGATTATTTCAAATGAAAAATCAAAGTGTAAAAAATAATATTGACTGGATAAGCGTCTTTATCTACATCACGTTAGTTGTATTAGGGTGGCTGAACATTTATTCATCTTCATTATTATCTACAGAAGGAACGTATCAAAAACAGCTTATTTTTATTGGCTGTACCATTCCGTTGATTTTTGTAGTTCTTTTTGTTGATGGAAAATTTTATGAAAAATATGCCAGTATCATATTTGTGGTTTCACTTTTATCTCTGGCAGGATTGTTCCTTTTTGGAAAAACTATTGCCGGACAAAGATGCTGGTATGCCATTGGAGGATTTACCTTGCAACCATCCGAATTTGCAAAAGTCGCCACATCGCTTGCACTGGCAAAATACCTGAGCGACACACAAATCAACCTTAAAGATGTCAATAGGCAAATACAAGCTTTAGCAATTGTATTCTTACCTGTAATGCTTATTTTACCGCAACCAGACCCAGGAAGTGCCTTGATTTATAGTATTTTTATAATTGTTTTGTACAGAGAAGGACTGCCTTCATGGTATGTTTGGACTGGTTTTATTACCATTTTATTATTCGTATTGACATTAGTTCTCGAACCTTATGTTGTTATTATTCTAGCCGCAGTTGTTCTTGCAATTATACATTTCAAAGGCCGCGTTGTTGACAGAAATTTATTAATGAGCACTATTCTTTTAGCCATTATTTCTGCTTTTGTCTTCTCTGTAGATTATGTATTTGACCACGTTTTCAAACAGCACCACAGAGACCGTTTCAATATTTTGCTTGGTAAAACTGTCGACATGAAAGGTATTGGGTACAATACTAACCAATCTGAAATTGCAATTGGATCTGGAGGATGGCTTGGAAAAGGCTTTTTACAAGGAACACAAACAAAAGGGGGATTTGTACCAGAACAACATACCGATTATATTTTTACAACCGTTGGTGAAGAATGGGGATTTGTTGGCTCATTAGTCGTAATAGCACTTTTTGTTGGCTTGTTCTTAAGAGTAATTTATTTGGCAGAAAGACAAAAAACTAAATTTAGCCGTGTTTATGGTTATTGCGTGGCCGGAATTTTGTTCATACACTTCTTTGTAAATATTGCAATGGTTATTGGTATTTTCCCGACTATCGGGGTTCCATTGCCGTTCTTTTCTTATGGAGGTTCCGGACTCTGGGGATTCACAATCTTGCTGTTTATCTTCCTAAAAATGGATGCCAATAAAGTGAATGAATGGTAGATTTAAATTCCAAATCTTAAAGTGCCAAATTCCAAATCACTATCGAATTTCATCTTAATTATTGATTCAAAATAATTTCATTCATTGCTAACTGATGAATGAATTCCAACAAAAAAGTCCGAAGCTAAAACTTCGGACTTTTTGTTTTTATTTATTTCTGATTATATCTTTTCTCCGCTTGTTCTTTTTTTGATAAGCTTTAAGAAAACCGGGAAAGTTGATACAATTATAATTCCTATTACAATTACCTCAATATGCTCTTTCAAATCAATTCCATGCTCTAAAAACACTCCGTATAAATAATGTCCAGAAAAGATTAATACAAAAGACCACAAAAATGAGCTCAAAACATTATAGAACATAAATTTCTTTTTATCCATAGAAACTATTCCTGCAATGATTGGCGCGAAAGTTCTAAATATTGGAAGAAAACGAGCGTAAATAATTGCTTTTCCACCATACTTTTCGAAGAAGTCTTTAGATTGAAGCAGGTATTTTTTCTTGAACCAAAAAGTATCTTCTTTTTTAAATAAATAATAACCGCTTTTTGCCCCAAACCAATATCCAGTCATGTTTCCAAAAACCCCCATTACAGCCACTAAAGTTGAAAGGATAAAAACATTGATAAAATCACTCGGAATAGAAACCACATTTTCGATTAAGTCACGGCTGTAAATTCCTGATAAAAAAGCAAGCTGTCACCAGGAAGAAAGAAACCAGCAAAAAGCCCAGTTTCGGCAAAAACAATAAACAGCACAATGTATAAACCAATTTGAAAACCACCGATACTTAAAGTAATATAAAATTCGGGGTTGACTAATTGAGTCCAATCAAAATTATTCATAAAAATGGTTTGGTTATACTTAATTTAAGTTTGTGAAAGTAACAATAATTTAGTTCAACCACAATAAAATGCGGTATTTTAAAGATAAATTAACTATTAAAAAAGCCTCAAGAAATAATCCCGAGGCTCTTACTATTGTTATTCTCTTACATATTTACAACAGCTGTGCAAGTTATCATAATCTGTTTGAGTGGCTTTCACTTCTTTAGTATCGTGTCCTACCTTTGCAATTGCATTATTCAAATCGGCTGGAGATGATTTTTCTTCATTTAAAATTACTGACAGTTGGTGTGAAGCAATATCCCAATTTGCCGTTTTTACTCCTGGAACGCTAAACGCCGCTTTTTCAATACGTTTCTTACATTGCTCGCAATTTCCGTTTACTTCTACAGTATATTTTAAGTTTTTATTCTTTTTAGTTTGAGCTTGTCCTGAAAATCCCAAAAACCCAATTATTGCTATTAAAATTAATTTTTTCATTTTGTCTAAATATTAAAATTTGATATTGTTATTGTTATTGATATTGTTATTGTTATTGATATTGTTATTTTATTTTAAATCGTAATCCCGCATAATACATTTGTCCAAAAATTGGAGCATACGCTATAGAAGCATCAAAATTTGGTCCAAATGGATCATCAGCTCCTAAAATTGCTTTTTTCTGTTTATAGTTTCCAATGTTTTCTCCGCCAATATACACTTCAAAAACATCTGAAAAAACTCTCGTTACCTGCGCATTCATAACTGCATAGGCAGGAGAAAAATTAGGAAACTGATCTTCAGCAGGATTTGATGCTGTATAAGGCAATTGCTGACTTCCTGTCCAGTTGAAAGTGTAATCAAACTTCCATTGTTTTCCATTATCAGAAGCTGTTTCATATTCTAAATTTCCGAGAAAACGATGCTTTGCCTGCAACGGACGCTGGAATGTTCCTCGTAAATAATCTGTCTGGATATCATAGTATTTATAAGCGGTTCTCAAATTCAGATTATGAATCAACTCATAATTAAATTCGACTTGAAGACTATTTGCAAACGAACTTCCTTTTAGATCATAAAATAAAACTTGTTGCGGACTTTGCATTAAATCAACAACAGCTTGGTTTTGAAAATCAGTTCGGTAGAAATCAAATCCTGCTTCAGCATTTTTATTAAAAAGCTTGAACTTTTGCGAAAAGCTGATTCCATAATTCCACGCAATCTCAGGATTCAAGCCATATACTTTTCCGTTTGTATCCAAAATTGAAAACGTTCTAGAACTAGCAAATAGCTGTTGGTTCTCGGCAAAAATATTAGCCGAACGCTTTCCTCTTCCGGCAGAAAAACGAAGAACACCATTTTTCCAAGGATTGTATCTCATGTGCAAACGAGGTGTTACAAAAAAGCCCAATCGATTATGATTATCTACCCTTCCGCCTAAAATCAAACTGAAATTATCTGTGTTGTCATAGGTATATTCAAAGAATGCTCCAACCGAATTATCAATTCGGCTGTAATCGACAACATTCACAAACTCCTGATATTGATCGTACGTAAAATTCAATCCGGTCGTAAATTTATGCATCGTGTTGTTTATTATCGAATTGAAAATCAAATTCGAATAAAAACTATTCTGCTTGATGTCATACAAATTCAGTCCAAAATAAGAATTTTGATTGTGACTGTTGAAGGCATTTTGAAAACCAATACTTTGATAAGGCATATCTTTAAAAACATATCCTATTTTTGTTGAAACATCAAAACGCTCTGTGTTGATTTCTGAACCCCAATGATTTGTAGTTCCGCGATCACGATCTTTGTCAAAATCAACTTCACCTGTCTGCTTTTTATCATTCATATATCTGAAATTGATAAAACTCACCAAACCACTTTCGGGATCATAATATTGATATCTATTCAAAATATTGATTTGTTTCCCCAGCGGATTATCCAGAAAACCATCATTATTCATGTCATTTTTGGCCACACGCGTATTTCCGTGTACAAAAAGACTTGTCGCCCATTTGTCAGATAATTTTTTATTGAAATGAGTATTTAGCTCAAAACGCGCATCTGTTGAACCGTAAGCATTTAAGAAAAATGGAATATCGCTTAAAGGTTTTAAAAGTTCAGTATTGATTTGTCCCGAAATACTTTCGTAACCATTTATAACACTCCCCGCTCCTTTTGTAATTTGAACACTTTCGATCCAAGTTCCTGGCGTAAATGATAATCCGTAAGCTTGCGAAGCGCCACGAACCGATGGAATATTTTCCTCAGTAATCATTAAATACGGACTTGTAAGACCTAACATTTTTATTTGTTTGGTTCCCGTTAAAGCATCCGAAAAATTGACATCTATAGAAGGATTTGTTTCAAAACTTTCGGCCAAATTACAACATGCCGCTTTTAGCAGTTCTTTACTCGTAATAACAGATGTATTGGATGTAAGTGTATAGGATTTCTTAATTCCTTTTTGCTTTTTAGTGACTTTTACTTCCTGCAAATCTTCCTGCGAAAAAGCAGTTACAGACAGCAAAATCATGCTAAAAAGCATAATATTTTTGTGCATATAAATAATTTTAATGTTATTAGAAAAGCTGTTTTTTTTTGATTCTTTAAAAAAAACAAACAGCAACTTTCAAGCACGAAAAAACGGCTTGATTCTAAACATTAAAATCAGGAATAAAAAATGTATTGATTGTATAACTTGTAGAAAGGAGGCGCATTCGCATCAGAATAATACGAAGTTATTTGATTGCTTTTAAAATTTGGAATAGATAAAAAAACAATGGTTTTATATTCCTGGATTACAGCCGGAAAATCAAACTGGAAAAAGAATATTTTAAAAGTAGCATTATCGGATTTTTTCTCAATATGAACTACTTTGTCTTTGCAACAAGAAGATTTTTTTCTTGCTCTCCACAACATTTTTTTCTGGAGAAGCTTTTGCCGATGTATTTAAAGATACAGAAGCGATTTCGCCTCCGCAATAATGCACATCAAAAGCGAACCCAATGTTGGAAACCAACAATAGGAAAGCCAAAAATAATCCTGTGCACTTTTTTAGATTCATACTGCAAAACTATTCAAAAAGACTGAGAAAAATATTTAATGATTTGTTATTTTTTAAAATTTTGTTGTTGATAATAAAATGCTGGAATAAACAAAAGAACAAATATGGGTTGAATTATAAATCTTCGAACGTAAAAAAGAAGCCAATTCGCATTTGGAAAACAATTCAAAATCACAAAAAACAGCACAAAAAGAATCACTCCGAAAAAGACATATAAAAAGAAACTGAATTTAAAAATATCAACATCTCTAAACAGCACATAAATCAAAGACAGAGAAAGGATTGTGTTCAAAAAATATCGAAAAAAAGCCCATAGAACAACTTAAAAGATTCTATTTCAGGATAAGGCAAATTTTTAAAATCTTTCTCAAAATATTCCAAAAAAGGATCATAAAACAGACTGTTTTCAAATGCTCGAATAATTCCAAAACATATTACGATACAAACTGAAATCAGGATTTTGAATTTATGTTCCAATAATTTATTTAGCATATTTCGAAAATTTATTGACCCAAATAACCCATAAAAGAAAAACCAGTCCGTAAATAATCAACGGGAATAAAACACCGTGCAAAAAATGCTCCTTTTCTGGATATTTAAATAGCAAAATTGTTAAAAACATAATACGAAAAACGTTCAAAACATAAATGAAAAGTGTCCCGGATAGAATGAACAATAAAGTCGTCTTGAGTTTTCCTGAAAAAGCGATTATAAACGAAATGAACAAAATAATGACACTTACGGCATTACATCCTTCGACAATTCGAATTGTATATTTATTATTGTACCAAACTTCTAAAGAAGGCTGGGAAAGGCTTTTAACTATATTGATATCACAATTAAAAAACGACATTAGTCGCTCGACATTTTTCCCAACTATTCTTGAAATTCCATCAATATCAATTGGGTCAAAACTGTTCAAATAGAATTTATAAATTATTGTCAGTAAAATATAAGCGGAGAAAAAAGTGCCTATAAAAATCAAGAAAGGTTTAAATTGTGCTAAATATTTTTTCAACGGAATTTTTTTTCAAATTTATGTATTTTTTAAGTCAGGCTTTAAATACTTTTGTATAAAATTTATTTATCATGACTTTTCAAGAATTACAACCAAAAATAAGCGCTATTGTTGCTGATACAAACATAGTTAGAGACGAAAAATTATTAGCAATCTGTCAATTGTTAAACAAAAATGTAGAATACTACAACTGGGTTGGTTTTTATTTTGCCAATCACGAAAACAAAACCCTTCATTTAGGGCCTTACGTAGGTGCTGAAACTGACCATACTGTTATTCCGTTTGGAAAAGGAATCTGCGGACAAGTTGCAGAAAGCAATGCCAATTTTGTAGTGCCAGATGTTAAAGCACAAGACAACTATATTGCCTGCAGTTTGACTGTAAAATCAGAAATCGTTGTGCCTTTATTTGTAAACGGAATAAACATTGGTCAAATTGACATTGACAGCCACGTTATTGATCCTTTTACAGAAGCTGATGAAAGATTTTTAGAATTTGTGAATCAAGAGGTTGCTAAATTATTTTAGAAATCCTATTTTTATTAGCGAAAATAGAATTGAATGAAAAAATGTGCCTTATTATTATTCTACTTCGTAATTTCAGCTAATCTTTCGGCACAAATCAATATGGTCTCGAAAAAATTTTTCTTGACTCATTAAATCGCGAAACTACTTCTCCTGATTATAGTTATATGAGGGTAATTACCAACTATTCTCAAAAAAGTGTCCGATATGTTGTAACCGATTTTTACAAAAATGGCAGAAAAAAATGACCGGCGCAACTTTAGATAGAGATATTTTAAAAAAAGACGGAGAGTTTATTTACTATTATAAAAACGGAGCAAAAGAATCGGTTGTGAATTATGTTGACGATCATAAATCCGGCAAAGAAATCAACTGGTACGAGAACCAAAGCAAGAAATGCGAAAAAAATCATACTTGGGATCCTAAAACAAAGAGATCCCAAACTTTGATTCTTAATTTCTGGACTAAAGAGGGAGAACAAACCGTAATTGACGGGAATGGAGAATATGAAGAAACGGATGGATTTATAACTCAAAAAGGAGACCTAAAGAACGGTTTGAAACAAGGTGTTTGGCAAGGAAATGATTTTGTTCATAAAATTTCATTTACTGAAAATTACAACAAAGGAATCTTAATCTCAGGAGTAAGTATAAATGAAAACAATACAAAATACTCGTATTCTTCTATAAACGAAAGAATAGCCTCCAAAAAAATGCCTTCCAATCATTAAAAACGAATTTATTTGACCTTATTTTAAGATTCTTCTATTTTTGTTTGATTCTTTTGTTTTTTTAATCTAATTTTGCACCCGTCTTACAAAAGTTGTATTGACATACATAAAAATCATTAAATAATATTGGAATGTATTTAACTAAAGAAAAGAAAGAAGAGATTTTCGCACAACACGGTGGTGCAACAAACACTGGAAGCGCAGAAGGTCAAATTGCATTGTTCACTTACAGAATTTCTCACTTAACTGAACACTTGAAAAAAATCGTCACGATTACAACACTGAGCGTTCTCTTGTACTATTAGTAGGTAAAAGAAGAGCTTTGTTGGATTACTTGAAAAAGAAAGATATCAACAGATATCGTGAGATCATTAAAGTATTGAATATCAGAAAATAATCAATATAGAAAAGAGGTGCGAAAGTGCCTCTTTTTGTTTTTACATTACTGCTATTTATAATAAGCATATTACAAGAAAAAAGTTTGGTTTTTCATTGGGTTTTAGATAACAACAACTACACACAACAACAACTACAACACAACTAAAACCCATTGTATAATCAAAAAGGAAAAAATTTATGATTCCACAATTATTTGTAGAAAAGATCGATTTAGGTGATGGAAGAAGCATCACAATCGAGACAGGACGTTTAGCTAAACAAGCTGATGGTTCTGTAGTAGTTAGAATGGGCGACACTATGATTCTTGCAACGGCAGTTTCAGCTCGCACATCAAATCCAGGCGTTGATTTTTTACCATTAACGGTAGATTACCGCGAAAAATTTGCGTGCAGCAGGTCGTTTCCCAGGAGGTTTCTTTAAAAGAGAAGCACGTCCAAGCGACAGCGAAGTATTAACAATGAGATTAGTTGACCGTGTATTACGTCCGCTTTTCCCAGACGATTACCATGCTGAAACACAAGTTATGATTCAGTTAATGTCTCATGACGAAGAAGTTATGCCAGATGCTTTAGCTGGTTTAGCGACATCTGCGGCATTAGCCGTTTCAGACATTCCATTTTACAACTTGATTTCTGAAGTACGTGTAGCGCGTATCGACGGAAAATTAGTGATCAATCCAAGCAGAGAAGAATTAGAAAAATCTGACATCGATATGATGATTGGTGCTTCTATGGATTCTGTAGCGATGGTTGAAGGTGAGATGAAAGAAATCTCAGAAGCTGAAATGATCGAAGCAATTAAATTTGCTCACGAGGCTATCAAAGTTCAAATTCAGGCTCAATACCGTTTACAAGAAGCTTTTGGTAAAAAAGAAATTCGTACTTACGAAGGTGAGAAAGAAAACGAAGAAATTTACAAAAAAGTAAAAGAAGCGGCTTACGATAAAATTTATGCTATTGCAAAAGTTGGTTCAGCTAAACACGAAAGAGGCGCCGCATTTGCTGAAGTAAAAGAAGAAGTAAAAGCCTTATTTACTGAAGAAGAATTAGCAGACTGATGGAGATTTAGTTTCTAAGTATTTCTACAAAACAAACAAAGAAGCTGTTCGTAACGTTGTTTTAGAATTAGGCGTTCGTTTAGATGGTAGAAAAACTACAGATATCAGACCAATCTGGTGTGAAACGGATTACTTGCCAAGAGTTCACGGTTCATCTTTATTTACACGTGGAGAAACTCAAGCTTTGGCTACAGTAACTTTAGGAACTTCTAGAGAAGCTAACCAAATCGATTCTCCATCTGAGCAAGGTGAAGAGAAATTCTACTTACACTATAACTTCCCTCCTTTCTCAACTGGTGAAGCAAAACCATTAAGAGGAACTTCAAGAAGAGAAGTTGGTCACGGTAACTTAGCTCAAAGAGCTTTAAAAAATATGATTCCTGCAGATTGTCCTTATACAATTCGTGTTGTTTCTGAAGTTTTAGAATCTAATGGTTCTTCTTCTATGGCAACAGTTTGTGCTGGAACAATGGCTCTTATGGATGCTGGAGTTCAAATGGTAAAACCAGTTTCTGGTATTGCTATGGGATTAATTACTGATGGAGATAAATTTGCTGTATTGTCTGATATTTTAGGTGATGAAGATCACTTAGGAGATATGGACTTTAAAGTAACTGGAACTGCTGACGGTATTACGGCTTGCCAAATGGATATCAAAATCGAAGGATTGCGTTACGATATTATGGAACAAGCCCTAGCTCAAGCTCGTGATGGACGTTTGCACATTTTAGGAAAATTAACTGAAACTATCGCAACTCCAAGAGCAGATGTTAAAGCTCATGCACCAAAAATCATTACTAGAACTATTCCTGGAAACTTTATTGGAGCGTTAATTGGACCTGGAGGAAAAGTAATTCAAGAATTACAAAAAGCTACTGGAACTACTATCGTAATCAATGAAGTTGATGAACAAGGAGTTGTTGAAATCTTAGGAACTGATCCAGAAGGCATCAAAACTGTATTGGCTAAAATTGACGCTTTAACTTTCAAGCCTCAAATGGGAGAAGCTTACGAAGTTAAAGTAATCAAAATGCTAGATTTTGGAGCTGTAGTTGAATATACTGCGGCGCCAGGAAACGAAGTATTACTTCACGTATCTGAACTAGCTTGGGAACGCACAGAAAACGTTGCTGATGTAGTTAAAATGGGAGATGTTTTCCAAGTGAAATACCTAGGAATCGACCCTAAAACTAAAAAAGAAAAAGTGTCTAAAAAAGCGCTTGTTCCAAGACCTCCACGTGAGGAGAAAAAGAGTAATCAGATCTTAGTTTACTAAAGGTTTATTCATAGGAAACCCCAATTCATTTAGTTGAATTGGGGTTTTTCGTTTTTTACATTCTTCTCAACTTAAAATCATACCGTTAAAACACTAAACTACAACGTTTTCAGAAAACAGATTATAGCTCAAATAATGTTGTTGGTTTAAAAATCAATGTTGTTGGTTTAATTTATTTTTAAAAAGAAACACATTAACATAGTTTTATATAGAAAATAACTACACAAAAACTAAACTATTGATGAAAAAGGGTATTGCATGGCCAAGAATTAAAACAATATTATTTACTATTGTCTCTTTTAAATTGAAATTCTACTGCAAAAACCTACAATTGAAAACCGCTAACTACTCAACAATAATTTTCATTCTGCTGTCTTTTTCAACCAATAGCTTTTCTCAAACTAATGAAAAAAGAGGTCTCCAATTATTTGGACAAAACAATTGGAGAAGAGATTTTAAACATCAATAACGGCAAAATTCATAGTGATCCTTATAATTTAAAAAACAGCCATAATTATTATTTAAATAAAAACTTTGTCAAAGGATCTGTTTTTTATGATAATCAATTATATGAAAACATCCTGATAAAGTATGACATATACAAAGATCAACTTGTTAAATCCTTTGAGAACAACAGTGCATTCGGCATAACTCTTATAAATGAAAAAACAGATTATTTTTTAATTGGAGATAAACGATTTGTCAATATTGACAATAAATTCAAATACCCTAAAACCATCACTGGTTTCTTTGAAGAAAAATATTTAGGCAAAAACATTTCCTTATATATTAAGTATTTTAAAACTGCAAAAGAAACCATTATTGAAACTACTTTATATACCGAATTCAAAGAAGATATTGATTACCAAATTCTTTATAATTCAAAATTTACATCTGTAAATACACAAAAAGAAATCGTCACAACATTTCCTCAACTAAAAAAAGAAATAAAAGATTTTTACAAAAAAATAAAATTCTGGAACAGACAAATCCATACCAATTCAAAGCAGATTTGATAAAATTTATTGACAACAATTTATAAGCTCTATTCCAAAATCTAAATGAAAAAGCATCTTATCCTCTATTTTTTTATTTTTCTACCAATCTTTCTTTTTTCACAAGAAAAAAATATTTCTGTACAATATTCAAATGTAACTCGAAAAAAAGCTATTGAAATAGTTGAAAAAAACACTTCTCTTCATTTCTATTTTGAGGACCAATGGTTAGCTGATAATGAGCTTATTTCGGGAGACTTCAAGAATACATCTATTACAATAGTTTTAGATGCCATTTTTAACAATACAACCATCAATTACCTTATTGACGGAAACAATATTATTCTAAGCAATGGCCTTTTAATATCAAACACTATAACAGAAGAATATTTTAAGAATGCCGACAAAATAAACGTCTACAAAACTCCGAATTCACAAATTGTTCCCATTTACAACAAGCAATATTTGAATGATTCTAAGAAAGATTCAGATTCAATTATTTCCCTCGGAAAACAATCATTGATAAATGCTTCTCAGACTTATACCCTGTCTGGTTACATCAAAGACAGAATTTCAGGAAAACCAGAGTATAATATTACTGTAAAAGTAAAGGACAAAGATATAAGTACAACAACTGATGAAAACGGTTATTATAGTTTTAGAGTTCCGGCTGGCATCAACATAATCGAAACACAATCTATCAAACATGAATCTAAGATTAAAAGAATTGTACTTTACAGCAATGGAAAAGTTGATTTTAATTTAGATGAAAATGTAAATGCGCTTAAGGAGGTTGTCATCGAAAATAAGAGAACAAAAAATACAACCTCAGCAGTTGCAGGTCTCACAAGTATCAATATCGAAAACATTAAAAATGTACCTTTAATTTTGGGTGAAAGAGATATTTTTAAAGTTGCAACAACGCTTCCTGGGATAAAAACAGCAGGAGAAGGTTCTGCAGGCTTTAATGTTCGTGGAGGAAAAGATGATCAAAACTTGTTTTTACTCGACAATGCTTCATTATACAATCCATCGCACTTTTTAGGTTTCTTTTCTTCTGTAAATCCATTTACAACAAAATCGGCTGATATATACAAAGGAAGTATTCCTGCAGAGTTTGGAGGTCGTCTTTCTTCTGTTTTTGACATTAAATCTAAAAATGGAAACACCGAAAAAGTTTCTGGCGAAGCTGGAATTGGCCCGGTAATGAGCAATGTTACACTTGAAATTCCTGTTGTAAAAGGAAAATCAAGCTTGGTATTTGGTGGCAGAGCAAGCTATTCTGATTGGATTTTGAAAGCCATCAAAGATCCTGAACTCGACAATAGCCAAGCTTCTTTTTATGATTTGCTTTTGAAGTACAATCATAAAATCTCAAAAAAAGATGATCTCGAAACCTCTCTATATTACAGTCATGATAAATACAGCATCAATTCAGACTCTATTTATAAATACAGCAATTTATTGGCAACAGTAAAATGGGATCATGATTTCAATGCAAAAAATAAATCTTCATTGATTGTTACTAATAGCCAATATAAATTCAACATCGATTACGATTCTCAACCTGAAAAATCATTTGATTATGGTTATAAGATCAATGAAACTCAGTTTGTTTTTAAAATGAAGTATGCCCTGAATGAGAAGCATTTATTTAATTATGGCATTAGCAGTAAAATTTACAATGTTAATCCAGGTTTTCTAGAACCAACGAATGGTGATTCTCAAATTAAAAACAAAACTTTAGAAAAGGAAAAAGCCTTAGAGTCGGCTTTGTTTTTTACTGAAAATTACAAGGTCAATGATAAACTTTTAATTAATTTAGGTTTGCGTTATTCTTATTATGCCGCACTTGGCCCTTCTACTCAAAACATTTATCAAGACGGCCTTCCTAAATCTGAAAGAACCGTTGTTGATACTAAAACGTATTCAAATAATGAATCTATAAAAACGTATGGAGGTTTTGAACCTAGAATTTCTGCTCGTTATTTTATACTTCCTGATTTATCTATAAAAGCAAGTTTTGACAGAACGTACCAATACATGCATTTACTGTCAACCAATACGACTCAATCTCCAATGGATGTCTGGAAACTTTCGGATTTAAATACTGAACCTCAATCTTCCAATCAATTTTCATTAGGACTTTTCAAAAATATAATTGAAAAATCATTGGAACTGAGCATTGAAGGTTATTACAAACGTTCAAAAAATATTTTAGATTATAAAGTTGGTGCCGAATTATTTTTGAACGAAAACATAGAAACTGAACTTCTTCAAGGAGAAGGAAAAGCTTACGGAGTTGAATTTCTGATCAAAAAAGAAAAAGGGAATTTTAATGGCTGGCTGAGCTATACCTATTCCAGAGCCTTAATAAAACTGGACAGTAAGTTTGACTCAGAAAAAATAAATAACGGCCAATATTTCCCAACAAATTATGACAAACCACATGATTTTAGCGCTATTTTAAATTATAAATTCACCAAGAGATACAGTTTATCAACTAATTTTGTTTATCAAACTGGCAGGCCTGTCACTTTCCCAATTGGTTCTTATGATTTTGCTGGAGAGAATTTTACATTGTACAGCAACCGCAATCAATATAGAATTCCAGATTATTACAGATTAGATATCGGTCTTAATTTTGAAGGAAATCACAAAATAAAAAAACTCGCTCATAGCTTCTGGAATCTTTCTGTCTATAATGTTCTTGGAAGAAACAATCCTTATAATGTTTATTTTGTTACTGAAGATAAAAAAATCAAAGCTTATAAAACATCGATTTTTTCTGTTCCGATTCCGACAATTACGTATAATATAAAATTTTAATTCATTTATCTCGTCAATATGAATTTATCTATAATCAAAAAAACGGTATTAACCCTTTTTGCGACTGCAATTTTATCCAGTTGCACGGAACAATACATCTATCAAAATCAAGACTTTGAAGATGCAATGACTGTTGAAGCTACATTAACAAACGAATTAAAATTTCAGGAAATAAAAATTGGAAGAACTAGAGTTCTTAATGACACCGTGAAAGTTCCTGAATCTGGAGCTGACGTTACTGTTATTGACAGCGATAAAAATGTATTTCACTTTGACGAAAAAGATGGGAAATATATTTCTGAAAACGAATTTAAAGCAGAACCCAATAAAAGCTATCAATTAAAAATAACAACTAAATCTGGGAAATCATATGTTTCTTCACCACAAGTTTTAACTACACTAAATACTATTGATCTAGAAACAACAGTCTCAGACAAAGATGGAATTCGAGGTATCCAGGTAAGCGTTACTAGTTTTGATCCAACAAATACTTCCAAATATTATCGCTATGAATATGAAGAAACCTATAAAATAATAACGCCGCATCCTATTGAAACACGTATTAATTTAGTAAAACAAAATGGATACTATAGCTATGTAAAAGTTCCTGCGCCACCTAACATTCAGACTTGTTTTACCACAAAACACTCGACGGGAATCAGACAAACCAATACGACCGATTTGACTGAAGATCGTGTAAAATATCCTATTCGTTTTATTGCCGACACAGATTACATGCTAACAAATCGTTACAGCATTATGGTTTCTCAATATACACAAAGTCAAGCGACTTATGATTATTATTATACATCCAAAAAAATGGTTGATTCAGGAGAATTATTATCTCCAAATCAACCTGGATATGTAGTTGGGAACATCAAATCAACAACAGATTCAAATGAAAAAGTAGTTGGTTATTTTGAAGTGGCTTCGGTCGCTAAAAAAGAATCTTTTTTAGTTTCAAAGATTTTTTCCCCTCAGAAAAACCAACCGAGTATTTTACAACTTGCAATGCCAGGCTCTACTATTTTTATGAGCTCGAACAAAATGATTATGACATAATTAAAACGCACGATTATATTGGAGATGGTCCAGGAATGGTTCCTTCGGGATTCTATATGGTTGAAAAAGAATGCGGCGATTGTACAACATTTTCTTCTAACATAATACCTTCATTTTGGGAAAATTAAAAATCAAATTAGCTTTTCTACTGTTATTGGTAAATTTCACTTTTAACGGTAATGCTCAAACTAATACCTTTTTGGGTACAGAATCTGTATTAGTTAAAACCAACACCTCAACAGTCTTAACTGGCGAAACACTATACTATCAATTATACTGTTTAAATAAAACAAATGTATTTTCAGATATCAGTGAGGTTGCTTATCTAGAAGTAATTAATAATCATAAGGAAAGTGTGTTTAAAACTAAAATTAGTTTAAAAAATGGAATTGGATCTGGCGATTATTTCATCCCAACAACATTAACAACAGGAAATTACAAACTTATTGCCTATACGAGCTGGATGTTAAACAACAATCAAAATAACTTTTTTGAAAAAGATTTTACCATTATAAATCCATTTGAAGAACATATCAATATGGTTATTGATAGCACTTCTAAGAAACTTGACGTTTATAAAAACGAACCAAAAAACACATCTGAAAACATTCCTTTAAGCCTTGACAAAGAAAAATATTCAAAAAGACAAAAAGCGATACTTACATTGCCAAAAACATTGGAGAGAGGAAAGTATTTTTTAAATATCAGAAAAATAGATTTTATTCCTACATACTCAAATAATGAAACCATTAATACTGATATAAATTTAAAACAAAACATAAAAATACTTCCAGAAACAAGAGGCGAAATTATAACCGGAATTATAACTGCGAAAGCCGCAAACTCCGATATAAGTTCTAAAATAGTTACACTTTCCATTCCTGGAAAAAATTTCATTTTCAAGACAGCCAAAACAAATCGCGACGGAAAATTTATTTTTTTGATAGACAAACAAACCAATATATCAGACAGTTATGTGCAACTATCAGAATCTGACAGAGAAAATTATACTATTACAATAGACAAAACACCAAGTCCGGATTTATCAAATTTAATTTTCTCCAATAAGACATCAATTTCTAGTAAAAACTTAAAAGCGATTCAAGAGCGTTCCTTGGCATCGCAGGTAGAAAACGTTTATTTTTCACAAAAAAAAGATAGTCTTATTGAAGCTACCAATACAAATTTCTTTTTTCAACCTACCGAGAAAAAATACAATCTAGATGATTTTGAAAGGTTTAGAACATTTAAAGAAACAATAATAGAAATTGTTACGGAACTCAATTTTAAAGATTACAATCAAATTCCTGCGCTCTTTTTAAGAGACATCAAATACAATATAACACAATCGCCTGAACCTTGCCTAGTTTTGGTCGATGGACTACAAATTCAGAATATAAATGCTTTGCTTAATTACAATGCTTTTCAAATTGAAAGCATTAGCGTTGTTGACAGACCCTATTGTTATGGTCCTAAAATATTCAACGGGATTGTTAGTATCGCGACAAAGAATAAAGATTTTGCGACTATTTATTCTGATAAAAATATTTTAAAAACGACAATCTTAAGGCCAGAAGCTACAAAAGTCTATTTTGAACCAAAATACGAAACTGCTAATACACGTAGCCGAGTTCCTGATTATAGACATCAATTGCTTTGGAAACCTAATATAACTCTTAATAGTAGCGAAATAACTATCCCATTCTATACCTCTGATATTTCTGGAGATTATGAAATCATCTTGGAAGGGCTTACTGAAACAGGGAATTATGCCCATTTTTACAAAACATTCAAAATTGAATAAACCCATAAAACTTCTTAGTCAAAACCCCAATTCAATTAAATGAATTGGGGTTTTTCATTTCTTTTCAACACGAAAAAATCAATTCTGATATTTAGATTTGTTTCAAAAAAACCAAATTTGCTTAAACAAAAAATAGAAAAAATATTACATTTTAACAGACTCAAGTGTCATTTGTAACTTTTTTTTATACTTTTGAAATTAACCAAAACAAATTCAAAAATCCACCAATCCTTTGAAAAATTACCAAAAAAAGAATATCTTATTCATAGTATTTGGATTATTCTTAAACATTCTATCGATCTATAGCCAAAACAACAGCAATAATACATCCATTCAAAATCTGTTTGATAAAACTATTGGAAATGAAAACCTGGCTATATATAACGGTCCTCGTTATGTAAATCAATACAGATCTTTAGACAATACACACTGTTATTTTTTATCTGGCAATTATAGTTCTGGAATTCTTGACTATCAAAACCAGACATACAATAATGTCGATTTAAAATATGACATTCACAATGATATTTTAGTTTTAAAACCAATTGGAAAATTTGACTACCTAGGCATTAATACGATAAAACAAAATGTTGCCAGTTTTAAAATTTACGACAAGAAATTCATTAACATCAATTATAATAATCCTTCATGCCCTGTTTTCATGAATGGATATTATCAGGAAATCCTTTTTTCTGAAGCAATTGCACTTTATATCAAACACCATAAAAACAGATCAACTGTAATCGACCACAGATCAATTGCAGACGGAATTACAAATTCTACAACGGATTCATTTTCAGAAAAAATGAGTTTGTATTAAAATACAAAAACACTTTTTATCAAATAGCGTCGAAGAATGATCTCATCAAAATTTTCCCCGAATACAAAAACAAGATAAAAAATTATTACAGCAATAATTATCGGCTAGAAGAATCAGACAACAAAGTTTTTATTGAAAATCTAATTAAAGAAATCAGCAATTTACGCGCCACTGAATCGAATTAAAAATGAGAAAAACTATACTTACCATCTTTTTATTAGCTTTTTGCACATTAATATTCGGTCAGGAAAAAAGCAATAAAATCTCCATTGAATTCAAGAATGCTGATTTAAAGACAGCTTTAGAAAACATTGAAAAAGCAACAAATTATAAATTTTATTTTGATGAAAATTGGCTTAAAAGCGAGCCTGTTTTAATCAACAAAACGTACAACAATGTTTCCATTGAAGATTTATTGCGTGATCTTTTTGAAAAAACGACTTTAAATTATTTCATAAGCAATAATGTCATAATCCTGACCAAAAGCAGTACAATTCACACTTCACTGCCTGATGATTATTTTGACAAGACGACGCCTCAACCTGAAAAACCATCAGCAAAACCTGTATTTCATCAGCAATACGATACCATAACGCGAAATCGAAATGTTTCGGGAATTGTATATATTGGCAAAGAAAAAAAGGAGCAGAACTAAAATCATACACACTTTCTGGTTCTGTAAAAAATGGCAAGACAAAAAATATTCTTTCTAATGCAACTGTAAGAGTTCGCGGAAAAAACAGCAGTACTGTTACAGATAATGACGGAAATTACAAAATCACTGTTCCCTACGGCCTTAATTATATTGACATAGAACTAGTCAATCATAGAAAAACCACCGAAACCGTAATGATGTACGATGATGGAAAACTTGATGTATTTCTCGATGAAAGTTTTAACGAATTAGATGAAGTCGTGGTTAAGACCAGCGCAAACAAAAATGTAAAAGATGTTATAGCTGGAGTTTCTACAATTGATGTCGAAAAAATAAAAAACATTCCGCTAGTTCTAGGCGAAAGAGATATTTTTAGAGTGGCAACTACTTTGCCTGGAATCAAAACAACTGGAGAAGGTTCGGCGGGATTTAATGTGAGAGGAGGAAAAGACGACCAAAACCTAATTCTTTTAGACAATGCCGTTCTTTACAACACATCACATTTCTTGGGCTTTTTCTCTGCCGTAAATCCTTATACAACAAGCAAAGTTGATATTTATAAAGGAAGCATTCCTGCAAGATTTGGAGGAAGATTATCTTCTGTTTTTGATATCGCTTCTAAAAACGGTAATCCTGAAAAATTCTCAGGTGAAGGCGGAATTGGATCGGTGACAAGCAATCTTGCTATTGGTGCTCCAATTATAAAAAACAAAGCTAGTGTTTTGGTTGGATTCAGAACTACGTATTCAGACTGGATTTTAAAGAAACTAGACAATGAAGATTTAAAAAACAGTCAAGCGACCTTTTTTGATGGCATTATAAAATACAACCACAAGATAAATCCTAAAAACAATATTGAATCAACATTATACTACAGCAAGGATCGTTTTAGCATTTCTTCTGATTCTGTTTATAAATACAGCAATGCATTAGTTTCATTAAAATGGAATCATGCCTTCAGCGAAAAAACCAAAGCCGATTTTATCTTGACAAATAGTAATTACAAATTCAATATTGATTTTGACAACGGAACTCCTGATTCCTTTAATTATGGATACAAATTAAATGACACTCAATTTATTGCCAATTTCAATTATTCACTGAATTCTAAGCACGCTTTTAATTACGGTATTTCGAGCAAACTATATAATGTTGATCCAGGCTATCTTAATCCGAAAAGCCCTCAATCGACAATTATTCCTGTTCAAATTGAGAGTGAAAAAGCATTAGAATCTGCAGTATATTTTTCGGACAACTACAATATAAGCGAGAAAATCTTAGTGAATCTTGGGCTTCGTTATTCTACTTATTCGGCATTGGGAGAATCAACACAACGTGTTTATCAACCAAATGCTCCAGTGAATGACAATACTGTAATTGGCACAAATTATTATAAAAAAACGAAGTCATCAAAACCTACGGCGGATTTGAGCCAAGAATCGCCCTACGTTATTTGTTTAATGATGATTTCTCTGTAAAAGCAAGCTTCGACAAAACTTATCAGTACATACATTTACTAACAAACAACACAACACAATCTCCTACAGATGCATGGAAATTATCTGATTTGAATATTGAGCCACAAGAAGCTAGACAATATTCTTTAGGATTTTACAAAAACCTTAAAGATGACGAATTAGAATTAAGTGTCGAAGGATACTTTAAAAAATCAAAGAATCTTTTAGATTATAAAGTAGGTTCTGATTTAATGCTGAATGAAAACACAGAAACCCAGCTTTTGCAAGGTGAAGGAAAAGCATACGGAATTGAATTTTTAGTCAAAAAAATATCGGAAAACTTAATGGCTGGCTTGGATATACCTATGCGCGAACTTTTATTAGAGTAAACACTGAGTTCATTGATGAAAAAGTAAATAATGGTCATTATTTCCCAACAAATTTTGACAAACCACATGAAGTGAGTGCTGTCCTTAACTATAAATTCACTAAGAGATACAGTCTTTCAAGCAATTTTATTTATCAGTCCGGAAGACCTATCACCTTTCCTATCGGATCTTATGTTTATAATGATATGCAGTACACTATTTACAGTGATCGCAATAAATATAGAATACCAGATTATTATCGATTAGATATTGGTTTTAATATAGAAGGAAATCATAAAATCAAAAAACTGACTCACAGTTTCTGGAATATTTCGGTGTACAATGTTTTAGGGCGCAACAATCCTTATTCGATATTTTTCGTAACTACAGATGGACAAATAAAAGCCTATAAAACTTCGATATTTTCTGTACCGATTCCAACTATAACTTATAATATCAAATTTTAAGCATCAATAAGAAATGAGATTTAAAACCCTATATACAAAACATTTATGCCAGAAAATATTTCTTATATTTTTCTGCATCACCATAAGCAGTTGTACGGAACAATATATTTTTCAATCAAACACTTTTGAAGACATACTCGTAGTTCAAGCTAGGATTACGAATGAACTTAAAAAACAAGAAATAAAAATTTCCAGATCATTTCGTTTAGGAGAAAAAACTCCAACAATGGAGGCGGGCGCAAATGTTTATATTAGTGAAGATGGAAATAAAACGTATGAATTTGAATTTGAAGAATATTCAGGACTGTATGTTTCAAAAGAACCCTTTCAGGCACTTCCAGACAAATCATATCAATTGCATATTACTACAAAAGACGGAAAATCTTATTCATCTGCAACACAAACTTTGACTGCCGTTAGTGATGTTCAGGTAGAACCAAAAGTAGAAACTATTGATGGGTATAAAGGAGTTCAAATTCAGGTAACAAATTATGACCCAAGTGCTAAATCAAAATTCTATCGATACGAATACGAAGAAACATATAAAATTGTATCTCCCGCTTGGAGTCCAAACAGACTTATCGTAGATCCGAACAGCCCAAATAAAGAAGAGCCCAATTTTTTAATGATTCCTAGAGAAGGTGAAACTAGAGTATGTTATACCACAAAAAAGTCTGACGATTTAATCTTGCTTAGCACCGTTGGCCAAAGTGAAGACCGAATTAATCTTCCAATACGTTTCATCGATATTTCAAATCCTATCCTTAATGAGCGTTATAGCATTATTGTACGTCAATATGTTCAAAGTTTAGAATCGTATACTTATTATACTACTCAAAAAAACTTTCAACTTCAGAAAGTCTTTTATCGCAGGTTCAGCCCGGATTTAATTATGGCAATTTACAATCAGATGATAATCCTGACGAAAAAATAATCGGTTATTTTGAAGTATCATCGGTTTCATCAAAAAGGATCTTTTTTAATTTCAGAGATCTGTTTAAAGATGACCAATATCCACCATTTTATACTGACTGTATCCCGACAGAATTGTCGAACTGCTGGGACGCAAAAGGATGTGCTGGCGCAACAATACTGGCCTTAATTAAGTCGCCCGTTCCTGAAAAAGTATTTTATGGACAACGAGCTAACATGGACATCATTATATTTTTTCCTCCCGGTTGTACCGACTGCACAAGAATTTCATCTAACATTAAACCTTTATTTTGGATAGATTAAAAAACATAATAAGCATCATAATGCTAATAGTCGCAAATATGGCTATTGCGCAAGCATAGTTCATTAACTCAAAATGAAACTAAACTATATAGCGAAAATATATTTGTTCACGCAAATAACACGACTTTAGTTGCAGGAGAAACACTGCATTGCAAATTTTATTGTTTAAACGCTCCTGACAACAATTTTAGTTCGATCAGTAAAATTGCTCATGTTGAACTTGTAAATAATGAAAAACAAATTATTTTCAGCAATAAGATTTATCTCGAAAATGGCACGAGTGAAGGCGACTTTTTTATTCCAACAACAATTGCAACAGGCAACTACAAACTGATCGTCTACACAAACTGGATGTTGAACAACAAGATTTCAAAAGCATCTGTAACCGATCTTATCATTATAAATCCTTATATTGTTAGCAACAAAAAACAAACGCAACCTACTACTCAAGAAAACGGAGAAAAAAACACAGAAAATCAATCAACCGCAATAAATTCTGCTTCCAAAAATCAGCTTTTTGCATTAGAAGTAGATAAAAAAATGCGTCAAAAAGAGAGCAAATCATTCTTAAAATAAAGTCAATAAATAATCTAGACAATAAAGGAAGTTATTCTCTTTCTATAAAAAATAAACAGTTTGCCTTTTAAAAGACAAATGAGTTCATTTGATTTTGCAAAATCCAACACTGAAGACAATTTAGATCTAACAACATTTTTGCCAGAATTAAGAGGTGAAATACTATCGGGAACAATCAAAAACAGCAAAGATCCAAACCAAATAGCCGATAAAAATATCTCACTATCATTGCCTGGAAAAGATTTCGCTTTTAAAATTGTCAAAACAAATCAAGACGGAAAATTCAGTTTTATTTTAGACAAAAACCCTAATTATTCTAATGCAATTGTTCAAGTTGTTGAGAATGACAAAAGCGACTATACTCTTGAAATAGACAAATATGACGCATATAATTTATCTGAACTCAAACAAAATGAAGAGTTTTATCTTACTGCCGACTACAAGGCCAGTCTTGAAGAAAGATCAATTGCAAATCAAGTCGAAAATGCGTATTACCATTTAAAAAAAGACAGTATTCAAGCCAATCCAAAAGCATTTCCCTTCTTTCATCCATTACAGAAAGAGTATATTCTAGACAATTATACAAGATTTCCAACCTTAAAAGAAACTACCATCGAAATCGTTAAGGAAATGTATTATCGTGAAGAAAATAAAAATTTTACTTTACACGTAAGAGACATCAATCACGATCTTAATTTTTTCTCGGAGCCGTCTTTAGTTTTAGTTGATGGGTTATTGGTTCAAAATACAAATGAACTAATCGACCTAAAAATGAACAACATTTCTAAAGTCAGCTTAGTGCCTGGCATTTATTTTTATGGTCCAATGGCATTTGACGGCATTATCAGTTTTACGACAAAAGACGATGATTATAGCACAAAAGAAAAGGGTTCTTATATTTTAAAAACTGAAATCCAAAGACCTTTAGGCAAAATAATACCGTTTAAGCAAGATTATAACAGTGTTAGCAAATATGACCGTATTCCTGATTACAGATATCAATTGCTTTGGGAACCAGAATTATCATTAGAAGAAAAAGAAAAAACGATTTCATTTTTTACTTCTGATGTTCCAGGACAATATGAAATAAATTTAGAAGGATTTACAAAAAATGGAGTTCCAGTGTCGCTAAAAGAAAGTTTTGAAGTAAAATAATGTAAAATCCACTTCTTTACTAAAACAATCCAAAAAGAGTAAAATCTATAAAAACCTATTGCTTCTTTTGGATTTGTTTAAACATTGAGTTGTTTTTTAAAACAAAACATGAATTTTTTATCGTATTTTAACAGTTTTTACCATTCATTATAACTTTTTTTAATACTTTTGAAATTAACCGAAAATAAAACCAAAAATCCACCAATCCTTTGAAAAATTCCAAAAAAACGATACCATTACTATGCTTATTTGGATTATTATTAAACATTCCTTCGATACACAGCCAAAGTATCAAAGAAACCGAAATCTTCAATTGGTTTGACAAAAATACAGGAATAGAATCCTTAGATATTAAAAATGGTCCTGCGCATTTGAATTTTGACCAAACTATCGATAACAAACATCGATACTACGGAACAGATGAATTCAGAAAAGGAAGTGTTAATTATAATGACCAAAATTATTTTGATGTCTCATTAAAGTACGACATCTATAATGACGAACTTGTTTTACGTCCTTATGATCAACAAAATACAACAAAAATAAATCTTATAAAAGCCAATATTCCCAATTTTAAAATTGGTGATGAGAGCTTTGTAAAACTGACAGGATTAAGTAATTCTTTATTTAAAGGTGGTTATTACAATGAAATTCTAATCAAAAACAATCAAGCGCTTTATATTAAATATTACAAAGAGAAAAAGAAGAATATCAAGGCAGAATTAGATGTGATTGATTACAAACCTCGATATGAATTTGTTTTATGGAAGGACAACAAATTCAACATAATCAATGAAAAAAAGAAATTATAGCCTTATACCCTGAAAGCAAAAGAAATATAAATGATTTCTATCTCATGAATAGAAGCTTGCGAAAAGAAAACCCTCCACTATTCATGAAAAACTTGATGAAATACATTAATAATTAAAACCCGAAGAAACATACAAATGAGAATATTTACTATCCTTTTATTATTTTTCGGTTTTAATCAGTTACTGCATTCACAAGGCGAAAAAAAGACAATAAACCTTACCTTCAGCAATATTAACAGAATTGCTGTTCTAGAAAAAATTGAAGCTTCAACTTCATACAAGTTTTATTTTCAAGACAATTGGTTTGACAAAAACGTGTTGATTTCTGGTGATTACCAAAACAAAACAATTGAAGAAATTTTATCAAAAGTTTTACAAGACACGGAGCTTAATTTTTACATCAATAAGAATAAAATCATATTGACAAAAAACAGCATCATTTATGATAAGTTTCAAAACAATAAAAAAGATGCAAATGCTCCAATTTTTTTCCAGCAATACGATTCGGTCAAAAAAGACAAATCTGGAACAACTGCTCCAATTGCATTAATTGGAAAAGAAGCCGTTGATTCAGAAGTTGATTTGTACACTTTATCTGGTCATATTACAGATCTGAAAGACGGAAAACCATTGGCCGATATTAATGTCAAAGTAAAAAACACCTCTATAATTTCGACCACCAATGCCGAAGGTTTTTATAGTTTTAAACTTCCAACAGGACTAAGCACAATTGAAGTCGAATCATTATTTTACAACAGTACTTCCAGAAAAATAATGATTTACAGCAATGGTACATTAGACTTTTCTGTTATTGAAAAAATCAATCAATTGGATGAAGTTTTAGTAAAAGGAAAAGACAATCAAAACATTAGAACCGCAATAACAGGAGTTACAACAATTGAGGCTGAGGGCGTAAAAACTATTCCATTGGTTCTTGGAGAGCGAGACGTCTTGAAAGTCGCTTTAACGATTCCTGGTATCAAAACGGCAGGCGAAGGATCTTCTGGATTCAATGTCAGAGGAGGAAAAGAGGATCAAAATTTAGTATTATTAGACAATGCTACGATTTATAATCCTATGCATCTTTTTGGCTTTTTCTCTTCAATAAATCCATATACAATCAACAAGGTTGATATTTACAAGGGAGGAATTCCTTCTGAATTTGGAGGACGTTTATCTTCTGTTTTTGATATTGTTTCTAAAAACGGAAATACCGAAAAAATTTCTGGAGAAGGAGGAATTGGGCCAGTAACCAGCAATCTTACTCTTTCTGTACCTGTTGTAAAAGACAAAGCAAGTTTGTTAGTTGGCGGGCGCGCTACTTATTCTGATTGGATTTTAAAAACCTTAGATGACGAAAGATTAAAAAACAGCCATGCTTCTTTCTATGACTTATTTGCCAAATACAATCACAAAATCAACAAAAACAATTCGGTTGAGGGAACAGGTTACTATAGTAAAGATTCTTATACTTTGACTCCAGACTCGTTATTTAAATACAGCAACAGATTAGTTTCATTGAAATGGAAACATGCCTTCAATGAAAAAAACAACAGTGAATTTAATGTAACAAATAGCGAATACAAATACAGTATTAAATATCAATCTATTAATCCTGAATCTTTTCTTTTAAAATATAAAATAAACGAAAGTCAGGCCGTTTTAAAATTTATCAGCGAGCTTAATGCTAAGCATAAATTGACTTATGGAATTTCGAGCAAACTTTATAAAGTAAATCCTGGAGAATTGTCTCCATATGGAGAAAACTCAATAGTCACTCCAGTTTCGGTTGAAAATGAAAAAGGATTGGAATCAGCCGCTTTCTTATCTGATAAATTTCAAATTTCTGAAAAAATACTGTTAGATGTCGGAGCCCGATATTCCTATTATATGGCTCTTGGCCCATCAACACAAAATATTTATCAGGAAGGCGTGCCTAAATCTCCTGCAACAGTAATTGAGCAAAAAACGTATGGCAATAACGAAGTAATTACCAGAAATGGTGGTTTTGAGCCCAGAGTCGGTTTGCGCTATATTTTCAACGAAAACCTTTTTGTAAAAGCAGGTTTCGACAAAAATTACCAATACATTCACTTGCTCACAAACAATACGACTCAAGCGCCAACCGATACTTGGAAATTATCTGATTTGAATGTAAAGCCAGAAAGTGGTTTGCAATATTCGTTGGGTATATTCAAAAAATTAGAATACAACGATCTTGAGTTAAGTCTTGAAGGATATTACAAAACTTCAAAAAACATTTTGGACTACAAAGTAGGATCGTGACTTCTTCTAAATCAAAACTTAGAAACTGAATTATTACAAGGCGACGGAAAAGCGTATGGAATTGAGTTTTTGTTGCGAAAATCAATTGGAAGACTTAACGGATGGATTGGTTATACCTATTCTAGATCATTCATAAAATTAGACAGTCAGTTTAATGACGAAAAGGTGAATAACGGTGAGTATTTCCCAAGTAATTTCGACAAGCCTCACGATTTCAGCATTGTAATGAATTATAAGTTTACACATCGTTACAGTTTTTCTTCTAATTTTGTATATCAAACAGGAAGGCCTATCACTTATCCTATTGGAAAATATTATTACAGTGGTGCAGAATACACCTTATATACCGACAGAAACAAATTCAGAATACCTGATTATTATCGTTTAGATATTGGATTAAACATTGAAGGAAATCATAAGATCAAGAAATTAGCGCATAGTTTCTGGAATATTTCGATCTATAACGTATTGGGCAGAAACAACCCATATTCAGTCTTTTTTGTAACCAAAGATGGTCAAGTAAAAGCCTATCAAACCTCAATCTTTGCGGTTCCAGTACCAACCATTACTTATAATTTTAAATTTTAACCGTTATGAAAAAAATCTTTTTAATTAGATTTCTAATAACAACCTTATTCTTGTCGGTATTGGGCTGTACAACGCCTTATGATTACCAATCGAGCAGTGCATATGAAGATGTTATTGTAATTGAAGCAACTATTACAAATCAAAATAAAACTCAGGAAGTAAAAGTTACAAGAGCTTATAAACTTGATGAAAAAATGCCAACTTTTGAAGCTAATGCTACTGTTTTTGTTAGTGATAATTTGGGCAATAAATACGATTTCAAACAAAATACTGAGAATTATACTTCTGTTGCTCCGTTTCAGGTCAGCTCCAGACAGGCAATATCAATTGCATGTTCGAACTAAGGATGGAAGAGATTATGTTTCAAGCACTGAAAAATTACCACAACAAACGAATATCGAAAGCCTAGAAGCCACCGCAAAAACCAAAAACAATCAGCTTGGTATTGAAATCACTGTAAACAGCACTGACCCTACAAATAGCTCGCATTATTACAGATATGAATATGAGGAAACCTATAAAGTTGTAGCACCAAAATGGTATCCTAAAAAAGCTGTTCCTGTATTTTTTGCTCCTGGTTCTAATCCTCCGGGACAAGTAGTTTTTGAGGACAGAACATACGAAGCAAGAACCTGTTACTTAAGCCAAAATTCAAACGAACTGATTTTAACCAGTACAAGCGATTTATCCGAAGACAAAGTAATCAATTTCCCTGTTCGATTTATTCCAAGCACTGATCCTATTATAAGAAACAGATACAGCATATTGGTAAAACAATATGTTCAAAGTCTTCCTGCGCATACTTTTTTTGCAACATTAAAAGAAATATCTAATATCGGAAGTATTTTATCTCAAACGCAACCGGGATTTTTTTACGGCAACATTCAATCCGTTGCCAATCCAAAGGAAAAAGTTATTGGTTATTTTGATGTGTCATCCTATTCTGAAAAAAGGCTTTTTTCAATTTCACTGATTTATTGAATGGCCAGCCATTTCCAAACTACCAGTACGATTGTCCTGCGCCAATTCCCGACTATGCTTTAGATGAGTATCTATTTAGTTACTGTTTTAGTCAAAATCCTTTGGCGCACTGCCAAGGCGAAGTAATATTAAATTTACTAGCCAATGGCACTAGAGTTTTCTACCCTACAGAATCGCCAACAAGCTATATTTTATACCCAATAGAATGTGGAGACTGTACTTCATTTTCATCAAATATAAAACCACCATTTTGGATAGATTAAGATACATATTACTCGTTACGTTCACTTTTAGTAGCCTGCAGACTGTATTGGCTCAAAAAACAATTCTGTATATGAACTGAATGAAGTTGACAAAAAAATTAATGAGTCAATTTACATCAGCACAAATGCAAATTCTTTTTTGACAGGCGAAACTTTGCATTACAAATTATTCTGTATTGACAAACTATCAAATACTGCTTCAATTTTCAGTAAAATAGCTTACGCGAAATTAATTGACAGTAATAAAAAAACAGTTTTCACGCATAAATTGTTTCTTGATAAAGCAACAGGAAATGGTGACTTTTTTATTCCAACCACATTGGAAACTGGAAGCTACAAATTGATTGGTTATACAAACTGGATGCTTAATAAGACCGTGCCAGATTATTTTTCTGCGGATATTTATATTGTAAATCCGTATAAAGAAAATCCAAGCAACAGTACAGTTTCATATAATTCCGTTTCTTCAGAAACTGTAAACAACAGCAATATTTCATTCGATATAAAAAACAAATCATACAATACGAGAGATTTAATTGAACTAAATATCAAATCTAATTCTGAAGAATTTACAAAAGGAAATTATACTTTATCCGTTAGAAAAACTGATGGCTTTTTGGTTCAAAACAAGACACTTTTTAATGGTAAAGCCACACAAAATGGCGAAATCACAGACAGCCAATTTGTATTGCCTGAATTGCGAGGCGAAATCATAACAGGAAAAATATCTTCGGCAAATGCTGAAATTAAAAACAAAAAAGTAGCGCTTTCTATTGTTGGAAAAAATGCTGATCTAAAAATTGTAAAAACCGATGATCAAGGAAAATTCATCGTTATTTTAGAAAAAGAGAACTCAAATTCAAACATTATCGTTCAAGTCCTTGAAAGTGGAAAAGAAGATTATGTAATTGAAATCGACAAACAAAAAGATATAGATTTTTCTAATGTAACTTTTCCTGCTGTTCAATTTAATTCAGATTTCAAACAAAACATTACAGATCGATTAATCTCTACTCAAGTTGAAAATGCTTATTATGATGTCAAAAAAGATAGCCTAATAACGCCAGCTATTGGCCTTCCTTTTTTCGGAGCATCATCGGAAGAATTTGTATTAGATGATTTTACGCGATTTCCAAATATGGAGGAAACAATTACAGAAATTCTAAAAGGTGTTTACTATCGAAAAAACGATAATATTTATTCCATTCATGTTTTTGACAATAACGATAATTATGAATCGGCATTACCAACTATGATTATTGTTGACGGATTAATTATTGAAGACTTAAATGAGTTTTTTGCCTTTAATCCTAAAAGCCTCTACAAAGTAAATGTAGTAAGAGGACTTTATTATTATGGATCAAAATCGTTTAACGGAATAGTTTCGTTTACAACAAAAAATGGCGATTATGACACTAAACTGAAAGGCAAATTTATCGCTAGGCCAGAAATTTTAAGGCCTCAGGTAAAGAAAAATTATTTTAGTCCTGATTATACAGATAATAAAAGCGTACGAATTCCAGATTATAGACATCAGCTTTTATGGCAACCAAACATTGATTTGAGCAAAACTAACTCAAATATTAAATTTTATGCCTCTGACGTTTCTGGAAAATATGAAGTAACACTTGAAGGATTTTCTTCTGCCGGGAAACCTGTTTTTATAAAAGATTTTATAGAAATAAAAGAAACCAGCAACTAATTTTATTCCTTAAAACATCAAATAAGCCTCTGTTTCTAAAATTGAAATAGAGGTTTTTTTATTTATCAACGCAACCTTTTACTCTTTTTTATACTATTAAATACAAACCGAAACAATCGCTTACCAAAATACTACAAAATCAAAAAATAAAATTTGAATTTAGACCAACTCATAAAAGGTTGCATTAAGCAAAACAGAAAAGCACAAGAAGAATTATACCAAATGTATAAAAAGACTCTTTTTGTGTTAAGTCTTAAATATTGCACCAATGAAGCAGAAGCCGAGGACAATCTTCATGATTCTTTTATTGAGATATTTAGCAGTATAAAAAACTATAAAGGAAAAGGAAGTTTTGAAGGCTGGATCAAAAGAATAACAATCAATAAAGCAATAACCCGATACAAACAATCTTACATACTCACAGCAATTAAAGATGAATATATGCAAGATGATTTTGTAACCGAAAACGAAATTGACTTGCCTCTTGATACTTTACTAAATTTCATTCAAGAATTACCACATCAATATCGTTTGGTCTTTAATTTATATGAATTAGATGATTTTTCACATCAAGAAATTGCCAATATGTTATCAATTTCTGAAAATACTTCAAAATCCAATTTACATCGGGCAAAACAGATTTTAAAGGAAAAAATCAAACCAAAAAGCACATTTTATTATTCTAAACAGAAAAATGGAAAATAGAACTGAAATAGGAAAAGCAATAAGAGATCGTCTAGAAAATTTGGACAAAAATCCAAATGACTTGGTGTGGTCAAAAATTGAAAAAGATCTAAATCGTAAAAGAAAAAAAGAATTCTGGCTTGGTTAATTCCGAGTGTAATTTCTATTGTATTCTTGTCAACATTTCTGTATTTCAATTCTAATATTCAAGAAAAAAATCAAACGCCGCCAAAAAAGAAAACTGACACAGAAAACCAAACTCAGAAATCAGATAAAAAACAAAATCAAAAATCAATAGTCTTAAAAACAGAACCAGACCAAATTACCACAACTACAAAAACTAAAAATGTAAAACTTGTTAAAGAATCCAGCAAACTCATCACATCTACTGATGAATATGAAGAATATGAAGTGGTGAAAAAATATAAAGTTGTTATTAAAAAAGAGCAAATAACTACAAAACCAATACCATCAAATATTGTAAAAAAATCCAACAAACCTAGCAACAGTAAAGCTGGCATTACAGCAAATAAAACAGTCAAAACTTTAAATCCAACTTCGAAAAAAGCATCGAAATAAAAAGATTGGGACAAAGCCATTAATTGTTGAAAAAACAGAAAATTCAACACCAATAAAAGATACTTTGACACAAAAGAAAATAGAAATTGTTTCAGAGAAAACAAACATAAAAAAAGACAGTTTGCCAAAAACTGACAGTTTACAGGTAAAAAAACCAGCAACACCAAAAAGAGAATATGTAAAAAAAGAATATAATACTAAAACCAAGGAAGCAAAACCTGATTTGAGCATTCATGCTTTTTACGGTCCGGCAATTTCCGGTTCTTTAAACGGACTGTCAATGATCAGCCCAACAATGGATAATTTGCCAAAAAAACATCCTATCACTTCTCATTACGGCATATATGTGAAAACGATGTATGATAGATTTGGTTTTAAAACAGGATTTTCAAAAATAAATCTAAAAACAGTTACACAACTTGATCAAAATTTAATTACCGATTTTAAAAACATCAATCTTAAATCTGACACCAATATAAAAGCTACATTTGGCAGTTCTAATGAAGTTGAATTGCTTCAAAAACTTTCTTATTATGAAGTTCCCTTAGAATTTAACTATGCCCTAAAAAAAGATGAAAGCAAATTTGATATCGATGTTTTCACGGGATTTACTTTTTTATTTTTAGATAAAAACGATTTGTATCTAAAATCAGAAAAAATAACAAAACAAAAAATTGGAGAAGCTAAAAACATCTCTGGATTGAATGTTTCTTACGATTTTGGAATTGGAATCACCTATAAATTAACAGATAAGATAGGCTTAGACATCAACCCATTATTCAAGTATTACCTCAATACTTTTAAAGAAAATGGAGAAGCAAAACCATACAGTTTATCATTGCAAACTGGGGTTAATTATAAATTTTAAAAATATTTTTTACTTAGTTGTAACTTTTTTGATACTTCATACGTATAACTACTTGTACACTTAAAAATTGAGGAGACAAAAACATGAGACAACTTAAAATCACCAAGCAGGTAACCAATCGTGAAACTGCATCGTTAGATAAATATCTACAAGAAATCGGAAAAGTTGACCTAATTACCGCTGATGAAGAGGTAGAATTAGCACAAAGAATTAAGGCGGGTGATCAAAGAGCATTAGAAAAATTAACAAAAGCCAACCTACGTTTCGTTGTATCGGTTGCTAAACAATATCAAAATCAAGGATTAACTCTTCCTGACTTAATTAACGAAGGAAACTTAGGTCTTATCAAAGTCGCACAACGTTTTGATGAAACTCGTGGTTTCAAATTTATCTCGTATGCCGTTTGGTGGATTCGTCAATCGATTCTTCAGGCATTGGCAGAACAATCTCGTATCGTTCGTTTACCTTTGAACAAAATTGGTTCTATCAATAAAATCAACAAAATGTATGCATTATTAGAGCAATCTAATGAGCGCCCACCTTCTGCTGAGGAAATTGCAAAAGAACTTGACATGACTGTAAATGACGTAAAAGAGTCTATGAAAAACTCTGGACGTCACTTATCTATGGATGCACCTCTTGTTGAAGGTGAAGATTCTAACCTTTATGACGTTTTACGTTCTGGAGAATCTCCGAACCCTGACAGAGAATTAATTCACGAATCTCTTCGTACTGAAATCGAGCGTTCATTAGAAACATTAACTCCAAGAGAGGCTGATGTAGTTCGTTTGTATTTTGGTCTTGGCGATCAACACCCAATGACTCTTGAGGAAATTGGAGAAACTTTCGACTTAACTCGTGAGCGTGTTCGTCAGATTAAAGAAAAAGCAATCCGCAGATTGAAACACACTTCTAGAAGTAAAATCCTTAAAACTTACTTAGGATAACATATATTTGTTTCAGGTTTAAAGTTTCAGGTTAGTTCCATACAACTTGAAACCTTAAACTTGAAACTTATTTACCGCAAACAACAGTTTGATTGACTGTTCGTTTTTTGATTGATGATTGAAACTCCGGCTGATTACCGGAGTTTTTTATTTTGCATTTTTAAAATTTAACCACAAAGCACGCAAAGGTTTACGCAAAGCACACAAAGGTTTTTTTAAAGAATCTCGCAGAGTCGCAGAGTCGCAAAGAATAATAAACTTTGCGACTCTGCGGACTTTGCGAGCATATTTTCATAAATAACAAACTTTTCATAAATCTTAGCGGACTTTGCGGTTAAATTTCACTGCAACTCATAAAAAAATTATCTTTGTAAAAAAACAACACACTACTACAAAATGAAAAATACACTTATTGCTCCTTCTGTTCTTGCGACCGATTTTGCCAATTTACAACGTGATATTGAAATGATCAACAACAGCCAAGCCGATTGGTTTCATATTGATATTATGGATGGAGTTTTTGTTCCGAATATTTCCTTTGGAATGCCAGTTTTGGAAGCAATTTCAAAACATGCAAAAAAACAATTGATGTGCATTTAATGATTATCGATCCGGATCGCTACATTAAAACTTTTGCCGATTTAGGAGCAAATATCTTAACCGTGCATTATGAAGCTTGTACACACTTGCACAGAACACTTCAAGCCATTAAGGCGGAGGGAATGAAAGCTGGAGTTGCAATAAATCCGCACACCAATGTCGATTTACTGGAAGATGTAATAAACGATATTGATTTAGTTTTAGTAATGAGTGTCAATCCTGGCTTTGGCGGACAATCATTTATTGAAAATACATATGCGAAAGTCGAAAAACTAAAAGCTTTAATTACTCGCAAAAATGCTTCAACTATAATCGAAATTGATGGCGGTGTAACAAGCAAAAATGCAAAACAATTAGTAGAGGCCGGAGCAGATGTTTTAGTTGCAGGAAGCTTTGTTTTTAAAGCTGAAAACCCAACTCAAACAATTGAAGAATTAAAAGTCCTTACTGCTTTTTAAGTTTTTCAAATTCGGAAAGAAATCGATTCCTGTCATTTTTTCCAAAGTTTCAATTGGAACTACAAAATCATAAATCGATTTGTCACTGTCTTCATTCGGAACCAAAAATGCAATTGCTTTGTGTTCTTTTCCAGATTTAGCCAAAACAATTTTATAGAAATATTTAGGGACAGCAACATTTTCTGTCCCTATTTTTTTATCTGAATCTTTCGGAATTCCACCCGTTACGACATAAATATCATTGTATTTTTGAGCAAAATAACGTGTTTTTTGTTCGATTCTATTCCAAATTCCACTATTAAAATCATGTTTTTGAGGTGAAATATTCGACGTATAAAAAGTATCATTATATGCGCCTTTATTAAACTCCATATCGCCAGCCGGACAAAGATGTCCCTTATCATAACCTGAATTTTTGTAATTCCCCCAATCTGCAGAACCCGTTGTCACTTTCGGGTCTTCAACAAAATAAGGGCGTTTATAATCTCCATTTTTTAAATACTCCTTTTTTAATTCGTAAGCAACCCATTCAGCTTGCTCATATTTTTCATTATACGAAAGTGTATAATAATTATGTTTTACGATTTGACCTGTTGTAGAAGTTGGCAAATAGGCAATCGGATACAAAGAGTCCGAAGTATAATTTGCAGAAACAAACGAAGTCTGCTTTTCTGGTGCAATTTCTTCCTTTGCAATATTTTCCTTTTTGCAAGAAAAAATCCGAAAACAAACAATCCGAAAACAATATACTTCTTCATTATTCTAATTTTATTTAAAAATAAACTTACAAAAAAAATGCTCCACAAACATACAATTTATGGAGCATTTTAATAACAAATTAATTCTATATCGAACTAAGATTTAACTAGTTTATCCTTTTTCATTTTAGGAGCAACTGTATTTTTTACGTAACTTTTAGTTTGCAAGTCATCTAGAACATTCAAAGCTTCTTCTACATAAACATCTTTAGCCAATGCTTGGTGCCAAGCCTCTCTTTTTTCTTTTAATGTAGCATCATTCTTCATTTCAAGCTCTTCGTAAGGCAATGATCTGAAAACCAAATTGTTTTTATAATCAGCAATTGGTTTGTATTTTTTACCTTCATTTTCAACTTGTTCCTGAGTTGCTTTAAAGTTTTTGATATTTAAACTATAAGTATTCTCTTTGTTTTTGATATCAATCCATTTTGCATTGTCCTCAATCAATTTGAATTGGTCATTATTAGCAATTCTGTTACGGCTGTTATTAATTGCCTGATTGAATTTTTCGTTAGAAGTCCAAGTGCTGTAATCAGCTGGATCGATTTTATCCCATGGCATTGCATTGTCAATATCACGCTCGCCCATTTTCAAATAAGCGTAACGATCTGGCATCACAACATCACTATGAACACCTTCTAATTGAGTAGAACCACCATTGATTCTATAGAATTTTTGACCTGTAATTTTCAAGGCTCCAAGATCGCCGTAATTTGCATTACGAACAAATTGGTTCAAATCAAGAACATTTTGCACTGTACCTTTTCCGTAAGTTTGCTTACTTCCAATGATTACTCCACGTTTATAATCTTGAATCGCAGTGCCAAAATTTCTGAAGCTGAAGCCGAGAAGCTGTTAACCATAATTACTAATGGCCCGTCCCACTCGATTTTTTTATCTTTATCGTATAAAACTTCTTTCTTTTTACCAGCAGATTTTACTTGTACAATTGGCCCTTCTTCAATAAACAAACCAGCAATATCAACTACTGTTGAAAGAGATCCTCCTCCGTCATCACGAACATCAAGTACAATACCATTGATATCTTCTTTTTCAATCTTTCAACTTCAAGAGCGATATCTTTTCCAGCATCACGGCCATCTTTATTTTCAAAATCGATGTAGAATTTAGGCAAATAAATCACTCCGTATTTCAATCCATTTCTTTCAACAATACTTGATTTAGCGTATGTTTCTTCAATTTCAACAACATCTCTGATGATTGAAATTACTTTAATGCTTCCGTCAACTTTTTTAACTGTAAGTTTTACTTCAGTTCCTTTATGACCTTTGATTTTTTTCACAACATCATCTAAACGCATTCCAACAACATCAACAGGCTCTTCATTTCCTTGAGCAACTTTCAAGATCATATCTCCAGCCTCAAGCTGTTTTCCTTTCCAAGCTGGTCCACCAGAAATCAATTCGTCAATTTGAGTAAAATCATTTTTCTTAGTCAAACGAGCCCCAATTCCTTCTAATTTTCCACTGATGTTAACATCAAAACGATCTTTTTCTTCTGGAGCAAAATAGCTTGTATGCGGATCAAAACGAGTCATAATTGAGTTTACGTATACAGAAAACCAATCTTCTTTGTTCAAATCTTTAATCAAACTGAAATTGTCATCCAATGATTTTAGAGAGCTCTCACGAGTTTCTTTCTCCAATGTTTCAAAAGATTTTTCTTTATAATTTGGGTCAGATTTCTTTTTGTCTTCTTCTAATTTTTGTTTTGTAACCAATGATGATAGTGTTGACAATTTGATTTGTTTTCTCCATCTTTCATTAATTTCAGTTGCGTTTTTAGCATAAGGAAGATGCTCATAATCGGCATTAAAAGTCTCGTCAACATTATAGTTGAATGGTTGCGCCAAAATAGTCTTGTAACGTTTTTTGCTTTCTTCCATACGTTTCATCAATCTTGTATAAGTAAGATTGAAAAACGTCAAGTCTTTATTCAAAAACTGATCATCAAGCTGTAATTCATATTGCTTGAATTCATCAATATCAGATTGCAAGAAAAACCTCTTTGAAGGGTCTAGCGCATCGATATAATCTTTAAAAATACCTTTCGAAAATTCATCATTTATCTCAGCCGGACTATAGTGCCCTTTTTCAATAACAAAGGCAAGCAATTCTAAAAGCGTTTTGTCTCTATTTGGATCCGGATCTTCAGACTTATCAGCATTTATTTTAAATGCAAACAAGGTAACTGACAAGCATAATACGGCTATAAGTATTTTATAATTTCTTTTCATAAACTTAATAATAGCATTCATCAAATTTTTTAATCTAAGTTACGGTAAAAACTGTGCCAACAAAGCCAAGCTCACTATAATTTTTTGTTAAAGATATAAAATAGTTTGTTGTTCAAAAGTCCTTTAAGATTTAGTTTACAATTTTTATTTATTTGTTAGTATTCTACCAAAATCTGTTGCTACATTTGCTTAAATAAGCCTTAATTTTGAAAAATTAAAAAATAACACCAAAGCATGAAAGACGAAAAACCCTTAATATTAGTAACCAATGACGACGGAATTCTGGCTCCTGGAATTAGAGCTTTGATCAGCGTTATGGAAACTATCGGCGAAGTTGTGGTTGTTGCGCCAGACAAACCTCAAAGCGCTATGGGGCACGCTATTACTATAAATAATACCTTGTTTTTAGATAAAATCTCAAAAGAAGGAGATGCAATTACCGAGTACAGCTGTTCTGGAACTCCCGTAGATTGTGTAAAACTTGCTGTAAATGAAATTTTAAAACGAAAGCCAGACCTTTGTGTTTCAGGAATAAATCATGGGTCAAATTCATCCATCAATGTAATATATTCTGGAACAATGAGTGCCGCTGTTGAAGCTGGAATTGAAGGAATTCAGGCAATTGGTTTTTCACTTTTAGATTTCGACTGGAATGCCGATTTTGAACCTGCAAAATCTTTCGTCAAAAAAATAGTTTTAGAGACCCTTGCCAATAAATTACCCCCTGGCGTCGTTTTAAATGTCAATTTTCCGAAATTAAAAGAAAACGAAATCAAAGGAATTAAAATTTGTCGTCAAGCGAAAGCATATTACGCGCAAAAATTTGACAAACGCCAAACGCCACACGGAAAAGATTATTACTGGCTTACCGGAAAATTCACAAATGAAGACAGAGGCGAAGACACAGACGAATGGGCACTGGAAAATGGCTATATTTCTGTAGTTCCAGTCCAATTTGATTTAACCGCTCATCATTCAATACAACAACTTAATACTTGGAAATTAAATGAATAAATTAGATATGTTAATTGGTTTTGTTCTTGGAATCATCACTTCCCTCATTGGAAGTTATCTTTTCATTAAATTGTTTACTTCTTTTGATCTTTCAAATGGACTCGAAACCATAAAACAATATGGATATTTAGGAAAAGTCATTACTCTGGGAACTGTTCTGGACCTGATTTTATTTTTATTTTTATTAAAAAGAAACAAAGAATTGATGGCTAGAGGTGTTGTTTTTGCAGTGATCGTTTTAGCAATTTCGACTTTATTTATATAAACCTTATCTTTGTTCTGCAAAAAAATGTCGTGCTCAAATATCATTGCACACTTTTAAAAAAATTGATATGAAATATTACATAATAGCTGGAGAAGCTTCTGGAGATTTACATGGTTCTAACTTGATGAAAGCTTTGTATGAAGAAGATACGCAAGCCGAAATTAGATTTTGGGGCGGAGATTTGATGCAGAAAGCCGGCGGAACTTTAGTAAAACACTATCGTGATTTAGCTTTTATGGGGTTTGTTGAAGTTATTTTTAACTTGAAAACCATTCTAAATAATATCAAAATCTGCAAAAAAGATATTTCTGAATTTAAGCCAGATGTAATTATTTTTATTGATTACCCAGGCTTCAATATGCGTATTGCAAAATGGGCAAAGGCTCTAAATTATAAAACACATTATTATATTTCACCTCAAATTTGGGCTTGGAAAGAAAACCGAATCAAAGCCATCAAACAAGATGTGGACAAAATGTTTGTGATTCTTCCTTTTGAGAAAAGCTTCTATGAAGACAAACATCATTTCCCTGTAGATTTTGTTGGACATCCATTAATTGATGCTATTCAAAATCAGCCAGCATTTGACGAAGCTGTTTTTAGAAAAGAAAATAATTTGGGCGAAAAACCCATCATTGCCGTACTTCCAGGAAGCCGAAAACAAGAAATTACAAAAATGCTGAGTGTAATGCTAAGCGTTGTTGATGATTTTCAGGATTATGAATTTGTAATTGCCGGCGCGCCTAGCCAGGAATATGAATTTTATCAGCAATTTTTAAAAAACAAAAATATCGCATTTGTTTCGAACAAAACTTATGATTTGTTGCGTTCTTCAACAGCCGCTTTAGTTACTTCAGGAACAGCGACACTTGAAACTGCTCTTTTTAAAGTTCCAGAAGTGGTTTGCTACAAAGGAAGCGAGATTTCATACCAAATAGCAAAACGAATTATTACATTAAAATACATTTCGCTTGTCAACTTAATTATGGATCAAGAAGTTGTAACCGAATTGATTCAAAATGATTGCAACACTAAACGAATTAAAGAAGAGCTTCAAAAATTATTAGAACCAAAATCTCGCGAAAAATTATTGAAGAATTATGACATTTTGCAACAAAAACTTGGCGGGGTTGGCGCAAGCAAAAAAACCGCAAAACTTATAGTTGCTGATTTAAAGTAAGCTTAAACCTTTTTGATTTTGAAGAGAATAATTGTCTTACTGCTTATAGCGTTACTTTTTGCTTCTTGCAAATCTTCTTCAAGTGCAGTTAGCAAAAAGGAGACAAAGCGAGAAAACAAAACTATTGTCAATCATTTAATTGAAACGGCATCAGAAAATCTTGGCGCAAAATATAAGGCTGGCGGAACAACTAAAAATGGTTTTGATTGTTCTGGACTTGTGTATACTACTTTTGAAACAGAGCATATAAAATTACCTAGAAGTTCATTCGAACAAGCACAAATTGGAACTCTTATTCCGTTGAAAGAAGCCCAAAAAGGTGATTTAATTTTCTTTAAAACCAATAAGAGCAAGCAAATAAATCACGTTGGATTGATTACAGAAGTAAATTCTTCTGAAATCAAATTCATACATTCCTCGACTTCAAAAGGCGTTATTATCTCCTCTACAAAAGAACCCTATTATCAAAATTCTTTTGCTCAAATCAACCGAATAATAGAATAATATATTTATATTCTTTTTCTTACAAAAATTTAATACTTTTAAGACATGAAAGTATTAGATTTTCCTTTGGCCAGAATTACGATTTGGTTTATTCTTGGCATTGTATTTTTTTATTATATCAAAATCCCACTATTCTTTTATGAAATAGCCTTGGGATTAAGCGCTTTAATCTTTTTTGTTTTGTACTTTTTGAGCAAGAGAAGCAAAACATTCATTTCATTTTTCGGCACAAGCACGTATTTCATTTCATTTTTTATTGGAGGAATCACGCTTATTACGCATACCAATTCGCTTCAAAAATCAAATTATATTCATTGCAAAAAAGCGTTTGACACTCCTTCGGAAATAACATTTATACTAAGAGAAAAACTCAAAAGTAATTCTTATAGCAATCGATTTACTGCGATCATACAAACAATTGACGGAAAAACACATTCTGGAAAAATCCTTGTAAATATTGCAACAGACAGCCTCAAAAATCCTTTTGTAATTGGAAGTTTTATTAAAACAAAAACCATATTACATAAAAACAATTCAACAAAAAATCCAAATCAATTTGATTACGACAAATATTTAGAAGATCGCCAAATTTATGCGCAAGTTTATCTAAATAAAGCCGAAATCAAAATCAACAAAAATATAAAAAGGGATATTTGGGACTATTCTGATTGTCTTCATCAACGCATCATTCAAAATCTAGAAAAAACAAATTTTAATCCCGCTGAAATGAATGTTGCGCTTGCCTTGATTTTGGGCCAGCAACAAGAAATTTCTTCCGATATTATTCAGGATTACCAATATTCTGGCGCAACGCATATTTTATCTGTTTCAGGGCTTCATGTCGGCTTTATAATGCTTCTTATAAATTTTATTCTGAAACCAATTCCAAACACCAGAAAAGGTTCATTTATAAAACTGCTTTCCATATTAATCGCCCTAAGCTTTTTTGCCATCATTTCTGGGTTATCTCCATCAGTTTTACGCTCTGTAGTTATGTTTTCATTCCTTGCAATTGGGAATCATCTTCGCCGAGCAGGAAATATCTACCATACTTTATTAGTCTCAATGTTGCTGATTTTGCTTTTTGAGCCTTACTTTTTATTCGATGCAGGTTTTCAATTAAGCTATATCGCATTATTTTTTATTCTTTGGCTTCAGCCTTTACTAAAAAAATTATGGAATCCAAAAAACAAAATCGCACTTTATATCTGGAATGCTTTAACAGTATCGTTTGTCGCCCAAATTGGTGCTTTTCCATTGTGTCTTTATTATTTTCATCAATTCCCAGGGCTATTTTTCGTCACTAATATTGCCATTATTCCAGTTTTGGCTTTTGTAATGATTGCAGGAATTCTGGTAATGACTTATGCTGTTTTTGATGCTCCACCACTATTCTTAGCTCAAATACTAGAAAAAAGCATTTACATTTTAAACCAAATCATTCATGCCGTTGCTTCAATAAAATCGTTTGTTATACTTGATATCAGTTTTAATTTTTATTTCCTAATCACTTTTTATCTTTTAATAATTACGTCAATTGTTTGGCTAAAAAAACCCGATTATCCAAAATTGGTTCTGCTTTTAATTTCAATAATTTCGGTACAGATTTCTTTTATTCATACCAAAAGAGAAAATGAGACCCAAAATGAAATGATTGTTTATAATGCAAAAAAACAAACACTGATTACAATGCGCTCCGGTAAAAATATAACGATTTTTACAAGTAGCAAATCCATATTAACCAATCCAAAAAACAATATTTTAAATTCTTATTTAGTTGGAAATTTTGGCAAAATCAAATCGGCGAACCAAATTAAGAATATGTTGTTTTATAGTGACAAAAAAATCTTCATTATTGACAGTTCTGGCATTTATAATAATAAAATCCTGCCCGATATTTTATTATTGACACAATCTCCAAAAATAAATTTAGATCGAGTTTTGGAACAAATACATCCAAAAATAGTAATCGCTGATGCTTCAAATTCAAACGTCATTCAAAAAAACTGGGAAAAGACTTGCTACAAAAAAATATCCCTTTTCATGCTACTGCAGAAAAGGGATATTATAAGTTAAAATAAAGCTTTTTAATCTGGGTTAATCATAATATTAGCCTCGGCAATCCATGATTTCACAGCTATAGGCTTATAGGGCAATCTGCCCAATAAATTAAACGTTGTCTTTGTTTTGCGCACTGAAGCGATAGTTAAGCAAGCCTGTGGCAATTCAACTACACCAAGAGCTGTTTTTAAACTCACATTTTGCTCTTTTTCAGCATCAGATATTGTCGTATCGGATAAATCTAGTTTAACCAAAACAACATTATCTCGAGCCCAAACAACAAAATCTGGAGTATTAAAAATTTCGTTTTGAAGTCTTGTTGGGGCGCCCGCAATTGTAAAGAAAATAAATAACGGTCTTTTTTGTTCCATACTTGCCGCAACTGCATCAGTCATAGAAGTTTTCCAGACTAATCCTTGCGCATGCATAAAAAACGAACCAAGTAAAAATAACAGGGTAAGTGTTTTTTTAGTCATAATAATTTGGGTTTTAGGAGTAGGTTAATTTCGACTAAAGTAATATAATATCCCACTAAAAAATCCAACTTTAGACAAAAAATTGCAAAAAAAGTTAAGAAAATCGAAATTGCTAATTAAAAGTTAAATAAATATAAAATTCAAAAAAAAAGCTACCTAAAATTGTCAAACTAACTGTGGCTATCACAAAAAAATCCCTTTTTGTACACAAAAAGGGACTTGTATCACAAGGGAATTTACCCCCTTATCTATTCACTTGGGTGCAAAATTGCATTAGATTCGGCAATCCATGCCTTTGCTCCTCCTGGCTTATAAGAAATCTTTCCTAAGGCACTAAAAGTTGTTTTAGTTTTTCTGATAGATGCACTGGCAAAACAAACCTGAGGAAGTTCTTCTACGCCAAAAGCACTTTTCAATCTAAGATTTTGCTCTTTATCACTGTCTGAAGCCGAATTATCAGATAAATCAAGCTTAACTAAAATCACGTTATCACGCGACCAAACAGCAAAATCTGGCGTTTTAAAAATTTCGTTTTGAAGATTCTCTGGTACACCTGAGGCAGTGAAAAGAATTAACATTGGTTTTCTTTGTTCATTACTCATTGCAATTGCATCGGCCATATTTGTTTTCCAAAGGAGATTTTGCGCCTGCATAAAAAATGAACCTAAAAAAAATAGTAGGAAAAGTAATTTTTTGGTCATATTATATTGGTTTTGGTTAGATTAGTTTGACGAAATTAACATAATATTTTAATTATCCAATTTTTATTAATACAAAAAATACATAATGTGTTTTTTTACATATAATAAAATGTCAAATATTCAATTTAACCATATTTAATATAAAAACTTTCCTACGAAACAAAAAAAGCTCCTTGCACATGGAGCGCAAGGAGCTTTAAATTTTTATATTTTGACCTTTTAAGATTTCTTCGGATTTATTATTCCGTCAGCCACAGTCAACCATGCAGTTGGACCGCCGGCAACGTAACCTGTTTGTCCAAGACCTTTAAAATTCACTTTTCCATCTTTAGATTCAGCACTTGTAAAAAAGATAGTTGGAAAACCTTGAATTCCAAAAGCTTGCCGCAATTCATTATTCTGATTTTTTATTTCAGGAGTCTGAGGTGTTCTTCTTGGATAATCCAATTCAACTAAAACAACATTTTCAGTTGCCCATTTTTTAAATTCAGGCGTTTTTAAAACTTCATTTTGCAATCTTATGCACCAACCACACCAATCACTTCCTGTAAAAAACATCAGCATTGGTTTATGCACATTATTACTTACTGTAATTGCCTCTCTCACATCAGTGTACCACTTTAGCTCCTGCGCTTGAGATACAAAACCTCCAATTACAAACAATGTGATTATGTATAATTTTTTCATCTTAGTTTTCTTTTGCACAAATTTAAACAAAAAAAGAATCGCTCTATAAGATCTATTTTACTTCTTGCATTAATTTTTTGATCAAAGAAGTTGACACTATCAAAACGATACCTGCAACTAAAGAATATACCGCTAATTGATAGTATCCATCTGTATAAGCGATAAGTTTAGACATTAAAGTAGTTCCCGTATTTGCATCTGACATTTCTGACCCAAGTTTCCCTGCTTGCCAATTGTCCAAAAGCACTTGACAAGAACCAAAGTCCCATCATCATTCCGAATAGACGTTTTGGTGCAAGTTTTGTAATTACCGACATTCCAATTGGTCCGATACACAATTCACCTAGCGTGTAAACTAAATATCCTAATGCAAAAAGATTTAAAGAACTTAGTCCTTCGGGATTAACAAAAAATCTTGCACTGTAGAAAATAAAAAATCCGATTGCCAATAAAACAAATGAGAATCCAAATTTAATTACGGTATTTGGCTCAATTTTTTCTTACCCATAAATATCCAAAGAAAACCAACAAGCGGACTAAAGATAATTACATACAAAGAATTTATGCTATTATTTACAACATTTGGATCGATATGAAAAAACAATAAACTGTTAGTTAAATTATCTTTTGCAAATAATGACAACGACCCTCCAGATTGCTCTGAAATTGCCATGAACATAAAATACCCAAAAATGAAGATAAATGCCGCCAGTAATTTATATTGCTGACTTCTATCTTTAATCATTACCAGTTCAAATATAAAATAACCAACCGCAATAGCTCCAATTGTGTACATAAAATAATCTGTAAAATCAGAGTTGATCACCATAATATATATTAAAGGAATAGCCAACAATGACCCGATATAAACTGCGATTTCGTACGTTTTTCTTTTTGAAGGCAAAGCATCTGCCAGAGGAGAATTTCCAATTGGCGCTAAATGTTTTTTAGTCAATAAAAATGTCACGACTCCAATAATCATAACAATTGCTGAAGACAAGAAACAAAGGCTCCAAGAATAGTTTTTCCCTAAATAAATAGGGATAGCTCCACCCAACATTCCGCCAATATTAATTCCAGCGTAGAATAATCCGTAACCAGCATCTCTTCTTCCATCCTCTTCGTGGTACAACTCACCAACCATTGACGAAACATTTGGCTTGAAGAAACCTGTTCCGATAATAGAAAGCGTTATTCCATAGTAAAAGAAATCATGTGGAGAAGCCGCAATCAGCAAATTCCCCAAAATCATAATGATTCCTCCAAAAAGAAGTGATTTTTTGAATCCTAAAATTTTATCGGCAAAAATTCCACCGATAAATGTAAATGCATAAACAAACGCCTGAATGGCACCGTATTGAAGATTTGCTTTTCCTTCAAGCAAACCCAATTGGTCAACCATAAAAAATGCCAAAACCCCTCTCATTCCGTAGAAGCAAAAACGCTCCCACATTTCAACCAAAAACAAGTACCACAATTGTTTTGGGTACTTGCCTTTAAAATTTTGAATTTCTTCTAATGTAATATTCTTCTCCATTATCTAACTCCGTGCATCATTTTTTTCAATAGTGGAGTCAAAGCAAACAATATAACTGCGACGATACCAGTAAGCACAACAAACACCATAAAGAATTCATAAAGATTATGGATTTCAAATCCTGCAAAAAAGTGATTTGCCGCACTGATTTGATGTTTTTCCAACAATGCCAACTGCTCTGCTGTAGGTGTAACCGTTTTATCTAAAATAGCTTGTAAATCAATCCCTAACTCTTTTGCCTTTGCAAATTTGTCACCAGTAGCAGGCAAAATTGCTCCTAAAGTTCCTCCCAATGCATATCCTGAAGCATTAGACAAGAAAAACACTCCGTATAACAATGAAGCAAAACGCTTTGGAGATAATTTACCAACTAATGATAAACCAATTGGAGATAAACATAATTCTGCGCAAGTATTTAAGAAATACAATAAAATCAACCATTTAACCAACAGCAAACCTGAAGTCCCAATATATGAAACCTGAGTAGCGATCATAAAGAAACTTATAGAAATCACCACTAAACCACATGCTAATTTTACTGGAGAAATTGGCTCTTTCCCTTTTGCTCTTAAAGTATCCCATAAAATACTAAAAGGCAAAGCTAATATCACTACAAACATTCCATTAAAAATCTGAACCATAGAAGCCGGCATTAAAAAGCCAAAGAAATTTCTATCAGTTTGATTGTCTGCAATAAATGTCAAAGAAGAACCGGCCTGTTCAAATGCCGCCCAAAAGAAAATAATAAAAAATGAAACGATATAAATTACAAAGATTCTATCACGTTCAACTTTTGTTAAAGATTTATCTGAAATAATCAATCCAGCCAAAGCCAAACCACTCGAATAAATTAGAGTATAGATTAAATTTTGACCAAAAACAAAATGAATAATTGCTCCTAAAATTAAAAATGCAACTCCCGCAATTGTTAATGCTGTCGTTGTAAAATTAGCTTTTTGCGCTTCACCTTCTTCAAAATCCTCAGCAACATTTTTTGACGGCAACCCTCCTAATGGTCTTCCTTCTGGAGAAACTACATATTTATTCTTTAAAAAATAAAATAAAATCGTTCCTAAAAGCATTGCAATAGCAGTACGCTAAAAATCCCCATCGAAACGCATGAACATCTCTAAAACCTGATGCGTCTTTAACATCACCTAAAAGTGGACAAATAGACTGACCCAAGAAAGCTCCAATATTAATTCCCATATAGAAAATAGTAAAAGCAGAATCTAGTTTTGTTTTCTCTTGCTTTGGATACAAGCTACCAACCATACTAGAAATATTAGGCTTAAAAAAACCATTTCCAAACACAATCGTTCCCAAGCCACAAAACATGATCACTCTTGCCAAATCTTGATTTCCTTCAAAAACGCTTCCACTTGTAAATAATAATAATTGCCCACAAGCCATCATTAAACCCCCAAGCAAAATACAGTTTCTATTTCCAAAATATCTATCTGCGATAAACCCTCCAAGCATTGGAGTCAAATAACAAAGTCCAAGAAAGCCTCCATAAATCAATGAAGCTTCTTCTTCCTTCATTAATAATGAATTCACAAGAAATAAAGTCAATAAAGCACGCATTCCATAAAAATTGAACCGCTCCCACATCTCCGTTCCAAACAATACCCATAGCCCCTTTGGATGCCCAGTTTTTACTTTAGTTTCTTCCATATTAGTCATTATTATTTTAGGTTAATATTTGTAGATTATAAATTTTCTTTGATAAAGTTAGTCATTTTATTATACAGCTGTACTCTAGTTTTTCCGCCATATATACCATGGTCTTTATCTGGGTATATTTGAGAATCAAACTGTTTGTTTGCCTGAATCAAAGCCTCCATCATTTGCATTGAATTTTGCACGTGAACGTTATCATCAGCCGAACCGTGAATCAATAAAAATTTGCCTTTTAGTTTTTCAACATGGTTTATAGGAGAGTTTTGATCATATCCGCTTGCATTTTCTTGTGGCGTCTGCATATATCTTTCTGTATAAACACTGTCATAGAATCTCCAGTTTGTAACTGGCGCAACAGCGATTGCCATTTTGAAAACATCATTTCCTTGGAAAATACAATTAGAAGCCATAAAGCCTCCATAACTCCATCCCCAGATACCAATTCTTGAAGCATCAACATAAGGATATGAACCAATTACTTTTGCCGCATCGATTTGATCTTCAACTTCGTATTTGCCTAATTGTAGTTGTGTTACTTTTTTGAAATCTGCACCTTTATATCCAGTTCCTCTTCCGTCAACACAAGCCACAATGTAACCTTGTTGTGTAAGCATCATAAACCAATACTCATTAGAACTTCCCCATCCGTTTACAACTTGTTGTGATCCTGGACCAGAATACTGAATCATGAAAACTGGATATTTTTTTGAAGCATCAAAATCTTTTGGCTTCATAATCCATGCGTTCAATTCATTTCCTTTGGCAGTTTTTAAAACAAAAAATTCTTTTGAAGGAAGATTAAATCCTTTTAATTTATCTGCAAGAGCTTGGTTGTTTTCTATAACCTGAATTTCTTTTCCAGATTTTGCTTCGTTCAAAGTATAAATTGTTGGCTGAGAAGCACTAGAATATGTATTAATGAAGAATTGGAAATTCGGACTGAAAGTTGCGGCGTTTGTTCCAATTTTAGTAGTTAAAGCTGTTTTGTTTTTTCCGTCTAATGAAATGCGGTAAACTGCTCTGTTGATAGAACCATTTTCTGTAGATTGGTAGAAAATAGTTTTTGTTTTTTCGTCGAAACCGTAGTAATTAGTAACTTCCCAGTTTCCTTTTGTGACTTGATTCTTAAGTTTTCCGGTTTTATCATAAACATAAATATGATTGAATCCGTCTTTTTCGCTTGTCCAGATAAAACTGTTATCTTTCAAGAAAGTCAAGTTATCTGTAACATCAACGTAAGCCTTGTCTTTTTCATTCAAAACTACTTTAGTCGCGACTGTAGTTCCGTCGATAAACAATAAATCTAAATTATCTTGGTGGCGGTTTAAAACCTGAGCCGATAATACATTATTGTCATTTGTCCATTGCATTCTAGCAATATAGAAATCATTATAATTTCCTAAATCAACTTTTTTAGAAGTCGATCCAGCTACATCAAAAATGTGCAATGAAACTTCTGAATTTTTCTCTCCTGCTTTTGGATATTTGAATGTTTCAATTGTCGGGTATAAATCTTTATGAAAGATTGACATTGAAAACTCTGGAACCTGGCTTTCGTCAAAACGAATATAAGCTAGTTTTTTACTGTCCTTGCTCCAGTCAAATGCCCGCACGAATGCAAATTCTTCTTCATAAACCCAGTCTGTTATACCATTAATAACGGCATTTTTCTTTCCGTCTGTTGTAACTGCAATCGCTTTTTTTGAAGCAACATCGTAGATATAAAGGTTGTTTTGTTTTGCGTAAGCAATTTTTGTTCCATCAGGCGAAAAAGTTGGCTCTTGAATTTGAGAATCAACCAATTTTGTCAAAGTTTTTCCTGCGATATCATAAATGAAATAATCAGCAGTAAAAGAGTGACGGAAAATCTTGTTCGAATTACAAGCGATTAGCATCTTTTTTCAGAAGCATCAAAAGTATAACCATCTATTCCGTCTGCAAGTTCTTTGAAGTTTTTTGTATCAATTAAATTCGAAACTTTCTTTAAAGTTGCAAAATCATACAAATCAACTTGCATGCTTCTGCTTGCCTGATCGACATTTAAAACAGTATATTGATTAGTATTTTTTAAGGATTGCATTTGGTCCATTCCTTTAGCTTTAAATGTACCTCCAAAAATGTTTTCGACAGTTATTTTCTGCTGTCCAAAAACAACCGCAGTTAAAAATAAAAGTACTGCAGTAAATTTACTTGTATTCATTATAATTATTTTAAATATAAAAAGAGCCCAATTTTAGTAAAAAAATAAACATAATACACATTTTAAGTGTTAAATGTTAAAAAAAATAACGATTGCGTACTTTCATGTATGAAATAGATTGCAATCAAAACTCTTAAAATAGTATCTTTGTGCACACAATATTATTTAATACACTGAGAATGAACAACGCTGTTTCCGGATTTTCTAAATTATCCAAAAAAGAAAAAATTAATTGGATCGCCAACGAATATTTTTCTACACCCGAAGAGGCGCTAAATATTATAAGAAATTACTGGAATTCAGACGAGAAGCTTCAACAGCTTCATGATGAATTTATCGAAAATACAATCACCAATTTATATATTCCTCTTGGAGTTGCACCTAATTTTCTGATAAACGGGAAATACAAAACCATTCCAATGGCAATTGAGGAAAGCTCAGTTGTTGTCTGCAGACCTCAAAAGCCGCTAAATTCTGGTCAACACGTGGCGGTTTCAAAACCACGATAATCAATACCGAAAAAATAGGTCAAGTTCATTTTACCTTCAAAGGAAATGCCGAAAAACTTCATACTTTCTTTGACGAAATAAAGCCTAAATTTTTCTCTGAAACACAAAACATCACCAAAAATATGCAACAGCGTGGTGGTGGAATTTTGGATATACATCTAAAAGACAAAAGAAATCTACTTGAAAATTACTTTCAGCTTCATGCTACTTTTGAAACCAAAGACAGCATGGGTGCCAATTTCATCAATTCGTGCTTAGAACAATTTGCTTCAACTTTAAAAGAGGAATTTCAAAATTCGGATTTGTTTTCTGAAGAAGACACGCCGCAAGTAATCATGAGTATTTTATCGAATTATGTACCGCATTGTCTTGTAAGAGCTGAAGTTTCATGTCCGATTGAAGATTTGTCAGAAAAGCATATTACAAACCCGCAGGAATTTGCAGAACGTTTTGTGCAAGCTGTCCAAATTGCCGAAGTAGAGCCATTTAGAGCCGTTACACACAACAAAGGGATTATGAATGGTGTTGATGCCGTTGTCTTAGCAACTGGAAACGACTTTAGAGCGATTGAAGCTGGAGTTCATGCGTACGCATCAAGAAATGGTCAATATTCAAGTTTGTCACATGCAAAAATCGAAAACGGAATTTTTCTTTTTGGATGGAAATTCCTTTGGCTTTAGGAACTGTTGGCGGATTGACTTCATTGCATCCGATGGTGAAATTATGCTTGGAAATCCTTGAAAAACCTTCAGCAACAGAATTGATGGAAATTACTGCCGTAGCCGGATTAGCACAAAATTTTGCCGCATTGCGTTCACTTACAACGACCGGAATTCAAGAAGGACACATGAAAATGCATCTTAATAACATCATTAATCAGTTTGAGGCAACTCATGAAGAGCGCCAATTAATTAAAGCCCATTTCAAAAAAACTGCCGTTTCTCATAGTGCTGTAGTTGAGTTTATCGAGAATTTAAGAAAATAAAACACATATAAATTCCTAAAAATTATAATTCTCAAATAAAATTCCAAATTCCGACGATAAATGGAATTTGGTCCCGATGCTTCGGGATAAAATATTGGAATTTATTTTAAAATTGAAGTATGCCAACAACCTTTTACAGTAACGGGAAATTATTCATTTCTGGAGAATATTTAGTTTTAGACGGTGCAGATGCTTTTGCTTTGCCTACTAAATTTGGACAGAACTTAATTGTTGAAAATGCAAAAGACAAAATCATCGATTGGAAAAGTTATGATTTTGACAAATCGCTTTGGTTTGAAAACACAATTACATTTGATGAAATCATCAACAATGTAAATTCAGAAATCGAAACTGTAAAAACCACATTGATCAACATTCTTCACGAGGCTTATTTATTAAATCCAGAATTTATTAACAATTCAGAAGGATATAAAATCACTACAAACCTTACTTTTCCTAGAAACTGGGGATTGGGCACTTCGTCAACTTTGATCAATAATATTGCGCAATGGACGAAAATCAATGCTTTTACTTTGTTGCGAAATAGTTTTGGCGGAAGCGGTTATGACATTGCATGCGCACAAAACGACACTCCTATTCTGTACAAAATAGAAAACAATGCCGTTGAGCCTGTAACCTTCAATCCTGATTTCACAGAAGATATCTACTTTGTTTACCTGAATAAAAAGCAAAACAGCAAAACTGCTATCCATGCTTACAACAAACACAAGGATCAAAATTTAGCCAAAAGTGTTGCTGAAAACAATAAAATCACCCAAGCAATTCTTCACGCCAAAACATTAAAAGAATTCGCTCATCAAATCCAAAGACATGAAAATCATTTGAGCAATATTCTTGAAATTAGCACCATTAAAGAAAAGGCTTTTCCTGATTTTAATGGTACAATTAAAAGTCTTGGTGCTTGGGGAGGTGATTTTGTAATGGTTATTTCCAAAGAAAACCCAAAAGATTATTTCCTTTCAAAAGGATACCCAACCATTCTTACTTACGAAGAAATGATTTTATAAATCTTAAGAATTTACTTTTTTATCGGCAACAGGTTCAGATTGAAGATGGCGAACCTTCTGATTTTCTATTTCGTTAGATTCAATTAATGTATTATGAAGACGCTCAGCCATTTTTTCAATACTACTATTGATAGAATCATAGACAAGCTCCATTCGACGGTGTTTTTCTTCTTTTACAGCCTTTAAAACATCTTCAACAAATCCTTTATCGTATTTTTCAGCAACAGAGTCGCGAGTATTCGTTAACCTAATTACATAATCATTGCTCAATATGGTAACTTTGAAATGTTGCTCCTCATTGCTTAAGTAGTATTTGCCACCCAATTCATCAACATTGATGTCAGTACTGCTTACTTTCAAAAGCTCAATAATTATCCCATAAATATGATTCTCAATTTTGGAATATACTCTGGGTTTTCTTCTAAAAAGCTTAAATGCAAAAAACATTAATCATCTGATTATTAAAGTACTTATTCATTTTGTCTCACTATTTTTAAATATCGTACGGATAAAATTTATTCTGTTTAAATAAAAATTTTAACAAATTAAATGCAATAATTCTAATAACCCAAATTTTTTAAATTATATTTCTATTATTCCTATATAACTTACAAAAAATAGAGCTATTTGGATTACAAAAAGGCACATTTCATTAGTCTTAAATAAAAAAAACCCGAAACATTACTGTTTCGGGTTTTGTATTTTTGATATTAACTTCTAAAACTAGTAGTTAAATTGTAATCTGTTATCTTCGATTTTAGCATTGCTTTTCAAAGCTGGCAAAACTCTACCTGCGTCAGAAGCGCTTTGAGCTTTCAATTTAGCCACATATTCTGCGTGGTTTGCAATTGCTGGAGCTTTAACTGTGCTTACGTTTTTCACTACATAAACTCCAGTGTTTCCTTCAATTGGAGCAGAAATCTTGTTTGCGGCTAAAGCAAATGCATTTCCAACAACTTTAGGCTCTTGCCCAACTCCACCTGGTAAAACAGGATTTTCCATTGTAACGTTAGTTGCTTGTTGAACTGCTACACCAGCACTCTTAGCTACAGCTTCAATAGTTGAACCAGTCAATTTAGCTTTTAACATTTCAGCTTTTTTCTTATTTTTCAAGATAGACTCAACGTAAGGTCTAGCCAAAGTTACAGATACTAAACCTGATTTGTTTTCGCTTTTGTATTGAGCAATTACGTGCCCAATATTAGCTAATTCAAAACGTTTAACATCACCAATGCTAGTTTCTTTGTCAAATGCCCATCTGATAATGTTACGTTGGTTTCCTAGAGGACCAAACGCTTCATCCATAGCTTTAGCAGTTACCGGAGCGAGCAATTTTTAAGCCCAATTCTTTTGCAGTAGCCGCAAAATCTTTATCAGCCGCTTCCATTTCAAATTTAGTTGCTAATGTAAATACTTTATCAGAAGTAGCTTCAGATGGCTCAATTTTTTGAGCAATTGTAGCTAAACGAATACCGTCTTGCTTGTCAGTAACTTTGATGATATGAAATCCGAATGGAGTTTCAACTAATCCAACTTTACCAATTCCGTTGCTGAATACAAAATCGTTGAATGGTTTTACCATTTGGCCTTGACCAAAATATCCTAAATCACCACCTTGTTGTGCAGATGAATCATCAGAGCTTGTAAAAGCAAGCATCATGAAACTATCTGGGTTAGCTTGAACTTGAGCTAAAATTTCTTCAGCTTTAGCTTTAGCTTCTTCTTTAGTTCTTTTTTCTTTTTGGTTAGGAGTTTGAGATCCTTCGTAACCAATCAAGATATGACTAGCTTTTGCGTTAACACCAGCTTTAAATCCTAAAGATTTAGAGATAGCATAATATTTTCCATAAACGTATGGTCCGTAGATTGCTCCAGCAGGCAAGCTGAATAATTTGTCAGCATCAACAGCTGGCAAAGCATTTTTAGGAACATAAGTTGAATCGTAAGGAACATCAGAATTTGAGTTTACAAATTCAGCGATGTTTGTAGCATTTTTAAATCCTGGCAAAGTATCGTTTTTACCAGTTTTAGCATTGTACACAACACTTCCGCTCAATAATCCTGTGATTTTAGCTTTAATTTCAGCTTCATCTTCTTTTGAAGCTTTGTCTTCAACTAAAACATATTGAATTTCACGAGTTTCATCAGCTTTGAATTTCTTCTCGTTTTTCTTCATATATTCTACGATCTCATCATCAGAGATTTTCACTTCGCTATCTTTAATAGAAGAATATAAAGTCACAAAGATAACTAAAGTTTACTTTGTTTGCTTCCATTTCATATTTCAACTTTCCTTCACTAGCAGTTGTGTAAAGTCCAGATTTGATTAATGTATTGTAGATTTGGAATTTTGCATTCAACTCAGCATCTTTTTCTTTTTGAGAAATGTATTGAGTCGCTTCAGGATTAGTTTTGAAGTATTCTTTGAATTTTACAACATCAAAAATTCCTGCTCGCGTTTAAAAACATTGGATTTTTACCAATATTTGGATCTGCTTTTAAAACTTCAATCAAATGTTTTTCACCTACTCTTAATCCTAATTTCTCAAATTGAGCAGATAATAATGCGATTGAAACCTCTTGATCCCAAACTCTGTTTGCGCCTTCAGTGGAAGTAATTCCTTGACCACTTTTTTCAACATTGCTAACTTTAACTCTAAAGTCTTCAAATGAAATATCTTTTCCGTCGATGCTTCCCACATCTTTTGAACTTTGACTAAATGTCCCTCTTGTAAATAGATCTTGTATTATAAATGCTAATAATGCAAGTGCAATAACTCCTATCAATAAAGCGGAACGCTGTCTAATTTTTGCTAAAACTGCCATTTTTATTATCGTTAATTTTATATTCAGTTTGCGAAAATACAATTATCTAGTTAATAACAATACAACTAGCGTTTTATTTTGCACAATTTTTTTAATTATTGAAAAAATCAGTCTTTTAAGGACATTTTCACCAATTCAATTTTCTTATTTGTCGCCTCTTCGATCACAAAATGGTAGTTATCGATTACAATTTCGTCTCCTTTTTGCGGAATTTTCTTAGTAGAGTTGACTATAAAACCTCCTAATGTACCATACGAATCTTCTTCTGGAATTTCTAATTTGTAGGTTTCATTTAAGTATTCCACATCCAATCGGGCAGAAAACAAGTACTTTCCTTCCCCCAACTCCTGTTCAATCAGCTCTTCATCAAGATCGTGCTCGTCTTCAATTTCACCAAAAAGTTCTTCGACAATATCTTCTATTGTAATAATTCCAGATGTTCCTCCGTATTCATCAAGAACAACTGCAACATTTTTTCTTTTTTTATTAGAAGATTCAAAGCGTCTTTTATCAAAATGGTTTCCGGAACAAATTCAACTGTCATTAAAACGGATTTGATTGTGGACGGTTTTTTGAACAAATCAAAAGAATGCACATAACCTACAATATCATCAAGCGAATTTTGACTAACAATTATTTTTGAATAACCTGTTTCTATAAAAAGCGCTTTTAGTTCCGAAACACTGTCAAACAAATCAATATCAACTATTTCTGTGCGTGGCGTCATAATATCTCGCGCTTTTACACCCGAAAATTCTAACGCATTTTGAAAAATCTGAATTTCAGAATCTACTTCTTCATCATCTTCAACCGCATTCATTTGCTCTGTTATATAATTTCCTAATTCGACCTTGCTAAAGTATAATTGTACCTGATCGCCTTCGGTCTTAAAAAATTTCTTTAAAACAAAGTCTGAAATCCAAATGAAAAAAGTTGAAATATAGTAGAAAAGCTTATAAAAAAGATAAGCTGGAAAAGCAAAAAACTTGACTAATGAATTGGCATAGATTTGAAAGAAAACTTTCGGAAGAAATTCTGCTGTTATTAAAACAATGAAAGTCGAAAGCGCAGTTTGAATCAACAAACTTGTCAAATCAGAAAATTGAAATCCAAAACTCAGGATACATTCAAGAATCAAATCCCCCATGTAAAAACCATAAATAACTAATGCTACATTATTGCCAATAAGCATTGCGGCAATAAATTTTGATGGATTTTGAGTAAGCCTTGTTAGGATTTTTGATAAAAAATTATCTTGTTTTTTCTCAATTTCAAGATAAATTTTATTGGAGGAAATAAACGCGATTTCCATTCCTGAAAAAAAGCAGATAGTATTAAACACAATATTATAATACTAATCTCCATTTTTATTGTTTTTTGTTACGATCGTCAAATTTCTTGACAAATTTTCTTCTGAAGAAAAACATAAATACAGCCATTCCAGCAATTACAAAACTTAAAGCATAAGACTCATTGCCTTCATTCAATTTTGTAACTCCGTCATATATAAAGTAAACTGCAAATGCAATATAAACGTATTGTGTGTATTTTAAATAACCCATAATTTTTATTCGTTTGATTCAATTTCACCACTTATACGCTGTGAATTGATCATTTTAAAATCTTTACTAAAATCTATTCCCTGACCTGTCGATACTCCTTTAGCATCTGTAAGCTTAAATTTTCGCTCGGTATAAAACCATTCATTTTTTTGATCGAAATAAAGCTGTTCGGTCTCCAACATTTGTCCCGTTTCCGAAGTTATTTTTACATTCCCTTGAAGATCAATAATTCCGGTTTCTTTATATGAAATTGCGTAATTTGATTTAATAAAAGTACGTTTTTGTTTTTTGTCATATAAAGTTACATCAATTCCTTTTGGAAAATCTGTAAAAGGAAATTCCAGATTAGAATAATCCAGCATTTTTGGACTAATCAAAACACCTGTTATACGTCCGGAATCGGTGTATTTTATATTTACCGTATCAGCATCGCTTCCTGGAACAAATTCTGCAAAATTACTTCTTTGCACATCCTTAAAATTACTTTCGCATCAAAAAACAGTGTCACAGCAAAAACTGTGACAACGGCTATAGTATATCTTTTTGGTAAATTCATTTGCCAAAAGTAGTAAATTGTAGTGAGCTTATAAAAATATAACTAACGTATTACTCAATTTTACGCTGTCTGAACCATTTATCGTTGAAAGAGAAACTTGCGCTAAAGTTCAAGTAATTCTCTTGGATCAAACCTGCAGAAGTTGTACCTCTTTTTCCAAATTCAATTCCAACGTTTACGTTTGAAAAAGAACCTGTAATAGGAAAACCAGCTCCTAAAGTCATTCCAACATCATTTATTTCTTGATTATTGATTACCAATCCTGTTTTTTCATATTTCAAACCAGCTCTATAAGTAACTCTGCTGAAATAACTTGTAAATGAAGTATAATTAGGAATATAATAACCTCCAAGTGCATATTTTGAATATTTCTCATATCGAACATCATCGCTTGAATTATAATAATTCTCATATTGTCCGCTGTTTTGAAAAGCAAGTGTTGTTCCAACAAGCCATTTTCTCGGAATACCAACTCCCGCTCCAAGTGTCAATTTGCTTCCAAGTTTTATTTTTGCCTCAACTGGATCAGCAATAATTGGATTTGGATCTGTATCTACCTCAATAGTTCTTACATTACTCGCTTTTAATGCACTAGCAAATGTGTAGTTCAAACTTGTAAACAACATCATTTTTTTATCAATCTTGGTTTGATACATTGTTCCAAGATTAAAATTAGCACCAGACAAATCAGATTCATTTGTTTCTCTAGTTGCATTTTGGACGCCTGTAATCGCCTCAACACTTGATGTGTTTATCGATCCAAAATTATACTGTACATCTGCTCCAATGTTCCAATTTGGTCTGATTTTATAACCTAAACCAAAAAACACTTTATTAACACCACCTTTTCCTTGAAACTGATTGCTGGTTGCTCCTTCTGTAGCAGTATTATCATTGATGATTTTATATCCAACAGAAGATAATGGAACCAAACCAAAAGCCGCTCCAAACTTCCCCATCGGAATTCCTACTGCCAAATAATCAAAAGTTGCTCTTTGCGCTTTTTCTGAATGGTCAGAGTTTTTTAATGTAGCTGTACCAAAACTTCCACCCACTGTAAATGTAGTTTGTCTTAAACTAGCATAACTTGAAGGGTTATCAACATTCAAGTGAATACTATCCTGCTCTATTGAAACCCCAGCCATAGATCTGTTTTCTAGAGTACCTTTGAATCTTGCATCTCCAATTCCGTAGAAAGAATATGGTGAAGCTGTACCTTGCTGAGCAAATGAAACGAACGAGATAAGTAAACAAGCACTTATTATAATTTTTTTAATCATTGTCGATTTTATATTGAAATGTTTGGCTCAAACTTTCTAAAAGGAAATTTGAATTGGCAAATATGGTATTTTTTAATCGTTTAGCCAAAAATTCTGCATCACCTCCCGTTAAAATTATTATAAAATTTGAAAACGTTGCTCGATATTCATCGATAAAACCGTCGATCTCATAGACGAACCCATTGACAACTCCCGAATGAATGGCTTCTTGAGTCGAGTTTCCTACATAATTTTGTGGTTCCTCAAAAGTCAGTAAAGGCAGTTTAGCAGTGAATTGATGCAAAGATTCATATCGCAATCTAAGTCCAGGCGAGATTGCTCCGCCCAAATAATTGTCATTTTCGTCGATAAAATCGTAGGTAATGCAAGTTCCGGCGTCGATTACTAATCTGTTTTTTTGGAAACTGCAGCGTTGCGCCAGCGACCAAAATCATTCGGTCTATTCCTAGCGTTTTTGGGGTTGCATATTTATTATGAAAAGGAAAAATGTCTTCATGTGTAAAAAAATGAACATTCAGTTGATTTTCGAAAGCCAAAAAAGATTGTTTTTCGACATTTCCGACAGAAGCAACAACCAAATCTGAGCAATTTGGAAATTTTTCTAAAATTTCTTTAATTTTTTTTCGAGATCGTTTTTCTCAAAAATAAAATTTTCCAACATATTATCTCTCTCAAATACAGCCGCTTTAATTCGTGTATTTCCAACATCAACAGTTAAAATCATACCTATTTTTTTACCATTGCGAAGATACGAATTGATTTTTTTAAAAAATGTTTTGGATAAACGAAAAATGATTCTATCTTTGCACCCGCATTGAGCACAAGACGGTACCTTAGCTCAGATGGTAGAGCAATGGACTGAAAATCCATGTGTCCCTGGTTCGATCCCTGGAGGTACCACCAAAACCCGAATAGCAATATTCGGGTTTTTTGTTTTTAAAATATTCTTTTTAAATGCATTACTTATATATTCTATATTCTAAGTCATCACAAAAATTTTATATTGGAGAAACTCACAATATAGACGAACGCATTTTAAAACATCAAAATCATTCTTATTCAAATTCTTTTACCAAAATTGCCAATGATTGGGAAGTAGTTTTAACTTTTATCTGCAATAATAAAGAGGAAGCCCTGTATCTCGAAAATTTCATCAAAAGAATGAAAAGTAAGGTTTTCAACAATAAAATAATTGCAGACCCATCAATTCTCAAAGAAATCTTATCCAAAAGAAAATCATAATGTCTCCCTGGTTCTCCCGAAGCCTCGGGACTGGAGGTACCACGAAACCCGAATAGCAATATTCGGGTTTTTTGTTTTTATGATTTAACCGCAAAGAGCGCTAAGATTTACGCAAAGGTTCGCAAAGTTCAAAAATAAAACTTTGAAACCTTTGCGTTTTTTTTGTTTTGTACACTTTTCGGTAAACCTTTTCAAGTACTTTATAAACTATATACTACTAAAAACACAAAAGTCAATAATTAAATATTTTTTGTTAAAAAAGTATTAAGTGAATAACAAAATATCTTATATATTCGTAAAACTATATTTTTAGCATTTAATAATTATTAAGTACACAAAACAGTTTTATGAGCAAAACTTCTACTAAAGGTATTTGGAAAGTTATTTCGGCGTCCTCAATGGGCACCATGATTGAATGGTACGATTTTTATATTTTTGGAAGTTTAGCTGTTGTCATTTCAACAAAATTTTTCCCAAGTGATAATCCGGTCATGCAGCATTTTTATCGACTTTGGCAACATTTGCCGCAGGGTTTGTAGTAAGACCTTTTGGCGCTTTATTTTTGGAAGGCTTGGCGATATTATTGGCCGTAAATACACTTTTATGGCAACTTTACTACTAATGGGAGGCTCAACTTTTTTGATAGGCTGTATTCCGAGTTATGAAACTATTGGTTTTGTCGCTCCTTTATTAGTATTGATTCTGCGCTTGCTTCAAGGACTTGCATTAGGCGGAGAATATGGAGGTGCCGCGACTTATGTAGCCGAACATGCGCCGGTTGGACAAAAAGGATACTGGACCTCTTGGATTCAGACAACTGCGACTGTAGGCTTATTTATTTCACTAATGGTTATTCTGGCCACAAAAAGTGTGCTTTCTGCAGAAGCTTTTGATACTTGGGGATGGCGTGTTCCATTTTGGGTTTCGATTGTAATGGTAGGCGTTTCGTATTTAATTCGAAAAAATATGGACGAATCGCCAGTTTTTGCAAAAGCCAAGAAAGAAGGAACAACAAGTGCGAATCCGCTAAAGGAAAGTTTTGGAAATCGATATAATCTGAAATTTGTTCTATTGGCACTTTTTGGTGCTACAATGGGACAAGGCGTGATTTGGTACACAGGGCAATTCTACGCCATGAGTTTCATGAAAACTGTAATGAATATTGACTCTTCACAAGTTGATGCACTTTTGGGAATTGCACTATTAATAGGAACACCGTTTTTCATTTTCTTTGGATGGCTTAGCGACAAAGTTGGCAGAAAATATATTATGATGCTTGGAATGTTTCTGGCAATTTTCTTTTACAGGCCTATCTATAGAGCGATGTACGAAACGACAGATGTAAAATACAAGACAGAAATTACTGAAAAAACAACTCAAACTACTGAATTAACTAAAAATAATGACACTTTAATCACTATTTCTAAAACCTATACAGACGGAACTACGTACGTAGAAAAGAAAACTGTTTTTGCCGATAAAAGAGAAGCTCAAAGCAGTTTTATTATTAAGATAAATTCAGAAAACGAATGGTCTTTAATTTTTTGGGTTTTCATTCAGGTTTTATTTGTCACTATGGTTTATGGACCAATTGCGAGCATTTTTAGTGGAGATGTTTCCAACTAAAATCAGATATACTTCAATGTCGCTTCCTTACCATGTTGGGAATGGAATTTTTGGAGGATTGCTCGCCTGCCGTTTCAACCTATTTTGTGTTACATGCTAAAGCCAATAAAAAACCGGAATTTTATCTTGACGGGCTTTGGTACCCGATTATTATTGCCTCGATATGCTTTATAATTGGAATGGTTTACATTGACAATAAAAATAAAATAAATCACCTTTAATACCTACATATATATGAACACAGTTAAGCAAATTTTAGGTGTTTTATGGATTATAGTTTCCATTGCCGCCGCTTATTTCTGCGTGTTTGAATTTGGCTTGCCAAAATTTTTATCAGACCAGCAGGATGATACCGTATTTGGAATTATAACCCTATTCATTCTAACCCCATTAATCGTTTTAGGCTTGGGAACTTTTGGCTATTTTTCTTTGATTGGAGAGTACAACGAGAAAAAATAACCAAAATAACTTAAACAAGAAAAGGGACTGTCTCAAAAGGATAGTCCCTTTTTGATTTTTGGGTAAGTCTGACTTTTACCCTATTTATTTTAATATAGCCTATGGTTTCAACCACAGGGATATACTGTTTTCTGATTGTGTCCCGTGGTTGAAACCACGGAATATGCCTATGCATCGTTGCATTTGTAACGAAATATTAAAAAAGGCTGTCTATTTCTAGACAGCCCTTTTACACTACTAAAAAACCAAAATTTAAATACCTATTAAAATTTTAAACCTAAAAGTATTGGTATACTTTTTTGCCTAAATTTTAAGATCACGTATTTATTTTTTTATAAACTTCATGACTTGAATTTGACCGTTCTCATCATGTGTTTTTACTACATATAATCCCGTTTTTAGATCGCTTACATTATATTGGAAATCAACATTTCCATTTGAAGCAAAACTTTTTACTAACTGGCCAGTTATTGAATAAATCTGAACTTTAGAAGCTACAGCATTTAAAGTAAAATAATTTGATACCGGGTTTGGATACAATTTTACTGTACTTGTTTGGTCAAAATCCGGAATAGCTAAATTGGCCGTTTTATTTCCGTAAATTCTGTATTCGCCAGGAGCTAAATTAATTGTCGCATTAACATCTGTAACATTCATCGATGAATTATCCATTAAATTGTACCATGTTCCAGCATATTGAAAACCTGTAGCAACGTTTTGTGGAGTTACATCAAAATTGGCCAAAATCAAGACATCTTTTAATTGTGTCGCCGCCAAATTGCTGTTTGTAATTTTAATATTTACCGTCAGTGTATTTGCGCTTGCCATTGTTGCTGTTCCCAAAAATACAGGTTCAGTCACTTTCATATTGATCATTTTTGCCCAATCATAATAGATTTTATTACGATTTGTATCGCCCAACCAGTTTTCTGCCCATTGAGGCTGTGGTTTTGTATCTAATTTACAATCTCCAGAAATCGTTGCCGAGTTGTCATTAACAGTTCCGTCGTTGCATGTATAAATTGAGTCATCCCAACCTAATTCACCAAAATGCCAAATCATTTTCGGACCAGGAATCAAAAGTGAAACCGCTCCAATTGCAGACATTCTCGACAAAGCTGTATTTAAGTTTTTCACATTATAAGTTCCAGATGTATTTCCGTACTGCACATTTTTATACATCAAACGTTCCTCATCATGACTTTCAGCATAACCCATCAAACGATTTGCTGTAAAACCACGGCTAGAGCTCATCATTCTTGAAATATTGCTACTTGATGAATATCCCATTGACAATTGATTATATTGATCTGTCATTTTCCCCCACATCATAACTCCTTTGCTTGGTGTTTCAGCAACGCGGTAATTTGCCCATTGCTGTTCTTCAGAATCAGAACCTAAATGTTCAAAAATCGTATAATGTGTTGGATCAAGGCTCCAAGAATAATCTGCGTATTTTTTCAAAATATCAACCCTATCTTGCTGATAGGCATTGGTACAAGACTCATCTGAAGCTGTACACGCTTGTGTAAATCCTTTTGTCAAATCCCAACGAAAACCATCGATTTTGTATTCTTGGATCCATTGCTTCACCACTCGTTCTACATAATATTGTGTTCTTGCTGACTGATGATTAAAATCTTCACCTACACTATAAGTATGTTTAGCAACAGTATTGAAATATGGATTCTCTGAAGTTGGCGATCCAAAACCGTCTCCGTCAGGATCGTTCATCCACATTCTTACCATTGGATTTCTTCCGAAAGCGTGGTTCAACGCAACATCAAGAATTACAGCGATTCCGTTTTGATGACACAAATCAATAAACTCTTTTAATTTATCTGATGTACCATAATATTTGTCCAAAGCCATATGGAATGAGGTGTTATAACCCCAACTTTCATTGCCTTCAAACTCCATTACTGGCATTAATTCGATAGCATTAATTTTAAGTGTTTTAAAATAATCTATTCTGTCAATCAGAGTCTGATAATTTCTTTTAGCATCAAAATCACGAACTAAAAGTTCATAAACCACTAATTTGTCTTTTTCCGGCTTGGCGAAGTTAGTTACTTGCCAATTATATGGAGTTTGTCCCGTTTTTAAAACCGTAACTTCAAAATTTTGTCCTGTTGGATAAGCTGGCAAATTTGGATAAGAGGCCGCAGGAATTCCTGAGTCATCATAAGGAGATAAAACCAAAGTTGAGTATGGATCTGCCGTTTTTACCAAAGCCGGAGAATTTGCCAAAGGTGTACTCTCACCAACCCAATATTGATACGTATTATTTGCACCCGAAACTAACCCTGTCAATTCCAACCAAAATTTTCCAGAAGAAGGATCTTTTTTCATAGCATAAGCCGTTGTTGGTCGCCAATTATTGAAACTTCCCGCTACGTAAACAAAATCTTTTAAAGGCGCATCTAAAACTAGAGTTGCTTTTGTTGCATCTGCAGTATTATAATTTATCCCATCAACTAAACCTGCCGGCATAGCTTCTGAAACTGTATTTGGATTTACAACAACCGAAAACTTTTTAGAAATTGTTACAGCTCCCTGAACCGCAACTAATTCATAACTCTGATTGCTTGTAAGATTATTTGCTGTATACGAATAACTTGCTGTACTTGCATTAGCATCAATTGTAGTTCCGTTTACCTTTAGCGTATAGCTTGCTACTCCATTTGTATTTGTAGCCGCAATATTAAAATTAGAACCTGACGCTAATATTGTAGTACTGTTTTCTGCAGGAGAAGTCAAGGTTACTTGAAAAGAACCAACTTCAACCAAAATATCTTGTGATTTTTTGTCTCCAGTTCCATTTTTGGCTTTAATTAAAAAACCAATTTTTCCAATTCCTGTAGTATTGTAATAAGTTGTTGGAGTAATAGTTTTGGTATAAGTATCGGTTCCGGCATTGTAAGTAAATTTACTTTCCTCGCTTGAAGATTCCCATGTACCATTGTTTGGTGTTCCTTTTTGAGTTGTGTCATTTGTATCAAATGCCCAAGCCCACATATATAAAGCATTTCCAGTAACGCCCCATGTACTTTCGTTTATACTGCTTCCATTTATAGTAATGGTAATAGAAGTAGTCTCCTCAAAAGTAGATGGACTTACTGAATAAGTCGCAGTTTGCTGTTGTCCAAATGAAATTGCCGACAACAAAAAGAAAAATAATAGTAAAGTTTTTTTCATAATTAATATGGTTATTAAAAAAGGCTATCCGTAGATAGCCTCTTTTTAGGTTTCAACTTATTATTGTTTTACCATAGTATAAGTGTAATTTCTTGGATTACTTAAGTCTAAAGTGATCAAATATTTTCCAGCAGATGTACCGATATTAGTTCCTCCTTCTTCTAGAGTACCATTTGCACCAGTATCTCCAAAGTTAAGATCCCAGTTTCCGTTTGCTCTAAATTTCAATCCATTATCTGGAGCAGACTGAGCAGTTAAAGTTACAGTAACTGTCCATTTTTTAGTAGCAGGATCGTATGTCATTGGAGTATCAGTATCCCATCCACCTGGAGTTGCATTACCAATAATTCCCCAAGTTGTTTTCAATGTAGCGATTGATAATTTTGTAGGATCAGTATCAGCTTTAATTCTGTAATATCCTGGAGTAGTGATTCCAAGGTTTTTAGCTCCTCCATCAGAACTTAATGTACCAGCTGTAGCGCCAGCACCATAATTTGTACCTCCCCAACCTGCTTCAGTAGATAATTTGTATCCTTTTCCATCTTGTGTTGGATCTTGTGCAGTTGCAAAATATACGTAACCTTCAAAAGCAGTTTTTCCGTATCCTTCAGCTAATAATATTGGAGCAGAAGAATGTGTCCAATCTGAACCGTAACCACTTGTACTTTGGTATCCACCAGGAACCCATAATTTTGGAGTTTCAGTAGTATAAGGAGTCACAACAATTCCAACAACATTTGAATACATAACATTTGTACTCACAGTAGATTTTACTCTTACTTCAAAATCACCAGCAACAAATGGAGTTGCGGCTAAAGCCAAAGCCGCAGTGTTTAATTTGCTAACTGAAACTGAAACTTGATTTTGAGATTTTACAGTTCCTAATTCTTTAGGAGTTTTGAAACTGTTTCCTTTTTTATCCATTTCAACTGCATAAGTGATTTCAACATCTCCACCATAATTTGCAGAATTCCATGTGAAACGCTCTGCTTGAGCATCAGTCGCTTCTGGTTTTAAAACATATGCCGCACCACTTTGAGGAGCAGTTAAAACTGGAGAATCAACTCCTTCGATAACAGGTCTATCTTGTACATCTTCAACGTCGCATGATATTGCAACTAGCGCTAATAAAGCGATTAATGATTTTGTTATATTTTTCATTTGTGGTATTTTTAATTCGTTAGTCAGTTAGTTTAGTATCCAGGATTTTGTTTTAAATTTTGATTTGCTCCTAAAGCTCCAGCAGGAATTGGGAATAAATCTCTGTAAGATTGTGTAGAAGTACCTCCAGCCACATTTCCTTTCCATGGCCATAAGTATGAACCTCCTGTGAATTTTCCGAAACGGATCAAATCTGTTCTTCTGTGTCCTTCCCAGTAAAGTTCTCTTCCTCTTTCATCTAAGATAAAATTCAAGTTAAGATCAGTTTGAGTAATAATATTTGCTTTTGCTCTTGTTCTTAAAGCATTTACATAAGTCGTTGCAGTTGCCAAGCTTCCGCCTGCACCTCTAACAACGCACTCAGCATACATTAAGTAAGCATCTGCAAGTCTGAAGATTGGAAAATCAGTATCTGCAAAGTTTCCTGCCTTATCTGATCCTTGAACACCATTAACATCAACATTTTTAAATTTCATAATTGCATATCCATCTGTAAAATTACCAATGTTTGCAATTTCTTTAGATTGTCCATTTGTATAGAACTGAGAACGAGTATCTGTAGTAACCGCTGGGAACTTGTCAACAAAAGCCGAAGTTGTTCTGATACCTCCCCAACCTCCGTTGATACCGTATTCAGATGCTACCATGCTTCCACCAACTGGAGCGTGAACTAAGAATGTTGTCCCTCCGTAAGTCTGCGTGTGGATTCCGTCAAAACCAATTGCAAAAATAAATTCTTTCTGCGCACCGTTTTTGTCGTTATCAGCTAAGAATAACTGGTTGTAGTTATTATGTAGCGTATAACCAGAATTGATTACTTTATCAATTAAAGGAAGTGCTTCAGCATAATGATCTGTACCAATATATACTTTAGCATTCATGTACAATTTAGCATGCAACATCCAAGCGATGACCTGATCAACACGGTAAGCTTCGTTCGTTTTTGGTGTTTTCAAAAGCGGCTCAATAGCTGTAAGTTCCTCATCAATAAACTTGTAAATCTCAGCTCTTGAAGCATACGCTGGATAGTAGAATGTTGTTGGAGAATCTTCGGTTACGATTGATCCTGCTCCAAAAGTATCTACTAAATGCCAGTATGTTATTGCACGTAAAAAACGAGCTTCTGCACGAAATGCTTTAATATCAGCCAATAATGCCGCATCTGTTATTCCTCTTGAAGCTAATTTTGCATCTGTTGTTTGTCTTAAAAACTCATTACAGTTTACAATTTGGAAAGAAAAACGTGCAAATGTTGCCGCAATAAATGAATCTGCAGATGACCATGTTTGAGAATGAAAATCTTTAATTGTTCCGTCATTCCAAGCAATAACAGCTTCATCAGTTGTTAATTCTTGCATCATCCAAAATCCTCTGATGTATTGACTTGTTCCCTCGTCAATTCCAGAAATATCAGGACTTCCTGCAGGTCCTTGCTGACCAGTTGTAGCAAATCCTGCGTATAATTTTGATAAATTTTGTTTGTAAGATGCTGGATCTTTAAAAAGCTCATCGGCACTAACAGAATCTCCATTATCCGGTGATTGGTTTAAATCGTCTGTACATGATGAAACTAGCATCGTCATCATAAACAAAGAAATACCTAATAATTTTATTTGTATCTTTTTCATTATTCTTGTTATTTGAATTAGAAGTTAGCGTTTAGTCCTAACATGAAAGTAATTGGTCTTGGGTAGATATTATTATCAATACCATTAGAAATCTCAGGATTTAAACCTTCATATTTCGTAATTGTCAAAACATTTTGTGCCGACCCAGTTAATTTTAACATTGAAATACCTTTGATTTTTTCTTTAAAAGTATATCCAACTGTAACGTTATCCAATTTCACAAAAGAAGCATCCTGCACATAGTAATCAGATTTTAACTGGAAATTACTTCCTTGTTTGAATCCTGTTTCTAAAAGATTTTCAACACCATTTGATAAATCATTTTGTCTGATTAAGATGTTATTATATGTACCATTACCAGAATCTACGTTATTGTACATATAGTTACCCCAAGAACCTCTCCAGTTCATAGAGAAATCCCAGTTTTTGTAATTCAAAGTTGTATAAAATCCATAAAAAACATCAGTCGCTGGTTTATGGAAACGATACATATCGTCTTCATTTACTACTCCATCTTTATTACGGTCAATAAAAACACCATCAATTGGTTTTCCAGCCGCATCATAAGCCTGTTCAAATACATAGAATGAATTTGGAGCATAACCTACCTGATTGTTCTGAATTTTATTTCCTGTTCCTCCTGATATATTGTCTCCCGCTTCTAATCCAGGCGTATTATCTTGAGTTGTTGTTAATTTTGTGATTTTTGAATTCTGGAATGTAATATTTCCACCAATTCTCCATTCTAAATTATCTTTTTGAACCGCAACTACTTCACCAGATAACTCAATACCTTTGTTTTTAAGACTACCAACATTGTAATTGTCATAATTAGAAAATCCGAAGAAAGCAGGATTTTGAGTATACAATAACAAGTCATCTGTAGTTCTTTCATAAACATCTGCTGTACCTGTAAATCTATTATTGAAAAGAGCAAAATCCAATCCAACGTTAATTGTAGTTGTTTCTTCCCATTTCAGGTTGCTGTTATAAGGTTGTGGTCTGTAAGTGGTATAGAACGTATTTCCAATTTGATACTGAGTCGCTGTATTTGAAGCTAAATACAATGGAATAGATGGATAAGCACTTCCGATATTTTGCTGACCTGTGATACCCCATCCTCCTCTTAATTTTAAAGAGTTGATACTTGCAACATCTTTCAAGAAACTCTCCTCATTTAATTTCCATGCAACAGAAACTGCTGGGAAATTTGACCAACGATATTGTTCTGTAAATCTAGAAGTACCATCACGTCTTAAAGATACAGTTGCTAAATACTTATCTGCTACTGTAAAATTAGCTCTACCAAAGAATGACTGTAAGTTAATATGTGTTGGAGTAAATAACTCTACAGTATTTACGTCATTTTCAAAATTATAGTTTGATTTGTTTTTTTCTTCTCTAAAATCTTGATAAGTATAACCACCTGTTACATCGATCTGAGTTTTAATATCTTCGAACAATTTGTTATAGTTCAAATACAAGTCCATTAACTTGTTATTTCTCTTCTCTATATTTACATAAGAGTTATTGTATCCAGAACCTTTAAGTCCAAATAAATAATCTCCATTAGTTCCACCGAAACCTCTACCGCTCATTTGATCGTAACCTAAATTAACCGTAGCTTTTAATTCTGGCAAAAAGTGCATTTTATAGTCCAATTGGATATTTCCAATACTTCTATTAAAGGTACCTAAATTATTTTGTTGGTTAATCAATGCCAATGGATTTTTACCCGCTAACTGATTAAACTCTGTTGGAGATGTCATCCATTGGAAATAAGTTCCGTCAGCATTTTTTACAGACTGAGTTGGATCAAAACCTACAGCCGCTCCAACTGCTCCTGTATTACTATAGTTACTGTTAATTACAGATGTATTGTTGTTTACTTGAACTTTTAAGTGTTTATCAAAAAAGTCTCCAGTTAACGAAACTCCTAAAGTTGTTCTTTCGAAGTTATCACGTAATAATACACCATTCAAGTTTGTATATCCTACAGATGCTCTATAAGCAATGTTATCAGATCCACCACTTGCAGAGATATTTTGATCTGTCCCCATAGCAGTTCTGTAAATTTCATCTTGCCAGTTGGTATTAGCTTGTCCCATTGCGAGCAATTTGAGAAGCACTTCCATGAGCATTTACAAAGTCTCTAAATTGTCCGCTTGATAAAGCATCAACTTGTTGCGTTACTTCTGAAACCTGAAAATTTCCATTGTAGCTAACTTTGATATCTCCAGATTTACCTTTTTTAGTTGTAATAATAATTACACCATTAGAAGCTCGTGAACCGTAAATAGCAGTTGCCGAAGCATCTTTTAAAACTGTCATTGACTCAATATCATTTTGGTTGATTGTAGACAATGGGTTTCTTCCTCCTTCAACTCCTCCGTTTGCAACAGGAATACCATCAATTACATATAATGGGTCGTTGTTTGCACTAAGAGAAGATCCACTACGGATTCTTACGATTGGATCAGCTCCTGGAGAACCACCTCCGTTAATAATTTGCAAACCTGCTACTCTACCTTGAATCATTTGATCTGCAGAGGTTACCGGTCCTTTATTAAAATCTTTTGCACCTAAAACCGTTACAGCTCCTGTAGCATCTTTTTCTTAACAGTACCGTAACCTACTTGTACAACAACCTCTTTAAGTTGGTTGGTATCTTCTTCCAGAATGACGTTTACTGTTTTTTGTCCAGAAAAAGTAACAGTACTGCTTACATATCCAATAAATGATACGACAATTTTATCGCCATTTTTTAAATTTGGCAATTGAAATTTCCCATCAAAATCTGTAGAAGTACCTGCTTTCGAGCCTTGTACATTTACATTTACTCCCGGAATCGGTCGCCCAGTTGCCTTATCGACAACAGTTCCATTCAATGTGCTTTGAGCTAACACAGTAAACGGCGACAGTAGGAATAAAAATAACAACTTTTTGTAAATTGTTTTCATACTTTTTGTTTAAATTAGTTTGAGTTTGTGATTGTTAGTTAAGTTTTTAATTTTACTTCGAATTTCAAAATTATGAATTTATTAACACGAACAACCGGTGGCAATTTTTATTGGTTTACGAAAACGTGGTAGTGTTGAAAACTTTCTATTTTTTGTAATCTTTTAAGTCAAAAATTACCAATACTAAAAATATTAACCATCTTTATTATCAATTAGATTTTTTTCAAAAAACGCTATGAAACGTAAAATAACCCTAAAACAGATTGCAAAGGAACTAGATGTATCTATTTCAACTGTCTCAAAATCACTTAGAAACAGTCTTGAAATAGGCGAAGAAACACGTCTAAAAGTTCAGGCTTTTGCAAAGTTTTACAACTATAAGCCCAACAATATTGCTCTTAGCCTAAAAAACCGAAAAACCAAAAGTATTGGCATCATCATTCCAGAAATTGTGCACCACTTTTTCTCCACTGTAATCAATGGAGTTGAGCAAGTTGCGAATGAACACGGCTATAGCGTAGTAATCTGTTTATCAGACGATTCTTTTGATAAAGAGGTTCTGAATATGGAAATGTTGGCCAACGGAAGTATCGATGGTTTTATCATGTCTCTTTCTAAAGAAACGCAGTTCAAAGGCGATTTTCACCACATTACCGAAGTCATAAATCAAGGAATGCCAGTGGTCATGTTTGATCGTGTTACAAATGATATCCTTTGCGACAAAGTAATTATTGATGATAAAGCTGCCGCATATGAAGCCGTTCAAAGCCTGATTGACAGCGGACGAAAAAAATTGCACTAGTTACAACAGTCGATTATGTGAGTGTTGGAAAACTGAGAACAGATGGTTACGAAAAAGCTTTATTAGACAACGGATTGCCTTTCAATGAAGATCTAATCATCAAAATTGAAGATGTTGATACTTGCGAAATCACCATTTCTGAGCTTTTGCACGCCAGAGCTTTTGATGCTGTTTTTGCCGTAAATGAGCTTTTTGCAGTAACAATTATCAAAACCGCATCAAAAATGGGATTAAAAGTTCCTGAAGATCTAGCCGTAATTGCATTCACTGACGGAATTATTTCAAAATATTCTACGCCAAGCATCACAACGGTTAGTCAGAGTGGTGAAAAAATGGGAAATAAAGCGACAAAAATGCTTATAGAAAGACTTGAAGCTGAACATGACGAAGATGAAGATGAAAACGAAAACTATACCACAGAAGTCATAGAAACTCATTTAATTAAACGAGAATCGACTGACTAATTTTCTTAAAATCAAGACCTTCCAAAGCCATAATTTTTTTTATGGCTTTTTTATTAGGCTATTTAAAAAAATAATTTATAATTTTACGCCCGTCAAGGCTTTTAGTTTTACTTCGAAATAAACAAAGTTTTGATAAGCAAAGCGCTTATCGTATAATTTTCAAATTACGATAATGGAAAAGCGTAAATTAAGTTTCTGGGAAATTTGGAACATGAGTTTCGGTTTCTTGGGAATACAGTTTGGTTTTGCACTGCAAAATGCAAATACTTCTCGAATTTTTGAAACTCTTGGTGCCAAAATTGATGAAATTCCGATTTTATGGATTGCGGCTCCTGTTTCAGGATTAATAATTCAACCCGTTATCGGTTATTTCAGCGACAGAACCTGGACTCGTTTAGGAAGACGACGCCCTTATTTTTTAATTGGAGCTTTATTGTCTTCGATTGCATTATTCATTATGCCCAACTCTCCTACTTTATGGATTGTCGCCGGAACTTTATGGATAATGGACGCCTCGATAAATGTTTCCATGGAGCCTTTCCGCGCTTTCGTTGGTGATAATTTACCAGACGAACAACGTGCTTTAGGTTTTGTAATGCAGAGTTTCTTTATTGGTACTGGAGCCGTTGTTGGTTCTGTTTTGCCTTATCTTTTTACAAATGTTTTTGATGTAAGCAATGTCGCTCCGAAAGGAATTATTCCTGATGCCGTAAAATGGTCTTTTTATATTGGCGGAATTGTTTTTCTGCTTTCTGTTTTATGGACGGTTTTCAAAACAACTGAATATACTCCTGAAGAACTTCATGCTTTTGAAGCCAACTCTAAAAAAGATGCTGAAGATCTCTCTAATTCTGAAGCAGAATCTGGCATAAGCACTAAGAAGCAATTATCGCTTGGACTTGTATTTGTCGCTATTGGCGGATTAATTTCGTTTTTAATTTTTGAAAATAGCCTTGCAAAAGAGCTGTATATCTTATTCATTGGACTAATTTTTATGGGTGTTTTATTTGTAATTGCATCGCAATTGCGAAATAAAAAAGTCCAAAACGGCTTTACCATAATCATGACCGATTTATTGAACATGCCAAAAACAATGCAAAAATTGGCCTGGGTTCAATTCTTCTCATGGTTCGCGCTTTTCTCGATGTGGATTTACACAACTCAAGCGGTTACACAGCATATTTTCGGCACAACAGATACCACTTCAAAAGTATACAATGACAGTCGCCGATTGGGTTTCTGTATTATTTACCGTTTACAACGGAATTGCGATACGCAGTAGCTTTCTTGTTACCAATCGTTGCAAAAAAAGTAGGCGTTAGAGCAACACACTTATTGGCATTATGTGCTGGAGGCGTTGGTTTAATTTCTGTTTATTTTATTGGTGACAAACAAATGCTGATTGTTCCAATGATCGGTGTGGGAATTGCATGGGCAAGTATTTTATCAATGCCTTATGCTATGTTATCTGGTGCTTTGCCGGCCGCAAAAATGGGCTATTACATGGGAGTTTTCAACTTTTTCGTCGTAATACCGCAAATCGTAGTCGCCACGATATTAGGATTTGTAATCAAACAATTCTTTCATAACGAACCTATTTACGCTCTTATAATTGGAGGCGTATCAATGATTTTCGCAGGATTATTGACACTTAGAGTAAATAGCAAAACTAAAATTGAAATCCATGAGTAATAAAAAAGCATTCATCTTCGATCTAGACGGAGTGATCGTTGATACCGCTAAATATCACTTTTTAGCTTGGCAGAAAATCGCCAAATCACTAAACATAAATTTTACACTTGAAGACAATGAACTTTTAAAAGGCGTTAGCCGAGTTCGTTCTCTAGATATAATACTTGGATTAGGAAATGTTCAAGCTTCGCAAGAAGACAAAGACAAATGGCTGATTCAAAAAAACGAAGATTACTTATCTTATTTAGTTGACATGGATGAAAGTGAGGTTCTTCCACGGGTTTTAAAAATTCTAAAACTATTAAAAGATAAAAACCAAGGAATTGCATTAGGCTCAGCCAGTAAAAATGCAAGACCAATTCTAGAAAAAACAGGCGTTCTGTCTTACTTCGATGTTATTGTTGACGGAAATGACGTTACCAATGCAAAACCAGACCCTGAAGTATTCTTAAAAGCGGCTCAATTATTAAACATTGATCCAAAAGATTCAATCGTATTTGAAGATTCTGTTGCCGGAATTCAGGCGACAAACATAGGAGAAATGGTAAGTGTGGGAATTGGTGAGGAAACAATTTTACATGAAGCTGACTATATTTTTAAAGATTTTACCCAAATCGAAACAAGCTTTATTGAGAAACTAATTGGTTAATGCGGCAATGTGTCAATTAGATAATACAATGAAAAATCAATTATCTAATTTTCTAATTAACCCATTTTCTAATTAAAAAATGAAAACGTAGAACAACCAAGCAATTATAAGGATAAGAGTCGAAAAATAATTATCTAATTGACACATTATCTAATTATCTAATTATCTAATTGCCCAATTATCAAATTAAACAAATGAATCAAGATTATATAAAACCAGACAATTGGTCAATTATCGAAGAAGGATTTGATGCAGAACGCGTAAAATCTTCTGAAAGTCTTTTTAGTATCGGAAACGGTGCTATGGGACAACGCGCCAATTTTGAAGAAACATACTCAGCAGAGACTTTCCAGGGAAGTTACATCGCTGGGATTTACTATCCAGACAAAACAAAAGTGGGCTGGTGGAAAAACGGTTATCCAAAGTATTTTGCTAAAGTACTTAACGCTCCAAACTGGATTGGAATTGATATTGAAATCAACGAAGAAAATCTTGATTTAAATACTTGCACCGAAGTTAGAAACTTCCGCAGAGAATTGAATATGAAAGAAGGATGGTACAACCGTTCTTTTGAAGCTGTTTTGAAAAACGGAACTGAAATCGCAGTAAATGTTCGTCGTTTTCTTTCGTTAGATTTAGACGAAGCGGGAATTATCAAATACGATATTACACCTTTAAATAAAGATGCAAAAATCGTTTACAAACCTTATGTTGACGCTGGAGTTACCAACGAAGATGCAAACTGGGAAGAAAAATTCTGGGAACCGCTTGAAGTTAAAAAAGGCACAAACGAAGCTTTTGTAACGGCTCAAACTTTTAAAACGCATTTCAAGGTTACGACTTTCATGCACAATACGATTTTGGCAAACGGAGAAAATATTAATGTTTCGCCATCAACAATCGATTCAACAATCGATAAAGTTCAGTACACTTACGGAACTATTATTGCAAAAGGACAAACCTCATCTATCCAAAAAATTGGAGGTTATACAGTTTCTTTAAATCACGAAAATACTTTGGCTGGAGCCGAAAAAGTAATCAAATCTGCTGTTGCTTTAGGATATGATGCCTTGCTTCAAAACCAAATTGATGCTTGGGCAAAAGTTTGGGAAATGTCAGATATTACAATCGAAGGCGATGTAAAAGCACAACAAGGAATTCGTTTCAACATTTTCCAATTGAACCAAACGTATTCTGGAAAAGATTCTCGTTTGAATATTGGTCCAAAAGGTTTCACCGGAGAAAAATACGGGGGATCTACTTATTGGGATACTGAGGCATATTGTATTCCGTTTTACATGGCGACAAAAGACCAGCAGGTTGCGAGAAACTTATTGACATATCGCTACAATCAATTAGACAAAGCAATTGAAAATGCTAAAGATAATTTAGGTTTCAAAAACGGTGCGGCTCTATATCCAATGGTAACCATGAATGGTGAAGAATGCCACAACGAATGGGAAATCACACACGAAGAAATCCACAGAAATGGTGCGATTGCTTTTGCGATTTACAACTACAACCGTTATACGGGCGATTACTCTTATATTCCAGAAAAAGGTTTAGAAGTTTTAATCGGAATTGCACGTTTTTGGCATCAAAGAGCTTCTTTCTCAAAAGATAAAAACCAATATGTAATTCTTGGCGTTACAGGACCAAACGAATACGAAAACAACATCAACAATAATTTCTACACCAATTATATTGCAAAATGGTGTATTGATTTTGCCGCAGAACAAATCGAAAAAGTCGCTTCAGAATATCCTGCAGATCATAAAAGAATTCTAGAAAAAGTAAGCCTTTCGGCGGATGAAATTCAGGAATGGAAAAAAGTAGCTGATGATATGTATTTCCCAGTTTCTGAAGAACTTGGAATCTACTTACAGCAAGATGGCTTCTTAGATAAAGAATTAGTTCCTGTAAAAGATTTAGATAAATCACAGCGACCAATCAACCAAAAATGGTCTTGGGATCGTGTGTTGCGTTCGCCATACATCAAACAGGCTGACGTTTTACAAGGTTTTTATTTCTTCGAAGATCATTTTTCAAAAGAAGAATTGAAACGCAATTTCGAATTCTATGAATCATTTACGGTTCACGAAAGTTCGCTTTCACCTTGCGTTCACTCGATTCAGGTTGCATGACTTTAGACAAAATGGACATGGCTTATACATTTTATTTAAGAACTTCTCGTTTGGATTTGGACGATTATAATAAAGAAGTGGAAGAAGGTTGTCATATCACGTCAATGGCCGGAACTTGGATGAGTATTGTGGAAGGTTTTGGCGGAATGCGCGTGAAAAATGACCAATTACATTTCTCTCCAAAAATTCCAAAAGAATGGAACGGATATTCGTTTAAAATCAATTTCAGAAACCAAATTTTAAAAGTAGCTGTAAATCATAACGAAACAACTTTTACTGTAGACGGCGATCAAGATTTAACAATTATCGTAAATGGAAATCCTGTAATTGCAAGTAAATTTGTACAAATAAATTAAATTACAATACACTAAAAATCTAAAAAACATGAAAAACTTATTTTTCGCAAGTTTAATTTTGTTTGCGTTCAGCACCGTTGCAAAAGCGCAAGCAGTTAAAATCACCCGAAGGAAAGTTCGTAATGGAATTTTCTCTTCAAAACGACGGAACTCCAACGTACAATTTAAAATACAAAAACAAAGAAGTTGTAAAAACCAGCAAATTAGGTCTTGAACTTAAAGATGATAAAAAATCTTTATTGAATGACTTTACGGTTATTGATACTAAAACTTCGACTTTTGATGAAACTTGGAAACCAGTTTGGGGAGAAGTAGATCACATCAGAAATCATTATAATGAATTGGCTGTAACTTTAAACCAAAAAGGAACTGACAGACAAATCATTATCCGTTTCCGTTTGTTCGAAGACGGTCTTGGATTTAGATATGAATTCCCAACGCAAAAGAATCTTACTTATTTTGTAATCAAAGAAGAAAGATCACAATTTGCCATGACTGGAGATCACACTGCTTTCTGGATTCCAGGAGATTATGACACTCAGGAATACGATTACACAAAATCTAAATTATCTGAAATTAGAGGTTTATCTCAAAAAGCATATACAGCAAACGTTTCTCAAAAATCGTTTTCACCAACGGGAGTTCAAACTTCTTTGATGTTAAAAACTGCTGACGGAATCTACATTAACTTACACGAAGTCGCTTTGATTGACTATTCTTGTATGCATTTGAATTTAGACGATAAAAACTTGGTTTTCGAATCTTGGTTAACGCCAGATGCAAAGGGAGATAAAGGGCATATGCAGGCACCAAATCATTCGCCTTGGAGAACGATTATGGTAAGTGATGATGCTAGAGATATCTTGGCTTCAAAAATGACTTACAACTTAAACGATCCATCAAAAATTGATGATACTTCTTGGATTAAACCAGTAAAATATGTTGGTGTTTGGTGGGAAATGATTACAGGAAAAAGTTCTTGGTCATATACAAATGATTTCCCAACAGTTCAATTAGGCGTTTCTGATTTCTCAAAAGCAAAACCAAACGGAACGCATGGAGCAAACAATGCTAACGTAAAAAAATACATTGATTTCGTCTGCCGCAAATGGTTTCGACGCAGTTTTAGTTGAAGGATGGAACGAAGGTTGGGAAGACTGGTTTGGTCACTCAAAAGATTATGTTTTTGATTTCTTGACTCCTTACCCAGATTTTGATGTAAAAGGTCTTCATGAATATGCTAAATCAAAAGGTGTAAAAATCATTATGCACCACGAAACTTCAGGATCTGTTCGCAACTACGAGCGTCATATGGATGCGACTTACAAATTCATGAAAGACAACGGATACGATGCTGTAAAAAGCGGTTACGTAGGTGACATTTTACCAAGAGGTGAAAACCACTACAGCCAATGGATTGTAAACCACTATCAATATGCTATCGAAAAAGCGGCTGATTATAAAATTATGGTAAACGCTCACGAAGCGGTTCGTCCAACAGGAATTGCTAGAACGTATCCTAACTTAATTGGAAACGAAGCGGCAAGAGGAACAGAATACCAGGCGTTTGGTGGTTCTAAACCAAATCACGTAACTGTTTTACCATTTACACGTTTAATTGGTGGTCCAATGGATTACACTCCGGGAATCTTCGAAATGGATATCAGCAAAATGAATCCAGACAACAAATCGCATGTAAACAGTACAATCTGTAACCAATTAGCATTATACGTTACTATGTACAGCCCATTGCAAATGGTCGCTGATACTCCAGAAAACTACAACCGTTTCCCAGATGCTTTCCAATTTATTAAAGATGTGGCTGTAGATTGGTCAGAAAGTAAATATATTGAGGCTGAACCAGGAGATTTTATCACAGTTGCTCGTAAAGCAAAAGGAACAAACAATTGGTTCGTTGGAAATGTAAACGGAGAAACTCCGCGTACATCAAACATCGATTTCAGTTTCCTTGAAAAAGGTAAAAAATACACAGCAACAATTTACGCTGATGCAAAAGATGCACATTACAAAACGAATCCGCAAGCTTATACAATCAAGAAAATTGCTGTAACAAACAAATCAAAATTATCTCAGTTTTCTGCTCCAGGCGGAGGATATGCAATAAGCATTATTGAAAACAAATAACACCCTAAAAAGACAAGTAATTTCCCCAGAATTGCTTGTCTTTTTTTAATCTGATTTAGTTGTCCTGCAAGGTTTTCAAAACCTTGTAGGTATTAACTTTACTCATTTCAGACCTACAAGATTTTGAAAGCCTTGCAGGAAATCGAACTAAAAAGAAAAACTATGAACAACTTAAAAATAAACCACTTTTTCAATAAATTAATCGTATTGGCTTTGCTATTTTCCGCTTCCGCGAAAGCGCAAATCCAAAAAGTAGAACCGCCATTTTGGTATTCAGGAATGAAAAATCCGGAACTTCAGATTATGTTCTACGGAAAAAACATTTCACAATACGAAGCTTCGGTTTCGAATAATGTGACAATAAAAAATGTTGAGAAAACAGAAAACCCGAATTATCTTTTCGTAACAATCGACACAAAAGAGGTCAAAGCTTCTGAACTGACTTTTTCATTTAAACTGAAAAACAAAGTGGCTTTCACTCAAAAATATGCGTTGAAAGAAAGAAGAGCCAATTCTGCCGACAGAAAAAGCTACGATTCGTCTGATTTGATTTACTTGATCATGCCGGATCGTTTCGCAAACGGAAATCCGAAAAACGACAGTGATGTTGTTTTAACTGAAAAAGGAAACCGCGCAGAGCCGGGAGGACGTCATGGCGGTGATATCGAAGGAATTATTAAAAACCTTGATTATATTTCGTCTCTTGGTGCAACCACAATCTGGAGCACGCCTTTGTGTGAAGACAACGACAAACAGCATTCGTATCACGGATATGCACAATCTGACGTTTACAAAATCGATCCACGTTACGGAACAAATGACGATTACGCGCGTCTTTCTGCAGAAATGCACAAAAAGAACATGAAACTGGTTATGGATTATGTGACCAATCATTGGGGAATTACGCACTGGATGATGAAGGATATTCCAACAAAAACTTGGTTCAACCAATTCGAAAATTTCACGCAAACGAATCACAGACGTGAGGTAATTCCAGATACGCATGCCTCAAAATCAGATCAAGAAGTTTGTATTGATGGCTGGTTTGTGCCTTCAATGCCCGACTTGAATTTAAGAAATCCTCTTGTTGCAAAATACTTAACTCAAAATGCTATTTGGTGGATTGAATTTGCAAATCTTGACGGATTCCGTGTAGATACGTATAATTATTCAGACCCAACAGCAATGGCAAATTGGGCAAAATCAATCACAAATGAATACCCGAATTTCAATATTGTTGGAGAAATCTGGATGCATAATCAAGCGAGTTTGGCATATTGGCAAAAAGACAGCAAAATTGGTGCAATAGAAAACTACAATTCAAATCTTCCGAGTGTAATGGACTTCACTTTGCAAGACCAAATTGGTTCTGTTTTCAATGAAGATACTCCAAATTGGGACAGTGGATTGATCAAATTCTACAACAATTTTGCAATGGATTATTTATATCCAAATACTAATAATATCTTGGTTTTTGCTGAAAATCATGACACAAATCGTATCAATGAAGTCTACAAATACGATTTGGCGAAATACAAAATGGTCATGACTTTAATGGCAACCATTCGCGGAATCCCGCAAGTATATTACGGTACCGAAATTGGAATGGGTGGTGATAAAGGAAAAGGCGATGCTGATATCCGAAGAGATTTCCCAGGCGGATGGGCTGGCGACAAAAACAACGCTTTTGCAAAAGAAGGAAGAACGGCTCAACAAGCTTCTTTCTTTGATTTTACTTCAAAATTATTCAACTGGCGAAAATCAAATGAAGTAATTCATACTGGAAAAATGACGCATTATATTCCAGAAAACAATACTTACGTTTATTTCAGATACAATGACGCCAAAACAGTAATGGTAATTTTCAATAACAATGCAAAAGAGCAGGTTGTAAAAACAAATCGTTTTAAAGAAAACATCAAAAACTTTAAATCAGGAAAAGATGTTATCACAGGAAAAACATTCGATTTAGCTTCTGAAATTACTTTAGAACCAAAATCAGCTTTGGTTTTAGAATTGGAATAAAGCTTAACCGCAAAATTCGCAAAGGTTTTTAGCCACGGATTACACAGATTAACACAGATTTTATTCGCCACGAATTGCACAAATTTCCACGAATCCATACAACATAATGCATTTGTGGAAATTTGTGAAATTTGTGGCAAAAAGAAAAAATCCTTTTTAATCCTTTTAATCTGTGGCTATTTTTTTCACCCAAAAAATTTCTAAATAATGAAAAAATACACTTTCCTTTTTTTATCTTTAGTATACTTAACAATGAGTTGTTCTGGCTCAAAATCAGTTACAATGAATACTACTTCGAAAACACCTTTCGTTTGGGAAGGGGCAAATGTTTATTTTTTACTTACAGATCGTTTTTACAACGGAGACACTTCCAACGACGTCAATTTCAACCGAACCAAAACGCCCGGAAAACTCCGCGGATTTGAAGGCGGTGACATCATCGGAATCACAAAAAAATTGAATCAGGATATTTTGAAAAACTAGGAATAAATGCGATTTGGCTTACGCCGATTGTCGAGCAAATTCACGATGGCGTTGATGAAGGAACCGGACTTACTTATGGCTTTCACGGTTATTGGGCAAAAGACTGGACTGCTTTAGATCCAAACTTTGGAACAAAAGAAGATTTAGCAAAACTGGTTAAAAAAGCACACGAAAAAGGCATTAGAATTATTCTTGACGGCGTAATCAATCACACCGGACCAGTAACTCCAGAAGATCCTGTTTGGCCTTCAGATTGGGTGAGAACTGGTGTTGTCTGCGATTACAAATCGTTCGAAAATACGACCATGTGTACTTTGGTTGACAATCTTCCAGATGTTCGAACTGAAAGCGTTCAGGAAGTAGAATTGCCTCCATTTTTAATTGAAAAATGGAAAAAAGAAGGCCGTTATGAAAAAGAAATGGCTTCGCTTGATGAATTTTTCAAAAGAACAAATTATCCAAAAACGCCAAAATATTACATCATAAAATGGCTTACCGATTATATATTGGAATTCGGAATTGACGGTTATCGCGCTGACACTGTAAAACATACCGAAGAAGGTGTCTGGGCAGACTTTAAAAAAGAATGTGAATACGCTTTTGAAACTTGGAAAAAACATCATCCTTTACAGGTTTTAGATCAAAATCCTTTTTACACGATTGCCGAAGTTTATGGTTACGGAATCAGCGGTGGTCAGGATTATGATTTTGGAGACCGAAAAGTAAATTATTTTCAGAATGGCTTCAACAGCATGATCAATTTTGAATTCAAATGGAATGCTGGACAAAACGATTATGAAGGTTTATTTTCGAAATATTCGAATCATTTAAATAATGACTTAAAAGGATATTCTGTCCTCAACTATATGTCTTCTCACGACGACGGCCAACCTTTCGATGCGAATAGAACCAAAAGCATTGAAACAGCTAATAAACTATTACTTTCTCCAGGAATGTCTCAGGTTTATTATGGAGACGAATCGGCTAGATCTTTAGTTATTGAAGGGACTCAGGGCGATGCCACTTTGCGTTCAAATATGAATTGGGACGATATTCAGAACAATCCTGAAACGCAGAAAAAACTTTTACATTGGCAGAAACTGGGTCAGTTTAGACGAAATCATCCTGCTGTTGGCGCTGGCGTTCATAAACTGATTAATCCGTATCCTTATACTTTTTCTAGAACGTTTATGCAAGGCACTTTTACAGATAAAGTAGTTATGGGATTAGATTTACCAAAAGGCAGAAAAGAACTTCCTGTTGGCGACGTCTTCCCAAACGGAACAAAACTTAAAGACACTTATTCAAATCAAGAAGTTGAAGTGATTGATGGAAAAGTCATTATCGACAATGATTTTGATATTGTTTTATTAGAAGAGATTTAAAAATATTTTTTCTCTCGCAGATTTAGGAGATTGAGCAGATAATTTAAAAGCAATCTGCCGTATCTGCAAAATCTGCGAGAGACATAATTTACCACAGGGTTTAAAATCCTTTTAATCCTAATAATCTGTGGCCAACTTTTTTGACAATCCTTGCGACCTTTGTGTAAAACTTTGCGACCTTTGCGGTTAGAAAAAAACACTGCAAAATGCTAAAAATAGCTCACAGAGGTGCAAAAGCTTACGAACCTGAAAACACCTTACAAGCTTTTCAAAAAGCCCTAGACCTACATTCAGACGGAATCGAACTCGATGTTCATTTGAGTTCAGATGAACATATAATTGTAATTCACGATGAAACCATCGATAGAACCACTAATGGAAAAGGAGAAGTAAATACTTTTTCTTTAGCAGAATTAAAATCATTTTTAATTGAGGGAAAATACCAAATCCCAACGCTGAATGAAGTTTTTGATTTGGTTGATAAAAAATGTCTGATTAATATCGAATTAAAAGGTTTTGGAACTGCTCCTAAAGTTGTTGCATTAATCGAGAAATATATTTCAGAAAAGGACTGGAAATACGAGCATTTTATTATTTCAAGTTTCGATTGGAATATGCTGGAAGAAACATCAAACCTAAATCCGAATATCCCAATTGGTGTTTTAACAGAAGAAAATGTTGATACTGCTTTGGCTTTCGCCGAAAAAATTAAAGCAAAAGCTATTCATCCCGATTTTCAGTTATTGAATAAAGAAAATGTAAGCGAAATGCAGAAAAAAGGTTTTCTAGTTTTACCTTGGACAGTAAACTCCGAAGAAGACATTCAAAAAGTAAAAAGTTATAAAGTAAACGGAATTATCTCTGATAATCCAGAAAAAATATAAAGTTTAAAATTTTAGCCACAGATTACACTGATTAAAAGGATTTTTCTTTTGCCACTAATTACACAAATTTTCACGAATTAATTTATGTCTAGATTTGTAAATTCTAATTAAAAAAATCTGTGCTAATCATTTTAATCTGTGGCAGAAAAAAATTAGTGCCAATTCGTGTAATTCGTGGCAAAACATCTTAGTGGCAACCTAAAAAATATATGATCAAAAATTTCGACATCATAATCGTTGGCGGAGGCGCCGCAGGTTTTTTTACCGCAATTAATATTGCAGAGAAAAATCCAAAACTGAAAATCGCCATTTTAGAAAGAGGAAAAGAAGTGCTTTCTAAAGTCCGCGTTTCCGGAGGCGGACGATGCAACGTTACACACGCTTGTTTTGAACCTAACGAATTAGTAAAATTTTATCCTCGTGGAGAAAAAGAACTTCGTGGACCATTTCATCAATTTTGCTCTGGAGATACAATCGAATGGTTTGAAAAACACGGCGTAGAATTAAAAATCGAAGAAGACGGAAGAATGTTTCCCGTTTCCAATTCATCACAAACCATTATTGACTGTTTCTTAAAAGCAACCGAAAAATTAGGCATAAAAGTCTTGACAGGGCAAAGTGTACAATCGATCTTTAAAAAAGAAAATCATTGGAAAATTGATACGCAAACAGATAATTATCTTGCCGAAAAATTAGTAATGGCAACAGGAAGCAATCCTAAAATTTGGGAAATGCTTCAGGAACACGGACATGCTGTTATAAGCCCTGTTCCTTCCCTATTTACTTTCAACATCAAAGATTCGAGAATAAAAGAATTACCCGGCGTTGCTCGCACAAGTTACCGTAAATGTAAAAGACACCAAACTAGAATCAACAGGACCTTTGTTAATTACACATTGGGGAATGAGCGGTCCGGCAATTCTAAAACTTTCGGCTTGGGGCGCACGTATTCTGCATGATAAAAATTATCAGTTTACCATTTTTGTCAATTGGTTAAATGATGTTGATCATGAAGATGCCGAAAAAATCCTGAAAGATTTAAAACAGGAACACGCTAAAAAAGCAGTTTCTAAAAAATCTCCTTTTGACTTTCCGAATCGTTTATGGGAAAGTTTAGTTTTGGCTTCGGGAATTGATTCTGAAACGAAATGGGCAGATTTATCTAAAAACCAATTACAGAATCTAACTTCGCAACTCACAAAAGCCGAATTTAAAGTCAACGGAAAAAGTACTTTTAAAGAAGAATTTGTAACCGCTGGCGGAATCGATTTAAAGGAAATCAACTTCAAAACCATGGAAAGCAAAATTCACGACAACCTTTATTTTGCTGGCGAAATTGTAAACATAGACGCTATTACTGGCGGATTTAATTTTCAGAATGCCTGGACAAGCGGCTTTATTCTGGCTCAAAATATTTAATATAAAATGAAATTCAAAGGAATTATTTTTGATTTAGACGGAACTTTGGTCAACTCATTACACGACATTTCAGATGCAATGAATAAAGTGCTTACTGCTCTAAGTTACCCAACACATGATTACGATACTTACCAATATTTTATCGGAAGTGGTTTAAGAAATTTGGTAAGCAAAGCGTTGCCAGCCACAAACAATTCTGATGATGAAATCGAAAGTTGTTTTGAATGTATGGTAGATGAATATACTAAAATCTGTACGCTGAAAACAAAACCTTATGAAGGAATTGTAGAATTGTTAGAAAAACTGACTGCACAAAATATTAAAATGGCTGTTTTTTCCAACAAAGCTGATGAACTGACTAAGAAAATAGCAACGGAATTATTTCCAAAACAATTTGATACAGCAGTTGGTTTGAACAAAGAAGAACTTAAAAAACCAAATCCGTTTGAGGCGATTGAAATCAGTAAAAAATGGAATTTAAAACCAGAAGAAATCCTGTTTGTTGGGGATTCTGATATTGATATGAAAACGGCTTTAAACGCTAATATGTTTCCAGTTGGCGTAACTTGGGGATACAGAACCGAAGATGAATTGAAATCTAGTGGCGCAAAAGTGGTTATTAATAATGCTTCGGAATTAATTGAAATATTGTAAATCGTGAATGCTGAATTACAAAAACAAATACAATCAATCGCTTCGTTTTCTGAAAATGAAATCGAAATGATTGATTCTTGTTTTGAATATGAACGTTTTAAAGCTAAAGAATTCCTTTCTGAAATGGGAAAAACCAGCAATAAAATCTTTTTTATTGTTGAAGGTCTGGCACGGGTTTATTATTTAAAAGACGGAAAAGAAATTACCACTTATTTAAGTTGTGATGAAGGTTTTATTGCCTCGTATTCTAGTTTTATCAATCAATCGGTTTCTTTTGAAAGTATTCAATGTATTGAAGATTGCGAAGTGCTTTCTATCACTTTCGAAAAAATGCAGTTTTTATATAATGAAATTCCGAATTGGGAACGTGTCGGGAGAATTCTTGCTGAACAGAATTACCTCTGTATGGCCGATCGCGTTTTAAAACTACAAATGATTCCAGCCAAAGAAAAATACCAGACATTTTTGGCATCGGCTCCAGCCAAAATAATTCAACGAACTCCTTTAATTTATATCGCTTCCTTTCTCGGAATTACGGCAGAATCGCTGAGCAGAATTCGTCAGGATATTTCTTAACATTTATCAAGTGAGTTGAAAAACGGAATTCAAATCTTTGCCAAAATAAAATTTGAAAAAGATGAAGAATATTGCCAAAGACGTTTACCAAATTCCCTTATTTCCAAGAAATGCTATTAATTGTTATTTGATTGAAGATGTTTTAATTGATGCTGGAATTCGAAGCTCTGCCAATACAATTTTAAAAGCTCTGAAAGACAAAATTATAAACAAACATGTCTTAACACATGCTCATGCAGACCATCAAGGGAGTAGTAAAACAATCTGTGAAACCCTAAATATTCCACTTTTATGTAGTGAAGCTGAAAAAGAGTTTGCTGAAAGCGGTAATGTATTTACAGAATACCCAAATCCGAATCATATTTTTTCAAAATTTCAGAAAAACTTCTGGGCAGGAAAAGGACATTCAGTTGCTAAAACCTTAAAAGAAGGTGATCAAATTGGTGGATTTATAGTTATCGAAACACCTGGACATTCTAGAGGTCACATATCATTTTTCAGAGAGAAAGACGGCGTTTTGATTGTTGGGGATGTGATGACCAATATGAATCTTCTAACTACAAAAGTTGGCTTATATGAACCTCCCCATTTATTTACCGCTGATAAAGAAACAAACAGAAAATCCATTCAAAAACTAGCGCTTCTAAAACCAAAAATACTCTGTTTTGGTCACGGACCTGTTTTGATGAATAATGGAGAACTGGAAAAATTTGTTCAAACTACAAAATAGATTATTAACAAGAATTTACAGATTCTGTAAGTTTTCGTTAAGACTATTCTAATAATTTTACTCTCAACTAATTAATCCTGTATGAGAGTAAAATTACTTACCACAATTTCTATTTTCACTTATCAACTCAGCATTTCTCAAACCGAAAAAATATTAAACGGAAAAGTTCTTTCCCAAAATATTCCGCTTAATAAAGTCGAAGTAATCAATAAAACGGCCAAAACGAGTACACGTACAAACGAACTCGGAGAATTCTCTATTTTGGTTCGGCCAAAAGACAGTTTGCTTTTTTCTCTAGAGATTATTATTTCAAAAGATTAAAAGTGTGGCAAGAAACTATTGATCAAAACTACCTTATTGTCAATATGGTTTTGAAGCCTGAAGAACTTGATGAAGTGGTTGTTACTAAAATAACATTTCCGAAAGTTGGTCCCGCTGATGAAAATTCAATTATCGTACCTAAACCACCACTATCTACAGGAATTTACGATGGAACGATTGCAAATGGAGCCGATCTAATGGCTATTTTCAGTCTATTTCGAAAAAAACATAAAAAAACGGAAGAAAAATTCAAAGAATTAGATTTTAAAAAACTTGCTGAAGCAACAGTTCCACTGGATTTCTTTACAAATGATTTAAAACTAAAACCGGAAGAAAAAGAACTGTTTCTACAATTTTGCGACGCCGATCCCAAGGCTAAAATTCTTGTGCGGCAAAAAATTTACTTTACACCATGGATTTTTTGCACACTAAAAACAAAGAGTTTCAAAAATTAAATGCTGAAAGCAAAAACTAAAAACCATTAAATGAAAGTAAAATTACTTACCACAATTTCTTTTTTTACCTACCAAATTTCTATTTCGCAAACTGAAAAATTACTTCAAGGAAAAGTTACTTCAAATAATATTCCACTCAATAAAGTAGAAGTAATTAATAGAACGGCTAAAACCAGCACGACAACAAATGCTTTGGGAGAATTTTCGATTCTGGCAAAAGCGCAAGACAGTTTGATTTTTTTGCGAAAGATTACCTATTTACACGATTGAAAATCACCAATAAAGAAATTGAAATCAATAATCTTCTGATAAAGATGATTCCGAAAGCAGAAGAATTAAATGAAGTAATTATTTCAAATGTAACAGCAAAAGATATTTTCTTGACCAAAGAAGATATAAAACAAATAAAACTAAACGATCATAAATCAAGACCTGGATTAAAAATTGAAGGTTTTAATGAAGTAAAGGGAAGCCCATTAGATATAGACTTCATTTACTTGGGCAAACAAATTTATAACCTACTAAAAAAAGACGAAGAGCCTAAAAAAGAAACTCCAAAAATGGATTTTAGAAAATTGATTGCAACAACGTGTCCCGAAGATTTTTTTGTCAAAGAATTAAAACTGAATTCTGAGGAAAAAGAGCTCTTTCTTCAATTTTGTGATGCCGATCCAAAATCGAATATGCTTTTAGGAAATCCAAATATTCTGGCAACAATGGAATTTTTATATGCCAAAAATGATGCGTTTAAGAAGCTGAAATCTGAAATTAAAAACTAAAGTTTAATGAAAGTACAATTACTTACCACAATTTCCTTCTTTACTTATCAGCTCAGTATTTCTCAAACCGAAAAATTATTAAACGGAAAAGTTCTTTCAGAGAATAGACCACTTAACAAAGTGGAAGTAATTAATAAGACCTCTAAAATCAGTACTAAAACAAATGAATTGGGAGAATTTTCAATTTTGGTAAAAGCACATGACAGTCTTCTTTTTTCTATAAAGATTCTTTTTTTCAAGGTTGAAAATTTCTCAGGAAAACATTAATCAAAATAATCTCATCGTGAATAAAATTCTGAAACCTGAAGAATTGAAGGAAGTTGTTATAACTAAGGTTGAATTTGATAAAGTTAAGATTGATGCTGATGCCGTTGCAGATGTATTAATTAGTAAAAATGTCAAAGATTTATCCTGGAATACAGGAGTTAGTGATAATACAATTAGAGAAGCTCTTCGAGTTTCATTTCCTTTAAAAGGTAAGCCGAAGAAAACAATTGAACTTAATGATGATCGATTTAAGAAACTAATATTGGCTTATTGCCCACCCGATTTTTTCATCAAAGATCTAAAACTAAAACCCGAAGAAAAAGAGCTTTTTATTGATTTTTGCGACTCAGATTCAAAATCGAAAACGCTCCTGGAAAACCCAAATGTTTTAGCGATTATGGATTTTCTTTATACTAAAAATAAAGAATTTAAGACGCTGAAATAGTATTTTTTAATTTCTTCCATTTTATAAAAAAGACAATACAAGCAACCAATAATATAACAGTAATTATTAAAAAGATTATTAAACTTGTTTCTATTCGATAAACATAATTTAAATCAATCGATTTATTATTTTCTCTTAAAGTTCTTAACTGAGAACCAAAACTCCATGCCTTATCACGATAATTGTCAACTTCACCTTGGGCGCTATTAATCATTCTTTCAACAATTAAATCGCTATCAAAACCATATTCTCTCGCAGTTCTATAAGTATCAATCGCACTATTATTTTCTCCCAACAATGTTGCAAGATTGCCAAGTTCAAAAAGCAGAATTGAAATGATTTTATCTTTTGGCTTTATAAATGACATTCGCTCATTTACTTGGAAATAAATCGATTGTGCCAATTCCTCAATTTGTTTTTTAGACAATTTTGTTTTAGGTTCACGTGAAGTTCCAAAATTTGTATTTATTAAAAACTGTCCTGAAACAGAATTTAAATTCTTGATTTTAGCTTCTAATATTTTCAAATGAAGCCATTCTGATCCTTCATGAGATTTGGGATTAATGGCAATGGACTTTTTAATCCAGTTATAGGCTTTTTGGTTTTCACCCATTAATTCGTAAAGTGTTCCCAAATTAGATGCAGTAGAATATCTGTTGGGCTTAATTTTTTCAATCTCTAAATATAATTTTAATGCTTCATCATATTTTCCTTGAATGATTAAGACATATCCTTTATCAGATAAATAATCTAAATCTCTTGTCTTTTTATATAAACTGTCAAGCTCAACGATTAATCTTGGAAAATCTCCATCGAAAAAAATGTCCTTTAGGATTAATTCCATCATAATCTTGATATGCATAAGCTCCGTTTTTAAGAATCTTGGTATCGCCATTCAAACAAGCAAAACCTTTAAATGAGATAAAAACCAAAACAACTAGAAAAAACTTAAATCTATTCATAAAGTAAACGCATTGATTAAACCTGAAACAAAGAAAACCTGAAACCTGAAACCTGAAACTACTTATTCAGCCACCAAATACTAGCATTTAAAACCGTTGCAAAAGCAACCCAAGCCAAATACGGAATCAATAAATAACCTGATATTTTATTGATTTTAATGAACTTCAAATACGTTTCATAAATCATTAACCATAATAGAATAATTTCGATTAAAGCCAACATCGGATTTTTTAATCCGAAGAATAAATACGACCAAATTGAATTTAAAATCAATTGAATGATGAAAAAAGCAATGCTTTTTTAACTTCCTCAGTATTTTCTTTTATTCTATCCCAAACTAATGCCGCCGCTACAGCCATTAAAATATAAAGTAATGTCCACACGGGCATAAAAATCCAATTTGGCGGATTAAAAACTGGTTTTTCAAGCGTTACATACCATGTTTCAATACTTGGTTTTGTAACCACTCCCGCCGAATAGCCAACTGATAAACATACGATTAAAGCAACAACTATTTTTACGATCTTGTTCATTTTATCAAATTTTGTAGTCAAAAATAGTCAAAAGAAAAGTTTAAACCATATATGTTATATAAGTTCATTTTAGTAAAGCCTGCTTATAATTTCTCATATAACGTATATGGTGAAAAAATTTAAAAACTATCTTTGCCAAAATTTTATAATTCATGTTTACAGCGACCGATTTTATTCCAAATACATATACTTCAACAGTCGAAAACGGAAACTTTGAATGGAGCGCTCCCAGCAATATTGCATTAGTGAAATACTGGGGAAAAAAGACAATCAGATTCCGGCAAATCCTTCGGTTAGTTTTACTTTGAATAATTGCAAAACGATTACGAAATTAGGTTTCGAAAAAAGACCAAACCAAAATGCTTTTTCTTTTGATTTGCTTTTTGAAGGAAAACCAAAAGAAGATTTCAAACCAAAAATTCAGAAGTTTTTGGAAAGAGTTGAAGTTTATCTGCCATTTTTAAAAGATTATCATTTTACAATTGATACTCAAAATACGTTTCCACATAGTTCTGGAATTGCATCTTCGGCTTCCGGAATGGCGGCTCTAGCAATGAATTTTATGAGTTTGGAAAAACTGCTAAATCCAAAAATGACGGATGAATATTTCTATCAAAAAGCTTCATTTTTGGCTCGTCTAGGTTCAGGAAGCGCCTGCCGAAGCGTAAAAGGAAATGTGGTTGTTTGGGGAAATCAAGCCAATATTGAAGGAAGTTCGGATTTATTTGGAGTGGAATATCCGTATGCAATTCACGAGAATTTCAAGAATTATCAAGACACCATTTTATTAGTTGATAAAGGCGAAAAACAAGTTTCAAGTACAGTTGGACACGATTTAATGCACAATCATCCTTATGCAGAAAGACGTTTTGCGCAAGCGCACGAAAACTTGGATAAATTAATCGCCATTTTTGAAAACGGAAATTTAGACGAATTCATTAAAGTTGTAGAAAGCGAAGCTTTGACTTTGCACGCTATGATGATGACTTCGATGCCGTATTTTATTTTAATGAAACCAAATACGCTTCAAATCATTAATGCGATTTGGAAATTTAGAGCTGAAACGAATATTCCTGTTTGTTTTACGTTAGATGCCGGCGCAAATGTTCATGTGCTTTATCCCGAAAACGTTAGCGAAAAAGTATTACAATTTATTCAGGACGAATTAGTTGTATTTTGTCAGAATCGTCAGTACATTTGCGACAAAATTGGAGAAGGCGCAATTGCATTATAATTTTGCGTATCTTTAATTAAAATTTGAGATTGAAAAATTAGAATTGAAATTATTTAAGCCCCAAATAAAATCAAGAAAGACATATAATAAATCATGAAAGGACCATTATTTTATTCAAAAATATTACTTTTTGGAGAGTACGGAATTATCCGCGATTCAAAAGGACTGGCTATTCCTTATAACTTTTACAATGGCGCTTTAAAAAAGTCTGAAGAGCCTTCAGACGAAGCTATTGCATCAAATAAAAGTTTAAGAAGTTTTGCTTCCTATCTTGAAGTTCTACAAACACAACAGCCAGAATTGGTTACTTTTGATTTAGAAAATCTTAAAAACGATGTCGAAACCGGAATGTATTTCGATTCTAGTATACCTCAAGGATACGGCGTTGGAAGCGACGGTGCACTTGTAGCGGCGATTTATGATAAATATGCGGCTAACAAAATTACGGTTTTAGAGAATCTTACACGCGAAAAACTACTTCAGTTAAAAAATATATTCTCTCAAATGGAGAGCTTTTTCCACGGAAAAAGTTCTGGTTTAGATCCGTTGAACAGCTATTTGAGCATTCCGATTTTAATTAATTCTAAAGACAATATTCAGACAACTGGTATTCCGACTCAAACTGTTGACGGAAAAGGCGCTGTATTTTTATTAGATTCTGGAATTGTTGGCGAAACTGCTCCTATGATCAGTATTTTTATGGAAAGCTTAAAAGACAAAGGTTTCCGCGCAATGCTTAAAAACCAGTTTGTAAAATACACAGATATTTGTATTGACAACTTCCTGCATGGCGACATGAAGTCTTTGATTGGCAATACTAAAAAACTTTCTAAAGTTGTGTTGAATAATTTCAAACCAATGATTCCTGAGCAATTTCACGGAATTTGGCAACACGGAATCGACACAAACGATTATTACCTAAAACTTTGTGGCTCTGGCGGAGGCGGTTATATTCTTGGTTTTACTGAAGATTTAGAACGTGCCAAAGCATCTTTGAAAGACTACAAATTAGAAGTAGTTTATCAGTTTTAAGTTTTAACCTCTTAAAATATTGTAATTTATTGAATACCATTTTCTAACATTTAATCCTAAAAAATTATTGCCTATGAAAAGTATTTTAAAGATTATCAAAGCAACTTTTTTAGGAGGACTTATTTTTTAGTGCCTTTGGTGGTTCTGATAATTGTTTTAGAAAAAGGATACGGCATTATTCAAAAAACAACACTTCCACTGGTAAACAACTTGCCAAGAATTAGTGTTTTAGGACTTGCACTTCAGGAATTTATTGGAATATTACTTATAATTCTTATTTGTTTGGTGGCAGGCTTAATAGCCAAAACCGCCAATGCAAAAAAGCTGGTAGAAAAATTAGAAGACGGCATTTTGAGTTTTGTTCCTGGTTATTCGTTTATGAAAAACATGAATGAAAACATTCTGGGAATTGAATCTAAAGATGACTTAAAAGTAATTCTAGTTCCTACAGATGCCGGATTGCAATTTGCTTTTTTGATTGAGCAAATCAGTGAAGATAAATTTACAGTCTTTATTCCAGATGCACCAAATCCTTGGAGCGGATCAGTAGTTTTTGTAGAAAAAAGACATTCAGGATATTGATATTACCCAAAAACAAGCTTTGGCCTGTATTCGAAAATTAGGTTACGGTTCTAAAGAATTGTTAAAAAACAAGCTTTAAAATATAGAATAAAAAAATATATTCTAACTTCCCTAAATCTAATCCATCACACTTTATAATTTATGTTAAGCAGACAGCACAAACTTGTAGTAATGAAAATTGTCAGTTTGTTTTCTGTAGTACGCGGTTATAATATCCCGATTATTGTTATTGCACAATATCTTTCTGCAATATTTATTTTGGCTCCAGAGAAAAGAGCGCTTGACATTATCTTGGATTTTTATTTATTCCTGATTGTTTTTGCTTCAGCAATTACGATCGCTTCAGGTTATATCATCAACAATTTTTATGACAGCCAAAAAGATTTAATCAATAGGCCAAACAAATCGATGCTGGATCGTTTGGTAAGTCAGAAAACTAAATTATCGGTTTATTTCAGCTTGAATTTTTTAGCGGTTTTAATGGCTTCGATTGTTTCTTGGCGTGCATTTTTATTCTTTTCGGCTTATATTTTCTTGATTTGGTTTTACTCTCACAAAATCAAAAAATATCCAATTATTGGCAATTTAATGGTCGCTTTTATGGCTGTAATTCCGTTTTTTGCCATTTTGCTTTATTTCTACAATAAGATTTCATTTGAAGAAATTGAAGATCATATGAGTCATTTTATGGTAATTTCGGCGCATGCGGTTTTCTTGTTTTTATTGCTTTTGATTCGCGAAATGATAAAGGATTTGGAAAATCTGAAAGGCGATTTGGCAAATGATTACAGAACGATTCCGATACTTTACAGTGAAAAAGTTTCAAAACAAATTATTACTGTTTTGACTTTTTTGACGATTATTCCGGTTTATATTTTAGTCAATGTTTATGATGTTGGGTACATGGACATTTACTTTTATGTTTGTTTTGGCGTATTGCTATTTTTCTTGATTTTCTTATGGAAATCGAATTCTAAAGAACAGTTTTTAATGCTTCATAACGTTTTGAAATTCTTGATTGTTTCTGGCGTTTTCTGCATTGTTTTGATTAATCCGAGTGTTTTATGGCACGGGCGTGAACTGATTTCTAATTATTAAAATTTTATTCCGCAGAGATTCACGGAGATTTCACAGAGATTTACAAAGACATTTTAATCTTTTTGTGCAACTTTGTGTACACTTTGCGAATCTTTGTAAAACAGCCAAATTGTTCAAAAGAAGCCAATTGTTTGATTTTAGCCCCGATTACTTCACTTAAAATTTATTTTCATTGGAGTTCAGTGAACATGTTTGAAGTGGAAATCTTTTTATTTTTTTCTTTAAAAAAATAAAAAATTGGGAACGGAAAGCGGGAAACCATGTTTAAAAAAATGCCAAATGTATTGCTTCTGAACATTTTAAAATAAAAGGCTATTAATCTAAGAACATTGAACTTAAGATTTATTGGCAGGAAAAAACTATCTTTGCACAAATTAATGACTTTATGAACAACAAGGAAGGCAATAATAGAAGAGGCGGATCGAGACCAAATAGTTCAAGACCAAACTCTAGCAAGCCAAAACCTCCTATGGCAAAACGTGCTCAAGGGCCGAAAAAAGTGAAACCTGAAGTTAAAGTCGCTCAGGAAGCCGCCGCTGAAAAATTCAGAAAACAAAACACACCAGCTAAGAGACAAAAAGCTTCAGATGAAATTCGTTTGAACAAATACATCTCTAATTCTGGAGTGTGTTCTCGCCGTGATGCTGATATTTATATTCAATCTGGAAACGTTAAAGTTAATGGCGTTCCGGTAACTGAAATGGGATATTTGGTAAAACTAAATGATGTTGTAAACTTTGATGGCGTTGTTTTGACTCCAGAAAAGAAAGAATATATTTTGCTGAACAAACCGAAAAACTTTACTACTGCGCTTGATGAAGGTCAGGAATATCGCAATGTATTGGAACTTGTTCGTGGTTCTACAAATTCAAAAATTGCTCCTGTAGGACGAATGGACAAGAATACAACGGGATTGCTGTTGTTTACGAATGATACTGATATGATTCGTAAATTTTCATTACCGAATCAAAAATCATCAAAAATTTATCAGGTTTCTTTAGACAAAAACTTGAAGTTTGAGGATTTGGAAAAAATCAGCAAAGGTTTAGTTCTTGAAGGACACCGTGTTTCTGTTGAGGAAATCAGTTATATCGAAAAAGAGGCAAAAAGCGAAGTTGGCCTTAAATTACGTACATCAAACGTTAAGGTTGTTCGTTCTATTTTTGAAAGTTTTGACTACAATGTTTTGCGCATTGACCGCGTTTCGTTTGCTGGTTTAACCAAAAAGAATCTGCCTAGAGGAAACTGGCGTTTTCTGACAGACCAAGAAATTATCAATTTGAAAAACTCTTAAGTTTTTCAAATTAGATTAAATATCAAATCCTGTTTTGCTTTTGTAAGACGGGATTTTTTTATTTAGAAACTGAAAAAGTTATGTCCGAAAAGTGTGAAGATTGATCTTCCGATGTTCTGGTTCTTGTCTTCAACAGTTTCGTAATTTGAAAATCCTAATATGATTTTGATTCCGGGTTGAATGCTGTTCAGGATTTCTCTTTTTTGCTCTTCCAATAAAAGCTTTAAGCTATCTAACAATTGGATATTATTTTTAAGATATGAAACTACCAGAAGTGCTGAGAAGTTAAGTATTTCGCGGGCAGTTTCACTTTTGATTCCGACTTCGTTTGAAATCATTTCAGAAATCCTGCCTTTTTTTGGGTGAAGATTTCTTTTAAAATTGGGTTTCCTTCAATTCGGTAACAATCATCGACTGATAAAATTCGGCCTGAAGCAAAATCGACTTCCTGGTAAAAGGTTGAATCATCTTCGATTAATTTAATCACTTCTTTGTAAAAGCCTAATTCTTCGGCTTTGTTGTATAGACCCATTAAAATTGTGCCTATAGAAACATCGATTCCTTTGATTAAAAGTGCATCATTCTCGAAATAAAACTTGTTTAGCTTGGAAACAACATTAGAAGAAATAAAACGTCTAAGTTCAATTTGTAGGTTTGGGGTCATACTCATAACTTATAAAATAATTATTTATACTTGTTCAAAATAATCGATAAAGTGAGGCTTTTTATCGTTTATCAGGATAAAAATATAAAATATTTTAACATTTCCAAAAAATAAGTTAAGAATATACATACCCGATTAACAGGTTATTAACATAAATTGCTGTCGGGATCAGTAAACATAATACTTTCGTTATCAACAAGAAAATGATTTTTTTTTATAAATTTTTAAATATTTTTCAAAAACGCATAAAAAATAAGAAAAATCCTAAGTACTTTTACACAATTAAAATAATATGTTTCGATATTCCCATGTCACACGCAGAAAAATTCCAAGAAAAATAACACAAAACATGAAGTTGATAAAACTTGACGCGAGAAACCCAAGCAGTGATCCTGTTGCCGCTTTTAATGCTCTTTGATGATTTTTTGAATCATAAATAAGCTCGCCAATAAATGCTCCGACAAATGGCCCAATAATAACTCCAAAAGGTATTGGAGCTAAAATACCAATTACCAATCCAATATTTGTTCCCCAAACGCCATAAGAACTTCCGCCAAATTTTTTAGTTCCCTTTGCAGGAATTATATAATCAAGAATCGTAATGAAAATTGTAATCAATAAAGTAATTCCCAAAACCCAATAATTGTTTTCGACAGCCTTTGTGAGATATAAAAGCAATAATCCGACCCAGCAACTTGACAAGCCAGGCAAAACAGGCAAGAAACTGCCAAAAACACCGATAATCATACAGATAAAACCGAGCAACAACAATACTAAATCCATATTTTTTTTGTAAATTGTATTTGCAAATCCTTAGAAAAAATAAGCTATGCCAAAATTTTTGAAAATATTTGCGTGTCTCTTTTTGATGCTTTCGATCAATTCGAATTTATACGCTCAAACTCAAAAACTTCCTTTAGACGATCTTTTATTGCAGGACAGCATTTATAAAAGTAATAAGAAAAAAGTATTAAATTTTTCTCTAAAAGAATTTGACACGCTTTTTCTTGAATTTTTTAACCGCAAACAAGATCCAAATATTCTTTTTACTAAAACAGAATTTTACACTTATACCGTTCAGATTGCAACATTTTCAGACCGGCTAGCATCTTTATATCCTGACCAAAAGGAACTTGCGGCACAAAACAAACAGCAATGGCTCTCAGAAAGCTATGAAGATTATTTAGAATACAAAGGTTCGCAAAAAAAATAATCGTATTTTTATACCACAAAAGCACTTTATTCAACTCAACCTCAAAATCTTGAAGCAGTTTTTCATTTTTTCAGCTTTCCTACTTTTGAACTCTTGTCAATATTTTGAGAAGAAGGTTCCGTCTGAAAAAGAATTACTTCAAAAAGAACTAAAAGCCATCAATTGGAAGGAAGTTGATGAATATCCAAGTCTTCCAGAATGCGAGGCAATTTCTGATGAGAAACAGCGTCAAAAATGTTTTTTTGATTTGATGACGCGACTTGCGCAACAAAAATTAGAAATAGACAGTCTTTCTATTTTATATCCAGAGCTCGACACGATTTCGGTAAAAGTGACTGTTTTTCCGAATGCAAAAATGAAGTTTGAACCACAGTTTCCTAAAGATTCTGTTGCTTATGACACCATTAAAGTAGACAGTGTTCTTCAAGCCCGTTTGGTTGACTTTCCAAAAGTAAGTCCCGCAATCAAGCGCGGAATTCCAGTAAAAACACAATTTATTTTGCCTGTAATTTTAAAAGCAAAAGAATAGTTTTTTCACCATGTAAGTGATATAAGTTCATTTAAACTTGCTGTAAAGCAACAGCGACTTGCAACTTAATTTCTTATATGACTTATATGGTTTAATTTATTTTACAAAGCGCCTGCCTTTCCATTCATAAGAACCAAACAAACTGTACAACGCAACAGCTGAACTAAAAAACGGATATAGCAAACTGCTCAGCAAAAGACTTTTAATTCTGGTTTTTGTCAAAAATTGATTCGTTATCGAAAGCAAAACAAAATCAATTGCAAACTTAGAAAAGGCAAAAATCACAAAAATCGGATAGGCCCAAATTCCGAAAAGGAGAAAGAAAAACCCAATTACAAAACTCAAATTTCCTAAGAAAACAATCAACCCCAGAAACTTACCGAAAGTGCTTTTATACAAACTTGTTTTGGTCGCCCAGCGCACTCTTTGATAAAATAATGATTTCCAGTTTTCGGTTGGTTTTGTAACGACAATTGCCTCGTCAGCTTTTAGATATTGAACTTCATTTGGGAATTTTTCAATTGCTTTTTGTAATAAAAAACATCATCGTCGCTGGCGATTTTGTTGTTTCCATCAAAGCCATTCAGTTTTTCAAAAAGTGATTTCGTGTAAGCAAAATTGGCTCCATTGCACATAAAGCCTTTGTTCAAACCAAAACTCCCAATGGTCGCCCCTTGCAAACTTGTGAGATCTAATTGCTGAAAATGATCTAAAAAAGAATTTCCACATTGATACGTTACAGCGCCCGCGAGCATTGAAACATTATTTTCCTGAATGTAATTATCAAAAGTTAAAAGCCAGTTTTCAGGAACAATACAATCGGCATCTGTTGTAATAACCCAATCGGTTTTTACATTTTGCATTGCGGTTGTAATTGCATCTTTTTTGGAGAATTTGAGATCCGGATATTGTCTATTTGTGAGATGTGAAATGCGAAATGTGAAATGTGAAATTTCTCGTCTGAATTATCATCTACCAGAATTACTTTGAGTAACTCTTTTGGATAATTTAAATTTGAAAAACTTTCTAAAAGTATGGGCAGATTTTCTTTTTCATTCCGAAACGGAACTATAATTGTAAAACTTGTTTTGGGTTTTAAATCCGTTTTTTTGATTTTTTTAATTCGGAAAAATCCAAAAATCAGCAAAACAATGCTGATGATATAAAGGAATAATATGCCGAACAATTCAAATATCATTCTACAGTTTTGGTTTTAAAATTCAATACAAAATAACTTCCTAAAACAACTGGCAAAACGACATTCAAAAACCACATTAAAGTGCTGATAAAAATTACAATCCATTCGTTTACACCCAAAATTCCGAAGAAATATATCGCAACACTTCCTTTTACAGCAAAATCCAAAAATTGAAAAGTAGGCAAAGATGAAGCCAAAAAATAAACCGATGTAATTGCGACCATTAAAGTCAAGTAAGGCAAATCGACGTCAAAACCTAAAAACAAAAAATAATACTGATGCGAAAAAACCAAATAACGACAGATTCCTAAAAAGATATTTTTCTGATGAACCGATTTCGGAATTTCATTGATTTTATGAATCAGTTTTTCAATTGAATAACCTTTGACTTTTATCTTTTTAATTGAAAATAAAATGATCAAAAGCAATACAAATCCGCCAAAAAGAATTAAAACTGTTTTGGTCGTAATCACATTAAATTGAGCATTAAAATACAGCAGTCCAAAAATCCCGAAAATTATGGTCAGAATCATCTGGATTCCGTTGCAGATTAAGTTCAAAAAAACTACTCTTTTAGCCTCCGTTTTTGGGTAATAAAGCGCTTTTCCCGCATACTCTCCTACTCCATTTGGCGTAAAAATTCCAGCTGTTAAAGCGACCAAAACTTGTTTTGTAGATTCGTAAACCGATATTTTATGAATAACCTGCGCCAAATTCTGCCATTTCAAAATCTCGAAATAACGATTCAAAACACTCAACAAAAGAATAAACGAAATCCCTAAAACCGACTGGTTTTTCTTGAACAAAACAATAAACTTCTGCCAGTCTAGTTTGTCGTTATTAGCCAGCTGATTATAAATAAAATAAAATGCGCCGCCAACAATTAAAAGTTTGGCTAGAAGAACTAGGAATTGCTTAGCTTTGTGAGGAATTGAAATCATGCCGCAAAAGTAAAGCTATTTCACAAAGATTCACGAAGAAATCACAAAGATACACGGAGAAAATAAAAACTTTGTGAATCTCTGTGGCAACTTGGCGAAACTTTGCGTAACCAACAAAGAATGACACAAGAACGCATCATATTATATTTCTTATTAATGTTGCTAATCGCTTGCAATAAAACTGAGAATACTTCTTCTAAGTCTTATGTTAGGATTATGGGGGAAAATTCCTGGGGATATAATGATGAAAATGGAAAAGTTATTATTCCGATCGGAAAATATAAATTCTTAAATCCAATAGATGAGAAAGGAATGATTTTCGCAGAAAAAGGAAACAAATATGGTTATATTGATATCCATGAAAATATAATCATTCCATTTGAATATGATGACTTAACTCTTTTTTCTGAAGAATTAGCTTGTGTAAAAAAGAAAAATAAATTTGGTTTCATTAATAGAAAAGGAAAAATTGTAATTCCGATTCAATATGAAGAAGAAACATATTTCCAAAAAACAGGATTGGCTCTTGTAAAGAAAAACAATCTTTACGGTTTTATAAATAAAAGCGGAAAAGAGATCATTCCAATTATTTATCAAAACGCAAATGAGGGTACTGCTGATAGTTTAGTCTCTTTAGATAAAAATGGAAAATGGGCATTTTTTGATTCGTTTGGAAAGCAAAAATCTGATTTTATTTATGATGAAATTGCCTTAACAGATATTACTATTAAAGGGAATGATGAAGGTACGTTTTGGAAAAATGGCTTAATTCTAGTTCGAAAGAACAATCAGATTGGTTATTTGGACAAAAAGTTAAAAGAAGTAGTTCCTTTTGGAAAATACACCACCGGAGAAATATTCAATAAAAATAGAATTGCTATTGTTTCTAAAAATCACAAATATGGAATTATAAATGAATTTGGAAAAGAAGTAGTAAAACCAGCATATGATACAATACGACATCCTGAGGAATCTTATCATGAATCTGAAATTTTTGAAGCAAAACAGAGTAATTATCTGGTTTTGTTTGATAAAAATGGAAAGAAGATTTACGATAAAATAAAAGACTTTTCATTTGATTATTGTCGTATAAAGCGCAAAATTGAAGGAATTTATCATATTCAGGATTTAAATGGAAAATATGGCGCAATTAATACAAAAGGTCAATTAATAACTCCTGTTATTTATGATGAATTTCAAGATTTTAATAGTAATTACAATGCAATTGTAAATTATAAAGGCAAATTTGGATTGATTGATTCCAACAACAAAACAACATATCCAATTGATAATGAAATGATTTATGGTGACAGAAGAGAATTGGATTATTATGTTATAAAAAACAAAGACAGTAAATATGGAATAATAGACAAAGATTTAAAAACCATTTTTAATTTTGATTTTCAGGATTTGTCTCCTTGTTTTTATGACAACAAAAATAGGTTTATTGCCAAACAAAATGATAAATATGGCGTTATAGACAGAGCCGGAAGAATAATTATCCCTTTTGAATATAGCGAAATGTCAAATTGGGTTGAATATGGACCAGGTGAAAATTATCATTTTGTAACCAAAAACCACAAACAAGGTTTGATTACAAAAGAAGGAAAAATAGTTATTCCAGTAATCTATGACAGCCTTTTTTATGATAGCGATAAAATAATTATTCTATCTAAAAATGGCAAATATGGTGTTGTTACGATTCAAAACAAACAGGTAATTCCTTTTGCGTACGAAAAAATTTATTTGGAGCCAAGTCTCTTTTCAAAGAAAAAAGAAACTGAATTTTATGTTTTGAATAATGGTAAATATTCTATTGTAAATGACAAAAATGAAATCCTAAAATCGAATATTTCGAAAGACAAAATAGAGAAAAGATTCTCTTTCTATTATAATTAAAAAAAGTGACACAAGAACGCATCATATTAGGTATTGATCCCGGAACCACAATCATGGGTTTTGGATTGATCAAAGTAACCAATAAAAAAATGGAATTTCTGCAATTGAACGAATTGCAACTTTCCAAATACGACAATCATTACCAAAAACTACGAATCATTTTTGAAAGAACGATTGAACTTATCGAAACGCATTGTCCTGACGAAATCGCCATTGAAGCGCCTTTCTTTGGCAAAAATGTTCAATCTATGCTAAAATTAGGTCGTGCGCAAGGCGTTGCGATGGTCGCGGGACTTTCAAGAGGCATTCCGATTACGGAATACGAACCTAAAAAATAAAAATGGCCATTACCGGAAACGGAAATGCCAGCAAAGAACAAGTTGCTAAAATGCTTCAACAGCTTTTAGGCTTAAAAGAATTACCAAAAAATCTGGATTCGACAGATGGTTTGGCGATGACGGTTTGTCATCATTTTAATTCGGGGAAAGTCGTGGCTGGGAAAAGTTATTCGGGTTGGGATGCTTTTGTGAAACAGAATGAAGATAGAGTGAAAAAATAGTCTTCAGTCGCAGTCACAGTTTACAGCTGAGACTGAGACCGAAAACTGAGACTGAAAACTAAATATGAGCGGTATCTACATCCATATTCCTTTTTGCAAACAGGCTTGTCACTATTGCGATTTTCATTTTTCAACTTCGATGAAGAAGAAAGATGAAATGGTTTTGGCATTAGCCAAAGAAATTGCTATGCGTAAACCCTTCGACTCCGCTCAGGATGACAATATCATTGAAACGATTTATTTTGGAGGTGGAACACCTTCAGTTCTTAGTACTGAAGAAATTAACTTTCTCATTTCTGAGGTTTATAAAAATTATAAAGTTGTCGGAAATCCAGAAATTACGCTTGAAGCCAATCCAGATGATTTGTCTGCGGAAAGAATTTTAGAATTATCCAAAAGTCCGATAAATCGATTAAGCATCGGAATTCAGTCTTTTTATGAAGAGGATTTGAAGATGATGAATCGTGCTCATAATTCGGCGGAAGCCAAAAAATGTCTGGAAGAAGCGACTAAATATTTTGATAATATTTCGCTTGATTTAATTTACGGAATTCCAGGAATGAGCGACGAAATGTGGAAAAATAACATTCAAACTGCTTTAGATTTTGGTATTCCCCATATTTCAAGTTATGCTTTGACAGTGGAACCAAAAACAGCTTTGAGTAAATTAATTCAAACAGGAAAAATTGCTGAACCTCAAGATGAAGTGGCTTCCAACCATTTTATGATTTTGGTCGAAATGCTTCAAACAAACGGTTTTATACATTACGAATTATCGAATTTTGGAAAAGAAAATTATTTCTCCAAAAACAATTCGGCGTATTGGCTGGGGAAAAAATATATCGGAATTGGTCCTTCGGCACATAGTTATGATGGCGAAAAAAGAGGCTGGAATATTGCGAATAATTCGCTTTATTTAAAAGCAATTCAGAATGATGAACTTCCAATTGAAACCGAAACCCTAACCATTTCAGATCGTTATAATGAATATATCATGACAGGATTACGAACGATTTGGGGCGTTTCTTTAAACCGAATTGAAACCGAATTTGGTTCGGAATATCTGAATTATTTATTGGAACAATCTCAAAAATTCTTAAACGACGATTTGCTTTCTATTGAAAACAATATCTTAAAACCAACTCCAAAAGGAAAATTTCTGACTGATGGAATTGCTTCAGATTTATTTTATTTAGATTCTGAAGTTTAACCGCAAAGTTCGCTAAGAATTACGCAAAGAACGCTATTTTTATTTTGCAGGAATAAAATTACATTTTAAGATTTTCAAATATTATATTTGAGTTTTAATATTGATTTTATGTCAGAGAATGATTTATCCCGAATTGTATTTAATTTAGCTTTAAAAGTTCATCAAACTTTAGGTTCTGGACTTTTAGAAAGTGCTTATGAAGAATGTCTATTTTATGAATTAAGAAAGCTTGGTTTATCTGTTGAAAAACAAAAAGCTTTGCCTCTGATTTATGAAGAAGTGAAATTAGATGTTGGTTATCGATTAGATATTTTAGTAGAAAATAAACTAATTTTGGAAATAAAAGCAGTCGATTGTTTAAATGAAGTTCATTTTGCTCAATTACTGACTTATTTAAAATTAACAAATTGTAAACTAGGATTATTAATAAATTTTAATGTCGCATTATTAAAGCATGGGATTAAAAGAGTAGCAAACAATCTTTAATAAAATCCTTGCGACCTTTGCGTAAACCTTAGCGAACCTTGCGGTTAAATCAACATGATAGCAAAAATCAACAACTTCGAAATCGACCTATCAAAACCCATTGATATCTCTATTCCATTAACCAATACAGATGAAAATCCGATTGCCTGGTACATCGAAAAACCTGTAATTGAACCCGTGGTTTTTGGCGATTGGATTGGGAAAGTTTCGGAAGGAAAATCATCTACGAATTTCAACAATATTTTCTTCAATCCGCATGGGCATGGAACGCACACGGAATGTCTCGGGCATATTACGAATGATTTTTATAGCATAAATCAATCGTTGAAGCAATTTTTCTTTTTTGCTAAATTGATTACGGTTGAACCTGAAAAAATTGGAGAAGATTTTGTGATTTCGAAAGAACAAGTTCAAAAAGCGTTGAGCATTTCGACTTCGCTCAATGTGACACCCTTAGAAGCAATTATCATTAGAACACTTCCAAATCTGAAGGAAAAAAATCAAGAAAATATTCAAATACCAATCCACCGTACTTGTCTCAAGAAGTCGCGATTTTCATCCGCGAAAGCGAAATTCAGCATTTACTGATCGATTTGCCAAGTGTTGATAAAGAACATGACGAAGGAAAATTATTGGCTCATAAAGCCTTTTGGAATGTTACGGACACGCATAATCTAAATTCTGATGCGAGATTAAATGCAACAATCACTGAAATGATTTATGTTCCAGACGAAATTGAGGATGGAAATTATATACTAAACCTTCAAATCACTTCGTTTGAAAATGATGCAAGTCCGAGCAAGCCTTTATTATTTAAGATTTTAGATTGTAGAATGTAGATTTCAGATTACTCTACTGCAAAAAATCTAAAATCTGAACTCTTAAATCTAAAATAAAATGATAACCGTTTCAACAGATAAAACAAAACTCGACGTTCCGTTTATACAGAACTTTTTAAAAGACATTTATTGGGCGACGGGACGAACTATTGAAGAAGTGCAAATAACCATAGATGCTTCGGTTTGTTTTGGAATTTATTTGGATGACAAACAAATTGGCTTTGCCCGTGTGATTACCGATTATGTGGTTTTTGCTTATTTAATGGACGTTTTTATTACAGAAGAACATCGCGGAAAAGGATATTCGTCGATGTTAATAGACGCTATGATGAAGGAACCGCAATTAAAAGAAGTCAAAATTTGGCGATTGGCTACAAGCGACGCCCACTTTTTATATGAAAAATTCGGATTTACCAAACTGAATCATCCTGAAAAAATGATGGAAAAAATAGTCAAATGAAAACAGTCTTAAAACTCGAAGAAACGGCTTTATTTATTTTCGGCATCTTTTTATTCCATCAATTACATTATGAATGGTGGTGGTTTTTGGCTTTAATTTTAGCTCCAGATTTATCAATGATTGGTTATGCATTTGGAAACAAAGTTGGAGCTTTTCTTTACAACATCTTTCATCATAAAGGAATTGCAATTCTTTTTTATGTTTTAGGTTTTTATTTCAACAATGAGTTATTGCAATTAGCAGGAATTATTTTATTTTCACATTCGGCAATGGATCGTATTTTTGGTTATGGCCTTAAATACGAGAAAGGTTTTAAATACACACATTTAGGTGAAATTGGTAAATAAACAATCATGAATTTAGAAACGTATTACGAATATTGTCTTTCGAAAAAAGGCGTCAGCGAACATTTTCCTTTCGATGAAGATACGCTGGTTTTTAAAGTAGGCGGAAAAATGTTTGCTTTGTCTTCGCTTTCGCAATGGGAAAAAAATGAGCCATCTGTCAATTTAAAATGCGATCCAGACCGCGCTGAAGAACTCAGAGCCGAGCATGACGAAATAAAACCTGGATTTCATATGAGCAAAGTGCATTGGAATACTGTCGCTTTAAATGGAAACTTACCGGATAAATTTGTGAAAGAACTTATTGATCATTCGTATGAATTGGTTTTCAAAAGTTTGACAAAGAAAATTCAAAATGAAATAACTGAATTAGAAAATTAGGCATTACATTTGCAACGTTAGAAAAAATCTTAGCAACTTAGTTACTTTGTAACTTAGCAACTTATAACACCATGAAAGAACAATTTAAAAAATTTCTGAACGAAGAACAAGATCCAAAAGCGATTGAAAAAATCACTTCGAAACTCAACGATTTATTGATGAAAGGCGAAGAAGTTGGATACATCGCAGTACAAAAAAACCTGCTATTACTGTTTTTCCTGACAGTATTGTATTAACAAATAAACGTATTATTATCTGCAAGCCTAAAAATTTAGGTCTTTCTATGGACTTCACAGATTATACTTGGGATGATATTGCAAGTACGTTTGTAAAAGAAAATATTTTAGGTTCTGAATTTTCATTTGGCACAAAAACAGATTTAGCTATTTCTATCGATTATATTCCGAAAATCCAAGCCAGAAAAATTTATACTTACGCTAAAGAACAATTGGATTTATTGAAAAATCCTGTTCAAACTGCAACTCCAGTTCAAGAAACAGTACAAGTTGAAGAACCTGTTTTTGAAGACGAAGATGAAGTTGAAGAAGTTGAAACAGAAGAAGTAACAAGTTTTGCAGAAATTTTACCTGTCGCGCCTGTTGTTACAGAAACTTACGAACCGCTTCCAACACAACCTTCACAATCAACCGGAGAGCGCAAATTAAGTGATTTGTCTAAAGAAGAGCTTTTCGACAAATTACAGAATTACAAAAAACTTCTTGATAATGGTTTGATCATGCAAGGAGAATATGATGCTTATAAAAAAGAGATTTTAAGTTATATGTAATTTAAAAGTACAAAGTTCTGAGTACAAAGTACAAAGATTATTGACTTTGTCTAAAATAACAAAAGCCCGAAATAGAGATTCTATTTCGGGCTTTATATTTAAACTTTGTACTTAGAAACTTTGCACTTTGTACTTATAAAGTCGCCTTCTGCTTTTCTACAAATTTATGTGACTGTAACTCCAGTAACTCTTTAGCATTCTTTCGCTGTAAATCAAATAAGCCTTTGTCTTCTGCAATGTCAGCATAAACTCTATCGTGCATTTCGGCGCTGGTTTTCACTAATAAATCGCGCTGGTATTTGTTTTGTGCCAAAGTTGCTTTCATTGCAGTTTCAGCTTCTTCTTGTTTGAAATCGAATTCGCCTTTTGGTGCTAATAATTTGGCAATAATTGGAGAAGTTTCGATTGCCAGAAACAATAGCATAATGAAAAATGACGGCAACCACGGCAATTTATTCAAAGCATTGATACGCGCCATTAATCCGTCGAAACCTTCAATAATTGGTTGTGTTTGCGAAACTTTTTTATCTAAATCGGCTTGCAATTGTTTTCCGATTTTTTCTTTTTCTGCAATTTTAGCTCCGTTTGTCGCTTTTAAAGTTTCGTATTCTTTCAGAGAGGCATCGTGTTTTTCACGTTTTTCTTTATAAACCGGTCCTTTTCCTAATTTCTTAGTTCCTGCAGTTCCTTCAGCTTCTGTAATATAAGTAGAATATAACGCGTTTACTTCTTTTTCTTTCTTTACAATATCAGCTTTTAAAGCGACGATTTCAGCTTTATTTTTATCTAAATCCGTTTTGAAATAGGTTCCAATTTGCTTTTTATTGGCCAATTCCATTTCGTTTTTCTCTTTCAATAAAACGGTATTGATTTCTTTTTCGAAGATTTTGATTTCCAAAGGCTTTGAAATTACAATAGCAATAATAATGGCCAAAGCAATACGCGGAGTCGCCTGCAGGAATTCATCCATAAAACGATCTCTTTTCTTAATAGTAGAAACGATAAAACGGTCTAAATTAAAAATCAGCAAACTCCAAACAAAACCAAAAATTAAAGCAGGATAAATAGAATCGAAAACGGTAAAAAGCGCATAAGCACTGGCCAAAAAAGCCATAACTGCTGTAAAGAATACAGTGGCGCCAATTCCGACATATTTGGTTTGTTCGCCCTCTGAGCAATCTTTCAAGAGATCTCGGTCGGCTCCTGAACATAGGATAAAAAATTGTTTTAACATGATTGATGATTTTTGATTGTGATTGATGAAACAAATTTAGCGCCAAATTTTTAATTATGAGATAAATAGTTGATTTGTTTTCATTTGCGCTTTAAATTATTTCAAACAAACAAGTGTTACTTTAACATTAATAAGTTCGTTTTTTATTGAGGCAATCATAACACTATGTTAATTTTTTTCAACTTCTTTAATAACATTAAGGTTCTAGTTTCGCAGGAAATCAAACTAAAACACAATGAGAAAAATTTATTTATTAGTAACATTTATGCTATTGGCCTTTTCTGGTTATGCCCAAAAAGCAATAATTTCCGGAAAAGTATTAGATATTGACGACAAACTTCCTTTGCCTGGAGCGATGATTCAAATCGTAGGCGAAAACAAATACACGGTTTCTGACTACAACGGCCGTTTTGAATTATTAAACATAAATGCTGGAACATATAAACTTGAAGTAAAATATATTGGATACACTTCGATAACAAAAGAAATTACAGTTGAACAAGGAAAAAACAACGTAATCGACTTTGCACTCAAAACTTCAGGAACTGAATTGAACGAAGTTGTAGTTGGAGACATTTTAAAAGGTCAAGCCAAAGCGCTGAATCAGCAAAAAAACAATAAAAACATTGGAAACGTAATCTCTTCAGATCAAATGGGCCGTTTTCCTGATGCCAATGTTGGAGATGCTTTAAAACGTGTTCCGGGTATCACCATGCAAAATGATCAGGGTGAAGCGCGTAACATTATTATTAGAGGTTTAGCTCCATCTTTAAACTCGGTTACTTTAAATGGCGACCGAATTCCATCGGCTGAGGGAGACAACAGAAACGTACAAATGGACTTGATTCCGTCTGATATGATTTTGACTATTGAAGTAAACAAAACTTTGACTTCTGATATGGATGCCGATGCAATTGGAGGTTCTGTGAACTTGATTACAAGAGCAACTCCAAACGGCGAAAGAATTTCTGCAACGCTTGCTGGAGGATATTTGCCAATTCGTGAGCATGCTTCTTACACTGCAGGTTTAGTTTACGGAAATCGTTTTTTCGACAACAAACTTGGAGCAGTTTTCAGCGGTTCTTATAATAATGTAGATTACGGATCTGATAACATCGAAAACGAATGGGTAAAAGATGATTTCGGAAATGAATATCTACAAGCTTCAGAAATCAGAAAATACGATGTTCAGCGTATTCGCCGAAGCGGTTCTGTTGCTTTAGATTATAAATTTGATGAAAACAATACCATTTTTGCCAACGCAATCTATAACTGGAGAGATGATAGAGAAAACCGTTTCAGAACTACTTATGATGATATTGAGCCAATTTACAACGGCGAAGAAATCACTGGTTTTGAAGGCCGTGTAAAACGCCAAACAAAAGGTGGAGTTGACAACAGCAGAAACAAAAACAGAAGACTAGAAGATCAAAGAGTTCAAAATTATTCGCTTCGCGGAGAACACTTAATAAATTCAACCTTAGATTTGGATTGGTCTGCTAATTATGCAAAAGCAAGAGAATATCGTCCGCAAGAACGTTATATCGAATATCGTCAAAAAGGTTTGGAAATGATGGAAGATTTATCTGACCCAAGATTTCCTTTAATGACAACTGTTGGTGAATCTGTAGATGAATTCAAATTTGATTCGGTTACTGAAAATACAGATGAAACTAGTGAGAGCGAATTTGGAGCAAAAGTAAATATTCGTTTTCCTTTCTCTGTAATTGCAGAAGAAAAAGGAAGATTGAGAACAGGTCTTAGACTTCGTTTGAAAGAAAAAGAAAGAAACAATTCGTTCTATTCTTACGAACCAATCAACGATGGAATGGAATTATTATCTGAAGTTCCAACAAGTTATTACGACGGAAAAAACTTCAATCCAGGAAGCAAATACGTACCGGGAACTTTTGCTTCAGCAAGCATTTTTAGGAGGTTTAGATTTAAACAATCCTACTTTATTTGACAAGGAGGCTGATCCAGCAGAATATTTAGCTGTAAACTACAATGCGAAAGAAAGCATCTACGCGACTTATGTAAGATGGGATCAGGATTTTAATGATAAACTTTCTATGGTTTTAGGTTTCCGTGTTGAGAATACGCACATTGATTATACAGGGAATAGAGTTTTAGATGAGGAAGAATTAGAAAGCCAAATCAATACAAAAAACACTTATACTAATTTATTGCCAAGTATTTCATTTCAATACAACGCTACTAAAGATTTAGTTTTAAGAGTCGCTGCTACAACTGCCTTGGCGCGTCCTAATTATTACGCATTAGCACCATACGTAAACAATATTGCCGCTGACAAGGAAATCACAGCTGGAAATCCAGATCTTGACGCAACATATGCATACAATTATGATTTCATGGCCGAGAATTATTTCAAATCTGTTGGTTTGATTTCTGGAGGTGTTTTCTACAAAAAATTACATGATTTCATTTACAACTACAGCGATAATCAATATACAACTGAAAAATTTGTCGCTGATTTCCCAAACCAGACAAATCCAATTCCAACAGGAGAAAACTGGTCATTCTTACAATCAAGAAATGGAGATACAGTTGATGTTTACGGATTTGAAGTGGCGTTTCAGCGTAAGTTGGATTTCTTGCCAGGTGCTTTCTTAAAAGGTTTCGGTATTTATTTGAACTATACTTATACAAAATCTAAAGCAAAAGGAATTTCTGATGAAGATGGTAATGAAAGAAACGATATCAGTCTTCCAGGTACAGCGCCACACATGTTCAACGGATCTTTGTCTTGGGAAAACAAACGTTTTTCTGCGAGGGTTTCAACCAACTTCACATCTGATTATTTAGATGAATTAGGATCAGAATCTTATAAAGACAGTTTTTATGACAAGCAATTTTTCTTAGATGCAAATGCTTCTTATAAAATCACGCCAAAACTTCGTGTTTTTGCAGAAGCCAATAACTTGACCAACCAGCCATTACGTTACTATCAAGGTGTTGAAGCACACACAAAACAAGCTGAATATTACCAGGCACGTTACAATTTCGGATTGAAACTAGACTTGTAAAATCTGTTTTTTAAAATTCTTAAATTAGACAGAGTTTAACGCTCTGTCTAATTGCATTAAAATATCATATCAATGAAAAATAAATTTTTAGTTGCTCTTTTGCTTTTAGCGGTTTCGTTTACAGCTTGTAAAGACGACAAATTAGCGCCAATTCAGCCAAATGCAGTTAAACCAACAACTGTTACGCAAGCTTTGCCTCACGATACAGATGATCCATCAATATGGATTCACCCAACAGATCCTTCAAAAAGCATTATTGTTGGAACTGATAAAGACTCAGATGGTGGTTTATATGCTTTTGATTTGAATGGAAAAATTCTTAAAAAATCAATTCCGTTAAAACGTCCAAACAATGTTGATATCGCTTACGGATTATTAATTGACGGAAAAAAGTGGACGTTGCCGTTACCACAGAACGTGAAAGCAACAAAATCAGAATTTTCAGTTTGCCGGATTTAGAACCAATTGACAACGGAGGAATTCCTGTTTTTGAAGGAGAAACAGAACGTGATCCGATGGGGATTGCACTTTATACGCGTCCAAGCGATGGAAAGATTTTGCTGTTGTTGGAAGAAAAACTGGGCCTTCAGGAAGTTATTTATGGCAATATGAACTTTCTGCTTCAGGGAAAAATGCTGTAGCAAAAGTGGTTCGTAAATTCGGAGCTTACAGCGGCAAAAAAGAAATCGAGGCAATTGCTGTAGACAACGAACTAGGTGCTGTTTATTATTGTGATGAGCAATTCGGAATCAGAAAATACAAAGCAGATCCAGCTTTAAACGACAATAAAGAATTGACTCTTTTTGGTCAAAAAGATTTCAAAGCAGATCATGAAGGAATTGCAATCTACAAGAAAACAGATTCGACCGGATATATTTTAGTTTCAAATCAGCAAGCAAATTCTTTTATGGTTTATCCGAGAGAAGGCTCAAAAGGAGATCCAAATAGCTATTCTTTATTAGCAGAAGTTCCAACTTCAACAATTGAATGTGATGGTGCCGATGTTACAAATGTAAATTTAGGCGGAAAATATAAAAACGGACTTTTCGTAGCAATGAGCAACGGGATGACTTTTCATTACTACGCTTGGGATTTAATCCAGAAACGTATTGATGAAGCTAAAAAATAATTTATTTTTTTGAGGTTTTTCAGTCGCAGTTTTCAGTGTTTATTTATTTTTTTCTGCGGCTGAGAGCCAATAAAAAAAGCTGTTCGTAATGAACAGCTTTTTTAATTTTGAATTAGTAATTGCCCCTTTATTCTGTAATCGGTGCTCCTGCTAAAATTTCAGCATTCGCAAATTCTTCAAATTTGGCAAAATTAGCTTTGAATTTCTGAGCTAATTCTAACGCTTTTTTATCGTATAAATCTTTATCCGCCCAAGTATTTCTTGGATTTAAAATTTCCTCAGGAACGTTTGGACAAGATTGTGGTTTTGCAATTCCAAATACTGCGTGGTCTTTGTACTCTGCATTATCCAATTCTCCGTTTAATGCGGCGGTAATCATAGCACGAGTATATTTTAGTTTCATACGGCTTCCAGTTCCGTAAGGACCTCCAGTCCAACCTGTATTGATCAACCAAACTTTTACTCCTGCATCTTTCATTTTTTTGCTTAACATTTCAGCATATTTTGTTGGATGCAAAGGCATAAATGGCGCTCCAAAACAAGCAGAGAAATTTGGCTGTGGTTCAGTTACTCCAGCTTCTGTTCCAGCAACTTTTGCAGTATATCCAGAAATAAAGTGATACGCCGCTTGACCTGGAGTCAATCTTGAGATTGGAGGCAAAATTCCAAAAGAATCTGCCGTCAAGAAAAAGATATTTTTAGGATTGTGGCCAATTGAACCTGGCTGAATATTGTCAATATGTGTTATTGGGTAACTAACACGCGTATTTTGAGTGATTGAAACATCATCATAATCAACTTCATTTGTTCCTGTTTTGAAAACCACATTTTCTAAAAGCGCACCTTTTTTGATTGCTCTGTAAATGTCTGGTTCATTCTCTTCAGATAAGTTGATTACTTTCGCATAGCAACCACCTTCAAAGTTGAAAACTGAATTCTCGCTTGTCCATCCGTGCTCGTCATCACCAATTAATTTACGTTCTGGATCTGCAGATAAAGTAGTTTTTCCTGTTCCAGATAATCCGAAGAAAATTGCAGTATCTCCGTTTTTACCAACGTTTGCACTACAGTGCATTGGAAGTGTATTTTTGAAAACTGGCAAAATGAAGTTTAAAGCAGAGAAAATTCCCTTTTTCATTTCTCCTGTATAACCAGTTCCACCAATTAATGCGATTTTTTTAGTAAAATCCAAAATTGCGAAGTTAGACTGACGCGTTCCGTCAACAGCAGGATCTGCCATGAAACTTGGAGCGCAAACTACTGTCCATTCTGGAGTAAAATTTGCTAATTCTGAATCTTCAGGACGAAGAAACATATTGTAGCAAAATAAATTTGACCAAGCCGTCTCGGTTACAACACGAACATTTAGTCTATAATTGTTATCAGAACAAACATAAGAATCGCGAACGAAAACTTCTTTATCTGATAAAAACTTTGTTACCTTATTATATAGTTTTTCAAAAGCTTCTGGTGCAAAAGGAATATTTACATTTCCCCACCATACTTTATCTTCTGTAATCGCATCTTTTACAATAAAACGATCTTGTGGAGAACGTCCTGTAAATTCACCTGTATTAATAGCCAATGCTCCTGTTGAGCTTTCGACACCCTGGCCTGATTGTAAAGTAATGGCATGCAATTCATCTGGGGATAATTGATAGCGAACTTTAGCATTTTCAATTCCTAATTCTTTTAACGAAATCGATTGCGAGAAAAGTGTGTTAGTGTCCATAAATTTTAAGTTGTGTGTGATGTTTGATAGAATGCAAAATTACAGATTTATTGTAAATCCTTTAAAAATATTTCAATTTCACTTTAATTTATATCAAAAAAGCAAAATTTGAACTTTAAATTCAATAAAATAAAAAAATAAGAGCTTCTAATTTGTTATCTTATAACCTTTTACGTCAATTTGTTATATTTTTCTCTTTTTAAAGTGAAAAACAAAATAAATTCACACAAATACGATTATATGTTATTTATGAGACAAAATTAAATATTAATTTTTAGATAGAATTTTTTATTCGGGATTTTATGATTTTTGCCTCAAAATAGTAACAAATAATGTCAACCAAGCAATAATTAATAGCATTCCGCCTAAAGGTGTTGCGAATCCTATAAATTTAAAATCGAATAAAGTGAAGTTTTTTGTAGCCAATAAATAAATCGAACCGCTAAAAAGAACTACGCCTGCCACAACCAAATTATAAATGGTTTTTAAGGTTTTTTCGGAAATGTCTTTTCGAGTCGAAATGAAAAACAAAAAGAAAGCATGATACATTTGATAACGAACTCCAACTTCAAAAGTATTTAGTTCATCTACAGATAAATATTTTTTTAGCAAATGAGCTCCAAAAGCGCCTAAAACAATAGCTAACATTCCGATAAAAGCTCCCGTCAAAACTATTCTTCTTTTCATGTTTCTGTTTTTCTAATTACCCCACAAAAATACTCAATACAATTAGAAAAAAGTGTTTGCTTTTTGCCAAAAAACAGCACGGAAACTGAAAAAAATGGATTTTAACTTATTTCAAAAATAAATTGCATTTTTTCTTATTTCATATTGTTATAATTATAACATTTTAATATATTTGTGTTATAAATATAAAATATGAGAAGCATATTAATTTTCGGAGCGGGCCGCTCAGCGTCGTCATTGATTCGTTATTTACTTTCAAAATCTGACAGCGAGAACCTTCATTTGGTTGTTGCAGATCTCTCTTTGGCTTTGGCCGAAAAAAGACACAAAAGCACCCAAATGCAACTCCAATTGCTTTAGATATTTTTAACGCTGAAGAACGAAAATCGGCAATTGAAAAAGCTTCAATCGTAATTTCGATGCTTCCAGCACATTTGCATATCGAAATCGCCAAAGACTGTCTTCATTTCAAAAAACATCTTGTCACAGCATCCTATATAAGTGATGCTATGCAAGCGCTTGACAATGAAGCGAAAGAAAACAATTTGATTTTCATGAATGAAATTGGTCTTGATCCTGGAATTGATCACATGAGCGCCATGAAAGTGATTGATGAAATTAGATCAAAAGGCGGTAAAATGCTTTTGTTTGAATCTTTCTGCGGCGGACTTGTAGCGCCTGAATCTGACAATAATTTATGGAATTACAAATTTACTTGGGCGCCAAGAAATGTGGTTTTAGCCGGGCAAGGCGGTGCGGCGAAATTTATTCAAGAAGGAACTTATAAATACATTCCGTATAGCGCTTTGTTTCGCAGAACCGAATTCCTAGAAGTGGAAGGTTACGGAAAATTTGAAGCCTATTCGAACCGAGATTCACTAAAATACAGATCAGTTTACGGACTTGATGATATTTTAACTTTATACCGAGGAACTATACGCAGAGTTGGTTTTTCGAAAGCATGGAATATGTTTGTGCAACTCGGAATGACGGATGACAGTTATATTATTGAAGATTCTGAAAACATGAGTTATCGTCAGTTTATGAATTCGTTTTTGCCTTATCATCCAACGGATTCTGTTGAAATCAAAACGAGATTCATCTTAAAAATTGATCAAGACGATATTATGTGGGACAAACTTTTGGAACTGGATTTATTTAACCCAAACAAAAAAGTAAATCTGCCAAATGCAACTCCAGCTCAAATTTTAGAAAAAATATTGACCGATAGTTGGGCTTTGGAACCAGATGATAAAGACATGATTGTCATGTATCATAAATTTGGCTTCGAATGCAACGGAGAAAAAAACAAATTGATTCAAAAATGGTTTGCATTGGCGATGACCAAACTTACACCGCGATGGCAAAAACCGTTGGTCTGCCGGTAGCGATGGCAACATTGTTGATTTTGAACGGAAAAATTACAACTCCAGGCGTTCAGCTTCCGATCAAAAAAGAAGTTTATGAACCCATTTTAAAAGAACTAGAAGAATATGGCGTCATTTTCAATGAACAAATCGTGCCCTATTTTGGATATAATCCGGACTTGTTTTAGTCCATTTTTTTTTAATTTTTATTTTTTAGAATTTTTTTAGTTTATTTTATCCGCTTCTCTGATGCAAAGAAGCGGATTTTTTTTGAAGGGACAAAGATACAAAGAAACAAAGTGACAAAGGTTTTCTTTCTTTTATACCTGATCTTAAAATTTGGCTAAAGCCAATGCCAAATACAAAAAAACTCCAGCTAAAGCTGGAGCCTATTCAAAACCTTTGTCACTTTGTATCTTTGTATCTTTGTAACTTTGAACCTAAAAATTTATTTTGCCGATTGAATAGTTATCGGTAACGTGTACAACACACGAACTGGCTGTCCTTTTTGAATTCCTGGATTCCATTTTGGAGAAAGTTTTAACACACGAATTGCCTCATCGCCTACTCCAAAACCTAAATCTTTTATTACTTGAAATTCTGAAAGCGAACCATCTGTTTCAATCATAAATTCTACTATAATTTTTCCTTCTATTTTATCTGCTGGTGTTTTAAAATTTTTGCCTACAAATTTGTAGAACTCCAATATACCACCTGGAAATTCCGGTTGTCTTTCGACATCGTTAATCGCCGCTGTAATTTCTTTTTCCTGCTCTTTTTGAATTTTATTTTTATGCGTGTCTTCATTAGCCATAATTGTTATGGTTCCAGCATCTCGCACTTGATTTTGACCGTACGCTTTATCATAACCTTCGGCAGTAAACAATGTCACTTGATATCTTTGCGGAAACTTCTTGCTTCTGGCGTTTTTATAAACAAAACTATTAAAGTAAGAAACAAAATGGCCTGCTTGATATTCATTCAATTTTGAATTAGGAACGTGTTTTCCATCAATCCAAACAGCATAATTTTCGCTGTTTTTGAAACCTTCATATTCCTTTAAATCAGGAGTTTTCTTTGCAAGTGATGGCGAAGGCGGAATAAGCTTTTTCTCCTGTTCTGTCAATTCAGAATACTTCTTTTCAACAAAAATACTATTGTTTTTATTTTTGAAAACAAAAGAAGTATTTGCATAATATTTGTCTGAAGACGAAACATTTTGTGCTTTTTTGTTTCCTGCATCCGCTTTAACTTCTTGAGCAATAGTTTCTACACATAAGAGAATCATTAAACCAATGATAACGGGCAAGGCGACAATCTTTTTTAGAAACGCTGTATTTTTTGATGTTCTTTTTTCATCATAATTAATCGTTTTTTTGTTACTAAATAATTCAAATTACTGGCCAAGTAAATCGTTTGACTTCCACTTGCTTTATTTAAAAGCAGATTTTGATAAAATGGAACATCATTATAAGTTTTCACAATTTCTTGATCGGCAAGAAATTCGTGATTAAGTTGTATTGCTTTTTTATAAAATAAAAAGATCGGATTAAACCAAAAAGCGATTTTTAAAAACTCCACAAACAAAATATCCAATGTGTGTTTTTGCGTTACATGCACTAACTCGTGCGCGTATAATTCGGCTTCAATATTTTGGCTTTTATAGTCATCCGCATTAATAAAAATATAATTCAAGAAAGTATACGGCAGTACTTTTTCTTCTACCAAAACCAATTTTGAATTTTTAAAATCAAACGAAGAATTCCTGTTTATTTTAGATCTGAAATCTTTGATGTTTTTTCCGAATCGAATTGTCAATATCAAAGTCACAATTGCATATAAACTCCACAAAAAAATCAATTTATAATTGGTTTCTTCGACAACATTTTGCATCTGAATTAGTGGCTGATTAACAACAATCTGACTTGCAGAATTTACTGGAATTTCTTTGATAATTTCGAATGAAACAAAAGGAACAATCAACGAAAACACAATCGCAAAAAGCAAAAAGAATCGATTAAACTGGTGCATTTTTTCGCGCTCCAATACAAAATGGTAAAAGGCAAGAAAAGCGCCTAAAGCAATAGCTGATTTTACAAGAAAGCTTATCATTTTTTCTTCTTTTGAATTTCCGAGTCGATTATTTTCTTAAGATCTTCCAATTCTGAAGCAGATAAATTCGTTTCAGTTGTAAAGAAAGAAGCAAATTGTGATGCCGAATTGTTGAAGAAATTGCTGATCAATCCTTTTACGTGTTTCGAAAAATAATCGGTTTTCTTTACCAAAGGATAATATTCTCTTGAATTTCCAAATTCGTTATAAGCAACAAATTTCTTATCAATCATTCGTTTCAATAAAGTCGCAACGGTTGTGGTCGCCGGCTTTGGCTCTGGATAAGCTTCAAGCAAATCTTTCATGAAAGCTTTTTCGAGCTTCCATAAATGCTCCATTAATTGTTCTTCTGCGTTTGATAATTGTGTCATTTTGTAATATTTTCAAGTTTTTCCAATTCAGGCAATTCTTTTTTGTACTCTTCTAAATTCCATTCAATATTCATTTTTGCGACATAATCTGCTATAGGTCCAAGTCCAACTTCTGCGCGCCTTTTATCTACATTATCTGGATCAATCAGAGGCGATATGTACCATTTGTTTGTCTTTTTATTTTTTGCGCTTTGGCTTCCATAAATTTGATGCCTTCCTTCTCTTAAAGCTATTCTATCTTCCAAATACGCCAGATTTATTGGACTTGCATTACCGTTTTTAACCGCCTCTCTCAACATTGGCAAATACTTTTGCTGATATTTTAAAGGAGAATGCTGAATGACCAAAAACAAAGTCTTGTTTCCTTGAACACCTACAACATTTTTTCCTAACCATCCCCTTTCGTCCAATATTTTCATGACCTTGATAAGATTAATACTGTCCTTTCTAAGCATAATTTGACCAATACTGTCAATTTTCTTCTTCTCGGGTTTTGGGGATTTATAAACATTCATAAATTCTCCGCGAATTTCCTGATCTTCAATATAAATTTCCGAAAGTTCTTTTTCCAGCACCTTATCGTAATTTACTCCGATGATCTCTAATTTCTTTCGTAGTTTATCAATTATTTTTCCCCATTCTTTTTCGGAATGCAACGATTTTAAATCCCGATCAACTTGAAGTTCATCCATGTTTTGATATCCATTGTCAATGGCTAGATTCAACCATTTAAATGCCTTTTTATTTTCTTTTGCCAAAGACGCAGAACAGCCTGCACTGTAAAAATTTCTTGCAGATTTTTGTTCCATTTTAAATGCTTTTTCATAATAAGCAACAGACATTTTATAGTTTTCCTTCCCGTAGCAAGAATCTGCTTTGCGAATCCATTCTTTGTATGTTTGCGCTTGCGCGGAAATACAAATCATGACAATAAAACTAAAAGCAATTATTTTTTTCATAGATGAATAGGTGCACTTTATTTGATATTTTGTTCCGAGATTAATTCGCCTTTATTGTAATTTTTGATGCTTTTCAATTTTCCATTATCCGAATAGAATCTCCATTCTCCAAAATAAAACCAATGTGTTTCAACCGAATTGGCTTCTAATTTTGTTTTTCCTTTTGATTCTAATTTTCCATTTTCATAATAACTTTTTACGATGCAAATCCCGTTTTTATACTTTTCGGTTTTATAAAGCTTTCCGTTGATAAACGATTTCCATTTTTTCACCGGAACATCATGTTCATAATATTCATACGATTTGTAAACTGTGCCGTCTTGTGTATAATTATCAATCCAAACACCTTCTTTCTTATGATCAATTTTCTGATTGACTGGTTTGCTTTTGCAACTCAAAAGCAATAATCCGAATAACAATAATAAAAAATGATTTTTCATAAAAACGATTAATTTCTACATTTATAGATATTGCTCTACAAATGTAGAAATAAAAATCAAACGTGCAACTTTTATGACTCATTTTTTTACACTGTTAAAAATGTTTAAGTTACAAAACCTGATTTTTTGTTAATACACAGATGCGTTAGGGACAACCTTAGGGAATGCCCAAACAATGATAAAGTGTGAAGTGAAAAGCAAAAAAATTGACTTGCTTATTGTATTGTTAGTGGTAAACTATATGCCGTACGAACCATCGCGCCGTCCTTTAATTTACCAGGGTTCCATTTTTTTACCAATTTAATAGTCCTTAATGCCTCTTCACCGGTGCCATATCCAAGATCTTTTAAAATCGCGGCTTCAATAATAGATCCATCTTTTTCTATTACAAAACCAATAACAATTTTTCCTTTTAAACCTACTTTCTCTGGAGATTTAAAATGCTTTGAAATATCAATGTAAAAGTTTTGCAAGCCTCCTGGATAAGTGGGTTTTTCAAAAACTTCTGCGATAGAATATACCTTTCCTAGTAACTTTTCAGAAGCCGTAATAGTAATCGGCAATGCATATAAAACCCGAACATTTTCTCCTTTTAATTTTCCGGGAATCCATTTAGGAGAATTTTGCGAGCACACGCACTGCTTCATCTCCAGTGCCATAACCAATGTCTCTTAACGTTTTTACACCTGTAACCGATCCGTCTTTTTCAATTACAAATGTCATATACAATTTACCTTCTAATCCTTGAACTTTTGGTGTTTGATAATTCGCTTGAATAAATTTATAAAACTCATTAATACCACCAGGAAAAGTTGGTTTTTCATCTACTTCAGACATTGGGAGATAGTCTTTAGCTTCAGTTGGAGTTTGTATCTGCGCTTTGCTTTCTGCAGAAACCAAAATAATAATAAAAAAAGAGCTGAAAAAAATTTACTTTGTAATGCCACGGCAGGTTTAATTAAAATGTATAATTCTTTACAATTTTAACAAATAAAATAAAACAAATAATTTTTATTTTCATTACAGGATTTATTTTCTTCATTTTTCTTCTCTATAAAGTACAAAAAAATTAACCGCAAAGAGCGCAAAGTTATTTTAAGATTACGACTATAAACGCAAAGTTCGCAAAGCTATACTTGGAAAGCTTTGCGAACTTTTATAAATCTTATTTAAAGAATCTTAGCGTACTTTGCGTAAATCTTTGCGTCTTTGCGGTTAAACCTTACTTAGAAAGCTCTACAAAATACTTGTAAAACAACGGAATAGTTTCAATCCCTTTCAAATAATTGAAGATTCCGAAATGCTCGTTTGGCGAGTGAATTGCATCGCTGTCTAAACCAAATCCCATAAGGATTGTTTTGCTTTTTAATTCTTTTTCGAACAAAGCCACAATTGGAATACTTCCTCCTGAGCGAACTGGAATTGCAGGAACTCCAAATGTTTCTGTATAGGCCTTATTCGCCGCTTGATAACCAATGCTGTCAATTGGCGTTACATAACCTTGTCCACCGTGATGCGGATTCACTTTTACGGTAACTCCAGCCGGAGCAATGCTTGTGAAATGTTTTGTGAAAAGCTCTGTAATCTCTTCCCAATCCTGATTTGGAACCAAACGCATTGAGATTTTAGCGAAAGCTTTGCTCGCGATAACTGTTTTTGCTCCTTCGCCTGTATAACCGCCCCAAATTCCGTTTACATCTAAAGTTGGACGGATGGAGTTGCGTTCGTTTGTTACATAACCTTTTTCGCCGTAAACATCAGCAATGTCTAAAGCGTTTTTATATTTTTCTAAGCTGAAAGGCGCTTTTGCCATTTCCGCTCTTTCTTCTGCTGATAATTCTTCTACTTTATCGTAGAAACCTGGAATCGTAATATGATTGTCTTCGTCGTGAAGCGAAGCAATCATTTTTGCCAAAATATTAATTGGGTTCGCCACTGCTCCACCATATAAACCTGAATGCAAATCGCGGTTTGGACCTGTAACTTCAACCTCAACATAACTCAAACCTCTTAAGCCTGTTGTGATTGACGGTTGTTGGTTTGAAATCATTCCGGTATCCGAAATCAAGATTACGTCGTTTTTCAGTTTTTCCTGATTGCGTTCTACGAACCAAGCCAAACTTGCCGAACCAACTTCTTCCTCGCCTTCGATCATGAATTTTACGTTACATGGCAACGTATTGCTTTGCACCATTAATTCTAGTGCTTTTACGTGCATGTACATCTGACCTTTGTCGTCACATGCTCCACGCGCGAAGATGGCACCGTCAGGGTGAATATCTGTCGTTTTGATAACCGGTTCAAATGGTGGCGAAGTCCATAATTCTAATGGATCTGGCGGTTGAACATCATAGTGTCCGTAAACTAAAACCGTTGGAAGATTTGGGTCGATTATTTTCTCTCCGTAGATAATTGGGTAACCTGGAGTGTCGCAAGTTTCGACATAATCGCATCCTGCTTTTGATAAACTTTCTTTTACAGCCTCTGCTGTGTCAATAACATCTTGAGAATATGCAGTGTCAGCACTTACCGACGGAATCTTTAATAATTCGATCAATTCATTGATAAACCGATCTTTATGTTGTTGAACGTAGGACTTAATATTTTCCATTTAAATTATTTTTATAGAAACCCAAAAGTACAAAAAAGAGAATTAATAATTTTTTTGAAATTTTTCTTTGAATATTCGAAAGTATGCTTATCTTTGCACCCACAATTACCGCGGATATGGCGAAATTGGTAGACGTGCCAGACTTAGGATCTGGTGCCGCAAGGCGTGTAGGTTCGAGTCCTATTATCCGCACTTAAACAAAGCTTCTGAAGATTTTTTCAGGAGCTTTTTTGTTTTTGAGGCTTTTGTCTAAATAAAAATTATCCTCAATCTTGTCATTTCGACGTAAGGAGAAATCTTCACAAGTTGCTCTACAAAGATTGTCGATTTAGATTGTCGAGCTACTTGCGAAGATTTCTCCTTACGTCGAAATTGTAAAAGTCACTTATTTCGGTAACGGATTTATCATTTCAATTGGCTTTTTTCCATCGATTCCCTGATGTGGTCTTTCGTGATTATAATAATATAAATATTGTAATAATTCTTCTTTTAGCTCTTCTTGAGAATCAAAATCCGTGTCTCTTAATAAATCGTCTTCCAGAGTTCTCCAAAACCGCTCTACTTTACCATTTGTCTGTGGACGGTAAGGTTTTGTATATCGGTGCACGATTCCTAATTCCATCAGCATTCTTTCAAATGGATGGTTATTTTTGACTTTGCTTGTTTTAGGTCCAAATTCAGCTCCATTATCAGATAATATCTCTTCAAATTTTATTTCATAATGACTGCTTAGGATGTTTAAGCATTTTAATGACGCAAACATCACTGTTAAACTGGTAATGTCTGGAACTAATTCTGCCCAGGCAATCCGGCTGTAATCATCAATTACACAGACTAAATAGAGTTTTTTATTTTCTCCACGAATTATGCTTTTACTTAAATAATGACAATCAATATGACCCAGCTGTCCCATTCTTTCCTTGATTATTTTCTGATGATTCTTTTTAATCTTCGGAGTTAATCTATTTATTTTATGCCTTTTTAAAATATTATAAACTCCAGAATATGATGGTGCATGTTTTCCTAATTTGGGATTTAAGATACTAACAATTTCATATTTGTTGTTTCCTTTTTCTCTTAATTCGATTACTTTTTGTTCTATAAAAGGCAAAGGACGTCGGGTTTTATATTTTGGACCTCGCTTTTGAGGCAATAGATCCTGAGATTTCCCACTCTGTTTATAGCGATTATAATACTTTAAGAAACTTTTTCTGCACGTGTCATTTGCTGTGTAAAAATCCATCGCCTTTTTATAAAGTGGATGAGTTTTGTTTTTCACCTGCTCATATTCTTTTATCAAGAAACGATATTTCTCTAAATAGTTCCTCTCTAATGTACAATCTTGACTATTATTTCTCATCGTAACAAAATTTATTAAATTTAAATTTTGTTACCGAAATATCTAACCTTTACAGAAATGACAAACAATAACGATTCTGATTGCGAAGATGGATTGTGAAACCCATCCCTATAATATAATTTGTTCCTGCGGAACGCTGTATAAAATTCTGAAGGAATGATGTATTTTGTAGCAACGGATTTCAATCCGTTGAAGACAAAGTAACCACAAAGGTTGAGAAAAAACCTCCAGCTAAAGCAGAAGACAATTCATTTATTCCTAGATTTGTTTATCAACTAAATCATTCGAGCAAGACTATGGCAATACCGAAACAAAAGAAAACTACATTTTTTATTATTACGTTATTAAGTATAATTGTATTGTGTAGTTTTATTAACTTCAGAAGTATTCATATAAAATTTCACAATAAAACAGGAGAAGATATTGATTCATTAGTAATTGCAGGAACTTTAATTGGCAACGTAAAGAATGGTAGTTCAACAGAATACATTAGCTTCAAACAATTTAAATTTGATGGCAGTATTCCATACGAACAAATTAGTGGAATTATAAGTAACAAAAAAGTTAATCAACTTAATTGGAGCTGGTGTGGCACAGAAAGAAATACACAATCTAAAGGATCTTATATTTTTGATTTGAAAAAAGACACTCGGATTAAAGACACATCTTATCTATATCTTGTAGCTCATAATCAAAAAATCTTCTGGGAAGAAAAATAAATCAACTTCATTTCAAACTTACAATCATGTTCAAAAAATCAATTTTCGCTATCGCTCTACTTTTTATTCTAAATTCATGTCTTGTGCGACGAAAAAGTTTAGAAATAAACGATTGGTATGCTTTTACAAAATCTAATACGGCACAGCAAGAACCATCAAAAGTTTACGAGTTCACAGACGGAATGATTCGCATGCACGGTGAAGATCCAAGCTGTTTGATGACCAAAAAAAGCTATAAAAACTTTGAGCTTGCCCTTGAATACAGATGGAATCTCGACGAGAAATACAAAATGAAAGGCACAAAAAACAGCGGTGTGATGTATAATATTCCGCTAGATGCTTCTGATAAAATCTGGCCAAAAGGAATTCAGTTTCAAATTAAAGAAAACGTTACTGGCGACTTTATATTTTTGGATAACGTAACAGCAAAAGTGAACGGAAAATTGATTGAAGCTGGCGCGAGTGTAGTTTCGCCTAAATTTTTAGAAAATGAAAAACCTTATGGTGAATGGAATTTGGTTGTCATTAAATCTTTAAACGGAAAAATCAAGCAATATTTAAACGGAAAATTAGTAAATGAATGCACCGAAGCTTCTGCTACAGAAGGCAAAATCTCTCTAAATTATGAGCGTTCACCAATTGATTTTAGAAATATTCAGATAAAAAATATTTCAAAAGAGTAAAGGTTATCCGTCCAGTTTGTCATTTCGATTACTATTAGCAAAAAACCTTTGTCAAAGTTTAAAACTTTGACAAAGGTCTCTCGTATAATCTTTTTGGAATTTTAAGAATTGGAATTTAAGATCTCAATTATCTTATCCACATTAATTTCACTATAATCATTGATATAAAAATCACACACAGGAAGCTCTTCTTTTGTATGCGTACTCAAAACACCAACGACTTTCATTCCGGCATTTAATCCCGCTGTGATGCCCGAAAATGAATCTTCGAAAACCACACAATCCGACGGAGAAACACCAACTCTTTCTGCTGATTTCAGATATACTTCTGGATTTGGCTTATGAAATTTCACATCTTCGCTAGACATCATCGAATCCATTTTTTCACCGAGTTTCAAGGCATTTGCAATCAAATCAAGATTCGCTCTTGGCGCCGATGTTGCAACAGCCGTTTTAAATCCGCGTGATTTTAATTCGCTTAAAAAATCCAAATAAAACGGAATTGTATCGACTTTGTCTTTGTAAATTTCACGGAACATTCCTTCTTTTTCGTCTTCGAGTTTTAAAAGTTCTTCTCCCGCAATTGGGCGCTTGAAGAAATGCGACATGATATAACTATTGTGTTTTCCGTACATATGTTCTTCAAATTCTTCGTTGGTATAAGGAACATTGTATTTATCGAAAAACGCCTCAAAAGCTTTCACATGATGCGGATTGGTATGCGAAATCACGCCATCCATATCAAAAATTACACATTGCTGGCTCATATTATTTATTTGTTGTTTTAACGGTTGCAAGATACTCAATTGCGCAGTCCCGATAGCTATCGGGATCGCTAAGATTTTTTTATCTCACAAAGTAGTGGAGTCGCAAAGTTTATTTCACGCAGATTTAAAAAGATTTAAGCAGATAAGCGCAAATTACTTATTTCTAAAATCTTAAAAATTAAATCTGCTAAAATCTGCCGAATCTGCGTGAAACAAAATCCTTTTAATCTTATTAATCTGTGGCTTAAAAAATTAAAATCTTTGCGCCTCTGCGACTTTGCAAGATTAATTCTCTAGCCAATCCAAATTTTACTTTTAACCAAAGTCATAGTTTGTCTCAAATGCTGATTGCACGCAATCAGAACAATCAAAACCAATAACCCATAACCTACAATCGTATAAATTTCCATATCGGCCAATAACGTGGATTGTTTCGCAACCGTTCCGAAAAGCTTTTTCAAAGCCAAAGCATTCGCGTTATCTGCCGAATATCCTTTTGCCATAAAACTTTGTGCTGTATTGGCAATAGTTTGCTGGGCTTCTGAATTTTCTCCTGTTACGAATTGGCTTAATTTCAGGAAGTGTTTTTTGTTTAGAAAAACCACAGCATTCTGCATAACACAGAAACCAATTGTACTTCCCCAAAAACGGCCCGAAACACCGACAATTCCGGAAGAAACCGCCATATTTGCTGGAACCGATGATGTGGTAAATAAGATGAGCGGAACAAATAAAAACCCAACACCGATTCCTTGCAAAATATAGGGAATGATAATATCACTCAGCGCAACATCTGGCACAAAAAGAAACGTAAACCAGAAGTGGAAAATAGCAATGAGCGTAAAACCAATCATGAAAATTATTTTAGTCGACACGGATTTCATCAGGAAAAAAGCGACCAAAACAAGTCCGATTGCATTTCCTAATCCGTTTATGTATTGTACGCCCGCCACGCGCGATGGATCCCAATTCCAAATGGAAAACATCGCCGAATGACAAAGACTCAACGTCGCTCTGCTGATATAGAAAAGGAAAAACAATAAAAATCCTATTCGCAGATTAGCGTATTTTATGACTTCAAAATCGAAACTTGGTCTTTTTACCAAACGTTCTTTAAAAATGAATAATCCGCCTGTAATAAGCGAAATCATCAATATTAAAACCATTTCAGAAGATTGCAACCAATATTTTTTCTCAGCATATACAAAAAAGTAGGCACCGCAAAGAATAGAAATTAAAACCAAAAAATAACTCATCCAATCAATTTGATATAACGGGATTTTCTTTGTGATTCGGTGCCCCCTGAAAGTAATTAAGATTAAAAAGACGTTTAAAACCTGAAGTCCGCCCGAAACATACAACATATATTTCCAGTCGTAATGATCGAGAAACCACACGGCAATATTCATAATAAAAGGCGTAGACAACAACAGCGCGCCATAGTAAAATGAAAACCCAATAATAATGGCATTTTTAGTATTGAACTGCTCGATAAGCAATTGTCTGATTGTGATTACCGGAAGCGCCATCAAGATTCCTTCGGCCACTCTCATCAATAAAAAAACCGGAAAATTGGTAATATAGGCCGATGAAACAATCGTAATTCCGATTAAGGAATAAACCGCCATCAGGTAATTTTTTGCAGGAAAAAAACTCGAAAATCGGCCTTCTATCAAAATGGTTGCCAGCGGCGTTCCGTACGTAACGCACATTGCGAACTGCAAATCTTCAGGCTCAATATCCAGAAAACTCGCCGCATATGTTACATTTGACGTGTAAACTCCCAATAAAATCATGGAATGCGACAAACAAACGAACAAAATAACAATGATCGCCCATTTTGGAACCCATGATTTAAATATACTTTTATCTTCCATTTTATTTGTGCGCGGCAACAACCGTAATGTTCATTCCTGCTCTTAAAAAATCGGTTTGTTTGTCTTGTTCTTTTAACTGAATTCTAACCGGAATTCTCTGTTCGATTTTTACGAAGTTTCCAGTCGCATTATCTGGAGGAAGCAAAGAAAATCTCGCACCACTCGCAGGCGATAACGACGCAATTGTTCCCACAAAAACTTTGTCGTTTAAGGCATCCGCTTTAATTTCAACTTCTTGTCCAACCGTTAAATATTGCAATTGCGTTTCTTTAAAATTGGCTGTAATCCATTTTTCCTTACTCACTATAGAAAGCAGAGACTGCCCTTCTTTTACCATTTGTCCTGGCTGTAAAGTTCGTTTTCCAACCCAACCGTCATAAGGCGCTGTGATTACGGTATATGAAAGGAACAATGCCGCATTATCTGCAACAGCTTGTTTCGAAGCAATATTGGTTTGCGTCGTCGGAACATTCGCTTCAGCAACAGAAGCGCTCAAAGAAGCCGAATGAATTCTATTTTTCATTTCCGAAAAATGCGCCTGAGCCGATTCGTAATCTGCTTTTACTTTTTCCAATTGTCGCGAAGTTGCCGCTTCTTCACTTACTAAAGCTTTATATCTTTCGTATTCTAATTTTGTTTTCCAAAGATTTGCCTTTGCGCCTTCTAATTGCGATTCGTTAATTGCTGTTGCACTTGCCGTATTAATGGCATTTTTCTGAGCCACAACGTTATTTTGTTCTGCGTTTTGAACATCTGCAAGAGCCACATTCAATTTCGATTTATATTCTCTATTATCGATTACCACCAAAGTATCTCCTTTATGTACAAATTGATTTTCATCAAAACGAACTTCCTGCACATAACCTGTAATTCTCGACATAATTGGCGTAACATATTGTTCCACCTGCGCATCATTAGTTTCTTCATGATTTCGGTTAAACACATAAAACCAAATTCCCAAAATAACCCCACTTATTACCAGTGCACACGCAATAATTGTTATTAGTATATGAAACGTTTTATTTCTTTTAGTTTCATTTTTTATCTTAACCATCTTTTTTATCTCTTTATCTTAGTTCTTTCTTTAAAATCTTTCTTCTACTTTTTCAGTTTAACTTCCAGCATTAGGCATAATTCCTGCCGTGTGCATCATTTGGTAATGTTTCAAAACAGCATCCAATCGGGTAGAGATTTTGTTGTATTTTGCCTGAAGCAAAGCATTATCAGCATCCACCATTTCGGTAATTAAAACCAATTGGTTTAAATATTTCAGTTTTACGATTCGGTAATTTTCTTCGGCTAAATCCAAAGCTTTATCAACGACTACAAACTTTTCAAGGATTTCCTGATATTGTGTATGCTCTTTATAAAGCTTGTCCTGAATTTCATCTTTTATGATTTCAGACTGCATTTCTTGCCATTTGATTTTGGTATTGACCTGATCTGTTTTCGTTTTGTTTTTATATAAAGAAGAAAGATCGAACGAAGCTTCAATTCCAATTTGACCTAAAGTATACAAATACGGGTTTGGCGGAAAGAATTTATAGTTTGGATAATAAAAACCATAATTTCCGAAGAAGTGAACGCTTGGCAAATAATTTGCTTTTGCCAATTTCAGTTCCGTTTTGCTGATGTTCAATTCCTGACTTGCAATTCGCATTTCTTCGTTTTGAAAAGCTTTATTCAAATAAAAATTATACGGATCCAAGCTTTCCGTTTCGTCCAAGTTCGAGGTTGTATCAATCGCGATTTCTTCGTTTTCTGGAATCTGAATCAAAGTTTTCAAATCGTGAAGCGCAATTTTTATGTTTTTGGAATTTGTAAGCGCATTTAGCTCACGATCCGAAAGCTGTAATTCGGCACGGATTACTTCATTTTTAGTTACTGTTCCGTGTTTTTGGAGTGATTGCACTTCTTTCAATCGGCTTTTTCTTCTTTGATGTTTTCTTCAAATATTTTTTGAAGTTCCATCATTTTATAAATCGCCAGATAGTTTGCGACAACTTCCAGTTCAATATCATTTTCTGTTTTTTCCGATTTTATTTTGGCAATTTCGTTTTCCTGATTCGCAATTTTAATCGCGTTGTTGATCTTGTTTCCAACGTAAATCGGCATTTTAAAAGTCGAATTGACTTCGTAGATTTCAGGAATTGCTTTCGTAACTTCTTTTCCGTTCAAGAAACCATTTCCTTTAAATTCTGTAATGTTGGTAATTCTCGAATACATGCCGTTTAATTCTACATCCGGCAATCTAAGTTCTTTTCTTTCTTTGATGTTTTGCTCAGCGAGCGTAATCTCCAGTTGAGATTTAAGTACTTTTTTGTTATTTTCCTTCGCCAGTTTCATCGCTTCTTGTAAAGAAACTTTATGAATCTCTTGTGCTTGTAAACTACTGAATGTCAAAACAATTATCAACAACCACAAGCTTCTGGGAAACAATCTTCTTTTAAATTTGTAAGGAACATGAATACATAAATATTTTATGGTGCAAAGTTCCTTCATTTTTTCCTTGGCGGATGATTCTAAAAAGTCAATAACGTATTCATTTCGGACAAATGTTAAAATTATATTTTCCGAAAACGTTATATTAAAACACTGAAAAACAATTTATTATAAAATAGATTTGGATTGTGATATTTCACGCAGATTTAAAATGATTTAAGCTGATGGACGCAGATTTTATTTTTTACTCTCGCAGATTCCGCAGATTGTGCAGATTATAAAGTATTTAAAAAAATCTCCAAAATCTGCGGAATCTGCGAGAGAAAATTTTTAGCAAAGAATAAAGAAATCTGCAAAATCAGCTTAAATCAGCCTTAATCTGCGTGAAACAAAATTTATTTTCGTTCCAAGATCTCTTCTCCATTTAAGTAATCAGAAGGTCTTTGTCCTAAAATCTTGAAAAAAGTATTGCTGAAAGTCGGAACACTATTATAACCAACTTCTTGAGCTACCTCTTTTACAGAAAGTTTTCTTTCTAACAAAAGCTCGATTGCTTTGAGGATTCTTCGAATAGTATAATATTGAATAAATGACATTTTGAGATCTTTTTGAAACAAGCGATACAAAGAGCGTTCGCTAAAGCCAAATTCATGTGCCACATCAGCAAAGAGAATTGTTTCCCCGAGGTTATTCTCAACATAACGCAGGATTTTCCCGAGTCGTTTGTCTTTTGGCTGTGGCAATTCTAAAGGTAAATTCGTATGACATATTTGAGGCAGAATCGCTTTTATGGCTTTTGCAATTGTAAAACTCGGAGAACCTTTTTTCAAATCTCCGTTCCATTGATTAGTAAACATCATCATTTGGAGCAACAAATTATTAACCGGATAAATGCCTTCGCTTTTATAGAATTGATCTTCGTCTTTTTCTACCGGAAAATATAAATTTCGCATCATCACCTGTTCCGACTTTGGTTCAATGCTGTGTTCTAGTCCAGCCGGAATCCATATAAAATGTCTTGCGGGCAAAAAGTACGATTTGGTTTCGGTTGTCACAAAAACCACATCGCCTTCGGCATATAACATTTGCGCTTTATCATGTTTATGCCATGGAACAAACAATTCGCCCATTATATCATGATGACAATAAATGCTTTTTTTATCAGCATCTACTTTCTTGATGTAATATTTGTCTACTTTGAATGTTCCTTGTTCCATTTAAATGATACGATGATTTCGCATTATAAAGATACTGAAGAAAAAGAAATTAAAATTCCAATTCGCCACACAGTTTGTCATTTCGACGAAGGAGAAATCTCCGCGAGTAGCTCCGTACAGAATATCGCCAATCTTTGTAGAGTTTCTTGTGGAGATTTCTCCTTGGTCGAAATGACAAAACAGACTGAGTAAAAAACTTTGCGAACTTTGCGTAAATCTTTGCGCTCTTTGCGGTTAAATACAAAAACAAAAAAAGCCTTTCCGTTAAGAAAGGCTTTTAAACAACTTAGGCGGTCTGGACGGGACTCGAACCCGCGACCCCATGCGTGACAGGCATGTATTCTAACCAACTGAACTACCAAACCCTGCGTTATTGCGAGTGCAAAAATACAACAGATTTTCGTTTCTGCAAGCGTTTTTGCGAATAAAAATTGAGAAATTTTTAATTGGTTAAATTCCAATATTTTAAAAATTGATGACGAAATAAAAAAGAAGAAGTTTCTTTCTTTTTAACCGCAAAGCACGCAGAGATTTTACGCAAAGAGCGCAAAAGCTTAATCAAACTTGGCCTGCGGAAACCTTTGTCAAATGTTCTTGATGTAGAAAAAATCCGCAATATTGAAAAACATAGCCCGTGGTTTCAACCACGGGTACACAATTATGATCACCATCCGTTTCCCGTGGTTGAAACCACGGGCTATATTTAATAAATCATTATAAACACAAAATCCGCAAAGCTTAAAAAAACTTTGCGGACTTTGCGTAAATCTTAGCGTTCTTTGCGGTTAAAAACAAAAAACCAAAAGTGTTTTAAATCAAAAAAGCCATCCACAAAAGTGGAAAGCTTTTCATTGGTCTAACTACTAAACCAGCTACGAGTTACAAAGTCGTAGCAAAACAACACAACTAATCTTAGATACCGTATTTGGGCAAAAAAGCCTTTCTGTTAAGAAAGGCTTCCCCAATATTGCGGTCTGGACGGGACTCGAACCCGCGACCCCATGCGTGACAGGCATGTATTCTAACCAACTGAACTACCAAACCTCTGCGTTATTGCGGTTGCAAAGATATAACAGAATTTCATTTCTGCAAGCCTTTTTGTGAAAAAAATTAAATATTTTTTCAAATCATTATCCAAAGTTTTGTTTTTCAACCAAATAAGTAGTCAATATTTTTTCAAAATTATCACCCACATTTACCGAAACGTACTTAATTTGGTTCTTCGCACAGGTTAAAGCCAAGTTTTTAAAATAGGCTTCTACCCTTTTTTCATATTCGGCTTTTACATTATCTGCAAAAATCGAAACCTCTTCGCCTGATTCTAAGTCGATAAATTTTCTTGGTGAATTGTCAAAATCAAACTTCATTTCGGTTTGACTATCAACCACATGAAACAAAACCACTTTATGTTTATTATGTTTTAAATGCTGTAATGCGTTGAATAATTTCTCATCATCTTGCGTTTGAAACATATCCGTAAACAAAATAATCATCGAACGACGGTGCATTTTCTCTGCAATTTGATGCAGATATGTAATGGTATCAGTCGTTTTTTTGACTTTTGGCTGAACCAATAATTCTTCCAGTTTATTTAAAAGCATTCTATGGTGACGATCACTTCCTTTTTCTGGAGCGTAATATTCGTATTTATCGGAGAAAACACTTAAACCAACGGCATCGCGCTGTTTCTTTAAAATATTCATTAAAACTGCCGAAGCCAAAACCGCAAAACCAATCTTCTTTTCATAAAAAGGCTGATTCGATTTGAGTTCAGGATAATGCATCGAAGACGAATTATCTACAATCAAATGACAGCGTAAATTGGTTTCTTCCTCAAAACGTTTCGTGTATAAACGATCGGTTTTGGCGAATAATTTCCAATCGATATGTTTGGTACTTTCGCCTGCATTATAGACTTTATGCTCAGCAAATTCGGCCGAAAATCCATGAAACGGACTCTTGTGCATTCCGGATATAAAACCTTCCACAACCTGATTCGCCAGCATTTCAAGATGCTGAAAACTGGAGACTTTCTCTATTTCCGATTCAATTTTCATTCGGTTTCTTTTTTAATATTTTGTGCTTTATAAAGCAAATCTGTCGCCATGAACAATTTACGTTTCAAGATCGGACTAAAATTAGGGTTTTCTTTCAAGAATCGCTGTACTTCATCAAAAGCAAATTTCGACGAATATCTTCCAACTGTATTATCGAGCCAATCTTTCGGAAAGAAAATATCTCCCGTACGCTGGATTTCTTCTACCAAATCTAGTGAAAATCTGATATATTTTTGCGCACTTTCCTGACGAAGCGGATGATTTACATTCGCCAATCCTACAGAAACCCATGCTTCTTTTTCGCGATTGGCATCGTCTTTTAACGATTCCATAAAAGCGTTTCGAACCGATTCGTCTTTTGATAATGATGGAAGCAAAAATTCAAATCGCTTCTTTTTATCCGGATTTGTGATTGTCGTTCTTGTTTTCTCTAAAATTTCATCGGCTTTTTCATGTTTGAAAATCGCCAGATTCATTGCCATATTGGTAAAATCATCTTCGTTCAATTTCAAATTCTGAATTACAACTTCTTTATTCCAAATCTGATATAATTTGGCTTTCGCCGAATCTGAATATGCAATCGAACTAAACAATCCGAATAATGTCTTTTTGATATTGGCTGATAAATTGGTTTGCAAACGCTCACTCAAAACATCTTCAAGCTGTTTCTGAACTTTATTTTCTTGTTTTTCTGTGAAAAATCTCCAATAAATTGTATTCAGATTATTAGAAACAATTCGTAAAACCAATTCATTTTCTTCCTTCTGAATTCCTTTAAAAAAACAATCAAAAGCTTTCTCTGGCGAAACGTTTCCAATCAAAGTATTTTCGTAAAGATTGCTGTACGCCGATGCTCTTGCAACCTCATCTTTCAAATTTGAAATTAGATTTAAATTATTCCCGTCAAGCGGAAAAACACCGTATCCAAAACCATTATAATTGTAAATAATGGTAAGCGGTTTTTCAAGTCCGATGGCTTCTTTTACAACCAGGTTTTTATCTTTAATATTTACCGATAAAACTTTTACTTCGTTAGAGTAAACTAAACCAATCTGAAAAATCTGAGGCCAAACATTATTGGATTTATCTTCAGCTTTTTGAAAAATCTCAAACTTTTTGATTTTGTTTTTAGAATCGTATTCTATTTTATCTGAGAAAATCGCTCTTCCGGATTTGTTTACCCAAACCTCACTCCATTTTTTCATATCCAAAGACGTTTCGGCATCGAGAATTTCTACCAAATTATTCCAATCAGCATTGTCATTGGCATATTTCTGAATGTATTTTTGGATTCCTTTCTGAAAAGCTTCTTTTCCCATTGAAGCTTCTAATTGACGCATCATAATTGGCGCTTTATTGTAAATCATAGCACCATAAAGCGAACCGGCATCTTTCAAATTCGCCAAATGTTGTCTGATCGGATGTGTTCCCAAAGAGCGGTCTTCCGCGTAAGCGCTGGCATAATGCGTACTAAAAAACTGCAGATTATGATTAATTTTCGGAAAAATCGGATTCATGATTTTGTCTGCCATGAAGTTGGCAAAAACCTCTTTCATCCAAACATCATCAAACCATTTCATCGTTACCAAATCACCAAACCACATGTGTGAGGTTTCGTGTGCGATTAATTTTGCTCGGTTTAATTTTTCGCTGTCGGTTGCGCTGTTGTCCAAAAACAAAGTCGATTCTCTGTATTGAATTGCGCCAACATGCTCCATTCCGCCATATTGAAAAACGGGAATTGAAGCGAAATCCAATTTCTGAAAAGGAAATTTATAATTAGTATATTTTTCTAAAAAGTCCAAAGATTGCTGATGCAAATTGAAAATTGTATCAGTGCTCATTTTTATCTTTTCAGGATTGTTTTCTCGGTATAAAAATGTCATTTCCATACCTGGTTTCTGTGTAACACTTTTAAATTTTCCTGCCACAAATGAAAATAAATACGTGCTCATTTTATCCGATTCTCCGAAAGTATACGAAGTAAAATCACCCTTTCCAACTTTCTCTTTTACATCGGCTCCAGCCAAAACCGACCAATCCTTTGGCACAGAAAGACTCAATTTATAAGTCGCTTTTAAATTAGGCTGATCAAAGCAAGGAAACAAAGTGCTCGCGCGATCCGGAACTAATAAAGTGTATAGAAAATCATCATTCCGGTTTAAAGACAAATTTCCCGCGATAAAAGAAATGCTGATTGTATTTTTTCCTAAAACTAAATCTTTTTGATTTATAAAGATATGTCCGTCTTCATGATTGATAACACTGTTTTTTCCATTAACCAGAATTGATTTAATATTTTCGGATTTCTCTTTAAAATCAAGAACCAATGACTGGCTTAAATCAGTAAGAACCAAATTTACATCCAATTTAGAATTAATGTTTTCACTTTTCTGGTTTGGAATTTCAAATAAAAGATTATAGGTCAAATCAGAAATTTGATATTTTCTAAAATTAGCCAATTGCTCTGAAACGCCATTTTCTACTAAAAATTTTTCTTTTGGTTTCGATTGAGAAAAACCAATCGTCGTAATTATAAAAAAGGCAAAAAAACGGTAAAGAATTTTCATTTTCAAGGAATATAAGATTCGTTAAAAATAAAAAATAGTTTGCCACGAATTTCACGAATTTGCACGAATTAAAATTTAAGTCTGAGTTTTTGCCACAGATTTCACAGATTAAAAGGATTTTAAATCTGTGGAAATCCTTTTAATCTGTGGCAAAATTTTTAAATCAATTCGTGAAAATTAGTGCAATTAGTGGCCAAAAACCAAATAAAAAAGGCTTGACTTTCGCCAAACCTCTTTTATATAAATCATAATCTTACGATTACAACAAAGCGTCTAAGCTATCTGCGTAGGCTTGTTTCGGAGCTACTCCTACTTGTTTTCCTACTACTTCACCATTTTGAAACACCAAAACGGTTGGTATGTTACGCACACCATATTTTGCGGCGAATTCTTGGTTAGCATCTACATCTACTTTACCAACAACTACTTTACCAGCATATTCTTCGCTTAATTGGTCAATGATTGGACCAACCATTCTACAAGGACCACACCATGTCGCCCAAAAATCTACCATTACTGGTTTATCTGACTTTAAAACTACTTCATCAAAAGTAGCATCTGTTATTGCTAATGCCATAATAATTTGTCTTTAAATGTTATTTCAGCTTTAGTCCCGAGAGACTCGTTTTTTGTTATTTCTTAAACTGAGGTACAAAGTTAAAAATTAAAAACTAATCAAACACCATTCATAAATTAGTTTTGATTATAAAAGTATTGTAAATAATTATATCATAAATTTAAGTTCGACATCGCGAATTTAACATTACAGTAATTTGAAAATCAGAAATTTAAAAAGGACAGTTTTTTGTCGTATCTTTAGTCAACCATTAAAATTTTCCAAATGAAAGAAACTTTACATCGCATAAAAGTCTTTTTCCAATCGGTTGGTTTTAAAAAATATGCCAAACGTTTTGGATTTTTTATTTTAGGATTAATAGCGCTCTTGCTGATTGCCTGCGGAGGTTTGTCGATTTATTTCAATCGAAATAAAGCCGAAATTGTCGCGAAAATCAATACCAAAATCAACGAAAACATAAACGGAAAATTTCATATTGGCGATTTTCAGTACAAATTTCTAGCTGGCTTTCCCAACTTTACTCTGGCCTTAAAAGATGTTGAGCTAAAAGACAACAAATGGAATACACACAAACATACTTTGCTTAAAGCCAAAGAAATAGAAGTACGTTTGAATGTCGTGAGTTTGCTTCAAAAGGAAATTGATATTCATAAAATCCTCATTAACGACGCTCAAATTTATATCTACAAAGCGCCTGACGGATATTCGAACTCTAATATTTTTAAACCAAAAAAGAAAAAGACTCCTGAAAACAAGGAGAAACCCGAAACCACAATCGACCAGATTGATCTCAACAATGTTCGCTTTACGATTGACAATCACGTTGGACACAAATTATTTGATTTTGAAGTGGCCAGCTTAAAGTCAAAAGTAAATTATGACGATGATAATTGGCAGACCGATCTTTTTCTGGATACCCAAATCAATAGTCTGGCTTTTAATACTGTTCACGGAAGTTTTGCCAAACAAAAAAGGCTCAAAGGAACTTTGCATGTCACTTATGCTTCGGACAAACAAAAAATCGACGTTAAAACTGACGGCTTAAAAATTGGAACCGATTCTTTTGATATTGTGGCTTTCTTCAATATCGGGAAAAGCAATTCTTTGTTCGGAATCAATATTGGAACAACCATTTTATGGCAAAATGCTTCTAATTTATTGTCTGGAAACATCAGCTCAAAACTGAATCGCTTTAATATAAAAAAACCAATTGATGTAAATTGCGACATAAAAGGCGATTTGAATGCCGAAGGCGATCCAAAAATTGTCGTTCAAGCTATTATTAAAGACAACGAACTCAGTATTCCTGACGGACAACTCAACGATTGCAGTTTCAAAGGAATTTTTACCAATAATTTCAAAACGAAAGAAGGTTTCACCGATGCCAATTCGGCTGTAATTCTAAGTCGATTTTCGGCAACTTATGAAAATATTCCTTTGAAAATTCCGCAATTGTCTATCAATAATCTCGAGAAACCAATTGCCACAGGAACCGTAAGTTCTGATTTTGATGTCAGCAAACTCAACGAAATCAGCAACGACAAATGGATTCAGTTTACAGAAGGACACGCAACAGCCAATTTGAATTTTCAGTTTGATATTGTTGATTTGTACATTAATAAACCTAAGTTTTTGGGAAATGTAAACATCACAAATACATCATTTCATTTTATTCCGAAAAATGTTCACGCCGAAAAAGTAAGCGTACAGCTTGAATTTACGCAACAAGCGCTCTTGATCAAGAAAATTGCCTACAAGCATAAAAAAATACCATTTTCATGGAAGGAAAAATCGACAATTTCCTGAACTTGTATTACGATGCACCCGAGAGCATGATTGTAAACTGGAAAATTTATTGCCCTAATTTAGACATTAAACAATTTTTAGGCGTTTTGGCATCTTCTCAAAAAAGGAAATCGGATATGAAAAACCGAAAACCTACCATTTCCAGTCATTTGCGAGATGTAATCGAGAAATGTTCGGTCGTAATTGACATCAAAGCAGACCACATGAATTATAACAAACTGACTGCAACCAATACAACAGCAACAGTGCAGATGCTTAATTCGAAACTCGTCATTAAAAATGGTTTTCTACAGACTTCTGGCGGCAGTATTGGTTTTAATGCCGAGATTTCGCCAAGCGGAAAAAACTTCGCTTTTGGCTCAAACGCGCAGGTAAAAAGCGTTGATATTGCAAGTTTTTTAAGATCGTTCAACAACTTCGGAATCAAATCTTTTACTCCAAATAACATTCGTGGAAGGCTCTCCAGCAATGCCAATGTTACTGGTTTAATGAATAGCAATGGCGAATTAATTACCAATTCTACTCACGGAAGCTTAAATTTCACTGTTACGCAAGGCGCTCTGATAAAATTTGAACCTATTATGAAAGTGGGGAAATATGCTTTTCCGTTTCGCGATGTTGAGAATATTACCTTCAGTGATTTATCTGGCGATTTTAAATTAAGAGGTGAAATGGTCGATGTCAATAAACTAACCATTAGTTCGAGTGTCTTAAATCTTGATGCAAAAGGCGTTTATTCTTTTGGAAGAGGCACAAATCTGGCGCTCACAATTCCGCTTCGAAATTCTAAAGATGACGCCAAACTCTCCAAAGCCGAACGTGAAGCTGTGCGTGAAAAAGGGATTATACTTCGTTTGGTTGCTTATGATGATAATGGGAAGATGAAGATTAAGAGGGGGAAGAAGGAGAAAGAGAAGTAAAAATTTTTACGCATAGTTTGTCATTCCGAGGAACGAGGAATCACACTAGAAACTCGACAAAGATTGGCAATTTCTTTAGAGAAATACTTGTGTTATTTCTCCTTTAATTGAAACGATAAATGAACTTATAAATTTATTATTTAAATTTACGTAAGACAAATTATCCAAAAATGCCACAAACTAAACCAGCGCGTAGACTTTGGTCACGTGAAGAATTAATCGTTGCCTTTAATTTATATCTCAAAATTGAATATGGAAAAATTCACGACCTTAATCCAGATGTAATTCAACTAGGAAAACTTATTGATAGAACACCTGGTTCAATATCAATGAGACTAGCAAATTTTGCAAGTATAGATCCATTTCATCAAGAAAGAGGTGTAGTTGGTTTAAAAAATGGCATTAATCAAGTTCAACCTATTTGGGATGAATTCTTCAATAATAAAGAAGAACTACTATTTCAAAGTGAAGAAATTTTGGCTAAAAAAGAAAACACATCTGTTGAAGATAAGTATAAAGACATTCTTGTCGATTTAAAATATCTTAAAGGAGAAACCGTTCTTCGCGAAGTAAAAACTAGGGTAAATCAACATATTTTTAGAAAAATCGTTCTAACGAATTATGCAAATAAATGCGCAATTTCAGGAATTGATATCCCTGAGTTATTATATGCCAGTCATATCATTCCTTGGTCCAAAAATGAAGAACATCGTTTGAGTCCTGAAAACGGGATTTGCTTCTCAGCTCTTTACGACAAAGCCTTTGACAAAGGATTAATTGGGGTAAGCACAAATCATGAAATAATACTTTCTGATACAATTAAAAAGAAAAAAGAAACTGATTTTTTTTACAAGTATTTTAAATCAATTGAAAATCAAAAAATTGTGATAGCTCAAAAATATTTACCTCGAAAAGACTTCCTTGAATATCATTTAGACACAATTTTCAACAAAACAAACGATATAATAATATAACTTTACCAAACCAACCTATAACAAATTAAATACCACTAATTATTAAATTTCAAACCTTTAATAATTAAAATTTCCATGGACTGTTTTACGCCAGAACAACGTTCCAAAGTCATGAGTATGATTCGTGGCACTAATACCAAAGATGAAGTTCGTTTGGCCAAAGCCTTATGGCATATTGGTTTGCGTTATCGGAAAAACAACAAAAAAGTCTTTGGCTGTCCAGATTTGACTTTTACTTCTTTAAAAATTGCCATTTTTGTTGACGGCGAATTCTTTCACGGAAAAGATTGGGAAACCAAGAAAAAACCAAAAACCAACTCCGAATATTGGATCAAAAAAATCGAGCGAAACATGCAACGCGATCTCGAAGTCAACACGTATTTAGAATCGCAAAATTGGAAAGTTTTGCGTTTTTGGAGTAGTGATATCAAGAAAAACCTGGGTGCTTGCATGGTTGAAATTCTGAATGTGGTTAATTTAAGAACAAAACAATTAGCAAAGATTCCGCCTTCTTGGGAATAACAAAAAACTACGCAAAAGTTTTCATAATCTTTCCTTAACTCCCTTGCCTATTTCCGTCAAAAAAGATAGCTTTGAGAGACAATCATAAAATTTAAACCATTATGAAGATTCAAATCAACACCGACAAAAACATTGATGGACACGCTAGATTAGAAAGCTATTTTTCTGAAGAATTAGAAAAAGGTTTAGCTCGTTTTGAAGACAAAATTACCCGCATTGAAGTTCATTTTGGGGATGAAAATGGGGAAAAATTTGGTTTACACGACAAGAAATGCTTAATCGAAGTGCGTCCGCAAAAATTACAACCCATAACCGTTACAGAACACGCCGAAACATTAGAAAAAGCTTTTAGCGGTGCTTTGAGCAAAATCAAAAAATCACTAACGACAACCTTTGAAAAACAAAAAGCTTTTTAAATCTCAAAATATCTAAAAAAGTGACAAAGGCACAAAGGTGCAAAGTTACAAAGGAAAAAACTTAGAACCTTTGTTACTTTGCACCTTTGTTACTTTTTTACGATTTTGGAAGAGGTGCTCCAACTGCGATATCGCATCTGTGGCCTGCTTGCCCGTGTGGCGGATTCATTCCTTCGGCAACTGGCTGAGCTGGTTCTGTACTTAATAAAGCCGGAGTTGGATTATTTGCTGGTGGCGTCACGGTAAACGATTGTGAAGTGCTTCCGCTCTGCGCAGTATTTGTTGCCGCAGGTTTTGCTACTGGCGAATTCAAAGGTGCCCCAACGGGAATATCACATCTGTGATTCGGTTGTCCGTGTGGCGGATTCATTCCTTTTGCTACTTTTACAGGAGTAGTTGTTGTAGTTACCACATTTTTCTGATTCGGATTTACCTGAACCACTTGCGGTTGCGCTACAACTTGACCTTGTTGTGGTGGAGCTGAGTTCAACGGCGCACCAACAGCAATATCACAACGATGCCCTGGCTGACCATGAGCAGGATTTAGTCCTTTTGTTTCTCCTAAAACGGTATTTGGGTTTGTGGTTTGCGTTTGTACAACTGGTGTTGCTGTTGCAGTTTTTGCGGTATCTTTTGCAAGTCCTAATCGAACTAATTCTGATGTTGCTGTATTTTCTTGAGGCTCTAATTCCTTTTTACAAGAAATAAAAAGCAAAGACGAAAAAGCTAGCGAACTTATTAAGATTTTCGGATTCATAATGTGGTATTTTAAAGCACTCAAATATACTCGTTTTTGGGTTTCCAACATATAAGTGATATAAGATAATTAAAGTTTAACTTTTTGCATAAATTACCTTTATTACTATGACTTTTGGTTTCACGCAGATTACGCAGATCTGAGCAGATTTAAAAATGATTTTTATTTTTTAAATGCGCATTTCTTCACAAAGATTTTACAAGCCACAAGAGATTAAAATAAATCTGTGCTTATCAGCTTAAATCTGCAAAATCTGCGAGAAACTTTCACTTGTTCAAAATCATTCTTACCTTTAAAGTCAAATACTATTAATCATGAAAAAAACTATTCTACTCCTTTTATTCGTTGCTTCTTTTGCAAATGCTCAAACCGACAAAGACAAAATCAATCAAACTTTAGATACTTGGCACAAAGCAGTGACCGACGTCAAATTTGAACCCTATTTTGCTCTAATGACAGATGATGCAATTTTCATTGGAACAGACGCTACAGAAAATTGGACTAAAAAGGATTTCAAAATTTGGGCAAAACCCCATTTCGATAAAGGAAAAACTTGGAATTTTACTGCTTTAGAGCGCCACATATTTTTTAACAAAACAGGAACTATCGCATGGTTTGATGAATTGCTGAATACGCAAATGAAAATTTGTCGTGGTTCTGGTGTTTTGGTTAAAGTTGGAAAAGAATGGAAAATCAAACATTATGTCCTTTCAATGACAATTCCGAATGAAGAAGTCGATGCCGTAACCAAAATAAAAGCACCAATCGAAGATGCTTTGATTGCGAAGCTTCAAAAAAAATAAACATTTTTTGATTTTATTCTTATAATCCTAACTTTTAGAGGGTTTTACAAAACATATTATCGAAATAATTATAGCACAATTGACAATATTAGCGTAAATTTAGAAGTCGAAAATCAAATACTCTCAAAAAACCTACCCGTAAATTGCAAAATCAACTAAAATAAATACCGTACCACTATTTTAACAGCCCTTGAAATCAAAATATTTAATTTTTTTTAACTTTGACCCCAAAAAAAATAGGGTTCCATTAAGTATTTGAAAAATGAAAATAGAAAAACGCTGGATCATTTCCTTTCTTATGATAAGCATCGTTTGTATCACAGGTGCGTTTTGGCCAGCAATGACTGAAAATAGTTATGTATTGTCTGAATTTGGCACAACAGATCACATCGTTCCAGCCGATGTTGCTTGGATGCTTACTTCTTCTTGTCTGGTTTTAATCATGACGCCTGGATTATCTTTTTTTATGGCGGAATGGTAGGCAAGAAAAATGTAATTTCAACTATGCTTCAAAGTTTTATTTGCCTTGGCGTTGTTACACTTTTGTGGGTTGTAGTTGCTTTTAGTTTAGCTTTCGGAGAACCAGTTGGTTTTGGTTCTGGCGATCATTTTTATAGTTTCTTCGGAAATCCAACTACTTTTGCATTTATGGATTATGTGGGCATTTTGCCTCATAAACAATTGGCAAATACGATTCCGTTTATGCTTTTTGCTTTGTTCCAAATGAAATTCGCCATTATTGCTCCGGCAATTATTACAGGATCATTTGCTGAGCGCGTTCGATTTATTTCTTATTTAATTTTCATCAGCTTATTTACGGTTTTTATATACGCTCCTTTATGTCATGCCGTTTGGTATCCAACGGGAGTTTTAGGAAGCTATTTTGGCGTTAAAGATTTTGCTGGAGGAACAGTAGTTCATATGAGTTCTGGTTTTGCCGCTTTGGCCGGAGTTATTGTTTTAGGAAAAAGAAAAAACAGCCAACATATACCAACAAATATTCCATTTGTACTATTAGGAACTGGAATGCTTTGGTTTGGATGGTTTGGTTTCAACGCCGGATCTGCTCTCGTCGCCAACGGAACTGCCGCTATGGCTTTTGCAACAACAACAACTTCATCTCGCCGCCGCAATGTTGACGTGGATTTTCTTTGATAGAATGAATGGAAGAAAAGTTTCGGCACTTGGCGCTTGTATTGGCGCTGTCGTTGGTCTAGTTGCGATTACGCCCGTCGCTGGATTTGTGTCTGTTCCCGAAAGTATGTTCTTCGGATTTGTAACGGCTTTGGTTTCTAATACCGCTGTAAACTGTAAATATTCAAAAAATTCGACGATACGCTTGACGTTTTTGCTTGTCACGGTGTCGGCGGAATTATGGGAATGATTTTAACTGCAATTTTCGCTCATGGTGAAGATGCAAGTTTGCTTCACGGCGGATGGAATGTTTTCGGACATCACATGATGGCTTTAATTTTGGTTTCAATTTTCACTTTCTTCGGAGCTTATTTCTTGTTTAAAGTAACAAACTTCATTATTCCGCTTAGAGTTTCAGAAGAATCGGAACATATTGGTCTAGATTTATCACAACACGATGAAACTTTAGATCCAAAATCAAAAGCAATTACTGAACCGCATTACGGTTAAAAATATTTTTTCCGCCACAAATTCACGAATTATTTTAAAATGAAAATTCGTGAATTCGTGGCGGAAACATTCTAAACATATAGTCCCTACGGGACATTTTTTATTTATATATATTGTTTTCTACCGATATTTTATTCCTAACGGAATAACTATAAAAATACTTCTTAGCTGAAATAAATCTCGTAGAGATTAAATATTGGTAAAAACAAATAATCTGCTATCTCGATATTGTCCCGTAGGGATTATATAATTATGAATTAAAAAATCTCTTTAATCTGTGAAATCTGTGGCTAAAAAAATTTAAACCATAATTACGCCTCGTCCATTCGTTTATATTCCTTAATTTTGCGAAAAATTTTTGTCAAAGTGGGAAGTAAAAATAAACTTAAGAGATTCAGAGAAAACGAAACATTTCAAAACGTTTTTCAACCAACAAGAGAAGAAGTTGTAGGCGATTTAATGCCTTTAAAAGGAAAATGGAATTCTGATTTCTTTAAAAATGACAATCCATTAGTTTTAGAATTAGGATGTGGAAAGGGAGAATACTCTGTTGGATTAGCTGAAAAATATCCTAACAAAAATTTTATCGGAATTGATATTAAAGGTGCTCGTTTCTGGAGAGGCGCTAAAACCGCTGTTGAAAACGGACTTCATAATGTGGCTTTTGTTCGAACTCAAATCGAATTGATTAATCATATTTTTGCTGAAGGAGAAGTAGATGAAATCTGGATTACTTTTCCAGATCCACAAATCAAATACAAAAGAACAAAACACAGAATGACGAATTCTGAGTTCTTGAAATTGTACAAAAAAATCCTGAAAAAAGACGGTGTCGTAAACCTAAAAACCGATAGCGAATTTATGCACGGCTACACGCTTGGATTGCTTCACGGAGAAGGCCACGAGGTACTTTATGCCAACCATAATGTTTACAAAAACGAAGGAAGTCCAGAAGTTGTAACTTCGATCCAAACATTTTACGAAAAACAATATTTAGAAATTAACAAGGCAATTACGTATATTCGTTTCAAAATTAAGGACTAACCTTGATTTTGAAACTTTTATTCTAACCGATTTAATTACTAAATGACCTACCTTACTCCATTACTTTCAGGTTTTATTGCCGCCGCAATTGGGACTATTCCGCCGGGATTGCTCAATATGACCGTCGCTAAAATAAAAATGAAAGAAGGAAAAAAGAATGCTTTGTCATTTGTAATCGGTGCAGTTTTTGTAATTTTTTTCAAGCTTTTGTCGCAGTATTATTTGCACGTGTCATTGACAATCGCCCAGATGTTATCACTTTATTGCGTGAAGTTGGTTTTGTCATTTTTTCGATCTTAACCATTTACTTTTTGTTTTTTGCGAAAGACCCCGTAGCAAAGAAAAAAACGAAAATCAAAAAGAGCAACGAAAAAAGCCGTTTCTTTCTTGGAATGTTGCTTTCTGGATTGAACTTTTTCCAATTCCATATTACGTTGTTGTAAGCGTGACGCTGGCATCGTATAATTTGTTTGTATTCGAAAACACGATTATTTTGACCTTTGTACTTGGTTCAGTTCTTGGTGCTTTTGGAATTTTATACAGCTACATTGCTTTCTTTGGGAGAATAGAAAAGAAAACCGATTACTTTATGCGCAACATGAACACGATTATCGGAAGCATTACCGGATTAGTCGCTCTTGCAACACTTTTCAATATATTGAATTATTATTTCAGTTAAATTTATAGCCACAAATTGAAAGGATTAAAATGATTTTTTTACTTTGTGGTAAATATTTCTCCCGCAGATTTTACAGATTTAGGGGATTAATCATTCTTAATTTTTTATCTGCCCGATCTGCAAAATCTGCGAGAGACTAAAATTTTATAGTCCACAATACGATCAATTTAATCTGTGAATCCCGATAGCTATCGGGAGTGGCAAAACAACAAAACTATGGCTGAAGAAAATTTTTTCGAAAGAGTTTATACAATTGCAAGACAGATTCCGTACGGAAGAGTAACTTCTTATGGCGCAATTGCAAAAGCCTTAGGAACTGCGCGTTCTGCACGAATGGTTGGCTGGGCCATGAATGCTTGCCATAATATGGATGATGTTCCCGCGCACAGAGTTGTAAATAGAAAAGGTCTTTTAACCGGCAAACATCATTTTGACGGAACCAATTTAATGCAACAGCTTTTAGAAAATGAAGGTGTAAAAGTTATTGATAATCAAATAGTCGATTTCGAAAAACACTTTTGGCAACCGGAAATTTCCACCATATAAGTGATATAAGTTCATTTAAAGATGGCGTGTATATTGCTCGCAAAGACGCGAAGTCGCAAAGTTTATTTTTAAATTTTCTTTGCGACTTCGCGTCTTTGCGAGATTAAAAGATAAAGCAAAACCATACTTAACATGAACTTATATCACTTATATGGTTCAAAAAATCAAATCAAGCAAATCACAAAACTCGTTTTATCTTCATCGGTTTGATAGCTTAAGTAACCACCATGCGCTTCGATTATATTTTTAGAAAGCGTCAAACCAATTCCTGCACCATCTTTCCTAGTCGTGAAAAACGGAAGAAAAACTTTATCTTGAATTTCAGAAGGGATCCCTTTTCCATTATCAGAAATGGAAATGAAAAAACGGTTGTTTTCTGTATAACTTGAGACAAACATCTTCTTCTCTGTCTTCTCTTTTAAAGCATAAATACTGTTGGTAATCAAATTAATGATCACTTGTTCCATTTGATTTTTGTCAATCATAATCGAACGAGAACTATGAATATCATTAACCAATTCGATATTTTCTGCTTTCAAAATCGGACTCATAACTTTAAGGCAATCGTCAAAAAGTTCTTTTATTGGCGTCATCACTTTTGTTGGCGTTGGCAACATGGCCAGTTTGCGGTAATTTTCAACAAAAACCTGCAAATGATCGCTTCGGTTAATAATGGTTGAAATACTGCTTTTTATATCATCAAAATCATCTTCTTCCAGTTTTTCCTGATCAACAATGTGCAATAAATTCTGTGAAAGCGCACGAATTGGCGTCAAAGAATTCATTAATTCATGCGAAATAATTTTCATCAAATTGATCCAAGCTTCTTTCTCTTTTTCTCTATAACGCGCTGAATACTATCTAATAAAACAATAAAATATTCTCTATTATAACTTTGAGTTCTTGAAGTTTGAAGCATAAAAGTCTGCAAATCCTGTTCTTCAATTTTAATCGAAATGGCCGATTTCAATTCGCTGAATTCTGTTTTTTCAATTTCAGAACAAAGCGCAGGAAGATAATTTTTAAGATATTTCCAATGACTTACTTTTGGCACTTTGAACATATCTGAAAAACAATCGTTCATCAAAAAAATATTCCAGTCGTCGTTTTCTTTTTCCAAAATCAAAGCGGCGCTGTCGATATTGTTCAAAAGTGAACGGTAAATCAATTCTTTTGAGATTTGTTCCTGCTGTTGCACTTTTAAAGTCTCATATAAAAGGTACAAACTTTCAAAATTGTCTTTTCTATTTTCTTCAGGAAAATTGGTTGTAAAATCATTTTTCAAAATCGAAAGCAAGGTTCTGTCATAAAACTGCAATTGATTTTTGACATAAAAATACATTTCGGCCAGCATTATAAAAACAAAAACGCCAACCAAAATTGCGTTATAATAAAACATTTTACAAATCAGAAAAACGCAGAAAAAAAGAGCATCATTACAAACAAAACTCTCACGAACAAAGCGTTATAAAATTTCCAGTTTTTCATTAATTCTTTTTTTATTTCTCTCTCGCAGATTAGGCAGATTGAGCAGATTTTAATTTTTCTAATCTGTGGCTATATTTTATTGATTTAAAAATTTAAAAAATCTCCATGATCTGCTAAATCTGCGAGAACAAAAAAGACTCTCATTTGTAGCAAAAAATTAATTCTTCAAATCATATTTCTCAATTCTTCTGTACAAAGCGGCTCTTGACAAACCAAGTTCTTCGGCAGTTTTTGAGATATTTCCGTGATGTTTAAAAAGCGCTTTTTCGATAGCTGTTTTTTCCAATTCAGATAACGGATTTTCATCATTTTCCTGAATTTCTTCAAAATCCAAAATATCCAAATCATGAACTGAAATTGTATTGTTGTCGGCCAAAATCAAAGCTCGTTCAATCTTATTTTCCATTTCACGAACATTTCCTTTCCACGGATATTTCTCTAAATATGGCGCCACATTTTCTTCAAATCGCCAGTTTTCTTGGTTGTATTTTTCGGCAATTTGTTCCAAAACAAAATTTGCCATCGGAACAATATCTTCTTTTCGTTCGCGTAAAGGCGGAAGGTTTATTTCCATAGTATTGATTCGGTACAACAAATCCTCACGAAAAGCTTTATTCTTTACTTCGGCTTTAATATCGTTATTAGTTGCCGAAATAATTCGGACATTCAAAGGTCTTGCTTTGCTTTCACCCAAACGCGTCACGTTTTTTGTCTGTAAAACGTGCAATAATTTCGATTGTAAATGAAGCGGAATATTGCCAATTTCATCTAGGAAAATAGTTCCGTTTTGTGCATTTTCAAATCTTCCTGGTGTATCTGTTTTAGCATCGGTGAACGCACCTCTTGCATATCCAAAAAGTTCACTTTCGAATAAATTATCACTCAACGAACCCAAATCTACATGTACAAAAGGCTCATTTTTTCTTTCTGAATTTTGATGAATAAACTCCGCAAAAACATATTTTCCGGTTCCGTTTTCGCCTAAAATCAAAACATTTGCATCCGTTTTCGCGACTCTTTCAGCAATAGAATACGCTTGTTTTATTTTTTGAGAAGTTCCAACAAAATATCTTTTCTCGGCTTTCTCAATAATTGGCTTTTTGCTGTTTTTTCGGCTTTCGGCGACAGCCTTATCAATTATTTCGAGCAATTTTTCATTGTTCCAAGGCTTTAAAACATAATCAAAAGCGCCCATTTTTATTCCTTCAACGGCAGTATCAATTTTGCCGAAAGCCGTCATTAAAATCACAATTGTATTGGGAGAAAGTGTTTTGATTTCTTTTAGCCAATGAATTCCTTCGCGCCCATCTTCAAAACCAATTCTATAATTCATATCCAACAAAACCACATTTATTTCATTTTCATTCAAAATCGAAATAATCTGTTTTGGACTGCTGGTGGTAAAAATGGTTTCAAAATATTTTTTCAGAATCATTTTTGCCGAAAAAAGAATTTCTTCCTGATCGTCAACAATTAATATTTGAGCTTGTTTTTTCCTCATGTTGATTTTTTTGTCCGATTTTGAACGGTCAACTGTTCATTATCGAACACTACTTTTTTTAAGTGGTTTTTAAAGCTTCTTTAAAATCAATACTTTACAAATAATAAATTTTATGGCACAGTATTTACCTATTGACTATCAGTAAAATATTAAAAAAATGGACAAGGTAATTCCTCGTAAAAATAGAAAATTTAGATATCTCACAATAGCAATTGGAGTTTTTTTAGCCTTGGGCGCAATCATCTTTTTTCTTTTAATACCAAAAGAAGTCTGAATGTAAAAGCCGAAGAAATTTCAATCCAAAAAGTTGAAAAAGCTTTTTTTGAAGATTTTGTGGTTTTTCAAGCAAAAGTCGAACCTTTGAACGTGATGCTTGTGAATGTTACAGAAGGAGGATCTGTAAAAGAGATTTTTGTTGAGAACGGCGCAATGGTAACAAAAGGACAATCACTTGCTCGTTTATACAACCCAAACACAGAGTTGAATTACTTGACTCAAGAAACTGCAATTATTGAGCAAATCAATAATTTGAATACCGGAAAACTGAACATCAGAAATCAGGAATTGAATTTGAATAAAGATTTGGTTTTAATCGAACACGATTATAATGATGCCAAAAGATTGTATGATATGAATTCGAAATTGTATGATAAAGATGTGATTTCAAAAAACGACTGGAACACTTTTAAAGAAAGCCTTCGTTTTCAAGAAGAACGAAAAAGAACCATTCAGCAAAGCATTCAGAAAGAAAAACAATCAAATCAAGTTCAGATTTCACAAATCAACCGCTCGATTCAAACCATGGAAAAAAGTTTGGATATTCTGAGAAACAACAAAAAGAATTTCTTGATCACCGCTCCAGAATCTGGCCGATTAACATCTTTTGAAGCGGTCTTAGGACAAAATTTTCAGGCAGGTCAAAGCATTGGGAAAATTGATTCAAAACGCGGTTACAAATTAGCCGCTGATGTAGATGAATTTTATTTGGAGAAAGTTCGCGAAGGCTTAAAAGGTCAAGTAGAATTTAAAGGAAAAAATCTTGAAGTAATCGTTACCAAAGTAATTCCGGAAGTGAAAAGCGGACATTTTACAGTAGAATTGGCTTTTACCTCTAAAGAAAATATTGTTTTACAAGACGGACTTAGTTTTGGCGTAAAACTGATTTTATCTGAAAGAAACAAAATATTGGTACTGCCAAAAGGAAGTTTTAACCAAGAAACTGCAGGAAAATGGATTTTTGTTGTTAAAGGAAATAAAGCAGAAAGAAGGAACATAAAATTAGGCCGAGAAAACCCGACTTATTATGAAGTTCTGGAAGGATTAAAAGAAGGCGAATCTGTGGTGACATCATCATATTCAGATTATAAAGATATTGAGGAACTTTCAATTCAGTCACAATAAGTTTTCAGTCGCAGTCTCAGTTTACAGTTGTTTAATTCACAATTAATCATTTACAATTCACAATTATAAAAGTTTCAATCATCAATCAAAAAACGTAATTAACAACATTTAACACCTTTACAAAAATGATAACAATTCAAAATTTAACCAAAGTTTTTAGAACAGAAGAAGTGGAAACAGTCGCATTGAGCGGTATTTCTTTAGAAATCAAAAAAGGTGACTTTTTAACTATCATGGGGCCTTCAGGTTGTGGAAAATCGACTTTATTAAATATCATCGGGCTTTTAGACAGTGCCACTGATGGAAGCTATAAATTATTAGATCAAGAAATGATCGGTCTTAAAGAAAAAGGAAGAGCGCAGGTTCGCAAGGAAAATATCGGATTCATTTTTCAGAATTTCAACTTGATCGACGAGCTTTCTGTTTATGACAATATCGAATTGCCTTTGCTTTACAACAACGTAAAAGCATCGGAAAGAAAACAAAAAATTGAAGCTATTGCTGAGAAATTGAATATTTCACATCGTTTGAAACATTTTCCGCAACAACTTTCAGGAGGTCAGCAACAAAGAGTTGCCGTTGCAAGAGCTTTGGTAAATGACCCAAAAATCATTCTTGCCGATGAGCCAACAGGAAACTTAGACAGTAAAAACGGTAACGAAGTAATGGAACTTTTAACCGATTTGCACGCAAAAGGCGCAACAATTTTGATGGTAACCCACTCTGATTATGATGCTTCGTTCTCACAAAGAACCATTCATATGAAAGACGGTGTGATATTCTCTGAAAAACTGAATCAGAGAAATGTAGATGTTTTTATGGACGCTAAATAAAAGAAAAATGGTAAAATTTATCGTAGCGAGCAATCGTAATTCTGGTAGAATTCGTCTGCAAAATATGGGCTTTGATTTAAAAACGAATCGGGTTTTAAAAAACCTCAATAACTACAAAAACTAATACCATGATTTCTAACTGGTTTAAAATATTTATATATCATTTAAAGCAGAACAAACTGTTTTCGCTTTTAAATATCTTAGGATTAAGCATCGGGATTGCCAGCGTAATCTTCGCGATTTTATATTGGAACAACGAGCATTCATATGATCAATGGAATCCAAATAAGGAAAACGCTTATATGGTTTTGAATAAAATTGGCGCAACGGGTGATACTTGGGGATCAAACTCGATTCCGTTTGGAGAAACCTGCAAAGCGACAATTCCTGAGATCGAAAAAATATGTTTCTTCAACACTTGGTATGACGAAGACATCATCAAATATCAAGGCCAAAAATTAATGGCTAAAAAAATTACTGTAAGCGATGAAAGTTTCTTTGATTTTTTCCCTTTTGAAATTTTAAAAGGCGCCAAAACTAACGTTTTAAAAGAAAAAACAGCGTTGCGGTTTCTGAGGAACAAGCAAAATTAATTTTTAAAGATGAAGATCCAATTGGAAAAGCGATCACATATGGCACAAATGCCTACACTGTAAAATCAGTTTATCGCATTACTAAACCTTCATCAATGGAGCCAAATTATGTTTTTAGCGGTGTAAAACGTGAAAATGACATTAACAGTTGGGGAAATTTCAATTACGGTTTGCTTGTAAAAATCAAAAAAGGTGCTGATCCAGTTGCTGTTTTAAAGAAAATGCAAAACGTAAATTATGTAAACCGAACTTTAAAAGATGCTAAAGAAAATGGCCAAACTCCAGAACAATATGTAAAAGAAAATGGCGAAATCACGGTTATTTTAGACCAATTGCAAATGTCTCGTTTGCACGGAACAAAAAGCTCGGCAGGACAAAACTTCCCAGAAGGTGTTGGAAATTTAAAACTGCTTTACATTATGGCTGGCCTATCCATTTTGATTTTAGTTTTATCATTGGTAAACTACATCAATTTGGCAACAGCATCAGCAATCAAACGCGCAAAAGAAGTTGGTGTCCGCAAAATTGTGGGCGCTACCAAAAACCAAATCGTTAGACAGTTTATATTTGAAACTGCTATAATTGTTGTTCTTGCCATTGTATTTGCACTTGCAATAGTAGAACTTTCATTGCCGTATTATAATACGTTTTTGAAAAAGACTTTAACCATGAATGGGAGCGAATTTTACCTGCAACTAATTATGATTTTTGGATTAGTAATCATTTTTGCAGGTATTTTCCCAGCCATTTACATCTCAAATTTTGAGACTTTAAAAGTACTTAAAGGGAATTTTTCAAGAAGCAAAAGCGGTATTTGGATTCGAAATTCAATGCTTATTTTTCAATTCGGAATCGCGACATTTTTTATCATTGGCGCTTTGATTGTCAATTCGCAGGTAAATTATATGATGAACAAAGATCTTGGTTTTAGCGGTGATCAGGTAATTTCGATTCCATACAATAAACCAGACAGACAAAAAAGAACACAACAATATGGCGTTGATAAGCCAGAAATTCAAAAAATACCTGGAGTTGTTGATGTCACTACTTTTGCGGGAAGTTTTGGCGGAAGCACCAATTCAAGTTCTGGATTTACACATAACGGCATTTTTGTACAGCCTCGAAATGTAGAAATGGATTTTGGTTTTCTGGAAATGATGAAAATCAAAATTGTTCAAGGTCGTGATTTATCTCCAAAATTTGCTTCAGATACAGTAAGCAAGCATGCTTATAAATGAAACATTAGCTAAAACTTTGAATTTAAAAAACCCAATCAATACCATAATTACCTCAGGTTGGTCTAAAGACGATAGCGGGAATTTGAAATTTAAAATTGTGGGCGTTGTAAAAGATTTTCATATTACGGGTTTACAAAATAAAGTCCCTCCAATGGTTTTTGTTAATATCAAAACTTTGGGATGGAACAACTTCAACAACATTTTTGTAAAGGTTTCTCCAAATAATTTATCCGAAACTTTAGAAAAACTAAAAACCTATTGGGCAAAAAATGTGAATCCTGATTATCCTTTTGAATATGAATTTGTTAACAAAGGTTTTGCAAGAACATATCAGGAACAAATCAAGCAAAAAAACCTGTTTTTCATTCTAAATTTGGTTGTAATCATAATTGCTGTGTTCGGATTGTTCGCTTTGGCATCATTTTCGATGGAGAGAAGACTGAAAGAAATTGCAATTAGAAAAACCCTTGGTGCAGAAACGGACATTTTGCTGAAGGAATTATCAAAACAATATGTCTTATTCTGTTTACTTGGATTTGGAATCGGAATTGTTCCAGCTTATATTTTGTTACAAAAATGGCTTGAAGATTACGCATTCAGAATAAATATTTCAACGTTGCCATTTTCGATTGCATTAGTTTCATTACTTGTACTTACGTTGCTAATTGTGTTGACAAAAGCATATCAAGTGACTAAAATAGATGTTTTGAAATATCTAAAATACGAATAACTTGTAGACCATTTTTTTAGGAAACCCGCCAAATCAGAATCTTGGCGGGTTTCTTTTTTCAATTTTAAGCTTAAATTTTACTTTTCTTTAGTATAAAAATTGCTTCTTTTTGTTTCTTCTTTTTAAATTCGCTTAAAAAAATTCCAACTCCATCATTTTGAATAATTTCAATATCAATAAATACGATTCAAAAAAAGTAAGAATCCGAACTTAATCTGTTATCTTTGCACTCTGAAACAAGTTTAAATAAATATAGTATCTAAACAAATTTCATCACTAGAAAACACTTACATTAAAAATGAAATTAGATAGAAAAGAAATCCTTAAGGCTCTAGAAACTATCACTATAGCAGGAGAAGGTAAAAATATGGTGGAAAGCGGCGCCGTTGCCAACGTTATTACATTTGGCGATGAAGTTGTAGTAGATTTAGTACTTCACACTCCAGCAATGCACATCAAAAAAAGAGCAGAAGACGATGTTAAAAAAACAATCCATGACTTAATATCTGCCGATGCAAAAATCAAAGTAAATATTAAAGTGGAAGTTCCTGAAAAAGTCGAAATCAAAGGTCGTGCAATTCCAGGAATCAAAAATATTATTGCCGTTGCTTCCGGAAAAGGAGGAGTTGGAAAATCAACTGTTACTGCAAATCTTGCTGTAACTCTTGCAAAAATGGGATTCAAAGTTGGTATTTTAGACGCTGATATCTATGGACCTTCGATGCCAATTATGTTTGATGTTGAAAACGAAAAACCAATTTCGACTACAGTTGACGGAAAATCAAAAATGAAACCAATTGAAAGCTATGAAATCAAAATACTTTCTATTGGATTTTTTACAGCACCAAGCCAGGCTGTAATTTGGAGAGGGCCAATGGTCGCAAAAGCGTTAAATCAAATGCTTTTTGATGCAGATTGGGGAGAACTTGATTTTATGCTTTTAGATTTGCCTCCAGGAACAGGAGACATTCACCTTTCGATCATGCAATCACTTCCAATAACTGGTGCGGTTGTAGTAAGTACGCCTCAAGCGGTTGCACTTGCCGATGCTAAAAAAGGAGTAGCAATGTTCATGCAAGACAATATCAATGTTCCGGTTTTAGGAATTGTTGAAAACATGGCTTACTTTACACCAGAAGAATTACCAAATAACAAATATTATATTTTTGGACAAGAAGGAGCAAAAAATCTTGTCGCCGACCTAGATGTGCCATTTTTAGGTGAAGTTCCAATTGTACAATCTATTCGTGAAGCAGGAGATTACGGTCGTCCGGCGACTTTGCAAACAGCTTCAGTAATCGAATCTGTTTTTGAAGAAATCACTCGAAATGTTGTACAAGAAACTGTAAACAGAAACGAAAGCTTACCAGCAACTGAAGCCATTAAAATTACAACTATGGCGGGATGTTCGGCGGTGAAAAAATAATTAGATAATGAGATAATGTGGCAATTAGATAATGATTTAAATTCTCTAATTGGCACATTCTCTAATTGACACATTAAATATTATGACAACAGAAGAATTAACAAATAACGTTTTGTTGGCTTTAGATGAAATAAGGCCATTTTTGAAATCTGATGGAGGTGATATCACGCTAGTTTCTATCGACGAGGACAAGCATGTAAAAGTTCGTCTTGAGGGCGCTTGCATTAGCCGCAGTGTAAATCAAATGACTTTGAAAGCAGGCGTTGAAACGACTATAAAAAAATATGCACCACAAATTGAAACTGTGGTGAACATCATGTAGCAAATCAAAATTTGCAACCTTTTATGGTTTTGTATTATTAACAAGAATAGTATTTCTTTTGGATGTTTTTCTTGTTTTTTCAAACAAAAACATCCAAAATCATATAGAATATTGCGAATTTAACAAAAAACAATATGAAGATTTAAGAGTTTTAGTTACGTTGTTTTTACTAATTTAACTTATTTTTGTAAAATAACCCTAAATCTTAAATTTATGAAACACTATTACACTTTATTTTTATTGTTGTTTTTTGTATCTGTAAATTATGCTCAGCAAGCACAAACTCTAATTGTTGACAAGGCTTGGGTAAGTGAATCTGAAGAATGGTCAGATTTTAAGTTTTCAGGGCAAATTGTATTCAATACGAATCCAACTAATGAAGAAGGAAGTTTGAGAATTGGCAATTATGATTTTTTATATGATTTTGCCGAAGGAAAAGCAAAATTTGCCAACAAAGCAACTTACAGTACAGCTGAATTTACACATCCAAGAAAAGTTTCTGTTACAACAGACAAACAAGGAGTTGTAAATTCAACTTATGAAGGAACATTAATCTTTCAAGGTGATAGAGATTATTATTCTGTAATTGCAGTGGTAACATTGCTTGAAAAAGGTGGCAACATGCTGGGTGTAAAAATGCATCTTAAAGAAAACACACAAAAAGAATACGCATTCAGTCTAAAACCAACAAGTTAAATTGAACCAGGATTTTTTCACGTTATAAAATCCTACATTAAAATTCCCATACTAAAAATGGATGTATTAATAAAGATTAAAGATCGAGAAGGAGTTGTTCATGAATTACAAGCTCCAACCGATATGGCAATGAATATAATGGAATTATGCAAAGCATACGAACTTCCTGTTGAAGGAACTTGTGGCGGAATGGCCATGTGCGCTTCTTGCCAATGCTATGTTCTAAATGATGTTGCTTTGCCAGAAATGGGAGATGAAGAAGAAGCTATGCTTTCGGAAGCATTTTATGTAAAATCAAATAGCCGTTTAGGATGCCAGATTCCAATCACAACTGATTTGGAAGGACTGGAATTAGAATTGGCTCCGGAATATTAAAAAATAAAATTACAATATATTAAATTCCAAATCCCATAATGACTTGACGTTATTGGAATTTGGAATTTTTTAATTCTTTCAAACCCGACAGGTTTTAAAAAACCTGTCGGGTTTTCTATGCGCAGACAAATCAAAAAAGCCGTAATCACATCACTGCAATTACGGCTTCTTCTTTATAACAATTTAATTTAATCTCTCGGCTTAAACCAAACCTGCTTGAATTAAATATTCAGCAATTTGGATTGTGTTTGTTGCCGCACCTTTTCTTAAGTTATCAGCAACGATCCACATGTTTAATGTGTTTGGCTGGCTTTCGTCACGACGGATTCTTCCAACAAAAACATCATTTTTACCTTCTGCATATAATGGCATTGGATATGTGAATGTATCTAAATTATCCTGCACTACTACTCCATCGGTATTGTGCAAGATTTCGCGAACTTCGTTCACATCGAAATCATTTGTAAACTCAACGTTTACAGCTTCACTGTGTCCACCAACAACTGGTACACGAACTGCAGTAGCTGTAACTCTGATGGTGTTGTCACCAAGGATTTTTTGAGTTTCGCGAACTAACTTCATTTCTTCTTTTGTGTATCCATTTTCTTCGAAACTGTCGCAATGAGGAATCGCATTTCTGTGAATTGGATATTTGTAAGCCATATCACCTTGAATTCCTGCGTACTCGTTTTCTAATTGTTTTACCGCTTTTACACCAGTTCCAGTGATTGATTGATAAGTCGAAACAATAATTCTTTTAACGTTGTATTTTCTATGCAAAGGCGCCAATGCTAATACCATTTGAATAGTAGAGCAGTTTGGGTTTGCAATAATTTTATCTTCTTTAGTTAAAACAGAAGCATTGATTTCAGGAACTACTAATTTTTTAGTTGGATCCATTCTCCACGCTGATGAGTTGTCGATAACAGTTGTTCCGGCGTGACAAATTTTGGAGCCCATTCTAATGAAGTATCTCCTCCAGCAGAAAAAACTGCGATGTCAGCTTTCATATCTACAGCAGTCTGTAAACCAACAACTTTATATTTTGTTCCTTTATATTCAATTTCTTTTCCAACTGATCTTTCTGATGCAACAGGAATTAATTCCGTAACAGGAAAATTTCTTTCTGCTAAAACTTTAAGCATTACTTCGCCAACCATTCCGGTAGCACCTACAACTGCAATTCTCATTTTTATATCTTTAAATAATTCTATAATCAAATTTGTACGGCAAAAATAAGTATAATAAAAGTCTTGACAAGGCGATTCACAAAAAATAACAAAATGTTATAAAATAAACATTTTGTAAAAAAAACCACCTCTTTAGAAGGTGGTTAAGTTAGACTTAGTGTAGCGGTATTATATTTTTATTTATTTTTTAATAAATCTCTAATTTGTGTTAGCAATTCTTCTTGCGTTGGTCCTGCAGGTGGCGCTGGAGCTTCTTCTTTTTTAAGTTTGTTTACTCCTTTAATAACTAAGAATAAAACAAAAGCAACAATTACAAAGTTAATTACTGCCGAAAGAAAAAGACCGTATTTTACACCTCCAAAAGCGGTAAGATCTTGAATTTTTTCTAAATGCGCGACTTCTAAAGCCGGTTTTAATACTAGTGGCGTAATTACATCTTCAATAAATGAACTTACAATTTTACCAAATGCCGCTCCAATAATTACTGCAACAGCAAGATCAACTACGTTGCCTTTTATTGCAAATGCCTTAAATTCTGAAAAAAATCCCATATCGTATCTATTTACATTTATAATAAGTGAATATCGAAAATACGGAATTTTCTTGAAAAAACCACATTCTTTTCTTTTTTGCACCATATAAGTCATGTCAGAAATATAAGCTTGAGGCAGTCGAAATGATAGAATTAAGCAAAAAAAGAAAAGCAGTTCAACTAAAATGAACTTATATAACTTAAATGTTTTAAAATTCTATCTGAAAAATACGCGTTTCACCCGTTGCGAAATGCTCGTCATAATTTCGTACGGAATGGTTTTTAATGCCTCAGCCATTTCTATGACTGTTGGGCTTTCGCCAAAAATAATCACCGAATCCCCTTCTTTGCAGTCGATATGGCTTACATTGACCATCAACATATCCATACAAACACTTCCGACGATTTTGGCTTTTTGATTTTTGATGGTTACAAAACCTATTTCATTTCCCCATAATCTCGAAATTCCGTCGGCATAACCTATTGGAATTGTAGCAATTTTGGTTTCTTTTTCAGCCATAAAACGACGTCCGTAGCCTACGCTGTCGCCACTTGGAATTGTTCGGATTTGTGAAATAATCGATTTTAATGTCCCAACATTTTCCAGGTATTTTTGCTCTGATGAATCATTGGAAACTCCGTAGAGGCCAATTCCTAAACGAACCATGTTATATTGTGCATTCGGGAAATTGCTGATTCCTGAAGTATTCAGAATATGACGAATCGGATTTATATTTAATTCCGACATTAATTTAGAAGATAATTTCTCAAATAAACCTATTTGCTTTTCGACAAAACCAAAATGCTTTGGATCATCACTTGTTGCCAAATGCGATAAAATACTCTGAACGCGAACGCTAGAATTATTTTTTAAAGTCGCAATCAACTCATCGATTGTATTTTCTTCAAAACCCAAACGATGCATTCCTGTATCCATTTTAATGTGAATCGGAAAATCTTTTAAATTCTTTTCTTTCGCAATTTTCAAAAAAGCATTTAATCCTTTCAAACTATAAATTTCCGGCTCTAATTTGTATTGAATTATCGACGGAAAACTTGTGGATTCTGGATTCAAAACCATAATTGGCAATTTGATTCCGCCGTTTTTCAGCGAAATTCCTTCATCGGCGAAAGCCACACCTAAATAATCCACTTTATGATGTTCCAGTAATTTTGCAATTTCTAAACCTCCATTTCCGTAACCAAATGCTTTTACCATTACCATGATTTTAACATCATCGGCTAGTTTTGATTTGTAATAATTCAAGTTATGACTGATGGAATCTAAGTTGATTTCTAAAACCGTTTCATGCGTTTTTTCTTCAAGAAGCGAAACAATTTCTTCAAACTGAAACGATCTTGCACCTTTAATCAAAATAGTTTCATTACTGAAATTCAGACTTTCAAAAGCTTCAATAAACGAAGCTGTATCCTGAAATGCAATGCAATTTGAAAACTTAGGCGCAAAAGAAGAAATTGTTGGGCCAATGCCAACTACGCGATTGATTTTGTTATCTGAAACTAATTGTGAAACTTTCGAATACAATTCTTCATTCGAAAATCCGCTTTGAAATATATCGGAAAGAATTACTGTTTTTGTGGCATTCTTTTTCTGCTGGCTTTCCAGGAAATCCAATGCTATTTTAAGCGACTGAAAATCGGAACTGTAACTATCGTCAATTATACTGCAATTGTTGATTCCGTTTTTGACTTCCAAACGCATCTGAACCGGATACAGCATTTGCACACGATTTTGAATGGTTTTGGAATCGTATTTAAAATAAAGCAAAACCAAAAGACATGAAATCGCATTTTCAACTGAAGCCGAATCGCTAAACGGAATTTCTAAATCGAAAATTTCGTTTTTATATTGATATTGAATATTGGTTAGTTCGTTTTTGGTTTCTTTTTTCAGAATAAAAACATCGGCTGAATTATCAGTAAAACTCCACGAAAAAAGCTTTCGGGGATGAATCATATATTCTGCGGCAAACTGAGTTAAACACGATTCTACAATATCTGTTTTCTGATATATAATTATCGGACAATCTTTAAACAAAAGTAATTTTTCATCAATCTTTTGGACTAAATTTAAAAATCCTTCATCATGTGCACTTCCAATATTAGTGAGCACACCTATTGTAGGTTTGATTATTTTTTCAAGATGAATCATTTCGTTTACTGTAGAAATTCCAGCTTCGAAAATCCCTAAATTATGTTTTTCATTAATACCAATCACCGAAAGCGGAACTCCAACTTGAGAATTATAACTTTTGGGACTTCGAATTATGTTATAGTCCGGACTCAGCAAGAAATTAAGCCATTCTTTTACAATTGTTTTTCCGTTGCTCCCTGTTAAACCAATTACTGGAAAATCAAATAAATTTCTGTAATAAGCAACGAAATTGCTCGCAAGGCATTTAAAGTATTTTTTACAACTAAAAAATTGGCTTTGCCTTGTACATTTTCAGGAATATATTGAACCGCAAAATTTTGAACTCCTTTTTCAATAAGTTCCTCAATATATAAATGAGCATCATTGTTTACGCCAGATAACGCAATAAACAAAGTTTTAGATCCATTTTGAAGTGAACGGCTGTCAATTGAAATATGATCGATAAAAACATCCGAATTTGAGCCAATCCATTCGGCATCAAGAACCGGGATAAGGCTTTTAAGATTTATGCTCATTTAGAAATTCTTTTTGTCAAATTTAAAAAAGGTTTGCCACGAATTACACGAATTCCCACTAATTATATCTTAATTTTTAGCCACAGATTAAAAGGATTCAAATGATTTAATCTGCGAAAATCTTTTAAACTGTGTCTTAAAATTAAATCAAATGTTAATTAACAAAATAGGATTCGTGGAAATCAGTGTAATTCGTGGCGAAAACCATTATTTCATTATATTTGTTGAATACCCATAAATAACCGCGTTTTGAAAAAAATATTGCCTTTATTCTCTTATATCCTGCATCCGATTTTTATCGCGATGTACGCCACATTATTTTATCTTTTTTGCAAAGAAGATGCGTTTTCGAATAATGAAAAATACTTTGTTTTATTTCAAATTCTGATTATTACGATTTTAGTTCCGATTTTGTTTTTTTTGCTCTTAAAATCCACAGGACACGTGACTTCTATAATGGTTCATGAGACTTCACAACGAAAAATCCCATTGATTCTTCAGTGTTTTTTATATATTTTATTAGTAAAAAGAAGCATTGTCATTACGCGTTATCCAGAACTACATTTCTTTTTTCTGGGCGCATTGTTCACTACAATTTTAGCTTTGGTATGCTCTTTATTTAAAATAAAGGCAAGTCTGCATGTGGCCGCTATTAGTGGTTTCGCCATCTTTGTAATTGGAATGAATATGCATTTGCAAATGCAAAATCCATATTGGCCAGCACTATTAATTTTATTGACTGGAATTGTTGCCTCATCGCGATTAGAAATGCAGGCACATACCTCAAAAGAAATTTTTATTGGATTAACAATTGGTGTCTTGCCACAATTGCTCTTCTTGTTTTTATGGCTATAAAATGTAAAAAATAAGTCCAACATTCATGGCTTTCATATTTACTTTTTCACCAGAAATTGTTGAAACCGAATCAAACAAAGGATTTAAGCCGTAGTAGGCATAAATGTTCCAGGTGTTGTAACCCGTTGCAAGATAAATTCCGTATTGAAATGTATTGACATCTGGATTATTCTTTATTTTATAAGTGTTTTCTCCATCGTCTAAAATTGATTTGCTCGAGAAAACATAGCTCAATTTTACACCGCCATAAACCCTCCAAAATTTGGTGCTTTCATAAGTCGAATTTCTCCATCTGAATTCTATTGGAAGATCAACAGAATATTGTCGGTATCGGTTGGAAACAAATTCACCATAATCATTTACGCCATAAATCGGCGCGCCGTTTGTATCTTCTGAAACGGTGAAGTTTTGGTAAAAGTTCTGATAAGTCAATCCAAATCCCGCGGCAATGGCAACAGTTCTTTTTTTGTTAATTGGCATATCGCGTAAAAATCCGCCAGAAAGTCCAGCAGAAAATTTATCTTGTTTCAATCTTTCTGGTGTATTTACCAAAAGATTATATGTCAATGAAAAATAAAATTGATCCTCACGATATAAAGAATCTATTTTGATTACTGGCTTGATTTCAGGTTTCACTTCTTGTCGCGAAAAGACATTCAAAAATGAGACAAAAAACAAACAAGTAAAAAATAATCGCATATCGAATTTGGGTTTTAAGGAGGTTTTCAAGTTTAAACGTTTTTTGCCGTAAATTTATTTTACATACAAATATAATATAATGCCAGCTGAAGATGCGATTTGAAAACAATTATTCTCTTTTTCAGTATGAACAAAGGCATTTGTTGCACTTTTTTCAATAAATCTGCAACAGAAATCGAAAAAGGGCTCATTTTTTCAATACGCTTTTATACCTTTGCCTTGCATGAAAAGAAAACAGCTCATATTAAGTGTTTCCATGACGCTGACAATATTGTTCACAATATTGTTTCAGTCGTTGCACAGTTTTGAGCATATTGTAAAACAACTTTCAGAAAAGCAGTGTCATCACGCTTACAATGATCCAAGCGGAGAAATAACACATCAGCATCATAATTACGACTTGTGTTATGTTTGTAGTTTTGCTTTTGGAAGTTATACTGTTGCCGAAGTTTTTTCTTTTCAGTTTCATTCTTTTCACAGAGAAATTCCTTATTTCTTTTCGTTTTCAGAAAATATCCGTTCATTTTCAAAAAGCGTTTATTTACTTCGGGGTCCTCCAATTGCTTTAGTTTCTTAGATTTCGATTATTCGAAAACAAATTTCATTTCTTTCAATTTAAAATTCAGATTTCATTGTGTTTTCTAATCCTATTTTAAACAATCAGGATCAGAATGCTTCACTGTTTGCTTTGTTTTAATTTGGAAGAGAAAAACATTAACTATAGCATCATTTCCAAATGAAAAAAATACTATTAGCCCTAATTTTGGGGTTCTCGAGCATGCTTTCTGCTCAAAATTCGGTTTCAGGAATTGTTACCGACAATCAAAATCAGCCAATGCCAGGCGTTTCTGTATATGCGCCAGAATTACATAAAGGAACAACAACAGACACAAACGGAAAATACGAATTGAATAATCTTCCAAACGGAAGTTTGCGCCTTGCTTTCAATTTTGTTGGTTATGCTAATCAAAACCAAACTATTGCAAAACTTTCAAAAGAAAATACTTTAAATATTACGCTTTTACAATCAATTATGGAAATGGACGAAGTAGTGGTTTCGACTCCATTTAACAAATTGCAATCGCAAAACGTAATGAAAATTGAGCACGAAAGCATCAAAACATTGCAACAAAAAGGGACATCTACTTTGATTGAAGGTTTAGCGACAATTCCTGGAGTTGCTCAGATTTCAACAGGAACTTCAATAGGAAAACCTGTAATTCGCGGACTTAGCGGCAATCGTGTTTTAGTTTATTCTCAAGGAGTTCGTATCGAAAACCAACAATTTGGAGACGAACATGGTTTAGGTTTAAATGATGCCGGAATTGAAAGTGTTGAAGTGATTAAAGGACCAGCTTCTTTATTGTATGGTTCAGATGCTTTAGGCGGTGTTTTATATTTCAATCCAGAAAAATTTGCTGATGCTGGCGATTTTAAAGCTAATTTCAGTCAAAAATATTTTACCAATACACAAGGAAGCAATTCTTCTATCGGATTAAAAACTTCTACAGATAACTGGAAATTTTTAGCAAGAGGAAGCTATAATACACATTCTGACTACAAAATTTCTGGTGGGGATCGCGTAACCAATTCACGTTATAATGAAACCGATTTTAAAACCGGAATTGGGTACAGCAATTCGACTTTTTCAAGTGTTTTAAGATACAATTACAACAAATTGGATATTGGAATTCCAGAAGAAGGAATTGCAGAACAATCGTCAAGCAAAGACACTGAATTTCCGAGACAAGGTATTTTCAATCATTTATTAAGTTTGAACAATACTGTATTTTTTGAAAACTCAAAACTGGATGTTGATTTAGGCTATATCTCAAATGACAGAAGCGAATTTGAAGACAGCAACGAAGCTTCTCTTCACATGAAATTGAACACTTTCAATTACAATGCAAAATACCATTTCCCGAAATTCGGAAAAATTGAAACTATTTTAGGAGTTCAAGGAATGCATCAGACAAATACAAATTCAGGTGAAGAATATTTGATTCCAGACGCAACAACTAACGATTTTGGTGTTTTTGGAACGGCGAATTACGAATGGGATAACAGCGTTTTACAAGCTGGATTGCGTTTTGACAATCGAAATATCAACTCTATTGCACACGGAACTGAAGGCGAAGAAGGATATTTCCAAGCTTTGGACAGATCATTTGACAGCTTTAATGCTTCATTGGGATATAAAACAAAATTAGCTGAACCATTGACACTTCGTTTGAATGTTGCTTCAGGATTTAGGGCGCCAAATTTAGCCGAATTGACTTCAAATGGAGTTCACGAAGGAACAAACCGCTACGAAATTGGAAATGCAGATTTGAAAACAGAACAAAACGTTCAGACTGATGTTAATTTAGAATACAAAAATTCGCATTTTGAGTTTTTCATTAATGGATTTTACAATCATGTGAACAATTATATTTACACGTCGCCAACAGGAGAAACCTTAGACAATAATGATGTATTTGCTTATGTTCAGGATAATGCGAAGTTATTTGGAGGTGAAGCAGGTTTGCATATTCACCCGCATCCGTTAGATTGGTTGCACTTTGAAACTAGTTTTGAAACTGTAACAGGTAAAAAAGACAATGACGATTATCTGCCTTTAATTCCGGCAAACAATTGGAACAACACGCTAAGAACAGAATTTAATATCAAAAATTGGCTAAGCGAAGGTTTTGCTTCATTGAATGTTTCTTCGACTTTCAGCCAAGATAATGTGAGCGGTTTTGAAACAGCTTCTAAAGGCTATACTTTGGTGAATTTAGGTTTTGGCGGAACGGTTAAGTTGGGAAAAACTGCTTTTGATGTTAACCTAAACGGAAACAATTTATTTGATAAAAAATACATTGCGCATCTTTCAAGATTAAAAACCGACGGTATTCCTAATATTGGAAGAAACATCGTTTTGGGTATTAATTTCAACTTATAGGCTTTATTTAACCGCAAAGTACGCAAAGAATTACGCAATGTTCGCAAAGTTTTTATTTTAGCTTAGCGTTTAAAAAATCTCGCAAAGTCGCAGAGACGCAAAGTTTTAAAATTCTTTGCGACTTGGCGCCTTTGCGAGATTAATATTGCGTGCTTTGCGTAAACTCTTGCGACCTTTGCGGTTAAATACTCTAAACTCTCACAAAAAGTGCTATTTTTGTTAAAACCGACAAACTTAATTATGAAAAAAACATTTCTACTAATGGCAATTACAACTGCAGGGATTTCATTTGGCCAAAATAAAATTCAATATCCGCAAACAAAAAAAGGTGAAACTGTCGATGTTTATTTTGACACAAAAGTAAGCGATCCATATCGTTGGCTTGAAGATGACAAATCTGCCGAAACTGGAACTTGGGTCAAAGCTCAAAATGACGTTACTTATGGTTATTTAGATAAAATTCCATTTCGTGAGGAACTTAAAAAACGAATGGAAAAACTTTGGAACTACGAAAAAATAGGCGCTCCATATAAAGAAGGAAAATTCACTTATTATTCTAAAAACAATGGGCTTCAAAACCAATCTGTGGTTTATAGAAAAGATCAAAACGGTAAGGAAGAAATTTTCTTAGATCCAAATACATTTTCTAAAGATGGAACAACTTCGCTTGGTGGATTGGATTTTTCTGAAGATGGCTCAAAAGCGGCTTATGCAATTTCTGAAGGCGGAAGCGACTGGAGAAAAGTAATTATCATTGATGCTGTTTCTAAAAAAGTTTTAGAAGATACTCTAGTTGATGTAAAATTCAGTGGAATTTCTTGGCACAAAAATGAAGGTTTCTATTACTCAAGTTACGACAAACCAAAAGGAAGCGAACTTTCGGCAAAAACAGATCAGCATAAATTGTATTTCCACAAACTGGGAACTTCTCAAAAAGAAGATAAAGTAATTTTTGGTGCCGATCAAAAAAGAAGATATGTTGGTGGTTATGTGACCGAAGACAATCATTATTTAGTGATTTCGGCGACCAATTCGACTTACGGAAATGAACTGTACATCAAAGATTTAACTAAACCAAACAGTCCGATTGTGACTATTGTTGACAATTTCAACAGCGACAACAGCATTATTGAAAATGAAGGAAGCAAATTATTCATCGAAACCGATTTTAATGCTCCTAACAAACGTGTTGTAACAGTTGATGCATCAAACCCGAAACCAGAAAACTGGAAAGATTTCATCAAAGAAACTCAGAATATTTTATCGCCTTCAACAGGAGCAGGATACTTCTTTGCTAATTATACAAAAGACGCTGTTTCATTTGTACAGCAATATGATTACAGCGGAAAATTAGTTCGTGAAATCAAACTTCCTGCAATTGGAACTGTTGCTGGATTTGGCGGAAAAAAGAACGAAAAACTCTTGTATTACAGTTTTACTAATTATACAACGCCAACCAGTATTTACTCATTTGAACCAAAATCTGGAAAATCTGAAGTTTATCAGAAACCAACAGTAGATTTCAAAAGTGAAGATTATGAGTCAAAACAAGTTTTTTATACTTCAAAAGATGGCACAAAAGTTCCAATGATTATTACATATAAAAAAGGAACAAAATTAGACGGTAAAAATCCAACAATTCTTTACGGTTACGGTGGATTCAACATTAGTTTGACGCCAAGTTTTAGTATTTCAAATGCAGTTTGGATGGAAAACGGAGGTGTTTATGCAGTTGCTAACTTAAGAGGTGGCGGTGAATACGGAAAAAAATGGCATGATGCTGGAACAAAACAGCAAAAACAAAATGTATTTGATGATTTTATTGCTCGCCGCAGAATATTTAATTGCTCAAAAATATACCTCATCAGATTATCTAGCAATCCGCGGAGGATCTAATGGAGGTTTATTGGTTGGTGCAACTATGACGCAACGTCCTGACTTGATGAAAGTAGCTTTACCAGCTGTTGGGGTTATGGATATGCTTCGTTATAATGCTTTTACTGCAGGTGCAGGATGGGCTTTTGATTACGGAACTGCTCAAGACAACAAAGAAATGTTTGAATACTTAAAAGGTTATTCTCCTGTTCATAACGTGAAACAAGGTACACATTACCCAGCGACAATGGTTACCACTGGAGATCATGACGATCGTGTGGTTCCTGCACACAGTTTTAAATTCGCTTCTGAATTACAGGAAAAACAAGCTGGAGAAAATCCAGTTTTGATTCGAATTGATGTTAAAGCGGGGCACGGAGCAGGAAAATCTGTTGCTCGCCACAATTCAAGAGAGTGTAGATATTCAAGCTTTTACACTTTACAATATGGGCTTTAAAGCTTTGCCTTCAAAGTAAGACTTTAAACTAAAAATTTATAGCCACCAATTCACGAATTAATTTTGTGAATTGGTGGCTTTATTTTTTGTCTCTCGCAGATTTTGCAGATTAAGCTGATTCTATGCGTGAAAATCTGTTGAATCTGCCAAATCTGCGGGAGAAATAATTCGTAAAAATTAGTGTAATTCGTGGCAAACCTTTTTTAAATTTGAAAAACTAAAAAACCAAACGATGAAAATTATAAAATGGGGAATTATTGGCTGTGGAAATGTTACTGAAGTTAAAAGCGGGCCGGCTTTTCAGAAAGCTCCAAATTCAGCTTTAGTTGCCGTTATGCGAAGAGATGCACCACTTGCCGAAGATTACGCCAAACGTCATAATGTCTCAAAATGGTATTCGAATGCTGAAGATTTAATAAATGACCCAGAAGTTGATGCCGTTTATATTGCCACTCCTCCGTCTTCTCATAAAGAATATACTATTTTATGTGCTAAAGCTGGAAAACCAGTTTATGTAGAAAAACCAATGGCTCTGACTTTTGAAGAATGCAACGAAATGATTAGTGCTTGCAAAGAACACAATGTTCCGTTGTTTGTTGCTTATTATAGAAGAGGTCTGCCTCGCTTTTTAAAAATAAAAGAAATAATCGATGAAGGAAAATTAGGAAATATTAGACATGTTAACTGTGTTTTATATCATCCTTTTGAAGCACGTTATGATGACGAAATCAATCTTCCCTGGACAGTTTTACCGCATATTTCTGGAGGCGGAATTTTTGTTGATTTGGCTTGTCACACTTTAGATTTCCTAGATTTTGTTTTAGGTCCGATAAAATCAGTTCGCGGACATGCCACTTCTCAATTATTGGCTTACCCTGCTGAAGATTCAGTTTCAATGTCGTTTTTATTTGAAAACGGAATTCATGGATCTGGAATTTGGAATTTTGCCAGTTTCGAGCGTTACGACAATACCGAAATTGTTGGTGATAAGGGAAAAATTTCGTTCTCTACTTTTGGGAATGATCCAATTCACGTTCAATACACAAATGGTGAAAAAGAAAGCATTTTAATTGAAAATCCATTGCATATTCAACAACCTTTTATAGAAACTGTTATTGCCGAGCTCTCAGGAAAAGAAAATGCTTCTCCATCAAAAGGAATTTCTGGTGCCAGAACAACTTGGGTTATTGATCAGGTTTTGAAGGAGTTTAGGGAGACTTCGAAATAGTATTGTGTTGAATTGCCTCCTGCTTTAGCTGGAGGAATAATTTCAAAAAATCGTAAGGTTTTAGCCAAACTAACAATTTGGCTAAAGCCTTTTTTATTCTCATCAATCTCAACTACCTCCAGCTAAAGCAGGAGGCAATTCATTATAAAATCTTTGTCAAACTAAAAAAGAGGATACTCTTTCGAATATCCTCTTTTTCTAAACTATAAACTATAAAAAACTTTGGAAAATTATAGGCTATATTTAACACCTAATGTTAATCCTAAACCAGAAATTCCAACATAAGAACTTAACTCGTCCATTGGTTTTGATTGATCAACTCCATTTGGATTTGTTAAGGCATTATTAGAATTAACATCTAAACCATCTCTATAATTAGTATGGATTTGAGCTGTAGTTCTGCTTGGTAATGCATCTTGTCCATTTTGAGTAAATGTAGTAGTTTCTTTGCTTTTTCCATGAACAGTAAAATTTCTATATTCTAATTCAGCAAAAGCAGAAATATGTTTTCCTAATTTATAAGAAGTACCCATAGCCGCTGAAAACCCAATTGTAGGATTTGGTTTTACCTTATCAACACTATGAACTGCAACAGTAGCTGGATTTGCAACTCCTGTAGGAGCTATAGCATCTGTTGTAATTTCTAAATCTCCATGAATTGGAACTAAAACTCCAACTTTTGTATAAGGCTCAAAACCATGTGCCTCACCTAAAAACATTACTAATGCAGGAGCGATATCAAAAGCAGTAATTTCACCTACTGATTTAAAATTATAAACAGGTTTTCCTCCAGAAACAAAAATAGCATCTGTAGTTGTTTGCGCCATTGTTTTGGTATTACTAGAATAATAATTTGCACCTAACTCAACTCCTAAACGAGTTGAAAAACGATAACCTGCGGTAATACCAGTTCTAAATCCTTGTCCAAATGAACCTGTAATACTTTTTTCTGACACTAATTTTCCACCTACATAAGTTCTATCTAAAGCCGCATTTCCACCTACAGTTGGAAATTCTGTCGAAGCAGTTTGGTTAAAATAAGATCCTCCTAATTTAAAATACCAGCTTTCTGGTTTGTCTGCTTTTTGTGTCTGCGCCATTGTAGCCATAGAGCAAACTAATAATCCTAATAAAAATAGGTTCTTTTTCATAATTCTGATTTAATTAATTTATACAAACTTAGAGTATTTTAACATATTCTTTTAGCCTGTATGGTTAGACTTGGAACGAAATCGTTGTAATTTCGGGCAATATTACTAAAAAAGTATTATGCGTGCATATTTTTAACATTAAAATTTTATATCCCATTAAATTTTAACTGTTAATTTTTTAGTTCAGTTTAAAATTAATCTGCATTTTTTCTAATTCTTGCGAGCAATTCAGCTGAAATTTTCACCTTTAAACGTCGGCTTGGCATGGTTAATTTGGTAACAACTTTCACTTCTTCGACCTCTTTCATTTCCTTCATTTTGGCTTCTCCCGAAATTGCTTCGTTATCATCATTTTCGTCTTCAAAAACAGCATCTTCACTGTCTTCAAATTCGCTTGTAGTTTCAACTTCGACTAAACGTTTGACATTTTCAATTTCCATAATATCAAAACTTACCGTATTATCTCCTTTGTTTTCACTAAACAAACGACTCAATTTATGGATGAATTCTTCATGGAGATCCTTGATGTCTAACAATAAAATTAATTTTTTGGCAAATGCTTCAAGAATATCCTGCAACTGTCGAACCTCAACAAACTGCATTCTTGGATCTGTTTTTTTACCTGTATCATGATTTACCCAACCATCTTTTATCAAAATTTTTATATAGGCGAAATTGTTTTGAATCAAGAAATGGCGGAATTTCAAATATTCTTCTCCAAAAATCTTAAACTCGTAACTTTCATCATATCCTTCTAAGTTGAAAGCCGCCCAGCCCTTTCCGTTTTTGGCTACACGATGCTGTACGTTATTGATAATTCCGGCAAACATCAGGTTTTTTCCAACATACTCGTTCATGCTTTTCAGCGCTTCCAAACGAGAATTACAGAAATATTTCATTTCAAACCTAAAATCATCAAGCGGATGTCCTGAAATATAGATCCCAACAACTTCTTTCTCTTTGGCAAGTTTTTCCATTGTACTCCAGTCTTCGCACGGAGGCACAACTGGTTCTGCGATTTGTACTTCGCTGGTTTCTCCAAACAAACTTACTTGTGAAGAGTTTTCATTTTCTTGAAACTTCGATCCGTAGCGCATTGCTTTTTCATAAAAAGTAATTCCGTCACCATCATCGTGAAAGTATTGCGCTCTGGTTGTTCCTTCAAACGAATCAAAACCTCCTGCAAGTGCTAAATTCTCGATCGCTTTTTTATTGGCAAGACGCAAATCAATTCGCTTCGCCAAATCAAAAATCGATTTATATCTTCCGTCTTTTCTGTTTTCGACAATCGTTTCTACAGCTCCAGAACCAACTCCTTTAATCGCTCCCATTCCGAAACGAACTGCATAGTCATCGTTTACCGTAAATTTATAGTACGATTCGTTTACATCTGGCCCAAGAACCTGTAATCCCATACGTTTGCATTCTTCCATAAAGAACGAAACCTGTTTGATGTCGTTCATGTTATTCGAAAGTACCGTCGCCATATATTCGGCTGGATAATGCGCTTTCAAATAAGCCGTTTGATACGCAATCCAGGCATAACAAGTCGAGTGCGATTTGTTGAAGGCGTAACTCGCAAAAGCTTCCCAGTCTTTCCATATTTTCTCCAGAACTTTTGCGTCGTGACCTTTTGCTGCTGCTTGTTCAACAAACTTCGGCTTCATTTTATCTAGTACGTCTTTTTGTTTCTTACCCATCGCTTTACGCAAGACGTCGGCCTCACCCTTTGTAAATCCTGCCAAAGACTGAGACAAAAGCATTACCTGCTCTTGGTAAACCGTAATTCCGTAGGTTTCAGAAAGATATTCCGCACAGGCATCTAAATCGTATTTGATTTCTTCGTCACCATTTTTTCTTCGAACGAAAGACGGAATATACTCCAAAGGTCCCGGACGATACAATGCGTTCATGGCAATTAAATCTCCAAAAACCGTTGGTTTCAGATCTTTCATGTATTTCTGCATCCCAGGTGACTCGTATTGGAAGATTCCAACAGTTTCACCTCTTTGGAAAAGCGCATATGTTTCTTCATCATCGATTGGGAAAGTATCGGGATCGAGTTCAATTCCGGTTCTGTATTTTACCAGTTTTACGGTATCTTTTATCAGCGTAAGGGTCTTCAGACCCAAGAAGTCCATTTTCAACAATCCGGCACTTTCAGCAACCGAGTTATCAAACTGCGTTACATATAAATCGGAATCTTTTGCTGTTGTAACAGGAACATAATTCGTAATATCCGACGGCGTAATGATTACCCCGCAGGCGTGGATTCCCGTGTTACGCATCGATCCTTCGAGGATTTTTGCCTGCTGAATGGTTTCTCCTGCCAAATCATCTTCGTTGGCAATCGCGATTAATTCTTTGACGTTATCAAATTCGTCCGAACGAAGGGCTTTTTTGACTTCTTCTTCACTCTCCGAAATGAAACGCGCCAAATTCCATTTTGATGGCATCATTCCCGGAATCAATTTTGCAATTCTATCGGCTTCAAATAAAGGCAAATCTAGTACACGAGCCGTATCACGAATCGCCGATTTGGTCGCCATTTTACCATACGTGATAATCTGCGCTACCTGTTTTTGACCGTATTTGTTAATTACATATTCCATTACACGTCCACGACCCTCGTCATCAAAGTCGATATCAATATCGGGCATCGATACACGGTCAGGATTTAGGAAACGCTCAAAAAGTAAGTCGTATTTAATTGGGTCAATATTAGTAATTCCGAGACAATATGCAACGGCAGAACCCAGCCGCAGAACCACGGCCTGGTCCTACGGAAACGTCCATTTTTCTTGCTTCGGCGATGAAATCCTGTACAATTAGGAAATAACCCGGATATCCTGAATTCGAAATCGTCATTAATTCAAAATCCAAACGTTCTTGAATCGATTCGGTAATTTCACCATATCTTCTTTTTGCCCCTTCCATTGTAAGATGTCGCAAATAAGCATTTTCACCTCGAACACCATTGTCTTTTTCATCTTCGGGATCAACAAATTCGTCTGGAATTTCAAATTTCGGAAGCAATACGTCTCGATACAATGAGTACCCTTCAACTTTATCAATAATTTCCTGAATATTGATAATGGCTTCAGGCAAATCGGCAAAGAGTTTTTTCATCTCGTCTTGCGACTTGAAATAATATTCCTGATTTGGAAGTCCGTAGCGGTAACCACGACCACGGCCAATAGGTGTTGCCTGCTTTTCACCATCTTTTACACAAAGTAAAATATCGTGTGCATTGGCATCTTCTTTATTTAAATAATAAGTATTGTTGGTCGCAATTAACTTTACATCGTGTTTTTTTGAAAACTCAATCAGGGTTTTGTTGACACGATTTTCATCTTCCTGATTGTGGCGCATTACTTCCAGATAGAAATCTTCGCCAAATTGTTCCTTCCACCAAATCAAAGCTTCTTCGGCTTGGTTCTCACCAATATTCAAGATTTTACTCGGAATTTCTCCGTATAAATTTCCAGACAAAACCATTATATCGCCTTTGTATTGCTCTACAATGGCGCGGTCAATTCTTGGAACATAGTAGAATCCGTCTGTATAGGCAATCGAAGCCATTTTAGCCAAATTGTGGTAACCGGCTTTGTTTTTAGCCATTAAAACAACTTGATAACCGTTGTCTTTTTTGCTTTTATCTAAATGATTTTCACAGATGTTAAATTCACAACCTACAATTGGTTTTACTTCAGTTTCTGTTGGTTCTTCTCCGGCTTCAACTAAGGCTTTATTTTTTCCAGAAGCCGCTTTATTGTGGTTCATAACAGCGCTCACGAAATGAAAAGCCCCCATCATGTTTCCAGTATCCGTCATGGCAACGGCCGGCATTCCGTTTTTGGTCACAGTTGCAACAATATTTCCAATTCCGATAGTGGATTGAAGTACCGAAAACTGTGTATGATTATGTAAATGTGCAAATTTTGCCGCTTTAAAATCAGCCTTATCTTCTTCTGAGACAATAGTTTCTTTGCCTTCTCCAGCTAAAGCTTTAAGCTGTTCTCTGATTTTATCAGAAGCCGCTTTTAAGTTGATATGTTTTAAGCCAATTAACTTAAACGGCTCTGGATTTCTTTCTTGAAAATCTTTGAAGTATTCTTTTGGAACATCTAATTCTTCTTTAGTGAAAACCTCTCTTCTCACCAATTCCAAGAAACAACGAGTAGTTGCCTCAACGTCGGCAGTTGCGTTGTGCGCTTCCGCGAAAGGCTGATCGAAAAGATAGCTGTGTAACTCAGTCAATGTTGGAAGTTTGAATTTTCCTCCACGACCTCCGGGAAGTTGTAATAACGAAGCCGTAACTTCGGTACAAGTATCCAAAACAGGCATTGAACTCATTTGAGATTCAACTCCCATTCTATGGAATTCGGCTCCCATAATATTGACGTCGAAACCTAAATTCTGTCCAACGATATATTTGGTTTTGCTTAATGCAATATTGAATTTCTCCAAAACTTCAGCCAAAGTGATTCCATCGGCTTCAGCCAATTCAGTAGAGATTCCGTGAATACGCTCAGCATCGTACGGAATGTTAAATCCTTCTGGTTTTACCAAATAATCCTGATGCTCGATAAGCTGTCCCATTTCGTCATGAAGTCGCCACGCGATCTGAATACAGCGAGGCCAGTTATCAGAATCTGTTATTGGGGCATCCCAGCGTTTTGGTAATCCGGTTGTTTCGGTATCGAATATTAAATACATACTTTTTAAATAGCAAAAATTAAATTCCAAACTCCAAGCTTTTCCATATAAACATTTGATTATATGGAGGATAAAAAATTGCTTTTATAGAGAATGGAAGAAGTCAAATTTACGTTTTTTTTGGAGAAATAACGAAACGAAAGTTGTTAACAAAAACAAATCGTTTTGACAAAATAGTATTACATTTAAAGGTTTTAATAGTCTAAATTGTATGAAAAAACAAATTCAAGTGTAATACAAAGGACTTGCTTAAATTCAGAACCTAAATTTGAATCGAAATGCTATGAAAACTTATTTTTCTTTTTCCTGATACTACTTTTGAGTGGTTGTTCCAGAAAAAATCCTATTGAAAAAGCACTGGCAACGAGATCAGATGAATATTGGCGCTATTATTATAATTATAAAAACGAAACCTATTCAAGTTATTATAAGTTTGAAGATGATCAATTGTCTTACGTTTTTACTATTGATGAAGACGGAAAATTTACTAATGGGCCTGAAGATCCATATTACGGAAATGAACCTCTCAAATGGTCAGTTTCTGAAGATAGCATTATGACTTGGGGAAATTTTGCCTACGATGTTGTCAGTTACAACGACAAAGCTATTGTCCTTACTTATTCAACAAAAGAAAAACCCTATCAGAATTATCTGTTTTTAATAAAAGAAAGTGATTTTAAACAATACCCAAACGATTTTGAAGAAAAAAGACTTTACAATCCTGAAAAATACAAATCAAATAAATAAAATTAAAGCGCTAATCCAACTTCTTCTATAAAATCAAAAATAATGATAAATAAATCTGCAAAAAACTATCGTCTTCCATATGTTCTTTTATGCTTTCTCATCTTATTTATTACTAGCTGTAATCAGAGTATCGAAACTAAAATTGACCATTCTATTCAAAGCCTAATTATAAAATATCCACAATTAACAGCTGATAAAAAGCCATCTGAAAGTGAATTCAAGTTTGTAAAAAGTGTTCGAGAAGGCGAATTTAATATCGAAGTTCAACTTTATTCACAACCTGAAGGATATAAAAATAGAAACCATATTTTAGTTTTTATTAATAGCAAAAAACAAATCTATGCTATCCCCCTTTTCAATAGCAAATACAGAGATTATTGGGAATTCCCATTTGACAAACTATTGCCAAATGTTCCCAAAACAAATACAACTTTTACAAATCAACTTAATTTAGGCATAGATGAACTAATTAATAATAGCGACAGAAGAAAATCGAATAAGAGGTTTACATTAATCAACGTGATGTTAACTTCTGTATTAAATTGCAAAAGAATTGAAGAAAAAGACAGTAGCAGTGTACTCCATACTTTAAGAGGAAGTTATGACATTCCAGATGAAAATATCGATTCAGCTAAAATCAGATTACGTAAAAATTACGAGTTAATGAAGCGTGAATGGCATCCAGAAGAATTTGCATATAACTACAATTGTTACTTCGACGAAACCAATGCTAGAGTTTATCAAATAGAAAATCTTGGAAATAAATTTAAAATCAAAACATATAGAATGGATTACGGATTTCATTATATATATCTTTAAATCTTCGATTATTCATTTTGGATACTCATTGCACCAAAATGAACACTTTTAAACTGAAGTGTATCCTGAACTTTGCTTTATCAAATTATAACAATTAAAAAAATAATAATCATGAAAACAATTTTTATCACAGGCGCATCATCAGGTTTAGGAAAAGCAACAGCAAAATTATTCTACGAAAAAGGATGGAATGTAATCGCAACCATGAGAAATCCGGAAAAAGAAACTGAACTTTCTCAATTAAAAAACGTAACACTTTTGCCTTTAGACGTTACCGATTATGATCAAATTCAAAACACAGTTAAAAAAGCACTTGAAATTAGCGACATCGACATCGTTTTTAACAATGCTGGTTACGGATTAATTGGTCCTTTGGAAAGTTTAACAGATGATCAAATCACCAAACAATTAAATACTAATTTATTGGGAGTAATCAGAGTTACAAATGCATTCATTCCATATTTCAGAGAAAGAAAAAACGGTTTATTCATTTCAACGACTTCTATCGGTGGATTGATCGCTTTTCCTTTAGGATCAATTTATCATGCAACAAAATGGGGATTGGAAGGCTGGAGCGAAAGTATGGCTTACGAACTAAATCCGTTTGGAATAAATATTAAAACGGTTTCCCCAGGAGCAATCAGAACCGAATTTTTGCATGGTTCACTTGACACAAGCACTTTGCCAGAATATGAAACAATGACCAATAAAATGTTTGGAAGCGTTGACGTTATGTTTGAAATGGCTTCAACTCCAGAACAAATTGCCGATGTTGTTTACGAAGCCGCAACCGACGGAAAAAACCAATTAAGATATGTTGCCGGTGAAGATGCAAAAGCACTTTATAAACAAAGACTAGAAGTTGGAGACGAAGTTTTTCGTTCTGAATTTGGCAAACAATTTTTTGGAGAATAATTCATTTCAAACTAATACCGTTCAGGTTTCAAGAAGCCGAACGGTATTAGTCTTTTAAATTTTCATACTTTTATATCATGGAAAAGAAAAACAATAATCCAGCAAAAATCTCTTCTATATCGCAGTTTCATGATTTACTTCGATTGCCAAAACCACTTCATCCGATGGTGAGTTTAGTAGACAATACGAAGTTGGTCATTAATGAAGATTTAGCGAATCATGCCTTTTTGCTTGATTTTTATAAGATCTCTTATAAGTTTTCTACCAAAGGAAAAATGGGCTACGGTCAAGGCTATTATGATTTCAATGAAGGTGGACTCATGTTTGCTTCTCCAACTCAGTTAATTTTTACTGAAAATGAAGAAGGTGTTGAATATGGCGGTTATACACTTTTATTTCATCCAGATTTTATTCGAAATTATCCTTTGGGAAAAAGCATCAAAAAATATGGTTTCTTTTCTTATGACACCAATGAAGCACTGCATCTTTCAGACAATGAAAAAACAATTATTATCGGATTATTACAAAGTATCGACAACGAACTCAATACCGCAATAGACGAAATGAGTCAGGATGTGATTGTTTCTTATATTGATGTTCTGCTGAATTACAGCAATCGTTTTTACAAACGTCAATTTATTACCAGAAAAACCATCAGTCACGATTTATTATTAAAAGTTGAAGAAACGCTGGACAATTATATCAGCAATTCAGAAACCTTAAAAAGAGGATTGCCAACCGTAGAATTCCTAGCTTCTCAGATTAATGTTTCGAGTCATTATTTAAGCGACATGCTTCGCAATTTAACCGGACTAAATGCACAACAGCATATTCATTCGAAATTAATAGAAAAGTCAAAAGATTTCCTGATTACGACTAATCTTTCGGTAGCAGAAATTGCTTATCAACTAGGTTTTGAATATCCGCAGTCATTCAGTAAATTATTCAAAAAGAAAACCAATCTTACTCCATTAGAATTTAAAAATTCATTGAACTAATTTTTAAAAATACTACTTTCAAAAAATCAATTTCTATCTCAAAAAATCATAAAATTTCATAAAAATACACTTCTTGGATGTCGTAGTATTTTGCCTTTTTATTGAATCTAAATAGCTTCCTGAAAACTCCTTCAAAAGCTTTAAAAAACCCAAAAAGCACTCTTTTGGCAAAGATTTCAAAACTAACAATTATTACTATTTTTATGTGATTTGTTAGATTTTTTTAACCAAATTCCTATATTTTATACTGATTTTGAGATAAATTTGCAAACTATTAAAACAAAAAACAAACAAGAAAAATTTAAGCCGAAAAAGAAAAACTAAATCAGTTTCTTGATCATTTTTCTTCCAAATTTTTGTTTACAAATGTCAATTTGCAATTTGTAAATTAGTTTGGGTATCGTATATAATGAAATATTGAAATTGACGCTTTTTTATCTTTTTTTACTTTTGTTTTGCTATTATAATGAACAGGAAATTGCTGTGGTTATAGAAATTACAATTTAAAAAAATAAAAAATGAGTAAGACATTATTTGACAAAGTATGGGATTCACATGTTGTGCGTAAAATTGAAGATGGGCCAGATGTGTTTTTTATTGACCGCCATTTCATTCATGAAGTTACGAGTCCTGTTGCTTTTTTAGGATTAAAATCAAGAGGCGTTAATGTATTATATCCAGAACGTACTTTTGCAACTGCCGACCACAATACACCAACCATAAACCAACATTTACCAGTTCAGGATCCGCTTTCTGCAAACCAGCTTAAAGCTCTTGAAGACAATGCTAACGAATACGGAATTTCGCACTGGGGATTAGGTCACCAAAAAATGGAATTGTACACGTAGTTGGTCCTGAAAACGGAATTACTTTGCCAGGTGCTACTATTGTATGTGGAGATTCGCATACGTCTACTCACGGTGCTTTTGGAGCTATCGCTTTTGGTATCGGAACATCTGAGGTTGAAATGGTGCTTTCTACTCAATGTATTATGCGACCTAAACCAAAGAAAATGCGTATCAACGTAAACGGTAAATTGAGTAAAGGTGTTGGTCCAAAAGACGTTGCACTTTATATTATTGCTCAGTTAACTACTTCTGGAGGAACAGGATATTTTGTTGAATATGCTGGTGATGTTTTCGAAAATATGACTATGGAAGGTCGTATGACGGTTTGTAATTTAAGTATCGAAATGGGTGCTCGTGGAGGAATGATTGCTCCTGACCAAACTACTTTCGATTTCTTAGAAGGAAGACTATATGCTCCAAAAGGAGAAGCTTGGACTAAAGCTGTTGAATACTGGAAAACCCTTAAAACTGATGCTGATGCTGTTTTTGATGCTGAATTAAACATCAAAGCTGAAGATATCGAACCAATGATTACTTATGGTACAAACCCTGGAATGGGAATTGGTATCACAAAACATATCCCAAGTGCAAACCAAGTTGAAGGCGGTGAGGAAACTTACAAAAAATCTTTAGCTTATATGGGCTTCAACGAAGACGACGTAATGATCGGAAAACAAATCGACTACGTTTTCTTAGGAAGCTGTACAAACGGACGTATTGAAGATTTTAGAGCTTTCGCTGAAATTGTAAAAGGAAGAAAAAAGCAGATAATGTTACGGCTTGGTTAGTTCCAGGTTCTCACGTTGTTGAAGCGCAGATTAAAGAAGAAGGAATTTTAGATATTTTGACTGAAGCTGGTTTCGTATTACGTCAGCCTGGATGTTCTGCATGTTTAGCAATGAACGATGATAAAGTTCCTGCTGGAAAATATGCAGTAAGTACTTCAAACAGAAACTTTGAAGGTCGTCAAGGTCCTGGTTCAAGAACTTTATTAGCAAGTCCGATTATGGTACGCAGCATTGCTGTTACAGGAAAATTGACTGACCCAAGAGAATTATTTTAGATTGCAGATTTTAGATTTTAGATTTCTCGCTTTGCGAAATCTTCATCTAAATTTCTTCAAATAAAATTAACTAACATTATTTAATACAAACATTTTAGATTATGTGTTTTACGTTTTCAAAAGAAAATCTAAAATCTAAAATCTAAAATCTAAAATTCCAAAAAATGGCATACGATAAATTTAATATACTTACAAGCGACGGAGTTCCGTTGCCAATTGAGAACGTAGATACAGATCAAATCATCCCAGCTCGTTTCTTAAAAGCTACAAAACGTGAAGGTTTTGGAGACAATCTTTTTAGAGACTGGAGATATAATGGAGACGATACTCCAAAAGCAGATTTCGTTTTAAACAACCCAACTTACAGCGGAAAAATCCTTGTAGGAGGAAAAAACTTCGGTTCAGGATCTTCTAGAGAGCACGCCGCATGGGCGGTTTACGATTACGGATTTAGAGCTGTAGTTTCTAGTTTCTTTGCAGATATCTTCAAAGGAAACTGTTTAAATATTGGTGTATTGCCAGTGCAAATCAGCCCAGAATTTTTAGCAAACATTTTCAAAGCTATCGAAGCTGATCCTAACACAGAATTAGAAATCAACCTTCCAAACCAAACGATTACTTTGTTGTCAACTGGCGAGCAAGAATCATTCGCAATTAACGGTTACAAAAAGAACAATTTAATTAATGGTTTTGACGACATTGATTATTTACAAGATATGAAGGAAGATATTAAAGCTTTTGCTGATAAACTTCCTTACTAGAAAAATCAGGTTCAGTCCTTTGAGACCCGACAGGTTTTTGAAACCCGTCGGGTCTTTATAAGTTAAAAAACCAAGACAACACAACAAAAATTTACCTTATAAAATAAGGAATTCAGAATATCAATATGGAAAAAAGAAAAATTGAAATAATGGATACGACGCTCCGTGACGGTGAACAAACCTCAGGAGTATCATTTTCTGCCGCAGAAAAACTGACCATTGCACAATTGTTGTTGGAGGAATTAAATATTGATAGAATCGAAATTGCTTCGGCACGTGTGAGCGAAGGAGAATTTCAAGCCGTAAAAGGCATTACTTCTTGGGCTGAAGAACGCGGCTACATTAACAGAATTGAAGTTCTTACGTTTGTTGACGGAGGCGTTTCAATTGACTGGATGAAAAAAGCCGGCGCCAAAGTGCAGAATTTGTTGACCAAAGGCTCAATGAATCACTTAACGCATCAATTAAAGAAAACTCCGGAACAGCATTTTTCTGAAATTGCTGAAATCATTTCTTTAGCACAAAAGAACAATATTGAAACCAATGTCTATCTGGAAGACTGGAGCAACGGAATGCGAAATTCCCAAGACTATGTTTTTCAATTTTTGGATTTCTTAGCTACACAGCCAATAAAAAGAGTTTTACTTCCAGATACTTTAGGCGTTTTAATTCCATCTTTGGCTTTTGAATTCATTTCAAAAATCAGAGCAAAATATCCCCAAATCCATTTTGATTTCCACGCCCACAACGATTACGACTTAAGCGTCGCGAATGTTATGGAAGCCATAAAAGCTGGAATCAACGGACTTCACGTAACCGTAAACGGAATGGGAGAACGTGCCGGAAATGCGCCTCTTGAAAGCACAGTTGCTGTAATCAACGATTATTTGCCAGAAGTAAAAATCAATATCAAAGAAACATCTTTATACTCTGTAAGTAAACTGGTTGAAACATTTACTGGATATCGAATTCCAGCAAATAAACCAATCGTTGGTGATAATGTTTTTACGCAGACAGCCGGAATCCACGCTGACGGAGACAATAAAAATAATCTTTATTTTAATGATTTACTTCCGGAACGTTTCGGAAGAAAAAGAAAATACGCTTTAGGAAAAACTTCTGGAAAAGCCAATATCGAAAAGAATCTTCAGGAATTAGGTTTAAAACTAAACAACGAAGATTTGAAATTGGTTACTCAAAGAATTATTGAACTAGGCGACAAAAAAGAAACCGTAACAAAAGAAGATCTTCCATACATTATTTCAGATGTTTTGGACAGTCATACTTACGAAGAAAAAATTACCATAAACTCTTATATGCTGGTACATTCTAAAGGAATGCGCCCATCTACGACTTTATCTTTAAATTTAAACGGAGAAATAATCGAAGAAAATGCGCAAGGAGACGGTCAGTTTGATGCTTTTATGAATGCTTTATCCAAGATTTACAAAAGCAAGAAACTTACGCTTCCAAAATTGATTGATTATGCGGTAAGAATCCCGCCTGGAAGTAGTTCTGATGCGTTGTGCGAAACCATTATCACATGGGTCAACAACGGAAAAGAATTCAAAACCCGCGGATTAGATTCTGATCAAACCGTTGCAGCGATTATTGCAACGCAGAAAATGTTAAACATTATAACTTAATATAGGCGCAAAGGTTCAAAGTTACAAAGCAACAAAGGTTTAGGCCTGCTTTTAAACTTTGAACCTTTGCAACTTTGCAACTTTGAACCTTATAAAAACATATATAGAATGAAATTAAACATAGCCCTTTTAGCCGGAGACGGAATCGGACCAGAAGTAATCAATGAAGCTGTAAAAGTATCTGATGCTATTGCACAAAAATTTGGACATGAAATCACTTGGAAACCGGCTTTAACCGGAGCTGCCGCAATTGATGCAGTAGGCGAACCTTATCCGGATGCAACACACGAAGTTTGTAAAAATGCTGATGCTGTTCTTTTTGGTGCAATTGGCCACCCTAAATACGATAACGATCCTTCTGCGCCAGTACGTCCAGAGCAAGGTTTATTAAAAATGCGTAAAGCATTAGGTTTATTTGCAAACGTTAGACCAACTTTTACATTCCCATCTTTATTAGATAAATCGCCGCTAAAAAGAGAAAGAATCGAAGGAACTGATTTAGTTTTCTTAAGAGAATTAACAGGCGGAATTTACTTTGGTGAAAAAGGAAGAAAAGATAACGGAGATACCGCTTACGATAACTGCGTTTACACAAGAGCAGAAGTACAGCGTTTAGCTAAAAAAGGTTTCGAATTAGCTATGACACGTTCTAAAAAATTATCTCGCGTTGATAAAGCAAACGTTTTGGAAACTTCTCGTTTGTGGAGAGAAACAGTTCAGGCAATGGAAAAAGATTATCCAGAAGTTGAAGTGAGCTACGAATTTGTTGACGCTGTGGCAATGCGTTTGGTACAATGGCCAAACTCTTATGATGTATTAATTACGGAGAACTTATTTGGAGACATCCTAACAGACGAGGCTTCCGTAATTTCCGGATCAATGGGATTAATGCCTTCTGCATCTATGGGAGCTGAAGTATCTTTATTTGAACCTATTCACGGTTCATATCCACAAGCTACAGGACTAAACATTGCCAACCCAATGGCTACTATTTTATCTGCTCGCTATGATGTTCGAAAACTTCGGATTAATGGAGGAAGGAAAAGCAATGAGAGATGCTGTAAATAAAGCTTTAGAAGCTGGTGTAGTTACTGAAGATTTAGCCAATGGAGGCAAAGCATACGGCACGAAAGAAGTTGGTGACTGGCTAGTCGCGAATGTATAATGATTTATTTTGTTTCAGGTTTCAAGTTTCAGGTTGTTGAAACTTGAAACTTGAAACAAAAAAGGGATAAACATAAGTTTATCCCTTTTATATTTTAGAAAAAAATATTAATATCCTCCTCTGTTTCCGCGGTCATCTCCTCCACGGTTGTTTCCGTAACCACCACGATTGTTTCCTCCGCGGTTGTTGTTAAAACTTCTTCTTTCTCCTTCTGGTTTTGGCTCAGATTTATTTACAACGATTGTACGACCTGACACAACAGCACCGTTCAATTCGTCGATAGCTTTTTGAGCTTCGCTATCATTTGGCATTTCAACAAAACCAAAGCCTTTACTTCTTCCAGTAAATTTATCAGTAATAATTTTAACAGAGTCAACTGTTCCATAAGCCTCAAAAGACTCTCTTAAATCTGCTTCCTCAATACTGAATGGAAGGCTTCCAACAAAAATATTCATAGATATTTATTTATAATAAGAAACAAATGTAGTCTTATTTTTTTCTAATCTACTATATTCTAGTTTATTTATGTTTTTATTTAGATTTTAAAACCAAATCTTTTCGAAATCATGCAACAAAAAAGAAAAAACTAAAACAAAGCTCTTGGCGTAATTGGAACTTTGTAGAAAACGCCTTCTGTAAAAGCAACTTTAGGATTATCTAAATCTGATGTATTGTTATTTACAGCATTAAATTTGAATGTCCCAGAAATGGTATTATTTTCCATATCGTAATCTGTAATTACAATTTGCCCGCTTCCTTTTTTGTCCCTGTAGAAAATTCGCTTTCTTTTCCTGGAAAAGTATTGGCGTATGACGCTTTCACAATATCATTTACACCTAATATATAAGTCTTCTCCGCAGGATTATTATCCACTTGCAGGATCACTTTTTCATAACCTAAAGAGCCTTCAATTACAAAATTTCCCTCTATTGAAAATGCCGCATTGTGACCAACAGCCCTCCAAAACACATTGTCTTTTAAGCCTTGAAACGCTGGATTATTAAATTTTATATCTTCCGTGCAAGATGCAACAACAAATAGAAGCGATAAAAAATAAAAGTATTTTTTCATATTCCGTGGATTTGATGCAAAAGTATTGCATTTGAAATAAATATCTAAAATTTCATTCTAAAAACAATAAAAAAAAGACTCATTTTTGTATTAACAACATTTAATAATTTTTGGAACGTATATTTCATAAAAAAATTATATCTTTGCGCCCTTAATTAACAGAGGTCGAGTACCTCAAAATTTAATCACTAGATTATGTCAGTAAAAATTAGATTACAAAGACACGGTAAAAAAGGAAAACCTTTTTACTGGGTAGTAGCCGCAGATGCACGCTCAAAAAGAGATGGTAGATACTTAGAGAAAATCGGTACTTACAATCCAAACACAAACCCAGCAACTGTTGAGTTAAACCTTGACAGCGCAGTTAAATGGTTGCACAATGGTGCTCAACCAACTGATACTGCAAGAGCTATCCTTTCTTACAAAGGTGCTTTATTGAAACACCACCTTGATGGAGGTATCCGTAAAGGAGCTTTAACTCAAGAGCAAGCGGACGCTAAATTAGTCGCTTGGTTAGAGGCTAAAGCTGGAAAAGTTGATGCTAAAAAAGATGGTTTATCTAAAGCGAAAGCTGATGCTAAAGCTACAGCATTAAAAGCAGAAAAAGAAGTTAACGCTAAACGTATCGCTGACGCTCGCTGCTGCACAAGCTGAAGCTGCTGTCATCGCGCAAGCTGAAGAGGCTACAGAAGAAGTTGCTGAAGCTACTGAAGAAGCTCCTGTCGCTGAAGAGAATAACGAAACAACTGAAGCATAATTTTACCTTAGCGATAATGCGTAAAGAAGACTGTTTTTATTTAGGTAAAATCGCTAAAAAATTTAGTTTCAAAGGTGAAGTTCTGATCTATTTAGACACAGACGAACCTGAGTTATACGAAAACCTGGAATCAGTGTTTGTTGAACACAACAAACACTTGGTTCCTTTTTTTATTGAAAAAAGCTCTTTACATAAAAACGACTTTTTAAGAGTTAGTTTTGAAGATGTCAATACCGAAGAAGATGCAGATGCTCTTGTTGGAAACGGCATTTATCTTCCTTTAACAATGTTGCCAAAACTTTCCGGCAACAAATTTTATTTCCATGAAGTTATTGGTTTTGAAATCGAAGACAAACGTTTGGGTGTTTTCGGAAAAATAACTTCTATAAATGATTCTACTGCTCAGCCACTTTTTGAAGTTTTGAATGGCGAAGTTGAAATCCTTGTCCCAATGATTGATCATTTCTTGGTTAAAATTGATCGCGAGAACAAAAAAGTCATTATGGATTTGCCTGAAGGTCTTATTGAGATGTACCTTTAATTTAGTAATTAGTCTCAGTCACAGTTTTCAGTCATCACTTTTCGTAAATTTTTATTTTTTAATTTTTAGAAATGTCTACATTCAGTTTCAAGCAATTTTCTGTCAAACAAGACAAAACAGCTATGAAAGTTGGCACAGATGGTGTTTTGCTTGGTGCGTGGACTCCAATTAGCCATAATCCTTTTAGCATACTAGATATTGGCGCTGGAACTGGAATTATTGCTTTGATGCTGGCTCAAAGAACAAATGCGGAACAAATTGATGCTCTCGAAATCGATGAAGATGCCTACGAACAAGCAGTAGAAAATTTTGAAGCTTCTCCGTGGGGCGACCGATTATTTTGCTTCCATGCTGGTTTGGATGAATTTATTGAAGAACCAGAAGACGAATATGATTTAATTGTTTCAAATCCGCCTTTTTATTCAGAAGATTATAAAACCGACAATGAGCAACGTGATTTAGCACGTTTTCAAGATGCAATGCCTTTTGAAGAAATTGTTGAAGCGACCGATTTACTGCTTTCAGAAAACGGAATTCTAGCTGTTATTATTCCTTTTAAAGAAGAAGAAAAATTTATTGCGTTAGCAAAAGAATTTGAATTATATCCAATAAAAATTACACGCGTAAAAGGCACTCCTAAAACAGAAATCAAACGCAGTCTATTGGCTTTTAGCCGAAATGAGGTTTCTGAAATTGAAATCGATGAATTAGTTATCGAAATTGATCGTCATGTTTATACACCGGAATATATTGAATTGACTAAAGAATTTTATTTAAAATTCTAAGTCTGCTCAAAAATATTCTTAAACTGATACAGAATCCTTTCAATCAAACGTAAATCTTCAGTTACGATCTCTGCCCTTCCTTTCATTTCCTGCTGAAAAACGATCTGTTTGTTATATGAAGTTTTGAGCCCATTTGGCAAGGCCACGTCAAGCAATAAATTCCCATCTTTGTCTGGAACCAACGAAATATTTCTTATTTCTCCTTTCAAAACCCCAAATTCTCGATCTGGATAATTTGATAAGCGAATATTGACACGCTGGCCGATTTTTATTTTACCCGAATTCAATGCTGGCGCTTTTACTTTTCCGATATAACCATTTTTAGCATCAGGAATAATCGAAAACACATTATCACCTACATTAATGGTCTGACTTTCATTCCAAACCTGCAAAAAAGTCACAACACCGCTTATCGATGATTTCAGTGTATATGCCAATTCCCAATCTTTGATCACTTTTTTGAGCTGATAAAATGACTGCGCCATATTTCGTCCCAAGTTTACTTCTTCCTTAGTACCGCTTATCTGAGAAGTCTGGCTCAGTTTTGTATTGTCAATCAAAGCCGATTTTAACTGCGAAATCGAAGACAAAAGTCCTTTATAACTCTTCTGCGCTTGCAAATAACCCAATTTTTTGGCTTCCATTTCTTGAGCCGAGATAATTCCTTTGTTATATAGAGTCTCGAAACGGGCAATTTCATTCTTTTGAAGCTGAAGCTCGCTTTCGTTGATTATTTTTTGTTGTTGCAGAATTTCCAATCTCTCCTTGATCTGTACTTTTTCAGAAATTTGTGCTCGGTTTTCAACCTCAAAAGGTTTTAAATTTTCGTTTAATTTTTCTGCTTCATAATCTTTTTGGAAAACTCCAAAAGCACTCTCAATTTCGCCTAACTGCAAATTTTTCAACTTGGCAAACGGAAATGCCTGATTGGAATCGTTGATGTTATAATTCTCAACAATGTTTTTCAGCAAAAAAACATCCTTGTAATTTGCTGTATTTTCAATAATGGCGAGTGTAGTGTTTTTAGCGACTGTTGCTTTATTTTTAACCAAAATAGCTTCGATGCGCCCAGACGACTTCGAAACGATTTTCTCTGGCGGAATATTGGTCGTAATCACAATTTCAGTATTTACAACATCTGGATATTTCACGAACCAGGAAACAAAAAACAGCATCACAATGATGGAAAAAATGAGAACAGTCCCCCACCTGATCATCCAGTGAGGTACTTTTGTCAGGATTTCTTGTACTTCCTCACTTCTTAGCTCTATTGCATTATGATCTTCCATGACTTAATTTCCTAATTGCAGTTGGTTTTTAACCAGTTCAAAATAATTTCCTTTTTGCTCTACAAGAGCAGAGTGATTCCCAATTTCGATGATTTTCCCCTTATCCAGCACGACAATCTGATCGGCGTTCATTACTGTACTTAAACGATGAGCAATTACAATTACAGTCTTGTCTTTAAAGAAAATATCCAATTTTCGCATGATTTCCTTTTCATTATTGGCATCTAATGCTGAAGTTGCTTCATCAAAAAACAATATTTCAGGATTTTTATAAACCGCTCGCGCGATAAGCAATCGTTGTTTTTGTCCGGCACTCATTCCCGTTCCTTCTGCTCCAATTTTAGTATTGTATCCAAGCGGAAGCTCGCTTATATATTCTTTGATATTGGCTACATCAGCCGCATAAAGCAACCGCTGTTTATCAATTTTATCAACTCCAACAGCAATATTATTAGCAATTGTATCGCTAAAAATAAAGCCTTCCTGCATTACAGCTCCAATATTTGAACGCCAAGCTCTCTGCGAAATGTTTCTGAGTTGTGCATTTCCTATTGTAATCTCGCCTTTTTCAGGCTCGTAAAACTTCAAAAGCAGTTTCATCAAAGTCGTTTTTCCGCTTCCGCTGGTTCCCACTATGGCGGTCACCTTATTGGCGGGAATCGTGAGATTTAGATCTTTCAAAACGGGAACATCAGATCCTAAGTATCGATAACTTAGATTCTTTATTTCGATGTCGGCATCGTACGGAACCTCACTTGTCTGATTGATTTCCTGCTTGCGTTTCATCTTCTTTTTCATGAATTTCAGATAATCTCGCCAATGAAATTTTAGCATCCTGAACCTCTCTGACAAATTCAATAAGTTGTGCAATTGGACCATTCAAACTTCCAACAATAGAACTGATAGCCAACATGACTCCGAGGGTAATCGATCCGTCAATCACTAATTTTGCCGAAAGGAAAACGATAAAAATATTTTTAAGCTCATTAATCACAGACGAACCTATAGTTTGTGTCTGCTCCAAAACCAAACTTTTTATGGAAACCCTGAACAATCTTGCCTGAACATATTCCCAACCCCAGCGTTTTTGCTTTTCGGCATTGTGAAGTTTGATTTCCTGCATCCCGTTGATGAGTTCCATCACTTTGCTTTGTTCCTGCGAAACTTCCGCAAAACGTTTGTAATCCAAAACTTCTCTTCTTTTCAAGAAAAGCGTAATCCAGCCAAAATAAAGAATACTTCCGGCAAAAAAGACTAAAAAAATCTTCCAGTTGAAATACGCTAAAACTGCACCTAGAACAAACATATTTATAACCGAAAATAAAACACTTAGAGAAGATGTAGTAAGAATTTTTTCGATTCGGCGATGATCATTGATGCGCCGCATGATGTCTCCCGTCATTCTCACATCAAAAAATGAAATTGGAAGATTCATCAGCTTGATGAAGAAATCTGAAATCAAAGAAATATTGATTCTGGTTGAAAGATGCGAGCAATATCCAGCTCCTGATGAGTTCCAAACCTGTCCTTCCGGCAAAAAGAAACAATTGCGCAAAAAGAATCAGATAAATAAAATGAAGATTCTGATTTTGGATCCCGACATCAACGATACTTTGCGTCAAAAAAGGCAAAATTGCCATTATCATACTGCTGGCCAGCAATCCGATACTCAACTGCATCAAATACGATTTATAACGCAAAACATACTGGGAAAGCAAACTAAAACCTAGTCCTTTATTGTCCTCTTTATCAAAATCAGATTGGAAGAATTTTGGCGTTGCTTCCATTAATAATGCAATTCCTTCATTAGTTGCATCATCAGCATTATTACCAATCCAGAATTTTAAGAAATCCTCTTTATTATATTGGATCAATCCAAAAGCAGGATCTGAGATATAATAAAATTCCTTTTTTATTTTATACAGTACAACATAGTGGTTTTTATTCCAATGCAAAATAGCAGGCAGTGGCGCTTCATCTAACTTTTCAGCACTTAATTTTACACCCAGTGTTCGGAAACCGATTTTCTCGGCCGCATCACTCAAAAATAGCAAATTGCTTCCCTCACGAGTTGTTTCGCTGTTTTCGCGCAACTCCTGAATATTGACTGACTTTCCATAATGTTTGGCTACTATTTTTAAACATGTTGGTCCGCAATCTTTATGATCTGCCTGTTTATAATGGGGGAATTTTTTCAATTTTTAACTATTTTCTACCTTAAATGGTAAATTTTGGCTTTGCTAATATAATATTAATCTGGCATTTTAAGTTTTTTTACATTCCATTTATTTTTAAAAACAAATGCATTATTCCTTAGCACCTATTAAATATTCAACCCAAAAGACTTCATAACTCCCTGTTTATTTTCTTAATTCACCTTTTACAAGCCAATTTTGTACATCATTAAAAACTTCATCCCAATGGTAGCTATCTTCAACTGGCTCTTTATTAAAATCAAATTCTTTTTTTCAAAATTATGGCCATAATTAGGGTAAGCCTTAAGTGTGATATTGGTCTTAGGAAGCAGAAATGGCAATAAATCATTATGTATTGAACCAATATCATTTCCCCCATAAACTATTAAAATTGGATTTTTAAATTTTTTCAAACTTTCATAACTAAAATTCTCATTATAACTTAACCAGTTAACAAAACCTATGCTATTTTTATATTCAATTTTACTACGGGAGAGGTTTTTGTAATCATCAATCAACTTATCAATTTCTAATTGAGATGAAACGTCATCCTTTTTTTCAAAACAACCAATCCTTTCTCTCAATATATTTTCAGTTATCCTATTAAATGGATCAGCGGACATACATACTAATTTTGAAATTTTTCTATTATTTTCTGATAATTTAGAAGCGACCCTATAACCTTCCGAATGTCCAATTACAAAAATAGATTCTTTATTAAAATTTTTATGCAAATAATTTAAAACCTGCTTCACCTGCCAAACTCTATATTCTAAATTATCATTTCTAGTATACTCAAATGGAATCTTTCCTTGTTTGTTTAAATAACCTGTCGCATCTTTATCATAAGTTCCAATTAAAGGGATTCCTTTTCTTGCTATAATGACAAAATTATACTTGTCCGAATATTCTTTTATACTAAATGGAATTATAGAATTTACAGATTTATCATCATAAAAGACAATAGGTAATGGTCCAGAACCTTGAATAAATAAAATTGTTGGTTTGTTAATAATCGATTTACTTTTAGAAATTAAAAACGTAATTGTGTCTTTTTTAATTTTTATAAACTTTTCAGCAAAATTTGCTTTATTTACAAAATACTCATCCTTATTTTGCGCATTTAAATTTGAAAAAAAAATAATTAAAAAAAAATGGAAAAATTTAAGCACTTTCATTCTAAATATTTTGAATTAATAATTTCGTCATAGTTAAGATAATCAATGCCCCATTCCTTTGAAATCTCAGGTGGCATTTCTCGCAAAATTTTATTCTGAATATAACAAACAATCTCAATTATTTCTCGGCAATAAATTGATGGATTATCAAATTCTTTATCAATAGAATATCTATGTCCAAGATATCCTCCACCGCAAACAAACTTTATTGGACACTTTTGACATGTCTCACACAAATCATAATGACTATTATAATATAACCTTGCTAAACTCGATTCTTCATATATATCATTCAAGTCATTCTTTAAAACATTTAACTTGGTATTTGTGAAACCATTTCCACAAATTTTCAAAGTATCGACAGTTTCTATACTACCATCAGTTTCTATGACCAATGTTTTGTTTTCACTTTTTCCAAAAATCTCCGAACCTTCAGAAAAACCAAAAATGATGCTAACTAAATCCGATAAAGGTTTTATTTCAGGCTTGACTTGATCCATATCATTAGTCCATATATCGAACATATCCACTAGCCATTTACCGACTTTTGGGATAGTTTGTTGAGTAGACTTAATATAATTGAAATCTTGAAACAAAAAATGGACAGAATTTGCCCCTAGCATTTTGAAATGCTCATAGACCTCTTTAGGTTTTTCATTTATGTCAATAACACATAGGCAGTTTGCCATTCCTCCTAAATTTGTCTTTTTAAGTTCTTTAAAACCTTTAATTGTTTCATTGTAAGAACCTCTACCATTGTGATAAACCCTATTTGTATTATTAGATTTTGCCGTCCCATCTAAACTAATTCCAACTTGTATGTTTAATTTTTTAAAAATCGTTGCTGATTTGGTATTTAGCAGAATCCCATTAGATTGCAAACCATAATCAATGCGAATATTTTTTGGTATTATTTTTTTTCAGTGTTAATAAAATTTACATAGAAATCGATACCTGTCAATAGGGGTTCTCCGCCATGAAAAATTATTAAAAAACTCTCAAGATTGTTTTCTAAGCAATTCTTCTTAACTTTTGTTAAAATTGCTTCAACAATTTCTTGGCTCATAAATTTTGGCTGTTTTTTATAACTTTTATCGCCCATATTGTATACATAACAATAATTACAATTTAAATTACAAAGGCTAGCTACTTTAATTACTAAATTTGATGTATACATTTGATTAAATATAATAATGGGCGATAAATCGCCCATTAAATTTACAATAAATTAATGTCGTACATATGTACTCTCTGAATAAGTTCTACCGGGAGTAGGATCTCTGTCTTCCATAGAACCACCAATTATTTTTTTCATTTCATTTTTCAGCAACACAACATTAGAATCAGTTGTCTTTTCATTTTTTTCGAAAAAAATTTTCTCTTTTCTGTGTTCATAAATTAAATTTTTACAGATTAAATAATAGAAAAATCTATTCTTTGCTCGCGATCAAAAAATACGATTCTTTGTTTTCGAAAATAGGAAACACTATTTTAAAAGATCTTTTTTTGTAGGAATTTTTTAGGCTATTTTTAGGAAATTCCGAAAAAAGCCAAAAATTTATTAAGAAATTACTGTATATTAGATTTTATTTAATAACTATGGAACATGAAAAATTGATAAAAGCCAGAAAAGAAAAAGGTTTTACACAAAAAGAAATGGCAGAAATGCTTGCCATGGAGCAAACTACTTATTCTAAAAAGGAAAGAGGAGTTTCACGTATACGCGAAAACGAATGGGAGAGTTTTGCTAAAATTTTAGACAAAGATATTGAAGCTATCAAAGGAAAAATGGAAGACTTAACTAGTAATAATGAATCTAATCACATAACCAATCTTAATGTTATTGAAATAATAATTAAATATACTCAAAAACTAGAGGAAGAAAACTTTTTATTAAAGGAATTACTAAATAGACAAAGACAAAAAACAGAAAAGAAATAAATCAATTCTGTTTACTATTAAAAAAATGAAATTAGGAGATCCATCAGCTTGATGAAAAAATCTTAAATCCAAGAAAGATTCTGATTGAAAGATGCAGTAATATCAAGCTTCTGATGTGTTTAAAGCTTACAGCAATATTGTACAAAAAGTCTTAAAAAATAAAAAGCAACGACTAAATTATATTGATTCACTTTGAAATAATTAGTGTTTTTATTTCATTAAAACTGTTTTATCAAATAGATTTATTTATCGATTTAAGTAATAAAAACAAAAAAGCTTTGCTAAATAAATAACAAAGCTTTCTAGTATTATTTAATATAAAAACCTAAGAGTCTGCTGGGCATTTCTGATCAATAATATCAGCACAGTTTTGGCCTTCACTAGTATGTATAATTGCTAAAGGAATCTCCGATCCTGGACAATAACAAACCACAATACCAGGATCTCCTCCTCCAACTATATTTTTTCTTTCCTTAATACTTAAAATTTCAACCCCTGCTAAATTTTTTAATTTTTTCATAATTGATTTTTGTTTGATTTTAATTTATTTTGAACAATATAATTATCGCTTGCTCTTAGATTTTTAAAACTTGCCAAAAATTAAAACAATATCAAAAGACATTTTTATTTTAACAAAGTTCACTTTATCTAAATGCTTATTCACATGGCTCACTAGGATCTGTTACGCAAATCCAATAAGCTGGTGAAGTTGCTGTTCGCGGACATCTTTTAGCGGTTGTATTGTTCTCGCAAACTGGTGCATTACCACCTATAATTCTTTGTTGTTCCTCTTTGCTTAATTCAGCGGCTCCATTTAATTCAAAAATTTTCTTTAACATACTGTGGCTTTTTTTGTTTTTGTGTTAATGCTCCAATCCTTTTAAGACATTTGAAGCTTCTGTCTTTTCTGTTAAATTCTATTTGAATCTGAAATAAGTAAAAAAAGCGACTAGAAATGTTTTTCTTACTGCTCAAAGTATTTCAATTATTCGATAACTTTAATTTCTCTAGGATCTGCTCGCTGGTTAACCTAACCAAATAAAATCAACGCAGCGGCTAATTTCCTGAGAATCCCGACACCAATCATCAATGTTGGGATATTTGCTCAATGTTCCACGATTGAGCGCCTATAGATTCAAAAAAAACATGACTAAATTTTTGAAAGGCTTTATATTGTTTATTTATGAAATTTAATATTTAGCGACATAATCGGCCTGTGTTGCAAATACCTGGCACAGTATCCATTGGACAAACTCCGCCGGTTGGTATTAAAATACATCCTGCCTCAATAGCATGAATCCAACATTCAGGAATACCTCCCTTCATTGTCTTTTGCTCATTTTTACTGATCTTTTGCGTATGTTTCAGACTTAAAATTTTCTTTATCATAAAATTCAAATTTACTATTAGATCTTTTTTATTCCCGAAACATCCTCAACGCCTCAAGTTATTGGCTTATTTTAGGCTTTTTAAAAGCTTAAAACCTATCCAGCAACCAAAGCGTCAGTATAGCTCATTTCTAACGCAAAATAGTCTGTACAGTCTTCATATGACATTGAAGACACGTAATCCCATGCGTTACACTTAGACACACTCTCTTTTGCATAATTACCAAGAATCAGTTTTTGCTCGTTGGCAGTTATTTCCTGTGTTCCTTCTAGATTTAAAATATTCTTTAGCATAATCTTCAATTTTTAGTTCTCCTTCATTTATTCTTCAAAACGGCAATCTGTATTTTATTCTTCAATTCTTATGAAATGCAAAGAAGCTTTCAAACTTCTTTGCACTCATTACTTATCATTACTAAGTATATTATTAACACTTATATTCTTTTTGTGCCCAATAATCCCAACACAATCCTGGAGGCATATTTCCGCCGGCAATGTTTTTTTGTTCCTCTTTTGACAATTTTTTAGTCCCCTCAGCTTTTAAAAATTTTTCTAACATGATGTGTGTGGTTTTTGTTTCTTGATAATAGGACTTCAATCATTTTGAGACATTTGAAGCTTATGTCTTTCCTTATTCAGGAATTTAGTAAAGCCGCTAAGCTTATTTTTTCCAGAACTTCAACTTCTTCAGCAAAATCGTTTAAGAAGTATTTTAGTTCGCTCAGTTCATTCTTGTGAAATGCAGAGAAGCTTTTAAACTTCTTCGCACTGTTTTCTTTTTATGGGCATTTATAATATCCTCTCTCAATATCCCAACACATTCCAACTTCAGGGTAGGTTCCGCCTGCAATATTTTTTTGTTCCTCTTTCGATAATTTTTTAGTCCCTTCCGATTTTAAAAATTTTTCTAACATGATTTGTGGTTTTTGTTTCTTGTTAAATAGGACTTCAATCACTTTAAGACACTTGAAGCTTGTGTCTATCCCTGCGCAGGAATTTTAGTAAAGCCGCTAAGCTATTTTTTCTAGAACTTCAACTTCTTCAGCAAAATCGTTTAAGAAGTATTTTAGTTCGCTCAATTCATATTCGTTTGGAAACAATTTTTCGTTTACGATCTTAACTGGGGTATAATTAAAATTGTTTTTAGAACACCACTCATATTGTTTGTTGATCTCTTGGTTTATCAAGATACTTACTGGCTCAACATGCCATTTTTTCAACCATTTTTTAAGGCTCATTTTTTTGATATGCCAGTCTGAAATCGCTTCAACAGTTTTTCCTGGCGTTGTTCTGTTGATTGTCAAGATTCTTTCCACAATTATTTTATATGGATTCTCTGTGTTTTCTGGATTTATATTGAATAAAACATTCAAATAAATCTTATCTGGGAATCTTAAAACAAGATCAAATGCTTCGTGAAATGTTTTGTGACAATGCCCACAACTTGGACTTATTATTATTGATAATTTTATCGCCGCACTTCGGCTTCCAAAATTCAAACCTCTCAACTCTTCTAATCCATCTGCATCAGGCACTTTTTTAGCTAAGAAATTTAATAACGAATAATTTCTTTTAAATTTTTTCAGCTCTTTAAGGGAGTTTTCACTGCTCAAAACATTTTTAATCATAGGTTTCACTGCCAACCAAATTGGAACTAATAAAGCCAATGAAAAAACGAATGGAAAAACACTTTCGAAACTAAATGTCAAAGTGAATAAATCTGATGAAAACCAAATAAAACTTTGCACAAAAATCAAAAATGACACCATCAAACACATTACGCACCATTTCTGAAGTTCAAATTTTTGAATCCAAATAGAGGATACTATAATAGGAATCGCCATAAGACTTAAAAAACCAATAAAAATTGATGAGCTTAATGGCTGAATTAATATCGCTACAAAACTTGATGTAAAGAACATTAATGGTAAATCAGAAAAATTGAAAGCTTTATTTTCTGAACCTTCATTTGAATTGATTACCGAATTGCAAGACGAATCTGAACTCAAATTGCAAAACTTTGCTATTATGCTATTTTTAAAGCCTAATTTTTCTTGAGCAATAAATACGCTCACTATAAATCCTAATGTAGATGTTATTAAAAAAACAACACTAAAAAAATCATATGTATTGTAAAAGAAAGACAAGCCAATTAAAAGCAAAAACGGCAAAGAATACTTCAACCAATTGTATTCTACTTTAAGATTTTCTCTTGCAATAACATTATTAGGCTCAATTGCCACAATAACACCATTCCAATCTAAAAGGAACTTTTCGTATGCTAATTTTTGAACTCCTTTTTTAATAGTAGTAATACGAACATAATTTTTAGCTTTTTCTACTAAAGCAAGTTCTTCTTTAAAGTAAGCTAGAAAATTTGAAGGTAAATCTACTATTTGTTCTTTCGGAACTCTAATGGTCGCGTTTTCTACTGATAATAAATCCAACGAATCTGTTATCGCAAATAAACTTGGATAATTAGGATGAGACAAAAACAAATCCTTGAACTCATTTTTGATCTCTGAGTATCTATTTATTTGTAGAAATTTTTGGACTAGTTTCAACATCTTTTTCGACTGCGTTTAAATCATTATTACAGTACAAAGATTGTGGTTTTTATCGAGAAAAAGTGACCTTTGGTAGACATTTTATCAATTATACTACATACAATTTATAAATTATACCAGCCATACATAAACTTGTATTTTATTGTAAATCAATGTGTTATGATGATTTTTTTGTTCTAAAAGTGTCAAAACCCAAATCTCGACCAAGCGTTTTCCTTTTTATCTAGCTTTGACATATCAATAACCTAATTATTAAAATCATGGCAAATATGACATTAAAATTCGAAGATTTTGAAGCCCAAAAATTATCAAAAAATGAGCAAAAATTTGTTCGTGGCGGCGATGGTGATTATCCACCAAATGAACCAGGAAAAGATGGAAAAGGAGGAAATGGATAATATTTTTTAAAAATCATTTTATACTTAAAATTAAAAATATCATGAAGAATACAAAAATGAGAATTGAAGATTTTGAAACTTTAAAATTATCTTCAAACCAACAAAAAGCGGTTCGTGGAGGTGATGCTGAAACAGATGTGAAAAACGAACCAGGAAAAGGATCTACTGGAAATGGATAAAACCTTTTTTTAAACGAATTGAAGCACTTTACAGCTAAGCTCACAGGTCAGTTTAGCTGTATTTTTTTGCAGTCACAGCATATCAATAATTAACTTTTGTTAAAACGAAACTATTTCTAAATATTACTTGCAAACTGAGCTGGAGAAACGCCTGTTCGTTTACGGAATGATTTTGCAAATGAAACTGCATTTTTAAAACCAACACTTTCGGCAATAGCCTGTGTAGAGTATTTTCGATACATATGATTGGTAATCATTTCATTGATCACATAATTGATTTTAAGCTCATTTGAATATTCTCCAAATGATTTGCCAAATCGTTTATTTACTACATAAGACAAATAAGTGGTATTGGTTTTAATTTTCTTAGCCACATAAGGCAATGTAAAATCGGCATTGAGATATTCGAGTTTATTTTCAAGCGCCAACAGTTTTTCGACAATTTTATTTTCCTTCGCTTCATCAATACTCAGATTGGCATTTTCCTTTTTCAGATGAATTTCTTCGGCTTCTAAAACTTCTTCCACTGCTAAAATTGGAGGATTTTCTTTTTTCTCGATATTCGCTTTGAACTCTTCAATTAAGGCGTTCATTTTTTTATGCGCCTTATTCTTGTCTCGAATATTTTTTATCAGAAAAAATACAATTCCTAAAACAAGAAGTACATAAAACACCTTTAAAGCCTTACTTACTAAGACATCATATTTATATTTTTCTTGAATAGTAAGCATTTCCGCACCCAAATCTTCTACACCTAATTTATAATTTACCTCTTGGGCCTCATCTTTAAATTTTGTCTGAGATTTTTCATAAGCATTCAAATAAATTTTAGAATATTTATAAGCCTCTTCTGGTTTGTTAAGTGCGCTATATATCTTAGCTTGCAGGTAATTTGATTTCAAATAACTCTCATCCAAAGTTTTGTTTTTCAATGAAATAGAATCCACTTTTTTTAACCAAACCAAAGCCTTCTCGTATTTCCCTGCATAGAAATACAAGTCTCCCAAATTATAACTAGCAGTATGATAAAAGCTTTCTGAATTATTTTGTTTAGCCAAAAACAAAATATCATAATAGATTTTTTCAGCACTTTTATTGTCACTTTTCATTAGGTAAATATTCCCTAAACTCATTTTAGCGGCAATTGTATTACTAGTGAAATTTTGAGAATAAGTAACCGCTTTTTTATAAAAATATTCAGCCGAGTCAAGCAAATACTTTTTATCTTGATTTTTCATAAAATAGCCCTCGTAAGAACCACCTAAATCCAAATTAATATTGCTTTTACTATTTTGAAACTGCTCCCTTGGGTAAACTCTTTCATTTTTATCAATGAAATCGTTGTTTTGTCTTAAATTTTTGATTGATAATTGATAATTTCCAACCTGTTCATTAACAATTGCAATATTGCTCTTGAATTTAACAATTTGGATAACGTCTTCAACCTTAATAGAGAACTTAATACCTTTTTGATAATTTTCGATAGCGACACTTAAATTGCCTCTTTTCCATTCGGTCAATCCTCGAAAATTATAAAGATAAGCTGTGAGTTTGGTTTTTTCTGAAGATTCAGGCATTTTTTCTAAATACTGAAATGCTTTTTTATAACTTTCGTCAGACTTAGGAATATTGCCCTTCATTTGGTACAAATAACAAGTCGCACCATTAGCAAATGCCAGGTGTTTATTATCGTTTGATTTCATCAATTCTCTAGTATACGCAAGACCTTTATCGACATTGTCATTAAAACTGAATCGAATTTTGTCTTGCAGGCCTAAATATTCCTGTTCACTAATTTGAGTTTTTTGGGAAAAACTCGTATTAAAAACAAGAAAAATAAAAAAAGAGATGATTAGCCTCATTAATTTGTTTTTGGATTCCAAAAATAACGCATAAATTTTCAATATACTAAAATTTATTTGCCATAGTCTTGTTAATTTTACAACAAAATTAAAAAAATATAACAATTTAGCTTTGTTTTGTTATATTTTTATTACGTAAATTTGTTTTCGTAAAACATATCAAAAATGAAACCAGATTTATTTCAAGCACCAGATTATTACAACCTTGACGATTTATTAACTGACGAACACAAATTGGTTCGCGAATCTGCTCGTGCATGGGTTAAAAGAGAAGTTTCTCCTATCATAGAAGAATATGCTCAAAAAGCAGAATTTCCAAAACAGATTATTAAAGGTCTTGGAGAAATTGGCGGTTTCGGCCCTTATATTCCTGTAGAATATGGAGGTGCTGGTTTAGACCAAATTTCATACGGTTTGATTATGCAGGAAATCGAAAGAGGAGATTCTGGAGTAAGATCAACCTCATCTGTACAATCGTCATTAGTAATGTATCCTATTTGGAAATACGGAAACGAAGAACAACGCATGAAATATTTGCCAAAACTAGCAACAGGAGAGTGGATGGGTTGTTTTGGCTTGACTGAGCCAGATCACGGTTCTGATCCTGGAAGCATGATTACGAATTTTAAAGATATGGGCGATCATTATCTTTTAAATGGTGCAAAAATGTGGATCTCGAATGCTCCTTTTGCTGATATTGCCGTAGTTTGGGCAAAAAATGAAGAAGGAAGAATTCACGGTTTAATTGTTGAACGTGGCATGGCTGGTTTTACAACTCCAGAAACACACAACAAATGGTCACTGCGTGCATCATCAACGGGCGAATTGATTTTTGACAATGTAAAAGTCCCTAAAGAAAACTTATTGCCAAACAAATCTGGTTTAGGCGCACCTCTTGGCTGTTTAGATTCTGCTCGCTACGGAATTGCCTGGGGCGCGATTGGGGCCGCAATGGATTGTTACGATACCGCTTTAAGATATGCTAAAGAAAGAATTCAGTTTGGAAAACCAATTGGAGGAACGCAATTACAGCAGAAAAAATTAGCAGAAATGATTACCGAAATCACAAAAGCACAATTATTAACCTGGCGTTTAGGTGTTTTGAGAAACGAAGGCAAAGCAACAACTGCTCAAATTTCGATGGCAAAACGAAATAATGTTAATATGGCTATTGAAATTGCGCGCGAAGCCAGACAAATGTTAGGCGGAATGGGAATTACGGGCGAATATTCTATTATGCGCCACATGATGAACCTTGAAAGCGTAATTACTTATGAAGGAACTCACGACATTCATTTATTGATTACTGGAATGGATGTAACTGGAATTCCAGCATTTAAATCATAAACAACTATTAAAATATATACAAAATCAATTTAAAAAGCTTCTTCTAAACGAGAAGCTTTTTATCTTTGCACCAAAATTTACATAAATGAATATTGAAACTATAAACAATAGCATTCAACCTCAAAAAGACCAGCTTTTACAGCACTCTTTATACGCCAAAATTCAAAACATTGATGATTTGCACAGTTTTCTTGAAAATCATGTTTTCGCGGTTTGGGATTTTATGTCGTTGTTAAAAGCTTTACAAGCCAAACTTACTTGTACAACAACGCCTTGGTTTGCAACAAAAAATCCAGAAACAAGATATTTAATCAACGAAATTGTTCTTGCTGAAGAAACCGATTTAACAATCGACGGAAGAAGACAAAGCCATTATGAAATGTATATTGAAGCTATGGACGACTGTGGCGCCGATACAACAGGAATCAATAAATTTTTAGCCGAAGTCTATTCGCTTCATAATATTTTTGTAGCCATCAAACAAAGTTCCCTTCATCCTGATGTAAAAGCTTTCTTAGACTTTACTTTCAGAGTTATTGAAGAAGGAAAACCACACGAAATTGCAATTGCTTTTACTTTTGGTAGAGAAGATTTGATTCCGAGCATGTTTACTGAAATTCTGAAAAACTTTCAAAAGAATCTTCCTGAAGTCAATTTGGCAAAATTGCTTTATTACTTCGAAAGACATATCGAACTTGATGCTGACGAACATGGACCAATGGCGATGCAAATGGTTACAGATTTGTGTGAAGATGACGCTCAAAAATGGAAAGAAGTTGAAGAAGTTTCAATCTTAGCCCTAGAAAAACGAATCGGACTTTGGAATGCCATCGAGGAAGAAATTCTTTTAAAAGCAGAAATGGTCTAAAACCGAATTCAAATATTTAACGTAACTATTTGTTTAAGATGTCTACAAACCTAATTTTCCAAAATTATGAAACTGCATTTCAAACAAATAGTTATTGTTATCTTCTCCATATTTGTGAGTTGCGGCGCTGATCAATCAGATTCAGAAAACAACACTGTTCCGCCGACAACAACTCCGCCAACTACAGAAATTCCAACTACTCCAATTTCATCATCTATAAAATATCTCGCTTTAGGCGACAGTTATACCATTGGCCAAAGCGTTTGCGAAACTTGCCGATATCCTGAACAGCTCAAAGCCAAATTACAAACAATTTATCCTGAAACTGCTTTTTCATTAAAAATTATTGCTCAAACTGGCTGGTCAACAAGTGATTTAATTTCGGCAATAAATACTCAAAATCCAGATTCTAATTATGATATGGTTACACTTTTAATTGGCGTAAATAATCAATATCAGCATCAGGATTTCTCGGTTTATGAAAAAGAATTTCCACAATTACTCAATAAAGCAATTGCATTGGCAAAAGGCGACAACAAAAACGTAATTGTTCTTTCGATTCCAGATTATGCTTACACGCCCTTCACTAAGAATTATACGAGTGAAAACCGAATGAAAATTTCAACCGAATTAGATCATTATAATTCTTTTGCCGAAAATTATTGCATTACAAAAAATGTCTCATTTGTTTCCATTACCGACATCACAAGACAAGGTTTAAACAATCCTAGTTTAGTTGCCTCAGATGGTTTGCATCCTTCTGAAACTGCTTATAGAATGTTTGTGGAGCGAATGTTGCCGAAGGTGAAAATGGTTTTGCAGGATTAATCAATTAAAAAACATATCGATCAAATTAAAAATTGAATCATATTCGTAATGACCGTAGAGACGCGATTAATCGCGTCTCTATCGTATCGGCAATCACTATTTCGCGTTATTTTTGTTGTTATTTATCGCAAAATTTATCTTCATTCCAATTCATAGGATTGTTTTCTATATAATTTTGTATGGTTTCAAAAGATTTTTCATTTCTGATAATATGATCATGAAAACGCGATTGCCAACCAAAATCGGCATGCAATTTTCTCATTTCAAAGGAGCATCTTCCTTTATACCATCTTATAATTCGTGAAATATTATCCTGAAACATTGGATTTTTATCTTTGGCAAAACCACCTGTTTTATTTGTTGTTTCGGGCATCGGCATCGGCAGAGACGCGATTAATTGTAGAGACGCGATTAATCGCGTCTCTACGGGTTCGAAAACCGATGCATTTTCATCAATAATCAAAATCCCATGTACGTGATTAGGCATGATTACAAAATTACCCAATTCCACATACGGAAAATGTTCAGGAATTTCCAACCAATATTTTTCTGCCAACATACCCAATTTAGACGCGATTAATCGCGTCTCTACGATTTCACCAAAAAAATGTTCCCTGTTTTGAGTACAAATCGTAATAAAATACGAACCATTTGCACCATAATCCCAATTTTGTAATCGAGCTGATGAAATGCGATATTTATTTCGAAATTTTTGAGACATCGTATCTAAAAGGGGGTCTTATATTCAAGAAACCAATAAAAAAACCTCGAAATATAAATTTCGAGGTTTGGTATTATTCTTAGTTAAAATTTCGCAGAAAGGAAGGGATTCGAACCCTCGATACAGTTTCCCATATACTAGCTTTCCAGGCTAGCTCCTTAAACCACTCGGACACCTTTCTTTGTTGGTGTGCAAAGAACACAAAAAAAATTGAGTTTCAAAAGCAAAATTCAAGATTACTTTAAATGCTCTTTCTAAATTCTTCCATAAAAAGTTTTACCGCTTTTTTTGGTAACCGCCAATCGTTAACATAAAAGCTTCTCTTTTAGTTGCAACACCAGTGATCTGCAATGCTTTTAGCTGATCCCAACCTTTTAGCGCCATTTCTGCAACGATTGTTGCCCAATCACTATTCTCTACCATTTGCAATAATGCGTGTATCGAATGCAGTTCTATTGAAATTTTAGGTTTCATGTTGAATTTTTGAAACAATTCTTCAACAAATTCCCTTGAATTGGAACCTTTTCCGGGCAATACCAACGGAATTTCTTCTATCTTTTTGAAAGCTATTTTATCTAAAGCGACCAAAGCGTGTGTTCTAGAAACTGCCAAAACCATATGAGAGGTAAACAAAGGAATTTTCTGGATGGGCGATTCAATTTCATGCGAGGAAATAACCAAAACGACATCTAACTGGTTGTCAAGAAGTTTTTGTTCTAAAGATTCTGTTGTCCCATATTCAACAACAATTTTAAGGTTTTGATATTTTTTAGCAAATGTATTGACAACCGGAAGAATCAATAAACCAAAAATATAAGTAACACCAATTCGCAATTCACCGCCAATCATTTCATTTAAATCTTCAATTGCTTGTTTACCGTTTTCTACATTTTCGACTACTTTTTTGGCATGAATCAAAAAACCGAACCGGCTTCTGTCAATTGTACTTTTTTGCCGATTCGTTTAAATAACGGCAAACCGAGTTCCTCTTCTAGTTTTTTAATCTGCTGTGAAAGCCCAGATTGAGTTACAAAACACAATTCGGTCGCTTTAGTAAAATGCAGTACTTCAGCCGTTTTTATAAAATATTCTAATTGATAGATTTCCATATTGATAAGTTTTACTACTTATTACTAGTAAAATTATTAATTTTTCTAATGCAATCATAATCCCGACCTTTGTAAAAAATATTTAAGGTTATGTTTAAGGCGCTAAAATCAAGAAATTTCAAGTTATTCTTTTACGGGCAATCAGTTTCTGTAATTGGAACATGGTTGCAAAAAACAGCCGTAAGCTGGATGGTTTATAGTGTGACAGGATCTGTTTTTTTATTGGGGCTAGCGACCTTTTTGAGCATGATTCCTTCTTTATTTCTTGCGCCATTAGCCGGAAGTATTATTGGAAGATACGACCGTCATAAAGCGATGATCTTCTTGCAATCAATGGCAATGCTTCAGGCGGGACTTTTAGCTTTGTTGATTTACCTGAAAATTTACGACATCAATTTTATCCTAGCTTTAAGTCTTTTTCAAGGAATTATCAATGCGTTTGACATGACTTGTAGACAAACCATGATGATTGACATTGTCGACAACAAAGAAGACCTTTCTAATGCCGTTGCACTAAATTCAACTTTAAATAATTTTGCCCGAATTGCCGGACCTGCATTAGCTGGTATTATTCTGCACAATTATGGTGAAGATATTTGTTTTATTGGAAACTTCTTAAGCTACATTCCGGTTTTAATTTCATTATTAATGATGAGAATCACACCGCATATCAAAGCCGAAGATAAATTCAAAATGCTCGATGATTTTCTTGAAGGCCTTGATTATGTCAAAAAAGAAACCGAAATGGCCAGAATGCTCTTAATGCTAATGTGCGGCAGTTTGTTCGTGATTTCCTTTAATACTTTAATGCCGGTTTTTGCCAAAGATATCTTTAGCGGAAACGCACAAACTTTCAGCTGGTTTGAAAGCGCCGCCGGAATTGGTTCAATTGTTTCAGCGATTTACTTAGCTAATTTGAAAAAATCGGATAATATGAGCAAAATAATGATCGTCGCGAGTCTTTTATTAGGTTTTAGTGTTATTATATTGGCTTACTCAAATAGTTTGACCATCGCGCTTATTTGCATGGCATTGAGCGGTGTGGGAATGATGGCTCAAACTTCATCTATAAACATTTATGTTCAAACGCAGAGTGCCGTTAATATGAGATCCAGAAGTATCAGTTATTATTTAATGGCGTATCAGGGAATGATTCCTGTTGGAAGTTTGATCGTTGGATATGTTTCTCATATAATCGGAACCAGAAATACAGTTGCTATTCAAGGAATTATTTGTATTATTTCGGTTATTGTTTATGTCTATTATAGAAAACAGAAAACTTCTGAGGAATTGGAAAGCTGTCCGGTAACTTATAAAAATTCCAATTAAAAAATTCCAAATTCCAACGCTTTGAGAAAATTGTACAAATTAAATTCCAAATTCCAATTTTGCACAATATTGTCATTTCTCTCCCGAGGCTTCGGGATCGAAATGACAAACTTAGCGGGTATAGCAAACCCGACAGGTTTTTAAAACCTGTCGGGTTTCGGTATGTTAACGTTGTCGGATTTCTTATATGATCCTTCCTCCATCAGGATGATAAACTAAACCAAAAAAACTTTGGCAAAGTTTGAAACTTTGACAAAGGTCTATATACGTGTTATTGAATTTTAAAACTATGAAATTTCCCCGCGAAGAGCCGTCTCAAAAATATCTTTAAACTCGTTTTGCGGAATATTATGCCCAAGCAAATACATCAATTTTGTAATTGCGGCTTCTGTAGTAATGTCTTTTCCGGAAATAACGCCTAAGGATTTCAAAGCCGTACTGGTTTCATATTGTCCCATATTTACGCTTCCGCCTGAACATTGTGTTACATTTACGATATGCATTCCGGATTTGATGGCTTTTTCGATTAGATTTAAAAACCAATCTTCGGTTGGTGCATTTCCTGAACCGTAGGTTTCTAAAACAATGCCACGTAAACCTTGAGTTGCCAGAATGGAAGCCAAAACAATTTCGCTCATTCCTGGAAACATTTTTATGATTGCAACGTGGTTGTCTAGATTTTTATGAACAATCAGTTTTGCGTCTTTATTTATTGGAAGAAATAAATGTTTATTCAACTTTAAATGAACACCAGATTCTACCAATTCAGGATAATTTGGCGCTGTAAAAGCTCTAAAATGTTCTGCATTTACTTTTGAAGTTCTGTTTCCACGATATAATTTGTACTCAAAATACAAACAAACTTCTGTAATAACTGGTTTTCCATTTTCTTGAAGAGAAGCAATCTGAATTGCTGTAATCAAGTTTTCTTTTGCATCGGTTCGCAAATCTCCAATTGGCAATTGTGAACCAGTAAACACAACTGGCTTTGCCAAATTCTCCAGCATAAAACTCAAAGCCGAAGCTGAATATGACATGGTATCTGATCCGTGTAAAACCACAAATCCGTCAAAAGAAGCGTAATTTTCCTCAATCATTGTGGCGATTTTGGTCCACATTTGAGGATTCATATTTGAAGAATCAATTGGGTGCTCAAATGAAATTGATTCGATTTCACAATCCAACTGCTTGATTTCTGGGATTTTCTGAATTAATTTACCAAAATTGAAGGCTTTCAGCGCTCCAGTTTCAAAATCTTTGCTCATACCGATGGTTCCTCCGGTATAAATCAATAATATTTTTGCTTTAGATGGCATCTTGGTATTTTAATTTATTGACAACCGGATTTGCATACATGGCTAAAAATCCTTGTCTTGTCACAGGATTATCGCTTCCGATACGCATTTCTAAACGACGCTCAAAAAGCTGTTTTTCATTCTCTTTGTATTTGTGAGCGAACTTATCTGTTTCGTTTAAAATATCGTACGCAATAAAGTTTGTTGGCCATAATTGATAGTTTTTCAAAATCACATCATCAATTGTTTGTGCCAATGCCAAAACCTGCTTGTTTGAATTGTCATTTTCAGCCACAATCTGATCGATTTCTGTATCTAAAACATCGCCGACAGAAATATGGATTCTTTTCTTAGTTCCCATGATACCGCTGATGATATTCATGAAATCTTCGTTTTTATCTTTAACGTAAACCTCATTATTGGCTTCTGCCATTAACTGCGGCATTTTCAAGACATCAGTAGGATCGTATTCGTATGAAATAGAAACTGGAACTATTTTTAATTTTTTGAAATAGTCCATTAAGTTTTCTTCATCAGATCCCATTCCGATCATTTTTAAAACTCCAGGATTGGTTTCGTCATTTCCGTCTTTTGTTCTTCCTTCTTTCTGAGCAATCCAAACCGAACGGTTTTCTCGAAGCAATAATTGCCCCATATATTCTGAAAGCAGTTTAGAGCTTTGCAACATTTCACGAGGCGTCAATCCTCTTAAAACCAAAAAATTTCTGTTTAATTTTGCTAAAGTTGCCAAGAACGCTTTCTTCACCAAATTGTCTCCAATTGCCGAAGCCGTCATCACTAACCCATGTTCAAATAGACAAACATTTAGTAAAGTGGTATCTAAAAGAATATCTCTATGATTCGAGATAAATAAATAAGAAGTATTTGGCTCTAATTTCTCAAAACCTGAGGTTGTTAATCCTTCAGAACTTTTTTCGAGAACTTTTTGGATCGTATTGTAAATAAAGTTGCATTGAAAATCACGAATAGAGTGTGTTTTCTTTAATTGTTCCTTCCAAACCTCATCTTCTACCTCCGGAAAAGTAAAGTTCATCATGGTTTTCATCATCGGATGATTGACAACACCATGAAGTGCTTCATTTATTTCGGAATCATAAAACGGTCGAATGGCATCAAATCTCTGCATTATTTATTTGGGTTTAAGTGGGCAAAAGAACAAAAAAAATTTAAAGTTTTGTAAGGCTTAAGTTAAATACCAAAAACGTCTTTTGAATTTTGAGTCGTAATCTTGGCAATTTCTTCGGCAGAAACTCCATAAATATTGCTTAATTTGGCAATAACATTGACTAAATAACTGCTTTCATTTCGTTTTCCTCGGTACGGAATCGGCGCTAAATACGGCGAATCTGTCTCCAATACAATATGTTTTAAGTCGATTTGGTTCATAAACTGATCGATTTTTCCATTTTTAAACGTTACGACACCGCCAATTCCTAATTTCATTTTGTAAGAAATCGCACGCTCAGCTTGTTCTAAAGTTCCGGAAAAACAATGAAAAATCCCAAACAAATCTTCAGATTTTTCTTCTTCTAATACTTCAAAGATTTCATCAAAGGCTTCTCGGCAGTGAATTACAATTGGCAATTTGTATTGTTTTGCCAACTGAATTTGTCTTTTAAAAGCAATTTGTTGCTCTTTTAAATGTGTTTTATCCCAATACAAATCGATCCCGATTTCGCCAACTGCGTAAAATTTTCGCTTTGATAATTCAGTTTCGACATGTGCTAATTCTTCCTCGTAATTATCTTTCACGTAAGTAGGATGCAAACCCATCATCAGGAAGATATTTTCTGGATAATTTTTCTCTAAATCATACATCGATTGTATTGTCGCAGCTGTCGATTGCAGGAATAAAAAAACGTGTAATTCCAGCATCAATAGCACGCTGAATCATAGCGTCACGATCCTGATCAAATTCTTCAGAATATAAATGGGTGTGTGTATCGGTAATTATGGGTGTTGAATTCAATTGTCTATTTTTTTAAAGATGTCAAAATTACGACAATATTAAAAGAATAGCAATTTCGTAGTGGTTATGGAACGCGGATTTTACGGATTCACTTCGTGAAAACGCGGATTAAAACGGATTTTTCTTTTTTAGAAGTAATGGCTTCGAATGAAAAAACCTTTGTCAAAGTTTGAAACTTTGACAAAGGTTTCTACACATTTCTTCGTTTTACCTATATTTTTATCATTCTGAGGAACGAAGGGCCTCACAAGAAGCTTCGAGAAGAAAATCCCCAATTTTTCTCTCGATCAGCTAGTGCGACCCCTCGTTCCTCAGTACGACAAACTGAGCTTTATGCTCCTGTTTCAATAAAAAGCAAAGCACGATCTAAAACCTCATCTTTGCCTTCTTGAATTCCTTTTATGGTAGGTTTTACTTCTATATCAGGAATGATGCCAATTCTTTGAGTTTCTCTTCCGTCAGGATAATAAACGCCAATTCCTGAAAATAGTGTGTGAAATCCTTTAAAATCAAATTGGCTTACATTTCCGTCTGCTCCGCCAGTCTGGCTTCCAATAATTGTTGTATTGCCAGCTGTCTGGAAGCACATTGCCGTCCATTCTGATTGACTGACTGATTTTTCATTAAGCAAAACAATGACTTTTCCTTTGTAATTATCTTTGTTTTCAGAACCGCTTTTTGTTCCTCCCTTCCAAATAAATCTGCCTGGATAAGAATAATACGGACGCGTATAAATGGCAAATTCTTTTTCCTGAGAATTTAGAAAATTTGATATTTCCTTCCAAGTTCCTCTAGGATAATTTCTCATATCAAAAACAATTGCTTTTGTATTTTTTAAGGTCTCAATCATAGCCGGAATATTTCTCGATTTTATAATCCCCATGTCAACATATCCAATATTATTATCGAGAAGTTTAAATTTCTGCTTTACTTTCTGAGCTCCTTTTTTAAATTCATTTCGATGCGACTCATGATAATCAAACCAAATCATATCTTTTGTTTCGTATTTTCCATCTTTCAAAAATTCAACTTTTACATTTTCATTTCCCTTCAAGACCACCTTTATCAGTTTATTTAAATATGAAGCCTCATTCGACGCACAGATTAAATCTCTGTTTGTTGCAATAATGTCCTTTATCGATTTGCCATCTATCTTAGTAATTACATCTCCTACTTTTATATCATAAGCTTGAGCAAGACTATCGCCCAAGATTTCAGTTACCACTATTTTTTCATCAATTATTTTACCGTCTGCAGGAAAATAACCTTTGCTTTTTACTGATGCTGAAGCTGATGGATATAAGAAAAACTCTGTATGGCTGTCATCTATTTTTGCAACCATTTTTTTCATTGCTGTGTAAAAATCAGTATAATTTTCAGCTTTGATCACCGCAGGCAATGTCTGTATTAAAGTTTCATCCCATTTTTGACTCATTAAATATTTAAATGGAAAAAAATATTCAACGACATTCCAATACATAAATATCATACGTAGTTTAGAATTTTTATCCTCAAAATTGGGATCGTCATAACGTTCATTTCTCAAGTTAACATTTTCTACATGTTCACTTCCTTCCACATAAAATTGTTTGCCTTGATATCTATTTTCTTCAATAAATTTTAATTTTGCAGAAAGATTTTTAGAAAATAAAGCATTTGAATTTATCCAAGATAAATCAAAATTTTTATCAAAAAAACTACGCCTTTCGGAGTTGCAATTGGCGCAATAAGAGGTACTTCTCCCAAAGAATCTATCCAGTTTGAAATTATTAAAGAATATTCTTTTCTGGTCTGCGCTTTTGCAATTTTAGGTAAAATATCGATCAACTGCTGATCCCAATTGAATTCTCCAGCGGCTACTTTTGGATGATAGTATTTTAAGAAACCCCATACTTTGCAAGTTGCAACCAGTTTTTCAGTTTCGGTGATTTTGGATGCACTGAAAATACTTTGCGAAAAAACAATAAAAAGTACTAACGTAATTTTCTTCATGTAGGTTTAGTTTAAATAAATAGTTTTTGGAGCTATTTCTTATAAAAGAAAACCGAATTTAGAACTAAAATTCTAAATCCGGTTACGGTTTTACGTAAAAGCATTTTTTTATGTGTATTGTCAGACTGAGCGGAGTCGAAGTCCAAACTTATTCTAAATCATCGAGCAAGCAATTGCACTTCATCATAATCTTCATAATCCTCAGAAATGGTCTGCAAAATTTCCTTGCACGCTTTATAATCTCTTTGTTTCAATTTAGACAATGCCAGATACCAAGTCGCTTTGTCTTTGTAAGCTGAATTTCCTGTTTTCAGTTCATTGAAAACAGCTTCGGCTTTTAAAAATTCGCTTTGTTCCAAAAGAGAAATTCCATAATAGTATTGAAGTTCTGGGGTTTTTCCTTTTGCCAAAACTTCTTCAAAATACGGAATAGCCAATGAATATCTTTTCGCATTAAACTGTTTTTCTGCATTTTTCAAAGGACCATCTTCGCTTCCTCTTTCAGCAAAAGAAGCTTGTTCGGGGTGATTATAATCGGCGAAAGCCGGATTCTGATTATAATTAAAAAAGAAAAGCCCAAATAATACCGCAACGGATGCGGCAACAGCCAAATACCAAGGCTTCAAACCAATTACTTTTGGTTTTTTATTGAAATGTTCTTCAGCTATCTGATTCAGATTTTCTTTAAATGCTTCTCGTTCTTCTTTAAATCCAAATTTATTCTGCAATTGAAGCTGTACCAATTTGAAAGTTTCAAATTCTGAAGCAAATTGAGCATCTTCTGCCAATTGTTTTTCAAAGTCATTTTTTTCTTCAACTGCAAGTTCTCCCTCAAGATACTGATCGAATAATATGTAGCGTTCTTCGTTCATGACTGCTTATTTTTTTAGAGAATTAAAATTTTTTGCTCCCTGAATCCACTCTGCAAGCTGGCCAATGCACAAAGATTTCTTTTTGCGCACGTAACCATATGTAACGTTTAGTTTCTCGGCAACTTCTTCCATTGATTTGATTGTAAAACTCAGCTTCAACAATTCCTGACACTTGTCTCCAAGTTTTTGAAACATCGTATCGAAAAGTTGTTGTTTTTCTTCAAAATCCTCAGTTTGAGCAATCAACTCGAGAGCAGATTCATTTATAGATACTACATCTTCATGAATTGTTACCCCTTTGTTTGATATTTTTTTGAATTCGTTAAGCCACTTTCTTTTGCATAATAAAAAAAGTAAGCATCAAATGGACAAGTCAGCTTTAGTGTTCCTGCTTTGGCTTGATTGTAAAGCAAAATCATAACTTCCTGAACAATATCCTGAGCCTGATCTCTGTCGCCGGAATTATTCAGGACAAAAAAACAACTTTAGGAACAAACTTTTTATAAATAGATTCAATTATAGCCGAATCATTTGTCGCAAGTCCGTCAATATACATTTGGTCATGATGTATTTTAATTTTCTCCATAAAAAAACTTTTATAAGTTAAAGTTATAAAAGAATCTCAAATAATTTCAAAATATAGGGTAACAATTACAAAATCAAATTGATATAAACCTGAAATACTCTTTTGAACTAAAAAAATTAAAAGAAATGGAAACGTATCAATTTACCCAAGAAAAAATCTGGATCAGTTTTACGAAATGATTTCGGCTAAAAAACGAAATGGTTTTGTAATTATCGAGCACAATGAAAAACTGCCTTATGTGGTTTTGTCCAAAGAAAAAAAGCCATCAAACATTCTTTTCACCTCTTTTTGACCTGCATCACATTTGGCCTTTGGGCAATTGTCTGGTTGTATTTGATTGTTTCGCTTTCGCAGAAAACAAACATTCTAGTAGCTGTCGACGAAGATGGAAATCTTTTTGAAGACAAGTGTTTATCGGCCTAAGTAAAAAAAAACAAAAACAAGGGTAACAAATTTTCAACCGAATTGATATAGTGTTATACAAGCCTGAAAAAATATTTTAAAAACAAGGGTAACAAAATCAAACCTAAATTGATTTAAGAATATAAATGTAACAACCAAAATCTGAAAACCACTTGAAACACTCAAGACAGATTTTTTAAAAACTAGAAATCATGAACACAAAATTTAAAACTATTAGTCTATTATTTTTATTACTAATCTCATTAGTAAGTCGCGACAACAGCGATGGAGATGATATCCAGATTATGCCTCCAACGTCGGCCGCTTTTAAAAGCATCAGCGAAAAAGGAGTTAAAGGAAATACGCAAAAATTTACTGCAACTGCCGGAAGCGGAATGATTACAATAACATCTGCAAAAGGTGTAAAATTGAACATCAACGGAAACTGCTTAACCAAAAACGGAAATGCCGTAACAGGGCAAATCGACATTGAATATATCGAGCTTTTTGACAAAGGAAATATGTTGATTACCAATAAACCAACAATGGGAATTACTGCTGACGGAAAGAAAAACCTTTTAATCTCTGGCGGCGAATTCTTTATCAAAGCAACTCAAGGCGGTGTTGAGCTTCAAACTTCTTGTTCAATGAGCATGATTGTTCCTGCCGCTTTAACTGATGGAGTTGACAATACTATGACTTTGTGGACTGGCGTAATTGACGATGCTGGAGAACTGGCTTGGAGAGAAGCAAAAGCAGGTGCTGACGGTGCAAATGGAAAAGGCGGTGTTCAAGGCGAAGGAAACAATTATTATGTAACTTTTGGAAACTTTGGATGGACAAATGTGGACCGTTTTTACAGTGATCCAAGACCAAAAACAACAATTCTTGCTGACGCTCCTGATGGATACGACAACAATAATAGCGCAATTTATTTGTCTTATGACGGCGAAGGAACAAATGCGCTTGCAAAATTAGATACTTATACCGCCGCAGGATTATTCAGCGAACATTATGGCCAAATCCCGATTGGTCTGAAATGCCATGTGATTTTTGTTACCGAAGACAATGGTCAATGGCGCTATGCGATCAAAGCAGTAACCGTCGGCGCCAACGATATTTACACTTTTACTCTTGCCGAAACCGTAGTCGGTACTGAGGCGCAATTGGTAGCGACAATTAATGCTATTCAATAACTTAGAAATGCTTTTTTAAGAAAAAGTGATGATTTGCTCATCACTTTTTTTACATTTAAACCTGTTTTAAAATTGATTATTAAGATTTTAGAACCCAAAACTATCTAGTTATGAAACCACAATTGTCTATTTTCTTTATTCTATTTTCTATTTTTTCAATAGGACAAACCAAAGTAAAAGACACCATAACCCGAAGAGCCAATATTGGATTTATCCAAAATGGAAATGCTGTTTCTTTCAAACCTGAAACACCGCCTTTGATTCCGATTGCTGGTGCTCCAAAACCAAGTTATTCGTATTTATGGGAGCTTGGCGACGGCCATTACAGCAAAGAAGCAGAACCTAAACATGTCTATAAAAACAAAGGAACTTACACCACACGACTTGCCGTTACCAACAATTACGACAACGGAAAACCTCCTGCAACTCGACCAAAAAAAGTGGCCGTAAATGATATTACAGACAACAATTACAAAGATATTGCATCAATTGCTGATCAAAATGGTTTTGCAATAATTAAAAATTGTGATCCTATTCCTGATCAGGAAATGATAGTTGTAGTAAGTTATCAAAATCTGGAAAATTATGTTGCAAACGGAAAACTATATTTGTTTTACAATGAAAAGCAATTCAAACACAACAACTTCGAATTAAGGGATTTCAGAACTTATGCGAATGAGCGAGAAATCAAAGAAATTCAAGTTGCTTCTGTTGATGATCTCGACGACTCTAATAATTTTGTGGCTTCCGCCGAAGGAAATTTCAAACCTAAAAAATACCGAAACACAACGACCGAAGAAGATTTGGATGCTTCGCTTTTAGAGGCAAATAAAACCTATCATAATGTTTCAATTTTAGAATTTGATGATGCCAATCCGGGAGAAACACGCAATGTTTTTTATACATTTAAAACAACTCCCGAAATGATAAAAGATACAAGCGCAACGGTTACCATGCGAGGGATTTTTGTTCCGAATAGAAGTTATAAGAATCATAAAATCAAAAACCTTGAAATGGAAATTGTGACTTCGCACGACCCAAATAAAATGGGATCTAACGGAAGTTTCATGAATTACAGATTGGTGCGTTTTAAAAGAGTAAATTTCAAAACTCGTTTTCAAAACAATGGCGAAGGCCCGGCAAGAATGATTCGTCTAGAAACTGATGTTCCAGATATGTTTGATAAAAAAACTTTTCAAATCGAAAGCATGTATCCTGAATGCCCGATTTGCCCAAAAGGCGAAGAACCAACCGTAAGCTGTCTCGATACCATTATCAAGCAAAAACAGATTATTTTCACTTTCAAAAACATTTATTTGCCGGGAAGCGAACAGAAAAATGTTCAGGAAAAAGATTCTACAAAAGGTTTTGTAAAATATTCGATGAAGTTTGCCGAAGACTTTCATAAAGTAAAAACCAAAAGCCGAACTGCGATTATTTTTGACAAAAATGAACCGATAATTACCAATTATGCCACTACCCGATTCTTGCCCGGAATTTCGATTGGTGCAAAAGCGGGTTACAATATTTATCCTGATTTAGATAAATCGACAAGTTATTTTGTGGGCGCGACAATTTCGCCTTTTAAATCGTATCGCTTTTATTGGCAAGCGGAATGGTTGAATGCTTTGAATCAATATAACAGTGAAGTTAAGGTTGAAAATGAAGTTTTGACAAATGCTAATGGAGTTCGCCAATTGCAACGTACAACGACCACAACCGAAAACAAAAACATCAATTGGGAAGTTCCTGTTTTGATTCGGTATAATATCAATAATTACATCGGAGTTGGAGCTGGAGTGCAGTTCAATCTGAATGTTTCTTCAGAACAAAATCAGAATATACAAGTTGATCTTTATGAAGGTGATAAAGAGAATTTTTTAATTGATTCGAAAACAACTTCAAATACAATTAAAAACTCTTTTACTGATTTTAAAACTGGATTATTATTTGATTTGACGGCTGGTTTTGCCAGAATTGGGCCAAGTTTGGGCGCGCGTTATGTAATTAATTTTGAACAAAATTTCAATTATATTCAGCTTTATGGGATATGGAAGTTTTAGAAGTTATACCGCAGAGATTCGCAAAGGTTGCACAGAGATACGCAAAGAGTTTTTGCCACAAATTTCACGAATTTTCACAAATCGAAACTCAAAAGCATTGCTTAAAAAATTAGTGGAAATTGGTGAAATTCGTGGCAAAAAAACAAATTAATATGAACTTATATCACTTATATGGTTTAATCTTCCTTTTTATAAATCTGAATGTTTTTGGGCAGAATCAGGAATATAAAATATATAATGCCATTGACGTTTATGTTGCTCATCCTTCCGCTAAGGCGTTGCAAAATTTACGAAATATTGAAAGTGATTTTTGGAAAAATCAAAAACCAAAAACCAAAGATGAGTTATTGGCAATTGTGGTTTTGAATTGCAACAAAGCGTATTATGAAAATCAATTTGGACAAACTCAAAACGCCATTTCGAGTTATGAAAAAGCGTGGCAGATTTATCAGAAAAACAAACTTTCCAATTATGATATTATTGAATTTTGTTTGAAGCCTTTAGGAAATCTATATACCGTTTTAGGCGATTATGACAGCGCTGAAAATATTATAAAGCAGTATTTTTTTATTGCGAATCTTGAAAAAAACGAAGCTCAAAAAGTTGCCGCTATTCTGAATTTGTCAAATGTTTATCAAAATACAGGGAGAGTTATTGAAGGAATTGAACTTTTGGAAAAAACTTTAAAAACTGAAAAACTATCAAACTCGCAGAAAGGCATTTTACTGAATAATTTAGGCAATAATTATTTGCTTTTTAAAGGAAATTTGATGACCCAGGAGCTTTATAAAAAAGCTGAAAATGCCTTTAAATCAGCGGTTAACTATTTGGAAAACGATAAAGATCATCTTGAAAATTTATCTAATTCTTATCGAAATCTTGCAAATGTAAGCAGGCAAACCCATCGATTTAAAATTGCCGATTCTTATTTAGAAAAAGCAACAGAACTCTTCCTGAAAATTCCAAATCAGCAACCAAGAAAAATTGCCAAACTGTATTATGAAAAAGCATTACTGCTTTTTGATGAAAAAAATACGCCGAAAGCACCAAGCAAACCACTGAAGCTTTTAAAATTTTAATTCCGAGTTATGTTCCAAAAAACATTCTTCCGACTGAAAATGAATTATATGCCGAAACTGTTTTAATGGATATTTTGGATTTACAGGCGGCAATTTTTGCTCATCAAAACCAACTTAAAAAAGCACTTGAAGGTTATCAACTTTCGTTTCATATTGAAAATTTATTGATGAGCGGTTTAGTGTATGAAAACTCTAAAATCATTTCACAAATCCGTGCCAGAAATCGTACCGAGAAATGCCTATTGATTTACGATCGATTGTACAAAAGGGAAAATAGAGCGGAATATTTAGAAGAAGCTTTTCAATTGGCAGAAAAAACAAAATCAGGAATTTTGAAGCGTCATCTTTCAAATAATAAAAAAGCTTCTGCAAAAGAAAAACAACTTTTGCAAGAATTTCAAAATGCCAATAACTCGATTTTAAAAGAACAGCAAAAAGGAAATTTGGCTAATATTTCAGTTATTAATTCGGCCATAAAAAAGCAAAATGAATTGATGCTTTCATTAAAGAGAATTCAATCTCAAAATCAAAATTCAATTGCTGAGAATTTCGATTTTAAAGCATTCTCTTCCAAATTAGAAAAAGAGAAAGCTATTATGATTTATTATTTTATGGGTGCTGAATACCTCTATTATTTCACCATTCAAAATAATCAAATTAGCTTAAATCATTTTGATGTTACTGATAATGCAAATTCCAGAATTTTAAAATTCATCGATTATTTCAGAACTCCAGACGCTATCACAAATGATATTGTTGGCTATAATTATTATGGAAAAAGTGCCTACGAGTTATTAAAATTACCTTCAAACCAAAACTGCAAAAACCTCATCATTGTTCCTGACGGGATTTTAAATTTTCTTCCTTTTGAAGCTTTGATTACGAAAGAATCAAACACAACAAATTTTGCCAAAATGCATTATTTGCTTAATGATTTTAAGATTGCTTATAATACTTCGGCAAATATTTATTTGAATTCAAAACCAGTTCAGAAATCAGAAAAAACAGTTTTAGGTGTGTTTCCGGTTTTTGAGAAAACAGCTTTTGAATTGACTTATTCGAAGAAAGAATTAGAATCCATTCGAAGTAATTTTAAGGGAAAATATTTAGAAAACGCTGATGCCACATTTGCTAATTTCAAAAATAACGCTTCTAATTATGCTATACTCCATTTGAGTACGCATGCCTCTTCGGGCGATATTGAAACTCCGGCGAGCATTAAATTTTATGATCAAGAGATCTTCTATTCTGAATTGTATAATTTGCACATCAATCCCGATTTAGTAGTTTTGAGCGCCTGTGAAACCGGAATTGGAAAACTCTACAAAGCCGAAGGCGCGATGAGCGTTGCAAGAGGTTTTCAATTTGCCGGCGCACAGAATTTGCTGTTTTCATTATGGAAAGTAAATGATTTTACGACTTCTGTATTTATGGAAGATTTTTATAAAAACGTCAACCATAATGTTTCTTATTTTGAAGCCAATAACAAAGCAAAATTGGATTATCTGAACAACAAATCTATTTCGAATGTGAAGAAATCGCCTTATTATTGGAGTTCGTTTGTTTATTATGGCTCTGTTTCGAATGAAGAAGAATCATCAAATTATATCTATTATATTGTTAGTTTATTGATTTTAATTGGTTTATTTTTGATATTCAATCGGAATCGAAAATGGAAAATCTTCACGAATACCTCAAAAAAGAGAAATACAAAAAAATAAAATTCAAGATTACCAGAACGCAACATCTTGCAATAAAAGCCAAGATTAACGGCATTTCGGGAGACTTCATTTTAGATACTGGAGCGTCAAATTCCTGCGTTGGGTTTGAAAGCATTGAGCGTTTTGAATTAAAGGCAAAAAAATCCAAAACAAAAGCGTCGGGAGCGGGCGGAACAGGTATGAAAACCCAAATTTCATCTGAAAATAAATTAGCATTAGGAAGTTGGAAAAACAACGATTTCAGTATTGTCATTTTTGATCTTTCACATGTAAATGAAGCTTTGGAATCACATAAAGCAAAACCAGTTCATGGCATTATTGGCGCCGATGTTTTGCTAGAAGGAAAAGCAATAATTGATTATTATAATCATTATGTGTATTTGAAATGAAAATTTTGCTTTAGTTATTTTTTTAAGCTTTTACGGGAAACCGCAATTTTAACACTATTTATTCTACTATATTTGATGACCAATTAACAAATATAGTACTATGAAAAAAACTCTACTTTGTTTTCTTTTATTATTTACAACTACATTTTATTCTCAAGTCGCTTTCGTTACAGTTTGCGCTAACGAAACTTTTAATCTCACTTCACTTAAGGCCGATTTTATTGGTAATTTAAATCCTGCTGAAACAACGGTAACTTACTTTTTGAGTGAAAACGATGCTTTAAACAATACAAATGTAATTCTGAATCCAACTACTTATACTGGAGTTACAGGTACATCAAAAATCTACGGAAGAATAGACAATAATGGCACTATCACGACCAATTATTTCAATTTAACTACTTTTCCGGCTTTAACAGTAACGGCTTCCAACAAACCGATACTTTGTAAAGGAGAAACTGCATCATTATCAATAAATGTTTCTGGAGGAAGTGGTTCTTATTCCTATTCCTTAAATGGTAGTTCATTTACAAGTCAAGATTATTATTCTTATTTGCCTGCTGGTTTTTATACTATTACTGTTCGGGACGACGTGAAAGGCTGTGAAACTTCAATTGATTATACCATTACTGAGCCCGAAGCTCTAGTAGCTACAAGTCTTGTTGATCAGCAAAATGTATTTGTTACTGCCTATGGTGGTACTGCCCCTTATCAATATTCTTTGGATGGAATCAATTATCAATCAACTAATTTTTTTGCAAATTTAGCTCCTGGCTCTTATAATATAAAAGTAAGAGATGCTGAAGGATGCGGAGCAAATGTATTTGCTAATGTAAATCCTCCTTTGACTTGTACAATATCCATTGTAAAACTGATAGATTGCATGAGCAATGGTTCAATCATCGCTAATGCTATTGGAGGTCAAGCGCCATATGTTTATTCTATAAATGGAGGCCCTTATTCTCCAATAAATATTTACAACGATTTGCCTGCAGGAACTTATACGGTAACCGCAAAAGATGCAACAAATACCATTTCAAATTATTACGCAGTAACACTTGCTCCTCTTGTTCAAGTTGATTTTGTAGCTACAAATACACCTATATTATGCTTTGGCGGAACAGCTTCTTTAACAATTGTAGCTTCAGCTGGACAGACTCCTTATCAATATGCTATAAATGAAGGAGCGAACACAAACAACAATGTATTTACAAATCTTACAGCTGGAAATTATACCATCAAAGTAACAGATGCTAATGGATGCATAAAAATACTTCCATATACAATTACAGAACCAATTGCCTTAACTGCAAATTCAAGTACGTTTGGTCAAAATATAGTAATCAGTACTACTGGTGGCATGGCACCTTATCTATATTCTTTAGATGGGATTACTTTTCAAGATAGTAATGTTTTCTCGAATGTAGCTGATGGCACATATCCTGTAGTAATAAAAGATGCTCAAGGATGCAGTTTTACACTTTCGGTGAAACTTTCAGCAACAGAACAGCCTTTAAGTTCTGGAGCAATGATTGTCAAACAAGTAGATTGTAGAGGTAATGGTACGCTTCGTGTTATTGGTTACGGAGGACAACCTCCTTATTTATATTCAGTAGATGGCGCTCAGACGTTTCAAACAAGCGATACCTTTAACGATCTAATTGCCGGAATTTATTCTGTAGCTGTAAAAGATGCTCAGAACACTATTGTAAATAATCTTTCAATGGGATTGAAAGCATTTGTTCCTGTAACTGGAACCGCTGTAGTTACAAATTCTTCAGGCTGTCTAAACAATGGTACAATAGCGATTTCTGGAAGTGGAGGTCAAATACCACTTTATTATTCTATTGATGGTGGAGTAACATATACTGCCAACAATACTTTTACGAATTTACCAGCCGGAAACTATGCTATTCTTGTAAAAGATAGTGGTGATTGTATTTCTTCTGTTATATCTGCAACAATACAACAACCTTCGCAATTAGCTCTGACAGCTACACACAATTCAATATTATGTCATAAGGGTACAACAACCTTAACAACTAGTATAGTTGGCGGGCAGGCTCCATATCAATATTCTATAAACGATGGTGCTTTTTCTTCTAGTAATACTTTCTATGGCTTAAGTGCAGGAACTTATATTATTAAAGCAAAAGATGTTCTTGATTGTCAAACAGAACTTGTATATGATATAAAGCAACCAACGCCATTATTTGCCACTATTAATGCCGACAAACAAACTATAACAATTGTCGGGGAAGGAGGAATTGCACCTTATGAATATTCTTTAGATATGGCTGTTTTTCAGTCTTCAAATATTTTTGCAAATTTAACTCCAGGTATTCATACTATATTGCTAAGAGATGCAAATAGATGCGAATCAGCTCCATTTAATGTCAATATTGAAAATCCAAATTCATTAAATGCTGTAGCAACAATTACTAAGGAACTTGATTGTTTGAGTAATGCAGTAATAGTTGCTAGTGCGACAGGAGGAACGGCTCCATATACTTATTCTATAAATGGAGTAACTTTTCAGTCGTCTAATGTTTTTAGCAATTTAACTGACGGAATTTATTCAATTACTGTAAAAGATACCAATGGTGCTCAAGCCATCACAAACAATATAACTATTACGCCTATAAGTTTTCCAACATTAACTTTTACTCAAACTAATGTAAGCTGTTCTCAGGGCAATGATGGAACTGTAATTGTTAGTGCGGCTGGAGGAAAAGCTCCCTATGTTTATTCTATAAATGGTGGAGCTTTTCAGTCAAGCAATATTTTCAGCAATTTAGCTCCTGGTGTTTATGATATAAGAATAAGAGATGCAAATGGATGCTTGAACTCTTCTTACGTAGTCATAACTGAACCTACTGCTATAACGTCAACTGTAAGTGTTAAAAATTCAACAACTGTTGCCGATAATGATGGTCAAATAACAGTTGTTGCAATGGGAGGAGTTTCGCCATATGTTTATGCATTGACCGATTCAAGTGGACTTCCAGCTGTTTCGTTTCAAAATTCATATACTTTTGATGGTTTAAAATCCGGGTCATACGGCGTTCAGGTAAAAGATGCAAATGGATGTATAGCTTTCAAAACAGATATTTCAATTATTAATAATGTTTCTGCTCCAACGGCAACAATTGATATTACTCAAATTAACTGCAACAATCCTTATGGGACAATTGCTGTTAATGCCATTGGAGGAACAGCTCCATATACTTATTCCATAAATAACCAGCCTTATCAAACAAATAATATTTTTGATACTCTAAATCCTGGAGATTATATTGTTACTGTAAAAGATGCTAATGATTTAGCTTATTCAAAAACTGTTGTAATACTTCCGGTTGTTGCGCCAACTGCTAATGCCGTTCTCACAAAATCAATAGATTGTCTTAGTAATGCTATCATAACCGTTTCTGCAACAGGAGGACAAGGTCCATATTTATATTCTTTTGATAATGGAAATACTTATGGCGACAATAATACTCTTAATAATGCTGTGGCAGGAGTTTATCCAATAATTGTAAAAGATAGTAATGGATGTTTTTCGAATGTACAAGCGATGACCGTCAATCCTCGTGTGCCATTTGTTGCAATAGCTACTATTACAAAAGAAGTGGATTGCATTAATGGATCTTTCAGAGTTGATGTTACAGGTGGAAAAAGTCCTTATCTATATTCGATTAACAATGAGCCTTATACCGCAACTGTGCCTCTTTTCAACAAACCAGCGGGAACCTATACAATAAATGTTAAAGATAACTCCAATTGTATTGCTACTACAACAATAACCTTAAAACCATATACGCTTACTGCGAATACAATAGTTACAAATGCGACTTGTTTTGGAAGTGCAAATGGCTCTATAAAAGTTCTTGCAAGCGGAGGAGCTCCTCCATATACTTACTCACTTGATGGCACTAATTATCAAACCAGTGATATTTTTAATAATCTTAAAGCAAGAACTTATTTGATCCGAATTAAAGACAATCGAACATGTGTTTCTAATATTACGGTAAATGTTCTACAACCTACAGCATTGGCTATTACAGCAAATACTACAAGCGCTACTTGCTATGGCTCGGCTACAGGAACAATAACTTTAAATGTTTCTGGTGGTACAGCTCCTTACTCTTATTCTAAAGATAATATTAATTATTCATCAAATAAGACTTTTACGTCTTTAAGTGCAGGCACTTATACTTTATATGTGAAAGATAATAAAGGATGTATCGTTTCCTATAATGCGACAATTTCTCAACCTAATGCTTTAGTACTTACTACTGATATTAAAACCCTTAATAATGATGGGTCAATTGGAGCCTTAATACAATTAGATGCCACAGGAGGGACTGCGCCCTATTTATATTCTGTAAAAAATCAAGTTACAGGAGTTGAGTACGGTAAAAATGTCCCTTATAAAAGATATAGTGGTATGCCTGCAGGTTTATACACAATTAGTGTTATTGATGCAAACGGATGCCAGGAAACCAAAAGCAATATAGACATTACACTTAATAATCCAATAATATTAAATGCTGTTAAAACGCCAATATCTTGTATTGCAAATGCTTCATTATCTGTAACCGCTTCAGGAGGTGTAGCTCCATATCTTTATTCCTATGATGGTGGTAATACTTATACCAACAACAATCCTGGACGAACTAATTTGACTCCTGGTAATTATTCCATTTTATTAAAAGATGCCATTGGAAATGAAGCACAAACACATTTTATTGTAAAAGCATATACTGCTCCAAAAATGACTACTATTGTCTCTTACGAAACCTCAAGCAATTATACTTCAGGCATGATAACGGTAAGTACTACAGGCGGTACAGCTCCTTACTCTTATAACATTAAAGGAACGGACGTTAGTAAAGTGGCATATGAAAATCAAACTTCGACAATCTATAGCGGATTACCAGCTGATACTTATACTGTCTTTTCGAAAGATGCTAACGGTTGCGAATCTGAAAAAACGGAATTGACTCTTACAATTCCTGAGCCTATTTTAATAACTGCATCGATCAGTAGTCCTTTGACATGTTCAAACAGTACTACAACTTTAACTTTTAGTGCCACTGGAGGAACTGGACCCTATCTATATTCAGCAAATGGCGGCAGAGGTTATACTACAACTGGTATTTATACTGTACAAGCGGGAACTTATAATCTTTATGTAAAAGATGCTCTCGGTAATACAAGCTGGATAAATTATATTGTAAAACCATACGTTCCGCTAGCACTCAATGCGACTAAAACAAACATAAATTGCAACGGATCTCAAGATGGCACAATAACTGCAACTGCAAGCGGAGGAATTGCTCCTTATACTTATTCTTTAGGAACCGTCTTTTCTTCATCTAATGTTTTTAACAATTTACAGCCAGGAGAATATAATGTAACTGTTAAAGACGCCGCAGGATGTACTACTATTTCTAGTACAACAATATTACAACCAGCTATTTTATCACTGTCAACCATTGTCCAAAATGCTTCATCTTCATACAATAGTGACGGAAGAATAACTGTTAATGCTTCCGGTGGAGTTCAACCTTATACTTATTCTCTTAAAAGGAGTAATGGAACAATATTAGCCCCACCACAAAATGCAAGTGTTTTTACAAATTTAACATCAGGATATTATTCTGTTGAAGTAAAAGATGCAGTAGGATGTATATTTTTACAACAAGGAATTAGTATTGTAGCTCCACCTCCACTTGTCGCTAGCGCCAGTGTAATTCCATTGACATGTAACGCTAATGGTGTTATAACCGTAACTGCAACGGGAGGAACTGCTCCATATGCTTATTCATTTAATAATGGTACAACTTACATAGCTTCGAATGTGTTTACTACTGCTATACCAGGAATTTATAATGTAGTTGTACGTGATGCTTATAACATTACCACTTCATTTATTATTATAATAGATCCTGTAACCCCTGTTCAATTAACAGCAACTATTACATCTCCTGTAAATTGCTTACAAAACGGAACAATAACAGCAAATGCGATCGGAGGACGTGCTCCTTTTGTTTATTCGTTAAATGGAGGCCCGCTTCAAAGCAGTAACTCATTTGTCGTAACTGCAGGTACCCATATTATAACTGTAAGAGATAGTAATGATTGTACAGCAGTTGTGTCTATACAATTAGAACAACCTCAACCTATAATTGCAAATTTAAATGTTGAAGACCAAACAGCAACAATCATTGCTTCAGGTGGTACAGGTCCTTTTTCATATGCAATTTCTCCTAATGTAAATGTGTTTACATCTAATAATACATTTACAAATTTAGAAGCTGGAGAATATACAGTAATTGTTAAAGATTTAAATGGGTGCTATGTAATGCTAAATTTCGTTATTAATCCACCAGCTCCTATAGCTGAGGGTAAACAAGAGACCATAATTGTTGATGTCAAACCAGGATCAACTTTAGCAGATCTTGTTGTGGATGGTGAAAACATTAAATGGTATAGTAATCCAAGTCCTTCACAAACCAAAACAAGCAAAACTAATGAAACTCCTTTGCCTTTAACAACAGTTTTGGTTGACGGTGTGACGTATTATGCTTCACAAACCATAAACGGAATTGAAAGTAAGGAACGTCTTGCGGTAACAGCCAAAGTTAATGGTTCACTTTCGGCACCAGATTTCAATTTGACTTCGTTCCAATTTTATCCTAATCCGGTGATTGATATTTTAAATATTGAAAACAATGCTGTTATCGACGATGTTGAAATTATTGATGTTTCTGGAAAATCTGTTTTATACAGAAAGATAAATGCTCCTTCTTCTGAAATTGATTTATCAAGTCTTTCTAGTGGTGTTTATGTTCTAAAAGTAACATCTGAAGGGAAAGCAAAAACAGTAAAATTCATTAAAAAATAATACTTTTCAACCTTAATAAAAAAGCCTTCATATAAATGAAGGCTTTTTGTTTTTATTCAATTTCTGGTTGTTTAATTTCTGGTTGTTTAATTTCTGTTTTTGGAACTGTATGTTTTTTCAATGAAAAATAAGCAACAACTGTACTCAATAACATTAAAAAACCACCCAAAATAAAAGGCGCTCCAGCAAATTTAAATGGCGCATCACTATGAGTAAAAAAGTAAAAAGTATTGGCCATCATTGGCGGACCAATAATCGAGGAGGCACTCATTAAACTGGTCAAAGTTCCTTGAATTTCTCCTTGCTCGCTTGGTAATACTTTGCTGGCAACAACAGACTGAAGTGCAGGCCCAGCAATTCCGCCAAGGCAATACGGAATCAAAAACACAAACATCATCCAGCTTTCTGTTGCAAAAGCAAACAATAACATTCCGACTGTATATAGGGCCAAACCAACATAAATACTTTTTTCATTTCCTAATTTCGGATTAATAAAACGAATTAATCCTCCCTGAACAACACCAACTAACAATCCGATTATTCCCAATGAAATTCCAATCATTCTCTCATTCCAATTAAATTGATAAATGGTAAAGAAACTCCAATTGCTCTGAACTGCGTGAGAACCTACATACAAAAGAAATATTGCTGAAATCAACCCAATTAATTCGGGATGTTTTTTCAAACCCAAAATTGCACCAACGGGATTGGCACGTTTCCAATCAAAAGGTCTTCGATTTTCTTTTTTAAGAGATTCTGGCAAAATGAAAAATCCGTAAAGGAAATTTACCATACACAAAATCAGCCGTGACGATAAAATGGAACTCTAGATCCGTATTGACCTAGCAAACCACCAATAACAGGACCTATGATAAATCCTAATCCGAAAGCGACCCCAATCAACCCAAAGTTTTTCGCTCTGTTTTCGGCTGTACTTACATCGGCAATATAGGCAGAAGCTGTTGTAATACTAGCACCAGTGACTCCTGCAATAATTCTTCCGATAAAAAGCCAAATAATTGTTGGTGAAAAAGCAAGCAGTAAATAATCTAATGAAAATCCAAAAAGAGAAATCAAGATAATTGGTCTTCTTCCGAATTTATCACTTAAATTTCCAATTACTGGCGCAAATACAAACTGAGTTATGGCATACGCGAAAGTCAGCCAGCCACCAATTTTTGCCGCCTCACTGATGTCTCCGTGAATCAGTTCTTCGATTAATTTTGGAATTACAGGAATAATGATTCCCCATCCGGTAATGTCAATCAACATGGTTATGAAAATGAAACCAATCGCCGCAGATTTATCTTTTTGTAGCATAATAATTTAATAAGGTCATGCAAATAAACAAAAAAGCTGATGTTTTTTAATATCAGCTTTTCAATTCTCAATAAAAAAATCCAAATTCCAACTTAAAATTGTCTATAATTCTTTCACGCAGATTTTAAACAGATTTAAGCAGATAAGCGCAGATTTATTCTAATTTGATCTGTTGAAATTTTATCCTCTAGCTCAACATAGCCCGTGGTTTCAACCACGGGAGACGTATTATATGCATTGTGTACCCGCGGTTGAAACCACGGGCTATATTTAATAATGTAAACGAAATCATTTTTAATCTGCTTAAATCTGTTTAAAATCTGCGTGAAATATCTTTATTCTCAATTCAAAAAAAATCCCAAATTCCATTCGGGCGGAATTTGGGATTTTCAAATCAAAATTAAAAACTATTAATGCGTATGTTTCGGATTAAAACCGTCTTCGCTTAATTCTGTTGGCGTGTAATCAGCCACCATTTCAGCTTCGTAATCGATTTTTTCTCCTTTAGAGAATTTCTGAATTAATTTCTCCATAATGTTATAAATTACAGGAACCACAATCAAGGTTAGGAATAAAGAAGAAATCAGACCTCCAATAATTACCCAAGCCAATCCGTTTTTCCACTCAGCTCCAGCTCCTTTTGCCAATGCAATTGGGAACATACCAAATACCATCGCAATTGTTGTCATCAAGATCGGACGCAAACGAGCATGGTTTGCTTGAATCAACGCTGTTCTGATTGATTCTCCAGCGGCTCTTCGTTGGTTCGTATAATCGACAAGCATGATCGCATTCTTACACACCAGACCAATCAACATGATGATACCCAAAATGGTAAAGATGTTCAAAGAGTTGTTTGTCAATGCTAGTGCCAGCATCGCTCCAATGAACGAAAGCGGAATAGCGAACAATACTACGAATGGGTGCGCGAAACTGTCATACAAACTCACCATTACAAGGTAAACCAAAATAATAGCGGCTAATAATGCGATTCCTAAAGTACCAAATCCTTCAGATTGGTTCTCTTGGTCACCACCCCAGATGTAGTTAACTCCAGCTGGTTTTTTCAATTTATCTAATTTAACTTGCCATTGTTGAACAATTGTTCCAGATGGCACCCCAACGTTTTGTCCTTTTACGGTTACCGACGCCGATTTGTCTCTACGCTCTAACTGGCTAGGTCCAGAACCTTCAGTAATATCAGCAAATTGAGACAATTTAATTTGTTGCCCTGCATTGTTGATGAAAATCAAATTGCTTACGTCAGTAATACTTTTTCTGTCGAATGAATTGTATCTAATATTGATATCGTACTCATATTCTCCAGCTCTGTATTTACCATCTGTGTTTCCACTAAAAGCTGTTTGCATGGTTAAACCAACTGTTTGAAGTGTCAAACCTAAAGCGACCATTTTATCACGATCTACTTTTACGTTGATTTCAGGGTTTCCGTCTTCAACTGTTAATTTGATCTCTGTTGTTCCAGGAATAGTTCTTAATTCAGCTTCAGCTTGTTTAGCAAATGCCATTGCCGCTTCTGTAGAAGGACCTGTTACGATCAATCCTAAAGTAGCATCTTCAGCAGTACCTAAGATACCAACCGGAACCGTTTTTACTTTTGCTCCAACTAATACTTTTTCAAGCTTACGTTTGATTTTTGCCGCATAAACATTCGCATCATCAGTACGGTCTTTTTGCTCGATCATTTTTACGTCAATCTCTGCTTTGTATGCTGTTGCCTGAGAAGCTCCAAAACCTTCAGAAGTTTGTCCTACCGTTGTAATTTGGCTGTGAACATATTCCTGTGCTTTTAAGAATGCTTCTGCTTTTTGTGTCATGAAGTTCGTTTGTTCCAATGAAGCATCTTTTGGCATTTCAATCTGAACTAAGAACTCTCCACTATCAGAAGAAGCAAAGAACTCTCCTCCAATGAAACCTCCGCCCATTAATCCAATGGTTGAAGCAAAGAACAATACAATTACGACTATAAAAGTTTTAATATAATGATCCAAACACCAAGTCAATAAATGAGAAACCCAGTCAGTGAAACGTGTTAAATAGTTTTCGAAACCAAGAATGATTCTTCCGAATAAATTTTTTCCTTCGATATGCTCTAATTTCCCGAAACGAGAAGACAACCAAGGGATAATTGTAAACGAAGCCAACAATGACAACATCGTTGAGATAATTACCGTAACACAGAACTGCGTAATAATGTTAGAAACCAATCCAGAACTCATCGCGATCGGCAAGAATACTACAACAATTACTAATGTAATCGAAGTTACCGTTCCACCAATTTCAGCTGTTCCATCATACGAAGCACGGATTCGGCTTTTACCCATTTCCATGTGCCTGTAGATATTCTCCAATACCACAATCGCGTCATCCACAAGGATACCAACAACAAGAGATAAACCAAGTAAACTCATTAAGTTCAACGTATATCCCATTAAATAAATTCCGATGAAAGTTGCAATCAACGACGCAGGAATCGAGACCATTACAATCAATGAGTTTCTGATACTGTGCAAGAAAAACAACATTACAAATGCTACCAGAATTACCGCAATCAATAAATCGTGAACAACAGAATCTGTCGCTTCAAGAGTAAAGATCGTACTATCTTTTGCAACTTCTAATTTAAGCTGATTAACTTTATAATCTTTTTCAAGCGTTGCAATTGTTTTTAATAATTGCTCACTAACCGCTACCGCATTTGCATCAGATTGTTTGATGATTTGCAGTACAATTGCGCTTTTTTGATCTACACGTGATATTTTTTCAGCAATTTTCTGTGTATCCTGAACATCAGCAATATCACTTAAACGAATCTGGATTCCGTTTTGAGAAGAAACTACAAGGTTTCTTAATTCTTCAACACTTTTATATTTACCCGCTAAACGAATTAATATTTTTTGGTTACGAGTCTGGATGTTTCCTGTTGGGAAATCCAAGTTTGAAGTCAAAATGTTTTGTTGTACTTGCGGAACAGAAAGTCCGTAACCTTGCATTTTTACAGCATCAAGATTCACTTGAATTTCACGCTCAGAACCACCAATAATATTTACCTGTGCCACACCTTGTACACGAGATAAAATAGGAGCAACTTTTTTATCGATCAAGTCATAAAAGGCGACTTCGTCCATTTTTCCATTGGCACCAAGCGTCATAATTGGTAAATCACTCAGCGAGAATTTGGTTAATGCCGGCGTTTTAACGTCATCTGGCAAATCACTAATAATCGCATTGATTTTACGCTGTGCATCATTCAAAGAAAAATCGACTTTTGCATTTGATGTCAGTGTAATCGAAACGATAGATAAACTTTCATACGACTTTGAGTCAATCTTTTTTACGTTCTCTAAAGACGCAATCGCATCTTCTATCTTTTTGGTTACCGTATTTTCTACCTCACTTGGAGAAGCTCCAGGATAAACAGTAGAAATCGTAATAACGTTTTGTTCAAATTTTGGGATCAGCTCGTAGCCCAATTGGCTGTAGCTGAACAATCCACCAAGAGTCAGAATTGTAAACAATACAATTACCAACGACGGACGTTTTATGGATATTTCGGCTAATTTCATATTTGTTACTTTATGCTGTAGGTCGCAAGCAATAGGCTTTAGGCTTTTTTAAAATAGCTTAAAGCTTATAGCTTACGGCTTAAAGCCAATAATTATTTAATAATTTCTACTGTATTTCCGTCTTGTAAGTTGATTTGACCTGTAGTAATTACCTTTTCTCCGTCAGATAATCCGCTGATGATTTCTACTTGATCTCCTAAAATTCTTCCTGCAACAACTTTTTTCAATTTTGCAACACCGTTTTCAGCTACAAAAATTTCGTTACTGCTCACACTTCCAACAAATGCATTTCTTGGTACAACTGTTAAGCTTTGTTTTTGCTGTTTAGATGCAAAATTTGCTGTTCCGTACATACCAGCTTTTAAGTCGTTGTTTGAATTATTTGTAATTTCAATTTCAACTGGGAAATTTAAACTTGCGTCAGCTTTTGCGACGATAAAAGTAATTTTCCCTGGGAAAGTTTTATCAGGATAAACACTTGCTGTAACATTGATATTATCATGTAATTTCAAGCTTGCCACTTGGTTTTCGTTTACAGTAACAGTCAATTTTAATTTTGAAGTATTTACAATATCAAATAATGCAGTTGCTGGCATTCCAGTCAAGATAGATCCTGGCTCAATATATTTTTTATTGATGAATCCGTTGATTGGCGCTTTTACTTTTGTATCACCAACATTGATATTTGCTTGAGTTAAATTAGACTGAGCATTTGTCAAAGCCAATTTTGCCTGATCTAATTGTTGTTTTGTAACACCGCCAGTTTTAAAAGCATTCTCATATCTCGCATAATCAGATTTTGCATTATTATAGACTGCCTGAGCTTGTTGAGCATTTACATTAATGATATCGCCTCTCATTGTCAACAACGTCTGACCTACTCTTACGTAATCCCCTTCTTTAGCTAAAACACTAATTACTTTTCCAGATTTTTCAGCAGAGAAAGTCAATTCCTGAGTTGGGGCGAAATTTCCGTTAGCAACGAAATCTAATGAAACTACTTCTGTTTTTACTGGAGTAACTTTAACTGAAACCGCGACATTTTTCTCAGCTACGACATCTGTTTTTTCCTTATTCTTTTTCTTATTGTTATTTAAAACATACCCAATCACACCCAAAGTCATGATTATGATTACGATTGTTGTAATAGTCTTCTTCATTGTAATTAGTTATTTAATAAGAGTTTTTAGTTCGCCTTTTGATTTGATTAATGCCACTTCGGCAATTTTGTAATTTAAAACAGCTCTTGTATAATTATTTTGAGCCTCTTGATGTGCATTTTCAGCATCTAACAAATCTGTTAATGATGCTAAACCTTGCAGATAATTGTTTTTTGTATTGCTCAAAATTTCACGAGCCAAACGCATATTTTCTTGTTGGTTTTGGATGGTTACCATATTGTTATCGATTTGCGCCATTGCATTTCTGTAATCCAGATCAAGAGACAGTTTGGTATCTTTAATATCTTCCTGAAGTTCTCTGATTTGTACATCAGCTTGTCTCACTTTAGCACGAGTTCCAAATCCTGTAAAAATCGGTACGTGTAAATTCAATCCAATTGCGGCATAATCTGACCAATAAACACCATCAGAAGGCTTTGCAAACCAAGGAAATTGTGGCCCTTGACCAATATAGTTATAACCAGCAGTTAAAGAAAGTGTTGGATAATATCCAGCTTCAACCGCTTTTTTATTGAATACTAATAGTTCTTCTTGTTTTTTCAAAAGCAGATATTCTGTTCTGTTTTCAACATTTGGAACCTCAGTTAATGATGCAGGAACAGCTTCAAATTCTTCTTTTGGGATAATGATTTGAGTTTCTATCGGCATTCCCATATAAAACTTCAAAGCATTTTCTTGTAATTCAATTTGATTTTTAACTTGTTGACGATCTGTATCAATGTTTGACAATTTTACGATAATACGGTCTAAATCTATTTTCTTAGCTAAACCATTATCAAATTGCCCTTTTACAACATCATGAACTTTCGTAGTATTAAAATAAGTACTATCTAGCAATTTTAATCTCTCACGTTGTACATATACAGAGTAATAGTTGTTTGCTACTCTTTCAATAACCTGTTCTTCTGTTAATTGATCGTTGATTTGATAAAATTCGCGAGTCGATTTTGCGACTCTTAACCCTGTAAAAACCGATTGATCAAATATAGCTTGAGTTAATGAAAGCCCTGCGTTTGAAGTCCATTTTTGACCAAATGCCGCCTGAATCGTAGTTCCTGGCTGACCAAAACCAGCTCCATCAATAACCGTTGTCTGAATTATCGGATTATGAGTTAAGTTTCCATTTGCAGAAATCTGAGGTAACGCTCTAGAACGAATTTCCTGAATTTGGTATTCGCTGTTTTCAACCTGTAATTTTGCCTTTTTGGCATCGGCTTTATTTTGAAGCGCATAAACAAGCGCGTCTTTTAAGGTTAACGTGACTTGTGCATTGGCAGACAGGCCAAGACTACACAACAGTATTACAATTATTTTTTTCATAAATATATATATTGGCGATTAAGCGGTAAGTTTCTTAAGTTGTTTTTCTAATTCTTCTATTCCTTTTTGAGTGGCCATCGCTCTGGTATGATATTCCAGTGCTTCTAATTCTATTCTTTGCGCTTCACTCTCAGAAACAGTATTTTCATTGATATGGAAAACCAGAGTGTAGTAAAATTTAACGTAAACCTCTACATTTAAATCACTTCTATAAAGACCTTCGCGAATTCCTTTTTCAATATTATCTCTAAAACATTGTGTACACTGATCGATTTCAAAAGACAAAATATTTTGATAAATCTCTGGATAATGTTTTTTTAATTGATAAATAGGCGAAGTATCAATATTGTTTTTAAACATATCACGAAACATTTCTCTAATCTCAAAATTCTCCTGAATCGCATTATAATTCTTTGCTATAATGGTATCCATGATTTCGTGAACCTGCCTGTGAACCATCGAAGTACTTTCTTCGATTAAAACTTCCTTGTTGCAGAAATATTTGTAAATCGTTTTTTTTGAAATACACATTTCACCTGCAATATCATCCATGGTGACGCTTTTAAAACCAAGTTTCAAAAACAACTCACTAGCTTTTGATATAATTTTCTCTTTCATTTTGATTTTCATTGTATTGCAAATATACTTAGGAAACTAAAATCAGGAAAATAGTTTCCGTTATATTTGTAATAATTTTACATTAATTTATTCATTATGTAAGAATTATATGCTAAATTCCAAATTTGCAATTAATTTTATATCTTTTCCAAGCGCCTCGCCATTCTGATGATTAAAAGAATCATAATCAAGCCCAAAATCTTGGCGTTTAATATTTCCTTTGATCTCAAAAGCTACTTTTTTCTCTCCATTATAGTTATTCATGCCGATGAATTCAGCATCCAATTCAACTACTCTAGTCACATCTTTTATGGTTAGATCGCCTTTAAAGAAGTTGATGTTATTGTTTACTCTTTGAAATGAAGTCGATTTAAAACTGATAATCGGATGCTCATCTTCGTCAAAAAAATCCTGAAGTTGCAAATGCGAATCTATCTGCTGGAAACTTTCATTTTTATTGTTTATATCCAATGAAAACTCAACCGATGCGTCTTCAATTTCATTATCTTCAATATCCACATAACCTCCAAATTTATTGGTAATGCCTCCTAAGTAGGCAATTTTAGAATGTCTCATTTTTATTAAAACATCCGATTGTGTCGAATCTAAAGTCCAAGTTGTTTTCATAAATATTTGATTTTGAAAAACTTATAAATTATCTAAATTTCATACGGAAACTTTCAGAGTATTCAAAGTTTCCATTTTGAGCCGCAAATATACACGGGAAACTCTGAATACCAAAAAAGTTTCCAAGTTTTTTGAAAAATAATTTTAAGAATCCAAAAATCACTGCGATTGCATCAAACAATAAAATCATAGTCGCATTTAATATAGATTATTCATAATTGAATTGTATCTTTGAGCCTCGAAAATCAGAATTTCATTTTATGCACGATATTAGTCAGTACCAAGATTTTTTTATTAGTTACTTAAAAAAACAAAGCATACAAAAAGAACCTAAAAACCTTTATGAGCCTATTGAATATATTTTAGGACTTGGCGGAAAACGCATGCGCCCTGTGCTTACTTTAATGGCTTCAGAAGTTTTTGATACTGATTATACAACCGCTTTACCGGCGACAATGGCAGTAGAAGTTTTTCATAATTTCTCCCTTGTACATGATGACATTATGGATGATGCGCCTTTGCGAAGAGGAGAAGAAACGGTGCATGAAAAATGGAATATCAATACCGGAATTTTATCTGGCGATGCCATGCTGATCCTTGCTTATCAATATTTTGAGCAATATGAACCCGCAGTTTTTAGAGATTTAGCCAAATTATTCAGCAAAACTGCACTTGAAGTTTGCGAAGGCCAACAGTGGGATGTTGATTTTGAAGAAAGAAACGACGTTACTATTCCGGAATATCTAAAAATGATCGAATACAAAACAGCCGTTTTAGTTGTCGTCGCAATGAAAATGGGTGCAATTGTTGCCAAGACTTCAGAAAAAGAAGCTGATTTGATTTATGATTTCGGATTGAATTTAGGATTAGCTTTCCAACTCCAAGATGATTACCTAGACGCTTTTGGAGATCCAGCAACTTTTGGAAAACAAGTTGGTGGCGATATCATCGAAAACAAAAAAACATATTTATACTTAAAAGCCTTAGAATTTTCAACTCCAGAAAAAGCAACCGAGTTACAAAAATTATTCACTTTGCAATTGGATGAAAATTTAGAAAAAATCGAAACTGCAAAAACCATTTTTAACGAATCTGGCGCCTCAAAAGCAACGCAAGACGCAATAGAAATGTACACTTTTAAAGCTTTTGAAACTTTAGAAAAAATGGATATTAATGATGAAAAGAAAAATATCCTAAGGACATTTGGAGAAAACTTAATGGGCCGAAAAGTTTAACAGACAAGACTTTATGAACAACCTAATCAATGTTCTTTTTTTTAATGACAAAAATTACAACGCCAAAATACAGTTGTTTTTTGCCATCAGCTTTCCGTTTTTCACGCTTTTGGCTTTAGGAATTGACAGTGTTTATTTTAAAGAGCATTTTTTTGAAGGACGCGACATTACAAATGTTTTATCTGTGCTTTATTTTTCATTTTTCTTTTGGTTTTCAGATTCTTATTTAAGGAAACTAATGTTTGTAATGGTCTTTTTATCTTATTTAGGTGAATTTATCTTTTGCACGTCGCTCGAAATGTACAATTACAGAACTGAATTGATTCCAATTTATGTTCCTTTTGGCCATGCCATTGTTTTTGCTTCGGGTTATGTTTTTGCACATACGCAATTAGCAGTTAAGTATGATAATTTCTTCAGAAAATGCTTTGCCGCAGACTTTTACTATATTGTTTTTAGCTGTCGGATTCTTTCTGAAAGATATTTTTTCGCTTATTTTTGGGATATTTTTCTTTTTGCTTTTAAAAAGAAAAAAATGGCAAAACTTGTATTATTTCATAGCCCTTTGTGTTATATTTATTGAATTGGCTGGAACCTACTTTAAATGCTGGAAATGGGTACCCAAAACCTTCGGACTAATTCCGACATCCAACCCGCCAATGGGAGCTGTTTTTTTCTATGCAGGAGGCGATATATTGCTGACTAAAATTGTTGATTATTGGAAATCAAAAACAACAGGCAAACCTATTGAAATTGTTATTGAATCTTAAAATTGTCATTTCTAATTTTTAAATTATGTATGTTTCGCCATTAAATACAGAATTGCTCTTTGAAGAAGCTCAAAAGGAATCTTTGTACCTGAAATTAGTTGAGCAACTCAACAAAGATTTCAATTTGGCAAATGAAGGAATTGATTTTCCGCTGAGTATCTTACCTGAAGAATTGAAGATTCAACTTCATGAAAAGATCTACCGAATGATTCAGTACAAATTTGCTGAATATTTAAATCTGCTTTACATTATTGATGTTCCTGAAAATGAAATCAAGCAACTTGATGGCTCAGATTTAGTGATTCTAGCTGAACAAGTTTCTTTTTTAATTTTAAAAAGAGAATGGCAAAAGGTTTGGTTTCGGAATTATTATAAATAAAGATGCTAAGATTCTAAGTTTTTTCTCATTGGGACGAATAATATTATGTAATTTTTTTAACTCAGTCCAAAGTCCAAATCCTTCAGTGTCAATCTTATTTCCTATAAATTGAACACGGCCGCATTTGAAACAAATCTTTACTATTCCTACCGTTTCTTTACGCTTTTTAAAAAGAAAAATATCGCGATATTCTGCTGCACATCGTCGCGAAAGTATCTTGCAATGAATCTTTTTCACTAAACACATTTTCAATCTCTTTCTGCTGTTTAAGTGATAAATTTGATTTTTTATAGTTATAATTCAAAAGAATTTTTTCGAAATTTTCTTTAGGAATAGCATCTGGAAAATGATGAACGAATAAATCTATAAAAGCTAGCTCTTTTTTAGTATTCTTCTCTTTCATCATAATTTTTGTAAAATCTTCATCCGAAAAATTCAAATAATAATGGTCAATCTCATCGGAATCGAAAAAAGGTCGCAATTCTTTTTTTGCAACCTTTTCATTTTCAATATTTCCTTTTTTAGAATTATTGCGGCTCAACGCTAAAATTACTGCAATTACAATTATATATTTCTTCAAATTCCTGTATTTAAAACCTCAGAATCTTAGCATCTCAGAACCTTAGCACCTTTAAAAATAAACTCTCACAAAAGGCATAAATCCAGATCCATAAAGGCTTTTATTCGGATTATACAAAACATCGTAACGTCCGCCAATAGTGACATTTCCAGTTCTATAACCCGCTCCAAGATAAAGAGCAGTATTCCAATAAGAATCGGAATAACTAGGCTGATTATAATATTGTTCATAATCCGTATCTACCCTAACTTGCTCTAATTCGGCAGATAATTGAACTTGCGGAATCGGGTTTACGAGTACAATCCCGCTTCCTCCCCAAACAAAAGATTCGTAATAATTTTTTTGATACAAATAACCAAACTGCAATCCAACTCCCACAGAAACAATTGGATTTATATTATAAATGGCGCTTGGCATAACTGAAATATTAGTATATCCAGACCCAAAACCCAATCCGAGTCCGCCGCCAAATTGCACTTTTTCCCAAAAGTGATTGCTATTGTCTATAACATAATTTTGTCTGCGCTTTAACATTGGTTGAAAATAAAACTGCCAAAATCACAAAAAAAGAATTGAAAACGATTGAAATTTGATTTTTATTCATAGTTAACGTTTATTTTAACAAATTTTTACGTAAAAGTACGTAAAAAAAGATTTAAATAAATGTGATTGTTGTACTTTTGCCTTTCTATATAACAAAAAAGTATATTCACTCATATTATGGATAGGTTTTCATTTTTAAACGCAGCGCATACCGAGTTTTTTGCACAATTATACGATCAATATTTAGTTAACCCAGACAGCGTTGAGCCTAGCTGGAGAAGTTTTTTCAAGGTTTTGACTTTGGAATGACGACTTATAATGACGAAAATCCTGTGCAAACAATTGTTGAGTACGTGACAAGCGACAACACAGATTACAGTCAGGTTTCAGAAAAACTAAAGAAAGAATTCAACGTTTTAAAATTAATTGACGGATACCGTACGCGCGGGCATTTATTCACGAAGACAAATCCTGTTCGTGACCGCAGACAATCTTCGCCAACTTTAGACATCGAGAACTTCGGTCTATCGGCGACTGATCTTTCAACAGTTTTTGATCTTGCTCAGACAATCGGAATGGTACCTTCTTCTTTACAAGATATCGTAAACCGTTTAAAAGCTATTTACTGCCAGCATATTGGTATTGAATACATGTATATCAGAAATCCTGGCGTTGTAAAATGGATTCAAGACAAGTTAGCTGTAAATGTTAATCAGCCTACTTTCTCTACTGAAGAAAAGAAAACAATCTTAAATAAACTAAACGAAGCAGTTTCTTTTGAGAATTTCCTTCATACTAAATATGTTGGGCAAAAACGTTTCTCATTAGAAGGTGGAGAATCTATCATTCCTGCTTTAGATGCTTTGATCGAGCAAGTCAGCTGAAAAAGGTGTTGAACAATTCGTAATGGGAATGGCTCACCGTGGTCGTTTGAACGTTTTGGCAAACATCTTCGGAAAATCTACTCAGGATATTTTTGGTGAGTTTGACGGAAAAGATTACGATCAGGAATATTTTGACGGTGACGTAAAATACCACTTAGGTCTTACTGCCGACAGAAAAACTAGATCTGGAAAAAGCATCAACATCAATTTAGCGCCAAACCCTTCTCACTTAGAAACCGTTGGAGCTGTAATTGAAGGTATCACAAGAGCAAAACAAGATAAATATTATGCTGATGATTTCTCTAAAGTATTGCCAATCGCAGTACACGGAGATGCCGCAATCGCAGGTCAAGGTATTTTATATGAAATTATTCAGATGGCGCGACTTGATGGATACAAAACTGGAGGAACAATCCATATTGTAATCAACAACCAAGTTGGATTTACGACTAACTATTTAGACGCTCGTTCATCTACATATTGTACAGACGTTGCTAAAGTTACTCTTTCGCCAGTATTACACGTAAATGCTGACGATGCTGAAGCTGTTGTTCACGCTGTATCTTTTGCATTAGACTACAGAATGCAATTTGGACGCGACGTATTTATCGATTTATTAGGATACAGAAAATACGGTCATAACGAAGGTGACGAGCCTCGTTTCACGCGACCAGTTTTATATAAAATCATCGCTAAACATAAAAACCCAAGAGACATCTACGCTGAGAAATTACTTTCTGACGGTGTAATCGATGCTTCTTATGTTAATGGTTTAGAAAAACAATACAAATCTAAATTAGAAGAAAACTTAGAAGCTTCTCGTAAAAAAGATTTGACGATAATCACTCCATTCATGAAAAACGAATGGGAAGGATTTGTTCAGGTAACTGATACACAAATGCTTCAAAAAGTTGATACTACTTTCTCTAAAGAAGGATTAGATTCTATCATCAATACAATCTCAACTTTACCAGAAGACAAAAAGTTCATCAATAAGATAACTAAAATTGTTACAGACAGAAAAGTTGGATACGACAACAATACTCTTGACTGGGGAACTGCAGAAGCATTAGCTTACGGATCTCTTTTAACAGAAGGATTTGACGTTCGTATTTCTGGACAGGACGTAGAAAGAGGAACTTTCTCTCACCGTCATGCGGTAGTTAAAGTGGAAGATTCTGAAGAAGAAGTAATTCTATTAAACGGAATTGAAAACAAAAAAGGAAAATTCGGAGTATTCAACTCTTTATTATCTGAATACGGAGTTTTAGGTTTTGATTATGGATATGCACTAGCAAACCCAAAAGCTTTGACAATCTGGGAAGCACAATTTGGAGATTTCTCTAATGGTGCTCAAATCATGATTGACCAATATATTTCTTGTGGAGAAGATAAATGGAACAACCAAAATGGTATTGTAATGTTATTGCCACACGGATATGAAGGACAAGGTGCTGAACACTCTTCTGCAAGAATGGAACGTTATTTACAACTTTGTGCAAGACATAATATGTATGTTGCAGATTGTACAACGCCAGCAAACTTCTTCCACTTGTTGAGAAGACAAATGAAAACGAATTTCCGTAAACCATTGGTAGTTTTCTCTCCAAAAAGTTTATTACGTGACCCAAGATGCGTATCAACAGTTGAGGAATTAGCAACAGGAAGTTTCCAAGAAACTATTGACGACAATACGGTAGATAAAAAGAAAGTAAAAACTTTGGTTTTCTGTACAGGTAAATTCTACTATGATATTGTGGCTGAAAGAGAAAACAACGGAAGAAATGATGTCGCAGTTGTTCGTATCGAGCAATTATTCCCTTTCCCAGCAGAGCAAATCAAAGAAATCATTGCAAAATATCCAAATGCAGATGATTATGTTTGGGCGCAAGAAGAACCAAAAAACATGGGAGCTTACAGCTTTATGTTAATGAACTTTGATTTCATCAAATGGAGATTGGCTTCATTAAAAGCTTATTCTGCTCCAGCATCAGGAAGTTACACACGTGCAAAACGTCGTCACGCCGATGCAATTAGAATGGTATTCGATAAAAACTTATTTAGATAATTAAAAAAATTATTTCAAGTTTCATGTTCCATGTTTCAAGTTTAACAAACTGAAACTTGAAACATGAAACCATAAAAACCTTAAACAAAAACAAGATGATTTTAGAAATGAAAGTCCCATCACCAGGGGAATCAATAAAAGAAGTTGAAATTGCAACTTGGTTAGTAAAAGACGGAGATTATGTAGAAAAAGATCAAGCGATTGCTGAAGTTGATTCAGATAAAGCTACTCTTGAATTACCTGCTGAAATGAGCGGTGTAATTACACTAAAAGCTGAAGAAGGAGATACTGTAGCAGTAGGCGCTGTAGTTTGTTTAATTGATACAGATGCCGCAAAACCAGCAGGAAGCGCTCCAGCCGCACCAGCAAGCAGAAGCTCCAAAAGCAGAAGCACCGAAAGCAGAGGCTCCAAAGGCTGAAGCTCCAAAAGCGGCTCCAGCTCCAGCGGCAACAAGCTATGCGGCGGGAACTCCATCTCCAGCGAGCAAGAAAAATACTAGATGAAAAAAATATTGCTCCAGCAACTGTTTCAGGAACTGGTAAAGGCGGAAGAATCACTAAAGATGATGCTGTAAACGCGGTACCTTCTATGGGAACTCCAACTGGAGGAAGCCGTGGAACTGAACGTGTAAAATTATCTATGTTGCGTCGTAAAGTAGCAGAAAGATTAGTTTCGGCTAAAAACGAAACAGCTATGCTTACTACTTTCAACGAAGTAAACATGACGCCAATCAACAATATCCGTAATGAATACAAAGATGCTTTCAAAGCTAAACATGGTGGTTTAGGTTTAGGTTTCATGTCATTCTTTACAAAAGCAGTTACAAGAGCATTACAATTATACCCAGATGTTAACTCAATGATGGATGGTGATTACAAAATCAACTACGATTTCTGTGATATCTCTATCGCTGTTTCTGGACCAAAAGGATTAATGGTTCCTGTTGTTCGTAACGCTGAAAACTTAACTTTCCGTGGAATTGAAGCTGAAATCAAAAGATTAGCTTTAAGAGCTCGTGACGGTCAAATTACAGTTGACGATATGACTGGAGGAACTTTCACAATCACTAACGGTGGAGTTTTTGGAAGTATGTTGTCTACTCCAATTATCAACCCTCCACAATCAGGAATTTTAGGAATGCACAACATCATCGAGCGTCCAATCGCTGTAAACGGAAAAGTTGAAATTCACCCAATGATGTATGTTGCTCTTTCTTACGATCACAGAATCATCGACGGACGTGAGTCAGTTGGTTTCTTGGTTGCTGTAAAAGAAGCATTAGAAAATCCATTAGAATTATTGATGAATGGCGACGCTAAACGTGCTTTAGAGTTGTAATTTTAAATAATTTTCAATCATAATAAAAAGCCTGTTCATCAATTTGAACAGGCTTTTTTTGCTTAAGATTAGCTTAATTTTAGCTTAAGATGTTAATTTTTTGAAGAAATGTAAATTTTACCCTTTAAAAAAATTTAATTTAGAATAAATAAAAATAGCTTGTATAGTTGGCTGTCAACAATTAAATTTGCACTATTAAAATTAATTCTAAATAAAAATGAAATTAAAATTTACAATTTCTGTTTTAGCTTTTTGTCTTTTCTTATTGACAGGCGCAACATTATCTGCTCAAGAAAAAGCAACTGTTAAAGGCAAAATATCTTTAAATAATAATGAATCTCCTGAAGGCATTTCGATCGCTTTAAAAGGCACAAGATTTGGAACAATTGCAGATGATCAAGGTAATTACAAAATCAAAAATGTTAAGCCAGGAAGTTACACTTTAAAAGTTTCGGCAGTTGGTTATAATACAACAGAAAAAAAGATCACTGTTGTCGAAGGACAAGAATTAACTGAAAATGTAAACCTAACTTCAAATTCAGAAGAATTAACAGAAATAGTTGTAAATGGTCGCAAAAATAGTTTTGTACGCAAAGACAACCAACAAGTTTCAAGATTGCCACTTAAAAATCTTGAAAACCCTCAAGTTTATACAACAATTACCGGAAGCGTTTTAAAAGAACAAGTAGTTACTACATTTGATGATGCCTTAAAAAATGCTCCTGGTGTTACGCAACTTTGGGCTTCAACAGGACGTGGAGGTGACGGTGCAAGTTACTACTCTTTAAGAGGATTCCCTGTTCAAGCTACAATTGTAAATGGTGTTCCAGGCTTGACAAACGGAAGTTTGGATCCTGCAAATATTGACAGAGTTGAAATTATTAAAGGGCCTTCTGGAACTTTATTTGGAAGTAGCTTAATTTCATATGGTGGATTAATTAACACAACAACAAAAAGACCTTACAAAGGATTTGGCGGCGACGTAAATTACACCGTTGGAAGCTATGGATTGAATCGTGCAACTGTAGATCTTAACACCTCTCTTAACGATAAAAAAACACTTAACTTTAGAATTAATTCGGCTTACAACAAGCAAAATACTTTTCAAGATGCTGGCTTTAGAGAGTCATTTTTTATTGCTCCATCATTATCTTACGAAGTAAATGATAAATTATCGTTCTTAGTAAATACAGAATTCATGACTAATGAAACAACAAACCCAACTATGTTGTTTTTAGACAGAGGAAATCCTTTAAGAGTTCACAATATCGCTGAATTAAAATACGACAACAAACGTTCTTACACAAGCGACGAATTGACAATCAAAACGCCTTCTTACAACATTCAGGCGCAAATGAATTATAAGCTTTCTAGCCAATGGACTTCACAAACTATATTCTCTACAAGCAACGCTAAGTCAACTGGAAATTACGCTTATTTATATGAAGGAACTGCTTATACACCAATGAAACCCGGAGACGGAATTGTTTTGGCAAGATACTTCAACTACCAAGACAACAAAAACGTAACTTTTGATGTGCAACAAAACTTCATTGGTGATTTTAAAATCGGAAGTTTAAGAAACAGACTTGTAGTTGGTTTAGATTACTATAACAGAGTTGGTCTTGATCGTGGTACAAGCTATTTTGGAAATGGTTATGTATATGTCGGAGATAATTTAGCGACATTTAATGCCATTTTCGGACCTTCAAATGGTGATACAGGAGACTTGACTAAAGCAGGATCCGACGCAATTGTTGGAGATGCTCCAAGAAACAACAACAAAACGAAACAAGAAGTTTATAGCGCTTATTTCTCAGATGTAATCAACTTCACTCCTGCTTTTTCTGCAATGGTAAGTTTACGTGCGGATCGTTTTATGAATTCTGGAGATGTTTCTACAGATGCTGATGATTATAATCAAACTTCTTTCTCTCCAAAATTCGGATTGGTTTATCAGCCTATCATTGACAAAGTATCTATTTTCGCAAACTACATGAATGGATTTTCAAATGTAGCGCCTAGCGAAAACGTAAATGGAACTGTGAGAACTCCAGTAACATTTGATCCTGAACATGCTAACCAAATCGAATTTGGTACAAAATTGAATATTTTCAAAGATAAACTATACGCTACTTTAAGTTACTACGACATTAAAGTTACTAATATGGCTTACAGCGTAAGACCAAACGCAACTGATGTAACAAACTACCAAGACGGCGGACAACACAATAAAGGTTTTGAAGCCGAATTTATCGCTAATCCAATTACAGGCTTAAACATTATTCTTGGCTATAGCTACAATGATGCTACTTTAACAGAAGGAGATGCCGACTTTGTAGGATTCAGACCAGAAAGTGCTGGAGCTTACAACTTGGCAAACTTATGGGCTAGCTACAAATTCACTAGTGGAACTTTAAGAGGTTTTGGTTTAGGATTTGGTGGAAATTATGTTGGAGACAACAAGATCATGAACAGATCTGTTTCAGGAACATTTACAATTCCAGAATATACAGAGCTTAACTCTTCTTTATTTTACAGTACAGAAAAATTTGCTATTACACTTAAGTTAAACAACATCGCAAACAAAGAAATCTATGACGGATGGTCAACAATTCATCCAAAAGATCCTAGAACATTTGTCGCAAGTTTTACGTACAAATTATAAAAAACAAACAACAAACACCTTTCTATTGAAACCAGAAAGGTGTTTTTAAATTCTAGAAATTATGATAACAATTGCCAGTCTTGTCGTTTTTTTAGCTTTTTATACGCTTTATTACACCTCAAAAAGAGCCACTTTATCGTATGATTTAGGGTTTGAAAAATGGATGCAACGAAATCCAAGACAAACTAAAATCACTGGATTATTTCTATTGGTCATAACGATATTTTATGTGGCTTTTTACAAAGTCTTTAGGCTGTGGAACATTAATGTTTTTTATTCAGTTGATGACTGTTGGAAGTCTAATTATTATTCTGACTCCATTAAAAAAAGTAAATAGTAAAGCACTTCTAGCATTGCTTGTTTTTGTTGCCATTTTAGAATTCTATTACAACTAAACTTTCTTAATTCTTATGCCAGCCAATCCAAAATATTTAACCCCGGCTTTTTTGCCTCGTTTTCTCAAAATTACTGCGGCAATTTTAGGCGGATATTTCGTCTCTGTAAGTTTCCATTTGGCTTTAGCTTCTTGGTTCAATCGCGCTGATGTTTTGATAACAATGGCTTTCAGCGGATTCATTCTTTGGGTGGCATTGATGGTGATTGCTTTTTTGGCTAAAAGTGGCTGGAAAATCTGGCTCATTTATATTCTTCTAAGTCTTCTATTTTGTCTTTTTATCTACTTGGGTCATACCTATAATCAAACGGCGCACTAATCTATGAACAACCGTCATTATAATATCTATTTTCATACACATACTGTCAGCGGAATTGTAATTAGCGTAGCGTTATTTGTAATTTTCTTTGCTGGATCTTTTTCTTTTTTAGAGACGAAATCGTCAATTGGGAAAGAAGTGAATCTACAGCACAAACAAAAGAAATTCAACTAGATTACAATGATGCCTTGCAACATTTGGACAAAAAATATGTTTTGCACGCAAGAAATATTACGATTTCTAAGCCATACCTAGAAAACCGAGTTGCTGTTTCGCTCGGAGGAACAAAAGATTCGCTGGTTCCAAAAAAGCAACGTCTTGGCGATTATTTTTATCTGAACAACAAAAACTACAAATCCTATACTTACGAAGAAGCTTATTCTGTGGGAGAATTATTGTATCGTCTGCATTTTTTCGCACAAATTCCTTATCCTGTCGGTTATTACCTTTCGGGCTTTACAGCTTTGTTTTTCTTATTCGCAATTGTAACGGGAGTTTTATTGCACTGGAAAAAAATTGTATCCAATTTTTACATGTTCCGTCCAAAAGAAAAATTAAAAACACTTTGGACAGATGCCCACACAGCTTTAGGAATGATCGGCTTGCCTTTTCAATTTGTTTATGCCGTAACCGGAGCTTTTTTCATGATTAAGCTCTTGATTGTGGCACCAGCTGTAAAAGTTTTATATAATGGCGATCAGGACAAATTGTATAAAGAATTAGAATATACAGATGCTGATTACGATTTTGGAAAAAAGAATTTAGCTAATCCTTTTAACATAAATGAGTTGGTTGCAAAAGCAAAAAGCAATTGGGCCGATTTTGAAGTTACACGCGTGTATATCCAAAATTATGGCGATATCAATATGCACGTTTTGGTTGAAGGCGAATTAATGAACAACAAAAAATTTACTGGAATTGGAAAGGTTCTTTACCGCGTTTCTGACGGAAAAGTGGTTGCAAAAAAAGATCCTGTATTGCAAACAAGTTATCTTGATGTTGTAAAAAATGTTTTGTACCGAATTCATTTTGGCGATTATGGCGGATATGCTCTAAAAATCGTAAGTTTTGTACTTGGAATCATTACTTGTTTTGTAATTATTTCTGGCGTTATGATTTGGCTTGTTGCCAGACAAAAAAATAATCTGCCTGAAAAGAAAAGACGTTTCAACAGCCGCAGTTGTTCGTATTTATTTGGCAATTTGTTTGAGCATGTATCCTATTACGGCTTTGGCTTTTATTGGAAGCAAAATTTTCTATCCTTTAAGTCAATCTGATTTGTTTAAAATTTATTTTGGCGGATGGTTAGTCTTGACAATTTTCTTCATCATCAAAAAGAATGACGCTTTTACCAATAAATTCTGCCTGATTTCAGGAAGTATTTTAGGATTTTTAATTCCAATCACCAACGGACTTGTTTCTGGAAATTGGTTTTGGACTTCTTTCATGGAAAACAAAATTCAGATTTTCTTTATAGATGTTTTCTGGATTTTCCTAGCATCAATATCGCTCTATACTGCTTATCATTTAAAACCAAAACAAGCAGTTTCTTAAAAAAGAACCAAATGGAGTTTCTCTCGCAGATTCCACAGATTTAGCAGATAATATTTAAAAAAATCCGCCAAATCTGCGGAATCTGCGTGAGAAAAACTTTACCGCAAACAAAATAATTAGAATTATTTGTCCCATATAGATTTTGAGCATAATTTTACGCTTTTAATCAAAAAATGGGATTCAAAACGAAAATACGTTTTCTGCATAAATGGCTCGGATTAATTTCCGGGCTTATTGTTTTTATAGTCTGTATTACGGGCTGTATTTTCTGTTTTCATGACGAAATAAAAGATGTTACTCGAAAAGAATGGCGTCTCGTGAAACCTCAAAATAAACCATTTTTACTGCCGTCGGTTTTAAAAGAAAAAGCAAAAGAAATTGTTCCGAAGAACAAAATCAGCATGGTCGCTTATTATGGAAAAAACAGATCGGCTATTGCTTATACGTATTCTGACACTGAGAATTTATACCTGTATTTCAATCCGTATTCGGGTCAATATTTAAAAACAGAAAATCCAAAAACCGATTTTTTCATCATCGTTGAATACATTCATTTGTATTTGCTTCTACCCGATTATATCGGAAAACACATTATTGGCGGTGCAACGATAATCTTTATTTTGTTGCTGATTTCTGGAATTATTCAATGGTGGCCAAAACGCAAAAGCGATATTAAAAGAAGTTTTACCATTAAATGGAATGCCAAATGGCGCCGCGTAAATTATGACTGGCACAATACTACTGGATTTTACATTGCGCTGATTGCGCTGATTCTAGCAATTACAGGTTTAACTTTCACCTACGAATGGGTTGGCGATGGAATTTACAAAACCTTCAATTTTGGCGGAGATAAAGTCGCGGAAACAAAAACCCCAAAAATCGATACCACAAAATTCAAAACAAATTCTGTTAATGCAATTGACAAAGCTTTTGTACAAACCATAAAATTACAGCCAAAAGCCGAAATGTTTTTTGTTATGGTTCCGCAACAAAAAGATGCAATTGTGAGTACAGGCGCTTATCCGCATACATTACGATACGATCAGCAGAGTAATTATTACTTTCATCCTGCTGATGGAAAATTGATTCAAAGTCAGCCTTTTGGCAAAAAAACACTTGGATTGCAAGTTGTCGAAATGAATTATGGAATTCATACCGGACAAGTTTTGGATCTTCCGGGTAAAATAATTGCTTTTATGATCAGTCTACTGGCTTCGGCACTTCCAGTTACTGGTTTTATAATCTGGTTTGGACGCAGTAAAAAATCGAAACATAAAAACATAAAAAAAACGTCTCGTTAAAAAACGAGACGGTTTTTTATAATTCGTCGAAATCATTAATTTCTGTTTGCTAAAGCATTTTTCTGTAGATTTTTTACTGAACTAACTTTGTTGTCTACATAAGCTACCTCTTTTAAAGTGTCTTCAGTAAAGAAAATCCATTTTCCAGTTTTCACTCCGTCTGCGTATTCTCCAACGGCTTTTTTATTTCCTTTTTCGTCATAAGATACCCAAACACCATCAAGCTTGCCATCCTTAAAAAAGCCTTCCTGCTCGCACATTCCCATTTTCATAGTAATAAGTAGCTTTTACCTTGTTTCCAACGGCTTCTAATTCAGGTTTTGTCTCCTGCGCAACTAACATTCCAGAGAACAATAACGCGACTAAAATTACACTCTTTTTCATATCTGTAGGTATTAATGTTAAGAAATCTTTATCAAATATAGTTAATTGTTTACATTAAAAAAACTTTTGCTTAACAATTTGGTAACATTGAATAAAAACTTAACATTGGAAAATCTTTCAAAACAAAAAAACCAGCGCCGAAGCACTGGTTTTGCTGGTATTTTATGAAAATGAGAATGTTACGATAACGTTCTCGATTTCGTAAATAAATTAGTTCAATAATGCATTTAATTGCTCAACAAGTTTTGGATCAGATGGTCTTGGAGCATCAGAATTTACAATATTGCCCTGAGGATCAATTAATATGAATCTCGGAATTCCGGTAACTCCATAGTTCACAACAAACTCAGAAGTCCAATCTTTATCAGCAAATAATTGAACACCACCCAAATTTTTGTCTACTACAAACTTCTTCCATTTTTCATTGTCTTTTGCTTTATCAATAGAAATGCTCACAAACTCAATATTTTTTCCATGATATTTCTCTTCCACTTTTTGCAAGTACGGAATTTCAGCTCTACATGGCGCACACCAAGTAGCCCAAAGGTCTATATAAACATATTTTCCTTTTAAGTCAGCCAGTTTTGTTTTTCCTCCTTTAAAATTTTCGTAATCGAATTCAGGTGAAGGTTTCCCAATCAGACTCTTTGCTTTCGCTACTCTTTCATATTCCTCAGACGCATATTGATTAAAACTTTCGAAACTACTTTTTAATGCCGTTTTAAATTCAGGGTCAAAATCTCCTTTTTCCAAATTTTCATTATCTGTTTTTTTCTTTTTTCTAAAAGAGCAGTAAATTCAGTCGCCTCTTTAGTAAAGGCTTCGTTCTGAAATTTCTCATCTTTCAACGCCTGTTGTGCCAGAAAATTACTTTCATTGACACCTTTCCCTTTATAAACAATAGTTTCATCAAATTCTTTGGCATCCATTGTTAAGTTAATTTCAGAATTTGGTTTTAAATACAAGTTTGACGATTCCGTTCCATCAGAAAAAACATAAAACCCTTTTGGTGCATCAAAAACTGCAACAAAAACCCCTTTTTTATCAATAGGGATCACTTGCTTAAAACCATTTCTTGCCTTAATCACAAGGGTGTCACTATTTCGGTTAGCAATTTTAGCCGTAAATTTTACTTGATTTTTCGCTTGACCAATGACATTCAGGGCGCTAAAAATCAACATTCCTGCAACAAAAAGTTTTTTCATAGATATTAAAATTTGTTTTTAGTGAATCAAATCTAAATAAATAACCGCTTCTAAATTTCAGAATTAACAAAATATTTCAAATTTCTAAGCATCAAGTTTATCACTTTACTATATTATCTTGAATTTTGTATTTACTTTTGCAGTCTAAAATTGAGATCATGTATAGAAGTCATAATTGCGACGAATTAAACGCTTCAAATATTAATACCGAAGTTACGCTTGCGGGCTGGGTTCAAAAATCACGCGATAAAGGATTTATGAATTGGGTTGATTTACGCGACCGTTACGGAATTACACAACTTATTTTCGACGAAAGTCGTACCGATAAAACTGTTTTTGAATTAGCAAAAACTCTGGGAAGAGAATTTGTAATTCAGGTAAAAGGAACTGTTATTGAGCGTGAAGCCAAAAACAAAAACATTCCTACTGGTGAAATTGAAATTTTAGTTTCTGAATTGACGATTTTAAATACTGCTTTAACTCCTCCATTTACAATTGAAGATGAAACTGACGGTGGAGAAGATATCAGAATGAAATATCGTTATTTAGATATTCGTAGAAATCCGGTAAAAAACAGTTTGTTATTCCGTCATAAAGTAGCGATGGAAGTTCTGTAAATATCTTTCTGATTTAGATTTCTGCGAAGTTGAAACGCCTTACTTAATCAAATCAACTCCAGAAGGAGCAAGAGATTTCGTCGTACCAAGCCGCATGAACGAAGGACAGTTTTATGCTTTGCCACAATCTCCTCAAACTTTCAAACAACTTTTGATGGTGGGTGGAATGGATAAATATTTCCAGATCGTGAAATGTTTCCGTGACGAAGATTTACGTGCAGACCGTCAGCCAGAGTTTACTCAGATTGACTGCGAAATGGCATTTGTGGAGCAAGAAGACATTTTAAATATTTTCGAGGGCTTGACAAGACATTTATTAAAAGAAATTAAAGGCATTGAAGTAGAGAAATTCCCAAGAATTACTTACGACTATGCCATGAAAACATACGGAAACGACAAACCAGACATTCGTTTTGGGATGAAGTTTGGAGAATTAAACGAATTTGCGCAACACAAAGAATTCCCTGTATTTAATGCGACTGAATTAGTTGTGGGAATTGCAGTTCCGGGAGCAGGAAATTATACTCGTAAAGAAATCGACGGATTAATTGACTGGGTAAAACGTCCACAAGTTGGAGCGTCTGGAATGGTTTACGTAAAATGCAACGAAGACGGAACTTACAAATCATCTGTAGATAAATTTTACGACAATGATGATTTGGCAAATTGGGCAAAAGCAACAGAAGCAAATCCTGGAGATATGATTTTTGTACTTTCAGGACCTGCAAACAAAACAAGAGCACAACTTTCTGCTTTACGTATGGAATTGGCAACTCGTTTAGGATTACGTAATCCTGAAGAATTTGCGCCATTATGGGTTGTTGATTTCCCATTGTTGGAACTTGATGAAGAAAGTGGCCGTTATCATGCAATGCACCACCCATTTACTTCTCCAAAACCAGAAGATATGGCTTTATTGGAAACAGAACCAGGAAAAGTTCGTGCAAATGCATACGACATGGTTTTAAATGGAAACGAAATTGGAGGTGGATCAATTCGTATTCATGATAAAGCTACGCGAGCAATTAATGTTCAAATATTTAGGTTTTAATGAAGAAGAAGCAAAAGCACAATTCGGATTCTTAATGGATGCTTTCCAATTTGGAGCACCACCACACGGAGGTTTAGCTTTCGGATTGGATAGATTAGTTGCTATTTTAGGAGGACAAGAAACCATTAGAGATTTTATTGCCTTCCCTAAAAACAATTCAGGACGTGATGTAATGATCGACGCTCCGGCCGCAATTGATGATGCGCAATTGAAAGAACTTCGAATAAAAGTTGATATTGCATAATTTTTGCAAAATATTCAAAAATATAAACGCCGATTGAAAAAATTCAATCGGCGTTTTTTTATCTTTTTAAAGTAAAAAATTAAATGCAAATTTTACATTTATCAATTATAAAATTCCTACAATATGCTTTTTCAAATATTCTTACAATTAATGATTCTCAAATTATCCCATTTTATTAGCATTTTGATGTAATAAACCACGTAAAAACACTGTAAATCAATAATTTTTACAAAAAATTAACACGTACATGTCTTTTGTATTAGTTAATATGTTACATTTGCTTTATTATAAATTATTATTACAATTACAATGCGTACAGGTACAGTAAAATTTTTCAATGAATCTAAAGGTTATGGGTTCATTACAGACGAAGAAACAGGAAAGGACATCTTCGTTCACGCTTCAGGAATTAACGCGGAAGAATTACGCGAAGGTGACCGTGTAAGCTACGAAGAAGAAGAAGGAAGAAAAGGGAAAGTTGTCGCTAAAGTAGCAGTAATCTAAGAAAAATATAGCAATTTATTTTTTTGCCTCTGAATGGTTTTAAAAACGTCCCGAAGAATCGGGACGTTTTTTTTCTTATTTCTTAAAAAAATATTAAAAAAACATCCTCTTATTTATAATCAATAAAAATTAGGCATAAACGCATATTCTGAACATACTTATATCCTCCTTTAGTTTGTGATTTACATAGTTGAAAGTTATCTTTGTGGCTTATTCTTTAAGTAAAAACCCTAAGTTTATGCAATCTGATCAATACAGTTACATTCCAATTTTAATGCAGTTAGTTCTGGCTGTTGGTTTTGTAGTAGGAACAATAATTATTTCTGGAAAATTAGGCCCAAAAAGAACCTCTGAAGTTAAAGACAAAAACTTCGAGTGTGGTATCGAATCTGTTGGAAATGCACGTATTCCTTTTTCGGTAAAATATTTCCTAGTTGCGATTTTATTTGTATTGTTTGACGTAGAGGTAATTTTCCTTTACCCTTGGGCAGTAAACTTTAAAGATCTTGGCATTGAAGGAATGCTAAAAATGATTGTTTTTATGGCTTTGCTTTTGGTTGGTTTCTTTTACATCATCAAAAAGAAAGCTTTAGAGTGGGAATAAAGAATATTAGATTTCAGATTTTAGATTTTAGATTAAATTGATTTAGAATTTTAGATTTGAAAATAATATCTCAAAATACAATATTGAATTTTAAAATATTGATTTCGGTTTCAAGATCAAAAATCTAAAATCTGAAATCTACAATCTAAAATAAAAATGAGCGATTCAAAAGTAAATATGGTTGCACCGCCAGAAGGAGTTACTGGTGAAGGTTTCTTCGCTACAAAACTTAATGATGTTGTTGGTTTAGCAAGAGCTAACTCATTATGGCCGCTTCCTTTCGCGACTTCATGCTGTGGTATCGAATTCATGGCAACAATGGCATCACATTACGATTTGGCACGATTTGGTTCAGAGCGTGTGAGTTTCTCTCCTCGTCAAGCTGATATGCTTTTAGTAATGGGAACTATTTCAAAAAAAATGGCCCCGATTTTAAGACAAGTTTACGAACAAATGTCTGAGCCTCGCTGGGTAATTGCTGTTGGAGCTTGTGCTTCTTCAGGAGGGGTTTTCGATACTTATTCTGTTCTTCAAGGAATTGACAAAGTAATTCCAGTTGACGTATATGTTCCAGGATGTCCTCCAAGACCAGAACAAATTGTTGACGGTGTAATGAGATTACAGGAATTGGTAAAAAGCGAATCTGTTAGACGCAGAAGCTCTCCAGAATACCAAGAATTATTAGCTTCATATAATATCTCATAAAATGGCTTTAGAAAATACCCTGATCCAAGATAAACTTGTAGAAACATTCAATAATGATGTTTTTAACTTTCATCAAGAAAGAGATATTTTTACTTTAGAAGCTTCGGCTGACAAAATCACAGCATTAATATTATTTTTAAAAAATGATGCTGACTTACAATTTCACTTTTTAACAGATTTATGCGGGATTCATTACCCAGATAATGAGCTAGAGCGTCAGTTTGCCGTTGTATATCACCTGCATAACTGGATTGAAAATAAACGCATCAGCATCAAAGTTTATTTAAATGGTGAAAAACCCGAAATAAAATCTGTTTCAAATATTTTCTTGAGTTCAAATTGGATGGAAAGAGAAACTTACGATTTCTTCGGAATCAATTTTATTGGTCATCCGCAATTGAAACGTATTTTGAATATGGACGAAATGGTGTCTTTCCCAATGAGAAAAGAATTCCCAATGGAAGACAGCGGAAGAACTGACAAAGACGACAGATTCTTCGGAAGAACAGTATCAAATTGCTAAATAATTCAACATTATAAAATGTCAGAACTATTATTACCACCAGAGCATCGTTATGCTAAAATAATTAAGGAGCGACACAATGAAGACGGAAGCGAGCTTTCTGTACTAAATTTAGGTCCTACACACCCAGCTACTCACGGTATCTTTCAAAACATCTTATTAATGGATGGAGAAAGAATTCTTGAAGCTGAACCAACCGTTGGTTACATCCACAGAGCATTTGAGAAAATCGCTGAAAATCGTCCTTTTTACCAAATTACTCCTCTTACAGATCGTATGAACTATTGCTCCTCTCCTATTAATAATATGGGATGGTGGATGACTTTAGAAAAACTTTTAGGTATTGAAGTTCCAAAAAGAGCACAATATTTAAGAGTTATTGTAATGGAGCTTGCTCGTATTACTGATCACTTGATTTGTAACTCGATTCTTGGTGTAGATACTGGTGCATATACTGGTTTCTTATACGTTTTTCAATTTAGAGAAAAAGTATACGAGATTTACGAAGAAATTTGCGGAGCTCGTTTGACTACAAATATGGGAAGAATTGGTGGATTTGAAAGAGATTGGTCTCCAGAAGCTTTCAAAAAAATAGAAACTTTCCTTGAAGAATTTCCAATTGCTTGGAAAGAATTCGAAAACTTATTCGAAAGAAACAGAATTTTCCTTGATAGAACTGTAAACGTAGGTGCTATTTCAGCAGAAAAAGCAATGGCTTACGGATTTACAGGTCCAAACTTGCGTGCGACAGGAGTTGATTATGATGTTCGTGTTGCTCAACCTTATTCATCTTACGAAGATTTCGATTTTATTGTTCCTGTTGGAAAATCAGGAGATACTTATGATCGTTTCTGTGTTCGTAATGCTGAAGTTTGGGAAAGCTTAAGCATTATTCGTCAGGCTTTGGATAAAATGCCTGCAGGAAACGAATACCATGCCGAAGTTCCAGATTATTACCTTCCTCCAAAAGAAGATGTATATAATAATATGGAATCATTAATCTATCACTTTAAAATTGTAATGGGAGAAGTTCCTGTTCCAGTTGCCGAAATTTACCATGCTGTTGAAGGCGGAAATGGAGAGTTAGGTTTTTATTTAGTTACTGACGGAAGCAGAACTCCATATAGATTACATTTCAGAAGACCTTGCTTTATTTATTACCAAGCATATCCTGAAATGATTAAAGGAGCGTTACTTTCTGATGCAATTGTTATTTTATCAAGTTTAAACGTAATTGCTGGAGAATTAGACGCCTAAGAAATTGTAGATTTTAGATTTTAGATTTTAGATTGCTGATTGAGAATGCAAATTTTAGAATTTAGATTTAAAATTATAATGTAGGAATTGAAAAATTCAGATTGAAGAATCTAAAACTTAAACAATGATTGAAGAATCATAGATTGTAGAAAAGATTAAAAAAATCTAAAATCTAAAATCTAAAATCTAAAATTAAAAATGGAACGTAAACATTACAAACAAGAAATAAACATGACTGAAGCATTGATGACACGCATCAATGAATTAATCAGTCATTATCCAGAAGGCAAACAAAAATCGGCTTTATTGCCTGTTTTGCATGAAGTTCAGGATGCACACAACAACTGGCTTAGTATTGAACTTCAAGACAAAGTTGCTGAGATTCTTCAGATAAAACCTATTGAGGTTTATGAAGTGGTTACTTTTTATACCATGTTCAACCAAAAGCCAATTGGAAAGTACATGTTTGAATTTTGCCAAACTTCTTGTTGTTGTTTAAGCGGTGCCGAAAATTTAATGGATTATACTTCTGAAAAATTAGGTATTAAAATGGGCGAAACAACCCCAGACGGAATGTTTACCATTGCTGGTGTAGAATGTTTAGGCGCTTGCGGATACGCTCCGATGATGCAGTTGGGAGATTTCTACAAAGAGAAATTGACAGAAGAGAAAATCGATCAGTTAATTGCTGATTGTAGAGATGATAAAATAATATTACACGATAAATAAGATGTCACAAAAAATATTATTAGATAAAATCAACATTCCTGGAATTAAAACCTACGAAGTATATCGTCAAAATGGTGGTTACGCTTCTGTAGAAAAAGCTTTAAAAACACTTACTCCAGATGAAGTTACTGAAGAAGTAAAAAAATCAGGTCTTCGTGGTCGTGGTGGCGCGGGTTTCCCTGCCGGAATGAAATGGAGCTTTATTGATAAAAAATCAGGAAAACCAAGACACTTAGTTTGTAACGCGGACGAATCTGAACCGGGAACTTTTAAAGATCGTTATTTGATGGAATTTGTTCCTCACTTATTGATCGAGGGAATGATCACTTCTAGTTACGCTTTAGGTGCAAACCTTTCATATATCTACATTCGTGGAGAATATATGTGGGTTTTCAAAATTTTAGAAAGAGCAATCGCCGAAGCAAAAGCCGCAGGTTGGTTAGGAAAAAATATATTAGGAACAGGTTATGATCTTGAACTTCACGTTCACTGTGGAGCTGGAGCTTATATCTGTGGAGAAGAAACAGCATTAATCGAATCATTGGAAGGTAAAAGAGGAAATCCTCGTATTAAACCACCTTTCCCAGCGGTTTCTGGTCTTTGGGCAAACCCAACTGTAGTAAACAATGTTGAAACAATTGCTACTGTGCCTTGGATTGTAAACAATTCTGGAGATGATTATGCAAAAATTGGTATCGGTCGTTCAACTGGAACTAAGTTAATTTCTGCTTCAGGAAATATCAAAAATCCTGGTGTTTATGAAATTGAATTAGGCTTAAGTGTAGATGAATTCATGAATTCTGATGAATATTTAGGAGGAATGTCTTCAAGCCGACCTTTAAAAGCATTTGTTCCTGGAGGTTCTTCAGTGCCAATTTTGCCAGCTGAATTGATTTTCAAAACAGCAAATGGAGAAGATCGTTTAATGACTTACGAATCTTTAAGTGATGGTGGTTTTGCTACTGGATCGATGTTAGGTTCTGGAGGATTTATTGTTTATGATGACACTGCTTGTATCGTTAGAAACACTTGGAACTTTGCTCGTTTTTACCACCACGAATCTTGCGGACAATGTACACCTTGCCGTGAAGGAACAGGATGGTTAGAAAAAATCTTATGGAGAATTGAAAACGGTCAAGGCCGTGAAGAAGATATCGAATTATTGTGGAGCATTCAAAGCAAAATTGAAGGAAACACAATTTGTCCTCTAGGAGATGCTTGCATCTTGGCCAGTTCTTTGCGGCAATTCGTCACTTTAGAGACGAATTCGAATATCATGTTCGTTTCCCTGAAAAAATCAAAAATAGAGATCACTTTGTTGCTGAACCTTTTTCACAAGTGAAGCATTTAGTAGGCGGTAAAGTAATCGTATAAAAATAAAAAGCAGAAAGTTATAAAGTTCATAATGTTAAAAAGGACAGCAATTCTTTTCAATATTCCGACTTTCAACAAAAAAGTTTAAAATAGTTTAAAGTTTCAAGTTTTTTTAGTTTCAAGTGAAAACGTGAAACCTGAAACCTGAAACTAAAAAAACAAAATAAAGAGATGAAAGTAACCATAGACGGTCAAAGTATAGACGTAGAACCAGGAACAACGATCCTGCAGGCCGCACGTATGATTGGTGGAGATTTGGTGCCTCCAGCCATGTGCTATTACTCAAAATTAAAAGGGAGTGGCGGAAAATGCCGTTGTCGCTTAGTTGAAGTTTCTAAAGGTAGTGAAGCTGACCCTAGACCAATGCCAAAATTAATGGCATCTTGTGTAACAGGATGTATGGACGGAATGGAAGTAAACAGTAAATCTTCTGCCAGAGTTATGGAAGCCCGTAAATCTGTGACAGAATTTTTATTGATCAACCACCCATTAGACTGCCCAATTTGTGATCAAGCTGGAGAATGTGATCTTCAAAATTTAAGTTTTGAGCACGGAAATCCAAAATCACGTTTTATCGAAGAAAAAAGAACATTTGAACCAGAAGACATTGGTCCAAATATTCAACTACATATGAACCGTTGTATTTTATGCCAAAGATGTGTACAAGTTGCAGATCAATTGACAGACAACAGAGTTCACGGAGTATTAGATCGTGGTGACCACGCTAATATTTCTACCGGAATTTCTAAAGCAATCGACAATGAGTTTTCTGGAAACATGATTGACGTTTGCCCGGTTGGAGCTTTAACAGACAAAACTTTCCGTTTTAAATCAAGAGTTTGGTTCAACAAACCTTATAACGCACACAGAGAATGTACAACTCCAGGGTGTTGCGGAAAAACGACAGTATGGATGTTTGGTGGAGAAATCCAACGTGTAACTGGTCGTAAAGATGAATATCACGAAGTTGAAGAATTCATTTGCAACAGTTGTCGTTTTGAACACAAAAACGTAAATGACTGGGTTATTGAAGGTCCAAGAGAATTTGAAAAAGATTCTGTTATCAACCAAAACAACTACACTCAGAAATTAGAAAAAGTTGAAATCGATACTGAAAAGAATATCCTTTTAGGTAGAGATATCGACCGTAAAAAAATTAGTATGGCGACAATTCCATTAACTGATAAAGATCAAAAATAGTAAGAAATGGAAAGTGCATTTATTATAGAAAAAAGTGTTGTTATTGTTGTCGTTTTTGCGGTAACAATGATTATGGCAATGTATTCTACTTGGGCAGAACGTAAAGTTGTCGCTTTCTTGCAAGACCGCGTTGGTCCAAACCGTGCCGGATGGGGAGGTTTATTGCAACCACTTGCGGATGGTATGAAATTATTCTCTAAAGAAGAATTTTTCCCAAACACGCCAAATAGATTTTTATTCGTTGTAGGTCCTGCAATCGCTATGAGTACAGCCTTAATGACAAGTGCTGTAATTCCATGGGGAGATCGTTTACATCTTTTTGGAAGAGATATTGTTCTTCAAGCAACTGACGTAAACATCGCTTTATTATACATTTTCGGAGTTCTTTCTGTTGGAGTTTACGGCATCATGATTGGTGGATGGGCTTCTAACAATAAATTCTCATTAATGGGAGCAGTTCGTCTTGCCTCTCAAATGGTCTCTTATGAAGTTGCAATGGGATTGTCAATGATCGCCTTATTGATGATGACTGGAACAATGAGTCTAAAAGAGATCTCATTACAGCAACAAGGAATGAACTGGAATGTTTTTTATCAGCCATTATCATTCTTGATCTTCCTAATCTGTTCTTTTGCTGAAACCAACAGAACACCTTTCGATTTAGCAGAATGCGAAAGTGAGTTAATTGGAGGTTACCATACTGAATATTCATCAATGAAAATGGGATTCTATTTATTTGCTGAATATGCAAGTATGTTTATTTCAGCAACTGTTATTTCTGTTTTATTCTTTGGTGGATACAACTATCCTGGAATGCAATGGATGGTAGAAAATGTTGGCGTAAATACAGCTAACTTGTTAGGAATTGCAGTTTTATTTGTAAAAATATGTTTCTTCATATTCTTTTACATGTGGGTACGTTGGACGATTCCAAGATTTAGATATGACCAATTAATGAACCTAGGTTGGAGAATTTTAATTCCGCTTTCGATTGTTAATATCATGATTACGGGCGCTGTTATTTTAAGACACGATATCGCAGACAACTTTAGGATTCTAATAACCGTTATCAGCTTCAAATAAAAAACAAAATAGATTTGAATTTTGACTTATCAGATTTTGAATCATAAATTATAATAGTAAAAATGTCAATAGAAACTATATCATTATCGGGTAGAAAAAAGTGGTGTCAAACAAGGACATGACTTTTTTGGAACGATTGTATCTTGTGGCAATTGTAAAAGGTTTATTGATTACCATTAAACACTTTTTCAGAAAAAAGGCTACAATTCATTACCCAGAGCAAGAACGTGAAAGAAGTGCTGTTTACCGTGGTCAGCATATGCTAAAACGTGACGAACAAGGTCGTGAAAACTGTACTGCTTGTGGATTATGCGCTTTATCATGTCCAGCAGAAGCGATCACGATGAAAGCCGCTGAACGTAAAGCAGATGAAAAACACTTATACAGAGAAGAAAAATACGCTGAAATTTATGAAATCAACATGCTTCGTTGTATCTTCTGTGGTTTGTGCGAAGAAGCTTGCCCGAAAGATGCAATTTACTTGACAGAATCTAAAGTTTTAGTTCCTGCAAGCTATGATAGAGAAGATTTCATTTTTGGAAAAGACAAACTTGTTATGCCTTTAGAAATGGCTTTGAAAAATTCACAACTTAATAACGCTAACTAATGATACACATTCCAGATCTTGCAAACGCAACTCCTGTAGGAGTGATATTTTGTATATTAGCGTTCATTACCGTAATTACTGCTTTCTTGACTATTTTTAGCAGAAACCCAATTCACTCGGCTATTTATTTAGTGATTTGTTTCTTCTCGATCGGTGGTCATTATTTATTATTAAACTCTCAATTCTTAGCAATTGTTCATATAATCGTTTATGCTGGAGCAATTATGATTTTGTTCCTGTTTACGATCATGTTAATGAACTTAAACGAACAAAAAGATGTACACCGACCAAGAATTACACGCTTAGGCGCGATTGTTTCATTCTGTTTGATTGTTATTGTTTTAATCGCAATCTTCATCAACTCTAAACCAATTGTAGGTGATTATGATTCAACAGGAGAAGATTTCCAATCGATTAAAGTATTAGGTAAAATATTATTGAACGAATATATGGTACCATTTGAATTTGCTTCAGTTTTACTTTTAGTTGCAATGATTGGAACTGTATTATTGTCTAAAAAAGAAAAATTAAATAAGTAATGGGTAATATATTAAATCAAATAGGTATTGAAAATTACATCTTTTTAAGTGTTGTACTTTTTTGTATTGGTGTTTTTGGTGTGTTATACAGACGAAATTCTATCATTGTTTTTATGTCTATCGAGATCATGCTGAATGCGGTTAACCTTTTATTTGTGGCTTTTTCGACTTATCATCAAGATGCACAAGGACAAGTTTTCGTATTCTTTTCGATGGCCGTTGCTCGCTGCCGAAGTTGCAGTTGGATTAGCGATTCTGGTTGCTATTTTCAGAAACATTGGCTCAATTAGTATCGATAACTTAAAAAATTTAAAAGGATAAAAAGAAATGGATATTAATTTAGCTTTACTTTTAGTATTAACTCCTTTTTTAGGATTTTTAATCAATGTTTTCTTCGGAAAGAGCCTAGGAAAAACAGTTTCTGGAGCGATCGGAACTGTGGCTGTGGCAATTTCTTTCATCGTTACTCTCGTACTTTTTAATCAAATTACTTCAACTGGAAAAGCAATTGAAGTTACTTTATTTGATTGGATTCAAATTAGCAACTTAAAAATCAATCTTGGATTTTTATTAGATCAATTATCTGTTCTTTGGTTACTTTTCGTAACTGGAATCGGATCTTTGATTCACTTATACTCTATCAGTTACATGCATGATGATGAAAATATGCACAAGTTTTTTGCATATTTAAATCTATTCGTATTTTTTATGATTACGCTTGTAATTGGAAGCAACTTATTAGTTCTTTTCATCGGATGGGAAGGTGTTGGACTTTGCTCTTACCTATTAATTGGATTCTGGCATAAAAACCAAGATTACAATGATGCGGCGAAAAAAGCTTTCATCATGAACAGAATTGGAGATTTAGGTCTTTTGATTGGAATGTTCATCATCGGATCAATGTTCTCAACTTTAGATTACGCAACTCTAAAAACGGCAATTGCTGGAGCTTCAAACTTAAATTTATCATTACTTTCTTTAGTCGCTTTATGTTTGTTTATTGGAGCTTGTGGTAAATCTGCTCAAATTCCGTTATACACTTGGTTACCTGATGCGATGGCTGGTCCAACTCCAGTTTCTGCATTAATCCACGCGGCGACAATGGTTACTGCTGGTATTTTCATGGTAACGCGATTAAACTTTGTTTTTGATCTTGCAACAGATGTTCAAACTGTAATCGCTGTTATTGGAGCTATTACTTCATTAGTGGCGACTACAATTGGACTTGTTCAAAACGATATCAAAAAAGTATTGGCTTATTCTACAGTTTCACAATTAGGATTAATGTTTTTGGCATTAGGATTTGGAGCTTATGAAGTAGCTGTTTTCCACGTAATAACACATGCTTTCTTTAAAGCTTGTTTATTCTTAGGCTCTGGATCTGTGATTCATGGATTACACGGTGAACAAGATATGCGTAACATGGGTGGATTGCGTAAAGCAATGCCAATTACGTTTTGGACTATGTTAATTTCTTCATTAGCAATTTCTGGAGTTCCATTTTTCTCAGGATTCTTTTCTAAAGATGAAATCTTATTGACAGCTTTCCACCACAGTATTCCGTTATACGTTGTTGGATCTGTAGCTTCAATCATGACAGCTTTCTATATGTTTAGATTAATGTTCTTGACTTTCTTCAAAGAATTTAGAGGAACTGAAGAACAAAAACATCATTTACACGAAAGTGGCGCATTAATTACAATTCCATTAATCATCTTAGCTATTTTAGCAACTTTTGGTGGATTAATCAGTTTACCTGGAAACAGTTGGTTAAATGAATACCTTGCTCCTCTTTTCACAAAAGTGGCAGGCGAAGAACACCATTTAGGCACAACTGAATATACTTTAATGGGTGTTGCCGTTTTAGGTGGATTACTAGGAATTTTAATTGCTTATATAAAATACTTTAAACAAGACAATGTACCAGAAAGCGACGAAAATATTACTGGTGTAGCAAAAGTTCTATACAATAAATACTATGTTGATGAACTTTATGATGCTGTATTTGTACGTCCTGTAAACGGTTTATCAAAAATCTTTAGAGATTATGTTGAAACTGGTTTATCAGCACTTGTTTTTGGATTAGGCAAAGTAGCGAATGAATTATCATTTCAAGGAAAAAAATTACAAACCGGAAGTATCGGATTATATCTTTTTGCTTTCGTGTTGGGTCTTTGTGCCATTGTATCTTATATATTTTTAGCTCAATAATATTATAACTATGAACGTTTCTACTATATTAATTATACTTTTAATTGGTGCATTTGCCACTTATTTTTCTGGTGACAAACTAGCTTCAAAAGTTGCATTACTTTTTAGTTTAGCGACTTTAGGATGTTCAATTGTATTATTGAATAATTTTTCTGCAGGTGAAAATATCAGCGTAATCAACAGCTGGATTGTTCAGCCTAAAATTTCATTTGCTTTAAATGCTGATGGATTAGCGCTTGCAATGCTTTTATTGACAACAGCTTTAACTCCTATTATTATATTTTCTTCTTTTGGAAATGAATATAAAAACTCAAAAGCTTTTTACGCATTAATTCTGTTTATGGCTTTTGCAATGACAGGAACTTTCCTTTCTGCAGATGGTCTTTTATATTATATTTTCTGGGAATTGGCACTTATTCCTATTTACTTTATTGCTCTTATCTGGGGTAATGGAGATGCAGATGAAAGAAGAAAGGCAGTGGTTAAATTCTTTATTTATACACTTGCAGGTTCATTATTCATGTTAACAGCTTTTATCTATTTATATACAAAAGCACAAAGTTTCTTAATTGAAGATTTATACAAATTGAATCTTTCTGCTGATGAGCAATTGTGGATTTTCTTGGCATTCTTCCTAGCTTATGCAATCAAAATTCCAATTATTCCATTCCATACATGGCAAGCAAATGTGTACCAAAAAGCACCAACTGTTGGAACAATGCTTTTATCTGGTATCATGCTTAAAATGGGATTATACAGTGTAATTCGTTGGCAATTACCAATTGCACCATTGGTCATGAAAGAATACATGGATATTTTCATTGTGTTAGGAATTGCTGGAGTTATCTATGGATCAATTGTAGCTTTGAGACAAAAAGATTTAAAGAAATTATTAGCTTATTCATCTTTAGCTCACGTTGGATTAATTGTCGCGGGAACTTATACATTAACAGTTGATGGTTTGCGTGGAGCTGTTTTACAAATGATCGCTCACGGTTTTGTTGTAGTTGGATTGTTTTATGTCGCCGAAATTATTTACAGAAGATTCGAAACTAGAGAAATTGCTTCATTAGGTGGTATCCGTACGCAGTCTCCAAAATTTACTTCAATGTTCTTAATTTTGGTTCTTGCTTCGGTTGCTTTACCAACTACATTTAACTTCGTTGGAGAGTTTACAGTATTATACAGTTTATCTCAAATCAATATTTGGTTCGCTGTTTTGGGCGGAACAACTATTATTTTAGGAGCTTATTATATGCTTAAAATGTTTCAGAATGTGATGTTGGGAGAAACAAATTCAAAAGTTTTTGCTGATGTTACACTTAACGAAGGTATTTCAATGGTAGCTATTATTGCTGTTTTGATTTTCTTTGGATTTTATCCAAAACCTATAACAGATTTGATTACACCAAGTTTAGAAACGATTTTAAACGTTATCAATAAAAACTAAGATTTTAGAATGCCGATTAACGAATTTTGATTTCAGATTTATTCGAAACTAAAAAAGTTAAAAAGCTTAAAAAGTAAAAATATATTTTAAATAAAATAAATTAGGGCGTTTTAGATTTCCTAAATCAAAAAAACAAAAATGAATACATTAATAGCTATAACAGGATTGGGTATTTTTTGCCTATTGTTTGAAATTCTAAATTTTAGAAAAGGCATTGTTCCGTTTACCATTTTAGGTTTATTGGGAGTTTTAGCACTTAACTATTATGAATTTGGATCAACAGCAAGTTATTATAACAATATGATTGTGGTAAGCAAGTTCTCTACTGCATTTTCATCGTTGTTCATTATTTTGACCATTTTCCTTGTAGCATTGAGCCACAATTTCTACGAAAATCATCAAACAAAAATCTCTGATTATATTGCTATAAAAGTATTTTTATTAGCTGGAGCTGTTGCTATGGTTTCTTTTGGAAACTTAGCAATGTTTTTCCTAGGAATCGAAATCTTGTCAATTGCATTATATATTCTTGCGGCGAGTGATCGTTTGAACATAAAAAGTAATGAAGCGGGTATGAAATATTTCTTGATGGGATCTTTCGCATCAGGAATCATTTTATTCGGCATTTGTTTGATTTACGGAGCTATGGGAACTTTTGATGTAACTGAAATTTATGAAAGCTCTCTATCTGCCGAATTGCCAATCTGGTTTCCAATCGGGATGGTTTTAATGACAATCGGAATGTTTTTCAAAATCGCCGCTGTTCCATTCCATTTCTGGGCTCCAGATGTTTATGAAGGTTCTCCAGCGTTGACAACTGCTTTAATGAGTACTTTGGCTAAAGTAGTGGCTATGGCAACACTCTATAAATTAGTTGCTGGATTAAACCTGATTCCATCTTTAGAAAATCAAGATATGTTAGGAACATTTGAACATATTATTGTAATCATTTCAATTGCATCGATGACAGTTGGAAATATAATGGCATTGCGCCAGGTAAATGTAAAACGTATGTTGGCATTTTCTGGAATCTCACATGCAGGTTTCATGTTGATGACATTTTTAACTATTGCAACATCTGCAGGAGTTTTATTATACTATGCAGTTGCTTATGCATTAGCCGGAATTGCCGCATTTAGCGTTATTTTATATGTTTGCAAAAATCAAGACAACGAGGATGTTACAAACTTCCACGGTTTAGGAAAAACAAATCCGTTATTGGTCGCAATCTTGACTGGCTCATTGTTGTCTATGGCCGGAATTCCAATTTTTTCTGGATTTTTTGCTAAATTATTCTTGTTCAACCAAACCATCCAATCGGGGTATATTGCATTAGTTATTGTTGCTGTTATTAACTCTATTATCAGTGTTGGTTATTATTTCAAATTAATATTAGCAATGTATTCAAAAGAACCAAATGAAGAGCGCACAGGAAAACCATTCCTTATTTATGCTGTTGCAGTTGTTTCAATTACTTTGAACATTGTTTTAGGTTTATTCCCTTCTTTAGTTTTAGATTTATTGAACTAATTTTTTTCAAAAAAGATATTATAATGTCCATCAAGAATTGCTTTTGATGGACTTTTTTTTGCCTTATTTTTTCAAGAAAAATTCATGTTAAAAATTTCTATTCAAACTAATAGACTTAAAAAAAACTTCCTATATTTGAGTTCATCTAAATGTATTTAAACTATGGCTTTCAATTCAAAAAATCCATTTTTAAACAGCAAACGTTTTTCATCAAATGCTGTTTCAAGAGCTGAAGAAGTACACGAAGCACAAATTATTGATTACAATCAAGAAATGACTGTTTCTGGTACAATTAACAAAACAGCTATTTTATTTTTAATTCTTACTGGTGCTTGCCATGGTAACTTGGTGGATGGCTTTTAATGGAATGAACATAATGTTGCCAGCAATGGGTGGCGCAATTGTTGGATTGATATTAGTATTAATTTCAGCTTTCAAACCAGAATATTCTCCCTATTTAGCACCCGGTTATGCATTGTTTGAAGGTTTGTTCATTGGAGGAATATCTGCAATTTTTGAAGCCATGTATCCTGGAATCGTTATCAATGCTGTTAGTGCAACTTTAGTGACTTTTTTAGTTTGCTTAGGCTTGTATAAATTTGGAATTGTAAAAGTTAACGAAACATTTAAATCGGTTGTAGTTGCGGCTACATTAGCAATCGCAACTTACTATTTAATTTCTTGGATCGCTTCATTAATTTTCAATTTCACTCCTGTTCATTACGGAAATTCAATGATAAGTATTGGAATCAGTGTTTTTGTTATTGTAATCGCGACTTTAAACTTATTCTTAGATTTCGATCAAATTGAGCAAGGAGCGCAACAGAGAATGCCTAAATTTATGGAATGGTACGGAGCTATGGGATTAGTTATCACATTAGTTTGGTTGTATATTGAATTCTTAAGACTTCTATCTAAATTATCGAAAAAATAATTTTTTTCAACCTTATATTTTAAGCCTTTTTGAGATTTTCAAAAAGGCTTTTTTTATTTTTTATTTTTTATTTTGATAGAATGATCTTCTCAAAAAAGATTCTCTGAAGTATATTTTTCTTCTTAAAACTTCGCTGAAAACAAATCTAATCTTTCAGTTTTTCCTCTTCAAAAAAATTAAAATAGACATTAAAAAATCATTTTTTAAGCAAATTTCCCAATAGCAAACTTAAAAAAGTAATCTATTTCTTATTTAAAGTATATTGGTTCAAATTTTTAAAAAATCTTCCGAAAAATCAAAATCAGCTCCTATCATCTTTTCAACTAATTGCAAAAAACGTAGTAAAAATAAGACCTCCCATGCGAAATGCATATTATGTAATAAATTACAATTAATGCAATTTATTACATAATCCGTACTTTATTATTTATTTTTTTAAGCTATTCGTTTTTAATTAATCAAATAATTATGAATTTCAAAAATTTATATATTTTTGTGTAATCGATTACAATTAAAATTGTAAAAGAAAATCAAAACCACAAATAATATTTATTAACTATCTTAACCAAAACAATTATGAAAAAAAACCTACTTTTCGTTTTCGTTTTTCTTTTTTGCGTCCAAACTTGGGCCCAACAACTTACAATTACTGAAGCATCAGGCTGGCTTGAAACTGCTTTTGTCAAATGGCAACCTGTCAGTAATGCGCAAACCTACAATGTCTATTATTCTGGCAACGGAATTACCGACAGAAAAATTGATGATCAGCTCATCAGAAGCTACGGAAGTTATTTTCGAGCTGATATTCCTGGACTAAAAGCTGGATCGTACACCGTAAAAGTAAAACCTGTCATTTCTGGAGTGGAAGGAACTGGATCTACAACTAGTTCATTGACAGTTTCTGCTCACGACCGAAACGGATTTGCTTTTGAAAGTGGCAGAGTTCCGGGTGGCTATAAAGCCGATGGAACGCCTAAAGATAATGCCGTAATTTTATACATTACGCAAAACACCAAAAACACTATTTCAATGAACATTACTGGAGCAAGTGCAAATCCTTGCGTTGGTCTGCAAAATATTTTATATGCAATCAAGAAAGGAAAAGACACTCGACCTTTCATCATCCGATTAATTGGAAACATCACAGACATGACAGTTATGGAAGGTGGCGATGTTGTAATCGAAAATGCAAATAATGCATCAAGCTACGTAACAATTGAAGGAATTGGAAATGATGCTGTCGCAAATGGCTGGGGTGTTCGCTTAAAGTCAGCTTCAAATATCGAAGTAAGCAATCTTGGTTTTATGAACTGCAACAGTACAGCTGGTGACAACGTTGGAATGCAACAAGATAACGACCATATTTGGGTTCACAACTGCGACTTATTTTATGGAAATGCAGGAAGCGATGCCGATCAAATCAAAGGAGATGGGGCTTTGGACAATAAATCTTCAACTTATATCACTTTGTCTTACAACCACTTTTGGGACAACGGAAAAGCAAGTCTTTTAGGCTTAAGCGAAGGAACAACAACTGGTTTATACATCACGTATCATCACAACTGGTTCGACCATTCTGATTCCCGTCATCCTCGTGTTCGTTATTATTCGGCTCACATTTACAACAATTACTATGATGGAAATGCGAAATATGGAGCTGGATCTACAATGGGATCTTCACTTTTTGTAGAAGGAAATTATTTCAGAAATGCTAAACATCCAATGTTGACTTCTCTACAAGGAACAGATATCTGGGACGAAGCCAACCAAGTAAATAATGCTGGAACTATGGGAACATTCTCTGGAGAAGCCGGCGGATTTATAAAAGCATATAATAATACTTTTGATGCTTCAAACGGAACAAATAATATGCGTTTTGTAGCTTATAATGATCCGAATCCGTTATATAATATTTCAGGAAAAATAAGTTCAGCAACAGATTTTGATGCTTACGTAGCAACAACGAGAGGAGAAACTGTAAGCAGTACAATTAAATCAAAATCAGGAGCAAATTCATATAACAACTTTGATACGGATGCATCATTATACGTGAAAAATTTAGTAATTGATCAGCCAGCAACTGCGAAAACCAAAGTAACACAATACGCTGGGCGTGTTTCTGGAGGAGATTTAAAATGGACATTTGACAACAGTGTTGATGATACTTCATCACTTGTAATTACAGCTCTTAAATCGGCATTGACAAACTATGCGGGAACTTTAGTAGCTGTTCAAGGCGAAGGAAATCCTCCTGCAAGCTCGCAAACACTTACTTCAACAGGAAATGAAAACCAAACAGTAACAAGCGGAACAGCAATCGCATCAATTGTATTCACATGGGGTGGAGATGCCACAGATGCCAATGTGACAGGTTTACCAGCGTCTGGACTTAGTTTTGTGAAAAACGCAACCGCAAAAACAATTACAATTACTGGAACACCAACAGCAACTGTATCTTATTCAATTGCAACTACAGGAACTGGAACTCCAGCAACAGGTTCTGGAACAATTACTGTTACAGCCGCAGGCGCTCAAACTTTGACTTCTACAACAAACAACAATCAAACTGTTGCTAGCGGAACAGCGATATCTTCAATTGTTTTCACTTGGGGAGGAACTGCTACAGATGCAACCGTAACAGGCTTGCCAGCATCCGGAATTAGTTTTACAAAAAATACAACCGCAAAAACAATTACTATTACAGGAACTCCAACGGCAACATTATCATACTCAATTGCAACTACAGGAACAGGAACGCCAGCAACAGGTTCTGGAACAATTACAGTAACTACTGGAACACCAAGCGGAGATGAAATTCATAATTTCACAGTTTCAGGAAAAACAAGTTCTTTCTATTCAATTACTGGAAATATGAATTCTACAGATGGTTCAGTAACCTACAATGGACTTACTTTAACTAAACGCTTAAAAATTGAAACTAGCACTTCTATAACATACACAACAGCAAGTGCTTCAACTTTAACTTTAGTATTCGATTCAAATTTTACAGGAACAATCAAAGTTGATAATGTTTCTTATACTGCATCAGCAGGCATAGTAACAGCATCAATTGCCGCAGGTTCTCACACTATTACAAAAGGTTCTGTTGCTAATTTATTTTATATTAGCACAGTGTATAATTCAGGAAGTACTTTAAGAATGTCGAAAACTGCTGAAGTTATTGCAGAGCCTGAAACGTCGAAAGTGGTTTTATATCCAAACCCAGTTACAGATATTTTGTATTTTTCAAAATCAACTCAAACTATAGAACAAGTTCAAGTTTACAATATGTCTGGAACATTAGTAAGCAGTGCAGGGAAAAATGCTGAGAGCATCGATTTAAGTCAATTGATTTCGGGAACTTATTTGGTAAAAGTTTATACTAATGACGGTTCATTCAACCAAACAATTCTAAAAAAATAAACCACAAACCTAACTTAACTAACTTAATTTTAAATACAAAAGGCTTCCTAATATTGGAAGCCTTTTCTTATTTAAAAATTCTCTGATCCTGGTAGATCTTCTAAAACAGTGTTGGGATTGTCTTTGGCAAATAACATTTGTCGTTTCAATTCAAATTTTTTAATTTCATGTTTAGCAGGAATACTGTCATTTAGCGTATTTGTTACTTCATGTTCAACAACTCCAGTCATTAAATTATAATCACTTACCATATGAGCACCAGCTCCAGCATTAAAAGTATGCATCTCTATTAGAACTAAATCATTATTTACATATTTATACAATGTTTCTCTTGTACCAGGAGGGCCACCACCACTCTGAAGCATAATATGCAATATTTTATTCTCTATAGAAATCTCTTCTGAAGTATATAACTGATAACCAGTTTCAGTATATTCAGGATCTAAAGCTTCCCAAGAAATATCCTGAAGTTTATATTCTCCGGTTTCCTGTTTAAAAAGAACTAAGACTGCGCGAGAATCTTGGTTATCATTTTCATTTTGCAATACAATTACGACATCCTTAAGCCTATCATCATTAAGAAAACCTTCTGCCTTCATTTTTATTTCGCAAGGCTCTAAAACAAAATCTTCAATATTTTTTCCTGTTGATGGAAATTGCAAATCTTTTATAGTCACTACATCACTTCCGTCTTCTTCAAAATCTTCTTCAGGAAAATGTTGATTTAAACTGTCTTTAACTGAAGTCGTAGATTTTATATCAGACTTTTTATTACAACTAAAAATAATCATCATTATTAATAGCAAAAATAACTTACATCTCATTCTTTAAAATTTTAAAAACCATGCGCAAAATACTACAAAAACAAGCAATAAAAAAACCGCCTTTTCATCTATTATGAAAAAGCGGTTTTAATTTAAACTTCTATTTTACAAATCAAATTTAATTCCTTGTGCCAAAGGAAGATTCGTTGTGTAATTGATCGTATTTGTCTGGCGTCTCATATAGATTTTCCAAGCATCAGATCCAGATTCGCGTCCGCCTCCGGTTTCTTTTTCACCACCAAAAGCACCGCCGATTTCAGCTCCAGACGTTCCGATATTTACATTCGCAATTCCACAATCAGAACCTGTTACTGACAAAAATCTTTCAGCTTCACGCAAATTATTCGTCATAATTGCTGAAGATAAACCTTGAGCAACTCCATTCTGAATTTCGATTGCATTGTCAACTTCTCCAGAATATTTTATTAAATACAAAACTGGAGCAAAAGTTTCGTGCTGTACAATTGCAAATGAATTTTCAGCTTCAGCGATTGCTGGTTTTACATAACAGCCACTTTCGTAGCCTTCCCCTGAAAGTACTCCGCCTTCAACCAGAATTTTTCCGCCTTCGGCTACTACTTTATTCAAAGCGACAGCATATTGCTCAACAGCGTGTGTGTCAATAAGCGGTCCAACATGATTGTTTTCGTCAAGCGGATTTCCAATTCGTAATTGTTTGTATGCGACAACCAAAGCATCTTTTACTTTGTCATAAATACTTTCGTGAATAATCAATCTTCGAGTTGATGTACAACGCTGACCAGCCGTCCCAACAGCTCCAAAAACTGCTCCAATAACAGTCATTTTAATATCTGCATCGGGAGTAACTATAATGGCATTGTTTCCTCCTAATTCCAATAATGATTTTCCTAATCTAGCGGCAACAGCTTGTGCCACGATTTTCCCCATTCTTGTAGAACCTGTTGCAGAAACTAACGGAATACGAGTATCTTTAGTCAGCAACTCTCCTATTTTATAATCTCCATTTACCAAGCAAGAAATTCCTTCTGGCAAATTGTTTTCTTTGATGACTTGAGCGATTATATTTTGACAAGCAATACCGCAAAGAGGTGTTTTTTCAGAAGGTTTCCAAACGCAAACATCGCCAGAAATCCAAGCTAAAGCAGTGTTCCAAGACCAAACAGCAACTGGAAAATTAAATGCCGAAATAATTCCGACGATTCCCAATGGATGATACTGCTCATACATTCTATGCCCCGGTCTTTCAGAATGCATCGTCAAACCGTGCAACTGACGAGATAATCCAACGGCAAAATCGCAGATATCAATCATTTCTTGAACTTCTCCATATCCTTCTTGAAGCGATTTCCCCATTTCATAAGAAACCAATTTTCCAAGAGCTTCTTTATTTTGACGTAACTTTTCTCCAAACTGACGCACAATTTCACCGCGTTGTGGCGCAGGAATTAATCTAAAAGTTTTAAAAGCCTCAGTTGCTGAGCGCATTACTTTTTCGTAATCTTCAAGTGTTGAAGTTTTTACCGATGCTATTAATTTTCCATCTACAGGAGAAAAACTATCTAAGATTTCGCCTGATGAAAAATTCTCCACTCCTGTTGAAGTTCCTTCATTTACTAGTTTAATTCCTAGTTTTTCCAGTGCTTCATTCATGCCAAATTGTGATGCTATTGTTGTCATTGTAACTTTTTTAGTTAAAATTGTTATATTTTTATGTAAAGATATTCTTTTAGAATTAATTTCAAATTGAAATGAATTCATAAATAAGAGTAAAATTAAGATTATTTAATAGTATTAACCGAAAAGAGGCCTTATTTATTGGATTTATTTAGTGAAATTTGCATTTCATAAAATAACAATTATGACCATTATCAATAGGCTTTTACTTTGTTTGCTTTTAATTTCAACAAATGCTTTCTCTCAAAAAGAAAAACCTTCTTTTCAAATAGTTCCTTTAGGAATAAAAGGCGGAATTGATGAAAAAAATCTTTCGGCCTATTTATTAGCGCCTTCAAATACAAAAGATTTTATTTGCCTCGATGCAGGAACTGTAAATGCCGGAATTGAAAAAGCAATTGAAAATAAAGTTTTCAAAGTTTCGACAAGTGAAGTTTTACGCAAATACATCAAAGGATATTTCATTTCGCACGCGCATTTGGATCACGTTTCAGGCTTAATCATAAACTCTCCTGCCGATTCTTCTAAAACTGTTTACGCGACTCAAAAATGTATGGAAATGATGGAAAATCATTATTTCAACGATCAAACTTGGGCAAATTTTGGAGATAAAGGCGTAGGATTTCCATTGAAAAAATATCATTTTCAAACCTTAAATTTAGGCGAGGAAACTCCTATTTCAAATACAAAAATGACGGTCAAAGCTTTTCCTCTGAGCCATGTTAATCCGTTTGAAAGTACCGCCTTTTTAATTAAAAATGAGGATTCTTATGTTTTGTATTTAGGTGATACCGGCCCAGATTCTGTAGAGAAAAGTGATAAGTTAAAAGCTTTATGGACAGCCGTTGCTCCTTTGGTACAAAACAAACAATTAAAAGGGATTTTCATCGAAGTCTCTTTTCCAAATGAACAGCCAGACCAATTTTTATTTGGGCACTTAACTCCAAATCATTTAATGAAAGAACTTCATGTTGTGGAAGATTTAGCTGGAAAAGGTTCTTTAAATAATTTTAAAATTATTGTTACTCATTTAAAACCACCAACAAAAAATATTACGAAGCTTAAAGAACAGCTAAAAAATCAAAATGATTTAGGTTTGAAGATTATTTATCCTGAACAAGGGAAAAAGTTGGAATTATAATTTTTTTTGCCACAGATTTTACTGCTTAAGCGGATTAAAAAAATATTCAAAAACTGCATTTATAAAAAATCCGACAGTCCCGAAGCCTCGGGATAAAACCTGTCGGATTTACCATTTATATTTTAATCGAAATTATTTTTTAGCCACAAATCTCGGATCTGTTTCCATAACAGTTCCACATTTATCACAAGTTCTTAATTCTTCTGAATTGTAGAAATGTTCAAAATGAGGAAGGAAATCTTTTTCAATATTATGAAGTTCAAAATACACTTCATAAAGTTTATGATTACAATTATCGCAATGCCAAAGCAGACCATCTGTGTAGCCCAAACCTGCACGTTTTCTTTCAATTACTAATCCAATTGAACCTTCAGAACGAACTGGAGAATGTGGCACCTTTGCAGGATGAAGATACATATCACCCGCGTTTAATTCCATTTCTTTGCGTTCGCCATTTTCCTGAATTACCACTTTTATACTTCCTTCTAATTGGTAAAAAAGCTCTTCGGTTTCATTATAATGGTAATCTTTTCGTGCGTTTGGTCCGGCAACAATCATTACAATATAATCGCCTGAATCAATATATAAATTTTTATTTCCAACTGGCGGTTTTAATAAGTGTCGGTTATCTTCAATCCATTGTGTAAGATTGAATGGTTTTGCTATAGCCATTTTTTTAAGAATTTATGAAAAGCTAAAGGTAGTGAATTTGTAGAGACGCACGGCAGTGCGTCTTATCGGTTTTGCTTGCAACAACTTAGACGCACTGCCGTGCGTCTCTACAATTTCTCTCGTATCAAATAAACATAAACCGGAAAATGATCGCTAAAACCCGCTTCGGTTAATGTATTTCGTAATGGATATCCTTTATATTTTCCTGAAGTTTGCATAAGATAAGGCCGATTAAAAATCCCCGCTTTCCAAAATTTATAACTTGAAAAATCAGGCTGAATCAGAGACTGTGTCAGTATGATTTGATCAAAAATATCCCAAGAATCTCTAAATGCAATAGTCCCCATTCCTTTTTCAGCCATTTCTTCAAATGGATTAAAAGTACCAAATTCTAAAGTTTCTGATTTTTTTGCCTTCGCTCCTAAAGCCACTTTTATACTTTTGTTAAATGGCCCATCATTCAAATCACCCATTGTAATTACTTTTGCGAGCGGATTTATTTGTTGCAATGAATCGATAATTTTTCTGTTCAATTTTCCTGCTCGCTTCTCGATATGGACTGCTCGCCTTTTCTCCACCCGATCGGGAAGGCCAATGATTAACAATAATATGAATTTCTTCATTATCAAGAAAACCTGTTACCAAAAGCTGATCTCTTGTGAAAACTCTGTTTTTAGTATCAATTTTAACTTCAACATCTCCTAAATCTTCGTTTCCATTTTCTTGAACAACAGTTTTATTCTTATAAATTATTAAAGGAATATTCGAAAAAGAAGTCGGCCTAAAATATTTTTTCTGATACAAAAGCGCCACATCTATTCCGCGTTGATCTGGTGAATCAAAATGAATTATTCCGTAATCGAAACCTGCTATTTTTTCTTGTTTCACCAAATCTTCAAGAACGCCTCTGTTTTCTATTTCAGAACAACCAATTAAAGTTGGTGCATTTGAATTTTCAGGAGTTCCAATTTCAGAAATAACTCTTGACAGATTTTTAAGTTTTTGTTCATATTTTTCTTTTGTCCAATGCTGAGCGCCTGTCGGCGTCCATTCATCATCATTCGTGCTTGGATCATTAATGGTATCAAAAAGATTTTCGAAATTGTAAAACGCTATCGTATGAATATTGTACTTTTTCGGTTGAGCAAATAAAGAAGAAATCGGAAAAAATAATAAAAAGCAAAACTTGATAAAGCGGCACATAAATTTCAATTTAATATTTAAAGCCACAATTTAGCAAAATATTATTTTGTAGGAAATTTATGTATTTATAATTTTGATTCTTATCTTTGATTCTGTATAAATCTCTTGTAACTTGCTTACAAAAATCGATACTCTCTTAAATGAAAAAAAATCTTGTTTTTTTGCTTTTCTTTAGCATGTTGTCAACTTTATTCGGGCAAAAAAACAGCTCCTTTGCAGAAAATATTAGAATTAAATATAAAATTCCCGAATTAGCGTATGCGGTTGTTTCATCAGATTCTATAATTGAAATTCAATCTTTAGGATATCAGCGAATTAATTCTTCTTATAAAGCAAAAATTGATGATAAATTTCGTTTGGGATCTTTAACTAAAACGATAACAAGTTACATTGCCATGATTTTAGTAAAAGAAGGAAAAATAAATTTAGACACTAAATTCTTTGATCTTTATCCTGAGTTAAAGGCAAACAGCAACCCAATTCTCTATAATGTAACACTGCAGGATTTCTTGACTTTTAGAGCGCCAATTTCCACTTGGTCGTATGGAAATGAAACGCCTTCTCAAAAAGAAATTAAAGGTGATAAACGGCAACAGCGATATGAATTTATTTCTTGGTTTTTTAGACAAAATCAGGTTGTTTCTGAAAAGCAAGAAGTGTATTTGTCAAATCCGAGTTATGTTGTTGCAGGTTTAATGCTCGAAAAAGTGACCGGAAAAAGCTATGAAACCTTAGTAGCCGAATTAGGCAGAAATCTAAATATTGATTTCGGTTTTGGACCGCCTAATCTACTCGATGAAAATCAGCCTTGGGGACATGACGAAAATTTAAAACCCGAAAAGCCTGCTCTCAATTATAAATTAAACTGGCTCTCATCTGCAGGAAATATAAATTGCAGTTTGCCCGATTATTGTAAATTTACACAAATGCAACTGCAGGGTTTAGCTGGAAAATCGAAAATATTATCGGCTCAGGAATTTAATTTGATGCATAATGGTTTCCCTGAAGTTTCTTTTGGATGGTATTCTGAAATAAATGAAAACTCAGGTTTAAAATATTCGTTTCATTACGGAAATCCGGGAACATTTTTAACTAAAGTTTATATTTGTAAACCAATTAATAAAGCTTTTATCATCTTTGCAAATGTACAATCTGAAGAAGCTGACAAAGGATTGATGCTTCTTTTGGAAGATTTACAAAAACAATATGGAGGCTGATTTCTAGCCCAATTTTAAAAACAAATGAACTTTTAAGCAAAAGATATTATGACAATAAACAGCTTTAAGCATATCAAGAAAAGTTTTCCCTTGGGTAAAATCGCATTTCTTATTTTTGCTTTGCAATCATTAACATGTCAATCTCAACAAATCATGATAACACCACCTTATTTACAAAAAGGAGATACTGTAGCTCTTTTGGCAACGGCCAGAAAAAACATCGACGACAATTTAAAACCAACAATTGATTTATTGCACAGTTGGGGATTAGAAGTTGTTGTGGGAAGCACCATTGGTCTAGATTATCATCAATTGGCTGGAACAGACGAACAACGCGCCGCCGATTTTCAAAAGCAATTAGACAACCCAAATATTAAAGCAATTTGGTGCGTTAAAGGCGGATACGGAACGGTTAGAATGTTGGATTTATTGGATTTTACCAAATTTAAACAACATCCAAAATGGGTTATCGGTTTTAGTGATGTTACTGTTTTGCATAATCATTTAAACACAATGGGCTATAAATCAATTCATGGTGTAATGCCGATTACAATTCCGCGCGCAACTCCAGAGGCGATCAGTTCTTTAAAAACAAGTTTATTTGGCGAATCATTATCTTATACAGTTGCTCCATCTCCAATGAATCGTTTTGGAAAAGCAACTGGCGAATTAGTTGGTGGAAATCTTTCTATTTTATATAGTTTATTAGGTTCTCCTTCAGCTATTGACTGCAGAGACAAAATATTATTCATTGAAGATTTAGATGAATACCTATATCATATTGATCGTATGATGATGAATTTAAGAAGAAATGGATGCATCGAAAATCTTAAAGGAATTGTTATTGGAGGAATGACCAAAATGAAAGACAATGAAGTTCCGTGGGGAAAAAACGCACTAGAAATCATTGATGATGTAACCAAAAAATATAATATTCCTGTAATTTTTAACTTTCCCGCAGGCCATATTAGAGACAATAGAGCTTTAATAATGGGAAATACGGTTACAATTGATGTAAATGCCACTGGAAGTACTTTAAGTTTCCAAAAATAATATCGAATTAACTTCTTTTAGAAGAAGGCTCAAAATACCACATAAAAATCTCGCAAAGACGCGAAGTCGCAAAGTTTTAAATATACTTTGTGACTTCGCGTCTTTGCGTGCAAAAACCTCATACCTGAACTTGAAACTTCAAACCTGAAACCTGAAACTTAAAAACAAAAACTATGGCAGAACATAATGAACTAGGAAAACTCGGAGAAGATCTTGCTGTCTCTTATCTTGAAGAAAATGGTTACGAAATTTTAGAAAGAAACTTTATTATTCAAAAAGCCGAAATTGATATTATTGCTCAAAAAGAATCCATTTTGGCCATTGTTGAAGTCAAAACAAGATCGAGTTTGGATTTTGGTTCTCCTCAGGATTTTGTCAAGCAAAAAAAATTCAGTTGCTCATAAAAGCAGTAAATGCCTACATAAACGATAGGGGAATGGATTTTGATGATGATTTAAATGTTCGTTTTGACATAATTGCAATCCATAAATCTGAGGAAACATTTGCAATTGAGCATCTTACTGACGCTTTTTATCATTTTTAACATATTTTTTTCTTGTTATAATTGTAACAATTTGTTTTTTTATTTATATTTGCAGAGATTTATAACATCAAATTAACTAAACCAACACAATTAAGTTACAAAAAAAAAGAAAAAAATTATGAAAACCGTTTCTTCCATCGTCGAAAATTACATCAAAACAAAGCCGTTTTTATTGAATGCATTATCGCTCGGGATTATCAATTTAACTTCTCTGTCTCGAAACATTATGACTGAGCTAGAAAGTGAATTTGGCAAAGAGGTAAAACAAGGTGCTGTTGTAATGTCTCTTAAAAGATTGACTGAGGAATTAGATTTTAAATTAAACCACAAAATCAATAAAGTAATCAAGAATATAGGCGAAATCACAGTTCGTTCTGAGCTTACAGATTACACTTTTGCGGCTTCAGAAACTGTTTTAAACAAACAAGCTGATTTAATTTCTGATATTAATGCTTTGTCTGATATCTTCTATACCTCATCTCGTGGTGTAAATGAAACCAATATTGTAGTGAGCGACAGTGTGAATCATTTGGTTGAAAAACACTTTATGAGAGAAAAACTAATTCAGAAATTAGACAATTTAGCTTCTATTACAGTAAAATTACCAAAAGAAAATATCGTTGTTCCTGGTATTTATTATTTCATTTTCCAACGTTTGGCTTGGGAAGGAATCATCATCAACGAGGTAATTTCAACTTCAAATGAATTTACAATATTAGTTGGCGAAGATCAAGTTGACGTTGCTTTCAAAGTAATCAAAGATTTGAAAAACTAATTAAACAGAATTAATTTTAGATCAATTATATAGATTCAATTTTCAATAATCCTTTTGTCTTTTTTGTAAAAAGATGAAAGGATTTTTTGATTTAAAAAAAATGAAGAATCTGCAACTTCCACTTCTGACAATAAGAATATTCTCAAAATTAAAAATCCAAAATCGTTAATTTTTAATTTTTCAGCCAAAAAGTTATCAACTTGATAAAAAGCATATTACCTCAGCGTTTGTTGCCATCCAAGCTATATTGTTTTAAAAAAATTACAAATAAGTGTGATTTTTGACTTTTTTATGCGAATTATATTTTTATATATTTGCTAACCACTCAACGCATTAGAGTATCGATTTTGATAGTATCGTAATATAATTAGATTTAAATACAAACTAATTAATTTAATGTTGGAAGCCAAAGATTATAGCGACAAATTATTGGTAAGCGAACTAAAAAATGGCGGCGAAAAAGCATTTCGTTCCCTTTTTGATTTGTATTACCAAGATATCTATGGTTACAGCATTAGTCTCTTAAAATCAAAAGAAGGCGCCGAAGAAAATGTGCAGGATGTTTTTATGAAGGTTTGGCGACATCGCGAAAACTTGAATCTGGAGCAATCATTTAAAGCTTATATTTTTACCATTGCTAGAAATCAAGCTTTTAACACTTTGAATAAAGCCGCAAATGATCAGGTTTTAAAAGAAGCCGTTTTTTATGAAAGCCAAAAGTCTCATGAATACGGCGATTATTCGATTCGCGAAGAAGATTGCAAAAAACTTCGCAAACACGCTATAAAACAATTACCTCCCAAGCGAAAGCAAATTTTTAAAATGTCCCGAAAGAAAGGCATGAGTTATGAAGAAATAAGTCAGGAACTCGGCATCTCTATAAATACTGTCAAGAACCAAATGAGCAAAGCACTGGAATCCATGCGAGTCTTTTTTCAAGTTCATGATGAAATTATCTAACCAAAAAACCACAAACCATTAAAATCACCTTTTCAGGTGATTTTTTTTGTTCTTGGTGAAGAGATGGCCACGGATTGAGCAGATTTAAACCGATTTACGCGGTTTTTTTGCATTCAAACATTGGTTAATTTCTGCTAAATATATTTCCTAAAACAATAAAAAATCTGTGTAAATCGGTTTAAATCCGTTTAGATCTGCGGGCAAAATATTCTTCAGCATCATTTTTTCAAAAAAGACATATTTATTAAAACTTTAAAAATCAATCAATTAAAAACAATTTTAATCTTTTAAATGTTAAAATTGAAAAAATTATAACGTTTGAGTAGTACTAAACTTTATTTCAACTGTATTATATAAAACCCAGACCTAAAAAACAATTCGTAATGAATTCAAATTCTGAAATAAAAGGCCTTTTACAAAAGTTTGTTTTGAACCAATGTACGCCCGAAGAAACAAACGAGGTAATTGCTTATTATAAAAAAATCAGCTTACAGATGATTTTCCAACGGTAGAAGATGTTCAAAATCTTTTGGATGAAATGCCAAAAATGGACAAACAAACTGCCGATTCTATTTTCATGAATATTTTATCAGCTTCAAGAGAAGAAGAAAAAGAAACTTCTGTTATTGAATTGCCAGCAAGAAAATCGAATTACAGAAAATACATTTCGATTGTCGCATCTGTTGCTGTTTTATTGGGGATTGCCTTTTTCTACAAACAAAATCTTGCAACTAAACCGGCTGAAAAAGAATTTGATTTCAAAAGCACCGATATTGTCCTTCAATTAGAAAATGGCGATATTCAGGTAATTTCTGAAAAAATTCATCGATTGTAAAAGATTCAAAAGGTAATGTTGTTGGAAATCAGAACGGAGATAAATTAGTTTATAAGAATAGTTCAGATCCTGAAAAATTGGTTTACAACACGATCAAAATTCCGTACGGAAAAAAATTCCGCCTTCAGCTTTCTGACGGAACATTTGTTCATCTGAATTCGGGAACAACTTTAAAATATCCTATAAAATTTATCGCTGGCGAAAACCGACAAGTATTTCTGGACGGAGAAGCGTTTTTTGATGTTGCCAAAGACAAAAAGCATCCGTTTATCGTAAATGTCGACAACTTGAATGTTCGTGTTTTAGGAACACATTTCAACGTTTCAAATTATCCAGAAGATACCTCAACAGATGTAGTTTTAGTTGAAGGATCTGTTGGAATGTATCAGCCAAACGAAGAATTTGATGCTTTAAAAAACACGATTTTAAAACCAGGATTCAAAGGAACTTTCAATAAAGAAAATACTAAAATTTCGACTAAGCCCGTCATCACAGATATTTATACTTCATGGATCAATGGCGGTCTGACTTTCAGAAATATGACTTTCAAAAATATTATCACTAAACTGGAAAGACGCTATAATGTTACAATTGTAAACAAAAACGAAAAATTAGCCAACGAAAAATTCAACGCCAGCTTTAAGGAAGAATCTATTGAAAATGTTATGAGCTATTTCAATGATATTCACGGCATTAATTACACCATAAAAGGCAATCAAATACTAATTAAATAACCACTTAAACCAATTACAAACTATGAGGAACTAACATTACGGGAATAAAAAAATCGGAAAGAGTCGCGAACAATTTCCGATTAACTAAGTGATTGAATATAACGAATTAACTACAATCAATTAACAAAATTATGAAAAAAATCAAAGAATACTGGGTTTTTATACCGAGTGTTCCAAAATGACCTAAAATTGAAATTAACTACCCTACTTATTTTGGTCGCCATGTTTAATATTAGAGCGAATACTTATGCCCAAAAAACAAAAGTAACGCTGGAATTAAATAATTCAACAATCGAAAAGGTTATTGAGACCATCGAACAAAAAACCGATTTCAGATTCATTTATAAACTAAATGATATTGACTTAGATAGAACTGTTTCTATTTCTGTAAAAGATCAACCGATATCTGTAGTTTTAGACAAGCTTTTTAAAGGTACTCCAACTGAGTTTAAAATTAGAGATACTCAGATTATCTTAAAAAAGCCGGAGCTTAAAACACAAGTTATTGAATATGAAAAACAAACCGTTTCAGGAATTGTTACTGATGAAAATGGAAGTCCGCTTCCGGGTGCGTCAGTAAATGAGCAGGGAACAAAAAACGGTGTTGTTACTGATTTTGACGGAAAATTTACAATCACTGTTGAAAGCAATACTTCTGTAATTGTGGTGTCATTTGTTGGTTACAAAGACAAAAAAGTAACGGCAAACCAAAAAACAATCAACATTAAACTTGAACCAGATGCAACAAACTTACAAGAAGTAGTTTTAGTTGGTTATGGATCTGTTACTAAGAAAGATGTAACGGGTGCTGTTTCTACAATTACAGCAAAAGAGATGAATCAAGGTGCACTTGTAAATCCTTTGCAATTAATTTCGGGTAAAGTCACGGGTGTGAATATTAACCAAATTGGTAGCGAACCGGGTTCTGCACCAAGTGTACGTATTCGTGGAGTAAGCTCTTTAATTGGAGGAAGTGATCCTTTGGTAGTGGTAGATGGAATACAAGGAAATCTAGATTTATTAAATTCGATTCCTCCAACAGAAATAACGTCTATCGATATTTTAAAAGATGCTTCGGCTACTGCGGTTTACGGATCTAGAGGAGTCGCCGGAGTTATCATTGTAACCACGAAAACCAATAAATCAGGAAAAACAACTTTTGAATATGTAGGTTCTTCTGCTATTGATTTTATTCCAAAAAAATTGGATTTTCTAAATGCTGATCAATGGTGGACTGCGGCTCAAAGTGTTGGAGTTCCTGCATCTGCAAATCATGGTGCTGATACAGATTGGTACGGAATTTTAACACAAACAGGATTTACTCAAACGCATACACTTTCGTTTGGTGGAGGCAGTGAAAAATTTAGTTACCACGGGTCCCTGAGTGCTATTTTACAAGACGGTGTTGTAATTAACTCTGATAATAAAAAATATATTGCCCGTTTACAAGCGACTCAAAAAGCTTTGGATGACAAATTAACTTTGACTTATAGTTTAACTAACGGAATTAGTAATACTTCAACTAGCACACAAAGTATTGGTAGAGTAAATCAGGTGTCAAACTTAATTTCTCAAGCTTATCAAATGCGTCCTACTGATCCAGTGTTTCAACCAGATGGCAAAACGTATTATACAGATCCTAATTTATTTCAATATTTGAATCCTTATGCGGCTCAACAAGAAATTGTACAAGAAGGAAAATATGATAATTTATTTGGAAGTCTTAAAGCTGATTTGGATATAGTTGATGGTTTGCAGGCAGGTTGGTTTGGAAGCTGGAGAAAAGCAAATAATTCAGTAGGTTTTTATAATCCAGCATCTTCTACAGATGCAAATGCAATTAACCAAAAAGGTTTTGGAAACATCACTAATGATCGTATAGAAGAGAAATTGATGAATATTAGTTTGACTTACAAAAAAACATTTGGTGTTCATTCTATTAATGCTTTGGCATTGTACGAATGGCAAAATCAAACTTATCAAGGTAATTACTCTCAAGCAAGAGGTTTTATTAATGATTTAGCAACTTACAACGGTTTACAATTAGGTGATATCACGAAAGCTTTACCAGGAGACATTAAATCTTATAAAAATGACAGAACCCTAGCTTCTTTTTTAGCAAGAGTAAATTACTCTTTATTAGATCGTTATTTGGTTACAGCAAGTATCAGACGTGATGGTTCTTCTGTATTTGGAGACAACAACAAATGGGGTAATTTTCCATCTGCTTCGGTAGCTTGGCAAATTGCAAAAGAATCATTTATGGCTAATCAATCTGTAGTTAATGATTTGAAACTGCGTGTAGGTTATGGAGTTACTGGAAACCAGCAAGGTTTATTGCCTCAAAGTTCTCTTTCTTTGGTTGGTGCCGCAGGGACTACTTATTTTGGAGGTTCACAAATTCCAAATTACAACATCATTCAAAATGCCAATCCTGATTTGAAATGGGAGACCAAAAAACAAACCAATATTGGTCTTGATTTTGGTTTAATCGACAACAGATTAAGAGGTACAATTGATGTATATACTGCAACAACAGATAATTTATTATTTGATTATACAGTTCCACAGCCTCCATATCCGTATGATAAAATCAAAGCCAACGTTGGTAGTATTAAAAACGAAGGACTAGAGGTTGCTTTGGCATATGATGTAATCCGTAATGAAAATACGACTTTTACTTTAGCAGGAAACGTTTCTTTCATGCGCAATGAAGTTCTTAACTTAAGCGGAAGCATTAATGGTGTTCCATTAAATACAGACTATGTTGGTTGGGGTGCACCGAATTCTTATTTGATAAAAGGACAACCAATAGGTACATTTAATATTTTGCGAGCACCAAGGCAAAGATGCTCGCTAACGCTGAAACAGTAGTAGATCAAAATGCTGATGGCGTTATTGACCAAGGTAGTATGAGTCCGGATCGTGTAATGCAGGGTTCTGCTCTGCCGACTTATTCTTTCGCTTTCAATCCAAGCGTGAGATATAAAAAGTTTGATGCTTCTTTATTATTAAGAGGATCTGGAGGAAACAAAATTTACAACACTGTAAATCAACGTTCAAGTTATATGGAAAACATTGGAAAAAGCAATGTTTTAGAAAGCGCTGTTGACTTAGGTATTTACACCTCGCAATATTCTTCAAATTTATGGTTAGAAGACGGTTCATTTGTTCGTTTAGAAAACGTTACGGCCGGATACAATTTTAGTTTTAAAGATCGATTCATCGATTCTATTCGACTTTCTCTTACTGGAAACAACCTATTCCTTATCACAAATTATTCAGGTATTGATCCTGAAATCAACTTAAGTGGAAGTGGAGATCCAAATGTTTATTTTGGAGGAGATAAAGGAATTTATCCTCGTACCAGAAGCATCTCGTTTGGTGTAAATGTTAAATTTAAATAGTAAAAGAAATGAAAATCAAAAATATATTTATAGCGGGAAGTATTTGTTTCTTGGCTTTAACAGGTTGTACCAATGTTGACGAAAATGTGTACGACAAATACCCTGCAGAAGATTTTTATGGATCGCCTCAAGGAGCTGATATAGCTTTAGCAAGTGTATATGCACAAATCGCTGGTAACTGGGGTGGCGTTGGTTATGCTGGTGCAGATATGGGTTGGTATGACTTAAACTCCATGTGTGCTGATGACCAAGTTATTCCTCATAGAAATACGGGTGACTGGTCAACAGGATTTGCAATTTTGTACAAGCACCAATGGCTACCAACAGACGAAATCGTTGGTAATACTTGGAACTGGCTTTATAAATCAATTTTCAATGCCAACCTTGCAATACAGCAATTGGAAGACTCTAAAGCAGATGCATCAAAAATTGCTGAAGCAAAAGTTTTAAGAGCTTTTTTCTATTATTTATTGATTGATGACTTTGGAAGTGTTCCATTTTATACCGATAACAATATTACTGTCGACAAAATTCCACAAGCAAGTCGTCAGGTTGTATTTGATTTCGTAGTATCAGAATTAAAAGCAAATGTTGATTTACTGCCAGGTACTAAAGGTGGCGAATTTTACGGTAGATTCAATAAATGGGCTGGATATACTTTGCTTGCTAAAGTGTATTTGAATGCAGGTGTTTTAACCGGAACTCCAAAATGGGCCGAATGTTTAGCGGCTTGTAATGTTGTAAATGGCGGAGGATTTTCATTACATCCTGCACTTTCAGATGCTTCAAGTCCGTTAGGGAATAAATACTTCGAATTGTTTGGCGATGTAAGTCCTCAAGATGAAACAATTTTATCTATTTATACTACTGTTGATGTTGTAGGTCGTAATATTTTTACCGTACGTAGTTTGATTGGGCCACATGCTAATGCCTTATTTGGTTACAGCGGTTGGAACGGATCTATTGTTCCTAAAGATTTTTACGCGAAATATGATGATAAAGATATTCGTAAAAAACAATTCCTATTAGGGCCACAACCGGGCAACGTAAATTATACATTGGATGTAGCTTCATTAGATAATCCGGGCGCTGGTGCTCAAGAGGGCGTTCGAAATGTTAAATTTTATCCTGCAGGTTCAATGAACGGCGGAGGAGCTTCAAATGATTTTCCTATTTACAGATATGCTGATGTTATGTTAATGACAGCTGAATGTAATGTTCGTTTGGGTAATGCTGGAGCCGCTAAACCTCTAGTTGATGCTATTAGAACTCGTGCTGGTATTGGAGCTTTGGCCGGAAACCCTACTCTTGATGATATTTATGATGAAAGAGGTCGTGAATTAAATTGGGAAGGACATCGTAGAGAAGACATGATTCGTTTTGATAAATTCTTGTTGCCAAATGAATTCAGAGGTGCATCAGAAGCATTTAGAAAAATATTCCCTATTCCAACTTCAGCTTTAAATGCAAATCCAGGACTTAAACAAAATCCAGGTTACTAAAAACAGCTAAATACTATGAAAAAATATATAAATAAATTAGTAGCATTACTTGCGTTAGTAATTGTGGCTACTTCTTGTGACTCTGATGCAGAATTAACCGTTTTAAAGTCGGTTAGTTTTCCTTCTGCAATTACATCTTCAGCAAGTAAAATTGTGCTAAAAGAAGATGCGACCGACAACACTGCAACAACTATTTCTTGGCCAGCTGTTGTTTTTCCAATTGAAGCTCCTGTTTTATATACAGTTCAATTTGACCTTCCAGCAAATACTACCGGTGCCAAGGCATGGTTAAATGCTAAAGCTTTCGAAGCAGGAAGTGATGTTTTGACTAAATCTTTTACTGTTCGTGATTTGAATAAAATTGCAACTGATTTAGGAATACAACCAAATGCAGAAGGAAAATTAGCAATAAGAGTCGTGGCTGTCATGGATAGAAATATTTATTCAGATCCAATCGAAATCACAGTGACTCCTTATGAAAAAGCAATTGTTTTTGGCGAAATTTATATGCCTGGAGATTATCAAGGCTGGGCAGTCGAAACTGCTCGCAGCTTTGACAGCAATTGAAAAAGGAGTTTATCAAGGATACATGACTACTGAAGGAACTGCATTGGCATTCAAATTAAATACGGCCAGAACATGGGCAGAATTCTATGGTGCAGGTGCTTCTAATGAAGATTTAGTTCGAATGGATGATGATAATTTATTCCTTCCAGGTGCAGGTTCCTACCAAATAAAAGCAAACTTAAATACGTTAAAATGGTCTGCTACTCCTTATGCATGGGGAATTGTGGGTACGGCTCAATCGGGAGGCTGGGACAACAGTACTCCAATGAAATACGACCATAAAACAAAAACTTGGAAAGTTACTGCCGACTTAGTTGCGGGAGCATTAAAATTCAGATTAAACAACAAATGGGATGTTAATTACGGACCAAAAGATGCATCAACAAATACAATTAATCGTGACGATCAAGGCGCTTATACCATTACTGAAGCGGGAACTTATGACGTTACGTTTACTATAGACGAAACTGATCCGGCAACAAAAGGTTATCCGGCAACAGCAACTTGTACTATAGTTAAAAAATAATCTAACATATATACATATAAGCTAGATTAGTTTGAGTGATACCTGCCTTTTTTGAGCGAAAGGCAGGTTATCTAAAAAAACAAAATTGCAATTCTAGTCTTGTATAATTTAATTTCTATAATCATGAAGTCTAAAACCAACATCGTTTTTATTTTGCTGTTTGCTTTGGCATTTATTTCTTGCAGTTCATCTGAAGACAGTCCTAAAACAGATCCAAAACCAGATCCAGGAACAGGATATCAGCAGTATGGAACCGCTTTCGACAAAGTTCCTGCAAATGAAGATGCGGTTATTTATCAGGTAAATATCCGTTCTTTTAGTCCGGAAGGAAATCTGAAAGGAGTGCAAAAACGTCTTGATTCTATTCAGAAATTAGGTGCAAATGTAATCTATCTAATGCCTATTTATCCTGTTGGAGTTGTAAAAGCGGCTGGAAAATATGGTTCGCCATATTGCGTAAAAGATTATAAAGCAATTAATTCTGATTTTGGAAATCTCGAAGATCTACGTTCACTAGTTACCGAAGCGCATACTAAAAACATGGCTGTTATTTTAGACTGGGTTGCCAATCATACTTCATGGGACAATCAATGGATTACAGCACATTCAGATTGGTACCAAAAAGACACAAACGGAAATATCATAATTCCTCCGGGAACCAACTGGCAAGATGTAGCACAATTAAATTATACCAATGCTGATATGAAAAATGCCATGATCGATGCCATGTCATACTGGGTTTATAATGCCAATATTGATGGCTTCAGATGCGATGCTTGCCGATTTTGTTCCGCGACCATTTTGGACGCAAGCTATTACTGCAATTCGTAAAATCAAAAATCAAAAAATGATTATGATGGCAGAAGGTACAAGAGCCAATCATTATGATGCAGGATTTGACTACACTTTTGGATTTTCTTATTTTGATGCTCTAAAAAAGACTTTTTCAGAAGCTCAACCAGCTTCTTATTTACAAACCGAAAGCTCTAAAGAATATGGCCAATTAGACAGTTCAAAACGTATCGTTCGTTACATCACAAATCACGATGTGAATCTTTCTGATGGAACTCCGTTAGAACTTTTGGAGGCAAAAAAGGTTCTTTGGCGACTTTTGTAATTGCTTCAAGCATGAAATCTGTTCCGATGATTTATGGTGGTCAAGAAATTGGTTATGCAAAACGCATCGATTATTTTGACAAAGTAGCGATCGACTGGTCTACAACTGATTTTGATATGCTGAAAGAATACAAAAAGATAATCGCTTTCAGAAATACCAGTGAAGCACTCCGAAAAGGAAAAGTTACCGGATACAGCAGTAATGAAGTAAGTGCTTTTACAATGGAAACTACTTCTGATAAAGTTCTAATTGTAGCAAATATTAAAAACAAAAATGTTACATATACTGCTCCAACAGCTCTAGCAAATACTACATGGAAGGATGCCTTAACAGGAAATTCGGTTACCATTGGTTCCGAAATAAATTTAGCGGCGTACCAATATTTAATACTAAAAAAATAATACAAGCCTCTAATAGAATTAGATTTGCAAAAAACTAAATAACATGAATTTTCAATCCCAAAAAATGCTGTTCCAAATTCGTTTGGGCAGGAAAGTTGCGATTTTATTTTTCGTATGTGTCGGTACATTATTCGTTCAAGCACAAGAAATAACTTCGCCAGACAAAAATCTTTCTCTAAAATTTGAATTAAAAGAAGGTGGCGTTCCTTCTTACCAATTATCATATAAACAAAAAGCAGTAATAAAACCAAGTTCTTTGGGTTTAGAGCTTCAAAATATGCCTTCGTTTTTGGATGGTTTCACCGTAACAAATACAGCACAATCCTCAGTTGATGAAAATTGGAATCCAGTTTTAGGAGAAGAAAAAACGATTCGTAATCATTACAACGAATTGGTTGTCACTTTGGCGCAAGCGAAAAACAACAACAGATACATTCGTATTCGTTTCCGTTTATTCAACGACGGATTAGGTTTCAGATATGAATTTCCAAAGCAAAATGATTTAAGTTATTTTGTAATTAAAGAAGAACGTTCACAGTTTAATTTGGCTGGAAACCATAAAATTTTCTGGATTCCGGGAGATTATGATACCAATGAATATGCGTATACGACTTCAAAAATTTCAGAGATTCCTTCGTTGATGAAAAAAGCAACCATCGAAATCAATGCACAATGTCCAATAAAAGAATTATCTGTACAAACGCCATCGATGATGAAATCTGATGATGGTTTATACATCAATATTCACGAAGCCTCATTAATCAATTATCCGGCAATGTATCTTGAAGTTGATGCTGTAAACAATAAAATGATTAGTCATTTGGCTCCAGATGCTGTTGGTGCAAAAGGCTATATGCAAACCGATGCACAATCGCCTTGGAGAACGATTGTCGTAAGCGACAAAGCAACAGATATTCTAGCTTCAAAATTAATTTTAAACCTAAACGAACCTACAAGTTACAAAGATGTTTCATGGATCAAACCAGTGAAATTCATCGGAATTTGGTGGGAATATTTTGTGGCAGGAAGGAGCACGTGGGCTTTTGGAAAAGAAAACAATGTAAAATTAACCGATGATTTCACAAAGCTTACGCCGAATGGAAAACACGGAGCGACAACTGAAAGAGCAAAAGAATATATCGATTTTGCCTCAAAAAATGGTTTTGATGCAATTTTGATTGAAGGATGGAACATTGGTTGGGAAGACTGGATTGGAAACTGGAAAGAAGAAGTTTTTGATTACGTAACTCCTTACCCTGATTTTGATGTAAAAGCCGTTCATGAATATGCGGCTTCAAAAGGTGTGAAAATTATTATGCATCACGAAACTTCAGGATCTGCAACTAATTATGAGCGTCGTTTAGATCGTGCTTTTCAATTTATGAATGACAACGGATATGATGCTGTGAAAACAGGTTATGTGGGGAAAATTATTCCACGTGGCGAACATCACGACGGACAATGGATGGTCAATCATTATATCAACGTTGCCAAACGTGTCGCTGATTATAAAATTATGATTGACAGTCACGAAGCCGTTCGCCCAACAGGTTTAAACAGAACTTTTCCAAACTGGATTGCTCAGGAATCTGCACGTGGAACGGAATTTGAATCTATGGGAGGATTAGCGCCGGATCATACTACAATCTTGCCATTTACAAGATTAATGGGTGGCCCAATGGATTATACGCCTGGAATTTTCCAAACTGATCTTTCGTATTATGGAACTGGGAGTACACAACGAGTAAACACGACTTTAGTAAAACAATTGGCTTATTATGTTACGATGTACAGTCCACTACAAATGGTCGCTGATATTCCAGGGAATTACGAGCGTTTTCCAGATGCATTTCAGTTCATAAAAGATGTGGCGGTTGATTGGGACAACAGTTATATTCTGGAAGCTGAACCGGGAGATTATATTACAATTGCCCGTAAAGCAAAAGGTAAAAACGAATGGTTCCTTGGCGGAATTACCGATGAAAACTCAAGAACAGCCAACATTTCATTTGATTATTTACCTGCCGGAAAAAGCTACATCGCCACAATTTATGCTGACGCCAAAGAAACAAATTGGAAAGAAAATCCGCAGAAATATACTGTAACCAAATTCATTGTAAACTCAAAAACCAAATTGAAGCAATATTTAGCTCCAGGCGGAGGTGTTGCCATCAGCATCAAAGAAGGAATTGATGCAGAATTAAAGGGATTGAAAAAACTATAGATTACTATTTTTTTGTTGCGAATTCATGAATTCACTACAATTTTAAGGTTAAGTAAAATAAGCTTAATTTAAAAAATTCGTGAATTCGTGGCAGAAAACTTATGCTCATTTCTGAGCAAAAAAAACAATTTTACGACTTGAAAACTATTAACCACAAAATGTTTGTCAAATTTAAAAACAATGCGAGTGAGAATGAATTTTAGTTAAAAATGCCGACAAGCATTCAAAAAACTATTATTATGAAAATCAAAACTACCCTTAGATTATTTCATATTGCGAAAACACTAATTTGTTTTCTATTACTATTTGCCAGCTCGGCTTATGCCCAGGATCCCGCACAATACGGAACCCCATTTGCTGGCGTACCAGATACAAGAGATGTAAACATGTATCAAGTTCATATTCGCCCATTTAGTGCCAACGGAGATTTGGCCGGAGTAACCGCCCGACTAGATAATATAAAAGCACTCGGTACCAACGTTATTTATTTAATGCCAATTTACCCTCACGGAACAGACTCCAGAAGTTCTGCTTCGCCTTATTGCATCAAAGATTTTAAAGCTGTAGGATCAGAATATGGTTCTTTATCCGATTTAAGAACTTTAGTCGATGGTGCTCACAGCCGTGGAATGGCAGTTATTTTGGATATCGCCATTAACGGAACTTCTTGGGATAATGTTTGGATCGCTTCACATCCAGAATATTATATGAGAAGCGGTACAACAATTCAACAACTCGGAAACTTCTCTGATATCGCGACACTTGATCTAAATAGTACGGCAACTAGAGTCGCTATAAAAGATGCAATGCGTTACTGGATTTTTGTCGCAAACGTTGACGGATACCGTTGTGATTATGCTAACAATCCGCCTTTAGCTTTCTGGTCAGAAGTGAATACAAACCTCAGAGGAATCACATCTCATAAATTATTAATGCTAGCCGAAGGAGACAGACAAGAAAACTTTCAGGTTGGTTTTGATATGAATTATGGCGACAGATGGTTTCATGCGGGTTTATATGATATTGCCAGCGGTGGACCAGTTTCTCAAAGAATTCAGGACCAGACTACTTATGAATATGCAAAAGCAACTGGAAATCAGCAAATCGTTAGATACACTGGAAATCATGATACTTATACGAATGATGATGGTGTAAGAAGACCTTTTGTAGTGTTCAAAAACCATAACGGAATTGTTGCTAATTTCTTAGTTTCAGCTTATATGAGAGGAGTTCCTTTTTTAATGAGCGGACAAGAAATCGACTACGAACCAAAAACAGATTGGCCTTGGACAAACTTCAAATTCAACTGGTCACAAAATCCAACTGCAGCGAGCAGATTTCGCAAAAATCTTAAATTTCAGAACTTCAAGTGCGGCTATCAGACGCGGTGATTTAACGACATATGCGAATGATGACATTTGTATTTTCACTAAAACATTAGGTACAGAAAAAGTAATCGTAATGTCGAATTTGAGAAATACTTCAAAGTCGTATGTTATCCCGGCGACCTTGGCAGGAACTTATGTAAATCCTTATAATAACAATGCTTCAGTAACTTTAACGGCTGGTTCTACACGTAATTTTGTTGCGTTCGAATATTTGGTTTTAACCAATACCAATGCTCCGGTTGTAGCCGTTACAGGAGTTTCGGTTAGCCCAACCTCAGCTACGGTTGGTTTAGGAACTACACAACAACTTAATGCAACAATTGCACCGGCAAACGCAACAAATCAAAACGTGACCTGGAGTTCAAGCAATACGGCTGTAGCAACTGTAAATACTTCTGGGTTAGTTACGGCAGTTTCTACAGGAACAGCAACAATTACTGTTACGACCGTTGACGGAAACAAAACAGCAACTTCGGCAATTACTGTTTCAACGATTCCAGTAACTTCAGTGGCCGTTTCGCCAACTTCTGCAAGTTTATATGCAGGAAATACGCAACAACTTACTGCAACAATTTCGCCTGCGAATGCAACCAATAAGAATGTAACTTGGTCATCAAGTAATACTGCAATAGCAACCGTAAATTCAAGCGGACTTGTGACTGCAATTGCGGCAGGAACAGCAACAATTACTGCAACTACACAAGACGGAAATAAAACGAATTCGGCAACAATTACAGTAAATCCGAATACTAATTTTACGGTTTATTTCTATAAACCATCAAACTGGGGAACTGGAATTAAAATCTATTATTGGAATGCATTGCCAACAGGAGTTTTAGCAACAGTAAACTGGCCAGGAGTAAATATGACCGATGCTGGAAATGGATGGTACAGCTACACATTTACAAATGTAACCTCAACAAATTTAATTTTCAACGACGGAACCAACCAAACTGCCGATTTGAGCAGAGATAAAAATGGATGGTTCATGAATAATACTTGGTACGATACAAATCCAGGAACTGTCGTTGCGGTAACAGGAGTTACATTATCGCCAACAACTGCCACATTATTAGTTGGTGCAACGCAACAATTGACGCCAACCGTTAATCCTGCAAATGCGACAAACAAAGCGGTAACTTACAGTTCAAGCAATACTGCGGTTGCAACTGTAAATAGTTCTGGATTAATAACTGCTGTCGCTTCAGGAACTTCAACAATAACTGCAACAACTCAGGATGGAGCAAAAACTGCAACTTGCGCTGTTACTGTAAATGCGGCAAATGTTGCGGTTACAAGTGTAAGTTTAAGTCCAACTTCGGCTTCATTAAATGTTGGCGGAACACAGCAATTAACACCAACCGTTAATCCCACAAACGCAACAAACAAATCTGTAAACTATAGTTCTAGCAACACAGCTGTAGCAACTGTAAACACTTCAGGTTTGGTAACCGCTGTAGCGAATGGAACTGCAACAATTACTGTTACAACAGTTGATGGAAGCAAAATAGCAACTTGCGCTGTAACGGTTTCAACTGCGGCTGGCGGAACTTATTACACGATCAAAAACAGATGGACTGGTGCTTACTTATCTGATGCCGGAACAAATGTTGGTTACGGAACAACCGTTTCAGGAAACAACTACAAATGGCAAAAAATCGCTATTGACGCCACTTATTTTGTGCTTAAAAATGTAGCAACCGGCGAATTGATGAATATCGAAAGTCAAACAGGAACTGTACAATGTAATATCACCGATACTACTTTCTGGAGTGCACAATGGTCTAGCGATTATATCGATGGAACTTGGGTTCGATTAAGAAACAGATGGCAAACAGGAAACATTATTCATATCGAAAACCAAACAGGTTCTGCACAATACGGAAATTCGCAAGATGGCTGGTACAGCGCGCAATGGCAATTGGAACCAACAACTGTTGGAACAGGAAAATCTGCTTTAAAAATTGATGAAGTTTCAGCGACTGAACCTGCAATTGGAATTTATCCGAATCCTGCAACTGGAAATGAATTTCATGTTTTAATGCCAGAATTACAAAATGGAGATGTTGCAGAAATTGTAGTTTCTGATATGACCGGAAGAACAGTTTTAACTGAAAGACTTACAACTTCAGGACAAATCAATCATAATTTATCTTCTGGAGTTTATATCGTAAATATTACTTCTAAAGATTTTAAAGCGACTAAAAAATTAATTATTAAGTAATTTCAATTTAGGTTTAAAATTAAATGCCGTATGAAGATTTCATACGGCATTTTTTATTTTTTAATTTTTTTTCGCCACGACTCGAGCGATAGCGAACAGACGAAGTAATTTCACCAATTAGCACGAATTATATTTTAAAAATTTTTGCCACAGATTAAACGGATTTACATGATTTTTTAATCCTGATAATCCTTTTAATCTGTGGCAAAAAGAATTAGTGCAAATTGGTGAAATTCGTGGCAAACTTTACTCCTCAAACAACTCCATCAACTCCAAAGCTCGTTTTATCGACTTCACATTCTCAAAAGTCAACAACAAACGTAATCCGTTCACAGTTTGTTTTTCTTTCATTTTGCAAAGATTACTGTGCTTCTGAACAAAATTCAAGACATTTCTAAACTTCACCGATTGGTAATAATCAGACTGCTGATCTGAAACGAAATAACCAATCATTTTGCCTTGTTTCAAGACTAATTTCTCAATTCCGACTTTCGTTGCAATCCATTTTATTCTGATGCTGTTTAATAAAGCAACAGCTTGTTTTGGTAATGGCCCGAAACGGTCAATCAATTTTTTCTCAAATTCCTGTAAACCAGCTTCGTCTTTTATTGCACCTAATTCGTTGTATAAAACCAAACGTTCTGAAACGTTATTGATATATTCATCTGGGAATAAAAGCTCAAAATCGGCATCTATTTGAATGTCTTTTACGTATTCTTTGGTGTCGATATCATTTTCTTCCGGATATAAATCTTTGAATTCATTTTCCTTCAATTCCTCGATTGCTTCGTTCATGATTTTTTGGTACGTATCAAAACCAATTTCATTAATGAAACCACTTTGTTCGCCACCTAATAAATCTCCAGCGCCACGAATTTCAAGATCTTTCATCGCAATATTGAAACCGCTTCCTAATTCACTAAATTGTTCCAATGCCTGAATACGTTTTCTGGCATCTTCCGTCATAGATGAATAAGGCGGACAGATGAAATAACAGAATGCTTTTTTGTTGCTTCGCCCTACTCGACCGCGCATTTGGTGCAAATCCGAAAGTCCGAAATTATTCGCATTATTAATGAAAATCGTGTTGGCATTTGGAACGTCCAAACCGCTTTCAATGATTGTTGTTGCTACCAAAACATCAAAATCTCCGTTCATGAAACCTAACATCAATTCTTCGAGTTTAGCGCCGTCCATTTGTCCGTGACCAATTCCGACTCTTGCATTCGGAACCAAACGCTGAATCATTCCGGCCACTTCTTTTATATTTTCGATTCGGTTATTGATAAAAAAACTTGTCCGTTTCGCTGAATTTCATACAGAATCGCGTCGCGAATAATCTCTTCATTAAAACCAACAACATTTGTTTCAATTGGATATCGATTTGGCGGAGGCGTTGTAATTACTGATAAATCTCGAGCCGCCATTAACGAAAACTGTAAAGTTCTCGGAATTGGCGTCGCCGTCAATGTCAACGTATCAACATTTGCGGCAATCGTTTTTAATTTATCTTTTACATTAACGCCAAACTTTTGTTCCTCATCAACAATCAATAAACCTAAGTCTTTAAAAACTACATTTTTGTTGACCAATTGATGCGTTCCAATTACGATATCGAGTTTTCCTTCAGCTAAATCCTTTAAGGTTTGTGTTTTTTGTTTTGCCGTTCTGAATCGGTTTAAATAACCAATTGAAACCGGCATATCTTTCAAACGTTCTGAGAAAGTTCGATAATGTTGGTACGCCAGAATCGTTGTCGGAACTAAAACCGCCACTTGTTTACTGTTATCAACCGCTTTAAAAGCAAGCACGAATTGCAACTTCTGTTTTTCCGAAACCAACGTCACCACAAACCAAACGGTCCATTGGGCGATCGCTTTCCATATCGGCTTTTACTTCAGCTGTCGATTTGGTTTGATCTGGAGTATCTTCGTAAATAAACGAACTTTCTAATTCGTTTTGCAAATAACTGTCAGGCGCAAACTGAAAACCTTTTTCTAATCGTCGTTTTGCATATAACTGAATTAAATTAAATGCAATATGCTTGACGCGCGCTTTGGTTTTTTGTTTTAAAACCTTCCAAGCGTTCGAACCTAATTTATAAATTTTTGGAGGCGTTCCGTCTTTTCCGTTGTATTTCGAAATTTTATGAAGCGAGTGAATACTCACATACACAATATCATTATCGGCATAAACCAATTTAATGGCTTCCTGTGTTTTTCCTTCAACTTGAATTTTCTGCAAGCCACCAAACTTTCCAATTCCGTGATCGATATGCGTTACATAATCGCCAACGGAAAGTGCGGTCAATTCTTTAAGCGTAATATTTTGCTTTTTAGAATATCCATTTTTAATGTTGAATTTATGATAACGCTCAAAAATCTGGTGATCGGTATAAGCCGTTATCTGATTTTCTTCGTCAATAAAACCTTGGTACAAAGGCAATACAATGGTATGATATTGTTTTCGGATGTTTTCTGAATTGGCTTCATCTAAAGATTCAAAAATATCATGAAAACGTTTTGCCTGTGTTTCATTCGAACAGAACAAATAATTTATGTATCCGTTAAAATGATTTTCGCTCAGATTATTCAGCAATAAATCAAATTGTTTGTTGAAAGAAGGCTGAGGCTGAATATGAAATTCGAATTTCTTAGTGGTTTTATAAACTGGTCTTGAAGCCAATTCTACAACTGAAAAATCCAAAGATCTTTTTATAAATGACGCCTGATTTAAAAACAATTGTTCAGGCGTGGCATGTTTTATTTCTTTCGAAAGTTTCTCAAATGCTTCTTCTGCCCTTGCAAATTGTTTATCTAATTGACTAAAAAGTCCTTCGGTATTTTGGATAAAAATGACTGTTTTCTCAGCAATATAATCTAAGAAACTCTCGCGGTTTTCCTGAAATAGTTTGTTTTCAACATTTGGGATAATCGTGATTTTTTTATGTGTCTGAACTGACAATTGCGTTTCAACATCAAAAGTTCTGATGCTGTCTACTTCATTTCCGAAAAACTCAATTCGGTACGGATGATCATTTGAAAAAGAAAATACATCGACAATTCCTCCACGAACCGAAAATTCGCCAGGTTCGGTGATAAAATCTACTCTTTTGAATTCATATTCAAACAAAACTTCGTTGATAAAATCAATCGAAATTTTATCGTTCAAAGCCACTTTTAACGTGTTTTTATCGAGTTCTCTTCTTGTTACTACTTTTTCAAAAAGTGCTTCTGGATACGTAACAATTACAGCAGGTTTTTTCTTGAATTAATTCTATTTAAAACCTCAGCGCGAAGCAAAACATTTGCGTTATCAGTTTCATCAATTTGGTAGGGACGACGAAATGAAGCGGGATAAAACAATACATCCTGCTCACCAATCATTTGTTCGAGATCGTTCAAGTAATAGGCCGCTTCTTCTTTGTTGTCTAAAACAATCAGAAAAGGAAGTTCCGTTTTCTTAAAAACAGATCGAATTATAAATGAAACCGCCGATCCCAACAAGCCGCTAAGGTTCATTTTAATCTGATTTCCTTCTAGCAAACTTGCCGCAATCTGCTTGCGCTTTTGGCAGATTATCGTATGTGGTATATAAGGCGTTTTTACTCAACTTTTGGTATATTTGGATCTATTGGCGTTGCCGAATTCGGAATCGCTCGTGTTGTATCTAACATTCTCAAGAAATCTTCTTCTCCTTGCTCTTTCGGAATTTTGGCTTTTTCGACAATTTTGTCCATTTGTCTTTCCAATGAAATAATTTCTTTGTTGATTTCACCAATTAAAAAAGTCACTTTATCATCTGGAATTGTGCTCAAATTGATAAACAAATCCATCATTTTAACTTTGGTAATCAAAATAGAAATTCTGCTTTTTATGGCTGGTTGATTTAATTCTGCAGGAATATTATTGTTCAACGCAATTGCTTTTTTGCAATCGCTTTTGATTTTTTTGAAATGCACCAATTGTTCTTCTAGGCTTGTCACCAAGTTCCTTTAAAAATTCGCGCCATTCATTCCATGTACTCGCATTTTTTTCTGCGACTTCATTAATTGGCTCGTCGATAAAGATCCAGGCTTTATTAATATTATTGAAGATTTTCTCATTCTTTTTGGCTACTTTTTGTTGTTCTGCAAGACGTTTTGCATTTTCATCCTGACAAGATTGCAACAGAAAAGTCAAAAGTAAAAAGAGAGCTATTTTATATTTCATTTGGCAAAACATTAAGTGGCAAAGTTACGAAGTAAATTTACAATTACGAAGGCTCTTTTTTGCTAAAGATTCTATAAATCAAGGTTATTTTTTCATCACTTCTCTAAACTTTTAAAATCACAAATTGGGATGCTTTTTTAAACTTTTTTTATCAATAAAAATGCTTTTTAGGAACGATTTTTAAAAGGCACACGGACACACTCTTATAGGCACAAAGGCACACCTCTGTAAAAGAGAATAATCCAACAAACAAACTTTTTCATTATTGAATTTATAATTTATGATTCTAAAAAGCATTCGTAATTGCGAAAACGTTATATTTGTGTCTCTTAAATCATTAAAGAAATGAATCCAAAAATATTGATCATTGGTGCCTGTGGACAAATTGGAACAGAGCTGACGCAAAAACTGCGTAAATTGTACGGAACCGAAAATGTAATCGCTTCTGACATTCGAAAACTAAATACTGATGTTGTTAATTCAGGGCCTTTTGAAGTGGTCAATGCTTTAGATTTTAACCAAATCGAACATCTTGTAGAAGTACATAAAATTACTGATGTTTATTTGATGGCGAGCACTTTTGTCTGCAACTGCTGAGAAAAACCCTGCTTTTGCTTGGGACTTGAATATGAATTCTCTTTTTCATGTTTTGAATTTGGCGAAAGCAAAAAAATTCAGAAGATTTTCTGGCCTTCGAGTATCGCTGTTTTTGGGCCAACAACTCCAAAAGAAAATACACCTCAATATACTGTAATGGAACCTTCGACTGTTTACGGAATCAGTAAACAAGCGGGCGAAAGATGGTGCGAATACTATCATAATATTTATGGCGTTGATGTTCGCAGTATTCGTTATCCGGGCTTAATTAGCTGGTCAACTCCTCCAGGTGGCGGAACTACTGATTATGCTGTTGATATTTTCTATAAAGCTATCGCCGATAAAAAATACGAATGCTTTTTATCATCTGAAACCAAAATGCCAATGATGTATATGGATGATGCAATCGATGCTACAATCAATATCATGCAAGCTCCGGCTGAAGAAATTAAAATTCACTCGTCATACAATTTGGCCGCAATGAGTTTTACTCCAACAGAAATTGTCGCCGAAATCAAAAAACATATTCCAGATTTTGAGATTACTTATAATCCAGATTTCCGTCAAAAAATTGCGGACAGCTGGCCGGCAAGTATTGATGATTCTTCAGCAAGAGAAGACTGGGGATGGAATCATAAGTTTGATTTGGAATCTATGACAAAAGATATGATTGAGCATTTGAGCTAATTATTTCTCAGCACAATTTGCTTTATATCATCAACTGAAAAATTCAATTGCCTCCAGCTAAAGCTGGAGGTTTTTTGTTGTAAAGTGAAGGGCTTTAGCCAAACTTTGATCGTTTGGCTAAAGCCTTTTATTTTCATTCATGTTCCTCCAGCTAAAGCTGGAGGCTATTCAAAAAACTTAATTTTATAAAAAGAAAAAGTCCCGTTTATTAATTTAAACGGGACTTTCTGTTTTTATTCTTTTTGAAGATTATTTCACTTCAAAAACATTATTTGTTTGTTTCACATCAGCCATTAATCCGCTTGGATCGATAGTGATTTTTTTGATTGCAGTTTTGCTTTTATCAATTGAAAAACTATAATTTGACTGCGCCCAAGCCCAGTCTTCTAAAACTGTTCTTTTCTCATTTGGATTTGGATTTGGCTTAATGAAATTCATCATTCTCAATGGAATATAAAATGTCTCCGAAGTTCCATCTGTATAATCCACTTTTAAGTCAATTGGCATTGGCATTCTTCCAATTCTTTCCAAAGTAACTGTTGTTTTTCCAGCATTATCCGCAACATCTTTGATTCCGTAATCAATTGTATTTGCTGTTTGTGCCCAATCCACTAAATACCAATCTAATTCAGCGCCAGAAACTCTTTCTGCTGATCTTTTGATATCATTTGGAGTTGGATGCTTGAATTTAAAATCACTGTAATATCTTTTCAAAGTTTTGTCAAGGTTTTCTTTTCCGATTACATATTCCAATTGTGAAAGGAAAATGCTTCCTTTTACGTAAGATGAAATACTGTATGGACGATTTTCGTCATAACGGTCACCGTGCGTAGTTTGTGGTTGTTCTTTTCCAGAATTTACTAAACTATAATAAGCTTTATAATTTCCTTCAAACGGATTCGCCTCTTTTTTATCACCTTTTAATTCGTTCAAAGCGCTGTCTTCGATATAAGTTGTGAAACCTTCGTCCATCCAAGGATGTTTTGATTCGTTTGAAGCCAAAATATGTTGGAACCAAGAGTGTCCTAATTCGTGTGTTGCAGTTCCTAGAATTCCTTCAAGTGTTCCGCTTCCAAGCATCAAAGTACACATTGCATACTCCATTCCCCCGTCTCCACCTTGAATAAATGAATATTGCTTATAAGGATATTGCCCAACTCTGTGGTTGTAGTAGTCCATAACTTTAACCATTAAAGGCTCAAGTTGTTTCCAATTTGCAGTTGTTTTTTCGTCATTTTTGTAGAAGAAATGCAAATCAACATCATTTGGTCCTTTTACAATATCATGCGTGTATGCTTTATCAGCCGCCCAAGTAAAATCATGAACATTTGGCGCGATAAAATGCCAAGTCAATGTTTTTGTTTTTTTAGGATAAGTCACTGTTACGCCAGCATCTTCATAGCCATGTCCGATTGAATTTTTGTCTTGCAAATATCCTGAACCTCCGATTGTATAGTCTTTATCAATTGTAATTTTTACGTCAAAATCTCCCCAAACTCCGTGAAATTCACGAGCAATATAAGGATCTGCGTGCCATCCTTCAAAATCAAATTCGGCTAATTTTGGGTACCATTGCGACATTGAAAGCTCAACTCCTTCTTTATTATTTCGCCCAGAGCGACGAATTTGAACTGGAACTTGTCCATCAAAATCTAAGGTGAAAGTTGTTTTTGAATTTGGCAAAATTGGTTTCGCCAAAGTCACTTCTAAAATTGTAGATGAAAGTCTTGTTTGAGCAACAACACCATCTTGTTTAAAATTGCTGATTTTCAGAAAACCGATTTCATTTGGCTTCAAAGTTTCAATTCGGCTTTGTTTTATTTCTTTTCCTTCAGCATCTTTAACTTTATTCACCATTCTTGCATCTGGGTCTTTTATAGAATGCAAACGTGCATCCATTTCGCTTCCTGGCTGAAAAGCATTTGGATATAAATGATAGAAAACTTTTCTTAAAGTATCAGGAGAATTGTTGGTATAAACTAATTCTTGTTTTCCTTTGTATTGATAGGTCTTTACATCCATCGATACTTCCATTTTATAATCGACATGTTGTTGCCAATATGGAGCGCTTTGAGCAAAAACAGAGTTTAAACCTAAACTCAGAAAGGATAATAGTACAATTTTTCGCATGGTTATTTTAATGAAAATGGAAGAGCCGCCGCCCTTCCATCGGATTAATATATTCTGTTTTGTTATTTTTTTGACATTTTTTCGGCCATAAGCAACGCATTGTAAGCATTTACCATTTTAGCTGTTCTAGATGATTCTGTTGATGAAACTGTCGCTGGTTTTTCGCCTGTTTCTTCATTTTCGCCCAAAACTACTTTTGAAGGAAGCGCCACTCCAGAATCCATTAAAATTTGTTTCACCTGAACTGCTTTCAATTTTGGATAATATGAACGAATCAATGCCGCTACACCAGCAACATTTGGAGATGCCATTGAAGTTCCTTGCAAATATTTGTATTTATTGTTTGGAACTGTTGCATAAATTTCTTCTCCCGGAGCAAAAACATCAACATTTATTTTTCCGAAATTTGAAAATCCTGCTACTACATTTTCGCCATATTGTTTGTTAATCGCGCCAACAGTGATTACATTGTTTGTAAACTCGTTTACATTGTCTTTAGAATCATTTGGATAATTGATGTTTTTTGTTTCATCAATATTATATCCATCATTACCTGCGGCGTGTACGATCAAAACATCTTTTTCTGTCGCATATTTCAGCGCATCGTAAACCCAGTCTTTATGTGGTGAAAAGCTTTTTCCAAAACTTCCGTTGATTACTTTTGCTCCATTGTCAACTGCATAGCGAATCGCAAGTGCAATATCCTTATCATATTCATCTCCATCTGGCACTGCTCTTACAGTCAAGATTTCAACATTGTTTGTGATTCCGTCTCCTCCTAAATTATTGCCACGGACTTGTCCAATAATTCCAGCAACGTGAGTTCCGTGTAATGCTTTTTCTTTATCTGGACCAAAAACAATATTGTTCCCATAATGATTGTTTTTGATATCATCAGGGTTATCGCCTACGATTTTTCTTCCATCGTATTCTTTATTTAAGTTGTAATTCAACTCATCATAAACTTGCTCTCTATACTCTTCAAAATCAGCCTCGGGATCAAAAGTCGGGCCTGCATTTGTGAAAATCTGAGTCATAACCATTTTAGATCTTGCTACTTTTGGATCTGTAGAAGTTAAAGTGTTTAAGTCCTCAACTTTATACGTTGTTTTTCCTAACTCTTTTTTGATTGTATTATGAACGTCAAGCAAGAAGTCAACTTGTTGTTTATTTTTTAAAGCTTCATCGTACTTGTCATTATATTGTGCCAAAGCGACTTTATATTGAGCAGAACCGTCATCGCCTTTTTTCACAATACGTGTCAACTCAAGATTTTCGTGAACGGCATTGCCAAGAAAATTCCAACCGTGAACATCATCAATGAACCCGTTTTTGTCATCATCGATTCCGTTGCCTGGAATTTCTTTTGGGTTTGTCCAAATCATTCCTTGCAAATCTTCATGCTCGATATCAATGCCAGAATCTACAATCCCAACGATTACTTTCTGGCCTGTTTTTCCTTGCAATAATTCGGCGTAAGCCCTATCAACACTCATTCCTGGGATAGAATCTTTTACCAAATCTAGGTGACTCCATCTTTTTAGTTCATTTTCTGTGACTGGTGCCTTTTTCACAACAGCCAAAGGTGCCTTAATAAATTCTTTAGAAGCGAGCAGATTGCGCTTGTAAAGTAGTGCCGCATCCTGCTAAAACCAATAAAGCAAAAGCAGATAATTTTAAGGGTTTTATATGACTCATGTGATTAAATGTATCGTTAAAGTTAAAAGATGGGCCTAAATTAGGACTTTTTGTTACAAAAAGCTAACCATTAACACTGTCTTATGATTATTTAAATTTACTTTAAGGAAACAGAAAGCTTACAAAAGACTCTTTGTATCAAATACTTAAAACTAATCTTATAAAATTTTAAAGGTTTTTTATTTTTTGGGTTTTCAAAAATCTGAAGATCAAATAAATGATTACGGTTTTCCGTAAGGAAACTCAACTGAAATTACTTATTCTTGCCCTACCTTATCACTAATTTAATCCTATGAAGACAAAACTACTTTTATTATTTTCTTTAATCACTTTCTCAAACTTTGCACAAACTGTACCCTCTTATGTGCCTAAAAGTGGCTTAATTGGTTATTATCCTTTTGATAATAACGCAAATGATATAAGCGGAAATCTTAATAATGGTACTGTGAATGGTGCTGTATTGACGCAAGACAGAACAGGAAAATCTAATAGCGCTTATAGTTTTGATGGAATCAGCAACTATATTGACGTTAATGTTACCAATATTCCTCAAGGCAACGCCGCAAGAACAATTTCTGGTTGGTTTAAAACAAACACTCCAAATTCTGGCGAGAATGGAGATGTATCTATCTTTAATTATGGTTCTTTATCAAGATTGCGCCGATTTGGTCTTACCATTTACTCAAAAGGCTATCTTCAAACTACGACTGGCCCCAATCAAGTGGGGGATGATTTTTATGTAAACAATTTTAATTACTTAAGTAATGACTGGTACTTTTTTACACTTACTTATAATGGAACTAAAGTATCTTTGTATGTAAATGGAGTTTTGGCTTCTGAAAAAGCGGCTAATTTAAGCACTCTAAACAATATTTTTAGAATAGGAAAACGAATCTCGGGAGATACAACTAATGAATATTTTAAAGGAACAATAGATGATATTGGTATTTGGAATCGTGCATTAACATCGCAAGAAATTTTGGCTATGTATGTAGATGCACCTGAAAGACTTGACCTTTACACCTTAATTCCAGATGCTAATTTTGAGCAAAAACTTATTGAATTAGGGATTGACACTGACGGTAAGAATGGAAAAGTGCTGACAAATAATATTAAAAACGTAAAATCTCTAGAAATTGACACTAGAACCGTTGCTGACTTAACAGGAATTGAAGGTTTTACCGCTTTAGAGACATTGGTTTGCTCAGGAAAAACTGCAATAAGATTTGAAGGAGGCGATGGTAAACTAACTACATTGGATGTTTCAAAAAACTTAAACTTAAAAACTTTAGATTGTAATTCAAACCAGCTAACTAATCTTGACGTTTCTAAAAATCCAGATTTAAGGACTTTAAATATTAATGGTAATAAAATAACGTCAATTGACGTCACTAAAAATCTGTATTTATATAAATTAAGCACTAGTCTTAATCCACTTACAACTATAGATGTTTCTAAAAACTTAAATCTAAATATACTGGATGTTTCGGGTACAAAATTAACCGAAATCGATGTTTCACAAGACATTGCATTGACGAACTTAAATATAAGCGGCATTAACATCCCAACTATAGATGTTTCTCAAAACATTAATTTAACGTCCTTGTATTGCGACGGGACTAATTCATTGACTTCTCTTGATCTCTCTAAAAACACAAAATTATATGCTTTAAGCTGTACTTATAACAAAATAACCTCTCTTGATCTTTCTAAAAATTTAGCTCTAACGCGTTTATTTTGCGAGTCAAATCAACTGACAACTCTTGACGTTTCTAAAAACACAGCCTTAACTGAATTAAATTTCTCCGATAATAAGATAAGTTCTATTGATATATCAAAATGTACCTCGTTAACAAACTTAAATTGTACTAATAACTTACTTACTGATGTAAATCTTAGCGCAAACACAAAACTAGACAAAGCAATTCTTGACAAAAATAGTTTCACAACTCTTGATGTTTCTAAAAATACAGCTTTGAAAACGCTTTGGTGTGGAGAAAATCAATTAACATCGATAACGCTTCCTGAAAGTAATACACTTGAAGTACTATATCTAAACAGCAACAAATTTACTGCGCTTGATATTTCAAAATATACTGCTTTAAAAGAATTTGTCTGCTCTACAAACCAATTGACTGCTATTGATGTTTCTAAAAATACAGCACTAACTTTTTTCATTGCCATGAAAATAATCTGACAAATCTTGATATAACCAAAAACACTTTAATAACAAGCTTGTATTGCCAAACTAACCAATTGAGCACAATAGATGTTTCTAAAAACAAGGCTTTAACAACTTTTTGGTGTTATGGAAATCAGCTAACAAGTTTAGATGTATCGCAAAATACAGCTTTGACAAAATTGGCGTGTCATAAAAATAAACTGACTACCTTAAATGTTAAAAACGGCAATAATTCTAATTTAAATATTTACAATTCTGGTTTTACAAACAATCCAGATTTAACTTGTATTCAGGTTGATGATGTGGCTTATGCCAATACAAATTGGACAGCAAAAAAAGATGCAACAGCAAGCTTTAACACCTATTGCACAGATGGATACACATTGATTCCCGATGTCAATTTTGAGAATAAATTAATCGCTTTGGATCTTGATTCTGGAGTTGCAGACGGAAAAGTTTTGACTGAAAAAATTGCTCGCTGTTACCAATTTAAATATAAGCTCAAGCTCTATTTCAGATTTAACTGGAATTGAAGGTTTTACTTCTTTAACCTATTTAGCATGTGATTCAAATAACCTAAAAAGTATAAATGTAAGCAAGAATACATCTTTAACAGACCTACATTGTGGCGGAAATAAATTGACAACTTTAGACTTAGATAAAAATATAGCTCTAAAAAAATTAACTTGCTCATCAAATCAATTAAAGAGCTTAAACATTAGTAAATGCTCAGAATTAGAATTCATACAGTGTTTTTACAATTCTCTGACATCTTTAGATTTAAGCAATAACACTAAGTTGCAAATTTTAGATTGCGGCAACAACCAATTAGCCAATTTATCACTTGACAAGAACGTAAATTTACTTGCCTTAACTGCCGAAAATAATCAATTAACAACTTTAGATGTAAAGGATAATCTTATTTTAGATTTATTAGATTTTAGTGGCAATCAGATAAAAACAATAGACATCTCAAAACAAAAAAACTTAACTCAATTATTTTGCGAGTCTAATGATTTAAAAATGTTAGACGCTAGTCAAAATAAGGCTTTAACTATTTTGAATTGTTCAAATAATGCGTCTTTACAAAATTTAAATTTAAAAAACGGAAATAACAAAAACTTCCTAACTCAAGCACTGAAATTATCTAATAATCCGGCATTAACTTGTATTGAAGTAGATGATGTTGACTATTCAAACAATAATTGGGTAGACAAAAAAGACACAACTGCAAATTACAATTTAGATTGTCCAGATTTCTTTACTCTAATTCCTGACAAAAATTTCGAGCAAAAATTAATTGATTTAGGAATTGATTCAGGAACTCCAGACGGAAAAGTTGCAACTTCTTCTATTAATTATGTTGTTACCTTAGATGTTGCCGACAGCAATATTTCAGATTTAACAGGATTACAGGATTTTGCATCGTTAAAATACTTTTTCTGCGACCGTAACAAACTGACGACTGCTGATTTTAGCAAAAATTTAATGTTAGAGAATATTGGTATTTTAGATAATGCTTTTACAAGTATAGATGTAACAAAAAATACCAAACTCCATACTTTAGAACTTTCTAAAAACCAAATTTCAACTGTAGATTTAAGCCAAAATACAAATCTTCAAAGATTAGGTTTTGAGAATAACAATTTAAAAGAAATTGATCTGAGCCATAATACTCAATTATGGTTTATAAGCGGTTTTGGAAATCAGTTAACAAATCTTGATCTTTCAAAAAACACAGCATTAACCACTTTAAACGTATCAAACAATAAATTGGTTGAACTAAACTTGAGAAATGGAAAAAACACCATTCTAGACTCCTCTTTAAATCTAAAAAACAATCCAGATTTAACTTGTATATTAGTAGATGATGTCGCTTATGCAAATAAAAATTGGACATCTTATAAAGATGCCACAGCTTCATTTTCGTTGGACTGTTTACCTACATACACTTTAATTCCCGATGTTAACTTTGAGCAAAAATTAATTTCTCTTGGTTTAGATTCAGGCGCAACAGATGGAAAAGTTTTAACGTCAAATATTTCTACTGTAAAAGATATGGATCTTTACTATAGCAATATTTCTGATCTTACAGGAATAGAGAATTTTAAAGCTTTAGATTCTTTAAATGTAATGTCAAACAAATTGACGCGCTTAGATCTTTCTAAAAATTTGGCATTAAAATATCTTGTTGCTAATTATAATAATTTAACAACGATTGATCTTTCAAAAAATGTTGCTCTTGAAAACTTAGTTATATCTAATAATAGTTTAAAAGCCATCGATGTTTCAAAGAATCTTAATTTGCAATATTTAGCTTGTTCGTCAAATCAAATAACAGATATTGATGTTTCAAATAACAAACAATTACGATTATTATGGTGCGAAAGAAACCAGTTAACAAACTTGGATGTTTCTAAAAACACGAATTTAGCTACTATTCTCTGCTCCGAAAATCCGTTGCTGACCAATGTAAACTTAAAAAATGGAAACAATGGCGTGATGCAATTGGAATCGTATGTAATTAACTTTTCAAAAAATCCTTTGCTTAAATGTATCGTTGTTGACAATGCCATTTATTCTAATGAAAAATGGTCTACTTTTAAAGATGCTACAGCATCATATTCAACTGTAGATTGCGCTACCGTAACAGCAATACCAGACCCAGCTTTTGAGGACAAACTAATTGCTTTAGGAATCGACAAAGATGGAAAAAACGGAACTGTTTTAAATAGCAGTATTTCAAATGTAACTTCTTTAAATGTCTTAGCTAGCAATATCAAAGACTTAACAGGGATTAAAGGTTTCGCAAGTTTACAAACTCTTAATTGCGGCGGAAATCAATTAGCGGCGCTGGATGTTTCACAAAACAAAAGTTTGGCTTCTCTTGATTGCAGCGGCAATAAATTAGTTTCTTTAAACCTGAAAAATGGAAACAATAAAAACTTTAACAGCAATTCTAACTTTACTAAAAATTTAGATTTAAACTGTATTCAGGTTGATGATGAAGCTTATTCAAACCAAAACTGGACAAGCTTTAAAGACAGCTCTGCAAATTACAATGTAGATTGTACCTCTTACACAACAATTACCGATACGGCTTTTGAACAAAAGTTAATCGATTTGGGAATTGACAAAGATGGACTTAACGGAAAAATTGCCACCGCCGATATTAGCTCAATTATATCTTTGGATTTATCAAATTCTAATATTACTGATTTATCTGGTCTGGAAAACTTTACAGCTTTGACTTATTTAGATTGTGACAATAACAACTTAACTTCAATTGATGTCAGCAAAAACACACTATTAACAAAACTTTCGCTGAACAATAATAAATTGACGAGTTTAGATGTAACTAAAAATACTGAATTATTTAATCTTGCATTCAGTAACAATAAAATTTCATCAATTGATTTGTCTCAGAATAAAAAAGTTCATTACGTAATTGCTGATCAAAATTTACTGACAAGCATTGATTTTTCTGCAAATCCTGAATTAGAAATCATTTATTGCGGCCAAAATAATCTGACGTCATTAAACGTATCAAACCTGCCAAATCTAAAAGATTTGAACTGTATTTATACTAATATTTCACAGCTTGATGTTACATCAAATCCGAAACTGGAAAATCTTTATTTCAATAATGCAAAATTGACAACATTAGATTTGAGCAAAAATCCATTATTGAAAAGATTGAATGTCAGCAACAATCAGTTAACAACTTTGGATATTTCTCATAATCCTCTATTAGAACTTATTTTTGTAGAATTTAATCCTTTAGTGTCGCTGAATGTTAAAAATGGCAATAATAAAAACTTTATTCTACCAACTCAAACTGGCAAAAAGACAGCGGCTTCCATCTATACAAGTTTCTTAAACAATTCAAGCCTTACTTGTATCAAAGTTGACGATGTTGCTTATTCTAATGCAAACTGGTCGAAGATAAAAGAAACAACGACAAGCTATTCAGAAACTTGTACACTTGGTCTTGAAGATTCTGTTTTTGGAAAAGCGGTGGTTTATCCGAATCCAACAAAAGGCGAAGTTAACATTCAGAATGTTTCTGTAGAAAAAGTTACCGTTTATGATACAACTGGCAAATTGGTAAAATCATTCCAATTAAATTCAAATGAATCGAATACTAAAATTGATTTGTCTGGATTACCAAGAGGTGTTTATTATTTGTACTTAATTAATCAAGATGCTTCTTCAGTGAAGAAAATTGTTGTAGAATAATAAAAAGTCCAAAAACCATAAAAGCTCCATTTTCAATTAGTTGAAAATGGAGCTTTTTATTTAATATAACACACATGCTTTTTTAATTAAAAGAAAGCCTGCTTACGGTTTTCCGTAAGGAATTCTAAGCAAAAACAAGTACTATTGCGCGACATTATTTCTAAAATTATTCTATGAAAACAAAACTACTCTTGTTGCTGTTTTTGGCAAATTTTTCTATTTATGCACAATACACATCGATTCCGGATCTTAATTTTGAAAAATTCCTAATCAATGAAAAATATGATTCTGGAACTCCTGATGGTCAGGTTTTAACTGCAAACATTGCTTCCTTAAAAACATTAAATGTCAGCGGATTGAATATTAATGACTTAACCGGTATTCAGGATTTTAAAGCATTAACTCAGTTAATTTGTTCTTTTAACAATTTAACATCTCTTAATGTTTCTACCAACACTTCACTGGTTACTTTGAATTGTTTTTCAAACAAATTAACAAGTTTAAATGTTAGCAAAAATACTGCTCTGACAAGCTTAAATTGTGCGACCAATTTAATTACAAGTCTTGATGTCACTGCTAATTTAAATTTAACAACCTTAAATTGTTATGACAACAAACTAAAAGACCTGAATGTCACTAAAAATTTATCTCTGAAAGAAATTAATTGTAGTGCCAACGATTTTACAAACGGAATAAATTTAACTAACAATACAGCATTAACTTTTATAAACTGTAATTTCAGCAACTTAACCATTCTTGACGTTTCATCTAATCTATCTTTACAAAGTTTGAATTGTCAAGGCAATAATTTAAAGACATTAGATGTTTCTAAAAATTCTAGTCTTACGTTTTTAGATTGTTCTTCAAATAAACTTACTACTATCAATTTAAAGAATGGCAGTAACACTCGTTTAGCTACTACTTCAACTTTTAAAAACAACCCAGACCTGACTTGTATCCAGGTAGACAATGTCGCTTATTCTAATTTGAATTGGGCAAGTATTAAGGATACAGCTCCAAATTATGCAATTTCATGCGATGATCAGCAATATACATTAATACCTGATGCCGAATTTGAAAGATACTTAATTAGTCTTGGTTACGATAAAGACGGCGTTAATGGAAAAGTGCTTACAAGTGCAATTTCTAATGTAAAAACATTAAGAATCTATTTTACTACCGTTAGCATTAAGGACATAACAGGAATAGAAGGTTTTACAGCTCTTGAAAGCCTGACTTATGGAGGTACTACATATGGGTTGACTTCTATAGATCTTTCAAAAAACATAATGTTGAAGACACTTGATCTAACAAGTAATAAATTAACAACAATCGACCTTTCAAAGAATGTTAATCTGGAGAGTTTAACTCTTAGCAGTAATCCATTAACAAAATTAGATCTTTCAAGCAATACTAAACTGACAACCTTAATTTTACAGCGTAATTCACTTGAAACGCTAAACCTAACAAATAATAAAAGCTTAACCCTTCTTGATTGTTATAATAATAACTTCGTAAACGCTGTCGACTTATCTCAAAATACATTATTAACCAGTGTAGACTTTGGTGCCAACAAATTAACGAATGTAAATTTTGACAACAATACTGCACTAAAAACGATAAAACTGAATGGGAATAAGTTAACAACTTTAAATCTTTCTAAAAATATAGCATTGGAAAGTTTAATTTGTGAAAATAATACTTTGACGACTTTAGATCTTAGTGCAAACGTAAATTTAAAGACCGTTACCTGCGAGCAATAATCAGTTAACGAGTATAAATATTACCAAAAGCCCATTATTGCAAAGACTTGAATGCGGAACTAATAAATTAAAAGAATTAAATACCACTGAAAACAAAGAACTTACTTATTTAAACTGTCTTTCTAATAGCATAACAAGTTTTGACCCTTCTAAAAACTTAAAATTAACCGTTTTAGATTTAGGGTATAACAGATTATATACTCTTGATGTTTCAAAGAATACTTTATTAACAAGTTTAAGATGTGATGTCAACAGCCTTAATGCTATTGATGTTTCACAGAATCTGAAATTAGAAGATTTAACTCTTAGCAATAACAGTATCGAAAATATTGACCTTACGGCTAATTTAAATTTGAAAAGTTTTTATATTGAAAGAAACAAGCTTACAACTCTTGATCTTTCAAAAAACAAATTACTGACTTCAGTAAATGTTGTTAATAATTTGCTTTATGATTTAAACCTGAAAAATGGTAATAACAAAAATTTCACGCAATACACAAAGTTTAACAACAATCATGCTTTGTCTTGTATTTTGGTTGATGATGCTAGTTATGCCAATCTAAATTGGGCAAGTTATAAAGATTCATGGGCAAATTTCTCTACAGATTGCCGAGCTTACACCACAATTCCAGATGCTAATTTTGAAAACAGATTAATTGCTCTTAAAATTGATACTGATGGTGTAAACGGAAAAGTTTTGACAGAAAGCATTGCAAGTATAAAATCTTTAGATGTTTCAGACAGTTCAATTGCCAGTTTAATTGGAATTCAGGATTTTGTCGCCTTAGAGACTTTGATTTGTAAAAACAATCAGTTAATCTATTTAGATTTAACTAAAAACCTCAACATAAACTCTTTAGACTGTTCAAAAAACAAACTTGTAAGTTTAGATTTAAGCAACGGAAAAAATACTTTATTAAACAAAAACACTTCATTATTTACAAATAATCCAAATTTGGTATGCATTCAAGTAGATGATGAAAGTTATTCTAATACAAATTGGGCAAGCTTGAAAGACGCAACAGCTTCTTACAATAAACTTTGCAATTCATTTACAGCAATTCCTGATGCTAATTTTGAAAATAAATTAATTTCTTTGGGAATAGATGTTGATGGAAAAAATGGTAAGGTATTAAATTCAAGCATTGCTTCTGTAACTACTCTTGATGTTTCAAACAGCAATATATCAAGCTTAAAAGGAATTGAAGGATTTACTGCTTTAAAAGACTTAAACGTTTCTTCTAACTCATTGGCAGAAATAAATTTGACAAAAAATCTTAAACTGACGACTTTAAATTGTAACTCAAACAAAATCTTAAGTTTAAATCTTTCGGCAAATACAGAACTTACTCAAATACAATCCTCTTCAAATAATTTATACAGCCTGAATCTAAAGAATGGTAAAAACACCAATTTAGTAAACATGACTTTGGGCAATTTCAAAAACAATCCTTCTTTGACATGCATTCAGGTTGATGATATAAATTATGCTACTTCAAATTGGGCAAATGCAAAAGATGCTAATGCAAATTATTCTTTGGAATGTACTGCAACTGCTTTCACGGTTATTCCAGATGCTAATTTTGAGAAAAAATTAATTGCATTAGGAATTGACACTGACGGTGTAAATGGAGGAGTACTTACTTCAAGAATTAATACACTTAAAGAACTTAACGTAAGTGAAACTTCTAACAATCCGGTAAGTCCAATTAAAGACTTAACAGGAATTCAGGATTTTGTCGCTCTAGAACAATTAAATTTCTCTTATAATGATGTTTCAAAAGTAGATCTTTCTAAAAATACAGCATTAAAAAGACTTATAGCCAATAATAACCGTTTGACAGAATTAGATCTTTCTAAAAATACATCTTTAGGATTAATCTATTGCTTTGAAAATCAACTAACTTCTTTAGACTTTACAAACAATACTGTTATAACTGAAATTATTTGTAGCAACAATGCACTGCGTAACTTAAATGTTACAAAAAACACTAATTTGAGTTTATTAAATTGTGATCATAACCAATTAACAACTCTTGATATTTCAGGAAACAGAGGGTTATCTTATTTACAATGTCAGGTAAACAACCTTACTAGTTTAGACTTTTCAAACAATAGTTTAGTGCAATTAACTTGTAATAACAATCAACTGAAAAAACTAGATATATCTAAACAAGTATATTTACAACATTTCGTTTGTAATTCTAATCAGTTAACTGAATTAGATTTAACTAAAAACAAAGATCTTTATACGTTTTATTGTCAATCAAATCAGTTGACTTCAATTGATATTTCAACTAATTCAAAAGTTGGTTTTCTAAATGTTTCTGATAACAAACTGACTTATCTAAACATCAAAAATGGCAATAATGTAAAATTGACTACTGGTACATATGACACACAACTTGATTTTAGAAAAAATCCTGATTTAACTTGTATTCAGGTTGATGATGTAACTTACTCAAACACAAACTGGTCAATGAGAAAAGATGATACTGCAACTTACAACACTAGTTGTGGCGCCATCCTAACTTTACCAGCTGATAATTTTAGTGTTGAATCTAAGAGTGAATCTTGCTCAAATGAGAATAATGGTGAAATAAATATTACTGCAAAATCGACTCAAAACTATACGGCTGTAATAAATAGCAAAAACTATGATTTTACTAATAATAGTTTAAAAGTTTCAGGTTTAGCTCCGGGAACTTACTCTGTATCTATTACGGTTGCTGGTCGCACATTCGAACAAAACTTTACTATTACAATTGCAAAAGCAACAACTATTACCGGAAAATCTGTTGTAACTGATAAAAAAGTTAATGTTGAAATTATTGACGGAACTGCTCCATTTACTGTTTTTGTTGACGGTCAGGCACAATTTCAAACAAACGAATCTAATTTCTCTTTAGATCTTGAAAAAGGAGGTTTATTAGAAGTGGCTACATCAAAAGCCTGCGAAGGAGTTTATTCTAAAAAAGTGGCTACATTAGATCTTTACGGAACTTTAGCGACTTATCCAAATCCTACAACTGGAAGTTTTGAAATCGAAATTCCAACAAAAGACAAAGAAGTTACAATAGAATTGTACAATTTCGGCGGTCAATTGGTTTCGGCTAGAAACTACACTATTGAAAATGGAAAAGTATTGTTGAATCTTGAAAATCAACCTTCAGGAATTTATGCCGCTAAAATCTATTTCGAAACTCCAGAATACATTAAAATCATAAAAAAATAAAAATGAAGAATCTTATATATCTTTCACTAATCAGTGCTTTATTTATTTCTTGCGGAGGTGGTTCAGATGATCCGGATACACCCGCTGTAAACGTGGCACCAAGCGTTCCAGTATTGACTTCTCCAGCCGATAACAAATTGTGCCAGGACAATACCGTTTCTTTTCAATGGAATAAATCTACGGATGAAAATAAAGATGCCATAACCTATCAAATTCAAGTTGCAAAAGACAATGCTTTTACTCAAATCGAGAAAACTTTTGATGGCGCAGACAACGTTACCTCTTTTGTTTTGAGCAAAAATACTGCTTATTACTGGAGAATTAAGGCTACTGATGCTAAAGGATTAGCAAGTGCTTATTCATCAATTTTTAAATTTTACACTTCTGGAGATGCTGTAGTAAATCATTTGCCCTTTGCTCCAGAATTAGTTGCTCCAGTTTTAAATACTGCTTTAAGCACCACGACTGCAACGCTGAAATGGACAGCTTCTGATGTTGATACAGCAGATGCTTTAACTTATGATGTTTACTTTGGAACGGCAAATCCGCCAACTTCAAAAATAAGTGAAAACAAAGCAAGCAATACAATTGATGTTACGGTAGAACCTGCAAAACAGTATTTCTGGAAAGTCGTTGTAAAAGATGGCAAAGGCGGAGAAACTGTCGGTCAAGTTTGGAAATTTAAAACCAACTAAAATTTCAAAAATAGAATTAGTGAAATATCCCATTTTCGACATACTGAAAATGGGATTTTTTTATATTTCTGATTTTCATTGCATTTTTATTTCTAACTTTAATATGACAAGCTGAAAACCAAAGAAATAAAAACCGATATGAAGAAAATCATTCTTTTATTTTTTCTTTTATTTTTCTTCAAAGCCAGTGCACAGACTTCTGATACATTAGTACTGAAAAACAATGACATCATTGTTGGCGAAATAAAAATAATGAACAAAGGTGTCGTTCAAATTGAAACCGATTACAGTAAAGATGATTTTAAACTGGAATGGAAACATGTAAAAAACATTGGCTCGGAAAGAATTCATATTATCAATTTGATCAATGGAGTTCTCTTAAATGGAAAAATTTCAAAAACCAAAGCGCCCAATAAATGCGAAATTACCGATGTCGAAACGCAAACAAAATCCATAATTGATCTTAGTGATATTGTATATATAAAACCTGTTGACGAAAGCTTTTGGGATAGACTTGATGCCAGTTTTGATGTCGGAATAAAATTGACTAAAGCTCAAAATCTCCAGCAATTAACCGCAAATGTAAACTTAGGCTACACAGCTAAAAGATGGTACGGTACGGCAATGTACAAACACTTGCAATCTATTCAAGATGACAGCGATCCCATCCGCAGAATTGATTCCGAAATAAGTTATGTTCATTTGCTTCCAAAAGATTATTTCATTCCATTATCAGTAAGCACTTTATCAAATACCGAACAAGATATTGATTTGCGAGTCATTTCAAAAGCAGGTTATGGAAAATATCTAATGCATAGTAATAAAAGATATTGGGGAGTTGCATCTGGCTTGTCTTTTAACCACGAAAAATTCAAAGATACCAGCGAGCCCAATAAAAGTTTAGAGCTTTTTGTTGGAACCGATTTTAACCTGTACGATATTGGAGATTTCAGTATTCAGACAAAAGCAACTGTTTTTCCGAGTATAACAGAAAGCAAAAGGGTTCGTACTGATTTTTCTTTAGATACTAAATATGATTTGCCTTTGGATTTTTTCATCAAGCTCTCTTTTGTTTACAACTACGATAATAAACCAAAACCTGGAGCATCAAAAGATGATTATGTCTTCCAGACTACTTTTGGATGGAAATTAGATTAAAACTTTGGCACAAAAAAAGAGCCGTCATAAATGACAGCTCTTTCTTCAATTGTAATTTAAAATAAATTAAGAGTTACCGCATAATGCAGTATAATCGTCAAACATTTTGATGTAAGTTTCTTTGTTTTCGTGATCGTAAACTCCTTTTTCGATGTTCTCGATCATTTTTGGACAATCAGAGAAATACTCTTTTAATGCTTTTCTTCTTCCTAAGAAAACTGGTGGAATAAAAAATTCATCCTGAACATGTTTTTTCAAAGTATAAGCATCTTGTGGGAAGAACTCATGATATAAAGAAACTTTTCCACCCTTTTTAACTTCTTCGAACATTGAATATCTTTTTGAACTTGTTTCTTGCTTGTTCATGTCAAATGAAACCAAAGAAACTCCTCTTCCTGTTTTACCCACAATGTACATTCTTCCTTCTTCGTCTTTGATATTAACTACTTTTTTCAAGTTCGTTCTTTCTGGTTTTTTCTGTCCTTCGACATAGATGTAAACACTACTTTTTTCAGAACCAATACCATCCATCATAGATCTCAATCCAGATACTGTTTGTTCTGTTCTCAAATCTACCAACTCTGGGTAATCACTGATAATTCTAACTTTACCTTTCCAAACTTTAGAATCTGTATCTAAAACTTCACCTGGGAATTCTGCATATCTAAATGCTGTTGGCGCTTTTTTGTATGATGCCAAAACTGGTTCTTGAGGAATTGCCTCGATAGTAAATGTCTTTTCAGTAAGTTTTTTGTATTTTTCAATATCCTCAACTAAAGTTGACATATATGGATAATCATTTCTCATACCCAAAAAGCTTTTTTCATTTTCTTTTACTCCAGGTAAATATTTTGACGCTTCTTCAACATTTCCTAAAAGAATATAAGTTGCCGCCAAGTTGTAGTTAGCACTGAATCTAATTTGTTTTGCCAAATCTTCATCATCTTTATCTTGAAAATTCACAAGATCTTTCCAGAATTTTTGAGCTTCTCCAAACAAATCTGCCCAGTTTTCTCTGTCAACATCAACTAAAGTTGGCATTACTTGAAGCGACTGATTGTATTCTTCAATATTAAATGTTGATTTTGATTTTTTCTTTTTCTCGATATCAGAATATCTCAGCTTTGTAATTTTTGGTCCATACAAATAGAAACCTTCAAATTCCTCAATCATGCTGTAGAAATTGTCAGTCAAGATTTTATATGTCAAATTCTCATAAGTTTCCGTTGGATTTGTAACGTACATGCAAACTTTAGGAGTTGTATATCTTTTATAGATTACTTTTCCTGACTTATCTGTGATCTCAAGATTAGACTCTAAACCAATATAATAAGCTGGTGCTTTTTGATAATAAGTCTGTACATATTCTTCATCGTTTACAAGTTCAAAACGAGTCAAATTGTATTTTACTTTAAACTCGCCTTCTTTTTGTTTTTTCAAACCTGAAATCGAAAAAGCTTCATAAAACTTCTCTGAAGAATATGGTGCTTTTTTGTTATTCATACTGCTTTCCAAACCTGGTGCAAGATTTAAAATCATTTCATATGATTTGTAATTTCCGTATTCAGGATTTGTTGGAGGCACAGGACCTCTTAAATTTAGTGGATTACTTATAGTAGCTTTACCAAACCATCCAGTAGATTGACCACTGACAATTTGATTGATACCTGTAAGCATTAACAACAAAACAACTTGTGTAATTTTTTTCATAGTTTTTTATTTAAGGGCTGGATTATGTGTGGTATTTGTTTTTGCGGCTTTAAAACTTGCAATTAATTTATTTGCCTTTTCAATTATTGCTTTTCCATCATTTTTGTCATAATCATTCTCGATCAATTTTTCAGATTCAGCAATAGCTTTTTCAGGCTGATCCAACATTAAGTAAATAACAGCTAAATTAAAGTATGCTGAATATCTCATTTTACGAGATGGCTTATTGTCCTCAGCATATTTCGTTTTCAATGAATCAAAATACTCAATCAAAGGTTGCATGTTAGATTTCAAATCATCAATTGGTTCATCTGCTTTCATGGTAGCGAACAATGTTTTTACTGCCTGAATTGCTTCTGTTTGTGTTTTTCCTTCGTCGCTTTTTGCATCCAAAATCCAAAGGATTTCATTATCGCTTTTAGCTCTGAAACCATAAGTAGAATTAACACTTGAATTGAAAGTACTCATTGATTTATCTGCAAAATCTCTCAACATTTGGTCACGAATAGCACCTTTATTGATATAAAAATCTTTTAATGCGACTGACGAAGTTTCATATTCTGAAGATTTATACTCCAATTCTCCACTAAAGCTTAAGTTAAAACCTTCTGTTGCCGCCGCAACTACTGATGCTGATGTAGTATCTTTTTTGATTACTGCATTTTTCAAAAACCTATTTGTAGTTGCTGGTGCTGGCGCCGCTTCTGCTGGTTTTGCCTGTTCAACTGGCTTTGCAACTACAGCTACTGGAGTAACTGGCCCTTTAACCTTTGCATAACCTCTTGTTGCATATTTTGCTGTTACAAAATGGTAATCTCTTCTGCTGATTACTTTCCCATCTTTATCTTTTTTCTCTTCAGGTCTTATTCCTGGAGTAGCTCCTTTTTCAACAAAATCTTCTAAGTTAAGTTCAATTTGTACGGTACCGCCAGTTTCTACTTTTTTCCAGCCAGCGATACGAATTTTATCATTAAGAGTAGCCGGATCAACGTAAGATTGTATTGCCCCTCCACATTTTACTGTTGAAGAATAAGTTCTTTTTTCATAAGGAACTCCTTCTTTCGGAAGAATTTGATAATTCACATTAAAATAAAAACGATCCAAGTCTACTTTTTGAGCTTTTACACCAAAAAAAGACATGAACAAAACGAAAAGTATTGCTTTTTTCATAGGTTAAGTATTAATAAATTTTGATGCACAAACCTATTTATAATATTTCTAAAAAGCAACTTTATATGACTATCAATTGAAGAATATTGTGTTAAATTTCACACATTCTAAAACTTTGGGGCAATGACAGTTGTAAGAATTTACCTCAACTAAAACATGTGATTAAATTAACCAAAAATAACTTACCTTGTAGTCATATGACTACAGGTTTTTCTTAATTAAAAACAATAAAAAAACTCCTGCTTTTTGAAAAGAATGAGCAAGAGTTTTTGCTTTTATAAAAAATCTAAAGAATATCTTCGCAGGTAAATACTTCTTTAAGGCGAACACCTTTTTCAGTATGTTCTACGGTGACAATTTGATTATGAGCATCATGCTCTAAGAATAGATAATAATTTTGATCTGCGGCGGCATTTAATAGTTTAGCTTTTTCAGGCATTGTCAACAAGGGTCTTGTATCATATCCCATAACATACGGTAACGGAATATGTCCAGCTGTCGCCAATAAATCGGCACAAAACACAATCGTTTTATCTTGGTATTTAATATGCGGAATCATTTGCTTCTCGGTATGACCATCGACATAATAAATATCGAAACCTAATTCGCTAGAGAAGCCAAAATCGGTTTTTGGTCGATCAACAAAATTCAGCTGTCCGCTTTCCTGCATTGGTAAAATATTTTCTGAAAGAAAAGAAGCTTTTTCACGAGCATTTGGCTTTGTTGCCCAATCCCAATGATTTTCATTTGTCCAGAATTTTGCATTTTTAAAAGCAGGTTCATAACCCGTTTTATCTGCATTCCATTGTACACTTCCGCCACAATGATCAAAATGCAGATGCGTCATAAAAACGTCAGTTATGTCATCTCGGTGAAAACCATATTTTGCTAGTGATTTATCTATAGAATGCGAACCCCAAAGCGAGTAATAGCCAAAAAATTTCTCCGATTGCTTATCGCCCATTCCAGTATCGATTAAAATAAGACGATTTCCGTCTTCAATCAACAAACAACGCGCCGCAATATCAATCAAATTATTAGCATCTGCCGGATTCGTTTTGTTCCAGATTGTTTTAGGGACAACGCCAAACATAGCGCCTCCATCTAACTTAAAATTGCCAGATTCTATTGGATAAAGTTTCATAAAAATAATTTCTAGTAAAGAAACAAAGCTAGGAAATCCTACTCTTTAAACTAAAAATTCAGTGCAAAACTTTTTGGAACTTATTCTAAAGTGATCGAAGAACTTCCCATTATTTCTTGTTTGTCAAAGAAATTGACAAAATAAGTTCCCTTCTTAAATTTATTTAGATCATCGTTTAAAACGCCATAAACATTAGCCGATTTTCCTTGGTAATCGCATGCCACCAAAAAACTGTAAACCAATGCTTTGTCATTGCCAAATTCGATCAATTTATTCTCACCCAAAACAGTATTTTTTTGATCTAAAACCTGAATGTAGTAGACTTTTTTGCCATTTTTTGAAGCCGAATTTCCGTTTACTGAAAAGCTTATTTTCAATTTTTTTGTATTTTTCGCTTTAGTCGTTTCTTGTTCTTTGCCCGAGCTTTTTTCGTTGATGGCCGTCACTTTAAAATTGCTCAACGAAAGTTTTGCGGCATCTTTTAGAGTTGATTCCAGTTTTTTCTGTTTCGAAATCAGTGTGTCATTTTCTGCTTTTTGCTTGTACATGACAACATTTTGGCTTTCGATTTCGGTCAGCAGGTTTTTATTCTGAGATTTCAGTTTTTTAACCTCTTTTACTTTTTCATCTAATGATATTTTTAGATCCGAAAGTTGTTTGCGGTAAATTTTAATTTGTTCTGCAGAAGGATTTTTTGATGCTTTGATGATTTCCATCAAATTCTCAATGTTTTTTCTCTCAAGTTCCAATTCCTCAGAAAGTGCAGTTTTTTCATAAATGGCAACATCATAAGCCAACTTCAAATTATTTAAAGAGTCCAATATATTCTCTTGATCCATAGATTCTGAAACTGGTTCAATTATTTCTAGCCCGGCACTTTTAGGCATATCTATAATCTCATTTGTTTCGTCGCTAAAAATCAAATATGTGGCTCCAATGCCAAAAATAAAAATAATTGCAAAAAGGGCTTTGATCCAGCTATCTTTGTAATTTTTTTCATGATTTATCATAATTTATTGCAAAAGTACCATAAATTTAAAATTAAAAATAGGTAAAAATACGGTATTTTAACTCTTTTCAGCGACTCTTAATAATTAGCTAACAAACAAAAGCTTTTTTTGTAAGTTTCTTTTTATTTCCCATATAATAACGGGACTTTCTGACAATTTTAAACATCAAAATAACTTCTATCTATTTTAACATTTGTTATAATAATGTGAACCGTTATGGAAAAAGGTTTTTAAGTCGTATCTTTGCAGACAATTTCATTTCAACATTGACAGACAGCACTTTAAAATGTAATAATTTGATTACTTTTTAATAAATATTAAAGGAATGTTGAAAAAGATAAATACCATAAAAACAATGATAAAAGTTTCTGATACAGCCAAAAAGAAAATCATCGACCTGATGACTGACGATGGTTTTGATGCCGCCTACGACTACGTACGTGTTGGAGTGAAAAGTGGCGGATGCTCTGGTTTGTCATACGATCTAAAATTTGACAAAACCAAAGGAGATGACGATAAAATATTCGTAGATAATGATATTCAAATCGCAGTTGAAAAAAATCATTTCTGTATTTAGCCGGAACAATTCTTGAATTTTCAGGCGGATTAAACGGCAAAGGATTTGTTTTCAATAATCCAAATGCAAGCAGAACTTGCGGATGCGGAGAATCATTTTCTCTTTAGTCAAAAGCCGAAAGTCGTAAAGTCATAAAGACTAAATTGACTTCGAACTTTGGACTTTAAAACTACTTAGACAATAAAAAAATAATGAGCAAATACACCGAAGACGATTTAAAAATCGAACTGGAAACTAAAGAATACGAGTACGGATTTTATACCAATATAGAATCTGAAACTTTTCCTATTGGCTTAAACGAAGAAATCGTAAGAGCTATTTCGCTTAAAAAAGAAGAACCTGAATGGATGACCGAATGGCGTATCGAGGCTTTCCGTGCTTGGAAAGAAATGATCGAGCCAGAATGGGCAAATGTTCGTTACGAAAAACCAGATTTTCAAGCGATCTCTTATTATTCAGCTCCAAAACAAGTAGATCCTAATAAGACTCTAGATGATGTTGATCCAGAATTGTTAGAGATGTACAAAAAACTTGGAATTTCTGTAGATGAGCAAAAAATGATGAACAATGTCGCTATGGATATTGTTGTCGATTCTGTTTCTGTTGCTACAACTTTCAAGAAAACTTTGGCCGAAAAAGGAATTATTTTCTGTCCGATTTCTGAAGCTATCAAAGAACATCCTGAATTGGTAAAAAAATATTTAGGAACTGTTGTACCTCAAAAAGACAACTTCTACGCGAGCATTAAACTCAGCAGTTTTCTCTGACGGAAGTTTCTGTTATATTCCAAAAGGCGTTAAATGTCCAATGGAACTTTCAACTTATTTCAGAATCAATCAGGCAGGAACGGGACAATTCGAAAGAACTCTTGTTATTGCCGATGAAGGAAGCTACGTTTCTTATCTTGAAGGATGTACTGCTCCAAGCCGTGATGAAAATCAATTACACGCGACTGTGGTTGAATTGATCGCTTTGGACGATGCTGAAATTAAATATTCTACCGTTCAAAACTGGTTTCCTGGAAACAAAGAAGGAAAAGGTGGAGTTTACAACTTCGTAACCAAAAGAGGTTTATGCGAAACAAATGCTAAAATTTCTTGGACACAAGTTGAAACAGGTTCTGCTGTAACTTGGAAATATCCTTCTTGTGTATTAAAAGGAGATAATTCAGTAGGAGAATTTTATTCTATTGCTGTTACCAATAATTTCCAACAAGCTGATACTGGAACAAAAATGATCCATTTAGGAAAAAATACTAAATCGACTATTATTTCTAAAGGTATTTCGGCTGGAAAATCTCAAAATAGTTACCGTGGTTTAGTGCAGATTTCGCCTAGAGCGGAGAATGCAAGAAACTTTTCGCAATGTGACTCATTATTAATGGGTAACAATTGCGGTGCACATACTTTCCCTTATATCGAAAGTAAAAATCCAACTGCAAAAATCGAGCACGAAGCAACTACAAGTAAAATTGGAGAAGATCAAGTTTTCTATTGCAACCAAAGAGGTATTCCGACTGAAAAAGCGATTGCCTTAATTGTAAATGGTTTCAGTAAAGATGTATTGAACAAATTGCCAATGGAATTTGCTGTTGAAGCGCAAAAATTATTAGAGATTTCTTTAGAAGGTTCTGTAGGATAATAAAAGCAAATAATTATGGACATCATCTTAAAAAATGTAAAGAAAAAAGATTTTCCGGTTTTTCAATCACTGGCAAAATCTCTTGGTTTTGAAATTATTGAAGAAAATGAAAAACCATATAATCCTGAATTTGTAAAAGAGATTTTAGAAGGTGAAAAAGATATCGCTGAAGGAAGAGGTATCAAAATGACAATGGAAGAGCTTAATAAGTTATGGAAATAGTATTTACTCCAAAAGCAAAGAAAGATTTAGAATTTTGGATAAAATCAGGGAGTAAAAACATCATAAAGAAGATTACCCAACTAATTGACGATATTCAACTTCATCCATTTGAAGGATTAGGAAAACCTGAACAACTAAAACATAATTTGGCAGGAAGATGGTCAAGAAGAATTGATAAAGAGCATAGAATTATTTACAGAATAACCGAAGAAAACAATATAGAAATACTAAATATCCTTTCACTGAAAGGACATTACGAATAAGTATTAATGGAAAATAAAAAAGTCATCATTTTAGGTTCTTCCCGAAAAATGGAAACACAACAAAAATTGTGGATGAAATTTCTAAGGAGCATCACATCGATGTAGTGAATCTAAGTGATTACAATATTTCGTATTACGATTACGAAAGCAAAAATATAGACGATGATTTTCTTCCTTTAATAAGAAGAATATTGGAAGAGTACGACACCTTAATTTTTGCAACGCCGGTTTATTGGTACAATATGAGCGGAATTATGAAGGTCTTTTTCGACAGGATTTCAGATTTAATCCGAATTGAAAAAGAAACCGGAAGAAAACTAAGAGGAAAGAAAATTGGAGTGATTACAAACTCACACGATAATGAAATCGAAGATAGTTTTTACATCCCGTTTCAAAAATCAGCCGATTATTTAGGCATGGAATATTTAGGACACGCGCATTTTAATGCCAACATCCTAAACCAACAAACAAAAATAGAATTGACATTTATATAAAATAAAAAACAATGTTATCAATAAAAAACCTTCACGCCGCGATTGGTGATAAAGAAATCCTGAAAGGAATTAATATAGAAGTTAAAGCTGGAGAAGTTCACGCTATTATGGGACCAAACGGTTCTGGAAAAAGTACACTTTCTGCTGTTATTGCAGGAAACGAAAACTACGAAGTTACAGACGGAGAAGTTATTCTTGACGGAGAAGATCTTGCTGATTTAGCTCCTGAAGAAAGAGCACATAAAGGTGTTTTTCTTTCGTTTCAATACCCAGTAGAAATTCCTGGAGTTAGTGTAACTAACTTTATGAAAACAGCTATCAACGAAACTCGTAAAGCAAACGGACAAGAAGAAATGCCGGCAAACGAAATGTTGAAAGTAATTCGTGAAAAATCTGAATTATTAGAAATTGATCGTAAATTTCTTTCTCGCTCTCTTAACGAAGGTTTTTCTGGAGGAGAGAAAAAAGAAACGAGATTTTCCAAATGGCAATGTTAGAGCCAAAATTAGCAATCCTTGACGAAACGGATTCTGGTCTTGATATCGACGCTTTAAGAATTGTTGCTAATGGTGTAAACAAATTAAAAAGCGACAAAAACGCTATTATCGTAATTACACACTACCAACGTTTATTAGATTATATCGTTCCTGATTTCGTTCACGTTCTTTACAACGGAAGAATCGTAAAATCTGGCGGAAAAGAATTGGCTTACGAGCTTGAGGAAAAGGGTTACGATTGGATCAAGGCCGAAAACTAGTTTACAGTTACAGTTAACAGTTTGCAAAAACTCACAACTCATAACTCATAACTTATAACTAAAGAAATGGATTTAAAAGAAAAATTAGTATCGTCTTTTATGGCTTTTGAAGAGCGTGTCGATGTACATTCAGATTTACATGACATACGCACAAATGCTTTAAAAAACTTCGAAAATAAAGGTTTCCCAACCAAAAAAGAAGAAGCTTGGAAATATACATCGCTAAATGCCATCTTAAAAAATGACTTTACGGTTTTTCCAAAGCAGGAAAATGCAATCGAATTTAATCAGGTAAAAAAATACTTTTTACACGAAATTGATACATACAAGTTAGTATTTATCGATGGCGTTTTCAGTTCGCATTTGTCTTCTACAACGCATGACGGAATCGATGTTTGCTTGATGTCATCGGCATTGACCAAACCAAAATATAAAATGATTATTGATAACTACTTTAATCAAATTGCAAGTAAAGATGACAGTCTGACTTCATTGAATACGGCTTTTGCAATAGAAGGTGCTTTTATCAATATTCCAAAGAAAAAAGTAGCGGATAAACCAATTGAGATTATGTATTTCTCAACTGGTTCAGAATCTGCTTTAATGGTTCAACCAAGAAATTTGGTTATTGTGGGCGAAAATTCACATGTTCAGATTATTGAGCGTCACCAAAGTTTGAATGAAAATCCGGTTTTAACAAACTCTGTTACGGAGATTTTTGCTCAAAAACGTGCGATTGTTGATTATTATAAAATTCAAAACGACAATAGTGAAGCCAATTTAATTGACAACACTTACGTTTCGCAACAACAAGAAAGTCATGCTTATGTGCACACTTTCTCTTTTGGTGGAAATTTAACTCGTAACAACTTAAACTTTTATCATTTCGGAGAAAGGTTAACAAGTACGTTAAACGGGATTTCGATCTTAAATGACAAACAACACGTTGACCATTATACTTTGGTAAACCACGCACAACCAAACTGCGAAAGTTTCCAGGATTATAAAGGTATTTTCTCTGATCGTTCAACAGGAGTTTTCAACGGAAAAGTATTGGTAGAAAAAGAAGCTCAAAAAACAAATGCTTTCCAAAAAAGCAACAACATTTTATTGAGTGACAAAGCAACGATCAATGCAAAACCACAATTAGAGATTTTTGCAGATGACGTAAAATGTTCTCACGGTTGTACAGTTGGACAGCTTGATGAAACAGCCATGTTCTACATGCAGTCACGCGGAATCCCGAAAAAGAAGCTAAAGCTTTATTGATGTACGCATTCTCAAATGCCGTTATCGAAAGCATTAAAATACCAGAATTAAAACAAAGAATTACTAAAATCATTGCCATGAAATTAGGCGTGAATTTAGGATTTGATTTGTAGTCAGATTTTACCGCAAAGACACAAAGGTTACGCAAAGTTCGCAAAGGTTTATTACAAAACTTTGCGAACTTTGCGCTTTTACTTAGCGTCTTTGCGGTTAAATCATTCTCTAATTTTTATTATTGATAATATAACACCTAAGAAAAACAATCCCAATCCAAGTAATAAACAGATCGTATTAAATGGGTGACCAATATTGGTAGACCAAGCAATTCCATTTAAAACAAAACCAATTATTAATAAAACAATTGGATGAAATAGTTTCTTCATAATTTATTTTTTTACAGAAGAAATTATCCCCTTCAAAAACCCATTAAAATCAAATCCAGGTTCTTCTTCTCTTACTCCCATTCTCACGATTACCATATCCAAAGACGGAATAATCGCCACCATTTGCCCTTGGTAACCACTGCAATAAAACATATCACGAGGAACATCAGGAAATTTTCCTCCTGCATTTAACCAAAATTGCGCTCCATATTTTCCTTCCGAAGTATTCGTTGGAGTTGCTGTGTATTTTACCCAACTTTCGTCCAGTATTTGTTCGCCGTTCCAGTTCCCTTTTCTTAGATATAATAATCCGAATTTTGACCAATCTCTTGGTGTTGCCCATCCGTAAGAAGAACCCACAAAAGTTCCAGACATGTCTTGTTCGACAATCATCGAGTTCATTCCAATTTTGTCAATTACAGCGCTGTACCAAAAATCAAGATATTCTTGTTGGGTTTTAAATTGGCTTCTTAAAATTCTGGATAATAAATTGGTTGTTCCTGACGAATAATACCAATGCGTGTTTGGTTTATATTTCGCCGGTTTGTCCATTTGTACTTTTCCCATATCTTCAGACTGAAAAAGCATTTGAGTGGCATCGCAGATTGTACTGTAGTTTTCTTCCCATTCTAAACCAGAATTCATGTGAAGCAAATCGTTTACGGTAATATTTTTGCGTTCGTCATTTTGCCATTCTTTGATTGGCGCTGGTTTATAAATGTCAATTTTTCCTTGTTTAGCCAAAACTCCAAAAGCCGAACTTGTAATACTTTTTGTCATCGACCAACCTAGAATTTTGCTGTCTTTATTGAAACCTGTATCATATTTTTCACCAATCAATTTGTCTTTGTATAAAACAACAACGGCACGCGTGCGTTTTGCTTTTCCCCCATCTTTATCAAAAGAATCATCAATTGCTTTTTTTAATTTTGCGTAATCCACATTCGCGAAAGCGGTATCTTTTGGTTCATTATTCCCGTAAGGAAAAGGAAGATTATTAACCAATTTTGTCCTCTTTGGAAGCAAATACGGTTTTGAAATATCGTAATCATCATTAATCAATAAAGCACCTAAACCATCTCTGTAAATTGCTTTTCTTTCTTTCAATCCATAAACTGCTGATGTTGCAAATTTTCCAGCGTCATTAATTGTGTTTGTCGCAAGATTTAATAAATGAATATCATTATCGGTTTTTTGGATTAAATCCAATGAGCGATGATCCATAAAATGTCCAGATGCGACACTTTTCGCAGAAAAACCAGAAATCAAATCAAGCTTCGGATAAGTCGTAAATCCGAAATACAAAAAGGCAAGAACCATTACGAGCAAAAGTACTTTGAGAAATTTTTTCATGATGCGTTAGATATTTTTAATGCAATATAAATAATTTATGTTCACGATTTTAGAACTCAAATTATAAATCCAATCCGGATAATGCAGAAAACCGAAAGTATTTTTACGGAATCAGCATTTACAACATCCGACAATCGCATCATAAAAGGAAATTATAGAATTACTGTATAAACAAATTTAGTTTTAGTACTTTTGTAAATAGATTTTTTCTAAATAAGACATGCTAGATATTCAAAAAATAAGAGCTGATTTCCCGATACTTTCACAAACTGTAAACGGAAAGCCATTAGTATATTTCGACAACGGAGCTACTTCGCAAAAACCACAAGTTGTAATTGATGCTGAAGTAAAATATTATAACGAAATCAATGCCAATATTCACCGTGGCGTTCACACTTTAAGCCAGTTAGCAACTGACGCTTACGAGATTTCTCGTGAAAAAGTAAAAGACCACATCAATGCAAAACATGCTCACGAAGTGCTTTTTACTTCTGGAACGACTCATGGAATTAACTTAGTCGCAAACGGATTTGCTTCAATTTTAAAACCTGGTGACGAAGTTGTCGTTTCTTCTTTGGAACACCACAGTAACATTGTGCCTTGGCAAATGTTATGCGAAAAAACTGGTGCTGTTTTGAAAGTAATTCCAATTGATGACAATGGAGAATTAATCATTTCAGAATTTGATAAACTGCTTTCAGACAAAACGAAAATCGTTACTGTAAATCATATTTCAAATGCATTGGGTGTAATCAATCCAATCAAATATATTATTGATAAAGCACATGAAGTTGGAGCCGCAGTTTTAATTGACGGCGCTCAGGCTGTTCCGCATTTAAAACCAAATGTTCAGGAATTAGACTGTGATTTTTATGCTTTTTCAGGACATAAAATGTGTGGTCCAACAGGAACTGGAATTCTTTACGGAAAAGAAGCTTGGCTAAACAAACTTCCTCCTTACCAAGGCGGTGGCGAAATGATCAAAGAAGTGACTTTCGAAAAAACAACTTATGCTGATCTTCCTCATAAATTTGAAGCCGGAACTCCAAATATCGCGGGCGGAATTGTTCTAGGAACTGCAATTGATTATTTAAACGAAATAGGTTTTGACAAAATTCATGAATATGAAAATGAATTGTTAGAGCACGCGACAAAACGTCTAAAGGAAATTGAAGGTATCCGAATTTATGGAAATACCAAAAATAAAGCATCGGTAGTTTCGTTTAATATTGACGGAATTCATCCTTACGACATTGGTTCAATTATCGACAAATTAGGAATTGCCGTTAGAACCGGACATCATTGTGCTCAGCCGATTATGAATTTCTTCTGTATTCCGGGAACAATTCGTGCTTCGTTTTCTTTCTATAATACAAAAGAAGAAATTGACACAATGGTTGAAGCAGTGAAAAAAGCACAAACCATGTTAAGCTAAAAACTTTTTTATGAGACTATTATCTTTTTTATTCTTCACAATCTTCATGGTAACTGGCTGTTCAAGCCAAAAATTAGCTGATATGGCCACAACAAAAATGGAATATTCTGCAGTTTCTAGAGGTGTTTTTAAGAAGATAATAGTTGAAAATAAAACGGTTTCTGTAACCAATGGAAGAAATGCTCAAGCAGTTGAAAAGAAAATTGATGATGCAAAATGGAAACAAATTGTAGCTGAATTTTCAAAAGTAAATTTAGAAAACATTCCAAATTTGAAAGCGCCAACAGAAAAACGTTTTTATGACGGCGCCGCAATTGGAAATTTAAAAATAACTCAAAATCAGAAAACCTACGAAACTAAAGGCTTCGACAATGGTTTTCCTCCAAAGGAAATTGAAAAATTAGTCAATTTACTTACTGATTTTGCTAAAGAATAATTATGACGATAAAAGAAATTCAAGACGAAATAATAGACGAATTTTCAATGTTCGACGATTGGATGCAACGTTACGAATACATCATTGAACTAGGAAAAAGTCTTCCGTTAATTAAAGAAGAATATAAAACCGACGAAAATTTAATCAAAGGATGCCAGTCGAAAGTTTGGTTGCAAGGTGAACAAAACGACGATAAAATTGTTTTCACAGCGGATAGCGATGCGATTTTAACCAAAGGAATAATTGCTATTTTAATTCGTGCTTTTTCCAACCAAAAAGCATCAGACATTATAAATGCTGATACTGATTTTATAGACGAAATCGGTTTAAAAGAACATTTATCAGCAACACGTGCCAACGGTTTGGTTTCGATGATCAAAAACATCAAAATGTACGCTTTGGCATTTGATGCAAAAAACAAAAATTAAGAAATTTTAAACCATATAAGTTATATAAGATAATTTAAGTTTTAGGCATAAATTTATTTTATTGGTAAACATAAGAAATTTAAGTATTCTGTTTAAATGAACTTATATAACTTATATGGTGGAAAACAAACATTGTAAGTTTTATCTTTCTTTTTTATTTCTTATTATTGCTAAAAAAGGCAGATGATAACAAAGAAATATTTAACGGACTTAATTTATCAGGTCAACGGGGCGGCGATTGAAGTTCATAAAAGTATTGGAGCTGGACTTTTAGAAAGTATTTATCATCAATGTATGATTAAAGAATTATCTTTGAGAGGAATCAATTTTAAATCTGAATTAGTTATTCCCATAGAATATAAAGGCCTAGAATTAGAGTCAAATCTAAGATGTGATTTATTCATCGAAAATTGTTTAGTTCTTGAATTAAAATCAGTCGATCAGATTATACCAATTCATGTTGCAAAACTAATGTCTTATATGAAACTTTTAAAGTCACCAATTGGTTTAATGATAAACTTTAATGTAACAAACATTTATCACGAAGGCCAAAAAACATATGTCAACGAGTTATATCGCTGGCTAGAAGATTAAACATAAAAAACAAATATCATCATTAATTATTAAGTTTAGTTTTAAATGAACTTATATAACTTATATGGTGGAAAAAATAACAAAATGGAACAAGAAATCGATACAAACGAATTAGGAGAATCAATCGTAAAAGTTTTAAAAGGAATTTACGACCCTGAGATCCCTGTAGATATTTACGAATTAGGATTAATTTATGATGTAATGGTAAACACAGATTACGAAGTAAAAATCTTAATGACATTAACATCTCCAAACTGCCCAGTTGCAGAAAGCTTACCAAGAGAAGTGGAAGAAAAAGTAAAAACGATCGAAAACATCAAAGATGTTGATGTTGAAATTACTTTCGATCCGCCTTGGAGCAAAGATTTAATGAGCGAAGAAGCGAAGTTAGAATTAGGAATGCTTTAAAAAGTTTTCAGTTTAGAGTCGCAGTATACAGCATTTAACTGTGACTAAAAAACTACTTAAAAAAATATACAATTTACAGTCTCAGTCTCAGTGCTCAACTGCGACTGAAAACTGTGACTGAAAACTGTGACTGAAAACTAAAAAGAAATGGAAGAAATCATCAATAAAGTTGCCAATAGTGCTTTAGAAGTTTTTGACTTGGAAGATTATTATCCGAAAGGAATGCGTGTGCAAATTGACATTTCGCAATGGCTTTTGGAAGGATTTTTATTGAAAGAAAAAGACTTTAGAGAACATTTAAAAAATCACGATTGGTCACAATATCAAGATCAATATGTTGCCGTACATTGCAGTACAGACGCTATTATTCCGGCTTGGGCATTGATTTTAGTAAGTGTTCATTTGGCTCCTTATGCTAAAAAAGTGGTAAACGGAACTATCGAAGATCTTGACGCAAGCTTGTACGAAGAGATTTTGAGCAAACTTGATTATTCTGTTTACAAAAGCAAACCCGTAATCGTTAAAGGCTGTTCAAGAAAACCAGTTCCAATGCGTGCGTATATTTTGGCTACAACCTATCTGCAACCATTTGCAAGAAGTATTATGTATGGTGAAGCATGTTCTGCAGTACCCTTATACAAAGAATCTAAGAAATAACCTTCAATAACAAGCAATCACATCTTTACATCTCATTGGTTTTTAGTATATTTGGCTATGCACTTAAACTAAACACCATGAGAAAGATCCTATTATTACTCTTCGTTTTAGCAAATCTTACTTTTGTACAAGCACAAAATACCGAAAAAGAACTAGCGCAAAATACCGAAAAAGCCGTAAAAAAATCAATGATACCATTGAAAAAGAAGGCTGGAAAGCAAAGGGAACTGTATCACTTTTATTAAATCAATCAAGCTTCAATAACTGGATTGCCGGCGGTGAAGACAGCTTCTCAGGAACACTCGGAATCAATTACGATTTCAACTACAAAAAAGACGATATAACGTGGGATAATAAAGTTCTTGCCTACTACGGTTTATTACAAACCAAAAATGCCGATTTCGAAAAGAAAACCGATGACCGATTCGAATTCAATTCAGTTGTCGGAAAAAGAGCATTTGGAGAATGGTATTACTCCTATTTCCTAAACTTTAGGACACAATTTACAACCGGATATATTTATGGTCAAGACGCAAACGGAAAAGAAATCAGGACCGAAAATACTAAATTCATGTCTCCGGGTTATCTAACAACCGGTCCCGGTATTTACTGGTCAAAAGATGAAAATCTCAAAATCAACTTTGCGCCCTTAACCTCAAAATTTACATTTGTAGACGATGCTTATACCACAGCCATTGATCCAGCGACAGGCTTACCCTATCCTGATGGATATTATTTTGGCGTCGACGCCGGCAAAAGCATGCGTTACGAGCTCGGTTTCTATGCGTCAGTATATTATAAACTAGCCATTATGACCAATGTAACTGCCGAAAACACTCTGAATTTATATTCTAACTATTTAGAAGATCCTCAAAACGTCGATATTAATTATTCCTTAAACATTGTCATGAAAGTAAATAAATTTCTGTCTGCAAATTTTTCTTTCCAAACAATTTATGACGACAATGCCTTTCAAGGATTTCAAACCAGAGAAGTATTTGGTTTAGGAATTAACTTCGGATTTTAATTGTCAGAAGCATCACAAAAGGCTTTTTAATAACCATGGTTTCCCGCTCTCGGCTATATCTCGCTGTTGCCCTCCCGGGCCAACAAGGATAACGCCTCCATCGGGGCTATGTTCAAACAATTGGCTTCTTTTAAACATTTGAAAAAAATGCCACAGATTAAAGGATTATTCAGATTAAAAAAAATCCTTTTAAATCCCTTAATCTGTGGCAAATAAAAAACGGCTTTTGAATTTATCAAAAGCCGTTTCTATTTTATTCTTCTTCTTTTTCAATTGCATCCTTATAGTCAGGATACAAGAACTTATTATAAGGAAATCTAGTAATATGAATCTGGCGAACAGCTTCATAAACCATTTCTCTAAATTCCTCAAAATTTTGCTTTTTTGTCGCCGAGATAAACAATGTTTTATCATGACCAACATTACTCATCCAAGTTTGTTTCCATTCGTCGAGCGTCCAGTGTTTTCTGGTTTTCTCTGTAATCAAATCATCTTCATCAATGGTCAAATGTTTGTAGGCATCAATTTTATTAAAAACCATAATAACCGGTTTTTCATGTGCTTTAATATCCTGCAAAATCTGATTTACAGATTCAATGTGATCTTCAAAATCAGGATGCGAAATATCTACAACATGCAAAAGCAAATCGGCTTCGCGAACCTCATCAAGTGTACTCTTAAAAGAATCAACTAATTGTGTTGGCAGTTTTCGAATAAATCCAACCGTATCTGAAAGCAAAAATGGCAAGTTTTTAATAACCACTTTTCGAACCGTAGTGTCTAAAGTTGCAAACAATTTATTCTCAACAAAAACTTCACTTTTACCAACTGCATTCATCAAGGTCGATTTCCCAACGTTTGTATATCCAACCAAAGCTACTCGAACCATAGCACCACGATTGCTTCGCTGAATACTCATTTGTTTGTCTATCGTTTTGATTTTATCTTTCAATAATGAAATTCGGTCACGAACGATACGTCTATCTGTTTCAATCTCCGTTTCACCAGGTCCACGCATACCAATACCTCCTTTTTGACGCTCAAGGTGTGTCCATAAACCAGAAAGTCTTGGCAATAAATAGATACATTGTGCAAGTTCAACCTGAGTTCTTGCGTATGATGTTTCGGCTCTTTGAGCGAAAATATCCAAAATCAAGTTTGTCCTGTCTAAGATTTTTGCATCAATAATTCTTGAAATATTTTTTTGCTGTGAAGGTGTTAATTCATCATCAAAAATAACAGTCGATATTCCGTTTTCTTTTACAAAAAGATTGATTTCGTCAATTTTTCCCGTACCCACAAAAGTCTTCGGATTCGGGCGTTCCATTTTTTGCGAAAAACGTTTAATAACTTCACCGCCAGCGGTAAAAGTCAAAAACTCTAATTCGTCTAAATATTCGTTAAGTTTTTCCTCACTTTGGTTTTGAGTTACGATACCAACAATGGCCGTTTTCTCAAAATTTATAACTTCTTTCTCTAACATATCTTAAAATAAGCTACAAATTTAATCATTTGTAAGCTACCTACAATTATAGAATTTCAATTTTAAATTCAATTAAAAAAATAAACCATTTATAAATCAGGTAATAAAACCTAATTCATAAATGGTATCAAAATTTTATCTGAAACTGTTTATTCGTAAATAAAAGTTTTTTCTGTTTTTACAATTCCGTTTTCCTCAATCTGAGAACATGAAATAGGGAAATTCAGTTTGTTGTATTTAAATTTTCTGCTTACAGCAACTAATGCAGTTGATGATGGGCTAAAATTCATTTCATTATTGTATGAAATCGACTCGAAAGCAAATTCTTCTTCATGATAAGAAATCATTGGTACAATTATCTTGTAGTTGTCTCCAAAAAGACTCTGAACAATTAATTGATCAACTGATTTTTTATCATCATAAGTAAACGATTTAGAGATTTTATCTCCAACCAAACCTTTGTGTTTTGATACATTATCGTTTACGTAAACATATTCGATTTTTCCAATAATCTGTTTGTTTCTGTCACGTGAAGTACGTCTTACAATGATTCCATTTTCTACAATGTATTCAATATCTTCAACTAAATTTTGGTGATTCGTACTTTTTTTAGTCGTTACTTTTACTCGCGCTCCTTCATAAAAGAAAGTCACCACTTTTGTAATATAATCAGGCCCTTCCTGATATTTTTTCACAAATTTGATAATGTTGTTATCTGCATCATAAGTATAGTTTACGACCTCTTTCCAGTCGCTTCCAACTTTGTCTTTTACGGTCATATCCAGCAAACCATTTTTATTATAAGAAAAATGCTGAACAACATCTGAAGTCGTAATGGTTTGGAGTTTTCCGTCTTTAAAAACAAACGTTTTGTTTACAATTTCACCATCTTTTGAGTTTTGGTAATTTGTCTTTACAATGTTGATCTGCTTTAATTTAACGGCATCGGCCTGGTCTTGGCTGTGCATCAGGCATGGGAAGACCATCATCAAGATGGCGATAAAGTAGGTTTTCATGTGGTATTTGTATTAATTTGGGATGACCAAAATACAAAATTCTGACAAATTCTAATAGCTTAAATCTCAAAAACAAATTTCTATTAGTTTTTCTTCGTCAAAATCAAAGAAACACAACCTACTTTTCGCCAAAAATCTTAACATCATCAACCATGAAAGCGCCATTCAATGTTTTATCTTTTCCAGATCCGATGTATTTAAAAGCTATATTAATATTTCCTGAATAGGCTGATAAATCAATACCTCCTGAGCTGATAAACTGTCGTGCTGGTGTTGAAAGCGAAGGAACTTTTGCTTCCAGTTTTATCCATTTTGCTTTAGCTATGTTTGAACCGTCAAAGTTTGTAGAAATATAAACTTCTAAAGTATTTAAAGGTGAATCTATCTTTAAATCATGTTGTGCGCTTCTAAATGACAGAACTGCATTTTTATAACCTGATAGATTAATTTTTGGTGAAACCAGCCAAGCAACATTTTCGGCCGCTGTTGTACTTGTGGTATTGAATTCGGCATATCCATTTCCTGAATACACCATACTTTTCCATAGTTTTGTGGCTTTTTCTACAATATTACTCCAACCCGGAAGTACAAAATTGACATTGTTTTTAACCGACTGAAAATCTTCTGCAAAAAAAGGCGCATTTCTTTTTCCGTTCATTTCAATATCGCTTTCAAATCGAACCATAAATTGATAATCAGATCCGAATTTGGTCAAAATTCCGCGGACTTTTCCACTTCCTTCCGGCACAAAATGATCTGCAAATCTGGCATAACTGCTGGTTCTAAAAATAATCTGATTTCCTGTATTATCTCTTAAATTCCAATTTGTTGAGCCACCAACATTATTGGTCTCTTCAAAATAATGGCGACCTAAAGCTTCTTCAGTAAATTCAACATTATTAAGTTCAATTAAAGTATTTAATTTTGAATCATTCAGAGCATTTTCAATGGAAAGTGATTCGACTAATTGATTTTCATCAATTATAGTACATGAAGCATTCAAAACGTTTTTGATTTCATTTTGCGAAATTCTTCCAATTGTTGGATCACCTGCATTGCTTACATATAAATCTCCAATTCTTAATCCGCCATAATACAAATCGGTAAATTGGTTTTTAAGCTTTATGTAAACCTTGTTTCCTAACCTATAATCTATATAAGTATTTGAAGCATCAATTGGAACACTAAATCCTATTGATGGATTTTTTCAGAAGCTTTTGTCTGGAACGAAATTGTTTTAAAAAAGTTACCGCCTTCATCACTCGAAACTACATAAGCCTCTATAATATCGTCATATGAATATTCTTTTGCAGTCGGACTTGAAAGTTCATATACTTTTTCGACGGTTTTATTTACGGTAAAATCAGGCTGTGTGCAAGCTAATTTTGGCGTTTCGATTTCATTATTACAGCCGCAGAAAAATAGTATTGAAATAAAATAAAGAAGTAATTTTTTCATGAGAAATAAGTTTTCAGTTTATAAACCGAGAGTAAGATTTAAAAAATAAGTTCGGCCGTAACCATAATAATATTTTGGCCCAAAGGATGGCGTTCCACTCGAAACATCTTGATTCAAGGCTCTGAAATTTGCATTTCGAGCTTGTTCAAAACCGCCCGTTTTATACATTAAATTCAATGCATTATTTACACTCGCAAAAAGCCCGATGTATTTTTTATGGACACGCCAAGATTTTCCTCCGCTGAAATTTAGCAAGGTTATAGGATTAAGCTTTTCCTGTTTTAGCAATTCATTTCCACGTTCAGAAGTTGCTTCAGAAAACGGAAATCCATTTACTGGATTAATATAAAATTGGGATGTTCTCGAAATTGGCGAAACATCAATATAATTATCTGTCAAATAATTGACATTAAAACCGAGCCACCAAAATTTAGGATCACGATATTCTAAACCTAAAGAACAAGCATTTTGCGGCGTTCCGGCTTGTTTGTAATTTTTAAGATAAGCGCGTCCAAAATCAAAAGTTGTTTGAGTTCCATCTTTTTCAGCATTTGCATCATTTACAATCGAAACATTAGGATTGCTCGCTGTAAATAAAATTTCCGTAAGCGACAGAGAAAGTTGTTTTTAAAGTGGAAGAAATCTGGTATTCAAAACTTAGCTCTACTCCGGTATTTTTCTTGTCTAATTTTGTTAAAGTCTGGCTGACGAAAGCATCTGTTGGATCGTAACCGGCTCCCTTATCAAATATTCCTTCGGCGTAGAAAAAGAAGTTTTAGAAGTGTTTTTTATCAAAGTATAATAAGCCGTAAAACGCAATTTGAGTTTTGGTGAGCGATAGACATAATTTGCTTCGGCGCTGGTGACATTTTCATTTTCAATTCCTTTTACAATGTTATTATTTAAGCGTGAATTTGAAAATGTATTTCGCAAAGATGGCGCTCTGGTAAGATGTTCAGCATTCACAATAAACCATTGTCTGCCCGAAATTTTATAAGTGAATCCGCCTTTGAAACCAAAATTCTCAAAAGTTACTTTGTCGCTTTTTCCTAAAGAATTATTGGCGTAAATTCCGTTTTGATATAATCCTTCACGCTGATAATTAGAAATTGAATACGATTGTCCCAGATAGAATTCTGTTTTATTATAGAAAAATTTAAACTGCGTAAAAGCATCGATTGTATTGGCCAAAAAATTATAATTATAACCATAAATATCCCCTTCTTTTACTTGTCGATCTGGATGAAGTAAATCGGACTGAGATAAATTTCCTTTGTAAAACAGATCAATATCAACAAAATATTCTCCTCCGAGAAGATCCAATAAATACTGAAAATTGTGTGATTTCAAACTCCGATAAACAATTCCTCCATCAAAAAAAAGATTTGAATTTATCTGAGAATTTAAAGTTGAATTAAATGCAAAAGTTTTATCATCAGTTCTGTCTTCATAAAGAACATAATGACTTTGCTTGGGTTCATAGCCATTTTGACTTGGTTTTTGATTCGCCAAATACATGGCGTCCCAATCAATTTGGGAATTTTCTAGAAACGCTGTTTTGCTTTTTTCAGCATTTTCATAATCGGGAGTAAATTCTCCTGAAAATTCTCCTTGATCTTTAGCATAAAGCGAACTAAAATAACTTGGCATTTTTCGATAATAAACAGGATCCGGACTATTCGCATTTTGATAATCGATATTGCTGTTTCCAACTTTTCCAAATTGATACATTATTCCAGAATTTAGATTGGTCTTCTCATCAATCTTAAAATAATGATTTAGCATCAAGAGCGGTTCTTCAATATTTTTCACCTTTGCATTTCGTTTTTCTCCACTCTGAAATCCCCAATATGAATTGTATTTTTCACCCATTATACCGATTACTTCATCCGTATTTGGGGAATTTTTTCCGCGGGAATTTGGCGTGTAAAACCCAGTAAAATTAAGTGATTGTCTGCTGTTTAATTTCTTCTCAACACTTATAAAAAAGGAATCGGCATTAAAATTTGTTCCTTCAAAATAACCTTCTCCCGCATATCTTTTTCCTGCAGAAATGGCATACGCCCACCCCGAAGCATTCATTCCTGAAGCATAAGTTCCAATGGCGCGCCAAGTATAGGCTGAATTGCTTCCAGAAAAAGTAAGCTGTGTTCCTTTCCTATATAAAGAAGCTCGCGTGGCAATTTGTCGCGTTCCCAAAACGCCTCCAAAAGTGTAATTTGAAATGGCGCCACCAACTGAAAATTCCTGATTGCGAAGTACATTATTCAAACCTCCCCAATTATTCCACTGCGGGCGTCCATCGTAGATTTTATTCATTGTCATGCCGTTGAGCATCATGGTTCCGTTTTCACTGTCTAAACCACGAACTTTAAATCGGGCTTGACCCCAATTAAATGCAGAAGCCTGCAGAAAAGCATCTTTAGAAGACTGCAAAAGTCCTGAAGTCATTTCAGACGAACTGCTGTCATCAGACAAATCAGAATCTAAAAGCGTAATTAATGTTGCCGGAGTTTCATCAGTATATAAATCTTCTAATTGAAGCGTTCCGAGATAGACGATATGTCCAAATTTAGATTGAATTTTAAGAAGCAAATCCTTGAAACCTTGACTATGAATAAGCGACAATTGTTCTCCATTTATAGAAGAATGTAGTTCAAATTGGCCTGTTTTTGAAGTAAGTTTTGTTATGGAACTATTTTGAATCGACACCACAACATTCTGAATGGGATTCTGAGTTCTAGCATCAACAACAATTCCTCTAAAAACTGTTTCTTGAGCAAAAACAAAACTAAAAGAGCATAGAAGTAAAAAAACGAAGTATTTTTTTATCATTAAAATTCCAATTTATTTCTGAAAATGGTTTTTGGATATTCATCCTATTCAAAAGATAAAATTGGTTTTTGAAAAAGTTAATTGATTTAATTTCTTAAATCATGAAATTCAAATGTAAATAAAACATTTCGAAATATAGCTTTTTTCTTACTAATGTTTTGATTGAAATTTAAAATTAATTAAGTAGATTTGCTATTTTTTGTTTTTTTAGCTCCACTTTTTTAAGCCGAAGTTCTAATTTTAGAAACCATAAAAGCGATCAGAACTCCAAATATTCCGATAAAAGCAAAAGAGAATTGAAGTCCAAAATTCTCGGCAATATGACCAATAACTGGAGGTCCCATTAAAAATCCTAAGAAACTGATACTCGAAACAATGGTCAAAGCCTCACCTGGAGGTACTGTTGGGTTTTTTCCTGCCAAACTGTAAACGGTTGGAACTATAGTCGCAACGCCTAGACCAACTGCCATAAAAGCAATCGTACACGGAAGTAAATAAGGAAGAAAGACTGCTGTAAATAGTCCGGCAGAAATCATGACGCCACTAATCTGCATCACGCGTTCACGTCCGAACTTATTGATTAATCCGTCGCCAAGAAATCTTCCGCTGGCCATCATAATCATAAACGAGGTATATCCTAAAATTGCCAACCATCCTGGCGCTTTTACAATGTCTTTAAAATAAACACCGCTCCAGTCAAACATTACACCTTCGCTCGCCATACTGCAAAATCCTATTACGCCAAGCCAAATTAATGTGCTGTCTGGTTTTACAAATAACTTTTTCTTCTCGCCTTTATCCTTATGCTTAATTTTTTCTTTGGCTTTAACCAAAAAATTAAAGTTAAACCCTATCATTAAAAACACAATACCGCCCACAATTAAAAAATGATGCTGACGGAGATAATTTTAGGGCCAACATTCCTAGACCAATCAGAGCTCCTGTGAAACCTGCAAAACTCCACATACCGTGAAACGAAGACATGATGGTTTTTCTAAAAAGTACTTCGGTATAAACGCCTTGAGTGTTTACTGCGATATTGGCCAAATTTCCAAATAAACCAAACAAAAACAATCCCAACGATAATTGAAGTGCCGTCGTTGCCAGACCTAAATTGATCAAACACAAAACGTACATTATTAAGGAGAAAATCAAAATACGGTGACTTCCAAATTTTGTGACCATTTTTCCCGAAAAAGGCATGATGATCAATTGTCCCATTGGCAGAGCAAAAAGTATCGAACCCAAATCGCCTTCGGATAAATGCAAAGCGGTTTTGATATCTGGAATTCGGCTCGCCCAGGTTGCAAAACTTAATCCCATTCCGAAATAAAACATTCCGACAGCAAAACGAATTCGGTTTAAATAAGAAGCTTTTGCTTCTCTAAAAACTTTCTTGATTTTACCTTTTGTTTGAAAGAGTTCTAATGGGTTGAAATTGATCAAAATCGATGCGTTTTTGGGATTATACTATAAAAGTACAAAAAAGCTGTGTATTTCGTTCAAGGTTCAAATTGTTCCTTTATTTACAACGTTATTGTTTATAAAAAACCCATTTTACCCACATTTTTGTCATCCTGAGGAACGAAGGATCACACTCGAAACTCGACAACGATTGGAGAGTTTCTGTGTGGAGCTACTTGTGTGATCCTTCGTTCCTCAGGATGACAAAAATGAGGGTAAAATTTATTCTACAAATTAATCACCGTTCGCCGCGCATTACTTGCTATTGCGGCTTCAATAATCTGCATCACTTTTACGCCGTCTTGACCTGTAACTGGTTCTGTTGTATCGTTTATAATCGAATTATAAACGCCGTCAAAAAATGAGAAATAATTCCCTTGTAATGTTGGGACTTTTTCACGAATTACTTTTCCGTCAATTTCGGTATGAAGCAAACCTTGAAATTCTTCCGGTTCTGTTCCCCAAGATTCTAAGTTTGGTTTTATTCCGATTTTCAATTCGTCTTCCTGAACGTCCCCTCTTTGTTTTAAAAAAGAACCTTTTTTTCCATGAATCGTATAAGCCGGATTGGCTTCTCTTACAAAAAAACCAGCTTTCAATCGCACTCTGAAATTTTCGTAAATCAACAACAAATCAAACCAATCATCGACCAACGAATTTTGTCTTGTAAAACGAATATCTCCAAAAACTGATTTCGGCGAACCAAACAAACAAATTGCCTGATCGATAATATGTGGACCTAAATCTTTTAAAACTCCGGCTCCATCATTTGCGGTTTCTTTATGCGCCTTTGGACTCAACAACGGATTGTATCTGTCAAAATGAAATTCGGCTTCGACTAATTCGCCCAAAACTCCGTCGTTGATTACTTTTTGAATGGTTTTAAAATCGCTGTCCCATCTTCTGTTCTGAAAAACGGCTAATTTCAATCCTTTATCTTTTGCAATTTGAGTCAGTTCTTCTGCTTCAGCTACAGTTGTAGTAAAGGCTTTTTCGACAACGGCATGTTTTCCTGACAAAAGCACTTTTTTAGCATATTCGTAATGTGTTCCAACTGGCGTGTTTACGATTACCAAATCGACATCATCTGCCAATAAATCATCAATTGAGGGATAACTTTTCACGTATGGATAATCTTCCTGAATTAATTTTTTAGTTCTTTCCCAAGAACCTAATAATTCAAAACCCGGATGAATATCTAAAAACGGAGCGTGAAAAACTTTCCCCGACATTCCGTATGATAATAGTGCTGTTTTTATTTTTTGCATGTTGTTTTGTTTTTTTTGCCACAGATTAATATGATTAGAAAGGATTTCTCTATTGCCACGAATTACGCGAATTTTCACGAATTATTTTAAGTTTTTAAACGCATCGATTTGCGTAAATTCGTGAAATTTGTGGCGAGAAAACTAAAAAAATCCGTTTAATCTGTAAAATCTGTGGCTAATAAATTTAAAGTTTAGCTCTTTCGTATTGTTTTGGCCAATGAATATCGCTGTCTAATTCTTTGGCAAAATCCAAAGGCAAGTTCGGATTTCTTAATGATTCTCTGGCGAACAAAATTAAGTCGGCTTGACCGTTATTCAAAATTGCCTCGGCTTGTTTCGCTTCGGTAATTAAACCAACAGCTCCGGTTAAAATATTGGCTTCTTTATTAATTTTTTCTGCGAAAGAAACTTGGTAACCTGGGCCAATTTCGATTTTTTGATGCGAAACCAGTCCGCCTGAAGAAACGTCAATTAAATCAACTCCTTTTTCTTTTAGTATTTTCGAAAGTTGTACCGATTCTTCTGGATTCCATCCGCCTTCTGCCCAATCTGTTGCAGAAATTCGAACAAGTAACGGAAGATTTTTTGGCCATTCTGATTGAACTGCATCAACGATTTCTAATGTAAAACGGATTCTATTTTCAAAACTCCCTCCATATTCATCGGTTCTGATATTTGTCAAAGGCGACAAAAACTGATGCAATAAATAACCATGTGCGGCGTGAATTTCTATAACTTGATACCCCGCCTCAACCACTCTTTTTGTAGCCAATTTAAAATCAGAAATCACTTTCTGGATTCCGTTTTTATCTAAAGCTTGAGGAAGAAAAGGTTCGTCGTCGTGATACGGAATCGCACTTGCTGAAACGGTTTGCCATCCGCCTTGAGCGAAATCCAATTTTTTATTGCCAAGCCAAGGAGCCGAAACGCTTGCTTTTCGTCCGGCATGCGCCAATTGAATTCCTGGAATTGAATTTTGAGAAACTATAAAGGCATTAATTTGTTTCAGTTTTTCGATATGCTCGTCTTTCCAAATTCCAACATCAGCAGGCGAAATTCTAGCTTCGGGCGAAACTGCGGTAGCTTCCTGAATAATCAATCCTGCGCCTCCGCTGGCACGGCTTCCTAAATGAACCAAATGCCAGTCGTTTGCAAATCCGTCTTCTGCAGAATATTGGCACATTGGCGAAATGACAATTCTATTTTTTAGTGTGATATTTTTTAATGTTAATGGAGAAAATAATTGTGAAGCCATAATTGTAACTTTTAATGGATTTAGGCTACCAATTAAAGACGGCGACTCGTTTAAAAAGTAAAGTTAAGGCATCCTTATAAAAGGAGAAATCTAAATGTTTATTAATTAACAAACATTTAAAACCTTAAGTATTATATTGCGGGCTTAAATTAAATTTTAAAACGTTACTTTTGTGCGTTAAATACGAACTAAAATTATAAAATGGATATAGTTATCAAACTCTCTCAATTTCTATTGAGTTTATCTTTACTTATTATTCTTCATGAATTAGGGCATTTTATCCCTGCTAAATTATTCAAAACCAGAGTCGAAAAATTTTACTTATTTTTTGATGTTAAATATTCTCTATTAAAAAAGAAAATCGGCGAAACAGAATACGGAATTGGATGGCTTCCGCTTGGTGGTTATGTAAAAATCTCTGGAATGATCGACGAAAGTATGGACAAAGAACAAATGGCCTTGCCACCTCAGCCTTGGGAATTTCGTTCTAAACCAGCTTGGCAACGTTTGATTATTATGCTTGGTGGTGTTACAGTAAACTTTATCCTTGCTTTTATTATATATATAGGAATGGCTTTTGTTTATGGCGATACTTATATTAATAATAGTGATTTAAAAGATGGTATCTGGGTAACTAATCCTGCTATTGAAAAAGCTGGTATTCAAACTGGAGACAAAATTATTGCTGTTAATGGCAAAAAAATGGATCACTACGATGATATTGCAAAAAACTTGTACATGGCTAATGAAGTTACGATTGAAAGAAACAAGGAAGAAAAAACAATTAAGTTCCCAATCAATATTATTAATAAAATCAGCAACTCAGGGGTAAAACATTCCTTAGTTGAAATGAGAATTCCATTTATAGTTTCAGGATTTGAGAAAGATTCTCCGAATGCTACAAATTTAAAAACTTCTGATATTATTACACATTTTGATGGCGCTCCTTTAAATTATGCAGATGAAGCTGTTGCTAGATTTAAAAATCACGAAGGAAAAACAGTTCCAATTACAATTAAAAGAGGCAATGAAATTATTCAGACCACTTTAAAATTCAACAATAAATCTAAATCAGGAGTAGCTTATCCGCAGAGAATCCCTTACTCTAATATCGAGAAATTGAGCCTTTATAAAGTGAATCGTCAAAAATTTGGTTTCTTTGAGTCATTTCCAATTGGAATCGATATGGGAATTAATGGACTTATTGATTATGGAACTCAATTGAAAAAAATATTCAATCCTAAAACCGAAGCTTATAAAGAAGTGGGTGGTTTTGCGGCAATTTTTAATGTTTTTCCAGATTCTTGGAGCTGGGAAGCTTTCTGGTCAATCACTGCTTTATTGTCAATTATGCTTGGAGTTATGAATTTATTGCCAATTCCTGCTCTTGATGGAGGTCATGTGATGTTTTTATTATACGAAATTATCAGTGGCAAAAAACCAAGCGACAAATTCCTTGAAAACGCCCAAATGGTTGGCTTCGTACTACTTATAGCGCTACTTTTGTTCGCAAACGGAAACGATATTTATAAGGCAATTGTGAAGTAGAAAAAAATCAAAAAAAGAGTGAAAATATTTTTGAGAAACTAAAAATTCAATTATATTTGCACTCGCTAAAAAGAGCAACACTTTCCTCCTTAGCTCAGTTGGTTAGAGCATCTGACTGTTAATCAGAGGGTCCTTGGTTCGAGCCCAAGAGGGGGAGCAACTTTTTTAGCAAACATATTTACCTTTAAGGTGATTCCTCCTTAGCTCAGTTGGTTAGAGCATCTGACTGTTAATCAGAGGGTCCTTGGTTCGAGCCCAAGAGGGGGAGCTTAAAAAAAGACGATCAAATGATCGTCTTTTTTTCCTATAATGTAAAGTTATTTCTTCATTCTTATTTCTATTGCTTAGCTACTTTATTGTTTAAGTTTTTACTTTCAAATAAAACCATCATCTCATTTGCTTTTTCTGGCTGATTGATTGCTTTTAATGATTCGGCGTAACGGTAATAATAGATTGGATCTAGATTTTTGGTTACTTCAATCAATTCAGCATAATATTTCGTCGCCGATTCCATGTCGTCTTCAAAATAGGATTTGTCGGCCACTTTTTTGATCATATCAGCATTTTTATAGCCTTTATCGACCACTTTAGCGTATGTTTTTGAAATATCAATATCTATATATTTTGGCGCTTCAGAAGGGCGTGCTACAGCTACTTTCACTGGCTCTACCTTTTCGTCAGGAATATCAATAACTACCTTTGACATTAGTGGCACTTCAGTTTGTTTCAATTTGGGTTTTCTGTAAATTGGAGTTACAGTTCTAGTGTTATTTGGACCAAGATCATAAGTATTAACCATATCTAGTTTTGAAACTTCGTATTTTGTGACTCTTCTTCCAAAAGTCATATTAATTGTTTCTTCAACATAGTAAGCTTCTATAACAAGATCATCTGCTTTCTTGTCTGTTTGTACTTGTGCTTTTCCAGCCGCCGCAACAACGGGAGTTTTTGAGGTCGCTAGCTGTCCGAAACAGCTAAAAGGAACAACACAAATAATCGTCACAAAAATTTCTGCATAATTTTTCATGATAACTGGATTAAGTTGTTGTCAATTATAAGAATCTAGTATAAAGGTAGTTATAGTTCGCTTTTTATATTTATTTAACCCACAAACAACCGTAAAAGACGTTTAAATACGGTTTTTAAACTTTTCAAGCTATAAAAACATATAAAAAAAAGCGCCACAATTTCTTGCGGCGCTTTCTATATTTTTAAAATCAGAACAAAATTAAATCCCTAATTTCTTAGCAATTTCAGCAGGAATTCCGCCTTTAACCAGTTTCACATTTAACTAGATTTTTTGGTCACAAACAAAACCAGAAACTTACATTTTTACAAAACATCAAAATAATTTTCTACACAAGCTCTTTAATCTACTCCACCAAGGAATCAGTTTTTCAGATTCATTATTAAAAACAAATTCTTTTTCTCTATTATCATTTTCAAAAATCTGTTTTTCATAAAACTTAGCCTTAAGCTTCTTATCTTGATCTCTATTATTCGTAATTTCCTCTTTATCCCATTTTGAAGAATATATAATTTTATTTCTAATAATCCAATAATGGGATTGACATTCAAAACTCCAATTACCAATTGAAGGATTTAAAGAAACCGATTCTCCATCATAATTTATATCCCAATCTGTAGGCGAAAATGGAGTCACAACTTCATTACCGCAACCACAAATACATTTATGGATAGCCGTCCCATACTCCATAGAAATATACAACATGTAATCTTCCAGAACATCGGGAATTGATGTAACGAATTTATATTTGATAGTCTCCATTAGATAATTCCGCTACATTTATAGAATAAGTACTATGACACTCTTCAAGAAGATCTTGATAAAAACCAGATAATTTTTTCCATTTTATCACTGCCAAGAGAGCATTAAGAGCATTTAAGTCAGCTATCTGTATATTAGTGACGTACTCATTTTGAAAAGATTCTTCCACAGGAATTCTTTTCTCTAAATGATCCTTTTTTTCAGGCGTACAAGTTGTTGCCCTAACAATACCAATCAACTTATCATCAACTAATTCCACACCTAGGCCTACATCAATGAAAGGCACTTTAAATTTGATCAATTCTTCAATTATTTGCTTTTTAGCAGAGTTATTATCAATACAAATAAACACAAATGACATTTTTTCCAAAAAATGGATATTATCCTTTGTGACATATTCAACATGCGGAACAATTCCTTTATGCATTTTCGAATATATCTCACTAAAATAAATTGCTTTCTTCTTCATGTCATTAAGATCATCCAAGGAAGGTGCGCCAGGCGAGCGAAAGGCATTATGCTGAGAAAAATCATCAGCATCAAAAAGATGGATTTCCGTAACATGGTTCTTAGCAACTTGATCTAAAATATATGATCCTGTCCCTCCTAATCCTATTATAGCTATTTTTTGACCATTAAACTTCTCATTTAGTTTCATAATATTAGCCCTGCTAGAATTAGTATCAAAATAATTAAAAACACTTGTCGTCTGATTACCAACAAAAGGTTTAAAAGTAGTTGCTGTAACCGAAGAATCTAATGATTTTGCCGGAACAGAGATTATCTGAACATACTTTGTGAACTTTTCATAGTAATCGTCATAATAGCCTTTAGAAGGTTTACTCGAAAAATAATGATTCCCCACAATTCCTTCCCATAATATTTGGTTTGGACTCTTATTAAGAATTTCATTCATTGGCACCCCATTCTTATGACACGGCATCTCTCCCATAAAGAACATTGTATGATCAGGAGGTCTCGACAATTGAAATTCTGAAGCAAGGTTTAAAGGACAAATTAAAACTCCAAACTTTACCTCTTTTTTTCATTTACATAAGGTATGTGGTGGATACATACGTACCCACCGTTAATTTCTAATTCATACCCCTCATCTCTGAGTTTTTTTAAGTCTAAACTAAGATTTATCTGTGGCTGTAGCATTGAAAATCATTTTATTGGTTACATACACATAATCTCCTTTTGCCATTTCTCCTTTTGGATTTTGCTTCGGTCCTTTAACATAGGTCACTGTATAAGCTTTATTTCCATCATTCGAATTTCCGCCAGCTAATGCAACAACTTCTTCAAAAGTTATTGTTCTTTTCTCCCAAGACTTATCCCTTCCGTTAACTATAATAATTAAAGTATCTGGTTTCTTTGAAAAGAAATTCTCCTTACCCGGTCTTGCCAAATCAATAATTTCATCATCAGTTATAAAATCATCTTCATAACCTTCTGGTAAATCCAAATACAAATCATCATTTGGATTAATTTTCCCAAGTTCTCTTACCTGCATACCTCTTATAAACTGTTTATACCAAACAAAAGGCTCTTTGTTAATTGTGAAATGCAATTTCTTCTTAACAAAAAAATATTCCTTATCAGGTCTTGCAAGATTTACAGATTTATCATTTTCTATAAGCTCATCTTCATATGGTTTTGCAACAGAAAGATATAGTTCAGTTTCTAAAGGAATACCTTTTAATTGTTTTAATTCAGCTCCTGTTTTATATTGATCGAATGTTTCGAATTTTTCTCCTTCTATTATAAATTCAAGAGGTTGTTTTAATTTTTGAGCTTCAGCTCCTTTATTTTCCATATTAATACGGTTTTTTAAATTTTTAAAATAAGAATTCTGTGCCGCTTTATCATTTCGACGATAATTAATTGAATTTCAATTCACTTAAATACTAATAGATTGCTTATTCTAAATTTTTAAATTATACCAAACAGGGAAAAAACACTATCCTAAGATGCATTTCATCGAAATTAACTTAAAAAACTTGTATAATATTTCTGAAGAAGTTACTTTTGAATTTCCACATAGAAAAATAACTTTAGAAGCTAAGCAGGCTCCTGTTTTACTTTCAAAAAATTTTACAAGTCAGGTTAATCCCTGACTTTTTTTATTCTCAATACTCAACATTATACTTTAAGTATATTACAAATGTAAAAAAAAATCCATACATGTTTATAAAATTGTATTTTTTTTAATTGTTTGTAATACAAACATAGTTTGCTTCGTAAACAAGTCTTGCCAAGTACAATATTATTTTTATCTTTGCGTTATTATTTGCACATTTTTAGTGTGGTTAATATATTTTTATCGTAAATTAGAATATGAAAAATTTCAATTCAATATTATACAAGATTCTCGGTAGTAGAATAAAAGCTCAACGAGAAGCTCTTAATATGAATCAAATAGAATTAGGTGAAAAAGCTGAGATTGGAAGAACTTCCATTTCAAATATTGAACAAGGGAGACAAAAACCGCCACTATCTGTAATTTATCGAATTTGCCACGAATTAGGTGCAGATGTAAGAACAATATTACCAACTCATCTAGAAATTGAACATAAAATTGCACAAACAAAGAGTGAAGGTTCTTTAGAAAAATTCTTTGAAATGTATGATTTAGACGAGAAAACTAAAAAAGACATAGACGATTTATTTAAAGATAAAAATTAATGATTTATAGACATATTGAAGAAAAGGCAAAATCCATTTTAATAGAAGAAGGATTTTACTACCCCGGTTTTGATATTTTCAAATTAGTAAAAAACTTAAATATAGAACTTATCAAAAAAGAATTTGAAAGTGATATTTCTGGACTTCTGGCTATACAAAACAATAAAGTCATTATCTCGTATAATAAATTAGAAGACCCCAAAAGACACCGATTTACTGTAGCTCATGAATTAGGTCATTATTTCTTGCACTCAAATAATCAACCACTTTTTATTGATAAAACACCAAAAGTGATGTATAGAAACAATACTTCCACAACAGGCGAAGTATTAAAAGAGAGAGAAGCTAATGCTTTTGCGGCGGCTATTTTGATGCCTGAAGAATTAGTTGTAAAAGCTTTGGAAAATTGTTTAGTCGGCGGTGAGGCAATTATAAGAGAGTTAGCAAGAGATTTCAAAGTTAGTGAACAAGCAATGTCTTTTCGTTTATCCAATCTTGGATATTATATAGAATAGACATTCGGCATAATAAAAAAAGCGCCCCAATCAAAGATTAGGGCGCTTTTTTTCTATAAAACTCTAAGGCCATTAAACCCCTAATTTCTTAGCAATTTCAGCAGGAATTCCGCCTTTGTTTACTAACAATGCTGTAGTTTTATATTTCACGAAATTTTTGGTTACAAACAAGAAACCTTTGTAGTCATTAGTTTCTCCCCAAGAATTTTTTACGATATAATATTCTTTTCCAGTTTGATCTTTTGCAATACCAATAATGTGCATTCCGTGGTCGTCTGTTGTTGTGTAGTTATCAAACGCCGCTTGACGCATTTCTGGAGTAATTTCTGGTTCTGCTTTTGGTCCGTTGAACATGTCTGCTTTTTCTTCAGCTGTCATGTCATCGAATTTTTTTGTTGGAACATAAGCCACACCATTTTTCCAGCTAAAGCTTTTCTCGCTTACGTCAGTTGCCCAAGCTACTGTATATCCTTTTTTCAAAGCATTGTCGATCACATCAGTCATGTCATTTACTTTTACATTGTAAACTTGATCTAATGACCAGTTGTCTGGCACCATCATAGTTGTTTTTTGGTAATATGGTGTATTTGTAAAAGATGACATTTCTACATAATCATCTGGATTAATTCCCACGACTTCTTTAGCAAAAGATTGTGGTGTATAGTTTTTCCCTTTGTAGTTGAAGTTTTCTGGCACTTTTCCTAAATACGAATCAATAACTGCGCTGTATGCTTTTTGCCAGTTTGGCGTCAATTCACCATTTGGGTTTTTAACTACTGCCGAAAGTACTCCTTCGATAAGAGCTCCCATTTCAGCAAATTTATTTTTGTCTGTTCCGTAGTTTAATCCTGTGTAAACTTCTCTTGGAACAGTTCCGTATTTTTTATACATATTGATTACATCGTGCAATGCACCACCATCGCCAAGCGTAATTGCACCGTGCATACGAACATAATTGATTCCTTTTTCAACATATACATTTCGTGCAGAATAAATTTGAGACAATTCAACTGGCTGTTTTCCTAAACGAATCATTTCTGACTCCAAAAATGAGTTTGTTGAATAACTCCAGCAAGTTCCAGATGATCCTTGAGATTTTACGGATGTTGTTCCTAAGTTAATTACTTCAGTGAATTTAAAGTTCTCTTTACTTTTATCACTTGCATTCAACTTTAATGAATTTACCAAAATGTCTTGTGCAAAACAGCCGCCTACTCCAATCAAAAATGCAGATGCGACAAAAACTGATTTCATTGTATTTTTATACATAATCAAAGATTTAAATAAGTTGACTTATCAGTCGTCTAATTTTATTTTTGTTACAAATCAATTAAATATCAGTTAAAAAAACTATTATTTTTCCGTTAATTTTTATACAATATTTTTATTATGCATTAAAACCTTACAAATAATGTAATCTGTTTTTTTTTAAATTAGATAATGTAGCAATTAGATAATTTTCTTTAAAATCTGAATTTTAAAATACTAGTTATTATTTACAAATAAGTAGTATTTTAGTTCTTGAAAATGCCACATCAAAACCGGACATGTACGAACTGGAAAAAGAAACTTACTTAGGCAATACAAAAAACATCTTCAATACCCAACAGGGAATTGCAGTTGTTGAGACTGAGTATCAAAATAAAGTTTATGAAGGTTGGCATTCGCACAACAATGCACATATAACACTTTTCCTGAAAGGTGGCACAACAGAAAAAAGAAAAAATTCCAGCGAAACAGTTGGGCCTGGTTCTTTATTATTTTATCACAGCGACGAACTTCATTTAAATCAAAATACGCTTTTCCCTTCTCGAAATATCAATATTGAAATTGAAGAAAATCTCTTGACAGAACTTCATCTAAACGAAGCAACAATCGAAAAAGCCGTTCAAAACAGTTCGCTTGCCAAATTCTTGATTCTGAAAATCTTTAAAGAAACACGATCTGCGGATGTTTTTACTAATGATAATGTCAAAATGTTATTTTCTCAATTGTCAAATACCAATGAGCATTTGGAACGATTCGAGAAGAGTCCGTTCTGGGTAAAAAGTCTCAATGAATTATTGAATGACTGTTGGAATGAAAACCCGAATTTAAAGGATCTTGCTCAGGTTTTAAATCTCAACCCGATTACCATTTCAAAACATTTTCCAAAATACTTTGGATGTACTTTGGGTGAATATATGCGCCGAATCAAAATTAACCGTTCGCTTTCGCTGATACAATCTCATGAAATCAATTTGACAGAAATCGCTTTAGAATGTGGCTTCGCAGATCAAAGCCATTTTATCAGAACTTTTAAAAACCAAACTGGATTTTTGCCCAAACAGTTTCAAAAATTATAAAGAGGCAAATTTCATTCTATTTTTTGTTTTTAATGCCACATACTTTTGTCTCATCATAAATCATTAAATACAATCAAATGGAAACGCTTACTCTAAAACAGAAGACTTTTAATTCTCCTATAACAAAAATCATTCTTGCCTTGCTTACTTTTATGGCAGTTGTTATTATTAGTCAACAAATTGCTGTAAAATTACTTGCCTTTACGACGCTTGAAAAAGATTACCGAAACCTTTTAAAAGGGCTTTTTGTTTCTGCTTTATGCATTTTCAGTTACATTCTTTTCTTTAAAAAATATGACAAGAGAACAGTCGAAGAATTTTCTGGAAAAGGAATTGCAAAAAATCTTATTCTTGGTACTCTCATTGGTTTTACTTTACAATCTCTCACTATTTTAGTAATATTCCTAAACGGAAATTATAGTGTTGTGAACATTAATCCAATTTCATTCATTCTGATTCCTTTTACTATTATGTTTACTGTTGCCATTATTGAAGAAATATTGGTACGTGGAATTATCTTTAGAATTGTGGAAGAAAAACTGGGAAGTTATATTTCTCTTATCATATCGTCAGTACTATTTGGCGTTTTTCATTTGGCAAATCCTAATGGTACTTTGATTTCATCAATATGCATAACTATGGCAGGTTTTATGCTGGGAGCAGACTTTTATTTATAGCCGTAATTTATGGTTTCCAATAGCCTTGCATTTTGCTTGGAATTTTACACAATCCGGAATCTATGGTGCAATAACATCTGGAAACGAAAAAACAAATAGTTTATTGAATGCTAAAATACAAGGTCCAGAATTCATTACCGGAGGAGAATTTGGTCCTGAAGGATCTATTCAGGCAATTGTATTCTGTGCAGTAGGAGCAATTGTATTATTGGCTTTAAGCCGAAAAGAAAACAAAATTATCAAACCTTATTGGAAGAAATAAAAAACAAACTCCCGACAGTTATTGTCGGGAGTTTCACTATTTACTTTGTTACTTTGTTACTTTGTTACTTTTACCAAAAAATTCACCTCATCCAATTGCTTCCGAAAACAATATAATAGGCCCAATCTTCATTTCCTTTTGCAACATCAATTCCCATTCGAAGTTTAAATTTTCGGGCAATTAAATATCTAAAACCTGTTCCGTAACTGTAAACAACAGGTTTGGCAAAAGCTTGATCCCAATCATCAAAAGCACTTGCAAGTCCTCCAAATCCCATTAAACTCCATCTTCGGTACAAATCCCAGCGAAACTCGAGTTCGTTTACAATACTGGTTTTTCCTTGATATCGAGCCGTTGGAATTCCTCGTAAATTAATTCCGGGTCTTAAATAAAAAGGCGGACTCCCAAACGCCTGCTCCCCTTCAATCCTGAGCCCACCTATTAATTTGTCTGTTATTGGATAATAACCTATTGCAGATAAATTGACGCGCCAAGAATTATAATCACTTCCGATTCCTTTGTCTGACCAAAAGAAATCTGATTGAATGCGTATTCCTTTATCTGGTGTAAATATATTGTCGCGACCGTCAAATTGAAGCGCTCCTCCTAACTGACTTACCGTACTTTTAATATCGCCGGGCTTAACAAACGGAGGCGGAAGATTAAAGTCTGGCAAATTTATTTTAGAATTTAAAAACAAATATTGTGGTCCGGCGCTCCATTTTGCATTTTTAAATTGTTTCAGCCATTGCGTATAAAAAACCGTAGATCTAAAATTCAATTTAAATTCCTGATCATTTCCAGTAGGAAGATTATTTGCATAAAAAGAAAGGTTTACATTGCCATATGCGAGCACCTACACGATATAATATTTTTGGTTTTATCAAGGTTGCCGAACGAAATCCTCCGGCCATCCAGCTATTATTGGCAGTGTACATTCCGAATCCTCCGGTTATATCTGGATTTATAAAGCGTTTTTTGCCATCTTCTTCTATTACCGGTGCGTGTTTTTTAGAAAAATAGGCGCTAATGCCCCTCCAAATCCTCCTAAAGCCGGCTCAGATATAATAGCCGGAACTACAAGAAAACCATTTGCGTAGATAAGAAAATTACTCAAATCGATAGCGCCATCAAGAGAATCTTTGAAGCGCATATTTTTAGGTGTTTGTGATGTTGTTGCTGTTGTTGTCTGCGAAAACATTCCGGAATAGGACAAGAGAAACACAGGGATAATTAATCTCATTTTCCAAATACTTATTCGATCAAAAAGAGCCTTTTTTTCATTGCAAAATATGTTTTACCTGTAAATAGAAAATTGATTATTTCGGTTGTTCTTTTTGAAAACTAAATACATGCGCAAGTGTTACAAAAAAGGTATTTCCCTGAAATCTGTTAACAGCTCCAATCTCTGAAACCCAGCGTAGCCCGGCTGTGGTTTTGCACCCAATATGAAAATAATTTACCTCAGCTCCTAACGCTCCAACTCTGTCTTTATGTGGTTCCAAAAGCAACGTGCCTGCTGGTATTTCATCATTTGATACTTTATACTGTAGATAATATATTAATCCCGCATTCAATATTCCAGTTGGGGCAGTTTTCTCGGCATTCATCGTATAAAAAGTTTTTCCCAAACCTCCTTCGATACTTAAAATGTCTCCGGTTTTTATATTAGTATCTTTCTTTTTTCCGTTGATTTCATAAGCGACCAAAATCGAGAAATGAGTTGTTTTTTTGTCATTAAAAAACAACGTCGTTCCTCCTGAAAATTCGTTCATAAACATTCCTAATCCGCTATTGTCACTTCCTCCAAATTCATATTTTCCAGTAGGAAGATACAATTGATAACTAAAAACAAAATCGGCTCTTTTATGATGCCAACCTAATTGAATAGGTTGTACAAGCATATCAGTAAAAGCAAAAGAACTTTTGAATCTACATAACTTCCTTGAATTGTGTTTGATGCAAAAGCAACCAAAACGGTCGCCCCATAATTTGCGCCAAGAATCTTAAAATCAGTCACATAATTTGCACCTACACCAGTTAAAAACATATTAATATCCGGATTTGCGATAGATTTGTCTCCATCAGCATTTCGCAAAGAACCTGCTTCATAAAAATATCCTGGTACATATACGGTCAGCATATTTTCTGGAGCCTGCGTTCCAGATTGCAGTCCAGAAGACCCAAGAATGTGTCCGCCTTTAAGCTGTGCACTTCCTGAAAAACACATCATTAAGATTGAAAATACAATAACTGATTTTTTGATTTGTCTATACCGATTTAATTTCGTTTTCATTGTTTTAATATTTTAAATTAATGAGACTTGGACAAATTATATCTATAAACTAATTCCATCAGCTTAAATGGTGTTTCAAACAATTTGTATGCTTTTCTCTGGATTCATTCTGATAACTTTAAAATATTCTGAAGGTGATTTTCCGGTATGCTTAATAAAAGCTCTAAAACAAGTTGTTCTCGATTTAAAGCCAGATCCCCAAGCCATTCCTTCAAGAGAAAGATCTTTCCATTCTGGATCGTTAATTTTTTCTTTGAAATATTCAATTCTTTTCAAGTTTACATAGTCTTGAAAATGAAGTCCAAATTCAGAATTAATTAAATTCGAAAGATGATGCACCGATATACCTGTTTCGTCAGCAATATCTCTCATGACCAAATCTTTTTTAAGGAAAAGTTGTTTTGATGCAAAAATTTCTTCCAATTGTTGCAGGTACTGTTGTTTTTTTCGACCGTTAAATCTTTTACGATCGGCAACACATTTTTTGCTTCGTTTTCTTGTATCAGCAATAGTTTTTCTTCGACAATTTCAAAGTTATTGTTAATCTCATTTGTGCTTGAATCATAAAATATATTAGGATTAAAGTAAAGCCAACCCACTGTGAAAATCAGCACAAATGAAATCAAGACATAACACGACAAATCAACGGTATAAACACTGCTTACTAAAAAATAATGAACAAAAAGGGCTGAAAACATAAACAATACCATCAAATTATAAACTCGGATCCAGTTAATAATTTTTATTCTGTTTACATGGTTTTTTTGAATTTCTCTAAATCATAATTTAAAACCATCATCGTTTGGCTAAATGCATAAATGAGCCAAATTGACAAACTCAACATTGAAAATGGGCTTTTGATTATGTCCGAAATGTTTTGTGCCAACGGAAAATGAGCAAAATTCCCAATCCAAACACAAAATGTCAATCCAAAATAAACAAGAAAAGGCACGAAATGAAGCCAATCGTATTTTTGAAAAATATCCTCTGTAAACAATAAATTACGGATATATAAAAAAGCACAAGGCGCCACCAAAAACATGAAAGATTTCGTGATCATAAAAAAATCAGGAAAAAATTAAGCACATTTGCCGACAAATAAAAATTATATATACTGACAACAGCAAGGCTAAACAAAAACAGTCCTAAAAAGAAACTCTTTGAATAATTTTTTTAGAAAACAACACCATAAATGATGTTGCAAAGCCAACCATTGTAGCCATAAAAAAGAAAAGAGAGAGTACTATATCCAGCATATATCATTTGTTTAAAAATTAATAATTGCCCTTTCTTTTAAAATTTATTTTTAAGAGAAAGTAATGTACCATAACAGATAAAAGCTATACTTATCTGGAAACGACCAGATAAGTATTATGGCTTTTTATAGAAATAAATTTATAAGTTATTTTTTAGCGAGACCTGGGGAAAGCCTTCTAAGATTTTCTTAATTGCACCAGCAATAAATTCTTCTGGATTGTCTGGCTTGCTGTCAATTTGAGCATTACCTATTCCTTGCCAAACTAATTTTTGTGTTTTAGTAGAAACAATATCGATTACAAGCGAACCATCAACATAATCGTAAGAATTAAATGTTGTGGTACCACCGCCCATCATAGCGCCACCGCCCCAATATCCGTATGGACGATACATTCCGCCATAGCCATAAAAATTAGTATCGGCTGTAACTTGAGTTTTGTTTTTTAATATAGAAACTGCATTTACTTTTAAATCTGGATTATCAGAAGATTCGACAAATCCTTTGGCAGTCATTTCAGCACGAATGGCTTTTGCAACACGATCCACATTTAATTGATTTACTTGACCTTCTTGAGCTTTCAAATCATATACAGCAAAAGTTTTGTATTGACTGAAATTGGCTGAGTGATCATAATCAGTGGTGACTTTTACAGTAGGAGAACAACTGTAAAATAATCCCAATAAAACTAACGGAATTAGGCGAAGATTTGTTCTTTTAATATTCATTGTTGTGGTATTTAAATTAATAATTAAATTAGTTTAACTCGAATGTATTAAAATCAAAAAAATCTTTGGGGCATTAAAACAATGTAAAATAACTGTTAATTTAACACAAACAACTATTAAACAAGGCTTTAACTTAACCTAAAGGTATATTATTTTCTTTAATTAACATAGTTTATTGCAAAAAATCTTACTTATGATGTTTGAGAGATTCATTCTAGAAGCTTTGATTTTTTTATTTCTTTGAAAAACTATATTAATCTAACTAGACTTCTGCCGAAATTGGCAGACGTCCTTCTTTTACAGCATCGACCATTTTATTGTAATCCAATTCATTTTGATGTGCATATAGTATTGAAAATTTAGAAATGGCATTGGCAAACTCATTATTGTTTCCAATATATCCTGACAAAAGCGACGGATCACCAGATCTTGCATGCGCCCGTGCAAGAGCCCATCCACAGGCTTTTGCGTAATCGGCCATATTATCGGCTTTCATAATTTCAATAACTGGTTTTATTTTAGCATCACGAAGCTGACGGATATAAAAATATTTGCCTTTATCATCATTAGTCCAACCTAAAAACATATCTGGCGCTGATTGCATTAATTTTTGTCCCATTACAATTCGCTCGCCTTGATGTGAATATTTAGCCTTGATTTTTACATTGGCTTCTAATACACTTTTTCGTGCTTCTTTAAATTGCAAAAAAATAGGTTCTCCCGTTGCCGACATTAATAGACTGATTCCACAGAGCGTTCCAACACTTCCTACACCTACAACTTTTATGGCAAAGTCATGCATGGTATATCTGCTTAACAAAACTTGTTTGTCTTCGGGCAATGATTCGACATATCTTTTGTGAACCTGTTTGGCTTCTCGCATTGTATAACTAACTTCATCTTTAGATGGATGATAAATTAATGGCGGATCATCTTTTATTTTGGCACGAGTTCCATCTAAATACGTCATTTTTGCAAATTCTTTTTCATGAGCAATAGATTCGGTCGCTTTTTTATTCTTTTTTGCTGAAATTCTTTCAATTCTTCATCTTTACCAAGATCAATAAGCTCCGTTAAGTCAATATCAGCATACCAGATTTGAAGTGCCGATAATTTACTATAATCCAGCATATGTCTTTTATAACTGTCTGCAACATGCCAAGCGAATGCTTTACAATCTTTAGTAGAAAACTTTCGCCATTTTCCCGCTATCGCAAAACTTGTTGCCAGTCTTTTTACATCCCATTCCCAGGGTCCTTGAAATGTTTCATCAAAATCGTTAATATCAAAAACCAACTTGCGTTCTGGAGTTGCAAAACCACCAAAATTCATTAAATGACAGTCACCGCAAAGCTGTAAATGCATTCCCGTATTTGGTGTACTTGCTAAATCTGCTCGCCATAATTGCTGCTCGCTCCTCTATAAAAGGCAAACGGCGATTCAATCATTCTTCGATATCGGATTGGCAATAAACTTTCAAGTCTGCCGATACTTGTTTGAATCAAAATAGCTACTGGATCTTCACGATCTTCAGGTGGTGCCCATTCTTGGTGTGAAGAACGAGGCACAATTTTCCTGATCGGCTGCTCCAGTATCGTAGCGTTCTGCTTTTGATGCTAATCGATCGAATTGGCTTTCTTCTTTATATTTAGACTCATCATTCATAATTTATAATGTAAAAAGATCTCGATTTTCTAAAATTTTTCTAATTAAGAAATCAGAAAACAATTTTTAAGATCCGGGAAATATAAATGCTACCACTGCTCTTAATCCCCAATCTGGTCTTATGCTTGAATGTCCAACAATTGGTATTAAAGGCATAACAGCAAATTGCATGGTCTGGCCACCTAATTTTGTTATTGCTCCAACATTTGGGCTAACTGTGATAAGAGTTGTATTTCCTTGCCAGTTTTGAGTAATTTCAGAAGTAAAACCTAAACTTGCGCCACTTTTATAACTATGTGATAGAAATATTTGAGTGTAAAACTGATTGAAATCTGCTCTGTCTGCATTTCCTGCAACAGACCAAATTTGATTGGCTAAAAAACCTATAGAAAGTCCTTTTCCTTGATGCATAACCAAAACGCTGGGTCCAATTCCGAATTTTTCTGTTCCTAAAAGTTTTTCTGTAGCGGTTGGTACTAAAAATGCAGGACCAACTCCAAGGATAATTCCTTTAGTTTTAGGAGCAAAAAAAGCAGTTACTGTTGCATCGCTCAAACCAAACTCATGAGTGTTTTCTCCTGTAACATCCTGCTGATCTACAACAGGAAGTATATAACGAGTAATTAAATTCAGATTTTCACTTAATTTGAATGGAACAACAGGTTGGATATTGATCTGATATTTTGACCCATTATAAGCGCCAATTCCGTAAGTAAGATTATTTTGCAACGGAACACTAATTAAACTTGCCACAGGATTTGCCATTTTGTCGGCGAGTTCCTGCGCACTAGCTCCTGCTTTTTCTTCTTGAGCGAATGCTGAAAAATTTAAAAGAATTAAAAATATACTGAATAAAAATTTTGATGCGGAATATATTCTAGTGCAGTTCATAATAGTTCTTTTAAAGATTTAAATAGGCTTTGATTTCTGATGAAACTCACAATTATTTATCGGCAAAAACCTTTTTCCAATCGTCCTTCATGCTTACAACATGGTATTTGTATTTTGCGGCAGTGTTTAATGAAAGATTGTCTTTTTCCTGATAATTGTATTCTCTTATAGAATCGTTATGGTTTACAATTAATTGAAAAGATGGATATTTACTCCCCGAAGAATATCTTAACATGGCAAGATCTCCAGCTCCGCCTTCATTTCCGCAAGCAAAAACTGGTCGTTGCCCAATGTGCAATTGTATGCCGACAGGTTTTCCTTCTTTGTCATTAAAATGATCTAAAGCAGGTTCTCTTAAAACTGTATTTTTGGCATCATCAAATTTATATTTGAAAGAAGTTCCAACAACCTGATCTTTTGGAATTCCGTAAAAATCCTGAGATATAGCGCGCACCAATTCAATCGTTCCACCGGTAACAATGAAAGTTTTGAAACCATTTGCGCGCAAATAGTTCAAAAGCTCCAATTGAGGCTGATATCTGATTTGTTTTAGCGGAACATTTTTCCCTGGATATTGGGCTCCTGAAAAGAACTCTTTTGTCGATGCTTCAAATTCATCTTCTGTCATTCCGGTATGCGTTGCGGCAACTAATTCGATAAGTGCTTTATCGCCGCCCTTTTCAAAATAGGTTTTGTCTTTTTCTACAACTGCTTTAAAAGGTTGTTTCTGTGCCAAAGCCGGATTGGCTTCGACCATTTTTTTACTCTATAAAAAGCAAAAAGTTCTTGTACATAAGGTTTTTCAGCCCAAAGTGTCCCGTCATTATCAAATGTGGCAATTCTGCTTTCTTCCGGAATAAAATCTGGACTTCCTTCTTTAGTTACTTTTTCAACATAAGCAATAATGTCTTTTTTTAAAGCACCATCATCCCAGCTTGGCAAAGGATCTCCGCTTGTAACTGCAGTCGCTGTATTATCTTTTGGATTAACAGCAGTGCTTTCTTCTGATTTTTTACATGAAATAAATAAAAAAAGAAGCATCGGTATTAGTACTATTTTTTTATGCATAACAAATACTTATTAAGTGAAAGAAACAGGACGTAAAAAGTCCTGTTCCTTTTAATTATCTCTATTTATTTTTTCTTTTTAGAAGTTTCTTCGGCCTCTTCTTTTAATTTAGGCATCACATTTTTTTCTATATATTGTTTTGCTTTAATATCTTTCATCGCTTCTTCCATAATAGTATAAGCAGAGAAGCTTGGCGGAATTGATCTTGGAGGATATTCTTTAAATGTTTCTGCAAATACAACTACATCTTGTATCGCTCCATACATCATTTGTACGTGGTTTAACTGCCATTCCCAAAATGAATTAGACGTTATATCGGCTCTTTCATAAGGATCTTGATACAAATTGAATATTTTTTGCAAACGCAGTTTAGTAAATGGTTCTGCCCAAACTCCCATTGTACCTTCAAGACGCTGTTCTGCAAAAACATATTTGTAATCTCCCTCCCTTAAACCAACTAGCAAACCGTCATCATCTGTATAGAAGAATTTATCTCTGGCGCTTTTTGGCGTTTTTCCTTCTAAAAATTTGCTTTGGTCATAACCATCTAAATGTACTTTATAGGTTTTTCCGTTTGCGGTATAACCTTTTAAAAGTTTATTTGTTAGATCAGGCTCTCCCGCGATAGAAGCCAAAGTTGGGATCCAGTCGTTATGGCTCATCAATTCAGTAGTTACAGTTCCTGGTTTAATATGTCCTGGCCAACGAACGATACAAGGTACACGGAAAGCTCCTTCCCAGTTTGTATTTTTTCTGAACGATATGGTGTCATAGCGAGCATCTGGCCATGTATTCATGTGAGGGCCATTATCCGTAGAGTAAACAACAATCGTATTATCAGCAATTCCTAAATCATCTAATACTTTTAAAATGCTTCCAATAGTTTCATCGTGTTCGATCATACCATCAATATATTCACTGTCGCCATGCGTATATCTTCCCCTATGTTCTGCTCTAACGTGTGTACGAAGGTGCATACGAGTGGCATTGAACCAGCAGAAAAATGGTTTTCCAGCCGCGTTTTGTCTTTTAATAAAATCGATAGCCGCCGCAGAAGTTTCATCATCTACAGTTTCCATTCTTTTTTAGTAAGTGCTCCTGTGTCTTCAATTTTTTGTTTTCCAACTCTTCCAAAACGAGGATCAGTTGTTGCATCATCAACATTTGTTGCCGTGCATTTTAGAACACCTCTTGGCCCAAATTTTTTCAAGTATTCTGGATCTTTAGGATAATCTGGCAATTCTGGTTCTTCTTCAGCATTTAAGTGATACAGGTTTCCGAAGAATTCATCAAAACCATTTACAGTTGGCAAACTTTCGTTACGATCTCCAACATGGTTTTTACCAAATTGTCCTGTCACATAACCCAAATTTTTCATAATTCCACCAATAGACGGATCTAATTGACTCATTCCCATTGGTGCTCCTGGAAAACCAACTTTTGTCAATCCAGTTCTAAGACCATGCTGTCCTGTTAAAAATGCGGCACGACCTGCAGTACAGCTCTGCTCTCCATAATAATGAAGAAAACGCAATCCTTCATTCGCTAAGCGATCAATATTAGGGGTTGTGTATCCCATAACTCCATCACTGTAGGCACTGATGTTTGTAGTTCCAATATCATCACCCCATAATATCAAGATGTTAGGTTTTTTCTGAGCGTTAACCTGAACAACTGTGAAGCATGCTAATGCTAAGTGCATTATCGCAATTCTAAGTTTACTTTGTTTCATGGCATTAAGATTTATTTATAATTAATTGTTATAGTACGCTTACAAAAAAATTTAATATGCTTAAGTATTTTCTAAATAAAAACCATCATTTGCGAAACATTGTCCATTTATTCATCACTGATGCCGATGAATTTAAAATCAAGAATTTTCTTAATTTTTTTATTAAAACAGACTCAAAATTAGAGAATAAAAATCCGGATTATAGTATTTTCTGACCGTTACATGGTTTCATTTTATAAAATGAAACGTTAAAAAGTGAAGATTTCAATTATTTGTTATAGGATTTAACAGAATTTGTTTAACAAAAGTAATACTTTCCAATTCCGTAAATTGCTAAGTGTGTTCGAGAACTTTTTTGATTCAACATTGTATTCAGCTAAATAGATAAAAAAAATGGCCAAAAAAAAGCCATTCTCTCGAATGGCTTTTAGTATATCTTAAAAAAGATGACTATTCTATTTCAGAAACTCTCATGGTATTCACCATTCCTTTATCTTTAATCGGCATTGCGACAAGATTGATCAAATAATCACCTTTTGTTGCATATCCTTTATCAACTGCAATTTTGTTTACATCAGTAACAGTATCATCTGTACTTTCATCATTATCATAGAAGAAAGATTTTACTCCCCATAATAAATTCAATTGTGTTAAGATTCTTCTGTTTGAAGTAAATACCAAAATGTGAGCTGTCGATGGTCTCCAAGCCGAAATTTGGAAAGCAGTATAACCGCTATTTGTCAAAGTACAAATCGCTTTTGCATCGATTTCATTTGCCAATAAAGTCGCTTGGTGACAAACTGTTTTAGTAACAAAACGTTTTGTTTTGATTTGTGGTGTATTTTGAGGTACTTGAATAAGCGGAGAGTTTTCTACAGCTTCGCAAATTTGCGCCATTTTTTGAATTACTTGAACCGGGTAATTTCCTGTTGCAGTTTCTCCAGACAACATTACAGCATCAGCACCGTCCATTACAGAGTTTGCAACGTCGTTCACCTCAGCTCTTGTTGGAGTCAAACTTGTAATCATTGTTTCCATCATTTGTGTAGCAACGATAACAGGAATTCTAGCTGTTTTTGCTCTTCTGATCAAATCTTTTTGTACCAATGGCACTTCGTGAGCAGGAAGCTCAACACCAAGATCTCCACGAGCAACCATTAAACCATCGCAATATGCTACAATTTTGTCCATATTCTCAAGAGCTTCTGGCATTTCAATTTTAGCAACGATCGGAATTTTGTATTCAGAATGTTTGGCGATTAATTCTTGTAAATCTTGTAAATCGCGAGGGGTTTTTACGAATGAAAGTGCGATCCAATCTACTTTTTGCTCAATTGCAAAAATCGCATCAGCAATATCTTTTTCAGTTAAAGCTGGCAAAGAAATTTTAGTGTTTGGAAGATTAACTCCTTTTTTAGATTTTAATTCTCCACCTTGAATAACTCTAGCAACAACTTCTGTTTTTTTGTCTGTTGAAACAATTTCAAAAATAAGTTTACCATCGTCAAGCAAAATACGCTCTCCCGGATTCACATCATTTGGGAAATTTTGATATTTCATGAACACTCTTTTTGATGTTCCTATAATATCTTCAGCAGTAGTAAAAGTGATTTCGTCTCCATCATGTACTACTGTTCCTTCTTCCATTACTCCAACTCTAAGTTTTGGTCCTTGCAAATCTCCAAGGATTGCTGTTGTATAACCAAACTCTTCATTTAAGCCTCTAATGATATCGATTTTTTCTTTTACTCCTTCGTAATCTGCATGCGAAAAATTGATTCTAAACACATTAACCCCTGCCTCGATCATATCCTTGATAATCTCTCTTGTACTACATGCGGGACCAAGTGTAGCAACAATTTTGGTTTTCTTGTTTGTTAACATTTTTTTTAAAAATTAGATTGTTTTTTGATTTTATTTTATTTGTATCGACGGCATAAATAGCCGCAACACTCTCTATGGTATTTAATTGTTGTTGAATTTCTGAAAAATTTAGAGTTTCCTCGCTATTCTCTATTTTCAGGAAAAAATCTACTTTTTTGAATTCAGGAAGTAAATGAATTGTTGTTGAAACCTCACTTGTTTCATTAGAAAACAAATTCTGGAAATCATTTGTACTCACTGAAATGATTTCATTTTTATTCTGAATTAAATTCCATGAAACTGCTTTTTCGGAATCATAATAATAAAATCTAGAAAAATTTGCTTCTCCTTCTTTCGTCTGAGCATGAATCTCGTTTTTGCTCTTACTTAAGTTTATCGGAAGGATTTTATTGATAAAATAGGCCAGTCTATAATCTTCTAATGAAGTATGAATTGCCATTAAATAATAATCAATTTCGTCAAATTCGTCTAAATCCAATCTATGAATTGCCATGTCATGAAAAATCAAGTTGTAAATATACTATTTCTAACGGAGCATCAATAGTTATGACGTGGTTGTTTTTGTTAATTTATAAACGAAAACGTTATAGCTTTAAGATAGTTACAGCATTTTTGTAGCTATTTCTTGTCTATTTTCTCCTGAAATGCAAAATAAGCTCTTTGTGATGCTTTCTCTTCTGCCTTCTTTTTTGAAGTTGCTCGCGCTCTTGCGATTACTTTATTGTCTATACTTAATTTTACTCCAAATAAGCGCTGACCGTCAATACCGTTATCCTCAAAAATGTCATAGTGAAAAACTCTTTTTCTTTTTGACACCATTCGATAACCAAACTTTTATAACTAATAACTTTTCCTTCAAGTCGAGCAATATCAACATACGGCGTAATTACTCTTTTTGAATAAAACGCTCGCAGAAAGAATATCCTTTGTCTAAATAAATTGCACCAACTAATGATTCGAAAATATTACCATGGATGTTTTCTCCAAAATGCTGAATTGGCACTTTGCTCTCCACAAAGCGAACTAAGTTCAAGTCTTTTCCGAGTTCATTCAAATGTTCGCGACTCACGATTTTAGAACGCATTTTGGTCAAATACCCTTCGTCTCCGTTTGGCGCTTTATTAAACAAATGTGCGACAATTACGGCACTTAACATGGCATCACCCAAAAATTCCAATCGTTCGTAATTTATCGGTTGTCCATGTTCATCTAACTTATTTGATGATCTGTGTGTAAAGGCTTTTCTATAAAATTCAATATTGACCGGCGGAAAACCAAGAATTTTCTGAATAGTGTCAAAAAAATCCCGTCTTCTAGAGAACGGGATTTAGAAAATATTTTTTTGATAATATTCATATACGAAAATTAGTCAACGAATTTTTTAAACAATACACAAGCATTGTGTCCACCAAAACCAAAAGTATTGCTCATCGCAACATTTACCTCTTTTTTTGAGGTTTGTTTAAGGTAAGATTCAAAGATGGATCAATTTTTTCATCCACAACACTATGATTGATCGTTGGAGGAACAATTCCGTGTTGCATTGCCAAGATTGAAGCAATTGCCTCAATAGCTCCAGCGAGCACCAAGTAAATGTCCTGTCATTGATTTTGTTGAATTGATATTGATATTTTTAGCGTGATCACCAAAAACTGCACTAATTGCTTTTAACTCAGCAACGTCTCCTAATGGAGTTGAAGTTCCGTGAGTATTGATGTGGTCAACTTGATCAGGCGTCATTCCAGCATCTCTTAAAGTATTTTCCATTACGGCAATAACTCCAATTCCTTCTGGATGTGGCGCTGTTAAGTGGTATGCATCAGATGACATTCCGCCACCACCAATTTCGCAATAGATTTTTGCACCTCTTGCTTTTGCATGCTCGTAATCTTCAAGAACCAAAGCTCCTGCTCCTTCACCTAAAACGAAACCATCTCTAGTTGCGTCAAAAGGTCTTGAAGCCGTTTCTGGACTTTCATTTCTTGTAGATAAAGCGTGCATTGAGCTAAAACCTCCCATACCAGCAATGGTAACAGCCGCTTCAGAACCTCCAGATACGATAACATCACACATTCCTAAGCGAATGTAGTTGAAAGCATCAATTAATGCATTTGCAGATGATGCACATGCAGAAACTGTTGTATAATTTGGCCCCATATAACCATTACGCATAGAAATATGTGCAGGAGCAATATCAGCGATCATTTTTGGAATAAAAAACGGATTGAATTTTGGAGTTCCATCGCCTTTCGCATAATACATTACTTCTTCTTGAAAAGTCTCTAGACCGCCAATACCTGCTCCCCAGATAACACCAACTCTTTGTTTGTTTACGTTATCGTTTGTGATTCCAGCATCTTTAATAGCTTCATCACTGGCGAGCAATTGCATATTGAGCAAATTTATCTAGTCTTCGAGATTCCTTGCGATCCATGTAATCTTCAATATTGAAGTTTTTCACTTCGCAGGCAAATTTCGTTTTATGCTTCTCTGTATCATAATATGTGATAGGAGCGGCTCCGCTTACTCCATTCACAAGTGCATTCCAATATTCCTGGATATTATTCCCTATAGGAGTAAGTGCACCTAATCCTGTTACAACAACTCGCCTTAATGCCATAAATTTGTATTTTGTACTTTAAACAAATAAAACCCACGCTTTCTTAACATAATGTTACTTAAGAGCCATGGGCATTACAATATAAATATATCTTATTGATTGAAAATCAATCGAATTTTAATTTTAAAAAAATAATAACACCCGACTCTTAAAAATTTCAAAAATCAAAAAACAAATTCCAACTGGAATATGGAATTTCAAAAATTGGGATTTTTAGAAATCGGGTGTGGTATTATTATTTTTTTGCTTCCTCGATATAAGAAATAGCTTGACCTACAGTAGCAATGTTTTCTGCTTGATCGTCTGGAATTTGAATATCAAATTCTTTTTCGAATTCCATAATAAGCTCAACAGTGTCTAATGAGTCAGCTCCTAAATCATTAGTGAAGCTTGCTTCTGTTACAACTTCGTTTTCGTCAACACCTAATTTGTCTACGATAATCGCTTTTACTCTTGATGCAATGTCTGACATAATCTTTAATTTTAGAATTTAATTTGTTGGCAAAAATAAAAAACTTTATTTTAAAACCATGATTTAGTTAATAAATGTAACACTAATTTATAAAATTAATTTCAAGAAAGGTCTTTTAAAGCTATTTATTTTCGATTTTTATTCCGTTTTTTGCACTCTCAAAACACACAACTTTATGAAAAAAATTATTGTTTTTGCCTCAGGATCAGGAACTAACGCAGAGAACATTATAAAATATTTTTCAAACACCGAAATTGCTAAGGTCGTTTCGGTCTTCACAAATAATGCTACGGCAAAAGTGATTGAAAGAGCAAAAAATCATCAAATTCCAGTCGAAATTTTCTCAAAAAATGAACTTTTAGAAAGAAACGTACTACAAAAAGTGCAAGAAATCGACCCGGATTTGATAATCTTGGCTGGTTTCTTATTGAAATTCCCAGAAAACATAATCGAAAAATATCCAAACAAGATAATCAACATACATCCAGCACTTTTGCCTAATTATGGAGGCAAAGGAATGTACGGAATGCACATACACAGAGCCATAGTTAACAATAAGGAAAAAGAAACCGGAATCTCTATTCATTATGTAAACGAAAACTACGACGAAGGCGCCATTATCTTTCAAGCAAATGTTGCTTTAACCGATGAGGATACTCCTGAAACCGTGGCAGAAAAGATTCACGAATTGGAACAAAAACATTTTCCTGAGATTATTCATAGAATCCTAGAAGAATAAATATCAAATTCAAAAATCAATTGCAATTACAAAAATCATCCCGATAGCTATCGGGACTGAAATCTAAAATTAAATGAATCACGAAGTACATATATATACGGACGGCGCCGCAAAAGGAAACCCAGGAAATGGCGGTTATGGAGTCGTGATGGAATTAGTAGGAACGCCGCATAAAAAAGAATTCTACGAAGGTTTTCGCTTGACTACTAATAATAGAATGGAACTTCTGGCTGTAATTGTTGGTTTGGAAAAACTTAAAAAACCGAATATGAAAGTTCTAGTAATTTCCGATTCTAAATATGTAGTAGATTCTGTTGAAAAAAATGGGTTTTAGGCTGGGAGAAAAAGAAATTTGCCGGAAGGAAAAATCCAGATTTATGGAAACGTTTTTTAATTTCTTACCGAAAACACCAAGTCGATTTTAAATGGATAAAAGGCCACAACAATCATCCGCAAAATGAACGCTGTGATCAATTGGCAGTAATGGCGTCTATGCAACCGAAGCTTTCTGTCGATGAATATTACGAAACTATCGGATCTAAAGAATAAAAAAACGCATCAAATAATATTGATGCGTTTTTTGTACTAACTTAAATTCCTACTTACGATTTATTCTTTATCCAAACTTTTAGCTTTGTTAAACCCAAAAAGCAAACCAACTCCAGACATCGTAATAATTGTTGCCGGATAAACGACGTCTGAATTCATTGCTGTATACGTTGTAAGGAATAATGCTATAAACATTCCTACTCCAATCCCTATTAAAAGAAAGGCCGTATTTATAACAAATACTTTCCAAGCCGGAACTCCTTTGCCCTCTCCTTTTAAAAAGATGCTGGCATCAACACCTTTTTCTATAAGAGCCAAACGTTCTCTGTTTCTTGTTGAATAAATAAGATAGACAATCCCAAAGATTGTTGCGCAAAAACTAAAAGGTACTAATACTTCTGGTCCCATGATTTTATATTTTTTTAATTGATTGATACTTCATAGGACGACACCTTTTAAATTGAGGTTACAGCTTTTGTGAAAAAATTTTAAAATTTAAATCCCATCCCGAGGCCTCGGGACCAAAACTTACTGATTATGAGTTAATTTTGAGTATATTTTTTCGTATTACCAACTTTGTCAAAGTTTTAAACTTTGACAAAATTCTAACCGATCCAACATTGGAATTTGGTCTCGAGGCTTCGGGATAAAAAAATTGCAATTTATTTTTCAAAATTCTTGTAACCTAAAATAACAAACCGTCGTCCTATATAATATGAGTGCAATTTCAGATCAACATTATATCGATAGAATCCTGCAGGGCGAGACCAATTTGTTTGCCGTGCTGGTTGACCGTTATAAGGATATGATTTTTACATTGTCGCTCAAAATGATCAAGAACCGAGAGGAAGCCGAAGAAGCGGCGCAAGATACTTTTATTAAAGTGTACAATTCGTTGAGCAAGTTTAAAGGCGATTCTAAATTCTCGACATGGATTTATAAAATCTCTTATAATAATTGTTTAGACCGTTTGAAGAAAAACAAAAAAGAAGATTTGAATATTTCTATTGATGAATTTTCATCGCATTTAGTCAAAACAATGGACAATGCTTTAAGCAATTTAGTTGACGCAGAACGAAAGCAGGCCATTCAAAATTGTTTAAATTTGTTACCAAGCGATGATAATTTTTTGCTGACGCTCTTTTATTTTGAAGATCAAAATTTAGAGGAAATTGGAAAAATCATGAATATAAACGCTAATAATGTCAAAGTGAAATTATTTAGAAGCCGACAAAAATTAGCCACCATTTTAAAAACGCAGTTAGAACCCGAAATAGTTGAGTATTATGAAAGAGAGCGATAAAAACTTAGAAAATCTTATTGATAAAATGATGAGCGAAAACACTTTGCAATCGCCATCTGCCGACTTTACTTCAAACTTGATGTCGCAAATTCTTATTGCCGAAAAAGCAAAAATCAAGCCTTATAAACCTTTAATTTCCATTTCAACATGGATTTTTATTGGAATTATTTTGGCTCTTTTGATTGCTTATAATGTGTTTTTTGCAGGAACTCAAAACAATTTAGAAGTAGGAAAATCGTATACAGATAAAATTTCGGCAATTATTTCTGGAATTCATATTTCAAAAACTTTATTGTATTCTATTTTGATAGTTCCTTTTATGATTCTAGTGCAAGTTGGGGTTTTGAAGAATTATTTTGATAAGAAGTATCAGTTGTAATGTTATTTTAAAACAAATGAAAAGTAGTAAAATCAAAAATAATTTATCTTCAAAAATTTTTAAAACACAGACCTATTTTCTCTTAATGTTTTTGTTTTTTATTACTAGTTATGCATCTGCAATTCCATCAAACTTTACTACTAAAGAAATAAAATTTGTTAGTGAAGGAATTTCACTTGCTGGAACTATTTTTATGCCCAACAATGCACAAGTCGCCGTTGTGATTGTTCATGGATCTGGGCAAGAAAAAGAATGATCGACTTTGCTACAACCCTAGCCAACAACGGTATTGCAGTTTTGACGTATGACAAACGCGGAGTCGGAGAATCAGGTGGCGTATATGCTGGGCCTGAAGTAGGAACAAACAATGTTGATTTCGTCAATCTAACTCTTTTGTCTTTAGATGCAAGTGCTCGCCGTAAATACTTTATCTAAATCTTTATCAAATAATCAAATACCAATAGGCTTAATAGGCGGTAGTCAAGCGGGATGGATCATTCCATTAGCGGCAGAGAAAAATAAGAAAGTCAAATTTATGACCATATTTAGCGGAGCTCTTATAACGGTTAAAGAACAATTGAGATTCCAATTTTACACCAATGGTGACAAAAATTTTTGGGACATACACTCCGAAGAAGAAGCCAGAAAACATGTATTCAATGACCCAGACAAATATGAGTTTATTGATACAAATCCCAATGATGTTCTTTCTAAATTATCAATTCCGGGATTCTGGATTTTTGGAGGAAAAGACATTCAGGTTCCCGTGAAATTATCAATCGAATATCTTGACAAATTAAAATCTACAGGAAAACCTTATGAATATAAATTGTTTTCAAACTTGGGACACAATACTGCATTTTCAAAATCTGAAGAGCCTATGAAAGATGCGATCAATTGGATTAAGAATATAAAATAAAGAATCATATGCTCCGAATTCTTCGTGTTTCATGCAAAAAAGAAAATATTCTTCAGCTTAAAAACTAAGATAGAAATGAGTTGTAAAATATTCGCAATTATTTTCGAAAAAGTTGCAGATTAATTCTGAAAAATCTATTTTGAGCTCCATTAAAAACAGATTTTAACCGATTCATTTACAGTATTTTCAACCCGAAATCGGTGTCGTTTTTTTAAGAAAATTTTGAGAACCTAAACCGTTGCAATATTGTAACTTATAGAGTATCTTTGCACCTAATTCGAAATTCATAAAATGAATAAACTATTGATTGTTGGAACAGTTGCTTTCGACGCGATTGAAACTCCTTTTGGAAAAACAGATAAAATATTAGGTGGTGCTCGCAACCTACATCGGATTATCAGCGTCATTTTTTAACTTGCAATCGGCCATTGTTTCTGTGGTTGGCGACGATTTCCCTCAAGAACATTTAGATCTTTTAACTTCAAAAAATATTGATATCTCTGGTATCGAAATTGTAAAAGGCGGAAAGACTTTTTTCTGGAGCGGTTTATACCACAACGATTTAAATTCTAGAGACACTCTTGTAACGGAGTTGAACGTTTTGGCAGATTTTCAGCCAAAAGTTCCTCAAAACTACAAAGATGCTGATGTGGTAATGTTAGGAAACTTGCACCCATTAGTACAAAGCAGTGTTTTAGACCAAATGGAGAAAAAACCAAAATTAGTTGTTTTAGATACAATGAACTTTTGGATGGATTGCGCTCTTCCAGAATTATTAGACGTTATTAAACGTGTAGATGTTATTACAATCAATGACGAAGAAGCAAGACAACTTTCAGGTGAATATTCATTAGTAAAAGCAGTACGCGAAAATCCAAGATATGGGACCAAAATATGTGGTGATCAAAAAAGGAGAACACGGAGCACTTTTATTCCACAATAGAGAAGTATTCTTTGCACCAGCTTTACCGTTAGAAGAAGTTTTTGATCCAACTGGAGCCGGAGACACTTTCGCAGGTGGATTCTCTGGATTTATTGCACAAAGCGAAAACATTTCTTTTGGAAACATGAAAAATGCAATTATTTACGGTTCAAATTTAGCTTCGTTCTGCGTAGAGAAATTTGGAACCGAAAGGATGGAAACATTAAGCAAAGCAGAAGTAGCGATTCGATTACAGCAATTTAAGTCGTTAACTCAGTTTGACATAGAAATATAATGCCTAAGAGCCTCGGATAAAACGGGGCTTTTTTTATTACGTTAATACACACAACTTACAACAACACACAAATAACAAAAAACAATGAGCGACGCTTTAAAACACGAATGTGGGATAGCTTTAGTTAGACTACTTAAACCGCTTGAATATTATAAAGAAAAATACGGAACTGCTTTTTACGGAATTCAGAAAATGTATTTAATGATGGAAAAACAGCACAACCGCGGTCAAGACGGAGCTGGTTTTGCAAGCATTAAATTGGATGTTGATCCTGGACAACGCTACATCAGCAGAGTTCGTTCGAACCACGCACAACCAATTCAAGATGTTTTTAAACAAATCAACGAGAGAATCAGCGAGGAGTTAAAAGCAAATCCTGAAATTGGCGATGATATCAATAAAATAAAATCGCAGATTCCTTATGTAGGCGAATTATTTTTAGGGCACGTTCGTTACGGAACTTTTGGAAAAAACAGCATCGAAAGCGTTCACCCATTTTTGCGTCAGAGCAACTGGATGCATCGTAACTTAATTTTGGCCGGAAACTTCAACATGACCAATGTTAAAGAACTTTTCGAAAACTTAGTTGAGCTTGGACAACATCCAAAAGAAATGGCGGATACTGTTACTGTAATGGAAAAAATTGGTCACTTTTTAGATAAAGAGGTAATGCAATTGTACCAAGATTGTAAAGCTGAAGGTTATTCTAAAAGAGATGCTTCTCCAGTAATTGCAGAGCGTTTGGATATTGCAAAAATCTTAGCTCGTTCAGCTAAAAACTTAGATGGAGGTTACGCAATGGCTGGATTATTAGGGCATGGCGACGCATTTGTTTTTAGAGATCCAGCAGGAATTCGTCCAGCTTACTTCTATCAAGATGACGAAGTAGTTGTGGTAGCTTCTGAAAGACCAGTTATCCAAACCGTATTTAATGTTCCTTTTGAAGGTGTTCAAGAAATTGATCCAGGAAATGCTTTGATCATCAAGAAGAACGGAAACGTTTCTATGAAACAAATCTTGGAACCAACTGTTAAAAAAGCTTGTTCTTTTGAAAGGATTTATTTCTCAAGAGGAAGTGATGCTGAAATCTATCAAGAGCGTAAAGATTTAGGTAAATTAATTTTGCCAGCCGTTCTTAAAGCAATTGACAGCGATACAGACAATACTGTTTTCTCTTATATTCCAAACACAGCTGAAACTTCATTTTATGGTTTAGTCGAAGTCAGCTCAGGATTTCTTAAATCAAAGAAAAAACAATTATATCCTAGAAAACAGAAATACATTAACTGCAGAAACGCTTCAGGAATTATTGGCTGTAAAAATCCGTACGGAAAAGGTAGCCATTAAAGATGCTAAACTTAGAACCTTTATTACAGAGGACAGCGACCGTGACGATTTAGTAGCTCACGTATATGATGTTACTTATGGTGTAATCAAACCAGAAGATAATTTGGTTATTATCGACGACAGTATTGTTCGTGGTACAACTTTGAAAATGAGCATCATCAAAATGATGGATCGTCTAAAACCAAAACGTATCGTTATCGTTTCATCTGCACCACAAATTCGTTATCCAGATTGTTACGGAATTGATATGGCGAAATTAGAAGGTTTAGTTGCCTTTAGAGCAAGCACTCGCTTTATTAAAAGAGAGAAACCTTTACCATATTGTAGATGAAGTTTATGCAAAATGTAAAGCACAAGAAAATTTCGCAGATAAAGATGTTGTAAATTATGTAACAGAAATTTACAGCCAATTTACTGACGAAGAAATTTCAGATAAAATTGCAGAAATGCTAAGCTCTCCAGAAATTAATGCCGAAGTGAAAATCATTTTCCAAAAAGTGGAAGATTTACATATTGCATGTCCTAAAAATTTAGGAGATTGGTACTTTACAGGAGACTACCCAACCCCTGGTGGAAATCGAGTTGTAAACCGCGCATTTATGAATTTTTACGAAGGAAAAGACGCTAGAGCTTACTAAAAACTATTAATGAAAAGTTAATTTGTGCATTTCATCGATTATTTTTGCCGTTCATCCTATTTCTTTGGTAAAAATGAAAAGCTACAATACTTTTGGAATACCATAACATTAGTAGGTTAAGTTTATGGTAGATTTGGGGCAAAAAGGGTGGAATTTATTCCACCTTTTTTATTTTATTCAGATAAGTATTTACAAAACAGACTTCTAGAATCACTTCATCGAAAATATTGACCATTCATCTAAAAAGTTTTTTTATAAAATATAGTCGCCATACATTTACCGAACCATAACATTAGTAGGTTAAGTTTATGGTAGATTTGGGGCAAAAAAGGCGGAAGAAATTCCGCCTTTTTTATTTCTTCTTTTTTTAGAAAGAGAATTAAGATTGAAGTATTAAGTATTAAGTATTAAGTATTAAGTATTAAGTATTAAGTATTAAGTATTAAGAAAATAAGTTAAAAACAGACGAACGATTAACCAAGCAATTCCTTTTTTAATACTCTAGTCTACACAATTTTCTTAATACTTAATACTTAATACTTAATACTTAATACTTAATACTTAATACTACCTTCTTTTTACTTCATCGGATATATTTGCCATTCGTCTAAAAAAGTTTTTTTTGAAATATACTCGTTATACATTTACTGAACCATAACATTAGTAGGTTAAGTTTATGGTAGATTTGGGGCAAAAAAGGCGGAAGAGATTCCGCCTTTTTTATTTCTTCTTTTTAGATAAAAGAACAAAGAGAATACAAGAAAGACTAAAAATTGCACATAAAAAAAGACGAACACAAAGTGCTCGTCTTTTTTCTTTCTCCTATTTTCTTGATTCTTTTCTCTTATTTGTCTAAAGCGAATCTTCTTGCAACTTCTGTCCAGTTAATTACACTGAAGAAAGCTTCAATATAATCTGGTCTTCTGTTTTGGTAGTTTAAGTAGTAAGCGTGCTCCCAAACATCCATTCCTAAGATTGGAGTTCCACCGTGACCAGCAACTTCTGGCATTAATGGATTATCTTGATTTGGAGTACCTACAACTTCTAATTTTCCTCCTTTTTGAACTGTTAACCAAGCCCATCCAGAACCGAATTGTGTAGCACCAGCTTTAGCAAATTTTGCTTTAAACTCTTCGAAAGTTCCGAAAGAAGCTTCGATTGTCGCTAATAAATCTCCTGTTGGCAAACCTCCTCCGTTTGGAGACATTACAGTCCAGAATAAATTGTGGTTATAGAAACCTCCACCATTGTTACGAACTGCGGCGTTTGATTTATCTAAATTGATTAAGATGTTTTCAATAGTTTTTCCTTCTAAATCTGTTCCAGCTATAGCGAGCATTAAGATTTGTTGTATATGCATTGTGATGCTTTGTATGGTGGATTTCCATTGTACGTGCATCAATATGTGGTTCTAATGCATCATATGCATATGGTAATTGTGGTAATTCAAAAGCCATGATATTTCTAATTTTTATGGTTTATAATAATTTATTCCAAATTTAGACATTTAACTTTGGAATTGAAAATACTATTTCGTTATAATTGAATTAAATTCAGTGATAATTTACATTTTTACAACATAAACACCTGAAAATCTTTATTTTCCATTAAATGTTGTCATTGTATTTTCTAAACCGGCTGTTCCAAAAGTTCTGATGATTTCTGCCGAAGTTTCTAAGCGTTCTGGCAATTTTGCATTTTCTTCATCATTCCATTCGCCTAAAACATAATCGACCTGCTGTCCTTTTTTGAATTGATCACTGATCCCGAATCTAAAACGAGTGTAATTTTGTGTATTTAAAACAAGATTGATGTTTTTAAGTCCGTTATGACCGCCGTCACTTCCTTTTGGTTTGATTCTTATTGTTCCGAATGACAGATTTAAATCATCTGTAATGACAAGAATATTTTCTAGCGGAATATTTTCTTTGTCCATCCAGTATTTTACTGCTTTTCCACTCAAGTTCATATAAGTATTTGGCTTTAAAAGAAAAAAGGTTCTTCCTTTAAATTTATATTCTGCAAGTGCACCTAATTTTACAGTTTCAAAAGAAAGCCCTTCTTTTTTGGCTAAAAAATCCAGCACTTTAAATCCGATATTATGTCTGGTGTTTACATACTCAGCTCCTATATTTCCTAATCCGACGATTAAATATTTCTTCATATTGTCTTCTATGTTCTCTTCTTTTGGTGTTGATGAAAACAGTTTTGTTATCCATTTTATCATGATTGCAAAAATAAGGTTAATTAGGGAATGTGGCAATTGGATAATTAGATAATTTGAAAATGTGCAAATTAGACAATTGTCTGTTGGTGCGATTTAACCGCAAAGCGTGCGAAGGTTTTATGCAAAGGACGCTAAGAAAGAGTTTCTATCTAGATGGACAAAGAACGCAAAGAAAGGTCTCTCGCAGATTTGGCAGATTATGCCGATTTATATTGATTTCTTGTTGTCAGACTGAACGAAGTTGAAGTTACCCAAGAAACTCGACAATCTAAATTCCATACTTTGAGCGGGCTTCGACTTCGCTCAGCCTGACAACGATGAAAAAACTTAGCATCCTAGAATCTCAGCAACTTAGTATCTTATGAAAAAGATACTTTCTTTCTAGCCCTGACAGGAGCGGTATCCTTTTTCTGGCTTCTTTAGCCAGGAAAAGATTTAGCGGATGGCAGGAACATCACTTGTTCTGAAAACGGGATTTTCTGCTTCTAAAAAAACTTAGCATCTCAGCACCTTAGAAACTTAGAAGCTTTAAAAAAAAGCCCCAATCGAAAGATTGAGGCTTTTTGTATAGAGTGAAAAAAAATTATTTTTTCTTTCCTTTTGCAGGAGCTTTTGCGGCTTTTGCGGCCTCTTGAGCAGACTTTCATAGCGGCACGAGAGATTCTTACTTGACAAACAACAGTGTTGTCTGGGTGCATAATTTTGTACTCTGGTTTTCCAACTTTAGTAACGTATAATTTGTTACCCATTTCAAGTGGAGTGATGTCAGCTTCAACGAAATCAGGAAGATTTGCTGGTAAAGCTTTCACTTTTAATTTACGTTGGTTCAAACGTAAAACACCTCCCGCAAGAACACCTTTAGATGTACCAACGATTTTCACAGGAACTTCCATTGTGATTTCTTTGTCATCAAACAATTGGAAGAAGTCGATGTGTAAAATTTTGTCAGTAACTGGGTGAACTTGGATATCTTGCAAAATTGCATTGAATGATTTTCCTTTTCCAAGCTCAATCACAACTGTGTGTGCGTTTGGAGTGTAAACCAAGTTTTTGAACAGCTGCAGCGTCTGCTGAGAAGTGTACTGCTTGATTTCCTCCGTATAACACGCAAGGAACCGCTCCAGCATTACGTAAGGCTTTAGTTGACACTTTGCCCACGCTTTCTCTTTCTGATCCTTTAATTGTAATCGATTTCATTGTAAAAAAATATAGTTATTAAATAAATATTCTTGTTTGTTGTAGCGAAAATTACATAATGAATTTTCCGCTAATTGAATTGTTGTGGTGCACCATGTGCATAACTTCTGCGAAAAGAGGTGCACAACTCACTACTCTAATCTTGTCTGAATGTTTCTTTAACGGAATAGAATCAGTTACGATCAACTCTGTTAATTTTGAATTTTCAATTTTTTCATACGCACCGCCTGATAAAATAGCGTGTGTACAAATTGCTCTTACACTTAAAGCTCCTTTCTCGATCATTAGGTCTGCGGCTTTCGCCAAAGTTCCTCCTGTATCGATCATGTCGTCTACCAAGATTACGTTACGACCTTTTACTTCACCAATCAATTCCATAGTGTCGATAACGTTGGTCGCTTTTCTTTGTTTGTAACAGATTACTACATCTGATTCTAAAAACTTCGAATAAGCATAAGCTCTTTTTGATCCTCCCATGTCTGGAGATGCAATGGTCAAATTTTCTAAATTCAAACTTTGCACGTAAGGCAAAAAGATGGTAGATGCAAATAAATGATCTACTGGTTTTTCAAAGAATCCTTGAATTTGGTCTGCATGCAGATCCATTGTCATGATTCTTGTTGCTCCTGCGACTGTTAATAGGTTTGCTACTAACTTAGCTCCAATCGGAACTCTTGGTTTGTCTTTTCTGTCCTGTCTTGCCCAACCAAAATAAGGCATAACAGCTGTAATATGTCTTGCTGATGCGCGCTTTGCGAGCATCAATCATTAATAACAATTCCATCAAATTATCTGCCGATGGGAAAGTTGAACATACGATGAATACTCGTAAACCTCTAATTGATTCTTCGTAAGATGGCTGAAATTCTCCATCACTATACGTTGACATCGTTACTTTTCCTAACGGAATTCCGTACTGCTCTGCAATTTTTTCTGCAAGATAAACACTTTGTGAACAAGCAAAAATTTTAGCTTCTGGTTCTAGGTGCGACATTATAATTTGTTGTTTTATTCCGAAGCTTTCCATCAAATAAGCCAAACTTTTTTTGCTATAGCCTTTTAAATGTATTTACCTCGGTTGTAGTTAGTTGTGTGTGCGTCGTTTTAACGAGCCGCAAATTTATAAAATTTATTGACACTGAAAGTAAAAAATTTAAGTATTTTTATTAGAATGTTTAATTTTATTTTTTACATTTGCACCGTGTTAAAGGAACGACATCATTTATGACTTCGTTCTATTGCGTTAAAAATAATCGCTTTTGATTGTTTTTTCGTCTGCTAAGCCCGGATGGCGGAATTGGTAGACGCGCTGGTCTCAAACACCTGTGGGAAACCGTGCCGGTTCGACTCCGGCTCCGGGTACGAAAAACCTCTTCTTAACCGAAGAGGTTTTTTCATTTTAGTCCTTTTCTTGAAAAAACCACTTACCATGCAATTTACTGTTTATCTTATTTTTACAAATAAATTTTGTCTGTTTATATTTTAATCGTAATATTGCAATATTAAATTAGACAAAAATGGGAGCTACAAAAACCGAACATTTTACAGACGCACAAAATCAAATAGCAACAATAGCAAAAGCATTAGGACATCCTGCAAGAATTGCAATAATAGAATATTTGCTAAAAGTCAACGAATGCATTTGTGGCGATATTGTCAACGAACTTCCTCTTGCGCAACCAACAGTTTCCCAACATTTGAAAGAATTAAAAAATGCAGGAATTATTAAAGGAAACATCTCAGGAAATGCAATTTGTTATTGTCTTGACGAAAAAACAATTGATATTTTGAGCGCTTATATTTTAAATATCTCAGCCACTATTTCGAAATCAAAATGCTGTTAGGCATTTTTTTACTATTTATTATCGCAATATTGCATTAAACAAATAAACTTTGAAAAAATGAAATTATCAGAAATAAAACAGATTTTGCCAACATTAGATAATGTTGAATTTCAATTAGAAAACGGAGCTTTTGTACCTGAACATTTTCATGTAACTGAAATTGGAAGCATTACAAAACACTTCATCGATTGTGGTGGTGTTATTAGAAACGAAAAAGTTGTCAATTTTCAGCTTTGGAATGCGAACGATTTTGAACATCGCTTAAAACCTGCTAAATTATTGCACATCATTCAGCTTTCGGAGGATAAACTAAATATTGAAGATCTTGAAATCGAAGTAGAATATCAAAGCGATACCATTGGAAAATATGATTTAGTATTTAATGGGAACACTTTTGTTCTTCAAAATAAAAAAACTGCTTGTCTAGCACAAGACGCTTGCGGAATTCCAGCTGAAAAACAAAAAATCAAATTAGTCGAATTAAATAATGATTCTTCATGCTGTACTCCAAATTCTGGGTGTTGCTAACATGAAAGGAAAACTTATTAAATACAAAAAACCAATTATTATCACCACAGCTGTTGTTGTGTTGCAACTCATTTTTGGCTTTGACCCAAAATTCTGCATCATAAACATCATTTGGCTGTTTGTTTAAAATTATGGAAAAGAAAATATTAATACTTTGTACAGGAAATAGTCGCAGAAGCCAAATTGCAGAAGGATATATGAGATATTTTGCAGGCAATAAAGCGGTAGTTTACAGTGCCGGAGTAGAAACTCATGGAGTCAATCCGAAAGCTATTTCAATAATGTTAGAAGACGGTATAGACATTTCAAATCATACCTCTAACCATATTGACGAATACACCAATATTGATTTTGATTATGTAATAACTGTATGTGATAATGCTAAGGAACGATGTCCATTTTTTCCAACTAAAGCACTTAAATTTCACTATAATTTTCCTGATCCTGCAAAAGCATCAGGAACAGATTTAGAAATAACGGAGCAATTTAGAAATGTAAGACAATTGATAAAGGAATATTGTAAAAGTTTTGTTGAAGAAAATTTAGCTTAATCACAGCATAAAAAAACCTCTTCTTTTAAAGAAGAGGTTTTACTTTTATATTGCTTCACAAATTGCATTATGCAAAACCGGAAAATTGCAGGAATTAGCAATAAAACACAATTGATTTGCTTTTTGATGTAATTCTAAAGCCAATTCTATTTGGTCTGAATTTGAGATTTTTACTTTTGGATATAATTTTACCTCAACAAAACGCCCGCTTCCGTCTGGATTTACTTCTAAGGTTGCTTCAGCATTATCTGAATATTCTAAAACTTCTATTCCATTTTGAGAACAGACATACAAGTACGACATCATGTGGCAGGAAACCAAACTGCTCAACAACAAATCTTCAGGATTATATAATGATGGATCGCCTTTGAAAGCTTTTGCCGCAGAAACATCTAAAGTTGGCTTTCCTTCAATTTTAACTTGATGGGTTTTACTATAGAATCTTTTGGATGATTCTTCTGGAATTTGTTTTGAAGTCCAGCTTAATTGTGTTTTGAATAGATGTTTCATTTAACTAAGTTAAGATTTTTTTATGCTGTATGAATTAATCTCGCAAAGTCTCAGAGTCGCCAAGAAATTAAATTTTGAGTCTTATCGCCTTTGCGAGATTCAAAATTCGTTCTATCACCTTATTTCAGTTTATCAAATTCTGCTTCAGCTTCATCAAGGCAAAGAAGTCGACCTTCGAAATATGGAAAATAATTTACCTTATCAATTGATAATTTTTGTATTTCATTTTCACCAATTCGCAAGTATATTTTTTTGGAAAAACCCTTCTTACTATCAAATAATCAACAATCCTAAAATTTCTTTTTACTATTTTATCACCAAGAGGACATCCTATTTCTGCAGTAAAGATTTGTTTTTCTATACTTATGAGGTTTTCTTTTTTTGACAAAGATTCCCATTTGTACTTTTCTATCTTTTCACTTTTACTTTTCTTAATTCTGTATTTATTTTTTTATCTAAATCATATTTAGAAATTTGATCCAAAATCTTGCTGAATTCTGAAAGACTTATAAATTTTCTTTTTTGTTCATTAAGAACAACCGCATGATGATCAATTTCTTTAAAGCTTTTACTGGTTTCTAAACAAACCTCTGAAAATCCGGTTTCAGAATAGTTTTGAAAAAGTACAAGTGAACTCAGCGATATAAATATCAGTATAAGTAGAAAATATTTATTCATTAATTTCAAAATATTTATTGAATTGAACTCACGAATTTATATAAATTGAAACATACATAAAGTATAATTTCATAAATTTTCAAAATCTAAAATTCGTGAATTCGTGGCAGAAAAAAGCAAAAAACCTCGAAAGCCAATTAACTTTCGAGGTTTTTCAGAGAATTAGAACTAACTAAACAAATTCTAAAGATTATTTTTGAACAGAAAACTTAAAGGTTGTTTTCGTTTTATAATTTTCTCCTGGGTTTAAAACCGTTGTTGGGAAATTTTTCTGGTTTGGAGAATCTGGATAATGTTCTGTTTCTAGACATAATCCTGTTCTGTGTGCATAAGTTCCACCGTTTGGCATTGGCAAAGTTCCGTCAAGGAAATTTCCTGAGTAAAACTGAATTCCAGGTTCGTCTGTTGTCATTTCCATAACTCTTCCGCTTGTTGCGTGGTATACTTTTGCAATGATTGTTTTTCCTTTTTCAGGATTGTTCAACACCCAACAGTGATCATAGCCTTTTCCTCTTTCTAACTGCTCATTTTTAGCATTGATGTCTTTTCCAATTAATTTTGGCGTTCTGAAATCAAAAGGAGTTCCCGCAACATCATCCAATTTTCCTGTCGGAATCAAAGTAGCGTCAACCGGAACTAATTTATCTGCATTTAAAGTCAATTCGTGATCTAAGATTGTTTTTGTAAAGTCTCCAGATAAATTAAAATAAGAATGCTGTGTCAAGTTGACAACTGTTTTCTTGTCTGTTGTTGCTTCGTATAAAACTTCCAACTGATTGTCATTTGTCAATGTATAAGTCACAAAAACTTTCAGATTTCCAGGATATCCTTCTTCCATATCTTTGCTTACATAAGATAATTTTAAAGAAGCTGTTTCTCCAGATTTAACCTCATCTGCTTTCCAAACCACGTTAAAGTAGCCTTGCGGACCACCATGTAAAGCATTTGGCGCATTGTTGATTGCCAATTGATATTCTTTTCCGTCTAATGAAAATTTACCTTTTGCAATTCGGTTTCCGTATCTTCCTATCAAAGCTCCAAAAAATGGATTTTCTTTTTCGTATTGTGCCAAAGAACTGAATCCGATTACTACATTTTCTGAAACGCCTTCTTTATTCGGCACTTTCAAATCTGTAATTCTTCCGCCAAAAGTGATGATGTCAACTTCCATCCCGTTTTGGTTTTTCAATTTATAGCTCTCTACTTTTTCGCCTTTTGCAGTAGTTCCATATTCCGATTTGTCAATTGTAACTAATGCTTTTTCATCAGTTGCAACTTTTTCTGTGTCAGCTTTTTTATCGCCTTTACATTGAACTGAAACTGCGACCAAACTCAAAAGGCTTAATCCGAAAACACAACGTTTTAATACATTCATAAATGGTTATTTTTTAGTTAGTAAAGTCTCAAAGTCAAAAGTCATAAAGTCTTTCTTCAAAGTAACTAAAACTTTCGGACTTTATGACTTTCGACTTTTGACTAATTTATAGTCCGTGTTGAAACAAATGATAATAAGCTTCGTTGGCATTAATTTTATCTTTGAAATCTCTTACCGTAGTTTTTTCATCAATTACTAATAGCTCAATTCCAGCGATATCAGCAAAATCTTCCATATATTCAGTTGTCAATGACTGGCTGTAAACCGTATGATGCGCTCCACCAGCTAAAATCCAAGCTGTCGCCGCAATATCAAGATTTGGTTTACAATCCCATAAAACTCTTGCAACTGGTAATTTTGGCAATTCTGCCAATGGTTTAACTGCCTCAACTTCGTTTACAATTAAACGGAAACGAGTTCCCATATCCACTAAAGAAACATTGATTGCATCTCCGGCTGGTGAATTAAATACCAAACGAGCTGGATCTTCTTTTCCTCCAATTCCTAAAGGATGCACTTCGCAAGAAGGTTTTCCGTCAGCAATCGATGGACAAATTTCCAACATATGCGATCCTAAAACGTATGATTTTTGTGGTGTGAAATGGTACGTGTAATCTTCCATGAAAGAAGTTCCGCCTTCCAAACCGATATTCATTACTTTTAAAGCTCTTACCATTGCGACCGTTTTCCAGTCTCCTTCACCACCAAAACCATAACCATCGGCCATTAATCTTTGTGTTGCGATTCCTGGTAATTGTTTCCAAACTCCAAGATTTTCGAATGTATCTGTGAAAGCGCCGAAACCTCCTTCTTCAAGGAAAGCTCTTAATCCTAATTCGATTTTTGTCGCTTCAACTAATGAGCTTCTCTGTGCTCCACCTTCTTTTAAAGAATCGGTTAAATTGTATGATTGCTCATAAACCGCTAATAAATCATTTAATTCTTTATCTGTAACTTTCTCGATATGTTTTGTAACGTCTGAAGAATCGTATCCATTTACCGAAACGCCAAAACGAATTTGTGCTTCTACTTTATCGCCTTCTGTTACGGCAACTTCACGCATATTGTCTCCAATACGAGCTACTTTTAAGTTTTGAAGTTCGTCCCATCCTAAAACGACTCTTGACCAGATTCCTAATTTTTTCTGAACTCTTTCGTCTTCCCAATGTCCAACTACAACTTTACGTTTTTTGCGCATTCTTGACATGATAAAACCAAATTCACGATCTCCGTGAGCGGATTGATTCAGGTTCATAAAATCCATGTCAATAGATCCCCACGGAATTTCAGCATTGTATTGTGTATGTAAATGACATAATGGTTTTTTCAAAATACTCAAACCGCCAATCCACATTTTTGCTGGTGAAAAAGTGTGCATCCAAGCAATAATTCCGATACAGTTTTTCTCTGAATTCGCGACCAAACAAACGTCTAAAATTTGCGATGGTGATTTCACCACATCTTTGTAAACCACTTTTACTGGAATTGAAGATGAAGCGTCTAATCCTTTTGCAATTATCTGCGAATGTTCTGCTACTTTTCTTAGGGTTTCTTCACCATATAATTCCTGGCTTCCTACTACAAACCATACTTCTTTTTGAGATATATCAATCATGCTGTTTAATCGTTTATTTGTTGAATTGTTTAATCGTTTGCAGGTTCTAAAATCTAAAATCTGCATTCTAAAATCTAAAATTATTTATTGTCCGTAATACGAATCTTTTCCGTGTTTGCGGTTGTAATGTTTCTTAATTAATGAATCTTTTAATCTTGGTGCGTTTGAATTTATTTGCAAAGTCAGGTAAGCCATTTCTGCCACAACTTCCAGAACTTTGCTATTGTAAACCGCTTTTGCGACATTTTTTCCCCAAGCGAATGGGCCGTGATTTCCAATTAAAATCATTTCTACTTCTTCATAAGAAAGATTTTTTCTTTGAAGCAATCCAGAATCTGAATTCCGGTATTGTGTTCGTAGTTTCCTTCGATTAAATGATCTGCCATCGGGGGCGCACACGGAATATCAGCCGTTAAGTGATCCGCATGCGTTGTTCCGAAAATTGGAATATCTCTTTGTGATTGTGCCCAAGCCACAGAATAAGTTGCGTGTGTATGCGCAACACCTCCGATATTTGGCCAATGTTTGTATAAATAAGCGTGCGTTTTCGTATCAGATGACGGACGCATCGTTCCTTCAATAACATTATTATCAAAATCGACAATAACGATATCTTCAGGTTTTAAATCTTCGTACGGAACACCGCTTGGCTTAATGGCAAAAACACCATTTTTTCTGTCAACAGCGCTTACATTTCCGAAAGTATATACCACCAAATTCAATGCATTCAACTGCATGTTGGCTTCGTAACATTCCTGTTTTAAATCTTTATACTGAGAACTCATTTTGAGATATTTTAATAGTTGGGTCTGCAAAAACACTTAATTGTTCGTAAGCGATAAGCAGTTTGTTATACGCCGCCACTTTATCTAATTGAGGAAAATATTCTCCGTCAAAATCACTTCCGATTTTTTGGCTTGCTTCGATTACGTTTGGATAAATTCCGGTCGCAACGGTCTGCGTAAATTGCTCGCGCCTAACGCTGGAGTTTGATCTGACGAAGCGATTTTAATTGGTTTGTTTAAAACATTTGCCAAAGTCTGCATGATGAAAGGCGATTTTCTCGCAACGCCACCAATTCCGATCACACTGTCGATTTTTACGCCTTCTTCTTCAAAACGATCTACAATTTTCTTCGCTCCAAAACAAATTGCGTTTACTAAAGCTTTGAAAATATGAGGCGCTTTTGTTCCTAAAGATAAATTTGAAATAGCACTTTTTACTTCCTGATTTGCATCTGGAGTCCTACGTCCATTAATCCAGTCTAAAGCAATTGGAAGGCTTTCTGAAACTGGAATTTTCTCCGCTTCTTTCGTTAATTCTACAATTAACTTATCGCTGAATTCTTCTCTTAATTGTTCTTTTTGAGCATCATTTAAAAGAGAAGAAGATCCTAATAAATGTTCTGTAGGCCACATTAATAATTCTTTGTACCAAGCCAATAAATCGCCAAAAGCAGATTGTCCTGCTTCAAGACCAATAAAGCCTGGAATAACTGAACCGTCAACTTGACCGCAAATACCGCGAACGGTTTTTGTTCCCACTTCATCATAAGAACCAACCAGAATATCGCAAGTTGAAGTTCCCATAACGCGAACTAAAGTATTTTCTCCGATTTTAGCTCCAACAGCTCCAGAATGTGCGTCGAAAGTTCCAACAGCCACAACTGTTTCTGTAGAAAGTCCTAAACGATCTGCCCATTCTTTGCTTAAATTTCCAGCAGATAAATCAGATGTATACGTTTCATCATATAAATTACCACGAAGTTGTGCTAAATATGGATGTAATTTTTCTAAGAATTCAACTGGAGGTAATCCGTTCCAGTCTGTGTGCCACATTGCTTTGTGACCTGCGGCGCAACGGCTTCTTTTGAAGGTTTTTAAATCTTTATCTTCGATTAATAAATACGTCATTAAATCGCAGTGCTCCATCCAAGTGTGTGCTCGCATTTCGAACGGCTTCATCTTGTCTTGCAATGTGAAGTATTTTTGCCCAAAACCATTCTGATGAGTAAATTCCGCCAACGTATTTAGTAACGTCTTCTCCGCCCCAGCTTACTGCCAGTTCGTTGATTTCGTTTGCTTCATTTATCGAAGTATGATCTTTCCATAAAACCATCATCGCATTTGGGTTTTCTTCAAAACCTTTTGTCAATGCTAATGGCGTTCCGTCTTTTGTAACCGGCACGGGAGAAGATCCAGTCGTGTCAATACAAATTCCTTTAACTAATGAAGGATCAACTTTACTTTCTTTTATAACATTCTGAATCGTAATTTCCAGCCCTTCAATATGATCCAAAGGATGCTGACGAAACTGATTTATTGAAGCGTCACAATATTGCTTGTTTTTCCATCTTTTATAATGAGAAACGTTCGATGCCAGCTCTTGCCCATTTTCAGTGTCTATTAGCACCGCTCGAACAGAATCTGTTCCGTAGTCCAATCCTATTACGTAATTTTTCATTCTAAATTTGTTTTTAATAATGACAAATATAATTATTATAAATTAATAAGTGTATAAAAAACACTTAACAAAGATCAGCTTTTGAATTTTTACAAATAATGCATCAAAACAAGCAATTATGGCTAAAACAGAATATAAATGTTTGTTTTACATTTATTCTGTTGCGATTATTTCATCTTAATTTTCAAAACTGTAACTGAATAAGCTGGGAAATCATATTGAACTTTGCTTCCGTTTACCTTAAATTCACTTTCTTTTGGGCTAATTTTGGTTGGAGCTTCAAAAGAATTTTCATCATTTATTCCGTCACCTTTTAAAATTACAGCTGTTCCTTTTGAGTCTAATTTTGCTCCTTTTAAATCAATTGAAACATTTTGAGATGATGCCGATGCATTTACAATTTTCAAGATTACCTCTTTTGTATTTATGTCTTTTACTGCTGATGCAAACAAATCATTTTGTCCCGTAACTGCTTTTCCGTCTTTTGTAATGTTGATTAAATCAGTTCCTTTATTATTAGAGAATAATTTCTGAACATAATAATTTGGCGTTCCATATGACTGTAAATTGTTGAACCAAATCATATCTGGTGTCCACTGCCAGCCTTCAACATGAGCCAATAAAGGTGCATAAGAAGTCAGTTGAACTACCTCAGCATTACGTTCCATTCCGGTCATGAAAGCCGCTTCTGAGAAAGCACATTCCCAGTTGTTTTTGTTTTCCGGACTTGCAATTGCTACGCTTTGTGCTCGCATACTCTCCAGCAAAAATTTTTGGTCCTTTACGATCATAATTGTCATAACGCGTTACATTTTTACGGAACCAAGCTGGATCTTTGTAATAATGTTCGTCAACAATTTCAGCGTTTAGTTTTTTCAATTCTTTCATGCCGTAATCATAAAAATCTCCGTCAGGGAAAGGTCCTGTTCCTGAAACAATTGTAATGTTTGGATATTTAGCTTTGATTGCTTTTTGGAATACTTTGAAACGCTCGATATAATCTGGTCCCCATTGCTCGTTACCAACTCCAATGAATTTTAAATTGAATGGTTTTGGATGTCCCATATCAGTTCTAAGTTTACCCCAAACGGTTTCTGATCCACCATTTGCGAATTCAATTAAATCTAAAGCATCCTGAACATACGGATCGATTTGATCCATCGGAACTAATTCTCCTGTATTAAATTGGCACGCCATTCCACAACTCAAAATTGGAAGCGGAGAAGCGCCGATATCTTCTGAAAGCTGAAAATATTCAAAAAATCCTAAACCAAAACTCTGGAAATAATCCGGTGCCGGACGGTGTGAAAATTCCATATTCCAACGGTTTACTGCCGTTTCTCTGTCTTCAACATTTCCTACTGATTTTTTCCATTGGTAACGTTCTGCCAAAGTTCTTCCTTCAACAATACATCCGCCAGGGAAACGCAAAAATCCTGGTTTTAAATCGTATAATAATTGCACTAAATCTTTACGAAGTCCGTTTTTTCTTCCTGCCCAAGTCTCTTCTGGAAATAAGGAAATATTGTCTAAATCAATTACGCCATTTCCTTCAAAAGTGATTTTCAATTTTGCTTTTGCTTCTGTTGCTGTCGAAACCAATTGAGCCGAATAATTTGACCAATCTTTTGATGTTGGTGTAACCGAAGTTTCTCCTAACACTTTATTGTCTTTATCAATAAATTGAAATTTGATTTTCGAAATATTTCCTGAAATCTGTGAAGCTTTTAAAGTCAAATTGTACTTTAAATCTTTCTTGATTCCCATTCCTCTGAAACCTTCGTTAATTAATTGATAACCATTTGCATCATTAATTGTAACTCGGCAGTAATTATGATTGGTTCCTTTTTGAGAATACTGAATCACATTTGCAATTCCTGATTCGGTGTTTAATTTATGACGGTCGCTTTTAGGCTGATTCCATCCCATTAATGGAAACTGAAATTCGAAAGATCTGTTTTTGATCATTTCGGCATACAAACCGCCATCTGCGGCAAAATTGATATCTTCAAAAAACACTCCGTACATGGTAGGCTGAATTTTTGTTACTGTTTTGGCAACATCAACTTGAAGATTATTTTTTTGTGCCGATGCATAAACAGCCGCTCAGCAATAAACCGCAAAGGGTAATTTTTGTAATTAAATTGGACTTCATTTTTTTATAATTAATGTGTTTTATGGCACGCGGATGACGCGGGTTAAAACGGGTTTTTATTTTTTGTTTCTCGCAGATTTTGCAGATTAGACAGATTTATTTTTAATCTTTTTAATCCTTTAATCTGTGGCTATATTTATCTTGCTTCTTGCTTCTTTTATCTATTTTCTCAATTCTTATAATCCAACCAAACTTTCATTTTTCCAACGCCACGGTTTGACCAAGAATAATATGGAATTGCTTTGAATTTTTCGTTTTCGATTACATTTACGCCATTTAATAAATTCGCTTCTTTTTTTACTTTGAAAGCATCTCCAGAAGCTACATTTATTTGATCAAAATTTGTTTTGTTGTCAATTTCTTCAACTGCATAAACGATTGGTCCGTACTCTAAAGAAACTTTGTTTTTGTTGCTTTCCACTTTTGAATTGGTTTGAACTTCCTGAACTTCCATTGGGAAATTAAGGGCGATTTTGTCTCCTTTTTTCCAATTTCTTGTCACGTTGTAATATCCATTTTCTGGCTGAATCGCAACAGCTTCACCATTTACAGTAATAGTAGTTTTTTGAGTCGAAGCTTTTTTATAAGAGTATAAATCCCCCGGCAGAACCTCATTTCTAGCCCAGCCCGGAACGCGAAGTTTAATCGTAAATTGGCTTTCTTTTTTGGATTAACAGCAATTGCTACTTTTCCGTTCCAAGGATATCCTGTCTGTTGTGAAATCTGTAAATCTGTTTTTCCTAATTTGAAAGAAGCGCTGTTTGAGGCATATAAATTTACGTATAAAACATCATTTGTTTTCGAATAAATCAATCCCGGAATTGCCGGAATAAAACGAATCAAATTCGTAGGACAGCAAGAACAGTCAAACCAAGCCTGACGCGTGCAAGAACCTCTGTTAGATTTATAAACGCCATCAGCTTCCAATGCGTTTGGATAGAAAAACTCTTTTCCGGTCAATGAAATTCCCGAAATTAATCCGTTGTACATCGTTCTTTCGATGACATCAAAATACTCCGATTTTCCGTATAAATTATGCAATCTGTGATTCCAATATACATCGCCAATTGCCGCGCAAGTTTCATTGTAAGCGGTTAGATTTGGAAGCTCATAATTTGTTCCAAAAGCTTCGCCGTCGTGTCTTGAACCAATTCCACCTGTGATGTACATTTTTTTGTTCACCATATTATTCCATAAATTGTTTACGGCATTTTCATATGATTTGTCTTTTGTCATTGCGACAATATCGGTCATTCCGGCGTACATATAAACCGCACGAACAGCATGTCCAACAGCTTCATTCTGCTGAATTACCGGAATATGATCTTGTGCATATTCTCCATATAATTTATGATTGTTTGGATTGCCACGATTGTCCAAAAAGTATTTCGCCAGTTTTAGATAATCTTCTTTTCCAGTAATTTGATATAATTTGATCAAACCCGTTTCAATAATCTGATGTCCCGGAACTCCTTTTACCTGACCTGGCCCATCTCCAAAAGTTTTCACAAATAAATCGGCATTTTTGATGGCGATATCAAGGAAATTTCTTTTTCCAGTTGCTTCGTAATGCACTACAGCGACTTCGATTAAATGCCCTGCGTTGTAGCATTCGTGGCTTATTTGTAACGATTCCCAACGTTTTCCTTCTATAACCGGAACCCAAGTTGCTGGCGGTTTTGCTGGATTTATGGTTCTCCAAGTTGTCAAATAACCATCGGCTTCTTGACCGATTTTTACAATGGAAATCAACGAATCTAATACCTTTTCTAATTTTGGATTTGGAGCAGAAATTAAGGTGTTTGATGCGCCTTCGATAATTTTGTAAACATCAGTATCATCAAAAGGCATTTCGCCTCTAACTGTTCCTGTTTTTTGTTTTCCTGCGATTAAGAAATTTTCAAAACGTCCTTCTTCATTACATTTTTGAATAGCATAAGCAATCGTAACTTCTTGCACTCTTTTTATAATTGGCAACCAAAAAGAATCATTCAGTTTTACATTTTGGATGTTGACCGGTTCAATTTGATATCCTGCTTTTAATACCGAAGTTTTGTCATTTGACTGCACTGCACTGTTTTTTGTTTCTTTACAAGAAATAAAAATCAAAAGCGAGAGGAAAATTGTAATAATTGGAAAAGTAAATTTTTTCATTGTATTGGATTATTCTATTTTAAAATCGGCCATAAATCAGCATCCCATTGCATTTCTTTGACTACTAATCTTGGTGTTCCGTTTGATTTTTTTCGTAGGCGTGATAAAAAATATAATCTTTTCCATCAAAAGTATAAGCGCTGTTATGGCCTACGCCAAAGTAATTTTCGTCGCCCTGAACTACTATGCTCCCACCGCCTTCGGTTAATAATTTTCCATCTTTATCAACATAAGGTCCGGTTACGTTTTTAGATCTTCCAACGACAACTTTATACGTGCTTTTTTCTCCGCGACAACATAAATCCCAAGAAAGAAATTGGTAGTAATATCCGTTTTTCTTAAAGATAAATGGAGCTTCAAGCGCGCCATCGCCGGGATCAGAATCGGCTAATTCGAAAGTTCTTTTACGTTTTGAAATCGTATGCCATTCCTGAGGTTGTGCAATTGATTTTAAATCTGGATTTAATTTCACCATTTTTAATCCTTCCCAAAAAGAACCGAATGAAAGCCAAGGTGTGTTATTTTCATCAAAAACTAAATTCGGGTCAATGGCATTCCACATATCACGATTTGGCTGTGACTGAATCACAATTCCTTGATCGACCCATTTGTAATTTTTATCCTTTGGATCTAAAGTTGTGTTAGTCGCAACGCCAATTGCCGAAGTATTTTTGGCGAAAGCCGAAACCGAATAATACAGGTAATAAACGTTATTATGCAATGAAATATCCGGTGCCCAAATATGATTTTTAAAATCGGCCGCAACGCCATCTGCCCAAACGGGTTTTTCTTTGAAAACCTGCGGTTGCTTGTCCCATTTTTTTAAATCTTTTGAACTAAAAACACTGATTCCGTTTCCGGTGCAATACAAATAATAAGTGTCTTTTTGTTTGATGACAACCGGATCGTGAACTACAATTTCCTGCGCAAATGAAGCTGATGCAATCAACATCAAAAAACCAGAAAGTGCATGTTTTATATTTTTGTAAACCATATAAGTGATATAAGAAAATTTAAGTTTAAACCTTAATTGAAAACTTTATCAGAACATATAAGCAGTTCCTGAATCCAAACTGAAAACTGCGACTGTGACTGAAAACTATTGTATTCCCTCAGATGTCATTACAACTCGTTTCATTGTTCCATCTTTATTATAATACAATTTATCAACGCAAACTGATCTTCTGAAACTTCCTCCGTGCGGAATTGACGCTCCATTATGATAAATAAAATACGATTGTCCTTTAAAATCAATTATCGACTGATGATTTGTATTGCTGTTTCCGGCCAATTCGTTTAAAATTCCTTTAAATTCCCAAGGTCCATTTATTGATTTGCTCATGGCATAGGCAATTTTTTCTGGAAATTCATATGCGTATGACAAATAATACCAATCTTTGTGTTTGTGAATCCAAGGTGCTTCGGTATAATTTGGAAGTTTTATATGATGAATTTCTCCATCTATTTCCGTCATGTTTTCCTTTAATTTAGCATAATGACAAGCGGTATTTCCCCAAAACAAATAAGCTTGTCCGTCATTATCGATATAAACTGTGGGGTCGATATCGTCCCAGCTTATATCGGTAAATTTGGTCATGTCATTTGTAATTAAAGCTTTTCCTAAAGCATCTTTAAAAGGCCCTGTCGGACTATCTGAAACTGCAACACCGATTGATTTTCCTGGAATTGTTCCATGTTCAACTGTTACAAACCAATAAAATTTTCCGTTTCTTTCAATTACCTGCGAAGCCCACGCATCGCTTTTTGCCCATTTAAAATCGGTTACTTTTAATGGCACCGGATGCGATTCCCATTTTTTCATATCCGATGAAGAATACACAACCCATTCGTTCATCTTATAAAAATTAAAATCATTTGGCGCTTCGTCATGACCAGCGTATAAATACACTTTGTCCTTGTAAACCAATGCCGCAGGATCGCCTGTATATTGATCCTTAATAATTGGATTATTGAATTTTATCGATTGTGCAGTTCCTGCTATCGATAAAAACAAAATAGAAAGGCTTGTAAATAGGTTCTTCATTATCATTTTTTTTGCCACTCCCGATAGCTATCGGGATGCACAAATTTTCTCGAATTATAATTTGTGGAAATTTGTGCAATTTGTGGCTTATTTTTTCTCTCGCAGATTGAGCAGATTTTTATTAAAGAATTTTAAAAATTGAAATTTTCTAATTTTCTAATTTTCTAATTTTCTAATTTTCTAATTTTCTAATTTTCTAATTAATCTTTTTACCCCAAACTGGCAATCCAGCTCCTGTATATCCAGAATAACTCAAGGTTACTTTTCTGGTTGCTAATTCCCAATCCCAAGAATCAGAAACGTTGCATTTTACACCATTAACTGTTAGGATTTTTTAGTGCTGTCATACGACCAAGTTCCTGTTGCGTCACCGCTTACTTTTTTATCAGCGGTCAAATAAATTGTTCCTGCTTTCTGCATGGTTTTGTATTGGTAATTCATTGTAATTTGTTCCCAAGTTCCAATGAAATTTGCTTCTGTAATTGTTGTTGCTGGAACACCTGCATAACGTTCTGCTTCAACAACTGGCCAGCCATCTTCTGTCCATTGAATGGCACGAACATGTCCCATCATTACTGCATTTGAAACTGCAATTCCAGGAACACCTTCTGGCAAACGCGCCTGAGAAGCATAATACCATTGTTTTGTATCTGGATTTTGAAAAACGGCACAATGTGCAAATCCCACCCAGCCTGTATGATTTTTAAATTGATACGGATGCGTTACCATTGGATAACATTCTGCTCCGGTTGTAATACTGCTTCCGCTGATAGTCAGATAAGGACCTAAAATGTTTTTCGAACGAGCGACACGAGTATTATAAGCAACTGATAATTCATCATAAGCCAAAAACAAATAATAATATTGTGTATCTGGATTATAGATAATTTCTGGTCCTTCAAGTGCTTGCCAACGGTTTGTGCTCACGTTTCCGCGACCAGCAATTCGTACTCCATAATCGTCGATTGTTTTTAATTTAGCTGGTTTTCCTGTCGCTGGATCCAGTTTTAAAGCCGCAATTCCAGAATGCCAAGAACCATAAATTAAATATTGATCACCTTCTGGAGTCTGGATAAAACTTGGGTCGATGGCGTTGAATTTAAAATAAGCATCCCAATCATTTCCACCATTTCGAACGTAACTTTTTACGCCGTCTGGCTCAGAACAAACCACCATTCCTTTGTCAACCCAATTGTTTGAAGCCAAATCATCAGTTTCGGCCAAACCAATAAAAGCGCGTTCTGACCAAGATGTATTGGTGTCTGTTCCTGTAATTGGATTGGTAACCACAATGCTGTAATACATTCTGAATTTGTTTCCGACTTTACGAACGCAAGGTGCCCAATAGCCATAACTCGGATTTGCGATTGGAGGAAGCGCCGGATTCATTCTTGCCCTTTTGTTGTTCAAAGAATCTTTTACCCAAGCTGGAGCTGTAGTCATTGAAGATCCCATAAATTCCCAATTGATTAAATCTTTTGATCTTCTGTAGAAAAAATGTCCGTTGCCTTCATGCGCATTTCCATAAGAAGCATCCGTTTGATACATATAATAATATTCTCCTGATTTTTCTACTGATGGATCATGCACGTTGGCTAAATTCCATTGCGATCTGCTTCCCCAAGCTGAAATTGAAGTATAATTATCTGCATAAGTTGGTCCCGGAAAAGCCGGCGTAACCACTGGCGGGTCTACAACGACAGGCGGATCTGGAGTTACAGGCGTATCGGGACTGTCGCTTGAACAGCCAAACACCAATAACGCGCCTAAAAACATTCCGATATACGGCATTATTTTTAGAATGGAATTTGATTTTTTCATGTTTTTATCTTTTTATTTTCCTTCTAAAACAACAACTGAGAAAGGAGGAATTGTGATTTCAAGTTTTCCTTTTTTGTTTTCGAAACCTTTAAAAACTGTTGGAACAATTTTGTTTGGTGTATCAAATGAATTATAATCTTGTAATTTAGCTGATGTTAAAACTGTTCCTGTAAAAGTTTTAACGCCAAGCTCATTAACATCAATTTCTATTTTGTTTTTGTTTTTTGCATCAACGTTCACTAATGAAATGTGAACTACACCGTTTTTATCTTTTGAAGCTGATGCCGAAACTGCAGGAAGTATTTCTCCGTTAAAAGTGTAATTTGGAGAAGTAAAACTTACTGGCAATAATTTTGCATCCTGATGCACACTGTACATTTTCATAACGTGATAGGTTGGCGTTGTAATCATTTTTGCTTTGTCTGTTAAGATTACGGCCTGCAAAACATTTACACATTGTGCCAAGTTTGCCATTTTAACTCTGTCTGCATGGTTGTTGAAAATATTCAAAGTTGCTCCAGCCAAAACTGCGTCTCTCATTGTATTTTGCTGATATAAAAATCCAGGATTTGTTCCTTTCTCCACTTCGTACCAGCCACCCCATTCGTCAACCATCATGGCAACTTTTTTCTGAGGATCGTACTTGTCCATTATTGCAGAATGCTTTGTAACAAGCTCTTCCATTTTTAAAGCCGATTTCATTGTTTTGAAATAACCTTCTTCAGTAAAATCTCTGTCATCACCTTTTTTAGCCCATTCAATTACCGCATAATGATGTACTCCAACACCGCCTAACATATTCAGCGGAATATTTTTCATTAAAACTTCTGTCCAATTATAATCGGCACTGTTTGAACCTGACGCAATGCGAGTCAATCCTCCAGTGTTTTCCCAATCCGACATGAATGTTGCAAATTTTCTGTATTCTCCAGCGTAATATTCGGCTGTCATATTTCCTCCGCATCCCCAAGCTTCATTTCCAACTCCCCAGAATTTAACTTTCCAAGGTTCTTTTCTACCATTTTTTTGACGCAAATCACTCATCGGACTTTTACCTCCAAAATTCGTGTACTGAACCCAATCCGCTAATTCCTGAACAGTTCCGCTTCCAACATTTCCTGACAAATAAGGTTCTGCTCCTAGAAGTTCACACATATTCAAGAAATCGTGAGTTCCAAAACTGTTGTCTTCTGTTACACCGCCCCACCATTTATTTACAATTGTTGGTCTTTGTTCTTTTGGTCCAATTCCGTCTTTCCAATGGTAGGTATCAGCAAAACATCCACCAGGCCATCTTAAATTCGGAATTTTCAACTCTTTTAAAGCGACAATAATATCATTTCTTACCCCCTTTGTGTTTGGTATTTTTGAAGTGTCTCCAACAAAAAATCCGCCGTAGATACAGCGTCCTAAGTGTTCAGCAAAATGTCCGTAAATGTTTTTGTTGATTACCGGAGCATCAGCATTATTTTTTATGGTTACAACTGTGGTTTGATTTTGGGCAAAACTAACTTGATTACAAAGGGTAATAAGAAATGTGATTAAAAGTGCTTTTTTCATAATGGTTTTATAAAGTTTATAAAGAGGAAAGCTTTTGTGAACTTTCCTCTAAATATTAAAATTAATAAGAAAGTGTAGGCCATCCTGATGACCATGTAAAATATACAATTTCTAGTTTTGGATTTCCGCTGTCGGCTCCGTCATAATAATGAACAGATCCTTTTTGGGTTCCGGTAATTCTTGACAAATGTCCAGGGCCAATATAATTTCCTTGAGTTGCTAAAACAGTTGTGCCTCCGCCATTTGTTAAAGCTACTCCGTTTTTATCCAAATAAGGTCCATATACATTTGTTGAGCGTCCAACTACAATGTAATAAGTGCTATTAACACCGTTACAGCAAGTGCCTCTGTTTACAAACATATAGTAGTAACTGCCTTCTTTAATTAAACAAGGAGCTTCCCAAGATGCGCTGTTTCCTCCTGCAACTATTGTTCTTGTTGCACTAGGTTTTCCTGTTGAAACGTTTATTGGAACAACTCCAATTCCGGCATGCCAAGATCCATAAGCCATGTAAACATTACTTCCGTCAACTAAAATTGAAGGATCGATTGCATTTACATCTGAAGCTGAAGAAGAAGAAACTACAACGCCTCTGTCTGTCCAAGTTGTTCCTGCGCTTTGAGAAATTGCCGGTGTTGTTACCAATCCAATGGCTGAAGTCGCTGATCCAAAAGTAGAACAAGAATAATACATGTTCCAACGATTGTTGAACCAAGCCACATCTGGCGCCCAAAATGTTTTGGTAAAACCCGGTACATATCCTGCAATCCAGCTTGGCGTTGATGAAAACACTGATGTTCCCCAAGTCCAGCTTGTTAGATTTGTTGAATATGTCATAGGAATGTTATCACCTGTTGTAAAAACATAATAATTGACGCCGCTTTTTACTATTGTACTCGGATCATGTGAAGCAACTGTTCCTGTAACTGTTTTTGCTGTTAAATTTTTTACCTGAGAATTTTGAGTTTCTACAACTGCAGATGCCTCATCATTCGAAGGGATTATAGTATCTTCATTTTGACAACTTCCTAATAATAATGCTAATAAAACCAAACTTATAATTGTTTTCATTTGTAATAATTTTAGTAAATGTTAATAATTTAATCTCTCTATAATCTCATTCTCTTTTAAAGATAATATCACATGGCAAACTTTATAAATCTGCCATATGATATTAGGTATTCTAACTAATTCAAATATTATTTAGTCGCAGTTTTCAGTCTTGGTCTCAGTGGAGACTGTGACTGAAAATTGCAAACTATTTTTAATAACTATCATTTTGTTTTGTTCCCGGATTGTTATCCATTTCCAATTGTGGAATTGGGAAATATTCTCTTCCTGGCGCATATGAATTGAATTCTGCATCTCTAGATTTTAGCCAAGCCAATTTTGTAGCATCCTGAAGCCAGCCCCAACGACGAATATCGTCAAAACGGTGTCCTTCAAGAGGGAATTCCAAGAATCTTTCGTGACCAATCTGATCTCTCATTTGAGCTTGATTCATTCCTGGTTTTGCAGTTGCTAAATCAGGCAAGTTTACTCTGTTTCTTACCATTTGAATGTAAGTGTAAGCCCCCGGAGTATCTCCTGTTTCGTTTAAACATTCTGCATACATCAATAAAATATCAGCATATCTTAACAAACGCTCGTTGATTCCTGATCTCCAATCATATTCATCGGCAAATTGACCATCTGAATTTTGATATTTTCTACAGAATAAATCATTTAAATCTGCTGGACTTGTTGCATAAAAAGTGGCAAAATCTTTACCATATAATTGCATGCCGCCTGGTTTGTTATAAAAAATAGTAGCGTCTAAACGAGGATCTACAGCATTGGTTTTTGTTTTTTCCTGCTGATATTCATTAAATAATGCCCATGAAGGTTGAACGTCTGTCCATCCAAAAGCTCTTGGCGCATACGTAATTGCACGTGCAGATGTTTTTCCCCAACCTGAAGCTGGCGCACCGCCCCATCCTAAATCAACTCCACCGGCATCTCTACTGAATTGTACTTCAAAAAGAGATTCCGAATTGTTTTCATTTGCTGTAGTAAAGTTGTCACGATAGTTTGAAACTAAAGAGTAAACTCCCAAATCAATTACTTGTTTAAACGTTGTTTTTGCGTTTGCAAAATCTTTAGTAAACAAATATGCTTTTCCTAAATATCCTAAAGCGGCTCCTTTTGTAGCACGTCCTTTTTGACCTTTGTCGATTCCTGTAATTCCATCATATGATGTTGGAAGCAATTCGGCGGCGACTTTAAAATCCGCAATAACTTGAGCCCATCCTTCAGCTTCTGTTTTTTGTGGAGTGTAAAGTTTGATTTCTGTTGGCAACGGAACATTTTTAAACATGTTTACCGCATGGAAGAAATACAAACCTCTTAAAAAATACGCTTGTCCTAAAATTCTGTTTTTAAGCGTCGCATCTTCAAATTGTATCTCTGGAACATTTGTCAAAACTTGGTTTGCACGGTAAATTCCTTGATAATACGTTTCAAAAGCCCATCCGTAAATTGCAGGATCTGTTGGGTTTGAGTTGAAACGGCCTACGTTGTACATCGCTCCCCAAGGGCTATTACTGCGAGTATCATCACCTTTTAAATCTAAAAGCAAAGGTGTACTTCTCATATACGTTCCATCTGTAAGCAAACTTCCATAAGCGGCATTTACTCCTTCGATTGCATCTTGATCTGTTTTCCAAAATGAACCTGCAGTTTCAACATTAGGATCCACTTGGTTCAAGTCTTCATTATCAACGCGACTTGTGGTTACAAGTGCCAATGAAAAGAAAACTGTTATATAATTAAATACTTTATATTTCATTTTAATTCGTTTTAATGGTTAGGATAGATTAAAAAGTTACTTCAACACCCAAAGAAATTGTTCTTGGATTTGGGAATGATCCAGCGTCATATCCTCTAGAAAATAATCCGTCATTGTAATTAAAATCTGGATCGTAACCTCTGTATTTGCTGATGATCCATAAATTTTGACCATTTACATATACTTTCGCTCTTTGAATAAACAAATCTTTTGGCATCGGAATTGAATATCCGATTTCCAATGTCTGCAATTTGATATAGTCACCACTTTCAATAAATCTGTCAGAATCTCTTGCGTTTCCGTTTGGATCTCCAATAATTGGACGAGGAACGTTTGTATTTGTATTTGTTGGCGTCCAGTAGTTCAATGCATCCACGCTATGGTTTCCATATTGCTCTGTCATTAAATTACGATACAATCCGTTGAATACTTTGTTTCCTCCTGAACCTTGCCAGAACATAGAGAAATCCCAATTTTTATAATTTGCACCAAAGTTGATTCCGTAGCTGTATTTCGGAATTGAAACTCCCATAAACTTTCTATCGGCATCTGTAATCTGGCCATCATCATTTAAATCAGCGAATTTAAGATCTCCAACACCTGCGTTTGTCTGAGTTGGTGATGAAGCTAAATCTGTCGCATTTTGGAAAATTCCTGCAACTTGATACGTATAAAGTTCTCCGATAGATCTTCCAACTTCTGTTTTTGAAGCGGCTCCATAAATTGGATTTCCGTCAAGACCAATTTGTAAAACCTCATTTTTCAAGGTTCCTAAGTTTGCCGAAATATTGTATTTAAACTCGTGGTGATTGTTGTTGTATGTTGCTGTAAACTCAAAACCACTGTTTTTAACTGCACCTGCATTTGTTGTAATACTTGCTGGGAATGCTCCAGTTGAATAAGGCAACGGAACTCCAATCAATAAATCTGTTGATTTTTTCTGATAATATTCAGCTGTAATCTGTAAATCGTTATCTAAGAATCCAAGTTCAACCGCAACGTTTGATGTAGCTGTTTTTTCCCAGTGAACATTAGGGTCAATAGCGCTTACAACTGTTGTTCCTGGTGCTAATTGGTTGTTAAAATCATATCCTGCAAAAGCATTGATCGTTGGTGAATAGGCATAAACACCAAGTGTATTGTTTCCTAATTCTCCATAACCTCCTCTTAATTTGATGGTATTAAACCAATCTGGCAAATGGATGAATTTTTCGTTGCTTAATTTCCAAGCTCCTGAGAAAGAGTAGAAATTCGCCGTATTGTTGTCTTCGCTGAAAAGTGATGTTTTATCTTGTCTGAAGTTTCCAGTAATGAAATAACGATCATCATAAGAGTAGTTCAAACGGCTTAAGTACGAGATATTTGTAAGCGTATTTTTGTATTCACCAGCACTTGTAGCATCAGCGTATTGAATTTGGCTAATTTCGCCTGGAGTGTATCCTACACCTCTTGACCAATGTCTGTAGTAGTCATTTCTTTCTTGAATCCATCCTCCTAAAGCATCGATTTTATGTTTGTCTAAAGTAATTTCGTAAGTCAATAAGTTATTTACGAATGTTCTTTGTTGGTTTCCATTATCAACATCTAAAGAAGCTTCATCATTTGTTGTAATATAATACCATCCTAAATCACTTGGCGGAATGAATTTTCTGTTTTGAAAATCTAATCTATCGTAGCTTAAATCTAATTTATATTTTAAGCCTTTAACAATTTCAAGTTCTCCCCAAATATCTCCGATAAAACGGCTTCTTTGTCCATTATTAGTAATCAAATTATTGTAACCAATAACGTTCATAGAGATTGCTCTCTGCGTTAAATTGTCAGTTCCTCCGTATCCTCCAAGTCTGTTTGGATCATAAACTGGCATTGTTGGAACTGCTCCTAACAAATCAACAATTGCAGATTCTCCTCCATTATATTCATTAAAGTTTTCTTTGCCAGATTTTGTATATCCAATTTTTGAACCGTATTTGAATTTTCCTTTTTTACCATATAAATTCAAATTCATAGAATATCTTTCGTAATCCTGAGGCGAATTCAAATAACTTGTATTTTTGAAATAATCAGTATTTAAGTTGTAGCCCAACGTTTCAGCTCCTCCGCTAAAAGTAAGCGAGTGATTTTGAACAAGACCTGTCTTAAAAGCTTCTTTTTGCCAATTTGTATCTACATTTTTAATGTATGAAGGGCTGTTTGGATCATTTCCTGGTGCAATTCCTAATCCAGCATTTTGTTCAGCCGCCGATGTGATTTTTTGATAACCCACACGATCCGTTACATCCCATGTTTTAGCTACATTCTGAAAACCTACAAGTGATTTATATTTAATGTCTAGTTTTCCAGATTTCCCTTTTTTAGTTGTAATAATTACAACCCCGTTTGCTCCTTGAACACCATAAATTGCCGCAGACCGATGCATCTTTTAAAACCTGCATCGATTCGATATCTCCTGGCGCGAAGTCATTAGGACTTGCTACAATCATACCATCAATAACAAAAAGAGGGTTGTTGTTTGTAAATGAGTTGATACCTCTAATTTTCACATTTACAAATCCTCCCGGTTCTCCAGATGATTGTACTGTTACACCGGCAACTTGTCCTTGAAGCATTTTTGCAGGATCATATGTTACTGTTTTCTTAGCCGCTTCCATATCAACTACTCCAATCGAACCTGTTAAGTCGGCTTTCTTTTGTGTACCGTATCCTACAACTACTACTTCGTTAAGTTTGTTTGTGTCTTCTCCTAATTCTAGATCAATTTTTGATTGATTTCCTACTGTGATTTCTTTATTCTGAAATCCTATAAATGAAAAAACTAAAACATCGCCTTGAGATGCTTTAATCGAATACTCTCCATCAAAACCAGTTGTTGTAACGGTTTTGGTTCCTTTAATCATAATATTAACACCCGGCAAAGGCAATTTATCCTGAGCCGAGGTAACAACTCCGTTAATCGTTTTGCCTTGAGCCGACATTTGATTAACAGAAAAAAGCGACATTACTAATGCTAAAATCCATTCTTTTTTTGGCAACAAAAAGTTGCAATAAAAAAATAATCGTTGGTTTGTTATCATAAGGTTTAATTAAGTTGGTTAGTGTATAATTATAAGTGTTAATTTTACATTTGTAAATTTAACTAAAAAAAAACCTCAAAAACAAATTAATATCATAAAAAAAACGCTTAAAAAAATACATATCACAAATTAAGTGTGAAATACACATTAATAAATCGATGTTTTTTTCAAAAAAAAGACCTTTTTTGAAAGTTATTTGTGTAAAATATACACTTTTTATCGAAAAGCTTCTTTTTAAGCAAAAAATCGGCTTTTGAAAAAAAATATAAATAGGCTGTTTTAGAATAATTTGAAGGCTAAAAAATTTTTTATTTGTAAATAAAATCCTGTTTATCGAGTGGCTTTTTTATATGAAAATGTTCTTATTTCAAAAAAAAGAGTTTATTTTTGTTTCGAAAACGTTTGAAAATGACAAAACAAGCGTCAGATTTAAAATTCGTCTCCGTTTTTTTAACTTCCTTTTTTGATATTTTTTTGTTTTAAGTGTAAAATCTACATTAATAAATTATGAAACGTATTAGGAAGTTTATATATTTACAATCAAAATATTGATTTATGCTAAACAGTTATAGCTCTGCCGATAAAGCGTTATTAGCAGTAGATTGTATCATTTTTGGTTTCGACAATCAGGGTTTGAAAATACTTTTGATCAAAAGAGACTTTGAGCCAGAAAAGGGCAAATGGTCTTTGATTGGAGGATTTTTGAAACGTGACGAAGTACTGGATAATGCCGCGATTAGAATTTTAAATACATACACAGGTTTAAACGACATTTACATGGAGCGACTTTATGCATACTCTGAAATTGATCGTGATCCTGTCGAAAGAACTATTTCGGTTTCTTATTATGCTTTGATTAATATTGAAAATCATAATGCAGAACTGATCAAAAATTATCATGCACAATGGTTTAGTATTACCGATGCGCCAAACTTGATTTTTGACCACAATGAAATGGTGGAACACGCTATCAGAAGATTACGTTACAGAACTTCAATAAAACCAATTGGATTCGAATTGCTTCCTGAAAAATTCACCATGCGCCAGTTATTAGAATTGTATGAAGCAATCCTGAGCAAAGAATTGGATAAACGAAACTTTATCAGCAAGATCAACTCATTGGGAATTCTGAATAAACTAGATGAAAAAGATATGGGCTCTTCTCGAAAAGGTTCTTATCTATACACTTTCAACAAAGAAAAATATGAAGAAAAATTACTCAACGATTTTGTTCTGAATTTATAAAAAAAGTTTAGCCACAGATTTCACATATTAAAATGATTTTTATCTAGACATTTATAAAAAAGAAGCCTTGAAAAGAATAAATTTTCAGGGCTTTTTATTTAAAATCTCTCGCAGATCTGGCAGATTTAAGGGATTTTTTCTGCTAAATCTGCTAGATCTGCGGGAAACTTATTCCGAAAAAACAAAACCCTGAAAGCCACAAACTTTCAGGGTTTTTACTTCAATAAAACTACTATTAAAAAACTAAACAAATTTTCTTTTTTGCCATAGATTAAAAAGATTAAAAGGATTTTAAAAATCAGTGTTAATCTGTGAAATCTGTGGCTAAATTTTTAAATAATTAGCTATTCCCTTTTTGGTAATCTGCTAAAAATTGTGCTAAACCAATGTCTGTCAACGGATGTTTCAACAAACCTTCAATCGCGCTCAATGGTCCTGTAATAACATCTGATCCAATTTTTGCACAATTGATAATGTGCATTACGTTGCGAACTGAAGCCGCAAGAATTTGAGTTTCAAATCCAAAATTGTCATAAATCAATCTGATTTCTTCAATCAAATTCATTCCATCAGTCGAAACATCATCCAAACGCCCAATAAATGGTGAAACATAAGTTGCTCCCGCTTTTGCCGCCAATAATGCCTGTCCCGAAGAAAATACTAAAGTACAGTTGGTTCTGATTCCTTTATTCGAAAAATATTTGATTGCTTTTACACCATCTTTTATCATCGGAATTTTCACTACAATCTGCGGATGCAACGCCGCTAATTTTTCGCCTTCGGCAATCATTCCTTCAAAATCGGTCGAAATTACTTCGGCACTTACATCGCCTTCAACCAATTCACAAATTTTTATATAATGATCTAAAATATTCTGTGCTCCTGTAATTCCTTCTTTTGCCATTAATGACGGATTTGTGGTTACACCATCTAAAACCCCTAAATCATTGGCTTCTTTAATATCTTTTAAATTTGCTGTATCTATAAAAAATTTCATTTGTCTTTTTTTTGAATGAATTAAAACCTGTTTGCTTTATCTTTTTGACGAGTTTCTTCCTAGGTATTCTCTTCAATAAAACAAATTAAATAATAAGTGTAAAATTTACATTTACAAATGTATGCAAAATAATTTCACAAAAACAAAAAATTGTTTCCTTATTTTTTTAATTAAAAAAGAAGTGATTTGTCAAACAAAAAGAGAATTGTTTGAAATATAATACGGAAGGGGAATAAAATATTACTTTTTAAGATTACAATGAATTACGCATAATCAAAGACGATTTATTCTCGATCTGTTCTTTTTTTCCTTTCAAAACCATTTCTGCTAAAATTTTTCCCATAGTTTCAAAATGAGTTGAAATAGTCGTAATCCCATTTGCTACGATTTTTTTTAGTCGGGTTTCGTTATAAGAAATTATTCCGAAATCAATTCCTAGTTTCAAATTCTGATTTCTTGCATTCTCAATTACATGAACCAATTCACGATCAGTTGGAATAATATATACATCGCCAATATCGATTTTTCGATCTGTAAATTCGTTTATAATTTCGTATTCAAAATTGTATTCGGAACAAAAAGCTTCAAAACCCAATTTCATACCAAGCGGTTCTCGAAATCCTGGGAAAATTAAAATCAGTTTTTTGTAGTTTTTCAATCTTGCTTTAGCATTATACAAACCTTCAAAAATATCTTTCTGGTGATTTTGATAAATGGCAGGATACGCTCTCAAATCGGGATTGGTCTGATCCAGTATAATAACATCACCTACTGGTAGGTTTTTTATTGAAGGAGCAGTATCAAGCAAATTTGTTGGCATGATAATATATTTCGTGTAATTGCCATTGCTGTCATTAATGAGTTTTTGAAAAACCTGAATATTGAAATGATGAAAGAAAATATCGACCTGAACATTCTTTCCGATATTTTTTAAAAACGAATTATAGATGTCTTCCTTGAAAATATTCAACTCATCAAAAAGTAAAAAAACCTTCTGTTTTATAGTAGTTTCAACGCTTTTAACATAATAGCCTTTGCCCGGAATAGCATAAATAATTCCTCTTTTTTTAAGTCTTCATAAGCCAATAAAACCGTATCGCGTGACAATGAAAAAGCCAGGCAAACCTTATTTACTGACGGAAGTCTGTCGCCTTTGACTAATTTTTCTTCATCAATCGCTTTTTCAATTGAAAGAATTATCTGCTTATATTTTGGCAAACCAATGTTATTCTGAATTGAAATAATATTCATAGAAATTGAAATTTTGGCGCAATATACAAAAAACTGGTAGGTACTGGTATGCAAAAGATAAAAATGTTTCTAATTTTGAATTTCACTTTTGTCAAAAATAACATGGAAATAAAACATATATCGCATTTTCAAGATGCATCCGCTTTCAAATCGTTTGGTTTAACCCTTGATAACGAAGAAATTCTCTCTTTTGAATTATCAAACAAAAACGGAATGAAAGTGAAGTTAATCAATTATGGAGCGACTGTTACTTCTCTGCAAATTCCTGTTGAAGGTAAACTGGTTGATGTGGTTTTAGGTTTTGATACATTAGAACCCTATATCGCTTCGTACAATTTGCCGAGTGCCCCATATTTTGGAACAACTGTAGGCCGTTATGCAGGAAGAATCAATAAAGGTGTTTTTTCTTTAAATGGAAAAGAATTTCAATTGGCAGGAAATAATAACGGAAATGCTTTACATGGCGGAAATGTTGGTTTTGGAAAAAAACATGGAATGTTTCTGATATAACTTCCGGCGAAAATCCATCTATTACTTTTAGCCTTTTAAGCGAAAACTTAGACCAAAATTATCCAGGAGCTTTACATGTTGATTTAAAATATACTTTGACAGAAGCAAACGAATTACAACTAGAATACAAAGCAACAACTACTGAAGATACAGTAATTAATTTGACGCATCACAGTTATTTCAACCTAAATGGTCACGATTCGACTGTTTTGGATCAGGAAATGACTATTGTTTCGGATAAATTTTTAGAAACAAATTCAGAGAATATTCCAACCGGAAAATTCACAGCAGTTTCTGGTCATGATTTTGATTTTAGAACAGCCAAAAACTGTCCGGCATCAATTGACAATTCATTTGTAATTGAGCCTTCAAATGAGGTTGTGGCAACATTATACAGTTCAAAAACAAAATTAAAAATGAGTGTTTATACCGATCAACCAAGTGTTCATATATATGTAGGCGGAAATTGTTTTGACACTTTGAAAGGGAAAGAAAATACAAATTATCATCCGTCAAGCGGAATTTGTTTTGAAACCCAAAATTTTCCTGACGCACCAAATCAAGAACATTTCCCAAATTCGGTTTTGAGAAAAGGTGAAGAATATCATCAAAAAACAATTTACAAATTTGAAAATGTAATTTAAGATTTATGAAGAAGATCAAATTATTAATTAGCCTTGTCACTCTTGCTGTTTTTGCTTCATGCACGACAACAAAAGACAGCAAGGAAACAAAACCGGAAGAAAAAGGTTTTGCAAAAGGAGCCGATGTGGGCTGGCTTCCACAAATGGAAGCAACGGGTTATAAATTTTATGATACCGACGGAAAAGAAAAAGATTGTCTGCAATTGTTAAAAGATAGAGGCATCAACACCATTCGTCTGCGCGTTTGGGTAAATCCGAATGACGATAAAGCAAGCGGACACTGCAGTCCGGAAGAAACAGTAGTTATGGCAGTTCGTGCCCAAAAAATGGGAATGCGCATCATGATCGACTTTCATTACAGCGACTCTTGGGCAGATCCGGGAAAACAAAACAAACCTGCCGCTTGGGCAAAACATTCATTTGCTGAACTTTTGAACGATGTTTACAATCATACTTTTGATGTCTTGACTTTATTGAAAAAAGCTGGCGTAACTCCAGAATGGGTTCAGGTTGGAAATGAAATTCCGGGTGGAATGCTTTGGCCAGAAGGAAGCTCCGATAATTTTGGTCAATTGGCACAATTACTTAATAAAGGTTATGAAGCTACAAAAGCAATCGATCCAAAAATAAAAGTGGTCGTGCATCTTGACGAAGGAAACAAGAGCGAAAAATTTAGATGGTTTTTTGATAAAGCAACTGAAAATCATGTAAAATATGATGTAATTGGAATGTCGTATTACCCATATTGGATCAAAACCGATTACAAAAGCACCGTTTTAGATCTAGAAAATAATTTAAAAGATATGGCTTCGCGTTATAACAAAGAAGTTATGGTAGTTGAAGTTGGAGGCGATTATACGTTGGTTCAAAACACAAAAGAACTTCTTGAGGCAACAATAAAAGCAGTAAAAAGTGTTCCAAATAATAAAGGTTTAGGTGTGATTTATTGGGAACCAGAAGGAGAAAAAAGCTGGAGCGGTTATCAATTAAGCGCTTGGCTTTCTGACGGAAAACCTTCGCCGGCATTAGATGCATTCAAGAATTAAATTTTAACACAACGAATATCTGTAGAGACGCATTTCAATGCGTCTACGCAACAAATATCCACAATACGTTGGACGCATTGAAATACATTTAAGCAACGAATATACACAATACGTTAGACGCATTGAAATACATCTACACAACGAATATTCACAATACGTTAGACGCATTAAAATGCGTCTCTACAAAACATTGGAACGATAATAAAAAAACAAAATGAAATTAATTTTTAAATCAATATTCTTCTTATTTCTTCTGAATTTTTCTTTCGGAAAAATTCAAGCGCAGTCACGCACAAAAGTAAATTTTGGTGCCGACTGGGAATTTAAAAGAGAAGAAACTCCCGCTCAGGATTGGGAAAAAATAACGATTCCGCATACTGCTAGATTAGAGAAATTAGTTGTAATCAAACAATTTCAGGGAACGTCTTGGTATCAGAAAAAATTCAAAACCAACATTTCAAAAGACCAAAAAGCCTTTATCTATTTTGAAGGTGTAATGCAGGAAGCTGACGTTTGGATCAACGACAAAAAAGTAACGAATCATAAAGGCGGATATTTACCTTTTACAGTTGATGTTACTTCGTATTTAAATGCAAATAATGAAAACACAATTAAAGTAAAAGTCAATAACGAAGACAATCCGAATTTTCTTCCGGGAAAACCTTTAAAGGATTTGGACTTTAATTATTATGGCGGAATTTATAGAAATGTTTATTTCATCACAACTTCAAAATTGCATATCACTGATGCTGTAAATGCTAATAAAAAGGCAAGTGGCGGAATTTATGCAAACTTCAATAACATTAGCAAAACGGAAGCTTTAGGAACGGTTCAGGTACATTTGAAAAATGAATTTGAATCCGACAAAACAGCTTCTTTGAAATTTATCTTAACGGATAATTCAGGCAAAAAATTAGAATTCAGATCAGAGAATTTCACAGTAAAACCAAATTCTGATCATACGCTTACGCAGAAAATTTCAGTTAAAAACCCAAAACTTTGGTCGGTTCATAATCCGAATTTGTACAAATTAGAAGTTCAGATTATTTCGAATAATAAAGTTGTTGATTCTTATTCAGAGAAAATCGGAATCAGAAAATCAGAAATAAAAGCCGATGGTTATTATTTGAATGACCAAAAAATGTACATCAACGGAACAAACGAACATCAGGAATATCCGTATTTAGGATATGCACTTTCTGATGAAGCGCAATATCGAGATGCCGTAAAAATTAAAAATGCAGGTTTTGATTTTGTTCGTATGTCACATTATCCACATGCCGAAGCTTTCTTAAATGCTTGCGACGAATTAGGAATTTTGGTGATGAATAGTTTGACTGGCTGGCAATTTTTTGGTGGAGAAGAATTCCAAAAAAGCGCGTATCAGGACATTCGCGATATGGCAAGAAGAGACAGAAATCATCCGAGTATTATTTTTGGGAAGCGTCGTTGAACGAAACAGAAATGTCTCCAGCTTTCATGAAAGAAGCGACAAAAACACTTAAAGAAGAATTGCCGTTTGATCATAATTACAGCGCAAGCTGGATCGACAATGACAATTACGACATTTTTATTCCAGCGCGCCAACACGCAAAAGCCCCAGATTATTGGACAAAATACAGCAAAGGAAATCGCAAAATTTTCATTGCCGAATATGGTGATTGGGAATATTATGCGCAAAATGCAGGTTTTAACCAAACGGAATTTGCCAACTTAAAAGAAGAAGAAAGAACTTCAAGACAATTGCGTGGCGCGGGCGAAAAAAGACTTTTACAACAAGCTTACAATTTTCAGGAAGCTTCAAACTCTAACAGAAAAGGCGCATCAACAATTGGTGAAGCCAACTGGTTAATGTTTGATTACAACCGTGGTTACAGCCCAGATTTAGAAAGTTCTGGAATCAGCGATATTTTCAGAATTCCGAAGTTTGCTTACTATTTCTACCAAAGTCAGCGCGATGCTAATGTGGTTTTGGACAAAAAACTATTCTCTGGACCAATGGTCAATATTGCTAATTTCTGGACTCCGGAATCGCCATTAAATGTTACCGTTTACAGCAATTGCGACGAAGTGGCTTTGTATGTAAATGATATTTTAATTTCTAAAGAAAAACCAACTTTAAACAACAACAGCGACAAACTGGAACACGCTCCGTTTATTTTTAAAGTAACAGCATTTCAAGCGGGAACTTTGCGTGCCGAAGGATTTATCAAAGGGAAAAAAGTTGCTTCAAACATTGTGAAAACTCCGGGAAAAGCATCGAAAATTGAATTGAGTTATGATCTTTCTTCGGCAAAAATCAATCCCGACTCTCCAGATATGGTTTTTGTTTATGCCAAAATTACAGACGAAAATGGAACTGTTATTCCAACAGCAACAAACGAAGTTACTTTTGCTTTAAGCGAAGGAAATGCCGAAATCATTGGACAAAATCCTGTTCAAGCCGAAGCCGGAATTGCAACGATTATTCTTAAAACAAAAGACCTTAAAAAGAAAATTGTTCTAAAAGCAACATCAAATAAATTACAAGAAACTACTATTACAATTACTAAATAATGAATGAGATTTTAATTCAAAACACCACAGCATTTTTTGAGAAAACTTTCGGGTCTGCTCCTCAAAAAATTGTACTTTCTCCGGGAAGAATCAACATCATTGGAGAACATATTGACTATAACGACGGTTACGTTTTGCCGGTAGCAATTGACAAAGTAATTTGTTTTGCTTTTGAGAAAAACAATAGCAAAAAATCGAAAGTAATCGCGATTGATTTAAATGAAGAATTTGAAATCGATTTGACTGAAAAAGTGGAATTGAATGATGCCGTTTGGACCAATTATATCCGTGGCGTAATCAAACAGCTTCAGGATAATGGTTTTGCTTTTGAAGGCTTCAATTGTGTTTTCAGCAGTAATATTCCGGTTGGCTCTGGATTATCTTCTTCGGCGGCTTTAGAATGCGGCATGATTTTCGGAATTGCATCACTTTTCGACTTAAAAATTGAAAAGAAAGACATAGCATTATTAGGACAAAAAGCAGAACATTGGGTTGGAATCAACTGTGGGATTATGGACCAGTTTTCAAGCGTTCATGGTCTTGAAAACAAAGTAATCAAGTTAGACTGCAACACACTAGAATTTGAATATCACAATGCCGACTTTAAAGATTATTCTTTGATTTTAATGGACAGCAATGTGAAACATTCTCTTTTACTTCAGAGTACAATACGAGAAGAATTGAGTGTGAACAAGGTTTAGCTATTATAAAAAAGAATTTCCCAGAAATAAAAACTTTTAGAGACTGCAAAGAAGAACAGCTTTTGAGCATTCAAGATCAGTTTGACCCAACAGTTTTTAAAAGAGTTCATTTTGTTGTAAAAGAAATCAACCGTGTAATCAAAGCTTGTGAAGCTTTAGACAAAGGAAATATAGAACTTTTAGGACAATTGCTTTTTGAAACGCATTACGGATTATCTCAGGAATATGCAGTAAGTCGCGAAGAACTAGATATGCTTGTAGATACTGCAAAAGCTGATGATAACATCATTGGTTCTCGTTTAATGGGAGGTGGTTTTGGTGGATGTACCATAAATTTAATTAAAAAAGGTCACGAAAATGAGATAAAACGTAAGTTTTCAAACCTTTATTTAGATACATTTGGAATTGAATTAAAATTCTATGATGTAAAAATCTCAAACGGAACACAACTACTTTAATACCACAACAACATTACATGAAAAATTTTGACATTAACGAAGATCCTCACAGACGTTTTAACCCTTTAATCAATGAGTGGGTTTTAGTTTCACCTCATCGCGCAAAACGCCCATGGCAAGGGCAAAACGAAACTATAGCTACTGAAGCATTGCCAAAATACGACCCAACTTGTTATTTATGCCCAGGAAATGTTCGCGCCAACGGAATGAACAATCCTAAATATGAAAGCAGTTTTGTTTTTGAAAATGACTTTGTCGCGATGAAACAAGACGAAATTATTTTTGAAGAAGATATTAAACACACTTTCTTTAAGGCAAAACCAGAACAAGGAATTTCAAGAGTAGTTTGTTTTTCGCCAAGACACGATCTGACTTTGCCAGAAATGGAAATTGACGGAATTGAGAACATCATTAAAACTTGGCAAAAAGAATATACCGATTTAGGAAACATCAAATACATCAATCACGTTCAGATTTTTGAAAATAAAGGAAGCGTGATGGGTTGCGACAATCCGCATCCACACGGACAAATTTGGGCGCAATCATCATTACCTACACAAGTTGAAAAAACACAAAACAGCTTAAAAGCTTATTTTGACAAAAACAATAGAACGCTTCTTGAAGATTATCTCCAGGCAGAATTAAAATCAGGTGATCGTATTGTAATTGAGAACGATCATTTTGTGGCATTGGTTCCGTTTTGGGCAATCTGGCCTTATGAAACCATGATTTTAAGCAAAAGAGCTTTTGGAAAAATCACTGATTTTACTTCCGAAGAAACAACTGCTTTTGCTAAAATCTTAAAACAGCTTACAACAAAATACGACAACTTATTCAGTACTTCTTTCCCATATTCTTCAGGAATTCACCAAACTCCTACAGATGGTCTGAAACATCCTGAGTGGCATTTCCATATGCATTTTTATCCACCATTATTAAGATCGGCGACGGTTAAAAAATTCATGGTTGGTTATGAAATGATGGGAGAATCACAAAGAGATATCACTCCTGAAAAAAGTGCCGAGATTTTAAGACAACAATCGGATGTACATTATAAAAGTCTTTAAAACTGAGACAAAATCAACTCGATTTTAAAATTTAACATAATAAATCGATTATAAATGTAAAAAACACATTTGTAAATGGTGTAGATATGGAATTTTATTATACTTTTGGCTTTCGTTCTTATTTTCATAAAAAAATAACAGAATAAAAACGGATATCTTAGTTTTAACAAGATAAAAACAACAAAATAACAGGTTTCGAAATTATATTAAAAAATGAATTCATAAAACCACTTTACAAACAATCACCTATACTAATTTTTTAAAATACTATTAACAATGGACCAGAACCTCGCTTTCGCCGATTATGCGGTTTTTATTATTTATTTTATCGTAGTCTCTGTCTACGGTTACACGGTTTACCGCAAGCGTAAACAAGACGAACATGATGCTAAAGCTTATTTCTTGGCTGAAGGAAACTTAACTTGGTGGGCTATTGGAGCTTCATTAATTGCTTCAAATATCTCTGCTGAACAATTCATCGGGATGAGCGGTGAAGGTTTCTTTTTAGGAATCGCTGTTGTCGCCTACGAGTGGCTTGCTCGCTATTGCGTTAATTATAGTAGCGGTTTGGTTTATTCCTGTATATCTTAAAAACAAGATTTACACGATGCCTCAATTCTTAAAGACACGTTACAACGAATCTACCGCTTTGATTATGGCGGTTTTCTGGTTGTTTTTATATGTTTTTGTAAACTTAACATCAATCCTTTATTTAGGAGCTGTTGCTATCAATGGTCTTGCTGGAGGTGAATATCTACACATAATCATGATCGGATTGGCAGTATTTGCTTTATTTATCTCTTTAGGAGGAATGAAAGTTGTAGCTTATACAGACGTTATTCAAGTGGCAGTATTAATCATTGGAGGTTTAGTAACTTCATACATTGCCTTAACAACTGTTGGACGCTATTTTGGTGTTGGAGAAGATGCTATCGCTGGATTTAATGTTTTAATGGAAAAAGCTCCCGAACATTTCAAAATGATTATTCCGAGACCAACTGCAACTTCATCTCAACTTGAAATTGACAAATATTTGACTTTCCCAGGATTATTATCTTATGCTCGCTGGTATCTGGATCATCAACTTAAACTATTGGGGTTGTAACCAATATATTACGCAAAGAGCACTTGGAGCAGATTTACAAACTGCTCGTACAGGTATTTTATTTGCTGGTATGTTGAAATTATTAATGCCACTTATCGTAATGTTGCCTGGTATTGCTTGCTTTCGTTTTATATCAAAACGGACATTTACCTCAATTAGTTGGAGGAAAAGATGGTGCTTATTCTGCAATCTTAACGTTCTTGCCAACAGGTCTTAAAGGACTTTCTGTAGCGGCTTTGACTGCTGCGATCGTTGCATCATTAGCCGGTAAAGTAAACAGTATTTCGACTATCTATACATTAGACGTTCATAAAAAATACATCCAAAAAATGCTGGTGAAAAACAACAAGTAAACATCGGTAGAATTGCCGTTTTTGCCGCAATGCTTTTAGCTGTTTTATTTACATGGAATGACCTTTTAGGAATTGGTGGAGTTGGAGGATTTACTTATATCCAAAAATATACAGGTTTCATTAGCCCTGGAGTTTTTGCCATGTTCTTCCTTGGTATGTTCTGGAAAAGAACAACTGGAACTGCCGCAATTGTTGGGGTAATTTTAGGATTTTTATTGTCTGTATTATTCAACGAATATGCGCCTGCTTTATTTGGAAACGATACACTTTTATACACAGCTTACAACAACGGGAAAGGAGCTTTCGAAATTCCATTCCATATTTGTATGGGATTATCATTCTTCTTTACAATGTTAGCAATGATTGCAATCAGTTTTGCGGGGCCAAAAGTAAATCCAAAAGCGTTTGAAATTGACTCTGAAATGTTTAAAGTAAAACCACAAACTACAGTTTTAATTGTAATTACATTATTGATTATTGTTGCACTGTACGTTAAATTCTGGTAGTATAATTTTTTACTATATTATTTTTTGAAGATTAAAAAAGGCTGTCTATTTAGACGGCCTTTTTTTGCTTCCTAATTTTAAAATAAAAAATAATATTCTCATTGTTTTAATTATTTTTGGCCACAAAAAAACAAACTAACAAACCTAACAAATGAAAAAATTAGTTATCGCATTACTTCTTATTTCCGGCACAGCTTTCTCTCAAAACATGGAAGTTATTAATGGAAATTTTGATTTTTTAAAAGACCAAAAAGACATCAACATTGAATTCGATTATAGTAATTTTACTATGATGAAGGAAAACAAACCAGAGGCTCAATATGTAGAAGAGCACAAAGCCGATTTAGATCAAAAGGCAAAAGGAAACGGAAATCTTTGGCACAAAAGATGGATTGTTGCAAAAGATCAAATTTGGACACCAAAATTCTTAGAAATCGGAAACATCATATTTACAAAAGCTGGAAAAGAAATGAATTTTCAGGAAGGATTAAACACTCCTTACACTTTAATTGTGAAAACCGTATGGATTTATCCAGGCTGGGATGCAGGAATTATGAAACAGCCAGCAAAAGTAAGTACTATTTTAACATTTGTAGAAAGTGCTAACAGATCAAATGTTTTATTAGAAATATCAAGTATGGAGGCTCCCGGAGATCAATGGGGAAACAATTTTAATAATGAAACTAGAATTGGCGAAGGTTATGCTAAAACAGCAAAATCATTATCTAAGCTTATCATAAAAAAAGCATTCAAATAAAAAAAGCCCTGATTATTCAGGGCTTTGTTCTTTTTGCATATTTAGTAAATAAGCCATATTGGCTATTACATGATCGTGTTTCTTGACAAAAGGATTTTCCTCATTCCAAACATATCCGGCTAAAACCGAACATATTTTTTCTTTCACATCAAGATTTTCTGGCTGATGGAAAAACAAAGTCTGTAAATTTCCAGTGTACCATTCTTGTACATAAGTTGTGAAAACTGCAATACCGCGTTTCATATATTGAGTAAATTCAACTTCCCAATCTACTTCAATTCCTTGTGATTCTTTCAAATATAATTTTGCCGCCAACATTCCTGATTCTGTAGCAAAAGCAACTCCCGATGAAAATACAGGATCAAGAAATTCAGAACTATTTCCGGTCAAAGCAAAACCATCACCATACATTCTTTTTACAGCTCTTGAATAATTTTCTAATTTAACTGGTTCGAATAAAAACTCCGTCCCTTTAAATCTTTTAATATAATAATCAGATTTCTGAATGGCGTTTCGTAACGCTTCGGCGTTATCTTTATTTTCAGAAAGCGAATTGATAAAATCTGTCGGACCAACAACTCCCAAACTTGTATTTCCATTTGAAAACGGAATTACCCAAAGCCAAACTTCCGTTTCCAAAATATCAAAAGAAATTTGTGTTCCCTCCTCACCTTCTTCTCTATTAATATCTTTCACATGCGTAAAAATCGAAGAATGCGGATCTAGTTTTGATGGCGTATCCAAATCTAAAAGTCTTGGCAAAACACGCCCGTATCCGCTGGAATCCACAATAAATTTGGCGTGGATTTCTTTTAAATTTCCGTCTTTATCTTTTACAATTGTTTTCGAATTTTTCCCTTCAAAAGAAACTTCCAAAACCTCTGTTTCAAATTCTAAGTCAATTCCTTTTCGAATCACTTCCTGTGCCATAGTGTTGTCAAAATCGGCACGCGGCACTTGCCATGTCCAGTCCCATCCTTCTCCAAATTTCTGGCTAAAATCAAAAACACAAATTTCTTCGCCACGAATAAATCGTGCTCCTAATTTTTTTCAAAGTTCATTGCATTCAACGCATCATACAGCTCCGCCTCGGCAAAATGATCCATCACTCGCGGTATAAGGCTTTCACCTACTACGAGTCGAGGGAATTTTGTTTTCTCAACAACTTTTACCTTGACATTATTTTTATGAAGATATGATGCAGAAACGCATCCTGAAGGTCCTGCACCAATCACTAAAACATCAACAAACTCCTGTGTCATAATAGAAATGTTATGAATTATTAACTTACATTTGCGTTCATCAAAATAACTACATTTATTTTGATAAATAAAATTAAATTAGCACAATCAAATACGGTTTAATGAACACAATTAATGAATATTTAAGTTTAGCAGAATTCGAGTCAATCATTTTTGGAAATAACAAAGTTGCAATCAGTGATGTAGTTTTAAATCGAGTAAATGAAAGCTTTAATTTCTTGAAAGAATTTTCAGGAAACAAAATAATATATGGTGTAAATACTGGTTTTGGACCAATGGCTCAATATCGAATTAAAGAGTCAGACCAAATTCAGCTACAATATAATCTGATCCGAAGCCACTCTTCTGGAACAGGAAAACCATTAAGTCCAGTTTGTGCGAAAGCGGCAATTTTGGCACGTTTGAACACACTTTCTTTAGGAAATTCTGGCGTTCATCCGTCAGTTATCCACTTGATGGCAGAATTAATTAATAGAGATATTACACCACTAATTTTTGAACATGGTGGTGTTGGTGCGAGCGGTGATTTGGTTCAGTTATCACATTTGGCTTTAGTATTGATTGGCGAAGGCGAAGTTTTTTACAAAGGCGGAAGAAGACCAACCAAAGATGTTTTTGCCATTGAAGATTTAAAGCCAATTCAAGTTGAAATTAGAGAAGGTTTGGCGTTAATCAACGGAACTTCGGTAATGACTGGAATTGGTGTTGTAAATGTTCATCATGCAAAAAAATTATTAGACTGGTCATTAAAATCTTCTTGCGCTATAAACGAATTGGTTCAGGCTTATGACGATCATTTTTCGGCAGAATTAAACCAAACCAAACGTCATAAAGGACAACAGGAAATTGCAGAAAGAATGAGACAAAATCTTTCTGATAGTACTTTAATCCGCAAAAGAGAAGACCATTTATATTCTGGAGAAAATACCGAAGAAATCTTCAAAGAAAAAGTTCAGGAATATTATTCTTTAAGATGTGTTCCACAAATTTTAGGTCCGGTTTTAGAAACGATTAATAATGTCGCTTCAATTTTAGAAGACGAATTCAACTCGGCAAACGACAACCCAATTATTGATGTAAAAAACCAGCACGTTTATCATGGCGGAAATTTCCACGGAGATTATATTCTCGCTTGAAATGGACAAACTGAAAATCGTTATTACAAAATTAACGATGCTGGCAGAACGTCAATTGAATTATTTATTGAATTCAAAAATCAACGAAATTCTTCCTCCATTTGTAAACTTAGGAACTTTAGGTTTTAATTTCGGAATGCAGGGTGTTCAGTTTACTGCAACCTCAACAACTGCCGAAAGTCAAATGTTGTCGAATCCAATGTATGTACATTCGATTCCAAATAATAATGACAATCAAGATATTGTGAGTATGGGAACAAACGCGATGGTAATTACGTCAAAAGTTATCGAAAATGCTTTTGAAGTTTTGGCCATCGAAATGATTACTATCGTTCAGGCAATTGATTATTTGGGTCAAAAAGATAAAATTTCATCAGTTACTAAAAAATGGTACGATGATGTTCGACATATTATTCCGGAATTTAAGGAAGACCAGGTTATGTATCCTTTTGTTCAAAAAGTAAAAGATTATTTAATCAACAATTTGTAGTATATTTCGTGCTATTAATTAAAATTAAAAATCATGAAAAAACCGCTTATTTTTTTGTTGCTAGTTTTCATTCAATTTGTTAATAGTCAAGAACTGGCATTAGTTAAAAGAATTCAAAAATTGGATTTCTGTCAAAAGACGGATCTTTTAAAATTGAGCCTCAATTCAAATCTGCCCGAAGTTTTTCTGAAGGTCTTGCTTGCCGTAGAAAATAACGGAAAATGGGGATTTATTGATACAAAAGGCACTTGGGTTATCCCAGCCGATTTTAGTAACGCTAAAGATTTTAACAGCGGAATTGCAATCGTTCAAAAAGATAAGGAATGGGTTTACATCAATACAAAAGGCGAAGTTCAGAAAGCTCCGGCTTCTGAAAAATTATTTGATTTTAATGATGGTGTTGCTTTTATCAGACAAAACAATAAAGTGGGTTTGATCAACAATAAAATGACAATTGTTTTAGAACCAAAATACGATCAAATCAAACCTTTTGAAAATGGTTTTGCCCGAGTAGAACTAAACAAAAACTGGGGAATTATTAATACCGAAGGAAAAGAATTGGTTGAACCTGCTTATGCTGAAGTTGGAAATTATTTCAAAAATACAACTTGGGCGAGAAAAGACAAGACTTTTGGTTTGGTGAGCGCAGGAAAATTTATCCCTGTTGATGGCGCCGAAAAAATCTGGGATTTTGAAACTCAGGATTTGACATTTGCCAAAAAGAACGGCAAAATCGGTTATATTGATTTAAAAGGAAATTGGGTAATTCTACCTATATATGATAAAGGAAAAGCTTTTTCTAAAAACTTGGCTCCGGTTTTAGTCGGAAAAAAATGGGGATTCATTAATCCAGAAGGAAAATTTGTAATTGAACCTACTTATAATGATGCCGAAGTTTTCAGTACAAATGGATTGGCTCCGGTAAAAGAAAACAACTGGGGATTTATAAATGAATCAGGAAAATTAGTTATCCCTACACAATACGGTATTACAACAAATGCCATTATTGCCATGTTTACGCAACAAGACAAAGGATTTATCGACGGTGTTGCGAGAGTAAAAAATGAAGGAAAATGGGGATTTCTTAAACCAGACGGAACTGTTTTAAGCAACCAATGGTTTGAAAATGCCGAACTATTTTCGAAATCAGAAAAAAACAAGTAGCTGAAACTCCTGCTGAAAAGCCAAAACAAGAAGCGAAACAAGACGCAAAACCGGTTTCAAAAACAGCAAAAAAACCGGTTGCAAAGAAAAAATAATATTTACCCCAAATAAAAATAAAACCTTAAGTAATGAAATGTGTATTAGTAACCGGCGGTTCTAGAGGAATTGGAAGTGCAATTTGTAAAAAATTAGCCGTTGAATCTGATTATCATATTTTGATCAATTATCATTCAAACCAAACCGGCGCCGAAGAAACACTCCAGGAAATACAAAAATTAGGTGCAACTGGAGAAATTCTAGGTTTTGATGTTTCTAATTTTGAACAAGTACAAGAAGTTTTAACAAAATGGCAGGAAGCAAATCCTGAAGCTCTAGTTGAAGCTATTGTAAACAATGCAGGAATTACAAAAGATGGTCTTTTTATGTGGATGACACCACAAGACTGGAATAGTGTAATGAATACAAGCACAAGTGGATTTTTTAATGTAACGCAGTTTTTTATCCAAAAAATGTTGCGCAACAAATATGGCCGAATCGTAAATATGGTTTCGGTTTCTGGAGTTAAAGGAACAGCTGGACAAACCAATTATTCGGCCGCAAAAGGTGCTATTGTAGCCGCAACAAAAGCTTTGGCTCAGGAAGTGGCAAAACGCAACATTACAGTAAATGCCGTTGCGCCAGGTTTTATCAGAACCGACATGACAAGCCAACTCGACGAAAAAGAATTATTAAAACTGATTCCTGTAAATCGTTTTGGCGAAGCAGAAGAAGTTGCTGATTTGGTAAGCTTTTTGATTTCTAAAAAAGCAAGTTATATTACAGGTGAAATTATAAACATAAACGGAGGAATATATTCTTAAGAATACTATGTTTGCATAATATTTTAAGTTTTTTAAACATAGAAAATTACACTTTAAGGATAAAAAAATTACTTTGAAAGACCATGAATAAGAGAGTTGTAATTACTGGAATGGGAATTTATTCTTGTATCGGAACTTCTTTAGATGAAGTAAAGGAATCATTATACAACGGAAAATCGGGTATTAAGTTTGATTCTGAACGAAAAGAATTTGGTTTCCAATCAGCTTTGACCGGAATGGTTCCAAAAGCCGATTTAAAAAATTTATTGACGCGCAGACAACGTATGAGCATCGGTGAAGAAACCGAATATGCTTATATGGCAACTATAGAAGCTTTAAAAAATGCTAATATCGACGACGCTTTTTTCGAAAATCGCGAAGTCGGAATTATGTACGGAAACGACAGTGTTTCTAAAGCGATAATTGACGCGACAGACATTGTCCGTGAAAAAAGATACTGCATTAATTGGATCTGGAGCGATTTTCAAATCGATGAATTCTACAGTTACTATGAATCTTTCGACGATTTTCAAACTTCGTGGAATTAATTTAACAGTTAGTGCGGCTTGTGCGAGCGGTTCTCATTCTATTGGATTGGCTTATTTTTTAATTAAAAGCGACTTTCAAGATATCATAATTACCGGCGGAGCGCAAGAAATCAACAAATATGCGATGAGCAGTTTTGATGGTTTAGGTGTTTTTTCGAATAGAGAAAACGATCCTGAAAAAGCTTCGCGCCCATTCGACAAAGATCGCGACGGATTAATTCCGAGTGGCGGTGGCGCAACTTTAATTTTAGAAAGCTACGAATCTGCAATTGCGAGAGGCGCAACTATTATCGCCGAAGTTTCTGGTTACGGATTTTCATCAAACGGCGGACATATCTCGACTCCAAATGTCGAAGGTCCTGCCACAGCCATGCAACGCGCACTCGACGAAGCAAAATTAAAAGCATCAGATATTGAATATATAAATGCACATGCAACTTCAACTCCGGTTGGAGATGCAAACGAAGCAAAAGCAATCTTTGAAGTTTTTGGCGAAAAAATCCTCCTGTAAGCTCTACAAAATCAATGACAGGCCACGAATGCTGGATGGCCGGAGCAAGCGAAATCATTTATTCTATTATAATGATGCAGAACGATTTCATTGCGCCAAACATCAATTTGGAGAATCCAGATGAAGATGCGATGAAATTAAATTTAGTTAAAACTACGTTAAACAAAAAATTTGACATATTTTTGTCCAATTCTTTCGGTTTCGGAGGAACCAACTCTGCGTTGGTGGTTAAAAAGTTTAAATTGGACAATGAATAAAGAAGAGATTATAACGAAAATTAATGGTTTTTTGGTTGATGAATTTGAAGTAGATAATGACGAAATTGAACCAGATGCTAATTTAAAAGATACACTTGGGTTAGATAGTTTAGATTATGTTGATTTAGTAGTTTCAATAGAATCTAACTTTGGTGTAAAACTAGTAGAGGCAGATTTCGTTGGTATCGCAACTTTTCAAAACTTCTATGACTTGATCGAAGCCAAACTAAAAGCTAAAACCGCTTAATGAGTCAATGGGATGGCAAATCAAAAGGTACAGTTTTAGGCTATAAAATATTCGTTTTTTTGATACAAAAAGCGGGTGTGAAATCTGCTTATGTCTTACTTTATTTTGTCGCTACTTATTATTTCTTGTTTCTAAAGAAAAGCAATAAGGCTATTTTTTACTATTTCAAAGAAAGACTTAACTATTCCAATTTCCAGTCAAAAAAATGGTTTTCAAAAGTTACTATACTTTTGGACAGACTATTATTGACAAAATTTCCATTTCGGCCGGGCTTCGAAATAAATTCACTTATGAATTTGACGGAATCGAAATTCTGAAAAAACTTTTGGCCGAGAAAAAAGGCGGTGTCTTAATTAGTGCACACGTCGGAAATTTTGAAATCGCCGAACATTTTTTTGGCGACATCGATCTTGATTTTCAAATCAATTTGGTTACGACCGATTTAGAACATTCGGCAATCAAGAATTATCTGGAAAGCGTCACGAAAAAATCTTCTGTGAAATTCATCATCATAAAAGACGATTTATCGCATATTTTCGAAATCAATTCGGCTTTGGCCAATAATGAATTGGTTTGCTTTACCGGCGATCGCTATTTTGAAGGAACCAAATCACTTTCTGAAGAAATTTTGGGTAAAGAAGCTAATTTTCCTGCTGGCCCATTTTTAATCGCTTCAAGATTAAAAGTTCCTGTTGTTTTTGTATATGTAATGAAAGAACCAAATCTGCATTATCATTTATACGCCCGAGAAGCAACAGTAAAACACCGCGACGAAAAAGGCTTATTAAAAGAATACGTAAAAAGCGTTGAAAGCATTCTGCAGAAATATCCTTTGCAATGGTTCAATTATTTCGATTTTTGGAATGATTTGACATAATGGGTAAAGAATCTCGCAAAGGCGCAGAGTTTTTTCTCATTTTTGTCATTTCTGTAAAAGTCACTTATTTCGGTAACGGATTTATCATTTCAATTGGCTTTTTTCCATCGATTCCCTGATGTGGTCTTTCGTGATTATAATAATATAAATATTGTAATAATTCTTCTTTTAGCTCTTCTTGAGAATCAAAATCCGTGTCTCTTAATAAATCGTCTTCCAGAGTTCTCCAAAACCGCTCTACTTTACCATTTGTCTGTGGACGGTAAGGTTTTGTATATCGGTGCACGATTCCTAATTCCATCAGCATTCTTTCAAATGGATGGTTATTTTTGACTTTGCTTGTTTTAGGTCCAAATTCAGCCCCATTATCAGATAATATCTCTTCAAATTTTATTTCATAATGACTGCTTAGGATGTTTAAGCATTTTAATGACGCAAACATCACTGTTAAACTGGTAATGTCTGGAACTAATTCTGCCCAGGCAATTCGGCTGTAATCATCAATTACACAGACTAAATAGAGTTTTTTATTTTCTCCACGAATTATGCTTTTACTTAAATAATGACAATCAATATGACCCAGCTGTCCCATTCTTTCCTTGATTATTTTCTGATGATTCTTTTTAATCTTCGGAGTTAATCTATTTATTTTATGCCTTTTTAAAATATTATAAACTCCAGAATATGATGGTGCATGTTTTCCTAATTTGGGATTTAAGATACTAACAATTTCATATTTGTTGTTTCCTTTTTCTCTTAATTCGATTACTTTTTGTTCTATAAAAGGCAAAGGACGTCGGGTTTTATATTTTGGACCTCGCTTTTGAGGCAATAGATCCTGAGATTTCCCACTCTGTTTATAGCGATTATAATACTTTAAGAAACTTTTTCTGCACGTGTCATTTGCTGTGTAAAAATCCATCGCCTTTTTATAAAGTGGATGAGTTTTGTTTTTCACCTGCTCATATTCTTTTATCAAGAAACGATATTTCTCTAAATAGTTCCTCTCTAATGTACAATCTTGACTATTATTTCTCATCGTAACAAAATTTATTAAATTTAAATTTTGTTACCGAAATATCTAACCTTTACAGAAATGACAAACTGCACTTTAAAATTCATTTTAAATTTAACCTTTGCGCCTCTGCGACTTTGCGAGATTCAAACCGTACCACAAATCCAAGCTTAAAAAAACTTGTAAAACGAAACATTAAACAAGAAAATTCGTTTAAAATAATTTACCTATTTTTGCTTTCAACCAAAGAAAGCAAACCCAAATGAAAAATGTTCTCGTTATTTATTATTCCCAATCTGGACAACTGGAATCGATTGCTCGCAACATTGCAAAACCTTTTCTGAATTCAGATGAAATCAACGTAACTTTTCATGAAATTCAATTAGAAAAACCGTTTCCTTTTCCGTGGAATAAAACCACTTTTTTTGACGCCTTTCCAGAATCATTTCTACAAATTCCAACGGCTTTAAAACCAGTTCCGCACGAAATTCTGAACACAAAATTTGATCTTGTTTTACTGCATTATCAGGTTTGGTATTTGACACCTTCAATTCCGATGAACTCTTTCTTAAAAAGTGCTGAAGCCAAGACTATTTTAAACAATACTCCCGTTATTACCGTAAACGGTTCCCGAAATATGTGGATTATGGCGCAGGAAAAAGTGAAAGTTTTATTGAAAGAAGCCAATGCAAAATTGGTTGGAAATGTTGCGTTAGTCGATCGCGTTGGAAATCTAATCAGCGTCATTACAATTGTAAACTGGATGTTTTCTGGAGTCAAAAAACGTTATTTAGGCTTTTTTCCGTTGCCTGGAGTTTCGGACAAAGACATTCAGGAATCGGATAAATTTGGCGAAATCATGCTTTCCGAATTCAAACAAAACAAATTAGAAGATTTACAGCCAAAATTAGCCGAAATTGGAGCCGTAAAAATCAGTCCGTATTTAGTGACTGTAGACAAAACTGCTAACAAAATCTTTAATAAATGGTCTAATTTCATTCATAAAAACCAAAAAAACAGAAAACTGCTTCTGAAATTATTTTATGTTTATTTATTCCTTGCAATATGGGTAATCTCGCCAATAGTATATATATTGCATGTTATTAGCTATCCGTTTAAGATTAAAACTATAAAAAAAGAAACTCAATACTATCAAGGGGTTTAGAAGAGGAGAAAATTATATTATGTTTGACGTATATATTACCAAAGCCGCAAAATATTTGCCGAATGACGCTGTTTCTAACGATGAAATGGAGAACTATTTAGGGCTAATAAACGATACTGCTTCAAAAGCACGACGTATTATTTTGCGCAATAATAAAATTACAAGCCGATATTATGCCGTTGACAAAAACGGCAAAAGCACACATAGTAATGCCGAATTAGCAAAAAGTGCTATTGAAAAGCTATTTGACGAAAATTTCACTGATCAGGATTTAGAAGTACTTTCTTGCGGAACATCATCACCAGATGTTTTTGCCCCTTCGCACGCCGCAATGGTTCATGGATTATTGAAAAACAAATCGGTTGAATTGAACTCTTCTTCTGGAATTTGCTGTTCTGGAATGAATGCCTTGAAATATGGTTTTCTTTCGATAAAATCTGGAAATTCTAAAAATGCAGTTTGCACAGGATCTGAAAAAGTTTCGACTTGGCTTTCGGCACAACAATACAATCAGGAAATCATCAACTTAAAAAATCTGGAAGAACAGCCTATTATTGCCTTCAAAAAGATTTTTTACGTTGGATGTTATCAGACGGAGCTGGTGCTTTTTTATTAGAAAATAAACCAACCGGAAATATTTCTTTAAAAATCGAATGGATGGAAGCATATTCGTATGCATTCGAATTGGAAACCTGCATGTATGCAGGCGGAGATAAACTAGAAAACGGGGAAATAAAACCGTGGAGCGAGTACAAACCTGAACAATTGCTAAACGAATCCGTTCTAGCAGTAAAACAGGATGTGAAACTGCTTGACGAATTTATTCTGCCAAAAGGTGTCGAAAGTATGACCGATGCTATGGCAAAACATAATGTTACTGCCGATGATGTTGATTACTTTTTGCCACACGTTTCTTCGTACTTTTTTGTTGAAGGACTAAAAAAAGGGTTAGACGAAAAAGGAATTGTAATTCCATCTGAAAAATGGTTCATGAACCTTTTGAAAGTTGGAAACGTGGGCTCCGCCTCAATTTATATTGCAGTTGAAGAATTAATGAATTCTGGAAAATTGAAAAAAGGAGACAAAATTTTATTGTCGGTTCCAGAAAGCGGACGTTTTTCATTTGCGTATGCGTATTTAACTGTTTGCTAATGGAAACCGTTGTCCTTTTAGAAAAAGAAGCTGTAGAAAATCTGCTTCCGCAAAAATTCCCTTTTGTAATGGTGGATCGTATGTTTTCTTATTCAGAAACGGGATTAATTTCTGGTTTGAAAATTCAGGAAAGCAATATTTTTTTAGAAGAAAACTCTTTTTTAGAAGCTGGCTTAATTGAACATATGGCGCAGTCTGTTGCCTTGCATACGGGTTATCAGTTTTTTTGAAAAATGAAATTGCTCCAACTGGTTATATTGGTTCTATCAAAGATATTCAGATTAAAAAATTGCCTAAAATAAATGATACGATTCAGTCGAATGTTACCATTTTGCAGGAATTTGCCGGAGTGACTTTAGTAGATATCGTGACTTTTTTAAACGATGAAGAAATTGCAAGCGGACAAATGAAAACCGTTCTAGCACAATAAATATTATGATGAAAGTTGGAATCGACATACAAAATTATTTACCGCACCGCGCGCCAATGCTGATGGTCGATTTGATTTTGGAAATTGATGCCACTTCTGTTGAAACCGAATTTTTAATCCAAGAAGACAATATTTTTGTTGATAAAGGCATTTTTACTGAAGCCGGTTTAATCGAAAATACCGCGCAGACTTGTTCATCAATTGTCGGTAAAAAATATTTTTTGAAGAAGACGGAACCGAAAATGAAAACGTAAATGTTATTGGTTTTATCAGCGCTTTAAAGAATTTAAAAATACATGCATTGCCAAAAGTTGGCGATGTTATTACAACCAAAGCAACTTTGGTTTCCAAATTTGTTGGCGACGATTATACTTTATGTACAATGAGTTGCGAGAGTTTATTCGAAGATAAAAAACTGTTAGAATGCGAAATTAATTTGTTTATTCAGAAGACGATTTCTGTTGAAAAATAATTAAATATCGAAATGGATAGGAAAAAACCGCTTTATCATTTATTGATTCGATTAGGAATTTTAATATTGATACTTATTGCTGTTTTCAAAATAAACTCTGATGAATTAGCTTTCTTTTTAAGTCAAGTTTATTGTCTATTTCTCTTAGTAGAAATGATTTATTTTTTTGTCAAAAAAAGAAAAATTTAGCCTTAATAAATCTTGCCTTATTAATTATAATTGAAATATTACCTATTTTGGTTTTGATACGTTTAATGGTATAGATTAAAAAAACACCGTCATGGAAAAAGAAAATGTACCTCAACACGATGGAAATTTAAGCAAAAAAATCTCAAAGAATTGGTTTATGCAACCGACGAAAACGGGAATTACACAACCGCTTTGAGTACAGGTTGGGAACCAAAAGCCATTGCACTTTCGAACGCCATCGACGATATAAAAGAACGTGCCGAAGAAGCAAAACAAAAAGTGCTAAACGGAGAATTGAGTCCGATTTGTTATTTTATGGAACTCAACAAAATGGATCTTTCGATTCTTGCTGGTTATGTCGATATGTGGAAATGGCGCGTAAAAAGACATTTTAAGCCTTCCGTTTTTGCCAAACTAAATGACAAAACTTTACAAAAATATGCCGACGCTTTTGACATTTCAATTGCCGAATTAAAAAATAGTATTACAAAATAATGCAAGTTACTTTTACACATCATCAATCTGCTCATTGTGAAAACGGAGTAGCTTCAAACCTCTTAAAAAACAGCGGACTCAATATCAGCGAACCGATGGTTTTCGGAATTGGTTCTGGACTTTTTTTCGTCTATTTGCCTTTTTTAAAAGTAAATCATGCACCGGCAATCAGTTACAGAACTTTGCCTGGACACATTTTTAATAAAGTGGCCAATCGCTTAAATCTTAAAATTAAAAGACAAAAATTTTCTTCGGTTGCCAATGCCAATAAAGCTTTAGAAGAAAATCTAAAAAACAATATTCCAACGGGATTACAAGTTGGTGTTTATCATTTGAGTTATTTTCCTGATGAATATCGCTTTCATTTCAACGCGCACAATTTAGTCGTTTACGGCAAAACCGAAACTGATTATTTGATCAGCGATCCGGTGATGGAAACCGTTACCACTTTGACACACGAAGAAATGGATAAAGTGCGTTTTGCCAAAGGCGCTTTTGCGCCACGCGGACAAATGTATTATCCTATTCAGATTCCGTCAACTGTTGATTTAAAAAGTGCAATCATAAAAGGAATCAAAAATACTTGTCGCGATATGCTGGCGCCAATGCCAATTGTAGGCGTTCGTGGTATCAAAATGGTTTCGCGACAAATTCGAAAATGGCCGAAGAAACACGGCGTTAGAAAAGCAAATCATTACTTGGCACAAATGGTTCGTATGCAGGAAGAAATTGGAACTGGTGGCGGTGGCTTCCGATTTATTTACGCTGCGTTTTTACAAGAAGCCTCGGTTGTTTTAGGAAATGAAGAATTGAAAACACTTTCTAAAGAAATGACACAAATTGGAGATTCATGGCGCGATTTTGCCGTTGAAGCTTCCCGAATTTATAAAAACCGAAGCGCCAAAGAAGACGCTTACAACGCCATTGCCGATGAACTTTTGGACATTGCGAATCGCGAAGAAATCTTTTTCAAAAAACTAAAAAAAGCAATCAGCTAATTATATTTTGAATTCCATTATAAAAATAGAATCTCTTTCGAAAAAGTACAAAGATGCCGATCAGTTTTCTTTGAACGATGTGTCGTTGGAGATAAATGAAGGCCAGATTTTCGGATTATTAGGCCCGAATGGCGCCGGAAAAACCACTTTAATTTCGATGCTCTGCGGATTGATCAAACCAACTTCGGGACATTTTTCAATCGATGATTTAGACTATCACCATCATTCTTCGAAAATCAAAAAAATCATTGGCGTTGTTCCTCAGGAATACGCTTTGTATCCAACTTTGACTGCGAGAGAAAATCTGCATTATTTTGGAAGCATGTACGGTTTGAAAGGTTCTGATTTGAAAGATAAAGTAATCGAAACTTTAGATCTTTTAGGTTTATTAAAATTCGCCGATAAACAAATTCATACTTTTTCTGGCGGAATGAAACGCCGTGTGAATTTGATTGCCGGAATTCTGCACAATCCGAAAGTTTTGTTTTTGGATGAACCAACTGTTGGCGTTGACGTTCAGTCAAAAAATGCAATTATCGATTATCTTAAAGTTTTAAATCAAAACGGGACCACGATTATTTATACCTCACATCATTTGGCGGAAGCCGAAGATTTCTGCACCAATATTGCCATTTTAGACCAAGGCAAAATTTTTGCAAAAGGAACGCCAGAAACCCTAATTGAAACTACAGAAAATGCCAGAAATCTCGAAGATGTTTTTATTTCATTAACCGGTAAAGACTTGCGAGATGATATATAAAATTTGGATGTCGATAGTAAAAGAATTTCTTTTATTGAAAAGAGATTTAGGCGGTTTGATTATTTTATTTATCATGCCGTTGGTTTTGGTAATTACAGTTACGATTATTCAAGACAGCACTTTTAAAACAGTCAGCGATAATAAAATTCAGATTTTATTGGTTGACAATGATAAAGGCGCTGTTTCGAAAACGGTTTTTGACAATCTTCAAAAGAATAATTTATTTAGCGTTGTAACACAAATCGACAATAAAACCATTACCGAAGAAGTTGCCCGAGAAAATGTCTACAAAGGAAAATTTCAATTGGCCATCGTAATCCCAAAAAACCTAAGCGCCGATTTGCAAGCCAAAGTCGATCAGAATGTCGAAAACATTGTGAGCAAAATGGGTTTTACAGACAGCGTTGCAAAACCTGAAAAACCAAAAGTTATAACTCAAAAAGAAGTGAAATTATATTTTGATCCGGCGGTTCAGCTGAGTTTCAAAAATTCAGTTATGAGTTCGATTGACAAAATGATTTCTCAAATCGAAACCAAATCAATTTATACTGCTTTTCAAAATCAGTTTGGCGAGGAAAACACCGAATTTGATCAAAAAAGTTTTATCACTTTTAAAGAAATTGTTCCGAGAATAAACAACAAAGAAGTGTTGCCAAATTCGGTTCAGCACAACGTTCCGGCTTGGACACTTTTTGCGATATTTTTTATTGTGATTCCGCTTTCTATCAATATTGTAAAAGAAAAATCACAAGGAACTTTTGTGCGATTATTGACCAATCCAGTTTCGAATTTGGTTGTCATTATTGGCAAAACCATTACCTATTCTGTTATTTGTATGATTCAGTTTTATATGATGGTTGCCGTTGCGATTTTCCTGTTTCCGCACATTGGTTTGCCTCCTTTAAATGTTGAAGGTCATTTGTTTTTAATGAGTATTGTCGCTTTATTTTCAGGTTTTGGCGCCATCGGATTCGGAATTTTATTAGGAACCGTTGCGAGCACTCAAGAACAATCAGCACCTTTTGGTGCAACAAGTGTTATTATTCTGGCCGCAATTGGCGGAATTTGGGTTCCGGTTTTTGCAATGCCAAAAATCATGCAGATCATTGCCAAATCTTCACCGATGAATTGGGGATTAGAAGCTTTTTATGACGTTTTATTGCGCAACGTTTCGTTCGTCGAAATCATTCCAAAAATAAGTTTGTTATTTTTGTTCTTTATAATCACAACTTCCATTGCCTTATTTTATGACAAAAAGAAAAGAACAGTATAACGAAGCCTCAAACTTAACCGTTTCGCACGAAATCAGAATTCGTTTTAACGAAACTGATCCGCTTGGAATAGTTTGGCACGGCCATTATATTACGTATTTTGAAGACGGTCGTGAAGCCTTTGGACGCCAGCACGGACTTACGTATTTGGACATCGCAAAAACGGGTTACACGACTCCAATTGTAAAATCAAAATGCGAACATAAATTGTCTTTGCGCTACGGCGATGTTGTAACAATTGAAACCACAGTTGTCGATACTCCGGTCACGAAAATAATTTATCGTTTTAAGATTATTGATCATAAAGGCGAAATTGCCTGCACTGGCGAAACAACTCAGGTTTTTTTAGATAAAGAAGGAAATTTAATGCTGACGAATCCTCCTTTTTATGAGGAATGGAAAAGGAAAGTTGGATTGTTGAAATAAAGTTTTTTCGCCACGAATTTCACGAATTAGCACAGATTAAAACATTAATTCTGCGGGAAAAGAAAATTTTAATTATTTGAAACAAGAAGATATAAAAGTACTTTTAGATAAATATCTGCAAGTCTTAGATATAGAAATTAATCAATTAGGATGTAGTCCTACAGAAGTTCGTCATTTATTAGGAAGGATTGGAGAATTTTATTGCGCGATAGAAACAAATGGAACATTAGCGCTTAAAACTAATCAAAAAGGATATGATGTAATATGTTCAAATAATCGAAAAATCAGTGTTAAAACAACAGCGCAAAAATCAGGATTTGTTTCTTTTAACAAACGCACATTAGATTTCGCAGATGATATAATGATATTACAATATTCCGAAAATGGTTTAAAGAAAATTTATTTTGGAGATTCAAAGTCAATAATTCCGTATTGCAGAACTTGGAAGGAAACTTTTGAATTGGATTTATCTAAAATAAAAAAATGAATAATTAAAATGTCAAAAGAAATATACATTACACAAACCAATTGTATCACGCCTTTAGGATTTGATGTTCCGTCGAACATCGAAGCGATTTTGCGTGGCGATTCTGGAATTCAATTGCATAATGATACTTCTTTGATGCCAAATCCGTTTTATGCTTCGATTATTTCTGATGAAAAAATAAACAGCGCTTTTGCAAAAATCAGCGCTGAAAGAAAATATTCCCGTTTAGAGAAAATGATGATTTTGGCTTTAGAGCCGATTATCAAAACTTCTGGAGTTGAATTGAATTCGAAAACTGCTTTTGTACTTTCGACAACAAAAGGAAATGTTACGGCTTTAAAAAACAACTCTGAAGAAAATTTCAATAATGCACATTTAGATGTTTTGGCTAAAAACGTTGCCAATTTCTTCGGATTCAAAACACAACCAATTGTGATTTCAAATGCATGTGTTTCCGGAATTTTAGCTGTTTCTGTTGCTAAAAGAATGATTCAGTCGGAACTTTATGACAATATTTTTGTTGTGGCCGGCGACGAAGTTTCGGAATTTGTTTTGTCTGGTTTTAATGCTTTTCAGGCGATGAGCGAATTGCCTTGTAAACCCTATTCTAAAAACAGAACCGGAGTAAGTTTGGGCGAAGCAACTTCTGCAGTTTTAGTTTCGGCTGAAGCCAAAAACGCGAAAATAAAAGTAATTGGAGATAGTTCGATAAACGATGCGAATCATATTTCAGGGCCTTCAAGAACAGGTGAAGGTTTGTTCAGAAGTATTCAAAATGCTTTGAAAGAAGCAAATATTGAAGCCAATAAATTAGATTATATTTCAGCACACGGAACCGCAACGCCGTTCAACGACGAAATGGAAGCGATTGCCTTAAACCGATTGGATTTACAAAATGTTCCAATCAATAGTTTGAAAGGATTTTACGGTCATACCTTAGGCGCTTCAGGATTATTGGAAACGGTAATTGCGATTGCATCTGCAAATCGAAATATGCTTTTTGAATCGAAAGGTTTTGATGAAATTGGAGTTAGCGAAGCTATAAATGTTATTGAGAAAAATGAAGAAAGAAATATAGAGTATTTTTTGAAAACAGCTTCTGGATTTGGAGGTTGCAATACGGCTGTTGTTTTTGAAAAGATAAAATAGAAAATAACAAAAATCTATTTAAAGAATGCTGAATCTTTTAATTCTCTTTCTTTCAAAATAGAATCAACAATTTGAATTATTTTTATTTTTGAAACATCTTGATTTTCTAAAGCCATTGTAGAATATACAGTATCTACAAGAACTTTTGAAAGAAAGCTTTTTCGTTTTAATATTGGATATTTTTCGTAGAATTTCATCAGATATCTAATCTATAAAATTAAATTCCAACTTGTAAAGAAAACTTACAAGTTCAATATCATTAAAATTGCTAGAAATATGAGTGATAAAATTGCAGGTCTAAAAAAAGATATTGAAAGTAATCTGGGGTCAAGTAGTGGTTTTTATGAATTGGTGTTTCAGCCTTACATTAGAGATTTCATAAGCAATTTAAATCAAACAGATAGTGAAAATTTTTCAATCGAAATCTTAAATTGGAATGAAGATTTACTTTATCATTTAGCTGATGAAATTCTTTTTAGCAACAATGAATTTCTAGATAAAAATTATCTCTATTGTTCAATCTTTTTAAGAACTTATGATCAAGAAAATTTAGAATTTTTATCACAATATTTATATGATTGCTACGACGATTTAAATATTGAAAAAACCTCCTTAGATTTTTTCGTACAACTAAAAGAAAAAGTTGAAAAGTTTTACATTATAAAAAATGGAAAAGAAAATATCGATAATTTCATTAGACCATTAAATGATATTATTAATCAAAAAATGGAGAAGATTTAAAATCACTTATTCAGTATAAATTTTTATACTAATTAAAAGAATGATCAACAAAACCTACATACAATCCTACATCACCATCCAAAACAACCAAATTGTTTTGAACGGAACTTCTGTATTCAAAATTGAACCAACCGATTTTGCTGATTTTTCTAAACAAGCATTGCGTAATTTTGAAATACAATATCCAAAGTTTTTCAAAATGGATGCTTTGAGCAAACTGGCTTTTTTAGGATCAGAATTGCTTTTGAGTCCGATTATTTCATCTGAAGAAGAAAATAATATTGCTTTGGTTTTGGCGAATAAATCGTCAAGTTTAGATACTGATGTGAAATATCAGGAATCGATTTCTGACAAAGAAAACTATTATCCGAGTCCGGCGGTTTTTGTTTATACACTGCCAAATATTTGTTTGGGCGAAATAAGTATCCGCCATCAGCTGAAAAGTGAGAATTCTTTCTTTATATTTGATGCTTTCAACGCCGAATTTCTGTCTAATTATTCAGATATTCTTTTAAACACAAATAAAGCAGATTCAGTTTTATGCGGTTGGGTCGAATATTTTGACGAAAATTATAAAGCTTTTCTTTGTGTTATCAGCAAAAAAGAAAACGAAAAATATACAAACGAAAATATCAATACATTATACAATAGATAAGCATGGAAGCATTAAAAGAAGAATTAAAAAATAAAATCATTACAACTTTAAACTTAGAAGATATCGCTGTTGAAGACATTGCCGATAACGATCCTTTGTTTGGAGACGGTTTAGGTTTAGACTCGATTGATGCACTTGAATTGATCGTGATTCTTGATAAAGATTACGGAATTAAACTGGTTGACCCGAAAGAAGGAAAGTCAATTTTCCAATCAATCGAAACTATGGCAACTTACATCAACGCTAACAGAACAAAATAGATTTCAGATTTTAGACTTTAGATTTTAGATTCCAGTTGGAAATCTAAAATCTAAAATGGTTTAAAAATCCGTCAACTTTGTCAAAGTTTAAAACTTTGACAAAGTTCTAAGAATCTACAATCTAAAATCATAAATCTAAAATTAGATGAAAGGTGTCGCAATAACGGGAATGGGAATTATTTCTTCGATTGGAAATTCAGTCGAAGAAAATTATATTTCGCTGATCGAAAATAAAATTGGCATTTCCAGAATTGAAAATATTCCGACGGTTCATGCCGATGTGATCAAAGTTGGTGAAATCAAAAAAACCAATGAAGAATTAATTTCCGAATTACAGCTTTCAGAAAATAATAATTTTTCGAGAACCGCTATGATTGGCGCTTTGGCGACCAAACAAGCAGTTGAAAATGCCGGAATTACCTCAATCAACGAATTCAGAACCGGACTTATTTCGGCTACAAGTGTGGGCGGAATGGATATGACCGAAAAACATTATTTCGATTATTTTGAAAAACCAGAATTGGTAAAATATATCACTTGTCATGACGGCGGCGATGTTGCTGAAAAAATTGCTTCGGAACTTGGTTTAAAAGGAATGGTTACGACAATCAGTACGGCTTGTTCATCGGCGACAAACTCGATTATGTTAGGCGCGCGATTAATTAAAACCGGAAAATTGGATCGTGTAATTGTGGGCGGAACTGATGCTTTGGCAAAATTTACCATCAACGGATTCAAAACTTTGATGATTTTATCTGACGATTACAACAAGCCTTTTGACAATAATAGAAAAGGTTTAAATCTTGGAGAAGTGGTGCATTTTTGGTTTTAGAATCGGACGAAATTGTGGCGAAACAAAACAAAAAAGTCTTGGCAAGAGTTTCAGGTTACGGTAACGCAAACGACGCTTTTCATCAAACTGCATCTTCAGAAAATGGCGACGGCGCTTACTTGGCCATGAAAAAGCTTTTGAAGTTTCAGGAATAAAACCTTCTGAGATTGATTATATCAACGTTCACGGAACTGCAACGCCAAACAATGATTTGTCTGAAGGAAGAGCTTTGCTCCGAATTTATGAAGATGAAAAAGTTCCAGATTTTAGCTCTACAAAACCTTTTACAGGACATACTTTAGCGGCGATAGCATTGATTGAAGCCGTTTATTCTGTTTTAGCGATTCAAAATAATGTGGTTTATCCGAATTTGAATTTTGAAAATCAAATGGAAGAATTCGATTTGAAACCTCAGACTACTTTAAAAAATAAAAATATCGAACATGTTTTATCCAATTCTTTCGGTTTTGGAGGAAATTGTTCAACCCTTATATTTTCAAAAAGCTAATGACAAAAAAAACATATATAAATGGAGTAGGCTGTATTTCGACTCAAAAAACATTTGATACTGTTTTTTTGGAAGAAGCCGTTGTAAACAAAAACGAAACTGTTCTAACAATTGTTCCTCCAGTTTATAAAGATTACATTTCTCCTGCCATGATCAGAAGAATGGCAAAAGGAGTGAAAAACGGAATCGTAGCTTCGGCTTTGGCGATGAAAGATGCCAATGTTGAAAATGTCGATGCCATCATTACCGGAACTGGTTTAGGTTGTATCGAAGATTCTGAAAAATTCCTGAAAAACATTCTCGATAATAATGAAGAATTTTTAACGCCAACTTCATTTATTCAATCAACACATAATACGGTTGGTGCGCAAATTGCACTTTCTTTACAATGCAAAGGCTATAATTTTACGTATGTAAATGGCGCAGTTTCTTTTGAATCAGCACTTTTGGATGCTAAAATGCAGATTGAAGAAGACGAAGCCAATTCGATTTTAGTTGGCGGCGTTGATGAAAACGGTGAATATACACTTTCGCTTTTCAAATTGGCTGGAAGAATTAAAAAAGAAACTGATCTTCCTTCTGATATTTTAAATGCAAATTCTAGTGGAGTTGTGTATGGTGAAGGCGCGAGTTTTTTTGTTTTGGAAAATGAACGAAAAGAAAATACGTATGCCGAAATTCTTGATGTTGAAATCGTAAATACTTTAGAAGAAAATGAAGTTGAAACAGCTTTAATTTCTTTTCTAAAAGCAAATAATCTGGAAATTGCAGATCTTGACGCTATTGTTTTAGGTTTTGATGGAAACTCAGATTCTGATTCTTATTACAGAAATCTAAGTGACAATGCTTTCGCAGAAACGCCTCAATTTTATTATAAACATTTGAGCGGAGCTTTCGATACGGCTTCGGCTTTTGCTTTGTGGATGGCTTCAAAAGTTTTAAAAACTCAGGAAATTCCGGAAATTATAAAAGTGAATTCGGTTTCAAAACCTTCTTATAATACCATTTTACTTTATAATCAAGTAAATGGAAAAAATCATAGTTTTACGTTGCTTTCAAAATGATAACGCATAAAAACATATCTAGGCTCTTCTATTTTTTACTTATTTTATTACTTGCTTTAAAAATAATTATAGAAATTAATAAGCTATGGTATCTTGTATATCTTCTTCTTTGGATTGTTATAAATGCTTTTGGCTCTGCCCGAATTTCTTCTAATTATCATGTAAAAGCATTCTGCAATAATCCATCAGAAACAGAAAAAAAATTGCCTTAACGTTTGATGACGGACCAAGTGTTTTTACTTTGGAAATTTTGGAATTGCTGAAAAAATACAATGCCAAAGCAACTTTTTTCTGCATCGGAAAAAATATCGAAGAACATCCCGAAATTCTTCAAAAGGTTATTGATGAAGGTCATTTGGTTGGAAATCATTCGTACTCGCATTCTAAATTTTTTGATTTTTATAATACCAAAAAAATCACCAAAGAAATTCAGAAAACAGATGCACTTCTGGAAAAATTCACTTCTAAGAAAATCAACTTTTTTCGTCCACCTTACGGAGTTACGACGCCATCAATTGCTGAAGCTCTAGACTTTACCGATCACAAAGTAATTGGCTGGAATATTCGTTCGCTTGACGGTGGAACAAAAAATGTGGATTTGATTTTAAGCCGAATTAAAAAACGCATTTCTCCCGGTGGAATCGTACTTTTGCATGATACTGCTCCGCACTCTGTTTTAGTATTGGAACAGTTTTTGCAATTTTTACAGCAAAATAATTATGAAGTGGTTTCTGTGGAGGAATTACTGAATCTTAATGCTTATGAAATTGAACACGGATGAAACGGATTCGCTATCGCGAAGACGCGGATTTAAACGGATTTTCTTAAACTAAAAATTCGTGAAAATTGGTGCAATTCGTGGCAGATAATAAGCACAATTTTTAATAAAATATGAAAACTAAAATAGCGCTCTTAATTCTATTTATTTCAGGCAATATATTTGCTCAAGAACAAAAAATGACCGATGCTGAAATTGCTTCTTTCAAGCAAGATGTAAATGAAGTGGCCAAAAAAATCAAAACATTGAGCACTGATTTTGTTCAGTACAAACATTTGGATTTTTTGTCGAAAGATATTGAAACTTCTGGAAAAATGGTTTTTAAAGAACCGGCTTTATTGTCTTGGCAATACAAAAAACCATACAATTACAGCATTGTCTTCAAGAACGGAAAAATCCTGATTAACGACGAAGGAAAGAAAAGTGCGGTTGATATTGGCAACAGTAAAATCTTCGCCAGAATCAACAAACTGATTATTGGAAGCGTAAGCGGCAATATGTTTGACGACAAAGAATTTACGATTTCCTATTTTAAATTGAAAGGTCAAAACTTGGCGAAATTTATTCCGAAAGATGCAACTTTGAAAAAATACATCAAACAAATCGAACTGACTTTTGATAAAGAAGAAGCAACAGTTGTTCAGGTAAAACTTTTAGAATCATCTGAGGATTATACCCGAATTGTACTTAAAAATAAAGTAATCAATGCAAAAATCGACGATTCAGTTTTTACTAATTAATTGTTTTCTGGCAATTATTTTGGTTTCCTGTGGCTCGGTCACAAAAAATTACACGCCTAAAAAATTAGACAAAACGAAGATAGAAGTTCCGTATTTCGCTGACGCAAATGCTGATTATGTTTATAAAACCAACATCACGGTTTACGGTCATGAAATGTCTGGAATTTTTATTGCCAAAAAGGTAAATGACACTACGCATAGAGTAGTTTTTACAACTGAATTTGGCAACAAATTAATGGATTTTGAAATTTCTGAAAAGACATTTAAAGTCAATTCAATTGTATCAGAATTAGACCGAAAAATTTTGATTAATACTTTAACAGAAGATTTCAGAATTCTTTTGAAGAAAGATTTTGCAATTCAGGAACAATTCGAAAACGAAGATTTTGACATTTATAAATCGGCAGACGGAGATCGCGACAATTATCTTTTTATTTCCAAAAAAGATCAAAAATTCGAAAAACTAATTCGTTCATCGAAGTCAAAAGAAAAAATAACAATTACTTTTACTTTAGAAAACGATAAATTTGCTAAAAATATCGTCATTTTACATCAAAATATAAAGTTGAAAATTGAACTAAATTATTTTAAATCAGAATAAAAATACAAACCAAACCAACTATGAAAAAACTAACCTTAATTGCATTTGTTTTATTTATTGGACTTGTTTCTGCGCAAGCACAAGTATCTGTTAGTCCAGGAATTCGAGGCGGTTTAAACCTTACTAGTTTAACCAATATTGATAACAACAGCATGAAAGCTGATTATTATATTGGAGGATTAGTTGCCATAAAATTCAATAAATTTTTCACACTTCAGCCTGAAATAACGTATTCGAGACAAGGTGCCGAAGGGCGAGAATATTACAACGGATCAAATACTTTACAGGATACAAAATATGAATTAAATTATGTAACGCTTGGCGCAGTTGCAAAGTTTAACTTTGGTGGGCAAGGTTTTCATGTTTTAGCAGGACCATCACTTGATTTGAAAACAAGTGACAATTTTGGTCGATATGGCTATGATCCTATTGGTACAGATTTCTCTTTTGTTGGAGGTATTGGCTATACTTTGCCAAACGGACTAACTTTTGAGGCAAGATTTAAACAAGGATTAATTGATATTTATGGTTATGATGGTATTGACTATGACGACTATTATTATGACCAAGTTATTTTAAATCAGGTATTGCAGTTTGGAATCAGTTATACTTTTAAAGTAAAATAAAAAATGGTTTTAAAAGATTTTTACAGCATACTTTCGGAAGAAAAAATATCAGATTCTAAATATACTATTACAATTTTGGTCAATGAAAAACATGAGGTTTTCAAAGGTCATTTTCCAGGAAACCCGATTATGCCGGGGGTTTGCATGATTCAGATTATTAAAGAACTGACGGAAAAAATTACGCAGGAAACTTTAATGATTCAGACGCTTGCCAATGTAAAATTTATGGCGCTTATCAATCCTGAAGTAAATCCGGAGTTACGCTTAGAACTTGACATTACCACAACTGAAGATAATTTGGTTAAAGTAAAAAACACTACTTATTTTAATGATACTGTTGCTTTGAAATTAAGCAATGTGTACAAAAAAATGTAATTATGAAACTGCTATTGACATTACTTTTATGGATAAATTTTGCTGGAACTCCAGATTTGGCTTCCATCAGAAAAATGTATACTGTTGTTACAAAATCGGAGAGTAATGCAAAAGAATTTTCAGAAAAACTAGCTTCAATTTCTGACGATGATAATAAAACTTTGGTTGCTTATAAAGCGACTTCAATTTTATTGGATGCCAATTTCAAAAAGAAATTAAAAGAAAAAATTGACCGTTTTAAGGAAGGTGCAAAACTGCTTGAATCGACCATAAAAAGCGAACCCAACAATATCGAAATCCGAATGATTCGCTTGAGCATTCAAGAAAACGTACCTGGAATTACGGGCTATAAAAAGAATATAAAAGAAGACAAAAAATATCTTACAGAGCATTATGCCGATCAAAACGGCGCTTTAAAAGAATATCTAAAAGACTTTGTTTTACAATCCAAAAGCTTCTCTGAAAAAGAGAAACAATTTGTGAAGTAAACGAAAGCAAAATTTCCAAATGAAACCTATTTTATCACAGCACGATCTCCTTAATTCCACTTCTTTTTGTGTTATTGTCCCAACGTACAATAATCAGAAAACATTAAAAAAAGTTTTGGATTCTGTTTTAGAATTTACTTCAAATGTGATTATCGTCAACGATGGCTCTACAGATGAAACTCCTGAAATTCTAAAACAATATTCGCAACTTACGCAAATTCATCATCCAAAGAATTTAGGAAAAGGAAGAGCTCTTAGAAATGGTTTTAGAAAAGCAATCGAGCAAAATTTTGAATACGCTATAACAATCGATTCTGACGGCCAACATTTTGCTTCTGACATTCCTAGTTTCCTAGAAGAAATTCAAAAAGAACCAAATTCTCTTTTGATTGGAAGCCGAAATATGACGCAGGAAAATGTTCCGAAGAAAAGCAGTTTTGGAAATAAATTTTCGAATTTCTGGTTCAAATTCGAAACCGGAATCAAACTCGATGATACACAATCTGGTTTCAGATTATATCCGTTGCAATTGCTTCCAAAGAAATTTTACACCAATAAATTTGAGTTTGAAATCGAGGTTATTGTGCGCTCGGCATGGAAAGGAATTGTAGTAAAAAACATTCCGATTCAAGTTTTGTACGATCCTGCGGAACGCGTTTCGCATTTTCGTCCTTTCAGAGATTTTACCCGAATCAGTATTTTAAATACGGTTTTGGTTACGAATGCCTTGCTTTACATCAAGCCAAGAGATTTTTTAGAAGAGCAAAAAAAAAGGTTTTAAAAAGTTTTTTCTAGAAGACATTTTAGAAAGCAGTGATTCTAATTTCAAGAAATCCGCGCCTATTGCATTGGGAATTTTTATCGGTTTTTCGCCTTTTTGGGGATTTCAGACCATTTTGCTTTTTACTTTTGTCGCTATTTTCAGGCTTAATAAAGTTATTGCTTATCTGACTTCAAATGTGAGTTTTCCTCCATTTATTCCATTTATTATTTACGCTTCACTTCAGGTCGGAAGCATTTTTGTTTCCAGCGACGCGCCTCTAGTTTTAGACAGTTCGATTACGCTCAACGATATTCAAAAAAATGCAACGCAATATATCGTAGGAAGTCTTATTTTAGCATCCGTTTCCGCGCTGACTGTTGGTCTTTTGAGTTATTTACTTTTGACTGCTTTTAGCAAGAAACACAACGAATAAAATTTATTTGTTTTTGCCACAGATTACATAGATTAAAAGGATTTTTGCATGTCAGGCTGAGCGAAGTCGAAGCCCATGTCCAATTGGAATGCCCTTCGACTTCGCTCAGGGTGACAAACTAAAACTAATCTGTGTAATCTGTGGCAAAAAATTCACAGCAAAAAAATAATTATGCATCACTTTTTCTATGCCATTCATTTATTTGTAAATAAAAGAAAATCGCTTTCGGTTTTTTTGGCTTTGCTGATGCTTTTTATTTTCGGTTTTTTTGCTTCTCAAATCAAATTCGAAGAAGACATCACCAAACTTATTCCAACAAACGACAAAGCCGATGCAACGGCAAAAGTTTTAAAACAATTGAATTTTGCAGATAAAATAACCGTCATTTTCAAACTCGAAAAAAACGGTTCTGCCGAAGATTTAAAAGAAATCGCGACCGCATTTTCAGACAGCGTTTCTAAATCCTGCAAACCTTACATAACCGGAATACAAGGAAAAATTGACGAAGAAAATATTCAGGAAACTATTGATTTTGTTTACAATAATCTGCCACTTTTTCTTGAAAATAAAGATTATGAAGCCATTCAAAACAAACTGCAAAATGACAGTATTTCGACGACGGTTCAAGGAAATTACAAATCGATTATTTCGCCTTCGGGATTTATAACTAAAGATTTTATTCTGCAGGATCCGCTTGGGATTTCGTTTATCGCCTTAAAAAAATTACAACAGCTCAATCTTGGTGATGATTTTACTTTAGAAAATGGTTTTGTAATGACCAAAGACAAAAAGAAATTATTGCTTTTTATAACTTCGGATATTTCGTCAAGCGAAACTGAAAAAAACACGCTGTTTGCTGAAAAACTAAGATCAATTCAGGAAAATTTAAATCAGAGATTCAAAGGCAAAACTTCGATCAGTTATTTTGGTTCGGCATTAATTGCTGTTGCCAATGCCAGCCAAATCAAAAGCGATATTATCCTGACAACATCAATTGCCATGGTTACGTTGATGCTGATTCTGATTTTATTCTACCGAAAAATAGTGATTCCGTTAATTATTTTTCTTCCAACCGTTTTCGGAGCTTTATTTGCTGTTGCGTTTTTATATTTTGTAAAAGAGCAGATTTCAGCAATTTCACTCGGAATTGGATCTATTCTACTCGGAATTACGATCGATTATTCCATTCACATTCTCACGCATTACAAGCACAACAGCGACATCAAAACATTGTACAAAGACATTACAATGCCTGTAATCATGAGCAGTTCGACAACAGCTGTTGCCTTTTTATGTCTGCTTTTTGTAAAATCGGATGCGCTAAAAGATCTCGGAATTTTCGGCGCCGTAATTGTAATGGCAACAGGAGTTTTCTCGCTTCTGATCGTTCCGCATTTGTACAAACCAAAAGAAAATCCGGCTGAACATAAGAAAAATGTCATTGATAAAATGGCACATTTCTCTTTTCACAACAATAAATTCCTGATTGGATTTTGCGTAATCATCACGATTATTTGTTGTTTCACTTATAATGATGTTGGTTTCAATAACGATTTGTCGCAATTAAATTTTGTTCCTAAAGACATTAAAGCGGCCGAAAAACAATTGGAAGAAAGTACAAGCTTGACTTCAAAAACTATTTATGTGGCTTCGTACGGAAAAAGCATGGATGAAGTTTTGCAAACCAACAGCAAGCTTTTTCTGATTTATCCAAAGAAAAACAACAAAACAAAATCCTGAATTTCAGTTCCGTTGGCGGAATTGTGCTTTCTCAAAAAGAACAACTTCAGAAAATCGAAAAATGGAATTCATTTTGGAATGCTGAAAAAAAACAAAATCTAAAATCGCAATTAATTTCCGAAGGCTCAAAACTTGGTTTCAAACCAACAACTTATACTGCTTTTTTTAATCACTTAGATCTTGATTTCAAACCCATTTCTGCAGAAGATTATTTAAAAGTTCAAACGTTGCAATTAAAAGAATTTGTAACCGAGAAAAATGGTTTTTACACGATTTCGACTTTAGTAAAAGTTACTCCCAAACAGCGTGATCAATTTGTAAAAGCAACTTCTGCCAAAGAAAATATAATTGCAATCGATCGCCAACAAATGAACGAAACGTTTTTCAGCACTTTGAAAACCGATTTCAATTCGCTTGTAAATTATTCATTTGTGGCCGTAATTTTAATTCTGTTTTTCTTTTTCCGAAGAATCGAATTGGTAATTGTAAGCTGTATTCCAATTGCGCTGACTGGAATTGTAACAGCTGGAATTATGGGCATTTTTGGCATTCAAATGAATATTTTCAGCATGATTGTCTGCACTTTGATTTTTGGTCACGGTGTCGATTTCAGTATTTTCATGACAAGTGCTTTACAAAAAGAATATACAACTGGAAGAAACGAAATTGCCGTTTACAGAACATCCATTATTCTGGCAGTAATTACTACCATTTTAGGAATTGGAGCTATGATTTTTGCCAAACATCCAGCACTGACTTCGATTTCATCGGTTTCTTTGATTGGAGTTTTTGCGGCATTAATTATCACATTTATCTTCTACCCGATTCTCTTTAAACTTTTCATCTCAAACCGTTCAAAAAAGGAAATCCGCCATTTCATTTACGCACTTTTGTTCATGGCGTAATTTCGTTTGCCTATTATGGTTTAGGTGGCATTATTATGTCGATTTTCAGTTTTACGCTAATGCCAATTTTGCCGTTGAGCGCAAAAACAAAAATAAAAGGATTTAGATATATCGTTTCAAAATTCATGAAATCGGTGTTATATTCCAATCCGTTTATACGCAAAAAAGTCGTTAATAATTTCAATGAAACTTTCGAAAAACCTGCGGTAATTATTGCCAATCATTCTTCATTTTTAGACATTTTGTCAATGGGAATGTTAAGTCCGAAAATTATATTTCTGGTAAGCGACTGGGTTTACAACTCTCCAATTTTTGGCGGAGTTGTGAGGAAAGCTGGGTTTTATCCGGTTTCTGAAGGTCTTGAAGGTGGCGTTGAACATTTGCGAAAAAAGGTAAACGAAGGATATTCGTTGATGGTTTTTCCAGAAGGAACGCGCTCTGAAAACAATGTTATAAAACGATTCCATAAAGGCGCTTTTTTCTTGGCCGAAGAATTTAATCTGGATATTATTCCTATTGTGATTCACGGCGCTTCCGAATTAATTCCGAAAGGCGATTTTGTCATTCATAATGGAAAATTAACCATTACGATTCTGGAAAGGATTACGCCTGAAAATACTTCCTTCGGAAAAAATTATGCCGAAAGAACAAAACAAATAAGTACTTTCTTCAAAGCAGAATATCGAACTATTCGTCAGGAATTAGAAGGTGCAGATTATTTTAAATCGATGTTGCTTCACAGTTTTGATTATAAAGAAATTGAAGTGGTGGACAGCGTTAAAAAGGACATCAAAAAGCATCTCGAAACCTATTTCATTCTTGGAAAACAATTTTCGGCGAAAGCCAAATTATTACATTTAGCTGATGATTATGGACAAGTAGATGTGTTGTTGGCTTTGCAGGAACCACAGCGAAAAATACATTCTTATATTGTGGATGAAGAAAAACGAGATATTGCCAAAACCAATTATATTGTTGGAAAGAGAAAAATAACCTATCTCGAAAATTTAGAAACAATATCAGAAAATCAATATGATGCCGTTTTAATTTCAGATGAAAATCATGAAAAAGAAATTCAGAATGTTATTTCTGCAACATCTTGTGTAATTTTAATTGATTGTCCTAGTTTAAAAGATGCAATCATCAACCTTGGTTTTCATTTTGTTCTGGAAGAAAACGACCTGATTATTTTTAAGAAAAACTAAAATGAAAGAACATTACGATGTAGTGATTATCGGAAGCGGTTTGGGCGGATTAGTGTCGTCTATTATTCTGGCTAAAGAAGGCTACAGCGTTTGTGTGCTCGAAAAAAACAATCAATACGGCGGGAATCTTCAGACTTTTGTTCGGGACAAAACCATTTTTGATACTGGAATTCATTATATCGGAGGTTTAGGCGAAGGCCAAAATCTGCATCAATATTTCAAATATTTGGGAATTATCGATAAATTAAATCTGAAGCAATTAGATAAAAATGCTTTTGATATTATTTCGTTTGAAGATGATAAAACCGAATATCCGCATGCACAAGGGTATGAAAATTTTGTTCAACAACTAGCAAAATATTTTCCGGAAGAAAAAGCAAATATTGAAAATTACTGCCAAAATTTACAAACCATCTGCGACTCTTTTCCGCTGTATAATTTAGAATGGGAAGGAAAATATGATCCTGAAATTTTAACGCTCAACGCAAAAGAAACCATCGATTCATTTACAAAAAATGAAAAACTAAAAGCAGTTTTAGCTGGTTCCAACTTTCTGTACGCGGGCATTCCTGATAAATCGCCATTTTATGTTCATGCGTTGATTGTAAATTCCTATATTCAAAGTTCATGGCGTTGTATCAATGGCGGAAGCCAAATTACAAAACAGCTTTTAAAACAGCTCAAAAAACACGGAGGCGAATTTTACAAACATAAAGAAGTTACACAAATTGAAGTCGAAAATCACAAAGTGAATTCGGTTAAAATGAAAGATGGAACTCAGGTTTCTGGAACGTTTTTTATTTCGAATATTGAGCCCAAAACAACGTTGAAAATGGCAGGAGAAGAAAACTTCAGAAAACCATTTTTCAACCGAATCCAAAATCTTGAAGGCGTGCTTTCAGCTTTCAGTTTGTATCTTGTTTTTAAACCAGAAACGTTCAAATACATCAACCATAATTATTATCATTTCAAAAACAGCGACGATGTTTGGACTGCACATGAATATGACGAAAATTCTTGGCCCAAAACGTATATGGCTTCTATGAATGCGTCTAAAGATGATGAAATTTGGGCCGATGGAATGACTTTTATAACCTACATGAAATTTAATGATGTTTTGCCTTGGGCGGAAACATTTAACACGACTGTCGAAAAAAATGATCGAGGTGAAAGTTATGAAGAATTCAAAGCCAGAAAAACGGCTAAATTTTTGGATGAAATCGAAATCAAATTTCCGGGAATTAAAGATTGCATAAAATCGATACATACCTCAAGTCCACTTTCGTATCGCGATTATATTGGCGGTGATAATGGAAATATGTACGGTTATGTGAAAGATTCTGGCAATCCGATGAAAACTTTGATTCCGTCAAAAACCAAAATCGAAAATTTATATCTAACTGGCCAAAGCATTAACATGCACGGTGTTTTAGGCGTAACTATTGGCGCGGTTGTAACTTGTTCTGAAATTGTTGGGAAGGAATATTTGATTACTAAAATCAATCAAGCTGAATAAATGAATTATGAAAAACCGAATTACATATCTTTTCTTTATCGGTTTTTTAGGAATTTTGGTTTCTTGCGGTACGTCAAAATCAAAAAAACATCAGCCAGATATTTCAAATTTCAATGCTACAAAACCTGTTGTTACAAAACTTTCTGACAGCGTTTTTATAGCGGGAAATAATTCGCTTTTAAAAAACAAACAAGGACTTTGGGAACTTTATGTCGAAGGTGATCCTTTAGAAATTGGTCTTAACACCGGCGCTTTATCTGATTCACTTTTGCAGAGGCAACAACAAATATTTTTCGCCAAAATAAAAGATTTAATTCCGTCAAAATTTGAACAGAAAATGTTGCGCCATTTCTTAAAATGGTACAATCGGAAATTATACGAAAATGTTCCCGCAGAATATCAGACAGAAATTTTTGGTATTTCACAATATACTTCGCATGAATTTGACAACATCGCTCCACAATATCAGCGTGGTTTGTACTTGCATGCGGCGCACGATATTGGCCACGCTTTGCAGGATTTGGCTTTAGTTGGTTGTTCGTCATTTGTTGCGTGGGGCGATAAATCAGAAGATGGAAATTTGATTCTCGGACGCAATTTTGATTTTTATGTAAATGATGCTTTCGCAGAAAATAAAATCGTTGCGTTTATAAAACCGGAACAAGGCCATAATTTTATGATGGTTTCCTGGCCCGGAATGATTGGCGCCGTTTCTGGAATGAATCAGCAAGGTTTGACTGTTACTATAAATGCGGCAAAATCTGAAATTCCGTTGACAGCAAAAACACCAATTTCAATTTTGACGCGGGAAATTTTACAACATGCTTCAACTATTGAAGAAGCAATTGCGATTGCAAAAAAAGAAAAGTATTTGTTTCTGAATCTATTATGGTGGGAAGTGCTCAAGACAATAAAGCTGTTTTGATTGAAGTTTCTCCAAAGAAAATAGACGTTTATGAAGTTCCAAACAGCAATCAGTTAATTTGTTCGAATCATTTTCAGAGTAATGCTTTTAAAAATGAAAAACGAAATTTAGGGCAAATTGCAGACAGCCATTCTGAATATCGCTTTGAAAGAATGCAGGAACTTCTTTCTGAAAACAAAAAAATAAATCAGGAAATTGCTTCTGCAATCCTCAGAAACAAAAATGGTTTGAATGATATTCCGCTTGGTCTTGGCAACGAGAAAGCGCTAAATCAATTATTAGCACATCACGGAATTATTTTTAAACCGAAAGAAAAAATGGTTTGGGTTTCGGTAAATCCGTTTCAATTGGGTGAATTTGTTTGTTACAATTTGGATTCTATTTTTAACGAGAAAAAGGCAAATACCACAATTTCATTTGAGGAGGAAAATTTAAATATTGCCAAAGATCCTTTTATAAAAACGGAAGCTTTCCAAAACTTTAAAAAGTTTAAAGCCGCAAACCATGAAATGGATTTGTATCTGAAAAACAAAGAAACCATTCCATCAGAATTTATTCCGAATTATCAATCGCTAAACCCAGATTATTGGGTTGTATATTACAAAGCAGGGTTGTACTTTTATCAAAAAAAACAATTCCGCGTCGCTCAAATTAATTTTGAAAAAGCACTGACAAAAGAAATTACTACTGCTCCTGAAAAAGCAAAAATTGAAAAATATTTAAAAAAACTCAAAAGAAAATTACAATGATTCCAGCAATAGAAAAAAATTCTTTAGACGAAATTAAAGTTTTTCAGGAACAAAAATTAACGGAACTTTTAGCTTACATCAGCGAGAATTCTCCTTTTTATAAAAGACTTTTTGCTGGACAAAATATTGATATTGCGAAAGTAAAAACGCTGGAAGATTTGCGGCATTTACCTGTTACAACGAAAGAAGATTTACAACAATACAACGATGATTTTTTGTGTGTTCCGCAACATAAAATTATCGATTACGCTTCAACATCAGGAACTTTGGGCGATCCGGTAACTTTTGGTTTAACCGATTCTGACTTAGATCGTTTGGCTTATAATGAAGCGATTTCTTTCGCTTGCGCCGGAATTGCAGAAGGCGATGTGGTACAATTGATGACGACAATTGACCGAAAATTTATGGCTGGTTTGGCATATTTTCTTGGTTTAAGAAAATTGAAAGTTGGCGTGATCCGCGTTGGCGCAGGAATTCCGGAAATGCAGTGGGATTCAATTTTAAAATACAATCCGAGTTATTTGATTACCGTTCCTTCTTTCCTTTTAAAATTAATTGAATACGCCGAAATTCATGGAATCGATTATAATAATTCAAGCATAAAAGGTGCCATCTGCATTGGAGAATCTTTGAGAGAACAGGATTTTTCAATGAATATTTTATCTAAAAAAATAACGGACAAATGGAATATTAAGTTGTTTTCGACTTATGCTTCAACCGAAATGAGCACGGCTTTTACAGAATGTGAACACGGTCAAGGCGGACATCATCATCCGGAATTGATTATTGTTGAAGTTTTGGATGAAGATAATATGCCTGTTAAAAATGGCGAAATCGGCGAACTTACTTTTACAACTTTAGGAATTGAGGCGATGCCGTTGCTTCGTTTTAAAACCGGAGATATTGTCCAGCTTCATAATGAACCTTGCGCTTGCGGAAGAAATACGTTGCGTGTTGGTCCAGTTGTTGGGCGTAAAAAACAAATGATAAAATATAAGGGAACAACGCTTTATCCGCCAGCAATGAACGATGTTTTAAGCAGTTTTGATAATATTGAAAATCATTTAATTGAAATTTCTACCAACGATTTAGGCACTGATGAAATTCTAATAAAAATTGCCGTAAAAAACCAAACTCCAGAATTTCTTCAGGAAATAAAAGATCATTTTAGAGCCAAATTGAGAGTGACTCCAAAAATAGAATTCGCTTCAAAAGAAGTTTTGAATCCATTGGTTTTTAATCCAATGAGCCGAAAACCAATTCGATTTTTTGATTATCGGTCTTGATATAGGGACAAAGTAACAAAGTGACAAAGGCTCAAAGACTGTTAATCAGCACTATAAAAAAACCTTTGTCACTTTGTTACTTTGAGCCTTTGTCCCACGAATTGTGTCAATTCGACTAAAAAGTTGTAATTTTGCAAAAAATTATGAAGATGGTCAAGATTGGCAACATAGAATTACCCGAATTTCCTTTACTACTAGCTCCGATGGAAGATGTGAGCGATCCGCCGTTTCGCAGATTGTGCAAAACGCATGGCGCTGACATGATGTACTCTGAATTTATTTCATCGGAAGGATTAATTCGTGACGCTATCAAAAGCCGAATGAAGCTGGATATTTTTGATTATGAACGCCCGGTTGGAATTCAGATTTTTGGTGGTGATGAGGAAGCGATGGAAATGTCTTCTAAAATTGTTTCGACTGTAAAACCAGATTTAGTGGATATCAATTTTGGATGTCCGGTAAAAAAGTAGTTTGCCGTGGTGCTGGTGCAGGAGTTTTGAAAGATGTTGATTTGATGGTTCGTTTAACAAAAGCGGTTATCAAAGGAACTGATTTGCCTGTAACAGTAAAAACGCGTTTAGGCTGGGATGAAAATTCAATCAATATTGATGAAGTTGCTGAAAGACTACAAGATATTGGTGTTCAAGCTTTAACCATTCACGCTAGAACTCGTGCTCAAATGTACAAAGGCCACTCTGATTGGTCGCATATTGCACGTGTAAAAAACAATCCTAGAATTACAATGCCTATTTTCGGAAATGGCGATATCGACAGCCCAGAAAAAGCATTACATTATAAAAATGAATACGGAATTGACGGTATCATGATTGGTCGTGCCGCAATTGGTTATCCGTGGATTTTCAACGAAATAAAACATTACTTTAAAACTGGTGAGCACTTGCCTGCTCCAACGGTTATTGATCGTGTTGAAGTCGCCAGAAATCATTTAAAATGGTCGATGGAATGGAAAGGTGAACGTTTAGGAATAGTAGAAATGCGACGTCATTATACCAACTATTTCAAAGGAATTCATTCGTTTAAAGAGTTCAAACAAAAATTAGTTACCACTGATGCGCCTGAAGATTTATTCGCTATTATGAAAGAAATTGAACAGGTTTATGCAGGATATGAGTTTGCTTAAAAAGTATAAAAAAGGCCTTCAAAATTGAAGGCCTTTTTGTTTATTATACTTGAACTCTCTTCCACTTTCCTCTTTTATAGAAAAATATACCTGTCAAAGTAATCGCAGTTTCAGCAACAGGAATAGCAATAAAAACTCCTGTTGGTCCCATATTAAAATGTTTTGCTAATACGAAAGCTAACGGAATTTGGAACAACCAAAACCCGAAGAAATTAATTCCGGTTGGTGTCCAGGTATCTCCTGCTCCATTGAACGTATTGATCAAAACCATTCCGATTCCGTAGAAAATAAATCCAATACTCATAATCTGCAAAGCTTCAATCGCTATGGTTTTTACCTGATTATCATTCGTGAAAAACGAAATAATATATTGTCCAAAAACCAAAGTGATTATCATAATAGAAGCCATAAAAATCACATTGTAACGCGCTGTCGTGTAAACCGATTTTTCGGCACGTTCGATTTGTTTGGCTCCTAAATTCTGTCCAACCAAAGTCGCGATCGCATTACTCAATCCCCAAGCCGGAAGTATAAAAAACATCATTATTCTTAGGGCAGTTTGATAACCTGCAGAACCATGATCTCCACCAGTTGTTGCTACTAATTGTGCCAAGAAAATCCAACTGCAAGAAGCAATTACAAATTGTAAAATTCCGGGAGTCGCAATTTTTACTAAAGCTTTTATCTGCGTAAAATCCGGAGCAAAATATGGAATCTTAATTTTTAAAATTCCGTTTCCAGAAAACAAATGATACAATTGGTATAAAACTCCAATGCTTCTTCCAAAGGTAGTTGCTAAAGCCGCACCTATTAATCCAAAAGCGGGAATTGGCCCTAAACCGTTAATTAAAATCGGACATAAAATAATGTTGCAAATATTAGCAATCCAAAGACTTTTCATTGCAATTGCCGCATTTCCAGCTCCTCGGAAAATTCCGTTAATTAAGAATAAAAGCATAATACACAAACTCGAACCAATCATAATTTGTGTAAATCGGAAACCGTGTTCAGCCGCCTCTGCAGATGCGCCCATCAGCAACAGTATATCTTTGGCATAAATTACACCCAAAACGCTCATTACACTGTTTACAGCAAATGCAACAATTATCGCCTGCATCCCTGCTTTAGCGGCGGCGACCGGATCTTTTTCTCCAATTCTGCGTGCTACAACTGCAGTTGTCGCCATACTCATTCCAATAGCAAGAGAATATATAATTGTTAAAACGGATTCTGTCAAGCCAACTGTCTGAATGGCAAAACTACTGTGTTTTAAATGTCCAACGAAATACAAATCGACTAAAGCAAAAACCGATTCCATCATCATTTCCAAAACCATTGGAATCGCTAATAGAATTACGGCTTTCTTTATACTTCCTGAAGTATAATCAAATGATTCGTCGCCTTTTAAGGCTTGTTTTGTTGTGGTAAAAATTTTAGAAATAAAATTTTTCTTTATAGATGTTTCTGTCATGATGTATTTAGGATAAATGATAAAATTGTCCAGTTTATAAAACTGAACTAAAAAGTAAAAAACGTAAAGTATCCTAATTATTCTAAAAAATCAATCAGGATTAGGCAGAAACAATCATATGCGGTAATTTTTTGAGACGATAAATATAGGAAATATTTTTCAGCCAGAAATCTTAATCCAACAGCTTTTTGCTCACGCGACTACAAGCAATCAAAGAAGCCAAGAAACCTAAAGAAATAATGGTTCCTAAGACAATCAATATGTTTTCAATTGTAAAAACAACTGGAAATGCCAAAGTTGGCGTAATCATAATCAGCTCGTATTTTTGTTGGAGTAACACTAAAATAACACCCAAAATAAGTCCTATTATACCACCAAAAACACTCAGCAAAGTTCCTTGAAGAAGAAATATTTTTCGCAGGTGGCTTATTTCTGTTCCGAGATTAAAAAGCGTTTTCAGATTTCCTTTTTTCTCTAAAATCATCATAATTAAAGCGCCAATCAAGTTAAAAAGGGCAACAATAATAACCAATGTAAAAATCAGATAAACAGCAATGTTTTCGGTGTTTAACATTCTATACAAAGATTCATTTAGCTGTGCTCGATTTCTAAGTGTTACTTTATTTTTGAAAATACTTTCAAGCTTCGATCTAATTGCACTTTCATTTGCGTTTTCTTCTAAATTAAATTCAACGCCCGAAATTTGATTTGGCTTGTACATCAATAATTCTTGCACCAAACCTAAATCGGCAAAAACATATTTGGAATCTAGATCTTCACTGATCGAATAAATTCCGACAGGCAAAACATCTGTTTTTGTAAAAGCATCTTCAGGATTTTCAATTGCACCTTTTCCTGGTTTTGGAGCAAAAATCTGCAACGGATTTTCAAAATCCAGAACTCCTAAAGAAAAATCACGAGAAATTCCGTAACCAATTACTACTTGATACGTATCTGGTTTAAGCCATTGTCCTGTAAAAAGCTTTTTCTGATGTCATTGACTACGGGATAATTGCGGTCAACTCCTTTTAATGAAGTAACTTTTTGTTTGTCTTTGAACAAAAACAAAACGCGTTCTTCTATAATTTTGGTATATGAAACAACACCTTCAATTTTCTTAATCTCACTTTCCTGATTCGGCGTAATCAAAAATGATTTTCCATAAGTACTTGTCATTTTTAGATCAGGATCAATTTCATTCGTAAATGAAAGACTAAAAACCTTTAATCCGCTAAAGACGGACAAAACCACAAACAAAGCCATAGTACCAGCTATGATTCCTAAGCTGGCAATACGATTGATAATATTAATAGCATTGTTTTTGCTTTTGCTAAAAATATAACGTTTGGCTATGTAAAGGGGGAAATTCAATTTATGATTTTCTTCTTTTCTCTAAAAGATCACGGTTTTCAATTGGGTTTTCTTTGCCAGCTAAAGCATTGTCTATTTTTTCGATATAATCTAATGAGTCATCGATAAAAAACACCAAATTTGGCACACGGCGCAACTGCAAACGTACGCGTTGCGATAAATCGTGCTTAATTAAGGTAGTATTTGATTTTATAGCTTCTAATGTTTCTTTTGCTTTCTCCTGCGGAAAAATGCTTAAATATACTGTTGCCACAGATAAATCTGTAGTTACACTAACTTTGGATACCGAAATTACTAAATTGGTAATTCCGTTTTTTCGCACTTCACCTTGCAAAATATCAACCAGATCTTTCTGGATGACACCGCCTATTTTTTTCTGTCTATTTGTTTCCATACTGCAAAAATACTATTTTTAAATTCAATCGGTTAATTTCGAATCAAGATATAAACTGATTTTTCAAATAGAATCATTTTTTCTTCCTTTTAAAAGTGATTTTTTTGTCTGATATTAATTCCAAAAAAATTTTAACTTACTATATTTCAAATAGTAAACTGATAAAAATCATGTTTTTTATACTTCTAATTTTTGACCTTTGATAAAACATTACAACCCATTTATCATGAAAAAGAGAGAACCAATTAGTCACATCATGACAAAAACCGTGGTGACTGCAAATGAAAAAGATAATTTAAAAACTGTAGTTGAAAAATTAAAGAAAAATACAATTCGACACATTCCAATTGTTAAAGGAAAAGAAGTTGTGGGTATTATCAGCCGAACCGACATTAACCGACTTACTTTTGGCGCTTTATTCGAAGGACAAGAAGGTGCCGATGAAGCTATTCTTGACATGCTGACTATTTCTCAAGTAATGACTAACAAACCAAAAACAGTTTCGTCAGACATGATTATTAAAGATTTGGCAGAAATTTTTGCGAAAGAAGATTTTCATGCTTTGCCTGTCGTTGATCATGATGAACTTAAAGGAATTGTCACGACTACTGATGTTATCAAATATCTTTTAGAACAATACGATTAATCAAATTTATGCTTAATAAAAAAGGGAGCCAATTAGCTCCCTTTTTTTATCTGTTTTGCAACCATCCTTCTGGATTCATATTGGTCGTATTTTGAAGAATCAAAAACTTAATAGTTGTTTTTCCTGTATCTCCACTGGTTCTTACTTTTCCAATACTTTGTTTAGTACTTACTTTATCACCTTTTGCAACTGATACTGAACTTAAATTCTGATATACTGTGAAATAATCTCCATGCTGAATCATAACTGCTCTGTTGATTGGCGATAAAACAATTACGCTCGAAACCTCTCCTTCAAATACTGCTCGGGCTGTTGCGCCTTGTTCTGTAGTGATCTCAACTCCTGAATTATGAACTGTAATCGACGGATGCGACGGGTGTGGCTGATCTCCATAACCTAATGAAACAAATCCTTTTTCAACCGGCCAAGGCAATTTTCCTCGATTCGCTTTAAAGTCTGCGACTAATATTTTTCCTTCTGGCGTCAAAGCAATTTTAGAAGAAGAAACTGGCGCTGTTGAAGATGTTGATCCAGGGTTTTCTTTTGCTCTTTCAAGAGTCGCTTTTCTATTTGCTTCGGCAATTGCTTCACGAATCAAACGATCAATTTGTCTGTCAATTCGTTTTGCTTCTGCTTGTTTATTTCTAGTATCAGCAATGATTTTGTTTTTGTCCTTTTTAAGAGCATTAACTAATTTTTGCTGTTCTTTCTTTTCAACTTCTAAGCTTTGTTTCTCTTTTTGATTTTCAGCAATAATTTTTTCTTAACCTGTCTTTGTCCGTCCAATTTTGCATTAAAATCAACTAATTGAGCTGTTTTAGATTGAATTTCTAATCCTTGATTTTTTCTGTAATTTGTATATTGCTTTAAATATTGTGCTCTTTTGTAGGCCTGTAAAAAGCTTTCAGATGACAAAATAAACATTGCTCGGCTTTGCTCAGAACGGCTTTTGTATGATTTTAAAATCATCTTGGCATAATCTGCTTTCAAAACGGTCAATTCTTTTTTCAGCTTATTAACCTGAACTTGGTTAATGTACATGTCATTACTTAAAATTCGCTCCTGCTTTGCAGTCGTATTAATAAGTTTCTCTTTCAGCTTAATTTTATTCGCCTGAATCATGTAAACATTTACAGCCGATTTTTCTTGTTTCTTTACAGACTGAAGCATTCTTTCATTATCTCTAATTTCCTGCTGAATTTGCGCTTTACGCTGTTCAAGTTTTTCTTGCTGTGAATCCTGTGCCCACGTAAAGGTAGTGGCACAAATAAAAATTAGGCTTAGGAGAAATTTATGCATGTTTCTGTTTTCTTTTTGCAAATTTACTTAATTATAACTTTTTTATACCCACTCGGAACACTATATGGGAAAGAAAGTTCTTCATTAAATGAAATATTATTATAGTTCAAACTAATATTGGTTTTGCCTTTTGGCTGAACCGCATTAATTTCAATATATGTTGGAAGCGTTCCTTGATTGAATGTCTTATTGTCGGAATAAATAATTTCCAGATTTACATTTTCTGCCGATTGTGAAATTTCTTCCTTCTGAATCAAATATTTTTCCGAATCTAAGTAAAATATCTTTTTTACTTTGTCTTCTTTTTCATCTTCTAAACGAAATAGATTTTCTACAATTGTCTGTGTATATTTTCCTTTTCTTAAATCGTCAAGTGCCTCTCCTACTAACAAATTCTGAACCTTGCTGTAATCCAATTCTGTTCCCAGCCATTTGCTCAAACTAGTAAAATCACCTTCATAATAGGAACCTTTTACTTTTTCATAATAACTAACAGTGGTTGGCGTAATTAAAGCTTTTGCCATCGTTATTCCAAGAAAACGAACACTTATCAAAATCTGTTTATCTTTTTCGATTTTGATATCAGCAGTAACATTTTGACTTTGTTTTTCGTCCTCATACTTTGCGCTGGCTTTTATGCTTAAAGTCGAAAAATCTAACTTATTATTATAATGTTTTTCAATTGCTTTTTTATCTTCTTTCGGCGCTTCTTCTATTTTAGTATTGTTTTGTACCGCTACCGCTTTTGATTTACATGAAATCACAAAAACCGATAGCAATACAATTGCTATATATTTTTTCATCTTTTACTTCTTTTGTTTTAATAACTCATTCGCCTTCAAAAAGTATTCCTCTTTTTTCTTAGCATCTCCCAAACCATTGTAAGCCTCTCCTAATTGAATATTAAAATTTGATTCCAGCGTTTTATCGTCAACAACATAATCAAGACCCATTTCTAAAACGGTTTTTGCGTTCTTAAATTGTTTTAACTGATTGTTTCCAAGTCCTGCATAATAATAAAATTGCGGTTGGCTCGGGTAAACTTCAATCATATTCATGGCCCTTTTGGTCATTGGCTCAAATTGTTTTGCCTGTGTGTAAGCTTCAAGCAAAAGTAAATTGGTTTCACGATCGGTATCTGAATTTGCCTTTAAATCTTTTTCATAATATTTAATTGCGTTTTCGTATTGGCCTTTGCTGTGATAAAATTTTCCAATTTCTTTTGCAACGTCAACATTTGGATCATTATCAAAATAAGAAATCGCTTTCTCTAAATCTGCGGCGTATTGCGGATTCTTATTTGTATAAATCAAAAACTCATTCAGTGTGCGGTGTTTGATTTTTGAATCAATTTTTGAACTTGCCAAAATAATATTCATTGACTTAATTGCTTTGTCCGCCTGGTTGGCATCCAAATACGTTTTGAACAAACTTACCTGTGCCCATTCAGAACTTGGGACTTCTTTTGCCAATTTTGTTGCAACTTCCAAAGCCTTATCATTGTCATCTGATTTTGAATATAAAATAATCAGATTAAGATAATTAGATTCTTCTTTCGGATTCTTTTTTATCTGATCAATCAAATTTGAAATTTCTGCATTTTGGTATTTTCCCTGCGAAAGAATCTGCATTTTGTAACGGTCACGATCTTCCGATTTTCCAAATTTATCATTCATTTCGTTAATCGTCGCAAGTGCTTTATCAAACTGATTTGTAAGCATATATAACGAAATCAAATCATCTTTGTATTCTTCGTCAAAAGCAATAATTTTTTGAATCGTTTCTATCGCCAGCGGATAATTCTTGGTTTCATAACTTACGTCATAAATTCCAAGCCAATACCATTTGTTTTTCGGATCTAATTGTGTTGCTTTTTCAAAGGCTGTATTTGCGCTTTGATAATCTCTTAAAGAAAAATAATTTTTCCCCAATTCAAAATAAGCAACAGCATCATTAGGTTTTAGTTTTATGCATTTTTCTAATGATACTATAGCTTTGTCGTAATTTTCAATTCCTTTTTGTTTCAAAGATTCGTAAAAAGCATCTTGATATTCGTCTGGAGCCATAGCAATATCCTCCGGTTCTGTCTGAGCCAAAACCGAATTTGAATTGCCAAGCAAAACGAAAAATAAAATTATCCAAATGCCTTTTTTCATTCTTTTTACAATTTATTTTAAACCAAAAAGAATCCTCTGAAAAACTCTTTTCTTATTCTAAAACTGAATAATCTCCAATGCTAATGCTGGTGAATTTACCATCATAACTAACGTGATTTCCAATCATCGCATTGTCTAAGTTAGCGTTTTTTATTTGAGAATAGGTTTGTATTAAGCTATTTTTAATAGAACTGTCTGTAATACGACATCCTTTTCCAACTGAAACATTTGGTCCAATTGTTGTATTTTTCAAGACAACATTTTCTCCGATATAACATGGTGGAATAATCGTTGCGTTTTCTAATGTTACATTGTAATCTACTAAATGTTCTCCGTCGTTATGTAAAAAACCAAGCATTCTTGAATTTGTTTCAACAGTCACGTCTTTGTTTCCGCAGTCCATCCATTCATCAACGCTTCCTGTTTTGAAAACTTTACCGTTTGCCATCATAGCTTTGATTCCGTCGTTGATTTGATATTCGCCACCGTTTTGAATATTATTATCTAAAACACCTTGAAGTTCTTTTTTCAAATCTCCAACTTCTTTGAAATAGTAAATTCCGATAACGGCTAAATCACTTACAAACTCTTTTGGTTTCTCAACCAATTCTATAATTTCATTATTTGAATTTAATTTCACAACTCCAAAAGCTTCCGGCTGATCAACTTGTTTTACCCAAATTACAGCATCTGCAGAAGGATCCAATTCAAAATCGGCTCTGATTAAAGTATCCGCGTAAGCGATAACTGCTGGACCAGACAAAGATTCTTTCGCACACATAATCGCATGACCTGTTCCTAAAGGCAAATCCTGACGGTAAATAGAAGCTTTTGCTCCAAGACCTTTTGCCAAATCCTCTAAACTTGTTACAACATCTTCGCCAAAAAAGGCTTCATCACCTAAAATAAAAGCCACTTCTTCGATTGGTTCCTTTAATATTTTAGCAATATCTTCAACCAAACGGTGAACGATAGATTTTCCTGCAACCGGAATTAATGGTTTTGGAACTGTTAAAGTATGTGGTCTAAGTCTCGAGCCACGGCCCGCCATTGGAACTATTATTTTCATTTTATATTTATTTTTGTGGGAAGATTAAAAAAATCTTCTTGGTTTGGTTCTTAATTTTAAAGTACTGATTACTGAAAACTGCGACTGAAAACTTATTTCACTCCCGTGCTTCCAAAACCTCCAGCGCCTCTTGATGTTTCAGATAATTCTTCAACTTCAATCCATTCTGCCCTTTCGTGTTTTGCGATAATCAATTGTGCAATTCGTTCGCCATTTTCTATAACGAATTCTTCATTTGATAAATTTACTAAAATCACACCTATCTCACCTCTATAATCGGCATCAACGGTTCCTGGAGAATTCAAAACGGTTACTCCTTTTTCTGTCGCGAGTCCACTTCTTGGTCTTACTTGTGCTTCGTAGCCAATTGGCAATTCAATAAAAAGTCCTGTTTTTACAATAGTTCTTTCTAAAGGTTTTAACGTAATTGATTCAGTTAAATTAGCACGTAAATCCATTCCTGCAGAAGCAATTGTTTCGTAGTTTGGCAGGTCGTGCTGTGATTTATTTATGATTTGTATTTTCATTTTTTACTTTAAATTTTTTAAACGCGGTCTTATTTTCTCTTCATAATTCCTTTAATCGTATCTTTTTCAAAATGGTAAACCATATACATAAAGATTAAAAGAAGCGGAATCCCAACATAATATTTTTCTCTAAATCCGTAAAATGAAATTATAGAAAATAATATTGAAACGCCTAAATAAGCACCAATCTTGTTCATGTCATAAGGAATTGGATAATATTTATTTCCGAGGGTATAAGAAATAAGCATCATACTTCCGTAAGCAGAAATGGTTGCAATTGCCGACCCATAATAACTGTATTTTGGAATCAAAAGATAATTTAAAACCAAAGTCACAATTGCGCCAACGATAGAAATATAAGCTCCAATTTTTGTTTTGTCTGTCAGTTTATACCAAACAGATAAGTTATTGTAGATACCTAAAAAGAAGTTTGCCAAAATAATCAGTGGCACCACTTTCATCGCTTCCCAATACGATTTGTTATCTAGCAATAAAAATTTTAAGACATCTGCAAAAACAATAACTCCTAATAAAATCAATGATCCTAAAATCACAAAGTATTTCGTGATTACGGCATAAGTTTGTGGCGCATTTTCATTTTTTGCATGGCTAAAAAGAAAGGCTCAATTCCTAATCTGAAAGCTGTTGCAAAAAGAACCATAAATAATCCTAATTTGTAACAAGCTGAATAAGCACCAACTTCAGATTTAGCCAAATTTTCAGGAAGTAAATATCCTAGTAAGATTTTATCAAAATGCTCATTTACGGCAAATGCCAATCCGGCAACCAAAATAGGAAGCCCGTACTTCATCATTCTTCTCCAAAGTTCTGGATCGAATTTTCGACCAAGCGAAAGATAATTTGGCGAAAGCACGATGAAAGTGGCCAAACTCGCCAAAAGATTTGCAATGAAAATATACGCAATTTGGAAATTCTCAACATATAAATTATCCCAAACAGAATTTGGATTTGAAGCGACAAGTTTTGGCAAATACATTAAGAAGAAAATATTCAGCACTAAATTTATTACGACATTTCCAATCTTAATTGCGGCATAAACCATTGGTCTCTGATTGGCTCTTAATTTTGAAAATGGTATTAAAACCAAAGCGTCCAAAACTAAAATCCAAACTGAATATGTGATATACTGAACATCTACTTCGGCCCAGGTTGCTAGAGTATTTCTAAAAATCAAAGCCGCAAACAAAAACCCAATCGACGACCAAAATATTGAAATTGTAGAAGTCGCAATTACATTTTTCTTGTCTTCTTCGGCACTATAAAATCTGAAAAAAGCAGTTTCCATTCCGTATGAAAGAACGACATTAAAGAAAACCATCCAAGACAAGACAATCGAAACTTCACCATATTCTGCTGTTGGCAAAATACCTGTATATAATCTGACCAATAAAAAACTCAGCATTCGAGGTAAAACCGTTGCTAGTCCGTAAATCGCAGTTTGTTTGAATAGATTTTTATATAATCCCAAAATAATTTAATAATAAAGTTCGTAAAACAAAAATAACCAATTCTTTGGTTTAATAATGATTTTGCAGGTTCAATAAAACAAGTTGTTCTTGTTTTTATTGCGTTAATTTGGTTTCGTCCAAAACTTTTACAAAGTGAAATCCTTTTGGGCCATATCCTTGATTGTAGTAAAAGCGGTGTGCGCCAAAATTTCCAGTAAATGCATCCAAAACAATACTGCTACAACCTAGATTTTTTGCCTTTTGGTCAACATAATCTGTTAGCAATTTTCCTATTCCTTTAGATCTGTATGCTGGATTTACGACAAAATTATCAATCTCAAGATATTTTCCTGTCCAAAGTTTTGTCGCTGACCAACAGCCCGTTATCCCTAAACAAGAATCATTTTCGAAAACCCCAATCTGAATATAATTGTGTGGTACCATCTCCAAAAGAAAAGATTGATATTTTTCAACTGAAAGTTTCGGATATAGAAATCGCATGGTTTCAATTTGCTCCAGCATTTCTTCGATTGTAGTAAGTTCTCGTATTTGAAATTCCATTATACTAAAAATAAACCTCAAAAATACTCAATTTTTCTACGTTTATCATATAATTCTAAAACAACTAAAGATGTGAAATGTATAAAAACACAAAAAAATTATATAATTTTTTACAATTGCTTCTATATTAACTTTGTACAACAGGGAATGAGAAAAGCTAAAATGCAACCCTTTAAAAAAGCAAAGCATTGGGACGGATAAAGCTAGTTTGTTCCCACAAAAGACAAAGCACAAGGGATTGATTCTGCTGAAATGTAACCCTCAAAAAAACAGAGCCTTGGGACTAATAAAGCTAGTTTGTTCCCATAAAAGACAAAGCAAAACAGAGGTGATAAATCTGTGCAATAATTTTATAAAATGGTAGTGATTCTCAATTTAAACATAAATTGAGAATCACCATTTTATAAACACAAAATTAAAAAGCTAAAACCTTATATAAAGAAAATAGCCGACAAATACTTGTCGGCTATTTTGCTATTATTCCTTATCCTTTACTTCAAAATTAACATTTTGCTCTGTTTCTTTTGGCTCCGGAATATCTTCTTCAGTTAATGTTTTTAAAACTTTATTGGTGATCTTTTTTAATTTCACAATTCTGTTGGCCTGATTCTGCACACATTTTTCAAATAAATTTCTAACCACTCGTGCATTTCCAAAACTTTCATTTTTACTTTCATATAATAATTCAAAAGTATCTGTAAGTTTTTCTTTTGCATCTTCAGAAATAATAAAATCAGACTTCGAACAAAACGATTCAAAAATTTGAAATAATTCTTCCGGAGTAAAATGACCAAAATGAAAATACCTGTTAAAGCGAGAACGCAACCCCGGATTTGATTCTACAAAAATCTTCATTGGTTCTGTATATCCAGCAACAACAACGGCAAGATCTTCACGATGATCTTCCATTCTTTTTAGCAAAGTGTTTACTGCTTCGGCACCATAATCATTCCCAAATGCATTTTGGTTTAATGCATAAGCTTCATCAACAAACAATACTCCGCCAAGACTTGCCTCTACAGCATCATTTACTTTTGTCGCCGTTTGCCCTACATAACCTGCAACCAAACCTTCCCGGTCTGTTTCAAACATTTGACCTTTTGACAGAAATCCTAAGTGTTTAAAAATTCTGCTTAAAAGTCTGGCAACAGAAGTTTTTCCGGTTCCGGGTGGCCCAAGAAAAACAGTATGAAGCGTAATTTCTACATTCTTCAAACCTTGTTCTGAACGCTTTTTTTGAATTTCCAATAAATTGATAAGCTCCGAAACATCTTTTTTTACTTCGGCCAAACCCACTAATTCATTTAATTCTTTAAGAACTTTTTCCAGTGTATCTTCTTCAGGCAAATTATCCGGCTCTTTTTTCTTCTTTGACTTGTTTAGATTTAAACCCAAATAGTCATTAAAAGATTTCTCATTTTCAAATTTTTTATGAAATGAAAAGTATAGGAAGTTTTGATATCTGATTAAGATTTCTTCTAATTTATTATTCTTTTTTCAGCTAAAATTTCCGGCAACAAATACTTGTTTTCTATTGCATTTGAAGCTGGTATTTTATTCTCGCTTTTTATTTTGCTGAGATGATTTTTAAAACTTTCCGAAAAAACCAAATGATTTAGTTCACTAACAGAATTTTCATCGGCAAAGTGTTTGTTGCGCAACGCGTCATAATAATAGGCTAAAACAAACTCTTGTTTTTCACTTTTCGTTCCTTGCTCTTTTTCATAAAGCTGAATAATATCTGAAAGAAAAAATGTTCTGCCTTAAACAATCCTCCTCTAGAAAAAGATGGGTTTACGGTTTGATTTATCTTTTGAATAAACTCTGTATCCTGATTTAACTGATTGCAAATCTCAAGAATTTGCTTGGTTTCTTTTTGCAAATCCATAATAAATGAAGCCGTAAAAACGGCTTCATTATTAGATATGTTTGTTTCTAAATATTTTTTTAGAGACAAAAATGAATCTTCTATTATTGATATCGGACTGTTTTTCTTTGACATATTCTAATTTAAGAAATCATCATTTGATGAATAATTTCTTTTGATAATTTTAAGTGATCTTCGCAATAATCTTTCCAAGCTAATTCCATTTCTCTCAAATCATATTTGGCTACAATAGTTGCATATGATTGTAGTTTACCGTTGACTGTCGGATACCCGATGACATAAATTACCTGTGCCAATTCAAGCGCCAGTTCAATATCGTGAGTTGAAAATATGACCGTATTATACTCAGATGTATTTCCTAATAACTTGAACGCTTTTTTTACTTCCTGAATATTTCCAACATCAAGACCTGAGAATGGCTCGTCTAAAACGATAAACTGGTCAGACGAAAACAACTGTTCAATAATTGCGGTTCTTTGTCTTTGTCCTCCCGAAAGTTCATTAGGATATTTGTCTGCACAATTTGTTAAACCCCATTCTTCCAGATACTGATTTATTTTTTGTTCTTTTTCAGTATTCGAAAGTTTCGTTTTTCTTAAAGAAAATTTAAGTGCCTCCTTTACTGTTTTATGTCTGAACAAAGTATATTTCTGATCAACAAAACCAATGTCTCCTTCTTTTACAGATTTAGCAGTATTGGGTTCTGGGTTTTCAAAATCTTTGATTAAAATTTTTCCTGAACTTGCGGGAACTAATCCTGTCAATGCTTTAAAAAATGTAGATTTTCCTCTTCCGGAACGTCCTACAAAAGCCAGTACCTGCCCTGTACAATCGCGTTCCTGATGTACCACGTCTTTTTCTATAATATTTATATCCTTAATAATAACATTATCATCATAGGCAACGCTTAGGTTTTCTACATATAAAAGCGTTTCTTTAAATTCGTGTTTCATGATTATATTTTTGAATATCTAAATACAGCTTTTCTTAAGAAATTTATTCCTGCATCTAAGCCAAGACCTATTAATAAAATGATCATTTGAAGGGCAATGATACGTCCTGTATTCATAAACTTATCTGAGTTTTTTATTAAAAAACCTAATCCTCCAGAAGCCACAACAATTGACTCAACTGTTACAAGCATCATCCAAGTAATTGCAAGATTTTGTCTGATTACGTCTATTACATAATCTACTCTTCCTAAAATAATAACTTGCCAAAGCACTTCTAGTCTTGTACATTTTAGCATTTTGGCGTGATCAAATTCTTCTTGCGGAATGTCTTTAATTACTGCAATTAAAGATGTAGTTAAAAATGTAGTTAAGAAAATTACCAAAATCCAAACCTGCATTGTTCTTGCTTCATGAACAACCATTGTAATATAAAATGAAAGCCCTGTAAATGGCAAGAATCTAAATTTTGTAACAAATTCAGAAATTGACTTCAAAAGTGGAATTGGCCATGCGTATGCAAAAAGCAAAGAAATTATAGTAGCCAAAAAAATCGAAATAAAACATAATGACAATGAATTGAAAATATGTACTACTAAACCTTCTCTGTACAATTCCTGAAAACCTGTCAAAACCTGAGAAGGAGAAGGAAAAAGATGTTTTTCTCCTGCAGTTGATACAAACCAAATAATAATCAAAAGCACTAACCAACCTGTTAAAATAAGGGTCTTGTTCAGCTTTGATATTTTTTCAAAGGGCGTTAAAAATTTTATCATATTTATTGTAAAAGGCTATCCGTTAAGATAGCCTTTAATTAATTTTTATTTTAATAGAGTGATTACAACACGTCTGTTTAATGCTTTTCCAGAAGCTGTGTTATTGTCTCCAACCGGATCATTTTGACCTTTTCCGTCAACTAACTGGAAACGATTTGCAGGAATTCCTTTTTGTTTTAAGTAATCTACAACTGCCTGAGCTCTGCTTTTTGACAATGCTAAGTTAGCATCTGCATTTCCAACATTATCTGTATGTCCAACAACAGTTAACTTTGTGTTTTCAGCTTGTACTAACAGGTTGTAAATTTTCTCCACTTCTTTACTAGATGAATTTGAAATTTCAGCACTTCCTGTGTTAAAGTTGATTTTCCATTCTCCAGAAGCTACCACTTCTTTTGCCTCACTAGTGTAGTCCGCTTTATCAGCCGAAGTTGATTCGATATCATTAATATTTTTAAGGAAAAATAAATTTACCGCTTGCTCATAAGGAACAACAGCTCCAACATTTTCATTAAATCCAAATGGATTCAATTCTGTCAAATAACTTGAAACCTGATTATAAACTGATTTGTATCTGTTTACACCATCAGATAAACCATAATATTGCATTGCGTCAGCATAATTAAATACTTTTGAACCTCCCATATTATAGGTCAATCCGCCTTTTGTTCCTTGTTGTCCTTTGAACATTTTGTACCAATATTCAGGAGTTTCAAGTTTATATGTTGCGGCAACTGCTTCTGAAGCTCTTACTTTCCAATCTTCATAATTTTTCATTTGATTTGAAGCTGTCAATGCCGACTTCAAAATATTTGAAACTATACTTGGATTTTTCTCTGCCCATTCTTTCACACCAATAATAGTAGTTGGCATTTGATTATTGAATTCTTTTGTAGAAACAATATCAATGAAACCAGTCAACTTATCAAAAACCGTTTTATCTCCTGGTGTCCATGTAGCACAACCGTCAATTTTTCTGTTAACAGATTTTCCAGTTAGTTTCCCGTTTACTACTTCTTTCAAAGTAACAGTCCATCCAGTTGTTTGAGATTTGATTAATTCCTCTGCCGATTTGATATAATCATCGTTTTCTGATGGATAAATATTTACTGCTTCAGCATCATACGTTGTTGGATCAGGGTTTACTTTTAAACCGTTAGCAAAACAATAGTTTACTGTAGTTACCCAGTCACCGTCTCCAAGTACTGCAGAAATAACAGAACCTTTCATAGATTTTGGATCTGATTTCCAGCTTGGAGGCCCGATTAATTTATCTTCTCCGTAACTCATACCAACAGCTCCCATTACCTGTAAGTGGTACTTATCTTTTCCGTATTTTTCGTCAAGAGATTTCTGAACAGAACTAATGTAAAATGGTGCTCCATCACCCATAATGATAACAGCAAAAACACTTTTTTCTGAAGATGGAAAGGCTTCTCCTTTATCGAATTCTTCAATAAATTTCATTTGCATATTACGCAATTCTGAAAGCCAGTCCTGACGGATAATTTCAAGATTTACTCCATTTTTTTCCATCAATGATCCTTTTGTTGTTTTTGGGCCACCATTAGCAACAATAATTCCAGACTGAGCATTCCATGCATAAGCACCAATTCTCACTAAAGGCTGATTTGAAACTTCAGTAGAAATTTCAGTTGATGGAAGTTCAATTTTTGCCGCATTGGTAACATTATTAACATCTGTTTGATTCAAATCAATTCCGTTTAATTGTTTTGAAACAGCTGTCTTAATTCCCGGTGAAATATAATAAACACCACCAAGAATAATTCCGATTCCTGCAATAACGATTAATAACTCTGAAAGCGTTGTAAGCTTTTCAGTTCTTAAAATTTTCCCCATTTTTATTTATATAATTAAAATTATTGTATTAAAAAATATCTCCAAAACCACCGCTGGACAATTTATCCTCTTTGGTCATTTTATAATTTGGACTCGTATACTTTGTAGAGTCCGGAATTGTATTATCTCCAGTTTTAATTTCATCAGCTAAAGAATCTAATCTCGAGTAAAGCTCATCATTATCAACCGAATATTTAGAAGTCAACACATCGATGTCAATTAAATTTTCAGAAGTCTTAGCAATATCCTGAGCAATTGTAGAAGTTACCACTTCCAGAGCATACTCTAATTCCCAGTCTTTAGTAAACAACATCGCACTTTTTGCGCTTTCAGTTGCCTCTTTAGCATTTCTTGCAAATTCATACTCTTTCTGCGGCATCTTAACTGTTACATCAAAATCTGCAATTTTAATGTCGATCGCAGTACCCGCCAAAGTCAGTTTACGATCCATTTTACCTAAAACATTCGCACGAACTCCATATTTCTGAATGAAACTTTTACTTTGTTCATACTGCGTTGAAACTCTTTGAGAATCGCTTAACTTTCTGGCCAATTCACTTTGTAAGGCTACATACTCATCCGTATCTTTAGTCGCAACACCATTGATTCTAACCATTTCGTCCATTGCAGATTTCAATTTTTCTGATTGACGTTGTAAACTCAAAACATCTTCCTGAAATCCTTTAGCTTCCTTTTCAGATTTATTCGCTTCAATTTCCATTTCATTTTTAAGACCTTTTAGCTTTGCTTTTGTATTCTTAAAAACTTCACGGTTTTTTATCATTTTTTGCTTTTGCTCTTCTAATTCATTAAAAGGATTGTTTTGTATCAAGGCTTTATGAATATTTTTTGTCGCAAAACGAAGTCCTTTCATAATAACAGGTGCCATCATCACCAAAAAAACTAAAAATACTCCGGTGGCAGATAAGGCAATTGCCTGACCAAGCATTGTAAATAATGGCGGAATAATGTAAGTCCAGATTAAGTAACCTCCAACTCCCAACAAACCAAGTGCTAAAGCCAAAAATAAAGACTTTTCTCCTTTTTTTAATACGCCTGATTTTAAAGCAATTTCACCTTTCGATTCGTCAAAATGTTTAAGAATTGGCAATGTCAAAAGAGTACTTCTTTCTTGTTCGAATTTGTCCATTATTATAAATATTGATTAATTCCTGTAATTACAGTATTGATTGAGTTTAATATTTTTTGTTTTGCCAAATCGTTGGCTTCCATTTTTAATTGAATCTCTGAAAGTTGTTCTCTGTTAACGGGATCAATTTTTTGAAGTTCAAGTTTTTTTGCCTCTAAGTCTTTTTGAAGTTCTATAATTTTGGCTTCTAAATCTGAAATGTTTTTAGATAAATTATATTTCTCTTTAGTAATACTATTATCCAATTCCGCTTTTTTTGTTTTACCAATTGCGTCATATTTCGCGTAGACCTTTTCAATCTCAGTTATATAAAAACTTCCCTTTTGCAAAAGAAATTCTTTATTTAAATCAGATTTTAAAGATTTACCCATCGTAAAAGCCATCTGATAACTTTGAGGATTGGTAACTCCAACTGCCAAAACAGATTTATAAAGTTCAAAGAAATCAAAACCCTCTGCATTCAAAGATTCAAAACCTTTGTCATATACTTCGAAGATTTCATTTAGAAAGGGATTTGTTAACGAATTAGTTGCAGATGGTTCTCCTGCATGATCTGGAAATTTACTATTTGTTGGTGATAAAATGGGAGCCGATTGCTTAATTTCCGCTTTATCCTCCGAATTATTAGCCTCATCATTTATGAAAAGACTTTTCCAATTAAAACTTTCTTTTGCCATTGTATTTAGTTAATCAATTTTTTAATAACTTTTTGGTTGTTAAATGTTATACGAAGAAAGTGTTAAAAAGTTACTAATTTTAAAGCTATAAATATATACTTTTTTAAAAATAAATCGTAACTATTTAATTACCAAATCAGTTTATTCGTATAATTTTTAAAAAATTACATCAACTTGGTCAAATCAAATAAGTAAATACAAAAAAAGAGCCAATATAAATTGGCTCTTTCATTTTTCATTAACTGAAATATTTTTATCCGTTCAATGCCTCAGCACCACCAACAATCTCTAAGATCTCGTTGGTAATAGCCGCTTGACGCGCTTTGTTATAAGTCAATTTCAATTGGTTTCTCAATGCAGTTGCGTTGTCAGTTGCTTTGTGCATAGCTGTCATACGTGCTCCATGTTCTGAAGCAAATGAATCGCGAATACCTTTGTATAATTGCGTTTTTAACGATTTTGGAATCAAAGTCAATACAATTTCTTCTTTTGAAGGCTCGAAAATATAATCTCCAGTAGTAGTTGTCGCATCAGATTTAATTGGAGCTAACGGTAAAAATTGCTCTGTCTGAACAATTTGAGTCGCGACATTTTTAAACTGATTGTAGATCAATTCGATTCTGTCATATTCTCCAGATAAGAATTTTTGAGTCAAATTATCAGCAATTCCAGCAACATTTTCAAAAGTCAAATGATCAAAAATTGCATTATGATGCCCGTGAACTTTAAATGTTTTAGACAAAACGTCGTTTCCTTTTTTCCCAATAGGAAAAACATCAACTTGTTTTCCTGCATAAAATTCAGAACGGTTTTTAACCTCTTTAATAATATTCGAATTGAATGCACCACACAAACCTCTGTTAGAAGTAATTGCTACAAGCAATACTTTTTTCACTTCACGTTGAGTTGTATAATCTCCTCCAACTTCACCATCAAGTGTAGCAGAAAGATTTTGCAATAATTCCGTTAATTTCTCGGCATAAGGGCGCATTGCAGTGATTGCATCTTGTGCTTTCTTAAGCTTTGTCGCAGAAACCATTTTCATAGCCGATGTAATCTGCATCGTCGATGAAACGGAAGTAATTCTATTACGGATTTCCTTTAAATTTGCCATGTACTATAGTTGTTGGTTGGTAGTTATTGGTTGATAGTTACTTGGATAATTCCAATAACAATCAACCAACAACAATCAACTAAAATTAGTTATATTTTGCTGAAACTTCTTTTGTCGCTTTTTCGATAACATCTGTAATGTTGTCATCAAATTTACCAGCTTTCAAAGCGTTAAGCGTATCTTTATGTTTACTGTTCATGTAAGCTAAGAAATCAGCTTCGAATTCTTTTACTTTATTTACAGGAACACTTTTCAATAAGTTTTTAGATCCAGCGTAAATAATAGCAACTTGGTTTTCAACAGGATAAGGATCATTTAAACCTTGTTTCAAGATTTCAACGTTTCTTTTTCCTTTTTCAATTACGTTTAATGTAACTGAATCCAAGTCAGAACCAAATTTAGCGAAAGCTTCTAATTCACGGAATTGAGCTTGGTCTAATTTTAAAGTTCCAGAAACTTTTTTCATTGATTTAATTTGTGCATTACCTCCAACACGAGATACAGAGATACCTACGTTGATAGCAGGACGAACCCCAGAGTTGAACAAATCTCCATCAAGGAAAATCTGACCATCTGTAATAGAGATTACGTTTGTTGGGATATATGCAGAAACGTCACCAGCTTGAGTTTCGATAATTGGCAATGCAGTTAATGAACCACCACCTTTTACGATAGATTTGATAGAATCTGGTAAATCGTTCATGTTTTTAGCGATACCGTCATCAGCGATTACTTTACAAGCACGCTCTAATAAACGAGAGTGTAAGTAGAAAACGTCTCCAGGGTAAGCCTCACGTCCCGGTGGTCTTCTTAATAACAGAGAAACCTCACGGTAAGCAACAGCTTGTTTAGATAAATCATCATAAACAATAAGAGCTGGACGACCAGAATCTCTGAAGTACTCTCCAATTGCGAGCACCAGCGAATGGAGCGTAAACTTGCATTGGAGCTGGATCAGAAGCATTAGCGACAACGATAACTGTATAAGCCATTGCTCCTTTTTCTTCTAACATTTTAGCGATTCCTGCTACAGTTGAAGCTTTTTGTCCAATTGCAACATATATACAGAATACAGGTTTTCCTGCATCATAAAATTCTTTTTGGTTCAAGATTGTATCGATACAAACAGTTGATTTACCTGTTTGACGGTCACCGATAACAAGCTCACGCTGTCCACGACCAACTGGAATCATAGCATCAACTGCTTTTACTCCTGTTTGTAATGGCTCAGTTACTGGCTGACGGAAGATAACTCCAGGTGCTTTTCTTTCTAAAGGCATTTCGTACAAATCCCCACCGATTGGTCCTTTTCCATCAATTGGAAAACCAAGAGTGTTAACTACACGTCCTACCATTTGCTCACCTACTTTAAGAGAAGCAATACGTTGAGTTCTTTTTGCAGTAGATCCTTCTTTAATTCCTGTTGATGGTCCTAATAATACAACCCCAACATTATCCTCCTCAAGATTCAATACGATACCTTCCATACCGTTATCAAATTCCACTAACTCACCATATTGAACGTTAGATAGCCCGTAAACACGAGCAATACCATCTCCAACTTGAAGTACTGATCCTACTTCCTCTAGCGTAGCACCAGATTCAAAACCTTCTACTTGCTTTCTTAATATTGCTGAAATTTCAGCAGGTTTGATTTCCGCCATCTTAATTTATAATTTAGACACTTTTTGTGTTATAAAACTAATTACTTAACTCTCTTTTTAATACTTGTAATCTGTAAGCAACTGAAGCGTTGTACTGATCATCTCCTATTCTCAAAATAAATCCACCAATGATTGAAGGATCTACTATATTTTCAATTGTAATTTTTTTATCTGATAAAGTTGCAACTTTTGCTAAAACTTTAGCTTCTAAAGCAACATCCATTGGAATAGCCGTTGTAACTTTCGCTACTTGAACACCATTACTTGCATCAAATAATTTATTATATTCTGATGCTATTGCATCTAGAATTTCAAATCTTTTGTTTTCAAATAATAAACGAAACAAACTTTTAGTCACTCCGTTTACATTTGCAAAAACTTCTAAAAGAGCACTTTCTTTAACTTCAACAGTTGTTGTTGGGTTCTGAATAAACGTACTCAATTCTGTATTTGTCTCAATTGCATTTGCAATTGATTTCATATCGTTATTTACAGCTTCGGCAACACCTTTAGAGTTTGCTAAGTCCAGAATTGCTTTTGCATAACGAATTGCTCGCTCTTGTACCTGCCATAATCTTAGTTTAACTTTACGTCACCTAACATTTTCTCTACTAATTTAGTTTGAGATTCTTTGTTAGATAATTCTTCTTTCAATAATTTCTCAGCGATGCTTAATGATAAAGTTGAAACTTGAGATTTCAATTCAGCCATAGCAAGCATTTTTTTCACTTTCGATAGCCGCTTTAGCTTGCTCGATCATTTTTTGACCTGCTTCTTGCGCTTCGTTTTTAGAATCAGCAATCATTTTCTCCTTCATTTCGCGAGCTTCTTTCAACATCGCGTCACGTTCTGCACGAGCTTCATTCAAAATTCTTTGATTGTCAGCTTGCAGGTTTTCCATTTCTCTTTTTGCATTTTCAGCAGAAAGCAATGCATTTTTAATACCTTCTTCTCTTGCAGTAATAGATTCCATAATTGGTTTCCAAGCAAATTTCACTAAAAGCAAAATCAATATTACCAAGATTAAAGCTTGCCAGAAGAATAAACCGAATGAAAAATCGTTAATTAACTTATCCATTTTATAACTATATTAAATATTTAATTTCTTTTTAAAGTAACAACACCTTTAACCAACCGTTAAAGATGTTGTTATTTTTTCCTTTATTATTTTCCTAAGATTAAAGCGACAAATGCTAAACCTTCTAATAAAGCCGCGATAATAATCATCGCAGTTTGAATTTTACCTGCGGCTTCTGGCTGACGAGCAATAGCGTCCATAGCAGATCCACCGATTTTACCTAAACCTAAACCTGCACCGATTACTACTAAACCAGCACCTACTAAAGTTGGAATTGTTCCCATAACTATTTATATATATAAAATTAAACTTCTAAATTAAATAATTGCTGTTTCGTCTTCGTGGTCATGAGCGTGATCATGATCCTGAACAGCCATACCGATAAACAATGATGATAACATTGTGAAGATAAACGCTTGCAAAAATGCTACTAAAATTTCAATAACAGAGATGAACAAAGTCAATCCTAAAGAGATTGGTAAATCTGCTCGCTAAATTTTTTCCAACGAAAATCATTCCGATCAAACTCATAATTACTACGTGACCTGCAGTAATGTTTGCGTACAAACGAATTAATAATGCGAATGGTTTTGTTAATGTTCCTAAGATCTCAATTGGAGCTAAAATGATTTTCATTGGAACTGGTACTCCTGGCATCCAGAAGATGTGTCCCCAATAATCTTTGTTTGCACTAAATTGAGTGATGATAAATGTAAAGGTCGCTAAACAAACTGTAATAGCGATGTTTCCTGTTACGTTGATTCCTAGCGGAGTCATTCCTAATAAGTTCAAGATCCAAACAAAGAAAAACACAGTTAATAGGTAACCCATATATTTACGGTATTTTTTCTCTCCAATATTTGGAACTGCGATTTCATCTCTGATGAAAATTACAAGTGGTTCTAAAACTCTACCAAATCCAGTTGGGATTGGTCCTTTTTTATATGATTTTGCTAAACCAGTAAACATAAAGAATAACAGTACTGCAACAAAAAGCATTGAAACAACATTTTTTGTAATAGAAAAATCTAAAGGTTTTTCGTTTTCTGGATGACCGTGCTCATTAAAAGTGATTGTTCCGGTCGCATCTGTTTTGTAGATTTTACCGTGAACTAATTTGTAAAAGTTTCCGTCAACTTCTGCAACTGTTTCACCAAAATGGAATTTTGAAGAAGAGAAAACTTTTAAACCTCCGTCAATTAATATAACAGGTAATGGAAAACCGTAGTGTTTGTTTTCTTTCTCATCTTGGAAGAAAACAAAATCATGAGAATCTTGTAAGTGGTGATCAATAAAAGCATCCACTTTTGCTTTTGGGTCAAGAGCAACTGCATGCTCTCCTTCCGCAGGAGCTTCGTGTGAAATTACTTTCTCTTCGTGAGCCGTTTCAGTTTGTACATGCGTTGAATCATTCTCTGAGTTTGCAAAACCCATAATTGGTAGAGAAGCTACAAAAGTCGCTAGAATAAAGCTGAGTGGTTTGTTTGAAATCACCATATCGTGGAAAATCTTATTTTTTTACGTTTCTAAAATTTGGTGCAAAGGTACATTTTTTATTAATATTCAAAAGGATATGAAAAATTATTTTTGAACCTTCTATTAAAGAATCCTTATTTTAACGCTTTTCATTTAATAATCGGACAGTTAAAAGCGTCTCAAATAACAAAAACAAAATAAATGTTACAAAAAAACTGAGTTTTTCAACATCGGCTGTTTCTGTTTTGATTTTTAAAACAGGCCGCAAAATTAAATATCCCAATAACATTTGGGTAAAAGTTCCGAATAAATAAACCATTCCTACGATTTCAAAATTCTTCTTTTTTACCTTTAATAATATAAGGTATAACAAAGCTGATAATCCGAAAAAAATTAAATAAAGCAATGCTATACTATAATGAAATTTTTGAAAATTAATTTCCAGCAAAAAGAATGCTCGCTATATGAACTAAACAAGCAACAACAGCGAAACAAAATAAATGAAAAATAGGTGTGTAATTTTTTAATGACATTTCAAGTAATTTTTTGCAAAGATGCAACTTTTATCTAAAGTTGCTATAAATGAAAAATTTACTTCAATTTATTAATATCATTAACCTGGCGGATAACATTATATAAAGCAAGGCCTACGCCTGCCATTACAAAAATAGTATTATAATAAACTTTTGGGCTCGGATGATTTTCATCAAGCCAGGTTCCGAAATAAGAAAACAAGAAAATAATAACTCCCATTTGAAATGGAATGTTGATCAATGCAAGCCATTTATTCCTCCTATTATTATTCGGTTCCTTTTCCATCTTCTAATAGTATTACCGGATTAGAATTTAACATCGTACAAGATGCTGTAAAGTCTGCTCCTGGTTCTATAGATAATTTTCCAACGGCAACTTCTCCATGAATGCGAGCTGTACCTTTAATATTAAGAACTTCCAAAACTTTCAATTTTCCTTGAAATTCTCCTTCAATATCGGCATTATGGCAAATAATTTCGCCCTTAACAATTCCTGATGCGCCAATAACGAGTTTCCCTTGCGAAGTAAAATTTCCTATCAATTCACCATCAAGTCTAAAATCAGCTTTTGAAACAATATCTCCAACAATAGAAGTTCCTTCTACAATTCTATTGGTTTTTCCTAAATTCTCTGTACTGCTTTTTTTGACTTTTTCAAACATGGCTTTTATGGGGTTTTTGGGGCTAAATAAACGTCAAGATTTTTTTGATTTGAACTACCTTATAATTATCACTTGAAATAATTATAGGCATATTCGAGATTTTATATTTTTTATCATCTCTCAAAACTCCTGAAACATCTTTGGCATATGCCTCTGATTTTAAACCATGAATAACTACAAAACTTTCCGTTTTATTGTATTTGTCAAATGAAGTTGTTAGTCTTTCGTAATTTTCGACTAACATATATACCTTAATTGATTCCTCGATTTTTTTAACTGTTTTTGTATCTGTATTCGATACTCGATATAAAATTTTCCAGTTTTTACCATCAACTGCCGTAAAATCAAGTTTTTCTAATTCTGGAATTTGTTTTTCCAAAATTTCACGCGCATCTTTTCCTTCTTCACTATTTGGATAGTTGTCAGCAACATTTTCTAATCCTTTTTTGTAAGTCGCCAAACCTTCTACTTTTCCTAAAGTACTTGCTTTAAGCAATTCAAATTTCGAAACAATGTCTTCACCGGCATATTGATTAATCAAGTTGTCGATGTTGTTTAAAACTTCGTCAAAATGTTCGTCTTCAAACAATTTATACCATTTTTTATATTCCTTGTCTGCCGAAGCTAAATCATCTGAATTGGTATTGTTTAAAATCTGTGCATATCTAGAAGATGGATAATTGCCTATTATGTCCGATTTTATTCTTTCAGCTCTTGCTGGATTTATAATCTGATATATTTTATACAAATTGTACATTGATGGCAAAACCAATTTTTCTTCAGGTTTATTCTGCAATAATTGTTCTAACTTATCACTAGCTAATTTATATTCTTTGAACTTTTCTTTATAAATAAGCCCTAATTGATAATAGGCAAAGTTTCGCTCTTTACCAATACTATCCATAACAGCAGGACTTGTTGGGATCTTGCTTTCATAAAATGCCGTTGTATATTTTTCCGGAACCGTTTGCTCGCAATGCATTTATAGAATCCTGATTGATATTCAAAGAATCTTTTAAAGCCGTATTAACAATTGATTTTCCTGCACCTAATCTCCAATTTCCATCTATAGTACGGTTCCCCCATTGTTTTCTAAATTGCAATTTTCCGTAAGCAACCGTTGTTGGGTTATAAAAATAAAAAGTACTTGCCGCATCATTTCCGCCTGGAGGATTAAATGCTCCAGTCGCTAAATCCATTTTATTTGGCGGATTTAATGCTGATGATCCGCTGTTCGCATCAGTATTGCGTTGAATGTTTGCCTGTTTTTCCTTTTCTTTTTCCTCTTGTAAACGTTTCGCATCATCATTCTTTTTTAACTCTGCGATGTAAATTTCAAAATACGTTTTTCTCTCTTCTGCTGGCAAATTATAAACCTTGATAATGCTGTCGTTACGTTTTGCAATTGCCTCGTATTTGATTACATTATCTAGATTTTTTCTGTTTTTTTCAATAAATGCAAACTCTCTAGTTTTTGGATTTAATTTTACCAACGTACTATCATAATATTTTGCCGCCATTGTATAATCTGTATTTCTAAAATACATATTTCCAATGTTTCGATATGTCGAAGCAACGAGATAAGGGTCTTTAGATTTTCTCGCTAACGAATGATTGTAAAATTCCAAAGCATCTTTTTGCTCATTATTTTTGTCAAAAAACACTCCCATTTCATAAAAAAGGATATCATAATAAGGTCTGTTTTCTCGATCTTCAACTAATTTATTATAAGTTTCGATAAACATATCATGATCATCTTTTTCATAATCAAACATTTGCGCTTTTTTTGCATAAGCATGCATCATGTATTTACGATCGGCTTTTCGATTCATATCGATTACACCGTTATAAAAGTAAACAGCACTGTCTCTTTGTCCAGCTTCCTGATATAATTGGCCCAAAATAAAACGATAGCGCGCTCGGTCTTCGTTTATTTTGGTAAATTTTTCTGCAATTTTCAATTTGGCTACCGCACTATCTTTTTGTTCTGTATTTAAAAAAGCTTCGGCCAATAGTGCATTTGCGTCAGAAAAAGTCTGTTTATTCAAATCTGTTTTCTTTAACAACAGATTGATGTTTTTAATCGCAATTGCATCATTTCCTAAACGCATATTGGTTTTTTCGCGCCAGATTTTTGCCGTATAAATATTGTCGCTGTTTGGATATTTATAAAGAATATAATTGAATGCTTCAATCGCAGGGATAAAACGTTGATCATAATATCGTGCTTTTCCGAGCATTAAATATGCTTCATCTATCTGATAATTTCGTTCTCTTCCTCCAATGTTCATGGAGTGTTTTTGAATAGCTTTTGTAGCTTTAGTTTCTGCTTTCTCGAAATCTGGATTTTTTGTCTTTTCTCCTTCCGAAAAATTTTCATCAAATTGCATCTTTTCGATCGGCAGAATTTTCCAGAAATTATCCTGGTTGTTGGCCTGAATAGATTTAAGCCCTTTTTCAAGACCAATTCCTCCATTATACAAAATGTTGTATTTGGTACTTAAAGCATGCGAGTTTCTATTCACAAAAGTGTTATTCTGTGTAGAACATGCTATTATAAGCAATGCGAAAGTGAGAAAAAAACTATATTTAAGAGTATTCTTTTTCAATAGAATCAATTTTTAAAGCATTAACTTATAAAAAGCACTTTTAGTATAATGACTTGTAAAATTACGCTTCTTTTTGAAATATAGAAACTTAAACTGCAAAAAACGATTCCAACTCCTGCAAGGTCTCTTTTGAAGTTTGAATATCTTTTACAATTTCACCTTTATTAAGGGCAACTATTCGGTCACAAACCTCAACCGTGTGCTGTAAATCATGACTTGAAACCAAAACAGTTACATTTGGGTCATCAGCTAATTCTTTGATAATTTTCTTCAAACGGCTTACGGTAGTAGGATCTAAATTTGCAAAAGGCTCATCTAAAATTACCACTTCTGGATTTCCAATAAGTGTTGCAATAATTCCAACTTTTTTCTGGTTTCCTTTTGATAAATCGCGAAGATATTTTTTGTTTTTTAAAATTTCTCCATTAAAAAATTCTTCATGTTTTGCCAAAAGTGCATCAATATCAGCTTTATTCTGATGACGCAAATCGCCAATAAAATAAAAATATTCTTCTGGCGTCAAATAGCCAATAAGGAAACTTTCATCTAAAAAAGAACCTGTAAAAGATTTCCATTTTTCACTTGTATTTACTTGAATATCATTTGTTTTTATATTTCCAGTCGAAGGATGAATAAGATCTAAAAGCAAACTAAAAAAAGTGGTTTTTCCAGCGCCGTTGTTTCCAACAAGCCCAAAACTTTGTCCTTTTGGAATTTCAAGGTTTTCTATATTTAAAACTGTTGTGCCGTTATATTTTTTTGAAAGCTGATTTACTTGTATCATAATAATTTTAGATTTATGAGTTTAGATTTTAGATTAAAAACTCGGTCTTTAATAATTTTAGATTGTTGATTTTAGATTTCTAAAGAATGAAATTATCTCATTCTCAAATTGACAAATTATCTAATTAATTCTTTTGTTTATATGCGCTAATTGTACTGTATTTTTCGACTTTGTATCTTTTTTCAATGATTGAAAAAACTTTGTTTCTAAATACAAATCCCAAAACTCCAGCTCCCGCAACCAGCATTAAGCCAAGTGTTTTATCGCCCAAATAAAGTCCGAGTCCGTAAAGTCCTAAAGGCAATAATAATTTTGGCAAAGTCAAAAGCATCGCATTTACATTGAATGCTTTTTTATCTCCAAAAGCACCTCCAGCGTTGCTCAAATCGATTGGCGTTTTTGTAAATGCTCCACCTAAAAGAACCAAATGAGAATTTACTCCAATATTATAAATAGCACCAACCACTATGGTCAAATAAACCTGCCATCCGTAAAAAAGATAAAATGAAGCCAAAATTGTCGAAACAAAAGTGGCAATAACAATAAGCCACCATTTTGAGGTAATATATCCTCTATAAGGAATATTTTGTGTCATCATCAATTGGTAATACGAACTGTCCCAACTAGGTACAAACTGGCCAAAGACAAATAAAAATCCGCCTGAAACAAATATTCCCGCAAAAATATACATGACCGCCGGCTGATGTGTATTGCCAAAAAAGATCAATCCGTAAAACAAAAAGAAGAAACTCATGATAATTGTCGTTTTTGATCTTTTGTTTCTTTTGATCAATTTGATGTCATTTTTAAGAAATGTTCCTAAAGTTCCAAATTGATTCAGCCAAGAATAATTTTCGGTAGTCGCAATATCTTCTTTTTGAGAAAGTCCCGCGTCTAAATATAAATTGTTTTTGAAATACTTAAATGTAAAAACATACAATCCAACTAAGAATAAAATCGGAATTAAAAATAATACTTTTGATGTGTAAAGTCCTTGGAAAAAAGGCGTTGTGAAAACCGTAATATCAAAAAGCTTGTAATATTGTCTTGCTCCCAAAGCTAAAGCCAATCCGACAAAAACAACAAATAATTTATCGATATTACTTAAAACAATATTTAAAAAATTATTGATGTAGATCAAAGAGAAAATAGCCAAAAGCCAAAATAGAATTCCGACAATATCATATCCTTCAATTGCCAACACAACTGAAAACGGCACAAAGAAAAGCGCATGAACCCAGTTAAAAAATGACAATGCTGTTTTTCCTAAAGAGAAATGAACAATGGTTGGTTTTTTGAAAGGCAATACCAATAACGACTTAATATTAAGAACCGGAATTGCTTGCATCAACAAACGAATTATAAGATCAAACAGAAAATAATAAATCAAGAATTTGTTGATGGTGATTAAAGGCTCGAGGTTCATTTTTTTAAGCACATAAAATGCTCCTACTCCCATTGCAACAAAAAGTACTGAAAAGTACACCATCAAAAAACCGATTAAAATTTTCATGGCCAAATTTGCTCCAAATGAGGCTGATCTGACAAAGGCTTTCCATTCGAGGTAAATAAACTTTTTAATCATGGTTATTTGTTTTAATTTTTCAGTAAGAGACCAAATGTAGGAAAACGTTACAAAAAAGTTAAAAAAAATATTTTAGTAAGTGTCAATTACTTAGTTCTTGCTACTTTTGCAAAAAAAATAACCATGCCTTCATTCTTAAAACTTATAATTAAAGAGGTAAAACGTGAGACTGCAGATGCGGTTTCGGTACTTTTTAATGTTCCTGAAGAACTAAAACCTGACTATAAATTTATAGCTGGACAATACATAAATTTAAAATTAACTCTTGATAATCAAGAAATAAGACGTGCTTATTCTATTTGCTCAGCACCAGAAAGCGGTGAATTGCGAATTGCAGTAAAAGCAGTAAAAAATGGTCTTTTTTCTCAGTTTGCCAATACGACTTTAAAAGCTGGCGACGTTCTTGAAGTTGGTCATCCAGAAGGAAAATTTACGCTTGAACCAGAAGCTGACAGACAAAAAAATTACGTAGCGTTTGCTTGCAGGAAGCGGTATTACTCCAGTAATTTCTATCATCAAATCGGTTTTAAAAAGCGAGCCAAAAAGTTCATTTGTATTGGTTTACGGAAATAAAACTCCTGAACAAACTATTTTTCATCAAGAACTACACGACTTGCAATTGCAGTATGTTGGCCGTTTCTTTGTACATTACGTATTTAGTCAAGCTAAAGCTGAAAATGCTTTGTTTGGAAGAATCGACAAATCGGCGGTGAATTTTGTATTGAACAACAAGCATAAAGAACTGCAGTTTGACAAGTTTTTCTTGTGTGGACCAGAAGAAATGATCAATACGGTTTCGAATATTTTAAAAGAGAAAAACGTAAAAGAATCAGCAATTAAATTTGAGCTTTTTACTTCTTCTGCTCAAGAGCACGAAATTCAAGGTTCTCAAGAAGGACATACAAAAATTACGGTTTTAGTTGATGATGAAGAAGTTACTTTTGAAATGTCTAAAAAACAAACCATTCTTGATGCGGCTTTAAAACAAGGCGTTGATGCTCCTTATTCTTGCCAAGGCGGAATTTGCGGCGGCTGTTTAGGACGTGTGACATCAGGAAGTGCAGAAATGACAAAAAACTCAATTTTGACAGATGGAGAAATTGCCGAAGGCTTGATTTTGACTTGCCAAGCGCATCCAACATCTGAAGCTATTTATGTTGATTACGACGACGTATAATTAGTTAAATCACAAAAATATAAATTCCAAATTCCAATTTTCTATTGGGATTTGGAATTTTTTTTGTTTGATTTTTATTACAATATTTGTCAAATTGGAATTTAAAAATTGAAAATTAATTGTTTATGAAATCTGTACGAGAAATTTTTAGAAATAAAAAATATCTTCTGGAGGAACCGGAAGTCAATAAACTTGTTGATTATTGCGAAGAATTGCAAGACGAGATTGTAGAATTCAAATTTCAGAAAACCGACAATAAAAAACTTGCAATGCTCGATATGCTTAAAGAAGTAATAAAAGGTTGCAATGCCATTGAGAAAGAACAAATGGAGCATGAACGATATGGATATGAAGCACCAGATTATCAAGCAACTATTTCCAATCTTAAAAATTACATTTATAACAGATGCAAAGAAGAGAAGATTTGGTTATAAGTTAAATTATAAAAAATACAGTTTTTTAGCAAAATATTGCTGATTTTTTATTATATTAGAGGTGAAATTACAGTAATCGCAATCTCAAAGTCTGAGAATTTGTAGAGCTAAATCTAATTTGTCAAAACATTTAAAACTTTAAATATCATGACAGCTCACGTACAACACTTTCATCTATATCTATTTATTATGCTGGTTGTAACTGCTTCGCTATGCGTTCTGGCAGTTATTATGAAAATGAGAAATAAAAAGGGTCCGAAATTGCTTGAAAAAGAAAAATACAATTCGACCATGACCGAAAAAATGATCGAAGTAAAAGACACTGATTCGAATATTTTTAATATTTGGCCTTATGTAAGTCAACTGAAATCGGCCAAAATTTTATCTACAAAAATTAAAGATCACGACTTGATTTATAAAATTTACAGAGATTCAACAAATAAGTTCGAACATATTCTATTATCTACCGAAGACAAAAATAATTTTGTTACGATAATCGTTAATAAAAAAAGAAAAAAACGATAGGATATTCTATACTTGATTCCAACAAAAAATATGATTTACGCATGACAACGTTGCTTAACGATAAAAAAAACTTCTCAGATTGAGAAGTTTTTTTTATTATTTACGAAAGCTGTTCTATAATTTTGTCAACAACCTGTTCTGGTAAAATTGTCCTCATAGCATTTTCATAACCTTCAACAACTTTATTTCCGTAAACAGAAGTAGGCAATTTTGGATATTGATTTCTATCTGAAGTTAAAGCGTTTTCTAAACTCTGATTAAAAGGCAAAAACCCGGCATATGGATGTGTGGCGCCCCAAAGCGTAACGACTTTCACACCAAGCATTGCGGCAATATGTGCATTTCCGGAATCCATAGAAAGCATAACGTCTAGATTACTAATCAATTTTAATTCCTGCTGGAATTTAATTTTTCCGGCTACGTTTATTACATTTTTAAAAGGCTCTGAAAGTGAATCTAAAATTTCTATTTCTTTTTTTCCGCCTCCAAAAAGCAAAATCGTCTGATCTTTATTTTCGGCCAATTTTACAATTACTTCTTGCATCAAATCTAAAGGATAAACTTTAGAATCGTATTGGGCAAAAGGAGCGATACCGATTAATTTTTGATAATTCTCTCCGATTAAATCCGTGATTTCAGCACTTAAAACTGCTTTTTTGGAAATTCAGTCCCGATTCTTCGGGATGATAAATCAACAGGAAAACCAAGCTCTTCAAACACTTTTGCGTGTCTTTCGAACATCGTTGGCAATTGTTTGAAAATCTTGTTTTCGGCTCTTGTCAATTCTTTTTTCCTTCTCGGCCTTTATCGACTGTTGCTCTTTTTTTCCGCTTAAAGCGAAAAGCAAACTCACTATTTTAGATCGCAAAACATTATGAAGATCTGCAAAAGCATCAATCTTGAGCTTTTTTACATCTTTAAATAATCGTAAAAGTCCAAAAAATCCTTTATGCCTTTCTTTTTCATCAAAAGCAAAAAATTCCAGATTCGGAATTCCGTCAAAAAAAGGTTTGAAAAAAGGACGCGAAATAACGGTCAATTTTATCTCTGGATGTTGTTTTACAAAAGCTCGTAAAACAGGAACCGTCATGGCGACATCTCCCATTGCGGATAGTCTCATGACGGCTATGTGTTTAATTTTGGTAGACAAGTCGGCCAAATTATTTTTTATTTTGATATAAAACTGGATTCAATTCATCATCATTGTACATTTTCATTTGTTTGTACACTTTCATGAATTTGTCGCCATTTTCGATATCTGTCAATAATTCTTCAATTGCTGTCGATAAATCTGTTCTTTGCTCTAATAGCACATTTAGTTTTTCTTGACATTTATCTCTGTGCTCTTGTGAAGCTTCTGCACGAGTAGCTTCTTCGTGCATGTGGTAAATTTTCAAAGCCAAAATAGACAATCTGTCAAATGCCCAAGCTGGACTTTCAGAATTGATTTTTGCTCCGTCTTTTGCTTTAATATGACTGTATTTCTGCAAAAAATAGCTATCAATATATTCCACCATATCAGTTCTTTCCTGATTTGAAGCATCAATTTTTCTTTTCAAAGTCAACGCCGCCACAGGGTCAATTTGTGGATCACGGATAATATCTTCATAATGCCATTGAACAGTGTCAATCCAGTTCTTTAAATATAACAAATGCTCAAACTTATCCTTTGGGTAAGGATTGTTTATTGGTTGATCAACATTATCAAATTGATGATAATCTTTAATGCTTTGTTCGAATACCGAATATGCTAATTTTGAAAACATGTCTTTAATTATTAGAGACACAAAGATACTTTTTATACTTTTATAGTGTGAAAAAAACCATTATTTTTTCATTTTGCGTTAAAAACAATCAAATAATTTTAAAATTTAGATATGAAAATTCATTATATATCTGAAAACAATAGCGTTTTGAATCATTTTTTAGGCCAAATCCGAAATGTAAATGTTCAGAACGACAGCATGCGTTTTCGAAGAAATATTGAACGGATTGGCGAAATTATGGCTTATGAATTAAGCAAAACCTTGCCGTACAAAAATGTCGAAATTCAAACACCACTCGGAATTAAAAAAACAACCGAAATCGAAACCGATTTGGTTTTATGCCCCATTTTAAGAGCTGGATTACCGCTTCATAATGGCTTTTTGAATTACTTTGATCATGCCGAAAACAGCTTCGTTTCGGCCTGCAGATTTCATCCAAATAATGACGATGAATTTGAAATTTTAGTTGAATATCAAGCGATCTCAAACCTCAACAATAAAACAGTTTTATTGCTTGATCCCATGTTAGCAACGGGTCAATCGATTGTAGCGGTTCATAAAAAACTAATGGAAAATGCTTTGCTCCAACAGAATTTCATATCGTGGTAGTTATTGCCGCTCCCGAAGGAATTGCCCATTTAGAAAAAAATCTGCCTGACAATTGCCATTTATGGGTTGCTTCTCTCGATGAAAAACTTAATGAGAAAAACTATATTGTTCCTGGACTTGGCGATGCCGGTGATCTTGCTTACGGAAGCAAATTATAATTGAGAGAAAAAAGTAAATAAACTGCGGCAAATAAGTACGTAAAACACAATTTCATTGTTTAATTTTTGTCGCATATATTCTACATGACTAGATGCCATAATCGTCAACGGCGTAATACTAAACAACAGCAAATCATTGCTTTTATTTGGTGAAAGAATAAAAACAAAAGCCGCTATGAAAAAACAAGCAACGATTTTTTTATAAGAAGCATGCACAATTTGTGGTCTGTTCGATAATGTTGACAACATCGAAACTAAAAAGAAAAGCGCAACAGCAACATAAATTGAAAGCGCTCCGTTTTCGTAATTGTTTTTGAAATAATCGATATTCAAATCGATTACTGCTCTTTTTTCAAAAAATGCAATGGCATCAAAATGGAATAAAAGCGATACCAATAAGAAGATCAATGCAACTGCTAAAAGCGCCACAAATGGCAATACCCAGTTGCGATAATCACGCGAAACGTGAAAAATAATTGATATAAAAACCAAAATCAGAAAAAGAATACACCAAAATTGAAATAAAGAAGCTATTAAAATCCAAAAAGAAGCATCAAATATTTTTTCTTTTGAAGCTTTTAAGGATTGCAACGAAATTAATCTTCGAAGTGCCAGCAACAAAAAGAAATTGGCATAAATTACATTCGAATCGTTAAATATGGTGGGAAAAAATAAGATGAACAATAAGTAGAAAAATATCGAATATCCGTTGTCTTTACTGAGTCCGTTCTTTTTTACGATAAAATTTACCAAGAAAAAAGAAGCCAAAATAAAGCACAACAAACTTACTTTTGAAATGCTAAAAAAGGCGCAGTTATCCAAGATGGCTCTTGAATTTGGAACAGAAAAAAGAAAACCAGTATTAAAATTACGACCAAAGAATAATTTAATGGCGTAGATTTTTTAAAAACACTTGTTATCATAAGGATATTTTATACTTTTGTGATTGTAAAGATAATACTTGTTTAAAATGAAAAAACGAACAAGTTGAAAAAAGATTCGATTAATCGAATTTTGTCTTCAAAGCATTACACAACAATAAATAACATATAATTTTTAAAATTATGACAGCTTTTTTTGAAGGAATTCAATACTTATTCGTTAACATTTTGTTTGCTCCACTTGACTTTTTACGTCATTTAGAATTGATTACGTGGTTTGGTGCAAACACTATTAACTGGATTTTCATGATCATCTGCGCATGTGCAATCGTTTATTGGATTAAACAATTACGCATTTTTGATGACGCCGGAACAGAAAACCAAGATACAACGGCTCATTCATTTTTAAAATAAAAAACCAAACCCTTTAATTAAAAAGGGCTGGCGAATTTATTTTTTAGATTAAATCGAAACCGATATCTTTTCTAAAATACATCTTATCAAAGCTTAGTTTATCTATGTTTTGGTAAGATTTTTTTATGGCCTCCTGGAAATTGTCTCCATAAGAGGTTACAGCAATTACACGTCCTCCATTAGTAACGACATTTTCGCCATCTAATTTTGTTCCTGCGTGAAAAACTATCGAATCTGTAACATTTTCTAATCCAGAAATTACTTTTCCTTTTTCGAAATCTTCCGGATAGCCGCCAGAAACTACCATTACAGTTGTTGCGCTTCTTGGATCCACTTCTAAATTGAAATCTCCTAATTTTTGATCTGCAACAGATAAAAACAATTCAACTAAATCTGATTTTAATCTCGGAACTACAACTTCAGTTTCAGGATCTCCCATTCTTACGTTATATTCAATAACGATAGGTTCACCTTTTACATTGATTAATCCAATAAACACAAAACCTTTATATTCGATTCCATCTTTCTGAAAACCTTCGATTGTTGGTTTTACGATACGCGTTTCAATTTTTTCCATCAAAACAGCATCTACATAAGGAACTGGAGAAACTGCACCCATTCCGCCTGTGTTTAAACCTGTATCTCCTTCTCCAATTCTTTTATAATCTTTTGCCGTTGGAAGAATTTTATAACTTTTTCCGTCAGTTAAAACGAAACAGCTTAATTCAATTCCGTCCAAAAATTCTTCGATAACAACTTTTGAACTCGCTGTTCCAAATTTTGCGTGAACCAACATGTTTCTCAATTCCGTTTTTGCTTCTTCAAGATCTTGAATAATCAAAACACCTTTTCCTGTCGCCAATCCGTCTGCTTTTAAAACGTATGGTGGTTGTAACGTTTCTAAAAACTCACATCCTTTCTCCACTGTTTCGGCAGTAAAACTGTCATAAGTCGCAGTTGGAATATTATGTTTCATCAAGAATTCCTTCGCGAATTCTTTACTTCCTTCTAATTGAGCACCCAATTTAGATGGTCCAATAACCGGAATATGTTTTAAACTTTCGTCGTTTTTAAAATAATCGTAAATACCCTTTACCAATGGATCTTCAGGTCCTACAACTACTAAACTTATATTTTCTTTAAGTACTAATGCTTTTACTGCTTCAAAATCTGTTGCAGAAATTGCCACGTTTTCAGCAATTGCCGCAGTTCCTGCATTTCCAGGCACTACAAAAAGTTTTTCGCAAAGCGGACTCTGTGTCATTTTCCATGCAAATGCATGCTCTCTTCCGCCTGATCCCAATAATAAAATTGTCATGGTGTTGTTGTATTTAGTTGTGGTGCAAAAATACTTGCTTTTGCACGTAAAAAATAATTAAATCTTCAAAAAATTGTTGGTTCTACATTGTTAGTAATTCGTAAACCTTATTTTTGACGAAAATTATGCTAAAAAATGATTCGCCTTTTTGATATTTCCCTTCAATTAAATGGTTTTCCGATAAAGAAAGCCAAAGCTGAATTGGATCAAATTGTTCATTTTTCTGAGGAAGAATATGCTTCATTTCTTGAAATCAAAAAGAAAGAAATTGTCGGTTTTCATCTTAAAAACAATCCTTTTTATGCTGAATTGGCTGGAAATGTAACTGCTGAAAATTGGGGAAATCTTCCGATTTTAAACAAAAAGAATTTACAAAAACCTCTTGAAGAAAGACTTTCAAAAGGTTATTCTAAAAAATCTGTTTATCTCAACAAAACCTCTGGATCAAGCGGAACTCCTTTTGTTTTTGCTAAAGACAAATATTCACATGCCTTGACTTGGGCTTCCAATATTATGCGATTTGGTTGGTTCGGAATTGATTTTAATAATTCGTATCAAGCACGTTTTTATGGAATTCCGATGGATTTTATTGGATACAAAAAAGAACGTTTTAAGGATTTCCTGACGCATCGTTTTCGTTTTCCTGTTTTTGATTTGTCTGATGAAATTCTTGGAAAGTTTCTGCAGAAGTTCAAAACCAAAAAGTTTGATTATATCAACGGTTATACAAGTTCGATTGTTTTGTTTGCCAAATATTTGGAACAGAAAAATATCATTTTAAAAGAAATTTGTCCAACGCTGAAAGGATGTTTTGTAACTTCAGAGATGCTTTTTGAATCTGATAAAAAGTTACTACAAAAACAATTCGGAATTCCGATTATCAATGAATATGGTGCTTCTGAATTGGATTTAATTGCTTTTGAAAATCCGCAAGGCGAATGGCAGGTAAATGCTGAAACGCTTTTTGTAGAGATTTTAGATGAAAATAATAAAGTTCTCCCTTACGGGGAAAAAGGAAAAATTGTGATTACTTCTTTATTCAACAAAGCAAATCCGTTTATCAGATATGAAATTGGCGACATTGGGATTTTAGACGAAAAAAGCACGCCTCAAAAACCAATTCTAAAAAAATTAATTGGAAGAACAAATGATGTCGCAATTCTTCCAAGCGGAAAAAAATCGCCAGGTTTGACATTCTATTATGTAACCAAAAGCATCATTGAAGATGATGGAAATGTCAAAGAATTTATCATCAAACAAACCAAAATTGATAGTTTTGAAATTGAATATATAGCTGAAAAAGAACTGGTTTCAGCACAAATTCAAAAAATAAAAGAAGCCATCGATTTGTATTTAGAACCTAATTTAAACTTCACTTTTACTCGAAAAACAGTTTTAGAAAGAACCAATCGCGGGAAACTAAAACAGTTTAAATCATATTTATAAATATAAATAAAATCTTACATTTGTTTTTCTAATTAAAAACTTATGGAAGATCAATCTTTGCTATCTGAAGAAACAATTTCTAATAAAATATATTTTATCCGTGGTCAAAAAGTGATGCTTGACTATGATTTAGCTTCTCTTTATGAAGTTGAAACTAAAAGATTAAACGAGCAGGTAAAAAGAAATTTATCACGTTTTCCGATGGATTTCATGTTTCAACTTACTGAAAATGAATATAATTCTTTAAGGTCGCAAATTGCGACCTTAAAGAAAGGAAGAGGAGAACATCAAAAATATTTACCTTTTGCTTTTACAGAGCATGGTGTTTTAATGTTATCGAGTGTCTTAAAAAGTGACAAAGCCATTCAAACCAATATTCAAATTATGAGAATTTTCACAAAAGTGAGACAAATGCTTTTGGATACAACCGAAATTAAAGTAGACATTCTTCAGATTCAGAAGAAGTTAGAAAATCATGACAAAAATATTGAATTGGTATTTTCGTATTTAGATGAATTGACTGATAAAAAAGAAAATGAGTCTGAAAGAGTGAAGATTGGATATAAAAAATAATTACTTTAAGGTCACAAATTGTGACCTTAGAAAATATTTCAAACTTGATGTCACAAATTGTGACATCAAGTTTGGATTTAAATTTTATTACATGGCATAAAAAATTTGGAGGTCGCAATTTACGACCTCCAATTATAAATTAAATTCTTCAAGGTCACAATGTATGACCTTGAAACTTGAAGTCGCAATTTGCGACTTCAAGTTTGAACTTAAACTTTACTCCAAGATTTTTAAAAAAATTGGAGATCACAAATTGTGATCTCCAATTATAATCGAAATTCTTCAAGGTCACAGATTGTGACCTTGAAGAATATTAAACTTTCTTAATATATTTTGGTTTAATTACCAACTGAGTAAACAAAAACCTCATCATCAATAAAATAGAAAAAACCAGATTATCTCCATGAAATTCTCTATAAACACCAAAGTTGTGTTTGATCAATTTAAATTTTGAAGATGAAATAGAATCTTTTCTAATTCTATAAAACGCCAACGGTTCTGGAATAGCTTCAGCCGTTTTTATTTGTTTTAATATGGTTAGCCAAATTCGCCAATCTTGTCTTTTTTTTGAAGATTCTAATTTGATTTTTCCAAAATATTCTACATCATAAATTGCCGTAAGATTCCCGACATAATTACAGAAAAACAACTGCTTATAAGTTAACGGTTGCGGATTTTCAACTCTTCTGTTTAAATTATTCCCTTCTTCATCAATAGAATCGTAAAAACTAAAAGTAAACGGAGCATTTTTCTCTTTTAAAAACTGAACCTGTTTTTCTAATTTATCTGAACGCCATAAATCATCAGAATCCAAATAAGCGATATATTTTCCGGAAGCTTTTTCTAAAGCTACATTTCGGGCAAAACCGTTTCCTGAATTTTTTCTAATCTGAATAATTTAATTCGATCATCCTTTTGAGCAAATTCTTCAATGATAGCAACCGTTTGATCTGTTGATGCATCATCAACCAAAATCATTTCCCAATTGGAATAACTTTGATTTTGAACCGATTGAAAAGTTTCTCTAATGAACTTTTCAGTATTATATGTCGGAATTAAAATAGATACTAAATCGTTCATTAGATTTATTATGCTTTCAAAAATATATTATTTCTTATTTTATATAACTAGAAAAATCTTTGTGTTCTTCTTTAGCCAGTTCTTCAGGAGATAATGATTTGAAATATTCATAGGTAATTTTCATTCCTTCGGCACGACTTACTTTTGCTTCCCAACCCAACAATTCTTTTGCTTTTGTTGTGTCTGGCTGACGCTGTAAAGGATCATTTATTGGAAGCGGATGATAAACCACTTTCTGGTTTGTTCCGGTCAGTTTTATGATTTCTTCAGCAAAATCTTTAATCGTGATTTCATCTGGATTTCCAATATTTACTGGATAAACGTAATCAGAATGCAATAATCTGTAAATACCTTCAACCTGATCGTCAACATAACAGAAAGAACGCGTTTGCATTCCGTCCCCAAAAATCGTTAAATCTTCTCCACGCAAAGCTTGACCAATAAAAGCCGGAATTACACGTCCGTCGTTTAATCGCATTCTTGGTCCATAAGTATTAAAAATACGCACGATTCTGGTTTCTACGCCGTGAAAAGTATGATAAGCCATTGTTATAGATTCCTGAAAACGTTTTGCTTCATCATAAACGCCACGAGGTCCAATTGTATTTACGTTTCCGTAATACTCTTCTGTTTGTGGATGAACCAACGGATCTCCATAAACTTCAGAAGTGGAAGCAATCAAAATTCTGGCTTTCCTAACACGCGCTAAACCTAATAAATTATGCGTTCCTAAAGAGCCAACTTTTAATGTCTGAATTGGAATTTTCAAATAATCAATCGGGCTTGCTGGCGAAGCAAAATGCAGTATATAATCTAAATCACCCGGAATGTGAACAAACTTGGTGATATCGTGATGATAGAATTCGAAGTTTTCTAGTTTGAATAAATGTTCAATGTTTTTAAGATCGCCCGTAATCAGGTTATCCATTCCAATAACAAAATAGCCTTCTTTAATGAATCGGTCACACAAATGCGACCCTAAAAATCCTGCGGCTCCAGTAATAAGTATTCTTTTCATAATTGATTTTATTGAACATTTTTGGATTTCATTTGGCAATAAAATCCAAGATAGACGCACAAATGTACTAAAATATCTTTCCTTTCAAATGACACTTTTAAGCATCTATAAAAGAAGTTTTACAATTTCAGATAATTATTAAACTCATTTATTTATTTTTACTCACAAATTAATCCCGTATTTTGAAAGTTGTACATGTAATTGAGGCGCTCGGTGGTGGCGTTTATACCTATTTTAGAGATTTATCGACTTTCTTTGGAAATGATGAAATAAACCAAAATATCGAAACCACTATTATTTATAGTGGTAATCGAAAAGAAATTGATGCTCAAAAAATTAAATCTGAATTTTCAGGTGGCATTAAGCTGATCCAGGTTAATATGGTTCGGGAGCTTTCTCCATTTCAGGATTTAAAATCAGCTTATCAATTAACAAGAGAACTTAAAAAAATCAATCCAGATATTATTCATCTGCATTCTTCAAAAGCTGGAGTTTTGGGCCGTGTCGCTTATTTTTTCTTATTTAAAAAGAAGAAACTTTTTTATACGCCTCACGGATATTCATTTTTGAGAACTGATATTTCAGGCACTTTAAGAACACTTTATTGGACAATTGAAAAAAGCTTTCAGCGTTTCTTTGGCGGAACAATTGTGGCCTGTGGCGATACCGAGCAAAAAATTGCCCAAAAATTAGGGCCTGCAAAATTAGTCCGAAATGGAATTGATATTGTAAATGTTCAAGAACATTATGCACCTCATCAAAACGAAAAACTGACCATTGGAATTATGGCCAGAATTACTGTCGCGAGAAATCCTGAAATGTTCAATCAAATTGCTTTAAAATTTCCAGATTTTAATTTTGTCTGGATTGGTGATGGCGAATTGAGACATTTAATTACAGCTCCAAATATTAGAATTACGGGCTGGATTTTAGATCGAAAAACGGTTTTAAAAGAACTTAATAATATTGATATTTACATGCAAGTTTCGCTTTGGGAAGGTTTGCCAATTGCTGTTCTAGAAGCTATGGCATTACAAAAACCAGTTATTGCTACTAATATCATTGGGAACAAAGATGCTGTTCTTCACAATAGTACAGGTTTCCTTTTTACTGAAATAGCCGAATTAGATGGCTTTTTCGAAATTTTGAAAGATGCCGAAACTAGAGCAAAATTTGGTGAAAATGCTTTGGCAAGATGCCGAGAATTATTCGACAAAAATCAAAATTTTAAACAGCTTTTGGCGCTTTATCAAGAATAAATTTCTGCTGAAGCCAATAACTGGCAAAAATAGAAGACCAAATGCCGCTGAAGGCAATTCCATCAAAACTAAGCAGGAAATCATCGACTAAATTTGATGTGAAGAAAATCAAGAAAAACGATAATATCATGGCATTTTTTAAATCATAGCCAAAATAGCCAATTGTAAAAATGTAAAGCAGAACAACCAGGGGCCCAAGAATTCCGAACTTCAATAAAAAGTCTAAAAATTGATTGTGAACTGGAAATTCATATTTAGCCAAAAAATGCTGATTCGTTTGCTTATAATATTTGAATAATTCAGGTTTTCCATCTGCGGCTCCAACTCCAAAAGGAAGATTTTTCACCGATAATTCCCAAGCCGATTTCCAAATGGAAACTCTCGTAACCAGAGAATTAAAAACCTTTATTTCGGGATGGTCGATTTCGTCTAATTTTCCAACTTTATCCATATAAGCAAAAGTTACCGACGAATATTTCTCTTTCATATAAGGATTCTTCTGGATGAATAAAAACAGAATTCCTCCCAATAAAACAACAATTGCAAGGCTGGTCAAAAGAATCTTCTTCGGATTAATTTTGGTTCTAATTTCATAAAAGAAAACAATCAAAAATCCGACTAAAGCATTCAGTAACGCCATTCTGGTATTAACCAAAAGCACAAAGAAAAAAGAAAATAAAAAGACGATCAGAGACGTAATCTTAAATCCTATCTTCTCCTTATTTTTAAAACTTTCAAAAACAAAATACAACGCGCAAATCGACACAAAAGCCAAATGCATATTCAGCGCCGGTGCATGAATGCCAATGCTATCGGCAAACTGATAACCCATTTCCCATAAATCAATTTGATGGAGGTATTTTTCTACTAAATCAGGAAAAAGAACAACAAATCGGATCAAGAAAAAAACATAATAACTGTTGTAGCAATTACATAAGTTTTAGCAATTTTAAAAAAATCTACTCGCTGATAATTTCCAATAATAAACAATGGAAATACAAGCAATGATGTTCTTTTTTCAATCGCCTTTATTCCTTGGACAAATGAATCATTATTCCAAAAAAGCAACAATTCTAATAAAACTGGTGAAGCAATGCAAGCGATCAAAATGAATTGTTTTTTAGAATATTTCAATTTCTTGAAAAACACTAAATTAAATACCGCAAACAAAATAATCAACAGTGAGCACGGTTTCCTGAAAATCATTGCAACCGCCATTAAACACAAGAAAAAGTGAAATATTTTATTGAAGTTCTTTTCGGAAATGGTCATAGTAAAGTGCAAAATAGATTAAAGGAAAAATCCCAATTTTGTGTCGGATCGAGGAACCTAAATCAGGCTCAAAAACACCTTGAAGAATGAAAAAAGAAAACAGAATAAACATAATCAAAAGTTCATAACGATACTTTTTTCTTTCTTGCAAACATTTAGAAAATCGGACCAGCAAAATATAAAACAGTAAAAGCCGCCAAATTACAAAAACAATAATTTGAGGAGAAAGAACGTGCTTTAAACCATTTAATGGCAAATTCACCGTAAAAAATCCATAAAAAATTCCAATTGCTTCTCCGTACCAAGTATCTGTTTTTACTGGCGAAGTGATCATCGAATTAGCATCTGCAGAAACCATTCTCGAACTATTTACAACTTCCCTACTGATTTCAGAAAAATATTTCCCTTTTAAAACTCCGTAACTCAGCGATAAAAAAACAGCAATCAGCAAACCATAAAAAATCGTACTGACTGTTTTACTCTTAAAATTGATGAAACTCACTAAATACATTCCGCCACCAACAATGGGAATCAAAGCAAAATAAGGGCGATATAAAGCTCCAAAAACCACAAGAAGGACTGAGGCAATCAGAATTGTTTTTCGGAATGAAAATCGTTCGTTTCGGCACAATAGAACAATTATAGCTATAAACAAATAAGTAATAAATTCTTTCGACGGCATTGAGATGAAAATCGCAATCATAAAAATGCCTAAATACACTAAAATGTTTTTAACATTCAGTTTTTCAAAATTATCTGGAATACCTATTTTATATAAAATATAGATTAAAACCGGAAATTGAATCAAGGCAATTATTGGAAAAGGAAGATGTCTGAAACCAATCATTTTATAAAACAAAATCGTAAGCGGATAACTTCCTAAATAGCCAATTTCATTGTATTTGTCGTAAATAATAATTGCAGTATCGTAGAAAAATTTTGGAGGCAGAATAAAATAAGACAGAAATGCCACAACTAAATTAGTCGCCGCAATAAGCAAAAATGTTGCTGTACTTTTTTTAACTAATAATTGCATTTTTCTATTTTAATTTGAAGCTCTACGTCTTTTATTCAAACTTCTTTTTAATCGGTAACCATTCAAAAAGAAAATTAAAGTCTTGAAGGATAAAAATTTATAAAATTTCATCACTTTATCTACTTTTATGTTACGTCCTTTTTTAAGAAGGTATTTCCAGGAAATCAAATCATCCCAAATCTGTTTTTGCGTTTCCGGCGACAACACATAAAAATCTTTTAGAATTACGACATAATTGCAAGCCCAATAATTTTCTATTGCTTTATTTAATTTTTCTGATTCTGTTTTCCCCGAATACAATCCGTCTTTTACCATTTCATAAACATCTTCAATATGTTTGGCGCTAACAGTTGTGGTTATAGAACCTTGACGCGCTTGACGATATACATAAAATGATTTTGAATATAAACTGAAAGTCTTGATAAAATGCATCAGTTTACCGCACCATTCAATATCTTCAGATTTTCTTCCAACGGGAAAAAACAATTGATTTTCGATTAAAATTTCTCTTTTAATTACTTTATCCCAAGCAGACTCAACATATAAATCGTAATAAACCAAATTTAAAACCTCATCTTCAAATTTCCCGCTTTTGTTTTTTATAAATCGCTGATTGTATTTGCATTTCGAATCATTTTCAGAAAAAAAACGAGTTTCTTCATGAAAGATAATATCTGGATTTGTTTCAGAAATCAAATTACTTAAATCTTCCAAAACCTGTTTTCCTTGCCAATAATCATCGCTGTCGGTAAAAATAATATAATCGCCTTTTGCCGCTTTTAATCCCGTATTTCTAGCATCAGATAAACCGCTGTTTTCTTTGTCAATCAGAATTATTTGAGGAAATTTTTGCTTGTATTTTTGAGAAATTTCCAAGGAAGAATCGGTTGATCCGTCGTTTACTAAAATAAGTTCAAAATCAGAAAAAGTTTGGCACAAAACACTGTCTAAACATTGTGGCAAATAAGCCTCAACGTTGTAAACCGGGATAATAATGCTAAAAAGCAAAGTCTCTTTCTCTATGTTCATAGCATAATTTTTTAATGCAAAAACACTTTTATTTTATCTTTTCGATAAATAACAATTGCCACAACAAAATTCCAGAAAAAAGAACTTGATACAAACGCAATTGCACCACCAGTCATTCCGTAAATCGGAATTAAAAATCGGTTTAAAGTGAAATTAACAACTACTGCCAAAATCAAAATGATCTGAAAAATGTGTTGTCTTCCCGTCATATTCAAATAAACTGATGCTGTACCAAATGCCGAACAAATTCCCTGACCAATAAGCAAAATTAAAAATGCCTCGTCGCGCCACAACATATTGATGCCCAAAAATGGACAAAATTGATTTTGAAAAATAACTTATCAGCAAGATGACCGGCAAGGTTATCATCAAAATTAAACGAGCACTTTTTCTTGACACTTCACTTAATTCTGCTGTTTTGTGACTCGCAAATAGCTCGGCAATTTTAGCCGAAACGGTAATATTTATACTTACTATTATAATCGAAATAATCGTCATTATTTTAACCCCAACGGAATAAAATGCGACGGTTTCATCGTTTCGGTATTTCTTCAAAAACATGATATCAAAACACATTAATAAAAACATTGCCATTGCACTGATGGCAATTGGATATGATTTTAAAAATACTTCCTTGTGTGTAATTTTTTCTGTTGTTTCTAAAACCGTTTTTTTTCGAAAATAAACTAAAACTAAAGCAGTACTCACAACAGCCAGAAAAACAAATCCTAACAGGAAAACATTAACTAAATATTCTTGTTCATGCCAATAAAACAAAACTATAGAGCCAATAATAAGCGGAATATATTTGATGATATTTCGAAACAATTCGGCTACATATAATTTATCCAAAGCTCTGAAAACTTCGGTATTTAAAATCGATAAACCCGAGAAAAACAAGGCTCCCGCTCCTTTCAGTAAAATCGAATATACTTCTGGATCTGAAAAATAATTGTTGATCGTTTCTTTGCTGATAACAGCAATTATAAGTAATACCAACAATGAAGTTCCAAAAAGCATCAGAACCATTTTTTTGTATATATTTTTTAGTTCTTCGAGCGCATTTTGACTTGCTAATTTCCCTTTGAAATATATAATCGATTGATCAAAACCAAGCAGACACATGCTCCCAATGGATAATAGAAAAGAACGTACAAAATCATACTGGCCAACTAATTTTGGGCTGTAGGTTTTGGTTAGAAAAACAGTAAATCCAAATAAAAGCAATGCACCAAAAACACGTAATGATAAAGTACCAAAGCTTTGTCTTAAAAACTTATTCTTTGAAAATCTTTCGAAAATAGAACTGGCTTTCAATTCTTTTAGAGTTGATTTGCTTGTGAAAGTGCAAGCTGTTTACGGTAAAATCTTCGAAACAAACTAATTACAACAAAAATAAAAATAAAGAAAAGCGGCAACCAAATTTTAAAGTTTCCGTTTACAACTTTGTTTTCGTTTATGTTAAGCGTCGAATTGATTTCTTTAATCGTTTTATCAAAACTGATTAATTTGATCTTGTTTTTTCCTTGTTCTAAAATCAGTTTTTGTTTCGTTTTTAAAATGTCATTCAGCCGCAAATTTTCATTATAATAAACTACTTTATCATTTTTTGCAGTGCTCGAAAGACCTTTTAAAACTTGATCAATCTGTGAAATAATCGTGTCGTTTTGAGCAATTTCACGTTCCAGATTTTTGTAGCCAATTTTTTGAGCCGCATCAAAATAATCTGAATTGTTCAGGTATTTTAATAACGGTTCTACCACATCTTTTTCGCTTATTTCTTGATTTGAAGTAAAAGTAATGGTGTGAAAAGTGTAATTTTTGCTGGTAACATTATCTTCAAGAACCTTTTTTATTTCGCCTGTTTCGGCCATTAATTTAATCAGTTCAAAGTTTTGTTCTTTGTCTTCAATAAATTTATAAACATCTGGAACAGGCTTGATTTCAATATATTTTATTCGATCTGAACTACCAAAAACAGTACTTAAAAAATCAACATCTCCAGCGGCAATTTTTGCCTGAATCAAATCAATTTTTGCATATAAATAATCGGCACTTTCAAAATTTGGCGTTACAACAATCTGATTTTTAAAAGATTTTTTATTCGAATCTAAATACAATCCGAGCGCACCCCCAAGTACAAACAAAACCAGAACCGTAATCCAGTTTCGGATAAAAAACTGAATAGCTCTAAAAATCGATCTGTTCAAACGATCAAAAAAACCTCCAATGCTTTTTGAAAGCTGAAAAATATCGATTTCCTGATCCTGATTTTGGGGTACTTTTGTACTCATTGATGTTCTATTTTACGTTGAAAATTTGTTCCAAAATTTTAATGGTAATCAAATAAGTTGGCTTAACTCCTGTTGTTCCTAATCCGCCAGAAGCCAATGTACTTCCGGTTTCCAAAGGATTATCTGAAGCATAATAAGCATAACGAACTTTAATATCGTGCGGCACACTTTTTCTGATTTTTGATGCCGACTGAATTGCTTTTTGATAATACGATCCTTCCATTTCGAGACCTATTACGCCCCAAGTCGATTCGTGGAAAAATTTCAATAAATCTCTGTTTTGCAACGAAGTTCCTAAGACTGTAACCATCGCACCTTCGTAAACGTCTATATCATTTCCTCTAAACATATCGCCGGTTAATTCATTTTCGAAGAAATAATTATCAGCCGTTCCTTCATTGATATGTGCCGTCGGAATCATAATATCGCCTTTTCCTCCTTCCAAAATTCCAGCCTTGCCCATAATCGAAACCGATTTTACATTTAGCAACGTTTCTTTTTTAAATGGTTTCAAAAGTTCGTCGATAGTTTCATAAGCTTGCTCACCAAACGCATAATCCATTACAATAATTACTGGCTTTTCTTCGCCTACATTTGCGTTTGAAAATGCTGTTTTTGACCAATCAATTTTAGCCGTATCAAAAATCTGAACGTCGATATTTGTTCCTGAACAGTCTGGCAATGAAATCATTCCGTTTTTCAAAGCCAATTCTTCAACTTGTCCTCTTATTTCTTTTGAACCTGAACCACTTAATTCTTCATAAATATGGAAATCGCTTTTGCCTTTGTATTTTGATGTCAACAATGGCGTAGCAAAAATCGAGTTCATTACGCTGTGCATGTTCGCGCTGATCACATGAATTGGACGTTTTAAAAGATCGTTTGCTTTTAAAACTTCCTTGATGTTTGTTGCCCAGATTTCTCCGTGGATATGGTGTCCCAAACGCTCGCGCAAAACCGGACTGAACGTAATTGTTCGTTTATTGTTTTCAACAATTTCTTCGATTGCCAATTTTCCTAACCAATAAATTACGTGCAAGAAACGATCTGGCGCATTTTCTGAACCGAAAGCGTCATAAATATCCAAAACTTCTTCGAAGGTTCTAGCCAAAATATTGGCGACGTGCGAAATTGCTTTTTCTTTTTCAATCTGCGTCAACTTTTTGGTTTGCATTACCGCTTGTTCCAATTTTAACCAATCGCGAGAAACTTCACCTCCATCGTCAATTAAAACTCTGTTTTTGATTTTGTGTGATTCGATGAAAATGAATGTCAAATGCGTCAGAATATCATAAATGTCTGAACGTCCGCGTGTGATTTCGACATTCATTTGTTCTTCATCAATTCGGTAACAATTTCTTCTTCTTTTTGGAGGAACTATTGGCTGAAAATGCGATTTTGAATAGCCTTCATCTGAAGTTAAATTGATGAATCGGCATTGTTCAATTCCTATCGGAAGACGTTCTATAACATATAGAAGTCCGTTTAATTCTACTTTTTCCTCGGCAATATTTCCGTAGATTTCCGGACGTAATGCCAATAATGATTCGCGTAAACTGTCGCCAGAAACTCCCATCGGCTTATAAAAACCTCGGTTGAATAAATGGCGCATTGTAATGTACATTTTTTCTATCGCCGCAGATGATTCCTGAGCTCTTGATCTTGATATATGTTTGGTTTCTTTCATGCTATTCTATATTTATAAACTCAAATGTAAATTCAAATGTAAACAAATACACGGCATGCCGTGTATCTGCAACATCATTTTTTAAAAAATCATTTTGATTTATTTTCTGTTTTTAAATTTATCCTTTTCCCAATTTTCCGGATTTGAAACAATATAATCAGAAATCCTTTGATAATCATCATTGCTTCTAATGATATTGTCGTAAAATAATTTTTGCCATTGATGTGGATATCCTAATCTGTTGGCATGTTTGGTTACAGCAGATTTATAGGATCCAACAATTGACGAAATGGTGTTTTTTCCAATATTTTGAAATCGTGGAGACGGGGCGTGTTGAGACAGGGCATGCCCTGTCTGTACAATATTGGCGTCATTTGCGAAATTCAAATCAATATTGGTCGATTTTTTATCGATAATCAAAATTCCGTGAATATGATTTGGCATGACCACAAAATCACCTAATTCAACGTTTTTATGATGCGCTGGAATTTGATGCCATAATAAATCGGCAATAATTCCTGTTGCTGACAAAATCATTTTTCCGTTTTGAATTTCTCCAAAATAATGTTTTCTGTCTTGTGTACAAATGGTTATGAAATAGGCTCCGTTCCAACCGTAATCCCACCATTGCGCTCTTATTGAAGAAATGCGATATTTATTTTGAAATTTTTCTTTATTCATAATAACTTAATGCTTCTATCTTTTTTATTCATTAAAAAAGAGGCATTAACTTACAAATATAAATATTTTCCTACTTTAAATTATCCGCAATCTTTCTATCGTTCGACAATCTCGGAATTTTATTTTGACCTCCCAGTTTTCCTTGTGATTTCATGTATTGCTGAAATCCGTTTTTTGAAACTTTGGTAATAACTACTTTCTGCAAAACATTTCCGGTAATCAAATCGTCGTAATAAATATTTTGTTTTCGCATTGAATCGTCGATTGCTTCAGCGAAAGCCTGCATATTTTCAGGTTCTTTTTCAAATTCAATCAGCCATTCGTGATACGGCAATCCGCTTGACGGCGTGATTTGTGGCGCAACAGTGAATTCATTTATTACGATATTGCTTCCTGCTGTAGCTTCTTTCATTGCATTTTCAACCTCGTTTGCAATAACGTGTTCGCCAAAAGCCGAAATATAATGTTTGATACGTCCTGAAACTATGACGCGATATGGAGACAAAGAAGTAAACTGAACAGTATCACCAATATTATAACCCCAAAGTCCGGCATTTGTAGAAACAATCAAAGCATAATTTACGCCTAACTCTACTTCGCCAATGGTATAACGTCTTGGGTTTTCGGTAAAAAATTCATCCGCTTTGATAAATTCATAGAAAATTCCTGAATTCAACAACAAAAGCATTCCTTTTTCTTTTTGAGAATCTTGATAGGCAAAAAAGCCTTCTGAAGCTGGAAACAATTCAATGCTGTCTATTTTTTTGCCAATCATTTGTTCAAATTTGGCGCGATACGGTTCATAATTAACACCTCCGTAAATGAACAAATTAAAGTTTTTGAATATTTCGCTGATCTTTTTTCCTCCGCTTTTTTCCTGCAAACGCTCAAAATACATCTGAACCCAAGAAGGAATTCCTGAAATCACAGACATATCTTCTTTGATTGTTTCGTCAACAATCGCATTTACTTTGGTTTCCCAATCGTCAATGCAATTCGTTTCCCACGATGGCATTCGGTTTTTTTGCAAATATTTCGGAACAAAATGCGCTACAATTCCAGAAAGCCTTCCAAATTTAATTCCATGTTTTTCAGTCAAAATAGGGCTTCCTTGCAGAAAAATCATTTTTCCGTCAACAAAATCAGCATTTCCGGTTTCGTTGATATAATGCAAAATCGCATTGCGCGCCGCTTCGACATGAAAAGGCATTGATTCTTTCGTCAGCGGAATATATTTTGCTCCCGAAGTCGTTCCTGAGGTTTTGGCGAAATAAATTGGTTTTCCTTTCCAAAGAATATTAGCTTCACCTAATTTGACTTTTTCAACATAACTTTTCAAATCTTCATAATCCCGAATTGGAACGTTTTTTTGAAAATCTTCAATTGTTTTTATTGAAGCAAAATTATGATCTTTCCCAAACTCGGTTTCTTTTGCATTCTGAATCAAACTTTTGAAAACTTCAAACTGAGTTGCCACTGGTTTATTAGACCAAGCTTGTGTTTGATTGTATATTTTTCGAGCAAATATCTTTGCGGCAATTGACTTAATTGACATTTTTTGTGGTATTATTTTTTGTCACTTTTCTTATTATTTTTTTTGCTTTCACTTTGCTCCTTCTCCATTTTTGCAACATCTTCTCTAAGCTTTATTTCTTCTTCTGTTGCCTTCATGTTTACATTTGAGTGTTCCTCATTTTCGGCAATAATCGAATCTTTATTGAATTTTGCATACTCCAGTTCTCCTCTCAAAACCTTTTGAACTCCTTTTAAATAGGCTTCATTTCGTTTTAACACTTTTTCCAACGAATCTGATTTTATCGCTAATTCCGTTGCATTTCGTTTTAATTGTGAAGATGAATAACCCGGAATAAATTCGCGAAGCGGTGTAAAAGCAATGATAAATGTAGTAACTAAAATCAAAAATATACCGCCTAAAGTAAACATTACGAAAACATTCATTAAAGTCAGCCTCAATGAAAAAATTTCTTCAAAAGTATTTTCGTTCAAAATTACCAATCGGTTTTTGATGAATAATTTTTTTCTGAAATTTTTATTTTTTTTAGTCATTTTGTTGTTTGTACTAGCAAATATAGTGATTAATCGTCTTGTTGTTATGGGAGAAAAAACGGCAAATAATGCAATTTTATTATTTTATAAAATATTTAACGCAGTATAAATGAAATATTTTAATCCAAAATTTCTTGTTGTTCGTATATTCTATATACCTTTGCGGTGAAAATATAAATCAAAATTTGCTTCGGCATTAAATATAATAGTCATGGGAAGATTAGGTCTTACAGAAATCCTTGTTATCGTAGGTATTGTGATATTACTTTTTGGAGGTAAAAAAATTCCAGAATTAATGAAAGGTTTAGGAAGTGGAATTAAGGAATTTAAAAACGCCGCTAAAGACGATCAACCTCGTCGCTTCTAAAAAAGAAGAAGAAACAAAATAAGAAATTCGAACGTATTAAAAATCCCAGATTACAAATTGTAGTCTGGGATTTTTTTGTTTATCATTCCAAATTGTAATTTAGAATTTAAAAATTGAGCTTTTCTAAAGTACCATCGTCAGCTGAATTCTCTTTCTATCTTCATCAACTTCAGTAACTTTAACCTCAACATGTTGGTGCAGTTTTACCACTTCGTTTACGTCGCTCACAAATCCGGCTTTTAACTGGGAAATGTGAACCAATCCGCTTTCTTTGATTCCGATATCAACAAAACAACCAAAATTGGTAATGTTATTAACAATTCCTGGCAAGATCATTCCTGTTTTCAAATCTTTGATCGATTTTACATTGGCATCAAATTCAAAAACCTTAGCTGACTTTCTCGGGTCTAATCCTGGCTTTTCAAGCTCTTTTATGATGTCTTTCAGCGTCAATAAACCAATTTCAGGTGTAACATACTTTTCAGGTTTAATAAGCGCTGTTTTTTCTTTATTTGCAATTAATTCATTTAAAGAAATATTCAAATCTTTCGCCATCTTTTCAACAACCGGATAAGCTTCCGGATGCACCGCCGAATTATCCAACGGATTTTTAGCATTTGTTATTCTAATAAACAGCTGCTCCTTGCTGATAGGCTTTGTCTCCTAAACGAGGCACTTTTTTCAGCTGTTTTCTATCTTCAAAAGGTCCGTTTTCAGAACGATATTGTACAATGTTTTCGGCAAGCTTCTCCCCAATTCCACTCACATAACTTAGTAAATGTTTACTTGCTGTGTTGATGTTAATTCCGACCGAGTTTACACAACGAATTACAGTACTATCCAATTCTTCTTTCAATTTAGTCTGATCAACATCGTGCTGGTATTGCCCTACTCCAATTGCTTTCGGATCGATTTTTACCAATTCGGCCAAAGGATCTGAAAGTCTTCTTCCAATAGAAACCGAACCACGAACCGTTACATCATAATTTGGAAATTCTTCACGCGCAATTTTTGAAGCTGAATATACAGAAGCTCCTGCCTCAGAAACCACAAAAACCTGAACTGGTTTGTCAAACGCGATTTTTTTGATGAAAAATTCAGTTTCGCGAGAAGCTGTTCCGTTTCCAATAGAAATCGCATCAATCTGATACGCATTTACCATAGAACGGATTTTCTTGATCGCCATTGTTTCCTCGTTTTGAGGTGCGTGTGGATAAATCGTTTCGTTGTATAATAAATCGCCTTTTTCGTCCAGACAAACTACCTTACAACCGCTTCTAAATCCTGGATCAATTGCTAAAATACGTTTTTCTCCCAAAGGTGGAGCCAATAATAACTGACCTAAATTGTTAGCAAAGACCTGAATCGAATTCGCATCGGCTTTTGCTTTTGCTTCCTGCAACGTTTCATTTCCAATTGCAGGATTTAATAATCGTTTATAACTATCTTCAATTGCCAACTGTAAATGCGAAGTTGAATTGTTTTGTTTTTTAATAATGATTTCGTCAATAACATCATATGCATCATCAATATCAACATCAATTTTCATTTTGATAAAACCTTCGTTTTCTGCACGTAACATTGCCAATAAACGGTGCGCAGGCGCTTTTGTCAAAGGTTCTTCCCAATCAAAATACTGGTTGAATTTTTGTGCGCCTTCTTCTTCAGCTTTCTTTTTAACCACTTTTGTGGCAATGGTTGCTTTTCGCTGAAACAATCTACGAAGCTGTTTACGAACATAAATATTTTCATTAATCCATTCAGCAACAATATCTCTTGCACCTTGAATAGCGACTTCTTCATTAATAACATTTTCATTCAAATATTGCGTCGAAATAAAATCAAAATCAACGTCACTTTCAGACATTATTAATTTTGCCAATGGCTCTAATCCAAATTCACGTGCCACATCGGCTTTTGTTTTTTTCTTCTTTTTATATGGAAGGTAAAAATCCTCTATTTCTTGCAAATCAAAACTGTCCTCAATTTTTTCTTCAAATCTGGTGTAAGCGCTTTCTGCTCTTCTATCGATTTTAAAACCGCTTCTTTACGTTTAATCAACGTATCGTATTCTTTCTGCAGTTTTGCAATCTGCTCAATTACAGTTTCATCAAGGTTTCCGGTTGCGTCTTTTCGGTATCTCGAAATAAACGGAATCGTACAGTCTTCCTCTAATAATTTTACTGTGTTTTGAATACTTACTGCAGGCGCCTGAACCGACTTGGCAATGAATTGAATATTAGTCATACTTTTAATGAAATAATTCTTAATTATAAACTGATATAATTTACTTGTTAAAATTAAAAAGCAAATTCATCTATGATTCGGCTAAAATAATATCTTTGTTTTTAATTTTATGCCAATGGAAATTTTTTTACTCTATTTTTTATTTATAAATGTAATCGTTTTTATTCTTGCCGGATATGATAAATATAAAGCCAGAAAAAATAAACGAAGAATCCCTGAAAATACGCTTTTCTTTCTACAATTCATCGGAGGAACTCCAGGTTTATTAACAGCGATGTTAATCTTCAGACATAAAACGAGTAAAACTTCTTTTATTGTAAAGTTTGCCGTGATTTTAGCAATTCAAATTGCGTTTATAATCACCTTTTTAAATTATAAAAAGTAGATATTAACATTGTTGATAACTCAAAAAATGCTATTTAAATAACTGAATAATAAATACTTAAAATAAAAAACCGGACAAATTAAAAAATCGGCCCGGTGTGTTTATGAATAGGTGCGAAGCACCTAATTTTTTGACTTTTTATGCGCAAGCAATTTTATTCACTCTATTTTGGTGTCTTCCACCTTCAAAAGCTGTATCAAGAAAAGTTTCAACAATTTCAACAGCCTGATGAATAGATGTGAATCTCGCTGGAATACTCACAATGTTTGCATCGTTGTGTAAACGTGTCAAATATGCGATTTCTTTCGTCCAGCATAAACCAGCTCTCACTTTCGGGTGTTTATTAACAGTCATTGCAATTCCGTTTCCGCTTCCGCAGATTACGATTCCAAAATCAGCTTTTCCTTCAGATACATCATTGGCAACTGGATGCCCAAAATCTGGATAATCTACAGAAGTATCTGTATCCGTACCATAATTAGTTACTTCATATCCTCTTGCTTTAAGCATTTCAACAATTGCTTTTTTATATTCTGGACCTGCGTGATCGTTTCCTATCGAAATTTTCATTTTTCTATACTATTTAGTTGTGTCATGCAAATTTACTTAATAAATAGATGTTTGCCACGAATTACTCCAATTTTCACAAATTTTTTCTTTTTAAATACTATATAAACATTCTAATATAAACTCTTGTACATTCGTCCAATTCTTGGCAAAACACTCCATTTTACAACTATCTTATAGTCAAAACCTTATCAGTTATTAACAATTTTGATAAGTCTATAACTAGCTCACAATCAATGAAAAATAAACATAATATTTGTTAAAATTTTGAGGTGTTAATAGGAGTTTGTAATTGCTTGATATTCAATTAACTTTAAGTTAACAGAAAATGTTAATAAGTTCGAAAAGAAAATTAGAAGTTTTTTTTGGTTGTTTTGAAAAATTTCATAATCCAAAAGTGAAATTAAATATGCAAGAAAAGTTTCGTGAATTTTTGGAAAAGTTATCAATATCAAAAATCCTATTTTCAACAGAAATCAACATATCAACTTATCTACAAAATGAATTCATTTTTGGTTGTCAACCGTTGTTAATTAAAATTCAAAAAGTCTTAAAAATTAAAGTTTTAAGCAAAAATAACTATGTTGATAACTCAGAATAAATAAGTAAAACGAGATTTCAATGACTTCAAAAAAAAATTATTCGACATATTAACAAGCTATAATAACAACCAAATTTTTTTAAATTTTAAAAATTCTTTTTTGTTGTATTTAATATATGTTGAAAACTAAAAAAGTTGAAAATGAAAAATTTTATTTTTTGAATTGAATTTATTCTGATTTGAAATTGATTTTTGAATTTTTGTTTCAGACGATTTTGAGAGGATTGTTGAGATTGTCCAAGATTTCCTGAACTTGCTCGAAATCGTCTGGATGGACTTTCAAACGAATGCCACCCAGCGCCGCTGAATACATTGGTGCAACGGAAAGCGTGATTTCGTTTTCGAAAAAATAGGGAATTTCTTCCTGCTCCAGTAAGTGTTTGAGTATTACGGTTTCGTGCAGATAATTGAATACGGCGATGGTCTTAAAGCTTTCCATATTAGGTCTTTTTGTAAATGTACGAAAAGTTATATTTTTAATAATTCTAATTGTTAAAATCTATATTCTGATATCTTATTTGTAATTTTAAACCTTATAAGAAAAGATATATGAGTAAGAAAATTAGAAAGCCGATAAAAAAAGAGAAAGATTTCTCTAGTAAGATAGTAAAAATTTTATCGCAAAGTGCTAATAAAACATTCAATTATAAACAAATAGCGACAAAGTTAGAACTTGATGATACAAAAAGCAGAAATCAGATTATTAAAGATTTGAAAATTCTAGCTTCGCAAAAGAAGATTATAGAAACAGAACCTGGAAAATATTTAGTCAAAGCTGAAAGCCAGGACTACTATGAAGGAACAATAGATATGACGAGCAGAAAAACGGCATATTTTATTTGTGATGAATTTGAAGAAGATGTTTTTATTCCGACCAATAATTTGAATCGTGCTTTAGATAAAGACAAAGTAAAGGTTTATGTTTATAACAGAAGAAAAGGAAAAAGACCTGAAGGTGAGGTAATTGAAGTTCTTGAAAGAGATAAAACTGAGTTTGTTGGTGTAATTGATATTCAGGCAAATTTTGCTTTTGTTTCGACTGCAAATCCTAAAATGTATACCGATATTTTTATTCCAAAAGATAAAATTGGTGAAGCAGAAAATGGTGATGTTGTGTTGGTTAAGATTGAAGATTGGCCAAAACGAGCTGATAGTCCGTTTGGATCTGTAATTCGAGTTTTAGGAAAACCTGGAGAGCATAATACTGAAATTCACGCTATTTTGGCTGAATACGGTTTGCCTGCAGATTTCCCTGTAGAAGTAGAGGTTTTTGCACAAAAACTGGATACTTCGATTCAGGAATCTGAGATTGCAAAACGTCGTGATATGCGTGATACGCTTACGTTTACGATAGATCCAAAAGATGCAAAAGATTTCGATGATGCCTTGTCTTTCAAAAAGTTAGAGAATGGAAACTTTGAAATTGGAATCCATATTGCCGATGTTTCGTATTATTTAGAAGAAGGAACAATCCTAGATGATGAAGCGTATCAAAGAGCCACTTCAGTTTATTTGGTCGATAGAGTAGTGCCAATGCTTCCAGAAGTATTGTCTAACTTTGCCTGTTCGCTTCGTCCGAATGAGGAAAAATATACTTTTTCAGCAATATTTGAAGTTTCTCCAACAGCTCAGGTTATTAACCAGTGGTTTGGAAGAACTGTAATTTATTCCGATCAGCGTTTTGCTTACGAAGAAGCGCAACATATCATTGAAACAAAAGAAAATACTATTCCGGTTGATGTTTCTATTACTGGAGAATCTTATGTGGTTTCAGATGAAATTATTGAAGCAACTTTAAAACTAGATGAATTAGCTAAGATTTTAAGAAAGAAAAGAATGCGACAAGGCGCTATTTCTTTTGATAAAGTTGAAGTGAAATTTAATCTTAATGAAGAAGGAGAGCCAGAAGGAGTATATTTTAAAATATCAAAAGATGCTAATCATTTGATTGAAGAATTTATGCTTTTGGCCAATAGAAAAGTAGCTGAATACATTGGAAAACAAAAGAAAACCTTTGTTTATCGTATTCACGACGAACCAAATGAAGATAAATTAATTGCAATGCAAACTGTAATTGCTAAATTTGGTTACAAAATTGATTTTAGATCTAAAGATGATATAGCTAAATCAATAAATGCTTTGATGGAAGAAGTAAACGGTAAGAAAGAACAAAATCTTATTGATACTCTTGCCATTAGAAGTATGAGCAAAGCCAAATATTCGACTGATAATATTGGTCATTATGGTTTAGCATTTGATTATTACAGCCATTTTACATCGCCAATTCGTCGTTATCCAGACGTAATGGTACACCGTTTGTTGCAATATTATTTGGATGGAGGAGCTTCTGTAGATGAAGAAACGTATGAAACCAAATGTCTGCATTGTTCAAACATGGAAAATTTGGCAACAAATGCAGAACGTGACAGCATTAAATACATGCAGGTTAAATACATGCAGGATCATCAGGATGAAGAATTCCTTGGAGTTATTTCTGGTGTTACTGAATGGGGAATTTATGTTGAAATCGTTTCTAACAAGTGCGAAGGAATGGTAAGAATCAGAGAAATAAAAGAGGATTATTATACTTTTGACGAAAGGCAATATGCTTTGGTTGGAGCAACTTCAAACCGTTTATTGCAGTTAGGAGACGAAATTTATGTGAAAGTAAAAAATGCCGATTTAGTTAAAAAGCAACTTGATTTTCATTTTTTAAGACGAGCAGAATAAGTATTAATTAAAAAATAAAAGTATGAAAAAGTTAATTATAGGAGCGGTAATTTTATTTGCACAACTATCTTTTGGTCAGGTTACCAAAGAGTTGGGAGATTTTGATACCGTTAAGGTTTTCGATAAATTAAGTGTAAAAGTAGTTCAGGCATCTGAAAATAGAATTGTGATAAAAGGCGCAAGAGAAGCAGAAGTCGAAGTTGTTAATAAAAATGGTATATTGAAATTAAGAATGCCTTTTCCAAAACTTTTGTCAGGAAATGATCTAAGCATTACTTTATATTACAAACATATCGAACTTATAGATGTAAATGAAGGAGCAACAGTAACGAGCAATGAAGCGATCAAAGCAACTTCGTTTAAAGTAAGTGCACAAGAAGGTGGCGTTATAAATGTTGATTTAGATGTTGATAAACTCAAAGTAAGTTCAGTATCAGGAGGTTCAATCACATTAGCTGGAAAAGCCGCAAATCAAGATGCAAGTCTAGGAGCTGGAGGTTATTTGCTTGCCAGCAAATTAGAGACGTCTCAGACTACTGTAAGCGTTTCTGCGGGCGGAAAAGCCGATGTTAATGCTTCAACTCTTGTTGATGCAAAAGTGAGCGCAGGAGGCTCTATTTACATTTATGGAAAACCAAAACAAATAAACCAAAAAACAGTCTTCGGTGGTAAAATCGAAGAAGTAAAATAACAATAGTATTTTGATGATAAATGATATTCTGGCTGGACTGCCATGGGGACTTGTTCTTAGCTTTATGGTAGGTCCAGTATTTTTTGTTTTATTAGAAACCAGTATTACAAAAGGATTTAGAGCGACAATCGCTTTTGATTTTGGAGTAGTTTTAGGTGATGTTTTTTTATTGCTATTGCATATTTAGGAAGTTATAGACTGATATCCAGTTTAAAAGACGATCCAGCTCTTTTTATTTTTGGAGGAATAATTATGCTTTCTTACGGTATTATTTCGTTTGTAAAACTAAAGAAAGAAGAAAAGATAAATGATGAAGAAATTGATCGTGATATCTTAAAAAGAAATTATGGAAGTTTATTTGTAAAAGGTTTTTTACTGAATGTTATAAACATTGGAGTTCTTGGATTTTGGCTAGCTGTAATTATTTCTGTTGGGCCAAAATTAGAAATGCAGACTCCTAGAATGATGACATTTTTTACTGCCGTAATTATCACTTATTTATTAATTGATTGTGCTAAAATTTTATTAGCCAAACAATTAAAATCAAAAATGACTCCGACAAATATTCTAAAAATCAAAAAAGGAATTAGCGTTGTTTTAATGGTTTTCGGATTTGCACTTGTTATTCAAGGATGGTTTCCAAAAGAAAAAGAAATGGTTAAAAATGCTTTTGAAAGAATAGAGAAGAAGTAGTTGTTAATAACTCAAAAATATAAAATTAAACCTCTGAATTTCAGAGGTTTTTTTGTTTACAAGTGTTTGTTTAAAGTTTTTTTGAGTATAGTTTGTCATTCTGAGGAACGAAGAATCTCCGCAAGTAACTCCGTAACTATTGTCCAATCTTTGTAGAGCTTCTCGCGAAGATTCTTCGTTCCTCAGAATGACAATATTGTAGAAAAATCAAACAAGAAATACCTCCAAATTGTTTTGAAGGTTTTGAGGCATCGTCCGGATTCGAACCAATATATTTTAATTAATTTTCTAAAAATTAAACATAAAAAAAACCTCTAAATTGCTTTAGAGGTTTTTGAGGCATCGTCCGGATTCGAACCGGAGTAGGAGCTTTTGCAGAGCCCAGCCTAGTCGCTCGGCCACGACGCCATTGCTTGAACGGATGGCAAAAGTAACTAAAATCTTTAAAATTCAAAAGTTTCGAATAAACTATTTTGAAAAAATGCCATTTTAGTTTTTAAAATTACTTTCTAATTTCCGTCATTTTTATTGTAACTGATTCAACATCACCACCAATAGGCGGATTAATTTTAGAAACCCAAACTGTGGTTTTTTCTACAGTTTTTATCTCTGCCAGTACTCGAATATTGATTCTTTTGGCTACATGTTCTAATAAATGCGAACGAATTGCCATTTCTTCAGTCACAATTTTGTTCAAATGAACATAGTCAACAGTGTCTAAAAGATGATCTGTTTCTGCTGATTTTTGCAAATTGGTTTTAATTTTTAGATCAACTGTATAATCAGATCCAATTTTTCCTTCTTCAATTAAACATCCGTGATAAGAAAAAGTACGGATATTTTTAAGTTTTATAACTCCCATTTCTAAATTTAGTTTCAGGTTTTAAGTTTCAAGTTTAGAGTAAGTTTCCAAAGAAAACCATAAACCATAAACTATTAACTATAAACTTTTTTATCTTTGCTAAAATTACTATAAAATAATGGCATCAGAAGAGAAATCACTCAATTTTATTGAACAAATCATAGAGGAAGACGTAAAATCAGGTCTTTCAAATACTAAACTTCGCTTTCGTTTTCCACCAGAACCTAATGGGTATTTACACATTGGGCACGCGAGTTCTATTGCGTTAAATTTTGGTTTAGGAATTGATTATCAATCTCCTGTGAATTTACGTTTTGATGATACAAACCCTGAAAAAGAAGAACAGGAATTTGTTGATGCTATTAAAAAAGATGTAGAGTGGTTGGGTTATACTTGGGCAGAAGAATGTTATGCATCAGATTATTTTCAACAATTATACGATTGGGCAGTTTTATTAATTAAGAAAGATAAAGCGTATGTTGACAGCCAATCTTCTGAAGAAATGGCGATTCAAAAAGGAACTCCAACAACTCCAGGAACTGATAGTCCGTACAGAAATCGTTCTGTTGAAGAAAATTTAGATTTATTCGAAAGAATGAAAAACGGTGAATTTGAGGCTGGTACATATATTCTTCGTGCAAAAATTGACATGAAATCAACAAACATGTTGATGCGTGATCCAATTATGTATAGAATTTTACACAAACATCACCACAGAACAGGAGATGCTTGGAAAATCTATCCAATGTACGATTGGGCACACGGACAAAGTGATTATTTAGAGCAAATTTCTCACTCATTTTGTACACTTGAATTCTTGCCTCACCGTGAATTATACGATTGGTTTTTAGATCAGATTTTTGATGATAATAAGCTTCGTCCAAAGCAAAGAGAATTTGCAAGACGTAACTTATCACATACCGTTGTTAGTAAAAGAAAATTACAGCAACTAGTTAAAGAAAAGCATGTTAACGGTTGGGATGATCCAAGAATGTCAACAATTTCTGGATTAAGAAGACGTGGTTATACAGTCGCTTCTTTACGTAATTTTGCCAATACAATTGGTATTGCAAAACGTGATAACTTAATAAATGTTTCAGTTTTAGAATTCTGTATTCGTGAAGATTTGAACAAAATTGCACCTCGTGTAATGGCTGTTTTAGATCCTGTAAAACTGGTAATTACTAATTATCCAGAAGGAAAAGAGGAGTGGTTAGAAGCTGAAAATAATCAGGAAGATGAAAGTGCTGGTTTTAGAAAAGTACCTTTTTCACGTGAATTATATATTGAAAGAGAAGACTTTTTAGAAGAAGCTCCAGCTAAATTTTTCCGTTTGACTTTAGGAAAAGAAGTTCGTCTTAAAAATGCTTATATCATTAAAGGTGAATCTGTTATAAAAGATGAAAACGGAAATATAACAGAAATTCATGTTACTTATGATACTGATTCTTTAAGCGGAAGCGGAACAGAAGCAAGTCAAAGAAAAGTATCTGGAACATTGCATTGGGTTTCAATTCAGCATGCATTAGAAGCAGAAGTTCGTTTGTACGATCGTTTGTTTACAGATGAAGCGCCGGACAGTTATAAAGAGAAAAATTTCTTAGATTTTGTGAATCCAAATTCATTGGAAATTGTTACCGGATATGTTGAACCAAGTTTGTCAACAGCTCAAAATGAAGATAAATTTCAGTTTCAACGTTTAGGATATTTTACTGTCGATAAAGACTCAACTGCTTCAAAATTAGTATTTAACAAAACTGTTGGACTAAAAGATGCTTGGGAAGAAAAGGGTAAAAAAGAAGAAAATAGCATCAATAATTCTTTGAAAGATATCAACAAATATTTTAAAGTTGAGACTAAACCAGAAAGAATTGCAATTGAAAGTGCAATAGGGGAGAACATCAAAAATATTTCTACTTTTTCACTTTTACAGAATTCTTTAAAGAAGAATATCAACAATAATAAGGCTTCGCTGTTGTTTTCTCAATTTATTTTGAAATATTCGAACTGGAAATCAGCTGATTTTGAAGAAGATGATATTAAGAAATTATATTCAATGTCTCTAAAAAGTGAATCGACTTATGTGAGATCAAAAACACTTTTAAATTTGAGAGATTTAGAAAATGAAACTTTCAGAAATCAGTTTTCAGAAGAAATTTCAAAATTAAATTCAAATCCTCCAAAAAATGCATCGGAAAGAGAAATCGAAATTTTATCTGAATTGGTAAAAAAATAAAATATAATTAGAATCTATTGAAAAGCGCTTTTTAAAAGCGCTTTTTTATTATATATAAAATCTATTAATTTTTATAAAATTATAATTTTAACAGATTAAAAATGACTTTTATAACTTAATTTTAAGCGATTTTTAAAATTATTCCATCTTCTGAATCGTTTTTAAAAAAAGGTTTAATAAAACGCTTTATTTTAAGTTTAACTTTTTTAGGCTTAAATTTTACTTTTTTCAGCTTTATTTTTCATTTGTTTCATTTTCCATTTTTTTGAAAATTTATTTTGATGAGATTTTTTATAAAATAGTAATTTTTGATTATTCTTATATATTTATAAGTTTTGTTTATTATTTATATTAATAATTATATTTTTTACTTTGATAGTTTTATATAATTATTAATATAAATTATTATAAAAGTAAAATTTATAGTTTTTATATATTAAAATTAACCTTCATAAATCGTTTTTAAGGCGTTTTTTAATTTTAAGTGATAGATAACTCATTTTTTGAATTATTGTTTATTTAGAGTCTTTATTTAACTTTTTGCTGTTATTTTTGTCAGTTTAACGGGTTGTTAACACACAATTGTTTATAAAGTTGCTATTTTTAACTCAACACTAAAAATCAGAGATGATTTTTACAAAAATTGAAATTTGCCGTTAAAGAAACGAAAGTGGAATTTACTGTTTTTAAAAACTCGTAATTTTTATTGCAGTAGATTTTCAATATTGATTTCTTGAAAAGACAATTTTATGTTCTCATTTTTATTGTGGTGTAATTTTGATAATATTTCGCGTAAAAGGTATTTTTCAAATTGCATCATAATGTACAAAATTCCATAATATTGAATTTGTGTGAAGCTTTAGTTTTTAAATTTCAAATCTGATCATTTTTAATTTAAATCTAATAATCATGAAAATTTTATATTTTACGCTAGCAATTTTATTTGCAAATATTGCAATTTCTCAAACACATCAAATTACAAAACACAATGGTGAAACTCTTGATGTTAATTTCATTAAAAACGAAAATGGCTTAATTTATTATTCGACAGTTGGAAGTTCTGAAGAAGTAAAAATTAGCAAACACGCTGTTTCATCAATTACAAATAAACAAACAAAAACAACTCAAAAAATCTCTGATAAAATTGTAGTTGATTCAAAAGATGATTACAAAATGGTAACCGTTTTGCCTCAAGAAAAGACAATAGGACTGAAGCAAGCGACAAGTTTTACAGGTGTTTCGACAAGGACAAAAGGTGAACCGCCAATTGCAAATCAGAATCAGACTGCTATGAGAATCAAAACTAAATCGGCTTCAAATGGTTATCCTTTTGTTAGTATTGTAGATAAAGGGAATGGTAATTATGAAGCTGTGGCTTATGTGTATTAATTAGATTGTTAAATTTTTGTAAATACCAAAAATTCAATAATTTATAGCTTAAAAAAGAGTACCTTTATTAATCACTTAAATTTTAATATTATGTCAAAAAACTTAAATACTATTGCGACGATTGTTGGTGCGGTAGCGGCTGGAGCGACTATTGGAATTTTATTTGCTCCGGATAAAGGATCAAAAACTCGTGCAAAATTAAAAGAGGGAATTGATGATGCGAGCACATAATCTGAAAGATTCATTATCAGCAAGTTCAGAAGTTTTACGTGAAAAATTTACTCATGCAAAGAAAAATCTTGACGGAACTTATGATGAATTACTTTCTAATATGAGTTATAAGACTGAAGAGGTAATTACATTTTTAGAATCTAAATTGGCTGATTTAAAAGCTCAGAACGCTAAACTTCAGAAATAATAATTTTTTAAAAGCACATTACTTGCTTAGTTTTATAGGCAAGTTTTGTGCTTTTTTATTTAAAATTTATAATTATGGCGTTTGAAGAATTAAAAGAAAATACCGAAAATATTCAGGATCAGGCTAAAGAATATATAGAAAGTCATTTGGCATATTATAAACTTTGGGGCTTTAAAGTTGCAATGAAATCAACAACTTTAATTTTTAAGTTTACATTGATTTTATTGTGTTTCAGTATGGTATTGCTTTTCGGATCTTTTGCTCATGAGCGTATGCTTTCGGAGATTTCTTTGGAAGTACCGCTTTAGGATTTTTGACAGTAGGAGGGATCTATCTTTTCTTTACGATTTTGCTTTTCTTTGTAAAAGACAAGTTTGTCGAAGGTCCAATTTTAGAGAAATTTTCGGAAATCTTTTTTAATGATTAAGAATTATGGAAAGGAAAAAATACTCATCGTACGCAGAAATTGATAGAGATCTGGAAATTTTGAAATTGGAAAAAGAGATTAATTATCAGAAATTAGTTTTAAGTATTCAAAAAACAAAAGAGAGCATAACGCCACACAAAATTGTAAATGGTTTTGTTTCGTCTTACACAGATTACTTTAAAAATTCATATCCAAAAATTTTACAGTCAATCTTACCATTTGTTATCAATTGGTTTATAAATAAAAAAAGAGGCAAATGAGCCTCTTTTTTATTTTAGTGTTATTTATTTAAGCCGTTTCTGTTGGCTCTGAAGTATCTGATGGATTGTAGTTTATATCAGAATTGTTTGCTTTTTTAACTTTTCTAGGTTGTCTTTTCATTTCTTCTCCAATAATATTTGAAGCTGAAAAACTAGTTACCATATTGTTTAACATATCACTTGCCGCTTGTGGAGAGTTTGGCAATAAGATCAAATTAGAGTTGGTATCAGCTCCAATAGCTTGAAGTGTATCATAATGTTGTGTAATTACAATCAATGCAGAGGCTTCTTGTGAATTGATTCCAACATTGTTCAAAACTTCAACACTTTCTACTAATCCGCGTGCAATTTCTCTACGTTGATCGGCAATACCTTGACCTTGAAGTTTTTTACTTTCAGCTTCAGCTTTTGCTTTGGCTACAATTCTAATTCGTTGAGCTTCAGATTCAAACATTGTCGCTGTTTTTTCTCTTTCGGTCGCATTGATTCTGTTCATTGCATTTTTTACCTGAATATCTGGATCAATATCTGTTACCAATGTGTTGATAATGTCATAACCATAAGTGGTCATCGCTTCGTTCAACTCTCGTTTTACTGCAATTGCAATATCATCTTTACGAACAAAAACATCATCCAGGATTAATTTAGGAACTTCGGCACGAACAACGTCAAATACATAAGCCGTAATTTGATCATGCGGATATTCTAGTTTGTAAAAAGCTTCATATACATGTTCCTGTATTACTTTGAACTGAACAGAAACTTTCATTTTGATAAAGACATTGTCTTTAGTTTGTGTTTCAATAAGAACATCTAATTGTTGAATTTTCAGATTTACACGACCTGCAATTCTATCAATTATTGGAATTTTTAATTGTAAACCCGAATTTCTAACACTTGTAAATTTTCCAAAGCGTTCTACGATAACACTTGTTTGTTGTTTTACAGTAAAGAAAGACGACAGTAAAATAAATAATCCGAAGACTATTAAAATAATAAATGCTGTACCCATGGTGATAATTAATTTAGATTTTTGATTTTCTAAAAATACAAATTATATCATGATAATAATTTATTATTTAATTTTTAGGTGATTTTTATTGTTAATATTTGCTATATATTTGGCTTGAAAATTAACCAAAAACAAAATCTATGAAAAAAATACTTTTTAGTATTGTATTGTTATCTTCAGTTTATTTATCAGCACAAACAGTGATTGTTGAAGAAAAATATGAGAAAAATAATGAACCAATTAACTTTCAATATCTTCCAATTTCAAAAAAGGTCGTTATTTATAAAGGAGAAAGTATTTCTTTATCTGAATTTTCTTTAACAACTAGTGGAGTTAGTTTTGATGCTGATGGTAAAAAAGATATTTTATTTGAAAACGAGAAGTTTGTAGAACCTACTTTTTCAGTTACTGAAAAAACAATCAAGGGTTATGATGGCATAAAATTTTCAGGTAAGCATGATTATAAGTTTTATCAGAACAAAACTTATAATATCATTGGGCACAAAATGCTAGAAGATATAAATTTTTCTTATTTCGGATTTTATGATCGTGACAATTTTTATAATCATTCGGGGAGGAGTGATGCTGGATGGCATTTTGAAGCTTCTTTTAATGATACATATGATTTTGCTTTCACTGATCAGAAAGAAAGTGATGATATAGATTTTACTAAAGATGACATTTTTTTAGAAGTTATAGATATTAAAAACAATTCAAAAAAGAGAGTTCAAATTGCGAAGCCCGATTTAGCTTTATTAACAGGTGATGGTTTTGCTAAAGATCAATATAGAACAACATTTAAAACCAGATTAAATGGAAATGAAAACTTTGATTTGATTACAAAATCAGTTTCAGCAGATTTTCATACTACTACAATTTATAAAACGACCTATAATTTTGAAGGTAAAATAGTTAAGGAATTACCTTTAGCTTTAAAGCTTGATAATAAATTTTTTATTGTATCAGATAATAAGGGAGGTTATAAGTATGAAAGTGGAGATGGTCGTCTCGAAAGGTTTTTTTAGTGTAGGAACTTCATCAATCAATAACTTTTTTGAAGACAGATCAAATGGAGATATATATGTCTATGGTATTTTTAGTGATAATGCCCCTAAGAAAATTAATGGTAGTTGCAATCCAAATGGTTTTTATGTTTTTAAATTTGATAAAGACGGAAATAAATTATGGGAATCTGTTAACTACATAGATGGGAAAGAGTATTTTGAAAGAATAAAATCCAATTCATATTTATCTGTTAATTTATTTGAATACAATAAAGATTTTGTTTTTTCTGTATCTGTTAATTCTTTTACTGAATTTTCATATTCTACTATTGTTGATAAATCAACAGGTTCAATATCTAAAATTAATTTTATAGAATATAATAATGCCGGTAATAAGGCACTAAACAAAGCCTTTATTAGCAACACTTATGTAAGTGATATTAAAAATAAAGTTTTCTCGCAAATTACTTTTGTTGCAATGATTACGAATCAGAATGTTTTAAAATATATAAATAATGTATCTGAAAAAGGGAATAGGTTATATTATGAAGCAATTTTTTCAGATCAAGGGATCTGGTTAATTGAAACAGACAACAAAGAATATTATAAAGTTCTCTTATTTAAAGAATAAAAAAAGCTCCCAATTTTGGGAGCTTTTTTGTTTTTATAAAGTTGCTATCGCTTTCTGAATTCTCGAAATAGTTTCTTCTTTTCCGATGATTTCAACAATGTCAAATAGGTGAGGACCTTTAAGAGCGCCAACCAAACTTAAACGGAAAGGTTGCATAACTTTGCCCATTCCAATTTCATTTTTAGTTAACCAATCTTTTACGATTGCTTCGATATTTGCTGAATCAAAACCATCAATATATTCAAGAGTCGAAATCAATTCCTGCATTAAAGCTGGAGTTTCTTCTTTCCAATTTTTGCTTGCTTTTTCATCGTATGATGTTGGTGCCTGGAAAAAGAAATCAGTTAAATCCCAAAAATCTGAAACGAAATTTGCTCTTTCTTTTACTAGTGAAACAATACGCGTTGTCACTTCGAGCGGAGTCGAGAAGCCTTTTTCAACCAAAATAGGAGAGAAGTCTTTCGCTAAATCAGCATCATTTTGTTTGATTAAATGTTGATGATTGAACCATTTTGCTTTTTCAATGTCAAATCTAGCTCCTGCTTTATGTACTCTATTCAAGTCAAAAGCTTTGACTAATTCTTCTAAAGAAAATAATTCTTTGTCTGTTCCATCATTCCAACCTAATAAAGCAAGGAAGTTAATTAATGCTTCTGGTAAATATCCGTCACCTTTAAATCCTTTTAGTTCTTTCCAATCTAAAGGAAATACTGGAAATCCACCAATTTCACCATCACGTTTAGATAATTTTCCTTTTCCATTTGGTTTTAAAATCAAAGGCAAATGAGCAAATTCCGGCGCATCCCAGCCAAAAGCTCTGTATAATAAAACGTGAAGTGGCATCGATGGCAACCATTCTTCACCACGAATCACATGTGAAGTTTCCATCAAATGATCATCGACAATATTCGCTAAATGATAGGTTGGCATTCCGTCGCTTTTAAACAAAACTTTATCATCAAGTAAGTTCGTTTCGAATTTAACATCACCACGAATGATATCCGTTAAGTGTAAAGTTTCATCAACCGGAGTTTTAAAACGAATTACATAATGTTCTCCATTTGCAATTCTTTTTGAAACTTCATCAGCAGAAATTACTAATGACGTATCTAGTTTTTCACGGTTTGTATGATTGTAAATAAATGTTTTTCCTTGTGCTTCTTGTTCATTTCTTAATGAAGTTAAAGTTTCTGGAGTATCAAAAGCATAGTATGCCCAACCAGAATTGATCAGTTCGTCAACATAATTTTTGTATAATTCTTTACGTTCACTTTGTCTGTATGGACCAAATTTTTCATTTTTTCCAACGGTTTCATCAGGAGAAATTCCTAACCATTCTAAAGCTTCCATAATATAAGCCTCAGCACCTGGAACAAAACGGGTTTGATCTGTATCTTCAATTCTCAGATAAAAAACACCATTATGTTTTTTTGCAAATAAATAATTAAATAGGGCAGTACGAACACCACCAATGTGTAATGCTCCTGTCGGACTTGGTGCAAAACGCACACGAACTTGCTTTGACATTTGTATAAATTTTGATGCAAAGATACAATTCAGATTTAAGATTGTTGATTTTAGATTTTAGATTTATGATGTAATCATTAATTGTATTTTTTGATATTGTTATTGCAATTGATTTTTGAAATTTGAATCTTTATAATTACTACTTTTATGGGTTATAATTAAAAGAGATTTTATTTTGAAAACATCATCTGCAATATATCAGAAGTTAGAAGGATTTATAAAGAAATATTACATGAATGAATTGATAAAAGGAGCACTTCTTTTTATTGGTTTCGGACTTTTGTATTTTCTTTTTACGCTTTTTATCGAGTATTTTCTTTGGCTGAAACCATTAGGAAGAACACTTTTATTTTGGATATTTATTGCCGTTGAAGTTTTTCTGCTGTTTCGTTTCATCTTATTTCCAATTTTTAAGTTGTTCAAACTTCAAAAAGGAATAGATTATAATCAGGCTTCTGCTATTATTGGAAATCATTTTACAGAAGTTAGCGATAAGCTGACGAATTTTTTACAGCTTTCATCAAATGAAAATTCTGCAGAAAGTTCAGAATTAATGTTGGCTTCGATCGAACAAAAAGCAAATTCATTGCAACCAATTCCGTTTGGAAATGCCATCAATTTTAATTCAAATAAAAAGTATTTGCCATTAGCTTTGATTCCGGTTTTATTGTTTGCAGTGTTTTTTGTTTCTGGAAATAGCAATATTATTTCGCAAAGTTTTAATAGAGTAGTGCATTTCAATTCTGCTTTTTTACCACCGGCTCCTTTCAAATTTGTAGTTTTAAATGACAATTTACAGACAGAACAAAACAAAGATTTTATTGTAAAAGTAGAAACTGAAGGAAACATTGTTCCGGAAAATGTGATGATCCATATAGGAAACGAAAGCTATTTTATGGAATCTTCTCAAACAGGAAAGTTCGAATTCAAGATTGAAAAACCAACTTCAGATATGGCTTTTTCTTTTGAAGGAAATTCGGTTTCATCAAATGAATATGAATTAAAAGTTATTACAGTTCCATCGATTGCTAACTTCGAAATGGTTCTGAATTTTCCATCTTATCTGAAAAAGAAATCAGAAATAATTCAGGGAACAGGAAACGCAATCGTACCAGAAGGAACAACTGTAACTTGGAAAATGTCTACAAAGTCAACTCAGGAGATCGTTTGGAAAGATGAGAATTCAGTATTTAAATTTAATAAATCTGATGATGAATTTAAGTTAGTAAAAAGCATCAGTCAGAATACTGAATATCAAATTCAGACTTCTAATAGTAAAGTTAAGAATTATGAAAAACTGGATTACCAATTGTCTGTTATCAAAGATCAGCATCCAACGATTACAGTTTCGCCAGCTCCAGATAGTTTGAAGTTAGATAAAAATTATGTTTTAGGAAGATTGGGAGATGACTACGGATTATCAAAATTACAGATCGTTTATTACGAACATGGCAAACCACAAACTGCAAAACGCGGAACCATTCCGGTAAAGCAAACAGTGTTCGATCAGTTCGTTTTTAACTTTCCAAGTAATCTTGCAGTAGAAGAAGGAGTGTCGTATGAATACTATTTTGAGGTTTTTGACAACGATGCACCACACGGATTTAAGAGCACAAAGTCATCTACATTTTCAGATCGAGTTGCTACAACAGATGAAGTTCATGATGCAGAATTACAACAGCAAAATGCCAACATTAATAGTTTATCTAAATCGCTAAAGAATCAGGAAAAGCAATTTTCTGATATGGACAAACTAAAAAACACCGGAAAAGAAAAAGATAATTTAGAGTTCAAAGATCAACAGAAGGTAAATGATTTTATCAAACGTCAAAAACAACAAGACGAAATGATGAAGCAGTTTGCTGAAAAAATGAATAAGAATTTAGATAAATACAATACCGACAAGAAAGATAAAACTGCCGAAGATTTGCAAAAGCGTTTAGATAACGCAGAAAAAGATTTGGAGAAAAATCAGAAATTGATGGATGAACTGAAGAATCTAAATGACAAATTAAACAGCGAAGAGTTGTTTGATAAGATGGAAAAGTTCAAACAAATCAGCAAAAATCAATCTCGTAATTTAGAACAATTAGTCGAATTAACCAAGCGTTTTTATGTAGAAAAGAAAACTGAGCAAGTTGCTGAGAAACTAAATAAGTTGGCTGAAAAGCAAGAAGAACTTTCTAATAAAGATGCTGAAAACACAAAAGAGAAGCAGGACGATATCAATAAGTCATTTGATAAGATTCAGGAAGATCTTAAAGATTTGAAAGAGGAGAACAATACTTTAAAATCTCCTTTAGATATTCCGAAAGATGCTTCAAAAGAAAAAGATGTAGAGAATGATTTGAATAAAGCTTCTGAAGAATTGAGTAAAAAGAATACTTCTTCGGCTAAGCCAAAACAGAAAAGTGCTTCAAAGAAAATGAAGTCAATGGCAGAGCAAATGAGTTCAAGTATGGAAGGTGGAGAGCAAGAACAATTGCAAGAAGATGTTGCAATGCTTCGTCAAATTCTGGATAACCTTTTAGCTTTTTCATTATCTCAGGAAGATGTTATGAAACAATTTAAATCGATGAAATTAGGTTCTTCTGCTTATACTAAGAACATCAAAATTCAGCAGAATTTAAAGCAACAGTTCAAACATGTTGATGATAGTTTGTTTGCATTGTCTCTTAGAAATCCAAAAGTTGCCGAAGATGTAACTAAAGAAATTGGCAACGTACAATATAATATGGACAAAGCGATTGAGGTTTTAACCGATGTTCAAATCCCAAAAGGAGTTTCACATCAGCAATACGCAGTTTCATCTGCAAACAAATTGGCAGACTTTTTAAGTGACCTTTTGAATAATATGCAAATGTCTATGGCTAATCCGGGAGCTGGAAAACCAAAACCTGGAGATGGACAAGGAATGCAACTTCCAGATATTATTCAAAAACAAAAAGGCTTAGCTGATAAAATGAAAGACGGAATGAAGTCTGGTGATAAACCAGGAACTGGTAAAGATGGAAAAAGCGGTGAATCAAAACCGGGAGAAGGAAAAGAGAATGGACAAGGAAAAGATGGTAAAAGTGGTCAAGGTAAAAACGGACAGGGAAATCAAAATGGAGGAAAAGGCAAGAATGGAAATGAAGGTGAAGATGGAGAAGGAGACGCTGAAAAGATAATGGAGATTTATAAAGAACAGGTAAAACTTCGTGAAGCATTACAAAATGAATTAGCAAAAAAGGTTTGGATGCGCAAGGAAGAAATGCAATTGAACAGATGAAAGCTTCAGAAAAACAGATTTTAAACAAAGGATTTAAGAATGAGAACCTGCAAAGAATTTTAAATATTCAGCAAGAGTTGCTAAAATTAAACAATGCAATTCAGCAACAAGGCCAAGATACGAAGCGTCAATCTGAAACAAATAAGACAGAATTTCCTAATCGTTCAAATGCTCTACCAAGCTCATTAACTGATTATTTAAATAGTGTAGAAATTTTAAATAGACAATCGCTACCTTTGCGCTCGAATTTTAATCAAAAGGTTCAAGAATATTTTAATACAAAATGATAAACTTTAATTACGAAACCGAATTTTCTTTAGACAACGAACAAGCTTTTACAGATTGGTTAAGCGCAGTTATTGTTTCTGAAAAGAAAAGAGAAGGAGAAATAAATTATATTTTTTGTGATGATGAGTATTTGCATAAGATAAATGTAGAGTATTTAAACCACGATACACTAACTGATATTATCAGTTTTGATTATACAGTTGGTAACGAATTAAACGGAGATATTTTTGTTTCTGTAGAAAGGGTAGAAGACAACGCAAAAGATTTTAATGTTTCTTTCGAAGAAGAATTGAAACGTGTACTTGCTCACGGTATATTACATTACTGTGGATACAAAGATAAAAGTGATGCTGATGCAGAATTGATGCGTTCAAAAGAAGATGAAAAGATTGCAATGTTTCACGTGGAACAGTAATTAAACATCTAAAAAAGAAGCAGAAGTATGTTCCACGTGAAACGTTTTTATCTCTTTAAATAGAAAAAAAGATGTTCCACGTGAAACATCTAAGAGAAAAACAACATATTTATTTATGTCGTTCCACGTGGAACGACATAAATTTTTTAAACTTTTTAATTTAAAACTGTGTTCCATGCGAAACGTTTTGAATTTTTTAAATAAGAAAGTTTAAAAGATTAATTGATTAAATGAATCGTTCCACGTGGAACGATTATGGATTTGATTTAAAGTTTCGAGTTGTTTCTAGTTTATATATGTGTTCCACGTGAAACGTTTGTGTGTAGATTTGAAAGCTGAAACAAATATTGTGTTCCACGTGAAACATAAGTTATATTGAAATTTGAATTTGGAATTTAAATCATTCGTTCCACGTGGAACAAAAGGAGAATAAATTTAATTCTGAGAACTGCCTTAAACGGTTTCCAGAGAATAATGAAACAAAATGTTTTTAGAAGAATACGATGTTATTGTAGTTGGTGCTGGTCATGCTGGATCTGAAGTCGCGATCGGCCGCCGCAAATTTGGGATCCAAAACTTTATTGGTTACAATGAGTTTGCAGAACATAGCCCAGATGTCTTGTAATCCTGCGATGGGTGGAATTGCGAAAGGACAAATTGTTCGTGAGATCGATGCGCTTGGTGGATACTCCGGAATTGTTTCTGATCGAACTGCAATTCAGTTCAAGATGTTGAACAAATCGAAAGGACCTGCAATGTGGTCGCCAAGAGTTCAAAGTGACAGAATGCGTTTTGCAGAGGAATGGAGATTGATGTTGGAGGGAACTCCGAATTTAGATTTTTACCAAGAAATGGTAAAAGGTCTGATTATCGAGAACGGAAAGATAAAAGGAATCAGAACTTCGCTTGGAGTTGAAATTCGTTCCAAATCTGTTGTGTTGACAAACGGAACTTTTTTGAACGGATTGATTCATATCGGAGAAAAACAATTCGGTGGAGGAAGAGCGGGCGAAAGTGCTCGCAACCGGAATTACCGAAGATTTAGTGAAAGCGGGATTCGAAGCTGGAAGAATGAAAACAGGAACGCCTCCGAGAGTAGATGGTCGTTCTTTGGATTATTCGAAAATGAACGAAGAAAAAGGAGATGCAAAACCGGATAAGTTTTCTTATTCGGATTTAACGGTTCCGTTAACGCATCAAAGATCTTGTCACATGACATACACAAGTTTGGATGTTCATGATATTTTGAGATCTGGTTTTGATCGTTCGCCAATGTTTAACGGAAGAATAAAAAGTTTAGGTCCGAGATATTGTCCTTCGATTGAAGACAAGATTAATCGTTTTGCAGATAAAGAACGCCATCAACTTTTTGTTGAACCAGAGGGATGGAAAACTTGTGAAGTTTATGTAAACGGATTTTCAACTTCGCTTCCAGAGGATATTCAATTTAAAGCATTGCGTACCGTTGCCGGTTTTGAGAATGTGAAATTCTTGCGCCCAGGTTATGCAATTGAATATGATTATTTCCCACCGACACAATTGAAACATACTTTGGAAACAAAGTTGGTTGAAGGATTATATTTTGCCGGACAGATTAATGGAACGACAGGATATGAAGAAGCCGCTTCGCAAGGTTTGATGGCCGGCATAAATGCGCATTTAAAAGTGCACGAAAAAGCGCCATTAATTTTAAAACGTGATGAAGCGTATATTGGAGTTTTGATCGACGACTTGATTACGAAAGGAACGGAGGAGCCATATCGTATGTTTACATCGAGAGCAGAATACAGAACATTGTTGCGACAAGATAATGCCGATTTCAGATTGACGCCAATGTCATACGAAATTGGTTTGGCTTCTGAAGATCGTATGAGAAGAATGGAACACAAATTAAACGAGTCTGAAAAGATGGTTTCGTTTTTTAGAGAGACGAGTGTTACAGTTGCAGAAACAAATCCAATTTTAGAAGCAAAAGAATCTGCGCCAATTTCGCAAGGAGATAAAATGTTTAAAGTTTTTTCTCGTCCGCAAATTGAATTGGAAGATATGTTGAAATTCGAAAAAGTGGAAGCCTATATTAAAGAAAATAATCTTGATGAAGAAATTGTTGAGCAAGCCGTAATTCAAGTTAAATATTCTGGTTACATCGAAAAGGAAAGAAATAATGCAGATAAACTAAATCGTTTAGAAGAAGTAAAAATTCCGGAGAATTTCGATTATAATAAAATTAAATCTATGTCGATTGAAGCAAAACAAAAATTGAGCAAAATTCGTCCTGTGACAATTTCTCAAGCTTCAAGAATCAGTGGCGTATCACCAAGTGATATTTCCGTGCTTTTGATTTATATGGGAAGATAAAGATTTTAGATTGCTGATTTTAGATTTTAGATTGTTTTGATCTTTTGAAATGATTTGTTTTACGTGAAACTAAAAAGGTTATATGCTAGCGCAGATTTTTAGATTCCTGTAAATAATTTAAAATCTAAAATCAGAGATCTAAAATTGATTTTGTTCCACGTGAAACTTTTTTAAAAAGTTGCGTTGGATTATTTTAACATAAAATATTCATGATTGTAGAGATGGACAATTAATTGTCCATCTTTTTACGATTTGATTGAAAAATAAAAAAGTAAATGTTTGGATGAACTTTGATTCGATTAAACATTATTCAAACCCGAATTCTATTAAATAACTATTAATTAAAAAATGGACGTTTCAAACAAAAAACATTTTCTAACTGTAAAAGACCATTCTGTTTCAAAAGAAATTTTCGATTTATACTACGATGAAAATTTGGACATGCTGATTACTTCCCCATGACCAGATTTAGAAAATTTAGGAAGATATTACGAAAGCGAAGATTACATTTCGCATACAGATAACAAACGTTCTGTTTTTGAAAAAGCCTATCATTTTGTAAAAAGTATCGCTTTAAAAAATAAACTGAATTTGATTAATTCAGAACAATCTCAAAAAGGAAAAATTTTAGACATCGGTGCCGGAACTGGAGATTTTTTGTTGACAGCAAAAAATGATGGTTGGAATGTAATTGGAGTTGAACCAAGCGACCGAGCAAAAAATATTGCAAAGCAAAAAGGAATTTCATTTGTTGAAGAAATCAGCGAACTCGAAAATAATTCTTTTGACGTAATAACAATGTGGCACGTTTTGGAACACGTTCCAAATTTGGAAAATCAAATTCAGGAATTGAAGCGATTATTGAAGCCAACTGGAACATTGATTGTTGCTGTTCCGAATTTCAAATCTTTCGATGCAAAACATTACGGAGAATTTTGGGTCGCTTTTGATGTGCCAATTCACTTTTGGCATTTTTCAAAAAAATCGATCCAAATACTTTTTGAAAAAGTTGACATGAAATTAGAAAAAGTACTTCCAATGAAATTTGATTCATTTTATGTGAGTCTTCTTTCTGAAAAATACAAAACCGGAAAAATGAATTTTGTCACTGCGTTTTTTGTCGGTTTGCGATCAAATTTAAAAGCATCGTCAACAAAAGAGTATTCATCGCACATTTATGTCCTAAAAAACAAGCAAAACGTAAAATAAGCCCGTTTTAGAGACGTTTTAGGCTGAAAGCAGAGTTTGTGTTGTCTTTTTCTAGAAAATCGCTCTAAAGCAAGCTATGAAAGCCACTTTTAATAGTGATATTTTATAGTATTTATTTACTTCATAAAGAAAATCAATGCCATATTTTTGTGGCATTTTTTTGTTTTTTTTCGATCAAAAATGTGAAATTTTAAATTTTAGAAAATTTTAAAAAAAAACGCTTTTCAAAAATTGGAATAAATTTCCAAAATTGAAAAAATGCACTTTTGTATCAAATTTGAATTGATAAAGAGAAAAAGAAAAAAATGATTTTATTTTTGGAAAAATCCCGTTTTGATCAAAATTTCATTTCGCTGAAATCCAAAAACGAATCGGAAGCCAATTTTGGCACTTAAAAGTGTCCAAGACGTAAAATTAGCGTGTTTCCGGGACTTTTTAAGGTGAAATGAGGGTTTGTATCTTCTTTTTCAAAAGGATTTCGCTAATAAAAGCTATGAAGTCCACTTTTAATAATGATATTTTATAACATTAAAAATTTCCATAAAGAATACCAATATCATAAAATTTTAGCATTTTTTAAAGTTTATGTCGATGCTATTTATTTTTTTATATTTTTGTCTTTCATACCAATAAAAAAATAGAAATTTAGAAATGAAAAAAGCATTAGTAATTATCGGGCTTTCAATTTTGGCTGTTTCTTGTAATAAAACAGCGGAAGTTAAGGAAGTAAAAACAGCTTACGTAGATACTTCAGTTTTAATGAAAGAATACACTGAAGCAAAAGACCTTGAAGCTAAATACAAAGCTCAGGCAGAGGAAAAAGGAAGACAACTACAAGCTGAAATTACTCGTTTTAAACAAGACGTCGCTAATTTTCAAAGCCAAGCACAGGCAAATGGCCAGCAATGGGCACAACAAAGAGGAGCTGAATTGCAAAAAAGAGAGCAACAATTGGGCTACGCTCAACAAGCTTTGTCGCAACAATTACAGCAAGAAAGTGGTGTAGAAATGGACTCTTTAATCAGTGGAGTTAAAAAATTCATCAAAGATTACGGTAAGAAAAATGGTTATGCATACATCTATGGTACTGGTGATGCCGCAACTGTATTATATGCTGAAGATAAGTATGATATCACAAAAGAGATCATTAAAGAATTGAATGAAAAGTACAAAGCGACTCCAAAAGCAGAAGCTAAACCAGCCGCAAAAGAAGAGGCTAAAAAATAAGACTTCCAAAACTAACTAAACTAAGAAAACCTAAATCAGTAACTGATTTAGGTTTTTTTCTTTTATAAAAATGCGATATTTTTGGCGTTTAATACCTGCCTAATGCAAAACGTTTCAGAAGTCTGTCGCTTACACCTTACAATTCATAAATCAGACGCAAAAATCTATTTTTCTTACCGGAAAAGCTGGTACAGGAAAGACGACTCTTTTGCGCGAAATAATTGCTACAACACACAAAAATACTGTGGTTGTGGCGCCTACAGGTATTGCGGCGCTAAATGCTGGTGGTGTTACGATTCACTCGATGTTTCAGTTGCCCTTTTCGGCTTTTCTTCCCACTTATGAAGAAAGTTCTCAGTTTACCGATACTGTGAAATTTGAAAACAAAGAATCTCTTCGACGACATTTCAAAATGAATAATGTCAAGCGAAATGTGATCCGAAATATGGAATTGCTGATTATCGATGAAGTCAGCATGCTTCGTGCTGATTTACTGGATGCTATCGATTTTATGATGCAGACAGTTCGCAGAAATACACGAGCTTTTGGTGGTGTTCAAGTACTTTTTATTGGCGATTTGTTGCGGCTTCCGCCAGTAATTCGGGATGAGGAATGGAGAACTTTACGCAATTATTATAAAGGAAAATTCTTTTTCCATTCGCACGTAATTCAGCAAAATCCGCCTTTGTATATTGAATTATCTAAGATTTACCGTCAAAGCGATGATGTTTTTATTTCGGTTTTGAACAATCTTCGAAACAATCAAATTACAAAAGAAGATGTTGAAGTTTTAAATCAATATGTAAAACCAGATTTTGATTTAAAAATGAATCCTGGATATATTACGCTGACGACTCACAATGCCAAAGCAGATACGATTAATGAGCAAGCAATCAGTGATTTGACTGGAAATGAATTCAGTTTTCAGCCTTTTGTAGTTGGTGATTTTCCTGAAAAAATTTTCCCAGTTGAAGAAAATTTGAAGCTTAAAGTGGGTGCGCAGGTTATGTTTGTGAAGAATGATTTGTCATTTGAAAAAAGATATTTCAATGGAAAAATGGGTGTAATAAAATCGCTTTCTGCTGAAGAAATTTTCGTTCACTTTCCTGAAGAAAATAAAACCATTGAAGTCGAAAAATACGAGTGGAAAAACATTCGCTACAAGGTAAATGAACTGACAAAAGAGATTGAAGAAGAAGTTTTAGGCACATTTGCTCATTATCCAATCAAATTGGCGTGGGCCATTACGGTGCACAAAAGTCAAGGACTGACTTTTGAGAAAGCCGCGCTTGATGTATCGCAAGTTTTTTTACCTGGACAAGCCTATGTAGCACTTTCGCGTTTAACGTCCTTAAATGGGCTTGTTTTGCTTTCTTCGATGCAAATGAACGGACTTTCGAATGATCAAGATGTCATGGATTATGCGTTAAACAAAGCGACAGAAGATGATTTGAAAAATTCACTACATTTTGAAACCAAAAATTTTATTCATAACTATTTGATCAACAGTTTTAATTGGACAGATTTGGCTCAGGAATGGCGAAATCATAGATTTAGCTATAACGAAAATGCGACAAGTTCCGAAAAATCAAAACATTCCGTTTGGGCGCATAAACGATTGGATTCAATTGAAAGTTTGGTGGATCCTTCGCAGAAATTCATTCTACAACTGAATAAAATTTTCAACGGTGAAACTGTCGATTTGATTTTTGTGAAAGAAAGGGTAGAAGCGGCTTATGACTACTTTTTTAAACCAATGGATAAATTGGTCACGGATTTGTTGGCAAAAATGGCTGAAATTCAGAAATTTAAAAAAGTAAAAGAGTTTTATGAAGAATTGTCTGTTTTGGACGATTTGCAGACAAAAGCCGTTTTGCGACTAATGAAAGCCAAACTGCTTATGGAAATTGTCGTTTCCCGTGAAACAATCAGCAAAGATAGTTTGACTTCTCCAGCCATTAAAAATTATAAAACGGATAAAATTTCGAGAATCCGTGAGGAGTTTAAAATGACCAATACAGACATGTTTCAAGTCGAAGAGCCTGCAATGCGTTATTCTTTCAAAAATTGGATAAAACGGTCGAAAAAGGACCAAAAAAGACAACAGTTGAAGAAACGCACGAACTTTGGTTAGAGAAAAACTCAATTGAGGATATTGCACGAATCAGAAAAATAACGAAACAGACGGTTGAAACACACTTGATAAAATTGATTCAGGCTAAGAAAATAGAGATTTCTGAAGTACTTCCGGATGATAAAATTTTAGCACTTCGAGATGCTTTTGAATTTTATCAAGAAGAATCGTTAGCGCCGTTAAAAGAAAAATACGGTGATGAATTTACTTGGGATGAACTTAAAATGTTCAAAGCTAGTATAAACTGATTTTAGATTTTGTAACTTGTGTTTAGAGTTCTAAATTTTAGAAATATCTTAAAAAACATTATGTAAAATAGAAATCATGAAAAAACTATTATATCTCTCAATTGCAATATTTTGGATGAGTAATGTAATTGCTCAAGACTTAAAACCGGAATATCAAAAGTTTATTAAAAGTTTTATCGCTAATGTGAAAAAGGGTGATAAAGAAGCAGTTGCAAAATTTATTTCATTTCCGCTCAATAGAGAATATCCAATTCCAAGTATTGTAAATAAGGCCGATTTTATAAAAAAATACGATCAGGTTTTTGATGAAAAATTGATAAGTGAAATTACTAAATCGAATCCTGCAAAAGATTGGTCAGAAATGGGCTGGCGTGGTATTATGTTGAATAACGGAACATTATGGATAGACACTGACGGAAAAATAATAGGAATTAATTATCAATCAAAATTTGAAAAAGATTTAAAAGCAAAACTGATTATTAATGAAAAAACGAAGCTTCATCCATCAATTGCCAGTTTTAAAACACCAGAGTATATTTTAGAAACTTCAAAATTCAGAATCAGAATTGACGATTTAGGGAATGAAAATTATCGTTATGCTTCTTGGTCTATTAATCAAAAAATGAGTGAAAAACCTGATTTGGTAATTACTAACGGGAAGTGGGTTCAGCAAGGATCTGGTGGAAACCATTATATCGAATTTAAAAAAGGAAATTATATTTATACTTGCGATATTATAGTTTTAGGCACAAGCGAGTCGCCTCCAGCGAGATTAATTATTACACAAAACGGAAAAGAAATTTTAAATCAAGACGCGACTATTGTTCCACGTTAAACAAATTAGCGATAGCTTTAAGCCTCAACACGAACTAAATTTAATTTGATTATATTTGATTGTTTTTGTGATAGTTAGTTTTTAATTAAAAATATTTTTAAGATGAAAAGAAGCTATTTGTTTTTAATTCTATCAATTTTAATCTGTAATTATACATCTGCTCAAGAGGCAAGTTCAGATTACCAAATATTTGCAAAGCGGTTTATTGAAAATATAAAAGACAACAAAAAAGAGGTTTTGGCTGATCTGGTTGTTTACCCACTGAACAGGGAATATCCGATACCTGATATACTTGACAAATCAGATTTTATAAAACGATATGATGAAGTTTTTGATGCTAATTTTAAAGATGAAATCATAAAATCGAATCCTAAAGAAAATTGGCATGATATGGGTTTGCGCGGGATCATGCTTGATAAAGGAAGCATTTGGCTCGATGTAGAAGGACGTCTGACAGCAGTTAACCATTTGTCGAAATTTGAAATTGATCTCAGAAAGAAACTTATCGATGCGCAGAAAAATGATTTAGATGCAAGTATTGCTTATTTCCAGACTCCAATTTGCATTTTAGAAACAGATAAATTTATTATCAGAATCGATGATCTGGGTAAAAATAATTATCGTTTTGCATCATGGGCAATCGGAAAAAAGATGAGTGAAAAGCCCGATATGATTCTTTATAAGGGCAAACTTATTGTCGAAGGTATTGGTGGCAATCATCAATATGAATTTGCAAATGATAAGTATACTTACGAATGCGCAATTATAATTTTGGGCGAAAAAATTCGCCTCCGGCGAGATTTACGATATATCAGGGAAGTAAAAAAATACTTCTTCAAGATGCTAAAATTGTTTCACGATAAACAAAAAGCCTATTCAATTCGAATAGGCTTTTTGTTTATAGCGTTGAAATCACTTTTTCAAGCTCTTTTTGTTGCGTTATTTGCGTTAATTTTAGTTTTTGAATGTTCACCTCGTTTTCTTTCGTTTTAATGCGCTGTTTGGTTATTTCTTCATCAGAAAGGGAAGTTGTAGCAATTTTGTTCTCTAATTTTTGATTCGTCGATTGCAGTTTTTCAATTTTGCTTTTCGTCGCTTTCAAATTATTTTCAGATTTAACAAGATTTTTCTTTTTGTTTTCAGCCTCTTTCAGCTTGCTTTTCAATTCAGTGATTTTCGTATCAAGCGCTCTGTGATTTTGATCTGAAAGATTTTTAAAGTCAGCGTCAATTCTTTTTTGTTCTAATTCTAAAGTTTTTTGATCTGTATTGGTTTGTTGTGCAAAGAAATAGCTAGTGTTCATCAGGAACATAGCCAATGCGATAATTTTAATGCTTTTCATTTTTTTAGTTTTAATAAGAAGCTAAATTATCGTTTGAAAAGTATTGTAATTACCTTTATGAGAATTTTAAAGCAACAGAATAGGACAAAAAAATCCTATTCTTTTCGAATAGGATTTTTAGGAATTTTATAAGTTTTCGACTAATATCCAGGCATCTGGATTTTCGCCTTTTTGTATTTCTTTTTGAGCTTTAGTAGCTTCGGCCATAGTTGCATAACTTCCGTATAAAACAGGAAATAAACCGTGTTTGTTTTCGCCAAGCATACGTGCTTTATAACCATCTTTTATTAATTGATCATAAGCTTTTTTAGCATTTGCTTCACTTCTAAAAGCTCCGGCCATAATGTGGTAAGGCATTAATTTGGCTTCTGGAGTTTCTACTTTTGCAGAATCAACCGAAAGCGTTACTGCAGGCAAAGGATTTTGGATAAAGAAAGTCGCTTCCTGAATTTTGTTTTCTACTTTTTTCTGAACAGCACTTTCGACAACTAGAGTTTGAGAATCAATTTGATTTTGGTACAAAGGATAGCCAATACTTCCAGTAATACCAAGTCCTAAAATGAAAATGGCGAGCATATTTCAATAAAGAATTCGAAGATTTTGATTCCTCTTCACCAAAAAGCGCAATCGTTTCTTTTTCTGTAATTTCTTCCAATTTGCGCTCAAAAATTTCTTTTTTCACAACTGGAGAAATAAACGGACTTAGTCCAAAAGAAGTAGCCAAATAGTTGGTTTGATCATTTGGAGTGAAAATGATATTTTTTTCAGAATTCAGACGAATTTCACCAATATTTTTCAGGCTTATCGTACCATCTTCTTCAAGCGTTTTTTTCCAGCTTAAAACTTCAAATGCAATTGCACTTACGGCAAAACCATATGATGTTTTTTCAGCATTTGCTATATGATTGGCAAGTAAACCGTCGTTGTTTTTTAAGTGACTGTTGAAAGAAATCAACTTCTTAGGTGGAGAAAACGAATTTGTGTTTTCATTCACTTGTGCCGATTGAGTTTCTGTTAAGAATGCACCAAATCCTGGAACCGTTACACACTGATAACGATACAATAACTGTCCTATGTAGTTTTCGATTTTCATAGTAACAAAGTTATGGAACGAATATAGTTATCAAAATTTTATTCACAATTTTTATTAACAATTCGGATTATTTTATAGACAATTCGTTTTCAATTATTTAAATAAATGTAGTGCTAATTTTTAGGTGTACTAATTTTATAAATCGCTATTTTTATTAGGAAATTACTTTATTTTAGTGATATTTGCGCTTTAAAACTGTTTTAGTTTTCGGTTCTATTTTACATAATGTTTTTTGAAAATGTCAGATCAGGAATTATTTTACTTGTTAGCCTTGCTCAAAGTGGATGGAGTAGGAGATATTATGGCCAAAAAATTGATAAAGCATTGCGGAAGTGCAGAAGCAGTTTTTAAAGCAAAAGCGGTTCAAATTGCCAATATTGATGGTATTGGTGCCGTTTTGCTTAAAAACTTGAAGGATAAAAGTGTTTTTGAGAAAGCTAGTTTCGAATTAGAATTCATCCACAAAGAAAAAATAAATATATCCTATTTTCAAGATGAAGACTACCCTGATCGTTTGAAACACTGCATAGATGCACCGGTTTTGATTTTTACTTCTGGAAAGATAAACTTGAAAAACAAAAAGTTAATCAGTATTGTTGGTACACGGCAAGTTACTTCATATGGAATTGATTTTTGCAAAAAATTTATTGAAGATCTTGTTCCTCTCGATCCTGTAATCGTAAGCGGATTTGCTTATGGTGTTGATATCGTAGCGCATCAATTGGCTATGGAAAATAATCTGCAAACGATTGGTGTTTTGGCACATGGCCTTAATCAAGTTTATCCGAGAACGCACAAAAAGTACATTGCTAAAATGGAAGAAAACGGTGGGTTTATCACTGAATTTTGGAGTTCTTCAAATCCAGATAAAGAAAAATTTGTTCGCCGAAACCGTATTGTAGCTGGCATGACCGAAGCCACCGTTGTAATTGAATCTGCAGATAAAGGCGGTTCTTTAATTACCGCCAATTTTGCAAATGACTACAACAGAGAAGTTTTTGCAGTTCCTGGCCGTGTTTCAGACAGATACAGTCAAGGATGTAATAACTTGATAAAAACGCAAAGAGCAAATGTTTTGACCAGTGCGGCCGATTTGATTTATGTACTGAATTGGGATCTTGAAAATAAACCAAAAACGGTGCAAAGACAGCTTTTTGTAGAATTAGATCCCGATGAAGAAGTAATTTATAATTTCTTGATTAAAAACGGAAAAGAGCTTCTGGATATCATTGCATTAGAATGTAATTTCCCAATTTTTAGATTGTCCGGAATACTTTTGAATATGGAGCTTAAGGGATCAATTAGACCATTACCAGGGAAAATGTTTGAAGCGATTTAGTTGGTTTTTTATTAGAAAAATTAGCACGAAATGAATAAGAATACATTTGTTTTTGAGGATAAGAAAAAAGCCTAATAGAAACTAAATCTATTAGGCTTTTTTTGGAGATTTTATTTTTCAAATCCTAAGACATTGCGAACTTTTGCTAAAACGCCATCTGCAACAACAGAAGCTTTTGTCGCGCCTTTTTTCAGTAAGGCATCCACTTCTTCAAGATTGTTTATGTAGTAATTATATTTTTCTCTTTCTGTTTTGAATTTTTCGGTAATTAATTCAAACAAAGCTTGTTTGGCGTGACCGTAACCATAATTTCCGCCAAGATAATTTGCTCTCATTTGTGCAATTTGCTCATCATTTGCTAATAACGAATAAATGGCAAAAGCATTACAAGTATCTGGATTTTTTGGAGCTTCAAGCGGAGTACTATCAGTTTCGATGCTCATTACTTGTTTGCGAAGTGTTTTATCATCCAGAAAAATATTGATGATATTATTTGCAGATTTACTCATTTTTCCGCCATTTGTTCCCGGAATCAACATGCTGTCTTCCTGAATTTTAGCTTCTGGAATCACAAAAGTTTCGCCCATTTGATGGTTAAATCTTGAAGCTACGTCGCGCGTAATTTCTAAATGCTGTAACTGATCTTTTCCAACCGGAACAAATTCGGCATCGTATAATAAAATATCAGCTGCCATTAACATCGGATAAGTAAAAAGTCCAGCGTTAACATCGTCTAAACGGTCCGATTTATCTTTGAAAGAATGTGCTAAAGTTAATCTTTGGAACGGAAAAAAACAGCTCAAATACCAAGTCAATTCGGCAGTTTGAGTCACATCAGATTGTCTGTAAAAAGTAACTTTATCTGGGTTCAAGCCACATGCAAGCCAAGCCGCCGCAGTGCTATATGTATTTTCTCTTAATGTTTTGCCATCTTTGATTTGTGTAATAGAATGCAAATCAGCAATAAACAAATAAGATTCATTTGCAGGATTGTTCGATAATTCGATTGCAGGGATAATTGCTCCCAATAAATTTCCTAAATGCGGCGTCCCTGTACTCTGAACACCCGTAAGTATTTTTGCCATTCTCAATTTTTTCTGAATTGCAAATGTCGTGATGTTTTTTCTAACCGCAAAGCACGCAGAGATTTTACGCAAAGCACGCCAAGATTTTTTACTGAACGTCCTTTAAATAAATTAAAAGATAGAGCCACAGATTATGAGGATTTCCACCGATTTTAAATCCATTTAATCATTTTAATCTGTGGCTATAAACTTTGCGAACCTTGCGTAAAATCTCTGCGTGCTTTGCGGTTAAATAATTAGCCAAAGAAATTCTTGTTTAAAATTCATTTCTGTTTTACTACATTTGAAACTATGAAAATATTTAAAATTGCTTTTTGGGTTTTATGGCGTATTTGGTTTTATGTTTTAATGGCCATTCCGATATTGATTATGTTGCCGTTTTTGCTGATTTCTATCATTTCAGAACGCGGATATCCGTATTTCTTCAAAATGGCCCGCATTTGGGCTAAATTTATCCTTTTCGGGATGGGTTTTTATTACAAAGTAAAGCGCGAACAAAAGCTTATCAAACATACAAGCTATATGATTGTTGCAAATCATACCTCGATGACAGATATCATGCTAATGCTTGCTCTTATTAAAAATCCTTTTGTTTTTGTGGGAAAGAAGGAATTAGTAAAGATTCCGCTATTTGGATTTTTCTATAAAAGAACTTGTATTTTGGTAGATAGAAATTCTTCAAAAAGCAAAAACGAAGTTTTTAAAAGAGCTCAAAATCGACTAAATCAAGGTCTAAGTATTTGCATTTTTCCTGAAGGTGGTGTTCCAGATGATGAAAGCATTTTGCTGGATGAGTTTAAAGATGGAGCATTTCGATTAGCAATAGAGCATCAAATTCCGATTGTTCCAATTGTTTTTCCAGACAACAAAGAGCGTTTTTCATATACTTTTTTTAGTGGAAGTCCTGGAAAAATGCGCGCAAAAATTCTTCCGTTTGTAGAAACAAGTGGCGTAACAATCGATCATCGAAAAGAACTTCGGGATCAAGTAAGACAATTGATTTACAATGAATTGATTGAATTTCAGAAGAAAGATTCTAAAAAATAAAAACAGAACCCGGCAATCCTTAAAAGTCTAGGATTCCGGGTTTTCTTTTGAACTAAAATAACCCCTTATTTTTATTCAAAAATCTTATCTGTGAATGATTTTTTCAGAAATAAATCGCAATACTTTTTTAAACTTTAATTTGGTTTTTCTGCGGTTTTTATTGTACAACACTTCAATTTTCTCTTTCATGATTAAAAACATTAAGGATTGATAATAAAGAGTTTGGTTAGAACTCAAGTTAACTTCACAATATAATAGAGAGCTAAAAATGAAAAAGGTTGCGTACAACAGGAAATTTTTTTCTTAAAAAGAATAAAAACCCGCCAGCACCAAACTAAACCGACGGATTTTTATTAAAACAAATCAACCAAATTCATTCTAAAAATTTAAGAAAGGCACTTATGGCGATGCCAATAAATTTTATTACTAATTACTAGATGCGATTTTTTTGAAATGGTTGCGTCGATTTTTAATATTTTTTAAAAGAAAAACCCGGAAGTTTAAATACTTCCGGGTTTTTGAAAATATAAATCTGTATTATGCAGATTTTGAAAGATTTATGCGTTTGCTAATTCTTTCATATGTTCTTTAATTTTAGCCTCTAATTCGTCAGCTAATTCTGGATTATCTTTAATTAGAGCTTTAACGGCATCACGTCCTTGACCTAATTTTGTATCGCCATAGCTAAACCATGATCCTGCTTTTTTAACGATATCGAATTCAACAGCAAGATCAAGAATTTCTCCAGTTTTAGAAACACCTTCACCGTACATAATGTCGAATTCTGCAGTTTTAAATGGCGGAGCAACTTTGTTTTTAACGATCTTAACTTTAGTTCTATTTCCAATAACGTTTTCACCGTCTTTGATTTGAGCAGAACGACGAATATCTAAACGTACAGAAGCGTAGAATTTCAATGCGTTACCACCCGTTGTCGTTTCAGGATTTCCAAACATAACCCCAATTTTTTCACGCAACTGGTTAATGAAGAAAACCGTACAGTTTGTCTTGCTGATAGTTCCAGTAAGTTTTCTTAAAGCTTGCGACATCAAACGTGCGTGAAGACCCATTTTTGAATCTCCCATTTCGCCTTCAATTTCGCTTTTTGGAGTCAAAGCCGCAACCGAGTCAATTACCACAATATCAATTGCTCCAGAACGAATCAAGTTTTCAGCAATTTCTAATGCTTGCTCTCCATTGTCTGGTTGTGAAATGATTAAGTTTTCAATATCTACGCCTAATTTTTCAGCATAATTTCTGTCAAAAGCATGCTCTGCATCAATAAAAGCGGCAATTCCGCCTGCTTTTTGTGCTTCAGCAATTGCATGCAACGTCAAAGTAGTCTTACCAGACGATTCTGGACCGTATATTTCAATAATTCTACCTTTTGGGTATCCATTTACCCCAAGCGCTAAATCAACGCCAAGTGAGCCAGAAGAAATCGTTTCTACTTCCACAATGGCTCTATCGCCCATTTTCATTACGGTTCCTTTTCCGTAGGTTTTGTCAAGTTTATCAAGCGTTAATTGTAGCGCTTTTAATTTGGCTTCTTTGTCTGAACTCATATCTTTTTAAATTATCTTAATTTTTTTTGGGCTTTCAGAACAGTACTAAAAAATAAGAAATAACTTTCTTATTGCTGTTTAACTGAATTTGTGAATTGCAAAACTAGTTCTTTTTTTGGAGTTTAGTTGCTCCAAATTGTTCCAAATTGTCACAAATTTGATTACAAAAACAAAGCTTTTAATTCTGTTGCTTCTGATGGTTTCATTTTTCCTGCAAGCACTAAACTCAGCTGTTTACGGCGTAAAGCCGCATCAAAACGTTGAATTTCAAGTTCGGTTTCTGGTACAATTGCTGGCACTTCAACTGGTCGTCCGGTATCATCAACAGCGACAAAAGTGTAAATTGCTTCGTTTGCTTTTGTTCTGCTTCCAGATTCGCGGTCTTCAACCCAAACGTCAATGTAAACTTCCATCGAGCTTTTGAAAGATCTTGAAACTTTAGCTTCGACTGTAACAACGCTTCCTAGCGAAATTGCTCTATTGAAAGCAACGTGATTTACAGAAGCTGTAACTACAATTCGGCGTGAGTGCCTGCGTGCCGCAATACTTGCCGCACGATCCATTCGGGCAAGCAATTCGCCACCAAAAAGATTGTTTAAAGGATTTGTTTCGCTCGGTAAAACTAAATCAGTTAAAATAGTTATAGATTCTGAAGGATGTTTTGAATTCATTTTTTGTAAAATTATAATTAAGCGCGCTGATTAATTCAGCCAATAAACAGCCATAACAGCTGGTATAAAATAGATTACAATGGTTCTTGCACCATCGTAATCCTTTGCAAGTCTTTGTCCGAAAAGCATCATCAATAAACAGATGCATGAAAAAATTGCACCATAAAAACCAAATTCGCGGCCACTGTTCAATGCGATTTGAATGGCACCAACAACAGATAAAATCCCTGAAATTAATTCAAGAATAAGTAAATGCATGAGCGCTAAAGGGACTTGGTTTTTTAATGGTGTTTTGGCAAAATGTTCTTTAAGCCAGTTTACATTATCTTTCCAATAAAAAATCTTTTCATAGCCTGATTGTAAAAACGTTATGGCTAAAAATGCTAATAATAAAATAGAGGCAACATTGTTCATTTGAGGACTATTTTTTGTGGATTAAACGAGTCAGTTTTATGGATAAATCGGTTAGGATTATTTTTGCATTTCCGTTTCTTTCAATGTGATACATTGCATCTGAAAGCTCTTTGAAAATTTCGTGAATATTGTTTCCGTTTACAAAAGGCGCAAAATTTTCAAGTTTGAATTTGTCCACTTTTGGTTCGATGTAAACTAAGCTCGGAGTTTGATAATTCAACAATAAAGCCTGACGAAACATTTCGATGCAAAATTGGATGAATTTTTTCTGGCTTTCGCGTCCAAGGCCTGCAATTTCTTCACTCCAAGAAATCAAATCCTGAATTGCGGCGGCATTTCCTTTAGCTCTAAAAGCGACTCGAACCCAGTTTACAAACCATTGTTCGAAAGGATATTCCGAGTCATCTTCTTTTAGCAAATGCATTGCTTTGTTGAAATTTCCTTGTGCCTGATGCGCAATTTTTTTGGCTAAATTCGAATCAATATTTTCGCGTGAAACTAAAGCGTCTGCAATTACTTTTTCTGGAAGTCCATTAAAATGAATTACCTGACAACGAGAGCGAATGGTTTGGATAATATCTTCTTCATTTTCAGAAATTAGAAGGAAAATGGTTTTGTCTGAAGGTTCTTCAAGAAGTTTTAAAAGTTTGTTTGAAGCCGCAATATTCATTTTATCAGCCATCCAAATGATCATGATTTTGTAACCACCTTCATATGATTTCAGCGAAAGCGACTTTAAAACTTCCTGAGCATCTTCGACCCTAATTTCGCCCTGTTTATTTTGAACGCCTAGAATTTTGTACCAGTCAAATAATCCTCCGTAAGGCATTTCTTGAACAAATGTTCGCCAATCCTGAATAAAATCTAGACTTTTGGGTTTGGTTTTTACATCTTCGGTCGTTACTGTCGGATAAATGAAATGAAGATCTGGATGTGAAATATTTTGAAATTTCAAATTGCAGGAATCATTTCCATTTTCGTTTTCGTTACCCGTATTGTTGCACAAAATATACTGCGCATAAGCGATTGCGGTTGACAAAGTACCGCTTCCTTCTGGCCCAACAAATAATTGCGCATGCGGAATTCGTCCTGAAGATGCACTTTTTATCAAGTGACTTTTGATATAATCTTGACCTAAAATTTGAGAAAATTGCATGAAGCAAAGATATAAGAAAATGATGTAGGCAAAAATTTTAGATTAAAAGATTCTCGGTTGTATTTAGATGCAAAAATTTGGCGTGATTTTTTTTATTAAAAATACGTTTGTGTCAATTTAATTTTGTTAATAAATTAGTTCACGCTAGCAGATATGAAGACTTTTTTGTTAATATTTTTTTGCCAAAAACGGTAAACGTAACGTTTTTTTGGCTATTTATAGATATAAAACTATTAAATTTTATAGCTTTTATCTTACGGTTTTGATTTTAACAAATTTAACAAAACACTCGTTAAAACGCACATTTTCTCGACATACGACTGGTTTTTAAGGTTTTTTTAAGTTTTTTTTTTGAAAAAAGAAATCAATAAAGTTGCGATTTAAGTTAATTTATATATTTTTGTTTGCATGAACAACCAATTATAAATCGAATCTATGAAAGGGAAAATTATTTTATTAAGTACACTTTTTTCTTGACAACTGCGGCTGTTTCAGCGCAGGCAAAAAATGCTCCAAGAAGTATCATTAGTACAACAGCTCTTATCAGAAAATACCATGATCAAAAAGAACTGAGTGGTATGCAAAAAGGAGAACTTTTGGAATTATACATTGAGCGTATTAAAGTTTTAGTGAAAACCCTTCCGTACATTGCTTTGGTTACAAAACCAGGAGTTACCATGGCCGATTTAGGTATTCCAGACGATAGTGAGCACAAAAAAGTATTAGATGCGCAAGCAGTTGGTACTACAACTTTCTTGGACACAACTGTTGATTTCCAAAGAAAAATGATGCCTTACTCTGATAAAGGAAACTTGATCGCGGCGATTTTATTTTACGAAAGCACATTGAAATCATTACACGAGTTCAACGATTTGAACGAAATGTAATAAAAAAATATTTTTAAAACCTCTTTTAATTTGTTTACGTAGATGATTTAGATTTTCGAAAAACATTAAGAGAGTAATAAAAATTAACTCGTTCTCGATGTGTTCTGATTATTTCAGAAAAATCGAGATGAGTTTTTTCATTTACGCATACCCAAATTTATTATTAACCCTAATACCCCCTTATCATGAAAAAAATTACTCAAATGATCTGCGTTCTTTTGACAGTTACTAGTATGAGTGCTCAGCAAGAGAAAGGAATTATGGGCTACAACAATTGGTTGAATAACTGGACCGAATTTAAGCCTAACAAAGTAGAGTATGGAGAAGCAAATCAAATTTTAGCAGGAAACATTTCTGTTAATACTAAATTGCTGAAGAGGAATGTATATGTTTTGCAAGGCAACGTTTATGTTACAAACAATGCAGTATTAACAATTGAACCAGGAACTTTAATTATTGGTGATTTCGAAACTAAAGGAACATTGGTAGTTACAAAAGGTGCACAAATTATTGCTGATGGTTTAGAAACTGATCCAATCGTATTTACTTCAAACAGAAGCCAGAAAAAAGCTGGTGACTGGGGAGGAGTTGTACTTCTTGGTGATGCGCCAATCAATAAATTTGGAGGTGTTGGTTCTTACAACATGGATTTAGATCCAAGTTTAACTACTTATGGTGGTGATAACGTAAACGGAAATTCAGGCGTTTTAAGATTTGTTAGAATCGAATTCGCAGGAAAAAAGTTAAAGGTGTAGATACTTTCAATGGTTTGACTGTTGCTGGTGTTGGTGCTAAAACTATTTTAGATAACGTTATGGTAAGCTACTCTGGAGGTGACTCATTTGCTTTCTTTGGAGGTGATGTAAATGCTACTAAATTAGTTTCTTACAAATCAATCAACGACGATTATAAATTTACTCAAGGTGTTCAATGTCGTTTATTCAACTCATTGGCAGTTAGATCATCTTATTTATCTTCTAACAAAGATGGATCTCGTTGTATGGAGGTAAAATCGTTCGAGAAGAAAAGCGAAACAGATTTTACTAAAAAACAAACTCTTGTTGTTGCAACAAATATTACAATGTTAAATGACAGTGAGAACATTAAAGCTGATATTCAGGCAGGTTTAGTAAAAGAGGCAATTTATGTTGCTGAAACTGCATCTCTTGAAATGAAGCGTAGTGTAATCTCTGGATTTAACCCGGCCGTTTTGCTAGACAGTAAAACTGAAATCAATGATGCCAACCTTAAAAAAATCAAATTTGAGGAAATGTACTTCAACTTATGTAACGGAAATATCTTTACAGAGTACAATACAAACAATGAAGATTTAGAGGGCTGGTATGGAAACCCTGTGTTCTTTAACGTTTACTCACAAAGTGACAACAAAGAAACTTTCATTGATATTTCGAATCCTAAGAAACCAGATTTCAGATTACAATTAGGAAAAATTACAGCATCTAGCGGAAAATAGATAAGTTTCGATTTTTATTTCAGAGCGTAAATTTTATTAATAAAGTCCCCAGACACAATTTATGTTAGTCTCGTAAAGGACCAAATAAAGATCAAGACATAATGGCCCCATCTATAAAAAAATATTTTATTTATATTATATTTTTGGTTTCGCCTATAGCGACTTTAAATGCACAAAGTAAATCAGAAAACACTATTGTTTCTGCTGATACTAATGGCATTGCACTGGCGTGTAATAACAACCAAAAAACCGAAACGGCTGATACAACAGTGATCAGCAAATTAGAGAATTCTAATCAGTTAGCAGTGGAGCTATCCATCCCCAAGGATAGCTTTGCTATAGCTAGTGATGTGAACGATCAAAAAACTTCAGAGTGCAAAGAAAATTCATCAATTACAGCTTCTTATTCTGTTCTTGCGAAGGACATTATCGAGAACTATAAATATGATTTTTCTGAAACATTCATTGATATCTTGTTTTTTGAAAATATAGACTTAGCAAGAACAAGAACTATATGATTCAGAAAACTACGCTATCTGTAATCCGTTTTATCCTTTTTTTAGTATTTTTTTAGGTACTAAAACAAATAGCTATGCCCAAACAATAGTCCCACAACAACTTGGTTATCCAAGAATTTGTGCTGGACTTATTGTTGATGGCAAGCCTTTTAATGAATATAACGCAACTTTTAGCTATGTTGATTTTCCTGCTGGAACTACTTTTGAAATACAGCTTTCAGATGAATTAGGAAGTTTTACAACTCCAACTGCAACTACAAAGATTGGAACACCAATTGATAACCCAACGCTACAGCAACAGACTATTAAATTTGCAATCCCAACTGATTTAAAGGGTTCAAATACATATAGCATGCGCGTAATAAGCAGTACAGGAAAAACAAGTTTAGGTTTTAAAAATTCACAAGGCGTAACTAGTTTTCCTATTTACTACAGAACATATGTTGAGACATTCTTTATCAATGATAAAGTTGCAACAGCGACATATTGTACGGGAGGAAACTTGACTTTAGAGATTTATAACCCAACACCTGCCGATGTGCCTTCGTCTCCAGCTAATTACCCAAATCTTAAATACAAATGGTTTAAAGATGATGTTGCAATTGCAGGACAAAGCGGTAAAACGTTATCAGTAAACACACCAGGTGTTTATTATGCACAAATTGATTATGGAGGATGTAATGATGAGAATTTTGCCTCAAATCGAGTTACAGTTTCATCATCGGCTTCAGGATCTTCAGTGACTATTAGTTCTAGTTTAGGAAACCCATTTTGTTCAAACGGAACAGGAACTACTTTGACTGCAACAGCTGGAAACAAATATCAGTGGAAAAAGAATGGAGCTGTAATTACAGGCGCAACAAACAGAAGCTATACTACAAACGAAGCCGCAATTTATACCGTTGATGTTGATTTTGGTGGTTGTACTGCTACAGGAACAATCGATCTTAAAGGAAACAATTTTAATGCTTCGTTGAATGTCCCAGAAGAAAATGAAATTGAATCTGGAGGTTCTTTAAGCGTTACTGTTACAACAAATGCAGTTAACCCAACCTACCAATGGTTTTTAGGAAATACTGCAATCGCGGGTGCTACTGCAAATACATATTTAGTTTCAAGTCCAGGAGATTATAAAGTAAAAATAAGTCAGGCAAGCGGATGTACAGTTGAGAAAGAATTACCGTTCAAAGTTACTATCGAAGGTGAAATACCATCGGTAGAAAAAATACCAAATATTATAAGTGTTAGTGCGGCATATCCATATAATTTTTGGAATATCCCAAACGAATACAAAAACCAAGAATCTAGTGTAAAAATAATTAGTTCAAACGGTGACTTGGTTCTTGATGTTGTCAACTATCAAGGCGATTGGCCCCCGTCTGGATCAATTGATATTAAAAATGTAAATCCAGTTTATTACTATGTCATTCATTCCCAGACAGGTGAAAAGAAAGGATCAATAACCCTGATAAAATAAAATGAAGAAAATCCTACTATTCATAACTTTATTTTACGGTTTTTCAAATGTACTCTATTCTCAAGATACTAAATCTGAGGATGGAGTTGTTTCGTTTTCTTTACCTATCAGAAATTCTTTAAAGTTCAATAGATATTTAATTAACCCAACTTTCAGCTTTGTACGTGAATCAAACCCTTATGTAAGTTTTTACAATAAAAGACAATGGGTTTCATTTGATGATGCTCCCAATACGTATTTATTTGGTTATTCTGGCCGTTTCAGAGAGAATGAAGCTTTTGCTTTTGGATTATTTCAACAAAATTATGGTGTCTTTACCGTATTTGGAGGAGTAGCCAACTTTGCCCATAATATCGTTTTGCAAGAAGACAGCAATTTGACATTTGGTCTTAACGTTGGTGCTTACCAAAGTGGTTTAAACAAAGGCAAAATCATTTCAAATGATCCAAATCTTCCAATAGATAACATTCCATCAAATACATTGCTTACAGTAAATCCTGGTATTAACTACGGTACTGCATTTCTTGATTTTGGTTTATCGATAAACAATTTAGTTCTATATAATTTTGGATCTGGAATGGTAAAAGATGATCCAGAAAGAGCCATCGAATTGCATGGTATGTACACTGGCTATATCGACAGCTACGGTTTTTTTGACAGAAGCAAATTTTCTGGAATAGTAAAAACCGAAATCAAAAAAGATAAAACAATTTTATCAGGACTTGCGATGATTGCGATTCCGCAAGGAGTTTGGGCACAAGTAGGTTATAATACTCTGTACGGGGTTTCAGCAGGTTTAGGAGCGAATATTTCACCAAGTATTTCTATCGAATATAATTATGAACGAGGTTTTGGGAATTTTACCAATTTAGGAGGTTCTCATGAATTTGCAATTGCTTATAGATTCAAAAGCAGAAATTACTATTATGGTGATGATGACGAAGGTTCTCTTATCGATCCTTCTAAGCCAAAACCTGTAATGGCTAAAAAGACTACATCAGCTCCTGTTACAAGAGTAGATGGTGCTGAAAAAGCAAGATTAGCGACAGAAGCAAAAGCGATTGCTGATGCTGAAGCTAAACAAGCAAGACTAGCGGCGGCTGAAAAAGCAAAAGCAGATGCTGAAGCGACAACAAAAGCAAAATTAGAAGCAGATAATAAAGCTAAGGCTGACGCTGAAGCATTGAAACTTAAATTAGCCGCAGAAGCAAAAGCAAAAGCTGATGCTCAGCAGCGGCAACAAGAGCACAAACTGCAACAGCAAATAGAGCGGTTGCTCGCAACACAAAAAACACAAGCCCAGTTGGCCGCTGATAAAGCAAGAGCCGATGCGGAGGCACGTAGAATACAATTAGTCGCCGACAATAAAGCACGTGTTGATGCAACTGCGTATCGCAAGAGCGCAAGCAACGGCAAATAAACCAGGAGCAACAGCATCAAAAACACAAGCTCAATTAGCGACTGATAAAGCTAAGGCAGATGCCGAAGCAATGAAATTGAAATTAGCGGCCGATGCTAAAGCCAAAGCTGATGCTGAAGCGGCAAAAGCAAAAGCGGCGACGACAAAACCAGCAGAGCCACAAAAAACAGCGGCACAATTAGCGGCTGATAAAGCCAAAGCTGATGCAGAGGCGAGCAGCAAAAGCAAAACTAGCGGCAGACGCAAAAGCAAAAGCAGACGCCGAAGCATTGAAAATTAAGTTGGCGACCGATGCAAAAGCAAAAGCAGATGCGGCTGAAGCGAAGAAAAAGCCGATGCAAAAGCGAAAGCTGAGGCGACAGACTTACAATCTATTTTGGCGACTGATGCAAAAGCAAAAGCAGACTCAGATGCATATCAAGCTAGATTAGCGGCTGAAGCAAAAGCAAAAGCAACATGCAGAAGCGAAAACTAAAGCGGCTATTGATGCCGCAAATAAAGCCAAAGCGACAGCGGCTCTTAAAGCAAAACAAGCTGAAGAAGCGAGCATTAAAAGAAAAATTAGCGACTGATGCAAAAGCTAAAGCCGATGCAGAGGCAAGACAAGCATTGATTGCGGCAGAAGCAAAAGCAAAAGCTGATGCGGAAGCATTGAAGATAAAACAAGCGACTGATAAGGCGAAAGCTGAAGAAGAGGCAAAACAAGCAAAATTAGCGGCTGATGCAAAAGCAAAAGCTGACGCTGAAGCACAACAAGCAAAATTAGCGGCTGATGCTAAAGCCAAGGCCGATGCAGAAGCTCAAGCTAAACTTGCCGCAGATGCCAAAGCTAAGGCTGATATGGAAGCATTACAGGCAAAATTAATTGCTGATGCAAGAGTTAAAGCTGACGCGGAAGCTACAGCAAAAGCAAAAGCTGATGCGGAGGCAAAACAATTAAAAGAAGCTGAAGAAGCACGTCAGGCTAAATTAGCGGCAGATGCAAAAGCTAAAGCTGATGCAGAAGCTCTTAAAGCGAAACAAGTCGCTGAAGCAAAAGCAAAAGCAGATGAAGAGGCTCGTCAGGCACAATTGGCGACCGAAGCAAAAGCGAAAGCCGATGCAGAAGCACTTCAAGCGAAATTAGTTGCTGATGCAAAAGCCAAAGCAGATGCAGAAGCTAAGGCAAAACAAGCCGCTGAAGAAAAAGCTAGAGTAGAAGAAGAAGCTCGTCAAGCGAAATTAGTCGCCGATGCAAAAGCAAAAGCCGATGCAGAAGCGCTTCAAGCAAAACTTGCCGCAGATGCAAAAGCGAAAGCTGACGCAGAAGCTCTACAAGCAAAACAAGTCGCTGAAGAAAAAGCTAGAGTAGAAGAAGAAGCTCGTCAAGCGAAATTAGTCGCCGATGCAAAAGCAAAAGCCGATGCAGAAGCACTTCAAGCTAAACTTGTAGCAGATGCAAAAGCAAAAGCGGATATGGAAGCATTACAAGCTAAATTGCTTGCTGATGCAAAAGTTAAAGCAGACGCTGAAGCTACAGCAAAAGCAAAAGCTGATGCTGAAGCAAAACAATTAAAGGAGGCAGAAGAGGCTCGTCAAGCGAAATTGGCGGCTGATGCGAAAGCAAAAGCTGATGCAGAAGCAAAAGCGAAAGCTGAAGAGGAGGCTCGTCAAGCGAAATTAGCGACCGACGCGAAAGCCAAAGCTGATGCAGAAGCATTGAAATTGAAACTTGCCGCAGAAGCAAAAGCCAAAGCTGACGCAGAAGCTCTACAAGCAAAACAAGCGACTGAAGAGAAAGCTAGAGTTGAAGAAGAAGCTCGTCAAGCGAAATTAGTCGCCGATGCAAAAGCCAAAGCTGACGCTGAAGCTTTACAAGCAAAACAAGCGACTGAAGAGAAAGCTAGAGTTGAAGAAGAAGCTCGTCAAGCGAAATTAGCGGCCGACGCGAAAGCAAAAGCTGATGCAGAAGCATTGAAATTGAAACTTGCTCGCTGACGCAAAAGCTAAAGCTGACGCAGAAGCTCTACAAGCAAAACAAGCAACTGAAGAGAAAGCTAGAGTTGAAGAAGAAGCCCGTCAAGCGAAATTAGTCGCCGACGCGAAAGCAAAAGCTGATGCAGAAGCATTGAAATTGAAACTTGCGACAGATGCCAAAGCCAAAGCTGATGCCGAAGCACTTCAAGCAAAATTAGCGACTGATGCAAAAGCAAAAGCCGATGCAGAAGCTCTTAAAGCGAAACAAGATGCTGAAGAAAAAGCTAGAATTGAAGAAGAGGCTCGCCAAGCGAAATTAGCGGCAGATGCAAAAGCAAAAGCCGATGCAGAGGCGACGGCAAGAAGCGTACCGCGACTCAAAAAGACGAAACAGCAAAAGCGATAGATAACTTAACAGAATCTCTAGAAGCATCGAGTAAAAATCAAAGTGATTTATTGGCGCAGTTTAATGCAACAGTTGCCAACAAACAAAAAGATTTGAACGACTTAAGAGAGGAAAATGATTTAAGTGAAAAAGGTATTTATAGAGAACCAAAACCTTTCAAGAGTGTAGCAACGAGAAAACAGTCAATTAGAAGCTTTAAAAGCAAATATTGCTGAAGCAAACAGACTTCAAAAAGATGAGATAGCTAAGCTGACGAATTTATACAATGAAAGGCTTAAAAAGGTTCCGAATAAAAATGATGCTTTAAACAGAGCTTATTTAGAAAAGATAAATCAATTGAAAGCGGCGCAATTGAAAATGGAAGAAGACAGCGCAGACTTTATTAGCGAATTTAGAGCGAATTAAAGCAGAAACTGAAATCGAGAAAAAACGTAGAATTAAACGTCTTGCTTACGAAAATGATCAAGGAAGATATAACCAAGACCTAGCGGCTCTTAAACGTATTAAGGAAACTACTAAAATTAGCAGTACGCCTTTAACAGCAAGTGATTTTGATTTTGGTGAAGACCAGTCAAATATGCAGATCATCAAGAATATTAAAAATTCTGAAAGTGGATATTATATGATTCTTGCCGTTCATAGCAGTGTTGAAAAACGTGATGAGTTCTTAACCAAAGCAGTTGCGACAGGACGTTCAGACATTAATTTCTTCTATAATATAGCGACAAGTAAATATTATATCTATTACGAGAAATTTGAAGGGTTACAAGAAGCGACTAAAGCATTAGAGGCAAAAGGAAGCAAACCTTACAACGGCAAATTAGCCATCGTAAAAGTGGAGAATTAATAATAGAGATGAAAAATTAAGCACCTTAAATTTTTAAGGTGCTCATAAAAATAAATAGTTTAAAGCGGCAAAATTTTAATCGCTAATGCCCCTTAGAGATTAAAAAGACCACAAAATTAAATACCATGAAAAAACCTACTATTCTAAAAATTGCATTATTACTGCTGTTGTTTTTACAGGCAGATATAGTATTTTCTCAAACGTATAAGCCTTTTAATAAACAATACAGTACGCGACTTAGAGGAGATATTATTAACATTGGAAATAGTATACTTAACAGAGGTACTAAGAAATCTGATGGTACTTATAGTGTCAGTCCGAACACGCCTTTTAGCGGTACTACTAGTAGTGATACCAATGGTAATTTTGATATGTACTATATCAATGTTGATGCTGTATCGAATAACACTGAGAAAATATTCAGTTCGAGTAGTGCTACTCTTACAGTACCAAATAATATTGCTCCTGCTTCTCCTTGCTATAGAGTAGCTTATGCCGCTTTGTATTGGTCAGGTATTTTAAGATCACCAGCAGATAGAACAAAAATTAAAAACGTAAAAATTAAGGTTCCCAATACCACTAATAGTAATTATCAGGATCTAACAGGAACTGTTATTTGGGATATTGACAAGAATGCCGATGGTATTGCTGATTCTGGAGGAAACAAAACACAAGCTTATGCCTGTTTTGCTGAAGTTACATCGTTATTAAATCCTACTAACCCAAATGGAGTTTATACCGTAGCCAATGTACAAGCGACTGAAGGTGTAAAAAATACAAATGGTTCAACAGGTTTGGCGACTGGATGGTCTCTTTTTGTTATTTATGAAGATAATTCATTACCAACCAAATCAATTTCTACTTTTAATGGATTTTTTGGGATAGGTAGTAATGCAGGTCCTATTAGTACAACGGTTAATGGTTTTACTACTCCAGATCTAGGTGATGTTAATGCAAGAGTCGCATTTTCAGCTCTTGAAGGGGATCAAAATTATTCAGGTGATTACCTTTACATTAACAGTAAGTCTATTACGACAACACCAAGTTCGGTGAGACCTGTTAATAATTTCTTTAAAAGTTCAATCACAACTTCTAATGGTGTATTTACAGATAGAAATCCTAATGGTACCAATACTTTAGGTTTTGATGCCGGAGTTCTTGATATTACGCCCCAAAGTGGAATTATTCCAAATAAAGCAACATCTGCACAAATCACCATAGGTACAAATGTGGATGTTTATATCAATTATTTTTTGGCTTTTTCGGTAGATGTTATTGCGCCAAATATAAAATTGATAAAGAAGGTACATGATGCGACTGAAGTTGATGCAGAAAATAAAAATGTAACCTTGGGTCAGGAGTTGCGATATACTTTATCATTTAAGAACAGTGGAAATGACAGTGCAACTGAATTTACGATAACGGATCAATTACCAACAAACACCAATTTTAATTTTCCAGCAGATATTTTTAAGTTGCCTACTGGAATGACCATAGCTAACAATGTTACCTATAATGCCGCAACTCGAACTATAACATTCAAGATACCAAATAGCTTGGTTGAAAAAAATGATCCAGAAGAGACTATTCGTTTTAAAGTTAAAGTGGTAGATGATTGCGCTTCATTGATAGATGCTTGTAATAATGTTATTAGAAATTCTGCGCTTACAAGCTATCGCGGTAACCCTGCGGCAGGTGGAGGTGGTAATGGTACTCTATTTGGAGATACGAGTTATGCTTCTGCAAATTCTTGTAATGCTACACCTCAGTCTACAAATTTCCTTGTAGGTTTAGATGCTTGTAAAAATAGTAAAGCAGAAATCTGTTTGACAGATATGCAACTTTCTGCGGCTGGTGGCTACACTACTTACAAATGGGCGACAAGCTCAGCTTATAATCCGGTTTTAGGGACAAATCAAAAACTTACGATTACAGGACCGGGAACATATTATGTTTATAGTACAAAAACAGGTTGTCCTGATTTCGAACAAATTATTACTGTAACAGATGGAGGTGGTGTAAAAACCAATCCAATTATTAAGTATGCAGATAATAAAGATTCAAATGGTGTAATTGCTCCTTGTGATATTGATGGAAAGCCATTGCCAAAAATATTCCTTTGCGGGGCCAATGATTCAAGACTTTTTAATTTAGAGCTTCCATCAGCTACGGTTGTATGGGAAAAAACGAGCTGTGTTCGTCCTCCACTTTCAGAGTTATCTGATTTGTGTGCTGATGAGAGAGCAAGTTGTACTTGGGTATCAGCAGGACCAAACGGTTCTCTTTTTACACTTACTGAAGCAGGTTATTATAGAGTAACGATTAGTTCAGGAGGATGTGTAAACAAATTTTATTTTAATGTCTACAAAAGTGATGTTGCTATAAATGAAACGCACAAAAATATATCATGTACAATTCCAGGAAGTATTACAGTTGATAAACTTACCGGTTACGAGTTCAGTTTGACTCATGTTCTTATTCCGGCATCTAGTTCTACTACAACTGCTTGGGGAGACAATAATGTTTTCAGCATAACAACTGCCGGTAATTACATTGTAAACTATAGATTAAAAAATGTTAACCCGACCTGTATTTATAAAACGGCTCAAATTATAATCGCAAATGATGCCTTTAAAGCGGGTATTGATAATCCGAATGAAAACCCACTTTGTTTTGGTGATAAAGGAACTATACAAGTAAGTGCTACAGATGGATTTACAAATTATTTCTTTACGCGTTACGAGGACGGTGTTAAAGTGGAAGATGTGGGGCCAGTAGGTAAAACTCATACATTTACAAATTTAACTCCAGGAAAAACATATAGAATTGTAGTTTTCACTAAAAATCTAGACGGATCAGTTAACTGTAGTGACGAGGTAAGCAAACTTATTCCTAATCCAAATGCGGCAATAACCGTTACATCTTCAGTTGTAAGATCTCTTACTGCTTGTGAAGAAGGTTTGTATCGAATCACAGCTAGTGGTGGCACACCTCCTTACGCATTTTTTGTAGACGGTTCTGCAACAGAATATGCATCAGATGAAAATGGAAATACGGTTGCAAATTCAATTTTATTAAATACGCCTACTGCAAAAGAGTATACTATATTAGTACGTGATTCTAAGACATGTACGACTACATACAAATTTACAGTTCCAGCTAATCCTAAACCGGATTATGTGGTTGTCGCTACTAAAATTGTTTGTGCAGATGATAATGCACAAATTAATGTCAACGTGAGTGATGCTCATGGATATACAGTAGAATATAGTTTTGATAATGGTGCTACATTCGGTTCAAGTCCAACACTTTTAAATGTAAAAGCTGGAACTTATCAAGTAGTTGTTCGATATAAGTTGTCAGATAGTACTGTGTGGTGTACTGATCCTGCTCAACCTATTACAATTTTACCATCAACAAGTACTTTAACAGCTTCTGGTGGTGTTGCTGAATTAATGGGATGTACACTTTCAGGTACTGGAGGAAAATTAAGAATTACAAATGTAACAGGCGGTAAGTCGCCTTATCAATATAGTTTTGATGGCGGTGCATCTTGGCAAGCAGAAGCATGGAAAGATGTAGCTGTAGCCGGCCCTTACATCCTCGTAGTTAGAGATAGTGATGGATGTAAGTACCAAATACCTTATGATGTAATTTTAGATCCAAAACCAGCAGATCCATCTCTAGATCCAATTAATGTGGTTTATAATTGTACTGGTACAGGAAGAACTACGGTAACCGTTAATAATCCATCAAATGGAAATTATTCTTATGAATATTATTTAGATGGTGTTGCAAATACACCTATTACAAATAATGTTTTTGATAATGTATTATCAGGTAGCCATAAGATTACAGTTAAATATAAATTAGAAGATGCTAGTACATTTAGTAATTTATTAAAAGAAGATTTCGGAAGAGGAGCACCAACTACAAGCCCTGGTATTGCGGCGGCTTATTGTTTCAATGATCAGAGAGTTGTTGGGCCATATCCATGTGATACACAATCAGTAGAAGACAACCAATATTCAGTAGCAAGTTTCTTCTGGAGAAATGATACAGCATGGTATCCATTTAAAGACCATACTTCTAATGGGTCAGTTGCAGACGGAAGATATTTATTAGTAAATATTGGTGGTGCGGCTGGTCTTGATGGAGTACTTTATAGCAAACCAATAGCGGACGTTATTCCAAACCAACCGGTAAAAGTAGATCTGGCTGTTGCCAATTTATTAAATCTTGGTCAACCCGGTGGGGCTCCGATTGTTAAATTTCAATTAGTCAATCCTTCAGGCGTAGTTGTTGCTGAAGCTAACACAGGAAAAATCGCTGAAGATCCATATGATCCAAACAGAACAAAATGGGTTGAAATTCCAACAATCTCTTTGAATCCGGGACCAAATACAAACCTTACTTTTGTTGTTCGCTCAGGAAGTGTGGTGTATGGAGGTAATGATTTATTAATTGATGACATTGCAGTTTACCAATTGCCAAAAACATGTTTAGCAGAGAAAGAAATCACTTTTGATGTTGGAACAGATAAAGCATTTGATGTATTAGAGCCAACAATTCAGGATGTTGCTTGTAATGGAGGTAGTACAGGTTCTATTACTATTACAGCTCAAAACTTTAATGGAAGTTTTTATTATTCTATAAATGGAGGAACGCTACAAAGTTCTACGACATCTCCAAAAACGATTAGCGGATTACCAGCAGGACCTTATACCGTAGTTGTACAAAGTGACTTAGCAGGTACTTGTTCAGAATCATTTAGTAAAACTATTGGATCTGCATCTGCTATTACTGTTAGCGCTACTGTTACTGCTCAGCCTAAATGCGGAACAGGAACTACACTTACAGGGGCTACAATTACAGCTTCTGCTTCAGGAGGAACAGGACCTTATACTTATGAACTAAGAGGAGCAGACGGTGTTACAGTAATTGCTGGCAACGCTTTCCCTCATTCTAATATTTTTACAGGTATTGCACCTGGAACTTATACTGTTGTCGCTAAAGATGTTAACGGATGTCCTTCTGGAGTTTCTACAGCTGTAATTGTAAACACACCTACGGCTCCAACTGCAAGCTTGAATGCTAGTTCTGATTTATGCTATGATTCAGTAAACAAAGCAACTATTGTGGTTACTGCTACAGGAACCGGAACTTTAAGTTATAGTTTAGATGGTGCGGCGGCAGTGGCATCTAATACATTTACAGGTGTAGGTGTTGGTACGCATAATGTTGTAGTTACTGACAGTGCAAATAATTGTACTGCTACAGTTAGTGGTATTATTGTAGCTCCAGCCTTAGATGCAAAAGCATCAGTTACTAAACCATTAGATTGTAATACTGCAGGAGCAACAATTCATGTTGAAATCAGCGGTGGTAAAACAACTTATAAATACAAAGTTAAATCAGGATCTGGTTCTTATGGATCAAGTACACCTGTTACGGGAACAGCATTTGATTACCCAGCACCAGGATCTGGAGTATATACATTTGAAATCTCTGATTCAAACACTCCAACTGCTTGTACATTTGAAGTAAGTGCTACAGTAGATGCGATAACGAACCCAACAGTTATTGCTACTCCAACACAAGTTACTTGTTTTGGCGGAACAAATGGATCAGTTACGCTTTCTGGCTCAGGAGGTTCAGGAGGTTATACTTATAGTTTTAATAATAGTGGATTCACTCCTACAGCGACTTATTCAGGTTTAAAAGCTGGAGTTGCTTACCCATATCAAGTAAAAGACAACAAAGGATGTATTTCAACTCCAGGATCTATTACTTTAACAGAACCACCAGTGGTTCAAGGAAGTATTTCTGCTACAGACATTACGTGTGGTCCAACAGGAACTGTTCCGGCTGTAGTTACTGTAACAGCTTCCGGTGGAACAGGAACTGGGTATCAATATAGTTTTAATAACGCTACAAGTTTTACAACTACAAATACTTTCCCAACTACAGCCGCAGGTTCTACTGTAACAGCTTATATAAAAGATAGTAATAATTGTCAAATAGGTCCATTAAGTATTACTATTGGAGCATTTGACCAAATTACAGATATTACAATAACTGATAACGGTTATGATTGTTCTACAACTCCAGCAGGAGGTCACGTTAATATCGGCGCAGTAAAAGGCGGTGTATCAGCACCTATTCGTTATCAAATAATTTCTGGTCCAGCCGGATATAGTACTGCAACAAATTCTGATGGTGAATTCAAAGGATTGGTTCCTGGAAGTTATGTTTTCCAAGCTACCGATATTAAAACAGGCTGTTCATTTACGAAATCTTATACAGTCAAAGGAGTACCTGATATCACTACAGGAGGATCAATACTTACTTCTATCAAATGTTATGGAGGTACAGGTACAATTCAGTTCACTGTTAATGGAGTTAAGAGCAGATACGATTATGTTATCAAAGATGGTTTAGGAAATACTATTCAGAGTGCAAATAATTTAGTTGGATCATCAAATACAACAATTACTGTAAGTAGTGCATTAGCGGCAGGTTCTTATACTATTACTGCGACAGATAGAACAACAAAATGTACATCTACTTATACAGTTACTTTAACTCAGCCAAATAATGCAGTAGATGTGACTGCAACAGCGACGAACATTACTTGTAGTAAATTTACTTCAGTAATTACAGCAGTAGGATCTGGTGGAACACCAAATTATTCGTATGCAGTTGTAAAACAAGGATCTCCAGCACCAGCGGCAGGAGCTTATACTACAAATGCAACAATGACAGTTGACACAAACAACGGTAATGATCGTAACTGGACAGTTTATATAAAAGATGTGAATGGATGTCCAGATACTGTTAATGTATCTATTCTTATGGATGCTGTTCCGACGGTTACGGCAACTTTAGACAATCAATGTACAGGTTCTGGAAATAAATTCAGAATTACTGCAACAGCAGGTGGAACGAACTTAGTAACTCCTTTGACTTATGGAATCAACGGACCTACAGGTTCGTTTGGACCAGATAATTTCTTTGATGTTGCCGCAAGTGCAACTCCATATACTGTTTGGGTTAAAGATGCAAACGGATGTACTGCTTCAGCAACACCAATTACAGTTTATCCACAATTAACAGCAACAACTGTTGTTAAAGAATTAGATTGTTCGGCTACACCGAATGCTACTATTACAGTTAACGCTAATGGTGGAAGAACTGCATATAAATACGAAGTTTCGACAAACGGAGGAACGAGCTATTCTCTAATGGCATCAAATGTTTATACAACTTCAGTTGCTGGAACATTCAAGATTAAAGTTACAGATGCTAACGGATGTACTTTTGTGGTAACCGAAACGATACAATCAATTTCAAATCCAACAGCTTCAATTGTTACACAAAGCAATGTAAGCTGTAACGGAAAACTTGACGGATCTGTTACTATACAAGGTAACGGAGGTTCAGGCGGATTTAGTTATAGTAACAATGCTACAACAGGATTTGGATCAAACGCTACTTTCACAGGTTTAGGCGCTGGAGATTATACTTTCTATGTAAAAGATTCTAAAGGATGTGTAGGAAGTGTTCCAGTTAAGATTACACAGCCAGGAACATTGACAGTTTCGGCTACTACTGTTGGCTTCACTTGCGAGCACTACAAATGCAAAAGTTGCCGGTTCGGTTACGATCAATGCGCCAGTTGGAGGTACAGGACCATTCCAATACAGCTTCAATGGAGGTGCTTACGGTTCGGTTCAGACTTTGGCGGTGAGTGACAACGGAAGCGACCAAACGATCAATTATTCTGTCAAGGATGCAAACGGCTGTATCGCAAACGGATCGGCGACATTGAATAAATTAAATTCTCCAAAAATCAATACGGCAGTGGCATCAGCTGTTACTTGTACAGTAGGGACGAGCACGGTTACGGTGACTACGACTGCAGGTACAGGAGTGGGGACATTGACATATGCTATTATTGCTCCAGCTTCTGCAACAAGCAATACAACGGGAGCTTCTAATGGTATTTTTACAGGTTTGGCACCTAACGCCACTCCATATACATTCAGAGTTACTGATGCAAACGGATGTTATGACACCAAATCGGTTACGGTAAATCCGGTTACTCCAATCGGAATTACTGCAACAAAAAATAATGATGCAAAATGCAAGGGCACTTCAACAGGAAACGGAACATTCACAGTTTCTGGCTATGCAGTTGCAACAGATTATACTTATACATTGACGGCAGGAGTGCTTGGCACAGGCACTTTGACAAAAGCTGGAAATACATTGACATTGAGCAATGTTGCGGCAGGAACTTATACTGTGGAGGTAAAAGACAATGCTACAAATTGTACCAATACAGCAAGCATTACAATCAATGAGCCAACAGCTGTTTTGGATGTAACAGCTGTGGCGACAAAGATCAACTGTAATAATGACAATGCAGTTATTACAGCAACGGCAACTGGCGGAACGACAAATTACAGCTACGCAGTTAAGCAGGGAGCTGTGGCTCCGCTTGCTTCAGACTATGGAGCAAACAATGTTCTTACAGTTGATACGAACAGCGGGGCGAACATGAGCTGGACTGTTTATGTAAAAGATGCAAACGGATGTACAGATTCATTCCCGGTTTCATTATCGACAGACCCTACGCCGTCAGTTACGGCGGTATTGAGCAACCAGTGTACAGGAACAGGAAGCAATTTCACTATTACAGCTACAGGAAGTTCGACTGATCCAACCCTTTCAGCAAGTTTGGTTTACGGCATCAATGGCATAAACGGCGGCTTCAGCACAAACAATGTTTTCAATGTTCCGGCTGGAACTTATACCGTTTGGGTTAAAGATGCAAACGGATGTACAGCTACGGTCGCGCCTATTACGGTAAATCCTCAATTGACAGCTGTTGCCAATGTTACAAAACAATTAGATTGTACTGCTACACCAAATGCGGCTATTACAGTTGACATTACTGGCGGAAAATCTACATATACATATAAAGTTGATCCAGGAACAGGAGTTTATGGGTCAAGCACTCCGGTTACAGGAACACAGTTTGTGTTTACTGGAGCTTCGACTGCTACAACTTATAATTTTGAAATTACAGATTCAAACAACCCTACAGCATGTAAGGTTATCGTTTCTGCTACTGTAGCTCCGATCACAAATCCTACGGTTACTGCGACACAGGTAAATATTACCTGCAATGGAGCAAACAACGGATCGGTTGTGTTGACTGGAGCAGGCGGATCTGGCGGTTATACTTACAGCAATGCCTTGGCGGGTACTTATGCGGCTACAAATACTTTCACTGGACTGACTCCAGGCTTGCATACTTTCTATGTAAAAGACAACAAAGGATGTTCAGGCCAAGTTGATGTTACTATTTTAGAGCCAAATGTATTGACGATTTCGGCTACTACAGTTGGCTTCACTTGCGACACTACAAATGCAAAAGTTGCCGGTTCGGTTACGATCAATGCGCCAGTTGGAGGTACAGGACCATTCCAATACAGCTTCAATGGAGGTGCTTACGGTTCGGTTCAGACTTTGGCGGTGAGTGACAACGGAAGCGACCAAACGATCAATTATTCTGTCAAGGATGCAAACGGCTGTATCGCAAACGGATCGGCGACATTGAATAAATTAAATTCTCCAAAAATCAATACGGCAGTGGCATCAGCTGTTACTTGTACAGTAGGGACGAGCACGGTTACGGTGACTACGACTGCAGGTACAGGAGTGGGGACATTGACATATGCTATTATTGCTCCAGCTTCTGCAACAAGCAATACAACGGGAGCTTCTAATGGTATTTTTACAGGTTTGGCACCTAACGCCACTCCATATACATTCAGAGTTACTGATGCAAACGGATGTTATGACACCAAATCGGTTACGGTAAATCCGGTTACTCCAATCGGAATTACTGCAACAAAAAATAATGATGCAAAATGCAAGGGCACTTCAACAGGAAACGGAACATTCACAGTTTCTGGCTATGCAGTTGCAACAGATTATACTTATACATTGACGGCAGGAGTGCTTGGCACAGGCACTTTGACAAAAGCTGGAAATACATTGACATTGAGCAATGTTGCGGCAGGAACTTATACTGTGGAGGTAAAAGACAATGCTACAAATTGTACCAATACAGCAAGCATTACAATCAATGAGCCAACAGCTGTTTTGGATGTAACAGCTGTGGCGACAAAGATCAACTGTAATAATGACAATGCAGTTATTACAGCAACGGCAACTGGCGGAACGACAAATTACAGCTACGCAGTTAAGCAGGGAGCTGTGGCTCCGCTTGCTTCAGACTATGGAGCAAACAATGTTCTTACAGTTGATACGAACAGCGGGGCGAACATGAGCTGGACTGTTTATGTAAAAGATGCAAACGGATGTACAGATTCATTCCCGGTTTCATTATCGACAGACCCTACGCCGTCAGTTACGGCGGTATTGAGCAACCAGTGTACAGGAACAGGAAGCAATTTCACTATTACAGCTACAGGAAGTTCGACTGATCCAACCCTTTCAGCAAGTTTGGTTTACGGCATCAATGGCATAAACGGCGGCTTCAGCACAAACAATGTTTTCAATGTTCCGGCTGGAACTTATACCGTTTGGGTTAAAGATGCAAACGGATGTACAGCTACGGCCGCGCCTATTACGGTAAATCCTCAATTGACAGCTGTTGCCAATGTTACAAAACAATTAGATTGTACTGCTACACCAAATGCGGCTATTACAGTTGACATTACTGGCGGAAAATCTACATATACATATAAAGTTGATCCAGGAACAGGAGTTTATGGGTCAAGCACTCCGGTTACAGGAACACAGTTTGTGTTTACTGGAGCTTCGACTGCTACAACTTATAATTTTGAAATTACAGATTCAAACAACCCTACAGCATGTAAGGTTATCGTTTCTGCTACTGTAGCTCCGATCACAAATCCTACGGTTACTGCGACACAGGTAAATATTACCTGCAATGGAGCAAACAACGGATCGGTTGTGTTGACTGGAGCAGGCGGATCTGGCGGTTATACTTACAGCAATGCCTTGGCGGGTATTTATGCGGCTACAAATACTTTCGCAGGACTGACTCCAGGCTTGCATACTTTCTATGTAAAAGACAGCAAAGGATGTTCAGGCCAAGTTGATGTTACTATTTTAGAACCGACAGCATTGACTACGACGGCAAGTGCGCCAGCGTTTACTTGTAGTGCGACAAATGCTAAAGAGTCTAAGACATTGACTATTGTAGAGCCTACTACTGGAACATCGCCATATCAGTATAGTTTCCAAGGTGGCGGATATTCTACTGTTAGAACTTTGACAGTAAGCGATACAGGTTCCCCACAGACAATTAATTACTCGGTAAAAGATAAAAACGGCTGTATTTTTAATGGTTCAGTTACTCTTACGCCATTAAATCCACCAACTATTCAGAATATTGTTGGAACGGCTGTTACTTGTAATGCTACTTCAAGTACGGTTACTGTTACAAAAACTGCAGGAACAGGTGTTGCTCCAGTTGTTTATAGTATTACAGGACCAGCTTCTGCGGTAACAAGTAATACGACAGGTGATTTCACTAATTTAGCACCAAATGTTACTTATACGTTCAGAATAACAGATAACAATGGTTGTTATGCAGAACAATCTTATAAAGTTAATCCAGTTACACCAATTGCTGTAAATGGAAGCGTTGTAAGTCATGTAAAATGTTTCGGAGTTAATACAGGAAGTGGTTTATTTACCGTTTCTGGATTTAGCGGAACATACAAATATAGTTTTGATGGAGGAGCAACAGAAGTTCTTAATCAAAGCGCAAGTACAATCAGTTTAACAAATCTTGCGGCTGGAACATACAATGTTTTAGTTACAGATGAAGTTACAGGCTGTTTTGCAAACAGTTCATTTACAATTGTACAGCCAACAGCCGCATTAAGTGCATCTTATGTTGCTGTAAATGCAAACTGTAATGTTGGTACTTCAAAAGTTACAGTAACAGCTACAGGAGGAACTGTAGCATACAAATACTCATTTGTACAAGATGGCTTCCCAATGGGAACATTAACAACTTCAAATGTTGCTAATTTAGATCCTATAGTTAATAAAAACTGGGACGCTTATGTTGTTGATGCAAATGGATGTCAAATAAAATTAGATATAGCAATTGACACTGATAATGCTCCAACAGTTACGGCTACTGCCGCAGGACAATGTTTAGGTGTTGGTACTTACACTATTACTGCTTCAGGAACAGGAAAAGCGCCGTTGACTTATAGTATTACGGGTGCAGGTTCTGGTTTTGGTTCTTTAAATACTTTTACAGTAACTGCTTCAGGTACTTATAATGTTTGGGTAAAAGATGGTAATGGCTGTATCGCTCAGACTACGGTACCAGTAATTGTAAATGATAAATTGACGATTTCTGCTCAATTGACAAAAGACGTAACATGTTCTGGTGCAACACCAGCTACAATTACTTTAACTGCTTTAGGAGGTTCAGGTACTTATTCTTATAACTATACAAGTACACCAGCATCTGCAACAGGAACTTTTGTTGGAAATGTTTTCACAACAAGCGATGCTCGCTGATTTTATATTCACGGTAACTGATACTAAACTTTGTACAGCAACAACTACTGTCGCTGTTAGAACTACAATACCAGTTAATCCTGAAGTTACGGTTTCGCTTGGAGCCGCAATTAGTTGTAGTGGTGATTCTTCAGCTTCATTGAATGTTGTTGTGAATCCTTCTAAAGGTCAAGCACCTTTTGTTATTGATGTTTATAATAATACTTTAGGTATTGATTATTTTACAAGAACTTCAGGTCTTCGTGCAGGTTCATATACTATTACAGTAACCGATGCAAAAGGCTGTACTGATGTTAAGAATATTAATATTAATGAGCCATTGCCTTTAACTGTTACTTGGGATAAGACCGACATGCGTTGTGACGCTAGTACCGGCGGAGTATCAAAAGGTGAAATTATTATCCAATCTGTTACAGGTGGAACAGGACCTTATGATTATTATGTAACAGGTATTAATGGATATAGTGCTCAAAGGCTTGGTATTGATGGTTCTACTGTAGTATTTCAAGTAGTAGACTTCGGTTATTATCAAATTAGAGTGGTTGACACAAATGGTTGTTCAGTATTTAAGGATAATGTTCTTATTGCGGCGCCAGTAACAGGACTTGATATTGATATTGATACAAGTGCAACTTGTGGAGCTACAGGTGGTTCAGCTACTATCACAATAAATAGTACATATGCAGGATCAGGACCATTCTATTTTAATATTTATAAAGGTGTCGCTTGCTACTCCTCCATTTACTGCAGTTAATGTAGATGGATGGATTGGAGAAAGTTCTCCTGGACAAGCTATATATAGTGGATTAACACCAGGGGTTTCATATACTTTTGTTGTTTATCAAGTTACGACAGGATGTTATTATTTCCAAGCGGCTCCAGATCCAATTCCTACACATTCTGCTTTAGAGGTAGTAAGTGAGGTTGCAAGTAATATTACTTGTAAAAATGCCGCTGACGGAAAAGTTACTTTCGCAATTAAAAATAATTATCCTACTGTACCAGCTCCAGGAGCTTCTGTAGATGTGTCTTACTCAGTAAGGGAAGCATTTACAAATAGAGAAATTATTGCTCCTACAACAATACCTGGATTAGCCGCAGGCGCAACATCTGCATCTATAACCATAAACCCATTAGCAGTTGGAACGTATTATATATTAGCTGAAGAAACCGTAGGTCCTAATGCTGGATGTTCAGTAGTTTCAGACAGTTTTACTATTAGAGAATCTGCATTGCCATTAACTCTTACAGCTTCAGCGACATCAAAAGAAGACTGTAATAATTTGGCTGTAATTTCTGCTCAGGCTAAGGATGGAACAGGTCCATATCATTATATGGTTTTACCTGGAGCTTCAGTCGCGCCTTTGGCAGGTGATTCAGGATGGGTAACTACTAATACTTTTACAAGAGCGGGAAGTATAGCAGGAACTCCATACAATGTATACGTTAAAGATGTATATAATTGTATTCAAACTGTGGCGGTTACAGTGTATAAATATGATACACCATCAATAATACCACCAGCACAATTCTGTTATGCTGATGCTCCATTTACAATTTCGATTGTAGGAAGTCAAGACGCTACTATTGTGGGTGCTCCAACTTATAGTGTAAATGGAAGTGCTTATCAGGCTTCTCCAGATTTTACATTTAATGCGTCTGGTACTTATAATTTATCTATTAAAGACGGTAAAGGCTGTATCTTTACAGTTCCATATATAGTAGAACCTAAATTATTGTTAGATGTTAAATTAACAAGAGAGTTAAGCTGTATCGTTGGAAGTGAAAAAGCTCAATTTACATTGACGCCTTCTGGTGGACATGGTACAAATGTGTATTCATACACAGTAAATGGCGCACCAGGTACAGATCCTTTCGTAGGAAATGTATTGACGACTGTCGCTGTAGGAACTTATGTATTCACAGTAACTGATAGTGAAAGTTGTACAGCTAATTTCACGATTGATTTAGATGATATTCCAGCAATTGTATTTAATGCAGTTCCTACAAACTTAACTTGTAATGTGAGTGCCGATGGAACTATTAAAGTTGATGTAACAGGTGGAGTTGGTCCGTTCGAATATCAGTTGGAGAGAGGCGCGACAATAGTTCGAGGTTTCTCTAGTTCAAATGAGTTTACAGGATTAAGTGCCGCAACAAATTATGTTGTTACTGTTCGTGACGCAAAAGGTTGTACGCTTACAGATAATGTAATTATTACACAGCCTACAGTTTTATCTGCAACGTCTTCAATTACAACAGATTTAGTTTGTACAGCAGGTAATAATCCATCTAAAGCAGTAGTAACGGTTGTTCCTTCAGGAGGAACTGGACCATACGAATACAGTTATGATAATGGAGTAAATTACACTTCAGATGATACATATGAGACATATGCTGGAGTTACCCTAAATGTGCTTGTTAAAGATAATAACGGATGTATATTTACTTTAGTAAACGGAGTAAACGTACCAGCATTGAATCCTCCGACGGATTTGACTATCCAAACGACAGTACCAGATACATGTCTTGCCGATGCTACAGTTGAGATCACAGCTCATGTAGGCGGAACAGGCACGCTTTATTATGAGATTCTATCTCCAATAACAAGAATTAAACAAACAACTACAACATTTGCAAACTTGGCGCCGGGTACTTACGTATTCCAGGTTACAGATGCAAACGGATGTACATATACAGAATCTCATACGGTAGATCCTGTTGTGAATATTACGGTTTCAAGCACATTGCTTGCAAACGTTTCTTGCAACGGAGGTTCTAACGGATCAGTTCAATTTGATGTTGCTGACCATGCAAGCGGATTTACTGCAATGTTAATTGCTGGTGCAGGAACGCTTTCAACAACAGGAAACGTTGTGACAGCTACAGGATTGGTGGCAGGAAACTATACATTGGAAGTTACCGACACGGCTACAGGCTGTAAAGCTACAGCAAGCATGACTGTTACAGAACCGGATGCATTGGCGTTGGCGATCGACAAGAACAAGAATGCAAACTGTAGTTCTGATGCGAAAGTGAGCGTAATCGCTACCGGCGGAACAGCTCCTTACGAGTATTCATTCGTACCGGCAACGGCTACAGGTCCTGGAACTTATTCGACTTCAAATGAAGCTTTATTGAATCCTGCAACGACTACAAGCTGGAAAGTTTATGTACAGGATGCTAACGGTCGCGTTATCGGAACACCGCTTCCAATAACTATCGAAAGCGACGATGCTCCAACAATCACTGCTCCGGCATTGATCTGTTTTGTAGGAACATCTACTAATGTAACGGTTACTTACACATCAGACACGGATCTTGCAACAGCACCGATGTTCAGTGTAAACGGAGGAAGCTTCCAAGCTTCGCCAACATTTGCAATCAATGCTCCTGGAACTTACAATTTTGTGATCAAGGACGAGAACGGTTGTACAGCTTCAGCTTCATACGAAGTTAAGCCTCAGGTTACTTTGCAGGCTGATCTAGTTCAAGATCTGACTTGTGTTGTAAACGGATCAATTGTATTGACTCCAAACGGAGGAACAGGCACTTATACTTATGAAGTAGACATCGACGGTGGCGGCTATAACCCGGCTACAACGCCTTATACAGCTACAGTTGACGGAAGCTATACTTTCAGAGTTACAGATTCGCAAGGATGTCCAGCAGTATCGAATGTTGTTGTTGTGACTCCTAAAACAACACCAACGGCTTCACCAGTAGCTACGGCTGTGAAATGTGCAGGAGACAGCAACGGAAGCATTACAGTTACGGTCGCTGACGGAATTGCTCCATACAAATATCAATTATCTAAGGCAGGCGCAGTTGTTGCGGCCTTCCAAGATTCAAATATTTTCTCTGGCTTGCTTGCAGGTACAGATTACACTGTAGAGGTTAGAGATGCCAAAGGATGTATTTCAGCGGCGGCTCCAATTACAGTTGGAACACCAACAGTGTTGACAGCTAGTTCTTCGATTACGACGACTTTAGATTGTACAGCTGGAAATGCGCCTTCAACAGCGGTTGTTACAGTTACAGCATCAGGCGGAACTGGAACATACGAATACAGTTATGACAATGGAGCGAATTATTCTAATAATGCTACATATGCGACTTCTGTAGGAGCAAGATTTGACATAATTGTTAGAGATTCGAATGGCTGTTCAGTTACGATCACTGATGGAGTGAACGTACCAGCATTGAATCCTCCAACTGATTTGACTATCGTAACAACAGTACCAGATACATGTCTTGCTGATGCTACTGTAGAAATTACAGCTCATGTAGGCGGAACAGGCACGCTTTATTACGAGATTCTATCTCCAATAACAAGAATTAAACAAACGACTACAACATTTGCAAACTTGGCTCCAGATACTTACGTATTCCAGGTTACAGATGCAAACGGATGTACATATACAGAATCTCATACGGTAGATCCTGTTGTGAATATTACGGTTTCAAGCACATTGCTTGCAAACGTTTCTTGCAACGGCGGTTCTAACGGATCAGTTCAATTTGATGTTGCTGACCATGCAAGCGGATTTACTGCAATGTTAATTGCTGGTGCAGGAACGCTTTCAACAACAGGAAACGTTGTGACAGCTACAGGATTGGTGGCAGGAAACTATACATTGGAAGTTACCGACACGGCTACAGGCTGTAAAGCTACAGCGAGCATGACTGTTACGGAGCCGGATGCATTGGCATTGGCAATCGACAAGAACAAGAATGCAAACTGTAGTTCTGATGCCAAAGTGAGCGTAATCGCTACCGGCGGAACAGCTCCTTACAAGTATTCATTCGTACCGGCAACGGCTACAGGTCCTGGAACTTATTCAGCTTCAAATGAAGCTTTATTGAATCCATTGACGACTACAAGCTGGAAAGTTTATGTACAGGATGCTAACGGTCGCGTTATCGGAACACCGCTTCCAATAACTATCGAAAGCGACGATGCTCCAACAATCACTGCTCCGGCATTGATCTGTTTTGTAGGAACATCTACTAATGTAACGGTTACTTACACATCAGACACGGATCTTGCAACAGCACCGATGTTCAGTGTAAACGGAGGAAGCTTCCAAGCTTCGCCAACATTTGCAATCAATGCTCCTGGAACTTACAATTTTGTGATCAAGGACGAGAACGGTTGTACAGCTTCAGCTTCATACGAAGTTAAGCCTCAGGTTACTTTGCAGGCTGATCTAGTTCAAGATCTGACTTGTGTTGTAAACGGATCAATTGTATTGACTCCAAACGGAGGAACAGGCACTTATACTTATGAAGTAGACATCGACGGTGGCGGCTATAACCCGGCTACAACGCCTTATACAGCTACAGTTGACGGAAGCTATACTTTCAGAGTTACAGATTCGCAAGGATGTCCAGCAGTATCGAATGTTGTTGTTGTGACTCCTAAAACAACACCAACGGCTTCACCAGTAGCTACGGCTGTGAAATGTGCAGGAGACAGCAACGGAAGCATTACAGTTACGGTCGCTGACGGAATTGCTCCATACAAATATCAATTATCTAAGGCAGGCGCAGTTGTTGCGACCTTCCAAGATTCAAATATTTTCTCTGGCTTGCTTGCAGGTACAGATTACACTGTAGAGGTTAGAGATGCCAAAGGATGTATTTCAGCGGCGGCTCCAATTACAGTTGGAACACCAACAGTGTTGACAGCTAGTTCTTCGATTACGACGACTTTAGATTGTACAGCTGGAAATGCGCCTTCAACAGCGGTTGTTACAGTTACAGCATCAGGCGGAACTGGAACATACGAATACAGTTATGACAATGGAGCGAATTATTCTAATAATGCTACATATGCGACTTCTGTAGGAGCAAGATTTGACATAATTGTTAGAGATTCGAATGGCTGTTCAGTTACGATCACTGATGGAGTGAACGTACCAGCATTGAATCCTCCAACTGATTTGACTATCGTAACAACAGTACCAGATACATGTGCTTGCTGATGCTACTGTAGAAATTACAGCTCATGTAGGCGGAACAGGCACGCTTTATTACGAGATTCTATCTCCAATAACAAGAATTAAACAAACGACTACAACATTTGCAGGCTTGGCTCCAGATACTTACGTATTCCAGGTTACAGATGCAAACGGATGTACATATACTGAATCATATACAGTTGACCCAGTAATCAATATTACGGTTGCAGGTGAACTTGTTAAAAATGTTTCTTGTAACAGTGGATCAGATGGTGTTATCAAGTTTACAGTAGGAAATAAAGCTGGCGGTTATACTGTTTCTTTAAATTCTCCTTTAGGAACTCTTACTCAAGTGGGTGATGTAGTTACTGTTACTAATTTACCAGCAGGTTCTTATACACTTACAGTTACAGACGCTATTACAACTTGTACTAATACAGCAACTGTTGTTGTTGATGCGCCTGCAGTTTTAGGATTAAATATAGTTTCTCAGACAGCGACAAATTGCTACTTAGGTGCAGTAGTCACTGTTCAAGGAACAGGTGGAACTCCAGCTTATAAATATGCATTTGTTCATGCTGGCGACACTCCTTTAGCTACTGATTTCAGTAGCACAAATTATGCAGTATTAGATCCTGCATTTGCAAATTGGGATGTTTATGTTATGGATGCTAACTTAATTTGTTCAGCAGTACGCAATGTGACTATTATTAAACATGATGCTCCGACGATCAATCCAAATGCGAATGTATATTGTTATACTGGTGGACCAGTTCCAATTACAATTACTGGAACAACGGATTCTAGAATTACAACGCCACCAATGTACAGTATAGGAAATGGTTATTATGCTAGACCTGATTTTACATTGAATGCACCAGGAACTTATGACTTTTATATAAAAGATGGTAATGGTTGTATAGCACATGAAACATATGTATTAAGACAAGAATTATTGATACAAGCGACTCTTACACAAGATTTGAACTGTACATCTAATGATGCGACAATTACATTGTCTGCAACACAGGGGACAGGTACAGGAACATACGCTTTCGAATATGATCGTAATAATAGTGGAGTATTCCAACCTGTTACTGCGTTGCCTTTTGTAACTAGTACACCTGGAACTTATACATTTAGAGTTCAAGATGCTTCAACTTGTCAAGCTGTTTCTGTACCGGTAGTAGTGACGCCGCTTACTATTCCAACATTTACTACTTCGGCTGTAAATGCATTATGTCAAGGTGATTTAAATGGAAGTATTACAGTAACAGCATCAAATGGAGTTGCGCCATACAAATACAGCATTAACGGAGGAAGTTTTGTGAACTCTAATATTTTTGCTGGATTAGGAAGAGGAACTTATGCAATTGCGGTTATGGATGCGAAAGGATGTTCTTCAGCCGCAGTTAATGTTGATATCACAGATCCAGTTGTTTTAACAGCGACAAATGTTGTTACTCAGTTTGGTTGTGATGCTTCAAATAATGCTAAAGATGCAATCGTTACAATCAATGCAACGAACGGTACTTCACCATATAGCTATAGTTTTGATAATGGTGTGACTTTTGGAACTTCACCATCGCATGTAATAAATGCCGCAAGCACGATTAACTACGTGGTAGTAGATATAAATGGATGTAGAGTTTCTGGTTCAGCTACTGTTCCAGCTTACAACCCACCAACGAATTTCAATATGACGGCTTCGCCAATTTATTGTAATACAGCAGGTGGAGTTGCGACTCTGACTGTAAATTCAGTAACAGGAGGTGTTGCACCATACAATTATGCTATTATTCAGCCGGTAGCATCGGCAACTTCTAATACAAGTGGAAGTTTTGCTAACTTATTGCCAGGAACTTATATAGTTAGAGTTACAGACAACAATGGTTGCGAGCACTTTAAATACAATTGAAATTAAGAAAGCTAGCGAAATTAATGTTGAAGCTCAATTATTGAGTGATGTACTATGTAATGGAGGAATAACAGGTTCAATCGCATTTACAGTAAGTAATTACATTACAGCTGGAAATTATGATTTTGCATTGTCTCCAAATAACGGAACATTTACTCAAACAGGAGATGTGATCACTTATACAGGATTAACAGCCGCAAATTACACTTTCACGGTTACGGATAGAACTTCTGGATGTACAGATAATGTGACTAACTTCTTAGTTAATCAGCCAACTGCTCCATTAAGTTTTACAATGAACGCGACAAACATTTCTTGTAATAATAAAAATGCTACTATTACAGTGACAGCCGCAGGCGGAACACCTGCTTACAGTTATGCTCGCTGTAGTTAGCGCAAGTGTCTGCTCCAACAACGTTTACTGCTGATAACAAATTAGTAGTTGATACGAATCTTGGAACTGCATGGGATGTTTATGTAAGAGATCTTAACGGATGTAATACTTTGGCTCAAACTATAAATATTTTGACTGATGCGCTTCCAAGTGCAATCACTGCAAATGTTACTAGTCTATGTCCAAGTGCAACAGGAACTTATGAGATTGTTGTTTCTGCTACAGGTAAAGCGCCTCTAGAATATAGTATTGGTGGTGGATTCCAGTCAAGCCCATCATTCCAAGTAAATTCTTCAGGATCTTATGATGTAACGGTTAGAGATGGAAATGGATGTGCAGTTACGGTTACAGGTGCAGTAAACATTCAAGGAGCTCTTGATTTACAGTTAGATATTCAGCAATTGCCAAGCTGTGATTTCCCTAATAGTGGCCGAATCGTAGCTAAAGCTACTGGAGGTTCTGGAAATTATAGATATACTTCAGGTGCTTATATTCCTGTAGTTGCTGGAACAACTGCATCATTCAACACAATGCCAGCAGGTTCTCATACAATAACTGTTGAGGATTTGACAACTGGATGTAAAGATGTTGTTACTGTTGAATTATCAGCGCCAACAATTATTACAGGTCTGAGCTTGCAGAAAACAGATGTGAAATGTGCAGGTGGTTCTAATGGTTTAATCATTGTTAACTTGGCACCAAGTGCTCCTGGTGTAAATGATAATCCAATCTACAAATACACGTTAACAGGAACTACTGTTGGTGGAGTTGCGGTGAGTATAGTTGGCCAAGAATCAAATGTTTTTGATAACCTTCAAGCGGGAGATTATACAGTGAGAGTAACTTCAGGAAGAGGTTGTAATGCTCAAGTAGATACAAGAATTAACCAGCCAAGTGCACTTGTAGTTAATGCTCCAACAGTTACACCTTTTGGATGTACTGCAGGAACAAACACAACAAACTTTGCAAGAATTACGGTTAATTCAGTTTCTGGTGGAACGACTCCTTATATTATTTATGAATTCAGTAAAAACGGAACAGTGGTTCAAAGTAGCAGTTCAAATGTTTACGATGAAACGGATCTTGCTGGTGGATCTTACTCTGTAAGAGTAGTAGACAGCAATGGTTGTGATGCTACAACAACTGCTCCGATAACAATAGGGTCTTTCATTACAATGACTGATTTAAATGTTAATGTGGTTGCTCCAATTACTTGTGTTACAAACGAAACTATTCAGGTTTCTGTAACAACAGCTGGCGGAACTCCTACAGGATTAGTTTATACAATTGCTGGTATAAATGGAACAGTTTTCAATCAGACAAATCCAACGGGATTATTCTCTGGATTGCCAATTGGAGGCTATGCATTAACAGTCTTTAACCCAACAACAGGTTGTACAATTAAAGACTACCACTATGTAAATGATGCAAATAACTTTGTAATCAATGCAACGCCTGTAAATGGTGAGGTTTGTTACGGAGTCGCTGATGGAAGTGTAGACTTATTGTTTGTGGATAATCAATTAAATCCAACAAATGATGCAGGTGCATTTACCTATACAATTACTGGTCCGGTACCAAGTTCGGGAAGTTCTACAACTGCAGGTCCAGTTAGAGTTTCAGGATTATTGGCAGGTCAGTACACTGTAACGGCTAAATTGATAAACAGCCCAGAATGTACAGTAACAACGGTATTTAATATTAAACAACCTATAGAGCAATTAGCAATAACTAAAGTTCAAACACCAATTACTTGCGTTTCTGGTAATAATGATGGAACTATTTCAGTTGCGGCTTCTGGAGGATGGGATACAGATTATCAATATGAATTAGTTGGTCCAGTAAGCAAAACATACTCAACTGAAAATGTATTTACTGGTTTAACTGCAGGTACGTATACAATTAATGTTAAAGACGGAAAAGGATGTATTGCAACAACAACTGCTGTTCTTGCTAATCCAGCTCCAATAGTGTTTAATGCAACGCCAAGCGCAACAATGTTGTCTTGTCATGGAGATAAGAGTGCTGTGATTACAGTTTCTCTTCCAACAGGCGGTCAGGGAAGCAATTATTTATACACATTAAATACGCTTTCTGATAACCCAATGAGTGTTGCAGGTCCACAACCAAGTCCTGTATTTACAGGATTAGGAGCAGGTACTTACACAGTAACAGTAACTGACGGATTTAGTTGTTCAGCTACATCTGCTCAGATTGTGATTAGCGAGCCAACAATTGTTGAAGCAAGTTTAGTTCAAGCTAAAACAGCAACTTGTCAGACTCAAGCACAGCTTACATTAAGTGCTATTGGAGGAAAAGCTCCTTATACTTATAGTACTGATGGAACAAATGTTTTAGGAACATTTACTTCATCTGTTACATTTAGTGTTGCTCCTGGAGTTTACAGCTACTATGTTAAAGATGCTAATGGATGTACAGGATTTATTTCTAATGGTATTACTGTAGAACCAGTTATTCCATTGACGGTTGATCTAGATGTATCTAGCGCAATAGTGAGATGTAAAGGAGATGCAACTGCAATTTTAATTGCCGAAGGAAAAGGTGGTTTAGGAAATTATATTTACACATTGTATAGCGGTACTACAGGTACAACAATTGTACGTCCTGCTCAAAACAATGGTTCATTCTTAGACTTGCCAATTGGTTTCTATAGAGTAATGGTTACAAGTGGTTCTGATTGTAGTATCGTTAGTGCGCCGTTTGAAATTACTGAACCAACGGCTCCATTTGTCGCGAACTTTGTTCAGAAAAACGTTAGCTGTTTTGGAGAAAGTAATGGTAGTATTACGGTTACTGGAAGTGGAGGTACTGGAACATTTAAATATTCAATTTCTCCAGATTCTGATCAGTTTGATACTAAAAATGTATTTGAGAACTTAGCAGTTGGTGATTACACTGTAATTGCGATGGACGAAAATGGATGTAATGAAGTACGTGTTATAACAATTACACAACCACCATTGCTAAAAGCGACATTGGTTCCAAATACAATGATTCCTGAAGCTTGTTCTGGTGATAAAAATGGAGCATTTAGTGTTGAAATCAGCGGAGGTACTCCTTCATACAGTGTTAGTCTAGATAAGGAGAATGGTCCATTTACACAAGGAGCAGTAGGTCAGACAATTTTTGACTTTATGAATCTGTCAGGTGGAGCACACAAAGTTTACTTCAAAGACTCGATGAGCTGTTTAAATGTTATCGATATCATTATGCCGGATGCAGTAACGCTTAATCCAACGAATGAGGTATCTTATGAGTGTGTGAACAATGCAAATGCAAACATGGTTATAGTAGATCCAGGTTATGCGGATCATAGCCAAATCGATTATCGTCTTGACGGTACAGGAACAATTACGACAGACAATGTCTTTACAAACCTTAGCCCAGGTAATCACACGATTACTGTAAGACATACTAACGGTTGTACGGCAGATACTAGTTTCGAAATTAAAGCTATTCAGCCATTAACACTTGCTTTATCTGCAGGTAAACCTGAAATGAATATCATTTCAGTAACTGCAACAGGTGGAGCACCAGCTTATGAGTATAGCTTCAACGGAGAACCATTTACATCTTCTAACACATACAAAATCTACAAATCTGGAGATTATGTGGTAGTAGTGAGAGATCAAAATGGCTGTACGAAGACTATCACTGTTCCAGCGATATATGTTGATGTTTGCTTAGACAATTACTTTACGCCTAACGGAGATGGTGTTTATGATACTTGGGGACCTGGTTGTACTAATATTTACAACAATCTTGAATTCTCAATCTTCGATAGATATGGTCGTGTAATTGCTAAATATCACTATGGTCAAAAATGGGACGGAAGATACAATGGAGAAGAATTGCCTTCAGGTGATTATTGGTATGTTCTTAAACTAAATGACGAGAAAGATGCAAGAGAGTTTGTTGGACATTTCACATTATACAGATAACAGAATTTGAGCCCCAATGATGTTATCTAAAAAAATTATTACAATGAAAAAGTTTATTTTATCCCTAGTACTCATGGCTGTAACAACAAGTTACAGCCAAGAGTTAAACCTACCAGTGTTTACACAGTATTTAGCTGATAACCCGTTTGTGCTTTCGCCTGCTTATGCTGGTATTGGAGATAACCTTCGAATAAGAGCCAATGGTTTGACGCAATGGGTCGGTATTAAAGATGCGCCTGAAAACCAATCTTTATATGCCGATTTTAGAATCTTAGATCGTTCTGGGGTTGGAATTTCGCTTTACAATGATAAAAACGGATACACAAGACAAACTGGTGCTAAAGTTTCGTTTGCGCATCACTTGATTTTGGATTATTATGCTAAAATGTATCTGTCTTTTGGTATTTCGTATAACTTCAACAGTTTCAGAATTGATATCGATGAGTTTAATAATACAATTGAGCATCCAATTCTTGATCCATCGGTAACAGATAATCGTTATACAGGAAACAACAACTTTGACCTTAGTGCATTGTATCGTTATAAGAACTTTTATTTGAGTTTCAATGCCAACAACGTTTTAAAGAAAAACGTTGATAAATACCGTGGAGTTGAGCCTAACTTACTATCAAATTACCAAGTTTACACAGGGTATATTTTTAACGATGGAGAAAATAGACGAATCGAATACGAACCATCTGTATTCTTTCAATACTTTGCAAGTGATAAACGTTCTACTACCGATTTCAACTTCAAGTACAGACGTTACAACCGTTACGAAGATTACTATTGGGTTGGAGTTTCGTATCGTATGTTGAATGACCAGTTTCCAAAACCATTATCAGTTGGGCCAATGGCAGGTTTCATGAAATCTAGATTTTACTTCGGATATTCGTACCAAGTCATGTTCAACGATCTTGGAAATTATAATACAGGTACTCACGTAGTAACCATAGGTTTTGATTTCTTGCAGGCTATCAGTAACTGTCCTTGTACGCAGAGTCCAGTTCACGATTAATAAGAACAAAACCATTTCTTAGGCGAAATAAGCCATTATTACAAAGCGAGTCGCAACATTATGTGTTTTTACCGCAATAATTTGAAATAAACTTTCAATAACATTAAATTTGATTTATCAGTTTGAATCGTCAAAATGATAAATCAGATTTGATTTATGAAAGCAAAATTTTCACTTTACGCGAAACACATTGTTTTGTGCCTCGCTTTTCTTTTTTGCCGTATGCCTTTACATCGACAAATACCATTTTCTCGTTGCCGCATTTATACACAAATGCGCACGATCGTATTTACTTTTTCATCTATTTTACGCTACTTTGTTTTTTCTATTTTAACTTCTACTTTTTAATTCCGAAATTCTATTTTTCCGAAAAGAAGTTCATATACTATTCCATCATCATCGGATTTCTTTTGTTTTTTCTTTGGATATCAACCACTTTAGATCATCCTGCCCGAAATTTTTTAGATTTTAGAAATCCTCCAGAACATTTTGAGCATAATCCTGGTTTGTTTCCAGAGAAATTTCCTCCGCCCCCTTCAATGGTTAAAGAAATGCCTTTTGATTTCGTAGGTGGCCCGCCAACGCAATATGGACATACTGCTCTCGTTTATTTAATCGGAGTAATATCTAGTTTGCTTTTTGCCATAAGCGGAAGATTGCGAGCATGTGGAAAAGGAAAAAGTGAAATCAGAGTTGGCTTTCTTGAAAGCACAAATCAATCCTCATTTTTTATTCAATACTTTGAACAGCATTTATGCTTTGGCTTTAAAAAAGATGATAAAACGCCCGATGCCGTTGTGCAACTTTCAGAATTAATGCGTTACATCATGACGAATTCAAATGATGAAGTGATTGATTTGACCAAAGAAATAAACTACATCAATAACTTTATCTCTTTGCAAAAAACACGATTAGGAAATACCGTTTTAGTCGATTATAAAGTTGATGGAAATACTTTCGGAAAACAAATCACACCGCTTATTCTAATATCTTTTATCGAAAATGCATTCAAATATGGTGTAAATCCAGATCAAACTTCTGAAATTTGTATTCGTATAGATATTATCGAAGAACAGCTGACGTTATTTGTTTCTAATAAAAAGACTTTTTCAGTTCAATCAGAATCCGGAATCGGACTTCAGAATACTATCGAAAGGCTAAAATTGGTTTATCCAAACAAACATCAGCTCAAAATAGAAGATACGCTTGAAAAGTATGTTGTCAATTTATCTATTAAACTAGGATGATTAAAGCAATTGCATTAGATGACGAGCCATTGGCATTAGAAATTCTTCAGAGTTTATGTGATACTATTGATTACATAGAACTGGAAAAGGTTTTTACGAAATCGGACGAAGCGCTTAAATATCTTAAGAAATACCCAGTTGATTTGTTGTTTTTGGATATCAATATGCCGTCGATTTCTGGTTTGGATTTTTACAAAAAGCTCCCAAACAAAACAATGGTAATTTTTACCACTGCTTATTCTGAATTTGCTGTTGAAGGTTTTACACTCAGAGCGACCGATTATCTTTTAAAACCTATTTCGCTTTCTCGTTTTCAGCAAGTCGCCGAAAAAGCTTTTTCGCAATGGAAACTGCAAAATCAAAACATTGAACAACAATATCTTTTTATCCGTGCCGATTACAGTTTGATAAAAATCTTGTTTTCGGATATTTTGTATATCGAAGGTTTAGACGATTACGTTAAAATTCACATTCAAAATCAAAAAACCGTCGTGGCTAGAATGACGCTCAAATTGATGCTTCAAAAATTACCAGAAACAGAATTTATTAGAGTTCATCGTTCTTTTATCATTCCGATTTCTAAAGTTGAAAAGATCAGAAACAAAGTAATTTTTATAGATACTGCCGAAATACCTATCAGTGCCAGTTATGAAGAAGCTTTTTTGCACTTTTGGACAAGAAATAAAGAAAGTTTATCCGACTTATTTTTACTACAAAAAATAAAAAATTCGCTGTTTACCTCATAAATTTTATCGTTTACCTCAAACTTTTTCCAACACTTTAATTTCGAATAATTTTACTCGAAAATAACTGTTAATCATTCCATTGGTATAACATTTAAAAATAAAAGCAATGAAAAGAAAAGAGTTTTTAAGAGGTTTGGGTTTAATGGGAATTTCATCTTTGGCAATTCCAATCATTAACTCGTGTAGTAAAGATGATGTTTCGTCTGATTCTTCAACTAATACAGATTCATCTTCTGGTTCGGGATCATCTTCAGGTGATTGTTCTGTAACTCCATCTGAAACTGCTGGACCATTTCCAACTATTACGCCTTCGTCTTTAGTAAAATCTAATATTACAATGGATCGAACTGGTGTTGCATTTACAATCAAAATCACGATCAAGAATACAAATGCAAGTTGCGCTACTTCTAAAAAATGCAATTGTAGATATTTGGCATTGCGACAAAGATGGATATTATTCTGAATATGGCGGAACTTCCATGCAGTCTGTAAATTATACTTCAGTTCACTTTTTAAGAGGAAGACAAACCACAGACGAAAACGGATTAGTGACATTTACCTCTATTTTTCCAGGCTGGTATTCAGGAAGAGCAACACATATTCACGTGCACATTTACAACGCCAGCGGAACATCTTTATTGGTAACTCAAATTGCTTTTCCAGAAGGTTCAAACAGTGCGGTCGCGCTGGTAAACGCATCATCTGCAAATGGCTATACAAAAGGATTGACGGGTTATACCTATAATGCGTCTGATAATGTATTTTCAGATTCTACTGCAAAAGAAATGTCAACTATAACTGGAAGTGTAAGCGAAGGTTTTGTCTTAACGCACACTATAAACGTTGCAGGATAGTTTTTAAAACGAATAAAAATGATAACACAAATTCCAGCTCAAATTTATAAGTCAGATGCGCGTGGTGTTTTCAATTCGGCGAAACACAATCGTTACGCGACTTTTAATTTTGAACGTTACCAAGATATATCCAGAAAAGGCTTTGGATCTTTGAAAATTTTAAATGAGGTAATACTTGCTCCCCAACAGCGCATTTCTCGATTTATCACTTCGAATGCAAATGTGATCATTTTGCCATTATTTGGCGGAATTGAGTACAAGGATACTATTGGTAATGAGGAGTTTTTGCGTGTCGATCAAATTCGGGTTATTGCGGCTGATGATGATTTAGAAATTGAAATTTTTAATCCATACGACGAGGAAAACGTAAGTTATCTTGAAATCGATTTTCAAATGGGACCGCAATACTTCAAAAACTATTTTCAGCAATATAAATTTGATTTTAAAGCACATAATAAGTTAAATAATTTATTCGAAATTGAAAGAGCCATTGGTTTCATTGGAATTTATGACGGCAGAAAAGAAGGTTTTTATGCTTTAAAGAATACAGAAAATGGTGCTTTTATTTTTGTTATAAATGGAGCCTTTGAAATTGAAAACAGATTATTGGAAGCGAAAGACGGTTTAGGAATAAAAAGAATTTCAACCATCGAATGGGAAGCTTTGTCTGAAAATGCGATTCTGCTTGTGATTGAGGTGCCTCTGGACCTTTAAAATTGAGAAAATGGAAATTAAAAAGATAAAATTGGCGTACCGAATTGTAATTGATAGTTCTTCGAATTTTTTGTGGGACAAATATGTTTTTGAAGATACTTTCAAAGAATATCAAATGCAAAGTCAACAATTTAATTCGGAAACAAATCCGAAAAATACTTTCCGAGAATTATTGGCAGAAAATGAAAAAGCTGAGAAATTGCATTTCCTAGTAGGAATTGCGGCAAGCGGTTATGTGGAGCAATTGAAAGGAAAATTTCATCGCGTTGCTGATATTTTGGGGAATAATTATTTTGCGTTTATTAATTATCAGCTTGATATTATAAATACAGATCGTACAGATGCATCAAAACACAAAATCGGAATTACATTTTATTCGCCTTTGTTGTCGTATTTCGGAATTGTCGAAGGAAATTATCTGATATCGCTAAATAGCGATGATGTAAATGAATATGAAACCATTATGTTTCCAGTTCAGAAGAATTTATCGATATGTTATATAAAAAATAATTAGTGAGCTTTAGTTTCGAAAAAAAACAGAGATTATTCGTTTCATTTTTTACCTTTTCTGTCGGTCTGCAAGACAGGAAAGGTTTTTTTATGATTAAGAAGATGTGAAATTTGTATTTAAAATTGTGTTTAATATTTAATAAACCAATTTATTTGTGAAATTATAACGTTTTCGTTCTTTTAATTATCGATTTTTTGGTTTATCCGAATTTATTAGTACTGTAAAAGTCCTATATTTGTTGTTCTTTCGAAAAAAAACCTAAAAAATAATAAAAATGAAAACTTTAAACGATTTCGATTTTAAAAATAAAAAAGCAATTATTCGTGTTGATTTTAATGTCCCTTTAGATGAAAATTTCAATGTAACTGATGCAACACGTATTGAAGCGGCTAAACCTACAATTGATGCTATTTTGGCACAAGGTGGAAGTGTGATTTTGATGTCGCACTTAGGAAGACCAAAAGGTGCTGAAGAAAAATATTCATTAAAACATATTTTAAAAACAGCTTCTGAAATTTTAGGAGTTCAAGTAAAATTTGCTGAAAACTGTGTTGGAGAAGTGGCTCAGAATGCGGCGGAAGCTTTAAAACCAGGAGAAGTTTTATTATTGGAAAATTTACGTTTTCACGCTGAAGAAGAAGCTGGAGATGTTGCTTTCGCTAAAGAATTGGCTTCGCTTGGAGATATCTACGTGAACGATGCTTTTGGAACGGCTCACAGAGCACACGCTTCGACTACAATTATTGCTCAGTTTTTCCCAAATGACAAATGTTTCGGAACATTATTGGCAAAAGAAATCGATAGTTTAAATAAAGTATTGAAAAACAGTGAAAAACCAGTTACTGCAGTTCTTGGAGGTTCTAAAGTTTCTTCAAAAATCACCGTTATCGAAAACATTTTAGACAAAGTTGATCATATGATTATTGGTGGAGGTATGACTTTTACTTTCATTAAAGCACAAGGTGGAAAAATCGGAGAATCAATCTGTGAAGATGATAAATTGCAATTAGCTCTTGATATTTTGAAAGCGACTAAAGAAAAAGGTGTTCAAGTTCACATTCCAGTTGATGTAGTTGCCGCAGATGATTTCTCAAACAGCGCAAATACACAAGTTGTTGATGTAACTGCAATCCCAGACGGATGGCAAGGTCTTGATGCTGGTCCAAAATCTTTGGAGAACTTCAAAAAAGTAATTTTAGATTCTAAAACAATTTTATGGAATGGTCCATTAGGAGTTTTTGAAATGGAAACTTTCTCAAAAGGAACTATTGCTTTAGGTGATTTCATTGCTGAATCTACTAAAAATGGTGCATTTTCACTTGTTGGTGGTGGAGATTCAGTTGCCGCAGTAAAACAATTTGGTCTAGAAGACAAAATGAGTTACGTTTCAACTGGAGGAGGAGCAATGCTAGAGATGCTTGAGGGCAAAGTTTTACCTGGAATTGCCGCAATTTTAGACTAAAATATCACAATTAACATTTTTTTGCGTATTTTTAAACACTAAACTTTTTAGTTTTGCAAAAATACATGTCTTATAAATATTTGATTTATAAGATTTTAAAAAAATGTTATATGATTGTAAGGAAAATATCAATAGTAGCTACAGCTCTCTTTTCAATGACAATGTTTGCGCAACAAAGCGCGTCTTCGGAAGTTGAAATCAAGCCTGAAGTAAAATTATCATACTTAGATTCGGTTAAAAGCACATTCAAGCAAAATGACATGGTCGCAAAAGCAGACAGTCTTTGGATGAAAGAATTGACAAGTTTAGATATTTATGATGATTTAACGAAAGATATTCAAACTATCAATTCAGATGTTACTGTTGATGAAGAGTTGCCTACAGATTTGCTGAAACAGCGACTGCAGGCAATGAATGAAAAATCACCATTTCATATTGAATACAATCAAGGTTTAGAAAACTTAATAAAGTCATTTCTCAAGAATCGTAAAAAATCGTTTTCTCGATTAATGGCTTTATCCGAATATTACTTCCCAATTTTTGAGGAATCATTTGCAAAGAACAATGTTCCTTTAGAAATCAAATATTTAGCCGTTGTAGAATCTGCTTTAAATCCTAAAGCAGTTTCTAAAATGGGCGCTACAGGACTTTGGCAGTTCATGTACGGAACTGGAAAACAATATGCTTTAAAAATCGATTCTTATATTGATGAGCGCGGCGATCCAATGAAAGCTACAGTCGCAAGCAAGCGAATACATGACCAAAATGTTTGAAGTCTTTGGTGACTGGGAACTTGTTTTGGCCTCTTACAATTCAGGACCTGGAAATGTTACAAAAGCGATTCGTCGTTCTGGCGGACAATCAAAATACTGGGACATTCGTAGTAATCTTCCAAAAGAGACTCAAGGCTATGTGCCTGCTTTTTATGCTACAATGTACCTTTTTGAATACCATAAAGAACACGGAATCAACCCAGAAAGAGCTGTTGTCAAAAACTTTGAAACAGATACCTTAAACATTAAAAAAGAAATGACATTCAAACAAATCGCCGATTTGCTTGATATGCCTCAATCTCAAATTCAGCTTTTGAATCCTTCTTATAAATTGAATGTGGTGCCTTATTATCAAGGAGAACAGCATTGTCTGCGTTTGCCGAAAGATAAAATCGCCACTTTTGTTTCAAATGAAAAACAGATTTATGCCTATGTTGATCATATGTCAACAATTCGCACATTACCGGCAAAGTTGGCTATAAAAGTTGCGCCTAAAGTAAAACTGCAACCAGAGAAGATCAATTCGGATTTCCAAATGTATGAAGTTCAAAAAGGCGATAATCTTGGTGCAATTGCAGAAAAATACGATGTAAATATTACAGATTTAAAGAAATGGAATAACTTAAAATCAAATAATGTTGCATTAGGCAGAACTTTAAAAATCAAGTCGGATGTTGATGCTTCTAAAATTTCAAAAGATGCAAAAGCGCTTCCAGCTGTAGAGAAAAATCAGAAGAAGCAATTGCTTCTGCAGATGATAAAGACAAGAATGCTGATCAGCCAAAAGAATATGTTGTAGCCGCTGGCGATAATTTAGGAAGCGTTGCAAAAAAATTCGGTATGACTATTGCGGAGTTAAAAGAACTTAATGGTCTTACTTCAAACAATATTGGTATCGGAAAAACATTAGTGATTTCTAAAGAAGTTCCAGTAATTGAAGAAACTGCAAACGTAAATACAGCAATTGCTTCGAATGCATCTGTTGATTCGTTCAAGAAAGGTGCTGTTTCTAAAAAAGTTAGCGAAGATTATTACGTGAAAAAAGGAGATTCTCTTTATAGCATTTCTAAAAAATATCCTGGAGTTACAATTTCAGATATTAAAAAATGGAATGGTATTAAAGATGGAGATATTAAACCGGGAATGAAACTCAAAATAAACGGATAATAAAAAAATCATCTAAATTTGGGTTTTATTTCATAAATTAAAAAAATGAATAAAACCCTTTTTTTATTTCTAATAGTTCCGTTTTTATTGGTTTCATGCCTAAAAACAGACAAACAGACTCAACCTGTTTCAGGTAAAGCCAACACGATTTCTGTTATCATCGACGATCAGTTGTGGTACGGAGAGGTTGGCGATACGATCAGAAATAAATTTGCTTCGCCAGTTTGGGGACTGACCCAAGAAGAACCGCTTTTTACAATCAATCAATATCCTGCTCGTTTGCTTGAAGGTTTTGTTACGGACAGCAGAAGCATAATTGTTGTGAAAAAAGCGGCAACTGATAAGTTTGAAATTATCAGAAGCAAAAACTTCCTCACAACACTTTTCGCATTTACGGAAAATCTGTTGATGATATCATTTGCAGTATTGAACTCAATTCGGCTCAAATGGTTAAAATTATTCATGAAGCTGAAATTCAAAAAATCCAAGAGGATAACAGAAAATCCTTAATGAATCAGACCATTATCAAAAACAAGTTTCATGCAACGCTAGAAATTCCTATTGGTTATGAATACATGCTTCATAAAAAGAATTTTATTTGGCTAAAAAAATATTATAAGCGGCAATACTAGTTTGCTGATTTACCAGATCCCGCTTCATTCTTTTAAAAAATCAAATGTTGTCGCCGATATTATCAAAATGAGAGATTCTGTTGGCACATACATTAAGGGTAGAGAACCTAAAACCCGAATGATAACAGGGGAAGCATATGCACCTTATTTTACCACAATGGAATTAGATGGCAAAAAGGCGTATGAAACAAAAGGTACTTGGGAAATGAGAAATGATTTTATGGCTGGACCCTTCATCAACTATGCAATTGTAGACGAAAAGTATAATCGAATTTTAGTGATTGAAGGTTTTTGCTATTCACCCTCGAATCAAGAACGCGATTTAATGCTCGATCTTGAAGCAATCATAAAATCAGTTAAGATTGATAAGAAATAGATTTTTTGTTTCAAGTTTCAAGATCTCTTAGCAATGTCAGGCTGAGCGGAGTCGAAGCCCTTTCGACTCCATTCAGGCGACTTACAGATGCATAAGTTTCAAATTACGTATAGAATCTGAAACCTGAAACTTGAAACCTGAAACTAAATATTTTTTCATTAAATTTGTTTGTAACAAACATAAAAACAAATACTTATGAAAAATGTAACCGGAATATTAGTAGTATTGTTGTTGAGTTTTATTTCTTGTAAAAAAGAAGTCAAAACCGAAACTGTTGAAACAAAAGATTTAGATAGCATTAAAACCGAAGAACCAGTTGCCGAAACTGAAGCACCGGTAGATTCTGCAACTGCAACAAAGGCTTGGCAGACATATGCAACTCCGGGCGGGCCACATAAAATAATGGCTGATGAAGTTGGAACGTGGACTTGCGACATGACTTTTTGGTATGAACCAAACGGTAAACCCGAAAAAGCAACTTCAATAGCAACCGTAAAAATGCTTTTGGGAGGGCGTTATCAAGAAACCGATTATAAAGGGACTATTATGGGAGCTCCTTTTGAAGGAAAAGGGACGTTAGCGTATAATAATGCCACTAAAGAATTTACGAATACTTTTATTGATAATATGGGAACCGGAATGATGGTAGCCTATGGTAAATATGATGAAAGCACAAAAACAATCGAATTAAAAGGAGAAACTGTAGATCCAGTAAAAGGGAAAAAACGCCTTATCGTGAAGTTTATACGATTGTGGATCCGACTACTAGAAAATTCGAAATGTATGATATGAAAAACGGTGCCGAATATAAAAGCATGGAAATTATTTCGAAGAAGAAGTAGTTTTAAAAAGTTACAAAGGTACAGAGTAACAAAGTGACAAAGTTTTTCCTGATCGTGTGAAAGGTTAAAACTGGAATTTCTATAAAGTAAATTGCCCGATTCCAATTTGTAATCGGGTTTTTTATTGAAATCAATATTATAAGCAAAAAATATAAAGCTAACTTTGCGACTTTGTGCCTTTGTGGCAAAACTTTAGCAGAATGGAACTAAAATGGAAAATAAAGCCTTTTGAGGCATTAACGGTTAACGAACTATACGATTTGCTTCAATTGAGAAGCGAGATCTTTGTAGTGGAGCAAAATTGCGTGTATTTGGACCTTGACGGCAAGGACAAAAAAGCATTGCACTTAATGGGTGAGCTTGATGGCAAAATTGTCGCTTATTCTCGTTTATTCGATGCCGGAATAAGTTTTGATAATGCTTCTATCGGAAGAGTAATTGTCGATGCTAATTATAGAGATAAAAAATTCGGACACGATTTAATGCGAAAAGCTATTGCTGAAATAAAGTCTAATTTCGGTAAAGATAAAATTACAATTGGCGCGCAATTGTATCTAAAGAAATTCTACGAAAGCCACGGTTTTGTGCAAACCAGCGAAATGTATTTGGAAGATGATATCGAGCATATTGAGATGATTCGAGGTTGAAAAGCAATAACGCAAAATTGTTGCATTAAACAAGTTGAACTTTAAATTTTTTAGTAATTATCTTAAATACAATTTAATAATAGCTTTTCTTAAAGTATAACTTTAAGACTAAAAAAAACTTTTTTAGTTTAATTGAATTGAATTTTTTAAATCTTAGTAATTAAAAATTCTACTCTGCGGTCGTATTTATCTCCTTTTCCTAATGGATATTTATTGCCACAACCTTGATAGGTCATTCTGTTTTTAGAAACTTTTTTAGAGCTTAGATAATTGAAGACGGTTTTGGCACGATTCCATGAAAGTCTTCTTTCATTAGTAGCTTTGTCAATTCCGTCGCTGTATATTTCGGGAGTACAGCAAACATGGCCTCTTATTTCAAATTGAAGATTTCTTTGTTTTTGAAGTTTTTCGGCAATTTTGTCGAGTTCTTTTTGAGAAGATGAGGTTAATTTTGAACTTCCAATATCAAACAAAATGCTTTCTAAGTATATTTTGTCACCGACTTTCAGATTGTCTTTGAAAGAAGTATAAACTCCTTTTCCAAAACTATTTCGTTTTACTACGATCAAATCAACCCGCCGATTCCGGGAACGCGTTTCGTGCAGGTTCTCAACAGTATCAGGCCGGACAACAATTCGGCCTTTTCCTTCTAGAATGACAATTTTGCTTTGATTGAATCCTGTGGCAATCAATAAATTCTGAATCGTATTGGCACGATTGCTCGATAATCTATAATTATATTCGTCGTTACCGCGATCATCGCAGTATCCGTAAATTTGGATTGATTCGACTTTTGCCGTATCAATACTTTTAATGAAATTGGTCACAACTTCGGTTTGTAGAGGAGTTAGATCATATTTGTCAAACTCAAAATAAATGGTTTCGATAGGTTTTTGCTGTGCCGATAAATTGTAAATAATAAACAGAAATAGGGCTAAACAAAGTTTCATTTCATTTTTACATTTTTAAAATCGTTTTATACTCAGTTTGATTATTTAAAACGCTCACCGCTTTTTTAATTTCTGAATTGTTTTTAAGATAAAATTGATACAAACCTTCTTGATATTGGTACCTTTTGATAAGCTCTTCCTGAATCAAGCCTCTAATTTCTTTTTGATTTTTGTCCAGCAGAGTGGTCTCGCTTTTTTCTAAAGCGGCTAATAATTGTTGATATTCTGGGGCAATTGTTTCTTCTATTTTTTCATTTTTGGTCGCGAACCAAAGTGTTTTTTAGCGCAACTTCGGTTTCAGTATCAAAACTGATTTTATTGGTTTTCAAATATTGTTTGAATGTGGTGTAATCAGCATCAGTCAAAACAGGTATTTTATCTCCTAGATTTGGGTTTTTGTAATAATACGTTGTGGCATAATCAAAAATCCCATCATTTTTTAATAAGGCAGTTGTAATCGGACTCATTTTGGTTTCATCCAATTCAATATCTGGTAAAACGCCACCGCCATCATAAACAGTTCTTCCTTTTCTGGTTTTAAATGCATTGAAGTTTTTTGCTTCTGTTTTTTGAGCAACACCATTTTTGTCTTTATGTGCGTAATCAAGCGCCTGAATGCAACGTCCAGATGGAGTGTAATAGCGTGAAATGGTAACTTTTAGTTGAGTTCCGTAAGTTAAATCCACTGAACGTTGTACCAAGCCTTTTCCGAAACTTCTGCTTCCTAAAATAACCGCACGATCCAAATCCTGCAAAGCACCAGAAACAATTTCAGATGCAGATGCGCTTCGTCCATTTACTAAAATAGCAAGCGGAATTTCGGTATCAACAGGTTCTTTGGTCGTTTTATAAGTATTGTTGTGTTTTTCGATTCGCGATTTAGTCGTTACAATCACTTCATTTTTCGGAACAAATAAATTACAGATATCAATCGCTTCATTTAAAAGTCCGCCTGGATTTCCTCTTAAGTCCAATACAATTTGGGTCGCTCCGTCGGCTTTTAATTTTTCAAGAGCGTCTTTGACTTCGGCGATGCTTTTCTGCTAAAGTGTGAAAGAACGATATAACCGGTCTTATCGTCAATTTTTCCATAAAATGGAACCGATTTGATATCAACTTCGTCTAAAACTAATTCTGTAGAATTGGTTTTTCCTTGACGAATGTATTTGATCTGAATTTTGGTGTTTTTTGTTCCCTTCATCAATTGTGAAGCGTCATCTTTATAATCGGCAATCAAAACATCGCCAATCTGAATGATTTCATCGCCCGCTTTTAGTCCGGCTTTATCGGCTGGATAACCTTTGTAAGGTTCGCGAACAATTAAGCGATCTTTTTTCTTGCAATCAAAGCACCAATTCCAGTGTATTCACCTGTATTGTTGATTTTGAAATTTACAACATCTTGTTCGTTGAAGTAAACGGTGTATGGATCCAAACTTCCAAGCATGCTTTTAATGGCTTTGTCCATCAAATCGCCAGGATTGGTTTCGTCTACATAATTTGTGTTTACTGCTTTGAATAAAGTCGTAAAAATTTCGATTTGTTTGGCAATTTCAAAAAGTCTTCTTTGAAACTGGCGCCAACAAACAATAATCCTGACGCAACGGCCGGTATAATGAATCTCTTTTTGAAATATGGATACATAATCGTGAATTATCTTAATTATAAGGTACTAAAATAAGAATAAATCATCAATTACGATTATTCGGACAGACTAATCTCAAAGTTCTATTTCAAACTGATTGATTATAAGGGATTCTCTGATTCAGGTTTGTTTTCAGAATATGGAGTTTTATTGACTTGCTGTAAAAATTTCTCAAACAACTGAATCGTTTTGGTATTGATTTCTTGGTATGATAATTTGTCTTTTGTCTGATAAAAAAACATGATAGAATAGGGCTCATTCAAGTTTTCCAAAAGCAAATGTTTGTTTAATCGATACGTTTCCCTAAGAACTCTTTTGAAATAATTTCGATCAACGGCTTTTTTGAAATATTTCTTGGAAACTGAAACGCCAAGTTTTATTTTTTCTTCTGAATTTTCTTCCGCTTGACGGTAAACCAAACGCAAAGGATATTTCGATACCGATTTTCCTTCAGAAAATAGTAATCCAATTGTCGTTTTGCTTTTTAAGCGTTCATTTTTAGGGTATGTAAAGCTCATTTAGTTCAGAAAAAATTTGCAAATTCTGAGGCAAAGGTACAATTAAACGAGAAAAACAGTTATTGTTTTCAATTTTTATAAGGCTAAAAATATATTTACTACTTTTGGCAATTAATTTTTCAGGCATGCAAAAGATAATTTCGTACCCAATATCTGTTATTTACTACTTATGTTTTGGATTGTGTTTGGTGATTTTTCATCCAATACAATGGATTTGCTTAAATGTTTTTGGATATCAAGCACACAAAAAAAGTGTCGATTATTTGAATTTATGTCTTTTAAGATGTACCAATCTTGTTGGAACAACGTATAAAGTTTCAGGAGTAGAGGATATTCCGACGGGAGTTCCAATCATTTTTGTTGCCAATCACCAAAGTATGTACGATATCGTTACAATGATTTGGTACTTTAGACGTTTTCATTGTAAATTTGTAAGTAAGAAAGAGTTAGGAAGCGGAATCCCAAGTGTTTCTTTCAATTTGAAATACGGAGGATCAGTACTTATTGACCGAAAAGACCCTAAACAAGCAATTCCCGTAATTAAAGGCTTGTCTGAATATATCGAAAAAAATACCAGATCTGCTGTGATTTTTCCAGAAGGAACACGCAGTAAAACAGGAAAACCTAAAGAATTTGCGCAAAGCGGTTTAAAAATCTTATGCAAATATTCGCCATCTGCGTATGTTGTTCCGGTTAGCATCAACAATTCTTGGAAAATGGTTCGTTACGGAATGTTTCCTGTTGGTTTAGGAAATCATTTGACTTTTACTGCACACAAAGCAATGGCTGTAAAAGATTATGATTTTGCAGAATTGATGGTTTTAACAGAAAAAGCTGTAGTAGAAGGAGTAAACGAGTATAAATAGATTTTTGTTTTCAGCGAAAATGCTGAAACTTAAATCCCAAATCAAAAATAAGTAATGTCTATAAAAAACATTAGATTAGAAGTAATGCAGTTTTTGGAAAAAAACGTGGATAGCTTCGTTGAACAGTATTTAATTCCAGTGGAAAAAATTTGGCGACCGTCAGACTTTTTGCCTAATTCTGAAGGAGAAAATTTCTTTGAGGAGGTAAAAGAGTTGCGTGAAATTGCGAAAGAACTTCCATATGATTTTTGGGTTACGCTTGTTGGTGACACGATCACTGAAGAAGCTTTGCCTACATATGAATCTTGGTTAATGGATGTAGAAGGTGTAGATCAAGTAGAAAACGGCGGAAACGGCTGGTCAAAATGGATCAGGCAATGGACTGGTGAGGAAAACCGCCACGGAGATCTATTAAATAAATACTTGTATTTGTCTGGCCGTGTGAATATGCGTGAAATCGAAATGACAACACAGCATTTGATCAACGACGGTTTTGATATTGGAACTGGAACTGACCCATACAAAAACTTTGTATATACCAGTTTTCAGGAATTAGCAACTTATGTTTCACACAATAGAGTTTCGCAAATTGCAAAGAAATTTGGCGATAACAAGTTGTCTAAAATGTGTAAAATGATTGCAGGAGACGAAATGCGTCACCACCATGCATATAGCGAATTCGTAACGAGAATTTTTCAAGTGGATCCAAGCGAAATGATGTTGGCTTTTCAATACATGATGAAGCAAAAAATTGTTATGCCGGCTCACTTTTTGAGAGAATCTGGGCAAAAAATCAGTTCTGCTTTTGAGCAATTCTCAGATTCAGCTCAACGTATCGGAGTTTATACGGCTAACGATTATGTTGATATCATGCAGAAATTGATGAACAAATGGGAAATTGATAAAATTTCGAATTTAACTGACGAAGCTGAAAAAGCTCGTGACTATTTAATGAAATTGCCAGCGCGTATGGCGAGAATTTCTGAAAGATTAGTTATTCCTGCAGAGTCTCATATTTTTAAATGGGTTGAGCCTGCAAGATTGTAATTTTTGAAAATTATAGCTTGAAATTTTGAATACGCAACAAAGTTGCAATTCTAAATAAAGAAATATTTTTATGTTGATTGTCATAGCTTTACCAGCTTTTTGGCAATCAACATTTTTTATAAAAGCAGTTGTTTATCTGCCAAATTTGTTTAATCTCCAAAGTCTGCGAGTGAATTAAATTGCTCGTAAGATGTAAAAATTCTACTATGAACACTTCTGAATTAATCAATAAAACGATCATTTTTGTAAAAGAAAAACTAAATGATGCCGAAGGCGGTCATGATTGGTTTCATATTGAACGTGTTTATAAAAATGCGCTTTTGATTGCAAAAGATACCGATTGCAATCTTGAAATTGTGCAATTAGGAGCTTTGCTTCATGATATTGCCGACAGCAAGTTTCATAATGGAGATGAAAGTATCGGACCAAAAACAGCACGAACGTTTTTAGAGGCTGAAAACGTTTCGGAAGAGATTATCCAGCATGTAGTCGATATCATTGAAAATATCTCGTATAAAGGCGGAAATTTTGAAAAGAAATTCTCTTCAGTCGAATTGGATATTGTTCAAGATGCGGATCGTTTGGATGCAATTGGTGCAATTGGCGTTGCTAGAGCATTTAATTACGGCGGATTTAAAAACAGAGCCTTGTATGATCCGGAAATTGCTCCTATTACGAACATGACGAAAGAAGAATACAAAAAGAACAATGCGCCAACGATAAATCACTTTTACGAGAAGCTTTTGCTTTTGAAAGATAAAATGAATACCGAAAAAGGAAAACAAATCGTCGCTGAAAGACATTATTTCATGGAACAGTTTCTTGCTCAGTTTTATGCTGAATGGGAGGGAGTTAAGTAAAGTTTTCAGTCGCAGTCTCAGTTTTCAGTCACAGTCTCAGCAAAATTTAAGATTCAGTTTTTCATCTTTGATCTTTTTTCTTTCATCTCTTATTTGACTTTCTGGACGAATTTCTGGATCGTGGTTTTAAACTCCTTATTTTCCTCGTAATACAAAATATGTCCGCCATTAATAATCTTAACTTCTTGGTTTGGAAATTTAAACAAACGATAATGATTCGGGCCAATGTTATTGTCTTTTGTTCCGGAGATTATTAGTGTTGGAACTTCGATTGTAGCCGTTTCTTTTGTGAAATCACTAAAATATAATGGTGCGCTTAGCGCATATTGCGCAAAAGATGAATTTCTTTTTTCGCTATTATCGATGCTGTCTAGTTTTTCGACAGTTGTTCTGTTATCAGATAAGATTTTATAATCTAAATCAGTTTTTTTGATTTTTGTTTTGGCTTCAAAAAAGGTATTTAATATGGAATCCTTGTTTTTTACCGAAAAATCTTCTCCAAGCGTTTTGCCCATAAAAGCAATTTGATTTAAAAGTGAATCATTAATGTCAAGTGTGGCATTCAACAGAATTAGGCCTTTTACATGTTGCGGATATTTTTCGGCATATTTAGTGGCCAGAATTCCTCCAAATGAATGTCCAATTATAAATACTTTTGAAGTTTTAAGATACGCGCGAATCTCTTCGATATCATCAATCATTCTATCCATGCTATAATTGTTGTCAGATGAAGATCCTGATCGACCGCATCCTCTTTGGTCGTAATAACACATTTTTAGTTTGTCTTCTAGGACATTTCCACCAAATTCTTCAAAAGATTTGCTCCATGCGCCGGGACCGCCGTGTACAAAAATACAGGCTTCGCCTTTTCCTGAAACTTTCAAAAATAACGGAACCCCATCAGAAGTTATGAAGTTGTTATTTGATTCTTGCTTTACATCGTTCGTTTGACTGATTCCTTTATGTAGAAAAAGCAACATAATTAAAAACAGAAAAGGAATTTTTGATTTCATTTGATATGTTTTGAAAACATAAATGTAATTAAAACTGGCAAAGAAAAAACGAATGATTATTTTTCATTACAAAGTAAATTTTCAAAATAGAACATAAAAAAACAGCTTCAAGATCCCCTTGAAGCTGTTTTTTATTTTAAAAGACTCATTATGGCAAACGCGCATAAAAAACCGAGTGAAAACCATAATAATCGGGCAACTCTATTGTCTCTTATAATTTCTTGTCTTTCATATTTTGTCATTTTCGCTGGATTTAATTTGATAAAATTATCCTAAAACAGCGATTGTTAAGGTCTTTATAAGTTTTAAAAATAGCAATAAAAGACTTTTTATTTTTCTGATTTAACTGCAACCACAGTTTCTATCTCCACAATCCTTTTTCTTTTTAGATTTCCAAAAGAATTTTTTGATTAAAAATGCAACAGCAAATCCTAGTATGGCAAAAGCGATAATTTCCTGAACCATGATTTTTTATTTTAAGAATTGATATGCAATTAATGCTGATAGATAAGCAAGCGAACTCATGAAGACAAGTTGCATTGCCGGCCATTTCCAAGAATTGGTTTCTTTTTTTGTAATTGCTAATGTGCTGGCACACTGCATTGCAAAAGCGTAAAAAAGCAATAAAGAAACTCCAGTCGCAAAATTGAATACTTTTTGTCCGGTTTCAGGCCGAATTTCTGCCTGCATTTTGCTTTTTATAGTCGATTCGTTATCAGTATCGCCAACACTGTAAATTGTAGCAAGTGTTCCAACAAAAACTTCACGTCTTGCAAACGAACTGATTAAGGCAATTCCGATTTTCCAATCGTAGCCTAATGGCTCGATTGCTGGTTCAATAGCTCTTCCCATTAATCCGATATAGGAGTTTTCTAATTTTTGAGAAGCTACTTCGTTTTCAAATTGAATTTCTGTTAATGTCTTGTCGGAAAATCTTTCTTTAACGATAGTTTCGGCTTCATTGAAATCTTTTCCTGGACCGTAAGAAGCTAAAAACCATAAAATAACAGATATTGCCAAGATGATTTTACCAGCTCCAACAATAAAAGCTTTGGTTTTTTCTACAACATTGATTCCGACATTTTTGAAAAGTGGCATCTTATAACTTGGCATTTCGACTACGAAATAGGTTTTGGACTCAAATTTTAAAACTTTATTTAAAATATAAGCTGATAAAATAGCGGTTCCAAATCCTAAAATATAAAGACACATCAGTGTTAATCCTTGAAGATTCAGAATTCCAAAAACCCGTGTACTCGGAATAACTAATGAAATGATAATGGCATGAGACCGGTAATCTCGCAGAACATGTCGTAAGTGGTGTTACCAAGATCGTGATAAGGCGTTCTTTCCAGTTTTCAATATTTCGAGTCGCCATAATTGCCGGAATAGCACAAGCCGTTCCCGAAATTAAAGGCACAACACTTTTTCCCGAAAGACCAAATTTACGCATGATTTTATCCATCAGAAAAACAACACGGCTCATATAGCCGCTTTCTTCCAAAATGGAAATAAAGAGAAACAAAAAGGCAATTTGCGGAATAAAAATAATTACGCCTCCAATTCCTGGAATAATTCCCTGCGAAAGCAAATCGGTCAAAATACCGCTTGGCAACTCTTCAGCAGTCCAAGCGCTTAGTGAAGCAAATGTGCTATCAATAAAATCCATTGGAATGGTTGACCAGCTAAAGATCGATTGGAAAATCAAAAATAATATGGCAAAGAAAATAACATAACCCCAAACTTTATGCGTCAATACGCGGTCTAGTTTTGCACGAATATCTTTTGCCATCGAGGCATCAACTTTTAAACCTTCTTTTAAAACATCATTTATAAATTGATAACGTTTTATGGTTTCCTTTTGCCGCAAGCGCTTTAATTCGGAATGCGATTTTGTAAAAGTGCTTCTGATTTCATTTCGATCCAAATTTGAAAAATTCACATCCTGCGTAATCACAAGCCATAATTTATACAATAATTGATTCGGAAAAGCATGTTGCAGTTTTTTGAAATATTCCTCGTCAATTACTGAAGCATTTAGGCAAGGTTCATGTGGAATTGTTTTATAAGAAACAATCAATTCTTTTAATTCTTCAATTCCTATTCCTTTTCTTGAACTGACTAATGCAATTTTAGTTTTTAGTTTTTCTTCCAAAAGTGGAATATCAAGCGAGATTCCTTTGCGCTCCATACGATCAGACATGTTGATGACTAAAATCGTCGGAATTTGAAGATCTTTTATTTGCGTGTAAATCAGTAAATTTCTTTTCAGATTTTCAACATCAGTTACTACAACTGCGACATCTGGATATAATTTGTCGTTTTTGTTGAGCAAAAGTTCAATTACAACACTTTCATCCATTGAACTTGCGTTCAAACTGTACGTTCCTGGCAAGTCTAGAATATTGGCTTTGATATTATGGGGAAGTTTGCAGAAACCCATTTTTTCTCCACTGTAATTCCGGGATAATTTCCAACCTGTTGATTTAAACCTGTAAGCTGATTAAAAACGGAAGTCTTTCCTGTATTTGGATTCCCAATAAGGGCAACATTGATATTTTGAACACTCATTACAAATTGTTTTTGATAAGTTCAACTTCAATTTCACGAGCAGTTTCAATGCGAATCGCCACATGCGAACCGTTTATGTCTAAGTATAAAGGATCTCCAAAAGGTGCAATTTGAATTAATTCGACCAAGTCGCCTGGCAAACAACCCATTTCTAATAATTTTAGAGGAACAAGATCGATATCAAAATCTTTGATAATGGCTTTTTCGCCTTTTTTCAGAGTGTGAATTGTATTTTGCAAGCTTATTTAGATTGAATTTAGATTGCAAAAGTAGGCAATTATTCTTTATTTCAAGGCATTTAACACTCTTGAATATGCTAAATCTTTCTAAAAATAAGGGATTTTACTCTTTTGACAAGAAATCGATGTCTTCTAAAAGGCGTTTGATTTCTTCTTTATTTGTTCCGTCATAAAAACCGCGGACACGTCGTTTTTGATCTACCAAAACAAAATTCTCTGTATGAACCATATCATAAAGCTGATCTGGACGGCCTAATTTTACAGCTAGATAAGATTTTCTTGCCATCGTGTAAATTTCTTTTTTGTCGCCAGTAACCAAATTCCATTTGCTGTCCACAACATGATGCTTAATTGCATATGCTTTTAAAACCGGAATACTGTCAACTTCAGGAAAAACGGTATGCGAAAGCAACATTACTTTTGGATTATTCAAAACTGCTTTTTGAACATCTTCCAGATTAGTTGTCATTTTTGGACAAATAGATCCACAAGTTGTGAAGAAGAAATCGGCAACATAGATTTTTCCTTCGTAATTTTTTTGCGTGATTGTGTCTCCATTTTGGTTTACAAATGAAAAATCGGCAATGGTGTGGTATTTGCTTTTATATTGGATCGTACTATCAACTAATTCTGGATTGACATCAGAAGGATTGTAAATCGGAAGTGTTTTTTGTGGTTTTAACGCCGAATAAAATAGAGATATGGTAACAACCGAAAATACAATTAAGACAATAAAGAATTTGCGGTATTTATAAAGAAGCGATTTCATAAAAATAATTTGGCGCAAAAATACAAAAACAGCTTTTTAAAGTCTTAATTATAACGGCTTTTTAACAGAGTGCAAACGTAAATTAGAATCTGTTTTTTCGGTTGGAATTTTTTTATCGAATTTTTTTGTAACAAAATGATAGTTGTCTAGACAAATGTTTAACTGAAGGCATTTAAAAGGATATCTTCGAAAATAATCTGTTTATTATTGATGAATTTTAACATAATATTCAAAATAATAACAATATGTTTGTATATATACTAAAACAATAAATTATAATGATTAAAAAGCTTACTAAACCAATGTTTTGTGTAGTTTCTGCAATGTTTTCATTAACTGCAGTTCAAGCTCAAGAAGCAAAACCAAAAGAACCAGGTATCAATATTGCCAATATGGATACAAAAGTGAGTCCGAGTCAGGACTTTTTTCGTTATGTAAACGGAGCTTGGCTAGACAAAACTGAAATTCCTAGTGATAGAACTTCATGGGGAAGTTTTAACGAATTGCGTCAAAAAACTGACGAGAATTCTCTTGCTATTTTGAAAGAAGCTTCGAAAAACCCGAAGTATAAATCAAATACTGACCAAGGTAAAGCAATTGCTTTGTTCAACACTATCTTAGATACTGTTGGAAGAAACAAAAGAGGCGTTACACAGCTTCAACCTTATTTGAAGAAAATCGATGCAATTAAAAATGTAGCCGATCTTCAAAATTATATTACTGAAATGCAACTTTCTGGCGGATCAGGTTTCTTTGGAGTCTATGTTGGTGCTGATGCTAAAAACAGTAACAGAAACACTGTGAGCTTAAGCCCAGGTACTTTAGGATTGTCTGATAAAGATTACTACAATGCAGATGATAAAGATTCTAAAGAAAAACGTGAAAAATACGAAGTACACGTTGCTCGTATGTTGCAATTCATTGGAGAGTCTCCTGCTAAAGCAAAAGAAAGCGCAAAACAAATTTTGGCTCTAGAAGTTGAAATGTCTGCGCCAAGATTAGACCGTGTTGAAAGAAGAGACAGAAGAAAACAATACAACCCAACTGCTGTTGCTGATTTGAAAAAGAATACGCCTTCTATTCAATGGGAGAAATATTTCGCAGGAATTGGAATGGCAAAATTGGATACCGTAAATGTGGCACAACCTCGCTACATGATCGCTCTAGAAAAAACTTTTACTGAAAAGAAAGTAGAAGCTTGGAAAGAGTACTTAAAATGGTCATTATTAAACAGAGCGACTTCAACTTTGACTACAGAGATTGAAAACGCAAACTTTGATTTTTATGGAAAGACATTAACTGGAGCATTAAAACAACGTCCGCGTGAAGAAGTTGCTTTGCAAGTAATCAACGGAGTAACGGGAGAGGCTTTAGGAAAATTGTATGTAGAAAAATTATTTCCTGCTGAAGCAAAAGAAAAAGCAAAAGACATGATTGCCAATGTTATGCTTGCTTATGAAAACAGAATCAATGCATTGCCTTGGATGTCTGCTGAAACTAAAGTTAAGGCGATTGAAAAATTGAAAAAATTAACGGTTAAAATTGGATATCCTGATAAATGGAAAGATTATTCAAAATTAGAGCTTAAAGACGTTAAGGAAGGCGGAACATATTTTGATAATATGAAAAATATTTCAAAATGGGCTTATGCTGAAAATCTTGCTGACCTTTCAAAGCCTGTTGATAAAACAAGATGGGGAATGTCTCCACAAACGGTTAACGCTTATTTCAATCCATCTTACAACGAGATTGTTTTCCCAGTCGCAATTTTACAGCCACCGTTTTACAATTACCAAGCTGATGCTCGCTGTAAACTACGGTGGAATTGGAGCAGTAATTGGTCACGAAATCTCTCATGGTTTTGATGATTCAGGTGCGCGTTACAACGCAGACGGAAATCTTGTTGACTGGTGGACTCCTGAAGATTTAAAACAATTTACTGCTCTTGGAGGAGAACTTGCCGCACAATACAGCGCTTTAGAACCACTTCCTGGAATTCACGTTGATGGTAAATTTACTTTAGGTGAAAACATTGGTGACTTAGGAGGTACAAATGCGGCTTATGATGGCTTGCAATTGTATTTGAAAAAACATGGAAATCCTGGATTAATTGACGGTTTCACACCAGAACAGCGTTTCTTTATTTCTTGGGCTACAGTTTGGAGAACAAAATCTAGAGACGAGGCTATTAAAAGCCAAGTTAAAACCGATCCACACTCTCCAGGAATGTACAGAGCGGTTGTGCCAATCCAAAACTTGGATTCTTTCTACCAAGCTTTTGGAATTAAACCGGGAGATAAAATGTATGTTGAACCAGACAAAAGAGTTAAAATCTGGTAATCTTCAATTTAGTCAATATAAAAACGGCGCTGATTTCAGCGCCGTTTTTTGTTATTTTATGGCAATATAAATGTCAACCTCAGCATTTTCAGGATTTTGAGCATTTTCTCCATAGACTTCAAAATCACTTGTAAAAGTTCTTTCGAGATTGGATTCCCAAATTTTCAGCCATTCATTATAAACGATTCCTTCAGACAGATTTCCTTTCGGAGCAAAGTTTGCATAATTTGAATTCTCAATTGTTATTCCGATCATTTTTTCAGGAATAAAATCAAAATTATCAACCACACATCCTAAAATTGTGGTATAAGGTTTCGTATGGTCTTTTTCATAATCGGTGTAAATGCAAATGATATCCTGTGAAATCTTATTTGGAATTTTCTCAGCAATAGATTCAGATATAAAAGTATTCCAAAGTGCCGGAATATCTTTTGAAGATTGCCCATTTTCATTTGTTGTTCGTACTGAAATGCCAATTACGTTGAATTTCTGATTATACATGGTGTTTCATTTTATTTGTTAATGAATCAAAATTAAGAGAGAGAAATGACAACAGTATGTCAGCAGTGAAAAGTGATTTTTAATTTTAAAAAGAAAAATAAAAAACGACGCTTAGTTGGCGTCGTTTTTCTTTTATCGATAAAAGAGTCTGTTATTTCAGATTGCTGTAAATATAAGCTTCAATTGCTTTTAATTCCTCATCAGACATTTCTTTGGTTATTGCAAAATTAGTCTGCATTACTGCAAATTGACTCGGATCAACAATTGGTTCTGCATTTCCTTTTAAGAAAGTCGGAATGTCACCTTTTTTGTCTTTGTACGTTTTAGCAATTTCCTGAATACTTGGCCCAATCACTTTTTCCCCACCTGATGGCAAGAAGTGCAATTTCCTCTTCCTTCAAAAATTTCTTTTCCTAAGGCTTCTGGAGTTGTAGCTTTCGCTGCTTCTCCTTCAGAATAATTTTCAGTTTTTGTTTCTTCTGATTTTCCAAAAGGCTCTTGACTTTCTTTTTTACATGCCGCAAAAGCTAAAACGGCAGATAAGAATAATACTTTTTTCATTACTATTTATTTAAAATTACCGCGGCTTCTTTTGCGAAGTAAGTTGAGATAATACTGGCTCCTGCACGCTTAATGCAATAAAGTTGCTCTATCATAATTTTGTCGTGATCCAGCCACCCTTTTTCTGTCTGCGGCCTTTACCATTGCATACTCACCAGATACTTGATAAACCGCAACTGGCACATGAACGGCATTTTTTACCTCACGAACAATATCTAAATACGCCATTCCTGGTTTTACCATTACGATATCTGCACCTTCTTCAACGTCTAATAAAGCTTCGCGAATTCCTTCAATTCTGTTCGCATAATCCATTTGATAAGTCTTTTTATCTTTTGGGATATTTTGAGAATCTACCGGAGCAGAATCCAACGCATCACGAAACGGTCCGTAAAATGCTGAAGCATATTTTGCGCTGTAGCTCATAATCCCCACGTTATGGTGACCATTTTCTTCTAATGCTTTTCTGATCGCCAAAACTCTTCCGTCCATCATGTCGCTTGGTGCTACAAAATCGGCACCAGCTTCTGCATGGCTTAAACTCATTCGGGTTAAAGCATCAACCGTAGCGTCGTTGATTAATTGACCGTTTTCGATAATTCCGTCATGGCCGTAAATTGAATATGGATCTAAGGCTACGTCTGGCATCACAATCATTTCCGGAACGGCATCTTTAATCGCGCGGATTGTTTGTTGCATTAAACCATCTTTGTTCCAAGCTTCGGTTCCTTTATTGTCTTTTAAATTATCGCTTACTTTTACATAAATGTTTACCGCTTTGATTCCTAAATTCCAAGCTTCTTTTACTTCTTTGATGGTGTTATCCAACGAATGACGGTAAATTCCAGGCATTGATGGAATAGCCGATTTTATGTCTTTTCCTTCGGCAACAAACATTGGAAGCATAAAATCCTGCGGACTTAAGCTAGTTTCGCGAACTAAAGAGCGAATAGATTCATTGGTTCTTAAACGACGGTTTCTTTGTAATGGGAACATGTTTTTAATTTTAGATTTTAGAATGCAGATTTTAGATTTTCTACAATCTTGATTTTTATTTTTTTATTGATTTAAATACTTTTGACTTATTATTTAATTGAGGCGTTGTAAATGTCTTTAATTGTGTTGCTTAGTTCTGAATTAAAATCATCATCAGATTGTCCGGCTGAAAGCCCTTCTGATAGTGCTCTTGAGAAACTCGCGATTAGTCCGTGGTTTTGTGAAAGTTTTTGATTGGCTTCTTCTCGTGAATAACCACCGGATAATGCTACGACACGCACAACATGAGAGTCACTCATTAGTTCTTTATAAAAATCAGTGACCGTTGGAATTGATAATTTCAACATTACTTTTACATCTTTGGCAAGTGTATTTAGCTGTTTTATAATTTCATTTTTCAGAATTTCTTCTGATTTTTCTTTATCTGAACTATAAATGTCAACTTCTGGTTCAATAATCGGAATTAATCCTTTTTCAAAAATCTGTAACCCAACTGCAAATTGTTGTTCAACTACTTCCTGAATTCCTTTCGCATTAGCTTCTTTAATGACAGAACGCATTTTTGTTCCAAAGATATTTCGCGCCACGGCGCGGTCCAGCAAATCATCTAAATTTGAAATCGGTTTCATCACTTGAACGCCGTTTGAAAGATCGGCAAGTCCTTTGTCAACTTTTAAAAACGGAACTATATTTTTCTTTTCCCACAAATAATCGGCTGTCCATTGTCCGTCGATTTTGCGGTCCATTGTATTTTCGAACAAAATAGCGCCAAGAATATAATCGCTGTCAAATGAAGGACTTTTAATAATTCGGGTTCTCATTTCATGTACAAGCGTGTACATTTCTTCTTCATTGGAGTAACTGTCTTCAGAAATACCGTATTGCGCCAATGCTTTTGGAGTACTTCCTCCACTTTGATCAAGTGCGGCGATAAACCCTTTTCCGGAATGCATACGATTTAATTGTGCCGTTTTTACATCTGTCTTTTCCATAATAATGATTTTTAATTATTAGAAATCTCTCCTTGTGCTCGTTTTTGCTATTTTGAAGGCTTTTTAAAGACCTATTTTCTCATTTGCCTTGTCATATACTTCTTTTACTTTTTTCGGAGGGTCAAATCGATATCCTGCAGAAATTTTTAAAGTGACAATATTGTCATTCAGTCGCGGATCTACTTTTTCGTCCTGATCAAAGCTTACTGCATTGAGACTTGCGAAAGCAAAGAAACGATCTTGATTATAAGCTAATTTTAAATTTAAATCGGCTTGATACAATGCTGAGGTGTCTCCGTCGACATCATTGATCCCAGCGCCCAAACCAAGTCCAGCTCCAATTAAAACGCGATCACTTATTACAAAATTATAAAAGTAAGACGGAGTTAAAGTAAATACGTAAATATCTCCAGGTGTTGTATCGGGTGTGTTTAAATCGATATTAGTATAATAGAAAGAAAAAGTAGGAATGAAACTGCCAGAACTTTTGGTTTGCCATTCGTTTTGATTTACCAAGGCTTTGAATGAGAATTTGTCATTAAAAACATAGGAAGTCGATCCGCCAATTTTTGTTGTACGCATATTTGGCAGTTGAGCATTTATACCACTTTCACTGACATAAAATCCTTTTTGATTGATGAAAGTAAAGGACTGCATCCATTTCTTATAATAAAAACGAGTATTGAAATTAAAGTTTTTAGAATGTGAATCGCCAGTATTTCCGCCAAGAAATTTGGGAGCAAAACCAATTGTTACATCAATGATTTTATAATTCAAATTAAAACCAATTTGTTCTCTTCGATTCGGAATAAGATCGACATAAATTTTTGGTTCCTGATTATCAGAAGTAATCTGAAAACTATTAGAAGTGTCTAAATAATAAGCACTCGCTGTAATTTTATCTCTATATGATTTAAAATACGGATTTTGCAACGTATCATTTTGGGCAAAACACCCAAAAACGCTGACAAAAAACGCTATGTAAATCATTTTTAAATCCATTCGCGTGGGTTTTCTAAAACATTTACCAATTTCTCTTCCTCACTTCCCGCTTCGGCATGGTGATCATAAACCCATTGCACATGCGGAGGCAAACTCATCAATATACTCTCAATTCTTCCGTTGGTTTTTAATCCGAATAAAGTCCCTTTGTCATGAACCAAATTAAATTCAACATAACGACCGCGACGGATTTCCTGCCAATTTCTGTTTTCCTGAGTATATTCCAGGTTTTTCTTCTCTCGACAATTGGAATATACGCTTCAAGGAAACTATTTCCGACTTCGGTTACAAAATTGTACCAGTTTTCCATTGACATTGTTTCATTTGCTTTGCAATAATCAAAGAACAAACCGCCAATTCCACGCGCTTCATTTCTGTGTGCATTCCAGAAATACGAATCGCATTGTTTTTTATATTTTGGATAAAATTCTGGATTGTGTTTATCGCAAGCCGTTTTACAAGTTTGATGAAAGTGTTTTGCATCTTCTTCAAACAAATAATAAGGCGTTAAATCCTGTCCGCCACCAAACCATTGTTCGATTACATTTCCTTTTTCGTCATACATTTCAAAATAACGCCAATTGGCATGAACTGTTGGAGTCATTGGATTTTTCGGATGTAAAACCAAACTTAATCCACACGCAAAAAAATCGGCTTCGCCAACTCCGAACATTTTTTGCATCGTTTCAGGAAGTTTTCCGTGAACGGCTGAAATGTTTACACCACCTTTTTCAAAAACATTCCCGTTTTCAATCACACGCGTTCTTCCGCCACCACCTTCAGGACGTTTCCAAAGATCTTCACGGAATTTTGTTGTTCCGTCAACAGCTTCTAATCCAGCACAGATTTGGTCTTGTAAATTTTGTATGTATGCGTAAAATTTATCTTTCATGGTTTTATTTTTCTGGAAAAGTATCATGATATTTGAATGCGACATTCATATCAATTACTATCGAAGTGTCTTTTTTTAAAATTTTTATAAATCTTGAATTTTCTTTTTTTACTAATGAATCTCCTATTTCAGCTTTTTCCCAAAGAACTGAATAACCATATATTTGGCTAGAATCTTTTAGTTTAAAAGTAGGAGACATATGGTTATGTTTATCGTTATATTTTTTTACAATTAATCCAGAAAAATTTTCATCAAACATTTCTCTATATGCATCTTTGCTAATTTTAGCATCGTTTGAAAAATAGGAACATGTACTAGCAAATACTGCGAAAAAGAGCATTACAAAAAAACCTTGATATATAGGGTTTAATTTTTTAAACTCAAAATTAGAAAGAGCATCTAAAAAATTTTCAAAAGAACTCATTTTAAATTTTCATGATTTAATGTATTCTGATTTAAGCAGTCCGAAATAAACAGTGTTTTGCAATTCGCCATCACCGTTTCTAAATTCGTCTCTTAAAATTCCCTCTTGTTTAAAATTATGTTTTAATGCAATTCGCTGACTAGCAATATTTATTTCTGATGTACAGATAAAAACCTTATTCATAAGTAATTCATTGAAACAGAAATCAAGTGCATTCGAAACCATTTTTGATGTTATTCCTTTTCCTTGAAAATTTTCATCTGTAAAATAACCCAATTCGCATTTCGAAATACGGAAATCGATGCTTTTGATGCATAAGTAGCCAATTAAAGTATTGGTTTTTAAATCTCTTGCGTAAAAATAATATCCTTCTTTGTTTTTCTCTTTGTCAATTGCAAAAGCGATAAAATCCTTTGCTTTTTTTAGCGAATCAGAGTTGGCGAGCGTTACTGGAAAAGTTTGCCCAATGTGATTTCTATTCTTATCAATGAGTTTATAAAATTCTTCAGCAAGAATATCTTCAATTCGGTCTGTTTTCCAATCTGTAAAACTCATTGCTATTTGTTTTTTAGGGATGAGATTTTAGTATTAATTCCAAACGAAAAAACTTTGCTTTCCTGTTGAATATATTGATAAATAGCCAAAGCTTTATCAGTAAAATCATAGTTTTCATCTTTAGAAAATTCGACTAAAATATCTCCGAATTGTTCCAAATGTTCCCAATCAAAATGAAGTTGAATTAATAATGTAATAAGATCTTCATTTGTTTGGCTGGATAAAGTTTTGAGGTTCAGCCCAATTTCTTTTAGCTGATTTTCAATATTTTCTTTTTCCAGATTGTTCAAAGGATAAGGGACATAAATAAGAGTTCGTAACGTTTTGAGCACGTTATCAATTCTTATTTTTTCTTCGTCTCTTAAGCCTTTGTTGAGCATGGTTTATAAGTTGATGGTTGTTGGTTGTTGGTTGATAGTTTGGAACGTTCCATCAACCATCAACTAAAAACCAACAACTAAATTAATTCCCGTATTCCTTCACAGCGTCAATAAACGCTTTTGCGTGATCTACAGGAATATTTGGTAAAATTCCGTGACCTAAATTTACGATATATTTATCTTTTCCGAACTCGTCAATCATTTCGTGAACCATTTTCTTGATAGTTGGAATTGGGGAAAGCAATCTTGACGGATCAAAATTTCCTTGTAAAGTGATATTTCCGCCAGACAAATAACGAGCATTTCTTGCTGTGCAAGTCCAGTCAACTCCAAGAGCCGAGGCTTTACTTTTACCCATTTCGCCAAGAGCGAACCAGCATCCTTTTCCGAAAACAATAACTGGAGTAATTTCTGCTAAAACGTCGACGATCTGGTTAATGTATTTCCACGAAAATTCCTGATAATCAACAGGAGAAAGCATTCCTCCCCAAGAATCAAAAATCTGAACGGCATTTACTCCCGATTTTACTTTCTCTTTTAAATATAAAATAGTAGTATCTGTGATTTTTTGCAATAGAGTGTGCGGCTGCAACCGGATTTGAAAAACAGAATCCTTTTGCAGTATCAAAACTTTTAGAACCTTTTCCTTCAACAGCATAACAGAAAATTGTCCAAGGCGAACCTGCGAAACCAATTAATGGCACTTCGTCGTTCAACATTTCTTTAGTCAATTTAACAGCGTCAAAAACATAACCTAAAGTTTCATTTACATCTGGAACAATAACTTGATTTACTTGTTCCATTGTACGAATTGGATCTGGAATAATCGGACCCAAATTGTCTTTCAATTCAACATGAATTCCCATTGCACGAGGCACTACTAGAATATCAGAAAATAAAATAGCGACATCTGGAGCGATTCGGCGAATTGGCTGAACTGTAATTTCAGCGACTAATTCTGGAGTTTCGCAACGCGTAAAAAAATCATATTTATCACGAAGTTCTCTAAATTCTGGTAAATATCTTCCAGCTTGACGCATCATCCATACCGGCGGGCGTTGTACTGTTTCTCCTTTTAATGCTCTTAAAAATAGGTCGTTTTTTAACATGTTTTTTATTTTAGGTGCAAAGTCGCAAAGTGACAAAGTTGCAAAGGTTTTTATTTGTATTCGTGAATTACATCTTCGATCACATCTTCAATTGTGGGTTGATCTGCGACGATGATATTCTTTGTTATTTTTGATAAAGCTTCTGCGGTTGTATCGCCAATGCAGAAACAAATTTGATTATTTATAGTATTCTGTTTCAAATAACTTTTAACTCCAGACGGACTAAAAAATAATATTGCTTCTGAATTTGCTTTTATTTTCTGAGGTTGTAATGTAGTTTCGTAAACCTGGATTTCGTTGAATTTAATTCCGTTTTCTTTTAAAGCTTCGGGCAAAGTATCTCTTCTTAAGTTTCCACTGAAAAAAGTATAACTTTCATTTCCGTAAATCAAAGTGATAATTTCAGCTAAATCTGAAGCATAACCGGTGTAAGCCACAACATTAAAACCGTTTTCTTCTAAAAGATTTTTGGTTTTAAGTCCAACGCAGTACACGTTTTTTTCTTTAATTCTTCTGATTTTGGATTTGATAAAACACTGTGGACAGCATTTTGACTTGTAAAAATCAAACTCTCGTTGAGGTCTTTTAATTCGAAAGATTTGTTTTCGGTTTTAATAAAATCGGCTTCGATTAATTCAACGCCATATTTCACTAACTCTTGTTTATGAAGAGGAGATAATATTTTTGTAGAGAGTATTTGAACTGTGTTTGCCATTATTTTTTCAGAGTTTCTTTAATCTGCTTCATTAATTCTGTTCCTCCATTATTCAAGATTTCCTGAGCACAGTTAAAACCTAGTTTTTTCCATTCTGAAATATCAACGGTTCTATTGATTTCTAGTTTTTGTTTTCCATCAATAGAAAGTAAAACACCTTGAAAATGCAATGTATCTTCATCTTCATTATAAGTAACCAAAGATCCGATTGGTGCTGTACATCCGCCTTCAAGCGTTCTCAAAAACTGACGTTCAATATAAGTGCAGATTTCAGTTTCGATATCATTTAACTGAGAAAGTGCATCCAAAGTATAATTGTCATTTTCCATTGCAACAACCAACATTGCTCCTTGAGCCGGCGCGGGAATCATCCAGTCTAAGTTGATGTAGTTTTCTGGTTTTAAGTTGATTCGCTCCAAACCTGCAGCAGCAAAAACAGCTCCATCCCAATTATTATCGTGTAGTTTTTGCATACGAGTATTCACGTTTCCACGTAAATCTACTACAGTATGATTTGGATATTTATTGAACCATTGCGCCTGACGACGTAAACTTCCGGTTGCAATGGTACTTGGGTTTGTAAAATCAGGATTTCCTTTATGAACTAGAATATCCAAAACATTGGCTCTTTCTAAAACTGCGGCTTGAACAATTCCTTTTGGCAAAGCCGTTGGAACATCTTTCATAGAATGCACAGCGATATCACAATCGCCATTAATCATGGCAATGTCAAGCGTTTTGGTAAAAATTCCAGTAATCCCCAATTCGTAAAGTGGCTTATCCAGAATAATATCACCTTGAGATTTTACCGCGACAATTGAGGTTTTATAGCCTAAATCGTTTAGTTTTTCTCTACAGTGTGTGCTTGCCAAAGTGCTAATTCGCTGTCACGCGTTCCTATTCTGATTGTTTTTTCTGCCATTTTTTATTTTTTGAACCATATAAGTTATATAAGTAAATTTAAGCAGTTTGGGTAAAACACAGTTTTTAAATGAACTTATATAATTTATATGGTTTAAATTTTATTTAAGATGCTTTTATTTTGAAGACTTTTTCGATCCATTCGATGCTTTCATCGACCATGGTATCGTCGTCTTTTAAATGATTTGCAAAATGAGTAGTGATTTTTTGAATGATACGGTTACTGATGATTTCAGCTTGCTCTTCATTAAAATCGGCGATTTTTTTGCTTTGAAAATCTAGTTCCGAAGCTTTAATAGCGTTTAATTTCTCTTTTAAAGCATTAATTGTCGGAGCAAATTTTCTTCCTTTCATCCAAGTCACAAATTCTTCTTTGATTTCTTCGATGATTGATTCAGCGACTGGAATGTGTAATTTTCTGTTTTCTAAAGTTTCATCTGTCAATTGCGACAAATAATCCATGTGAATCAAAGTTACACCTTCTAATTCTTCAACATTTTCATGAACGTTTTTCGGAATTGATAAATCTAAAATCAATAAAGGTTTTTTAAGATTCAGAATTGCTTTGTCAACCGTTGGATTTTGAGCGCCTGTTGCTACAACGACAACATCAGCTTTTTGAAGTTCTAAATGCAATTCGGAGTAATCTTTAACAATCAAATTCAGTTTTCCGGCTAGTTTCTCTGCTTTGTCTTTAGTTCGGTTGATTAAAGTGATGTGCTCGTTTTTAGTATGTTTTACTAAATTCTCGCATGTGTTTCTTCCGATTTTTCCAGTTCCGAAAAGCAAAATATTTTTATTGCTGATATCTTCAACATTCTTCAAGATATATTGTACCGATGCAAAAGAAACCGAAGTAGCGCCAGAGCTAATCTCAGTTTCGTTTTTAATTCTTTTACTTGCTTGAATAACCGCATTCACCAATCTTTCCATGAAAGCATTCGCTAAACCTAAAGATTTTGAATGGATAAAAGAAGTTTTGATTTGAGATATAATTTCGAAATCGCCAAGAATCTGACTATCTAAGCCAGTTCCTACGCGAAATAAGTGATTGATTGCTTCCTGATTTTTATAAACGAAACCAACTCTTTGAAAAGCATCAACAGATCCGTTACTATTATCGCAAATAAGTTTTATTAATTGAAAAGGATGTTCAGCAAAACCGTAGATTTCGGTTCTGTTACAAGTTGAAGTTACAAGTAAACTTTCTATTCCTTCGTTTTTAGCTTGTTCCAGCAAACGCGTCTTTGCAACCGAATCCAAACTAAATTGACCTCTGACCTCAGCATCAGCTTTTTTATAACTCAGACCAACTGAGTAAAAATAAAGGTGTTTCGGTACATTATTGTTTTCCATAAATTCACTTTCATATAAAGTGCTACAAAATTATTACTATAGCATTGATAAAAGTAACGCTAAAAGTACTTTTTATATCGCTGTATGTTTTTTTGAACCTAAATAGGTGTTTTTGAGTAAAAAGGACTACTTTTGTAGCAAAATCAACTCATTTGAAGTGATTAGTTTAGAGTCGTTCTAAATAACATTTTGAGTTTGTTTTGATTTTCGTTTCAAAAAATATCGCTATGAGTTCTCAAGAAGTTATAAAAATTGAAGACGACTTTACGCTGATCCGTTTTCAAAACGATGGTTCAGAACCTTTTTATGCACAGCACGAAATAATAGGTACTGGCCTGATACAGTTTCACTTCGGGATAAAAGGAAATGCAAAATTTTTATTCAATCAAGGCAATTATGCTTTAGAATTAAAAGAAGAAAAATCGTTGCTTTTATACAACCCACAGAAAGAATTACCGCTTAATTTAGAGCTGGCTCCAAACTCGTGGGCGATTTCAGTAATTGTATCCATCAAAAAATTTCACGCGTTATTTTCTGCGGAAGCCAATTATATTACTTTTTTAAGTCCTGATAATAAGGACAAGAAGTATTATAACGAAGGAAATATTAGCCCGTCAATGGCAATTGTACTGAGTCAGTTGTTTCATTACAATCTTCATCCATCTATAAAAAACCTTTATTATAAAGGAAAAGGATATGAATTGTTGAGTTTGTATTTCAATAGAACCGAAGATCCAAATGCAGAACAATGTCCGTTTTTGATTGATGAAGATAATGTTCTTAAAATCCGTAAAGCCAAAGAAATTATTATTGCCAATATGGCGGAACCACCAGGATTACAAGAACTGGCAGATGAAATTGGTTTGAATTTGAAGAAACTGAAAATGGGTTTCAAACAAATTTATGGCGACACCGTTTACGGTTTTCTTTTCGATTACAAAATGGATTTCGCTCGAAAACTTTTAGACAGCGGTTCGTATAATGTAAACGAAGTTGGACTTAAAATTGGCTACAGTACAGGGAGTCATTTCATAGCGGCATTCAAGAAAAAGTTTGCCACAACTCCAAAGAAGTATTTGATGTCGATTAATGCGAATGTTTAGTTGAATGAAAAAAACTGTTTTTATAATATGTGTTGCTTTCTTTAACTGTAAATCACCAGATAGCCCGTTGTTGGCTAAATATAAAAATCAAGCTTTACATGATATTGAAGTTGATAGTGTGAAAACATTTACTTATGGTTTGCCATTTATTTCTCCAATTGAAGCTCAAAGAAAAATTCAAGAAACAAGAAAGCATAAACGAGATAGTATTTATAATAAATATGGATTATTTATGAAAAATCAAGGTTGTGTAATTGGCGATAAAAATATGGATGAAGCAATAAGAGCATATCATAAAATAACAGACTCTTATTTAGAAAATAGAAATGGAAAGAGATGGAAAGAAAAAATGGAAGAAGAATTAAGCAAATATTAAAAGCATCAATTTTAAAAATAACTACATAATCAAAAAGTAATAATTATCATATTTCTAAAAAGTAGCAAGTTCTACTTTTGCCGAAATTTTTAAAAACAAATAAAAAGCTTAAAGCCTAGAGCTTAAAGCCTAAAGCAAAAAATAATGAAAGGCGTATTATTAGTAAACTTAGGATCTCCAGAAAGTCCAACTCCAAAAGATGTAAAACCTTATTTAGACGAATTTTTAATGGATAAATACGTGATCGACGTCCCGTATTTATTGAGAGCATTATTAGTTCGCGGAATTATTTTAAGAAAAAGACCAGAAGAATCAGCGCACGCTTACGCGAAAATTTGGTGGGAAGAAGGTTCTCCATTAGTTGTGCTTTCAGAAAGAATGCAGAAAAAAGTGCAACCTTTAGTAAATGTTCCAGTTTCGCTGGCAATGCGTTACGGAAGTATGACAATCGAAAAAGGACTTCAAGAATTGAGTGATAAAGGAGTTACAGATGTACTACTTTTTCCTTTATATCCGCAATATGCAATGGCTTCAACTTTGACTATTTTAGTTAAGGCAGAAGAAATTCGCAAGAAAAAATTCCCTCACATGAAATTTACAGATGTTCCGGCATTTTACAACAAACCGGATTACATCAAAAACTTGTCAGATTCAATCCAGAAACATTTAGTTGGATTTGAATACGATCATTTATTGTTTTCATATCACGGAATTCCAGAGCGTCATATCCGTAAAACCGATGTGACTAAATCGCATTGTAAAATTGACGGTTCATGCTGTAACACGCCATCGCCGGCGCATGAATTTTGTTACCGTCACCAATGTTATGAAACTACAAGACAAGTCGTTAAATTATTAGGACTTCCAGAAGACAAATATAGTTTGACATTTCAATCTCGTTTAGCAGGTGATAAATGGTTAGAACCTTATACAGATGTTGAAATTGACAATATGCCTTCAAAAGGGATTAAAAAATTAGCAGTTGTAACGCCGGCTTTCGTTTCAGATTGTTTAGAAACTCTGGAAGAAATCGCCATGCGCGCCAAAGAAGATTTTGAAGCAAAAGGAGGAGAAGAGTTCTTGGCAATTCCTTGTTTGAATGATGATGATGAATGGTGCCAGACAGTTTCTAATTGGATTAATGATTGGGCTTCAAAATAGAAAATAGAAGAAAGAGCAAAGAAAAAGACTTTCATGGAATACTATAACTACTTAAAATCACTGCATCTTATATTTGTAATTACTTGGTTTGCGGGTTTGTTTTATATTGTGCGTTTGTTTGTTTACCAAATTGAAGCCAGTGAAAAACCTTCGCCGGAAAAAGAAATTTTGCAGGCGCAATACAAAATAATGGCCTACCGTTTGTGGTACATTATTACGTGGCCGTCGGCGGTTTTGGCGAGTATTTTTGCTTTTTGGATGCTTTTTTTACAGATGCAGGACACGTTTGGCTTACACAATCTTGGATGCATGTAAAATTATGTTTCGTTTTCCTTTTATATTTATATCACGGAAAATGTCATCAGATTTTTAAGCAATTACAAAGAGATGAAGTAAAATATTCTAATAATTTTATGCGTTTGTGGAATGAAGGCGCAACGATTATTTTGTTTGCCGTTGTATTTTTAGTAGTTTTAAAAAGTGCCATCAACTGGATTTTCGGCGTAATCGGAATTATATTGTTTTCGGTTTTAATAATGCTGGGATTCCGTTTTTATAAAAGAATTAGAGAGAGAAAATAGTTTTCAGTCTCAGTCACAGTTTTCAGTTTTTCTGAGACTGAGACTGAGACTGAGACTGAATACTAAAAAAATATGCTCAACTTCAAAATGACAATGCTTTCACTTCGTACCAGGATATTCCTGTCGATGATTGTATTGATTGTTGTGGCATCTTTTTTATTGGCTTCGATTTCGATTATTCAGTTTAAGACTGAAGCAAAAGAATATCATCAGGAACGTTTAGAACGAAAAGAAAATGCGGTGAAAGAACATATTAATTATGTGCTTTCGACTACAACTTACCCGCTGAAAACGCAAAATCTGGATTTGATCTTTAAAGATAAAATCCACGAATTAGCTCAGATTCATAAAATCGAAATCAATATCTACAGTCTCGATGGAAAACTCTTGAAATCTTCAAAGGAGTCTTTTGCCGTTGATAAAGCGCCACCGCCAATTCCGGAATATATTTTGAAATTGGTTCGTTCTTCAATTGAAAAACGCTTTGTAGACATTAAAACGATCGACGGAGTTAAAAACAGATCTTCATACAGTTTAATAAAAGACGAAAAATTCAAACCACTCGGAATTTTAAATCTTCCTTATTTAGAAGATGACGGTTATTACGATAACGAATTGAATACTTTCTTGATTCGCTTGAGCCAAGTCTATTCTTTCATGTTGATCGTGGCTTTCGGATTGGCATATTTGCTTTCAACTTATATTACAAAATCATTAAAAACCATTTCAGATCGTTTGGAAGAAACTAATTTGGATCAGAAAAACGAGAAAATTGTTTTAGAAGCCAACAGTAAAGAAGTCAACTTTCTGATCAAAGCCTATAACGGAATGGTGGACAAATTAGAAACCAGTGCGATTAAATTAGCGCAAAGCGAACGTGAAGAAGCCTGGCGCGAAATGGCAAAACAAGTTGCTCACGAAATTAAAAATCCGCTTACGCCGATGCGTTTGACCGTTCAGAGTTTTCAACGAAAGTTTGATCCGAATGATCCAGACGTGAAGCAGAAAATGAACGATTACTCTGAAACCTTAATTCAGCAGATTGATACCATGACAGCTGTGGCTTCGGCGTTTTCGAACTTTGCTTCGATGCCGGCGCAACAAAATGAAACACTGAATGTAGTTGAGGTTGTCGAATTGGCTTTGGATATTTTTAACGAAGATTATATTGTTTTCGAAAAAGAAGAAGAAGAAATCATTTCCAAAATGGATCGTACGCAATTAATTCGTGTCATTACTAATTTGGTTAAAAATGCCACACAGGCAATTTCAGAAAGTCAGTTTCAGAAATCTATTGTCGTGTCGGTAAAAAGACGAAACGATAATGTTGAAATTGACGTTAAGGATAACGGAATTGGAATTCAGAAACAAGATATCGGCCGAATCTTCGAGCCTAAATTTACCACCAAAACCAGCGGTATGGGACTTGGACTTGGAATTATCAAAAACATCATCGAAAATTACAAAGGAACAATTACCTTTGAATCAACATACGGAAAAGGAACGACTTTTACAGTTTCGTTGCCAATCACAAACTCATAAAATCAGTGTCATGAACTACGAAAATATCTTAATTGCAATAGAGGAGAGAATTGCAACAATTACGATTAATAGACCAGCAAAATTAAATGCTTTAAACAAGGAAACAATTAGTGACTTGAGCGATGCAATTAAATTGTTAAGCAAAAATGATGATGTTCGTGTTATAATTTTGACAGGAAGTGGCGAAAAAGCATTTGTTGCAGGAGCTGATATTTCAGAATTTGCCAACTATACTGTTGTTGAAGGCGCACAATTAGTCGCTGAAGGACAAGAATCACTTTTTGATTTTATTGAAGGGCTTAAAAAACCTGTTATTGCTCGCTGTTAACGGATTTGCATTAGGTGGTGGATTAGAATTGGCAATGGCATGTCATTTCAGAATTGCTTCTGACAATGCTAAAATGGGTCTTCCAGAAGTTACTTTAGGATTAATTCCTGGTTACGGAGGGACACAGCGCTTGCCACAATTAGTTGGAAAAGGTCGTGCGATGGAAATGATTATGACCGCCGCGATGATTACTGCTGAACAAGCAAAAGATTATGGTTTAGTAAATCATGTTGTGCCTCAAGAAGAACTATTGTCGTTTACAAATGTAATCGCTCAAAAAATCATTAAAAATGCTCCGTTTGCAATTGGAAAAGCCATAAAAGCCATAAATGCGAACTTCAAAGACGGCAAAAATGGATTCGATACCGAAATAAAATCATTTGGAGAATGTTTCGGAACGCAAGACTTTAAAGAAGGAACAACAGCATTCTTAGAAAAACGTAAAGCTGAATTTACAGGGAAATAAGTTGTTCCACAAAGTTACACGGAGATAACACAGAGATTCACAAAGAATTTTTATCTAAAGCTTTGCGTAACTTTGCGAAATCTTTGTGCAACTTTGTGGTATAATATTTAGAAGAGGTTAAAAACTTAGAACCTCAGCATCTCAGAACCTTAGCACTTTAAAAAAAATGTACGAACCAATATTTGCCCTTTTTTGTGAACGAGTTAAAGAAAGCATCCAATCTGGAACTTTCGCAAAACTGACTTTGGCCAAAACTATGGGCGACACCGAAATCAAAAACATCTATTTCAGACTAGTTCTGAATGAAGATAATACATTCTCTATTTCCCTTACGACCAGATATAAAACAGAAGAAATTGAAAGCATTCATACTTTAGATGAAGCTTTGTTGATTTTGGGGACTTATATCAAAAAACCGTTTCTAACGGCGCTTTTATTTACTACAGATAACGACGTTACTTTCAAAGTAAACAAAAAGAATGCTGGAAGCATTATCGAACAAGATCCGACATTTAAAAATGCATCGCCAGTAATGTTAGAAATGATTGAGAAAGGAATTGTTTAGATAATTTTTTCTCGGGTTTGTCAGGCTGAGCGAAGTCGAGGCCTCGCAAAGTGATGTAGCAAACGGGGCATTCGACTTCGCTCAGCCTGACAAATGAATAAATCTTTGTGAACCTTTGCGAAATTCTTCGCGAATCTCTGCGAAATAACCTCTAAACCAGCTTCACAAACAAATTAGAGGCAATTTTATTCGAAATAGACAATTCCCTTTCATTTACCTTAATTTTCACAGATAAATCAAAAGATTCTTTAGAAATAAACTCAATTTTAGAACCCAAAGCAATTCCTTGTTTATCGAGATATTTCAAAAATTCCGAAGAAGTATCTTTTACACCTACGCAAACTCCGGTCTGATTTTCAGATAATTCAGAAAGCAATTGTTTTTCAATTTTAATTATTCGGCCGTTAGCATCCGGAATCGGATCGCCATGTGGATCTTCAGTCGGATTTCCTAGAAAATCATCCAAACGGTTAATCAATTGCTCTGATTTGATATGCTCCAATTGTTCAGCGATATCATGAACCTCATCCCAGCTGAAATTCAGTTTTTCAACTAAAAACACTTCCCAAAGGCGATGTTTTCTCACAATCATTTTGGCGACGAGTTTTCCGTTTTCAGTCAAAGAAACACCTTGATATTTTTTATAATTTACTAAATCTTTCTCTGCCAGTTTTTTAAGCATATCTGTAACCGAGGAAGCCTTGGTTTCCATGATTTCAGCAATAGCATTTGTGCTGACTTCAGTTTCCAAAGCGGCAGTTAGGTGATAGATCGATTTAAGGTAGTTTTCTTCTGAAAAAGTCATTTCTTTTGAGGTTCTAAGGTTCTAAGGGGCTGAGGTTCTAAGGTTTTGTTTTAAAGTTTTCGAGAGAAACCTTAGAACCTTAGCAACTCAGTACCTCAGCATCTTTTTATTTAACAATCAACAAAGGTATTGAAATTTTATGTCTCAATTTGTCTACCGTTGTGCCGAAAAGGATATCTTTTAGTCCAGTGTGGCCGTGGGTTCCCATTACCAGAATGTCAAAATTGCCTTCATTAATGATTTTTGGAATTACTTTGTTTGGTTTTCCAAAACCGAGTTCTGTTTTAATTTTGAAGCCTTTTTCGGAAAGCATTTCTTTATATTTCAGCAATAATTTCTCGTCAATTGTGGTTTCATGATCGTGAACGTGAACTCCGTACATTAATGCACCGACGGTTTCTACAATGTGAATGAGTGTATATTCAGTGTCAATGCCACCCAATTCAAAGGCTTTGTTTAAAGCGGCTTCATCAGCTTTTGAGAAATCGACAGAAACCGCTATGTTTTTGATACTCTGGCTTTCTCTTGGTGTGAATTTAAGTTTTAGATGATGTGGTGAATGATTTATGGCTTTAGACTTGGCTTTTGCAATAAAAGGCTTGAAAACTATATAAAGCAATAATCCGGCAAATGCAAAAGCAAGAGGAACCACAGTAAACCAAAGCACAGTTGGGTTATTCGAGCTTTCAAGCCACGAAGTAATTTCGTCATAAACTAATTTTGCATTTAATGAAACAATGATTGAAGCAATGATCCAAGAAATAATCTGAGTGGTTTTAGAAATATGAAAACCATTCATTTTAGATTTGTCACTTACGAAATGAATAAGCGGAATAATAGCAAATCCCAATTGAAGACTCAGAATAACTTGGCTTAAAATCAATAATTTACCTGTTACACTTTCGCCATAAATATAAATTACTATTAATGCCGGAACAATTGCAATCAGACGCGTTATAATTCTACGAACCCAAGGCTGAATGCGTAAATGCAAATATCCTTCCATTACAATTTGTCCCGCAAGTGTTCCTGTTACTGTTGAACTTTGTCCTGCGGCGATTAAAGCAACGGCAAATAATATTGGTGCCCATTTGGTTCCCAACAAAGGTTCGAGAAATTGATGAGCATCCTGAATTTCAGCAACTTCAAACATTCCGTTTTTATGGAAAGTTGTCTGCAGCAAGGATTAAAATGGTCGCATTTACAAAGAAAGCCAGATTAAGTGCGATTGTAGAATCGATCAAATTGTATTTTAAAGCCTGTTTGATTCCGGCTGGCGTTCTGTCGAATTTTCTGGTTTGCACTAAAGAGGAATGCAGATAAAGATTATGAGGCATTACCGTCGCACCTATAATTCCGATGGCAATGTATAAAGCGGCAGAGTTTGGAATAGAAGGAACAAGTCCGCCGATGATTTTGTGAATTTCGGGTTCGGCAAAAATCATCTCAAAAATGAAAGAAAACCCAATTATAGCGACCAAAGCAATAATGAAGGCTTCCATTTTTCGAATTCCTTTATTGATTAGGAATAATAAAATAAAAGTATCTAAAACTGTGATCAAAACGCCTTCAAGCAATGGAATTCCGAATAAAAGATTAATTCCAATAGCCATTCCAAGTACTTCTGCTAAATCACAGGCCGCAATGGCAATTTCTGCTAAAAAGTATAAAATGTAGTTGATGTATTTTGAATAGGTTTCGCGAGAAGCTTGTGCGAGGTCGCGTTGTGTGACAATTCCGAGGCGTGCGCTTAAACTTTGCAAAAGCAAAGCCATCAAATTACTCATTAATAAAACCCAGACTAAAGTATAGCCAAACTGACTTCCGCCAGCGATATCTGTTGCCCAGTTACCAGGATCCATATAACCGACGCTTACTAAATAGGCCGGACCTAAAAATGCTAATATTTTCCTGAAACCTGTTTTTTTATGCTCTGTAGCAACCGATTGGTTTACTTCTTCTAAAGATTTGGTCATTTTAAAAAATGTTGTTTTAACAAATATAGGTATAAATTATATTCGTTGAACAATATTTTTAGGCGAGTCTAAAACTTAGATGTTAGAATTTAAACAATTTGGGCATAAACCTGATAATGTAAAATTGATCTCTTTCACTTTGTAATTATGAGGCATAATATAACTCGGTTTTACATTTTCGAGACACGTAATTTCATGACAGTTTTCACAGCTAAAATGAGCATGATTATGGATGTGAACACGCTGGTTGGAATGATTGCATTTTGCATATTTTACTGTTCCGTCAAGGTTTGAAATTTTATGCACAATATCGTCGTTTACTAAACGGTCTAGTATTCTATAAATAGTGACGCGATCGCAAACATCGTTCAATTGTTTTTGAATTTCGGTGTGCGATAGTGCGGTTCTAGATTTTTCAAAAACCTCTAAAACGGCCGTCTTTGCTGTAGTGTTACGTGTAGTTTTCATTTTTTTAATTATAAAATTTAATCGCAACAATGTTGCAATTAATAAAATTGTAATATATTTGCAACTAAATTGCATTAAGCAAATCTACAAAATATGAAGAAAACAACAACATCTTTTTATGATATTTTAGGAATTTCAAGCGCGACATTTTGCCTCGTTCATTGTTTGATTTTTCCTATTCTGACCATCCTTCCTTTGGGACTAATTCATAACCCAATAATCGATTTGATTTTTGCTTCTTTCGGTTTATTTGCAATAATCAAAATTATGAAAAAATCGTCGCTTTTAGTGTCGACAATTTTGGTTGTTTCTATGAGTTTAATTTGGATCAGTATTTTGAGTGAAATAGTTTTTGAAATTCATCTCGATCTAATTTACTTTGGAGGAATCGGAATGATCATTGGGCATTTGTTGAATTACTATTTGCATAAAAAACAAAATCATTAAAAATTGCCATTATGAAACAGAAAGATTTTGATGTAATTATCATTGGCGGAAGCTATAGTGGACTTTCAGCTTCTATGAGTTTAGGGCGTTCCCTTCGTCAGGTTGTGGTGATCGACAGCGGTTTGCCTTGCAACAGACAAACACCGCATTCGCATAATTTCATAACACAAGATGGTGAAAAGCCTGCTGTTATTTCGGCGAAAGCCAAATTACAAGTTGAGCTTTATAAAACCGTTCATTTTTATAATGGACTCGCTATAAAAGCAATCAAAAAAGAAAATGGGTTCGAAGTTTCAACTGAATCTGGCGAAGTTTTCAATTCCAGAAAAATCTTGTTCGCAAGTGGTGTCAAAGATTTGTTTCCCCAAATAAAAGGTTTTGCGGATTGCTGGGGAATTTCGGTTTTGCATTGTCCGTATTGCCATGGTTACGAAGTGAAAAATCAAAAGACAGCGATTATTGCAAATGGCGAAATGGCTTTTGAATACGCAAAATTAATTTCAAACTGGACAAAAGATTTGAGATTATGTACTAATGGAAAATCGGAATTGACTTTGGAACAAGCTCAAATTCTAAAGAAAAAAGGTATTTCAATTTTTGAGGATGAAATAGATTCGTTTGAACACAATGACGGATATGTTTCGAATATCGTTTTCAGAAATCAGGAAAAAGTTGAAGTAAAAGCGATTTATTCAAAACCTCCGTTCGAGCAACATTGCTCATTATCAGCAGATTTAGGTTGCGATATAAACCAACAAGGTTTAGTAAAAGTTGATGCCATGCAAAAAACAAATGTTCCAGGAATTTATGCAAGCGGAGATTGTACGACTCAAATGCGATCTGTGGCGATTGCGGTTTCTACTGGTTCTTTCGCTGGAGCGGTTATAAATAAAGACCTTATTGATGAAGATTTTGCTTGATTTTTTTGGTAGTAAAAATTTAAACACATAGAAACATAGCTTTTAAAGCTGTTGAAAAGGCGTTTCACTTCCATCAATACACATAGCTATGTGTGAAAGCTAGCTTTTTCTTTTCTCTTTTGTTAAAGGAATAAAATCTATGTTTCTATGTGTTTAATAATAATTTTAACGTATTGAAATTGAAATGTTTTAAAAAACATATTTCAGAACAACTATTTGTCAAATTTAATTTTTAGTTTTGTCTAAATTTAATTTTATAAGAATGAAATATTTATTTTTGACAATATTAATAATTTCTGCTACACGCCTTTATTCGCAAAATATCTCAGGAAAAATTGACGGTGTAATTCCTGCACAACAGGAAATTAAGATCAGTTTATTAAATACAAACTTTAAAACTCAAACTGATTCTTTAGGTTTTTATAAATTAGAAAATGTTCCGAAAGGAAATTATAAAATACACGTGACATCGACTGGATTTAAATCAATAACCCAGAAAATCTCGGTTTTAGAAAATCAAAACTTAATTCTTGATTTTGAATTAACGGAAGACCAAAATGAATTGAATGAAGTTGTAGTTTCAGGAACTTTAAAACCAGTAAAACGTTTGGAAAGTGCCGTTCCCGTTGAGGTTTATTCGCCGGTTTTCTTCAAAAAAATCCAACGCCAAGTATTTACGATGCGCTTCAAAATATAAATGGCGTTCGGCCACAGCTGAATTGCGGTGTCTGCAATACAGGCGACATTCATATAAACGGATTGGAAGGGCCTTATACTTTGGTTTTGATTGACGGAATGCCAATTGTGAGCAGTCTTTCGACGGTTTATGGTTTATCTGGAATTCCGAATTCTTTGGTGGAAAGAATTGAAATCGTAAAAGGTCCTGCTTCGTCGCTTTACGGAAGTGAAGCGGTTGGAGGTTTGATCAACATTATTACTAAGAATGCAACAAATGCGCCGACTTTTTCTGCAGATTATTTTACGACAACGTATTTAGAAAATAATCTTGATTTGGGAGTAAAATTCAATATTGGAAGAAAAGCAACTTCTCTTCTTGGGATTAATTATTTCAATTACAATCAGGTTATTGATAAAGACAAAGATAATTTTACTGATGTTACGCTGTCTGACCGAATTTCGGTTTTTAATAAATGGAGTTTTTTGCGAAATAATAATCGCCTTTTTACGATTGCGGTGCGTGGAATGTATGAAGATCGCTGGGGCGGAGATGTACGTTGGGAAAAGAAATTCCGTGGAGGCGATGAAATTTACGGTGAAAGCATTTATACCAAAAGAGCCGAATTAATTGGAAGTTATCAATTGCCATTTGAAGAAAAACTGATGCTTTCGTTTTCTGGAAATGTGCATTATCAAGACAGTCGCTACGGAACGACTTCGTATATCGCGAATCAGAAAATTGGTTTTCTACAATTGACTTGGGATAAAAAAATTGGCCGAAATGATTTATTAGCCGGAATCGCCAGCCGATATACGTATTATGACGATAACACGCCAGCAACAAAAGAAGCTGAAAACACTTGGCTTCCTGGGGTTTTTGTTCAGGACGAAATAACCTTTTCTCCAAAAAGCCAGGTTTTGCTCGGAATGCGTTATGATTATAATTCGATTCACGGTTCTATTTTTACGCCAAGATTTGCGTATCGATTTAAAGCGAATGAAAACACGATTTTCCGTTTGAATGCCGGAACTGGATTTCGCGTCGTGAATTTATTTACCGAAGATCACGCCGCGTTGACGGGTTCCAGAGATGTTGTAATTGCAAACGATTTGAAACCCGAGAAATCGGTAAATGTGAATTTAAATTACATTCAGAAAATCAACTTTGGTAATGGAACTTTTATGGGCATCGAAACAACGGCTTTTTATACCCGTTTTAGCAATAAAATCATTTCTGACTATGAAAGTGACCCAAACAAGATTATTTACGATAATATCGACGGATATGCATTGAGTCAGGGAATTAGTACGAATGTTGATCTTAATTTTCCATCGGGTTTAAAGTTTATTGTCGGAGCAACGGTTTTGGATAATAAAAATGTTCAGAATGGAATTTCGGAAAGACCTTTTTTAACGGAGAATTTCACAGCAACTTGGAGCGTCTCTTATAGAATAAAAGCTTTAAATTTATTGTTGGATTATACCGGAAATGTTTACAGTCCGATGAAATTGCCTTTGCTGAGCGAAACAGATCCAAGAAGTCCGAATTCACCATGGTACAGCATTCAGAATATTCAGTTTACCTTTACGGGCTGGAAGAATTTTGAGCTTTATGGCGGAATCAAAAATTTGCTGAATTTTACGCCAATGCAAAACAATCCGTTTTTGATTTCGAGAACAAACGATCCTTTTGATAAAAATGTGCAATATGATTCGGCCGGAAAAGTTTTGGTAACGCCTGATAATCCTTACGGTTTGACTTTTGATACGACTTATGTTTATGGGCAAAATCAAACGATTCGCGGGTTTTTGGGATTGCGATATACTTTGAGGTGATTTTTTATAGCCACAGATTTCACAGATTAAATGGATTTTTTTTTGGATTTTGATTTGCATTTGTCAGGCTGAGCGTAGTCGAAGCCCGTTTCCAATTGGCGAGCCCTTCGACTCCGCTCAGGGTGACAACCAGAAAAAATCCATTTAATCTGTGAAATCTGTGGCAAAAAACAAAAAACAAAATGAAAAAGCTATTTCTATTAATCTTCTTCTTCGGAATTTCAGCGACAGGTTTTTGTCAGCTGAAAAGTAATTCTTTTGAAGAAATTGATAGTTTACAGCAAATTCAAAAACGAAAAATCATCGTCTTCATTCATACCGATTGGTGTCAGTTTTGCCAAAGAATGAAAGCAACCACATTTAAAAATCAGGAAATTATTGAAAAACTGAATTCAGATTTCTATTTCATTGATTTTAATGCCGAGGAAAAACGAGATATAACTTTTAATAATCACGTTTTTAAATTTCAGCCTTCGGGAAATAATGTTGGTGTTCATGAATTGGCTTTACAACTCGGAACAATCAATAATCAGATTGTTTATCCGGTTTTATGTGTTTTGAATGAGAATAACGAAATTGTCTTTCAGTATTCAAATTATTTGGCTCCGAAGGATTTTAAAATTCTTTTAGAAAAATTGAAAGAATAAAATTCCTTATTTTTGAGAATGAATTCTTCGCAAATCAAACATTTCGATTACATTTTTACTGGCGCCGGATTGGCCTCTTTGATGACTGCTTATAAAATGGCTTTATCTGACAAATTCTCAGATAAAACCATTTTACTACTCGATAAAGATTCAAAGAAAACAAATGATAGAACATGGTGTTTTTGGGAGAAAGAAGAATCGATTTGGAATTCGATTATCTCTAAAAAATGGAATTCGGCTCTGTTTGCCAATGAAAATTTCAAACGTGATTTAGATCTTAAACCGTATTCATACAATAAAATCAATGGTTTAGATTTTTATGATTTCGTTTTTGAGACGATTTCAAATCAGCCGAATATTACTTTTCTACATGAAAAAGTAACTGATATCAATGAACTCGAAACACATGTTTTTGTTGGAACTGAAGAAAATAGATACACCTCCAATTATTTATTCAACAGCATTTATACAAAGGCTTTCGCCGAAAGTCAAACGAAATATCCGGTTTTGCAACAGCACTTTTTGGGTTGGTTTGTAAAGACAGAAAAAGAAGTTTTCAATCCTGAAAAAGCAACTTTCATGGATTTTTCGGTTGAACAGAAGGGGAATACACGATTTATGTATGTTTTGCCGACTTCAAAAGCTGAAGCTTTGGTTGAATATACGCTCTTTTCTGAAAAACTTCTCTCAAAAGAAGAATACGAAGATGAAATTCTAATCTATTTGAAAAAACTCGGCGTAAGCCAATATCAAATTCTTGAAAAAGAGCAGGGAAGTATTCCAATGACGTGTTATCCATTCTGGAAAAAAATACTAAACGGGTTTTAAATATTGGAACTGCCGGCGGATGGACAAAAGCCAGTACGGGTTATACTTTTAAAAGCTCAGATAAAAAATCTTCGCAATTGGTTGAATTTATTATTGATAAAAGTGCTTCTCCCGAGGCTTCAGGACCGCTCAGCATGACAACGTTTTATAAGAAGAATAGATTTTGGTTTTATGATTCACTGCTTTTAGATATTCTTTATCGAAATAACGAATTGGGATGCTCTATTTTTTCTTCCTTATTCAAAAAAGGAAATCCAGCTTTGATTTTTAAATTTTTGGATGAAGAAACTTCTTTAATTGAAGATTTTAAAGTAATCTTGAAATGTCCTAAAATTCCGTTTATAAAATCGTTATTTAGGGTGATTTTCTTTCGAAATAAATAAACATAAAAATCACAATTTTGAAAAACACTATTCTTGGATTTAGTTTCCTTTTTACTTTTTTGTCATTTGGGCAAGTTTCTACTAATAAGGCACAAGACGCGATTATCGCTACATATTTGACGAATTGTGCTGAACATCATAATTATATTATTGAAATGACCGAATGGCAAGATTGTTTAGACCAAGGTTTGAAAAAAGACAGTACGGTTGCTTATTTGTGGCAACAGAAAGCGATGCCGTATTTTAAATGTAAAAAGTACGAAATTGGAATGCCTTATTTAGATAAAGCGGTGCTATATGACAAAAAAGAATGGTTGCCGTATCGTGGTTTTATGAAATGTATATTTTCTAAAAACTATAAGGAAGCCATCGTCGACTTGGACGAATCTATCAGACTTTACGGTAATAATTACAGAATGGATCATACCTATAGTTTTTATATCGCACTTTGTTATTTGCAACTTAATCAATATGAAAAAGCAGAAAAGCTTTTGGATGATTATGTCGCTGATATTTATAAAAACAGACAACAATTAGAACATCCAACGGCTTATTTTTATCAGGGAATTGCTAAATATGAGCTTAAAAAATGGGATGAAGCAATTGCTATTTTTGATAAAGCTTTAAAAATCTATCCTGAATTTTCAGATGCAAAGTTTTATAAGGCAGTGTGTTGGCTAAAACAAGGGAAGACTAAAGAGGAAGTAATGGCTTTAATAAAAATTGCAAGAGAGGATGCCGCAAAGGGTTTTTCTATTAATGAGGACAATGCTTTTTATGAGACATATCCGTATCAAATGAAGTTTGGTAAATAATGTTGAGAAATAGATTTTTTGTTGAATTTCAAGTCATAAAAGGTAGCTTTTTTAAGATTTGTTTTGACTTTCGTCTTTATGACTTTCCAACTTTAGACTAAATCGATCGAACTATAACAAAACTTTATACTTGAAATTAAGGAGTTGCGAGTAAACTTTGTAACTTTGCAACTCAAAAGTTAATTTTAAAAAACAAGAATATGTATCCACTAGACATGGTAAGACCAATGGAAGCTGAATTGACTTCTGCAGGTTTTCAAGATTTACATAGTGCTGAAGCTGTTGAGAATGCTATCAAAGCTGAAGGTACCACTTTAGTTGTTGTTAACTCTGTTTGCGGTTGTGCTTGCTAGAAATGCACGTCCGGGAGCAAAAATGAGTTTAGAAGGCGCTAAAAAACCAGATCACCTTATTACAGTTTTCGCTGGTGTTGACAAAGAAGCTGTTGATGCTCGCTAGACAACATATGTTTCCTTTTCCTCCATCATCGCCATCTATGGCTTTGTTCAAAAACGGAGAATTGGTTCACATGTTAGAGCGTCACCACATCGAAGGACGTCCAGCTGAAATGATCGCTGAGAATTTGCAAGATGCGTTTAACGAGTTTTGTTAATTCTTTAGGTTCAAAGTGACAAAGTTACAGAGAGACAAAGATTAAAAAAAGCACTATGAAAATAGTGCTTTTTGTTTTTTTAAAATATGCTAAGAAAACTTTGTTTCTTTGTCTCTCTGTCACTTAAAATCAGAGATTCCATCCCCCGCCAAGTGCTTTATACAATTCAACCATTGAGCTTAATTGTCTTTCGGATAATTGGGCAAGGCTTAATTGGGCATTAAACAAGTTCGTTTCTACATCTAAGACTTCTAAGTACGAAACATAACCGCTGTCGTATCTTTCGCGAGAGAGATTAAAGTTTATCAAGGTCGCTTTAACTTGTCTGTCGCGGGCTTTCCATTCTTCTTTATACGTTCTAATGTTTTGAATGGATTGTTCTACTTCAGAAACGGCGCCGATGTACGTTTTTTGATAAATGAATTTGAATTGTTCTGCTTGTTGCCTGTTGATTTCAACTCTTCTTTTGTTTTTTCCGAAGGCAAATATTGGACCTGCAATTCCTGCTGATGCATTTTGCGAATAGGAACTTCCGAGGAATAAGTTGCTTAAATCGGCACTTGCAAATCCCGCTATTGTCGCCAAATTCAATGATGGAAAACGCATTGCTTGAGCCACTCCAATTCTTTCATTTGTCGCTTTGTATCTTAATTCGGCGACTTTTACATCTGGTCTGTTTTCTAACAAAGCCGATGGAAGGGAAAGTGGAATTTCACTCACAATCTGCAATTCGGTATTGCTTTTTCCTCTTGGAATTTCAGTTGGAAGCTGACCTGTAAGCGGCGCAATTGTATTTTCTTGATAAGTAATTTGTCGCTGAATGTTTGGAATCGCGACTTCGGCAATCGCTACTTGTTGCTCAATTTGTACTTTATCCACTTCAGAGATATAACCATTTTGAAATCTTTGGTTTATGATTTCATAGTATTTCTCTCTTGTTTCAAGTGTCGATTTAGTAATTTCCAGCTGTTCGTCTAGGTTTCGCATTTGGAAGTATGCATAAGCAATATTGCTGACAATATCCGAAAGCACCACTTTTCGAGCTTCTTCAGTGGCTAAGAGTTCGGCTTGTACAGCGTTATTCTCATGACGGTATTTTCCCCAAAAATCAAGTTCCCAAGACATACTTGCTCCTGCGTTTGAAGGAGTGAAGTTTTTCTCGTTGCTGTTTATGGTGGCTCCATATTGAAATGTTGGAAACAAATCGGCTTTGGCATATCCTAATTGTGCACGAAGCTGATCGATTCTGGAAACGGCAATTTTTAAATCGTAATTGTTTTCCAATCCTTTTTTGATCAGATCTTTCAAAACATCATCATTAAACAGATCAAACCATTTTAAATTGGTAACGTTCGCCAGACTATCTAAGTTTCTTTCGTTTTTATATGAATCAGATTTTTGCTGTTCTGGTTTGCTATATTTTGGACCAACCATACAACCCAAAGGAAATAGGATGAGGATAAATATAACGACGACTATTTTATATCTCTTAATCATGATCTGCAGTATTTGATTCCACATTATTTCCTTCAGATACGATTGCTTCATCTTTCTTTTTTCCGATGTTTTCAATCATTACAAATAGACCAGGCACAATTAATACACCTAATACTGTTGCGATTAACATACCACTGAACACCGCCATTCCCATTACGATACGCGCTTGAGAACCTGCACCAGTAGCGGTCAATAAAGGAACAACCCCAAGAATGAATGCAAATGCCGTCATCAAAATTGGTCGGAAACGAAGTTTTGCGACAACCATAGCCGATTCATAAAGCGGTTTCCCTTTTTCATATTCTTCTTTGGCAAATTCGACAATCAAAATGGCATTTTTGGCAACCAATCCAATTAACAATACGAGTCCAATCTGGGCAAAAACGTTATTTACATAAGCATCGCTTCCAAATCTTGCGAGCATTAATCCTAAAAAGGCACCAAAAACAGCAAAAGGAGCTCCAAGCAAAACGCTGAAAGGCAGTTTCCAGCTTTCATATTGCGCGGCAAGAATCAAGAATACAAACACCAATGCCATGATGAAAACGGAACTTCCTCCGGGCGAATGTTTTTCCTGATACGATAAGTTGATGTAATCAAAACTCATATCAGCAGGCAAAGTCTGTTTAGCAACTTCTTCGAGTGCAGTCAAGGCTTGTGCACTACTATAACCATCATTCGGACTTCCTCCAATCTCTGCAGATCGGAATAAATTTAAACGATTGGTAAAATCAGGACCTGTAACTTTTGTTGCGGTAACCAATGTTGAAACAGGTAACATGTCGCCGGAATTATTTTTTACATAAATCAGATTTAAATCTTCTGGTCTTACACGATCAGCGGCTTCACCTTGCAGATAGACTTTGTATTGACGACCAAAACGGTTGAAGTCATTTACATAGCTTCCTCCTAAAAAGGCTCCTAAAGCTTCTGTAACTTTAGAAACAGGAATACCTAATTTCATGGCTTTATCATTGTCAATATCCAATTTTACTTGTGGCGTACCAGCATTAAAAGTGGTATAAATTCGTTTAATTTCAGGACGTTGCTGAGTCGCCTCGATAAATGCTTGTGTTTGCTCGGCTAAATATTGTGGAGTATTTCCACCTCTGTCTTGTAGCATTAAACTGAAACCAGCTGAAGCACCTAAACCTTGAATCGCCGGTGGCCCAAATGAAAAACAGGTTGCAGTCGTAATTTGAGTTGCAAGTTTTATGTTTAGTCTATCAACAAATTGTTTGGCCGTTTCGGCTCTGTCTTCCCAAGGTTTTAATGAGATGAAAATAAACGCATTGTTTGGCTGATAGGAGTTTGTAAGCATACTAAATCCGTTTATCGTCGTATAAGACAAAATCGATTCTTCTTCTTTAAGAAAACTATCTACTTTTTTCGAAATTTCATCTGTACGCTGTAATGACGATGCAGGAGGCAATGCAATATTTACCAAAACATAACCTTGATCTTCTTCAGGAATAAATCCTAACGGAATTTTCTTTCCTAAGAATACAATCGCAACTAATATTACAGCAAGTAATAGAACGATGCGCATTGCTTTTTTGCGAAAAACGTAGCTCCGCTGATATACTTGCCAGTTACTTTTTCGAAAATTCTGTTGAATCCTGCAAAAAACTTGGCCAGCCAGCCTGTTTGTTCTTCAATAGGTTTAGTTGGTTTTAACAACATGGCACAAAGAGCGGGACTTAGTGATAAGGCACTAAAAGCCGAGAACGCCACCGAGACGGCAATGGTTATGGCAAATTGCTGATAAAAACGACCTGTAATTCCTGGAGTCATTGCAACAGGAATAAATACAGCACATAAAATCAAAGCAATTGCGATTACCGGTCCAGATACTTCTCGCATCGCTTGAACTGTCGCTTCTTTCGGAGTTTTTCCGTGCTCGATATGATGAATAACGGCCTCAACAACTACGATAGCATCATCGACCACAATTCCAATTGCGAGTACTAATCCTAAAAGTGAAAGTGTATTGATGGAAAATCCTAGCATTGGAAAAACCGCGATGGTTCCAATAAGAGAAACTGGAACTGTAATAAGCGGGATTAAGGTAGCGCGCCAGTTTTGAAGAAAAATGAACACTACTAAAATTACCAATATAATAGCCTCAAAAAGCGTATGGACAATATCATCAACACCGGCAGTAATTGCCAAAGTTGTATCTAAAGATTCTTGATATTCAATATCTTTCGGGAATTTTTCAGATAATAACTTCATGGCGCTTTTAGCATTTTCTGCCACTTCAAGTGCGTTACTTCCTGGCATTTGGTACAAAGCAACAACCGCACTTGGCGAACTGTTTCGTCGTGCAGTAGAACTGTAATTTTCCGTTCCTAATTCAATTCGGGAAATATCAGCTAATAAAACTTGTGCTCCATCTTGTTTGCTTCGAACTACGATGTTTCCAAATTCTTTTTCGGTAACTAAACGATCTTGAAGTGTTACACCATAAGTGAATTCAGTATTTGGTGGCGCTGGTTCTGCTCCAAATTTCCCTCCGGGACTGATCATATTCTGAGCATTAAGTGCATTTTTAACATCTTCGACAGTGACGCCAAGTTTGCTCATCATATCGGCTTTAAGCCAAATTCTCATCGAATAATCACTTCCTCCAAAGAGTGTAACTTCTCCAACTCCTTTGATACGAGCTAATTGATCCACAATGTTAATACTAGCATAGTTGTTCAAAAACTTAGCATCATATTTTGGATTGGTTGATGTAACTGTGAAAAGCATCATTGGAAAAGACAACGATTTTTTTACCACCACACCTTGTTGTTTTACGCTCGATGGCATAAAAGGAGCTGATTGGTTTTGTCTGTTTTGGGTAAGCATATTGGCGTTATCCAAATTGGTTCCCACATCAAAAGTTACCTCAATTGTACAGGCACCATCAGAAGTATTGATGGATTTCATGTACAACATATTTTCAACACCATTTACTTTTTGTTCAATTGGAGTTGCAACTGCTTGCTCAACATTCAGCGCGTTTGCTCCAGTAAAAGATGTAGTGATTTTTACAACAGGAGGATTGATATCCGGATATTGTGAAATAGGCGTTTTTTGTAATGCCAGTAATCCAAGTATTACAATAATAATACTGATTACAATAGCAACGATTGGTCTTCGAACGAAAAATTCTCCCATAATACTATGTATCTAGATTATTATTTAGTAACTGCAGATTCTGTGTCTCCCAATTGCCATTGAACGACTTTTGGTGTAATAACGCTTCCGTTTTTTAATAACGAAGTACCTCCCATGGCTATCTTATCGCCGGGCTTTAAACCTTCTTCGATAATATATCCATTTTGAACAGCAGGTCCGGGTTTTACAATTTGCATTTGGACTTTATTGTCGTTTCCTAAAACATAAACCTGATAAATTCCCTGAACTTCTATAACAGCGCGTTGCGGAATTACGATTGCGTCTTTGCGAATGTCAGTAAGGAGCGCAATTTTTGCATATTGGCCCGGACGAAGCAATTTGTCTGGATTTGCAAAAGCGGCTTCAAATGTTATTGCACCAGTTGCTGGATCTATTTGTCTATCGGTAAAGCTTACTTTTCCTGTTTGTGGATAAGTTGAACCGTCTGATAGTTTCAAAGAAACTGATGCTCCTGAACCTTTTAAAGCAGAATTTGGTTTGTTGAATTCTCGATATAAACGAAGAAATTCCTGCTCGCTCATGGTAAAACGAACTCTCACATCTCCTAAATCAGAAATGGTATTCAAAATCGAGACAGCTCCTGGTCGAACATAATCGCCAACTCTCACTTTTGAGATTCCGATTAAGCCAGAAATTGGAGCAACAATTCGGCAATAACCCAATTCGATTTTTGCATTTTGAACGGATGCATCCGATGCTTTTATTTGGGCTATGGATGCTGTATAAGCTGATTTGGCTGAAACCAATTCTCTCTGGCTGACCGCATTCATTTTTGCCAAAGGAGTAATCATGTCAAGATCGGATTTGGTTTTTGATAATCTTGCCTGTGATTCGGCGGCATTTCCTTCGGCTTGATTAAGTTTGGCTTTATAAGGCAAAGGATCAATAGTGTACAACAATTGTCCTTTTGTAACAAAACTTCCTTCTTTGAAATTCACACTTTCAATAACACCATCGACTCGAGGATTAATTTGAATGTCTGATTGACCAAAAGTTTGCCCCGTGTATTCAGACTCAATTTTAACATCCTGCTGTAATACGGTGGTGACTGAAATCTCTAATGGCTTTGGCTGTGGTGGGGCTTCTTTTTTGCAGGAAAACAATAAAAAAAGTAAGAAAATTGCTGGGGAGTAAATTTTGTTCATTTTTTCAAATTTTTTAAATTCTATTAAAACTCAACTAACTTAAAACCAAATAAATCCTAAGCTAAGTTAACATTTTTTTAATTAATTTTTTAAATATTATTTTCAATTTGATTTTTTTTTAAATTTATATTTAATTGATATTCAGTAGTTAAAAAATCGACAAAAAGACTTAAATTGTCGTTGAAATACATGTTTTGTAAGAATCATGTTTTGATGTCAAAATCCAAAATCTTAAATATTTCTAGTTATGTCAAAAAAGAATAAAAAAAGCAAGATAATTTAGATGCTACTCCAGATAATTTAAAAGCATTAAGCAAAAAGGAATTGCTTCATCGTGCAAAGAAGTTTTCGGAGGAGTTTTGTGTTGGAGATGATAAAGATTTTATGCTAAAAGGTAAGCCAACTTCTTATTTTGGAAATGAATCAAAATCGGCGATCAAAGAAACTTTGCAAATGGGTGTAAAAGCATTGGTCGCGATGCAAGAGACGCTGTATGCACAAGATAAATGGTCGGTCCTGATTATTTTCCAAGCAATGGATGCGGCGGGAAAAGATGGCGCAATTAAGCATGTAATGTCTGGGATAAATCCGCAAGGCTGTCAGGTTTCTTCTTTTAAAGCACCAAGTTCTGAAGAATTGGATCATGATTATTTGTGGCGTTGCCAGAAACACTTGCCAGAAAGAGGACGCATCGGAATCTTTAATCGTTCTTATTATGAAGAAGTTTTAGTGGTTCGCGTGCATGAACAAATTTTAAGAAGTCAAAAAATCCCTGAAAAATTGATAAAGGAAAATATTTGGGAAAACCGTTTTGAAGACATTCGAAATTTTGAAAAATATCTGAATAGAAACGGAACTATTGTAATCAAATTTTTTCTGAATGTTTCTAAAGAAGAACAAAAGAACAGATTCATAGAAAGAGTTGATAATCCTGATAAAAACTGGAAATTCAGCGCCGCCGATGCAAAAGAAAGAGGATATTGGGATGATTATATGTTTGCTTATGAAGAATTGATCAAAAATACTTCAACAAAAAAATCACCTTGGTACGTTATTCCTGCAGATAATAAATATTATGCCCGAATTGCAATCGCATCTGCAATAATTCACGCTCTAGACGAAATGGATTTAGAATATCCGAAAGTAAGTGAAGAAAAACTGGCAGAACTAAACGAGGTTAAAAAAGCCTTATTAGCCGAAAAAGATTAATTCTTATCATTTTGAATGATGATTTCTAAACTTTTGCCCATTACAGGTTGGATTAAAGAGTATAAATCAAAAGATCTCAAAAGCGATTTTGTAGCAGGAGTGACACTTGCCGCATATGGAATTCCGGTTTCATTAGCCTATGCAACGCTAGCGGGATTACCGCCACAATTTGGAATTTATGGTTATCTTTTGGGAGGAATATTTTATGCTTTTTTAGGAACTAGCAAGCGACTTGCAATAGGACCGACATCTGCAATTTCCCTATTGATAGGAACTACAATCGCAACTATGGCAAACGGCGATGTGCAACGATGGTCTGAAATCGCTTCGCTCACGGCATTAGTTTTTGCAGTGATGGCGATCATTGCCTATATTTTAAAACTAAGTGGTATCATAAATTTTATAAGCGAAACAGTTTTGGTTGGATTTAAAGCTGGTGTTGCCATAACAATTGGAATGACCCAATTGCCTAAATTATTTGGTGTAGAGGGCGGGGGCAATAATTTTCTGGAACGAATTATGGTGCTGTTTCGGCAAATTCCGGATCTTAATAGTACCGTTTTCATTTTTGGTATTGTTGCTATAATACTATTGATTATTGGAGAGAAACTAGCACCCGGCCGGCCGATAGCAATTTTAATAGTTGTTTTGTCGATTGCACTTGTTTCGACAACATCATTAAAATATAGTGGATTTAAAACAGTTGGTGTTATTCCAACAGGACTTCCAGAATTTCACATGCCTTCTGTAATGATTCGTGATGTAGATGGAGTGTTGCTTCTTGCGATGGCTTGTTTTTTATTATCATATATTGAAAGCGTTTCTGCCGGAAGAACATTGGCACAAAAAAATGGATATGTTATTGACCCGCGCCAAGAACTTTTGGCACTCGGAATTGCAAATGCGGCCGTTGCTTTTGGACAAGGTTATCCTGTTGCTGGCGGATTATCACAATCGGCTGTAAACGATACTGCTGGAGCAAAAAGTCCATTGTCTCTTTTGTTTTGTTCGGTTACAATTGCAGTTTGTCTTTTGTTTTTGACAGGGCATCTCCAAAACTTGCCAACTGTAATTTTGGCCTCAATAGTTTTGGTGGCCATTCGAGGTCTTTTTGATTTGAAAGAAATGAAATATCTCTACAAAAGAGACAAACAGGAATTCTGCGTAGCGATGATTGCGCTTTTAGGAGTGCTCATTTGGGGGATTTTGACAGGTGTATTGTTGGTCGCAATGTTTACTTTACTGCTTTTGCTGAAAGCGGCTTCGAAACCAAACGTAGCTTTTTTGGGCAGAGTTCCAGGAACAAAACTTTATACCGATTTAGAAAGACATCCGGATAATGAAAAAATTGAAAACATCTTGATCGTGAGGATTGAATCGTCTATATATTATTTTAATGCTGAATATATCAAAGAAAAAATCTGGGAGAAAATATATAGCGAACCACATTCATTAAAAACAGTAATATTAGATCTTAATTCGTCTCCTCGCGTTGATATTGCTGGAACACGTTTCTTAAAAAACTTATTTTTTGATTTAGATACCAAAAATATTACGCTCAAAATTGCTGAAGCACGTTCTGAGGTTCGTGATCGTTTGAGAGCAGAGAATTTGGAATTCTTTATGGGGCACATAAGCCGTTCTGTTTCGGTTGATGACTTGGTTGTTCGTGCTTCTGAATCAGAGATTAAATCTTGATTTTTGTTTGAAAATGACAATGCTGATTGTTTAGGTTTTTAAAAGATGTTAAAAAAATCAGATAATTAGGGCAATAGGATTTTTAATCTCAAAATAAACCCTATTTTTGCGGCAGATTTTCAGAAAAATCTAAAATAACATATATTCTTAACTTAAAACTGTTTATAGCATGCAACTGTATAACACTTTGAGCGCAGAAGAAAGAGCCATCATGATCGATGATGCAGGACAACAACGACTTACGTTGTCTTTCTATGCGTATGCCAAAATTCAAGATCCACAAAAATTTCGTAACGATTTATTCATTGCCTGGAATGCCTTAGATGCATTAGGCCGAATTTATGTTGCTTCTGAAGGAATAAATGCCCAAATGAGTATTCCTGAAGAAAATTTGGAGGCTTTTAGAGCAACTCTTGAAGTTTATGATTTCATGAAAGGCATTCGTTTGAATGAAGCTGTAGAACATGATGACCATTCCTTTTTAAAATTAACTATCAAAGTGCGTCACAAAATCGTTGCCGATGGATTAAACGATGACACTTTTGATGTAACCAATATAGGCGTTCACTTGAAAGCCAAAGAATTCAACGAGATTCTTGATGATCCAAATACGATTGTTGTAGATTTTAGAAATCACTACGAAAGTGAAGTTGGGCATTTTAAAGGAGCTATAACTCCAGATGTTGAGACATTTAGAGAAAGCCTTCCTATTATCAATGAGCAACTTAAGGATCACAAAGACGATAAAAATCTGGTAATGTATTGTACTGGAGGTATTCGTTGCGAGAAAGCGAGTGCTTATTTCAAACACCAAGGTTTCAAAAATGTATATCAATTAGAAGGTGGAATCATCAACTATGCGAAACAATTGAAAGAAGAAGGTTTAGAAAGTAAATTCATTGGTAAAAACTTCGTATTTGATAATCGTCTAGGGGAAAGAATTACAGATGATATTGTTTCGCAATGCCATCAATGTGGAAAACCTTGTGACAATCACACAAACTGCGAAAATGATGGGTGCCATTTATTATTCATTCAATGTGATGAATGTAAAGCGGCAATGGAAAACTGTTGTTCTACAGAATGCTTAGAAATCATCCACATGCCTCTAGTTGACCAAGTTCGTTTAAGAACTGGAAAACAAGTTGGAAACAAAGTGTTTAGAAAAGGAAAATCGGAGAACCTGAAATTCAAACATTCGGGTGAATTACCAGAAACTGCTTTGGCAACTGCACAAAAACAGGCTGATATCCGTCAGAAAATAAAAGTAAAAAAGGTACTCCTTGGAAAAGCGGAGCATTACTATGTAAAAGCGAAAGTTGGACAATTTACAGTAGAAAATCACGAATTAAACAGCGGTGACAGAATCTTAATCTCTGGTCCAACTACAGGAGATCAGGAATTGGTTTTGGATAAAATCATTGTTAATGGAGCAGAAACTCAATCTGCTAAAGTTGGTGATAAAGTTACTTTTGAAGTTCCTTTTAGAATTAGATTGTCAGATAAATTGTATAAAATTGTAAATTAGCGGTTTTTAAAACCCTAATTTACAATGTCGCATTCTTTTACCAAATTATGGATTCATGCCATTTGGGCAACCAAAAATCGTAAAGAAATAATTGATTATTCAATTGAGAAAAATTTATACGATTTCATTTGGTAGGAGCTAAGTGAACTGGGTTGTCCCGTTAGAATTATTAATGGAATGCCAGATCATGTGCATGTTTTATTTTTACAAGATCCACAAAAAACAATCTCAGACATTGTAAAGCAAATAAAAGGAAGTTCTTCTCATTTTATGAATAGAGGAGAATTTATTCTTGAAAAATTTGCATGGCAAACTGGCTTCGGGGCATTTTCTGTCAGCGAATCTCAGTTAGATGCTGTTTGCAATTATATTAAAAATCAAAAGAAACATCATCTTAAGAAAACTGCAGAAGATGAATTTGATGAATTTGTAAAATTGCATGGGCTGGGGGATAAATGATCGCTTGGCTTAACGATGCGTTCCCCGTGGTTGAAACCACGGGCTATATTAAAAAACATTCGCAAAGAAAAACATAGCCTGCGGTTTCAGCCGCAGGAACGCAACGGATATCCACAACAATTGTGTATTTTTCAAAATTGAATTTGAAATACGGAACAATACGTTTGTCCTGGTTGAAACTATGACTTAATACTATTATTAATAATTTTTAAATTATTAGACTATGATATAAATCATAGAAATCTAATCTATACCGCATTATTTTTGTCAATTTTTAGATCACTAGATTCTAATAATATATCATTGGAACAATAAAATCAAAAATGACAACAAATAATAAAATTGAACTCATGGCTCCTGCTGGGAACTTTGAGTCGCTCCAGGTCGCTTTAGATAATGGCTGTGATTCTGTATATTTTGGCGTTGAACAACTCAACATGCGTGCACGATCGACAGTAAATTTTACTATAGAAGATTTAAAAGAAATTGCCAATCGTTGTGAAGCCAAAAATGTTCGAAGCTATTTGACTTTAAACACGATTATTTACGATCATGATTTGTCAATCGTAAAAACATTGTTGAATAAAGCCAAAGAAGCAAATATTACTGCTGTAATTGCTTCTGATCAAGCCGTAATTGCGATGGCAAGATCGATAGGGATGGAAGTTCATATTTCAACGCAATTGAATGTGACCAACATCGAAACCATTAAATTTTACAGCTTATTTGCCGATACAATGGTTTTAAGCCGAGAATTAAGCTTACGTCAAGTAAAAAACATTACGATTCAAATTGAAAAAGAGCAGATAAAAGGTCCAAACGGAAATTTGGTTGAAATCGAAATTTTCGGCCATGGAGCTTTGTGTATGGCAGTTTCAGGAAAATGTTATTTGAGTTTACATTCGCATAATTCATCTGCAAATCGTGGCGCCTGCAAACAAAATTGTCGAAAAAAATATACCGTTATTGATCAAGAAACGGGTTTTGAAATCGAATTGGATAACGAATACATGATGTCGCCTAAGGATTTGTGTACGCTTGATTTCTTAGATCAGGTAATTGATTCGGGAATTCAAGTTTTAAAAATCGAAGGACGAGGCCGTGCTCCAGAATATGTGGCAACGGTAACAAAAACGTATCGTGAAGCGATTGATGCATATTACGAAGGAACTTTTTCAAAAGAAAAAACCGCAGTTTGGATCGAAGCTTTAGAAACAGTTTACAATCGAGGGTTCTGGTCTGGATATTATCTCGGTCAGGAATTAGGTGAATGGAGTGATATTCCGGGATCAGCGACAACGCAGAAAAAGGTTTATGTTGGAAAAGGAGCGCATTATTTCCCAAAAGCCGAAATTGGACAATTCAAAATCGAAGCGTACGATATTAAAGTAGGCGATAAAATATTGATTACAGGTCCAAGCACAGGTGCGCAGGAAATGATTATTGACGAAATTTTCGTAAACGATCTAGAAGTTGAAAAAGCGACAAAAGGAGACGACTGTACTTTCAGATTACCATTCAGAATAAGAATGTCGGACAAATTATATAAAATTGTTGAGGCGTAATGGTAATCATCACTTTACAAAGAGACAAATGCATTGGCTGTAATTATTGTGTCGAAATGGATCCGGTGCATTTTCAGATGTCAAAAAAAGATGGAAAATCAGTATTGCTTCATTCGCAGAATGCAAAAGGGTTTTTTACTTTGAAATCTTCCAATCATGCTATCGTCGAAAGCTGTGAATTAGCGACAAAAGCCTGTCCGGTTAAGATTATTACCGTTAAAGAAACTTAGAAATTCATTATTCTATAAAAGAAAAGAGTCGTCGCGAAAAAAAACAGGGCGACTCTTTTTATATTTAAGCATCTTGAGTGTTTTCGGTTACGCTATTTTCTTCAATTTCATCCCATTCTTCGGCTGTCCAAAATAAGGCAATATGAAGATTGTATAGACCGATAGCCGCATAAGTTATTAAGCAAGTATAATAAAGTCCGGTAGGCAAATCTTGATATAAAGCAAATACGGCGATAAAGCCCAATAGCGCTAAAACGATTCGAACCCCAATTCTGACATATAATATTAAAATATAAAGTGCTACAAATATTGCAATCATATAAATTAAGTTTTCACGACTAAGACCTAATTCAATAAACCTTTTAATTGCATAAGCACTCGACAGCAATAAAATAAATATCTGGAGATAAGATCTGTTCTGTTGCTCGATGTCTTCTATTTCTAAAAATTCGGAATTACTTAAAGGAGTTCTTTTTCGAAAATAAAACAATAACGTAAATAGATTAATTACTGGAGCAAAACTTAAGAGATATATCCATAATGGTCTTCTTCGTAGTGCTGTTAATTGTAAAAGCAATAGTTGAGAAAATAATAAATATACAAATGCAATTTGAGTGATAGCATGGAAAAGATTATACAGATTACCAATAATACTTTTGAGGCTCGAAGGCATAAATTCAAATGAAGATAGCGAAAAGTATTCTGTGGAATAAATATATATTGACAGTAGGCAAGTAAATAAAAATATAAAATGAATAGTAAATTTTTTCTTTGTCAATAAAATCGCTGAGGGCATTCTTGTAAAATTTTTGAAAGAAAGCCCAGCATCTGCCAGAAATAAAAAATAGAAAAAAGAGAGCGGAACAAAAACTCGTGTAAGTATCAGTCCATTAGGAATAAATAGGAGCCAGAAAATCGCTAGACAATAATACAACGGATCCAACTTTTTGATAAAGCTGATTTATGCTGACTAAACCAATCATTCCGATTAAAAATCCAATAAGGCTTATTTTTTCACCATAAAGAATTTTTCTTCTTAATGCTCCGTACAAAACATAGCAATGAAAATAACTCAAAATCATGAAGGGTAAGAAAAAAGAACTCTTGAGGACAGTTTCATAAAGATTTGAATAGGCAACAACAGTATCTATACCAATTGATGGCAAAGCAAGCAAAACAATAAACTTAATCTTGTCGTATTTTTTTAAATAAATAGCTTCCCAGCAGAGTATCGTAAACGTAATCAAGATGTCAAAAAGCAAATTGACGGTCTTTACCCAAAATGGAAGTTCTGTAAAAGGTTCATACATCCCAAGTAATCCGGGACCTCCTAACTTTGAAGTGTTGAAATGGTTTGTGATAAATTGCTTGATAATAAAAAGGAAGGCAATAAATGCTAAAGGCAAAAGAATCTTTTTAAACTTTAAAAAATTAAAATGATAAAAATAGTTTGCTTCTTTTTGTTCGTCTAATAAAATTTCAGTGTTCATTATTGGTTAAGTTTCGTTGTTGGGTTGGTTGGATTTTTTGTACTAGTAAACTTAACAAATTTTAGTTCTCTTTCAGAATTATTTCGAGATACAAATTTTCTTTTTTTATTTAACAAACCATTAGTTTTAATCCGTATAGAGCAAAATAAAAAAATACTATCTTTACCGATTAAACGTTTATGAACTTAAGTTGCTTTTGCAACACTACATATATAATTATGGCATGTACAAGTTGTTCAACCTCAGATGGTGGCGCACCAAAAGGTTGTAAAAATAATGGGACTTGCGGCACCGATAGCCGCAATAAATTGACGGTTTTTGACTGGCTTTCAAACATGAGTCCGTCTAATGGAGAGGCGATTTTTGATTGTGTTGAGGTACGTTTTAAAAACGGACGTAAGGAATTTTTAGAAATTCAGAAAAACTAACTTTAAGTATTGGCGATATTGTAGCAACTGTTGCTTCGCCAGGACATGATATTGGAATTGTGACTCTTACAGGTGAATTAGTGAAAATTCAAATGAAGAAAAAAGGAGTGAATCATGAAAGTAATGATGTTCCAAAAATTTACAGAAAAGCATCTCAAAAAGATATCGATATTTGGTCTGTAGCGCGTGATCGCGAAGAGCCAATGAAGGTTCGTGCGCGTGAATTGGCAATTCAGCATAAATTAGAAATGAAAATTTCGGATATTGAATTTCAGGGCGACGGATCAAAAGCAACTTTCTATTACACAGCAAATGACCGTGTCGATTTTAGAATGCTGATTAAAGATTTTGCTAAAGAATTTAGTACGAGAGTAGAGATGAAGCAAGTTGGTTTCCGTCAGGAAGCGGCTCGTTTAGGAGGAGTTGGTTCTTGCGGGCGTGAGCTTTGCTGTTCGACTTGGTTGACTGATTTTAGAAGTGTCAATACTTCTGCGACTCGTTATCAGCAACTATCATTGAATCCACAAAAATTAGCAGGACAATGTGGAAAATTAAAATGTTGTCTAAACTATGAGTTGGACACTTACATGGATGCCTTAAAGGATTTTCCAGATTATGATACTAAACTGATTACTGAAAAAGGCGACGCGATTTGTCAAAAACAAGATATTTTCAAAGGATTGATGTGGTTTGCTTATACAAACAATTTCGCAAACTGGCATGTTTTGAAAATTGATCAGGTAAAAGAAATTATTGCAGAGAATAAGCAGAAAAATAAAGTTTCGTCTTTAGAAGATTTTGCAATCGAAGTAACTTCAGAGCCTGAAAAAGACTTCAATAATGCAATGGGGCAAGAAAGTTTGACTCGTTTTGACCAGCCAAAAAGAAAGAAAAAACCAAATCGCAAACGTAAACAAAATGCCGAGGCTTCTGGCGTTGCAACTCAGGCAAAACCACAGCAGGAGAAAAACAATAATGCAAAACCTGCAGGGAATAATAATCCGAATGCAAATTCAAATCAGCAGGGCAAACCTAATAATCCAAACAAACAAAATCATAAGAATAAGCACAAGAATTCGAACAAATCAAATAATCCGAATCCGCAAAATTCAAATGAAAATAAATCTACGGAGCCTAGAAAACCAATAATTATTACTAAAAATGAGAATAAAAAATAGCGGAATTCTTCTGTTGGTCGCAATACTTCTTTTTTCATGTGATAAAAAAAGAGTGTTCGATGAGTACAAATCAGTCGGAAGTGCCTGGCACAAAGACAGCGTTGTTACTTTTGATCTGCCGGTTTTAGATTCTACCAAAAAATACAATTTATTTGTAAATTTGAGAGACAACAACAATTACCCTTTCAATAATTTGTTCTTGATTGTGGCTCTTGAAACACCAAGCGGATTTACGAAAGTTGATACTTTAGAATATCAAATGGCAAATCCAGACGGAACGTTGTTAGGAAACGGCTTTACTGACATAAAAGAAAGCAAGCTGTATTACAAAGAAGATGTAAAGTTTAGAGGAAAATACAAAGTTCACATCAAACAAGCGGTTAGAGAATCAGGTAAAATTCCTGGTGTTGAAGCTTTAGAAGGTATTACAGACGTAGGTTTTAGAATAGAACAAAAAGATTAGAAATAGTTATGGCGACCAAGAAAAACAACCAATCAAATAGCGTTAAAGATATTAATTACTATAAAAAGAAATTCTGGCGAATTTTTGCCTATACTTTGCTGGGTATTTTGGCTTTCTTTTTATTTGCCTCTTGGGGATTATTCGGTTCAATGCCTTCTTTTGAAGATCTTGAAAATCCCGATTCAAATTTAGCTACTGAAATTATTTCTTCGGATGGAGTAGTGATTGGTAAATATTTTAAAACCAATAGATCACAGCTAAAATATTCAGACTTGCCAAAAAGTTTAGTTGAAGCTCTAGTTGCTACTGAAGATGCGCGTTTTTACGAACATTCAGGAATTGACGGACGCGGAACTTTGAGAGCGATTTTCACTCTAGGAACAAACGGTGGAGCGAGTACGTTAACGCAACAACTTGCAAAACAATTATTTCATGGCGAAGGATCAAAATTTCTTCCTTTCAGAATTGTTCAGAAAATAAAAGAGTGGATCATTGCGATTCGTCTCGAAAGACAATATACTAAAAATGAAATCATAGCAATGTACTGTAATGTTTATGATTTCGGGAACTATTCAGTTGGAGTGAGCTCTGCGGCGCAGACTTATTTCTCTAAAGATCCAAAAGATTTGACAATGGACGAATCGGCTATTTTAGTTGGAATGTTCAAAAACTCAGGATTATACAATCCAGTTCGTAATCCGCAAGGCGTGAAAAATCGCCGTAATGTGGTGCTTTCGCAGATGGAAAAAGCAAAAATGATCACTACTGCCGAAAAGTTGAGATTACAAGCTTTGCCAATTACGTTAAAATTCAAATTGGAGAGCCACCGCGAAGGAATGGCAACTTATTTCAGAGAATACCTTCGTGATTACATGAAAAAATGGGTAACTGAGAATAAAAAGCCAGACGGTTCAGATTATGATATCTACAAAGATGGTTTGAAAATTTATACTACTATCGATTCAAGAATGCAGATGTATGCTGAAGAGGCAGTTTCTGAACACATGAAAAACTTGCAACAGCAGTTTTTTATTGAAATGAAAACCAATAAAAATGCGCCTTTCGTAAATATCACACAACAAGAAACAGATCGTATCATGATGCAAGCGATGAAAAATTCTGATCGTTGGGCAATTATGAAAGATATGGAAAAAAGCGAAGATGATATTATTGCTTCATTCAAAGTAAAAACAAAAATGCGCGTATTTACTTGGAAGGGAGAACGCGATACAGTAATGACACCACTTGATTCTATTCGTTACTACAAACACTTTTTGCAGTCAGGTTTAATGGCGATGGAACCACAAACGGGTAACATTAAAGCTTGGGTTGGAGGAATCAATTATAAATATTTCCAATATGATCACGTAGGGCAGGGAGCAAGACAAGTTGGTTCTACTTTCAAGCCATTTGTTTATGCAACAGCGATTGAGCAATTGAACATGTCTCCTTGTGATTCAATTTTGGATGGTCCGTTTATGATTCATAAAGGACGTCACCACGTAACAGAAGATTGGGAACCGAGAAACTCTGACAACAGATACCGAGGAATGGTAACCTTAAAACAAGGTTTGGCCAATTCGATCAATACAGTTTCGGCTAAATTAATTGACAGAACTGGCCCAGAAGCGGTTGTTGAATTGACAAAAAAATTAGGAGTAAAAACTGAAATTCCAGTTCAGCCTTCAATCGCGCTTGGAGCAGTTGATATTACAGTTGAAGATATGGTTGCGGCTTACAGTACATTCGCAAATCAAGGTGTTTATGTAAAGCCACAGTTTTTAAGCAGAATTGAGAATAAAAGTGGGGAGGTTATTTATGAGCCGATTCCGGAATCTCATGACGTTTTAAATAAAGATATTGCCTTCGCAGTTATCAAATTACTTGAAGGAGTTACTGAAACGGGTTCTGGTGCGCGTTTGCGTACGCAAGGCGGTGGAAGCGGAGATAACCGTTGGACAGGATATCCATATATGTTCAAAAACCCTATTGCTGGTAAAACTGGAACAACGCAAAATCAATCAGATGGTTGGTTTATGGGAATGGTTCCAAATCTTGTGACTGGAGTTTGGGTTGGTTGTGAAGACCGTTCAGCGCGTTTCAAAAGTTTGACTTATGGTCAAGGTGCGACAGCAACACTGCCGGTTTGGGCTTATTTTATGAAGAAATGTTATGGAGATGAATCGCTTCAGGTTTCTAAATCAGAATTTGAGCGTCCTGCAAATCTTTCAATAAAAGTGGATTGCTATCAAAGGCCTGCCGTTGTAAAAGACACAACCGAAACAGATCAAAATACAGATGAATTTGAACTGTAGTTTAAATTTCGTTTTTTAAATAATTAAATCCTTTTGTATTCTTCTAAATTGAGGAGAATACAAAAGGATTTTTTTAATTACTAGTATTTCAATATATACTCCGTTAGGAGTTAAATATTGGTAGAAAACAATGAATGATAAGATTTCAAAGATGTCCCGTAGGGACTACATCTTTTAAGATTCTTAATGAATTTCACATATAGTCCCTATGGGACAAAATAATACTGGCGATAAATTTTTCTACCAATATTTAATCTCTCCGAGATATATTTTATGCGGTTAAAATTAAATTCGTCAAAATCATTACGAAATCGTTATAATTAAATCTAAAAATCTTATTTTTATCAAAAATATACAGTAATAAAGACACTTTGTTATGATAACAAAAAAAGTAAATAATGTTCATGAGGCAATTCAAGGAATCGAAAGCGGCATGACAATCATGTTTGGCGGTTTTGGTTTGTGCGGAATTCCTGAAAATACTATTGCGGCATTGGTAAATACATCAATTTCAGATTTGACTTGTATTTCAAATAATGCTGGTGTAGATGATTTTGGATTAGGTTTGCTTTTGCAGAAAAAACAAATCAAGAAAATGATTTCATCTTATGTGGGAGAAAATGCCGAATTTGAACGCCAGATGCTTTCTGGGAATTAGAAGTTGAACTTACACCACAAGGAACTTTAGCAGAAAGATGTCGTGCGGCTCAAGCCGGAATTCCAGCTTTCTTTACACCAGCTGGTTACGGAACCGAAGTTGCTGAAGGAAAAGAAGCGCGCGAATTCAACGGAAAAATGCACATTATGGAAGAAGCCTTCAAAGCAGATTTCTCGATTGTAAAAGCGTGGAAAGGCGATGAGGCCGGAAATCTTATCTTCAAAGGAACTGCCAGAAACTTTAACGCTTGCATGGCCGGCGCCGGAAAAATCACAATTGCCGAAGTTGAGGAACTAGTTCCGGTTGGAACTTTAGATCCAAATCAGATTCACATTCCGGGAATTATGGTGCAACGTATTTTTCAGGGAGAAAAATTTGAAAAGAGAATCGAGCAAAGAACGGTTAGAACGAAGAATTAGATAATTGAGATAATGAGACAATTAGATAATTGTGTTTAAATTATCTAATTATCAAATTCTCTAATTGACACATTTTAAAATATGGCACTTAGTAAAGAAGATATAGCAAAAAGAATTGCAAAAGAGGTAAAAGACCGTTATTTCGTAAATCTAGGAATTGGGATTCCAACTCTAGTAGCGAATTACGTTAGAGAAGATATTGCAGTAGAATTTCAAAGTGAAAACGGCGTTCTTGGAATGGGGCCTTTCCCGTTTGAAGGAGAAGAAGATGCAGATATTATTAACGCAGGAAAACAAACGATTACGACTTTACCGGGAGCAAGTTTTTTGATTCGGCTTTTAGTTTTGGAATGATTCGTAGTCAAAAAGTGGATTTGACCATTCTAGGAGCAATGGAAGTTTCTGAAAACGGAGATATTGCCAACTGGAAAATTCCAGGGAAAATGGTAAAAGGAATGGGAGGTGCTATGGATTTAGTAGCTTCGGCAGAAAATATTATCGTTGCCATGATGCACGTAAACAAAGCAGGAGAATCTAAAATCTTAAAAAAATGTACTTTGCCATTAACAGGTGTAGGATGCGTTAAAAAGGTAGTAACGGAGCTTGCGGTTCTCGAAGTAACCGAAAAAGGTTTTAAGCTCTTAGAACGCGCGCCAGGCGTTTCAGTCGAGCATATCGTCGCTTCAACCGAAGCTAATTTGATTATTGAAGGAGAAATTCCTGAAATGAATTTTTAGATAAGGTACAAAGTTGCAAAGGTTCAAAGTAACAAAGTGATTTATAGTAAAAAGAAAAAACCGCCTTTTGGGCGGTTTTTCTATTTAAAAACTTTGTTCCTCTGTACCTATGAGCCTTTGGAACTTAAAAGATTTAATTTAAATTAAATGAAGCTCCTAAACTGAAAGTAGCTTGATTATTTAAGTGATCAAATACATCATTATCACTGCTGTATTTTGCAATTGGAAAACCAATTTCTGTGAAAACACCAAATCCGTCAGTAAAGAAATAACGACCTCCAATGTGACCTCCAAAATTTTTCAAGCCTAAACTTAAACCTGGATAAACATCTAGTTGTTCTACTCCAATAACACTGCTTAAGTTAGCGTTAATTCTTGCTTTTGCGTCAAAACGATCCTTGAATTCTGGTTTGTAATCATTGTATGGAGTTGGGTGATCACCATAAATACCATTAAAATTGTTTACACCAAGTAAATAATTTGAAACAAAACCAAAAGAGAAATTTTCTCCTAAACCAAAATCAACAGAACCTTGAATTCCAGAACCACCATCTTGTAGATTAGCACCAACATTTACTCTGATATCTCCTTTGCCTGTAAAAGCTTTTTGAGCATTAACAAATCCAAATGATACTAAAAACAAGAGTGTAATAACTTTTTTCATAAACTTAAATATTAATTATTTTGCGGTGCAAATGTATATTTAATATTTTAATTCCTACCTTTTTCATCAGGATATAATTCGTTTAATGGTTCACTTTGCCAGAATTCTTTAGTATCTACATTCAAAATGGTCAGAGGGCCTTTGAAGGCGGCGCCGGTATCAACATTCCAAACACAAGCTTTGTTTACCGGAACGGTTTGCCCAATTCTTGTTACAGGTGTATGTCCGATATATATTTCTTTATAAACCGTAAATCGTTTTGGATAATATAAATCATCGGGCTTTAAATCTGGGTTTAAAGCTAGTGCTGATTCCCAAAGTGTTCTGTCCCAATAAAATAATTTCGGAAAATATTCCCAGACAACACCATTTAAATTGGTAAAACCAGCGTGCACAAAAAGACGATTTTCATCATCAAGGTAATAATCTTTTAAAGATTCTAAAAAGGCAATATGTGTTTTCTTTTTTCTTCGGAAAGTTTAGAGTATCCTTCAACAGTTGCTTTTCCGCCATGTTTGTACCACATTTCTTCATCAAAATCTTCATGCCTGTTTTCAAGCCAGTCAAGTGCCAGCTGATCATGATTTCCTCTGATGCAGATGCATTTTTGTTTGCTTTTAAGATCAATTAAAAAATCGATTACTTCAGCAGATTGGCTCCAGCCGTCCACATAATCGCCAAGAAAAATAAGAGTATCTTCGGTAGTAACTTTCGCTTTATTCAACACTTGCTCAAGTGCGCGTAATCCTCCGTGTATGTCGCCTATAACAAATGTTCGCATTTTTTAAATTTTCGGGTAAGGATTACAAAAATAAAGAAAATGATTTGTTTGGAATCATTTAGTTGTTAATCTTTAAAAATTGATATTATTTATAACTATTGCCAACGTTTTTTTATTGTTTTCCTTTTTAAATTTGTAGCATGTCTGAAACGCCTGCATACCGAAAAATTATTCATATCGACATGGATGCTTTTTATGCTTCTGTCGAGCAGATGGATAATCCGGCTTTGCGCGGAAAACCTGTTGCAGTTGGTGGTTCAGAAAATAGAGGAGTCGTTTCGGCGGCAAGTTATGAAGCCAGAAAATTTGGTGTTCGAAGCGCCATAAGTGGTGTTTTGGCTAAAAAATATTGTCCAGAAATTATCTTCGTACGCCCGAGATTTGACCGCTACAGGGAAATCTCTTCTAAAATCCATAAAATTTTTCATGAATATACTGATTTGGTCGAACCGCTTTCGCTTGACGAAGCCTATTTGGATGTAACTCAAAATAAAAAGGGAAATCCGAGCGCGAGTTTATTGGCACAAGAAATCCGTCTGCGAATTTTAAATGAAGTCGGACTTACAGCATCTGCGGGAATTTCGGTCAATAAATTTGTGGCTAAAATTGCTAGCGACGTAAATAAGCCAAACGGCCAAAAAACGGTAAATCCTGATGAAATTTTAGCTTTTTTGGAAGAATTGCCGATCCGAAAGTTTTATGGCGTCGGAAAAGTGACGACCGAAAAAATGTATCAACTCGGAATTTTCACGGGAGCCGATTTAAAAAGCAAAACAGAAGAATTCTTGGAAAAACATTTCGGAAAATCTGGTGCTTTTTATTATAAAGTGGTTCGAGGTATTCATAATAGTGAAGTAAAACCACATCGAATAACAAAATCGGTCGCCGCAGAACATACTTTTGATATCAATTTATCCTCCGAAATATTCATGCTCGAACAGCTTGAAAAAATTGCCGGATCACTTGAAAAGCGTTTGAAAAAGCATAAGATTTCAGGCAAAACGGTTACCCTGAAAATTAAATACAGTGATTTTACACAACAGACTCGGAGCAAAACGCTCCCTTATTTTATTTCTGATAAAAGTTTGATTTTAGAAGTTGTCGAAGAATTGCTTTATCAGGAAAGGATGAAAGATTCTGTGAGATTACTTGGAATTTCGTTAAGTAATTTAAACACAGAGGAAAAGAAGTCGGTTGTTGTCCAGTTAAAATTTTCGTTTTGATTTGTTATAATATTTAAAAATACGGTTTTCCGTAAAAAAAACTGGAGTTTTCGTTTTATCTTTGAGAGAAAAGATATCAATTAAATCACTCCAAATGAAAAATTCCGACCTTGAAGATCCTTCTTATCGATATTCAGTTCCAATTTTGTCATGGGATTTTCACTACGAATATGTAAATGAATTAAAAGCTCTTGCCGCCGATCTGAAAAAAGTACATCAAATTTCTACGCAATATTCCTGGAATGAAAAAGGACTGAAAATAGAAGAACGCCTTAAAAATGAGGTAATTGTAGTTACTGATTTAAATTTGAAAATCGTTTTTGCTTCAAGTAAAATCAAGAGAATGACAGGCTATACCGAAGCTGAAGTTTTAGGAAACACGCCAAAAATGTTTCAAGGACCAGAAACGTGTCCAACAGCATTGAAAGAAATAAGAGAAGCAATTCAATTAAAAACTTCTTTTGAAAAGACTATAGAAAACTATAAAAAAAACGGAAAAGTGTACAGTTGCCATATCAATGGTTTTCCCGTTTATAATTTTAAAGGTGAAGTATCGCATTTTATTGCTTTTGAGAAAAATGCTCTGAGTGCTTAGTTTTACCACAAGGACGCTAAGTCGCGAAGAAAATAATTTATAAGAAAATAAAAAAACCGCCTTTTGGGCGGTTTTTTTTATGGAAAAAGAAAACTTAGAATCTTAGTTTCTTAGAACCTCAGTGTCTTAGATTATAAATTTTCAAAGAAATCATTTCCTTTATCATCAGTAATGATAAAAGCAGGGAAATCTTTCACAGTAATTTTACGAACAGCTTCCATTCCTAATTCTTCAAAATCAACTACTTCGACTTTCAAGATATTATCTTGCGCCAGAATCGCGACTGGACCTCCAATAGAACCTAAATAGAATCCGCCGTATTTGTTGCAGGCATCTGTAACTTGTTTTGTTCGGTTTCCTTTTGCCAACATTACCATACTTCCGCCATTCTTTTGGAATTCATCAACATAAACGTCCATACGTCCAGCAGTTGTTGGTCCAAAACTTCCTGAAGCCATTCCTTCTGGAGTTTTTGCTGGACCAGCATAATAAACCGGGTGATTTTTGAAATATTCCGGCATTGGTTTTCCGGCATCTAGTAATTCTTTGATTTTTGCGTGCGCAATATCTCGGGCAACAATCACAGTTCCGTTTAATTTTAATCGCGTTTTGATTGGATATTGAGACAATTTAGCCAAAATAGTCGCCATTGGCTGATCTAAATCAACTTCAACTGGTGCTTCTAAATGTGGAGCAGTTTCTGGTAAAAATTGTTTCGGATTTACTTCTAATTGCTCAACAAATATTCCGTCTTTCGTGATTTTTCCTTTGATGTTTCTATCTGCCGAACAAGAAACTCCTAATCCAACTGGGCAAGAAGTCGCGTGACGAGGCAAACGAATTACACGCACATCATGTGTGAAATATTTTCCTCCAAATTGAGCTCCAATTTCACTTTCTTGACAGATTTTCTGAACTCGTTCTTCCCATTCTAAATCACGAAATGCCTGACCAGCCATGTTTCCTGAAGTTGGAAGATGGTCATAATATCCTGCAGATGCTTTTTTGACAGCGCTTAAGTTCGCTTCCGCAGAAGTACCGCCAATTACCAAAGCCAAGTGATAAGGAGGACAAGCAGAAGTTCCTAAGTCTTTGATTTTTGCACGAATAAATGCATCCAGAGATTTATCGTTTAATAACGATTTTGTTTGCTGATATAAATAAGTTTTATTCGCAGATCCTCCACCTTTTGCCATAAACAAGAACTCGTAAGAAGCTCCTTTTTTAGCATAAATATCAATTTGTGCTGGAAGATTTGAACCTGAATTCTTTTCTTCAAACATCGAAATCGGAACGATTTGTGAATAACGTAAGTTGCGTTTTTGGTATGTATTAAAAATTCCTTTGCTCAACCATTCTGCATCATCAACACCGGTAAAAATGTTTTCACCTTTTTTAGCCATTACAATTGCAGTTCCAGTATCCTGGCAACTTGGCAATTGTCCTTCAGCGACTACTGAAGCATTTTGAAGCAAATTGTAAGCAACAAAACGATCATTGTCTGTAGCTTCGGGATCGTCAAGAATGTTTCTTAGTTTTTGTAAATGCGATGTTCTTAGCATGAAGGAAACATCGGTTAAAGCTTCTTCAGCCAATAATTCTAAACCTTTTGGATCTACAGTCAATATTTCACGTTCTCCAAATTTTTCAACTTTTACAAAATCAGAGGTGATTTTGCGGTATTGTGTCTCATCCTTCAAAATTGGATAAGGATCTTGGTATATAAAATCAATCATTGTTTTGTTTTTTTACAAAGTTAGAAATTATTTACCTAAGAAAGAATTTGAATTAGGAAGGTTTGTGTGTATTAATTTATTGCGGAAAAATACATATATGTTGAGTTGAAGTTTTAAAAAAACCAAGTCGCCACAAAGATCGCAGTAATCACGCAAATCAAATCAACCAAAAGCATTGTGCCCAAAGCATAACGTGTATTTTTGATATTTACAGATCCAAAATAAACCGCAATTACATAAAAAGTACTTTCGGCACTGCATTGAAAAATACTGCTTAATCTAGCTGTTAAAGAATCGGCGCCAAAAGTATTCATCGAATCGATCAAGAAACCTCGCGATCCTGCAGAGCTAAACGGACGCAACATTGCAACTGGCAAGGCATTCGTGATTTCTTTGCTTACTCCTAAATTTGAGAATATAAATCCGATTCCGTCACTAATGATTTCAAATAAACCGCTGTTTCTGAATAGTGAAATTGCAACTAACATCCCTAAAACATAAGGAAAAATCGTTACTCCTGTTTTAACTCCGTTATTTGCTCCAACAACAAAAGTGTCGAAAACGGTAGTGTCGGCATCTTTGAATTTTTTCTCGTGCATGAAAGAGAAAATCAAAGTAAAAAGAACAATCGTAAGCAAAATTAAACCTGAAAGATTAGAAGTAAAGTAATTTTTTCCGATCAAGTCCAAATGATTCACATACAACAGTAAACCTACAATAGCGGCAATCATAGTAATTAAACCAATTAGAAGTGAAGCACTTTTAAAATTGATTTTTTGTTTGATTCCAACAATCAGGAAGGCGGCAATTGTACCAATAAAAGAAGTAATAACACACGGAAGTATTACATCGGCTGGATTTGTAGCATTTCGTCATGAAGACGATAGCCAATAATTGAAGTTGCAATCAAAGTTAAGCCTGAAGCGTGTAGACACATAAACATAATTTGCGCGTCGCTGGCTTTGTCTTTTTCCGGATTAATTTCCTGTAAACTTTCCATTGCTTTTAATCCAAATGGCGTTGCGACCGAATCTAATCCCAAGAAATTGGCGACAAAGTTTAAAGTCATATAAGAAATCGAAGGGTGATTTTTAGGAATACTCGGAAACACTTTCACAAAAACTGGACTTAAAGTTTTGGCTAATTTTCCAGAAGCTCCAGAAATGATTAAAAGTTCCATTAATCCGCAGAAAAAAGCTAAATAGGCAATAAGTGGCAAAATCAAATCAACCAAAGTAGTTTTACAAGTTGGCAATAAACCATCAGATTTTTGAAGACCGCTATAAATTTTTACGGTTTTGTTTTTGAAAACGTAGGTCGTGTCTGCATTTAGCGTATCACGATTGATAATCATGGTTTGATCTTTGGCTTTCGAAATGCTGTCTTTGATGAATGCTGGAAGTTCTTCAACGTATTTTTCAGAAATCAAAATTGGGTCGTCTTTTTTCCATTCAAAACAGAATCAATCGTATAAGTATTGGCAGTGAATAAACTGAATACAATAAAAACAATCGAAGAAATAAAAATCGTTAACCAAAATCTGCTCAATACCATAATTGTAATTTTTTGTAAATGTAATTATTTAGCAATAATAAGCATAAAGATTTAAGAAACGAAACAGGAAGTTATGGTTATGAACGATAATTTTTTAATTAAAATTCGGTTTATTCAATAACAATTTTGGTTCCCAAATACGTTTCAAAAGACTTAATGCCTTCAAATAAAATCTGTTTTTTATCTGTTTCAAAATCCTTAAAAAACTCTGTTTCGATTTTAGCGTGATCTTTTTTGATCGTTCTTTTCCAGATTCCAATCACTTTTCCATTTTCTAAAATTATCGGTTTGAAAATGCCGTTATTGGTAAAAACTTTCGATTGATGTGCTGTATTGAACGAAGCATCGCGTGTTTTATACGAAATTAAAATCTCATCAAAAGCGGGAAGAAAATGCACGCTTTCGCGAAAGTGATCCGCATCTTTAACCTCTTTTTTAAACCAATATTTCTGATTATCAATAGTAATAAGGTTTAATTGCAACTCTATTGCGTTAATGGCTTTTTGGCAAATTGTAGGTGGAAAACCCGACCACCAAGAAAAATCAAGCACTGTTGCCGGACCATGACTTTCAAAATAGCGCCGCGCAAGTTTTGCTAAAGCTTCTTCTTTTGTTAGCACATTTTTTGGCCTCGGAACTCTTTCTTCAAGCAAAGCATAAGTAATTTGCTTGCCTTTCATTTTTCCATTGCAAACCAAGCCATCCAATTCGGCGTTCATCATAATGGTCGCGCTTAAAAAATCAGCACTTGAAGTTTTTTTGATATTAAGCTCCTGCATGATTTCTTCACGAGTTAAATGATTATTTCCAGATAAAAGTTTTTCAATTGCGTCATTTGCCTGATTTAGCTTTTTGTCATCATAATCAAATTTTTTGGCCGCAGAAGCTGTAAAACGTTTCACCTGTGGCGCAGAAAGATCCAACATCCAGTAAATGTCTTCAGCCGAAACAAAATGCCAAGTTGGACGCAGAATATGGGTTCGTATAATTTTGCCCGAATTTATAGCTTCTTCCACCTCTTTTTCGGTTGCATCACAACGAGAACCAATCGCCCATTTTGCCATTGCGTAATCCTGTGCCTGCATAGCGCCAAAATGACGCACAACTTCTTGTGGAGAACATTGAGTTGTTTTATATAGTTTTTGAGCAACCAAACGATGATGTGAAATTTCCTCGTGAGTCATTTTTTTAAACCATTTAAGTTATTGAAGTTCATTTAAACATTTTAGAAAAAAACTTAGAATCTTAGCAACTTAAAGACTAAACATGAATAATCTCCTCGTCAATCAATAAATCTTCTCGACGCAAGCGAAGAAAAATTTGCGCTACAGCAATTGTATCTTTTTCGCAATACGTAATAATTCGGTCGATGTCTTTTTCGACATAATAGACATGAGCAACCTGACTTCCGTCGATATCGCCTTTTGGAGAAGGAACTCCAAGAATTTTGGTCAATAATTTTAACGAAGTAAAATGTTTGTAATCACCAAATTTCCATAACTCCAAAGTATCTAAATGCGGTATTTCCCAAGGCTTTTTGCCAAATAAGTTCAATTTATCAGGAATTGGCATTTGATTGATGATCATTCTTCGAGCAATAAACGGAATATCAAATTCTTTTGAATTATGTCCACACATTAAGTGTTGTGGCTGATTGAAATGATTATTGACCAGGTTCGAAAAGTCTTTTAAAATTTTCTTTTCTTCACCAAAAAAGAAGTTACTCTAAAATTTCTAATATCTCCTTTGATAGTAAAAAAACCGACAGAAATGCAGATAATTTTTCCAAATTCAGCCCAAATTCCGGCGCGATCGTAAAATTCTTCTGGCGTAAAATCGTCTTTTCGCTGATATTGCGTTTTTAGATCCCAAAGTGTCTGCATTTCAGCGTCAAGCGAATTGAAATTTTCTTCTTCAGGAACAGTTTCAATATCAAGAAATAATATGTTGTTTAGGTTTACTTTTTCGATCATATTTTTTTAGCCACGAATTGCACGAATAACACTAATTTTATTATTTGGTATAAATGTACACAAATTTGATTTTTTAATTTATCATAAATATAAATTGAATGAATTTTCTTAATATTTTATGAAGTTAATAAATCGACAGGTTTATAAAGAATATTCGTGGGAATTATTGGAATTAGTGGCAAACTAAAACAAACTTTGTTGTTTAATTGGATTTTCATGCTCCAAAAGCCATTTTTTGCGTGACAATCCGCCGGCATATCCGGTTAAAGATCCATTTGTTCCAATAACTCTGTGGCAGGGAACTACAATCCAAAGCGGATTTTTGCCATTTGCAGATGCTACGGCACGAATCGCTTTTACATCACCAAGCTTTTTGGTCTGATCCATATAGCTTACGGTTTTTCCATATGGAATTTCTAGTAAAGCTTTCCAGACTTTTTGCTGAAATTCGGTTCCTTGCGGATTCAGTTTAAGATCAAAATCGGTTCTTTTGCCTTCGAAATATTCATTTAATTGCAGAACTGCGTCTTGTAAAACTTCTGGTATAATTTCCGAGACTTCATTTGTGCCAACATCAGAAACAGAAATTACAGAAATACCGTTTTCATCTCCAATAATTTTGGTGATTCCTAAAGGCGAATTGATGTAAACTGTTTCCATGTTTTTATTTTACCGCAAAGTTTTTTTACCGCAAAGGCGCGAAGGTATACGCAAAGTTCGCAAAGTTTTTTTAAACCATATAAGTTATGTAAGTAATTTATGTTTTATTGGCTTGTTTATAATTTTATCAGGCCTTCGACTTCCCTAAGACTGAAATTGATCGCTTTAGTAATTGCTAAGTTCAAATTTATATTTTAAAACAGTCTCAATTTTTTCACTCGAAATAAGCTTTTTAATGTTCGATTTTTCAGAACTGAACTTCGGTTCTGGCAAATTCATTTTAATCGCTTTTTGAGTATAATATTCTTCTCTTGTTGGGTGAAAAGGCGCAACGGCGTTAAAAACTTCATTCCATTTTGACTGATTTATGATTTCTTCAATAATGCTGATGCAGTCGTTTAGATGAATTAAATTTACTGGCGCGTCAGGATTTTCAAGGTTTTCTTTTCCGGCTAAATGTTTTACCGGATGACGGTCTTCGCCAATTAATCCGCCGAAACGGAGAATTGTAGTCTGGAATTTTTTGTTTTCAAGAAGAATATTTTCAGCCAAAAGCAATTGTTTGCCGCTTTCTGTTTCTGGATTAGGAATAGTTTCTTCGTTTATGAGTTCATTTTCATCGCCGTAAACGGAAGTTGAGCTCACAAAAAGAACTTTAGTAACAGAAGATTTTTCGATAAACGGAATTAGATTTTTGATTTTTTCTACAAAAACCTTCTTTTCAGAGTTTGGATCGATGGTTCTTAATTTTGGCGGAATATCTATAATTAAGATTTCACTTTCAGACAAAAATGCATTGATAGATTCAGAGATGCTTTCGCTTTCAAGCGCAACCAAAAACGGATTTATTCCTGCATCTTTTAAAATGGCGAGTTTATTTTCTGAAGTTGTTGAGCCGTTTATCGAATTTCCTTTTTCAATCAGTTTTATTGCCAAAGGAAATCCAAGCCAGCCACAACCAAGGATGCTTATTTTTGTCATTTTTTTATTTTGAGGTGCAAAGGTACAAAGGTGCAAAGTTTTTTGTTTTACGCAGATTTAAAATGATTTAAGCTGATTTTGTAGATAATCATTTATAAATTTAAATCTGCTCAATCTGCCAAATCTGCGTGAAACAAAAACTTTACAAAGTTAAAGTAAATCGGACTTTATCTTTTCCGGTTGCGCCCATTCTGTTGTAAAATTTAATTGCTCTTGTGTTGAATTCTGGAGTTTGCCATTGAATGTTGACACAATTGTTTTGTTTTCCGATTTCTTTTAATCTTTCGATTAAGATTTCACCAATTCCAAAACCTCTCGTTTCTTCTTCCAAAAACAAGCAGTCCATGTAGAGAAAGTTTTGCGCGTTCCAAGTAGAAAAATCAAAAGTATAAGAAGTATAACCGACAATGGTTTCTTCTGTAGCCACAACTAAACAATATAATTTTGGATTTTTCCCAAATAAAGCATTCTTTAATCCTTCTTCTTTTCCTTCCGGAGAAAACTCGGCTTTTTCGAATTCTGCATGTTTTTGGAGTAAAATTAAGAGTTTAGGTAAATCTTTGATTTCACAATTTCGTATTAAATATTCCATTGTAGATTAATTTCGGTTTGCAGAAAGTTGATGAAATGATGGAAATAATCCGGATAATTTTCATTGGCGCGGGTTGCGATGAAATGTTTTCGTTTTAAACCATTTTTCCCGACTTTAATTGCTCGTATGGGACTTGATTTTAGATGCGGTTGAAGCGCCCATTTTGCCATTGACATTACACCCATATCAGCTTTTACCATTTCCAAAGAAGCTTCTGTCAGTGGCATCGGTGTAATTTTCTTTGGTGAAATTTTGGCTGGAGCCAAAAGAAATTGATGAATGGTAACTGTTTCCATCGGAAGCGAATGAATAATTAGATGTTCATTTACAAAATCTTCGGCGACGACATATTTTTTATCCGTCCAAGGATGATTTTCAGAAACGACCATTACGACTTCATCCTGAAAAAGCTCGGTATATTTGATGTTATTATCTTTGATGGTATCGCTTATAATGGCAATGTCGATTGTATTATCCAGAAGTTTTTGAAGCGGAATATGAGTAGCCTCGATTACAATTTTCAATTCAACATTTGGATACAAAAGATGAAACTGTTTTAAAACCGAAGGAAGCCAATGATAACTCGAGAAACATTCAGTACTGATTCGGATTTCACCATATTCGCCAAAAACCATTTGTTTGATTTGCGTTTGTGTTTCTGAGAGTTTATTCAGAATTTCGTTAGCGAGTTCATAGATTTTTTCGCCGGCTTTTGTTAAAACCAGTTTTTTATTGGTTCGTAAAAATATAGCCGTACCCAATTGATATTCGGCTTCTTTGAGTTGATGGCTCAATGCCGATTGTGTCAAATGAAGTTTGTCTATGGCTTTTGTGATGCTTCCTTCTTCGACAATTGCTTTTATCAATTTTAAGTGACGTATTTCCATTTTGAAACGTATTTCTACAAAGTAACAAAATTTTAGAGTGGCTTTTGTATGAAAAAAAGTAATGCTCTTGATGAATTCTTTTCGTTTTTATGGTGTTTGATGTTCGGCTAATTTTGGAAAAGTAAAACATCAAAACTTAAACAACATGGAAGCACAAATTAAACATTATGAAAACAAACTAGCTTTTGAAATGGATCCGTCTGATTTATTCGAAGCTTTAAATAATGGCGAAAAAATAATCGTAATCGATGCTAGAAGGGCTTTTGGTTACGATGAAGAACATATTCCGAATGCAATTAATATTCCGCATCGTGAAATGAATTTAGAAACGACACAACATTTAGACAAAGATGTTTTGTATGTTACATATTGCACCGGAATTGGTTGTAACGCATCAACAAAAGGAGCTTTGAACATGACAAAATTAGGTTTTAAAGTAAAAGAGCTAATTGGCGGACTGGAGTGGTGGAAAATCGACGGCTACGCAACCGAAGGCTCAAAAGGTGAAAAACAAGGTTTGAAAATTGAATGTGCGTGTTAAGTCTTAAAGGTTCTAAGATTCTAAGGTACTAAGATTAAAAAAAGCACTATTTTCATAGTGCTTTTTATTTTTTTACATATGTTAAGAAACCTTAGTACCTTAGAATCTTAGCATCTTAGAACCTAATTTTAACCCTCAATTAAAGCTTTTAAACCTTGAAGAATTGGATTTTCTTCACCTTGTGGTTCTTCTTGTACCGCTCCTGGTCGATTATCTTCTTGAATTATTTCGAGTTTTGTTTTCTGGTTTTCTTCCGTCAAAACATAGTTCATTATGAAATAATTCTCTGGTTTGTCTTCTAGTTCTGGCCTTGGGAAAAACAAAGAATATTTGATTTTCTGATTAGGAGCAACTTCTAAAACCGTTCCCCATTGTTCAAAAACTTGGCCTTCCCATTCATTTCTAAATCTGATTTTGCTACCAGTTTTCCAATCCGTGATTAAATCACTTCCGTATTGCCATTGTTTGACCAATTCTGGTTTTGTTAAGGCATTCCATACTTTTTCGACTGGGGCATTCAAAACGATTGTAGAAATATTTGTTGCCATTTTAATTGCGTTATTGTGGTTGAACAATAGGTTTTATGCTGTCTTTTGCTACTGTTAAACTATCTGTAACAGGGGCAACAGGTATTTGCGGAACTGGCGCGACGTATCGTTTTATTTTTTGCTGAATCAAAACTGCGTCATTCAATACAAAAGGAGTTGGCATCATCCAATCGCTTCTTGGTTTTACTTTCAATAACGGATTTGTCATTAAATCAAATGAACTTTCTATCAAATCCATGTCGAAAATTGAAGATTTATTGATATAGAATTCCATTTCAAGTGGCTCGTTGCCTACTACATAATAGCATAATATTTTTGAACCTTCGCGCTCAAGACGATTTGTTTTTTCTCCCGATGTTGCAACACCATTTGCCTTAAAGTTGTAGAATGTCATTTTCGGATTAGCAAAAATGTCGTAACGATTTACTTTTCGGTTTGGTGTTATTCTGATTTTTAGATATCTTTTATTTCCAATAACGCTATCTCTTAAGAAAGAGATTGTTGGTTTTGGAACATCAACAACTGGCGCGATTGCACTATATGTAAAACCAGAATTATACTTACTTGCAAGCGGAAGACTGTTTAATCCAACAGCCTTTTGATTTTTTTCGCCTAAATATGATTTGGTCCAATCGTCTAAATTTACATCGTAAGTTGTCCAAACCGCAGAATTAGTGTTAGCATTATACACATACAACAAGCTGTTTGATTTTGCTTTTCCAGGTTCGTAACCAGAATGATATCCTGCATAAATGAAGAATCCAATCGAAAAAGCAAAAAACAACATCGTCCAAACCCCTTTTTTGATGAATGCACCAAAAATTGGAAGCAATAACCCGAAAACGAGAACAGTAAGAATTGCGCTTCCAAAAAGAATTTTCAATCCTAAACCTACTGGAAACATTACAATAAATGGAGCGACGATAGCTAAGGCCGGAATAGAGAAAATTAAATTCATACCCAAACTATTGTGTCCTGTAAGAACATAAATTCCGAATAAAATTATTCCGAAATAAACAGGAACAATCAAGAAACCAGCTCCAACTAAGCTATTGGCAATAAATCCATTTATGATGATCCATAAGAGCAAAGCCGAAACAAAATGATTCATTGTTGCTTTTGTCTCAGAAAAATGATGATAAAATGCAAAACAAATCGCAATACTTAAGGTTACAAATGCTCCAATATAAGCATGGCCGTTATAAGTGAATCCGTTTAATAAATCAGAATATTGAGGGTAAACTTCCAAAACGATTTTCCAGCCCAAGAAAGTTACCAAGCCAGCAATCAAAATAGCGCCAATTAGCGGCACAAAACCTTTAAAAATTTCTCTGAAATTGACAATATGTTTGGCTTTTCCAATAAAAATAAACACAATCAATAATCCTAAAGCAATAATTGTCATTGGCATTACCCAAGAAAATGGATAGCTGATGAATGAAAAAGGAACGTTGAAGTACACATCATCTTCAGTAGAATCTGTTGCGTTCAAATCAGCATTTGCGAAATATTTAAGCAAAGGCATCAAATATGAACCTTGATGCGCAAGAGTGGTTTTGTTTAAATGCTGTACATCATCTTGTCGCGTGTGATAATTGTAATGTCCGTCGATGAAAGCAAAGTTGAAGCCTTGAATTTTGCCTTGCTCTCTAAAAACCGTCAAATCGGTATCATTCGGAAGCATTTTGTAAATGCTGTACATCAATGAATTTGAAACTGGATAAGCCGCTTTTGCATTTGCAAATTCTTTTACAAGGGTTTTGTTTCCTTGATTGGTTTCCATTAGCATATAACTTGGACCTGAAGAACCTCTAGCTTCAAAATTAAGCACCAAACCAACATCTTTTGCCCAAGGGTGTTTGTTGACAAAAAGCGCGACTCCGTTTAAGCCTAATTCTTCGGCATCAGAGAAAAGGATTATAATGTCATTTTTTTGTGGACTTTTTGCATATAAAAAAGCACGAATTCCTTCTAAAATGGTTGCAACTCCAGAAGCATCATCGCTAGCTCCTTTTGAAAAAGAATGTGGCGCGCTGTCGTAGTGTGAAAGCAATAAAAGTGCTTTTGAGTTATTTGAACCCTTTATGCGCGCCAGAATATTTTTTGATTTTACTAAAAGTCCTCTATCGTTAAGTGTAAAACCTTCTTGGATTGAAGTTTCTAATCCTATTCGGTTGAGTTCAAGTATTAAATAATTTGCAACAAGTTCATGATTTGTTGACCCTACATAATGCGGTTTTTGCGCAATAATTTCTACCTGATTCAAGGCTCTTTCTGTCGAGAATTCTGCCAATGCTTCTTCTTCCCGAGAGATATATTGCGGCATCATTGTGGCATAAATTATGCCCAAAATGCCTAATACACAAAGAAATCCAAGAATTGAGGTGGGGTTTTTTTCATGATGAACAGTACTATATTTCTTTTTTAACTAGCATAAAATAATCATTGTCTAAGGAGCGGTATCCTTGGTCATACAGGAAATAGTAGGTGTTCCCTGTTTTGGTCTGCAAGATATTGGTAAAGAAATCAAAATCAAAACCTTTATTTATCATTTTTTCCCTTGTTGCTTTAGATTTTCCGTCCGTATTTAATTCAGCCAAAATACGGTAATTTTTGCGTAATTTATTGTTCACATTGCGCATAAAATTTGTACTGTCTTTGTTTATTTTGTTGTTGTAGGCATTTCGGCGACTGTCAGAACAGAATTTTTTGTCTTCTCTACCAACAATTTTTTCGGAGCATTCGAGGCAAGTCTTCATGAATTTAGTTTTTTAATTTCATATAAATCTGTTCTTCTGTCTTTTAGTGTGTGGACGCTTCCGTGTTCGTGAAGTTCTTTCAGCAAATTTAAATCAACATCGACGATCAGCGTCATTTCGGTATTTGGAGTAGCTTCGGCTTTGATTCCGTTGCTTGGAAAAGCAAAATCGGAAGGCGTAAAAACAGAAGCTTGTGCATATTGAATGTCCATATTGTTCACTTTCGGAAGGTTTCCAACGCAACCAGCAATAGCGACATAACATTCATTTTCAATGGCACGTGCTTGTGAACAATGTTTTACACGAGTATAACCATTTTGTGTATCAGTCAAAAACGGAACAAAAAGGATGTTCATTCCTTCATCGGCTAAAAGTCTCGAAAGCTCTGGAAACTCCACATCATAACAAATCAAAATTCCAATTTTTCCGCAATCGGTATCAAAAGTTTTGAATTCTGAACCGCCTTTCATTCCCCAGTGCACTACTTCATTCGGCGTGATATGAATTTTGGTGTACATTTCTGAAGTTCCGTCTCTTTTGCATAAAAAACCGACATTGTATAAATTTCCGTTTTCCATATACGGCATGCTTCCGGTTATGATATTGATATTGTATGAAATTGAAAGTTCCTGGAAACGTTTCCTGACAGGTTCTGTATATCGAGCAAGTTCCCGGATTGCTTCGGCTTCAGATAAATGATTATAATCGGCCATTAATGGCGCAATGAAAAGTTCTGGAAATAAAGCAAAATCGCTTCCATAACCCGAAACAACATCAATAAAAAACTCAGCTTGCTCGATAAACTCTTCGAGATTGTTTAACGGACGCATTTGCCATTGAATCAAACCAAGACGAATAACGCTTTTTTCAAGATTGATCAATTTCGGACTTTCATCATAATAAATGTTATTCCATTCGAGAAGAACCGCAAATTCTTTAGATTCTTCGTCGCCTTCTAAGTAATTTTTGATAATTCTCAAAACGTGAAAATCATTGCTTAACTGAAAGGAAAGAACAGGATCATAAAGTTCTTTGTGTTTTACTTTTTCGATGTAATTTTTTGGAGTTAATTTTTTAGAATGTTGTGCATAATTTGGAATTCGGCCAGCAAATACAATGGCTTTTAGATTCAATTGTTCGCAGAGTTCCTTGCGGGCATCATATAAGCGACGTCCTAATCGAAGTCCGCGATAATTTGGATGGATGAAAACATCGATTCCATACAAAATTTCGCCATCATAGTCGTGTGTTGAAAAGGTATAATCGCCGAGAATCTGACTGTAGTTGTGTTTTTTGTCTACAAGTTTTTCATCGACAATAATCGATAATGCCGATCCTACAACTTTGCCGTCAACCAAAATTACTAATTGTCCTTCTGGAAAAATTCCGAGCAATTTTTCAATCTCTTTAGATTCCCAATAGGAGTTTGCCATTTCGGGATAAGATTGAATCATCGAATTTTTTAATTGTTTGTAGTCTTCGATCTCCAAATTACGAAGCTCAACTTTTTTGATTTTTGTTTGCATATCGTAGGATTTATCTCAAATATACAAAAATATTTCCATTTACAAACGCTTACAAATAGTTACAATCGAAAGTAAATAGTTTACAACCGAATAAATTTTGAAAGCCAATCCATCTTTGCATCGTTGAATTTGAGAAACAGATTCAGATATAAACATTTTAAAATAATATACGCCATGAACGAAATGAAAAACAGAGTACAATTGATTGGTAATGTGGGAAATGAACCAGAAATTAAAACATTAGAAACAGGCAAGAAGCTTGCGCATTTGACTATTGCAACAAATGATTATTATAAAAATGAAAAAGGCGAGAGGGTACAGCAAACAGAGTGGCATCGTGTGACCGCCTGGGGAAAGGTTGCCGAAATTATTGAAAAATATGTGGTAAAAGGAAAAGAGATCGCTGTTGAAGGAAAATTAACCCATAGAAGTTATGATGACAAAAACGGTGAGAAAAGATATGTAACCGAAGTTGTTGTAAACGATATTTTGTTGTTAAGCAAATAAGTTTGTACAATTGTTGGACTAAACCCGACAGGTTTCAAAAACCTGTCGGGTTTAATTCTTCGTGAACATATTTATAAAATAGAAACTCCGTTTGCATCTGTGGTCAACACTTCACTCATATAATCAAGAAAAGGACGCATATTTTTAAAAGCATCTAAAGCCAATTCTAAAAATTGCGGACTCAATACTTCTTCATCTGAAAATCGTTTTATAACCAAAAATTGTTTGAAACGAAGCAAATCAATAGCTGGATGATCTACGTCGAAACCTTTTGGTTTTGTTTTGAGTTGTTCGCCTTGTAAAGTTCCGAAGTTGCTGATGAAAGATTTTGAGTTCAATATTTCCTGAAAAGTTTCAGGATCTTGAGCAAATTCTGATCTAATTCGCTTCAAATCTTGAGCATTTGGTCCCCAAAAACCACCTGCGAAAAAAGTGTTTCCTTTTTCAAGATGAAAATAATAACCGCCACGACGCGCCGCAGTTGCTCGCGTATAACTTCCTCCCCAAAAAGTCTTGAAAGGTGTTTTGTCTTTTGAAAACCGGATGTCTCTATATATGCGATAAACACTTTTTTTGCCCGAAGTATTTTCTAAAACATCCGTTTTGGATAATTCTTTTAGCAAAGCGCCTGCAAAAGTTTCAATATGATTGAGTTCGATTAAATATTGCGCTTTATTGGCTTCAAACCACGGTTTGTTGTTGTTTTCTTTAAGTTGAACCAAAAAATCAAGACTTGATTTCGGAATTGTGATATTGTTTTCCATAGTTGAATTTAGAATCAAAAGAGGATGCAATTTAAAACTAAAAAACCCACCAGAGAAATCTGATGGGTTTTGTTTATATCGTTAAGCCGTTTTTTTGAATAAATCAAACATAGGACAGCGTGAGCAACGCTTCTTTTCACTTTTTTTATATTTCTCACAGCAAGAAGATTTACAGTTTTCAATCTTCTTAATTTTATCAAGGATAACAGCGTTTTTCTTTTTCTTTTTATCCTTTTTCTTGTCCTTGTCTTTTTCTTTCTTGCCCAAAATTTCCCTCTGTATTATTAAAAACAGGGCAAATATAAATCAAAAAAGTTATTTTTAAATGTTCTAAATAAACTTTAACTTTTTTTATTTTGGATTGATGGCAATAGAGCTTGTAACGGTTAATTGCTGAATATCACGATCAAACAAGTAAAGTCCGCCTTTGTCATCACCAATCAAGTTGATTTTGTCTAGAATTGATTTCGCTGTAGCCTCTTCTTCGATTTGTTCAGAAACATACCATTGCAAGAAATTATGTGTCGCATAATCTTTTTCTTCAAAAGTAATGTGCACTAATTCATTGATAGATTTCGAAACAAAAAGTTCGTGATTATAAAGTTCCTCAAACATTTCCTTAAAAGTAGAATAACTTGTTTTAGGCGCTTTTAGATCGGTAACGTGAGCGTGTCCTCCGCGTTCGTTTACATACTTTACTAATTTAAGCATGTGTGCACGCTCTTCATCTGACTGTGTGTACATAAATTGAGCGATTCCCTCTAATCCGTGTACTTCAGCCCAACAAGCCATAGAAAGATAAGTTTGCGAAGATTCTGCTTCTATGCGAATTTGCTTGTTTAAAGCTGTTTCAATATTTTTTGATAGCATAATGATGTCTTTTCTGTAAAATTAACGAAAATAATTCATAGGACTTTTTTGAAATGGCCAAAACATTCAAGATTTGGATAGATTTTCAATAAATTAATTTCTTTTAGATGACATAGATTTGGTAAACATGGCTTTATTCATAATTGGATTTCCAGGATTTTGATCCATAAAACCATCTGTAAATTTACGCATAGCATAACTTTTAGTTGCATTATCATAATAACCTAAAATATAGAAATCAGGAACTTTAAGAATACTTACTAAAGAAATATTTTTGCTGGTGCTCAAAAAATAATTGAGATTGTCAATTGCCAAAGGCTCTAAGCGGCTGTTGTTTACAAATTCAGAATCTGAACTTAGCGCGACGTCAAAGAAAACCATTTTGCTGGCATTTTGAACATTATTAAAATCCATTCCGTTATAACTTAGTCCAAGAGTTTGATAAGCGACAAATCCGCCAAAAGTGATAAAAGTATATTGTTTGCTTTTGAATGCAGAAAGTGCTGAATTTACTGTTGACAACTGTTTTAGAAATTTACTTGTGGTTTTTAATTTTATTGGTTTTTCGCCATTTACTTGCAAAAACATTGGCGAATTTTTAAAACTGATACTGTCGTTTTTTGAAATAGAAACATTTTTAATGCTTTTGCCCGAATCAAAATCTTTTATGCTGAATAACAATTGATCGCTATTTGCACTAATTTGATACAATTTTTTCTCTAGATAAAAAGAATTTGTTGTTGATGGGGTTTGCGTTGCTGGCGTGTCAAAAAGTTTTTCTGTTACCGCATTGGTTTCAAAATTTAAATGAAACGTTTGAGTGCGTTTTGCGTTGTAATCAAATGTTAGGACAATGCCGTCGTCCTGTATGAACATTTTGCTTTTGTTTTCACTTTTGTCCAAAGAAGAAAAATCATCAGATTCAATTTTTTCGATAGGATAATGGTATTGCACCAATGCACTAAAAGAGACACCTTGCCCTTTTTCATTTTTAAAAGAAAAAGGAGTAAAATCGAACATTTTTATTTCGCATTTTTCATTTCGGAATTCGAATAAAAGCAAATGGTCCTGATCTTTTTCTTTGGAAAGGATATAAAATGTATTGTTTTTTTGGAAAGAAGTGATAACATTTCCAGTATTTGCAGGAAAATCAAAACTTAATGGATTTGATGTTTTGGTTTCCAGATTGTATTTTATAATTCGGATATTTTTATGATTTTCGGAACCCCAATAAAGCGTTGGATTACCATCTTCGCCAAAGCTATAGCCAATTAGAGTTCTTTTTTGTTCAGCACGAAGCGTATCCTTGAATTGATTTGCCAGAAAGAGTGATTTATTATACTTTAAAATATTGATGATTTTATTATCAGAAGCAAAAACAAATACTTCATGAGTTTTGACATTTTCGGCATTTATAAGCTGACCATTTTCTGAGGGCTTATTCAAATTCAGAACAGCAGAATTTAGTATAGTTTGGCTTAACAATATTGATTGTGAAAGCAAAAGGCAGAAAAGCAGTAATTTTTTCATTAGGATTTGGTGGGATATATTTTCAAAATTAATGAAATAAAATGATTTTTTGCAAAGTAAAATTCAGTCCAAATTGAGGCAAATTCTTTTTTCAGAAGTATAAAAAAAGCTCCAAAGAAATTTCTTTGGAGCTTTTACCATTAATGAGAATCTAAATTATCTTACTCTAAAAGTAACTCTTCGAGCTAATCTTCTAGCTTCTTCAGAGTCTTTTTGAATAGAAGTGTCAGCTCCTTCTGAAATAACATTTAATCTTGAAGATGAAATACCAGCTTTTTCTAAAATGGTTTTCACATTTGTAGCTCTCAGATTTGCTAACTTATCGTTGTATTGAGAACTTCCTACTTGATCAGCGTGGCCTACAACATCAATTGATGCTGATGGATTTTTTCTTAAGTAAGCCAAAATTACATCAATTGCAGATGTTGAGCTTTCAATAGGGGTTGCTTTGTTGAAATCAAAATAAACACTGTAGTATTTATCATTTACCATATCTTTAACAACATCTTTGTCAGCAACAACAGTATTGGTAACTGGTTTTTCAATAATAACTTGTTTTTCTGGAGTTTTTTTGATTTGCTCTTCAAGACCTGCAACTTTGTTTTCTAAAGCGACAATATCAGCATTATCAGACATTACAACCCAATCAGCATGTTTAGCATTTTTTCCTAAATATACTTGCAGACCAATTGTTCCATTAAACATTAATCCAGAGAAACCTCTGCTTCCCGTTAATGCCGCACCATCAAAAGTATGATCTTGGTAAGCATTTAAAATTGTACTCGCATCAGCAGTTAAAGCAATTCTATCTGTTAGTCTTACTTGCCCTGTTAAACCAGCAATTGCATTTCCAATTCTGTCTCTAACGTGATAATCTTTGTTTTCTAACTGAGCAACTCCAAAACCTGCATGTGCCAATAAACCAAATGTGTTAGTCCATGTTTCAAAATTCATGATGCGACCTAAGTTTGCCACACCTTGCAGATCAACTCTGTAGTATTTTGAATCAAAAGGCAACGAACTGTTTTTTTGTTCTGTCAAGCTATTGTATCCAAAATCAGCTTTTAAACCAAACTTGTTATTCAACATGTATCTTACACCTAAATCAGCTGTAAATGGACTGATTCGCGAATTGTAATAATTGCTTGATGTGAATGGACGTTGTGCTTTGTTAAAACCGCCGTCAAGTTCTATAGACCATTTGTTATAATTATCGGCGACTTTTGTTTCTGTTTGCGCGCTGACATGCATAATGCTTAGTGCAAATGCCAGGGTCATTACAATTTTTTTCATTGTTAATTTGAGATTTTATATTTGGGTCAAAAGAACAACGTATTGTAAGAATAATCTCCCTTTATAAGTTATAAATGTATTAAAATAGGACTTTTTAAAAAAACAGGTTTTAGTATTCTATATTCATTAATTTTTGAAAGTAATCTACAAACTTCCCCATATGCAAACCGTCCATCAATCCGTGATGGACATATACGGCCATTGAAATGGTTCTTTTTCCAGTTTCAGAAATCATCATTTTTCCAAAAGAAACTTTTGGGCAACTGTCAGGAAAAGTAAAACTGCGAGCATGGGTAAGTGATGTAAAATTCAGCCACGGAATTGCTGAAAAATGAATCAAATTATCGTCATTAAATTCTCTTGTAAAGAGCCCGGTTGTATTTTGAATGCGTTCAATTTCGGCTAAAGCATTTTTTTCGAAGATTTTAAAATCCGGATTATATTCAATTAAAGAAAATCCAAAAGTTCCGTCTTCACGCCCAATTGTTGCCGATGCATCAATTCGGTCATTAATGTATATTTTATCATCCGAAATTCTGTATTTGAAATTTTCGATAGCATTTACAGCAACCAATGTTTTATGCAAATAATAAATGAAAAAAGAAGTTTTAAGTGCTTTTGCAGATTCATAAGCTTTTGTGCAGTCAATTTCTACAGTGGCACCAAAAAATGGTTCTTCCATCTGCTTGAAATGCGCAAAATGCTCTTTTCTATTCCAATTTTCTAAGTCTAAAAGTGTTTTCATTATAATAAATTCGGAAGCACTTCTGCAATCGTTTCAAAAGAACTAAAATGCTCGTGTTCGATAGTGTGATTAATTTTTTCATGTTCCCAAGTCGTATGAAACGGAATGTGGACTGCGTAACCGCCAATTCCTAAAACTGGCAAAACATCAGATTTTAATGAATTTCCTATCATTAAAAACTCATGCGCCTGAATGTCTAGACGACCAAGCAATTTTTGATAATCAATTTCCTGTTTGTCTGACATTACTTCAATATGATGAAAATAATGCCCTAAACCAGAACGATGCAATTTGCTATGTTGGTCTTTTAAATCGCCTTTTGTGGCAACAACCAGTTTGTATTTGCCTTTTAAAGCTTCAAGAGTCTCTTCGATTCCGTCTAAAAGTTCGATTGGTTTTTCCAATAATTCTTTTCCGTATTGAATGATTTTTTCAATTACTGCAATCGGAATAGTATTGTTTGAAATATTCATCGCGGCTTCAATCATAGAAAGAATGTAACCTTTGATTCCGTAACCGTATAAAGGTAGATTTGCAATTTCAATTTTGAATAATTCCTGCGAAATTCCTTGATGTGAAAGATAATCTTCCATCAAAGCACAAAACTTATGTTCAGTTTCTTGAAAATAAGGTTCGTTTACAAACAAAGTATCATCGGCATCAAATGCGATTACTTTTAGGTTTGGTATTTTAGTTTTATGTAACATAGTTTTTTTGTTTCAAGTGTTTTTTTGTTTCAGGTTTCAGGTTTTTTTGCCACAGATTATTAAGATTAAAATGATTTTTTAAAATCTGCTCAAATCTGTGAAATCTGCGTGAAAAAACTTTTCCAAAACTTTACTAATCTTTAGAAAAAAGCTTTTTCAAAGAAATGGTTTTATCGTAAAACGTAATTCGGATTCCGAAAAGCAGAATGATTCCGCCAAAAACCATCTGTAAAGTTATTTTTTCTTCCAAAAACAACCAAGCCAAAATTGAGGTAATTACAGCTTGACTTAATAAACTCAGAGAAACTCTGGTTGCACGCATATGCTGTGTAGCATAACTAATCGAAAGCCAGGCACACAATTGGCAAATTACTGCTTGAAGCAGAAGCACAAACCAACCTGCATTTGAAAATCCTGTAAAAGGTTCGCCCAATGAATAACATAAAATTCCCAAATAGATGCTCGAAGAGAATAAACTAATCGTCATAAAAGAAAGAACATCAACTTTTGAAAGCACATTTTTGCTGACCAAAAGATATATTGAATATAATATTCCGGATAAAACGGCAAACAAAAAGGCCTGATCAAAATTTAGGTCTATAAAAAATTCAAAGCCAACTAAAGTTATCATTCCAAACAAAGCTACAAGAGTTCCAATCCAGAAATTCGTCGCAGGTTTTGATTTTAAAAACAAAAATGAACCAATTCCGACCCAAACCGGAGACAAATTTGTCAATAAAGAAGCCTGAGTCGCGCTCGAATCCTGAATTGCAATATTCCAAACTGCAACATCCGAAGAAAACAATACACCGCAAAGCATCGCCAAAAGCGTAAATTTCAAACTCGGCAATTTAAAATTTTTACTCAAAAGCGTATATGGCAAAAGCAGAATGACCGCAAAAAACATTCGGTAAAAAGCCGAAATTAATCCTGGAGTCAATCGTAATTTTACCAATATTGGAAAAATTGATATGCAAAGTATACCGCAGATTAGGGCTAATCTTGGTTTGGTGAGTTTCATTTTGTTTGTTTTTTAGGCATGTAGAAAAAGCAAATTGCGTGAATCAATTAATAATAATCGACTCACGCAATTTATATAATTATATAAATCTTTAGTTTACAGTCGATCCGTTTGGAGCGTCAGCATCTGGATTTACAAATACCAATTTTCCTTCGGCATTTGTTGTCATCAAGATCATTCCTTGGCTTTCAACACCACGTAAAGCTCTTGGTGCTAAATTTGCCAAAACAGAAACACGTTTCCCGATAATTTCTTCTGGAGAAAAACTCTCAGCAATTCCCGAAACAATTGTGCGAACATCGATTCCTGTATCTACTTTTAAAACTAAAAGTTTATTTGCTTTTGGCATTTTTTCAGCCTCTAAAATAGTTCCGATACGAATATCCATTTTCGCAAAATCCTCAAACTGAATTAAATCTTTTTGTGGATCTGGTTGTTTGCTTTCAGCAAGATTTGCTGTTTTTGTTGCTTCCAATTTATCTATTTGTTTTTGTATTTCTTCGTCTTCGATTTTTGCGAAAAGCAATTCTGCTTCGCCAATTTTATGTCCAGATGCAATTAATTCTGAATTGTCTGCAACATCAGCCCATTTCAGGTTTCCTTCGTTTTTAAGGATTCTTGAAAGTTTAGCTGTTGTAAAAGGCAAAAATGGTTCGGCTAAAACGCTCAAAGTCTGCAGCGATTTGCAACGCCACATACATTTGAGTTTTTACACGCTCTGGATTGTCTTTCATTACTTTCCAAGGCTCTTCGTCTGCAAGATATTTGTTTCCTAAACGAGCAACATTCATCAATTCGCCTAAAGCTTCACGGAATCTGTAGCGCTCTACTGAACTTGCAATTACAGCTGGATACGCTTTTAATTCGGCTAAAGTTTGTTCATCAACTTCTGTAAATTCATTTGGCGTTGGGATTACACCATCATAATATTTGTTGGTTAAAACTACAACACGATTTACGAAGTTTCCGAAAATAGCAACTAATTCGTTGTTGTTTCTAGCTTGGAAATCTTTCCAAGTAAAATCGTTATCTTTTGTTTCAGGCGCATTTGATGTTAATGCATAACGCAAAACATCTTGTTTATCTGGAAATTCTTCTAAATATTCATGCAACCAAACCGCCCAGTTTTTAGAAGTCGAAAGTTTGTTTCCTTCCAAATTCAAGAACTCGTTTGCTGGAACGTTGTCGGGTAAAATATAGCTTCCTTCGGCTTTTAACATCGCCGGGAAAATGATACAGTGGAAAACAATATTGTCTTTTCCGATAAAGTGAACCAATTTCGTTTCTTCATCTTTCCAATACGGTTCCCAATCTTTTCCTTCGCGTGCCGCCCATTCCTTTGTAGAAGAAATATAGCCAATTGGCGCATCAAACCAAACGTATAGTTTTTTGCCTTCTGCACCTTCAACAGGAACATCGATTCCCCAATCCAAGTCACGTGTTACGGCGCGAGGTTCTAATCCGCCGTCGATCCAAGATTTTACTTGACCGTAAACATTCGGTTTCCAATCGTTTTTATGTCCGACTAAAATCCATTCGGTTAAAAAATCAGAATATCTGTCTAAAGGTAAAAACCAGTGTTTTGTTTCTTTTAAAACTGGAGTTTCTCCAGTAATTGTCGATTTTGGATTGATCAAATCGGTTGCGTTCAAAGTAGAGCCACATTTTTCGCATTGATCTCCATAAGCTTCCGGATTATCACATTTTGGACAAGTTCCTACAACAAAACGATCGGCCAAAAACTGATTTGCTTTGGCATCGTACAATTGTTCTGTTACTTCTTCAATAAAATCTCCTTTATCATACAATGTTCTAAAGAATTCAGAAGCTGTATCATGATGAACTTTTGCAGAAGTTCTAGAATAATTATTAAATGAAATTCCGAAATCAGAAAAAGATTTACGGATAATTCCATCATATTTATCGATAACTTCTTGTGGTGTAATTCCTTCTTTTTTAGCTTTCATCGAAATTGCAACGCCGTGTTCATCGCTTCCGCAAATAAATGCTACATCTTTTCCTTGCAAGCGCAAGTATCTCGAATAGATATCTGCAGGCACGTAAACTCCCGCCAAATGGCCAATATGGATTGGTCCATTTGTGTAAGGCAATGCCGCTGTGATTGTATATCTCTTTGGATTCTGTGTCATAACTCAATTTTATTGAGTGCAAAAATAAGCAATAGAATTGAGATTTTGATATTACGTGGAGATTCGCTGAAGTTTTTAATCTTGCAAAGACGCAGAGTCGCAAAGATTTGTTTCATGCAGATTGAGCATATTTAAGTTAAAATCATTTAAATCCTTTCAATCTGTGGCTAAAATTTAAAAACTTTGCGACTCTGCGTCTTTGCGAGACTATTTCAGTGCAATACATGATTTTTTTATGAATTTTTTTGGAATTCACTGCTAAAATAGAACCAGTTTAAACTAGCATTCGCATTAAAATCTTCAGGATTTATTTCGCAATCTTTGCCCTTCGAAAAAAAAACAAAAGAACAATTTTTATGAGCAAGACTAAATTAATCATCAATAAAAACGGATCAATCAAAATTGAAGGCGATTTTGAAATCATGGATCCAGAAGGAACTCTTTACGGATTGCAAGGAAGACAAGCGTTAGGACTTTGCCGTTGCGGACATTCAGCAAACAAACCATTTTGCGATGGTGCGCATAGAAACAATTTTGAACACGATTCAAAAGCATTTGACTTGCCTCCAATGAAAACAAATTAAGAAATTCTATTTCTGTTATAGTAAAAGTCGCATTTATTGCGCCTTTTTTTATTTCTTTATTTGAAAGAATTTTCGAATAAATAATTGGTTTCTAATCTTAAAAAACAGTATATATTTACAAAAAATTGTTAAAACATAAAAAATGAAAAGATTTATCATACTGTTCCTGTTTTTAAGTTTAATGTCGGCAAAAGCGCAAACACAAAAAGTTATTTCCAGCCAATGGATGGCTTTTAGTCAAGCAATAGATATTAAAACTCCTGTAAAGAAAAGATTTAGAGTAATTGCTTCGGCAAAAGTAGAGTCTAGTGAACCAAAAGCTTGGGCAGGAATTTTTGGAAGAGTTTTTAATTCAAATAATGAAGAAGGTTTTGCTGATAATATGCATGACCGACCAATAAAATCAAAAGAGTGGCAATCTTATACTGTTGAAGGAACGATTGATGCGAATAGTGAAAGATTAGTTTTTGGAGGAGTTTGCGAGTTAAATGGAAAGTTTTATTTTGATAAATTTCAATTATTTATCGAAAATGAAAAAGGTGTTTTTGAACCTGTAACAATTTTAAATTCAAGTTTTGAAACGCTTGCAACCAATACAGATATTCCGAAATGGAATTTAGGAAATGCAAAACAAAAAAATGTTAAGGTTAAGGAATTTAAGATTTCGTCAGATAAATCAAGTGTTGACGGAAAATATTCATTATTACTTGAAGGAAGTGGCTTAGAAATAAAAGAAACTGGAAAAATAGGAAATGTTGAAGGCGCTTCACCAAAAATTGGAGACATGATTTCGATGCTGGAAGATCTTAAAGACCGTGTTGAATACGCGGTAAAGAATTTAGATCAGTACGAAATTGATTACTTACATGATAACGAAGCAAACCGAATTGGAGCACTTGTAATGCATTTGGTCATGCAGCCGAAAAATACTATCAGGTTTTTACTTTTGAAAACAGAGAATTTAACGAAGAAGAAAAGAAAAAATGGCAGACTGCTTTGAGTCTCGATCAAGGCGCGCGAGATGAATTTAAAGGGCACGATATTCAATATTATCTTGATATTTATAATGAAGTAAGAGCAAAAACTATTTCGGAATTAAAGAAAAGAGATGATGCATGGTTTGCGACAATTCAAATGAAATATGATATAAGCAATCAATATTGCTGGTTTCATGTTATGGAACATCAATCAAGCCATTTGGGACAAATTTTATTTTTGAAAAAGAGAATTCCGCCTCGACAAGAGCCATTAAAACCAATTAAACAGGAGATCAAGAATTAAAATAGTATATAAAAAAAGTCGCATTTTCTAGATGCGGCTTTTTTTATGGGTTATTTTAACTGAGATAATTCTTTTGGTAATCGGTATAAAACAGTTTGAGTGTGTATTTCACCTGTTTGTGCGTTTTTTGAAATAGATATAGTTTCAGGAGCTTCAAAAATAAAATCTGATTCTAGTTTGAAAAATTCTTTATGGATAATTTTATCTACAGAGAGTTTTGTAGCAGTAGTATCTTTTGTATTATTTATTCTTCTCACTTCCTGTTCTGCATAATCTACGGTTCCTTCGATGTATGAGTTTAAATTATCAACATTATAAACCCATTCTCCTTTGTCAAGTATGTTTATGGTTTTTGTTTTCCCATCGATGATTAATTCATTTTTGCCAATAGGAACTTCGGTTACAATAAAACTATTTGGGGCGATGGTTTGTGTTGCTTCTGAAGCTATTTTTATTTCTACAGGAACAGATTTTCCATTGTCAATGTAAAGCGTAGTTCTAAAACTAGAAGAAACAAGAAAAAATGCAATAAAAGCTCCTACTGTGATGAAAAAATAACTTGATTTTTCTAAATGAAGAGGCATGTCTTCATCGCTTTCGTTGTCAATAATAAATTGTTTTCTGCCTTTATAAATGTAATAGAACGCTCCAATTAGTAAAATACCATTTATTGGAGCACTTATAAAAACTGGAATTTGATTAAAAGCGCTGTATAATAAATAATTAAGTATGTAAAATAGAAAAATTGCTACTGCAAGCCTAAAAAGAATTATGATTCGATCCATATTAATAGTTGTTAAAGTAGATTATGGGTTAAGTGTTAAATTAACTCAAATATATTATTATTTTTCAGATTTTAACAATTACTGTTTTGATTTGAGATCAAATTATGTGAATATTTTGCTGTTAAATATAAAGTTCGCCTTTCATGGTTATGATCGAAGAACCACCAACTAAAATATCTTCTTCGCGATTCATGACTTCAATCATTGAAGCTTGTTTTAATCTTACGCCTTGAAGAATTTTATATTCTTTGTCCGATTTAGTGAATTTCTTTTGGGTTAAAAAACCAATTAAAGGGCCAGTCGCGGTTCCTGTTGCTGGATCTTCATTTATTCCGATTATTGGGTTGAAAAATCGTGTTTCTACTATGTGTTCTTGACCTTCATCAGCAATGGTGAAACAATAAAAACCTTCAAAATTATATTCTTTTGAGATTTCGATCAAAAGCTGATTGTCTGGAACAAAGCTATTGAGCAAATAACTGTTTTTTATAGGAACCATTGTGTGTGCAACTTCTGTTTTAACTACTGTTGGAACAAAAGCATTAACATCCAAATCTTCAATTTTTAAACCGAGCGCTACAGCAATTTTATAAGTTGGAATTTCCTGTTTGATGACAGCCGATTTTTGATGCATTTGAACCACCGGATAAAAAGTATCGGGATCAAAGCTTACGGTTACCGGAATTGCTGAATGGTTCATGACTACATAAGGTTCGCTTTCGTTTTGTTCGTCAAAAATGGGCATTCCTTTTAGCAATGCGCCGCAGACTGCGCCCAATAAATTATGTCCCGCACCGTCGATTTCGATTCCGGTTGGAGTAAACGAACGAACTACGAGTGCTTTGTCTCGTGTAGAGTAGTAAACAAAAGAGGTTTCAGAATAGCGAAATTCTTTAGAAATATCTTTATAGGTTTCTAATTTTAGATTACCATTTGTAAAAACCACAGAAAGTGGATTTCCTTGATAGCTTTTATTTGAAAATACATCTAAAACGTAATATTCTAATGCTGTTCTTTCTACCATTCCTTTTTCTTTTTTAAACGGAATAAAGTTACTGTTTATACTATACTAAAACAATAGGTATTACAACATTCGTTTGTGTGAGACACTTATTTGTTTATTCTTATTGAGAAAATACAAAGGATAAACAATAAATATATATATGGAATAAAAAGGGAAAATGAAGAAAACTTTTAAGGGCCACCCAATCCCCATTATACTTTTTCTCAGACTTTTGACTTTATTTAAGTTTTCGATCGAGACATTTTTCCAATGATCATTCATCGAATCAAAATCATATCCATAATGAGACAATAGTATTTCTTTTGAAAAGTATGACCACCAGCCTATAAATAGACACAATAAAAAAGTTGTGGTCAGGCTAATTATCAAATAGAAAAACAAGGTGCTTTTAATAGTACGGTTATAAAGTTTGTTTAAAATGAAAATGGGTGTTGCAAATAAAGCAATAAGCAATGCAAATGATATTACATTCAGTAGGATTTCCATATTTGTGAATTATATTAATTTACAACATTCGTTTTCCTTCAGCACTAAACTTTATCGCTTTTTCCAATCTCGCAATTCTGGTTTTTTCCTGTTTGGCGCTCATAATTACATGAATTATTACTTTTCTGTACGATGGCGCTTGATTGCTAAAATATTCCCAAGCTGTTTTGTTGGCCTTGAATTGTTTTTCTAAATGGGGATCAAGAACATAAGCTTCGTTTTCGTGCGAATAGATTTTGGTTCTTTCTTCAGATTTGTGTTCAAAAGCTTTAATTCCGGCTTCTCTCATGAGTCCGGCTTTTGTGAGTACTTCGACTTTCTTAATATTAATGGCGCTCCAAATACTTGATTTTTTCTTGGCGTAAATCTGATGGTATAACTTTCTTCGTCAATTGATTTTCGGACGCCATCGATCCAACCAAAACAAAGTGCTTGATCTACAGATTCTGACCAAGTCATGCAGGGTTTTTTGCTACTCACTCGATAGAAACCAACTAAGAGTTCAGTTTCTTTTTTGTGATGCTTTTCTAGCCATGATCTGAATTTTTCTTGGGTGGAGAAGAAAGTTGGGGTCATTTTATTCAGTTGTTATTTCTGTAAAAATATTATAAATAACAGAATAAAACAGAATTATTTAAAAACCACAGTTTTATTCGATTTGGCGATTTTAATAATATGATAAGGTTGCGTAATTACCGTTGTTAAATTGCCTTTTAATAATTTTTCAACTTTAATGATTGTTTGAATTTTTGATTCAGTTACTTTAGTGATATCGATAGAATAACCACCATAATTATGTACTTCATCAAAAACAGCAATAACTTGATATTTTGTAAAATCGACAGTTACATCAGGCGATGTGTATAAAGCTTGTGTAATGATATTCAATTTTGATAATAAAGCATTCCATTCGGTTTGATTTGTGATTACAAGATTTGATTTAGGAATTGTTCCCGGATAGTTGCCATAATTATCACTTTTCAGAATCGTTGTAAAGGTTGTATCTGAGCTTTCAGAATTGTCGTTGCTTCATGACTTGCTAAGGTTAACACAAAGCTTAAAAATAAAATTATCTGTTTCATGCTTTTGGTTTTTTAGGTTAAAAAAATAAATTGTAATGTTTTGTTAATTAAACAGATAGTGATTTTTTTAAATGGTTGCGTTGCAATTTTAAAGTTTTTAAAAGAAACTTGAAAACATGAGTTTTTCTTTTGAAACCAAGATTGCGTTAGGGATTACTTCACAATATATTTATTTTTTAGTGGAGTTCAGTGAATTTCATTTGAAGTGGAAAGCCCACAGCCTGACGAAGGAAGTGCGAGGACTTGAAGCGGATAGCCCGGCCCGCCGATCGGAGGGAAACACCAAAAAAAATATTCGGGAAACATATTGATATTTCTCCGAAATTTGCAAAACGATTCTTTAGTATTTATACGATAAAAGAAGAAAAATCATGGCAAAAGGACCAGAAAAAAATACGAAAAACAAGGCTTTGCATACTAAGTTGCTAAACAGGAAGAAAGCGAAACTTCGTGAAGAGAAGGAAGCGCAAAAACTTCGTTTGAAAGAAATAGTGGCAAAATCAAATCAAAAAAATGATATAGAAATGGAGGAATTTGGAAGAATATTAGTTTCTGAAACAGCAATGAATAGCGAAAATCTGCAGGATGTGATTCATTCTAATATTTCGGTGATTAATTTGATGCGCGAGGAAGGTGTTGACGATGAGTTTATTCATGAAGATGCGTTGACAAGTTATTACTTAGATTATTATTGGTCGCAATATACACAGGGAAATTTTGCGCAGTTTGTGCATAATTCAGGATGGAATAAAGATTTGAACGAATTGATTGAAGAAGGTTTGGCTTTAATTGGTGCCGAAAAACATTTGGAATTGTTTTTGGAACAAAGCAAGAAAGTCAGAATTACGAGTAATATCAAACTTGATAAATTTTTGAAAGGAAAATTGGAAGGTGCAAATCCGCTTCGTGATTCTTTTAATAATAATGCTTTTTTTGAATTGGAAGAAAACTTGGTCGAATTGAATGCAAATTTCTTAAAAACGCATCCTGATTTTGAAGCGCTTCCGGTTGATGATATGTTTGCGGTTTTGGAAGAATTTGTTGGGCACGAAATTAAGAGAGCTTAGTTTTTTTAAGGTTCAAAGGTTCAGAGGGGCAAAGTGACAAAGGTTTGATTTACTTCGCTCAAACTGATTACCGGGTTTAAAACTTTTGCATCTTTTTTCAAAAAAAGTTTCAAAAAATGAGATATAAATACAATCTGATATTGTTTTTTCTTTTGATGCAAATTGGGTTTTCTCAAAACAAAATCAATCTTTTTTCAGAAATTAATTATAATTCTATTCCTGCTGTTTCTTTAAACGATTATAAGTCGGTGCAGGATCGTGATTCTCGGATTCAAAATCCAAATATTGCTTTGGGAGTTGGGATTTCTGGTGGCGGATCGCGCGCGCAGTTTTTTAGTTTGGGTGTGCTTTTAGGTTTGGAAGATATTCAGGATGATGATTCAGGTCGAAATTTTCTGAATGAAATTGATTATTTCTCAACGGTTTCTGGTGGCTGTTATTCGGCGGGATATTATTTGACGATTCTCAAAAACAAACTGCAATATGACAACTGCAGTTTTAACGAATTTTATTTCTCAAAAGCCGATGCTTATAAATCTGATGTAAGCAAATCAGCTTCGCTTTTATCACTTTTAAATAATGGGCGAAATGAAAAAGGCGAGAAAATCTCGATGGCGCAACGTTTGGATTTGGAGGTTTTGCAATATGATAGTTCAAATCCTGAAAACGAGAATAAGTTCAAAACTCAAATGCTTTTGTCTGATTTTTTTGTTCCGAAAGAAAGCAAGCTAAGTCCTAGACTTCCAATTATGGTGGCTAATGGAACAGCGTACAACAATGGAGAACGTGTTCCGTTTATGCCTCACATTATTCATGGCTTGAAAATCAATTCTTCTTTAGCTCCAAACAAAGCTTCACTTCCGCTTGATGGAAACCAAATTAATAATGGTTATGATTTTCCGCTAACGTATGCTATTACGGCGAGTTCTGCGTTTCCAGGAGTTCTTCCGAAAACCAAATTCGGAATTAAAAATCAGGATAAAATTTTATGTGTAATCGATGGTGGCGCATCAGATAATATGGGTTATGAAACTTTGATTGAATTACTTCACAGCGATACCAAAGTAAAAGACAAAAACAAAAAAGCACTTTTTATTGATTGTTTGGGACCAGGAAAAAAAGCGCCTTTTATAAACGACGAGAAAATCAAATTGCTTTCATTGCTAGAAACGGCATCGCTATATACGGTTCAAACGCGATACATTACTTTTGAGAAAGATGTCGAAAACGTACTGGATAAATATAAAATCCCGACTTCAAATTACCAGGTTATTGGTTTCACAACTTTGCGAGATTATTTGTTGACCTTGAAAAAAGACGAAGCCTACAAAGATTTGGTAACTCAATTAAAAAGTTCCAATGATGAAGCCGCAACTTGGCTTAAACTTCATGATGATTTCAAAGCGAAATTAATTGAAAAGTTTGGGGAAGATCGTTTTAAGAAGGATAAAAATGGCGAGTTGCAACTTTCTAGTTTAGATAAAGAAACGTTTAAGGATTTTGGCGCAAGCGAAGTTTTGATGCTTTATGAGTACACATCGCACGTTGAAACCAAACTCAAAATAACTCCAGAAGAAAAGGAGATGTTGTTGCTTTCTGGACGTTTTGTCGCCTTTTTAAAAGCAAATGAATTGAAAGAGTTATTGGTAGAGAATAAAGGATTATAAGTCTTGACAACTTAAAAGGGACTAATGCCCAATTAAGATTTTATCTTAATTGAGCATTATTAGCATCTGCATATTCAACTTGAATTGCTTTGATTTCTTTGTCAAGTTCTAATAATCCGCTAAAAGCGCCTTGCATCATTGTAGTCGCTTTTTCTTCATTGTCCTTTGTTGTAAGCATGTCTATGTTTGCTTCAAAACCATCCATCGAGGCAATGCTAAGGTCAAACATTTCCAGCATTGTTTTTCTAAGGCCATGATCTGTGTTCAAAGGAGCTAAAAGGTCAACAGGCTTTTGTGCGGCAACAAGTTTGTTTCTAGTTGAGGCAATTAATTTTAGAAAGTCTTTTTTTGATTCTGGTTTTCCAATAAAATTTAAACTGCTACTTAAAAATGCATCGTTTGCATCAAAAAGTTTTTTGTGTGCTTCGACAATTTGATTGTTGTAACTTGTTGTAGTTTGTTCACCGCAACCAGTAAATACTATAGAAACAAACAATAAGAGTAATAAAGTAATTTTTTTCATAAGCTTAATCGTTTTAAATTATTGTTAAAACAAATATATCAGAATTATTTTAGTAAGTTATCTTTTAATATAATTTTTCATTTTGTTGATTTTTAAGCTCTTGAGCTTTAAGTGTTTTTTGTGGATTTATGTGCGAATTTCTTAGGATTATACAAACGTTAGATCAAGTTGTGTGACAAAACTGCAACACAGTCAATATGGGATTATAGTTTTGTCGTGTGTTTTTTGACAGAAGTAGATAAAGATTACAGCAAGTTTCACAAAGATTATTTTTAAAAAGCTTTGTGAGCCTTCATGCAATTTTTGTGTGTCTTTGCGGAATAAGTTTTTCCTTAAAAACTTTGTAGTAATCTTACCAAACATTTGCTTAAATTTGCTTCCGTTATAAAAAATACAATAGTTATAAAAAACAAGCTATGTTACAAATCGCATTTATTAGAGAGAATCAAGAGAAAGTAATCAAGGCTTTAGCAAAACGAAATATCGATGCTAAAAGCGTTGTTGAAGAGGTGGTGCAATTAGATGAAAACCGTCGTCTTGCGCAAGTAGAATTAGACAATGTTTTATCTGAATCTAATAAATTATCCAAAGATATTGGCGAATTGATGAAAGCTGGAGAGAAAGCTAAAGCGACAATCTTAAAAGAAAAAACAGTTTCATTAAAAGAAAAAAGCAAAGAACTTGGTGAAAAAGCCGAAGCACTTGCTGTTGAGCTAACAAATAAATTGTACACTTTACCAAATTTACCTGCTGATATTGTTCCTGAAGGAAAAACTCCAGACGACAATTTGAATGTTTTTCAAGAAGGAGAAATTCCGGTTTTGCACGAAGGCGCACAACCTCACTGGGAATTGGTAAAGAAATATGATATTATAGATTTTGAACTTGGTGTAAAAATTACTGGTGCTGGTTTTCCTGTTTACAAAGGAAAAGGAGCTCGTTTGCGGCGTGCTTTAATCAATTATTTTTTAGATAAAAATACAGCCGCAGGATATAACGAAGTTCAGGTTCCTCATTTGGTAAATGAAGCTTCTGGTTACGGAACAGGGCAATTGCCAGACAAAGAAGGGCAAATGTATCACGCAACAGTTGATGATTTATATTTGATTCCAACAGCTGAGGTTCCGGTTACGAATTTATTCCGTGATGTGATTTTAAATGAAAGTGAATTGCCAGTTTTACACACTGCTTATACGCCATGTTTCCGTCGTGAAGCAGGTTCTTATGGAGCTCACGTTCGTGGATTAAACCGTTTGCACCAATTTGACAAAGTTGAAATTGTACGTATCGAGCATCCTGAAAAATCATACGAAGCGCTTGACGGAATGGTAGAACACGTAAAAAACATCTTGCAAGAATTAAAATTGCCATACCGAATTTTACGTCTTTGCGGAGGCGACATGGGATTCACATCGGCTTTGACTTATGATTTTGAAGTGTTTTCTACAGCACAGGATCGTTGGTTGGAAATCAGTTCGGTTTCTAATTTCGAAACTTTCCAGGCAAATCGCTTGAAATTACGTTTCAAAGACAAAGACGGAAAAAACCAATTGGCACACACATTAAATGGAAGTTCATTGGCTTTGCCTAGAGTTTTGGCTGGAATTTTAGAAAATTACCAAACTCCAGAAGGAATCGTAATTCCAGAAGTTTTACGTCCTTACTGCGGATTTGATATTATAAACTAAATTTTTTGTAATTTAGAGCTAAACCTGACAGGTTTCAAAAACCTGTCAGGTTTTATCAATTGTTTGAAATACCACATTAAAAAACTGAAATATGAAAAACATCTTTATCTATATCGTTTTGTTGTGGTCTGGTTTTGCATTCGCCCAAAATGAGCAATTGGCTCAATATTACTACGATAAAGGCGATTTTGAAAAAGCAAAAGTCAGTTATGAAGAGCTCTTGAATAGTGCGCCTTCAAATACCCAATATTTTTTAAGAACCATTGACTGCTATCAGCAATTGCGGCAATTTCAAGTTGCGGAAAAAGCAATTTTGGATCGTTACAGCAAATATAAACAAGGCGTTTTCTTGGTGGAACTGGGATACAATTATCAACTTCAGAAAAATGAATCTAAAGCACGAAATTATTACGATCAGGCAATAGAAAAAATCAAAGCAAATCCGAATGATGTTTACGGAATTGGAAATTCGTTTGAGAAAAAAGTATTGTTGGAATATGCCTTAAAAGCTTATCAAACCGCAATGCAGATTCAGCCGAATTACAATTTTAATTTCCAAATCGGAATGTTGTACGGTCAATTAGGCAAAACAGATGAAATGATTGATCTGTTGTTGACTGAATCCTATAAAAATCCGCAAAATGCAAATTTGATTCAGACACAATTATCGCGTTTCATGAATGGTGAAACAGATAATACTGCTTTTAAAGATGCAATGCGAAAAGCTTTGATTTTAAAAACACAAAAAGATCAAGATGTGTTTTGGAATCATTATTTGAGCTGGTTTTATGTGCAAGCAGAAAGAATTTGGAAAAGCGTTTATTCAAGAAAAAGCGATTTACAAACGCGAGACCTGAATCGCTTTCAAGTATAGTAAACCTAAGTCAGTTTGCAATGAATGAAGATGATGATGAAACCGCTTCGGAAATCTTAAACTTCATTCTTCAAAATACTAAAAATCAGGATTTGTTGATTCAGTCAAATGCCTATTTGATGCAAATCAAAATTGATAAAGCACAAGAAAAAGATTATCCGACAATTGATGCTGAGTTGCAACAATTACTTACAACTTATGGGACAACTCCTTTTACTTTATCTTTACAGCTGATTAAGGCGCATTTTGCGGCGTTTAACTTGAAAAATCCTGAAGAAGGTATCTCGATTGTCAAACATGCTTTGGAACTCAATTTAAACGATTATCAGCAAGCAGATGCTAAAATGGAATTGGGGGATATTTTGCTTTTGCAGGAAAAATTCAATCAGGCGCTGATTTATTATTCTCAGATTCAACTGGATTTGAAAAATGATGTCATGGCGCATGAAGCAAGTTTGAAAGCGGCAAAAACAAGTTATTATAAAACCGATTTTGAATGGGCTTTAAAACAGTTTAAAGAATTAAAATCGGCGAACACACAATTGATTGCCAATGACGCTCTTGAATATTTTTTGCTGATAAACGACAATACCGTGGCCGATTCGACGCAAACCGCATTGAAACAATTCGCAAAAGCCGATTTTTTAATTTATCAGAATAAAAAACAAGAAGCGATTGCACAGTTTCAGAATATCTTGAAAACCTTTAAAGGCCAAGAAATTGAAGCTGTTACAATGTTGCGTTTAGGAAAAATATACGAAAGCCTGAAAGATTATAATTCGGCTTTAAGCCAATATCAGCAGATTATAGACCATCATGGAGACGGAATTTATGTAGATGAAGCACTGTTTTTTTCAGCAGAAATTTATAGTGACGAATTGCACGATACCGAAAAAGCAAAACCTTTGTATGAAAAGGTAATTTTCAATCATCAAGACAGTATTTACTTTGTTGATGCCAGAAAAAAATACCGCGAATTAAGAGGAGATAAGAATTTATAGTTGGGTTTAATTGGTTATTTGTTTAACCGTTTAATCGAATAAAAAATTAAAAAAGAAATAGTAATTGGATGATTAACTTTTAAGAGTCAAGCAAAAAAACTCAGAACCTTAGAATCTTAGCATCTCAGAAACTTTAAAATAAATGATTATTTACAACATTACCACAAATATACACGAAAGCGCCCACGACCAATGGTTGAAATGGATGCAGGAAAAACATATTCCAGAAATTCTGGCGACTCAAAAATTTTCATCTGCACGAATTGTCAAGGTTTTGGTCGAAGAAGAAATGGGAGGCATTACCTATTCGGTACAATACACAACAGACAGTAAAGAAACGTTGGAAAAATATTATCTGGAAGATCAACCCAAATTTGATAGAGAAGCTTTAGAATTATTTGCTGATAAAATGCTTTCCTTCAGAACAGAGTTGGAAGTTATTTCGGAGCACTAATATTAGTTTTCAGTCACAGTCGCAGTTTTCAGTATTTGAGATCGCTTTCAAATTTGTGAAAATTCGCGTAATTAGTGGCAAAACAAAAAATAAAGCTTGGCGTCTTTCTGCCTTAGTGGCAAAAAAATAAAGATAAAGCTTTGAGCCTTTGATTTAAAAAGAATACTTTTGCGGCCTCGTGGCAAAACAGGTAAGAAAATGGAAAAAGTAAAAGCCAAAAAACATTTAGGACAGCATTTCCTTAAAGACGAAAGCATCGCAAAAGCAATTGCCGATACTTTGAGCTTAAAGGGATATGATGAGGTTTTAGAAATAGGACCAGGAATGGGTGTGCTTACGAAATACTTGCTTGATAAGCCAATTACAACACGAGTGATCGAGATCGATACAGAATCTGTAGCGTATTTAGATGCAAATTACCCAAAATTAAAAGACAAAATTATTTCAGAAGACTTTCTGAAATACAATATAAATCAGGTTTACGAAAACAAACAGTTCGCCATTATTGGCAACTTCCCGTATAACATCTCTTCTCAGATTGTTTTTAGAACATTAGAATTTAGAGATCAGATTCCAGAATTTTCTGGAATGTTTCAAAAGGAAGTTGCAGAGCGAATCTGCGAGAAAAAAGGATCAAAAACCTACGGAATCTTGTCTGTGTTGTCACAGGCCTTCTATGATACTGAGTATTTGTTTACTGTAAACGAAAATGTTTTTATTCCTCCGCCCAAGGTCAAGTCGGGTGTGATGAAAATGACCCGAAAGGAAGATTATAGCCTTCCGTGTGGTGAAAAATTGTTTTTTACGGTTGTAAAAACGGCTTTTCAACAAAGACGAAAAACATTACGTAACAGTTTGAAAACATTAAATTTATCAGATAATCTGCGAGAAGACACTATCTTTGATAAACGTCCCGAACAGCTTAGCGTTGAGGAATTTATTGTTTTGACTCAAAAAATAGAAGCCGATGGAGTTCAAAGTTAGCAAAGAATTTATCCACCAATTAGAGGAACTTATCGTTAAGAAAAATGACAATGAACTTGAAATTTTACTTAATGATCTTCACCATGCTGATATCGCCGAAATTCTAGATGAATTAGATTTTGACGAAGCAACTTATATTTTCAAGGTTTTAGATAGTGACAAAACAGCTGAAATTCTTCTTGAATTAGAAGAAGATCTGCGTGAAAACATTTTAAGCCGACTTTCGCCTAAAGAAATCGCCGAAGAGCTTGATGAGCTTGAAACAAATGACGCGGCCGATATTATCGCCGAGCTTTCGCAAGATATTAAAGCGGAAGTTATCTCGGAGTTGGTCGATGTTGAGCACGCTAAAGATATCGTCGAATTACTACGCTATGATGAAAATACAGCGGGTGGTTTGATGGGAAAAGAGCTTGTGAAAGTCAATGAAAATTGGAATGTCTTGACTTGCGTCAAAGAAATGCGTATTCAGGCCGAGAATGTTTCAAGAGTTCATTCTATCTATGTTGTTGACGATGAAAATAGATTAAAAGGAAGATTATCTCTTAAGGATTTGCTGACTTCTTCTACAAAAACTCAAATTGGCGACGTCTATATCCGAAAATTGAATTTTGTAAATGTTGATACAGAAGATGTTGAGGTGGCGCGTATTATGCAAAAATACGATTTGGAGGCAATTCCGGTTGTTGATGAGCTTGGTCGTTTGGTGGGAAGAATTACCATCGATGATATCGTCGACGTGATCAAGGAAGAAGCCGATAAAGATTACCAGTTAGCGGCGGGTATTACGCAAGACATTGAAAGTAATGACAGTGTTCTTGAATTGACAAAAGCGCGTTTGCCATGGCTTTTAATTGGAATGGTGATCGAAATTGTAGCTTCATTTGTATTGAAAGACAATGAAAGCGCTTTTCAGAAATATTCAACTTTAATTATTTTTGTGCCTTTGCTTTCGGCAACAGCTGGAAATATTGGCGTTCAGGCTTCGGCAATTGTTGTGCAAGGTTTGGCTAATGGAACATTAAAAGAATTTAGTCGCGACTATTTCAGCAAGGAACTTACAGTTTCGATGATTTCAGGAAGTATTATTTCTTTGCTTCTTTTGGGATATCATTCGCTTATGTATGGACAATATTCTGTTGGATTGGCGATTTCGATTTCTATGATTGTGGTGATTTTATTTGCGGCGACTTTAGGAACTCTTGTGCCGTTGTTTCTTCATAAAAATAAAATCGATCCTGCTATTGCAACAGGTCCATTTATCACAACAACAAATGACGTTTTTGGAATTATGCTCTACTTTGGAGTAGCAAAAATGATTCTTGGATTTTAGATTTTTGGCACAAATTAATAGATTACAGTGATTTAAAATCTTTAAATTCTATGTAATTTGTAGCCGAAAAAACAGACTGTTAATCAGCCAAAAATAAATTAAAGCCAAGCAGTATGAATGTACATATAATTGGGGGAGGAAACCTTGGGGTTTCTATTGCCTTGGGAATTGCTAAATTTTCAAAAAACAACCAAGTTACCGTAACAAGAAGAAACATTGCCAGTATTCAATATTTATCTGAATACGGAATTACAGTGTCTAATGATAACAAACACAATATTCAGGAAGCTGATGTTGTGATTTTGACTATAAAACCGTATCAGGTTGATACAGTTTTGGCTGAGATTCTTCCCGTAATTAAAAATAAAACAATTGCTTCTGCTGTGAGCGGATTGTCTTTAGACATGCTTCAGGATAAGACAAATAATGAATTTCCGGTTGTTCGTATCATGCCAAATATTGCCGCACAATTTGGAGAATCGGCAACTTGTATTTCTTTTCCAGAAACAGACCGCGAAGAAGCATTGCCAATTGTAGATTTATTTAAGGATTTGGGAACAGCTCCAGTTATTGATGAAAAATTAATGGACGCGGCAACTGTTTTAGGCGCATGTGGAACTGCTTATGCATTGCGTTATATCCGTGCTTCTATGCAAGCTGGAATAGAAATCGGATTTGATTCGAATACTGCTTTAGCAATAGCAACGACAAACAGCAAAAGGAGTCGCGAAAATGTTGTTAGAAGAGAAAGTGCATCCAGAACAATTAATTGATCGTGTAACAACGCCACAAGGTTGTACCATTGTCGGTTTGAACGAAATGGAACACAATGGTTTCAGTTCATCATTAATAAAAGGAATTAAAACTTCTTTGAAGCAAATCAAAGGGTTATTGAAATAAAAGCTTTAATTTTTTAAAAATATTAAATTCCAAATTCCAATTTTAAAACTGGAGTTTGGATTTTTTTTAGAAATTAATAATCGCGTTTTGTGGAGCAATAGTCTATTACTAAAGGCAAATTCTCATCGTTTATATAATCTTTAAACATTGTTCTATGATAATCGATACCAAGGTTTTCAATTTTGGTACTGTCAATTTTATGTTTTTTTTGTAGGATCCATTTTGTAAAAACGAGCGAATCTACTCCACGAAGTGGTGGTCCGGTGTTTATGAAATCTAGTTTGTGGCAAGCGAGCACAATTGGAGTTGAAAATTTCTTTTCCTTTTTTTGATTTTCTGTTAATTCGGGATTTTTTGTTCCGCAAATAGGAACTGGAATTCTACATACAAATTCAGGATTTGAGCGATTGAATTGCATTTGATAAAATAATAGACCTGTTAGCAATATTATAAGTAATATCGATAAAGATAATATAAGCCTTAAATTTTTCATTAATTTAAATTAAATGACAGTTTGGGATTTTATTCTCGAATGACAGTATTCAATTAGATGAGCAATATCTTCTTTAGATAACGTCTTAGAAAAAACCGTTTTATGATAATCAATTGCCAATATTTCTACTTTAGAACTGTCAATTTTATGTTTTTTATTTGTTAGCCAGTTTACAAAAACAATTGAATCAACTTCATGTAGTGCTGGTCCTGTTATCTTTGAGTTCAATTTATGACAAGTCGCACAATTCGAATTAAATACTTCTCTTCCTTTTATTTGGTTTTCTGTTAAATCGGTATTTCCGCAAGAAGGTAAATCGCGTGTTGCACAGCTTGGAGTTTCATATTTTCTGAAAATCTTCAGATACATAATTATTCCAACTGACAATACGATTAAGGCAGTTAAAGAAAAAACTATGATTCTGATTTTGCTCATAATAACTCAGTTTTTTGATTTAAGCAAAAACTTCAAAATGTTCGACATTCTCCTCAAATTCCAATAAAAATTGTTGATCTTCAGGATAATATTTCGCTATTTCGATATCTTCTCCAGCAAAATTTTTTATCACTTCCCAACTTTTCCAATAAGTAATAAGGGTGAAATGGCCTTCATCGTTTTTAATATTTCTTAAAAAAGAAAGTTTTACAAAACCTGGAGTTTTTTCATAATCGGGAATGGCAGTGTCGATCAAAAACTTGGTATAAGTTTCATAATCTTCCATTTTTGTTTTTCCGTGCCAGATTCTTGCGATCATGATTTTGATTTTTGATTCTTTTTCAAAGTGTGTTTTAAATAAATAAATCCGAAAATTCCAGAAAGCATCGAGGCAATCAGAATAGCAATTTTAGAAAAAATAATAGTTTCAGGGTCTTTAAAAGCCAAAATTGTAATGAAAATTGACATTGTAAAGCCAATTCCGCCCAACATTCCAGCGCCTAAAATATGAGCCCATTTTAGGTTTTTCGGCAGAGCACATAAACCAGCTGTTACGCCAATCGATGAAAAAAGCACAATTCCCAAAGGTTTCCCCACAACCAGACCAAGAATAATTCCGAAAGTATTTGGGTGATTTAGGCCTTCATGCCAATCTTGGTTTATGGCAATGCACGTATTTGCAATAGCAAAAAGTGGTAAAATAATAAAAGCAACCGGCTGATGCAGAAAATGCTGTAATTTGTATGAAGAAGTATTTTCTCCGCCATCGCCAAACGGAATTACAAATGCCAGAATTACTCCCGTAATTGTAGCATGAATGCCGGAATTTAGCATAAAATACCACATAATTACACCACCGATTAAATAGGGAATTAAATTGTGAATTTTCATTCGGTTTAAAATAAATAAAAAGCCCCAAATGGCTAATGCTATACCGAGATTCAAAAACGAAATTGTTGTAGTGTAAAAAATAGCTATAACGATAATAGCGCCTAAATCGTCAATTACAGCCAATGCGGTCAAAAAGACTTTCAGCGAGGTAGGGACTTTTTTGCCTAAAAGCGATAATATTCCAATTGCAAAAGCGATATCTGTTGCCATTGGGATTCCTGCACCGTTTTGTGTTGCAGTCCCAAAATTCAAAGCCAGAAAAATTGCGGCTGGAACCAGCATGCCGCCAAGAGCCGCCATAATTGGCAACGAAGCATTTTTTATGTTTGATAATTCTCCGTGATAAATTTCACGTTCCAGTTCTAAGCCAATCAATAAAAAGAAAATCGTCATTAAACCGTCATTGATCCAATGCGTAATAGAATGACCGGCCAAATCTTTTTCCCAAAAAGCAATATATTCTGTTGAGTAAGTTGAATTTGCTAAAAAAAGTGAACAGATCGTCACAAATAATAAAAGTAATCCTCCTGATTTTTCGTTATTAAAAAAGGAGTTAAATGTCTTGGTCAATTTCATTTTATCAGATTTTCTGGAGATGTGAAAGATTTTATCTCGTATTTTCAAAGTTAAAAAAATAAAATGAATTTATGTTTTGCACTTTTTGTACTTGAGAAAATGAAAGGAATCTTAGAGAATTGCCGTATTTTTGCTTTTTATAAAATACAATATAAATGAGTGTAAAAATCCTTCATATAGACAGCAATAATCCCATTTTATGGAATCAATTAGAAGAGGCAGGTTTTGAAAATCACGCTGATTTTAAATCTTCGAAAGAAGAAATAGAAGCTAAAATTCAAGATTATAACGGAATTGTAATTCGAAGCCGTTTCAAGATTGACAAGACTTTTCTAGATAATGCAACTAACTTGCAATTTATTGCCAGGGTAGGCGCAGGCCTTGAAAGTATTGATTGTGAATATGCTGAAACGAAAGGAATTCACCTAATCGCGACTCGGAAGGAAACCGTAATGCAGTTGCAGAACATTCGCTTGGCGTGATATTATCACTTTTCAATAATTTAAATCAAGCCGACGCCGAAGTTAGAGCAGGACATTGGAACAGAGAAAGCAATCGTGGGCATGAACTCGATGGAAAAACAGTCGGAATTATTGGTTACGGAAATATGGGAAAGGCTTTCGCCAAAAAACTCCGCGGTTTTGATACTGAAGTTTTGTTTTATGATATTTTAGAAAATATTGGTGATGAAAATGCAAAACAAGTTTCATTAGCCGAATTGCAAAAAAGAGCCGATGTTTTGAGTTTGCATTTGCCTTGGACACCCGAAACGGATAAAATGGTTGATGCAGATTTTATAAATGCATTTTCGAAGTCATTTTGGATCATAAATACTTCTCGTGGTAAAAACATAGTTACAGCAGATTTGGTTGAAGCAATGAAGTCTAAAAAGGTTCTTGGAGCAGGTTTGGATGTTTTGGAGTATGAGAAATTATCTTTTGAAACGCTTTTTCAGGATAAAAACACACCCGAGGCGTTTCAATATTTGTTGGAAGCTAAAAACGTTTTATTGACACCACATATCGCTGGGTGGACTTTTGAAAGCCATGAGCGTCTAGCTCAAGTGATTGTAGATAAAATTAAAATGGTTTATTCAGATAAATCTGCTGGTATTTGATTTAGTTTATAATTCTTCTCCGTTAATTGTAAGATTTTTAATTAACCATAATATTGAATACTAGTTTTTAAAGTTATTTTTTTTAATATTGTTATGAATTTTTTAACAAGAATTTAGAAAAGGAGCGACCGAAAATCCTAAAAAGAGTAGGTTTTAATTAATCTTATAAAAAATGGAAAATACAAGGCACGAGGCTTGGAATACCCCATCACAGCCAAGACAAGAAAACAAAAAAATTTCAGCAGGAATTCTGGCTATTTTGCTTGGAGCATTAGGAATTCATAAGTTTTATTTGGGTTATACGAAAGAAGGTATTATTCAGTTGCTTTTAGGATTGATGTGCGGTGTTGGTGGTGTTATCGGTATAATAGAAGGAATTTTGTACTTGACCAAAACCGACGAAGAGTTTTATCAAACTTACCAAGTAGGTTATCAAGGCTGGTTTTAAAAAATAAAAAAATCCCATCTAGTTTATTAGATGGGATTTTTTTATCGCTAGGATGTCTTTTTCTAATATAATGATGTCTTTTAGTTCCCTAAAATAAATTTTATAATCGGTAATCTTATGCTTTAATTAATAAAGTGGAGGAGTTAACCGAAAATCCTTAAGAGTAGGGGAAATTTAATAAAGATTTATTATGTTAGAAATGTACAAAAAAGTAGTTCTGGAAAATTACGCGAATTTTAATGGGAGAGCAAGAAGAAGAGAGTATTGGTTGTTCTTTTTAGGTAATATCATTATCGCATTCATCCTTAGTTTTGTTGCCGCACTGATTTCTCCAAGTTTGTCAATAATTGGAAATATTTACAGTTTAGCAGTTTTAATTCCAGGAATTGCCGTGGCTATTAGAAGGATGCACGATGTGGGGAAAAGTGGCTGGTTTATTCTTATTCCAATTTACAACTTTATATTAGCTTGTGCAGAAGGAGAAAAAGGATCGAATCAATATGGTTCTGACCCAAAAAATCAGTTAGAAGAAATAGATGAAATTGGTAAAGAATAAATTCTAGTCAGTTTTAAATAAAAATTGTAAATAAAAATCCCATCGGCCTTGGCCGATGGGATTTTTTATTTGGATAGATTATTGTTCTAATCTTCTTTCTCAGATAACTTTTTCTCTAATTCAATCTGAAACTCTTCAATAACAGGTTTCATTGTACTTTCTGGAATATCTGCGATTCTAATGTACATTAAGCCGTCTATTGCGTTGTTGAATAATGGATCGACGTTGAAAGCTACAACTCGTGCGTTTTGTTTGATGTATTTTTTGATTAAAACTGGTAAACGTAAGTTTCCTGGTTCTAATTCATCAATGATTTTATCAAACTTGTTTAAATCAGATTCTGCTTCATCAAAAATAAAATCTTTATCAGCGTCTTTTAATTTCACTTTGTAAGCTTTCTTCGGATGAATATACTGTGCAATATACGGATCGTAATAATTTGATTTCATAAACTCAATCATCAATGATTTTGAGAAATCAGAAAATTGATTGCTGATACTTACGCCACCAACTAAATATTTGTGCTCTGGATGACGCAAAGTGGTATGAATAATACCTTTCCACAATAAGAACAAAGGCATTGGTTTTTGCTGATATTCTTTTACAATAAATGCACGGCCCATTTCGATCGATTTGTGCATCATATCATGAAGTTCTTGTTCGAATCTGAAAAGATCGGTTAGGTAAAAACCTTCGATTCCATATTTCGGATATATTTCAGAACCTAGCCCCATACGATATGCTCCCGCAATTTTTTTGGTTTCATCATCCCATAAAAACATGTGGTGGTAATATTTGTCGTATTCGTCTAAGTCGATAGATTCATTTGTTCCTTCGCCAACTTCGCGGAAAGTGATTTCGCGCAAACGCCCAATTTCATGTAAGATGTTCGGAATTTGTTTTGCACTTGCAAAGAATACTTCATAATTTTTACTTTGCAAAAATCGTGCATCACTATCTCTCAACGCTTGAACTTCATCAATTAATTTTGATTCGTTTGCTGGCGTAACAATTTTTTTAGGTGCTTTAGGTATTTTTAAACTTGCTGTATCAATAAGTTTGGTATCCTTTTCAAAAGGGTTAGCAAGCATATAGGTTTTCTTTCTTAAGAATTCAGAATATTCTTCAAAAGATTCAATTTCGTTTTGTTCACTTACAGAAATCGGTTTTCCAATACGCACTTTAATCACGCGGTCTTTCTGCGTAAGCAATTCAGATGGAAGCTTTGCAGTGCGCAATGTATCATCTATTTTAGAAAGCCAATAGAATAATTTGCTGTTTTTAGCGTGAAAATAAATAGGAACAACTGGAACTTTTGCTTTTCTGATTAATTTCAGAGCGCCTTCTTCCCAAGGTTTATCCACGACTAATTTTCCATCTTTATAAGTTGAAACTTCTCCAGCAGGGAAAATCCCTAAAGGCTTTCCGTCGCTCAAGTGACGTAAAGTTTCTTTAATTCCAATTACGCTCGATTTTGCATCCTTATGATTTTCAAAAGGATTAACCGGCATAATGTATTTTTTCATCGGAACAATTCTGTGCAATAAGAAATTTGCAATGATTTTGAAGTTAGGTTCTCTTTCAAGCATTAATTTCAAAAGCAAAATTCCATCAATTCCTCCAAGCGGATGATTTGAAATAGTAATGTAAGCACCATCTTTTGGCAGACGTTTTAAATCTTCTTCAGGAATTTCAAATTTGATTTCCATCTCGTCCAAAATTCCGTTCAAAAACGCAAGGTCTTCCAAATGTTTATTGCGATCGTAAATTTTATTAAGGGTCGAGATCTTAAGAACCTTCATAAGAATCCAGCCTGAAAAAGTACCAAATACGCCGTACTTATCAACATTTATTGCCTTTGCAACTTCTTTCGCGGTAACTAAACCCATGTACTATTTTTAAATTATTAGAGTAGCGAACAAAGATAACAAAAAACTCTACTTTTCCTTTATTCAATCCTAAACTTTCCACTTTTTTATTACATTTGGAATCCTAAAAAAATACCTAGATGAAAATTATTTCTTATAATGTAAACGGAATTCGCGCCGCAATTACTAAAGGATTTATCGAATGGTCGCAAGCGACGAGTCCAGATGTTATATGCCTTCAGGAAATTAAGGCGACACACGACCAAATTCCAGTTGAAGCGATAACGGTCGCTGGCTATCCTTATCAATACTATTATCCTGCAACTAAAAAAGGGTATAGCGGTGTCGCGATTTTGTCTAAAATTGAGCCGAAAGAAGTGGTTTACGGAACAGGAATTCATCATATGGATTTTGAGGGACGCAATCTTCGTGTTGATTTTGAAGATGTTTCGGTAATGAGTTTATACCTTCCATCAGGAACAAATATTGAAAGATTGGATCATAAATTTATGTTTATGGACGATTTTCAGACGTATATCAATGAATTGAAATTGACGATTCCGAATTTGATTATTTGTGGTGATTATAATATTTGCCACGAAGCAATTGATATTCACGATCCGGTGCGTAATAAAACAGTTTCGGGATTTTTGCCAGCTGAACGTGCTTGGCTTGATGCTTTTATGAAGTCTGGTTTTATAGACAGTTTCCGTCATTTCAATAAAGATCCACATCATTATTCATGGTGGAGTTACCGCGCTGGAGCCCGCGGAAACAACAAAGGTTGGCGTATCGATTACAATTTAGTGAGCGATTCGATTGGACATCGATTAAAACGTGCCGTTATTCTTCCTGATGCTGTTCACTCAGACCATTGTCCAGTTTTAGTCGAAATTGAGTAAAGTTTGGTATTGTTCTTGTTGAAGAAATGGAAATTTTAAAGTTTAAAGAATTGAATTTTGAAATTGCCGTTGAATTTTGATATTTATTAATTAAGCCCCAAATAAAAACCAAAAAGTAAAATGATTAAAAAAGCCTCTATTGGATTGGTAGTTTTAGCTTTGTCTGCAACTTCATGTGTATCCAAAAAGATTTACAATGATCTTGAAACAAAATATTCAGATTTAAAAAAAGAGAATCGTTCGATTGCTGATGAAAATGCAAATTTAAAAACAGCAAAAAATCAGTTAGAATTAGACAAAGATAAGTTGACAAAAGATTTGGCAAGTACTAAAGATGATCTTGCAAAACAAAAAGCGGATCTTGTCGCAGAACAAAAAAAATACAAGGTATTGCAGGATTCTTATAATGCATTAGAGAAAAACAGCAATGATGCATTAGAAAGCAATATGGCTAAAAACCGTGAGTTATTGGCACAATTAGAAGCAAAATCTAAAAAACTTGCAGACGAACAAGCTCGTTTAGATAAAACTGCCAGCCGTTTGAAAGAACTTGAAGATATGATCGCGGCAAAAGAAGAATCAATGCGAAAATTAAAAGAAACTTTATCTAAAGCGTTGAATGGTTTTGAAGGTAAAGGTTTGACTGTTGAACAGAAAAACGGAAAAGTTTATGTTTCAATGGAAAATAAATTGCTTTTCAATTCAGGAAGCTGGGCCGTTGGAACAGAAGGTAGAAAAGCTGTTGTAGAGCTTGGTAAAGTTTTAGGTGAGAATCCAGATCTTTCGGTTTTGATTGAAGGTCATACTGACGATGATCCATACGCAGGTTCTGGACCAATTGCAAACAACTGGGATTTATCAACTAAAAGAGCAACTGCAATTGTGGCAATTTTAAGTGAAAATACAAAAATCAACAAACAAAAACTTACAGCAACAGGACGAAGCGAGTTTTCTCCTCTTGCAAGCAATGCAACTCCAGAAGGAAAAGCTAAAAACCGAAGAATCGAAATCATCTTGACTCCAAGATTAGATGAGATTGCGGAGATGTTGAATAGCATAAATTAAGGTTCTAAGATGCTAAGATTTTAAAAAGGGTTCAAAGTTTTACTTTGAACCCTTTTTTTGGAATTTGGAATTTAAAAATTGGATTTTATCTTATCATTATTTTAACCTTTGTCAAATTTAGAATTGAAGAATCCCTGCGTATCTTTGGAATCTTAAATATTATAAAAGAGAAAAAACTTAGGGTCTTAGTATCTTAGAATCTTAGCAACTTAAAAAAAATGAAATACACTACATTACCCAACACCGATATAAAAGTTAGTAAAATTTGCCTTGGAACGATGACTTACGGGCAACAGAATACCGAAGCAGAAGGGCACGCGCAAATGGATTATGCTCTTGAAAGAGGAGTAAATTTCTTCGATACGGCCGAAATGTACTCGGTTCCGGCGAGTGAAGCGACTTATGGAAGTACAGAAAAAGTGATTGGAACTTGGTTTAAAAAATCAGGAAACAGAGATAAAGTTATTTTAGCATCAAAAATCGCAGGCCCGAATGCGAATTTTGGATACATGCGTGAAAAACTGGATTTTTCGCCTGCAAGTATCAAATTTGCTGTTGAGCAAAGTTTAAAAAGACTTCAAACTGATTATATCGATTTGTATCAAATGCATTGGCCGGAAAGAAAAACGAATAATTTTGGGCAACGTGCTTTTCATGGACATGATGATGTTTGGGAAGATAATTTCAGAGAGATTCTTGAAACTTTCGACGGATTAATCAAAGAAGGGAAAATCAAACACATTGGGGTTTCAAACGAAAATTCTTGGGGAATGATGCGTCTTTTGGAAGAAAGTAAATACAACAATCTGCCAAGAATCAAAACCGTTCAGAATCCGTATTCGTTATTGAATCGTTTGTTTGAAGTGAATTCTGCCGAAGTTTCAAAATATGAAAATGTTGGTTTGTTAGGATATTCGCCTTTAGCCTTCGGAGTTTTGACTGGAAAATTCCTGACAGGAGAAAGTCATCCAAAAGCGAGAATTAATCTTTTTCCGCAATACAAACGTTACAATAGTGATCAATGTACCCAGGCGACAAAATTATATCAGGAAATCGCTAAAAAACATGGTTTAACGTTGACGCAATTGGCTATGGGATTTGTTTTGCAACAGCCGTTCTTGACGAGTTCAATTATTGGCGCGACAACTTTGGAACAATTAAAAGAAAATATCGATACAATTGATGTTGTATTGTCGAAGCAAATTTTACACGAGATTGACGCAGTTCAGGCAATTATTCCTGATCCGGCTCCTTAATTTTTTTGCCACGAAGGCGATTTTTTGTCACGAAGGCACTAAGGCACAAAGGTTTTTTAATCTCGCAATCCCGATAGCTATCGGGAGCAAATTTTTTTAATAGCCCCTGGCTTTAGCTAGGGGAATTGAAATGGATGTCAAAAGGGCTTTAGCCAAACCTTAAAGTTTGGCTAAAGCCCTTTTCGTTGCGTTTATATTTTCATCCAGCTAAAGCTGGACGCTATTGAACTTAAAAATTAAACTTTGCGAGCAAATTTTAGAAGTTCAGATCTCCAATTATTTTTTGGTCATAATCATAATTAGCTTCATTTGGAAAATTTCCCTCTAAATCAGGAAATACTAATTGTAAATATTCATAATCACGATCTTTATAGAATTTAATTGAAGTGAGAATATAGTCTTTCAAATCTATTTTATTAATTTTTATAAAGTAAATAGGAAATCTATCAGTCAAGTCATAAATTTTTGTGTTTAATGGAATTTTTTCGAATTTATACCTTTCGACATAATTTTTAATTAACTCTCCCGATAAATTTGGACCAAGTCCAGAAATAAACAATTCAGGTATTTTAAAGTTTTCAAATATTCCGGTAGAATATGCAAAAGGAGTAAAATCCTTTTCTTCCATTATTGCTGTTGTGTGATAGCCTATATTTTTTATATTGTCATAAACTCGCTTAAAATATATTTCTTTTTTGTTCTCTTCTTCCATTTTAATTTAATTACAAATCAAATTCGTCATCTGTTGCTAGTGAATCCAATTTAACTGCTGTCGAATCCGGCGCTTTGATTTTTATAAGCGAACGTGCATTTCCTGAAATGTAAACCGGCATTAAGCCAATCGTGTCTTCAGGAACTAATAAGCCTCTGCGGAACATCAAGTTCTTTAAAAACTTCTGGTTTTTAATCGCGTAATCTTTCAGATTTCCTTGGTCATTAAACTGATACATGAATTTTCTTGGCTTCGGAATTATTGTTGCCAGATACAAACATTCATCAACATTTAAGTCGGCTGGACTTTTTGGAAATAAAAGTGACTTGCTTCGCCGATTCCGTAAACATTTGGCCCCCATTCGATGATGTTGAAATATACTTCCAACATTCTTTCTTTGCTAACAATTCGGTTGTTTTCTAAAATGTAAACTAATAGGATTTCTTCAAGCTTTCGTGAAAGTGTCTTTTCTCTTGTCAAGAAAACATTTTTAATCAACTGCATGCTGATTGTACTTGCACCACGAGAGAATTTCTTGGTTCTGATGTTTTTCAGAATCGATTGTTTGAAAGCTTCATTGATGAATCCGCGATGAGAGAAGAAAGACGGATCTTCTGTCGTTAAAACACATTTTCTCAAATAAGGAGAAATTTGGTCTAAAGGTGTGTAATTTGGATTGGCATTTCCAACCAAAACTGGTCTTTGCAATACATTTTGAATTATGGCGCGATAAACAAATTCGCCGTTTAGTTTGTTTAAATCGGCTTCGCCATATTTTGTTATTCTTAAATCTTCCTTGTTGAGTTTACTGTCAAAAACAAGGGTATTGGGTTTGTTTTTATTAAACTTGAAATCCAGCTTATAGTCAAAATTCCCGGTTGCTTCCATTCCTTGGAAATGCGTAAACAATCCATCTGGCAAGGAAACAATAAAATCTTGCGCTTTCATTTTTGGAATATCAACTTTCAATGTGTAAACAGTGTCTTTTTCAGTATTATACGAAATATATGGTTTCACTTTTATTTTGTTCAACTGCATTGTTGAAGTGCTGTCAATCGAAATAAAATCGTCGCCCAATAAAAATCGATAATCGAAACGCGCATTTTTGATCACGACATCTTTGCTGGCAATTTTTGGATGATTGATTTTTAAATTGGTAATCGAAGTAAAACCATCAATGTGAAGTTCGCCACCGCTTTTGTCAATTTTTTCGACATTTAATCGAATAGAATCAAAACTTGCTTTTAAGTTGTAGCGTTCGTCAAGATACGGAACACGAATAGCACCGGTATCTAAATTGAAAAATCGAATATCAGCTTTTTGATTTCTTGGGTCAGCAAAGCCTTTTAAGTTCCATTTTTGGTCAAAATCTTTGCTCACAACATGAATGTTGGTTTCGAGTTGTTTGTTGTCTAAAACCAGTTTATTGATTGCGATATTTGTCTTTTTTCCATTGTCATCAATCTTGAATTGGAAGTTTTCCAAATTCATGTCCGTTGGAACTAAATTGAGCAGTTTCGAAATAATACGATAGGCAAAAGCACCATATTTTCGTTTTTCATTTGGCTCAGAATCGTCACGATCTCTTTTTAAGAAAGCATCAAAATTGCGGACTTTTCCTTTTTTGACTAATTGGATATAGCCATTATTGACTTTTAAAGTTCCCACCTGAACATCGCCAATCAAAAGATTGCTTAGGCTGACGCTGGTTTCAATGTTTTTAATTTTTAGAAGTGTGTCAGCGTTTTTTGGGACCAAAACGATATCGGTAAGTTTAATAGTTGACAGCCCGCTAAAAGAAGCTTCTTTTACAGAAAAATCACTGTTGTAGCTCACAGCCATCTTGTGGGTAACTTTTGCAATTACCTGCTTTAGAAGAGAATTTCGGAAATAGTATAGGCCAACACAAAGTAAAACCAATAGTACCAAGAGTATTTTTAGGGCTTTGTATATTTTTTGTTTTGGAAAATTCATAAAGTCGATTTCATAAAGATTTTAGGATTGTTCGCAAAGAGGCTGATTTTCTAGCCACGAATTGCGCTAATTTCCCGAATTATATTGTGGTATTTACTTTGGAATAAGTGGCGTTAAATTTAAAAATAAAATTCGTGTTTAATTTGTGAAATTTGTGGCAAAAAAATTACCCAAAAAGAATGCTGGCTACATCTTCAATTTTAGCAACCAATTCGATTTTGATCCCTGTATTTTTTAAAGCAATTTTGTTGTATTTTGAAACAAAGATAGTGTCGAAACCTAATTTTTCAGCTTCCTGAATACGCTGATCCACTCGGTTAACCGGACGAATTTCACCAGAAAGCCCAACTTCGCCTGCAAAACAAAAACCTTTTCCAACTGGAATATCTTCGTTTGAAGATAAAATTGCGGCAACAACCGCTAAGTCAATAGCAGGATCATCAACAGATATTCCTCCGGTAACATTCAGAAAGACGTCTTTTGCGCCAAGTCGGAATCCGGCTCTTTTTTCTAAAACAGCCAAAATCATATTTAATCTTTTTGCGTTGTAGCCTGTTGTACTTCTTTGCGGAGTTCCGTAAACAGCAGTACTTACTAAAGATTGAATTTCGATCATCAATGGGCGCATGCCTTCAAGCGTTGTGGCAATTGCGGTTCCTGATAATTCTTCGTCTTTATGTGAAATCAATATTTCAGACGGATTGCTCACTTCGCGCAAACCGCTTCCAAGCATTTCATAAATTCCAAGTTCGGATGTTGAACCGAAACGGTTTTTTAATGAACGGAGAATTCGGTAAATATGATTTCTGTCGCCTTCAAACTGAAGCACTGTGTCAACCATATGTTCCAGAATTTTCGGCCCAGCGATATTTCCGTCTTTTGTAATATGCCCGATTAAAATAACCGGAATATTGGTTTCTTTCGCAAATTTGATCAATTCGGCAGTAGTTTCTCTGATTTGAGAAATACTTCCAGCTGTTGATTCGATATAATCTGTATGTAAAGTTTGAATAGAATCAATGATGACAATTTCTGGCTGAATTGCCTCAATTTGTTTAAAGATATTTTGCGTTTTTGTTTCCGTTAGAATATAGCAGTTATCGCTATTTGGCGTAATTCTTTCGGCGCGCATTTTTATTTGTTTCTGACTTTCCTCGCCCGAAACATACAATGTTTTATAGGGTAATTTTAATGAAATCTGAAGTAAAAGTGTACTTTTTCCAATTCCTGGTTCACCACCCAAAAGTGTCAATGATCCTGGAACGATTCCGCCTCCCAAAACACGATTCAATTCTCCGTCAGTAGTATCCATTCGGATTTCCTGTGCCGAATCGATTTCTGTTATTTTTAAAGGTCGTGGCGCTCTGTTTGTTGGAGTTGGTTCGCTTTTCCAAGCCACTTTTTCCTGCTTCTGAATAATTTCTTCAGCAATTGTATTCCATTCTTTGCAAGCGTTGCATTGCCCTTGCCATTTGGCATATTGAGTACCGCAATTTTGGCAAAAAAAGGAAGTTTTAACTTTTGACATTATTTAGTTTTTTTGGCAAGCGTATTCATTTCGTCAATTTTCTCATACATCAAATCTTTATTCAAATCTCCAATTGGCTCCATTTGAGAAGCATTTTGATATTTTTTTGAAGCATGTTTTGGATCGCCCATTTTTTCGTACATCAAGCCTAATTCATATTCTCCCAACATGGCTTTAGGATAATTTACATTTCCAATTTCAGCCATTTTTCCTAATTCATCATAAGCATTCTTTTTCAAAATAAGATTTTCGATTATTTTGAAATCACTCATTCTCACTGGCACTTGAAATCCTAAAATTTCAGACATTGTAGCGTATTTTTTTCTAAATAATCTGAATAACCAGATTGTAGAACGGCAATTTTTTCATTGTATTCAGCAGAATTAATTGGTCTATACGATTCGAAAATTTGATACAGCGCATTCGGGATTGAGTGTAAAACCTCAGTATAATGTGTAGCACCTTTAAATACGTCGTATTTATAATTCACTAACGGATTATTTGCGATTTTAATATTGCTGTTTAATTTTTCAATAGGTTCTTTAATTCTTTTATTATCACCTTCTCCTGCAGAGAGGTAATAGAATATTGGTTTTTGGATTTTTGCAAATTTCTCCGCTATTCTAACTTCCATTTTTGGTGCAAGCTCAGGGCTAAAGCAGATATATGCGTTAAAAAGTGGTTCTTCTTTGTATAAATAAAAATTAGCAAAACTTGCTGTTATGTCATGGCCTGCAATAATTCTGAAAGGCGCTGTGTGGTATTTTTTTCAATATATGGAACTAATTCAGCTCCTATGAATTCGAAAAATTTTGCTCCTTTTTCAAAAGGCAGACCTTCATTTTGATCAATTGTGGAATCGTCTTCACGCTCGTCATTTTTATTTTGATGTATCCCGATGATAATCATTTCAGGAAGGTCATCCCAATAAGATCCATAACTTATAGCTCCGGAAAATGGATCAAATAAATAATCGCCGTCTAATAAGTATAAAACCGGATATTTTCTATCTGATTTTTCATCATAAGAAGCAGGAAGTCCAATTGTTATTCTTCGTTCTTCTCCCAGTTTTTCAGATTTTATATTATCGAATTTTTTCTGAGAAAAAACAGAAACAGAGATGAATACAATTAGTAGGTGAACTTTTTTCATGATTTGTGGCATTTCAGTGAATTAAAAAGTATTGGAAATTGTATGGCAATATAATACTTTATTTGCTTTTTGGTATTTTGGGGCTAAAAAAAGCAATGATTTCTTACGTTAAATTTTTTGATTTAAGGCACAAGAAATCCGTTTGTGCAAAAAGATTTTGACAAATAGAAAATAAAAATAAGTTTGAAACTAGTTTTATGTTAACGAATTATCGTTTTCGTTAGGGAAAATAATCCACGGCTTGAAGGTTTTGGCTTCTTCAAAATCTAAAGTTGCATAAGAAATGATGATGATGATGTCATCTTTTTGAACCTTTCTTGCAACTGGACCGTTCAGAGTGATTTCACCTGAATTTTTTCGCCTTTTATAGCATACGTTTCAAAACGTTCGCCATTGTTAATGTTAACGATAGATACTTTTTCGCCTTCAATAATGTTTGAAGCTTCGAGAAGTGTTTCATCAATAGTGATGCTCGCCAATATAATTTAAATCGGCACCAGTAACTTTTACTCGATGAATTTTTGATTTTATAACTTGAATTTGCATGATGCAAAGGTAATTTAATTTAATGAAATGGTGTCAATTAACCTTATAGAATTAACAAATACCGCTATAAACGCACGGTATTTTTTGTCATTAATTTTATGTTCAATAGGTAATAATGTAGATTCGTCAGCAATCACGAAATATTCAAGGTCAAATCTTTCGTTATCTTTAAAAGCATCTTCTACAAATTTGATGGTTTCTTCGGGAGTTCCCTTTTGAAAAATTTCTTTAGCTTCTGTTAAAGTCTTATAAATGATTGAGGCTTCTTTTCTTTCTTCTGCGGTTAGACGCTCGTTTCGAGAGCTCATTGCCAAAAGATTGTCTTCTCTAAAAATTGGACAGCCAACAATGTTTACAGGCAAATTGTTTTTTTCGACCATTTTTTTGACGATTTGCAACTGCTGAAAGTCTTTTTCACCAAAATAGGCATTAGTTGGTGTTACAATTTCAAAAAGACGTTTTACTATGGTTCCAACACCGTTAAAATGCCCAGGTCTGAATTTTCCTTCCATCTGATTTTCTAAACCGTCAAAATCAAATGTTTGCGAAACAGTGTTTCCTTCATAGATATCTTCGACAGAAGGAGCGTATAAAATTATTTTGTCACTTAATCCTCTCATTTTTTTTACATCCTCTTCAAGAGTTCGAGGATATTTTTCTAAATCTTCAGGATTATTGAACTGAGTAGGGTTTACGAAAATACTTACAACGGTATCGTCATTTTCTTTAAGCGATCGCCGCATTAAAGCCAGATGCCCTTGGTGTAAAGCTCCCATGGTTGGTACAAATCCGATGGTTGAATTTGCGGTTTTGATAGTTTTTAAATAAGCTATCAAAGCTACTTTACCGTAAAAAATATGCATGGCAGTATTATTAAAATTTAGTGCAAACATAATATATTAGTTATAAACTGCATAAATTTTTGTAATTTTGCGACGTTTTTATTACCAAAAATTAAGTAAAATACTATTATGAAAGATAAGAGGATATTATATGTATCATCTGAAGTCGTGCCTTATTTGGCTGAAAATGAGGTTTCTTTAATGTCTTATGACGTTCCGAAAATGATTAATGATCAAGGAGGTCAGATAAGAATTTTCATGCCAAGATATGGAAATATCAACGAGAGAAGACATCAATTACACGAAGTGATCAGGCTTTCTGGAATGAATTTGGTAGTGAATGACTTAGATATGCCATTGATTATTAAAGTTGCTTCAATTCCTAAAGAAAGAATTCAGGTTTATTTTATTGATAATGATGAGTATTTTAAGCGTAAGGCAACTTTTGCTGACGAAGAAGGTGCGTTGTATCCTGACAATGATGAGCGCGCGATCTTTTTTGCCAAGGGAGTTGTTGAAACTGTTAAAAAATTGAATTGGGTTCCAGATATTATTCACGTTCATGGGTGGTTGGCGGCAATGCTTCCTATTTATATGAAGCATTATTATAAAAATGAAGCTTTATTTTCTGAAACTAAAATTGTAACATCGGTTTACGGACAGTCTTTCGATGAGAATTTAGATATGGAAATGATCAACAAAGTTAAATTTGATGGTGTGCCTCATGAATCTGTTGCTGATCTAGAAGTTCCAAATTATGAGAATGTTTTAAAAGCAAGTATATTGCATTCAGATGCTGTTATTATTGCGTCTGAAAATGTTTCCCCAAGTTTAACAAAATTTATAGAATCTTCAGGAAAACCTTTTTTACCTTTCACCCCGAAAGATGCGTTCGCTGAGGCGTATACAAATTTCTATAGAAAAATGGGTCTTTAATTAACTTTAAATTTAAACATGTATAATACTTCTTTTATTAAGAAAATTCTAGTGGCGACTACGGTTGTTTTTTTATATTCCTGCGATAGAGATTTTAATGCGATTGGTGATGATATAATTGGAGATAATCATTTTGATTTGACACCTGAGAAATATGATGTTTTAGCTTATAATCAAGAAGTAACACCTGTTCAGTCAAACGGTTTAGCTACAAATGCCTTGGGTATTTATGATAATCCGGTTTTGGGTACAACAACTGGAAATTATGCGACTCAGGTAACTTTGACAGAATATGCTCCTACAATTGGTGAAGTCGTAAAAATTGATAGTGTTTATTTGAGTGTTCCTTATTTTAATCACGTAGTGTCGACTGATGCTGATGGGAAGCGTACGTTTGAATTAGATTCTGTTTTCGGACCCGCAAACGGAAAATTAAATTTAAGCATTTATGAATCTGGTGTTGCAATGCGTAGCAATTTTTATGATAATGGTACTCAATTGCCACAATTGTATTATACAGATCAAAATACAACTTTTGATTCTTATAAAATAGGGTCAAGATTAAATGATTCCAGCAGTAAAAAGCAAAATTCAGAATTCTTTTTTGATAATGCCGAAATAACGGATAAAACTGTTGATGCGAGTGGGAAAGTTACTTTAACCAAAGTAGCTCCAGAAATGCGACTGATGTTGAATAGCGATTTCTTTATGAATAAGATTTTGAAAGCACCTGCTGAAAAATTAGCAAATGCAACAGTGTTTCAAGATTGGTTTAGAGGATTGTATTTTAAAGTAGAAAGAGTGGCAGGAAGTCCTGCGAATTTAGCTTTGATGGATTTTGCAAAAGCAGGTAAAATTTTTATTAAATATAAAGCAAAAACGGCTATTACTACTGATCCTGAAGATACAACTGAAGACAAGAGCATTGAGATTGATTTGACGGGTGCAACAGCAAGCCTTCAACAGGATGCTAAAAGCGCTAGTTATGCGAGCGCAATAAGTGAATCAAATATAAACAGGACACAGGGAGATCAAAGTCTTTACATTAAAGGAGGCCAGGGATCTACTACTATAATTGAACTTTTTGGTAAAACAGATGCGATAGGTTATAATAAGAGTGATGTTTTGGTCAATAAGCCGAATGGTGTTCCGGATGTCTTGGATGAAATGAGACATGATTTTAGAGTTAAAAACTGGAGGATAAACGAGGTGAATTTAGTCTTTAATATTGATGCTGATAAAATGGCGGTGAAAGATGCCAACGGTCTTCAGGCAGAAGAGCCGAAAAGGGTTTATCTGTACGATATGACTAATAATGTGCCTGTGATAGATTATTCGGATGGAACTACTGGTGCGTTAGCGAACAATCCGAAAGCAACTAAATATGTTTTTGGAGGTATTATTAATATTGATGCCAACACTAAAAGAGGAAATTATTATAAGGTGAGAATTACAAATCATGTTCGAAATCTTATAAAAGATACGACTGCAGTTAATGTGAAATTAGGATTAGCTGTAACCGAAGATATTGGTGTAATCACTTCTAATAAATTGAAAAACAAAATAGCAATACCTGGGACTAACCCAATTGAATATTTTACTGATGCACCTAGAGGTTCAGTTATGGGTCCGTTAGGAACAATATTGTATGGAGGGAATTCAAATGTTCCTGAAGACAAAAGACTGAAACTCGAAGTTTACTACACGAAACCAAATTAATAAATATATATGTGTGGAATTGTTGGGTATATTGGCCATAGAGAGGCGTATCCTATTGTTATCAAAGGATTAAAACGACTCGAGTACAGAGGTTATGACAGTGCCGGTGTTATGTTATTTGACAACGAATCTGGAGTAAAACTTTGTAAAACAAAAGGTAAGGTTTCGGATCTTGAAGCTAAGGCGCAAGAAAACTTGAAAACAAACGGAACGATTGGTATTGGGCATACACGCTGGGCTACCCACGGAGTGCCAAATGATGTAAATTCGCATCCGCATCTTTCTAATTCTGGTGAATTGGTTATTATTCACAACGGAATTATTGAAAATTATGCACCGCTTAAAGAGGAATTAATCAAGAGAGGTTATACTTTTAAATCGGATACAGATACAGAGGTTTTAGTAAACTTAATTGAGGAAGTTCAGAAAAAAGAAAATATTAAATTAGGAAAGGCAGTTCAGATTGCTTTAAATCAAGTTGTAGGTGCTTACGCAATTGCAGTTTTTGATAAAAAAATCCTGATGAAATTGTTGCGGCAAGATTAGGAAGTCCATTGGCAATTGGTGTTGGTGACGGAGAATATTTTGTTGCTTCTGATGCTTCACCTTTTATTGAATATACTTCAAATGCAATTTATCTTGAAGATGGCGAGATGGCAAATATTAGATTGCACAAGCCTCTTAAAGTTAGAAAAATAAAAGATGACTCATTAGTTGATCCTTATATTCAAGAACTTCAAATGAACTTGGAGCAGATTGAAAAAGGAGGATATGATCATTTCATGCTGAAAGAAATCTACGAACAACCAAGTGTAATTAAAGATACATACAGAGGAAGACTTCATGCAAATGAAGGAATTGTTCAAATGGCAGGTGTTGAGGATAATCTTGAAAAATTCTTAAATGCAAAAAGAATTCTGATTGTAGCTTGTGGTACGTCATGGCACGCAGGTTTAGTAGCAGAATACATTTTTGAAGAGTTTACCCGTATTCCAGTTGAAGTGGAATATGCTTCTGAATTTAGATACAGAAATCCAATTATAAACAAAGATGACGTAGTTATTGCAATTTCTCAATCTGGAGAAACGGCAGATACAATGGCGGCTATTAAGCTTGCAAAAGAAAATGGTGCATTTGTTTTTGGAGTTTGTAATGTTGTAGGTTCTTCTATTTCAAGAGAAAGCCATGCAGGTGCTTATACACATGCTGGACCAGAGATTGGAGTAGCTTCAACTAAAGCTTTTACTACTCAAATCACAGTTTTAACTATGATTGCCTTGAAATTAGGAAAAGCAAAAGGAACTTTGACTAACAGCGATTTTCATGCTTATTTGCAAGAATTAGAAATAATTCCTGAGAAGGTTGCAGAGGCTTTGGAAACAAATGATAAAGCAAAAGAAATTGCGTACGCTTTTAAAGATTCGCCAAACTGTCTTTATTTAGGTCGTGGATACAATTTTCCAGTTGCACTTGAAGGAGCTCTTAAGTTAAAAGAGATTTCGTATATCCATGCTGAAGGATATCCTGCGGCCGAAATGAAACACGGTCCTATTGCTTTGATTGATGAGCATATGCCAGTTATTGTAATTGCGCCTAGCCAAGGTCATTATGATAAAATTGTAAGTAACATTCAGGAGATTAAATCTCGAAGTGGTAAAATTATTGCTGTTGTTACAAAAGGTGATACTCAAGTTCGCGAGTTGGCCGATTATGTAATTGAAATTCCTGCAACTTCAGATGCTTTATCACCACTTATTACGACAATTCCATTGCAATTGCTTTCGTATTACATTGCAGTTATGAGAGGTTGCAACGTAGATCAACCACGTAACTTGGCAAAATCAGTTACTGTAGAATAATATTTTACTATATATAAATGTTAAAAAAGCGAGATTTTGGTCTCGCTTTTTTTATTATCGAATTTTTTTCTTACCCCGTTATTTTTATTAAATCCTCATTTTTTTATCTAAATTTTATATGTATGCATACTATTTAAGATTTGGACTGCCTTGTTCTTGCTGTTAATTGAATAAAACACAATGTGAAAAAGTTAAAATACTAACAAAATTTATGCGGTATATTAATTTTTTTTAACGTTTTTTTATTAATCTCAAAAATATTTGTATTTTGGCTATATAAACTAACCAAAAACCTAACCCAAAATGAGAATCTACTTGCTGATTATGTTGTTTTTCTGCGGCGTTTCTTTTGCGCAGAATACGATTACTGGTTCTGTTACCGATAGTAACAAACAATCTATTCCTGGTGCCAACATTAATATTGTAGGAAGTTCAACTGGAACTTCGACCGATTTTGATGGTACGTTTAAATTGAATACCACTTCAAAACCACCTTTCACTATTAAGGTTTCTGCAGTAGGTTTTGAAACAAAAACAATTAGTGTTACTTCATTAAGTCAAAAAATTGATGTAGTCCTAAAAGATGAGGAGAATAAATTGGATGAAATTGTAGTTTCGGCTTCCAGAACTCCTGAAAGGATTATCGAATCGCCTGTAACTGTTGAAAGAATGGGAATTCAGGAAATTAAAAATACAACAGCGGCAACTTTTTATGATGGTTTAGAGAATTTGAAAGAGGTTCATTTCAATACCAGCAGTATCTCATTCAAATCTGTGAATACTCGTGGTTTTGCTACGGTTGCAAATACGCGCTTTATGCAATTAGTTGATGGAATGGATAATTCATCACCAGCTTTAAATTTTGTTTTGGGGAATTTAATTGGTGTTTCTGATATTGATGTTGCAAGTGTTGAGCTTTTGCCTGGAGCATCTTCGGCACTTTATGGAGCAAATGCATTTAATGGTATTATGTTTATGAGCAGTAAAAGCCCTTTTACAAATGAAGGAATTAGCGTTTACTATAAATACGGACAAACATCTCAGGATGCTTGCCGGAACTAATGATTATAATGATTTCGGAATTAGAGCCGCAAAAGCATTTACAGAGACTTTTGCTATGAAAGCTAATTTCACTTATATGGAAGCGACAGAATGGATTGCCGCAGATAAAAGAAGTATGACGGCTGGAGGTGACAGCCATGCAGTAAATCAGAATTATGATGGATTGAACATTTATGGTGACGAGGTGACTACTTTTATTCCAAATGTTGGACAAGTAAGTAGAACTGGGTATCGTGAACAAGACTTGACTGATAATAAAGTTAAAAGTATGAAAGCCGATTTCAGTGCGCATTTCAAACCTTGGAAAGATGATACTGAATTTATTTTGCAATATAAAATTGGTACAGGAAGTACAATTTATCAAGGCGCAAACAGATATGCATTAAAAGATTTCTTAATGCAACAAGGGAAATTTGAGGTAAAAGGTAAAAATTTCTTTGGTAGAGTTTATTTTACAAGTGAAGATGCTGGAGATTCTTATGATATGAGATTCGCGACTTGGAACGTAAACAGAGCGACAAAATCAGACCAAGAATGGTTTACTAATTATGCGACAGCTTATCAGTATTCTGGTGCGGTAATGGGGACAAATGCAAATGAATCTGCTCGCTATTGCGAGAAATTTTGCAGATTACAATATTCTTCCTCCTGCACTTTCTTTCCTTCCAAAACCAACAGGTTCTGCTAGATTTGAACCAGGTTCTGCACAGTTTAACAGTGCTCTTGCAAAAGTAATTGCAAATCCTGATTTGACACAAGGAGCGAAATTTATTGATCATTCAAAATTATATCACTCAGATGTGAATTATAATTTTAGAGATTTAGTTAAATGGGCAGAAATTCAAGTAGGTGGTTCTTGGAGAAAATACATCATGGATTCAGAAGGAACTATTTTTACCGATTATGATGGTCCAATTGAATATAAAGAATACGGAGCATATGCTCAATTGCAAAAAAATGGTTAGACGACAGATTGAAATTCACAGGATCTTTGCGTTATGACAAAAGCCAGAATTTTGATGGAAATATTTCCCCAAGAGTATCATTTACATATGTCGCCGGAGAATCAAAAAGACATAATTTCAGAGCATCATATCAAACAGGTTTCCGTAACCCAACAACACAAGATCAGTATATCGGTTTAGATTTAGGGCCATTCGCTTTAATTGGTTCGGCGCCTGAAAACTTAGATAGATTCCAAGAAACTATGCCAGTGAGTTTAGCGGGTCAAGCATTGGGAGTTCCTGCGACTGTTAATTTATCAGGTCAAAATGCATATCACAATGCATATACATTAGCTTCAGTTCAGGCTTTTGTCGCTTCAGCAAATCCTGCAGATCTTCAAGTGGCTAATATTGGTTTGGTGAAACCAGAACAAGTTCAAGCTTTTGAGGTTGGATATCGCTCTGTTGTTCAAAATGATTTGTCAATCGATTTGAATGCTTATTACAACATTTATAATGACTTCATGAATACGGCAAGAGTTATTTCTCCTTATTACGGTACGGTAGGGACAAATCCTGCTGATCCAAATGTGCAAATGACTTATGCGGCATTGTCTTTTGGAGATAGAAGAGTGTATCAAGTTTATACAAACACAACGGCGCAAATTTCATCTTTTGGTTTCGGAGTTGGTTTGTCTAAAAAAGTTTATAAAGACTTTGAAGTTGGTGTGAATTATAACTATGCTCAATTTGACTTTGATCAGTCAGAAGATCCAGGTTTCGTAGCTGGATTTAACACTCCAAAACATAGAATTAAAGCCTCTCTTGGAAATGCAAAAGTGGCTAAGAATTTAGGATTTAATGTGAATGTGAGATGGAACACAGAATATTTATGGCAATCTTCTTTTGGAGACGGAATGATTCCAGAAAATACTGTTCTTGATGCACAAGTTAATTATGCTTTGCCAAAACTTAAATCAGTTATTAAAGTTGGAGCAACTAACCTTTTCGGAAAAGATTATATCCAAGTAATTGGTGCCGGAGCAATTGGTCAGATGTGGTTTGCTTCTTGGACGATTAATCCATAATTGAAAGAAGTTATTTTGATGAAGTAAGGTTTTCTTTCTTTTTCTCAATTACGATGAATGGAGGGAAGTAATAATTTTAAATTTTAATGACATGAAAAAAATATAAAATGGCTTTTATTGGTTTCTTTAACCTTTATGGCATGTAATAGTGATGATAATGATACGCCTGCAGAAGTACCGGTTGTTCCAGGTTCAGCAGTTTTTACAAAATATGTAGCGCTTGGAGATTCTTTTGCGGCGGGATACAGTGATAATGCTTTGTTTGTAAAAGGACAGAGTAATGCATATCCAAATATTTTGGCGCGACAGTTTGTTGCTCTGCAGGAGGAGGAGAATTTAAGACACCTTTGACGAATGATAATATTGGAGGTTTGCTTTTAGGTGGAAACGTAATTGCTGGAACACGTTTGTATTTCAACGGACAAGCACCAGTTAACGTTGCAGGTAAGCCTACAACCGAAGTTACATCACATCTTTCAGGTGCATTTAATAACATGGGAGTTCCAGGAGCAAAAAGTTATCACTTGATTGCGGCAGGTTACGGAAATACTGCTGGAGTTGCTTCAGGTTTGGCTAATCCATATTTTGCTAGGTTTTCAAGTGCGCCATCTACAACTGTTTTGGCAGATGCAATGGCACAAAATCCAACCTTCTTTTCTTTGTTTATTGGAGGAAATGATGTTTTGGCGTACGCAACTTCTGGTGGAACTGGGAAAGATCAGACTGGAAACATGGATCCTTCAACTTATGGAGGAAGTGATATAACAGACCCAACGGTTTTCAAAACTGTTTTTACAAATTTAGCAACAGCTTTGACTTCAAAAGGAGCAAAAGGTGTTGTGGCTAATTTGCCTTATATTACAAGTTTGCCTTATTTTATAACTGTACCTTATAATCCAGCTACACTTACGGCTACTTTAGCAACTCAGTTGAATGCTGGTTATGCGGCCTATAATGGAGGTTTACAGCAAATGGTTGCTAATAAATTATTGACTGCTGATGAAGTCGCTAGAAGAACAATTAATTTTAAAGCAGGAAGTAATGCAGTTGTTTTGGTTGATAGTTATTTGACTAATCTTTCTGCTTATGGCATTCCGTCATACAGACAAGCTACAAAAGAGGATTTAGTTGTTTTGTCGGCAAGAACATTCATAGGAACTACTGTTGGAGGCGATCCAACAAAAGTAAATGGACTTTCAGTGCCATTGGCAGACAGCTGGGTTTTGACAAAAGACGAAGTTGCTGAAGTTAAAAAAGCAACAGATGCGTATAATGTCGCAATTCAGGCAGTTGCTCGCTGAAAAAGGCTTGGCTTTCGTGGATACAAGATCAGTTTTGACGCGGCTGTCAAGCGGAGGAATTAAATTTGGAAACTATGTAATGTCGTCTACATATGTTACTGGAGGGGCATTCTCTTTAGACGGAGTTCATCCAAGTGCAAGAGGTTATGGTTTGATCGCTAATATCTTTATCGATGCCATCAATGCAAAATATGGTTCTACATTGCGCCATGTTGATTTGGCTTTATATCCAATTCAATATCCGCAAACAATTCAATAAAGCCAATTTTTTTAGTAAGAAAGTCACTCATTTTTAAAATGCAGTGGCTTTTTTTATAGTGTTAAAATTTACTGTTTTAGTTATTTGAAGCCCAACTTTTAGGAATCAAACAAAATGATGATATTTTTTATGAAAAAAAATTGATTTTATATTTTAAAAAATTATCTTTGCGCTCTGAAAAAAGAGGTATTTTCGATAAACCTAAATAGCTATTTAATAAATACATAAGTAATGTCAAAAGTAATAGGAAAAGTTGCTCAAATCATTGGACCAGTAGTTGACGTAGTTTTCAACGGTAAGGATGTTGAACTTCCAAAAATTTATGATTCATTAGAAATCACAAAAAAAGATGGAACTTTATTAGTTCTAGAAGTACAATCTCACATTGGAGAAAACACTGTACGTACAATCTCTATGGACTCTACAGACGGTTTGTCTAGAGGATATGAGGTAGTTGGAACTGGAAATCCAATCCAAATGCCAATCGGTCCAGATGTATATGGAAGATTATTTAATGTTGTTGGAGATGCAATTGATGGTTTAGGTGAATTGCCAAAAACTGGAGAAAACGGTTTACCAATCCACAGACAAGCTCCTAAATTCGAAGATTTATCAACTTCATCTGAAGTTTTATTCACAGGTATTAAAGTAATCGATTTGATCGAGCCTTACGCAAAAGGTGGTAAAATTGGATTGTTTGGTGGTGCTGGTGTTGGTAAAACAGTATTGATTCAGGAGTTGATCAACAATATCGCAAAAGGTCACGGTGGACTTTCAGTATTCGCTGGAGTAGGTGAAAGAACACGTGAAGGAAATGACTTGCTTCGTGAGATGTTAGAGTCAGGAATTATTAAATACGGTGATGATTTCATGCACTCTATGGAAAATGGAGGATGGGATTTATCTAAAGTAGATATGCCAGGAATGAGAGAGTCTAAAGCTACTTTCGTTTTCGGACAAATGAATGAGCCACCTGGAGCTCGTGCTCGTGTAGCACTTTCAGGATTATCTATCGCTGAATATTTCCGTGATGGAGCTGGATCAGACCAAGGAAAAGACGTATTATTCTTCGTTGATAATATCTTCCGTTTTACACAAGCTGGTTCTGAGGTATCTGCACTTTTAGGTCGTATGCCATCTGCGGTAGGTTACCAACCAACTTTAGCAACTGAGATGGGTGCAATGCAAGAGCGTATTACATCTACAAACAAAGGATCAATTACATCTGTACAAGCGGTTTACGTTCCTGCGGATGACTTAACTGACCCTGCGCCAGCTACGACTTTCGCGCACTTAGATGCTACAACAGTATTATCTCGTAAAATTGCTGAGTTAGGTATCTATCCTGCGGTTGACCCGTTAGATTCGACTTCAAGAATTTTAACTCCACACATCTTAGGGGATGAGCACTACAACTGTGCACAAAGAGTAAAAGAGATTCTTCAAAAATATAAACAATTACAAGATATCATCGCAATCTTAGGTATGGAGGAGTTATCTGAAGAAGATAAACTTGCAGTATCTAGAGCACGTCGTGTACAACGTTTCTTGTCTCAGCCATTCCACGTAGCAGAGCAATTTACAGGTATCCCAGGTGTATTAGTTGATATTAAAGATACTATCAAAGGTTTCAACATGATTATCGATGGTGAGTTAGATCACCTTCCAGAAGCGGCTTTCAACTTGAAAGGTTCTATTCAAGATGCAATTGAAGCTGGAGAGAAAATGTTAGCTGAAGCTTAATAATTTGGTTGTTAGTTGTTAGTTGTCAGTTGTTAGAAAGCAACCATCAACCATCAACCATCAACTATAAACTAAAAAGATATGATTTTAGATATAGTATCACCAGAGGCAAAATTATTTTCAGGAGAAGTAACTTCGGTTACAGTGCCTGGAGTTGATGGAAGCTTTCAAATTTTGAATAATCACGCTCCTATTGTTTCTATTCTAGAAAAAGGAACTGTAAAAATTGCGGCTTCGAGCTTTAATTTTTCTAAAGAGGTAGCAGATAAATTTACGAGAGTTAATGACCAAACCTATACATTAGAAATTACGTCAGGTACAATCGAAATGAAAGACAATAAAGTAATTGTTTTAGTTGACTAAGACAATTTCAAAATAAGTTAAGAAGCCAAACAGTTTGTTTGGCTTTTTTTATTTTTTACTTTTGAGGTATTAAAATCTCTTTATAAAATATTGATTTTGTTGTAAAAGCTCAGTAAGCTTTTGCGTTTTCGCTTTGTCTGATTGATAAAGCGCAAATTATTTATGTCAAATTTTATAAAGATTACTTATGAAAAATATATCAAAAGTTGCCGTTTTAGGTGGCGGAGGAAGAACTGGAAAATTTCTTGTAAACCAGTTATTAGAAAAAGGATTTAAGGTGAAAATGTTGCTTCGAAATCCTGAAGACTTCACGATTCAATATCCAGATTTAGAAATTGTCAAAGGTGATGCTATTGATGAAGAAGCCATCAGATCTTTATTAGAAGATTGTCAAGCTGTAGTTAGCACTATTGGTCAAAGGCCGGGCGAACCAATGGTTGCAAGTCAAGCGACTATACATGTCTTGAAGGCAATGAAAGAATTTAATATTCAAAGATATGTTTTGTTGGTAGGCTTAAATATCGATACGCCATTTGATCATAAAAGTGAAAAAACACTTATGGCTACAAATTGGATGAAGATCAATTTTCCGGAAATTCAGAAAGATCGGCAATTAACTTATGATCTTTTGGTTGACAGTGCTGTTGATTGGACTTTGGTTCGTGTTCCGTTTATCGAATTCACAGATGAAAAAACTGAAATTGCGGTAAATACCGAGGATTGCGCAGGAGATAAAATCAGTGCTAGAAATATTGCGGACTTTATGATTGAAGAAATGGTTCTGAATAAATTTCTAAAAAAAGCGCCATTTATAAGCGCTGTTTTGTAAAACAAAAGCAAAGCGGCAGGTCGTTTTGTGCCTGCCGTTTATTCTAACTTCAATTTCATAACTTTGCTTTTATGAAATTACCAGAAAATCTTGTTCAAAAGCTTGAAGTTAGAAAGCAAAATAACTCGTTGAGAAAATTGCCAAGTTTTAATAATCTTGTCGATTTTTCTTCAAACGATTATATTGGATTTTCAAAATCGGAATCTATTTTCAAGCAGTCGCACCATTATTTAATAGAAAATGAGATTATTCAAAATGGCGCGACAGGTTCTCGATTGATTTCAGGTAATCATACTTTATACCAAATTGCTGAAACTTTTATTGCTGAATTTCACGACGCAGAAACGGCTTTAATTTTCAATTCGGGTTACGATGCCAATGTTGGGTTTTTTAGCGCTATACCGCAACGAAATGACGTTATTTTGTATGATGAGTTAAGTCATGCTTCAATTCGTGACGGAATTATGATGTCGAATGCGAAATCGTACAAATTCAATCACAATGATTTTGAAGATTTAGAACGTCTGATTCTAAAATTTCCAGATACCAATATCTATATTGTTACCGAAACTGTTTTTTCAATGGATGGCGATAGTCCGAATTTGGAAGAATTGGTGCAATTGACTGAAAAATACAATTGTTATTTAGTAGTTGATGAAGCGCATACGCTTGGTGTTTTTGGCGAAAAAGGTGAAGGTCTCACACAGCATCTTCAACTGCATAATAGGATTTTTGCAAGAATCATGACTTTTGGAAAAGGCTTAGGCTGTCACGGAGCAGTTGTTTTAGGAAGTCCCGAACTTAAAGAATATTTAGTAAACTTCGCCCGAAGTTTTATTTATACAACAGGATTGTCTCCGCATTCTGTTGCCACAATTTTGATTGCTTATCAGCAATTGGAAATTGAAAAAGAAGCAATTGATAAGCTTCGCCAAAATATAGTTTTCTTTAATCAGCAGAAAAATTTATTAGGTTTAAAACCAATGTTTGTCAGAAGCAAATCGGCAATTCAATCGGCGATTATTCCGGGTAATGAAAACGTCAAACGTATTGCCCAACAATTGCAGGACAAAGGTTTTGATGTAAAAGCTATTTTATCTCCAACAGTTCCCGAAGGCCAGGAAAGACTTCGTTTTTGTATTCATAGTTTTAATACTGAAGAAGAAATCAGTCAGGTCTTAGGGTTACTAAGAGATTTTGTTTTTTAAGTTATTTCACAGAGATACACAAAATTACGCAGAGCTACACAAAGAAACTTTGTGAATCTTTGTGAGTTTTTCTTTGTGTATCTCTGTGTAATAAAAAATATTGGCTTCTCAAGTACCGTATTTCCTCACTTTTTAAAAAAAGTTGAAATTTTTTTGTAACGTTTTGATTATTCGATTACTTACGAGCCGTAATCAAATAAACCAAAATAATTATGAAAACGAAAACAGCTTTATCAAAAGAAAATATCTTCAATTTTATTTTCATCTTTTTGACTTCAGGAGCATTTGGATATGCTTTAACAAATCATTTTTTATTAGATCATCCAAATACAACTTTATTACTTGTTACGGGATTTTTCTTCCTTGCGGCTATCGCTTCTTGGCAAAGAAAAAAATACAGCAAATAATAGTCTAGTTTCAATCATCAATCAAATCAAATAAGTCAATCAAAAATCAATTATCATCAATCAAAATCAATTATCATCAATCAAAATCAATCAAAATCATGAAAAATTTAATCAAATCAGTAATAGCAATTGTCGTACTTGTTTTTAGTTCATCTGCTCAGGCACAAACAAAATCTCAAAAACTTGAAAACTCTCTTTTATGGGAAGTTTCAGGAAACGGAATAACAAAACCTTCTTACGTTTACGGCACAATTCATTCTATTTGCCCAACCGATTATTTTTTATCGGACAAAACAAAAAATGCATTTGAGAAATCAGAGAAATTAATTGTCGAAATCAACTTTTTTGACCCAAATGAAATGGCCGATGTACAAAAATTAGCATTATCTTCAGAGCCGTTAAGCAAGAAATTAACCCCAGAGCAATTTTCTAAGTTAGATTTAATTTTACAGAAAACCGCCGGATTAAAATTGCAACAGCTCGATAATTATAGTTTAGCGACCATAATGAGTTTAATTTCGATGAAGGCATTTGACTGTGAAACTTTAAAATCTTATGAAATGGAATTTATGACTTTGGCGAAAAGTAAGAATAAAGAGATTGCAGGTTTCGAAACGGTAAAAGGGCGACTAAATACATTGTCTAATGCATACAGCGACGCTGAATTAATAGCTACTATAGAAGAAATAAACAAGGAAGAAACAAAAAAATGGTTCAAGATTATAAAGATGAAAATTTGCTTAATCTTTATGATGATACCGCAAGTGAAAAAGAAATGAGCGACAATACCAAAAAATGGATGCTGGATGATAGAAACAAAGATTGGGTGCAAAAAATGTCTGGCATGATGAAAAAGGAAAGTTTATTTGTGGCGGTTGGTTCAGCACATTTAGTAGGTGAGCAAGGAGTGATTTATTTATTAAGAAAAGCAGGATATATTGTAAAACCAGTAATGAACTAAAACTATTTTGAAAGAGAAAGAACAAGAGTTTTTAAATCGGATAGAAAGTCACAAAGGAATTCTGTACAAGGTTTCAAAAATGTACATGGACAATTATGATGATCAGCAGGATTTGTTTCAGGAAATTGTCTGTCAGCTTTGGAAATCGTATGATACGTTTCGGAATGAAAGTCAATTTTCGACCTGGATGTATCGAGTAGCGGTAAATACCGCGATTGTTTTCCTGAGAAAAGAAAAACGAAAGGTTGACAAATATGAAATTGCATCAGAAAATATTAAAGATGATGAAGGCGACTCACACATAAAAGAAAGTCAGTTGGATCATTTTTATAAGGCAGTGCAAAAACTCGAAAAAATTGACAAAGCTATCATTTTCTATCAGTTAGAAGGTTTTTCTCATAAAGAAATTGGCGAGAATCTCGGAATTTCAGAAGGAAATGCCAGAGTAAAACTAAACAGAGCAAAAGAAAAATTAAAAGAAATAATTAAAAATCAAGGATATGGATTTTAACGATATACAAAACGCATGGAACAACGAAAAGACCGAAAATGTTGTTCTTCCAGATAATTTGGAAAAGATAAATTCGGCAAGTACGCCTTTAGGCAAGATCAGAAGAAATTTGAGGAATGATTTGATAATGCAAACAATAGCAACAGTATTGATAGGTTTGACACCTTATCTGTATGGTTTTTCGGAAAAATGGATTGCACCTTTTTATCTGCTGTATAGTATCTTTTTTGCAGTTTGTATTTATTATCTGACTAAACTTTATTTCTTTTATAAAAGATTAAATAATATCACATTAAAAACGAAAGACAGTCTGTATGAAACTTATTTCGATATAAGATTAAATATGGAATTGTACAAAACGTTTGGGTTTGCATTAACACCTTTTTTAGTATTGTTTTTACTTGGTTTTTTATATGATAAATTTTCTATGAAACCAGGGGGATTTCAAGTAGAGAGTTTTAGTAATGGGCAATTAATAAGTGTTTTTGTCATAGTTGCCTTTTGCATCTTATTTATGGGGTTTTCTTTGGAATGGACAGTAAAAAGCTTTTATGGAAAATATGCTAAAGAAATTAAAAAAGTAATCGACGAACTGAAAGAAGAATAAAACAGAGCCCATCGTAATTGATGGGTTTGCTTTTTTATTGGTATTTTTGCGGAGAATACTACACAGAGATTTGCAAGGAAGACTCCAAGATTCACAAAATTATTTATTCTTTGTGTCGCTTTGCGTACTCTTTGCGAATCTCTGCGAAACAACAACCTATGAAAATATTTATTACAGGGATTTCAACTGATGTCGGTAAAACTGTGGCATCGACAATTGTGGTTGAAGCTTTAGAAGCTGATTACTGGAAACCGATACAAGCTGGAGATTTAGATTTTAGCGATACGCACAAGGTAAAATCTAAGATATCAAATTCAAAATCTCAATTATTTCCGAATGCATATGAGTTGAATACGCCAGCAAGTCCGCATTTTGCCGCTGAAATCGATGGAATTGAAATTGATCTGAAGAATATCCAAGAACCAAAAACAGAAAATCATTTAGTAATTGAAGGCGCAGGAGGAATTTTTGTTCCATTAAACGAAAAAGATACAATTGTAGATTTGATTCAGAAGGATTATAAAATCATTGTGGTTTCAAGACATTATTTAGGAAGTATCAATCACACTTTATTGACTATTGAAGCGATTCAGAATCGCGGTTTTCAAGTTGACGGAATTATATTCAGCGGAAGCGAAAATAAATCGACTGAAAGTTTAATTCTGAATAAAACCGGAATTAAATGCATTGGAAGAATCGATGAAGAACCATATTTCGATCAAAATGTAATTAAAGAATATGCAGATTTGTTCAGAAACAATTTGTTGTCACTGGAAAAATCTAAAATCTAAAATCAGAAATCTACAATCTATAAAGATGACTTTACAAGAAAAAGACTGCCAGTATCTTTGGCATCCTTATACACAACATAAAACTTCTCAAACGCCAATTGCAATATCTAGAGGAGAAGGAGCATTGCTTTGGGATGAAAACAATAAAGAATATATAGATGCGATTGCATCTTGGTGGGTAAATCCTTTTGGGCACAGCAATAAATTCATTGCCGATGCGATTTACAAACAGTTGACAACTTTAGAACACGTTTTGTTTGGTGGATTCACGCACGAACCTGCAATAAAAGTAGCCGAGAAATTGATGGAAATTTTGCCTAAGAATCAGCAAAAAATCTTCTTTTCTGATAACGGTTCAACAGCAGTTGAAGTAGCAATAAAAGTTGCGTTGCAGTATTTTTTCAATAAAAATGAAAAACGTACCACGATAATTGCTTTTGAAAATGCTTTTCACGGAGATACTTTTGCCGCAATGGCCGCAAGCGGTATTTCGTTTTATACGCAAGCTTTTCAAGGAATGTTTATTGATGTTGTCCGAATTCCGGTTCCGGTAAAAGGACAGGAAGATGCAAGTTTTGAAGCGTTGAAAAAGGCAATTGAAAATAATAATTGCGCAGGATTTATTTTTGAGCCTTTGGTACAAGGCGCGACCGGAATGGTAATGTACGAGCCAGAAGCATTGGCAAAGCTGATTGAAATTTGTAAAGAAAATAATGTTTTAACCATTGCCGATGAAGTAATGACAGGTTTTGGCAAAACAGGAAAAACATTTGCAATGGATTATGTCGATGCTGATCCAGATATGATTTGTTTGTCGAAAGCTTTAACTGGAGGAACAATTCCAATGGCGATTACAACTTTTACACAAGAAGTTTTTGATGCTTTTTATGATGATGATATCAATAAAGCATTATTTCACGGTCATACTTTTACTGCAAATCCGACAGGTTGTCTCGCCACTTTAGCAAGTATTGAATTGTTGCAAACGGACGAAATGCAGAACAATATTCAAAGAATAAATAAAAGGCATTTAGAGTTTCAGAAGAAAATTCAAAATCACCCGAAAGTAACAACGGCTAGAACACTCGGAGTTATTTTTGCAGTGGAAATAAAATCAGATTCAGAAGAAAGTTATTATGGTTCAATGCGTACCAAATTATATAATTTCTTTATTGAAAATGGGGTTGTTTTAAGACCGGTTGGAAATATTGTGTATATTTTGCCTCCGTACATAATGACAGACGAACAGCTTCAAAAAGTTTATAAGACAATCGAAGAAGCGATAGAAATGGTGTAATTATGCCCGCGGATTAATACAGATTAAACGGATTTACGCAGATTAATATTTCAAAATCCGTTTAATCCGTAAAATCTGTGTTCCATTTTCACAAAACTTATTGAACTTCACAGTTATTTAAGTGCATTTTGCGTAAACTTTTTGCGAACTTTGCGCTTTAAAATCCACAGCATTGAATAAAAAAATCTCGATAACCGCTTTTTCATCCATTTCGCCTTTAGGAAATAATGCTGAAGAAGTTTGGACAAATTATCTGAATAAGAATCATTGTTTTTCAAAACAATTTTTAGATCATCAGGAAACTTCGACAGCGCCACTTAGCGAAGAATCGAAGCGAATTGTTGCCGAGTTAAGAGACTCTGATCCCAAATATAAGTTTTTGGACGATTCGGTATTATTTGCTTTGGTTGCTTCACGTAAAGCAGTAAAACAAGCGGGCTGGAATTCGGAAGATGTTTTCGGAATAAATATCGGATCTTCGAGAGGAGCGACAGATTTATTTGAAAAGCATTACAAAGAATATATCGATACTGGAAAAGCGCAGACTTTAGCTTCTCCAACAACAACTTTAGGAAATATTTCATCTTGGATTGCTCACGATTTGCAGAGTAAAGGCCCAGAAATTTCGCATTCTATAACTTGTTCAACAGCGTTACACGCTTTACTAAATGGCGTTGCATGGTTAAAATCAGGAATGGCAGATAAATTTTTGATAGGTGGAAGTGAAGCACCATTGACCGACTTTACAATTGCTCAAATGAGAGCTTTAAAGATTTATTCGCGAATTGATCAAGATCAAGAAGCATGGCCAAATCTAGCCTTTGATTTTGAGAAAACTCAAAACACGATGATTTTGGGCGAAGGCGCCGCTGTTTGTTGTTTAGAAGCCGGAGAAAAAGATAATGCAATTGCGTATGTAACTGGAGTTGGTTATGCAACTGAGGTTTTGGAACATAATATCTCGATTTCTGCTGAAGCGACTTGTTTTCAGAAGTCTATGAAAATGGCATTGGAAAACGTAGATTTAGAAAACGTAGATGCTATCGTAATGCATGCGCCAGGAACGATAAAAGGCGATTTGACAGAACTTCGAGCAATTGAGAAAGTTTTCGGTTCTAATATGCCATTGTTAACGACAAATAAATGGAAAATCGGGCATACTTTTGGAGCTTCAGGGATTTTGAGTTTAGAATTGGCTCTTTTGATGATGGAACATAATGCTTTTATTGGAGTTCCATTTGGAGAAAAACAAATTCAAAATAAACCGATCAAAAAGGTTTTAATTAATGCAGTTGGTTTTGGTGGTAATGCGGTGAGTATTTTGATTGAAAAAAGATAACCAAATAAATATTGCTTTGATATAATAAAAAATCCATTCTAAACAGAATGGATTTTTTTATAAATTGTTATTTATTGGAAAATAATCTTTTTCGAAGTTGTAAAATCGTTTTCTAAAGTCACTTTTACAATCAAAACTTGACTGCTAGACTGCAAGTTTGAAATCTGTAAATCATTTGAACTTACTTTTGTTTTACTGCAAAGCAGTTTGCCTGAAATATCATAAATTGTAACGTCTTTGATCATTTCTTTTGACGAAAGTACTTTTATGTTTTTGTTTTTAACAGAAACCAAAATACTGTTTTCGATGTTTTCGTAGTTACCAGTTCCTAATGTCTTATTGGTATAGCGCAATACAAAACGGTCAGCGAATGTTCCTGCTTCGGTGGTAAAAGTGTAGTTGCTTTGTCCAAGATCATGGACTGTTCCTGTTTTTTTGTCTTCCAGATAGATTTTCTTCGTGCTCAAATCACCGTCAGCTTGATCGATAGCGATCGTAAAATCTCCGGTGATGGTTGTTTTGTATCCCAGCGGAACGGTGTCATTATCTGTAAACGGCAAGGCGCGTCCTTGAATCGTAAGTTTCTCTGTATCTGCTAAACTGTAGAAATCCAAATATTTGTTGCCATCAAGAGTAGATCCATCATAAAGAATTTCGTAGGAGTTGGTTGCGCCTTCGATATAGCCTACCAATATTTGTTTGAAAGCCCCTTCTTCATTTGTCAAGTTTAGCCATAAGCGGTGTTTCTCCAGCTCCCTTGTTTTGGACGCTTTTTGAGGTTTGTAAAATTCCTTGTTTGAATTGCCTCCTAATCGCATTGAATTGTCGAAAAATACTGTTCCCGTTGTTGTTATTCCGGCAAAAAAGCCTTGTCCTGCGAGCAATTTTCCCTTTTGGAGCGGTTCCACCTGGCATGCTCTTGGCTGGACTTGTCCCTACACCACCGCTCAGATTATAAGATGCATAGTCGTCCGCAGTGTATCTAGTGGTAGCACCATTGCCGGCATAAGTATTGTGTGTCCAGAAGTACAATGTTCCCGTTACGACAGTGCGATTGTCTGTTATGAATTTATCTGCATCCAGTGCTGAAGGATATGGGTTTCCAATCAGACAGTATGTACCTCCATTCACACCGGTTGTGACAAGTCCGTTATTTGGTGTACCGATGAAAGTCGCTGGAAAGGCCGTCCCTACAGTAGCGGAATGAGTTTCGGGAGCACGTATAATGTAACCTTTTCCAGGCACCATGGTGCTTCCCGAAGACACATTTATCCATCCAGATCCCTCGTGTGTATAATAAAGCCCGGCTCTGGTTAATGGAGAAAATGCAACCAAAGTTTGGTTTTTTACCGGTGTTGACCAATATTCATAATCTGCTTTTCGGATTGGTCCAGTGGTTCTATTGTAATTGATAGATCCTGTATTTATAGTATTGCTTGTCGAATTTTGGAGCAAACTTGAACTGTTCTCAAATGTTAAAGAAGCAGTTGATGTTACCGTAAGTCCATTTGCAATAGTCAAGGTTTTTCCCGATGGAACTGTAAGATGGACTCCCGAATTGATAGTACAAGAACAAAATTCTAAATCTGTTGTGATGTTATATGCTCCTGTAAAAACGACATTTTTTGTAATATTTGGATCGCCATTAGACCATGAAGATCCGTTCCATGTTGTTGAAGACTGATTTGTAATTTTAACTTCTGTACTTGCTGGTGATTTACATCCCGTACTGTTTGTAACCTTAAAGGTGTACGTTCCAACCGGTAAATTTGGAACCGTTGTCGTAGTGCCAGTTCCATAAATAGGAGATCCAGAGGGACTTCTTTCTAATGTCCATGTTCCTGTAGCAGGTAGATCACTTAATACAACTGTTCCAGAAGCCGCACACGTAATATTCGTTATCGTTCCCACAGCTGGCGGTGTCAATAAAATAGTGGTCAGTGGTGTTGACAAATCTTCGACAGTATTCAGAGAGGGATCGGTTCCTGTAACTTTAGTATTGTTGATTACCTTGCCAAGGTTTACGTCGGTACTAGTAATCGTATGAACTCCAGTTAATGTTATTTTCGCTCCAGGTGCTAGTGAAGCAATTGGATTTCCTGTAATCACTGTTCCTGAAGCTGGATCTGTAACGTTTATATCTGTGATGGTAACTTCTCCTGTATTCGTGACTTCAAATTCGTAGTTTATTTTATCGCCGAGCTTGCCACAGTCTGAAAGGGTAGCTTTTTTTGCTAAAGTTAATTCGGCTATTTTTAATGAATTTCTATTAAAGGCAATAAAAGCGCAGTCAGAACTACCGGAGAAAGTAACAACAAAGCGATCCACTTGAGCGAGCATTGGCATTTGTAATACCAAATGAGCTTGTTTCTATACCTAAAATTCTAATATCTCGTGTGGAAGCGAGCAGGGAAATTACTAGGCGTTCCGTTCATATTGAATAGATCGAGGCTATAGGTACCCACAACCTGAACAGGACTAAACAGAAATGATATTTCTGTTCCAACCGTATTTCCTGCGGCATCTACAAATTTAAAAACATCGGCCGATGATGTTCCTCCTGGATCGGCAACTTGAGTTACAATTAAATCGGGAAAGCCATCGTTAAGTCCAGTCAAATTTAAATTGTTTGTTCCAATTTTAAACTCCGCTTTACCCACCGGAATATTTGCAATACCTGTTCCAAGTGATAAACCGTTGTCGCCATCAGTTAGGCGTGATGCAAGTTCAGCGCCCGTTGCAGTTGATCCTGATATAGAAGGGATAAGTTTTGCAGTTGTTGGTAATGCGTCGATCATGGAACCCTGTAAAAAATACGTTGAAGTACTTGATCCCAAAGTCTGAATTTTTAAAGCTCGGAATTTTTGAGGGATATAAGTTATGCCTTTAGTATCTAATATGGTATTATTGACTCCGGTAGAGTATGTGGTGTTCTTCCAAGTAAAGGCTAATAAATTGTTAGCATCGTCTGGACGGTTTCCCTCAAGAGTTGCTTTATTAGAAGTCCAATATCCGTTCCAGTCTGTATAGATTCTGGTGACGTCGCTTTGGGCATTTATTTGAAATGTAGCCAAGAGAAAAAAGAAAACTATCTTTTTTGAAAATAGTAATCGAATACGTAAAAGTAATTTTAGGGTCATGCAATTTGGGGGAATTTTATGAGAATAGGAATATAAAACGGAAGCTTTAGTAGGTTTTAAAAATTCCGAGTATTAGTTTGTATCTGTTTTGTTTAGTTATTATATGTAAAAATCCGGCAGTTGTTGCTGTCGGATTTTTACTTTCTTTAATTAGAAATTAGTTGAATATTATTTTTTTCGAAACTGTAAAGTCGTTTTCCAAAGTCACTTTTACAATCAAAACTTGGTTGCTAGAGTTCAAGTTTGAAATCTGTAAATCATTTGAACTAACTTTTGTTTTAGTATAAAGCAGTTTTCCATTGATGTCATAAATAGTAACATCTTTAATGGCTTCCTTAGACGAAATTACTTTAAGCACTTTATCTTTTACAGAAACTAAAATGCCGTTTTCGATGTTTTCGAAGTCGCCTGTTCCTAATGTTTTATTGGTATAGCGCAGTATGAAACGGTCGGTGAAAGTTCCTGCTTCGGTCGTAAAAGTATAATTGCTTTGTCCCAGATCATGGACTGTTCCTGTTTTTTTGTCTTCCAGATAGATTTTCTGTGTGCTCAGATTACCGTCGGCATGATCAATACCAATCGTAAAATCTCCGACGATTGTTGTCTTGTAGCCCAAAGGAACCGTATCAGTGTCTTCAAACGGCAGTGCACGTCCTTGAATGGTAAGCCTTCTGTTTTCGTTTACACTGTAGAAATCCAGATATTTATTTCCGTCAAAAGTTTCGCCGTCAAACAGGCCTTCGTAAGAGTTGGTCGCTCCTTCGATGTAGCCCACCAATATCTGCTTGAAGACTCCTTCTAGGTTGGTCATGTTCAGCCATACACGGTTTTTCTCCCTTTTGGCTGTCTTGGCTCCTTTTCCAGGTTTGTAAAATTCACCGTTTGCATTGCCTCCCAATCGCATCGAATTGTCGAAAAATACCGATCCAGTTGTTGTCACTCCGGCAAAAAAGCCCTGTCCCGCGACAATGTTACCGCTTGGAGGAGCGGCACTCGGCATGCTGGCGACTGGTTTTGTATCGACGCCGCCGCTCAGATTATAGGATGCATAGTCGTCCACTGTATATTTGGCCGTAGTACCTGTACCGGCATAAGTATTGTGTGTCCAGAAATAAATTGTTCCTGTCAGAATAGAAATATTGTCGCCCAGGAATTTATCTGCGTCCAATGCTGAAGGATATGGATTTCCGATCAGACAGAATGTTCCTCCATTCACACCGGTTGTGACAAGTCCGTTATTAGGCGTACCGATGAAAGTAGCCGGAAAGGAAGTTCCTACAGTAGCTGAATGTGTTTCAGGAGCACGGATGATATAGCCTTTTCCAGGTACCATTGTACTGCTTGAAGGCACATTTATCCATCCGGATCCTTCGTGTGTATAATAAAGTCCGGCTCTCGTTAATGGAGAAAGCGCAAGCAAAGTCTGATTTTTTACCGGCGTTGACCAATATACATAATCCGCTTTTCGAATTGGTCCAGTTATTCTATTGTAGTTGATATTTCCCGTATTTATAGTGTTGCTGGTAGAAGTCTGAAGCAAACTTGATTTGTCCATGAATACTAGTTTGCTACTGCTTCCAATTACATGCACACCCTCTTGAACTGTCAATGTTTTTTCTGAAGCAACTGTAACAACAGCATTATTGCTTACTGTTAAAGAACAATATTCTTGGTCTCCTGTAATATTGTAATCACCTGCAAAATTAACAGCATCGCCCGGTCCTGGATTAGTATTATACGACCAAGTAGAACCGTTCCAAGTATTAAGACCTATTGTGATTGGTGTTGCAGAGTATGTAACTGCACAACCATTATCAACGGCGAATCTATAGGATCCTGGAGCTAATCCTGAAATTGTAGACGACGAAAAAGGAATTCTAGTTGTTGTTGTCCCATCATTTACAAGTAAAAATCCTGAAGCAGGCAAGCCATTTAATACAACACTTCCTGTTGGTATAGTACAATTTGGTTGTACTAGTGACGCAATTATTGGTGCTCGCAAAATTTTCATTTACCTTAACTGTTATATTGATGTTTTCTGAACAAATACCATTGGTAATGGTCATTACTCCATTGTATGTTCCTGCGGCAGTACCAGCTGGAATAGTAATTCCTGTTACAGATCCTCCCCCAGAAGCAAATACAAAAGGAGTAGAAGTTTGATCTGCTAAAGATGCCCAATCAATGCTATAACTTGTAGCATTTCCTGTTGAAGCGGTATAGGCTAAATCAGTTGTTTGATTTGCGAGCACTTGCGCAAATTTCGGTAACTAATGCTGGAGTTGCCGCTGTTGTTAGTGTGGGCAATGAGTTTACATTAAAAGCTCCGGAAATTGTACTTGTCACGGCTGAACCACAAGTTCCCGATATCACACAATAATAATACAATGTTCCAACTGTACCTGATTGAGGTGTATAAGTAGCAGTGTTTGCTCCATTCGAAGTTCCAAGCGATGTTCCTCCAGTTGTGCTCGGTGTCGTGTTGCTGTACCATTGATAGGTCAACAACGTGCCAGTTGCAGTAACTGAAATTGAATTGAAAGGAGTTCCAGAGCAACGTGTTTGCGTAGCGGTTGACTGACTACTGATTGCTGTGTTGGCATTTACGGTAAAAACGCCTGAAACCGCACTTGTTACAATGCCACATTGGCCTGTTACAATACAGTAATAATATACTGTTTCGGCAACATTCGATTGTGGTGTATATATATTTGTTTGTGCACCATTAGCTGTTCCTAAAGAAGTTCCGCCGGATGTACTTGCGGTTGTATTTTTATACCATTGGTATAAAAGTGCCGTTTGACCATTTGGATTAGTTCCAGTTGCTGTAACAGAAATTGCGGAAAAAGGGCTGTTTAGACATACTGTTTGTCCAGCGGTTGATTGAGATGTTATTACTGTCGGCGCATATACGTTGAAGCCAGTTTCAATGGCTTTTTGTTCGCTGCAGACTTCCAGTTTGTGCTACCGCTCGAAAAGTGGTATTAACATATAATGGAGCTGTTGGTGTGTATTCAATTATTTTGTCAGTTCCAGATATAGGTCGCCATGTATTGTTTCCATCAGTACTGTATTCCCATCTCACAATTTTATTTGGATCCGAATAAGGCGTATTAGCTGGACCGTCAAAATTTGTTAATGTCAGTTTAGGAGGTACTGATCCATAACAAATATTGCCTCCACCGTGTGTTCTTCCTCGGTCAGTAGTTATCACAGTAAATGTTATCTGACTTGATTTTACTGGATTTCCTGTTAAGCATGAAGTCACATTCGATGTCATTTCAACTCTAATGTCATCTGTACTTAGTAAATTATATGCTAAATAAGAATTCGAAGTTTCTGTAAGTAGAGTTGTTCCATTGTACCATTTATATGTTGGTGCAGTTCCCCCATTAATTGGAGTTGCTGTAAATCTTACATTCGTTCCTTGACAGATGGTTGTACTTGCTTGATCATGTGTAACCGTTACACCGGCTGTTAAGTTGGAATTTACGGTAATAGTATTTGTTGCTTGTGTGGAACCTAGACAACCATTGCTACTATAATTTACTGTAACCGTTTTGCTTCCGCTTGTTAACCATGTTAAGGTTACTGAATTGTTTGAAGTACCAATTCCGCCCGCTGTAATAGTATAATCGTCGCCTGCATTTCCAGGCACTGTCCATTGATAGTTTGAATTTCCTGATTGCGTTGTATAAGTAACCGAAGTATTTGCACAAACGCTTCCACTTGGTGGTGTTATAAATGTTGGTGTTGGCCCTCCTGTTGCGGCTGGGGCGGTAAATGAACCTGTTGCGGAATTTGCTGTGGTTCCACATATATTAGCTGAACGGAATCTATAATAGTATTGTGTGCCTGGAGTTAATCCAGTAATAGTATGTTGAAAAGTAGTGCCTAGATCTTTATTTTGATACCCCGATAAATAAGTAGCAAAAGTATTACTAGTACTAACATCAAGATAATAGTTTGTTGCGTTGGGAGATTGATTTAAAATTTGCACAACATAATTAGAACAAGAAGCAAAACCTGCGCCATCAAGAGTTGGAGCACTTAGAGCGGCTCTCATTACAAAAGTATTGGATACATTATTAGCGGTAATGGCATTTGAACAAGATCCTGATGCTAGATTATTAACAGTAATTGTTGTGCTCGCATTTCCTGCATTTGTTAAGCCTGTTGCAGTAAACGTTCCAGTTCCAGCTGTAGTTACTGTCATAGAAGCGTTTAAATTAGTTGCCCAAGGATCATTTCTACTGTAAATTACGGTATAATTTCCAACTGGTAATCTCGCTGGTGTGGCTTGTATCGTTACTGTAGCTGTAGATAGGCATTGTGCGGCGGGTACTGTGACACTAGTAATGCTAAAAGGTTGATTTACTACTGCTACAGTAATAGTGCTTGTACTTGTAGATGGATTGCTTCCGTAGTATGTTGTACAAGTTAAGGTTGCCGTATAGTTGCCTGCCTGGCTCGCGGTCAAACTATAGTTTTGTGCAGTACTTGTTGTTATTGTAGTTCCATCGGGTGCTAGTACGCTCCAAGAGTAATTTACACCTGGTGTTGAACCTGTCGAAGTTGTGTTTCCTACTGTTCCTGAGTAAGAACCGCTTAGATTGATAGTTCCATTTAGACAAACTGGCGAATTTGAACTGGCGATCGCATTTATTGTTCCTCCACTATTGTTGAGGTCAGTAAAACTTTTGTATATGGGTTGGCCGCCATTCCCTGTACAAGCGACAAATTTTGTACTTCCGATATAAATAGCAACATTGTTTGAACAGTTAGTATCATCAACCTTTCCTGGAGAATTAATTTTTATGCCCGTGTTAGCTGGTAGGTGTATATTACTATTGTTGTCTGCAAAACTAAGTAAACCGTTAATGGTTACTTGAGTTACTGAGTTAAGCGTAACAGTGTTAGATACAAGAAGATTTCCATTGATTGTAAGTGTTTTAGCGTCGTTAGTGCTTCCGGAAATAGTTATTGTTGCACCACTAGCTATTACAACATCATCAGTTGCTGATGGAACTACGCCACCAACCCACGAACTAGGACTGCTCCAACTTCCTCCCGTATTTGTACTAGTTATCGTACCTGCGACAACGAAAGTTTTATACGAGATGTAATTGGCTCTAATTGTGGTGATGTTGAGATCTGATGTATTTTTCCCAAAAGTGAAAAAAGATAATAGGAAAAATAAAAAACTTAAGAGTAATTTTCTAATCATATAAATCGTGGCATTTAAATTTTTAAAAAAATGTTGTTTTGTTTAAAGTTTTCCTACTTTTTGTAATAAAAATCACATCCAAAAACGAAACCAAGTAGTCATGTTAAGTGGTTTCAATCAGGATGTTATGCTGGCATAGGATTTAACCTAACAAAGATATAGACATATACGCTTTAGTAGAAAGGATGGTTTTTAGAATAGCCAAGTTTTCGATGAAATGTTAAAATTACTCGTTGAAATGCACGAAGAAAATGGAGTTCTTATGGAAATTCTTATAAATATTGATTTTTAAATATAAGAAAAATCGTAAAAATTAACATAAAATTTTTAGCTTTTGGAGAAATTTGTCCTCAAAAGGCGTTAAGACCTTTAAAATTCGTAATAAATTAAGATTTTAACAGTAGAATGTTTTATCAGGTTTTTATGATATTTTAACGATGTTTTAAGTGATTTTGAGGAAGGAATTTTCAAAAAATAGAGCTTATTCTAGCTCCATCATTTTAACCTTATCATAAACAAAATTGCTTTCGTATCCGCGACGAAGGAGATAGTCGCAGACCTTTTTTCTTTTCTTTAAAGTATTTTTTTCATGGATGCTGTTCCAGCATTTTTCCGCTAATTCGTTGAAAGTGCTTTCGTATTCTTCTGGATCAATTTCTTTTAGCGCCAAAGTGATGTTAGTCGAAGAAATATGTCTTGCTTTCAGTTCGTTTACAATTCTGATTTTTCCCCACTGTTTGATGCGGTGTTTGCCTCGAGCGAAACTACAGGCAAAACGTGTTTCATTCAAGAAGTTGTCCTCAATTAATTTTACGATGATAAAATCAATTTCGTCAGTTGTCATTTTCAGGCTTTGCAATTTTGCAATTACTTCGTCGTGACAACGCTCCTGATAGGCGCAGAAGTATTCTAATTTCTGTAAAGCTTCTTTTGGAGTACAAATTGGATTCATGGGTTTTTTCTTTCTTTTTAACTAAAAGTGCTAAAAATAGTCATTTTGATGTTAAATTTTCATTGTTTCTTACATTTTTCACAAAAAAGAAATTACTTAAAACGTTGTATATGTGCGGAATTATAATATTTTTGTGCGATAATATTACAAGTTTTTAACCTGTTTGAAAAACAGTGTTTTAACTAAAAAAAAACAAAGTTTTAAAAGCCAAAATTAAAGTATTGCCCCGAAAAATGCTCTACCATTTAGTTTTCTTTTAACGCCAGAAACAAATCTAATACCACGCCTATGCTTCGAAAACTACTTTTGTTTGTACGTTCTTTATTTTTAAATTCTTCTAATTCTTCTAAAGAAAGATCTTTAACACCGAGTTTAAGGATGCTTTGTTTGGGGGTTTTTCTTGTTTTTGTAAATTCTGTTTCTGGGCAAATTGCTCAACCTACAGCTTGGACAAAGGCATCTGATCAAGCGTCATTAACGAGCTCAACTAATTTTGCAATTGCGGCAGGTTCTAACCGTATTCTAATTGTAGCTATCACAACAAATTATACCAACTCTGGAGGTAGTGGCACACAAGCAGATCCAACAACAATTACATATGGAGGAGTTTCTTTAACAAAAGCAATAGGGGATGGTACTACTAGTGCTCGTATGCATACATGGTTATACTACTTAAAAGATAATGCTGTAATGGATGCAACCTCTCGCACACTTAGTGTAACAGGAGGAGCTATTTCTGGCTCGTCATTGGCGAATATGACGATTTGGTATGCTGTTTTTTCTGGTGTCAATCAATCGCCAGCATCATATACAGTTGGAAATGCCAATAATAATAATGCAGGAAACGGCCCAGCACAATTGAGTACTGTAATGACTGTAAACGCCAATGAACAAGCGATTTACGTTTCAAGCATATATAATGACACTAACACTACTCCTCCAAATTATACAATAAATGCAAATTGGGCTAGTGGCGGAAGTACTACCGGAACAAATGGATCTGGAGGTAATACAATCTCGTGGAAAAATGAAGTTGCAAAACGAAATATACCTAGTTCGAATATAACTGATCAAGCTACTACATCTGGAATAACTCCAAGTGGAACCATAAGATATTCAATGTCAGCTATGAGTCTGCCTTTGGCGGCTCCTCCAACAATAACAAGTTTAGGATCTACCAATGGTTGTGCTGGCGGCAGCATTACCATAAATGGAACAAATTTAACTGGTGCTACAGCGACAAATGTAAAAATTGGTGGTACTGCGGTTTCATCAATAACATCAAATTCTGGAAGTCAAATTGTTGCGGTAATAGGAACCGGAACTACAGGAACAGTGTCCGTAACAACAGCTGGTGGCACTGCAACTAGCGCAAGTACATTTACTGTCAATCAACTTCCAACAACATCTAATGCCGGACCAGACCAATATGGATCTTCATTTACACTAGCCGCAAATGCACCGACAAATGGTACTGGAGTCTGGTCAATTACTAGCGGTCCAAGTACTTCTTTAAGTCAATTTAGTGATGTTAATAATCGTGCGGCTACCTTTACACCTTCAGCGACTGGCTCTTATACTTTAACATGGACAATTACAACATCTTGCGGATCATCTGCAGATGATGTCGTAGTATCGAACTGTGTAAGTAATTTAATTAAAAATGGAGATTTTTCAAATAGTACTGGCGGAAATAACTCAGCCGCAAATTGGACTTATGCTACATCAAAAGGTAACTACTCAGAGGTTTTGCCAGAAAACACCTATTTTTCTACGTCAAATAACGATTACGTAGCAGAATTAGATGCAGAAGCATCATTAAGACAAACTAATATACCAGTCATTTCTGGAGTTTCTTATACTGTGACCTATCTTTATGCTCAAAGACCAGGAGCTCCCACACCTACAGGCTTAACTCTTAAAATTTTGGGAGGTTCGTCAACTCTTACAGATGTGAAATCTATTAGTAGCTCTGTTCCACAAGTAGGTACTTATACATTTACAGCCTCAAGCAGTTCAATTGATATTGAATTTTATAACCAAATATTAACTGGAACCCAAACAGTTGGCACGATGATAGATAATATCGTTTTACTTCCAACTTCTCAATTAGTGCCAGTTGCCACAACAAATCCAAAAGGAACTTATAAGACCTTAGATTTTTGTACCGGAGGAAATGGATCTGTAACATTAGATGTTGATAATATTTCGGCTTCAGGTGTTACTTATTCATGGACAGGGTCTTCTGGAGTGGTTTTTTCTTCTACAACGATTAAAAGTCCAACTATAACTTTTACAGCTTCTGGACTCCAATCAGCTACAGTAACAGCTACAACCGCAGGTGGTTGCTCAAGCAATTCGTCTACAACATTTATAAATGTTCGTGCTCCAATCATTACAACTGCTCGCCACACCAGCTGTTGTTAATGCAGTTTGTTCAAGCACTTCTTTACAGTATACTACATTGCCTTATTCGTCAAGCATAAATAGTCCAACAACCTACAGTATTGACTGGGCGACATTAACAGATCAGAACTCGACTTCTTTTACATCTTCTGCAAGTGGAGGAAATGTAACTAATATTGCAGTTCCTGCTGGCACAGCGGCAGGCACATACACAGGAACAATGACCATTTCTAATGGTACTTGTACTTCTACAAAAGCCATTACACTTACGGTGAATGCGGCATCAACAGCGCCTACCAGCATAAGCGGAACTACAACAATCTGCGGCGGAACCGGAACTACATTGACGGCAGTCGGCGGGACTCTGGGAACTGGAGCGACTTACCAGTGGGGTACAGGATCTGTAGTTGGGACAAACCCGATTTCAGGAGCCAATTCTGTTTCATATGCTACAGGCAATCTTACCGGGAACGCAACTTACTGGGTTCGAATAGAAAATACAACTTCTCCATGCACAGCAACAACCGGAGGAGTTTCGCAAGCGGTGACTGTAAATGCGCCATCAACAGCACCGACCAGCATAAGCGGAACTACAACGATCTGCGGCGGAACCGGAACTACATTGACAGCAGTCGGCGGGACTCTGGGAACTGGAGCGAGGTACCAATGGGGTACAGGATCTGTAGTTGGGACAAACCCGATTTCAGGAGCCAATTCTGTTTCATATGCTACAGGCAATCTTACCGGGAACGCAACTTACTGGGTTCGAATAGAAAATACAACTTCTCCATGCACAGCAACAACCGGAGGAGTTTCGCAAGCGGTGACTGTAAATGCGCCATCAACAGCACCGACCAGCATAAGCGGAACTACAACAATCTGCGGCGGAACCGGAACTACATTGACGGCAGTCGGCGGGACTCTGGGAACTGGAGCGACTTACCAGTGGGGTACAGGATCTGTAGTTGGGACAAACCCGATTTCAGGAGCCAATTCTGTTTCATATGCTACAGGCAATCTTACCGGGAACGCAACTTACTGGGTTCGAATAGAAAATACAACTTCTCCATGCACAGCAACAACCGGAGGAGTTTCGCAAGCGGTGACTGTAAATGCGCCATCAACAGCACCGACCAGCATAAGCGGAACTACAACGATCTGCGGCGGAACCGGAACTACATTGACAGCAGTCGGCGGGACTCTGGGAACTGGAGCGAGGTACCAATGGGGTACAGGATCTGTAGTTGGGACAAACCCGATTTCAGGAGCCAATTCTGTTTCATATGCTACAGGTAATCTTACCGGGAATGCAACTTATTGGGTTCGAATAGAAAATACGACTTCGCCATGTACGGCATCAACAGGAGGCATTTCTCAAGCAGTGACTGTAAATTCGCCATCAACAGCACCGACAAGCATAAGCGGAACTACAACGATCTGCGGCGGAACCGGAACTACATTGACGGCAGTCGGCGGGACTCTGGGAACCGGAGCGAGGTATCAATGGGGAACAGGATCTGTAGTTGGGACAAACCCGATTTCAGGAGCCACTTCGTCTACATATACAACTCCGACCCTTACAGGCAACGCGACTTATTGGGTTCGAATAGAGAACACCACTTCGCCTTGTACTGCAACAACGGGAGGCGTTTCTCAGGTGGTTACGGTAAATTCGCCATCAACAGCACCGACAAGCATAAGCGGAACTACAACGATCTGCGGCGGAACCGGAACTACATTGACGGCAGTCGGCGGGACTCTGGGAACCGGAGCGGCCTACCAATGGGGTACAGGATCTGTAGTTGGGACAAACCCGATTTCAGGCGCTACTTCAGTTTCATACACAACTCCAACACTTACTGCCAACGCAACTTATTGGGTTAGGATAGAGAACACGACTTCGCCTTGTACTGCCGCAACAGCAGGCGTTTCGCAATTAGTTACAGTCAACCCACTCCCAACAGTATCACCAATCACCGGCGGATCAGCATCAATTTGCGCTGGAGGAACAACTCCTGCCTTTGCAAATGCAACAGCTGGAGGATCTTGGTCTATAACTCCAGGAACTGGTACAGCAAATATTGATGCGTCAGGAATTGTAAGTGCATTAACTGCCGGAACAGTAACTGTTGTTTATACTTATAATAATGGAACATGTTCAAATACAGCAACAACTAGTTTAACAATTGATGCTAGTGCTCGCCGCACCAACTGCAGGAACACCAACACAACCATTGTGTTCGACTGGTGGAGCTAGTGTAGTTTTAAGTGGTTTGCCTGCCTCAGGAAGTTTGTATCAAGATAACGGCACATCAGTAACCACAATATCTTTTTCAGGTAGTTCGCCAACTATTTCGGGATTATTACCGGGAACATACAGATTTGCACTTGTTAATAGTTGTACACCTGTTTATTCAGCTGATGTGGTGGTTCAAGCTAATACCTATAAAGGTCCTGTTCTTGGATGGACTTATGGCGTCCCAAATTCAAATGACTATGTTGATTTTGCTAGTAATTACGATATAATTAATGATGTAGACTATTGTTCGGTTACCGTAAGCAACGGCGCAACAGTAACAGTTGCAGATGGGAAAACTTTGACCGTTGCAAATGGTGTGCACGTAGCTACTGGAAGCACATTGACTTTTGGGAATACCTCAAATTTAATGCAGACTTCTACCAGCAACACTATAAATACAGGATCTATCAATTACAATAGAGTGACTCCCGCAATCCGCAAGGCGGATTATGTATATTGGTCAACGCCGGTAAAAAATCAGACTTTGCTTGCGCTTTCTCCATTAACGAGAGCCGGACTTTATTATACACACGAAGGATCCGGATGGATAAATGTGTCTTCGGGAAGTACCATGGTGTCTGGAAAAGGCTATATCATCCGTGGTCCTGAGACGTATCCAGTTACGGGAGGTCTTCCTTATCCGGCTACTTTTATCGGTACGCCTAATAATGGACTTGTCACAACCGGTGTGAATGGAGGCACATTCTGTCTGATTGGAAATCCATATCCTTCAGCATTGAAAGCGGATAAGTTCCTTACGGATAATCAGACTATTTTAGAAGGAACTATATATTTCTGGACACACAATACTTATGCCGGTACAGGTACTACGACCAAATATACGGCAAACGATTATGCATCCTATAATTTAAGTGGTGGTGTCGATACAAAACCAGCGAATAGCATGCCGAGTGCCGCTCCTCCAAGCGGAAACATTGCCGCGGGACAGGGCTTTTTTGCAAAAGTAACTACAACGGGACCGGTAATTTTTGACAATTCAATGCGATTGGGAGGCAATGCCAATGGTGATTTTTACAAACCTGGAAAAGAGGCCAAGACAACCGGTCTAGAGAGAAACCGCGTTTGGCTGAATATGACTAATGAAGAAGGAGCTTTCAAGCGGCTATTAGTGGGTTACATCGAGGGGGCGACCAACTCTTACGAAGGCCTGTTTGACGGCGAAACTTTTGACGGAAATAAATATCTGGATTTCTATAGTATAAACGAAAACAGAAGGCTTACAATTCAAGGACGTGCACTGCCGTTTGAAGACACCGATACGGTTCCTTTGGGCTACAAGACAACAATCGTCGGAGATTTTACAATTGGTATTGATCATGCCGACGGTAATCTGAGCACACAGAAAATCTATCTGGAAGACAAAAAAACAGGAACAGTCCATGATCTGGGACAAAGCAATTATACTTTTACGACCGAAGCAGGAACTTTCGCCGACCGTTTCGTACTGCGCTATACCAATAAGACATTAGGGACAGGAGACTTCGAAAACATCGAAAACGGCATTTTGGTTTCGGTTAAAGACAAAGTGGTTAAAGTTATTTCTTCAAAAGAAAATCTAAAAGATATTACGATTTTTGATGTCGCAGGAAAACAGCTTTATAATAAAAATAAAGTAGGCGCAACCGAATTGTCAATTTCAAATTTACAATCAAGTAACCAAGTTTTATTAATCGATATCACACTTGAAAACGGATATAAAACAACTAGAAAAATCATATTTCAATAATAGATAACCAACGTATCTTACTAAAAAAGCCATTTCTCATCAAGAGAAATGGCTTTTTTTATGACTTGTAAAAATCACTAAAAGTTGGTATTGTCCATCTCTAAAAGGCTTTTTAAATTCATAGTTTATTCAAAATTGTGTTAACCTGATTTTTTTGTTCGATGTATAAGTTGTTTTGTTCGCTGGTATTATTGTTGTTTTTTGGAAATTTCACACTTTATAGTCAACAAGGAAAAGTTGATATCACTTTTAATACTGTTGATGATGGTTCTATTGGAGATGGTTTTGATGGTACGGTTCGAACTTTGTCTTTACAGCCCGATCAGAATCTCATCGTGGGTGGCGAGTATTTAAATCTGAACGGAATTCCGTCTTCCTATATAACCCGATTAAAGCCTGATGGCACAATCGACGAAAATTTTCACACCGGAAGCGGATTCAATGGTAAAGTGTATACCTCGTATTTACAACCTGATGGAAAAATAATAGTAGGTGGCGGCTTTACTTCTTATAATGGCATCAGTGCTGGCAGACTCATTCGCCTTAATGCTGACGGCGACTATGATGCTTCCTTCAATACTTCAATTGGCGCAACAACAGGAATTGTATACGATATTGCGCAACAATCCGATGGTAAAATCATTATTGTCGGAAGCTTCACAAAGTACAACAATGCAACTGCAAATCGCGTTGCCCGAATTTTGCCAAACGGAACTTTAGATAGTACTTTTTTAATAGGTTCTGGTACCGCATCTAACATTACAAACGTTGCACTTTTAAACAATGGTAAAATACTGCTTTCAGGAAATTTTACAGTTTTTAATAGTGTTCCAATCAACAGAATTGTTCGTTTAAATGAAGATGGGCGAATAGATTTAACCTTTACAATCGGATCGGGTTTTGATGATGATGTAAGTGCCCTTGTAGTACAACGGGATGGCAAGATTATTTTAGGTGGAAAATTTACCATTTTCAACGGCAACACTGCCAACAGAATTATTAGACTTGAAGAGAATGGTACAATTGATACGTCGTTTTTTACGGGATCAGGTTTTAGCTCTGGAGCAGTTCAAGTGCTAAAATTAGATCCTTCGGGGACAATTATGGCGGGAGGCTCTTTTACTGGAAATTATAATGGGACAACTGTTAATCGCGTTTGTCTTTTGGATGCTTTTGGCTATTTGAAAAATGATATTGATTTTGGTGGTGGCCCAGCAACGGCTTCAGTTCTGGCTTTAGAAAATGATACTGAAGGTTCTTGGTACATAGGTGGTTCGTTTTTAGTTTTTGACGGATTAAATCAAGGAAGACTTGCCAAAATGAACTCCGATGGAGAATATGATACAGGTTATCTTGCATCCGGAATTGGATTTGATAATTCGGTCTACAAAATTCTTTCTTTGGAGAGTGGAAAGACGATAGTTGCGGGCAATTTTAAAAAATTCAATGGCAACAGCGCTTCTAGAATCGCAAAGCTTTTGGAAGATGGCTCAACGGATTCTGATTTTAATATGGGACAAGCTGGTGCCAATAATCTAATCAAAACTGCCGTTTTACAATCAGATGGCAAGATTATTTTAGGAGGGAATTTTACAAAATATAATGAAACTCTGGTAAATCGCATCGTTAGGATTTTACCTGATGGCACCGTGGATCCTTCTTTTAATGTGACTTCGGGATGCAATAGTCAAGTATATGCTATGGCAATTCAGTCCGATGGAAAGATTATCATGGCTGGAGGTTTTACGAAATACAATGATGCAAATGTGGGCCGAATTGTAAGGTTGTTGCCGAATGGTTCACGAGATCTTAATTTTAATCCAGGAACAGGTGCAGATGCCATTGTGGAAGCCGTTTTGATACAGCCTGATGGCAAAATTCTAGTAGCCGGTCGCTTTACTTCTTTCGATGGAGTTTCGACGCCACGTTTGGTCCGTTTAAATGCGGATGGAAGTAGAGATCCTACTTTTACCATCGGTAGTGGATTTGATAAATACGTTTATGCATTTGCATTACAATCGGATAAAAAGATAATCGTTGGTGGTTCTTTTTTAAGTTATAATGGGGTAGCGCAGAAGAGGCTTTTGCGACTGAATCCAAATGGAAGTTTAGATACCACATTTGAATCGGGTTCTGGTTTCAGTAAAGGAGATGTTCGCAGTATTTTAGTACAACCCGATGATCGTATTTTGGTCGGAGGAGCATTTTCAGGAACGTATAAAAATGTACCGTCTTTACGATTAATCCGATTGTTGAAATCGGGAAGTGTTGATAGTACTTTCGATGCACCATTGAACAATAAAGTATTTGCAATGAGCTTTACATCTGATTTTAAGCTTTTGATAGGGGGCGATTTTAATTCGGTTTCCGGTATTTCCAAACACCGAATTGCAAGGCTCAAACTTTGTTTGGAATCAACCACATGGGACGGAACTTCATGGTCGAATGGTTTTCCGTCGGGCGGAAAAGAATTGTTTTTCAAAGAAGATTATCCTTCGTTAAAAGCGACAAATGTCTGCAGTTGTACGATTGATGCGGATAAAAAGGTCACCTTGTTGAGCGGGAATACTTTAGGCCTTGAATTTGGTTATTCGGGTTCTGGAACTTTAATTTTAGAAGATGCGGCAAATTTATATCAGTCGGATGACGATATTGTGAATACCGGCATAATTCATCTTAAGAGAAAATCGGCTCCTATTTTAAAATTTGACTATACCTATTGGTCATCTCCAGTAGAAGATCAAAGTCTTTCAGGTGTTTGTCCTAATGCTACTGGAAATCGATTTTATTCCTATGATCCAGTCGTGAGAGTTTGGAGACTGGAAAATGGTGCAACGACTATGACAACTGCAAAAGGTTATATTATTCAGGGGCCAAGTAATTTCTCTTCAACTGTTGCTTCACCTTACGAAGCAGTATTTAAGGGAATTCCAAAAAATGGAAAAATAGAAATTAACCTAAACATAGGAGTTGTTATTTTTAATTTGGTTGGAAATCCTTATCCTTCCACGCTTAATGCCGACATCTTTTTAAAAGAAAATGCATCACGAATAAAAGGAACCTTATATTTCTGGACACATAATACGCCAGTAACAAATAATAAGTATAACTCTGATGATTATGCGGCTTATAATTTGCTCGGCGGAATAGGAACACGTGGAGCTTTGGCCACGGGTCTTAATGAATCGGTTCCTGATAATACTATCGCTTCAGGACAAGCTTTTTTGTAGGGTGTAAAACGCCAGGTACGTTGGAATTTAATAACAGTATGAGAATGCCACAGCGGAACACGACCTTTTTTAAACCAAGTAAAAGTCATGAAAGTGCTAAAAGTGCTATTGAAAAGCGAAGGATTTGGCTCGACTTAAAAAATGAAGAAGGGGTTTTTAAGCAAATCTTAGTGGGTTACATGACAGGAGCGACAAATTCATACGATGATGATTATGATGCTGAATCCTTTAATGGAAACCAGTTTGTAGATTTTTATAGCATTACTGAGGATAAAAAAATGGTTATACAAGCCCGTGGCCTACCATTTGAGCAAACGGATTCTATTTTGCTTGGATATAGTTCAGTTATTGAAGGCGAATTCAGTATCAGTATTGATCGTTCGGATAATCAGTTTGTAGATTCAGATATCTATATTGAAGATAGAAAACTTAAAATAATACACAATTTAAAAAAGGCTCCTTATTTTTTCAAAACGGAAAAAGGAACTTTTGATGATCGTTTTGAGTTAAAATATGTTGATAAGGAATTGGATGTTGATAATTTTCAAGATGTTCAAAATGGAATTTTGATATATAGTCGAAACAGACAAATTCATATTGAAGCTAAAAATGAAATTATCAAAGAGGCCTCCGTTTTTGATTTGTCTGGAAAAAACATTTATAAAAAAGCCAAAGTTAAATCATCTAATTTATCTATTGAAAATTTGAATGTCACCAATCAAATTCTATTTGTTAAAATCATTTTAGAAAATGGTGATTCGATTGCAAAAACGGTGATTTTTTGAGAGAAACTTTGTTTTAAAGATGAAATCCGTTTAATCTTTTTAAAAGGATTTTTTTAAAATTTTTTCTTGATTCTGACTTTGTCTGACGTTTTTTTTGCAATTTTTTTCTTATGAAGCTCAAAATTTAACCCAAAACTCTAAAATCAATTTTTACTGAAATAACATTAATCTATTCACTTCAAAAGTGATTTTCTGAAAAATGTAACCTTTTACTGTTTCAAATCCATTCGATTTTTAGAATTGATTTTTCTATGTTTTTTATATGAAAATCCTTTTTTAACACACACTTCATTGTTTAAACGATTTGAAAAAAATGACGAAATCAAAATGTTAAAGTCTTGATTTATAAGTTAAAATTTTTAAACAATGTAAATAAAATCGTACCTTGTTGTTGTTTTGATTCGATAAACAACATAAAAGCCCGTTGTAATACAATTTTTAGTGACTTCTGCAGAAAACTAATCAAGTTTTTTATTTGCCAAAATTCGGACGATTAATTATTTACCTCGTTTTGAAAACACGATCCAATGGTTCTTGTTTTCGAAATTCGATAGATGCGTCTGTATACCTAATTTGTTATATGGTGACTCGGTTTTGAGGTATTAAAAATTGGACATCATTCTGATATCAGCTAGAATCTTTTTTTAATTTTCTAAAATGCCACAGTATGGAAAACTTTTTACTTAAATCACTGCTTTTTTTCAACTTTCGATTTCATTTTATTCTAAACAGCAAAAACGATCTCTTTGGGTAAATAGGCAAGTATGCTGTTTGTTTTTTATCTTCTCTAATTTTTTATGGGCACAGCCACCACATACCTATAATTCAAACGGTTCTTTGTATGTTCCTGCTGGAGTTCTTACAATGAATGTTGAGGCTTGGGGCGCAGGAGGCTCGGGTGGAGGAGCGAGCGGTTCAGGGGTAGCTAATAGTCGAAGCGGTAGCGGTGGCGGTGGTGGCGCCTATGTTAACGGACTAATAACAGTTATTCCTGGAAATACTCTTCAGATAAAAGTAGCTGGAATTCCAGAAATTGGAGCTTCTGGCGGAAATACAACAATAACTTCTTTTGAAACAATTCTTTTTGCGGCAGGTGGAAAAAGTGGCATAGCAAATACTGGAACTGCTCCGGCTGGGGAAAGGGTGGTTTAGATACTGAGTCCTTTGGTTCAATTACTAAAATTTCTGGTGGTGATGGTGGCCCAGGTTATAGTGGTGCCTTAGGTTTGTTACAAATTTCAGGTGCAGGAGGAAAAGGCGGTGGTACAGGTGGCGGTGCAGGCGGAGCTAGCGTAGAAAGTCTGTTAATAGGTAATGGTCCTGGTAAAGTAGGCGTTGCTCCAGGTGGTGGCGGAAGTGGCGCGATGAATTCCTTATTAGGTAGTCCCCAAGACGGAGGAACAGGAGGAGCCGGTAAAATGATTGTGAGTTATACTTGTCCAACCTATAATATTACAGGGGTCTCAGCTTCTGCTGGATGTACTACGTCAGGAAATACAACGATCTCACTTAGTGGTTCTCAGGCATCGTTGCCTGTTGGCGTCTATGACGTCACCTATAACCTTACTAATCCAGTGAGTAATGGATTAACGGCTACAATGAATGTATCTACTGCAGGTACTGGTAGTTTTGTATTATCTGGTTTTAATGTTGCAGGTACTCGGAGTATTAAAATTACTAAATTGACATCGGGAGCTTGTTTTGCAGACATAACAGCAAATATTACCGCCGATATTGTTATTTCTTCCCCATCCATTGGTGGAACTGTAACTGGCGGAACTTCAATTTGCAGTGGTTCTCCTAGCGGTGTATTAACTTTGGGGGTAATTCAGGAACCGTTTTGAATTGGGAATATTCAGTTAGTCCATTTTCGGTATGGACTCCAATATCAAATACCGGAACAACATATACTTCAGGGCTTTTAACTCAAACAACTCAATTTAGAGCAGTGGTGCAAAATGGTGTTTGTGCTTCAATAGCTTCAGTGGCGACAACAGTGACCGTTAATCCGATTCCAGTTCCTACTTTTTCTGTACAGCCAGGAACTGCTGTGTGTGCTAATGTAAATGTAAGTTACACGACTCAATCTGGACAATCAAATTACGTATGGACCGTTCCAGGAACAGCTGGAGTAGATTATAACATCATTTCAGGCGGAACATCATCGACCAGCAACACGGTTACGTTACAATGGCTGACTACAGGAAATAAAACAGTTTTAGTTAGATATTCTTCAAACAGTTGTGCAGACACTTGCAGACGCAAGCAATACAACCACAGTAACAAAAACAGTATCGGGAGTTGTAAATGGAGGACTTCATATTTGTCAGGGAAGTCCAAGTCCTTTATTAACATTAAATAATTATACCGGTAGTATTATCAGATGGGAATATGCTGAAGCTATACCTTACGTATGGCGCCCAATTGCCCATACTGGAGTAACCTATCAACCGGGAGTATTGGCAACAAGTACAAGTTATCGTGCTGTAGTGAAAAATGGAAATTGCTCGGAAGAATTTGCAATAGAAACTAGAATTGATGTGGATGTAAATCCGCCTGCTCCGAATCTAGTGAGTTATACGCGCCCAACTTGCGCTATTCCAACAGGAAGTGTCGTTTTGGATGGATTATCCGGATCAGGAAATTTGCTACAGTTTGATGGAACTACAGTTACTAATCATGCTTATTCGGGAAATACAATAACTATTTCTGGATTGGCACTCGGTAAATATAAATTTGCCATTGATAATAACTGTACTATAACCTATTCAGATGAAATAATTATACAGGCAAATACATGGAATGGCACGAACTGGTCTTACGGAAACGGAGAACCAACGTTAGATGATTTAGTCGATTTTCAGGAAGATTATGGTTTTATAAAAGATATAAACGCCTGTTCGTGTACTATAAGTAACGATGCCGCAGTCACCATACAGCATGGAAAAACATTACATGTAGTTAAAGGTATTCATGTAAATTACGGAACGCTAACATTTGCTGATGGAGCAAGTTTGTTACAAGAAAGCACGGACAATAATTTAAATACAGGATTTATTTCTTATAAACGTCGTTCCTTGCCCATTAGACAATCTGATTATGTTTATTGGTCTACTCCTGTAAAAGACATGAAATTAATTGATGTTTCGCCCTTGACAGAATACGATAAATATTATACTCACAATGGAACAGAATGGGTTCAGGTTCCAAGAGCCAATACTATGATACCAGGAAAAGGTTACATTATTAGAGGACCAGAGACGTATTCCCGTACTGACAGATTTCCTTTTGCGGCAGTTTTTAAAGGTGTTCCTAATAATGGTGATTTTACTTGTGAAGCTTCAGGTACTGATAATTTTTATTTAGTTGGTAATCCCTATCCTTCGGCTTTAAGCGCAGATGATTTTATAAATGGCAATTCCATTTTAGAAGGCACATTATACTTTTGGACTCACAATACTTTAGCATATTTAGGAGGTGCTTATAAATATACACGGGATGATTATGCAAGTTATAATTTGAGTGGAGGCGTTGGAGTTGGAACTGTGGCACCTTCTGGAATTGGCTCCCCCGACCCAGATAATAATAGTACTGAACCGAAGGGATACATAGCGGCGGGACAGGCTTTTTTGCCGGAACAACTCAATCTGGAACTATAGTGTTTAAAAACTCCATGCGAAGAGGAGGCGATAAAAATAGTCAGTTTTATAAAGCTACAAAAGCCGATGCACAATCAGATATTGAAAAAAATCGAATCTGGCTTAATATGACTAACACAGATGGTATTTTTAAACAGTTGCTTGTTGGATACATACAGGGAGCGACAAATGAAAATGATAGAAGGTATGATGGAAAAAGTTTTGATGCCAATAAGTATCTGGACTTTTATAGTATAAATAACGAAGAAAATTTAGTTATTCAGGGACGTGCGTTGCCTTTTAAAGCGACTGATACAGTGCCTTTAGGCTATCGGTCGGCTATTGCGGGCGATTTTACCATTGCGATCCATCATGTCGATGGCCAATTGACTTTACAATCTATCTATTTAGAAGATAAAAAATTGAATAAGATCCATGATTTACGTAAAGGCAATTATACTTTTAGTACCGAAATCGGAACTTTTTCTGACCGATTCGTACTTCGATATACTGATAAAACGTTAGGAATTGATGATGTTGCCAGTGATGAAAATAACATAAAGGTTGTGATAAAATCAAATGACATGAAAGTAATATCTACTAAAGAAGCAATTAGTCAAGTCGCTGTTTTTGATCTTTCAGGAAGATTGCTTTTTGAGAAGAAAAACATTAATGCAACAGAATTGCAGATACTGAATTTCCGTTCTGCGAACCAAGTTTTACTGGTGAAAGTGACTTTGGAGAATGGAAATATTACAACAAAAAAAGTAGCATTTTAAAAACAAGAGAAATCAAAAAGCAGTTAAAGATTTTAACCTTAACTGCTTTTTTGATTTCTAAATAAATATTGTTTAGGCACTCTTTCGAAGGTTTTCATTGGTATCGCTAAGTGCTTTTTCATTCTTGTAATCAATCCATTTTTGGCCTTTTAGCTTTCGCATCAAAATATCAAAATGACGCATGATAAATACATTGTATGCTCGCTTTGGATAAATTACCAATGTTTTGAGGAAACGCACGCAGACTCATCGAAAATCCTGGTGTTAGATATTTCATATAATGCCAATATCCTTCTGGCATATAAAGCATTTCTCCATGTTTGAGATTGGTAATGTAGCCTTCAGCATTTTTTAGAGCTGGAAATTTTTCATAATCTGGATTATCAAAATCAATGTCTTCTCTTGAAATCAAGGCGTGAGGAACCTTATACATATATTTCGTTTGATCTGGCGGAAAAATCATGCACTGTTTTTCCCCGTGAAAATGAAAATGCAGAATATTAGAATAATCAATGTCATAATGCATAAAGACTTTTGAGTTTTCTCCCCAAAAAACAACATCGGCATTTGCTTGACTAATCTTAAGCCAATTTCAGGCCATTTAAAGTCATTATTCAAAGCGGGAACTTCTTTCATAAAATTATAAAGAAAGATGCGGTAATTGGTAGGTTTTGATTCTAAAAGCGCTATGTAGTCGCTCATTTTCATTTTCAAATGCGCTTCATTAAAGCCATCTTTATAATTAACAGGCCGGTCATCGTATAATGGTACTGTAATATCGCCTGCGATTTCTTTTATATAGGATAATTTCCATTTGTGATACGCTGGCCAATCTTCGGTCAACTCTTCAATAACAACAGGAATTTGTTTTTTGACATATTGGGAAATAAAATCAGCTTTTGAGATTTTTTTACCCTTTCGATTTGCTTTAACTTCATCTTATTAAATAAAAAAATTGCTTATAACTCTTGTGTTACAAGCAATTTAAAAATATTTGTCGAGAAAGATGAACTCTTTTACTTAAATTTTTGATTTAATCGAATGTTCAACATTTCTTTCAATTGTATGTCCTGGTCGTGACCATTTTGGTTTTTCGCCCAATGGTGCAAATTGTGAATCAGCGGCTTCAACTGTTTTTGGTTGTGAAACTTTTGTAAAAGGTTTTTGTGGATTTAATCCTAATAGCTCAAACATTTTCATGTCTTCGTGAACATCAGGGTTTGGAGTTGTAAGCAATTTGTCGCCTGCAAAAATTGAGTTTGCTCCAGCAAAAAAGCACATTGCTTGCCCTTCACGGCTCATATTTGTTCTTCCTGCTGACAAACGAACTTGAGTATCTGGCATTACAATTCTAGTTGTAGCTACCATTCTGATCATTTCCCAGATTTCAACTGGTTTTTCATCTTCCATTGGTGTACCTTCAACAGCAACTAATGCATTAATTGGCACTGATTCTGGTTGCGGATTTAAAGTAGAAAGCGCCACAAGCATTCCTGCTCTGTCTTCGATGCTTTCGCCCATTCCAATAATTCCACCACTGCAAACGGTAACATTCGTCTTGCGGACATTTTCGATGGTTTCTAAACGGTCTTCAAAAGCACGTGTTGAAATGACATCTTTATAATAATCTTCAGAAGTATCTAAATTGTGGTTGTAAGCATATAAACCTGCTTCAGCTAAACGTTGTGCTTGGTTTTCAGTAATCATTCCTAGCGTACAGCAAACTTCCATGTCAAGTTTGTTAATCGTACGAACCATTTCTAAAACCTGATCAAATTCTTCACCATCTTTTACGTTTCTCCAAGCGGCTCCCATACAAACGCGAGATGATCCACTTGATTTAGCACGCAAAGCTTGTGCTTTTACTTGGCTTACACTCATTAAATCATTTCCTTCAACGCCTGTGTTGTAACGTGCCGCTTGCGGACAGTAACCACAGTCTTCCGGACATCCTCCAGTTTTGATAGATAATAAAGTCGATACCTGAACTACATTCGGATCGTGATTTTGCCTGTGAATGGTTGCCGCTTCATACAGAAGATCCATTATGGGCTTATTATATATGGCGATTATTTCGTCTTTAGTCCAATTGTGTTTTGTAATGCTCATTGATACATTGTTTTTGAAGTCTCAAAAGTAGTTAAATTGTTCTAATCAACCAATGAAGTGCATTGTAAATGAATATTTGACAGCTATTTTCAAAAAGAAACACTCTAAAATCATAAAAATGAATCATTCTATGATTTTAGAGTGCTAAATGTTGAGATTTATTTTGAAATGTTAATCAGCGACATATTTATTGTTCCAATACAACATCATCATTAAAGTTACAATGACTGAAGATGCGATCCCTTCAAAAAGTAAACAAATGCAATAAGTTGGAACAGAAGGGTTTCCGCCAAACATAAAAGTCTCAGATAAGGTTCTTACATAGGCATCTCCGCCTCGTGCATAGCTGTAAACAAGTAACCCGAAAACGCTCATTGACACACCAACTACTGAAGTTGCCATGGCAGAAACGGCATTCGACACAAAATTGGTTTCTCCTTCATGCAGGTTCATTTGCATCGTTCTGTTTACGCCATAAAAGATAAAAAAGACATTTAGGGTACGTAAATAAAACAAATCTGCTAGACCCAATAGATTCATCAATAAAAAATAAATGCCTATTCCGATGAAAATCAAAAAACCGTTGGTAATTTCTTTAGGTAGTTTCATAGTGGTTATTTTTAAAGAAGTTAATAGTAAATATTTGGAAAACAGAGTTCTATATCAAATTTACTAAAAAAATAACTACGATGATTTAAAAAGACCAAAAAGTATTTCTTTGTAAGTTTTAAACCTTGGTAATCTTGAATTATTGGAGTAATGCTCTTAGTGTTTTTACAAAAATTTTGAATCGATTTTGTATACGTTACCATAAATTTTTCCATTTTCAATTATTTGGAAATCGGGCATATAGCAGACAAGTATAATTATCGTTGTAATAAAAATAACTATAGTAATTATATCAAACGGAAGAGGATAACGTTTGTCGTTAAAAGTATAATAAGGTCTTTTTTTGAAAAATTGCACTATTATGCAAATCAGAATCATTGGAATGAATAAATATCCAAAGAAATTAATTACTAATCCACGATTTGTTTCTGCTTTAGCAAAATTGAGATAATCATAATTGTTTTTGGATAAAGAGTGAATTTTAGTAAAACTTCTGGAAATATCTAATGTATCGCCAGATTTAATATTATGAATAAAATTGTTGTAGTGCAAAAAATTATAATCGATACTTTCAATTCTATACTCGCGATTATCTCCTTTGAAATTTAATTTTACGAAATAACGTCTTGTTTTTCCATGATTTTCATGATCAAAAACCGGGTTGGTACTTAGAATTACAGTTTCTTTTACGAAATTTTCTTGCGAAGTATTAATCTTATTTCTTGGGAAAATTAGAGATGCAAATACAATAATCGAGGAAACTATTAAACCAGTTCTAAATTGTTTTTTAGTTTCTAACCATTCATCGTACATCTTCTTGCAGATTTTTAAAGTTGGCTAATAAATGCTTGAGCGTTTATTTTATCTTGATTTAATTGTTCTTTCAATAAATCAACAGATCCAAATTTTTGCTCTTCACGAAGATATTGAAGCAGAGAAACCTCAATTTTTTGTCCATAAATATCAGCGTCAAAATCAAAAAGATTTACTTCAATGGTTTGTTTCTGCCCATTTACGGTAGGATTGAATCCAATATTCATCATTCCAAAAACTTCTTTTTCATTCACAATTGCTTTTACAGCGTAAACACCAATTTTTGGGATTAATTTATAATCTTCATCAATTTGAATATTTGCAGTTGGAAAACCAATTGTTCTTCCTAATTGTTTTCCTTTGACAATTTCTCCCGTTAAAAAATAATCATAGCCAAGATAATCATTGGCCAAAGCCATATTTCCTTCATCAAGTGCTTTTCTGATTTTTGTAGAACTTACAGAAACATCTTGAATTTCTTGAGCCGAAATTTGCTCAACTTCAAAACCATATTCCAAACCAAAGGCAATTAAATTGTCAATATTTGCAGTTCTGTTTCTTCCAAAACGATGATCATGCCCGATAATTATTTTTTGAATCTGAAATTGATCTACCAAAATTGATTTAACAAATTCTTCGGCAGTTAATCTTGAAAAACTTTCATTGAACGGATGAATTACCAGATTTTCAATTCCTGTTGCTTCAAGAAGTTTTGTTTTTTCGGCAATTGTGTTTAAAAGCTTTATTTCTGATTTCTCTTGCAAAACCATTCTTGGATGCGGAAAAAATGTAAGTACTAAACTTTCATATTTGCCATTTTCGGTATTCTGCGTAATTCTTTCAAGAATTTTTTTATGACCAATATGCACGCCATCAAAGGTGCCAAGTGTTAAAATTGTTTTCTTGGTCGAATGGAAATCGTTTATAGAATGAAAGAGCTTCAAAACAAATTATTTAAGATGCTCGCAAATTTATACTATCTATTTTAAATTTGACACTAAGCCGAATTGATTTTTTTGGGTTGCTGAGGTTTCTTTTTGTGAAAATTGACCAACTCGTCGACTAAAAAACGTTAAATGTCGTTTATATGTAAGAATTTGATTTAATTGACTTAATTTTGAATGATCAACGCCCGCAAATATGAAAAAACATTTACTCTATTTATTTTTTATTTTTAACTGTGCTGTTTTAACTGCTCAAAACAATGATTTGTGGCAAAAAGTAAGCGTAAATTCTGCGTTAAGCAAAAGAATAAACGCTTCAGATTCTGATAAATATTATAAATTGAATTCAGAGCTTCTTCAAATAAAATTAGCTTCAGCTACCGGTAAAGGATCAAAAAGCAATACGGCTGAAATTACAATTCCAAATTCTTCAGGTATTTTAGAACGTTTTACAGTTTGGGAATCTTCAAATTTTGAACCAGGGCTTCAAGCGAAATATCCAGAAATCAGATCGTACGAAGGAAGCGGTTTAGATGACAAATCGGCTAAAATTCACTTTAGTGTTTCGCCTTTAGGTTTACAAACTATGGTTTTTCGTTCAGACAAATCAACTGAATTTATTGAAGGAAATCCAGATGATAAAACAGAATATGTTTTGTTTTCAAAAAAATCTTCGACTTCAAAAAGCTTGATCTGTAAAACAGATGATGCGCTTTTAGCTACTACTAATATGGGGAAAACCGCGAAAGAAGCATCAAGCGCAAAGGTTTTCAAAACAATTCGTTTGGCACTTTCTTGCACCGGAGAATATACGGCATATTTTGGCGGAACAAAAGCACAGGCACTTGCAGGAATGAACGCAACATTGACTCGTGTAAATGGTGTTTTCAATAAAGATTTGGCAGTAAAATTAGTTTTGATTGATAATAATGATGCTGTAATTTATACGGATGCAACTACTGATCCGTATTCAAATGCCTCAACAGGTGCTGATGGTGCTTGGAATCAAGAAGTTCAAACTACCTTGACAAACGTAATTGGCAATGCAAATTATGATATTGGACATTTATTTGGCGCTTCCGGTGGCGGAGGAAATGCAGGTTGTATAGGGTGCGTGTGTACAAATCCAACAACAAATATACCTTTAGGAAAAGGAAGTGCTTACACATCTCCTTCAGATGCAAAACCACAAGGAGATACTTTTGATATTGACTTTGTAGCACATGAATTCGGGCATCAATTAGGCGCAAATCATACTTTTTCGTATGATTCTGAAGAAAGAACAAGTGTAAATGTTGAGCCTGGAAGTGGTTCTACTATTATGGCTTATGCGGGAGTTACAGGTGATTATGATATTCAAAATACTTCGGATGATTATTTTGCATATGTAAGTATCAGACAGATTCAGAATACATTGGCTTCAAAAAGCTGTCCAGTAAATACTGCCATAACAAATAATCCGCCAACGATTAATGCTGGAAATGATTATACAATTCCAATAGGTACTGCTTTTGTCTTAACAGGAAGCGGTTCAGATTCCGAAGGAGATTCGGTTACTTATACTTGGGAAGAAAATGATAATGCGACTACAACATCCGGAAGCACCAGTATTGCTTATCCAACAAAACCAGATGGACCTTTGTTTCGTTCGGTAATTCCAACTGCAAGTGGTACAGTTCGTTATATGCCAAAACTTGAATATGTTCTTCAAAATAGACTCACCACGACATGGGAATCTGTTTCATCAATTGCAAGAACGTTACATTTTACTTTGACAGGGCGTGATAATGCCGCTCAGGGTACAGCTCAGACGAATACTGACGATATGGTTGTAAATGTAGTTTCAACTGCTGGGCCATTTACAGTGACTTCTCATACAAATGACAATGTAAGCTGGTGGCAAGGTTTGTCGGAAACTGTAACTTGGGATGTGAATAACACTAATACACTTCCAGGTTCATCAACTGTAAATATCAAATTATCTACTGACGGAGGATTGACATTTCCGATAACATTGGCGACAAATACAGCAAATGATGGTTCCGAAACTATTGTATTGCCAACAAGTGTTCCGTCGTCAAAAAATTGCAGGATTTTGATTGAACCAACAGGAAATATTTTTTATGCCATAAATAGCAAGGCGTTTGCAGTTGGCTATACTTCGGTAGCAAATTGCGATTCCTATAGTTTCGGAAACTCATTTTCCATTCCAAATACAACTACTTTTGTTACTCGAACAATAACAGTTCCGGCATCTGATGCAACAGTTACTGATGTAGATGTTTCTGTGAATATAACGCACGATAAATTTTCTGATATAGAACTTCAAATAGTTAGTCCAGCTGGAACTGTCGTTAGATTGTTCAATAAAAATTGCGGATCCACAAAATCTACTTTAGCAATGCAGTTTAACGATTCAGGTGCGGCATTAGATTGTAATACAACGACTGAACAAATTGTTTTGCCTGTCGATATGTTGAGTGCTTTTAATGGTCAGAATGCGCAGGGAACGTGGACTTTTAGAGTCAGAGATGCTGTGGTTGGGAATTTTGGGACTTTAAATTCGGCTTCCATAAACATTTGTAGTCAAACCTATACTTTGGCAACGCCGGATTTTGAGAACATTGATTTTAGTCTTTATCCAAATCCGAATAAAGGAAATTTTACGATTCAGTTTGAAAGCCAAGCTGAAACAGGAGTTAAGGTATTTGTACATGATATTTTAGGCAAAACCGTTTACTCAAAAACTTTCGATTTGACCTCAAATTTTAATCAAAATATTCAGTTGCCAAATGGCACTTCAGCTGGAGTTTATTTGGTAACGGTTATTGACGGAAACCGAAGAACTGTCAAAAAGATAATTGTGAATTAAAGCTCTAAAAATCCCAATAAATAAATTCCAAATTCCAATTGAAGAATTACTCAATTGGAATTTGGAATTTTTATTTGAGTTAAGTTTGTGAATTTTGAATTTGAATTTGAATTTGAATTTGAAATTTGGAGTTTAAGATTTACGAGTTTGCCATCGCCATACAGACAATACTAATTTTTGCTCCCGGAATTTTCAATACTGCTTTTGAACAAGCTTCCAGAGTTGATCCAGTTGTCAAAACATCATCAACAATTAAAAAATGTTTGTTGTGATTTTCTTCGGAGAATTTGACATCAAAAATGTTTTCGATGTTTTCAGTTCTTCCTAAAAGATTCTTTTTGGATTGTGTTTTAGAATATTTTTTTCGGAACAAAATATGGTCATCAAAAGTGAGATTTAGTCCTTCTGAAAGCGCTTTTGCAAATGTTGTAACTTGATTGTAACCGCGTTCCTTGAATTTTTTGGATGAAGTGGTACAGGAATTATAATTTCAAACGGATGATTTAGTTTTAATTCTTTTAAATCCTCGGCGTACCAAAATCCCAAAACTGTCCCGATTTCTTCGTGGCCTTTGTATTTTAAATTGTGAATGAGTTCCTGAACAATTCCTTTTTTTATAAAATAAAGCAAAGCTGATGCATGTTCAATTTCTACTTTTCCATAAAACTTTTTTACAGCTTCATTTTCTTTATCCAAATGATATTGTGTCAGAGGCATTTCATGACGGCATTTGGAGCATAAAACAATCTCATTAGTCTGCAAAATTTGACGACATCCGTTGCAAACTTTCGGGAAAAATAGATTTATTATGAAATTAAACACAAATAGAAAGAATTTGGTTACAAAAATAACAAAATCAGTCTGTCAATCTTTATTATTTTTCTTTTTTTAAAACTGATTTTTATATTTTTGCATCACTATGGCAAAACAAGACGATTTATTTAAGAATGTGGTTTCGCACGCAAAAGAGTACGGATTTATTTTTCCGTCAAGCGAAGTATACGATGGATTGAGTGCAGTGTATGATTATGCACAAAATGGTGTCGAATTAAAAAAGAATATCCGTGAATATTGGTGGAAATCAATGGTTCAAATGAATGAAAATATTGTCGGTTTAGACGCGGCAATATTGATGCATCCAACGACCTGGAAAGCTTCGGGCCACGTTGATGCTTTTAATGACCCTTTGATTGATAATAAAGATTCTAAAAAAAGATATAGAGCTGACGTTTTAGTTGAAGATTATGCTGAAAAAATCAATCTGAAAGCTAAAAAAGAAATCGAAAAAGCAAAAGCTCGTTTTGGCGATGCATTCAACGAAGAGGAATTTGTAACTACAAATGCTCGCGTAATTGAATATTTGGCTAAAGAAAAAGAAATCAGAGAACGTTTAGGACGTTCTTTGGGCGCTGGTGATTTAGCCGATGTTAAAGCTTTGATCGAAGAGCTTGAAATCGCTGATCCTGAAACAGGTTCTAAAAACTGGACAGAGGTAAAACAATTCAACTTGATGTTTGGAACAAAATTAGGGGCATCTGCAGAAAATGCAATGGATCTTTATTTACGTCCAGAAACAGCTCAAGGTATTTTCGTAAATTTCCTTAATGTTCAGAAATCGGGTCGTATGAAAGTTCCTTTTGGAATTGCTCAAACTGGAAAAGCGTTTAGAAACGAAATTGTTGCAAGACAATTCATTTTCCGTATGCGTGAATTCGAACAAATGGAAATGCAATTTTTTGTTCGTCCAGGAGAAGAAATGAAATGGTATGAGCACTGGAAACAAACTCGTTTAAACTGGCACTTATCTTTAGGATTAGGAAAAGAAAACTATCGTTTCCACGATCACGAAAAATTAGCGCACTATGCAAATGTCTGCTGCTGATATTGAATTTAATTTCCCTTTTGGTTTCAAAGAATTGGAAGGAATTCACTCTCGTACCGATTTTGACTTAAAAGCACACGAAGAATACTCAGGAAGAAAACTTCAATATTTTGATCCTGAATTGAATGAAAACTATGTGCCATACGTAGTAGAAACGTCTGTAGGTCTTGATCGTATGTTCTTGGCGGTTTTTGCAACATCGTTGCAAGAAGAGGCTTTGGAGGATGGATCGACTAGAACGGTGTTGAAATTGCCAGCAGTTTTAGCGCCAACTAAGGCGACGGTTCTTCCATTAATTAAAAGAGATGGATTGCCAGAAGTTTCAAGAAAAATCATTGAAGATTTGAAATGGGATTTCAATGTGGCTTATGATGAAAAAGATGCAGTGGGTCGCCGTTACAGAAGACAAGATGCTCTTGGAACGCCTTTCTGTATCACAGTAGATCACCAAACTCTTGAAGACGAAACGGTAACAATTCGTCATAGAGATACAATGAAACAAGATCGTGTAAAAATCTCTGAATTAAGAGGTATTATTGAAAACGAGGTTTCAATGAAAAACTGGTTGATGAAAATGTAATTTTCCCAATTAACATGATATAAATCCCAAATTCCTAGCTGGAGTTTGGGATTTTTTTACATTTGAAAAGTGCATTTCGTCGAACATTTTTGCATTTCATCATTATGTATTAACATTTTGATGTAATGTGTTAACAATGAAATGTTTGCATAAATGAATTGCGTAAATTTAATTGCGCATCATACACAAAAATTGGAAAATGAATAGATTGCAAAAATGCGATGATTCATTTTTAAAATTGATTAAAACCAAATTGAAAAAATATTCGTACATCATAATTGACAATGACGCTGAGAGTGTTTTGAAAACCAGAATTGTTGCAGAGGGTTTTTCAGAATTAACTTTTATAGCCTCGGCTACGAATTATCAGCACGGGCTGAATTTGGTTTTAGAGCACAGGCCGTATTTCGTTTTCTTAGAAATTGACTCAGAAAATACGCAAAGTAATTTGTCTTTAGCTTTTATTGGAGAATTGTATCGGTTTTTAACGGTTATTCCGAAAATCATTATTACAACTTCTAAAAAAGATTTTGCTTTTGACGCAATTCAATACGGCGTTTTTGATTATGTTATCAAGCCATTAACGCATGTAGATGTAGTAAAAACACTTTTGAAACTCGAAAAATCGTTTTTAGGGGCAAACGAGCATAAAAATTTTGAAATTGACCCAGAGGTCGAGATTTTGAAACAAAGCGCCTCAGCTGTCGAAATAATGCCTTTAAATGAGGAAGAGGATCAAATTGCCGAAAAAGAAGAAGCGTCAGTAGTTGTCAAAGAAGTGCAAGTGCCACAAATTATCGAAAGGCCATTAATACTTTGTATAAAATCATATGGCGATTATCGTTATATGAATGCGGCAGATATTTGTTATTTCCAAGCCGATAATAATTCAACAGATATTTACTTAAGTTCAGGCGAAATGGTGACGGCTTTCAAAACCTTAAAGCATTTTGAAAGTATTTTAGTACATCCGTTTATACGTATTCACAATAGTTACATCATCAACCAAAATTACATTTCTCGTATTCATAACGGAAACTCAGTTTGTTACATTAAAAACTCTCCTAAAAAGATTCCTTTTTCCAAAACTTACAAAGGAAATGTTGATCTAATAATTGCCAATTTTACCGCAGGAAATTATATAGAGGTCTAAATATTAAGTGTTTACATGAATTTGACGTCCACTGACTATCATTTGGGCATGATCTACCATAAACTCCATTTTTCATGTAAATTTTTTTGTCAATGGGTATAATTTTACATCATCGATTCGCAGAGAGCGGTCAGCCCCAAAGACAAAAAAATCAAAAACATTTAAAACCTCAGGTCATGAAAAAAACAGCTTTAACATTCGGATTATTTTCTTTAGTAGTAGTTGCAACTTCTTTCGCGACTCCAGTAACTTCTTTAACAGAACAAGATACTATTATCGGTGGTGGACAGTCTACAGGACGTGATAGAAAAGTTGACTTTCATACTACGACTAATGATTTAAAAAACAACCAATCTGAAGGATTTCGTCAAGACAGACAATCTCTAGGAAACACTATAAAACTTGACTAAGAACCAAGTTTAATTATACAAAAAAAGGTCGCCAAATGAGGACAGCCTTTTTTTGTGTCTGTAGTTTTATTATTTTTGGTAAAATTCAAAAACAGACATTGAAAAAAACTTCACAAATAGTATTGTTTTTAGTACTCATCTTATTGGGGTGCAACAAGAAAACAAGCCTAGACAAAGCAACTGTTTCGGCAGAAGACAGTCTGAAAACTTATTTGTCTTTAGCAAATGACATCAATTTGCCTTATGAATTGAAACAGAAATATGCGAAAAAAGCCTTTTCTATTATAATCGATGAGAATAACGATTCTATAAATAGAGCCAATTTGTTTAAGGTTGCTAATAGATATTACAATATGAAAGATCTAGAATCATATCGTGATATATCAAAATTGATTTTAGAACGTTCAATTAGTGCAAAAGACTCTGTAAGTATTGGAAAAGCTTATACTTATTTGGGAGATTTTTATGGTGCACAAAGTATTCCTGATAGTGCATTCCTGAATTTTTTAAAGCTCAAAAAATTTATATCAGGATTAATGATCAATACAATTTGGCGCAGACTTATTTAAGTAAGGCTAGCCTTCAGTATAATGAAGGGGATTTTTTGAAAGCGAAATCGGAGTTTTTAAAGCTTTGAGTCTTCTAAAAAAGCAAAATAATGTAAATGATCTTCTTTACGATTGTTATAATCTTTTAGGGATTTTATATAATGATAGGGAAGAATATGACAAGTCTTTGGAATTTCATAAAAAGGCAATAGCTGTTTTAAAGGATAAAACAATTCCCTCAGAATTGCAGTTAGAAGCAACTTCATTGAATAATATTGGTTTTGTTTATATTAATTTGAATGATTATGAGCAAGCAAAACAATATTTTCAAAAAGGACTAAATCAGAAAAATTTATTTCAGGAAAAAAACGTTTTGTATGCAATGTTATTGGATAATCTTGCCTATTCCAAATTTAAATTAAGAGATTTTAAAGGACTTCCAGACCAATTTGAAAGAGCTTTGACAATTAGAGACAGTTTAGGTCTAAAATCAGCGTCAATATTGAGCAGAATTCACTTGTCTGAGTTTTATGCTTTTGAAAAAGATACTTTTAAAGCTATTCAGTTTTCAAAGCAAGCATTGGTTTTAGCGCGTAGTTTAGGCATTGGAAAAAATACTTTGGAAGCGCTTAAGCAAATTGCTGTTGTCGATCCCAAAAAGGCATCTGTTTATTCTAAAGAATATTTTAATTTGAATGAAAAGATGCTCAAATCTGAGCGAAAAATGGGAGAGAAATTTTCTAGAATCGAATATGAAACCAATGAAATAAAAGATCAAAATTCGAATCTTCAGGAAAAAAATAGGACGCTGATTTATGTTTTTAGTATTTGTACTTTGGTTGGTTTGTTTTTTTATGTTTATAAGACACAACAAGCAAAAAACAGAGAATTGCTTTTTAAACAGCGGCAACAAATTGCAAACGAAGATATTTACAACTTGATGATTTCGTGACAAAATGAAATTGAATCAACCCGAATAAGGGAAAAGAAAAAGGTTGCGCAAGAATTGCACGACGGCGTTTTGGGCCGAATGTTTGGAGTGCGAATTAGTTTGGACAGTCTTGATAAAGTCGATGAAGCGCAAGTCACGGCAAAAAAGAAAAAATATTTGACAGAACTTAAACATATTGAAGAAGACATACGTGAAATTTCGCATGACTTAAATAGAGAAAAGTCGGAATTAATTAATAATTTTGTTGCAATCTTGATGAAACTATTTGAAAATCAGAGAAACACGTATGATTCAAAATTAATTACGACATTTGATTCTCATATAAAATGGGATCTTGTTAGTAATGCGGTCAAGATTAATTTGTACAGAATTATACAAGAGGCACTTCAAAATTGCAATAAATATGCTGATGCCGAAAAGATTGTAGTTGAATTTAAAAGTGAAATAAATCATTTAGTTCTCTCTATTGCAGATGATGGAAAAGGTTTTAATACAAAAAAAGCCAAAAATGGAATCGGATTGCATAATATTCAATATAGAGCAACAGAATGTAAGGGTATAGTTACTATAAAATCTGCGAAAGGAGAAGGAACACTTCTCGTTGTTAAAGTCCCAATCGATCAAAAAATTAACCTGCATAATAATGACATTTGATTTAACAGCTCCGATTTCGCACTTAATCACGCGAAATATTTTAATTGTCGACGATCATCCCTTTATTATTGAGGGATACAAAAATGCTATTACGCGTTATAACCCGAAAGAATATGATTTTCATATTGCCCAGGCTTATGACTGCAGATCTGCTTATGATTTGCTTGAACGCGAAGCAACTCCAAACTTTGACATTGCTTTTTTAGATATCAGCATGCCAGCCTACGAAGAGAAAGAGCTTTATTCTGGAGAAGATTTGGCAATATTGATTTTAAAAAAGATGCCACATTGTAAAATAATTTTGCTTACAATGTACACCGAGCTTCTGAAAATCAAGACGATTATACGGACAATCAATCCAAACGGACTTATTATTAAAAACGATTTGACTTTTGACGAGCTTCTTTTTGCTTTTGATAAAGTAATGAAGAATGAAAAATATTACAGTCAGTCAGTAGTTAAGATGCTGAATCAGTCGCCTCATAATTCAATTGAAATTGATGAGTTTGATAAACAGATTTTATTTCATTTGTCAAAAGGAACACGAACAGAAGAAATGTCGCATTATATACCAATTTCTTTTGCGGCAATTGAAAAACGAAAACTCAATTTGAAAGAGTTGCTTAAAATAAGAAGCGGATCTGATGAAGAACTTGTTAGAGAAGCTAAAAGTAAAGGACTTTTCTAAGAAGAATTCCTAAAAAAGAAATTCCAAATTCCAATAACTGAGTTAACAGTTGGAATTTGGAATTTTTTATTTAAGATTTTAAAAGTTTATTCACTCAAAGCATCCCATCCTCGGGCTTTTAAAGCAATTTTTGTATTGGCACGAGTAACAAGGTGAATTCCTTCGTTTTCTTCTGTCATATGGCCGATAATTGAAAAGTTTGGATTTCCTTTTATCTTGTCAAAATCATTAATGTCAATTGTAAATAAAAGTTCGTAATCTTCTCCGCCATTAATTGCCACTGTTGTGCTGTCAATATTGAATTCTTCACAAGTCGAAATAAATTGAGGATCCAAAGGCAGTTTATCTTCGTATAAATTACAACCCACTTTTGATTGTTTGCAGATATGAATAATTTCAGATGATAATCCGTCAGAAATATCAATCATTGAAGTTGGCTTTATCTCAAGCGCGTGCAAAAGTGTGCGAACATCTGTGCGTGCTTCAGGTTTCAATTGTCTTTCGACCAAATAAGTATAAGGGTCTAAATCGGGTTGGCTGTTTGGATTTACCTGGAAAACCTGTTTTTCGCGTTCTAAAACCTGCAATCCCATATAGGCCGCGCCAATGTCTCCGGTTACAACTAATAAATCAGTTTGTTTGGCTCCATTTCTGTAGGCAATTTCATTTTCATCGGCTTCACCAATTGCGGTGATGCTGATAATTAATCCTTTTTGAGATGAGGTAGTGTCGCCGCCAACAACATCAACTTTGTATTCTTTTGCGGCATGCGTAATTCCTTCGAATAATTCTTCTAATGCTTCTAACGGAAAACGATTGGAAACAGCAACAGAAACTGTAATTTGTGTTGGTTTCGCATTCATAGCACAAATATCAGAAAGATTTACAACTACTGATTTATAGCCTAAATGCTTTAAAGGCATGTAAGCCAAATCAAAATGTACACCTTCGATCAATAAATCAGTAGAAACAACGGTTTTTTTGTCCTTAAAATCTAAAACTGTCGCATCGTCACCAATACTTTTTAAAGTCGATTCTTGAGTAACATCAAAATTTCGCGTTAAATGGTCAATTAGTCCAAATTCACCTAATTGAGCTATGCTGGTACGTTGTGGATTTTTATCTTCAATCATTTTTTTAAGTTCCAAAGTTTTAAGGGGCAAAGGTACAAAGGTTTTTATTTATAAAAGTACAAAGTTTTTGCCTGTAGAGACGCATTTCAATGCGTCTACGCAAAGAAGGGTATGTGTATTGTTAAAAAAATGGGGTTACGTTGTATGAGACGCATTTCAATGCGTCTGCGCAAAGGAGGGTATTGTGTATTGTTAAAAAAATGGGGTTACGTTGTGTGAGACGCATTGAAATGCGTCTCTACAGCAGGAAAAAAATATTTTTAAAAATATTTTTTTCCTGCTGACAAACTGTTGTCACCAGCCCATCTTACTTTTGAAGTATTAAAAATTTAAAACTTTAAAATCATGAAAACATTAGAAGCACAAGTAATCACTTCAGAAGATTTATTGAAACACTGGCAAGGGCACCGCGCATTAACGCGTCGTTTGATAGAGCTTTTTCCTGAGAAAGATTTTTTCGAGTTTTCAATTGGTGGCATGCGCCCTTTTTCAAAACTAGTTGATGAGCTTTTGGCAATCGCAGTTCCTGCATTAAAAGGAATCGTGAACAGAACAAGTGAGCCTTACAATGAAGAAAGTGGAGAAAAATTGATTTTTAAAGCACAATATCTTGAAAAATGGGACGAAGCAACTGAGGAAATCAATAAATATTGGGAACAATTATCAATTGAAGATTTTAGCGAAAACTTTAATCTTTTTGGGCAATATGAATTTCCAATCATTCAGAATATCTTGTATTTTATTGATAATGAAGTGCATCACCGTGGTCAAGCTTACGTATATTTGAGAGCTTTAAATATTGAACCGCCATTTTTCTGGGAAAGATAATTAGCAATTCGTTGTAACTTTATTCAAAATCTAAAATTAACGGCTATGAGTTTAAAAAAATTAATGTCAAATTATGCAGATTATAATTTATGGGTAAACCAGCAATTTGTGAATTGGCTTTCGCCGAAATCTGATGAATTGCTATATGCAGAAGTACCTTCGAGTTTTTCGACTATTGTAAAAACATTAGATCATATTTGGTCAACAGAAGAATATTGGTTTTCGGTTATTTCCGAAACCGATATGTTTAAAAAGAAACCGGAAAATGAGTTATCGAAAGAAGAAATCTTTGAAGGTTTATTAAATTCATCTACAAAATTGAAGCATTTTATTAATTCATTGTCGGAAGAAGATTTGAGTAGAGAAATTAAAATCGTTAATCCGTGGTTTGAATGTGAATTGCCAATTGCAGATTATTTGCTTCAGGTCATCAATCACGGAACTTATCATCGCGGACAAATTGTAACGATCGGTAGAAATGTAGGCATTACAGATGCGTCAAACACCGATTATAATTTTTACAATGTTGTAAAAAATCAGAAATAAAAACAAAAAAATCTCCTAATGCAACTTAGTTTCTTTAGGAGATTTTTTTCTATAAAAGCCTTTGTCTGTTGACTTCTAGTAATTCTAAAGTTCTAGTTTTTAGCCTTTCAGGCTCTAGGATTGTAGCGTAGTCACCAAACATCAAAAACCAACGCGGAAAGCCTTCTTCGATGCTTCGAGACATAAAAGTCATTTCAATTTGATCGCCTATTTCTTTTTCTGAAACGAAGCCATGATATTTGCGTTCTGTTGCCAAATATCTCGCAATTTTCTTATCGACTAAGATTCTCACTTTTGTTGTTGGGCAATTTTCTGTTTTGGTCAAATAAGTTTCCAAAGCATCGTGTTCAATCGTAAAGTCAAGTTCTGTCTTTTTAATTTCCTGAATACGGTCGGTTCTGAATTGGCGATAATCTTGTCGTAAATGACAATATCCGAGAAAATACCAATTATTATTGTCGTGAAATACACCAACGGGCTCTAAATTTCGTCGCGTAGTTTCGTCTTTTTCAAAGGTTTTATACGTAAGGAGAATTTGCTTTTTCTCAGCAATACCTTCAAAAAGAACTGCTAAAGTATTTGGCGAACTGTCATTAAACATAGGTTCGGCAGTTTGCATCACGACTCTCGATTCAATGTTCGAAAGATAATCTTTGTCAGTACTTCTTAAAACCGATTTTAACTTATACATCGCCGAGGCGTGATGACTCCCAAGAGACGGATCAGTAAATTTTTGCATTAATTTTTCAGCGGCAATAAAACTGCTGACTTCCTCACGCGTAAACATCACAGGAGGCAATCTGTAGCCGTCCATCAAAGCATAACCAACTCCAGCTTCGCTGTAAATAGGGACCCCTGAAGCTTCAAGAGTTCGAATATCTCGATAAATCGTTCGCAGACTGCAATCAAAACGATCAGCCAATTCCTGTGCTTTTACAATTTTTTTAGATTGCAATTGAATAAGAATGGCAACAATTCGGTCAAATCGTTTTGGAGTTTCGTCGAGCATTTTTTTAAGATTCTTAGATACTAAGATTCAAAGATACTAAGGTTAAAGTTTACAAGAAATAAAAAAGCTGTCCCAATTTGGAACAGCTTTATGTGTAAATTCTTATTAGAATTAAAATTTATACAAAAGCCCAAACTTTGGTTGTGTAAATATATTGTTAAACAAGTTGATATTTAATTCAAATGTATTGGATGATGGCCCATTTTCAGGAGAAACGCTGTTGTAAGTAAGTATATTAGCTAAAACGAAAGTTACAGCAATGTTTTTGGTCACAAAATAATTTAAGCCAACATTAATATTGGCAGTAAGACTATTGCTGTCATCGGAGCCAGTATTGTCTTCTATTTTGTTTCGACCATAACCTAATCCGGCTTCGCCATAGGCTTTGAAACGTTTTTTATCGAGTTCCAATACATAATATCTTGCAAATCCACCAATGCCAAAAATATTGGTTTTTGTATCAGTAGATTCGTATTTGTCACTTGAAAAACTAATTTGTCCTCCAACGGCAAATTTGTCATTCAAGAAATATCCAAATTTAGGATTAAAAGCATAATAATCGCGGTCGCCTCCAGTAGCAATTTGCAAAGCACCTTCGATAAACATATCACCATGAGCAAAGGTGATACCTTTTGCAGAATTCATTTCCGAATTAACCTGATCTTCTTGTTGTGCATTAGCAAAGCAAAAAGTAAATAAAGCTAGAACAATTGAAAATTTGGTTTTCATAATCTTATAGTTTTAAAGTTGTAGGATTAAAAATACAAATTCTAATAGAAAATTAACTTTAAGCTCGATTAAACGCGTTAAAAATCAGATATTTATGATATTTTTCTTTAATAAGTAGGATTAGGATTACTTAAAATCGTTTTATTTTTAACTATTTGATAGTCAATTAATTGTTAAAATAAAACGAAAAACCCGACAACTTTCGTCATCGGGTTTTAGTCTATAATCTTGTCTCTTTATTCTTTTTTCTAAATAAAAAAATCTAGTCGTTAAGTTTCAAAACAGCCATAAATGCTTCTTGCGGAATCTCAACGTTACCTACTTGACGCATACGTTTTTTACCTTTTTTCTGTTTTTCAAGAAGTTTACGCTTACGCGAAATATCTCCACCGTAACATTTTGCGGTAACGTCTTTACGAAGTGCCTTAATTGTTTCACGAGCGATAATTTTTGCTCCAATTGCGGCTTGAATCGGAATGTCGAATTGCTGTCTCGGAATCAATTCACGTAATTTCTCGGTCATTTTTTTACCAATATTATACGCGTTGTCTTCGTGAATCAAAGCAGAAAGGGCATCAACTGTTTGAGCATTCAAAAGAACGTCAAGTTTAACCAATTTCGAAGTTCTCATTCCGATAGGAGAGTAATCGAAAGAAGCATAGCCTTTAGAAACCGTTTTTAAACGATCGTAAAAATCGAATACAATTTCCGCCAAAGGCATATCAAAATTCAATTCAACTCTTTCTGTTGTTAAATATGTTTGGTTGGTAATCAAACCACGTTTTTCGATACATAAACTCATTACGTTTCCAACGAAATCAGCTTTTGTAATGATTGTTGCTTTAATAAAAGGCTCTTCAACTCTGTCAAGTTTTGAAGGCTCTGGTAAATCTGATGGGTTGTTTACAACGATTGGCGTTTCTGGGTGTTTCTTAGTGTAAGCCAAATACGAAACGTTAGGAACTGTTGTAATTACAGTCATGTCGAACTCACGCTCTAAACGTTCTTGGATGATTTCCATGTGAAGCATTCCTAAGAATCCGCATCGGAAACCAAATCCTAATGCCGCAGAACTTTCAGGAGTAAAAACTAATGAAGCGTCATTCAATTGTAATTTTTCCATTGAAGAACGTAAGTCTTCGTAATCTTCTGTATCAACAGGATAAATTCCGGCAAATACCATTGGTTTTACATCCTCAAAACCAGCAACCATATTTGTTGTCGGAACTTTTGCATCTGTAATCGTATCACCAACTTTTACTTCACGAGCTTCTTTAATTCCAGAAATCAAATAACCAACGTCTCCTGCTGAAACTACATTTTTAGGAACTTGATTAAGTTTTAAAGTTCCGATTTCGTCAGCAAAATATTCGTTGTCAGTTGCCATGAATTTAATTTTCTGGCCTTTTTTGATTTCGCCATTTACAACTCTAAAGATTACCTCAATTCCACGGAATGGATTGTAAACCGAGTCAAAAATTAAAGCCTGCAATGGTTCCTCTGGATCTCCTTTTGGAGCAGGAATTTTTTCGATAATGGCGACAAGAATGTTCTCAACACCAAAACCAGTTTTTCCCGAAGCATGAATAATATCTTCTAATTTACATCCAAGCAAATCGATAATATCATCACTAACTTCTTCTGGATTAGCACTTGGCAAATCGACTTTATTTAAAACCGGAATAATTTCCAAGTCGTTTTCAAGAGCTAAATATAAGTTTGAAATCGTTTGTGCCTGAATACTTTGTGCGAGCATCAACAATCAAAAGTGCACCTTCACAAGCGGCAATAGATCGTGAAACTTCATATGAAAAGTCAACGTGACCCGGAGTGTCAATTAAGTTCAAGATATATTCTTCGCCCTTGTATTTGTATTCCATCTGAATGGCATGACTTTTAATGGTAATACCACGCTCGCGCTCCAAGTCCATGTTGTCAAGCAATTGCGCTTTTTCTTCACGGGCTGTAACGGTTTGTGTAGCACTTAGTAATCGGTCTGCTAATGTACTTTTACCATGGTCAATGTGTGCAATAATGCAAAAATTACGTATCTTCTTCATTTGTATATATCAGTTCTCTAATCGAGTTTAAGTCTTTTTTTGGGTATAAATTACACTGCAACAATTGCTTTAGTGTATGTTATTAAGGCGCAAAGATAGCGCAAAGTTTTGGATTCTGAAATGGAGTTGCCCGATAGTTGGCCACCGAAATTCAAAACAAACCCTAAAATTCAAAATTAAAACCTTTTTCAGTCAGTTTTTTGTAAATGTCTGGGTCGAATTTATAGAGTTTTGCGGCTCGATGCGAAACATCCTGTTGTTTCTCATCAAGCGCAACAAGGAGTTTCATATGCAGAATTTTTCTTCTGAAATTTGATTTGTCCAATTCAATCCCGAGAATTTCTTCATAGAGATGCATCAACTGCAATAAAGTGAATTTTTCGGGTAAAAGATTAAAACCTATTGGCGCTTGACGAACTCTGTTTTGCAATTGCATCAAACTGAAATCAAAAATTTCGTTATGATCAAAAATCAAATCTGGAATTTCATTGATTTTATACCATTTTGCTTCAATAACCTTTTGACTTGCTTTGATGTTATAGTCTTCGCGGTTTACTAAAGTATAATAACCAATAGTCACAACACGTCTTTCGCTGACACGCTTTGGATCAGTAAAAGCTTTCAATTGTTCCAAATAAATGTTGTCTAGCGTAGTAAGCTCATAAACGATTCGCTGTGCGGCTTCATCTGCGCTTTCATCTTTTCTAAGATAGCCACCTAACAAACCCCATTTCCCAACACTTTCTCCTTCGGCATGTTGCACTAAAAGAATTTCCAGATTTGCTTTATTAAATCCGAAAATTACACAGTCAATTGTAATGCCATTTACAGCAGTGCCGTTATCCATTTGCCTAATTTTTTTGCATTAACAAGTTAAAATTCGAAATTAAATTCTTTTCAAGTGAGCCTATTATAAATCTCAAGGTCAAATTTATACAATTTTGCGGCTCGGTGCGAAACCTAATGTTGTTTTTCACTACCATTAATTTCATACGGTAGATTTTTATTATTTAATATTTCGTTTTTAGATGAATTGATTGTTAAATTGTTGGTGTTAACTGAATATAAATCAGAAATGTAAAAAAATAGGCTTAATATTTTGCTAATGTATAAAAAAGTTTTACACTTGTAGTCAAATTTACCATAAGATAAATTTATTTTGATTTTGAATTTCAAAAGTGCTTTGTTTTGATGGAAATTGATTGATATAAAAGTGGATAAAATTCAGGTCATCAATGAGGAGTTGCTGAAAATTACTTCTACATCATTGCGTTTGGCTTTTGTGAGATATAAAAGCATGCAGGTTGAGGACTTGTCTAATTGTTTTTTCGCTAGAAACTAAAGCCCTATTGCTTGAATATGAAACGAACCGGTAGGTGATTGATACAGTGACTTATTGGTATGTTTATATTTGTTTTTCAAAAAATCTGTAAATCATATCAAAATGAAGAATGAAAGAAAATATCTAAGCAGTAGCCTGACATTATTAATGTTGGCAGTAATTACATTATTCAGTTCATGCAAGAAAAACGAAGAGGCTTTCAGCAACCGAAAAGTTTCTTTTAATTCTGATTGGAGTTTTCATCTCAATGACAGCATTGTCGATAAAGATACTATTGGAACCACAACAAAATGGAGAACTTTAAATGTTCCTCACGATTGGAGCATAGAAGGGAAATTTGATGAAAAAGTCCGGCCGGATATGGCGGAGGTTCTTTGAACGGTGGTTTAGGTTGGTACAAAAAAACATTTAAGGTCGTCGCGGAAGACAGTGCAAAAATAATTTCAATCACTTTTGATGGCGTTTACAAAAACAGCGAAGTCTGGGTAAACGGACATTATTTAGGAAAACGCCCGAATGGCTATATTGGTTTCCAATATCAAATTTCTCAGTATTTAAATTACGGAGAAAAAGAAAATGAAATAATTGTAAAGGTTGACAATTCAAAACAACCGAATTCACGTTGGTATTCGGGTTCTGGAATTTTTAGAAATGTCTGGCTAGAAACTACAGATAAGCTTCATGTTGAAAATTGGGGAACATATATTACTACTCCAAAAGTTACAGCTCAAAATGCTTCAATAAATATTGAAACTCGAATTCAGAATGACTATTCAAAATCAAAGAAGTTCACACTAGAAACTACTATTTATAAAGATGATAAAAAGGTAGCGTCAGCTGATATTATAGATATGACTCTTACTTCAAAAAGAGGAACAATTTTAAATGTAAAAGCACAAGTTGATTCGCCAATTTTATGGTCAATAGAAAAACCGGAATTGTATACCGCAGTTACAGAAATTATTGTTGATGGTAAAGTTGTTGACCAATATAAAACCGCTTTCGGAATCAGAGAATTTAAATTCGATTTGAACAAAGGTTTTATCTTAAATGGAAAACAAGTTAAAATCAAAGGAGTTTGCATGCATCATGATTTGGGGCCTTTAGGTTCTGCCATCAATACTCGCGCAATCGAACGTCAATTGGAAATCCTGAAAGAAATGGGTGTAAATGGAATTAGAACTTCTCATAATCCACCCGCTCCAGAACTTCTTGACCTTTGCGATAAAACGGGTTTCATTGTTATGGATGAAGCTTTTGATATGTGGAAACAAAACAAAACCAAATACGATTATGCAAATGATTGGGACAAATGGCACAGACAAGATTTAAATGATCAATTGCGTCGCGACCGCAATCATCCAAGTATTTTTATTTGGAGTATTGGAAATGAAATTCCGGAACAATGGAGTGATGAAGGTGTGAAAATTGCTAAAGAACTAGCTGAGATTGTGCGTTTAAATGATAAAACTCGACCAATTACGGCGGCGATGAATCCGCCAGTTAATATGAATATAGATGAGGTGACGTTGCAGTTTGAGAAAAAGAATGTTCAGGTGAATCCAATTGCGGCTTCTGGAGTTTTGGATTTAATCGGGTACAATTATGCACATCAGACTTACGAACATCACAAAGAAAATTTCCCAAAAACACCTTTCATCGCAACTGAAACAACTTCGGGATTAGAAACACGAGGTTATTATGATAATGTTTCTGATGTTGTAAAAAAATGGCCAGTTCGTTGGGATCTTAAATTTACAGATGGAAATCCAGGAAACACTGTTTCGGCTTATGATCAGGTTCAGGCGCCTTGGGGTTCTACGCATGAAGCAACTTGGAAAGTCATTAAAAAACACGATTATCTTTCCGGAATGTACATTTGGACAGGTTTCGATTATATCGGAGAACCAACTCCTTATGAATGGCCATCGGTAAGTTCGTATTTCGGAATTGTTGATTTGGCCGGTTTCCCGAAAGACGTTTATTATATGTATCAAAGTGAATGGACAGATAAAACTGTTCTTCATATTTTTCCGCATTGGAACTGGAAACCAGGACAAACGGTTGATGTTTGGGCGTATTATAATAAAGCCGATGAGGTTGAACTTTTCGTAAACGGAAAATCAGTTGGAAAAAGAAGCAAAAAAGGAGATGATTTACACGTAATGTGGAGAATTCCTTTTGAAGCAGGAACTTTAAAAGCAGTTTCTCGTAAAGATGGAAAAGTAGTTTTAGAAAAAGAAATCAAAACAGCTGGAAATCCTTCAAATCTAAAATTGACCGCAGACAGAAGCACCATTAAAGCGGATGGGAATGATTTGTCATTTGTTACAGTTGATATTTTGGATGCAAACGGAACTTTGGCTCCAAATGCAAATAACGAAATCAACTTCTCTTTAAAAGGAAACGGAAAAATAGTGGGCGTTTGCAGTGGAGATCCGGTAAGTCATGAATCGTATAAAGGTTCAAAACATACCGCTTTGAACGGAAAATGTTTAGTAATTGTGCAATCGGATACTAAATCTGGAAGAGTGGAATTAACCGCTAAAGCAAACGGATTAAAATCTGCAACAATTGTAATTACTGCCGAATAAAATAGGATAAGTAGCGAATATTAAAAATAAGTTTTTATTGAGTTTTAAATCGGGCGGAAGCCTAATTCCGTCCGATTTATTAAAAAACAAAAAAATATCATGAAAAAACATTTTATTCTTCCGGCTTTATTGCTTTCAGTTTCGATTGGATACAGTCAGAAAAAGAAAGACGCTTACGAATTGGCATCACCAAATGGATTGAATAAAATCAAATTTGAGTTGGTACAAAATGCTCCAAAATATGCCGTTTCTCATGGGAAGACCGAAGTGATTTCTTCATCAGATATGGGATTTGTTTTAAAAGGAAATGAAAACCTAAGTTCAAACTTCGAAATAAAAGGAACTAAAACTTCGACTTTTGACGAAATTTGGGAACAAGTTTGGGGAGAAAAGAAAAACATCAGAAATCACTACAATCAATTGGTAGTCGATTTGCAACAAAAAACGGGGAATAAAAGAAAATTACAAATTCAATTTCGCGCTTTCGACGATGGAGTAGCTTTTCGATATGTTTATCCAAAACAAAATGTAAAAGACAGTATTTTCATCATGGATGAAAAAACAACTTTTAATTTGAAAGAAGATGGAAAAGCGTGGTGGATTCCGGCAAACCGAGAAAACCGCGACGAATATCTTTTTAAAGATGCGCCTGTAAGTACCCTAGATACAGTTTTGACTCCGCTAACAATTGAAAGCAAAAGCGGTTTGGCTTTGAGTTTTCACGAAGCAAATTTGGTTGACTTCGCGAGCATGACTTTAGTAAATAATAAAGGAACCGAATTAAAATCGGATTTAGTGCCTTGGGCTGATGGCGTAAAAGTTCGTGTAAAAGATTCGTTTACTTCTTCTTGGAGAACTATTCAAATTGGCGAAAATCCGGGAGAATTGATTACTTCTTATTTGGTTTTAAACCTAAACGAACCAAACAAATTAAAAAATACAAATACTTATTTCAAACCTTATAAATATTTAGGAATTTGGTGGGGAATGCACATCGGGAAATATACTTTTTGGGAAAGCGACAAACAAGGTGCAACTACAAAACATGCTGAAGAATACATCGATTTTACAGCAAAAGAAGGTTTCCATCATTTATTGATCGAAGGCTGGAACAAAGGCTGGACGCCGGGCTGGTATGAAAACCGTATGCACATGTTTAGTTTCACAAAAAGTGCTGACAATTTTGACTTAGAAAAAGTAGTTGAGTACGGAAAGAAAAAGAATATCGAATTAATTGGTTATCACGAAACAGGCTCAAACTTAATCAACTATTTAAAACAAGTTGATGATGGTTTTGAATTATACAAAAAACTTGGAATTCATACGGTAAAAATTGGTCACGTAGGTTCTAAATTGAATATGAAACAAATGCACTTCGGGCAGTTTGGAGTAAATTATTTCAGATACATTTTAGAAAAAGCGGCGCAATATGATTTAGCCGTTTTATATCATGAATCAATAAAAGATACAGGAGAAAGAAGAACTTTTCCGAATATGGTTTCAAGAGAAGCGGCGCGCGGACAAGAATATAATGCTTGGAGCGAAGGAAATCCGCCAAATCATTTAAGCATTATTCCGTTTACAAGATTGCTTTCTGGTCCAATGGATTTTACACCAGGAATTTTTGATGTTGAGGTAAAACAAGGTTATCCTGGAAAAAGAATTCAGGGAACAGTCAGGCGACAATTGGCTTTGTATGTAACGATTTATTCTCCAATTCAAATGTTGGCCGATCTTCCAGAAAATTACGAAGGAAAACCAGCATTACAATTTTTAAAAGATGTTCCGACGGATTGGGAAGATACAAAAGTATTAAACGGAGAAATTGGTCAATACATTACAATAGTCCGAAAAGACAGAAACAGCGATGATTGGTTTTTGGGAAGCCTTACAAATGAAAACCCAAGAGAGCTTGAAATTTCACTTTCTTTCTTAGATTCCAATGCAAATTACGAAGCACAGATTTATGCTGATGCAGAAAAAACTGATCAAAAACACAACCCAGAGGCTGTTACAATTTCAAAGAAAACAGTAAAAGCTTCAGATTCACTAAAATTAGGTTTAGGTGGCGCAGGAGGAACAGCAATTAGGTTCAAAAAATATAATTATTTTAGATTTTTAAAATCATAACTATCAAAAACTAAAAACCACAATCAATGAAAAACAAAATGATATACCTGTCGGCGACTCTGGCTTTTGTATTATTTGCTTCTTGCAAAAATGATGCAAAATCTGAAGTTTCAGAAACAGCTCAAACGGAGGAATATAAAGGAAAAGAAATCGGATCAGAACACGATGCCGAAATAGATAAACTGATTTCTCAAATGACGCTTGAGGAAAAAATTGGAATGTTGCACGGAAACAGTATGTTCAGTACAGGCGCGGTAGAACATTTGGGTATTCCCGAATTAAAAATGGCAGATGGTCCACTTGGAGTCCGTGAGGAAATTTCGAGAGACAACTGGGCGCCAGCCGGATTAACAAATGATTTTGCAACCTATTATCCTGCAGGTGGAGGTTTAGCGGCAACTTGGAATGCTGAAATGGCGCATACCTTCGGAAATAGTTTAGGAGAAGAATTACGTGCAAGAGATAAAGACATGTTGCTTTCGCCAGCAATAAATATGGTCAGAACGCCACTTGGCGGAAGAACATATGAATACATGTCTGAAGATCCGTTTTTGAATAAAAAAATCGCCGTGCCTTTGATTGTTGGTTTACAGGAAAAAGATGTAATGGCGTGCGTAAAACATTATGCGGCAAACAATCAGGAAACCAATCGTGATTTTGTAGATGTTCAAATGGATGAACGTACACTGCGCGAAATTTATCTTCCGGCATTTGAAGCTTCGGTAAAAGAAGCAAAAGCGTATGCAATAATGGGCGCTTACAATAAATTTAGAGGAGAATATTTATGTGAAAACGATTATATGCTGAATAAAATTCTTCGTGACGAATGGGGATTTAAAGGCGTTGTCGTTTCAGATTGGGCCGCGGTGCATTCAACAGTAAAATCACTAAAAAGCGGATTGGATATTGAAATGGGAACTCCAAAACCATTCAACGAATTTTTCTTAGCAGATAAATTAATTGCGACCGTAAAAGCGGGAGAAATTGCAGAGACAGAAATTGATCTGCATGTAAAACGCATTTTACGAGTTTTGTTCCAAGTAAAAGCAATGGGCGCAAAAGACCGAACTAAAGGAAGTATTGCAACAGAAGCGCATTACCAAGATGCCTACAAAATTGCGAGCAGAAGATATTGTATTGTTGAAAAACAGCAACAATGCATTGCCTTTAAAATTGGACGGAGTTAAATCTATTGCCGTTATTGGAAACAATGCGATGAAGAAAAATTCTCTTGGTGGATTTGGTGCCGGAGTAAAAACAAAAGAGAAGTTACACCGCTTGAAGGTTTGAAAAACAGACTTCCATCTTCTATAAAGATCAATTATGCGGAAGGTTATTTAGAGCGTTACGACGAAAAAAATAAAGGAAAGTTAGGTGATATTACTTTGAATGGTCCAGTAACTATTGATGAATTAGATCCGGCGAAAGTTCAGGAAGCGGTTGAAGCGACTAAAAAGTCTGATGTTGCGGTAATTTTTGCAGGTTCAAATCGTGATTACGAAACGGAAGCTTCTGATAGAAGAGATTTGCATTTGCCTTTTGGACAAGCAGAATTAATCAAAAAAGTTTTGGCCGTAAATCCGAGAACAATAGTAGTTTTTGTTGCCGGAGCTCCGTTTGATATTGGAGAAATTACTCAAAAATCGCCTGCGGTAGTTTGGAGCTGGTTTAATGGATCTGAAGGAGGAAATGCTTTGGCCGATGTCATTTTAGGAAAAGTAAATCCGTCAGGAAAATTGCCTTGGACAATGCCAAAAAATATTATGGATTCGCCTGCGCATGCTACAAACAGTTTCCCAGGAGGAAAATCAGTTAATTATGCTGAAGGACTTCTAATTGGATACCGTTGGTTTGATACCAAAAATATTGCGCCATTGTTTCCTTTTGGCTACGGATTATCATACACTACTTTTGCTTTGGAAAATGGAAAAACAGATAAAACTTCATATGCTTCAAATGAAACAATTTCGATTTCTGTTGATGTAAAAAATACAGGTAAGGTTGACGGAAAAGAAGTTGTTCAGATATACTCTTCAAAAGCAGATTCAAAAGTAGCTCGTGCCTCAAAAGAACTAAAAGGTTTCAAAAAAGTATTAGTTAAATCTGGAAGTTCAGAAACAGTTACCATCCAAATTCCAGTAAAAGAATTAGCATATTATGATGTTTCAGCAAAAAAATGGACAGTTGAACCAGGAAAATATACGCTGAAAATCGGAAATTCATCTAGAGATATCAAAACTGAGATTGCTTTAACAATTCAGTAAGAAGAAAACAGTAAATTTACCATATAAGGAATATAAGTGAATTAAGTTCGGCCTCATCGCTAGCTTAAAATCACTTATATTCCTTATATGGTTTTAATTTTATATTAGAAAAAATGAAAAAAATCGCAATCCTTTTTTTACTTCTATGTGGCATAATTGCAAATGCCAATGTCAAAATGCCGTTACTATTTTCAGACGGAATGGTTTTGCAACGCAACAAGACAATTCCGGTTTGGGGTTTTGCCGATGCCAATGAAAAAGTAGAAATTCATTTCAACAAACAAATCAAAAAAACACAAGCCGATAAAAACGGAAAATGGATTGTCAATTTAGATGCTGAAAAAGCCGGCGGGCCTTTTGAACTTTCTATCATTGGAAAAAATAAAATCACGATTAAAAATGTTTTAGTCGGAGAAGTCTGGATTTGCGGCGGACAATCGAATATGGAATTTCAGGTTTCTAAAACCATCGACGCAGAAAACGAAATGAATAATGCCGATTATCCGTTGATTCGTCATTTTGGTGTTGAGCGAGATTTTAGTGGAAAACCAAAAGACGATTTAAAAGCCGGAAAATGGGAAGTTTCAAATAAAGAAACAGTTGGTAATTTCACCGCTGTCGGATTTTATTTCGCCAGAAAATTATATGCCGAATTAAAAATCCCAATCGGAATCATCAATACTTCTTGGGGCGGAACCAATGTTGAAACTTGGACAAGCCGTGAAGCATTTGAAAAAAGCCCTGAATTTAAATCCATGATTGCCGATGTTCCCGTTATGAATGTCGATTCTATTTCAAAATTGTATGCAAACCGAATGAAGGAAAGAATCGAAAAAATTCAAGGAACTCCAGTAAATACATCAAATGAAAATACTTTTAAAGAACTTTCTTTTAATGATACTTCTTGGGGCGAATTAAACACGCCAAGTATTTGGGAAAGTCAGCATCTTGGCGATTTAGACGGCGTAGTTTGGATGCGAAAAACAATCACATTTTCAGCAGAAGATATTAAAAATAAAGCAACTTTAAGTTTGGCAAAAATTGACGACGAAGACATTACTTATGTAAACGGAATTGAAGTCGGGAAAAATTTCCAATATGATGCCAGACGTATTTATCAAATACCCGAAAATGTTTTAAAAGAAGGAAAAAATGTTATTGCCGTGAGAATTGTCGATAACGGCGGAGGCGGAGGCATCTACGGAGAATCAGAAGATTTAAAATTGACTTTAGGCGACAAAAATATTCCGCTTGACGGAAAATGGAAATTCAGAGTAATTGTGGTAAAAACAGCTTTGTCACCAAATAGTTATCCGTCATTATTGTACAACGCAATGGTAAATCCGCTGGTTCCTTACGCAATCGAGGGTGTTTTATGGTATCAAGGAGAAACCAATGTTTGGCGAGCCAATCAATATAAAAAAGCATTTCCGTTACTTATTACAGATTGGAGAACGAAGTTCAAACAAGGTGATTTTCCTTTCTACTTCGTTCAATTATCGACTTTCGATGAATATGGAGGAAACAGCAAAAAAGGAAGTCGTTGGGCAGAACTTCGAGAAGCACAATCTGAAACTTTAAAATTGAAAAATACCGGAATGGCCGTTACCACAGATATTGGAAATGCAAAAGACATTCACCCAACAAACAAACAAGATTTTGGACTTCGTTTGGCGGCAATTGCATTAAATAATGTTTACGGCAAAAAACAGGTTTTCAGCGGACCAACATATAAATCTCAACAGATAAAAGGAAACCAAATTATATTGACTTTTGATAACATTGGTAGCGGATTATCAACGCCAAATAACGATGAATTAAAAGGTTTCGAAATCGCAGGCGCAGACAAAGTTTTTCATTCCGCGAAAGCGATAATCAAAGACAATAAAATAATGGTTTCAAGTGATCAAGTTCAAAATCCAGTTGCAGTTCATTACGGCTGGGCAGACGACGACACGCAGATCAATCTTTTCAATATAGAAAAATTTCCAGCATCGCCTTTCAGAACCGATAATTGGGAAATGATTACGGCAAATGAAATATATAAAGTGAGTAAATAATAGTTGGGCGTGACCCTATTTACAAAAGGCGCTATTTAACAAACCGCTTATTGTGCGCCTTTCGTAAATAGCGTCGGGCTATCCGCGCTACTTCGGTAGCCAGCTCCTATCCCTCACGCTAACAAAGGTGATGAGAAATTTTCCGTTAGGAACAATTATTTGTTATTGCAAGATTAACGCGATAGTTTTGTCATTCCTGTAAAGGTTAGATATTTCGGTAACAAAATTTAAATTTAATAAATTTTGTTACGATGAGAAATAATAGTCAAGATTGTACATTAGAGAGGAACTATTTAGAGAAATATCGTTTCTTGATAAAAGAATATGAGCAGGTGAAAAACAAAACTCATCCACTTTATAAAAAGGCGATGGATTTTTACACAGCAAATGACACGTGCAGAAAAAGTTTCTTAAAGTATTATAATCGCTATAAACAGAGTGGGAAATCTCAGGATCTATTGCCTCAAAAGCGAGGTCCAAAATATAAAACCCGACGTCCTTTGCCTTTTATAGAACAAAAAGTAATCGAATTAAGAGAAAAAGGAAACAACAAATATGAAATTGTTAGTATCTTAAATCCCAAATTAGGAAAACATGCACCATCATATTCTGGAGTTTATAATATTTTAAAAAGGCATAAAATAAATAGATTAACTCCGAAGATTAAAAAGAATCATCAGAAAATAATCAAGGAAAGAATGGGACAGCTGGGTCATATTGATTGTCATTATTTAAGTAAAAGCATAATTCGTGGAGAAAATAAAAAACTCTATTTAGTCTGTGTAATTGATGATTACAGCCGAATTGCCTGGGCAGAATTAGTTCCAGACATTACCAGTTTAACAGTGATGTTTGCGTCATTAAAATGCTTAAACATCCTAAGCAGTCATTATGAAATAAAATTTGAAGAGATATTATCTGATAATGGGGCTGAATTTGGACCTAAAACAAGCAAAGTCAAAAATAACCATCCATTTGAAAGAATGCTGATGGAATTAGGAATCGTGCACCGATATACAAAACCTTACCGTCCACAGACAAATGGTAAAGTAGAGCGGTTTTGGAGAACTCTGGAAGACGATTTATTAAGAGACACGGATTTTGATTCTCAAGAAGAGCTAAAAGAAGAATTATTACAATATTTATATTATTATAATCACGAAAGACCACATCAGGGAATCGATGGAAAAAAGCCAATTGAAATGATAAATCCGTTACCGAAATAAGTGACTTTTACAATTCCGAGGAACGAGGAATCTTCGCAAGAAACTCCACAAAGTAAATCTTCAATCTTTGTCGAGCTACTAACGAAGATTCCTCGTTCCTCGGAATGACAAGATTGCAGAAATACCAGATGTAAAAAACATGACCAAAAACAATAATCCTATGAATCCCAAAATCATAAAAAAAACATTTTTCATCTTACTTCTTATATTTTACTGCGTAAACATTTCGGCACAATCGAAACATGTTTTGTGGTACAAACAACCGGCAGAATTTTTGAAGAAAGCTTGGTTTTAGGAAATGGGAAAATGGGTGCGACAGTTTATAGTGGCGCAAATTCAGATAAAATTGATTTGAATGACATTACACTTTGGTCAGGCGAACCAGTAAATGCCAATATGAGTCCAGAAGCTTATAAAAACATACCAGCCATTCGCGAAGCATTAAAAAACGAAAATTATAAACTAGCAGAAGAACTCAACAAAAAAGTTCAAGGCAAAAACTCTGAATCATATGCGCCTTTAGGAACTTTGGAAATCAATAATTCCGAAAAAGGAAAAGCGGTAAATTATCATCGCGAACTCGATCTTTCGAATGCAATTTCAAAAGTAAGTTACGAAATGGCAGGTATAAAATACACACGTGAATATTTTGTATCAGCGCCAGATCAAATTATGATCATCAAATTAACGGCCGATCAAAAAGGCGCTTTGAATTTTGATGTTAATTTAAAAAGCCTTTTACAGTCAAATGTAGAAGTAAAAGGAAATATATTGGTAATGACGGGTGTCGCGCCAATTCACGAAAATGCGGGATATACCGTTTTGCCAAAATATTTGAACATAAAAGATAGAGGAACAAAATTTACGACTTTGATCCAAATCAAAAAAACAGACGGAAAAATTACAAGTTCCAGAGAATCTTTGACTTTAAAAGATGCTACAGAAGCCATTATTTTTGTTTCTGTTGCAACTAGTTTTAATGGTTTTGACAAAAATCCGGCAACCGAAGGTTTAGACGATATTACAAATGCCTTGCAAAATTTGAATAAAGCGTATGCAAAACCATTCGATAAAATAAAAGAATCTCATATCGCCGATTATCAAAAATTCTTTAATCGTGTCGATTTAGACCTTGGAAAAACTTCCGCTCCAGATTTGCCAACAGACGAACGTTTACTGCGCTACGCTGAGGGAAAGGAAGATAAAAATCTTGAAATTCTGTATTTCAATTTTGGACGCTATTTATTGATTAGTTCCTCAAGAACAATTGGTGTTCCGGCAAATCTTCAAGGACTTTGGAATCCATATTTAAATCCGCCTTGGAGCAGTAATTATACCATGAATATTAATTTGGAAGAAAATTACTGGTTGGCCGAAAACACCAATCTTTCAGAAATGCATTTGCCTCTTTTAAGTTTTATAAAAAATCTTTCCGTAACCGGAAAAGTGACGGCAAAGACTTTTTATGGAATAAATCAAGGCTGGGTGGTCGCTCATAACTCAGATATTTGGGCAATGACAAATCCGGTTGGGCAATTTGGAAAAGAAGAACCTATGTGGGCATGCTGGCCAATTGCGGGTGCATGGCTGAGTACGCATATTTGGGAACATTATACATTTACACAAGATGTAAACTATTTGAAAAAGAAGGTTATCCTTTGATGAAAGGGGCGACCGAATTTTGCTTGAGCTGGCTGGTAACTGATAAAAACGGAAATCTAATTACTTCGCCGTCCACTTCGCCAGAAAATCAATATAAATTGGCAGATGGTTTTGTGGGCGCAACATTGTACGGAGGAACTGCCGATTTGGCGATGATTCGCGAATGTTTTGACAAAACCATAAAAGCTTCAAAAGTATTGAATACAGATGCCACTTTTAGGGATAAACTGGAAAAAGCGCTTGAGAAATTTCATCCGTATCAAATTGGGAAAAAAGGAAATCTTCAAGAATGGTATTTTGATTGGGATGACAACGAACCTAAGCATCGTCATCAATCGCATTTATTCGGACTTTTTCCAGGAAATCATATTACGCCATTAAAAACACCTGATTTGGCCGAAGCTTCAAGAAAAACGCTCGAAATAAAAGGCGACGAAACAACAGGTTGGTCAAAAGGTTGGAGAATCAATCTTTGGGCAAGACTTTGGGACGGAAATCGTGCGTATAAAATGTATCGTGAATTATTGCGCTATGTTGATCCAGACAAAAAGAAAACTGACAAGCCAAGACGAGGAGGAGGAACGTATCCGAATTTATTCGATGCGCATCCGCCATTTCAAATCGACGGAAATTTTGGTGGTACAGCCGCAGTTGCCGAAATGTTAGTTCAATCTGATGAAAATGAAATCCGTTTGCTTCCTGCTTTACCAGATGCGTGGGAAGAAGGCTCTGTAAAAGGAATTTGTGCAAGAGGCGGATTTGAAATTGAAATGAATTGGAGCAATAAAACGATTCAAAAACTAATAGTTTCTTCTAAAATTGGTGGAAAAACAACTTTGATTTTTGGAGATAAAAAACAAGAAGTTGTTTTGAAAAAAGGAGAAAGCGTAGAAATAAATTTTTAAAAATAGTATTTTAATTTATAGGTAGATAAGCTTCGGAGAAGCGAAATATTTATAGAATAAAATAAACATTCGGACGGTTTAATTTCTATAAATATATCGCCTCGCTAAGGCTTTTTAATAACAAACCCGACAAGTTTCAAAAACCTGTCGGGTCTAATCTTATAATAATACGACTATTATTTTTCTGTCTGTTCTTTTTCTTCTTCTGGTTTTTCGGAATGTTCTTTTTTAAACGTTTCGTACCATTTTTCAATTGATGGAAATACAAAAGCGGCAACTTTCTTCACTGGATTGTAGAAAATCGATTTGTCTAAAGTTTCTTGTTTTGCAAAAGTATTGTTGAAGTTTATTTTTTCGAACAAAGCAATAAAAATGCTCAAGATCAAAATAGTTTTTAAAACTCTGAAAAAACCGCCACCAAGTTTATTCATCCAACCCAACATCGCAAAATCAGCGATTCCGGTCAAGATTTTAGCTAAAAAATAAATACCAATTACAACTAGAATAAAAGTCAGAATAAAAGCCGTAATCTGAATATTTGTCGGATTCCAAGAAACATGTTTTGATATCATTCCGGTCAATAATGACGAAAATTTAATCGCCAAATAAATTCCTAATAACAAAGAAATAAAAGAAGCAACTTCAACAAAAAGCCCGTTTTTGATTCCTTTGTACAAACTATATCCTAAAAGCGCGCCAACAATAATATCAAAAAAACTCATGATTTGGTTTATGTTAAATGTGGCGCAAAGATATATCTTTTTTAAGGTTCAAAGTGACATAGTTGCAAAGGCTCAGAGGTTTTTTTATGTTTTGCGAACTCATTTTTTAAGCGCATTGATTTTGAAGTGCGTATCTTTGCAACTCTAATTTTAGATTTTTAAATCAGCAATCTAAAATCTAAAATCTAAAATCATAAATTAAATGTCCAGAGATACACAACTAAAAGAGCGCTGGGAAAAGCTCGTCGATATACTTTCAAATCAATTTTCGCAAGGTGAAGATTTAGATTTAGATGCGATAATTTACCTTATTGGAGTTCAGGAATACGGAAAAGTACACCGTCAATACAAAAAAGACGAAAAACTGAACTTAATGCACATTGCAATCTGCCGATTGTTAGAGCCATACGGATTTTATGAATTCGAATATTTTGATGAAGACGGATGGCCACATTACAAAGTAAAAGAACAATTACCGCCTTTAAAAGCAGGAGAACAATCTGTGTTGATGAAAGAAGCAATTGTAAGTTATTTTTTAGAAAGAAAGCTGATTGAATAGCATTATTTGAAGTTAAAATTGCAGTTTATGGAATTATTTGGCAGAAAATCGAAAACTACTAGCGTGACTATACACTTTAAACTAAAAACACTAAATTTGTATTCTCAAGAACCGAAGGAAAATGATAGATAAGATAAAAGTACATATAGAGGAAGCAAAAGCCTTTAATGAGAAAAATAAAGAATCTTTAGAGCAATTCCGAATTAAATATTTAGGAAGTAAGGGGTTATTAAAAGAACTTTTTACTGAGTTTAAAAATATTCCAAACGATCAGAAAAAAGATTTTGGACAAGTAATCAATACCTTAAAAGCTGTTGCTGAAGAAAAAGTAAAACAGATTCAGGAAGAGCTTGAAAGCAAAGAAGAGGTTAAAGGAGTTTTTGGAGATTTAACGCGTGCTCGCAGAACCAGTAATTATTGGTTCGCGCCACCCAATTTCTATCGTTAAAAATCAGATTATAGATATTTTTGCTAATATCGGATTCAACGTTTCTGAAGGTCCAGAAATTGAAGACGATTGGCATAATTTTACAGCATTGAACTTGCCAGAATATCATCCGGCGCGTGATATGCAAGATACATTTTTCATTCAGACAAATCCTGATGTGTTGTTGCGCACGCATACATCATCGGTTCAGGTGCGTTATATGGAAAATCACAAACCGCCAATTCGTACGATTTCACCGGGACGTGTTTTCCGTAACGAAGCGATTTCATCTCGTTCGCACTGTATTTTCCATCAAGTGGAAGGTTTGTACATTGATAAAGATGTTTCATTTGCTGATTTGAAGCAAACGTTGCTTTATTTTACAAAAGAAATGTTCGGAAAATCTAAAATTCGTCTTCGTCCGTCATATTTTCCATTTACAGAGCCGAGTGCTGAAATTGATATTTATTGGGGACTAAAAACTGAAACGGATTATAGAATTACAAAAGGAACAGGTTGGTTAGAAATTGGAGGTTGCGGAATGGTAGATCCAAATGTTCTTAAAAATTGCGATATCAATCCAGATGAATACAACGGATTCGCTTTCGGAATGGGAGTGGAGCGTATTGCAATGCTTTTATACCAAATTGGAGACATCCGTATGTTTTATGAAAACGATGTTCGTTTCTTAGAGCAGTTTAAATCAAATATTTAAGAATAAAGTTATTAGTAAATAGTGATTAGTGAGAAGCTTTCTTTCTAATCACTATTTACTTTTTACTAATCACTAAGATTATGAAAAAAGATATAATAATTCCAGAAGTCGAAAACGTGTTTCTTGCCGCTGTACAGGAATGGAGCGACGATTTTATGGAAAAAGTGTGGTACGCTTATTTAGTTAATGATAGTGATTTTAACTTAGACAGCGTAATGGTAGTTTCAAAAGCATTTGGAACTATTGATGGAGAGATGAAAAAAACTTCGATTTTGCGTCATGCTTTTGTTGAGGTGCCTTCGGTTTCTGTTGTAAAGATAGAATTGGTCGAAAAGAGCCTTCTAGCGCTTAATAACGAATTCATGGTAACTTTCTTCATCGGAAATACTTTGTACGATAAGAAGTTCATTTTTAAGGCCAATTCGCTTGACGAAAACAAAACGGAAGAAGTGCCGATTTTGTTTGTTGAAGGGATTATGGTGAAATAAGAATCAAGAACAAAGAAGCAAAAGAAAAGACTTTTTATGTTGAGGAATGAAAAAAGTAAATGTTCTGATCAAGAAAAACCCTGAAATTATTACGTTAATCATTTGGCTAATAATTTTCGTTGCTCTAGGGTTATTTTATAATAATTTAAAAGCGATGTTAATAGTTTTCCTTGGAATTGTTGTGTTCGGAATAATAATAGGAATTATGCCTTTTTTGGCAAACATCTTTAAACTGATTTATTAATTATCGTTTAATTTTTATAATAATAAGGTTAAAAAAAGAGTCAAGATTAAATAAGTCTTGACTCTTTTTTTATGTTTAAGAAATCTATTTTCTTTGCTCTTGCTTCTTTCTTCTGAAATCAATCCAAGGACTCAGTCAATTTTCTAAATACAGATTTTGCATCTTTCCCTTCATATAAAACAGCGTAAACAGCGTCTATAATTGGCGTTTTGGCACCGTAGCCTTGATTTAGTTTGTAAGCACTTTTTGTTGCGTAGTAACCTTCGGCAACCATGCTCATTTCCATCATGGCACTTTTTACTGTGTATCCTTTTCCGATCATATTTCCGAACATTCTGTTTCTAGAGAAAACTGAATATCCTGTAACCAATAAATCGCCCAAATAAGCTGAGTCATTGATGTTGCGTTTCATTTTATGCACTTTTCTGATGAACTTTTTCATCTCGCGAATCGCATTACTCATTAAAACCGATTGGAAATTGTCGCCATAACCTAAACCATGAGCAATTCCGGTCGCAATAGAGTAAATGTTTTTCAGCATAGCAAGCATATTCAGTTCCGATAATATCGTCTGAGATTTTTGCTTTGATGTAATTTCCAGAAAGAGATTTGGCAACATTGCACGCTTTTTCAGGATCGCCGCAAGCAATTGTCAAATACGAAAGTCTTTCAAGAGCAACTTCTTCGGCGTGGCAAGGTCCTGTGATTACGCCAATATTGTAATAAGGAATATCGTATTGAATATGGAAATGCTCTCCAACAATCAAACTAGTTTCAGGAACGATTCCTTTGATTGCCGAAAAAATAATTTTGTCTGACAAAGAAACCGTCATGTTTTTCATTTCGGCATCTAAAAAAGCAGATGGGATAGCGAAGATCAAATAATCGGCATATTCAATTGCTTCGTTGATATTGTTGGTCAATTTAAGTTTTTTGGTGTCAAATTCTACCGAACTTAAATAGTTTGGGTTGTGTTTGTATTTCTGAATGTGCTCTATTGCGGCGTCATTGCGCATATACCACGCAATTTCAGATTGATTAACGCATAACATTTTTGCAATTGCCGTGGCCCAGCTTCCTCCTCCAATTACTGCAAATTTCAAATTTTCGCTCATTATTTTAATAATTTAAAACAAAAGTACTTAATAATGTGCTAATAAAGCAAAACCTCATTTAAGAAATTTGTAAAACTCCCTTAAAAACAACGGTTTTCAGGAGGTTAGAAAAAGAAATAAAAAAATATTTTGCATCACACACAATAAAATAAGAAGCCTTACGTTGTAAGTGATTATAAATTAGAATTTTAATGAATTTAATAAAAATTGAGTTAGTTAGTTTTGTTTTAGTATTGTGAAAAGGCGTTCCTAAAATAGTTTAAGAACGCCTTTTTTATGAAATTCCAATAAAAAAATCCAAATTCCAGTTTTGAGCCATTGGAATTTGGATTTTTTATTTTGGAATTTATATGTTAGTAGCTAAGTTCCACAATTGATTTTACTTTGTCTAGAGTTACCAACTGATTTTCGCCTAAACCTTTCCAGCCTCTTTCTTCAAAACGATTTACAATGAAATCTGCTGTGTTTGAATAGTCGTTTGTATATTGTGAAAGTTTGGTATCCATTCCCATTGTGTGGAAAAATTCAACTGTTTTGTTGATGGCTTCTTTTGCCACTTCGTCATCTGAACCTGTTAGGTTGAAGATTCTTCTTCCGTATTGAGCTAGTTTGCCTTTTTTGGTTTCAAACATTACTTTGTATAAGCTTGGGCCAATAATAGCAAGAGTTCTCGCGTGATCAATTTCATAAAGCGCTGTCAATTCATGGCCAATCATATGCGTTGCCCAATCGCTTGGAACTCCTTTTTGAATTAATCCGTTTAAGGCCATCGTACAGCTCCACATAAAATTAGAAGCTAATGTATAATCAGTTGGGTTTTCTATAACGCCTGGACCAACTTGAATTAGTGTTTGTAAAATACCTTCGGCAATTCTATCTTGAAGAAAACCTTCGTGCGGATAAGTCAAGTATTGCTCCATTACATGCGTGTATGCATCGACAACACCATTTTGAATTTGTCTTTTTGGTAAAGAAGCAATTACAGTTGGATCACAAATAGAGAATTTTGGAAATAAAGCACTTCCGCCAGAAGCTAATTTTTCTTGAGTTGCTTCAATCGTTACAACGTATCCAGAATTCATTTCACTTCCCGTTGCTGGTAAAGTTAAAACAGTTCCAAATGGCATTGCATTTTCTTTAATTAAAATTCTTTTTGAAGAATATCGATTGGGTTTCCTTCAAAATTTACTGCGCCCGAAATAAATTTTACACCATCAATTACAGAACCACCGCCAACAGCAAGTATAAAGTCGATTTTTTCTGCCTTGATCACATCAACAGCCTTCATTAAAGTTTCAAATCTTGGATTTGGCTCGATTCCGCCAAATTCTACTATTTCAAAACCTTTTAAATTTTGGATTACTTGATCGTAAATTCCGTTTTTAAAAATACTTCCACCTCCGTAAGCCAATAAAATTTTAGCATCTTTTGGTACTAAAGTCGAAAGTTTTTCAATTTGTCCTTTTCCGAAGATTAAATTCGTCGGATTGTATAATTCAAAGTTTAGCATTTTTTTTTGAGTTTCTAAGATGCTAAGATTCTAAGTGGCTAAGTTTTTTATAAGTGGATTCAGAATCTTAGTATCGGGTTGATTTTATTTTTTCAATTATTTAAATAGAATTTAAGTTGCTAAAAGAAAGACTTAGTACCTTAGAATCTTAGCAACTTAGCATCTTTTAATTCAATTTCTGTAATAATTTTCCAGCTACTAGTTTTGATGATGCTGGATTTTGTCCTGTAATCAAAAGTCCGTCTTCAACAGCATAAGGTTGCCAGTTTGGTCCTTTTGAAAAAATGCCTCCGTTTGAGGCTAATGCATCTTCTAATAAAAACGGAACTACTTTTGTCAAACCAACAGCTTCTTCCTCTTCATTAGTAAAACCTGTAATTTTTTTGCCTTTCACTAAATATTGACCGTTTACTTTGACGTTTTTCAAAACTGCAGGAGCGTGACAAACAAAAGCTACCGGTTTATTGTGTGTGTAAAAAGATTCGATTAAAGCAATTGAATATCGATCTTGAACTAAATCCCAAAGTGGGCCGTGTCCTCCTGGATAAAAAACCGCATCATAATCTTTTTGATTAACGGTTGAAAGCTTCAATGTGTGTTTTAATTTTTCTTGTAAAACTTTGTCGGCGTCAAAGCGTTTTGTGTCTTCGGTTGCTGATGACGGATCAGCACTTTTTGGATCAATTGGCGGCTGTCCTCCAAGCGGAGATGCAATTGTGATTTCAACGCCTTGATCTAATAATTCGTAATATGGTGCGACAAATTCTTCAGACCAAAATCCTGTCTTTTCTCCTGTATTGCCCAGCTTATCGTTGCTGGTAACAACAAATAATACTTTTTTCATTCCTTTTCTATTTGATTTTTGAGCCACAGCAGTTGTGCTTAAGGCTGTAAATGCAATTATTGCGAGTAATGCTATTTTCTTCATAAGATTAAATTTTTGACAAATTTACGGCTTAGATGATATCAGTAAAAATAAAATAAACTATGTTTGTTATAAATAAAATTATATCATGGTAAATCTAGAATGGTACAGAACATTTAAAGCGGTTTATAAAAATGGTAATTTTTCGGTCGCCGCAAAAGAGTTGTTTATGAGCCAGCCTGCCGTTAGTCAGCAAATTTCAATGCTGGAGGCGCATGTTGGGAATAAATTGTTCAATCGAAAGTCAAAAGGCGTAGAACCAACGGAATACGCTAAGTTACTGAATAATTTGATTATAGATGCGCTTGACCGACTGGAAAGTGTAGAAACCAGTTTTCGAGCAAAAGCTGAAGATGCTACTAGGCTAATTTCTGTAGGTATTTCAAAACATCTTTTTGACTGCGTTGGAAATTTGCTGATTTCTAAATTTGATCTTATCGATTTTACATTTGCCGAAAATGATGAATTGTTTGCCTTGGTAGATGCCAAAAAACTAGATTTTGCAATTACAACAAAAAGGTTTGATACTTTTGATACGACTTATGAAATTGTCGGAAAAATCAAGTTGATTTTAGTTGCTCCAACAAGTTTGGATATTACTGAGTTCCGCCAGAGATTAAAAGCAGATAATTATACTGAAATAGAACACTGGCTCAATGCCCAAAAATGGTATAGCCACGATGCTAGAATTCCGCATATAAAATTATTCTGGTTGCATGCTTTTAATAAAAAAAGACCTTCGATGGTTCCGAATTACATTATTCCTTCGGAGTCTGAAATGTTGCGTCTTTTATCTAAAAATGAAGGAATAGCGGCAACTTGGAACTGCAATGCTAGAAATTATATCAAAGAAAATAAATTACAGTTGGTTTGGAATAGTTTTCATGTTCCTGAAGAATTTGTGTACTTGCTAGCTCCAAAAAATAATAACTTAAAATCGTTTTTTGATGTAATTGAGAAAGAATTAAAACTGTTTTTTGGTAACAGATTATGATTAAAATCATTGCTTTTTGGTTTTTTATGTAATAATTTTGATAGTATAAACCACTAAAATTTCAAAAATGAAAAAGATTGTAACAATTTTAATCCTAGTTCTTGTTTTTTTTATGAGTAATTCTTGTAGCAAAGCACTAGACTCTATAGTTGATTGTACAGGGGAATCGGTATTAGTTAAACTTGAGCATAGCCCAGATGCGGCAAATTCTAAGAAGATTAATTTTTCGTTTTATTATGCAGGAAGTGGAACTGTGCAAGCAGTAACATGGAATTTTGGTGACGGAAGTGCTCCAGTGGCAGGTAAAGAAGTTTCTCATACCTACAGTGCACCTGGAACTTATGTTGTTAAAGTTGATGGAAGTATTAAAAAAGATGATAGTAACTGTACTATGAAACCACAAAGAACTATTACTGTAGAGTAAACTAGTACAAAAGATATTTTATAAAGAGCCAATTTTATAGTTTATTGCTTTGGTAATAAATTATAAAATTGGCTCTCATTCGTTATATTTGTTCGAATATGATTTTTAAATATGGAAAAATTGCAAAATATTAGAATTGCTGTTGATGCTATTGTTTTCGGATATAAAAATAATGGTTTGTATGTATTGTTGATTGAACAGCAATTTGGTACTTCAGAAAAATATTGGGCTTTGCCGGGCGGTTTAGTTCAGGACAACGAATCTTTGAAAGATGCAGTTATTCGAGAATTGCATGAAGAAACCAATGTGCAATTGACTTTTATGGAACAATTGTACACATTTGGAGATGATATTAATCGCGATTCCAGAAATCGTGTTGTTTCGGTGGCATATTATGCTTTAGTGGATGCCTCAAATTTGGAAATTAAAGCCGATACTGATGCCGAGAGAGTACAATGGTTTAAAATTGATGAAATTCCGTCTTTGGCATTTGATCATAATTTAATTTTAAAAAAGGGTATTGAAAGGCTAAAAGCAAAACTGACTTACGAACCCATTGGTTTCGATTTACTTCCAGAAGAATTCTTGTTTTCAGATCTTGAAAACCTTTACTGCACGATTTTAGAAAAAGAAATCGACCGCCGAAATTTCAGAAAAAAATACTGAGTTACGGTATTTTGGAGGAAACTGAAAAATTTTCACCAGTTAAAACAGGTCGGCCGGCAAAACTTTTTAAGTTCAATAAGTTGAAATATAACGAGTTAATTGAAAAAGATTTTCACTTTGAAATTAAGTTTGCGTAATTTTTACACAAAATAAATTGTTTATTCAAAACTAAATCCTACATTTGCGTATAATTAACGCAAACTAAAAACTATGATACTAAATCTTGACCCAAATTTCACTCCTTTTCAAAACCAGGAAGAAATCAAATTTCAAAGTTTTACATTTTCTGGAGGAGAACCTCACATTAAAATCAGTCCAGATTTTGATCCGAATCAAAAAATTACCATTACGCATAGATTAAACTCTTTCAACGATTTAGGTTTGTTGTGCATTACAGTGGATGCTTTACGCAGAATGGACGTTAAAATTATCGATCTTTTTATCCCATATTTTCCAGTCATGAGACAAGATCGTGTTATGATTCCAGGTGAACCTTTGTCTGTAAAAGTTTATGCTGACATTATAAACGGAATGCAATTGAACAAAGTTTTTGTTTTTGATGCACATTCAGAAGTTACGCCTGCTTTACTGAATAATAGCATTATAATTCCGAATTATACTTTTATAAAAGCAGTTTTAGAAAACATCGGAAATGATGTAAAACTAATTTCTCCAGACGGCGGCGCTCTAAAGAAAATCTATAAAGTTTCTGAATTTTTAGGAGGAGTTGAAGTCGTAGAATGCAGTAAAAGCCGTGATGTAAAAACTGGAAAACTGTCTGGTTTTAAAGTCTATGAAGATGATTTAAACGGAATGGATTGTTTAATTGTAGATGATATTTGCGACGGAGGAGGAACTTTTGTAGGATTAGCTGAAGAATTGAAAAAGAAAAATGCTGGAAAATTATACCTAGCAGTAAGCCACGGAATTTTTAATAAAGGATTTGAAGTTTTAAACTGCTTCGACGGAATTTTTACTACAAACTCTTTTAAAGATTTTGAAGGTGAAAAGGTTGAGGTTATAAAATTAGAATTATGAATAAAAATTACAGAGTAGAAATAGCAAATAAAACTTTAGAAATCATAAAGAATGGCTTTTATGAATGTAAAGGGAAAAAGATTGTAATAGAAAAAGAACTTGAAGAATCTATAAAAAATACGTTTACAATTGCGCCAAATGATTGGAATACAATCTTAAAAGATCCAATTGAAAATAAGTTTGAAACAGAAATCGTTACAAAAAACTGTTCCACAATTGAAGCAATTATTCAGGAGGAAAGTGGCAAAATCTGCGTCCTGAATTTTGCTTCTGCGAAAAATCCGGGTGGTGGGTTTTTAGGAGGAGCTTCAGCTCAAGAAGAGAGCCTGGCCAGATCTTCAAACCTTTACGAAACACAAATCAAAGACAAAGCGATGTATGATTTTAACAGAAATCAATCTTCGTTTTTATATTCAGATTATATGATTTATAGTTCGGAAGTTTTGTTTTGGAATGATGATAATGGAGATTATTTTGAAAAACCATTTATTGTAGACGTAATTACAGCAGCGACGACCAAACAAAGGCGCAATGCTCGCAACATAACAGGAAAGAAGAAATTGCCAGAATAGAAGACGTTTTAAAAAACAGAATGGATAAAGTGTTGGCAATTGCTTTAAAAGAAAAAAGTGATACATTAATTTTAGGAGCTTGGGGTTGCGGTGTTTTTAGAAATGAAACTAAAGATGTGGCGCGTTTGTTCAAAGAAATCATTGCTGAAAAATATGCAGGAGCTTTTAAAAAAATAGTTTTTGCAGTATTTGACAATTCTGAAAAGAAATCAAACTTTAAGCTGTTTGAAGATGTGTTTAATTAGTTTCAGGTTTCAAGTTATCTGTGTGATATGAAAGTTGAAAATTGGAACAAAAAACAAACAAAATGAAATACAATATAGATAACATAGCTCCAGAAAGTAAATTTTTATTTTTCTGGGGACACCAGCCAAGCAAAGACGGAACGATTACTAAAACTTGCTTCAGTCAATGGTGGATAAGTTCTTTTGAAGTTGCTGGCGTGACTTACAAAACAGCCGAACACTGGATGATGGCAAAAAAGGCCGAATTGTTTAAGGATCAGGAAATTTTAGGAAAAATCATAAAATGCAATTCACCTGCTGAAGCCAAAAAATTAGGCCGTAAAGTGAGAAACTACGACGACAAAATCTGGTTGGAAAACCGATTTGAAATTGTAAAACAAGGAAACTTTCACAAATTCAATCAAAATCCAGATTTGAAAACGTTTCTCTTAAATACAAATGACAGGATTATTGTAGAAGCGAGCCCAGTAGATCCAATTTGGGGAATCGGAATGGCAAGCGATCATACAGAGGCGCTAAATCCTGAAAAATGGAAAGGATTGAATCTTTTAGGTTTTGCTTTGATGGAGGTTAGGGATGAATTGAGATAAATTTTGGAGATGAAAATAGAACTTCTAAAAGCAGATATAACAGAAATTGAGGTTGATGCGATTGTTAATGCCGCAAATACTTCCCTGTTAGGTGGAGGAGGAGTTGATGGAGCTATCCACAGAAAGGGAGGAAAAGCTATTTTAGAGGAATGCATCCAAATTCGCAATAAGCAAGGCGGATGTAAAACAGGCGAAGCGGTTATAACGACAGCAGGAAATCTACCTTCAAAATATGTTATTCATACAGTCGGACCAGTTTGGAATGGTGATAAAGAAGAGAAATCTAAATTACTAGCGGATTGTTATAAAAATAGCTTGAATCTTGCTGTTCGAAACGGAATTAAATCCATTGCTTTTCCAAATATCAGTACTGGAATTTATCATTTTCCAAAAGATAAAGCGACAGAAATTGCTGTAAAAACCATAAAAGATTTTGAAAAATCGTCTGAAATAGAGAAAGTAATATTTATCTGTTTCGATGATGAAAATTATAAGATTTACAAAAGTCTTTTGCAGATCGAAGATGTTCCGTAGGAACATTTCATCGGTAGAAAAAAATATTAATTATGAATGAAAATATAGCAAAGAGCGTCAGCAAGTTTTTAAGCCTGGTGCTCAGACATTCGCCAGAAAAAATCGGATTAAAGTTAGATGAAAACGGTTGGGCAGATGTCAATGAATTAATAGAAAAATGTACTAAAAAAGGGAATCGTCTCGACGCCGAACTTTTAGATTACGTTGTCGAAAACAATGATAAAAAGCGTTTTGCTTATAACGACGATAAAACCAAAATTCGTGCAAGCCAAGGACATTCTATTTCTGTTGAATTAAATTTAATAGAAACTGAACCTTCTGAATATTTGTATCACGGAACTGTTGGAAAATTCATGGAAAGCATTCAAAAAGAAGGTTTAAAAAAATGAGTCGTCAGCATGTTCATCTTTCTAAAGATAAAGAAACGGCTATTAAAGTAGGAAGCAGAAGAGGAATTCCGCAGATTCTGACCGTTAGAAGTGGTGCCATGTACAGGGACGGATTTAAGTTTTATTTGTCTGAAAATAATGTTTGGCTAACTGATGAAGTTCCGGCAAAATATATCGAATTTAAATCATGAAAAGAACTTTAGTTTTTGGAGATATTCATGGCGGATTAAAAGCATTAATTCAGCTATTGGAAAGAATTCATTATTCAGAAGATGATCGATTTATTTTTCTTGGCGATTATGTTGATGGTTGGAGCGAATCTAAACAGCTAATTGATTTTCTTATTGAATTATCCCAAAAGCAGGAATGTATTTTTATAAAAGGAAATCATGATGCCTGGTGTCAGGAATGGTTAGAAAATGATATCATAAATGATATTTGGTTTTTGCATGGAGGAAAATCGACAGTAGAAAGTTATAAGGAAATTAATTCTTCCGATAAAGAAAAGCATCTCGAATTCTTCAACAGAATGAAAGATTATTTTGTAGACGAAAAGAACAATTTATTCATTCATGCTGGTTTCTCATCGATGCACGGTCCAGAAAAAGAACATTACAAAACCAATTATTCGTGGGACAGAACCTTATGGGAAATGGCTTTGACAATGGACAAGAGAATCAAAAAAGATTCACTTTCATACCCAAAAAGATTACTGCTTTTTAATGAAATTTATATTGGTCACACGCCAACACTTCATTATGATGTCGAAATCCCGATGCAAGGATGCAATGTCTGGAATATTGATACAGGAGCTGGTTTTTACGGAAAATTAACTTGTCTGGATATTGAAACAAAAGAATTTTGGCAAAGCAATTCTGTACAGACGTTTTATCCAAATGAAAGAGGAAGAAATAAATAGAGTTATGAAAAGAATTTACAAAGCACCAGAAGAAATTCCTTTAAGCATCGATGCAAAAACCATTTTTTTGGCTGGTTCAATAGAAATGGACAAAGCGGTAGATTGGCAAAAACATTGTGAAGAATTGTTACAAGATCAATTTGTAATCTTTAATCCAAGAAGAAGCGAGTGGGACAGCGGCTGGTCGCAAACCATAGAAAATCCTAATTTTAAAGAGCAAGTCAATTGGGAGCTTAATGCATTAGAAAGAGCAGATATAATTATTATGTTTTTTGCAGAGAATACAATGTCGCCCATATCTTTACTGGAATTTGGACTTTATGCTCAAACGAATAAAATGAAAGTTGTGGTAGAGGAAAATTTCTGGAGAAAAGGAAACATTGATATTGTATGTGAGAGATATTCAGTAGAACAGTTTAAAACATTGGATGAACTAATTCAAAATTTATTAAAATAAAAATATATGAACCCATTATTACTAACCGACGGTTACAAAGTTGACCACAGAAGACAATACCCAGACGGAACAACATTAGTATATTCTAACTGGACGCCTCGTAAATCTAGAATTGAAGGATTAGATGAGGTTGTGTTTTTCGGATTGCAATATTTCATCAAAAAATATATTATTCACGATTTTGAGCAATATTTCTTCAAACAACCAAAAGAAGAAGTAGTTAAAAAATACGCTCGAAAAATCAATAATTATTTGGGCGAAAATCAAGTTGGAACTAAACATATCGAAGATTTACACAATTTAGGATATATTCCAATGGTATTTAAAGCATTGCCAGAAGGAGCAAGCGTTCCGTTGAGAGTGCCAATGTTTACGATGTACAATACAATTCCGGAGTTTTTCTGGTTAACAAATTATTTCGAAACTTTATTATCTGCTGTAATCTGGCTTCCTTGCAACTCAGCTACAATTGCAAAAGAATACAGAAAAGTTTTGGACAAATATGCAGAGGAAACTTCATCTGTTCCAGAGTTTGTAGACTGGCAAGCACACGATTTCTCAATGAGAGGAATGGGCGGAATCGAAGCCGCTGTAACTTCTGCATCAGGACATTTATTGAGCTTTACAGGATCTGATACGATTCCGGCAATTGATTTCTTAGAAGAATATTACAATGCCAATTCAGATCACGAATTGGTTGCAGGTTCAGTAGCGACTACAGAACACTCTGTTATGTGTATGGGGACTACAGAAGGCGAGTATGAAACCTTCAAAAGATTAATTACAGAAGTGTACCCAAAAGGAATTGTTTCTATAGTTTCTGACACTTGGGATTTATGGAAAGTTTTAACTGATTATCTTCCAAGATTGAGGAAAGATATCGTTTCAAGAGAAGGTAAAGTGGTAATTCGTCCTGACAGCGGTGATCCAGTTGATATTATCTGCGGAAATCCAAACGGAAAAACAGAACAAGAGAAAAAAGGAGTTATCGAATTGCTTTGGGATGTTTTTGGAGGTACAACAAATGCTAAAGGATTCAAAGAATTGGTTCCGCAAATCGGTGCTATTTACGGAGATAGTATTACGGTAGCAAGAGCAACTCAAATCTGCGAAAGATTAAAAGCCAAAGGATTTGCTTCTACAAATGTTGTTTTAGGAATTGGATCTTTCACATATCAATATAATACCAGAGATACTTTTGGTTTTGCAATGAAGGCAACTTATGGAGAAGTAAACGGAGAAGGAAGAGCGATCTTCAAAGATCCGATTACGGATGACGGAACGAAAAAATCGGCTAAAGGATTAATGAAAATTGATTTAATTGATGGCAGATATCAATTAACGGATAATGTTTCTTGGGAAGAAGAAAAACAAGGTGAATTGAAAGAAGTTTTTAGAGATGGAAAACTTTTAGTTGATCAATCACTGAGTGAAATCAGAACGAGAATAAAAAGCGAAGTGAGTATGGAAGCTTAATTATAAAACGAAAGCCTGAATGAAAGTTCAGGCTTTTTTTATGATTTGAGTTTTTTGCGTTTTGTTTTGTCATTTCTGTAAAGGTTAGATATTTCGGTAACAAAATTTAAATTTAATAAATTTTGTTACGATGAGAAATAATAGTCAAGATTGTACATTAGAGAGGAACTATTTAGAGAAATATCGTTTCTTGATAAAAGAATATGAGCAGGTGAAAAACAAAACTCATCCACTTTATAAAAAGGCGATGGATTTTTACACAGCAAATGACACGTGCAGAAAAAGTTTCTTAAAGTATTATAATCGCTATAAACAGAGTGGGAAATCTCAGGATCTATTGCCTCAAAAGCGAGGTCCAAAATATAAAACCCGACGTCCTTTGCCTTTTATAGAACAAAAAGTAATCGAATTAAGAGAAAAAGGAAACAACAAATATGAAATTGTTAGTATCTTAAATCCCAAATTAGGAAAACATGCACCATCATATTCTGGAGTTTATAATATTTTAAAAAGGCATAAAATAAATAGATTAACTCCGAAGATTAAAAAGAATCATCAGAAAATAATCAAGGAAAGAATGGGACAGCTGGGTCATATTGATTGTCATTATTTAAGTAAAAGCATAATTCGTGGAGAAAATAAAAAACTCTATTTAGTCTGTGTAATTGATGATTACAGCCGGATTGCCTGGGCAGAATTAGTTCCAGACATTACCAGTTTAACAGTGATGTTTGCGTCATTAAAATGCTTAAACATCCTAAGCAGTCATTATGAAATAAAATTTGAAGAGATATTATCTGATAATGGAGCTGAATTTGGACCTAAAACAAGCAAAGTCAAAAATAACCATCCATTTGAAAGAATGCTGATGGAATTAGGAATCGTGCACCGATATACAAAACCTTACCGTCCACAGACAAATGGTAAAGTAGAGCGGTTTTGGAGAACTCTGGAAGACGATTTATTAAGAGACACGGATTTTGATTCTCAAGAAGAGCTAAAAGAAGAATTATTACAATATTTATATTATTATAATCACGAAAGACCACATCAGGGAATCGATGGAAAAAAGCCAATTGAAATGATAAATCCGTTACCGAAATAAGTGACTTTTACAATTTCGACGAAGGAGAAATCTTCGTAAGAAACTCTACAAAGATTGGCGATTTACTATATGGAGCTACTTGCGAAGATTTCTCCTTCGTCGAAATGACAAGATTGTGTAGAATTATTCTTTCGAGAATAACAAAAAACCTCCAGTTAAAACTGGAGGCAATTCAAGTTATTATTTCTTATAAAAATTATTATGATCAATATATCCCCATACCTTCGGCGGTAACAAAGGCTGAATATTTTTCCCCTCTTTAATGCTTTTTCGAATAAAAGTCGAAGAAATCTCGACAATTGGTGCATCGATTACATGAATTTTTGGATGTGATTTTAATTCGACATTTTCCGGTTCATCAGAGATTCTAGGATACACATAAATATCATGGTTTTCTAGAATCACTTCATAATTTCTCCATTTATGAAACGTTTTCAGATTGTCTTCACCCATAATTAGCGAAAACTCATGATTTGGATATTTCTCTTGTAAATGTGCGAGAGTGATAACGGTATAGCTCGGTTGAGGTAATTTAAACTCAATATCAGACGGTTTTATCTTCGGATAATCTTCTGTTGCCAAAAAAACCATTTGAAGGCGCTGTTGATCGTCTAATAAGGTTGCTTTTTTCTTCAGCGGATTATGAGGCGTAACAACCATCCAAATTTGATCTAAATCAGCAAACTCAGCCATGTGATTGGCAATGATCAAATGACCAACGTGTATTGGGTTATATGTTCCGAAGTATAGACCTACTTTCATTTTTTATAGTTTCACAGAGAGTCGCTAAGATAGCACAAAGATTCGCAAAGTTTTATTTCAACTTGGCGAATCTTTGCGTTTTTTCTTTGTGTATCTCTGTGGAATAAAAATTATTTATTAATGAAATCTTTCACTAATTGATGTGCTTCTTCAAGAGCAACAGCTAAATCATAGTTTTTGATTATAACATCGAACTGAGGAGCCGTTGCCAATTCTACAGAAGCTTTTGCGATGCGCATATTGATTTTGTCTTCACTTTCTGTAGAGCGTTGTTTTAGTCGGCGTTTTAATTCGTCAACACTTGGAGGTTTAACAAAAACAGCTAGAGTTTCTTCTGGAAATTTGTGTTTAATGCGAAGACCGCCAACTACATCAATGTCAAAAATGACATTTTTTCCTAATGCCCAGATTCTTTCAATTTCCGATTTTAAAGTACCGTAAAAGTTATCGCGATATACTTCTTCCCATTCAAGGAAATCCTCTGCTTTGATGTGTTTTTTGAATTCTTCTAACGAAATGAAATAATAATCCTTTCCGTGTACTTCTTCTCCGCGTGGAGCGCGCGATGCTCGCAGAAATCGAAAATTCAAGATTTAAATCTTCCTGACCTAATAAATGTTTTACGATAGTTGTTTTTCCCGATCCTGATGGAGCTGAAAAAACAATTAATTTTCCTTTGTTCATTATTGTTATGCTTTAAGCTTTAGGCAGTAGGCCTTAGGCTTTAATTGATTCCGTTTTTAGCTTATTGCCTATAGCTTAAAGCTTATAGTGTTTTACAACACATTCAAAACCTGTTCTTTAATCTTTTCCAATTCATCTTTCATCATCACGACCAATTTCTGCATTTGAGCATGATTTGATTTTGAACCCATTGTATTGATTTCACGTCCCATTTCTTGGGTGATAAAACCAAGCTTTCTCCCGTTAGCTTCTGTTCCGTTCAAAGTTTCAAGGAAATAGTCCAAATGATTCGTTAAACGAACTTTCTCTTCGGTAATGTCTAATTTTTCTAAATAATAGATTAATTCTTGCTCAAAACGATTTTCGTCAACATTTACCTGCAATTCTGAAATAGCAGTTTGCAAACGGTCTTTTATTGCTTGAATACGTTCTGAATCCAAAGCCAAAGTATCGTTCATGTACTGGCGAATGTTTCCAATTCGAAGATTAAATTCTTTTTCAAGAGCTTCGCCTTCATCTTTTCTAAAACTTAAGATGTTTTGCAGTGCTTCATCAATTGTAATCTGAATTTGATCCCAGTCATTTTCGTCGATTTCTTCACGTTCTGTTTTTAATGTATCAGGCATACGAACAGCCATTTTCATTAATTCAGTTACATCAGCATCCGGATAAACTTCTTGTAATTGTGCAATATAATTTTTTACGACAGGAACATTTACTTTGGTTGAAGTCTGTTCAGCAGTACTTTCAATATAAATGCCGAAATCAATTTTCCCTCTTTCAAGCTTGGTGGAAATCAAAGTCCTTAAACCCAATTCCATTTCGCGGTAGACCGAAGGCATTCTTACGTTTAAGTCAAGGCCTTTGCTGTTTAGAGATTTTACTTCAACCGTAATTTTTTTGTAGGCAATTGCAAAGAAGCTTTGCCAAACCCTGTCATAGATTGTATCATATAATTGAGTATAAAGGCGCAAAGATAATTAAAAGTTTGTCGCTTTGTGTTGTAAATTGCTAATCAGTTTCGTACAAAAGGATTTTGTTTTTCTTATGATAATGCTTTGATTACTTCCGCTATATTTTTTTGGCTGTTGCCGATATAAATTTTGCCATCAATAATAAAAACCGGACGACTTAAGAAAGTATAATGTTCCAAGATGTATTTTTTGAAATCGGCCTCTGTCAGATTTTTGTTTTTTAAATCCATTGACTTGTACAATTGTGCTTTTTTACTGAATAGCGCTTCGTAGCTTCCAGAAAGCTGGTACATTTCTTCAAGTTCTGCTTCTGTTATCGGGTTTTGTCTGATATCTTGAAAAACCAAATTGTTTTCAGGCAAACTTTTGATGATTTTACGGCAGGTGTCGCAAGAAGCTAAATAATATATTTTGTTCATTTTTTATCTATTTTGTTTGGAATACAAAGAAAATTCATTTGAACCTTAAATTTGCCTAATTTTAGAAAAAAATAGAAATATGAATTCAGTTTTTGAAGTACAAAAAACCATTAGGGAAATTCTTTTGAAGGTTTTAGATAATCATTCATTAGAACAATTGAATAAAATTCCAGAAAGATTTAGCAATAATCTGATTTGGAACATTGCGCATTGTGTGGCATCACAACAAGTTTTGATTTACAAATTATCTGGTTTGCCAACATTGGTTTCGGAAGAATTTATTGCAAAATATAGAAAAGGGACAAAACCAGAAGGTGATGTTTCGCAAGCTGAAGTGGACGAAATTAGAAATTTGCTGTCATCAACATTATTGCAAGTTGAAAAAGATTTTGAAGCAAATATTTTCGTCAATTATAACGAATACACAACCAGTTTAGGTTTTACATTGAAAAACATACATGGTGCTTTGGATTTTAATAATTATCATGAGGGAATTCATACCGGAATTATAATGAGCATTAGAAAGTTCGTTTAAACAAAAAATCCCGCTTTTAAAGCGGGATTTTTTTATTCTATTATAGTTTCGATGGTCACTTTCATTGCGCCAGCGCCTTTGCTTTTTGTGATTTCCATAAAAGCTCTTTTTGAAAGATCTATTTCGCGAGTTCTTACGAATGGGCCACGGTCGGTGATTTTTACAATTACAAATTTTCCGTTAGCTTCATTGGTCACTTTGACACGTGTTCCAAAAGGAAGCTTTTTGTGAGCGACGGTATATTTGCTATTGCTGAAACGACTTCCGTCGGCAGTTTTTTTCCATTAAAACGATCAGCATAGTAGGAGGCGTGAGCGTTTTTTTTGTAAACTTTTAATTTTAATCCTTTATCAGTAAAGACGGAGTCTGTTGGTAAAGGGATTATGGCGGGTTTTGTTATAGTGTCTTGAGTTTTGGGCTCAATAACGGGCTTTGTTTGGCTTATAACGTAGGTAAAGCAACATATAAACAGCCGCCGTAAGCATTGTGAGTATAAAATTTTTTTGTTTCTCATGGGTTATTTTTTTCAGACTTGGGGAGTTTGTACAAATAATGTGCCATTATAAAAAAAGTCCTACAAATTTAGGACTTTTTTGTTTAGAACCATAGGTTCCAAGGAATTCTGCTTAAAATAAGCAATAATCCTAAACCGTAAAAAATAGCAAAGGTTTTGAATTTTGCTTCGCTATTGATTAGTTTTTTATGTTTAGACCACCCAATAGTAATTAAGGTGATTGCAATAATGTTAATTAGTGGATGCTCAAGAGAGGTAAGTCTCAACTCGGCATTTGACATTTGCCCGAAAGTCGCTTTTCCTAAAGGAGATACAAAATACAGAACTAGGCCAATCAAAAGTTGTGTGTGAGTTCCAATTAAAGCAAATAGAGAAATTTTGCGGTCTTTGGCAGTAAATTCTTTTTTAGAATTGAGGCCAATTAGTGCATTCACTACAGCAACTAAAAGAAGTAATAGCGCTAAGTAAGCCCAACCCGAGTGAAGTTCTTTTAAAAAATGATCCATAAATTATGTTTTTTGTTTAAAACAAATATAACAAAAAAGGGTATAAAAAAACGGCATCAAACTAAAAGTCAATGCCGTTTTTATTATTTATTAAGATTCTAAATTTTAGAAATCGTAACGTAGTGAGAAGTTCCAAGTTCTTCCGAATCCGAAGAATACTTGGTTAGCGTCAGCTACTCCTTTGTACAATCTGTTATTTGAAGCATAAGTTCCTAAAGCTGGATTTGTTGAGCTTACATTGTCATCAGCGAAAATGTTTGTTCTTGATTCAGCGATATACGTTTTGTCAAATACGTTGTTGATATTTAATCTGAAGTTTACAGATTTGTCTTTGTTTTGACCAACTAACATTTTGTATGACCAACCAGCATCAACTAAACCGTAAGCAGGCAATTGTAATGAACCTTTGTTAGTTGCTGAAGTAAAAGCAGTAGGGTTGATTCCAGCATACAAATTGTCATTGTAATTGTAGTTAGCATCTAAAAAGAATCTTGTCAAAACTTCGTAAGAAGCTCCTAAAGATGCTGTCATTTGAGCCGCATCACCAACTTTTACGCCATCCATATAGATCGTAGTTGCAGTGTATCCAGGAACTGGAGTGTTGTCTGCTGTATAATAAGCATTTGCTTTAGCGTTTCCTTTATACTCCCAGATTCCGTAAGAGAACATACCTGTGATTTTTAATCTTTCAGTAATGTTAGAGCTTCCTTCAAACTCAACTCCTGAGTGAACCTCGTTAAGACCTACATACTCTGTATATGTTGTGTTAGCGACAAGACCAGGAACTGCGTTAGCTGGAAGAGCATTACCTCTTAAGTATCTATCATCCCAGTTTGTGTTATAAAGGTTTACGTTAGCAGTAAAGTATTTAGAACGGAATCCGTAACCAGCTTCAAATCCTAAGATTTTCTCATTAGTTAAGTTAGGGTTAACTGTAGATCTGTTGTTAGGGTAAACTGAGTTAAAGAAAGGTTGTTTTGAATAGTAACCTGCATTAACAAAAACGTTGTGTTTTTCGTTGATGTTATAGTTTGTTCCCGCTTTAACGTTTCCACCTAATACATTTTCGTATGGAGTAGATCTTAATGGATCTCCTGATTTGTAAACGAAATCATCTTCTCTTTTGTATCCTTGGTTCGAGATTGCTCCTTGAACAAAAGCACTTAAGTTATCTTTAGAGTACTCTAATTGAGTAAATAAACCGTACCATTTTACGTTACCTGTACTGTTGAAAGAGATTTTTTCGTAGTTTTTGTTTTGGAATGGATTCCATTGAACATTTGTATCGTAAGTAGTTGTAAGGTGTCTTCCAGCTGGTTTTAAATCAGCGATAAAGTTATCGTAGTATTCTCCACCTCCTAATAAGTCATTTAATACTGTATAGTGGTATCCTTTATAAGTTCTTCCGTCAAAACCGAAATCTAAAGTTAAAGTATTAGACAGTTTTTTGTTTAAGTTGATTACAGCACCATACCAGTCGTGAGAGTTGATAGATGAAGTTTGAGAAATACCTGATGTATTGATATTTGTTTGTGGATTATAATCGGCAATGTTTGAACTAGCATTGAAGTAAGAGCTGTTTTGGTAAACTCCACCAATTTTTTGTCTAGTTTGAGGGCCAGTAAGACCACCAATAGTAACTGTTTGTCCTGAGTTGTAAGCTACGATTTTATCATAATCTACTAAACCGTCCGCTCTTCTAAAAGCTGTAAGGTCGTTGTATGCTTTTCCTTTAATACCTCCAGTTGCACTAGCTCCAGCACCACGTCCCCAAGAAGCGTACAATACAGTAGAAAGCTTTGTAGTTTCGTTAATGTTGAAATCCCAGTTAAGAGATGCAATTGGTTTGTGGTAGTAGTTTTTTCTGATGTTGTATTGCTCACCATTCAAGTATCCTGTATCAGCATTGTATCTTGTGTTTGGATCTTCTTTAGTTCCGTACTGTTGGTAAGTTGCAATAGTAGATGCCGTAGATCTTTGGTTGTGCCATTGTGGAGCACCAGTTACTGTTAACTGAATATCGTGTTTGTCATTTTTAGTAGTATATCCTAAAGCAACAAAATAGTTTGATCCTTCAAATTGTGTACCTTGAACATATCCGTCTCCCATTGTTTGAGATAATAATACAGAAGCTGAAAGTCCGTTGCTTAATTTTCCTGTACTATATGAACCTTGAATTTTGAAGTTTCTAGCGTTTCCGAATCCAGAAGAGAAAGATCCACCTTCTTTTCTGTCAGAAGTTCTTGTGATAACGTTGATTGTTCCTCCTACAGAAGGTGTAGCAAGTTTAGAAGCTCCTAAACCTCTTTGAACTTGGATAACAGATGCAACATCTGATAAACCAGCCCAGTTACTCCAGTAAACAGAACCATTTTCCATGTCGTTAACTGGCATACCGTTGATCATAACCGCAATGTTGTTTTGGTTAAAACCACGAATGTTAACTCTTGAATCTCCAAATCCACCACCTGATTTAGTTGCGTAAACAGAAGGAGTGTTTTTTAAGATCTCTGGAAACTCTTGAGTTCCAAGTTTTTGTTGAATTTCAGTCGCTTTAATTGTAGACACAGCAACCGGAGTTTTTCTGTCTTTAGCAACGTCAATTACGGTACTTTTTACTACAATCTCGCTTAATTCGTTTGAATTAGATGTTAAAGTAATTTCACCTAAGTTTGTAGTTGAACCATTTGATACTGTAAATTTTACAGTTTTGTTTTCATAACCTATGAAAGAGACTACAATCTCTCCCGAACCTGTTGTTGAACTGATAGTAAATTTACCATCAAAATCTGTTGAAGTAGCTGTCGATGTTCCTTTGATCGCTACGTTTGCTCCTGGCAATGAACCACCTGTTGCATCGGTGATAGTACCAGTCACTTTTCCTTGAGAAAATACGGTTGAAACTATCATAAAAAATAGTCCAGTAAGTAACCAATTTTTCATTTTCTTCATTTGTTATTTAGTTTATTGTTTTTGGCAAAATTATAACAATAAAATCAGATAATGTTATCAAAATGTTAAGAAAAATTAGTTTTACGTTTTCTGTCGCGCATTAAAATGATTTTTTCTTTTTTCATTAAAAAAAATAATGATTTTTTTAATTTAGAATAGTGATTTTTGTTAAAATGGCAATGAATTTCGCAATGGTGTAGCGGGAAACTTGCAAAATGGGTTGCGTTTTGAGCTTTTTACAAGGTTTTTATACGAAAAAACGCCTTAATTTTTATTAAATCAAGGCGCTTCAGTGTGTTATGAAAATTGAGAATTATTTGTTTTTCAAAAAGTGATTTAGCAAAAATGTCGTTGAGCTGTCATGACTCTTAACAGTTTTGGAATTTATTTCATCTAAGATTGAATTCGCCAACTGTTTTCCTAATTCAACTCCCCATTGGTCAAAACTGAAGATGTTCCAGATGATTCCTTGAACGAAAATTTTGTGTTCATACAATGCAATTAACGAACCTAGGCTTTTTGGTGTTAATTTTTCAATCAAAATAGTATTCGTTGGTTTGTTTCCGGTGAAAACTTTAAAAGGCAATAAATAAGATGCTTTTTCTTCCGAAAGTCCTTGCTTGTCAAATTCAGCTTGAACTTGCGCCGGAGTTTTTCCGTTCATTAAAGCTTCTGTTTGTGCGAAGAAGTTTGACATTAATTTATCGTGGTGATCTTCGTTTCCATAAAGAGGTTTTATGAATCCGATAAAATCTGTCGGAATTCTTTTTGTTCCTTGGTGGATTAATTGGAAAAATGCGTGTTGTGAATTTGTTCCTGGCTCTCCCCAGATAATTGTACCAGTTTGGTAATTTACTGGTTTTCCGTCGCGCCCAACACTTTTTCCATTGCTTTCCATTGTTGCTTGTTGCAAGTACGGAGCTAATTTTGATAAATATTGTGTGTACGGAATCAAAGCTTCACTTTCAGCACCATAAAAATTATTGTACCAAACACTTAATAAAGCTAAAATTACTGGAATGTTTTCGTCAAATTCTGCCGATTTGAAATGGTTATCCATATCATGAGCTCCGACTAATAATTGGTTGTAATTATTAAAACCAATTGCCAAAGCAATACTCAATCCAACAGCACTCCAAAGAGAAAATCTTCCTCCAACCCAGTCCCACATCGGGAAAACGTTGTCTGGATTAATTCCGAATTCTGTTACTTTTTGAATGTTTGTTGAAACTGCAACGAAATGTTTTGCAATATCTTCCTGAGAAGCCGATTTCAAAAACCACTCTTTAATAGTTTCCGAATTTGAAAGCGTTTCCTGAGTCGTAAAAGTTTTAGAAACAATTAAAAATAAAGTCGTTTCAGGGTTTAGTTTTTTGATGATTTCGTTTACGTGATCGCCGTCAACATTCGAAACGAAATGTAAATTCAAATGATTTTTGTAGAATTGCAAAGCTTCAACCGCCATAACTGGCCCAAGATCTGAACCTCCAATTCCAATGTTTACAACATCAGTGAATGCTTTTCCTGTAAAACCTTTTCTTTGGCCAGAAATGATTTCTTCAGTAAATTGTTTGATTTTATTTTTTACTTCGTAAACCTCTGGAATCACATTTTCTCCATCAACATTAATCACTGCAGATTCTGGTGCGCGCAATGCAGTATGAAGTACCGCACGATTTTCTGTTTTGTTGATTAATTCTCCTCCAAAGTAATCAGCGATTGCATTTTTTAATCCGATAGAGTTTGCTAATTCTAATAAAAGAGAAAGCGTTTCTTCAGAAATATTGTTTTTTGAATAGTCAACTAAAAAGTCATTCCATTGCAAGTTGAATTTTTCTGCACGTGCATTATCTTGCTGAAATAATTCTTGTATTGTAGTTTCGTGAATTGCGTTATAGTGGTTTTGCAGATTTTTCCACGCCTCAGTCCCAGTTGGGTTTGTTGTGTTTAAAGCCATTTGTATTTTATTATGTGGTTTGTTTTTTTAGAAACACAAAAATACTGAAATAACTTTTAAAAGGGTAGCGGTTCACGATTATATAACAATAAGTTACGAAAACGTTTTATGAATATGATTTGAAAATAGTCGATTTTTAAAATTAGTTGGCGGTAAGAATTTTAATTAAAAGGACTAATGGAAAAATTATTGTTCCAAGAATAAAAATAGTTTTGCCATGTTTTCGGTCCGCTTCATTATAGGAATAAACACGTTCGCCGTTTGGTAACGTTTTTTTAGAAGTCCAAAGTGAATAACCAATAACCATTCCGATTCCACCGCCCAAAAGTGAAAATAAATATCCGGCCATTATCCAAGGTTTTTGATTCTCTTCTGGCTTTGCTAAAATTTTCAGACGTTCTTTTTTAAAGAAGTCAGAATGTCGGGATCTATATTTTTGCCTCGCTCTGTTAAAAGTTTTTGAGCCAGTTTATAATCAAAAACATTCCATTCGTCTGATTTTAAAAGAACATCGTAAAGTTCATCATCTGAAAAACTTAAAAGATAGTAATCTTTGTCAACTTGGTTTAGAAGGTTTTCGGTGTCTTTTTCTAAAATTTCTTGAGCTTTAGCAAAATCAGCTGGATCAATTTTTATTTCGTATTGATTTTGTAAAGTGTTTCCTGAAAATGTAATGTCAACGGGAGCAATATTATCAGCTAAAACTGTTTTGATGTTGTTATTATTTAATAATATTTCAACTTCTTTAGCTTGGATCCGAGTTGGGAAATTCTTAAAAGCAATAAAATTTTCAGTCATTATTTGGGGTTGGTTTTAATGTTTTATTCTATTCTTAAAAGTTTAATTTTCACAGAAACAAAAAATTTTATGTGTAGATTTCTTTCTTGCAATGTCATACCTATCGGTTTTTATAATTTCAAAATCGGTGTTATTGATTTCATTGTAATTTGGGAACCAATTTGGTTTTAGGTCGTCGTATTTTTTTATTTTTTGTTGAAATGAAAATAGAGGAACTTTTATACTGTTCAAGAATAAGGAATCGTAACTCTTATTATTAGAGTACTTGAATTTTACAAAATTGCAAGAGCCAAGGTGAGAACCGCTTATTAGATTGTAAGAATCCGATTTGATGATATTTGGAAACCAAAGCTTTAATCTCAAATTAGTTTCTGTTTTATAATCATTATATGTGTCAAAACTAGTTTCAAACAGTTTGTTTTGACATGAAACAAAAGCAATTAGGAGAAAATATTTTAGAAGTTTTTTCATAAGTCAGATCACCAAATCTTCCACCATGGCTTTTTATTGATTTCTATAATTTTCTTTGTGATATCAACATCAATTCTTTTTGGGGATTCGGTTTTGATTTTAGAATCATCAAAAAATAGTTCGCCATTGACATTCATTCCTAAAGGAGATTTAGTTCTTTCTTTCCATTCTTCGGTTTGTAATTCAGGAATCAATTCGGAATCAATTTTAGAACTGAATTTTCTTCTCGCCTTTTCTGTAATTTCTTCTTCCAGATTTGAAGATGAATTTTTAAAAAGAGTAAGCGAATTGTCTGGAATGTTTAATAGAAAAACCTGAGTTTTACCTCCAATTTTGTAAATGTCCAAAACTTTAAAATAAGCAATTGTATCCAAAAGAAAATGTCCAATTTTTGCCGAATCAGGATTGAATTTCGATAAATCCTTGGGATGAGCGCTTGCAATCAAATATCTGAAATTTCCAGAAAGGCCTCCGCCAATAGAAGTCATATCGGTAAATCCTTTTTCTTGAATGATCTGTCCGATTTTATAATTTGAAATTAAATTCTCCGATAAATTGGTGTCTCTATAAAATAGTTTTAAATCTGAAAAAGTTTCATTGTAAATCGCTTTAAGCCGAGCGTTTTTCATGTTTTCTATTTTTTAGAAAGTGATTTTTTTTGAATTTTTACAAATTCCCAATGCTGTCCAATTCTCTTTTCAAAGGTTCGATTTGTTTTGCAAAACGAGTTTTGTCATTTCCTGTCAAAGATTCTCCGGTAGGTAAATTCAATCGAAGTGCATCAACCTGAACGCCGTTTTTCCAGAAACGATAGCAAACGTGAGGACCAGACGCCAAACCAGTGCTTCCTACTAAGCCAATTGTCTGACCTTGTGTAACGCGCTGTCCACGACGAACCAAGATTTTTGACATGTGTAAATATTGTGTAGAGTAGGTTCCGTTGTGTTTTACTTTTACAAAGTTTCCGTTTCCTGCTGTATATCCAGTTGCTTCAACAACTCCTGATGCGGTTGTAGAAATTGGAGTTCCGGTTGGAGCAAAGATAATCTGTTCCTTTGTGTGCTTTCCAAGTATGTTGCACGGGATGGAAACGATTCATAGTAAATCGTGAAGTAATTCTACTGAATTTTATCGGAGTTTTTAGGAAAAAGTTTTTAAGGGTTCTTCCTTGATCGTCATAATATTCGATTTTTCCTGAAAGCGTGTCTTTTTCAAAAGGAAAAGCATAAACGATTTTTCCTTTATATTCAAAAATGCGGCTTCAAGTTCCTCAACACCATCATATGTTTTTCCGTTGATGAATCTTTCAGTGAAAATTAATCCGTAGCGATCGCCTTTTTTAAGTTTGAAGAAGTCAATTGACCAAGAAAATACTTTTGTGATTCGGCTTGCCAAAGCTGTTTCGACACTTTCGTTTCCTAAAGTTTCAGATAAAGAGCTTTTTAAAACGCCACCAATAATTTTTCTTTTTAAAGTTACAGGTTTTATTTTTTTATATGCTTTTGCAATGCTGTCTCTCAAATCGACAACGTAATAGGTCAGCGCGTCAGGCTGATAAATGAAAACTTCGAGATTGTTGGTTTTGTTTTTTGCGCGAAGCAATGTAAAAGGTTTGCCGTAACGAATGGTTCTAACATTAAAAGAATCTTTGACTTGTTCAACTATGTCGAATACTTTTTTGTCGCCAATATTTTGACTCTGAACAATTGATCCAAAAGAATCTCCTTTTGAAATAGTATCATTTATAACATTAAAGTCTGCGTAATTAAATCCGAATTCTACTTTTTTGGTTTTAGGTTTGGTAATTTTGTTTTCAGCTATTTCCTCTTTTTTATTACATGAGAAAACAGAAAACAAGACTATTAAAATTACGACTACTTTTTTCAAACTTTTTAATTTTTTCTAGGGAACTAAATTTGGTTTATTCATTTCCCCAATTGGACAATTCTTCTTCGGTCCACAATTTAGGAAAAAAGATGCGTCTTTGGTATTTTGGATGCATATATTTTTGCCAATCGCTTCCTCCGGTCGCTTCTCCGTTGCCTTTTCCACTTTCTAGAATGTATTTTCTTGCAGTATTTAGGTGTTGCATTACCCAGGTAATATTTACCGTTTTGTCATAATGGCGCATTGCGGCAATTATATCTGTATTTTGCTGATCTTCAATAGGAAGCTGTGTGAATTTTTGCCAAATATTTTTCGTTTTAAACGATGACATTTGCCTTAAAAACTGCTCTTTGTATTTTTTTCAAATTCGTTTAGCAAGTATGATTTCTCTCCAGTTTGATAATCTTTTCCTGCGACTTGCCAATATAAATGCTCGAAACTGGTTTCCAAATCGGTGTTTTCATCAAAGTTTGCTTTGTATCTTCTGTCAGTTAAATTGATAACATCGGTCGAAGCAAATTCGATCATCCTATATTGTGCGCTTTGAAAGCCGCTTGCGGGAGTCAGCGTATTTCTGAATTTCATATATTGGTCAACATCCATTCCGTTTTCCATAATGCTGAAAGAATTGGTCAACATGTCAAAATAGCGCGTGATTCTTGAAAGTCTTTCGCTAAAAAAATCAACTTGAATATTTTGAGTTTCTGCGATTTGATCAATTTCCCACAAGATCATTTTAAAAATTAATTCGTTGACTTGATGGTACATAATAAATACCATTTCGTCAGGAAGCGTGGTGCGTTGTATTTGTAGGTTTAAAAGTGCATCAGTTTGAATGTAATCCCAGTATGTAATTGGTTTAGACCAAAGTAATCCTTCTAACTGAACTTCAGTTTTTTGATTTATAGCTTGGAATTTTTGATCAATTTCGTTTAAAATTGATTCTGAATGATCAGTAAGGTTCATTATTTTTTTGCTTTAAATGGATTTTTTAATCCTTTATATTCATCAAGATCTGCTTTGAGTGATCCCACGGCAAGATCTGCTTTAATTCTAATAGGAACTTTGTTGTCGTCGTCTGTAATCCAGAGTGTTAAGCTTTCTTCTTCTTTAAAAACTCTTCCTTTCTGTACAGATGGCCTAAAAACCATCGTAGAAACGGTGCCAAATTTAGTCGTAATATCTTGACGGCCTATATATTTTAACTTAAATTTTGTGATTTCATCATCAAAAAACATGTCGATTGTAATGGCCTCTCCTGATTTTAATTTATCAATATTCGGGTGATTTCTTAAGTAGTAAAATGAAGAGACAATATCTTGCACATTATCAGTAGTTATGATCGTTTTTTCAGATTTTCGTTTGTAATCTTTCACCAAAACTCTGTTTTCTGCCTGATTAAAAAAACCTTCCTGATTTTTGGTATAACCACCTTCATCAATTTTTCTCACATAACGATATGGGTTTCCGTTTTCTTTGTCAAAATAACTTTCGTATAAATCTTCGACTTTGAAGAAAAATTTTGACATTCCGGTTGTGTAACCTTTACCCACCGCATGAAATACTTTTTTATTGTTAATTGTTGCGTCTTTGATTTCTAGTGTTGCATATCCGGCGTTTATGATTCCGTAGTGAATTCTGAATTTAAAGAACTCTCCGGTATCGAAAGCATCTTCTTTTTGTGAATCAAAACTAAAGGCTGTGAGGATGAATATAGTGAGGATGAATTTTTTCATAGTGCTGTTTTACAAATATTTATGAGGATAATTGCAAATTCTATTCCAAATGTACCAAAACAAAAAAACTCAGTCAAGGAATGACTGAGTTTTTATGCTATTAACTAACCAAAAAACTATAAATTATGAAATTTATATCAATCCAAAAGGAAACCACCCCTTTTGTTTTGCGAGTGCAAAGATAGATAGAAAGTTCAAAAAAGAAATAGCAAAAGGCAAGTTTAACATAACATTTGCATAAAAATCAACGTTTTACAGAGAATTTTTCTGCATAATGTAAAAATTCAGCGTTTTTATAATGTACCTCTCAATTCTTGCTCTCTTTCAATCGACTCAAAAAGAGCTTTAAAGTTCCCTGCACCGAACCCTTTTGCACCCATTCTTTGAATAATTTCGAAGAAAAGGGTAGGTCTATCTTGAACTGGCTTGGTAAATATTTGTAATAGATAACCATCTTCATCGGCATCAACCATGATGGCTAACTTTTCAATTTCATTAATGTCTTCTTTCATCATATCCATATGAACGCCCAATCTTTCTGGGATTGCTTCATAATATGTATGAGGTGGAGATGACAAAAATTCAACACCACGAGCTCTTAGTTGTGATACTGTTTTGATAATGTCATCTGTGGCAATAGCAATGTGCTGAATTCCAGGTCCTCCGTAGAAATCTAAATATTCTTCAATTTGTGATTTTTTCTTACCTTCAGCTGGTTCGTTGATTGGAAATTTGATTCTTCCATTTCCGTTTGACATTACTTTACTCATCAAAGCGGAATATTCTGTAGTGATTTGTTTGTCATCAAAAGATAAGAAATTCACAAATCCCATAACGTCTTCGTAGAATTTTACCCAAGTATTCATTTCGTTCCAGCCTACATTTCCAACCATGTGATCAATATATTTTAATCCCGTTGGTTCTGGATTGTAGTCTGATTTCCATTCTTTGTAACCTGGAAGGAAAACTCCGTTGTAGTTTTTTCTTTCTACGAAAATGTGAACCGTTTCTCCGTAAGTGTAAATTCCTGAACGAACAACTTGACCGAATTCATCTTCCTCAACAGTTGGTTCCATGAACGAACGTGCACCACGTTTCATAGTTTCTTCGTATGATTTTGTAGCATCTTCAACCCAAAGCGCCGCGACTTTTACTCCGTCGCCGTGTTTTTTCAAATGTTCATTGATTGGAGAATCGGCTGTTAAAGGCGTTGTCAAAACAATTCTGATTTTGTCTTGTTTCAAAACATATGATGCTCTGTCTTTTACTCCAGTTTCTAATCCGGCATAAGCCAATGACTGATATCCGAAAGCAGTTTTATAATAATGTGCAGATTGTTTTGCATTTCCTACATAGAATTCTACATAATCTGTTCCTAATAATGGAAGGAAATCTTGTGCTCCTTCAAATATTTTTTCTAATCCGTATTCTACTGATTTTACTTCTTTTGACATGATATTTTTAATTAGAAAATGAGTCAATTAGAAAATTAGAAAATGTGCGTTGTGATAAAAATTATCTCATTGACACATTGACAAATTATCTAATTATTTCATTTTTGATGTTGATATTATTTTGTTTAAAATTTTTAAAATTTCTGAAAGATCATTTATTAAACGCTTGCAATTTGGATATTCTCTATGAGCATCGCATAAAAACAACCAATATTCTGTTTCGTCTGCTTCTTTAATTGCAATTTTTAATTTATGAATAAAATCTCCTTTACTTTCTGCGTTTTGTGACTCTTTTGAATTTGCTCCAATTGATGTTCCGCTTTTTAATAACTGATTTGCAATTACGAATTTCTTTTGATCTTGAAGTTCGGTTGTATAATCAATTATATTTAGTGCAAAATTGAATGTTTTAATTAAAAGAGCGTTGTCTTTGTATTTTTCGTTGAAAGTCATTTTTTTAATTTGATAATTAGAGAATGGGATAATTAGACAATTAATTTGTAGGTTTAAAGTTACAACTTATATTGAATTATCTAATTTTCAAATTGACACATTTTCTAATTATAGAAATTATCTAATTATCAAATTGGCACATTGACTAATTATTCACACCAAGATTTATAGTACTGACCATCATCCAATCCCATAGCTTCTTCAGTAACCATTAAAGGTCTGAATGTATCAACCATTACGGCTAATTCCTGAGTTTCTTTGTGACCAATACTGCGCTCCATTGCGCCTGGCGCTGGGCCATGCGGAATTCCTTTTGGGTGTAAAGTGATATGACCTTGCTCAATATTATTACGGCTCATAAAATCACCATCAACATAATATAGGACTTCGTCAGAATCTATATTGCTGTGATTGTAAGGTGCCGGAATTGCTTTTGGGTGATAATCGTAAAGTCTTGGGCAGAATGAACAAACGACAAAAGTTGCCGTTTCAAAAGTTTGGTGTACAGGAGGCGGTTGGTGAACACGTCCCGTTATAGGTTCGAAATTGTGAATTGAAAATCCGTATGGGAAATTGTAGCCATCCCAACCCACAACGTCAAAAGGATGTGTCGCATAAACCACTTCGTGCATCATGCCTTCTTTTTTGATTTTAATTAAAAAATCACCTTTTTCGTCGTGTGTTTCCAATTCGTTTGGCAAAATAAAATCACGCTCGCAAAATGGAGAATGTTCTAAATGCTGACCTGATTGATTTTTATAACGTTTTGGAGTATAAAACGGAGAATACGATTCTACATAAAATAGACGATTATCTTCTGTTTCAAAATCAATTTGATAAATGATGCTCGCGCGGAATGATTAAATAATCACCATATTCAAATGGGATATTTCCCAACATGGTTCTTAACTTTCCTTTTCCTCTATGAATGAAAAGCATTTCGTCGGCATCGGCATTTTTGTAGAAATAATTTCGAAGCGATTCTTTCGGCGCGACCAAACCAATAATGCAGTCTTTATTGACTAACATGGCTTTTCGGCTGTCTAAAAAGTCGTTTTCAGGTTTTAATTCAAAGCCTTTAAAAAGTAATGATTTTATATTTTTTCCGATTGCGATTTTTGGCTCAACCGAATAAGAGTTTAAAATTTCTTTAATCTGCGTTGGTCTGTGAACATGGTATGACAAAGACGAATGTCCGTGAAAACCTTCGGTTCCAAATAATTGTTCGTAATAAAAACCGCCGTTAGGTTTTTCGAATTGGGTGTGTCTCTTTTGAGGAAAATCTCCGAGTTTGTGATATAATGGCATGGCCTTTTCAATTAGATAATTTGTAAATTAGATAATTAGAAAATGTGAATTGCAGAGTTAATAATTAGTTCAATCTTTTAATTGACTAATTATTTCAATTCGATAGAGCCATTATTCAGGATTTCTCTTGATTAGGAATTGAAGATACTCTAATAAACCTGTCCAATTTGTTTTCATTATAACAAATGTCGTAATTTTTGCCGAGTAAAATTATAAATTATATTATTTATAACACTAATTATTTTAATTTTTTTGATATAAATTTTTGATAGCAAAAAAATACCGCCATTTTATTGAGAAATTCTTTGCTGAAATGCTAAAATAAAAATCCTATACTAAACCAAGTAAAGCTTTTTGACATTTCTGGCGACCATGATTGTTTGACTTCGATTGGGCCAATGATGGTTTCTAATCCATAACCTACAGCATAACCTGTATATTTTGGCATTGAAATCCAATCTACAGTTGTGAAAATGTCATCGCCTAGATTAGCAAAGTTGGCAGAAAAGTTCACGTGGTTTTTCTTGAAAATCTCGTAATCTAACGTGATGTCGGTTTTGATGTAGCTGTTTCCCGAAATGCTTAGAAAGTCATAACCGTAAAAATAATTGAAATTGTTGATTTTATTATAGCCATAACCTCCTAAAATATAATCGAAAAACGGTACGCTGTCGCTTCCAATATTAAATCCGGCATCGGCGCCAATTTTAAAAGTTGCGCGTCTGAATAATGTTTTGGCAAAAGCAATTTCGGCTTTAGCCATCGAAAACGGTTTGAAAGCATTCGTATAATCAGATGATGCTAAATAAGTTTGCACATCACCGGAGAAATACAATCCTGAACGCGGAAAAGTTTTCTTGTCTAAGGAATCGTATTTCAAATACCCAAAAACGCTGAAGTAATTACTTTTGTCAATTATATTGCCTTCGTTTGCTAGTGTTGGTGTGTCTATTTTTAAATATTTATACTCCAAACCTCCTCCCATGAGGAATTTTTGGACAAATATGGTTTGAAAATAAGCTTGATTGGTGAGATCAAAAAAATCAACATTGATAAGATTGACATCGGGATTTGATTGTTCGAGTCTGCTTATACTCGTCGTTACATTTCGATTAAACTGATTTAGTCTTGAACGGAAACCAAAGCTGATATTGAATCCGTTTTCGATATAATAATTAAAATCGTATCTGAAATTATCTCCTAAAATAATATCTAAGGAGGTAACGTCATTTTTCATGAAGGTCTTTTTGTGCGTTAAGTTTAATAAGATTGCACTTTTATAAAGTCCATCATAATGAAGGCCAAGTTTTAAGTAGGTCTGCGTTGGGTTTTCTTTCAGCACTAGATCTAAATTGTCTTTGTTTTCATCTCCCGGTTGCAGGCAATATGAAATTGTGCTAAAGTTTTGGGTCGCATCCAAATTATTTATTCCAGTTCTTAAATCATCATATGTAATGGTGCTTTCTGGTTTAAAACGCAATTTTCCGTTAATATATTCTTTGGTGTAGTTGTCTAATTTATCAACATTGATTTTTTGAATTTCTAGAGTATCAGTGCTGACTTTTAGTTTTGGTTTTTTATAAAAAGTATCTTCTGTTACTAATGTTTTGATTTTTTCATAAACTGCAAAAGTTGCTTCTTCACCTTTTCTGATGATTTCTTCACCTCGGTCAAATGAAATTACGCCAAAATCTCGAATATCCGGTTTGATATAAATATCGGTTTCTTTCCTTTTGCTTTTCATTTTCTCGATCGATTGCAGATTTGTGATCTGAACCAAAATTCGAGTCGCATTTTTCAAGCCTTTTCTGTTCTGTAAATCATCCTGTACATCGACTCCAATGATAATGTCGGCGCCAAGATTGCGTACTTCTTGAATTGGATAATTGTTTACCACGCCACCGTCAACCAGTAGTTTTCCATCAATTTCAACAGGTGTAAATAATGAAGGAAATGCGGCGCTGGCCATCATGGCTTGAACCAAATTTCCTTTATTGAGCAAGACTTCTTCACCAGTCTCAATATTTGTTGCAATACATAAAAATGGAGTTGGTAAATTATTGAAATCTCGAACATGACGAACATTTCTAGTCAAACTGCTTAAAAGATTGTAATTGTACATTCCTTTTGAAAGCGCTTCAGGAATTCCGATTCTGAAATTACTGAAAGGCAATGTAACCGCGTATAATTCGTCATTTTTTTTGCCATAAAAGTTTTTTGATGAACGCGGAATATAGTCGTTTATCAATTCGTCAAAATTAGTTTTTTTGAAAATGGAATCAATTTGCGTGGCATTATAACCAGTAGCATAAAGTCCGCCAATGACTGCTCCCATGCTAGTTCCTCCAATATAATCGATTTTGATTCCAGCTTCTTCCAAAACTTTCAAAACGCCAATATGTGCAAAACCTTTTGCGCCACCACCACTTAAGACCAAACCGATTTTTGGTCTTTTTATACTGTCTTGTTTTATGTCTTGGGAAAAAGATTTTTCAGGCAGAAGAACCAGCGCAAAAAGTACGACCACTGTGTTCCAGATAAATTTGGAAAGAAATTCTTTTGACCGAACATTTGAAATGAACACTTTTTTAAAGTACATAAAAAACAGCTAGTTGGTTTTGTAAAAGTCGACAATTTTTTTGGCTTTTGAAACTCCAATAACATCCGAAATTTCTTTTTCTGTTGCTAATTTCAATCTTTTAACACTTTTAAAATGTTGAATCAATGTCAGCATTGTTTTTTCGCCAATTCCAGGAATGCTTTCGACAGATGAATTAAGTGCCGCTTTACTTCGTTTGTCACGATGAAATGTAATTCCAAAGCGATGCGCTTCGTTACGCAATTGCTGAATTACCTTTAAAGTTTCAGACTTTTTGTCCAAATATAACGGAATGGAATCGCCTGGATAAAAAAGTTCTTCAAGGCGTTTTGCAATTCCGATGATGGCAATTTTGCCTCTCAAACCAAGTTCGTCAATACTTTTCAATGCCGCCGAAAGTTGTCCTTTTCCACCGTCAATAATGATTAATTGTGGCAAAGGTTCGTTTTCTTCCAATAATCTTTTATAACGTCGGCCCACGATTTCGGTCATCGAAGCAAAATCATCAGGACCTTCAACGGTTTTTACATTAAAATGGCGATAATCTTTTTTGCTTGGTTTTCCGTCTTTAAAAACCACACAAGCCGCCACCGGATTTGTTCCTTGAATATTCGAGTTATCAAAACATTCGATGTGGCGCGGTTCAACAGGCAAACGCAAATCTTTTTGCATTTGTGCCATAATTCGGTTTGTATGCCTGTCCGGATCTACGATTTGCAATTGTTTTAATTGTTCAATTCGGTAAAATTTAGCATTTCGAATTGATAAATCCAAAATCTGTTTTTTGTCTCCAAGTCGCGGAACAGTTGTTTTGATGTTTTCGCCCAAATCAATTTCAAACGGAACAATGATTTCTTTTGATAATAATTCAAAACGTTCACGAAGTTCAATAATAGCAAGTTCCAATAATTCTTCGTCACTTTCGTCCAGCTTTTTCTTCATTTCCAAAGTATGCGAACGAATAATTGATCCGTGAGAAATTTGCAGGAAGTTTACATAAGCGGCGCTTTCGTCGGAAACAATTGAAAAAACATCAACATTGGTAATTTTAGGATTGATGATGGTCGATTTGGATTGATAGTTTTCCAAAACTTCAATCTTTTCTTTGATTTTTTGCGCCTCTTCAAATTGTAGATTCTGCGCATAATTATTCATTATCTTTTTGAAATCCTTTAAACTTTCTTTGAAGTTTCCTTTCAGTATTTCGCGAATCGCATTGACTTGTCTTTGATATTCTTCCAACGGTTCCAAACCTTCGCATGGACCTTTGCAATTGCCAATATGATATTCCAAGCAAACTTTAAATTTGCCAGAATCAATATTGGATTTGCTCAAATCAAAATTGCAAGTGCGAAGCGGATATAATTCTTTAATCAATTCTAAAATCGTGTGAACCGTTTTGAAATTTGTATAAGGGCCAAAATACTCTGACCCATCTTTAACCATTCTTCGTGTTGAAAATATTCTCGAAAAAGGTTCTTTTTTAATACAAATCCAAGGATAGCTTTTGTCATCGCGCAACAATACATTATAACGCGGCTGTAAAGTTTTGATTAGATTGTTTTCCAATAAAAGCGCATCGGTTTCAGTTGGAACGACAATGTGTTTTATCGTTACGATTTTTTTGACCAAAACATTCGTTTTGGCGGTATCGTGAATTTTATTGAAATAGGAGGAAACCCTTTTTTTAAATTTTTGGCTTTCCCAACGTATAAGATCTTACCGTCTTTATCATAATATTGGTATACGCCCGGATTATCAGGCAAAGTAAGAATTTGAAGATCTAAGGACGGTTTTTGCATTCTGTTTTATTTCTGAAGATTGTGAAAAAGCGCTCAAAAATCATTTTAATTTTTGAAAAAAGCTTAACACCGATTTAGAATCAAATTTACGAAATCAAAAGAATAATTTCTATATTTAGCTTTTATAATTCTGCATGAAAAATAGTAAGCCCTTAGTTATTTTCGACGAAGCAATTTTGCCGGGAGAAAGTAGAACAATTAACGTTGAAATTGCAAGATTGCATACCACAACAAAACTTAATATTCCGGTAATTGTGCGCCGTTCAAAAATTGAAGGCCCAGTTGTTTTATTCTCAGCTGGAATTCATGGCGACGAAATAAACGGAGTAGAAATCGTAAGGCAAATTATCAGTAAAAAAATAAACAAACCAGCGAAGGGAACCATTATTTGTATTCCCATTATCAATATGTATGGTTTTGTAAACAAATCACGCGAGTTTCCTGACGGACGTGATTTAAATCGAGTTTTTCCAGGTAGCAAAAAAGGTTCACTCGCAAGCCGTTTTGCTTATCATATTGTCGAAGAAATTTTGCCAATTCTGGATTATGCAGTTGATTTTCATGCCGGAGGCGCCAGCAGATTCAACGCGCCACAAATTAGAATTACTGAGAATAATCCCGAATTAAAAGTTTTGGCTGATGTTTTTAATGCGCCTTTCACTTTGTATTCTAAAAATATAAGTGGCTCTTTTAGGAAAACTTCTGAAAGTGCCAATGTAAAAATGTCGCTTTTTGAAGGTGGAAAATCTTTGGACATCAATAATGATATTGCTAATGAAGGTGTTTTAGGAGTAAAACGACTATTGCATTATTTGGAAATGCTCGACTCAAAACAGCTTGTCGAAGCCGCGCCAATGCCTTCTATTTATATAAAATATTCGTTCTGGCTAAGAGCGAAATGTTCCGGTTTGTCGCATGATTTTAATTTAGTTGGGAAATTTGTGACTAAAGGTACTATCTTGGCCATTATTACTGATCCGTTTGGGAAATTTGAACAAAAAGTAAAAGCGCCTCACGATGGATTTGTAATCAATGCTAATCATTCCCCTATTGTATATGAGGGCGACGCAATTTATCATTTATCTAAAAATAGCCCTATAGATGGCGACGAATAAAAAAGAACTAAGACTACATTATAAAAATCTTCGTAAAACGCTTTCTGAAGAGGAAATTGAAGAAAAAGTTTGGCTATAGCCAATAATTTAATTCAGCTCCCAATCTGGGATAAAACGTATTTCCATGTTTTTCTTCCAATTGTCGAACACAAAGAAGTCGATACCGAATTTATTTTGCATCTGCTTTCTGGAAAAGACAAGGAAATTGTGATTTCGAAAAGTGATTTTGAAACTCGCCAAATGACTCATTTTCTTTTGACCGATAATACTAAAATCAAAAAGAATGAATATAATATTCCAGAACCTGTAAACGGACTTCAAGTTCAGAGTTCAAATATTGATGTGGTTTTTGTGCCGCTTTTGGCTTTTGATAAATATGGAAATCGCGTGGGTTACGGAAAGGGTTTTTATGATAAATTTCTATCCGAATGCCGACCAGAAACTATAAAAATCGGACTTTCATTTTTTGAGGCTGAAAATCAGATTGAAGATGTTTTTGAATCGGATATAAAATTGGATTATTGCGTGACGCCTGAGAAAATATATACATTTTAATTTTACGGAATGTTCTGTTTTAATGCGTCTAACACAATCTTTGTCGACATACTATATGTAGACGCATTGAAATGCGTCTCTACAATACCCGTTGGGAATAATTTTGGTATAAATAAATATTGTAACAGAATATAATTTTAAATTAAATTTTCTTATGTCACTTATGTGGTTTAAAACAAAAAAACAAAAATCCCAAACTTCAATTTTAGAATTGGAATTTGGGGTTTTTTATTTTGAGATTTTAAAAATCTATTTCACTTCTTTGATTGTCGAACCATCAATCCAACCTTCGGTTCCATCAGTTAATTCGATTTTTTTCCATTGGCCCAAAACTTCGGTTACATAAACTTTTGCACCTTCATGTAATAAGAAAATTGCGAAGCACCGCCTTTTTGCGGTTCGCTTCGAACTTCGCTTAATTCGGCAAAAACAATTGCTGGGCGATCATTGTCAAAATGACTTTTTTCAGACATTCCAGCCGAAATGCTTAATCCCAAAACGAGCAAAAGAACAAACATTCCAATGAAATAAATTCTTTTTGTAATCGTAATTTGTGAAAAATAATACCCGATAAAACTCAAAAGAAAAAGAAATGCAATTCCAACAGAGATTTTGGCCCAAGTATTATAATCAAAAATGCCAGTAAAATTCTGAATCAATTTTGCAAAACCAACTTTTGGCACTTCTTTGATTTCGTCTATAGTCAGTTTTTTTGCAAATTTTAAATTGTTAAGCGTTTCAGGATCATGAGGTTTTAAAACCAAAGCTTTTTCATAATTGTAAATTGCTGGCGCCACTTTGTTCAGCTTATAATAACTGTTTGCCAAATTAAAATACAATTCAGCCGATTCTTGTTTGTTTTCTTTTATAACAGCTTCATACGCCTGAATAGCTTCTTGATAATTGCCTCTTTGATACATAGCGTTTCCTTTTTCAAAGCTTTGAGCAAAGAAAACCTGTGTAATTAATAAAAAGAGATATACTATGTTTTTCATTTTGTTTTTTTAAAACCTGTTAGGTTTGTTTTAATAGGTTTAAACAATCTGTTTTTCTAATTCTGAAATGATCAAAACAGCTTTATCAAAATCTTGCTGAATCGAAGCGCTTGATGCTGGAGCATATCTTGCAAATTCGCAGTTTTCAGTCAAATGAATAAAGTTTTGAACTGATTCTGGATTTGCATTTCGAGATAATAATAATTCGCGAATATTGTCTTTGCTCATTTCTGAGGTTTCAATATGCAATTTTGCCTTAAGGAAATTATGCATCGCTTTTTCTAGTGCAATATAAAATGCTTCTTTGTTATTAAGCTGTTTTTTAGCTTCCGATAAATATTTCTTAGCGAGCTTATTGTTCATCTTGATTCGGTTTCCTGCTACATCGCCATCAATTGCTTCTTTTTCTTCTTAGCAATAATGATAATTGGCAAAATGATGAAAGGCGCAAACAATAATGCATAATACAAATCAGAACCATAAAAATCATCTTTAGCAACCGAGACCAAAGTCGTTTTTGATTTGATATACTTAAATTGATCTGTTTTAGAAATTACATTTTTCGCCGCATTTGCGGTACTGTTCGCTTCAGCTTGCATTGGTCCGTCTAAAACATCAATTGCAATTTCTTGCGAAGTGATGGTTTTGTATGAACCTGTGCTTAAATCGAAATAAGAAAACTGCATTGGTTTAATGATGTATTTTCCTTTGTACTGCGGAATAATAGTGTATTTGTCAGATATTCTTCCAGACATTCCAGTTAGCGAAGTCGTAACTTTTTCGTCATGAACAGGATCGTACATTTCTAACGCATTCGGCACAACTGGTTTTGGCAACGTAAACAATTTCATGTTTCCAGTTCCGGAAGCGCTCACAACTAAATCTAAGCCTTCACCACTTTTTACACTTGTTTTAGACGGCGTAACAATAAAATTGAATTTTCCAACTGCTCCGCTGAAATCTGCTGGTTTTCCAGCTTCAGGAAGTGGTCGTACATTTATTGTTTTAGCTCCAGCCGAAACTACTTTATTATCCATTGTTGTGATCATCTGACCAAACATATTTCGGCGATCTGTAGGCAATTCCACCTCAATGTCTAATGAAAGCGGTTCGATTGTTAATTTGCCAGATTTTTGAGGATATAGAATTGTCTTTTTTAGGATCACATAATAGCATCTTTGACCTTGGAAACTTCCTTCTTCGATTGCCAATTGTTTGATTTCGATATTCTGATTCCAGAAATCATTATATTTTGGTTTTGCCAATTCTTTGAATCCATTAACGCCAATATTGTTGAAATACAATTTGTAAACCACTGTAATTGGCTCGTTCAAATATGGGTTTGTTTTTGAAATTTCGGCAACGAGATTTAATGTTTCGCTTCCTTGGCCTCCTTGTTGTTGTCTTTCGCTTGGATCTCTTTCTTGAGCAACAGCATTTGTAACCACAACTTTTATTGGAGATGTTTTGTAAATCTGTCCATTAAACTCGATTGCGGCTTGCTTAATGACAACGTTTCCTTTTTGAGTTGGCTGTAAAATATAAGAATAGATTTTTTGAAAAGAACTACGTCCGTTTATCCAAGATTGGCTTATTTGCTGACTTGGTCCTGCTACAACTTTAAATCCATCAAAATTAGGCTGTTCAAAGTTGTCTCCATCAACATTCATGATGAAGTCAATTCGAATTCGCTCATTAAGCCCGAGCGTATTTTTGCTGACTCTGGCTTCAAATTGAACTTGAGCCAAAAGTCCTTGAAAAGTGAATAGAAATAAAATTAAAAATCTTTTCATTTATTCGTTTAATCGGTTTTTTGTTTGATTGTTTATTTGTTTAACTGTTTAATCGTTTAATCGGCTTTTTGTCTAAAGGATGCTTTCCAAATAAACAAATTAACAATTAAACGATTAAACTTTTATCTACCAGTCTTTTTCTGCTTTTTCGGACTTCCTTTTACTTTTTGCGCGTTTACTTTGTCTTGAATTTTCTTTTCTTCGTTATTAACGGCATCTAATAAATTTTGAACACGTTCTTTTGATATTCCGCCAGGCTGTGGTTTTGGCTGTCCGTTATTGTCAGATTTGTCATCTTTTTTAGGATCGTTTTTACCATCTTTTTTATCCTTGTCTGGATCGCCTTTATCGTCTTTTTTATCTTTGTCTTTGTCCTTGTCCTTATTTTTATCCTTGTCTTTGTCCTTATCTTTATTTTTATCCTTGTCCTTGTCTTTGTCTTTATTTTTGTCTTTGTTGTCGTTTTTAGGAGGATTTTCTTTTAGCTTTTGTTTGGCCAAAGCATAATTGTATCGTGTTTCATCATCGGTTGGATCATTTCGTAATGCTTGTTTGTAGGCTTCTACAGCTTGCGTATAATCTTTCTCTTTCATGAAAACATTCCCTAAATTATGATAAGCTTTATGTTTTTCAGGTCTTGTTTTTGCGTTTTTTATCGCTTTCGCGAAAGCAAATTTGGCTTCTGCAATTTGGTTTTGTCTGTAAATTGTATTTCCTAAATTGTATGAAGCGGTCGCTTTGTTTGGAAATTTTGATTGCGAAATTCTATAGTTCGCTTCAGCATCAACAAATTTATTCTGTTTATATTCTTCATTCCCATCTGGCAATGTTTTGTCTTTTTCTTGAGCAGAGACTGCCAAAGAAAACGTTAGTAAAATATAAAGAAGTAAATTTTTCATTCTAAATTTTTATTTTTTTGGTTGCCACGAATTTCACCAATTATCACTAATTAATCGTTTGCATATTTTTGAATTTCACAAAACAGATTAATTTAAAGTGATTGTTTTCATGTAAATTCGTGTAATTAGTGGCGAACTTTATTATTTCTTTTCGTTAAATAAATTCAACTCTTTTATCCAATTTGTTTTTCTTTCCAAAAGGAAAATATCTAAGAATAGTAATAGAAATGCAAACCCTAGGAACCATTGAAATTGCGATTGAAATTCTGCCATTTGCGTCGCTTCAAATTCTGTTTTCTGAATATTGTTCAGGGCATTTTTGATGTAATCTAAAACTTCTTTTGTGTTGCCGCCGTAAACATAACCTCCTTTTGTCGCTTTTGCAATAGTTTTTAGACCTTCTTGATTCAGTTTTGTGATAACAATTTCTCCGTTTTGATCTCTTTGGTGGTTTCTAACAATACCGTTTTCTTTTAATGGAATTGTGCCTCCTTTTTCAGTTCCGATACCAATTGTGATGATTTTCATTCCAATTTTGTTTGCTTCTTCGGCGTAGCCGGTTGCGCCTTCAGAATGATCTTCTCCATCAGAAATCAAGATAAGCAATTTGCTTGTTTTGCTTTTCTCATCAAAATAAGTCGATGATAAACGGATGGCTTCATCAAGCGAAGTTCCCTGAGATGAAACCATATCCGGGCTCATGCTTTGCAAGAACATTTTTGCAACGCTGTAATCAGAAGTAATTGGTAAAACAGGGAAAGCGCTTCCTGCGTAGGCAACAATTCCAATTCGGTCGCTTCCTAACTGATTTATGATTTGCGAAACAATTTGCTTGCTTTTCTCCAGACGGCTTGGTGCAACATCTTCGGCAAGCATACTTTTAGAAACATCGACCGCAAAAACAATATCAATACCTTCACGTTTTACAGTTTCCATTTTTGTTCCAATCTTCGGATTTACGAGTCCGATGATCAAACAAGTAAGCGCTAAAAGTATAATTGATAATTTTAGAATTGGTTTAAAAACAGAACTTTCAGGGCTCAGTTTTTTGACCATTTCTAAATCACCAAATTCGCGTTGCTTTTTTCTTTTCCAATACACATTGAAAAGAAAAATACATACCACGATTGGCAGTAAAAATAAAAGGTATAAATATTTTTTTCGTCTAATTCCATTTTAAATTTTAGATTTCTGAATTTAGATTTTAGATTTTTTTAAATCTAAAATTAAATGAAGCTTCTGTAAACTGTATTTCTTAAACCAACTTCCAGCAATAATAAAAAGACTGCCAATGCAACGAACATTCTGTATTTTTCGTCATAATCGTAGAATTTTAATTCTTGGATTTCTGTTGTTTCTAATTTATTGATCGAATTGTAAATCTGAGCTAATCGATCATTGCTTGTTGCTCTAAAATATGTTCCATCCGTTTTGCGGGCAATACTTTTCATTAATTGCTCGTCGATTTCTACTTTTTGCATTTTGAATAAGAAACCGCCATTTGGCCCATATGCATAAGGCGACTCAGCCATTCCGTTTGTTCCTAAACCAATTGTGTACACTTTGATTCCGTATTGTTTTGCAATATCGGCCGCAGTTTCAGGCTCAATAAATCCGGCATTGTTTACACCATCTGTCAATAAAATAATAACGCGGCTTTTTGCTTTACTGTCTTTTAGTCGGTTTACGGCAGTTGCCAATCCCATTCCAATTCCAGTTCCATCTTGTAAAGCAGTATCATATTTGATTTCTTTTATTGCTTCTAAAATAATGGCTTTATCGCTCGTAACAGGCGTTTTAGTATAAGCTTCTGATGCATATAAAACTAAACCGATCCTGTCGTTTGGTCTTTCTCCAACAAAATCTGCGACAACTCTTTTTAAAGCTTCCATACGGTTTGGCTTTAAATCTTTTGCCAGCATACTTCCAGAAACGTCAATTGCCATTACAATATCAATTCCTTTTGTTGTTTTGGTCTGATTGCTAATGTCAACTGTTCTTGGTCTTGCCAAAGCAATAATCAAAGAACATAATGCTATAATTCTAAAAACGTATAAACAAGGCTTTAATTTCACCAACAGCGATTCACTGTTTTTGAAACCTTGTGTCGAACTCATTTTTAAAGTCGCCGACTGCTGGTTGCGTTTCCAAAAATACCAAGCAATTACGACTGGAATCAGAAGAAAAAGCCAAAAGAATTCTGGATTTAAAAAAGTGATTTTTCCCATTAGTTGCTTGCTTTTTTAAGTTCAACAGAATTTAAAATTCGGTCAGTAATAGTATTTCCGTAGCTGTCGCCTTCTTCGTGCGAAATAATAATTTGTTGCAATCCTTGTTCTTGTTTGAACAAAAGAATTTCATAATATACTTTTGTACTGCTTTTAGTAAGAGGGTTTATAACCGTCATTGTTCCGTATCCTTTTAAGCCTTGAACACCTTCGTTTGTTTGGTAATCTTCTTGTTTTACAATAATGTTTTGACCACCTTGAGCTTCAATAATTTTTAATGAACCTTCTAAAGTTTTTGCCAAATCAATTTCTGTTGGAGTTTTGAATTTGCTTGTTGAAACTGCAATGTAAAAATTGTCTGTCATGCCTCCATAAACAAAAAGTTGCATTTCCTTAATCACAGCCATAGCATCTTTAGGAAGAAATTTTAGCGGATCTACTCGTTTTAAAACTTGTGGTGTTTCGATTAAAACTCCCGGATTTCCGTATTCACTTTTTACCCATTCGCTTTCTAAAAGTCGTTTAGTTGGGTTCATTAAAACGGTATCTTTTACATTTTTAAAACCTTTTACGGCAATTAAAACGACTGTTGTCAAAATCAATAAAGCAAAAACAGATCCTATAGCAATAGTAATTCGTCTGTTTCTTTGTTTCTTCAGTTGAAGTTTGATTTGTTTTTGTCTTTGCGCTTCGTTCAGTAACTCATCTTCTTCAGATGGAATTTCTGTCGGAATTGCATTATCCAGCGTTAAAATTACTTTCTGAATTTTGTTTCTGTCTTCGGTGATTTCAAAATCAAGAGGTTTTGATTTGGCAAATTTTACCAAATCCGCTTGACGGAGAACACGTTCTAGATTTTCAACTGTTTCTGGCGTCAAAGTCATTTTTTCTTTGTCGATGCAGTTTTGATTGTCGCGATCAACTCAGATGTCGTGCTTTCCATTGCAGGAATATGAATCGCCTCTTCGATATAATTTCTGGCAATATCAGTCAATTCACTGTAGTATTCTTTGATTTCGCCTTTTTGAATAAGCTCTTTTGACTCTAGACTATTAAGCAAACTAGTTGCTTTTTCAATCGGTGTTTTGTAAACTTCTTCTTCGATTTTTTCTTCTGACGCTTTTTAGTGTCCCAATAAACGTAAGCGCCGATTCCAAGAATAAGTACAAGTAATATTATATATAGCCACCAATTTCCAAAACTACTATCTGCTGTAGAAATGTCTTTGATGTCGTACATTTTTTGCTGTAATGTATCAACTTTTACTCCAGCAACTTCAACTTTGATGGAATCTGATAAATAAGGTTTTTTATCAATTAAAATTTGAACTGGTGAAATGGTATATTTTCCTGAATCAAATTGCGTTAAGCCATATTTCTTAATCAATTCATACGTGTCGTTTTTCTTAACGGTATCAATTGGATAAGATTGAATAACCTCTAATGAACCAATAGTTTTTGGCTGAGGAAAAACAACTTTTGATTTTGAGCTTACGACTGTTTTAAGTGTAAGTTTAAACTCGGCACCAATTTTGTTTTTTGTGGTATCAATACTTGTTTCTACCTGCTTTTGCTGTGCAAAAACCGCCGATGTAAGCAAAAATAGAAATATGTAAAATTTTAATTTCATTTGATTAACGATTGAAGATTAACGATTTTTGATTTTTGATTTTCCCTAAGATTGTCAATTACTTTGAAGGTTAATCTTTAAATTTTATGAATTATTTTTTGATGTTTTAATACTTGATACAAAAATTGAGATTAATTGATTAGCTTCTTCTTTTGCTTTTGTTAGACTCTCTAAATCTGCTGTTAGGTTTGCTTTTTCTATTATTTTTAAACAAACAAATGTTTCTCTTAATTCTTTCAAGCAAACTCCCATTTTATGAATAAAATCTTTTTTGCTTTCTGCACTTTGCGCTTCACCATAATTTAAAGCTGGAGATGTACTAGAACGGGTTATTTGTCCTAATAAATGATTTCCAGCGTAGTTTTTTTCAAATTTAATAGTTAGTCTTATTATGCTTGCAACAAAATCAATCAATCTATTTTCTAATTGTTGTTTATTCATTTTTAAATCTTAAACCTCTAACATCCATCAAAAATCAAAAATCGTTAATCAAAAATCAAAAATCTTTATCTCGACTTAAAATATCCCAACAGTTTAGTTACATAATTTTCATCGACTCTGGTATTTACCACGCCGGCACCCGATTTGCTGAAAGTTTCTTTGAAATAATTTACTCTCTCGTGATAATGTTTTTCGTAATTCATTCGGACAGCTTTAGAACCGGTATCGACCAAAATTGTTCTTCCAGTTTCAGCATCAAGCATATTTACCATTCCCAGATTCGGAATTTTTTCTTCGCGAATATCATACACGCGAACTCCTGTTAAATCATGTTTTTTTGAAGCAATTTTTAATGTTTGCTCATAATTTTCAGACATGAAATCTGAAATCATAAAAACAATGGCTTTCTTTTTTGAGTTCCCGATAAAAATTTCAAAGCTTCAGAAATATCGGTTTTATGGCTTTTTGGTTCAAATTCGATCAATTCACGAATGATTCTCAAAACGTGCGAACGGCCTTTTTTTGGTGGAATGTATAATTCGACATTATCAGAAAATAAAATCAATCCGATTTTGTCATTATTTTGTGTAGCCGAAAAAGCCATCGTTGCCGCAATTTCGGTTACGATGTCTTTCTTAAATTGGCTTTTTGATCCAAAACCTTCTGAACCCGAAATGTCAACCATTAAAACCATGGTTAGTTCGCGTTCTTCTTCAAATACTTTAACGTGAGCTTCGTTGTAGCGTGCGGTTACGTTCCAATCGATGTTACGAATATCATCTCCGTATTGGTATTGACGCACCTCGCTAAACGTCATTCCTCGTCCTTTAAATGAAGAGTGGTATTCTCCCGAAAAGATATGATTGCTCAGTCTTTTCGTTTTGATTTCTATTTTCCGTACTTTTTTTAAAAGCTCTTTTGTATCCATTTTTTTGGATTGCAGATTTTAGATATTAGATTTTAGATTATTTTTAGATTGCAGTTTTAAATCTAAAATCTGCAATCTAAAATCTAAAATTTATTAAGGTACTTCAATCTCGTTAACGATTTTGTTGATAATGTCTACAGAAGTGATGTTTTCAGCTTCGGCCTCATAAGTAATCCCAACTCTGTGGCGCAAAACATCGTGAACAACTGCACGAACGTCTTCTGGAATTACATAACCACGACGTTTGATGAAAGCGTAGCATTTTGCCGCATTAGCCAAGTTGATACTTCCACGAGGAGAAGCTCCAAAACTGATAAGCGGTTTTAAATCGGCTAATTTGTATTTCTCTGGGTAACGAGTAGCAAAAATGATATCTAAGATGTATTTTTCGATTTTTTCGTCCATGTAAACTTCACGAACCGCTTCCTGTGCGCGCAAGATTTGATCTACAGAAACTACAGGATTTACTTTTTCGTAAGTTCCTTTTAAGTTTTGACGAATTACAAAACGCTCTTCATCAATTTTTGGATAATCAATTACAGTTTTTAGCATGAAACGGTCAACTTGCGCTTCAGGCAATTGATAAGTTCCTTCTTGTTCAACTGGATTTTGTGTTGCTAATACTAAAAACGGACGATCTAATTTAAAAGTAGTATCGCCAATAGTTACTTGTTTTTCTTGCATCGCCTCCAAAAGTGCAGATTGTACTTTTGCAGGAGCACGGTTGATCTCATCGGCAAGTACGAAATTAGCAAAGATTGGTCCTTTTTTAATTGAGAATTCGTTTGCTTTAATATTGTAAATCATCGTTCCGATAACATCGGCTGGCAATAAGTCGGGTGTAAACTGAATACGGCTGAAAGAACCTTGAACCGCTTGAGAAAGCGTGTTGATTGCTAAAGTTTTGGCTAAACCAGGAACTCCTTCAAGCAAAATATGTCCTTGTCCTAATAAACCAATTAATAAACGTTCGACCATATTTTTCTGGCCCACAATAACTTTGTTCATTTCCATTGTAAGAAGGTCTATAAAAGCACTTTCTCTTTCAATTTTTTCATTGATCGCTCTAATGTCTAAAGTCGTTGTATTTTCTTCCATATAAATGTTTTTAAAAGCTTTTTTAAACTCTTGATTTTTACGCCCGGTTTTTGAGAGTGCAAATTGAATATTTTTTGAGAAGTAAGATGTTAAAGAATGGTTAAAACTTCGACCAATCACCTAATTTTAAGGACGAATTGTGAATCTATTTTTATATTTTTAAGAACTTTGATGTGTATGTTTTTAAAAAGCATATTTATTACCAAAAATAACGCAATATAACCATGAGCAAAACAACATTATCGCCTATTATTTCGGGCACTATGAATTGGGGAGTATGGGACAAAAACCTTTCGACTAAAGAAATGGAAAACATGATACAAATTAGTATCGAAAACAAAATTACAACTTTTGATCATGCCGATATTTACGGCGATTATACCACCGAAGCTGATTTTGGAAAAGCCTTTAAGGCTAGTAAAATTTCCCGCGAAAAAGTACAATTAATCACGAAGTGCGGTATTCAGATGATTGCTGAAAAACGTCCTCAAAACAAAATCAAACATTACGATTATTCTAAAGAATACATTATTTGGTCTGCAGAGGAATCTCTTAAAAATTTAAAAACAGATTTTATTGACGTTTTTTTATTACACAGACCAAGTCCGTTAATGCAAGCAGATGAAATTGCAGAAGCGGTTGAAAAACTGAAATCAGATGGAAAAATTATTGATTTCGGACTTTCGAATTTTACGAGTTCTCAAACCGAATTGATCCGTCAAAAAACAGAAGTAAGCTATAATCAAGTGCAATTTTCCGCAACGCATTACGAACCAATGTTGGACGGAAGTTTAGATTATATGCAGACTCACGGAATTCGTCCGTTGTCATGGAATCCTCTTGGAACTGTTTTTAGAGAAGATACGAAGAAAACACGCCGTTTGAAAAAACTGTTTTCAACATTATTAGAGAAATATCATCTTGGTGCAGATACACTTTTACTTGCTTGGATTTTGAAACATCCTGCTGGAGTTATTCCGATTGCCGGAACGGTGAACATTGCCAGAATTCAGGCATTGCTAAAAGCAGTAGAATTGGATCTGGACAAAGAAGACTGGTTCGCGATCTGGACAGAAAGTATGGGCGATGATGTGCCTTAAATTTTAAGTGTTCAGATTTTAGCTAAATGCCAAACAAAAAAATGTTAGCCACAGATTAAAGGATTTTCACAGATTTAAAAATCCTTTTTAATCCCTTAATCTGTGGAAAAAGAAATAAAAAAATAAAATGAAAAAAACAGCCCTAATAACTGGAGCAACAAGCGGCATTGGTAAAGCAACCGCACAAATACTGGCAAAAAACAATTATAAAGTGATTCTTTGTGGAAGACGCAAAGACCGACTGGAAGAATTAGAAAAAGAGCTTTCTGCTTTTACCGAAGTTTATTCGCTTTCTTTTGATGTTCGAGATAAGGATGCCGTTTTTACAGAAATCAATTCATTGCCAGCAGATTTTTCGACTATTGATGTTTTAATCAATAATGCTGGAAATGCACACGGTTTGGATCCGATTCAAAATGGAGATATTGAAGATTGGGACGCCATGATTGATATTAATGTAAAAGGGCTTTTGTATGTATCCAAAGCTATAATTCCACAGATGATCGAGAGAAAATCAGGACATATTATTAATATTGGTTCCATTGCAGGAAAAGAAGTTTATCCAAACGGGAATGTGTATTGTGCTTCAAAACATGCTGTCGATGCGATCAATAACGGAATGCGAATGGATTTGAATCCGTACGGAATTCGAGTTGGAGCAATTCATCCAGGAATGGTTGAAACCGAATTCAGTGAAGTTCGTTTTAAAGGCGATGCTGACAGAGCTTCAAATGTGTATAAAGGTTTAGATGCACTTCAAGCAGAAGATATTGCAGATATTATTCATTTTGTAGTTTCAAGAAAGTATCACGTAAATATTGCTGATTTGATTGTTTATCCGACTGCGCAGGCCTCGGCAACAATTGTCAAGAAAAATATTTAAAAGAAATTTTATTGTAGAGACGCACTGCTGTGCGTCTTTTTTACGTTTTAAGATTATGAATTGGAATTAAAATGATTTGCGGGTTTTTAATTAGTGTAAATTAGTGCAATTAGTGGCAGAAAAAAATAGACTATGATCAACAAACGCCTTTTGATAAAGAATCTCCTCGCTCATAATGATGAGAGCAGTTTTTATGATAAAAAGAGGCAGTTGAATCTTCATTCACGAGAAGGGAAAGGAAAGTTCTTAAAACACATTTGCGCATTATCCAATTCTAACCCAAATAATAATTCTTATATCGTTGTGGGTGTCGAAGATCAGGATAACGAAATTGTTGGAGATGATTTTTTTGATGACAGCCGAATTCAGAATCTGGTCAATGCCTTTTTAGAAAATCCTCCCAAAATCCAATACGAAAACGTTCCTTTTCCAAATCTTCCAAAAGATAAAGTAATAGGTTTGGTTACTATAAAACCTAAAAGCAAAATCTCTTACTTTAAAAAAGGAATTCATACGATTCTTGCTAATAGTGTCTTTGTAAGGCGAGGCAGTAATTCTACTCCTTTAGAAGAGCACGAGGAAGTCGAGAAAAATTATCAAAATACCGAAACGGTAATCGGAATTGAAAACAGTTCTCGAAACAGCATTCAATATACTTTAGACGGCGTTATTGATTTTATGAATTTTAGGCACAAAGATATGTCGCCAAAATATCGAGTCTTTAAAGAATTGTTTGTGATTTGCTGGGCTGGAGTTGGAAAAAAATCTCGAGATAAAACATTTCTTTCCAGAGTAGATATCGAATTGATTAATGAACAGATTAAACTATTTTATTCTGCGCTAGATGTAGTTACTATCGAATATAATGATGATACTTTTACCATTACAGAATATGTTCCGCTAGGATTAAACGATAAAACAAGTTTTTATCCTTTAGAAAAACAGACCATACATTTTTTTGATAATGGATATTATAAAATTGACCGTGAAATGCTTTTTCAACCTCCGGAATTCAATAGAAAAATGCTCTATCATATTTACAATTCAAATATAGCATTGCTTCAAAAATTGCACAAAGGATTTGCTCTGTCGTCGCGAGAACTAGCAGATCTTGAAAATCTTCCTTCAACTTTTATGATTTGTTATTTGAATGGTTTTGATGAAGCCAAGCAAAAACTAATCGATTCAAAATTATTGCTAAAGCCGTTTCCAGCTGTTTATTTGTCTTTTAAAGAAGCGCTCCGAGTTTTGAGAAAGATGAAATATGATGTGCAGTAAATAAAGGCGCTAAGGTTCTAAGTTTTTTTACTAAAACTTAAAAGTTTATTGCACCGCAGTGCATTTCTACAGAAACCTCAGAATCTTAGTGTCTCAGCATCTTAGAGCCTTAGAATCTTTTAATGGTATTTTAAATATTGGTTTATTTCATCATACGGAAATAAAATTTCTTTAGGACCATCAGCATAAGATGCGGCTTCGTAGGAGTTGTAATATAAAAGCAAACCTTCTTCAGTATAAAAAATATTCTGGGGCAAGTGAAATTTGTCGTTTTCAAACATTAAGCCAGTCGCATTGATATTGGCTTTTGCTGGAATTTTATATTTCTCGCGGAATTTTTTTCGGCGAAAGCCATAAATTCTTTTTCATTATTAAACAATTGATCCGTAAAAATTGTTTTCCCGGTTTTTGGATTGAATAATAACGATTTAAAACCTTGATATCCGTGGGCGCCTCCGGTAAAAGTATAATGGTCAATTTTTATATTTAAAATTTCATCAGAGTGAAATTCTACATTTCCAATGATTTTTCCTTCCCAACCAAAAGTCTCGTTTGGAAATTTTTTATGCATTTCTTCATATGAATCAATAAAAGATTGCGCTAGTATTTTATAATCGGTTGCCTTTGTGGGATCTTCACCAAAATAAACAATCTCTTTTACGACCGAAAAAACTTTTTTATTGATGCTGTCTGCGGCATGGTTTTTGCATTTTTGGCAATTGGAACTTCAATTGTAATTTTTGGACAATCGCTTTTGCAAGGTATAGTAGATTCTTTTTCAAATGTTTCATTGTCAAATGAAAGCTCTTTGTTACAACTTGTGAATATCAAAAACAAAAAGACTAAAAAAGTATAATGTTTCATATATGTGAAAGTTATTTGTTAATGGTCATGCATTGGATCACAATTTATTTGTGAAGTTTTGCTTTTGCAAAGTTCTAGCTAGTAGTGTTTTCAGCTTAAAAAAGTGTTAATTATATACAAAGGTAAGAAGTTGTGTCAGGATTAGAATAAATTAAACGGTAAATTTGTACAAGATTTAAGGATTTAAAATTTGTAACTATATGAAATTCAATACAAAAGTAATACATGGTGGTCAGCATCATGATCCAAGTACGGGAGCTGTGATGCCTCCGGTGTATCAAACTTCAACCTTTATTCAAACAAGTCCAGGTAAGCCTTTGGCAGATTATGAGTACAGTCGTGCGTCGAATCCAACTCGTACAGCTTTAGAAAACGCTTTGGCAAGTATTGAAAATGGTACTCGCGGATTGGCTTTTTCTTCTGGATTAGCGGCGACCGATTGTATTTTAAGATCTTTTAAAGCCGGTGACGAAATCATCGCAATGGATGATTTATATGGAGGAACTTATAGAATGTTCTCTCGAATTTATAAAGATTCAGGAATTAAGTTTCATTTTGTTGATATGACTGATATCGAAAAATTGAAATCACTAATCAATGAAAATACAAAATTGGTTTGGGTGGAAACACCAACAAATCCGTTGATGAAATTGGCGGATATTGAAGAAGTAGCCAAAATCACCAAAGCAAACAATATTTTATTTGCTGTAGATAATACTTTTGCAACGCCATATTTGCAGAAGCCTTTGGATTTAGGAGCAGATATCGTGATGCACTCGGCAACAAAATATTTAGGAGGACATTCTGATGTTATTGCAGGTGCTCTGATTGTTAAAGATGAAGCGTTAGGTGATCAATTGCATTTTCAGCAATTTGCAACTGGTGCGACATTAGGGCCAATGGATAGTTTTTTAGTTTTAAGAGGAATTAAAACACTTGCACTGCGTGTTCAGAGACATTGCGAAAATGGAGAAAAAGTGGTGGAGTTTTTGAGCAATCATCCAAAAATCGATACGGTTTATTACCCAGGTTTGAAAAATCATCCTTTTCATGAAATTGCTAAAAAGCAAATGAAGGCTTTTGGTGGAATGGTTTCGTTTACTTTCAAATCAGGTAAAAAAGAAGATTCTATTGCATTTTTAGAGAAATTGAAAGTATTTACTTTGGCAGAATCTTTAGGTGGAGTAGAGTCTTTGGCAAATCATCCAGCTTTGATGACGCATGCTTCTATTCCTGCTGATAAAAGAGCTGAAGTTGGTATTACTGATGATTTGGTAAGACTAAGTGTTGGTATCGAAGATGCAAGCAGATTTAATAGCCGATTTAGAACAGGCATTAGCTTAAGATATAAGCAAAATAAAAATCCCAAATTCCAATTTTAATCATTTTGGAATTTGGGATTTTTTATATTGTAATTATTCTAGATTTAGAATTCTAAATAATAGATATATCCAAAGTTGAACCATACTTGCCAGTCATTCGACTTATTTTCTTTATAAAGATCTTTATTTGGATTTAGACCATCAACCCAGTCATTGCTAAACATTTTAAAACGAGTTTCAAACATTAAATCGCTCATTGTTGTCAGTTTATAATGAACACCAACTCCTCCGGTTGCGGCTACAACAATTCCGTCTTCTGTAGAAAATCCGTGTGCTCTTCCATCTGAGGGCGTTAAATACTTTCCTATGGTTACATTAGGAAGCGTCATGTCGCCTAAATTAGAACCTACTTTTGCAGAATAGTAATCTACTTGAAATCCAAGGCTCAAATACGGACTGAAGCTACCAACTGTGTTTTCGAAATCATGTATTTTGATAAAAGAAAACTCTAATTGAGATCCTATCCCTACTGTAGTTGAAGTTGCCTTCATGTTTTTAAGCATGTTAACAAATACCGTTTCTGGTTTTTTGTCAACCCATCTTCCAAAATGTTTAAGTTCAGTATGGCTAAATGAAAGCTCTGATCTTACTTTAAAGTGTTCAGTGAAAAAACTTTCATGATTGTTAGCCGCTGAGAAGTTGATAAAGTGCATAACTCCAACACCAAATCCAGTGTTTCCAACATTGGTATCAAAATTGTTTCTTTGTCCAAAATCTGACTGCAGTGTTACGGGACCTGCGAATATTCCTATTTCTTGTGCAAGATCAGATTGAGCATTTGCAACAGTGCTTATGCCAAGAATGGCAAATAGCGTGATAATTACGGGTTTGAGCATAAAATTTGGGCTTAGAAATCTAGGCAAATATATAAAAAACCTAGTCTAAACAAAATATTAAATACGGCTATTAAAAAATTAGTAACAAAACACTTAATTTTCTGACTTTAAGTGTTGTGATTCGATGTAAAATCGGAGGCTTAAAATTGGATTTTAATTTTTGTTTAGAAATAACACAATTCTTCTTTAAAAACGAAAAAAAATAACAATTCATGATTGTTTTACCTTATCTTTGCTTGTTGATACGAAAACGTTTTCTTGAAGCTTTTTTGTACCTAAATTTGATGTTAAGTTAAAAACTATTATTTGAATAATTTATTTAAAAATGGAACAAAAAATAAATGAATTTATGGCTCTAGTGGAGTCAAAAAATCCAAACGAGCCAGAATTTCTTCAAGCTGTTAGAGAATTTGCAGAAACAGTTATTCCGTTTATTGCAGAAAGAAAAAAATATGATGGGAAAAATTTACTTCTTAGGATAGCTGAACCTGAAAGATCGGTAATTTTTAGAGTTCCGTGGGTAGATGATAAAGGAGAAATCATTGTAAACAGAGGGTTTAGAATCCAGATGAACTCTGCAATTGGACCTTATAAAGGAGGAATCAGATTTCATCATACAGTAAACTTATCAGTTTTAAAATTCTTGGCGTTTGAACAAGTTTTTAAAAACAGTTTGACGACGCTTCCAATGGGTGGAGGAAAAGGAGGTTCTGATTTTGACCCAGAAGGAAAATCTGATGGTGAAATTATGCGTTTCTGCCAATCATTTATGACGGAATTATGTCGTCATATTGGTCCAGATCTTGACGTTCCAGCAGGAGATATCGGTGTAGGTGCAAGAGAAATTGGTTATTTGTTTGGACAATACAAAAGAATCAGAAATGAATTTACTGGAGTTTTAACTGGAAAAGGTTTGGCTTACGGAGGTTCATTAATCAGACCAGAAGCTACAGGATATGGAGTAGTTTATTTTACAGATCAAATGCTTCGTACAATTGGTCATGAAATTAAAGGTAAAAAAGTTGCAATTTCTGGATTCGGAAATGTGGCTTGGGGAGTTGCTCTAAAAGTAAATGAACTTGGAGGAAAAGTAGTTACGATTTCTGGACCTGACGGATATATTTATGATGAAGAAGGAATCTCTGGAGAAAAAATCGACCACATGCTTGAAATGAGAGCTACTGGTGATAATAGAGCAGAAAGATATTTAGAGAAATATCCAAACGCTGTTTTCCATAAAGGAAAAAGCCCTTGGGAAGTAAAAGTTGATATCGCAATTCCATGTGCTACTCAAAACGAATTAAATGGTGACGATGCTAAGAAATTAATTGACAATGGCGTTTTGTGTGTAACTGAAGCCGCGAATATGCCTTCTACATTAGATGCCATTAAACTTTTCTTAGATAATAAAGTTCTTTTTGCTCCTGGAAAAGCGGCTAATGCTGGTGGTGTTGCTCGCTTCTGGATTAGAAATGACGCAAAACTCTATCCGTTTGAACTGGACGAGTGAAGAGGTTGATTTAAGGTTAAAAGACATTATGGTTGGAATTCATAACCAATGTAAAAAATATGGCGCTGAAGAAGATGGCTATGTAAACTACGTAAAAGGAGCTAACATTGCTGGATTTGTTAAGGTTGCCGATGCTATGCTTGCTCAAGGTGTAGTGTAATTTTTAGTTATAGTTTTTTTGAAATGTCTTCATTTGTCATTGACAATTGAAGGCATTTTTTTATTTATAAAAAGAACAAAAAGCAAATACTTCCGTTTGTAGTATATTTGCTATCTGAATACGTAAAATAATGAGAGGAAGGTTTCTGTATATTTTGTTTCTAATCCTGTTTCAATTTAGCTTTTCGCAGAATAAATTGTCATGGCAGGGTTATTTTTCGTTTAACGAAATAAAAGATATTTCAGAATCTTCAACAGCTGTTTATGCGGCTTCAGAGAATGCTTTGTTTTCTAAAAATGCTTCGTCAAATACGGTCAAAACAACTACTACAATTGATGGTCTTTCTGGACAAACAATTTCATCGGTTTATTATAGTGAGGCATTCAAAAAAACAATTATTGGCTACGAAAACGGTTTGATGATCGTAGTAAATGAAGCTGATGGAAGTATGCTAAAAGTAGTTGATATCATCAATAAGCAATTGGCCCCAAATCTTAAAAAAATCAATCATTTTATGGAACATAATGGGTTGGTTTATGTTTCCTGCGATTTCGGGATTGTTCAATTTAATTTAACGACTTCACAATTTGGAGACACTTATTTTATTGGCGATAATGGTGCCGAAATTAGTGTCAAGCAAACAGCCTTTTTTAACGGATTTATTTATGCCGCAACTTCCAGCGGAATAAGAAGAGCAGATATCACAAATCCAAATTTAAATGATTTTAAGCAGTGGACTGTTGTGAATACAGGAAACTGGTACGGCATAGAAACGCTAGATACAGAGCTGATTGCTGTAAATAATTCGGGCTATGTGCATCGATTCAATTCAAGTGTATTTGTAGGCTTTTCGCAATTGCCACAAACTACCGTTGATATCAGGGCGAAAAATCATAATTTGTTTATTACGACTGCAAATACAGTTTATGTTTACAATAATCAAATGGTTCTGATTCGACAAATTGCAAATACACAGGTTTTAGATAATACAATTAATTTTACTTCTGCAACTGCTGTCGGAAGTTCAATTTATATCGGAACAAAAGAAAAAGGTTTGTTTTCGTCATCGCTTTCAAATAGTGTCGCTTTTCTTAATGATACGCCTTTTGGTCCAGCTCGAAATAATATTTTTTCAATGGATATTACTCCAAATGTGCTTTGGGCGGTTTATGGAGATTATGACACCTATTATAATCCGTATGATTTAGATAGTTATGGTGTTAGCAAATACAATACATCTGGCTGGCTGAATATTCCTTATTCTGATGTTTATAATGCAAAGTCGATGACAAGAGTCATTGTTAATCCAAAGAATGAAAAGCAAGTTTATGCGAGTTCTTTTTTTCTGGATTATTGCGGATCGAAGATAATATTCCAAATTTTTTATATAATGAAAAAAACAGCGGTTTAGAATCGATTACTACCGAAGGTCCAAATTATATTGATGTTCGTATCAATGCTACAGCTTTTGATAAAACTGGAAATTTATGGGTAACAAATAGCCGAATTAAAAATGGCTTAAAAGTTTTAAAAACAAATGGGCAATGGGGAAGTTATGCCATGACGTCAATTTTAGATGATGCTCAAGCGAGTAGTTATGGTGCAATTCTCGTAGATCGAAACAATGTAAAATGGATTGCGACAAATCGTGACGGTGTTGTTGGTTTTAATGAAACAAATAATACATTCAAAAAAATGACTTTTGGTGCCGATGCTGGAAATCTCCCAATTGCCGATGTTAGGTCATTGGCAATTGACACTAAAAATCAGCTTTGGATTGGAACAACAAAAGGATTACGTGTTTTATCCAATGTTGGAAATTTTCAGAATGACAGCCAGCTAAAAGCAAATCCAATAATTATTATGGAAGATAATTTAGCTCAGGAACTTCTTTACGAGCAATTTATAACCACAATTGCGGTTGATGGAGCCAATAATAAATGGATTGGAACAAGCGATTCTGGAGTTTTTATGGTTTCGCCAAACGGTCAGGAAACAAAATATCATTTTACAAATAGTAATTCGCCTTTGCCAAGCAATGCCATAAATGATATTAAAATCAATAGCACAACGGGTGAAGTTTTTATAGCAACCAATAAAGGAATGATTTCTTTTGGCGGAATTGCCACTGAAGCCAACGAAGATTTGAATAACGTTTATGTTTATCCAAATCCAGTTCGCCCAACTTATTCTGGAACGGTAAAAGTTGCCGGATTATTGGATAAAGCCAATATTAAAATCACGGATATTGAAGGAAATTTAGTTTACGAAGCCACTTCTGAAGGCGGAACAATTGAATGGGACACAACTGCTTTTGGAAAATACAAAGTTTCTTCAGGTGTTTATATGATTTTTATTTCGGCTCAGGATGGAAGCGAGACAAAAGTCAAAAAAGTGATGGTTATTCGTTAGTATTCAGTCGCAGTCTCAGTTTTCAGTTTGGATTTCTTCAATCTAAAATCAACAATCTAAAATCTAAAATTATCTCGTGCTCGTCAAAACCAAAGCCATAGTAATCTCGTCTTTAAAATTTCAGGAAAAAAGCTTGATCGTAAAATGTTTTACGCTTTCAAGCGGACTGAAATCGTATTTTGTGCGCGATGCTTTTTCGAGTCGGAAAGCAAGCCAGAAGATTGCTTATTTTCAGCCGTTTTCGATTTTAGAAATTGAAGCCGTTCATAAAAATAAAGGAACGCTAGAGAATTTCAAAGAAATAAAAAGTGCCGTTCCGTTTCAGAGCATTCATACTGATATTGTAAAAAGTACGATGGTAATGTTTCTTTCTGAAATGTTGCATTATTCCATTCAGGAAGAAGAAAAAAATGAACAGCTTTTCCTCTTTTTAGAAACCGCTCTGACTTGGCTGGATCATCATGAAGAAATTTCCAATTTTCATTTGATTTTGCTTTTAGAAATCACCAAATATTTAGGTTTTTATCCAGATATTTCAGAAATAAATTTGCCTCATTTTGAAATGAATGAAGGTGTTTTTACACTTTTTCAAGGAGCAAGTGTTTTATCGGAACACGAAACCAATTTGCTTAAAAAACTAGTCGAATTAAAATTCGATAATGATCAAAAAATCTTTCATGTTTTAGAAAGACAAATGTCGCTTAAAATCTTAATTGATTATTACAGTTTGCATTTAGAAGGATTCAAAAAACCGAAATCTTTAGAGATTTTAAAAGAAGTTTTCTCTTAAGTTGGCCAAAACAGCAATATTTATTGCGGAATCTACCTGAAATTTCCTGAAATCGGTCTTTTTTCCTTTATCTTTTATCTATTTTCCTCAAAATTCCTTACTTTCGCACCTCGTTTAAGAAAAGGATAAAATGAGTACAAAATTTACTGAATACAAAGGACTTGACTTGCCAACTGTAGCTTCTGAAGTTCTTGATTTTTGGAAGAAAGAAAATATATTTGAAAAGAGTGTAACAACTCGCGAAGGTGCTGAGCCTTACGTATTTTTTGAAGGTCCGCCTTCAGCAAACGGATTACCAGGAATTCACCACGTAATGGCGCGTGCGATTAAAGATATTTTTTGCAGATATAAAACTCAAAAAGGTTTTCAAGTAAAAAGAAAAGCTGGATGGGATACTCACGGTTTGCCTGTTGAATTAGGTACCGAAAAAGAATTAGGAATTACAAAAGAAGATATTGGCAAGACCATTTCTATCGAAGAATATAACGAAGCGTGTAAAAGAACCGTTATGCGTTATACGGACGTATGGAATGATTTGACCGAAAAAATGGGGTATTGGGTAGATATGGAAGATCCATATGTAACTTATAAACCAAAATATATGGAATCGGTTTGGTGGCTTTTGAAACAAATCTACGATAAAGGTTTGTTGTACAAAGGATACACAATTCAGCCATATTCTCCAAAAGCAGGGACAGGTTTATCTTCTCACGAGGTAAATCAGCCTGGAGCTTATCGTGACGTTACAGATACTACAATTGTGGCGCAGTTTAAAACTTTGCCAGAAACGCTTCCGGGCTTTTTACAAGGTTTTGGAGATATTCACATTTTAGCTTGGACGACAACTCCTTGGACATTGCCATCGAATACAGCTTTGACAGTTGGTCCAAAAATCGATTATGTTTTAGTAAAAACATTCAATCAGTATACTTTTGAGCCAATCAATGTTGTTTTGGCTAAAAACTTAGTTGGAAAACAATTCGGAAAAGGATTTTTCTTAAGCGAAGACGATGCTGATTTTGACAATGTGAAAAACGGAGATAAAAAACTTCCGTACAAAATTTTAGCAGAAGCAAAAGGAGCTGATTTAGTAGAAATTCGCTATGAACAATTATTGCCTTACGTATTGCCGTACCAAAATGCTGAAAATGCATTTAGAGTAATCGCAGGGGATTTCGTTACTACAGAAGACGGAACGGGAGTTGTGCATACAGCGCCGACTTTTGGTGCAGATGATGCTAAAGTTGCAAAAGAAGCAAAACCAGAAGTTCCGCCAATGTTGGTTTTAGATGAAGAAGGAAATGCGGTACCGTTAGTTGATTTACAAGGAAAATTTACTTCTCATTTAGGAGATTTAGCTGGAAAATACGTTAAAAACGAATATTACGATGCAGGACAAGCGCCAGAGAAATCTGTAGATGTTGAAATCGCTATTCGTCTTAAAGAAGAAAATAAAGCATTTAAAGTTGAAAAATACGTGCACAGTTATCCACATAGCTGGAGAACAGACGAGCCGTTATTATATTATCCTCTAGATTCATGGTTCATCAAAGTAACCGATGTAAAAGATAGAATGTTCGACCTGAACGAAACTATCAATTGGAAACCTAAATCTACTGGTGAAGGACGTTTTGGAAATTGGCTGAAAAATGCTAATGATTGGAACTTATCTCGTTCTAGATATTGGGGAATTCCGTTGCCAATTTGGAGAACTGAAGATAAAAAAGAAGAAGTTCTTATTGGTTCTGTTGAAGAATTGTACAATGCGATCGAAAAATCTATCGATGCAGGTTTTCAAAAAGAAAACCCGTTTAAAGGTTTTGAAATCGGAAATATGTCTGAATCAAATTATGATTTAATCGATTTGCACAAAAATGTTGTTGATGCTATCACTTTAGTTTCAGCTTCTGGAAAACCTATGAAGCGCGAAAGTGATCTAATAGACGTTTGGTTCGATTCTGGAGCAATGCCTTATGCACAATGGCATTATCCTTTTGAAAACAAAGACAAAATTGATGGAAACAAAGATTTTCCAGCGAATTTCATTGCTGAAGGAGTAGATCAGACTCGTGGATGGTTTTATACCTTACACGCTATCGGAACTTTGGTTTTTGATAAAATTGCATACAAAAATGTAGTTTCAAATGGTCTTGTTTTGGATAAAAATGGAATTAAAATGTCTAAGAGTAAAGGAAATACGATAGACCCATTTAAAACCATTGCAGAAAACGGCCCAGATGCTACACGTTGGTATATGATTATGAATGCAAATCCGTGGGATAACTTAAAGTTTGACCTTGAAGGAATTGCTGAAGTTAAACGTAAATTCTTTGGAACTTTATACAACACATATTCTTTCTTTTCGTTATATGCTAACATCGACGGATTTAAATATGCTGAAGCAGAAATTCCGTTAAACGAAAGACCAGAAATCGATCAGTGGATTATTTCTGAATTACATTCGTTAATCAAATTCGTTGACGAATGTTACGAAGATTATGAGCCAACGAAAGCTACAAGAGCAATTTCAGACTTCGTTCAGGAAAACTTAAGTAACTGGTACGTTCGTTTATGCCGTCGTCGTTTCTGGAAAGGAGAATATGCAAAAGACAAAATTGCGACTTACCAAACGCTTTATACTTGTTTGTTAACTATAAGCAAATTGAGCGCTCCAGTAGCTCCATTTTTTATGGATAAATTATATAGAGATTTGACAACATATACGGGAACCGAGGATTTTGCTAGTGTTCACTTGGCTGAATTCCCGAAATTTGTCGAAAACTTTGTTAATAAAACGTTAGAGAGCAAAATGCAGAAGGCGCAAACAATCTCTTCTTTGGTTTTATCACTTAGAAAAAAGGAAATGATCAAAGTACGTCAACCTTTGCAAAAGGTAATGATTCCGGTACTTGACGAGAATCAGAGAGCTGAAATTGAAGCGATTTCTGACCTTGTAAAAGCCGAAGTAAACGTGAAAGAAATCGAACTTTTAGACGATGCTTCTGGTATTTTGGTTAAACAGATTAAACCTAATTTTAAGGCTCTTGGACCACGTTTTGGTAAAGATATGGGCTTGATTTCCAAAGAAATACAAGCTTTTACGGCGGATCAGATCAACCAGTTAGACAAGCAAGGGACGCTAGATATTGTTATTTCTGGAAATAATGTAACTTTATCATTAGAAGACGTCGAAATAACATCTCAGGATATTGAAGGATGGCTGGTTGCAAATTCAAACGGAATTACTGTTGCGCTTGACATTACAATTTCTGAGGAATTAAAAAATGAAGGTATCGCGAGAGAATTGGTAAACAGAATCCAGAATATCCGTAAAGATTCAGGATTTGAAGTTACTGATAAGATTAAGGTGCAGATAAAGAGAGACGGCATTTTAGAAGATGCGGTTTTGAAAAACTTAGACTATATTAAGTCTGAGACATTAACAGATGATTTGGTTTTTGTGGATGCTTTAGAAAACGGCACAGAAATTGAGTTTGATGATATTAGAACAATGATATTAATTTCAAAATAAGTATAATACCATGATAGATGAAATTACAAGATACTCAGACGCTGACTTAGCGGAGTTCAAAGAAATAATCCAAGCAAAAATTAAAAAAGCACAAGAAGATCTTGATTTGATCAAAAGTGCCTATATGAACGATTTGAATAACGGAACTGACGATACTTCTCCAACTTTTAAAGCTTTTGAAGAAGGAAGTGAGACCATGTCTAAAGAAGCGAACTCTCAGTTGGCTATCAGACAAGAGAAATTCATTCGTGATTTAAAAAATGCTTTATTCCGTGTAGAAAATAAAACTTACGGTATCTGCAAAGTAACAGGTAAATTAATTAGCAAAGAAAGGCTTAAAATCGTTCCTCATGCAACAATGAGTATCGAAGCTAAAAACTTGCAGAGATAATATTTTAAAATATTAAATTTCGTAAAAAAGCCCCTAATTTTAGGGGCTTTTTTGTTTAATGTTTGATTGTGCAAAAATTAACCATATAATGGGGTTTTATGAGAGAAATTATTTATAATTTAATGAAATCAGTTGGTTGAAAGGTTTGCTTTTTTTGTAAGAATAAAACAAGTAGAATTTTCTAAGATTTTTTAGAATAATTTCATAAAAAAACCGCCTTAGTCAAAGGCGGTTTTTTTAAGTAAAATTTTATGCAAGATTTTTTTCAACATCAGCTTTGTGTTTTCTTAAAATGGCTCTTGTCATTCCAAGATTTGCTTTAGATGAATCTGCCGCAAGGTAAATCATGAATTTTTTGTTTGGAGAAATGTCGATAATGTGAATTTGATTTGTAAGTGTAATCAAAATATCTTCGATATTCTGATCTAGACCTAAGGCTTTTACAGCATTCAATTTAGCTTTTACAACTTCAAGGTTGTAAGCGTGACCAATTCTGGATCGAAATCAGAATCAATTGTTAAATTGCCAAAACTTAATCCAGATTCAATTTCGGTTACTGCTACAGCGATAAAGCCGTTTACGTTGGTTTTCATTTCATTCAAAAACACGTTTAAAAAGTCGTTGCTCATAATTTAATGGGTTTGTTGGGTTAATAGATTTATGTTATTTCAATAGTGAATTTTTGCTCAGCTCAGCTGATAATTCCTCTGTTGAACGCATTAATAAAGCTAGATTGCTTCCCTCTTTTGAAAAAGCAACTACGAAATTGGTACCACTGATTTTGTTTCCAACTACAACTCCATCTGAAGTTTTTAGAAGAAGCTGTTTTAAAGCGCCTTTGTCTAAGTCGGTCAAGAACTTTTCACTCATTGATAAAATAGCGGCGCTCATCGTCGCTACGCTGTCGCTGTAATCAACATGCAGTGAAGTAATCATTTTTCCTTTTCCGTTTAAAATTAATGCAGAGGTAGATTTGGTATTAACTAAAAAATCGTTTAAAGTAGAAGTTATTTCATTCATGTTTTGTAGGATTTAGAAGTTTCTGTTTAATTATTTTGGGACTGATAGCTATTTAGGTGCTTTAATTGTGTTTTTAGGTGAACAATTGTTAAATCTTATTAACAAATATAGATTAAATTATGTATCATTGTAGTATCAATCTGTTAATTATTTTATTTTAATATAAAAAACTTATATTATGGCTAAAATATTGAAGTTCAAAGATGTGAATTCTGATGTCGAACGTAGAATGAAGGATTTTGAAAAAATGAGTTTAAAATTGAAGGCAGATAAAAAGTCAAGTGTAGGAAAAGATAGCAGTGGTTTGCTGAAATCTATTTCTGGCCTTTTTACTGATGCTTCATAGGCTTCTGTAAACGTCTGCGGTAAGAAATAAGCTTTTTTGCGGCTTAGAATATATGTTTGAGCTGTAATTGCTATTATTGTAAAAGAATTAACGCTCTATAGGGAGCGTTTTTTTTGATTTAATTGTTATTTTTGCCCATCAAAAATTTATAAAATGTCATTACGAAAAGCGTATTTCCTTATATTCTTAGTTTTAATTGTTGATCAGTGGTCGAAAATCTATGTAAAAACAAATTTTATTCTTGGAGAAGAATTTCCTGTTTTTGATTGGTTTAATATTCATTTTATTGAAAATGAAGGAATGGCTTGGGGAACAAAAATTCCTGGGGAATATGGAAAACTGATTTTGACGGTTTTTAGAATTTTTGCAGTTTTCGGAATTGGATGGTGGCTTGCAGATGCAGTTAAAAAACGCCATTCTACTTATTTGATAGTTGCGATTGCATTAATTTTTGCGGGAGCGGCGGGTAATATTATAGATTCAGTTTTTTACGGAGTCATATTTGACGGGAGCGAGCATAACATTGCAACACTTTTTTCTCCTAATCCATATGGAACTTGGTTTCACGGTTTGGTAGTCGACATGTTTTATTTTCCAATTTGGGAAGGAAATCTTCCAACTTGGCTACCGTTATTTGGAGGAAAACATTTTGCATTTTTTAATGCTATTTTCAATGTTGCCGATGTGGCGATTTCTACAGGAGTTGGTATTTTATTAGTTTTCAATAAAAGAGCTTTTCCAAAGCACGGATAAATTCAAAAATCCCAAAAATTTCAAAATTCCAAATTCCAATATTTGAGGCATTCGCAAGAAAAAGATATTGGAATTTGGAATTTTTCATTATTGAGGGTTAAATATTTTGTGTTATTTTTACGAGACAAAAAAACTAACTATGCAAAGTCCGTCTTTCTCTATTTATGATGCTTCTGCAGGATCTGGAAAGACCTATACTTTGGTTAAAGAATATCTTAAAATCATTCTTTCTTCGCCAAAAAATGATGCTTATCGAAATATTTTGGCGATAACCTTTACCAATAAAGCGGTTCATGAAATGAAAAGCCGTATTGTTGGAAGTTTATCTGAATTTGCAAAAGATGAACCTTCAGAAAAATCAGTTGCTTTGATGGAGGATTTGTCTCGAGAAACGGGACTTTCGATTATTAAAATCAAAACAAAATCTCAAAATATTATAAAGCATCTTATTCATAATTATGCCGCTTTTGATATTTCTACCATTGATAAATTCACGCATAAAGTTATACGCGCTTTTGCCCATGATTTAAATCTTCCAATGACTTTTGAAGTTACATTGGACACGGAAAATCTATTGGTTGAAGCAGTTGATGCAATTATTGCCCAAGCCGGTCAAGATGAAACTTTGACAAGATTGCTAATCGATTTTACAATGGAAAAGACCGATGACGACAAAAGTTGGGATGTCTCTCGTGAAATTTTGGAAACCGGAAGGTTGGTTTTGAACGAAAATAATCGGAACGAGATTTTACATTTTCATGATAAGTCGATCGAAGAGTTTATTGAGATTAAAAAGAAAATGCTTGCGCTTTGCAAAGATTTAGAATCAGAGAATGAAAATTGGGCGAAAGAAGCGCTTGATTTAATTGATAAAAACGGAATTGATTTAAAATCTTTTTCTCGCGGTACTTTTCCAAATCATTTAGAAAGTATTCGTGACGGAAAATTCAATCCAAGAAACAAGACTTTTCACGAGTTCGATGATATTGCGATTAATAAAACGGCAAAAGACAGGGCTTTAATTGAAAATATTATTCCAGAACTGCTCCAGATTTTAACCAAGATTTATAAGAATTTTGAAAAAAGAGATTTTTACAAAGCCTTTCTTAAAAATATAACGCCACTTTCATTGCTAAATACGGTAAGTAATGAGTTGGCAAAAATTCAATCGGAACAAAATATTTTATCGATTTCAGAATTCAATGCGATTATCCATCGCGAAATTCAAAATCAGCCGGCACCTTTTATTTACGAGCGTTTGGGTGAGCGTTATCGTCATTTTTTTATTGATGAATTTCAGGATACTTCTGAAATGCAATGGCAAAATTTAATACCGCTGATTGACAATTCGCTTTCTGGTTTAGATGATTTAGGGAATAAAGGAACACTAATGATTGTTGGTGATCCAAAACAATCTATTTATCGCTGGCGCAGCGGAAAAGCAGAACAGTTTATTGAACTTAGCAAAGACACAAATCCATTTAATAATCCAGATAAGCAAATTCGGCATTTAAATACTAACTATAGAAGTTATAGTGAAGTCATTGATTTCAATAATAAATTTTTCAAGCTTATCGCTTCGGAATTTTCAAATGAAGATTATAAAGATTTGTATGAAAATCATAGTTTTCAGAATACAAATTCAAAAGAAGGCGGTTATGTAAATATTTCATTTCTACCCATTATTGAAAAAACAGATTCAGATGATGAAGACGAAGCGCTTGAAAAATCAGATTTATATGTTTTAGCAACTTTAAATACGATTTTGAAAGTTGTTCGAGAAGGATTTCAATATAGAGATATCGTTGTGCTGACCCGAAAAAGAGATCAAGGAATTGCGATCGCAAATTATCTGACAGAACAAAATATTCCACTTTTGTCTTCGGAAACTCTGATGATCCAAAATGCGACAGAAGTCCGATTAATTATTCATCTTTTAAAATATTTGAACAATAGCGCCGATTTAGAATCGAAAGCAAATTTCCTTCATTTTTTGGCTTCAAATGTAAATTCTGAAATGCCAATTCATGATTTTATTGCTCAAGGAATGGCAAATAAATCTGAAGCTGATTTTGAAAAATGGCTTTTGACTTTTGATGTTTCATTGTCTTTTGAAGATGTTCGGAAAAAGTCACTATACGAAGCTGTAGAAATCATTATTTCTAAATTTATTTTGCCTTCTGAAGGAAATGCGTATGTCCAGTTTTTTATGGATATAGTTTTGGAAAGAGATATAAGAAATCAAGCTGGAGTTGCTGATTTTTTGGTTTACTGGGAAAAAAATGCAGAGAAATTCAGTATTCCCTCGCCAGAAGGAAATAACGCTGTCCGAATTATGACGATTCATAAATCGAAAGGTTTAGAGTTTCCAGTTGTGATAATGCCTTTTGCCGAAGAAGATTATAATCGAAAGCCGAAAGATAAATTATGGCTTGATACCGAAGATGCAGATTTAGACGTTCCCAAAGCTTTGATTGACAACAGTAGTGCGGTCGAAGGTTTTGGCGAAAGTGCTTCGGCAGTTTTTAATTTGAAAAAACAAGAAGAACTTCTGGACAATATCAATGTTTTATATGTGGCTTTGACGCGTGCAGAAGAGCAGTTGTATGTTATTTCGCAATCTTTGAAAGAGAGGAAAGATGGTGAATTCCCTAATAATATGGCTTCTTTTTTTATTAAATTTTTGATTCATCAGAATATTTACGATTCAGAAAAATTAGAGTATGAATTTGGGAATCCAATGAAATTGTCTGCTTCGGTTGAAGTAGTTGATTCTGTAAAAGAAATTCCAATTGTAAAAGAAGTTTTAGACCCAAAAAACATAAAAATTGCACAGCGCGAGGCATTAATGTGGGGGACACATCAGCAAGAAGCTATATCTTATGGAAATATTATTCATGAGATTTTGGCTTTTATCAAAGATAAATCTGATGTTGAATTGGCGATTACGAAAGCAATTGAAGAAGGTTTGATAAGGCTTGATCAGAAAGATCAGGTTTTTAAAACACTACAAGAAATTGTAAATCATTCTGAATTAAGTGTTTGTTTTGAAGGAAGTAATAAAATTTTGAACGAACAGACGATAGTTCAAAAAGAAGGAAAAATTCTTAAACCGGATAGGGTTGTCCTGACTGCTGACAAAAATGCTTATTTATTGGATTATAAAACGGGCGCAATAAATCCGAAATACAAGCAACAAATTCAAGAATATCAGGATGCTATTGAAGATTTAGGGTATAAAGTGTTAAAAAAGGCTTTGGTGTATATAGGAACCGAAATCGATGTAGTAAATTTGTGAAAAAATTAATCAGAAGTTAAAGAATTAATGGCTTTTTTATGGTTAAGTTGTTAATTTTTAACGTTTTAAATATAAGGAAATGTACGGTAAAATTAAAGAGCATCTGCAAAATGAATTGCAGACTATTGAAGAAAATGGAATTTTCAAAAAGGAGCGTATCATAACTTCGGCTCAGGGAGCTGAAATTAAAATCTCAACAGGAGAGACTGTTTTGAATTTTTGTGCGAACAATTATTTAGGGCTCTCTTCTCATCCAGAAGTTGTTCAGGGCCGCAAAAGACGCGATGGATACTCATGGATTTGGAATGTCTTCTGTTCGTTTTATTTGCGGAACACAAAATATTCACAAGACTTTAGAAAAAAGATTGCCGATTTTTATGGAACAGAAGATACTATATTGTATGCGCTGACTTTTGATGCAAATGGCGGTGTTTTTGAGCCATTATTAGGAGAAAACGATGCAATTATTTCTGATAGTTTAAATCATGCTTCAATTATAGACGGAGTTCGTTTGTGTAAAGCGGCTCGTTATCGCTATGAAAACAGCAATATGGAAGATTTAGAGCAACAATTAATAAAAGCAACAGAAGCGGGATCTCGTTTCAAGTTGATCGTCACTGATGGTGTTTTCTCCATGGATGGTTTAGTTGCTCCGCTGGATAAAATTTGTGACTTAGCGGATAAATATGATGCAATGGTCATGGTTGACGAATGTCATGTCGCTGGATTTATTGGTGCAACAGGCAAAGGAACTCTTGAAGCGAAAGGCGTAATGGGACGTGTTGACATTATAACAGGTACATTAGGTAAAGCTTTAGGAGGCGCGATGGGAGGTTATACAACAGCGAAAAAAGAAATTATTGAGATCTTGCGTCAGCGTTCAAGACCATATTTGTTTTCAAATTCATTGGCTCCGGCGATTGTTGGTGCTTCTATTAAAGTTTTTGAATTATTAGAAAAAGATACTACCCTAAGGGATAAATTGGAATGGAATACCAACTATTTTAAGGAAGGCATGAAAAAAGCTGGTTTTGATATTATTGACGGTGATTCTGCCATTGTTCCTGTTATGTTATACGATGCAAAATTGTCGCAAACTATGGCAAATGAATTGCTAAAAGAAGGAATTTACGTAATCGGATTCTTTTTTCCTGTAGTTCCAAAAGATAAGGCAAGAATACGAGTACAACTTTCTGCCGCACATACTAAAGAGCACTTAGACAAGGCGATAGAAGCATTTACATTAACAGGCAAAATGTTAAAAGTTATATAATTACCATATTCTGTAAATTTTTGTAGGTTTTTTTAACATTTCATTTTGTATTTAAAAAATTTGGTGTTACTTTTGCTTGTAATTAACTAAATTGTAATTAAAAAAATTAAGTATGAAACATCTTAACAAACTTTTAGTTGCTGTGATGATGGTGATGGGTTTAAGTTCTCACGCACAAGACAGCAACAATCCATGGGCGATCTCTTTTGGGGTTAATGCAGTGGATACTAGAACAAGTTCAGGGGCTGGTCACGGTTGGTTTGATCAACACTTTTCTCAGCCTTTCGCTGTAAAAGACAACTGGAATATTTTACCATCTTTATCTTACATTGGAGTGTCTAGATATGTTGGTAGCGGTTTTTCTGTTGGCTTAACAGGGTCTGTAAACAAAATTGATAAATTCGTTATTTTCGATCCAACTGCTCCAGGGCATGATGGAAGAGGAAATGTGGTTGTAAATCCTGGTGATTTAATGTACTACGGAATTGATGCTACTATCAAATACAGCTTCCAAGAATTAATCAAATCTAAAGTGATTGATCCTTCGTTATCTGTTGGTGGTGGATATACTTTCTTCGGAGATAGCAGTTATGGAACTGTTAACCCAGGTGCTGGATTAACTTTCTGGTTTACTGATGCTATTGGTCTTGAGTTATCTACAAGATACAAATGGGCTGTTAGTGGTGACAGACAGGATGCTTCTGGAACTCCAGATGCTGTTTCTCACTTCCAACATATGGCTGGTTTAGTTTTCAAATTCGGAGGTAAAGATACTGACGGAGACGGAATCTACGATAAAGATGATGCTTGTCCAGATGTTGCTGGTTTAAAACAATTCAATGGATGTCCTGATACTGACGGAGACGGAATCGTTGATGCTTCTGACGCTTGTCCAGATGTATTTGGTTTAGCCGCATTAAACGGATGTCCTGATACAGACGGAGACGGAATTGCTGATAAAGATGATGCTTGTCCAGATGTTGCTGGTTTAGTCGCTTTAAAAGGTTGTCCTGATACTGACGGTGACGGAATCGCTGATAAAGATGACAAATGTCCTACAGTTGCTGGTCCAAAAGAAAACGGTGGTTGTCCTTTCTTAGACGCTGATAAAGATGGTGTTGCTGATAAAGATGATGATTGTCCTACAGTATACGGTCCTGCTAGTAACAGAGGTTGTCCAGAAGTAACTTCTGAGGCTTTAGAAGATCTTAAAGTTCAAGCAAGAGCGGTTTACTTCAACTCAGGTAAAGCTACTTTCAAAACTGGTGACAAAGAAACTCCAGCTAGATTAGATGCTATTAAAGAAATCCTTAAAAACTATCCAAACGCGAAATTCTCTATCGAAGGACACACAGATAGTACAGGTTCTGCTAAAATCAACCAAAAACTTTCTGAAGACAGAGCTAAAGCTGTTATGGATGCATTAATCGAAAGAGGTGTTAACCCAGAAAACTTAGAGTCTAAAGGATTTGGTTCTAGCCAACCAGTTGCAAGTAACAAAACTGCCGCAGGTAAAGCACAAAACAGAAGAACTGAAATTAGACACATTGGTTCTAAATACCAAGGTAAACTATAATTTACTTTGTAAATAATACTTAAAAGCCATTCTTAATTGAATGGCTTTTTTTATTTTTATAAAATGATAAATAATTCTTTTTTAGATAAAATTGTCGCAATAGTTGTTCAGGATTATGGAAGAAAGCTTGATGAAACAACGATTATCCTGCCTAATAAAAGAGCTAAAGTATTTTTAATCGAAGCTTTAAAAAAACAGACAGAAAAAACAATTCTTTCGCCAGAGATAATTAGTATTGAGGATTTTGTACAAGATGTAGCCTCAATTCGTTCAGTAGATTCAATAGAGCTTTTATTTGAGTTTTACGAAGTGTATTTGTCTGTTACTGAAAAACAACATCAGCAATCTTTTGAATTATTTGCTAATTGGGCAAAAACACTTTTACAGGATTTTAATGAAATAGATCGATATCTTCTTGATCCGATTCATGTTTTGTCCTATTTAAAAGATATTGAGGATATAAAAAAATGGGGCATAGAGGTTGAGAATAAAACAAAGCTTCTGGAAAATTATATCGACTTTTGGAAATTGTTGCCTTTGTATTATGATGCATTGTATAATCATTTACTGCATAAAGGAATTGGGTACCAAGGTTTGATTTACCGAGAGGCAGTTAATAATCTAAATCATTTTTCAAATTCGGTTGCTAATCGGTCTTTTATTTTTGCAGGTTTTAATGCTTTGAATGCGGCGGAGGAAAAAATCGTGCAACATTTATTAGCATTAGATCAAGCAAAAATATATTGGGATGCAGATCAGACCTTTTTGAATGATCCGTATCACGATGCCGGTCTTTTTTTAAGACGATTCAAAGACAGTTGGAAGCATTATAAATTTCATCCTTTTGAATGGATTGTGGATGATTTTTCACAATCTAAAAACATTCAAGTGATTGGATCTCCAAAAACTATTGGTCAGGCAAAAATTGCAGGAAGTATTATAGAAAAACTTATCGATGAAAATCCTCTGGGATCACTTGACAAAGTTGCTGTTGTTTTGGGAGAAGAAAATTTGCTGATTCCGGTTTTGTATTCGTCGCCTTCTTCAGTGGGTGCATTGAATATTACCATGGGATATTCGGGGAAAAATAATCCTTCTCAAATCTTGATTGCAAAATTGTTTAAAATGCATACCAATGCACTTTCGCGAAAGGGAGAAAGTTATGTGTTTTATTACAAGGATGTTTTGGATATTTTGACGCATCCTCTTGTGGCGCCTTATGCAAATGCCAGCCATTTAGTGAAAATTATCAAAGAGAATAACTATACTTTTATTACTCAAAACAGGATTGTTGAGCTATATGGAAAGTCTTCTGACTTATTTGATATGCTTTTCAATAAATGGGAAAATGGTTCAGTAACGGTTCTTGAAAATATTTCAGAGCTTCTGCTTTTGATCAAGAAGAATTTTGACAATGATAATGAAGCAGAAAAAATAGCAAAATCTTTTGTTTATGCTGTTTTTAAGGTAATAAACAAACTGATTAATTATTATTCAAATCATAATCACATTGATAATATTGATACGCTTCATGCTATTTATAAACAAATTATTGATGTTGCTGAAGTTTCGTTTGAGGGAGAGCCTTTGCGTGGTCTCCAGATAATGGGAGTTCTTGAAAGCCGTGTATTGGATTTTGATACGGTAATTATCACGTCAATGAATGAAGGTAAATTTCCGGCAGGAAAGTCTCAAAATTCATTTATTCCCTATGATGTGAAAAAGGAATTGGGCTTGCCGACTTTTAAAGAAAAAGATGCTATTTATACCTATCATTTTTATCATTTACTACAAAGAGCAAAAAATATTTATCTGATTTACAATACGGAAAATGATGGGCTAGATGCTGGAGAAAGAAGCCGATTTATTACACAGCTGGAAGTTGAAAAACAGATCAAGCATAATTTGACTTTTGATATTTACAATCCCGTTTTGCCTTCAACAGCTTATCTTCCTATGGTGATTCCGAAATCAGAAGAAGTTATGATTCGTTTGAAAGAGATTGCCACGACAGGTTTTTCTCCATCAGCATTGACAAGTTATATTCGGAATCCAATTGATTTTTATTTTCAAAAAATACTACGAATTCGTGAAGTTGAAGAAGTAGAGGAGAATATTGCTTTAAATACACTCGGAACTATTATTCACGAAACTCTAAAAGGACTTTACGAGCCTTTTATCGGGAGGTTTATATCAGAAGAAGATATTGCAAAATGTTTTACGCTTCTTGATGATGAGGTTTTAAAGCAGTTTAAAGTAGTTTATAAAGAAGGCGAAATTAAAAAAGGACGAAACCTTTTGGCTTTTGAAGTGGCAAAGCGAAATGTTTTTAATTTTCTAAAAATGGAATTGGAGGCAATTAAAAATGGAGATGGAATTAAGATCATTGCTTTGGAGCAGACTTATCAACGTGAATTAATACATCCAAGTTTACCATTTCCGGTTCTCATAAAGGGAAATGTCGACCGCATCGAACAACGAAACGGGAAAATAAGAATTATTGATTATAAGACCGGAAAAGTTGAAAAGAACAATGTTGTGTTGAAAACATGGAATGGGTTGACTAAAGAGCTTAAAAATGATAAAATTATTCAAGTTTTGGCTTATGCATTTATGTTTGAAAAAGAAGCTGGAGAAATGCCAATAGAAGTTGGGATTATTTCTTTTAAAAATTTAAAGTCGGGATTTTTGCCTTTTGCTTTCAAAGAAGATAAAGATTTGGATATGATTGTCTCTTATCAAATTCTGAATTCTTATTTAGAAGAAATCGTTTTGCTTTTAAATGAAATTTTTGATGTTGCAATTCCTTTTGAAGAAAAAACAAATTAGTAATGAGGAAGTTTTTAAATGTATTGGAGTTTTTTAAAACCACTTTGTGGGTGAATTTGCTAGTTTGCTTTGGTGCTGTTTTTTTAGGCGGTTTTGACTATTTCTTTATATATTTTCTAAGTTTTGGTTTTATTGCTAGCGTGGTTTACAAGGAATATTATCGAAAGAATGATTATTTGTTTTATTTCAATAATGGAGTTTCTAAAATGCAACTTTTGATTTTCAGTTATATTTTGACTTTTTTCACGGCGGTTTTATTTGGTTTGATCATCTTTTTGAAAAATAAATTATTTTGAATAAACATATTTTAGAAATCAGTGGAATTCAGAAGAGATTTGGCGAAAGATCAATTCTTTCAGATATTTATTTGAAGTGCGAGACTTCTGAAATTGTTGGATTATTAGGGCGAAATGGCTCTGGAAAATCAACTTTGCTGAAAATTGTTGCAGGACTTGAATCGGCTCCAGATAGGTGTGTAAGGATAAATTCAGATTCATTGAATGCTAAAAATGTATTGATGAATATGGTTAGTTATTTAGGGCAAGACCAGTTTTTGCCAAATCACTTGTCTGTTCAAAAAGTCATTTCGTTATCAATTGATAAAAAGGACAGAACAAGTTTTTGTGAAGATCAATTTATTAAAGGCTTGCTCGGGAAAAAAATCAAATATTTATCGACTGGTGAATTACGTTATCTCGAAGTAAAGCTTGTGCTTTCTAATCCTTCCTTGTTTGTTTTGCTAGATGAACCCTATAGTGGCCTTTCTCCTTTGATGATTGAAAAGATTACCGAAATGATTAATGCCAACTTAAACAAAAAAGGGATTATTGTTACGGATCACAACTATGAGAATATAATCAAAATTGCAGACAAGCTTGTTTTAATTAAAGAAGGGAAGACATATCAAATAAAAGAAAAAAGCGAACTTGTAACGAAAGGATATCTTTCTGACTCAGTTTTTATTTAAAAACTGTAATTTAATATTTTTAAAGAAGTCTTTCTTTTTGTGTCTTTTGCATTTACTGTTTGTCTTTTTATTTTCAGCTTAAACTTCTTCCGTTTTAATTCAAAATCGACGTTCGTCTGACGTTTTTATTTTGTCTTTTTTTGGAAAAATTGCTTTTAAAAAGTTCATTTCGTGTTTATTACGTGAAAATGTGAATTTTTTAAATGAATTTAATGAAAGAAAATGTTACGTTTTTAAACAAATCTCTTTTTCTTGTTGGATTTTTTTATACATCTTCTTTTAATAAATGCGAATTATTATACTATAAATAAAAGTGATTTAAAGAGCGTTTTTAGATGAATTTTTAACAAGTGTTTATCGCACAATAATGTTAATTAAAATATCTTTGACGCTTCTTAAAAAGAAAACCAATATTGAATTAACAACAGCAATTTTGCCAAAATTTTAGAAGACATGATTGCTTTATTATAATTTTTTGCCCCCACAAAAGAAGAAAAGGCTGTTTCGATGTTTATTCGAAATGGCCTTTTCTGATTTTTAAAGATTCGTTTAGTTTTTTTAATTAAAAAAATCGGATAGAATATTTTTGAGTTCTTCTTTGTTTTCAATGTGGCTCATATGACCATCTTCAAAAGAAACCAATTCGACAGTTGTGTCTTCAATTTGCGAAAGACTGTCTTCATAACTTAGAACCGGATCTTTTTTCCTAAAATAAGCAAAACGGGAAAACGGTTTTCGTGTAAAAGGCTTTCTCTGTCTTTTCTGATTTTCATTCCTTCCAGAGAGGCAATAATTCCTTGTAAAGGCGTTTTTAAGGCTTCTTCTTTTACTTTTTCAATTTCGTTAGCAAGACGAATTCTGTTGTTTTCGCTGAATAAATTTGCAATAGCTAAGCTCACAAAACCTATGTAGTTTTGTTTTACCGCTTTTATTGCGCGAGTTCGGTTTAGTTTTTTCTCGGCGGTGTCTTCTTTTGAAGTAGAATTCAGCAAAACCAATTTTTTGATTTTGTTTGGAAATAATTCGGCGAAAGCCAAACCAACATAACCGCCCATTGAATGACCTAGAATAATGGCTTTTTCAATTTTTAAATGTTCCAAGATTTCATTGACAACATTGGCGTTATCTTCCATTTCGTGGACATAACCCAAACATTCAGTTTCGCCGTGACCTAATAAATCAATTGTAATAATTCGATTGTTTTTTGAGAAAAGATCGACATATTCTGTCCACATTTTTTGTTTTCCAAAAAGCCGTGAAGCAAAACAATTGCATTTCCTTCGCCTGAATCTGAGTACGATATTTTGGTGTTTTTATATAGAAGCGTTTTCAAAATGAACTTTTTTTGTTGTGAAGGACAAAGTTAAGAAAGCTGAAATGAAATATCGAAATGTCTTGATTTAATTGGGAGATCTTTAGAATAGGAATAAATTTATTTATAACAGAGTGTTATTTGTGATCTAATAAAAAATGGCTTTCAGAAACGAAAGCCATTCTTAAATTAAAAACGATTATCTCCATCCAAAAGATTTCCTAATCCGCCTAATAAGCTTCCTTCTTCGCGGCTGTTTCCGCCAGATCTTGGTGCCGATGCTATTATTCTGTCTGCTAATCTTGAGAATGGCAACGATTGTATGTAAACTGTTCCGGGGCCTTTTAAAGTGGCATAAAATAATCCTTCGCCACCAAAAATTGAATTTTTGATACCGCCAATAAATTCAATATCATAATCTACATCTTTGGTAAAACCTATAATACATCCCGTATCTACTTTTAGAACTTCTCCGTGACCTAATATTTTTTTGCCATTGTTCCGCCAGAATGTACAAATGCCATTCCGTCTCCTTCGATTTTCTGCATAATAAAGCCTTCACCGCCAAATAAACCGCGTCCTAGTTTTTGAGAAAATTCGATTCCAACTGAAACGCCTTTGGCGACGCATAAAAAAGAGCTTTTTTGACAGATGAATTTACCTTGAAATTCGGTTAAATCTATTGGAAGGATTTTTCCTGGATAAGGCGATGCAAAAGAAACCTTGCTTTTGGTATTGCCTTGGTTTAAAAATGCGGTCATAAATAAGCTTTCGCCTGTAAGAACTCTTTTTCCAGCATTTAAAAGTTTGCCAAACAAACCTGATCCTTGTTGCTGAGAACCGTCTCCAAATATGGTTTCCATCTGGATGTTGTTTTCCATCATCATAAAACTGCCAGCTTCGGCAATTACTATTTCTTGCGGATCAAGTTCGATCTCAACATATTGCATTTCTTCTCCAAAAATCTGATAATCTATTTCGTGTGCTTGCATGATTTCTAAGTTATTTGTTTTTAAAATTAGACTCAGGATGCTTTAGAATGTTACAGTTTGTAATACATTTCAGCTGTTTTTAAAAACATTAACAGATTTTGTTATTTTAAATTAGTCTTAATTACGTGTTTAATTGATTGAAATTATATATTTTTGCGTCGTTATTATATTTTATTAGAATGCTAGTTAGTGATTTGACCGCCAAAGTATTATTTGAAACAGAAAAAGGATACAGTTATCAATGTGATTTGACCAATAGTATAATTATCAATTTTGTTGATACTGTGTCAAGTTATAAAATTCAAGATTTTTTGATTTTTCAAAGAAAGGTTAATAGCGTTGACATTCTTAATATGCTTTATGACTTGTCTGATCAGTCAGATGCACAGTTGATAGAAACTACCAAAAGAAATTTTTCCAGAAATCTTACTATCTGCGAAATAGTTCAGTTAAGAGATTTATTAAACGGAACAAAATTCACCCTCAATTTACATTCTTTGCTTTGCAATACGGTAAACGTAGAGCTTATTTAGATTCTTACTTAGATTAAATCCAAATTTTCAGGCAGTTAGAGATGCCTTCTTTAATTTTTGTAATTTTACACGTATAAAAATTAAAGGCCATGAAAGATTTACTAAGAACACGTACTTCATTAGTTGAAGGAATCGAAAATATATTGAACTTACAAGCAAAATTAGAAAGCGATGCTTCTAACAAATATTTAGCTATGGTCGCATGGTTAGACAGAAATGGTTATGCTAATACAGCATCTTATTTGTACAAGCAAGCCGAAGAAGAAAGAGAGCACTTTCTAAAAGTTTTCAAATATATTACAGATATGGGAGGGATTGCTATTACGCCATCTATTCCTGAAGTGCGGCAAGAATTTGCTTCTTTAAGAGAAGTATTCGAAATTGCTTTGCAAAATGAAATTGCAGTTACACAAGCAGTGAATAAAGTAATCGCAAAATGTAGAGCTGAAAACGACTATGCTACAGAAGATTTTATGATGTGGTATGTTGCTGAGCAGAGAGAAGAAGAGAAAAACGCAAGAAGAGCTTTAGAACTTTTTGATTTGATCGATGAAAACGAAGCCGCAGGTAAATTCCAATTAGATGTACAGATCGCAAAAATCGGATAATTAACCGATTATAAAATTAAAAAAGCCCTTAATAATTTATTAAGGGCTTTTATTAAGGGCTTTCTTTTTATCTATTCATTCATCAATGTTTCAATTTCGTCAACTTCAACAGGAATATTTCTCATTAAATTGAATGGTTCTCCTTTTTCCTGAACCACAACGTTATCTTCTAAACGGATTCCGAATTTTTCTGCTGGAATATAAATTCCTGGTTCAACCGTGAACACCATATTTGCTTTCATTGGTTCGTGAAGCAATCCGTAATCGTGCGTGTCAAGTCCCATGTGGTGAGAAGTTCCGTGCATGAAATATTTTTTGTATGCTGGCCATTCTGGATTTTCGTTTTGAACATCGGCTTTGTCTATTAAACCTAAACCTAATAATTCAGAAGTCATAATTTTACCAACTTCAACATGATATTGTTTCCAAAGCGTTCCTGGCGTAAGCATTTTTGTAGCCTCGTTTTTAACTCTCAAAACAGCATTGTAAACCGCTTTCTGACGATCTGTAAAACGTCCAGAAACTGGAATTGTTCTTGTCATATCGCTTGAATAATTTGCGTATTCAGCCGCAACGTCTAATAATAACAAATCGCCTTCTTTGCATTGCTGATTGTTTTCGATATAATGCAAAACATTCGCATTGTTTCCAGAAGCGATAATTGGCGTGTAAGCAAAACCTTTAGAACGGTTTCTTATGAATTCATGCGCTAATTCGGCTTCCACTTCATATTCTGTAACATTTGGTTTTACGAATCCTAATAATCTGCGGAAACCTTTTTCTGTAATATCACAAGCATGCTGAATCAAATCGATTTCTTCGCTTTCTTTTACAGAACGAAGCCTTTGTAAAATTGGGTTGCTTTTTGCCACATTATGTGCTGGATAACGCTCTTTCCACCATTTTACAAAACGAGCTTCGCGTGTTTCTGTTTCTACAGTTGCGCGGTAATGTTCGTTTGTGTTGATGTACATCGTATCAGCAAACGTCATCATTTCGTTCAAAATTTTATGAAAATCCTGTAGCCAATAAACAGTTCTAATTCCAGAAACCTGAAAAGCACGTTCTTTTGTCAATTTCTCACCTTCCCAAACGGCGATATGATCGTTGGTTTCTCTCAAGAAAAGAATTTCTCTTTGGCTTTCATAAGGCGCATCCGGAAACAAAAGCAAAACACTTTCTTCCTGATCTACACCGCTCAGATAAAAAATGTCTCTGTGTTGTGCAAACGGCAAAGTACTGTCGGCGCTAATTGGGTAAATGTCATTTGAGTTGAATACAGCAACAGAGTTAGGTTTCATTTCTGCCATGAACTTTCTGCGGTTTTTTACAAAAAGAGCGCTGTTTATTTGATGATATTTCATAATAATATTGTTTTTGAACTTCGAATTTCAAAATTAATGATTTTTGGATAAGTGGCGTGCAGTTGATTTCTTAAAGTTTTATTATTTGTTTTGGTTCTAATTTTTTGTTCGTGGTTTAACCGCAAAGGGCGCTAAGGTTTGCGCAAAGCACGCAATAGATTTGCTCGCGAAGACGCAAAGTTTTTTATCGATCATTTTGCACAATCTTGTCATTTCGAGGAACGAGAAATCTCCGCAAGTAACTCGACAAAGATTGAAAAATCTTAGCATCTTAGAACCTTAGCCTCTTAGAGTCTCAATAATGGCGTGCCCCTTCGGGTCGGGCTTTCGGCTATATCTTTTATTCCGCTCCGCTTCATAAAAGGATACCGCCTCAATCCCTCACGCAAACACGGTTTTATAGTTTGCTTTTCTATAAAAATAAAAATCCAGTTTTTTAATTTACTATATTGTGATGATTTTATAGATCTGAAGAAAATGCAGGAAGTGTTAATAGAAAGTAAAGGAATAAAAACCGATCAATATTTTATACCGCCTTTTGAGTTGAGAAAAGGAGATTTAGTTATTATATATTTAGAAGGTGGATTTCATTTTGATGATCTGAAAGCGCAGTTGGTTGCTATTTTTACCGGAGAGGTACAACACGAAAATGTAAAAATAAATAAAGCCTTGACTTTTGTAAAACCTTTTAAAGAATCATTTTTTAAAACTATATTCAATCCTGTTAGAGTAGGGCGTTATTTAAAAAATAACGCAGATGTTAATAACTTGGCAGTGTCCAAAATTTTTGAAACAGAGAATTTTACTAAAAATGATAAAGTGAAAAATCTTGGAATAAGTGAGCAAAAAAGACTTTCTTTGGCGACTGTTTTTTCAAAAACAAAAAATGTGGTTTTCGATTTGAGAGGAGAAAGCGCTTCTCATTTTTGAAAACATATGATTTTGTTAAATATGGAATCAAAAATCAAGGTGCGGCTGTTTTAATTGACTGGTCATCTGAATTGAAAGATGATTGTTCTAAATTTATAGCTATTGAATGGCTTGTAGATATTGATGAAAGAATGAAAATTGTCAATAGAAGTATAAGCCTTTCCAAAATGTATTGATAATTGCATTTTTTTAATCGGAAATTATGGAGCCGGAAATCAGAATAAGAAAAATAAAAATAAAAATAAAAAACCAAGACCTAAACTTCATCTACAAATCAATCTGCGAACTCGAAAAAGAAATTTTAGATTTCGAAGTTTTCGAAACAATATTCAATGAAAACATTTCAAACCCAAAAAATCTTTATCTCATTGCCGAAAACGAAAATGAAGGTGTAGGATTTATTAGTTTTCACACGCAAAACCTTTTGCATCATTGCGGATTGGTTGGTGAAATTCAAGAGTTTTTTGTTCATCAAAATTATCGAGGTCAAGGTGTTGGAAGATTATTAATAAATGAGATTTTAAATTTTGCTGAGCAGAATAATTTAAAAAGTATTGAAGTAACTACAAATAAAAAGCGAGTAGAAAATGTCGCGATTTATAAGAATCTTGGTTTTGCTTTGAGTCATAATAAGTTTACGATTTATAGGTAGCGTTTGTCATTCTGAGGAACGAAGAATCACACTCGGCTCGACAAAGATTGGTGATTTAGCATGCGGAGTTTCTTGTGTGATTCTTCGTTCCTCAGAATGACAAAGATCAGTCGGTTCTAATTTTAAAAACTAATGAAAATAGAAAAAGCCAACATAACCGATAACGAAATTCTAACCACAATAACCAAAAAGTCAAAAGCCTATTGGGGATATTCTGATGAGCAAATCCAGATATGGGATAAAAATCTAACTATTTCGCAAGATTACATAAGAGAGCATAACGTTTTTAAATTGGTTGATAATGATTTAATTATTGGTTATTATTCTTTTATTTTTGAAAATGACAAAACTGTAGAACTTGATAATTTATTTGTCTTGCCTGGATATATGGGAAAAGGATTTGGAAAATATTTGCTTCTAGATTTTTTAAACCGAATGAAAGAAATTGGAATCGAAAAAATAACGCTAGATTCAGAACCCAACAGTCGCGGAATTTTATTCTAAAATGGGATTTGTAAAAGTTGGAGAATTCGAATCGTCAATAAAAAACCGTTTCATGCCTATTATGGAAATGAAACTTTAAAAACAAACGAATTTGAAAAAATATTTAAAATACCTAATTGCACTTTTTCTGACTTTTGTCGTGATTGCGGGCGATGGTATTTTATATTCTCAATCTAAATCGGCAGAATATTATCAATCTTCATTTGTAGTTTTAAGAAGAGAATCAAATGCTAAAAGTTCTCGTTTATACAAATTCGGACAAGTTGTTTCCTGGGCGGAAATAAGATTTTCAATTGTTTTGAATTTTCTAAAAGTTGAAAATGTTTTTACTTTTCAAATTAAGAAACTCCTGAAATTTCAAAATCTGCTTTATCAAAAACTAATTTCATTTATAAATCAATCTGTTTTTATAAATGAAATAATCATTTCAAAACACTTCAGCAAAAGTTTATACACAGCTTAAGAAATTTATTTCGGAGCATAGATGATCAATAATGTCTAATCATTTATCATTTTCAAAATGTATAAGCAAAATAAACAAACACGTTTGGAGCGATCCAAGCGACCACTTCTTCATTGGTTAAAAAGAAAATTTATAATTATAATTACAGCCTTTATGCTAGGAATGGCCAACGGAATGCAGACTGAAGATACCCGAATTAAAGGAAATCAAAACTATACTGAACAGCATAAGAAGGATTGATTTTTTTAATTAGATAATGTGTCAATTTGATAATTAGAAAATGCTTTGTTGGAGTCAAAAGTCTTCTAAACATAATCTTGTCATTCTGAGGAACGAAGAATCTTCGCAAGTAGCTCCGGCTAGAATGTCGCCAATCTTTGTAGAGTTTCTCGAGAAGATTCTTCGTTACTCAGAATGACAAATGTTGCCTATAAAAAAAACCGAAGCTATTTGCTTCGGTTTTTATTGGAATTTAAAATTAAAAAAAATGGAATTTTAATCCACCCATTTATAATATCTAGCTCCAATCAAAACAGGAATTTCTTTTTCAATTCGGTCTAAAATCCATTCGTTTTTAGGAGTTCTTACGCTTTGTTTTTGCTCTTTTTTGTGAAGACTTTCGTAAGTATTGAAATCAATTTCTACACTTTCAGCTAAATTTTCAAAAAGTTTTACATTTTCTAAGGCCGATTTCCATTCTGGCTGAATTGTTCCTTCAAAAACTTTTGATTTCGATCCGCTTCCATAAGCTAAGAAACCGAATTTAGTTCCGGCAACTTCTTTTTTGGTATCATAGAAATGAGCCAAAGTCGACAATAATCCCATGAAAATAGAACCTGTGTAAAGATTTCCAATCAAAGAAGAAGCTAATTCGGCAGGCTGTAATTTCTCGGTTACAAAACTTCTGTAATCTTCAGATTTTGCAACTTCTTTAATTTTTGCCTGATAATCTGCAGGTGCAATATCATCAGCAATAATTTTTTCGGCACTATCCAAAGCGTAAATTTCAGATAACATTCGTCGCCCTTGAAAAGAATAAGGTAAATGCATCACGATACTGTGCCAAGTATTGTATAAAGTCTCAGTTGTATTTTTTAATTTTTTGAATGAAAAATACGCATTTCGCGTACGATCCATATAACATTGATTTGAATATTGTCCGTCAAAAACCGGCTGGTCTTTGTGGATTTCGATTTCGGCTTCTAAATTGTCGAACCAAGAATCGTTGTTTGCATTTTTTGTAATTTCTTCTTTAGCAATAGTTCTGTATGGTTTAAAGAAATCGAAAACACCTTTTGTGCTTGTTGCCCAATTGTCATCAAAAGCAATGATTTTTGGGTTTGCAGTAATCAGCATAGCAACAGCTCCAGCACCTTGCGTATATTCTCCGCCAGAATTCAAATCATATTTTGCAAAGTCAGAAGTAACTACGATTGCTTTTTTCATCGGATTCAATTTTACGAAATCAAGACAGTTTTGCATCGCGTCAACTCCGCCAATACACGCAAAAGTAAAATCTACAACATCGCATTCTGCCAATGAATCTTCGCCAAATTTTTGCTCCATTAAACTGATTAAATAAGAAGCAATTGGTTTAGAACTATCGATACCGCTTTCGGTACCTACATATATACGACTGATTTCTTTTAAGTCAATTTTATTGTTGATTATAAGTTTGGTTAAAGCGTTTGCTCCAAAAACAACTGCATCCTGATGAACGTCTGGAAAAGTCATTTTTAGTAATCCAAGACCTTTTTCTAATTTTTCGGGTTCAATATTTCTGGCGATCGCCAAAGTTTTTATGGGTAAGTGTATGTTCGCTACATCAAAAGAAATAGCATCAATTCCTGTTTTCATTCTTATTTTTTGAGTAGCTAAAGGTAAAACTATGTTATGGAATGACAATTTTTTGCTTTAATAAAATTGAGTGCAGTAGGTACTTTTGAAGAAAACAAACCAAAACTTTGAATAAAATAACAATATGATAAATTTTTAGTAATCTGAATACGTACTAAAATTAGGAGAAAGTGACTGTGACGCAATTTTTTAGATTTTCCATACTAAATTTATACGTAAAAATACGTATGCGTAGTCTATTTTAAAATGATTATAAATAACAACGAAATGGTTGTAGTTCTTTGTTAATTGAGTTATTTTTGTGTAATTTTTTAAAACAAACTACTTAACACTTATGGCACAATCTGCACAGTTGAATGCTTCCATCTTAAAGAAAGTAGCTATGGCTCTTTCGGGAATATTCTTAATCACGTTTTTAGCGCCGCATGTTTCCTTAAATTTTATTTCTATTATTAGTGAAGATGTTTTCAATGAGGCTTCTCACTTTATGGGATACAATCCGCTGATTCAGTATGTAATGCAACCAATTTTGGCATTCGGAGTAATTTTCCATTTCGTAATGGGATTTGTACTTACGGCACAAAACAGCGCCGCAAGGCCAATTGCTTATGCAAAATACAATGGAGTCGCTAATGCTTCTTGGAGTTCTAGAAATATGATTATTTCTGGATTGGTTATTTTGGCTTTCTTAGGATTGCATTTTTATGATTTTTGGTTTCCTGAAGTTGCTTACAAGTATATAGCAGGAACAGCACCAGATGCAACAAGGTATTATGGCGAGTTAGTTCATAAATTCCATGATCCAATCCGTACAGGATTGTATTGTGTGGCTTTCGTACTTTTAGGTTTCCACTTATGGCACGGATTTGCATCTTCTCTTCAGTCAATGGGAATGCACAACAAATACTCTAGATTTTTAAGTAAAGTTGGTTACGGGTTCGCAGTTGTGGTTCCGGCACTTTTCATAATTATCGCATTATTTCATCATTTCAATAATTAATATCAATTATAATGGCATTAGATTCAAAAATTCCAAATGGTCCTATAGCGGACAAATGGACAAATTATAAAGATCATATTAATTTAGTAAACCCTGCTAACAAACGTAATCTTGATATTATCGTTGTTGGTACAGGTTTGGCTGGAGGTTCGGTCGCGGCTACTTTGGCTGAGTTAGGATATAACGTAAAAGCATTCTGCTTCCAAGATTCTCCACGTCGTGCGCACTCAATTGCCGCACAAGGAGGTATCAACGCGGCAAAAAACTATAAAGGTGACGGTGACTCAGTTTACAGATTGTTCTACGATACTGTAAAAGGTGGTGACTACCGCGCACGTGAGGCAAACGTTCACCGTTTGGCGGAAGTTTCTGCTAACATTATTGACCAATGTGTGGCTCAAGGGGTGCCATTGGCTCGTGAATATGGCGGACTTTTAGATAACCGTTCTTTTGGAGGAACTTTGGTTTCTCGTACATTCTACGCACAAGGACAAACTGGACAGCAATTATTGTTAGGAGCTTATTCTGCAATGAACCGTCAGATTGGTCGAGGAAAAATTAAAATGTACAACCGTCACGAAATGCTTGACATTGTAATCGTGAACGGAAAAGCGAGAGGTATCATCGCTCGTGACTTAATTACAGGAAAAATAGAAAGACATTCTGCTCACGCGGTAGTAATTGGTTCTGGAGGATACGGAAACGTGTTTTTCCTTTCAACAAATGCTATGGGAAGTAACGCAACAGCTGACTTGGAAAATTCATAAAAAAGGAGCGTTTTTCGCAAATCCTTGTTACACACAAATTCACCCAACATGTATTCCGGTTTCAGGAGATCACCAGTCTAAATTGACTTTGATGTCTGAATCTTTACGTAATGACGGTCGTATTTGGGTACCTAAAAAATTAGAAGATGCTCAGGCAATCCGTGAAGGAAAGAAAAAAGCAATTGATTTATCTGAAGACGAAAGAGATTATTTCTTAGAAAGAAGATATCCTGCTTTTGGTAACTTAGTTCCTCGTGACGTTGCGTCTCGTGCGGCTAAAGAAAGATGTGATGCTGGTTTTGGAGTTAACAAAACTGGTGAAGCTGTTTATTTAGATTTCGTCACGCTTATCGAACGTTACGGAAAAGAAGTCAGCTCACGTAAAAGGTTTGAATGAAAATGACAAAGCTTTAGTTACTAAATTAGGAACTGATATCGTGAAAAGTAAATATGGAAACTTATTCCAAATGTACTTGAAAATTGTTGACGAAGATCCTTACACAACACCAATGATGATTTACCCAGCGGTTCACTATACAATGGGTGGAACTTGGGTTGATTATAACTTAATGACTACAATTCCTGGATGTTTCTCAATTGGAGAGTCTAACTTCTCTGATCACGGAGCAAACAGACTTGGAGCTTCTGCTTTAATGCAAGGTTTAGCTGATGGATATTTCGTATTACCTTATACTATCGGAGATTATTTAGCACCAGATATTAAAATGGGACCAATTTCTACAGATTTGCCAGAATTCGTTGAAGCTGAGAAAGCGGTTGTAGATCAAATCAATAAATTCATCAACAACAACGGTAAACATTCTGTAGATTATTTCCATAAAAAACTTGGAAAAATCATGTGGAATAAAGTAGGTATGGCTCGTAATGCTAAAGGTTTAACCGAGGCTATCGAAGAAATTGTCGCTTTACGTGAAGAGTTTTATAAAGATGTAAAAGTTCCTGGAAGTGCTTTTGAATTTAATCAGGAATTAGAAAAAGCGACTCGTGTTGCCGATTTCTTAGAATTAGGAGAGTTGTTCGCAAAAGATGCTTTACACCGTAACGAATCTTGTGGAGGTCACTTCCGTGAGGAATACCAGACAGAAGAAGGAGAAGCACTTCGTGACGATGAAAACTTTGCATATGTTGCGGCTTGGGAATACAAAGGAAAACCAAGTGATGCAGTATTACACAAAGAACCTCTTAATTACGAAAACATTAAATTAGTTCAAAGAAGTTATAAATAAGAATTTGGTCGAAAGCCCAAAGTCTTAAAGTCAAAAGGCAAAATGTGCCAAGCGACTTTCGACTTTCGACTTTATGACTTTCAAACGAAAAAGGTATGAAACTTACATTAAAAATATGGCGTCAGAAAAACGCTCAAGATAAAGGAGGGATTGTAGAATATCCTATCGATGGAATCGAACCAGACATGTCTTTCCTTGAAATGTTAGACGTTCTTAACGAAGGTTTAATCAACAAAGGAGAAGAGCCTGTAGCATTTGATCACGATTGTCGTGAGGGAATCTGCGGAATGTGTTCTTTATTCATCAACGGAGAAGCACACGGACCAGATAGAGGTGTTACAACTTGTCAGTTGCACATGCGTATGTTTAAAGATGGTGACACGATTTTTATCGAGCCATTTAGAGCAAAAGCTTTCCCAGTAATTAAAGATTTAGTTGTTGACAGAAGTTCTTTTGACAGAATTCAACACGCAGGAGGATTTATTTCTGTAAATACTTCAGGAAATACAATTGATGCAAATGCGATTCCAGTTCCAAAAGACGACGCAGATAAATCATTTGATGCTACTGCTTGTATTGGTTGTGGAGCTTGTGTTGCAACTTGTAAAAACTCTTCAGCAATGTTATTCGTTTCTGCAAAAGTTTCTCAATATGCATTATTGCCACAAGGTAAAGTTGAAGCAACGGATCGTGTATTAAACATGGTTCACCAAATGGATTTGGAAGGTTTTGGTAACTGTACAAATACTGGAGCTTGCGAAGTAGAATGTCCTAAAGGAATTTCTCTTGAAAATATCGCACGTATGAACCGTGAGTATTTAGCGACAAGTTTAAAAGGATAATTCAAACCGATTAATATATTAAAAACGCTTCCAAAAATGGAAGCGTTTTTTGTTTTCTATTCATTATAAAGTTGAGAAGCATTGATTTCTTCTTTCTTCTGGTCTTCCTTCTGTATAAAACAATTTAAAATTGTACCGCCAGTCAAATCAAAATAGCTGATGTTGAGTTTGTGAAAACCTTTCTCTAATTTGACAGCACCGTAAGCTTCATTCATCCAATGTATGCCATCATTATTTACGATGAGCTCATTATCAATAAAAAGCTTTGATCCATCATCAGAAAGCGTAGAAAATGTATAATTTCCCGTTTCTGGAATAAAGATATATCCGTCGAATTTTAGGCCGATGTAACGCTCTAATTTCGTTTTCCATTTTTCCACACTGATTTTGCCTTCCAAAACTCCAGAATTAACAGGTTTTGTAAGGTCTAAATCTTGAATTTGAGAAAAGTTTCCAGCAAAATATTCATATTTCAAACCATTTTTCGTTGGTTGAATTGTTAGTGCTGGTTTTAAATCCGGATTTCGAACAATGATTTTATTGATGGAACTTCTTTTGCCGCTCTCGCTGATTTGAATTATTTTGATGATTCGATATTCTCCTTTTGGAATATTTATGGTTACAGGATTTTGGTAAAAATTTGCTGTTTCATCAGGATTATATCCATCAATTGTATAAAATATTCTTCCGTTTTTGATGGTTGGTTTTAGGTTTAAAATATACTTTGATGCAACTAATGCTTTTTCTTCCGATCCAAAAGGCGAAGGCACTTTATAGACTCTTTTTTCTGCTTCTAACCTTTCTAAATGATATGGTAACTGATTTTGAACAAAATGGTCGTAATTTTTATTCGGAGTTTCTGTCCATGCAATTTCTGCTAAAGCAAATAGTCGAGGATAAAGCATATAATTCAATTTTGCTGGATTCGTCAAATATTCCGACCAAAGATTGGCTTGAACGCCAATAATATATTTTTGTTCTTCAACATTTAAGCTATCAATGGGAGTTGGATTATAATTATAAACTTTTTCCAAAGTACTTAATCTGCCAACTGTAAGCGGTTCATTTGGAGAATATCCTTGATTATAATCGAAATACACAGTGTTTTCAGGAGTCATTACAACGGGATGTTTCAGTTTCTGTTGCATGAATTCCTCCTGATTCTCCTCTCCAAGACATAACAGCGACGTTTGGTGCCAATCCGCCTTCAAGAATTTCATCCCAGCCAAAAATTTGTCTTCCATTGGCATTCAGAAATTTTTCGATTCTCTTGATGAAGTAACTTTGTAATTCATGTTCGTTTTTCAAACTCAAATCTTTAATTCTTTTTTGGCAATTCGGACAAGCTTTCCATCTTGTTTTTGGGCATTCGTCTCCGCCAATATGAATGTTCTTGCTTGGAAATAGCGCTATTACTTCTGTCAAAACATCTTCTAAAAAAGTAAAAGTTTCGTCTTTTCCGGCACAAAATACATCCTCAAATACGCCCCAAGATTCTGCCACTTTATAATTTCGTTCTGGAAAACAAGCTAGATTTGGATAAGCAGTTATTGCCGCCGAAGCATGTCCTGGCATTTCGATCTCGGGAATTATATTCACATAATGATCTTCGGCAAATTTGACAACTTCCTTAATTTCTTCTTGAGTATAAAATCCTCCGTATGGATTTCCGTCGAAGAAAAAAGGTGTTCTTTCAAATTTATTTCCAATTAAGGTCTGATTTCTTTTTGAACCAATTTCTGTCAGTTTTGGATATTTTTTGATCTCAATTCTCCAGCCTTGATCGTCTGTCAAGTGCCAATGAAAGTTGTTTAACTTATAACTGGACATTTGTGCAATAAAATCTTTTATAACATTAATAGAGAAAAAATGACGGCAGACGTCTAAATGCAAGCCTCGGTAAGAATATTGGGGTTGATCTTCGATGATTAGGCACGGAATTTTAATTTCTGTCCCCGAAGGCTTGTTCGGAAGAAGTTGCAACAAAGATTGAACGGCATAAAAAAGCCCTTCTTCTTGTCCTTCGACCATAATTTTATTTGAAGTAATTTCAATTTTATATCCTTCTTTTGAGGAAAGATTTTTGCTTGAGTCAAATTCGATTCTAAGATTTGATTTTTTCGAGGGAGCAGAAATGTTCAAAGCCGATTCTAAAATTTTAGCTGATTTTAATTCCTTTTTGCTGTAATTTTTGTTTTTAAAATTAATCTGTACTTTTCCATTTATCCGAATACTATCTCCAGTAAGTTTGAAAAAATTTGGAGCAGGAATAATAGAATTGTTCTGCTGAAAATTTTGGGAATTTCCGATGAAATAAAAAAGAGCAAAAAATAAAAAAAGCAATTTTTTCATAAGAGAAAAACTTTAGATTTTTATTAAAAAGAAGTTTTAAAGATATGCAAATGGTTTGAAAACTTGATTATTGGACTTTTTATAGCAACACAATTTTTGGATTGAAGGAATTGTTTATTTTTGTAAGTAGAAAAAATAAATGGCATGAGTACTGAAAATGAAGTTTTAAATTACAGCAAAGAAGAACGCAAAAATCATATTCTGAAAGAAATCAATTTACACACGCGTGTGAGTTTTGAAACACTTTCTGCAAAACTTGGCGTTTCTGAAGATACTGTTCGACGTGATATAAACGAATTAGACGCTGAATCCCTTTTGATTAAAGTAAAAGGTGGTGCAATGACTAAAGGATATCACTATTCTTCATCGAATCAAACTTATGCGGTTGAAGCAAAACAGGTTATTGCACAAAAAGCCGTTAGTCTTCTTCATGACGGAATGGTTTTGGTTGTAGATGGCGGAACTACGATTCGAGAATTTATCCGTTTGATTCCGAATGATCTTAATTTGACTGTTTTTACGATTACTGCTTTAACGGCGGTACAGCTTTTGGATAAACCGAATATTAAAACCATTATGATTGGCGGAAGCATTTCTTCTTATAGCCAAATGTGTATAAGCGGAGAAACTTTTCATCAGTTAGCCAACATAAAAGCTGATCTTTTGGTTTTAGGAACAAATGCTTTAGATGTAGATGGTGGTTATTCGGATTCTGATTGGGAAACGGTTCAAGTGAAAAAAGCAATGATTCAGGCTTCAAAGAAAACTGCAGTTTTAACTATTACTGAAAAACTGAATACAGTTCTTAAAATGAAAATTGCGAGTTTGTCTGACGTTAATTATGTAATTACCGAAGAAGAACCTACTCACGAAAAATTGCGACCTTATAAAAAAGCTGTTCCAAACTTAGTTGTAATCTAATTTGAAACTGTTTTTGACTTTTATACCAATATAAAAATGAAAATTGCTTTAATCCAAACCGATCTTTTTTGGGAGAATGCTTCTAAAAACCGAGAAAATTTCGACTCGAAAATTAATGAAATCACTTCAGAAGTAAATCTGATCGTGCTTCCTGAAATGTTTTCGACTGGATTTACAATGAATGCTTCCGAAGTTGCGGAAACAATGCAAGGCGAAACGATTGCTTGGATGAAATTGAAAGCAAAACAAAAAAACGCGGCTATAACAGGAAGCGTCGTTATTGCAGAAAATGGAAAATATTATAATCGAATGTTGTTTGTTTTTCCGTCGGGAGAAGTGCAATATTATAATAAGCGCCATTTGTTTACATTGGCAGGAGAAAATCAATTTTATACCGCAGGAACCGAAAAGGTAATTGTAAATTATTTAGATTGGAAAATTTGCCTTCAGGTTTGTTATGATTTGAGATTTCCGGTTTTTGCCCGAAATGCTGAAAACTACGATTTACTTTTATATGTAGCCAATTGGCCAAAAGTGCGCACAAATGCGTGGGATGCCTTGCTTAAAGCGCGCGCAATTGAAAATTTAAGCTATACGATTGGCGTTAACAGACTTGGTCTTGATGCCAATAATTATGAACACATTGGCCACTCGCAGGTAGTTGATTTTCTAGGGCATTATATTCTTGAACCACAAGAAACAGCTGGTGTTTTTGTGGTTGAATTAGATAAAGATAAAATGATGGAAACTCGAAAAAAACTTGATTTTTTAAGTGATCAAGATGTTTTTGAAGTTAAACTCTAGAAGGCTTTACGTTTCTTTTCGGCTTCTTTTTGTTTTTTCTTGTCTGTTTTTTCTCGACTTCCGGACTAAAAGGAATGCTTAAATCAATTGGCTGATCGACATCCCAATTGGATCGAACATCGACTTCTTTTTGAAAATAAAAAACTTCCTCAGCATAGGTTTTGGTTAGGAAATCTCCAGTGTCGTACATTTTGTTTTTGTTGTCATCATAAATAACGCGTACCGAAAATGCCTCGGGCTCTACCAAGTTGAACTCGATTTTGGTTTCACCTTCAGAATAAGCGCTGGCTAATACTTTGTCGCCTTTTTTGTTGGTGATTTCAACAATAATTGGGAAGCGCTTCACATTCTGTAAATTCAAAACTAAATTCCCGTAATCTTCCAGTTCTTTGGTTGTTAATTTATAAGACAAAGTATCGTTCGTTTTGTCATAAAAATCGGTTAAGGCGCCTGGCAATAACGTGAAACGGTATTTTTCTAAAGGCTCTTTTTTGAAATCGAAATATAATTTCTGCTCAAATTCATCATATTCAGTAGTAAATTTCACTGCAACAGAATCTTTGTTGACTAAGGCAATTTTTGTATTGTCAAATTTTACCAAAGGCGTTTCTGATTCAAGCGTAAATCGTTCTCTAAAATTAAGCACGCCATTTTGAACCGGCTTGATATTCAGCGTGTCTTTTTTGAGGTCTTTGATTTTGAAAGCGAATTTCTTGTTGTATTTTTCGGCATTGACTTCTAATGAAAGCGAATCGGTTTTTATTGGTTTGTACCAAATTTGCAACGAATCTTTTTTAGGGAATTGCGTTACGATTGTTTCCAGAGTTTCAGAATGATTTTTAAGCGTAATTTTTGGTTTTAAAACCTTGAAATTCTGTTTTCCGTCATACGGAAGATATAATCTATTTCCAGATGCCTGAATTGGTTTGAATGTTTTTAAAGGCAAAGTTTCCTTAAATAATTCCAATTCAAAAATAGTGTCATTCGGAACGGTGATTGGATGTTTTATAAAACCAATTTTGTCATCTTTTGGATTAAATTTATTGTTGTTTGATTTGTCTTTCATAGCAACTAAAAGATATTTTCCTGCTTTTAGGTTTTCTAATTGAAAGGTGCGCAAACTGTCCAAAGTGTTTGTAATGTATCGCGGAAATTCTTTATAAATAGTCGAATCTTTGTATTTGTCATTTACCTCATAAAGCATAACGGAAACAAAATTATCAACATATTTTTCATAAGAATCTTTGATAATTCCTTTTACAGAAAGCGAATCGATATAGGATCCCGTCGAAAAAACGTACTTAAATTGATTGATAGCATTTCCTTCGTTGTTGTCCGCAAGACTTTGGCCAAAATTTATGCTGTAAGTTGTATTTGGCTGTAAAGTGTCTTTGATTTTTATGGTGATAAATTTGCTCGCATTTGTTGGAAGAATAAGCGGCTCATGCTTCATTGGAGGCGAAATAATCAGCTGTTTGTTTAAGTTTTTCAGCTTCACATATTCGTCAAATACCAATTTGATTTCAGTTTCTTTAAAATTAGTGCTAAAATTTTTCGGATAACTTGAAACCAGTGTTGGAGGAATTGTGTCTTTTAACCCGCCTGTAATACTGCCTCTTTTGGCACAGCTCATCATTAAAAATACCAATAAAAGTGAAATGTATTTCAGAGTGTTTTTCAACATAATCGTTTTTGAATTTGATTGCACAAAATAACGATTATTATTGCTTTAATTGAAATTTTTTATCTATTTATTAGGATTTGCAAATTTTGATTTTTCTACTTTTTTATGGTAATATTTTCTTACTTTTGGTTTGAAAATGTAATATTGCTTAGTTTTGTTAAAAAGGTTTTTTTGGATTTCATTCTTTCTTTTGCTGACCGCCTGCAGTAAAAATGACCAGCCCGCAATCGCTTTTTATTATTGGAAAACTGACCTGAAATTTTCAGAAACAGAAAAAGAAGTTTTGAAAGACAACAATGTTCGTAAACTTTATATTCGGTACTTCGATATTGGATTGCATCCAGAAACACAAATTCCGTTTCCTGTAAGTCCAATTCACTTCAAGGAAAATATGCAACATTTTGAAGTTGTTCCAGTAGTTTTTATTCAAAACAAAGTTATGCTCAAACCAAATCTTGATGTTGAGGATTTGGCAAAAAAGACCATTCGCTTGATCAATGAAATTAATTCAGGAAATAAAATAAACTGCACACAAATTCAGATTGATTGTGATTGGACATTAAAAAGCAAAGAGAATTATCTTCACTTTATTGAACAAGTTAAGAAACTTTCGCAGAAAAAACTTTCGGCTACAATTCGATTGCATCAAGTCAAGTATTTCAAGAAAACCAAAACACCAAATGTCGATTCTGGTGTTTTGATGTTTTACAATATGGGAAGTATTGCGACAGATTCTCTAAACTCAATTTATGATCGAAAGATTTCGGAAAAATATCTTAAAAGCTTAAAAAAATATCCGCTTCATTTGGATTATGCGCTTCCAATATATTCTTGGGCAATTCATATTCGGGAAAAAAGGTTTTGGGACTTCGATCAAAATTAAATTTTGCAGAACTTAGAAAAGACAAAAATTTTCAGCAAGCAAGTCCGATGTTTTTTAAAGTCAAGCAATCCAATTACAAAAATGGAGTTTATTATGAAGAAAATGACTTGCTCAAAATTGAAGCAATTTCGCCAAACGATTTAAAAGAAATGGCCGAAGATTTGAGCGAAAACAGCATGCAACCTCCAAAAGAAATTATATTTTACGATTTAGACGAATTCAATTTAAATAATTATGAAAAGAATATTTTCAAAGAAACTGTTTCTTACTTTTAGTATTGGCCTACTTTCGATTTATGGCGTTATTTATGCTTGCGCCGGCGGAGACGATTGGGATTTTTTGGGTATAATTCGAATTTTACGCCAGAAACTTTTGCCGATAAATCGTATTCACCATTGTTTTTGTCGGGTTCTATTTTTTACGGAATCGATTTTGATACCGAACATAATTCCAGATTTAATAAAAATATAAAATCTGATTGGGCTTCTTATTTAAAAGGAAAAGCCGATACCACGTCGGTGAATTATTTTTTGATTGGAGATGAAAAGCCAAGATATTATTCGGACGATAAAAATGTGATCAAAAACAAAGAAGAGATTGCGACTCTTCATGCTTTTTACAAGAATAAAAAAGAGAATAAAACTTCTCTAAAATGGGCCAAAAAATTAAATCTGAAAGATGATAAAATAAAGGCTTTCGTTGAGTTTTTGTATTTGGCACAAAAAATAGAAACAGTTTCTATTAATAATGATTATTGGAGTTATGAGCCTGTTGTGGCAAAAACGTTCAATGATGCAAAAATGATTCAGTCGATTGAGAATGTTTACAATACGAATTCTGATCCGTTTTTGAAAAACCGTTACTGGTTTTTGACGATGAAAGCCCGTTTTTATAGTAATGACAAACAAAAAGCAATTGACTTTTTTAATAAAACCGAAAGCTCTGTTCCAAAAAATGTTCTGTATTATAGAGCGCTTTCGTACGTTGCGGGAATCAATTATAAACAGAAAAAATATGCTGTTTCCAATTATTTATATGCGCAGGTTTTTGATAAATGTCCAGAATTGCGAGTGGTGACTGCCTATAGTTTTCGTCCCAAAAATGAATCAGATTGGACGAAATCTTTGGCAATGGCAAAAGATAATAAGCAAAAAGCGGCACTTTGGGCAATTCATGGCTATTACAAAGACGAAAAACAAGCCATCGAAAAGATTTATGAGTTAGATCCAAAAAGTGAGCATTTGAATTATCTCGCGACTCGATTAGTAAATAAGCAAGAACAAGCGTTAAATAATTCGTTTAAGCAAGACGGAGGAGAAAATGCTCCAATGAAAGTTCAAACTGTCGCTGAAAATAAAACAGAAAATCTAGCTAAACTTAATGCTGAAGCATTTGCTTTGATAACTAAAATTTCAAATGCAGGAAATACGCAAAAACCATATTTGTGGGATTTATCTTTAGGTTATCTTCAAACGTTGAAAGGTGATTATGCAAATGCAGATAAAAGTTTTGATAGAGCCGAAAAAACACTTCCAAAAACAGAATTGGCAGGATTTCAAATTCGAATTCTACGTTTTGTAAATAATTTGAGCAAAATTGATAAAGTGACAGATTCAAATGTCAAAACAGTTTTGGCCGATTTGAATTGGCTTTACTATGAACTTCCAAAAACTTATAAAGAAGGGGAATTTCGTTATCAAAATGCTTCATCGTGGAGCAGAAGTTATTTGTCAACACTTTACAGAGAAAAAGGAAATTTAGTGATGGCTGAAATTTTTGGAGAATCTCGATATAGTTATTGGAATGACGGAAACTCATTTTATGATAATGAGAAGAATTTATTAGACATAAAGTCGTTTTTGGAAAAATCCAATAAAACGGAAATCGAGAAAATTGGAGCAGGGATTTATAGTTTGAAACTGAAAGACATTAATAATTTCCAGGCTGTTCAGGCTACTTTCAAAAATAAAATTCCTGAAGCTATTGAATTTATGAAACAGACAGATTCGGTTCAGTATTATAAGTTTTTAGGAAATCCGTTTAACGGAAATATAAAAGATTGTCATGATTGCGATCATGTGGCGTATCAAAAAAAGAAATATTCTCAAATGGATTTCTTAATGACGATCAAAGAAATGCAGGATAAATTGGCAAAAAAGGAAGATGTTTATACGAACAGTTTGTTGTTGGGAAATGCATTTTATAATATTTCTCATTTTGGAAACGGAAGAACTTTTTATGAAATCAGCATAGTTGGTTATGGCTCGAGTCCTTATTCGTTTAGGAATTCAATGAAGGGAATGATTACAGATAATTCGGTTTCAAAAATGTATTATCAAAAAGCTTTTGAAGCGGCTTCAAATAAAGAACAAAAAGCAAAATGTTTGTACCTGATTTCAAAATGCGAACGAAACGATTATTACAATAAAAAATACAATGACATTAATAATTACTGGGAAATTCAAGATGATAAAATTAATTTTATCGCGTGGAATTCTTTTAAGACTTTAAGAAAAGAGTATTCGGATACCAATTATTATCAAGATGTAATTGCAGAATGCGGTTACTTTAATAGATATGTGAGTCAATAAATTTAAGACGATGGTAAATAAAATAGAGCATATTGGGATTGCAGTAAAAAATATGGATGATGCGAATGTATTATTCGAAAAAATGCTAGGTGTTCCTTCTTATAAAATGGAAGCGGTAGAAAGCGAAGGTGTGCTGACTTCTTTTTTCAAACAGGAAATAATAAAATTGAACTTTTAGTGGCGACAAATCCAGAAAGCCCGATTGCAAAATTTTTGGAAAAAAAGGAGAAGGAATTCATCACATCGCTTTTGATGTTGATGATATTGAAGCGGAAATTATCCGTTTGAAAAAGGAAGGTTTTGTGCTTATCAATGAAGTTCCGAAGAAAGGAGCTGACAATAAATTGGTGGTTTTTCTTCATCCAAAAAACACAAATGGCGTTTTAGTTGAGCTTTGTCAGGAAATTAGATGAAAAAAATATCATTTTTATTTTTAAATAAGGCATTGAAAATCAATTTCGTTTTTAAACATTGAGGAAAGTTTTGAAAATTAAATACAAATGATGTCTTAAAATATTTGGAGTGAATGAAAAATAGTAGTAATATTGCATCCTCTAAACCGGTCCTATAGCTCAGCTGGTTAGAGCACCTGACTCATAATCAGGTGGTCCCTGGTTCGAGCCCAGGTGGGACCACATTAGAATAAAAGCTTCATAAAATTTTTATGAAGCTTTTTTTGTTTTTAGGGTTGTATTTTTGTAAAAATCTTCTACATTTGTCGAGTGAAGCTCTTTATTATTAAGGCTTGTACGAAATTTCATAAAAGACCCCAAGTCTAATTTAAAACCGCTTGCTTTGGCAAGTTTAAACTTATGAAGATAACGAAAACTATTTTTTTTGCATTTTTTTTAACCTTAATAACTTCGGTTAATTATGCTCAGAGTGGTAATAGTAATGGTCCTGGTCAACCGACAACAAACGGTAGTCTTGATCCTCCACCAGATATTCCAATTGATCAGAATTTAATAATTTTAGCAGGATGTGCCATTTTGTTTGGAATATATTCTGTCTACAGATATAATGAAAAAAAGCTTCAATTTAAATTGAAGCTTTTTTTGTGCAGTTAGGTTTTTTATTTGTTTATGGCATACAATCTTGAAATGTATTTGCCAACAACATCAAATTCTAGATTTATTTTTGTGCCAACTTTGAAATCTTTGAAGTTTGTGTTTTCAAACGTATAAGGAATTATCGAAACGCTAAATTCATTTGTTTTTGAATTTACAACAGTAAGACTTACGCCATTTACGGTAATAGAACCTTTTTCTATTGTAATGTTGTTAAGGTTTTTGTCGTATTCAAAAGTATAGTTCCAGCTTCCGTTGGCTTCTTCGATTTTTACGCATGTCCCGGTTTGATCTACGTGTCCTTGTACAATATGCCCGTCAAGACGATCGCCGAGTTTCATGCCACGTTCAAGATTAACAATGTCTCCTGTTTTCCAGTCTCCAATATTAGTTTTTAAAATCGTTTCATCAATCGCGGTTACAGTATAAAAAGAGTCTTTTATGGCAACAACTGTCAAGCAGATTCCATTATGTGAAACGCTTTGGTCAATTTTTAGTTCGTTGGTAAAAGAGGAGTCGATTGTAATGTGAAGATTGTTTTGATCTTTTTGTATTTCATGAACCCTTCCTAGGGTTTCTATAATTCCTGTGAACATTGTTGTTTTATTTTACTAAATTTGCACATCAAAATTAGTAATAAATAAGCTGAGCTCATGAATAAAAAAGCAGAAAATATAATTGTTGGAATTTCAGTCGGAGATTTAAACGGTATTGGAAGCGAAGTTATATTGAAAACATTCGAGGATTCTCGTATGCTGGAGCTATGTACACCGGTTATTTTTGCAAATGCCAAAATATTATCTTTTGTGAAAAAGAGTTTTACATCTTCGGTTCAATTTCATGGTGTAGATAAATTAGAGCAAGTTTTGCCAGGAAAAGTTAATGTTTTCAATCTTTGGAAAGAAGGTGTTGATATTAGCTTTGGGAAAAATGATGAGAAAATTGGAGAATATGCTATTAAATCATTTACGGCGGCAACTAAAGCTTTGAAAGAAGGTTTGATAGATGTTCTGGTTACTGCTCCAATAAATAAATATAATATCCAGTCAGAGGAGTTTAAGTTTCCTGGGCATACGGATTATTTAGATAAAGAGTTAGAAGGGGATGCATTGATGATGATGGTGCAAGATAATTTAAGAGTAGGTCTTTTGACGGATCATGTGCCGTTAAATGAAGTTTCGTCGCATTTGACTGAAGAGTTGATTACTAGAAAAATTGAAACAATCAGAAAATCATTGATTCAGGACTTTAGCATTGTTAAGCCGAAAATTGCAGTTTTAGGATTGAATCCGCATGCAGGTGATGGCGGGGTTATTGGAAAAGAAGATGATTTGGTTTTAAAGCCAGTTTTGAAAAAATTATTTGATTCGGGAACAATGGTTTTTGGTCCGTTTCCGGCAGATGGTTTTTTTGGAAGCGGTCAATATGAGAAATACGATGCAATTGTTGCGGCATATCATGATCAAGGATTGATTCCTTTCAAAACATTGTCTTTTGGTAAAGGAGTGAATTATACAGCGGGTCTAAATAAAGTTAGGACCTCGCCGGATCATGGTACAGCTTATGATATTGCTGGAAAAGATATGGCAGATTTCAATTCGTTTAAGGAAGCAGTTTATCTTGCGATCGATATTTTTCGCTCGCGTAATCAGTATGAGGAGATTAGCCAAAAACCTCTAAAAATAAAAGAAAAACAGTTATAAACAAAAAAAGGTCAATAAGATTATTAGATTTATAATAATTTTATATCTTTGCACCCCAATTCAGATATCTAGTTTTAGAATTGAATTGATCAAATTGATGTTGAAATGAGCAAAACAAAAGAATTTTTAATTCCTTTCGTAGGATTAAAACTAGGAAAACACCATTTTGAGTATCAAATAAATAACACGTTCTTTAAGAACTTTGAGTACGATGAGTTTCAAAGTTCAGATATTAAAGTCAATTTACTTTTCGATAAGAAAAGTAATATGTTGGAGTTAGAATTCAAACACAAAGGAACTGTAAATGTGCCTTGTGATCTGACAGGCGAAGATTTTGATTTACCTATAAAAGGGAAAATGAAGTTGATTGTTCGTTTTGGAGAAGAATTCAATGATGATAATGAAGAGTTGTTGATTTTACCACATGGTGAGCATGAGATTGATGTGGCGCAATATATTTATGAAATGATCGCGCTTTCTGTCCCTCAAAAAAGAATTCATCCAGGTGTTAAAGACGGAAGTCTGCAAACAGAAGCTTTGACAAAACTGAATGAATTAAGTGTAAAAGAACAAAAGGAAGAGAGTAACAAAGAAGAAGATATTGACCCGCGTTGGGAAAAATTAAAGAAACTATTAACGGATAAATAATATAGTAAAATGGCACATCCTAAGAGAAAAACCTCGAAAACAAGAAGAGATAAGAGAAGAACACATTATAAAGCTACTGTAGCTCAAATCGCTACATGTCCTATTACAGGTGAGGCGCATTTATACCACAGAGCTTACTGGCATGAAGGTAAAATGTACTACAGAGGGCAAGTTGTTATCGATAAATCTGAAGCGGTTGCTTAATACGTTTTTGTAAATTATACTAGAACTCTCACATAGTGAGAGTTTTTTTTGTTGGTTATAATTTTCGTTTTTTAGGAAAATATAGACAAATTCGTTACGTTTTTTTTTGTAATTTTCAAGTCTTTTAAAAATTTTTCAAATACCCTGTATTTGAAAGGAAATAATAGAATATAATGAATACAATCACAGCCGCAATTACCGCTGTTGGAGGCTACGTTCCAGACTTTGTGCTTTCAAACAAAGTATTGGAAACAATGGTAGATACCAATGACGAATGGATTACCACTCGTACAGGAATTAAAGAAAGAAGAATTCTGAAAGATGCTGATAAAGGAACATCATACCTTGCAATAAAAGCGGCTCAGGATTTAATTGCAAAAGGAAATATTGATCCACTTGAGATTGATATGGTTATAATGGCAACAGCAACACCTGATATGATGGTGGCTTCTACGGGAGTTTATGTTGCTACAGAAATTGGAGCAACAAATGCATTTGCATACGATTTGCAAGCCGCATGTTCAAGTTTCTTATACGGAATGTCAACTGCCGCCGCTTATGTACAGTCTGGACGTTACAAAAAAGTACTTTTAATTGGGGCAGATAAAATGTCGTCAATTGTAGATTATAAAGACAGAGCTACTTGTATTATTTTTGGTGATGGAGCTGGAGCAGTTCTTTTTGAACCAAATTATGAAGGCTTAGGTTTGCAGGATGAATATTTAAGAAGTGATGGTGTTGGACGCGATTTCCTTAAAATCCCTGCAGGAGGTTCTTTGATTCCGCCTTCAGAAGAAACTGTGAAAAACAGACAGCACAATATTATGCAAGATGGTAAAACTGTTTTCAAATATGCTGTTACAAATATGGCAGATGCCAGCGAATTGATTTTGCAAAGAAATAATTTGACAAATCAAGATGTTGATTGGTTAGTGCCACACCAAGCTAATAAACGTATTATTGATGCTACCGCTGGAAGATTAGAATTAGAAGAATCTAAAGTTTTGGTGAACATTGAAAGATATGGTAATACTACTTCTGGAACTTTGCCATTGGTATTAGCTGATTTTGAAGACAAGCTTAAAAAAGGAGATAATGTAATCTTTGTCGCTTTTGGTGGTGGATTCACTTGGGGATCTATCTATTTAAAGTGGGCTTACGATAAGAAATAAATTAAAACTAAAAACGAATCATTATGGATTTAAAAGAAATTCAAAACCTAATCAAATTTGTAGCAAATTCGGGAGTTGCTGAAGTAAAGTTAGAAATGGATGATGTAAAAATCACTATCAGAACAACTTTAGAAACAAATGTTACTGAGGCTACTTATGTACAGCAATTGCCAGCTCAAGCCGCATTGCCACAAGCCGCTCGCTCCACAAGTTGCTCGCGCCAGTTGTTGTAAATGTAACTCCAGAAGCACCAGCCGCTAACGATTCTAAATATGTTACTATAAAATCTCCTATCATTGGAACATTCTATAGAAAACCATCTCCAGACAAACCTGTTTTCACTGAAGTAGGAAGCACTGTATCTAAAGGAGATGTTCTTTGCGTAATTGAAGCAATGAAATTATTCAACGAAATCGAATCTGAAGTGTCAGGAAAAATTGTTAAAATTCTTGTTGACGATATGTCTCCAGTTGAATTTGATCAACCTTTATTCTTAGTAGATCCATCATAAATAAATTTAGATTTTAGATTTTAGATTTTAGAATGGTTCGAAAGAAAATTTTTAACCATCTAAAATTATCTAATTATCAAATTGTCTAATTATCTAATTAAAATAAGATGTTTAAAAAAATATTAATTGCGAATAGAGGAGAAATTGCACTTCGTGTAATTCGTACATGCAAGGAAATGGGAATTAAAACGGTAGCCGTTTACTCTACAGCCGATGCAGAAAGCTTGCATGTTAAGTTTGCTGATGAAGCGGTTTGTATTGGTCCCCCGCCAAGTAACTTATCGTACTTAAAAATGTCGAATATTATTGTCTGCTGCAGAAATTACGAATGCAGATGCAATTCACCCAGGATACGGTTTCCTTTCTGAGAATGCTAAATTCTCAAAAATTTGTCAAGAGCACGGAATCAAATTTATTGGTGCGGCTCCTGAAATGATCGATAGAATGGGAGATAAAGCTTCTGCAAAAGCTACAATGAAAGCGGCAGGAGTTCCATGTGTACCAGGTTCAGACGGATTATTAGAATCTTACGAACATGCACAAAAAACAGCGACTGAAATTGGTTATCCAGTGATGATGAAAGCTACTGCTGGTGGTGGTGGAAAAGGAATGCGTGCCATCTGGAAAGAAGAAGATCTTTTAAAAGCTTGGGAAAGCGCACGTCAAGAAGTCAGCTGCAGCATTTGGAAATGACGGAATGTACATGGAAAAACTTATTGAAGAGCCACGTCATATCGAAATTCAAGTTGTTGGAGATTCTTACGGAAAAGCATGTCACCTTTCTGAAAGAGATTGTTCAGTTCAACGTCGTCACCAAAAACTTACTGAAGAAACACCTTCACCTTTCATGACAGACGAACTTCGTACAAGAATGGGAGAGGCGGCTGTAAAAGCGACTGAATTCATTAAATACGAAGGAGCTGGAACTGTAGAATTCTTGGTTGATAAACACAGAAATTTCTACTTCATGGAAATGAATACTCGTATTCAAGTTGAGCACCCAATTACTGAACAAGTAATTGATTACGATTTGATTCGCGAGCAAATTATGGTAGCGACTGGTATTCCAATTTCAGGAAAAAATTATTTGCCACAATTACATGCTATCGAAGTTCGTATTAATGCTGAAGATCCTTATAACGATTTTCGTCCTTCACCAGGAAAAATTACGACACTTCATATGCCAGGAGGACACGGAGTTCGTTTAGATACTCACGTTTATTCTGGTTACAGTATTCCACCAAATTATGACTCAATGATTGCTAAGTTGATTACTACTGCGCAATCTCGTGAAGAAGCTATCAGTAAAATGAGAAGAGCTCTTGACGAATTCGTAATCGAAGGCGTGAAAACTACAATACCTTTCCACAGACAATTAATGGATGATCCAAAATATATTGCAGGTGATTATACAACTGCTTTTATGGAAACATTCAAAATGAATAGTCCAGAATAATTTTAAAGGTTGTCGATTTTCGGCGACCTTTTTTATTTCATATCAACCCGACGAGTTTTATTTCTCGTCGGGTTTTGTCGTTTTAATGGGTTGGTAAACACTAAAAGTGTGTAATTTTTATACACATTCCAATCGTATTACACACTTTTTTAGAATGTCAATTTTTGGCACAATGAGCAGGAACTCTTTATTTGTAAGGGTTTGAGCGATATGGAGTGCAAGTTCTGGTTTACGGCATAATAATTTCATTATCTAAAGCGTAAACAACTACAAACAAAACTAAAATACACATTATGAAAAAGCTATTCTTATCAGCCGCTATTGTTTTGGGAAGTTTGACTTCATTCGCCGCAAATTCTTCAATTGAAGATTCTATTATAAAAACAGTTTCTATTCAAGATGAATATACTGAAATCAAATTAGAAGAATTACCAGCTCCAATAACTGAGGCATTAAAAAAATCATTTCCAAATGCAGTAGTTTCTAAAGCATATAAAAATGAAAAAGCACAGTATAAACTAGATGTAACAGTTGGAGGCAAAGAAGGAAATCTTTTTGCTAACGCAGACGGAACTTGGATTCAAAAATAATCTAAAAGACGCGTTTCGTGTATTTACAAATAAAAAATACTAAAATTAAATTAACTGTCTTAAAATACTATTATCATGAAAAATTTATTTCTATCAGCCGCAATCGTTTTGGGAGGTTTAACATCATTTGCTTCAACTTCTCCAATATCAAATTCAATCGTAAAAACAATTTCAATTCAAGACGAGTACACTGAAATTAAGTTAGAAGAAGTTCCTTCTGCAGTTACAGATGCTCTTAAAAAAGCATATCCAGATGCAGTTTTAAATAAGGCTTACAAAAATACTGCATCACAATATAAGCTAGAAGTTGCAGTGGGAGATAAAGTAGGATCTCTTTATGCTAATGCAGACGGAACTTGGATTAAAAAATAATCCCTTTTTGTTCCAATCAAATTAATTAACTCTATTAAATATACACACTATGAAAAATTTATTTTTATCAGCCGCAATCGTTTTGGGAAGTTTAACATCATTTGCTTCAACTTCGCCAATCGCAATTACAACCGTAAAATCAATTTCAATCCAAGATGAATTTACAGAAATCAAAAATGAAGAAGTTCCATCTGCAGTAACAAATGCACTTAAAAAAGCGTATCCAGATGCAGTTTTGAACAAGGCATACAAAAACGCCGCTTCTTCTCAATATAAATTAGAGATTACTGTAGGCGACAAAGTTGGCTCTTTGTATGCTAACGCTGATGGATCTTGGGTGAAAAAATAATCACTAACTAAAAAATTATCATTATGAAAAAGATATTATTATCGGCGACTATCCTTTTAGGAGGGCTGTCAATACAAGCCACACCGATCGTTGCTGGATCAACAACAGAATTAGTAAAATTTCAGGATGAGTATAAAGAAGTTGACGCTGTTCCGGCGACTATAAAAACAGCTTTGGACAATGCTTATCCTGGTGTAAAACTTGAAAAAGCTTACGTAAACGATAAAAAAGAATACAAAATCGAAATTATCGTTCGTGATGTAAAATCAACTGTTTACACTGATGCACAAGGAAACATTCTTAAAAAGTAACTAATAAATTATCCCCACTATGAAAAAGTTAATCTTATCGGCGACGGTTCTTTTGGGAGCTTTGTCAATGCAGGCAACAAATGTTGCAGTAACAAATGAAATGGTACAATCAGTTGACATTCAAAATGAATATACTGAAATTGGCGCAGATGCTATCCCGGTCGCTGTAAAATCTACGATTGAGAAATCTTTTCCAAATACGAAACTTGAAAAAGCGTATAAAAATGAAAAGAATGAATACAAACTAGAGATTTCTAGTGGAGATAAAAAGTACACTGTTTTTACAGATGCTTCTGGAAACATTATTAAAAAATAATTCTAAATCTTGAGCAATATGAAAAAGTTAGCCCTAACAGCAGTTGTTATTCTGACAAGTTTGTCTGTTCCTGCAAATGCTATAACTACTCCAAATAAAACAGCAATATCAGTTTCAGTTCAAACAGAATATACGGAAGTAACTGTAGATGCTGTTCCGGCGACTGTAAAAACTGCTCTACAAACTGCTTATCCAAATGCAAAATTGGAAAAAGCATATGTAAACGAGAAAAAAGAATACAAATTAGAAATCTCAGTTAAGGACCAAAAGGCTACTGTTTACTCAGATGTCAATGGCAATTGGCTGAAAATATAATAAATATATTATAAATATAATTAGGTGAATTAGATTTATGTTTTTGGTGAAAAAGAGATTGCTTATAGCAGTCTCTTTTTTTGCATAATTTTGTGAGAATACAACTTTAATAGTGTTATTTTAGCAAAAAAAGTCCTTAAAAACAGATGTCAAAAATATTATTGATAGAAGATGATATTTCGTTTTGTAAATTATTAGAGAAGTTTCTAATAAAAAAAGCATACGATGTAACTATAGCTTTCTCTGCGGCAGAAGCAAGAACAGCAATCAAAAACGAATCGTTTGATTTGATTTTGACAGATCTTCGTTTGCCAGATTCTGATGGTATAGGACTAATGACAGAATTTAAAAATTCGCATCCTCATATTCCTGTTATCATGATGACAGGCTATTCTGATGTAAATACAGCTGTAAAAGCAATCAAAAATGGTGCGGCTGACTATATTTCGAAACCATTCAATCCTGATGAGGTTTTGTTAGTTATTACAAATGCTCTGCAAAACAATAATGAAGTTGAAGAAGTTGTTTCTAAAGAAAAAAGCCAACCAAAAAACAAGTTTCTTCAGAAAATGAATTCGTAAAAGGAATTTCTGTTGCTTCTCGAAAATTACTAGATCATATTCAATTGGTAAGTCCAACAGATATGTCGGTTTTGATTATCGGCGAAAGCGAGCACAGGAAAAGAAATTATAGCCAAAAGCATTCATCAGCAAAGCACTCGCAAAAACAATAATTTTATTGCAGTTGATTGTGGCGCCATTCCGAAAGAATTGGCGGCAAGTGAATTCTTTGGCCATTTAAAAGGATCTTTTACTGGAGCGATAAGTGACAAAATGGGTTATTTTGAAGCCGCAAATGGTGGAACGCTTTTTTGGATGAAATTGGAAATCTTTCTTATGAAAACCAAATCCAACTTTTGAGAGCGCTTCAGGAGCGAAAAATAAAACCGGTTGGGAGCAATAAAGAAATAAACGTCGATATCCGAATTATAACGGCCACAAATGAAGATTTGCGCGAAGCAGTAAAAAACGGCGATTTTAGAGAAGATTTATACCATAGAATCAATGAATTTTCTATTCTGTCTCCTTCATTAAAAGATAGAGCAGAAGATTTGATGGTTTTCGCCGATTATTTTCTTGAAAAAGCCAATCAGCAATTGAATAAAGATATCATCGGGTTTTCGCCGGAAGTTGTGGCGATTTTCCAAAACTACAATTGGCCTGGAAATTTGAGAGAACTGCAGAATTGCGTAAAACGTGCAACACTTTTAACGCGTGGCGATTATATAGAAAGCGAAGTGCTTCCAGCAGAATTTTTCCAGATTCAGAAACAAAACTCGGCAGAAACAACAGGTAGTTTTTCTTTGTCAGATAATGAAAAGGAAACCATTATTCACGCATTGTCAAAAACGCAAAACAATAAGTCTGAAGCCGCAAAACTGCTTAAGATTACCAGAAAGACACTTTATAATAAATTGAAGCAATACAACATCGATTAAACGATTTCTTGTTTTAAGGCTTCAAAAAGTGATTTGATTTTAGCTTTTAGATCGGTTTGAATATTTTTTATTGCAGTAATTTCAAATTCATTTTTTTCTAGGTTTAATAGAATGCCTGCAATTTCGTTTGCTTCAATTTGCTTGAACATAGGCGCAATGCGATGCGCGATAGCATTTATTTCGGCTTTATTTTCATCTTTTATTGCATTTTCTAGATAAGCTAGATTTTCATCTGTACTTTCGATAAAAGATTTTAAAACATCATTTAATGCATTTTTGTCGTTGGCCAGAAATTCTTTCAGCGTGTCTAAAGAATACAATTGTGAATTTGATTTTTCAGCTGTTTCATTTATAATATCTTTTGGCAAGCTGTCATTTTCAGAAATTATCCGGATCGTGTCGAGTAATATTTTTGGCGAATAAGGTTTTTTGACTACAGTTGTAAAACCGGAATCTGAATAAACTGAAGTTTCTAAATCGCTTCTTCCGGTCAAGGCAATCACAGGCTGATTTTTATAAAATGAAGTGTTTTTAAGTTTTTTCAAAAACATAAAACCATCCATTTCTGGCATTTGAATGTCGGTAATTATAAAATCAAAATTCGTTTTTTCAATAGATTCCAAAGCTTTGATGGCGCTGTTAAAAGACAAAACCTGATGTTTTTCCTGTCTTAAAACGCCACTCGTTAAATTCAATAAATTAATATCATCGTCAATAACAACAAAGGTTTGTGGCCTGATATTATGATTTTTAGGTACAGTTTTTTTTGCTTCTTCGGTTGTATTTGTGCTTGTGTCAAACAATAAAGGCAACTGAATTTCAAAAGTGCTTCCTTGGCCAAAAATACTTTCAAGTTGCAAACTTCCACCAAGAATCGAAATTATTTTTTGGCAAATAGAAAGTCCTAAACCTGTTCCGCCATATTTTTTTCGATGCCTTCATTTGCCTGAGCAAATTCTTCAAAAACAAATTTTTGATTTCCTTTTTCAATTCCAATTCCTGTATCTTCAATAGTAATCGCAAAAAAATCATTTTTTTCAGTCAAAAAAGCACTGATTCTGATATAGCCTTCTTCTGTAAATTTATATGCGTTGCCAATGATATTGGTCAAAATTTGTTTTAGTCGAAAAGGATCGCCAACAATTTTTGCATTCAGTTTTTCGTCAACATTAATTATTAAATCAATCTTTTTCTGTTTGTAAACCGTTTGTATGCTTTTGGCGACTTCGTCAATAACTTCGGGCAAAAAAAACGGAACTTTTTCAATTGTAATTTTTCCGGCTTCGATTTGTGAAAAATCAAGTAAATCCTGCACTAATTGCGTGATATATTCAGACGAATTTTTGATGTTTTTAATGAAATAAGATTGTTTTGTATTGACATCTGAATTGCCCAAAAGTTCAGAATAGCCAACAATAGTACTCAATGGCGTTTTCAGATCATGACTTACGGTCGAGATCAATTGTTCGCGGCTTTTTAATAGATTTTTGGTTTTGAAATTCGCAATTTCAAGTTGTTTCTTGTACAACTGTGATTTTGAATAATCGCTTACAATCAAAATAGAAAAGAAAATAGTCAATACCAAACCAATAATCGCCGAAGCCGTCACGATTTCATTGACTTTTTTAAGCGATTTTTCTTTTAATGAATTGTTTTTTATTGAGTTGATGATGATTTCTCGCTCAATAATTCGGAGTACTTTTCGGAGTTGTTCTGAAATCGCAATTTCGTTTTTCAGTAATTTGTTTTCTTCAAAATTCAACGATTCTTTTTTCTTTTCGGCTTTCAATTTTACTGAGCTCAAAAGCTTTTTGGAATTGGCCAAAATCGAATCCGACGCTTTTTTGCTTAATGTATTTGTGCTGTCATCAGGAATATTTTGATTGAGATAATCAACATATTTTTGAAGCACATTTTTTTGATAAGCGCCCAGCTGATTCGGATTTTTAGTAAAATCCTGAAGTTCTAATTTGCGAAGCTTGAATTCCATTTTAGTAATTTCATCAATAGCTGAATTTACTGAAACTTCATCATCGGCCTTATTTTTTATGGTTTTAAGTTGCTGAATATTTTTGGTTTTTTCTGCCAATAAATACGTGACGCTATCTAAAAGGACTTTTTGATATTCAGTAGTAACAATTTGTTTCAAAGTGTCAATTCGAGCACGAAGCGAATCGGTTTCAATAACGTAACTTTTAAAGTCTTTATCAGAATTGGTCTGTATTGTTTTTCGCGCTAAGCTTTCTGTTTTATAGACATTCGAAAATAATTTGCTGACTCTTAAAATCTTTGTTTTTTCAAACGCAATCTTGTCTTCCAATTTGTTGTAAACGACATTTTCAGAATACAAAAACCAACCTACGGTAACAACCAGTGCCAATAATGCGACATAACTAAAGAGCACTTTGATTGCTGTATAACTTTTTTTGCTCTCCATAGATTGTTATTGTTGAAATTGAGAAGTTTTAAAATTAGAATTCACTGCAATTTATTTAAAAAAATCTGTTTTTAAAAGGGAAATCCGGCCGAAAGTGTTACATAATTCAAAGCTTTCAGAAAGAAAACAGCCTCAGATTATATAATAAATCTGAGGCTGTTTTTAATATTTAGGATTAAATTATAACGTTTCGTCTAGCCATTTAAAAAATTCACCTTGCCAAACTTGAGCATTTTGAGGTTTTAAAACCCAGTGATTTTCGTCAGGGAAATAAACAAATCGGCTTTTGATTCCTCTCAATTGTCTTGCTTGAAAAGCTTCTTGTCCTTGTCCAATCGGCACGCGGTAATCTTTTCCTCCTTGGAAAATCAAAATTGGTTTGTTCCAGTTTTGTACCAAAGTTGCAGGGTTAAAAGTCGTATAAGATTTTTGAGCAACTGCATTGTCTTTTTCCCAATATGCACCGCCAAAATCCCAGTTGTTAAAGAAAACTTCTTCAGTTGTTCCTAACATAGAAACAGTATTGAAAACTCCGTCGTGAGCGATAAAAGTCTTGAAACGGTTTTTGTGGATTCCAGCTAAATAAAATACTGAATATCCTCCGTAACTAGCTCCAACACATCCTAAACGACTTTTGTCAACATAGCTTTCTTTTGCAACATCATCAATTGCAGAAAGGTAATCGTCCATAACTTGTCCACCCCAATCTTTACTGATTTGTTCGTTCCACGCAACACCATGTCCCGGCATCCCGCGACGATTTGGCGCAACCACTACATAACCTTTAGTCGCCATTAATGAGAAATTCCAACGGTAAGAATACGATTGTGTCAATGCGCTTTGTGGTCCACCTTGGCAATACAAAAGCGTTGGATATTTTTTGAAGCATCAAAATTTGGAGGAAGAATAACCCAAACCAACATTTTTTTGCCATCAGTTGTCGTAACATAACGTCTTTCTGTTTTGCTCGGCGTTATTGTTTTATAAGTATCAGTATTTACATTTGAAATTTGTTTCCAAGTGTTTTTCTTCAAGTTATAAGAAAAAATTTCAGCAACATGATTCATGTCTGTTCTTGTAACAATGATATCATCACCAGAAAAACCAACCAAATCGTTGACATCAAAATCACCATTTGTAATTTGGCGAACGTTAATTGCCATTTTAGTCAAACCAGGAAAATTAACTGTAAAAAGCTGTTTTGTTCCGTCAACTGCGGCAACAAAAAATACATTTTTACCGTCTTTGCTCCAGATAAAATGATCTACAGTTCCGTCCCAATTTGCAGTCAAATTGGTTTTGATTCCTTTAAACTCAACTATAATATCGTTTTTGTCAGCTTCATAACCGTCACGTTTCATTTGCAACCAAGTCAAGTTTCCAGTTGGAGAAAATTGTGGAGCTGTATCGTAACCTAAATTACCTTCAGTTCTATTAATCGTTTTTTGAGTTTCTAAATTGTACTCATAAATATCTGTATTTGTAGAAATTGCATAATCAGTTCCTGCTTTTTTCTTGCATACGTACAAAATGCTTTTTCCGTCAGGCGACCAGATATAATCTTCGTCGCCACCAAAAGGTTTTTGAGGAGAATCAAAAGTTTCACCTTTTAAAATGTCAATTCCTTTTGCGCCGTCTTTGTTTTCTTTATAAAAAACATGGTTGAATTTCCCTTCGTTCCAAGTATCCCAATGACGGTAATCTAAACCATTATAAATTTGAGCGTCTGATTTAGTAAGATTAGGATAAAAATCTTTTCCTAAAACTTTCTCGATTTTTACTTCTTCATTATAAACTAAAAATTTTCCGTCAGGCGAAATATTTTTGTCTTTCAAAACATCTTTAGTGTCCTTAATTTCAGTTGCAGTTCCACCATTTACAGGAATAGTATAAATTTTAGAACTCGATTTGTTTTCTTCTACAGAAGGTGTGGAAACCTTGAAAACAATATTTTTTTCATCTTTCGAAAGTCCGAGTGGTGTTACTCTTCCTAATTTCCATAACAATTCCGGTGACATCACATTCTGTCCGATAGCGTTTAAACTCATCATTATTAAGGTTGTTACTACTACTTTTTTCATAATCTAATATTCTTTTTTTGTGGCGCTAAAAATACGAATTTTAAATCCCAATATTTTAAATTCCAAATTCCAATTTTCTGTTAAAGTTCCACGATTTCTTTTCGCCACGAATTCACGAATTATTTTTTTAATAATCTTTGAGAATAAAAATTCGTGAATTCGTGGCTATAAAAAATCAGTAGCAAGTTTTGAAAATCGGAATTTAAAAAGTTGTAATTTAACCCAAGATTGGAATTTGGAATTTAAAATATTGGAATTTATTTTTAAGAAAGATGGAATTAAGTTATTGGGAGCTCAAAAATTGGTTTACAAATGTAGATTACACAATCGTTGGCGGCGGAATTGTAGGCCTGCACACTGCATTACGCTTGCGCGAAAGATTTCCAGCTTCTAAGATTTTGGTTTTAGAAAAAGGAATGTTGCCACAGGGCGCAAGTACAAAAAATGCTGGATTTGCCTGTTTTGGAAGTCTTTCTGAAATAATGGACGATCTAAAAACGCATTCAGAAGACGATGTAGTGAATTTGATCGAAAAACGTTGGAAAGGTCTGCAATTGCTCCGAAAAAGATTAGGAGATTCGGCAATTGATTTTAAGCCTCACGGCGGATATGAGTTGTTTTTGAAAGAAGACGAATCTGGTTTTTCAGAATGTATTTCGAAAATTCCTTTTATAAATGAAGTTTTAAAACCGCTTTTCAAGGCCGATGTTTTTTCTAAAGAAGTGGACCGTTTTGGTTTTGAAAATATTCACGAGTATTTGATTTTTAATCCATTTGAAGCGCAGATTGATACCGGAAATATGATGCAGGAATTATTAAAACAAGCCGTTTCGGCAGATATTTTAATTTTAAATCAACAAACGGTAACGTCTTATCAAGATTCAGGAAGTCATGTAGAAGTGGTGTTGAATGATTTTAGTTTCAAAACTAATAAACTCCTTTTTGCAACTAATGGTTTTGCCGGAGCTTTAACAAATGGCGCTGTAAAACCAGCTAGGGCTCAGGTTTTGATAACAGAGCCAATTCACAATTTAGATATAAAAGGCACGTTTCATCTAGATCGTGGTTATTATTATTTCAGAAATATTGGCGACCGAATTTTATTTGGCGGAGGCCGAAATTTGGATTTTGAAGGTGAAACCACAACCGAATTTGGTAACACGAAAATTATTCAAAATAAATTGGAAGATTTGCTGAAAAATGTAATTTTACCAAATCAGGATTTTCAGATAGCGCATCGTTGGAGCGGTATCATGGGAATGGGAAATAGCAAGAATCCTGTCGTGTCACAACTTTCTGAAAACGTGTTTTGTGGAGTGCGTTTAGGCGGAATGGGAGTGGCGATTGGCAGTTTAATAGGAACAGAATTAGCAGATTTATTATAATGGCAACAACCAAAAAACCAGCACCAAAAAAGCCGGCAACAAGTAAAGCAAAACCAGCAACAAAAAAGAAAAGCAATCGTACGTTTGGCGAAAAAGTCAAATGGTTTTTTATCAAAGCAATGTTGTGGTTTTTTGGTTTGTCAATAGGTTCAGTGATCTTTTTTAAATATGTGCCGGTGCCTTTCACACCATTAATGGTTGTTCGAGCCATTGAAAATAAAATGGGAGGCAAAGAAGTTTACTTTGATCATGACTGGGAACCAATTGATAAAATTTCGATGAATTTGCAAAAAGCAGTTATTGCTAGTGAAGATGCAACTTTTTTGACGCACAACGGTTTTGATTTTAAAGCACTTCAAAAAGCATATAAAAGCAACGAGCGCGGACGCCGAATCCGTGGTGGAAGTACGATTTCGCAACAGACTGCAAAAAATGTTTTTTTATGGCAAGGAAAAAGTTACTTGCGTAAAGGTTTAGAAGCTTATTTTACTGTTTTGATCGAGATAATTTGGGGCAAGGAAAGAATTATGGAAGTGTATTTGAACAGTATCGAAATGGGCGACGGTGTTTATGGTGCTTATGCGGCAACGGAACATTGGTACAGGCGTGATGCTTCGAGCTTGACGCCAATGCAAGCCGCAGGAATTGCCGCAATTCTTCCAAATCCAAGAAAATTTAAAGCTACAGGTTCTTCAAGTTATATCAACAGACGAAAAGAGCGAATTGTTCGTGAAATGCGTTATGTGGGCAAACTAAATTATGATGGGAAATAAAAACGTTTTTCTTGCGGTTTTTCTGCTCGCGACAACTTTGGTTTTCGGACAGGGAAATACAAAAGAATTCGGTTTTATCTCGGATAATGATTTATATACATCGTCAAAAAATGACATGTATTATACCAATGGTTTAGAGCTCTTCTTTCGTTATTTATCCAAAAACGAAAACGAAAAAATCAATAAAAAAATAACTGAATTTCGTCTGGGACAATATATTTATAATCCGAGATTTATTAATGAAACGGCTGTAGATATTAATGATCGACCATTTACTGGTTATCTTTTTGCTGAAGCTGGTCGGAGTTTTTTCTACCAAAGCGAGTCAGTTTTAAAAACAGATTTTCAATTGGGTTATATGGGGCCAAATGCTTTTGGGCGCGAAACTCAGGAAAGTTTTCATCATCTTATTGGTTATAAAAAAGTCTTTGGCTGGGAAAATCAGTTACATAATGCTCTTGCTGTTCAGACGCATATTATGTATTCGAAAAAATTATTTCCGAGCAAACACAATGATTTTATAGATCTTCATTTTCAGTCGGAAGCTAATTTAGGGACTATTTTTACCGGAGTTTCCACAGGATTTCTAACCCGAATTGGTTTCAAAAAGCTTTTGCCTATTTACGATTCAAATTTACACGACGCTTCTGTAAGTTCGGAACTGCAGTATGATATCAGAGAATTTTATTTCTATGCGATGCCAAGTGTCAATTATCAGTTTTATGATGCGACAATTCAAGGAAGCATGTTCAGCAATACAAGTCCAATAACTTTTGATTTGGAACCGCTTCGTTTCAATGCCGAAGCTGGTATAAAATACCGCCACAACAAATTCAATATTTCGTATTCTTTTCTGTATCGAGGAAGAGAATTGAAAGATCCTGGAATTGATACGAATTCTGGGTACTTTTATGGAAGTATTAGAATGGGATTTTTGATTAAATAAATATAAATTGCTAGGGGTAAATTTCAGAATATTTATTGTATCCCTATTTTCTGTATATAAAAAGAGCCATAACAATTGTTATGGCTCTTTTGGTATTTATCTATAATATGAATTTTCTATCTTAATAATTTCAGGGTACTAATTCAGAAATATTTAAAAATGATACTTAATTCAAAAACAGATACTTATTCTTTTCTTAAAGACTTGAGTGTGCTTCAGCCTTGTTTAAACTCACATTGTACTCAAATTTTCTGCAAAAGTACAAACTACATATTGATTAATTCTCAATTTAAGGTTAAATTTTTGTTTTTTATTTAAAATAGCATTCAGAAATAATACTAAAATTGCTTAATAGCTAATTTTTGAATAAAAAAGCTTTCTGTTGAGTGAAAAATTCATGTAATAGATATGGATTAAAATTCGATAGAGGGAATTTGCGATGAGTGCCTGTAAAGTAATGCCACAATCGAAATAGAAAAAGATTTACAAAGACCCAAAATTTCTTCTCTAGCCCCGATGGGAACGGCATCCTTTTTCCTGCTTCTTTAGCAGGGAAAAGATATAGTGGACAGCGGGACGGGTCTTGATTTTGAAAACGAAATTTTCTGCTTCTGATTTCTAAGAATAATACTTAACCTTCTGATAATATGAAATATAGTTTAAAAGGTTATATTTAGTATAAAATTTAAAATCATGGATATCAATTGGAACATAATAGGAATTGTGGCAATCTTGGTTGTGGTTTTGGTTGTGTTGACGATCAGAAAAAATCAGCGCGAGAAAAAGAAATTGGAAAATTTATTGAACAACGATTTCAAAAAAGCAGAAAAAGATAGAGTTGATGCTGAAGATTCTGCAAATGAAAAATAATTAGAAATTAGTTTTTCTAAAAAATAAAACCCTTGTAAAACAGAATTTACAAGGGTTTTTAGTTTGTGGAGAATACCGGATTCGAACCGGTCACCCCTTGCCTGCCAGGCAAGTACTCTAGCCAAATGAGCTAATCCCCCAAAGCGTTAACAAATAAAGTTAAATAATTCTCAAAAAACAAATTTCTAGATGTTTCAGCTTAATTATTTTTCAAAAGCGTAACTTTACTTTTAAATTTATTTTTATGAGTTTAGAAAATTTAGGTGGAAGCTTAGAAACTTCCTTTCAAAATACCATTGCAACCGTTCAATTTGGTCATCCGGCTAGTAATTCTTTTCCACGTACTTTATTAGATGCTTTAACTGCTGAAATAAATAATTTAAGTCGGAACGAAGATGTTTCGGTTATTATCTTAAAAAGTGAAGGAAGCAAAGCTTTTTGCTCTGGCGCTTCTTTTGACGAACTTTTGCAGGTTGAAAATGAGGAACAAGGAGCAACGTTTTTCTCTGGTTTTGCTCATTTGCTCAATGCAATGCGCAATTGCAATAAATTAATCATAGGACGCGTTCAAGGAAAAGCAGTTGGTGGAGGTGTCGGAATTATCGCGGCCTGCGATTATACTTTCGCAACATTGCTAAGTGATGTAAAATTGTCTGAACTCGCTATCGGAATTGGGCCGTTTGTGATTGAACCTGCTGTTTCGCGAAAAATCGGAAAAACGGCAATGGCTGAAATGACATTAGCTCCCGAAAAATGGAAAACTGCTGAATGGGCTTTTGATAAAGGGTTGTATTCTGTTTTATGTGATGCTTGCTAATCTGGACTCGGAAGTAGATTCTTTTGCTGAAAAACTGAGTTCGTATAATCCTGAAGCTTTATACGAAATGAAAAAAATCATTTGGGAAGGGACTGAAAACTGGGAATCGCTTTTGTTTGAACGTGCGGGAATTACAGGTAAACTCGTTTTGTCTGATTTTAGCAGAAATGCGTTGCCGCAGTTTAAAAAATAGGTATGATATAAGTCATTGATTTTGGACAAATAGCGACATAGTTTTGAAAAATGTTTTAAAATCAAGTCTTCACTACATAAATTATTGAATATGAATATTATTTCCTTATTCCAAAAAGTTGACATTGCGACCAAAATTAAAAACGCTCCAGACAGCGGTTATCAGATTGGTGTTGTGATTGGATCTTTTATTCCCTTCTTGATTTTAGGCGGAATTGCATTGTGGATGTATAAGCGCGTGAAAAAAGAGACGAAAACGGTTATTAATTTGTAAATTTGCAAGCTTAAAATTAAAAATCGATGAGTAATATCAGAATTACAAAACAATTTAGTTTCGAAACCGGTCACGCTTTGTACGGTTACGACGGAAAATGCAAGAACGTTCACGGACACAGTTATAAATTATCGGTTACGGTTATTGGTTCGCCAATTACAGATCGATCGAATGTGAAATTCGGAATGGTAATTGACTTTTCTGATCTAAAGAAAATTGTAAAAGAAGAAATCGTCGATCAATTTGATCATGCGACTGTTTTTAATCAAACAACGCCACATATCGAATTGGCAAATGAATTGAAAGATCGCGGACATCACGTTATATTGGTAGATTATCAGCCAACAAGCGAAAATATGGTGGTTGATTTTGCAGAAAGAATTGTAGCAAGACTTCCAAAAGGAATTTCTCTTTTCTCATTAAAACTTCAAGAAACTGAATCGTCTTTTGCAGAATGGTACGCTTCTGATAATTAATTAGTCAAAAGTCGAAAGTCGAAAGTTTTTTTCTTAGTTGTCTCAAATTCTAAGAAGTCTAACAATTTAAGAAGTCTAAAATTCTAAAATCTAAATGAAAAAAATATATTTTGCTTCAGATCAGCATTTTGGTGCGCCAACTCCCGAATTGAGTTTACCTCGTGAAAAAAATTCGTGGCTTGGCTTGATGAAGTTAAGGAAGATGCGGAAGCAATTTTTTTATTAGGGGATTTATTTGATTTTTGGTTTGAATATAAAACGGTTGTTCCGAAAGGTTTTGTTCGAATTTTAGGCAAACTGGCTGAAATTCGCGACAGCGGAGTTCCGATTTATTTTTTTGTTGGAAACCATGATCTTTGGATGAATGATTATTTTGAAACCGAATTGAATATTCCGGTTTATCACGATAACAAAGAATTCACTTTTAATGGAAAAACTTTCCTAATTGGCCACGGAGACGGAAAAGGCCCTGGTGATAAAGGCTATAAAAGAATGAAAAAGGTATTTACAAATCCGTTTTCAAAATGGCTTTTCCGTTGGCTTCATCCAGATGTTGGCGTTAGTTTGGCGCAATATTTATCAGTCAAAAACAAATTGATTTCCGGCGATGAAGATGTAAAGTTTTTAGGTGAGGAAAACGAATGGCTGGTCTTATACGCTAAACGTAAACTCGAAACTAAACATTATAATTACTTCATTTTCGGACATCGTCATTTGCCAATGATCATTCCTGTTGGTCAAGATTCAAATTATGTGAATCTTGGTGACTGGATTGGTTATTTTACTTACGGTGTTTTTGACGGCGAAAATTTTGAACTTAAAAAATTCGAAAAATAAGTTAGTCGAAAGTCGAAAGTCAAAAGTCCAAAGTCTGTAAATGGCGTAATACTAGCGAAATTATCTATCGCTTATTTTGTATAAATTCCAATTTTGTGCGTTCTCAAAATATATTCTGAAAGCTGTTTGCTGTCTGAAAGCTGAAATTTAATTGCTCCAGATGCTTTTTTCGGCATATGACATTCTACACAATTCGAAGCCAATAACTTCTCTGGCATTGTTTTTAAAGTCGTTTCGTTGTGTTTTAAGCCTTGATGACAGCTCATACAGATTTTGGAGTATGAAGCCATATTTTTAGAAGCATTTTCATGTGGATTATGGCACGTAATGCAATCCATTTTTTCACTATTGATAAAGCATTTGCTTTGCGCCATCAAACGAAATTGATTTCCGTGTACATCAAATTTTGCGGTATCGGTAATGCTTCGAGTATCTCGATAAAAATCAGATAAATTATTTCCGGGTTTAAAATCAAAACGGGATTTCATTTTCATGCCGTCATTTCCAGCATGACATAAGGCGCAAGCGTCCAGTCTTTGCTGTCTGTTGAGGTTTTTAAAACTTGTAATGCTGTTAGCGACTTTTATGTTTGGATTTTTCAGATGAAATTCAACGTGTTTTTTTGCTGGACCATGACAACGCTCGCAATCAATTCCGTAAACGATTGTCTCTTTTCTGATAATATCTTCAACATCCATTGACATCATATTTCGCTCTTGAGAATTTTGATTCACCATTCTGCTTGCTGGCATTTGAAGCGTGGCAAGAATAGCAATCTTTAACCACCATTCTATCAAAATAGGGCTTATCTGCAGGAAATCCTGGACTTGTTGCCCAATTGTGAATAGAGCTATAATAAGAAAGCGGAAGTTCGTAAGTGTTGTTGTTGCGCCAGTAAACAGAAGTCTGCGCGTGTTTTATTCCAAAAACAATATCAAATCGATGAGATTCGACTTCTTTTCCGTTTTTGTATAAAACTTGAAAAAGACTGTCGCCACGTTTTTCCATGACTAATTTTGTGTTTTTGTCATAAATAAAAGTATGATTGCCTTTGTCAAAATCTCCCAAAACATTTTCTAAAGAAGCGGGAGCGGTTGCCTTGAAATGAGAACTTTTCAAAGCCATGTCATATTGTGTTTTATGGCACTGAATACAACTTTCAGAGCCGGCATAATCAGTACCACGCGGATCGATATAATCTTCAGAAGAATTTTTGCAGTTTGTAAAACATACTGCCAAAAGTATAAGGGCAAAAAGTAAACGCATTTTTTTCATTGCCGTAAATATACTTTTTTTGAAGCAAATCAAAATATATTTCAATAATGAAAAAATGATGTTAAAATATTTAGAATAATTCTTAATTCATGCCTGGACCATAAATATATTCGTCTAACTCAATTTTGAATAGGGAACCTTCTACCAAATCTTTTATTGACTTTAATTCGGTCATGTTTACAGCCAAATCTATTGAGTTGCATGGTGTTTTCAATAAAAATTTATGGCAAGAATATTTCATTTCGCAAGCTTCGCAACAAGTATTTTCGATTAAGCTATCTTCGATTAAATCGCAAAAATGATTCAATTCAGATATGGTAAAATAAAAGCCTGTTTCTTTAAAAACCAATTGTACTTTGTCATGAATGGTTTGACTGTTTTGTTTCCAGTAAAAAGCTATTCCAAAATTGTTATGATAGATTTGTTCTATTTCTCTCATCGTAAATCCTTTTATTTCAACAAATATAAATATTATTTATATTAATTCTAAATAAAAAAATCTTAAAAGTTTGAAAAAAATTTTCTCAGCTGGCTTTAGTTCATGCCAGGACCGTAAATATATTCATTGAGATTAAGTCGAAATAATGAACCATCAACCAAGTCTCTAATAGAATTTAATTCAATTGGTGAGATCTCTAAATCTAATGCAACATAAGGCGTTTTTAATAAAAACTTATCAAAAACGCGTTTTGTACTATACCTATCAGAATCGTTATGATCAGTTACGCAGTCTTCAATTAAATCGTGAAACTCATTTAATTCCTGAATTGAAAAATAAAATCCCATTTGTTTAAAAAGAAGCTGAATTTTATCTGATACAATTTCGTTGCCTTCTTTCCAATAAAATGAAATTCCAAAATCGTTGCGGTATATCTGTTCGATGTCCTTCATGGCATTTTTTTACGCCGCAAAGGTACAACCTGTTTGTATTAACATTTGACTAAGAAAAGCATAAAGATATGCTAAAAAATCTTGTTAATATTTGATTTTGAGTTAGTTGAATTTTTTAAGTTTTCTTTTTGAATGAATTCTAATTAATAAATTTGGTCGAGTAAAATTATTTCAACCAATATTTTACGTAGAAGAGAAATTCTTTTTGTTGATCTACAAATAAATAATGCGAGCAATTATCAAGGAAAGCAAAGTGTTTATCTCCCGTTATTGCTTTAAGCGAATTGATTTGTTCCAATGAAAAAATGCCATCTTGTTTTCCATAAATGGCAAAAATAGGAATTCCCGAAGCTTTAATTTTCTTTAAAATCGGGCGCGTATCAATATTGTTTTGCTTTTCATTTTGGTAAAAAGAAGTGGCGCATTTTTATTTCTAATATTGGTTTTATAAAATTCACCTGCTTCATAATTGGCATATAATTTTTTTGAAGCTTTTGTTGGCTTTGGCATTTTAAAATAACCTTCATCACTTGCCAAATCAAAACAATGTTTTCTATATCCTGCAGAATTTTTATCCAGTTTTTCTATGTAAGCTATTTTGTTTAACGTTTTAGAATCGCCGTCGTGTATTTTCTTTATCGTATTCAAAATATGATCGTAAGTTTCTTGCTGTGCAAATAATGCTCCAGCTAAAATCAAAGCACTAACATTCTGCGGATATTTATGGGTATAAAGTGTCGCAACGAGACCGCCAAAACTGTGACTTAGTAAAACAGCTTTCTTCAGATGATATTTTTTATAGATGGAATTTAAATCCTGAAAAGCTTCTTCATAGGTGAATTTTGCGTCAGGATCAGCAGATCTTCCTTCGCCACGACGATCATAAGCAATAACATAAAAACCTTGATTAGCGAGATTTTGTGCCGTTGTTCCTTCAAATAATGTTGCGTTGCCACTTGGCCCGCCGTGAATGAAAATTACAGGTTTGTTTTTCTCGTTTCCGTAGGTTTTGATATAAAGGTTTTGACCATTTAGGAAAATGGATGTAAGCAAAGTGGCAATTAGGAGTAATTGTTTCATTACTCTTGATTATGATGCTCTTCCATATCTCTTTTCAGATCTAAATTTCTAAAAGTAGGCGATATAAATCCGAAGCCTAAAACGGTCAAAAGCGTAATGCTTCCTCCAAAAACAACCGAAGTAACAGTTCCCATTAATTTAGCTGTCGCACCACTTTCAAAAGCGCCTAATTCGTTCGACGATCCAACAAAAATCGAATTTACTGCACCAACGCGTCCGCGCATGTGATCTGGCGTTTTAAGCTGTAAAATGGTTTGGCGAATTACTACCGAAATTCCGTCGGCAAGACCGCTTAAAAACAAAGCAAAAACAGAAAGCCAGAAATAAGTCGAAACACCAAATAAAATAATCGATAAACCAAAAACAAAAATGGCAACTAAGAGTTTTTTTCCTGCATTTTTATATAAAGGGACATAAGCAGAAACGAGCATTGTAATAAAAGATCCAACGGCAGGTGCGACCCTTAATATTCCAAAACCTTCAGAACCTACTTTTAAAATGTCTTGCGCAAAAACAGGCAATAAAGCCACAGCGCCTCCAAAAAGTACAGCAATCATGTCAAGTGATAAAGCGCCTAAAACTACTTGATTTTTGAAAACAAAAGTTAAACCTTCAGTCAAACTATCTTTTATTGATTCTCCAATTTTCGGATTTACGATTGGTTTTTTACTGATTTGTGATAAGGCAACTAACGCAAGAATTGAGAATCCAAAAACCAAACACATTGACCAATGTACGCCAATCCAGTTGATTGAAAATCCTGCCAATGCAGGACCCATTACGGCTCCAATTTGCCAAACCGAACTGCTCCAAGTAGAAGCATTTGGATATACTTTTTTAGGAATAATTAGTGATTGAAGAGAGAAAGTTGTTGGACCAAGGAAAGCTCTAACTAAACCGCCTAAAAAGACTAAAGCATAAATGGAATATAAAATGGAATTGGTTGGCCAGCCGCTGACAATTTTTGGCCAAGTCAATAAAAACAATCCAAAGCTGATTACCGAAAATCCCAAAATACATTTTACTAACAATCCCTTCTTTTCACTTTGATCGACAATATGTCCGGCAAATAATGCCATTCCTACTGCCGGAATAACTTCCATTAAACCGATAATTCCTAGCGAAAGCGGGTTTTTAGTTAAACTATAAACTTCCCATTCAATTACGATAAACTGCATTGCCCAAGCAAATACCATGCAGAAGCGCAATAATAAATATACATTGAATTCTCTATAACGAAGCGCTTGATACGGATCTGGTTTGTTTGATTTATCTTCCATTTGTTCTAATGTCTTTCAGCATAAGCTGTGTTGAAATTGTGCCGTTCCATTCATTTTCGGCAATTGTATAGGCCAGCTGAAACGGGTTTTGATTTTGTGCTATATTTAATTTTTTTCCGAGTCCAAATCCAATTGCGACAATTCCTTCTGTTCCGAATTGTTTTGCAAAAAGCCTCAAATGTTCTTCGTCTGCGCCTAAAGTTTTGGCATAACCAGTATCTTTTACATCTGAAGTCATAAAAACCGGCGTCATATTCTGTGGGCCAAAAGGCTCAAATTGTTTTAAAATCCGAATGAGCTTTGGAGTTATGTCTGAGAAATTGATTTCGGCATCGATCTCAATTTCTGGAGTCAGCATTTCTGGTAAGATTGTTTCTGAAACTTGTTTCTCAAAAGCATCTTTGAAAGTTTGATAATTCTCAGCTTTTAAAGTCATTCCAGCCGCATACATATGGCCTCCAAATTGTTCCAAATGTTCTGCGCAAGCATCAAGTGCATTATAAACATCAAAACCTTTTACTGATCTTGCCGAAGCGACGTATTTGTCACCGCTTTTAGTGAAAACCAAAGTTGGACGATAATAGGTTTCAATTAATCTTGAAGCTACAATTCCGATAACGCCTTTGTGCCAATCTTCTTGAAAAACGACAGTCGAAAAACGTTCTTCTTCGTTGTTTTCTACAATTTGCTGAAAAGCTTCTTTGGTAATTTTTTTGTCTAAATCCTTTCGGTCAGCATTATATTGTTCAATTTCTGAAGCAAATTGCTGTGCTTGTTCGAGATCAAATTCGGTTAAAAGCTCAACCGCGTGATTTCCGTGTTTGATTCTTCCGGCGGCATTTATTCGCGGTGAAATAATGAAAACAACATCGGTAATATCAAGGACTTTCTTTTTTACTTGATGAACTAAAGCCTTAATTCCTGGTCTCGGTTCGCTATTGATTACCTTCAATCCGAAATAAGCCAAAACACGATTTTCTCCTGTAATTGGAACAATATCGGCGGCAATTGCAGTGGCAACTAAATCCAGATACGGAATTAAGTCTTCTGTTGTTTCATTTCGGTTTTGGCCTAATGCCTGAATCAGTTTAAACCCAACACCGCAACCGCATAATTCATCATAAGGATAAGAACAATCTTCTCTTTTTGGATCTAAAACAGCAACTGCATCTGGCAAAATATCCCCAGGACGGTGGTGATCGCAAATAATAAAATCGATGTTTTTTGCTTTCGCGTAGGCGATATGATTAATTGATTTAATGCCACAATCTAGCGCAATGATTAAGGAAATTCCGTTATCATCTGCATAGTCAATTCCTTTATAAGAGATTCCGTAGCCTTCGTCGTAACGATCCGGAATGTAAGTAGCAATATTTGGATAATGTGATTTTAAATACGAAGAAACCAAAGAAACCGCTGTTGTTCCGTCAACATCATAATCGCCAAAAACCAAAATATTTTCCTGATTTTCAATCGCCGATTCGATTCGGGAAACAGCTTTGTCCATATCCTTCATCAAATATGGATCGTGCAGATGTTCTAATGACGGACGAAAGAAATTCTTCGCCTCGTCAAAAGTCTCAATGCCACGCTGAATTAAAAGTGTTGCTACAAAATCTTCTACATTTAGAGCTTGTGCCAAATGTTTGACTTTTTCTTCAGAAGGTTTTGGTTTTATGGTCCAACGCATGGGTTGATTTTAGATTTTAGATTATTGATTTTAGATTGTAGAAATCGAAAATCGTTTAATCTGATTGTAATTTTTTTGCCACAGATTACATGATTTTAAAGGATTTTTAATCTTTGACAGCAGTATTCGGTCTTAGCTTTGTCAAAGTTTTAAACTTTGACAAAGCTTTTTAGAGTTCAAATTTTAGAATGTAGATTTCAGAAATCTAAAATCTACATTCTAAAATCTAAAATGTTATTTTGCTTCTAAAGCATTTCCTTCAAACTTAATTCCGTCCCAGCCTAGGTTGATGAAATTTCTAATATTTTGATGATTTGTTCCGTTAGGATCTCCTAAAACTTCTTCAAAATAAAATGCTCCAAAACACGCCAAAGTTTCTTCTTTGCTTAAATTTTGCAGTTTTGCGAAAGAAAATAATTTACAAGAACCTGAATTTTCACCGACAGCGTTATGCTGGGTTCCATTTTGAAAAGCAGTTGGCGTGAAATTGTAATTTTCTTCGATTACTGCGATAGTTTCGGGAAATGTGATTTGAGTTGGAGTTTGTTTTACTTTTTCTAAAAAGGCTTGAATGCTCATGCTTATGGTTTGATTTTTTTGCCACAGATTAAAAGGATTAAAAAGGATTTTTTCGCCACGAATTTGCTTCGCCTGTTCGCTATCGCTCGAGTCATGAATTTACACTAATTTAATTCGTGCTAATTTGTGAAATTCGTGGCAACTCAATTTTTAATCTGTGTTAATCCTTTTAATCTGTGGCTGAAATAATTATTTATTCTTCTTCGTCCTTAGAATACTTGCTTTTTTAGCTTCTTTTTCTATTGTTTTTCCAGCAACGACCACGACTATTTCACCACGCGGTGCTGTTTTTTCAAAATGCGCCAAAACTTCTTTTGCAGTTCCGCGTACATTTTCTTCGTGTAATTTTGATAATTCTCTTGAAACGCAAACTTGTCGGTCTTCTCCAAAATATTGCACAAATTCAGATAAAGTCTTAACGAGTTTATGTGGAGAAACGTATAAAATCATCGTTCGGGTTTCTTCGGCTAAAGCCAAAAAACGAGTCTGACGTCCTTTTTTATCAGGCAGAAAACCTTCAAAAACAAATTTGTCATTTGGTAGCCCGCTGTTTACAAGCGCCGGCACAAAAGCTGTTGCGCCCGGAAGACATTCTACTTCAATTTTATTTTCGACACAAGCGCGTGTCAAAAGAAATCCCGGATCTGAAATTGCCGGAGTTCCTGCATCAGAAATTAAAGCGATGGTTTCACCGGCTTTTAAACGTGCAATTAAATTTTCGGTTGTTTTGTGCTCGTTGTGCATATGATGACTGTGCATGTGCGTGCCAATTTCAAAATGCTTTAAGAGTTTTCCGCTTGTTCGGGTATCTTCCGCCAAAATCAAATCGACTTCTTTCAAAACCCGAATGGCTCTGAAAGTCATGTCTTCAAGATTGCCAATTGGCGTTGGAACGATATATAATTTTGACATATTTAATTTTAATATTTAAACACGAATTACACAGATTGGCACAAATTTTTAATGTATATAAAATTCCACCAGGCAAATGAATTAGTGTTAATTTGTGTAATTAGTGTTTGTTTTTATGCGAATTTCTTCTCGATAATTCCTAGAAAACGTTCAGCGTAATCGTCTTTTCCTTCCCAATTGTTGTAATCTGGTTTTACCATGTTTTCAATAAATTCTTTTGCTTCGCTGTAAGAATCAAAAGTCAGTAATTGATTTAAAACACGGCTGTAATCTTCGGTGCTGTTTCCAAAAAGATTTTTGGTAAAAGCAATTCGGTCATTCAAATCAACATGGAAACCTTTTGCCAGTTTTTCATTTAAAGTAACTGCTTTTGGTTCGGAAGGAGTTTCAAGAACTTCTGTTTCAATTTTTATCTCTTGAACTTCATTAAGCGATGGAAAAGGAGTTGAAGGAACAGCTTCAAAGCTATCTACTTTTACAAATTGTGCATCGGCATAATTGATTCCGAAATCTTCAAACGCAATTGTTGGTTTTGATGAAGTTTCAGCTTTTGGTTCTTCTTTTTCTTCAATTATCTCTTCCGGTTTTTCTAATTCAAAAAGAGGCTTGAAATCTGGAATCGGATTTGAATCGTTGACTGTTTTAAATGAAAGATCATTTGCTTCGATTGTTTTTTTAGCTTCAGAAACAGCCGCTTGGATTTTTTCAATAATTGGATCTTTAACACTTTCCACAGTTTCAATTTCTTTCACTGCTTCTGCTTCTTCCACTTTTTCAACAATAGGTTCTTCAATAGATTCCGGAGCTTCTTCTTCAATTGGCTCTGGAGTTGTTTCTTCTGGAATTTCGGCAATTATTTCTTCAGTAATTTCCGGTTCTGGGGTTTCTTCTGCTTTAATTTCTTCAACAGACACAGGGGCTTTACTACTAACTTCGGTTGGAGTTATTTCTTCTTTATTAAAAATAGTTTCAATTTCAGAACTAATTTCACCATGACTGATGGTTGGTTTTGCTTCGTCGAAGTTCTCATCAACAAATTTTAAAATAGCCAGTTTTTCATATAATTTCTGTGTTTCAAGGTACAATTGATTGATATCGGATTTGTTTTTAAGCTTTAAAATTCGATGTGCAATACTGATTAAGTCAGCTTCCAATTTTTTTCATAACTGTTGAAATTATAGTGAATAAGGTATTTTAGTGTTTCTTTTGAAACCCAATTATTTATTGAGTTTTAAGCTTTATTTTTTATTTCTTTTATTGAAATGATTTTGATATTCTCGGAAGAATTTTGTCCATCATTTCTTTTTTATTTTCTGGATAACCAATCATTAAATGATGTATGTTTTTTCCTTTGAGAACCTCTTTTTCATAATGAATAGTTCCTGCTTGATTACTACTTATTACATGCCAATTATCTTTGCATGCATTATAAATTATTTTGTCATTAGAATATTTTCTCGGGTTTTTGAATGATTGTAATAAATCTTTTTTATTCCCAGGATAAACCTCAATTGCAATCGTCATATCTCCAGCTTCATCAAATTCTCCACCATCAAAATATTGAATTCCTGAATTTGTCAACAAGCCATAATCAAAATAATTTGGCAATTCGACCGAAGCATCGTGATGTTTATAAGTTTTCCAGCCGTTATTGTCTTTGATTTGTGTCTTTGATTTTATAACTGTTGTTTTTTGTTGTGCAATTGCAAGATTTGAAAAGAACAGCAATAGAATTGCCAAAAACCGAAATAATTTATTCATTTTTAATTCCTTTTATTTTTTTTAAGCTTAAATTAGTTAAAAAAATCTCTTTCTACATTATTTTATTTCTGTTAATAAGCATTTACAAATCTCCGATTTGATAAAATTTTTCTACTTTTGAAAAAATGTAAAACAGCACATTTTTACGTCGATTTATTACAAGTACAAAGTAATAAAAACTATTCATCTTTAAAGGCAGAAAAATACAAAATGTTTCTCGAAAATACAGTAAATCACAAAGAACAATTTGGTTGGATTGAAGTTATTTGTGGATCAATGTTTTCGGGTAAGACCGAAGAGTTAATCCGCAGATTAAAACGCGCGCAATTTGCCAAACAAAAAGTCGAAATCTTTAAACCTGCTATTGATACCCGATATCATGACGAAATGGTAGTGTCTCATGATGCCAACGAAATTCGTTCAACACCGGTTCCGGCGTGCACTAATATTTTGATTTTGGCTCAAGGTCACGATGTTATCGGAATTGACGAAGCTCAGTTTTTTGATGATGAAATTATTACGGTTTGCAACGATTTGGCAAATCAAGGAATCCGCGTAATTGTGGCTGGATTGGATATGGATTTTAAAGGAAATCCTTTTGGGCCAATGCCGGCTCTTATGGCTACAGCTGAGTATGTTACTAAAGTTCACGCTGTTTGTACTAGAACAGGGAATCTTGCCAATTATAGTTTCCGCAAAACTGATAATGATAAATTGGTAATGTTGGGTGAAACAGAAGAATATGAGCCACTAAGTCGAGCCGCATATTTTAATGCAATGAAAAAAATACAAGAAAAATAGATTCAAAATTCATTTAAGCCATTCATAATGCAAGACAAGCAAACTAAACGAAAACAAAATATTTTACTATTACTTGTAATTGGAGTTGCGGTAGCTTTGGCGGTTTATTTTCAGTTCTTTCTTTCTGAAAATAAAGAGGAAGTAAATACTGAAGTAGTAGAGTTAGTTGCAAAATATAATAAAAATTGCCCGCTGAATATTCAGGAAGGAATTCGTTTAGATAGTGTGAGTTTGCATGATAAACAGGTTGTTCAATACAATTTGACTTTGATGAACGTTGAAAAGGAAACAGCAGAGGTTGATGTTATAAAAGCTGAAATTGAAAAAAGTCTTTTAAGTACTGCTAAAGCAAATCCAGGACTTCAAGTTTTTAGAGATAATGATTATACTTTAATTTATAGTTATAGCGATAAAAAGAAAGTGTTTTTATTTAATATAAAGATATTGCCTGATCAGTATAAATAAAAACTTTATTGATATTAAAATTAAACCCGACTGGTTTTTAAAACCTGTCGGGTTTGTTTTTTTAATATTTCTTAAAAACCTTAAATCTTTTTCCTCATTCTTGCCACCGGAATATCAAGTTGTTCGCGGTATTTTGCAATCGTTCTTCTCGCAATCGGATACCCTTTTTCTTTTAAAATTTCGGCCAATTGATCGTCTGGAAGCGGTTTTCTCTTATCTTCTTCCTCAATGGTGTTTTGAAGAATTTTTTTGATCTCCAAAGTCGAAACATCTTCTCCCTGATCATTTTTCATCGCTTCAGAAAAGAATTCCTTAATCAGTTTTGTTCCGTATGGAGTTTCAACATATTTACTGTTAGCAACACGCGAAATCGTCGAAATGTCCAAACCAACCATATCTGCAATGTCTTTTAAGATCATTGGTTTTAGTTTGGTTTCGTCACCGTCTAAGAAATATTCTTCCTGATAATGCATAATCGCATTCATCGTTACAAAAAGCGTTTCCTGACGTTGTCTAATCGCATCGATAAACCATTTAGCCGAATCCAATTTTTGTTTGATAAACTGAACCGCATCTTTTTGTGCAGTCGATTTATCACGAGATTCTTTGTACGTCTGCATCATTTCCTGATAATCTTTAGAAACGTGCAGAGAAGGAGCATTTCGTCCGTTTAAAGTCAGTTCTAGTTCGCCGTCCACAATTCTGATGGCGAAATCTGGAACTACATTTTCGGTAACTTTATTATTTCCGGTAAAAGAGCCGCCCGGTTTCGGGTTTAGTCTTTCAATTTCGTGAATCGCTTTTTTAAGCTGTTCGTTCGAAACGCCATATTTTTGCAATAATTTATCGTAATGTTTTTTCGTAAAAGCATCAAACTGATTTTCGATAATGTCAATTGCTAAATCAACATATTCAGTTGGTGTTTTGTGCTTTAGTTGAAGCAATAAACATTCCTGTAAATCGCGCGCTCCAACTCCCGAAGGTTCAAGCTCGTGAATCACCGTCATCATTTTTTCGACCATTGCTTCATCAGTGTAAATTCCCTGAGTAAAAGCCATATCGTCAACAATATCCGGAATGCTTCTGCGGATATAACCCATATCATCAATACTTCCAACAAGGAATTCAGCGATTTCGCGCTCTTCGTCATTCAAAATAAAAGTATTCAGCTGATTGATCAAATCCTGATGGAAACTTATCGGAGCCGCAAAAGGTGTTTCGCGCTCTTCGTCGTCACTGTAATTATTTACCTGAGTTTTGTAATCAGGCGTATCGTCGTCGCTTAAATATTCGTCAATGTTAATGTCGTCTGCTTCGATTCTGTCAGATTCTGCATCATCATAATCGTCGTAATCTTCATTAGCGTATTCATCAGCTTCGTAATCGTCTTCTTTTCCAGCTTCTAGAGCCGGATTTTCGTTCATTTCTTCTAATAAACGCTGTTCAAAAGCTTGCGTAGGCAATTGAATTAACTTCATCAGCTGAATTTGCTGTGGAGATAATTTTTGGGATAATTTTAAATTTAAAAATTGCTTTAGCATAAAAAAGTTGCTAAGATACTAAGCTCCTGAGAGGCTAAGTATCTTATGTTGACGAATTGAATTCGCGTAAAATTATTTTATTTATATTTTAAAAACTTAGAATCTTAGTGTCTTAGCGACTTAGAATCTTAGATTAAAATTCCGCACTTCCCGGAGTTCGTGGGAAAGGAATTACGTCTCTAATGTTTGTCATTCCTGTTACAAACAATACCAAACGCTCAAATCCTAAACCGAAACCTGCGTGAGTTGCTGATCCAAATCTTCTGGTGTCTAAATACCAGTATAATTCTTCTTTATCAATTCCAAGTTTTTCCATTTTCTCAACAAGAACGTCGTAACGCTCTTCTCTTTCAGAACCACCAACGATTTCTCCAATTCCAGGGAAAAGAATATCCATAGCACGAACTGTTTCTCTTCCTGGTTCTGTGTTGTCGTTCAAACGCATGTAAAACGCTTTAATGTTTGCTGGGTAATCATATAAAATTACCGGACATTTAAAGTGTTTTTCAACCAAGAAACGCTCGTGTTCTGACTGTAAATCAGCTCCCCATTCGTTGATTAGGTATTGGAATTTCTTCTTTTTATTTGGAGTTGAATCTCTTAAAATGTCAATCGCTTCAGTATATGAAACACGTTTGAAGTTGTTTTCTAAAACAAAGTTTAGTTTTTCTAACAAAGCCATTTCGCTTCTTTCAGCCTGTGGTTTTGATTTTTCTTCTTCAAGAAGTCTTCCTTCTAAGAATTTCAAATCGTCTCCACAATTATCTAAAGCATATTTAATTACATACTGAATAAAATCTTCAGCCAAATCCATGTTGTCATCCAAGTCATTGAAAGCAACTTCAGGCTCGATCATCCAGAATTCTGCCAAGTGACGAGAAGTGTTTGAGTTTTCTGCTCTAAACGTTGGTCCAAAAGTATAAATCTGACCCAAGGCCATAGCAAAAGTTTCTCCTTCTAATTGTCCAGAAACCGTTAAGTTCGTGTGTTTTCCAAAGAAATCTTTTTTGAAATCAATGTTTCCTTCTTCGTTTTTAGGAAGATTATCCAAAGGCAATGAAGTTACCTGAAACATTTCTCCAGCGCCTTCAGCATCAGCTCCAGTGATAATTGGCGTATTTACATAAACGAAACCTTTATCTTGGAAATATTTGTGAACCGCAAATGACAATACCGAACGCACACGCATAATCGCACCAAAAGCATTTGTACGTACGCGCAAGTGAGCGTTTTCACGTAAAAACTCCAAAGAGTGTTTTTTAGGTTGCATTGGGAATTTCTCAGCATCAGAATCTCCAAGGATTTCCAATTTAGAAACCTGAATTTCATATTTCTGACCCGCACCTTTACTTTCAACCAAAGTTCCAATTACAGAAACCGAAGCTCCAGTTGTGATTCTTTTTAAAGTCCCCTCTGGTGTATTTTCAAAATCAACAACACATTGAATATTATTAATTGTAGAACCGTCATTAAGCGCGATGAACTGATTATTTCTAAAAGTTCTCACCCATCCTTTTGCATTCACTTCCTGTAACGTCGTCGTACTGTTTAATAAGTCTCTAACTTTTGTGTGTTTCATTTTTATATATAATTGATATTAAATAATATTCGTTTTGAACAACTGCAAATATAATCGATAATAATTAATTTTTGAAGCTGTTTCCCGCTATCCGCTATATCTTTATGTTTTTAAAGAAAAAACATAAAGGATGCCGCTACTATCGGGGCTAGGGCACTCGGTTTTCAAAAGAAGATTTTTTTACTCCATATTTTGTTGTTTCAAAAAAATCTAATTATGTTGAATAATATAATCTATAGAAGTATAAATTGAACTTAAATCTACGTTTTATTATACATGGAAATCTAATTGAGAAGTGAATGTATCAATCTCTTTTCCATACATATCATAATAAGTGAATTCAATTTTGTGTTCTTTTAATTTTGCAAGATTCTTTTTTATTAAAGAAATGTATTGTTGGTTGCTATTATCACCACTAATATTTAAAATCTCAAGTTCTTTTTCTTTTCCAATTGCACAATGATTTTCAGAAATTGTGAATGAAAGAAATTTATGAGTTGCAATTGCGGAGTTCGGATTCAAAATATTTTCAAAACTACCACAGGCTTCATTTTTGCTATTTAAAATTTTAATTTCTTTGATTATCATTGGACCAAGGCCAATATTGTGAATAGTAATGCTTATGTTCCACATGTTTTTATCTAAAACTAGATCTGCATAAGGACGTACAAGTTCTTTAATTGTCCATTTGTTTCGCTCTTCCTCAATTGTTACTAATCTAATTGATAAATATACAAACACTAAAAAGTTAAGAATGGAAACTAAGGTGCCTAAAACCCCTCCGAGGTAATCTCCAAATTGAGCCCATCTTTCGGGATCATCTGAAATTTTATTGGAGGAAAATTGAATTAAATAAAATACAATTGATATTAGAATAACAAATAGACTTGAAATCCATAACCAAAAAACAAATTTTTTATTTGACATATTTTATACTTATTTGATGTGGCAAACAAAACCTTATTTCTCCATCCCTTCCAATTCCTCTTTCTTAGTTTTCTTCTTCTCAAAAGTCAAAACCAATGAAGGCAATACAACCAAATTAGCAAACATTGCAAAAGCCAAAGTACAAGAAATTAATCCTCCCAAAGCAATTGTTCCGCTGAAGCTTGACAACGTGAAAGTCGCAAAACCTAAAATCAAAACTACCGAAGTATAAAAAGTACTAATTCCAGTTTCTCTTAAAGCACTGAAAACCGATTTCTTCACTTTTCCGCCACTTTGAATCAAATCATGTTTGTATTTCGCCATAAACTGAATCGCATTATCAACCGAAATACCGAATGCGATACTAAATACTAAAATAGTCGAAGGTTTTAACGGAATTCCGAAATAACCCATCAATCCAGACGTAATACAAAGCGGTAAAACATTCGTGATTACAGATGCCATTACCATTTTGAAAGATCTAAATAAATACAACATTAATATCGCAATAACTGCAATTGCAAAAATTAGCGATTCGATTAAGTTGTCTACCAAATAAGATGTTCCTTTTTGGAAAACCAATGCTTTTCCGGTAACGGTAACTTCGTAACGATCTTTCGGGAAAATCTCAGCAATTTTTGCGTTTAATTTTTTCTCCACTTTTGCCATTTCATCTGTTCCAATATCCTTCATGAAAGTCGTGATTCGGGCATATTGTCCAGTTGAATCAACATAGGCTTTCATTAAGTTTTCTTTGCTATTTTTTGTCGCATTTTTAGCATAGCTCAAAATAAAAGCTTGTTCTTGTGAAGTTGGCAATTGGTAATATTCTGGATTTCCATTATAAAAAGCCTGTTTTGAATATTTAACCAAATTCACAATTGAAACCGGTTTTGCCAATTCTGGAATTTCAGCAATTGTATTTTGTAATTCATCCATTTTACGAATCGTCGAAGCTTTCATGACACCTTTTTTCTTTTTAGTGTCAATCATGATTTCCAACGGCATAACACCGTTGAATTCTTTTTCGTAGAATAAAATATCTTTAAAGAAAGAAGCGCTTTTCGGCATTTCGCCAATCAAACTTCCTGAAACTTTCATTTGAGCAACACCAATTACACTGAAAATCAAAAGCAAACCATAAACGATATAAACAATTTTACGTTTTGTTTTTACCAAGTCTTCAACAACATTCAATAAAGTCGAAATATAGGTTTTAGTCAAATGATATAAATGCTTTTCTTTTGGAAGTGGCATGAAACTGTAAATAATTGGCACAATAAAAAGTGTCAATAAATAAACAGAAATCACGTTGATTGAAGTTACCAATCCAAATTCAAAAAGCAAATCGTTTCCAGTAATCATAAACGTTGCAAAACCAATTGCTGTTGTCAAATTCGTCATCAAAGTCGAAACTCCAATTTTAGAAATAACACGCTGTAATGCTTTTGCCTGATTGTTATGTAATTTGATTTCTTGTTGGTATTTGTTGATCAAGAAAATACAGTTTGTAATTCCGATTACGATAATCAGCGGCGGAATAATTGCCGTAAGAATTGTGATTTTGTAGTTAAATAAACCAAGCGTTCCGAATGACCAGATTACGCCGACAATTAAAATGCAAATCGAAATAAATGTCGCTCTGAACGAACGGAAAAAGAAAAAGAAAATCAAAGAAACGGTCAATAAAGCGGCTCCAATAAATAGTCCAATTTCACCTTTCATGTCATCAGCATTGATGGTTCTGATGTATGGCATTCCTGAAACTTTTAAATCAATTCCGGTCGTTTTTTCGAATTTTGTAATTTTCGGAACTAAATTTTCAAGGATAAAAGTCTTTCTTTCCGGAGTATTAACTAAAGCCTTGTTGATGTATATTGCCGAACGCACACTGCCACTTTCTTTATTGAATAATAATCCTTCGTAAAAAGGCAAATTATGAAATAAATCATATTGAATGCTCTTCAAGTAAGCAGGATCTAGCGCTTTGGTTTGATCAATAAACGGACTTAAAACGAATTTTTCGTTAATTGTATCTTTTTCAAGTTTTTTCAAATCATTTAATGAAACAACCAAATCTACTTCTTTCGATTTTTTTAAGCCTGTCATCAATTCGTTCCAAGCGGCGTAGTTTTTTGGAGTAAAAAAGTTTTTATCTTGAAAACCAATAACAACTAGATTTCCTTCTTCTCCAAACTTGTCTAAGAATTTTTGGTAATCTTTGTTTGCTTTATGATCTTTTGGAAGCAAGTTTGCTTCGGTATAAGTCATAGAAAGGTTTTTCCACTGAAAACCAAGAAAAATGGTTAATGCAGAAAGCAAAACCAGAATTGTTATTCTGTTTTTAAGTATAATTCGGGCCAATTTTTCCCAGAACCCAACTTGAATAGCGTTTTTCATAAATTCTTTAAAAATGGTTGCAAATGTAGTGAAAATGCCTCAAAATCATAAACAATCGATTGTATTTTACGCAATGTTAACATAATTTTGCAAGTTTTTCTGTTGTAATGATTTTCCTGTTTTTTTCGGTTTAATTGTTAGCTTTTCTCATATTTGTAGTGAAAATCTAAATTCTTGGTAATTCAAAAAAAAATAACTTTTAAATTTTAGCTAATAAATGCAGGAAAACAATACTACAACTCTTATTTTTCTGGCAATTCTTTTATTGCTTGTGATCATAATTTGCTTTATGATTTATTTGTTGATGCAGGCTAAAAAAGCAAAAGATGAAGCCGAAAAAAGTTTTTATGCACTCGAAGTAAAAGTGAATGATTTGCAGTTAGAAACTTTAGAGTCGAAACTAAATCCGCATTTGTTCAAGAATATTTTAAATTCAATTCAATCACATGCTTATCAGACTTATTTCGCTTTAGATAAATTGGCAAATGTGCTGGATTATATTTTATATGAAAGCAAAAAGAAATTTGTTACTGCGAAAGAAGAAATTGATTTTGCACTGAATTTGATCGAAATCAATAAAATCAAAATCAGTCCGCTTTTTGAATTGAAAATCAAAACCAACATTAACAAAGAAGATAAACTTTATGATCAGCCATTATTGGCTCCGCTAATTTCGATTGATTTGATTGAAAATGCCTTTAAACATGCCGATTTGCAAAGCGCGGATGCTTTTATTTCGGTTGTTTTTGAGTTTAAAGACAATGCCTTTTTTATGACGGTCTCTAATAAAATCTCTGATAAAAAAGTAATGAAAAAGGAACGAAGCGGTTTTGGTCATGCAACTCTCGAACATCGTTTAAGGATTATTTACAAGAATAATTTCAAACTCGACAAGTTTGTAGAAAACGATGTTTATATTGCTCATTTAAAAATAGATTTACTTGGATACAAAACTGAAATGCTTGCTTCTGGACGATGAACTCCCGGGATTGACGTACTTGAAAATGCTTTGCGAACAAATTCCGGATCTGGAAATCGTAAAAACATATAATAATCCCGAAAAGCTTTTGTCTGATATTCCCGATCTTGATTTTGATCTGCTGATTTCTGATATCGAAATGCCAGGAATAGACGGACTTCACTTGGCCGAAGTGCTCCAAGATAAATTGGTGATTTTTTGTACTGCCTACAAAGAATATGCGACTGATGCTTTTAATATTGATGCCGTAGATTATATTACAAAACCTGTAAAATTAGAGCGTCTTCAAAAAGCAATTTCAAAAGCAATTGAGCGCTTTGAAAAACCAGAGACTAAAAAGAAATTTATTCAATTAAATACGGATAAAGGCAAGACATTACTTTATTTTAATCAGATTCAATATATAAAGACAGCTTTGGGCGACAGTCGAGATAAAACGGTTTTATTGACAGATGGCAGTTTTCTGAATCTGAAAAACATTAAATTTGATACACTTTTAAAAGAATTGCCCGAAGCCGATTTTTGCCGAGTGAATAAAAAGGAAATCATTGCCGTAAAAGCAATAAAATTCTTTAATCACAACGAAATTGTGTTGTATCATTTGGAAGAAAACAATAAAAATGCAACTTCGATTTTGAGTGAAACATATCGTTCTGACTTTTTGAGAAAGGTGAAAATATAACTTATTACAAAGTTTTTCGGACTTATTACATAGATTGAAAATTAGATTTCAAATTGCTTTTTTACATAAAATCGACTTCTGATATTTGTTTCATAATTTTAAAGAATTAAGTTATGAATAACTTTAAAAACTCTCTTTTTTACATTACAGTTATTGGCGGTTTTACAACTTTGATTTACTGGATCATTTCACAAGGCGCGTCTCTTGAAGCGGGTCGAAATGTAATTGAAAAAAATCGAAAGTAATCATTGGAATGACTTTCTGCATTCAATGGTTGAAAACCTTCAACATCCTCTTGCCATTTTATTAGCCCAGATTGTTACGATTATTTTAGTTGCACGTTTGTTTGGCTGGTTTTTAGAAAAATCGGACAACCATCTGTAATTGGAGAAATGATTGCAGGGATTGTTCTTGGGCCGTCTTTGGTAGGAATGTATTTTCCAGAGTTTTCAGCGACTTTGTTTCCAAAAGAATCATTAGGAAATCTTCAGTTTTTAAGTCAAATCGGTTTGATTCTTTTCATGTTTGTGATCGGAATGGAATTGGATTTGAAAGTGCTGAAAAATAAGGCACACGATGCTGTTGTAATCAGCCACGCCAGTATTGTTATTCCGTTTGCTTTAGGATTAGTTTTGGCTTACTTTATTTATGGAACTTTTGCGCCTGAAGGAGTTGCTTTTTCTTCCTTCGGATTGTTTATGGGAATTGCTATGAGTATTACGGCATTTCCGGTTCTAGCTAGAATAGTGCAGGAGCGAGGCCTTCAAAAAACCAAATTGGGAACCATTGCCATTACTTGTGCGGCTGGCAGATGATATTACGGCTTGGTGTATTTTGGCAGTTGTAATTGCAATCGTAAAAGCGGGTTCATTAGCAAGTTCATTATATGTAATTGGTCTTGCAATTTTGTATGTGATCATCATGTTGAAAATTGTTCGCCCGTTCTTGAAACGAGTTGGTGATTTGAATTCAACTCGCGAAAGTTTGAATAAACCAGTTGTTGCAATTTTCTTTTTGACACTTTTATTTTCTGCATACGCAAGAGAATTAATTGGGATTCATGCTTTATTTGGTGCGTTTTTAGCGGGAGCGATTATGCCGGAAAACAATAAATTCAGAAATATTTTTATCGAGAAAGTGGAAGACGTTTCTATAATTGTTCTTTTGCCATTGTTCTTCGTATTCACAGGTTTGCGTACACAAATCGGATTGTTGAATGATCCTGAATTATGGAAAATCACCGGATTGATTATCGTTGTAGCTGTTGTGGGGAAATTTTTGGAAGTGCTTTGGTCGCAAAATTTGTAGGGCAAAATTGGAAAGACAGTTTGGCAATTGGTGCTTTAATGAATACCCGCGGATTGATGGAACTAGTCGTTTTGAATATCGGTTATGATTTAGGAGTTTTATCTACAGAGATTTTCACAATGATGGTCATCATGGCTTTGGTTACAACCTTTATGACTGGTCCAGCGTTAGACTTCATAAATTTTGTTTTTAAAGATAAAGTTACAGTAGTTCCTGAGGAAATTGGAATAAAAAGCAAATACAAGATCTTGCTTTCTTTTGCAACTCCAGAAAGAGGGAAAAAATTACTTAAAATTGCCAACAGCTTAGTGAAGAAACAAGGAGATAATTCGCTAGTTACAGCAATGCATTTGTCATTGAGTACAGAAATACATTCATTTGATGTTAAAGATCATGAAAGAAAAATGCTAGTTCCTGTTATTGAAGAGTCAAAGAATTTGAATCAAAACATAAACAGTGTTTTTAAGGTAACAAATGATATCGATGCTGATATTATCGACACTGCTAATCAAGGTGAATATGATCTATTGCTGGTTGGTTTAGGACAATCTATTTTTGAAGGGACTTTGCTTGGGAAAATCCTTGGATTTACAACTCGAATTGTAAATCCAGACCGATTGATTGATAAATTCACTGGAAAAGAAGGCTTGTTTGAAAATTCTCCTTTTGATGAAAGAACACGTCATATTATTACGAAAAGCAAGATGCCTGTTGGTATTTTTATCGATAAGGATTTAGAAGAAGTTAATCAGGTTTTCATGCCGGTTTTTAGCAAAGAAGATGCTTTTCTTATTGAATATGCAAAAAAGCTAATCAACAACAATGGCTCGCAGATTACAGTTCTGGATGCAAGTGGAGAAGTGAAAAACACGCGCGATATTCAGGAAACGATTCGCTCGATTGAACAAATTGCACCAAATCATATTATGATTATGCATGACAGAACAATAAAAAAAGAGTTTTTAGAAAGCCAAAACTTAATGATTATTAGTTTGGATAGCTGGAAAAAACTGATAGAATCTCAAAGTACTTGGTTGAATAACACACCGTCTGTTTTGATTCTTAAACCATAAATAGTTTTTAAAAATTCAAATATATAAAATTCCAAATTCCAATTTTTTGATTGGGGTTTGGGATTTTTTCGAAGCTTATGGGTTTGCGTATAGTTTGTCATTCCGAGGAACGAGGAATCTCCACAAGAAACTCTACAATCAAAATCGCCAATCTGTGTTGAGCTACTTGCGGAGATTCCTCGTTCCTCGGAATGACAAAAATGCATGAAGATCTTTTGCGTTCTTATTTCAACAAATAGTTTTTTAGGTAAAGTTCTTGTGATCTTTGCGTAAAAACTTTTGCGAACTTTGCGGTTAAATTCGCAACAATTGAAATTTAATTACAATCCCAAATCAATAACATAAGAAATCTTAACCGCAATGTTATCTTCAAATTTCAGCAACTGATTTGGCCCATAACGATAAAATCCGCCTAAGCCAAAACCTTTGAAAATTCGGTTTAACTCAATTCCCGATTCAAAATAACCTTTGTCTAGTGTTTTGTAAGCAGGTCCAACATGCTGTTCTGGTTTTTCCATATTTCCCCAAGCCATTCTCGTCACCAATACTAAAGAAGGGCGAACTTTTTTCATGATTCTGATTCGATCAAAACCATGTTTTATTTGGAAAAACACATATTGGCTAGAGAAAAATTCATTAAAATACATCGTTTCAAAACTGTTTCTTCCGGCAAAAGTAATACGCTGAATTACGGTTTCTTTAGTTAGGTTGTTGGGCATTGTGTTGTATAAATGCGTAATTGGAACGTCGCCCATTGCATAGCCTCCTTGCAACAGCAAACTCGTTTTTTGCCCATTAAGATACTTTTTTTCGTATTCGGTCTTGAAATCTATTTTGCTGAATGTAAAATCGTTTTCCAAAACATTTGGCAACGATTGCGTAAATTGAAAAGTAAATCTAGGAAATCTTTTATCCGTCTCAGTTCTTCCTGTCGGAGTCTGCATGAATTCGCTGAATGGCGCCCAAACAATCGAAGCCATAGCAGTTGTCATGATATAATCGGAATATAATTTTCCGTTATAATTAAAAAGATAATCAAATTTTGGCTCAACATACGTTCTGGCTAATTCAAAAACAGCTTCTGTTTTCGGAATAAATTTGGTTTGAATATTCGCTTTCCAAGCAATGTATTTGTAAAAAGTACTAATGTTGATTGGCCTTGGATCATAAATCTTGAAAACACGTTTATCAACGGCAAAAACGGTACTCGCAATCTCACGGACATCATCTGTGTACGATCCGTTTATCCAAGTATTGGTGTTTTTGTCCAATAAAACACCAGAACCAATGTTGTATTTGAAAACACCGTCTTTTGTTCCGTATGCGCCATAACCTTCAATTCTGAAATGTTTAGAAAAACGATCATTAGTAACGCCGCCAAGACCTAAACGGAAGCCTTCATAATTGTTATAACTGATGATTTTTTTCAAATCCAAATCAATAGGACCGATAGGGAGATAACCGTTTATTATTTTTCGGCCTAAACCAAGACGTTTCTCAATCCTTTTGCTTAGCGATAAGCTGTCTATTAATTGATAGGTTCTTTGACCTTTTAAATCTAAACTTTCCTTGCGGTATTTGTTCCAAAATTCTTCAGGCTGTTTGTTCGCATCATCTTTGATTTCAATATAAAGCGATGGGTTTTTTATTGAAGGATTTGTGTTGTACTGAATATCGAAATTATTGCTTTCAGAAATTAAATACGTAAAATCTGAAGCTACTTTTTTCTCGGTTCATAATTGTCTTCAACATCGCCATCAAATTGAATTGTTCCACCTAAAATTTTTATATCGTCATCATTTTTTCCTTTTACAATTTTAAAAGTAGTATTGCTTTGAAACCAAATTTTTTCTTCAGGGACATATTCAAATTCATGTATGCCGCTAATATCTAAAACGGCTTTTATACGCATTACAGCTTTTGCAACAGCAAAATTTTCCTGATCGATATACAAAACACCTTCTAACGCATTTGTTTTTCGCTTTTTATTTTTAAAGTAAATCATAAAGGTATTGCGACCTTTGATTGGTACAGTATCCAAAAGCTTGTAATTGTAATCAGAAAATGCATTGTCAGCAATTGGGCTTTGATGTTTGGTTTCAAATAATTCATATTTCGAATCATAAATCGAAATAGATTGCAAGTTAAAAGCAATGATTTCGTAAACAGGCTGTTTAAAACCCGCCATTTTTGTTCCGAGAATGGTTTCTTTTAATTTGTTGTTTCCAAATTGGTATTGCGAAACTTTCTCCGTTTGAAACAAGTGCTGTTTGGTGATGATTTCTTTAAACTTATAATCGGAAGAATCAATGTTGATTTCTTTTTTATTGAAATCTTTGTAAGCCGCAGAAGAATCAATTCGGCCGTCAATTGAATCCGGATTTGCCGTAACAATAAGTTTGTTGTACGTTTTGTATTCAAAACTGCTTAATTTTTTCTGCGGATTGTTTTTGTTCTTGTTTGCAATAACTTTTTTGATGATTGTCAAAGCCGGATTTTCATTTGAAACAACAACTTCTTTTAAATCATCTGATTTTTGAGAAAGCGAAATCAAATAGAATTTTTTCTTTTCTACAACTGGAACTAATTTTGTTTGAAAACCAATATATGAAACGGCAAAAGTGGTCGTTTTTGAATTGATTTTAAGTTCAAATTTTCCGTCAACATCAGTAATTGTATTGTTATTGTCTGCTGTGGTTATGGTTGCAAAAGGAAGCGGTTTGTTATGAGGATCAGTAACAATTCCGTTTATTTGAAATTGCGCTTGAATAGTAAGCGTAAAAAACAAAGTCAACAAACAAAATAGCTTCATACAGGTGTTATAGTTTCAAAAACGAAAAGATTTTACTTTTGGTATGCAAAAATAAGAATAAAAAAATCCGTTTGGCAAGATTACACCAAACGGATTTTTTTATTTTGTGCCAAATAAAATTACACTTTCATGATTTCAGCCTCTTTTGCGACCAATAACTCATCAATTTTTTTGTGTAAGCATTTGTTAAGTTTTGAACTTCTTCTTCGGCAGATTTGCAGATATCTTCAGAAGTTCCTTCTTTTTCTAATTTTTTGATTTCAGTGTTGGCATCTTTACGAGAATTACGGATACCAATTTTAGCATCTTCAGCCTCAGATTTTGCTTGTTTTGCCAAGTCGCGACGGCGCTCTTCTGTCAAAGGCGGTACGCTGATGATGATTACGTCTCCGTTGTTCATTGGGTTGAAACCAATGTTAGCAACCAAGATTGCTTTTTCAATTACTGACAGCATGTTTTTTTCAAACGGTTGCAAAGTAATTGTTCTAGCATCTGGGACACTGATTTTAGATACTTGAGAAAGTGGCGTAGCGACTCCGTAGTAATCAACAAAAACACCTCCAAGCATTGCTGGAGAAGCTTTTCCTGCACGAATATTTAGAAATTCTTTTTCTAAATGTGCAATAGAACCATTCATTGATTCTTCTGTACTTTCTAATATGAAATCTATTTCTTCACTCATTTTTTTTGATTTTCAGTTTGATTTTCAGTTTTCAGTTAAAGTCTAATTATATGACTGTAAACTGTTACTGATGACTATATATTTACTACAGTTCCAATATTTTCGCCTTCGCAGATTTTCAAAAGGTTTCCAATTTTGTTCATATCAAAAACAACGATTGGTAATTTGTTTTCCTGGCTTAATGTAAAAGCAGTAGTGTCCATTACGTTTAATCCTTTTTTCAATACATCATCAAAAGAGATAAAATCAAACTTTACTGCTGATGCATTTTTTCTGGATCAGAATCATAAACTCCGTCAACACGAGTTCCTTTAAGGATAACATCAGCATTGATTTCGATTCCTCTTAAAACTGCCGCAGTATCGGTTGTAAAATATGGATTTCCAGTTCCGGCTCCAAAAATTACGATTCTTCCTTTTTCAAGATGGCGATCTGCTCTTCTTTTAATGTATGGCTCCGCAATAGATTCCATTTTCAAAGCAGTTTGCAAACGCGTTTTCATTCCTTTGTCTTCAAGTGCGCCTTGCAAAGCCATTCCGTTGATAACAGTTGCAAGCATTCCCATGTAATCACCTTGCACTCTGTCCATTCCTGAACTTGCTCCAGCAACGCCTCTAAAAATATTTCCTCCTCCAATAACAATAGCAATTTCTACTCCTTTGTCGTGAATTTGCTTGATTTCATCTGCATATTCGCCTAATCTTTTCGGGTCAATTCCGTATTGTAAATCACCCATTAAGGCCTCGCCGCTAAGTTTCAGAAGAATTCTTTTATATTTCATGTTTGTGTTGCGTTAATTTGTGCAAATATAGACATATTCTGATTTTTAGAAATAATGTTTACAAAAAAATAATTGGACGCTAAATTTAAATTTATAAAGAATTTTATAGGTTTTTTATATCAAATCTGATAAAAGTCATATCTCGGTCTAGAGAAAATCCGTAAATTTATGCTTAGCAAAATAATTATCTATGAAAAGCATTGTCGCCAAAGCGTTGTTCAATAGCCACTCTTATATTGAATACCGAAAAATAGTAACCGATTTATTATCTGAAGGAAAATCAACTGGAAATGAGCAATCTGACAGTTTGACTAATTATTCAAAATTGAATGAAGCCAGAATGAACCGACTAGAAAAGACGATTGAGATTTCTGAAAATATAAAATCAAAATTGCGAGCATTTGGATCATCATTATATCTGGCTGGTAATTTCTGAAGGTTGGTGTGGCGATGCGGCTCAAATTCTTCCAATCTTAAACAAAATGGCATTGGCTTCGGATAAAAAGATAGATCTCAGAATTGTTTTTCGCGATGAAAACGACGATTTGATGAATCAATATTTGACAAATGGCGGAAGGGCAATTCCAAAAGTAATTGTAATTTGTAAAGAAGCTGGAATCGTTCGCGCCGATTGGGGACCAAGACCAAAAGGTGCAACTGAATTAATGGCAAAACACAAAAGAGAAGTTGGACCAATTGATGAAAAAATCAAAACCGACTTGCAATTATGGTACTTGGCAGATAAAGGAATCTCAGTTCAGGAAGAGCTTGTCGAGATTATGGAAAATATCAAATATAACCGCTTATAATAGTTTTTTTGGAAAGTACTCATTAAAATAATTGTTAATAACGTGTTGATAATAAACTAAATAAGATGTTAAATAAAAGGTCTAAAGTTTTTATTTAATTTAAAATTTTGTATCTTAGTGAAACTATCCCACTTCTATTATTAATTTTCTGATTTACTCTTTTTATTGGTGTTTATTTAATGTTCAACTATTAAAAAATCACTATTATGAGAAAATTATTCGAAAGATTTTATGATTTCTTTTCACAATTTTTATTTGGAGGGAAAAATGTGCCTCACTATTAACTCAGAGGGAATGAGTATGGAATAACTGTACTTTGATTTACGAGCTTGGCACATTACGATCATTTTGTAATGTGCTTTTTTATGCATTTTATTTTTATTTTAGGCTTTCTTCAAACAAAGTAATATCAATTGCATTTTTTACATCGTAATCGCCAATTTTAGTTCGGCGTAAAACGGTTAAATGCGAACCAGAATTCATTGCTTTTCCAAAATCGTAAGCTAGAGAACGAATGTAAGTTCCTTTTGAACAAACTACTCTAAAATCTATTTCTGGGAGTTCAATTCTTGTGATTTCAAATTCGTGAATTGTAGTTTTTCTGCTTGCAATCTCTATAGATTCTCCTGCACGAGCGTGTTCATATAAACGAACGCCATCTTTTTTAATTGCCGAGAAAATAGGCGGTTTTTGGTCAATTTCGCCCAAAAATTGCTTTACTGTTTCATGAATCAAGGTTTCATCAATATGATCTGTTGGGAAAGTTTGGTCGATTTCAGTTTCTAGATCGTATGATGGAGTAGTGGCTCCGATGTAAAAAGTTCCTGTATATTCTTTAGCTTGGCCTTGTAATTCAGAAATCTTTTTAGTGAATTTTCCAGTACAAATCAATAAAAGTCCAGTCGCTAAAGGATCTAAAGTTCCTGCGTGACCAATTTTGAACTTTTTAGGAAGTCCAACTTTATTGATTAAAAGGTATTTTAATTTGTTGACAGCTTGAAACGAACTCCATTTTAATGGTTTGTCAATCAATAAAACTTGTCCGTTTAAATATTCTTCAGGTGTCATTATATAATCGTAAGCGGGTGAATGAAAAAGTGAATCACTAATAAAATGATTCCAGCAAGGATTCGGTAATAACCAAAAACTTTAAATCCGTTTTTAGTCAAAAATCCAATGAAAGTTTTGATTGCTAAAAGTGCTACAGCAAAAGCAACAATGTTTCCTATAACTAACATGTTTACTTGGTCGTGAGACAATTCAAATCCTGCTTTATAATAATCATAACATTTTTTTGCCGTTGCACCCAACATAGTTGGAACCGCTAAGAAAAACGAAAATTCAGCGACTGAAGTTCTAGTCAATTTTTGAGACATACCTCCAACGATACTTGCGCCACTTCGTGAAACTCCAGGAATCATTGCAAGGCATTGGAATAATCCAATTTTCAGTGCTTTTGCATAAGTGATTTCAGTTGAAACTTCTGGATCATTTGGCTTATTGAACCATTCGTCCACTTTCAATAAAATAATTCCTCCCAATAAAAGTGAGACTGCGACTGTTACTGGATTTTCTAGCAATCCATCAATAAAATCGCTTAATAGCAATCCTAAAACAACTGCAGGGATAAAAGCGACTAAAAGTTTAAAGTAAAAATCAAAAGTTTGAAAGAAACGTTTGAAGTATAAAATTACAACCGAAAGTATCGCGCCAAGCTGAATAACAATGGTAAAAAGTTTAGTGAAATCGTCATGAGCGATTCCGAAAAAAGAAGAGGCAATGATCATATGTCCTGTTGAAGAAACAGGCAAAAACTCTGTAATTCCTTCAATAATGGCAAGAACGATAGCTTGTAATGTGTTCATTTAGAATTTCAGATTTTAGATTTTAGATTTCAGATTGATTACTTCGCTTTGCTCAGTGTCTAAAATCTATAAACCTTTATTATTTAGATTTTTTGAAAATAGAATAAATCGTGATTCCAAAACCAATTAAAACAGTTGTTGGCGCCAAACGAATACGTCTAAAACTGAAAATGTCTTCGTTAAAAACATTTGGATCTGTGCTTCCTCCGCCAGACATTAAAATAAATCCTAGCGCTATAACAGCAATTCCAATTAATAAGATTTTGTAATTGATGCCGTCAAAAAGGAATTCCTGTTTTTGAACTTGTTGTTCTTCTTTATTATTGTTGTTTTTCATTTTTATGTGTTTGTCAGCCTGAGCGAAGTCGAAGGCATTTTTTTAAATCTAAAATCTGCAATCTAAAATCTGCAATCTAAAATTAATAAAGATCGTCAGTTCTTAAATTCAAGAAACGTTGCGTGGCAAAATGCGTGCTTACCCAAGTTATCAAAACTCCAAATCCGAAAACAGCGATTAAAACCAATCCGATTAATGCTTTGTCCTCTAAAATTCCTAAACCAGGGAAATTTGTTTCTACATAAATTAATAGGGCAATCAATGCGATAATTGCTAAAACAGCACCCAACATTCCTAATTTTACACTACGCATTACAAAAGGCTTACGAATAAAGGCTTTTGTAGCGCCAACCATTTGCATGGTTTTAATAATGAATCTGTTTGAGTGTATTGATAGACGTAATGAGCTATTGATTAATAAAACAGCAATTACAGCAAGGAAACCGCTGATAATCAAAATCCACATACTTACTTTTTTGATATTGTCGTTTACAAGATTTATCAATTGTTTGTCGTAAACAATATCTTCGATCATCGTATTTTGACGTAATTTGCTTTCAATTTTAGAAATGCTGTCTCTTTCAACATAATCAGCTTTTAAGTGAATGTCGTACGAGTTCAATAACGGATTTTCGCCCAAGAAAGTCAGGAAATCTTCTCCAATAATATCAGTGTGTTCTTTTGCGGCTTTTTCTTTGGTTACATAAACAAAAGATTTTGCAAAAGGCGCTCTTTTTAGTTCGGTATTAAACGCTTTGATAACGCTGTCATTTGCTTCATTTTTGAAGAAAACAGTCATGGCGATTTTTTCTTTAAAATCGTTGGCTAGCTTTCTTGAATTAATAATGAATAATCCTAGAACTCCCAATAGGAATAATACTAGAAATACACTTAATACAACCGAAAAATAAGAGGAAATTAACCTGCGTTTTTGAAATTTATCAAAGTTAGAACTCATAGTTTGCTTAATTATGTGGTAAAAATAATAAAGTATTTCTTTATTTAAAGTTAATAACGAACTTTTATCCTATAAATGTACAATTCCTTGCTGAATAATTTTGTGTTTAACCGCAAAGTGCGCAAAGTTTTACGCAAAGTTCGCTAAGAAAAAGTATAGCCACAGATTAAAGGATTGAAATGATTTTTTAAAATCTGTGCGAATCCTTTTAATCTGTGGCTAAAAAAACTTAGTGTATTAAAATCTTCTTAATCCCTAAGCATCTTAGAGAACTTTATAAACTTCGATGCTTTTTAACCAATAAACATGTCTTGGTCCGGTTCTAGTATCATTTCTGCAAATGCCAATCATTTCGCCATTTTTTACTGGTTTTCCATTTTCTTCAAAGAGAATAAAAACATTATCTCCTGTTGGATTATTGAAAAGTTCTGCCCACGAAAAAGTTGCTTTGTAATCATCAGAAGCTCTTGCGACAATATAGAAGTTTCGGTCTTTATGATCTTCCTGTTTGATTTTTGCTTTTTCGAGAATATCTTTTAGAAGAACGCCTTTACAAGCTTTTATTTCTCTTTTTACTTCTCCATTTTTTCCAGTAATTTTAAAATTGTCAATGGTAACAACTTTCATTTTTTTAAGAGAATCAACTGTTAGTTGCAACGGAAATTCAACTTCGCCTTTTACTTCAATTTCGTGATTAACTAATTTTAAGCTGTCTTCTGCCGTAAGTGTTGCGTGTTGATGCTTTTTAGTTTCAGAAGTTTTTTCAATTGAAACTTTTTCTTCTTTTTTAGGAGAATTGCACATTATACATGTAAATGCAATCAGAAAAGTGAGAATGTAATTTTTAGTTTTCATAAAAGTGTTAAGGTTTAGATTTTTTTGGTTTCCCAAACTAAAGATAAATAATATAAGCCGCCAATTGAGGGTCCGCCAAGAATTGATGTATATGGTTTGTTCAAAATATTCGTTCCGCCCAATTTTGTTGTGATTCCTGATTTTTTGAAATAGTAATTTACTTGGGCATCCATTGTCCAATATGCGGGAACGGTTCCGCTAACTAAGAAAGAAACATAATCGAAATTATTTTGATAACGTGCACTTATACTTGCGCCAAGATTTTTCCAGATATTATTGGCCATTAAAGTTCCGTTTACGTTAAATTCCGGTGTGTTGAATCCGTCTTCCAAACCGTCTTTGTCGTCTGTCCTGTCGAGTTTTGTGTACGTAAGATTGGTTAAAGCTGTAAAAGTTTCGTCAAAACGGTATTTTAAACCTAAACTTCCACCGTAATTGTAAATTTTACTTTTAGAGTTTGTCCATAATCGGTAACGATTTTGAGTGTTTTTAGAATACAAAGCAGTCGGAATCAAATTTGGATCTGTCGTATTCGGAATACTGGCTTCGACTTGTGCAATGAAATTTTTATACGAGTTGTAATAGAAATCGGCATCAATAAAAAGATTTCGATTTAAAGTAATTCCTCTAAAACCAAATTCAAACGATTTTACAAATTCAGGTTCCAGATAAGTATATGGGTTTTTCTGAAGCGTATTTTTATTTTTTTCGATAGCCTGTGCCTGAGTCAAACCATTTGTATTAACATCTGTATTTACTTGCGCTTGAAATTTATCGATAGAAGCTTTTGTATAGGAGTTTTCGAAAATTCCATCAGACATAATTCGTAGTCCGCCAACACGTTTTACTCCACCGGAATTTACATTAGAAAATCCTTCGAAAATACTTGGAAAACGATAACCGTTTTGGTACGAAGCTCTAAAGTTCAGACTTTCTTTTGGAGAATAAACTGCGGTGAATTGTGGTGTAAATTTTACATCAAAATAATCGGCTTTATCCATTCTGACAGTTGCGCCCAATCTTAATTTATCAGAGAAAAAATCTTTTGTCACTTGTGTGAAAGCACCCGTTTTTTGATACGTCAAATTTTCATCAGCATGAACCGGATTGATGAAATAGTTTCCGTCAGGAACAATGATGTAATTTCTATAATCTACACCGCTCAAAAGTTTAGCATCGATTTTTTCGAAGAAAGATTTAAAAGCTTTATCCCAATTGAATAATCCTTCGCCATGAACCAAAGTCGATTTTACGCGCAAAGCGGCGCCAATATCCCAATTGTTGATGTCAATTAATTCGTTTTTCTTTTGCTCGTAAGCTTCAGTTCCCGGCAAAAATCGCCCTGCATCAGATTGTGTTCGGGCAATCCTGTGCGCGTCTGCAACGGATGCACCACCTATAATTGCGTTTTTGTAAGCAGTTGTGTAGTCTGCAAACCATTTGTCATCAGATTTATAAGCGCGATCCATATTTTCTGCCAAAGAACGCATGTTGTATGAATCGCCTGTGTTTTCGGTTGTTGCGTAAGCTTTTACTTGAAAAATTGGAGTATGATAATCGGCAGAAAATTGGTTTAAAGTATAATTGTCTAATCTAAATCTATTCGAGCGCTGATAAATCGTGTTGATAAGAGCCGTTTTGTAAGTCAGAGAAAGTTCATGATCTTTTTTTGGTCGAAAATACAATCCGAAATCAGCTTTGTAATTTTTAATATCATAATCAGAAATGTCTGTTTCTCGATACCCCGTTCTGGCCACAACATAATTTTTGCCATTTAAGTTTAAAGTTTTTCGGTTTGCCGATTCATTTCCGTAGCCGTTTACTTCGTCGTAAGCTGGGTTATCAGCGCCAAATAAACCAGTTGAAGCATTTGCGTTTGGAGCTAAATCGGTTCTGTCATCAGCAACCCAATCTGTGCCTCCGGTTGTCGAAGCATTAATTTTGAAGGCAAATTTCTCGTTGAAAGCTTTGGCAAATCTTAAATTAAACTGTGAATATATTTTTGGTGAAAACCGATCAATATTGCTAATATGATTTACTCCGGTTAATTGTTGAATGGCGATTCCTTGATATTCAAAAGGATTTTTAGTCTGAATATTAGCCAAACCATTAATGGCGTTCATTCCGTACAAAGCCGAAGCAGTTCCTGGAATAATTTCAATTTTATCAATATCAAGATCATTTGCGCCCAAAGCATTTGCAATTGGAGCGCCCAAATGTGGCGCCTGATTGTCGATTCCGTCCACTAATTGTGCAAATCGAACATTGGTAGAATTGGCAAATCCGCGAGTATTGATAACTTTAAAACCCAAACTTGGCGTAATAATTTGAACGCCTTTTACATTTTCAAGTGCTTCATAAATACTTGGCGATCCCATATTTTTGGCTTCCGCTGATTTTAATTGCTCAATGCTAATTGGCGAATGCATTATATTCTCAGAACGGCGAGAAGCTGTTATCACAATTTCATTGAGTTCTTCTTTTTTTATGCTGTCTTGTTTTGTTTTTGAATTTTGGACTTGCGAGAAACTTTTGAGGCTTATAAAAAGAAATAATAAATAGAGTTTTTGGTTCATGGTTTTGGTTGTTATTTTCAGTATGTTTTAAAATGAACACTGAAGATTAAAAAAAGGTTTTGGTTTTAATGCTTAATCTGTTTTGGGTCTTATTAATCTCGCAAAGGCGCAAAGTTTTTTCTTTTTTAAGCTTTGTACTATTCTCTTTGCGACTTAGCGCCTTTGCGAGACTAAAAACGTAAGTTTTGTAAATTATTTTCTTTAAATTAAAATTTCAGATTTTGAGTTTCTTTCTGAGCAAATTCTTTAATACGTTTTTCAACTTCATAAAAAACTGCAATGGCTTTTTCTCCAGCTTCGGTCAATTTTGCGCCACCGCCACCTTTTCCTCCCAGAAGTTTTTCAACCAATGGAGATTCAGCGCGCTGATTCATTTCTTCAACCAATTGCCATGCCTGACGATACGCCATTTTCATTTCTTTTGCGGCATTGGTAATTGATCCTGTTTTTCGAATGTTTTCAAGAAGCCAGATTTTTCCAATGCCAAGAAATGCACCTTCGGCTTCTTCAATCCAAACCCGGACTTCAACAGAATATTTTTTATTCATACTCATTTTGTTCTAATGACTTCATAAAAATAGAGATTAATGCATAAAAGTATTCATTCTTTTTTTCGAATGTTTTATAAAAAAATACTTGATACGTAATCTTGATCACAAACATACGTATTTTTACGTAATTAAAAATACGTATTTTGTTATTTTATTTGTTTGTCAGTGAAATAGCTTTGCTACAATGCGCAATAAATGTAAATTTGCGGCTAAATTAATTTAGTGAAAAGCTTAGAACCTTAGTAACTTAGAATCTTAGTCACTTAGAAATGAAGTACAATCCAAACGAAATTGAAGCCAAATGGCAAAAATATTGGGCAGAAAATCAAACTTTTGCGGCAAAAAATAACTCTGAAAAGCCGAAACATTATGTTCTCGACATGTTTCCTTATCCGTCTGGAGCAGGATTACATGTTGGACACCCACTAGGTTATATAGCTTCAGATGTGTATTCTCGTTTCAAAAGACATCAAGGTTTCAATGTTTTGCATCCAATGGGTTACGACAGTTTCGGATTGCCAGCGGAACAATATGCAATTCAGACAGGTCAGCGTCCAGAAGATACAACGCGTGTAAATATTGACGGTGGCGTTGATAAAGAAGGAAAGCAAATCGCTGGTTACAGAAAACAATTAGATAAAATCGGATTCTCATTTGATTGGGCGCGTGAAGTGCGTACGTCAAATCCGGATTACTATAAGCATACACAATGGATTTTTATCCAATTATTCAATTCGTGGTATTGCAGAAAACAAGGAAAAGCTTTTGATATTTCAGAGCTTGTAACTGTTTTTGAAGAAAGTGGAAATGCATTGGTTGAAGCAGTTTGTGATGACAACGTTGCAATTTTTTCTGCTGACGAATGGAATTCTTATTCTGAAGATCAAAAAGAAAAAATCTTGTTGCAATACAGAATGACATACTTGGCAGAAACCGAAGTAAACTGGTGTCCAGGCTTAGGAACTGTTTTAGCAAATGACGAAATTGTTAACGGAGTTTCAGAACGTGGAGGCTTTCCTGTTATAAGAAAAAAATGACACAATGGAGTATGCGAATTTCTGCTTATGCCGAACGCTTGCTTCAAGGTCTAAATGATATTGATTGGAGTGAGTCAATTAAAGAATCACAAAGAAACTGGATCGGAAAATCGGTTGGTGCTTTGGTGACTTTTAATGTGAAAAATCATGATGAAGTAATCGAAGTTTTCACTACTCGTCCTGACACAATTTTTGGAGTTACTTTTATGACTTTGGCACCAGAACATGATTTGGTTGCTAAAATTACAACTCCGGAACAAAAAGAAGCTGTTGAAGCTTATATCGAAAAAACAGCAAAACGTTCTGAGCGTGAGCGTATGGCTGATGTAAAAACCATTTCTGGTGCATTTACAGGAGCTTATGCAGAACATCCTTTTACAAAAGAACCAATTCCGGTTTGGATTGGTGATTATGTTTTGGCAGGTTATGGAACAGGTGCTGTAATGGCAGTTCCTTGTGGTGACGAAAGAGATTACGCTTTTGCTAATTTCTTTAAAGGCCAGAACGGAATGCAGGAAATCAAAAATATCTTCGCAAATGTTGATATTTCTGAAGTCGCTTATGGATCTAAAGACAACGTTGAAATCGCAAATTCTGATTTCTTAAATGGTTTAGATTATAAAAAAGGAACTCAAAAAGCGATTGAAAAATTAGAAGAAATCGGTCAAGGAAAAGGTAAAACAAATTACCGTTTGCGTGATGCTGTTTTCTCTCGTCAGCGTTATTGGGGTGAGCCGTTCCCAGTGTATTATGTGAATGGTCTTCCAAAAATGATCGAGTCTCAGCATTTGCCAATTATTTTGCCAGAAGTAGAGAAATATTTGCCGACTGAAGACGGTTTGCCTCCTTTAGGAAATGCGGCAGTTTGGGCTTGGGATACAAAACAAAATAAAGTTGTTGCAACTGATTTAGTTGATAATGCAACGATTTTTCCTTTAGAATTGAACACTATGCCAGGTTGGGCGGGAAGTTCATGGTATTGGATGCGTTATATGGATGCGCACAACGAAAATGAATTTGCGTCTAAAGAAGCTTTAGCTTACTGGGAAAATGTAGATTTATACATTGGAGGAAGTGAGCACGCAACAGGCCACTTATTGTATTCTCGTTTCTGGAACAAATTCTTAAAAGACAAAGGTTTTGCTCCAACCGAAGAACCATTCAAAAAACTGATCAATCAGGGAATGATTTTGGGGACAAGTGCTTTTGTTTATAGATTAGAAGGGACAAATACTTTTGTTTCTAAAAATAAAATTGGAGATCAAAAAGTGCGGCCAATTCATGCGGATGTTTCAATGGTGAATTCTTCTGATGAATTAAATGTAGAAAAATTCAAAGCTTGGAGAGAAGATTATGCTGATGCCGCATTCATTCTAGATGATAATGGAAAATATATTGTAGGTCGCGAGGTTGAAAAAATGTCGAAATCAAAATACAATGTAGTAACTCCAGATGATATTTGTGACGAATATGGAGCAGATACATTACGTTTATACGAAATGTTCTTAGGTCCTTTAGAGCAAGCAAAACCTTGGAATACTGCCGGAATTTCGGGAGTTTTTGGTTTCTTGAAAAAACTATGGAGATTGTATTTTGATGATAATGGTTTAATCGTAAATAACGACGAACCAACAAAAGACAACTTAAAATCATTGCATAAAACAATCAAAAAGGTGGCAGAAGATATAGAGAATTTCTCTTTCAATACTTCGGTTTCTCAATTTATGATTTGTGTGAATGAATTGTCTTCTCAAAACTGTCATTCAAGAGCGATTTTAGAGCCGTTAGCGATTTTGGTTTCACCATACGCGCCACATATTGCTGAAGAATTATGGTCACAATTAGGGCATACAACTTCAATTTCAGAAGTTGCTTTCCCAGCTTTTGATGCAAATCATTTGGTTGAAACCAATAAAGAATACCCAGTTTCGTTCAACGGAAAAATGCGTTTCACAATCGAATTGCCTTTGGATTTAACCAAGGAACAAATCGAAGAAATCGTTATGAAAGACGAAAGAACTCAAAAACAATTAGACGGAAGAACGCCAAATAAAGTGATTATTGTTCCTGGGAAAATTATCAACCTTGTAGGTTAGTTTTAAAATTCCAATATATAAAATTCCAAATTCCAATTTTACGATTGGAGTTTGGGATTTTTTTATTTTTTCCGCCACGAATTCACGAATTTTTATTCTCAAAGATTGTAAAAAATAATTCGTGAATTCGTGGCGGAAAATCTTTGCGTGGTCTTCGACTCCGCTCAGACTGACAATGCGTGTAGATTCTCATTGTAAGGAAAAACCTTTGCGACTTAGCGTCTTTGCGAGCAAAAAAACTAGCGCTCTTTGCGTAAATCTTTGCGCACTTTGCGGTTAAAAACCCGCACCAACATTGGGATTTGTAATTTTTTTATTAAAATTTTCATTTCTGTTGTAACATTTTAATAGTTGTCGTATCAAAAGGACGGATCCGATTTAATTAACAACTTAAAAACTATTAAAAATGAAAAAGTATATCATCTTAATTATCGCATTCTTATTCTCAGCATTATGTCTAAATGTTTTTGCACAAACAAAATCATATCCTTTTGAAGTTCTTAAAAGCGGAAAAGGGAAACAATCTATAATATTTATTCCTGGCTTTGCTTCTTCTGGCGAAGTTTGGAATGATACCAAAGCAGTTTTCGAAAAAGACTTCACTTGTTATACACTAACAATGTCTGGTTTCGCTGGAGTAAAACCACAACCAAATCCGTCATTTGAAAATTGGAAAAACGAAATTGCCAATTTTATAAAAGACAATAAAATCGAAAAACCAATTCTAATTGGCCACAGTATGGGCGGAGGATTAGCACTTGCCATTGCCGCTGATTATCCAGAATTAATTGGGAAAATTGTAGTTGTTGATGCGCTTCCGTGTATGGTAGCGTTGATGGATCCTTCTTTTAAATCAAAAGAAAATAATGATTGCACTGCAACCGTAAATCAAATGACATCGATGACAGACGTTCAATTTCTTGAAATGCAGAAAAAGACAATGCCAAGACTTTTGGCAGATGCTTCAAAAATGGATATGGTAGTGGATTGGAGCGTAAAATCAGACCGAAAAACATTCGGGCAAATGTATTGCGATTTTTCAAATACTGATTTAAGAGCGAAAATCGCACAGATAAAATGTCCAGCGTTAATTTTATTAGAGTCTTATTTTATAAATTTAAAACCAGCAATTGAGGAACAATATAAAAATTTAAAAACAGTCAATTTTCAATATGCAAACAAAGGTCTGCATTTTATTATGTATGATGACAAAGATTGGTATTTGGCACAATTAAACACTTTTATAAAATAATAAGAATGGAATTCGAACAAATCTACAAAACATATTGGGATAGAATTTTCAGGCTTTGCATGGGATTTGTTAATGATCATGACGCCGCACAGGATTTGACTCAAGAAACTTTTATAATTGTTTGGCAAAAACTGGAAACTTTTAGAAACGAGTCGGCTATTGGAACTTGGATTTTCAGAATTGCTTCTAACAATTGTCTGAGGCAGATTGAAAAGCAAAAGCGATTTCCAAAATCAGAACTTCCAGCTCATCTTTCTGAAGAAAAACAACAATCAATCGAACCGAAGATTCAGTTTCTTTATAAATGCATTGCTGAGCTTCCAGAAACCGACCGTATTATTATTTCATTGGAATTAGAAGAAGTAAAACAGGCAGAAATTGCCAAAATTGTTGGACTTTCAGAAGCGAATGTTAGAGTGAAAATTCACAGAATAAAAGAAAAACTGACTCAAAAATTTAAAGAAAATGGAAAACAATAATATAGACTTCAAAGATTTATGGAAAAAACAAGCTGTAAGTCAGCCCAATATGGAGGATTTGCTTGATCGCGTAAGTCAATTTAAAAAAGCTTCATTGCGCAGTTTATGGAAAACAAATATTATGCTTTTGGCGACTAGTGCTTTTATCATTTTTATTTGGATTTACTATCAGCCACAATTTATTTCAACTAAAATAGGAATCATCTTGGTTGTTCTTGGAATGGTGATTTATCTTTTTGCATCCAATAAATTATTTGGAAATTATAAAGATATTGATGCAACAAAGGACAATCATGAATATCTTCAAAAATTGGTTTCGATTCAAAAGAAACAGCAATTTTTGCAGACAAATATGATGAGTTTGTACTTTTTGATGTTAACCTTGGGAATTTGCCTTTATATGTATGAATATGCAAGTAGAATGAGTGTTATAGGCGCGAGTTTAACTTACGGAATCACTTTGCTTTGGATTTTGTTCAATTGGTTTTATATCCGCCCGAAACAAATTAAAAAACAACAATCAAAAATAAACAGCCTAATTGAAAAGTTTGAAGAAGTAAATAATCAATTAGAGTCTTAATCATGAAAGCTTTGCAGTATTGTGAAGCTTTTTTTGTCAAAAAATGTCAAAATGTCATTTTGTTAAAATGGTTCAGAAATTGTGATTGATTTTGTAACTTTAAAAATCAATCAAAAAAATACAAATATGGGAGGTGGATATTTATTACTTGCCGGTGCGATAATGTTGTTTAGCTGGATGGTAAGTTCAAAACTTAAAAGTAAATTCGAATTATATTCAAGATTGCAATTGCAAAACGGAATGAGCGGTAAAGAGATTGCCGAAAAAATGTTGGCTGATAACGGAATTACAGATGTTCGTGTTATTTCGACTCCAGGTCAATTAACTGATCATTATAATCCGTCAGACAAGACAGTGAATTTAAGTGAAGCAGTTTATAATCATCGAAACAGCGGCGGTAGCGAGCAGTTGCGAGCACACGAATGTGGACATGCGGTGCAACATTCTGTAGGGTATGAATGGTTGACAATGCGCTCAAAATTAGTTCCGATTGTGAATGTTGCATCAAGTTTCATGCAGTGGATTTTGCTTGCTGGAATCTTAATGATAAAAGCTTTTCCGCAGTTATTGTTGGTAGGAATCATTCTTTTTGCGGCAACAACTTTATTTTCGATTATTACATTGCCAGTCGAATATGATGCGAGCAACAGAGCTTTGGCTTGGCTTGAAAACAAACATATGCTGACGCAACAAGAGCAAGCAGGAGCAAAAGATGCCTTAAAATGGGCGGCAAGAACTTATGTGGTTGCCGCGATTGGATCGATTGCAACATTGTTATATTATATTTCGATTTATTCGGGAAATAGGAGGAATTAATTTAATTTGATAATTGAGATAATTAGTCAATTAGATAATTTATAGCAAACCCGACAGGCTTTTAAAAACCTGTCGGGTTTTGCTTTTGAAGTTAATCGAATTTCGGAATACAATATTTTTAATTATTGAAATACATTAATAAAAAAAGAATTGTCCAAATTCCGAGTATAATGTAAAATGAATTTACATATTGTATGTTTTCTGATTTATAGTATTTGAAAAGAAGCATAAGAGCCAAAATAATACTTGTTGGGATTGTCAGTAGGAACAGTAAAAAGCCCGCGCCTGGATTGCAGGCACTGCTTGGAATTGTTTTTTCTGCTAAGAATCCTATTATAAAATAGATAATAAAAAATACTAATGTTTTAATTTCTTTTCGAGCTATATTAATCATTGCTTGTGAAATTGGGAATTTATATTATCTAATTATCAAATTTTCTCATTTACACATTTACAATTGAATCTGTCTATCAATCTGCTGATCCAATGAAATGAAAGTTTCTGTTCTTGAAACACCTTCAATAGCCTGTATTTTGTTGTTTAAAAGAGACATTAAATGCTCATTGTCACGACAGATGATTTTAATCAAAACCGACCAGTTTCCGGTTGTATAGTGGCATTCTAGAACTTCAGGGATTTTTCTCAATTCTTTTACAGCTTCAGAGTTTCTAGAAGCTTTATCGAGATAAACTCCAATAAATGCCATTGTGTTGTAGCCTAAAACTTTTGGATTAACGGTAAATTTTGATCCTGAAATAACGCCAGATTGCTCGAGTTTTTTAAGCGCTGGTGAATTGCCGCGCCTGAAATGCCAATTTTATTAGCAATTTGTAATATGGGTTTTCGGGCATCGTCCATTAAGTAACGAAGAATCTCTTTGTCGATACCGTCAATTTCAATTAATAGGGAATTAATTTTCATAACTTAAAATTTGAAACTATTTCTAGCAATTTGGGTTTGGAATAGAAATCAAATGTAGTTAAAATGCTCAAGAAATAGAAATTCCAATTTTTAAATCCCAAATTCCAATAAAAGAAAAATGAGACATAAATGTTTTATCCTTAAAGCTATCAGAAACAAAATTTAAAAACATAGCCCGTGGTTTCAACCACGGGAATCGAAAGTTTACAAAAAACAAAAATTCCAAATCCCAAGTGATTAAGTTGGAATTTGGAATTTAAATATTTTTCGGTTTGTCGATTTATTTTCCTTTGTTTGCTTCGGCGATGTATTTTTCTAAAGCCATTGTCATAGAAGGAGTTTCAGGAGTTGGAGCAAGAATATCAATTCTTAAACCATGATCTAAAGCTTCTTTTTGAGTTGTGCTTCCAAATACTGCGATTCTAGTATTATTTTGTTTAAAATCAGGGAAGTTTTTAAACAAAGATTTAATTCCTGTTGGACTAAAAAATGCTAAAACATCATAATAAACATCTGCCAAATCAGACAAGTCGCTCATTACAGTTCTGTAAAAAATAGCCTGTGCCCAATCAACTTTTAAGTTGTTTAGTGTTACAGGAGCATCTGCATTTAATTGATCAGATGCAGGAAGTAAAAACTTCTCGTCTTTGTACTTTTTGATTAGCGGAGACAAGTCTGCAAAATCTTTTGCTCCAACGTAAATTTTACGTTTTCTGTACACAACATACTTTTGAAGGTAAAATGCAACAGCTTCAGATTGACAAAAATATTTCAATCCTTCTGGAACTTTGTAACGCATTTCATCAGCCACTCTAAAAAAATGATCTACAGCATTTCTACTTGTTAAAATGATCGCAGTGTAATGATTAAGATCGATTTTTTGTAATCGAATCTCTTTTGCGCTAACCCCTTCCACATGAATAAATGGTCTGAAATCAATTTTTATTTTGTGTTTTTGTTGGAGCTCAAAGTAAGGAGAATTCTCCACTTTAGGTTCAGGCTGTGACACCAAAATTGTTTTCACTTTCATATTATAAACATTTTCTAAGCACTCCCTTTTGTTAACCAATAATAAAGAAAATAATAAGGGGCTATTTCAAGAGCGCAAAGATATAAAATAAAATAAAATAACTTACTGATTATTGCATTTTGATACGTTTTAATTGAAATAAAATAGGAGTACAGGCTTATACACAGCGAAATGCCTATGATTGTCAACGGAACAATAGTTGGAATATTGTCATAATAAAATAAAACTGCGTTAATAGGAAGCAATAATACACCAATATAAGTTCGATAAGTGACTTTTTGTAAGTTAAAAAGATCGACAAACTCTTCAATATTGAAAGAAGTTGCAACAATTTTCTCGACTAAATATTTTGCCAAAATGAAATAAAGAAGAAATGTTGCAATCTGAATAAATAAAATCCAATCGGTTTTTAATACAATTTCTGCCGCTTTTGAATTCTGTGAAAATATATGCATTGTCAACTGAATAAAAAATGCAAATGAGATGACTTGCACAAAAAACAATCCAACCGTAAAACTGCTCTTCATATGGCTGTTGTCACGGTAAATTTTGGCATATTTATCAGAAAAAATTAGCTTGCTGAATTCCGAAAATCGAGTCTCATAAGCTGATTTTGTAATGGCAACAACAGCAAAGGTCAGGACAAATAAAGCAGTTGCCCAGTCTTTGTTTTCAATAATTCGAGGATGCAGGTGTTCAATCATAATGTCACAAAATTAGCAATTTTTTATTTCAATAGTTTTATTATGTATTTATTATGAAGCAAATGCTATAAAAAGTTTACTTTTGCGGTGAAATTACCGAGAAAAAAATGAGTGATAGTATTGTCATAATTCCTACTTACAACGAAATTGAGAACATAGAAAGTATAGTAAGAGCTGTTCTTTCGCAACATAAGCCTTTTCATCTTTTAATTATTGATGATAATTCTCCAGATCATACTGCGAATAAAGTGATTGCTTTACAGGAAGAATTTCCTGATAGATTGTTTTTGGAAAAAGAGCAAAAAAATCAGGTTTGGGGACAGCCTATGTGCATGGTTTTAAATGGGCGCTGGAACGCAAGTATGATTTCATTTTTGAAATGGATGCCGATTTTTCACACAATCCTAACGATTTAGAGAAATTATATGATGCCTGTCATTTTGGAGGCGCAGACTTGGCAATTGGATCACGTTATGTAAAAGGCGTAAATGTTGTGAACTGGCCCTTGAGCCGTGTTTTGATGTCGTATTTTGCTTCGGTTTATGTTAAATTCATTACCGGAATGAAAATTCACGACGCTACTGCAGGTTTTGTTTGTTATAAAAGACAGGTTTTGGAAAAGATAAATCTGAACAAAATCAAATTTGTTGGATATGCGTTTCAAATTGAGATGAAATATCGAACTTATTGTGGTAAATTTGAGATAAGCGAAGTGCCAATTATTTTTACGGACCGAACAAAAGGAGTTTCAAAAATGAGCAATGCCATTATTAAAGAAGCTATTCTTGGGGTGATTTCTCTTCGATTAAAAAAATTATTCAATACATTATAAATTATAGGCGATGAACAGGATTTTAATTAAAAATGCTAAAATTGTAAACGAAGGATCTATTTTTGAAGGCGATGTGTTAATCGAAAATGATTTGATTGTTGAGGTTTCAGACAGCATCAGCCTAAAAACTTCTGACTGTAAAGTGATCGATGCCGAAGGGAATTATTTGATTCCGGGTGCGATTGACGACCAAGTTCATTTTAGAGAACCAGGTTTGACGCACAAAGGAGATATCGAATCTGAATCGAGAGCGGCTGTTGCGGGAGGAATTACCTCTTTTATTGAACAACCAAACACGGTTCCGAATGCGGTTACTCAGGAAATATTAGAAGAAAAATACCAGATTGCTTCTCAAAAATCATTTGCGAATTATTCGTTTATGATGGGAGCAACTAATGATAATTTGGAAGAGGTTCTAAAAACAAATCCAAAAAATGTCGCAGGAATCAAGATTTTCCTTGGTTCTTCAACTGGAAATATGTTGGTAGATAGAGAAGAGACTTTGGAGAAAATTTTCTCAAGCACGCCAATGCTGATTGCAGTTCACTGTGAGGATGAAACTACAATTCAGAATAATCTTGCTCGCATTCAAAGAGCAATACGGTGAAGATATTCCGGTAACGGCGCACAATTTGATCAGAAGTGCTGAGGCTTGTTATATTTCATCTTCAAAAGCTGTTGCCTTAGCAAAGAAGACAGGAGCAAGGCTACATATTTTCCATCTTTCAACGGCAAAAGAAATGGAATTGTTTACCAATAAAATTCCGTTAGAAGAGAAAAAATTACTGCTGAGGTTTGTGTGCACCATCTTTGGTTTACCGACGAAGATTACAAAACAAAAGGAAATTATATAAAATGGAATCCAGCGGTGAAAACGGCTGAAGACCGTGCTGAACTGTGGAAGGCTTTGAATGACGGAAGAATTGACGTAATTGCAACAGATCACGCGCCACATACCAAAGAAGAAAAACAACAATCATATTTAAAAGCACCTTCTGGAGGTCCGCTTGTGCAACATGCAGTTGTAGCAATGTTTGAAGCGCATCATCAAGGGAAAATCAGCGTGGAGAAAATTGTGGAGAAAATGTGCCACAATCCAGCTAAAATCTTCAAAATTGAAAAAAGAGGATTTATCAAAGAAGGTTATTATGCCGATTTGGTAATTGTAAATCCGAGTTTGCCTTGGAGTGTAAACTCTGATAATATTTTGTACAAATGTGGTTGGTCTCCTTTTGAAAATATGGCTTTTAAATCGAGAATCACGCATACTTTTGTAAACGGAGAAATGGTATACAATAATTTCAAAGTAAAAGATGTGCGCGCTGGAAAAAGATTATTGTTTGACAGATAAAAAACTGAAATGAAGAATTTTGTATTTATAATATTGGTTTTGTTTCTTTCTGTAAGTTGTAAAAAAGAGATTGTAAAAGAGCCAAAAGGACTTATTGAAAGAGAGAAAATGATTGATATTATGTATGATTTGTCTCTTTTGGAGGCAATGAAATATCAAAATCCGCTGTCTTTAGATTCTGTTGAATCAGATCCTAAGAAGTTTATTTTCAAAAAATACAAAGTCGATAGTCTGCAATTTGCGCAAAGCAATATTTATTATGCTTCCGATTATGAAACGTATAAGGAGCTTTATGATGAGTTGGGAAAAAGATTGCAAGTAAAGGAAAGAGCAACTGATTCGATTCTTCAAATTGAAGAGAAAAAGCGACAAAAGCGGCTAAAAAGAAAGCAAATGAAAAACCAAAAGATTCTATAAAAACTCCGGAGAATCCAGCAAATGTTAATCCGAGAGCAAGAGAAAAACTTTTAGATCAATAATTAAAGTTTTGAAATATTTATAATGTACTTATGTACATCTTGAAAAACCGTTCCTAGAGCGGTTTTTATTTTTTCATTAGAATACAGATTTTTAGAATAAGAAGATTTTGCCGTAGCTCTTGTGAGGCGTCTTTTTTGGAAAAATAGAGTGGCAAAAATCGAATCGGTCATCCAAAGCACATTCATTAAAAAGGGTTTTGCATGAATGTATGGTTTTTTGATTTTCAAAACTGTAGCTATGGTGTCGAGAATATCTTTAAAAACTACATTTTCTGCTATCAAGGTAAAACGCTCATTTTTAATATCGCTTTTCATTAATTGAAAGGCTGTTTTTACAACATCATCAACAGAAATAAAACCAGTACTTCCGAGCGTGTAAAATGGTAATCCGTTAGCGACTTTTGTATATAATTCAGAACTTCCTTGATGTGGTTCTTTTGTTTTCGGAATTGGTCCGAGAATTACACCTGGATTTACTATTATAATATCAAGACCTTCCTGAACAGCACGCCAAACTTCCATTTCGGCACCATATTTTGAAATGGCATAATCGCTATGCGGTTTTTCAGGATTCCAATCGGTTTCTTCGGTAATATAAGTTTCATGCGAAGCTAAATCTCCCAAAGCGGCGATAGAGCTTACAAAACAGAATTTTTTGATTTCTCGAGCAATCGAAAAATTGACCATATTGGCAGTTCCTTCAATATTGGTTTTTCGGAGTGCATCTTCATCTTTTGGGTCAAATGAAATTAATGCGAGCACAGTGGTAAACATATTCGATATTGTTAAAAGCAATTTCGAGCGAAGGAACATCTAAAATATCGCCTTCAAGCCATTCTATTTTTTCGAATAAATAACCTTTTTTATAAAGCTCAAAAACTGATTTTGTTTTTTGAATATTGCTTTCGTTTCGGTAAATAGCCCGAACATTTTCTCCATTTTCAATTAAATGAAGCAATAAATGTGAGCCTACTAAACCTGTTCCTCCAGTTACTAATACCATTTTGTAAAGATAAGTTTTTGGTTGAAAGGTGCAAAGTGACAGAGAAACAAAGTTGCAGAGGTTTTTGATTTTATTTGAAATTCAAGTACCAATAAAAAATGCCGTCAGATTTTTTTATTTTCTGATGGCATTTTTTTTGATGTAATTAAATTGTTTAGAAAATAGTATACGCTAAAACAAGATCTACTGAGCTATAATTTGTAGAGTAATTTAAGTAATCACGCATTAATTGCTTTTTTGTGTTTAATCGAAGTTCGCCGCTAAATTTGTTTTTAAAATTATAACCTAATCCAAATGCGAAATTTGCTCCTGTGTTGCTTTTGAATTCTGTAACCGTATTATTGGCTACTTCAGTATAAGTTATGCTTGCCTTAGAACCAAAGTCAACCACATATGCCGCATTAATGAAAATTTTTGAATCTTCATTTAAAAACATGTAATGTCTGACTCCTAAAGGCACTTGAATTGTATTATAGTTAGCGTTTGCTTTGTATTCTTTATCAGGAATCGATACAAATCCTGTTGGCACCAGATATATTTTTTCGTTTTCATATTTTTGATAAGATGGATTTACAAAAATACTCCATTTGTTTTTATTGTAAGGCAAAACATATTCTGCTTCAAAACCAATTTTAAAAATAGCTTTACTGTCAAAATCTACATTAAAGTTTGGGTTGCCAGTGTTGTCGGCTGATAAAGAAACAAAACTTACTGCAGGAGCTATTTTTAAATGAAAAGCTCCTTTTACTGTGTTTTCTTCTGGTTTTGTAATAGCATCTGGATTGATAGCATTGTTGTATTTGGTGAAATACTTAACAAGATCTGTTTTTTTATAAGTAAGTCTTGTAATATCATTTTCGCTTATATTGTCCGATTTTACATTTTTAAAGAGTTGAGTTTTGTAGTCATTACTTTCAATAACTTTTTCAGCTCCCTCGTTGTTGTCGGCTTGAATGTATTTTACATTAATAAGCTGTTCTGTTGGAGTTGTTTTTGTTTCATAGAAGTAACGCGTAATGCTTTCGTCGCTATAGCTATATAGGGTTGCATCGCCTTTTACAAGGATTTTTAGAAAGATAACTTCCTCACTCCAAACAGGATTTTTATGAGTTAACATTTTTTTAGCTCATTGCTGGAACGGTCTATGTTTATTTTAAATCTTTTAAATGTCGTTTCATTGATGATTCCAAATTCTTGAACATTTGCAATGCTTTCAGTCTGAAAGTCCTTTTCATTAGGGTCGGTTTTGTATTTAAAATCTTTTGGATTGTTTTTCCAGTCTAGATTTTTGATAAAACATTCTGTTTGTTTTCCTTCATTGGAAATAAAATACCCTTTTTCAAAAGTAATTTGAGCATTGATAAAAGAGCCACAAAGCAAAAGGGTAAATAGTAATAATTTTTTCATTGTTATATTTTTGATGGCGGCGAAACTAGAAAAATAAAAATCACGATTTTTACGGGTTTCCACATTTTTGACTTTTTTTGCTTGAAAGTTTTTAGAAATTCAATTTTTCTTTGCTTTTATTGTATTTGATTTGGTGTTGCTTTTTGTGATTGATATTGACATTGATTACATTTGCGCAAAATATTTTAAAAATGAAGAATCTAGTTGAAGAATTAAAATGGCGCGGTTTGTACCATGATAGCATGCCAGGAACGGAAGAACAATTGCTAAAAGAGGTAACATCGGCTTATATTGGTTTTGATCCAACGGCAGATTCGTCGCATATTGGCAGTATGGTTCAGATTATTTTATTGGTTCATTTAAAGAATTTTGGCCATCAGCCAGTTGCTCTTGTGGGCGGTGCGACCGGAATGATTGGTGATCCTTCTGGAAAATCTGACGAAAGAAATCTGTTGAACGAAGAAACTTTAGCCAAAAATGTGGCCGGAATCAAAAGTGTTCTGTCTCGTTTCTTAGACTTTAATTCAAACGAACCAAATGGTCCAATTATGGTAAACAACTATGACTGGATGAAGGAATTCTCGTTTATTGATTTTGCACGTGAAGTTGGAAAACGTATCACGGTAAATTATATGATGGCGAAGGATTCTGTTAAAAAAGAATTAACGGAGAAGGTGAAGGGATGTCTTTCACCGAATTTACCTATCAATTAATTCAGGGATACGATTTTTATCATTTATATAAAAACAACAACTGCCTTTTGCAAATGGGAGGTTCTGACCAATGGGGAAATATTACCACAGGTACAGAATTAGTGCGTAGAATGGGTGGTGAAAACGCAAAAGCTTTTGCATTGACAACTCCATTAATCACAAAAGCTGACGGATCTAAATTTGGGAAATCTGAAGGAGGAAATGTTTGGTTGGATGCTGATAAAACTTCTGTTTACAAATTTTACCAATTTTGGGTAAATACAACAGATGCAGATGCTGAAAAATATATCAAAATCTTTACTTTCCTAGATAGAGAAACTATTGATGCTTTAATTGCAGAACATCAAGCGGCTCCGCATTTGAGAGTCTTACAGAAGAAATTAGCTGAAGAAATTACAATTTTTGTTCATAGTAAAGAAGAGTTGGAAAAAGCGATTCAGGCTTCAAATATCTTATTCGGAAATTCAACTTCTGAAGATTTGAAAAAATTGGATGAAAAAACTTTCTTAGAGGTTTTCGACGGCGTTCCGCAAGCTGAAATTGCAAAATCAGATTTAGAAAACGGATTGGATATCATCACGGTTTTAAACGAAAAAACAGGTTTCTTTAAATCAAATGGTGAAGCAAGAAGAGCTTTAACTGCAAATTCGATTTCTGTAAACAGAGAAAAAATAAAAGAAGATTTTGTTTTGACAACAAATGATTTGATCAATAATCAGTTTGTGTTATTACAAAGTGGAAAGAAAAATTATTTTGTGATAAGAACTGTTTAACTGTTTAATCGGTTAATTGTTTAATCGTGTTTTATGCCGATTAAACGATTTAACAATTAACCGATTAAACGTTAAAGAACCATCAAATTACAACCACGAATATCAGAATTATCAAAACGTCCCAATACCTCGAAAGAGTTGTTGGGATATTTTTTCCTAAATCCTGGGTTGCTATAAAAGAACATGAATTGATATTGGCCAAATCAATGACGTTAATTCCGCCAGTTTTTCCATCGTTTATATAAGTTAATGCATCTTCTGGATCGCGAATCAAGATGTTCATCCAAGACGGACATTCGAAAATGCCATCTCCTAAAGAATAGGCTTGCGCCAAAAGCTCCGTCATTCCATATTCTGAATGAATTGAAGAAACTCCAAAGCCTTTGCAAAGAATTTCATGAAGTTCTTCTCTGATCATTTCTTTGCGTTTTCCTTTCATGCCCCCGGTTTCCATAATAATGGTATTTTGAAGTTGAAACTGATGTTTTTCGATTAAATCTAATAACGCATAAGTTACTCCAATCAAAATTATATTTTGTCCAGCTTGATCTAATTCGATTAGCTTCTGGGTAAGTTCTCCGTAGTTGTGTAAATAAAACCCGCTTTCAGGCTGATTAGAGCGTTTTATTAAATCTTCTACCATATAAATTAAAGAAGAGCCGTCGCGCTCTAAATAAGACGGCAAAAGGGCTAAAACAACGTAATCTTCAATATTGCCGTAAAACTGTGCAAATCCTTGACGATAACTTTCTTCATAAAGTGAAACATCTGTAACTAAATGGCGACTTGTAACCATTCCGGTTGTGCCATTGCTGGTAAATGTTACTTGAGGAAAATCAGAATTAGAAACAACTTCGTGGCTCTTGAAAAATTGAATTGGCAAAAACGGAATTTGCTTTAATGTTTTGACCTGTTGCGGATTTACATTCAAAAAGTCACAGAAATCACGATATACCTTATTGTTCTCGTGCTGAAAACGAAACACTTTTAGTGCTATTTTCTCAAATTGTTTCTGACTCGAAATGGTAAATATATCGTTGGCTGTAATCAAAACTTTTTTTGCAAAGATATTGTTTTTAGTTTTCAGTCGCAGTTTTCAGTCGCAGTTTTCAGCTTTTAGTGAAACTGAAAACTGTGACTGAGACTGAAAACTAAAAAAGCTCCCAAGAAGGAGCTTTATATATTTTTATCTGATGATCAATTTTCGGGTTGCTGAGGCATTTTCTTCACTTATTTTAATGATATAAACGCCTGGAACTAAATCAGAAACGCTTAATTCTCGCGAAGTCAAATGCGTTTGAAGTACTTTTTTGCCCAGAAGATCAAAGATGATGATTTCTTTTTCCAAATCATTTTTGGTCGAAATATATACTTTTCCGTTGGTAACTGGGTTAGGGTACAAGCTTAGACCCTCAATAGAAGTCGTAGTTTCTTGAGGTTTTGGTAATTGCTTACTGTCTTGTGCCGAAACACTTACAGTAAAGAAAAATGCCAATAAGAATGTAATATAAAAGTAGTTTTTTGCCATCGCATTTATTTGATACGTAAATATACAAAAAAAATTACAAAAATTACGCCAAAAAAAACATCCTAAATATTTAGGATGTTTTTAACAATTTATGTTCGAAGTAAATTATTTGATCAAGTTTGCACCATCAACTGTAGCCCAAGCTCCAGCAGTTAATGAAGCTCCAGTAGCTGTAGAACTTGGCGTGAAAGTTCCAGTTGGGAAAGCAACTGTAAAAGTTGAAGCACCAGCGATTGGGATGATGTTTGTTGTGTTAGAAATTTTGATATTTAAAATTTTAATTTTAGATGTTTTTACTTGATGATCATTTGTAGCAAGCATCTAAAATACTAACTACTGCACCTTGGTAAGTAGTTGTACTATTTGGAACTGTGAAGTTTCCGTAACCATCAACAACGATGTTGCTGTATTCTCCGTTACCTTCTCTTTTGAATTGGAAAGCATCAACTTGGTTGTCTGCACCTTCAGGAACGTTTCCAGCTTCTCTTTTAAAGTAATGTTAGAAACTTTTGGTCCGAAAGCATTGTCATTTGCAGAAGCTTCGATTTCCATTCCGTAGTTACCTTTTCCAGTTTGGTAAGCATACCAGTTAGTATTAGCTTGACCTTGCCATCCATCTTGCCAGTCAAAAGAGTCATCAGTATTTCCGTACGAAATAGCATTTGTCATACTAACAGTTCCTCCGAAGAATTCGAATCCGTCATCAGCACCTTTATAAGCTACTAAGTGATCTAAAGTTGTTCCAGAACCTACAGAGTAGAATGTGAAAGCGTTGTTTTCTTTGTTACCGTCTGCTAATTTAGAACCAGCGTACTCAACTCTTACATAGTTTAATGAACCACCGTTGTGAGTTGCGTTAGATCCTCCGTAAGAAATATTGTTTCCGTCTTCAGAAGTTGAAGAAGTTCCTCCTCCAGCAACTTTTGCGGGTGCATCACCATACATGATGATACCTCCCCAAGAACCTGGAACTTTAGATTTTTCTGTAAACACAACTGGTTTATCAGCAGTTCCATTGATGATAAGTTTTCCTCCATTCAAAACAACTAAAGCGTTGTCTCCGGTAGCTTTGTCTATAGTGATTGTAGATCCTGCGTCAAAAGTTACAGTTACACCTGAATTGATTTTTACAATTCCTTTTAAAGTGTAGTTTCCGTAAGCATAAGTTTTGTTTGCAGTGATAGGACCTGTAATTTCGCCTGTAGCAGGTGGTGTAACAGGAGTTGAGTCATCGTCGCTTGAGCAAGAATTAAAAAATAAACCTGCGGCAAGTGCTAAAGCAAGAATTTTAGTTTTCATAGTTTTTGTGTTGTATTATTCGTTTTTATTTTTGTCAAAATTATGAGGTTAATCTCTTTAAGGTGTTATCGAAACATTACATTACAGTTATCAAAAATTGATTAAAATGTGAAGAGAATGTTAAGTGAATCTTTGCAAATTGTAGCCATAAAAAAAGCTCCAGATATCTGGAGCTTTCAAGTATATTGTGTTCTTAATATTAGAATGTGTAGCCAACTTTAACAGAGAATCCTACACCTTTTTTATAGCTGTTTGCTAATAAAGATGGTTCATCAACTTTTACTGTTCCGTTGTTTCCAAATTCTAATTGTCTAGCAGGGTTTAGTAAGTTGTCTGCTGTAAATTTCACATCAAAATGGTCTGAAATTTTGCTTCCCCAAACAAAGTCTAATTGAGATACCGGCAATTCATAAGTATTGTCCTGACCGTTTGTTCCTACGGCATAAATTCTTTTTCCAAATACACCATAAACAAGTGACATAGTGTTTGTCCAATCTTTACCTAAATTGAATTCATATTTCAAATCAGAATTCACTAACCAATCTGATGCACCTTGTAATGATCTTGTTTGGTGTGTTTCAATAGAATTTTTAATAGTCACAACTCCGTCCTCATCTTGAGATTCGTAAGTTTTGGCAACATTTACTTTAGTTGACATTAATGACGCGTTCAATCCGAAAGAGAAATGCTCAAGTTTGTCGCTAATTCTGTTTAGTCCTAAAAGGAACTCAACTTCTGCTCCGTATAAAGTAGCGTTGTCTGAATTTAAGAAAGTAGTCACAGTTCCTGATGTCGCATTAGCAATAAATGTTCTTTCGATTGGATTGTCAATATATTTTCCAAAAACACCAAAAGCTAACATTTCTTTAGATGTTGGGAATATTTCATATTTTAAATCAACATTATAGTTGTCGCTATTTTTCAATAATGAGTTACCTTGTGTAGAAGTATTGTCAGCATTGATGTATGAAATCGGGAAAGCTTCCATTACAACTGGTTTTGTATATGTTTTACTTGTCTGCGAAACGAATATTAGACGTTTCTGTCATAAGATATTTCAAGTTTACAGAAGGTAAAACATAAAGATTGTTGTATGTTTTTACTTTGAATGGATCATCAAAAGAACCTAAAGTTCTGAAATGAGTTTCTTTGATCGTGTTTTCAACTCTTAAACCTCCATTAAGTTCAAACTTGTCAGCAAATTTCCAGAATAAGTTTGCATAACCTGCATTAGCGCTTTCGTTAAGTTTTACTTTGTAAGTTGCGTTTGAGCTTTCAGCAAAATATACAGAACCGTTGCTGATGTCAGTTCTAATTTTGCTATCAATATTGTTTATGTCATTTGATGAAAATGCACTACCATAACTTGCAACAAATCGGTAAGAAGATTCCATTTTAGAAAAGTTTCCGTTATAACCAACAGTCAATTTGTTTTGTTTTTCTTTTCCAAATTTTAAGTTGTACTCTAACAATGCAGAAACATACACATTGCCATCAACACTTAAATATTGACGTAAGAAATTGTTTGCTCCATAAGAAGTGTTGATTTGGTTGTCAGTTTCTTGAGTACCAGTATAGAATTTTCTGTCTGGTTGACCATATTTTGTATTTGCATAAGATACACCACCTTTTAAAGTTTGGTTTTTATCTTCTGTCAAATTGTATTCTCCTAATAATTGCGCATTTAAATAATCTGTTTTATCCAATTGATTCGTACGGATAAAGTTGTTGTTGATACCATTATTGCTTAAAACTCCGTATTGATCTAAAATCGAGTTTAATGTTGTTTTTAAGTATATAGTATTGAAAGATAATTTGTATCGTTCAGCTGAATAGTTCACACCAACTAAAGCCGAAGTGCTAGTTTTGAAACGGTATTCTGTATTGATGAAATTATTGTTGTATTTATCACCAAGAGTTTGTAGTGTTCTGTTGACACCTTCTCTAACTGCAAAGCTATTATCGAAATTAAGAGATAATAAATAAGAAACATTGCGGTTGTTGCTTAAGTCAAATTTTTCTGCGTGTAAAAAATTGAAGCTTGAGTTAAGAGGGCTTTTGCTTTTGCTTACGTTAAAACCTTTATCACCACTTACAGAGTTTAATGCTTGATCTTGTGTAAAAGTTGTTCTTCCAGCAGTTTCACCTAAGAAACTTGGCAATTCTCTGTCTTTTCCATTAAACCCAAAGAAACCTGCCGCAGAATTTGCATCTCCAGAAAGCAAGAAATCTTTAAAGCTGTTTCCAGTTGTATATCCTGCTCCAAGATTTATTTTGGTAATGTTTTTTGTTGGTTTTGAAGTTTGGATATTGAAAGTTCCTCCAGCAAAATCCCCGTAAATGTTTGGGTTGAAAGTTTTGTAAACGTCAATTACACCTACAATGTTTGTTGGAAACAAATCAAGGGGAACAATTTTTGAATATGGGCTGTTTGAAGGCGCGACAAGATCATTGATCAATAAGTTGTTGTAGCGATCTTCAAGACCACGAACAAATATTCCTCTTGAACCTACTTTTGAAATTCCGGTTACTTTTGTCAAACCTTCTTCAACATCGCTTACACCTTTTCTAGACATTTCCTGAGCACCAATACTTTGTTTGATTACAACAGCATTTTTTTGGTCTAATAATAAGGCAGTTTCTTTTTCTTTGTTAGCTGTCGATTTTACAACAACATCTTTAAGAGTATAGCTTCCTGATGAAAGTACCTGGTTAACAGTAACTGTTTCTCCAGCTTTCACAGTAACAGGTTTTTCTACATTTTCATATCCAACGAAACTGAATACTATAGTGTAAGTTCCAGGATTTACAGTCAATGAATATTTTCCGTCAATGTCAGTGTTGGCACTGATGTTTGTTCCTTTTAATAAAACATTTGCAAAAGGAAGTGCTTGATTGTTAGATTCTTTGTCGGTTAATACACCAGAAATCGTACCTTTGTTTTGCGCGATCGAAATCGAACAGATAAATAATGTGATTAATAGAAATTTTAAATTGAATTTCATTTCAGTGTTGTGTTTAATTTATTTTGGTGCAAAGAAAGAACCGCATTGTAAAGTTCATGTTAGCCACTTGTTATGTTTTTGTGTTGCTAAGATTATCAAATTGTTACCAGATTAAATTACCGTTAACCGTAATTTTTAACAGTTATTTTGTTACTATCTTTACGCTGTGAAATAAAAAACATCAAGTATATATTAATGAAAATTTGATGTTCAAATCTCAATTTTTGCTATTTATGAAAAAAACACAAACTAAGATTTTATTAGTTGACGATGAACCAGATATCTTAGAAATCGTTGGCTATAACCTTGCTCAAGAAGGCTATCAAATTGTAACAGCTTCAAACGGAAAAGAAGCTATAGCAAAGGCTCAGAAAGAATTGCCAGAATTGATCATTATGGACGTAATGATGGCCGAAATGGACGGGATGGAAGCTTGTGAACACATCAGAAAAATTCCAGAACTAAATAATGTTATCATAACATTCTTAACCGCAAGAAGCGAAGATTATTCGCAAGTAGCTGGTTTCGACGCAGGTGCTGATGACTATATTACAAAACCAATAAAACCAAAATTATTGGTAAGCAAAGTAAAGGCTTTGTTAAGAAGGTTAAAAGAACAAGAAATCGTTACGGATACTATAAATGTAGGCGGAATCGAAATTAACCGTGAAGAGTACAAAATCATAAAAGGTAATGTCGAAATTGCTTTGCCAAGAAAAGAATTCGAATTATTCTATTTGTTGGCTTCTAAACCTGGAAAAGTTTTTAAAAGAGATGAAATCCTTGATAAAGTTTGGGGCAATGAAGTGGTTGTAGGCGGAAGAACAATCGACGTTCACATCAGAAAGCTTCGTGAGAAAATCGGAGAAGACCTTTTTAAAACCATAAAAGGAGTAGGCTACAAATTTGAAGTCTAATCCTTTTAAGACGCTAAGGTTCTAAGATGCTGAGATTCTAAGGTTTAATCCAAAACGAATTTTAGTTAAAATTTAAACCATATAAGAAATTGAAGTTCATTACATTTATATGATCTTTAATTTCTTATATGGTTTTTGAGTTAAACTTAATTTTACTTAATCTCTTAATGGTTCACTATTTTTAATGAAAATCAATTTTAAAAAAACATACAAATTCGCAATAAAATCGGCCTTGTATATCAGTCTTTTCTCGACAGGATTTGTGCTGATGTTGATGTCTTTATTTTATAAAAACCAATTAAAACATCAAATTGCTTTCGGAATAGTATTTATTATTTCAGTTTATATTTTTTCTTTTTTGGTTTTGCAATATCGTGTCGAACGTTTCATTTATCGACGAGTAAAGAAAATTTATGATGAGGTTTCGTTGCTAGAATCTACGCCACTTATCAATCAGCCGATAACAACTGATATGGAAACGCTTTCGCGCGAAGTGAAAAAATTCGCCACAGATAAAAAGCTTGAAATCGAAATGCTTGAAATCCGTGAACAATACCGAAGAGAGTTTCTTGGGAATGTTTCGCACGAACTTAAAACGCCCCTATTTACAGTTCAAGGTTATGTTTCAACTTTGCTGGACGGAGCGATGGATGACAAACACATTCGTAAAAAATATTTAAAACGTGCCGAAAAAGGTGTAGAACGTCTTATATATATAGTAGAAGATTTGGATATGATTACCAAATTAGAATCGGGAGATTTGAATTTGAATATGACCGATTTTGATATCGTGGAATTGATTCAGAATGTCTTTGATTTGCTAGAAATGAAAGCCGACAAAAAGAAAATCAAATTAGCTTTTGAAAGTAAAAATGTTCAATCGGTTATTATTCGTGGTGATCAAGATAGAATTCAACAGGTTCTGGAAAATCTTATTGTGAATTCTATTAAATATGGAAAAGAAGGCGGTTTGACTGAAGTTGGTGTCGTGAATCTTACTAAGAAAAAAGTATTAATCCGAATCAGTGATAACGGAGAAGGAGTAGAAAAACAAAATATTTCTAGACTTTTTGAACGTTTCTACCGAGTTGACAAAAGCGGAACTCGTTCTGAAGGAGGTTCTGGTTTAGGATTAGCAATTGTAAAACATATTATTGAGGCGCATAAAGAAAAAGTCTATGTAGAAAGTGAATTCGGAATTGGTTCAGAATTCTCTTTTACGCTCGAAAAAGCCAATAAAACGGTAAAATCTTAGGTTAAATAATTGTAAGTTGGGTTTTGCTAAAAGGCGTAAAACAAGACTTTTAACAATAAATAAACATTAGGCTTCGGCGCCTAACATTAAATTTTTATTATAGTAACATCTGGTTAATGATTTGTTAACATAGGTGATACATCTTTGCATCCTGAAACTAAGGGTAAAAGAAAAATGATAAAAAAATAGTTCTTGTGATGACAATATTGCTTACAGCGGCAATAAATGCACAAGATGTAAATCAGCAAAATGTAAACAAACAAGAAGTAAAAAATGAAGTACTTCGTATTTTAGATTCTATCAATAAAGCAAAACTTCCAGAAACAAAGTCTGGAGGAGGTATTGAAGAGCATTGGTACGATAAAATCTCTTTAAGAGGTTATGCCCAAATTCGATACAATGGTTTGTTTTCTACAAACGACAAAGTTGCTTGCGACCAATGCGACAGATCTTGGGGAACAACTTCAACCGCTCCCGATGCCAAAGCAAACAATGGACTTTTTATTCGTCGAGCGCGTTTAGTGTTTTCTGGGCAGGTTCACCCAAATGTTTTCTTCTACTTTCAACCTGATTTTGCTAGTTCTCCAGTAACGGGAATCCAGAATTTCGTTCAAATTCGAGATTTATATTTTGATCTTTCTTTTGATAAGAAAAGAGAATATCGTGTTCGTGTCGGACAAAGTAAAATTCCATATGGATTCATAAATATGCAGTCTAGTTCACAACGTTTAACTTTGGATCGTCCAGATGCAATAAACAGTTCAATAGCAAATGAGCGTGATTTAGGATTGATTTTTTATTGGGCGCCAGCCGAAATCAGAGAGCGTTTTGCTATGTTGGTAAAGGATGGCTACAAAGGTTCAGGTGATTTTGGTGTGTTTGCATTCGGAGTTTATAACGGACAAATTGCCAATAAAATTGACGCCAATAGAGATTTGAATGTAGTAGCCAGAGTATCGTATCCTTTTGTGATTGGAAGCCAGATTATCGAACCTGGAATTCAGGCTTATGATGGAAAATGGGCTTTTACAGATGAAATTTCTACAGGCGTGATTGTTAATGATCCTAAATATGTGAAAGATGAAAGAGTAGGAGCAACTTTTGTTTTATATCCAAAGCCTTTCGGAATTCAAACGGAATATAATATCGGAAAAGGACCTCGTTATAATCCAGCAACAAATACGGTTGACGAAACGAGTTTGAATGGAGGTTATGTTTTGCTAAACTACAAATGGGATTACAAGAAACAACATATTTATCCTTACGCTCAATTTCAATATTATGACGGAGGCAAGAAATATGAAAAAGATGCCAGAAGTTATGTTGTAAGAGATTATCAATTTGGAATCGAATGGCAACCAATCAAAGCATTCGAATTAACTGCTGAATATGTTATTGCTGATCGAACTTTTGAAGACAGTGCTCGTCCAATTAATAGACAAGAAGGAAATTTACTGCGTTTGCAAGCACAGTTTAACTTCTAAAAAGAATAAAAATCTGTAATTATCCGTTTAATCAGCGTTTAAATCGAATGCTGATTAAACGGATTTTTTTATTGTACAGAATTATTCTTCAAAAACTGAAAACAAAGCGTCCCAGTCAATATCACTTTTAAATTGTGTCAATCCTTTAAACGAATTTACTTTTGAAAGATCTTCAATGCTGAAGTCATCTTGCATTGCATATGGCACTAAATTTTCATTTTGAAGTTTTATGGCCAAATATTCTTGCTCATATTGTCCAGGAGTTGGAATAAAAAAGGCTTTTTTGCCCAATTTTGCCAAATCCATAACAGTCGTATAACCAGAGCGACAAAGCACAAATTCACTTTCGTTGAAGGTTTGCTCCAGCTGTTTTGAATTCATGAAATTGTAATACGTCACATTTCCTGCCTGCCATTTGTTTTGTACTTTCTCCACAATACCTTGAACAAAAACAACTTTTCCTTTGAAATTTGCCACTTCTTTTTGGAGTTTTTGATCTAAATATGTTCGTTGAGGTTCAGGGCCAGATAAAATAATCATTAAATCATAAACGATTGGAGTTTCCTTTTTCTTCATTCTGCTTAAAGGACCAATGTATTTTAACTTCAGATCATTTGTTTTCAAATGGCCTAAATCTCCAGTAAGATTAGTTTCTTCATTCGAATCCGGAACCCAGCATTCTGTATATTTTTTGATAATATGTTGATGACATTTGCTCGTAAACCAAGTAGTATTTCCAGTCATAACATTCAGTTGATGCGTCATAAATACCGAAGGAACTTTTTTGCTGTATACGCCCAAGCGGTTGTCTGAAATAATACCATCAATTCCATGCTTTTTTATCCAAGAATTGACAATCTTTTTTCGTCTAGAATGGCCGTAATCATTTTTGGAAGATTCTTGATGAGTTTCCATTTAAAGTTTTTGCCGTTTTTGGCATATTCGATATGATACGAAGGCAATTCTAGTGTCTGTATGTATGGAAATTCTTTTCGTAACAAAGCCAGCGCAACTCCATCAGAAGCGATAATCGGAATGAATTTGTTTTCCTGAAGCGCTTTGATAATTGGGATACATCTAGTGGCATGGCCTAATCCCCAGTTTAATGGAGCAACTAAAATTGTTTTGTTCGCAGAATAGTCAATGCTCATAAGTTTATACGCTTTTTAAAAAACGAAGATAAAGAAATATGTTTTTTATGATATTTCGGACATATTACTAAATTATTAACTGAATATTTTATTTGAGGTTCTAAGGGACTAAGGTGCTGAGGGACTGAGGTTCTTGTGCTTTGCAAATAAAAAAGCCGAACGTAAAGTTCGGCTTTTAATCTCATTTCAGTAACTTAAAGTCTTAGTTCCTTAGAACCTTAGTCCCTCAGCACTTCAGTGCCTTAGTCCTGAATATAAGTTTTATTTCCATTTTTGTTGATGTAGTATTTACCGCCTTTTGGACCAGTATATACTTTTTTGCCGTTATATTCTCCAGTTACTTTGTCTGGTGTTTTTGGCGCTTTTTCATTAGTTTCTTTTAAAGTCTTAGAAGCTGATTTTTTAGCTTTGTCGGCTTCTGTTTTTGCACTTTTGCTTGCGGCATCAGCTTTTGTTGCTGTTTTTTTGCTTGGTCGGCCTCAGTTTTTGCTTTTGCGGCTTCTTTATCTGCTGTTTTTTTAGCAGTGCTTGAAGATTCTTTTTTAGCTTTTGTTGCGGCGGCTGTTGCGTCATCAGCGACTTTTTTAGATTTGTCAGCGGCTTTTTTAGCATCGCTTGCTGATTCTTTTTTAGCTTTTGTAGCAGATGCTGTAGCGTCATCAGTCGCTTTTTTAGATTTTGCCGCTTGCTTTTTAGCATCAGCGCTTGCTTTGTCTGCATCCGATTTTGCTTTTTTAGCAGAAGCTTCGGTTTTACTCTTAGTTGCTTTAGTTGCTGTAACAGCATCTTGAGCATAAAAATTTGAAGAGAAAACCACTAAAAAGCATAGTAATAATAATTTTTTCATAAGGTCAAGAGTTTAAATTTCAATTAAAATTAATCAATTTATTTGTATTATTAAGTAGGTTTTTTCTTAATTTTTAAAAATAGGCGCGAAGGTTAACGTTTCCTGTGTGTACGGTTGCTCCGGTCTCGCTTTTACGGCCTTGATAGTTTAAATTGATATCTAAAAATGATGTTATGTTTTTCTGCAAGAGGAGTTTCCAAACTAAATTTTGTCCTGCCTGAAGTCCTTCAAGCATTTGATAGCCGACTGATGAAAACTCATTTCCGGTAAATTTGTTTTCATAGAAAGAGAACTCTCCATTTAAAGTTATTTTCTTTTCTCCGGCAAATGAAAATGAAGTTCCGAGCCTGTTTTGAACCAGAGTTTCTAAATTCCCAATTTGGTTTTCTTTATTCTGAAATTCATAAAAGAAATCCAGACTTGTGTTTTTTGAAAATAAATAACTGATTTTAGGCGCAAACTGATAGCCTTTCAAGTCATAATTTTTTTCTGCAAAATCTTCCGAAACTAAATTGGTTTTTATGGTTTTGGTAAAAAAATTAAAAAGCCATGTTTTTTGAACCAAATGCGTGTATTGCAATTGATGCGAATTATTTGTGACATTTTGTGAGCCAACAGAAAGAAGGTTTTTCCCTTTATTGACTAAATAAGAATAAGTGACAGAATGTTTTTGTTTCCCTCTATTAAAGTATAAACTGTTTCGTAAACTCGAATTCAATCCTAAAATGTTTTCTTTTGAAGAATCGAACGGATTCAATTCCAAGCGTTCGCCTTGACTTTTCACTTTCCGATCCATAATAAATGATGTTTGATTATAGAAATATGAGGCGAATTTTTTTATTCCTTTTTCATTTTGCCATTGCGTAGGATTTAATGTCAGCGATTGCGAAAATTTATTCTGATTGGTTTTAATATAAATCTGATTCGGTAAAAAGATTCTGATAAATCGGGCTTGATCTGAAAATTGAGCAATTTCAAATTCTTCCAATTCCTGAATTCCATTGCCATTATAATCGTTCCAAGTATAAACTCCTTGTCCGGTAGGAACTTCAATATAGGTATATTCCTGCTGTGCAATAGTTCCCGAGCTGGTTTCATAGGCAGTCCCTATTTGCATCAGCTGATTAAAAAATCGATCATTGTATAAGATTCTCGAATTTAAGGAAGGTTCGTTGCTTCGATTCGGATCGGTAAAATCCAGATTTCGATAGCTCATATAAACTGCCAAATTTGTTTTTTTGTTTTGAATCAATTTCGATTTCAAATAATAGGTTTGAGAATTGTTTACATGTTGCGGCAATCCGTTTTGCAAACTATCATTTCGACGTTGTAAAAAACCTATTTCAGCAAAGACTTTCGTGCTGTCTCCGCGACCAATGAAAGCGCCATATTCTGAAAATCTTTGGCTCAAGGCCGAAAACTGATTTGTCGTTTTGTCTTTTTCCTGATTGTCTTCGAGTTGCATGCTGGCACCAATCCAGTTTTTGCCAAAATGATATTTTGTTCGAGCGTGGTTTCTAATGAATTTTGAAGTTGAAGTGGTTGCATCTGAATTCAAAAAACTTCCTTGATTTTCAAAAGTCCATTTTTTTATTTTGAAAAAAGCGGATGTTGTATGACGAGTTCCAGAATAACTTTCACTGAAATCTAGTTTCTCAAACTGATAAGTTAATAATCCAACATTCGAAGTTTTCTTTTTGGCAAATAAATCAAAATTGATTCCTGTTGTCAACAGACTTTGATTGCCAAAAAGAGTAGTGTTTAAATTCCAATCACGATTAAATTCAATATTGTACAAACGCTCAACTGATTTGAAATTTTCCGCAACATATTGATAATTTGCAAAGGCATCCAATGTCCAAGTTTTGGTAAAAAGGCGTTTTTTAAGATTAGTCTTAAAAGCAATTCCTTCATTATTCCCGTCGTCAATGCTTGAAAATAAGTTTTTATCATTGTTGCTTATGGCAAGTTCAAAATCAGCCAGTGTTTTTTCATTCGGATTATATTTTCCTAAAAATGTAGCAACCTGAAGTTTAATCGGCGGAACTAATTGCACAATTGGTTCATAATTTCCCTGCAGAATTCCATTTATGGGAGGCACATATTCATAAATTCTTTCAACCGAATTATTGTTCTGAATAATATAATTTCCGGCATTATTTCCAACCAAACTGAATTTTACATTATACAAAACATCGGCAGGATTATTCGAATATTCATAAACTTCAACAGCATTGATCAGCGTTTTTTTGTACAAAATTTTATTATCGGCATATTTGTCTTCATATGCCGAAGGGGCTTTCATCAAATCAGGATTATCTCCGGCATTTTTCAAAATTTGAACTTGATCTGCAGAAAGATTTTGTTGCAAAGGTTGATTTTTAAAATCGCTTTCAGAATAAATATAACCGCCAAAACTCCAATTTTTGTTTTCGTGTGTTCCGCCGGCGTACGTTACAAGTCGGTTGTAATTTCGTTCTGAATATTGGTATTCTATATTGATACGCATTTCAGAAGTAATCGTGAAAAGTGATGTAAAAACAATTTCGCCAGCATTATAATCGATCACATAATCATTGTTTTCGCCACGTTTCAGCAAAACACCGTTTACATAAACACGTTCTGAACCCGAAATAACTAAAACGTACAATTCGCCATTTTGACCTTTCAATTTATATGGACCTTGATTCCCTTCCTGCCCCGTAAAAGTGCTTTTTGCGTATTGTCCTTTTACAAAAGCGACCGAAGCAAAGATGTTGGTTTTGCTTTTTCCGGTATCAAAATCAAAACTCGCAGAAAGTCCCTGAACTTTTTTGTTGAAATTGAGAAATTGAGTTTTATGATTTTCCAGAAAGACATCGCCTGCGCGAATGTTCCAATCATCGCTGAAAAGCTCCATGAAAATATTATCAAACTGATCCAGTTTTTGTGAATAACCGCCATCCTGCAACGGGATATTATTGTCTTGAAGCGAGGCCCGAAGACTTACTTTGTCCGAGATTTTCCCGGTAATCTGCAAATCGAGATTAGAGTTTAAAACCGTATTTTGATTATTCCCGACAGTAACACCACGCGTAATGCTTCCGGAAGTATTTAAGCCGTCAAACGGAACGACTTTTTTGGTATTGGCATTGTCAATTTTATAAAGCTTTTCAGAACCAGCCTCATTGCTCACCACTTGATCTGACTTGTAAAGACTGTATTCTTTGGTAATGAAATCCGGATATTTTAAATAATTGACAATTAAAGTATCAGAAATCGAAGTGAATTTTTCGTTTAAAAGAAGTGTTCCTTTTTCAAAATTGATTTTGTAAAAACTGGAATCAATGGGTTGATTTTTGGTATTTAAAAGCTCAAAAAAACTGGAATTTATGCTGACATTTTCTAATCGAATCGTATCGCGCGTTGCAATTACTTTTTTTGTTTTGTACGATGATTCTGTTTCCTGTGCCTGAAGCGCAGAAAACCAGATGAAAACCGTTAAAAAAAGTAATTTTTTCAACATAAATACTTTAACTCTAAAAAGCCAAAAGTAGTATTTAATATGTGAAATTATAGAAGTTGTATTCTTTGAAATAAAAAAAGACTCCGCAATTAAGCGAAGCCTTTTCTAAAATATAATTGAATTGAAATAATTGCCTTTTATAAAGCTAAATTAGTTTAATTCTTTAGTGACAATCTGCATGGTCTCACGGCTAACTTGTTTCAATAAAACTTCTTTGTTAGCTTCAACAGTTTCTGCTCGCTTGTTCTGTAAAGTGACGAATTGTATAAAGTGTTACATTTTCGCTAAATTCTACTTTGAATTTTTTCGAAAGAATCGCATTCAAGTCATTGAAGTTTCCAAATTTATCTTCCACACAAACAGAGAAACTAATTGCAGAGTTCTGAATCAAGTTTACTTTGATTTTGAATTCGTGGAATAATCCAAAAATTTCACTGATGTTTTCTTCCATGATGAAAGAGAAATCAATTGATGAAAGCGAAATCAAAAGCTGTTCTCTTTTTACAATAAAACAAGGATATTGTGGTTCAAGATCTACACCTTTAGAAACACAAGTTCCTTTTAATAAAGGATTCACAAATGATTTTACGTATAACGGAATTTCTTTTTTCTGTAACGGCTGTAATGTTTTTGGGTGAATAACCGTTGCTCCATAAAACGCTAATTCGATTGCTTCACGATAGGATATTTGGTTTAGCAAACTTGCATTTTCGAAATAACGCGGATCGGCATTCATAACTCCAGGAACATCTTTCCAGATGGTAACGCTTTCAGCATTTAAGCAATAAGCAAAAATTCCGGCAGTATAATCAGAACCTTCACGGCCAAGAGTTGTTGTGAAATTGTTTTCGTCTGCACCTAAAAATCCTTGTGTGATATTTAGTTGTTTTCTTGGCACATTTTTGCTGATATTTTGTTGCGTAGTTTCCCAATCAACTTCTGCATCTCTATAGTTTGCATTGGTTTTGATGAAATTACGAACATCAAGCCATTGCGTCTGAATGCCGCGGAAATTCATGTAGTGGCTTAAAATATTTGTCGAAATCAATTCACCAAAACTGACAACTTGGTCGTAAACGAAATTGTAGTTTGGTGATTTGTTGTGTGCCAAAAAATACTCTAATTCTTCAAATTGTGCATTTACAGCTGAGAAAACCTCATGATTTTCATCATCAAATAAATCCAATAATATTTGATTGTGATATTTTTTTATTTCTTGTACAGATGAATTTAATTCTGGTGATTTGTCAAAATAATTCTTGATTACAACTTCAAGAGCATTTGTTGTTTTTCCCATAGCCGAAACTACAAGAATTACATCTTCGTAACCTACTTTTTGTAAAACGTCGTATACGTTTTTAATTCCATCTGCATCTTTTACTGATGCTCCTCCAAATTTAAATACTCTCATTTTTTAATTTATAGATTTTAGTTTTTAGATTTCAGTTTGGGGCGAAATCCTTGTTTATTTTTGCCACTAATTTCACGAATTAACACGAATTAATTTGTGGAAATTTGTGGAATTTGTGGCGATAATTTTTTACAATTTTTCTAGAAATGAATTTATTCCTGCTTCATCCATTTGAACAACTCTCCATTCGTCAAGAATTCTAGCGCCAGAATTCTCGTAAAATTTAACTGCTGGAGTATTCCAATCCAAGACATTCCATTCTACTCGTCTTACATTGTCTTTTTTCCTTGTTTCATGATTTCAGCATAAAGTGCCGATCCTAAACCAGTACCGCGCATTTTTTCTTTTACAATCAAATCTTCAAGATGAATTGTTTTTCCTTTCCAAGTAGAATAGCGGTAATAATACAACGCAATTCCAACAATTTCTTTTTGTTTTTCTTCGTTTTCAATTTCTGCCACAAAAACATGAAATAATGGTTTTTCGCCAAAACCATCACGAACTAAATCTTCTTCTGTAATAACGACCGCTTCGGGTTCTTTTTCGAATATCGCCAGCTCCTGAATTAGCCCTAACACCGATTTCATGTCTTCAGGATTTCCTTTTCTAATATTCATATATTCGTATTATTAAGTGTTTATTAGCTAAAAAAGCGTTTTTTTACTAGGTACTTTTTGCTGATAATTAGCAAATATACAATAGTAGCAAACTAACAACATAATTTTTAAATCATTCTCACAAAATAAACGATATTTGTGACTTAAAAATAAAACTACAACGATATAGTAATGGAAGAACGCAATAAAACACTGGGAGAGTTTATTATTGAGAACCAAAAAGCATTTCAGTATTCGTCGGGAGAGCTTTCCCGTATTATCAACTCTATACGTTTGGCGGCAAAAGTTGTCAACTATAAAGTAAACCAAGCCGGACTAGTGGACATCATCGGCGCCGCAGGCGAACAGAATGTTCAAGGAGAAGACCAGCAAAAATTAGATGTCTATGCAAACGAAGTATTTATCCAGACGTTAATAAACCGTGAGATTGTCTGTGGTATTGCTTCTGAAGAAAACGACGATTTTATAACTGTTCAGGGGAGCGACAACAGTCATAATAATAAGTACGTGATCTTAATGGATCCGCTTGACGGATCTTCAAACATTGATGTTAATGTTTCTGTGGGAACTATTTTTTCTGTTTTTAGAAGAATTACCCCAATAGGAACTCCGGTAACAAGCGAGGATTTTTTACAACCGGGAATCAATCAAGTTGCGACAGGTTATGTAATTTATGGAACTTCAACTATGTTGGTTTATACTACAGGACATGGTGTAAATGGTTTTACATTGAATCCAGCAATTGGTACATTTTATCTTTCGCATCCAAACATGAGGTTTCCTGAAAACGGAAATATTTATTCGGTAAACGAAGGAAATTATGTTCATTTTCCGCAAGGAGTGAAAAATTATATTAAATATTGTCAGCGTGAAGAAGAGGATAGACCTTATACTTCAAGATATATAGGAAGTTTAGTAGCCGATTTTCATCGAAATATGATTAAAGGCGGCGTTTATATTTATCCGACAAGTTCAAAAGCACCAAAAGGAAAACTACGTTTGTTGTATGAATGTAATCCAATGGCGTTTATTGCTGAACAAGCTGGAGGAAAAGCAACAGATGGTTTTGGAAGAATCATGGAAATCCAGCCGACAGAATTGCATCAAAGAGTTCCGTTTTTCTGCGGAAGCAAAAATATGGTGGAAAAAGCGGAGGAATTTATGGCAGAAGTTTAGTAACGATACTATTTTGTAAACGCAACCTTTTTGCATTTTCAGCATCTATTAAATAAAAATAGACACATGAAAAATATATTTGTTTTGGTTGTCCTGGTTTTTACTTTAGTTGGCTGTTCTAATGACGATTCGTCTGAATTAAGAATTCGAGTGTCGAATGCTAGTAAATTCAATTTTCAAAATATTACGGTAAATACTTCAACGGGTAATGTGAATTTTGAGAATGTAAATTCTGGACAGAAGTCAGGGTATAAAACTTTTTCGTTAGCATATAGCTATGCATTTGTTGAATTGCAAATTGACGGCAAAACCTATACATTACAGCCTATTGATTATGTTGGCGAAACGCCATTGCAAAAAGGGAATTATACATACGAGATTACCGCAAATGATTCTCAAAATCAATACGGAAAATTGAATTTGAAATTAATTAAGGATTAATGTATAATTCAATTTTGAAAAAAAACAATTGGTTTTAAACTGGACTGAAGTCCAGCTCTACAATATAATTTGTTCCTTCGGAACTAGAAAAGAGCTTTAGCTCGGCCTATGTTGTAGGGCCGGACTTCAGTCCGATTTGTGGTTGAGTTGAATGTATAAAATCTAAACATAAAACCCGACAGGTTTTAAAAACTTGTCGGGTTTATAATTTAAAATTTATTTCAATTTTGATTAAGTTAAAATTGCAAACTGAGACCGAAAACTGATGAACTATTATTTATGCATGTGTCGCATTTCGTAAATAAAAGTATCTCCGTCAACTTTTTTGTCTACTAGCGATAACGCTTTTGCAATGATATAATCAACATTGCTTGGTGTAAAACCTAGAGCAACACTTATTTTCTTTAATAATACTTCTTGCTTGTCTTCAAGTTGGTGGTCAACATGTACCATTCGGGTTAAATCGTATAAACGCTCCAAACGTTGAACATAAGAGTACGGAGGATTGATAGGGTATTTTAAAGGATCGCTTAGGATTTCTTCGTATTCAGACTCTGTAATTTCTAAACGTGAAGCTAATTTGTCTAAAAATTGTTTTTCCTCTGGATACACAACTCCGTCAGCTAATGCTACACGAACGATAGCTGAAAAGTGCCCTTTGTTTCTTTGTTTGAATTCGCTATCAAATAATTCTGAAAATGACATAATTATAAAGTTTTATTAACACAAATATAAATCTTATTTTAATTTAACGATTTTAAATTTCTCATAAAATTTAACGTAACTTTTTACGTTGTTTTACAGATGGGCTTCACGAAATTTTCAAAATAAGTCGTAAGTTTACATCCCCTAATCATTTAATAGAAATACCCCCATGTCAGAATTTTGGATTTATTTTCAGATAGGATTAAAACACGTTTTAGATATCCACGCCTACGATCACGTTCTTTTTTTAATCGCACTAACGATTCCTTATACTTTTAAAGACTGGAAACGAATTTTGCTCTTGGTTTCTGTTTTCACAATCGGCCATACCGTAGCATTAATTCTTTCTGTTTTCGGAATAATTGCAGTAAAAGTAAATCTGGTTGAATTCCTAATTCCAATTACGATTTTAATAACCGCCTTATATCATTTGTTTACGGCTGGAAAAGCGACCAAGAACGAAGGTGTAAATTTGGTTTTCATCGTTACTTTGTTTTTTGGACTAATTCACGGACTTGGATTCTCTAATTATTTTAAAACAATTTTAGGTGGCACGGCAACGTCAAAATTGTTACCTTTAGGGGAATTTGCGTTAGGAATTGAAGCGACGCAATTAGTTGTGGTTTTCGTAGCTTTGATACTATCATATATAGTGCAAACTGTGTTTCGTTTTTCAAAACGAGATTGGGCACTTGTAATGTCGGCTTTTATTGTTGGAGTTGTGATTCCAATGATTATTGAAAGCCCAATTTGGAACAGATAAAATAAATGGAGATAAAAAAATTAAACAAATACGATAAAGCTTATTTGAGAATTGCAAAAGAATGGAGTTTGCTTTCGTACTGTAAACGCAAGCAAGTAGGCGCTATTATCGTAAAAGACCGAATGATTATTTCTGATGGCTACAACGGAACGCCATCTGGATTTGAAAATTGTCGCGAAGATGAAGATGGATTAACCCGTTGGGATGTTCTTCATGCTGAAGCAAATGCAATTTTAAAAGTAGCTCGGTCAACGCAATCTTGTGAAGGTGCGACATTGTATATTACGCTTTCGCCTTGCAAGGAATGCAGTAAATTGATACATCAATCCGGAATAAAAAGAGTGGTGTACAAAGATGGATATCGTGATGATTCTGGAATTCAATTTTTAATAAAAGCAGGTATTGAAGTCGAACATATTCCTGTTTTAGAAGAGTAATGAAATTTAATTCTAAATATTTGCCAATTGTTATCGGAGCGACTTTTGCTCTTGGGACTGTGCTCGGAAGCTTAATGAATGCTCCCGCAGATGATCAGCTTTTGGCCAAAAATTACTCTAAAACAAAACTTAACAAACTGATCGATTTTATTAATAATGAATATGTCGACAGCATCAACACAGATTCAATTGTAAATCTTACAGTTGATAATATTCTTTCCAAATTAGATCCGCATTCTGTTTATATTCCGCCAAGCGAACAAGCCGAAGTTGCCGAAAGTATGAAAGGTGATTTCGTAGGAATCGGAATTAATTTTTATATGTATAAAGATTCTGTTGCGATCATAAAACCTATCGAAAACGGCCCTTCAGCGAAAGCGGGAATTAAATCAGGAGATCGCATTTTATTTGCTGGAAAAACGAAATTATTTGGAAGAAAATTGCCTTCTGATAGTTTGTTTTCGAAATTAAAAGGACTTCAAGGTTCAGAAATTGAATTGACAGTTTTTAGAAAATCGGAACAAAAGAAACTGAAATTTAAGGTTCGTAGAGATGTTATTCCGATAAAAAGTGTTGACGCTTCGATTTTACTTGGAAATAATACAGGTTATATCAAAATCAATCGATTTGCCGAAACAACTTATAAAGAATTTAAAACCGGCTTAACAAGATTGAAGCAAAGCGGCATCCAGTCAATTGTAATTGATCTTCGTGACAACGGCGGTGGTTATATGGAAGAAGCAGTGGCAATTGCTGATGAGTTTTTGAAAGACAAACAATTGATCGTTTTTACAAAAAATAAAAACGGAGAAACCGAAAAAACGTATGCCACAAAAGCGGGAAGTTTTGAAACCGGAAAAGTATATGTTTTAATAAATGAAAATAGCGCTTCTGCAAGTGAAATTTTGGCTGGAGCTATTCAGGATAATGATCGTGGAATTATTGTTGGACGTCGTTCTTTCGGGAAAGGCCTAGTACAACGCGAAATGGATTTCAACGACGGATCAGCGGTAAGATTGACTGTAGCGCGTTATTACACGCCAACAGGAAGATCAATTCAAAAGCCGTATAAAAAAGGAAACGAGGAATATTTTAAAGAATCAGAATCTCGAATTAAGTCTGGAGAACTTTATGCAAAAGATAGTATTAAAGTAGCAGATTCTTTAAAATTCAAAACTCCAAAAGGAAAAATCGTTTACGGCGGAGGAGGCATAGTTCCTGATGTTTTTGTTCCGATGGAAGCAGAGCACGGAAATGAAAACGTTGCGTATTTGCTTCAAACAGGAATTGTAGGCCATTTTGTTTTTGAAGAATTGGATAAAAACCGAAATGCATTTGTTGGGCTGAATTTTGCCACGTTTTTAGATGAAATGAAAAACTCAGATGTTTATTTCAAAAAGTTTAAAAAATACATCGCAATAACAGGTTTGGATTTAAAATTGGATAAAACCAAAACTCTGGTAAATCGCTATATTACTGCAGAATTTGCAAGACAATTGTTTGGTGAAATATATTACTACAATGTTGTTTTGAAAGATGATGCAATGATCAAATCGGTTTTGAATCCAAAGAAACAATCCTGAAATTTTTAAAATATGAAAACAGAGGCCGTTGTAAATGCTGAAATAGAACTTTTGACTGCAATAAAAAATGCTGATGTTTCAAGCTTAGAGAAAATTCTGCACGACGACTTGCTTTTTAATTTACCCGATGGAAATACAATCACAAAAAACTTTGATTTAGATTCTTATCGTTCGGGAAAAATGCAAGTAGAATCATTGGAAGCTTCAGATCAAATTATTAATATAATTGATGACGTAGCTGTCGTAACTGTAGCAGTTTCATTAAAAGGAGCTTACGATAATACTCCAATAAATGCTGTTTTGAAATATATCAGAGTTTGGAAACAGTTTGATGAAGAATTAAAAGTTATCGCCGGAAGCTGTATTCCGTTGGCATAAATTTTGAAAATAAATTTAATAGAAACATAAAATTAGACTTAGCGATCCTTGCGCAATTCTTAGCGTACTTTGCGGTTAAACACTTAAAAATATGAAAAATTTAAAAAGAATAAGCTTTCTTCTGGTTGTAATGACTTTTATAATCTCTTGCGCAACTGCAAAAGACAGCAGTAAGACGGTTTCGGGAAAAGTTGAATCAATTGAAGGCGGTAAAGACGGCTACACTGCAAAAATCAACACCGATCAAAAAGAAGTGTATTTTGTTACAATCAGTATTGTAAATGTGGGCGGACCGCAAAACTACAAACAAGTAAAAATTGGCGATGTAGTTTCAGTAAAAGGAGAATTCTGGAAATCTGAAGACGAAAACCATATTAAAGTTACGCAGATTATTTCGGTGAAATAGAAGAAACATAAAATAATTTTTAACCATTAAGAGGTTAAGTTTATTAAGTATTGCAACTTGTATCTTAACTTTTTAATGGTTTTGTGTTTAAACTTCTTAATTAACTTCGAAATTAAATATGCATAAAAAGAGAACTTAATTTCTTAATCTCTTAATGGTGAAAAAATTATCGAATGCTATCGTGCGAATGAGTCTGCACGCCGTTATTCCACAAAGTCAAAATATCTGTAGCAACGGCGGCGCCACTTCCGGTTGCAATGGCTAATTGACTTCTCCAGCCAGCTAAAGTTCCAATTACATAAATTCCATCAGTAACTTTGTGGTCTTCATTTTTAAGCTGAATTCGTTGTTTTTCTGGAAGAGCTTTTTTATGAGGCTCAACAAATTGCATCAAACCTTCAATGTCAAATGTATTGGCTGAACCAATTCCAACAACGATATTTTTTGTTTTATAAGAGTTTTTATTCGTTACAACAGTAAATTCAGGATAATTACCCTCAATTTTTATTACTTTTTCATTAGGAATCTGAGTAATATGCGGGTATGTTGTTGCTAAATCCTGTGTGCTTTCTGTAAGCAGTTCAGAGCCTAATTTTCCTGGCGTAATGCCATAAGCATTGTAGAAAATTGCTTCTTGTAACGAAGAATTCTTTTGATGGGTAAAAATTCCGATTTTTTTATCGGTAACAAAAGCTTTATTTTTTGCAGAGCCTAAGACTAAAGCACAAGACATGCCTGATACGCCTCCGCCAATAATTAGAACATCAAACATGTTATCTGTTTTCGTTCATTTTTTCTTCAATTCTTTTGGATATTCTAAAAATCAAAAGAATCAATACGGCGCAGAAAGAAGTCGCGATTCCAATAAAAGCTACCATACTGTCACCCTGAAACGGGTTTTTAAAGTCTAATAGCGTAATATTAAAAACAATTAAAGCTAATGCCAAAAGCACTAATATTGAAGTAAAAATTTTCATCTGGTTGTTTTTTGTTTAAAATAATCAAAGTAAAACTTTAAAAAATGGCTTAAAGTTTTGTTTTTAGAAATTTTATGGGGTAAAAGTATAAAAATAAATGTTAGACGAACAAACCTTTAACATTAGCGACGAATAATTTAACAGCAATTGCTAAAAGTATGACGCCAAATGTCTTGCGGACTACTCCCAGTCCATTTTCTCCCAATAGATTTTCGATTTTCTTTGAAGATTTTAAAACAATGTAAACCAATATGATATTCAGCAGAATAGCAATGATGATATTAATAGTATGAAATTGAGATCTAAGTGATAATAGAGTAGTCATGGTTCCAGCTCCGGCAATAAGGGGGAACGCTAAAGGAACGATAGAAGCTGATCCCGGTTCTTCATCACGATAAATACGAATTCCTAAAATCATTTCCAAAGCAAGAAAAAACAAAACAAAAGATCCCGCAACAGCAAACGAATGAACGTCGATGCCAATTAAGTTCAGCAAACCTTCCCCAACAAAAAGAAAAACAATCATGATGGCACCTGCGACAATTGAAGCTTTTTCAGAGTCAATGTGGCCAACTTTCGCTCTTAAATTTACTATAATCGGAATTGAACCGACAATATCGATTACGGCAAAAAGCACCATACCAACAGTAATGATTTCTTTGAAATTGATTTCTAACATATCACTTTGATTTTTAGGGTTTAAAAACTGCTCGCAAAAGTAGTTAATAAAGTTAGGTGTTTTTTCGTTACAATGTATTTTTGTTATAAAAATATGTTTTAGAGGTTAAAAAAGTGATATTTGTAACAATTATGATTTTTGCCACAGAGTTTCGCAAAGATTTTCCGCAAAGATTCGCGAAGTTTAAATTATAATAAATGAAAAATAGAATTGTTTTCTGTGAATCTTTGCCAGAAACCTTTGCGAATCTTTGCGGTACATTTTTTATCTGCTTTCTTTGACTATCTTTGCACTTTATAAATTACAGTATTTTAGAATCATGTTTCAGTTAGGTAAAACTATTATTTCAGAAGATATTCTGGAGAAAGAATTTGTATGCAACTTGTCTGCTTGTAAAGGAGCTTGTTGTGTTGATGGAGATGCGGGCGCGCCTTTGAATGAGGCTGAAACTAAAATCTTAGAAGAAATCTACCCAAAAGTGAAGCCTTTTTTAAGAAAAGAAGGAATTGCCGCTATTGAAGCGCAAGGAACTTGGGTAAAAGGAACCGACGGCGATCTTGAAACGCCGCTTATTGATAATAAAGATTGCGCTTACGTAATTTTTGATGGGAAAACTGCGCTTTGCGGCATTGAACAAGCTTACAATCAAGGAATCGTTGATTGGAAAAAACCAGTTTCTTGTCACTTATATCCAATCCGTGTAAAAGACTTTACCGAATTTGCGGCTGTCAATTATGATAAATGGGATATTTGTGATGATGCCTGTTCATTGGGTAAAGAATTGGAAGTTCCAGTTTACAAATTCGTAAAAGAAGCTTTGATTCGCCGCTTTGGTGAAGATTGGTATTTGGAGCTTGAAAAAGTCGCCGAAGAACTTAAAAATTCTTAATAAATCTGCGGTCATCCGCTGTACTTGAGATTGCTTAAGTTTTAGTTGAAAAAACAAAGCTTGAGCATCAAAAAAACTTTTAAAAACAATTAAAAAATTCTTGCTTTTTATTTCAAAAAGTCTATATTTTACAGCCCTTCGAGATGTAAAATAGGGCTTTAAAACGTTCATTTACAATAAATTAATTATTGTCTGAAAAGTTTGTCGCTTTTGGGGTGTTGTTAAAAACTACGCCCGATTGTGAATAAGTTTGACTTTTATTTTTGGCAACAATTGACAATCTTTGTAGTGTACTGAAAAAGCAAAATTTTGGTATAAAAATTAAACAAAATTGTCATGTCGCAAATAGAGCCAATCTTACAAGAAAATAAAAATCGTTTCGTTATTTTTCCTATCAAACACCATGATATTTGGGAATGGTATAAAAAAATGGAAGCTAGTTTCTGGACTGCTGAAGAAATCGATTTGCACCAAGACTTGACAGATTGGAATAACAAACTTAATGACGACGAAAGATATTTCATTAAGCATATTTTAGCATTCTTTGCGGCTTCTGACGGAATCGTAAATGAAAATCTGGCTGAGAACTTTGTAAACGAAGTTCAATATGCTGAAGCTAAATTTTTCTATGGTTTCCAGATCATGATGGAAAACATTCACAGTGAAACATATTCTTTATTAATTGATACGTACGTTAAAGACGAAGCAGAAAAAACAGAATTGTTTAATGCTCTAGAAGTATTTCCTGCAATTGCTAAAAAAGGAGAATGGGCTTTAAAATGGATCGAGTCTGATTCATTTGCTGAAAGACTTATTGCTTTTGTCTGCGGTTGAAGGAATCTTTTTCTCAGGAGCTTTCTGTTCAATTTATTGGTTGAAAAAACGTGGTTTGATGCCAGGTTTGACTTTCTCTAATGAGTTAATTTCTCGTGACGAAGGTGTACACTGTGATTTTGCAGTTCACTTGCATAATCATCACTTGGTTAACAAAGTTCCAAAAGACAGAATTAAAGAAATCATTGTTGATGCCCTAGATATCGAAAGACAATTTGTTACAGAATCTCTTCCGGTGAGTTTAATTGGTATGAACGCTACTTTAATGACGCAATATTTAGAATTTGTTGCCGATAGATTATTAGTAGAATTAGGTTGCGAGCGTGTTTATGGATCAGCGAATCCGTTTGATTTCATGGACATGATCTCTCTTCAAGGAAAAACCAATTTCTTTGAAAAACGTGTTGCAGAGTATCAAAAATCAGGTGTAATGAACACAGATAGTGATGCTCAGAAAATTTCATTTGATGCAGATTTTTAGACAACAAAAATACTTTTAGCGTTTACTCTTCTTCAGGAGGTGCTGAAAAAAGATTAACAGAATATTTTAAGGTTGAATCTCTTTCCCAAATCGCAGATTCAATAGCAATTTTTGACGTATTTAAGTTCGATTTCCGAATTTGAAACGGGTAACTATTGAGAATTTGACAATTCTCTAAAATTAATTTTAAAACACGCAATGTTTAAGTGCTGGAGTTCGTTCTCTAGGTACTTTCATTTTTTCAATAACTATAAATAGTAAGCTTATGTATGTAGTAAAAAGAGATGGCCACAGAGAGCCAGTAATGTTTGATAAGATTACAGAAAGAATCAAAAAATTGTGTTACGGCTTGAATGAGCTTGTAGATCCAGTAAAGGTAGCCATGAGAGTTATCGAAGGATTGTATGATGGGGTTTCTACTTCTGAACTAGATAATCTTGCGAGCAGAAACGGCGGCTTCTATGACTATTGCGCATCCAGATTATGCTCAATTGGCGGCGCGTGTGGCAATTTCGAATCTACATTCAAATACTAAAAAATCTTTCTCTGAAACGATGAAAGATATGTACAATTACGTAAATCCAAGAAACGGACAAGATGCGCCGTTAATTGCTGATGACGTGTACAAAGTAATTCAGGAAAATGTCGCTTTTTTAGATTCTCATATTATTTATACAAGAGATTTTAATTACGATTACTTTGGTTTCAAAACTTTAGAGCGTTCTTATCTTCTTAAAATAAACGGAAAAATCGTTGAGCGTCCGCAAGACATGTTAATGCGTGTTTCTGTTGGTATTCACTTAGACGATTTAAAATCAGTTATTGAAACATACGATTTAATGTCTAAAAAGTTCTTTACGCATGCAACGCCAACGTTGTTCAATGCAGGAACTCCAAAACCTCAAATGTCTTCTTGTTTTCTTTTGGCAATGCAAGATGATAGTATTGATGGTATTTACGATACATTAAAACAAACAGCAAAAATCTCGCAATCAGCGGGAGGAATCGGACTTTCTATTCATAACGTACGTGCTACAGGATCTTACATTCGTGGTACAAACGGAACTTCAAACGGAATTGTTCCGATGTTGAGAGTGTTCAATGATACTGCTCGTTACGTAGATCAAGGTGGAGGAAAACGTAAAGGAAGTTTTGCGATTTACATCGAAACTTGGCATGCTGATATTTTTGAATTCTTGGATTTAAAGAAAAATACTGGAAAAGAAGAAATGCGTGCGAGAGATTTATTCTTCGCAATGTGGACTTCAGATTTATTCATGAAACGTGTTCAGGAAGATTCAACTTGGACTTTAATGTGTCCAAACGAATGTCCAGGATTATATGATGTTTACGGAGATGAATTCGAAGCACTATATACAGATTATGAATTTAGAGGAAAAGGTAGAAAAACAATCCGTGCTCGTGAATTATGGGAGAAAATCCTTGAATCGCAAATCGAGACTGGAACGCCATATATGTTGTACAAAGATGCGACAAACCGTAAATCGAACCACAAGAATTTAGGAACTATTCGTTCTTCTAACTTGTGTACAGAGATTATGGAGTTTACTTCTAAAGATGAAATCGCAGTTTGTAACTTGGCTTCTATTTCGTTGCCAATGTTTATCGAAAACGGAAAATTTGATCATGAAGCACTTTACAACGTTACAAAACGTGTAACTCGTAACTTGAACAAAGTAATCGACAGAAACTACTACCCAGTAAAAGAAGCTGAAAATTCTAACATGCGTCACCGTCCAGTTGGATTAGGAGTGCAAGGTTTGGCAGATGCTTTTATTATGTTGCGTATGCCGTTCACAAGTGATGAAGCAAAAGCATTAAATCAAGAAATTTTCGAAACATTATACTTCGCCGCTGTAACTGCTTCTATGGAAATGGCAAAAGAAGAAGGACCATATTCAACTTTCGAAGGTTCGCCAATGTCACAAGGAGAATTCCAACACAATATGTGGGGAATGAAAGATGAGGAATTATCTGGTCGTTGGGACTGGGCTCATTAAGAAAAGAAGTTATGGAACATGGAGTTCGTAACTCATTATTAGTGGCACCAATGCCGACTGCTTCAACTTCGCAAATTCTTGGAAATAACGAAGCTTTCGAACCTTATACTTCAAACATTTATACGCGTCGTGTATTATCTGGAGAGTTTATCGTGGTAAACAAACATTTACTAGAAGACTTAGTAAAACTAGGTTTATGGAACGAGTCATTGAAACAAGAAATTATGCGTCATAACGGATCTGTTCAAAATATTGATATTATTCCGCAAGACTTAAAAGATCTTTACAAAACAGTTTGGGAAATGTCGATGAAAGATATTATTGATATGTCTCGTCAGAGAGGATATTTCATAGACCAATCTCAATCATTGAACTTGTTCATGCAAGATGCAAACTATTCTAAATTGACTTCAATGCATTTCTATGCTTGGCAGTCTGGTTTAAAAACAGGAATGTACTACTTAAGAACAAAAGCGGCTGTAGATGCGATTAAATTCACATTAAACAACGATAAAAAAGAAGAAACGGCTCCGTCATTAGTTCAGGAAACTGAATCAATCAGTGTTGAGGATTATAAAGCGATGCTTTTAAAAGCACAAGCGGCAGATCCTGAGGATTGTGAGATGTGTGGGTCTTAGTTCCTTTTTTAGAAGAAAGAAAATAGAATAAAGAAACAAGATTTGTTTCTACGTTATAGAAAGCAGTTATTGTAATGGTAACTGCTTTTTTTTTTCAAAAAGAAATGTTTTTTAATTGGGATTATAAAATAAATAATAAAAGGATAAATTATAAATGAAAGAAATAAATAAATCGCCTTTGCCTTATTTAGGATTTGATGAAGAGTTTAATAGTTATAAAGTTTTTTTTGAGTCAATATTTAAGGAAAAGTGTGAAAATATAATTCAAAAAAAGAATCTTGAAAATTTTACTATTGAATGTAAATTAAGTAACGTAAATGAGCCTTTCATAATAAAAGCAGAGAAAGAGTTTTGTGTAATTGTTTTGAATTTTAAACAATTTCCTAATGAGGATGATTTTGTAGAAGTAGTTAGTAATGTTTTAAACAAGGCATTCTCGTACGATTAAGTGCGGTTACATAAAAGAAAGAATTCGCATATGAATTTCTTATAATATAGCCCGTGGTTTCAACCACGGGAACACAATGCATTTCCCCAATCCGTTTCCCGTGGTTGAAACCACTGGTTATATTCGATTATGATTATTCAATATTGTGAAAATAATATTTCCAAAAAAATCACGTTTAGATTATTACCAAAGATTTTTAAAACTTAGTATTCCACTTAACTAAGTAATATAGAGACTTTCTCTAAATTAAACCTTTACGAGAAAGCAAAGTCTTATTGTAATAATTTCTGAATTATGAAAAAAGCAATCTTTGGTCACTGCGATTGGGTTTTTCTGGAAAAGAATCTGATAAAATTGAAAAACTAGGATTAGAGAAATTTCTAAAACATTCCTATGATTCAAAATTTGATAAACAACTTCCTGCTTTTTTAGAAGACGATCCCAAAACACTTATCGAATTAAAAGAATTTAAGCAAGCCATAAAAGATGCTGATTCTGACGCAAAAAAGAAAATTCTCAAAAAAGAAATTTATTCGGCCATTGAATTAAGAAGATGGTGGATTAATAAAATGCGAACAGATGAATTTCCGCTTCGCGAAAATATGGTTGTTTTTTGGCACAATCACTTTGTTTCAACTTCGCAAAAAGTAAAAGTCAATTATTGGATTTATCAGCACAATATGATTTTGCGTGAGCATGCTTTTGGCAATTTTAAAGAATTGACCAAACAAATCATCAAATCAAATGCGATGATAAAGTATTTAGACAATGTCGACAATAAAAAAGGCAAATACAACGAAAATTTAAGCAGGGAATTATTAGAATTATTTACTATCGGAATTGGAAACTATTCTGAAAGCGATATCAAAAACGGTGCAAAAGCTTTAGCTGGATTAAATTATGGAGATGAAGGTGGCGTTTATAGAAAACTTCCAGAAGATAACAGCGATAAAACCTATTTCGGAAAAACAGGAAACTGGAAAGCAGACGATCTTGTTGATATTATTTTCGAACAGAAAAATACGCCTTATCTCATTACTAGGAAAATTCTAAAATGGTTTATTTATGATAATCCGCCCGAAGATTTAGTGACGTATTATGGAGATTATTTCCGAAAGAAAAACTTCGAAATCCAACCTTTGCTGACAAAAATTTTTACCGAAGAATATGCCAAAGAGAATTCAGGAAACAAAATCAAAGATCCATTAGTGTATATTATTCAGTTGATTGATGAATTGGAAGTAAAAGATTTTGACGATGCGATGATAGCGCTTTTTCTACGCCAACAAGGCATGGATTTGTACAATCAAGTAAATGTAAAAGGATGGGACGGTGGAAACTCTTGGCTGACTTCGCAAATTTATTTACAGCGAAATAATACATCTGATTTGCTTTGCGACGGAAGAAGTATTTCAAAGAAAGTATTAAACACAATGTCGGGAGAAGATGAGAAGCTAAAAGTAGAATTCGACAAAATTGATGTGAAAATTGATTTTGATTCTAATGGAAATAATAAAACAATCATTACTGAATTGTCAAACCGATTATTATTTGAGGTAAACGAGTCGATGCAAAAAGACATGGAAAATTTACTCAAATACGATTTTGACCCAAAAGAAGAACACGCCAATTTCGCCGTAATCCGATTGTTTAATTACATTACCAAATTGCCCGAATATCAATTAATTTAGAAAATAAGGAATCATGAATAGAAGAAGTTTTCTAACATTGACAGGAACTTTTACAGGCGGAATGCTTGTATTGCCTGATTTTTGCACGCTTTTGGTTCGCAAACCAATTTAGTTGTTGGCGAACAATGCATCGTTTTTGTACAATTGAACGGAGGTAATGACGGACTCAATACTTTTATTCCGTATGATGATCCTTTGTATTATGATTACCGAACGAAAATTGCATTAAATAAAGATTTGGTTATCGGAAAAAATAAAGGAATGGCGTTTCATCCTTCCTTAAAAGATTTTGCCCAAATGCAACAAAACGGAGATTTAACCGTAATTCAGAATGTGGGTTATCCGGAACCGATTCGTTCGCATTTTAGAAGTCAGGAAATTTGGCAGACGGCAACTGATTCAAATAAATATATAAATGAAGGCTGGCTCGGAAGATTTTTGGATTTGCAATGCAATGGACATCAGGCAACGGCGGGAATAAATTTAGATTCGATTGATAATTTGGCTTTAAAAGGAGTAGAACCTAATTTTATAACGGTAAAAGATCCGAATCGGTTTAAAGTCAAATCAAAAGAAGAAAATGTGACTTTATCTCAGAATCCGCATTTGGATTTTGTCCGAAAAATTGCCAATTCGGTTACAGAAGGTTCAGATGAAATTCAGAAAGCTTTAGCAAAATCAAAAACAGAAATCAGTTATCCAAAAACAGAATTATCGAAAAATTTAGAATGGATTGCAAGACTTATAAAAGGAAATCTAAATTCAAAAGTATATTACACATCGCTTAACGGATTTGATACGCACGATAATCAGCTTTCGATTCACGAGCGAAAATTGACAGATTTAAACGATTCATTATTTAGTTTTTATTCTGATCTAAAACAGTCACAATTATTGCAGAATGTCACAGTTGTAGTTTTTTCAGAATTTGGACCAAGAGTAAAAGACAACGGCAATGGAACCGATCACGGAACTGCGGCGCCAATGTTCATTATTGGAGGAAATAATAAAGGAACGATTTTAGGAAAAAATCCAAATCTCGCAGACTTAGATAACGGCGATTTAAAATATGAAATAGATTTTAGAAGTGTGTATGCTTCTTTATTAAAAGAGAAAATGAATTTCGATTATTCTAAAATAGGGATTTCGAATAAACCGGTTTCAGGATTGTTTTCTTAATAAAATCTTATGAATTGCCTCCGGCTTTAGCTGGAGGTGTTAGAAAAGAGTAAGATTGGGCTTTAGCCAAATAACTTCAAAGATTTTGGCTAAAGCCAGGAAAATACCAAGCCCTAAACCTCCACCTAAAGCTGGAGGCAATTCAGTCAAAATAAAAATAGTAGTAAAAAAACTTAGCGCCTTAGCCTCTCAGTACCTCATTATAAATATCTCATTTTAAGCCGATTTTTTTATATTATCATACAAAACCTGCTAAATTTGTTAAGAAATCCCTTTTTGTTTCATAAAATGCAATCTTTTTTTTGGTGCACTAAAAATAATTTATACATTCGCAGAGAATTTAAAACAAAACACAAACAAAATGGCAAGTAACCGTTTTTATTTTAGCAACAATTTTTATTTCTTCTTTAGTAGAAGTCAGGATTGTGCTATGGTTATTTGAGATAAAATTTAAGACAAATAAAACTAATATACAATCCTGATGCAAATCAGGATTTTTTTTGACTATATGACAACGAAAATTGCAATACAAGGTATAAAAGGATCATTTCATCATCAGGTTGTGAAAGAGTATTTCTCTGAAAATGTGGATATTGATGAATGTTTGTCTTTTGAAGAATTGATCGACAGCCTTATTGCCGGAAAATCTGATCAGGCGGTTATGGCGATCGAAAATTCAATTGCAGGGCCAATTATTCCGAATTATGCTTTGATTGATAAGAATAATTTACACATAATCGGAGAGCATTATTTAAACATTCAGCAAAATTTAATGGCTTTAAAAGGTCAGAAAATTGAAGATATAAAAGAAGTTCATTCGCACCCAATGGCACTTTTACAGTGTATGGATTTCCTGAAACAATATCCAAACATCAAATTGGTTGAGGATAAAGATACAGCCGAAACAGCAAGAAGAATTCAGGAAAAACAATTGACTGGAATTGCGGCAATTGCGAGTGTAACCGCTTCTGAAATGTACGATCTGGATATTATTGCATCATCGATTCAAACGATCAAAAATAATATGACTCGTTTCGTAATCATCAAAAAGCAAAATTCATTTTTGCCAGAAAGCGAAATCAACAGAGCCTCTGTAAAATTTGAATTAGATCATAAAAGAGGAAGTTTAGCGACTGGTTTTAAATGTAATGAGCGACTGCAAACTGAATTTGACAAAAATCCAGTCGCTTCCAAAAATCGAAACGCCTTGGAAATATTCATTTTTCGTAGATGTGACATTTGAGAAATACGAAGATTTCGCAAAAGCCAAAACGTTATTAAACATTATGGCAGAGTATTTTAAAGTGTTGGGAGAATATAAAAACACAAAACCTTTGACTGAGGTATAAAGTTGATTTTAGATTGAAGATTAACGAATTAAGATTTTAGATTGTCAGGCTGAGCGAAGTCGAAGCCCAGATTCCAATTGGAAAGCCCTTCGACTTCGCTCAGGGTGACAAGTCAAAAAAGAAAAGCATAAAGCTTACGGCCTAAAGCCTAAAGCAAAATATAAAGCAATAAAACAATGATTACAACAGCAAAACGATTAGACACAGTTGAAGAATACTACTTCTCATCAAAACTAAGAGAAGTTCGTCAGTTGATGTCTGAAGGAAAACCGATCATCAACATGGGAATTGGAAGCCCTGATTTGAGTCCGTCAAAAGCAGTAATTGAAGCAGTCGTCATGAAGCAATTCAAGACGAAAACGGGCATGGTTATCAAAGCTATCAGGGATTACCAGAAATGAGGCAGGCGATGGCGGATTTCTATCGTGATCAGTTTGGTGTTGAAGTGAATCCGAATAATGAGATTTTACCTCTTATGGGTTCAAAAGAAGGAATTATGCACATTTCGTTAGCATTTTTAAATGAAGGCGATCATGTTTTAATTCCGAATCCAGGTTATCCAACTTATACTTCGGTAACCAATTTGGTTCAGGCGGTTCCGGTTTATTATGATTTGAAAGAAGAAAATGGATGGGAACCAGATTTTGAAGCTTTAGAAAAACTAGACCTTTCGAAAGTAAAAATTATGTGGCTGGGATATCCACACATGCCGACAGGAGCTAGAGGAAGTTTAGCGTTATTTGAAAAATTGGTTGCTTTTGCTAAAAAACACAATATATTATTAATCAACGACAATCCGTATAGTTTTGTTTTGAATGATAATCCGATGAGTTTATTGCAGGTTAGCGGCGCGAAAGAGGTGGCTTTAGAATTGAATTCGCTAAGTAAAACTTTCAATATGGCAGGCTGGAGAGTCGGAATGGTTTTAGGAAATCCTGAAATTATCGATGCGGTTTTAAAAGTAAAAAGCAACATGGACAGCGGCATGTATTACGGAATCCAGAAAGGTGCAATCGCCGCGTTAAAATGTGATAAATCTTGGTTCGAAGACCAAAACAAAATTTACAGACGCCGTAGAGAATTGACGGAAAAATTAGCAGAAAAGCTAAACTGTAAAGTATATAAAGAAGGAGTTGGTTTGTTTGTTTGGGCAAAACTTCCGGAAGGAATCGAATCTTCAGAAAAGTTCATTGACGAAATATTATATGAGAAACATATTTTCATCACGCCGGGAACGATTTTCGGAAGCAACGGCGAAGGATATATCAGATTCTCATTGTGTGTGAAAGAAGAAAAAGTACAAGAAGCGATCGGCCGATTTTAGATTTTAGAATGTAGATTTTAGATTTCAGACTTTGCGAACCTTGCGTGAATTCTTTGCGGACTTTGCGGTTAAATTAAGGTTGGAATTTGGAATTTTAAAATTGGAAATTAAAGAAAAAGTATGAAAGTATACGTAATAGGAATAGGATTAATAGGCGGTTCGATGGTGCTGGACATCAAAGAGAAACATCCTGATTCGAAGATTTTTGGAATCGACAGCAACGAAAAACATTTGCAGGAAGCCATTGATTTAGGAGTTATCGACGAAGCAGGAAGTTTTGAAAATTTGGCTGATGCCGATTTTGTGATTGTTTCGGTTCCGGTAGATGTGGCGCTGACGGTTTTGCCAAAAGTTCTGGATTCGGTTGGAGATAAAACGATTGTTTTTGAAGTTGGATCGACTAAAAAACCAATTTGTGATGCAGTAGCCAATCACCCAAAAAGAAGAAATTTTATCGCTACACACCCAATTGCGGGAACGGAGTTTTCAGGACCTTCGGCGGCGATAAAAGGTTTGTTTAAAGGAAAAACAAATATTATTTGCGAAGTGGAAAAAACCACTTTTAAATTGCAGGAAAAGGCATTAAAGCTTTTCAGCGAAATAGGAATGAGGATTCGATATATGGACCCGACTTCGCACGATAAACACATTGCTTATGTTTCGCATTTGTCGCACATCAGTTCGTTTATGCTCGGGAAAACGGTAATGAACAAAGAAAAAGACGAACAAGATATTTTTGATATGGCGGGAAGTGGATTTGAAAGTACCGTTCGTTTAGCCAAAAGTTCGCCAGCAATGTGGACACCGATTTTTAAGCAGAATAAAGAACATGTTCTGGAAACATTAGAAGAATATATTTCAAATCTCAGTAGGTTTAGGGATTTGTTGAAAGAAGAAGATTATAATGCCATTTTTCATGAAATGGAAAGCACAAATAAAATAAAAGAAATACTAAACGGATTAACAACAACTAAAAAGTAAATTAGAATTAAGATGGAAAATAAGAAAGAAATGAGAAAGTGGTTAGAAGATTTCAATTTAAATCACCCACTTGTGATAGCTGGACCATGTAGTGCAGAAACTGAAGATCAAGTATTGAAAATCGCTCACGAATTAAAAGATTCAAAAGTAAGTGTTTTCAGAGCAGGAATCTGGAAACCAAGAACACGTCCAGGAGGATTTGAAGGTGTTGGAGAAATTGGATTAAAATGGTTACAAAAAGCAAAAGCTGAAACTGGTTTATTAATGGGAACTGAAGTTGCAACTGCGGCGCACTGTAAACTAGCTTTAGAACACGATATCGACGTATTATGGGTTGGAGCACGTACAACGGCAAACCCTTTCGCAGTTCAGGAAATTGCTGATACTTTAAAAGGAACTGATAAAATCGTTTTGGTTAAAAACCCTGTAAACCCAGATTTAGCTTTATGGTTAGGTGGTGTTGAGCGTTTGCACATGGCTGGAATCGAGAAATTAGGAGTTATTCACAGAGGTTTCTCTACTTACGAAAAAACAAAATACAGAAACATTCCAGAGTGGCAGATTGCTATCGAATTGCAAAATAAATTCCCTGATTTGCCATTAATCATCGATCCATCTCACATTACTGGAGATCGTAAAATGATTTTCGAAGTAACGCAAGAGGCTTTAGACTTGAACTACGATGGTATGATCATCGAAACGCACATCGATCCAGACAACGCTTGGTCTGATGCTCGCACAACAAGTTACTCCAGATGCTTTGAAACAAATCATAAAAGATTTGACTATCAGAAAAACGGATGATACTACAGATGAGTACAGCCAAAAAATGAAAAAACTAAGAGCTAACATCGATGTTTTGGATGCTAACTTATTAGAATTGTTAGGAAAACGTATGAAAGTAGCTGACGAAATTGGTCAAGTGAAAAAAGACGCTAACGTTGCGATTCTTCAAAACAACCGTTGGAACGAAATCTTAGGAAAAATGATTTTAGAAGGTGAGAAAAAAGGTCTTACTGAAGAATTCGTTTTAAGAATGTTCAAAGCGATTCACCAAGAAAGTATTGGACACCAAGAGAAAATTTTCAACGCATAATTTTCTTTAAAACATATAAGTGATATAATATAATTTAAGTCAAAATATAATTTGTTTTTAATTTTTGTTATATCACACATTTAAAAGTAGATTGTTTTTTTATATTAAATCCCCATTGCTTTCGGGCTTTGGGGATTTTTTTGTGCTTTTTAAATAGAAAATAAATCAGCTGATCTGCAAAATCAGCGAGAATAATTAATCGCCCGCAAATTTTACACTGCACATTAAGATGGATACGATTTTAGAGTTCTAATATTGTACTGATCAATTTAAATCGAATGCAGTATGCTTTATGTACTTTCTATCATAAGTATATAAAACATGTATTTTTTTATCGGTAGTCTGAATGATTGCCGGGTAACTGAATTCGCCTTTTTCCTGTTTTTCGAGATCAAATAATTTTTTCCAGTTCAGACCATCTTTTGAATATTCTACATCCAAAATATTTCTTCCGTTAAACCAGTCTTTTCCTTGCGGTAATGGATTATTTACCAATAAAAAAAGGTTTTTATTTATGGTCAAAGCATCTATTCCTGAATTGGAATTAATCACATTGATTGTATTGGTTCTAATCCAGCTTTTTCCGTTATCTCCAGACCAGCTAGAAACTATTTTATTGTGTTTGCTTCGGGATAACATCTGAATATCTGTTGTATTGTGAATTAAAAATGTCGGCTGAATGACATTAAAGTTCTGATTGTTTTCTACGGCAATTTTCTTCCAAGAATCTGTTGCTTCTGTATATTCTTCAACATGGATTCTCCATTCGTCAGTAGTAACACTTTCTGTACTGCTCCCACATAAAATTATGCCTGGAGTAGTTTCGATTGGTTTATTACGAATTGGCCCGTAAATTCCTTCTGGAAGATATTTTGGTTCTCCCCAAGTTGTTCCATTATCTTTGGAAACAATCATAGCACCAAACCATTCTCTCGGGTTTTTTCCTACTTTGTAAAACAAATACAAATTCTGACTTTTAGCTTTAAAAAGAACCGGATTCCAGCAAGGCAATGTATCGGCACCTTTTATTAAGGGCTGAATCAATTCTTTTGGCACCGACCATTTTTTATCTTTATAAGCTGAAATATAAATTCCGACATCTTTTGCTCCTTCATGTTTTCCTCCGAACCAAGTCGCTAAAATCTCATTTGGCCTGTATTCCACTAAAGTTGATGCGTGGCTGGCTTTCGTTACGGGTGGATCTGCAATATAACTGCTTTCTATATTAATTGCTTTTGTCTGTGCTTTCAATCCGTTGAAAATAAGAAAGATTGCCAATAAAGTTGTTATAGCACATTTTGTTTTTGATGTCATTTTATTCTTTTTTTCAGATGTTAAATGATGGATTTAAAAATCTGCATCATTTAATTATTATTTACTCGTTTACTCGCTGAATATAATTAAATAATTTGATTTTTGATATGATTTATAAGGTCTATAAAGATAAATTTATTGCTATATTGAGTTCAGATTAAACTGATAAAAATAAAATAATTATCTTCCCAACCTTTTGTTGTTTTTTGTTCTCTATAACAATATGAACCTTAATTTTTGTATCATGAAATTAAAATTGTTTTCGTCTGCGCCACGAATTTTTCAAATGAATTTGAATGTATTTCTTTTCTTTCTGGTTTTTATTGGAACAAAAACTTTTGCACAAAGTCCTGAGCTTACCGTGAAAGGTGAAGAAGCAGAAAAAGTGCGAATGAACAAGCTTTTTGTCAATGTAAAAGTGGTAGGAAACATCGCTTATACTACTGCTGAAATGCATTTTTTAATTCGGGTACACGCCAAATGGAAGCGGAACTTATTTTTCCGTTGCCAGAAAATGTTTCGGTTTCTAGATATGCGATTGATATAAACGGGAAATTACGCGAGGCCGTTCCAGTGAATAAAAATAAAGGAAAACAGGTTTTTGAAGCAATCGAACATCGTCGCGTTGATCCGGGATTGTTGGAGAAAGTCGACGGAAATAATTTTAAAACTAGAATTTATCCATTAATGCCAAATGGAGAAAGAACTGTTGTTATTGGTTATGAAGAAGAACTTTCGGCATTTGATAAAGATAATTTGACTTATCAGTTGGTAAGTCGATTTCCGAAAAAATTAGATCAGTTTGAAATCAATGTTTCGGTTTTAGGAGCTGAGTCAGCACCCATTGTAGCGGAGAGTTCAGAGAAAGAGATTGCGTTTTCAAAATGGAATCAATCTTTTCAAGCTTCTATTAAAAAAGAAAATTATCAGCCTGAGGAAAAAATAGTTCTTAAAATTCCAATTCAACAAAATATTCCAAGTGTTGTAATGCAAAACGCTGGCGGTCAATATTATTTTTATGGAAATGCTTTTGTTGAAGGAAATAAAAGCGCTAAAAAAACACCGGCTTCAATTGGTTTAATTTGGGATAATTCTTTGAGTTGCCAGAATCGTGATTTAAAAAAGGAATTGAATTTGCTGAATAGTTATTTTCAGAAGATAAAAAACACAAAAGTTACACTTTACTTTTTGAATTACACTTTTGAAAAACAACAGGAATATATTATTTCTAATGGAAATTGGGATGCATTAAAATCAGTTTTAGAAAAGACAAGATACGATGGCGGAACTCGTTATTCACAATTGAACTTTACGGCTCAGGATGAATATTTGTTTTTTACAGACGGATTATCATCTTTGAGTGAAAAACTTCTGCCAAAAACTAAAAAGCCAATTTATACGATCACATCTTCAGTTTCTGCTGATTTTGCTTTTCTGAATTTTTCGTCAACCAAAACTGGCGGTAATTTCATCAATTTAAATCAGATAAATGATGAAACTGCATTGGATAAATTAACGAATACCAATTTGAAGTTTTTAGGAATAAAAGAGAATTTGACAGTGACTGATTTATTTCCGATGGAAGGAACTTCGGTTTCTGGGAATTTCAGTTTTTCAGGAATTTCTTTAAATCCAAAAAATGAAATTACGTTATTATTTGGCTATAGTAATGAAGTTGTTTCAGAAAAGAAAATTACGCTTGATGCGACTGTTCAAAATTCTTCAGATATAAATATTGAAAAACTTTGGGCGCAGAAAAAAATCGCCAATCTTGAATTGCAATACGCTAAAAACGCTGATGAAATTGAACTTCTTGGGAAGAAATTCGGAATTGTAACCAAAAATACTTCGTTGATTGTTCTGGAAAATGTGAGAGATTACATCATGTATGATATTTTGCCACCAACGGAATTACGTGCTGAATTTGATCAAATCAAAAAACAGGAACGTGATGCAACTTTAGCTCAGCAAAAGAACAATTGGGAAAGTATTGAAAGTTATTTTAATGGATTAGATGTTTGGTGGGAAAAAATATTAAGTATTCAGGCCCTAAAAAAGTGGCAAAATCAAAAAATAGCAACATACAAAGATCAAATAATAATGTTACTGAGCCAGTTTTGCAAAGAAACACAAATGTTGTCGCTGGATTTGTTTCAGGTTTAATATTGGATCAAACAGGTCAACTATTGCCTGGTGCAAATGTTGTTTTAAAAGGAACAAGAACAAGAACCCAGACGGATTTTGATGGCAAATTTACTATACAGGCTCCAGCGAACAGTGAACTTGAAATTAGTTATATTGGTTTTGAATCTACTCAAATAAATGTGGGTAGAAATAATATGGTTACGATACATTTAAGAGAAAGCGCTAACAGATTACAAGAAGTTGTTACAGTAGGTTATGAAACCATAAAAGGAGATCCTGATGCCACTTTAACAATAGATGAACCAGTTGGTCGAGGAACGGCTGTCACTGTTGAGGAAGATAACAATGTTTATAAAATGGCTCCTCAAGATAATGCTACGCCAGTAGTTACTGAATTAAAAGACAAAAAAGTTGGCAGTGAAATTATAGAAGTTGCGGAGGGAACTCAAAGGAAAAGAGATCTTGTTGGTATTTCTGCTGGAAGCGCGGAAAAAATAAAGATGCTGTACAGGATTTAAAACCCGAAGTTGCAGGTCAGGTTGCAAAAACTATCCAAAGTGATACAAATTTAGATCGAGGATATTTAGACGATGACTCGAAAAAGTCTTTAATTATAGTTGATGGTCAGTTTTATGAAGGCGAATTGACCGATTTAAAATCAGATGATTTTGAAACAGTAGAGGTTGTGAAAGATAAGTCGAGAATTTCTGCTTATGGAAGTAGAGGAGCATATGGAGTTATTATTATTACGACGAAAAAGAAGTCTTCAAATAGTGGTGTTGTTCAAACAAAAAGTTGGAATCCAGATCGATTGTATTTAAAGGCGCTGGCTTCGGCATCAAAAGAAAAACAATATGATTTGTATTTCGAATTAAGAAAAGCACAAGAGAGAAACCCAAGTTTTTATTTTGATGTAGCACACTTTTTCTACAATCAAGGTGACGTTAAAAAAGCATTGCTGATTCTTAGTAATATTGCCGATTTAGGTTTAGAGAATCATCAACTTTATAAAACTTTGACTTATACTTTGCGTCAGTGGAAAGATTATGATGATGCCGTTTTTACCGCAAAACAAGTTGCAAATTGGAGAGAACACGAACCACAGAGTTTAAGGGATTATGCTTTAACTCTAGAAGATGCCGGAAAATACCAAGAGGCATTTAATGAATTAGTAAAATCACTTGAAGTGAATTATTACGGAGAAATGAGCGGGCAATATGAAGGTGTAGAAGATATTGTTTTAATGGATATTAACAGATTGATGATTGAACATCCGGGATTGAAAACAGGAAAATTAGACAAAAAGTATATGGCAAAAATGCCAGTTGATATCAGAATTATCATGAACTGGAACCAAATGGATGTTGATTTGGATTTGCATGTAATTGAACCAACAAATGAAGAATGTTATTACAGCCACACTTCTACACAAATTGGAGGAAGATTTTCTAAAGATTTTACAGAAGGTTACGGACCAGAGCAATATATAATTCGAAATGCGGTAAAAGGGAAATATCAAATCAAAACTAATTTCTTTGGCGAAACAACACTGACAGAAAACGGCCCGGCAACAATTTTGGTGGAAATTTATACAACAAAAGCTGGAAAAACATCAAGAACATTGAAAACAATTCAGTTAGGAAAAGTAAAAGAAAATGATGTTTTAGCTGAAATTATTTGGTAAAATTCAGAAATCCAAAGCTTAGATTTCAATTTTAAAAGGCGAAGTTGCGTTGTTCAATTCTAAAAACGTAATTTTGCCTTTTATTTTTTAGGTTTAAAAGCAATCTAAAATCTAAAATCAGAAATCTAAAGTATAAGAATGACAGGAACCGTTTATAAATCTACAGGAAGCTGGTACACCGTAAAATCTGAAAATGGAGATTTTATTGAATGCCGTATGAAAGGGAAATTTAGAATTAAAGGTATAAAAAGTACCAACCCAATTGCTGTAGGCGATATTGTGGATTATGAATTGGAGGAAACTTCAGATGCCGTTACAGGAATGATTCATAATATTCACGAAAGAAAAAATTATATCGTTCGTAAATCGGTTAACTTGTCTAAGCAGATTCATATTATTGCCTCGAATATCGATCAGGTTTTTTTATTGGTCACAATCGATAATCCGCCAACAACTACAAGTTTTATAGATCGTTTTTTGGTTACTGCCGAAGCATACGGAATTGAAGCGATTCTTATTTTCAATAAAATTGATACCCTAAATGATCAGACTTTAGACGATCAACTTTATCTGCAAGACATTTATTCTGAAATAGGATATAAATGTCTCCGAATTTCATCTACAGAAAATAAAGGTGTTGATAAACTGAAAGAAATGATGATTGGCAAAGTAAGCATGTTTTCCGGACATTCAGGAGTTGGAAAATCAACTTTGGTAAATGCGATGGAACCAAGTCTGCATTTAAAAACTACCGTGATTTCAGAACAAAGCAAACAAGGTCAGCATACTACTACTTTTGCCGAAATGTATGATTTGTCTTTTGATGCCAGAATTATCGATACGCCAGGAATCAAAGGTTTTGGAATTGTAGATATGGAACCGCAAGAAATCAGTGGTTATTTTCCGGAATTTTTCAAATTAAAAGATCAATGCAAGTTTAACAATTGTTTACATAAAGAAGAACCGCATTGCGCTATAAAAGCGACTTTGGAAAAAGACGAAATCGCATGGTCACGCTATAATAGTTATCTGAAAATCCTCGAAGGCGACGAAGAGCATTATCGTACCGATACTTATGGTGAAGATCGAGCGACGAGTGATGAAACACGTAAATAATTATTAATTGTGAATGGTTAATTGTTAATTATTGCTCGAAGAGAAAATAAAATTTTGTAAAATTCCAATCCAATTTGTAGAGATGCACTGCAGTGCATCTAACGTCTTGAAATTAAAATCTGTTTAATCCGTGTAATCTGTGGCTAATTAATTATGTCGCATTTAGATCAAAATAAAAAATGAAAGTTGTAATTCAAAGAGTTTCCGAAGCGTCAGTAACAGTTGACGGTCAAAAAACAGCCGATATTCAAAAAGGTTTATTGGTTTTAGTCGGAATTGAAGATACCGATACTCAGGAAGATATTGATTGGCTTGCCGGGAAAATCATTAAAATGAGAATTTTTGGCGATGAAAATGATGTCATGAATTGCTCCGTTCAAGATATTGATGGCGAAATTATTGCCGTTAGCCAGTTTACACTTCACGCTTCTACAAAAAAGGAAACCGCCCATCTTATATAAAAGCCGCAAAACCAGATTTCGCAATTCCTATGTATGAAAAATTCGTTTCGGCATTGGAAAAGGAATTTAATAAAAAAATCCAAACCGGAATTTTTGGTGCCGATATGAAAGTCAGTCTCTTAAATGATGGTCCCGTAACGATTGTTATGGACAGCAAAAATCGAGAGTAAAAAAATATAAACAAATGTTAAGAATTTCTGAAAATAATATATATTTGGAGAAATTACTTACTAATGAAAAACCCCTTTTTTGCGTTATTTTTATTCTTAACCACGCTTAATTTTTATGCTCAAAAAGCAAACTATACTGTTGCTACAATTCCAGATAGCTTAAAACAAAATGCAAATGCAGTTGTACGATTAGACCAAATGGATGTGAACATTGTTTCGCAACGAAGCATGATCGTCAAAAAGCAAAGAGTGGTAACTGTTTTAAACGACAAGGGACTTTCTGATATTGAAGCTTATGAGCACTACGACAAAACGACTTCAATAAATAGTATCGAAGCGATTGTTTATGATGCGGCTGGCAATGAAATCAAAAAAATAAAGCGAAAAGATTTTAGAGATCAAAGTGCAGTAAGCGGCAGTACGCTTTTCTCAGATAACCGAGTGGTTTATCTAAATTATACACCAGTTTCATATCCGTTTACGATTGCTTATAATTGTGAAACAGAAACTTCAAACACCGCTTTTTTACCGCGATGGTATTTTATAAGTGATTACAATGAAAGCGTTGAAAAATGTGTTCTAAATGTTGCTTTTCCAAGTGATTTAGGTTTTAAGAAAAAGGAATTTCAGTTTGCTGGATTTAATATAAAAAAACAGAGGAAACTGCTACAAAACTGAGCTATGTTGCATCGAATATTTTGGCACAAAAAGCCGAAGATTTGAGTCCCTCTCCTGGAGATTTATTTCCAAAAATCATAATGGGTTTAGAGAAATTTCATTTAGAAGGTGTTGACGGAACTGCAACAACTTGGGAAGCATTTGGAAAATGGTACGGAGAAAAGATTCTTGCTGGAACTACAACTTTGCCAGAAGAAACCAAAGCAAAAATGAAAGCACTTGTAGGGGATGAAAAAGATCCAATCAAGAAAGCAAAAATCATTTATGATTATGTCCAAAAAAATCACGTTATGTAAACATTGCAATTGGTATTGGCGGTTGGAAACCGATGCAGGCAAGCGATGTTGATCGTTTAGGATATGGAGATTGTAAAGCTTTGTCTAACTATACAAAAGCACTTTTGCAGGCAGTTGATGTGCCTTCATACAATACCATTTTATATGGCGACCGTTATAAATCTAATATTCAGTCTGATTTTGTTTCAATGCAGGGAAATCATATGATTTTGGCAATTCCAAATGGTGATAATTATACTTGGTTGGAATGTACAAGTCAAGATGATCCTTTTGGATATCAAGGAACTTTTACAGATGATCGTGATGTTTTAGTAGTAAAGCCAGAAGGTGGCCAAATCGTTCGAACAAAAGTATATGATGACAAAGGAAATGCCCAAAAAGATAAAGGAATTTACACCATTGATGAAAACGGAAATTTTTCAGGTTCAATTTCAATTGTGTCTGAAGGCTCTCAATACAATGAGAAATTTAGAATCGAGAATTATCAGCCAACAGAAAAAGAAGCGCATTATAAAGAATATTGGGATAATATCAATAATTTAAAATTAGGCAAAATCGCATTTTCAAACGATAAGGAGAATATTCGTTTTACCGAAGATGTACAACTAAGCGCAATAAATTATGCTTCTATTTCTGCAAACAAAATGATTTTTGCTCTGGATGTTTTCAATCAAAATAATCAAAGTGTGAAGCGCATCAGAAACAGAAAAAATCCATTTGAAATTCAGCGTGGCTATTTGGATTCTGATGAAATTGAAGTGAATCTTCCAGCTGGTTTTTCGATCGAGTTTCTTCCTGCTAATTATGAATTGAAAGGGAAATTTGGAGAATACAAAACCGAAATAATCAAAAAAGATAATAATAAGCTAGTCTATAAACGAAGCATGTTTTTAAACAAAGGGAAATATTCAAACAAAGAATATGATGAATATCGCCTTTTTATGGAACAGGTTTCAAAAAATGATAACGCCAAAATAATATTGACCAAAAACTAATCATAAACCAACCAAAGAATTACCAAAATGAAACCAATTAAATTTTTTAGTCTTGCAATCACGTTATTGCTTTTTTCAAAAATAACAGCTCAAGAATTCAAACTAGGAAAAGTAACTGTTGCAGAATTAGAGCAAAAAGTACATCCGAAAGACTCGGCGACTCCAGCGGCTATTTTGTACAAAAAAGGAAAAGCAAGAATTGAGTACGATCAAACTGATGGTTTTGTTACTGTTACAGATGTCGAAGCCAGAATTAAAATTTATAAAAAAGAAGGTTACGATTGGGCAAATAAGGCAGTTTGGTATTATAAACAGTCTAATTTTACTGAAAAAGTATATTTTTCAGATGCTTACACCTACAATTTAGTAAATGGAAAAATTGAGAAAACGAAGCTTAAAACAGAAGGCACATTTGACGAAGTTTTGAATAAATACAGATCTCAAAAGAAAATTACGATGCCTAATGTAAAGGAAGGTTCAGTAATTGAATACAAATATACCATCAAAAGTCCAAGTGATCGATCTATCAGAGAATGGGAATTTCAAGAAACTATTCCAGTAAATTACTCTGAGTTTATGACAGCTATTCCAGAGTATTATGTTTTTAATTCCAGACAAAAAGGATATGTTTTTCCTAAAATGACGGTTGAAAAAAGCCCAAAATCGATCATTTTTACAAATAAAGAAAGGTCTCAGGGGCAAGTTTCTACAACGACATTTAGTACAGATAAAATTGATTATACTGAAACAAGAACGACTTATGTAGCACAAGATTTTCCAGCAATTAAAGAGGAAGCTTTTGTTAACAATATGGATAATTATGTTTCAAGTATTCAGCATGAATTATCGATGACAAAGTTTCCAAATTCACAAATGAAGATGTATTCTACAGATTGGAATTCAGTTGCAAAAACCATTTATGATTACGAAAGTTTTGGCCCAGAATTAAATAAAACAGGTTATTATGAAGATGATTTAAAAGCCCTTTTAGCTGGAAAAAATACACCAGAAGAAAAAATATGGGTTATTTTAAATCACGTGAAATCTAATGTGAAATGGAATGGATATAGAGGTTATGACTGTGACAATGGAGTTAAAAAAGCGTATAAAGAAAAAACGGGAAATATTGGTGATATTAATTTGATGTTGACTTCAATGCTTCGTTACTCAGGTTTGGAGGCAAATCCCGTTTTGGTAAGTACACGTGAAAACGGAATAGCATTATTTCCTAACAGAACAGCTTTTGATTATGTAATTGCGGCGGTTGAAACACCAACAGGTTATTTGTTATTAGATGCATCTGATAAATTTTCGACACCAAATATTCTTCCTTTCAGGACTATAAATTGGACCGGAAGATTAATTCGTAAAGATGGCACTTCTGAAGAAATTGAGTTGACACCAAAAAAACTTTCAAATGATGTTGTTTTTATGAGTTATAGTATTGATGCCGAAGGGAAAATATCAGGAAAAACCAGAAGACAATGTTCAGATCACATGGCGCTACTAACTAGAGAAAAAATAGATGGTGTTAAACAAGAGGATTATCTGGAAAAATTAGAAAACAAAAACGGAAAAATTGAAATCAACGATTACACCCGAACAAATGAAAAAGAAATTTTACTGCCTACTATAGAAACCTATTCATTTACAGGAAATGATTTGTGCGAAATAATTGGAGGCAAGATTTATGTTAGTCCGATGTTATTTTTTACCAATGATAAAAATCCGTTTAAACAGGAAGTTCGAGAATATCCTGTAGATTTTGGATTCCCACAATTGGAGAAATACAGTATCAATATCCAAATTCCGGATGGATTTACGGTTGAAACTTTGCCTACTTCAGCGGCGATAAATATGGAAGACAATGCAGGAAGCTTTAAATTTGTTGTAGCTCAAAATGGCAATAGTATACAATTCTCTATTGCAAGCCAAATTAATGATGCCATTTTTTCTGCAGAAAAATATGAAATGTTGAAAGAATATTTTAAAGGAATGATTGCAAAAGAAACTGAAAAAATTGTTTTAAAAAGAATTTAAAAAATGAGGTTTTCAAGTTTAACGTTTACCATTTTATTTTTACTCATTTCGTTAAAAGGACAATCTCAAAGTTACGAACTTGGGAAAGTTACAATTGCTGAACTGCAGGAAAAATCAAATCCAAAAGATACAGCGACTCCGGCCGCTATTTTGTTTAAAAAGGGAAGAACTTTTTTTACTTATAACAAAGATGTTGGTTTTTCGGCCAATCATGTTTACGAGTTTAAAATCAAAATTTACAAAAAAGAAGGCCTTAAATGGGCGGATCAAAAAGTGCGTTTTTATATTGGTTATGAAAATTTAAACGAAGATCGTTTGGAGTTTTCAAACGCGATTACGTATAATTTGGAAAATGGCACAATTGTAAAGACAAAACTAGACAATCAAGGAGCTTTTAAGAAAAAAGTCAATAAATTTTGGAAAGAAAAAACAATAACGCTCCCTAATGTAAAAGTGGGTTCAGTTATTGAATACAAATATGTTTTGAAATCGGAGAATATTGTAAAGTTGCCTGATTTTGAAATTCAATATGATATTCCTGTAAATTATGTCGAATATAAAACAGAGATTCCAGAATACTTTATTTATAAACCAATTCTAATTGGAAATTATCCTATAGAATCTGTTGCGAAATTAGAAGGAAGAAGTCAGAGTTATGAGAACGAACATAATCAATCGACTATACTTTCTTTTAAGCAAATCAGTACTTTATATAAAGGAAAGGATGTTCCGGCATTGAAAGATGAACCTTATGTAAATAATGTCGATAATTATAGAGGTTGTATTCAGTTTGAAATCGAGCGCGTTCGTTATCCGGATAAACCAGATAAAGATTATGCACTTACTTGGGAAGGTGTTGCAACGAATATCTTTAAAAATGAACATTTCGGAAAAGAACTTAATCAGAAAGATTTCTTGGTCGATGATGTCAAAAGATTATTGACTGGGGTTGAATCGCAGAATGATCGAATGAATATCATTTTCAAATATGTTCAGAATAAAATGCATTGGAATGAAGAAAATGATTATTATACTGATAAAGGAATTGCAAAAGCCTACACAGATCAAACTGGAAATGTAGCCGAAATTAATTTCATTTTAATCAATATGCTAAAACTAGGCGGTATTGATGCAAATCCGGTTTTAGTTAGCACAATCGAAAATGGCGTTCCAGTTTATCCAACGAGAACAGGCTTCAATTATGTAATTGCAGGCGCGCTCATAGACGGAAAACTAGTTTTGCTAGACGCGACCCGTAAATACACATGTCCAAACATATTACCATTGAATGTTTTAAACTGGAAAGGAAGGTTAATTAAAATTGATGGATCTTCGCAAGAAATCAATTTAGACCCCACTGCATTGTCTAAAGAATTTTCGACTGTTTTTGGCAAAATAAATGAAACCGGCAAAGTTGACGGTAAAATGAGAATTCAAAGAACAGATTATGAAGCTTATAATTTCAGATCAAAACATTCAGAACAAAATCAGGAAAATTATCTTGAAAAGTATGAAGAAGAACTGGGAGATTTAAAAATCGCCAATTATAAAATTGAGAACGCGAAGGTTAATTTTTCAGATCCAGTAATAGAAACTTTTGATTTTGCATCTGATAATGTTGTTGAAACTATTGGAAAACAAATGTTTATTAATCCGCTTTTGTTTTTTACTCGATCTAAAAACCCTTTTACTCAGGAAACAAGGCAGATGGGAATTTATTTTGGATATCCTACACAGGAAAAAATTAGTTTGAGTCTCGAAATTCCAACTGGATACATAATAGAATCGATGCCAAAACCAATTCGTATTACATCACAAAACAAAGAAATCACATATACTTTAAATATTTCAAACCTCGAAAATAAAATTCAAATTAGCTGTATCAAAGAAATAAACAATAGTATTTTTGCGGCTGGCGATTATGATGGATTAAAAAACCTTTTCCAACAAGTCATTGCCAGCCAAAATGAAAAAATTGTCCTTAAAAAAATATAGCAATGAATTTGAAAAATGCACAACTTGATGTTGATACTTGGATAAAAGAACACGGTGTTCGTTACTTTAACGAATTGACCAATATGGCACAACTTACAGAAGAAGTTGGAGAAGTTGCCCGAATTATTGCACGTCGTTACGGCGAACAATCTGAAAAAGAAAGCGATAAAAACAAAGATTTAGGTGAAGAATTAGCCGATGTTGTTTTCGTAGTTTTATGTTTGGCGAATCAAACGGGAATCGATTTGCAGGTCGCTTTTGACAAAAAAATGGATTTAAAATCGGTTAGAGATAAAGATCGTCACAAAAACAATGATAAATTGAAATAATTGTGAAATTTCAACGTGAATTTTGATTTACGAACGAGGAGTGGTAAATTGCGCACTCGAATTATATTTCTAATAATTCGCAACTTATAATCAAAATCATGAATTTAAAATTAACGACGAATTCACCATTCACAATTGATGATTCGCAACTAAATATTACTGGTTCAAAAAGCGAAACGAACCGTTTGTTATTACTAAAAGCATTATTTCCAAATATTACTTTAGCCAATACTTCAAATTCTGATGATAGCGAAGTTATGCAAAAAGCATTAATTGGCAATGACGAAATTGTAGACATTCATCACGCGGGAACTGCAATGCGTTTTCTTACTGCTTATTTTGCAGTAAATGAAGGAAGAGAAGTGGTAATGACAGGTTCTAGCAGAATGCAGGAACGTCCAATCAAAATTTTGGTTGATACTTTAAGACAATTGGGAGTTGAGATCTCTTATGAAAAAGAAGAAGGTTATCCGCCAATCAGAATAAAAGGAAAAAAGTTACGGCTTCAAAAGTAAACTTGGCGACAAATGTTAGTAGCCAATATATTTCAGCACTTTTGCTTGTAGCTTCTAAATTAGATAATGGTTTAGAATTGACATTAGAAGGAGAAATTACTTCAATTCCTTATATCAAAATGACTTTGGCATTGTTGACTGATTTGGATATCAAAACAAGTTTTGAAGGAAACGTAATTAAAGTTTTCCCTAAAGAATCTGTCGAATCAAAAGAAATGGTGGTAGAATCGGATTGGAGTTCGGCTTCTTATTTCTTTAGTTTAGTGGCTTTATCTGAATCTGCAAAAATTACTTTGAGCAGTTATAAAGAAAACAGCCTTCAGGGAGATTCAGAATTAGTTTCTCTTTATGAAAAAATGGGTGTGAAAACGACTTTCCAAAATAACAAAATGACTTTGGAAAAAGTAGCAGGATTCAATTATCAAGACGTAAATTTTGAATTGAACAATACTCCAGATATTGCTCAAACAATTGTTGTGACATGTTTAGGTCTAGGAATTGGATGCCACTTAACTGGTCTTCATACTTTAAAAATTAAAGAAACAGACAGATTGGAAGCGTTAAGAATTGAATTGACAAAATTAGGCGCAAATATTTCGGTAACCAATGACAGTTTGACTTTAGTGAAATCTGATAATATCAATCACGACGTAAAAATCGGAACATATAACGATCACCGTATGGCAATGGCATTTGCTCCATTGGCAATCAAAGTACCAATTATTATAGAAGATGCTGGAGTAGTTTCTAAATCATATCCAGATTTCTGGAATGATTTAAAAGCATTGAACTTTCAAATCTCAGAATTGTAATTTTTTTGAACCATATAAGAAATATAAGTTCATTTAAATTAAAGCATAATAAAACATAGCCTCTGGTTTCAACCAGAGGTTTTTTTATGCATATCTAAAAGCAAACCCGACAGGTTTTCAAAACCTGTCGGGTTTAATAAAAAAACAGTTAATATGAACTTATATAATTGATATGGTTTGAAAAATACATTTTTAATGGTTCGTGAAACCTCACAAAATCAAGGACTTTTGAAAATAAACGTCAAAACACTTGACAACGCCTATTTCACAATCGTATATTTGCAAGCGATTTAAAATTTTGGATAAAAAAATCTAAGATTGATATTTTAAAATCTAACTTCAAATATGAAATTATCACACTTCAATTTCAATTTACCGAAAGAACTTTTGGCTGAATTTCCAGCAGAAAACAGAGATGAGTCTCGCTTAATGGTAATTGACCGTAAAAAAACACGATCGAACATAAAATGTTTAAAGACGTTATCAACTATTTTGATGACGGAGACGTTTTAATTCTTAATAATACAAAAGTTTTCCCTGCGCGTTTGTATGGAAACAAAGAAAAAACGGGAGCTAGAATTGAGGTTTTCTTATTAAGAGAATTAAATTCTGAGCAACGCCTTTGGGATGTTTTAGTAGATCCTGCTAGAAAAATCCGTATTGGTAACAAACTTTATTTTGGTGACGACGATCTCGTTAGTTGCTGAGGTAATTGACAATACAACTTCTCGTGGTAGAACTTTACGTTTCTTATACGATGGTTCTTATGAAGAATTCAGAAATAAATTGACTGAACTTGGAGAAACTCCAATTCCTAAATACATCAACAGAGATGTTACTCCAGAAGATGCTGAAAGATACCAAACTATCTACGCAAAAGAAGAAGGAGCTGTAGCGGCGCCAACTGCTGGTTTACACTTCTCAAAACACCTTTTGAAAAAATTAGAAATCAAAGGAGTAAATTTTGCTGAGGTAACTTTACACGTAGGTTTAGGAACTTTTAATCCAGTTGAGGTTGAAGACTTGTCTAAACACAAAATGGATTCTGAGGAATTGATCATTACTCAGGCGACTTGTGATATTGTAAACGAAGGAAAAGCAAAGAAAAAACGTATTTGTGCTGTAGGGACAACTTCTATGCGTGCAATCGAAAGTTCTGTTTCTTCGGCTAATACTTTAAATCCTTACGAAGGGTGGACAAATAAATTTATTTTCCCTCCTCACGATTTTAGTATTGCAAACTGTATGATCACAAACTTCCATACACCAAAATCAACATTATTGATGATGATTTCTGCTTTCTGTGGACACGATTTAATGAAAAAAGCATACGAAGAAGCAATCAAAGAAGGATACAAATTCTATTCTTACGGAGATGCGATGTTAATATTATAATCTGATATATTTTCAGATTCAAACCCGACAGTTTTTCAAAACCTGTCGGGTTTTCTGTTTTTAATGGTTTCAAGTTTCTCCCGAAGCTTCGGGATCAAGTTTGACGTTCGATGTGAAATTTAAACGCAAAGTTCGCAAAGTTTTTTGCTCAGTTTGTGTTTGCCAAGTGCATAAGAACGCAAAGCTTTGCGAACTTTGCGGTTGAACCTCACTAGTATATCAACATTAAACTTGATCCCGAAGCTTCGGGAGAAACTTCAAACAAAATAAACAAAAATTGTTATTTTAGCATCCAAAACAAAAAACAATGACTTTTCAAAATACACGCGAATTTGCACGAGGGCTAGATTCGAAAGACGCATTAAACCATTATCAAGATCAATTCATTTTTCCAAAAGTGAATGACAAACGAGTAATTTATTTTACTGGAAATTCTTTAGGATTACAGCCAAAAAGTACCAAAGCTTATATTGATGAAGTAATGAATGATTGGGCAGAACTGGCAGTTGAAGGTCATTTTTATGCTGAAAAACCTTGGTGGGATTATCAGGAAAGATTTTCTGAACCGTTAAGCAAAATTGTAGGTGCGCTTCCGTCTGAAGTCACGGTAATGAATACTTTGACTGTGAATCTTCATTTGTTAATGGTTTCGTTTTATCAACCAAAAGGAAAACGTTACAAAATTATCTGCGAAGAAAAAGCTTTTCCATCAGATCAATATATGTTTCAGAGTCAAGTAAATTTTCACGGATACAAACCTGAAGATGCCATTGTAGAAATTAAACGCAGAGAAGGAGAACATAATATTCGTCTAGAAGATGTTTTGGCAAAAATTGAAGAAGTAGGAGATGAGCTTGCTTTGGTTTTAATTGGCGGAGTAAATTATTACACGGGACAAGTTTTTGATATTAAAACAATAACTGTCGCCGGACAAAAAGTGGGAGCAAAAGTAGGTTGGGATTTGGCACACGTCGCTGGAAATATCAAATTAGAACTTCACGATTGGAATGTAGATTTTGTCGCTTGGTGCAGTTATAAATATATGAACTCAGGACCAGGAAATGCTTCGGGATGCTTTGTTCATGAAAAACATCATAATTCAGATTTACCAAGATTTGCCGGATGGTGGGGACATAACAAAGAGCGCCGTTTTAAAATGGAGCCAAATTTTGATCCTGTTCACGGAGCAGACGGATGGCAGATTAGCAATCTACCGGTTCTTTCATTAGCGCCTTATTTGGCTTCTGTAGAAATGTTTGCTGAGGTTGGAATGGATGCTTTGATTGCAAAACGTGATCATATTACATCTTATCTAGAATTTATTCTACATGAAATTGATAAAGAAGTAGAAAGTACTTTTGAAATTATCACACCTTCAAATCCTGAAGAAAGAGCTTCGCAATTATCTGTTTTCCTTCACGGACAAGGACGAAGTTTGTTTGATTATTTAATGAAAAATGGTGTAATAACGGATTGGCGCGAACCAAACGTTATTCGTCTTGCGCCAGTTCCTTTGTATTCTTCATATGAAGATATGTACGACTTCGGGCAAATCTTGAAAAAGGAATTTTAGGGAAGTAAAAAATAATCTCGCAATTCCGATAATCATCAAGGTCAGATTAGCCAAGTTTTTTTAGCCACAGATTAAACGGATTAAGAGGATTTTTGAATTGCCTCCAGCTTTAGCTGGATGGGTAATTATAAAATAGATAAAGGCTTTAGCCGAACTGTAAAGGTTTGGCTAAAGCCTTTCTAATTAGCATTCACTTTTCCATCCAGCTAAAGCTGGAGGCTACTCAATTAAAAATGAAAAAAATAATTCGATAAATCTGTGTGAAATAATTTCTGCACATTTTGTAAAATCATTTTAATCCGTTTAATCTGTGGCTTTAAATAAAAATCTTCTAATAATATAAACTTTCCGAAAAATTCTGTAATAAGCATTATAGCAGATATTCCGTATTTTGTAGTGTATAATTTTAAAAAACTACAATCATGAAAGGCTTATATATTTTATTAGCAACAATAATTTTTACTTCTTGCCAGAATCAGAGCAAAGAAGATTTAAATAAAGCCAAACAAGCCAGTATTGATTCAATGAAAGTTGAAATTAACAAGCGACGTGTTATCGATTCAATGAAGACTGAAATGGCTAAAGTAGAAGAGAAACAGAAAGCAGAAGCTCAAAAAGTTGTAGTGGTTCATCAAAATGATGGAACAGCAACTGCAACGCCGGCAAAAAGAAAGGTTGGAGTTCAACTGCTAAAGGAGCTGTAATTGGTGCTGGAGTTGGTGCGACAACCGGAGCAATTGTCAGCAAGAAAAAAGGTGAAGGTGCTATTATTGGTGGTTTGGCCGGTGCTGGAGTAGGAGCTGGAACTGGTGCCATAATCGATAGCAACAAGAAAAAGAAAGAATAGTTTTACATAAAGAAACGCCGATTTAAACATTTTAAATCGGCGTTTTGTTTTTAGGCTAATTGCAATGTCGGAATGTGAATTGCGTTTAATTCTGATTTATAAAAGTCGAATTGCTTTTTGATTTTTGCTTCGTCGGTTTTGAAATAAAAAGTCTCCGAAAACAGGTTTTGATAATACTCAATTCCTTCCAAAATATTTGCTTTAAAGGAATTCCATTTTTTTAGCTGATTCGCTGTAACTTCTCCAGAAATGGTTTCGATTTCATTTCTAAAATAATCCACATACATTTTCAATTCTTTCACAAACATATTTGGGCGATCTGTTCTTAAAACTGATTTTCCTTGATAAATATGTTGAACCATTTCTTTCAGAGAAACTTCTTGATCGAAATACGCTAAATTTGGTCCCGGACAAATAACCACACCTTGCGCCTGACCTTTTATTTTAATATCATTTTCCAAATACGAAGCATTTGCCAAACCGACACATAAGCATGATTTTTCCGTAATCTTGATTTTGCTTTTTTCGAATTCTGAATTGGTTAAAGAATCTTTTTTTAATTCTAATTCTTCTAGTTTTATATCTTGATATTTTTTTGAAGCAGTACAAATTCCATGCGGATCATATTCTTTGCTTAAAGCTAAAAATTTCTTCGGACAAGAACTTCCGGCTTTATTTTCGTGAATTCTTTTTTGTTTTAAAAATTCATTTGTTGTGCCTTTCAAAGTATTAAACGGAACTCCCAAAGGCGAAATGTTGCTCAAGTAAAAATCTTCTTCTTTAGCATTCATCAATAAATTACGAGTTTCTTTATCTACAGAAGTTGCTTCTGGAACTAATAAAAACGGAGAACCCCAACCAACAGAATCTACTTGATATTTGTCTAGTAAAAATTCATGTTCTTCGGCAGTTCCTACGCCACCTTGAACTGTAATTTTCAATTCAAGTGGGTTTTCTGGAAAACGCTGATTTTTTACTTGTAAAGCCTTAGTCATTAATTCATGGGCAGATTGTACCAATTGCTCTTTTTTCTGCTTGAATTCTTCTAAAATAGTACCTAATAAGAGTCCGTCAGTTGCAAAAGCATGTCCGCCACAGTTTAATCCAGATTCGATACGGTATTCTGAAACCCAAAGTCCTTTTTTAGCAAGGAAATTTCCTTGAATCATTGCCGATCTGAAATCACTAACTTTTAAAATGATTTTCTTTTTCAGCTCGTTATTTTCATTGGGAAAAAAATCTTTAAAGTTTTCAAAATAACCAAACAATCTCGGATTCATTCCAGCTGAAAGGACAACAGAGGATTCCAGATTGCTATTTGCAAAACCTCTCAGCGCCGCATGCGCATCGTTGAATTCAATTGGAAGCTGTTCGTTTTTGATAAAATTATCTTTGTCAAGCTTCGTCATGATATTCACATCGATTTCTCCAGGAAAAAGTTGCGATTCGATATAGTGCTGAATGTTTTCTTTGAAAGCAATTCCGTCATCTAATAAATTTTGAAATCCTTTTTTGATGTCAGAAGTATTTGGCAACATCGACATGAAATTTTCGAGAGCCGTTTTGCTTTCAGCCAATTCAGTTTTAAAACTTTCGAATTTTTCTTTTACAATTTTATCGACTAAATTCAAATAAGATGTAATTCTTTCAGCACGATAATCATGAAATTTCTGAGTGATTTCTTCGTATGGGATATTGAATTTAGTGCTATAAAAGTTACGCATCTTTTCAATCAAGTCGTCATCAGCAAGTGCAATAACTGACGAAATCCCGTATTGCGCTACACGAATTGGACTGTCTATTGTATATGCAAGACCCATTACAGGAATGTGAAAAGTGTGTATAGGTGTTTTTGCCATTTGTCTTCAGATTAAAATAAAGGCAAATATTGAAAAAAGGATTTTCCTAAAACCTGATAATTGTCAGGTTTGTGGGTAAAGTTTTTATAGCCACGAATTCGCGAATTTTATTTAAAATAAATGCGTAAAAAAATAATACTACGAATTATAAATTAAATATAGCCCGTGGTTTCAACCATGGGGAACGTATTGTGAGAATGTGTTATGGAAATTCTTTGTAGAAATACATTGCGATCCTGCGGTTGAAACCGCAGGCTATGTTGACAAACTATATCAGCATGTTTTCCTCCACGACCTGAGCGTTAGCGAACAGGCGAAGCAATTACACCAATTTACACTAATTTCTTTTTCTAATTTTACCATATATTAAATCATTTTAATCCTTTAATCTGTGGCAAAAAAACTATATCAAAATCTTCTTCAAAGACTCGGCAATACTTCGCCATAAAAAATTGTAGAATGATTTTTCCTGAATTCTTTCGACTTCAACATCGGCAGTTTTGGCTTGGTCTTTTGAGTCGTTTTTGACTAATAAATTCGCGATTGCCGATTTAAGTTTGGCTTCTTTTTCAGGATTTTTCTTTTTGTACAATTTGACTTTTAGGTCGTCATAATCTAATGAAGCATTTCCTTTTGAAACATTATCATTTCCGTAAAAATTGAATCGGTATTTATTAAAAACTCCGCTGAAAGAAGCATTCATATAGGGCTTACTGAATTGCCCCATTGCTTGAACATCAAAATTTGAAATTACGCCCTGAATATGAAATGCATCTGTTTTGTCTAAAACATTAAAACTCCAATCAACACTTAAAGGAGAATTTTTCATGAAAAGGGTTTTTACTTTGATTTTAACATCATTTGTTTTTTTCAAACCAAAACCACTTTTCAAATTTGTCGCCTGCAAATTAAATCGATCAAAAGTCAAAACTCCTGGACCTTTAGAAAAATCTATTTCTTCTTCATAAACTAATTTTGATTTCAAAACTTGCAAAGTATCAATCTGAAGCGGAAATTTCAGGTTTCGTAGCAAATGATTATACAAATACTTTTTGCTTAAATCATCTTTTGGTATTTTGTCGCGATAAATATTAGCGACAAAATGATGGATTACAAGAGAGTTTGCTTTAAAGAAAAAGCGATCGTTTTTAAATCCCCAATTCATTTTTGCAATTTGTGCCGAATCAAATTTCAGGGTATAAATGTCTTTTTCCTTTTCTAAACGCTTAACAAAATTTCGTCGGTTGAATTGCGGAAGATTAGAAAAATTATTGATTTTTAGAAAATTCTTTTCAGTGCTTATTTTGTCGATATTGATATGATAAAAAGCGTTTGGTCTATAAAATAAACTGTCAATTACCAATGCATAACTTTTATATTGCGGCCGGAATTTTTTCTTTTAAAGTGGCGTCGGTTATTAAAATGCCTTCTAGTTTGAGAAGAATTTTTTTAATGCTGAAAATTGGTTTTTGTGTATCTAAAGAAACCACATCGACGGTTCCGTCATTTAAGTAAATATTTGAAACGCCGACGATTTTTTGAAAAGGTTCGACTATTTCGTTTTTAATGCTTTTGCTGTTGTTGATGAGTTTTTCGCCTTTTTTATATAAAATCACCCGAGGCCTGTTTATGATAATACTTTCGGCTTGGATAATATCATGAAAAGCTAAATCCCAAATATTAAAATGTTTAATCGTTATAGATTCTATTTTTGAAAAAAGTCCATTTTTGCTGTCTTTCGGCTGGTTTTTCGGACTAACTAATAATGTCTGAGCGTAAATATTCCTGGAGAAAAGTGAAACTTCAATTTTTTCGTAATTAATATTATAAACCGTTTTGTTTTTTTCATGAACAATAATGGGAAGCTGTTTTTTTATCCAATAATTCAGCCCAATATTAGCAAAAATTACGAGCAGAAAAAGAGAAATTATTCCAATTGCTATTTTTTTATAGATCGACATTTATAGTATTAATTTTAAATACATAAATTTAGACTTTAAAAAAGAAGAATATTTACATTATTTGCCAATTTGGTTACATCATTTTAAAGACTTTATTATTTATACTTTTTCAAAAATATGAGAAGATTTAAAAAAATTCTGCTGGTTTTAGTACTCTTGATTGTGGTTTTGGGAATTGGTTTGTGCGCCTACATTTTTCATTTGAAACCGAAATATGAAGGTGAATTGGAATTGGAAAATCTTCAGAAGGAAACGACCGTATATTTTGATGATTTTGGGGTACCTCACATTTATGCTGATTCTGAAAAAGATGCTATGACAGCTTTAGGCTACGTCCATGCGCAAGAGAGATTATGGCAAATGGAATTGCTTCGCAGAATTGCGCCAGGACGTTTGTCTGAAATTTTCGGATCAGTGGCGCTTAAAAACGATAAATTTTTCGCTGGAATTGGCATCGAGGAAGCTTCGGCGAAAGCCATTGCCAAATTGGATAAAAATAGTGAAAGCTATAAATTGACTCAGGCTTACTTAGATGGAATCAATCAATATTTAGATGAAGGTGTAACGCCAATCGAATTTACTTTGGTTGGTGTAAAAAAACAAAAATTTACGATTCAAGACGTTTACAATATCTTCGGTTACATGTCTTTCAGTTTTGCGATGGCGCAAAAAACAGATCCATTGTTGACTGATATTCGAAATAAATATGGCGTTGAATATTTGAAAGATTTAGGAATTGAAGGAGAATTCAATACAACTCAGCTTAAAAGTTCAAAAAAGATGTTGAGGAATACACAGAGATTTCAAAATCAGTCGCTTCTTTGTTAGATAAATCGCCAATTCCGCCATTTATTGGAAGCAATAGTTGGGTTGTAGGACCTCATAAAACCAAAAGCGGAAAAGTGATTTTTGCCAATGATCCGCATATTGGTTTTTCGCAACCGGGAACTTGGTATGAAGCACACATTATGACACCGAAACACGAATTGTATGGTTGTTATTTGGCAGGAACTCCGTTTCCGTTATTGGCACATAATCGCGATTATGCTTATGGTTTGACGATGTTTGAAAATGACGATATTGATTTTTATCAAGAAAAAATAATCCAAACAATTCGGATCAATATCAAACACCAACTGGTTTTGCAAATTATGAAGTGAGAACGAAAACCATAAAAGTTAAAGATACTTCTGATGTTGTATTGACGGTTAAGTCAACTCGTCACGGACCAATAATGAATGATGTTTTGGATCGTTTGGGCAAGAAAAATCCAATCGCAATGTCGTGGACATTCACTCGAGAGCCAATTCAGATTTTGGACGCTGTTTATGGACTTTCGCATGCAAAAAGCAAAGACGATTTTAGAAAAGCAGTTCAATTGGTTGCCGCGCCGGGATTGAATGTAATGTATGGTGATGCTAAAGGAAATGTAGCGTGGTGGGCAACTGGAAAATTATATAAACACGACAAAGGCGTAAATACCTTTTTGATTTTGGATGGCGCTAGCGGAAAAGATGATATTAAAGAATATTTAGATTTTTCGAAGAATCCATCGGCTGAGAATCCAGAATGGGGTTATGTTTATTCGGCGAATAATCAGCCAGAAGCGATTGACGGTTATTTGTATCCGGGTTATTATTTGCCAGAAGATCGAGCGAAAAGAATTTCAAGTTTAATGAATGCTAAATCAGATTGGGATAAGGAAGCAATCAGCAAAATGATTTATGACAATACTTCGCCAATTGCGCCAGAAACTGCTCAAAAATTGATTTCGATTTTAGATAACAAAACATTTTCTGCAGAAGAAAAACAAGCAATTGAAGTTTTAAAATCATGGAAAGGAACCACAAATCTTGAAGATGTTGCGCCAACAATTTACAATAAATGGATTTATTTGTATTTAAAAAATACTTTTGAAGATGAAATGGGGAAAGACAATTTCGATTTGTTTTTGGGAACTCATATCGGCAAACAAGTTATTGCGAGACAAGTTTCAAATGAAAATTCGGTTTGGTGGGATAATATCAATACCAAAAATGTAAAAGAAACCAGAAAAGATATTATTTCAAAATCGTTTCATGACGCGATTTCGGCACTTCAAAAACAATTAGGAACGTCAATTTCCGATTGGAATTGGGGCAAAGTTCACACTGTAGAACACGAACATCCGCTTGGAAAAATTGCGAGCACTTCGTAAATTATTTAATGTCGGCCCTTTTGAATCTCCAGGATCAAATGAAGTAATTAATAATTTATTTTTTGGTTTTAACGATGAAGGCAAATATTATGTAAAAGGCGGTCCTTCGACAAGAAGAATCGTCGATTTCTCAGACATCGAAAACAGCTGGAGCATTTTGCCAACTGGACAATCAGGAAATCCATTCAGCAAACATTACCACGACCAAGCAGAAATGTATAATGAAGGCAAATTCAGAAAAATGAAATTGAATAAAGACGAGATTATAAAAACGTCAACAAAACTAGTTTTGAAACCTAAAAAGTAGCTTCAAGTTTAAGGTTTCAAGTTTCAAGTTATAGCAAAAGGTTCAAAAGTTTTAGTTTTTAAAACCTTTGAACCTTTATTACTTTGTTACTTTGTCACTTTGAGCCTTTACTTAGAAATATACTTCCCCTTAACAATATCATTTGCAAAAATGTTCAAATTATTTACAAGCGCTTTATTGGCAAGCATTACATTTTTGGTTTGATAGGCAGTATCTTTTTCGTACGCTTTCAGCGGCGTTTCTAATTCAACTTCATCATAAAAAGCGAAAGAATTATAAATAGCATCTCTGAAATTTTTATAATTGATGCTTTGGGTAATTTCCATTGCTTTTTGTTCGTTCCAGCCTTCTTTGGCGGAAGCCTCATTAATCTTGGTTAAGCAAAAATCAATTACATACGTTTTATAATGAGTGGCTTCGACAATTTTATCTACAATGATTTTGTTTTGTTGCGTTGGCATCGGCGGTGGTGGCGGATTGTTTTGTGATAAACATTTTGAAGAAATAAACAAACATAACAATGCAGTCAAAAAACTGTACTTTTTTAGATTTTTCATAGGTTATTTAATTGTTTTTGGGACGGCTAAAATAGTATTTTTTATGATAAATCATCCCGTTTGAATGTTACAAGTTATAACAAAAAACTCCGATAAAGCGACTTTTGAAGTTGCTTTATCGGAGTTTTTAAGGATTTATGATTTCGTTTATTTTTTCGAAAGTTCAGCTAAAACTTTTTTCCGCCTTCATTAGTTGGATCAAGTTCAACCGATTTGGTATAATTTTCAATTGCCAGTTTTTTATCGCCGTCAGCTAAATAAGCTTCACCTAGACTGTCATAAGTATTTCCTGATTTAGGAAAAGCCTCTACATTGATTTTGAAAATCTCAATAGCTTCCTTTTTCTTCCCAGTTTGCAATAATTGATATCCAACTCTATTCATGTCGCCTTCTTTTATTATGGTGTAAGTTGGATCATTTTTTAATTTTTTGTAAGCTTCGTTACCACCGGCAACTCCTTTTTGCGAATAAGCATCTAACAAATCAAGCGCCAATGATTTTTTTGGCTGATCATAGGCTTGTTTGTATAAAATAGCTCTGATTGAATTATTCATTTCGCCTAAAACAGTTCCGCCCGTATTGTTTAACAAAACTACCAGATTTTTATCGGCAGGAATTCTAGAAATTATAGTATTGAACCCGTTGATTCCTCCGCCGTGTTCTGTAATTTTTACTTTTTTGTCGCCAACCGAAACTTCTTCAACAGCCCATCCATATCCATAAGAATCGTCCCAAGCTTTAATATAAGGTTTGAATAACAATTCCATTGATTTTTCTGAAAGTAATTTATTTGTATAAAGTGCCTGATCCCACAAATACAAATCTTCAACCGTTGAATATAAAGATCCGGCCGCATAAGGAATGCTCATGTCGATATAAGCGGCATTGACAATTTTCTTTCCTTCTTTTTCATATCCAGTCGCTCTGTTTTTTATAATAAGATCGCTGTGGTCATAACCAGAATTGACCATTTTAAGAGGAGTAAAAATGGTTTCTTGTAAATATTGCTCATACGTTTTGCCAGTGATTTTTTCAATAATATAACCCAATAAAAAGTAACCAGAATTACTGTAATTAAATTTCTCGCCCGGCGTAAATTCAAGTGGCAATGCCGAAAATGTCTTTACAAATTCTTCAGGAGTATAAGGATTTTTGGCTTTGTCTTTAAAGAAATTTGGAGCGTTCGTATAATTCGGAATTCCTGACGTGTGTGTCAATAGGTGATGAATGGTTATTTTGTTTCCATTTTCTTTTGGATAATCAGGAAGATAAGTTGTGATTGGAACATCTAATTTTATTTTTCCTTCTTCGGCCAATTTTACAATCAAAAGCGCCGTGAATTGTTTTGTAATTGATCCTAATCTAAATTTTGTATCAGGCTGATTTGGAACATTCCATTCAAAATTTGCTGAACCAAAACCTTTTTTAAAAATTATTTTTCCGTTTTCTGCAACGAGAGCAGATCCATTAAATTGGCCATATTCGTTATACTTTTTTAAAAGCTGTTCAATTTCTTTGGCTTTGTCTTGCGCAAAAGTCGTAATGGTAAAAAGAAGTAATGTTGCACTTAGGAGAATTGGTTTGATTGATTTTTTCATAATGATTGATGATTATCGTTTTAAGATTAAGAAATGATTTGTTTTTTGATTGATGATTGAAACGTCGTAACAATTAGATATTCAGTAACTTGTTTTAAAATTACCAATTAAATTTATTCGTTCTAAAGGTTAGACGATCGATTTACGATTTGGTTTCAATCTCAATCAATTTTTTTCCATTTTCTCCTAAAAAATATTTAATTAGCTTAAAGTAAACTTTATATCCGTCATCTACATTAGTAAAAATAAGTAGTCCTTGTTTCGTTTTTGGAAGCAGAAAAAGCGGCGTCTGCACGCCTTGATCAGCACCGCCATGTGATAAAGCATAATTCTCGTTTCCTAAATCATAAATTTCAAAACCAAGACCAAAATATTTATCTTTTTTAGTCGTAACCTGATGTGAATTCATTTCCTCATACACTTTTTTGCTCAAACCATCGCCATTTATAACACTGCATAAAAATGTTCCATAATCCTGAATTGTGGTCAATAAATCATCGGCGGCATTTGCGGTTTTGTTTTTCGTTGGTTCATAAGCATTTCCGTTTTTGTCATAATTGACAGCATATCTTGAAAGGTCAACTTTATCATTCCAAATAAATTGAGTGTCATTCATTTTCAGTGGTTGAAAAATTAATTCCGAAGCCATTTGATCTAAAGTTTTGCCAAATTTCTTCTCCAGAGCTTTCCTCAAATATTCCATTCCTTCGCCAGAATATTGATATTGAGTTCCGGGTTTGAATTTAAAATCGAGTTTGCCGGATTTATTCATGTATCTCCAGTTTGGAAAACCAGTTTGATGACTCAAAACAATTCGTGTCGTCAATAATTTATAATTTGGGTCATTTGCAATATCAGGATCAATCCAGTATTTGTATAATGGTTCGTCTAAATCCCATTTTCCTTGGCTTACTAATTTTAGCGTTGTAATTGCTGTAACTGGTTTTGTTAATGAAGCTACATTCCAAATGGTATTATAAGGCGCTGGAGAATCTCTTTTAAGATTTCCAAAAACTCTAATTTGCTTCAGTTTTCCTTCCGAAATAACTCCGAGGCCTAAAGTCGGAACATTGTTTTCCTTTAACCATTTTTCTGTTTCTTGGTCATTGTCAAAAATACCTTGTTTTTGTTCCTGAGAAAAAACCGTTTGATTGCAGAATAATGCGATTCCTAATAGAATGATTTTTAGCTGGAAAGCAATAAAATAAAAGATTTTCATTTTGATAATTGATTGATGATTAATGATTTTGCAAGAATACTGCAATCAAAATTATGAAAATTGTACAAAAGCGAAATCTTATCTTTTTTGAGAAAGAAAATATGAATTGGGATTAAATGTCTTTGGACTTGCTTTTGTTACGTCTTTGAACTTTCTGATAAAATGAGATTGATCAAAATATTTGTTGTAGAGCGCAATATCGGTTAAACTCATTTTTTCTAAATCGGCATTAATCATTTGATCGACAGATTTTCTGAATTTCAAAATCTGAATGTATTTTTTGATGGTGAGTCCGGTTGTTGCTTTAAATTTAATTTGAAGAAGACGTTGCGAAGAGTTTAATTTTTTGGCAATTTCCGAAACCGAAATTTCTTCTTCCTGAATTCGGATTATTTCACAGATTTTTTCGATTGTATTTTGATTCAACTTTGAATTGTTCAATTCTTCAAAGTAATAATTTACCTTTTCTAATAGAGTTGCGATATCAAAATCAATCTGAATTTGAAAAGGCAATTCTGCTGAATCAACTTTAAGTATTGAATCTGTAAAATTGCTCAAATCATACGTAGGAAACATCGAAAGCGTCCAGGCATGAAGCTGAATAATGGTGACTTTAGTTTTGGGTTGCATATTGACCAAAACTTTATTGGTCATTTGCGAACAAAAATAAATGCCTTCGTTCATTTCATATTTCTGTTTGCTGGTATGAACTTCAATCGCATTTCCAGAAACTATTGCAAGATTGAAACAGCCGTTTGGCAAAACGAGTTTGTTTTCAATCTGACTTTCGCCGATGCTGTTATCCAGACACCAAATTTTATTGACGAACCTTTCTGTTTTTTGAGAGACATAATGTTCTGAGTAGAGGTTCATCTTGGTTTGTCTATAATAAGGATTAGCGTTTTGAAATCGAAGACTAAATTACAGTTTTCTATATCATTGTTTAAAGAAATTCCCCAAAATAATCTCGCTTAGTATTTTCCCATTCCTCCAAAATAATACTATAATAAACATCATCTTTACTTTTTCCTTCTGAATCAACATAATTGTTTCTAAAAATGCCTTCTTTTAAAGCACCCAGTTTTTCAATAGCTCTTTGCGATCTTAAATTTTCAATATCGGCACTAAATTGGATTCTTCTAAATTGAATTTTCTCAAAACCAAAATTCAACAGCTCAAATTTGCAAGCTTTGTTTAATCCCGTTCCCTGAAAATCTTTTCCGTACCATGTCCAGCCAATTTCACATTTTTGGCTCGAATGATTTAAGTAGCCATAGCTTGTACTTCCGGCAACTCTGTTTGTGGCTTTATCTATAATTAAGAAAGGATAACAAATTCCGTCCGCTTTCTGTTTCAACGTGTTTTGAATATAATTTTCGAAATCCTGATCATTTCGAATGTACATTCCCATATACTTCCAGATTTCATCATCAAAAATGATTTCTTTGAGTTCTATATTTCTCGTGCTTTCAAATGGAATTAAAAGGACTTTTTCATTTTCCAGAATAATATTTGTTTTTAGAATTTCGCTGTTCATGAGTTTTTATTTTAGAGTAGATCAAGAAACAAAAGTAATTGTTTAATTTTCGTGAATAAATTGGGTAAAATAACATTTTGTTTTATTTGAAACAAAATAAAAAGCTAATCGTGACTTCATTTTATTTGATTATATATTAAAAGGTATAAGTTGGGTTTTAAATATTCCATAATTGAAAAGCTTTCAGTAAATCTCTAGCAACAAATAATTGCTTTATTTTAAGGGTTATCTATAATTATTACTTATTTTTACGACCCAATATTAGAATTTCCCTCGATGCAAACTTCACTAAAAATTGCTGTAGTTGGTTCTGGACTTGTAGGATCACTTTTGGCAATTTATCTTAAAAAAGCAGGCCACACCGTTCATGTTTATGATCGCAGTCCCGATATTAGAAAAATAAATTTCTCTGGCCGTTCGATAAACCTGGCGATGTCCAATCGCGGATGGAAGGCACTTGATGCTGTTGGTGTTGGTGATTCGGTTCGTGAAATTGCGATTCCTATGGACAAGCGCGCTATTCATTTGGTTGACAAATTGAATTTTCAGAATTACGGTCAGGAAGGAGAATCGATTTATTCGATTTCGAGAGGAAAGCTGAACAGAAAAATGATCGACTTAGCAGAAGGAGCGGGAGCCGAATTTCATTTTGAACAGAAAATCTGGGATGTAACACTAAGCGATGCAACGCTTCATATTGGTGAAACCGAAAGAGGCGAGTGGGAGGAAAGAAAATACGACATGGTTTTTGGCGCCGATGGAGCTTTTTCGAGAATTCGCCACAGAATGCAACGCCAAAGCATGTTCAATTATTCACAAGAATTTTTGAATATGGGCTACAAAGAATTGAATATACCAGCAAATGCTGACGGAACACATAAATTAGATAAAAATTCTTTTCATATTTGGCCAAGAGGCGAATATATGTTAATTGCGCTTCCAAATCTTGACGGAAGTTTTACTTGTACCTTATTTATGCCTTTTGAGGGTGAAAACTCCTTTGAATCATTGACGGATCGTGAAATGGTGGAAGATTTCTTCGAGAAAAATTTCCCAGATTCAATCGAAGTAATTCCTGAATTGGCAAATGATTTCTTTAAAAATCCAACAAGTACTTTGGTAACCATGAAATGTTTTCCTTGGACTTATGAAGATAAAATTGCGTTGATCGGAGACGCTTGTCATGCTATTGTTCCTTTTTACGGACAAGGAATGAATGCAGGTTTTGAAGATATTACGGTTTTGAGCGAAATGATTGAAAAGTACCAAGACGATTGGAAAAAAATCTTTTCAGAATATCAAATTTCAAGAAAGCCAAATGCAGATGCAATTGCAGAGCTTTCGTATCGAAATTTTATGGAAATGAGCACAAAAACAGCAGATGAAAAATTCTTGTTGCAAAAGAAAATAGAAAAGGTTTTTTCAGATAAACATCCAGACAAATGGATTCCGCTTTACAGCCGAGTAACTTTTAGTGATCGCCCTTATGCCGAAGCTTTGGCAATTGGAGATTATCAAAACGGAATCATGGAAGAAGTGCTCCGAATGGAAAATATTGAAAATATCTGGAATACTCCGGAAGTTGAGAATAAAATTCTTGAGTTGCTACAAAAGGCGTAATTACAATATCAATTACAATGTCAATGTCAAAAATTAATTTTATTGACATTGTAATTGATTTTTGATATTGCTATTTTTTGAAAATTTTAGTCAAAACGCCAAAAACGCCTCTTATAAAGGTAGCGCTCGTCACAACTTTCAAAACAGATTTGGTCACAACTTCTGTAGTGCTTGGCTCTGATTTTGATGATTTTGCTGGAGCTTGTTCTTCTTGCTGTGCGACTGTTTCTGCCGCTTGTGCAAGTTTTTTGTTTAGGATTTCGTAAGCACTTTCACGGTCAATTTCTTCAGCATATTTTTTTACCAATTTTGATTTTCCGTTAATTTCTTCAATTTCCTCATCCGATAAAATATCCATTCTGCTCATTGGCGCGCGCATCATGGTTGCGACTAACGGAGTAGGAACTCCTTTTTCGTTTAACGCAGTAACTAATGCTTCTCCAATTCCTAAGCTTGTCAGCAATTCATCGGTTTTATAATATTCTGATGTTGGGTAATTATCAGCTGTTTTTTTAATTGCTTGGCGGTCGTTCGCGGTAAAAGCTCTAAGAGCATGCTGAATTTTCAATCCTAATTGCGCCAAAACACCACTCGGAACATCCATTGGGTTTTGCGTAACAAAATACACACCAATTCCTTTTGAGCGAATCAATTTTACAATTGTTTCGATTTGTTCCAATAATACTTTGCTGGCTTCATTAAAAATCAAGTGAGCCTCATCAATAAAGATGACTAATTCAGGTTGTTCAGCATCTCCTTTTTCAGGCATTTTTTGGTAAATCTCAGCCAAAAGACTCAACATAAAAGTGGAGAATAATTTTGGTTTGTCCTGAATATCCGTCAAGCGGATGATATTTACGTAGCCTTTCCCGTTTTCGTCAATTCGCATTAAATCATCGGTTTCAAAAGACAGTTCGCCAAAAAACAAATCACCTCCTTGTTGTTCCAATTCGATGATCTTTCTTAAAATTGTTCCGGTCGTTGCTGTTGAAATTTTACCATAACTGGCGGCAATTTCATCTTTACCTTCTTCGGTAATATAATTAATAACTTTTTTAATGTCTTTTAAATCTAATAAAGGCATTTGTGTGTCATCGCAATATTTAAAGATTACTGCAACAACACCGGCCTGAGTGTCGTTTAAATCTAAAATTCTAGAAAATAGAACTGGGCCAAATTCAGAAACCGTTGCGCGCAAACGAACTCCGTTCTGTTTTGATAAAGACATTAATTCAACAGGAAACGAAGCTACATTATAAGGTATGTTCATTTTGGCATGGCGTTCAGTTATAAAGCTCTGTTCTTTTCCTTCTTTTGCAATACCACTGAAATCACCTTTTATATCCATCATCAACACAGGAATTCCCACATTTGATAATTGCTCAGAAAAAACCTGAATTGTCTTTGTTTTTCCTGTTCCCGTCGCCCCAGCTATAAGTCCATGGCGATTAAGGGTTTTGAGAGGGATTTTTACATGAGCTTCAGCAATAGCTTCTCCATCCAGAATTGCGCTTCCCAAAGTAATGCTGTCGCCTTTAGAAAGATAACCGTTATTTATGTCTTGAATGAAATTATCTTTTTTATTCATGTTTTATTTGTAATTTATATGATTATGAAAGTTTTGCTTCGTTTTTAACAATTTAACTGTATTTTTTTTAGTAAGAAAAAGCTTTTTTTGATTGAAAAATGTATAAAAAAAAATTCGCGACTTTTTAAGAAGATTTCAATGGATTAATTGAATATTTACTAAAACGTTGTAATTTTTTTACTATTCGACCTTTTTTTTGTTTTATCAAAAAAATGATGCAGGCAATTTAATGAGATATTTTTTAAATTGACGTTAAATTTCCTTCAATAAAATTAAAAAAAGTTTTTTTATTTAAACTAAACGTATAAATTTGCTCCTCTACAAGTTAAATATAACTAAAAAATAAAAATTATTTAAAACTATTAAAATTAAAAAAAATGGCAAACGTTAAAGTTAAAAAAGAAAGCACTTCAAATGGGGGAGGAATGATTTCAGGAATCATTATTGCAGGCATGTGTTTTTGTTGGTTGGTGTATTTGGAAATTCGTTATGGGGGATTCAGCTAACTTTGAAGGAGGGAATCCAGAAACAGGTCACCCAATCAATACTTTAGGTATGGTTTACAAAGGAGGTTTCATTGTACCTGTATTATTAGGTATGCTTTTAATGGTTGTTGTTTTTTCTATTGAGAGATTTATCGTTATCGGTAAAGCCGCTGGTAAAGCTAACTTAGACAAATTCATGAAAAGTGTTCAAGGAAGCATTAAAGAAGGAAACATCGAGGTCGCTATCGCTTCATGTGACAAACAACAAGGTTCAGTTGCAAACGCAATTAAATCTGCTTTGATTAAATATCAAGACGTTAAAAAAGAAGGTTTCAACAGTGAAGAGGCTTCAGAAGTAATCCACAAAGAAATCGAAGAGGCTACTTCATTAGAAATGCCAATGTTGGAAAAAAATATGACTATTATCTCTACTTTAGTATCTTTAGGTACATTAGGAGGATTATTAGGAACAGTATCAGGTATGATTAAAGCGTTTGGTGCGTTAGCTTCTGCTGGAACTCCTGACCAAGTCGCTCTTGCAACAGGTATCTCTGAGGCACTTATCAACACTGCAACAGGTATCTCTACTTCTATCTTTGCAATTGTTTCTTACAACTTCTTTACTGCTAAAATTGACGATTTGACTTACTCTATCGATGAGGCTGGTACTACAATCGTTAATACTTACAGAAAATTCAGAGGAAGTTTAAAACAATAATTAATTTTTGATATATAAAATAATTAAGATTTAATTATATCAAAAAAATAAAATAAGAGATAATGGCTAAAATTAAAATGAAAAAGAAGTCGACATCGACAGATATGACTGCCATGTGTGATGTTGCGTTCCTTTTGCTTACGTTCTTTATCTTGACTGCTACTGCTAAAGTTCCTGAAGCGCTTCCTGTAGATATGCCTGCTTCTACTGTAGAACATAAATTACCAGATTCTAATTTGGCAATTATTACAATAGGAAAAGGAAAAGACGGGAAAAGCAAAGTTTTCTTCGATATCAAAGGAAGAGAGATTCGTAAAAAAACTCTTGAAGGTATGGGAGCAAAATTAGGTGTAACTTTTTCAGAAGATGACAAAGCTAAATTTGCATTAATGGATGATTTTGGTGTTCCATTGGCAAACTTGAAGCAAATCATCGATATGAAAGCAACTGATAGAACTAAAGCAAATCAGCCAGGTATTCCAATCGATTCTTTGGATAATCAATTAAAAGAGTGGCTTTTGGTTTCAAGAAGAGCTACAATTGACCTTGAAGATAAAGAGTTAGAGATTGCAATCAAAGGAGATGCTAAAGAACAATATCCTCAAATCAAAAAGATTATGGATATTTTACAAGAGCAAAAAATCAATTCCTTTAACTTAGTTACAGGTACAAGAGGAAAAGACTTTTAATTAAAAAAGATACACTAAAATGGCTGAATTAAATACTGGCGACAGTGGTGGCGGAAAAGGTGGCAAGGTAAGAAGTAAAAAGCAAAATTCGAAAGTCGATTTAACGGCGATGGTGGATTTGGCATTCTTATTGATCACGTTCTTTATGTTAACCACATCGTTGTCAAAACCTAAAGCAATGGATTTGTCATTGCCAGATAAAGATGATGATCCAAATAAACCAAAAGTTGACACTAAAGTAGATGAAAATCGTACTATGACAGTAATGTTGGGTGCCGATAATAAAATGGTTTACTACATGGGATTGTTAGCTTCTCCTAAGGTTGGTCCTAAGGATATAGCTTACGGAAAAGATGGTATCCGTAGAGAATTGTTAAAACAAAAACAAAACGTTTTAGCGTATTCTGCGGCTTTGGGGAAACCTAAAAACGGAATCATTGTCATCATTAAACCAACTAAGAAATCAAATTATCGTAATTTGGTTGATATCTTAGATGAGATGGCTATCACTGGAGTTGAAACTTACGCAATTGTTCCTGAGTTCACACCAGAGGAAACAAAGGTTATAGATAAACAATAAGAGTAATCTTGAGTTTTGTCAACTAAAAATCTAGAAAAATGAAATTAGATATTATAAAAAATCAATGGCTTGATATCGTATTCGAAGGTCGTAATAAGATATACGGTGCATATGAGTTGAGAAAATCGAACAACAAAACTACGGTAAGAGCTCTTATCATTGGTTCGATCATTTTTAGCTTTGCTGTAGCAACACCTCTTATTGCGAGTTATTTGCCAGATTCTGGTGAAGATGATACGAATAATGATATCAAGATCGTAACAGCGAAAATTCCTGTTAAGAAAAAGAGGAGGTAAAACCTAATGAACCGCCACCACCACCACCACCACCAAAAGTGGATCAAGTGAAGTTTGTGAAGCCGGTTGTTGCTAAAGCAGAAGAGGTTACCGAAGATCCACCAAAAATTGAAGATCTTAAAGATAAGAAGGTTGGTGCTGAAACTATTAAAGGAGATCCAGATGCAGTTTTAACTGTTGAGGAGCCGGTGGGTACTGGAACTGCCGCAGTAGTTGAAGAAGACAACCAAGTATATAACACAGCTGGTATCGAAGTAAAACCAGATTTCCCTGGAGGAATTGAGAAATTCTACAAATTCGTAGGAAACAATTACAAAACTCCAGAAGAAGAAGGTTTAAAAGGTAAAGTTTACGTTACGTTTGTAGTTGAAAAAGACGGTTCATTAACCGACATTAAAGTTTTAAGGGATATCGGTTACGGTACAGGAGCAGAAGCAATTCGTGTTCTTAAAAAATGTCCAAAATGGACTCCTGGCGAGCAAAATGGTAAAAAAGTTAGGGTATTATACTCTCTTCCTATTACTATTCAATCTGCAGAATAATGTTAAAAGATATGCTTAATAATATTCAGAAGAAATCGCTCAAAGAGCGATTTCTTCTTGTTTTAGGAATACTGTTTTTTTTGATATATCTTGTGCTGGGTTTAATGATCATGTTTTGGGAGAAATTGCCATTAAATATGGAGCCAAAATATAGATACGCTTTCGGCGGATTGTTGATTGTGTATTCGGCTATACGTTTTCTGAGATTAATTAATTCAAATACAGAGTAATGATGTTAAAGTATACTAAAGTTGCGGGAGTAGTTCTTTTTGTCTTTTTGTTTGCCATGTGCAACCAAAAAGCAAGAACGATACTAAAGAAACAATTTTGAAAGGATCTCTTGATATTACGGTTGATGAAACTGTAAAACCTATCGTTGATGATCAAGTTGCAGTTTTTGAGGGCACTTATTATGATGCTAAAATTCATGTAAAACCTAAATCTGAGGCGGAGGTTATTAATGATTTAGTAAATCAGAAAGCTAAAGTTGTTGTAACTGCTCGAACTTTAACTAATGAAGAGTTAAAAAGATTCGAGAAAAGCAAGATTAATCCTAGAATTACTCCTTTTGCTGTTGATGCAGTCGCTTTTATTTCAAGTAAAAGTAATAATGATACATTAATTGCGTTGAAAAGTGTGATTGATTTTATGCAAGGAAAACCAGACTCGAAGATCAAAGGTCTTGTGTTTGATAATCCGAACTCTAGTACTGTTCGTTATATGAAAGAATTAGCTAAAATTAAAGATATTCCAAAAAATGGAGTTTTTTCTTTTAATACTAACGATGAAGTTATTAAATTCGTTTCTGAAAATGAAGGCATGATTGGAGTAATTGGTGTGAATTGGCTTTCGCAACCTTCACAAAATATGACTAATTATATTAGTAAAGTCAATATCATGGGGGTTAAAGGGACGAAAGATAATGAATACCATTATCCAAGTCAAACTGAGCTTATGGAAGGGAAATATCCTTTGGCACGTGATTTGTTTATTATAAATTGCCAGGGCTATTCTGGATTAGGTATGGGTTTTTCTTCTTTTATTGCTGGTGAAATTGGCCAAAGAATTGTTTTAAAATCGAGCTTAATGCCGGTTAAAACTCCGAGTAGAAAACTTCAAATAAGAAGTGAAATTATTAAAGATAAAGAATAAATTAATTACGATAAAGATGAATAAATTTAAAATTTTTAGTCTTGCTTTAGTTGCGACAGCTTCTGTTGCACAAGCGCAAGATATTAAAGAAGCTAAAAAAGCTATTGATGCTGAACAGTTTCAAAAAGCAAAATCTTTGCTTAAGTCAATCATAAAAGCAAAACCTTCAGACGGTGAAGCTAATTTTGTTTTAGGAAATATCTATTTAAACCAAAGCGTTATCGATTCGGCTAAAATTTATTACTTAAATGGAATTGAAGCTTCGGATAGAAAAAACCTAAATTATATTGGTTTGGGTCAAATCGATCTTGATAATAAAAATGCAATACTAGCGCAAGCTAACTTTGGTCTAGCGACTAAAGATATGAAGCGTAAAGATGTTGATGAGTATATCTACATCGGTAGAGCTTATATGAATTCAGTTAATCCTGATTATAACAGCGCAATTACAAGTTTAAAACGTGCATTGGCGATCGAGCCTCAAAATGCTACAGCTTTATTGGCAATTGGTGATGCTTATTATGGAGCAAACAATCAAAATGATGCATATAAAGCATATCGTGATGCGTTTACTGCCGATCCAACACTTTTAAGAGCAAAAATGCAATTAGGTGTTTTATTGAAAGGTGCTAAATCTTATGATGAAGCGATTAAAGCTTTCAATGAAGTTATTGCTTTAAATGCAAATTATGGTCCTGTTTACAGAGAATTGGCTGAAACATATTACAAATGGGCTAGAAATAAACCTTCTACTTCTAAAACTAATTTGCAAAACGCAATCACTAATTATGAGAAATATTTGAGTTTAACAGATTACTCTTTAGATTCAAAAATGCGTCACGCAGATTTCTTGATCTTAGTTAAAGATTATAAGAGTTTAGAAACTGTTGCTAACAAAATGATTGCTGAGGATAAAGTTAATCCTAGAATTTACAGATATTTAGGGTATTCTGCTTATGAAAATGGAAACATTGATGTTGCTCTTAAATCTTTAGAAGATTATATAAAAGTTCCTACCAACAAAATTATCGCTAAAGATTATTTGTATTTAGGATTTGCTAAAATCAAAAAAGGAACTGCGGCTGATGGTTCAGTGGAAGCTTCTGCTTTTGATGCAGGTTTGACAGATATTAAAAAAGCTGTTGCAATGGAGCCTTTGGCAGTTGAGGATCTTGGTGATTTTGGAAAAGAATTGTTTACTAAAAAACAATACAACCAAGTGCTATGACTATTTATGAGTTGAGTACCACTAACACGGAGCAAAAAAATTACTTGAACGATAATGTTTATTTAGGTATTTCACTTTACTATGCAAATGCTAACAAAGCGGCTGGAACTGCTGATGCTACTGCTTTAGGTAAAGCGGATGCTCGCTTTTGATAGAGTACTTGTTGCTTCTCCATCTTATGATGAGGCTTACTTATACAAAGGAAGAATCAACAACTTATTGGAGAAAGATGATTTGATTATCAAAAACTACGAAGAGTATATTACTAAAACGACTGCAAAAGGTGCTGAAGAAATGGCAAAACCTGCAACAGTTAAAAAAATTGTTGAAGCTTACAATAGTATTGGTGCGGCTTATGCTAATACAGACAAAGCTAAAGCAGTTGAATATTTCAATAAATCTTTAGTTTTAGATCCTGCTAATAAATATGCATCTGATTCTGTAAAAGCATTAAAATAAGATAAGTTTTTATAACTAATTAAAAAACCGATAGTTCATTGAGCTATCGGTTTTTTTGTTACGTATTTAAATGACTATCTTTGCACTTTAAAATTGAATAATGTTATCAAAGGAAATACAGTTAGAAGTTAATAAAGGAGCAATGTTGCCTTTAATGGAAGAATTTTACACCATTCAAGGAGAAGGTTTTCATACTGGAACAGCGGCGTATTTTATTAGAATTGGAGGATGTGATGTAGGTTGTCACTGGTGTGATGTGAAAGAAAGCTGGAATGCTGAATTGCATCCGCCTACGAAAACTGATTTAATTGTAAAGAATGCTTCGGCTTATGCTGACACTGCTGTAATAACAGGTGGGGAACCTCTGACTTGGGATATGACTTTGCTTACACAGCAGTTAAAGGATAAAAATCTAAAAGTTCATATAGAAACTTCAGGTGCATACCCGCTTAGTGGAACATGGGATTGGATTTGTCTTTCTCCAAAAAAATAAACTTCCGACGCAAACTGTTTATGACAATGCACACGAGCTAAAAGTAATTATTTACAATAAGCATGATTTTATTTTTGCGGAGGAACAAGCTGAATTGGTAAATGATAATGCAATTTTATTTTTGCGGCCGGAATGGAGTAAAAAAGAAGAAATGACTCCATTGATTGTTGATTATGTAATGAATAATCCAAAATGGCGTGTTTCACTTCAGACACATAAGTATTTAAATATACCATAAAACAAAAAATCTCTTCAACTGAAGAGATTTTTTATTTTATGCCATTTGCATTTCTATTTTTTGAGAAGAATTTAGTTTAATCCCAATTTTTTGATTTCTTAAGAGTGGTAATGTGCGCTAAATGGTGATTGGAATGCCAGGCATACATTCCGATGATTCGTTTTAATTTCAATTCTAGATTGCTTTCAGGATGAATAAAAGATTTTTCTAAATCATCTGATGATAAATTTTGCATAATATAAACTAATCTGGAATGAAGGCCAGTTAATAAAGTTAAGCTAGCCTCAATTGGCATTGTTTTGTTGTCTGGCAACTCGCTCCATAATACTTCATCATAAGCTTTTATAACCGGATTATTTTCGGTCAAAGTCCATTTAATCCTGATAAAGCAATTCATATGGCTTTCAGCGCAATGATGAATTACTTGTCTTATTGTCCATCCACCCGGGCGATAAGGAGTATTTAGTTGCTCGTCGCTTAAATTAATGGTTTCTTTTTTTAGCTTTTCAGGAAATGCGACGAGTTCGCTAATCTTCTCATTGAGATATTCAGTTGTGTAAGATTCAGGAATTACAAATTTTCCTATTGGGTATTTTAATTTTTCTAAGGTTGATTCTTCCATAGTTTTATAATGATAGTTTAGCTAAATAATCATAATGTTCGCCTTCTAAAATTAGCTCACACTGCAATCCATTTGCGTTTGCCGCATTTTGAAGTGTATTGTAATCCAAATAAAGCCAATTAAAAGTTTCTTCTTTTTCGCCTTTGTACGAGATGGTGAAAGTTAATTCTCCATAATAATCATTGTCAGACGGAATCCATTTTCCTCCATCCTCATCTTCATCAAACATATAAATGATATCGGAGCTGTCTATCAAAATTTGACCACCCGGATTTAATAATGATTTTAATTTTGACAAATATTGATTGCAATTTTCGAGCTTCCCAAAAATTCCCGTACCATTCATTAATAGCAGAATGGTGTCAAATTTATTACCCTCAAAGTCTAAGAGATTTTGAATTTTGGCATTTTTTAAACCTCTTAATTTACAAGTCTCAATTGCTTTTTCTGATATATCGATCGATGTTACGTCAAGATTTCTCTCATTTTGCAACGAGAGACTATGACTTCCAGCGCCACAGCCAACATCTAAAATTTTACCGAAAGATAATTGAAGTGCTTTTTGCTCTAATTTTGGCATTTCATTATCGGAGCGAAATAAATATGCAACACTCATTTCGTCTTCCTCAGAAATTGAAGTTTCGGTAATAATATTCTCGGGTGAATTATTTGTTTGGAAATCGAACATCGCTTTCCCAAAAAGATCTTTCATCGTATTTTAATTCAAAGATTAGGGTTTCAAGTTTAAAGTTGTTTAATTTTGCAGTTCAACTTTAAATTTTAAACTTGAAACAAATTTTAAATAACTTAAATAAGTTAGCCAAAGATAAGCATATCGAAAATAAAAAGTATTTTGATAGGCTTAAAAAGAAACAGCCTAAGAATTTGGATTATATCATGCAGGATTTGCATGATGCCGAATTTAAGAAAACAGATTGTCTGCAATGCGCAAATTGTTGCAAGACGACAGGGCCACTATTTACTTTGGCTGATATCGAAAGAATCTCTAAATCATTCAGGCAAAAACCACAGCAATTCATTGATCAATATTTGCGAATTGATGAGGATAAAGACTATGTTTTAAAAAGCGTTCCTTGTACTTTTTTGGATAGCGAAAATTACTGTATGATTTATGATGTTCGTCCAAAGGCATGTCGCGAGTTCCCGCATACAGACCGTAAGAAGTTTCATCAGATATCAGATTTGACATTGAAAAATGTTGCCATATGTCCAGCGACTTATAATATTGTGGAAGAAATGAAAAAGAAACTTCCGTTATAAGGTGTCTAAAAACTGCTAATTGTTTTTTAAAGCAATTCTATTCTGGTTTTTTAAATGTATTTTTGAATTGAAGAAAATACAAATCGTAAATATCAAAACAAAATCAATAAATTGAATTTAGAATATTTTATAGCCAAGAGACTTATTACTGCAAAAGATTATAAAAGCAGTATCTCGGCGCCTATCATAAAAATTGCCATTTCGGCTATTGCAATTGGAATTATTATGATGTTGGTTTCAGTAGCAACTGGAATTGGATTACAACAAAAAATCCGAGATAAAATTTCGGCTTTTAACGGGCAGGTCATTATATCGAATTTTGACAATAATAATTCTGAAGCAACATTAACTCCAATTTCCAAAAAACAAGATTTTTATCCCAATTTCAAATCGGTTCCAGATGTAAAACACATCCAGGCAATTGCTACTAAAGCTGGAATTATTAGAACTCAAAATGCTTTTGAAGGAATCATTTTTAAAGGAGTAGGAGCAGATTATGATTGGAACAGTATAAAAGAATATCTTGTTGAAGGGAAATTGCCTGATTTTTCGAAATCATTAAATGAAGAAGTCATTATTTCCAGATTTCTTGCAGACCGACTTAATTTGAAACTGGGAGATAGTTTTAATACTTTTTTTATAAAAGAAGAACAAGGAAAAATGCCTAACAGCCGCCGATTTAAAATTGCGGGTATTTTTAGTTCAGGTTTTCAGGATTTTGATGCAACTTTTATAATAGGTGATATTCGACACATCCAGCGAATCAACAAATGGGCACCCGATCAAATTGGTGCTTTTGAAGTTTTCGTGAAAGATTTTACTAAAATTAAGCAAACAGGCAATCAGATTTACGAGCAGACGCCGTCAGGACTAGATACTAAGACTATAATTGAAAAGTATAGTTATATTTTTGATTGGTTACAGCTTTTTGATTTTAATATAGTGGTGATTTTAGGAGTTATGATTTTGGTTGCGACTATAAATATGGTAGTGGCACTTTTAGTTCTAATTTTAGAACGCACACAAATGATCGGAATTTTGAAATCACTTGGCGCAAACAATTGGACTGTCCGAAAAATATTTTTATATAATGCATTCTATTTAATAGTAAGAGGGCTGTTTTGGGGTAATCTTATCGGAATCTCAATTTTATTAATCCAGCGGCAATTTGGGGTTGTTCATTTAAACCCCGAAAACTATTATGTAAATCAAGCGCCAGTATATTTAAATTGGGGTTATGTAATTGCGTTAAATCTATTGACAATAATAATTTGTTTTTTAGTATTGCTGATACCATCCTATATAATAACCAAGATATCTCCAGTCAAAGCAATTCGTTTTGATTAATTGTTATAATACAAGTTTTCCAACCCGACAGATTTCTAGAACCTGTCGGGTTTGTTTTTTATACACATATATATGATAGTAATGTTTTTTTGCCAGAGCAAAGCCAAAGCTTGTTTTGGGATTTAGAAAATTTGGGATTTTTGGTTTTAATCAGGAGCTTTATCCCCCTATCCGCTCCAATCTTTTGCTTTTTAAAGAAAAAAGCAAAAGGATTTCCTCCCGATGCCTCGGGACTATCGGGGCTATGGCACCGGTTTTCAGTAGAAATCCAGAGGGAAGAGAAGATTTGGGGCAAAAAGAGAGCCTGAAAGACAGAAAACCTGGCGCCTTGTCGCCTTTTTGGGGTCAAAATCGCCAAATGCTTGCGCTTAAGAAGGCTGTTTTCTTATCTAAAAAGCGGGCGAAAGATTGAAAATCCTGCAAAAGCTGGATGTGAAAACCCGATAAAATCATGAAAACCGCACCGAAATTCAGAAAAAGGCTACGGTTTGTCAAAAAAGTTGTTTTGTAAAGAATGTGTTATCAGCGAGTTAGGAGAAAAATAAAAAAAAGACCGAAAAAACATTTGGAAAAGCCTTGCACAACTGGAAAAAGGTGCTACTTTTGCACCCGCAACAGCGAAAACGTTCACAGAAATACTGGCAGGCAATACGGACCAAGCGGGAAGAGATTCCTGAAAAAAAGTTCAAAAAAAGCTTGCAGGTTTTGAAAAAGCGTTCTACATTTGCACCCCGCAAAACACGGAAAGTTCCTTGAGAGATTGAAAGAAAAATGAGAAAATGGAAGCGAAAAAAAGTTTCAAAATTTTTCAAGTTTTTCTTGCGAGAAACAAAAAGAAGTTTTAGTTTTGCACCCGCTTTGAGAGACAAGCGGAATACAAGAAATTACGTTCGTAGACATATTGAATTGACAGCCGTTCCGATGAGAATCGGAACAAACAGAATAAGAGTAACGGAATCGGAAGATCCGAATATAACCACTAGATAAGCGTCGAATATACATTATTAAAATATACGATGAAGAGTTTGATCCTGGCTCAGGATGAACGCTAGCGGCAGGCTTAACACATGCAAGTCGAGGGGTAGAAGTCTTCGGATTTTGAGACCGGCGCACGGGTGCGTAACGCGTATGCAATCTGCCTTCCACAGAGGGATAGCCCAGAGAAATTTGGATTAATACCTCATAGCATCGTTTTCCGGCATCGGGAAGCGATTAAAGTCACAACGGTGGAAGATGAGCATGCGTCCCATTAGCTAGTTGGCAAGGTAACGGCTTACCAAGGCGACGATGGGTAGGGGTCCTGAGAGGGAGATCCCCCACACTGGTACTGAGACACGGACCAGACTCCTACGGGAGGCGACAGTGAGGAATATTGGTCAATGGGCGCAAGCCTGAACCAGCCATGCCGCGTGCAGGATGACGGTCCTATGGATTGTAAACTGCTTTTGTACGGGAAGAAACACTCCTACGTGTAGGAGCTTGACGGTACCGTAAGAATAAGGATCGGCTAACTCCGTGCCAGCGTGCAGCGGTAATACGGAGGATCCAAGCGTTATCCGGAATCATTGGGTTTAAAGGGTCTGTAGGCGGTCTTGTAAGTCAGTGGTGAAAGCCCATCGCTCAACGGTGGAACGGCCATTGATACTGCAGGACTTGAATTACTGGGAAGCAACTAGAATATGTAGTGTAGCGGTGAAATGCTTAGAGATTACATGGAATACCAATTGCGAAGGCAGGTTGCTACCAGTGGATTGACGCTGATGGACGAAAGCGTGGGTAGCGAACAGGATTAGATACCCTGGTAGTCCACGCCGTAAACGATGGATACTAGCTGTTGGGGGCGACCTCAGTGGCTAAGCGAAAGTGATAAGTATCCCACCTGGGGAGTACGAACGCAAGTTTGAAACTCAAAGGAATTGACGGGGGCCCGCACAAGCGGTGGAGCATGTGGTTTAATTCGATGATACGCGAGGAACCTTACCAAGGCTTAAATGCAGACTGACCGTTTTGGAAACAGAACTTTCGCAAGACAGTCTACAAGGTGTCGCATGGTTGTCGTCAGCTCGTGCCGTGAGGTGTCAGGTTAAGTCCTATAACGAGCGCAACCCCTGTTGTTAGTTGCCAGCGAGTCATGTCGGGAACTCTAGCAAGACTGCCAGTGCAAACTGTGAGGAAGGTGGGGATGACGTCAAATCATCACGGCCCTTACGCCTTGGGCTACACACGTGCTACAATGGCCGGTACAGAGAGCGACCACCCCGCGAGGGGGAGCGAATCTACAAAGCCGGTCACAGTTCGGATCGGAGTCTGCAACTCGACTCCGTGAAGCTGGAATCGCTAGTAATCGGATATCAGCCATGATCCGGTGAATACGTTCCCGGGCCTTGTACACACCGCCCGTCAAGCCATGGAAGCTGGGGGTGCCTGAAGTCGGTGACCGCAAGGAGTCGCCTAGGGTAAAACTGGTAACTAGGGCTAAGTCGTAACAAGGTAGCCGTACCGGAAGGTGCGGCTGGAACACCTCCTTTCTAGAGCCTTGAGTGTTGGCCGCAGCGCACATCAGGGAAAAAGATGCGAACCGGATGGTTTGGGATTCAAGACTGCGCTACTCTTGCTGTCGATTTAAAAAAAATGATAAAACTTAAGAAAAACAGAGTCTCGTAGCTCAGCTGGTTAGAGTACTACACTGATAATGTAGGGGTCGGCAGTTCGAGTCTGCCCGGGACTACTATTTGACTTGAGCAAAGGAAATTTTAGAAGTTGAGTGTTAATGAGCATACCTCATAACTAATAACTCATGACTAGAAATGGGGGATTAGCTCAGCTGGCTAGAGCGCCTGCCTTGCACGCAGGAGGTCAACGGTTCGACTCCGTTATTCTCCACAATCCCGATGGATCGGGAAAAAGTTCATTGACATATTGAGATAAGAAAAATACAAAAAGTAGAAAGCGTTTCTGCCAGCGATGGCGGAAACAAAAAAACGGTCTCGTTTTGAAAACGAGATTGGTACAATAAGCAAAACAAGGGCGCATGGGGAATGCCTAGGCTCTCAGAGGCGAAGAAGGACGTGATAAGTCGCGAAAAGTCGCGGGGACTGGCACACACAGATCGATCCGCAGATATCCGAATGGGGCAACCCGCTATGCTGAAGGCATAGCACACCGATAGGTGGGCAAACCCGCTGAACTGAAACATCTAAGTAGGCGGAGGAGAAGAAAACAAAAGTGATTCCGTAAGTAGTGGCGAGCGAACGCGGATTAGCCCAAACCAGGCATGTTGCGGCATATCTGGGGTTGTAGGACCGCGACATTTCATGCACAAGGAACCGGAAGCTTCTGGAAAGGAGCGCCATAGAGGGTGACAGCCCCGTATGGGCAACGAGTGTAATGGATAGCGGTATCCTGAGTAGGGCGGGGCACGTGAAACCCTGTCTGAATTCGGCGGGACCATCCGCTAAGGCTAAATACTCCTGAGAGACCGATAGTGAACCAGTACCGTGAGGGAAAGGTGAAAAGAACCGTGAATAACGGAGTGAAATAGATCCTGAAACCATGCGCCTACAAGCGGTCGGAGCCCTTAAGTGGGGTGACGGCGTGCCTTTTGCATAATGAGCCTACGAGTTAACGTTGCCGGCAAGGATAAGTGGTTAAGCCATGGATCCGCGGCGAAAGCGAGTCTGAATAGGGCGCTTTAGTCGGCAGTGTTAGACGCGAAACCGTGTGATCTACCCATGGGCAGGTTGAAGCTGTGGTAACACACAGTGGAGGACCGAACCGGTTGACGTTGAAAAGTCTTCGGATGACCTGTGGGTAGGGGTGAAAGGCCAATCAAACTCGGAAATAGCTCGTACTCCCCGAAATGCATTTAGGTGCGGCGCTGATGATAGTTATATAGAGGTAGAGCTACTGATTGGATGCGGGGGCTTCACCGCCTACCAATTCCTGACAAACTCCGAATGCTATATAATGTTTCACAGCAGTGAGGGCTTGGGTGCTAAGGTCCAAGTCCGAGAGGGAAAGAACCCAGACCATCAGCTAAGGTCCCCAAATATATGCTAAGTTGAAAGAACGAGGTTTGTCTGCCCAGACAGCTAGGATGTTGGCTTGGAAGCGACCATTCATTTAAAGAGTGCGTAACAGCTCACTAGTCGAGCGGACGAGCATGGATAATAATCGGGCATAAGCATATTACCGAAGCTATGGATTTTGCGGCAATGCAAAGTGGTAGGGGAGCATTCCGACAGGGCTGAAGGTGTGTCGCAAGGCATGCTGGACCGGTCGGAAAAGAAAATGTAGGCATAAGTAACGATAATGCGGGCGAGAAACCCGCACACCGAAAAACTAAGGTTTCCACAGCTATGCTAATCAGCTGTGGGTTAGTCTGGTCCTAAGGCGAACCCGAAAGGGACAGTCGATGGCCGACGGGTTAATATTCCCGTACTACTAATTACTGTGATGGGGTGACGGAGTGATGAAAGCGCCGCGAACTGACGGAATAGTTCGTTGAAGTACCTAGCTATATTCTCTATAGGCAAATCCGTAGAGAATGGTGAAATACGATAGTACTCGGAGTCTTCGGACAAAGAGATAGTGCGCCTAAGGGCTTCCAAGAAAAACCTCTAAACTTCAGGTAATTAGTACCAGTACCGCAAACCGACACAGGTAGTTGAGGAGAGAATCCTAAGGTGCTCGAGAGATTCATGGCTAAGGAATTAGGCAAAATAGACCTGTAACTTCGGGAGAAAGGTCGCCCTGCCCACGGCGGGGCCGCAGTGAAGAGGTCCAGGCGACTGTTTATCAAAAACACAGGGCTCTGCAAAATCGCAAGATGAAGTATAGGGCCTGACACCTGCCCGGTGCTGGAAGGTTAAGAGGAGATGTTATCTTCGGAGAAGCATTGAATTGAAGCCCCAGTAAACGGCGGCCGTAACTATAACGGTCCTAAGGTAGCGAAATTCCTTGTCGGGTAAGTTCCGACCTGCACGAATGGTGTAACGATCTGGACACTGTCTCAGCCATGAGCTCGGTGAAATTGTAGTAACGGTGAAGATGCCGTTTACCCGCAGTGGGACGAAAAGACCCTGTGCACCTTTACTATAGCTTAGTATTGACCTTGGATAAATGATGTGTAGGATAGGTTGGAGACTATGAGGCGGCGTCGCCAGGCGTTGTGGAGTCATTGTTGAAATACAACCCTTTGTTTATCTGAGGCCTAACCCCGCGTCGCGGGGGACATTGCTTGGTGGGTAGTTTGACTGGGGTGGTCGCCTCCAAAAGAGTAACGGAGGCTTCTAAAGGTTCCCTCAGCACGCTTGGTAACCGTGCGCAGAGTGCAATGGCATAAGGGAGCTTGACTGAGAGACATACAGGTCGATCAGGTACGAAAGTAGAGCATAGTGATCCGGTGGTTCCGCATGGAAGGGCCATCGCTCAAAGGATAAAAGGTACGCCGGGGATAACAGGCTGATCTCCCCCAAGAGCTCATATCGACGGGGGGTTTGGCACCTCGATGTCGGCTCGTCACATCCTGGGGCTGGAGAAGGTCCCAAGGGTTGGGCTGTTCGCCCATTAAAGTGGCACGCGAGCTGGGTTCAGAACGTCGTGAGACAGTTCGGTCTCTATCTACTGCGGGCGTTAGAAATTTGAGTGGATCTGATTCTAGTACGAGAGGACCGAATTGGACCAACCTCTAGTGTATCTGTTGTCCCGCCAGGGGCACCGCAGAGTAGCTACGTTGGGAAGGGATAAGCGCTGAAAGCATATAAGCGCGAAACCCACCACAAGATGAGATTTCTTTTAAGGATCGTGGAAGATGACCACGTTGATAGGCTACAGATGTAAAGGCGACAATGTCACAGTCGAGTAGTACTAATAATCCGTAAGCTTATGTACATCCCTTTTCCCTCCGAGCAATCGGAGGGAGAGAACTTTCTATAATGGATATTGTTTCTTTGTCTCAGTATGTTAAGATATTAGCTCGCGCAAGAGCAGTGACTAGTAAAAAGTAACTAGTGATTAGTCCAAAGCTAATTGCTAATCACTAAAAGCTAATCACTTAAAACCTTAAGGTGGTTATTGCGCATGGGGCTCACCTCTTCCCATCCCGAACAGAGAAGTTAAGCCCGCCTGCGCAGATGGTACTGCATCATTGTGGGAGAGTATGTCGTCGCCTTTCTTTTGAAAACCCTT